>NZ_CP091382.1:4422500-4600000 GCF_021725495.1 Saccharothrix sp. AJ9571 | reverse complement strand
CGAGTCCAGCCAGTCGAGCAGGTCTCCCGGGCGGCGGAACGGCCGCCCGTTGTGCACGCTCCGGCCCGGCCCGCCGAGCTGGTCCACCGCGTAGACCCGGTGCGCCCGGCTCAGCTCGGCGATGTTCGCCAGCCACACCGCCGAGGTCGCGCCCCCGCCGTGCAGCAACACCAGCGGATCACCGCCCCGCGGGCCGCAGACCCGCACGCGGGTGGTGCCGAACTCCGAAACCACGTCCACCGGCTCAGCTTCGACCGGCCACTTCGCCAGCACCGCGTCGTACGCGGCGAAGAATGCCTCCACCCGGCCATCATGCCCACGTTCTCGACGCCGGGTCGAAAGCCGCTCGACGGAGACCCGTTTCACAATCTGCAAGTTTGCAGGCCCTGCAAAAATCTTGCTACCTTGGTCGGCATGAACCAGCCGATGGGTTTGCGTGAGCGCAAGAAGTACGCCACGCACCGCACCCTGGCCGCGGCCGCGGTCCGGCTGACCGCCGCCCACGGCTTGGACCAGGTCACGGTCGAGGACATCGCCAACGAGGCCGGGGTCTCGCCGCGGACCTTCTTCAACTACTTCGCGTCCAAAGAGGACGCCGTGCTGATCGCCTACCCCGATTACGAGGAGCGCACCCGCCAGGCGATCGACCGGCTCCTGGCCGCGCCGGCCGCGACGCCCGCGCTGGAAGCGCTGATCCAGGCGATCCGGCCGGACATCGAGCGCATCGAGGCCGACCGCGAGGAATGGCTGGCGCGGATGTCGGTGATCGAAGCGAACCCGGCGCTGGTCTCCCGCGTGATCGCGGCACAGGCAGGCACCCAGCACTCGATGGTCGCCGCCATCGCCGAGCGCACCGGGCTCGACCCGGAGAAGGACCTCTACCCCGGCCTGCTCTTCGGCGTGGTCGGGCACGCCATGCAGGCCGCGGTCCGCCGCTGGCACGCCTTCGGCGGCGAAGAGCCGCTCACCGAACTGATCGACCAGGCCTGGGCGGCGCTCGCCGCCGGGCTGCCGGATCCCGGCACCCACCACTGATCCTCGTCCGCCGCGACGGGAAAAGCACCGCTACCAAGGGGGTTTCGTGTCTGTAACAGCTGACCCGGTGGAGCCGTCCACCATGGGCAGAAAGCAGGTCGTGGAGGCGTTCTCCGGGCTGCTGATGGGCATGTTCGTCGCCATCCTGGCCTCGACCGTGGTGGCGAACGCGCTGCCGCGGATCGTCGCCGACCTCGGCGGCTCGCAGTCCTCGTACACCTGGGTGGTCACCACCGAACTGCTCGCGATGACCGCGACCGTGCCGCTCTGGGGCAAGCTCGCCGACCTGTACAACAAGAAGCTGCTGGTCCAGCTCTCGCTCGCGCTCTTCGTGCTGGGCTCGCTGGTCGCCGGGTTCTCGCAGGGAATCGAGGTGCTGATCGCCAGCCGGATCGCGCAGGGCATCGGCGCCGGTGGCCTGACCGCGCTGGCGCCGATCATCCTGGCGCTCATCGTCTCCCCGCGTGAGCTGGGCAAGTACTCCGGGATCTTCGGCGCGGTCTTCGCCGTGGGCACGGTGGCCGGTCCGCTGATCGGCGGGCTGCTGGTGGACACCTCGTGGCTGGGCTGGCGCTGGTGCTTCTTCCTCGGGGTGCCGCTGGCGATCGCGGCGATCCTGCTGCTGCAGCGCACGCTGAACCTGCCGACCGTGCGCCGGGAGGTCAAGATCGACTACCTGGGCGCGGCGCTGATCATGTCCGGCGTCTCGGTGCTGCTGGTGTGGACCTCGATGGCGGGCAACCAGTTCGACTGGTGGTCCGGCTGGACGGTGGCGATGGTCGGCGGCGGCCTGGTGATCCTGGCGCTGGCGGTCTTCGTCGAGTCGAAGGTGCCCGAGCCGATCGTGCCGCTGAGCCTGTTCCGCAACCGCACGGTCTCGCTCACCACCCTCGCCAGCTTCCTGGTCGGCATGGCGATGTTCGCCGGCACGGTGTTCCTGTCGCAGTACTTCCAGCTGTCGCTGGGCAAGACGCCGACCCAGGCCGGGCTGATGAGCCTGCCGATGATCTTCGGCCTGCTCATCTCCTCCACCGTGTCCGGGCAGCTGATCAGCAGGACCGGCGTGTGGAAGAAGTACGTGCTGCTCGGCGGGGTGCTGATGGTGGCGGGCCTGCTGCTGCTCGGCACGATCGGCGCGGGCACCTCGGTGCTGCTGCTCAGCGTGTACATGTTCGTGCTGGGTAGCGGGATCGGCATGCTGATGCAGAACCTCGTGCTGGTCGCGCAGAACGACGTGCCGGCGCACGAACTCGGCACGGCCACCTCGACGCTGTCGTTCTTCCGCAGCCTCGGCGGGTCGATCGGGGTCAGCGCGCTGGGCGCGGTGCTGGCGAACCGGGTGACCACGCTGACCGCGGAGGGCCTCGGCCCGATGGCGGCCGGAGCCGGAGCCGGTGAGGGCGGCGGGCACAGCTCGGTGCCGGACCTGTCCACCCTGCCCGAGCCGGTCGCGAACGTGATCCGCGAGGCCTACGGCGCGGCGACCAGCGAGATCTTCCTGATCGGTGCGCCGATCGCGGTGATCGCGGTGCTGGTCATCACGTTCATCAAGCAGATCCCGCTGAAGACCGAAAGCGGCGCGCAACGCCTCGCGAACGAGGACGCGCTCTCGCATTAAGGTCTGGATTCGTGACCGAACAGCTCAGCATCGACACCCCGGCCGGTTCGTTCGACGCGATCGCGGCCGGGCCGCTCGACGGCCGTCCGGTCCTGCTGCTGCACGGCTTCCCCGAGGCGTCGCTCACCTGGGAGCACCAGGTGGCGGCGCTCGGGGCGGCCGGCTGCCGGGCGGTCGCCCCGGACCAGCGCGGCTACTCCCCCGGCGTCCGGCCCGAGCAGGCGAGCGAATACTCGATCGACGAACTGGTCGGCGACGTGCTGGCGATCGCCGGGGAACTGGGCTGGGGCCGGTTCGACCTGGTCGGGCACGACTGGGGCGCCGCGGTCGCCTGGTGGACCGCCGACGCGCACCCGGACCGGCTGCGCACGCTCACCGCGGTGTCCACCCCGCACCCCGCCGCGCTCGCCGCGGCCATGAAGACCGACGAGGACCAGCACCTGCGCTCGGCGTACATGACCGAATGGCGCCAGACCAGGGTCACCGAGCGCCGGATGCTGGAGAACAACGCCGAGGCGCTGCGCCGGATGTTCGAGTGGAAGGTGCCGCCGAGCCGGATCGAGGAGTACGTCCAGCGGTTGTCCGAACCGGGCGCGCTCACCGCGGCGCTGAACTGGTACCGCGCGGGCCGTCCCGGCGGGAAGATCGGCAAGATCGGCGTGCCCACGTGCTACGTGTGGAGCACCGAGGACGTGGCTTTCGGTTCGACGGCGGCATTGGACACGGAGAACTGGGTGAGCGCGGCGTACCGGTTCGAGATGTTCGAGGACGTTTCGCACTGGGTGCCCGAAGAGGCGCCGGAGGCGCTCACCGCCGTCCTGCTTGAACACCTTTACGCGCATTAGGCTCGCGGCCATGCGCCTGATCGTGATGCGGCACGCGAAATCCGCCTGGCCCGACGGGATCGCGGACTTCGACCGCCCACTCAACGAACGCGGGCTGCGCGACGCGCCCGCCGCCGGTCGCTGGATCCGGGAGAACGGCCCCGCGCCGCAGGTGGTGGTGTGCTCACCCGCGGTCCGGGCCCGCACCACCTGCGACCTGGTCACCACCGAACTGCCCGCCCAACCCGAACTGCGCCACGAGGATCGGCTCTACGGCGAGCCCGCCGAGACGCTGGTCGAGGTGCTCCGCGAGCTGCCCGCCGTCGAGACGGTGATGCTGGTGGGCCACAACCCGGTGCTCGAAGACCTGGTCGCGCTGCTCACCGGGGTCACCGTGGAGATGAAGACCTCGACCATCGCGGTGCTGGCCGGTGACCGGCCGTGGGCCGAGGCCGGGGAGAACTGGGCGAAGCTGGACACGGTCACCACCCCGCGCGGCGTCAGCCCAGCGTGATCAGCACGATCGCGGCGACGGCCCCGAGCAGTCCCGCGGTCTGCGTCCGGTTGACGCGCTCACCGAGGAACAGCATCGCGAGCACCACCGGGATCGCCGGGTAGAGCGCCGAAAGCACGGTCGCCATCGCGACCAGCTGCTGCTGCGTGGCGTACCAGTACAGCAGGAGAGCGACGCTGCCGAGCACGCCCGCGGCACCGGCGAGCACCGCGGGCCGCGGCGGTATCCGCAGTGGCTGGCGGGCACCGAGCAGCAGTGCCGCGATCACCACGACCGAGCTGACGCGGCTGGCCGCGATCGGCCACAGCCCGGCGTCGGCCGGCACCTGTGCCATGGCCAGGAACTGCACGGCGAAGCCGATCCCGGCGATGACCGCGTCGAGGAAACCGGGCGGCAGCTTCCGCTCGGCCGGTCCGGTGCGTGACACCAGCCACACCGCGGCGAGCGCGCAGACGACCCCGGCTCCGGCGATCAGCGAGAACCGTTCGCCGAGCAGGACCACTCCGGCGAGCACGGGGATGGCGACCGCGCCGAGGTCGCTGATCGGGACCACCACGCTCATCGCGCCGCGGCCGATCGCGCGGTACAGGAACGCGACCCCGACGCCGGTGCCGATCCCGGACAGCAGGCCGTAGCCGAGTCCGCCGCCGGTGCCGCCCGCGAGGAAGGCCGCCGGGACGGCCACCGCGGTGCCGCCGAGCTGGGCGTAGAGCGAGACGGTCATGCCCGGTCGCGCCCGCGACAGCAGGCCGTTCGCGAAGTGCGTGATGCCGAAGCACAACGCCGAGGTCAGCGCGAGCAGTTCACCCATAGCCGCGGCACTCCTCCCCGACCGGGCAGCGGCTGCACACCTGCCGGTCGCACAGGCGGCACAGCAGGTATTCGGACCGCCGGTTCTCCACCAGGCCCGCGAGCAACGCCTCCAGCGCGGGCGCGAACGCTTGCACCTGGTCGTCGGTCAGTGGTTCGAGCAGCTTCAGCAGGACTTGGCTCCGGGCTTCGAGCAGGGCTTCGGCCCTGGTCCGGCCGTCCGCGGTCAGCGTCAGCCGGACACCGCGGCCACCGGGGTGGTGGCGCTCGACCAGTCCGGCGGCGATCAGCGTTTCGAGCATGCGGGCGGCGGCGGGCTGGCTGAGCCCGATGCGCGCGCCGAGTTCGGTGACGCCGACGCCCGGTTCGACCAGCAGCGTCGACAACGCGGCGGCGCCGCTGGTGCTCACCCCCGCGGCCCGTGCCGC
This sequence comes from Saccharothrix sp. AJ9571, assembly GCF_021725495.1. Lineage (NCBI taxonomy): Bacteria > Bacillati > Actinomycetota > Actinomycetes > Pseudonocardiales > Pseudonocardiaceae > Saccharothrix > Saccharothrix sp. AJ9571. The sequence continues at coordinate 4,594,771 of NZ_CP091382.1, read as the reverse complement.
TTCCCCGCTGACGCGCTCGGCCACGGCCAGCGCACCGGCCCCGAGCAGATTGGCCACCCGCAATCTATTCATAACTCATGCATAGGTCATGGCGCTGTGACGCGCAACTCCGGCGATTGACTTGAACCTTCGTTCAAGTCTTAGCGTTGCCGGAGTCGTCCGATGAGAGGAAATCCCATGTCAAAGCGTGTTTTGGTGATCGGAGCCACGGGCAACGTCGGCAGGGAACTGCTGCCCCAGTTGCTCGCCGAGGACGTTCGGGTCCGGGCGCTGGTGCGCAAGCCCACTTCGCTGCCCGAAGGGATCGAGCAGGTCGTCGGCGATCTGACCGATCCGGCGAGCATCGACGCCGACGGGTTCGACACCGTGTTCCTGGTGTGGCCGATGTTCGACACCACGCTGGTGCCCGAGGTACTGCGACGGCTGGACGCGCGGCGGATCGTCTACCTGTCCGCGGAAGACGTGCCGTTCCACGCCGAGGTCGAGAGGCTGATCGAAGGCGCGGTGCCCGAGTGGACCTTCCTGCGGCCGTCGGGTTTCGCCACGAACACCCTGGGCTGGGCGGACCAGATCCGGACGGGTGACGTGGTGCGCTGGCCGTTCGCCGAAGCCCGGCGCTCCCTGATCCACGAGGCCGACATCGCCGCCGTCGCCACGCGCGCCCTGCTCGACGAAGGGCACCAGGGGCAGAAGTACTACTTCACCGGTCCCGAAGCGATCAGCCAGGCCGAGCAGGTGCACCAGATCGGCGAGGCGATCGGCCGCCCGCTGCGGTTCGAAGAACTGCCGCCGGACGCCGCGCGCGAACTGCTGCTGGCGCAAGGCTGGGACCCGTCCTTCGCGACCGGCGCCCTGGACGCCTGGGGCGCCATGGTCACCGAACCGGAGCCGGTGAACGGGGTGGTCCGGGAAATCACCGGCCGCGCTCCACGCTCGTTCCGCGAATGGGCCACCGATCGAGCCGCCGCGTTCACGGCATAGCACGAGGGCCGTGCCGAGGAACTCGAAGTCCCCCGGCACGGCCCTCACGCGCGTCAACCTCAGAATTTCGCGTACAGGCCCCAGTGGAAGTACATCGGCGTGTCGTACACGCAGAACCACTCGTCCCAGTCTTCATTGACGAAACCGGTCCGGCCGGTCATCTCGCAGTCGTCCTGGCTGATGTAGAAGTTCACGAACTCATAGCCCTCGGCGTGCGCCGCGCCCGCGTTCACCGCGCCGACCGAAGCGAAGGCAGCGGCAGCCATCCCGGCGACGGCCATCCGCCGCAAGGTGTTCTTCATGTTCTCCCCAGTGTTTGTCGGTCTTGCTCAGCTCGGTCAGGCGTCGAAGGGCTTGATGAGCAGGTTCCACGCACCCCAGACCGGCGCGCTGTCCACGCAGCCCCAGTCCGCCCAGTTGCCCTTGACCGCACCCGACCAGCCGATGTCCCAGCATTCTTTCTCGCTCGCGTGGATGCTGCGGAACTGCCAGTCCGCGGCCTGTGCCGCGCCGGCGTTCACCGCGCCGACCGAAGCGAAGGCGGCGACAGCCATCCCGGCGACGGCGACCCGCCGCAAGGTGTTCTTCATGGTCTCCCCAGAGTCCCAGCTCGATGATCCTGAAAGTGGACAGCGGGAGGTTACCGGAGGGATCGGCCATTCAGTGGACCGGAAGGACCCATTCAGCCCTGGCTGAAACGGGGTCGGGTGGTGGGCGCAGCAGGATTCGAACCTGCGACCGCTCGGGTGTAAACCGAGTGCTCTCCCGCTGAGCTATGCGCCCCGACGGCGGCACCCCACGCGTGGGGTGCCCGCCGCGGAAAACCTGCGTCAGGCCAGTTCGGCGACGGCCTTCTTCCAGGCCGCCTGGTCGCGCGCCTCACCGGGCTGGTTGATCTCGGCGAACCGCACGACGCCTTCGGTGTCGATCAGGAAGGTGCCGCGGTTGGCCAGGCCGGCCGCTTCGTTGAACACGCCGTAGGTCTTGGCGACCTCGCCGTGCGGCCAGAAGTCCGACAGCAGTGGGAACTGGTAGCCCTGCTGCTCGGCCCATGCCTTCAGCGAGAACGGTGTGTCCACCGACACGCCGACCACCTGCACGCCCTTGCCGTCGTACTCGGCGAACTCGTCCCGGAGCTGGCACAGCTCGCCCTGGCAGATGCCGCTGAACGCGAACGGGTAGAAAACCAGGAGCACCGGCTTCTCACCCTGGAACGACGACAGGCTGACCGCCTGCTTGTTGTAGTCGTTGAGTGTGAAGTCCGGGGCCTTCGAACCGACCTCGACCGCCATGTGTTCCTCTCCAGCTGCTCGACGAACCTGGGGACTGCCACGCAACCCTATCGTGCGAACGGCCCGCTCCACCCCGGCACCGCGGACGTGCTCACTTCTTGGACCGCGGCACCAGCCGGGTACCCGACCAGCCGGGGCCCACGCTGATGTTGGAGGTCTGCGACAGCCCCACCGCGGGCACCACTTCGGCGACCTCGCTGGGTTCGACGTGGCCCGGCTGGCCCGTCTTCGGCGTCAGGACCCAGATCACCCCGTCGTCGCTCAGCGGCTGCCTGACCTCGATCAGCGCGTCCCCGAGGTCACCGTCGTCTTCGCGCCACCACAGCAGCACCACATCGATGACCTCCTGGGCGTCCTCGTCGAGGATCTCCCCGCCGATCTGCTCCTCGATCGCCGCACGCAGGTCGTCGTCGACGTCCTCGTCCCAGCCGATCTCCTGGACCACCATGTCCGGCTTGATCCCAAGCCTCTCGGCGACGCTGTTCTGCCCAGCGTCTCCCGCGGCGACCACGACTCAACTCCTCCAGGTAGCTTCTCGTCCGGCCGGTTCCGGCCGGACGTCCGACATGAATGGGGTTAGCGAACACTGACGAGGCTGTCCGCGCAACCGTCCACACCGGATCATCGTCCAAGTCGTGCCCCAGTGCGGGGGCACCCGGCCGGTTGATCCGACCACCGTAGGGCGCCGCGCCCGCACGCCCGCGACCGGGCTGCCCTAGGGTGGGTGGCAGTCGCGCGCGCGATACACCCGCAGGCGGGAGGCACCCTGGACGGGGCCGCGACGTTACCGCTCAGTAGCGGTGACGCGGGCAGCGCGAGCGACGACGATGGCACCTGCGGCGGAACCCCAACGCGCCGGCCATGGACCAGACAACAGCGCAACCAAGTACGGCGAGGAGAACCCTTGGCCCCCCCAAGCAACGAGGCCGGGCGCGGCAACGCTTCCGGTCAGGAGGCCCCGGCGCGGGTCCGCGTCATCCGTGACGGTCTGGCCGCGCACCTGCCCGACATCGACCCGGAGGAGACCGCCGAATGGCTGGACTCCTTCGACGCGGCACTGGCCAGGGGCGGTCAGCAGCGCGCGCGTTACCTGATGCTGCGGGTACTGGAGCGCGCTCGTGAGCGCAACATCGGCGTACCCCCGCTGACGGCCACGGACTACGTCAACACCATCCCGACCGAAAACGAGCCGTGGTTCCCCGGTGACGAGGAGCTCGAGCGCCGCTACCGGGCCTTCATCCGGTGGAACGCGGCGATCATGGTGCACCGCGCGCAGCGGCCGGGGGTGAGCGTCGGCGGGCACATCTCCACCTACGCCTCCTCCGCGGCGCTCTACGAAGTCGGCTTCAACCACTTCTTCCGCGGCAAGGACCACTCGGGGGGTGGCGACCAGATCTACATCCAGGGCCACGCCTCGCCGGGTGTCTACGCCCGCGCGTTCCTCGAAGGCAGGCTGAGCGAGCAGCAGCTCGACGGCTTCCGCCAGGAGTTCTCGCACGCCGGCGCGGGCGGCGGCCTGCCGTCGTACCCGCACCCGCGGCTGATGCCGGACTTCTGGGAGTACCCGACGGTGTCCATGGGCCTCGGCCCGATGAACGCGATCTACCAGGCCCGGTTCAACCGGTACCTGCGCGACCGCGGCATCAAGGACACCAACGACCAGCACGTCTGGGCGTTCCTCGGCGACGGCGAGATGGACGAGCCGGAATCGCGCGGCCTGATCCACGTGGCCGCCGGCGAGGGCCTGGACAACCTGACCTTCGTGATCAACTGCAACCTGCAGCGGCTCGACGGGCCGGTCCGCGGGAACGGCAAGATCATCCAGGAGCTGGAGTCGTACTTCCGCGGCGCCGGCTGGAACGTGATCAAGGTCATCTGGGGCCGCGAGTGGGACGCCCTGCTGCACGGCGACCGCGACGGCGCGCTGATCAACCTGATGAACACCACGCCCGACGGTGACTTCCAGACCTACAAGGCCAACGACGGCGCGTTCGTCCGCGAGCACTTCTTCGGCCGCGACCCGCGGGCGAAGGAGCTGGTCAAGGACCTGTCCGACGCCGACATCTGGAACCTCAAGCGCGGCGGGCACGACTACCGCAAGGTCTACGCGGCGTACAAGGCGGCGCTGGAGCACCACGGCCAGCCGACGGTGATCCTGGCGCACACCATCAAGGGCTACGGCCTCGGCCCGGCGTTCGAGGGCCGCAACGCCACGCACCAGATGAAGAAGCTCACCCTGGACGACCTCAAGCTCTTCCGGGACTCCCAGCGCATCCCGATCAGCGACGAGGAGCTCGAGCGCGACCCGAAGCTGCCGCCGTACTACCACCCGGGCGAGGACTCGCCGGAGATCGAGTACCTGCTCAGCAGGCGGCGCACGCTCGGCGGGTTCCTGCCGGAGCGCCGCGGCAAGGCCAAGGCTCTGGTGCTGCCCGGCGACAAGGTCTACGAGGGCATCCGCCGGGGTTCGGGCAAGCAGGAGGTGGCCACCACGATGGCCATCGTCCGGCTGATCCGCGAGCTGGCCAAGGACGGCGAGATCGGCGCGCGGATCGTGCCGATCATCCCGGACGAGGCCCGCACCTTCGGCCTGGACTCGATGTTCCCGACGGCCAAGATCTACAACCCGCACGGGCAGACCTACACCTCGGTCGACGCCAAGCTGATGCTGGCGTACAAGGAGTCCGAGCAGGGTCAGCTGCTGCACGAGGGCATCAACGAGGCGGGGTCGACGGCCTCGTTCACCGCGGTGGGCACCTCGTACGCCACGCACGGCGAGCCGATGATCCCGATCTACATCTTCTACTCGATGTTCGGGTTCCAGCGGACCGGCGACGGGCTGTACGCGGCGGCCGACCAGATGACCCGCGGGTTCGTGCTGGGCGCCACCGCCGGTCGCACCACGCTGACCGGTGAGGGCCTGCAGCACGCCGACGGGCATTCGCTGCTGCTCGCCTCGACGAACCCGGCCGTGATCGCCTACGACCCGGCCTACTCGTTCGAGATCGCGCACATCGTCAAGGACGGGCTCCGCCGGATGTACGGCGAGACCGGCCCGGACGGCAACGGCGAGAACATCTTCTACTACATCACCATCTACAACGAGCCGTACCAGCAGCCGGCCGAGCCGGAGAACCTCGACGTGGACGGGCTGCTCAAGGGCCTGTACCGGTACGCCGAGGCCCCCGCGGGCGACGGTCCGGAGGCGCAGATCCTGGTCTCCGGTGTGACCATGCCGGACGCGCTCAAGGCCCAGGCCATGCTCGAAGAGGAGTGGGGCGTGCGGGCCGCGGTGTGGTCGGCCACCTCGTGGACCGAGCTGCGCCGCGAAGCGGTGGACGCGGACCGGGACAACCTGCTCCACCCGGCCGACTCGCCGCGTGTGCCGTTCGTCACGCAGGCGCTGAAGGACGCGGCGGGCCCGGTGGTGGCGGTGTCGGACTGGATGCGCTCGGTGCCGGACCTGATCCGCCCGTGGGTCCCCGGCGACATGCTGACCCTGGGCACCGACGGGTTCGGGTTCTCCGACACCCGGCCCGCCGCGCGCCGGTACTTCCTGGTCGACGCCCAGTCGATCGTGGTCGGCACGCTGACCGCGCTGGCCAGGCAGGGCAAGGTGGACAAGGCGAAGGTGGTCGAGGCGTCGCGCAAGTACCGCATCGACGACGTCACCGCGGCCGGTCCGCAGACCTCGGACGCGGGCAACGCCTGACCGAAGGTGCTAGAAAGGGGCCCCGGCAGACATCTGATGTCTGCCGGGGCCCGCTTGCTTGCTCGGAAAGGGAGATGATCGCGTGACGAAGCGCCGCCTGCCCCGCCCGGCCGAACTGGCCGAGATCCTGCGCCCGAAGCCGTTCAAGCTGAACCCGGCCGAGCGCAGGCTGGCGAACGCGCACACGATCGCCGACCTGCGCACCATCGCGCGCCGGCGGAGCCCGCGTGCGGTGTTCGACTACACCGATGGCGCGGCCGAGCTGGAAGACAGCCTGCTCCGCGCGCGGCAGGCGTTCCGGCGGGTGGAGTTCCAGCCGCACGTGCTGCGCGATGTGTCCGATGTGGACACTTCGAAGGACATCCTCGGGCAGCGCTCCGCCCTGCCGTTCGCTTTCGCGCCAACGGGTTTCACGCGGATGATGAACCACGAGGGCGAGCCCGCGGTGGCCAGGGTCGCCGAGCGGGCCGGGATCCCGTACGCGCTGTCGACCATGGGCACCACCTCGATCGAGGCGGTCGCCGAAGCGGCGCCGAACGCGCGGAAGTGGTTCCAGCTCTACGTCTGGCGCGACCGCGAGGCCGGTAAGGACCTGGTGCAGCGCGCCGGGGAGAGCGGCTACGACACGCTCCTGCTGACCGTCGACGTGCCGGTCGGCGGGGCGCGGATGCGGGACGTGCGCAACGGGCTGACCATCCCGCCCGCCCTGACCCTGAAGACCTTCGCCGACGGCGCGATGCACCCGGCGTGGTGGTTCAACCTGCTCACCACCGAGCCGCTCACCTTCGCCTCGCTGACTTCGTGGAACGGCACCGTCGCCGAACTGCTGAACACCCTGTTCGACCCGGCGCTCAACTTCGACGACCTGGCCTGGCTGCGTGAGCTGTGGCCGGGGAAGCTGGTGGTCAAGGGCATCCAGAACCCGGCGGACGCGCGCGAGGTGGTCAAGCTCGGCGCGGACGCGGTGATCGTGTCCAACCACGGCGGCCGCCAGCTCGACCGCGCGCCGACGCCGCTCGAACTGCTCCCCCGCGTGCTCGACGCCGTCGAGGGCGGCGGCGAGGTGTGGCTGGACGGCGGCATCCTCTCCGGCGCGGACATCATCGCCGCGCTCGCGAACGGCGCCGACGCCTGCCTGGTCGGGCGCGCCTACCTGTACGGGCTGATGGCCGGGGGCGAACGCGGGGTGCAGCGGGCGCTGGAAATCCTGCAGACCGAGATCGTGCGGACCATGCGCCTGCTCGGGGTGCGCTCGCTGGACGAGCTGACGAAGGACCACGCCCGCATCCGCTGACCCAGTGGCATCGGGGCGGGCTGCCGGTCCACGAGGTGGAACAGGGCCCTTGACGCGGGCGGCGGAACGTGACAAGGATCTCGGCCAATTGGTGAAAGCTTGCTTTCACCATGCGGAATCCGTGGCTGGCTCCGGAGAAAGAGGTCCGAGGTGTTCGTCCAGGAACTCGCCCCGCTCGGCTCACTCGCCCTGTCCGCGCTCGTCGCGGCCCTCCCGCTGGCGACCGTGCTGGTCCTGCTCGGCGCGGTCCGGCTGAAAGCACACGTGGCCGGGCTCATCGGGCTCCTGGTGGCCGCCGTGATCGCGGTCGTGGTCTTCGGCATGCCGATCGGCCAGACCATCTCCGGCGCGGTGCAGGGCGCGGCCTTCGGCCTGTTCCCGATCATGTGGATCGTGGTCAACGCGCTGTGGATCTACCGGCTGACCGTGCGCACCGGGCACTTCGACGTGCTGCGCCGGTCCTTCGGCCGGATCTCCGACGACCCGCGCATCCAGGCGCTGATCATCGCCTTCTGCTTCGGCGGGCTGATGGAGGCGCTCGCCGGGTTCGGCGCCCCGGTGGCCATCTCCACGGTGATGCTGGTGGCGCTCGGCTTCGCCCCGGTGAAGGCGGCGATCGTGGCGCTGGTGGCGAACACCGCGCCGGTCGCGTTCGGCGCGATGGGCACCCCGGTGGTCACGCTCGCGCAGGTCACCGGCCTGCCGCTGGAGAGCGTCTCGTCCATCGTCGGACGGCAGACGCCGCTGCTCGCGGTGGTCGTGCCGTTGTTGCTGGTGCTGATCGTCGACGGCTGGCGCGGGCTGCGTGAGACCTGGGTCCCGGCGCTGACCTGCGGGCTGGCGTTCGGGCTCGCGCAGTTCCTGGCGTCCAACTTCGTCTCGGCGCAGCTGGCGGACATCGGCGCGGCGCTCGCCGGGGTCGCGGCGGTGATGCTGGTGCCCTCGGCGCGCAAACCGGCGCGAGCCGAGGTGCGCGCGGCCGTGCTCACCGGATCGGCCACGGAAACCTTCGACGGCAAGGACGAACGCGCCGACGTCGTCAAGGCCTACGCACCCTACCTGCTGATCATCGCGATCTTCTCGATCGGCCAGCTGCCCCCGGTGAAGAAGCTGCTCGACTCGGCCACCTGGAAGTTCGACTGGCCGTTCCTGGACGTGGTCGCGTCGAACGGCAAACCGGTTTCCGGCAACACCTTCAGCCTGCCGCTGCTGAACACCGGCGGCACGCTGGTGCTGCTCGCCGGGCTGATCACCGCGGTGGTGCTCAGGGTGAAGCTGAAGGACACTGCCCGCGAATGGGGCGCCACCGCGCACGAACTGCGGTTCGCCATCCTGACCGTGACCAGCGTGCTCGCGCTGGCGTACGTGATGAACCTGTCCGGGCAGACCACCACCATCGGCAACCTGATCGCCGGAGCCGGTGGCGCGCTGGCCTTCCTCTCCCCCATCCTCGGCTGGTTCGGCGTGGCGGTCACCGGTTCGGACACCTCGGCGAACGCGTTGTTCGGCGCGTTGCAGGTGACCGCGGCGAACCAGGCCGGCTTCTCCCCCGACCTCCTGGCCTCGGCGAACAGCTCGGGCGGCGTGCTGGGCAAGATGATCTCGCCGCAGAACCTGACCATCGCCTGCGCGGCGGCGCAGATGAACGGTCAGGAGGGCAACCTGCTGCGGAAGGTGCTGCCGTGGAGCATCGGGCTGCTGCTGGTGATGTGCCTGATCGTGGCCGCCCAGGCGAGCTTCCTCAGCGGGATGCTGCCCTGACGCGGTCGGCGGCCACCTGCTTGGCGGTGCGGTTCCAGCTCCACCAGCCGTGCACCACCAGCACCGCGAAGACCAAGTAGATCGCCGCGGAGAACCAGAGGCCGGAGGCGATTTGCAGCGGCACGCCGATCGCGTCGACCACCAGCCAGACCAGCCAGAACTCGACCAGGCCGAGGCCCTGCGCGGCGAAGGCGACCAGGGTGCCGACGAAAATGGCGGCGTCCGGCCACGGCGCCCAGGAAGCGTTGAGCAGATCGAGTACCACGGCCATCGCGGCGGTGCCGGCGGCGAAGGCGCCGAGGAGGGCGAGCCGCTCGGTCAGGCTGCCCGTGCGGACCACCACGCCGTAGACCGGGTCACGGCGGCGGGTCCACGCCCACCAGCCGTAGAGCGAGATGGCCAGGATCGCGACCTGCCGTCCGGCGAGGCCGCCGAGGTGCGCGGAAAGGTAGACGCTGAACAGCAGCACGGTCGCGCCCACCTGCACCGGCCAGGTCCAAAGCGTCCGGCGCTGCGCCAGGAAAACCACCGCGAGCGCGCACAACTGCCCGGCCAGTTCGGCGATGGAGACCCATTGGCCGAGCACGGTCAGCCCGTGGTCCAGCAAGAAGTCCACGCCGTACCCCTTTCCGTCACCGCTCCCAACATGCTCCCCCCGCGCCGCATTCCCAAGCCCCTGTGAGCGGTCCCACCCGGCCCCCGACACGAATGTGGCTTTCGGGGCGGATTCCGCTCCGAAAGCCACATTCGTGTCGCGAACCGCGACAGCCCGGAGGAACTGTTCGGGATCAGTGCTCCGGACGCGGGAGGCCGGCGGGCGTCGTCGGCTTTCTCGGCGCTTTCGGCACGGCTCGGGTGATCAGCAGGGTGATCAGGAAAACGACCAATTCAGGGGCGAACGTGGCCACCGGGTTCCACGACTGCCCAGCCCGTTTTCGAGCTGTTCACCCACGGTGTCCTCCTCGCACGTCCGCGGAATCCCGGTTTCGGCAAGCCTTGAACACCGGCCGGGCGGGAGCAACTCGGTGAGGGCACGATCGGGTGAGACAGGTGGCGCGAGCAGAAAACTCAGGCCATAGTTGAACTACCGGTGGGGACCGGGGAGACGAGGCCGCTCGGCGCAGCGAAAACGCAGGCGCCGGGCGGCCTCGAGTATTTCCGGGGTCCGGGTGTCGCGCCCCGCGCGGGCGGCGAAGTTCCTTCACCTTTCTCGGCCGCCGTTCAGCAGAGCGCCGCGCTCTGTGCCAGTCCGGTCACCACGCGCCACACCAGCCCGCCCCCGCCCGGTTCGGCGAACACCAGTTTCGCCACCGCCACCGCGACCGCGGCCAGCCCGATCAGCAACGCCTGTCCCACCACGGCCGTGCGCGTCGCAGCCATGCCCTCACCCCTGCCCCGGGTAGCTATTAAAGTGATATCACTATGCTAGGCTTCGCGGCAGGGCACAAGCCCTCGAGGGCAGCAGGAGGACGACGATGACCAGCGAAGTTCTGGAGCAGGTGGAGATGCCGGCCCCGCAGACGCGGGAGCGCGAGGTGCGGACGGTGAACGGGTACACGATGTTCGCCGTCTCCACGGCGGGGGTGCTCGGCGGGCTGGCACTGGTCGGGTTCGGGCTGCCGCAGGTGATCGACGGCAACCCCGGCGTCGGCGTGGCGATGCTCGTGCTCGGCGGGCTGCTGGTGGTGACCGCCGGCGTGCTCGCGTTCGGCCTGACCCCGGTCGCCCCCGGCGAGGCGCGGGTGATCCAGTTCCTCGGCCGCTACACCGGCACCCTGCGCACCGACGGACTGCAGTGGGTCAACCCGCTGACCGAACGGCACAAGGTCTCCACCCGGATCCGCAACCACGAGACCGCGGTGGCCAAGGTCAACGACGCCGACGGCAACCCGATCGAGATCGCCGCGGTGGTGGTCTGGCAGGTCGCCGACACCGCGCAGGCGATGTTCGAGGTGGACGACTTCGTCGAGTTCGTCGCCATCCAGACCGAGACCGCGATCCGGCACATCGCCAACAACTACCCGTACGACACGCACGGGGAGGCCACCCTTTCCCTGCGGGACAACGCCGACGAGATCACCGAGAAGCTCTCGGCGGAGATCGGCGCCCGGGTGGCCTCGGCCGGGGTGGACGTGATCGAATCCAGGATCACGCACCTGGCCTACGCACCGGAGATCGCCCAGGCCATGCTCCGGCGCCAGCAGGCGGGCGCGGTGGTGGCGGCCCGGCAGCGCATCGTCGAAGGCGCGGTCGGCATGGTCGAGATGGCGCTCGACCGGCTCGCCGCGCACGACGTGGTGGAACTGGACGAGGAGCGCAAGGCGGCGATGGTGAGCAACCTGCTGGTGGTGCTGGTCGGCGATCGCGACACCCAGCCGGTGGTCAACGCCGGGACCCTCTACCAGTAGGCCACTGGTGACCGAACGCAAGAAGGTCCTGCTGCGGCTCGACCCGGCCGTGCACGACGCCATCGCCCGCTGGGCGGGGGACGAACTGCGCAGCACCAACGCGCAGATCGAGTTCCTGCTCCGGCAGGCGCTGGCCGACGCCGGGCGGCTGCCGGGCACCGCGGGCCGGATGCGGCCGAGGGGACGGCCCCGCAAGGAGCCGCCGCCGTCCTCCCGGTCCGAGCCGGATGACGAGGAAGCCTCCTGAACTACGATCTGGGCACCATGACCGCACCCAGTCCCCGCCGCCGCGTCGAGGAGCGGCACGGCCTGTCCGCGAAGACGCTGCGCCGGCTCGAGCGCGCTTCGGGCAGGCTGGCCGCGGCCAGCGTCGCCGCGATGGAGGAGCGCCTGCCCTGGTTCGGCCGCATGTCGGCCGACCAGCGGGCCAGCGTGCTGCTGATCACCCAGTCCGGGGTGGCCGGGTTCGTCGGCTGGCTGCGGGATTCGCAGGAAGCGCTGAAGTTCACCACCGACGCCTTCCGCGGTGCCCCGGCCGAGCTGTCGCGCTGGCTGAGCCTGCGGCAGGCGGTCGGGCTGGTGCGGCTGGCGATCGAGGTGTTCGAGGAGCAACTGCCCGAGTTCGCCGCCGACGACAGCGAACGCGCCGCCCTGACCGAAGCGATCCTGCGCTACGGCAGGGAGATCGCCTTCGCCGCGGCCAATTCCTACGCCGCCGCGGCGGAGGCCCGCGGTGCCTGGGACGCCCGGCTCGAAGCGCTGGTGGTGGACGGGATCGTGCGTGGGGACGCCGAGGAGTCGGTGCTCTCCCGCGCCTCGGCGCTGGGCTGGGAACCGGCGGCCGAGGCGACCGTGCTGGTCGGCACCCCCTCCTCGGACGACCCGCCCGCGGTGGTGTTCGACGTGCGCAGCCGGGCCGCCCGGATCGGCCGCCCGGTGCTGCTCAGCGTGCAGGGGTCGCGGCTGGTCGTGGTGGTCGCCGGGCCGACCGAGGGCGGGATCAAGGAACGCGAAGTCCTGGAGAAGCTGGCCACGGCCTTCGCCGAGGGCCCGGTGGTCGCCGGGCCGACCGTGCCGAGCCTGGCCGAGGCGCACACCAGCGCCGCCGAAGCGCTGTCCGGCCTGCGCGCGGTGGTCGGCTGGCCGGGTGCCCCCCGCCCGGCGAGGTCGTGGGAGCTGCTGCCGGAACGCGCGCTGGCCGGTGACGCCGAGGCCGAACGCCTGCTGATCGAGGAAATCGCCCGCCCGCTGGAAGAGGCGGGCACCTCACTGTTGCAGACGGTGGAGACCTACCTCGAAAGCGGTGGGGTGCTGGAGATCTGCGCCCGCACGCTGTTCGTGCACCCCAACACCGTGCGGTACCGGCTGCGCCGGGCGGCCGAGCTGACCGGGCGGCACGCCGCCGACCCCCGTGACGCGCTGGTCCTGCGGATCGCGCTGACCGTCGGCAGGCTCGCGCGAGCCCGCGGCATCTGGTGAGCGAGTGACGCGGCTCACCAAAAATCTGCCCGAACCCGACAAGACATCCGGGTACCAGAGGTTCATCACCCGGTCACATTTGTAGGGTCTCTACAATTCCGGCGAGACGACTTGGTGAGCGGCGGCATGATAGGGAACGGGGGTTAGCGTGTTCCCTAGAGGAGTGATGACCGCCCTCCTCGCCCCCGGACAGGGCTCCCAGGCCCCCGGCATGTTCACGCCATGGCTCGAGTTCGACGGTGCGCGCGAACGCCTGCGGCACTGGTCCGACCGCACCGGCCTGGACCTGCTCCGGCTCGGCACCGAGGCGGACGCGGAAGAGATCCAGGACACCGCCATCGCCCAGCCGCTGATCGTGTCGCTGTCGCTGCTGGCGTTCCACCAGCTCGACGCGCAGGGCCTGGTGCCCGCGGACGCGCCGGTGGCCGGGCACTCGGTCGGCGAGCTGGCCGCGGCCGCGATCGCCGGGGTGTTCCCGGCCGAGGAGGCCGTCGCACTGGCCGCCGTGCGCGGCGCGGAAATGGCGAAGGCCTGCGAGGCCGAGCCCACCAGCATGGCGGCGGTCATGCTGGGTGAGCCCGAGGCCGTCGTGGCCTGGCTCACCGAACAGGGACTGACTCCCGCCAACCAGAACGGTGCCGGCCAGATCGTGGCCTCCGGCGCCGCGGCCGCGATCCAGAAGATCGTCGCCGAACCGCTGGCGGGTACGAAGGTGCGCGCGCTGAAGGTGGCGGGTGCCTTCCACACCGAGTACATGGCCTCGGCCGAGGCCGCGGTGCGCGAGCACGCCGGTGAGATCACCACCACCGACCCGGTCCGCCCGCTGCTGTCCAACGCGGACGGCACCGTGGTGACCAGCGGCGCGGAGTACCTGGAGCGGTTGATCACCCAGGTCACCAGCCCGGTGCGGTGGGACCTGACGATGGGCGGCCTGGCCGCCCTCGGCGTCACCCGCACCGTGGAGCTCCCGCCGGCCGGCACGCTGACCGGCCTGGTCAAGCGCCAGCTCAAAGGCACCGTCACCAGCCCCATCGCGCTCAAGACGCCCGAGGACGTGGCGAAGTTGAGCCCCCAGGAGGACACCGAATGAGCCAGCGCCCCGCGCTGCGACTTTTCCACGGACCAGCCGCCAGCCGCATCCTCGGCGTGGGCAGCTACCAGCCGGAGAAGATCGTCACCAACGACGACCTGTCCCAGCTGATGGACACCAGTGACCAGTGGATCCGGGACCGCGTCGGCATCGTCGAACGCCGGTTCGCCGAGAAGGACGAACTGCTGGTGGACATGGCGGTCACCGCCGGGTCCCGCGCCGTGGCCGACGCCGGGCTGGATCCGTCCGATGTGGACACCGTGATCCTGCCGAACTGCACCATGCCCACGCTGATCCCGAACGCGGCCGCCCAGGTGGCCGAGCGGATCGGGGCGTCGAAGGCAGGCGCGTTCGACCTGAACGCCGCCTGCGCCGGGTTCTGCTACGGCCTCGGCGTCGCCTCCGACCTGGTCCGGTCGGGGTCGGCGAAGCACGTGCTGGTGATCGGCGCGGAGAAGCTGACCGACTCGGTCGACCCGACCGACCGCGCCAACGCGATCATCTTCGCCGACGGCGCCGGTGCCGCGGTCGTCGGCCCGGCCGACGAGCCGGGCATCGGGCCGGTGGCCTGGGGCAGCGCCGGCGACCTGGTCGACACGATCTACATGCGCGAAGGCAAGTACATCTACCAGGAGGGCCAGTCGGTCTTCCGCTGGGCGACCACCCAGATCGCGCCGATCGCCCTGCGCGCGCTGGAGGTCGCCGGGGTCAAACCGTCCGAAGTGGACGTTCTGATCCCGCACCAGGCGAACCTGCGCATCGTCGAGGCGATCGCGAAGAAGCTGCGCGCCAACGGTGCCCGCGAGGACATGGTGGTCGCCGACGACATCCGCTACAGCGGCAACACCTCGTCGGCCTCGATCCCCCTCGCGCTGGACCACATGCGCACCGCGGGCACGGTGAAGCGCGGAGACGTGATACTCATGGTCGGGTTCGGGGCCGGGCTTTCGTACGCCGGCCAGGTTGTCATCTGCCCGTAACCCCCAGCATTCCGGCCGGGCGCCGGCCGGAAAGAATTCTCAGGTAAACAGGAAAGGGATAGCAGTGGCTGACAAAGAAGAGATCCTGTCCGGGCTCGCCGAGATCGTCGAAGAGGTGGCCGGTGTGGCCCAGGACGACGTGAGCGCCGAGAAGTCCTTTGTGGACGACCTGGACATCGACTCGCTGTCCATGGTGGAGATCGCCGTGCAGGCCGAGGACAAGTTCGGCGTCAAGATCCCGGACGACGAGCTGGCGAACCTCAAGACCGTCGGCGACGCCGTGAACTACGTCGCCTCGAACTCGAAGTAACACCTGCCGGTGCCGACCTCGGGGAGAAACCGATGAGCAACAACGACGTCGTGATCACCGGGCTGGGCGCGACCACGCCCCTCGGCGGGGACGTCGCGTCCACCTGGGACGGTCTGCTGACCGGCCGCAGCGGGGTGTCCACCCTGCACGCCGAGTGGGTCGAGAAGTTCGGCCTGCCGGTGAAGATCGCCGCTCGGCTCGCGGTCGAACCCACCGAGGTGCTGCCCAGGGTGCAGGCCCGCCGGCTGGACCGCAGCGAGCAGGTCGCGGTGATCGCGGCCCGCCAGGCGTGGGCGGATGCCGGGCACAACGAGGACACCGTCGAACCCGAACGGCTCGCCGTCGTGGTCGGCACCGGTATCGGTGGCGCGAACACCCTGCTCGACCAGGACGACCTGCTGGAGACCACCGGTCTGCGCAAGGTGTCCCCGCTGACCGTGCCCATGCTCATGCCGAACGGGCCCGCGGCCCACGTCGGCCTGGAGCTGAAGGCGCGGGCGGGGGTGCACGCGCCGGTGTCGGCCTGCGCTTCGGGCGCCGAAGGGCTGGCCTGGGGCTGGCGGATGCTGAAGACCGGTGAGGCCGACGTGGTGGTGGCCGGTGGCGCCGAGGCGTGCATCGCGGCGATCACCATGGCCGGGTTCGCCCAGGCGCGCACGATGAGCACACGCAACGACGACCCCGAGCGCGCTTCGCGTCCGTGGGACGTCAACCGCGACGGCTTCGTGCTCGGCGAGGGCGCCGGGATCATGGTCCTGGAGCGCGAGGAGTTCGCGAAGGCGCGCGGGGCGAAGATCTACGGCAGGCTGGCCGGGATCGGCACCAGCGCCGACTCGTACCACATCACCGGACCGGACCCGGAGGGCACGGGACAGGCGCGGGCGATCACCGCGGCCCTGCGCTCGGCCGGGCTGGACCCGAAGGACATCGACCACGTCAACGCGCACGCGACCTCGACCCCGGCCGGGGATGTCGGGGAGACCGTCGCCGTGCGCAAGGCGATCGGCGAGCACCCGGTGCTGACCGCGCCGAAGGGCGCGCTGGGGCACCTGCTGGGCGCCGCGGGCGCGGTCGAAGCGATCGCGACCGTACTGTCCATCCGGGACGGTGTCATCCCGCCGACGCTGAACCTGGAAAACCAGGACCCGGGCGTCGTGCAGGAGATCGCGGCCGGGGAACCGCGGAAGATGGACATCGGCGCCGCCATCAGCGACTCCTTCGGCTTCGGCGGCCACAACGTCGCCCTGGCCTTCACCCCCGCCTGACCTCTCCACCCGAAAGGGGCACCCCTCCACCGAGGGGTGCCCCTTTTCGCACCCACCCCAACGTCGCACTCACCTGCCCGAACGTGGAACTCGCGTGCCTGAACGTGGAGTTCAGCTTCCTGAACGTGGAACTCGCCGAAGTACGAGTCCCACACTCGTGCAGCTGAATTCCACACTCAGGCAGCCGAGTTCTACGTTCGGGCGGGCGAACCTCACGTTCAGGAAGCCGAAGTCCACACTCGGGTTCGGCGGTCGGGGAGCTGGGGAGGGGTCAGGTGCAGCGTTCGTGCATGGGGGTGGTGCCCGCGGGGATGGCGTCCAGCTTCCACATGCCGTTTTCCAGCACCATCGGCAGGGTCAGGTGCCACCGGACGCACGGCTCCGGCAGGTCCACCGGCCCGTCCTGCGGGTCCTGCGTGCTGGTGAACCCGATCAGCGACTGCAGCGTGCCGTCCCCCATGGCTTCGATGCGGTAGACGAGGATGCTGCCGTCCTTGGTGCTGCGGTAGTCGGCCTCCCACTCCACCTTGGACTTCGCCTGCGCGCGCGGTTTGGTCACCGTGGTCTTCCACAGCTCGTAGTTGCGCGCGTTGATCGCGTCGAAGTAGTTCTGCAGCAGGGCGCGCACCCCGTCGGCGTGCGGGTGCGCGGCGGCGTCCGGCGTCATTTCGACGACCGGGGAGCCCGGCTGCTGCTCGGGCGCCAGCGACTGCGAGGTGCGCGTGGCGATCACCCCGGTGTCCGCGGCGGCGTCCGGCTTGCGGTAGACCTCCCTGGCGAGCAACCCGCCGCCGACGGTCAGCGAGACGACCACGATCAGCGCGGGCACCAGCCAGCGGCCACGGGCGGGAGCGAGGGGCGAAGCTGGCACACCCAGAGCGTAGTAAACCCCCTACCCCACTTGGTGCAGCCAGGTCACCGGAGCGCCGTCACCGGCGTGCCGGAACGGCTCGAGAGCCTCGTCCCATGCCGCGCCGAGCAGCTCGTCGAGCTTGTGCGCGAACTGCTCACCGGCCCGGCTGCGGGCCACCAGTGAGCGCAACTGGTCCTCGCCCACGACGATGTCGCCGTTGGCGCTGGTGCGGCCGTGCCACAGGCCGATCACCGGCGCGTAGCAGAACCGCTCGCCGTCGACGCCCGGGCTGGGCTCTTCGACGACCTCGAAGCGCAGCATCGGCCACGCCTTCAGCGCGGACGCCAGCCTCGCGGCCGTGCCCGCCGGTGCGCGCCAGGAGACTTCGGTGCGCAACTGTCCCGCGGCGGCCGGCTGGGCCGTCCACCGCAGATCTGCTCGGCCACCCAGGGTGCCCGAAATAGCCCACTCGACGTGCGGGCACACCGCAGACGGCGACGAGTGGACGTACACCACGCCACGGGTGTTTCCACGGGTGCTCACTGGTGACCTCCGCTGCTCGACGAGATGCGTCTTCCCCTACGACCTCTCGAACTTCGGCGGCCCACTCGTGACGCGCTGCGCACATTGTGCACCTCATCCATGCCTTTTGGCCACATGAACCCCAGAAGTCGCAGGGAGATCACCGCCCGGGGGTGCCCCGGCCACCCGGATGGACCCGCTACCGTGTGCTGCGGCAGCACCGCGCAGCACGGCAGGACACTGGGGAGGACCGGCATGCGGCTCGTCCGCCTGGCACAGCAGCCCTCCCGGGTGGCCGACGACATCCGCGCCGCGCTGGCCTCGCTCGGCCGCGGCAACACCGTGGTCGGCGGGGTGGCGCTGATCGGGGTGTCGCCGCCCGGGTTCGCCCAGCCGGTGGACGCCGTGGTCCTGCTCCCGCGTGGCGTGCTCATCGTAGTCGGTGTCGACCTCCCCGATCCGGCGATGCGGTTGCACGCGCCGCTCACCGGGCAGTGGAAGGCCGACGGCTGGCCGCTCGTGGGCACCGAGGACACGGTCAACCCGGCCACCGAGGCGCTGGCCACCTCCGAAAAGATCGCGCGCCACCTGCGCGACACCGAGCCGTCGACCACCACGATCGGCACCATCGTCGCCGTCGGCCCGTACGTCGAGCAGGTCGACCAGCCCCCGGCGGATCTGGCGGGCGCGGTCCGCGTGCTGCACCCGACGCCGACCGCGATGCTCGCCGCCACCGTCTCGCTCGCCTCCGCGAGCCAGCCGAGCACGGTGGTCCAGGCGCGGGCGATGCTGGCCGCGCTGGCCGAGAACGCCCCGGCGCTGAGCGACGAGGTGCTCGCCGCGGAAGGCTTCGCCCCGGTGATCCTGGCCGAGCCCGAGCGGACCGAGCCGGTGGACAGCCCGCTCCACGTCATCCCGCCGACCGTGCCCGCCGAGCACCCGCCGGCGAAGGCGAAGATCGTGCGCACACCCCCGAGGACGCCGCCGGTCGCGGTGGCGAACGTGCGCCGCCCCGGGCCCCCGCCACCACCGCCGCAGGCCCGGCCGCCCCAGCAAACCCCGCAGGTCCACCAATCGCGGCAGACGCGGCAAGTCCAGCCGCCCCCGCCTAAGGCACCGGCCAAGCCCGCGTTCCAGCTGCCGAAACTGCCGAAGCTGCCGCCGTTGATGAAGGACGGCAAGCCGGTGCGCTGGCTGCCGTTCGCCGCCGTCGGCCTGCTGCTGGTGCTGCTGGTCTCGGCCGTGCTGGTGGCGTCGAACCAGGACGGCAGCGAGGCGGCCGCCCCGGAGCAGGGGCCGAGCCAGACCACCACGGCCGCGCCGACCGGGCAGAACGTCGACGGCATGGGCTTTTCCCAGGTCGCCGCCGAAGCGGGCACCCAGTGCACCCCGCACGCCTTCGGCGACACCAAGACCGTGCTGGAGACCACGCCCTGCGCACGCCTGCGCCGCGCCAGCTTCGAGGTGGCGGTGGACGGCCGCCGCGCCGCGGTCACCCTGGCCGCGCTCGACTTCCCGAACGCGGAGCAGGCGGAGACCTTCAAGCAGTTCGTCGACTTTCCCGGCAACGGCGGCATCACCGACCTCGCGGTGGAGACCCAGCGCTGGACCGGCAGGCCGCCGACGTTCAGCGGAGCGGCCTACGCCAGCACGGGCGCGCAGTCCTCGGTGCTCATCGCGCAGGCGTGCTGGCTGGACGGCCCGTCCACTTCGGACGATCCCGGCCTCGGCAGGGCCGCCAAGGCCGGGCTCACCATGCAACTGCCCGGCTGAACGCGCTGGGCACGTTTCAGAGGCCGTATTCCTCCAGCAGGCGGAGCCAGATCTCGCTGATCGTCGGATAGGCCGGTACGGCGTGCCACAGCCGCTTCAACGGCACCTCGCCGACCACGGCGATGGTGGCCGCGTGCAGCAGTTCCGCGACATCCGGCCCGGTGAACGTCACACCGAGGATGACCTCGCGCTCGGTGTCGACCACCATGCGCACCTTGCCCTCGTACCCGTCCGCGTGCAGCGACGAGCCGGCGACCGCGATGTCGAGGTCGACCACCCGGTGCGGCTTGCCGTCCTCGGCGTCGGTGAGACCGATCGAGGCGACCTCGGGGTCGGTGAAGACCACCTGCGGCACGGCGGTGTGGTCGGCCGTGGTGGCGTAGGCGCTCCACGGTTCCGGCTCGATCCGCTCGCCCTTCGCCCTGGCGGCGATCACGTCGCCGACCACCCTGGCCTGGTACTTGCCCTGGTGGGTCAGCGGCGCGCGGCCGGTCACGTCGCCCGCGGCGTACAGCCAGCCACCGTCCACACCGGACGCCCGGCCGGAGTCGTCCACGGCCAGCGCGTCGCCGTCGCGGAGCCCGGCCACGGCCAGGCCGAGGCCGTCGGTGGCGGGCCTGCGGCCGGTCGCCACCAGGAACTCGTCGGCCAGCACCTCGCCGCCGCCGGTCAGCTCGATGCGGATCACACCATCCTTTTCGGACACGCGCTCGGCGCCGGAGTTCGCGTGCACCTGGACGCCGTCCGCCCGCAGGCCCTCGGCCACCAGGTCACCGGCGAACTCCGGGTACCGCGGCAGCGGGCGCTCACCGGTGATGATCAGGTCCACCCGCGAGCCGAGCTTCGCGAAGGCCTGCGCCATTTCCACGCCGACCACGCCACCGCCGAGCACCGCCAGCCTGCCGGGGACCTCACTCGCCGAGGTGGCCTCACGGGAACCCCAGGTGCGCACGTCGGCGATGCCGGGGATGTCCGGTGTGCGCGGCACGCTGCCGGTGCACACGACCACCGCGTGCCGGGCGCGCAGCACCTGGTCGCCGACGGTGACCTCGCGTTCGCCGGTGATCCTGCCCACGCCGCGCACCGCCACGATGCCCGCGCCCTCGGCCCAGCTCACCTGACCGGCATCGTCCCAATGCGACGTGAACGAGTCGCGGCGGGCGAACACGGCGGCCGGATCCACCCGGTCGCCGGCGGGCACGCCCGGCAGCCGGTGGGCCGCGGCGAGCGCGATTCCCGGCCGCAGCAACGCCTTGCTGGGCATGCACGCCCAGTACGAGCACTCGCCGCCGAAGCGCTCGGATTCCACGAGCGCGGCGGTCAGCCCGCCGCGGACCGCGCGGGCCGCGACGTTCTCCCCGACGGGACCGCCGCCGATCACCACGACGTCATAACCGTTGTCTGCCATGGGTGCCAGCGCACACCAGCCGGGGCCGTGGCGCAAGTAGGACACTCGGCCGTGGCGGGTATCCTCGCGAGCGACTTCGTACAGGCCGCTTTCGCCTGCGATCACCATCGAGCACTGGGAGCACTTCGTGGCCAGGAACACCGCGGTCCAACTGCTGGACGACATCACGGGCGAACCCGCCGAGGAAACGGTTCGGTTCGAACTGGACGGGGTGACCTACGACATCGACCTGTCCGGGTCCAACGCGGACCGGCTCAGGGAAATCCTCGACCCGTTCGTGACCAACGGGCGCCGCACCGGCGGCCGGAAGAAGGTCGCGCGGCGCCGCACCGCGAAGGGCCGGGCGGCCGCGAAGCGCACCGCCGCCAAGAAGACCGCCGCGGCTCCGGCCGCCGCCAAGAAGGCCACGACCGAGAAGGCCACTGCCGCTAAGGCCGCAGCGGAGAAGGTCACTGCGGGCAAGGCCACTGCTGGCAAGGCCGCGGCGGGCAAGGCCGCGGCAGAGAAGGCCGCCGCGGGGAAGGCCGCGCCGGAGAAAGGCGTGACCGAGAAGGCTGGGACCGCGAAGGCTCAGTCCGAGAAGGCTGGAACGTCGAAGGCCGGGGCCGCGAAGGCTGGGGCTGCGAAGGTCGCGGCGAAGGCGGCGCCGAAGAAGACCACCGCGAGGAAGGCCCCGGCGGAGAAGGCGACCGAGAAAGCCGTCGCCGAAAAGCCCGCCGCGGCGAAGAAGCCCGCTGCCGCCAACAAGCCGGCCGCGAAGAAGACCACGTCCGCGGCCAAGACCGCGACGCCGGCCGCGACGGCGAAGGCCACCCCCGCCGCCGCCAAGACCCCGGCGAAGCGGGCCCCGCGCAAGGCCCCGCCCGTCACCTTCTCCGCCGCCGAGTAGTCCGCGAATGCTGTGAGTGGGGCATTACTAGCGATAAATGCTAGTAATGCCCCACTCATAGCGTTTTCAGTTCTTCGACGATTTCGCCGACCGAGCTCTTGGCGTCCCCGAAGAGCATGCTGGTTTTGGTGTCGTAGAACAGGTCGTTGTCCACGCCGGCGAAGCCCGAGTTCATCGAGCGCTTGAGCACGATCACCGAGCGGCTGGTGTTCACCTTCAGGATCGGCATGCCGTAGATCGGTGAGCCCGGGTCGGTCTCCGCCGCCGGGTTGACCACGTCGTTCGCGCCGATCACCAGTGCCACGTCGGTCTGCGGGAAGTCCGAGTTGATCTCGTCCATCTCCTTGAGCCGCTCGTAGGGCACGTCCGCCTCGGCCAGCAGCACGTTCATGTGCCCCGGCATCCGGCCCGCCACCGGGTGGATCGCGTAGGAGACCTGGATCCCCTTGCCCTCCAACAGGTCCGCCATCTCCCGTACGGCGTGCTGCGCCTGCGCCACGGCCATGCCGTACCCCGGCACGACCACCACCCGCCCGGCGTAGGCCATCTGGATCGCGGTGTCCGCGGCACTGGTCGCGCGCACCGGCCGCTCGGGGCCCGACTTCCCGGCGCTCACCGGCGTCCCGCCGAAACCACCGGCCACGATCGCCGGGATCGACCGGTTCATCGCCTTGGCCATCAGGTTCGTCAGGATCGAACCCGAGGCACCGACGATCATGCCCGCCACGATCAACGCGGTGTTGTCCAGCGCCAGCCCCATCGCCGCGGCCGACAAGCCGGTGAGCGCGTTGAGCAGCGAGATCACCACCGGCATGTCCGCGCCGCCGATCGGCAGCACCACCATCACACCGAGCAGCGCGGACGCGACCAGCAGCCCGGCCATCAACCAGCCGGAACCCGAACCCGCCGCGATCGCCACACCGCAGCCGAGCGCGGCCAGCAACAGCAGCAGGTTCAGCGGCTGTTGCAGCTTGCCCACCGACACCGGCCGCCCGGTGATCAGTTCCTGCAGCTTGCCGAAGGCGATGTTGGAGCCCCAGAACGAGATCGAGCCGACCAGCGCGGAGAACAGCGAGGCGATCGCCACGTACGCCGGTTCGTGCGCGTACCCCTCCGTGCTGCGGAACTCGACCCACGCGATCAGCGCCACCGCCCCGCCGCCGACGCCGTTGAACAGCGCCACCATCTGCGGCATCGCGGTCATCTTCACCTTGCGCGCGGCGGGCACGCCGACCAGCACGCCCAGCACCACGCCGAGCACGATCAGACCCCAGTTGCCCATCCCGGGTGTGAGCAGCGTCGCGACCACCGCGAGGACCATGCCCGCGGCGGCGATCCAGTTGCCGCGCACCGCGGTCCGCGGCCCGGTCAGGCCCATCAGGCCGTAGACGAACATCGCGAACGCGACGATGTAGAGAACCGCGATGAACTCGGTCACGCGTCCTCCTTCTTCGCGGCGGGCGCGCGCTTGCCCTTGAACATCGAGAGCATGCGGTCGGTCACCAGGAAACCGCCGACGACGTTGATCGTGCCGAACGCGATCGCGATCACCAGCAGGACCTTGTTCAGCACCCCGTCCACGCCGAGGCCGAGCACGATCAGCCCGCCGAGCAGCACGATGCCGTGGATGGCGTTCGTGCCCGACATCAGCGGTGTGTGCAGCGTGTTCGGCACCTTCGAGATCACCGCGAAGCCGAGGAAGCCCGCGAGCACCAGGATCGCCAGGTTCTGCAGCATCAGTCCCGTCCCTCCCCCGTGACACACGCTCCGGCGACCACTTCGTCGGAGAAGTCCAGCGCCAGCGCGCCTTCGTCGTTCAGCAGCGAGCCGAGCAGTTCGGTCAGGTTGCGCGAGTACAACTCGCTGGCGTGCGCGGGCATGCCGGCGGGCAGGTTCAGCGGTGAGCTGATCGTCACGCCGTGGCGCACCACGTCCTGGCCCGCTTCGGTGAGTTCGCAGTTGCCACCGGACTCCCCGGCGAGGTCGACGACCACGCCGCCGGAAGGCATGCCCCGCACGGCTTCCGCGGTGACCAGCACCGGCGCCTGCCGCCCGGGGACCAGCGCGGTGGTGATCACCACGTCGAACCGGGTGATCGCCTCGGTGAGCCGTCGTTGCTGCTCGGCGCGTTCGTCGGCGGTCAGCTCGCGGGCGTAACCCCCTTCGCCGACGGCCTCGATGCCGAGGTCGAGCCACTGCGCACCGACCGACCGGACCTGTTCGGCGACCTCGGGCCGCACGTCGTACCCGGTGGTCCGCGCGCCCAGCCGCCGCGCGGTGGCCAGCGCCTGGAGCCCGGCCACCCCGGCGCCGAGCACCAGCACCTTGGCCGGTGCCACGGTGCCGGCGGCGGTGGTGAGCATCGGGAAGAAGCGGGTGAGCCGCTCGGCGGCGAGCAGCACCGCGCGGTACCCGGCGACGCTGCTCTGTGAGGACAGCGCGTCCATCGCCTGCGCGCGGGTGATCCGCGGGATGGACTCCACCGCGAAGGCGGTCACGCCGCCCTCGGCCAGCTCTTTGATCCTCTCCACATTGGACAGTGGAGCGAGGAAGCCGATCAGCACGGTGCCCGGCGCCAGCCGGGTGGCCTCCACCGCGGTCGGCGGCGCGACCTTGAGCACCACCCGGGCCGCCCACGCCTCACCGATCGTGGCTCCGACACTTTCGAAGTCACTGTCGGTGATCAGTGCCGCGTCGCCCGCCCCGCTTTCCACGATCACCTTCAGCCCGCGGGCGACCAGCCGCTCGACTGCCTTCGGCACCAGCGCCACCCGGCGTTCCCCAGGTAGCGACTCCTTCACCACACCGACCGTCACCGGCCCGGACTCGGCCACCACGCGACCTCCTCGACCTTGAGGATGGAGCACGAACGAACACGTACTGTGTTCTGGATCACTCCAGGTGTATCACACAGAGTGGCCTGATCGCTCCCGTCTTCAGGAGGTCCTTTGCCAATTCGGTACCCCGAGCACGATCAGCCGGAGCCGCTTCTCCGCCGTTCGCACCACTCGCGCGGTCGCCTCGGGCCCGTTCGCCTCGATCAGCTCCAGCACGGTGGCCTGCATCGCGGCGACGATGAGCTCCGCCATCATGTGCAGGTCCTCGGTGTCCCAGTCGCGCAGGTAGTCGAACCGGGCCAGGTCGACGGCCAGTTCGCTGGAGAACAACCGCAGTTCCAGCCCGATCGCCGCGGGTACCGCCCCGGTACCCGCGTAGCGCTCGCGCAGCAGGAAGCGGAAGTGGTCCTTGTGCTCGCGGACGTGCTCCTCGAGTAGCGCCACCGACGCGCTGATGACGTCCTGGAAGGCCCGCTTGTCCCGCCGAGCCGCGCGCAGCATCCCGCGCAGCGCCTGCATCGACTCTTCGACCAGCACCACGCCGAGTTCTTCCATCGAAGCGAAGTGGCGGTAGAAGGCGGTCGGCACGATGCCTGCCGACTTGGTGACCTCGCGCAGGCTCAGCGTGGCGAACACGCGGTCCGCCAGCAGGTTCAGCGCCCCGTCCAGCAGCGCGCGGCGGGTCCGCTGCTTGCGCTCGGAGCGGCTGACGGGTTCGGCGGTCACGAGCCGAAGCCTATCCGCCGCCTCCGGACTATCGCCCACGTCACATCGGGGCGCGCTCACGTTGACATCCCTGGCTGGTGCTCCACACTGTTCAGTGTACAGATGTTCACTGAATGGAGAGGTGCCATGGGCAAGCTCGCTTCGGTCGCCGAGGCCCTGCTCACCCCTCACGGCGTGGACCGCTATCTGGAACTCATCGATCCGATGCTGGTGCGCCGGGAGATCCGGGGCCGGGTGACCGCCGTGCGACGGCAGACGCCGAGCACGCTGACGCTGACCATCCGCCCCAGCCGGGCCTGGCGCGGCTTCAGCGCCGGTCAGTACGTGCGGGTGACGGTCACCATCGACGGGGTCCGGCGCACCCGCTGCTACTCCCCCGCCTGCTCGCAGTACCGGTCCGACGGTCAGCTCGAACTGACCGTGAAGGCCATCGACGACGGCCTGGTCTCGGGCTACCTGCACCGGCACGCGGAGCCGGGCATGGTGCTGGGCCTGTCCGAGCCGGACGGGACCTTCGGCCTGCCGGACCCGCGGCCCGGGCACGTGCTGCTGATCAGCGGCGGCAGCGGGATCACCCCGGTGCTGTCGATGCTGCGGACGCTGGCCGACGAGGACCACCCCGGCCAGGTCGCGCTGCTGCACTACGAGAACGAGCCCGCGGACCTGCCCTACCGCGCCGAACTGGCCGGACTGGTGGCGGGCAGGCCGAACTTCCGGGTCCGGTTCGCCTGCACGATGACCGAGCGGGGCGGCGACCTGCACGGCTTCTTCTCCCGGGCGCACCTGGACCAGGTGGCGCCGTGGTTCGGCGAGGCCGAGACCTTCCTGTGCGGCCCGGTGCCGCTGATGGACTCGGTGCGCAAGGAGTACGCCGACGAGGGTTTGGGTGAACGACTGCACACCGAGGAGTTCACCCCGCCCGCCTTCGCCGCCGAAGCCGGTGAGGTCACCGGGCAGGTGCGTTTCGCCCGCAGCGGCAAGGAGTTCGCCAACACCGGCAAGCCGCTGCTGGAGCAGGCCGAGGACGCGGGCCTGCGGCCGGAGCACGGCTGCCGCATGGGCATCTGCTTCTCGTGCACGCAGGTGAAGACCAGCGGCCCGGTGCGCAACCTGCGCACGGGCGAGGTCTCCGCCGAGGACAACGAGGAAATCCAGCTGTGCATCTCCGCCCCCTGCGGGGACGTCGAGATCAACGCGTGAACGAAAGGACTTCTGCGATGACTGGCTTGCAGGACCGGCTCACCCCCGAACAGGTCGAGGAATTCGGCCGCGAACTGGACGAGTTGCGGCAGCGGATCGTGGCCGATCTCGGCCAGGAGGACGTGGACTACATCCACAAGATGATCAAAACCCAGCGCGGCCTCGAGGTCGCCGGGCGCGGGCTGATGTTCGCCGGCTTCTTCCCGCCGGCCTGGCTCGCCGGGGTCGGCGCGCTGTCGCTGGCGAAGATCCTGGACAACATGGAGATCGGGCACAACGTCATGCACGGCCAGTACGACTGGACCCGTGACCCGGCGCTGAGCTCGCAGAACTTCGAGTGGGACACGGTGGCGCCCTCGGACAACTGGCGCCACTCGCACAACTACATCCACCACACCTACACCAACATCCTCGACAAGGACCGCGACATCGGTTACGGGATCCTGCGGATGGACCCCGAGCAGAAGTGGCACCCGTACTACCTGGGCAACCCGGTCTACGCCTCGCTGCTGGCGCTGCTGTTCCAGTGGGGCGTGATGCTGCACGACCTCGAGGTGGACCGGGTGCTCAAGGGCGAGCGCAAGTGGTCGGACTTCAAGGAGGTCCGGGCGAAGATCGTGCGCAAGGCCGCGCGGCAGTTCGGCAAGGACTACGTGTTCTTCCCGCTGCTGACCGGGCCGATGGCGCCGCTGACGCTGGCGGGCAACGCCGGCGCGAACCTGATCCGCAACCTGTGGGCGTTTTCCATCATCTTCTGCGGGCACTTCCCGGCCGAGGTGGAGAGCTTCACCGAGGCCGAGACCGAGGCGGAGAACCGCGGGCAGTGGTACCTGCGGCAGATCCTCGGCTCGGCGAACATCTCCGGCGGCAAGCTGTTCCACATCCTGTCCGGCAACCTCTCGCACCAGATCGAGCACCACCTGTTCCCGGACATCCCGGCCAGGCGGTACCCGCAGATCGCCCCGGAGGTCCGTGCCATCTGCGAGAAGTACGGCCTGCCGTACCACACCGGCCCGCTGCGCAAGCAGCTGTTCTCGGTGGCGCGCAAGATCGTGAAGCTGGCGCTGCCCGGCAAGGAGCAGCCGGAGCCGGGTCCCCGTACCGTGGTCGGTGACCGGCAACCCGCGGCGGCTTGAGGCAGGACGACAACCATGGTGGGTCAGTTCGAAAGCGGCAAGGACACCGTGCAGGAGCTCACGGAATCGGCCGCCACCCATATCGGCAACATCGCGACCATCATCACCGGCGCGGTGCGTGACATCGCCAGGGAAACCGGCGACTGGCTCACGGACGTGATCGAGATGCGCGAGGCGTCGCTGCGTGCTCGCGAGGACGAAGAGTTCGGTGTTCCGGGAACCGTTCCGCGCGTGGACGACCCGGAGAAGTAGGGGGATAACCCGGTAGTCGGCCCAGCGCCGGAAGAGGCAGGCTGACCCTCGTGCGGAACGCGGGTCCCCCTCTTTTCCGGCGCTGGGCCGTCGAACCGTGGCGCGGGCGGTTCTGGGCCGAACTGGGCTGGATCCTGGTCGGCCTGCCGCTGGCCCTGCTCAGCCTCATCGGCACCGCGCTGGTCCTGCTGTCCGGTATCGCGCTGAGCCCGTTGCTGATCGGGCTGCCGATGGTGGCCGGCGCGCTGCTCGCCGCCCGGGCACTCGGCGGGACGCACCGGCGGCTGGTGGGGACCTTCCTGGGTCTGAAACTTACTGGTCCGACCAGTAAACCAGCTACTTTCCGGACATCACTCACCGACGGTCCCGGCTGGCGCGCGGTCGCCTACCTGGTGCTCCGCGTCCCGCTGGCCACGATCGACCTGCTGGTGACGGCGTTCCTGCTGCTGTACGGACTGGGCACGCTGACTTACCCGCTCTGGTGGTTCGTGCTCGACGGGCGGCCGTTGCCTTTGCTCGACATCGGCACCGCGGGCCTGCTGCCGTCCCTCCCGCTGGCGCTGCTCGCAGCCGCACTGCTGCTGGCCACCCCGGCGCTGGTCCACCTGGTGCTGGGCCTGGACCGGCTGCTGGCCCGCGCCCTGCTCGGCCCGACCACGCTCAGCGAACGCGTGCGCGACCTGGAACGGAGCCGGGCCGCCGTGGTCGAAACCGCGGACGTGAAACTGCGCCGGATCGAACGGGACCTGCACGACGGTGCCCAGGCGCAACTGGTCGCGCTGGCGATGAAACTGGGCGTGGCCAAGGACGAACTGGAAGCCGCCCAGGTGGACCTCGACCGGTTGCGCGCACTGGTCACCGCCGCGCACACCGGCGCGAAGGACGCGCTGGCCGAACTCCGCGACCTGGCGCGCGGCATCCACCCCGCCGCACTGGACGCCGGGCTCGAGGTCGCACTGTCCACTTTGGCCGCCCGCAGCGAGGCCGAGGTGAAGGTGCTGGTGTCGCTGCCCGAACGCCCACCGGCCGCGATCGAGTCCATCCTGTACTTCAGCGCGGCGGAACTGCTGACCAACGCGATCAAGCACGCCGGGGTGGACCGCGCCGAACTGCAACTGTTCGAACTGGATTCGGTGCTGCGGTTGTTCGTCTCCGACCGGGGCCGGGGCGGGGCACGGGTACACCCGTCCGGCGGGCTGGCCGGGCTGGCCGACCGGCTGCGGGCGGTGGACGGCTACCTGTCGATCGACAGCCCGCCCGGCGGGCCTACGGTGGTCGTGGTCGAGATTCCGGTCTAGGGGGGTGCTGGTGCGGGTAGTGATCGCGGAGGATTCGACCATCCTGCGTGCCGGCCTGGCCGAATTGCTCACCCTGCGCGGGCACGAGGTCGCCGCCGCGGTGAAGGACGGCGAGGCGCTGCGGGCCGCGGTGGCCGCGCACCGGCCGGACGTGTCCATTGTGGACATCCGCATGCCGCCGGCGTTCACCGACGAGGGGCTGCGCGCGGCGATCGCGTTGCGGGCGGCGAACCGGGGTGAGCCGATCCTGCTGTTCTCCCAGTACATCGAAACGAAGTACGCGGCGGAACTGCTGGCCGATCGCGCGGGCGGGGTCGGGTACCTGCTCAAGGACCGGGTCGCCGAGGTGTCCGACTTCCTGGCCGCGCTGAGCCGGGTGGCCGCCGGGGAGACCGTGCTCGATCCCGAGGTGGTCACCCAGCTGTTCGGGGCCACCAGGAAGGCGGGCGTGCTGGCCACGCTGACCCAGCGCGAACGGGAAGTGCTGGAACTGATGGCGCAGGGCCGCTCGAACGCGGCGATCGCGAGCACGCTGTTCCTCTCCCCCGGTTCGGTGGAGAAGTACGTGACGAGCCTGTTCGGCAAGCTGGGCCTGGCGCCGTCCGACGGGGACAACCGGCGCGTGCTCGCCGTGCTGCGGTACCTCGAGTCGTGAGGTTACCGTGGGAGCCATGCATTCCACGGAGATCGAGGTCCGCACCGGCGACACCGCCGTGGTGCACGACCTGACCAAGGAAGCGGAGTCGTTCCTCGCCGAGCACGGCGCGGAGGACGGCCTGCTGCACGTGTGGGTGCCGCACGCCACCTCCGGGCTGGCGATCCTGGAGACCGGCGCCGGCAGCGACGACGACCTGCTCGCCGCGCTCGACGACCTGCTCCCCCGCGACAACCGCTGGCGGCACCAGCACGGCACCCGTGGTCACGGCCGCGACCACGTGCTGCCCGCGCTGCTGCCGCCGTACGCCTCGGTGCCGGTGATCGGCGGGGTGATGGCGCTGGGCACCTGGCAGTCGGTCTGCCTAGTGGACACCAACGTGGACAACCCCGTCCGGCGCGTCCGCTTCAGCTTCCTCGCGGGCTGACCGGACAGGCTTGGTAGGCCACAGCAGCACCACCAGCCCGGCCGCGAGCAGGGCGCCGAGCACCCAGACCCCGGTCGCCACGTCGGGTGCGCCCGGCGTGCCCTGCAGCAGGCTGCGCAGGCCCTCGGCGGAGAACCGGAACGGGGTCCACGACCAGAGCAGCCAGCGGTAACCCTCGTGCAGCAGCTCCGGGACCTGCCCGGCGACCGCGGGCGCGAGCAGGTAGAGCAGCCCGAGCACGGCCATCGCCCGCACGCCGAGCGACCGCAGCAGCCCGGTTTGCAGCGCGGCGAAGGCGGCGGTGGTCAGCAGCAGGAAACCGAGCACGTCCCAGCCCAACGGCAGTGACGAGTCCCACAGCTTCGCGAACCCGGCGACCACCCCGGTGACGAGCACGCTGGTCGCCGCGACCTGGGTGAGCCGCGTGCTCGCGCTCGGCCGGTGCGCACGCCGCGTGGACACCAGGACCAGCACCGCACCCGCGGCCAGCAACCGGCCCAGGCGAGGGCGCTGAACGCCAGCGGTGCCGTCCGCCCGGCCACGCTCGCCGGGTGCACGGTCTGGACCTGCGCGCCACCGCCGAGCGCCTGCGCCACGCCGGTGAGCGCCTGCTGCGCGACCTGCGTCCCGGCCGGGTTGACCGCGCCGGAGACCACCACGACCGGCGGCTGCCCCAGTTCGAGGACGCCGTAGACCGCCTTGTCGTCGAGCAGTTGCCGCGCCTGCTCCGGCGTGGCGATCCGCCAGGCCAGCTGGGCACCGCCCTGCGCCGCGATCCACTCCGCCACCGCGCGCGGCGGCCCGTCGGGCGCGGCCACCGCGACGGGCAACCGGTCCGGCGCCACCGTCGCCTGCGCCGAAGGTCAGGAACCCGAACACCACGGCTACCACCGCGCCGGCCAGCGCCGCGGCCACCGGCACCATCCGTTCGGCCATCTCTCCACCTCCTTTTCATCGACCGTTGAAATCTGTCCGCAAGGTAGGCCCGCGGTGGCGGTGAAGTCAACACGCGTTGAAAAGTCGCCCGGGTACCGTCGGCCCGGTGAACCCCACTCCTCACCGGCTGGTGCTCTGGGACATCGACCTGACCCTGGTGGACCTGCGCGGCCTCGGCGGCCGCTGGTACACCGACGCGCTGCTCGCGGTCACCGGCACCCCGCTGCGCGAACTGCCGTCGTTCCCCGGGCGCACCGAACGCGCGATCACCACGGAAATCCTGACCGCACACGGGATCGAACCGACCGACGAGCTGATCCAGCGCATGTGGCGCGAACTGGTGCGGCTGTCCGAACACGGCCGGGCCACGCTCGCCGAATTCGGCCACGCGCTGCCCGGCGCCGCCCTCACACTGTCCACTTTGGCCGGTCAGGGGGTGGTGCAGTCACTGGTCACCGGGAACCTGCCGGAGATCGCGCTGCACAAACTGGCGGCGTTCGACCTGCACGACCACCTCGACCTGGAGATCGGCGGCTACGGCACGCTCTCGGCACACCGGCCGGACCTGGTCGCACACGCCATCGAGCGCGCCTCGGAAAAGCACGGGCGGCCGTTCGCCCCCGAAGTGGTCGCCGTGGTGGGCGACACCCCGCACGACGTCACGGCGGCACTGGCACACGGCGCCATCGCCGTCGGCGTCGCCACCGGACGGCACTCAGCCGAAGAACTCGCGGACTCGGGCGCGCACACCGTACTCACCGACCTGTCGGACACCGACGCCGTCGTCCGCGCCCTCACCGCCGCCTAACCCCGCCACCCCCGCACGCACGCGAGCCCCACGCTCAGGACCTCAAGCCAGCCAAGCCGGAGAGGGCCCTGAATGCTATGAGTGGGGCATTACTTGCGTTGAATGCAAGTAATGCCCCACTCATAGCATTCAGCGTGGGCTGGTGGGGCTTGCCGGGACGGTGGTTCGTTGCGCGGCGGGCACGGCTCGGTAGCTGCGCAGGATCCGCTGGATCTCGTCCTTCGTGGTGAAGTCCGGGGCGGTCTGGTCGGCGTAGACCGCGAGCAGCACGGTGCCCGGTTTCGCGGTGTCCGCCGAACTCGCCGCGATCACCCCGACCACCGCCTGCTTCGCCAGGCACGGGTGCCCGCCGCTGGTGGTCACGTCGACCAGCCGGAGCGTGGCCGGGCGGGTTTTGCCGTCGCCGAGCGACATCTCCGCCGCTTCGGGCGGGCCGACTCGCAGTTGCGGCGGCGGACCGTCCCAGGTGTACGCCCGGTTCGCCACCGAGGTCGCGAACTGCTCGGTGGCCGCCGCCGGATCGGTCTGGGTGTCCGACTTGGCCCCGGCACCGCCCAGCCGCGCGTCGTCGTCCGCCGGGCAGAAGCCGTCGCCGTAGAAGGCACTTGTCGACATGACGACCTTCGGCTGGCCTTCGCCCTCCCAGCCGTGCACCGTGCCCGGCTTCGGCGTCCAGCGGGCGGGCACGTCATAGGCGTAGGCACCTTCCCCACCTGCGACCGACTGCCAGCCGTCGACCACCGCGGGCACGACCACCTTCGGCGGCGGCGTGTACGGCGCGCGGGAGGTCGGCGGCGGCGGCGTGTGGTCCGTCGCGTCCGAACCCTGCTGACTGAGGAAGTACCCGGCGCCGAACAGGATCACCGCGAAGAACCCGAACGCCGCGCCGGAGGACCGGCGCGGCTGCTCGCTCACTTGGCGACGAGCTGCTTCAGGTGCTCGACGACCGCGTCCACGGCCACCTCGGCGCGCTCGCCGGACAGCCGGTCCTTCACCTCGACCACGCCGTTGGCCAGGCCGCGCCCGACCACCAGGATCGTCGGCACGCCCACCAGTTCGGCGTCGGCGAACTTCACGCCGGGCGTGGCCTTGCGGTCGTCGAGCAGCACCCGCACGCCCGCCGCGTCCAGCTCGGCCGCCAGCTTCTCGGCCCCGGCCGCCACCGTCTCGTCCTTGCCCGCGATGACCACGTGCACGTCCGCCGGGGCGACCGCGCGCGGCCAGACCAGGCCCAGCTCGTCGTGGTGCTGCTCGGCGATGGCGGCGACCAGGCGCGAGACGCCGATGCCGTAGGAGCCCATGGTGATCCGGACCGGCTTCGAATCGGGGCCCAGCGCGTCCAGCTCGAAGGCGTCGGCGTACTTGCGGCCCAGCTGGAAGATGTGCCCGATCTCGATGCCGCGGGCGGCGACCAGCGTGCCCTGGCCATCGGGCGACGCGTCGCCCTCGCGGACCTCGGCCGCTTCGATGGTGCCGTCGGGGGTGAAGTCGCGGCCGGCGACCAGGTCCACCACGTGGTGGTCGGCCTGGTCGGCGCCGGTCACCCAGGCGGTGCCGGTGACCACGCGGGGGTCGACCAGGTAGCGGACCTTGTTGTCCAGCAGCGCCTTCGGCCCGATGTAACCCTTGACCAGGAACGGGTTCCCGGTGAAGTCGGCCTCTTCGAGCAGGGCGACCTCGGCGGGCTCGACGGCGGCTTCGAGGCGCTTCATGTCGACCTCGCGGTCGCCGGGGAGGCCGACGGCCAGCAGCTGCCACTCCTTGGCGCCCGGCTCCCGGGTCTTCACCAGCACGTTCTTCAGCGTGTCGGCGGCGGTGAACTGCCTGCCGAGGTCCGCCTGGTTGAGGAAGTCGACCAGGGTCTCGATGGTCGGCGTGTTCGGCGTGTGGTGCACCTGCGCGGCGGGCTGGTCGTCGACCGGCAGCGCGGGGGGCGCGGGGGTGGTGACCGCTTCGACGTTGGCCGCGTAACCGGACTCGGTGCTGCGGACGTAGGTGTCCTCACCGGTCGGGGCGACCGCGAGGAACTCCTCGGAGGCCGAACCGCCCATGGCGCCGGAGGTCGCGGCGACCACGACGTACTCCAGGCCGAGGCGGTCGAAGATCCTGATGTAGGCGGCCCGGTGCGCCTGGTAGGACCGCTCGAGGCCCTCGTCGTCGAGGTCGAAGGAGTAGGAGTCCTTCATCACGAACTCGCGGCCGCGCAGGATGCCCGCGCGGGGGCGCGCTTCGTCGCGGTACTTGGTCTGGATCTGGTACAGCGTGACCGGGTAGTCCTTGTAGGAGCTGTACTCGCCCTTCACGGTGAGCGTGAACAGCTCCTCGTGGGTGGGGCCGAGCAGGTAGTCGGCGCCGCGGCGGTCCTTGAGGCGGAAGAGGTTGTCGCCGTACTCGGTCCAGCGGTTGGTGGCCTCGTAGGGTTCCTTCGGCAGCAGCGCGGGGAACTGGATCTCCTGCGCGCCGAAGGCGTTCATCTCCTCGCGGACGATGTCCTCGATGCGCCGCAGCACCTTCAGGCCGAGCGGGAGCCAGGAGTAACCGCCGGGGGCGACCCGGCGGACGTAGCCGGCGCGGACCAGCAGGCGGTGGCTGGGCACTTCGGCGTCCGCCGGATCCTCGCGCAGGGTGCGGAGGAACAACGACGACATCCTGGTGATCACTACGGCTCCTAGGGGCACACGGGCGTTCAGCGCAGGATAGTCAACCGGCGCCGAACAGCTGCAACGGGCTGATTGTCGGTGGTGGCGCCTACCGTGCCCCCATGACTGTTCAGCTGGGCGCGGTGACCATCGACTGCGCCGATCCGCGGAAGCTCGCCGAGTTCTGGACCGAAGCGCTCGGCTCGGAGGTCGTCGTCGACCACGGGGGCGAGTACCTGCTGCTCACCCCCGCCTCGCCGGACGGGGTGATGATCGGCCTGCAGCGGGTGGAGCAGCCGCGGGGCGGGAAGAGCCGGGTGCACATGGACCTGCGCACCGAGGACCGCCAAGCGGAGGTGAAGCGACTGGTCGCACTGGGCGCCACGGAGATCGAAGAGCACCACGCCCCGGGACTGGCATGGACAGTCCTCACCGACCCTGAAGACAACATCTTCTGCGTAGGCAGCGCGGAATAACCCGGCCCCACGTTCGCCCCCGCGAGCCCGAACCCCACACTCGGGGAGCTGAGTTCGGCATTCAAGCAGCCCGGCCGACGCTCGGTCCGGCGAGTCCCACACTCACGCAGCCGAGTCCCACACTCACGCAGCCGAACCCCACACTCGGGCGGCCGAGTTCCACGCTCGGATAGCCGAGGTTCGCGCTCGGGCGGCCGAGTTCCACGCTCGGATAGCCGAGGTTCGCGCTCGGGCCGACGGAGTTCCACGTTCGAGGCAACCGAGGCCGCGCCCGGTACGGCGAGTCCCACACTCAGGCACCCGAGTTCCGCACTCGGGTAGCCGAGGTTCACGCTCGGGCCGACGGTGTTCCGCGTCCGGGGCAGCCGAGGCCGGGCCCGGTCCGGCGAGTTCCACACTCGCGTAGCTGAGTCCCACACTGAGGTAGCCGAGTCCCACACTCGGGCGGCCGAGTTCCGCACTCGGGTAGCCGAGTTCCACGCTCGGCTCGGCGAGATTTGTTCGGGGTAGCCGAGTTCTGCCTGGGGTGACATCGGGCGGCCGGGGGTGTGCGTTCGAGGCGTGAGGGGCGCGCGTAAGTGACAGGGTCCGGCGCGCTCAGGCGTCGCAGGCCACCTTCGGACCTGTGGCGATCGAGGGACCCATCAGTGTCGCCCCCTAGGAACCCTGCGTGGTGTCGACTGGCCGGACGTATCCGTGCCAGCGCGAGGAGATGGCGAAGCCGCACCGTTCGTAGATGCCCACGGCGGCGTTCGCGTTTTCCGCGTCCACGCCCAGCGAAGCTCGTTCGTACCCGGCTGCCCGCGCTTCCTCGAGGGTGTGCCCGAGCAGCGCCGAAGCCACGCCCCGGCCTCGCAGCTCGGGCAAGGTGGCCACGTGCGAAATGTACAGCTCCCGCACACCCGTCGCCTTGGCGTCGCTTTCGTAGAAGTCGCTGAGCACCAGGGAGACGACCTCATCCCCGCGCAGCAACAGGAACGACAGCTCCGGGCGGAAGGAGGCGCTGTTCGTCACCAGGTGCCGCCACGCCTCCGGGCTTTGCACGGTGCTGCCCCAGTGCTCGGCGAACGTGATGTTCCGGGCGGTCAGCACCGCGTCGAAGTACTCGTCCTCGTAGGTCACCAGCGAGAACTCGGACGGCAGCGCCCGCTTCGGCGGCAGCGCGCCCAGGTCCGCGCGCATGTCGAAGAAGTCGCGCGCCCGGCGGTAACCGGCCTTCTCCAGCTGCCCGGAGTACCACCGCTGGTTCTCGTGCCCGTGCCCGTGCAGCTCCAGCGGCGCGTCCGGGAACACCTTCAGGTGACGTTCGCGGCCCGCTCGCTCCACCCAGGCCAGTACCCGCGCGCCGAGTTCGTCCGTCCGGTGCTCCGGGTGCACGGTCGCCTCGAACCGCAGCTGGTGCACCGGGTCGGCGCCGTCGCGGACCCGCACCAGTGCGTAGGCGATCAGCTGCTCCCCCGCCCACCAGCTCAGCGAACCGTGCTCCAGGTCGACGTTCGGGCTGGTGATGCTCTCGCTGATGTCCTCGGCGCTCTCGTGCTCCCCCGTCGGGTCGGCGGCCTCCGCGATGGCGAACAGGTCGGCGAGCGCCGCCACGTCGGGCAGGGTCAGCGGTCGCCGGGTCACCTCGGAGCGTTCCATGTGACG
Organism: Saccharothrix sp. AJ9571; assembly: GCF_021725495.1. NCBI lineage: Bacteria > Bacillati > Actinomycetota > Actinomycetes > Pseudonocardiales > Pseudonocardiaceae > Saccharothrix > Saccharothrix sp. AJ9571. The sequence goes on along the minus strand of NZ_CP091382.1, from coordinate 4,557,717 downwards.
CAGCCTAAATCGGCCCCCATCGCCCGGCCCACCGAATTTCCGCGCCGGTTACCCTGCTGACGTGCTGGTGCTGCTCCCTCCCTCCGAAACCAAGGCGACCGGCGGGGACGGCCCACCCCTGGACCTGGACTCGCTGTCCTCCCCCGAGCTGAACCCGGTGCGCGCCAAGATCGCCGACGCGCTGACCGACCTCGCGCGCGACGTCCCGGCCAGCCTCGCCGCGCTCGGCATCTCCGAGCGCCAGGCCGACGAGGTCCAGCGCAACGCCGAGCTGTGGACCTCCCCCACCCTGCCCGCGCTGCGCCGCTACACCGGCGTGCTCTACGACGCCCTGGACATCACCAGCTTCAAGAAAGCCGAGCTGACCAGGGCGAACGAACGCCTGGCCGTCGCGTCCGCGTTGTTCGGCATCGCCCGCGCGACCGACCGCATCCCCGCCTACCGCCTCTCCGCCGGGAGCACGCTGCCCGCGCTGGGTGGGCTCCGGCCGTTGTGGCGTCCCGCGCTCGAGCCGGTGTTCGCCGGGGTCGAGGGCCTGGTGGTCGACCTCCGCTCGGGCGGTTACGCGGCACTCGCCCGCATCCCCGGCGCGGTCACCGTGCGCGTGGTCACCGAGGACGGCCGCGGGCAGCGCAAGACGGTCAGCCACTTCAACAAGGCCTACAAGGGAAAGCTCGCCGCCGTGCTGGCCAGGGCCGGGCGTGCGCCGTCCACTGTGGACGGGCTGGTGAAGGTGGCCGCCAAGGCCGGGTTGAGCGTGGAACGCACCGGCGAGCACGAGCTGGAGATGCTCACCGGCGAGTGAACCGGTCCGGGTGGTAGGCCGCGAGGTCGCTGTCGACCGGCGCGCCGAGCAGCTGCGCGGCGATCACGTGCCCCGAGTACGGCGCCAGCGTCAGCCCGGCCGGGCCGAAGCCCGTCACGATCACCAGCTCGGGATGTCCTTCGGGGCTGCCGAGCACCGGCAACCCGTCGGGTGACGCGGGCCGGAAGCCGATCCGCGTCTCCAGCAGCGTCGCGTCGGCGAGTCCCGGCGCGACGGCCAGCGCGTTGTCGAGCACCTCACGCTGCCCAGCCGCCGTGACGCGGTAGTCGAAGCCGGAGTCGGTCTCCCTGGTCGCGCCGACCACCACCCGCGATCCCGGGAACGCCAGCAGGTAGTGGCTCGAGATCGGCAGCACCACCGGCCACGCGTCGGTCGGCGTGCCGGGCAGCTCCAGGTGGCTGATCTGCCCGCGCTGCGGCTCGATGCCGAGGCGCAGGTGCACCGGGGCGAGCAGTTCGTCGGTCCACGCCCCGGCAGCCACTACCACGGCGTCGGCGGAGACCACCTCGTCGCCGATGCGCGCGCCGGTCACCTTGCCGCCGTCGACCACCAGTTCCGCGGCCCCCGAAATCGACCGCACACCTCGCGTTTCCACCGCGCCGAGCAGCGCCGCGCGCAGGTGCCTGCCGTCGACCCGGCCGCCGCCGGAGATGTGCACCGCGCCGAGTTCCGGTGCCAGCGCCGGGAAGTACGCCCTGGCGTCGACCGGATCGAGCCGCTGGACCTCGCCCAGCCCCGGTGCCGTGGTCGCCCGCTCGGTGACGCGCTTCTCCGCGGCGTCCAGTTCGGCCTCGTCCGCGGAAACCACCATCGCGCCGACGATCTCGAACGAGGAGTCCTCACGGCCGTCCTCGGCGAGCTGCTCGACCAGGTTCGGGTAGAACGCCGCCGCACGCGCCGCCAGGTGGTACTCCTCGTCGCTGCGGCGCGATGTCCACGGCGAGACGATGCCGGCGCCCGCCGACGTCGCCACACCGTCGCGGTCGTGCCCGGCCAGCACCACTTCGGCACCGCGGCGGGCGAGCTGATAGGCCGTCGACGCCCCGGCGATGCCGGAGCCGATCACGAGGACGCGCATGGGCACCACCCTGGGGTAGAGGATCAGCGCGGGACAACCCTTACCGGCCGAGCACCGCCATCGCCGCGTTGCGCCCGGGGATCCCGCTCACCCCGCCACCGCGGACCGCGCCCGCCCCGCACAGCAGGATCCGCTCGTGCGCGGTCTCCACGCCCCAGCGGCCGGTGCCCTCGGTGGCGTACGGCCAGGACAGGTCGCGGTGGAAGATGTGCCCGCCCGGCAGGCCGAGTTCGGCCTCCAGATCGAGCGGGGTCTTCGCTTCGACGCACGGCCGCCCGTCCGCGTCCCGCCAGAGGCAGTCCTCGATCGGCTCGGCGAGCACGCTGTTCAGCGAGGCGAGCGTGGCGGTCAACGCCGCTTCCCTGGCCGCGTCGTTGTCTTCACGGAACAGCCGGGCGGGCATGTGCAGGCCGAACAGGGTGAGCGTCTGCGCGCCCGCCGCGCGTTCGGCCGGGCCGAGGATCGACGGATCGGTCAGCGAATGGCAGTAGATCTCGCACGGCGGCAATGCGGGGATCTCGCCGGACGCGGCTTCCGCGTGGGCGGTCGCGAGCTGCCGGTAGTCCTCGTTGACGTGGAACGTGCCGCCGAACGCCTCGTGCGCGGCGACCCCGGCGTCACGCAGGCGCGGCAGCCTGGTGAGCACCATGTTGACCTTGAGCTGGGCCCCTTCCGGCGCCTCGCGCGGCGGCTGTTCGCCGAGCAGCCGCGCCAGCGTGGGCGCGGCGAGATTGGCCAGCACGTGACCGCCGTGCACCACGTGCTCGGCGTCGCCGTGGCGGTAGCGGACCTCGCCGTCCGGCTGGATGCCGAGCACCTCGGCGCCGGTCAGGAGTTCGGCCCCGGCCGCGCGGGCGGTGTCCGCGAGCGCGCCGGTGACCGCGCCCATGCCGCCGACCGGCACGTCCCAGTCGCCGGTGCCGTTGCCGATCACGTGGTAGAGCAGGCAGCGGTTCTGGCGCAGCAGGGGATCCTCGGCGGCGGCGAACGTGCCGATCAGCGCGTCGGTCAGGACCACGCCGCGCACGGTGTCGTCGGTGAACGTGGCTTCCAGCGTCTCGGCGAGAGGCCGTTCGAACAACGCGGTCCACGCCTGGTCGTCGGCTACTCGCGCGCGTAGTTCGTCCTTGGTGGGCAGTGGTTCGGTGAGCGTGTCGAAGGTGCGCTCGGCGACCCGGCCGGTCATCTCGTAGAACCGCTGCCAGGCCTCGAAATCCGCGTCAGCACCGGTGATCGCGGCGAAGGAGGCGGCGGTCCGCGTGGTGTCGCCGGTGTCCACGAGCAGGCCGCCCGCGCCGACGGGCGTGTAGGACGACATCCGGCGGCGGCGCAGGTCCACCGGCAGCCCGAGTTCGGTGACGATGCGCCGCGGCAACAGGCTGACCAGGTACGAATACCGCGACAACCGCACGTCCACGCCCTCGAACGCGCGGAACGAGACCGCCGCGCCACCGAGTTCGGCCCGCCGCTCCAGCAGCAGCACCGACCGGCCCGCCTTGGCCAGGTAGGCGGCCGCGACCAGCCCGTTGTGCCCGCCACCGGCGATCACCACGTCGTACCCCGTCACCGGCGTCCCTCCTCTTCCCGAATGCCTGATCCTCACTGTCCCCAGTTAATTCGGTTGCGGAGCTCCCCGGAGATGGGCAAGATCGTGGCGATCGATGGACGAGCCGGTACGCCGGTGGAGAGCGGAGGAGGTGCCCTGTGGCTAGGACTGTCCTGGGCTTGCCCTGCGCCCCATCCACCGCCCTGGCCGGCTGACGCGCGCGCGTCCACTTCAGCGCCGGCGGGGCAATCCCTGATCAGGAGCCCTCCAGTGCGCAAGCACGACCTCGATTTCGACCACCTCGAAAGTCAGCCCGCGCGCCGCAAGAGCCGCCGCGCCCGCTTCGACGACGAACCCGAACCGAGCCGCCGCGGGCGGCTCACCGAAGAAGAACGCGTCCGGCTCGCCCACCAGCGCGCCGACGCCTACACCGAAACCGCCATCCCCGGTGGCGGTGACCGCTGGTCCACCTGGGCCGACGGCGAGCAGGGGCCGCTGCCGCGCCCGAGCTGGGTGCTCACCCAGCTGGCCGCGGTCGACACCGAGCTCGGGGTGCTCAAGACCGGCAAGGAAGCCGACGTCCACCTGGTGCGCCGCGGGCTGCCGGACGGCCCGCAGTCGCTGCTGGCCGCCAAGCGGTACCGCAGCAACGAGCACCGGATGTTCCACCGTGACGCCGGTTACCTGGAAGGCCGCCGGATGCGGCGGTCGCGGGAGATGCGGGCGATCGAGACCCGCACCGCCTTCGGCCGCAACCTGATCGCCGAGCAGTGGGCCTCCGCCGAGTTCGCCGCGCTGTCCCGGTTGTGGACCGCCGGCGTGCCGGTGCCCTACCCGGTCCAGCGCAGCGGCACCGAACTGCTGCTGGAGTTCATCGGCGACGAGGACGGCACGGCCGCGCCGCGGCTGGCGCAGGTGCGTGCGGAGGGAGCGGAACTGCGCGACCTCTGGTACCAGCTCGTCTCCGCGCTGGAGACGATGGCCACGCACGGCCTGGCGCACGGCGACCTCTCGGCCTACAACCTGATGGTCCACCACGGCAGGCTGGTGCTGATCGACCTGCCACAGGTGGTGGACATCGTGGCCAATCCGCGTGGACTGGAGTTCCTCGCCAGGGACGTGCGCAACGTGGCGGACTGGTTCGCCGCGCGAGGTCTCCCGGCGGACGTGCTCGACGCGGACGCGCTGGTCGGCGAACTACGCCGGGCGGCAGGACTGCCCTGATCGGGGGGCGCGGGAAGGTGAGCCCGCTCACCTTCCCGCGTTACCGCAATGGGGCGTTGCCCACAATCCCCGCCTCCGCGCGGCAGTCGGAAACACTCTCCGCTATTCTGTGAGAAGACCGCATTCGGCGGCGTGGATGAGTGGTGTCCGTCGCCTCCAAGGCCAAAACGTCCGGCCCGCGGTAACCATCAAGCGGCGCGTGGTGTGCAGAACACCGCGTGCCGGGTATGTCCTCGAGAAAGCCCACAGCAACACCACCTTGTCCTGCCTGCGTGCGGACAACCGGGCCTCCCTTGCGACGTGCCACGTCCGAGAGGCATTTGTGACAGTCACGCTCGATTCCGGCAACACCTCCGCGCGCCACGGCAACCGCAAGCCGCGGATTCGGAACACCGACGGTGGCCCCGCCGCCGCCGTCACCGCAGCACCCGCAGCACCCGCAGCACCCCTGAAGTCCTTCGCCGAGCTCAACGTCCCGGAGCCGCTGCTGCGCGTGCTGCGGGAAGCCGGCATCAACTCTCCGTTCCCCATCCAGTCGGCCACCCTGCCCGACGCGCTCGCCGGGCGCGACGTGCTCGGCCGCGCGCAGACCGGTTCCGGCAAGACCCTGGCCTTCGGCCTGGCTCTGCTGGCCCGCCTCGAGGGCGGCAAGGCCCGCGCCAAGCGGCCGCGTGCGCTGGTGCTGGTGCCGACCCGTGAGCTGGCCATGCAGGTGGCCGACTCGCTGACCCCGCTGGCCAAGTCGCTCGGCCTGTGGTGCCGCACCGCGGTCGGCGGCATGGCCTTCAACCGGCAGGCGGACGCGCTGCAGCGTGGCGTCGACCTGCTGATCGCCACCCCTGGCCGGCTGTCGGACCACGTCCGGCAGGGCACCTGCGTGCTCGGCGACGTCAACTTCGTCGCGCTCGACGAGGCCGACCAGATGGCCGACATGGGCTTCCTGCCGCAGGTGCGGGAGATCCTCGACCTCACCCCGGCGCGCGGGCAGCGGCTGCTGTTCTCGGCCACGCTCGACGGTGACGTCAAGAAGCTGGTCGACCGCTACCTGACCGACCCGGTCGAGCACTCGGTCGCGCCGGTCACCGCCAGCGTCACCACCATGGACCACCACGTGCTCCAGGTGTCCTACCCGGACAAGCAGGCCGTCATCACCGAGATCGGTGCCCGTGAGGGCCGCACGATCATGTTCGTGCGGACCAAGCACCACGTGGACCGCCTCGCCGAGCGCCTGCGGGCCTCCGGGGTGCACGCCACCGCCCTGCACGGCGGCAAGACCCAGGGGCAGCGCAACCGGGTGCTGGCCGACTTCAAGGCCGGGCTCACCCCGGTGCTGGTGGCCACCGACGTCGCCGCGCGCGGCATCCACGTCGACGACATCAGCCTGGTGCTGCACGTGGACCCGCCCGCCGACCACAAGGACTACCTGCACCGCGCCGGTCGCACCGCGCGGGCCGGGGCGTCGGGCACCGTGGTCACGCTGATCACGCACGACCAGCGCCGCACCATGAAGCGCCTGACCGACCGCGCCGGCGTGCGCGCCGAGAACGCCACTGTGCGGCCCGGTGACACCGAGCTGGCCCGGATCACCGGGGCCCGCCAGCCCAGTGGTGAGCCGGTCATCGAGCGCGAGCACCGCCGGGACACCCCGCGCCGGGGCGGCCCGCGTGCCTACGGTGAAAACCGTGGCGGTCGTCCGAGCTTCGGCGGTCGTGGCCGCCAGCCGCGTACCGGCACCGGCACCGGTACGGGCCGCCCGCAGCGCCCGGGCCGCGGCCCGGCCCGCCGCGGCTGGTCGAACGACTGATCCTGTGCCACCAGGAAGCCCCGCCCGTCCTCGTGACCGGCGGGGCTTCCTGCTTTCCACCGGCCCGGCGCCGCCCGGCTCAATGCTATGAGTGGGGCATTACTAGCGTTGGATGCAAGTAATGCCCCACTCATAGCATTGGTACGGAGGTCTGCCACGGAGTGGGCAGCTACATCGGGGACCCGGGCGATGACCAGTGCGGCCGGGGCACTTACGTGAGCACCCGCCCAGCCCCCCACCCCGCCCCGGTCCACAGCCAAAACACGGCGAAGACCTCGATGTCAGGGCATCTTTCCCGCCTTGACATCGAGGTCTTCGCCGTAGTCACAATCGAAAACCGGGGCGGAGCTTCAGGGCTACATCGGGAAGAGTTCGAAGTCGGTAGCCAGGCAGCCCCCGAAGCGCTTGCCGGTTTCTTCCGCGGCGGCTCGCAGGAAGGTCTCCGGCTCGCTCATGTCACCGCCGAGGGCGGCCAGGTAGGCCTTGTGCTCCTTCAGCGAGGCGACCGCCCGGTCCAGCGTCGAGGTGATGTCCACGGCGTGCGTCGACCGCGGGGACGACGCGCCCGCCACCCACCGCACGCCCTGCCACGGCTCCAGGTCGAGATCGCGGAAGACCCAGCGGTTCGCCGCGTCGCGTACGGCGTCCAGGGTGGCCTCGCCGACCACCCGGTGGTCCGCCATGTTCAGGTAACCGCCCGGCCAGGTCTCGCGGTGGTTGGTCATCAGCACCAGTTCCGGCCGGTGCCTGCGGATCGCGGCCGCGATGTCCCGCCGCAGCGGCAAGCCGTACTCGAGCACGCCGTCGGGGTGGTCCAGGAACTCCACGTCGTGCACGCCGACCACGGCCGCGCTGGCGATCTGCTCGGCGGTGCGCAGCGGGCCCGCTTCCTCGGGCGGCAGGCTGTCGATGCCCGCCTCGCCCCGGGTCACCAGCAGGTAGGTCACCGACTTGCCCGCGTCGGTCCACTTCGCCACCGCGCCGCACCCGCCGTACTCCAGGTCGTCCGGGTGCGCGACCACCGCCAGCGCGCGCTCCCAGTCCTCCGGCATGGGCTCCAGCTGGTCCGTGGTCACCGTGCGTCCTCCTCGTTCCGGTCGCGTGCGAGACTGCCAGGCGTGAACGCACCCGGTCCAGCCCCCGACCACGTTTTCGACTGGCTCGACACCGAGGCGGAGAAGCGCGCCGCCGCCGGGCTGGTCCGCCGGTTGCGGCCCCGGCCGGCGAACACCGGCGAGGTCGATCTCGCCGGCAACGACTACCTCGGGCTGGCCCGCGACAAGCGCGTCGCGGGGGCCACCGCCGCCGCCGCACTGCGCTGGGGCGCCGGGTCCACCGGTTCGCGCCTGGTCACCGGCTCGACCGAACTGCACGCCGAACTGGAACACGAACTCGCCCGGTTCTGCGGGACGCAGTCGGCGCTGGTGTTTTCCTCCGGTTTCACCGCGAACCTCGGCGCGGTCACCGCGTTGTCCGGTTCGGACTCCGCGATCGTCACCGACAAGTACATCCACGCTTCGCTGATCGAGGGCTGCCGCCTGTCGCGCGCGGACGTCGCCGCCGTCGCGCACAACGACACCGCCGCGATCACGCACGCGCTCGCCACCCGGCGCAAGCCGCGCGCGCTGGTGGTCACCGATTCCGTGTTCTCCGTCGACGGCGACCTGGCGAAGCTCGGTGAACTCACCGAAGCCTGCCGCCAGCACGGCGCGGCCCTGCTGGTCGACGACGCGCACGGCTTCGGCGTGCTCGGCGAAGGCGGCCGCGGCGCGGTGCACCAGGCGGGCTTGGCCGGGGCTCCGGACGTGGTCACCACCCTCACGCTCTCGAAGTCGCTCGGCGCGCAGGGCGGTGCGGTGCTCGGCCCGCGTCGCGTGATCAAGCACCTGGTCGACACCGCGCGCAGCTTCATCTTCGACACCGCGCTCGCGCCCGGCAGTGCCGCCGCCGCGCTGTCCGCGCTGAACGTGCTGCGTGCCGAACCCGACCTGCCCGGCAAGGTGCTCGCGGTGGCGAACCGCCTGTCCGAGCGGCTCGCCGAAGCCGGGTTCACCGTGAGCACCCCGGACGCCGCGGTGGTGTCGGTGCACGCGCCGTCGCCGGAGAAAGCCGTCGCCTGGGCGGAAAGCTGCGCGGAGCAAGGTGTTCGCGTGGGCTGCTTCCGGCCGCCGTCGGTGCCGGACGGCATCTCACGGCTGCGCCTGACCGCGCGCGCCGACCTGACGGAGTCCGATGTGGACGCCGCGGTGAAGGTGATCGTGGACTGCGCGCCCCGCTAGCGGCGCATGGTCACGTGCGGGATGCCGTCCTCGAGGAACTCCTCCCCGGTCGGCTCGAAGCCGAACTTCGCGTAGAAACCCTTGGCGTAGGTCTGCGCGTCCAGCACCGCCGGAGCGTCCGAAATGGACTCCAGTGCGGCGGACATCAGTTGCCCCGCCAGGCCTCCGCCCCGCGCGGCCCCCGCTGTGACGACCCGGCCGATGCGGAAGCCACCGCTGGGCTCCTCGAGCACACGCAGGTAGGCGTCGACCCCGGATTCGCCGTCGAGCCAGAGGTGCCGGGTGCCCGGCAGCAGGTCTCTGCCGTCCAGTTCGGGGTAGGGACACTCCTGCTCGACGACGAAGACGTCGACGCGCAGTTTGAGGAAGGAATAGAGATCGCCGGCGGACACCTGGTCCCCGGTAGCCGCCCGAACCATGCTTTCAACCACGGCGTATGCCTAGCACACGCCGTGGTCGGGGCCGGGAGCGGAGGGTTCAGTCCTGCGAGCGGACCTCCGAGGTGAACGCGGCCACCCGCGTGTACACACCGGGGCGGTTCGGCCGGGCGCAGCCTTCGCCCCAGGAGACGATGCCGATCACCGTGTCGCCGACCAGCAGCGGGCCGCCGGAGTCGCCCTGGCAGGCGTCGACACCGCCGTTGGGGTACCCGGCGCAGAGCATGGTCGTCTTGTCGAAGTTGCTGAACGTCTGCAGGCAGCCCTCGTCGGAGATGACCGGCACGACCGCGCCGCGCAGCGTGTCCGAGCGGGGCCCGTCCTCGGCCGTGCGACCCCACCCGAGCACGCGGGCCTTGGTGCCTTCGCTGTACAGCGCGGTGTCCTGCGCGGCAGGCATCTTCGCGGCGGTGTAGGGCATTTCCTTTTCCAGGGTCAGCAGGGCGATGTCGCTGCCGTTGGTCGGGTCCTGGAACTGCGGGGAGATCCACACGTTCTCCACCCCGCTGACCACGCCGGCGCTGGTGCGCTGGTCCTGCCGCCCGGCGACCACGCGCATCTGCGCGCGCTTCACCGCCTGTGCGCAGTGCGCCGCGGTGAGCACGCCCCTCGGCGAGACCAGCACACCGCCGCAGAACTGCTGGTTGTCGCGATCGGTGAGGTAGACCGCGTACGGGTGGTCGGCGATGGAGGCCTCGGTCCCGCCCACGATGTACGGCTGGGTGTTGGTCGCCGCGGCCGACGGGATGAGCGTCACCGCTGCGGCCAGCATGGCCGCGGCCGCCGTCAGCACCCCGCGGCGGCGGGACTTGTTCGGCATCGGGGAGAGTCCTCTCACAGGGGTCGGAAGCGGTCCGGCTAGCCTAAATGGCCTAGGGCGTCAGCGGTGTCCCTGAACCGGGTGGACTGCCGGTCACGCTGCGGCTCTGTCACAGTGGAACCGTGCGACTAAAGGCCCCCGCCGCGGTTCTCGGAGTGCTGCTGCTCGCGCTCTCCGCCTGCGGCGCAGAGCCTCCACCAGCACCTTCGCCGCCCGTGGCGACCACAACCACCCCGCAGGCGCCGGTTCCTCGATCGAGTGAGCCGCCCCCGGCCCAGCCGAGCTGGCGAGTCGGCGCCCACCCGCTGCCGCTGCGTGCCGACGGCTACGGGCAGGTGCTGCCGACCCCTGCTGAACTGGCCGACCGCCACCTCCCGACCGCGGACCTGCTGCCCCCGCCGCCCGATGGCGAGTACGCGTCAGCCGTCGAGCCCGTGCCGGGCGAAGTGCTCGCGCGGAGCACCTGGCAGCCCGAATGCCCGGTCGGCGCCGCGCAACTGCGGTACCTGACGATGTCCTTCTGGGGCTTCGACGGCCGCGTGCACACCGGCGAGATGCTGGTCAACGCCTCCGTCGCGCAGCCGGTCACCGAAGCATTCGGCGCGTTGTTCGCGGCGAAGTTCCCGATCGAGGAGATGCGGGTGACCAGAGCCGACGAGCTGGACGCGGCCCCGACCGGGGACGGCAACAACACCAGCGCGTTCGTCTGCCGCCCGGTGCGCGGGCAGACCACCTGGTCTGCGCACGCCTCCGGACTGGCCGTCGACGTGAACCCGTTCTGCAACCCCTACCTCAAAGCGGACCTGGTGCTGCCCGAACTGGCCTCGGCCTACACCGACCGCGCACGCGAGCGGCCGGGCATGATCCTGCCCGGCGGGGTGGCGGTCCGGGCGTTCCGCGCCATCGGCTGGACCTGGGGTGGCACCTGGACCTCGCCGAAGGACCTGATGCACTTCTCCGCCACCGGCGGCTGACGGGAACAAACCGGGCCCCGGGCGCGGTTGACCGACCAGAAGACGACCCCCGACCGACAGGATGGCTGCAGTGCCCCACTACGACCTGGTGATCATCGGCACCGGCTCCGGCAACTCCGTGCTCGACCCGCGGTTCGCCGGCTGGAAGACGGCGATCGTGGAGAAGGGCACCTTCGGCGGCACCTGCCTGAACGTGGGCTGCATCCCGACCAAGATGTTCGTCTACCCGGCCGATCTCGCCGCGGCCGTGCCCGCCGGCGCGAAGCTGGGCGTGGACATGAAGCTGAACGAGGTGCGCTGGCGCGAGATCCGCGACCGGATCTTCGGCCGGATCGACCCGATCGCCGCCGGGGGCAGGCAGTACCGCGTGGAGCACGAGGACAACGCCAACGTCACCGTCTACGAGGGCGAAGGCCGGTTCACCGGGATGAAGGAGCTCCAGGTGAACTTCCCGGACGGCCGCACCGAAACGCTGACCGCGGACCGGTTCGTGCTCGCCGCGGGCGGCCGCCCGGTGGTCCCGGACATCCCCGGGCTGGCCGACAGCGGTTACCACACCTCGGACACGGTGATGCGGATCGACGAACTGCCCGAGCGGCTGGTCATCCTCGGCAGCGGGTTCATCGCCGCCGAGTTCGCGCACGTGTTCTCCTCGTTCGGCGTCGCGGTCACGGTGATCGCCCGGTCCGGCGCGCTGCTGCGGGCGGAGGACGAAGCGGTCAGCGAGCGGTTCACCGAACTGGCCGCCGAGAAGTACGACGTCCGGCTCAACCGGCGCACCACCAAGGTCCGTCGCACCTCGACCGGGGTTTCACTGGACCTCGAAGGACCCGAGGGCACCGAGACGCTCGACGCGGACCTGCTGCTGGTGGCCACCGGCCGCAGGCCGAACTCGGACCTGCTCGACGTCGCCGCCACCGGGGTGTCCACAAGGGACAGTGGACACGTGGAGGTGGACGAGTACCAGCGCACCGCCGTCGAAGGCATCTACGCGCTCGGCGACATCTCCTCGGCGCACGAGCTGAAGCACGTGGCCAACCACGAACAGCGCGTGGTGCAGCACAACCTGCTCCACCCCGACGACCCCGTCGCCGCGGACCACCGGTTCGTCCCGCACGCGGTGTTCACCGCGCCCCAGATCGCGGCCGTGGGCCTCACCGAAGGCGAAGCCAAGGCGCAGGGCGTGAACTACGTGACCTACACGCAGGACTACGCGGGCATCGCCTACGGCTGGGCGATGGAGGACACCACCGGTTTCGCGAAGCTGCTCGCCGACCCGGCCACCGGGCAGTTGCTCGGCGCGCACATCATCGGGCCGCAGGCGGGCACCCTCATCCAGCCGGTGATCCAGGCGATGAGCTTCGGCCTGGACGCGCGGCAGATGGCCCGTGGCCAGTACTGGATCCACCCGGCGATGCCGGAGCTGATCGAGAACGCCCTGCTCAACCTGCCGCTGGACGACTGAGGGTCAGACGAGCTTGTCGCGGCCCGCCAGGCCGCCGAAGATCGTCTGCGCGACCACCACGCCGAAGGCCACGGCCAGCGGCACGGTCCACCCGGCGGTGACGTCGTGCAGCAGGCCGAAGAGGAAGGGACCGATCGCGGCGAGCAGGTACCCGAGCCCCTGCACCATGCCGGACAGCCGCGCGGTCTCGTCCCCGGCCCGCGCGCGCAGTGCGATCACCATGACCGCCATCGAGAACACGCTCATGCCGATCCCGGTGAGGATCGCCCACAGCAGCGGTGCCGCCGTCGGGGCCAGGATCAGGCCGCCGAGCCCCGCCATGGAGAACAGGCTGAGGCCGACGATCCACCAGGTCTGGTTGCGCTGCCGCGCCGCCAATGCGGGCACGGTGAGGCTGATCGGCACCGCCAGCAACGACATCAGCCCGACGGCCATGCCCGCGTCACCGCGGCTCAGCCCGGCGTCCATCAGCACCTGCGGGAACCAGCCCATGACGATGTAGGCCAGGAATGACTGCAGGCCGAAGAAGAGGGTGACGATCCAGGCCAGCGGGCTGCGCAGCAGCGACCGTCGCGGTTCGCCGACGGTTTCGGTGTGCTCGGTGTGCCGGGAACCACCGCGAATGGCGATCTTCCAGACCACCAGCGCCAGGAAGGCGAGCACCGCCCACGCCGCCAGCGCCGGGCGCCAGCCGCCGAGCAACGCGTCGAGCTCGGGCGAGAGCGCGGAACCCGAAGCACCGCCGAGGTTCAGCGAAGCGGTGTAGATGCCGGTCATCAGGCCGACCCTGGCGGGGAACGAGTCCTTGACCACCACCGGCACGAGCACGTTCGCCAGCGCGATGCCCGCACTGGACACCAGCGTGCCGCCGAGCACCACCAGCGGGCCGTCGAGCACCCGCACGATCAGGCCGACGCCCAGCACACCGAGGGCGAGCGCGACCGCGCTGCCCATCCCGACCTTGCGCGCCAACCGCGGTGCGGCGAGTCCCGCGACGGCGAAGCACAACCCTGGCAAAGTGGTGAGCAATCCGGCCCAGGTGCCGGAAGCACCGAGGGAAACCCTTGCCTCGTCGAGCAGCGGCCCCACACTGGTGATAGCGGGTCGCAGGTTCAGCGCGGCGAGCACCACGGCCAGTGCGATGAGCGTGCCACCGGCGACGGCGAGGTTCCGTGACCGGCGGACGGGTTCGATCGTGCCGGCCAGGGCACGTTGCTCGATCGCAACCTCGGGTTCGACGGACACGGAGTTAGTATGACAGACGTAGGATGATTGGTTGAACCCCGAAAATACCTGGAGCACGCGAAAGGAATGTCACAGTGCCGTTGGCCACCACCCGCCGGACCGGGCTCGTCGACCAGGTGATCGGGCAGTTGCGCGAAGCCGTGACCGCGGGCGAATGGCCGGTGGGCGAACGCATCCCGCCGGAAAGCGAACTGGTGACCGCACTCGGTGTCGGCCGCAACACGGTGCGTGAGGCCGTCCGGGCCTTGTCCCACAGCGGTTTGCTCGAGGTGCGCCAGGGTGACGGCACCTACGTCCGCGCGACCAGCGAGGTCTCCGGTGCGGTTCGCCGCCTGTGCGGATCCGAACTCCGCGAAGTGCTCCAGGTGCGCCGGACGCTCGAAGTCGAAGGCGCCCGGCTGGCCGCCACCGAGCGCACCGAAGCCGAACTGGAACGGCTCACCGAACTGCTCCGCATCCGCGACGCGCACCAGTCGGCCAAGGAGTACGACGAATTCGTCCAAGCGGACGCGAGCTTCCACCTCGCCGTTGTCCAATGTGGACGGAACACGCTGCTGACCGAGCTCTACCGCGGGCTGAGCGAGGTGGTCACGGCCTCGGTCGAGGCGACCAAGCACGCGGACAACGTCCAGCACACCGGATTGCTCGAAGCGATCGCCGCCCGCGACCCCCAGCGCGCGGTCACCGAAGCGGGCGGTTTCCTCGACGAACTGCTCAAGGAGATCGAGTAAGCCGGTGCAGCCGCAGGGCGAGCTGGAGTTCCAGCGCGCCCGCCGGTGACGACCAGTCCGGTCCGAGCAGCGCGGAGATCCGTTCCAGCCGCTGCGCCACCGTGTTCACGTGCACGTGCAGTGAGTCCTTGGCCCGCACCAGGTTCCCGCCCGCGGCGAAGTAGCGGTCCAGCGTCTTGACCAGTTCCGTGCCGCGGCGCGCGTCGTAGTCGAGTACCGGGCCGAGCACCGAACGCACGAATCCGGCGGTGTCCGCCCGATCGCCGAGCAGCACGCCGACGAAACCGAGTTCGCCTGCCGTCGCGCCATCACCTTCACGGCCGAGCGCGAGCATCGCCCGCAGGCAGCGCGCGGCTTCGGCGTGCGCGGCGGCGAGTCCGGCGGGACCGGCGGCCGGTCCCGCGGCGGCGACCGTCACCGGGCCACCGGCCGGTCCGGCCAGCATCGAAGCCAGCTTGCCCGGATCGGCGGCGGCCTCCTTCGGCGGCACCAGCGCGACCACCTGTTCCGCGTGCAGCCCGGCCAGTGCCGCGTGCCCGGCGACCGCGGCGGCCAGCCTGCCGCGTGAACACGCGTCGGACTGCAGCACCAGCACCACGTGCCCGGCACCGAGGTCGACGCCGACGCGGCGGGCCCGGTCGATCAGCGCCCCGGGGTCGCGGTCCGGAGCGGTGAGCAGGTCGGCGACCAGTTCGCCGCGTACGCGGTCCTCGGCTTCCGCGGTGGATCGGCGAAGCAGCAGCAAAAGCGCGGTCACCACGCTCGCCCGCTCGAACAGCCTGCGGTCGGCGTCGACCAGGTCCGCGCGGCCGGTGAGCGTGATGCTGCCGAGCAGTTCGGGCCCGGCGAGCGCGGCACAGGTCCACACGCCGTCCTCGGCCACCGCCCGCCCGCTGGTCTGCGACGCGGCCACGACCTCGGCGGACGGGTACCGCGCCGGAACGCCGGAGCGGCCGAGTTCGGTGCCGGTCGCGTCGTGCACGGTGATGGCGCCGCCCAGCACCCCGGCGACGGCCTCGGCGACCTCGCGCACCCCGCTGCCGCCGAGCACCAGCGCGGTCAGCCGGTCGTGTGCCTCCTGTGCCCGCGCGATCGTCGCGTGGTGTTCCTGGATGGTTTCGATCAGGCGCGCGTTGTCGATCGCGATGGCGGCGTGGTCGGCCAGCGACGAAAGGAGCGCCACCTCGGCAGGGGAGAACTGCCGGGGGCGGCGGTCGGAGGCGTAGAGCACGCCGATCACCTCGTCCCCGAGCGCCAGCGGCACGCCGATGATCGCGATGAGCCCTTCGTCGCGCACGGCCTCGTCGATCGGGCCGGTGTGGCGGAACCGCGGATCGGTCGGGTAGTCGGCGGTGGCGTACGGGCGGGCGGTCTGCGCGACCAGCCCGCCGAGGCCCTCCCCCATGCCGAGGCGCAACGCCTTGAACAACGCCGAGGTGCACCCGTCGGTGACCCGCATGTACGTGCCGCCGGCGCCGGGGCGGTTCATGCTGAGGTACGACACGTCCACCCGCAGCAGCATCCGCGCCCGGTGCACGATCGACTGCAGCACCGCGTCGGTGTCACGCAGGCGGGCGAGGTCGCTGGCGGTGTCGAACAACGCCGCCAGTTCGGCCTCGCGCCGGGTGTGCCCGGCGAGCGTGGCGTGGATCCGCAGGGCCGCCTCGGTGGCCCGCGGATCCGCGCCCGCCGCCGCCAGTTCCTGCGCGCTCGCCCCGGCGGCGATCAGGCCCAGCAGCTCCACGCTCATCCGGTCATGGTGTCACCGGCGTGCGGTCCTCGGGAACCGACGCGGGCCGCTCCGGCTCGGCCAGCGAGCTGCCCTTCGTCTCCTTGGCGAGGTAGACCGCCACGATGGTGAGCACGCAGGTCGCGGCGACGTAGATGGACACCGGGAGGCTGCCGCCGAGGTCGCGCAGCATGGCGGTGGCGATCAGCGGGGCCAGCCCGCCGGCCAGTATCGACGACAGCTGGTAGCCGATCGAGGCACCCGAGTACCGCACCCTGGTATCGAACAGCTCCGAGAAGAACGCCGCCTGCGGGCCGTACATCGCGCCGTGCAGCACCAGGCCGATCGTGGTCGCCAGCACCATCAGGCCGAAGGACTTGGTGTCCAGCATGGCGAAGAAGACGAACGACCAGACCAGCATGGCGCTCGCGCCGAACAGGTACACCGCGCGTCGGCCGAGCCGGTCGGACAGCGCGCCCCACACCGGGATCGTCACGAAGTGCACCGCCGAGCCGATGAGCACCGCGTTCAGCCCGACGCTCTTCGGCATCTCCAGCCCGACGGTGATGTAGACCAGGATGAACGCGGTCAGGATGTAGTAGGAGACGTTCTCCGCGAAGCGCGCGCCCATCGCGATGAGCACCTCGCGCCAGCTGTAGCGCAGGACCGTGATGATCGGCGCCTTCTCGACCGTGCCGCCCGCCTTCTTCGCGGCCTCGATGAACACCGGCGATTCCTCGACCGAGAGCCGGATCCACAGCCCGATCGCCACCAGCAGCCCGGAGAGCAGGAACGGGATGCGCCAGCCCCACGACTCGAACGCGGCGTCGGTCTGCACGGAGGCGAGGATCGCCAGCACACCGGTGGCGAGCAGGTTCCCGCCCGGTGCGCCCGCCTGCGGCCAGGACGCCCAGAAGCCGCGCCGCTCCGGGTCGCCGTGTTCGGAGACGATCAGCACCGCGCCGCCCCACTCACCGCCGAGCGCGAAGCCCTGCACCAGCCGGAGCAACGTGAGCAGGATCGGCGCGGCCACGCCGATGGTGGCGTAGGTGGGCAGCAGGCCCATCGCGAAGGTGGCGCCACCCATCAGCAGCAGGCTGAGCACCAGCAGCTTCTTGCGGCCGATCTTGTCGCCGTAGTGGCCGAACACCAGCCCGCCGAGCGGTCGCGCGAGGAAGCCGATCGCGTAGCTGCCCAGTGCCAGCAGGGTGCCGGTGAGCGGGTCGGAGCCGGGGAAGAAGAGCTTGTTGAACACCAGGGTCGCGGCCGAGGCGAAGAGGAAGAAGTCGTACCACTCGACGGTCGTCCCGACGAGGCTGGCGCCGACGATCTTGACGATCTTCCGGCGCGGCGGGGACGCGGTTTCAGCCATGTACATCACCACTTCGTTGTGTGACGGGGGGTTTCAAGAGCTCAGCCGGCGGTCCAGCCGCCGTCGAGCGGGACGGAGGCACCGGTGAGGTACTCGGCGGCGTCACCGCACAGCCAGGTCACGACCGCGGCGACCTCCTCGGGTTCGATCAGCCGCTTGATCGCGGTCCGGCGGAGGAAGACCTCGTCGAGCACCTCGTCCTCGCCGATGCCGTGCCGCTCGGCCTGCGCGCGGACCTGGCCTTCGACCAGTGCCGTGCGCACATAACCCGGGTTGACGCAGTTGCTGGTGACCCCGTGCTCGGCCCCCTCCAGCGCGGCGACCTTGCTCAGCCCTTCGAGCGCGTGCTTGGCCGCCACGTAGGCGGACTTGCCGGGGCTGGCCCGGAGACCGTGCACGCTGGACACGGCGACCAGCCGCCCCCAGCCGCGGCGGTACATCGCGGGCAGGCAGTGCCGCATGAGCCGGAACGGGACCTGCACCATCAGCTCGTGCATCGCGGCGAACCGCTCCGGCGGGAACTCGTGGATGGGTGCCACGTGCTGCACGCCGGCGTTGTTGACCAGGATGTCCACGTCGTCGGGCAGCGCCTCGACGGCACCGGGCGCGGTGAGGTCGGCGACGTGCGCGATGGCCCCGGTCTCGGCGGCGACCTCGGCCGCCTGCCCGGCGTGGAGGTCGGCGAAGTGCACCTTGGCACCGGCCGCGGTGAGCGCGACCACGCACGCCCGGCCGATCCCGGCCGCGCCACCGGTGACCAGCGCGGTCCGGCCGCGGAGCGAGGGCTCGTTCATGCCAGGGAACGCTACGAGCCGCGCTTCACGCGAACCATGTGCCCGCCGCCCACACCTATCCCGCCCATGGTGGCCCCTCCCCACACTCCTCAATGCTATGAGTGGGGCATTACTTGCGTTGAACGCAAGTAATGCCCCACTCATAGCGTTCGCCGTCAACTCGGCGGCGGGGACGTGGGCTCGGCCGGTTACCGCGCTGGGGTCATGGGAGGGTGAGGATCTCCGAGCCGGTTTCGGTGACCACGATGGTGTGCTCGAACTGGGCGGTCCACTTCTTGTCCTTGGTGGTGACCGTCCAGTCGTCGGACCAGATGTCGTAGTCGATGGTGCCCAGGGTGATCATCGGCTCGATGGTGAAGGTCATGCCCTGCAGGATCTCGGTGGTGACCGTCGGCTCCTCGTAGTGCAGGACCGTCGGCGCGGTGTGGAACGCCGGGCCGACGCCGTGGCCGGTGAAGTCGCGCACCACGCCGTAGCCGAACCGCTTCGCGTAGGCCTCGATCACCCGGCCGATCACGTTCAGCTGCCGCCCCGGCCGGACCGCCTTGATCGCGCGCATGGTCGCCTCGTGCGTGCGCTCGACCAGCAGCCGCGCCTCCTCCGGCACCTCACCGGCCAGGAAGGTGGCGTTCGTGTCCCCGTGCACGTCACCGATGTAGGCGGTGACGTCGATGTTGCAGATGTCGCCGTCCTCGATCACCGTCGAGTCCGGGATGCCGTGGCAGATCACCTCGTTCAGCGAGGTGCAGCACGACTTCGGGAAGTTCCGGTAGCCCAGCGTCGAGGGGTAGGCGTGGTGGTCTAGCAGGAACTCGTGCACCACCTTGTCCACGTCGTCGGTGGTGGCGCCCGGTTTGACCGCCTTGCCGCCCTCCTGCAGCGCCTGCGCGGCGATCCGGCTCGCCACCCGCATCGCTTCGATCACCTCGGGGGTGCGCACCCCGTTGCCGGTGTCGCGCTTCGGGGCCGGCCGGTCCACGTACTCGGGACGCTTGATGGACGCGGGGACGGCGCGGCGCGGCGACTGCACACCGGGCTTCAGAGGGGCACGCTGAAACATGCCTCCAGCCTACGACTTCAGCCGAGCGCGGTGAGGAACCGGTGGGCCGCCTCGACCGCGAGCCCCGAGGAACCGGCTCCGGTGAGCAGCACGGCGAAGGCCAGATCACCCGAGTAACCGACGAACCACCCGTGTGCGTCGCTGCCGTCGCCGAACTGCGCGGTGCCCGTCTTGCCCCGGACGTCCGGCAGGTCCCGCAACGCCGTGCCGGTGACCACCTCACGCATCATGGCGCGCAGCGCCTCGAGCACGTCGGGACGCACGGGCGCGCCCAGGTTCTTCGCCTCGGTCACCCCGCCGCGCAGCAGCGACGGCACCGGGATCCGGCCACTGGCCACGGTCGCGGCGACCACCGTCATGCCGAACGGGCTGGCCAGCACGGTGCCCTGGCCGAACCCGTTCTCCGCCTGCTGCACGATGCTCCCGGCCGGCGGCACCGAGCCGGTGATCGTGGTCAGGCCGGGGACCACGAAGTCGGCGCCCAGCCCCAGGTCGCGCGCCGAGTCGGTGAGCGCCATCGCGGGCAGGTCGGTGGACAGCGTGGCGAAGGTGGTGTTGCACGACTCCGCGAAGGCCCGGCTCAGCGGCACGGTGCCGAGCGCGAACCGGTCGTTGTTCGGGATCAGCCTGCCGTCCACGACCATCGTGGCCGGGCAGTCCACCGGCGTCGCCGCGGTGACCTTGCCCGCGCTCAGCCCGGCGGCCGCGGTGACGATCTTGAACGTGGACCCCGGCGGGTACCGGCCGGTCAGCGCGATCGGACCCTGCTGGTCGGCGGGCGCGTTCTGGGCCACCGCGAGCAGTTCACCGGTCGACGGCTGCATCGCCACGATCATCGCCGCGCCCGGCACGGCGTCGATCGCCCGCTCTCCCGCCGCCTGCGTCCGGCGGCTGATCGTGGTGGTCACCGCGTCGGCCGGTTTCGCCTCCTGCGCGTGCAGTTCGGCGACCTCGCCGCCGCCGGTGTCCGTGGTGAGCACGCGCCAGCCCGCGTTCCCGGCCACCTGCGCCTCCACAGTGGACCGGATCGACGGCCACAACCGCTCGGCCAGCGAGGGGTCGACCGGCAGCAGGCGGCGCTGCTCGCTGAAGCGCAGGCCGGGCAGTTCGTAGATGGCCGGTTTCACCGCGAGGTAGTCGGACTGACGCAACGTGACCACCGAATACGCCTGCTGGGCCGCTCTCGCGCCCTCCACAATGGACTGCTCGGTGAGGCTCGCGTCGATCGGGCTCAGCGCTTCGGCCAGCGGCTTCGCGGTGGTGGCGGCGTGTGCCGGGTCGAGCAGCACCGCCACCACCGTCTGCGGCTCCAGCAGCGGCTGACCGTCGCGGTCGAGCACGGGCGCCTGGCGCGGGGTGTCCACGCGCAGCGCGAGCTGCTGGCGCGTGGCGAGGTCCGGGTGGACGACCGACGGCTGCCAGCGCACCTTCCAGGTGTCGTCCACCGCGTACAACTCCGCCTCGGCGGCGTAGGCCCAGGTGCGCCCGCCGGGTAGCCGCCACTCGAGCCGGTAGCGCGCGGCGGCCGGGCTCGACTGGCCCACGTGCTCGACGGCGTGGTCGACCTTCTCCGGTTCGAGCGCCGTCCGAGCCTGGTCGAGCGCGGCCTTCGCGGACTCCGGGGAGTCGGTCAGCGCCGCCGCGGCGGCGGTGTCACCGGAGGCGAGCGCGGCGAGGAACCGCTCGGTGATCTCCTGCGGCCCGTCGGCGAACCACGAGCACCCGGAAGCGGTCAGCACCGTGACCACCGCCACCGCCAGTCCGCGCAGAGCCCGCACCCGCAGCAGTATCGCCGGTGAGAGCCCGCTCAGGCCGTCACGACACCCGTGGTGTCGGAGAACCGGACGTGCTCGGGCGCGTGCGTGGCGACCAGGCTCGCCAGCCGGTCACCCTGGTAGCGCTTCCCGTCCACCAGCACCCGGAACTCGCCGACCTCGGCCTCCACCGAACCCGCGGGCCCGGGGCGCACGGTCACCGCGTCGAGGTCGTCCCAGGCCACGAAGTCCTTGTCCACCCGGATCCCGGCGGCGTTGACCAGCAGCGCCACCCGTGAACCGCGGTACCAGCCGACCACCGCCGGCAGCACCAGCGCCGGCGGCACGGTCGCCCAGAACCCCAGCGTCAGCGCGCAGAGCACGGCGATCGCGGCGAACACCGCCAGCACGCCGAGGGTCAGGAGCCGGGCACGCGTGTCGGCCGGTTTGAGCGCCGAGTAGCGCTTGCGGTCGTCGGCCAGCATGCGCAGGGTCGCCATCGTCGACATCAGGGCACCCCCATCAGAACAACACCGTCGCGTAGCGGCCGACCTGCTGGAACCCTATCTTGCGGTAGGCGGCCAGCGCCGGGTCGTTGTAGGCGTTGACGTACAGGCTCGCCGTGCGGCCCATACCCCGGACCAGCCGTGAGACCACCGCGGCGGTGCCCTGCGTGCCCAGCCCGTGGCCGCGGCGGTCCGGGCGCACCCACACACCCTGGATCTGCCCCACGGTCGCCGACATCGCGCCGATCTCCGCCTTGAACACCACTTCGCCGTTCTCGAACCGCGCGAACGCCCGGCCGCCGGCGATCAGCTCGGCGACCCTGGCGCGGTAGCTGGCCCCACCGTCCCCGGCCCGCGGGTCGATGCCGACCTCTTCGATGAACATCGCGATCGCGGCGGGCAGGTAGCGCTCCAGTTCGTCCGGCCGGACCGGGCGGACGAGGTGGTCGGGGGTGCAGGTGGGCGCGGAGTCCAGCGCGAGCAGCGGCTGGTCGTGGCGCACCTCCCTGGCCGGACCCCATTCGGTGGTCAGTTCCTCCCACAGCCCGAGCACCTGCTCGGCCGGGCCGACCAGCGAGGAGCAGGTGCGCTGGCGGCGCAGCGCGCGATCGGCGAACGAGCGCAGCGCCGAGGCGTTGCCCCGCAGCGGGATCAGGTTCGGCCCGGAAAAGCACAGGCCCTGGATGCGACCGGAGCGCAGCGGCCGGGACTCGGCGGCCCAGAGCTCGCCACCGAGGCGCCACGGGTCGAGACCTGCCACCTCGATCCGGGCGCTGACCATGCAGCTGCCCACGGGATCGGCGGCCAGTGCGGCGCGGACCGCCGGAAAGTCCCGATCATCGAGGAGCCGCGCACCTGCTAGCCGCAACACCCCCTCAGCCTGCCAGATGAGGCCGGACGACGGAAAGTGAACCGGCCGCGCGCGGCGACCGGTTTCACCCTCTCGGCCCTTGGTTCAGGCGCCGCGGTAGGTGCCGAAGGTCCACACGTTGCCCTCGGGATCGGCGATGGTGACGTTGCGTGAGCCGTATTCGGTCTCGTAGGGCTCGGCCAGCACCTTGGCTCCGCTGGTCGACGCGCGTTTGTGCACCGCGTCGGGGTCATCGGTGGCCACGCACAGCCACTGGCCCCCGGCCCGCGGCTTGGGCAGGTCGTTTTCGCCGAGCATCGAGCCGTACATGACGCCGCCGCCCTCGGGCCACTTCAGCTCGCCGTGCGCGATCGACACGCCGTCTTCGCCGCGCACGGTGAGCGCCTCGGTAAAGCCGAACACCTCGGTGAGGAACACCCGCGCGGCTTCGGCGTCGTCGTACTTCAGGGCGGGCCACACACCCGGATTGTTGAGTTCGCTCATGCCGGTCAGTCTGCGAGCAGGGCGGTTCCACCGGCTTGGAGAAACGGGAGCTCCTCGGCGATCCAGGTGCTCGGCGGGCAACCGGCCAGTGAACGCCACTCGTTGGCCATGTGCGCCTGGTCGTAGTAACCGGCCTGCGCGGCGACGTCGGCCAGGGTGCGCCAGCCGCCGGAACGCAGCAGCGATTCGCTGCGCTCGAAGCGCATCAGCCGCGCGGCCTGCTTCGGCGAGACACCGACCTCACGCGCGAACCGTTCGCTGAAGTGCCGCCTGCTCCAGCCGATCTCCTCGGCCAGCTCGGAGACGCCGACACCCCCGTGCCCGGCGACCATCGACCGCCACGCCCACTGGATCTCCGACACCAGCGTCACCGGCGCGACGGTGGCGGCCAGCTCGCGGTCCAGCAGGGCGAACCTGGCCGCCCAGTCCGGCAGTTCGTGCAGGCGGGCGGGCAGGTCGCGGGCCCACGGCACGGGCAGCTCACCGGCGTCGACCGTGGTCGAGGCGAGTTCGGTGGCCGAGACGCCGAGCAGGGCCCGCACGCCGAGCGGGTTCAGCTCGATGTGCAGGCCCTGCTGGTGAAAATCCTGTCCGATGAGCACCGGCGCCAGGTGCAGGCCGCCGACCACGCAGTGCCGCCGCAACGGGCCGTGCTCGGCGCCCGGCCCGCCGATCACCCGGATCGGCTCGGCCAGGCTGATGATCAGCGTGACCGAACGCGAGGGCAGGCCGCGGTGCACGGGCAGCGTGACGCCGTGCTGGGTGTAGCCGACGTACCGCCGCACCGCCTGCCGCAGGGCCGGGTGCGGCGGCCGGGCCGCCCACTGGTCACTCACCTGACCGGCGTAAACCGCTCAGCCGACGGTGACGGTGGGCTCACCGGTACCGGTCGACTCGCCCGCCTCCTCGGCGATGCGCATGGCCTCTTCGATCAGCGTCTCCACGATCGCGTGCTCGGGCACGGTCTTGATGACCTCGCCCTTGACGAAGATCTGCCCCTTGCCGTTGCCCGAAGCGACGCCGAGGTCGGCCTCACGCGCCTCGCCAGGCCCGTTCACCACGCAGCCCATCACCGCGACGCGCAGCGGCACCTCCATGCCCTCGAGCCCGGCGGTGACCTGCTCGGCGAGCGTGTAGACGTCCACCTGCGCGCGCCCGCACGACGGGCACGACACGATCTCGAGCTTGCGCTCCTTGAGGTTCAGCGACTGCAGGATCTGGATGCCGACCTTGACCTCTTCGACCGGCGGCGCCGACAGCGACACGCGGATGGTGTCGCCGATGCCCTGGCGCAGCAGCGCGCCGAAGGCCACCGCCGACTTGATGGTGCCCTGGAACGCCGGGCCCGCCTCGGTCACGCCGAGGTGCAGCGGGTAGTCGCACTGCTCGGCCAGCAGTTCGTAGGCACGCACCATGACCACCGGGTCGTTGTGCTTGACCGAGATCTTGATGTCGTGGAAGTCGTGCTCGGCGAACAGGCTCGCCTCCCACAGCGCCGACTCCGCCAGCGCTTCGGGGGTGGCCTTGCCGTACTTGTCCATGATCCGCTTGTCCAGCGAACCCGCGTTCACGCCGATCCGGATCGGCGTGTCGTGGTCCTTCGCCGCCTGCGCGATCTCCTTGACCTGGTCGTCGAACTTGCGGATGTTGCCGGGGTTGACCCGGACCGCCGCGCACCCGGCCTCGATCGCGGCGAAGACGTACTTCGGCTGGAAGTGGATGTCGGCGATCACCGGGATCTGCGACTTCCTCGCGATCGCGGGCAGCGCCTCGGCGTCGTCGGCGCTCGGGCAGGCCACCCGGACGATGTCACAGCCCGCCGCGGTCAGTTCGGCGATCTGCTGCAGGGTCGCGTTCACGTCGGAGGTCAGCGTGGTGGTCATCGACTGGACCGAGATCGGGTGGTCGCTGCCGACGCCCACCGAGCCCACCCGCAGTTGTCGGGTCCTGCGGCGCTCGGCGAGTACGGGCGGGGGCAGGGCGGGCATTCCAAGCGCGACTGTCATCGATTCCTCTGCGAAGGTGTCAGCGGCTATGACACCCCCCACGATACCGGCGCGCCCGCACCCGGTTTCCGGCGAGTGCGGGCGGCTGACAGGTGTTCACAAGCCTCTGAACTGAGGTTTTCTAGTTGGGCATGATGCGGATCGGGTTGACGATGTCCGCCGTCACGGTGAGCAGGACCACCGCTCCGCCGAGGAAGACCAACACCATCGTGACCGCGGACAACTTTGTGTAGTCCACCGGACCACCGGCGGCCTTCCCCCGCAGCTTCCGGAAGAAGTCGCGCACCCGTTCGTACCAGACGATGGCGATGTGCCCGCCGTCCATCGGCAGCAGCGGGAGCAGGTTGAACACGCCGACGAAGAAGTTCAGGCTGGCCAGCAGCAGCAGGAAGATCTCCCACAGGCCGTGCTCGACCGCCTCCCCGCCGATCCGGCTCGCGCCGACCACGCTCATCGGCGTCTCCGGGTCGCGCTCGCCGCCGAAGATCGACTCGACCACCGCCGGGATGCGCTGCGGGAACTCGACGATCCGCTGCCAGGTCTGCACGAACATGTCGCCGGTGAAGGTCGCCGCACCGCCGATCGCCGCGATCGGGCCGTACTGCAGGACCGAGTCGTCCTGCTTGGCCGCGCCGATCGCACCCCGCATCTCGGTGCCCGCGGAGCCGTCGGCCTTGGGCCGCACCAGTTTCGGCACGTCCACGGTCAGCAGCAGCGTCTGATCGCCGCGCTTGACCTCGATCGGGGTCGGGCCACCGGCGGCGCCGATGGTCCGGAGCATGTCCTCCCAGGTGGGGGTGGGCGTGCCGTTGATGGAGACGATCTGGTCGCCCGGCTTCATGCCCGCTTCGAGCGCGGGCGCGCGGTCACCGGGCTGGCACACCGGGTTGTTGTTCTCCTGCAGCGTGGCCGCGTCCCGCACGCACTGCGAGACCGCGCCGATCACCGGCGCCGGGTTCCGCTCGAGGTTCGGCAGGCCCATGGTGAACGCCATGAAGTAGAGCACCACGAAGCCGAGGATGAAGTGCGTCACCGAACCCGCGGCCATCACCACGGTCCGCTTCCAGGTCTTCTGCCGCCACATCGCGCGCGGCGCCTCGTCCGGGGTGACCTCGTCGAGCGCGGTCATGCCGGCGATGTCGCAGAAACCGCCGAGCGGGATCCACTTCAGGCCGTACTCGGTTTCGCCGCGGCGGAACGAGAAGACCGTCGGCCCGAAGCCGACGAAGTACCGTCGCACCTTCATGCCGAAGGCCTTGGCGGTGATCATGTGGCCTGCTTCGTGCAGGGCGACCGAAACGCAGATGCCCAGCGCGAACAGCACCACTCCCAAAATGTAGGCGAGCACGCCCTACTTCCCTCCGGCCCGGTTGATCTCCGCGGCGCGGGCACGAGCCCACTGCTCCGCGGCCAGCACGTCCTCGACGTCGCGGGGTTCGCGCCGCCAGTCGTCGGCGGCGTCCACCACCTGGGCAACAGTGTCCACGATGGAGGTGAAGCGAGCGTTCTGCGCGCGGAAAGCGGCCACCATTTCCTCGTTCGCCGCGTTGTAGACCGCCGGAACGCACCCACCGGCCAGCCCGGCGCTCCTGGCCAGCTCGACCGCCGGGAAGGCTTCGTGGTCCAGCGGCTCGAAGGTCCAGCTCGCGGCCTGGGAGAAGTCGCAGGCCGACGCCGCGCCGGGCACCCGGTCCGGCCAGTTCAGCGCCAGCGCGATCGGCAGCCGCATGTCCGGCGGGCTCGCCTGGGCCAGCGTCGAGCCGTCGGTGAAGGTGACCATCGAGTGCACGATCGACTGCGGGTGCACCACCACGTCGATGTCGGCGTAGGGCACACCGAAGAGCAGCTGCGCCTCGATCAGTTCGAGGCCCTTGTTCACCAGGGTCGCCGAGTTGATGGTGATGACCGGGCCCATGGACCAGTTCGGGTGCGCCATCGCCTGTTCCACGGTGACGTGCTCGAGGTCGGCCCGCGACCGGCCGCGGAACGGGCCACCGGAGGCGGTCAGCACCAGCTTCGAGACCTCCTCGGCCCGGCCGCCGCGCAGGGCCTGGGCCAGCGCCGAGTGCTCGGAGTCGACCGGCACCAGCTGGCCGGGCTTCGCCGCGGCGAGCACCAGCGGCCCGCCCGCGATCAGCGACTCCTTGTTGGCCAGCGCGAGGGTGGCGCCGGTCTCCAGCGCGCGCAGCGTCGGCTCGAGCCCCTGCGAGCCGGGCATGCCGTTGAGCACCACGTCGACGGTGACGTCGGCGATGAGTTCGGTCACCGAGTCGGCACCGGCGAAGATGCGCGGCAGCCGGTACTCCCCGCGCGAGTAGCCGCGGCGCTGGGCCTCGGCGTACAGCGCGAGCTGCAGGTCCTCGACGGCGGTCGGCTTGATCACCGCGATGGCCTCGACCTCGTGCGCGATGGCCTGCGCGGCGAGCAGGGCCGGGTCGGAACCGCCGGCGGCGAGGCCGGCCACCCGGAACAGTCCGGGGTTGCGCTCGGCGACGTCGAGGGCCTGGGTGCCGATCGAACCGGTGGAACCGAGCACGAGGAGGCTGCGCGAAGTAGTCATCGCCGACGATTATCGCGGACTCCGGGCGCGGGGCGGTCGGCGCGGTGTGGGATCATTCGGTGGTAGTAGTCAGCTTGGTGGATGGAGTGATCGTGGCGAGCAAGGCGGTCGAGAAGCGGTCGAACCAGGTCGACCCCCGCGACGAGCCGTCGGCCGAATGGGGCTGGCACGGCACGTTCCCGAAAGCCACCCGGTTCGCCGGCTGGCTCAGCGTGGCCTCGCTGCTGGTGATGCTGATCGGCAACCACCAGAACGCGATGGAGGACATCTGGCTGGTCGGCCTCGCGATCGGCCTGGCCTTCGCCCTGATTCTGGATGTGCGCAAGCGCCGCACGGCGTGGCGCCGATAGGTTCAGCCGACCGGTAGCTCGAACCGGCCGAATACCCAGGTCCCGCGGGCCTCGGGGTCGTCACCGGCCCAGAACTCGGTCCACAGTTCGGCGAACTCTTCCTTGGACAACCGGCCGTCGCCGTCGGAGTCGAGCAGGGGGAACACCTCGTCGGTGTTGACCCGCTTCCCGCTCCACGCCTCGATGAGCCTGCGGTACTCCTCGCCGGAGATCTCGCCGTCACCGTTCTCGTCGATCGCCTCGAACATGGCGCGCGCGGTGCCCGCGACCACGTCGGCCATGGCGTGCAGGCGGTCCACCACGAGCAGCACCTCGTCGAGCGTGACCTTGTGGTCGCGGTTGAAGTCGGAGGTGTGGAGCAGGGTGTCCCACCAGCCCATCATGATCGCCTTGAGGCGCGCGTCGCGCTCGGGTTGACGGTCGCGGACGGCCAGCCAGCGCTCCGTCAGCGCCTCGAAGTCGGCCTTCTCGAGCAGCCCGTCGGAGTTGGCGTCCATCGCGTTGAACACTCCGGCGATCTTGCGTCTCTGGAACTCGGTCGACACGGCGCGGTCCTCTCACACGTCAGCGAAGGCCCCAGGGTGACGAACCCGGCGCCGCACAACAACGCGCCAGAGGGGTCAACCATTTTCCCGACCCGGTGAACCCCGCTGTCACCGAGAGCGACCACGCCGGTCCGCCAGCCAGGTTCGATCTTCGCGCGGCTGGTGGACGCGCCCGGCGCCCCGCTTCACCTAGCCTGGAAGGCGGGTGACCCGCTAGCTACTCCTGGTGATCGAGGGGGTGTCATGGCCGCTCCGGGCGTCTTCCACTCGCTGGTCTCCCTGCGCGCGAAACAAGGTGAATCCCAGGCGCTGGAAGCAGTGCAGGATGCCGGGCAACTGGCTCGCGTCCAGCCGATCATCGAACTCACCACGGGATCCACCTTGACCAACCTCGGTCAGGCCGCTCAGATGCTCCGGAAACTGCATCGGCTGGGCCGCATCGGCATGCTCGACACCGCGGGCACCGAGGGGTCGCCTGGGTTCGGCCCCGGTCCCACCGGCGCGTTCAACACACTGGCGGACCAATTGTCGTACCCGGTGGACCTGTTCGATTCCAGTTACCCGGTCCGCTTCATCCCCGTAGCCCACGCGGACGCTCCCGGCGAGGTGCTGGCCGCGATCGGCCGACTCTGCGGTGAACTGGAAGCCGGTGGCGCGCTCCGGGTCAGGCCTGGCGCGACCGCGCTCGCCCGGGTGCTCGAACAGCTTGCCGTGGCACCGGCGGAGCTGGACGCCGTCGTCGATTCCCGGTACCTCTCCGGCGTCAGCACCCGACAGGTCGACGCCGTGTCCACGGTCGTGGCCGAACTCGGCTCAGTGGGCCGATTCAGGTCGATCACCGTACTCAGCGGCTCGATCCCCAAGATGCTGGCCCAGACCGCGAGCTGGCAGCAGACCCGGTTCGAGGAGGTGCTCTGGAGATCGGTCCGGGACAACAGCGGTAAGCACGTGCGCTTCGGTGACTACGGTGTCGTGCACCCGATCCCTGGTCCGGGATACCGCAGCAACCACGTCAGCGTGAAGTACACGTGCACGGAGAACTGGCTCTACCTCCGTGAGCGCATCAACGACGACGGCGAGCCCGACGAAGCGGGGCGGGGCCACACCGTCCGTCAGCTCTGCCGGCACCTGGTCGACAGCCAGGACTACGCGGGAGCCGACTTCTCCTGGGGCGACCGGGAAATCTTCACCGCGGCGTCCGGGCGGGGCGGCGGCTTCGGGGACAGCAGCGTCCCGGTCGCCCTCGGCACGTCCCATCACCTCGCTCACCTCGCCCGGCGTGCGGCTTGACCGGCTGACCTCTCACTCCTCTGTTTCTTCCTGGTTCCGGGCTCTGCTGAGGACGTCTTCGATCCGCAGCGGGTTCGCCGGGTGGTGGGTCAGGCACAGGGGCGTCGCGACCTGGCGGAAGCCGAAGGCCTCACCCGCGACGTAGAACTGCGCGCGTTCCAGCCGGGAGATGTCGGCGACCGGGCTGCCCTTCGCCCTGGCCAGTTCGTTGGCGGCGGCGATCTGCGCGGGACTGTTGAGTCTGCCGAAGAACTGGGTCATGGCGTTGCCGACGACCTGGTTGTGCAGGCCCTTCGGCGCCTGCGTGGCGAAAAGCAGGCCGAGGCCGTACTTCCGCGCCTGGGACGCGAGCACGATCGTGCTGCGGGTGCTCGCGGTGAGGCTGCCGGAAGCGGCGAGCGTCTGCGCCTCGTCCATCACGAACAGGGCGCCGAGCGGGCGGTCCCCCGCCGGGTTGCGCTTGACCCAGGCGAACAACTCCATCTGCAGCTGGTTGACGAAGTTCTGCCGCTGTTCCTCCGCGGGCAGGCCGACGAAGCTGATCACGGACACCCGCGCGCACTTGCCGGCCGCGGGCGTCAGGAGCCTGCCCGGGTCGACGACCTCGCCGGTGCCCGCCAGCAGCGGGTCGTTGACCATGGCGGCTTTGAGCATCTCGGCCAGCTCCGCGGCGATGCGGTTGGCGCCGTTGAGGTTGCTGACCCCTTCGGGCAGGTCGGACAGCACCTCGATGAGCCCGGGCAGGCTGCGTGACCCGCTGCGGGCGTGGTGCACGACCGCCTGCCGGAGCACCGCCAGGCTGATCTTGACCTTCCCCGTGGTCCCGGTGAGCCTGGCCTGCGGCGCCAGGGTCGCCACCGCCACCTCCACCGCGGCGGCGAACTCGTCCTCGTCGTCGAGGACGCCCGCGAAGTCGGGCAGCGGCTGGAAGGCCAGCGGCTTGCCGGACGCCCGACCGGGGGTCCAGACCACCACGTCCGTCTCGGCCAGGTACTGCTCGGCCAGGGCGGCATCACCCGGGCCCCAGCTGTCCGGCGGGCTCGGCCAGGCGTCGCCGAGGCGGGCGAGGTCGTTGTTCGGGTCCAGCACGATCGCGGACACCCCGCGCAGCGCGCACTCCTCCACGATCCGCCGGAGCAGCACGGTCTTGCCGGACCCCGAACCGGCGAACACCGCGGCGTGCTTGCGCAGGGCCGCCAGGCCGAGCCGCACCGGCTCACCGGTGCCGACCACCGTGCCCAGCGTGATCTCATCACCCGCGGGCGGCGGATGAGCACCATTCTTCCGCTCCTCCACCAGCGGTAGGTGTGCGCCGTTCTTCCGCTCTTCCGCCGGTGAATCGGGCAGCACCGCCGACAACAGCTCCGACCGCCCGGCCGGCCTGCGGTCGACGAGCCACTCGTGCAGATCGGCGCCCCCCTCGGCGAACATCCGGTCGAGCGCCCAGAACGTGCGCATGTCCTCATCGGACAGTTTGAGGTGCCTGCCGCCCGCGTCCTTGAACGCCTTCAGCTCCGCCTGCGTCTTCACGCCCTTGGACCACGGCGAATTGCGGATCAGGATCAGGTGCCGGTTGTCCGCACCCTGCCGTAGTCCGACGGCCGAGCGCGCCTTCCGCAACCGGTGCAGCACGGCGAGGTGGTGCCGGGCGGAGATCGACCGGAACGCCCAATGCTCCTCCAGGTCCGACGCCTCGTCCAGCGTGCGGGTCAGCCAGGCGTGCAGCTCACCCTGACCGTTCTGCGGCGGGCGTGCCCACTCCATCTCGTCGTCGCCCACCTCGGTGATCCACCCGCGCAGGGCGGCCGAGAGCAGCGAGGGCATCATCTCGTCCTCGGTGCGGTGGTCCAGCAACACCGAAGTGTCGGCCTTGGCTCGCAACTCGTCGAACCACCTGTCGAGTTCGGCGTACCGATCCGGCGTGACGGGGATCGGCACGACCGGAACGGGCGCGTGGTCCTCGAACGAGGTCAGTTCCGTGACCTGGCCGGTGCGCAGGCAGCCGTCGATGTGCGCGCCGATGCGCTTGAGCAGTTCGCGCGGGGTCCACTGCTCCCAGTCGCCTTTGAACGCGGACTGCGCGATCGGCCACGTCGGGTGTGGCGGCGTGAACCCGACGCTTTGGTACGCCACACCGAGACGCTTCTCGACCAGCGCCCGGCCGAGTTCGGCGGTGGGCACCCGGCCGAGCGTCAGCGACTCGCGGAACCGGTCGGGCACGGTGTCGGCGCCCTGGTTTTTGATCTGCATCCAGGTGGCGGGCAGGCACATCAGCACCGTCATGGTCCGGTGGGTCACCTCGCGCAACCGCATCAGCCCGTCGGCGATCTGCGCCACCAGCAGTTGTTCCTCACCCGCGCTCTGGGTGCGCTGGGCGGACCGCGCGATGAGCGTGTCGAGCTGGTCGACCCCGATCACGACCGGTCCCGTCAGCGCCAGCAGCCGCGTGATCTCCTGCACCTGGGCGAGCGGCGGCTTGGGTTGCGGCCGGATACCCCATTTCCGCCGTTCCCCGGTCTTCCACTCCTCCGACCCGCCCAGGTAGAAGTCGGCGACGTCGTTCGTGGACACGTCGTCGCTGGCGTAGAGCACCAGCGCCCGCGCCACATCGGCGCACTCCACGGCGAGCTGCCGGTCGAGCCGGCGCAGTCCGCCGATGAACGCGTCGACGTCGTCCTTGGTGAGCCCGCGGCCTTCCAGGATCCGCCCCATGACCTCACCGCTGACACTGGCGCTCAGGCACACCCGCCGGAGGAAGCTCACCAGCTGCGAGACCCCTGACTCGTCCCGCTGCAGGAGACCTCGCCGTAGTGCCTGAGCCGTGTCGTCCCAGAACGCGTCTCCGGCGGTGAGGTCGTTGAGGAAGAAGTAGCCGCGGGCGCGGTGCACGTGGCGGCGGACCAGTCCCAGCAGGTGGGTCTTGCCGACGCCCTTCTGGCCTTGGAGCACCAGTCCCAGCGGACTGGGTCCGGGGCTGGCGAGGGCGCCGCGAATGCCCACGTCGACGTCCGACAGCACGTCGGTGTGCAGCCCGTCGATGTGGTACGGCGAATCACGCCACACGTGGTCGGGGGTGTCCGCCCAGTCGAGGTGGAGGGCGGACAGCGCTGCCAGCGGGTCCATCACGACACCTCGATGGAGAGCAGATGGTTGTCCTCACCACCGACGCGGATGGCCGCCTCGTGGTCCGCGTCGGTGAGGGCCTTGCGATTGGACTCCGGTGCCAGGTGCAGGCGTCCCTGGCGGCTCAGCTCCTTCAGCACGGCGTCGACCTCGCTCGCCGGGGCGCCGTCGAGCATCGGGCGCAGGTCCACCAGCCCGACCCAGTCCCGCGGTGCCCTCGCCAGTTTCCGGTAGGCGTCCCGGATCCGGCTCTCGATCCCGTCCGGGGTCAGTTCGACCCGCGGCGCGAACAGCTCGAACAGCTGCAGCCCCTGGCGCTTCATGTAGTCGTCGAAACCGCCCAGGAGCACGTACAACCCGGTGATCAGGCTGCTGCGCGAGTTCGGCGGCGGTGACTTCATCGCCAGCTCCCCACGGCACCAGCTCCACCCGCTGTCGGTGAGTTCGTGGCTGAAGGAGCGCCCCGACTTCTCGCTGTGGACGTACCCGAGATCGTTGAGCTCCCTGCGTTCCTCCCCGGTGAGCGTGAAGCCCACAACGGTGTTCAGCTCCGGGTTGGACACTTCGCGCGCGAGCACCATCAGGGTGAACATCACCGCGGTCTGCTGGTGTCGCAATCGGTCGGCCATTCTGCTCCCTTTCACACCGTGGATCCAACGAACAAGCCCTAAATCCTGGCCGCACGCGCGTCGAGCACCCGCAACGCGAAGGCAATCGCCGTCGTCGTCGTCCGGGGCGCGGGCGTGCGAGAGCCGTTCTCCTCGCGTGCTGTCGCACGAGGTCTGATCGCCACCGCGAGGTCGGCCGCCAGTTCCCGCGCGCGGGCGGCATCTCCGTCACCGATCGCGATGACCAGGTCCTGGACCACCTCGTCCACCAGCTCCCACAGCAACGGCCGCAGCTGCGCCCGCGAGACCTGCCGCAGCGCGGCGGCGAGGTCGACTTCGCCGGTGTCGACGAGCGCGGTGTTGCCGTGGAGCTGGTCCACCAGGCTCTGCGCCACGTCCGCGGGTCCGCGTGACTGGTTCAGCCGCAGATAGCGCAGGTTGCCCACGTAGCCCGGCAGCGCGCTCGGGTCGGCGTCCTCGGTGAGCACCGGGATGAGCCGCCGGTCCTGCCCCAGCGTCCGGTGCAGGAACAGCTCGACCTCGGCCTCCTGCCAGCGGCTCACCTTCTGGTCGACCACCAGGCACAGGTGCCGGGCGTCGTCGGCCTTGGGCAGCATCGACCGGTCGCCCGACAGCGACTTCCGTGCCCGCAGGCCCCGTTGTTCCAGCGCCTCCACCAGCTTGCCCGCGAAGTCCAAAGTGGACCTCGTGGTGCTGATCACGAATTCGTGGGCGAAGTCGTGCTTCGCGGCTCGCGCGGAGGTGACGTAGGCGTCGCGGTTCTCCGCCAGCAGGTCCGTGCGGTCCAGCTGGTGCGCGATGACCGCTGCCAGCGTCTCCAGCGCGAAACCGATCTGATCGGCACCGGGGCTGGACTCGAGCAGCGCCGGGAGTTGCTCGCCGAAACTCCAGTAGGAGACGTAGGGCAGCGTGAGGTGGCGGGACATCACCTCCGGCGGGACGTCCTGGTAGACCCAGTCGCGGAACAGGTGCTTGGTCATCTTGACGCAGGTCTCCCGCCACTTCTCCGACCGGTCGTACTCCTCACGGGTGTCGAACCGGGACAGCACCGGCAGCACCGGCAGGCGCGGCCGGTCGAAGGGCAGGCGGTCGCGGGCGGCGTTGGCCCGGCGGGCGATGTCGAGCACGCCCCGGAGGCTCTGCATGTTCGCGGTGAACAACACGACCAGCTGGTCCGGGAGGTGGGCGGTGCAGATGCCGCCGATGTCGGAGATACCGGTGCGGCTGTCGAGCAGGACGTAGTCGTAATCGGCCGTCCACTGCGCGCGACGGGTCTCGAGGAAGTCACCGAAACCCCTGTCGTACAGGCTTTCCCAGTTGATCGCCTGCACGCGGGAGGTGTAGTCGTCGTCCGCGCGACCGGCCGCGATGAAATCGAGGGTGCCTTCGGCGGCCAGCGAGGTGATGTGCGCCGCCCGGCGGACCTTCCCCGCGAGGAAGTCGTCGACCAGGTCCACCACGCCACCGGTGGGTTCGGCGCGCAACAACGGCCGGAAGTAGTCGAGCAGTCCCGGCGCCTCCAGGTCCCAGTCCACGCACAGCACCCGATGACCCCAGCGGGCCAGCAGCACGGCGACGTTGGCCAGCGTGAAACTGCGGCCGACACCGCCCTTGTAGGAGTAGAAGGTGACCACGGTGCCCGGCATCGGTCAGAACCTCGGCAGTCTGGCCATCGGAGGCGGGCCGACGACGGGAGTGGCCACCGGCCAGTCCGGCCGCCAGGCAGGCGCTTGGTCGAGCAGGTCCGCCAGTTCCTCGGCGACGTGCGTCAGTTCGCTGTGGAAGTCGAGGTAGTCCAGTGACATCTGGAAGTGCTCGTAGGGCTTCGCCCACTGCCTGAGGTCACGCATCCGCCGCTCGTGCGCCCAGTCGGGAAAGTTCTTGGAGTCGCAGAAGATCACCGGGTAGATCAGGGTCCGCACCCCGCCGCTGTGCGCTTCCCGCTGTGCCATCGAGTGCCACTCGGTCAGGCACCACTCGTCGCGGAAGTACTTGGGCGAGCACACCGGGACCAGGATCCGCGTGTGCAGCAACGCCTTCTTCAGCTCGTCCGGCCAGCGGGTGCCGACACCGAGCTCGGCGTCGCAGAAGACCCGTGCTTCCCGGTCGAGCTGGTTGTCCAGCAACTCCAGCAGGCGCGGGTGGAAATGGGTACGCACCCAGGCGGGCACGGTGTGGTCCTCGCGCCGATAGCTGATGAAAACGTCGTACTCGTACACCGGCGCGGTCACCCCTTCGTACCGATCATCGGGCCGGGCGATCGTAAGTCGCCGCCGACAGCGAGAAACAGACGAGAAACGTGACAAAACCAGGACAGATCCACTCGCGGTAAAGGAAAGGACAGAACCGTGACAAGCTGGGGACAAGCCCTTGCCACGCCGGGCACACCGCCGAGAATGCTGGGCACGCCACGACGATCCCGTCCGAGGAGTACCGATGCCCGGCCAAGAAGTACCACGTTTGTTCATCACCTACGCGCACGATTCACCGGAACACAAGGACCGCGTCCGCGATTTCGCCGAATACCTGCGCGTGCGGATCGGCTTGGACGTGCACCTGGACCAGTGGTACGACAACAAACGACGCGACTGGTCGGCGTGGGCGATCGAGCAGCTGACCGAAGCGGATTTCGTGCTCGTCATCGCTTCCCCGGACTACAAGCGCCGGGCCGACGGCGCGGCACCGCCGGACGAAGGGCGTGGCTCGCAGTTCGAGACGGCGATCCTGCGCAACGACCTGACCAAGGACCTGCGAGCCGCGACCGAACGGATCCTGCCGGTGGTCCTGCACGGTCAGTCGGCCGAGGACGTCCCGACCTTCCTCAACGCCTTCTCCACCACGAGGTTCCACGTCGAGACCTTCTCGGCGGAGGGTGTGGCGGAGCTGATCGCGGCGATCACCGGCCGGGGTGCCCACCCGATGCCCGAGCGCGGCCAGTGGCTGGGTGGCCAAACTTCCGAGGGACCCACGCAGGACCGGGTACTGCTGGCGAACGGCCTTCCGTGGCTGGCCAGCAGCGCACGCATCCGGTCCGGCACCGCCCAGATCAACGGCGTGTCCTACGCGGACAGCATCGTGTTGCGTCCCGGGTCTGGCACAGTGGAATCGCTGGGGTTCGTCGACATCGAACTGGGCGGCGGGTACCGGCGGCTGACCGCGGTCGCCGGTGTGCTCGACGACGCCGACGAACCGTTCCAGGTGGGGGATTTCCGGGTCGTCCTCGACGGCACTCCGCACGCGGTGTACCGGGCGGCGTTCGGCACCCCGGTGGCGATCGACCTCGACCTCACCGGTGCGCTGAAGCTGCGCCTGGAGATGTGCCGCCCGGACCCCGGCAGCACACCGTCGCACGCGCGGCCGGGGAACAGCCTCCGACCGGGCCGGCCTCCGGAACTGGCGTGGGGGAACCCGAGTCTGTCCACCTGAACCAGCGGCCGGAGGCGCGACCCCGGCGGGCCTACTCGCTGCCGATGACGAACAGGTCGTCCCAGAGCGCGGTGACGGTCCGCCGCGCGTGGTGCAGGACCTCGTCGAGCAGCGTCAGGCTGCACACGTCCCGGCTCGACCGGCCTGCCGCGAAATCGGCCCTGGCCAGGTCGTGGGAGGCCCGCAGCAGATGGGGCTGGACGACGACCACCCTCGTGCGGTCGGTCGCCACCCTGGCCTTCAACTGGTGCACGAACTCGGCGCTGGTGATCCGGTTTCCCGCGTGCCAGGCCGCCGGGGTGGCGATGCGGGGTGCGGACAGCCGCTCCGCCAGCAAATCCGTGTCCAGCAGCCGGATGTTGTCCACGGCCCGTCTGACCACCTGCGCGAACGGGGTCACCGCGATGCGCCTGCCCCGGCCCGCGCTGTGGGCGGCGCTGACGTGGATGGCGGTCAGCGTGCCGTCGTCGGTGAGGTGCAGGAAGTCGGCGACGTCTCCGGCACCGTCGTCGCACAACAACCACTCGCCACCGAAGCGCCGGACGACCCAGGCGTACAGCGAGTCGTCGCCGTGGGTGGCGATGGCGTGGTGGATCGCCTGGTCCTCCCCGGTGGCGGGTTTCGCCTTCATGACCGCGAACCCGGAGAAGTCCTCGAAGGCGAGGTTGGGGTAGGGGCTGGAGTCCAGCTCACGCCGGACCATCTGGTGACCGTCGAACAGGTGGCCTGACTCGTAGTACACGGTGAGCAGGTTGTCGTCCGCGATGGCTTCCTTGACCTCACGCGCGCTCCCCTCGGTCGAGGGCACACCGCTGAAGCGCACGTCGAGGCGGACGTTCCCGGCGTCCTCGACCGGTTTGACCACCAAGGTGCCCGCCACCGCACCCTGACGGCCCACGTCGACGAACGCCTGCGCGGAACCGGAATCGCC
This sequence comes from Saccharothrix sp. AJ9571, assembly GCF_021725495.1. NCBI lineage: Bacteria > Bacillati > Actinomycetota > Actinomycetes > Pseudonocardiales > Pseudonocardiaceae > Saccharothrix > Saccharothrix sp. AJ9571. The sequence goes on along the minus strand of NZ_CP091382.1, from coordinate 4,519,859 downwards.
GCGCACGTCGAGGATGGCCGAGCGGATGAGCTCCGCGCGCTCAGCCCGTTCCTCGTCGGCATCGGCGGGCACCTGCACCAGAACGTCGTAAGCACCGCGCACCTGGCCGAGAGCGACCCGCGGCACGGCAGCTTCGGCGGCCAGGGGTGCGGGCACTTCCTCGGCGCTCAACGCCAGTTCGACCGTGCGGAGGACCTCGCCGACGGCCGCGAGGAACATCGCGAAGGGCGAAGTCCGCTTCCATGAAACCCGGAAGCTCCCCGGAGAGACGGTGATCAGATCGCGCAGCAGAGCACTCTCGTCATCCGGCAGGTAGGCGACCTTCGCGGCCGACAGCGCGTACTGGCCGTCCTCCAGCGCGGCATCGGCGTCGGCGGGACGACGCTGCCCACCTCGCAGCCACAGCATCTTGCCGTCGCCGCGGAAGGTTGCGGTCAGCCGGTCCGACGGGACGAACCGGAAAGGTGCCGCTTCCTGGCGGAGCCACCGGCTGATCCTGGTGTCGCCGACGAAGGTCGAATACACGGCGACCAGCCGGTGCCGTCGGACGGCGACGGACAGTTGGTTGGTGACGTCGACGAAGCCGGCGTCCGGTTCGGCCCAGCCCGGCGTCCCGGTCACCTCGCGAGCGATGCCGAGGACCTGTTCGACGCCCAGCTCGTCCACCGAGCCGACCTCGTCGCCGAGGTCGCCAGGGCGCAGCTCCACTTCGGCGAGCAGGCGGGCGTTGTCCCCGCCACCCGGGTCGCCCGCGGCTTCGCGCAGGAACCGGTGCAATCGTCCGAACGCCTGCTGGGGGTCATCGGCCGTGCATTCCAGCAGGATCACGGACAGGTACGGTTTCAGGTCGGTCAAGCGCAGCTTCGGCAATGCTGCATCCGCACTTCCCAGGGTCATGGCTCAGGGAACCTAGACAGCGGAACCGGGGCGCACCAGGGAAAGCGGGCCGGAATCGGGACCTGACCAGCAATTGTCCAGAAGGGTACGGCCGGTGTCCTGTCCGTGGTCACCGCCCAGCGGAGTCAGGGAATCGGGTCATATTTTCCCACTACGACAGCGGACCGGCCACGAGCCATCGGAATCATTGCGTCCAGCGCACACCGTAAGCGAAACCCGGCATCAGATCGCGGAATTCGACGTGGATTTCCCCCGAGCCGTCCGGCACCAATACCGGACCCTTGACCCCATTGTTCTTGGCGTCCTCCTGGAACACCTGGTCCAGCAGCAGGATTTCCGCCGGAGCCGGACTGGGAAAGCGCACGTGGAGTTCGAAGAGGTCGACCGGGTGCCGTGGCACGCAGACGTAATGCGGATACCGGAAAGCGGCCCGGAATCGCAGGGCGAGTTCGTGCCGCTCACCGCGGCGCAGCGGCGACGGCAGCCGCAACGCCAGCCCGGCCCGGTCGCTGGACTCCATCACCCGGGCAGCCAGCAGTCCACCGTGGAACACGTCGACCTGGAGGTCGTCCTCGCGCACCGAGCGACCGCTGTCCACCGGCGTGGTCAGGGTCAGGGCGAGGTCCAGTTCGGCGATGTCGTCGGCGTCGGCGACGATCTTGCGGAACTCGAAGGCCTCCGGCACCGGCTGGTCGAGCGACAGCGTCACGCGCAGGTTTTCGGTGTGCCAACTGCGACTCGGGTCACCGGGCGCCGCGACCGGTGCCGCGGCGAGGGCCAGTTCCGCGACCTGCTCGATGCCCTCGTCGATGCGACGGCGGATCGTCCGGTCGTCGCGGTCCAGTTCGCGGGCAGCCCAGTGCACGCGCTCCTGGTAGAACGGATTCCGGGCCTGTTCGTGCAAGCCCAGCGCCGCCAGCACCACCGTGCTCAAATCGCTGGGCAGCGGGGCGATGAGCGCACGCAGCCGATCGGAAACCTTCCGCCGGATCTCCGCGGCGTCCTCGTTGCCGGAAATCCGGCACACCGCCCGCAACGCCGGCCCGACGCGTTCGCCGAGCTGAGTCGCGGAAATCCCTCGGCCCTTCCGCAACAGTTTCAGTTCCTGCACCAGCACCGTCGCGCTCAAGTTCACCAGACCTCCCACGCGGCTCACGGACGAGCACCAATACTCACCATCGCCATCCACCCTGTCCAGCCGGTCAACGAGCGCCATCACGATCGTTATGCCGTGGTTTCCTTTCCCGGCAATAAGCAGAACAGGGAAACCATTGCCACCACGCCGACGACGCATGCACTAATACAATCGCCGGAGCCGCTCCGGCGCCGGATCAGCTACCGCACAGTCATACCGTCGTCGCCGGTGCGCAGGGCATCACCGGTGGGCGCCCGAAGTTGGCAAACCGCAACCAACTCGGGCGTTGAGCCGTCCGCGGTGGGTCAGCGGGCGGGGAGCCAGGGGCTGAGCAGGGTTTCCAGGTCGGCGTCCGACAGGGCGCGCGGGCCGCTGTCGAACTCGTGCCAGCGGGAGGCTTGGCACGCAGCGTGGAATTCGACGTCGAAGGCGCGCATGAGCACGTAGGTGAACGTGCACGAATCGAACCGCTCGCCGAGCAGCTCACGCGCGACGCGGGCGACATCCGTGGCGCTGCGGCCGGTGACGTCGGTGAGCATCAACTTCTCCGCCGCCGGGTCGAGCAGGCTGGGCGCAAGCATCAAAACGAACTCTCCATCATCGAACTACTCAACCTTCCGCGGCGAGCTGGCCGCAAGCCGCGGCGATTTCCTGGCCTCGCGTGTCCCGCACGGTGCACGAGACACCGCCCTCGTTCACCCGGCGCACGAACTCGCGCTCCACCGGCTTCGGCGAGGCGTCCCACTTCGACCCCGGCGTCGGGTTCAGCGGGATCACGTTCACGTGCACCAACTGCTTCAAGTGCTGCCGCAGCCGCTTCGCCAGCAGATCCGCCCGCCACGGCTGGTCGTTGATGTCCCGGATCAACGCGTACTCGATCGACACCCGGCGCCCCGACGTTTCCGCGTAGTACCGCGCCGCGTCCAGCACCTCGTCGACCGACCACCGGTTGTTCACCGGCACCAGCGTGTCCCGCAGCTCATCGTCCGGTGTGTGCAGCGACACCGCCAACCGCACCTGCATCTTCTCGTCCGCCAGCTTCCGGATCGCCGGCGCCAAACCCACCGTCGACACCGTCACCGAACGCTGCGAGATACCCAGCCCGGCGGGCGCGGGATCGGTGATCCGCCGCACCGCCGCCACCACGCGCTTGTAGTTCGCCAGCGGCTCGCCCATGCCCATGAACACGATGTTCGACAGGCGCCCCGGCCCACCCGCCATCTCGCCGTCACGCATCACGGCGGCGGCTGAGCGGACCTGGTCCACGATCTCCGCGGTCGACAGGTTCCGATCCAGGCCTCCCTGCCCGGTCGCGCAGAAGGGGCACGCCATGCCGCAGCCGGCCTGGCTCGAGATGCACAGCGTCGCCCTGTCCGGGTACCGCATCAGCACGCTCTCCACCAGCGTGCCGTCGTGCGCGCGCCACAGCGTCTTGCGCGTGCTCCCGTCGTCGCACGCCAGCGCCCTGACCTCGGTCAGCAGCGGCGGCATCAGCTCGCCGACCAGCCGCTGCCGCGACGCGGCCGGGATGTCGGTCATCTGCTCGGGGTCGACCGTCAGCCGCGAGAAGTAGTGGTTCGACAGCTGCTTCGCGCGGAAGGGCTTCTCACCCAGCTCGGCGACGGCGGCCGCGCGCTCTTCGGCGGAAAGGTCCGCGAGGTGCCGCGGCGGCAGCCCGCGCTTGGGCGCGTCGAAAACTAGGGGGAGGGCAGTCATAACGGGTTCATTCTCCCACGTCCCCCCAGTGTGACCGAGCTCGCGGCCCGCTGGTTGTCAAACGAACGGTTCCGATATATCGTGAGTGCATCGCAAGCTAACGTGAAAGGATCACCACCATGCGACCACCCTTCGCACAGGAATTCGGCAGGCGTGCCTTCGGCCCACGCGGACCCTTCGAGGACTTCGCCGGCGGCTGGGGCTTCGGCTTCGGACCGCGAGGACGCGGCCGGGGACCCGGTGGCCACCCGCGGCACGGCGGACGACGGGGACGCCGCGGTGACATCCGCGCGGCCATCCTGTTGCTGCTCGCGGAGCAGCCGCGGCACGGCTACGAGATCATCACCGAGATCAGCGAGCGCAGCGACGGGCTGTGGAAGCCGAGCCCCGGCTCCATCTACCCGACCCTGCAACTGCTCGCCGACGAGGGCCTGGTGTCGGCCACCGAAGAGGGCGGCAAGCGCCTCTTCCAGCTCACCGACGAGGGCCGCGCCGCCACCGAGCGGCTGGACACCCCGCCGTGGGAGACCATCACCCGCGACGTCGACCCGAACGAGGCCAGCCTCCGCTCGGCGAGCATGTCCCTGATGGCCGCGGTCTTCCAGGTTTCGCAGGCCGGCACCGCCGACCAGCAGGAGAAGGCCGTGCGGGCGCTCAACGAAGCCCGCCGGACGATCTACGGGGTGCTCGGCGAGGACGAACCCGACCCCGCCGACGAAGAAACCGAATGACCGGGGACGACCAGCCCGGTGGGCTTGCGGCGAACGTGCACGCGATAGCCCACCGGGAAGGTCACCGCACCGCCGGAAGCGTTGCGGCGTAACACTTCCGCCGTGGCCTTCGCGGCGACCGCGGGGCTGAACTCGATCTTCAGCACCTGCTCGGCGCCCGCCGCGTCGTCGAACGCCCAGCGCGTTTCGACCCGGCGGCAGCCGAAGCCCTCCTCGGCGAAGAACCGTTCCACGCCGGCCGGGTCGTAGTCGGGCAGATCGGCCCGCATCCAGCTCCCGTACGGCTCGTGCGTCACATCGAGGTCGACGATCACCAGCACGCCACCGGGTCGCAGCACCCGCTCCGCCTCCCGCAACCCGGGCTCGCAGCCGGGACCGAAGAAGTAGGCGGTCCGCGCGTGCACCAGGTCCACACTCGCGTCCGCGAGCGGAAGTCGTTGTGCCGCACCGTGGAGCACCCGCACGCCGGTCCGGTCGGCCAGCCGCTCGCGGGCGCGGTGGACCAGTGGCGGATGGGGTTCGACGCCGACCACCGAACGGGCCGAACCGGCGAACCGCGGGAGGTGGAAGCCGTCACCGCAGCCGACGTCGAGCACGTCCAGCCCGGTCCACTCGCATTCCTCACCGAGCACGCGCCAGATCTCACCATCGACGTCCTGCGCCCGGTTCTCCAGTTCGTACGCCGCCGGGTAGTACCAGATGTTGGGGCTGGGCAGGATGTCCACCGTCGGCCGGTGGCGGAAGAGGGAGCGCCGCACGACTACAGCTTAGGCGGCACCGGCAATCCTGTCCGTTTTCACCGAAAAGTCCCAACTCCCCCGCGGTTTGCTTGCCGCTCGATGACTTTGGGTTAAGCACAACCCCCGAACGAGTCGTAAGATCGGGTCACGAAGCCGAGGGAGCTCACTCATGTCGGTTGGTTCGGCCGCCACGCAACCCATTCTGTCGCCGGGGGTCCCCTGCTGGGTGGAACTCGCCAGTCCGGACATACCCGAGGCGGAAGCCTTCTACAACGGGCTCTTCGGCTGGAGTTTCGAACTCAAACGCGATCCGGCCACCTCGGACGGACGCTATTCGCTCGGCTCGTTCGGCGGGTTCGCCGTCGCCGGGATGTACCACGCAGCCGCGTCGCAACCACCGGGCTGGATCGTGCACCTCTCGGTGCACAACACCGCGGGCACCGCGGAGTGGGTCGAGCACCTCGGCGGCGTGGTGACCCTCGGCCCGGTCGAAATCCCGGGCCGCGGCAACATCCTGCACGCACTCGACCCGACCGGCACGCCGATCGTCTTCTGGCAGCCCGGACCGGCATGGGAGTTCGCCACCGGTGCGCCGAACACCTTCTCCGGCGCCGACCTCAACACCACAGACGGCGCGGTGGTCGACCAGTTCTACTCGCGGCTGTTCAACTACAACGTGCACCACATCGGCAGCGAGACCATCGACTACGCGGAATGGCGGCTGGACCACCAGCCCGTGCTCTACCGCTACGTGATGGGCTCCGAATACCGCGAGGGCACCCCGGCGCACTGGATGATCTACTTCCAGGTCGACCCCGCACGCGGCACGGACGCCGCGGCCGGGCACGCCCTGATGCTCGGCGGCACCGTGGTGGTGCAGCCCTACGACACCCCGTTCGGCCGGGTGGCCGTGCTCGCCGACCCGCACGGCTCGGTGTTCTCGGTGATCGACCACACGCAGGTGATCGACGCGCAGTACACCGGCGCCGAGGTCGACGACCCCTACGACGACTGATGGGGCTGCACGTCGGCTCGGTGGTGCTGGGCGCTTCGGACGTCCGGCGCGCGGAAGCGTTCTGGTGCGCGGCACTGGACTACCGCCCGCGCGAAGAGGGCGACGACACCTGGGTGGTGCTCGCCCCGGTCGACGGCGAGGGTCCGCACATCTCGCTGGGTCTGTCGAAGACGCCGGTCCAGGAGAAACCACGGGTGCACCTGGACCTGTACACCGCGGACCAAGCCGGTGAGGTCGAGCGCCTGATCGACCTCGGCGCGTCCCGCGTGGACTGGGCGGACTACCCCGAGAACGCCGACTTCGTGGTGCTGGCGGACCCCGAGGGCAACCGGTTCTGCGTGATCGACAAGTCCTAGGCTGGCACGAAGGCCGAGAGCAGCAGCCAGGACACCACGGCCGACGGCAGCAGTGAATCCAGCCGGTCCATCAGGCCGCCGTGGCCGGGCAGCAGGTTGCCCATGTCCTTGATGCCCAGGTCACGCTTGATCAGCGACTCCATCAGATCGCCCAGGGTGGCCACGCAGACGATGGCGGCACCGAAGAGCACGCCCTGCCAGACCTGCCCGTCCAGCAGCAGGGTCAGCGTCAGCGACCCGGCGACGATGCCCGCGAGCATCGAGCCGCCGAAGCCCTCCCAGGTCTTCTTGGGACTGATCGTCGGCGCCATCGGATGCTTGCCCTTGAGCACGCCGGCGATGTACCCGCCGGTGTCGGAGGCGACCACGCCGATCATGAAGGCGAGCACGCGCCCGACTCCGTCCTCCGGCGGCACCAGCATCGCCGCGAAGGCACCGAACAGCGGAAGGTACGCGGCGGCGAACACCGAAGCGCCGACATCGCGCAGGTACCCGTCCGCGCCGCCGGGTAGCCGCCACAGCAGGCAGGCGAGCACGGTCAGCACGAACGCGGTGAGCGCCCCTTCCCGGCCGAACGGCCAGGCCAGCCAGATCATCGCCTGCCCGCCGACGAGCACCGGGACCAGCGCGATCCGGATGTTCGCCGCGCGCTTGAGCGCTCCGGCCAGTTCGTAGGTGCCCACCGCGATCGCCGCCGCGATCACCCCGATGAACAGGAAACGCACGGTGAACAGCGAAACCAGGATCACGGCACCGAGCGCCACCCCGACCCCGATCGCGGCCGGCAGGTTCCGGCCGGCCCGCGAGGCCTTCGCGGCCTTTTCGGCGGGCTCCGCCGAATCGGCCGCGTCCTCGCGTTCCCCGCTCACGCTCGTCTCCCCCACCGGATCAGACCTCGAGCAACTCTGCTTCTTTGTGCTTGACGAGCTCCTCGACCTGGCCGACGTAGTTGTCGGTCAGGTTCTGCAGCTCCTTCTCCGCACGGGTGACGTCGTCCTCGCCCGCTTCGCCGTCCTTCTGGATGCGGTCGAGCTCTTCCTTGGCCTTGCGGCGCACGCTGCGGATGGACACCTTGGCGTCCTCGCCCTTGCTCTTGGCCACCTTCACCATCTCCTTGCGCCGCTCCTCGGTGAGCTGCGGGATGACGATGCGGATGATCTGGCCGTCGTTGCTCGGGTTGACGCCGAGGTCGGACTCGCGGATCGCCTTCTCGATGGCGTTCAGCTGGGTCTGGTCGTACGGCTTCACGACGGCCATCCTGGCCTCGGGGATGTTCACGCTGGCCAGCTGGTTCAGCGGGGTCGGCGCGCCGTAGTACTCGACGACGATCCGGGAGAACATCGAGGGTGTGGCCCGTCCGGTGCGTACCGAGGTGAGGTCGTCCTTGGCGACGGAAACGGCCTTTTCCATCTTCTCCTCGGCGTCGAGGAGGGTCTCGTCGATCACGGCTACTCCTTGCTCGTCTAGCGCCGCTGGTGGTGTTCTCCGCCGGATGATCCCAGCAGGTCTAGGCGGGCACCCCAACGGCGGGGGTGCTGACCAGAGTGCCGATCCGCTCACCGCCGACCGCACGGGCGATGTTCCCTTCGGTGAGCAGGTTGAACACGATGATCGGCATGTTGTTGTCCATGCACAGGCTGAACGCGGTCGCGTCGGCCACCTTCAGGCCCTGCTCGAGCACCTCGCGGTGGGTGATCTCGCGGAACATCCGGGCACTGGGGTCGGTCTTGGGGTCGGCGGTGTAGACACCGTCGACGGCCTTGGCCATCAGCACCACGTCGCAGCCGATCTCCAGCGCGCGCTGGGCGGCCGCGGTGTCGGTGGAGAAGTACGGCATGCCGACGCCGGCGGCGAAGATGACCACGCGGCCCTTCTCCAGGTGGCGCTCGGCGCGGCGCGGGATGTAGGCCTCGGCCACCTGACCCATGGTGATCGCGCTCTGCACGCGGGTCGGTACGCCTTCCTTCTCCAGGAAGTCCTGCAGCGCGAGGCAGTTCATCACGGTGCCGAGCATGGCCATGTAGTCGGCGCGGTCGCGGTCCATGCCGCGCTGCGAGAGTTCGGCGCCGCGGAAGTAGTTGCCGCCCCCGATGACGATCGCCATCTGCACGCCGGTCCGGACGACTTCGGCGATCTGCACGGCCACCGAGTGCACCACGTCGGGGTCGACGCCGACAGCGCCGCCGCCGAACATCTCGCCACCGAGCTTCAGCAGCACCCGCCGATAGGCCCCGTCGGACCGCTCCGCTGTCATGTCGTCCTCCGCGTGTTCAAGGGTTGTCAGGTGCCTCTTCGCAACCGTGCCCCGTCCCCGATGCGGCGGAGACGGGGCACGTTGCCGGTACTCTTGCTCAGGCCTGGCCGACCTCGAAGCGGGCGAACCGGGTGACGGTCACACCGGCCTCGTCCAGCAGGGCCTTCACGGTCTTCTTGTTGTCGGTCACCGACGGCTGGTCGAGCAGCACGGTGTCCTTGTAGTACGCGTTGACCTTGCCTTCGATGATCTTCGTCAGAGCCTGCTCGGGCTTGCCCTCTTCGCGCGCGGTCTGCTCGGCGATGCGCCGCTCGGCTTCGACCTTCTCGGCCGGGACCTCGTCGCGGGTCAGGTACTGGGCCTTGAGCGCGGCGATCTGCAGCGCGGCGCCGCGGGCGGCGTCGGCGGCACCCTGGCCCTCACCGGTGTACTCGACCAGCACGCCGACGGCCGGCGGCAGGTCGGCGCCACGGCGGTGCAGGTAGGTGGCGACGGTGCCGTCGAAGGCGGCGACCCGGCGCAGCTCCAGCTTCTCGCCGATGCGCGCGGACAGGTCGTGCACCGCGTCGGCGACGGTCTTGCCGTCCAGCTCGGCGGAGCGCAGCTTCTCCACGTCGTCGGTGCGCACGGTCTTGGCGACCTCGACGATCTTCGCGGCGAGGGCCTGGAAGTCGGCGTTCTTGGCGACGAAGTCGGTCTCGGAGTTCAGCTCGACGAGCACGCCGCCGTCCCCGGCGATCAGGCCTTCGGCGGTGGCGCGCTCGGCGCGCTTGCCCACGTCCTTGGCGCCCTTGATGCGCAGGAACTCGACGGCCTTGTCGAAGTCGCCGTCGTTCTCCTCCAGCGCCTTCTTGCAGTTCATCATGCCGGCGCCGGTGAGCTCGCGCAGGCGCTTCACATCTGCGGCGGTGTAGTTCGCCATCGTGCGTTTTCCGTCCTTCTTCGGTACGCGCAGGGATTCGAGTCAATGGCCCGCGTGGCCGGACCGGGGTCCGGCCACGCGGGCGAAGGGTGGATCAGGCGGAGGTCGTCTGCTCCGCGGGCGCCTCGGCGGGGGCGCTCTCCGCAGCCGGAGCGTCCTCCGCGACCGGAGCGCTCTCGGCGACCGGAGCGCTCTCGGCGGCGGGGGCGTTCTCGGAGCCGGACAGCAGCTCCTTCTCCCACTCGGCGAGCGGCTCGTCGGAAGCGACGCCCGGCTCCGGCTTGTCCTTGCCCTCGGCGGCCGAACCGTTGCGGCCCGAGCGGGCCATCAGACCGGCGGCGGCGGCCTCGGCGACGACCTTGGTCAGCAGCGCGGCCGACCGGATCGCGTCGTCGTTGCCCGGGATCGGGTAGTCGACCTCGTCCGGGTCGCAGTTGGTGTCGAGGATCGCGACGACCGGGATGTTCAGCTTGCGCGCCTCGCCGACGGCGATGTGCTCCTTCTTGGTGTCCACGATCCACACGGCGCTGGGAACCTTCGCCATGTCGCGGATACCGCCGAGGGTCTTCTCCAGCTTGTCCTTCTCGCGGGTGAGCGTCAGGATCTCGCGCTTGGTCAGGCCCTGGAAACCACCGGTCTGCTCCTGCGACTCGAGCTCCTTGAGGCGCTGGAGCCGCTTGTGCACGGTCTGGAAGTTGGTGAGCATGCCGCCCAGCCAGCGCTGGTTGACGAAGGGCATGCCGACGCGGAGCGCCTCGTTCGCGATGGCCTCCTGCGCCTGCTTCTTCGTGCCGACGAACAGGATGCTGCCACCGTGCGCCACGGTCTCCTTGATGAACTCGAAGGCGCGGTCGATGTAGGTCAGCGTCTGCTGCAGGTCGATGATGTAGATGCCGTTGCGCTCGGTGAAGATGTAACGCTTCATCTTCGGGTTCCAGCGCCGGGTCTGGTGCCCGAAGTGCACGCCGCTGTCGAGCAGCTGCTTCATGGTGACGACGGCCATGGCCGGATTCGCACCTCTTCTGTGTCGTGCGCCCCGGGCCTGGCCCGGTGACGCTTGCTCGGTTGCCGCGACCGCCCGGGTGGACGGTCGCCCTGGTGCGGTGCCGATGCCCGAACCCGTTCGGCGCTGGGCGCCGGATGGGACCGCCGGACATCGTTCGTTCCGGGTGGAAATCGTGCTGGCCCACCCCGAGCATGCACATCGCACGCGAAGTCGATCCGCTCTTCCGCAGACCGCGCGAACAGTGTACGCCTCCGCTTTGCGGGGCCGCTCACCGGCGGCCGCGAAACCCCCGGCCCATCCACAACACCACCGGTTGTCCACAGATTCCCCGCTCGGCCCCCACCGCCCCGCCCGTCCCGGCAGAGTCCCAGTCATGGACCTCACACCCATTCTCCCACGTCACCGCATCCCCCAACTGGTGCTGGTGGTGCTGGCATTCGGCGGCCTCGGCCTGCACAGCCCGGTGGCACCGGCGGTCGCCGCCGAGGAGCCGCGGTTCACCTGGCCGCTGCACCCGCGTCCGCAGGTGATCCGTGGTTTCGACGCGCCGGAAACCGACTTCGGCCCCGGCCACCGCGGGGTCGACCTGGCGGCCGCCGCGGACCAGCAGGTGTTCGCCGCGGGCACCGGTTACGTGGTGTTCGCCGGGACGATCGCCGGTCGCGGGGTGGTGTCGGTCGACCACGACGGCGATCTGCGCACCACCTACGAGCCGCTGGTGCCCCAGGTCGCCGCCGGGGACCAGGTGTACTCGGGGCAGGTGATCGGCACGGTCGTCGCCGGACACCCGGAGTGCACGGTCGCGGTCTGCCTGCACTGGGGCGTGCGCCGCGGGCTGGAGTACCTGGATCCGCTGCCCCTGGTGCTGGAGACCACGCGGCTGCGGCTGAAGCCGTGGGACCCCGGTTGACGTGTCAGTCAGACACCCGCCTGCTCGACGAGCTTGGCGCGCAGACGGAGCACCGCCCTGGTGTGCAACTGGCTGACCCGTGACTCGGTCACGCCGAGCACCTTGCCGATCTCGGCGAGGGTGAGGCTCTCGAAGTAGTAGAGGCTCACCACGATCCGGTCGCGTTCGGTCAGCTGGGCGATCGCCTCGGCCAGCTGGCGGCGGTTGTCCTGGTCGACGAGCACGGCCACCGGGTCGACGGCGTCGTCGTCGGGCAGGGTGTCGACCAGCGAGCCGCTGTCCTTGCCCACCGCGACGAGGTCTTCCAGCGCGACTACGCTGGTGAGCTGGAGCTGGCCGTAGAGATCGCGCAGGTCGTCGACGCTGATCTCGAGCTCGGCCGCCAGTTCGGCGTCGGTCGGGGTGCGGTTGAGGCGGGCGCCGAGGCGTTCCATCGCACGCTCGGCCTCCCTGGCCCGGCTGCGGACCACCCGGGGAACCCAGTCCTGAGAACGGAGGTCGTCCAGGATCGCACCGCGGATGCGCTGCATGGCGTAGGTCTCGAAGCGCAGCCCGCGCTCCGGCTCGAACTTCTCGATGGCGTCGACCAGGCCGAAGATGCCGGACTGCACGAGGTCGCCGACATCGACGTGGGTGGGCAGGCCGGTGCCGACGCGGCCGGCGACGTACTTCACCAGCGGTGCGTAGTGCAGCACCAGCCGATCGCGGAGGCGTTGCTCGGGCGCTCGGGCGAACTGCCGCCACAACGCGTTGATGCCCGCCTCCACGTCGCCGGTCTCGCTCCGGCTGGTCTCGGTGGCGGTCACGGGACCGCCCTTCGCTGTGGATGTCTCAGAGTCCCGCTGAGAACGCGCTGCGTCACGGGGCAATTTGCCGTCTTCAACTGCACTCTCAGGTCTGTCTCCGTGCTCGTGCTGGGTGGTTCGGTCGGGCGGTTCGCCGGGTGGCGGAAAGGCTGTCCCCCCGCCGCCCCCGCGATCAGCGGGCACGGGGGTGGGTCCGGTCATGGATCGCCTTCAGCCGCTCGACGGTGACGTGAGTGTAAAGCTGAGTGGTGGCAAGCGTAGCGTGACCGAGTAGTTCCTGAACGCTGCGAAGGTCAGCACCACCCTCCAGCAGGTGCGTGGCAGCCGAATGGCGGAGGCCGTGCGGTCCCATGTCCACCGCGCCGGGTACCGAGCCGACCCCGTCGTGGACCACCCGGCGTACCGAGCGGGGGTCCAGCCTGCCACCCCGGACGCCGAGGAAAAGCGCCTTCGCCGCAGCCCCTTTCGCCCGCTCCACCAGCACCGGACGCCCCTCGTCCAGCCAGGACCGGAGTGCCTTCTCGGCGGGCACGCCGAACGGCACGGTCCGCTCCTTGCCGCCCTTCCCGAGCACCCGGACCACCCGGCGATCGAACTCCACGTCCCCCACGTCGAGCCCGCACAACTCGGACACCCGGATGCCCGTGGCATACAGCAGTTCGAGCAAAGCGTGGTCACGCAGCGCAACCGGATCGCGTTCGGCCGCTCCCGCGCTCGACGCGCTCATCACCTGCTGCGCCTGCTCCGGCCGGAGCACCCCGGGCAACGTCCGATGCGGCCGCGGCGCCACCAGCCGACTGCCCGGATCCTGCTCCAGCTTGCCGACGCGATGGGCCCACGCCGTGAACGTCCGCGCCGCCGCGGCCCGCCGGGACAACGTGGTCCGGCTGACCCCGGCCTGGTGCTGCTCGGCCAGCCAGGCCCGCAACTCCCCCACGTCCAGCCCGGCCAGCGCCGCCATGTCCTCGGCCGCCGCTTCGTCGCCGTCTTCATTCCCGTCGTCCGCGTTGCCGACCCCGTGCAGGAATCCGAGCAACGAGACCACGTCGCCCACATAAGCCCGGACCGTGTGGGCCGAAAGCCCGCGCTCCAACTCCAGGTGCCGCTCGTACTCGCCGATCAGTTCACGAGCGTTTCCGGGCAACGCGGCCCGCAGGCGCACCAGGCCTCCGTGCCCGCGTGCCTTCACCCCCCGCTCAATTTCGGGGACGCTTCGTGACGACATGCCCGAAACGCTGGGGGATCACCGGCGCGTGGTCAAGCATCGCCACACCCTCCCGGCAGAACGACGTGATATCGCTACTCAAAGCAACCATTCGACGACTGTCGCCCTGGGAGTTCGTCACTGACCTTGGTGGCCTCCTCCCGCGGGTGTCACCGGGCGTGATCGGCTGGTGAGGTGCCACCCGTCTTCGGCCCGGATGGCCAGGCCGTCCAGTTCGAGTTCCGGCAACACCGCACGAACCCGGTGGATCGGTACACCCGATTCGGTGGTGATCTGCTCGGCGGACCTGCCCTCCCGGAGTTCGAGCGCTCCGTGGACGCGCATGGCCTCCTCGCCGAGGCCGTCGGTGGTCCGGCGTGGACGCGGGGTTCGCCCGGCCGACGACGAGTCGAGCTTGCCGACGGTCTCGATCACGTCGGCCAGCGAACCGACCAGCGTCGCGGCCGACTCACGGATCATCTGGTGGCAGCCCGCCGACATCGACGAGCCGATCGGGCCGGGAACCGCCATCACCACCTTGCCGAGCACGCCGGCGGTGGTCGCCGTGTTGCGTGCCCCGCTGCGGACGCCCGCCTCGACGACGACCGTGCCCTCGGTGAGTCCGGCGATCAGCCGGTTACGCACCAGGAACCGGTGCCTCGCCGGCGGCACGCCGAAGGGGTACTCACTGATCACGAGTCCGGTCTCCGCGACCTTCTTGAGCAGCCCGACGTGGCCCGCTGGGTAACCGGCGTCCAGACCGCAGCCGAGTACCGCCGCCGTCACCCCACCGGCGGCGAGCGCACCTCGGTGTGCCGCGCCGTCGATGCCATACGCAGCCCCGGAAAACACCGGCATCCGGCGCTGGGCCAGGCCGTACGCTATTTCGGTCGCGGTGTGCTCGCCATAGCTCGTCGCCGCTCGCGCGCCGACGACCGCCACCGCGGACATGACCGCTTCGTCGAGCCTGCCGTCGCCACGAACCCACAGCGCGATCGGCGGTGCGAACCCGCGCAAGCCGCGCTGGGTCACCTGGTCGAACGGGAGCAACGGCCAGGCAGGCCATTCGCCGTCCTCCGGCACGACCAGCCGGGCCCCGTTCCGCTCGGCCTCCGCCAGGTCCGATTTCGCCCGATCGAGTGTCCGGCGGGCGGATGTCTCGGCCAGTACGGCATCCGGACACTCTCCCTCGCGCACCAACCTGGCCGCGCGAACCGGCCCGTACACGCGGATGAAGGCAGTGAGCGCCATCGCGGGCGGTTCGGCCACCCGCAACAGATAGGACCTCGCGAGCCGGATTTCCGGGTCAGCGCGCCTCTCGGTCATGCCGCCCGCCGATCACGAAAGCCGAGAGCGGCGGCCACATGATCCGCCTCGGGACGATCGACCTCCGCCAAATCGCTCAACGTCCATGCGACGCGTAGACAGCGGTCCACACCGCGGGCGGTGACCGCACCCATGTTCAGGCTGCGGTCGAGAAGAGCGGTGGTTTCGCGCGGCAGGGCGTATTCGCGGCGGAGTACCGGCCCGGGCACCTCCGCGTTCGTGCGCCAGCCGTGTTCGGCCCAGCGCTTGACTGCGCGTTCCCTCGCGCGAAGCACCCGATCGCGCACCCTCGCGGTCGGTTCCGGCTCGTCGAATTCGTGCGCGTGAGCATGCATGGCTGTCAGCGGGCGAAGGCGAACGGTGAGATCGATGCGGTCGAGCAAGGGGCCCGAAAGTCGGCCGAAGTAGCGACGCCGGACAGACGGCGAACACGAGCAGTCGGCTTCTCGCGGTGGCGCGCAAGGACAGGGGTTCGTCGCCAGCACCAACTGAAACCGTGCGGGATAGCAGACGACGCCCTTCCGCCGGGCGAGCCGGACTTCGCCGTCTTCGAGGACTGTGCGCAGGGATTCGAGGCGCTCTCCGCCGAATTCGCAGACTTCGTCCAAGAAGAGGACGCCTCGGTGCGCGCGGCTGATCATGCCGGGCTTGGCGATGTCAGCCCCGCCGCCGATCAGGGCGGCGAGCGAGATGCTGTGGTGTGGATCGGCGAACGGTGGGATCCGGATGAGCGGGGATGACCGGGACAGCTTGCCCTCGATCGAATGCACGGCGGTGACTTCGAGCGATTCCTCGCGGGACAGCTCCGGGAGCAGGCCCGGCAATCTCCTCGCGAGCATGGTCTTCCCGACGCCGGGTGGCCCGACGAGCAGCAGGTGATGACCACCCGCCGCGGCGACCTCCAGTGCCCAGCGTGCCTCCGGCTGGCCGATCACGTCGGCGAGGTCGGCCACGGACGGCGGTGGGATCTCGGTGGCCGGTTCGGGAAGAGGAAGGCTCTCGATGTCGTCCATCCAGGCGAGCAGATCCCGAAGGCGACCGGCGCCGACGACTTCCATGTCGTGCACGAGCGCCGCTTCGAACATCGAGTCGATGGGCACCACCGCTCGCTTGAGCCCTTCCCTGCGGGCGGCGAGGAGCGCGGGCAGTACGCCGGGCACCGGGCGGATCCGGCCGTCGAGCGCTAGTTCACCCAGCAGCACCGTGCCGAGCAGCTTGCTGCCGGACACCGCGCCGCTGGCCGCAAGCACCGCGGCGGCGATGCTCAGGTCGTAGCCGGAGCCGAGCTTCGGGAGGTTCGCGGGTGAGAGGCCGAGGGTGACGTGCTGCTCTGGCCACTTCTGACCGGAGTTGCGCACAGCCGCGCGGACTCGGTCCTTGGCCTCCTTCAGACCCGGATCGGGCAGGCCGACCAGCTTCATCCCGGGCATCCCGGCCCCGATGTCGGCTTCGACTTCGACCACCCGGCCGTCGATGCCGAGCAGGGCCACCGACCAACTGCGTGCCAGCGGCATCTCAGCTCACCCCGCGAGACTGGCGCTCGGGACCGGCTCGGTAGGGCCGGTTGTCTGGGAGCGCCATGTCAGCTCGTCCTCCCAGTTGGAGGATGGTGGCGCTTGATCGTCGCTGGATGAGGACAATCGCTGCGAGTCGGAGCTTGCGGCGGCGTGGCGTTGGCGCCACGGGTCTCAGCCCGAGGATGAGCGCCAGGGCAACTCGAAGCTTCGGATCATGCGGTGGGACGTTGCTGGACCCGTGCCGTGGGGTTGCCATGAGCCCCGACCTGGCGACGACCGCTTGCGCGCCTGGTGAACGCGGCTCGGAGGTGGCGGGTGGCGACGGGATCGGATGGGCGTCGTGGCGGGCGGATCGGCGGCGGGGTGGCAAAGGTGCCGCGAGCCTCGGGCTGATGAGGAGTGTGTGAGCGGCTCGTGATCCCGGCTCGGCGGTGGGATGAGCGCGAGTGTGGGGGCAGGTTGGTGTGGGGGCCATCAGAAGGCTCCCTGGATGTGCGTGAGCTCCGGTTCGCCGGTGGGTGGGTGCTGGATGGCGATGACGTCGAAGCGCAGGGGGCACCAGCGCACGCGGAAGTGTTCGAGCCAGCGGCCTGCCAGGCGGCGGATGCGGGCGGCCTTCTCCGGGTCCACGGCTTCGGCGGGCAGGCCGTAGCCGGTGCCCGAGCGCGTTTTGACCTCGCAGACGACCAGGGTGCGGCCGTCGGTGGCGACCAGGTCCAGTTCGCCTTCGCGGCAGCGCCAGTTCCTGGACAGGATGACCAGGCCCGTCCTGGCCAGGTGCGCTGCCGCCAGCTCCTCGCCGCGGCGGCCCAGTCGTTGTCGATGCTCGTATGACGGCCGCGCCTGCGTCCCCATCACGGCTACTCCCCCGGGGTCGGTGATCGTTGGTTGACGATCACGACGGTGCCAGGGTGGAAAGGCGCAGGCCAGAGCGCTCGAGCGGGGCTGTGGACAACTGGGGAGCTGTGGACAACCCGCCGTCAGGACTCAGCCGGAGAAGGGACCGCCTTCCGGCAGGCGCAGGTCGGGCTTGTCCAGTTCCTCGACGTTGACGTCCTTGAAGGTGATCACGCGGACGTGCTTGACGAACCGGGCGGGGCGGTACATGTCCCAGACCCAGGCGTCGGACATCCGCACCTCGAAGTAGACCTCACCACCACCGTCGCGGACCTGCACGTCCACCGCGTTGGCCAGGTAGAACCGCCGTTCGGTCTCCACCACATACGCGAACTGGCTGACGATGTCGCGGTACTCCCGGTACAGCGACAGCTCCATCTCGGTCTCGTATTTCTCGAGATCCTCGGCACTCATGAAATCCGGGCCCCTCCTTGCGAGTTCACGTGCCAGTCGGCGGCGAAGAGTCCATTCTGACCCAGACCGTCGTCCAGGGCACGCACCGGCGCCGCCGTGGCGTGCAAAGCCGCCGCGGTGAGCAGCACCCGATGGGGTGGCTCGCGCCGGTGGACCGCGGCCGCGACGGCCACGTTGGTGTAGGACCACCGGTGCACCGCACTGGGTCCGTGCTCGGTCAGCGCGGCGCCGTGCTCGGTGGTGGTGTACCCCTTGTGCACGTCGAAGCCGTACACCGGGTACTCGTTGTGCAGATCCCCCATGATCCGGTCCCTGGTCACCTTGGCCAGCACGGACGCGGCCGCGACGCAGGCGACCACGCGATCCCCCTTGATCACCGGCAGGCTCGGCGCCGGCATGCCCGGCACCCCGAAGCCGTCGGTCAGCACGTAGCCGGGCGCGACCCGCAGGTGGGACACCGCGCGCCGCATGCCCTCGACGTTGGTCACGTGGATGCCGCGGGCGTCGACCTCCTCGGTGGGGATGACCACCACCGAATAGTCGACCGCCCTGGCCAGCACGCGTTCGTAGACCCGCTCGCGGGCGGCCGCGGTGAGCAGTTTCGAGTCGGTCAGCTCGGTCAGCCGGGCGCCGTCACCGGGCTTGAGCACACAGGCGGCGACCACCAGCGGACCGGCGCAGGCTCCCCGCCCGGCCTCGTCCACCCCGGCGACCGGGCCGAGGCCACGCCGTTCCAGCGCGGCCTGCAGCCCCCACGAACTCTCCCCGCGGATGACCGCGCGTGGCGGCTTCAGCCCTGTCACGCGGCTAGCGCTTCCGGGTCGCCGTCCCGCGCAAGCCCGTTCCGAGCTTGCGACCGGCCCATACCGTCGGCCAGGCGGCCACCACGCCGATGCCCAGCGGGATGCCCTGCTGCCAGGCGGGAGCGCTCATGCCGAGCACGGCGGGCTGCGCGGCTTCCTGCGGGTTGTGATCCGTCACGCCGCCCCAGCGGCCCGGCGGCAGCACGATGATCCTGGCCTTGCCGATGATGTTCTCCAGCGGCACCGCACCGCGCTCGCCACCGCCACCCTGCATGCGGGAGTCGGAGGAGTTGTTGCGATTGTCGCCCATCACCCACACCGAGCCGAGCGGCACCTTGACCGGCTCGAACGGGGCCTGCACGCCGGTGCCGTCCTCGAAGTGCAGGTACGGCTCGTCGAGCGCCTTGCCGTCGACCACGACGTGGTTCTGCGTGTCGCAGCATTCGACCGTCTGGCCCGGCATCGCGATGATGCGCTTGACGAAGTCGCGCTCGTCGGGCGGCGCGAGGCCGAACACCGAGCCGATGCTCCGGAAGAACCGGCCGACCGGGTTCGAGGACTCCTCCGGGAGCGCCTCGTTCTCCACCCACGGGTCCGGACCCTTGAACACCACCACGTCACCGGGGGTGGGGTCGACGAAATCGTAGGTGATCTTGTCGACCAGGATGCGGTCGCCGGTGCACCCCTCGCAACCGTGCAGGGTGGTCTCCATCGATCCCGAGGGGATCATGTAGACGCGGAAGAAGAACTGCTGGATGACGAACGTCAGCACGAGCGCGACGACGATCAGGATCGGCAGCTCCACCCAGAACGGGCGCTTCTTCTTCGCTTTGCCCTTGCCACGCTTGCGGTGGGCACCGCCCTTGGTCTCCTCCGCGGCTCCGTCGTGGTACTCGGAGCGTTCGGGATCGTCCTCGGCAGCGTTTGAAGACACAGGTTCGGCCACGACGCCAGGCTACGGGAATCCGCTACCGGATCAGGAAGCCGGCTCGCGGCGCTCCTTGATCTTCGCGGCCTTGCCGCGCAGCTCACGGAGGTAGTACAGCTTGGCCCGGCGGACGTCGCCGCGCTTGTGCACCTCGATCTGCGCGATGTTCGGGCTGTGCACCGGGAAGGTGCGCTCCACGCCGACGCCGAACGACACCTTGCGGACGGTGAACGTCTCGCGGATGCCGCCGTTCTGACGGCGGATGACCACGCCCTGGAAGACCTGAAGGCGCTCGCGGTTGCCCTCGATCACTCGGACGTGCACCTTCAGCGTGTCGCCCGGGCGGAAGTCCGGGATGTCGGAACGCAGCGACTGCGCGTCCAGGGCGTCCAGGGTGTTCATCGGTGGTCCGTCCTCGTCTGTGATGTAACGTCTTCGTCTTGCCATACGTCCGGGCGCACGCCGGTCACAGCGGCCGGCCCAGGGGGTTGGCAGGCGCGCGAACCCGTGGGGGTTCCTCTCGCGCCAACCGGTCAAGTATTGCAGACCCGCCGGGCGGCGGATCACTCGCCCCGTGCCGACTCCTCGGCGAGCCGCGCGAGCAGGGCCCGGTCGTGCTTGTCGAGACTGCCGTCGGGCAACGCGGAGATCAACTCCGGACGGCGCTCGACGGTCCGTTCGAGCGCCCGGTCGCGCCGCCAGCGGTCGATCAGCGCGTGGTTGCCCGAGCGCAGCACCTCCGGCACGGCCAGCTCGCGCCAGACCTCCGGCCGGGTGTAGCTGGGCCCTTCGAGCAGGCCGTCGGAGAACGAGTCCTCCTCGGCCGAGCGCGCGTTGCCCAGCACCCCTGGCAGGAGCCGGACCACCGCCTCGACCATAACCAGCACCGCGGCCTCGCCACCGACCAGCACGTAGTCGCCGATGGACACCTCGTCCACCGGCATGCGGCGCGCCGCGTCGGTGATCACGCGCTGGTCGATGCCCTCGTAGCGGCCGCAGGCGAAGACCAGGTGCTTCTCCGCGGCGTATTCGTGGGCTAGTTGCTGGGTGAACGGGCGACCGGCGGGCGTCGGCACCACCAGCCGGGTGTGCTCCCCGCAGACCTGGTCGAGCGCGTCGCCCCAGATCTGCGGCTTCATCACCATGCCGGGACCGCCGCCGTACGGCGCGTCGTCGACCGCCCGGTGCACGTCGTGGGTCCAGTCGCGCAGGTCGTGCACGCCGATCTCGATCAGCCCGCGATCGATCGCGCGCCCGAGCAGCGCGGCCCGCAGCGGGTCGAGGTACTCGGGGAAGATGGTGACCACGTCGAGGCGCATCACTCGAGGTCCAGCAGGCCTTCCGGCGGGTCGAGCACGACCCGGCCGCCTGCCACGTCCACCACCGGCACGATGGCCCGCACGAACGGCACCAGCACGGTTTTCCCGTCGCGGTCGAGCGAAAGCAGCTCGCCGCCCAGGGAATGCACCACCTCGATCACGGTGCCGACCGCGGTGCCGTCGGTCAGCTCGGCCCGCAGGCCCTCGAGCTGGTGGTCGTAGAACTCGTCGGGATCCGCGGTGGGCGGCAGATCCGCGGTGTCCCCG
Organism: Saccharothrix sp. AJ9571; assembly: GCF_021725495.1. Lineage (NCBI taxonomy): Bacteria > Bacillati > Actinomycetota > Actinomycetes > Pseudonocardiales > Pseudonocardiaceae > Saccharothrix > Saccharothrix sp. AJ9571. Next base: position 4,498,696 of record NZ_CP091382.1, on the reverse strand, counting down.
AGCAGCAACGCGCCCCGGAGTTCCTCGGCCGCGGTGCGGTCGGGGACCTGCTCGAAACGCACCAGCAGCCGCCCGCTGTGCGAGCGGGCGGCTGCCACGGTGAGTTCGCGGGGGTCACCGCCGCGCGGGCGGGCGAGCACCACGGCGCCGACGGCGAACCGCTGCTCCGGGGAGTCGGTCCGCACGTCGACGGCGAGTTCGCCGGTAATGCCGTGTGCCTTGGCCACCCGGCCGACGACAACCTCCATCAGCGCGGGATCAGTGGTCGGTGTCGACCACGTCGACCCGCACACCTCGGCCGCCGATTCCGCCCATGACGGTGCGGAGGGCGGTGGCGGTCCGCCCGCCCCGGCCGATCACCTTGCCCAGATCGTCGGGGTGGACGTGCACCTCGAGGGTGCGGCCGCGACGCGTGGTGATCAGTTCGACCCGGACCTCGTCCGGGTTGTCGACGATCCCGCGCACGAGGTGCTCAAGGGAGTCCGCGAGAAAGCTCACGCCTCGGTCTTCTCCTCGGCCTTGGCTTCGGCCTTGTCGGCGTCGGCCTTTTTGCCGCCCTTCTTCTTGGGCGTGGTGGCCTCGGCCGAGGGCTCCTCGCCCGCGGCCGCGAGGGCGGCGTTGAACAGGTCCTGCTTGGACGGCTTCGGCTCGGCCACCCTCAGGGTGCCCTCGGCGCCCGGCAGGCCCTTGAACTTCTGCCAGTCACCGGTGATCTCGAGCAGGCGCTGGACCGGCTCGGTCGGCTGCGCGCCGACGGCGAGCCAGTGCTGGGCGCGGTCGGAGTTCACCTCGATGAAGCTGGGCTCTTCCTTCGGGTGGTACTTGCCGATCGTCTCGATGGCCTTGCCATCCCGGCGGGTGCGCGCGTCGGCGACGATGATGCGGTAGTACGGCGCACGGATCTTGCCGAGGCGCTGAAGCTTGATCTTGACGGCCACGGGTGTGGGTACTCCTCAGTTTCTCTCTGGTGCAAGGTCGGCCGCGCGATCCGAGTGGGGACGAATGCGACGCCCGGAGGTCAGGTGTGTTCGGCCCCGGCGCGGTGAGAGGGTCCGGCCGGGGCAAGCAATCGAACATTCTGCCAGACGCCCCACGCGGGCCCGTCTACAGGGTGGCGATGCCGAGTGTGGTGAGCAGGATGGCGACCGCGGGCAGGAAGTTGTTCATCTGGTGTGCCACGATGCTGCCGAGGAGCCTGCCGGTGAACAGCCGCGCCAGCCCGATCGGGATCGAGATGAGCAGCAGCAGCGTGGTCCGCAGCGGTTCCAGGTGGCTGACCGCGAACACCGCGGTGGACAGCAGGAAGGCGGCCACCCTGCCCCACTTCTCGTTGCCCCAGTTCAGCCGCTCCACCGCGCCCCAGAGCAGGCCGCGGTAGATGATCTCCTCGCAGATCGGCCCGAGCAGCCACAGGTAGAGGAACATGATCACCGCCGCGGTCACCGACATCGGCTGGTCCTCGACCAGCGCGCTGATCGCCGAGGAGGCGTTCTGCTCGCCGACGATCTGCGTCCAGACGAAGGCGCCGACCGTGGTGAAGACCAGCCCGACCACGCCGAGGCGCAGGCCGATCTTGACGTCGGCCCAGTTCCAGGAGAGCCGCAGGTCGGCCAGCGGGCCGTTGCCGCGCAGCCGGGTGATCAGCACCGCGGCGGAGGCGGCGACCACGGTGGGGGTGATGGTGCCGACCAGCACGTGCCCGACCGGCAGCGGCTGCCCGGCGGGTACCGGGCCGAGCGCGGCGAGCACCAGCGCGGCCGAGATGAGCAAGATCGCCTCGACCAGCAGGAAGGCACCGAGGCCCCAGCGGTGGTCCGGCAGCCCGGCCACCGCCGGCACCGGCTCGGGGCCCTGGATGGATTCCCCCTCCATCGCGCTCAAGCCGTCCTCCGGGGTTCTTCGCATTTCGGGCAGGTACCGAGAATATCGGGCGGAGCTCCGTTGAGGGTGGTGGTGGGCGACGGGAGGGAATATCGGGCGGAGCTCCGTCGAGGGTGGCGGTGGGCGACAGGAGGGATTACGGGGCCGCACGGGGGTTACGGCGCGCCGAGCAGGAGCAAGGCGGGTGGCAGGTTGTTCGCGGCGTGTGCCACCACGCTCGATCCGGTCCGCCCGCTGAGCAGGCGGGCCGCGCCGATCGCGAGGCCCTGTACGAACAACGCCAGTGTGCGGCTCGGTTCTCCGTGCAACTGGGCGAATATCGCCGCGGTGAGCGCGAGTACCGCCCACTGCGGGACGCGGTGGGCGGTCAGTCCGGCCCACAGCGCGCCCCGGATGAGCACCTCTTCGGTCAGCGGTGCGACGAGGACCACGATCAGCGCGGCGAGCGCGAGCCACACCGGGTGGTCGCCGACGCCCTGCGCGAGCCCCGCCAGCGGGTTGCCGGACTCGAGGTCGGTGCCGAAGACCGGGAGCAGCACCAGGTTCGTCAGATATCCGGCGAGCAGCGCGAAACCACCGCAGGCCAGGCCGATCTTGATGTCGCGCAGGTTCGGCAGCACGCCCAGTTCGCGGAAGGAGCCCCAGCGCCGGGCGGCCAGCACCGGCGCCAGGCCGAGCATCAGGTTCGGCACGAACGCGAGCAGCAGGAGCGGGCCGAGGTCGGGCATCTCCTCGGCGTCGTCGAACCCGGTGAACCGGCCGGAGAGCACGGCGGTGAGCACCAGGTTCATCAGGTGGTAGGCGCCGAATCCGGCGATGAACGCGAGCAGGCCCCAGTGGGCGCCACGCACCAGGCCGTCACCGACGGCCGGAGGGTTTTCGTCCGCCTGAGCCACCGCACCTCCGCCGCCGGAATGACCTTCGCGCGCTCACGCTAAGGGGCCGGTGGCTACCGGCTGAACCCGGCCCGTCTCAGGAAGTGACCGTACCGCGCAGGATGATGTGCGACGGGTGGCGAAGTGCGTCCAGGTCCTCGCGCGGGTCCGCGGTCAGCACCAGCAGATCGGCCGGGGCGCCGTCGGCGATGGACTGGTGGCCGAGCCAGTCGCGGGCGGCCCAGGCACCGGCCCCGAGCGCCTCGGTGCGCGACATGCCCGCCCGGTGGAGCAGTTCGATCTCGTCGACGATCCGGCCGTGGTCGATCATGCCGCCCGCGTCGCTGCCCGCGTAGACGGCCACCCCGGCGTCCAGCGCGGCCTGTACGAGCCCGTCGACGCGCTGGTGGAGGTCCCGCATGTGCGCGGCGTAGACCGGGTACCTGGCGGCGGCGTCGGCGATGCCGGGGAAGTTCTCGTTGATGTTCACCAGGGTCGGCACGAGCGCGATGCCGCGCCGGGCCATGTCCGCGAGTTGCTCCCCGGACAGTTCGGTGCCGTGTTCGAGGCAGTCCACACCCGCGGCCAGCAGGCCGGGCAGGGCGGCGGCGCCGAAGACGTGCGCGGTGACCTTGGCGCCCGCGTCGTGCGCGACCTTGACCGCCTCGGCGAGCACGTCGTCGGGCCACAGCGGCGCGAGATCGCCGACGGACCGGTCGATCCAGTCGCCGACGAGCTTGACCCAGCCGTCACCGGCCGCCGCCTGCTCGGCCACCGCGCCGGGCAACTGGTCGGGACCGTCCAGGTCGATGCCGAGCCCCGGCACGTACCGCTTGGGCAGCGAGAGGTGCCTGCCGCAGCGGATGATCCGCGGCAGGTCCTCGCGCTGCTGCAACGACGAGATGTCGAACGGCACGCCGCAGTCGCGGATGAGCAGCGTTCCGGCCCTGCGGTCGGTCAGCGCCTGCGCGGCCGCCTCTTCGAGGTTCTCCGCGCCGATACCCGGGTGGCAGTGCGCGTCGACCAGCCCCGGCACCAGGAACACGTCCTCGGCCAGCGTCTCGGCACCGTCGACCGGGTCGAAGCTGATCCGGTCGCCGTCGATCCACAGGTCGCGGTGCTCGCCGGAAGGCAGCACCACGCCGCTGAGGCGGTACGCCATCTACTTGCCCTTGGGCAGCTTGAACTTCGAGGGGTCGAATCCGGGCGGCAGGTCGTTCAGGCTGCCGCCGAGCTGGGAGAGGTCGGGCATGCCACCGGCGGGACCGGCACCCGGGAAACCGCCGGGGGGCAGCGCGGGCAGGCCGCCGGGGAAGCCGCCCTTGATCTTGGGCTGCGTGGGGCCGCGCCCCTTGCCCTTCTTCCCCTTCTTGCCCTTGCGGTTGTTCTTCCGGTTGTTGCCGGCACCGCCGAAGCCGAACCGGCCCGCCATCTGCTGCATCATCTTCTTGGCGTCGTAGAACCGGTTGACCAGGTCGTTGACCTCGCGCACGGCCACGCCGGAGCCCTTGGCGATGCGCTGGCGGCGGGAGGCGTTGATGATCTTCGGGTCGGCCCGCTCGGCCGGGGTCATGCCGCGGATGATCGCCTGCAGCCGGTCCAGCGACTTGTCGTCGACCTGCGCGAGCTGGTCCTTCATCTGCCCGGCGCCGGGCAGCATGCCCAGCAGGTTGCCGATCGGGCCCATCTTGCGCACCGCGAGCATCTGCTCGAGGAAGTCCTCCAGGGTCAGCTCGCCGCTGCCCAGCTTCTGCGCGGCCTGCTCCGCCTTTTCCTGGTCGAAGGCCTGCTCGGCCTGCTCGATCAGGGTGAGCATGTCACCCATGCCGAGGATCCGGCCGGCCATCCGGTCCGGGTGGAACAGGTCGAAGTCCTCGAGCTTCTCACCGTTCGACGCGAACAGGATCGGCTGGCCGGTGACCTCGCGAACGCTCAGCGCGGCACCACCGCGCGCGTCACCGTCGAGCTTGGTGAGCACCACGCCGGTGAAGCCGACGCCGTCGCGGAAGGCCTCGGCGGTGGTCACCGCGTCCTGGCCGATCATCGCGTCGACCACGAAGAGGGTCTCGTCCGGCTGGACCGCGTCGCGGATGTCCGCGGCCTGGCGCATCAGTTCCTCGTCGACACCGAGGCGGCCCGCGGTGTCGACGATGACGATGTCGTGCTGGGAGTGCCTGGCCTCGTCGATCCCGCGGCGGGCCACGTCGACCGGGTCGCCGACGCCGTTGCCCGGCTCCGGCGCGAAGGTCGTCACCCCGGCGCGCTCACCGACCACCTGCAGCTGGTTGACCGCGTTCGGGCGCTGGAGGTCGCAGGCCACCAGCAGCGGCGCGTGGCCCTGCTTCTTCAGCCACAGCGCCAGCTTGCCGGCGAGCGTGGTCTTACCGGCACCCTGCAGACCGGCGAGCATCAGCACGGTCGGCGGGTTCTTCGCCAGGTTCAGCCGCCGGGTCTCGCCGCCGAGGATGGCGACCAGTTCCTCGTTGACGATCTTGATGACCTGCTGGGCGGGGTTCAGCGCCTCGGAGACTTCGGCGCCCTTGGCGCGCTCCTTGACCTTGGCGATGAACGCGCGCACCACCGTCAGCGCGACGTCGGCCTCCAGCAGCGCGATGCGGATCTCGCGCGCGGTGGCGTCGATGTCGGCGTCGGAGAGCTTCCCCTTGCCACGCAGGTTCTGCAGGACCGAAGTGAGGCGATCGGAGAGGGTGTCGAACACGGGTGTGCGCTCCAGCAGTCGTCGTCAGGGTGCAGGCCTGCGGGCGGAACACCGCACCTGCATCCTCTGCAGGGTAGTCGACGATGGAGCCCGGCCGGTCCGCTCCTCCTCCGGGCCGGCCGGGCTTCGCGTCGCGCGGACGGTCCGGGCCTTCGTCCGACCCCCAGTACCGGGCGAATCCCCGTCCGTCGCGCTGACTGGAAGCTTGCCGGTCCGGCGCAGGTCACGGCAGGGGGAAGACCCCCATTCGAAGCAGGTAGATCTACTCAAAGGCCGGATCGGTCACTCGGTGACGGGCTCGGTCTTCCGCCCAGCGGCTCGTTTGGCGGCTTGGGCGGCCTCGGCGGCCTTTTCCGCCGCGTTCCGGGCCCGTTCGATCGGACTGCCGCCCTCGTGCACCTCGGCGCCGGACTGCAACGCGGCCAGCAGGGCGGTGACCCCGGCGTTCTGCACGGCCGCGGCCGGTCGCGCGACCTCGCCGCCGTCGGCCTTCGCGGTGATCAGGTCGTTCAGCGCGGACTGGTAGTGGTCGACGTAGTTCTCCGGCTCGAAGTCACCGGCCAGCCGGTCGATCAGCCGGGCCGCCAGCCGGACCTCGGACACGTGCACGTCGATGTCCTCGTGCTGGAACGGGAAGTCCGGCTCGCGCACCTCGTCCGGCCAGAGCATCGTCTCCAGCAGCAGGAGCTGGTCGCGTACGCGGATCACGGCCAGCGTCTCGCGCTGGCGCAGGGCGACCTTGACCACCATCACCCGGCCCGCCTGCTGCATGGCCTCGCTGAGCAGCACGTAGGCCTTGGTACCGGCGACCTCCGGCTCGAGGTAGTAGGTCCTGGCGAAGTAGACCGGGTCGACCTGCTCCATCGGCACGAACGAGAGCACGTCGATCGAATGCGCGGTGGCCAGCGGCAGCGAGGCCAGGTCCTCCTCGGAGAGCACCACCACGTCCCCGCCCACCAGCGGGAAACCCTTGCCGACCTCGCCGGGCGGCACCTCGGCGCCGTCGGCCTCGCAGAAGCGCCGGTGCTGGATGCGGCCGCCGTCGGTCAGGTGCACCTGGGTCAGGCCGGAGGCGCGGTCGGAGGTGGCGCTGTACGCCTTCACCGGGATGGCGTACGCGCCGAATCCGATCGTGCCTTTCCACACCGCGCGCATGTGTTCGAGCGTAATCCGGCGAAAGCGGCCCTCACCAGCTACAAACGGGTGTCCTCGTCGGCTGTTTGCAGCAGTGCGCCGAGCACCGGCTCACTCTCCGCGATCGCGTCGGCGGAGTACCCGGCCGCGCTGGCGGCGGCTTCCAGCACCTCGGTCAGCGCGCCGTCGACCTGGCTGCCGCGCACCACACCGGCCAGCCGCGTCAGTGCGAGCGAGAGCTGGCGCTGCCCGGCGGCGAGGTGTTCGAGCACATCGGCGAGTTCACCGGCGGTGCCGACCTCGGCGGTGCCCGCCAGTTCGGCGGCGCAGGCCTCCAGGTGCGCGGCCACGATCGAGCCGGGGATCACCGGTCCGCTCATCCTGTCACCCATGTCACCGCCCACTCGCCACGATCCGCCAGGCCACACCGACGGCGACATACTGCCACCGTCACCCGCCGCGATTCGCGCGACACCCCGAACAGGCAGGTCAGCTCGCTGCCGCGAGCACCGCCTGCTCGATCAGGTCCCGCCATTCGCGGTCGAGCCTGCCGTGGCGCGGCGCGATGGCGAACGAGTCGACCACGGCCGCGCCGAGCGTGGCGACCTTGGCCCAGCGCACCTCCGCCTCGCACCGCCGCAGCGCGCCCGCCACGTGGTAGAGCAGCCCGATCCGGTCGGTGGCCCGCAGTTCGAGCACCACCGTGGTGGAACCGCTGGTCTCGTCGTCGAACCAGAGCACTTTCGGCCCGCTGGTCTCGACCGCGGCACTGGCGTAGTCGCGCTCCTTCGCGGCGAGTTTCTGCGTCAACGGCAGCGCTCCGCCCAGCGCACGGGCGAACTGCTCCCGCAGCAGCGTCACATCGGGCAGCGAGCCGAACTTCGGCGACGCGGTGAACACGCCGACCCGGCCGCCGTTGTGCCCGTGCAGCATCGCCGTGTGCACTTCCAGCGAGTGCAAGGCGAGCACGCCCGCCGCCGGTGCGAGCAGCTCCGACTGGGTGGGCGCGGCGAGCACGACGGTGGCGACGTTGCCTTCGGACGAGATGTCCACCTGCGGCTGACCGGAGACCGTGGCCCGCTCGACCAGTTCGCGTTGCGCGCTGTCCAGCGGCTGCGGTGAACCGAGCACCTTGCCCTGCAGTGCTTCCCGGCAGCGTCCGGCGAGTTCGGCGATCAGGCCGGACTTCCACTCGGTCCACACGCCGGGGCCGGTGGCCAGTGAATCGGCCTTGGCCAGCGCCTGCAGCAGGTCCACCAGCAGCGGGTCGTGGTCCAGCGTCTTCACCACGCGCTGCACGGTGGCCGGTTCGCTGATGTCGCGGCGGGTGGCGGTGTCCGGCAGCAGCAGGTGGTGGCGCACCATGGCGCCCACCACCGCGGTGTCCACTTCGGACAGTCCGATCCTGGTGGCCACCTGTGCGGCGATCTTGGCACCCAGTTCGGAGTGGTCGGCCGTGCGACCCTTGCCGATGTCGTGGAGCAACGCGCCCAGCAGCAGCAGGTCGGGCCGGGACACCGTGGTGGTCAGCTTGGCCGCTTCGACACACGCCTGCACCAGGTGCCGGTCGACCGTCCAGGAGTGCACGGGTTCGCGTGGCGGGAGGTCCCGCACGGCACCCCACTCCGGGAACAACCGCGCCCACAACCCGGTCCGGTCCAGCGCCTCGACGGCGTCCAGCAGACCTTCGCCCGCACCCAGCAGTTCGGTCAGCGCGTCCCTGGCACCAGCCGGCCACGGGGCGCGCAGTTCCGGAGCGGAGTCGGCGAGGGTGCGCAGGGTGCCCTGGGCGATCGGCCGCCCGGTGCGCGCGGAAGCCGCCGCCACCCGCAGCAGCAAGGCCGGATCGCGGGCCGGAACAGCGTCCCTGGCCAGCGAGACCTCGTTGCCGTGCAACACCACGCCGTCGTCCAGCGGCGTGCGAGCCGGGCGCCTGCCGAACCGCGTCCTCGGCGCGACCTCGACCGAGCGCAACACGGTGTCGACCGCGTAGCTGACCGCGCGGCCCGCACCGGAAAGCTTGCGCGCCAACGTGAACCGATCACCGAAGCCGAGTTCCGCGGCGACGGTCTCCGCGTCGGGCGGGCTCAGCACGTCCCGGTCCCGGCGGAGTTCACGCCGCAACTCCGTGCGGACGTCGAGCAGGAGTTCCTTGGCCGCCAGCAGTTCTTCGCCCGGCCGATCGGCGAGCTGGGCCGCGGCGAAGGCGTCGAGCAGGCCCAGATCACGCAGCCCGCCGCGCCCGTGCTTGAGATCGGGAGCCGCCGACTGCGCGATCTCCCCGCTGCGCTTCCAGCGCTGGCGCGCCGAAACGGCCAACTCCTCCAGGCGTTTGCGGGCGGTCCGCCGCCAGGCCTCGCGCGCGGCGGAAGCCAGCCGGTCGGCCAGTTCGCGGTCGCCGGCCAGGTACCGGGCGTCCAGGAGGCCGACCGCGGTGCGGAGGTCCTCCGCCGCCACCTTCAACGCCTCCCCCGGCGTGCGCACGGAATGGTCGAGACCAATCCGCGCGTCCCACAGCGGGTACCAGATCGCGTCGGCGATGTCTCCGACACCGGTGTTCCCGTTGTGCACCAGCACCAGGTCCAGATCCGAGAACGGCACCAGCTCCCGGCGGCCGAGCCCGCCGACGGCGACCAGCGCGACACCCGGTTCCGCGGTGTCCACGCCGGCCGCCGTGGCGGCACGGCTCAGCCAGAACTCGTAGAGATCCACCAAAGCCGCTCGGAGGGCCGCCGCGCCCAACCGCCCGTGGCGGCCCTCCAGCAGCTTCTTCGCTGCTTCAACCAGCTCCCCGGCGTCCACGGTTTCTACAGCGCGTCCGTCCCGCGCTCGCCGGTCCGTACCCGGACCACCGTCTCGACCGAGGTCACCCAGACCTTGCCGTCACCGATCTTGCCGGTGTGCGCGGCGTCGACGATCGCTTCGATCACCTTCTCCACGTTGGCGTCGTCGGTGACCACCTCGACCCGGATCTTGGCGACGAAGTCGACCGCGTACTCGGCCCCGCGGTAGACCTCGGTGTGGCCCTTCTGCCTGCCGTACCCCTGGACCTCGCTCACCGTCATGCCGAGGACACCGAGCTGTTCCAGCGCCGAGCGGATGTCGTCGAGCGTGAAGGGCTTGACGATCGCGGTGATGAGCTTCATGCCTTGCTCCCCTCGAGCTTCTTGGCCGTCCCGGACACCCCGGAACCCGTGGTCGCGGCGCGCCCGCCCCGGCCGCCGCCGAACTCGTAGGCCGTCTCGGCGTGCTCCGCCTCGTCGATGCCGACGACCTCTTCGTCCTTCGGGAGCCGGAAGCCGAGGGTGAACTTGAGCAGCAGGCCGATGATCGCGGTGACCACGAACGAGTAACCGAGCACCGAGAACGCGCCGATCGCCTGCGTGCCGAGCAGTTCGAGACCGCCGCCGTAGAACAGGCCGTCCTTGCTGCCCTCGTTCACGCCGACCGTGCCGAAGAAGCCGATCAGCAGGGTGCCGACCAGGCCGCCGACCAGGTGCACGCCGACCACGTCGAGCGAGTCGTCGAAGCCGAAGCGGTACTTGAGGCTGACCGCCAGCGCGCAGAGGATGCCGGCGATGGCGCCGATGGACAACGCGCCCCAGGTGTCGACGAAGGCACACGCCGGGGTGATCGCGACCAGCCCGGCCACCACGCCGGACGCGGCGCCGAGGCTGGTGGCGTGCCCGTCGCGGATGCGCTCGATGAGCAGCCAGCCGAGCAGCGCGGCCGAGGTCGCGGTGAGGGTGTTGATGAACGCGACACCGGCGATGTTGTTCGCCGCCAGCGCCGAACCGGCGTTGAAGCCGAACCAGCCGAACCACAGCAGGCCCGCGCCGAGCATGACGAACGGCAGGTTGTGCGGCTTCATCGGCTCCTTGGGCCAGCCAACCCGCTTGCCGATCACCAGCACCAGCGCCAGCGCCGCGGCACCGGCGTTGATGTGCACCGCGGTACCACCGGCGAAGTCCAGCGCGCCGAGGTCGTTGGCGATCCAGCCACCGGACTTGGTGGTCTCGCCGGTCACGTCGTCGGTGGCGTCGAAGGCGAAGACCCAGTGCGCCACCGGGAAGTAGACGATGGTCGCCCACAGACCGGCGAACAGCAGCCAGGTGCCGAAGCGCACCCGGTCGGCCACCGCGCCGGAGATCAGCGCCACGGTGAGGATGGCGAACATCGCCTGGAAGGCGGCGAATCCCGTGCTGGACAGGGTTTCCGCGCCCATCAGGCCGCTGAGGCCGAGCGCCTCGAACGGGTCACCGAGCAGACCGGCGCCGATGTCGTCCCCGAAGGTGGCCGAATAACCGAAGACCACCCACAGCACACCCACCACGCCCAGTGAGCCGAAGCTCATCATGAGCATGTTCAGCACGCTCTTGGATCGGACCATCCCCCCGTAGAAGAACGCCAGCCCTGGGACCATGAGCAGCACCAGGGCGGCGCTGGTGAGCAACCAGGCCGTATTCCCTTCCACGCTTCCTCCTCGAGAAGATCGCCGATTCGCAATTGCGGCAAATCATGGGAAAGTCGTGTTGCACGGGATGACCAGGGACGTTTCGGCTCTGTGAACCCGGGTGCGCCCTTTGTTACGGGTACGTTTCCCACTACTCGGCCGTTGGTGTCCGTTCCCGAAACGGAACCGTTATGGTCGGCGCCCGGCGCAGGTCAGGCCGGGTGGCGGCGTACTGAGCCGAACGACGTAACGGCGTTCAGCCACCGGCCACGGCGCGCGGTGGGGGACTCGTGATCGAATGGGCGCATGCACTTGCCCGAGCCGGTCGTCCGCGCGTTGCGGTGTTCGGTGTGCGGCGAACCCCTCGTCGAACAGGGGCGCGCGTTGCGGTGCGAGCGCGGGCATTCCTTCGATCTGGCGAAGCAGGGTTACGTGAACCTGTTGCACGCCAAGATCCCCGCCGGGACAGCGGACACCGCCGAGATGGTCGCGGCACGGGTCGGGTTCCTGGCTGCCGGGCACTACCGGCCGCTCGCGGAGGCGGTCGCCGTTCAGGTCGCGCGCCTTTGTCGAGAACCCGGTTTGGTCGTCGACGCGGGGGCGGGCACCGGGTACTACCTCGCGCAGGCGTTGCCCGAGGACTCGTACGGACTCGCGCTGGACGTCTCCGCGATCGCCCTGCGGCGGGCCGCCAAGGCGCATCCGGCGATCGGGGCCGCGGTGTGGAACCTGTGGGAGCCGTGGCCGGTCGCCGACGGTGCCGCGTCGGTGGTGCTCAATGTTTTCGCGCCGCGCAACGCTTCGGAGTTCCGCCGGGTGCTGCGGCCGGATGGCGCGCTGGTCGTGGTCTCCCCCAATCCCGGGCACCTCGCGGAGCTGGGCTCGGCGGTGCTGGGCATCGGGGAGGACAAGGAGCAGCGCTTGGACAGCTCGCTCGCCGCGCACTTCGCCCTCGACCACCGCGAGGAGATCAGCTACCGGCTACAGCTCGAACCGGCGGCGGTGCGGCAGGTCGTCGGCATGGGACCGGCGGCGCACCACCTGCACCGGGACGGCCGGGCGGAACGGCTGGCCGAGATCACCGAGCCGGTGGACGTCACCGGCTCCTTCACCTTGTCGGTGTTTCGATGAAAGCGACCGTGCTCGCCGACCCTGCCTGGCTGCGCGAGGACCTGAAGACCGCCGAGCGGATGTACGGCCGGTCGGCCGGGCCGCGGGTGCTGGGCACGGTCCGCTGGTACTCGGCGTCCTCGGTGCTCGTGGCGCCCTCGACCGAATCGCTGTTCACCGGCAAGATCGCCGACCCGTCACTCGACGCGCTGACGCTCACCATGCAGCCCGACGGCCGCTACATCGAAGCGCGCTCGGACCGCGTGCTCGACGGCGGCGTGCTCGAACTGGGCCGGGCGATGCACGCCATGCTCTCGGCCGTCATCCCGCCGATGAGCGAGGTGTGCGGCGCCACCGAGAACGCGCTGTGGGCCATCGCCACCGACTCGATCGCGAACCGGCTGCTCTGGTCCGGCGACGCGGCCAGGGCCGTCGACCTGGCCGGGCAGCTCGCCGAAGCCATCGGGCCGAACCTGCCGCGACCGCGGTTCACCCAGGTCGGCCGGACCACCATCGTGAAAAGGGCCTCCTGCTGCCTGATCTACGAGATCCCGCGCGCGGAGAAGTGCGCGAGCTGCCCGCGCCAAACCCCGGAGGAACGCGCGGAACGCCTCCGGGGTTTCGGCTGAGATTTTGGCCACGCCTCCGGCGTGGCGGCGAGGTCACGGGAGACAGCGGCGCTTAGGAACCGAGCGCGGAAAGCGCCTCGAACTCGGCGTCGGTCAGTTCGATCTGGGCGGCGGCGACGTTCTCCTCCAGGTGCGCCACCGAGCGGGTGCCCGGGATCGGCAGCACCACCGGCGACCGCCGCAGCAGCCAGGCCAGCGCCAGCTGGGCCGGGGTCGAGCCGTGGTCCTTCGCGGCCTGCTCCAGCACGCTGCCCGGCTTGGCCAGTTCCCCGGTGGCGATCGGGAACCACGGGATGAAGCCGATGCCGTGCTCGGTGGCGTAGTCGAGGACGTCCTCGTAGCCCCGGTCGGTCAGGTTGTAGAGGTTCTGCACGGTGGCGATCTCGGCGGTCTGCGAGGCCTCGACCAGCTGGGCGACGCCGACCTGGGACAGCCCGATGTGCCGGACCTTGCCCTCCTGCTGGAGCAGCTTCAGCTCACCGACCTGGTCGGCCAGCGGCACCTCGGGGTCGATCCGGTGCAGCTGGAACAGGTCGATGCGGTCCACGCCCAGCTTGCGCAGGCTCAGTTCGAGCTGCTGGCGCAGGTAGGCGGGCCTGCCGACGGGGATCCACTGACCCGGCCCGGTACGGGTCAGCCCGGCCTTGGTCGCGATGACCAGGTCTTCGGGGTAGGGGTGCAGCGCCTCGCGGATCAGCTCTTCGCTGACGTCGGGGCCGTAGGAGTCGGCGGTGTCGATGAAGTTGACGCCGAGGTCGACCGTGCGCCGGAGCACGGCCAGCGCGCCGTCGCGGTCGGCGGGCTCGCCCCAGACGCCGTCACCGGTGATCTGCATCGCCCCGTAGCCCAGCCGGTGCACGGGCAGGTCGCCGCCGATCCGGAAGACCCCACCCGGTGTCGCACTGTTCGTCACGTGTATCGCTCCCTGCTTCGACATGTGGAACACGATGGCCAACCACTGGCTACCCGGTGATGTTCCCGAGTACCGTCGCGGTCGATGAACGAGCGCTCCTGGGGCTTTCGCACCCGCGCCCTGCACGCCGGCGGCACGCCCGACCGCACCACCGGCGCCCGCGCGGTGCCGATCTACCAGACCACCAGCTTCGTCTTCGAAGACACCGCCGACGCCGCTTCGCTGTTCGCGCTGCAGAAGTACGGCAACATCTACAGCCGGATCGGCAACCCCACGGTGGCCGCCTTCGAGGAACGGCTCGCCAGCCTGGAGGGCGCGATCGGCGGCGTGGCCACCAGCAGCGGGCAGGCCGCCGAGTTCCTCACCTTCGCCGCGCTGGCCGAATCGGGCGACCACATCGTCGCGGCGAGCGATCTCTACGGCGGCACGATCACCCAGCTCGACGGGACGCTGCGGCGGTTCGGGGTGGACACCACCTTCGTCAGCGGCACCGCGCTGGACGGCTACGCGGCGGCGATCACCGACCGGACCCGCCTGCTCTACGCCGAGGTCATCGGCAATCCCAGTGGCGCGATCGCGGACCTCGGCGGGCTCGCCGACCTGGCGCACGCGCACGACCTCCCGCTGGTCGTGGACGCCACGCTGGCCACGCCCTTCCTCTGCCGCCCGATCGAGCACGGCGCGGACATCGTGCTGCACTCGGCGACGAAGTTCCTCGGCGGCCACGGCACCACGCTCGGCGGCATCGTGGTCGAGTCGGGGAAGTTCGACTGGGGCAACGGGAAGTTCCCGCGGATGACCGAGGCGGTGGACAGCTACGGCGGCCTGAAGTACTGGGAGAACTTCGGGGAGTACGCCTTCTGCACCCGGCTGCGCGTCGAACAACTGCGGGACATCGGCGCGGTGCTCTCCCCGCATTCGGCTTTCCTGCTGCTGCAAGGCGTCGAAACGCTCGCGCAGCGGATGACCGAGCACGTGGCGAACGCGCGCAAGGTCGCCGAGTACCTGGAAGCCGACGATCGGGTCGCCTGGGTGAGCTACGCGGGCCTGCCGTCGCACCCGCACCACGAACGCGCGCGGAAGTACCTGCCCGACGGCCCCGGCGCGGTGTTCTCGTTCGGGGTGCGCGGTGGCCGGGCCGCTGGGGAGAAGTTCGTCGAATCGGTGGAACTGCTGTCGCACCTGGCGAACGTCGGGGACGCGCGCACGCTGGTGATCCACCCGGCGTCGACCACGCACCAGCAGCTCTCGGACGAGCAGTTGCGCGCGGGCGGTGTGGGGCCGGACCTGGTCCGCCTGTCGGTCGGCCTGGAGGACACCGACGACATCCTGTGGGACCTCGATCAGGCCCTGGACCAGGCGGTGCGCGGATGAGCTGGACCGAGCCGACCGCACGCGAGCGCCGCGGCCTGCTGACGCGCACCGAGTCCGTGACGATCGTCGGCGCCTCGGCGAACCCGGCGCGGCCGAGCTTCTTCGTGGCTTCGTACCTGCTCTCGTCGAGCCGGTACCGCGTGCACTTCGTGAACCCGCGGCTCGACGAGTTGCTCGGGCAGCCGGTCTACCCGTCGCTGGCCGAGGTGCCCGACGTCGACCTGGTGAGCGTGTTCCGGAAGCACGATGACCTCCCCGGCGTGGCCGAGGAGGTCATCGAGGCCGGCGCCCGGACGCTGTGGCTGCAACTCGGGCTGCGGCACGAACCGGTCGCGGACCGGGCGGCCGGCACGGGCCTGGACGTGGTGATGAACCGGTGCGTGAAGATCGAGCACGCCCGCTTCGCCGGCGGCCTGCACCTGGCGGGCTTCGACACCGGCGTCATCAGCTCCAAACGCGCCGACTTCACCTAGCTCCCGCCCCCGGGCAAACGCTATGAGTGGGGCATTACTTGCATTCATTGCAAGTAATGCCCCACTCATAGCATTCGGCGGGTGGCTGGGGGCCGGGTTTGGTTTAGGTTTGGTAGCGCTGTTCCAGTGTGGCGCGGCCCCGGTCGGTCAGACCGCCGAGCAGGCGCAGGCGTGCCATGCCGCCGTCCGGGTAGACGTCCAGGCGTACGTACGAGGTGGCCTGGGCGTCCGGCAGCGGGAACCGGTGTCGCGTGTCCGGCTGCAACCGGGTCTTCGGCAGCACCTCGAACCATTCGTGGCCGTCGACCGATCCGCTCAGCGAGGCCCAGCCGGGCGCGTTGCCCTTGAAGTGGGTGGTGTCCAGCTCCGCCAGCCGCGGCACGCCTTCACCGGCCAGTTCGACCGACACCCAGTCGTTGCCGTCGTCGCGGCGGCGGGCGGTTTCCCAGCCCTCCCCCATCACCGCGGCGAAGCCGGGCGCGATCAGGTTGCTCGGCGACGAGTAGAACATGTTGCTGCAGCCGACCACCCTGGCGCCGTTCTCCAGCGCGGCCAGGTCCAGTGCACCCGGGTTCAGCAGCGACGGATCGGCCACCGGCCTGCCGTGCACCCGGAACCGCGCCACCCCGCCGTCGGGGTAGATGGTCAGCCGCGCGTGGGTGTACCGCTTGGTGAACACCGTCTCGAAGAAGTTCTCCGAGTCACCCCGCAGCGGCGACCGCGGCACGACGGTGTCCCACTCCAGGTCCGCCAGCTCGGCCGGGCTCGGATACCCGTCGGCGGCGACCGCCTCCACCGAGGCGTAGGGCGGGTAGTTGCCGGTGAAGAACGCCGTGTCGACCACCACGCCGGTGATCCTGCCCGGCAGGCCCAGGCGCACCACGGCCTGGTCGGCCCCGTCCTCCCGGCGCCGCCGGGTCTCCCAGCCGTCGTAGACCTGCCCCTTGTGCCCGAAGCTCCACGGCTGGAACTCCGCGCGCCCCGGCTTGATCAGGTTCTCCCGTTCGGCGAACAGCTCGTCGTTCGCCCACACCACGCCACCGCCGTTGCGGCGCGAGGCCAGATCCGGCTCGGATGTCCATTCAGGACGGTCAGTCACCAGCACTCCTCTCGGTCACGATCGGGTCAGGAGCTCGCCGAACGGCTGCTCCCCGGTGATCTCCCGGCCCCGCAGCCAGGTGCCGCGCACCACGCCGGCCAGCGGCCGCCCGTGGTACGCGCTCACCGGGTTGCGGTGCCGGAGCTTCGCCACGTCGACCACGAAAGCCTCGTCGGGGGCGAACACGCAGAAGTCGGCGTCCGCGCCCACCTCGATCCGGCCCTTGTGCCGCAGTCCCGTCAGCTCGGCGGGCCGCAGCGCCATCCAGCGCACGACGTCGGCCAGCGAATGGCCGCGTGCGCGGGCCTGCGTCCACACCGCGGGCAGGCCGACCTGCAGGCTCGAAATCCCGCCCCAGGCTTCACCGAAGTCGCCGCTGTCGAACCGCTTCAGCTCGGGGGTGCACGGCGAGTGGTCGCTGACCACGCAGTCGATCACACCGTCGGCGAGCCCCTGCCAGAGCAGTTCGCGGTTCGCCGCCTCGCGGATCGGCGGGCAGCACTTGAACTGCGTCGCACCGTCGACGATCTCCTCGGCGATGAAGCTCAGGTAGTGCGGGCAGGTCTCCACGGTAACCCGGACGCCGTCGCGGCGGGCCTCGGCGAGCATCGGCAGGGCGTCCGAGGAGGACAGGTGCAGGATGTGCACCCGCGCTCCGGTCCGCCGGGCTTCGTCGAGCACGTGCGCGATCGCCAGGTTCTCCGCGCCACGCGGCCGGGACCGCAGGAAGTCGGCGTAGTGCCCGCCGGTCACCTCGGGGGCGCGCTCGATCTCGTCGGAGTCCTCGGCGTGCACGATCATCATCGCGTCGATCTCGCGGACCGTGCGCAGGCCATCCGCGAGTCCGGCGGCGTCCAGCGGCGGGAACTCGTCCACGCCGGAGTGCAGCAGGAAGCACTTGAAGCCGAACACACCGGCTTCGTGCAACGCGGGCAACTGGTCCAGCTTGCCGGGGATCGCGCCACCCCAGAACCCGACGTCGACGTGCACGCGGCCCTCGGCCGACTTCCGCTTGACCTCCAGCGCGGCCACGTCGACCGTGGGCGGCAGGCTGTTCAGCGGCATGTCCACGATCGTGGTGACCCCGCCGGCCGCGGCCGCGGCGGTGGCCGTCCCGAAGCCCTCCCACTCGCTGCGCCCGGGGTCGTTGACGTGCACGTGGCTGTCCACCAGCCCGGGCAGCAGCACCACGTCCCCGTCCAGCTCGACCACCCGATCGGCGGAAAGCCCGGCGTCCAGCGGTTCGATCGCGGTGATCCGGCCGCCGGTCACCCCGACCGCCCGCGCGACCTCCCCGTCGGGGGTGATCACCCTCGGCGCTCGCAAGACCAGGTCCACTCTCGGCTCCCTTCCGGTGATCACTTTCCGCACGAAGCGCGTGACGGGTCAATGGAGGAACCTACAAAATCCGCGTCGCGCGGGTTACCGTCGCGGCGTGGAACTGGAAGCGGAGTTCACCACGGAGCCCTTCCTCGGCGAGGGCCCGCCCCCGGAACACGCCGAGCTGGCCCGGCAGGCCGCGCTGGCCGCGGGCCTGGAAACGGACTTCGGCCCGCTCGGCACCTCGGTCCGCGGTGAGGCCGAGGCCGTGCTGGCCGCCCTGCCCAAGATCGCCCGTGCCGCGCTGACCGGTGGCGCCACCCGGCTGACCCTCCAACTGCGCGACACCAGGGACGGCTGAATGCCCGAGCACCCGCTGGTGACCGCGATCGCGCCCCTGCTGGACCGCATCGACGCCACCCTGGTCGCCCCGGCCGACCGGCGCCCCGAGGACGTGCCGCTGCGCTGGGAGGGTGAACTCGTCGGCGCGGTCCGGCTGCCCGGCGCCGAGCTGACGGGTGCGCTGGGGCGACTGGTGCACGAGGTGGAAGCCGAACTCGGGGGCGAACTGCACCTGCTGGACCGGGCCGGGAAGCAACGGGCCGTGCGGCTGCTGGAAGAACGCGGTGCTTTCACCATGCGGAAAGGCGTGGCCACCATCGCCGAATCGCTCGGGGTCACCCGGTTCACCGTTTACAACTACCTGAACCGAGATCAGCCAGAAGACCGGAATTCAACAAGTTGTTGACGCCCGCCTGAAGCTCGACGTACCGTCTCCCAACCACCACGCCCCGACCCGGGAGCCGCCCGTGACTGTCGATCTGGCCGGGTTCAACGAAGCCACCACCGCCGAAGCACGCGCACTGCTGCTGGCCTGCCTCGCCGTTCCACGGTGGGCGGACGCCGTGCTGGCCGCGCGCCCGTACGCCGACCGCGAAGCCCTGCTGGACACCGCGGCGAAGGCGGCCGATCCACTCACCGCCGACGAGGTCCACCTCGCCATCGCGGACCACCCCCGGATCGGCGAAAAGCCTGACACCAAAGGTACTTCGTCCGACTGGTCACGCTCGGAACAGTCCGGAGTGGACGATCGAGCCGCCGCCGAGTTCCGGGCCGCGAACGCCGCCTACGAGGAGCGCTTCGGCTGGGTGTACCTGGTGTGCGCGAGCGGGCGCGGCGGCGCCGAACTGCTCGCCGACCTGCGGTCCAGAATGGACAACGACCCGGCCGAGGAGATCACCGTCGCCGGTCGGGAACTGAGCAAGATCGCCGTACTGCGCTTGGGAAAGGCCGTCGCATGAGCCTGGTGACCACCCACGTCCTCGACACCGCGACCGGCCGCCCGGCGGCCGGGATCGAGGTGGAGCTCTCCGACGGGACCACCACCGTCGCGAAGGGACGGACCGACGACGACGGCCGCATCCGCGACCTCGGCCCGGAAACCCTGCCCGCCGGGGTCTACCGGCTCACCTTCGACACCGGCTCCTACCTCGGGCCGGACGCCTTCTTCCCCGAGGTGTCGCTGACCTTCCGGATCAGCGATCCCGGCGCGCACCACCACGTGCCGCTGCTGCTCAGCCCGTTCGCCTACTCCACTTACCGGGGGAGCTGACCGTGGGGATCACGCTGGGGCCGAACCAGTACGGGAAAGCCGAAGTCCGGATGGTCACCGTGCGGCGCTCGGGTCCGGTGCACGAACTCCGCGACCTCACCGTGTCGACCGCGCTGCGGGGACGCCTCGAACGCACCCACCTCACCGGCGACAACTCCGACGTGGTGGCCACCGACACGCAGAAGAACACCGTCTACGCCTTCGCCAAGCAGGAGCCGGTCGGCGAGATCGAGGACTTCGCGCTGCGCCTGGGCAGGCACTTCACCGGCGAGTTCAGCCACATCACCGGCGCGCGCATCCGGATCGAGGAGCACGGCTGGCAGCGCATCAGCGTCGACGGCGAACCGCACGACCACTCCTTCTCCCGCTCCGGGGACGAACGCCGGACCACCGAGGTCACCTTCGACGGCGACCGGGTCCGGGTGATCTCCGGCCTGACCGGCCTGACCGTGCTCAAGTCCACCGGCTCGGAGTTCCACGGGTTCCCCCGCGACCGGTACACCACCCTGGCCGAGACCGGCGACCGCATCCTGGCGACCGCGGTCACCGCCCGCTGGCGCCACCACGGGACCACCGGTGACTGGGCCGCGTCCTTCGGCGAGATCCGCCGCACCCTGCTCGAAACCTTCGCCACCAAGCACAGCCTCTCCCTGCAGCAGACGCTCTACGCCATGGGTGAAGCCGCGCTGCTGGCCCGCGACGAGATCGCCGAGATCCGGCTCTCGCTGCCGAACAAGCACCACTTCCCGGTCGACCTGAGCCCGTTCGGGCTGACCAACGAGAACGAGGTCTTCTTCGCCGCGGACCGCCCGTACGGGCTGATCGAGGGCACGGTGCTGCGGGACGGAGAAGTAGCCGAGGTGGACGTCCAGTGACTCATCCCGTAGACACCATCCCGTCCAAGGGGCAGCTGATCGCGGGCGGCGTGCAGCACGTCGCCGCCATGTACGCCGGGGTGGTCGCGCCACCGCTGATCATCGGCGCCGCCGTCGGGCTGAGCCCCGGTGAATTGAGCCTGCTGATCAGCGCGAGCCTGTTCACCGCCGGGCTCGCCACCCTGCTGCAAACGCTGGGGTTCTGGCGGTTCGGCGCGCGCCTGCCGCTGGTCAACGGCGTGACCTTCGCGACCGTGGCACCGGTGCTGGCGATCGTGAAGCAGCACGGCGGGGAGAACGCGCTCGGCGTGGTCTACGGCGCCACGCTGATCGGCGGCGCGGTGATGGTGCTCGCGGCCCCGTTCTTCTCCCGGCTCACCCGCTTCTTCCCGCCGCTGGTCACCGGCACGGTGATCACGCTGATCGGTGTCTCGCTGCTGCCGGTCGCGGTGCGCTGGATCGCGAACCAGCAGGACGCGGCCTCACCGTCGGGGCTGCTGCTGGCCGGAGTCACGCTGCTGGCGGTGCTGGCGTTCACTCGGTTCCTGCCGGGCTTCTTCAGCCGGATCGCGCTGCTGCTCGGACTGGTCGTGGGCACGCTGCTGGCGTGGCCGCTCGGCGAGGTGAACACCGCGACGCTGCGGGAGGCGCCCGCCTTCGGCATCGCCAGCCCGTTCCACTTCGGCGTCCCGGCCTTCGACATCGCGGCGGTGGTGTCGATGGCCATCGTGATGATCGTGATCATGGTCGAAAGCACGGCGGACATGCTCGCGCTGGGCGAGATCGTGGACCGCCCGTCGACCCCGCGCACGATCGCCGACGGCCTGCGCGCGGACGGCTTCGCCACCGCGGTGAGCACCATCTTCGGCGGGTTCGCCGCGACCGCGTTCGCGCAGAACGTCGGCTTGGTGGCGCTGACCAGGATGTACAGCCGGTACGTGGTCGCCGCGGGCGGGGTGGTGCTGGTGCTGCTCGGCGTGTTCCCGATCGCGGGCGGCATCGTCGCGCTGGTGCCGCAGCCGGTGCTCGGCGGGGCCGGTCTGGTGTTGTTCGGCAGCGTCGCGGTCAGCGGGATCCGGACGCTGTCGAAGGCGTCGTTCGACCGGCCGGCGCACATCGCGGTGGTGGCCGCGGCGCTGGGCATCGGCCTGATCCCGATCGCCGCGCCGGGCTTCTACGAGCACTTCCCGTCGGCCGTGCGGACCGTGCTCGACTCGGGCATCAGCGCCGGGTGCGTGGCCGCGGTACTGCTGAACCTGGTGTTCGGCGAACGCACGCGGGAACCGGCTCTGGATAGATCGCTCTAGCGGTACCCTGGGGTCGTGGGAAACACCAAGGAACGGATCATGACCGCCGGCGCCGAGCTGTTCCGCCGCAACGGCTACACCGGCACCGGGCTGAAGCAGATCGTCGCCGAGGCGAACGCGCCGTTCGGCTCGCTCTACCACTTCTTCCCCGGTGGCAAGGAACAGCTCGGCGAGGAGGTCATCCGCACCTCGGGCATGGCCTACATCGCCCTGATCGACGAACTCATCGCCCCGGCGCCCGACTTGATCTCGGGCATCGAAACCTTCTTCACCGCCGCCGCCGAAATGCTCGTGGAGACCGGTTACGCGGACGCCTGCCCGATCGCCACGGTGGCACTGGAAGTAGCCAGCACGAACGAACAACTGCGAATCGCCACTTCGGACGTCTTCACCGCCTGGATCGACGCGGGCACACGCGCCTTCGAACAACTGGGCGTGGCAGAGGCGGACGCGCGGAAGCTCACCTTCGCCGTGATCAACGCGTTGGAAGGCGCCTTCGTCCTGTGCCGCGCCATGCGGGACACCGAACCCATGACCGCCGCCTCCGCCTCCTGCGTCGCCTACGCCAAATCCCTCCCGACCCCCTAGCCCCTCTTCGATGTCACGAATGTGGCTTTGGGGGCCGATTCCGCCCCGAAAGCCACATTCGTGTCCCTCCCCAGCCGGGGAATCGCCCCCGGTGCCGTGAAAGCCACATTCACGGCACCACCCCGGCGCCCCGGCGACGGCAGCCCACCACCACGCCACCCCACCACCAGCAAACCGGGCCCGCCACCAAACCGGAGCACCAGAGCGCCCCACCCCCACCAGCAAACCGGCGCCCGGCCAGCACACCCGAGCACCAGAGCCACCCACCCCTCCCCATCCCCGGTCCAAAGCCAAAAACACGGCGAAGACCTCGATGTCAAGGCATCTTTCCCGCCTTGACATCGAGGTCTTCGCCGTAGTCACACTAAAAAACCGGGGTGGCCCCCTAAGCCCCAAGCCCCTGAACCCCCAAGCCCCCAACCCGATCAACCGTCAAATGCTCCGGCCGAACCGGCACCCGGCTCAACGCAACCCCCGTCGCAGCCCGGATGGCCGCAACAATCGCCGGGGTCGACGAGATGGTCGGCGGCTCCCCCACTCCCCGCAGCCCGTACGGCGCGTGCGGGTCGGCCCGTTCCAGCACGTCGATCGACATCGGCGGCATGTCCAGCACGGTCGGGATCAGGTAGTCGGTGAACGACGGGTTGCGCACCTTGCCGCCGCTGACGAGGATTTCCTCCATCACCGCCAACCCGAGACCCTGCGCCGAACCGCCCTGGATCTGGCCGAGCACGGCCTGCGGGTTGAGCGCCCGCCCGACGTCCTGCGCGCAGTCCAGCGCGACCACCTTCACCAGCCCCAGTTCGGTGTCCACGTCGACGACCGCCCGGTGCGCGGCGAAGCCGTACTGCACGTGCGCGGTGCCTTCGCCGGTCGCCGGGTCCAGCCCCGTGGTCGGCCGGTGCCGCCATTCGACGGTCTCCTCGAGCACCGTGTCCCCGAGCGCCTGCGCCAGGCTGACGTCGGCGGCCAGCGGCGTCGCCACGCGCTTGTGCAGGGCGGCCCGCACCGCCAGGCAGGCCGCCCGCACGGCACCACCGGTCACGTAGGTCTGCCGCGAAGCCGAGGTCGAGCCCGCGTTGCCGATCGTGGTGTCCATCGGCAGCACGGTCACCTGGTCCACACCCAGCTCGGTGCGCACGATCTGCTGCAGCACGGTGACCAGGCCCTGCCCCACCTCGCAGGCGGCGGTCTGCACCGTCGCCGCGGCTTCCCCGCCGACCACCTCCAGCCGCACCCGCGCGGTCGAGTAGTCGTCGAACCCCTCGGAGAAGCAGATGTTCTTGATGCCGACGCCGTAGCCGACCCCGCGCACCACGCCCTCGCCGTGGGTCGTGTTCGACACCCCGCCGGGCATGTGCCGCAGATCGAAATCGCGCTGCACGGGCAACGGTTTGCGGCGCACCCGGTCCAGCAGCTCCGCCACCGGCGCCGCGGAGTCGACCACCTGCCCGGTCGGCATCACCGAGCCCTCGCTCATCGCGTTGCGGACGCGCACCTCGACCGGGTCCAGCCCGCACGCCTCGGCGAGTTTGTCCATTTGCGACTCATACGCGAAGGCCGCCTGCACGGCCCCGAAGCCACGCATGGCACCGCACGGCGGGTTGTTCGTGTACGCACCCCAGCAGTCGATGGTCACGTTCGGCACGTCGTACGGCCCGACGCCGAGCGTCGCCGCGTTCGCCACCACGGCACCGGTCGACGACGCGTAGGCCCCGCCGTCGAGGTACAGCTTCGCCCGGACGTAGACCAGCTTCCCGTCCGAGTCGGCGCCGTGCTCGTAGTACATCCGCGCGGGATGCCGGTGCACGTGACCGTAGAACGACTCCTCGCGGTTGTAGACCATCTTCACCGGCTTGCCGGTGTGCAGCGCGAGCAGGCAGGCGTGCACCTGGATCGACAGGTCCTCGCGTCCGCCGAACGCCCCGCCGACCCCGCCCAGGGTCAGCCGCACCTTCTCCGGCGGCAGGCCGAGCGCCGCGACGATCTGCTGCTGGTCCACGTGCAGCCACTGGGTGGCCACGAACAGGTCGATCCCGCCGTCCTCGGCGGGCACCGCGAGCCCGCTTTCCGGCCCGAGGAACGCCTGGTCCTGCATGCCGACCTCGTAGGTCCCGCTGACCACCACCGCCGCTTCGGCGGCCTGGTCCCCGCGGCGGATCGGCACGTGGCGCACCACGTTCCCGCCCGGATGCAGCCTCGGGCCCACGCCATCGACCGCGGTCTCCGCGTCGGTGACCGGCTCCAGCACTTCGTAGTCGACCTTGATCCGGTCCATCGCGCGGCGAGCCGTCTCGGGGTGGTCCGCGGCCACCACGGCGACCGGTTCCCCCTGGTAGCGCACGACGTCCACGGCGAGCACCGGCTGGTCGAGGTGCTCCAGGCCGTAGGCGTTGCTGCCCGGCACGTCCTCGTGGGTCAGCACCGCGTAGACCCCGGGCACCGCCAGCGCCTCGCCGATCTCGAGCCCGCGGATGCGCGCGTACGGGTGCGGGCTGCGCAGCGTGGCGCCCCACAGCATGTCCTCGTGCCACAGGTCCGACGAGTAGGCGAACTCCCCGCGCACCTTGACCGTGCCGTCCGGCCGCTGCGGGCTGGTGCCGATGCCGCCCGCGGTGCTCACCTCGGTGGTGGTGGTGGTGGTGGTGCTCATCGTGCCTCCCGCAGCCGGGCGCTCGCCTTGCGCAGCTCACCGGCGATCGCCGCGGTGTCGGCGGTCCGCAGCGCGCCTCCGGAGACCACGGTCTTCCCGCCGACGAACACGCGGTGCGGGGTCGGCGTGGTGCCCAGCACCAGCGACGCCACCGGATCGGCGATTCCGGCGTAGTCCAGGCCGCCGAGGTCCCAGATCACCAGGTCGGCGAGCTTGCCGGGCTCGATCGAGCCGATTTCCGACTCCCGCCCGAGGCAGCGCGCGCCCCCCATCGTGCCGAGCCAGAGCGCCTCGCGCACCGACAGCGCCTGGGGCCCGCCGCGCTGGCGCGCCTGCAACAGCGCCGCGTGCAGTTCGATGCCCAGCCCACCGTCCTCATTGGACGCCGCGCCGTCCACGCCGAGGCCGACCGGCGCACCCGCGTCGAGCAGGTCCCGGACCGGCGCGATGCCGGTGCCGAGGCGGCCGTTGGACGTGGGGCAGTGCGCCGAGCCGGTGCGGGTCTCGCCCATCCGCCTGATGGCCTCCGGCGCCAGGTGCACGGTGTGCGCGAGCCAGACGTCGTCGCCGAGCCAACCCATGTCGTCCGCGTACTCGGCCGGGGTGCAACCCTCTTCGGCCAGGCACTGCTCCTCCTCGTCGATCGTCTCGGCGAGGTGGGTGTGCAGCCGGACACCCTTGCGGCGGGCCAGTTCCGCGGCCCCGGTCATCAGGGCGCGGCTGACCGTGAACGGCGAGCACGGCCCGGCCGCGATGCGGATGTGCGCGTTCTTCGAGGTGTCGTGGTGCCGGTCGATCGCCTGCTCGGTGCCGAGCAGCGCGGCCTCGGTGTCCTCGACCAGGTTGTCCGGCGGCAGCCCGCCGTCGGATTCGCCGCGGTCCATCGAACCGCGCACGATGTGGCTGCGCACCCCGATCCGGCCGGTGGCCGCGACCAGCGCCTCCACCTGGTCACCGGCGTCGGCCGGGAAGACGTAGTGGTGGTCGGCGACCGTGGTGCAGCCGGACAGCGCGAGCTTGGCCAGCCCGGCGGTCGCGGCGGCGTGGGTGAGGTCGGCGTCGAGGCGGCCCCAGATCGGGTACAGCTCGACCAGCCACTCGAACAGCGTCGAATCGACGGCGTACCCGCGCGTGGCCCACTGGTAGAGGTGGTGGTGGGTGTTCACCAGACCGGGCGTGACCAGTCCGGCGCCACCGAGGTCGAGGCGCTCGTCGTAGTCGCCGTCGGGTGCCGCTCCCGGCCCCACCGCGGTGATCAGCTCGTTCTCGACGACCACGTGACCGTCGAGGTGCTCGGTACCCGCGTCATCCACAGTGGACACCGCGACACCCTCGATCGCGATCCGGCTCATGCGTCCGCCCCTCGCGTCGCGGCCAGCTTCACCGCGTCCAGGATCTTTTCGTACCCGGTGCAGCGGCAGAGGTTCCCGGCCAGCGCCTCGCGGATCTCCTCGTCGCTCGGCTCGGGCACGCGGTCGAGCAGGTCGTGCGCGGCCACCACCAGCCCGGGCGTGCAGAACCCGCACTGGACCGCGCCCGCGTCCACAAAGGACTGCTGGACCGGATGGAGCCCGCCCGCCGGCCCACTACCACCCTCAACGGAGCCGCTTCGCGGCGCTTGCTGCCCCTTGTCGGCGAGGCCCTCCACCGTGCGGACCTCACGACCCTCGGCCTGCCCGGCCGCGACCAGGCAGGCGCACACCGGCACCGCGTCCAGGTACACCGTGCACGAGCCGCATTCGCCCTGCTCACAGGCGTTCTTCGAGCCCGGGAGGCCCAAGCGCTCCCGCAGCACGTACAGCAGGCTTTCGCCTTCCCAGACGTCGTCGGCCTGGCGTTGTTCGCCGTTGACGGTCATGTTCACGCGCATGAACGCTCCCCTGCTCGGTACTCCTGCCAGGCCCAGCCCAGCGTGCGGCGGGCGAGCACGGACAGGGCGTGCTTGCGGTACGCCGCGCTGCCGCGGACGTCGTCGATCGGTTCGGTGCCCTCGGCCACCAGCTCGCCGAACCGGCGGCACACCGAATCCCGCAGCGGTTCGGGTGTTTCCCACAAACCGGCGTCGGTCAGCTCGCCGGAGAGGAAGTCCTCGGCGGCCCGGCTGCGGCGTGGGGTGGGCGCCGCCGATCCGATCGCCGCGCCGACGCGTCCCTGCTCCGGGTGCAGCGCGAGGCCGAACGAGCACACCGCGATCACCATCGCGTTGCGCGTGCCGATCTTCGAGAACTGCTGCGGCGCCTTGGCTTCGGGGAGATTCACCGCGGTGATCAGCTCGTCGGGTCCGAGGGCGTTGCGCTTCACCCCGAGGTAGAAGTCCTCGGCGGCGATCGTCCGGGTGCCGCGCACGGAGGCCACCTCGATGGTGGCGCCGGTGGCCAGCAGCACCGGGTGGGTGTCCCCGGCGGGCGAAGCGGCACCCAGATTCCCGCCGACCGTGCCGCGGTTGCGGATCTGCGGCGAACCGACCGTCCGCGCGGCCATCGCCAGCCCGGGCAGCCGCTGGCCGAGCTGCTCGATCAGCCGTGTGTAGGGCACGCCCGCGCCGAGCCGGATGGTGCCGTCCTCCGCGTTCCACTCGGCCAGTTCGGCGATCCCGGTCAGGTCGAGCAGCGCCTCGGGCCTGCGGTGGTCGAAGTTCAGCTCGACCATCACGTCCGTGCCCCCGGCGATCGGCACCGCGCCGGGCCGCTCGGCCTTCACCGAGAGCGCTTCCGGCAAGGTGGCCGGCCGCAGGAATTCCACTTCTACCCCGTCCCTTTCCTGGTGGATACCCCAGTAGACAGCGGGTACCCCGCGCCTGCAACGGTGGCCGGACACGAAACTCCCTGAGCGCGACACCCCCGTGTTGTGGTTTTCTACAAAGCCTATGACCGTGGTGAAAACTCTGCTGGAGTTGCCGGAGCTGCGCCTGCGCCTGCGTGGCGGCGGCGACCTGCTCGACCGGCGGGTCACCAGGGTGTACGGCACCGAGCTGCCGGACCCCAGCCGGTACCTCTCGGCGGGTGAACTGGTGCTCACCGGGCTGCTGTGGTGGCGCGGTCCGGGGGACGCCGAGCCGTTCGTGGCGGCGCTGGCCCGCGCGGGCACCGCCGCGCTGGCCGCGTCGGGCGCGGACTCCGGCGGCATCCCCGAAGACCTGGTCCGGGCGTGCGAACGCCACCGCATCCCGCTGCTCGAAGTGCCGCCCGACCTGTCGTTCGCGGTGATCGTCGAACGGGTGGTGCTGGCGCTGGCCGCCGGCCGCGACGCCCCGGCCGGCCGGTTGCCCGCCCACGCGGCGGACCTCCCGCTGCCGGAACTGCTGCGGCTCGGTTCCGCCGAGCTCGGCCTGCCGTGCTGGGTGCTGGCCGGGACCGGGCGGGTGGTGGCGAGCACCGGGTTGCTGCTGCCCGAGGCCGAGCCGCTGGCCGCCGCGTTCAGCATGGGCACGGCGGTCGACGGCAGGCACGCCGTGCTGCCCGCGGGCGAGGGGTTCACCGTGCCGTGGGCGCTGGTGGTCGGCGGCTCGGCGAACTGGACCAACGAACAGCACGAGATCGCGGCCGAAGTCGCCACCCTGGTCGGCAGGCACCGGGGTTCGGTCCGGCAGCACGAGGTCGAAAGATCACTCTTCCGGGTATTGGCCGAAGGCGGGGATCTCGGCGAGTCCTTCGCCTCGGCGGGCTGGCCGCCGGACACGCCGGTCCGCGTGGTGCTCGCCCGCGCCGGGGGCGTCGAGGGCGACCTGCTCGACGAACTGCTCGCCGGTTACCCGGTGCGCGTCCTGCGTGGACGGTTCGGCGGAAGCGCGTGCGCGCTGGTCGCGGCGGAGGGCTGGCCGGACGACTGGCCGTCGGCCGCCACCCGCGCTTTGTCCATAGTGGAACCCGCGTTGACCGCGGACCGGGTGCTGGTGAGCATCGGCGGCCCGGCGGCGCTGACCGGGGTCCGGGGTGCGCTGGAGGAAGCCGTGCACGCGCTGGAAGTCGGCGCCGGACGGGACGAACGCATCGCCGTGGTGCCGGGTGCGGAGATCGGCGTGCACCGGCTGGTGCTGGCCGGGGTGTCGGACGAACTGCGCACCGCACTGCGGCGGCGGGTGCTCGGCCCGCTGCTGGACTACGACGCCGCGCAGCACAGCGACCTCGTGCGCACCGTGCGGGTGTTCCTCGAATCCTCCGGCTCACCGGCGGTGGCCGCGAAAGCCCTGCACATCCACGTGAACACCCTGCGCTACCGGATCGGCCGCGCCGGGGAACTCCTGGGCCTGGACCTCACCGACTTCACCAACCAGGTCGACGTCTACCTGGCCCTGCGCATCAGCGGCTGACACCCCGGTGCCCATGTCAAGCCCGGCGGACGTACCGGTCCAGGGTCGCTCGGTCCAGGTCCGGCAGGTCGGCGGCGGTCAGAGCACCGCAGTCCAGGCCTCGGCAGAGGTAGGCGGCCAGTGCCTGCGCGGTCGCCGGTTCGTCGAGGAAGCCGCCTTCGGCCTTCGAGGCGTAGGCGCGCAGCCGGTCCGCCGCCGGTTCGAAGCCCGCGCGGAAGAACTCGTACGTGGCCGCGTACCGGCTCGGCAACTGGTGCGGGTGCAGGTCCCAGCCCTGGTAGAACCCACGTTCCAGGGATCGCCGGATCAACCGCGCGTGCTCGCGCCACGCGGCACGCACGGCCGGGGTGTCCCCGACCGGCAGCTTGTTCGTCGAGCCGTCCGACAGGCGCACGCCCGTTCCGGCGGCCGCGACCTGCATGAACGCCTTGGCGAAGTCCGCCGCCGGGTGCTCCATGCTCTGGTACTCGGCGCTGATCCCGAGCCCGGCGCTGTAGTCGTAGGTGCCGTAGTGCAGCCCGCCGATCCGCCCGCCACCCGCCTGGACGATCCGGGCGACGGCGACCGTGCCGTCCTCGCTGAGGATCGACTGCGCCGTCTCCACCTGCACCTCGAAGCGCAGCGCACCGGCGGCCAGTCCGTACGCGGCCTCCAACTGCTCGAGCACCGCCGCGCAGGCTTCCACCTGCTCGACCGCGGTGACCTTCGGCAGCGTCACCACGAACCCGCCGGGCAGGCCACCGCCACCGAGCAGCCCGCTCAGGAACAGGTCCAGCGTGCGGATGCCACGCCGCCGCGTCGGCTGTTCGAAGCTCTTGAACCGGATGCCGGTGAACGGCGGCGCGTGGCCGCCCGCCACCGACTCCGCCAGCGCGGCACCGGCCGAGACCGCGTCGGCGTCCTCGGTGTCGTCGTCCGGACGGCCATAGCCGTCCTCGAAGTCGATCCGCAGGTCCTCGATCGGTTCCGCGGCGAGTTTCGCGCGCACGCGGTCCGCGACCGCGTCATCCGTCTCAAGTGGACCGTGCTCCGCCAGCGCGGCGGCGGCCTGCGTGCCCCACCGCCCGGCCAGTTCCGCGTGGAACCGGCCGGCCGGCACGTAGACCGTGTGCACCGGCTGACGACCGGGTGGCTCACCGGGGTACAGCCCGGCGACGCGGGCGTCCACCTCGGCGAGGCGGGCGTCGATGTGCGCGTAGACGTCCTCGGTGAGCCGACCCGGTGCCATCGCGTTACTTGATCCGCTCGTAGGCGGGCAGGGTCAGGAAGTCGACGAACTCGTCGGCCAGCGCGACCTCTTCGAACAGTTCGACCGCCGGCTCGAGCAGGTCGTCCTGGACCGTCCCGGTCAGCTCCTGGCGCACCTCGGCGAGCACCTCGCGCACCAGCTCACGGGTCACCTTCTGCCCGTTGTCCAGCTCGGTGCCGTTGCGCACCCACTGCCAGATCTGCGAACGCGAGATCTCCGCGGTCGCCGCGTCCTCCATCAGGTTGTGGATCGCCGCGGCACCGTTCCCGCTCAGCCAGGAGGCGATGTAGCGGACGCCGACGTCGACCGCGCCACGCAGGCCGGCCGCGGTCGCGCCGCCCTCGGTGGACGCCACGTCGAGCAACTGCTCGGCGGTCACGCTCACCTCGTCACGGGTGCGCTCGAGCTGGTTCGGCTTGTCGCCGAGCACCTTGTCGAACTCCTCCTTGCACAGCCCGACCATGCCGGGGTGCGCCACCCACGAGCCGTCGAACCCGTCGCCCGCCTCGCGTGCCTTGTCGGCGTGGACCTTCTTCGACGCGTTCTCCGCGACCTCCGGGTCCTTGCTCGGGATGAACGCGGCCATGCCGCCGATCGCGAACGCGCCGCGCTTGTGGCAGGTGCGCACCAGCAGCTCGGTGTAGGCCCGCATGAACGGCGCGGTCATGGTGACGCTGTTGCGGTCCGGCAGCACGAACTTCTCACCGGCGTCGCGGAAGTACTTGATCACGCTGAACAGGTAGTCCCAGCGGCCCGCGTTCAGCCCGGAGGCGTGTTCGCGCAGCTCGTAGAGGATCTCCTCCATCTCGAACGCCGCCGGGATGGTCTCGATCAGCACGGTGGCGCGGATGGTGCCGTGCGGGATGCCCAGCTCCTTCTGCGCGTGCGTGAACACGTCGTTCCACAGGCGCGCTTCGAGGTGGCTTTCCATCTTCGGCAGGTAGAAGTACGGGCCCTTGTCGGAGGCGAGCAGGGCACGCACGTTGTGGAAGAAGTGCAGGCCGAAGTCGACCAGCGCGCCCACCCCGGCACGGCCGTCGAACTCCAGGTTGCGCTCGTCGAGGTGCCAGCCACGCGGGCGGACCACGATGGTGGCGTGCTCGACGTCGTCGCGCAGCTGGTAGCTCTTGCCCTCCGGCGTGGTCAGCGAGATGTCGCCGCGGACGGCGTCACGCAGGTTGAGCTGCCCGCCGACCACGTTGCGCCAGTGCGGCGTGTTGGCGTCCTCCAGGTCGGCCAGCCAGACCTTGGCCCCGGAGTTCAGCGCGTTGATGGTCATCTTGCGGTCGGTCGGCCCGGTGATCTCCACCCGCCGGTCACGCAGCGCGGGCGGCGCGTCGGCCACCTTCCACTCCGACTCGCGCACCTGCTGGGTCTCCGGCAGGAAGTCGAGCTTCCCGGTGCGCGCGGCTTCCTCGCGGCGGGCACGGCGAGCTTCGAGCAGCTCGTCCCGGCGGGCGGCGAACGCGGAGTGCAGACCGGCGAGGAACTCCAGCGCCTCGGGCGTCAAGATCTCGTCGCTGCCTTCGACGGAATCTCCGAGGACACGAACTTCAGACATGTGTGAACACCCCAACTGGGAGACGTTTTCTATTTCGCGGACTATAGTTTCTGCATGGCGGAAACTCAACGCAGGCCGGGCAGCGTGCAGTCGCTGGAGCGGGCCTTTGAGCTGCTGGAACGCCTGGCCGACGCCGGGGGTGAGGCAAGTCTCTCCGAGCTGGCCACCCTCTCCGGCCTGCCGATGCCCACGATCCACCGGCTGATCCGGACCCTGCTCGACCTCGGTTACGTCCGGCAGCACACCAATCGCCGGTACGCGCTGGGCGCCCGGCTCATCCGGCTGGGTGAACACGCGGGGGTGCAGTTCGGCACCTCGACCCGGCCGCTGCTCGCGGAACTGGTCGAGGAGACCGGCGAGACGGCGAACCTGGCGATCCTCGAACGCGACGAGGTCGTCTACGTCGCCCAGGTCCCGTCGAAGCACTCGATGCGCATGTTCACCGAGGTGGGCAGGCGGCTGCTGCCGCACGGCACCGGCGTCGGCAAGGCGATGCTCGCGCGGCTGCCCGCCGACGAGACCCGCGCGCTGCTCACCCGCACCGGGACGCCCGCGTACACCACGCACACCATCACCGACCCGGACACCCTGCTCGACCACCTGCGGGAGGTGGCCGAGCAGGGCTACGCGCTGGACGAGAGCGAGCAGGAGATCGGCGTGCGGTGCGTGGCCGTCGCCCTCACCGGCACGCCGACCCCGGCCGCGGTCTCGGTGTCCGGCCCGGAAGGCAGGCTCACCAAGGAGACGGTGTCCCGCATCGCGCCCGTGGTTCAGCGGGTGGCGAAGGAGCTGTCCGAGCGGATCACGGCTTCGTGAGTTCGCCGGCCAGCAGTTCCATCAGCAGGCCGTCGCGCCAGGTGCCGTCCCGGCGCTGCTCGTACTGCCGCAGCACGCCGACCGGTTTGAAACCGAGCTTGGCGTAGACCGAGATCGCCCGTGCGTTCTCCGCGGCGGGGTCGATGGTCAGCCGGTGGTGGCCGCGTTCTTCGATGAAGTGCGTGGCCAGCCGGTGGATCGCGGCTGTGCCGATGCCGCGGCCGTGCCAGTCCGGGTGCACCGCGAGATCGATGCCCGCGTGCCGGTAGGCCGGGGTCGTCTCTTCCGAGCCCTGGATGAGCCCGACCACGGTGCCCTCGAACTCGATGGCGTACGAGGTGGTGTCCGGGTCCTCGGGCGCGACCAGTTCGGCGGTCTCGGTGTCCGGATCGCCCCACCAGGCGGCGACCTCGGGGGTGGACAGGATCTCGCGGACGCGAGCGGCGTCTTCGGCGGTGATCCGGCGCAGGGTGATGTTCATGGTGAAGTCCTCCTCGAAGCGGTTGCGGAATGCGGCGAACCGTTCGAAGAGGCGGGGCACGGGAAGTGCGTCAACCAGGCATGCGGGACATCCTGCCCCGGCCACGGGGGCCGGGGCACCTGATTTTTCAGCCGAGCAGGGCGTCGACGAAGGCACCGGCCTCGAACGGCGCCAGGTCGTCCGCGCCTTCACCGAGGCCGACCAGCTTGACCGGCACGCCCAGCTCGCGCTGCACCTGGAAGACGATGCCGCCCTTGGCCGTGCCGTCCAGCTTGGTCAGCACGATGCCGGTCACGGACACCACCTCGGCGAACACGCGGGCCTGCATCAGCCCGTTCTGCCCGGTGGTGGCGTCGAGCACGAGCAGCACCTCGTCCACCTTGGCCTGCTTCTCCACCACCCGCTTGACCTTGCCCAGCTCGTCCATCAGGCCGGTCTTGGTGTGCAGGCGGCCGGCGGTGTCGATCAGCACCGCGTCCACGCCGGCCTCGGTACCGCGCTTGACCGCGTCGAAGGCGACCGCGGCCGGGTCGGCGCCTTCCTTGCCGCGGACCACCTCGGCGCCGACGCGGTCGGCCCAGGTCTGCAACTGGTCGGCGGCGGCGGCGCGGAAGGTGTCGGCCGCGCCGAGCAGCACGTGACGGCCCTGCGCCACCAGCACCCGGGCGAGCTTGCCGGTGGTGGTGGTCTTCCCGGTGCCGTTGACCCCGGCGATCAGCACCACCGCGGGCTTCTTGTCGTCACCGGTGCCGTGCGGCAGCGCGCGGACCGCGCGGTCGCCCTCGGTCTTCAGCGCGCCGATCAGCACCTCGCGCAACACGGTCCTGGCCTCTTCGGAGGTGCGGACCGCGCGCACGGACAGCTCCGCGCGCAGCTTCTCGACGATCTCCGTGGTGGTCGCCGCGCCGAGGTCGGCGACCAGCAGCGTGTCCTCCACGTCCTGCCAGGAGTCCTCGTCCAGGTCACCGGCACCGAGCAGGCCGAGCAGGCTCTGGCCGAAGGCCGAGCGCGACTTCGACAGGCGGCCGCGCAGCCGCTCGATCCGGCCGCCGGCCGGGGCGATCTCCTCGACCGGCTCAGGCTCAGGCGTGGGTGCGGGCTCGGGTACCGGCTCGGGCTTGACCTCGGGCTTTTCCGGCGCCACGGGTTCGTCGGGCAGGACCACGTCGACGATCCCGCGCCGCGGCGCGTCCCGCGGCACCGAAGCGTCGTCACCGACGCCCGGCTGGCCGTCGACCTCGGTGCGCTCCCCCGCCGGGTGCACCGGTTCTTCGGTCTTTTCCCCGCCCGGAGCCAGCGCGATACCGCCGCCCGCCTGGTACCCGCCCCCCTTGGGCTTGACCTCTTTGGCCTTCTCGGCGGCCCGGTCCGCGGCCAGGCTGATCTTGCGCTTGCGCGCGATGACCAGCCCCGCGACCAGGGCCACCACCAGCACCACGACGGCTACGACGATGATCCAGAACCAGAGGTTGCTCGACACGCGGCCATCCTCGCATCCGGCGCCGGTCCGGCCGATCCGCCCCCGCACCCAGGGCAAACATCCACCGAGGTGAACTCGGTTTGGACAAGAAGCAACGATTGCGCTTGCGTCCCGCCCTCGCCGAGGACTAGACCACCTCTCCGTGACTGCTCGTTCTGGCGAGCCCCTCACCGTCGTGGGGCTCATCTCGGGCACGTCGATCGATGGCATCGACGTGGCCGCCGCCCGGTTGTCCGCCGAGGGCGGCGAGGTGGTGCTGACCCCACTCGCCGAGGCGGAACTGCCGTATCCGGACGAACTGCGCGAACGGCTGCTCGCCGCGCTGCCGCCGAACCCGTGCACCGCCGAGGAACTGACCCGGCTGGACACGCTCGTCGGCCAGTCGTTCGGCGAAGCGGCCGCCACCGGCGTCGACCTGGCCGGTGGCGCCGACCTGGTCGCCTCGCTCGGGCAGACGGTGTTCCACTGGGTCGAGGACGGCCGCGCCCGCGGCACCCTGCAACTCGGCAGGTCCGCGTGGATCGCCGAACGCACCGGCCTGCCGGTGGTGGCCGACCTGCGGGCGCGCGACGTCGCGGCGGGCGGGCACGGCGCGCCGCTGGCCAGCACGCTCGACCAGCTGTGGTTGCGCGGTCTCGCCGAGGACACCGGCGCGCCCGCGGTGGGGCTGAACATCGGCGGCATCGCCAACATCACCGTGGTCCGCTCGGGCGCCGACGCCGTGGCCTACGACACCGGTCCGGGGAACGCGCTGCTCGACCTGGCCTCCCACGACATCACCGGAGGCAGGCAGCGCAGCGACCTCGGCGGCGCGCTCGCCGCGGCCGGACGGGTCCACTCCGGACTGCTGGAACGCCTGCTGGCCGATCCGTACTACACCGCGCCGCCACCGAAAAGCACCGGCAAGGAGCACTTCCACCGCGATTACCTGCGTACGCAGATGAGCGGGCTCGAACTCGCCGGAGAAGACCTGCTCGCCACCCTGACCGAGCTGACCGCCGCCACCATCGCCGCCGAATGCGCCCGCCACGGCGCGGGCACCGTGGTCGCTTCCGGTGGTGGCGTGGAAAACCCGGTGCTGATGCACGCACTCGGCGCCCGGCTGACCGGGGCCGCGCTGCGCACCAGTGACGACC
Source organism: Saccharothrix sp. AJ9571 (assembly GCF_021725495.1). NCBI lineage: Bacteria > Bacillati > Actinomycetota > Actinomycetes > Pseudonocardiales > Pseudonocardiaceae > Saccharothrix > Saccharothrix sp. AJ9571. The sequence goes on along the minus strand of NZ_CP091382.1, from coordinate 4,462,649 downwards.
TCGGCCTGCCACGAGCGGCGAAAGAGGCCTACCTGACCGCGTTGCTGGGCTGGCTGACCTGGCACGGGCAACCGGCCAACCTGCCGAGCGCCACCGGCGCCGCCGGTCCGCGGCTGCTCGGCAGCATCACCCCCGGCGCGCACCCGGCGGTGCTCCCGCCCCCCTTGCCCGCGGCCATTACCCGTTTGCGTATGGCGCCCCGGGGAAAAACACGGTAGGAGATGTCAATGCGTGCAGTCGACCTCGCGATAATCGCGATCTTTCTGGTGGGGATGCCGGTACTCGGCATCGTGATCGGCGGCCGGCAGAAGTCCGGTAACGACTATTTCGTCGGCGAGGGCAAGATCTCGTGGTGGGTGGCGTGCCTTTCGGTGGTGTCGGCGGAAACGTCGACGCTGACCGTGCTCTCGGTGCCCACGGTCGCCTACATAGCCACGCCCGGTGCGGGCGGGATGACCTATTTGTCACTGGCGATCGGCTACATCCTCGGCCGCATCGTGGTTTCGTTCGTGCTGTTGCCGCGGTACGTGGCAGGCAACCTGGTGACCGCGTACGCCTTCCTGGGCAAGCGGTTCGGCAGCGGGTTGCAGGGCACCGCCTCGGTGACCTTCCTGCTCACCCGCACCGCGGCCGACGGGATCCGGTTGTTCGCCACGGCGATCCCGGTCAAGGTGGTGCTCGGCGCGTACGGCCTGACCGTGTCGTACTGGGCGATCGTGGTCGCGCTGGGCATCGCGATGGTGATCTACAGCTTCTTCGGCGGCGTGCGGGCCGTGGTCTGGGTCGACGCGATCCAGATGCTCTGGTACGTGCTCGGCGGCGTCGTGGTGATCTGGGTGCTGGCGGCGAACCTGCCCGACGGCTGGTTCTCGAAGGCGGTGGACGCCAACAAGTTCCAGTTGCTCGACTTCTCGTCGAACCCGCTGACCGGGCCGTACGCGATCATCACCGCGGTGATCGGTGGCGCGGTGCTGTCGATGGCCTCGCACGGTTCGGACCAGCTGATCGTGCAGCGGCTGCAGGCCACCAACGACCTGCGCGCGGCGCAGAAGGCGCTGATCGCCTCCGGTGTGGTGGTCTTCCTCCAGTTCGCGCTGTTCCTGTTCATCGGCGTGATGCTGTGGGCGTTCTACAACGGACTCGACCCGGTCAAGCAGCTGGGGCTGAACACCAATGACGAATTGTTCGCGAACTTCATCGTGACCGAACTGCCGAGCGGGTTGTCCGGTTTCGTGATCGCCGGAATCCTCGCCGCCGCACTGAGTTCCTCACTCGGCGCGCTGGCGTCCTCGACGGTGACCGACGTGTACGAGCGCGTGATCGGCAGGCAACTGTCCGATGTGGACCGTTTGAAGCAGGGGCGCATCTGGACGATCATCTGGGCCGGGATCCTGATCGTGTTCGCCGGTTTCTTCGCCTCGTTCACCTCGACCAGCGACCCGATCGTCGTGCAGGCGCTGGGCATCACCGGCTACACCTACGGCGCGCTGCTCGGCGCGTTCCTGCTCGGGCTGCTGTTCAAGAAGGCACGCCAGCCCGACGCGATCGTCGCGTTCGTGGTGACCGTGGTGGTGATGGCGTTCGTGATCCTCGGCGTGAAGTTCGACAAGGCGAGCGGCACGCTGCTCGGCATCGACTTCTCGAAGGCGGCGGGGAGCAACGTGGCGCTGGCGTTCCCGTGGTACACGCTGGCCGGGGTGATCATCACCCTGGTGGTCGGCGGCCTGCTCTCGCTGCGGCACGCCACCCCGGACCCGAAGTCCACGGAAGCCACCTCGGCCAAGGAATCCGTCTAGGTCACGAATGTGGCTTTCGGGACGCCCTCCCGTCGCCCGCCACCACCCTCAGCGGAGCTGCGCACTGTTACATCGCGGCTCGAAAGCCACATTCGTGACATCGGGACCCGGAGTCAGGGCAGCGCGGGGTGGACGCGGTCCGAGAGCGAGCCGACGAACCGGGCGCGGCCCGTTTCCTGCCACTCCACCGGCACCCCGATCCGGCTCGGCGGGCGGCGCAGGCCGTCGGGCAGTTCGGCGTCGGGGATCAGCAGGAGCCTGCTGGCCCGGCGGCGCAGTTCGGTGATCCGCTCCGCGCCCGCGAGCAACTGGTTCCATTCGGCCTCGGGGATCATCCGGTCCGCGCTTTCGAGCACCGATGCGTCGGCCGTGGCCCACGAAACCGGGGAAGCCTCGAAGTTCCACCAGGTGTCCCGGCGGCCGGGGCCGACGAACCCGTGCATCACGCACGGCACCCACTGCCCCGGCACGAACTGCGTGCCTTCGCGCGCGCGGAACGCGATCAGCCGGTACGCGAAGCGCGGCGGCGATACGGGATCGCGGGAGATGTCGCCGAGCACCAGGATTTCGACCTTGCCGTCGGCCTGCTGCACCACCACCCCCGGCACGAGTTGCCCGCCGCGGAAGGGTTTGACCGCGTGCTCGGCGCGCAATCCGCGCACGATCGCGTAGATCCCGGCGATCAGCACGAGCACGCCCAGCACCACCGACCACCACCGCCCGTCCGCGATGGCCCACCACCCCAGCGCGATCGCCACCACCCCGGCCACCACGCCGACGAGCAACGCGATCGCCCTGGCATGGATGTTGGGACTACTGGCACGCAGTTGATCCGCGTCTATCGGAGCATCGAAGAACCGCCGCGGGTCACCCGCAGGCCACGCAGATTCACTCACCCGGGGCATCCTGCCAGAACGACGCCCCGAAACGGGTCACGATCGCCGATCCGCCGTCCGGGCCAACGTAGCTGACAGCACCCGTTCGACGTCGTACCGTCACAGTCGCGGTTACTTCGGGAGGGGAGCGACTGTCATGAGCGGATACAGCGCGGCGCTCGAGGCTTTGCGACGGGCGGGTGGGGCCGCCCGGGGTGCTTCGGACACCCTCGCCGAGGTGGACGCGGCGGGCAGTCTGCCCGGCGGCGAAGCCGGTATGCCGGGTGCGCGGATCATCGGCCTGGTCGATTCCGTGCGCACCACTTGGCGAACCCGCACCGCCGAACTGGTCAACGGGTTCTCCGAGGTGTCCGGCGCGTTCAGCCAGGCGGCACAGCACTACGAGACGAACGACGAGGCCGCGCGGGCGGACCTGCGCGAAGCCGCCGGTGGACGGCGGCCGGTCTGATGGTCAGCTGGGCGGACATCCTGCGCTGGGACCCCGCGCCGACCCAGAACGCGGTCGGCACCCTCAACGGCGAATACCTCAAGCTCGTCGCCGCTTCCGACGAGTTGCGCACCGTTTCCGGTGTCGACGGGTGGTCCGGTCCGGCGGCCGAAGTGGCGCTGAGCCGGGTGACCGAACTGGTGGACGGCACCGAAGAACTGGCCGCCGAATTGGGCGCCGCGCGCCGCGCGTTCGGTGACGTGGGCGACGCCATTACGGGCGTAGTGCACGGCCGTGAGGAATTGCTGCAAATCGCGAAAAAACAGAACTTCACCATTTCGGCTGACGGTTCGGTGACCGATCTGGGTCCACCCGCGGGCACACCGCCGGAACAAGCCGAAGCCGTCACCGCTGAGCGGCAGCGCACCGCCGCGGAACTCGCCGATCGCGTGGCCCAGGTCATCCGGCAGGCGGAGGACATCGATGCCGACGGCTGCGCGGTCCTCGACCGGGTGCTGACCGGAACCACGATCGACGCCTCCGGCAACGACAATTCGCATACCGGCCTGGCCGCTTTCGGCGACGCGGGTTTCACCGTCGGTGGCTTGTCCATCCTTTCCCCGCCGGCGGACGGGGCGACCGTGGCGCAGAACGCGGGCTGGTGGGCGGCTCTTTCGCCCAACCAGCAACGCCGGTTGATCCACGACCTGCCCGAACTGGTCGGCAATCGCGACGGCCTCCCGGCATCAGCCCGCAGCGAAGCCAACTTGGCGCTCGTCGGCGAACAGCGGACCAGCCTGCAGAGCGCCCGCGCGGATCTGCAGCGGCAACTGGCCGGGCTCACCAACGGGCCTGGTCACCAAAACACGCGCAACGTCCTGCAGTCGGAAATCACGAAGATCGACGACAAACTCGCGGGCCTAGATTCGGTCGACCGCATGATGCTCGATCCCCGCACCGGACAGCCGCACCCCGATCGGCAACTGCTTTCGCTCGACATGGGCGGTGATCGGCCCAAAGCCGCGGTCGCCACCGGTGACGTGGACAAGGCCGAGCACGTCGGTGTCTTCACGCCGGGCATGAACTCGAACGTCCAGCACAACATGCCCGGGTACGTGAACGACATGGCCGAGGTGCGCGCCTACGCCAACGCGCTGGCCGGAGACGTCACGGCGGGCGATTCCGTGGCGATGGTGACCTGGCTGGGCTACGAACCACCGACCACTCGCGCCGACGATCTGGATGGCCTCATAACCGGAGCACCCGCCGAGGAAGGCGCGGAGAAACTCGCCAGGTTCCAGGAAGGCATCAACGCCGCTCGGCCCGACGACCCGCATCTCACCGCGCTCGGGCACTCGTACGGCTCCACCACCACCGGAATCGCACTGGGGCAAAGCCATGGCGTCGACGACGCGGTGTTCTTCGGCTCACCCGGCATCTCACCCGGGCACAATCCGATTTTCCACGGCGGGGACCTGAACGTTCCCGGAGGCCACGCCTACAACCTGGCCGCGGAAGGCGACGCCGTCGCCGACGCGGTGCCCTATGGCGGCAGGTACGGACCCCACGTCAGCGACATGCCCGGGGTGAACCAGCTGTCCACCGAGGCACACAACGGGCCGCTGGGTCCGATGATCGGTTCGCACGGGCATAGCGAATACGCCGTCGGCGACGGGGTATTGGCCACCAGCGAGCACAACATGGCCGCCATCGTGTCCGGCCACCCCGAAATGGCGATCCCGAAGTGAGGAAGCGGCTGCTCCTGAACGCGGTGGCCTGCGCCCTCGTCCTCGGCGCCTGCGGAAGCGACTACCCCGGCAACGACAGTTCGAGAGAAGACATGACCATCGAACAGCAGTGGGCCGAACTCATGCAGCGGCCGGACATCGACGAAGCCGTGGCACGGTACAAAAAAATGGAAGGGGAGATCACCAGCGCGCTCAGCACCGAATTCGGGCTGCCGCCGTGGGAAGCCGGCGCCCAGAGCAGCGGCAACCCGGGGTGCGGCGCGTTCGGCAAGGTGGATGCCTGGGACGCGATGTCCGAAATCCTGCCGGGGAGCCTGACCCCGGCGGTGATCCCGACGGACCAGTGGCCGCGTGCGGTGGAGACCATCAAGCGGGTGGCCTCGGCCTACGGGTTCACCACACCGGGCCTGGCCGTCGACAGAGGCGATTTCCACATCGTGAACCTCCACGACGGCTATGCCGCGAACCTTTTGGTGACCACCGGCACCGAGAAGGCGAACACGGTCATCGGCGTGTTCACCGGCTGCCACCTGCTCCCCGAAGCGAAGCAGCGCGGGGTCCCCCGCCCCTCCTAGCCGGCTTGGGCTTCTCGTTCGGCTGTGCTGCGCAGGACGCAGAATTCGTTGCCTTCCGGGTCGGCGAGTACGACCCAACCGGAGCCGTCGGGTTGGCGGCGGTCCGCGACCAGGGTGGCGCCCAGCGCCAGCAGGCGTTCGGTTTCCTCTTCCCGCGAGGTTTCCGGGCGCAGGCACAGGTGGATCCGGTTCTTCTGCGCGGGTTTCGGCTCGGGGACCTGGTTGAAGTGCAGCAGCGGCCCCTCCGGGAGCATCACCTGCGTCTCCTCCTCACCCGGTTTGTCCTCCGGGTGCAGGGGAAAGCCCGTCACCTCGCTCCAGAAGCGGGCCAGTTCGTAGGCGTCGACCGCATCGATCGCGACGTTCTGCAGTAGCGAAGTCATGCGCCGACCGTGCCGCAAACCGGCCGGTGCCGCCAGCGGTTTGTCAGGCGGGCGACGACTCTTCGGCGACGGGCTCCGGCACCGGTGCCCCCTCGGGCACGGCTTCCGATGCAGGCACAACCTCGGCTTCGGGCACAGCGACTTCGGGCGCAGCAGCCTCCGGAACAGGCACGGGTTCCGGAGCAGGCGCCACCTCGGCCTCCACCACGGGAGCCGCCACCCGAGCCGGTGCGGGCTTCGGTTCGGTGCGCAGGCGCTGCGAGATCACCTTCGTGATGCCGTCGCCCTGCATGCTGACGCCGTACAGCGCGTCGGCGATTTCCATGGTCGGTTTCTGGTGGGTGATGATGATCAGCTGCGAACTCTCCCGCAGCTGCTCCAGCAGCCCGATCAGCCGGCGCATGTTCGTGTCGTCCAGCGCCGCTTCGACCTCGTCCATCACGTAGAACGGCGACGGCCGCGCGCGGAAGATGGCCACCAGCATGGCCACCGCGACCAGGGACTTCTCCCCGCCCGAGAGCAGCGAAAGCCGCTTGACCTTCTTGCCGGGGGGCCGCGCCTCGACGTCGACGCCGGTGGCAAGCAGGTCGTCCGGCTCGGTGAGCACCATCCGCCCGTCCCCACCAGGGAACAACACGGAGAACACCACCTCGAACTCGCGTGCCACGTCCTCGTAGGCGGTGCTGAACACCTCGAGGATCTTGTCGTCGACCTCCTTGATCACCGTCAGCAGGTCCTTGCGCGTGGCCTTGAGGTCCTCCAGCTGCGTGGACAGGAACTTGTAGCGCTCCTCCAGCGCGGCGAACTCCTCCAGTGCCAGCGGGTTGACCTTGCCGAGCAGGGTCAGGTCGCGTTCGGCGCGCTTGGCGCGGCGCTGCTGGGTCGGCCGGTCGAACGGGATCGGCTGCGGTGCGCTGACCTGCTCACCGCGTTCCTTGGCGGCCTCGTACTCGGCCACTTCCCCGGCGCTCGGCGGCACCGGCACCTCGGGGCCGTATTCGGCGACCAGGTCCTCGAGCCCGATGCCGAAGTCCTCGGCGATCTTGGTTTCCAGCTGTTCGAGCCGCAGCCGCTGTTCCGCGCGCAGCACCTCGTCCCGGTGCACGGCGTCGGTCAGCTTCTCCAATTCACCGGCGAACTCGCGGGCCTTGCCTCGCACCTGCGCCAGCATGGTTTCGCGCCGCTGCCGCTCGCCCTGGATCTCGTCGCGCTCGGCGGCGGCCCGCTGCACGGACACCTCGATCCGGTCCAGCGCGTACTCACCGGCCTCGACCACGGCCGCCGCGATTTCCGCCCCGCGAGCCCTGGCTTCACGCGCCTTGGCCGCGCGCTCCCGGGCCTGCCGCTCGTTGAACGCGGCCCGGCGCAGGGATTCGGCCTTACCGGCCAACCCACGTGAGCGCTCCTCGGCGGTACGCAGCGCGAGCCGCGCTTCGACCTCCTCCTGCCGCAGCGCCGCGAGATCGTCCTTCGCCTGGTCGCGCTCGGAAGTGTCGGGGTCCTCGTCGACCGGTTGCTCGGCGACGGCGTCCAGCCGTTCTTCCAGCTCAGCCAGTTGCGCAAGCGCTTGCTCCCGAGAGCGCTCCACCTTCGCGCGCTGCTCGCGCAGGCGGGTCACCTCGGCCTCGGCGGACCGGGCCGCCTGCTGCACGCGGTTGAGCCGCTCGGACGACCGCGCCCGGCGGACCTTCGCCTCGCCCAGCGCGTCCTTCGCCTGACCGACTTCCTCGCGCCGCGCCTGCTGTTCCGCCCGCGCGCCTTCGAGTTCGGCGGCGGTGCGTTCGAGCGTGCGTTCCGCGGCGGCCAGGCGGTTCTGCGCCTCGTCGACGGCCGCCTGCACCTCGATCACGCTCTCCTGGCGAGCCGAGCCACCCATCGCCCAGTGCGAGCCGAACACGTCGCCGTCGGCGGTGACCGTGCTGATCGACGGCTGCACGGCGACCAGCCGCCGAGCCGTCTCCAGATCGTCCACGATGGCCACTCGGGCCAGCGCGCGTTCCACGGCCGGGCGCAGCGCGACCGGCGCGGTGACCACCTCGCGAGCCCAGCGCGCACCCGGCGGCAGGCTCGGCCAGTCCGCTGTGTCCACTGTGTACTCGTCGCCGCCGAGCAGGATGCCGGCCCGGCCGGATTCGTTGCTCTTCAACAACTTCAGCGCGGCCAGCGCGTCCTCGCCGCCGGTCACCGCGATCGCATCGGCGACCGGGCCGAGCGCGGCGGCCAGCGCCACCTCGTGCCCCGGCTCCACGGTCAGCAGCGCGGCCACCGAGCCCAGCAGTCCGGGCAACTGGTCCGCCGCGGCGAGCAGCACGCCGGCGCCGTCCTTGCGGCGCAAGCCCATCGACAACGCGTCGACGCGCGCCCGCTCCGAAGCGATCTCCCGCTCGGTGGCGCGCTCGGCCTTGACCAGTTCCTCGACCCTGGCCTTCGCCGCGTTGTTCGCCTCGACGGCACGGTCGTGGTGCCCCTGCAGGTCGGCGTCGTCGGATTCCTCGACGCCGCCCTCGGTCTTGGTCAGTTCGAGTTCTTCGGCCGCGATTTCGGCGCGCTCACTGGCCTCGTCGATCGACACGGTCAGGCGGTCGATCTCGTCGGAGGTGGCGCCGTTCTTGCTGCGCAGCGCCTCCACCTGGCCGGTCAGCTTGGCCAGGCCCTCGCGGCGATCGGCTATCGCGCGGACGGCGGCCATGTGCGCGCGCTCGGCCGCCTGCACCTGGTGTTCGAGCTGCTCACGCCGCTGGATGGTGTCGGAAAGCAGCATGCGTGCTTCTTCGACGGCCTCGGCCAGTTCCTGCTCGCGCTCGGCGACCTGCTCCGCCTCGGCGAGCAGCTCCTCGGGATCACGGCCGCTGGAATGCGCGTCGGGCGCGGCGGAAAGGTGCCGCTGCCGCTCGACCGCCAACCGGACCGTGCCGCGCAGGCGCTCGGCCAGCGCGGACAGCTTGTACCAGGTCTCCTGGGCCGTGGTCAGCCGCGGCGCGTCCTCGGCGAGCGAGCTTTCCAGCTCGTTCTCCTGCGCGGTGACGATTTCCAGTGCCTGCTCGACCTCGGAGCGGCGGGCGCGGGCGGCGTTCTCGTCGGCCTCTTCCCTGGCCAGCGTGGCGCGCTGGGTGACCAGGTCGTCGGCGAACAGCCGCAGCCGCGAATCCCGCAGCTCGGACTGCACGGACTGCGCCTTGCGCGCGATCTCGGCCTGCTTGCCCAGCGGCTTGAGCTGGCGGCGCAGCTCGGTGGTGAGGTCGCCGAGGCGGTCGAGGTTGGTCTGCATCGCGTTCAGCTTCCGCAGCGCCTTTTCCTTGCGCTTGCGGTGCTTGAGCACCCCGGCCGCCTCTTCGATGAAGGCGCGGCGCTCCTCCGGCTTGGCCTCGAGGATCTGGGCCAGCTGGCCCTGCCCGACGATCACGTGCATCTCGCGGCCGATACCGGAGTCCGACAGCAGTTCCTGCACGTCCATCAGGCGGCAGGTGCTGCCGTTGATCTCGTACTCGCTGGCGCCGTCGCGGAACATGCGGCGGGTGATCGAGACCTCGGTGTAGTCGATCGGCAGCGCGCCGTCCGAGTTGTCGATGGTCAGGCTGACCTCGGCGCGCCCGAGCGGGGCGCGGCCGGAGGTGCCGGCGAAGATGACGTCCTCCATCTTGCCGCCGCGCAGGTCCTTCGCGCCCTGGGTGCCCATCACCCAGCGCAGCGCGTCGAGCACGTTGGACTTGCCGGAGCCGTTGGGGCCGACCACGCAGGTGATGCCGGGTTCGAACCGCAGCGTGGTCGCCGAAGCGAAGGACTTGAAGCCCTTGAGCGTCAGGCTCTTGAGGTGCACGCGGCCAATCCTTCTCGGTCCGGGCGCGGGGGCCGGGGACTCGGTTCAATCGCCCGATGCTACCTGGGTGACCTCCCGGCACCGGGGAGGCGGGCCGTCAGCGCTCGACGAAGCCGCTCAGACCGCCTCGCGGCGGGCTCCACCGTTCGACCACGGTGTCCACCTGACCGGGTGATTCACCGGAGCGCAAAGCGAGCAGAAGCCGCTCACAGTGGTCTCGCCTACCCTCCGCTACCACCTCGACACGACCGTCCGCCAGGTTCCCCGCACTGCCGACCAGCCCGAGTTCGAGCGCGCGACTGCGCGTCCACCAGCGGAAACCGACTCCCTGGACGCGCCCGTGCACCCACGCCGTCAGGCGCGCGGTCTCCTGTTCCTCGCTCACGAACCCATCGTGCCCTACGTCGGCAAATCCCATTCCGCTACCCTGGGTCAACAACCGGAGACGGTTCGCTCGCACAGGGTCATCCGACGGTGATACGGTCCCCTCGGATCCGGCGCAGGAGTGCTCGTCCGGGTCACCCCCCGCATCGCAAGGAGAACCACCAATGCCCCAGTCGCCGGGGTCCTCCCCGAGCCGCCCGGCCGTGGTCGCCCCGCCCAGTGAACCCGGTGGGCGCCTGCACCGGACCGGGTACGTCATCCTCGCCGCCAGCGGGCTCGCGCTCGCCACCGCGTTCGGCGCCATCGCGCAGTTCTCCAGCCCCAGCTCCGCCGAAGACGTGCCGCCCGCGCTGCAAGCCGGCCCCGGCGGCGGTCCCGGTGCCATGGTGCCCCCGCCGGTCAACCAGGACCCGGTGCTGGTCAGCGGCGTGCCGGTGCCCGGCACCTCGCCGAGCGCCGCGCCGACGACCATCGTGACCACCGGCCCGGACGGCGTCCCGACCACCACGGTGGTCACCCCGCCGCCCGCGCCCCCGGCACCCGGGAACCCGCCCGGCCCCGGTGATCCGCCGAAGCCGCCGAGCAGCGACGACCCGCCGTCGAGCGAGCTGCCGCCGAGCACCTCGAAGCCGCCGTCACCGACGGACCCGCCCAGCGAGGACCCGCCCACCAGCGATCCGGTCGACCCGCCCCCCGGCTCCGGCGACCCGGGCAGCACGACCCAGTAGCGAGCCAGATGTCACGAATGTGGCTTTGGGGGCCGAATCCGCCCACCCGTCACCCGCCGCCACCCTCAACGGAGCTGCGCGCGGTCTTGGCCCCGAAGCCGCATTCGTGACACCGCCTACGGTTCGAAGCGGTAGCCCATGCCGGGTTCGGTGAGCAGGTGCCGCGGCCGTGAGGGCTCCCGCTCCAGTTTCCGCCGCAGCTGCGCCACGTACACCCGCAGGTAGTGCGACTCCGTGTCGTACGAAGGTCCCCAGACCTCATGCAGCAGCTGCTTCTGCGCCACCAGCCGTCCCCGGTTCCGGACCAGCAGCTCCAGCACGCCCCACTCGGTCTTGGTCAGGTGCACCTCGGTGCCGTCCCGCAGCACCTTCTTCGCCGCCAGGTCGATGGTGAACGCGTCCGTCTCCACCACCGCGCTGCCGTCCTCGGTCCCGCTCACCGCGGAGCGCCGGACCGCCGCGCGAAGCCGCGCCAGCAGTTCGTCCATGCCGAACGGTTTGGTCACGTAGTCGTCCGCGCCGGCGTCCAGCGCGGCCACCTTGTCGGACGAATCGCCCCGGGCGGACAGCACGATGATCGGCACCGTGGTCCAGCCGCGCAGCCCGGCGATCACCTCGGTGCCGTCCATGTCCGGCAGGCCGAGGTCGAGGACCACCACGTCCGGTTTGGTCTCGGCGACCGCGCGCAGCGCGGCGGTGCCGTCGTGCGCGGTGATCACCTTGTACCCGCGCGCGGACAGGTTGATCCGCAGCGCGCGCACGATCTGCGGCTCGTCGTCCACCACCAGCACGGTGCTCTGTGCCGTCTGCACGGGGGACGACCCCCGGACCCCCGAACCGCTCATGATTCTCCGTTCCACTTCGGCAAGGACACCACCACGGTCAGCCCGCCGCCGGGGGTGTCCTCCGCCCTGATCGTGCCGCCCATCGCCTCGGTGAACCCCTTCGCCACCGACAGGCCCAGCCCGACCCCGGTCGTGGCGTTGCGGTCGCCGAGCCGCTGGAACGGGGCGAACGCCGAATCGGCGGCGCCCTTCTTCAACCCCCGCCCGTGGTCGACGATACGAAGCTCCACATAGGACGCGTGTGCGCTCGCCCGCACCGAGACCGGCGGCGAGCCGTGCCGCAGCGCATTGTCCACCACGTTCGCCACCACCCGCTCCAGCAGTCCCGGATCGGCGAGCACCCACGGCACGTCGTCGGGCACCTCCGCCCGTACCGTCGCCGATCCATCCACTGTGGACAGAGCAAGCGCGACCACCTCGTCGTAGCCGACCGCGCGCAGGTGCGGCCGCACCGCGCCGGTGGCCAGCCGTGAGGAGTCGAGCAGGTTGTCCACCAGGCCCGCGAGCCGGTCGGCGGAGAGTTCGATCGCTTCCAGCAGTTCCCCGGTGTCCTCTTCGGACAGCTGGATGTCCGAGGCACGCAGGCTGCCGACCGCGGCCTTGATCGAGGTCAACGGCGTGCGCAGGTCGTGTCCGACCGCCGAGAGCAACGCCGTCCGCAGCTCGGTGGCCTCGGCCTTGCGCTGCGCCTCGTCCGCGGTGGCCGCCATGCGCTGCTGGCGCAGGGCGAGCAGCGCCTGCCCGGCCGCCGCCTCCAGCACCCCGCGGTCGTGCGCGGCCAGCGCCCGCCCGCGCAGCACCAGGTGCACCTCGTGGGTCACCGGGATGTCGACGTCCGCGTCGTCGGGCCGGGTGCACGGGTCGGTCCCGGTGCAGGCCACCTGCCGCCAGCTCCCGGATTTCTTCTCCACCAAGGCCACCGAGGTGAGCCCGAAGTTCTCCCGCACCTTCTCCAGCAGCCGGTCGACGGGCTGGGCGTGCGTCAGCACCGTGCGCGCGTACGACGCCAGCAGCGAGGCCTCCGTGCGCGCCCGCGCCGCCTGGACCGCCCGCCGGGCCGCCGCGTCGACCACGGCCGCGACCAGGATCGCCACCACGATCATCGCCACCAGCGTGACCACGTTCCGCGGTTCCTGCACGGTCAGCTGGTACCGCGGTTCGGTGAAGAAGAAGTTCAGCAGGCCACCGGAGAACGCCGCCGCCAGCAACGCCGGGCCGAGGCCGCCGACCAGCGCGACCACCACGGTCGCGAGCACGTAACCGACCACGTCGGTGGAGAAGTCGACCTGGTTGCGCAGCAGCAGTCCGAGCGTGGTGGCCACACCGGGCGCTACCAGCGCGAGAACCCAGCCCAGCAGCCGCCGCGACGGCGTCAGCGGGCTCCGGCTCAGCCGCGCTCGCAGCCGCCCGCCCGCCTCGTCGTGGGTGACCATGTGCACGTCGATCGACCCGGACCGCTGCACCACCGTCGCGCCGATGCCCTCGTCGAACAGCCGCGCCACCCGCGACCGCCGCGAGGTGCCGATCACCAGCTGCGTCGCGTTCACCCCGCGCGCGAAGTCGAGCAGCGCGTTGGGCACGTCGTCACCGACGACGGTGTGGAAGGTGGCGCCGAGTTCGTCGGTGAGCTTGCGGTACCGGCCGACCGCGGTCGGCCCCAGCCCGGCCAGCCCGTCCCCGCGCAGGATGTGCAGCACCAGCAGCTCCGCGCCGGCCCGGTTGGCGATCCGGCTGCCGCGCCGGATCAGCGTCTCGCTCTCCGGCCCGCCGGTGATCGAGACGACCACGCGTTCCCTGGCCTCCCAGGTGTCGGTGATCTTCTGCTCCGCGCGGTAGCGCTGCAGCGCCACGTCGACCTGGTCGGCCACCCACAGCAGGGCCAGCTCCCGCAACGCGGTGAGGTTGCCCGGCCGGAAGTAGTTTCCCAGCGCGGCGTCGATCCGGTCGGCCGGGTAGACGTTGCCGTGCGCCAGGCGCCGCCGCAACGCCTCGGGTGTGATGTCCACCAGCTCCAGTTGCTCCGCGCGGCGCACCACCTCGTCCGGCACGGTCTCGTACTGGGTGGCGCCGGTGATGCGCTGCACCACGTCGTTGAGGCTCTGCAGGTGCTGGACGTTGACCGTGGACAGCACGTCGATCCCGGCGTCCAGCAGTTCGTCGACGTCCTGCCACCGCTTCTCGTTGCGCGAGCCGGGCACGTTGGTGTGCGCCAGCTCGTCGATCACCGCGACCTCGGGTTTGCGCGCGAGCAGGCCGTCGATGTCCATCTCGGTGAACTCGCGCCCGCGGTGCGCGCTGGTGCGCCGGGGCACCGCCTCGAGCCCGTCGAGCAGCTCGGCCGTCTTCTTGCGGCCGTGCGTCTCGACGAGCCCGATCACCACGTCCGTGCCCCGCTCCAGCCGCCGTCGCGCCTCGCCGAGCATGGCGAAGGTCTTGCCGACGCCCGGCGCCGCGCCGAGGTAGATGCGCAGCTCACCTCGGCGCGGCGGGGTTTCGGTTTCCGGCTCCACTCGACCAGTCTCCGCTCACCGGCCCGCGGCGTGCCGCACCGCGAGGTTGAGCTGCAGCACATTCACCCCGGGGAGGACCCCGGTGGTGTGCTCGCGGACCAGCTCGGCCACCCGATCGGGTGGAAGGCCGGTGTTCCTGGCCACGCGCGGCACCTGCAGTTCGGCGTAGGCCACGCTGATCGACGGGTCCACACCGGAGGCCGAGGCGGTCACCGCGTCCGCCGGCACCACCGAAGGCGCGACGCCCTCCCGAGCCGCGATCACCGCCTGGCGCTCGCCGACCTCCGCGACCAAGTCCTCGTTGAACCCGGACTTGTTGGACCCGCCCGAGACCGACGGATCGCCGGTGGCCGACGGCCGGGTGTGGAACCACGGGTCGGTGGCCGGATCCGCGGCCACCGGGTCGATACCGATCAGCTCCGACCCGACCGCCCGGCCGTCCCGCGTGACGATCGAGCCCTCGGCGTTGGCCTGCAATCCGGGGACGCGGGACACCGCCCACACCCCGAGCGGATACGCCACGCCGAGCAGCACGGTCATCACCAGCAGCACCCGCAGTCCCGCGGCGGCCTGGTTGAACAGGTTCTTCACGTTCTTCACCCGATTCCGGGAATCAGTCGGACAAGCTGGTCGATCAGCCAGATCCCGGCGAACGGCGTGAGCACGCCGCCGACGCCGTAGACGAGCAGGTTCCGCCGCAGCAGCGCGGCCGCGCCGGACGGCCGGTAACGGACCCCGCGCAGGGCCAGCGGGATCAGCGCCACGATGACCAGCGCGTTGAAGATCACCGCGGACAGGATCGCCGAGGCCGGCGTGGCCAGCCCCATCACGTTCAGCCCGCCGAGCTGCGGGTAGATCGCCAGGAACATGGCCGGGAGGATGGCGAAGTACTTGGCCAGGTCGTTCGCCACGCTGAAGGTGGTCAGCGCGCCGCGGGTGATCAGCAACTGCTTGCCGATGCCGACGATCTCGATCAGCTTGGTCGGGTCCGAATCGAGGTCGACCATGTTGCCCGCTTCCTTCGCGGCCGACGTGCCGGTGTTCATCGCCACCCCGACGTCGGAGGCGGCCAGCGCGGGCGCGTCGTTCGTGCCGTCGCCGGTCATCGCGACCAGCCGCCCGCCCTCCTGCTCGCGGTGGATCAACGCCATCTTGTCCTCGGGCCTGGCCTCGGCCAGGTAGTCGTCGACCCCGGCGTCCTCGGCGATCGCCTTGGCGGTCAGCGGGTTGTCGCCGGTGATCATCACCGTCCGGATGCCCATCGAGCGCAGTTCGGCGAACCGCTCGCGCATGCCCGGCTTGACCACGTCGGACAGCCGGATCACCCCGCGCACCACGGCCTTGCCGCCGGTCACGCATTCGGCCACCACCAGCGGGGTGCCGCCCTGCTGGCTGACCTCGTCGACGATGCGCTCGGTCTTGTCCGGCATTTCACCACCGCGCTCACGCACCCACGCCCGCACCGCGCCCGCCGCGCCCTTGCGGATCTCGCGGTCGCCGAGGTTCAGCCCGCTCATCCGGGTCTGCGCGGTGAACGGCACGAATTCGGCGAGCCGTTCCTCCTCGGACGGCTCGGTGTCCCCGGTCAGCTCCACGATGCTGCGGCCTTCGGGCGTGCCGTCGGCGAGGCTGGACAACCTGGCCACCGCGGCGAGTTCCTCCACAGTGGACTCACCGACCGGGAGCAGTTCGGTCGCCTTGCGGTTGCCGAAGGTGATCGTGCCGGTCTTGTCCAGCAGCAGGGTGGACACGTCACCCGCCGCCTCGACCGCGCGGCCGGAGGTGGCCAGCACGTTGCGCTGCACCAGCCGGTCCATCCCGGCGATGCCGATCGCCGAAAGCAGCGCGCCGATGGTGGTCGGGATCAGGCAGACCAGCAGCGCGGTCAGCACCACCACCGACTGCTCGCTGCCCGAGTACGCCGCCATCGGCTGCAGCGCGACCACCGCGAGCAGGAAGATGACGGTCAGCGTGGACAGCAGGATGGTCAGCGCGATCTCGTTCGGCGTCTTCTGCCGTGAAGCGCCTTCCACCAAGCCGATCATGCGGTCCACAAAGGACTCGCCGGGCTTGGTGGTGATCTTCACGACGATCCGGTCGGACAGCACGGTGGTACCGCCGGTGACCGCCGAGCGGTCGCCGCCGGACTCCCGGATCACCGGGGCCGATTCGCCGGTGATGGCCGATTCGTCCACGGTCGCGATGCCCTCGACCACGTCACCGTCGCCCGGGATCACCTCGCCCGCTTCGACCACCACCAGATCACCGACGCGCAGATCGGCACCGGGCACCTCCTGCTCGGCGCCGTCCGCGGTCAGCCGCCGCGCCACGGTCTCCTTCTTGGTGCGCCGCAACGACTCCGCCTGCGCCTTGCCGCGCCCCTCGGCCACCGCTTCGGCCAGGTTCGCGAACACCACGGTGAACCACAGCCAGACCGCGATCAGCACGGTGAACACGCTCGGCTCGGCCACGGCGAACACCGTGACCAGCACCGAGCCCACCCAGACCACGAACATGACCGGGTTGCGCACCTGGTGGCGCGGGTCGAGCTTCCGCAGCGCCCCGGGCAGCGAGGTCAGCAGCTGCCGTGGGCCGAACGCGCTCATGCGAGTGCCTCCGCGATGGGTCCGAGGGCGAGTGCCGGAACGAAGGTCAGCGCCGCGACCAGCACGACCGTGCCGGCGAGCAGCGAGCCGAACAGCGGTCCGGTGGTGGGCAGCGTGCCCGCGGTCACCGGCACCTTCGGCTGCGCGGCGAGCGAGCCCGCCAGGCACAGCACCGCGATGATCGGCACGAACCGCCCGAGCAGCATGGCCACGCCGAGCGAGGACTGGAACCAGTCACCGGTCACGGTCAGCCCGCCGAACGCGCTGCCGTTGTTGTTGCCCGTGGAGGCGTAGGCGTAGAGGACCTCCGACAGGCCGTGCGGCCCGCTGTTGGTCATCGCTTCCGTGGTACCCGGCAGCGTCAGCGCGGCGCCGGTGCCGAGCAGCACCACCGCCGGCATGGCCAGCATCGCCACGGCCGCGCAGGTGACCTCGCGGCGCCCGAGCTTCTTGCCGAGGAACTCCGGCGTGCGGCCCACCATCAGCCCGGCCAGGAACATCGCGATGATCGCCATCACCAGGATTCCGTAGAGCCCGGTGCCCACCCCGCCCGGCGACACCTCGCCGAAGAGCATGTGCACCAGCGGGACCCCGCCGCCGAGGCCGGTGAAGCTGTCGTGCGTCGCGTTGACCGCGCCGGTGGAGGTGCCGGTGGTGCTGGTGGCGAACAGCGAGGACAGGCTCAGCCCGAACCGCTGCTCCTTGCCCTCCATGGCGGACCCGGCCAGCAGCGCCGCCGGGCCGTTCGGGTGGGTTTCGCCGAGCCAGGACACGGCCAGCATCGCCGCCCACAGCGCACCCATCACCGAGAGCAGCACGTACCCCTGCTTGTGGCTGCCGACCAGCTTGCCGAAGGCCCGCGGCATGGCCACCGGGATGACCAGCAGCAGGAAGACCTCGACCAGGTTCGACCACGAGTTCGGGTTCTCGAACGGGTGCGCGGAGTTGGCGTTGAAGATGCCACCGCCGTTGGTGCCCAGTTCCTTGATCGCCTCCTGGCTGGCGGCGGGCGCCAGCGCGATGGTGGACGACGAGCCGTCCGGGTTGGTCACCGCGATCCCCGCCGACAGGCTCTGCACCACGCCGAGCGCGATCAGCACGATCGCGAAGACGAAGGCGAGCGGCAGCAGGATCCGCACGGTGCCGCGGGTCAGGTCCACCCAGAAGTTGCCGAGCCGGTCGGTCTTAGCCCGCGTGAACCCGCGGACCAGCGCGACCGCCACCGCCAGGCCGACCGCGCCGGACAGGAAGTTCTGCACGGTCAGCCCGAACATCTGGACCCCGTGCCCCATCACCGTCTCGGGCACGTAGGACTGCCAGTTCGTGTTGGTGACGAAGCTGACCGCGGTGTTGAAGGCGGTGCCGGGGTCGACCGAGCCGCGGCCCAGGTCCCACGGCAGCAACGGCTGCAACCGCTGGAGCAGGTACAGGAAAACCACCGAAACCAGCGAGAACGCCAGCACGCTGAGCGCGTAGGTGCTCCAGCGCTGCGACGATTCCGGATTCACCCGGAAGAGGCGGTAGAGCACGAGTTCGCCTTTGGCGTGCTTCTCGCTGGAATACACCTTGGCGATGTGGTCGCCCAGCGGTTTGTAGGCCACCGCCAGCGCGAGGAGGAGCAGGCCGGTCTGCAGCAGACCGGCCGTGGTGTCGGACATCAGAACTTCTCCGGCTTGATCAGGGCGGCGAACAGGTAGCCGAGCAGCCCGAGCGCCAGCACCCCGCCGACGACGTTGGCCACCGTGCCGCTCACAGCTTTTCCAGCCCGCGCAGGGTGAGCGCCAGCACCACGAAGACGCCGATCAGCAGCACGGCGTAGAGCAAGTCGGCCAATTCGCACCTCTCGATCGATCCATCACCCGAATCGGTGACGGCTTCGACCCTGCGCTGATGACGGTCCGTGTCCACGGCCGGCTAACGGGTCCTTGATGCCGTTTCCCTGGCCATTTACGCCTTTTTGACGCGCGGTGAGTCCGGCCACAACCGCGGTGACGCTTCGGGCGCAGCAGGCATACCGGGCAGACATTTCCGCCGCCACGCGTTACAACGGTGTTACGGATATTTCGCATAGCTAAGTAACCGAGGAGGCGGGCACATGTGCGGTATCACCGGCTGGATCTCCTACGAATCGGATCTGCGGACGAGAAACGACGTGGTCGACGCGATGACCGCGACCATGTCCTGCCGCGGCCCGGACGACTCAGGCACCTGGCTCGGCGAGCACGCGGCGCTCGGGCACCGGCGGCTGGCCATCATCGACCTGCCCGGCGGGCGCCAGCCGATGACCGAGCGCACCCCGTCCGGCGAGGTGGTGCTGGTCTACAGCGGTGAGGCGTACAACTTCGCCGAACTGCGCGAGGAACTGGCGGCCAAGGGGCACCGGTTCACCACCAGCAGCGACACCGAGGTCGTGCTGCACGCCTACCTGGAATGGGGCGAAGGCGTGCCCGAGCACCTGAACGGGATGTACGCGTTCGCCGTGTGGGACGAGCGCACGCGCAAGCTGCTGCTGGTGCGCGACCGGATGGGCATCAAGCCGCTGTACTACTACCCCACCCGCGACGGCGTGCTCTTCGGCTCCGAGCCGAAGGCGATCCTGGCCAACCCGCTGGCCAAGCGTGAAGTCGATCTCGACGGCCTGCGCGGGCTGATGGCGTTCACCAAGACGCCCGGCTGGTCGCTGTGGAAGGACATGCACGAGGTCGAGCCGGGCAGCACGGTCACCGTCGACGACCGCGGCATCCGAGGCCGCACCTATTGGAAGCTCGACGCCACCGAACACACGGACTCGCAGGAAGAGACCGTGGCGAAGGTCCGCGAGCTGATGACCGACATCGTGCACCGGCAGCTCGTGGCCGACGTGCCGCGGTGCGTGCTGCTCTCCGGTGGGCTCGATTCCAGTGCGGTCACCGGCTTGGCTGCGCCGTACGTGCGCAACGAAGGCGGACAACTGCGTACGTTCTCCGTCGACTTCACCGGGCAGGAGGAGAACTTCCAGCCCGACCGGATCCGCACCACCCCGGATTCGCCGTACATCCGCGACGTGGCGGATCTGGTCGGCTCGGCGCACCAGAACGTGGTGCTCGATTCGTCCACGCTGAGCGACCCGGAAGTGCGGCGGGCCGTTGTGCGGGCGCGCGACATGCCGGGCGGTATGGGCGACCTGGACACCTCGCTGTACCTGCTGTTCAAAGCGATCCGCGAGCAGTCGACCGTGGCACTGTCCGGGGAATCGGCCGACGAGGTCTTCGGCGGGTACCTGTGGTTCCACGACCCGGCCGCGCGCGACGCGGACACCTTCCCGTGGCTGGCCTACAGCGAGCTGACCGGCAGCCGGACGGCGATGCTGCGCCAGGAGGTCACCGACGGGCTGCAGCTGGAGAGCTACATCGACGACCAGTACCGCACCGCGCTCGCCCAGGTCGACCACCTGGACGGCGAAAGCGAGCTGGAGCGGAAGATGCGCACGATCTGCCACCTGCACCTGACCCGGTTCGTGCGCTCGCTGCTCGACCGCAAGGACCGCGCCTCGATGGCGGTCGGCCTGGAGGTGCGCGTACCGTTCTGCGATCACCGGCTGGTCGAATACGTCTACAACACCCCGTGGTCGCTGAAGACCTTCGACGGCCGGGAAAAGAGCCTGCTGCGGCACGCGACCAAGCACGTGCTGCCGGAGTCGGTGGCCTCGCGGGTGAAGAGCCCGTACCCGTCGACGCAGGACCCGCACTACGCCGAAGCCTTGCAGAAGCAGGCGCGGGAACTGGTGGCCGACCGGGACGCCGGGGTGTTCCAGCTGGCGGACCGGGAATGGGTGACCAAGGCGGCGGAGTCGGACTCGGCGGAGGTGACTCCCGAGGTGCGCCACGGCCTGGACCGGGTGCTGGAACTGCAGACCTGGTTCGAGGAATATCGCCCAACTCTTACGCTCGGCTAACCTTTCGCCGTTGCTACCGGGCGAAATGTCTTTTCCATACAGAAGTGTGACGCCCATGCGTATATGATGAAAGGAGTCACGCAGAAGGGGATCCCCATGGGAGAGCCGCCCGGAGGCGAAACGCCGAACTCCGAGCTGGTCGCGAGTTACGGCAAGCTATTGCGGCTGGTCCGCAGTGGGCAGGCGCAGACCCGGCCGGCCCTGTCCGAGTGGACGGGGCTCGGCCGGACCGCGGTCACCCAGCGCATCACCACCCTGCTGAACGCCGGGCTGCTGGAAGAGGGGGACCTGAACCCCTCCACCGGTGGCCGCCAGGCGCGGACGCTGCGGTTCCGCAAGGACGCCGGGCGCATCCTGACCGCGGAACTGGGGGCCACCAGTTTCACCGCGGGCATCACCGATCTGGCCGGCACCGTGCTCGCCGTCGCGCACTGCGACTGCGACATCGCGGCCGGGCCGGAGATCGTGCTCGAAGAGGTCGAATCCCAGCTCGACAAGCTGTGGGCCGAACACGGTGACGAGTCGCTCGGCATCTGGGGCGTCGGCCTCGGCCTGCCGGGGCCGGTCGAGTTCGCCACCGGGCGGCCGTCGGAGCCGCCGATCATGCCCGGGTGGAACAACTACCCGGTGCGCGACCGGCTCGGCGCCAAGTACCGCGCGCCGGTGTGGGTCGACAACGAGGTGAACCTGCTCTGCCTCGGCGAACTGCGCGACCCGGCCGCCCGCGGGCACGAGCACGGTGGCGACCTGCTCTACGTCAAGATCGGCACGGGCATCGGCGCGGGCATCAGCAACGGGGGTTCGCTGCACCGCGGGGCGCAGGGCTGTGCGGGCGACATCGGCCACGCCGCGGTCGCCGACGAGGGCCCGGCGGGCGAAGTCGTCTGCCGCTGCGGGAAAACCGGGTGCCTGGAAGCCCTCGCGGGCGGTTCGGCACTGGCGCGGGACGGCGAAGAACTGGCGCGCACGGGGCAGAGCGAAACGCTGGCGCGGGTACTGGCCGAAACGGGCCGGATCACCGCCGGCGACGTCACCGCCGCCGCACGCTCGGGCGACCACCAGGCCGTGCGACTGCTCGTCGCGGCGGGCAAGCGGATCGGCTCGATGCTGGCGACCATGGTCAACTTCTACAACCCGTCGACCATCCTGCTCGGCGGCAAGATCGCCGGCGCCGGGGATCTTTTCCTCGCCACCATCCGGGAAACCATCTACCGCCGCTCGCTCCCACTGTCCACAAGGGAGCTTCGCATCGACAAGGCGCGCCTCGGCGAGGAAGGCGGCCTCATCGGGGCCGCGCACATGGTCCTGGACGAACTCTTCGACCCGGACTTCTTCGCCCGCTGGCTCCCGGACGGCTCCCCCGCCGGCCGCCCCGAACTCCTGGCCACCGCCGTCTGACCTCCCCAACGTGGACTTCAGCCACCCGAACGCAGAACTCGGCTACCCGAGTGTGGACTTCAACTACCCGAGCGTGGAACTCGGCTGCCTGAACGTGGAACTCGCCATACCGCGAACCCCACACTCAGGAAGCCGAAACCCACGTTCGCGCGCCCGAACCCCACACTCAGGCCTGCGAATCCCACGTTCAGGTAGCCGAACTCCACATTCGGGTGGGCGACGGGGGTCACAGTCTGAGAAGTGGCTGTGAACTGGTGGTTTTCGGGCATGTCCTGGCGGGTAGGCGCGTTGTGCGGAGCAGAGAGGTGAGAACAATGACCACAGCTTTCTCGCAGACCACGTTCACCCGATCCGCGGGCACGCCGCAACTGCCGACCATGCCCAGCGGCTGGCCGATCGGCTCCTACGACTCCTACGCCGAAGCCCAGCGCGCCGTCGACCACCTGGCCGACAGCAAGTTCCCGGTCCAGGACCTGACCATCGTCGGCGTGGAGCCGATGCTGGTCGAGCGCGTAGCCGGGCGGTTGAGCTGGGGGAAGGTGCTGACCAGCGGGGCGCTGTCGGGCGCCTGGTTCGGTCTGTTCGTCGGGCTGCTGCTGAGCATGTTCACCGCCGGGGCGGGGTTCGCGCCGATCCTGATCGGCCTGCTCTCCGGTGTCGGCTTCGGCATGGTGTTCTCGGCGATCAGCTACGGCGCCACCCGCGGCAAGCGCGACTTCGTCTCCAGCAGCCAGCTGGTGGCCCGCCGCTACGACGTGCTTTCCCAGCCGCGCAACGCGGAGAAGGGCCGTGAGCTGCTCAGCAAGCTCGCGTTCAGCCACCAGTCACTCTGATCAGGACAGTCCGAATAGGACATAGGTGAAGCGAGGAGCGGGCCCCCGACCCCCGCTCCTCGCTTCGCGCGCGCACCCTCAGCCCGTGGGCGTCGGTGCGGTGCTCGGTGCCGCCGGAGGCGAAGACGGTGCCGGCGCCGGTGCCGGAGCGGGCGGCGGGCCGGGAGGGGTCACCTGCTTCGGGATCGCCGCGCTGAACGGCACACCCGGCACTTCCCGGCACCCCGGCCGGTAGGCGTTGTACCCGTTGTAGTTGCCCTGGTCGTCGTAGCCGTACTGGTCGATGTCCGGCCGCGGGTACTGGTTGTCCGCCCCCCTGCGCTGACGCGTGCCGGACACCGGTTCACAGCCGTACCTCGGCAGCGTGAGCGGGTTGCCCGCCTGGTCGAACAGGTACACCCCGGTCAGCGGCTTGCCCTGGGCGTCGAACGCGTAGATGTTGTCCACCTGCGCGTTGCCGTAGCTCAGCATCGGCTGCCCGTCCGACGTGCTCGACGTCGAGTACGACCCCCCGTAGTACGGCCCGTACCGCCCGTTCGCCACCTTGAAGATGCCCTCGGTGACCAGGCCGAGCATCACCCCCACCACCAGCGCCGACACCGGCAGGCTGAGCCACAGCCACTTCCGGTCGGTCACCGACTTCGGCCCGAACCAGACGATCACCGCGGCGACCACGGCCAGTGCCGCCAGCGCCAGGATGCCTTCGCGGCCGTCGTCCACGAACAGCAGCAGCCCGAACACGACCAGCACCGCCGCGCACAGCAACCACCACGCCGGGCGCAGCGACCTCAGGTACGCCAGCGCCTTCGAGTCGCGCCCCATCGCCGAACGCACCGGCTTCAGTTCGGGCAGCTTGCTGAGCACACCGTCACCGTGGCGCGCCAGGTACCAGCCGCCCGCGACCAGCACCACTGTCGCCGGGATCAGCAGGGCCAGCGGCTCGGCGGCCAGGCTCGCGGCCACCACCGCCCCGAACGGCAGCAGGATGAGGAGCATCACGCCCATGCTCCACACCGCCAGCCGCGCGCCGAGGTGGGTGTTCCTCCGGACGCCGTCGCCCTGGTCCGGCGCCGGGTAGTCCCCCGCCGCCCGCAGTTCGGCGGCGTAGCTCTCCGGCGAGCCGAGTTGTTCGGTCATCGCCGCGAGTGTGGCGCCTTCCCCGAATTCGGCACCGATTTCAAGCAAGTGCGGGCGGACGTCCTCCAGTATCTCGTCCACCTCGGCCTGCGGCAGGTCCGCGAGCGCGGTCCGGACCCTGGCCAGGTAGTCCCGCACGACGGCGGGAGTCTGGGTGCTCATGCTGCCTCTCCCAACAGGCTGTCCATCGTCTTGGCGAAGGTGGTCCAGGTCTTCCCGGACTCCGCCAGCCGCTGGCGTCCCGACTCGTTCAAGCTGTAGTACTTGCGGTGGGGTCCTTCTTCACTCGGTACGACGTACGACGTCAGCAACCCCGCCTTGTACAGCCGCCGCAGCGTGCCGTACACCGACGCGTCGCCGACCTCCTCCAGCCCGGCCTGTCTCAACCGGCGGAGGACGTCGTAGCCGTAACCGTCGTGCCCGCGGAGCACCGCGAGCACCGCGAGATCGAGCACCCCTTTGAGTAACTGACTGATCTCCACCGGTTCCCTCCAGTCCTGCGCCGCGAACACTAGCACGCAATGCGCAGTAGTGTGCACAAGAGGGCGCCATTCGGCGGTAGGTTTTTGCTCAGGCCCTGGCCAGCCGGGGTTTGGGCTGACAGCGCGGGCAGGAGAACGACGAGCGGTTCATGAACGGGTCGCGCCGGATGGGCGTGCCACAGCGGCGGCAGGCCCGGCCCTCCTGGCCGTAGGCGTCCAGCGACCGCTCGAAGTAGCCGGACTGGCCGTTGACGTTGACGTACAGCGCGTCGAACGAGGTGCCACCGGCCAGCAGCGCCTCGTTCATCACGTCGGTGGCGGCCTGGAGCAGGGCCGCGCCCTGCTTGGTGGTGAGCTTGTCGGCCGGTCGCGCCCAGTGCAGGCGCGCCCGCCACAGCGCCTCGTCGGCGTAGATGTTGCCGACCCCGGAGACCAGGGTCTGATCCAGCAGCGCGCGCTTGACCTCGGTGCGGCGGGACCGCAGCGCCTTCACCCCGAGCACCGGGTCGAACGCCGGGTCCATCGGGTCACGGGCGATGTGCGCGATCGTGCTCGGCAGCAGCGTGCCGTCGGCGTCCACGAGTTCGGCGAGCGCCAGCCCGCCGAAGGTGCGCTGGTCGACGAACCGCAGTTCGGGTCCGTCGTCGTCGAAGCGCACCCGGACACGCAGGTGCTTCTCGTCCGGCGCGCCGTCGGGCTGCACCAGCATCTGCCCGCTCATGCCCAGGTGGGCGAGCACGGCGTCCTGACCGGACAGCTCCAGCCACAGGTACTTGCCGCGGCGGCGGGCGGCGACCACCCGCTCCCCCGCGAGCCTGCCGGAGAAATCCGCCGCGCCGGCCACGTGCCGCCGGATCGCGCGCGGGTGCAGGACGGTGACCTCGGCGATGGTGCGCCCGGAGACGTGCTTCTCGAGCCCGGCCCGGACGACCTCGACCTCAGGGAGTTCCGGCATCGCCCTGCTGGTTGAGTTCTTCGTTGAGGGTGCGCCAGGCCGCCTCGGCGGCCTTCTGCTCGGCTTCCTTCTTCGTGCTGCCGACCCCGTGCCCCAGGGTGCGCCCGGCGATGATCACCTTGGCGCTGAACTCCTTGCGGTGGTCGGGACCGGTGTCCTCGACCTGGTACTCGGGCACGCCGAGCCCGGCCGACGCGGTCTGCTCCTGCAGGCTGGTCTTCCAGTCCAGGCCGGCCCCGCGCAGCGGGACCTCGGCCAGCAGGCTGTCGAAGAGGTGGTGCACCAGCTTGCGCGCGGTCTCGATGCCGTGCGCCAGGTAGGTGGCTCCTATGACGGCTTCGAGGCCGTCGGCGAGGATGCTCGCCTTGTCCCGTCCGCCGGTCAGCTCTTCGCCCTTGCCGAGCAGCAGGTGCGCACCGAGCCCACCTTCACCGAGCCCGCGGGCGACCCCGGCCAGCGCGTGCATGTTGACCACGCTCGCGCGCAGCTTCGCCAGCTGGCCTTCCGGCAGGTCCGGGTGCTCGTTGTACAGGTGGTCGGTGACGACCAGGCCGAGCACCGCGTCCCCGAGGAACTCCAGCCGCTCGTTCGGCAGCAAGCCGCCGTTCTCGTAGGCGTAGGAGCGGTGGGTCAGTGAAAGCCGAAGCAGCTCGGCGTCCAGAGTGACGCCGAGCGCCTCGAGCAAGGGCGTCGGATCGCTGGCCTGACCGGTGGGCGACTTTCCCCCCATGTCTGGGCTACCTCGATCAGGCTGGCTCGACGACCTGACGACCGCCGTACTGGCCGCAGGTCGGGCAGGCGATGTGCTGCGGCTTCGGGGCCTTGCAGGCACGGTTCTGGCAGGGCACCAGCTGCACCGGAGCGGCCTTCCACTGGGCGCGGCGCGAGCGGGTGTTGGAACGCGACATCTTCCGCTTGGGGACGGCCACGACTCGATCTCCTCAATCACGATCTGCCCGCGTGCGCGGGCATGCTTGCGGTCTACGAGCTGGCGCTCGTCAGGCTTGCTTGTCCGGGCCGGACGCCGGGTCGTCGTCGAAACGCTCGACCAGCGCGGCCCACCGAGGGTCTATGGTCTCATGCCCGTGTCCGGGCTCGAGATCGGCCCACTTCACCCCGCACCCGCTGCACAGACCAGCGCAGTCCTCGGTGCACAGCGGGGCCAGCGGCAGCGCGAGCACCACCGCGTCCCGCACCGCGGGCTCGAGGTCGATCCGGTCGTCGACCAGGCGCATGACCTCGTCTTCGTCGGTGGTTTCCTCGGTGGTCGAGTTCGGGTAGGCGTACAACTCGGTCAGGTCGACCTCGACCTCGTCGGAGATCGGGTCCAGGCAGCGCGAGCAGTGCCCGGTGACCGGGGCCGTCGCGGTGCCGGTGACCAGCACGCCTTCGACCACGGACTCGAGCAGCAGGTCCAGCTCCACCTTCGCGCCCCCGGGCACCACGATCACGTCGGGCACGCCGAGCGGCTTGGTGACTTCGACTTCGCGCTGCACGGGGCGGCTGAGCCCGGCGCGGCGGCCGAGTTCGCGGGTGTCGAGCACCCAGGGACTGCGCGCGTCGACGTGCGGCGCGCTCTTGTCTTCAGACATCGCTCTCTCTGCTACGAGGTTTTGGGGCAGCACTCAAACGGAGTGCGCGCAACCTCACCACTGTACGCGACGCCGGGCGCCGGCATCACGCCTGGTAGTCGTAGACGGTGTTGCGTCCAAGGCTGGTCGGGGCCCGCAGGTGGTTGCGGCCGGAGTCGACCGTGCGCAGCGTGGTGGCGAGCAGTTCGGAGAACTCGGCGAGCTTGCCGTCGACGTAGGCGTCGCAGTCGGCGCGCTGGCGGTCGGCCTCGCCGTGCGCCTCGTCGACGATGCGGGCGGCCTCGGCGTGCGCGGCCTGGACCACCTCGGTCTGGGCGACCAGGCGCGCCTGCTCGGCGCGGCCCTCGTCGATGGCCCGGTCGTAGGCGTCGCGCCCGGCCTGGATCATCCGCTCGGACTCGGCGCGGGAGCGCTCGGTCAGGTTCTGGTACTCGGCCTGGCCCGCGGCGACCGTGCGGTCGGCCTCGTTGTGCGCGTCGGCGAGCATCTGCTCGGCGCGGGCGCGGGCCTCGGCGACCAGCCGGTCCGCCTCGGCGGCGGCGTCGGAGATGGTGCGCTCGGCCTCGGCGTTCGCGCCGGTGACCGTGGTCTCCGCCTCGTGGCGGGCCTTGGTGATCAGCTCGTCCCGCTTGTCCAGCACGTCCTGGGCGTCGTCGACCTCGCCGGGCAGCGCGTCGCGGACGTCGTCGAGCAGTTCGAGGACATCACCACGCGGGACCACGCAGCTGGCCGTCATCGGCACACCACGGGCTTCTTCCACGATGGTGACCAGTTCGTCTAGGGCCTCGAACACCCGGTACACGGCAACTCCCTCACGGCAGAACTTCCCACTTCGCCAGCTCCCAGTCTGCCCGCCGCCCGGGTGGATCGGCGTGAAGGAGGGTCACCCGGCGTGTCCGCCACGACCGGGTGACCCCACCGGCCGTCAGACGGTGACCAGCACGAAGCTCTCGTAGTGGTCCGCGGTGTAGAAGTACTCGTCGCCCTCGCCCTTGACGATGCGCCGGGCACCGCGGTCGGAGCTGCCCGGCGTCTCCACGGTGTATTCGCGGTAGTAGCCGGAGTCGCAGAGCGGGAGCAACTGCTCGCGGTTCTGGAAGACGGTGTCGTCCTGCGGGTACGGGTAGGGCCCGTTCCGCTGGATGAGGTCGTAGGTCTCACCGGCCTCCGCCGGCAGCGACCCCAGCGCGGCCTCGTCGAAGCCGGACGTGTCCCCGCACTCGGCCTGGACGGTCACCGGCGCGGCCGGAGCCGCCGAAACGGCGGTGACCCCGCCGAAGAAGGCGACCAGGATGGCGAACAGAACGCCTGCTAGACGCGACTTTTGGTTAATCATTTTCGGACCGTAGCCCGATCACGTGATCATCGGGAGACAGGAACGTGAACTCGGGCCGAGCGAACGGAACCATTCGGCGGCGCGACTGGGCCGAACGGCCTAGCTCTTCGCCGCGAGCCGCGCGACCAGGCGGTCGTGCACGACGTCCGGCAGCAGGTGCGAGACGTCGCCGCCGTAGGTCGCCACCTCCTTGACCAGCGAGCTGGACAGGAAGCTGTACTCCGGGTTCGTCGGCATGAACAGCGTCTCCACCCCGGTCAGGCGGTGGTTCATCTGTGCCATCTGCAACTCGTAGTCGAAGTCGCTGACCGCGCGCAGGCCCTTGGTGATGGCCACGATGTCGTGCTCGCGGCAGTAGTCGACGAGCAGGCCGTGCCACGAGTCCACCCGCACGTTCGGGATGCCGGTGACCGACGAGGTGATCAGATCCATCCGCTCGTCGATGGAGAACAGGCCGTGCTTCTTCGGGTTGACCATCACCGTGACCACGACCTCGTCGAACAGCTTGGCCGCCCGCTCGAAGACGTCGATGTGCCCAAGGGTGACCGGGTCGTAGGAGCCGGGACAGACCGCGCGCCGCATGACGCGGACGCTACCAACTCCCGGTGAATTCGGCCCAGTGCAGCGCCGTGTCGCCGTAGCGCTTGGTGCGCAACGGCTGCAGGCCGTCCGGCCAGGGCGGTTCGCCGTCGCGCAGCGCCCGCTCGACGACCACCAGCCCGCCCTGGGCCAGCCACCCCCCGGTGACCAGCGCGGAAAGCACCGTGGCCAGCTGTGCCGCGCCGAGGTCGTACGGCGGATCCGCGAGCACCAGGTCGAACGGCGCTTCCGCGCCGGCGGCCAGCACCGTCTCGGCCTTCCCGTGCCGCACCGCGCCGCCGAGTGCGAGGGTGGTCACATTGCCGCGGAGCACGTCGGCCGCGCGTTTGTCGGCCTCGACGAACACCGCCTCGCTCGCACCCCGAGAAAGGGCCTCCAGTCCCAGCGCTCCGGTGCCGGCGTAGAGGTCGAGCACCCGCGCGCCGTCCAGCTCACCGGCCACTTCCAGGGCGTTGAACAAGGCTTCGCGCACCCGCTCGGACGTCGGCCTGGTCCCCTTCGGCGGCACCTTCAGCTTCCGGCCACCGGCGGTCCCCGCCACGATCCTGGTCACCCCGGAATGGTCGCACCTGTGTTTTTGGGCAGGACTGGCTGTACCCCGCGACGGGGACGCGTATTGTCGTTCTTCCCCTTCCCGGCGAGTGAGCTGTAGGAGCGCTGCGTGTCGGAACCTCGGGTCAGACGGGCCGAGATCGCCATCGAACAGACCCACGTCGATCGGGTCTACACCCGTCTCGCGGAACTGCGGACCCAAGCCGAGGCGATGCGTGCCAAGGGCTACGAACTCGGCCACGGCGCCCAGCGCGAAGCCGTGTTCGAGCAGGCGTCCATGCTCTTCGAGCGGGACATGATGGTCTACCACGCCAACCAGACCCTGCAGACGCTCGACGCCGAGTACGAGGGCCTGGTCTTCGGCAGGCTCGACCACGCCTCGGACGACGAGCCGATCTACGTCGGCAGGCTCGGCATCCGCGACGCCGAGTTCGACAACCTGGTCACCGACTGGCGCGCCCCGGCCGCCGCCGCGTTCTACCAGGCCACCGCCGAGGAACCGATGGACGTGGTGCGCCGCCGGGTGATCCGCTGCTCCGGGCAGACCGTGCTCGACGTGGACGACGACGTGCTGATGGCCGAAGCCGTGCCGGAGAACATGCAGGTCGTCGGCGAGGGCGCGCTGATGGCCGCGCTCGGCCGGTCCCGCGGCGAGAAGATGCGCGACATCGTCGCCACCATCCAGCGCGAGCAGGACGAGGTCATCCGCGCGCCGTGGCGCGGGGTCACCGAGATCACCGGCGGCCCTGGCACCGGCAAGACCGCGGTCGCCCTGCACCGCGCCGCCTACCTGCTCTACCGCCACCGCCGCCAGCTCGGCGGCGCCGGCGTGCTGGTGGTCGGCCCGTCCGGGGTGTTCACCAACTACATCTCGCGCGTGCTCCCCGCGATGGGTGAGACGAACGTCGAACTGCGCGCGCTCGGCGAACTGCTCGACGGCGCCACCGGCACGCACCAGGACCCCGCCCGGCTCGCCGCGATCAAGGGTTCCTCGCGGATGCGCAAGCTGCTCGCGCGCGCCATGCGGGAGGCCCCGCCGGACGCGCAGACCGAGATGCGCATCGTCTACAAGGGCGAGGTGCTCAAGCTGGACGCGAAGGAGCTGGAGAAGGTCCGGCGCAAGGTGCACACCCAGGGCGGGCCGCCGAACCGGTCCCGCGTGCGCGCCGCGGAGACCCTGCTCGAAGCCCTCGCCGACAAGGCCGACGAGCACGCCAAGGACGACGGCCGCAGCTCCGACCGCGCCGAGCTGATCACCGAACTGGGTGAGCGCATCGACTTCCACCGCTTCCTGGTGGTGTGGTGGCCGATCCTGCACCCGGCCGAGGTGCTGCGCTGGCTCGCCGACGAAAAGCGGCTCGCCAAGGTGGGCAAGGGGCTGCTGAACCGCGAGGAGATCACCCTGCTCGCCGGCTCGCTTGCCGACCGGAGCAACGGCTGGTCGGTGGCGGACATCGCGCTGCTCGACGAGCTGCGCGTGCTGATCGGCCCGCCGCCGAAGCGTCGCCGCCGCGCCCAGTCGATCGAGCTGGACGCCGCGCCGATCGCGCGCGGCACCACCGGCACCGGCCCGCAGCGGCCCGAGCACTACGACGAGTACTCGCACATCGTGGTCGACGAGTCGCAGGACCTCTCGCCGATGCAGTGGCGCATGGTCGGGCGGCGCGGCAAGTACGCGAGCTGGACCGTGGTCGGCGACCCGGTGCAGAGCTCGTGGCCGGACCCGCCGGAGGCCGCGCAGGCCAGGGAGCAGGCGTTCGGCCGCGGCACCGCGCACCGGCGGTTCACCCTGCGCACGAACTACCGGAACTCCGCGGAGATCTTCGACCTGGCGGCGAAGGTGGTGGCGAACCAGGCCGAGGCCGACGAGCTGCCCAAGGCCGTGCGCACCACCGGGCTGGAGCCCGAGGTGCGCCCGGTCGACCCGGCCGCGTGGGAAAACTCGGTGCAGGCGGCGGCCAAGGAACTGATGGGCGCGGTCGAGGGCACGGTCGGCGTGATCTGCGCCATGGACCGGGTGCCCGAGGTGGAGCGCTGGCTGTCGGGGCAGGCGGACGAACGGCTCAAGGTGGTCGGCAGCCTCGACTCGAAGGGCCTGGAATACGACGCGGTGGTGCTGGTCGAACCGGCCGAACTGATCACCGAGTCGTCTACGGGACGGCGGGTGCTCTACGTGGCCCTGACCCGCGCGACGCAGCAGCTGACCGTACTCGCGTCCGACCCTTCTTGGCTGCCTTAGCCGGACGGGGTCCCCGGGCGGCGGTGGGGCGGTGGACACGAATGTGGCTTTGGGGGCGGATTCGGCCCCGAAAGCCACATTTGTGTCCCACCGGGGGCCCCGGGGCGCGAGATCTCTGCCACCCGAATAGGGCTGCCGCGTGGGAAGGTTTGGGGCGGCCGCGGCGTTGGTCCTTGGCGTGAGTTCCTTGTCTGAAGTCCCCCTGTCCGTGCTCGACCTGGCGCCGATCGTCAGCGGGTCGGACGCGCGGGCCGCGTTGCGGAGCAGCGTCGAGCTGGCCAAGTACACCGAGAGCCTCGGCTACCACCGCTACTGGGTGGCCGAGCACCACAACATGCCGGGCATCGCCAGCTCGGCCACCTCGGTGCTGATGAGCCACATCGCCACGGCCACCGAGCGCATCCGCGTCGGCTCCGGCGGCATCATGCTGCCCAACCACGCGCCGCTGGTGATCGCCGAGCAGTTCGGCATGCTCGAGGCGTTCCACCCCGGCCGGATCGACCTCGGCATCGGCCGCGCGCCGGGCACCGACCAGCGCACGGCGCTCGCCCTGCGCGGCGCCGCCGGGCTGTCCGCGGACGATTTCCCGCAGAAGCTCCAGGAGCTGCGCTCCTACTTCGAGCCCGGCGAAGGCCGTGCCGTGCGCGCGTTCCCCGCCGAAGGCTTCAAGGTCCCGGTGTGGCTGCTCGGCTCGAGCGGGTTCAGCGCCCAGCTCGCCGGCGCGCTCGGCCTCCCGTTCAGCTTCGCGCACCACTTCAGCGCGCAGAACACGGTGCCCGCGGTGCGCCTGTACCGCGAGGCGTTCCAGCCGTCCGAGGTGCTCGACGAGCCGTACGTGATGCTCGGCGTCTCGGTGCTCGCGGCGGACACCGACGAGCACGCGCGCTACCTGGCCGGGCCGAGCGCGCTGACCTTCCTGAGCCTTCGCCGTGGCAGGCCGATCCCGTTGCCGACGCCCGAAGAAGCCGCCGCGTACGAGTACAGCGACATCGACACCATGTTCGTCGAGGAACGGCTCAGCACCACCGTGCTCGGCTCGCCGGAAACCGTGCGCAAGGGCCTCGAAGCGCTGCTCGAGGAAACCGACGCGGACGAGCTGATGGTCACCACCATGGTCCACGGCGACGAGGACCGGAAGCGCTCCTACGAACTGGTCACTTCAGTGCGAGGTTGAACCGGTCGGCGGCGGCGATCGCGAACACACCCGATCCCGCCGTCGCCGGCACCGCGATCGCGCTGCTGTTGCTCCAGCCCCAGGCGATCACCTTGCCGGTGGACAGCAGCACGACGCTGTGCGTCCAGCCAGCCGCGATCGCGGTGACGCCGGTGGCGGTGGCGGGCACGGTGCTCTGCTTGTATTCGTCGTTGCCCCAGGCGATCACCGTGCCGTCGGACTTCAGCGCGAGGCTGTGGTCCCAGCCCGCGGAGATCGCGGTGACCCCGGACTTCGCCGCGTCGGGCACGTTGAGCTGTCCCCATTCGTTGGCGCCCCAGGCGATGACACCACCGTTCTTCAGCGCCAGGTTGTGATCGCCACCGACGGAGATCGCGGTCACCCCGGATTTCGCCTCCGCGGGCACGTCGTCGCGCATGCCCCAGCTG
The DNA here is from genome assembly GCF_021725495.1 of Saccharothrix sp. AJ9571. Classification (NCBI taxonomy): domain Bacteria; kingdom Bacillati; phylum Actinomycetota; class Actinomycetes; order Pseudonocardiales; family Pseudonocardiaceae; genus Saccharothrix; species Saccharothrix sp. AJ9571. The sequence goes on along the minus strand of NZ_CP091382.1, from coordinate 4,429,274 downwards.
ATCACCTGCCCGCCCTGCTTCAGCGCGAGGTTGTGGTAGCCGTACGACGAGATGGCGGTGACGCCGGACTTGGCCGCGTCGGGGATCTTCAGCTGGCCGAACCAGTCGTTGCCCCAGCCGACGACGCCACCGTTCTTCAGCGCGAGGCTGTGGGCCCAACCGGCGGCGAGCGCGGTCGCGCCCTGCGCGGCCGCGGGCACGACGGTCTGCCCGTAGACGTTGTTACCCCAGGCGACGACGGTGCCGTCCGCCTTGCGGGCGAGCGCGTGCAGGCCACCGACCCGCACTTCGGCGACCCCCGCGGTCAGCCCGGCGGGCACCGGCCGCTGCTGCCAGAGGCCGTTGCCCCAGCCGATCACCCCGCCCGTGCCGTCCGCCGCCGCGGCGGCCTCGACCGGCGGCGCGGAAGAAGCAGGCGCGGTCGCCGGTGACGGCGCGGTGGGGCCCGGTTCCACCGACACCGCGGTCAGCGCGCCGGCCAGCAACAGGCCCGCGCCGAGCGCGCCCACCACGAGCGAAGCCGATTTCCGCATTGTTCCTCCGGACCATCACCTGCGGCCGTTCGGCCGAACGGCCGCCTGGGTAGAAGACGGTCCGACTTTACGGCAGAGCAACACCGAACACGGACGGTCGCGAGAGCGAACGCCGTTTTTCATACGCTGGTGACAAAGCCGGGATTGCCGATCCGGCGCGGGTGACAAATTCACCGATACAGCTGCCGAGTTTGCCCTGGATTCCAGGTCAGCCCTTGATTCACCAGGACACGCGCTCGTAATCTACTAGCGGGTAACCCGAGAACGGACGGTATAAAAGGGGGACTCTGCCGTCCGGCATCAGCTCTACCCGGGATCGATCTCCACTTTACTCGGCCGCCGAAGAATCGGCGAGCGCCCGCCGTGTCCGCTTAACGCGGAACAGCAGAACGATTGAGGAGATTATCGCAAATGTCACGACGATTCGGCAGACTCTTCGCCGGTACGGCGACCGTGAGCATGGTGCTCGGCCTGACCGTGGCCGGTGCCGGCACCGCACTGGCCGACCAGGCGTACACCAGCCCCACGCTGACCTACACCTGCAACTACCCGCTGATCGGTGAGAACCTCCTCGAGGTGCAGGCCAGCTTCCAGGGCCCCAGCTCGGTCACCGGTGGCGGCACCTTCCAGGCCTACGGCGTGACGGCCGTGGCCACCGTGCCCGCGGACGTGGTCAGCGCGCTGTACTACCTCGGCGGCATCGACGGTGTCCGCGGCAGCGCCGACGCCAGCGTCGGCGTGACGAACGGGACCCCGGCCACGGTGAACGTGACCGACCTCGGGGTGGGCGAGCAGTTCGTCCCCGACCCGGACGCGGCGTTCCCGGTCAACGCGGCCCAGACCTCCAGCTCCGTGGTCCCGGCCATCACCGCCGGTTCCACCGGCCAGGTGCTGACCGCCGCGCTCGGCGAGACCTTCTCGGCGTCGCTGGACTTCCACTACACCAACGCCACCCCCGAGTGGCAGGGTCCGGAAGCCTTCGACTGCACGCTCAACGACGGGCAGAACGCGGCGTTCTCGCCGTCGCTGACCATCGGCTGACCTGCAGTACCCCACTAGATACCCCGGTGCTCCGGCCACGCCCCCGACGCGTGGCCGGAGCTTCCGGCATTTCCGGCGAAGGAACGCGATGGCACAGAAAGAACTCCGGGAACGGCTCGGCACCGGAGCGGCCGTCGCGCTGCTCGCCGCCGGTTTGACCAGCGGGCTGACCGGGGCGGGCTCGGCCGCCCCGGAGGCGCCCGAAGCTCCGGTGGAGAGCATCCCGGTGTCGCTGGCACTGACCTACGACTGCGTGTTCGGCGCGAGCGAGCCGCAGGCGGTGAACCTCACCATCGACACCACGCTCCCCGGCTCGGTGCTCGTCGGCGAACAGGTCACGCCCGGCCCGCTCAACGCGGAACTGGTGCTCCCCGAGACGCTGTGGCCCGCGCTGGGCGCACCGGCCTCGGTCGAGGGCACGGTCACCGCGAACCTGCTCGGTGTGCAGGGCGAGAAGCCCGAGGCGGTGAGCGCCGAGCTGCCGGTGGTATCGACCCCGGTGCCGGAAACCGGCGCGTTGAGCGTGAAGACCACCGGCGCGATCCCCGCGTGGCAGACCTCCGAGGCGGGCTCGCTGACCGTCTCCGTCGGCCCGCCGTCGATCGTGCTGACCCCGCACGCCGCCGACGGCACCCAGCTCGGCGAAGCACCGGTCGAGTCGGTCTGTGAACCGGCACCCGAGCAGGACTTCCTGCTGGGCTCGGTGGCGGTCCTGCTGCCCGGCGAGCCCGTGCCACCGCCGGGCACGGCCCCGCTGCCGGGTATGCCCGGTTCCGGCGGGGTGCTGCCGGGCATGCCGTCCGGACCTGGCGCGCAGGCCGCCGAGGCGGGCCCGGGCATCATGGCCGCGCCGCTGTTCCCGCTCACCGCGCAGTACATCAACGGCGAGTCGACGGTCGCGAAGACCGGCGCGAAGGTCGTGCTCGGGCCGGGCCTGATGATCAACGGCGGGCAGTACATCAACCCGCCGGGCATCCGCGGTGACGTGGCTCTGCCGAAGGCGAAGACGCCGTTCTACGCCTTCGACTTCCTCCCGGTGACCGGGCTGGCGGAGTTCCTGCCCGCGAACGACGCCGGCGGCAAGCTCACCTTCACCGAGGGCACCTTCCCGAAGCCGGACAGCATGCTGTTCGCGCACACCGAGGTCTTCCTGCGGGTCAGCGAGGTCCAGCTGAACGGCGTGCCCTACGACGTCGGCCCGGACTGCCGCACCGGCGACATCTCGCTGCACCTGTGGGGCCAGTACCTGGTGACCGCCGGTGGCACCATCGGCACGCACCCGGACGCGCCACTGCCGGAGCAGCGGGGCTTCACCATCCCGCCGTTCACCGGGTGCGGGGTGACCGAGGACATCTCGCCGATCCTCACCGGGCTGATCTCCGGCGACGGCAACCAGGTGACCCTGGTGCTCAAGACCGTCGGCAAGTAGCGGCACGAGAGAAGGCCCGCCCTCCCGGATCCGGGAAGGCGGGCCTTTTCGCGGTGTGCGGATCAGGGCAGGGAAGACGCCTTGCCGAGCACCAGCTTGATGGTGTTGTCCGGGCCGGAGACCAGTGAACTGAGCAGCCCGGAGAAAATGGTGCAGTTCTTGAACTCCGGAATGGTGTAGCTACCGGAAACCGTGCCGCCGTTGAAAATGGTGAAGTCGCCCTCGGACTTGAGGTCCATGCCGACCGGGTTCTGCGTCTTGCACTCGTTCCCGACCGGGGTGTAGAAGATGCCGGCGATCCAGATGTCGCTGAGCTGGATGTAGGCGTCGGCGTGGGTGGTGATGACGCCCTGCTTGAGCTCACCGGAGACCGGGCCGGTCGGGATGACCGTGACGGTGGCCTTGACCGGGATGAAGCCCAGGACGTTGAAGGAGGCCTTGGCGGGCGGGATGCTCAGCACGCCGGAGACGTCCCCACCGCCGGGTTTGGTGGTCACGGTGGTGTTCAGGGTGCCGGGGCCCAGCTTGAGCGTGCTACCGGTTTTCTTCACCACCGACTCGCCGGAGACCGGGTACTGCACCTTGATCGTCGCCGCCGAAGCCGGCGCCGCCGCGAGCACCCCGGCACCGAAAACGGCGGCGGTCATCGCCATCACCGCGGCGGGTCTGCGCAACCTGGTCAACATTCTCGACATCGCAATTCCTCTGTTCGGGGGTCGGCGGAAGTGCAACTTACTGACGAGTATGCTAGTTCTGCCGAGGTCCGCGATACAAGACACGACAATTGCGAGCACTATTCTTTGCTCAAATCCACACAAATGTGGAGAGCGGAATTGTCATCCCGGTGCAAGGCGGGCGCCCCGGCGGGCGGACGCCTCCGCGGGCAGGGCCGTTCGGCCTACCGGCACGGCACGCAAAAGAGCGGGGTCCCAGCCATCTCTGGCTGGAACCCCGCTCCCTGAGTTGAGTTCGGCGGCGTCCTACTCTCCCACACCCCTTCGAGTGCAGTACCATCGGCGCTGGCAGGCTTAGCTTCCGGGTTCGGAATGGGACCGGGCGTTTCCCCGCCGCTATAACCACCGAAACACTACGAAACAAACACACAAGTGCTGTAACACGTCTCTGGTGTGGTGTTTCAGAGCCGTAGAGTGGATGCGAAGCGTCTTTGTAGGCAAGTCCTCGGCCTATTAGTACCAGTCAACTCCACACATTACTGCGCTTCCATTTCTGGCCTATCAACCCAATCGTCTTTTGGGGGCCTTAACCCACAAAGGGGTGGGATACCTCATCTAGGAACAGGCTTCCCGCTTAGATGCCTTCAGCGGTTATCCCTTCCGAACGTAGCTAACCAGCCATGCCACTGGCGTGACAACTGGCATACCAGAGGTTCGTCCGTCCCGGTCCTCTCGTACTAGGGACAGCCTTCCGCAAGTATCCTACGCGCGCGGCGGATAGGGACCGAACTGTCTCACGACGTTCTAAACCCAGCTCGCGTGCCGCTTTAATGGGCGAACAGCCCAACCCTTGGGACCTACTCCGGCCCCAGGATGCGACGAGCCGACATCGAGGTGCCAAACCATGCCGTCGATATGGACTCTTGGGCAAGATCAGCCTGTTATCCCCGGGGTACCTTTTATCCGTTGAGCGACACCCCTTCCACCAGGTGGTGCCGGATCACTAGTCCCGACTTTCGTCCCTGCTCGACCTGTCAGTCTCACAGTCAAGCTCCCTTGTGCACTTACACTCAACACCTGATTGCCAACCAGGCTGAGGGAACCTTTGGGCGCCTCCGTTACTCTTTGGGAGGCAACCGCCCCAGTTAAACTACCCATCAGGCACTGTCCCTCACCCAGATCATGGGCGTAGGTTCAGATTCCCAATCCGGTCAGAGTGGTATTTCAACAACGACTCCACACCCACTAGCGTGAGCACTTCACAGTCTCCCACCTATCCTACACAAACCGAACCGAAAACCAATACCAAACTATAGTAAAGGTCCCGGGGTCTTTCCGTCCTGCCGCGCGTAACGAGCATCTTTACTCGTACTGCAATTTCGCCGGGCCTGTGGTTGAGACAGCCGGAAAGTCGTTACGCCATTCGTGCAGGTCGGAACTTACCCGACAAGGAATTTCGCTACCTTAGGATGGTTATAGTTACCACCGCCGTTTACTGGCGCTTAAATTCTCAGCTTCACCCCCGAAGGGATTAACCGGTCCTCTTAACGTTCCAGCACCGGGCAGGCGTCAGTCCGTATACATCGAATTACTTCTTCGCACGGACCTGTGTTTTTAGTAAACAGTCGCTTTCCGCTGGTCTCTGCGGCCACCCACCCCTAGTCCGTCAAGGACTTCAGGATGTTTGGCCCCCCTTCTCCCGAAGTTACGGGGGCATTTTGCCGAGTTCCTTAACCACAGTTCACCCGATCGCCTTGGTATTCTCTACCTGACCACCTGTGTTGGTTTGGGGTACGGGCCGTGCACGCACTCGCTAGAGGCTTTTCTCGGCAGCATAGGATCACTCTACTTCACCTCAATCGGCTACGCATCACGTCTCAGCCTATATGCCATGCGGATTTACCTACATGACGGCCTACACGCTTACACCAGTACTACCATTCACTGGCGGAGCTACCTTCCTGCGTCACCCCATCACTTGACTACTACAGAATCAGGCCCCACGCTCCACAACACAGATCCATCCGAAGACTTCACCATGCGCTTTGGGTGGTTAGTATCAACTGCCTCATCAGGGACGCACGTGCTCGGGTACGGGAATATCAACCCGTTGTCCATCGACTACGCCTGTCGGCCTCGCCTTAGGTCCCGACTTACCCTGGGCGGATTAGCCTGGCCCAGGAACCCTTGGTCATCCGGCGGCAGAGTTTCTCACTCTGCATTCGCTACTCATGCCTGCATTCTCACTCCCACACCCTCCACCGCTGGTTTACACCGCGGCTTCCCTGGATGCAGGACGCTCCCCTACCCATCAACACGACTACACACAACCCCGAAAGGCTGAGCGGATCGAATGTGTCAATGACACAGCTTCGGCGGTGTGCTTAAGCCCCGCTACATTGTCGGCGCAGGACCACTTGACCAGTGAGCTATTACGCACTCTTTCAAGGGTGGCTGCTTCTAAGCCAACCTCCTGGTTGTCTGGGCAATCCCACATCCTTTCCCACTGAGCACACACTTAGGGGCCTTAGCTGGTGTTCTGGGCTGTTTCCCTCTCGACGACGAAGCTTATCCCCCGCCGTCTCACTGCCGCACTCTCACCCACCCGTATTCGGAGTTTGGTTGACTTCGGTAACCCGGTAAGGCCCCTAGGCCATCCAGTAGCTCTACCCCGGATGGGAAACATGCGACGCTGCACCTAAATGCATTTCGGGGAGAACCAGCTATCACGGAGTTTGATTGGCCTTTCACCCCTACCCACAGCTCATCCCCTCAGTTTTCAACCTAAGTGGGTTCGGGCCTCCACACCGTCTTACCGGCGCTTCACCCTGGCCATGGGTAGATCACTCCGCTTCGGGTCTAGACCACGCGACTCAAACGCCCTATTCAGACTCGCTTTCGCTACGGCTACCCCACACGGGTTAACCTCGCCACGCAGCACTAACTCGCAGGCTCATTCTTCAAAAGGCACGCCATCACTTATTACAGCTCTGACGGCTTGTAAGCACACGGTTTCAGGTACTCTTTCACTCCCCTCCCGGGGTACTTTTCATCTTTCCCTCACGGTACTAGTCCGCTATCGGTCATCAGGAAGTAT
>NZ_CP091382.1:3857500-4420000 GCF_021725495.1 Saccharothrix sp. AJ9571 | reverse complement strand
ATTACACGGCGGTTTGGGGCCCGGAACAGGGGGGTCCCTTAAGCCGATCTTGCCTGCTCGGAGGCGGTGCGGGCAGGCCGCACCGGCCCGCGAGAGCACCTGGGCGCACCCGGGGCGGCGTCACCAGGATGCCCCGGCGCTGCTCCGTTTGCCACCCGGAGCCGGGTCTTGCTCACTTTCGGACAACTCCCCGGCGGCGGATTTATCACTGGGGCACAAGGAAAAACGCCTTGTCAGGACCGTAATGAGCCGATCTTGCGGATCGCTTGTCGACCGGGTGGCCCGTAGTTAGCGTACTGGTCAGTAACCCTGGTCACAGCAGCCGAAAGGTGCCGGAATGAGCACGAAGACCCGCTCCTTCCCCGGTGCGGGCGCGATCCGGGAGACCGGCCGGCTCTACGCCCTCGGCCTGGACGTGGTCCGCAGCACCTTCAAGCGCCCGTTCCAGTTCCGCGAGCTGGTGCAGCAGTTCTGGTTCATCGCGAGCGTGTCGATCCTTCCGACCGCGCTGGTCTCCATCCCGTTCGGCGCGGTCATCGCGCTGCACCTCGGCTCGCTGACCACGCAGATCGGCGCGCAGTCCTTCACCGGGGCGGCCAGCGTGCTGGCGATCATCCAGCAGGCCAGCCCGGTGGTCACCGCGCTGCTGATCGCCGGGGCCGGCGGCTCGGCCATGTGCGCCGACCTCGGCTCGCGCACCATCCGCGAGGAGATCGACGCCATGGAGGTGCTCGGCGTCTCCCCGGTCCAGCGGCTGATCGTGCCGCGGGTGCTCGCCGCGATGGCCGTGGCGGTGTTCCTCAACGGCCTGGTCAGCGTGGTCGGCGTGCTCGGCGGTTACGTGTTCAACGTGATCATGCAGGACGGCACCCCCGGTGCCTACCTGGCCAGCTTCTCCGCCCTCGCCCAGCTGCCCGACCTGTGGATCAGCGAGCTGAAGGCGCTGCTGTTCGGTTTCGTGGCCGGGATCGTGGCCGCCTACCGCGGGCTCAACCCGAAGGCCGGGCCGAAGGGCGTCGGCGACGCGGTGAACCAGTCGGTGGTCATCACCTTCCTGCTGCTCTTCCTGATGAACCTGGTGCTCAGCTCGCTGTACCTGCAGCTGGTGCCGCCGAAGGGGATGTGACCTCGTGACCGAGACGATGTTCCCGCCGGACACCCGGGTCCGCCGCGCCGGCCGCGCGATCGACCGGCGGTTCGGCTTCCTGGACACCCTGGGCGACCAGGTGCTGTTCTACCTCAAGGCGCTGGCCTGGACCCCGCGCGCGATCTTCCGCTACGGCAAGGAGATCGTCCGCCTGCTGGCCGAGGTCAGCTTCGGCAGCGGGGCGCTGGCGGTGATCGGCGGCACCATCGGCGTGATGATCGGGATGACCGTGTTCACCGGCGCGGTGGTCGGCATCCAGGGCTACTCCGCGCTGAACCAGGTCGGCACCTCGGCCTTCGCCGGGTTCATCTCCGCCTACTTCAACACCCGCGAGATCGCGCCGCTGGTGGCGGGCATCGCGCTCTCGGCGACGGTCGGCTGCGGGTTCACCGCCCAGCTCGGCGCGATGCGGATCTCGGAGGAGATCGACGCGCTCGAGGTGATGGGCGTGCCGAGCATCCCCTACCTGGTGGCCACGCGGATCGTCGCCGGGTTCCTGGCGATCATCCCGCTGTACGCGATCGGCCTGCTCACCTCGTACGTCGCCTCGCGGCAGGTGACCATCTGGTTCTTCGGCCAGTCCGCGGGCACCTACGACCACTACTTCCAGCTGTTCCTGCCCCCGATCGACGTGCTCTGGTCGTTCCTGAAGGTGCTGGTGTTCAGCATCGTCGTGGTGCTCTCGCACTGCTACTACGGCTACCGCGCCAGTGGCGGGCCCGCCGGGGTCGGCGTGGCCGTCGGCCGGGCGGTGCGCACCGCGATCGTCGCGGTCAGCCTGCTCGACTTCTTCCTCAGCCTCGCCATCTGGGGCGCCACCACGACGGTGAAGGTGGCCGGATGAACAAGGCACGCAGGCTCAAGTACGCCCGGCGCACGGCCGGGGTGTTCTTCCTGGCCGCCATGCTCGCGTTCGTCTCGCTGTCGGTCGCGATCTACCGCAAGGAGTTCGTGTCCTCGGTGTCGGTCACCCTGAAGACCGGCCGGGTGGGCAACCAGCTCCACGTCTCTTCGGAGGTCAAGGCACGCGGGGTGGTCGTCGGTGAGGTCCGCGAGATCCGGTCCGGTGCGACTGGCGCGGAGGTCCTGCTCGCACTGGACCCGGACAAGTCGGCGAAGCTGCCGAAGAACGTCTCGGCGCTGCTCATCCCGAAGACGCTGTTCGGTGAGCGCTACGTGCAGCTGTCCATCCCCGAGCCGCGCGGACCGCAGATCGCCGAGGGCGACGTGATCTCCCAGGACCGCTCGGCCAACGCGATCGAGCTGGAGAAGGTCTACGACGACCTGCTCCCGGTGCTCAAGGCGGTGCAGCCGCAGAAGCTGTCCACCACGCTGACCGCGGTGTCGACCGCGCTGCGGGACCGCGGTGAGCAGCTCGGCGACACGCTGGTGACCGCGGCCGACTACCTGGAGCGGTTCAACCCGAGCCTGCCCGAGCTGAACGAGAACATCCGCGACCTCGCCGGGGTCAGCCGGCTCTACGGCGACATCGCGCCGGACCTGCTCGACTCGCTGACCGACAGCGCGGTCACCCTGCAGACCGTCGCGGAGAAGAAGGAGGACCTCGGCTCGCTCTACGGCCAGGTCACCTCGTCCGCCCAGGACGTCACCGAGTTCCTGGAGAACAACAAGGACAACATCATCCGGCTCGCCGTCGACAGCCGCGAGTCGCTCGAGCTCGCCGCCGCCTACTCCCCCAGCTTCCCCTGCACGCTCAAGGCGATGACCGACCTCAAGCCGGCCATGGACAAGGTGCTCGGGGCGGGCACGGACGAACCCGGTATGCACGTGAAGGCGTCGGTGTTCGCCAGCCGCGGCGGTTACCAGTCCGGCGTGGACGACCCGGTGTACACCGCCAGCGGTGGCCCGAAGTGCTACCCGAGCGGGGTCGCGCCGACGACCGGGGCCACCGTGGCGCAGACCGGCAGCCCGGCGCACCCGCTGCTGCCCGGCCGCTCCGGTGAGCTGGGGCTGCCGAACTCGCCGCAGGAGCGGGAGCTGATCTCGACGCTGGTGGCGCCGGAGATCGGCGTCGCGCCCGGTGAGGTGGCGCCGTGGAGCAGCGTGCTGGTCGGCCCGCTCTACCGGGGCACGGAGGTGACCGTCCGATGAGGAATTTCGGCGCACCGCTGATCAAGGGCCTGCTGTTCATCCTGGTGACCACGCTGGCCACGACCGTGCTCGCGCTGTCCATCGCCAACACCGGGGTGGGCGAGGCCGACACCTACAGCGCGCGGTTCACCGACGTGACCGCGCTCAACGCCGGTGACGACATCCGGATCTCCGGGGTGCGGGTGGGCCAGGTCGAGGAGCTCAAGGTGGTCGACCAGCACATCGCGCAGGTCAAGTTCTCCGTGGACCGCGGGCGCCTGCTGCCCTCGGACCTGCGGGCGACCATCAAGTACCGCAACATGGTCGGGCAGCGCTACATCGCGCTGGAACGCGGGAAGCTGCCCGGTGCCGAGCCGATGGTGCCCGGGGACGAGATCCCGCTGGAGCGCACCACGCCCGCGCTGGACCTGACGGACCTGTTCAACGGGTTCAAGCCGCTGTTCCAAGCGCTTTCGCCGACCGACGTGAACCAGCTCTCGGGCGAGATCGTGCAGGTGCTGCAGGGTGAGGGCAGCACGGTGGAGAGCCTGCTGATGCACACCGGGGCGCTGACCACCACGCTCGCCAGCCGGGACCAGGTGATCGGCCAGGTGATCACCAACCTGAACTCGGTGCTCAAGACGATCAACAGCAAGGGCGACCGGTTGTCGTCGGTGGTGTCCACCCTCCAGCAGCTGGTGTCGGGGCTGGCCGAGGACCGGACCGCGATCGGGGAAGCGGTGCAGGGCGTCGCGGACCTGTCCGACGCCACCGCCGGGCTGTTCGAAGTGGCCCGGCCGCCGCTGAAGGAGACCATCGCCGAACTCGGCGCCGTCTCGGGCAACCTGGCCGCGCAGGAGGACGAGTTGGACCAGTTCTTCGAGCTGCTGCCGAAGAAGCTCGACGCGGTCGGCCGGACCGGCACCTACGGCTCGTGGCTGAACTTCTACCTGTGCGAGGCGAGGCTGACCGCCGACCCGCCCATCGGCGTCCGGTCGCCGGAAGCGAGGTGCCAGTCATGACCTCATTCCGCGAGCGCAACCCGTTCACCATCGGCATCGCCGGTTCGCTGGCGATCGCGGCGGTCACCGCGGCCACCTTCTACTACGAGGAGCTGCCGATCGTCGGCGGCGGCACCACCTACCAGGCCGAGTTCGGCGAGGCCGCCGGGCTGCAGGAGAACGACGAGGTGCGGGTGGCGGGCATCAAGGTCGGCGAGGTCACCGACGTGGGCCTGGCCGAGGACCACGTGCTGGTCAGCTTCCGGGTCGAGGAGACCTGGATCGGCAACCAGACCTCGGCCGGGATCAAGATCAAGACCCTGCTGGGCCGGAAGTTCCTGTCGCTGTACCCGATCGGCGACGGCGAGCAGGACCCGGACACGCCGATCGGCCGCGACCGCACGGTCACCCCGTACGACGTGACCGACGCGTTCAACGGGCTGGCGAACACCGTCGACGCGATCGACACCAACCAGCTGGCGACCAGTTTCCGCACGTTGTCGGACACCTTCAAGGACTCCCCGGCCCACGTCCGGACCGCGCTCGACGGGCTCACCTCGCTGTCGAAGACGGTCTCCTCGCGTGACGAGGAACTGGCCGAGCTGCTCCGCAACGCCCGGTCGGTGGCGAACTCGCTGGCGGAGTCCGGTGAGGAGTTCCAGGCGCTGATCGACGACGGGAACCTGCTTCTCGGCGAGCTGAACAACCGCCGCGAGTCGATCCACCAGCTGCTGGTGAACGCGCAGGAGCTGGGCAAGCAGCTCTCCGGCCTGGTCAAGGACAACACCGGCCAGCTCTCCGGCGTGCTGGCGAAGCTGGACCAGGTGACCGGCGTGCTCCAGCGGCACACCGAGAACATCGACGCCAGCCTGAAGATCGCCGGTCCCTACTTCCGGATGGTGAACAACACCATGGGCAACGGCCGCTGGGTGGACAACTACGTCTGCGGGCTGGTCCCGGACAACCGGGACCCGTGCGTGCCGCCGCTGCCGGAAGGGGGCCCGAAGTGATCAGCACGAGGACCGGCCTGCGGGCCGCGCGGCTCGCCACGGTGCTCATCGTGGCCGCGCTGGTGGTGGCCGGCGGGCTGTGGTGGATCTTCTCCGGGGACGGCAGCAAGCGGATCACCGCGTTGTTCCCGCGGGCGGTCGGCGTCTACAGCGGGTCCGACGTGCGCCTGCTGGGCGTGCGGATCGGGCAGGTGGAGACGGTGACCCCGGTCGGCGAGCACGTCGAGGTGACGCTGAACGTGGACGGGCAGGCACCGGTTTCGGCGGCGACCAAGGCGCTGGTGGTGGCGCCGAGCGTGGTGTCCGACCGGTACGTGCAGTTCTCCACGGTGGCGCGCAAGGGCGACCCGCGGCTGACCGACGGCACGGTGATCGGGGTGGAGCGCACCGGCACGCCGGTGGAGCTGGACGAGCTGTACGCCAGCCTGAACGACCTGGCCACCTCGCTCGGGCCGAAGGGCGCGAACTCCGACGGCGCGCTGTCGGAACTGCTCGAGACGGGCGCGGCGAACCTGGACGGCAACGGCAAGGCGATCAACGAGAACATCCGCAACTTCGCCGACCTGGCGCGGACGCTGTCCGACTCGAAGGACGACCTGTTCGGCACGCTGGACGAGCTGGGCAAGTTCACCGACATGCTGGCCGCGAACGACAACGACGTGGAAACGGTGAACCAGCAGCTCGCCCAGGTGTGGCAGACGCTGTCGGCCGACCGCGAGGAGCTCTCCGGCGCGCTGACCGCGCTCGGCTCGGCGCTCGGTGAGGTGCAGGCCTTCATCCGCGACAACCGCGCGGCCATCAAGTCCAACGTGGACAAGCTGAGCCAGACCACGCAGGTGCTGGTGGACCAGCGGGCGCAGCTGGCCGAGACGCTGGACACGCTGCCGCTGGCCGCGAGCAACGTGCTCGGCGCCTTCGACCCCGACTCCGGCACCCTGCAGGGCCGGACCTACCTCGACGAGTTCCTGAACCCGCGGAAGGTGAGCGTGCCGCCGGGCATGGAGCCGCTGCCCGACGGCGCGCCGATGCCGGAATCCGCGCCGGACCTGCCGCTGCCGGTGTCCGGTCCGGTCTACGTGCCTGGAGGTGCCGGATGAGGCGACGCTGGCTGGCCGCGAGCCTGGCGAGTTGCCTGCTGCTGACCACGGCGTGCTCGGGTGACGGGTTCAAGGGCGTCTACGACCTGCCGCTGCCCGGCGGCGCGGACATCGGCGACCACCCGTACCGGGTCACCGTGCAGTTCGCCGACGTGCTGGACCTGGTGCCGCAGGCCGCGGTGAAGGTCAACGACGTGCCGGTCGGGCGGGTGGAGTCGATCCGCCTCGGCGAGGACGGCTGGACCGCCGAGGCGGTGGTCGCGGTCAACGGCGACGTGGTGCTGCCCGCCAACAGCCTGGCCCGGCTGCGCCAGTCGAGCCTGCTCGGCGAGAAGTTCGTCGAGCTGGCGGCACCGGAGCAGACGGTGGGCGAGCTGGGCGAGGGCGCGGTGATCGGGGTGGACCGGACCAACCGGAACCCCGAGTTCGAGGAGGTCTTCGGCGCGCTGTCGCTGCTGCTCAACGGCGGCGGGATCAGCCAGCTGCAGACGATCAACCAGGAACTGACCAAGGTGCTCGACGGCAACGAACCGGAGATCCGCAACTTCCTGGCCACCGTGGACGAGCTGGTGACCAACCTCGACGCGCACTCCGGGGACATCACCGCCGCGCTCGACGGGCTGAACCAGCTCTCGGCCACGCTCGCCGACCGCGACGAGCAGATCGACGGCGCGCTGTCGAACCTGACGCCCGGGCTGGCCACGCTGGCCGAGCAGCGGAAGTCGCTGGTCACCATGCTGAACTCGCTCGACGAGCTGTCCACCGTGGCCATCGACACGATCAACCGCAGCAAGGACGACATGGTCGCCGACCTGCACGCGCTCGCGCCGATCCTGGACCAGCTCGCCGACGCGGGCCAGGACCTGCCGAGCGCGCTGGAGATCCTGCCGACCTTCCCGTTCACCGACCCGGTGCTCGACGCGGTGAAGGGCGACTACCTGAACATGTTCCTCACCATCGAGCCCGGCGCGGGCGTGGAGCTGCCACCCGGCGGGCCGGTGCTGCCGCTGCCGGCCTCCGGCGGCGTCGAGTCGCTGACCCCGGGAGGCAACTGATGCTGACCAGGAAAGTCCGCGTGCAGGTGCTGGCGTTCGTGGTGGTGGCGCTGTCCGCGGTCGCGTTCGCCGGCGGCAAGTACGCCGGTCTCGGCCAGTTGTTCGGCGGCAGCGGGTACGTGGTGTCGCTGCGGCTGGCCGACGGCGGCGGCGTGTTCACCAACGGCGAGGTGACCTACCGCGGGGTGGCCGTCGGGCGGGTCGGGGAGCTGCGGCTGACCGATGACGGCATGGAGGTCGACCTGCTGATCGACGGGTCCGCGCCGCCGATCCCGTCGAACGCCGCGGCCGTGGTGAGCAACCGGTCGGCGGTCGGTGAGCAGTACGTCGACCTGCAGCCGCGCACCGCGGACGGCCCGTTCCTCGAAGAAGGCTCGGCCATCCCGATGGAGTCGACTCGGGTGCCGTTGCCGGTGCAGGACCTGCTCAGCAACCTCAGTTCGCTCAACGCCTCGGTGCCCACGGACGCGCTGCGCACGGTGGTCGACGAGTTCTACGACGCCTTCCACGGCACCGGCCCGGACCTGCAGGTGCTGCTGGATTCGACCACGGCGTTCACGCAGACCGCCGCGGAGCACCTGCCGCAGACACAGGCGCTGATCACCGACGGCACGACGGTGCTGCAGACGCAGCTGGACTCGTCCGACGCGTGGAAGTCGTTCTCCGGCAACGCGAAGCTCTTCGCCAGTGAGCTGGCCAGCGCCGACGGGGACCTGCGCGCGCTGATCGGGACCGCGCCGCAGGCGGCCACGCAGATCAGCGGGCTGCTGGAGGACACCGACCCGTCGCTGTCGATCCTGCTGGCGAACCTGCTGACCACGACGGACGTGTTCGCCACCAGGACGGCCGGGATGGAGGAGCTCTTCGTCACCATCCCCAAGGCGGTGGCGGCCACCTCCACTTCGATCGACATGGAGAGCGGGGACCTGTCGATCGTGACCCAGTTCGTGGATCCTCCGGTGTGCAAGCAGGGTTACGAGGGCACGCCGCGGCGGTCGCCGCTGGACCTCACGGCGGGGCAGTTCAACACCGAGGCCGCGTGCACGCTGCCGAAGGGGTCGGAGAGTTCGGTGCGGGGTTCGCAGAACGCGCCGAAGGGCGGGGTGCCGCCGATCGCGGTGCCGGGCTCGAAGCTGGCCGGGCCGCTCAGCTCACCCGCGCTGCCGCAGGTGTCCGCCAGCATGGAGGAGATGTTGTGGCTGCCAAACTGAAGCTCGCGATCGGCCTGCTGGTGGCCGCGGTGGTCTTCGCCGGTGCCTCCGGCTGGCTGTGGGTGAGCGCCGCGGTGGACGACGACCTGTCCTACGCCCAGTCCCGCGACGACGCGCTCGCCGCCGGGCGGCAGCAGATCGCCGAGCTGAACAGCCTGGACCACCACCGGGTGGACGAGGGCATCGGCCGCTGGCTGGAGGTGTCCACCGGCAAGCTGCACGACGAACTGGCGCGCACC
This sequence comes from Saccharothrix sp. AJ9571, assembly GCF_021725495.1. Lineage (NCBI taxonomy): Bacteria > Bacillati > Actinomycetota > Actinomycetes > Pseudonocardiales > Pseudonocardiaceae > Saccharothrix > Saccharothrix sp. AJ9571. Next base: position 4,411,149 of record NZ_CP091382.1, on the reverse strand, counting down.
GACGAGGCCACGAGGAAGTCGCTGCGCGAAGGCGGGACCGTCGCCACCGGGAAGGTGCTGGACGCGGCGGTGAACTCGCTCGACGACCACACCGGCACGGCGCGTCTGCTGGCTTCGGTGGAGATCACCGTGGCCAAGGAAGGCGCGGCGACCTCGACCAAGCGCAACCGGTTCTCGGCACAGCTGACCAGGACCGAAGCGGGCTGGAAGGTCAGCGCCATGGACCAGGTGCCCATCGGTGCCGGCTGAGGAGGAACGCGAGATGACCACCACCGAAGCCGAGCCGTCAGCGGACGTCGAAGAACCGGACGAGACTGGCGCCGAAGCGTCAGCGGACGTCGAAAAGGAACCGTCGCGGCTGCCGATGTACCTGATCGCCGCTGCCATCGTGCTGGCGCTGCTGGGCGGGTTCTTCACCTGGCAGGGGATCTCGCTGCGGACCGCCGACTCGGCGTCGAACTCCGCGCTGGTGGACACCGGTGCCACGGCCGAAGTGAACTCGGCGATCACCACCTCGCTCAACAAGATCTTCTCCTACTCCTACGACAAGACCGAGGTGACCGAGAAGGCGGCGGCCACGGCCTTGCGCGGGCGGGCGCTGGAGACCTACAACCAGCTCTTCGGCCAGGTCCGCGCGCTGGCGCCGCAGCAGAAACTGGTGCTCACCACGCGGGTGGTCAGCTCGGCGGTGCAGTCGCTTTCCGGCGACCGCGCGCAGCTGCTGGTGTTCCTCGACCAGTCCGCCACGCGCGCGGACAACAGCTCCAGCAGCGCCGCCGCGTCCCAGCTGTCGATCACCGCCGAACGGCAGGACGGCTCCTGGGTGATCGTCGAACTGCACCCCCGCTGACCCACCAGGTGGTACGGTCACGCCGCCTGATGGTCGAGCGGGGCGGGGACGGTCATGGACGGTGACGAAGGCGGCGTGCGCAGCGTGCTGCGGGCGATCGACCTGCTCGGCCTGTTCACCGAGAACCGCCGCACGTGGAGCATCCGCGAGCTGACCGAGGCCAGCGGGCTGGCCAAGACCACGGTGATCCGGCTGGTCACCACCTGTGAACAACGCGGTCTGCTGTGGACCCGCGCGGACGGCCAGGTGACCATCGGCCCCGGCCTGCTGCGGTGGGCCAAACTGGGGCACGCCGCCTGGCAGCTGTCCGAGCCGGTCCGCCAGGTGATGCGGGAGCTGGCCTCGAAGTGCGGCGAAACGGTCAACATCTACGTCCGCAGCAGCGCCGCCCGCGTCTGCGTGGCGCAGCACGAAGGCCCGCAGCACGTCCGCCACGTGGTCCGCGTCGGCGACGAGCTACCGCTGTGGGCCGGTGCGGCCGGCCAGGTGCTGCTGATCGGCGCCCAGTCCAGTGTGGTCGATCAGGTGGCCGCGCTCTCCCCGTACGGCAAGGAGTTCGCCGACGAGCTGCGCAGGCGCGCGGGTACGGCGGCGGTCGACGGGCATGCGGTGAGCCACGGGGAACGCGAGCTGGGCGCCTCCGGGATCGCCGCGCCGGTGACCGACCGTGAGGGCCGCATCATCGCCGCGCTGGCGGTCGGCGGGCCGACCACGCGGTTCACCGACGAGCGGGTCGCCGAGTTCGTCACCGCGGTGGTCACTTCGGCGCAGTGGATCTCACGGCTCGGCCTCGATCCGGCCCGCTGATACCCCAGCGTGAGAACCCCTGTGCCCCTCCATTGGGACTAGTAGCGTGTCGCTGCTTAGTGTTGGTGGGTGTGGCTGGGAGGCTGTTGTCCGGCGGGTCCTGCATCCCGCCGGACGAGGATGGCTGTGGTGTCGGAGATGAAGCGGCCGGTCACATTGACCGCGCGGGATCGTGAAGAGCTGCGTCGACTGACCGTCACGGGTGTGCATCCGGCGTCGGCGATCAGGCGGGCTCGGGTGCTGCTCGCGTTGGACACTTCGGTGGGCGAGCCTGATCCGAAGGAGGTGATCGCGGCCCGGCTCGAGGTCTCGGGCGAGATGCTGCGGCTGGTCGCGAAGCGGTTCGCTGAGACCGGCGGTGATGTCCACGCCACGATCTCGCGCAGGAAACGGGACCTTCCGCCGGTGCCGTCTCCGGTGACCGGTGAGGTCGAGGCCCGGCTGATCGCGCTGGCGTGCTCGCAGCCGCCGGCCGGGCATGCCCGGTGGTCGTTGCGGCTGCTGGAAAAACACGTCGAACTCACCGAGGACATCCCGAACCTGGACCACTCGACCATCGGCCGGGTCCTAAAAAAACGGAACTGCGCCCTCATCTGAGAAAGTGCTGGAACATCCCGCCACGGGCAAACGCGGAGTTCGCGGCCCGCATGGAAGACGTGCTGGCCGTCTATGCCCGGCCGCACAACCCCGCCCGCCCGGTCGTGTGCATGGACGAGAAGCCCTTCCAGCTACTCGGCCAGGTCCGCGACCCGTCACCGGCCCGGCCGGGCCGCGATGCCCGTGAGGACAGCGAATATGTCCGGTGCGGCACCTGTTCGATCTTCGTGTGGACCGAGCCCCTGCAAGGGTGGCGCCGTGTCTGCGCCCTGGCCCAGCGAACCAAAATCGACTGGGCCAGGCAAGTCAAACAACTCCTGACCGTGGACTACCCCGACGCCGAGACCGTGGTGCTGGTCATGGACAACCTCGGGCACCCACAGCATCGCCTCGCTCTACGAGGCCTTCGAACCCGACGAGGCCTTCGCCCTGGCCCAGCGCCTGCAGATCCACCACACCCCCAAACACGGATCCTGGCTCAACATCGCCGAGATCGAACTCTCCGCACTCAGTCGCCAGTGCCTCGACCGCCGCATCAGCGACATCGACACCCTCAACACCGAACTCGCCGCCTGGCAACACGCCATCAACGCCGAGCAACGCCAAATCCGCTGGCAGTTCACCACCGACAACGCACGCGTCAAACTCCGCCACCTCTACCCCACGAGTTAGCCGCGACACTCTACTAGTGAGTGACCGATCTGCGAGGCCGGGTGAAATCCGGTTCCCGCGTTTGGTGCGCCATGCCGCTTCCGGATTAGGGTCGGGAGCATGACTGAGCAGGTGGTTCTCCTCGACGAGCAAGGGCACGCGATCGGCGTCGCCGACAAAGCCGGAGTGCACCACCGGCAGACCCCGCTGCACCTGGCCTTCTCCGCCTACGCGTTCAACGAGCGCGGCCAGTTCCTGCTGACCCGGCGGGCGTTCGGCAAGCGCACCTTCCCCGGGGTGTGGACGAACAGCTGCTGCGGGCACCCCGCGCCGGGTGAGGACATGAGCGACGGCATCGTGCGGCGGCTGTCCCAGGAACTCGGCCTGACCAGCATCGGCATCGACCTGGTGCTGCCGGAGTTCCAGTACCGCGCGGAGATGGACGGCGTGGTGGAGAACGAGAAGTGCCCGGTGTGGCGGGTCGAGGTGATCGGCGAGCCGGAGCCGGACCCCACCGAGGTCGACGCCTACCGGTGGGTCGAGTGGAACCAGCTGGTCCGGGAGATCGAAGACGGCAGCCAGGCGATCTCGCCGTGGTGCCGGGAGCAGCTCGCCGAGCTGCGGACGCTGGGCCCGAATCCGCTCGACTGGCCGTCCGCCGAGCACACCCGGCTGCCCCCGGCCGCACTCGTGAGTGCGCAAGGTCGTTAGAACGACCCTGCGCACTCACGCCCCGGGGGTGGGGGTCAGTGCGAGACGGCCTTCTCCGCTCCCAACCCGGTGAGCGAGCGGACCTCCATCTCGGCGTACTTCTCCTCGTTGTGGTCCTTGGACAGGACCGTGCCCAGCCAGCCGAGGAAGAACGACAGCGGGATCGAGACCAGGCCCGGGTTCTGCAGCGGGAACCAGTGGAAGTCCACGCCCTTGATCATCGAGTTCGGCAGTCCGGAGACCGCGGGCGAGAAGATGATCAGCACGACGGTGACGCCGAGACCGCCGTAGATCGACCACAACGCACCCGAGGTGTTGAACCGCTTCCAGAACAGCGAATACAGGATGGTCGGCAGGTTCGCCGACGCCGCGACCGCGAAGGCCAGCGCGACCAGGAACGCGACGTTCTGATCCTTCGCCAGGATGCCGCCGACGATCGCGACCGCGCCGATCACCACCGCGGTGATCCGGGCGACACGGACCTCGGCGTTGCTGTCGGAAACCTTGCCCTTCTTGATCACATTGGCGTACACGTCGTGCGCGAACGACGCCGACGCGGTGATCGTCAACCCGGCGACCACGGCCAGGATCGTCGCGAACGCCACCGCCGCGATGAACCCGAGCAGGATCGGCCCACCCAGCGCCTGCGCGAGCAGTGGCGCGGCCGAGTTCTCCTTACCCGGTGCCTTGTTGATCGCGTCCTTGCCGACGATCGCCCCCGCGCCATAACCCAGGACCAGGGTGAACAGGTAGAACAACCCGATCAGCCCGATCGCCCAGACCACCGACTTCCGCGCGTCCTTCGCCGTGGGCACGGTGTAGAAACGCATCAGCACATGCGGCAAACCCGCGGTACCCAGCACCAGCGCGATACCCAGCGACAGGAAGTCGATCTTCGACGTCTCCGAAACGCCGTAGCGCGCACCGGGGTTCAGCACGGCGTCACCGGCGGAACCGGCACGATCAACCGCCGCACCCAACAGCGCGGAGAGGTTGAAGCCGTAGCGGGCCAGCACCCAGATGGTCATCGCGAACGCGCCGGTGATCAGCAGCGCGGCCTTGATGATCTGCACCCAGGTGGTGCCCTTCATCCCGCCGACCAGCACGTAGATGATCATCACGACACCCACGACGGAGATGACCACGGCCTGGCCGACGCCGGACGAGATGCCCAGCAGCAGCGAGACCAGGATGCCCGCGCCCGCCATCTGCGCCAGCAGGTAGAAGAAGCTGACCGCCATCGTGGACGTCGCGGCCGCCGCACGCACCGGCCGCTGCTTCATCCGGAAGGCGAGCACGTCGCCCATGGTGAACTTGCCGGTGTTGCGCAGCAGTTCCGCGACCAGCAGCAGCGCCACCAGCCACGCGACGAGGAAGCCGATCGAGTAGAGGAAACCGTCGTAGCCGTAGACCGCGATCGCACCCGCGATCCCGAGGAACGAGGCGGCCGACAGGTAGTCACCCGCGATCGCCACGCCGTTCTGCGGCCCGGAAAAGGCGCGGCCCGCGGCGTAGTAGTCCGACGCCGTCTTCGTGTTCCGCGAGGCCCGGAACACGATCACCAGCGTCACGACCACGAACGCCCCGAAAATGCTCATGTTCAGCACGGGGTTCGACCCCTGCACGCCCTGCGCGAGGTTCATTTGCCCGCTCCCTCGATGTCTTCGCGGATCTTGTCGGAAACGGGGTCCAGATGCCGATTCGCGTGGCGCACATACAACCCCGTGATCACGAAGGTCGAGACGAACTGCAGCAGGCCGAGGACCAGGCCGACGTTGATGTTGCCGACGAGCTTGGTGGACATGAAGCCGTGGGCGTAGTCGGCGAGCACCACGTACAGCAGGTACCAGGTCAGGAACAGGCCCGTCATCGGGAACACGAACCTCCGCAGCCGCCTGCGCAACTGCTGGAACTCGGGGCCGGCCTGGATCGCTTTCCAGTCCGCTTCTTCGCCTGGTGGCCCAACGGCGGGTTCAGAGATACTCACGTCGACCTCCACGTCGAGGGGTGTGTGCCGCGACACACTAGGGAGGCGCCGGATCCAGGCGTAAGGATCAGCGGACGAATCGACGGGCCATGCGACGAACGGTTGACGAACGACCACTGGGCTGCGATGAGTGGCCTACATCACGGCCTTGCAACAGCCGATGGTTCACATACGGACTGCGTCCTTCACCGAGGTGCAGCCGCAACATCGCGTCGCGCGACCACGCGGGCGGGCGGCCGCGCAGGGAGACCAGCACCATCGTGGCGAAGGCGAGCGGCACCGACCACGGAGCCGGTTGCGCCACCAGAATAGCTTGCCAGCCCGACAAAGCTGGGCCGAACAGCGTAGTGGCGATGGCGCCCGCCGAGGCGGTCAGGCCGACCACCACCCCGCTGATCGCGCCGGGAGTGGTCAGCCGCGGCCACCAGATTCCCAGTACCAGCAAGGGACAGAAGGTGGACGCGGCCACGGTGAAGCCCCAGGTGACCAGGATTCCGGCGTCCAGGCGGACCGCGGGCAGGGCCAGCAGCACCACCGCGGCGGCCGCGGCGAGCACGGTGAACCGCATCTGCCGCAGGCCGCCTGCGAGCAGGTCGTGCGAGATCGCCCCGGCCACCGCGAGCAGCAAACCCAGTGACGTGGCAAGGAAAGCGGCGAAGGCACCGGCGGTCAGCAGAACGGTGAACAAGGCACCGGCCGGACCGGGGTCGACCACCGCGGGCAACGCGACCACCGCGGTGTCGGTGGCGTCGGACAGGTACAGGTGCGGCACCAGCACCGTGCCCAAAGCCCCGTATATCCCCGGGAACAGGTAGAAGGCGCTGAGCAGCAACACGGTCAGCGCGGCGGTCTTCCTGGCCGCCCGGCCGTCGATGCTGGTGTGGAAGCGCATCAGCACGTGGGGCAGGCCCATGGTGCCGAGCATGGTGGCGATCAGCACGGCCCAGGTGCTCAGCACCGGGTAACCGGCGTGCTGAAGGTCCAATGTGGGCAAATCCCAGCCCGTTCCGCCCGGTGCTTCGTTGCCCACCGACGGCGCCGGCGTGCCCGCCGGGAAGATGATCGTGCGACCCGCGTCGATTTCCTTGCTGCCGACCGGGATCAGCTCGGTGGTGCCGTCGGGCGCGCGCACCTCGGTGGGCACCTGGAAGTCGAGCGTGGCGCCGACGCGGAATTCGATGGTGGTGTCGTGGGTGAAGTGCGTGAACTCCCGCGGGTCCACCGCCTGAGCCCGCACCTCCGGGCCGACCTGGAACACCAGCCAGGCCGCGGGCACCAGGAACAGCACCAGCTTCAGGAAGAACTGGAACGCCTGCACGTAGGTCGCCGCGCGCATCCCGCCCAGTGACAGCGTGGTCGCCGCGGCGACCCCGGCGATCACCACGCCGACCCAGTACGGCGTGCCGCCGACCGCGCCGAGCACCAGGCCCGCGGTCCGGAACTGCGGCACCAGGTACAGCCCGCCGATCACCAGCACCACCACCGCCGCGATCCGGCGCAGCACCGGGGAAGCCAGCCGTGCCTCGGCGAAGTCGGGCACGGTCAGCGCGCCCGAGCGGCGCATCGGCGCGGCGACCAGCACGAGCATCGCCACGTACCCGGCGGCGAACCCGACCGGGTACCAGAGCGAGCCGATGCCGTCCTTGACCACCAGCCCGGCCACACCGAGGAACGACGCCGCCGACAGGTACTCCCCGGACACCGCAGCGGAATTGAGCAGTGGTGACACGCGGCGGGAGGCGACCAGGAAGTCCGAAGTGGTCCGCATCGCCGCCACCGCGCGCAGGCCGACCAGCAAGGTCACCAGTACGACCGGCGCCACGGCGAGCACCGCGATCATTCGCGGTCCTCCGCGTGTTCCGCCCGCCGCAACTGCCAGCGCGCGAGCAGCACCAGCACCGGGTACGGCAACACGGCGACCGCGAGCCAGGACACCGGGATGCTGAACAACCGCACCTCACCGAGCGACGGCAACAGCGAAAGCGCCAGCGGCAGGCCGAGCAGGAAGGCGAACAGCAGTGCCAGCGCGGTCACCGCCATCCGCCGCTGCGCGTGGTAGATCCGCACCGCGCGCCCGGCGTCGCCCGCCTCCAGCTTCGCCACCGGCGACCGGGTGCGAGCGCGACGGCGTGAATGTGCCAGTCGTGTCTGCGGGCTGGTGACCGCCACCCGCTTGGTGCGCACCGGCTAAGCTCCCCGCTCCGGCCGGTCCAGTTCACCGCGGTGGGCGGCGCTGAGCAGCTGCTCGCGCAGTTCGCGCGCGTGCCTGCGGCTTACCGGCACGTCGCCGAGATCGGTGTGCGCGAGCAGTCCGCCCGCCGAGTCGCTGCGCAGTTCGCGGACCGCGGACAGCGCCACCAGGAAGCTCCGGTGCGCGCGGACGAATCCCGCGCCGCCCCAGTACTCCTCCATGCGGGAAATGGGGATGCGCACCAGGTGGACTCCGGACGGCGTGTGCAGCCGGACGTAGTCACCGTGTGCCTCGACGAACTGCACCTCACTGCGGCGCACGTACCGGGTGCGTCCGCCGACCTCGACCGGCAGCGCGGCCATCGCGTCGGTCTGGCGGGCGACCGGCTCGGCCCCGCCACCACCGCCCGCCATCTTCACCACGCGGGCGAGGGTGGCCGAAAGCCGTTCGGCGCGCACGGGCTTGAGCAGGTAGTCGATCGCGCCGATGCCGTACGCGGCGACCGCATGGCCCTCGTGCGCGGTGACGAACACGATCACCGGCGGTTCGCTCAGCTTGGCCAGCAAACCGGCCATCTCGAGGCCGTCCAGCCCGGGCATGGAGATGTCCAGGAACACCGCGTCGAACGGCTCGCTCTGGATCATCCGCAGCGCGGTCACCGCGTCCGGGGCGCCGCTGACCGCGGCCACCTCCGGGGCCTCGTCCAGCAGCCGGCACAACTCGGCCAGCGCGGGCGGCACGTCGTCGACCGCGAGAACCCGCAGGCCCTGGGTCATCACGGCATCACCCCTGGCTGGAATCGCGGCACTCGCAGCACCACGCGTGTCCCGGCGTCCTTCGCGGTTTCCACCACCAGGCCATACCACGGTCCGTACACACTGCGCAGCCGTTTGTCCACATTGGCCAGGCCGAGGCTGTCCGGCTCGCCCTGCCCGGCGAGGATGGCCTCGGCCTTCTCCGGGTCCATGCCGACCCCGTCGTCCTCCACGCTGATCACACAGTCCGTCCCCTCGGCGACGCCGGAAACGTGCACCACGCCCTTGCCCGGCGACGGCTCGATCCCGTGCCGCACCGCGTTCTCCACCACCGGCTGCAGCACCAGGTACGGCACCGCCACCGCGAGCACCTCCGGCGAAACCCGTACCTGCACGGTCAGCCGCTCCCCCAGCACCGCCCGCTGCAACGCCAGGTAGGTCTCGATGGCGTGGAACTCGTCGGCGAGCGTGGTGTATTCGCCGTGTCTGGCCAGGCTGTACCGGATGTAGTCGGCGAAGTCCAGCATCAGCTCACGCGAGCGGTCCGGGTCGGACCGGACGAGCGAGGCGATCACGGTGAGTGCGTTGTAGACGAAGTGCGGGGAGATCTCGGCCCGCAGCGCACGCAACTCGGCGCGGGCGGCGTTCTCGGCGGAGGCCTCCAGCCTGCCGCGGTCCAGCGCGTCGGCCACCCAACCGGCCACCTCGCGCACCGCGGCGCGGTCCGGCCTGCCGCAGATCACCAGCACCCCGGCCAGGTCGTCGCGGGCGTAGAGCGGCAGCGCCTGCGCGGGCGGGCGGCCGCTGGGGGTCTCGGTGTGCAGCACGTTGTGGACCAGCGCGCCGGTGTCCACCCCGGCGGGCGGGTGACCGGCCCAGACCACGACGCCGGAGAGATCGGCCAGGCCAATGGCGTCGGCTTCGAGCAGCCGGCGGATGCCGCGGGCGGCGTTGCGCACCCCGCGCCCGCCCAGCCCGCCCTTGAGTTCACCGGCGATCTGCCTGGCGACGTGCAACACCTCGGTGGGGTCCGCCCTGGGCAGCGCGCGCACCATCGGCATACGTGCTCCCCTCCTCCTCGAAGTGGCTCAGATGGTAGCCGCTGTCAAGCAGTGAGCGCGTGACAGCGCGGTGCCAGAGGCGGCCCGTACAACTCATCCGGAACGTTCGAAATTCACGCACAGGGGTGGGGGCACCCGATGTTGAAGATCCATTTCAGTCCGGACGACCTGACCAGGGTCCAGCTGCTCGACAGCCCGGACCCGCTGTGGGAGACCGTGCTCAGCCTGCACCAGCTCCAGGACCGCAACCCGGACCTGCTGTTCACCGGCTGGCGCCGTCGCGCGCGCGAGCGGATCGGCCGGTCGCACCGGTACCTGGCCACGCTCGCACCCCCGGTCGGCTACACCGCCGACTTCCTCACCCCGGGGGCCGGCTTCGGCGACGTCGAAGCGAGCATCGACGTGCTGATGCGCACCCCGAAGAAGACGCTCGCCGAGGACACCACGCTGCTCGCCGAGAGCCGGCCGCTGCCGTCGTGGAACACCGACCTGGCCGAGGGCAGGCCCGCCGCGCTCCGGCAACTGGGCGACGCCGTCCGGGAGTACTTCGCCGAGACGCTGGAGCCGCACTGGTCGTCGATCCGGTCCAGCGTGCGCAGCGACACCGCCGAGCGCAGCCGGACGCTGCTGCACGGTGGGGTCGAGCGGCTGCTGTCCACCCTGCACCCGGCCACCCGCTGGCGGGCGCCGGTGCTCGAGGTGGACTACCCGGTCGACCAGGAGCTGCACCTGCACGGCCGGGGCCTGGTGCTGGCGCCTTCGTTCTTCTGCTGGCGGCTGCCGGTCACGCTGAAGAACCCGGACCTGCCGCCGACGCTGGTGTACCCGGTGGCCCGGCAACTGGGCTGGGACTCACCGCCGAGCACGCGGTCGCTGGACAACCTGCTCGGCCGCACCCGCGCCACCGTGCTCGCGGCGATCTGCACCGCGCCCGGGGTGAGCACCACCGAACTGGCGAAGAAGCTGACGATCTCGGCGGCGGGCGCCAGCCAGCACGCCACGGTGCTACGGCAGGCGGCGCTGGTCGAGACGCGCCGGGAGGGCGGAACGGCCCGGCACTCGGTGACCACGCTGGGCAGCGCACTGCTGGAGTCGTCACTGGCTGTATCCGACTTGGCGGCCTGTCGCTAGCGCTCGGTCATTCGGTCGTCAGCCCTCCAGGAAGACGATCCGCTCGGGGTCGACGGTGAGGCGCAGTTGCCGGCGCTTCACCTCGACCAGGGTGGCCAGTTCGGTGGCCTGGCCCTCGGGTGTGGTGAACAGCCGGTCGTTGCGCGTGTCGAGGTAGCGCGTGAAGTTGGCCAGCGAAACCCCGCCGCTCTCGTCGAGGGCCAGGTAGTCGACCAGGCGCCGGAACAACTTGGGCAGCAGCACTACCTCTTCCTGCAGTTGTTTGCGTGAGCTGAGCCGGAAGCCCGCGGTGGTCGCGTCGTGCTCCCAGATGCCGAGGTTCTCCTCGCGCGCGGCCGTGGCGGCGTCGGCGAGCGCCTGCCGCAGATCGAGGTAGAGCAGGGAGTAGAACGTCGGGAACGCATGACCGGCTTCGAGCACTCCGAAATTGGCCGAATCGGCGATGCCCTTCGCATCGAGGTGGACCTGACTGCCGTCCTTCGCGCGGCCACGTGAACCGCGGAATGCGAATGCGACCGGGCGACCGTACTTGTCCGCGAACCGCGTCAGGATGTGCCCTGGCACGCTTTCCGGTTTCGCCGAGGTGACGGTACCGTCCTCCTCCCTTTCCACTGTTTTGAATCCGAGCTGTTTGAGCAGCGCGTCGGCTGCTTCTCTGGCCAGCCGCGGGTGCTGGTGCCACATTCCTCCTCCCGGCGCCTGGCTCTGGTAATGGGTTTCCAGCGCGTCGATGCCCTCCAGGCGGAGTTGCGCGCCGCCGCGGGAGTTCAGGCGCACACGCAGTCCCGCTTTGAGGAAGGCGTCCACATCGGTTGGGTAAAACCGCACCGAATCACCGTCGGGCGACGCTCCGACGATCTGAAAGGTTCCTTTGATCAACGTCAGTGTCATGGGGCCATGCTAAGTAGCGAAGGTCGCAATTACGCCGTCATCAGCCATTCAGCCCAACGAATGGAAGAATGTGCGGCGACCGTCCAGGATGGTGGTGATCACCGGTACCGAGCGGAGATCGGCAGTGCGCAAGTCCGCCGCCACCACGACAAGGTCGGCCACGTCGCCGACCTCGACGGTGCCGCGGCCCCCGGCGGCAGCCTTCAAGGCGGCGTCCAACGGCAACGCCTGCTCGGGATGCCAGGCGGGTCGTTCGTCGTCGGTCCGCTCGACCGCTGACGCAATCGCATCCCACGGATCCAGCGGTGCGACCGGTGCGTCGGAGCCGAACTCCAGCGTCGCCCCGGCGGAATGCAAGGCGCGGTAAGGGAACGCGTCGGCTGTCCTGGAAGGCCAGTGGTGATCGGCGACGTCGCGATCGTCGGGCTGGTGTGCGGGCTGGACGCTGGCCACCACGCCGAGCTTCGCGAACCGCGGTAGGTCCTCGGCCCGCACCAGCTGGGCGTGCTCGATCCGTCCGCCGACCCCGATTTCCTCGAAGGCGTCCAACGCGAGCGTGTTCGCGTGATCACCGATCGCATGCACCGCGGGGACGATGCCGTGCTTGGCGGCGCGTCGCATGAGGGTGACGAGTTCGTCGTACGGCAGTTCCAGGAGGCCGTGGTCGCCGCTGTCGTAGGCGTGGTGGCAGTAGGCCGTGCGTGTGTTGAGGGATCCGTCGACGAAGAGCTTGTAGGGGCCGACGTTGAGCAGGCCGTCGGTGTCCCCCGTGCGCCTGCCGAGAGCGATGGTCGTGTCCAGGAGGTGGCGGGCGATCACACAGGACACGCGAACCGGCAACGGTCCCGCTTCACGCCGACGTTCCCAGGCAGCGATCGTGTCGGTGTACTCGTAGTCGGCGATCTTCGTGACCCCGAGCGCCGCCGCGGCCTCCGCCGCATCGAGTACCCAGCGATCCACCACCTCCGGAGGCGCTGCTGGCAGTTCGGCGGTCGCGCTCATGCAGTCGTTCTCAATGAGCACGCCGGTCGGGTGCTCTCGACCGATCAGCGCGAGCGCGGCGGGACTCAGCCACAACGTGTGGAGGTCCGCGCTGAACAACGCGATCGCCTGCCCAGGCAGCGCCCGTTCGAAGAGGTCCTTGTGCGGGGTGTCCGGCCAGAGTCCGTCACGGAATCCGCCCCCGAGCAGCAACTCGTGTGGCCGATGCCCGTGGCGCACGAGGATGTCGACCACCTCGGCCGCCGACTTCGCCTGCTCGAGCGGGATGCGCCGGCGGGAACTGGCCCACTGTTCGGTGTGGACGTGTGAGTCCACCAGCCCAGGAAGCAGCGTGCCTCCATCTCCGTCGACCACCTCGGCACGTCCCGGACCGTCGTCACCGATTCCGGTCACCATGCCGTCGGCGATCCGCACGTTGACCAGCGGTCCGTCCAGTCCCAGCCGCACGTCGCGCAGGAACAGCTCACTCACCCGATCACGCTCCAGCCCCGTAGACGTCGTCCACCCCGCCCAGGCCCGGCGGTTTGCTGGTGTAGCTCTGGTTGGCCGGGGTGGTGATGGTCAGCGTGCCATCCGGATCGACGGTGTGTCGCCAGCCAGGGACGTCGCGAAGCTTGTGATCCGCCCGACACAACCCCACCAGCGTCCGCGCGTTGGTCGGGCAGCCCTTCGCCCAGCCCCTACCGGTGCTGTCGCAGTGATCGAGGTCGCCGAACTGCGCGGGCCGCGTGCACCCCGGTCGGCGGCACTCGCGATCACGGACACGGACCAGTTCGTCGAGCCCGGCCTTGGGCCGATACCGCCGGCGTCCCAACTCGAGGATCTGGCCGTCGACGGGGTCGGTGATGATGCGCTGGAAGACGGTCTTGCGGCCGGACGCGAGATGACGGGCCAGCGCGGCCGGGATCGGTCCGTGCCCAGCCAACTCCGCCGGGTGATCACGAAGCCCCGCATAGGTCAGGACGTCCATGTACAGATACACGTGTGCCTTGGCCTCACCGCCGAATTGCTTGCCCACCAGCATGTCCAGCGCCACGTCCGCACGGAGTTGGTCCAGCGTGCCGGGCTCACCACGGGTCTTGAGTTGGCGAGCCTGACGATCGACGCTGACGTACGCAGCGGTGACCTTCTCCACGGGCGCGCTTTCCAGGGACAGACCGGCCACGCCGGCCTCACCGTGCTTCAGGAACAGCCCACGGTTCTCGCGGCGCTTCATGGCCTGCGCCTCGAAACCGAGCGGATCAGCACCTGCCGCCGCCGAACTCGCCGAGCGCCGGGCCGACGTCGGGTTCTTGCCGAGCAGCCGATCGGACATCACCCTGTCCACCACCGCCGCCTTGTCGTACTCCAGCCAGGAGGCGGCGCCGTTCACCGCCACCGCTGACGCCATGGGGACCAGACCGTGCTCCACCAGGTTCAGCACCCGCGGAAAGCGATCGACCAGGCCCTCGGCATGACCGAGCAGCGCTTGTGCTTTGAACTTCGTCATGCACAGCGCCATCGCCAACTCCTCGGCCACCCCGCGCCTCGTCTTCGAAGCGCGAGCGAACGAGACCACCTGCCGAGCCAGCCGAGCGTCGAGCCGGGCCATCTCCGCAGCCGTGGATTTCATGTTGAGGAGCATCTCCTCCAAGGATTCCCCCATGCCATCGACCCTAGGCGAACACGCGTTCGAATGGAACGGATGCTTGGTGACACAAACGGGTGAATGGAGGACCGCACGAATGCGGCACTCGGCGACGTGAATTGGGGAGCTGGACTGGGGAAAGGTGGAGATGAGCCCGCGCCAATGTAGAACTCAACTGCCTGAATGTGAAACTCGGATGCGGGAACGTGGAGTTCGGCTTCCTGAACGTGGAACTCGGCCACAGGAGGGCGGGCTCGGCTGCGGGGGTATCGGACTCGCCTACAGGACGGAGGGATTGGGCTGCGGCAACGCGGGTCTCGGTTACGACAACATGGATTCGACTGGACGAAAGCAAGACTTGGCTGCCGCATGCGGGACTTGGCTGCAGGGATCGTGACTCAGTTGCGAGAGCGCGGAACTCAGCTACGGCAACGCAGGGTTCGACTGCGGGAACGTGGGATTCGGCCGCCTGAATGCGGAACTCGGATACAGGAGTGTGGAGATCAGTCGCGCCAATGTGGAACTCAGCTGCCTGAATGTGGAACTCGGATGCGGGTATGTGGGGTTCGGCTGTCTGAATGTGGAGTTCGGGCAGTGGGATGGGGGCGAGGCGAGTGGGCACCCGTCCCCTCATCCCGGTCCATGGCCAAGAAGACGGCGGGGATTTTGTTGTCAGGGCGCGCTTCCCGCCTTGACGACGAAATCCCCGCCGTAGTCACAACCGGCACCCGGAGGGAATCACATGTTGATCATGTGGCCGGCCAGGCCGTGGATGGCTTCCTTGACGGCTTCGCTCAGGGTCGGGTGGGCGTGGACGTTGCGCGCCACCTCGTGGACGGTCAGGTCCCACTGCTGCGCCAGGGTCAGTTCCGGCAGCAGCTCCGTGACGTCCGGGCCGATCATGTGCGCGCCGAGCAGTTCCCCGTGCGTGTTGTCGCTGATGATCTTGACGAAACCGACCGGGTCGGCCAGGCCGTGCGCCTTGCCGTTCGCGGTGAACGGGAACTTGGCGACGTTGACGTCGAAGCCCTTCTCCCGCGCCTGCTCCTCGGTCCACCCGAACGAGGCGACCTGCGGCTGGCAGAACGTCGCCCGCGGGATCATCTGGTAGTCCAGTTCCATGGTCTCCGCACCACCGATGGTCTCGGCGGCGATGATGCCCATGGACTCCGCGGCGTGCGCCAGCATCAGTTTCGCGGTCACGTCCCCGATCGCGAAGATGTGCGGCACGTTCGTCCGGCAGAAGCCGTCGATGGCGATGGCGCCCCGCTCGGTCAGCTCGACGCCGGTCTTCTCCAGGCCGTAGCCCTCCACCCGCGGCTGGAAACCGATGGCCTGCAGCACCTTGTCCGCTTCGAGCGTCTGCTCCTTGCCGTCCTTGGAGACGGTCACCCGGACCTTCGCACCCGACTCGTCGATCGACTCGACCCTGGTCGAGGTGAGCACCTCGATGCCCAGCTTGCGGTACCGCTTCGCCAGCTCCTTGGACACCTCGGCGTCCTCCAGCGGCACCATCCGGTCCAGGAACTCGACGATGGTCACCTGCACGCCGTAGTTGTGCATCACGTAGGCGAACTCGACCCCGATCGCCCCGGCGCCGGCGATGATGATGCTTTCCGGCAGCTCACGGGTGAGGATCTGCTCCTCGTAGGTGACCACGCGGTCGCTGACCGACGTCCCGGGCAGCAGCCTGGTCGTCGCGCCCGCGGCGATGATGGCGTTGTCGAAGGTGATCGTCTCGGAACCACCGTCGCCGAGCGCCACCTCGAGGGTGTTCGCGTCGGTGAAGGCGCCCCGGCCGGTGAACTCGGTGATCTTGTTCTTCTTCATCAGGAAGTGCACGCCCTTGACGCGCCCCTCCGCGACCTGGCGGCTGCGGTCGTGGGCCACGCCGAAGTCGAAGCTGACCGTCCCGTCGACCTGGATGCCGAACGTCTTGGCCTCATTGTGGAACAGGTGGGCCAGTTCGGCGTTGCGCAGCAGCGCCTTCGACGGGATGCAGCCCACGTTCAGGCAGACCCCGCCCCAGTACTTCTCCTCGACGATCGCCGTCTTCAGCCCGAGCTGGGCAGCCCGCACGGCCGCGACGTACCCGCCGGGCCCCGCTCCCAGCACCACCACATCGAAATGAGCACTCATGCTCGCCAGCCTATGCCCCTAACGGGTGACGCGCGGGGTCTGCCCGCGGACTTCACCGAGGAGAGTGGTGACCGCCGTCATGATCCGGTCGGTGGCCTCCCGCAGCACCGCCGCCGTCGGCTCGGCACCGACCAGGTCGGACAGCTCGACCGGCGGCCCGGCCACCAGCTGCACCCGCGGCCTGCGGAAGAACCGCGGCAGCGGGCTGCCCTGCGGCAGCAGTTCGTGCGTGCCCCAGTTGGCCACCGGCACCACCGGCACCCCGGTCTCCAGCGCGATCCGGGCGATGCCGGTCTTGCCCCGCACCGGCCAGTGGTCCGGGTCCTCGGAGAACCCGCCCTCCGGGAAGATCGCCACGCACTCGCCGCGCTGGACCGCGCCGACCGCGTCCCGGTAGGCGCCCGAAGCGGTCGGCTTGCCGCGG
Organism: Saccharothrix sp. AJ9571; assembly: GCF_021725495.1. Taxonomy (NCBI): domain Bacteria; kingdom Bacillati; phylum Actinomycetota; class Actinomycetes; order Pseudonocardiales; family Pseudonocardiaceae; genus Saccharothrix; species Saccharothrix sp. AJ9571. The sequence goes on along the minus strand of NZ_CP091382.1, from coordinate 4,394,325 downwards.
TGGACCGGGATGTGCCCGCCACCGGACATGATCGAGCCGACCAGCGGCAACCGCCACAGGTCGGCCTTGGCCAGGTACCTCGGCACCCGGCCGGTCGACAGGCAGAACGCGGTCAGCGTGGTCGGGTCGGCGTAGGACAGGTGGTTCGACGCCACCACGAACCCACCCGTGGCGGGCAGGTGCTCGGTGCCGCGGAAACTCGGCCGCGTGCCGAACACCAGCATCGGCCAGATCACGTCGATCGCCAGGCCGTAGAAGAACCCGCGCCCACGACGGGGGAACCGCCTGGTCACCGCCCACAGTTGACGGAGCGTGAAGGGACCCCGCCCGGTTTCGAGCGGGGTCCACCGAAGACTTCTCCTGCGCAGCACGCGGACCTCAGCGGTCGGAGTCGGATTCCACCGGCCAGGCCGCGAGCTCGCGCACGATGCGCTGCGCGCGGGCCAGGCCCGGCACCTCGGCGGGGTCGAGCTCCCCCCGCTCGGCCTGCCGTTCGGCGTCGGCGAGCTTGGCCAGCAATCCGGCTACCTCGACGGTCGAGTCCTTCGACATGGTGCCCTGCGCTTCCTGCCGGTGGATCAGCTTTGGCGTTCCAGCACGACCACGGGGATCGGCCGGTCCGTCTTCTTCTGGTAGTCATCGTAGTCAGGCCACACGGCGGCCATCTTCGGCCACAGCACGGCCTTCTCCTGCTCGTCCGCGGTACGGGCCCGCGCGGTGAACTTGTCGGCCTTGACCTGGACCTGGACCTCGGGGTTCTCCTGCAGGTTCCGGAACCAGCCGGGGTGCTGGTCGGCCCCGCCGTTGGAGGCCACGACCGCGTAGGCGCCCTCGTGCTCCTGGTAGATCAGCGCGAACTTGCGGTCCTGCCCGGTCTTGCGGCCCTTCGTGGTGAGGATGAGCACCGGCGCCCCCTTCTGCCAGTCGTGCCCCACCTCCCCGTCGGTTTCCTCGTACCGGCGGACGTGTTCGTCACCGAACAGCATGGAAAAGCTCCTCTCCGTAACTTGGTTGTCTCGTCAGCAACAGACGCCCGAACGCGCCCGGCTATTCCGGCGGCCGTGGATTGGCCCAGCCGACCCTGGCCGATATTGGACCTTCTGGCCGGCCAATGCGACTCCTACCGTTGCTGCCATGAGCGTTCTCCCCCAGCCTGGCCCACCTCGCGTGCTCGCGCTCGCCCAGCTGATCAACTCCTTCGGTGACGGCGCCTTCTACGTCACGTCGGCGCTGTACTTCACGCGGGTGATCGGGCTGTCGGCGACCGAGGTCGGCTTCGGGCTGACGGTCGGCTGGGCGGCGGGTTTCCTGGCGAGCGTGCCGCTCGGCGCGCTCGCCGACCGCCGCGGTCCGAAGGGAACGGCGGCCGCGCTCGCGCTGGCCACCGCGGTCGCCGTGGGCGCCTTCGTGTTCATCGGCTCGTTCGTCGCTTTCGTCCTGGCCGCCTGCGTCTACGCCTCGATGCAATGTGGACTGTCCGCCGCGCGGCAGGCGCTGCTCGCCGCGCTGGTCGACAAGGCCGGCCGGACGGCGACGCGCGCGTACCTGCAATCCAGCACGAACGCCGGGCTCGCGGTGGGCGCCGCGCTCGGCGGCCTGGCGCTCTACGCCGACACCCGCGCGGCCTATCTCACGGTGTTCGTCGTGGACGTCGCCGGGTTCGTCGTCGCCGCGCTGCTGTTGCTCCGGTTGCCGCCGACCCCGCCCGCCCCGGCCAGGGCCACCGGCGAACCGCGGCTGGCCGTTCTGCGGGACAAGCCGTACGCGCTGGTGTCCCTGCTCAACCTGGTGATGCAGTTGCACATCCCGATGATCGGGCTGGCGATCCCGCTGTGGATCGTCCAGCGCACGCAGGCGCCCAGCTGGACGGTTTCGGCGTTGCTGGTGCTCAACACGGTGAGCGTGGTGCTGTTCCAGGTCCGCGTGGCCCGCCGCGTCACGAGCTTGACCACGGCGAGTCGCACGGTCAGGTACGCGGGCGTGCTGCTGCTCGCGTCCTGCGGTGTCTTCGCCCTGTCCGCCGCCGGAACCGGACCGTGGACAGCGGCGCTCATCCTGCTCGGCGCCGCCGCACTGCAGGCGCTGGGCGAGATGATGCAGGCCTCGGGCGCCTGGGAGATCAGCTTCGCGCTGGCACCGGATGGCAAGCACGGCCAGTACCAGGGCTTCTTCGGCTCGGGCTTCGCCGTCGCGCGGATGATCGGCCCGCTGGTGCTGACCACGCTGGTGCTTTCCGGCGGCACGCTCGGCTGGCTGGTGCTCGGTGGTGCCTTCCTCACCGCCGGGCTCGCCATGGGCCCGGCGGTGAGGTGGGCTACCGCGAAACGGTCGCTAGAAGCGGACGTTCCGGAGGTACTCGTGACTCCGCGCCGCTGAGGTCAGCGGCACCTTGGGCTGGTCGTGCTCGACCACGTACTCCCGGATCCCGGACTGCTCGTACTGGCGGAAGATCGCGGGCCAGTCGAGGGTGCCGTGTCCGACGTCCTCGAACGACCCGTCCGGCGCCATGTCCTTCACGTGGTAGACCGGGAACCGGCCCGGGTACCGCGCGAAGTAGTCCAGCGGGTCGTACCCGCCGTTGTAGATCCAGTAGATGTCCAGCTCGAAGTTCACGAACCGCGGATCGGTCTCTTCGACCAGGATGTCGTAGAGCACCCGGCCGTCGACGGTCTTGAAGTCGACGCCGTGGTTGTGGAACAGGAACTTCAGGCCGGCGCTGCGGGCGAGCACACCCCACTTGCCGAACTCCGACGCCGCCAGGCTGTACCCGGCGACCGTTTGCAGCGAACCCGGCAGCGACGGCACCACGATGTAGCGCACACCCAGCACCCGCGCGGTCTCGATCTCACGCACCGCGTTGGCGCGCATGGCGTCCCAGCTGGTGTGCGTGAGCACAGCCCGCAGGTTCGCCTTGTCCAGCATGGCGCGGAACGCCTGCGGGCTGTGCCCGTAGAGCCCGCTGACCCCGACCGTGGCGTAGCCGATCGCGCTGAGCGCGTCGAGCGTGCCCTGGGCGTCCGTGGTCATCAGCGAACGCACGGTGTAGAGCTGGATACCGATGTGATCCAGCGGCACGGCGTGCAGTGGCATCGGAAGCGCCGGCTCGGCTGCCGCGATACCGCTGGTCAGTCCCATGGCCACGGTCGTGCCGACGGCCAGCTTCAGGAAGTTTCGACGGGATTCCATGTCCGTGACTCCTTTCAGTTGACCGTGACTCAGTTGACCGTGACCACGACGTGGCCGTTGCTGGTGACCGCGGTGTCGTCCACCACGGTCAGCCGGGCGGTGTAGCTGCCCTTGCGCGGGTACGCGTGGCTCGCGGTGGCACCGTCGGCCTTGGCGTTGTCCCCGAAGTCCCAGTGGTACTCGGCGATCGTGCGACCGGCGGGCGGGGTGACCTTGGCGCTCAACGCGACCGTCAGCGGTGCCGCGCCCGAAGCCGGTGCGGCCGTGACGGCGACCTCGGCGTTGATGCCCGGCAGGGTCACGCCCTGGCCGTTGAACTGCACCCAGTCCAGGGACAGCAGGTCGGCCTTGGCCGGGGTCCAGTCCGGGTTCACGAAGACCGCGTGCAGCTTCACCGGGCGTCCCGGATCGGTCAGCGGCACGGTCGGTGAGACGAGGTTGCCCCAGCCGCCGGTGTTCGGGATGACCGCGGAACCCAGCAACTGCCCGGTCGGTGAGTCCGCGCGGAACTCGATGGTGCCGCCGAGTCCGCCGGAACCGGCGCCGACGGTCACCGAGCCGATGCCCTTGAGGTTGATCGGGTCGTAGGCGACCCAGTCACCGTGCTCGATCTCGCCGAGCCGCTTGCCCGCGGACGCCCCGCTGTTGCTGATCACCTGCACACCGCCGTTGGTGCCGCCGGTGCCCTCGTGGTGCTCGGCCTCCTTGCGCTTCGGCTCCAGCGTCAGGTGCGCCGACCCGACCAGGCTCGGCGCACCGCGGCCGCCGTTGTCGGTGTAGGTGGCGCTGAGCGCGGCGTACAGGTTCTGGCCGGGGCCGTGGCTGCCGCCCGCGTCGGTCTGCACGGTGCCCGTGCACCCGGTCACGTTGTCCATCGGGTGCAGGTGCGTGTCGTGCCCGAGCTGCGACTGCACCACGACCTTCGAGCAGTCGATCCGGCCGTCCTCCCGGTCGGTGACCTCGACGGTGAACGGGATCCGGTCGCCGAAGTCGAACATGCCGCCGTGCACCGGCGTGCTCACCTTGACCTCCGGGCGCGTGTTGCCCGGCGTGATCTCGGCGACGGCGACCCCGGTGAGGTCGTTCTTCGTGCTGGTCACGGTGAGCCGGGCGGTGAACCGGCCGGGTTCGGTGTAGACGTGCGTCGGGTTCGGCTCGGTGGAATCGATCGTGCCGTCGCCGTCGAAGTCCCAGGCGTAGGTGATCGGCTCGCCGTCACCGCCGCCGGTGCCTTCGCTGGAGAAGTCGACGGTCAGCGGCACGCGCCCGTTGTCGGCCGAGGGCGTCACCTTGGCCGACGGCGCCCGGCCGTTGGCCACGTAGTCGATGCGGTAGATGCCGGCGCCTTCGTTGCTGCCACCGCGGCCGGTGCCGCTGCCCTCGCCGAAGTCGATCACGTACAGCGAGCCGTCCGGGCCGAACTCCGCCTCGAAGGGCTGGATCCAGCTCATGCCGCCGAGCATGCTGTTGATCGAGTTGAGGTCACCGGCCTTGACCGGCGGGAACTTCGGGTCGGTGAAGGTCTGGTCCTGCTGCTGGACCGACATCGCCTTGAACCACTTGCGGGTCAGCTCGTAGTTGAGCCACTTGCCGTCGAAGTACTCCGGGAACTTGGTGACCAGCGGGTTGTCCGGGTCGTAGTCGTAGACCGGGCCACCCATCGGGCCGCCGCCACCGGTGCCCAGTTCGGGGAACTCCGCTGAGGCCGAGTAGGCGTACCACATCCACGCGGGCGTGGCGGGCGGCAACTCGGTGAGCCCGGTGTTGTTCGGCGAGTCGTTGACCAGGTTGCCGCAGTCGAACTTGCCCTTCGACTTGCCGGTGGCGAAGTCCCAGTCGTTGAACGGCGTGTTGTTGCCCGTGCAGTACGGCCAGCCCTGGTTGCCCGCCTTGGTGATGCGGTCGAATTCGACCGTGCCCTCCGGGCCGCGGTCGGGGTTGGCGGTCCTCGAGTCGGGGCCGTAGTCGCCGACCAGCAGCGCGCCGGTCTGCGGGTCCACGGTGATCCGGAACGGGTTGCGCATGCCCATCACGTAGATCTCGGGCCGCGTCTTCTCGGTGCCCGGCGGGAACAGGTTGCCTTCGGGCACGGTGTAGGTGCCGTCCGGTTGCGGGGTGATCCGCAACACTTTGCCGCGCAGGTCGTTGGTGTTGCCCGAAGTGCCCTGGGCGTCCCAGGCGCGGCGGCCCGCGCGCTCGTCGATCGGCGCGAAACCGTCGGAGGCGAACGGGTCGGTGTTGTCGCCGGTGGCGATGTAGAGGTTGCCGTCCTTGCCCATCGCCAGCGAACCGGCCATGTGCGAGTTGGCGCGCCCCTCACCGCGGTAGGTGGGCACCTCCAGCAGGCGCTTCTCACTGGCCGGATCGACCACGTCGCCGGTGACGGTGAACCGCGAGACGTTGAGCCGCTTCTCCACCTTGTCCGAGTAGAGCAGGTACAGGTGGTTGTTCTCGGCGAAGTTCGGATCCAGCGTCAGCCCGAGCAGCCCGTCCGACTGGCTGGTCATGTCGGAGCTGTACTGGAAGTCCAGCGCGGTGCTGAGCTTCAGCGTCTGCTGGTCGATGATCTTCAGCGCGCCGGTGCGCTGGATGTAGAACACCCGGCGGTCCGGGGCCACGGCCAGCTCGAACGGGTCGGCCAGGCCCTGGGTCTGCAGCGGGACGCGCTGGAAGTTCTTGTCCTGGGTGGCCGAGCAGTCACCCGGCTTGGCGCCCGACGCCCACTCGATCCCGCCCAGCAGGTGGCTCAGGAACCGCGGATCGCTGAACTTCTCCTTGGCGTGCCCGCCCGCGGTGAACCAGGAGCGGCCGCCGTCGTAGTTCTGGCACCACGACCACGGGTGCTCCAGGCCCTGGTCCAGACCGGGGATGCCGTCGCCGGTCTTGATCTGGGCCAGCGTGTGCACCTTGCCGGTCGGGTTGACCTTCCAGTTGTACCACTCCTCGGTCTGCTCCCAGACCTCCGGCAAGTCCTTTGTGGACGGATGCACCCGGTCCAGCACCTTGACGCGCCCGGCCTGGGGTGCGGGGTGGTGGGTGAAGATGGCGCCGACCAGGCCCTCGTACCAGGCCCAGTCGCGTTCGCTGGCCGAGGCCGCGTGGATGCCGGTGTACCCGCCACCGGCCTGGATGAACCGCTGGAAGGCGGCGCGCTGCCCGGCGTCGAGCAGGTCGCCCTTCTCCGGCGTGGAGTTGGTGTTGTTGAACACGATCGCGTCGAACCGGGCGAGGTTCTCGTCGGTGAACGCGGTGGCGTCGTCGGTGGCTTCGACGTCGAAGTGCTGCTCGGCGCCGAGCTTCTCGATCGCCGCGATCCCCGCCGGGATCGAGTCGTGGTAGAAGTTCGTGACCTTGGAGAACACCAGCACCGAGAATCTGGCGTGTGCCGCGGCGGGTGCCGCGGTCAGTGCCGCCGCCATGGCGGTGGCCAGCAACAGCCCGGCCACGGCGGACAACCGCCTGGACAGCGCACGGGACTTCAACCGCTTCACGGGGTCCAACCTCTCTGTTGGCATTCGCTGCGAAGCCGTGGTGCGGCACCTGGCGGGTGCCGCACCACGGTTTTGGAGCTACTTCCCCAGCCCGTTCAGCGCAGTGGTGTTACCCGGTTCAGAGCTGCGCGGGCCCAGCGACAGCCGCGGCGTTCTCGGCCGCGGAACGGCGCTGGTCGACCTTGGCCTGGGCCTCGGCCTCGGGGCTGACCGCCGCCGACCGGGCGGCGAACCCGGAAGCGGAGGCGGACAGGTTTTCGAACTGCCCGGAGACGGTGCCGCGAACGCGGTTGTCCGCTCCGGTCGGAGCCGGGGCGTTGCCCGTGCCGGCGAGGTTGCCCCGGATGATGTTGTTGCTCACACGCACATCGGCGGTGTTGTCGGAGATCGTGACGTTGCCGCCCCAGTAGCTCGCCTGCGAGCAGGCGATGACCGGGCCGTCGGCGCCGATCTGCAGGGTGTGCGAGTTGCCGGTGTAGGTGGCGTTGCCGTAGACCTCGCCACCGCAGAACACCGAGCCCAGCGTGGCGCCGGTCACGCTCAGGTTGGCGCCGATGACCGAGTTGGTCAGGTCCAGGTAGGACACCCCGGTGCCGGTGACCGACTTGGCGAACTCGGAGTTCTCCGCGTAGACCTCACCGACGGTGGAGGTGAGGTCACCGGCCACCTCGGCGCCGCTGAGGAAGGCGTAGGTCGAGCGCTCCGGGTGGGCCGCGGCGGAGACCTTGACGTTGCCGCCGACCGGACCGCCGGAGACGAAGGTGCCGTAGGCGTCGGTGAGCACCAGGTCACCGGCGATCTTGGTGGCCTGCGCGTCGAAGAAGCCGTCGTCCTGCACGGCCACGCCACCGTCGAAGGTGCCGCCGGTGACGACCAGGTTGGCACCCGGCTCCACGGTGACCGAGCCGGTGACTCTGGTGCCGTCCAGCACGCACGACTTGCCCGTCGCCACGCGCAGCTCGCCCGGCACGGTCACCGCGCCACCGCTGCCCTCGCAGAAGGTGACGAAACCGGCGCTGGCCGGGGTGGCCAGCGCGACCAGGCCCAGGCTGGAGCTGGCGGCGGCCAGGGTGAGTGCGGCCAGGGATCGGCTGCGAGCGCGACTGAGACCGAACATGGGGACCTCTTCCGTTTCAGCGTCGTTTTAGTTCCGGTACAGATTTATTCAAGAATACGTAAGAAAGCGCTATCAGTTACCCCTGTGAACATTAGATTCGGATGCCTTGAAGTCAATCGAGCATTCGGGGCAACAGACTTCACGCAATACCTACAGCTTCAAATCCGGAACGTCAAGACGCCTGCCCTCGCGCCAGGCCTGTAACCCCAGTTCAGCGAGCTGGACCCCCCGCGCGCCGGCGAGGAAATCCCACGGGAATTCTTCACCCGAAACCACGTGCTTCAGGAAAAGCTCCCACTGAACCTTGAATCCGTTGTCGAACTGTTCATTGTCCGGAACCTCCTGCCACTGGGCGCGGAAGTCCTCGCCGGCGGGCAGATCCGGGTTCCAGACCGGCTTCGGCGTCATCGAGCGGTGCTGCACGCGGCAGCGCCGGAGCCCGGCCACCGCGCTGCCCTCGGTACCGTCCACCTGGAACTCGACCAGCTCGTCGCGGAAGACCCGGGTCGTCCAGGACGAGTTGACCTGGGCGATGACGCCGCCCTCGAGCTCGAAGATGCCGTAGGCCGCGTCGTCGGCCGTGGCGGCGTAGGCCCGGCCCGCCTCGTCGACCCGCTGCGGGATGTGCGTGGCGCCCTGGCACTGGACGGTCCGCACGCCGGCGAAGATCTCCTCCAGCACGTACCGCCAATGACAAAACATGTCCACAATGATTCCGCCGCCGTCTTCGGCGCGGTAGTTCCAGGAAGGCCGCTGCGCCTCCTGCCAGTCGCCTTCGAACACCCAGTAACCGAACTCGCCACGCACCGACAGGATTTGCCCGAAGAAACCGCCGTCGACGAGCCGCTTGAGTTTGCGCAAACCGGGCAGGAACAGCTTGTCCTGGACCACGCCCGCCTTGACCCCGGCATCACGCGCCAGCCGGGCCAGCTCCAGCGCGCCCTCGGTGTGCTCGGCGGTGGGCTTCTCGGTGTAGATGTGCTTGCCCGCCGCGATCGCCTTCTTGATCGCGTCCGCCCGCGCGCTGGTCACCTGGGCGTCGAAGTAGATCTCGGTGTCGGGCAGGGCCAGCGCCTCGTCGAGGTCGGTGGTCCACCGGTCGATCCCGTGGTCCTTGGCGATCGAGGCCAGCTTCGCCTCGCTGCGCCCGACCAGGATCGGCTCGGGGAGCAGCACGGCGCCGTCGGCGAGCCGGAGCCCGCCCTGCTCGCGGAGCGCCAGGATGGACCGCAGCAGGTGCTGCCGGTAGCCCATCCGGCCGGTCACGCCGTTCATCACGATCCCGATCGACCGCTGCTCGATCCCCGCCATGCCAGCCCTTCCCAAGTCTGTTCGGATGTGCTCAGTCGGCCGCGGAGGCCGAGCCGAGGTGGTCGCGGATCACCCGGGTCGCCCGCGCGAACTCCGGTTCCGCCATGGTCCTGGCGTAGTCGCGCTCGACCGGCAGCGCCACGTCGACGACCCCGGCGATGGTGCCGGGGCGCGCGGTCATCATCACCACGCGGTCGGCCAGGTAGACCGCCTCCGCGATGGAGTGGGTGACCAGCAGGATCGTGGTGCCGGTCTCCTGCCAGATGCGCCGCAGTTCGACGTTCATCTGCTCCCTGGTCAGCGCGTCCAGCGCGCCGAAGGGCTCGTCCATCAGCAGCACCGGCGGCCGGTGCAGCAGCGCGCGGCACAACGCCACCCGCTGCTGCATGCCCCCGGAGAGCTCGTGCGGGTAGGCGTCCTCGAACCCGGTCAGGCCGGTCATCTCGATCAGCTCGTCCGCCCGGCGCCGCGCCGCCTCCGGCGCCATCTTGCGCATCTCCGCCTGCAGCAGGATGTTCTTGCGGGCCGAGCGCCACTCCAGCAGCGCGGCCCGCTGGAACACGTACCCGATGTCGCGGCGTGGCCCGGTGACCTCGGCGCCGAGCACGCGCACCCCGCCGGCCGACGGCTTGAGCAGGCCGGACGCCAGCTTCAGCAGCGTCGACTTGCCGCAGCCGGACGGTCCGACGATGGCGACGAACTCCCCCGGCTCCACCTGAAGCGACACCTCGTGCAGCGCGGTGACGTCCCGCTTCTTGGTGCGGAAGCGGACCGCGACGTCGCTCAGCTCGACCGCGTGCGAAGTGCCCGTCGGGGTGATCGGCGTGGCTTCAGCCGTGCTCATGTCGTCCGTCATCCCTTCGGGGCGAGCCCGCCGTCCCAGTACACACTGGGCTCTTCGGCCTTCTGGATCACACCGGAGCTGGCGAAGATTTCGATGGTCCTGCGCCAGTCCGCCTCGTCGTTGACCCCGGGCGCCTTGCCCTGCGTCGCCTGGGTGTTCAGCAGTTCGAGCGTCTTGGCGAACTGCTCGGACAGCACCGCCTTCGACGGCAGCTGCTCCGAGGAGCCCTGCATCGCGTCCACCGCGGCGGCCTGGTCGCCCTTGGCCGCGGTCCACGCTTCGCTGGAGGCGGTGACCATGCGCTGCACCAGGTCCTTGCGCTCGGTGAGCGTCTTCTGCGAGGTGAGCAGGCCGTTGGAGAAGAAGCTCAGCCCGTGCTCGGCGAAGCGGAGGTAGGAGACCTGCTTGCCCGCCTTTTCCTGCATGGTCGGGCCCTGGTCGGTGGCGTAGCCGAGCAGCGCGTCGGTCTGCCCCGACATGACCGCGGCCATCTTGCCCGCCGCGTCGGTGTTCTGCAGGGTCACGTCGCCCTCGGCGAGCCCGTTCGCCTTGAGGAAGGCGGGGAAGGTCTTGCTCAGCGCGTCACCGGCGGTGCTGGCGATCTTCTTGCCTTTGAGATCGGCGGGCGTGGCGATTCCCTTTTCGGAGAAGAACTGCACCGACGAAGGTGTCGTCTGCAGGAAAACGCCGATGCTCTTGACCTTCATGCCCTGCCCGACACCGGCCAATACCGCCGGTGTGTCGGCCCAGCCGAAATCGGTCTGGTCGGACGCGGTCGCCTGCACGGTTTTCTGCGAACCCTGCCCGGCGCGGATTTCCAGGTCGATTCCGTGCTTTTCGAAGATCTTCTGGTTCTTGCCGAAGTAGAACGGGGCGTGTTCGCCGTACGGGTACCAGTTCAGCGTCAGCGTGACCTTGTCCAGGGTCTTGCCGTCGGCACTGGTGGACTGCGGCGTTTCCGAGCCACCGCAACCGGTGGCCAGCAGCAGCACCGCGGCGGCTCCTGCGGCGAGAGCGCGGAGTTTCATTTGTTCACGCCTCTTCTCTACAGCGTTGTAGTGACGTTGTCGGAACGGCGGCTCGCGTGCCACGGCAGCACGAGCGCCTCCAGCCATTCCACGATCAGGAAGAGCAGCACACCCATCAGCGAGATGATCACCAGGCCGGCGAACAGCGTCGGGGTGTCGAAGTTGCCGTTGGCCTGCTGGATGATAAAACCGAGTCCTTCTTCGGAGCCGACGAACTCACCCACCACGGCACCGGTCACCGCCATCGTGGCGGCCACCTTGAGCCCGGAGAACAGGTGCGGCAGCGAAGCCGGGAACCGGATCTTCCAGAACGTCTGCCACGGCTTGGCGCCCATGGTCGCGGACAGTTCCAGCATTTCCGGGTCGATCGACTTCAGGCCGGTGACCATCGAGATGACCACCGGGAAGAACGCCATCAGCACCGCGACGATCACCTTCGGGCCGAGGCCGAAACCCAGCCACACCACGAAGAGCGGGGCGACCGCGATCTTCGGGATCACCTGCGCGAACAACAGCAGCGGGTAGAGGCTCTTCTCGATCGTCGAGGAGTAGACCATGATGACCGCCGCGAACACGCCGATCACCGTGGCGATGACGAAGCCCAGCAGCGTTTCGTAGGTGGTGGTCCAGGCGTGGTCGAGGAAGTAGTCCGGCTTGGCGAGGATCGTTTCCAGCGTGACACCCGGCGAAGCGACCTCGTAGGGCTCCACCAGTTCCGCCGCGGTGATCGCCCACCAGCCGGCGAACAGCAGTGCCAGCAACACGAACGGGCGCCACGAGCGTTCGAGGAAGCGGACGAAGCGATCGCCGGCTCCCGGCCGCGCCCGTTCGGTGACGCCGCCCGGTGAATCTCCCACCGGCTGCCCGAGTCCCTCGGTCGGGGTTCGCGTGACCATGACCCTCCGTCCTGCGACCGGCACCCGATGGTGCGCTTCCCGGCCCTGAATGCGCTTTCTGAATGCGCTTTCAGGTAGAGTATGCACACCAGACAGACCGGTCAAGGATTCGTTGAGGGGAGCCGTGATGAACGGTCGTCCGCACGTCACGCTCGAAGACGTGGCCCGCGCCGCCGAGGTTTCCCTGGCGACGGCGTCCAGGGCGCTGAACGGCACCACGAAGGTGCGCGCCGACCTCCGTGACCGGGTGGTCGCCGCTGCGGAGGAGCTGGCCTACACGCCGAACGCGCACGCGCAGGCACTGGCCGGGGCTTCGCACCGCACGGTCGGCGTCATCTGCCACGACGTGAGCGACCCGTACTTCGCCGGGATCGCCCGCGGTGTCATGCGGGTGGCCGGCGACAACGGGCTGCTGGTGATGCTGGCCAGCACGTTCCGCGATCCGCAGAAGGAGATCGCGTACGTGTCCATGCTGCGCGCGCAGCGGGCCTCGGCGATCCTGCTGATCGGTTCCGGGTTCGAGGACAAGGCGTGGGAGAAGGCGCTGGCGGCGGAGATCGATCCGTACCGCCGCGGTGGCGGCCAGGTCGCGGTGGTCAGCAGGCACCGCAGCCTGCGGGTGGACACCGTGCAACCGGAGAACCGCGAGGGTGCCGCGGCGCTGGCGAAAGCCTTGCTGGCGCAGGGACACCGCCGGTTCGCCGTGCTGACCGGCCCGCGCGCACTGACCACAGTGGTCGATCGGCTCGGCGGTTTCCGCGACGGGCTGGCCGAAGCCGGGATCGAACTCGCCGAACGCGACATCGTGGAGGCGCCCTTCACCCGCGACGGCGGCTACGACGCGATGAACGAGCTGATCGCCCGCGGGCTGGACACCGACTGCGTGTTCGCGGTGACCGACGTGATGGCCATCGGCGCGCTCACCGCGCTGCGCGAGGCGGGCATCCCGGTGCCGGGCCAGGTGTCGCTCGCCGGTTTCGACGACATCCCGGTGGTGCGCGACCTCGATCCCCCGCTGACCACGGTCGCGCTGCCGCTGGAGGAACTCGGCGAAAAGGCGATGGAGCTGGCGATCAAGGGCTCGGGCAGTTCGGGGATCCGGGGGTCGTCCCCCGGGCAGAGAACACAGAGCACGCGCAGCCGGATCATCCGGCTCTCCGGTGAGGTGGTCCTGCGCTCGAGCACGGCGGCACGGCGGTGAAGGGCCTGGTGGTCGAGCGGGTCGAGACCTTCGCGGTGGCGCTGCCGACGTTGCGCTCGTTCGGCGTCGCGGGCGGTGCGGTCGCGGTGGCCGGGCGGCCGAGCGTGCGGGTGCTGGTGAAGGTCAGCGCGGACGGCGTGAGCGGCTGGGGTGAGGCCACGCCCATCCCGGCGTGGACCTACGAGACCGCGGAGTCGATCGTCTCCACCATCGACCGCTACCTGGCGCCCGCGATCCTCGACCGTCCGTGCTGGGACCTCGACGGCGTGACCAGCGTGTTCGACCGCGTCATCAACCGGGGTTTCTCCATCGGGGCGCCGCTGGCGAAGTCCGCTGTGGACATGGCGCTGCACGACCTGCTCGGGCGGGCGCTCGGCGTGCCGGCCGGGGTGCTGTGGGGGCAGCGCCGGACCGAGGAGATCGAGCTGGGCTGGATGGTCTCGGGGCAGTCACCCGGCGAGGTGGCCGAGCGGGTCGCCGAAGGGCACGAAGCCGGTTATCGCGCGTTCAAGGTGAAGATCGGGCTGCACGCCGAGGACCTCGCCGTGGTGCGGGCGGTCCGGGATGCGGCCGGGGCCGATGCTCCGCTGTGGGTGGACGCGAACCAGGCGTACGCGGTCGACGAGGCCGTGCGGATCTCCCGCGTGCTGTCCGAATTGGACGTACACGCCTTCGAACAGCCGTTGCCCGCCAACGACGTGGTCGGCCTCGGGCGGTTGCGAGCTGAATCCGCTGTGCCGATCGCACTGGACGAGAGCCTGCGGCACCCGAGTGATCTGGCCACCTTCGTGAAACTGGGTGCGGTGGACGTGGCGATCGCGAAGGTGCAACGCAGTGGCGGATTGACGCTTTCGCGGCGACTGTGCTCGCTCGCCGAAGACAGCGGGGTGCGGTTGATGGGTTCCGGGCTGACCGACTCGGACCTCGGGCTCGCCGCTTCGCTGCACTTGTTCGCCGCCTTCGGCATCGACACCCCGGTCGACCTGAACGGCCGCCAGTTCGTCGAATCCGCTTACGCCACCGGGGAAACCGTGCGGGTGCACGGCGGCATCGCGCGGGTGCCCACCGGCCCGGGACTCGGGGTCGATGTCGACGAACCGGTGGTGCGGGAATTGTCCGTCGACGTGCTGACCGCGGGAGTGCCCTGACGGCCTCTTGTCGTGCCGCGGAGTTTTGCCTACCTTGTTCAGAAAGCGCTTTCAATTACCGGGAGTCCGCCGATGAGCCCACTGCTGTTGCCCACCCGCGAGCGGACGCTCGAGCCCTTCTCCCCCACCGGCCGCACCACCCCGCCTGCCTCGCCCGCGCCGGTCACCTCGCGCGTGACCTACGCGGCCGCGCACGTGGTCGCCGATCCGCTGGCCGCCGGTGACCCGGCGTTCGAGGTGACCGTCGACTGGGACACCACGCTGCGTTTCCGGCACCACCTGTGGCGCTGCGGGCTGGGCGTGGCCGAGGCGATGGACACCGCGCAGCGCGGCATGGGCCTGGACTGGACCGCCACGCAGGAGCTGATCCGGCGCACCGGCGCCGAGGCGCGGGCGACGGGCGGGCGCTGGTGCGCCGGGGTCGGCACCGACCAGCTGCCACCGGGACCGGCCTCGCTGGACGACGTCGTCGAGGCGTGGCGGGAGCAGCTCGCGCTGGTCAACGAGGCGGGCGCGGTGCCGGTGGTGATGGCGAGCCGCGCGCTGGCGGCGGTGGCGAAGGGGCCGGAGGACTACCACGAGGCGTACGGGCGGGTGCTCGCCGACGCCGGTGGCCCGGTGCTGCTGCACTGGCTCGGCGAGCAGTTCGACCCGGCGCTGGCCGGTTACTGGGGGCACGCCGACGTCCGCGACGCAGCCGCCGAACTGGCGAAGCTGTGCGCCGAGCACGCGTCCGTCATCACCGGGGTGAAGGTTTCCGTGCTGGACGCGGAGGTCGAGGTCGGCTTCCGGCGTTCGCTGCCCGCCGGGGTTTCCTGCTACACCGGCGACGACTTCAACTACCCGGAGCTGATCGCGGGTGACGAGCAGGGGCACAGCGAGGCGCTCCTCGGCATCTTCGACCCGATCGCCCGGGTCGCCGGGGCGGCGCTGAACCGGCTGGATTCCGGTGACGTTCCCGGTTTCCGCGAGCTGCTCGACCCGACCGTGGCGCTGTCGCGGGAGATCTTCCGCGCGCCGACCCCGCACTACAAGGTGGGCGTGGTGTTCCTGGCGCACCTGATGGGGCACCAGGACCACTTCCGGATGATCGGCGGCCTGGAGTCGGCGCGGTCGATCGTGCACCTGTCCGACGTGCTGCGGCTGGCCGACGCCGCGGGGGTACTGGAGGACCCGGATCTCGCGGTGGCGCGGATGCGCTCGCTGCTGAGCGTGGCGGGAGTGGCCTGATGGACAAGCTGAGCCTGAACCAGATCACCACGAACTCGTGGTCGCTGCCGGAGGCCGTGCGTGGCTGCGCCGAGTCCGGGGTGGGCTGGATCGCCTTCTGGCGGGACAAGGTGGCCGAGGTCGGCGTCGACGAAGCGGCGCGACTGGTGAAGGAACACGGGCTGCGTGTGTCTTCGTTGTGCCGCGGGGGCTTCTTCACCGGCGTTCGACCGGATGGGTCCTCTGTGGATGGTGTCGCGGACACGCGCGTGGCCATCGACGAAGCCGCGCGGCTCGGAGCCGAGGTGCTGGTGCTGGTGGTCGGCGGGATCGCCGGTGGTGACCTGATCCGCTCGCGGCAGCTGGTCGCGGACGCCGTGGAGGAACTGGTGCCGCTGGCGCTGGACCGCGGGGTGCGGCTGGGCCTGGAGCCGCTGCACCCGATGCAGTGCGCCGAGCGGTCGGTGTTGTCCACTTTGGACCAGGCGCTGGCGATCGCCGAGCCGTACCCGGCCGAGGCGGTGGGCGTGGTGGTGGACGAGTTCCACGTGTGGTGGGACCCGCGCGTCGAGGACCTGATCGCGAAGGCGGCGGGGCGGATCGCCGGGTTCCACGTGTGCGACCAGCTGGTGCCGCTGACCGACACCCTGATGGGCCGGGCCCTGCCCGGCGACGGCCCGATCGACCACCGCCGCCTCCGTGCCTGCGTCGAAGCCGCGGGGTACGACGGCCCGATCGAGGTGGAGGTCTTCAACACCGAGCTGTGGGCCCGCCCAGGCGCCGACGTCCTCGCCGACACCATCGAGGCCTACCGGAACCACGTGGCCTAGCCGCCTCCCCCGCGACACAAATGTGGCTTTGGGGGCGGATTCGGCCCCCAAAGCCACATTCGTGACATCGGTCTACCTCGTACCTAGGTCAACGAGGTGATGGCGATCGCGCGTTCTTCCAGGCTGCCCAGGTACAGGAGTCCGTCCCGTTCCCGGATGCCGGTCGCCATGTGGAAGCCGGGGATCTCCCCGCGGAAGTCGTGCACCACGGCACCGTCCACCGACAGGCCCAGCGCGCCCGTGGTGCGGGAAGGCGACGGTTGCAGGCCGACCGGCAGCCGCCGGACGCCCAGGCGCAGGGGGCCCGGCAGCCGTCGCACCAGGTCGAGGGCCGGGACCCGCGGGCTGGCCTGGGTCACCCAGATCAAGCCGTCGGAGCCGGTGGAGATGTTGTCCGGGTAGCCCGCCAGGTCCGAGGCCAGCAGGTCCTGGCGACCCGAGCCGTCCAGCCAGTACCGCCGCACGGCGAAAGCGCCCGTCTCGGCGACCGCCACGAAGGACTCGTCCGGTGCCAGCGCGACCCCGTTGGCGAACTGCAACCCATCCCCGACCAGCGAGATCTGCCCGTCGGGCGAGCAGCGGAGCAGCCGCCCGCCGGCGTGCTGCTCGATCAGGTCCTCCCGCCACGCCGACAGCGGGAAGCGGTCCGACGAGTCCGAGAAGTAGATCGTGCCGTCGGCCGCGACGGCGGCGTTGTTGCAGATCATGATCGGCTTGCCCAGCGCGGAGGTGGCCAGCGTCTTCACCGCGCCGGACGTCGGCGAAACCACCAGCAGCCCACGCGAGGCGTCGCACACCAGCAGGTCGTCGCCGTACAGTTCGAGCCCGAGCGGGCGCCCGCCGGTGTCGGCGATCAGCTCGATCCGCCGCCCGTCGTCGGACACCCGGATGATCCGGCCGTCGTCGAACCCGGTGTAGACCGCCCCGGTGGCGTCCACCACCACGTCCTCGGGCCCGTTCCCGTTCACCGGGACCAAGCGCACCTGGCCGAACGGTTTCATGCGAACTCCTCAGCGGTAGGTGAGCAGAACTTCGGCTTCCCCCGAGAAATGGGCGTGCTCGTTGAACGAAAGCAGGCTCACCCCACCACGTCCGGAGACGAGCTTGGTGATGCCGCCGTTGACCGTCACCCGGTTGAACTTGACGAGCCCCGCTTCGGGAGTCCCGGTCAGCGCACCGCACAGCACCGCGATCACCCCGCCCGAGGTGAACACCACGCCATCCTGCCCCTTGCCCAGCGCACCGGCCAGTTCGGCCAGCGCACCGGAGACCCGGTCGAAGAACGCGGGCCAGGTCTCGGCGCACGGGCTGTCGTGCCCGGCCAGCACCCAGTCGACCAGCGCCTGGTCCAGTGCCGCCTGGAACGCGCGCGGGTCGGCGCTGTCCTGCGAGATGCCGCCACCGTGGTGCTTGGCGATGTCGACGTGGTCGTACTCGTTCCACCGCGGGTCCTCGCCGATCTCCGGCGGCCCGCCGAGCACCTGGAGCGCGCTCGCCGCCGTCGCCCGCTGCCGCGAGAGCGAACCGCAGCGTGCCTGCGCGAACGTCACGCCACGTCGCGCGAGTTCCTCGCCGACCACTTCGGACTGCCGGATGCCGCGCTCGGACAGCCGGTCGTAGTCCTCCGCGCCGAAGGACGCCTGGCCGTGCCGGATCAGGTAGATGGCGCCCATCAGGCGAACTTCCGCAGCACCGACAGCGGCGCGAACCGCATGATCACGCTCAGCGGCAGCCACGGGAACGTCGGTACGAAGGCTTTCGCCGGTTCGCGTTCGATGGCCTTGACCATGGCCCGCGCGCCCGCTTCGGCCCCGGTCTCCAGCGGGTTGCGCCGTTCCGAGCGCGCGCTCATCTCCGACTCGATGTAGCCGGGCAGCAGCGTGGTCACCTTGATCGGCTTGCCTGCCACCTCCGCCCGGATGCCGTCGGCCAGCGCGGACAGCCCGGCCTTGGACGAAGCGTAGGCGGTCAGGTTCTTCGGCAGGCCGCGCAGGGCACTGAACGAGGACACGAAGACCAGGTGCCCGGCGCGCTGGTCGCGGAAGATCTCCATGGCCGCTTCGGCCTGCGCGAGCGCGGCGACGAAGTTCGTCTCCAGCGTCTGCTTGTTGGCGTCGAACCGGCCGGTGCCGATGGGCTGGCCCTTGCCGAGCCCGGCGTTGACGATGATCCGGTCGACGGTGCCGAACTCCTCACGGAACTCCTTGAACACCGCGAACACCCGGTCGTGGTCGTTGACGTCGAGCGCGCTGGTGAGCACGGTCACCCCGTGGGCGGACCGCAGCTCGGCGGCCAGCGCGTCCAGCCGGTCGGTCCGGCGCGCGCACAGCGCGAGGTCGCGTCCGCGAGCGGCGAACTGCCTGGCCATGCCCTCGCCGAGGCCGGAGCTGGCGCCGGTGATCACGATCTTCTTCCGCACGGTCATCCGCCTACCGTACTAGCAAGTAACAAGCGGGGCCCGGCGCGAACGCCGGGCCCCGGTCAGTTGCCGCAGGTCGAGCTCACTTGCCGGTGTAGAGCAGCTTGTTCGGGGTGCCCGAACCCGGGTTGGTGATCTTGTCCGGGGTGGCCGCGCCGGTCAGCGCCTCGGCGACCTGGGCCGGGGTGGCCGAGGTGTTCGCCGCCAGGTACAGCGCCGCCGCGCCCACCACGTGCGGGGTGGCCATCGAGGTGCCGCTGATGGTGTTCTCGGCGCCGTCGTTCCAGGCCGAGGTGATGCCGGTGCCCGGGGCGTAGATGTCGACGACCGAACCGAAGTTGGAGAAGCTCGACTGCGCGTCCTGGTCGTCGCTGGAGGCCACGGTGATGGCTTCCTCGACGCGGGCGGGCGAGTAGCCACTGGCGTCGGACGAGTCGTTGCCCGCCGCCACCGCGAAGGTCACGCCCTTGCCGATGGCGCCCTGGACCGCGGCGTCGAGCGCCTCGTCCGGGCCGCCGCCGAGGCTCATGTTCGCCACCGACGGGCCGCTGGCGTTCTCGGCCACCCAGTCGATACCGCCGACGACCTGCTCGGTGGTGCCGCTGCCGTTGTCGTCGAGCACCCGGACCGGGACGATCTTGACGCCCTTGGCCAGGCCGTACTCCTTGCCGCCGATGGTGCCGGCCACGTGCGTGCCGTGCCCGTTGCCGTCGGCCGGGTCGTCGTCGTTGTCGATCAGGTCGGCCCCGCCGGACACGCGGCCCTCGAAGGTCGGGTGGTCGGCGAGCACGCCGGTGTCGACCACGTACGCGGTGACGTTGTCCGCGGTGGTGTCGTAGTTGTAGGCCTGGTCCAGCGGCAGGTCCTTCTGGTCGACCCGGTCCAGGCCCCACGACGGCGGGTTCTGCTGGGTCTCGCTGGCGTGCACCGTCTTGTTCTGCGACACGAAGGCGACCTTCGGGTCGGCCGCGAGCTGCTTGGCCTCGGCCTCGGTGGCCTTGACCGAGAAGCCCTCCAGCGCGGAGCTGTAGGTGCGGCTGACTTCGGCGCCGTACTGGGAGGCCAGGGTCTGCGCCTGGGTGCTGACCGCCGCCTTGACCTCGCCCTGCGCGGCGACGACGTCCTTGAGCACGACGA
Source organism: Saccharothrix sp. AJ9571 (assembly GCF_021725495.1). Taxonomy (NCBI): domain Bacteria; kingdom Bacillati; phylum Actinomycetota; class Actinomycetes; order Pseudonocardiales; family Pseudonocardiaceae; genus Saccharothrix; species Saccharothrix sp. AJ9571. The sequence continues at coordinate 4,374,508 of NZ_CP091382.1, read as the reverse complement.
TGTAGCTGTCCGCGACGGCGTTGGCGTCGTTCGCGCCGAGGATCTGGCCTTCAGCCGCCTGCACGGGGCCCGCGGTGAAGGCGGCGACCGCCGCCGTGATGCCCGCGGCCGCGACACCCGCCGTGGTACCGCGCCAAAGCTTCCGAGAGTTCGCCATGAGCTGCCTTTCTCGTTCCCGACCTGGTTGCGTGGCAGCCATGCAATCCCGGCGGCAGAGACCCCGGCAATGATTCACAGTTACCAGTACTGGGCCGTTCACCCCAACGTGCTTACTCCGTTTGGCGTAGAGTTTAGCACATAGCTACCAACCGAAGTCGTTACAGATCACTGCTAATGTTGTCCCTATCGTTACCCACGAGTAGCCGGAGTCTGGGGGGCGGGAATCGGATGAACGGGGAGCCGAGCGGGTTCGCCACCGCGCTGCGCGGGGCCATTTCCACCAGCGGGCTGAGCCTCGACCGCATTCAGGCCCGATTGCAGTCCCGCGGGGTTTCGGTCAGCGTCACCGCGCTCAGTTACTGGCAGTCCGGGAAACGGCAGCCGGAACGGGCCAGTTCCATTTCCGCGGTGCGGGTGCTGGAGGAAGTGCTGGAACTGACCAGCGGGGCCCTGCTGGGCCTGCTCCCGCCGCCCCGGCCGCGGGGTGCGTCGTCGCGCCGGGAGCGCTCCGCGCCCAGTCCGGCACAGACCGTGCTCAAGCCCATGCTGGCGCGTATCGGGGCGCCCCACGCGCTGGAAAAGCAGCAGTCGCTCAAGCTCGTCGGACTGCACGATCACTGTGCGGTGACAGAAGAGGGCGGTCCGCGGGTGGTCACCGCGCGGGCGGTCTTCCAGGCCATCGCGGACGGGCAGGACCGGTGGCTGCTGGTGTACGACCATGGCCGGCCGGAGGCCCCCGAACTGACCGCCCTGCGCAACTGCCGGCTCGGCCAGGTGGAGGTCGACGCCGAGCACGGGCTGACCGTCGCGGAACTGCTGTTCGACCGGCCCATCGACCGGGGTGAGACGCAGCTGATCGAGTACTCGATGGTCAACGAAGGACCGCCGAACCCCCAATGGCGGCATTCGCAGTTCCGCGCATTCCACCGGACGGTCCGCGAATACCTGCTCGAAGTGAGTTTCGAGAACGGGGAAACGCCGGAGAAATGCTGGCAGTACACCCGCCCCGGCAACCACGAACCCGAAGTCCGCCGGGAACTGAAAATCGACGACGCGAACGCGGTGCACGCGGTCGCGCTCGACTTCGGTCCCGGCGTCTTCGGGATCGAGTGGAGCTGACCTACTTTAGTAGGTGATCTTGGTCCTATTTCAGCTCTGAACGAAGGACTTTGCCGGTCGCGTTGCGCGGCAGCTCCGGCAGGAACTCCACCTCGCGCGGCACCTTGTACCGCGCCAGATTCGCCTTCACGTACGCCCGGATCTCCTCTTCGCCCAGGTCGGCGCCCTCGGCGGGGACCACGAACGCTTTCAGGCGCTGGCCGAACTCCTCATCGGCTACCCCGATGACGGCGACTTCAATCACGTCCTCGCGTTCGACGAGCAGGTTTTCCACTTCGATCGGGAAGACGTTCTCACCACCTGAGACGATCATCTCGTCATCGCGGCCGTCGATGAAGAGCAGGCCGTTTTCGTCGAAATGCCCGACATCACCGCTGGACAGCAGGCCGTCGATGAGTTCTTTGTGCCTGCCGTCGGTGTACCCGGTGAAACTGAGCCCGCTGCCGACGAACACGCGGCCGGTCACGCCCGGCTCGGTGATCCGCTTGCCGTGCTCGTCGTAGAGCACCACCTTGCAGCCGACCGGCGCCCTGCCGACCGTGCCCGGCGCCTTCCGCCAGTCCTCCGGGGTGGCCACGGTGGCCACGGCGACCTCGGTGGAGCCGTAGAGGTTGTGCACCACGTCCCCGAACAGCTTGGTCGCCCGGTTGCCGAGGTCCGGCGAGAGCGCCGAACCGGCGACGAAGATGATCCGCAGCGCCGAGGTGTCGTACTTGCCGATCACCTCGGGGCCGAGGTCGACGATCCGCTGGAGCATGGTCGGCACCACCACCAGCGCGGTGCAGCGGTGCTCGGCGACACCGCGCAGCGTGGCCTCCGGGTCGAACTTGCGGCGGAGCACCACCTTGGAGCCCAGTGCGAAGGAGAGGATGGACTGCGAGAGGCCGGTGGCGTGGAACATCGGCGCGGCCAGGAACGTGCTCTCCCCCACCCGCAGCGGGATGCGGTCGAGCAGCTGCGCCGAGTCGAGCCCGGAGACGCTCGGCCGGGGCGCGCCCTTCGGCGTGCCGGTGGTGCCGCTGGTCAGCAGCACGAAACCGCCGGGCTTGGCCGGAGTGGGCAGCGGGCGGTCGTCGGTGCCGGCGATCAGCTCGTCGAGCACCGGCACGTCCTGGCGGCGGCTGCCCTGCTCGGTCCAGGCCAGGTAGCGATCACCTTCGATGCCGTCGAGCAGCTCGGTGAACTCCTCGTCGTAGACCAGGGCCTTGACCTGCTCGCGCTTGGCGACGTCGGTCAGCTGCGGTTTGGCGAAGCCGGTGTTCATCAGGAGCAGGCGGGCGCCGAGCTTGCCGGTGGCGAGCGTGGCGAGTACCAGGCCGCGGTGGTCGCGGCACAGCGCGGCGACCATGGTGCCGACGCCGATGCCGCGGTCGGCCCAGGCCCTGGCGAGCGCGTTCGACCGGTCGTCGAGCTGCTTGAAGGTGAGCGGCCCGAGTTCGTCGACCAGGCCGACGGCCTGAGGGTCGCGGCGGGCCGAGATGTGGTTGGCCCCGGCGAACGGGCCGAACTTGCGCACGGCGACCAGTGACCGCAGGCCCTCGTCGAGTCTGGGGAAGGGGACGAGCCCGGCCTGCCAGAGCACCCCGACGCTGCGCGCCGTGTCCGTCACCTTGGTGACCAGCTCGGAAACAGTGGTCGGGTATCTCATCCGGGCACCTCCGTTGCTGCAGCGGCCGAGATTTGCCATACCGACGGTATGCGCAGTTCGACAGTATTCGGCTCGCCGCGTCCTTGTCGAGAGGACCGGTTTCTGTCGGTGGTGAGGCGCACAATCTGGGGCGTGCACATGTTCGTGGCGGATGAAGGAGAGGAGCGGTACTCCCTGCGTGAACGCGGATCGGCGCACGGGGTCGAGGTGGACGCGGCCGAGCTGGCCAAGCGCGTGGCCGAGCTGGAGGAGCAGCGGGGGCCGCGCTGGGTGTTCCCGGCGGCGGACCAGGTGTACCCGGTGCTGCTGCGGGCCGGGGTGCGGATCGCGCGGGGGCACGACCTGTCGCTGGTCGAGGGGTTGCTGCTGGCGGCTGAGGGCCGGTCGGGCGAGCCGAAGGCGCTGGCCGGGGCGTGGGCGCGGCTGCGGGGGCTGGAGCCGCCGCCCGATCCCCCGCCGCCGCACGAGTCGGCGCAGGCGGCGCTGTTCGACCCGCGCGGGTCCGGGTTGCCCGCGGGCACACGGGCGACCGATGCGGCGGAGGCGGTGCTGGACGCCCAGGAGCGCCGGATCGCCGCGACCCCGCACCCGGAGCGGTTCCGGCTGCTCACCGCGGCCGAGTCCGCGAGCGGGCTGGCCGCCGCCGAGATGGCCTACGACGGGCTGCCGTGGCGTGCCGACGTGCACGACGAGCTGCTCACCGAATTGCTCGGCCCGCGGGTCCCGGCCGGGCAGCGGCCGCGGCGGCTGGTCGAGCTGGCGGAGGAGATCAGCGCGGCCTTCGGCGGGCGGCCGGTCAACCCGGACCACCCGCCGGGCGTGGTGAAGGCGTTCGCGCACGCGGGCATCGAGGTGCCTTCGGCGCGGGCGCACGTGCTGCGGCGGATCGAGCACCCGGCGGTGGCGCCGCTGCTGGAGTACAAGGAGCTGGCGCGGTTGCATTCGGCCACCGGGTGGGCGTGGCTGGACACCTGGGTGCGCGGGCACCGGTTCCGGCCGATCTGGGTGGTCGGCGGCGTGGTGTCCGGACGGTGGGCCAGCGGCGGCGGGGCGGCGCTGCAGATCCCGAAGACGCTGCGGGTGTGCGTGCGGGCGGATCCGGGCTGGAAACTGGTGGTCGCCGATGCCGCGCAGCTCGAACCGCGGGTGCTCACCGCGTTGTCCGGGGACAGGCAGCTCGCCGAGGTCTCCGGCGCGACGGACCTGTACACCAGCCTGGCCGAAGCCATGTTCGCCGGTGGGCGGACCGTGCCGGGCCCGCGCAGCAAGGACCTGGACGACCGGGGCCGCGCGAAGATCGCCATGCTCTCGGCCATGTACGGCGGCACCTCGGGCGAGGCGGGTCCGCTGCTGGCCCTGCTGCGCCAGCGTTTCCCGGCTGCTGTGTCCTATGTGGAGCATGCGGCCGTGGCGGGTGAACGCGGGGAACGCGTGGTCTCGCGGCTGGGGCGCACCTCGCCTGCCCCGTCCGCCGCCTGGCGCGCGCTCACCGGCGATGCCTCCGGTTCGGCGGACGACCGCGCCCTGCGCGCCGCCCGCGACTGGGGCCGGTTCACGCGGAACTTCGTCGTCCAAGCGAGCGCGGCGGACTGGACGGCGGTGCTCATCGCGACCCTGCGCCTGAGCCTGCCCGCCCCCGCGCACCTGGTCTTCTTCCAGCACGACGAGGTCATCGTGCACGCCCCGGCCGGATTGGCCGCCGAAGTAGAAGCCCGCATCACCGCGGCCGTCGAAGAAACCTCCGCCCTCGTATTCGGCCCCTCCTGTCCCGTCCGCTTCCCCCTCCACATCGCCACCGTCGACTCCTACGCCGACGCCAAATAACCCCACCCCGAACCCCACACCCACGCACCCGAACCCGACGTTCAGGCACCCGAGTCCCACGTTCGCGCACCCGAACCCCACACTCACGCAGCCGAGTTCCACGTTGGAGCACCCGGGTTCCACACTGGGGCGCTACCGCGAATGTCGAACTCGACAGCCCGAACGCGGACCTCGGTTGCCCGAACGTGGGGTTCGGCTGTCTGAACGTGGGGTTCGGCTGCCTGAACGTGGGGTTCGGCTGCCTGAGTGTGGAGTTCGGGTGTTTGAACGTGGGGCTTGGGGGGTGGGGACGTTGGCGGAGGGGCGGTTGTCTAGTTGGCGGGGACGGCGGCGTCGTCCATCGCGCGCAGCACCCGCTTCACCGATACCGGGTACGCGGTGCGCAGCGTCTGGGCGAAGAAGCTGACCCGGAGTTCCTCGATCATCCAGCGCACGTCCCGCAACGCGGCCGAGGACGTACCGCGTGGTTGCGCGTTCACCAGGGACTGGTACTCGTCCCGCAGCCAGTGGACCTCGCGCAGCCGCTCCACGTCACGCGCCGGGTCGCCGGGCAGCTTGTCCAGCCGCCGCTCGATCGCCCGCAGGTAACGCACCAGGTCCGGCAGCCGCGCCGAGCCGGTGGCCGTGACGAACCCGGAGAACACCAGCCCGTCGAGCTGCGAGCGGATGTCGGCCAGCGACTCCGCCAGCGCCGGTCCGCGCACCTCGGCCAGCCGCGTCTCCACGTCGATCGCCGCCCGCAGCACCTGCTCCACGTCGGCGAGCACGCGCACCACCGTCGCGTTCAGCCCGGTCCGCACCCGTTGCAGCAGCACGGCGAACCCGGCCTCGTCCCAGGTCGGCCCGCCGCCGGCGGCCATCAGCTCGTCGAGCGCGCAGTTGACGCAGTCCTCCAGCAACGCCGCGACGCTGCCGTGCGGGTTCCGGTTGAGCACCAGCTTCGCCTGGTTGCCCAGGTTCCGGTTGATGAACTTCATCGGCGACGGCACGTTGAGCCGCAACAGCTTCCGCGTGCCCAGCCACATCGAGTGCGCCTGCTCGGCGGGTGTCTCGAGCATGCGGACCGCGACCGTCTCGCCCTCGTCCACCAGCGCCGGGTACGCCTTGACCTCGAGCCCGCGCTGCTTGCGCTCGAACACCTTCGGCACCTCGCCGAACGCGGGTGAGCTGAGCCCGGCGCGTTCCACGTTGTCCGCGGCCTTCGAGATCGACGCCCGCAGCTCACCGGTCAGCCGCTGCCGCAGGGCTTCGAGGTCCTTGCCCTCGGCCAGCTTCTTCTTGCCGTCGACCACGCGGAAGGTGACCTTCAGGTGCTCGGGCACGGTGCCGAGCTGCCACGACTCCGGCGGGATCGAGACCCCGCGCAACGACTCCAGTTCGTCGGCCAGCACGTCGAGCAGCGGGCCGTCGGCGGGCGACACCCGGGAAAGCGCCAGCTTCGCGTGGTCCGGCGCGGGGACGAAGTTGCGGCGGATCGGCTTCGGCAGCGACTTGATCAACGCGGTGACCAGTTCCTCGCGCAGCCCCGGCACCTGCCAGTCGAACCCGTCCGAGGTGACCTGGTTCAGCACCGGCAACGGGATGTGCGCGGTCACGCCGTCGGCGTCGGCACCGGGCTCGAACTGGTAGGTCAGCTTGAGCGAGATGCCTTCGGGTGTGGTCCAGGTGTCCGGGTAGTCGGCCGCGCTGACGTCCCCGGCCTTGGCGTTGATCAGCATCGACTTCTCGAAGCTGAGCAGGTCGGGCTGCTCGCGCCGGGTCTTCTTCCACCAGGTGTCGAAGTGCCGGGCGGAGACCACTTCGGCGCCGAGCCGCTGGTCGTAGAACTCGAACAGGGTCTGGTCGTCGACCAGGATGTCGCGGCGGCGAGCGCGGTGCTCCAGGTCCTCGACCTCGGCCAGCAGCGCGCGGTTCTCGTGGAAGAACTTGTGGCTGGTCTGCCAGTCGCCCTCGACCAGCGCGTTGCGGATGAACAGGTCGCGGGAGAGTTCGGGATCGATGCGCCCGTAGTTCACCCGGCGGTCGGCCACCAGCGGCACGCCGAAGAGCGTGACCTTCTCCAGCGCCATCACCGCGCCCTGCTTGCGCTCCCAGTGCGGTTCGGAGTAGCTGCGCTTGACCACGTGCGCGGCCAGCGGCTCCACCCAGTCCGGCTCGATCCGCGCGTTGACCCGGCCCCACAGGCGCGAGGTCTCCACCAGCTCGGCGGACATCACCAGGCGCGGCTGCTTCTTGAACAACGCCGAGCCCGGGAAGATCGAGAACCGCGCGCCGCGGGCACCCAGGTAGTCGCCCTTGGCCGGGTCCTTGAGGCCGATGTGCGACAGCAGCCCGGAGATCAGCGCGGTGTGCACCTGCTGCGGGTCGGCGTCGGTGGTGTTCGGGATGACGCCGAGCTGCTTGGTCAGCCGCCGCAGCTGGCTGTGCACGTCCTGCCACTCCCGCACGCGCAGGTAGTTCAGGAACTCCGCCTTGCACAGCTTGCGGAACTGGTTGCCGGACAGCTCCCGCTGCTGCTCGTGCAGGTACTGCCACAGGTTCAGGTACGCCAGGAAGTCCGAGGTCTTGTCGGTGAACCGGGCGTGCTTCTCCCCCGCCGCCTGCTGCTTGTCCGCCGGTCGCTCGCGCGGGTCCTGGATGGACAGCGCGGAGGCGATCACCAGCACCTCGCGCACGCAGCCCGCCTTCTCCGCCTCCAGCACCATGCGGCCCAGTCGCGGGTCCACCGGCAGCTGGGCGAGCTTGCGGCCGACGTCGGTGAGCCGGTCCTTGATCTCCTTGGCCGAGGCGTCGAAGGCGCCGAGTTCCTGCAGCAGGTTCACCCCGTCGGCGACCTGGCGGCGGTCCGGCGGTTCGACGAACGGGAAGGCGGCGATGTCACCGAGGCCGAGCGAGGTCATCTGCAGGATGACCGACGCGAGGTTGGTGCGCAGGATCTCCGGATCGGTGAACTCCGGCCGGGCGAGGAAGTCGTCCTCGGAGTACAGCCGGATGCAGATGCCGTCCGAGGTACGGCCGCAGCGGCCCTTGCGCTGGTTCGCCGAAGCCTGCGAGACCGCCTCGATGGGCAGCCGCTGCACCTTGGTGCGGTGGCTGTAGCGGGAGATGCGCGCGGTGCCCGGGTCCACCACGTACTTGATGCCGGGCACGGTCAGCGAGGTCTCGGCGACGTTGGTGGCCAGGACCACCCGGCGCCCGGTGTGCCGCTGGAACACCCGGTGCTGCTCGGCGGAGGACAACCGCGCGTAGAGCGGCAGGATCTCCAAACCGCGCAGATCCTGTTTGGACAGCGCGTCGGCGGTGTCGCGGATCTCCCGCTCGCCGGAGAGGAACACCAGGATGTCGCCGGGTCCTTCGGCGGACAGTTCGGCGACCGCGTCGGAGATCGCGGAGATCTGGTCGCGGTCAGCGTCGGCGTCGGGATCCTCCGGGTCGAGGACCGGGCGGTACCGCACCTCGACGGGATAGGTGCGGCCGGAGACTTCGACGATCGGCGCGTCGTCGAAGTGCCGCGAGAAGCGCTCCGGGTCGATGGTCGCGGAGGTGATGATCACCTTGAGGTCGGGACGGCGCGGCAGCAGCTGCTTGAGGTAGCCGAGGATGAAGTCGATGTTGAGGCTGCGCTCGTGCGCCTCGTCGATGATCAGCGTGTCGTACTGCCGGAGCATCCGGTCGCCCTGGATCTCGGCCAGCAGGATGCCGTCGGTCATCAGCTTGACCAGTGTGTTCTCGTCGCCCTGGTCGGTGAACCGCACCTTGTAGCCGACCGCTTCGCCGACCTGGGAGGACAGCTCGTCGGCGATGCGCTCGGCCACCGTGCGCGCGGCGAGGCGCCGCGGCTGGGTGTGCCCGATCTGGCCGAGCACGCCGCGGCCGAGTTCCAGGCAGATCTTCGGCAGCTGCGTGGTCTTGCCCGAGCCGGTCTCCCCCGCCACGATCACCACCTGGTGGTCGCGGATGGCGGCGGCGATGTCGTCCTTGCGCTGGCTGACCGGCAGCTCGGGCGGGTACTTGACCGCGGGCACGGCGGCCCGCCGGTTCGCCACGCGCCGTTCGGCGGCCTCGATGTCCGCCTCGATCCGGGCGGCGACCGCCTCGGCGTCCCGCGACTTCCGGGCGCCCTCCAGCCGCCGTCGCAGCCGGGACCGGTCGCGCGGCATCAATTCCGGCAGGCGGGACCGGAGGCCATCGAGGGAGGATTTCGCAGACATACAGCGTCGAGAATACCGCTGCGTGATCGCCGGGGCCGCTCAATTACCGCGTCGCGTGACCGACGGCACCCCGGACGCAATACTCTTGTCCGTCGTGACCGGTGAAACGCTTCCCCGCCGGCTGCCCGGCCTGATCGCCGTGGTGGCCGGATTGGTGCTGGCCGCGACCGCTTCTGCGGGCCCGTGGGTGACCGCGGAGCTGAGCAGGCAGAACGCCCCGGGGGTCACTTCGAAGATCGAGGGCGCGATCGAGCTGAGCTGGGGGCTCAAGGGATTGCCCGAGGTCACCGAAGTGGCCGGGCCCAGCGCGGCGAACGCGGACGCGGCGTCGCTGGCCTCGGTCTACCAGAGCGCGATCGAGCGCCAGCCCGCGCCGGAACTCGACTCGGGGCCCGGGTTCATCCTCGACTCCCTGCTCACCATGCTCGGCTTCACCGCGGCCGGGATCGGCGCCTTCCGGGTGTTCGGCGCGGGCAGCCGCGCGCTCTACCGCGGGGTGGCGGCGGTCGGTGCGGCGGGCGTGGTGACCAGCGTGGTGCTCGGCGACATGGCCGTCTCCTCGCTCTACTGGTACCTGGTCGCCCTGCCGACCGGGGTGTGGCCAGCCACCACCTACCACACCGATATCGCCTGTGTGGTGGCGATATCGGCGGGGGTGGTGCTGTGCGTGGCGGGCTGGCTGGGTGCCCGGCGCCCGCTAGACCCTCGCCAGCACGTCGGCGCTGAGCGCGGCGACGTCGGCGTTGCCTGACAAACCCATGGTCATGTCGAAGTCGGCGAGCAGCCCGCGCAGCACGTGCCGGACGCCGTCCTCGCCGGCGTGCGCCAGGCCGTAGACGTACGGACGGCCGAGCAGCACCGCCTTCGCGCCCAGCGCCAGCGCCTTGACCACGTCGGAGCCGGTGCGCACGCCCGAATCGAACAGCACGTCGATCCGGTCGCCGACCGCGGCGGCGATGCCCGGCAGCGCGTCCAGCGAAGCGATCGCGCCGTCGACCTGGCGGCCGCCGTGGTTGGACACCACGACGCCGTCCATGCCCGCGTCCACCGCCTTGCGCGCGTCGTCGGCGTGCTGGATGCCCTTGAGCACGATCGGGCCGTCCCAGTGCTCACGCAGGAAGGTCAACTGCTCCCAGGTGCGGTCGCTGCCGGTGACCAGGGAGATCCAGCGCAGGATGGCCGAGGGCGGGTCCTCCTCCGGCGTCTTCTCCAGCAGCGCGCGGAAGGCCGGGTCGGAGAACGGCACCGCCATGCCCTCGCCGTTGAGGAAGGGCAGGTAGGCCTGGTCGAGGTCGGCCGGGCGCCAGGCCAGCGTCCAGGTGTCCAGCGTGACCACGAGTACCGAGTAGCCGGCCTTCTTCGCCCTGGCCAGGATGCTGGCGCAGACGTCGGGATCACCGGGCCAGTAGAGCTGGAACCAGCGTGGCCCGGCCCCGTTCGCCGCGGCCACCTCCTCGATCGAAGTGGACGATGCGGTGGACAGGATCATCGGCAGGCCCAGCGAAGCGGCGGCCCGCGCGGTGGCCAGTTCCGCGTCGGGGTGCACGATCGACTGCACGCCGACCGGGGCCAGCGCCACCGGCGCCGGCAGTTCGGTGCCCAGCACCGAAACCGACAGCTTCCGGTCGGTGGCGCCGGTCAGCATGCGCGGCACGATGCGCCAGCGGTCGAACGCCTCGCGGTTGGCGCGCACGGTCGCCGCGGACCCCGCGCCCCCGGCGACGTAGGCGTAGGGCCCGGGGTCGAGCAGGTTCGCCGCCGACTCCTCCAGCTTGGTCGGGTCGGTGGAGAACAGCGGCTTCGCGCCACCGAGCCCCTGCAGGTAGATCTCGTTCTGGTAGCCGCCGAACCGGGTCATCGCTGCCTCCTCGTCCTCGCTGGCAGCAGCCTACGGGTGAGCCATTCGGAGCGGATCACCGCGAGCGGCCCGATGATCGCCAGCAGCAGCACGTACCCGGCGATGAACGGGGCGACCCTGGCGTCCAGCCCGGCCGCGGTGGCCATGGTGGCCAGCACCAGGGAGAACTCGCCGCGGGTGAGCACGGTCAAGCCGACGTTGACGCCCTGCTGCCGGTCGAAGGAGTGCAGCTTCGCGGCGAAGGCACCGGCGGCCAGGTTCAGCACCACGGTCAGCGCGACCGCGATGAGCACCGGGACCACCACCGTGCCGACCGCGCCGGGGTCGATGCTGAGGCCGAAGATGAAGAAGAACAACGCGCCGAACGCGTCCCGCAGCGGCAGGACCAGCTTGTGGATGCGCGGGGCCACCTTCGACCCCCCGAGCATCATGCCGACCATGAACGCGCCGATCGCGTCGGACACGCCGACCTCCTCGGCCAGCGCGGCACCCAGCACGGCGACGCCGACGAAGCAGACGGTGAGCAGTTCGTCGTCCGCGGAGCCGAAGAGCTTCGAGATCACGCGCCCGCCCCAGCGCGCGAGGGCGGCGAGCACGAGCAGGAAGGCGAAGGCCTTGCCGAAGTCGGCGAGCGCGGCGAGGAAGTCGTCGGCGCCGCTGAGAACCGGCTGCAAAAGGGCGAGGTAGAGCGCGAGGAAGATGTCCTCGATCACGATGATGCCCATGGTCAGCCGGGATTCCGGGTTGTTCATCCGGCGGGTTTCCAGCAGCAGTTTGGTGACGATGGCCGAGGACGAGATGCCGATCGCCCCGGCGATCACCAGCGCTTCCCTGGTGCCCCAGCCGAGCGCGAAGCCGAAGGCGAGCCCGCCGCCGATGTTGAGCACCAGGTAGCCGATCCCGGCGCCGACCAGTTTCCGGCCGCCGGCCAGCAGGTCGTCGAGCGAGAACTCCAGGCCGAGGTAGAACAGCAGGAACACCAGCCCGAGCCCGGCGAGCACACTGAGCTCGCCTGGATCGTCCACAAGGGACAGACCGGGGGTGTTGGGGCCGAAGAGGAAACCGGCCAGCATGAACAGCGGGATGGTGGGCAGCCCGATCCGGGCGCCGAGGCGGGCGAGCACACCGGCGGCGAGGAAGGCACCGCCGACGGCGAGCAGGGCATGACCGGTGGCCATGAGGGAACTCCTTTGGTGCGCAGCAGGGAGCACCACGTCGCCGGGGTTTCCGGCGACGGGTGCGGTTTCGAGAGGGGAACCTGCTAGCGCACAGGTGGGGCGCGGGCGCCCGCCGGATCACCGGGGTGGCCGGGATCGGCGTGCGGCGGCGCGACGTGCTCGGTGCGGTGCTCGACCAGGGCCGGCGCGGCCGTGGCTTCCGGTGGCAGCACGGCTATCTGGGTGATTGTCGGCGCGGGCGCGGTCCGGGTGGTGAGTGGTTCCGGCAGGGGTTCCGCGGCGAGCGAGCCGACGTGGTGGGGCTCGTGCACGACCGGTGTCCCGGTGGGCGCCGCGGCGATCCACAACTGCAGGACCAGCAGCGACAGGACGAGGATGGACCGGTGGCGCGTGCGGAACGCGTCGCTTCGGCCCATGCTTCCCTTCGGTCGGATGCACTACAAGCGTACCGGTCTCCCGGCTCAGTGCGGTGCCTCACAGCCCGGAATATTTAGTGGCGCTATGCAAGTTCACGGGGGAAGGTGTGTTCGACGAGCGGGGAGCGTGATGAGTACTACCGAACAGGTCCAGGCGGTCGAGGGCGTGCGCCCGAGCAAACAGCGGAGCCTCACGCGGTACGTGCTCATCCTCGGCGGGCTGTCCGCGTTCGGCCCGCTGTCGATCGACATGTACCTGCCCGCGCTGCCGGTGATGACCAGCGAGCTGCGCACCTCGGACGCGATGCTGCAGCTGACGCTCAGCTCGTTCATCGTCGGGCTGGCGATCGGGCAGATCGTGATCGGCCCGCTGTCCGACGCGGTCGGCCGCCGCAAACCGCTCATCGCCGGGCTGGCGATCTACGTGATGGCGTCGGTGCTCTGCGCGCTCAGCCCGACCGCGGAGCTGCTGATCGCCTCGCGCACGCTCCAGGCGATCGGCGCGGCGGCGGGCATCGTGATCGCCAGGGCGACCGTGCGCGACCTGTTCTCCGGTATCGCGATGACGCGGTTCTTCTCGATGCTGATGCTGGTCAACGGCCTCGCACCGATCCTGGCGCCGATCGTCGGCGGCCAGGTCCTCAACTTCACCTCGTGGCGCGGCGTCTTCGTGGTGCTGACCGTGTTCGGCGCGCTCCTGCTGATCGTCGCCGCGATCGCGCTGCCCGAACCGCTGGCGGTGGAGCACCGGCGCCCGGCGAAGTTCAAGCCGGTCATGCGGACCTACGGCAGCCTGCTGCGCGACCGGAACTTCGTCGGCTACGCCCTCGCGTCCGGCCTGCTGTTCGGCGCGGTGTTCGCCTACATCGCCGGTTCCTCGTTCGCGCTGCAGGACGTCTACGCGCTGAGCCCGCAGCAGTACAGCCTGGTGTTCGGCCTGAACGGCATCGGCATCGTGGCGCTGGGCCAGGTCAACGGCCGGATCGTCGGCCGGTTCAGCGAGCGCGCATTGCTGCGCACCGGCCTCGTCCTGGCCACCCTCGGCGCGCTGGGCGTGCTGCTGGCGACCTCGCTGCACCTGCCGCTGGCGTTCCTGCTGCCGCCGCTGTTCCTGCTGGTGTCCAGCATCGGCCTGATCATGCCGAACGCGACCTCGCTGGCGATGGCCGAGCACCCGCGCACCGCCGGTTCGGCGTCGGCGCTGCTCGGCGTGCTGCAGTTCATGGTCGGCGGGCTCGCCACCCCGCTGGTCGGCCTCGGCGGTCAGGGCTCCGCCGTGCCGATGGCGGTGGTGATGACCGGCTTCACGGTCGCCGCACTGGTCGCCTTCCTCACGCTGCCGAACCGACGGTGAACCGGCGCTGGAGGTGACGCGGCAGCTCGATCTCGTCGAGCACCGCCACCGCCAGGTCCTCCGCGGAGATGTCGGCGGTGACGTCGAGCAGTTGGTCACCGCCGAGCCGGTAGCGCCCGGTGCGCTCCCCCGGCCGGATCAGTCCCGATGACGGGCTGAGGTAGGTCCACTGGCGGTTCGAGAGCCGGTAGCGGTTGAGCGCCTCCCGGTGGGCGAGCACCACTTCCACGTATTCGGCGGGCATGCCGAGTTGCGCGGGCAGACTCTCGGCGAAGCCGTCGGCGTCGACCAGTTGCAGGCCGGGGCTGACCTCCAGGCTGCCGGCTCCGCCGACGACCACCAGCCGCGTGGCGGGCCGCCGCTCGAGTGCTTTCAGCAGCGCGGTCGCCGCGGCCGGGAAGAGCCGGGCGTTCGCGATGGCCGCCTCGGGGTCGCTGCCCGAATTGATCGCGTTGACCACCACGTCCAAGCCGTCGATGGCGTCGCCGGGGTCGAGGACGTCCGCTCGCCGGTGGCGCGGGTCCGCCGCGGGATTCCGGCTGAAGGCCGTGACCTGGTGGCCGCGTCGGTCCGCCTCGGCGAGGATCCGCTGCCCGATGACGCCGGTGGCGCCGAAGATGCCGATTCTCATATCGCTGTTCACTTTCTGAACGCCGTGTAGTTTCTACACGAGCGACAGTAATGGAACGCTGTAGAGTGTCAAGGGTGGACACCGCGACCCCCAGCAGGCGGGAACGCCTCCGGGCGGAGACCGCCCGCGAGATCAAGACCATCGCGCTGCGGCTGATGGCCGACGGCGGGCCGGACGCGATCTCGCTGCGGGCGATCGCGCGGGAAATGGGCATGACCGCCGGGGCGATCTACGGCTACTACCGGACCAGGGACGACCTGATCACCACGCTGATCCAGGAGCTGTACACCGAACTGGTCGATGCCGTGTACGCCGCCCGCGACCAGGCGGAGGGCCCGGCCGGACGGATCCTGGCGTGGGCCGAGACCTTCCGCGAATGGGCGCTGGCGAACCCGCAGGGCTTCCGCCTGATCTACGGCGATCCGGTGCCGGGGTACCAGCCACCGCCGGGCGGCCCGGCCGCCGAAGCCGCGCACCGCGCGTGTGCCGGCCTGAGCTCCCTCGCCGGCGACGCGTGGCCGACGGCCTCGGCGAAGCCGGCGAAGACCGGCCACGCCTGGAGTGATTTCGACGAAGGCCTGGTCGCCGTCTTCCGGTCCGGCTACCCGGATCTGCCACCGGCCGCGCTCGCGCTCGCGCTGCGGATGTGGGGTCGTATGCACGGGCTGGTGGCCTTGGAGACGTACGGGCACCTGCGCTCGCAAACCTCGGACCCGGCGAAGCTGTTCCGCGCCGAAATGCTCGACCTGCTCGCTTCGCTCGGCCTCTAACCGAACTCGCCGCGGCGCACCTGTTCGTCGGTGACCGTGGCGCCGGTGTCCACGAGGTGTTTGAGCGCGTCGCCGTGTTCCCAGACGTTGACGTTCAACGCCGCGGTGACGCTGTTCTCCCGCATCCAACACGCCACGAACTCACGCTCGGCAAGGCTGCCGGACACGACGAGCCGATCGGTCCCGAGATCGGTGAGACCCCGGTACTCGCAGCCCAGGTCGTACTGGTCGCTGAAGAAGTACGGGGCTCGTCGGTACGACTCGTGGTCGCCCAGCATGTTGCCGGCGGCGTGTTCGCCCTGGTTCTTCGCGTTCGCCCAGTGTTCGATTCGGAGGCGCCGCTCGTATTTCGGGTGGAATTGGGAGGCGATGTCCCCGGCGGCGTAGACGTCCGGCGAGGCCGTGCGCAGCAGGGCGTCCACGCAGACGCCGCCGTCTTCGGCCAGTTCCAGGCCCGCCGCCTGGGCGAGGCCGGCTTCCGGGGCGGCGCCGACCGCGATCAGCACCACGTCCGCCTCCAGCATGGAGCCGTCGGTCAACCGCACGCCGGTGACCGCGCCGTCCTCGCCGACGAAGTCCGCGACCGACGTGCCCAGCCGCCAGTGCACCCCCTGTTCGGCGTGCAGGTCGCGGAACACCGCGCCCACCTCGGCACCGAGCACGCTTTCCAGCGGCGTCGACTCCATGCCGACCACG
Source organism: Saccharothrix sp. AJ9571 (assembly GCF_021725495.1). Lineage (NCBI taxonomy): Bacteria > Bacillati > Actinomycetota > Actinomycetes > Pseudonocardiales > Pseudonocardiaceae > Saccharothrix > Saccharothrix sp. AJ9571. The sequence continues at coordinate 4,358,644 of NZ_CP091382.1, read as the reverse complement.
GTCACTTCGGCGCCGTGCTTGCGTGCGGCCGCGGCTGCCTCCGAGCCGATCCAGCCCGAGCCGACGATCACCACCCGGCCGGCCTTGGCGAACGCGGCCCGCAGCGCGAGGGCGTCGTCGAGGGTGCGCAGGGTGTGGATGCCTGCCAGGTCCGCGCCCCGGACCGGCAGCGAGCGCGGTTTCGAGCCGGTGGCCAACAGCAACCGGTCGTAGGGATGCTCGCCACCACTGGCGTCCAGCACCAGCCGCCCGCCCAGTTCGACGCGGGTGACCCGGGTGCCGAGCCGCAGGGTGATGTCGTGCTCGGTGTAGAAGTTCTGGTCGCGGACCCAGTCCGGCTCCTCCGCGTCCCCGATCAGCAGGCCCTTCGACAACGCGGGCAGTTCGTACGGCCGGTGCGCGTCCGCGCCGAACAGCAGCACCTCACCGCGGTAGCCGCGCTCGCGCAGCGCCGCGGCGGCACCCGCCCCGGCCAGTCCGCCGCCGATGATCACGATTCGCTGGGGTTCGGCCATCGCGCGCTCCTTTGCGGCTCGGCTCGTGCTCGCTACCCGACGGTAGTTCTTTCGGGTTATCCGCGTCACGGCTCCGAATGGCTCCCGTCCCAGCCCCAGGAGGCGAGTGCGATGCGAAATCGGGGAAAAGGAGGACCGGCCGTGGCCATGCGCGATGAATGGTCGGTGAGCTGCCGCGACCTGGCGGGCCGGAAGCGCGATCTGACGGTGTTCGTGAGCAGCGACAAGGTAGTGCTGGTGGCGCCGCCGGGCGAGGCGGCGGTGCTCGGCCCGCTGGACGTCGGGCGGTTGCGGGCGGCCCTGCGGGACGCTGTGGTGACCGTCGCGCAGACGGGTGGCGACTACGATTAGAGCAGCGCGAAGCTCCGTTGAGGGTGGTGGCGGGCAGGCGGGCGGGGTAGCTGAACTTACTCACGAGTAGGTAGAGTCCCGGGAATGACCAGCTACTTCGTCACCGGGGCCACCGGATTCCTGGGTAAGCGCCTGGTCGGGCGCTTGCTGGCGAGGCCCGGCACGGAAACCGTGTACGCGCTCGTGCGGGAGACCTCGCGGGCCCGATTCGCCGCGCTGGCGCGGCGCTGGCCCCACGCCGACCGGCTCGTGCCGGTCACCGGTGACCTGACCGAGCCCGGCCTCGGCGTCGATCCCGAGGCGCTCGGCCGCATCGACCACGTGGTGCACCTCGGCGCGATCTACGACTTCACCGCGACAGAGCAAGCGAACCGCGACGCCAACGTCGACGGCACGCGGCACACGCTGGACTTCGCCCGCGCCACCGGCGCGCGGATGCACCACGTCTCCTCGATCGCCGTCGCCGGCAACCACGCGGGCCTGTTCACCGAGGCCGATTTCGACCTCGGTCAGGGCTTCGAATCGCCCTATCACGCGACGAAGTTCGAGGCGGAGAAGCTGGTCCGCGAAAGCGGGCTTTCGCACACCGTCTACCGGCCGTCCGCGGTCGTCGGCGACTCGCGCACCGGCGAGATGGACAAGATCGACGGGCCGTACTACTTCCTCCCGGCCATCTCCCGGCTGGCCGCGCTCCCCCGGCGGCTGCCGCTGGCCGGGCCGCACCTGGGCGTCACCAACCTGGTGCCGGTCGACTACGTGGTCGCCGCGATGGACCACCTGATGCACCTCGAACTGCCCTCGGGCAGCACCTTCCACCTGGCCTCACCGCGGCCGCAGTCGCTGACCGAGGTGTACAACGCCTTCGCGCGGGCGGCCGGCGGGCCGCGCGTCGCGCTGCACGTGCCGGGCGCCGGCCTGCTGCGCTCCGCCGGTCACCTCGCCGCGACCGGGATCGACCGGCTGCCCGGCGGCCGGTCCGCGCGCCGGGCGGTGCTCGAAGAACTCGGCATCCCGATGGAGGTGCTGCCGCACCTGAGCATGGCGGTCCGGTTCGACACCACGGCGACCACCGCCGCGCTGGCGGGCAGCGGCATCGAACTGCCCACGTTGCACGAATACGCGAAGCCGCTCTACGACTACTGGCTGGCCAACCTCGACCCGGATCGCGCGCGGCGCGGCGAGCGGCTGCGCGGCCGGACGGTGCTGATCACCGGCGCCTCCTCCGGCATCGGGAAGGCGTCCGCGCTGGCCATCGCCGAGCGCGGCGCCAAGGTGCTGCTGGTCGCCCGCCGCGGTGACGAACTCGCACGCGTGCGCGACGAGATCGTGGCCGCCGGTGGCGAAGCCGCCTGCCACCCCTGCGACCTGACCGACGGCGACGCGGTCGACGCGCTGGTCAAGGAGGTGCTCGCCGACCACGGCGGGGTCGACCTGCTGGTGAACAACGCCGGCCGGTCGATCCGGCGGTCGGTGCTGCTGTCCACCGAGCGCTTCCACGACTTCGAACGCACCATGGCGATCAACTACTTCGGCCCGGTGCGGTTGATCCTCGGGCTGCTGCCGTCGATGGCGGCCCGCGGGTTCGGGCACGTGGTGAACGTGACCACGCAGGGCCTGCAGACCGACACCCCGCGGTTCTCCGCGTACCTGGCGTCGAAGGCGGCGCTGGAGGAGTTCGGCCTGGCGGCCGGGCGCGAGACGCTGTCGGACGGCATCACCTTCACCTCGGTGCGCATGCCGCTGGTCCGCACGGACATGATCGCGCCGACCGGCCTGTACCGCACGCTGCCCGCGGCCAGTCCGGAAAGCGCGGCGAAACTGGTGGTCGAGGCGCTGGAGCGGCGGCCGGTGATCCTGAACCGGCCGGAAGGCACGGCGGCGGAACTGGCCACGCGCACGGTTCCCCGGCTGGCCCGTTTCGCCGCGCACCTGGTCTACCGCGTGGTGCCCGAATCGGCGCCGGAAGCCCGGGGTGCCGGGCAGCGCCCGCCACTGGCCGCCGTGGCCGGGGCACTCACCCGCTTGGCTTGGCGCCGGAGTTCCGGCCGGTAGGCTAGCCTAACCTAGTGACCTCGACGATCGCCGCATCGAACCGGCTGCGTTCCGACGCGCTGACCCTGGCCTACGACGGCCGGACCGTGGCCGAGGACCTCGCGGTCGAGATCCCGGACAACTCGTTCACCGTGATCGTCGGGCCGAACGCCTGCGGCAAGACCACGCTGCTGCGCGCGCTGTCCCGGATGATGAAGCCGCGCAAGGGTTCGGTGTACCTGGACGGGCAGGCGATCACCTCGCTGCCCGCCAAGTCCGTCGCGCGCACGCTCGGGCTGCTGCCGCAGAGTTCGATCGCACCGGACGGCATTACCGTGGCCGACCTGGTCGCGCGCGGCCGGTACCCGCACCAGAAGCTGCTGCGGCAGTGGTCGAAGGACGACGCCACGGTGGTCGCCGAGGCGATGGCCGCCACCGGGGTCGACGGGCTGGCCGAGCGCCTGGTCGACGAACTGTCCGGCGGGCAGCGCCAGCGCGTGTGGCTGGCGATGGCGCTGGCGCAGCAGACCGATCTGCTGCTGCTGGACGAGCCGACCACCTTCCTGGACATCGCGCACCAGATGGACATCCTCGACCTGTGCGCGGACCTGCACGCCAAGCAGGGCCGCACGCTGGTCGCGGTGCTGCACGACCTGAACCACGCGGCCCGCTACGCCACGCACATGATCGCCCTGCGCGACGGCCGCGTCGTCGCCTCCGGCACGCCGGACGAGGTGGTCACCGCCACGAACGTGGAGGAGATCTTCGCGCTGCCGTGCTCGGTGATGCCGTGCCCGGAGACCGGCACGCCGCTGGTGATCCCGAAGGCCACCCGCCGGGGCTGAGTAGGTTGGGCGGCATGGACCAGCAGACTTGGACCGCCGTCGATGAGTACTTCACCAGCGCCCTGCTCCCGCCGGACCCGGCGCTGACCGCGACCCTGGAGAGCAGCACGCGCGGCGGGCTGCCGCCGATCGCCGTGGCGCCGCTGCAGGGAAAACTGCTGCACCTGCTCGCGAAGCTGACCGGGGCGAAGTCGATCCTGGAGGTCGGCACGCTCGGCGGGTACAGCACGATCTGGCTGGCCAGGGCACTGCCCGCGGACGGCAGGCTGATCACCCTGGAGTACGAGCCGAAGCACGCCGCGGTGGCGCGGGCGAACATCGAAGCGGCCGGGCTCGCCGACCGGGTGGAGGTCCGGGTGGGCGCCGCGCTCGACACGCTGCCCGATCTGGAGGGCCCGTTCGACCTGTCGTTCATCGACGCGGACAAGGTGAACAACCCGGAGTACTTCCGCTGGGCGCTCGAATACTCGCGCCCGGGCAGCGTGATCGTGGTGGACAACGTGGTGCGTGGCGGCGCGGTCGTGCAGGCGGACAGCACGGACCCGTCGGTGCAGGGCGTGCGGAAGCTGCACGAGCTGATCGCGAACGAACCGCGGGTGGACGCCACGGCCCTGCAGACCGTCGGCGACAAGGGTTACGACGGCCTCACCATCGCGCTGGTCACCTCCTGAACGCCCGCCAGATGTCCGCGGGCAGGGTCTCACCGGTGATCCGGTTGTTGGCGGCGTCGCGCAGGCGGCGTTCCTCGTCGGCGCCCACCCAGACCACTGTGGACAGCCGGTCGGTGTAACCGGCCAGCCAGGCTCCCGCGTTGTCGCCGGTCTCGCCGAACCGGTGCGAACCGGCCTTCGCGACCCCGTCCTCGCGGCGCATCGCCTCGGTGACCCCGGCGGCGACCTGCGGTTCGATGGCGGGGGTGGCGGTGTTTTCGTGTTCGAAGAGCACCGTGCCCTCGTCGTCGAGGACCCGCTGCACGAAGTACGGCTGGGTCCGCAGGCCGTCCGCGGCGAAGGTGCCGTAGGCGGACGCGAGGTCGAGCGCGCGCACGGGGTAGGCGCCGACGGCGATGCCGGGGCCGATCGTCACGCCGTCCGGTTCCCGCAGTGTCGGGGTGCCGTCGAGGTCGGCGGGGATGCCGGCGTCCCTGGCGGCCTGGCTGACCGCGATCGCGCCGAACCGCCTGGTCATCTCGACGAACGGCGTGTCCACCGAGCCGCGGACGGCGTCGCGCACCGAGCACTCCGGCGCACCGCACCCGGCCTCGTTCTTCACCACGCGGCCGCCGTAGTCGAGCCGGTCCGGCGCCGGGTACTTCCGGTCCAGGTTCTCCCCCTGCCGCAACCCGGCCGCGACGACGAACGGGTGGAACGCCGAGCCGGGCGGCTGCGGCACCCCGGCGTAGTCACGCACCCCCCAGTTCCCGCCCTGGTAGGCGCGGATCGCGCCGCTGCCCGGTTCGACGGCGACCAGCGCGGCACGCAGGTGATTGGGCTGCCCGGCCAGTCGCTCCGCGACGGCCTTCTCGCCGTCGGCCTGCGCCTGGCGGTCCAAGGTGGTCTCGATGCGCAGGCCGCCCTGGCGCAGCCGATCGAGGCCGAAACCGTGGCTTTCCAGCTCGGCCAGCACTCGGCGCTTCACGTGGTATTCGGAGTAGGTCAGGCGGCCCGCGCGGGTCTCGGCCGGCGGGACCACGGCATCGCCCGGGTACCGCATCTCCGCTCGCTCGGCCTCGCTCACGTAGCCGCGCGTGACCAGTTTCTCGGCCACGTAGTCCCAGCGTTTGGCGGCGTGCTCGTGGCTCGACGCCGCCGGGTCGTGCACCGACGGCGACTGGATCATCCCGGCGAGGAAAGCCGCTTCGCTCCAGTCCAGGTCCGCGAGCGGCTTGCCGAAGTAGGCGTTCGCCGCCGACGCCGGGCCGAAGGTGCCGCGGCCGAAGGAAATGATGTTGATGTAGCTCTCGAAGATTTCCTCCTTGCTGCGCTGCTGGGTGAGCTTCGTGGACAGCACCAGTTCGCTGAACTTGCGGAAGTAGCTGGCCTGGTCGGCGCCGGTGGCGTTCTTGATGTACTGCTGGGTGATGCCGGAGCCGCCGCCGACCCCGGTGACCGCGGCACGCAGGATGCCCAGCGGGTCGAAGCCCTCGTTCTGCCAGAAGGTCGGGTCCTCCACCGCGATGATCGCGTCGCGCAGCTTCGGCGGCACGTCGGCGTAGCGCACGTAGAGGCGGTCGCCGTCCTCCGGCACCACCTTCATCATCTCGGAGCCGTCCGTGTAGGCCAGCCCGGCGGTCTTGTCCAGACCGGCGAGCACCTCCTGCGGGCTGCGCACGTCCAGCACCAGGTAGGCGACCACGAAGGCGGCCAGCGGCACCAGGATGACCAGCGACAACACCACGTAGGCCACGCGCCGGACCCGCCGCCACGTGGTGGGCCGTTCCGGGGTTTCCACCTCGTCGTCTTCCACGTTTAAGGGACGCTTGAATAGCTCCGGAGTTGCGTCCGGCGTTGTTCAGCCCCCGTTCGCTTTGCCCGGACCGCCCATTAACCGTGCACGGACATCCTTTGACGAGCGGGCCGAATTGCGGTGAAAACGCCGGAAAGGGCAGCTCGCGGGATTCTCTGGGGTGATTTCAGATATGCGTGAAAAGGTGGGCAAAGGGCTGGCGATCCTGGCGCTGGCACTGACCGCGGGCACCGTTACGGCGGGCACCGCGGCGGCCACTCCGCTGCGCTACTACGACACCTTCTACGGCGAAAACGCCTGGTACTCCTGCCTGCAGCGGGGTTACCAGGGCATCAGCAACGGCGAATGGTACGACTCGCAGTGCCGCGCGGGCAACGGCTGGGTCGACCTCTACATCCAGGTCGCGCCGTAGTTTTCTTCAGTTGAGGAAACCGCGCAACAATGACGCGGTGCCTTCGATGTGCTCGGCCATGGCGCGGCGCGCCATGGCCGGGTCACCGGCGAGAATGGCTTCCACCACGGCTTCGTGCTGGGCGTTGGAATGCTCCAGGTTGGGTTCGAGCAGCGGGATTTCGTCGAGCAGCTGGTTGACCCGCATCCGCACGTCGGCGACGGCGGTGGTCAGCGATTTGGCCGCGGTCACCTCGGCGATGGCCAGGTGGAACCGCGAGTCGCGGCGGCGGTAGTCGTCCAGGTCGCTGGCCGAGGTCTCGGCGAGCGTGCTGGTCAGGTGCTGTCGCTCGCCGGGGGTCAGCGACCGCGCCGCCGCCATCTCGGCGGCGCCGGTTTCGAGCACGTGCCGCAGGCAGAGCGTGTCGTCGATGCGCTCGGGATCGATCTTGCGCCCCTTGCCGCGCGGGGTCGGCAAACTGGCGTTGACGAAGGTGCCGCCGTAACGCCCGCGCCGCGATTCCACGTACCCCGCGTCGGCCAGCGCGCGGATCGCCTCCCGCAAAGTCACCCGGCTCACGCCGAGGCGCTCGGCCAGCTCCCGCTCGGACGGCAGCCGCTCCCCCGCCCCGACCACGCCGAGGCGCACCGCCTGGAGCAACCGCTCCACGGTCTCCTCGAACGCGTTGCCCGCCCGGACCGGCCGGAACAACGCGTCGCCGGCGCTCGCCACCACCACCGGCCGATCGGGCTGCGCGCTCACGAACCCTCCTTCACCCGGGGCAGGACTTTCACCGCGAGTGTAGATAGCCGCGCAAGAGCACCGGGTTCAGCGGGGAAGCACGCGCATCAGCATTCGATGACGTTGACGGCCAGGCCGCCGCGGGCGGTTTCCTTGTACTTGATCTTCATGTCGGCGCCGGTTTCGCGCATGGTCTTGATCGCCTTGTCCAGGGTGACCACGTGGCTGCCGTCGCCGCGCATGGCCATTCTGGCGGCGTGGATGGCTTTCGAGGCGCCCACCGCGTTCCGTTCGATGCACGGGATCTGCACCAGGCCGCCCACCGGATCGCAGGTCAGGCCCAGGTGGTGCTCCACGCCGATCTCCGCCGCGTTCTCCACCTGCGCCGGCGTGCCGCCGAGCACTTCGGTGAGCCCGGCCGCGGCCATCGCGCAGGCGGAACCGACCTCGCCCTGGCAGCCGACCTCGGCACCTGAGATCGAACCGGTCTGCTTGAGGATGGAGCCGAGCGCGCCCGCGGTCAGCAGGAACGTCACGATGCCGTCGTCGTCGGCGCCCTTGATGAACCGCTGGTAGTAGTGCAGCACCGCGGGGATGATCCCGGCCGCGCCGTTCGTCGGCGCGGTCACCACGCGGCCGCCCGAGGCGTTCTCCTCGTTGACCGCCAGCGCGTACAGGCTCACCCAGTCCATCGCGTACAACGCGTCGCCGACGCCGTCTTCGGCGGCCAGCTTCTGCGACAGCGAATGCGCCCGCCGCGGCACTTTCAGCCCACCCGGCAGCACCCCGTCGTGCTCACAACCGGCCCGCACGCAGTCGACCATCACCTGCCAGATCTCCAGCAGCCCGGCCCGCACCTCTTCGCGCGTCCGCCAGACCAGCTCGTTGCGCAGCATGATCTCGCTGACGGGCAGGCCGGTTTCGGCGCAGTGCGCGAGCAGGTCGCCCCCGGTGCGGAACGGGTACGGCAGCTCGGTGCTGTCCTCGACGACCACGTGGTCGCTTTCGTACGACTCGTCCCGCACGAACCCGCCGCCGACCGAGTAGAACGTCCGCGACCGCAGCACCGCGCCGTCCGCGCCGAAGGCCTGGAAGGTCATGCCGTTCGGGTGCGCGGGCAGCGACTTGCGCCGGTGCAGGGTCAGGTCGGTGCCCGGGTCGAAGGCGATCTCGTGCTCGCCGCGCAGGTTGATCCGCCCGCGCTCGCGCATGCCCGCGATCAGCTCCGGCACCCGGTCGGTGTCCACCGACTCCGGCCGCTCCCCGGCCAGGCCGAGCAGCACCGCCTTGTCGCTGCCGTGCCCGTGTCCGGTGGCACCGAGCGAGCCGAACAACTCCGCCTTGATGCGTGCAGTCGCGCGGAGTCCGCCGTCCGCGGCCAGACCGTCCACAAAGGTCAGAGCTGCCCGCATCGGCCCGACCGTGTGCGAACTGGACGGGCCGATGCCGATGGAAAACAGGTCGAAAACGCTGATCGCCATTGATCCGCTCTTCTCTACCGGCTCAGGAGGCTGGTGGCCTCCTGCGCCGCGGGGCCCTGCGAGGTCAGGTGCGCCAGGTTCTCCGGCAGCTCCTCACCACGATGAGCCTTGGTCTGCGCATACAACCGCCCGGCCCGATACGACGAACGCACCAGCGGACCCGCCATCACCCCGGCGAAACCCATCGCCTCCGCGGCCTGCGAGTGCTCCACGAACTCCTCCAGCTTCACCCACCGGTCCACCGGGTGGTGTCGCGGGGAGGGGCGCAGGTACTGGGTGATCGTCAAGATCTCGCACCCCGCATCGACCAGGTCCTGCATGGCGGGGGCGACCTCCTCGAAGGTTTCACCCATGCCCAGGATCAGATTCGACTTCGTCACCAAACCCGCCTCACGGGCAGCGGTGATGACCTCCAGCGACCGCGCATACCGGAAACCCGGACGGATCCGCTTGAAAATCCGCGGCACCGTCTCCACATTGTGCGCCAGCACCTCCGGGCGCGAACCGAACACCTCGGCCAGCTGATCAGGGTCGGCGTTGAAATCCGGGATCAGCAACTCCACCCCAGTACCCGGATTCAACGCATGGATCTGACGCACGGTCTCGGCATACAACCACGCACCACCATCAGGCAGATCATCACGAGCGACACCGGTCACCGTGGAGTAACGCAACCCCATCGCCTGCACCGACTCGGCCACCTTGCGCGGCTCGGTACGGTCCAGCTCCGCCGGGCGACCCGTGTCGATCTGACAGAAATCACACCGCCGCGTGCACTGATCCCCACCGATCAAAAACGTCGCCTCACGGTCCTCCCAACACTCATAGATATTGGGACAACCCGCCTCCTCACAGACGGTGTGCAGACCCTCCCGGCGCACCAAGCCCTTCAACTCGGTGAACTCCGGACCCATCCGCGCCCGCGTCTTGATCCACGACGGCTTCTTCTCGATCGGCGTCTGACTGTTGCGAACCTCGAGCCGCAACAGCTTCCGACCATCCGGGGCGGTCATCCCAGGTCCGCGTACAACGGGTGCTTCTTGGCCAGCAGTTCGACCCTGGCCCGCAGCGACTGCTCGGCCGCGGCGTCGAAGTCCGGCCGCAGCGCGGTGGCGATCACGTCGGCGACCTCGGCGAAGTCTTCGGCGGTGAACCCGCGGGTGGCCAGCGCCGGGGTGCCGATGCGCAGCCCGGAGGTGATCATCGGCGGCCGCGGGTCGAACGGCACCGCGTTGCGGTTGACCGTGATGCCCACCGAGTGCAGCCGGTCCTCCGCCTGCTTGCCGTCCAAAGTGGACTTGACCAGGTCGACCAGCACCAGGTGCACCTCGGTGCCGCCGGTGAGCACGCGCACGCCCGCCTCGGCGCAGTCGGCCTGCGAGAGCCGGTCCGCCAGGATCTTCGCGCCTTCGAGCACGCGGCGCTGCCGCTCGGCGAACTCCTCGCTCGCGGCGATCTTCAGCGCCACCGCCTTCGCGGCGATCACGTGCTCCAGGGGCCCGCCCTGCTGGCCGGGGAACACCGCGGAGTTGATCTTCTTCGCCAGCTCCTGCTTGGCGAAGATCAGCCCGCCGCGCGGCCCGCCGAGGGTCTTGTGCGTGGTCGTGGTGACGATGTCGGCGTGCGGCACCGGGCTCGGGTGCAGCCCCGCCGCGACCAGGCCGGCGAAGTGCGCCATGTCCACCATCAGCTTCGCGTCCACCTTGTCCGCGATGCGGCGGAACTCGGCGAAGTCCAGCTGACGCGGGTAGGCCGACCAGCCCGCGATGATCAGCTTCGGCTTGCTCTCGGTGGCCAGGCGCTCGACCTCGGCCATGTCCACGATGCCGGTTTCCTGGTCGACGTGGTAGGCCACCACGTTGTACAGCTTGCCGGAGAAGTTCAGCTTCATGCCGTGCGTCAGGTGCCCGCCGTGCGCCAGGTCCAGGCCGAGGATGGTGTCGCCGGGGCTGAGCACCGCGGCCATCGCGGCGGCGTTCGCCTGCGCGCCCGAATGCGGCTGCACGTTGGCGAACTCGGCGCCGAACAGCGCCTTCGCCCGGTCGATCGCCAGCTGCTCGATCACGTCGACGTGCTCGCAGCCACCGTAGTAGCGGCGGCCGGGGTAGCCCTCGGCGTACTTGTTGGTCAGCACCGAGCCCTGCGCTTCGAGCACGCCCTGCGGCGCGAAGTTCTCGGAGGCGATCATCTCCAGGGTGGACTGCTGGCGGTGCAGCTCGTCGGCGACCGCGGCGGCCACCTCCGGGTCCACAGTGGACAGGTCAGCGTCGAAGGTGCCCATGCTCACGCCTCCTCGCTGGTCAGCTCGCGGTAGCGGTCGGCGTCGAGCAGCTCGGGCAGCTCGGCGGCGCGCACGCGGAAGAGCCAGCCCTTGCCGTACGGGTCGGAGTTGATCAGCTCGGGCTCCTCGGCCACGGCGCCGTTGATCTCGACGACCTCGCCGGTCGCCGGGGCGAACAGCTCGCTGACCGACTTCGTGGACTCGATCTCGCCGCACGGTGAACCGGCGGTCAGCGTGGAGCCGACCTCGGGCAGCTGCACGTAGACGACGTCACCGAGGGATTCGGCGGCGAAGGCAGTGATGCCCACAGTGGACACCCCGTCCTCCTCGCGGATCCATTCGTGTTCGGCGGTGTAGCGAAGTTCCTGGGGGATGGTCATGGGTGTGAAGTCCTTTGGCGTTTCGGGGGCCGGGGGTTGTCCCCCGAGCAGTGTCTCAGCGCTGGTAGAACGGCAGGGCGACGACCTCGACGGGTTCGACGCGGCCTCGGATGTCGACGGAGAGTTTGGCACCCGGGTCCGACAGTCCCGGCGGCACATACGCCATCGCGATGGGATACCCCAGAGTGGGTGACAGGGCGCCGCTGGTGATCTCGCCGACCACCGTTCCCCCGTCCAGGACCGGGTAGCCGTGCCGGGGCGCGCGGCGACCCGAGCCGGTCAGGCCGACGAGCACGCGCTCGGCCTCGGTGTCACGGCGCTTCGCCAGCGCCGCCTTGCCGACGAAGTCCTCGTCCTTGTCGAACTTGACCACGCGGCCCAACCCTGCCTCGAACGGGGTCAGCTCGGCGCTGAGTTCGTTGCCGTACAACGGCATCCCGGCTTCCAGGCGGAGCGTGTCCCGGCAGGCGAGCCCGGCGGGTACCAGGCCGTGCGGCTGCCCGGCCTCGGTCAGCGTCTGCCAGATCTCCGGGGCGACGGCCGCGTCGACGTACAGCTCGAAGCCGTCTTCCCCGGTGTAGCCGGTGCGGGCCAGGAGCACGTCGTGGCCGCCGACCGTGGTCGGCACCGAGGCGTAGTACTTCAGCGCGGACAGGTCCGCGTCGCACACCGCACCGACGATGGCGGGCGAGGCCGGGCCCTGGACGGCGATCAGCGCGACCTCGGCCGACCGGTCGGTCACCTGCGTGTCGAAGCCCTGAGCCCGCTCGCGCAGCGCTTCGGCGACCACCGCGGCGTTGCCCGCGTTCGCCACCACCAGGTACTTCTCCTCGGCCAGGCGGTAGACGACCAGATCGTCCAGCACCCCGCCGGATTCCGCGCACAGCATGGTGTAGCGCGCCCGGCCGACCGAAACCGCGGACAGCTTGCCGACCAGCGCGTGGTCGAGCGCACGGGCGGCCTCCGGCCCGGTCAGCTCGATCTCCGCCATGTGCGAGAGGTCGAACAGGCCCGCCGCCTCGCGCACGGCCTTGTGCTCGGCCAGTTCGCTGGCGTAGCGCACCGGCATCGACCAGCCGGCGAAGTCGGTGAACGAGGCGCCGAGTCCGGAGTGGACTTCGTGCAGGGGGGATTTCGTGGTCACGGTTCAGCCTTCGTAGGAAGAGAGGGGCGGGCAGGAGCAGACGAGGTTGCGGTCGCCGCGGGCGCCGTCGATGCGCCGCACCGGTGGCCAGTACTTGCCCTTCGCCTTCACCCCGGCCGGGTAGACCGCGAGCTTGCGGTCGTACGGCAGGTCCCAGTCCCCGGTCAGCACCTCGGCGGTGTGCGGGGCGTTGCGCAGCGGGCTCTGCTCGACGGCCCAGCGACCTTCGGCGACCGCGGTGATCTCCGCGCGGATGGCGATCATCGCGTCGCAGAAGCGGTCCAGCTCGGCCAGGTCCTCGCTCTCGGTGGGCTCGACCATCAGCGTGCCCGCCACCGGGAACGACATCGTCGGCGCGTGGAACCCGTAGTCGACCAGGCGCTTGGCCACGTCGTCCACGGTCACGCCGGTCTCCTTGGTGATCCCGCGCAGGTCCAGGATGCACTCGTGCGCGACCAGGCCGGACTGACCGGCGTAGAGCACCGGGTAGTGGGCGCGCAGGCGGGCGGCGACGTAGTTGGCGGCCAGCACGGCCACCTTGGTCGCGTTCGTCAGCCCTTCGGCGCCCATCATCCGCACGTAGGCCCAGGAGATCGGCAGGATCGAGGCCGAGCCGTAGGGCGCCGCGGAGATCGGGCCGACGCCGGTCTCCGGGCCCGCGCCGCCGTCGAGCGGGTGGTTCGGCAGGTACGGCGCCAGGTGCGAGCGCACCGCCACCGGGCCGACGCCGGGGCCACCACCACCGTGCGGGATGCAGAACGTCTTGTGCAGGTTCAGGTGCGAGACGTCGCCGCCGAACTTGCCCGGCTTGGCCAGCCCGAGCAGCGCGTTGAGGTTCGCGCCGTCGACGTAGACCTGGCCGCCGTGCTCGTGCACGATCGAGGCGATCTCTTCGATGCCGTGCTCGTAGACCCCGTGCGTGGACGGGTAGGTGATCATGATCGCGGCGAGGGTGTCCTTGTGCTCCTCGGCCTTCTTGCGCAGGTCCGCCAGGTCGACGTCACCGTCGGAGGTGCAGGCGACGACCACCACGCGCATCCCGGCCATCACCGCCGAAGCCGCGTTGGTGCCGTGCGCCGACGACGGGATGAGGCAGACCTCGCGCTCCGGCTGCCCGTTCGCGCGGTGGTAAGCGGTGATCGCCAGCAGGCCGGCGAACTCGCCCTGGCTGCCCGCGTTCGGCTGCAGCGAGACGGTGTCGTAGCCGGTGACCTCGGCGAGCCAGCCGGACAGCTGCTCCACCAGCGCGCGGTAGCCCGCGCTGTCCTCGACCGGGGCGAACGGGTGCAGCCCGGCGAACTCCGGCCAGCTGATCGGCTCCATCTCGGCCGTGGCGTTGAGCTTCATCGTGCAGGAACCGAGCGGGATCATGCCGCGGTCGAGCGCGTAGTCCTGATCGGACAGGTAACGCAGGTACCGCAGCATCGCCGTTTCGGAGCGGTGCGTGTGGAACACCTCGTGCGACAGGTAGTCGGTCGAGCGCGCCAGGTCACCGGGCAGCACGGTGGTCTCACCCGGCTTCGCGTTGGCCTCCAGCTCGAAGGCGAGCAGCACGCGGTGCAGCGTGTCGGTCGCGGTGACCTCGTCGCAGGCGATGCGGACGTGGTCGGCGTCCACGCGGCCCAGGTTCACGCCGAACCGGCGGGCGTCGCTGATGATCTGCTCCGCCTTGCCCGGCACGCGCACCAGCAGGGTGTCGAAGTAGTTCTCGTGCACGACCTCGACGCCGCCGTCGCGCAGGGCGGTGGCGAGGCCGGTGGCCAGCGAGTGGACCCGCTCGGCGATCCGCTTCAGCCCGTCCGGGCCGTGGTAGACCGCGTACATCGCGGCCAGGACCGCGGGCAGCACCTGCGCGGTGCAGATGTTCGAGGTGGCCTTCTCGCGGCGGATGTGCTGCTCACGGGTCTGCAGCGCGAGGCGGTAGGCGGGCGCGCCGTCGGCGTCCACCGAAACGCCGACCAGACGACCCGGCAGCGAGCGCTCCAGCCCGGCGCGCACGGCCATGTAGCCGGCGTGCGGGCCGCCGAAGCCCAGCGGCAGGCCGAAGCGCTGCGTGGTGCCCGCGGCGATGTCGGCGCCGAACTCACCCGGCGCCTCGACCAGGGTCAGCGCGAGCAGGTCCGCGGCGACGGTGTACAGCGCACCAGCGGCCTTCGTGGCCTCGGAAATGCGCTGGTAGAAGCCCTTTTCCCGGAGCACGCCCGAAGCGCCCGGGTACTGCACGACCACGCCGAAGAACTCCTCGGGCAGCCCCGCCGAGAGGTCACGGACGTCGAGGTCGATGCCGAGCGCCTCGGCTCGGGTGCGGACCACCGCAATCGTTTGCGGCATGGTCTCCGCGTCGAGGACCACGGTCTGCGACTTGGCCTTCGACTGGCGGCGCATCAGCATGACCGCCTCGGCCACCGCGGTCGACTCGTCCAGCAGCGAGGCGTTGGCGGTGGTCAAGCCGGTCAGGTCGGCGACCATGGTCTGGAAGTTGAGCAGTGCTTCGAGGCGGCCCTGCGAGATCTCCGGCTGGTACGGGGTGTAGGCGGTGTACCAGGCCGGGCTCTCCAGCACGTTGCGGCGGATCACCGGCGGGGTGATGGTGTCGTGGAAGCCCAGGCCGATCATCTGCGTCATCGGCCGGTTGCGGGCGGCGAGGCGGCGCAGCTCCGCGGTGGCCTCGGTCTCCGACGCCGGCTCCGGCAGGTCCAGCCCGGTGGTGAGCCGGATGGCGCTCGGCACCGCAGCTTCGACCAGCGCCTCGAGGCTGCCGTAGCCGCATTCGGCCAGCATCTTGGCCTGCTCGGGATCACCTGGACCGATGTGGCGGGCGGCGAACGGGCTGCTGCTCACTGGAGCTCCTCGCGTCGGGCATGGGCATGGGGACCCACTGCTGGGAACTCCCCCTCTGTCATGGCACCTGAGAGTTTCACCGCGCGCTCGAGCGCGGCTTTCACCTTGGGTGAGGCGCGCGGATGCGCCTGCTTTCCAGAGTGGCCTGGCCTGAAGCGGTGTGCTACCTGAGAGATTGCTGGGGAGTTTGCTCCTTCGGTGCCTCGTTCCGCGCTCGCTTGTTCGCTTGCTCGCGCGGCGAGAACTCTCCCGCTCCGGCTCGTGTCAGCCCGATATGAAGTTTTCGCCTCGCGAGTACCGTACGGCGTCGCGCACCGCCCCGTCCACCTGTGTTCAGTAGCTCACAGCCGGGCGACGCACGCAGTCACCGCCCAGCCGAGTCCCACGTTCCCGCAGCCGAGTTCCACGTTCAGGCAGCCGAACCCCACGTTCGTGCAGCCGAGTCCCACAGTCAGGGCCTCAGCCAGCCAAGGCGAGAACGCTATGAGTGGGGCATTACTTGCATCCAACGCTAGTAATGCCCCACTCATAGCGTTCGCGGAGGCACCTGGGCGACCGGCTGCGGTCAGTGCGCGCAGGGTTACAGAGGGGTGACGTAGGCGCCCGAGATGCCACCGTCCACCAGGAACTGAGAGGCCGTGATGAACGACGCGTCGTCACTGGCCAGGAACGCGACGGCCGCCGCCAGTTCCTCCGGTTCGGCGAACCGGCCGAGCGGCACGTGCACCAGCCGCCGCGCGGCGCGCTCCGGGTCCTTGGCGAACAGCTCCTTGAGCAGCGGGGTGTTCACCGGTCCCGGGCACAGCGCGTTGATCCGGATGCCTTCGCGGGCGAACTGCACGCCCAGTTCCCGGGTCATCGACAGCACGCCACCCTTGGACGCGCTGTAGGAGATCTGCGAGGTCGCCGCGCCCATCACGGCCACGAACGACGCGGTGTTCACGATCGAGCCCTTGCCCTGCGCCTGCATGTGCGGGATCGCGTACTTGCAGCACAGGTACACCGAGGTCAGGTTGACCCGCTGCACCCTCTCCCACGCCTTGATGCCGGTGGTCAGGATCGAGTCGTCCTCCGGCGGTGAGATGCCGGCGTTGTTGAAAGCCACGTCCAGTGAGCCGTACTCGTCGACCGCGGTCTGGAACAGGGCCTTGACCTGCTCCTCGTCGGTCACGTCGGTCCGCACGAACAGCCCGCCGACCTCGTCCGCGACGGCCTTCCCTGCGGCCTCGGCGACGTCGGCGATGATCACCTTGGCGCCCTCTTCGGCGAGCCGCCGGGCCGTGGCCAGCCCGATCCCGCTGCTGCCGCCGGTGATCGTCACCACGCGTCCGTCGAATCGCTGCATCTAGCCCTCCTCGGTCGAAATGAACACGTTCTTGGTCTCGGTGAAGGCGTCCACCGCGTCGGGACCCAGCTCCCGGCCGAGGCCGGACTGCTTGAAGCCGCCGAACGGCGTCCAGTAGCGCACCGAGGAGTGCGAGTTGACCGAGAGGTTCCCGGCTTCCACCCCGCGCGACACCCGCAGCGCGCGGCCGACGTCCCTGGTCCAGATCGAGCCCGAGAGCCCGTACTCGGTGTGATTGGCCAGTTTCACCGCGTCCGCTTCGTCGTCGAACGGCACCACGGCCACCACCGGACCGAAGATCTCCTCGCTGGCCAGCGGGTGCCGCAGGTCCGGCGGGGTGACCACGGTCGGCGGGAACCAGTACCCCGCGCCCTCCGGCGCGCTGCCGCGGAAGGCCACCGGCGCGTCGCCGTCCACATAGGACGAGACCTTGGCCAGGTGCCGCGCGGAGATCAGCGGTCCCATCTCGGTCGCCTCGGCGGCCGGGTCGCCGACCACCACGCCGCGCACCGCGGGCTCCAGCAGCTCCATGAACCTCTCGTACACCGACGACTGCACCAGGATCAGCGAACGCGCGCAGCAGTCCTGCCCGGCGTTGTCGAACACGCCGTAGGGCGCGGTCGCCGCGGCCTTCTCCAGGTCGGCGTCGGCGAAGACCAGGTTCGCGTTCTTGCCGCCCAGCTCCAGCGTCACCCGCTTCACCTGGGCCGCGCAGCCCGCCATGATCTGCTTGCCGACCTCCGTGGACCCGGTGAAGACCACCTTGCGCACCAGCGGGTGGTCGACGAACCGCTGCCCCACCACCGGCCCCTTGCCCGGCAGCACCTGGAAGACGCCCTCGGGGATGCCCGCGGCGCGGGCCAGCTCGGCCAGCCGGAGCGCGGTCAGCGGGGTCAGCTCGGCCGGCTTGAGCACCACGGTGTTGCCCGCGGCCAGCGCGGGCGCGAAGCCCCAGCCCGCGATCGGCATCGGGAAGTTCCACGGCACGATCACGCCGACCACGCCGAGCGGCTCCTGGAAGGTCACGTTCAGCCCACCCGGCACCGGGATCTGCTTGCCGATCAGGCGTTCCGGCGCGGCCGAGTAGTAGTGCAGCACGTCGCGGACGTTGCCAGCCTCCCAGCGCGCGTTGCCGATGGTGTGGCCGGAGTTGACCACTTCCAGCTGCGCCAGGTGCTCGCGGTCGTCGTCCACCGCGTCGGCGAACCGGCGCAGGAGCCGCGCGCGGTCACCCGGCGCCACCGCCTGCCACGCGGGCAACGCGGCGTGCGCCCGCCGGATCGCCGCGTCGGTCTCTTCGGCCGACGTCAGCTCTACCGACCGCACGGTCTCCTCGGTCGCCGGGTTGATGACCTCGAATGTGGTGCTCATGCCTTCCCTTTCCCCGCCTCCGCGACCAGCGCGGCGAACAGCCGGAAGTCGTCCAGGTCCTGTTCCGGGTGCCACTGCACGCCGAGCACGAACCGCTCGCCCGGCACCTCGACCGCCTCGATGGTCCCGTCGGCCGCCCAGCCCACGGCCTGAAGTCCCTCGCCCAGTTCTTCCACCGCCTGGTGGTGGTAACACCGGCACTTCGTCTGCTCGCCGAGGATCGCGGCCGCCCGGCTACCCTCGGCGAGCCGCACGTCGGTCAGGCCGAAGGTGGCCACGGCGGGCTGGTGCTCGGTGGAGCCGAGCCGGTCGGGCAGGTGCTGGGTGAGCGTGCCACCGAAGGCCACGTTGAGCACCTCCATGCCGCGGCACACACCCAGCACCGGCAGGCCCGCCGCGAGCGCGCGGTCCAGCAGGGCGAACTCGAACTCGTCGCGCGCGGGCCGGGTCACCGTGGCCGGGTGGGGTTCCTGCCCGTATCGCGACGGCTCGATGTCGGCGCCGCCGACGAGCACCAGCCCGTCCAGCGCCGACGCCAGTTCGGCGTGCCCGAAGCCGACCGGTGGCAGCAGCAGCGGCACCCCGCCCGCCCGCGTCACCGCCTCGACGTACCCGCCGTGCAGGACCGCGGCCTCGGTCTCCCACACCCCGAACGAGGTCCGTTCGAGGTAGGTGGTGAGGCCGATGAGCGGCTTAGGCGCTGTCCGGTGAGTCTGGTCGATGGGCTTCGTGATCCAGGTGGTTCCTGGCGGTGCGGGCGATTCGGCCTCGTACTGGCCGTACTCGGCCGATTCGCCCGTGCCGCCAGGGGCCGCCTGGGCGCGGAGAGCGCGGCCTTGGCTTACCGGACTGCGCCTAAAGTCGTTCGAAACCACGTACTCGCTCCCAATCGGTGACCGCGGCGTCGAAGGCGGTCAGCTCGACCTTCGCCGCGTTCAGGTAGTGCTCCACCACGTCTTCGCCGAAGGCCGCGCGGGCGACCTCGCTGCCCTTGAGCAGTTCCGCCGCCTCGCGCAGGGTGGTCGGCACGGTCGGCTTGCCCGAGGTGTAGGCGTTCCCCTGGAATTCCGGCTCCAGCGGCAGTTCGTTCTCGATGCCGTGCAGCCCGGCGGCGATGAGCGCGGCGACGGCCAGGTACGGGTTGACGTCCCCGCCGGGCACGCGGTTCTCCACCCGCAGCGACTGGCCGTGCCCGACCACGCGCAGCGCGCAGGTGCGGTTGTCGGTGCCCCAGGCGACCGACGTCGGCGCGAAGCTGCCGGGCACGAAACGCTTATAGGAGTTGATGTTCGGCGCGAGGAAGTAGGTCAGTTCACGCAGGCACGCCAGCTGCCCGGCGAGGAAGTGCTCCATCAGCTTCGAGAAGCCGCCGGGACCGTCACCGGCGAGCACCGGTTCGCCGTCGAGCGAGCGCAGGCTGATGTGGATGTGGCAGGAGTTGCCCTCGCGCTCGTCGTACTTCGCCATGAAGGTCAGGCTCTTGCCCTCCTGCGCGGCGATCTCCTTGGCACCGTTCTTGTAGATCCCGTGGTTGTCGCAAGTGGACAGAGCGTCGGTGTAGCGGAAGGCGATCTCCTGCTGACCGGGGTTGCACTCGCCCTTGGCCGACTCCACGTACAGCCCGGCACCGGTCATCGCGTTGCGGATCCGGCGCAGCAGCGGTTCCAGCCGCGCGGTGCCGAGCATCGAATAGTCCACATTGTACTGATTGGCCGGGGTCAGCTCGCGGTAGCCGGATTTCCACGCGCGCTCGTAGGAGTCCTCGAAGACGATGAACTCGAGTTCGGTGCCGACGAAGGCGCCGAGTCCGCGTTCGGCCAGCCGGTCCAGTTGCTTCTTCAGCACCTGGCGCGGGGAAACGGTGACTTCGCCGCCCCCCACCCATTCCACGTCGGCGAGCACCATCGCGGTGCCTTCCTGCCACGGGACCAGGCGCAGGGTGTCGAAGTCGGGGCGCAGCACGCAGTCGCCGTACCCGCGTTCCCAGGAGGAGATCGCGTAGCCGTCGACGGTGTTCATGTCCACGTCCACGGCGAGCAGGTAGTTGCAGGCCTCGGTGGCGTGCGGCACGACCTCGTTGAGGAAGTACTCGGCCGCGCACCGCTTGCCCTGCAGGCGGCCCTGCATGTCGGTCATCGCCACCAGGATGGTGTCCACAGTGCCGTCCTCGACGAGTTCCCGCAGCTCGTCGAGCGTCAGCATGCCCTTGCGTTTGCCCATCGACCGACACCTCTTTCGTCCCGCACAGTTAATGGAACCGTACAGACCCATTGGATGACCTTCGTACCGGTGCTGCGGGGCGCAGTCAACCGCCTCGCGGGCGCCTTGACAAACCGGGGGTGATGGCCGAACCTCGGACAACTTCAAAGGACTGTCCAGGGATCCATTGGGGTGCCGGGGCGTGACCCGCAGGGAGTCCAGATGGCACGCGGCAAGGTCGAGTACAACCAGGTCGGCGCCGACTACCTCAAGCAGAGACAGCTCAAACGCGGGGCCGCGGGCTGGCTGCTGCTGGCCGGGCTGGGGGTCTCCTACGTCATTTCCGGGGACTTCGCCGGGTGGAACTTCGGGCTGGAGAAGGGCGGCTGGGGCGGCCTGCTGATCGCCACCGTGCTGATGGCGGTGATGTACGGCTGCATGGTGTTCGGGCTCGCGGAGATGTCTTCGGCGTTGCCGGTGGCCGGTGCGGGTTACGGGTTCGCGCGGCGCGCCTTGGGTCCGCTCGGCGGGTTCGCCACGGGCGTGGCGATCCTCATCGAGTACTCGATCGCCCCCGCCGCGATCTCCATCTTCATCGGCGGTTACGTGGAAACGCTCGGCTTGTTCGGGCTGACCAACAGCTGGCCGGTGTACCTGGTCTGCTACCTGATCTTCATCGGGATCCACCTGCGCGGGGTGGGCGAGGCGCTGCGGGTGATGTTCGTGATCACCGCGGTCGCCGTGGTCGCGCTGGTGTTGTTCGCGGTGGGCATGGTGCCGAAGTTCGACGGCGCCAAGCTCTTCGACATCCCGGCCACGGACGCGTTCGGGGCATCGTCGTTCCTGCCGTTCGGCATCACCGGTGTGCTGGCGGCGTTGGTCTACGGCATCTGGTTCTTCCTCGCGGTCGAAGGCGTGCCGCTGGCCGCGGAGGAGGCACGCGACCCGAAGCGCGACATGCCGCGGGGCATCATCGCCGCGATGGCCGCCCTGGTGGTGTTCGCCGCGTTGATCCTGGTGCTGGCGCCGGGCGGTTCGGGGTCGGCGGCGCTGGCCGGCTCGAACAACCCGCTCGTGGACGCCGCGAAGGTGGCTTACGGCGGGGACAACTGGGTGAGCCAGATCGTCAACTACGTCGGCCTCGCCGGATTGGTCGCCAGCTTCTTCTCGATCATCTACGCCTACTCGCGGCAGTTGTTCGCGCTTTCACGGGCGGGTTACCTGCCGCGGTGGCTCTCGAAGACGGGGAAGCGGAAGACGCCGTACCTGGCGCTGATCGTGCCGGGGACCGTCGGTTTCCTCCTGGCGTTCGCCATCGGTGAGGGCGATCTGCTGATCAACATCGCCGTCTTCGGCGCGACGGTTTCCTATGTGCTGCTGAACCTTTCGCACATCGTGCTGCGCAAGCGCGAGCCGGACCTCGAACGCCCGTACCGCACGCCGGGCGGGGCCTGGACCACCGGCGTGGCCCTGGTGCTGGCGGCGGCCGCGGTGGTGGCCACCTTCCTGGTGGACGTACTGGCGGCGGCGATCACCGGCGGGATCTTCCTGCTGGCGCTGGCGTACTTCTGGTTCTACAGCAGGCACCACCTGGTCGCCAGCGCGCCGGAGGAGGAGTTCGCCGCCATCCAGCAAGCCGAATCCGAATTGGGCTAGGCGCTGTCCGGTAAGTCAAGGTCGCGCTCTCCGCGCCCAGGCGGCCCATCGACCAGACTCACAGGACAGCGCCTGGGCGGGCTTAACATGGGCTGATGGAGCTGGGCACGATCGGCCTGCCGGAAATCATCGACGCCTGGATGCAGCAGCCGGGTGACCGGTTCATGGCCGAGCCCTGGCTCGAATCCGTGCTCCGCTGGACCGGCACCACGCGGATGGCGCCCCCGCTCCAGGCGACGGTGGAAGCGATGGACGCCGCCGGGGTGCACGCGGGGCTGCTGTCCGCGTGGTACTCGCCGCGGGGGCCGCTGATCACCAACGACGAGGTCGCCGCCGTGGTCGAGCGGCACCCCGCCCGGTTCGCGGGCATCGCCTCGGTGGATCTCACGGATCCGATGGCCGCCATCCGCGAGATCCGCCGGTGCGTGCGCGACCTCGGGTTCGTCGGCGTCCGCGTGGTCCCGTGGCTCTGGAACCTGCCCCCGAACGACCGCCGCTACTACCCGGTCTACGTCGCCTGCGTCGAACTCGGCGTGCCGTTGTGCACGCAGATCGGGCACACCGGGCCGCTGTGCCCGTCCGAACCCGGCCGCCCGATCCCCTACCTCGACGAGGTGCTGCTCGATTTCCCCGAGCTGGTGGTCGTCGGCGGGCACGTCGGTTTTCCCTGGCTCAACGAGGTGCTTTCGCTGGTGATGAAGTACCCGAACTTCCACGTCGACACCTCCGCGTACGCGCTGCACCGCCTGCCCGCCGAACTGGCCGACTTCGCCAGGGGTCGCGGGCGCACGCGGGTCCTCTTCGGCTCGAACTACCCGATGATCACGCCGGCCGACTGCCTCAAGCAGCTCGGCAAGCTCGAGCTGGGTGCCGAGGCGCAGGAACTGTTCCTCGGCGGCAACGCCCGGCGAATCTTCAATCTGCGGCTTTGAGCGCCACGACCCCGAAAACCACGGCGATGACCACCCCGAGCAGTCGCAGCCAGCTACCCGCGAAGATGCCGAAGTCCCCGACGTCGGCCAGTCGTGTGAACGACCCGCTGGCCGCGAACCCGATTCCTTCCGCTAGCGCCGCCAGCACCGCGACGATCGGCACCCACCGCCACCGCACGACCAGCAGGGCGGCGGCCACCAGCATGATCACCAGCGCCGGCGGCACCGCGGGCATGGCAAGCCCGCCGAGCTTCGCCACCACCAGCCCGGCCGAGGCCACCACCAGCCCGGCCATCGCCGCTTTCCGCGCCGCGTTCACAGCGCCACCCGTTCCGCGGTGACGAAACGCGCGCCCAGGGCACTCGCCGCGATCACCAGACCGGCCGCTGCCAGCACGATGTCCTTGACCACGTACTGGGCTTCCAGCGTCGGAGAACCCGGGAACAGGTCGGCGAAGAACAGGACCAGCGGCGACAGGATGCCGATCAGCGAGGCGCCCAGCACCACCAGTCCGGTCTTGAGGAACCGCCCGGTAACCAGCGTGACCCCGATGACGCACTCGGCGATCGCTGTGACCAGGAGCGCGCCCTGCCCGGACAACACCCCGAACGACAACGTCTCCAGCGTGCGCACCACGAGTTCCTGGGCCGGGCTCGCGCCGGGGAAGAACTTGAGCGCCCCGAAACCGAGGAACACCAGCCCCAGACTGACCCGCAGGATGGTGACACTGTGTGCGGCCAGCAATTGCCTGACCGCGGTTGATCTGTTCATTTCGGTTTCCCGTCGTCGGCCTTCGTCCATGACTCGACGAGGTTCGCGGACCCGGCCTGGTCACGGCGTCCCCCTGAGGACGGCACCAGGCCCTACGCCACCCTGCGTACCCGCCTACGCGATCATGGTCCGGGGTCCGGGGTCCGGTGCGACCCCGCAGCATTCGTCCGGAACTCGCCTACCTGAACGCGGAGTTCAGCTTCCCGAATGTGGAACTCGTCTATCTGAACGTGGGACTCGCGTGCCCGAACGTCGCACTCGGCTGCCCGAACGCAGCACTCGCCTACCCGAGCGTGGAACTCGGGTGCATGAACGTGGGGTTCGGCTGCACGAATGTGGAACTCGCCCGCCCGAAGGCGAAGTTCGCTATCCGAGTGTGGAACTCGTGTGCCCGAACGCAGGACTCGTCTGCCTGAAGGTGGGGTTCGGGTGCACGAGTGTGGATCTCAGCTGCCTGGACGGGAGACTCGGCTACCCGAGTGCCGAACTCGGCCCTGCGACAACCGAACTCGCCCACCTGAACGTCGCACTCGGCTGCCCGAACGCAGCACTCGCCTACCCGAGTGTGGAACTCGCCTACGCGAACGCGGAGTTCGACTGCACGAGCGTGGAACTCGGCTTCCCGAATGTGGGACTCGCCTGCCTGAACGTGGGGTTCGGGTGCGTGAGGGTGGGGGTCGGGTGTGTGAGGGGGGTGGGTTAGGTGGGGAGGGGGGTGGGGCGGTGGGTGCGTAGGGAGTGGGCGCAGGCTTCGGCGATGCGGAAGGCGGCGAGGGCGTCGCCGACGGTGCAGGGGCTGGGGATGCGGCCGGCGACCACCTCGGTGAAGGCTTCCAGTTCGCGCACGTAGGAGGCGCGGAAGCGTTCCATGAAGCCGGGGTACGCCGGGCCGGTCGGCCAGGTCACGCCCTCTTCGACCGAGGTCAGCGGCAGCCGTTCGTCCAGGCCGACGGCGATGCTGCCCGCCGAGCCCAGGACCTCCAGGCGTACGTCGTAGCCCGCGGCGTTGTACCTGGTCAGCGAGACGGTGGCGAGGCTGTCGTCGTCCAGGGTGAGCAGTACGGCGGCAGTGTCCACGTCGCCGGCGGCGGCGAAGAACTCGGCGCCGCGGTTGCTGCCGGTCGCGTAGACCTCCGTCACCTCGCGCCCGGTCACCCAGCGGATGATGTCGAAGTCGTGCACTCCGCAGTCGCGGAACAGCCCGCCCGAGCCCGGCACGTACTCGGCGGGCGGCGGCGCCGGGTCCAGTGTGGTCGCCCGCAGCGTGTGCAGCCAGCCCAGCTCCCCCGCGGTGACCGCCCGGCGCGCGGCCAGGTAGCCCGCGTCGAACCGGCGCTGGAAGCCGATCTGCACCGGCACCTCCGCCTCGGCCACCTGGTCGACCACCGCCTGCGTGCCTGCCACGTCCCCGGCCACCGGCTTCTCGCAGAACACCGGCAGGCCCGCGTGCACCGCGCGGATGATCAGCTCCGGGTGCGCGTGGGTGGCCGCGGCGATCACCACACCGTCCACCCCGGAGGTGAACAGCTCGTCGATGCTGCCCGCCGCGTCGACCTCCAGCTTGGCCGCGGTCGCCCGCGCGCGCTCGGTGTCCACATCGGCGACCACCACCGAGCTCACCCCGGGCAGCTGCTTGAGGATGTCGGCGTGCGCCGAGCCGATCCGGCCGGTGCCGGCGAGTCCAAGCCTCATCTTTCGCACTCTCCTAACGCGACGGACTAGTCCCGCGGGGCGGCGGTGGTGCCCCGCACCACCAGCGACGGGTGGAGCAGGTGCCGCATCGGCTCGTCCCGCTCCCCGCGCACCCGCTCGAGCAACGCCTCCACGGCCAGCCTGCCCAGTTCCAGCCGCGGCTGGTCCACCGTGGTCAGCCAGACGTGGCGCAGCGCGGCGAGCGAGGTGTTGTCGTAGCCGACCACGGAAACGTCCTCGGGCACGCGGAAACCGGCTTCTTCGAAGGCCGAGATGACGCCGACGGCGTTGAAGTCGTTGCCGGAGATCACCGCGGTGGGCAGTTCGCGGGAGTCCACCGAGCTGAGCAGCTCGCGCACCGCCTTCTCCCCGGCGGTGTCGGTGTGCTCGCTGCGCACGATCCGCGGCTCGAGCCCGTGCCGCGCCATCGCGGCGCGGTAACCCCGGCGCCGGGCGGCGGCGCTGGCCGCGGAGCCGCCGTCGAAGTGGACGATCCGCCGGTGCCCGAGCTCGACCAGGTGGTCCACCGCCAGCGCCACCCCGGCGGTGCCGTCGTCGTTGACCGTATCCACAGTGGACAGCCGGGAAGTGCGCGAAACCAGCACCAGCGGGCACTGTTCGGCCGCCTTTTCCACGGCGGAGGCGGAAAGCACCGGGGAAAGCAGCACGACTCCCGCTGGGCGGAAGGAAAGCAAACTGCGCAACGCCGCCTGCTCCCGTGCGGGACTGCGCGATCCGGTGTTCAGGATCAGGTTGAACCCGGCGGCTTGCGCGGCCGAATCCAGCCCTTCCACCACGTCGGCGAAAAAGGCGTTCCGCAGATCGGAAACCATCACGCCGAGCACCGTGGAAGTGCGGCTGGCCAGCGACCGGGCCATCACGTGCGGCTGATAACCCAGCTCGTCGGCGGCCTTGAGCACCGCGGTGCGGCGTTGTTCGCTGACCTTGGGCGAATTGCGCATGACCAGCGAAACCAGCGCCCGTGAGACGCCCGCGCGCGCGGCCACGTCCTCCATCGTCGGTCGCATCAACTCGAGCCTCCCCGCCGCCCCCCTTGACACCAGTACGGTGAGGTTACACGATTAGAGCGCTCTAACCAATAGTGCAGGGCGTCAAACCGTCCCCTCCAGATTGGTCACCGATGACAATCGCACCGGATTTCAAGATCGCCGCGGCACCGATCTCCTGGGGGGTGTGCGAAGTCCCCGGCTGGGGCCGGGTGCTCGACGCGCCGGTGGTGCTCGGGCAAATGGCGGAATTGGGCGTGCGCGCCACCGAACTCGGCCCACCCGGTTATCTGCCAAGGGATCCCGCACGGTTGCGGGAACTGCTCGACAGCCACGAACTTCGCCTGATCGGCGGTTTCCTCGCCGTCGCACTGCACTCCGGACCGGCCGCCGCGGTGGCCGCCGCCGAGGAGTCGGCCGCCCTGTTCGCCGCCTGCGGGGCCGAGGTGCTCGTGCTCGCCGCGGCCACCGGGCTCGACGGCTACGACGACCGCCCCGCGTTGACCGCCGCCGAATGGCGCACGCTCCTCGACACGGCGGCCAAGATCCGGGACACTGCCGCAGCGCACGGCTTGCGCACCGTTCTGCACCCGCACGTGGGGACGCATGTGGAGACCGAGGCCGAGGTCGAGGAGTTCATCGCCGACTCCGACCTGCCCCTGTGCCTGGACACCGGGCACCTGCTGCTCGGCGGCACCGACCCGGTCGAACTGGCCAGGCGCCACCCGGACCGGATCGGCCACCTGCACCTCAAGGACGTCCGGGCGGACCTCGCCGACCGCGTCCGCGGCGGAGAACTGGCCTACACCGACGCGGTGGGCCAGGGCCTGTTCGTCCCGCTCGGGGACGGCGACGTGGACATCGAAGCGATGGTGCGCTCGGTCCACGGAGCGGGCTACACCGGCTGGTACGTCCTCGAACAGGACACCGCGCTGGGGCAGGACGGTGACGAAGGTCCGAAGCGGGACACCGCGCGCAGTCTGGTGCACCTCGACAAGATCGTCAGCCGATTGGCGGCTGCGTAGGCCGAACAGCGAGGATTCGACAATGACGTCCAATCGCTCAGGAAGGCTCGGCCTGGTGGCCGCGGCGGCGTTGCTGCTCGCCGCGTGCACCGGGCCCGCCGCCGAAGAACCACCAGGGGGCAGTGGTCCGGAGGTGCCTGCCGAAACCGGCCCGTTCCGGATCGCGGTCATCTCCCACGGCACCGCCGGGGACGCCTTCTGGAACGTGGTCAAGAACGGCGCCGAGGACGCGGGTCGCGCGCTCGGCGTGCCGGTGGAGTACAACTCCGACGGGGATCCGGGCAACCAGGCCAAGCTGATCGACAACGCGGTCGCGCAGCGCGTCGGCGGGCTCGTGGTCTCCATGCAGAACCCCGAGGCGGTGCGGCCGTCGATCGAAAGCGCGGTCCGCGCGGGCATCCCGGTGGTCACCATCAACTCCGGTGAGGAGCAGAGCGCGGCCTACGGCGCGCTGACCCACATCGGCCAGAGCGAGGGCGTCGCCGGTGAGCAGGCCGGCCGCAAGTTCAAGGAGGCGGGCGGGACCAAGCTGCTCTGCGTGATCCACGAGGCGGGCAACATCGGGCAGAACCAGCGCTGCGACGGTGCCGCGCGCGGCTTCGGCGCGGCGGAGCGGCTGCAGGTGGACATCAGCAACCCGACCGACGTGCAGGCCCGCATCCGCGGCGCGGTGCAGACCGACCCGTCGATCGACGCGGTGCTCACGCTGAACTCGCAGGTGGCCGCGAACGCGGTGAACGCCATCGAGCAGGTGCAGTCGCAGGCGAAGGTGGCCACCTTCGACCTGAACGCCGACGTGGTCGCCGCGATCAAGACCGGTGACGTGCTCTTCGCCGTGGACCAGCAGCAGTACGAGCAGGGCTACCTGCCCGTGGTCTTCCTCAAGTTGTACCGGGACAACCGGAACGTGGTCGGCGGCGGCAGGCCGGTGCTGACCGGACCCGACCTCGTCGACAAGTCCACTGTGGACCAGATCGGCGCCTACGTGGAGCGGGGTACCCGATGACCACGACGACCCTGGACGAACGGGTGGGCACCACCCGGCTGAGCGACCGGCTGGTGGTGCGCCCGGAGATCGGCGCGCTGCTCGGCGCGGTGGTGGTGTTCGCCTTCTTCAGCATCACCGCCGACCAGTTCCTCACCGGCGACGGCGTGGCCACCTGGCTCGACGACGCCTCCACGCTCGGCATCATGGCGGTGGCGGTCTCGCTGCTGATGATCGGCGGCGAGTTCGACCTCTCGGCGGGCGTGATGACCGCGTCCACCGCACTGGTCACCGCGATACTGGCCACCCAGGCGGGCTGGAACGTGTGGCTGGCGCTGCTGGCCTCGCTGGTGTTCGCGCTCGCCGTGGGCGCGTTCAACGGCTGGCTGGTGATGCGCACCGGCCTGCCCAGCTTCATCGTCACACTGGGCACCTTCCTCGCGTTGCAGGGCCTGAACCTCGGCGTGACGCGGCTGGTCACCGGCACCGTGCAGGTTTCGGGCATGCGCAGCGCCGACGGGTACGCCTCCTCGGGCTTCGTGTTCGCCTCCACCGTGGAGATCGGCGGCACGAAGTTCCAGATCTCCATCCTGTGGTGGATCGGGTTCGCCGCGGTGGCCGCGTGGCTGCTGGTGCGCACCCGGTTCGGCAACTGGATCTTCGCCGTGGGCGGCTCACCGGTCAGCTCGCGCGCGGTCGGCGTGCCGGTCAAGCGCACGAAGATCCTGCTGTTCATGACCACCGCGGTGGCGGGCTGGCTGGTCGGCTCGATCAACATCCTGCGCTTCGCCAGCGTGCAGGCCAACCAGGGCATCGGGCTGGAGCTGCAGTTCATCATCGCCGCGGTGGTCGGCGGCTGCCTGCTCACCGGCGGTTTCGGCTCGGCGATCGGGGCCGCGATCGGCGCGCTGATCTTCGGCATGGCCCGCCAGGGCATCGTCTTCGCCCGCTGGGACAGCGACTGGTTCATGCTGTTCCTCGGCGTGATGCTGCTCGCGGCGGTGCTGGTGAACAACACCTTCCGGCGGCGCGCGGAGAGGGTACGGCGATGACGGCACAGCGGGCGTTGATCGAGGTCAACGGCATAGGCAAGACCTACGGCAGCGTGCTCGCGCTGCGTGAGGTGTCCACCGTGGTCAACGCCGGTGAGGTCACCTGCGTGCTCGGCGACAACGGCGCCGGGAAGTCCACGCTGATCAAGATCCTGGCCGGGGTGCACCAGCACGACACCGGCGAGTTCAAGGTGGACGGTGAGCCGGTGCGGTTCGCCTCGCCGCGCGAAGCGCTCGACCGCGGGATCGCCACGGTCTACCAGGACCTGGCCGTGGTGCCGCTGATGAGCGTGTGGCGCAACTTCTTCCTCGGCTCCGAGCCCACCCGGGGTTTCGGCCCGATCCGCTGGCTGGATCGCAAGCAGTGCAAGGAAACCACCAAGGCCGCGCTGGCCGACCTCGGGATCGACCTGCGTGACGTGGAGCAGCCGGTGGGCACGCTTTCCGGCGGTGAACGGCAGTGCGTGGCGATCGCGCGCGCGATCCACTTCGGCGCGAAGGTGCTGATCCTGGACGAACCGACCGCCGCGCTCGGGGTGAAGCAGGCCGGGGTGGTGCTCAAGTACGTCGCCCAGGCACGTGACCGCGGGCTGGGCGTCGTGCTGATCACCCACAACCCGCACCACGCCTACCCGGTGGCGGACCGGTTCCTGCTGCTCAAGCGCGGGGTCGCGCTCGGGGCGTACGAGAAGTCCGAGATCGGCATCGAGGAGCTGACCCGGCAGATGGCCGGCGGTGCCGAACTGGAGGCGCTGGAGCACGAACTGCGGTCGGTGGAGGCACCCTGATGCTGGAAGCGCTCACCATCGGCCGGGTCGGGGTGGACCTCTACCCCGAGCAGAGCGGCGTGCCGCTGGCCGGGGTGCGCAGCTTCGCCAAGTCGCTCGGCGGCACCGCGACCAACGTCGCGGTCGCCGCCGCGCGGCTCGGCAGGCGGACGGCGGTCCTCACCAAGGTCGGCCCGGACGGCTTCGGCGACTACGTGCGCCAGGCGCTGACCGGGTTCGGGGTCTCGCCGGAGTACGTCGGCACCGCCGCGGACCTGCAGACCCCGGTGGTCTTCTGCGCCCTCGACCCGCCGGAGGACCCGCCGCTGCTGTTCTACCGCTCCCCCATCGCCCCCGACCTGACCCTCGGCGAGCAGGACGTGCCGTGGGACGTGGTCGACGAGGTGCCGCTGCTGTGGGTCACCGGGACCGGGGTGTGCACCGAGCCCGCGCGCGGCACGCAGCGCGCCATCCTCGAACGGCGGGCACGGCGCGGGCACACCGTGCTCGACCTGGACTACCGGCCGATGTTCTGGCCGGACGTGGCGACGGCCCGCGCGGAGATCGGCTGGATGCTCGACCACGTGACCGTCGCCGTCGGCAACCGGACCGAGGTGGAGGTCGCCGTCGGCACCGGCGACCCGGACGAGGCCGCGCGACGCCTGCTGGACCGGGGCGTGCGCCTGGCGGTGATCAAGAAGGGCGCTGACGGAGTGCTGGTCGCCACGCCGGAGGGCTCGTGGACCGTGCGCCCGCAACGGGTCGAGGTGGTCTGCGGCCTCGGCGCCGGTGACGGGTTCGGCGGCGCGCTGATCCACGGCCTGTTGTCCGGCTGGGATCCCGTGCGCCTGGCCACCTACGCCAACGCGGCGGGTGCGCTGGTCGCGTCCCGGCTGGCCTGCGCGGACGCCATGCCGACGGCCGCGGAGATCGAGGAGGTGCTGTGAGTCTTTCCGACGACCGCTGGCGCGAACTGCTGCGCGTGCGGGCGACCGAACCCGGGGCGGTCAACCGCGCGTACGCCGCACGCCGTCGCCGGGAGCGGCTGCTCTCACCGAGCGGCACGCTGTTCCTGGTCGCCGCCGACCACCCGGCCAGGGGCGCGCTCGGCGTCGGCGACGACCCGATGGCCATGGCGGATCGCCGGTCGCTGCTGGAACGGCTGCTGATCGCGCTGGAGAACCCGGCGGTGGACGGCATCCTCGGCACCCCGGACGTGGTCGAGGAACTGCTCCTGCTGGACGCGCTGCACGACAAGATCGTCATCGGCTCGATGAACCGCGGCGGGCTGGCGGGCGCGGACTGGGAGATCGACGACCGGTTCACCGCCTACACCGCCCGGTCCATCGCCGATTTCCGGCTGGACGGCGGCAAACTGCTGCTGCGGCTGGTCGACACCGATCCGGGGACCGTGCCGACGCTGCAGGCCAGTGCCGAAGCCGTCACGGAACTGGCGAGCTACGGCCTGATGGCCATGGTCGAACCGCTCCCCTACCAGCGCGACGGCGCCGGGAAGCTGGTGCTGCAACGGGATTCGGCTTCGCTGGCGCGGGCGGTGACGGTGGCTTCCGGGCTCGGCGTGACCTCGGCGCACACCTGGCTGAAGCTGCCCGCGCCGCAGGATTCGGCGATGCTCGACGCGACCACGCTGCCGGTGGTCGTGCTCGGCGGGGTGCCGTCCGGGGATCCCGCCGCGGACCTGGCTTCCTGGGGCGCGGCCCTGCGGCACGACGTGGTGCGCGGGCTGGTGGTCGGGCGGTCCCTGCTCTACCCGCCGGATGGTGACGTGGGCGGCGCGGTCGACGCGGCGGCCAAGGTTTTGGAGAAGAGCCGATGAGCGCACTGCACCACCCGCACGGCACCCTCGCCGACGGCGAAGACCCGATCCTGCTCACGCCCGAGGCCGCGGGCTGGACCTACACCGGCTTGCGCGTCCTGCGGCTCACCGCGGGCACCTCACGGGTGGTGCACACCGGCGAGTTCGAGGCGTTCGTGCTGCCGTTGTCCGGTGGCTGCGTGGTCGAGGCCGACGGCTCCCGGTTCGACCTGCTCGGCCGGGACTCGGTGTTCGCCAGGGTCACCGACTTCGCCTACGTGCCAAGGGACGCCGAAGTAACGCTGTCCACAATAGACGGATGCGAGCTGGCCCTGCCGATGGCCCGGTGCTCGCGGCGGCTCACACCGAAGTACGGCCCCGCCGAGGACGTGCCGGTGGAGGTGCGCGGCTCCGGGCAGGCCACCCGGCAGGTCACCAACTTCGGTGTGCCCGGGGTGTGGGACCACGCGGACAAGCTGAACGCCTGCGAACTGCTCACCCCCGACGGCAACTGGTCCTCCTACCCACCGCACAAGCACGACGAGGCGAGCGAGTGCGAAGTGGTCAACGAGGAGATCTACTACTTCCGGATCGGCGGGGACGGTGGCTTCGGCCTGCACCGGACCTACACCGCCGACGGCGAGCTGGACGAGAACGCGGCCGTGCGCGACGGCGACGTGTTCCTCATCCCGCGCGGCTACCACGGCCCGTGCGTGGCACCGCCGGGTTACCCGATGTACTACCTCAACGTGCTGGCCGGTCCGGCGGACGAGCGCTCGATGGCGTTCTGCGACGACCCGGCGCACACCTGGATCCGCGACACCTGGGCCGGGCAGGCGCTCGACCCGCGCTGCCCGCTCACCTCGGCGGAAGGACCGGTGCGATGAAGCTGACCACCGCGGAAGCGCTCGTCCGCTGGCTGCTCGCGCAGCGGTCGGAGACGCTCGCCGGTGACGAAGTGCCGTTGTTCCCCGGCGTCTTCGCCATCTTCGGGCACGGCAACGTGCTCGGCATCGGCACCGCGCTGAGCCGGTTCCGCGAGGAGCTGCCGGTCTGGCGCGGGCACACCGAGCAGGGCATGGCGCTGGCCGCGACCGCGTTCGCGAAGGCGGCGAACCGGCGGCAGGTCGGCGTGGTGACCTCGTCGATCGGACCGGGCGCGCTGAACATGGTGACCGCCGCCGGGGTCGCGCACGCGAACCGGCTGCCACTGCTCCTGCTGCCCGGCGACACCTTCGTCAACCGCGCGCCGGACCCGGTGCTGCAGCAGGTGGAGCACTTCGGGGATGCCACGGCGACGGTGAACGACGCGTTCCGCGCGGTCAGCCGGTACTTCGACCGCATCACCCGGCCCGAGCAGCTGGTGGCGACGTTGCCGCAGGTCGCGCGGGTGCTCACCGATCCGGCCGACGCCGGTCCGGTCACGCTGGCGCTGCCGCAGGACGTGCAGGCCGAGACCTTCGACTTCCCGGATTCGCTGTTCGAGACCGTGGTGCACCGGGTGCCGCGGCCGCGACCCGACGCACGTGAACTGGCCGACGCGGCGGCCGTGCTGCGTTCCGCTGAGCGCCCGCTGCTCGTGCTCGGTGGCGGGGTGCGGTATTCGGGCGCCGGGGCGCGGGCGCTGGCCTTCGCCGAGCGGCACGGCATCCCGCTGGTGGAGACCACCGCGGGCCGGACACTGGTGCCGCACGACCACCCGCTGCACGGTGGTCCGCTGGGGATCACCGGCTCGACTTCGGCGAACGCGCTGGCCGGGGACGCCGACGTGGTCTTCGCCATCGGCACGCGGTTGCAGGACTTCACCACCGCTTCGTGGACGGTCTTCGACGAGTCGGTGAAACTGGTGACGCTGAACGCCGCGCGGTTCGACGCGGTGAAGCACGGCGCGCTGGCCGTTGTTGGGGATGCCGGCGCTTCACTGGCGGAGCTCGACCTCGGGGACTGGCGGGCCGACGCGGCCTGGTCCGCGCGCGCGGCTTCGGAACGGGCGCGATGGGACGCGCACATCACTTCGCTGCGGTCGGCTTCCGGGGAGCCGACCTACGCGCAGGTGGTCGGGGTGGTCAACGACCTGTCCGCGCCGGGCGACTACGTGATGACCGCTTCCGGCGGCCTGCCGGGCGAACTCATCGGCGGCTGGCGCGGGGGCGGCGAGGTGGCCATGGACGTGGAGTACGGCTTCTCGTGCATGGGCTACGAACTCGCCGGGGCGTGGGGCGCGGCGATGGCGTTGCCGGACCGGGTGGTGACCACGCTCCTCGGCGACGGCTCGTACCTGATGCTGAACTCGGAACTGTTCTCCGCGGCCTTCGCCGGGCACCCGTTCGTCGCGGTGGTCTGCGACAACGACGGGTACGCGGTGATCGCGCGGTTGCAGGAAGGCCAGGGCGGGACACCGTTCAACAACCAGTACGCGGACTGCCGGACAGGGCACGGCGAGCCACCGCGCGTGGACTTCGCCGCGCACGCGGAAGCGTTGGGGTGCTTGGTCTTCCGGGCCGGGAGCGTGGTGCACCTGCGCAGCGCCTACCAGAAGGCACGGGAAGCCGCGGCCTCCGAACGCCGCCCGGCCGTCGTCGTCATCCGAACCCGCCCGGACGCCTGGACCGACGCCGGCGCCTGGTGGGAAGTAGGCGTCCCGTCATCCCTCTCGGGCCACCCGGCCCTCGCTGAAGGGAAGTCACGCCAGCTGCGCCACACACGCCGCTGAGTGCCGTGAATGTGGCTTTCACGGCGTGGATGCGATGTCAGCCCGTCTCGACGACCGGCCGGATCTCGATGAGGCCCCGCTGCGCCGCCGGGTGGGCGGCGGCGATCTCCACGGCCTCGTCCAGATCGGCGCACTCGATCACGCCGAACCCGCCGATCTGTTCCTTGGTCTCGGCGAACGGGCCGTCGGTGCGCAGCACCTCGTCACCGCGCACGCGCACGGTGACGGCCTCCTCCTTCGGCCGCAGCCCGATGGCGGTGCGGAGCACGCCGCGCTCCTCCATCCGCTCGGTCCAGCCGCCACAGCCTTCGTTCGCGCCGGCCTCGTCGCCGCCGATCATCAGCAGGTACCGCATGCGTCCCTCCTCAGCCCAGTAGCCGCCGCACCTCGGTGACGGCGCCGCGGCCCGCCCGGTTCGCCCCGACAGTACTGGCCGACGGGCCGTAGCCCACCAGGTGCAAGCGCGGCTCGGCGACCACGCGGGTGCCGTCCATCCGGATCCCGCCGCCGGGACCGCGCAGGTGCAGCGGGGCGAGGTGGTCCAGCGAAGCGCGGAACCCGGTGCCCCAGAGGATCACGTCGGCGGCGCGCTCGGTGCCGTCGGCCCAGGCGACCCCGCGCGGCGTGATCCGCTCGAACATCGGCTCGCGGTTCAGGATCCCGGCGTCCTGGGCGGCGCGGATCTCCGGCGTCAGCGCCAGGCCGGTCACGCTGACCACGCTCTCGGGCGGCAACCCTTCGCGCACACGGCGTTCCACCCTCGCGACGGCCTCGCGACCCCAGTTCTCGTTGAACGGCCCTTCGCGGAACACCGGCGGACGGCGCGTCACCCAGATGGTCTCCTTGGCAACGGGCGCGATCTCCAGCAGCTGCTGGATCGCCGAGGTACCGCCGCCGACCACCACCACGCGCTGACCACGGAATTCGGCGGTCCCGGTGTAGTCGGCGGTGTGCAGCTGGCGGCCGGTGAAGTCTTCCTGACCGGGGTAGTGCGGCCAGAACGGCTTGTCCCAGGTGCCGGTCGCGTTGATCACCGCGCGGGCCGCCCAGGTCTCGGCGGCGCTGGAGACGAGGAGCCGGTTGTCTTCGCCTTCGCGGACGGACAGCACGTCGACCGGGCGGCGCACCGGCAGGTCGAAGGTGCGCTCGAACCGCTCGAAGTACTCCGGCACCACCTCACTCGCCGGGCGGCTGCCGTCGGGCGTGCCGAACCGCAGGCCGGGGAGGTCGTAGAGGCCGTGGACCTTGTTGAGCACCAGCGACGGCCAGCGGTACTGCCAGGCCCCGCCCGCGCGTTTGGCGTGGTCGAGCACCACGAAGTCGCGGTTCGCGAAACCGGTGCGCCGCAGGTGGTAGGCGGCGGACAGCCCAGCCTGCCCCGCGCCGATGACCACCACTTCGGTGGTGTGGTCCGCCTCGTTCATACCCGGTACAACCCGCGGGCGGGCCGGGTACTTCCCCGCTAGCGCCGGAGCGCGCGGATCACAAAAACCACCCCGGTCACCACCGCCGCGAGAACCACGACCGGCGCCACCCTCTTCGCCACCGGCGCACCCGCGTAGTCGAGCAGGTTGATCGGCTCGGCCTCCGGCTCGGGCGGCGGATCGACCGCCCGCAACCTGGGCCGCTCGGTCTCCACCTCCCCAGCCACCACAGCCTGCGGCGTCGTAGCCGCCCCGGCCTGCGCGGCCTCGGTCTCCGTGGCCCGGTCTTCCTCGGATTCCGGTTTCACGGATTTCAGTTTCGCGGCCTCTGGTTCCGCACCCCGGGACTCCTCGGCCCGCGAGGCCGCCGCCTGGCGTTTTGTGGCCTGGCGGGTTGTGGCCTCGGTTTGTGTGGCCGGGGCTTCCCCGGGCTTTGATTTCGCCGCCTCCCGTTTCGAGGCGCCGGGGTCTGTCGCCTCGGGCTTCGCAGCACTCGGCTTCACGGCCTGAGGCTTCGCGGCTGAGGGCTTCGCGGCCCGAGATTCTGTGGCCTGCGCTTCCCCGGCCTCGGGTTTGGCGGCCTGGGGCTTCACCGTCCGGGATCCTGTGGCCTCGGAATCCGCAAGCTCCAGTTTCCCGGCGCGGGAGCCCTCGGACGGGGATCCCGTGGCCTCGGACTTCACGGCCTTCAGCTTCGCAGCCCCGGCATCTCCGGCCTGCGGCTCCGCAGCCTTCAACTTCGCGGCGCCGGAATCCTCGGCTTGGGGCTTCGCCGCCCTTCGCTTCGCGGCCCCGGATTCTCCAGTTTTCAGCTGCGCGGCACCCGAATCCGCAGCCTCAGATTCTGCGGCTTTCAGCTTCGCCGCACCCGAATCCGCGGCCTCGGGTTCTCCAGCTTTCGGCTTCGCGGCGCCGGGATCCCCAGCCGGGGTATCCGCGGCCTTCGAGGTCGCGGACTCCCGATTCGCGGCTGGTGCGTCGGGCGCGGCTTTCAGTTTTGCGGCTGGCCGAGGCTCAGCGGGGGCGTCGCCCAGTTTGTCGGCCAGGCAGGTGGCGAAGGTGTCCAGGATCTTGCCGCTCACTTCGGCGATCATGCCCCGGCCGAACTGCGCCGGGCGGCCGGTGACCTTGAGGTCCGTGGCCACCTCGCCGACCGTGGCGCCGTCCTCCTCGCGCAGGGTGACCGTCACCGTGGCGGCCGCGGTGCCCGAGCCCCTGGCGTCCTTGCCGGAAGCCTTGATGACCACCTTACGAGCGTCGGCGTCCTTCTCCAGGAACTCGCCTTTTCCTTTGTACGTCAGGGAGATCGGCCCCAGTTTGACCTTGACCGTACCGCTGAACGCGTCGCCGTCGACCTCGGTCAGGGTGGCGCCGGGCATGCAGGGTGCCACCCGTTCGGGATCGACCACCGCCTGCCACACCTGGTCGAGCGGGGCAGGGACGGTGAACCGGTGGTCGAGTCGCACAGGAACCGATCTCCCTTCGTGAACCTAGGAACCCAGCGCCGCGGTGAGCGCGCGCCCGGTCAGCACCTTCGCCAGGTGCTGACGGTATTCGACATCGGCGTTGCTGTCCGCCGCCGGATCGGTGCCTTCGGCGGCGTGCTCGGCGGCCGCGCGCACCGACTCGGCCGTGGCAGGCTGCCCGACCAGCGCCGACTCCACCGCCCGCGCCCGGACCGGCACCGAGGCCATGTTCGTCAGCCCGACCCTGGCCTCGGCGATGGTGCCGCCCTCGGTGCGGACCGCGGCGGCCACCGCCACCATCGACCACGCCTGCGCCACCCGGTTGAACTTCTCGTAGTGCGCGTGCCAGCCGGTGTGCTTGGGCACCCGCACCTCGAGAAGGATTTCGCCGGGCCGCATCGCCGTGGTGAACAGGTCGACGAAGAACTCCGCCGCCGGGATCGTCCGCCTGCCGTCCATGCCGGCGACCACCAGTTCGGCGTCCATGGCCAGCACCGGCGCGAGCAGGTCACCGGCCGGATCGGCGTGCGCCAGCGAACCGCCGAAGGTGCCGCGGTGGCGCACCTGCGGGTCGGCCACCGTGGCGGTCGCCTTGCCCAGCAGGGTCGCGTGCGCGTCGATCAGCGGATCGCGCTGGAGGTCGTAGTGCGTGGTCATGGCGCCGATGACCAGCGCGTCCCCGTCCTCGCGGATGCCCCGCAGCTCGGGGATCCGGCCGAGGTCGATGAGCTTGGTCGGCGTGGCCAGCCGCATCCGGAGCACCGGCAGCAGGCTCTGCCCGCCGCCGAGCACCTTCGCGTCCTCGCCCGCGTCCGCCAGTTCCCGCACCGCTTCG
Organism: Saccharothrix sp. AJ9571; assembly: GCF_021725495.1. Taxonomy (NCBI): domain Bacteria; kingdom Bacillati; phylum Actinomycetota; class Actinomycetes; order Pseudonocardiales; family Pseudonocardiaceae; genus Saccharothrix; species Saccharothrix sp. AJ9571. Next base: position 4,320,121 of record NZ_CP091382.1, on the reverse strand, counting down.
TCCACAGTGGACGGAGCGGCGTAGTCGAATGCCGCCGGGATCACCGGGCACCTCCTGAAGAGTGGTTCGGGGGTCCGGGGGTCGTCCCCCGTGCGGACGGCACAGCGTCGATCGAGCCGAGCCCGCCACCGGACTCGGAGCCGACGCCACCGGCGTCGGTCTGGCCGGTGCGGATCGCCTGCCAGACCCGCATCGGGGTCATCGGCATCTCCACGTCCCGCACGCCGTACTGCCGCAGCGCGTCGACCACCGCGTTGACCACCGCCGGGGTGGAGGCGATCGTGCCCGCCTCGCCGACCCCCTTGACGCCCAGCGGGTTCGTCGTCGACGGGGTCTCGGTGCGGTCGGTGGTGAACGAGGGCAGGTCCACCGCCGACGGCAGCAGGTAGTCGGCGAAGGTGCCGGTGGTCAGCGTGCCGCCTTCGTCGTGCACCGCCTCCTCGAACAACGCCTGCGCGATGCCCTGCGCCAGCCCGCCGTGCACCTGGCCTTCGACGATCATCGGGTTGATCACCTTGCCGATGTCGTCCACGCAGACGTAGGACCGCAGCGTCACGCGGCCGGTCTCGGTGTCCACTTCGGTCGCGCACAGGTGTGTGCCGTGCGGGAAGGAGAAGTTCTCCGGATCGAAGGTGGCCTCCGAATCCAGCGACGGCTCCACCCCGTCGGGCAGGTCGTGCGCGGCGAACACGGCGAGCGCGACGTCCTGGATGCTCGTCGCGGATTCCGTGCCGCGGACGGTGAACCTGCCGTTCGCGAACTCGAGGTCGTCCTCCGCGCATTCGAGCATGTGCGCGGCGATCGGCCGGGCCTTGGCCACCACCTTCTCCGCGGCCTTGACCGCGGCGATCGCGCCGACGGTCAGCGAGCGCGAGCCGTAGGTGTCCATGCCCTTGTGCGAGGACTGCGTGTCGCCGTGCAGCACCTCGATGTCCTCGAACGGCACCCCGAGCTGGTCGGCGATGATCTGGCTCCACGCCGTCTCGTGGCCCTGGCCGTGCGGCGAGGACCCGGTGACCACCTCGACCTTGCCGGTCGGCAGCATGCGCACCGCGGCGTGTTCCCAGCCGCCCGCGCCGTAGGACAGCGAACCGAGCACCCGCGACGGCGCCAGCCCGCACATCTCGGTGAACGTCGAGATGCCGATGCCCAGCTGCACCGGGTCCTGGCGTTCCCGGCGTTCGGCCTGTTCGCGGCGCAGGCCGTCGTAGTCGAACAGCTCCTTGGCCTTCGCGGTCGCGGCCTCGTAGTCACCGGAGTCGTAGGTCAGCCCGGCGACCGTGGTGAACGGGAACTCGTCGTGCTTGATCCAGTTCTTCTCGCGTAGCTCCAACGGGTCGACGCCCAGCTCCGCGGCCAGTTCGTCCATCATCCGCTCGATGGCGAAGGTCGCCTCGGGACGGCCGGCGCCGCGGTAGGCGTCCGTGGGCACCTTGTTGGTGAACACGTTCGTGCAGACGAACCGGTAGGCCGGGATCTTGTAGATCGAGTTGAACATGAACGCGCCGAGGATCGGCACACCCGGGCTGACCAGCCGCAGGTAGGCGCCCATGTCGGCGAGCAGTTCCACCTTCAGGCCGGTGATCGTGCCGTCGCGGCGGGCGGACAGCGTCAGGTGCTGGATCTGATCGCGCCCGTGGTGCCCGCTCAGCAGCGACTCCGAGCGCGACTCGGTGAACTTCACCGGGCGGCCGAGCCGGCGCGCGGCCAGGAAGGTGATCACCTCTTCCGGCGTGACCTGCAGCTTGCCGCCGAAACCACCGCCGACGTCCGGCGCGATCACCCGCACCTTGTGCTCGGGCACGCCGAGCGTCATCGCCAGCATCAGCCGCAGGATGTGCGGTATCTGCGTGGCCGACCACATGGTGTACTGCCCGGAAGTCGGGTCCACCACCACCGATCGCGGTTCCATGAACGCCGGGATCAGCCGCTGCTGGCGGAACTTGCGGGTGATCACCACCTCGCCCTCGGCGATGGCCTGCTCGACCTCACCGCCGGTGCCCGCTTCGGCGGAGTCGAAGATCCAGGTGGCGTTGGTGTTCGTGGACAGTGCGGAGTGGACCAGGTCGGCGCCGTCCTTGACGGCCTCCTCCATGTCCAGCACCACCGGCAGGTCCTCGTAGTCGACCTCGATGGCTTCCAGCGCGTCGTGCGCCTCGTAGTCGCTGCGCGCGATCACCACGGCCACCGCCTCACCGGCGAAGTTGACCGTGTCCACCGCCAGCGAGGGCGCGTCGGGCGAGTTCATGTCCTCGGTGATCGGCCAGGCACACGGCAGGCTGCCCTGCTCCTCGGCGAAGTCGGCCCCGGTGAACACCTCGACCACGCCCGGCTGGCCCTTGGCCGCGGTGACGTCGATCGAGGTGATCCTGGCGTGCGCGAACGGGCTGCGCAGCACGGCCGCGTGCAGCATGCCGGGCAGCGTCAGGTTGTCCGTCCAGCGGGTGCGTCCGGTGATCAGGCGCTCGTCCTCCTTGCGCAGCCGGGACTTCCCGATCTCCGGCTCGATGGTGGAGGTCATCACTCACCCCCGCCGATGCTGCTCGGCGCGCGGAAGCCGCTGCCTTCCCCGACGCGTTCGGCATCGGGCCCGGCACCCGGGCGCATGTGGTGCGCGGCGTCGCGCACGGCCGCCACGATGTTCTGGTAACCGGTGCAGCGGCACAGGTTGCCCTCGATGCCCTCCCGCACGGCCTGCTCGTCGGGGTCGGGGTTGTCGGCCAGCAGGTCGAGCGACTGCATGATCATGCCGGGGGTGCAGAACCCGCACTGGAGCGCGTGGTTGTCGTGGAAGGCCTGCTGCACGGGGTGCAGCTTGCCGTCGCGGGCGATGCCTTCGATGGTGGTGATCTCGCAGCCGTCCGCCTGCACGGCCAGCACGGAACAGGACTTCACGCTGTGGCCGTCGAGGTGCACGGTGCAGGACCCGCAGTTGCTCGTGTCGCAGCCGACTACGGTGCCGACCTTGCCCAGCCGTTCCCGGAGGTAGTGGACGAGCAACTGCCGCGGCTCGACCTCGTCGGAGTAGCTGGTTCCGTCGACGTTGACGGTGATTCGCATCAGGCCTCCAGTGGTGGGGCTGGAAGTGATCGGGCTCACTGGGGAGCGTGCTACTCCGATCTCGATCTAACAACCCCAGGCCGGGTGACCCCGTGGACCACTTTCCGCAAATGCGTCTTCCAAGCGCCATCCCACCCGCATCCACGGAACCACCCGCCGCGCCCGCCGGCCAGCGAATGCTATGAGTGGGGCATTACTAGCGTTCAACGCAAGTAATGCCCCACTCATAGCATTCACGGCGCGGGTTCCGGGTTAGCTGTGGATCCGGCCGTCCAGTTCGGCCAGGCGCTGGCCCTTGCCGCCCCAGCGCAGCGCGATGATCTCGGCGGCGATCGACACCGCGGTCTCCTCCGGCGTGCGGGCGCCGAGGTCGAGGCCGATCGGCGACGACAGCCGCGCGATCTCCGCGTCGGCGACCCCGGCTTCGCGCAGCCGCGTGATCCGGTCGTCGTGCGTGCGCCGCGAACCCATCGCGCCGACGTACCCGACGTCCAGCCGCAGCGCGACTTCCAGCAGCGGCACGTCGAACTTCGGGTCGTGGGTCAGCACGGTGACCACGGTGCGCCGGTCGATCCGGCCCGCCTCGGCCTCGGCGCCGAGGTAGCGGTGCGGCCAGTCGACCACCACGTCGTGCGCCTCGGGGAACCGGCTCGCGGTGGCGAAGACCGGGCGCGCGTCGCACACCGTGACCTGGTAGCCCAGGTAGGCGCCGAGCCGGGCCATCGCGGCGGCGAAGTCGATCGCGCCGAAGACCAGCAGCCGCGGCGGCGGTTCGAACGAGTTCACGAACACCGAGGTGCCTTCACCGCGACGCTGCCCGTCCGGGCCGTAGTGCAGCATCCCGGTGCGGCCGGTGGCCAGCATGCCGCGCGCGTCGTCGGCCACCGCGTCGTCCATCCGGGACGAGCCGAGCGTGCCCGCCGCGCGCTGCGGCCACACCACGATCCGCTTGCCGAGGCGTTCGGGGTCCGGGTGCTCGACCACGGTGGCCATCGCCACCGGCTGTCCTTTGTGGACGGACTCGGCCAGCTCCGCCAGCTCCGGCAGGCTCTCGCGGTCCACCGGCTCGACGTAGATGTCGATGATGCCGCCGCAGGTCAGCCCGACGGAGAAGGCGTCGTCATCACTGACGCCGTAGCGCCGCAACACGGGCGTGCGATCGGCGACCACCTGCTGCGCGAGTTCGTAGACCGCGCCTTCGACGCAGCCGCCGGAGACGCTGCCGGTCACCGTGCCGTCCGGCGCCACCAGCATCGCCGCGCCCGGCGCCCGCGGCGCCGAGGAGAAGGTGGCCACCACCGTGCCCAGTCCGACCGTCTCCCCCGCCGACCAGCGGCGGTGGAGTTCCTCCAGCACATCACGCATCGCGTTTCTCCCGCATCCGTCCGAGCAGTCGGTCCAACGTGTCGAGGCTGTGCCCGGCGAGCAAGCCGTCCAGGTGCGGCAGCGCCGCGACGATCCCGGCCTGTACCGGAGCGTAACCCGCGCGCCCGGCGTGGGGATTCGTCCAAAGCACCAAATGCGCGAGGCGGCGCAGGGCCGCCAGTTGGTCACCCAGCAGGGTGGTGTCGCCGCGTTCCCAGCCGTCGGAGAACACGACCACCACCGCGCGACGGGCGAGCCCGCGCCGCCCCCACCGGTCGAGGAACACGCGCAGGCCCTCGCCGAGCCGGGTCCCGCCGGCGAAGTCCGGCACCGCGTGCCCGGCGGCGAGCATCGCCCGCTCGGGGTCGCGTTGCCGCAGCTGCCTGGACACCCGGGTGAGCCGGGTGCCCATGGTGAACACCTCCACCGCCCGTGGCGCGCGCCGGACCAGCACGTGCGCGAACCGCAGCAGTGCGTCCGCGTACGGACTCATCGAACCGGAGACGTCGATGAGCAGCACGACCCGGCGCGGCTGCTCCTTGCGACTACGGCGGGCGAGGCGGACCAGTTCACCGCCACCGGCGACCATCGCGCGCAGGGTCCTGGCCGGGTCCAGCTCACCCCGGCGGGCCGGGCGGCGGCGAGCCGAGCGGCGCGTCGGGAACACCGGGCTCAGCTTGGCGAACAGCTCGCGCAGGTGCTCGCGCTCGGCGGCGGTCAGTTTGCTGAGATCCCGGTGGCGCAGGACCTCTTCGGTGCCGGCCGAGACGCGCAACGGCTCGTTGTCGCTCTCGCCCTCACCCTCGGCTCCCGGCTCGGCGAGCAGGGCCATCCGGCTCCGCCGCGGCACCGGGGTCCCCCCGCGCGGACCGGGCGGCGGCTCCTCGCCGAACCACGAGGCGAACGCGCGGTCGTAGCGGGGCAGGTCGTCGGGATCGGCGCACAACGTCAGCCGCCCGGCCCAGTACAGCTGCTCGCGATCGGCCAGTTCGACGTGCTCGACGGCCCCGAGGAAGGCGTGCAGCCGCTGGGGCGCGGCGGGCAGCCCGGCCGCACGCAACGCGGTGGCGAACCCGGCGAACCCGGGGAGGGGGGTGGCCATCAGAACGTCCAGGATACGCTCTTCCCCGCATGCACCGGTGTGTCGGCGGAATGACGCTACTTACCGGTAAGATGACCGCAGGTCACCTGTTGTTCAGGGAAATATCCCGCGTGTCCAGTGCGTTCCCCCGTGGCATGACGTGGACTTGCCACAAATTCGCGCAAAGACTGGGCGAAACCGCTTCCGGCGGTGAAGATGGACACCGATGACTGAGCCAGCCGATCCCCAGGCACTGTTCGCCTCGCGCGACAAGACGGTGCCCCATGTCTTCGTGATCTTCGGCGCCACCGGGGATCTCGCCCGCCGAAAGCTCTTCCCCGGCCTCTTCCGGCTGATGCGTTCCGGGCTCCTGCCCGAGCAGTTCCGCATCATCGGCTCCGGGCGCAACTCGCCCGGCACCGACGAGGAGTTCCGCTACAAACTCGCCAAAGCCGTGTTCAAGTTCTCCGGCTCCGCGCGCTTCGACGACCACGTGTGGGAGGAGTTCGCGCAGCGCATCACCTTCCAGACGTCCTCGAAGGACGACGGGGAGACGCTGGCCGGAGCGGTCGACGCGGCGATGGCCGAACTCGGCCCGGACACGCGCAAACTGCTCTACCTGTCGGTGCCGCCGGACTCGATGGAACCGATGGTCAAGATGCTCGGCGCCACCGGCCTCGCCGAGGACGCGCGCGTGGTGCTGGAGAAGCCGTTCGGCCGCGACCTGGAGTCCTCACGCAGCCTCAACACCGCGTTGCACCAGGTCTTCGCCGAGGAGCAGCTGTTCCGGATCGACCACTTCCTCGGCAAGGAAGCGGTGCAGAACATCCTGGCGCTGCGTTTCGCGAACGGGTTCTTCGAGCCGGTCTGGAACCGGCACCACATCAGCTACGTGCAGATCGACGTACCCGAGTCGATCGGCATCGAGGGCCGCGCCGGCTTCATGGAGTCGACCGGCACCTTCCGCGACATGATCTCCACGCACCTGTTCCAGCTGCTCGGCTTCCTGGCGCTGGAACCACCGGTGCACGTGGACGCCGAATCGCTGCGGGTGGAAAAGCGGAAGCTGTTCCAGGCGGTCCGCGCGCTGGAGCCGGATCGGGTGGTCTTCGGGCAGTACGAGGGCTACCGCGACGAGCCGGGCGTGGACAACGAGTCCGAAGTGGAGACCTTCGTCGCGGCCGAGGTGTGGGTGGACAACTGGCGCTGGAAGGGCGTGCCGTTCCTGCTGCGCACCGGCAAGGCGATGGCGCAGAGCCGCCGCACCATCACGCTGGGCTTCGTCGAGCCGCCGCTGAAGATGTTCGACTCGGCCAACGGGTTCGACAGCCAGCCCAACGAGCTGGTCTTCGAGCTGACCGAAGATTCGACCGTGACCCTGGACCTGCGGGCGAAGCGGCCGGGACCGGCGTTGAAGCTGGACCACGCGAAGCTGCACATGCGGTTCTCCGAGGCCTTCGCCGACGCCGAGCCGCTGGAGGCATACGAACGCCTGCTGCTCGACGTGCTGCGCGACGACCAGACCCTGTTCACCAGCGCCGAAGAGGTCGAACGGCTGTGGGAGCTGTGCGACCCGGTGCTGCAGCAGCCGCCGAAGGTGCACTCGTACGAGCAGGGTTCGTGGGGTCCGGCGCAGGCCCGTGAACTGGCGGGCGAGCGCGGCTGGCGGGTGCCGGAGCAGTCCTAGGGTTCCTAGGAGAGCAGTGAGTCCAGTTTGGCCCGGACGCGGTCGATGTCCTCGCTGTACTTGAGCACGGCGCCGAGGGTGAGCGCGGCGGCCTCGGCGTCGAGCACGTCGCGGTCGAGGGCGGCCAGCGCGCGGGCCCAGTCCAGCGACTCCGCGACCCCGGGCGGCTTGAGCAACTCCAGCCGGCGGATGCGGTGCACGGCCCCGGCGACCTGCGCGGCGAGGCGTTCGTCGACGCCGGGGAGCCGGTGGCGGAGGATTTCGATTTCCCTGGCCAGGCTGGGGTGCTCGAGCCAGTGGTAGAGGCAGCGGCGCTTGAGGGCGTCGTGCACCTCGCGGGTGCGGTTCGAGGTGAGCACCACCAGCGGCGGTACCTCGGCGCGGACCTCGCCGAACTCGGGGATGCTGACGGCGTTGTCGTCGAGCAGCTCCAGCAGGAAGGCCTCGAACTCGTCGTCGGCGCGGTCGACCTCGTCGATGAGCAGCACGCACGGCGCTTGTTTCAGCGCCTGGAGCAGGGGCCGGGCGAGCAGGAAGCGCTCGGTGTAGAGGGAGGCCTCGTCGACCTCCTGGTGCGCGGCCTCGAGTGCCCGCAGGTGCAGGAGCTGGCGGGGGAAGTCCCATTCGTACAGTGCCTGCGCGGCGTCGATGCCCTCGTGGCACTGGAGGCGGATGAGCGGGAGGTCGAGCGCCTTCCCCAGCGCGACGGCGAGCGAGGTCTTGCCGGTGCCGGGTTCGCCCTCGCAGAAGAGCGGTCGCCCCATGCGCAACGCGAGAAACGCCGCGGTCGCGACGCCGGTGTCGGCCAGGTAGCCGGTCCGCTGAAGCGCTGAAGCGAGGGCGGCTGGGGTGGTCGTCATTGGGGTCAGGGTAGTTGGTTCGGTTATGGCCACCCCGGTATTTCATTGTGACTACGGCGAAGGCCTCCATGTCAAGGCGGGAATGATGCCTTGACATGGAGGCCTTCGCCGTGTTTTGGGCTGTGGACCGGGGTGAGGGAGGGGGTCTGGGTGGTCTTGGAGTTGGGATGCCCGGGTTCGGCTGGGGTGGGATCTCGGAGGCTCCCGTGGTTGGGCCTCGGGTGCCTGGGGAGGGGGGCGCGGCGGCTCGGCTGGGGTGGGTGGGGCCCGGGGGTGCCGTGAATGTGGCTTTCACGGCGTATTCGGCCGTGAATGTGGCTTTCACGGCATCCGTTGGGGGACCGGCCGCCGGATGACACGAATGTGGCTTTGGGGGCCGAATACGCCCCGAAAGCCACATTTGTGTCCTGGGGAGGGTTAGGCGACGGTGGAGCGGGCGGTGTGGGCGTCCGGGGCGGCCAGGGCGGTGGCGGCCAGTGAGGCGCAGTCGTCGAAGGTGCGGCGGCGTAGGGCGGCGCGTACGGCTGGGACTGCGGGGGCCGACATGGATAGGCTGGTGACGCCCAGGCCCGCGAAAACCGGGGCCAGTGTCGGGTCGCCGGCGGCCTCGCCGCAGATGCCGACGGGTTTCGCCGTTTTACGACCTGCTTCCGCGACCATCGAGACCAGGTCCAGCAGCGCGGGCTGCCACGGGTCCAGCAGGTCGTTCAACTCGCCCAGCAGGCGGTCCGCGGCGAAGGTGTACTGCGCCAGGTCGTTCGTCCCGATGCTGACGAAGTCCACTTCGGCCAGGATCGCTTCCGCGCGCAGGGCCGCCGCCGGGATTTCGATCATGACGCCCGCCTGCGCGATGCCGAAGTGCCGCACCCGCGCGGCGAACGCGCGGGCTTCGGCGGCGGTGGCGATCATCGGCGCCATCACGCGTACGTCGGTGTCGTGTTCGCGGGCCGCCAGGCTGATGGCTTCCAGTTGCACGTCCAGCAGGTCCGGGTTCCGCCTGCCCACCCGGTAACCACGGACACCGAGCGCCGGGTTCGGTTCGACGTCGTTGTTCGCGAAGGGCACCGGTTTGTCGGCGCCCGCGTCCAGGGTCCGGATCACCACCGGGCGTCCGGTGAAGGCCGCGAAGACCTTGCCGTACGCGGCGCGCTGTTCGTCCAGCGAGGGTGCCTCGGCCCGGTCCAGGAACAGGAACTCGGTGCGGAACAGGCCGATGCCCTCGGCGTCGGCCGCCGCGGCTTCTTCCAGGCCGCCCGCGCCGCCGATGTTCAGCAGCAGCTTGACCGGGTGACCGTCCTTCGTGGACCCGGGACCGCGGTGGCGCGCCAGCTCCCGCCGCTGCGCCTCCGCCTCGCGCTCGATGTGGTCCAGCAAGCCGGACTCCGGGTCGACGACCACCTTGCCAGCGGACCCGTCGACCACCACCAGCTGACCGTCCGACAGCGACTCCGCCGCCGCGCAGCCGACCACCGCCGGGATGCCCAGCGACCGCGCCAGGATCGCGGTGTGGCTGGTCGCGCCGCCCTTCTCGGTGACGATGGCGAGCACGTCGGACGGATCGAGGGTGACCGTGTCGGCCGGTGCGAGGTCCACCGCGACCAGCACGAACGGGCCGTCCGAGTCAGGGATGCCCGGCGGTTCCTCGCCGAGCGCGACGGCGATCGCCCGGTCACGCAGATCGGCCAGGTCGGTGACGCGCTCGGCGAGGTACCCGCCGAGCCCGCGCAGCACGTCGATGTGCGCGGCGAACGCCTCCTGGACCGCCCACGCGGCGGGCAGGCCGTTGTCCGTGGCCTTCCCGATGCCCTGCTCCAGACTCGGGTCGCGGACCATCATCACCTGGGTGTCCAGGATCTCCGCGGCTTCACCGGAGAGCGCCTTGCCGCGCCGCTCCAGTTCGTCCGCGACCTTGGCGAGCGCGGCCTTCGCCGTGGCGAATTCCTGGTCCGCGCCCGCCGAGGCGGGCCGTTGCGCCGGCAGTTCCGGCACCGGGCGCATGCGGGCGACCGTGCCGGAAGCGGTGCCCGGACTCGCCGGATTCCCGTGCAGTTCGGTGGTCACCTTCACGCACCCCTTCTTCGGTCAGCCGGCTGCCGGTTCGATGGTCACCTTGATCGCCTCACCCGAGGCCACGGTGTCGATCGCGTCGAGCACGCCGTCCAGCTTCAGCCGGTGGGTGATCAGGTCGTCGACCGGCACCGCGCCGGTGGCGATCAGCTCCAGCGCGCGCTTGTTGTGCTCCGGGCTGGACCCGTTGGCGCCGTAGATGGTCAGCTCGCGGTAGTGCACCAGGTTCGAGTCGCAGGCGATGATCGGGTTGTCCTTCGGCAGCCCGCCGAAGAAGCTGATCCGGCCGCGCCTCGCGGCCATCTTCAGCCCGTCCTCCTGCGCCTTGCCCGCCGCCGCGGCGGTGATGATCACGTCGGCGCCGCGGCCGTCGGTCAGGTCGAGCACGGCCTGCACCGGGTCGGTCTCCGAGCCGCAGATCGCCGCGTCCGGCTTGACCAGCGCCGCGGCCATGTCCAGCCGGCCGCGGTTCAGCTCGACCAGGTACACCGCGGCCGCCCCGCGGGCCCTGGCCAGGCGCACGTGCAGGCAGCCGATCGGCCCGGCACCGGTGACCACCACGACATCACCTTCGCCGACCTGCGCGAACTCCTGTCCATTGAGGACACACGCGAGCGGCTCGGCGACCGAGGCCTCGGCGTAGGAGAGCCCCTCCGGGATGCGGTTGAGCCCGTCCACCCGCAGCACCCGCTGCGGCACGATCATGTACTCGGCGAACCCGCCGTCGAAGTGGTAGCCCATCGACAGCTGGTTCGGGCAGATCGTGCGCCAGCCGCGCCGGCAGTCGGCGCACTCCCCGCACGGGATCGCGGCGATCACCTGCACGCGGTCACCGGCCTCCCAGCCGGAGATCTCGGCCCCGGTCTCCACGACCTCACCGGCGATCTCGTGCCCGATCACCCGCGGCGGGTCGATGTGGTGGTGGCCGTGCCGGAAGATCTTCAGGTCCGTGCCGCAGGTGGAGCACGCGTGCACGCGGATCTTCACCTCGTCCGGACCGGGCGACGGCTCCGGCGCCTCCTCGATCCGGATGTCGCCCGGCGCGTAGAAACGGGCCACCTTCACTGGACTGCCTCCTCTTCGGTCGCGGTCAGGATGCGCAGGATCGTGTCCGGATCGGACGCTTCCCGCAGCTCGGCCGCCTGGTCGGCGTCGAGCAGGGTGTGGGCCAGCTTGGACAGGATCTGCACCTGCTCGCTGCCCTGGGCCGCGATGCCGACGCACAGCTGGACCCGCTGCCCGTCCCAGTCCACGCCGCCGGGGAACTGGACCACGGCCAGCGAGGTCCGCTTGACGTGGTCGCGGGCGGCGTTGGTGCCGTGCGGAATGGCCACGGCCTCACCGACGAAGGTGGAGACCGACTCCTCCCGCTCGAGCATGCCGTCGACGTAGGCGGGGTCCACCGCCCCGATCTCGACCAGCAGCGCGCCGACCTGGCGGATCGCGTCGTCCCGGTTGCGCGCGCTCGCGCCCAGCCGGATCCCGGAGGCGTCCAGCAGCTCAGCCATCCAGCGTGCCCCCGTCCCGGATCGCCTGCTCGACCCGGTCGAACACCGGGTCGCCGAGGAAGTTCTGGAAGCCGATGATCACCGCGTCCGAGTTCTTCTTCGCCCGTGCCACCAGGGTTTCCTGGCAGAGCACCAGCTGGGCGTCCCCCGGGATCTCGTTGACCGGGATGTGCTCGACCTTGACCTTGTAGGGCTTGAGGCGCTTGCCCAGCTGGGCGGCCACCATCACGCTGCTGCCCATGCCTGCGTCGCAAGCGATGATCACCTTGGTGATCTCCTTGCCCTCGATGCTGCTCACGCGGGTTCCCCTTTCCGGATTGCCTTAGACCGCGCCGCCGTTGGCGAGCTGCTGCTCGCGTTCTTCCCGCCGGGCGTCCCGGCCGAACTTCAGCAGTACCGCGGCGATGAGGAAGCTGACCACCGCGGCGATCAGCACACCGGCGATCACCCCCAGGTAACCACCCTTCGGGGTCACCGCGAGCACGGCGATGATGCTGCCGGGCGCGGGCGTGGCGGTCAGTCCGGCGTCGAAGATGCTGAAGACGAAGATGCCCGCCGCACCACCGGCGATCGCGGCCAGGATCAGCCGCGGGGCGGCCAGGATGTACGGGAAGTAGATCTCGTGGATGCCGCCGAGGAACTGGATGACGATGGCGCCGGGCGCGGTGGCCCGCGCGCTCTTCGCGCCGAAGAAGGTCAGCGCCAGCAGGACGCCGAGGCCGGGGCCGGGGTTCGGCTCGATCAGGAACTCGATCGCCTTCCCGGTTTCCGCCGCGTCCGCGATCCCCAGTGGCGAGAGCACACCGTGGTTGATCGCGTTGTTCAGGAACAGCACCTTGGCCGGTTCCACGATGATCGAGACCAGTGGCAGCAGCCCGGTGTCGAACAGCGCCTGCACCCCGCTGCCGAGCGCCTTGGTCGCGCCCTGCACCACCGGGCCGATGGCGAGCATGCCCAGCACAGCCATGATGCCGCCGATGATGCCGGCGCTGAAGTTGTCCACCAGCATCTTGAAACCGGGGGCGGTGCGGCTGCCGACGTGCTCGTCGAACAGCTTCATCAGGTAACCGGCCAGCGGACCGATCGCCATCGCGCCGAGGAACATCGGGATCTCGGCACCGACCGCGAGGCCGACCGTGGCCACCGCGCCGACCACCGCGCCGCGCTGGCCGTGCACCAGCCGCCCGCCGGTGTAGCCGATCAGCACCGGCAGCAGGAAATTGATCATCGGGTCGACGAGCGTCTCGATCTTCGCGTTCGGCGTCCAGCCGGACGGGATGAACAACGCGGTGATCAGACCCCAGGCGATGAAGGCGCCGATGTTGGGCATCACCATGCCCGCCAGGTAGCCGCCGAACCGCTGCACCGTGGCCCGGACCCGGTGTCCCCGGGAGGGCGCTTCTTCCGTCTTCGTCATCGTTGACTCTTCCTGCTGCTCGGACAGTTCTCGGTTACCGCCCCCCGGTTCGACCCGGTTTCACGCCCCCGCGCCGACCCCGCGTTCCAGCTCCAACTCGGCGTGCAGCCGCACCTCCGCCGCGCCCACCTCGATCGGGCCCGGCATCGTGCTGCCCGGCAGCGACACCGCTGCCGCCCCCCAGGCGACCCCGCTTTCCAGCGCCTTCGGCCCGTACCCGCCACCGGCCAGGAACCCGGCCAGCAGCGCGTCTCCCGCGCCGACGGAACTCCGTGCCACGGCATCGGCTTCGGCGTGCCACGCGCCGTCGGCGTCGACCAGCACCGCGCCCTCGCTGCCGAGGCTCGCCAGTACCGCGCGGGCACCGAGGCCGCGTAGTTCGCGCGCCGCCTCGACCACTTCGCGCACGTTCGACAGCGAGCGGCCGACGGCCTCTTCCAACTCTTCGAGGTTCGGCTTGACCAGTGCCGGTCCCGCTTTCACCGCGGCGAGCAGCGCCGGGCCGCTGGTGTCCACCACGACTTCGGCGTGGCCGTCGACCGAGCGGATCAGTTCGGCGTAGAACCCCGCGTCGACCCCGGGTGGCAGGCTTCCCGCCAGTACCACCCAGGAGACGTCGGAGAGATTGCCGAGCACCGCGTCGGACAACGCCGCGATCTCCGCCGCGGACAACCGTGCGCCCGCCTCGTTCAGCTTGGTCACCGTGGCGTCCGGCTCGATCACGCTGATGTTCGTCCGCACCGGACCGGACGCGGGCACGCGCACCACGTCGATCTCGTAGCTGTTCAGCAGGGAAATGAGGTGGTCGCCCTCCGGACCGCCTGCCGGCAGCACCGCGCGCGCGTCGATTCCGTTGCGCACCAGCGCACGAGCCACGTTGATGCCCTTGCCGCCGGGGTGGACGTGCACCGCGGACGCCCGGTGCAGTTCCCCACGCGCCAGACGCGGCACCTCGACGGTGCGGTCCACGCTCGGGTTCGCCGTGACGGTGAGGAACACCCGTACACCACCTCTGGATCCTGACTTGGTTTTGAGTGATTTTGCATGGGTTCGCGTGGGTTTGCAACCCCTTGATTGGGTTGTAACCAAACAAGCACGCAAGTCCCCACACGAACTCACATCATGTGGTTACCTGGACGGGAAAATCACTACAGACTGGACGGTGGGGGATGTACGCGGAGGAGCGGCAGCAGATCATCCTGGAGCGGGCGCGCGGCCTCGGCCGGGTCGACGTCGCGACGCTCGCCGAGGAGTTCACCGTCACCACGGAGACGGTCCGTCGCGATCTGACCGTGCTGGAACGGCACGGCGTGCTGCGGCGGGTGCACGGCGGGGCGATCCCGGTGGAACGACTGGGTTTCGAGCCCGCGGTGGCCACGCGCGAGATCGTGATGACCGGTGAGAAGGAGCGGATCGCCAAGGCGGCGCTGGCCGAACTGCCCGAGGAGGGCACGATCCTGCTCGACGCGGGCACGACCACCGCGCGGGTGGCCGAGCAGTTGCCGCTGGATCGCGAACTGACCGTGGTCACGCATTCGGTGAACATCGCGCTGGCACTGGCGACGCGGCCGAACCTGACGGTGATGCTGGTCGGCGGGCGGCTGCGCAGCCGGACGCTGGCCTCGGTGGACGCGTGGGCGCTGCGGGCGCTGGACGAGACCTTCGTCGAAGTGGCTTTCATGGCCACCAACGGGCTTTCCGTGGAACGCGGATTGACCACACCGGACCCGGCGGAGTCGATGGTCAAGCGCGCGGCGGTGAACTGCGCGCGGCGCACCGTCCTGCTCGCCGATCACACCAAGGTGGGCAACGACCACTTCTCCCGGTTCGCCGAGCTGAGCGACATCGACACCTTCATCACCGACGACGGCATCGACAGCGCGGTCGCCGAGGAGATCGCCGCCACCGGCCCCCGCGTCCTACGCGTCTGACCCGGACCCCCTTCGAATGCTATGAGTGGGGCATTAC
Source organism: Saccharothrix sp. AJ9571 (assembly GCF_021725495.1). Lineage (NCBI taxonomy): Bacteria > Bacillati > Actinomycetota > Actinomycetes > Pseudonocardiales > Pseudonocardiaceae > Saccharothrix > Saccharothrix sp. AJ9571. The sequence goes on along the minus strand of NZ_CP091382.1, from coordinate 4,305,108 downwards.
TTGCATTCAATGCAAGTAATGCCCCGCGGTGTCTAGCGGTGGTTGCAACTCCTGAGTGAGGAGGGGTTGTGATGGGTCGTCGGTTGTTGCCGGTGGGTGTGGTGGCGGGGTTTTGGGAGGGGGTGCGTGCGGGGTTGTCGGTGCGGGCGGCGTCGCGGGTGGTGGGCGTGTCGCACGAGACAGGGCGGCGGTGGTTCGCTCAGGCTGGTGGGGTGAGCGCGAACGCGAGGATTCCCCGGCCGGGGTCGGGCCGGTTTTTGAGCCTGGCCGAGCGGGAGGAGATCGCGGTGGGGATCGCCCGGGGTGAGTCCAACACGCAGATCGCCGCCCGGCTGGGGCGGGACAAGTCCACCATCGGCCGGGAGATCGACCGCACCGTGGGCCGGGTGCTGGGCACCGAACACGCCGGCACCGATGTGCGAGAACACTACCGGGCCTCGGTCGCGCACGAACTGGCCCGCGAACGCGGCAAACGGCCGAAACCGGCGAAACTGGCCGTGCACCGGCAACTGCGTGAGCAGGTCCAGGCCGGGCTGAACCAGAAATGGTCCCCCGCGCAGATCAGCGCCACCCTGCCCGAGCAGTTCCCCGACGACCCCGGCATGCGCATCAGCCCGGAAGCGATCTACCAATCACTGTTCGTCCAGGCCCGGGGTGCGCTGCGGCGGGAACTGGCCGCCTGTTTGCGCACCGGGCGGGCACTGCGGGTCCCGCGTAACCGGGCCCGCGCCCGCGCGCAAACCTCGAAACTGGGCCACCCGATCCCGATCTCCCAGCGCCCCGCCGAAGCCGCTGACCGCGCAGTACCCGGACACTGGGAAGGCGACCTCATCCTCGGCACAAACAACGCCTCAGCGATCGGGACCCTGGTCGAGCGCTCCACCCGTTTCGTCATCCTGCTGCACCTACCGGATGGTCACAGCGCCGAACAGGTCCGTGACGCGATGATCCCCGCCATCACCGCCCTGCCCCAGCATCTACGCCGCTCGCTGACCTGGGACCGCGGCAACGAAATGGCCCGCCACCCCGACATCACCCTGGCCACCCGGATGCCCATCTACTTCGCCGACCCCTCCAGCCCCTGGCAACGCGGCTCCAACGAGAACACCAACGGCCTGCTGCGCCAGTACTTCCCCAAACACACCAACCTGACGACCCACACCGCCGACGACCTCGCCCACGTCGCCGCCGAACTCAACAACCGCCCACGCCAGACACTGGGCTGGCACACACCAGCCCGATGCCTACGTGAACTACTATCCCAACCAACCTAAGTTGCAACCATCGATTGAGACCACCCCCCACTCATAGCATTGGCGGGGGCTCAGGGGGTGGGAGGTCGGCTGGGCGGTCGACGTCGTGGCCGGTACCGAGATCGCCGCATTCGACGAGGCGCAGGTCGTCCCGGGTGGACAGCCAGTGGCGGGCACCGGCGTCCCCGGAGACGGCACCCGCGATCTCCGCCCAGTGATCCCGGCCCAGCAGCACCGGGTGCCCCGGCACCCCGGCGTAGGCGGCGCGCGCCACCACGTCCGGCGCGGCCGGCGCGGTCAACCGCCGCACCACGGCGTCGGTGACATCCGGCAGGTCCACCAGGTGCACCACCACCGCGTCAGCCTCCACAGAGGACAAAGCGGAAAGCCCGGCACGCAGGGACTCCCCCATCCCCGCCGCCCACTCCGGCGCGTGCACCGGGAAAACCGTGGCGGGCAGCAAAGCGGTGACCTCACCGGCGGCGGCCCCGGTCACCACGTACACCGGCGAACACGGCTCCAGCGCCCGCAAAGCCCGGCGCACCAACGGTTCTCCGCCCAACTCCACCAGCGCCTTGGGACCGCCGAAGCGACGACCGGCACCCGCGGCGAGCAGCAGCCCGGCGCAGTCAGCCACGGGTCGCCCGTGACGAAGGCGCGACCGCGAGATCGGCTTCGATGCGTTCGGCGGCTTCGATCAGGCGCGGCACCATCTCGTCCCGCACGGCTTCCAGCGTGGTCCGCGAAGCGTGCGTCGACACGTTCACCGCGGCGACGACCTTCCCCTCACGCGACCGGATCGGCGCCGCAACCGAGCGCAGCCCCTCCTCGAGTTCCTGGTCGACCAGTGCCCAGCCGCGCGAGCGCACCTCGGCCAGTTCCGTGCGCAACGCGGCTTCCGAGGTCAGCGTGTGCGAGGTCAGCCGATCCAGCCGGGCCTGTTCCAGGTAGGCGTCGAGCTCGGCTTCGGGCAGATCGGCGAGCAGCACGTGCCCCATCGAGGTCGCGTACGCCGGGAAGCGCGTGCCCACGTTGATCGAGACCGTCATGATCCGCGAGACCGCGATCCGCGCCACGTAGACGATGTCCCCGCCTTCGAGCACCGACACCGAACTGGACTCGTGCACCTCGGCGGAAAGCCGTTCCAGGTGCGGGGTGGCCACCTCGGGCAGCGACATGCTCGACAGGTAGGCGTACCCCAGTTCCAGCACGCGCGCGGTCAGCGAGAAGTACTTGCCGTCGGTGCGCACGTACCCCAAATCGGCCAGGGTGAGCAGGAACCGCCGCGCGGCCGCCCTGGTCAGCCCGGTGACCCTGGCGACGTCGCTGAGGGTCAGCTCGGGGGCGTCCGCGCCGAAGGCCCGGATCACCGCCAGGCCGCGGTCCAGCGACTGCACGTGGTGCGCGCCCCGAGTCTCTTCCATGCCGAAACCTTAACCCGGGGGATCGGGAACAGCGGACTCCTCACCCAGCTCGGCGAGTACGCGCTGCGCCACGGCGAACGCGGCGTTACCGGCCGGCGCACCGGCGTAGACCGCGGTGTGCAGCAGCACCTCGGAGATCTCCGCCGCGGTGAGTCCATTGTGGACGGCGACGCGGACGTGCATGGCGAGTTCCTCGTGGCAGTGCAGCGCGGTCAGCGCGGCGAGTGTGACGCAACTGCGCGTGCGGCGGTCCAGCCCCGGCCTGGTCCACACCGAACCCCACGCCGAGCGCGTGATCCAGTCCTGGAACGGCTGGGAGAACTCGGTGGTGTTCGCCACCGCGCGGTCCACGTGCGCGTCCCCGAGCACCTCGCGGCGCACCTGGATACCGTCGCGGTACAGCTCGTCGTCGGTCATCGGGCCGCCAGCCTCGCCAGTATCAGTTCGCTGAATTCGTCCGGTCGTTCCACGTTGCCCAGGTGCGCGGCGCCCTGGACCTCGGCGTACCGCGCGCCCGGGATGGCTTCGGCGATCGCCTTGCCGTGCGGCGACGGGGTGGACGGGTCCTCGGTCGCGCTGATCACCAGTGTGGGCACGGTGATCCCGGCCAGTTCCCCGGTCAGGTCCATCACCTCGATCGCCGCGCAGCAGCCCGCATATCCTTCGTCCGAAGTGGACGCGACCATCCGCTCCAGTTCCGCCCGCCGCTCGGGGTCGAACGCCGGGGTGACCCACCGGCCGACCACGGCCGGAGCCAGCGACCCGGTGCCGCTCTCGCGGACCGCGCGGATCCGGTCGGCCCACATCTGAGGCGGACCCAGCTTCGCCGAGGTGCAGCACAGCACCAGCGAGCTGAGCCGTTCCGGCGCGTGCGCGCCCAGCCACATCCCGGTCATGCCGCCCAGCGACAGCCCGGCGAAGTGCGCTTTCTCCACGCCCAGCTCGTCCAGCAGCGCCAGCACGTCACCGCCGAGATCCGCCAGCTCGTACGGGCCTTCGGGCACGGGCGAACGGCCGTGGCCGCGGTGGTCGTACCGGATCACCCGGTAACCCGCTTCGGTGAGCGGGGCGACCTGCGGTTCCCACATCGCCAGCGTGCTGCCGAGCGAACCGCTGAGCACCACCGGTACCCCGGCCGCGGGCCCGTCGATCACGTGGTGGACCTGCACTGCCACACCGACCCCCTAAACCTCGAAGAACACGGTCTCACCGTCGCCCTGGAGCCGCACGTCGAACCGGTAGCCGTCCGCTTCGCGCACCGCGATCAGCGTGTCGCGGCGGTCTTCCGGGACCGAGGCGAGCACCTCGTCGGCAGCGTTGGCTTCGGCGTGCTCGGGGAAGTAGATCCGCGTCACCACCCGGTGCAGCAGGCCGCGGCCGAGCACGGAGACGTCGATGTGCGGTGCCTGCGTCCTGCCAGCGGTACCCGGCACCGCGCCGGGGACGACCGTGCGGATGGACCAGCGGCCCTGCTCGTCGGTCGGGCAGCGGCCGAACCCGCGGAACCCGGCCACCCGCCCGCGCGGGTCGTCGGGGTGGTCGAACCGGCCGTCGGCGTCGGCCTGCCAGGTCTCGACCATCGCGTCCGGCACGGGGGCGCCGTTGCCGTCGTAGATCACCCCCCGCAGCACGATCGCGCCCGGCGTGCCCTCGGGCACCACCTCGGGCCCGTCGTCCCAGGGCAGCCCGATCGACAGGTACGGCCCGACGGTCTGCGACGGCGTGCTCATTCGTCGTCCTCCTCGTCCTCGAACACCGAGGCGTCACGGCCGCGCAGCACGATGTCGAACTCGTAGGCCAGCGCCCATTCCGGCTGCGTGCGCTCCAGGTCGAAGCGGGAGACCATGCGCCGGCGCGCCTTCTCGTCCGGGATGGAGTTGAAGATCGGGTCCTGCGCGAAGAGCGGGTCCTCCGGGAAGTACATCTGGGTGACCAGGCGCTGGGTGAACGAGGTGCCGAACACCGAGAAGTGGATGTGCGCCGGCCGCCAGGCGTTGTCGTGGTTCTTCCACGGGTAGGCGCCGGGCTTGATGGTGGTGAACTCGTAGTGCCCGTCGTCGTCGGTGAGCGTGCGCCCGACGCCGTCGAAGTTCGGGTCCAGCGGGGACGGCCACCGGTCGCCGATGTGGCGGTAGCGCCCGCCGGCGTTGGCCTGCCAGACCTCGACGAGCGAGTTGCGCACCGGGCGGCCGTCGCCGTCGAGCAGCCGCCCGTGCACCACGATCCGCTGGCCCTGCGGTTCACCGGCGTGCTGGCGGGTCAGGTCGTTGTCGTGCTCGCCGAGCCTGCCCGGCCCGAGCAGCGGGCCGGTGACCTCGGTGAGCATCTGCGGCAGCAGCACCAGAGGCTGCTTCGGGTGCCGCAACGCGGTGGAGCGGTAGCCGGGGGAACCGAGCGGCGGGTGGGTGCCCTCGGGGTCCGGTCGATACGCGGGCAGGCTCATCGTCGAGTGCTCCCTTCTCACGCTTCCAGCACCACGGCCAGGCCCTGGCCGACGCCGATGCAGATGGCGGCGAGTCCCCAGCCGCCACCGCGGCGGCGGAGGTCGTGCGCGAGCGTGCCGAGGATCCGGCCGCCCGAGGCGCCCAGCGGGTGCCCGATGGCGATCGCGCCGCCGTGCGGGTTCACCTTGGCCGGATCCAGTTTCGGCCAGTCGCGCAGGCAGGCCAGTGACTGCGCGGCGAAGGCCTCGTTCAGTTCGACCACGGCGAGGTCGTCCCAGCCGATGCCCGCGCGTTCCAGCGCGATTTCGGCGGCCCGCACCGGCCCGATGCCGAACACGTCGGGGTCCACCCCGGCCGCGCCACGACCGGCGATGCGCGCCAGCGGCGCGGCACCGATCCGGTCGGCGGCGGCCTGGTCGCCGAGCAGCACCGCGGAGGCGCCGTCGTTCAGCGGCGAGGCGTTGCCCGCGGTCACCGTGCCCTGCGCCCGGAACACCGGCTTGAGCTTGGCCAGTTTCTCCGGCGAGGAGTCCGGCCGGATGCCCTCGTCCCTGGTCAGGTCCACGCCGGGGACCGCGGCCACCTGGTTGTCGTAGAAGCCTTCGTCCCACGCCTTCGCGGCGTTGACGTGGCTGCGGGCGGCGAACTCGTCCTGCTCGTCACGCCCGATGCCGTACCGCTCGGCCAGCAGTTCCGTGGACTCCCCCAGCGAGACCGTCCACTGCTCGGGCATCGCGGGGTTGACCATGCGCCAGCCCAGCGCGGTGGAGTACATGGTCTGGTTGCCGTTCGGGAAGGCCTTGTCCGGCTTCTGCACCACCCACGGCGACCGGCTCATCGACTCGACCCCACCGGCCACCACCAGCGACGCGTCCCCGGTGGCGATCATCCGGCTGGCCTGGGAGACGGCATCGAGCCCCGAGCCGCACAGGCGGTTGACCGTGCCGCCGGGGATCGAGGTCGGCCAGCCCGCCAGCAGGGTGGCCATCCTGGCCACGTTCCGGTTGTCCTCACCGGCGCCGTTGGCGTTGCCGAGCACCACCTCGTCCACAGTGGACGGATCGAGCCCGGTCCGCTCGCCCAGCGCCCGCAGCACGTGCGCGGCGAGGTCGTCGGGCCGCGTGCCCGCCAGCGCGCCGCCGTACCGGCCGAACGGGGTCCGCACGGCGTCCAGCACGTAAACCTCGGTCATTCGCCCGCCTTCTTCAGCTCTCGCAACCCGGACAACTCCGCCTCGGTCGGCTCCGGCGTGCGCCGCAGGTCCTCGGCGACCTTCAGCGCCCAGCCGGTGGCCTCGCGCACCTGCTCGACCTCGACCCCGGGGTGCAGGTGGGTCAGCGTCAGCTCGGCGGTCTCCGGATCCGGCCGCATCAGGCCCAGATCGGTGACCACCAGCGTCGGCCCGGCACCGGGCAGGCCGAGGCGTTCGCGGTCACCGCGGCCCGAACCGTGCCCGAACGAGGTGACGAAGTCGACCTTCTCCACGAACGCGCGCTTGCTCTGCCGCAGCACCACGAAGACCTCACGGCAGGAGGCGGCGATCTCCGGCGCGCCACCGGCGCCCGGCAGCCGCACCTTCGGATCGGCGTAGTCGCTGCCGATCACCGTGGTGTTGATGTTGCCGAACTTGTCCAGCTGGGCCGCGCCGAGGAAGCCGACGTCGATCCGGCCGGGCTGCAGCCAGTAGTTGAACACCTCGGGCACGCTGACCACGGCGTCCGCGGTCTCGGCCAGCTCACCGTCGCCGATGGACAGCGGCAGCCTGCTCGGCTTCGCGCCGAGGCAGCCCGATTCGTAGATCAGCTTCAGGTTCGGCGCGTGCGAGCGGCGGGCGAGGTTGGCCGCGGTGCTGGGCAGGCCGATGCCGACGAAGCAGGACATGCCGTCGTCCAGCGCGCGTGCCGCGGCGATGCTCATCATCTCGTCAGTGGTGTACTCCTCAGCGGTGTACTCCTCAGTGGTGTACTCGGTGTTGCTCACGCCGCCACCTCCGCCAGCCACTTGCCGAACTCTTCCCGATCGCGGCTCACCGCGTCCCACGCCTGGTAGGCCGCGTTGTCGCGGTCGTAGTACCCGGCGGCGTAAGAGGGCTTCGCACCCGAGGGCACCTCGGCGACCGCGGTCACCGCCCAGGACGGCAGCACCAGCGCGCCCGGCCGAGGCTCCAGCTCGTCGACGACCTCTTCGACGGTGACCAGCGAGCGCTTCGCCGCCAGCACCGCCTCCTTCTGCACGCCCGCGATCCCCCACAGCTGCACGTTGCCGTCGCGGTCGGCGCGCTGCGCGTGGACGATGGTCACGTCCGGGTTGAGCGCGGGCACCGCGGCCAGCTGCTCCCCGGTGAACGGGCAGGTGATCGGCTTGATCGTGGCGGTGTGCTTGGCCAGGTCCGTACCGGAGTACCCGCGCAGCACGGCGAACGGCAGCCCGGAGGCGCCCGCCACGTAGCGGTTGGCCATCCCGGCGTGGCTGTGCTCCTCGATCTCCAGCGGCACCGGCCAGCCGTGCTGGACCGCGTCGCGGAACCGGTGCAGCGAGCCGACGCCGGGGTTGCCGCCCCAGGAGAAGATCAGCTTGCTCGCGCAGCCGGCCCCGATCAGCTGGTCGTAGACGATGTCCGGGGTCATCCGCACCAGGGTCAGCCCGCGGCGGCCCTGGCGGATGATCTCCTGGCCTGCGGCCACCGGGATCAGGTGCGTGAACCCCTCCAGCGCCACCGTGTCGCCGTCGTGGACCAGGCGGGCCACGCCGTCCGCGAGCGAGACGATCTCCGCCATCGCCACTCCTCCCGTGATGTTCGCATTCCGCACACAAGTTCTACATATGAACTTAGCACGGATGGACCGCTCACGGAACTCGCGTCACCGGGTCGGGTCGCTCCCCTCCCGCTTGGCCTCGCCGGCGTCGACCAGCCTGGTCAGGATGCGGACCAGCTCCTCGCGGTCCTCCGGCGGCAGGCAGGCGACCATGCCCTCGGTCATCCTCGCCGCGCGCACCGACAACTCGCCGAACTGGGCGTGTCCGGCGTCGGTCAGGCTCAGCAGGTTCCGCCGCCGGTCCCCTGGGTCGCGGTCTCGGCGCACGAACCCGCGGTCGATCAGCCGGTTCACCACCGCGCCCACCGTCGAGGTGTCCAGCGAGACCTCGCGCGAAAGCGCGTTCTGGTCGGTCTCCGGGTTGAGCGCCACCGCGCTCAGCACCGCGTACTGGGTCGAGGTGACCTCCCTGGACACTTCGGCCGACCACAGGTAGGTGTGGATCTGCTGCGCCCGGCGGATCAGGTGACCGGTGTGCCGGTGTGCGTCCACGCCAACCCCCGCTGTCGAGATCGTCATCAACAACCCCTCCCGTCGCGAAACTTCTGTGCTGTCACCAACAGACACGTGGCGTGGCGGCAGCCGGTTCACGACGGCCTTCCGCCGGGCTATGTTGGGCGGGTCGCCGAGGGCAGGAGGGCAGCCGATCGTGCCGAAGATCGTGGTCACCGGGCAACTACCGGAACCGGCGTTGAAAGTGCTCGGCGAGGCGGGCGAGGTGTGGGTGGCCGAGCGAGCGCTGCGACCCGATGAGCTGCGCGAACGGGTCGCCGGGGCGGCCGCGCTGGTCACCATGGTCGGCGATCGGGTGGACGACTCGGTCGCCGAAGCCGCCGGCCCCGGCCTGGAGGTGGTCGCCAACGTCGCCGTCGGTTACGACAACCTGGACGTGAAAGCGCTCTCCGCGCGTGGCGTGACGGTGACCAACACCCCGGGCGTGCTCACCGAGGCGACCGCGGACCTGGCCTTCGGCCTGCTGCTGATGATCACCCGGCGGCTCGGCGAGGGTGAGCGGCTGCTGCGCTCGCGCACGCCGTGGAACTTTTCCCTCGGCTTCATGCTCGGCACCGGGCTGCAGGGCCGCACGCTGGGTATCGTCGGACTCGGGCAGATCGGCCGCGCGATGGCGCGCCGGGCCCGGGCGTTCGGCCTCTCGATTGTCTACAGTGGACGCAATCGGGCACCCGCCGAGGTCGAAGCCGAACTGGACGCGCGGCACCTGCCGCTCGACGAGCTGCTGCGGACGGCCGATTTCGTCTCGCTGCACTGCCCGCTCACGCCGCAGACGCGGCACCTGATCAACGCGGACACGCTGCGCACGATGAAGCCGGGCGCGTACCTGGTCAACACCACGCGGGGGCCGGTGGTGGACGAGCCCGCGCTGGCCGAGGCGCTCGCGAACGGCGTGCTCGCCGGGGCCGCGCTGGACGTGTTCGAGAAGGAGCCGGACGTGGAACCGCGCCTGCTCGAACTGGACAACGTCGTGGTCACCCCGCACCTGGGCTCGGCGACGGTGGAGACCCGCACCGAGATGGCGCTGCTGGCGGCGCGCAACGTGGCCGCAGTGCTGGCCGGTGAGCCGCCGATCACGGTGGTGACCGCGTGAGGGTGCTGATCGCGCCGGACAAGTTCAAGGGCAGCCTGACCGCGATGGAGGCCGCCGAGGCGATCCGGGACGGCGTGCTCGACGCTTTTCCGGACGCCGACACGATGCTGTGCCCGATCGCCGACGGCGGCGAAGGCACGCTCGACGTGCTGTACGCGGCGGGCGCGGAACGGGTGGACGTCGAGGTCCGGGGGCCGCTGGACTTCCCGGTGCGGGCGCGGTACGCGGTGCTGGGCGAGACCGCGTACATCGAATCGGCGCGGGCGTGCGGCATCGAGTTCGTGGAGCCGTCGCCGGAGGTCGCGCTGGCCGCGCACACGTGGGGCGTCGGCTCGCTGATCGCGCACGCTTTGGAGCGCGGGGTCCGGCAGGTGGTGCTCACCGTCGGCGGCACGGCGAGCACCGACGGCGGCTCCGGGATGCTGCGGGCGCTCGGCGCCACGGTCACGCCCTCGACTTTGCTGGCGCTGGGCGGCGGTCCTCTGAGGACAGTCGAGGCGGTGGACCTTTCCTTGGTGCGCTCGAAGTTCGCCGGGATCGACGTGCGGGTCGCCACCGACGTGAGCAACCCACTGCTCGGCGAGAAGGGCGCGGCGGCGGTCTTCGGCCCGCAGAAGGGCGCGGGCGCCGCGGAGATCGCCGATCTCGAGGTCGCTCTGGGCCGCTGGGCTCGGGCTCTGCACGCGGCAGGCGGTCGTGACGTGTCGGACGCGCCGGGCGCCGGAGCGGGCGGCGGCGTGGCGGGCGGTGCGATGGCGGCGCTGGACGCGGTGTTCGAATCGGGCTTCGACCTGGTCTGCGAACTCACCGGCGTACCGGCCGCGCTGGACCGGGCGGACCTGGTGATCACCGGCGAAGGTTCGCTGGACCCGCAAAGCCTCGACGGCAAGGCCCCGGCCGGGATCGCCGCTCGCGCACGGGCTCGCGACCTGCCGGTCCTGGCGGTCGCCGGTCGCGTCGCCCTCGACGCCGCGCAATTGGCCCAACTGGGTGTGGCCGACTACCGCGCGCTGATCGACCACGCTCCGTCCCTGGCGTACGCGCAGGAGCACGCTTACGAGTTGCTTCGGGCGCAAACGGCTGACTTGGCAGGCGCCTGGGCTCCGTAGCGTTTGTGGTCCCAGGCCCCGGGTAACCCTGCGGTGGAGCCGTGTCACCGAGAGGAGCCACCTGTGGAAACCAATGCCTACATAACGTTCCTGGTGCTGGCGACGCTGCTGGTCGTGGTCGACGGCCAGATCATCTACCGCAGTGGGCGGCGCTACCTGGAGAACTCCTACGGTGACCCGGCCGCCGGCGCGTCGATGACCCGCCTGGTCACCGTGCTGTTCCACCTGGCGGTGCTGGGTGTGCTCCTGTTGCTGTCGACCATCGACTCGGGCGGGGACAACGCCACCGAGGCCGTGGTGTGGAAGCTCGGGATCACCCTGATCGTGCTGGCCATCGCGCACGGGGTGACGCTGACCGTGCTGGCCAGGATCCGGGACAACCAGGTGGCGGAGCGGGCCCTGAACCCGCAGCACCCGCCGCAGCAGCGCACGTCCGAGCCCACCGTGGCGCCCGTACCGGGCCAGCAGGGCGCCGACCCGCGGGTCAGCCCCACCCTGGAACACCGAGACCCCTACTCGGCCTAACCCCGATGTCACGAATGTGGCTTTCGAGACGTCCACCGTCCCGAAAGCCACATTCGTGACACCCCTCCCCGCCCACGCCCCCAAGTCCCACGCTCAGAACCACGAGTCCCACGTCCAGGAAGCCGAGTCCCCCACTCAGGCAGCCGAGTCCCACGTTCAGGCAGCTGAAATCCACAGTCGCGTGCCCTCGATGTGAGCGGTGGGATGGGAGCTATGGCGCGAGGACCGAAGGCGCAGGTGCTCTGACTTCGGCCATCCCCACGTCGAACCCGCGCTCACGGCGCGGCTTTCGCCCGCCTCAACGTGGAACTCGGCTACCTCAGCGCGGATTTCGGCTACACGAACGTAGAACTCGGGTGGATGAACGTGGAGTTCGGGCCCGCGAACGTAGAACTCGGATGCCTCAACGTGGGTTCGGGCGCGCGAGCGTAGAACTCGGCTAACCTCAACGTGGGGTTCGGGCGCGTCAGCGTGGAACTCGGGTGCCCCAACGTGGAGTTCGGTACGCGAATGTGGAGTTCGGGTACGCGAGCGTAGAACTCAGGCTTCCTGAACGTGAGGTTCGGGTACGCGAATGTGGAGTTCGGGTGCGCGAGCGTAGAACTCGGCTCTGAACGTGAGGTTCGGGTGCCCCAACGTGGAGTTCGGGGGCGCGAACGCAGGACTCGGCTTCCTGAACGTGGGATTCGGGGGCGCGAGTGTGGGGGCGGGGGGTCTGGGTGTGGGGCGGGCCCTGCTTGCGTGGGGCAAGCAGGGCCCGAAGGGGTGGTGGGGGTCAGATGTCGGGGGTGTCGTCCGGCTGCTGCAGTACGGCGAAGCTCATCTGGCCTTCGTCGTCCTGCTGGATGTCGAGCACCTTGTCGTCGAGGAACTCGGCGGCCTTCGGTTCCAGGAAGATTTTGGCCCCGCCTTCGGTGGCGAGCACCTGGTCACCGTCCTCGGGCGAGGGCGCCACCGACAACCCGAGCTGGGCACCGGCCTCCTCCACCTCCTGCACCGCGAACCGCAGGCCGGCGTCGGCTTGACCCTCCTGCCCGGTCAGCGCGGTGATGGCCTCGGCCGCGGCGTCTGTCATGGCGAGCATGGCAGGCTCCCTTTCGTCGATTGCATGGCTCTGGCCCCTCCCACCGTAGGGGCGGGGCCAGGCACGCGCTCACCTCACTCGGGCGTGCGGATGGTGTCCGCGACCGAACCACCGGCCTGGTCGGCGTTCTGCGGCAGGTTGTCGCTGACCGTGTGACGCCCGCCACCGGCTTCTTCCGGCGCCACCTCTTCGATGTCGGCGGGCAGGTCGTCGATCGACTCGTCCAGCTCGTCGGCGGGCGTCGCGGCGACCGGGCGCTCCGGCACGTCGTCGACGGAGATGTCCGGCTGCTCTTCCCGCAACCGCGCCTCCATGGGCTCGCCCTCGCGCTGCTCGGCCGGCGTCATCCCGAAGCGGTTGGCCTCGCTCCAGCGCTCCGGCGGCTCGATGCCCTCCTCGAGCGGGTCCACCCTGAGACGGTCCTCGTCGAGGTCCTCGGCGCTGTTCAGCGCGGCCGGATCGGTTTCCACCGGCTCCTGGGGTGCGGACATCGGATTCCTCCTCTGATCTTGCTTGTCCGCCTTCGCCTACCCGCGCGGGCCACCACCGAAACCGCCCGGTCGTCACGCACATCACAGGGGTCTGCCTTCACCGAGTTGTGAAGACTATGTAGCGTCGCGGGCATGGTCATCCCGGCGCCGGAAGCGCCGCCCCGGCACGACGGCCTCGCCGTGCACGCGGGCTGGTACCTGGCGGCGGGCGTGGTCACCACGGCCGCCCAGTTCGTCGTCTACTTCCTGCTCCGCGCCCCACTCGGCGCGCACGGCGCGAACCTGGTGGCGATCATCGTCACCACGATCGGGAACACCGAGTTCCACCGGCGGATCACCTTCGCAGGCCACGACAGCCCGCCGCGCCGGCGGCACATCCAGATCGTCGCGACCATCGCCTTCTACGCCGGGTACGGCTCGGTCGTGCTGCTCGTACTGCACGCGCTGGTCCCCGAGCCCTCGGCGGTCACCGAAACCGTCGTGCTCGCCACGGCCGGCCTGCTCGGCGGCGTCTGCCGGTTCGCCCTGCTCCGCTGGTGGGTCTTCGCGCACCGGCACCCGGGGTCGCGCGGCTGATCCACTGGGGACAGGCTGTCCGCATGACCGAGTCCCCCGAGGAGCACACGGAGCAGGAGCCCGACTACCGCTTCAGCCTGGCCAACGAACGCACCTTCCTGGCGTGGATGCGCACCGCCCTCGGCCTGCTCGCCGGCGCGGTCGCGGTGCGGCAGCTGGTGCCGGAGTTCGGCGTACCGGGGGCCCGCACCATCCTCGCCCTGCTGTGCGCCGCGCTCGCCGTGCTGCTGACGGCGGCGAGCTACCCGCGCTGGCGGCGGGTCCAGCGCGCGATGCGCCGCGGTGAACCGCTGCCACCCAACCGGATGATGCTGGTGCTGACCGTCGGACTGGCGGTGATCACCGCCCTCGCGGTGGTCCTCGTGGTGACCGGGTGAACCGCGACCCCGGGCTCCAGCCGGAGCGCACCTGGCTCGCCTGGCGCCGCACCACGGCCGCCGCGGCGGCCGTCACCGTCCTTCTCTTCCACTCAGCGGCACACTCCGGCGGTGACCTCACCGTTATCCCAGGACTCACCGGGGTGGTGGTCACGATTTCGCTCACCCTGGTCACCCGGCACCGGGAACGACACCTCCTCCGGACGCAGCGGACTCCCCCAGATGCCGCACATGCCCAGGTCATCGGCCTGGCGGCGGCCCTGGTGACGATCATGGCGGCGGCCACGCTCGTCTTTCTCGCTTAACTGGCAAACGCGATTTACAGGGCCCTAAGGCCCTACCGCCGTACGGAGCAATCGGGGCGTAAGCGACTTTTGTGCATGGTGACCGAAAGACGATTGAGACCTAGATTCGTGCTAATGGGGCATCTCTGCGAGATCCCTGGAGCCCACGCCTATTGCGGTCTAGCATTACGCACAGTCGTCAGATTGCTGAACGAGCGAGCGCCATTCGGGTAACTCCGCTACGGACAGTCGCCTTGTTAGCGGCCTGACAATGACTCTCAGCAGGGGCGGTTGACTCGGCGATTAATCGAGTTTGTCGGGTCCATCGGCTGAGCTAGACAACAGCAGATCGGTCGAAGAAATGGGCGGGCGAATGACCACGAGCTTGGACTCGACGACGCGGGGCACCGAGGGACCCGCGGCGCCGAAGACGGTCCAGCAGAACGCGAGCCACTATCCGCGGCTGACCAAGGAGGACCTGGACCCCTTGGTCCGCCTGGCCGCCAAGGGCGACCACGACGCGATGGACGGCCTGCTCGCCGCGCTGAAACCGGTGGTCACGCGCTACTGCCGGGCGCGGCTCGGCGGCCGGGACCTGTCGTACTTCTCCGCCGACGACATCTCCCAGGAGGTGTGTCTCGCGGTGCTCAAGGCGCTGCCGCAGTACCAGGACCGCGGCGGTTCCTTCCTCTACCTGGTGCACGCGATCGCGGCGAACAAGGTCGCCGACGCCTTCCGCGCGGTCTCCCGTGACCGCTGCGAGCCGGTGTCCGACCTGCCGGAGCGCTCCAACACCGACAACGAGCCGGAGAAGCACGCGCTCGACGTCGACCTCGGCGAACGGCTCAACCGCCTGATCCGCACACTGCCCCGGGTGCAGCAGGAGATCGTCATCCTGCGCGTGGCCGTCGGCCTGACCGCCGCCGAGACCGCGGAGGCGGTCGGCCTCAAGGCAGGCAACGTGCGCACGACCCAGCACCGCGCGCTGCAGAAGCTGCGCGAGCTGATCACCCTGGAAGGCGACTTCTGACGAACCTGAGCCGGGTGCCCGGCCGCGCCTGCGCGGCGCCGCCGAGGTCCTCTTCCGCGACCACCGCCACCACCGGGTAGCCCCCGGTCACCGGGTGGTCGGCGAGGAACAGGATCGGCTGGCCCGATGGCGGGACCTGCACCGCCCCGGGGGCCGCCGGTTCCGACGGCACCTCCCCCGCCTTGGCCCGGCGCAACGCCGGTCCGTCGAGCCGCAGCCCGACCCGATTGCTCTGGGCCGACACCGCGTACCGCCCGGACAGCAGCGTGCCGAGCGCGTCTTCGGTGAAGAAGTCCAATCGTGGCCCCGGAATCAGCCGCAACACCGGTTCGTCCGGGACGGCCGCGCACGGCGCCTGGTCCACGACGGGCCAGGCGAGCACCCGATGGCCGACCGGTAGCGTGGTGCCCGTCGCGAGCTGCGCCGGTCCGAGTCCCGACAACGTGTCCGTCCCACGACCACCGAGCACCGGCGGCACGTCGATCCCCCCGCGCACGGCCAGATACGTCCGCAGGCCGCGATCCGGCGCACCGAGCCGCAGTTCTTCCCCCGCACCGACGAAAACCGGCGCGTTCATGCCGATCGCGCGTCCGCCGAGCCGGGCCGGGCCGACCGCTCCGGTGAGCGCGATCAGCGCCGGGCCGTCGAATCGGACGGCCAGCCCGCCGAAGGTCGCTTCCACCGCGGCGTTTCCCTCGGGATTGCCGACGAGCCGGTTCGCCAGGCGCAGCGCGTCGCGATCGGCCGCGCCGGACCGGCCGACGCCGAGCGCGGTGTACCCCGGCCTGCCGAGGTCCTGCACGGTGGCGAACAGGCCCGGCGTCAGCACTTCGAGCTTCGCGGTCATGTCGCGGTGAAGCGCACGGTGGTGCCCGGCGCGAGCAGGTTCGGCGGTTCGCGATCGGTGTCCCACACGGCCAGCGGGGTGCGCCCGAGCAGGTGCCACCCGCCGGGTGACGGGTGCGGGTAGACCGCCGCGTATTCACCGGCCACCGCGACCGCGCCGGCCGGCACGCGCACCCGCGGACTGCTGCGCCTCGGCAGGTGCAGCAGCGGGTCCAGCCCGGTCAGGTAGCCGAAACCCGGCGCGAAACCGCAGAAGGCGACCCGGTATTCGGCGCCGGTGTGCCGCTCGACCACCTCGGCTTCGGTCAGCCCGGTCGCCGAGGCCACTTCGGCGAGGTCCTCACCGTCGTAGCGCACCGGCACCACCAGTTCTTCGCCGTGCTGACTCGGCGGCGGCTCCAGCGGACGGCCGCTGAGCTGCTCGACCAGCCGCTCGAAGGTGGTGCGGCCGGGATCGAACCGCACGAGCACGGTCCGCGCGGCCGGCACCACCTCCTCCACCCCCTCGGGCGGATCGGCGGCCAGCGCCGCGTTGAGCCCGAGCACCTCGGCGGCGCCGGGGAGGTCGACCAGCGCCGCGCGGGTGCCGTACCGGTGGACCCGGATCACCGGCGGCCGACCCGGTACTCGTCGTCGCGGCGATCGGTGATCAGCATGTGCCCCGGCGCGTGCGTGATGGCGAACGGCGGCTTCGACGCCATCAGCGCCGCCTGCGGGGTGACCCCGCAGGCCCAGAACACCGGCACGTCACCGGCTTCGGCCCGGACCGGGTCGCCGAAGTCGGGCTTGCCGAGGTCGGCGATGCCGAGCGCGCCGGGGTCGCCGACGTGCACCGGCGCTCCGTGCACCGCGGGCATCTCCGCGGTGATGCGGATGGCGTCGTCGACCTGGTGCTCCGGGATCTGGCGCATGGAGACCACCATCGGCCCGTGCAACCGGCCCGCCGGGCGGCACTGCCGGTTGGTCACGTACATCGCCACGTTGCGGCCCTGTTCCACGTGCCGCAGCGGAATGCCCTCCGCGGCGAGCGCGGTCTCGAAGGAGAAGCTGCAGCCGATCGAGAAGGCGACGAGATCGCTGCGCCAGTACCGCGTGGCGTCGGTGACCTCCGCGCGCAGCCTGCCGTTCTCCCAGATCCGGTACCGCGGCAGGTCGCGGCGCAGGTCCGCACCGGGCGCCAGCACGGTCGACGGGTCGCCGGGATCGCTGACGTCGAGCACCGGGCACGGCTGTTCGTTGCGCTGGCAGAACAACAGCACGTCGTAGGCCCAGTTCTTGCGCACCGCGATCAGGTTCGCCTGCGTGTAACCCGCGGCCCAGCCGGTGGTCGGCGCCTGCACACCGGCGCGGAAACTCGCCCGCGCCCGTGCCGGATCGAGCATCCCTGGTTCGTCCACAATGGTCATACCAGCTCCCTCCCTCGGGTTTCCGGCAGGCCCAGCAGGGCCAGTACCGCGACGCCGTAACCGACCGCGCCGAACACCATCGCCCCGCCGGCGCCGAGGAAGCCGACCACCCCGGGGAAAACGGCGCCGACCGCGCGGCCGAAGTTGTAGGTGAAGCCCTGCCCGGTGCCGCGTTGCGCGGTCGGGTACAGCTCGGCGAGGAAGGCGCCGAACCCGCTGAAGATGGCCGACATGGAGAAGCCGAGCGGGAAACCGAGCAGCATCACCAGGGTGTTGGCGCCGTGCGGGATCTGCGTGTAGGCCACGATCAGCACCGCCGACAACCCGGCGAAGAGCACGAAGGTCCGCTTGCGCCCCAGCAGGTCGGTCAGGTAACCGCCGCAGACGTACCCGATGAACGCGCCGGAGATCAGGAAGACGTAGTAGCCGCCGGTGTTGATCACGGTCAGCCCGCGGGTGGTGCGCAGGTACGACGGCAGCCAGGTGGCCAGCGTGTAGTAGCCGCCCTGCACGCCGGTGGCGAACAACGACGCGATCAGCGTGGTGCGCAGGAGGTCGCCGCGGAAGATCTGGGCGAACGAGCCGCGTTTTTCGGTGCTTTCCCGGCGCTGCGTGGCTTCGTCGGCGTCGGTGACGTTCTTGCGCACCCAGATGATCAGGATCGCCGGGATGACGCCGGTCCAGAACATGATGCGCCAGGCCATGTCGTCGCTGGTGAAGGTGAAGACCACGGTGTAGACGAGCACCGAAAGACCCCAGCCCACCGCCCACGCGCTCTGCACGAACGCGACCGTGCGGCCGCGGTAGCGCGAGCGCGCGTACTCGGCGACGAGGATGGCGCCCGCGGCCCATTCACCGCCGAAGCCGAGGCCCTGGAGGGCGCGGAACACCAGCAGCGTCTCGAAGTTCGGCGCGAAGCCGCAGAGGACGGTGAACACGGTGTAGGTGGCCACGGTCAACTGGAGCGTGCGGACCCGGCCGATGCGGTCGGCCAGGATGCCCGCGCCGGCGCCGCCGATCGCCGAGACCACCAGCGTGGTGGTGCTGAGCAGGCCGGCTGTGCCGGGGGTCAGGCCGAAGTAGGCGATGATCGCGCTCAGGCTGAGCGGCAGGACCCAGTAGTCGTACGAGTCGAGCCCGTAGCCGCCGAACGCGCCGACGAAGGCGCGCCTGCCGCGGGGGCCGAGTGTGCGGTACCAGGCGAACGGTCGGGTGTCCTCGGCGGTTGGAGCGGTCGCATCCATCACGCACCTCGCTCGGATCGGGGGTCGGTCCAGGGAAACACAGTGAGCTGGGACACAAGGTAGGCTATTGTTGAACAATCCCACAAGAGGTTCGGAGGATAATCCTCTGGTAGTTTGAGCGTATCGTTCACTGGGCCTGCGGTAGGCTGATCCTCGTGGTCATCGCAGACAACAGCGGCAGCTCCACGGGGCTGGCCGCAGACCGGGGCCTCCTCGGCCGGACGAGCACGGCCGAGCGCGTGGCCGATGTGCTGCGCACCCGGATCTCGGAGGGCTACTTCCTGCCAGGCGCCCGGCTCTCGGAACACGACATCGGGGCCGCACTGGGGGTCTCGCGGAACACGCTGCGGGAGGCTTTTCGCCTGCTCACGCACGAACGGCTGCTGTCGCACGAGCTGAACCGGGGCGTTTTCGTCCGGATGCTGAGCGTGGACGACGTGGTGGACCTGTACCGCGTGCGCAAGGTGATCGAATGCGCCGCCGTGCGGAACGCGGTGGACCCGGACCTGTCACGCCTGGAAAACGCGGTCGGCGACGGCCTGCTCGCCGAACGGCGGGAGGGCTGGCGCGACCTCGGCACCGCCAACATCCACTTCCACCAGGCGCTCGCGGCGCTCTCCGCCAGCCCGCGCATCGACGAACTGATGCAAGGGATCTTCGCCGAGCTGCGGCTGGTGTTCCACGTGATGACCGACCCGCGGGAGTTCCACCAGCCATACCTGCTGCGCAACGAGGAAATCCTGCAACTCCTGCGCGAGGGCGAGAACCGCCGCGCGGAGGCAGCACTGGCCCGCTACCTGAACGACGCCGAACACCAACTGGTCAAGGCCTACTCGAGCCGCACCCCCACCGAGTAACTCTCGCCACTCCCAGCAGCATCTTCGGCAAATAAGGAGATAGTCTCCGTTTTGCCGGGCGAACCATTCGGAGATGGTCTCCGTTTTGCTGGTGGGAGGTGTGGACGCATGGGCGAGACCGGTACCGACGAGCGCCGGGTGCGGACGGACAAGCAACGCAACCGCGTGCACATCCTCGAGGTCGCGGAGCAGTTCTTCGCCGAGCAGGGCGTCTCCGGCTCCATGGACGCCATCGCCAAGCGGGCCGGCATCGGCCCCGGCACCCTCTACCGGCACTTCCCCAACCGGGAGGCGCTGCTCGTCGCTCTGCTCCAGGCCCGCAACGAGGAGCTGGAGGCCCGTCGCGACGCCATCCGGCGCGAGGAGCGCGACTCCGGCGAAGCGCTCGCCCAGTGGCTGGACGCGCTGGGCGAGTGGGTGACCGCTTTCGACGGCCTGCCCGAACCCTTGCGAGCCGCGCTGACCGAAGGCACATCCCCGCTGACGATCACCTGCCAGGGCTTCATCACGACGACCGAGGAGTTCCTCGGCGCGGCGCAGCGCGACGGCGTCGCCAAGCCGTGGGTGCGGGCACGCGACCTGTTCCTCAGCACGCTGGCGGCGGCCTGGGCACGCAGCGCCGCCCTGGCCGACGAGTCCTCCCCCGAGGCGCTCAGCACCCTCATGCGGTCCGGCTGGGAGAGACCGGCGGACGGAAACCCGGAAACGTAGGCCGGGGCGGACGCTGGCGTCGCCCTTTACGGCACCGGCCCCTTCGACGGGGGCCTGCTCAGCGCGCTCACGCATGCAGGAAGCAGCCGCTTCGCCGTACCACCGGCCGGCTTCGCCTCATCACAGCGATCGACACAAGGAGAACCACATGAAGATCGGCATTCTCGGCGTCGGGCACATCGGCAAGACCGTGGCCCAACGGCTGAGCGCGGCAGGACACTCCGTGAAGGTGGCCAACTCACGCGGCCCGGAGACGATCGATGCCGACGTACTGTCCTCTGGCGGACGCGCGGTCACAGCGGCGGAAGCCGTGGAGGACGTGGACGCCGTGATCCTCTCGATTCCGTTGAACCGCCTTCCGCAGGTCGCGCCACTGATCGCCGACGTGCCTGCCGACACGGTCATCATCGACACCTCGAACTACTACCCGGCACGCGACAACCGGATCAAGGCCATCGACGACGGCCAGGTCGAGAGCGTGTGGGTCACCGAGCAACTGGGCCGGCCGGTCGCCAAGGCGTGGAACGCGATCGGCTCGCACTCGCTCGCGACCAGGAACAAGCCCGCCGGCAGCCCGGACCGCGTCGCCATCCCCGTCGCCGCCGACAGCGATCGGGACCGCGGCGTAGCCATGGCGCTCGTGGAAGACACCGGCTTCGACGCCTTCGACGCCGGGACGCTGGCGGATTCCTGGCGGCAGCAACCCGGTGCGCCGTGCTACTGCACGGACCTCACGCGTGAGGAGATGCCGGCCGCGCTGGCGGCGGCGGAGGCCGAGCGCCTGCCGAAACGGCGCGACCTGGCGGTCGCCGCGATCCAGGAGAGGGTCGGGGACGGCACCACCAACCCGGACGCGGACTACGGCGTCCGCCTGAGCCGAGCCTTGTACCTGTAGCGCCCGGTGGCCCCGGCAGCCGTTGCCGGGGCCACAGGTGCTCTCGCGTCCCCTTCCAGCGAGTACTACGACGACCCCGTGTCCCGGGGAGGTCGAAGGGGTCAGCCGGTGGCGGCGCCTCGGCGGCGGCGTCGGGCGTGGTGCTCGTCCAGCAGGGAGTACCGCACGGCCAGCGAAGCGGCTTCCAGGCGCGAGTGCACACCCAGTTTGCTCAGCAGGGCCTGGATGTGCGTGCGTACCGTCGTCGTCGCCACGCCGAGGCGGCTCACCATTTCGCTGGTGCTCAACCCTTCGACGAGCATCGCCAGGCATTCGCGTTCGCGGGTGGTCAGGTGCGCGGCCAAGCGCATGGCTTCCGCGGAACCCCGTGAGCGCAGGGCCGAGCGCTCCGAAGCGACGTGCACGACCACCTCCCCGGCGACCACGCTGCGCAGGGCGGCGGTCAGCGTCGCGACCCCGCACGTCTTCTGCACGTACCCCGCCGCGCCGCCGGCCAGGGCGCGGTGCAGGCCGTCGTCGTCCTGGTCGGCGGTGAGCACGACGACCTTGGTCGCCGGGCGCGCCGCGCGGATGTCGGTGAGGCGGTCCAGGGCGTCGCCGTCGACGAAGCGGCGGTCCAGCAGGCAGACGTCCGGCTGGTGCCGCCGGATCGCGGCCGGGATGTCCGCCATGGTGCCGATCACCCCCAGCACCTGGAACTCGTGGCTCAACACGGACGCCAGCGCGTCGGAAAACAACGCGTGGTCGTCGCAGAGCAGCAAGCTGATGTTCATTCCGTTCCCCCCTCGGCCCCGAACAGCAGCCGGACACGGGTGCCCTCCGAACCGGAGGACACCACCTGGAAACCGCAGCGGCAGGCCTCGGCGAGCCGCTCGACGATGCCGAGCCCCAGCGAGGCCCACCCGGACGGACCGGCGCCGAACCCCGGCCCGTCGTCGGCGACCTCGATGGTGATCAGCCCGCCGTCCTCCCGGGCGGACACCTCCACCCGGCCACCCGGCCCCGCCGCCCGCACGGCGTTGTCGACCAGGTTCGTGATCATCCGCCACAGCAGCGATTCGTCCACCAGCAGCGAAACCGCCGCCCCCGGCCGCACCACCACCGAGGTCTCACCGGCCAGCGAAACCAGCGAAACGATCTGCTGCAGCACTTCGGGGACGTCGACCAAGGACGCCCGCGGCCGGTCCCCGGCGGCCATCGCGTGGCGGACCATGCCGAGCAGCCGGTGCGTCTCCTGCTCGATGGCGTCCACCCGCTGCCGCGTCCCCGGCGGCAGCGTCGCCTCCCCCCGCACCGCCTCCACCAGGAACGACAGGGTCGCCAGGCTGTGCCCGAGGTCGTGCAAGAACTCCCGCGTGACCACGCCGGCCGGCCGAGCGTCCGGGCTGGGGCCCCCAGTGGCCGCTTCCCCCGGCGATCGCTCCATCCTTCGCCTCCACTAATTCCGTTTCACACGCACTCCGATCACTCAGTCGGGTTATTCCCATTGAACGTTGCACAACCCAGGCCGAACACCGGACAGTGGCCGAATATTTATCTACCCAACGTTATAGCGTGCCGTCGCGGACGGTAACCGCTCGGTGGCACCAATTCTCCGGCATCCGGGGTGTACTGGGAATATTCAGAACCGGCAGACGTGCATGTGGGGGAAATAGGCCAGCGCGTCGAAAGCGAAGGGCACATCGGCGTGCACGGTCAGGTGCGCGTGCCGGATACCGTGCGGGCGGTCGGCCGCGGCGCGCAACGGCCGGAGGTCGAGCAGGCCCGCCTCCGCGCCGGTCAGGTGTTCTTCGATGCTCCCGGCTTCCGGAGCCCCGAGTTCCTCCTCGTACAGGCGGAAACCCAGGCGGCCTTCGGGATCGGGGCGCAGGCCGGTGGTGTGGCCGGTGCCCGCGGTCAGCGCCAGTGCGAAATATTCGTCGCCGAACTCGTCGGCCAGGTGAGCCCCCGCGGGCGCGTTGGTCACGCCGGGGATCAGACTGCTCGGGGTGCGCTGCAGGTGTCCGTTGTGCAGCATCAGCAACATTTTCCGCTCCGGCCAGATTTCGCGCGCCAAGCGCACGGATTCCGCCATATAGCGGTCGCGCGACGCGGCCTGGACGGGCGTGGCCGAGCCGTTCATCGCGTCGAACACTTCACGCAGATACGTGTCCACGCGCAGCGCGCCACGGGCTTGGTGCAGCGCGATGGCGTGCGCCCGCGAGTCCCCGCCCCGGCGCAGCACCGGCCCGGTGGACTCCAGATGGGCGACCAGCACGGTCAGCGCGGCGGTGGCCGCGTCCCGGTTTTCGCACTTCTGGTACAACCCCGGCGCGATGGCGCTGCTGACCGCGGAGTACGGCCGGGTCGCGGTCAGCGCATTGTCCACAAGGGACAGTGCGGCCGGGTCGGCGGCGAGCAGGTACTCGCGTACCGCGCGCAGGGCGGGCTCCGGCGAACCCGCGCTGCTGGGCACGTCGAGGCCGAAGTACCGCACGTCTCCCCCGGCTGCCCCTCCTGCAGAAGTATTGTGCTCCCGCAACCAGGTGAGCATGGTGTGCATCTCGGCGGAGTCGCCGAGTGAGAAGGTGAAGCCGTCGCGGCCGATGTCGGCCACGTCCCCGGGCGCGCCGTGCAGCCAGGCGTCGGTCAGCCTGCCCTCCGCGAAGCCGGATTCGAAGCCGAGCACGCTGAAGCCGAGTTCGGTGACGAGCAGCCGCAGCACCCGGTCGCGATAGGCGCTGAACTCCTGGATGTGGTGGTTGTTCTCGCCGACGGCGACGATGCGGGCGTCGCCGATCAGCTCGGGAAGGCGGTCGAAAGGGCTGAGTCGTGGCACACTGGGCACACTAACGCAACAGGAGTAGCACTTGTCGACCGAATTGACCGGCAGCCGGCCCGGTGGGCGCACCGAGCGCAACCGGGTCGCCGTGCTGACCGCCACCCTCGACGAACTGGCCGAGAAGGGGTATCCCGGGCTCACCGTGGACGCCGTGGCCGAACGCTCCGGGGTGCACAAGACCACGCTCTACCGCCGCTGGGGCTCGGCCGAGGGGCTGGTCGCCGCGGCCCTGCTGTTCGGCATCGAGCACCGCTGGGAGGTGCCGGACACGGGCTCGCTCGAAGGCGACCTCAGCGCGATGAACCGCGAGCTGACCACGTACTTCACCGATCCGGCGAAGTCGGCGCTGCCGCTGGCGTCGGTCGCGTCGTCCTTCCAGTCGGCCAAGGCCGCCGACTCGCTGCGCGAGTACTACGCCGACCGCCACGAGCGGGGTGCGGCGATGACCGTGCGCGCCATCGCCCGCGGCGAGGTCCCGGCGGACACCGATCCGGTCGAAGTGATGCGGCAGGCCGCCGCGCCGGTCTTCTACCGGTTGTTCGTCAGCCGGGAGCCGGTCGACTTCACCATCGCCGACCGGGCGGCCCGCGCGGCCGTGATCGCCGCGAAGGCCGGTGCTTTCGCCGTCTAGGACTTCTCCAAGTACTCCGCCCTTTCGGCATCGACCACCGTGGCGACCATGCGCGCCAGCCCGCTGTGCTTTTCCAGCGCCGGGTCCTCGGTCACGATCTCCTGCGCGTAGGTGCGCGCCTCGGCGATGATCTCCTCGTCCCGCAGCAGGGACAGCAGCTTCAGCCCGGACCGCTTGCCCGACTGCGCCGAGCCGAGGATGTCGCCCTCCCGCCGGATCTCCAGGTCCAGCTGGGAGAGTTCGAAACCGTCCGTTGTGGACTCGACGGCATCGAGCCGCTCACGCGTGCTGGTGCCCTCCAGCGCTTCGGTGACCAGCAGGCACAGCCCCGGCTTCGACCCGCGGCCGACGCGGCCGCGCAGCTGGTGCAGCTGGCTGACGCCGAAGCGGTCGGCGTCCATGATCACCATCACCGTCGAGTTCGGCACGTTCACGCCGACCTCGATCACCGTGGTCGCCACCAGCACGTCGACCTTCCCCGCGGCGAAGGCACGCATCACCGCGTCCTTCTCGTCCGGCGGCATCCGCCCGTGCAGCACGCCGACGGTCAGCCCCTGCAACGGCCCGGCCGCCAGTTCCCCGGCCACGTCGAGCACGGCCAGCGGCGGCCGCTTGTCGCTCTTGTCCGACGCGGGTTCGTCGCCGATGCGCGGGCAGACCACGTAGGCCTGGTTGCCCTTGCGCGCGTCCTCCGCGACCCTGTCCCACACCCGGTCCAGCCACTTCGGCTTCTCCGCCACCGGCACCACGGTGGTCGAGATCGGCGACCGCCCGGCGGGCATGTCGCGCAGGGAAGCCGTTTCCAGGTCGCCGTAGACGGTCATCGCCACCGTGCGCGGGATCGGCGTCGCGGTCATCACCAGCACGTGCGGGCTGGTGCCGTCGGCCCCGCGTGAGCGCAGCGCGTCCCGTTGCTCCACGCCGAAGCGGTGCTGCTCGTCGACCACCACGAAACCGAGGTCCGCGAAGGAAACCGTGTCCTGGATGAGCGCGTGCGTGCCGACCACGATGCCCGCCGCGCCACTCGCGGCGTCCAGCAACGCCTGCTTGCGTTCCTTGGCCGGCAGCGAACCGGTGAGCAGGGTGACCTTGGTGGCGTTCTCCGCCGCGCCCAGTTCCCCGGCCTGCCCCAGGTCACCGAGCATTTCGCGCAACGAGCGCGCGTGCTGCGCGGCCAGCACCTCGGTGGGCGCGAGCATCGCGGCCTGACGCCCGGAGTCGACCGCCTGCAGCATCGCCCGCAGCGCCACGATCGTCTTGCCGCTGCCGACCTCGCCCTGCAGCAGCAGGTTCATCGGGTGCTCGACCGAGAGCGACTCGGCGATCTTCGCGCCGACGTCGTGCTGCCCCGGCGTCAGCTCGAACGGCAGCCGCTGGTCGAAGGCTTCCAGGAGACCACCGGCTTTCGGCGCGCAGATCGGCGCCGGCCGCGTCACCGCGGAATGCCGCCGCTGCGCGAAGATCAGCTGGACGGACATGGCCTCGTCCCACTTCAACCGCCGCTTCGCCGACTCCAGCCGCGGCCAGCTCTCCGGGCGGTGGATCTGCCGCAGCGCGTCGTGCAGCGACTCCAGCTTCTTGGCGGCGAGCAGTTCGGCGGGCATCGGGTCCTCGTCGACGTCGTCGAGGGTGTCCAGCACCTGGCGGACCGCCCGCGCGATCGCCCACGACTGGATGCCCTGCGCCGCCGGGTAGACCGGCATGATGCCGAGGAACTCGTCCATCACCGACTCGTGCAGGTCGTCGCCTTCGAGCAGTTCGTACTCGGGGTTGGCCAGCTGCAGGTTGTTCCGGAAGGCGGTCACCTTGCCGGCGAACAGGCCGGTCTTGTCGATCTTGAGTTCCCGCTCGCGGAACGCCTGGTTGAAGAAGGCCAGCTGCAGTTTGCGGCGGCCGTCGGTGATGGTGACCTCGAGGATGGTGCCGGCGCGGGCCCGCATGGTCCGCCGCATCACCTTCTCGATCCTGGCCATCACGGTGACGTGCTCACCGAGCTCCAGCCCGCCGATGTCGGTGAGCGAACCCCGCTCGTCGTACCGGCGCGGGTAGTGCCGCAGCAGGTCGGCGACGGTCTCGATGCCCAGCGAGCCGGACAGCGCCTTGGCCGTCTTGGCGCCCAGCAACGGCGTCAGCTTGTCGTCAAGGACGGTCATCTTCCCTACTCCACCCCGATCAACAGCACGGCGTCGGTCTGCCGTCCGGAATAGCACACCAGTTCGACCTCCGGGTGCTCGCCCCGCAGCCAGCCCGTCAGCACCTCTTCGACGTCCGGCGGCGCGTCCACCCCGGTGACCACGGTGACCAGCTCCCCGCCCGGCCCGAGCAGCCGGGCCAGCACGGTGATCGCCGCCTCCAGCAGGTTCGCCTCGGCGGCCGGTTCGATCCGCACCACCTCGCCGTCGACCAGGCCCAGCACGTCACCCGCCTGCGCGCGCCCGACCACCGAAAGCGCCTCACCACTGGCGAAGAGCACCTCACCGCGGCGGGTCGCGGCGGCGGCCTCCGCCATCGCCACCACGTCGTCGTTGGTGCGCCGGGCCGGGTCGTGCACGGCCAGCGCGGCGAGCACCTGCACCGGCGAGGCACACGGGATGACCACCACGTCCCGGTCGCCCGCCATCGCGTGCCCGGCGGCGTTGTCGGCGACCGTGGTCAGGTCGGGACCACCGGCCAGCACGGTGACGTGGTTGCCGGTGGTCTCGGTGATCAGGCCGAGCATTTCCTCCACGCTCGGTACTGAACCAGCGGGCACCGACAAAACCGCGACGTTCTCCGCCCTGATCACTTCCGCGAGCCCCTCGCCGCGCACCACCACGACCACCGTGCGGTCGAGCCCGCCGCCCGGTTGCAGCGGCGCCGGGGTGAGGAGCGGCTCCACCCGGATCCGGCGCGGGCGGCCCGCGTCCAGCGCGGCTTCGATGGCGGCGCCGATGTCCGCGCAGTGCACGTGGACCGCGTGGGACCCGGCGCCGTCGGCGGCCACGGTGACGCTGTCGCCGAGCCCGCTCAGCGCCTTGCGCAACACCGGCAGCGCCGCTTCGTCCGCGTCTTCGAGCAGGAACATCACCTCCCACGCGTACAGCGCGGGTTCACCGTGCCCGTGGCTGTGCGCGGTGAGCGGGTGGTCGTGGGCGTGCTCGGTGCCGGTGACCACCTCGAGCAGCGCGTCCAGCACGGCCACCACCCCGCGCCCGCCCGCGTCGACCACGCCAGCGCGCGCGAGCACGGGCAGCTGCTGCGGGGTGTGTTCGAGCGCCTCGGCGGCGGCTTCGGCGGCGGTGCGCGTGACCTCGCCCAGATCAGCGGTGGTGCCGGAAACGGCCGCGTTCACCGCGTGCAGCACGCTCAACATGGTGCCCGCGACCGGGCGGGCGACCGCGCCGGTGGCCACCTCGTCGGCGTGCCCGAGCGCGGCGGCCAGCGCGGGGCCGTCGACCGTGCGGCCCGCCAGCGCCTCCGCGAGCCCGCGCAGCACCTGCGACAGGATCACCCCGGAGTTGCCCTTCGCCGCCACGACCGCGCCCTTGGCCAGCACGGCCAGCGCCTCTCCCGCGCTTTCGGGCGGCGGCGCGTCGTTCAGCGCGTGCCAGGCCCCGGAGACGGTGTGGTGCATGTTCGACCCGGTGTCGGAGTCCGCCACCGGGTACACGTTGATGCCGTTGATCTCCGGTCTCAGCGCGTCCAGGCTGTGCACGCAGGCCGAGGCCCAGCGCCCGACCGCGGCGGCGTCCAACTCGCGCACCCCTGCAACCTCCTGACCTGGTTCAGGCGAGGGTAGCGACCCCGTCCGGTCCGCCTCGGAACATACTGGTTACTATGGTCGAGTTGCCCGGCCGCCGTGCCGGGCGTGATTCGTCTTCGAATGATCCAAAGGAGTTCGACGTGGCTGCCGTGTGCGACGTCTGTGGCAAGGGACCCGGCTTCGGTAAGTCGGTCTCACACTCCCACCGGCGGACCAGTCGCCGGTGGAACCCGAACATCCAGACCGTGCACGCCAAGATCGGTCTGTCCCAGCGCAAGCGCCTGAACGTGTGCACCTCGTGCATCAAGGCGGGCAAAGTCGTCCGGGGTTGAGCGTAGGAAAGTGAAACGGCGAGTGCCCCTTGCGGGACACTCGCCGTTTTCGCGTTTACGGGAGCTTCCAGTCGACTGGTTGCGCGCCTTGCTGGACCAGGAGTTCGTTCACCCGGCTGAACGGGCGTGAGCCGAAGAAGCCGTTGTGCGCCGAAAGCGGGCTCGGGTGCACGGATTCCACGCTCGGCACGCCACCCAGCAGCGGCTTGAGCTTGCGGGCGTTGCTGCCCCACAGGATCGCCACCAGCGGGCCCCCGCGTTCGGCCAGCGCCTTGATCGCCTGCTCGGTGACCACTTCCCAGCCCTTGCCCTGGTGCGAGTTCGGCTTGCCGGGCATCACCGTCAGCGCCCGGTTGAGCAGCAGCACACCCTGCTCGGTCCACGGCGTCAGATCACCGTTGGACGGCAGCGGGTGGCCGAGGTCCTCCGCGTACTCCTTGTAGATGTTCACCAGGCTCTTCGGCAGCGGCCGGACCTCCGGCGCGACGGCGAAGGACAAGCCGATCGCGTGGCCGGGGGTCGGGTACGGGTCCTGGCCGACGACGAGCACACGCACCTCGTCGAACGGTTGCTTGAACGCCCGCAGGACGTTCTCCCCCGCCGGGAGGTAGGTGCGCCCGGCGGCGATCTCCCCGCGGAGGAACTCACCCATCGCGGCGATGTTGGATTCCACCGGGGCGAGGGCTTTCGCCCAGCCGGCTTCGACGATCTCGTGCAGCGGTCGTGCGGTCACGGCGGGCGACTCTATCGGCTGCGTCACACCATCGAGTCGGCGACCCGCCTAGGACAGCAGGCGGAGTTCGGTGCGGAAGCGGGCGGCACGGCCGACGTAGCTGGCCACCACGGCTTCGATCATCTCCGGGCCGAACGACTTGTTCTCCCGCGTCTTCGCCGGTACGCCCAGCGCGATCTCGCCCGACCCCACCTTCGAGCCGTACGACAGCACGGCCCCGGCACCGACCATGCCGCCGTCCTCGATCTCGCTTCCGTTCAGCACCACCGAACCGGAGGCGATCAGGCAGCCGGTGCCGATGATCGCGCCCTCGACGTGCACCGAGTGGCCCATCGCCGAAGACGGCCCGAGGACGGTCGGGTGCTGCTCGGTGCAGTGGAGAACACAGCCGTCCTGGACGTTGGAGCGTTCACCGATCTCGATGTAGCCGTTGTCCCCGCGCAGCACCGCCTGCGGCCACACCGAGGCGAACGCGCGGATCCGGACGTCGCCGATCAGCGTCGCGTCCGGGTGCACGTAGGCGTCGGGGTGGATGTCGGGCACCAGGTCGCCGAGTGCGTAGATCGCCACGGTCGTCCTCCTTCAGCCGGTGAGCGACTTGCCGTAGTACCGGCTCTCCGCTTCACCGGCGTAGTAGCCGAAGCCGGCCATCTCCCGGTATCCGCTCGAGCGGTACAGCTCGATCGCCTCCGGCTGCTTGGTCCCGGTCTCCAGCACCATCCGCCGTCGCCCGGCGGCCAGCGCGGTGCGCTCGATCTCGGCGAGCATCGCACGCGCCAGCCCCCGGCCCCGCGCGGCTGTGACCACGAACATGCGCTTGATCTCCGCGTCACCGTCGCGCAGGGCGCCGCCGTCTTCCTCGCGCACGCGCCAGGCCCCGGTCGCCACCGGGACCCCGTCGAGGTAGCCGACCAGGAACAGCCCGTTCGGCGGGGCGAACTCCTCCGGCCGCACCGGGGTGTCGTCCGGGGTGCCGTAGCGCACCACGTACTCCTGCTGGACCTCGGTGATCAGCTTCTGCGCGTCCGGATCGTCGTAGGCGGCCACACGAATTTCCACGACCGGCACCTTAACTGGTCTTCCAGTGCTCCCAACCGGCCTCGCCACCGCGGTGCGGCTGCCCGTCCACCGTCACCCCGAACTCCGGCCTGGTGACCACGCCGACGCGGCGCCACCCGGCAGGCAGTTCCACCTCCGGCGGGAAGGCGGCGACCAGCGCGTGGTCCTCGCCTCCGGTGAGCACCCACCGCTGGGCGTCGGCGCCGAGCGCGGCGGCCACCTCCTGCAGCCGCTGGTCCGGCTGGAGCGCTTCGGTGCGCACGTCGATGCCGACCTCGGAAGCCGCCGCGATGTGCCCCAGATCGGCCAGCAGGCCGTCGGAGACGTCGATCATCGCGGTGGCGCCCGCCGCGGCCGCCGCCGGTCCGGCCGCGTAGGGCGGCTCGGGGTAGCGCTGGGCGTTGACCACGCCGACCGGTGACCGGAAGCCGCGGCCGAGCACCATCAGCCCCGCCGCCGCCCAGCCCAGCCGCCCGCACACCGCGACCACGTCGCCGGGCCGGGCGCCCGACCTGGTCACCGGCGGCAGGCCGTTGAGGTCGCCGAGCGCGGTGATGCTCACCACCAGGGTGTCGGAGCGGACCACGTCCCCGCCGACCACGCCGATCCCGGCGCGCTCGGCCTCGGTCCACATGCCGTCGGTGAGCCGGGTCAGCACCGACGCCGGCAGGTCTCCCGGGCAGGCGAAGCCCACCAGCACCGAGGTGGGCAGCGCGCCCATCGCGGCGATGTCGGCCAGGTTCACCGCCACCGCCTTGCGGCCCACGTGCTCGGGCCCGGACCAGTCGAGCCGGAAGTGCACGCCCTGCACCAGCACGTCGGTGCTGACCACCACCCGGCCGTCGGGCGCGGCCACCACCGCACCGTCGTCACCCGGCCCGAGCAGCGTGAACGGCGGCTGCACCCGGTCCTGGGTGAGCGCCCGGATCAGGCCGAACTCACCCGTCTGCGCCACGGTCGTCGTCTCGGATGTGTCCCGCGGCACGCCGTTACCTCCTGACCTCAAATAGTCGGATCCCCTATCGTTCCCTTACTGGGGTACGTTCCTCAGACGTTCCTACCTTGCGCAGCCAGATCCAGACGAAGGGGCACGCCGTGGTCCACGCATACATCCTCATCCAGACCGAGGTCGGCAAGGCCGCGTCCGTCGCGGCGGAGATCTCGGGCATCCCCGGGGTCACCACCTCCGAGGACGTGACCGGGCCGTACGACGTGATCGTCCGGGCGGCCGCGGACAACGTCGACCAGCTCGGCCAGCTCGTGGTCGCCAAGGTGCAGAACGTGGAGGGCATCACGCGCACGCTGACCTGCCCCGTGGTGCACCTCTGACCCGTGCTGTAGTTCCTGTCGTGCCCCACTTCGACACCGAGACCGGCGCCCCGCCCCGGCTGCTGATCGTGATCGCCGCGACCCTGGCGGTCGCGCTCGCCGCCGGGGTGGCGGTTTTCGGCCTCCTCACCGGTTCCGGGGAAAACCCCGGCGAAGCGGGCAAGGGGCCGCTGCCGCTCGTGCCGGTGCCCGCCCCGCAGGCCGGCGCGCCCGAATGCGCCACCCTCCTGGGCGCGCTGCCCGGTGAGCTGACCTCCAACGGCGAGAAGCTGGCCAAACGCGAACTGGCCGAGCCCGCTCCCCCGGCGACGGCCGCGTGGGGCACCGGTGACCCGATCGTGTTGCGCTGCGGTCTGGACCAACCACAGGAAATGACCAGGACGGCCCAGCTGCGCGTGATCAACTCCGTGCAGTGGCTGCCGATCGCGGTCGAAGGCACCACCACCTGGTTCCTCGCCGACCGGGCCGTCTACCTGGCGCTGACCGTGCCGGACAGCGCGGGAACCGGCCCGCTGCAGGAGATCTCCGACGCGATCGCGGGTGCGCTGCCCTCGGTGCCGCTGCGCTTCTCCGACGGTTGACCGGAATGGGGACGCTCATTAGCGTGAGTGTCTCCGCCGCCACGCAGGAGACTCGGAGGACTCGATGCGTGCAGGCGTTCTTGCCACCACTGTCGTGCTCGCGGCACTGACACTGCCGGATACCGCTTCGGCCGCGGTGATCACCGTGCAGACCGGCGCCGAGCTGAGCGGCGCACTGTCCGCGGTGAAGCCGGGCGACACCATCCAGCTCGCCGCGGGGAAGACGTTCACCGGCAACTTCAAGGCCCCGGTCAGCGGCACGGCGAGTGCCCGGATCACCCTGAAGGGCCCGCGTGACGCGGTGCTCAAGGCGTCCGGCGGCCGGGGTTTCGAACTCACCGGCAGCTACTGGAACCTCGAAGGCTTCACCATCACCGGCGGTCAGAAGGGCCTGATGGCGCTGGGTGTGCGCGAAACCGTGGTGGACGGCCTGCGGGTGCACGGCGTCGGTCACGAAGCCATCCACTTCCAGCACGGCAGCAGCGACAACGTGGTGCGGAACTCGGAGATCAGCGACACCGGCAGGCAGACACCCGACTACGGCGAGGGCATCTACTTCGGCTCGGCGAAGAGCAACTGGCCGGGTGGCACGCCGGATCGCAGTGACCGCAACAAGGCGCTGAACAACAAGATCGGCCCGAACGTGGCCGCCGAGGCGATCGACGTCAAGGAAGGCACCAGCGACGGCGAACTGTCCGGCAACACCTTCGACGGCACCGGCCAGACCGGCGCGAACTCCGGTGACAGCTGGGTGGACGTGAAGGGCAACGGCTACCTCGTGACGAACAACAAGGGCAGCAAGGTCTTCGTCACCACCAAGAGCTACGGCGGCTTCGAGGTGCACGTCCAGCTGGAAGGCTGGGGCGAGGACAACACCTTCTCGCACAACACCGCCGATGTGCAGTCACCCGGCGCCTACGGCTTCTACGTGCACAAGAAGGACCTGGGCAACCGGATCTGCGCGAGCAACACCGTCACCAACGCGGGCAAAGGCTTCAGCAACACCCCACCCACCGACGGCTGCTGACGCTATGAGTGGGGCATTACTTGCAATGAACGCAAGTAATGCCCCACTCATAGCACTCAGCCGCCGCCCCAACCGCCACCCGGGCACCCCACCAGGGACCCGCCCAAACCCTCCACCCCGCCCCGGTCCACAGCCAAAAACACGGCGAAGGCCCCGATGTCAAGGCATCTTTCCCGCCTTGACATCGGGGCCTTCGCCGTAGTCACAATCAAAAACCGGGGCGGAACCCCCCAAAGCAACTCACCGCAACCCAGTACCCCGAGCAATAGCCGTCTCCACCAACGTGGACAACAGCGTCGGGTAGTCCACGCCGGTCACCGCCCACATCTTCGGGTAGGCCGACGTGGTGGTGAAGCCGGGCATGGTGTTCACCTCGTTGATGGTCAGCTCGCCGTCCGCACCGACGAAGAAGTCGACCCTGGCCAGGCCCTGGCAGTCCAGCGCGTGGAAGGCGGCGACGGCCATCTCGCGCAGCCGTTCGGTCACCTGGTCGTCCAGCTTCGCCGGGATGTCCAGTTCCGCGGCCTCGCCGAGGTACTTGGTTTCGAAGTCGTACCAGGCGCTTTCGTCGGTGGCCAGCACGCGGATCTCGGCGGGCAGCGAGGCTTCGACGCGGCCGTCGGGGAATTCCAGCACGCCGCATTCGAGTTCGCGGCCGACCACCGCGGCTTCGATGAGCACCTTGGGGTCGGTCTCACGGGCCAACGCGATCGCGGCGTCCAGCTGGGACCAGTCGGTCACCTTGCTGATCCCGATCGAGGACCCGGCCCTGGCCGGTTTGACGAACACCGGCAGGCCGAGGCGTTCGCGCTCGGCGTCGGGCAAAGTGGACTGTCCACGCCGGAGCACCGCGTACTCACCGCTGGGCAGGCCCTCGGCGGCGAGCAGCTTCTTCGCGAACTCCTTGTCCATCGCGGTGGCGCTGGCGAGCACCCCGGCGCCGACGTAGGGCACGTCCGCCAGTTCCAGCAGGCCCTGGATGGTGCCGTCCTCACCGAAAGCGCCGTGCAGCACCGGGAAGATGACGTCCACCGCACCGATCGCGTCCACCCCGGCGTCGAGCGAGACCAGTTCGCGGTTGACCCGGTCACCGGTGAGCACCAGGCTCCGTCCTTCGTGGACGACGGGGAGCTGGTCGCCGTCGATCCGCAGGCGGTCCGGGTCGCTGGGGCCGAGCACCCAGCCGCCTTCGCGGGTGATGCCGATGGGCACGATTTCGAACCGCTCGGGATCCAGGTTCGCCAGCACACTGCCCGCCGATACGCAGGAAATGGTGTGCTCGGTGCTCCGGCCGCCGAACACCACGGCGACCCGCGTCTTGGCTGGGCTCATGGGACGTCACCCTACCGGGCTCTTGTGGATCACTCCGGGGCGCAGTAAGTCGACCAGCGTGTCCAGCGCGTCGGCCAGTGCCTCGCGGGAACAACCCGAATAGGCGAGCGGAATGCCGTACTCGGTCGGGGTGCCGGCGAAGTGGCGGCCGAGGTGGTCGAGCCGGATTCCCGCGGCTTCGGCGGCGAGCACCTTGCCGCGTTCCTCCGCCGCCGAATTCAGCGGCACCATCAAATGGGCGCCCGCGTCGTCGCCGAGCACCGGGATGCCGCCCGCGTGCAGCGCGCTGGTCAACATGGTCCGCCGCTCGGACAGCTCACGCCGCAGCTTCCGCAGGTGACGCCCCAGATCGCCGTGGCGGGCCAGTTCGATCAGCACCCGCTGCCCCGCCGGGGACGGCCGGGTGCCGGTGCGGTCGCGGTACTCCAGCACGGCCGCGGCCACCTTCGGCGGGGCGACCATCCAGCCCGCGCCGAGCGTGGGCGTGAGGATCTTGCTGGTGGTGCCCAGGTGCGCGACCACGTCCGGGGCGAGCGCGGCGAGCAGCGGCAACGGTGCCACGTCGAAGCGCAGTTCACCGTCGTAGTCGTCCTCGATGAGCAGGAAGTCCTCGGCGCGCGCCCGCTCGACCAGCTGCACGCGGCGGGCGGCGCTCATCCGGCTGCCCATCGGGTACTGGTGCGCCGGCGAGCAGTAGACGGCCCGGACTCCGCGGGGCACGGCGTCCGGGCGCAGGCCCTCACCGTCCACCGGCACCGGGACGGTCCGCAGCCCCGCGCTGGTCAAAGCCTGCACGGCACGCTGGTAACCGGGCTCCTCGACGCCGACCACGTCACCGGGTTCGAAGATCGCGCCGGCGATCTCGATCACCGCGGCCGTGGTGCCCGCGGTGGCGAGCACGGAATCCGTGCCCGCGGAAAGGCCGCGGTGGCGCAGCAGGTGCTCGGCGATCACGGCCCGGTAGTCGAACAGACCGGCGCGGTGGGCCCTGGACAAGGGCGGCGCGTCGGCCGCGGCCCGCCACGCCCGGCGCCAGGCGGCGCGGTCCAGACCATCGGCCCACGGCACGCCGGGGCTGAGGTCGAGCAGGTCCGGCCGGGCCGGGGTCTCGCCGATCACCAGCCCGCGCGCCGGGCGGTCGCGCGGCGGCGAGGTGGTGACGTAGGTGCCGGAGCCGTGGCGCCCGGCGATCCAGCCCTCGGCGTGGAGCTGCTCGTATGCTGCGGAGGTCACTGTCCGGCTGACGCCGAGGCGCTGGGCCAGCGCGCGGGTCGAGGGCAACCGGTCGCCGCCGCGCAGGTGGCCGGTGGCGGCCGACTCACGCAGGGCGTCGGCGAGTTGCACGGCGAGCGGGGTCCCGCTGTGGCGGTCCAGGCGCACCGGGAGCGCGGTGTCGGAATGCGGCAAAGTGGCCTCTTCGAACTGGCTGGCGATTGGCCGTTCATGATGCCACTTGACCACGGCAGGCTACTCGTATGACCCCATTGTCACCCACTCCCCGCAGCACGCTGACCCGCAAGAAGGACCGCGGCCGGACCGAGCGCGCCGAACTGCACGCCGTGCTGGACGAGGGCCTGATCTGCCACCTCGGCCTGGTGCTCGACGGTTCGCCGGTGGTGCTGCCGACCGGCTACGGGCGCGACGGGGACACGCTCTACCTGCACGGGTCGACCGGTGCGCCGAGCATGCGCGCGGCCGCGGCCGGGCTGGACGTCTGCGTGACAGTGACCCTGCTGGACTCCGTCGTCTACGCGCGCTCGATCAACGACCACTCGATGAACTACCGCAGCGCCGTGGTCCACGGCCGGACGCGGCTGCTGGACGGGGACGAAAAGCTGCACGGCCTCCACATGCTCACCGATCACCTCGCGCCCGGCTCGTGGGAGCACGCGCGCGAGGTGAACGCGAAGGAACTGGCCGCCGTCACGGTGCTCGCGCTCGATCTGGCGGAGGCGTCGGTGAAGGTGCGCGACGTCGGCGCCCTCGACCAGCCCGCCGACGTGGCGGCGGATGCCGCGTGGGCCGGGCTGCTGCCGGTCCGGACGTCGTTCGGGGCTCCGGAGACCGACGCGCGCTGCTCGGTCCCGGTGCCCGCTCACGTGGCGGAGCGGGTGGGCCCGTCGACGAAGCCGGGGCGGTAGCTGCGCATGGCCCGGCCGCCGGAGCGGTAGACGTGCACGCTGATCGCGGGGTCGCCGCCGGGGTTGTGGACGTGGTGCACGTAGCCGGGGGCGAACACCCGCGACTGGCCGGCGACCAGCGGGTGCACCTCGGTGACCACGCGCCCGTCGGCGGCCGTCCGGCTGACGGTCTCGGTCAGCGAGCCGGAGACGACGGTGAAGGCACCGGTCGACTCGACGTGGTCGTGCAGGTCGGTCTCCTGGCCGGGGAGCCAGCTCATCAGCCAGATCTCCTGCTCGCCGTCACTGGCGATGAGGGCGGAGAACCGCTGGTCGGGGTCGTAGCGCAGGAGGTGGCGCCAGCGGTCGCGGTCGTGGGCGTACTCGAGCGCGACCCGCACGGGGTGACGCTGCTGAACAACGTTCTCGACCAGGGCGACGGTGTTGTCCGGAACGGCGAACATGGTGTTTTGTCCTTTATGAGTGTTGTGGCGGCTGGGTTCGGCTTCAGCGGCAACAACACGGACACAGCGAGAAGACACGGGGCTGGCCTTGGCGGCTGGCTCGCACGTTCGTCTCACGCATCAACACACCCAGCAGCGAAGCAGGCCGCCGCCCCCGCGGTCAACCGGTCTCACCCCATGGGCACCGGTTCACGACCATTCGTGTTTGCGGTCCCGGCCCAGCAGTTCGGCACCCAGGCGGCGGGGGTCGCCGCCTTCGTGGCAGACGCGGTGCATGGCGTCGGTGATCGGCATGTCGACGCCGAGGCCGGACGCCAGGTCCCGGATGGAGGTGCAGGACTTCACGCCCTCGGCCACCTGTCCGCCGACCGACTCCTGTGCCTGCGCGACCGACTCGCCCCGCCCCAGCCGTTCCCCGAAGGTCCGGTTCCGCGAAAGCGGTGAGGAGCAGGTCGCGACCAGGTCGCCCACCCCGGCCAGGCCGGCGAAGGTCAGCGGATCGGCACCCAGTTTCACGCCCAGCCGCGCGGTTTCGGCCAGCCCGCGGGTGATCAGCGTCGCCATGGTGTTGGTGCCGAAACCGAGGCCCGCGGCCATGCCGCAGCTCAGCGCGATCACGTTCTTGCACGCCCCGCCCAGCTCGCAGCCCACCAC
This sequence comes from Saccharothrix sp. AJ9571, assembly GCF_021725495.1. NCBI lineage: Bacteria > Bacillati > Actinomycetota > Actinomycetes > Pseudonocardiales > Pseudonocardiaceae > Saccharothrix > Saccharothrix sp. AJ9571. The sequence continues at coordinate 4,267,305 of NZ_CP091382.1, read as the reverse complement.
ATCGGTGTTGGTGTAGGGCCGGAAGTAGCCGGTGAAGCACGCCCGCTGCACGGCCACCGCGCGCTCGTGGTCGGCGCAGGCGACCACCGCCGCCGACGGCTGCTCCTGCGCGATCTCCTTCGCCAGGTTCGGCCCGGAGACCACCACCACCTGACCGTCCGGCACCCCGGCGATCTCGGTGATCACCTCGCTCATCCGCTTCAGCGTGCCCAGTTCCACGCCCTTGGCCAGGCTGACCAGGATCGCCTCGGGCGGCAGCAGGCCGCGCCACGCGGTCAGGTTCGCCCGCAGGCTCTGGCTGGGCACGGCCAGGACCACGACTTCGGCGCCGTCCAGCGCCGCGGCCGGGTCGGCGGTGGCGGTGACACGCGACGGCAGTGCCACACCCGGCAGGTACCCGCCGTTCGTCCCGGCGTCGGAGATCTCCGCGGCGACCTCGGGCCGCCGCGCCCAGATCGTCACGTCACGCCCGGCGTCGCCGAGCACCTTGGCGAAGGTGGTGCCCCAGGAACCCGCGCCGAGCACGGTGACCCGCTGCAGGTCCATCTCAGTCCCCGTCCTCGGTCGCCGGGCGCACCGGCGGCCGCTCGCCTCGTACTTCGCACAGCAGGTCCACGACCTCGGCCATCATCACGTCGGTCACGTCACGCAGCACCTTCGCGCCGAGCGGGCGGCCGCGGTAGGCGGACAGGTCGATCGGCTCGCCGACCGAGTGGATCACGTGCTTGCGCGGGAACGGCCGGAACTTCTTGTCGTAGCCGTTGAGGATCTCGTGGGTGCCCCACCGCGCGATCGGGATCACCGGCACGTCGTTCTCCAGCGCCAACCGGGCCGCGCCGGTGTAGGAGCGCTTCGGCCAGGCGGCCGGGTCCCTGGTGATCGTGCCCTCGGGGTAGATCACCACCACCTTGCCCTCGCGCAGCGCCTGGTGCGCGGCCCGCAGGCTGTCACCGGCGCTGGACGAGCCGCGGTAGACCGGGATGCCGCCCGATTCGACCAGGATCTTGCCGAGCAGCGGGGTGCGGGTCAGGCTCTCCTTCGCCATGAACCGCGGCACCCGCTTGTTGCGGTGCACCAGCACCGCGTCGACCACCGGGTCGAGGTGTGAGATGTGGTTGAGCACCAGCAGGGCGCCCCCGCGGCGGGGGATGCGCTCCGCGTGCCGGTAGTCCCGCCTGCCGAGCAGGGTCATCGGGTAGAACAGCGCCGCGGCGGTCCCCACCCAGAAACCGCCCTTTTCCCGATCGGCCAAAACTCCTCCTCGCTCGGTTGCCCACGCTGATCCTGCCCCCCGCGATGTCACAGACCTAGGGCGGGTGGGGAGCAGCCGGAGTACAAAGGAGGGCGTGGCACGCGAGGTGGACCTGATCGTCCCGTTGAAACAGCCCAGCCTGGGCAAGTCCCGGCTCCGCGGCGCGCTGGACGACATCCACGACGACGACACGCACGCCGAGCTGGTGCTCGCGCTGGCCGCCGACACCCTGGCCGCGGCGACCGCGGCGAACGGCGTCCGCCGGGTGCTGGTGGTCGCGGCCGACCCGCTCGCGCTGACCAGCCTGCACCGGCTCGGCGTCGAGGTGGTCGGCGACGCCGGGGTGCGCGGGCTCAACACCGCGCTGCGCCGGGGTGAAGCGATCCTGCGCGGGGCCGAGCCGGGCGGGGTGGTGGCCGCGTTGCAGGCCGACCTCCCCGCGTTGCGCCCGGACGAGCTGGCCATGGCGCTCGGCGCCGCCGCCGACCGGCGCGCCTTCGTCGCCGATCGACAGGGCACCGGGACAACGCTGCTGGTCGCGGCCCCCGGCGAACCGCTGGACCCGCACTTCGGCACCGGCTCGGCGCTGGCGCACACCGCCTCCGGGGCGGTACCGCTGGACGTCGCGGCGCCCTCGCTGCGCAGCGACGTGGACACCGCCGCCGACCTCGCCCACGTCCGGAGGCTCGGGCTCGGCTGGCGCACCTCGACCCTGCTGGGCGAAGCGTGCTGCCTGAGCTGAAGGAATTCACCGTGGCGTAGATCGCGGTACGCGCAGGACGCCGCCGAGTACGGAAGAATGCAGGGTGTGAGTGAGCCGCTGAACCCCCCGCCCGCCCCTCCGGACCTGCGCCGGGCCCGTCCCGACGCCGCACTGACGGCGCAGGAGAAACACGGGGTGCCCTCGGCGCCGCCCGCGGTCACCGCGGTGGCGCGGCTGGCCGCCGACGCGCTCCCCGACGACCGCTACTTCAACCGCGAGCTGTCGTGGCAGGACTTCAACGCCCGCGTGCTGGCGCTGGCCGAGGACGACTCGCAGCCGCTGCTCGAGCGGACCAAGTTCCTCGCCATCTTCGCGTCCAATCTGGACGAGTTCTACATGGTCCGGGTGGCCGGGCTGAAGCGCCGCGACGAGACCGGCCTCTCGGTGCGCAGCGCGGACGGGCTCACCCCGCGCGAGCAGCTGGCCTACATCGCCAAGCGCAACCAGGACCTGGTGGAACGGCACACCGGCGCCTTCGAGGACGAGCTGCGCCCGGAGCTGGCCGCCGCGGGCATCCGGATCGTCAGCTGGTCCGATTTGGACGGACCGGACCAGCTGCGGCTGTCCAACTACTTCACCGACCAGATCTTCCCGGTGCTGACCCCGCTGGCGGTCGACCCGGCGCACCCGTTCCCCTACATCTCCGGCCTCTCGCTCAACCTCGCGGTGACCGTGCGCGATCCGGAGGGCGGCACCGAGCGCTTCGCGCGGGTCAAGGTGCCGAGCAACGTGCCCCGGCTGATCCGGGTGGAACCCCAGCGGGAGCGCCGCGAGGCGACCTTCCTGCCGCTGGAGGAACTGATCTCGGCGCACCTCGGCGAGTTGTTCACCGGCATGGAGGTCACCGAGCACCACGTGTTCCGGATCACCCGCAACGCCGACTTCGAGGTCGAGGAGGACCGCGACGAGGACCTCCTGCAAGCGCTCGAACGCGAACTGGCCCAGCGCCGGTTCGGCCCGCCGGTCCGCCTCGAGGTGGCGCAGGACATGAGCGAGCACATGCTCGAACTCCTGCTCCGCGAACTGGAGGTGGACCCGCGTGACGTGGTCGAGGTGCCGGGTCTGCTCGACCTGACCTGCCTGCACCAGTTGTCCACCGTGGACCGCAAGGAGCTGAAGTACCCGACCTTCGTCCCCGCGACGCACCCGGCCTTCGGCGAGCGCGAGACGCCGAAGAGCGTGTTCGCCACCCTGCGCGAGGGCGACGTGCTGGTGCACCACCCGTACGACTCGTTCTCCACCAGCGTGCAGCGCTTCGTCGAGCAGGCCGCCGCCGATCCCAAGGTGCTGGCGATCAAGCAGACGCTGTACCGCACCTCCGGTGACTCGCCGATCGTGGACGCGCTCGTCGACGCCGCCGAAGCCGGCAAGCAGGTGGTGGCGCTGGTGGAGATCAAGGCGCGCTTCGACGAGCAGGCCAACATCACCTGGGCCCGCACGCTGGAACGCGCCGGCGTGCACGTGGTCTACGGGCTGATGGGCCTCAAGACGCACTGCAAGACCGCGCTGGTGGTGCGGCAGGAGGGCTCGACCATCCGCCGCTACTGCCACATCGGCACCGGCAACTACAACCCGAAGACCGCGCGGCTGTACGAGGACCTCGGGCTGCTCACCGCCGACCCGAGCATCGGCGCGGACCTGACCGACCTGTTCAACGTGCTCACCGGGTATTCGCGGCAGGACACCTTCCGCAACATCCTCACCGCGCCGAACGGGATACGGCGGGGCATCCTGCGCGACATCACCGCGGAGATCGAGCACGCGCGCGCCGGACGGCCTGCCGGGGTGCGGATCAAGTGCAACTCGCTCGTCGACGAACAGGTCATCGACGCGCTGTACCAGGCGTCGCGGGCCGGGGTCGAGGTCGACGTGGTGGTGCGCGGGATCTGCTCGCTCAAGCCGGGGGTGAAGGGGCTGAGCGAGAACATCCGGGTCCGCTCGATCCTCGGCCGGTTCCTGGAGCACTCGCGGATGCTGCACTTCCGCGGTGGCGACAGCTACTGGATCGGCAGCGCCGACATGATGCACCGCAACCTCGACCGCCGGATCGAAGCGCTGGTGCGGGTCAAGGAACCCAAGCTGGCCCGGCAACTCGACGAGATCTTCAACTCCGCCCTCGATCCCAGCACGCGCTGCTGGGTGCTCACCGCGACCGGTGAGTGGGCCCCGTCCCCGTCCGACGACTCCGAGGTCCGGGACCACCAGGTGGAGCTGATCTCCAAGCACAAGGCGAACGGTTGAACGACGAAGAGACGAAGGTCCGCGCCGCGGGCGCGGTGCTGTGGCGGCCGGGTCCGGACGGCGCACCGGAGATCGCGGTGGTGCACCGGCCGCGCTACGACGACTGGTCGCTGCCCAAGGGCAAACTCGACCCCGGCGAGACCACGGTGGCCGCGGCGGTGCGCGAAGTCCACGAGGAGACCGGTTTCCGGGTGGTCCTCGGCCGCTTCCTCAAGCAGGTGGCCTACGGGGTGCCCGGACCGGACGGCGGCACGGTCGGCAAGACCGTCGACTACTTCAGCGCGCGCGTGGCGAGCGGGGAGTTCACCCCGAACGACGAGGTGGACGAACTGCGCTGGCTGAGCCCGCCCGAAGCGGAGGCGATCTTCCACCGCCGCGGCGATGTGGAGACGCTGCGCGAGTTCTGCGCGCTGCCCGCCGACCTGACCACCGTGCTCCTGGTCCGCCACGCCAAGGCGGGCAAGCGTGACGAGTGGACCGGCGACGACGACCTGCGCCCGCTGTCCAACGCGGGACTGCGCCAGTCCGACGGCATCCGCGCGGTGACCACCCTGTTCGGCCCGACGCGCGTGCTTTCCGCGCCGCGCCTGCGGTGCGTGCAGACGGTCGCGAAGGTGGCCGAGGACCTCGGGATCGAGGTGTCGCAGGAGCACCTGCTCTCCGAAGAGGGCTACTGGGCCGATCCGGTGCTCGGGCTGGCACGGTTCCTCGCCGTCGTCGGGGACGGCGGCACGCCGCTGCTCTGCAGCCAGGGCGGGGTGATCCCGGATCTGGTGACCCAACTGGCCGAACGCGACGGGGTCGCACTGGAACTGCGCAGCCACGTCACCGAATCGGAGCAGCGGCGGCGGCCCGCGCCGGCGAAGAAGGGTTCACTGTGGCTGCTCAGCTTCCGGCCGCCGTCCGGGAACGAGGGCCCGCGCCTGGCCGCGGCGACCTACTTCGCCAGCCAGTTGCCCTCACCGTCGCCGTTGAACAGCGCGAAAGGCGAGTGACAGCGACCTGAAAGCCCACCCTGGTCTACTCGTTTCCGCGCCCGTTGCCGGGCGGGATGCGACGGTCTAGGGGTGCGGCGCATCCCGTCCCGGTCAGCCGCCGAGTTCGTCGAGCAGTTCCTGCACGTCGGCGGTGCGCGGGTCGTTCAACCGGCGGCAGGTTTCCACCGCCGCCGACCAGTAGCCGCGAGCGCCGTCGTCCTCCCCCATCGCCCGCTGGATCTGCCCGAGGGTGATGAGGACGTCGATGGTGCCGTAGTCGGCGTCCATCTCCCGCAGCGCGCCCAGTGCGCGCAGGGCGTGCTCCATCGCCTCGTCGAACCGGCCGACCCGCCCCAGCGCCTCGGCGAAGTTCCCCTTCGCCAGCGCGGAGTGGTACTCGTCGCCGATGGCGAGGAAGGCGTGCTCCGCGTTCAGCGCGTGCTGGGCGGCGTCGTCGAACTTGCCCAGCCCGATGCAACTGGCGCTCAGGTTCAGTTCCGCGTGCGCCAGGTAGGTCTGCTGCCCGGACCGGCGCGCGGCCTCGACGCCTTCGGAGCTGTAGCGGTAGGACTCCTCGTACTCCTCACGCAGGTAGTAGGCCCCGGCGAGGTTGCTCAGGATGGCGACGCTGAGCGCGTTCCCGCCTTCCGGTGCCGCCGCGAGCCCTTGTTCCAGCGCGGCCAGTGCCTCGTCGGTGCGGGAGGCCCGCAGCAGCGCCGTACCCAGGTTGTTCGCGGCGTACTGCAGTCCGATCCGGTCGTGCGCGGCCTCGGCGACCTCCACCGCGTGGCGTGCGGTCACGATCCAGTCATCGATGTCATGCCGCTCCGCGTTGAACCCGCGCAGCAGCCAGCTGAGCTGCCAGGTGCGCGTCGACCACCCGCGCCGGGTCGCCGCGATCACCAGTGCGGTCAGCGTGGACCGTTCGCCGATGTACCAGGCGGTCGCGGCGGCGCGGTCGGCGAAGTGCACCTCGGGGCCGACGAGTTCCGGCAGCACCACGTCCTCGGTGAGCAGGTCCGGCCGCACCTGGCTGTTGGCTTCGGCGGCCGTGCAGAGGTACCAGTCGAGCAGCCTGCTGAAGCACTCCGCCTGTTCCGCGGGGCTTTCGGTCTCCTCCAGCCGTTCGGTGGCGTAGACCCGCAGCAGGTCGTGGAACTGGTAGCGATCGGCGCGCGGCTGGTTGAGCAGGTGCGCCGACGCGAGCTGGTCGAGCAGATCCCGGGTTTCGCGGACCGGACGGCCGCCGAGCACCGCGGCGGCGGGCAGGCTGATGTCCACACCCGGGTGCAGGCTGAGCAAGCGGAAGAGCCGCGCCGCGTCCGGGCGCAGCGCCTTGTAGGACCACGAGAACGCGGCACGCAGATCGGTGCCGGCGTCGTGCGGGTCCCGCAGGGTGTCCAGACGCGACCGCTGGTCACGGAGTTCCTCCACGACGCCGGCGATGGACATGCCGCCGAAACGCGACACCCGTTCGCCCGCCAGCGCCAGTGCGAGCGGCAGCCTGCCGCACAGGTCCGCCAGTTCGGCCACCGCGTCGGGTTCGGCGGCCAGCCGCGCGTGCCCCACACTGCCCGCCAGCAGCGCCGTGGCGCCCCGCCGGTCCAGTGACCCCAGCGCGAGCCGGTGCGCGCCCTCACGAGCCACCAGGCCCCGCAACTGGCTGCGGCTGGTGACCACCACGAGGTTCCCCGACCCCGGCAGCAGCGGGCGGACCTGGTCCGCGTCGTGCGCGTTGTCCAGCAGCATCAGCATCCGGGCGCCCGCCAGCCTGCTGCGCAGCATCGCCGAGCGTTCCTCCACTGTGGAAGGGATCGCCTCGGCCGCCACGCCGACCGCCCGCAGGAACCGGCCGAGTGCCGCGTCCGGGGTGGCCGGGGTGTCCGCCGAATGCCCGCGCAGGTCGAGGAACAGCTGCCCGTCGGGGAAGCGTTCGCGCACGCGGTGGGACCAGTGCACGGCGAGCGAGGTCTTGCCGACGCCCGCCGCGCCTTCGATCACCGCGATGGCGGTGGACCGTTCGTGCTGCCCGGCGAGGAACTCGTCCAGTTCGGCCAGTTCGGCATCGCGGCCGGTGAAGCGGGTGACGTCGAACGGCAACTGCCGCGGCACTTCGTCGCGCACGGCCGGTGCCGCCGGTGCTTCGGTGCCCGCGGAGAGCAGTTCCAGGTGCAGGCGGCGCAACCGCGCTCCCGGCTCCACCCCCAGCTCCTCGGCGAGCAGTTCCCGCAGTTTCGCGTATCTGGCCAGCGCTTCGGCGCGGCGGCCGGTGCGCGCCAGTTCCACCACGAGCCGTTCCCACAACGACTCGCGCAACGGATAACGGGCGATCAATTCGGTCAGTTCCGCGGCGAGATCGGGATCGTCACCGGCGGCGGCGTCGAGATCGATCCGCCGTTCCACCGCGAGCAGATACCGTTCGGTGAGCAGTGGCGCCCAATCCTCGGCGAGCGCGGGCGAGCCGACACCTTCCAACGGGGTGCCGCGCCACAGTGCCAGAGCTTCGCCGAGCGAGTGCCGTTCGGCGGCCGGATCGGGTTGTTCCACCGCGGTGTCGAGCAACCGGAGGAACCGCAGTGCGTCCACCCGGTCGGGTTCGATGACGAGCCGGTAGCCGTCCGGTGCGGTGGCGACGGTGTCTTCGCCGATCAGGCGGCGCAGGCGCATCACGTAGGTGTGCAGGCTGCCGCGCACCCGCGCGGGCAGGCTTTCGCCCCAGACGAACCGGGCCAGCGAGTCGATCGAGACCGGGCGGCCCGCGGACAGCGCGAGCCCGGCGAGCAGTGCCCGCTGACGGGCACTGGTGAGGGAGACCGGCGCACCGCCGATCGTGGCTTCGAACGAGCCCAGCAGCCCGATTTCGATGACGGCTACCTCCTCCGGGTCCGCGGTCGCGCACCGCGACTCCCGACTCTAGCGAGCGGGGGTGAGGTGGCGCACCACCGTCGCGGACGCGGACACGGCAGGGCCCCGTGCCGTCGAGCACGGGGCCCTGCCGTGGGTACCGCTGGGACGAACCCTCGTCGCGAACTACTTCTTCTTCGCGGCGGTGGTGCGCTTGGCCGCGGTGGTCTTCTTCGCGGCGGCGGCCTTCGGCGCTGCCTTGGCGGCGGTGGTGGCCTTGGCGGTCGTCGCCTTCGCGGCGGCCTTCGGCGCGGCGGCCTTGGCGGTGGTCTTCTTCGCCGTGGTCGCCTTGGCCGTGGTGGCCTTGGCAGCCGTCTTCGGCGCCGCCTTGGCAGCGGTACGGCTCGCGGCGGTGCTGCGCGTGGTGGTGGCGCGCGTGCGAGTCGTGGTGCTGCGGGTGGTGCTGGGACGGCTGGCCGTCGCCCGGGTCGTGGTCGCGCGGGTGGTGGTGCCCGCGGCGGCCCGGGTGCCCGTGGTGGCGCGCTTGGCGGCGGCGGTGACCTTCGGCAGCTTCTTCGCGCCGCTCACCACGTCCTTGAAGGTCGTGCCGGCGCGGAAGGCGGGCACGTTGGTCTTCTTGACGCGGACCGTCTCACCGGTACGCGGGTTCCGCGCGGTGCGGGCGGCGCGGGCGCGCTTCTCGAACACCCCGAAGCCGGTGATGTTCACCTTCTCGCCCTTGTTGACCGTCCGGATGATGATGTCGACGAGACCGTCGACCGCTTCCGATGCAACCTTTTTGTCGCCCAGGCGCTCCGACAGCGCCTCGATCAGCTGGGCCTTGTTGGCCATTCCGGTCCTCCAAGAAGAACTATCCGTACACGGCCTCCTTCGGCCGACTTGCGCACACGGTATTACCAATGCAGCACAAATTCCAAACGGCACGCGGAATTTTTCCCTTGTATCGGCGGCGGTTCCGCCGGTGGAGGGACCCTCATCGGGGCTGTCCGGGGCCGTTCGGCACGGGTGGAAGGGGGTCCGGCAGGGCCTGGATTCCCTTGTTGAGCAGGGAATTCCCGCAGCTCAGCCGGGTACCGGGGTGGTCACCGGCTTCCAGGGGGGCCGGACGGATTCGAACGAATCGATCTCATCGGCGTGTCGCAGGGTGAGAGCGATGTCATCGAGCCCCTCGAGCAGCCGCCAGCGGGTGTAGTCGTCGATCGTGAAGGGCGCGGTGAAGTCCTTGGCCCGCACGGTCTTCTCCTGGAGGTCCACGGTGACCTCCGTGCCGGGGTCGTTCTCGAGCAGCTTCCAGAGCAGTTCGACGTCCGCCTGCTCGCACTGGGCGGCCAGCAGGCCCTGCTTGCCGGAGTTGCCGCGGAAGATGTCGGCGAACCGGGCGGAGATGACCACGCGGAAGCCGTAGTTCATCAGCGCCCAGACCGCGTGCTCACGGGAGGAGCCGGTGCCGAAGTCCGGCCCGGCGACCAGCACGCTGCCCGCCCGGAAGGGCTCCTGGTTGAGCACGAACTCGCTGTCCGAGCGCCAGGCGGCGAACAGGCCGTCCTCGAAGCCGGTGCGGGTCACGCGCTTGAGGTAGACGGCCGGGATGATCTGGTCAGTGTCCACGTTGGACCGGCGCAGCGGCACGCCGACGCCGGTGTGGGTGGTGAAGGGGTCCATGATGGGATGACTCCTGATCCGGGGGTGTCGGGGAGGGTTACCGGGCGGTACCGGCGGTGGCGGGAGCCAGGTCCTCCGGAGAGGAGAGCGTGCCCCGCACGGCGGTCGCGGCGGCCACCAGCGGCGAGACCAGGTGCGTCCGGCCGCCCTTGCCCTGCCTGCCCTCGAAGTTCCGGTTGGAGGTCGACGCGCTGCGCTCCCCCGGCTTGAGCTGGTCCGGGTTCATGCCCAGGCACATCGAGCAGCCCGCCTGGCGCCACTCGGCACCGGCGTCGGTGAAGATCTCGTTCAGCCCTTCGGCTTCGGCGGCCTGGCGCACCCGCATCGAGCCGGGCACCACCAGCATCCGCACGCCGTCGGCCACCTTGTGCCCTCGCAGCACCTCGGCGGCGGCCCGCAGGTCCTCGATCCGGCCGTTCGTGCACGAGCCGAGGAAGACGGTGTCCACCGGGATCTCCCGCAGCGGGGTGCCCGGCTTGAGGTCCATATAGGACAGGGCCTTCTCGGCGGCGAAGCGCTCGTTCTCGTCGGCGATCAGCTCGGGGTCGGGCACCGCGTCACTCAGCGGCAGGCCCTGTCCCGGGTTGGTTCCCCAGGTCACGAACGGGGTCAGCGTGGCGGCGTCGAGGTGGACCTCGGCGTCGAACTCGGCGCCCTCGTCGGTCTTCAGCTCGCGCCATTCGGCCACCGCGGCGTCCCAGTCGGCACCCTGCGGCGCGTGCGGGCGGCCCTTGAGGTAGGCGAAGGTCACCTCGTCCGGTGCGATCATCCCGGCCCGCGCCCCGGCTTCGATGGACATGTTGCAGACCGTCATCCGGGCTTCCATGGACAGCGCCTCGATCGCGCTGCCGCGGTACTCGAGCACGTAGCCCTGCCCGCCGCCGGTGCCGATCTTGGCGATCACCGCGAGGATGACGTCCTTCGCGGTCACACCGGGGCGCAGTTCGCCGTCGACGTTGATCGCCATCGTCTTGAATGGACGCAGCGGCAGCGTCTGGGTGGCCAGCACGTGCTCGACCTCCGAGGTGCCGATGCCGAAGGCCATCGCGCCGAACGCGCCGTGGGTGGAGGTGTGGCTGTCGCCGCAGACCACCGTCATGCCCGGCTGGGTCAGCCCGAGCTGCGGGCCGATGACGTGCACGATGCCCTGTTCCGCGTCGCCCATCGGGTGCAGCCGGACGCCGAACTCCTTGCAGTTGCGGCGAAGCGTGTCGACCTGGGTCCGGGACACCGGATCGGCGATCGGCAGGTCGATGTCGACCGTTGGCACGTTGTGGTCCTCGGTGGCGATGGTCAGGTCGGGCCTGCGCACCGGGCGGCCCGCCAGCCGGAGGCCGTCGAAGGCCTGCGGGCTGGTGACTTCGTGCACCAGGTGGAGATCGATGTAGAGCAGGTCCGGCTCGGCTCCTTCGCCGCGGCGCACCACATGTGCGTCCCACACCTTTTCCGCCAGCGTGCGGCCCCGTGTTTGCACCATCAGGGCACCTCCCATGAGACGTTACCGGGATTTTCCCAGGATCTGGACTTCCCAAACTGCGGGAAGATAGTATCGCGCTGTGGGACAGCATAGCGGTATCGGAGTCCTGGACAAGGCGGTGGCCGTGCTGCAGGCGGTCGCCGAAGATCCCTGCGGGCTCGCCGAACTCTGCAGCCGGACGGGCCTTCCGCGCGCGACGGCGCACCGGCTGGCGGTCGGGCTGGAAGTGCACCGGTTGCTCCGGCGCGGGCCGGACGGGCGCTGGCGCCCGGGCACGGCGCTGGCCGAACTCGCCGGTGGCACAACGGATCCACTGCTCGACGCGGCCAGCTCGGTGTTGCCGAAGCTGCGGGACATCACCGGCGAGAGCGTGCAGCTCTACCGCCGGGACGGGGTGCAGCGGATCTGCGTGTCGACCGCGGAGCCGCCGAGTGGCCTTCGCGACACCGTGCCGATCGGCTCACGGTTGCCGATGACGGCCGGCTCCGGCGCGAAAGTCCTCGCGGCGTGGTCGGATCCGCACACCCAGCGCGCGATCCTGACCGACGCGGTCTACGGGGAACGGACGCTGCTGGAGGTCCGGCGGCGCGGCTGGGCGCAAAGCGTGGCCGAACGGGAGCCGGGTGTGGCGAGCGTCTCGGCGCCGGTACGGGATTCCGCGGGCACGGTGGTCGCCGCGGTGTCGGTCTCCGGGCCGATCGAGCGCATAGGGCGCAAACCGGGGGCGCGGTGGGCAGCGGATCTACTGGCCGCCGCCGAAGCTCTCCAGGAACGCCTCTGAACGAACGCTACGAGTGGGGCGTGGCCCCACTCATAGCGGTGACCGGCCGATCAGCCGCAGCTTCCGCAGCAGCCGCAGCTGGCGCCGGTGCAGGAGCTGCAGCAGTTGCATCCACCCATGGCGAACCACCTTCCCTAGTCCGGATCCCGGAGCGGTTTCCAGGGTAGGAAGGTGACGGTGTGCGGCACACCGCTCACAGAGTGGTATGCGAATTCAGCTATGTGAGGGACGTGCGGCGCCGGATCCACCGTCCCCGTAGGCGAAACCTCGTCCGGGGCGCGGCGTTCACCCGCACGCCGTAGCGAGGTGCCTCCGTCGCGGTCACAAGCGTGAGCGCGACGGAGGCCCTTCCAGAGTGGACACAGTGGACTCAGCGGCCCTGCAGCGCCTTGACGTTGTTCCCGAAGGTCCAGTTCTTCGAACCGTCCCAGTTGACCGACCAGGTCATCAGCCCCTTCAGGCCGCCGGAGTAAGCGTTCCACGCCTGCGCGACCAGTCCGGTGGACATGTACCCACCCCCGGCGCCCGGCTGCGCGGGCAACCCCGGTACTTGCTTGTCGAAGGGCACACGGATCGTGGTGCCCTGCACCACCAGTCCCTGGTTCAGGCAGTTCGTCTGCGCGGTGAACCCCTGCACGGTCCCGGCCTGGTAGGAGTCACCGGCGCAGCCGTACATGCTGCCGTTGTAGTACTGCATGTTCAGCCACCACAGCCTGCCGTTGTCCGCGTACTTCTTCACGATCGGCAGGTACGCGCCCCAGATCGAGCCGTAGACCACGCTGCCGCCGGTGACGTAGGCGGTTTCCGGGGCCATGGTGAGCCCGAAGTTCGAGGGCATCTGCGCCAGCACGCCGTCGATGATCCGGATCAGGTTCGCCTGCGACGCCGACGGTGTGCCGATCTTCCCGCTGCCCACCAGCCCGGTCTCGATGTCGATGTCGATGCCGTCGAAGTTGTACTTCTTCAGGATCGGCACGATCGTGGCGACGAACCGGTCCGCCACCGCGCTGGAGTTCAGGTCGATGCCCGCGGTCGCGCCGCCGATCGACATCAGGATGGTGGCCCCGGCTTCCTTGGCCGCGCACATCTCCGCGGGCGTGGCCACCTTCACCGTCGAATCCATCCCGTCCTGCCACAGCACGGTGCCGTCGGAGAGGATGACCGGGAACGCCGCGTTGAGCACGTTGTAGCCGTGCGCGCGGATGCGGGAGTCGGTGATCGGGATCCAGCCGAGCGGCGGGTGCACGCCGTTCGAGGCCCCGTCCCAGTTCTCCCAGTACCCCTGCAGCACCTTGCCCGCCGGCTTGGACTTCACCGCACAGACCTCCGCCTGCACGGCGGCGCCCGCCGCGGGACCCAGCACCGCCAGCGGCGCGGTCAGCAGTGCCGCCAAGGCGACCGCGAACACACGTGATCTACGACCGAACATACGCAGCTCCCTCTAAGCGTCGTTGCCACAGCGAGAACACGGCCGTCCGCCCACGATAACCACCAGCCCGGCACCGGGCGTACCGGCATTCGAGTGGTCTAGACCATGGTGTTGGCCGTGCCTTCGGCGCGGCGGGCGAGGTCGCTGGGATCCGGTCAACGGGCAGGGGCACGCCGGGCCGTTGGGCGGCCCGGCGTGCCCCTGCCCGTTGACCGGCGCGACCTCGCGGTGCGGTCTGGCTTCGTTGGGGGGCCGGTGTGGTCAGGGCTCGGGACCGTGGAGGGATGGCTGGTGCCGTGAATGTGGCTTTCACGGCCGAATCCGCCGTGAAAGCCACATTCACGGCACTTCCCCGGGCCCACGAAGGCCACCGACGCCACGGGGCTCCACGGACGGGGTGGGTCTTTGGCCTCTGGTTCGCGGTCGGTGGCGCGGTTAGCGTCGCTGGTGATGCAGCAACGATCTGTCCGGTGGGCCGCCGCCGTGTTCGCGCTGGCCGGGGCTTACTACCTCGGGGCCCGCCTCGGCCTGGAGTTCGCGCTGGTGCGCGGCCAGGTGGCCCCGCTGTGGCCGTCGACCGGGCTGGCGCTGGCCGCGTTGCTGCGCTTCGGGTTGCGGCTGTGGCCCGGCGTGCTCCTCGGCTCGGTCGCTGCCAACCTGCCGCTCGGGCCGTCCCCGCTCGCGGTGATCGTCATCGGCGCCGGGGCCACGGCGGCGCCGGTGGTGGCCGTGGTGCTCCTGCGCCGCGCCGGGTTCCAGACGGATCTGGCCCGCCTGCGCGACGTCACCGCGCTCGTGTTCGGCGCGCTCGGCGGCATGGCGATCAGCGCGACTGTGGGCGCCGGGGTTCTCGTGCTCGCGGACGCCCTCCAGCCCGAACAACTCCTCGCCGCCTGGTCCGTGTGGTGGGCGGGCGACGCGACCGGCGTGCTGGTCTTCGCGCCCGCGCTGCTGCTGCTCCTGCGCGTGCACCGCGTTCGCTGGCGCGAGATCACCACCGCGCACTGGTTCAAGGCCGCCGTGCTGACCGGGGGCACGCTGGCGCTGGCGATCGCGGTCGCGAGTGGTCAGGTGCCGTGGCTGTTCATCATCTTCCCGGTGGTGATCTGGAGCGCCTGGCGCCTCGGCCTCGCCGTGGTCTCCCCCTGCCTGGTCATCGCCACCACCGGCACCACCGTCGCCGCCACGCTCGGCGCGGGACCGTTCGCCGGGCAGGCGCTGCTCAACCGGATGGTGCTGCTGCAGTCGTTCAACGGCGCGCTCGTGCTGACCGGGCTCCTGCTCGCCGCGGCCGCGGCCGAACAACGCGCGGCGACCGCGGTCAGCCGGCTCGTAGGCGCCGAACTGGAAGTCGAGGTCACCGAACGCACGGCGATGTTCACCGAAGCCGAACGGGTCGGCCAGGTCGGCAGCTGGGAACGCGATCTGGCCACCGGCGAGGTCGTCTGGAGCGATCAGATGTACCGGCTCTACGGCATGGCCCCGCGCTCACGCGCGCTCGACTACGGCACCTTCCTCGAGCACGTGCACCCCGACGACCGCGCGGAGGTCGCCGCGGTGAACGAGCAGGCCCTGCGGGACCACCTCGACACCGAACTGGCGCACCGCGTGGTGTGGCCGGACGGGACGGTGCGCTGGCTCAATCGCCGCGCCCGTGTGATGGTCGACGACTCCGGCACCGCGCGGAAGATGGTCGGCACCGCGCAGGACATCACCGCGGCCAGGACGGCGGCGGCGGAAACCCGGATCCTGCTCGATTCGGTCACCGACGCCATCGTCGGCTTCGACGCCGCGGGCACGGTCACCCTGGTCAACGAACGCGCGGCCGAGCTGTTCGGCAGGCTCACCGGCGAGCGGATCGGCCTGCTGCTGCCGGATCTCGACACCGGCAAGGCGTGCCAGGGCATCGAACTGACCGGACACCGCCAGGACGGTGGAAAGTTCCCGGCGGAGGTGTCGGTGCGACCGCTGTCCACGGCAGAAGGTGCCTTCGGCGGCACGGTCGCGGTCGCCGTGGTCCGCGACATCACCCAGCGCAAGAAGGCGGAGGAAGCGACCCGGCAGCTGCGGGAGGAGCACCAGCGGCGGCAACAAGCCTTGGAGATCAACGACAACGTCGTGCAGGGGCTGTCGGCCGCCCTCTACGCACTGGATTCCGGCGAGTCCGCCCGTGCCGTCCGCATCCTGCAGCGCACGCTCGACACCGCGCGCCAGATCATGCGGGACCTCCTGCACGAGACCCTCGACATCGCGCCGGGAGACCTCGTGCGGCAGCAACCCGCCGCGCTCGGGACGCCCGAACCACCGCCCGCGCCCGAGCCACCGGCGGAACCGGGGCCGGTGACCGCGGTGATCGCCGACGACAGTCGCGAAGTCCGGTTCGCCCTGCGTGCGCTGCTGGAATCGTTGCCGGGCATCACCGTCGTCGGTGAGGTGGCCGACGGCGTCGAGGCGGTGCGGATCGCCGGTGACCGGCGGCCGGACGCGATGCTGCTCGACCTGGCGATGCCCGGGATGGACGGACTCGAGGCCCTGCCGCTGATCCTGGCGGCTTCGCCCGGCACCAAGGTCATCGTGGTTTCCGGGTACGGCCGTGACCAGGTCGCCGAGCAGGCGCTGCGCCTCGGTGCCACGGCGTACGTGGAGAAGGGCGGCTCGACCCGGCTGCTGGCGAACCTGCTCGCGAACGCGGCGAAGTTCAGCCGGCCGGGCACCCCGATCCGGCTGAGCCTGCGCACCGCGGGGGAACGCGCGGAGATCGCGGTGACCGACGAAGGACCCGGCATCGCGCCGGAACACCGCGACCGGCTCTTCGGCAAGTTCGAGCGGCTCGGCAGCACGCACCGCGGCACCGGGCTGGGGCTGTACATCTCGAAGGAGATCGCCAGGGCGCACCGGGGAGATCTGGTACTGGCCGAGAGCAGCCCCGATGGCAGCACCTTCGTGTTGTCACTGCCGATCGTGCTCGGCCGAGGCCCCGATCATGCACTAGAAAGCTAAGCCTTCCCTCGTCCTGCCACGTTCTGGGGCCTGGAGCATAATGAGCGGGCGCGGGGAATTTTCCCCCACAGGCAGACGCGAGGAGTAGACCTTGCCAGCGGCCGGCGGTGTTTCCGTAGATCTCCGCGTCCATCGCAGCGGAGTGGTCATCGGCTGCGTGACCGGTGAAGTGGACCGTCTCGGCGCGCCGGTGCTCGCCCGGTTCCTGAGCAACCGCGTCGCGGCACGGGAAGACTTCGTCCTGGACCTGCGCGGCCTGGGTTTCCTGGGCGCGGCGGGCCTGGCCACCCTGTTGGAGGCAGCGGGTGCGGCGGCCGAGGAGAACGTCTCATGGGCGATGGTGACCTGGGGCCCGGTGGTGAACCGCGTGGTGGAGGCGACCGGGGTGAGCACCGTGCTGCCGACCCACCCCACCCTCATCGACGCACTGGCCGACGTCGAAGCAGGCCGGCGCCGATTCGACCGCGTCCTGCCCAAGAGGGTGTCCCCGGTGCCGGAGCACCACAACCTGCCCCCGGCCTGAGCGCGCGGCCGGTCAGGCCGAATACGGTCCGCGCTGCTCCAGCGTCGGGCTCACCTGCGGATCGGCTCCTGGCTGCCCCGGCACCGGCGTGACGGTGGTGTCCGGGCGCTGCATGTGGTCCTCCGCCGGGCGCACCACCACGCCGCCGTCGGTGCGCAGCACCTCCTGCCGCACCACGTCCTGCCGCGGCAGGTCCTGGCGTTGCTGGAACTCGCGTTCCCGCCGCTGCCGCGACAGCGTGCCGATGGTGATCGCGTGCGCGGCCGCCAGCAGGAGCAAGAAGAAGCCGAGCTTGCCGATGAACACCGTGGTGTCGCCGGGTCCGCCGATGTCCACGATCGACAGCAGGGCCAGCACCCCCAGCCCCACCAGGTGGAACACCATCACCGTCATTCTCGCCATGGTGGCGTCCGCCGGTGAGCCGCCATCGGAGTTCGCCGCGTAGCGACGCCCGTTGCGGTACAGGATCTGCCCGTCGATGAGCACCATCAGCGCACCGATCAGCAGGAAGGCGAGATAGTCGTTGTCGGCCATGTCGCACCCCTTTCCACCACCGGCAGGTACCCGCGTGCCGCCAGGGGGAAGCCGGATCAGCCGGATGTCACCTGATCGAGTCGAACCAGCGCAGCACCCGCCGCGCCACCTCATCGGGTTGTTCCAGGTGCAGGAAGTGGCCCGCGTTCCGGAGCACCGCCACGTCGGATCCGGGCGCCAGTCCGCGGTATGCCTGTTCGAAGTGCTCGGCGGAGATGCAGCCGTCGTCCGCGCCGGCGAGCACCAGCAACGGCTTGCCCGCCGCGGCTTCACTGCGGCCGCCGAACTCGGCCAGCGCCGGGTCGTGCCTGCTGGGGTCGAAGTTGGCGCGGTAGATCTTGAGCGAGTTGGCGATGTAGCGCTCGTCGCCGTACATCCGGTGGATGCGCTCCCGGTGCTCCGGCGACGGGGTCAACCCCGGTGACCACGTGGACCACAGGTAGTCGATCAGGCGGCGGTCGAGCTGGAGGACCATCTCGGCGACGCCTTCGATGGTGAACAACCACAGGTAGAACAGTCGTTGCTGCTGCGCGGGATCGGCCAGCGCGGTCTCCAGCGCCGCGGGCGGCGGCACGGCCATCGTCACGCCCCGGCGCAGGGTTTCCGGCCAGACCGCGGCCACCCGCCCCACCATGCCCGCGCCGACGTCGTGCCCGATCATGTCGACGCCGTCCGGGTCGAGCGCGCGGGCCACGGCCGCCGCGTCGGCGGCGAAGGTGAGGCTGCCGCCGTACTCCAGCGCGTCCGCGGTGTCGGGGTGGAACCCGCGCAGGTACGGCAGCACCACACGCCTGCCCGCCGCGACGAGCCGCTCGGCCAGCGGCTCGAAGGTGGCCGGGTGATCGGGGAAACCGTGCCAGCACACCACCACCGGCCCGTCCCCCGCGGCCAGCGCCGGGAAGTCCAGCCGCTCGGTTTCGACCACGATCTCCTCGAAGTCCATGGCGGCAGTTTAGCGAGATCCCGGAGCTTTCATGGGACTTCGTCAGCGGCTGAGCACCGGCACGGTGGTCCGCGTGCGAGGGACGTCGGCGTAGGTGTGGTCGGCGCGCAGGCGCTGGTAGCCGATCTCCAGCACTGCGGCCCCGCGCCGGTGCATGGTCACCTCGACCCGGCCGCCGGTGATCGTCACCTCGCCCGCGTTCGCCGGGATGAGCTTGGCGTGCAAGCGGTTCAGCGGGTTGGCCAGATCGAAGGCGGCGCCCGGCGCACTGCGGACGGTGACGTCGGTGCCACCGGGCACCCCCGGCCGCAGGCGCAGCAAGCGCTCGCCCGGCCGGAGGTTCAGCGGGCCGACACCCGAGGGCAGCGGCTGATCCGCCGTGGTCAGGTCGATCGCCGGCGCACCGTCCACCCGCATCCGTGAGCTGTAGATGCGCCTTGTGTCCGCAGTGGACGGACGACCGTGGTGGACGTAGAAGTCCTCCGAACCGTCCGGCGAGCCGACGATGCTGCCGTGCCCGGTCGAGTACACGCCCTGGGCCGGATCCTGCGACAGCACCGGGTTCGCCGGGCTCTTGCGGAACGGCCCGAGTGGACTGTCCGCCGTCGCGTAGCCGACGCCGTAGTGCTCGTTCTCGTAGTTGTTCGCCGAATAGGTCAGGCGGTAGACCGGTTTGCCGCGCTCGTCGATGGCTCGGACGGTGGTCGAACCTTCGGCCCACCGCCGGTCCTTCTTCTCCCCGCCGGTCTTGGCGTAGTCGTCGACGTGCGCGTTCTCCCACGACTGCTTGTCCGAGCCGTAGTTCAGGATCGGCGTCCAGCCGTCCTTGCGGGTGCCCGGCGGGTCCGCCGGATCGAGGTTCGTGTCGCGGTAGGACGGGGCGATCGCCGGTTTCGTGGTGCCGGACGGGTCGTGCCACCAGTCGCTGGTGAGTTCGACCGCGTAGATGTTGGACTCCTCGACGTACTTGCCGAAATCGGTGTCCCACACCCAGTTCCGGTAGGCGTTGCGCGAGAAGTAGAGGTAGATCCGGCCGTCCGCGTCGAAGAAGACGTTGGGGTCGATGAACGGGATGTAGGTGCCCAGCGGCGCGGTCTGGCCCTCGGCCAGCGTGGCGGGCGGCTTCTTCTGCGCGGCGTCCATGATCAGGTTGACGTCGTGGTAGTCCGGGTCGAACGGGTGGTAGTCCAGCGGCCCCGGGCCCACGTCGCGGAACGGGCCCGCGGGCGAGCCTGCCACCGCGACACCGACCTTCGACGGCTCTTCGAAGTCCGCGTACTTGAAGTGTTCGGCGACGTTCCGGTTCATCCGTCCCGAGTAGAACAGGTAGTACAGCCCGGTCCGTTCGTTGTGGTACAGCTCCGGCGCCCAGAACCAGTCGTGCGCCCAGGTCCCAGCCTCACCCGCTTCGAGCGCGCCGCCGGGCAGGTGTTCCCAGGTGGCCAGGTCCGGCGAGCGGTAGATGCCGAAGTGGTAGCCGGGATCCGCGCCCTCGGTCGAATAGGCGTAGTAGTAGCCGCTCGCGCGGTCGAAGTGGACGAACGGATCGGCGCCGGGGGTGGTGGCGCTGTTGAAGTACGTGGGCGCCGAAGTCGCACCCGCGGGTACCGCACCGGCGAGGAGCAGCAGGCCGACCAGGAAAAGGACGCTCTTCCGCACGGCCTACCTCTGTTTCCTCTTGTGGACTCTTGTCGATTGTCGGGTATTTTCAGCCGCTTTTCGCCGTGTTGTCAAGGTCGTCGCCGAGCCCATCACCGGGGTGCCGAGACCCCTGGACACGAATGTGGCTTTGGGGGCGTATTCGGCCCCCAAAGCCACATTCGTGTCAAAGCCACATTCGTGTCACTGAGCAGGCTCCGTCAGCGGGTCGCGTCCGCCGGTTCGCGGGTTTCGACGGTGCGCTTCGGGTGTTCGCCGGTCAGCTCGGTGCCTTCGACGTCGAGCTCCGGCAGCCACCGCAGCCACGAAGGCAGCCACCACGCGCGTTCCCCGAGCAGCGCCAGCGCGGCGGGCACCAGGACCATCCGCACCACGAAGGCGTCCGCCAGGATGCCGATGGCCAGCGCGAACGCGATCGACTTGATCGCCGGTTCACCAGCGGGCACAAAGCCGGCGAACACGAAGAACATGATCAGCGCCGCCGCGACGACCACCGGGGCGGCCTGCCGGAACCCGGTGGTGATCGAGTCCCGCGGCGCGGCACCGCGGTGGTGCGCCTCGTGCATCCGCGACACCAGGAAGATCTGGTAGTCCATCGCCAGCCCGAACAGGATGCCGATCACCAGGATCGGCGTCAGGCTGATCAGCGGCCCCGGCGTGTCCAGGTTGACCGCGTCGGCGAGCCAGCCCCACTGGAACACCGCGACGGTCGCGCCCAGCGACGCGCCCACGGTGAGCAGGAAGCCCAGCACCCCGACCAGCGGCACCAGCAGCGAGCGGAACACCAGCACCAGCAACAACAGTGCCAGGCCGACCACGAGCACCAGGTAGATCGGCAGCGCCTCGTCGAGCGAGACGGCCACGTCCACGCTCACCGCGGTCGCGCCGGTGACCGAGGCTTCCACCCCGTCGAGACCGGACAGGTAACCACGCAGTTCTTCCACCAGGTGCTCGGTTTCCGCGGTGGTCGGCCCGGATTCCGGGATCACCGTGAGCAGCGCGGCCGTGGGGCTGACCGGCCTCGGCGGGGCGACGATCGCGGTGTCGCCGAGCGCGTCGATCGGGCCCATCGCCTCGGTGGCGGACTGGACCGCGCCGGGACCCTCGAACAACACGATCAGCGGGCCGTTGACGCCGGGCCCGAAGGCGTCGCCGAGCACCTGCTCGGCCCGTGCCTGCGTGCTGTCCGCGGCCGGGATCTGCACCAGCGTGGTGCGCATCGAGGCGAACGGCACGGCGATCACGCCCAGGCCGATGATCGCCAGCAACAGCACGGTGACCCGGCGGCGGGTGACCGTGCCGATCCACTTCGCGTAGAAGCGGCCCTCCGGCTCGGTTTCCGCGGGTGCCTCACGCTGCTTGCGCGGCAGGGCGCGCTTGCCGAGGAAGCCGAGCACCGCCGGGACCAGCGTCACCGCGACCAGCACGGCGACCACGATGGTGACGGCCGCGGCCACACCCATCTGGGTCAGGAACGGGATGCCCACCACGATCAGCCCGAGCAGCGCGATGACCACGGTGATGCCCGCGGTCACCACGGCCGACCCGGCGGTGCCGACCGCCGTGGCGATCGCGGTGGGCACGTCCGCGCCCTTCCGCAGTTCGTGCCGGTAGCGGTTGATGATGAACAACGCGTAGTCGATGCCCACGGCCAGGCCGAGCATGCCGGCCAGCGCCGAGGTGGTGGACTGCAGATCCATGAACCCGGTGGCGATGGTGATGCCGAGCACGCCGATGCCGACGCCGACCGAGGCGGTCAGCAGGTTCATCCCGGCCGCCACCAGCGAGCCGTAGGTCAGCGCGAGGATCACCAGCGCGAGCACCACACCCAGGCCTTCGGTCACGCCGCCGATGTGCGGCGCGACCATGGTGGCCTCGCCCTTCACCTCGGTGACGAACCCGCCGGTCTTCGCCTGCTCCACCGCGGCGAACAAGGCGTTCTGCTGGTCCACGGTGACCTCACCGGGCGGCGCGCCGTAGGTCACCGTGCTGTAGGCGGTGTTCAGGTCGGGGTTGACCGCCGGGGCGGCGGGGTCGAGCGGGTTGCTCGCGTCGAGCACGCCCGGCAGGCGCTTCAGCTCGGCCACCAGGCCGCCGACCACCTGCGCGTTCTCCGGCGTGACCAGCTGCTGGCCCGGCGGGGCCTGCACCACCACCTGGGCGCTCGCCCCGCCCCCGCCGAAGCTCTTGATCTTCGTCAGCGCCGTGGTCGATTCCTGGCCGGGGATCGAGAAGCTGTTCGAAGTGGACCCGGACAGGGTCAGCGCGCCGACGCCGGCGGCGAGGAGCACGGCGAGCCACACTAGGACCACGGCCAGCCGGCGCCGCTGGGCGGCCAAACCGAGCCGGTACAACAGACGTGCCATCGGGATCAGGCCTCCACCTGGTCTTGCTGGGAAGTGAGGGGAGCCGCGCGGCCGTGGCCGAGCGCGGCGGTGCAGGTCGCGACGATCAGTGGCCGCCAGGTGGTCTTCTCCCCCCGGTGGTTGGCGGCCAGGGTGAGCACGGCGAGCGCGCTCAACGCGCCGATGACCCGCACAAGTCGTTCCGGCCGGGCGTCGCTGCCCTCGCCGAGGTCGACGCCGAAGATGCTCGAAACGAACATGTCCTCCGCGGCGAGCGCGGGTTCGGCGTCGGGTGCGGTCACCGCGCGGAACGCCAGGGCCACCAGTCCCGGGCGGTCCAGCGCGATGTCGGTGAGCAGGTCCAGCGCGCGCACGTCGCGCTCGGGGCCCGGCGGCAGCGCTGCCAGCCGGTCGAGCACGCGCTTTCCCTGCTCGCGGGCGACTTCGTGAGCCGCCTCGTAGAGCGCTTCCTTGTTCGGGAAGTGGTGCAGCAGTCCGGCTTTGGACAGGCCGACCGCGTCCGCCACGGACTTCAGCGTGGTCTGGGCGAACCCGTGCTGGGCGAACAGGGCGGCGGCGCGGTCGAGGATTTCCTCGTCCGCTTGCTGCCGGAAGGGCCGGGCCATGTCGATCACCCTATCGAGTGACCGACCGAATCGGTCGGTAAACCGACCGAGATCACAACCCAGTCAAGCGACTGCTTTAATGGTTAGTATGTGACCCACCACGGAGAGGAGCCGGTGATGGCCACACCACCCCCAGCGCGAACCTCAGAGGCGGTCGAACCTCGGTCGTACCCCTTCAGCCAGCCGAAGAAACTCTGCAACGAGCCGCTGTTCCGCGCGCTTCGGGAGCAAGAGCCGCTGAGCCGCGTGGTGCTGCCCTACGGCGAACCGGCGTGGCTGGCGACCCGGTACGAGGACGTCAAGGTGGTGCTCGGCGATCCCCGGTTCAGCCGGGCCGCGAGCGTCGGCCGCGACGAACCACGCATGCGCGCCCACCTGCCACCGCCCGGCAACATCCTCGGCATGGACCCGCCGGACCACAGCAGGCTCCGGCGGCTGGTCACGAAGGCGTTCACCGTGCGCAGCGTGGAACGGCTGCGCCCGCGGGCCCAGGAGATCGCCGACGGCCTGGTCGACGCGATGATCGCCAAGGGCCCGCCCGGCGATCTGGTCGCCGGCTTCGCGCTGCCGCTGCCGATCACGGTCATCTGCGAGCTGCTGGGCGTGCCGTTCGAGGACCGGGCCGACTTCCGCCTGTGGTCCGACGCGTTCCTCTCCACCACGAAGTTCCCGCCGGAACAGGTGATGGAGTACGTGGAGCGGATGCGGGTCTACATGGCCGGGCTGGTCGCGCGGCGCCGCGAGGAGCCGACGGACGACCTGCTCGGCGCGATGGTGCTGGCGCGGGACAACGACGACCGGCTGTCCGAAGAGGAACTGCTGTCGCTGGCGCAGGCCCTGCTCGTCGCCGGGCACGAGACCACCGCCTCGCAGATCCCGAACTTCGTCTACGTGCTGCTGACCCACCCCGAGCAGCTGGACCGGCTGCGGGGTGACCTGAGCCTGGTGCCGCAGGCGGTCGAGGAACTGATGCGGTTCGTGCCGCTGGGCATCGGCGCCGGGATCGCCCGGTACGCGCTGGAGGACCTCGAACTGGGCGGGGTGCTGGTGCGGGCCGGTGAGCCGGTGCTGCCCGCCTTGGCTTCGGCGAACCGCGACGAGTCGATCTACACCGACCCCGACCGGCTCGACCTGGAGCGGGACGAGACCTCGCACGTCGGCTTCGGCCACGGCGCCCACCACTGCCTGGGCGCCCCACTGGCCAGGATGGAACTGCAGGTCGCACTGGAGACCCTGCTGCGCCGGCTGCCCGGCCTGCGCTTCGCCGGTCCCGAATCCGACGTCGAGTGGAAGGACGGCCTGGCCACCCGCGGCCCCACTCTCATGCCCCTCACCTGGGACTCCTGACCTCCGACACCGGCCAGCGGCGGAGGGCCAGGCGCCAGAGGAAGAAGGCACCGGCGAGGAACCAGAGGAAGCCGAGGGTGCCGTCTTCCAGGTTGCCTCGCGGTCCGCCGCGGTCGGCGGTCAGGGAGACCAGGTGGGCGACCAGGGTCGAGGCGGCGAACGTGCCGAGCATGAGCCCGATCCCGGCGCTGACCCGGGCCACGAGGGGGGCTTCGAAGGCGCCCGCGGTGTAGACGGCCAGTGCGACCGGCCCGGCGAGCATGCCCCACCCGCCGATCTCGTTCAGTTCCGGCACGTATTCGCTCGCCCCGAAGTACACGATCACCATCACGACCAGCGCGCCCCCGCCGAGCACCGCGAGTACCGACAGGACACCGAGCGCGACCCGGCCCACCTTCTCCGCCATGGCCGCAGCGTAGGAGCGTGGCCGGGGAGCCCTCCCCTGCTTGGCCGCTACCTGCCGCTCAGCGTCCCCAGGGGCCTGAGGGACCTACGCTGACGCTTGTGTGGAGTAGAACGCTGGGACCGCTGGGTTTGTCCGCCCTCCTGCTCGCCGGCTGCGGTTCGGGGGCGGACCCCGGACCCGCGGGCCCCCAGTCGAGTGCGCCGCCCGCCGAGCTGACCGCGGCCGACGGGCGTGACTACGCGGCTTGCGCGGACGGGAACTGCGAGGTGCTGCTCAGCGGTCCGGCCGAGATCGGGCTGAGCGGGACCGCCGGACTGCGCAAGCTGCTGGTCCAGGCGGTCGAAGGCGACGGCATCCGCTTCGAGACCCAGGGTGACGGCACCAGTTCCGGCAGCCTGTCGCTCAACTGCATCTCGAAGTTCTACGAGAACGGTGGCGGCTCCTCCTGCAGCACCGGCGAGCAGGAGGCCCCCGAACCGGTGGACGGCGTGGTCGCCATGCAGGTCGCCGACCTGCGCGAGGGCACCGTCGTGCTCCGGATCGTCTCCGGCGAGCCAGGGCCTCCCCCGGCTTCGCTGGTCCCGCACCTCCCCACCTTCGAAGTGCCGAAGCCACCGTTCGGCGGCTGAGGGACGGTTAGCCTGAGCAACAGGTTGGTACTCGGTGGACCGGACGACCGGCCCAGGAGGTGCCCCGATGAACGGAGAGCCGCTCACCAGTGAGTTCGCCGTGCTCACCAGGTCCCTGCTGACCGCGTCGAGCGTCGCGGAGGTGCTGGACCACGTCGCGGCCGCGGCCGAGCGGCTGATCCGCGGCGTGGACGTGGTCAGCGTCAGCGTGCGGGACCGCTCCGACCACCTGCACACGCCGGTCGGCAGCTCCCCGCTGTCCGGGGAACTCGACCGGCTGCAGAACCAGTTCCAGGAGGGCCCGTGCTTCGAGGCGGCCCTGCCGGAGGGCCCGGCCACGGGGAGCAGCGACAACCTGGCCAAGGAGAAGAAGTGGCCGAAGTTCGGGCCGGCGGCCGCGGACCTCGGGTTCACCTCGGTGCTGTCCACCGCGTTGCTGCCCAACCCCGAGAACTTCATGAGCACCCGCGGTGCGCTGAACCTCTTCTCGCACGGGCAGCTCGGCGAGGAGGCCAATGGCATCGCGCTGTTGCTGTCCTCGCACGCGGCACTCGCGATAGCGCACACCCAGGCGGTGACCCGGCAGGAGCTGCAGCAGGCGCAGATGCGCCGGGCGATCGAAAGCCGGGACGTGATCGGGCAGGCCAAGGGCATCCTGATGGCCCGGCGCGGGATGACCGCGGACGAGGCGTTCGCGGTGCTGCGCCGGACCTCGCAGGACCTGAACGTCAAGCTCGCCGATCTCGCGCGCACCCTCGCCACGCGGCACGGCGATCTGGACCTCCCGGACCCGAAGCAGGAGCCGTGACCGCGCGGTATCGGCGCAACCTGCTCGCCGGATTCCTGCTGGGCGTGGGCACCATCGCCTTCGTCGACGAGGTGGTGTTCCACCAGCTGCTGCACTGGCACCACTTCTACGACCGCTCGACCCCCTCGGCCGGGCTGGTCTCGGACGGGTTGTTCCACGCGTTCAGCTGGTTCGCCACCGTGGCGGCATTGTTCCTGGTGGCCGGGCTGCGCCGCGAAGGCGCGTACCGGGGCGCGGTGTTCACCGGCGGGTTCCTCGGCGGCGTCGGCCTCTTCCAGCTCTACGACGGACTGGTCCAGCACAAGGTGTTCGGGCTGCACCAGATCCGGTACGAGGTGGACCTGACGCCGTACGACCTGGCGTGGAACGTGAGCGCCGCGATCCTGCTGGTGGCCGGGATCGTGGTGAGCGTGCGGACCGCGGTCCGCACGCGGTGAACCACCACCCGGGTGCGCCGGCGGCCGCGCTCACCGGCTCGCACTGGCTCGCGCTCATCCTGGCCGCCGGTGCCGTGCTCGCCTACTTCGCCGCGGCGAACCGGTTGTGGCGCAAGGAGATCCGGTGGCCGGTGCACCGGCTGCTGTGGTGGACCGGCGGCTGCACCGCGGTGGCCGTCACCCTGGCTGGCCCGCTCGCCGACCGCGCGCACCACGACTTCACCGCGCACATGCTCGGTCACCTGCTGCTCGGCATGCTCGCCCCGCTGCTGCTCGTGCTCGCGGCCCCGGTGACCCTGCTCCTGCGGGTGCTCCCGGTGCGACGGGCGCGGCGGCTGTCGGCCGTGCTCAGCTCCCCCGTGGTCGTCCTGCTGACTAACCCGGTCGTGGCGGCCGTGGTGAACCTGGGCGGGTTGTGGCTGCTCTACCGGACGGGCCTCACCGTCGCGATGCGGACCGAACCCTGGCTGCACCTGGTCGTCCACGGTCACCTGCTGGCGGCCGGTTACCTGTTCACCGCCGCCGTTCTCGGCGGGCCGGACCCGGCACCGCACCGGATGCGGCCCGCCTGGCGGGCCGGGGTGCTCGTGCTCGCCCTCGCCGCGCACAACGTGCTCGCCAAGTCGTTGTACGGGGATCCGCCGCCGGGGATTTCCGCCGACCAGGCGCAGGCGGCGAGCCAGTTGATGTACTACGGCGCCATCCCGGTCGAACTCACACTGCTCGTCCTCGTCTGCCGCGCATGGGCGGGTACCGGCTGGGTATGCCGGAACCATGAACACAACTCCGGAAACCCGCGAAGACATCGTCGATTTCCTGCAGCGGCAGCACACCGAGATCAAGGCGCTGTTCGCCGAAGTGGAGATGGCCACCGGCACGCACCGCCGGGACAAGTTCCGTGAACTCGTGCGGCTGCTCGCGGTGCACGAGACCGCCGAGGAAGAGGTGGTGCACCCGGCCGTGCGTGACCTGACCGGCGGCGAACCGGTGGTCGAGGCGCGGCTCGGCGAGGAGCACCGCGCCAAGGAACTGCTGTCCACAATGGACAAGATGGGCACCGACGCGGACGGCTTCGACACCCTGCTGGTGCAGTTGCGCGAGGACGTGCTGGCCCACGCCGAGCACGAGGAGCGCGACGAGTTCCCGTTGCTGCGGAAGGAACTCAGCGACGAACGGCGCCGCGCGATGGCCGCCACCGCGAAGACCGCGGAGGCGATCGCCCCGACCCGGCCGCACCCCGGCGTGGAGGGTTCGACGGCGAACCTGCTGCTCGGCCCGCCGGTGGCGATCATGGACCGCGCCAGGGACGCCATCCGCTCCGCGCTGGGTCGCTGAGCGCCGTGGCCGACGGCCCCACCGACCTGTCACGCGGTTCCTGGTGGCAGGTGTTACGGCGCACGGTCAAGGAGTTCCAGCAGGACAACCTGACCGACTGGGCAGCGGCGCTGACCTACTACAGCGTGCTGTCGCTCTTCCCGGCGATCATCGTGCTCAGCGCGGTGCTCGGCCTGCTCGGCCCCGGCACGATCCAGGTGCTGATCGACGCCGCCGGGCGGATGGGGCCCGGCGGCGGGACCGATCTGCTCGTCGGCGCCATCCAGGAGTTGCAGGGTTCACGCGGACTGGCCGGGCCGCTCGCCATCATCGGCCTGGTCGGGGCGCTGTGGACGGCTTCGGGTTACGTCGGCGCGTTCATGCGCGCGTCCAACAGCATCTACGAGGTGGAGGAAGGCCGCCCGCTGTGGAAGACGCTGCCGCTGCGGGTGGGGCTGACCGCCGCGCTGGTGCTGCTGCTGGCGATCTGCGCGGCCGGGGTGGTCGCCACCGGCGGCATCGCCGAACGCGTCGGGCAGTGGCTCGGCGTCGGTTCGGTGGGCGTGCTGATCTGGGACATCGCCAAGTGGCCGGTGCTCGCGCTGCTGATCAGCCTGGCGTTCGCCCTGCTGTACTGGGCCGCGCCGAACGTGCGCCAGCCCGGTTTCCGCTGGCTCAGCCCCGGCGGCGTGCTGGCGGTCGTGCTGTGGCTGCTGGCGTCCGGCGGTTTCGCGCTCTACGTGGCGAACTTCGGGTCGTACAACAAGACCTACGGCTCGCTGGCCGGCGTGATCGTGTTCCTGGTGTGGCTGTGGATCTCGAACATCGCGGTCCTGCTCGGCGCCGAATTCGACGCCGAACTGACCCGCGGCGGCCGCATCGAGGAGGGCGTACCCGAGGAGCAGGAACCCTTCCTCCCCCCACGCGACACCAAAGCCATGACCGACCCCCCATAACCCCCTCCCAGCCTCAGCCGAATGCTATGAGTGGGGCATTACTTGCGATAAACGCTAGTAATGCCCCACTCATAGCATTGGCGGGGCGAGTTCCACGTTCCCGCAGCCGAACCCCACACTCAGGCAGCCGAGTTCTACGTTCAGGCAGCTGAAATCCACACTCAGGCAGCCGAATCCCACGTTGAAGGGCCGCCAGGAGGACGGCTCAGCGGTCGAGCAGGAGGTCCGCGGCCCGGCCGAGTACCTGGTCCCGGCTGCGGTCGCCGTGGTCGGCGGCCAGGAAGTGCGCGCCGATCGCCACGCAGAAGGCGAGCATGCTGCGGGCCTCGACCTCGTCCGGGTCGTCGCAGAAGGTCCCGATCATTTCGCGCAGCAGGTCCATCCGCCGGTTGTCGACCCGCCGCAGCCGGTCGGCGACGGCCTCGTCGCGCCGGGCCCAGTCGCGGACGGCGAGGTCGATGGGCAGCAGGCGATCGTCGGAGAAGGTGAGCACACCGGCGAGGTGGATCTTCTGCTTCGGGTCGCCGCCCTCGCGCTCGATGCGGTCGAGCACCTCGTCGGTGCTTTCGCGTTCCCAGGTGTCCAGCATCGCCTCGAGCAGCGCGCCGCGATCGTCGAAGTAGCCGTAGAACCCGCCTTTGGTGACGCCGAGCCGTTTCGCCAGCGCTTCGACGCGGACGGCGTCCACGCCACCGGTGGCCAGCACCCGCAGCCCTTCCTCGACCCACCTGTCCCGCGGCGTGCGCGCAGTGCCCACGACGTGTCCCACCTCACCTCTCGCTGATATACGCCACCGTATAAGCTGCCTGATATACGCCATCGTATAGAAGGAGTTCGCCATGACACTCCCCAACCACGAAGTCCACGGGACGCGCGAGGTACCACCTGAACTGAGCGCACTCGGTTCCCTGCCGGACGCCCACTACGCCGATGTGTTCACCCTCGAGACGGACGTGATCGCCACGCCGGAAGACTGGGCGAGGGCGATGCTCGGCGATGTGCCCAGCGCCGGGGAAACCCTGATCTGGCGCGGTTTGCTCGGCCTGCGACTCCACCACGGCGCCTCTCCGGACACCGTCGCGGGCTGGCGGATCACCGGCCGCGGCGAGGACTGGATCCGGTTGGAGACCGCTTCCTGGTTCCTCTCCTCGAACCTGGTGGTGAAGGCGTCCGCCGGGCAGGTCTCGCTGATCACGCTCCTGCGCTACGACCGCGCCATCGGTCACCTCGTCTGGCCACCGCTGTCCGCCGTCCACCGCCGCCTGGCGCCCGGCCTACTCCACGACGGACAACGACGCCGGGCGGCGCAGGCGGCGCGCGGGTAGGTAGCGGCGGCGATCGGTGACCACGATGGTGGCGAGGGTGCCGAGCACCAGCCAGGCCGCCAGTTCCGCGACGCCGGTGAGCAGGCCCGGACCGCCGGTCACGGTGGCGCGCAGGGCGAGTACGGCACCGTGCGTGGGCAGGTAGTCCGAGAGCGCGTAGAGCGGACCGGGCAACGTGGACAGGATGCCGGTCGCCGCGCCGAGGACCAGCACGGCCAGTGAAGCGAGCCGCCCGGCGCGGCCGAAGATCGCGGTGGCCGCCTGGTTCAGCGCGACGAAGGCGAACGCGGCGAGCAGCGCGACGGCCAGGAATCCGAGCGCACCGGCCAATCCGGGCTTCAGCACCGGGATGGCGATCGCGCTGATGGCGAGCGCGGCCAGCGCGGCGGCCGTGGCACCCGGCAGCGCGGCCCGCACGATGATGCGCCAGGTGGGTTCGCGGGCGGTGAGCACGGCGTCCGGCACGGCACGGGTGACGATGTAGGTGGCCAGCGCCAGCGCCCACAACGCCAGCGCGGCGAACAGGGTGACCGAAAGCGTGCCGACCGGCGTCCCGTCGACGACCGCGGCGGTCGGATCGGCGGCGACGGTCTTCAGGTGCGCGCGCTCGTCGTCGGTGTAGCTGGGAACCTGGTCGCGTCCCTTGTCCAGTTCGCTGGCCAGTCGCTGTGCGCCGTCGTCGACCTTGACCACGCCGTTGTCGAGTTGCCCGGCGCCATCGGCGAGTTCGGTGGCGCCGGAGTTCGCTTGCCGGATGCCGGAATCGAGCTGGCGCGCGCCCTCCGCGGCGGCGGCGATGCCTTCGGTGAGCTTCCCGGCCTGCCCGGCGAGCTGGGCGTTGCCGTCGGCGACCTGACGCGCGCCACTCGCGAGCGCGTTGACCGCGTCCCGGGCCTCGACCGCCGAAGCGCGGATGCCGTTCTTCGCCTGGTCGATCTTCCCGGCATCGGCGACGAGCCGGTCGGCGACGGCCTTGAGGTCCTCGCAGAACTCCGGCACGCCGGTGCATTCGTCGGCGAGTCGCCGGATCTCGGTGGCGGCCTCCTCGGCCGAGGGCAGCGCGTCGATCGCGGCGATGATGCGGTCGGCCAGCGGCACCACGGTGTCGGCGAGCTGCTGGTTGCCCTGGGCCACCTGCTCGGCGCCGTCGGCCAGTTTCCTGGTCAGTTCCGGCAGTCGCGCGGTGTCCTGTTCGGCCTGACCGAGGCCGGTGGACAGGTCCGAGGACCCCGAGGCCAGTTGCCGGGTGCCATCGGCGAGCTGGTTCGCGCCGTCGGCGAGCTGACCGGCGGCGTCGCGCAACCGATCCGACCCGTCGGCGAGCTGACCGGCGCCGTCGGCGGCCTGGTTCACCTGACCGTGGATCGAGGTGAACCCGACGTAGATGTTGTCCAGGTAGGTCTCCACGACTTGCTGGTTCAGCGCCTGCCGCGTGGCCTGACCGACCTGTTCGGACAGTGCCGGGTCCACCACTCCCGACGTGGCCCCGGTTTTGACGTCGAGCACGGCTTTCGTGGCGTCGAGCGGCTGCCCGGTGGCGGTCGACGTGCCGCGCGCGGAGAACTCCGGCGGAATGGTCACCACCGCGGTGTAGGTGCCGTCGGCCAGCCCGCTCGCCGCGTCCTCGGCGTCGGTGAGCAGCCAGGTGTAGGCGGAATCGGGGTTGTGCGTGAGGTTTCCGGCGAGCTGGCGTCCCAGCGGGATGGTCTGGCCGTTGACGGTGACCGGTTCGTCGTTGTTGACCACCGCCGCGGTGGCGGTCCCGTGATCGGTGCCGGGCGACCAGAACGCCCACGTCAGCAAGCCCATCACCAGCACGGGCACGGCGATCAGCCCGGCCCAGGTCTTCCAGGTCAGCGGGCCGGAGGCCAGCGCGCGGGCGGAGTCGGCGAACGGCTTGAGCATCAGAGGACCTCGGCGGGCGTGGTCGGTGCGGTGAGGGCGAGCGGCTGGGCGCCGGCGGGCAGGAGATCGGCGATCCGCTGGGGGTCCTGGCAGGTCAGCACGAACGAAGCGAGCCGCCCCGAGCGCGTGTACCGCTGCGCGAGCAGTTCCCGCAGCCGGTCGCGGGAACCCGTGCGCAGCACCAGATCGACGTCGTCAATGAGGATCAGTTCGACGTCGTCGGCGAGGGTGGCGGCGACTTCACGATCGGGCTCGGCGTGGTCGCGGCAGCGGATCACCGTGACCGCGCGGCGCAGCGCGTGCGTGTGCTGCGGCAGCACCCGGCCGAGCACCTTCAGATCGCCTTGCACCTTGGCGATCCGGCCGCCGAGGGTGAGCAGTAGCGCGGATTTGCCGGTGAACCCGGTGCCGTGCAGCACGAGCACTTCCCCGCGCGCCACATGCAGTTCGACCTCACGGAAGACCGGGTGGCCGCGGTCGTCGTCCACACGCAGGCCGCGTGCGCTGATGACCTCGTCGCGACCGGGCCAGTCCGCCAGCCGCAGTTCGCGCACCAGCGCGTCGCCTTCCGCGTCGAACACCGGCAGCGCGCGGTCGAGCTTCGGCGGCAGTCCCCACGCGCGGTGGCCGAGCAGCGCCAGCACAGCGGGCACCAGGGTCATCCGCACGATGAAGGCGTCGACGAAGACCCCGACGGCGAGGCTGAAGGCGATCGGCTTGATGGTGGCGCTGCCTTCGGGCACGAACGCGGCGAAGACGGCGAACATGATCACCGCCGCCGCGACCACCACCCGCGACGCCGAGACGAACCCGGTTTCGATGGCGTGGTGCGGATCGCCGCGGTGCACGTAGTCCTCGCGGATGCGGGAAACCAGGAAGACCTCGTAGTCCATGGCCAGGCCGAAGAGCACGCCCATCAGGATGATCGGCAGGAAGCTGATCACGCTGCCGACGTGGCTGACGTGCAGCACCTCGGCGAAGTGCCCCTGCTGGAACACGAAGGAAGTGGCACCGAAGGCCGCGCCGACCGAGAGCAGGTAGCCGGCGGTGGCCTTGATCGGCACCCAGATCGAGCGGAACACCATGGCCAGCAACACCAGTGACAACCCGGCCACCAGCACCCCGAACGGCAGCAGCGCGCTGCCCAGTTGCTCCGAGACGTCGATGCCCACGGCGGTGATGCCGGTGACCGCGGTCTGCGTGCCGTAGGTGTCGAGGAAGTGCTGTTCCTGCCCGCGCAGGCGCTCGACCAGTTCGTCGGTCTGCGGGGAATCCGGCGCGGTTTCCGGGACCACCTGGATGATGCCGGTGTCGCCCTTGGGGTTCGGCGTGGCCAGCGGGACCGACGCGACGCCGGGCAGCACGCGGATCTCGTCGGCGAGCCGGTCGACGAGGCCGATCGGGTCGGTGCTGGTGATGATGTCGGCGGTGACGATCAGCGGCCCGTTGAAGCCGGGGCCGAAGTGCTCGCTGACCACGCCGTAGGTCTCGCGCGCCGGACTGCCCTCGGCCTCGGTGCCGTTGTCCGGCAACGCGAGCCGCAGCTCCAGCGCGGGGATCGCGCACACCGCCAGCCCGGCGACCACCACCAGCACGGTCACCAGCGGCGCCCTGGTCGCGGTGCGCACCCACCAGCGCGCGACCCTGGGCTTGCGCTTCTTCTTCCTCCGGCGCGGCGTCCGGGGCCGCAAACGCTTGCCCGCGAACGAAAGCAGCGCGGGCACCAGCGTGACGGCGATACCCACGGCCAGCGCGACGGCCACCGCGGCGGCGATGCCCATCGTGGTGAGGAAC
The DNA here is from genome assembly GCF_021725495.1 of Saccharothrix sp. AJ9571. NCBI lineage: Bacteria > Bacillati > Actinomycetota > Actinomycetes > Pseudonocardiales > Pseudonocardiaceae > Saccharothrix > Saccharothrix sp. AJ9571. The sequence goes on along the minus strand of NZ_CP091382.1, from coordinate 4,233,307 downwards.
GGGATGCCCGCGACCGCCAGGCCGACCAGCGCGATCATCACCGTCAGCCCGGCGAAGATGACCGCCGACCCCGCCGTCGCGGTGGCCCTGGCGATCGACTCCTCGACCGCCATGTCCTCGGCGAGCTGGTCGCGGTGGCGGGACAGCAGGAACAACGCGTAGTCGATGCCGACGGCGAGCCCCAGCATCACCGCCAGCATCGGCGCGGTCGACGAGATCGGGATGATCAGCGTGGCCAGGTAGATGAGGCCCATCGACAGGCCCACGCCGATTACGGCGGTGACCAGCGGCATCACCGAAGCGATCACCGAACGGAACATGAGCACGAGCACCAGCAGCGCGATGACCAGGCCGATGCCCTCGGTCGGGCTGAGCTTCGGCACCTTGTCGGAGAAGGCGTCACCGCCGGTGTAGACCTGCGCGCCGGCCGCGGTGCCGAGGTCCGCCGCGATGGCCGAGAGCGCGGGCTTGGTGCCGGGCGCCAGTTCGGAGAGACCGACGTCGAGCGGCACGGCGATCATCGCCGCCCGCCCGTCCTCGGAAAGGGCGCCGGAAACGTTGTCGCTGAACGGATCGACCGCGGTGGCGACCTGGTCCACCGCGTTGATCCGCGCCACGGCGTCCGCCACCGCCGCGCGCCTGGCCTCGGTGTCGACGCGCTGGCCGTCCGGGACCAGCAGCACGAGCTGCGCCGAAGTACCGCTGACCTCGGGGAAGACCCGTCCGAGGTGGTCGAGCGCCTCCTGGGACTCCGAGCCGGGGATCGCGAACGTGTCGTCCGTGCCCTGGTTGAGCAGCGCCGCCGCCCCGCCCGCCACGCCGAGCACCACCACCCAGAGGACCACGACCAGCACGCGAGCCCGCGCGGCGGCCCGGCCCACCCGGTAGAGGAACGACGACACGGCTCTCCTTCCCGACTCGATACACGGTGTATCGCGATACGCACCGTATCCGATGCACGGTGTATCGTGCGAGCGCAGTATGCGGTGGGTGGTGGCTCGCGAGTGGGAGAACGAGGGTTGATGACCAGAACGGGTGGTCTGTCCCGGCGGCGCGCCGAAACCCGGCGGCGGCTGATCGAAGCGGCCTACGAGGTGTTCAGCGAACTGGGCATCCGCGACGCCCCGGTCGAGCTGATCTGCGATCGGGCGGGCTTCAGCCGCGGTGCTTTCTACTCGAACTTCGCCAGCAAGGAGGAACTGTTCCTCGCGCTCTACGAGGTGCAGATGGAACAGCGGGCGGACCGGTTGCTGGTGGCGGTCTCCACCGCCGCCGCGTCCACGCCGGCCGATGTCACCGCGGTCGCGGAGAAGGCGAGCGCGCTGTTCGCCGATTCGGTCGCCGCGGACACCACGTGGTACCTGCTGTACGCCGAATTCCGGGCGCAGGCGCTGCGGCAACCCGAACTGCGCGCGGCCACGGCGGCGGCCGAGCAGCGGTTCCACCAGGTCGTCGCCGAGATCCTCTTCGGCATGCTCGACCGCCTCGGCGCGCGACTGACCGTCGACCCACGCAGCGCGGTCGTCACCATCACCGCCCTGTACGAGGCGATGCTGGAACGCACACTGATCGACGAGTCACCGGAGTCGGGCAGCCGCTACCTGACCGAGGTGCTCCCCCGCCTGGTCGGTGCCCTCATCGCCCCGGCCGAGTGAGTCAGTCCACGCGCCGGAAGCGGGCGTCGAACACGGAGAACACCGCGAAGGCCGCCAGGCCGATGGCCAGCACCACCAGCAGGATCGCGCCGTACGGGCGGCCCGCGAGGTTCTTCAGCGCGACGTCGATGCCGGTGGCCTGCTCCGGTTTGTGCTGCAGCGCGGCCACCACGACCAGCGCGCCGACGACGGCGTACACCGTGCCCAGCGCGGTGTACCCGGCCTGGCCCAGGCGGATGACCGTCTTCCTGGTCACCTTGCTCGCCCGGCCGAAGTCCTGTTCGCGGCAGAACCGGCGCGTGATGCCGTGGCGGGCGATGAACACCCCGGCGGCGATGACCGCCAGCCCGAGCACCACGACCACCGTTTTGCCCCAGCTCTCGCGGAGCAGGCCGTCGATCAGGCCGAACTGGGCGCTGTCGGTCGAACTGGCAGGAGATCCGGCCGCGAGCTTGCCCGCGCTGAACGCCAGGTAGCCGAACAGGATGGCCTCACCGAGGTTCATCACCCGCAGCCAGCGTTCCTGCCCGCTGCTCCAACTGCCGGTCGCAGCGGAAAACACCTGCCACAACGAGGTCACGGCGAGGCCGGCGGCGATCAGCCACAACAGCACGTCACCGCCGGTGCCACCGGAAAGCGACTGGAGCGCGCCGGTCTTGTCGGCCTTCTCGCCGCTGCCGAGCGCGACCTGCACCGCCAGCCACGCGACGAGCAGGTGCACCACCCCATAAGCCACGAGCCCGAGCCGCGCCGCCAACTGCACCGGCGCACTCCGGGCGACTTCATGGGCTCCGGACCCGCTCACAACTCCACCATCGGGTGAACGTTACCCGAGGAAACCAGCCCAAGCCGGACGAAACGGCCCAGCACCCCACCAGCCCACAGAACAGGTGCCGTGCCCCCCCGCCAGCAGCCATGTCACCGCCCCCAACACACTCGCCACCCGGGCACCCAACAGGAGCACCCGCCCAGACCCCCACCCCACCCCCACACGCCGCCGCCCAGGGCACCCACCGGGAGCACCCGCCCAAACCCCACCCCGGTCCACAGCCAAAAACACGGCTGGGGCTTCGATGTCAAGGCATCTTTCCCGCCTTGACATCGAAGCCCCAGCCGTAGTCACAATCAAAAACCGGGGCGGACTCCCACCTACTCCCCAGCTAAGCCGAAGAAGACCGGCGTGGTGCCCAGGTTGTGGTGAAAGCGGCCCATACGAGCGGCGAGCAACTCAGGTCCCCGGTCGTTTCCCATCGAGTCGCCATCGCGCGTTGCCAGTCGTTGAGGGCGGCAACGGGGTCCGGGGCGCGGTGGGCGGCGTCGACCGCGAGTACGGCCGGGCCGAGGACCGGGGTGGCCGCCGGGAAGTCCGGGACCAGCCGTGCCAGGCCCTCGTCGGTGGGCAGGGTCCACCGCGTGGCGGTCACGTGCTCGGCACCGCCGTGGACCATGGCCGTGACCAGGCCGGTGGGCTCGGCGAACCGCAGGTCCCCGCCGCTTTCGCAGGCCACCAGCGCCACCCGCGCGGGGATCCGCCACGGCCGCGCCGGGCCCGGGCGGTGGCCCAGCACGAGGTCCGCGGCGGTCAGTGGCCGGTGCGCGCCCAGTGGCGCCGCCCGGCCGGTGGTGTCCGCGGTGCAGGACAGGTGCATCCGCGCGTCCAGCCCGTGCTCCCCGGTGGTCACGTGCCCGACGTAGAGGAACCGCGACGCCGTGCCCAGCGCCTCCTCCAAGTACTCCCGGTCGGCGTCGTCCCGGCGCACCCCGCCCGTGGCCAGCGCCGCCAGTTCCGGGGTCACCTCGCCGAGCACCGACCCCAGGGCCGACGCGTCGGGGAAACCGGGCACGCGCGGGTCCAGCACGCCGACGACCGCCCCTTGTGGATCGAACGGGACCACGCGGCGGTGTTGGGCGTTGCTCACCGTCGCCGGGGCCAGCACGGAGATGTCGACGTTGTGCACCGCCCGTTCGCCCTCGTCGACGTGCAGCGCTTCCCACGGCACCTGAGCCGTCGACGGGGACGGCTGGATCCGCAGGTGCGGCCGAACCCCTTGGGACAACAGCGAATTCAGCTCACCGGCCAGCCGGTGCGGCAGCAACGCGCTGGACAACCTGGTCGCCAGCGCGATCTCCCGTTCCCGGTCCACCAGCGGACCGTGGGTGAGCGAGCGCCGCAGCGCCTGCGCGGCGCTCTCCCCCGGCAACGGCGACGGCACGGCCGCCGCCCATTCGTCCAGCGTGCCCTGGACCAGCTCCCGCGGCACGACGATCACCCGTGGTTCGGCGGGCTGGTGCTCCCACCGCCACGTGTAGTACAGGTCCCCCGCGTCGACCAGTTTCAGCTGCACGGTCACCATGACGCCACCGCTCCGCCCGAGCGCACCGGAAACCCGTACCGCTGCTCGGTCACGTCGATCCACGCGTCCAAACCGGACGGTACCGCCGGGTCGACCCGCACCCGTGGCGGCAGTTCGAAGCCGCCGGCAGCCGGCGGTTCGGGCAGGGAGACCAGTTCATCGCGGGCCACCGCGGTTTCCGCGTGCAGCGACACCGCGCCGGCGAGGTGGTCGAGGTATTCCGCCGCCAGCAACGGATCTTCGACCGCCCGGATGGCCAGCAACGCCGAACGCGTCGCGGGCGCGGCGGCCAGCGCGACCCACCGCTCCCGCAGCGGGCCGTGCGGGAAGCGCTGCCGCACGGCCTCCGCCGCCAGCGCGGCTGGCAGCCCCAGGTCGAGCGCCCGCAGGCTGATCGCCCGCCGTTCGGCACCGGTGACCGCCGCGGCCCGGCGCACGAGCGCGTCCGTGCGCCACCACGCCATGCCCAGCGCCACGTGCCACCACCCGGCCGCGTCGCAGTGGGCAGCCGCCTCGGCGTAACAGGATTCGGCGTCGGCGAACTCGCCCAGCGCCTCGAACACCGAGCCGCGCACCTGGTGCACCGCGACCAGTTCCAGCGGGGTCGCCGACTCCCCGAACAACGCCTGCGAACGGTCCGCCAGCGTGAGCGCCTCCCGGGCCCGGCCGGTCAGCACGGCCACCGCCGCCCGCCCGTGCAGGCACATCGCGAGCCGTCGCGGATCATCGGCGACCAGCGACTCCGCTTCGCCGTACAGGGCTTCCGCCCGCTCGGCATCGGCGGCCAGGTACGCCAGCCGCGCTGTGCTCAGCACCGCGGTGAACTCGCCCTCGCTGTCGCCCGCCATCGCGGACAGTTCGCGGGCCAGCGCCAGGTGTTCGACGGCCCCGGCCAGGTCACCGGTGCCGCTGGTGACCTCCGCCAGCGTCGAATGCACCGAGGCGACCATCGACGGCTCGATGAGGTGCGCGTGCTCCAGCGCGACCTGCGCGGCGTCGGCCGCGTCCGCGTACGACCCGCCGGTCACCAGCACGCGGGCACGCATGGCGGCGATGGTGCCGGTGAACAGCTTGGCGTCCTCACCGAGGTGTGCCGCGTGCACCGCCGCCTCGTTCAGCTCCGCCAGCGCCTCGGGCAGCCGGGTTTCCGCGTGGTGCTCCCACGCGCGGGCCAGCAGGGTGGAGGTCAGGTCGGCGTGCAGCGGACCGAGGTACTCGGGCGCGTGCGACTCGGCCAGCTCCAGCGCCGCCACTGTTTCCGTCTTCGCCTCGTCCAGGCGGCCCGCCACCATCAGCAGCCCGGACCGGCTGTGCCGCAAGGCCACCTGCTGCGGCGAATCGGCTTCCTCCAGTTCCGCCGCCACATCCGACCACGCTTCGTCCCACCGGTCCAGCCACGGCAACAGGCTCGCGCGGGCCGCGACGATCAGCGCCCGCAACGGCTGCTGCGCCACGGCCAGCGCTTCAGTCATCAGGTCAACCGCGTGCTGCCGCTCCCCCGCCAGGTCCACGACGTGCGCGAGGTTCAGCAGTGCCTGCGCGCGATCCTCCACCGCCGCCGTCGCGACCGCGGTTTCCAGCGCGGCCCGCGCGCCGTCGAGATCGCCGTCCGCCACGAGTTGCACACCCTGGTCGTGCAGGTCGGACCACTCGCTCAACGCGCGGTCCGCTCGGTCAGCGTCGCGGTGGCGGACCCGACCCGGGAACGCGCGTAGGCGATGATCGCGGCCTGTCGCTCTTCGGCGCCGGGAGCGAGTGCCGAGGGTTCGGCGAAGCCGGGTGCGTAGACGGTCACCACCCGTCGTTCCGGCGGCAGCATCAGCACCGAGGGCGGCACCGGCGCGGACCCGGTGAAGCGGCCCAGGTCGTCGACCTCGTCCAGGCCCACGTCCGTTTCGCCGAACCGGGCGGCCAGTCGCGGCCCCGGCCGGGGTCCCGGCGTCACGGCCACGTCCAGCGCCGTCGTGCCCTGCCGCCGCACCACGGCCCATTCCGCGGGCGCGGCCGCGTCGAGCACCCCGGCGGGCACGAGCGTCCAGTCCACAGTGGAGGAACCGGTCAGCACGGTGATGCCGGGGGAACCGGGGCCGCCACCCGCGGCGAGGGCGTAATCGGCCTGGCTCGGCACCGCGGCGGCGGGCCGCACCACGCCGTAGTCCTCGGAAAGCGCCTCGATCCGCGCGGCCAGCTCCGGGTGCACCTCCGGCGGCACCGTGGCCAGCGCGCGCACCACCGCGTCCAGGTCGTCCAGGAAGTGCTCCACAACGGACAGGTTGATCGCGCGTTCCGCGTGCAGCGTGACGGGGTCCACCGCCGGTACGCCCGCGACCGCGGACGCGGGCCACCAGGCCTCCACCCAGTTCAGCTGCGCGACGATCCGGCAGGCCGCGCGCACCCGCCAGTCGCCGTCCACGGGCACGTTCACCTCTTCGGCCCCGTTGAGGATGCCGTCCGTCGCCGAACCGTAGATCTCCCACAGCCAGTCCGACGCCAGTTCCGGGTCGTGCACCCGTGCGGCGGGCACCGGCCCGTCCGCCAGCACGTCCCACGCCAGCACCGCGCCGGAGGCCTCCAGCAGCGCCGTGGTCTCCGGCAGGTCCGGCCAGGCACCGGCCACCAGACCCGCCACACGCGACACCCTCATGCCCCGGCCTCCCGCTCCAGCGCCGCCCGCAACCGATCGCGCTGGTCGAGGATGACCGAGCGCAACACCCCGTCGAGCACGTTCCAGACCTGGTCGGCGGTCACCTCGTCCCGCCGCAGTTCCCGGCCGTGCACCCGAACCCACAACCGCCGCAGGTAGGCGGCACGCACGTCACGCACGTCCGCGCGGATACCCGGTGGCGCGGCCGACGGCATCCGCAGGACCCGGTGCACGTACGCCTCGCGCTCCCACCGGGACCGCAGCCGGGCCGCGGCGCTGCCCGGCTCTCCCGTCGTGACCCCGGCGAGGTCCGCGGACGCCTCCCGGCCGAGGACCATGACCACGCGGCTCACCTCGTCCGCGAGCTGCCACGGCCCGGCCGAGCGCGCGATCTCCTGCCGCACCAGCACGGGCACTTCCGCGAGCCCGGCACGCAGGAAGGTGTTGGTCAGCGGCGCGAACAGCCGTTCCAGGATCGACCGGTCGAACGGCTTGGGCAGGTTCGCCTTCGACGCGCGCTCCCCGAGTTCGGGCCGCGCGGGCCGGTCGCGATCGGTCAGCCCGTGTGCCTGCGCTACACCCGGCCGATCCAGTTCCGCGGCCCACGCGCTGCCCGCCGAGCCGGCGACCAGCGCCTGGAACGTCCGGTGGTCGGGCGCGGTCGCGCAGGTGGCGAGGAACGCCACCACGGCGGCGGGCACGGGTTCCGGGCGTGGCACGGTCATCGCGGCCCAAGTCGCTTCGATCAGCCGGGTCAGTTCCCCGGCGTTGGCCGCGTCGGAAAGGAAACCGCGCAGCGCGCCGACGGTCGGGCCGTCCTGACCGTGCACCTCGGCGAGCGTCGCCGCGGCGATCGAGGCCGCGTCCGGTCCCGGCGGTCCGTGTCCGGTGGCCAGTTCGAAGCAGCGCTGGAAGTAGAGGTCCTGCGGATTGCCGTCGGTGAGCCGCAGCCGCCGGCGTTCGGACTTCAGCGCCACGAACCAACTCGCCGTCGCGGCCAGCACCGGCCCCGCCTCGGCGATCCGCGCGCGCAGGGCGTCGACGTGCTCGATGGCGACCGCGCCCGCGGCGAACTCGGGATTGCGGACCGGGCGCAGCACCAGCGGTTCGAGGAGCAGCTTCACCGTGCGGGTCAGCGGGCGGCCCGCGGCGTTGCTCAGCGGCGCGACGGCGTCACCCAGCTCGCTCCACGCCTGCGCGATCACCAGGCCGCGGGGCAGCGTGGCGGTCGCGGTGGTCACCCGGCTGAGCCTAGGCGCTGTCCTGCAAGTCACGCTAGCGCTCTTCGCGCCCAGGCGGCCCCTGGCGGCACGGGCGGGCGCGGCCGAGTACGGCCAGTACGAGGCCGACCCGCCCGCACCGCCAGGAACCACCTGGATCACGAAGCCCATCTACCAGACTCACAGGACAGCGCCCAGTCGATGATCGGGCCGCCGAACCGTTTCTGGGACCGGTAGGCGGGCAGTCGCGCCGAAGCTTCACCCATGTACCAGAACCCACCGCAGTACGCCCCGGCCCCGTCGCTCTACGACACGCCGCCGCGCCGCCGTCGCAAGCCGGTCCCGCTGGCGATGGTGGCCTTCCTGGGCATCTTCGCCCTGCTGTTCTTCGGCGGTTCCTACCTCGTCTCACCGGAAGCGCGCATCCGCGCGCAGCCGGGCGTCGCCTTCGCCGAACTCGGCGGGCGGGACGTGGTGCTCGTACCGTACGAGCGGCAGGGCGCCCGGGGCATGTTCCAGCTGCTGACGCAGGACATGTTCCAGGTCCGGCTCGCCGCCGTGGACCCGGCTTCCGACGAGGTGCTGTGGGACACGCAGCTCTCGGACGAGCTGATCTGGGAGGCTTCGGTGCTCGGCGCCGGGCGGGACTACGCCTACCTCGCCACCGACTCCGGGCTGATGATCCTCGACCTGAGCGACGGTTCGGTGGAGATCCAGGGGGAGGACGTGCCGGGCCTCGACGGCGCGTACCTGACGTCCCGGGCCGCGTACGCCTACGACGCGCAGAGCCGCCGGATCCTCGCGCTGACGTCGTCCGGTGCCGTGCGGGCAATCGAACTGGACCAGACCAAGGCCGTCACGGTCGACGAGGAGACCGCTTCGGCGTGGGCGGATCGCCTGTCCGCCGACAGGCCGCGCTCCACCACCTTCGAGGTCGCCGGCAACGAAGCCGGACTGCTGCCCAGTTCCTCGGAACAGGTCGTGCTCGAGGACGTGGGATTCGGCGAGCTGGGCAGCGTGCTGTTCCGCGGTCCCGAGGACGGCCGCAAGATCCAGGTCAGTGAGACCGCGTTCCCCCAGGCGCGGCTCGTCATAGCCGACGGGACGGCCGCGGGGGCCGCCACCGGGCACGTGCTGGTCCAGCACCGGCTTTCGCTGAACGACACCGGCCTCGGGCTCAGCCTGGTCTCGCTGGCGACCGGCGAGGTCACCGGCTCGCTTCCGATCAGCTCCGCGCCGGAAAGCGCGGTCGTCGGCCCGGACGGGACCACGGTGGTCACCGCCGGTGACGCGGTGGTGCTGGCCCGCGGCGACGGCTCGGTCATCCCACTCGAAATCGGCGCTTCCGACCTCTTCGGCTCCGCCTGAAACCCCTTACCCACGAAAGGAAATATCATGAGGGCACTACTTCTCCTCCCCCTGTTCGCCGGCCTGGTCTGCACCGCGATCTGGGTCGCCGTCGGCCTGACGGGCGACGACGAGTTCGCCTGGCTCAACGGCTGGGTGTGCGGACCGTTCCTGCTGCTGGCCGGGCTGCCGTTCGCCTTCACCCGCGGCCTGGGCGGGATCTTCGGCGGCCTGCCGAAGGAGTTCCACGGCGCGCCGATCGGGATGGGCACGGTCACCGGCGTCGCCCGGACCGGCTTGGTGGTCAACGACCAGCCGCAGCTGGAGATCCAGCTGCGGGTGGACACGCCGGAGGGGCGGTCGTTCCCCTCGTCGGCCCGGCAGATCGTCGACCTGACCGATCTCGCCGCCGTGCAGCCGGGCGCGACGCTGCCGGTCCGGTACCTGCCCGACGGCCGGGTGGTGCTCGCCACCGACGCCCCGCAGCACGAACTGCAGGCGGCGCTCAACCGCGTGCAGCTGGCGAAGGGCTGGATGACGCCGAACCAGCTGCGCATCGCCGAACAGGGCGTCGAGGGCAGTGCGCTGGTGCTGAGCATGACGCCGACCGGGCAGACCGGGGACGGCCGCTCCGAGGTGCGCCTCGGCCTGCGGGTGACCAGGGCGGACGGCACCAGCTTCGACGTGGCGCAGGACAAGAAGCTGCCGCCGGTCGCGGTCGGCCAGGTGCAGCCGGGCATGGTGGTGGGGGTGCGCTACCTGCCGCACGACGAGTCGGAGGTCGCGGTGGTCACCAGCCTGGTGCCGTGAGTCCACAAAGGACCGCGGCGGGGGTGGCCGGCACGTCGATGAGGTCGCCGGCGCGGATCGGGGACCCGCGTGGTTCCGACGATCACCCCTTGCCGCGTTCCTTCTTCTTCTGCTGCCCCGGCGGCGTTTTGGACGGCTTGGCCTGCCCCGGCGGTGCCGTTTCGCCTGCCCATTTGTTCCCGCCTCCGCTGTTCGGCTTGTCCGCCTTCGCATGACCGCACCCCCGGCCGGAACACGCCGCCCTGTTCGGCTCGGGCCTCTCCGCCGAGTGGAGATCGACTGCCGTTCCGGTCCGCTCTGCGGAATCCGCCGGGTGGGCGGGCGACGGCGCGGCGACCGGCCGGACGGAGTAGACCCGCGCACCCGCACCCGTGGGCTGGGGCTGCGCCGGTGCCGAGACCACCGTCTCGGGAACGGGGGCCGGGGCCAGCGACGGGAGCGGCACCCCGCCGCCCGCGACCGCCACCACGGCGGCGGCCACCACCGCCGCGACCTTGCCGCCGCCGGTCGCCATCCCGGCGGACAGCGAGACCAGCACGGAACCGGCGTGCCGCCGGGCCAGCGCGGGCCGCAGTTCCTGGTTGGTCTCGGTCAGCGCGGCGGCGACCGCCCGGCAGTCCGCACACCGGCCGACGTGCGCGGCGATCCGGGCGGACCGCCGCGGCGACAGCCCGTCGCGCACCCAGGCGCCCATGTCCGCGCGCATCTCGCCGCACTCGGGTCTGCTGGTGTCCGGCACCTGCACCTGGAGGTAGGCCCGGCGCAGCCCTTCGCGGGCGCGCATCGCCAGCACCGCGACACCGTTCGGCGAAACCCCGAGCAACGGCGCCAGTTCCGCGGCGGGCGTCCCTTCGACCTCGGTGTGCCACACCACCGTCCGCCAGCGGCCAGGCAGCGAACAGAACGCGGCCCAGGCCAGTCCCGCCTGCCAGCGGCGGACCATCAGCTCGTCCGCGCCGGTGCCCGCGACGATCCGGTCGGGCACCTCCTCGCGCAGGTCGATCCGGGCGTGGCGGCGTTGCCAGTTGATGGCCAGGTGACGCATCGTGGTCAGCAGGTAGGGCCGCAACTCCTGCCGCGGCCCCGCGCCGGACCGCACGGCGATCAGCACCCGCACGAACGACTCGGCCACCAGGTCCTCGCACTCGGCGGTGTCGCGCACCCAGCGCGCCGCGGCCCGCCGAGCGGCCGGGGCGTGGCGGCGGAACAGCACGTCACAGGCCCCGAAGTCACCGTCGCGGACGGCATCGAGCTGGACCTCGTCCAACGCCCCGTCCTGCTCCCACATCGCGCACTCCCGGGTAGGCACTCGATTACCGGTGTGCCGACACCCGCCCGTTATGACGCCTTGCGAGAAGAGTGTGGCCCGGACCACATCTACCGCATGATCACCCGGACGGCTCCCCGACCCCGCTTTCCCGGTGACCGGCAGCATGACGCGCTCGTGACACGAATGTGGCTTTCGGAGCGGAATCGGCTCCCAAAGCCACATTCGTGACATGGCTAGCCCCCTCCGGTCCGAGTCGCGGACGTCTCGGCGGGGCCGTGAGGGACCGGCGTCCGTTCATGTCTGTCCACAGTGGACGCCAGTGGATGCCCGGGAACAGTTGCCGGACAGGGGCTTCGCCGACGGCGGCGGAGGTGCGGCCCTCCCGCCCGAGGATCGTGTCGACAAAGACACCATGGGGTACTTTCAGGCCATGCATCGCGTGGTGGCCCTGGTACGGCCGGTGCAGTCGACCTTCGAACTCGGCTGCGCGGCCGAGGTCTTCGGCACGGATCGAGCCGGGGTGCCGCAGCACTACGAGTTCGAGGTCTGCACCGAAACGCCCGGCCAGGTGCCGACCACGGCCGGGTACACGATCGCCGTGCCGCGTGGGTTGTCGGCGCTCGCGGACGCGGACACCGTGATCATTCCCGGCTGGGCACCGGTGGAGGCGCCGCTGTCGCCGCGCGTCCACCGTGCGCTGTTGCGGGCCCACGCCCGCGGGGCACGGCTCGTCTCGATCTGCTCCGGCGTGTTCGCGCTCGCCCGCACGGGCCTGCTCGACGGCCGGTCGGCCACCACGCACTGGGGTCGCGCCGCCCGGTTGCGCCGGGAATTCCCCCGCGTCAGCGTGGAATCGGACCGCCTCTACGTGGACCACGGCGACGTCGCCACCAGCGCCGGGGCGGGCGCGGGCATCGACCTGTGCCTGCACCTCGTCCGCCGGGACCACGGCGCCGCGCACGCCGCTCTCCTGGCCCGGCACATGGTGATGCCACCGCAGCGCGACGGCGGCCAGGTGCAGTACGTCCCGCCCGAGGACGCGCTCGACGGCCTGCTCGAATGGGCCGACGCACGCCTCGGCACCCCGTTGTCGGTGGCCGAACTGGCCATGCGGCTCAACGTCTCGCCCCGCACGCTGGCCCGCCGTTTCGCCGACCAGCTCGGCACGAGCCCCGGCGCGTGGCTGCTGTCCCGCCGCGTGGCCGAGGCACGCACCCTCCTGGAAGAGACGAACCTGCCGGTGGACGCGATCGCCGCCCGCGTCGGCTTCACCTCGGCGGTCAACCTGCGCCGCCGCTTCCGCACCCAGGTGGGCACCACCCCGGGCGCCTACCGGCGGGCGTTCCGCGTTTCCTAGTGTCCCGGGCGGAGTTCGTCCAGGCCCTGCGCGCCGGGGATTCCGGGTGCCCTGAGCAGTGGCGTGCGTCACGGAATGCCAGCCGATCTTCAGCGCTACACCGTGGTGTAGCTCATTCGCACGCAAGGGAGTGACATGACCACAGCCGCACCGCAGGAAGCGTCCACCTCGCCGGTCGTACCGGTGCTCGACGACTTCGACTTCCCGCTCACCGATGGGGCCGCCTGCCGCATCGACGACCCCGACTGCGAAGCCTGCCAGTGAGGTAACCGGGCCGTGGCCGACCAGCACTTCTGGACGGCCACGGCTCAGTTCCGGTCCACGGGTTTCGTGTGCAGGATGTCCCGGGCCTGCTCAGCGGCGCGTGCGATGCTTTCGCCGACGAAGTCGATGAAGCGGGCGATGTTCTCCATGCGAACGGCGGCCGGAGTGCCGGACCCGAGGACGTTGACGCCCTGCCGCGCGGTCTCGGCGAGCAGCGCGTGCGATTGAGCGCTGGCGACCATCGATTGGTACCAGACGTCGTTGTCCACGATGTACCGCTCGCGGCGGCGGTCGTCGCGTTCCCGGCGAAGTAGCCCCTGGCTTTCGAGGAACGCGACCGCCTTGGACACCGAAGCCGGGCTGACCTGGAGCCGCTGCACGAGTTCGACCGCGGTCAGGCTGCCCGAGTCGCTCGTGGTGAGGCAGGTCAGCACCCGGGCCATCATCTTGGGCAGACCCGACTGCATGAGCAGGGTCGTGTACGTCTCCTCGTACTCACGCACCGCCTCGGCGTCACGCCCGTCCGCCCGCGGCGGCGCCCCAGCCCGGCGCGGCGCGGCCTGCCGGTGCCGATGGGCACGGCGTTCGGTGGCGTGGTGCGCCAAATCCGCCCGGTACGCGGCCGGGCCGCCGTTGCGCATCACCTCACGCGTGATCGTCGACGTGGGCCGGTCGAGCCGCCGGGCGATCTCCGCGTAAGCGAGGCCGTCGGCCAGGCCCAGCGCGATCTGCTGGCGTTCCTGCTGGGTGAGCCTGCCTCCCGGCATCGCGATCCCTTCCGTGCTCCGTAGTGCGCGCAGCATAGCGTTCACCAGCCTTCCATTGCAACGACATGTACCGTCATGTTGCGTTAGATTCACGTCCATTGCAATGATCTCAGGACGTTGAAGTGCAGTTATCTGTTTTCACTGCAACGAACTCGTTGCCCGATTCATGAACGCAACGTAGCTTTCCATCATCGGAAACAACGAGCACAGGAGCTGAACACCATGAAGACCTTCGAATCCCCCGCCCCCATCACCGCGGTCCTCGACATCCCCGCCGGCCGCGTCCAGTTCATCGCCGCCGACCGGGCCGACACCGCGGTCGACATCCAGCCCGCCGACGCCTCGAAGAGCCGCGACGTGAAGGTCGCGGAGCAGACCACGGTCGGATTCCGCGACGGCGTCCTGCGGATCGAGGCCTCGGCGAAGAACCAGTTGCTCGGCGCCTCCGGCTCCATCGAGGTGACGGTCCAGTTGCCCGCCGGGTCCCACGTCGAAGCGAAGGCCGCCAGCGCCGACTTCCGGGGCGTCGGCCGGTTCGGCGACGTCACCTTCGAGGGCTCGCACGGCGAGGTCAAGCTCGACGAGGCCGCGAGCGTCCGCCTCACCTCCCACGCCGGTGACGTCTCGGTCGGCCGCCTCACCGGGCCCGCGGAGATCAGCACCGGCAAGGGCGACATCCGGATCGCCGAGGCCGTGCGCGGCGAGGTCGTGCTGCGGACCGAGGTGGGCGACGTGACGGTCGACGCCGCCGCCGGGGTGTCCGCCTCCCTGGACGCCGGCACCCCCACCGGCCGGATCCACAACTCGCTCAAGAACACCGGCGGCGACGTCGAACTGACCATCCACGCGACCACGGCCTACGGCGACATCACCGCCCGCAGCCTCTGAACCTCGAAGGAGCACCACAAGCCATGATCACCACAGCGGACTACCAAGCCGCCGAACAACTCCTGCGCCGTCCGGCTCGACCCGGTGAGCTCGTCACCGGCGACAAGGTCAGACCACAGTGGATCGACGGAGGCACCCGCTTCTGGTACGCGGTCAACACCGGCGGCGGCAAGCGGTTCGTCCTGGCCGACCCGGCGGCGGGTACCCGCGAGCCCGCCTTCGACCACGACCGGCTCGCCGCCGCGCTGACCACCGTCACCGGGCAGCAGGTCGACCCCGAGGCCCTGCCGTTCACGGCCATCAACCCGGCCGGGAACACCGTGGAGTTCGACGCGTTCGGCGAGTACTGGCGCTGCCGCCTGGACGACTACTCCCTCGAGCGGGCCGAGTTCACGCCGCCGGGCAACCCGCTGGAGGTGGCCTCACCCGACCAGAAGTTCGCGGTGTCCCGGCGAGGGCACGACCTGTGGGCGCACTCGCGGTCCGACGGCCGCGAGTGGGCACTGACCACCGACGGCGAACCCGCCTGCGAGTACGGCCCCGGGCCCGGCTCCACGAGCAACGCCACCCTGCTGCGCAAGATCGGCCTGCCGTACCTGCCGCCCGCGGTGGCCTGGTCGCCCGACTCGAAGAAGGTGCTGGCGCACCGGATCGACGAGCGCGAGGTCCGGCAGACGCACCTCGTGGAGGCCCGGCCCGCCGACGGTGGCGCACCGCGCCTGCACACCCAGCGGTACGCCTACCCCGGCGACGAACACCTGCCGCTGGCCGAACTGGTCGTGCTGGACGTCGCCGACGGCGAGGTGGTCCGAGCACAGGCCGAGCCGCTGATCACGACGAAGGTGTCGCCGATCATGCTCCGCTGGGCGTGGTGGGCGCAGGACAGCTCGGCGGTCTACTACCTCGGACAGCCCCGTGACCTGCGCACCCTCACCCTGCACCGCCTCGACCCGGCCACCGGCGAGGTGACCACCGTGCTGAGCGAAACCGGGGACACCCGGGTGGAGCCCAACCAGTGGCTGTTCGAGCCGCCGATCGTGCGCGTGCTGGACGGCGAGGTGCTGTGGTACTCGCAGCGCGACGGCTGGGGCCACCTGTACCGGTACGACCTGCGCACCGGCGAACTGCTCGGGCAGGTCACCTCCGGGCAGTGGGCGGTGCGGCAGATCCTGCACGTCGACGAGGCGGAGCGGTTGGTCTACTTCACCGCCTCCGGGCTGGTTGACGCCGATCCGTACCGCCGCACGGTGTGCCGGGTCGGCCTGGACGGTTCCGGCTTCGCCAAGGTCACCGACGACGAACTGGACCACGTGGTGACCCTGCCGGAGCACCACGAGTACTTCCTGGACTCCGCATCCACTGTGGACACCGCGCCGGTGACGGTGGTGCGTGACTGGTCCGGCCGCGTGCTGGTCGAACTGGAGCGCGCCGACATCGGCAAGCTGACCGCCACCGGCTGGACCCCGCCGGAGCGCTTCCGCGTCAAGGCCGCCGACGGGGTGACCGACGTCTACGGCGTGCTGTACCGGCCGCGGGGGTTCGACCCCGAGCAGCGCTACCCGGTGGTGGACACCATCTACCCCGGCCCGCAGGTCGAACGGGTCTCCCCCGGCTTCGACCCCGGCGGCATGGGTCTCGACGCGGAACCCCTGGCAGCACTCGGTTTCGCCGTGATCGCGGTCGACGGCCGTGGCACGCCGGGGCGGAGCAAGGCCTTCCACGACGCCTCCTACGGCAACCTGGCCGACGCGGGCAGCCTGGCCGACCACGTCGCCGCGCTGCGGCAGCTGGCCGAGACCCGGCCGTGGCTGGACCTGGACCGGGTGGCGGCGTTCGGCCACTCCGGCGGCGGATTCGCCGCGGCGCGGGCGATGCTGGACTTTCCCGAGGTGTACCGGGCAGGGGTCGCCCTCTCCGGCTCGCACGACGCCCCCACCTTCAACCCGGGCTTCATCGAGACCTACGACGGTGCGGACAACCGGGACGCCTGGGCCCACACGTCCAATGTGGACATCGCGGACCGGCTGGCAGGCAAGCTGCTGCTCGTGCACGGCGAACTGGACGACCAGGTCCACCCGCACCAGACCCTGGGGCTGGCCGACCGGCTCGTCGCCGCGAACAAGGACTTCGAGCTGCTCATCGTGCCCGGAGCCGAGCACACGTTCATCGACTGCCTGGCCTACGTCCGCACGCGCTGCTGGGACTTCCTGGTGCGGGAGCTGATGGGCACCCCACCGCCCGCCTACCGGCCTGCGCCCATCCCCATCGGGCCCGAGCTGCTCGCCGAGATGTTCGCCTGATTGACGCGTGACCTTTTGGTCACCTATTCTCGCCACATGAAAGCTCACCCCGTGGTCCTCAGACGTGCCGTGGTGCTCGTCGTGCTGCTCCTGGCCGGTTTGCTGACCGGCGGCGCCACCGGTGGCGCCGCCGAAGGCACCCGCGACCACCACGACGAGATCAACGGCACGGAGTTCCGGGTCAAGGTGCCCGCGCGCTGGAACGGCACGCTGGTGCTGTTCAGCCACGGCTACTACCTGGCCGAGTACCCGCCCGAACCCGGGCACGTCATGCTGGCCACCCACCCGCGGACCGAGCAGTGGCTGCTCGACCACGGCTACGCGCTGGCCGCGTCCAACTACCAGGGCCTGGTCGGCTACGCGGTCGAAGACGCACTGCGGGACCAGATGGCGGTGCTGGACTGGTTCGAGGTCCACATCGGACGTCCACGCCAGACCATCACCAGCGGTATGTCGATGGGGGCGCTGGTTTCCATCGGGCTCGCCGAACGCCACCCGGAGCGTTTCGCCGGGGTCCTCGCCACCTGCGGCGAGTACGACGGCAACGGCACGTGGAACAGCGCACTGGACATCACCTTCGCGATCAAGGAACTGCTGGCTCCCGGCGCCGACATCGACCTGGTGGAGGCCCGCGACCCGGAAGCCAGCCGGGACCGGCTGCGCGAGGTCATCGCGGACGCGCAGAAGTCCGAGCAGGGCCGGGCCCGGCTCGCGCTGGCCGGTGCCCTCGCGAACATCCCGGGCTGGAGCACCACGCACCAGCCGGCGCCGACGGACTTGGCCGACCGGCTCAGCCAGCAACTGGCGTGGGTGGACACCGCCTACGTCTACGGGATCGGCCCGGTCGGCCGTGAGGACCTGGAGCGGCGGGCCGGCGGGAACCCGTCCTGGAACGTGGGCATCGACTACCAGCGGCTGCTCGCCCAGTCGGCCCAGCGGGACCTGGCCGTGCAGGCATACCGGGCGGCCCCCGGGGCGAACCTCGACGCCGACCTCGACCGGCTGGCGAAGGCCCCGCGGATCACCCCCGACCCCGGCGCGCTGGCGTACATGTACCGGCACACCGTGGTCCGGGGCAGCACTCCGTCGCCCGTGCTGACGCTGCACACCATCGGCGACGGCGGCGCGGTGCCCGATCAGGTGCGCTGGTACGCCGAACAGGTCCGGCGACACGGCGATCCGGACCGGCTGCGCTCGGCGTACCTCTCCCGCGGCGGTCACTGCTCGTACAGCGCGGCCGAAGAGATCGTGTCGCTGCAAGCGCTGCTGGCGCGGGTGAACACCGGCCGCTGGTCCGGCGTCGACCCGGCCGGGCTCAACGCCGCGGTGGGCACGTTCGCCCCGGACGACCACCAGGTGATGGACATGTTCACCGGGGAAACAAAGGCGGTGGCGCCGTCGTTCACCCGGTACACCGCGCCGAAATTCCTCCGGCCGTCCCGGTAGCGCCTGGCAGACTGGGTCGATGCCCGCGAAACTCGCCGCTGTCGTGGTGGACTGCCCTGAGCCCCAGGCTCTCGCGCCCTTCTACGAGGCACTTCTGGCCGCGAGGCGAACCAGGGATGACGCGGACTGCGTGCTGCTGGAACTGGGTCCCGGCCAGCCGGACATCTCCCTGCAGCGCACCGAGAAATACGTCCGCCCGGACTGGGTGAGCGGCGACCCGGCGCAGCAACTGCACCTCGATCTCCTCGTGGACGACCTGGACACCGCCGAACAGGAGGTGCTCGCCCTGGGCGGGCACCTCCTCGACGGTTCCGACAAGCCCATCGGCTACCGCGTATACGCCGACCCGGCAGGCCACCCCTTCTGCCTGGTCACCCCCGAAAGCTTCTCCCCAGCCCCACGTGCGTAACCGCACTCGACCGAACCCCACCCCCAGACACCCGAACCCCACACTCAGGCATCCGAACCCCACACTCCCGCAGTCGAACCCCACACTCGCCGCACACGAGCCACCCGGGTGGCGTTGGCCTCAGGTCCGGAGTTCGTACGTGAGCGGCGTGCCTGACGGCCATCTCAGATATAGGCCTTCCAAGCAGCAGCGGCTCGACACCTGATCGAGTCGGGTGTTTCCAGTTCGGCCGCCCGGGCGTGGTATCGAAAGGGGTAACGTCCTCGCCTCGGTCTCGCTTCTTCCGATAGGTTTTCAGCCTCCGCGCCCGGTGCGTCCGTTCACCGCGCGGATTCGATCACACCTTTGCTCGAGTTCGGGAGTCTTTCGTGCTGAAGAAGATCGGTGCCGTCGCCGGTACGGTGGCCGCGAGCGTTGTCGTGTTCGGTGGTGTGGCCGCCGCCGGCGGGGAAACCGCCCGCGCCTTCGACGACAGCAATGACGGTTTGGTCAACGCGAACAACGTCGACGCCCTGTACGACGTCGAGGGGGCCGTCGGTTTCTGCAACCAGAACATCAACGTGCTGATCGTCCAGGTCCCGGTGCACGACGTCGCGGAAGGCATCGATGTCCCGCTGCTGCCCGCCGGGGTGAACACCGCCGAAGGTCAGAGTCCGGAGAACTGCGCCAGCGACCTGATCAACACCGACGACGGCCGTCCCTGACCCAACTGGTCAGCGTTTCGAGGTAGCCGGGCGCCAGTCGGGTGCCGCCGTCGAGTTGGATTCGGTGCCCGGCGCCCGGCGCACTTCGACGGTCAGGGTGGCCCGCTCGCCACGATCCGCCGAACAACGCCAAGTGCGGACAATGCAGGCGAAGCACGTCAGGAATGGGATCGTGGCCCTGCTCGCGTTTCGTGAATTCCCACAGACGCTCGTCCAATTCGGCCCAGAAGTCGCCATACTCGCGCAGAACCCGGGCGGCGTGAATCATTTGTGACGCCTCGGCGACGTCAGCCCCGCGGCGACCGGCCTCGACGAGTTCGCCGTATGCGGCCGGAGCGGCGTCACGATCACCGGGTGTGCCGCGCGACAGGGCGCCGGCCAGCGCGTGCACGGCAGGTGTCGTGCAGGGGCAGCTGTTGATGACCACCCACGGCACATCCGCCCGCCCAGCGGCCACGAGGTGCTCGCGGATCGCCGGAAGTACGTGTCGTTGTTCCGATCCGATGCCCCGGACCCGCCGACCATGACCACCCCCGGCGACAGCTCGCCCCTATCCGGCACCGCCAGCGACCCGGCGCACGGGTTAGGCCGTTCAGCTGTCACCGCAGGGCCGTACAGGCAGTTCCGCCGGCCTTCTGTTGGTTTCTCGCCCGCAATGGTCTATACCTGTGAGCCATACCCCTGGAGGTATAGACCAATCTCCCTCCTTTCCGGTCCCCCCGCACGAAGGAGCCATCGATGTCGCTAAGACGTCTCCTCGCGGCCGTCGCCGCCACCTTTGCCGTCACCGCGATCGCCGTGGTCGTCCCGGCCCAGTCCGCTTCGGCGGCGGCCTGCGTGACCCCGTGGAACGCCAGTTCGGTCTACTGGGGCGGCGACACCGCCTCCCACAACGGGCGCAACTGGTCCGCGAAGTGGTGGACGCAGAATGAAACCCCGGGCAGCGCGCAGGTCTGGGCCGACCAGGGCACCTGCGGCGGCGGCCAGCCGGACCCGTCCGGGTTCGTGGTCAGCCAGGCCCAGTTCGACCAGATGTTCCCGAACCGGAACCCCTTCTACACCTATAACGGCCTGGTCACGGCGCTGAGCGCGTACCCGGCCTTCGCGGGCACCGGCAACGACACCATCAAAAAGCAGGAGGCCGCGGCCTTCCTGGCGAACGTCAGCCACGAGACCGGCGGGCTGGTCCACATCGTCGAGCAGAACCAGGCCAACTACCCGCACTACTGCGACACGAGCCAGTCGTACGGCTGCCCGGCCGGCAACGCCGCCTACTACGGCCGCGGTCCGATCCAGCTGAGCTGGAACTTCAACTACAAGGCCGCCGGTGACGCACTGGGCCTGCCGCTGCTGACCAACCCGTGGCTGGTGCAGAACGACGCGGCGGTCGCCTGGAAGACCGGCATCTGGTACTGGATGACTCAGAACGGCCCCGGTACGATGACCCCGCACAACGCGATGGTCGGCAGCCGCGGCTTCGGCGAGACCATCCGCAGCATCAACGGCAGCATCGAGTGCAACGGCGGCAACCCCGCCCAGGTGCAGAGCCGCGTGACCAAGTACCAGCAGTTCACCGGCATCCTCGGCGTGAGCCCGGGCGCCAACCTGTACTGCTGACCCATTCCAGGAATCGAAGGGGCTCTTCACCGCGGTGAAGAGCCCCTTCGAACGTTCAAACGGAGCCGCGGCGCCGGATGCGGGCGAGGAATACCCACGTGGCGAGCACTGCGGCCGGTACGAGGATCAGTTCCCAGAAGACGAGGTCCTGGGTATTCGCCCCGTCCCGCGCGGCCGCCAGCCCCCATCCCGCCAGCGCGGCCAGCGTCGCGGCCACGAGCATGGCCGCCGCCCGGTGCCCGGCGAGCCAGGCGCGAATCCTGGCCGACCGTTCGGTCCGCAAGGCGGCGGCGTGACGGGAACGGAGTTCCCTGCTCAGCGGGCGCCCGATCTGATATTCGACCATGGCGTTCCTCCTCTCAGCACGCGAGGGATAGCCGAACGCCGATTCCGGCAAACCACGGCACCTGCCCGAACGGGTGACGACGAGCGGTTCGATCGGTCCAATTTCAGCCTGCAACCGGACCTAAACAATACGAACGGTCGTATGACAACTCGTCCGAGATGCCGTGATCACGGTTCCATACGACCGTTCGTATTGTTGCATCACTGAGGCGACGGAACTGATGCGGTCCCGCAACGCCTTTCGTGCTGAACAGGCAGCGGGTCAGCTCATGGGCCAGCCGGTCCACCAGTTGGCCGGGGAATCCGGGTCGGTGCTCGTCCAGTAGTCCACGCAGGCTCGGACGAACTCCTCCGCCGTGAGCTGGCCGTCGCCGTCGGTGTCGAGGTGGTCGAACGCCTCGGCCGTCTCCGCGTCCGTAAGGCCTGGGAAGTGCCCCTGGTGGAACTTCCGGAACTCGGCCGGGCTCACGCGGCCGTCGACGTCGGTGTCCGCGATGGCCAGGAAAGCCTCCGCCAGCGCGCCCACGGTTTCGCGTGCGGACTGCGGATCATCGGCCAGGGAACCGGTGGAGGTCACGAACTGCTCACGCGTGATCGCCTCACCGCCGCCGGGGATGTGTGGCCGGTGCAGGTCGTGCCAGATGCGGAGGTAGGCGTCCAGGATGCGCCGCTCCTCCGCCGATCCTGCCGCATGCCCCAGCGCTTCCGCCGCCCGGCGGCCCATCAGGACGTGGTCCTGCTCGGTGAGCAGACCGTCCCCGTCGACGTCGAGGTAGTCGAACCCGTGGTTGATCTTCGCCCTGAGCAGCTCGCTGAGCGGCACGATTTCCTCCGTGGACGTGGGAAAAACACCCGGCCGGACACAGCATCGGCCCAGCAGCACACCGTGGATAGGGCTGTCCGGGTCGCGGCCGTCACTCGGCCGGGTGGAACTCTCCCGCTGCCGTCGACGCCGACCAGCCGGGACCGGTCGGCGAACTCCTCCCGCAGCAGTTCGCCGCCGCGGTGGGAGTGGGCGCGTCACGTTGATTTGCACGATCAAAACGCTCTCCGGCCCTGACGTCGTCCGGGCACACGCCCCACTCCACCGGGTCAAGAAGCTCAGGCGTCGGTGACCCAGTCCATGTGCTCGATCCAGAGGTCGAGCAGTGCCCGCTCCCCCTGGATTTCCAGCGTGGTGACCGCACCCAGCGGGCGACGACGGCTGAGCACGAGCAGGAGGTCCGCGGCCGGGCCGCGGACCGTGACGTCCGCATCGGCGTGCGTGCGCTCCAGGGCGACCATGTCCGGTTCCCGGCGGGCCAGCCACTCCCCTGGCGCGTCGGTCGCGTGGAAGTGCAGGGTCTGGCCGCTGCCACGCAGCGCATTGGCGAAGTCCGGCCGGTTCTCCCAGTAGCCGCGGGAAGTCAGCGTGTCCAGCCAGTCCTCGATGGCCGCGACGGCGGGCTCCGGCGCCAGTTCGTAGGGCACGTCGAGCGTCGCGGCCGCGTCCGCGCGGTGCACGGAGATCTCGCCGAACAGCCGGCGTGACCAGAACGGCACGCCCGCGTCGGCGCCGGACGGATCCCACACCGGCGTGTCGTCGGTGACGGATTCGAACGCCAGCTTCGCCTCGGCCGCGCCATCGGTCAGCCAGGTGCGCCATTCGGCCGAATCGGCCGGGGGCGGGGTGTAGCCGGCGAACGCCCTGCTCGGGTCGGTCATCCGCGCACCCACCAGCATCGTCACCATGCGCTGCGTCGCGCCGACGTGGTCGACCAGGTCGGTCAGCGTCCATTTAGGACATGTCGGCACCGGGGCCGCCGCGTCCCTGCCGTCCACCCACTCGGCGAGCGTGCTCGTCTGTTCCACCACTGCGTTCAAATACGCGGACGTGTCCATTCGCTGCCTCTCCCAGTGCTCCGTCGAATGCCTCGATCCTGCTCCTTCAGGCCGTGACCGGGCAGTAGCGCGGTGAAACGACTCCGGATCGATAGGGTGCGGGGCAGGGAGCCCAGACCACGCCGGGTCTGGGCTCCGGCTTCCCGCGGTGGTTACTTCGGCGGGAGAACGTTCTCCTGGTACGCGCCCGCCATGTTCCCGCCCGGGGAGAAGTTGAGCGCGATGTAGGTCTCGTGCCACGGGCTGTCCGCGTTCTTGCCGCACACGCGGCCCACGCCGACCTTCGTGCTGCCCTTCCAGACGAGCTGGCTGAAGTGGCCGATCTTGTTCGAGTCGTTGGCGGCGAGGTTGTCGAAGTGGTAGTCCTTGATCTCGTTGTACCAGCTGTCGGCCGCCCTTCGGCCGAGCCCTGCGTCGGGCCGGACGAAGCCTGCCAGGAGAGGTTCTCCCCATAGCCCTTCTGCAGCCCGTCGTGGACCAGGTCGCCCTTGTCCGCGACCAGTTCGGCGCGGGACTTGGCGTAGTTGACGAGCTCCGTGTCGAGTTCCACCGGTGGGGCCGAATGCTTCGCCCGGTACTCGTTCACGCGAGCCACCATGCTGTTCAAGAATTCTTTGCTCGTTTGGTCGGAGAATCCGTTCTTCATGTCCTCTTCCCTTCTTCGCACATCACCGGTGCCGCAGAGTGACATCGGCTTGGAATCGAGGGTCGATTTCGTAGTGGGTGTCGAACTGGCTGCTGAATCCGGTGACCTGAACGGTCCGTCCGGCGGTGAGACCGGTCAGGTCGATGCCGGTCTGGGTGTTGACGAAGATGGTGAGTCCGCCGGAGCCGTCGTCGACGAAGAACTTGTAGCCGTAGGGCAGGTCCGTCAATTTCTCCCGCCGACTGAAAAAGTCGGCCCACGCGGAGCCTTGACCGCCCACGAACAGCCCACAATTCAGCCGCGGGCACGCGAGGCCGAGCACGAGAGGCCCGTTGTCGGCAGGTGGACGAGCAGTACGTGCGCGGGCGGCCTCGTGGGTTTGAGGGAGAGGCCCGCGCCTGAGCCGCTTCCGCGCACTACAGTTCGCTTACATCAAGAACTGGGAGGTCACGTGCTCAGGTTGGGATTCCCCGTCGTCGGCGTCACGGACGTGCCGCGGGCCGTCGCCTTCTGGACCGCGGCGCTGAACCTGGTGGAGAACCCGGAGTGGGCCAAGGACACCTGGCGCACGCTGGACCACGCCGACGGTTCGGGCCACGCGCTCGGGCTGATGTACAGCGAGTCGCCGGTGGAGCGGTACCCGCGGCTGCACCTGGACCTGGTCGTGGACACCACGGCCGAGCAGGAGGCCGAAGTCCGGCGGCTGATCGAGCTGGGCGCGACCGAGCTCGACTGGGACAGCTACCCGCCGAACCCGGACTTCGTCGTACTGGCCGACCCGGACGGCAACCCGTTCTGCGTGGTCGACCTGAGCGTGGCCCCCTCGGGGTGACCCGGGCGGGGGTCCACTGTGGATCCGCCGCAGGCCCGGCCTGACCACGAAAACAGCCAGCCCGGCCTCAGTCGTCGCGGCATGCGCCCGCCAGCAGATTGTCCTTCCTTGGCAGCTGATCGAGTGGAAGATCAGAAGGGCCAGGAAGTGCCGCGACAACGGTCGCTCAAGGCGAGACTGACACCGGATCACGTGCCTTCAACCGGCCACAGCCAGCAGCCACCGGCATCGACGAACCAGCCTCCTGACACCAGGAAGGTGCCATCGGGGTGGAAGGCCAGTGCGGCGGCCCTGCGGTCGGTTACGGTCACCTTCGCCCGACCGGTCGCGGCGTCCCATAGCCGGATGCCATCCTTGTCGGCCACTGCCAAGGTGGCGCCATCAGGGCTGAAGGCGACGGCATCGACCTCCGCGTTGCTGATGGTGTTCAGCCCGGCTTCTTGATCGGATGTCAGGGAGCAGCCGTGGGCGCCGCCGAGTGCGTACTGCTCTCCGTTCGGGCTTGTGGCCACCGCCGAGCCGTACCCTCCGGGGCCGAGCGGCTTCAGGTCACCGCTGTCGGGGTTCCAGCGCCAGAATCCGTCCGTCCCGTCGGCTTCGGTGAGGTCCGTCCCTGCCAGCAGGACCGAGCCGCCGTCGATGAACGCCGCCGAGTTCACTGCGGAACTGGCCCTCGTGGCGAACGGCAGTTCACCCTTCGGCTCATCGGCTGCGACATCCCACACGACACAGATCTCCGGGGCTTCCGGGTTGCCGACCGGAATGTTTCCTGCGACGAGCAGCCGGGTTCCGTCCGCGCTGAACACCATCGTGTGGGCGGTTCCGACCGGCAAGGAAAGCGAGCGCGTCACCTTCCCGGTGGAAGGGTCGCGGAAGCTCAGCGGCACCTTCATGCCGGTTGTCACCAGTGCGGAGCCATCCGGAGTGAAGGCCATGGCGCTGTTGGGCGAATCGCCGGAGGAGAAGTCGGCGATCACCTCGTGCGAGTCGGCGGCCCACAGCCAGCCGTCACCGTGGATGTTGCCTCCCGCGATGGTGCGCCCGTCGGGGCTGAACGCCACCGTGTACAGGTCCTCGTCGGTCAGCCGGTTGCGGTGGGACACCAGGTTCCAGCCGACCGGGACGGCCACAGCGCCCACCGCGGCCAGGCCACCGGCCAAGAGCAGGCGCCGGGTCAGGCGGCGCCTGCTGACGAGCGTGTCTGTGCCGCCGGGTGCCCGATTACCCGGCTCATGCGTGTGAGGCTCCGTGTCGCCGGGTGTGCTCAGGGTTCGACCGTGGTCGGGATCCTCCCTCGTCCTGCTGGGATCGGAAGAGGAAGGTGTCGGACCAGGCAGGGTCTGCGCTTGGCGTTCGGTGATCATCGTCGCGATCGGCTGCGGAAGCCACGGGGTGGTTGTCTGGGTGGGGTTGGTGAGTTCCTGGAGGATGTCGCCCACGCTGGGGCGGTCGCCGGGATCCTTGGCCAGGCAGCGCTGCACCAGGTCTGACAGCTGGGCGGGCAGGCCGGTCAGGTCGGGTTCGTCGTGGGCCACGCGATAGACGATCGCCTCGGCCTGTCCCGTGCCGAACGGGCTGCGACCGGTGGCGGCGTACGCCAGGACAAGTCCGAGGGAGAACACATCGCTGAGTGGGCCGATCTCGCGGCCTCGTACCTGTTCCGGGGACATGAACGACGGCGTGCCGATCACCGCTCGGGAGAGGGTGTGGGAGGTGGCATCCAGGGCACGGGTGATGCCGAAGTCAATGACGCGGGGGCCGTCGGCGGCGAGGATCACGTTGGAGGGTTTGAGGTCGCGGTGCACCAGGCCGCACGCGTGGATCGCGCCGAGCCCCTCGGCCAGCCCCGCCCCCAATACGGTGATCGCCCCCGCGGGCATCGGGCCGTGCGCTTCGACGGCCTGGGACAAGGAGGGGCCGGGAATGTAGGCGGTGACCAGCCACGGCGGGTCTGCATCGGGGTCAGCGTCGACCAGTTGGGCGGTGTAGAACCCGCCGACCCGGCGGGCGGCCTCGGCCTCGAGTGCGAACCGGCGCCGGAACCCGGGATCGTCGGCCAATTCAGGCCGCACCAACTTGACCGCGACCGGGCGTCCGCCGGGAGAGCGGCCCAGGAACACCTGCCCCATTCCGCCGCCCCCCAGCCGTCCCTCCAGCCGGTAGGCCCCCGCCTGGCGCGGATCACCCGGCCGCAAGGGCTCGTTCCAGAGCGGGGAGTTCATCGCACCTCCGTGTTCATGTCCTGGGAGCCCGCCGTCACGCCCCTTGAACTCGGCGAAGGAAGCCAGGATCTCGGAGGACATCTTGCCATCGGGACGGCCGTGTCGTAGCGCGTGCCGCCGAGTGGCAAGAGGTGCCCGGCACCGCTAGAGCACGACGGGGTCGCCGACATGGAGGTTTCGTCAAGGACGCGGTTCGAGCGGAGGTGAACGCACGGTCAGGTCGGATTCGCGGAATGATCCGCGGAGGCAACTGGCCGCCGCTTCGCCGGTCGATGCATCATCGTCTTCGGCCGGAATGAGAAGTCGAGGCTGATCTCGACGTTGTCGAGCAATTCTGCCCAGGCAGTCACTCGAACTTCGTAATGCACGTTCCATCGGCTCTTCGGAGCCGCAGACCACCAAGTCGACCGGGCGCATGGTGTCCGGACCGACTGTCGGCGCCACCTCGGCAGCCCGCCTGCTCCTGGCGGATTCAACGCCGACCTGCGCCGGGTCGAGCAGGTGGAACGGCAGCGGTTTCGCGATCTTCGGCACCGCCATGTAGACGAGCTTGCCCTCGTGCAGCGCCTGCTCCCGTACCCGCTCCCGGACGGCCCTCAACCTTGCCAAGGCTTCACAGGAACTCCTACGTCGCCTGTTCGACGTGACACAGCTCGAGGTCCGCTTGCATCCGGGCGAAAGAGCGGGTCCTCGACATCATGACCGCGGAAAACAGCCGGCCCGCCACCTCGGAAGGTGGCGGGCCGACTGATGACTCTACGTACCCCCGATGGGATTCGAACCCACGCTACCGGCGTGAGAGGCCGGCGTCCTAGGCCGCTAGACGACGGGGGCTAGGAACTTCCTTGCTTTGTTGCGAGAGAGAACTTACCAGACCGGTTTTTCCCTCTTGCAGCTGGGGTACCAGGACTCGAACCTAGACTAACTGGACCAGAACCAGTCGTGCTGCCAATTACACCATACCCCATTGGGGCGCGTTTCCGATCTTGACCGGCTTCGCACCGCCGAGAAGAAATATAGACCACCGCCCGGCGGGCCCTGCACGGGGGGCACCCACGGTCACCGCGGGGAGGGCACGCCGACCCTGGCGAACTCGCAAACCAGCAGTTCAGGCAGCTCCGCGAGCCCTTCGAGCACATGCACGCCGCGGGGGACCTCGGCGCCGGAGGCCGAGCGGTCGAGCCAGACCGCGCCGAGGCCGGCGTCGCTGGCGCCGATGGCGTCGGTGTCGAGTTTGTCGCCGACGTGGACCGCTTCGCCGGGGTCGCAGCCCAGCGCCAGGCAGACCGTGTGGAACATCACCGGATCGGGTTTGGCGACGCCCATCTCGCCGGCGATGGCGATGTGGTCGAAGAACCGGGCGAGGCCGAGGTCGGCGAGCTTGGTGCGCTGGTGCGCCCCCGAGGCGTTGGTCACCGCGGCCAGGTGGACCCCGGCCGCCCGCAGCCACTCCAGGCAGGGCAGCACGTCGTCGAACAGGCGCCACGAGCGGCGCAGCAGCTCCAGTCGCCGCCGTTCGAAGGACGCGGCCTCCTCCACGCACACGGGCCGCCCGATCTCGGCGAGGAAGCTCTGCGTACGCGTGCGGTGCATCGCCGCGTAGTCGAGATCACCGGCGACCACCATGGCGACGTGCCGGTCGGTCACCGCCTCCCACAGCGGCCAGAGGTCGTCGCGGCCGAGCACGGCGGCCAGCGCGCCGCTGCTGGACGCGGAGAAGTCGATCAGGGTGTCGTCGATGTCGAGGCAGACCAGGCGCAGGGCCGGGGCCGACCACGGGTCGGCCGGTGAAGCCGGGGTTGTCCCCCGCTGTCTCGGGGGTGCGAGCGCAAATTCCACTCAGAGAGGCTAGGGGTAGCCACGGCTTCACCGATTCGACCAACGAGGTGAACTAAGAAAAAACTGACACGGTCAAGCAGTTACAGCCCGACACCCTCGAGTGCGCGGCGCAACCGTCCGAGAGAGACCTCGCGGCCGAGCAGTTCCATGGATTCGTAAAGCGGTGGTGAAACGGTACGACCGGTGATCCCCACGCGAACCGGCGCGAAAGCCTTGCGGGGCTTGAGACCCAGCTTCTCCACGAGTGCGGTCTTCAGCGCTTCCTCGATCGCCGGAGTCTCCCAGGAGGACAGTTCCTCGAGCGCTTCCACAGCGGCACGCAGTACCGGCTCCGAGTCCGGCCCGAGAACCTTGGTGGCCGCGGCCTCCTCCGGCGCGAATTCCTCTTCGGACACGAAAAGGAAACGAACCATGTCCACAGTGTCCGACAACACGGTCACGCGCTCCTGCACCAGTGGCGCGATGGTGCGCAGCCGGGCCAGCTCGCTTTCGGACGGTTCCGCCGGAAGTACGTTCGCGCTCTGCAGGTAGGGCACCACGCGCGCGGTGAAATCGTCCACGTCGAGCGCCCGGACGTGCGTGCCGTTGATGGCTTCGGCTTTCTTCAGGTCGAACCGCGCCGGGTTCGCGCTGACCTTGCCGATTTCGAACGCCTCGACCAGTTCGGCCACGCTGAAGATGTCCCGGTCGTCGGCGATGGACCAGCCGAGCAGGGCCAGGTAGTTGAGCAGGCCCTCGGGGATGAAACCGCGATCGCGGTAGTTGAACAGATTCGAAGAAGGGTCCCGTTTGGACAGTTTTTTGTTGCCCTCCCCCATCACGTACGGGAGGTGCCCGAACTCGGGGGTGCGCTCGGCGACCCCGATGCGCTCCAGCGCCGCGTACAGCGCGATCTGCCGGGGCGTCGACGGCAGCAGGTCCTCACCGCGCAGCACGTGCGTGATCTTCATCAGCGCGTCGTCGACCGGGTTGGTCAGCGTGTACAGCGGCTCGCCGTTGTTCCGCACCAGCACCGGGTCGGGGATGGTGCCGGCCGGGAAGCTGATCTCGCCGCGCACCAGGTCGGTCCAGCCGAGGTCGCGATCGGGCATGCGCAGTCGCAGCACCGGCTTGCGGCCCTCGGCGCGGAAGGCGGCGCGCTGCTCGTCGGTCAGCTCGCGGTCGAAGTTGTCATAGCCGAGCTTCGGGTCCTGCCCGGCCGCCTTGCGCCGCTCCTCGACCTCTTCGTTGGTCGAGAACGCCTCGTACAGCTCCCCGGCCGCGAGCAGCTTGGCGGCCACGTCGGCGTAGATCTCCCGCCGCTGGCTCTGCCGGTACGGCCCGTGCTCGCCCCCGACCTCGGGGCCTTCGTCCCAGTCCAGCCCCAGCCAGCGCAGCCCGTCGAGCAGCGCTTCGTAGGACTCCTCGGAGTCGCGGGCGGCGTCGGTGTCCTCGATCCGGAACACCAGGCTGCCGCCGTGGTGCCGGGCGAAGGCCCAGTTGAACAGCGCCGTCCGGATCAGCCCGACATGCGGGGTACCGGTCGGCGACGGGCAGAAGCGGGCGCGCACAGGCGTGGTCTCAGTCATAGCCCGACCAGCGTATCCAGTGCCGGGAGGCTTGACACACCGGTGGTACCGGGTGCACTCTCGAGTTATTCAACAAGCGATGAAAAAGACGAGATGAGGTGGTTGCCGTGGCCGAGCGCACCGACTGCGTGGTGATCGGCGGCGGACCGGCGGGCATGGTGCTGGGGCTGCTGCTGGCCAGGGCCGGCGTCGAGGTGACCGTGCTGGAGAAGCACGCCGACTTCCTGCGTGACTTCCGCGGGGACACCGTGCACCCGTCGACCCTGCAGTTGCTCGACGAACTGGGGCTGGGCGAGCGCTTCCACGCGCTGCCGCACAGCGAGATCCAGCAGATCGGCTTCCCGCTGGGCCGGGACCGGACCCTGACCTTCGCCGACCTGTCGAAGCTGAAGGTCAGCTACCCGTACGTGGCGATGGTGCCGCAGTGGGACTTCCTCGATCTGCTCGCCGACGCCGGACGCAGCGAGCCGACGTTCACGCTGCGGATGAGTACCGAGGTCACCGGGCTGGTCTCCGAGGGCGACCGCATCGCCGGGGTCCGCTACCGCGCGGCCGACGGCACCGAGGGCGAGATCCGCGCCGGGCTGACCGTGGCCGCCGACGGCCGCTGGTCGCTGGGGCGGCGGCAGGCCGGGCTGCGGCCGCAGGAGTTCGACGTGCCGTTCGACGCCTGGTGGTTCCGGCTCCCGCGGCTCGATGGCGAGCGCGGCGACACCATCAGCCCGCAGATGCGCAACCGGAAGTTCGCCGTGGCCCTGCCGCGCGAGGGCTACTTCCAGATCGCCTACCTGGCGCCGAAGGGCTCCGACGAGGACCTGCGCAACGCCGGTATCGAGCAGTTCCGGGCCGGCGTGGCCGACGCCTACCCGGGCTACGCCGACCGGCTCGGCGCGCTGGAAACGATGGACGACGTGAAGTTCCTGGACGTGAAGCTGAACCGGCTGCACCGCTGGCACACCGAGGGTCTGCTGTGCATCGGCGACGCCGCGCACGCCATGTCACCGGTCGGCGGCGTCGGCATCAACCTGGCCGTGCAGGACGCCGTGGCCACCGCGCACCTGCTCGCCGCCCCGCTGCGCCGCGGCAGGCCGAGCGTGAAGGACCTGGCCAGGGTGCGGCGACGGCGGTGGCTGCCGACGGTGGCGGTGCAGCTGCTCCAGCGGCTGCTCCACCGCGCGGTGATGCGGCCGGTGATGGAGGGCAGGCGGGACGGGCCGCCGAAGCCGGTGATCGCGGCGCTGAGCGCGTTCCCGGCGCTGTCGGTGGTCCCGGCCTACCTGATCGGGGTGGGCCTGCGGCCCGAGCACGCGCCGGAGTTCGCGCGAAGGGCCCCTCTCAGCCCTGCACCACGGGATTCGTGAGCGTGCCGATGCCCTCGATGGTGATCGACACCTGCTGCCCGTCGGTGATCGGGCCGACGCCCTCGGGGGTGCCGGTGAGGATGACGTCGCCGGGCAGCAGCGTCATCACCGAGGAGACGAACTCCACCAGCTCCGGGATCTTGTGGATCAGGTCCGCGGTGTTGCCGTCCTGCTTCAGCTGACCGTCCACCTCGGACTTCAGCGACAGGGTGCCCGGCTCGGCCAGCTTGGTCTCGATCCACGGGCCGAGCGGGCAGAAGGTGTCATAACCCTTGGCGCGACCCCACTGCCCGTCCGCTTTCTGCAGGTCACGGGCGCTGACGTCGTTGGCGACGGTGTAGCCGAGCACCACGCTCGAGGCGCGGGCGGCGGGCACGTTCTTCACCGGCTGGCCGATCACCACGGCGAGCTCGCCCTCGAAGTCCACCCGGCCGGCCGCCGGGGGCAGCTTGATCGCCGCGTTCGGGCCGATCACGCTGGTGGACGGCTTGAGGAAGAGCATCGGCGACTGCGGCACCTCGTTGCCGAACTCGGCGGCGTGCTTGGCGTAGTTGCGGCCCACCGCGATGATCTTCGACGGCAGGATCGGCGCGAGCAGCCGCACGTCGGCCAGCGGCCAGCGCTTGCCGGTGAAGTTCGGGTCGCCGAACGGGTGCTCGGCGATCTCCAGTACCTGGGCGTCGTCACCGTCCCCTTCGATCGAAGCGAAGGCGACACCACCGGGATGAGCGATTCGGGCTAGGCGCACACCGGTGATCCTACGTGGTCTGGCGCAGGCTCTTGTGGACGAGGGCGTCGCAGAGCGCGAGCCAGCTGGCTTCGACGATGTTGCCGTGCACCCCGACCGTGGTCCACTCGCGCGAGCCGTCGCTGGTTTCCACCAGCACGCGGGTGACCGCGTCGGTGCCGGGGTGGCCGGGCAGGATGCGCACCTTGTAGTCGGCCAGCTCCACACTGTCCAACCAGGACAGATGCGGGCTGAGCGCCTCGCGCAGCGCGGCGTCCAGCGCGTGCACCGGGCCGTTGCCCTCGGCGGTGGCGATCACCCGCTGCCCGCCGACGTGCACCTTGACCGTGGCCTCGGAGACGATCTCGCCGTCGGCGCGGTGGTCGAGCACCACGCGGTAGGACTCCAGCACGAACGGCGGATCGTCGAGGTCCTCCCCCACCTCCCGGCGCAGCAGCAGCTCCAGTGAGGCGTCGGCGGCTTCGAAGGACCAGCCCTCGGCCTCCAGCCGCTTCACCTTGCGCACCGCGCTGGTCAGCGCTTCGGGCCGGCCGGCAAGGTCGACACCGAGCTCACGTCCCTTGAGCTCGAGGCTGGCCCTGCCGGCCATCTCGGTGACCAGTACCCGCATGCCGTTGCCGACCGAAGGGGGATCGATGTGGTTGTACAACAACGGATCCACCTTGATCGCGCTCGCGTGCAACCCCGCCTTGTGGGCGAAGGCCGACGCCCCTACGTAAGCCTGGTGGGCGTAGGGGGCGATGTTCGCGATTTCGGCAAGCGCATGGGAGACCCGGGTGAGCTCGGCGGCGTTCCCGGTGGGGAGCACCTCCATGCCGAGCTTGGCCACCAGGTTCCCGGTCACGGCGAACAGGTCGGCGTTGCCGGCCCGTTCCCCGTAGCCGTTGGCGGTGCACTGCACGTGCGTCACGCCGGCCTGCACGGCGGCGACGCTGTTCGCCACCGCGCAGGAAGTGTCGTCCTGACAATGGATCCCGAGCCGGAACCCGGTGCGTTCCTTGACCTCGCGCACGGTTTCGGCCAGGCCCAGCGGCAACTGGCCGCCGTTGGTGTCGCAGAGCACCACCACGTCGGCACCGGCGCCCGCCGCCGCGTCGGCCACGCGCAGCGCGGTGTCCCTGCTGAACGCGTAGCCGTCGAAGAAGTGCTCCAGGTCGACGAAAACGCGGCGGCCTTCGCGGACCAGGAAACCGACCGTGTCGCGGACCATTTCGCAGGCTTCGCCGACTTCGGCCTTGAGCGCGCGCTCGATGTGCCGCAGGTCCGCTTTCGCGACCAGGGTCACCACGGGCGCCTGCGAATCGAGCAGCGCGCGCACCTGCGGGTCCTTTTCCGCGGTGGTCCCGGCTTTGCGGGTGGCCCCGAACGCGACGAGCGCCGCGTGCTTGAGGCTCAGCTCCCCCGCCGCCTTGGCGAAGAATTCGGTGTCCTTCGGCAGCGCGCCCGGCCAGCCACCTTCGATGAAACCCACGCCGAGCTCGTCCAGCAGCCGGGCGACGGCCAGTTTGTCGGTGACCGAATAGGAGATCCCCTCACGCTGGGCGCCATCGCGCAGCGTGGTGTCGTAGAGGTGGAACTCGTCGCCCAGCGCGGTCCCGGCCGGTTCGGTGCGAGTCACGGGAATCTCCTCGGTTTCGTGGCGAAAAAGGCCCCAGAACAGCAAAAAACCTCCCGCAGGATGATGCGAGAGGTCGCGCGCCGGGTGTTCGTGAGAACAGCTACCCGGCGCGCCTGCCGATAATGATGGCGGAGGAAGTCACGGGCCCGATAGTGCCACACCCCGGCCCCGGTTCCAAGCTTTGGCGCCCACTTCCCACATGATGGAACCCGCCAATGCAATGAGTGGGGCATTACTTGCAATCAACGCAAGTAATGCCCCACTCATAGCATTCGGCCTCGGCCGGGAGAGCGGTTCCGGGGTCAGCCGGTGCGGGTGTTCGAGGAGACGAGGGCGGCCAGGCGGTCGCCGATGGCGTGCGTGGAACCGGGGTTGGCCTGGTCCCGGGTGGCCAGGTCGAAGGCCACCGAGGCCTCGATCCGGCGTGCCGGTTCCTTCTGGCCGAGGTGGTCCAGCAGCAGCGCGACCGACAGCACCGCGGCGGTCGGGTCGGCCAGCGCCTGCCCGGCGATGTCCGGCGCGCTGCCGTGCACCGGCTCGAACATGCTCGGGTTGCGGCGGGTGATGTCCAGGTTCCCGCTCGCGGCCAGGCCGATGCCACCGGTCACCGCGGCGGACAGGTCGGTGATGATGTCGCCGAACAGG
Organism: Saccharothrix sp. AJ9571; assembly: GCF_021725495.1. Classification (NCBI taxonomy): domain Bacteria; kingdom Bacillati; phylum Actinomycetota; class Actinomycetes; order Pseudonocardiales; family Pseudonocardiaceae; genus Saccharothrix; species Saccharothrix sp. AJ9571. Next base: position 4,198,550 of record NZ_CP091382.1, on the reverse strand, counting down.
TTGTCGGTGACGATCACGTCGAAGCGGCCCGGGTCGGTGACCATGTGGATGGTCGCCGCGTCCACGTGCGAGTACGCCACGGTGACGTCGGGGTGCTCCAGCGAGACCTCTTCGACCACGCGCGACCACAGCGACCCGGCGTGCTCGAGCACGTTGGTCTTGTGCAGCAGCGTCAGGTGCTTGCGCGGGCGCTGCTCGGCCCGGTCGAAGGCGTCGGAGACGACCCGCCGGATGCCGAACGCGGTGTTCACGCTGACCTCGGTGGCGATCTCGTGCTCGGTGTCCTTGCGCAGCAGGCCACCGTTGCCCGCGTACGGGCCTTCGGTGCCCTCGCGGACCACCACCATGTCGATCTCGGTCGCGTCGGCCAGCGGCCCGCGCACCCCCGGGTAGAGCCGCGCCGGGCGCAGGTTCACGTGGTGGTCCAGCTCGAACCGCAGGCGCAGCAGCAGGCCGCGCTCGAGGATGCCGCTGGGCACCGACGGATCACCGACCGCGCCCAGCAGGATCGCGTCGTGCTGGCGGAGTTCGCCGAGCACCGACTCCGGGAGCAGCTCACCGGTGGAGTGCCACCGCGCGGCGCCGAGGTCGTAGTTGGTGGTCTCCGCGTTCGGCGCGACCTCACCCAGCACCTTCAGCGCCTCGGTGACCACCTCGGGCCCGATCCCGTCACCTGGGATCACAGCGAGCCGCATCCACACACCTCCGTCGATCTGGGTCCGGCGTCCCGGATGGCCCATCCGCACAAAACTCCAGCGACGGCAGGTTACCGGCTGCCGACATTCGGCCGAAGCCGCACCACCCTTATGTCTGATCCTCCCGCGTGGTGAGACACCCGGAAGTGTCGCCCGCTACTCCGTTAGGAACAAGTCTCACTTTTTCACACGGTCGGCTTACGACCGTAAGAAACGCGGACGGCGCCCGGGAACCGAAGCTCCCGGGCGCCGTTTTCCAGGTGGATCAGCTGGCGTCGGCCGTGTTGGCCACGTTCAGCTGCACCACCTTCGCCCGGTCGCCCGAAGCGTTGTGGTGGTTGAGCGAGAGCAGGCCGAGCACGGTGTCCTGCCCGGCGGCGGCCGCGTCGCGGTTGACCACCAGCGCGGTGCCGGGACGGGCCAGGTAGGACAGCGCGGCGTCCCCGCCACCCTGCACCCAGTACCCCGGCGAGACCGCGTCGAACGACAGCGGGGTGTCGATGCTGTCGATCACGCCGCTGCCCGGCGAGGTGTAGTAGCCGGTGACTCCCACGGTGTAGGAAATCCGGTGCGAGTCCGCGTTCGGGTCGATCCCGAGCGCGGCCAGGCGCACCGGCAGCACCGCGACGTTGGTGTCGAAGACGTTGGTGTCCACGTCACCGAGGTGCCCGTTGAGCGGCTGCAGGTCCACCGAGGGGAAGCCCGGCTTGTTCAGGTCCACCGTGTTGACCAGGAGCACGTCGCTCGAGGTCGCCTTGGTCACGTAGGACTCGAAGTCCGGCTGCCCGTCGCCGGTGGTGTCGATGTCGACGAACGGGATGGTGTTGCTGCCCAGGTTGGCCCAGTTGCTCCAGGTGGCCAGGCCGAAGGCGAGCAGCGACTCCTCGGGAGCGCCCTGCTGCTTGGCCAGCGGGGCCGTGGAGGCCGCGCCGACGTACCGCAGGTCGCCGCCCTTGGCGGTGTCGTTGACCGTGCACTGCGTCGGCTGGTCGTCGCACTCGGGCAGCTGGCCCGACTGCGCCTGCAGCTCGAACAGGCTCACCAGCGAGCGGTAGGCCTGCGTGCCGGAGCCCTGGTTGACCCCGCGGCCACCGAGGTTGAGCACCGCCTGCTCCTGGCCGGCGGCGAAGGCGACCTGCCCCGGGGTGGTGATCGCCGCGACCGGCTTCGGCGCCGAGTGCACCGGCACCCGGAGCCCGACGGTCGCGCCGCTCTTCGGGGTGAAGGCCACCCGGCCCGACGCCTCGGTGAGGAACTGGCGCGCCAGCCCCGCCTGCGTGGCCTGCATGGTCGGGTCGATGACCTTGCGCAGCGCCTTCGGGTCATCGATCTTCAGCGTCACGGTGACCGTGGCGATGCCGCGCGGGCTGAGCTTGACGCTGCTCTTGTTCACCTCGTACCGCACGCCGGGCGTCTGCGTGACGCCCTGGTAGGCCACGGCGTACTCGACCGGCCGCACGCCCTTGTTGACCACCTTGATGGTCTTGGTCAGGCTGACCGGGCCCGCCGCCTCGACGGTGCCGAACGAAGCGTTCACCACGCCGGGGTTGTCCTGCACGTAGGCGAGGACCTGGTTGTCCAGCGCGGACTTCGCGTTGATCCGGCCGGAGCCGACCCGCTGCGGGCCGAACACCTTGCCGCCCTCGGCCACGTCGGCGCCGGCGGTGTTGATCACCGCGGCCTTGACCTCCTCGACCGACCAGTCCGGGTGGGCCTGGCGGATCAGCGCGGTGATGCCCGCGGTGTGCGGGGCGGCCATCGAGGTCCCCGACATCACCGTGCGGCCGTTGCCGCTGCCGCTGAACGCCGAGGAGATGCTGTCACCGGGAGCGGCGACGTCCGGCTTCACGGCCGGGCCGCGCACGCCGCGCGAGGTGAACGAGCTCGGGGTGTCCACGATGGACTGGTCGTAGGTCTGCAGCGCGGACCGGCCGGAACCGGCCAGGCGCACCTGCAGCGTGCCCGCGTCCAGCGCCGGGCGCACCGAGGCGGTGGCGGTACCGGTCAGCTGGAACATCGGCACCGTCGCGTTGCCGGCGATGCCCGCGGCGAAGTTCTCCAAAATGGACGAAAGCAGCACGCCGGTGGCCCCGGCGGCCTGGGCGTTGTTCGCCCGCGCCGCCGAACCGCACGGGCGGGTGGCGTCGTTGTCGTCCCACTCCAGCCAGGCGATCTTGCCCTGCACGGCGGCCTTGTCGGCGGCCGAGTAGGGCGCGCAGCCCGCCGCGTTGGCCGCGGACAGCTTGACCACCGGGCCGGTCAGGTCGAGCGTGTCGTAGCCGGCGAAGTCCTGGCTGAACTGGCCCGGCTTCTGACCTGCCGAACCGGCCGGGGCCACCACGTCGACGGCGTCGCGCAGGATCGAAGCGTCCCGCGTGCTCGCCACGGTCAGCGCCTCGGGCGTGTTGCCCGGCGAGCCGCCGACGTCGTAGCGGTCGCCGCCGTTGCCACCGGAGAACACCGGCAGCACGTTGTTCGCGGCCAGCTTGCGCACGAACAGCGAGTCGGGGTCGTCCGGCGCACCGAAGTCGCTGCCCAGCGAAAGGTTCACCAGGTCGAGCTTGTCGGTCGGGTCGCCGTCGCGGTCGGGGTCGAGCGCCCAGTCCAGCGCTTCGCTGACCACGTTGGTCGAACCGTGGCAGCCGAACACCTTGATCGCGTACAGCAGTGACTTCGGCGCGGTGCCCGGGCCGATGCGCATCTGCGCGACGGTCTCCGGGGTGAGCTTCGAGTAGTCACCGGTGAAGGTGGTGCCGTCGGCGTTCACGCCGAACCCGCCCGCGGTACCGGCCACGTGCGTGCCGTGCGAACCGCAGGAGATCGGGTTGGGGTCGGGCTTGGGGATGGTGACCTCACCGTCGCCGCCCGAGTCGTACTCGTCGCCGACCAGGTCGACCCCGCCGACGACCTTGGCGGTCGGGAAGAACGACGGCGCGATCTGCGTCGGGTCGATCGCGTCGTAGGCCTCCTTGGTGCCGGGGCCGCCGAAGTCCGCGTGGGTGTAGTCGATGCCGTCGTCGATGATGCCGACGCGGACGCCGTCGCCGTAGCGGCCGGTCTGCTGCCACGCGGCGAGGGTCTGGGTCAGCTGGACGGCGCTGGTGTTGGTCCGCTTCTTCGGCACCACCGTGCGGACCGAGACCACGTCGTCGCGGTGCGCCAGTTCGCGGATCTTCGCCGCGTCGGCGGTCACCACCGCGCCGGGGACCGCGGTCGAGGTCTCCGCGAGCAGTTCGGTGCCGGCGTCGCCACTGGTCAGCTGCCCGACCACGGAGTCGACCGCGGCCTCGGTGTCGGCCTGAGCGGCCTTCGCCGCCTGCTTGGCCTTCTCCTTGCCCGCACCCTTGTTCTGTTCGGCGTGGAACGCGTCGACCGCCGGCCGCTTGGCCAGTTCGACGAACGCGGTCACCTTGCCCTGCGCGGCGCTCAGCCGCGGCTCGACCTTGCCGGAGAAGCCGGCGGCGCCGGATTGCGGCAGCGCGTCGGCGAGCGGGACGTCCTGGGCCGATGCGGCCGGGACTCCGATGAATCCGGCCGTCAGCACGGCGGAAAGCACCGCCACCGACGACCGCGCGGCCCATCTGGGTACGCGAGTTTTTGCCATCACGAAGTGCCCTCACCCGAGGCGTAACTGAGAACCTGCCTGGCTCGAACACCCCCGACGGTGAGCACCGGCGCGCGTGCCGTGCCCTTGACGGCGCGCGGTTCAGCCTCGCGGGTGGAAATTTAGTCGCAGAATGCACCTACTTTGGTAGGCCATTCGAGTGAGCACCACCCGGCTGGATGACGGACGCCGGGTCTCACCTGCACAGACACCCCGTTCTCCGCCGACGGCGTTATGCATTCGAAACGAGGACGGAAATTAACTCGTGGGTGCGCGAGGTCGTGGAGAAACGACCCCGCGCACCCACGGGGGAATCAGTCGAACGAAATGGCGCGAATGGTGCTCGCCTGCACCACGGTGCCGATCGGCTCCAGCACGTGCTGGTCCACCGACCGGTCCACGCGCAGCAGCATGACGGCGTCGGCGCGGTCGGTGGTCTGGCTGATCTGCGCGGCCTCGATGTTGATGCCCGCTTCACCGAGCACGGTGCCGACGCGCCCCATGATGCCCGGGCGGTCCGGGTACTCCAGCAGCAGCAAGTTGCCCTCGGCACGCAGGTCGAACGAGCGGCCGTTCACCTCGACCAGCTTCTCCACCTCGTCCTTGCCGGTGAGCGCGCCCGAGACGGACAGCGTGCTGCCGTCGGCGTGCACCGCGCGCACGGTGACCAGGCTGCGGTGGTTGGGGCTCTCCGACTCCTTGGTCAGCTCGACGCGGACCCCGAGCTCCTCGGCCAGCCGCGGCGCGTTGACGAAGGTGACCGGGTCGCGCACCACGCCGGCGAACACGCCGCGCTCGGCGGCCAGCGGCAGGATGCTGACGTCCTCGTCAGCCAGCTCGCCGCGCACGTGCACGGTCAGCGTGGCCGGCGCCTTCGGGTCCAGCGAGGCCAGCACGGTGCCGAGCTTCTGGGTCAGGCTGAGGTACGGGCGGACCTCTTCGCCGACCGGGCCACCGGCCGAGACGTTCACCGCGTCCGGCACGAAGTCCCCGCGCAGCGCGAGCAGCACCGAACGGGCCACGTCGGTGCCCGCGCGGTCCTGCGCCTCGGCGGTCGAGGCGCCCAGGTGCGGGGTGACCACGACGTTGGGCAGGCCGAACAGCGGGCTGGAGGTGGTCGGCTCGGTGACGAAGACGTCCACACCGGCACCGCCGACGTGGCCTTCCTTGATGGCGTCCGCGAGCGCGTCCTCGTCGACCAGGCCACCGCGCGCGGCATTCACCACGATCACGCCGGGCTTGGTCTTCTTCAGCGCCTCCGCGTTGATCAGGCCCTTGGTCTCCGGGGTCTTCGGCAGGTGGATGGAGAAGGCGTCGGCGCGCGCCAGCAGCTCGTCCAGGCTGACCAGCTCGATGCCGAGCTGCGCGGCCCGCGTGGCCGAGACGTAGGGGTCGTAGGCGATCAGCGTGGTGCCGAAGGCGGCGAGCCGCTGGGCGAACAGCTGGCCGATCTTGCCGAGGCCGACCACACCGATGGTCTTGCCGTTCAGCTCGACACCCGAGTAGGAGCTGCGCTTCCACTCGCCGCCACGAAGGCTCTGGTCGGCGGCGGGCACCCGGCGGGCCACGGCCAGCAGCAACGCGACCGCGTGCTCGGCGGCCGAGACGATGTTCGAGGTCGGCGCGTTCACCACGAGCACCCCGCGCTCGGTGGCGGCGGGCACCTCGACGTTGTCCAGGCCCACCCCGGCGCGCGCGACCACCTTGAGCCGCGTGGTGGCGGCCAGTACCTCGGCGTCGACCTTGGTGGCGGAGCGCACCAGGAGCGCGTCGGCCCCCTTCACCGCCTCGAGCAGCGCCGGCCGGTCGGTACCGTCCACATGCTGGACATCCACCTCATCGCCGAACACGCTCAGCACGGACGGCGCGAGCTTTTCCGCGATGAGTACGACGGGCTTGCCGGGTGTGGTCACGATGGGGCTCCCATGAATCGGATTCGGCAGAAAGTGCTTGAGTGGCAACGCTTTTTCCTGCGGTCAGCCGATCCGTGCCAGTAAGCCGCTCGCGCCCCACCTCCGCTGACCGGCCACGACGGTGTGCCCGGACCAGGCGCAGTTTAGCCCGCTGGAGACCCGTCTCGTTAACTGGGACGCAACCCGGAGAAAACAAAGTCGAGCAACCTGGGCACGCTCTCGTCCCCAGCGGGATCGTGCTGCGAAGCCCACGCTACCCCGTGGACCAGCAGGAACATGTCCTCGGTTGCGACGTCTTCGCGGAGATCACCGGCTTCCCGCGCCCGCGCCGCCAGTCGCGCGCCGAATTCCCGCATGGCGTGGCACGACTCGTACAACTCGGACGTTTCGTCGCTCAGCGCCGCCGCGACCGCTTCGATGAGACCGCGGAAACTCGTCGACACCGTGGCGAGTTCGCGGAACCAGCGGAACAGGGCTTCTCCCGGCTTGTCGTGTTCCAGCAATTCGCGGCCGAGTTCGGCCTGCCGGTCGAACCGGTCGCGCAGCAGGGCTTCGAGCAACGCCGTGCGCGTGGCGAAATGCCGGTAGAGCGTGCCGATGCCGACTCCGGCGGCCTTCGCGATGTCCTCCAGTGACGCGTCGACGCCGTGGCGCGCGAAGGCGGCGCCCGCCTCGGCGAGCAGCCGGTCGTAGTTGCGGCGGGCGTCGGCACGCAGCGGTTTCGCGGTGGTCATCGCTGCCCGAGCATAGTCGCCAGCGTTTCGGAGGCAGCCTCCGTATAGTCGCCTCAGTCAACCGGAGGCAGCCTCATGTCAGGAACTTCATGGAACTGATCGACCGCGAAACGCGGAGCCCGGAGGTCGGCCGATGAGCGTGGGCATCTGGACCTTCGCGTTCGACGCGCGGCCCGTCGGCGAGGTCGTCGAGGCGGCTCAGGAGATCGAGGAACTGGGGTTCGACTCGATCTGGTTCGGCGAGTACGCCGGGCGCGAAGCGTTCACCCAGGCGGGTTTGCTGCTCGCCGCCACCAGCGGGCTCACCGTGGCGACCGGCATCGCGCGGTTCGGCGAGCGCACGCCCCACGCCGCGGCGGCCGCGTGGCGCACCCTCGCCGAGGCTCACCCCGGCCGGTTCGTGCTGGGGCTCGGCGGGCACCTGCCCGGCGACCGTCCACTCGAGAGGATCACCGGATACCTCGACGGCATGGACGCCGCCGAGCTGACCTTCCCGGCCGGTTCGTCCCGCCGCGTGCTGGCCGCGCTGGGGCCGCGGATGCTTCGCCTGGCCGCCGAACGCACCGACGGCGCACATCCGTACTTCGTCCCGCCGGAGCACACCGCGCTCGCCAGGGAAGCGTTGGGCCCCAACGGGTATCTGGCGGTCGAGCAGACCGTCGTACTCGATCCCGACCCGGCCGAGGCCCGCGAGAAGGCCCGCGAGTTCGTGCGCGGGTACGTCGAACTGGCCGCGCACCACCGCGCCAACCTGCGGCGCCTCGGCTTCACCGACGACGACTTCACCGAGGTGAGCGACCGGCTGGTGACCGCGATCGTGGCCCACGGCGGGGAACAGGCGGTGCACGACCGGATCCGCGCCCAGCTCGACGCGGGTGCGGACCACGTCTGCGTGCAGGTGCTCGGCGACGGCCTGCCACGTTCGCGGTGGCGTGCGCTGGCGGAGCTGGTGTAGCGTCGGCCGGGCGCGGCCGGGGCCGCGTCCCGTCCGCGGGCAGGGCCGAGCCCACCCCGGGCTCCACCCCCTTGCCAGCAGTGCTTTCTTCCTGCCCGGTACCGGCGGACAACGGGCGTGGGGAAGGAAGTACCGATGCTCAACGCCGAACAACTGCGCAAGCGCGCGAAGGATCTGCTGCGTGCCCACCGCGCGGGTGATCCCGATGCCGCCGACCGGCTCCGCGCGGTCCGAGCGGTCCTCGAACCGGTGAAACTGGCGGACGCCCAGCACGTGATCGCCCGGGAGCAGGGCTTTCCCAGCTGGCCGAAGTTGAAGTCCTATGTGGACAGACTCGCCCGGTTCGGTCCCGGGCTGCGGCACGCCTTCCACCCGGATGCGGAGTACTACACCGGGCGGGCGCTCGGCCTGCTCGCGTCGGCGAAGGACGGCACACCGGCCGCGGTCGCCGCCTTCGCCGCTCGCGGAGCCCCGCTGACCAGGGCGGGTGCCCGCACGGTGGTCGCCGTCGAGCACGGCTTCGACAGCTGGGCGGCGCTGCTGCGGCACGTTCGCGAACTCGGCGACGAGCCGTTCACGCGGGCCTACCGGGCGATCGAAGCGCAGGACGTGCCGGGGCTTTCGGCCGCGCTGGACCGCTTCCCCGACCTGGTCCACGCGCAGGGCACCAACGGCAACGACCTGCTCGGCATGGCCGCGGCCACCCATGACGAGCGCCTGGTGCGGGTGCTGCTGGACGCCGGTGCGCCCGTCGACCACGCGAACGCGCACGGCTGGACCGCGCTGCACCAAGCCGGATACAACGGCCTGCTGCACCTCGCGCGCATGCTGCTCGACGCGGGCGCGCGGGCGGACCTGTCCGCGCGCGGTGACGGCGGCACTCCCCTGGTCGTCGCGTTGTTCTGGGGGCACACGGCGACCGCGGAAGTGCTGGCCGCGCAGGCGGTCGCGCCGCGCAACCTGCGGGTGGCGGCCGGGCTGGGACGGCTGGAGTTGAGCGGTCCGGAGCCTGGTGCGCATCGGGAGTTCTACCGGCCGCACAGCGGTTTCCCGGCTTGGCGGCCTTCGGATGACCCGGGTGAGATCCGGGACGAAGCACTCTCGTGGGCGGCGCGCAACGACCAGGCGGACGCCATCACCGCCCTCGTCGCCCAGGGCGCCCGGCTCGACGCGGACGTCTACCGCGGCACGGCGCTCACGTGGGCCGCCGCGGGCGGGAAGAACCGGGCGGTGCGCCGCCTGCTCGACCTGGGCGCGGACCCGGACCAGCGCGGCACCTTCGGCGGACCGGACCACGGCGAAGGCGTCACCGCCCTGCACCTGGCCGCGCAACACGGGCACACCGAGACCATCGAACTCCTGCTCGCCGCCGGCGCCGACCGCTCCCTGCGCGACACCAACCACGAGGGCGATGCCCTCAGCTGGGCCGAATTCGGCGGCCACCCACTCGCCGCCGCCCTCCTCCGCGCGCCGTGAGGACGGGTCGATGTCACGAATGTGGCTTTGGGGGCCGATTCCGCCCCGAAAGCCACATTCGTGTCCCTCCGGGGGGCTACAGGTCCGCGGGGCGTTCGAATTCGGCGTCGTGCACGCCTGCGCGGAAGGCGGTCCATTCGGAGGGGGTGAACACGAGCACCTTGTCCCCGCCCGCTTCGCGCAGGGCGATGTAGGTGACCCCGTCGGTGTGCGGCACGAAAGCCACCTCACCTTCCGGCCCGGCCTGCCGCCACTGCGCGGCGGAGAGATCGAGCTGGTGCCGGATGTGCGCCTTGTCGTCCATGCGCACACGGTAGCGGCCCCGATCCGGAAATGGATCTTTCCGAACCGGGGCCGCGGGAAACCGATCAGGCGGTTTCGGTGATCGGCCGGTCCACCCACGACATCAGGTCGCGCAGCTTCTTGCCGGTCTCCTCGATCGGGTGCTGGGCGCCCTGCTCCTCGAGCTTGGTGAAGTTCGGCCGCCCGGCCTCGTCCTCGGCCACCCACTCGCGGGCGAAGGTGCCGTCCTGGATCTCGCCCAGGATCTTCTTCATCTCCTCCTTGACCGCGGGCGTGATCACGCGCGGGCCACGGGTGAGGTCGCCGTACTCGGCGGTGTCGGAGACCGAGTAGCGCTGGCGGGCGATGCCGCCCTCGTACATCAGGTCCACGATCAGCTTCAGCTCGTGCAGCACCTCGAAGTAGGCGATCTCCGGGGCGTAACCCGCCTCGGTGAGCACCTCGAAACCGGTCTGCACCAGCGCGGACGCGCCACCGCAGAGCACCGCCTGCTCACCGAACAGGTCGGTCTCGGTCTCCTCGGTGAAGGTGGTCCTGATGACGCCGGCGCGGGCACCGCCGATGGCCGCCGCGTAGGACAGCGCGAGTGCCTCGGCGCCACCGGTGGCGTCCTGCTCCACCGCGATCAGCGCGGGCACGCCCTTGCCGTCGACGAACTGGCGGCGCACCAGGTGCCCCGGGCCCTTCGGCGCGACCATCGCCACGTCGATCCCGGCCGGCGGCTTGATCAGCTCGTAGCGGATGTTGAAGCCGTGCCCGAAGAAGATCGCGTCGCCGTCCTTGAGGTTCGGCTCGATGTCCTCGGTGTAGATGAAGCGCTGCTTGGTGTCCGGCGCCAGGATCATGATCAGGTCGGCTTCCTTCGAAGCCTCGGCCGGGGTGAGCACCTTCAGGCCCTGCTCCTCGGCCTTCGCCCGGGACTTGGATCCCTCGGGCAGGCCGATGCGGACGTCGACGCCGGAGTCGCGCAGGCTCAGCGCGTGCGCGTGCCCCTGGCTGCCGTAGCCGATCACGGCGACCTTGCGACCCTGGATGATGCTGAGGTCGGCGTCGTCGTCGTAGAAGATTTCCACTGCCATGAGGGGTTACTGTTCCTTCCGAAATTGAACTGCGGCGCAAAGCGCCACGATGAGGGGTGGTGGTCGGGCGACGGGAGGGCTTTAACGAGTGCTGGTTGCGGTGATGGAACGCGGACCGCGGCCGACGGCGACCATGCCCGACTGCACGAGCTCCCGCACGCCGTACGGCTCGAGCATGCGCAGCAGCGCACCGATCTTGTCGCTGGTGCCGGTGGCTTCGACGGTCAGCGACTCCGGGGAGACGTCCACCACCTTGGCCCGGAACAACTGCACGGTCTCGAGCACCTGGCTGCGCACGGTGGCGTCGGCCCGGACCTTGACCAGCAGCAGTTCGCGGCGGACCGCGGTGGACGGTTCGAGCTCCACGATCTTGATGACGTTGACCAGCTTGTTGAGCTGCTTGGTGACCTGTTCGAGCGGTAGCTCGTCGACGGCCACCACGATCGTCATCCTGGACACCTCCGGGTTCTCCGTGGGTCCGACGGCGAGGGACTCGATGTTGAAGCCCCGGCGGGAGAACAACCCGGAAACCCGGGCGAGCACACCGGGCACGTTCTCCACGAGAACGCTCAGCGTGTGGTTGGTCATTGCGAAACCTCGTCGTCGTCGAAGAGCGGGCGGATGCCGCGCGCGGCCATGATCTCGTCGTTGCCGGTGCCCGCGGCCACCATCGGCCACACCTGCGCGTCCTTGCCGACCACGAAGTCGATCACCACCGGGCGGTCGTTGATCTCCATCGCGCGCTGGATCACCTGGTCGACCTCCTCCTTGGTCTCGCAGCGGAGACCGGCGCAGCCGAGCGCCTCGGCGAGCAGGGTGAAGTCGGGGATGCGGTGCTTGTGCGTACCGAGATCGGTGTTCGAGTACCGCTCCGAGTAGAAGAGGTTCTGCCACTGGCGGACCATGCCGAGGTTGCCGTTGTTGATCACCGCGACCTTGATCGGCGCGCCCTCGATGGCGCAGGTGGCCAGCTCCTGGTTGGTCATCTGGAAGCAGCCGTCGCCGTCGATCGCCCAGACCTGCTTGTCCGGCACGCCGAACTTGGCGCCCATCGCGGCGGGCACGGCGAAGCCCATGGTGCCGAGGCCGCCGGAGTTGATCCAGGTGGCGGGCTTCTCGTACTTGATGAACTGCGCGGCCCACATCTGGTGCTGGCCGACGCCCGCGGTGTAGATCGCGTCCGGCCCGACGAGCCGGCCGATCCGCTCGATCACGTACTGCGGCGCCAGCGTGCCGTCGGCGGGCCACTCGTACCCGGCCGGGAAGGTGTCGCGCCACGAGTCGATCTGCGTCCACCACGCGCCGAGGTCGGGCTTGTCGTTCTCCGCGCGCACGGCGGCGATGAGCTCGTTGATGATCTCCGCGCAGTCGCCGACGATCGGCACGTCCGCCTTGCGGTTCTTGGAGATCTCCGCCGGGTCGATGTCGGCGTGCACCACGGTGGCGTCCGGCGCGAACGAGGACAGCTGACCGGTGACCCGGTCGTCGAACCGGGCGCCCAGCGCGATCATCAGGTCCGCGCGCTGCATCGCGGCCACCGCGGCGACCGAACCGTGCATGCCCGGCATGCCCAGGTGCTGGCGGTGCGAGTCCGGGAAGGCACCGCGCGCCATCAGCGTGGTGACCACCGGGATGCCGGTGGTTTCGGCGAGTTCGAGCAGCTGCTTCGACGCCTGGGCCTTGATCACCCCGCCACCGACGTAGAGCACCGGGCGGCGCGAGCGCGCGATCAGCTTGGCGGCCTCGCGGACCTGCTTGCCGTGCGGGCGCAGCGTGGGCCGGTAGCCGGGCAGGCGCATCTCCGGCGGCCAGCTGAAGGAGGTGGTCTCCTGCAGCACGTCCTTGGGGATGTCGACCAGGACCGGGCCGGGGCGGCCGGTGGAGGCGAGGTGGAAGGCCTCGGCGATCACCCTGGGGATGTCCACCGGATTGGTGACCAGGAAGTTGTGCTTGGTGATCGGCATGGTGATGCCGCAGATGTCGGCTTCCTGGAAGGCGTCGGTGCCGATCAGCGCGCGGGACTGCTGCCCGGTGATGGCGACCACCGGCACCGAGTCCATGTTCGCGTCCGCCAGCGGGGTGACCAGGTTCGTCGCGCCGGGGCCCGAGGTGGCCATGCACACCCCGACCTTGCCGGTGGCCTGCGCGTACCCGGTGGCCGCGTGCCCGGCGCCCTGCTCGTGCCGGACCAGCACGTGCCGCACCTTCGTCGAGTCGAGCAGCGGGTCGTAGGCCGGGAGGATGGTCCCGCCGGGGATGCCGAACACCACCTCCGCGCCGACGGCCTCGAGCGAGCGCACGAGGGACTGGGCCCCGGTCACCCGGACCGGGGTGCCGGCCGGCGGGGTGGGCTTCGGACGGTGCCCGGGCACTGCGGCGGGCGGCCCGGCGTTCGTTTCCGATCGCGAGGTGGCGCTAGTCATCGGTTCTGCCTCGTGGGTGTCGGTGTCACTCGTTCGGGTGGCAAACGGGGCTGGGGCAACAAAAAACCCCCGCCGACCGATAAAGGTCGCACGAGGGTCGCGCGTCGACGCAGCGGGCTCTCCCTAAGCGTCGACGCGCTGAGGAAGTACGAGGCCGGTCTGCGGTGTCACGGCACGGACGTTAATCCTTCGGCGGCGAGGGTGTCAACTCTGCGGGATGGTGTGTCCGGATGCTGGGAGGCCGGACCCCGGTCGGAGGCGGGTCCGCGAGCGGTGCACCATCTGGGGGTGGCCGAAGAAACACCGCAGGACAACGCCCCCTCCGCCGCTCCCAGCGCCCCGAAGGCGATCTTCCGGGTACCCGCCACGGGGATACTGGCCGTGCTCTTCCTCGCGGTCTGTGTGACCCCGGTCGCATTCTCCCTGCCCGGCCTGCAGGCGCTCTACCTGCTCCCGCTGGGCATCGGCGCCTGGGTGATCCGCACGCGCACCACCGCGGACGCCGGCGGGCTCACCGTGCGAACCCTGTTCGGCAAGCGCGTGCTGCCGTGGGAATCGCTCAAAGGCCTTTCCCTGACCGAGAAGTCGAAGGTGATCGCGGTGCTCGGCGACGACACGAAGGTCGCGCTGCCCGCCGTGCGCACCCGGCACCTGCCGGTGCTCAGCCTGGTCAGCGGCGGACGGCTCGCGGACCCCAGCGGGCAGCTCGCCGAAGAGGAGTAATCTCGGGCCTACCGCACCCGGCATGGCCCTGTGGCGCGCACCCGCGCCTGGGCCGCACTCCTGCAGTTCTTCGAGCACAAGTTATGGAGGAGCCGTGCCCCCACTGCGCTCCCGCACCACCACCCACGGCCGCAACGCCGCGGGCGCCCGATCCCTGTGGCGCGCCACCGGGATGACCGACAGCGACTTCGGCAAGCCGATCGTCGCGATCGCCAACTCCTACACCCAGTTCGTGCCGGGGCACGTGCACCTCAAGGACCTCGGCGACATCGTGGCCGAGGCCGTCGCCGAAGCCGGCGGGGTCGCCCGCGAGTTCCACACGATCGCGGTGGACGACGGCATCGCCATGGGCCACAGCGGCATGCTCTACTCGCTGCCTTCACGCGAGATCATCGCCGACGCGGTGGAGTACATGGTCAACGCGCACCAGGCCGACGCGCTGGTGTGCATCTCCAACTGCGACAAGATCACCCCGGGCATGCTCAACGCCGCGATGCGGCTGAACATCCCGGTGGTCTTCGTCTCCGGCGGTCCGATGGAAGCCGGGAAGGCCGTGGTCGTCGGCGATGTGGCGCACCCCTCGTCGGACCTGATCACCACCATTTCCGCCTCGGCCAACGCGGCGGTGGACGAGCAGTCGCTGTCCGAGGTCGAGCGCGCGGCCTGCCCGACCTGCGGTTCCTGCTCGGGCATGTTCACCGCGAACTCGATGAACTGCCTCACCGAGGCGCTCGGGCTTTCCCTGCCGGGCAACGGTTCCACGCTGGCCACGCACGCCGCGCGCCGGGAGCTGTTCGCCGAGGCGGGCCGCACCGTGGTCGAGCTGTGCAAGCGCTGGTACGGCGAGGACGACGAGTCCGCCCTGCCGCGCACGATCGCCAACAAGAAGGCGTTCGAAAACGCGATGGCGCTGGACATGGCGATGGGTGGCTCGACGAACACCGTGCTGCACGTGCTCGCCGCCGCGCGGGAGGGCGAGATCGACTTCACCATCGACGACATCGACGCGATCGGGCGGCGCGTGCCGTGCCTGTCGAAGGTGGCGCCGAACTCCGACTACCACATGGAGGACGTGCACCGGGCCGGTGGCATCCCGGCCATCCTCGGTGAACTGTGGCGCGGCGGGCTGCTCAACGAGGACGTCACCTCGGTGCACACGCGCACGCTGGCCGAGTGGCTGTCCACTTGGGACATCCGGGCCGAGTCGCCGTCCGAGCGCGCGCTGGAGCTGTACCACGCGGCACCGGGCGGGGTGCGCACCACGAAGGCGTTCTCCACCTCGAACCGGTGGTCCTCTTTGGACACCGACGCGGCGAACGGCTGCATCCACGACGTCGAGCACGCCCACACCGCCGACGGCGGACTGGCCATCCTGCGCGGCAACCTCGCCGAAAACGGCGCGGTGATCAAGTCCGCGGGCATCGACGAGTCGCTGTGGCGCTTCCAGGGCCCCGCGCGGGTGGTGGAGAGCCAGGAGGAGGCCGTGTCGGTCATCCTCGGCAAGAAGATCCAGGCCGGTGAGGTGCTGGTGGTCCGCTACGAAGGGCCGGCCGGTGGTCCCGGTATGCAGGAGATGCTGCACCCGACGGCGTTCCTGAAGGGTTCCGGGCTCGGCAAGAAGTGCGCGCTGATCACCGACGGCCGGTTCTCGGGTGGTTCGTCGGGCATCTCGGTGGGGCACATCTCGCCGGAGGCCGCGGCGGGCGGCACGATCGGCCTGGTGCAGGACGGCGACGAGATCCTGCTGGACGTCCGCGAACGACGGCTCGAACTGCTGGTCGACGCCGACGTGCTGGCCGAGCGGCGGGCGAAGATGGAGGCGAGCGAACGGCCGTGGCAGCCGGTGGACCGGCAGCGCCCGGTGACCAGCGCCCTGCGTGCCTACGCCCGCATGGCCACCTCCGCCGACACCGGCGCCGTCCGCGACCCGAACCGCTGATTGCTATGAGTGGGGCATTACTAGCGATAAACGCTAGTAATGCCCCACTCATAGCATTGGCCCCTCACTCGTAGCATTGGACTAGCGGCACAGGGTGAGGACGAGGATCACCCCGGCGGTGGCGGCGAGCAGGCCGAAGATGGCGAACGGCATGGGCTTGCGCCGCCACGGGGTGTTCACGTCGAGCGCGATGCGGCCCGAGCCGGTGAACAGCAGCGTCAGCGCGGAAGCGGCCAGCAGCAGTTCGAACTCGAAGCCCTTGCCCGCCGCGCTGAAGAAACCGCCGCCGAACTTGACGTAGACGATGCTCGCGGTGACCCCGAGCAGGGCCGACGCGCCGATCGGGGTGAACAGCCCCAGCACCAGCAGCACCCCGCCGACCACCTCGCTCAGCGCGGTGATCCACGACAGCAGGGTGAACTGGCCGGTGAAGCCCAGTTGCTGCAGGTAGCGCGCGAAACCGTCGATGCCCGGCCCGCCGAACGAGCCGAACAGCTTCTGCAGCCCGTGCGCGCCCATCGTGCCGCCCAGCACCAGCCGCAGGACCAGCAGCCCGAAGTCCAGGCCGCCGTGCCAGCGGGTGCTGGTGTCCCTGACCGGCTTGTCCTCGACCTCGTCGATCAGGCTGGTCTGCGTGGTGGGGTAGGCGCTGTCGTCGAACAGGCTGCCGCCGCCGGTGCCGCTCGGCCGGTAGTCGTCATCGTGAGTGCTCACGCGCGCAGGGTAAGGGATACCGCTGTCCGGCGCAGCCCCCCACGCACCAACGGACCAGGGCTAGTACTCGCCGTGCACGAGGTTGTCCGGCAGTTCCCCGCTGGCGTACCGGCCGATCTCGGTGGCCGCGACGGCGTACGAACGCGCCCGCGAGCCCCGCGCGGACCCGGCCACGTGCGGGGTCAGCAGCACCCCCTGGATCGTCCAAAGTGGATGGTCCGGCGGCAGCGGTTCCGGGTCCACCACGTCGAGCGCGGCCCGCAGGCGGCCCGTGGCCAGCTCCGCGACCAGCGCGTCGGTGTCGGCCACCGCCCCGCGTGCGACGTTGACCAGCACCGCGCCGTCGCGCATCGAGGCGAGGAAGGCCGCGTCGACCATGCCGCGCGTGCGGGAGGTCAGCGGCACCATCAGCACCACCACGTCGTGCCGCGGCAGCAGTTCGGGCAGCTCGTCGACGCCCGAAACGCCTTCGCGGGCGGTCAGCCCGACCATGGTCACGTGTGTGTCGAACGGCTCGAGCCGCCGCCGCAGCTGCCGTCCGAGGTCACCGGCGCCGACGATCAGCACCCGCTTCTCCTGCAGCGTGTCGGTGCTGTGCCGGTTCCACACCCGCGCGGCCTGGTCGGCGCCGAACCGGCCCAGTTCCCGGTAGGTGGACAGCAACGCGGCAACCACCCATTCGGCCGTAGCCCCGCCGTGGGCCCCGCGGCAGGTGGACAGCAGCACGTCGGAGGGCACCACCGGGATCCAGTCCTCGGCACCCGCTGACAGCAACTGGATGAGTTTCAGCTTCGGCAGCTTCGGCAGCAGCTCGGGCGCCGAGCGCACCGGCCCCGGGACCAGCACCTCCGCTTCGGCGGCCTCCGACGGCAGTGCCGAACCCGGCGTGTACCGCACGGGTTTCACGCCGGGAACGCGGGAAAGCGCGGTCACCCCGTCTTCGTCGGGCACGAGCACGATGAGCGGCATGATCACCACGTTAGCCGGTCCGGGGCGCTCACCCGAGGTTCACGGGCGGGCGCCTACCCTCTGGAGATCATGCGCACCAGGTCACGGCGGATCGCCCGCTGGCCGCTGGCCCCGCTGGCCTGCGGCCTCCTCCTGCTGTCCGGATGCGCCGACTTCGACGGCACACCGACCGCCCAGGACTGGAAACCGGCTCCCGAGCTGACCCCGCAGGCCGGCCCCCAGCCGGAACTGCCCGGCGCGGACGGTTCCACGCCGGGTTCGCGCGGCCCGTCCGCGCCGCCGACCTCGGTGCCGCCGCCCCAGGGCTGCAAGGACTTCGACGAAGCGGTGATCGGCACCTGCATGGACACCGTGGCCGCGGTCACCGCGCTGCCCGGCGGGCAGAACCCGGCGGCGCTGGCCGGTGAGCGCAAGAGCGGCCGCGTCTTCCAGGTCTCTGCGGGCTCGGAGAAGCAGCTGTACGCCGAGCTGGCGGTCGACGCGACCGGCGGCGGCGGGCTGACCGGGCTCACCCTGTCCCCCAGTTTCGCCGAGGACCAGCTGGTCTTCGCCTACGTGACCACGCCGAGCGACAACCGGGTGGTGCGCTTCGCCCAGGGTCAGGAGCCGAAGCCGGTGCTCACCGGCATCCCGCGCGGCGGCAGCGGCAACCAGGGCTCGCTGACCACCGACGGCAACGGCGCGCTGCTGGTCGCCACCGGCAACGCGGGCAACCCGGCGGCCGCCGCCGACCCGAACTCGCTGGCGGGCAAGGTCCTGCGGATCGACACCTCCGGGCAACCCGCGCAGGGCAACCCGAACCCGTCGTCCGCGGTGCTGGCCAGCGGACTGACCGCACCGGGTGGCCTGTGCAAGTCCCCGGACGGCTCGCGGCTGTGGGTCACCGACCGCGCCGCCGACAAGGACCTGCTCTACCGGGTCACCGCCGGGCAGCCGCTGACCTCGCCGGCGTGGACGTGGCCGGACAAGCCGGGCGTCGCGGGCTGCGTGGACGGCACCAGCCTGATCATGGTGGCCACCTCGACCGCCGGGAACGTGCAGAACCTGCCGGTCGCCGCGGACGGCTCGATCAGCGGCAAGCCGTCGGCGACCCTGGACGGGCAGAACGGCCGCACCTACGGGCGGCTGGCCGGGATGGAGCAGATCAGCGCCGAACTGGCCGTGGCGGGCACGGTGAACAAGGACGGCGGGCAGCCGGTGTCCAGCGACGACCGCGTGGTGCTCATCGTCATCCAGCCCAGCGCCGCCATCCCCGGCAAGGACTGAGCCTCGGCGACCCCGCCGAGTGCCGTGAAAGTGGCTTTCGCGGCCCCGCCAGATGTCACGAGGCTCAGGGCTTCGCGGCGCGGATGGCGTCGGGGACGGTGATGCCGGGGAGTTCGTATTCGTCCCGCCGGCCGCACATGCCGTAGCCGCCGTGGCGTGACGGGGTGGCGGCAACCACGGTTGCCTGCGCCAGGTGGCTGCCATCGCCTTCCAGGAGAGCTTTCAGCTGGGCGCCGGTGCGTTCGGCCGCGGCCAGTGCGCCTTCCTGCCAGATCGGCAGCCAGCGTTCCACCTTCGGCGCCACGATCGCCGTCGCCGCGCGGAGGAACTCGCGCAGGGGGCCGTCGTCGCCGTCTTGCGTGGCTTCCCGCAGCACCAGGTAGCCCTCGACGGCCAGGTCACGCCGTCGCCGAGCCGCCGCGTCCGCTTTCGGGCCCTCCTTCGCGGGCAGAACGGCCGCTTCCGCGTACGCGTCCGGGTCGGCCAGCACGTCCGGCGGGAAGGTGAACACCGCGTCGCCCGCTTCCGGGAGGCCGCTGTTCTGCATCAGCACGGTGATCCGCAGGTTGTCCCGCTGGATCATGCGGTGCACGGTGCCCGGCGTGAACCAGACGATCGAGCCCGCCGACAGGTCGTGCTCCTCGTACCCGGACACCGTCAGCGTCTGCACCGCGCCGATCCCGCCGGTGACCACGTAGGCCTCGGTGCAGGTCAGGTGCATGTGCGGGCTCCCGCCGCGCACCCCGTCCTCGGCCAGCCATTCGTAGCAGCTCAAGTGCGAAACCCCGACCGCACCGGGAAGCGGGACATGCGACATCGCGCGTTCTCCTGCCAGCAGTTCCTACCGTGTTGACCGCTCGGGGGACGACCCCCGGGCCCCCGAACTACCGGGTGTTGACCGCTCGGGGGACGACCCCCGGCCCCCCGAACTACCGGGTGGCGCCATATCGGGCACGAGCGGCTCGGACGTCGAACACCGAGCCTGCCACGGAAGCCACCGCGGCGGCCAGCCCCAGGAACCGGCCCAGCGCCGGCTCGATCGACACCCCGCCGGCCTGCAGCACGCCGCGCTGGTCCTCGCTGAACTGCCAGTCGATCAACCACCAGCCGAGCACCAGCAACAGCAGCGACAACACCGCCACGATGAGCCACAGGTGCGGCAGCCCGTTCACCCGCGCCACCCGGGACTGGCCGAACACCACCGCGGCCACCCCCGCGACGAGCAGCAGGATCGGCGCGGCCCAGGCGAAGAAGCCCGAGTGCCACGCTGTCCGCACCACGTCACCGGCGGGCAGCTCGCGCAACGCCTCGGCGACCTCGGGATCGGCCGCCTGCAGCGCGGTCCAGGGCAGGAACATGGCGGCGAACGCCACGATCCCCGCCCCGAACCCGAGCCACTGCCACCACGGCACCTGCCTGAACTCCAACAACAAATGCCTCCATCCGCGAGGTCGCGCCGGTCACTGGGACGGGGCGCGCACGTCCGCCCCACGGGCGGGCGTGCTCCGTCCCAGTGACCGGCTCAAAAGCGTCCTCGCCGCCCGCCGGAGGCGGGGCAATCAAACACCGACGCGTTCCAGGACCAGTTCGCGGACGCGCTTGGCGTCGGCTTGGCCCTTGGTCGCCTTCATCACGTCACCGACGATCTTGCCCGCCGCTTGCACCTTGCCGCCGCGGATCTTCTCCGCGATGTCCGGGTTCGCCGCCAGCGCCTCGTCGACCGCCTTGTACAGCGCCGAGTCGTCCGAGACGACCTTCAGGTCGCGCTTCTCCACGACCTCGTCCGGCTCGCCTTCACCGGCCAGCACCCCGTCGACGACCTCGCGGGCCATCTTGTTCGTCAGCGCGCCTTCGCCGACCAGCGCGATCACCCGCGCCACCTGCGCCGGGCTGATCGCCAGCTCGCCCAGCTCCACGCCGAGCTTGTTGGCCTGCTGGTTCAGGTAGGACACCCACCAGCCACGCGCGTCGGCCGGGCTCGCGCCCTGGTCGACGGTCGCCGCGATCAGGTCGACCGCACCGGCGTTGATCAGGTCACGCAGTTCGGCGTCGGTCAGGTTCCACTCGGCCTGCACGCGCTTGCGCCGTTCCCACGGCAGTTCCGGCATGGTGCCGCGCAGTTCCTCGACCCACTCGCGGGACGGCGCGATCGGCACCAGGTCGGGCTCCGGGAAGTACCGGTAGTCCTCGGCGGTCTCCTTGGTGCGACCGGGCGAGGTGGTGCCGTCGGCCTCCTGGAAGTGCCGCGTCTCCTGGGTGATCGAACCGCCGTCGACCAGGATCGCCGCCTGGCGCGTCATCTCGTAGCGCACCGCGCGCTCGACGCTGCGCAGGGAGTTGACGTTCTTGGTCTCGGTGCGCGTGCCGAACTCGGTCGCGTCCTTGGCCATCAACGAGACGTTGGCGTCGCAGCGCAGCGAGCCCTGGTCCATCCGGACGTCGGAGACGTTCAGCGCGCGCAACAGGTCCCGCAGCGCGGTGACGTAGGCGCGGGCGACCTCGGGCGCGCGCTCCCCCGTGCCGGTGATCGGCTTGGTGACGATCTCGATCAGGGGCACCCCGGCGCGGTTGTAGTCGAGCAGCGAGTGCTCGGCGCCGTGAATGCGCCCGGTGGCGCCACCGACGTGCAGCGACTTGCCGGTGTCCTCCTCCATGTGCGCGCGCTCGATCTCGATGCGCACGACCTCGCCGTCGTCGAGGGTGACGTCGAGGTAACCGTTGAAGGCGATCGGCTCGTCGTACTGCGAGGTCTGGAAGTTCTTCGGCATGTCCGGGTAGAAGTAGTTCTTCCTGGCGAAGCGGCACCACTGCGCGATCTCGCAGTTGAGCGCCAGGCCGATCCGGATCGCGCCTTCCACCGCCAGGCCGTTGACCACCGGCAGCGCGCCGGGCAGGCCGAGGCAGGTCGGGCAGACGTGCGTATTGGGCTCGCCGCCGAAGCGGTTCTCGCAACCGCAGAACATCTTGGTCTTCGTGGACAGCTCCACGTGGACTTCGAGGCCGAGGACCGGGTCGAAGCGCTCGAGCACCTCGGCGTAGTCCATGGTTTCCGCCACGGCCGTCACTTCTTGCCGCCCTTCCGCAGCGTGCGCACCGCCAGCAGGGCACCGGTCACGGCCACCACGGCGCTCGCCGCCGCGTTGACCATGGTCAGCTTGTCCCCGTTCTCCCGCGCCGTGCGGACGCCGGAGAAGGCGCTGGTGGCGCTGGCCGCCGCGGTGCCGAGCGCGATCAAGCCGCGGACCTGGTTCTTCTTCTTGCTCATTTCGCTGCCTCCAGTTCCGGAACGCGGTGCACCAGTGAGCCGCCGGCGGCGGCGTCTCGCGCCACCTCGTAGGCGGCGCCGACCCGGTAGAGCCGGTCGTCGGCCAGCGACGGGGCCATGATCTGCAGCCCGACCGGCAGGCCGTCTTCTTCGGACAGTCCACTCGGGACGCTCATGGCGGCGTTGCCCGCCAGGTTGGACGGGATCGTGCACAGGTCGGCCAGGTACATCGCCATCGGGTCGCCGGTGCGCTCGCCGATCTTGAACGCCGTGGTCGGCGTCGTCGGGCTGACCAGCACGTCCACCTGCTGGAAGGCGGCCTCGAAGTCGCGCGTGATCAGCGTGCGGACCTTCTGCGCCGAGCCGTAGTAGGCGTCGTAGTACCCGGCCGACAGCGCGTAGGTGCCGAGCATGATGCGCCGCTTGACCTCGGGACCGAACCCGGCCTCACGGGTCAGCGACATGACCTCCTCGGCACTGTGCGTGCCGTCGTCGGCCACGCGCAGGCCGTACCGCATGGCGTCGAAGCGGGCCAGGTTCGAGGAGGCCTCGCTCGGCGCGATCAGGTAGTAGGCGGGCAGCGCCAGGGTGAAGTTCGGGCAGGAGACCTCGACGACCTCGGCACCGAGCGCCCGCAGCTGCTCGACCGCGGCCTCGAAGGACCGCAGCACACCCGGCTGGTACCCGTCGCCGGAGAACTCCTTGACCACGCCGACGCGCACGCCCTTGAGGTCACCGTTGAGGCCCTCGCGGGCGGCGGCGACCACCGGCGGCACCGGGGCGTCGATGGAGGTGGAGTCGAGCGGGTCGTGCCCGGCGATGACCTCGTGCAGCAACGCCGCGTCCAGCACGTTGCGCGCGCAGGGACCGGCCTGGTCCAGCGAGGAGGAGAAGGCGACCAGCCCGTAGCGGGAGACACCGCCGTAGGTCGGCTTCACGCCGACGGTGCCGGTGACCGAGCCCGGCTGGCGGATCGAGCCGCCGGTGTCGGTGCCGATGGCCAGCGCCGCTTCGAAACCGGCGATCGCGGCGGCGGACCCGCCGCCGGAGCCGCCGGGGATGCGGTCGTGCGCCCACGGGTTGTGGGTCGGGCCGAAGGCGGAGTTCTCGGTGGAGGAGCCCATCGCGAACTCGTCCATGTTGGTCTTGCCGAGGATCACCACGCCCGCGTCGCGGAGCTTGCGGGTGACGGTGGCGTCGTACGGCGGCAGCCAGCCCTCGAGCGTGCGCGACCCGCAGGTGGTCGGCAGGCCCTTGGTGGTCAGCACGTCCTTCAACGCGAGCGGGACACCGGCCAGCGGCGAGGCCTGGCGGCCCTCGGCGGTCTCGGCGTCGACCGCGCGGGCGGCGGCCAGCGCACCCTCGGTGTCGACGTGCAGGAACGCGTGCAGCGACCCGTCGACCTCGGCGATCCGGTCCAGGTGGGCCTGGGTGACCTCGACCGCGGAGACCTCACGGGACTTGATCTTGTCCGCCAGTTCGGCGGCGGTGAGCCTGGTCAGCTCGGACATGCTTACTCCTCCCCCAGGATGCGCGGCACGCGGAAGCGGCCGTCTTCGGCGGCCGGCGCCCCGGCCAGCGCCTGTTCCTGCGCGAGGCTGGGCCGGACCACGTCCTCGCGGAAGACGTTGGTCAGCGGCACGGCGTGCGAGGTGGGCGGGACGTCCTGGTCGGCGACGACGCCCACCTTGGCCACGGCGTCCAGGATCTGGTCGAGCTGACCGGCGAAGGTGGCCAGCTCCTCGTCGGTGACGGCCAGCCTGGCGAGCTTGGCCAGGTGTGCGACCTCGTCGCGGGAAATGTTGGGCACGCGGGTGACTCTCCGTGGCTCTGCGGGTGGGCAGGTCGGTTCTTCCGAGGTCGCCAGTCTATGGCGGCGCGCCCGGGCGACTCGACTGGGTTATCGCACCCCCGTGGCGTCCCGCGACCCGGACGGCGAATCCCCATCGTCATCTCCGTCTGCCACAATCGGCGCCCGGCACCTGCGTGGACGGCGAGGCTCCGCGCCCGGCGTGAGAGGGGTTCGCTGTGTCGTTCCTGATCCGGGTCCAGCTCCCGGACAGCCCAGGGACGCTCGGCGCGGTGGCCACCGCACTGGGCACGGTCGGGGCCGACATCCTCAGCGTGGACGTGGTCGAGCGCACGAACGGCGTGGCCATCGACGACCTGGTCGTGGAGCTGCCCACCGGCAGCCTGCCCGACGCGCTGATCACCGCCGCGGAGAGCGTGGAGGGCGTCGAGGTCGACGCCGTGCGCCCGTACGCCGGCGTGCTCGACACGCACCGTGAACTGGAGCTCGTCGAAGAGATCGCGGCGACGCCGAAGACCGGGCTGGACCTGCTGGCCCAGGGCGTGCCGCGGATCATCCGCTCGGGCTGGGCCATCGTGGTCACCCCATCCGGCGATTCCCTCCAGCGGCTCGCGTCCTCCGCGGCCGCCCCGGAGGCCCCGATCACCGACCTGCCGTGGCTGCCGCTCGAACGCGCGACGGTCCTCGACAGCGAGGCGGCGTGGATCCCGGAGACGTGGAAGGAACTGGGGACGGAGCTGGCGGCCACCCCGCTGGGCAAGCCGGACCGGGCCCTGCTCGTGGGCCGCCCGGGCGGCCCGATGTTCCGAGCCGCCGAAGTCGCGCGCCTGGCGCACCTGGCCGGCATCGTCGCCGTCGTCCTGGACGGCTGATCTTCCTTCACTCGCCCGGGTGACTTCGCCTCGTCGGGTTGCGCCGTGAATGTGGCTTTCACGGCATGGGCTCGAAGACTCAGGGGAAGGTCGGCATGACTCGCAAGTCGGGAGCGACGGCGGCCATGGTGTCGTAGTCGCGGTCCTGGTGGAGCAGGACCGCGCCGGTGCGCAGGGCGACCGAAGCGATCAGGCAGTCCATCAGGACGCGCACCGGCTTGCCGATTTCGCGGCACCGCAGGTATAGCTCACCCGCGGTGTCGAAGTCCAAATCGGGCTCGACGCCTAGTTGCACGGCGTTGTCCAGCAGCCGATCGACCAGCGCCAAGTTCTTCCGCTTGGTACCGGCCCGGACCTCCATGGCCACCGGCTGGGTGACCGCGATCCGCTGAGGATCCTTGCGGAGTTCACCGACCGCTTCCGCCGCTGGAGAACCGGTGTCGCGAAGCCATTCGATCCACGCCGAGGTATCGATCAGGTGCAGGTCTACCACTCGGCTACCCGATCACCGCGCAGCTCACCCAGGTCGCCTTCCCAGCCGATGCCCCGCACCGCGTCCAGATCGGCCTCGCTCAACCGAGGACCCGCCACCTTGCGCAAGGCGAAGTTGACGGCTTCCTTCTTGGTCCGCAGGCAGTACCGCTGCATAACCCGCTCGACGAGTTCGTCGTCGAGATCAATGTTTGTGCGCGCCATACACCAACTATACACCTGCCAGGCGAAGCCCCTGCTCAGCGACGCAGGGTGGCGGCGATGGGGGCGAAGGTGTGCATGTGCTGGTCCGAGACGACGTGGTAGCTCAGGCCGTAGGCCGCTCGGCGGTGTTCCAGTTCGTCGGCGATGCGGGCGGTCGAGCCGATGACGCGCGACGGCATGGTCAGGACGAAGTCGGCGGCGGAAGCGCCCCAGCCCCGTTCGAGGGCGGTGCGTTCGGCGGCGGCCCGGTGGTCGTCGGTGATTTCGAACGACAGGATCTGGCTCAGTTCGACCTCGCGGCCCGACTCGCGCACCCACGAGACCTTGCGTCGCATGGTCTCCGGGGAGCGTTCCGACATCGCGTCCGAGATGGAGCCGCCGGGCAGGGCGATCGGCAGGATGCCGGCCACGTCCGCGAGCCGCCCGGCCAGGCGCAGCATGCGCCGGCCCCCGGCGCCGACCAGCAGCGGTGGCCGTGGCGCCGGCGGGTGCACGGACAGCTCCCGCACCCGGTAGTGCGCGCCCGAGTAGGTCAGTTCCTTCCCGCTCAGCAGGCCGTCCAGCACCTCGAGCGACTCCGCCAGCCGTGAGACCCGGGTGCCGGCGGGGTCGAACGGCAGGCCGGCGCGGTCGTACTCGTCCAGCAGCCACCCCGCGCCGATGCCCAGTTCGAACCGGCCGCCGGACAGGTGTTGCAGGGTCGCGGCCTCCTTCGCCAGCAGCACCGGGTGCCGGTAGTCGTTGGACAGCACCAGCGTGCCCACCCGCAGCCGCGTGGTCGCCGCGGCGACGGCGGTCAGGGCGAGCATCGGCGACAGCTGGTCGCCGAACGGCTCGGTGACGAAGTGGTCCCGCAGCAGCAGGGTCGAGTACCCGAGCCGCTCGGCCTCCTTCGCCGTCTCGATCAGCTGCGCACCATCGCGCACGGACTCCGCCACCACGCCGAACCGGAACTCTCGCATGCACCGATCTTCGACCGGCCACCCGAACCAAGCTGGCGGTTTCCGGACATCACTCTGTGGCGGCCGCCGGCTCCTCCGTGACCAGCGCGACCTCGGCCGCCGCCTCCGGACCCCGGTCCAGCAGCACCCGGAAGCCGTTCTCGTCGAGCACCGGCACCTTCAACTGCACGGCCTTGTCGTACTTCGACCCCGGCGCGTCCCCGACCACCACGAACGCCGTCTTCTTGGACACCGAGCCGGCCGCCTTGCCGCCCCGGGCCATGATGACCTCCTTGGCCTCGTCGCGCGAGAACGTCTCCAGCGAGCCTGTGACCACAATGGACAGACCCTCCAGGTTGCGCGGGATGGAGGTGTCGCGTTCCTCCTCCATCCGCACCCCGGCCCGGCGCCACTTCTCGACCACCTCGCGGTGCCAGTCGACCTCGAACCACTCCTGCACCGCGTGCGCGATGGTCGGGCCCACGCCGTCGACGTCGGCCAGCTGCTCCTCGGTCGCCTGCTCGATCAGCTCCAGCGAACCGAACTCGCGCGCCAGTGCCTGCGCCGCCGTCGGCCCGACGTGCCGGATCGACAGCCCGACGATCACCTTCCACAGTGGACGGTCCTTGGCCGTGTCGAGGTTCGCCAGCAGCCGCCGCGCGTTGGCCGAGAGCTCCCCCGCCTTGGTGCGGAACAACTCGACCTCGGCCAGGCGCTCCTCGTCGAGGTCGAACACGTCGCCCTCGTCGGCCACCGCGCCCGCTTCCAGCAGCGCCGACGCGGCCTCGTACCCGAGCACCTCGATGTCGAAGGCACCGCGCCCGGCCAGGTGGAACAGCCGCTCGCGCAACTGCGCCGGGCAGGTCCGCGCGTTCGGGCAGCGGATGTCGACGTCGCCCTCCTTCTGGTGGGCGAGCTTGGTGCCGCATTCGGGGCAGCGCGTGGGCATCAGGAACTCGCGCTCCTCGCCGGTGCGCACGTCGACCACCGGCCCGAGCACCTCGGGGATCACGTCACCGGCCTTGCGGATCACCACCCGGTCGCCGATCAGCACGCCCTTGCGCTTGACCTCCTCGGCGTTGTGCAGGGTGGCCATCGAGACGGTGGACCCGGCCACCTTCACCGGCTCCATCACCGCGAACGGGGTGACGCGGCCGGTGCGCCCGACGTTGACCTGGATGTCGAGCAGCCGGGTGGTGGCCTCCTCCGGCGGGTACTTGTAGGCGATCGCCCAGCGCGGCGCGCGCGAGGTGGTACCGAGGCGGCGCTGCAGCGACACCTGGTCGACCTTGATCACCACGCCGTCGATCTCGTGCTCGGCGTCGTGCCGGTGCTCGCCCCAGTACTCGACGTGCTCGTTCAGCTCCTCCGCCGACTCGAGCACCTTGGTGTGCGCGGACACCGGCAGCCCCCAGGCCGCCAGCGCCTCGTACGCCTCGGACTGGCGCGTGGGCTCGAAACCGTTCCGCTTGCCCAGCCCGTGGCAGATCAGCCGCAGCTTGCGGCTCTTGGTCACCTTCGGGTCCTTCTGCCGCAGCGAACCCGCCGCGGTGTTGCGCGGGTTGGCGAACGGCGGCTTGCCCGCCTCCACCAGCCGCGCGTTCAGCTCGGTGAAGTCCTCCACCCGGAAGAACACCTCACCGCGCACCTCGACCAGGTCCGGCACCGGGAACCGGTCGGTGGCGGTCAGCCGGTCGGGGACCTGGTCCAGGGTGCGGACGTTGAGCGTGACGTCCTCACCGGTGCGGCCGTCGCCGCGGGTCAGCGCCCTGGTCAGCTTGCCCTTCTCGTAGAGCAGGTTGATCGCCAGCCCGTCGATCTTCAGCTCGCACAGGTACTGGGTGGAGCCGATCTCGCGCTCGGTGCGCTCCACCCAGGCGGCCAGTTCGCCGGTGTCGAACGCGTTGTCCAGGCTGAACATGCGCTCGAGGTGGTCGTGCGCGGTGAACTCGGTGGAGAAGGTGCCGCCGACCTGCTGGGTCGGCGAGTCCGGCGTGGCCAGGCCGGGGTGGGCTTCCTCCAGCTCCTCCAGCTCACGCAGCAGGGCGTCGAACTGGCCGTCGGACACGGTCGGCGAGTCCAGCACGTAGTACCGGAACTGGTGCCCGCGGATCTCCTCGGCGAGCGCGGTGTGGCGCTCGCGGACGTCGGCCGGGACGTCCGCGATGTCCTGCGCGGCCCCCTGGGCGACGTGGTCTGGCGGTAGTTCTTCGCTGCTCACAGTGGGTAAGACTAGTCGGTACCACCGACATTTTCCGGCGACAGCCCGCGGACGAGGGAACGCAGCTCGACCAGGGTGATGGTGTCCGCGGGCTCGGTTTCCGCGGTCTCCACCCGCCTCAGCCGCTCGGCCGCCAGCCGCTCACCGAGCGTGGCGTCGAGCGGCAGGAAGGTCATCGCCTTGCGGGACTCGGCGGTCAGTTCGGCCAGCAGCGGATGGAACACCGCCACGTCGACCACCTGTTCGGCTTCGTCCACCTGCGCCACCACGCGGACCTCGCGGAGCGGGATCCGGTGCTCGCCGAGGTTGACCGTCACCTCCGCCGGGTCCGGCACCGGCGGCACCGAGTCGTGGTACTCCCAGATCGCGTCCTCGGCGGGCGCGGCGGCCTTCCACGCGTCGGTGTAGCGCCGCAGTTCCGGGTCCTCCTGACCGGTCAGCACGAGCGAGTAGATCGCGCGCTGACCGCGGTCGAGCGAGAACTGGAGATCCGGGTGCACCAGCGCGACGGCCTGGCACAGCTCGTGTTCCACGCGCTGCGGCTCGCGGTCGCCGAGTGCCGCGCTGATCTCGGGCAGCAGCTCGAACCAGCGCTCCCAGAAGGCCGCCGCGGCGGCTTCCGGGTCCTCGGGCACGGTCTGCTCCGGCCACTCCGTTCGCGGATCGGGGGTGGCTGGCTTACGGCGGAAGAGGTCCCGGATGCCCACGGACCGACCTTAGGTCACCAGTCCTCCGGAGGTTCGAGGAATGCCTTACCCAGGTCCCTGGTCAGCGAAAGCGCGCGCCGCATCCACTCGTCGGACGACTCGGCCAGGCCGCAGACCGGGGTCGGCACCGCGCGCTCCGCCAGGATCGAGCGGTTGAACCCGAGCCGGTCGACCAGGTCCAGCGCCGGGCGGGCGAGCGCGCGGAGGTCCTTTTCGGACTGCGTCGCGGGCGTCAAGCCCAGGAACAGCTCCACCCCGGCGTCCCAGGTCTCGCCGATCTCGTCGAGCATCGCGGACGACAAGTCGACAACGGTCAGGTCGAAGGCGATCGCCCCGGCCCCGGCCTCCCGCAGCAGCTCGAACGGCGGCCGTTTCGCGCAGCAGTGCACGATCACCGGCTGGCCGGTGATCGACCCCACGCCGTCGATCACGTGCGCCAGCAGGTCGCGTGCCTCCGGCGCGGGCACCGCGGAGACGTTCCCGTAGCCGGACGGGGTGGACAGCGCGCCGGCGAGGACCGCGGGCAGCGAAGGTTCGTCCAGTTGCACCACGATCTTCGCGCCGGTCCTCGCGGCCAGCTCGTTGACGTGCGTGCGCAGACCTTCCAGCAGCGACTCGCTGAACTCGCGCAGGGCCCCGCGGTCGGTCATCACCCGGTGCCCGCGCGGCAGTTCGATCCCCGCACCCAGCGTCCACGGCCCGGCGACCTGCGTCTTGAGCAGCGACGGCCGGCCGGCCGCCTCCTGCAGGGCGTCCAGGTCCCAGCGCCGGAGGTCGACCGCGCGCCGGTGGTCGTGGCCGGGGTGCGCGGCGACGCGGTAGCCGGACGGGACCACCTCGACGGCCAGGTCGACCAGCAGCGAGGCGGTCCGGCCGAGCAGATCGGCACCCACCCCGCGGCTGGGTAGTTCCGGTTCGTGCGGGAAATCCGGCAGTTCGCCGAAGATCACCGCCGCCGCCTCGGTCGCGTCGGTACCCGGCATCGACCCGATGCCGGTGGCCGCACCCGCTTGCCATGCTCGCTCGTTCACCTGGCCGATTGTGCTCGGTGTTGCACGCGGGTAAACGGTCGCCCCGCCGCCTGTCGTTCGCGGCGTCCGGAAGTCACACTGTGGACCATCGGCAACCGATGATCACCGAGGAGGTGAAACCGCGATGCGCGTGGCACTGGCCCAGACCGACTGCCGCCTCGGCGACGTCGACGGGAACTTGACGAGCACCGAGCAGCTCATCAAGGAATCCGCGGCACAGGACGCGGACCTGGTGGTGTTCCCCGAGCTGAGCCTCACCGGCTACGCGCTCGGGCAACTCGCCGAAGACATCTCGCTCTGGCCGGACGACGCGCGGCTGGCCGAGCTGTCCAAGCACGGTCCCGACGTGGTGATCGGCCTGCTCGAAGACGGGCGGATCCGCAGGCACAACTCCGCGCTGTACCTCTCCGACGGCGAACTGGTGCACAACCACCGGAAGCTGTACCTGCCGAACTACCTGATCTGGGAGGAGCGCAAGCACGCCAGCCCCGGGCAGACCATGCGTGCCTTCGAGACCCGGCACGGCCGGATGGCCACGCTGATCTGCAACGACGCCTGGCAGCCGATGCTGCCGTGGCTGGCCGCGCAGGACGGCGCCGAGATCCTCGTGGTGCCGACGAACAGCGCGGCCAAGCTGACCGCGGGCTCGTTCGACCCCGCCGAGTACTGGCACGACCTCCTCGTGTTCACCGCGCGCATGCAGCAGTGCTGGGTGATCTTCGTGAACCGGGTCGGCGACGAGGCTGGCGTGCGGTTCTGGGGTGGTTCGCGGGTGATCGACCCCTGGGGTTCGGTGGTCGCCACCGCGCCGACCTGGGAGGAATCGCTGACCCTGGTGGACATCGACCTGACCGCGGTGCGCCGCCGCCGTCGCGAGATCCCGCTCCTCGCCGACGCCCGGCTCGGACTGCTGCGCCGGGAACTGGAACGGCTCATCACCGAAAGCGGACCGGACTAGGCGCTGTCCTGTGAGTCTGGTCGATGGGCTTCGTGATCCAGGTGGTTCCTGGCGGTGCGGGCGATTCGGCCTCGTACTGGCCGTACTCGGCCGAACTCGCCCGTGCCGCCAGGAGCCGCCTGGGCGCGAAGAGCGCGACCTTGACTCGCAGGACAGCGCCTAGGGACAGACACGGACATTCCCCGTAAATCCCCTGATCACCGCCACCTCGGGGGTCCTCGCATTACGCTCAACCGCCATGACGAGCTCTTCGCAGCCGGGCTGGTACGCCGACCGGGCCGATCCGACCGCGCAACGCTGGTGGGACGGTTCCGCCTGGACCGAGCGGACCCGTCCGGCGCCGCGCCCGCACGACGCCGAGAGGATCGAGCTGGACCTCGAGGGCGCGCCTGATCCGGACCGGATCCGCGCGCAGGCGGCCAGGGCCACCAAGGGCCAGGCGGTGCGCGGTGGCGGGGGCACGCTGTTCACCGAGCCGGTGCTGGTGGTCAACCAGCGCGCGAAGCTGTTCGAGGTGGCCAACGAGTTCGGCGTGTTCGACGCGAACGGCGACCGGCTCGGCGGGGTGGTGCAGGTCGGGCAGAGCGGGCTGCGCAAGGTGCTGCGCCTGCTCAGCTCCTACGACCAGTACCTCACGCACCGGTTCGAGGTGCGCGACGCCAACCACAGCACGGTGCTCAAGGTGACCCGGCCGCGCAAGATCTTCAAGTCGCGGTTCCTGGTCACCAGGGCCGACGACTCGCCGATCGGCGAGATCGTGCAGGAGAACATGATCGGCAAGATCAGGTTCGCTTTCCTGGTCGGTGATCGTAAGGTGGGGGGTATCCACGCGGAGAACTGGCGCGCGTGGAACTTCTCCATCCGCGACGAGTCCGGCGAGGAGGTGGCCAGGGTGACCAAGACCTTCGGCGGGTTCGTCAAGGCCGCCTTCACCACGGCGGACAACTACGTGGTGCAGATCCACCGGCAGCTGCCGGATCCGCTGGCCAGCATGGTGGTGGCCGCGGCACTGACCATCGACACCGCGCTGAAACAGGACTCGGACTGACACGTGGAGATCACCGAAGACGACGGCTCCCGGCACTGGGCGGAGCCGGGTGTGTACGCGGTTTCGCCCGGTATCCACCGGATCCCGCTGCCGCTGCCCAACGACGCCCTGCGCGCGATCAACGTCTACGCGGTGACCGACGGCTCGCGCCTGGTGCTGGTCGATTCCGGCTGGGCGCTGGAGGAAGCCCGTGAACTGCTCGGCGCCGCGCTCAAGGCGCTCGGCGCGGAACTCGGGGACATCGACGAATTCCTGATCACCCACGTGCACCGCGACCACTACACCCAGGCGGTGGCGTTGCGCCGGGACTTCGGCGGCCGGGTCGCGCTCGGCGCGGACGAACGGCCGTCGCTGGAGATCAGCGCCGACCCGTCGACCATGCCGATGAACGCGCAGCTCCGGTCGCTGGCCCAGGCGGACGCGGCACCGGTGATCGAGGCGCTGGCGAAGATGTTCGGCAACTACCGGCGCCCGCGCTCGGACACCGCGTTGTGGGAAGCGCCCGACGAGTGGCTGACCCCGGGCCGCCGCAGTGTGCTGCCGGACCGGGAACTGGACGTGGTCGCCACCCCTGGCCACACCGCCGGGCACCTGGTCTTCGTCGACGACGCGGCGAACCTGATGTTCACCGGCGATCACGTGCTGCCGCACATCACCCCGTCCATCGGCTTCCAGCCCGCCGGCCCGGACCTGCCGCTGAAGGATTTCCTGGAGTCGCTGGCCCTGGTCCGCGGCCTCCCGGACCGGCGCATGCTGCCCGCGCACGGCCCGGTCGCCCCAAGCGTGCACGCCCGCGTCGACGAGCTGCTGGTGCACCACGACGAGCGCCTCGACGAAATCGGCACGCAGGTGGCCGATGGCGCGAGCACCGCCTATGAAGTCGCCCTACGGCTCGGCTGGACGCGGCGGCAGCGCGCACTCGGGGACCTGGACGCGTTCAACCAGTGCCTGGCGGTGAACGAAACCGCCGCGCACCTGGACCTGCTGGCACACCGGGGCGCGCTCACACTGTCCGAAGTGGACGACGTCAGGCACTATTCCGTCGCATGATCGAGATTCGACGGGCGCGACGATCCGATGTGGCGGCCATCGCCCAGATGCTGGCGGACGACGACATCGGCGCGGGCCGGGAAACCCCTTCGCGGCTGGAGCCCTACCTCGCCGCCTTCGACGCCATCGACGCGGACCCGAACCAGGCACTCGTGGTGGCCGACGCCGACGGTTCGGCTGTCGGGACGCTGCAACTGACCGTCATCCCCGGCATGGCGCGCACGGGCTCGGCGCGGGGCCAGATCGAAGGCGTACGAGTGCACTCGAGCCAGCGGGGCACGGGCCTGGGGACCACCTTGCTGGAATGGGCCATCGAAGAGGCACGCTCGCGGGGTTGCGTCATCGTGCAACTGACCTCGGACGCCCGGCGCACCGATGCACACCGCTTCTACGAACGCCTCGGCTTCGCCGCCACCCACACCGGCTTCAAGCTACAGCTATAACCGTGCCACCGACACGAATGTGGCTTTGGGGGCGGATTCGGCCCCGAAAGCCACATTCGTGACATCGCCCCCCCGCCGAGGTGCCGTGAATGTGGCTTTCACGGCACATTCCGCCGTGAAAGCCACATTCACGGCACCCAACACACCCCCACCGCCCAACCCGCGCCCGGCAACGGAAACCGACCACGAGCCCATCCCCACCGCCCAACCGGCGCCCGGCCATCAAACCCGAGCACAAGAGAACAAACCGCGACCCGGCAACGGAAGTCGACCACGAGCCCACCCAGCCCTCCCCATCCCCGGTCCAAAGCCCAAAACACGGCGAAGGCCTCCTTGTCAAGGCATCTTTCCCGCCTTGACAAGGAGGCCTTCGCCGTCGTCACACTAAGAACCGGGGTGGACCTACACCCCAGTACCAGAAATCTTCGCACTCCCCAACACCAAATCCCCCAACTCCGCATCCGGCCGATAAAGCACCACGACCTGCCCCGGCGCCACCCCTCGCAAAGGCTCCCGCAGCTGGATCGTCACCTCATCCCCCGAAACCTCAGCCACCGCCGAAGCCAGCCCCCCGTGTGCGCGCACCTGCACCACGCACTCGGTCGGCCCCTCCAGCGGCCCCGCCGGCCAGATGGGCCGGTCCGCCGAGATCCGGTGTACGCCGAGGTCGCGCTGCGGCCCAACCTTCACCGTGCCCGAGACGGGCTCCAGTGACAGCACGTACCGCGGCCGCCCGTCCGGCGCAGGGGCTTCGATCCCCAGGCCCTTCCGCTGCCCGACGGTGAACCCGTGCACCCCGGTGTGCCGTCCGAGCACGGCACCGGTCTCGGCGTCGACCAAATCACCCGGTCGCGTGCCGAGGCGCTTTTCCAGGAAACTTCTGGTGTCCCCGTCGGGGATGAAGCAGATGTCGTGGCTGTCCGGCTTGTTCGCCACCGCCAGATCGCGGCGCTCGGCCTCGGCGCGCACCTCGGTCTTCCACGAGTCCCCCAGCGGGAACATCGAGTGGCGCAACTGTTCCGGCGTCAGCGAAGCGAGCACATAGGACTGGTCCTTGCCCGAATCCACGCTGCGGCGCAGTTCCGGCACACCATCCACAATGGACAACCGCGCGTAGTGCCCGGTGGCCACCGCGTCGAAGCCGAGCGCCATCGCCTTGTCCAGCAGCGCCTCGAACTTGATCTTCTCGTTGCAGGTGACGCAGGGGTTCGGCGTGCGCCCGGCGGCGTACTCGCCGACGAAGGTCTCCACCACTTCCTCGGTGAACCGCTCGGCGAAATCCCACACGTAGAAGGGAATCCCGAGGATGTCCGCGGCCCGCCGGGCGTCGCGCGAGTCTTCGATCGTGCAGCAGCCCCGCGAACCGGTGCGCAGCGTGCCCGGCTTCGCCGACAGCGCCAGGTGCACGCCGACCACCTCGTGCCCCGCCGCCACCGCACGGGCGGCGGCGACCGCCGAGTCCACGCCACCGCTCATCGCGGCCAATACGCGCATGCGCCTCACACCTCCGCCTTCGTCTTCGTCTTGCGCATCCCGGAAAGTCCTGCCTGCCGCGCCCTCGCGACCACCCCGCCGATCGCCGCCGCCAGCGCGGCCACGTCCTCGCGGGTGGAGTTGTGCCCCAGAGAGAACCGCAGCGATCCCCGCGCCGACGCGGCTTCGGCGCCCATCGCCAGCAGCACGTGGCTCGCCTGCGCGACCCCGGCCGTGCAAGCCGAGCCGGTGGAGCACTCGATGCCTTTGGCGTCGAGCAGCATCAGCAGGCTGTCGCCGGCGCAGCCGGGGAAGGTGAAGTGCGCGTTGCCGGGGATCCGGTGCTCGGGGTGCCCGTTGAGCCGAGCGTCCGGCACCTCCCGCAGCACCGCGGCGACCAGTTCGTCCCGCAGCTCACCCAGCAGCTTCGCGTGCTCGGGCTGCGCTTCGACGGTGGCCTGCACGGCGACCGCGAACGCGTGGATCGCGGGCACGTCGAGCGTGCCGGACCGCACATCGCGTTCCTGACCGCCACCGTGCAGCAACGGCGTGCACGGCGTGTCGCGGCCGAGCAGCAGCGCGCCGACACCGTACGGTCCGCCGACCTTGTGCCCGCTGAGCGTCAGCGCGGCCGCGCCGCTCTCGGCGAAGGAGACCGGTACCGCGCCGATCGCCTGCACCGCGTCGGTGTGCAGCGGGATGCCGTGTTCGGCGCAGATCGCGGCCAGCTCGGCGATCGGGTTGACCGTGCCGACCTCGTTGTTCGCCCACATCACCGTCGCCAGCGCGATGTCGGACGGGTCCCGCTCGACGGCCGCACGCAGCGTCTCCGGGTCGACCCGGCCGGTCTCGTCCACGGCCAGCCAGTCGACGACGGCCCCGCAGTGCTCGGCGAGCCACTCGACCGTGTCCAGCACGGCGTGGTGCTCGACCGCGCTGACCAGGACCCGGCGACGCCGTTCGTCGGCCTCGCTGCGTGCCCAGAAGATGCCCTTGACCGCCAGGTTGTCGCTTTCCGTGCCGCCGCCGGTGAAGATCACCTCGGACGGCCGGGCGCCCAGCGCCCCCGCCACGACCTCCCTGGCCTCCTCGACCAGCCGCCGCGCCCGCCGCCCCGAAGAGTGCAGCGAAGAGGCGTTGCCCACGGTGGACAATGCCTCGGTCATCGCCTGGATGGCGGACGGCAACATCGGAGTGGTCGCCGCGTGGTCGAGATAGGTCATCGCGTCCTCCAGGGTAGCCCCGGAGGGCGTGTGACGATGCTCACCTACCCCTGTGACGGCCACCGCCGGGTGGCGGCGAAGCCGATCAGCGCCACCCCCGCCATCGCCGCCCCGACCACCGCCATCGCCGCCGAGGGCCGTTCGGCCGTCCCCAGCGCGGTCAGCAGCACCCCGCCGAAGCCGACGGTCAGCGCCGAACCGACCCAGTCCCCCAGCTGGCTGGCCGACATGGTGAACCCGCGCTCGGCCACCGGCGAGAACCGCAGCAGGAGCAGCGAGACCGAAGGCATCGCCAGCCCCATGCCCGCGCCGCCGATCGCCGTGCAGGCGAAGGCGAGCCAGCTCGGCGCCCAGGGTTGCGCGACGAAGACGAACACCCCGACCCCGACCGCCACCAGGGCGAACCCGGTGCGCAACAGGAACTCCCGAGACCAGTCCGGATAGCGCCCCTGGAGCATCGAAGCGGCCGACCAGCCGAGCGCGGTGACCGTCAGTGGCAGGCCCGCGGCCGCCGGGCTGTAGCCGTGCACGCTGCTCAAGGTCAGCGGCAGGAACGCCTCCATGCCGAAGAACGCCCCGGACAGCAGCGCCCGCGCCGCGACCACGGTCGGCAGGCCCGCGCGCAGGGTCAGCGTGCCGGGCGGCAGCAGG
Organism: Saccharothrix sp. AJ9571; assembly: GCF_021725495.1. NCBI lineage: Bacteria > Bacillati > Actinomycetota > Actinomycetes > Pseudonocardiales > Pseudonocardiaceae > Saccharothrix > Saccharothrix sp. AJ9571. The sequence goes on along the minus strand of NZ_CP091382.1, from coordinate 4,161,368 downwards.
CGGCGCAGCGAGAGCACCAGCGCGACCGCCCCGACGACGCCGTAGCCCAGCGCCACCGGCGACGGGTGCTGCGCGGCCCAGGTCAGCGCCGCGATCCCGATCGCGACGACCACCGCCGACGGCACCCCCGCCCGCCGCTCCCGCTCGCCGGGGACGTGGGGTTCGAGCCGCCGCACCACCGACAACAGCAGCGCCACGGCGATGCCCACCAGCGGGATCAACGCGAGGAACACCCACCGCCAGCCGAACCGCTCGGTGACCAGTCCGGCGATCGACGGCCCGATCACCCCGGGCAGCACCCACGCCGCCGCGTTCGCCGCGTAGATCACCGGCCGTTCGCGGTCGGTGAAGACGAGCCCGATCAGCAGGGACACCGCCACCAGCACCAGGCCGGACCCGAAGCCCTGCAACACCCGGCCGAGCAGCAGCAGCGGCATGGTCACCGCCGTGCCCGCGACGACGAGCCCGGCCAGGAACAGCAGCGGCCCGGTCAGCAGGCCGAGCTTCGGGCCGCGGGCGTCGCCGAGCCTGCCGGACAGCACGGTCGCCACCACGCTGGAAACCATGAACGCGGCGAACGGCCAGGAGTACAGCGCCGTGCCGTCGAGTTCGGCCACCATGGTCGGCATGGCGGTGGCCACACCCATGTTCTCGAACGCGACGAGCGTGATCACCAGCAGGATGCCGGTGGTGGTGACGCGGTGTTCCCTGGTCCAGAGCACGCCGCGGCCGGGGGCCAGGGTGTCGGTCATGGGCCTCAGCCTGCAAGCTCCACCGCGGTGGAGGTCAAGAACGAGCACCCGGAGGCACGTGTGACCGCGCTCTACGACCGGATCGGCACGGGATACTCACTGGGACGGCGCACCGATCCCCGCTGGATGGCGGAAATCCTCGCCGCGCTCGGTGACGCGCGGTCCATCATCGACGTGGGTGCGGGCACGGGCTCGTACGAGCCCCACGATCGGACGGTGCTCGCCGTCGAGCCGTCCGCCGAGATGGTCCGCCAGCGACCGGCCGGGGCGAGTCCCGCGGTGCGTGCGCTCGCCGAGGCCCTGCCGGTGCGCGACCGGGCGGCCGACGCCGCGCTGGCCGTGCTCACCGTCCACCACTGGACCGACTGGCGGCGCGGGCTCGCCGAACTACGGCGGATCGCGCCACTTCAGGTGGTCCTGGCCTACGACACCCGCCTGCACACGGAATTCTGGTTCGTCCGCGAGTACGTGCCGGAGATCGCCGACCTGGAACTCGGGCGGCCGTCGGCCCCGGACATCGCCGCCGAACTGGGTGCCGAAACCGTGCTCCCGCTGCCGCTGCCGTGGGACTTCACCGACGGCGTGTTCCCCGCCTACTGGCGACGACCGGCGGCCTACCTCGATCCGCGGGTCCGCCGCGCCTGCTCCGCGCTCGCGCAGACCGATCCGGCCGCCGTCGAGCGGGGCATCCGGCGGCTGCGCGAGGACCTCGACTCCGGGCGCTGGCACGAACAGCACCGCGACCTGCTGGCCCTCGACCGGTGGGACGCGGGCTTCCGGCTCATCGTGGCGCGGGAGTGACCCGTGCGGGCCGCGGCGCCACCGCGTCCACCCGCACCGTCACCTTGCGACGGCGCTGCGCGGGGATCTGGACCGTGCCGAGCGCGGCCGACACCGCGGCTTCGGCGAGCCCGGCCAGTTCACGGCGGTCCACCGCCCGGCCCGGCGCGATTTCGGGGCACACGAAGACTTCCAGCACCAGCCCGCGCAACCGGGCCACCCGGCGCAGCGAGGCGATCAGGGACTCCGGGCCGATGAACGCGGGCCAGGTGGTCTCGCGGCCGTCGGCGAGGCGGTAGCGCAGGGCGATCGGGCGGACCGGCACCCCGCCGTCGATCGCCGCCTGGAAGGCCGCCGTGGTGAACCGGCCGGAAGCGCGGCCGCACCAGGTGGTCGCTTCCGGGGTGACGTTGACCAGCGAGCCACCGCGCAGCGCACCGGCCAGCTGGTCCATTGTGGACGGAAGGGTGGACAGTCGTTCGCGGTCCAGGAAGATGGTGCCCGCCTTGGCCACCAGCAGGCCGAGCACCGGCCAGCTCGCGATCTCCCGCTTCGCCAGCGCACGCATCGGCCGCACGGCGTTGACCGCGACGATGTCCAGCCACGAAATGTGGTTGGTCACCACGAGCGCGCCACGAGCCGGAGCATCGGCCAGTTCGGCGCCGCCGTGCACCACCAGCCGGACGCCGAACGAGCGCAGCACGCCGCCGAACACCAGGCGTACCAAGCGATCCCGCGCCCGGCCGCGCAACACCAGCAGTCCCGGGACGGCCGCCAGTGCGGTCAGCACCATCAGGATCGCCGCGGCGAAGCGCAGCACGCGGCGGACGAAGTGGACGGTCGGCTCGCCGGTGGTCAGGCAGTGGTCACCACACGGCGAAGGCGGCATCCACGGGTGCCGGGGGCTCATCCCCCCGCTCCCAGGAAGAACTTGAGGTAGCGCTCGTCGACGTTCTGCAGGTCCAGCAGCACCAGGAAGTCGGCGACGCCGAAGTCCTCGTCCAGCGCGGGCGGACCGCACACCTTGGCGCCCAGCCGGACGTAGCCCTTGATCAGCGGCGGCAGCACCGAACGGCTGGGACGCGGGACATCGTCGCTGTGCCAGGGGTTCAGCGGCCGCACGCGCAGCTCTTCCGGCGCGTAGTGCTTGGTGCGCAACAGATCCCAGACACCGGCGGCGTAGCTGCCGTGGTCGGTCAGCGGCACGGACGCGCAACCGGCGAGGTAGCGGTGCCCGGACAGCAGCATGTAGCGGGCGATACCCGCCCAGACCAGGCTGACCACGGCACCGCTGCGGTGCTCGGGGTGCACGCAGGAGCGGCCGGTCTCGACCAGCGAGCCACGCAGGCCGGCGAACGCGGCCAGGTCGAACTCCGTGTCGGCGTAGAGGCGGCCAGCGTCCGCGGCGCGCTCGGGCGGGAGCATGCGGTAGGTGCCGACGATCTCGCCGCTGTTGTCGTCGCGGACCACGAGGTGGTCGCAGAACCGGTCGAACTCGTCGATGTCGTACCCGGGTTCGGGCGAGTGGAGGGTGGCGCCCATTTCCTCGGCGAAGACGCGGTGACGCAGGCGCTGCGCGGCGCGCACCTCTTCGTTGTCGTTGGCGACGAGGAGGGAGTAGCGGGGTGCGCCCGCGGGGAGCTCGGCACCGGCCTGATCAGTGCTGACGAGCAGCTGTGATCGAGTCATGCCCGTAGGTCTACGCCCGGGAAGAACCACCGGGAGAGCCACGCGGTGGCGCTTCGGTGCACGTTCCGTTAATAGCGGGTTCTCAGCCTCCTCTCAGGTACGAAAGGCCGGGAATGCTATGAGTGGGGCATTACTAGCGTTCACCGCAAGTAATGCCCCACTCATGGCAATGGATGGTCAGCTCTTGCGCTTGGTGACGGCTTCGGTGAGCTGCGGGGCGACGGCGAACAGGTCGCCCACCACGCCGAAGTCGGCGATCTCGAAGATCGGGGCCTCGGGGTCCTTGTTGACCGCGATGATCGTCTTCGAGGTCTGCATCCCGGCCCGGTGCTGGATCGCGCCGGAGATGCCCAGCGCGATGTACAGCTGCGGCGAGACCGTCTTACCGGTCTGGCCGACCTGGAACTGCGCCGGGTAGTAGCCGGAGTCGACCGCGGCACGCGAAGCGCCGACGGCCGCACCGAGCGAGTCGGCCAGCTTCTCCACCACGTCGAACTTGTCGGCCGAACCGACACCACGGCCACCGGAGACCACGATCGAGGCCTCGGTCAGCTCGGGGCGGTCGCCACCGACGATCGGCTCCACACCGGTGATCTTGGCCGACTTGGCCGCGTCCACCGCGGGCAGTTCGACGGTCTCCTCCGCGGCGGCGCCGTCGGCCTTCTCCGCCTCGACCGCGCCGGGGCGGACCGAGATGATCGGCGTGCCCTTGGCGGACTTGGCCTTCACCGAGTACGCGCCACCGAAGACCGACTGCTCGACCGTGCCGTCGGAGTTGACGCCGACCACGTCGTAGAGCAGCCCGGAGTCCAGCCGCGCGGCGAGCCTGCCGGACACCTCCTTGCCCTCGGCGGTGGCGGACACGAGCACCGCGGCGGGCGAAGCCTTTTCGGCCAGCAGCGCGAGCGCGTCGACCTTCGGCGTGACCAGGTAGCCGGCGGCGTCGGCGGACTCCGCCACGTACACCTTCGCGGCACCGTAGGCGGCCAGGCTGTCCTTGACCTTGCTCGCCGAACCCGGCTCGCCGACCACCACGGCCGACGGCTCACCGAGCGCGCGGGCCGCGGTCAGCAGCTCCAGCGTGGACTTCTTGACCTCACCGTCGACGTGGTCGACGAGGACCAGAACTTCAGACATATTCCCGTCTCCTCAGTCTCAGATGATCTTCTGGCCGACCAGGTACTCGGCGGCCTTGGTGCCGCCGTCGCCGTCGTCCTCGACGCGCTCACCCGCGCTGCGCGGGGGCTTCGGCGCGGCCTCGACCACCGCGGACCAGGCGTTGCCGAGGCCGACCTCGCCCGCGTCGACCCCGAGGTCGGCGACGGTGAGCGTCTCCACCGGCTTCTTCTTCGCGGCCATGATCCCCTTGAACGACGGGTACCGCGGCTCGTTGATCTTCTCGGTGACGCTGACCAGCGCCGGCAGGCTCGCCTCGAGGTGGGTCAGGCCTTCGTCCGCGGTCTCGCGGTCGACCTTGACCGTGGTGCCTTCGACGGTCAGCTGCCGGGCGTGGGTGAGCTGCGGCAGGCCGAGCAGCTCGGCCACGATCGCCGGTACCGCACCGCCGCGGCCGTCGGAGGCCTCGTTGCCGGCGATGACCAGGTCGACGTTGCCCACCTTGCGGACCGCGGCGGCGATCACCTTGGCGGTGGCGAGCAGGTCGGACCCGTGCAGCGCCGGGTCGGAGACGTGGATGGCCTTGTCGGCACCCATCGACAGGGCCTTGCGGATCGCGTCGGTGGCGCGGTCCGGGCCGACCGCGAGCACGGTCACCTCGCCCTCGCCGGCTTCCTTGATCTTCAGCGCTTCCTCGACCGCACGCTCGTTGATCTCGTCGAGCACCGCGTCGGCGGACTCGCGGTCAAGGGTGTGGTCGGACTCGCTGAGCTTGCGCTCGGAATAGGTGTCGGGCACCTGCTTGACCAGGACAACGATGTTCGTCATGGGTCCTTCACGACCTCCCGCTATTTCGGGTGCCTCAGTGCACCCGCAGGGCTGTACTCGCCAGTAGTGAACCGCAGATCCGGGCGCGCCGGCGCGCCGAGGTGACGCCATTCACCTGGATGAGCCAATAATCGGGACGATCGTCCCGATAGTTTCCGGCCGACTGCGTACAGTGTGTGTTCCGTCCCACTCAGTGGTATCGGCATTACACCATTTGGACGCGCCGGGTTAGCCTGCTTGACTGTGGTGAACCACGTAGCCGTGATGACCGACTCGACCGCCTGCCTGCCCGAGCAGCTCGCGGCCCAGTGGAACATCGGCATCGCCCAGGTCCAGCTGCACGTCGGAGATCGACTCGACGACGAGCAGCGCTTCGAGCGCGCCGACCTGCTGGCGGCGATGCGCGCGGGTCAGGAAGTCTCCACTTCGCCGCCCGATCCCGGCGCCTTCTTCTGGGCCTACCAGGACGCGATGAGCAGCGGTGCCACCGCGATCGTCAGCATCCACCTCTCCGGGCGCATGTCCGCGACCGTGGAGGCCGCGCGGGAAGCCGCGCAGCAGGTGCGGATCCCCGTGCACGTGCTCGACAGCGGCACCACCGGCATGAGCCTCGGCTTCGCCGTGCTGTCCGCGGCCAGGGCCGCCGCCGCGGGCGCACACCCGCACCGGGTCATCGAAGCCGCCGAGTACCGCTTCCGCACCAGCACCGAACTGCTGTACGTGGACACCCTCGAGTACCTCAAGCGCAGCGGCCGGATCGGCTCCGCGCAGGCGATGTTCGGCAGCGCGCTGGCGCTCAAGCCGCTGCTGACCGTGCGCGAGGGCGAGGTCGCCCCGCTGTCCAGGGTGCCCGGCCGCCGCCGCGCGCTGAACAAGCTGGTCGACCTCGCCACCCAGGAAGCGGGCGGCAAGCCGGTCGACGTGGCACTGGTCCGCTTCGGCGACGACGAGCGCGTCCTGGAGCTGGCCGAGCAGCTGCGCCGGCGCATGCCGCAGGTCCGCGAGACCATGACGCTGGAGGCCAGCACGATCATCGGCGCGCACGTCGGTCCCGGCGCCCTGGGTATCACCGTTTCCCCCACGGGGTGAACGGGTAACAGGTGGGGGAACCACGTGGACCCGCGGTTCGTTGCTCTGACGAACCGGACAAACCGCCACGCGCAGGAGGACCGAGATGGCATCATCGCTGTTCCAGAAGATCGCGCGATTCGCGAGAAGCCCGCAGGGCCGCCGGACGATCGACCAGGTCAAGCGGTACGCCAACGACCCCCGCAAGCGCCAGCAGGCCAAGGGCGTACTGGGCAAGCTGCGGGGCCGGGGCAAGCCCCGCTACTGAATCTTGGCCGCCTTGTCTTTGGCCGCGCCTCCGGCGCGGCGGCGAGGTCGCTTTGAGCCGGTCACTGGGACGACCTCGCGGTGTTTTACCGGACTCACGACCTCCCGACCTCGCGATTGCTCTAGTGGACCGGCCGCCCCGGCACCAGGATCACCACCAGCGCGGCGAGCGCGCCCGCGGTCAGGCCGACCGCGTTGAGCGCCTGGTCCACCGGCTGCAACACGTGCAGGTGGGCCAAGTGGTAGATCGTGTGCGGCACGCTGAACACCAGCCAGGCCGCGCCCGCCAGCCGCGCGGCTCCGGTGGTCTTCAGCACCAGTGCGCCGGCGGCGACCACGCCCAGCGCCAGGAACATCGCTCCGACATCGCGGATCAGGTGCTCGTTGAACGGCCCGTCCGCCGAAACCCAGCCGCTGCGGAAGCCGGGGAAATCCAGGTAGAACGACCGCGGCAGGAAGCACGCCCACCCTCCGGTGGCGAATCCGACCAGGGCGAGCAGCGCCAGCGTGGCGCGGGTGAATGTCGACTGCATGACCTTTGGACGGGATGGCCCCGGTGGGTGTGACAGGGTGACCGGGTGACCACCCCCGCCGAGGCCCTGCACCTCACCGGAGAACGCACCGTGCCGGACGTGCCGGAGGAGAACTACTGGTTCCGGCGCCACGAGGCCGCCTACGCCGCCCTGCTGCCCTACTGCGCGGGCGCGACGGTGCTGGAGGCCGGGTGTGGCGAAGGTTACGGTGCCGGGCTGATCGCCACCTCCGCGCCACGGGTGCTGGCGCTGGACTACGACGAGCCGACCACCGCCCACGTGGCCCGGCGCTACCCGTCACTGGACGTGATCCGCGGCAACCTCGCCTGCCTGCCGCTGCGCTCGTCCACTGTGGACGTGGTGGCGAACTTCCAGGTGATCGAGCACCTCTGGGACCAGGGCGGGTTCCTGGCCGAATGCCTGCGGGTGCTCAAGCCGGGCGGACGGCTGCTGGTCACCACGCCGAACCGGCTCACCTTCACCCCGGACAGCGACGTGCCGCTGAACCCGTACCACACCAGGGAACTCTCGGCCGCCGAGCTGGACGAACTGCTGCGCTCCGCCGGATTCGGGGTCGAACTGCTGCACGGGTTGCACCACGGCGCGGCCGTGCGGGCGCTCGACGAGCGGTACGGCGGCTCGATCATCCAGGCCCAGCTGGACGTGGTCATGGGGTCACTGCCGGGACAGGCGACCTGGCCCGCCGAGCTGCTCGCCGACGTCGACTCGATCCGCACCGGGGATTTCGTGGTGCACGGCGAGGACGTCGACGCGAGCCTGGACCTGGTGGCCGTGGCGGTGCGCCCGTGACCGAGCACGAGGGCACGTTCTGCCTGGTCCTGCACAGCCACCTGCCGTGGCTGGCGCACCACGGGTCCTGGCCGGTCGGCGAGGAGTGGCTGTACCAGGCCTGGGCGCATTCGTACCTGCCGGTGGTGGACCTGCTGCGCCGCTTCGCCGACGAGGGCAAACGCGATGTGCTCACCCTCGGCGTCACGCCGGTGCTGGCCGCGCAGCTGGACGACCCGTACTGCCTGCGGGCTTTCCACCACTGGCTCGGGCACTGGCAACTGCGCGCGCGGCAGGCGTCCACGCTGTGGTCCGGTGATCCGCTGCTGCGCTCACTGGCCGCCGATGAGCACCTGGCCGCCGATCATGCGTGCGAGGAGCTGGAAACCCGGTGGCGCCACGGGTTCTCACCGGTCCTTCGATCCCTTGTGGACAATGGGACGATCGAACTGCTCGGCGGCCCGGCGACCCACCCGTTCCAGCCGCTGCTCGACCCGCGCGTGCGGGCTTTCGCGCTGCGAACCGGTCTCACGGACACCCAGCTGCGCGTCGGCCACCGTCCGGAAGGGATCTGGGCGCCGGAATGCGGTTATGCGCCGGGGATGGAGTCCGACTACGCGGCGGCTGGGGTGCAGCGGTTCCTGGTGGACGGGCCTTCGCTGCGCGGGGACACTTCCGCGGCCCGGACGGTCGGCTCGTCGGACGTGGTGTGCTTCGGGCGAGACCTCGAGGTGACCTACCGCGTGTGGTCACCGAAGGCCGGTTATCCGGGGCATGGCGCCTATCGGGACTTCCACACCTGGGACCACAACGTCGGCCTGAAGCCCTCGCGGGTGACCGGCAAGCAGGTGGAGCCCGCGGACAAGGCGCCGTACGACCCGGCGCTCGCCGCGGACACGCTTCGCTTGCACGTCAAGGATTTCGTGGACACCGTGGTGACGCGGTTGCGTTCGCTGCGGGCGCAGCACGGGCGCGAATCGCTGGTCGTCGCGGCGTATGACACCGAGCTTTTCGGACACTGGTGGCACGAAGGCCCGGCGTGGCTGGAGGCGGTGCTGCGAGCGCTGCCGGAGGCGGGCGTGCGGGTGACCACGCTGCGCGGCGCCCTGGACGCTGGTCATCTGGGCGCGCCGGTGGACCTGCCCGCGTCTTCGTGGGGTTCGGGCAAGGACTGGCGGGTGTGGGACGGCGAGCAGGTCGCCGACATGGTCACCGCGAACACCGAGCTGCAACAGCGCTTGCTCGCATTGCCGCCGGGCGCGCGCGGCCACCGGGATCCCGCGCGGGACCAGCTGGTGACCGAGGCGCTGCTGGCGTTGTCCAGCGACTGGGCGTTCATGGTCACCAAGGACTCGGCCGCAGACTACGCTCGGCGACGGGCGCGCGTGCACACCGAGCGCTTCGACGCGCTGGCCGGCGGTTCGCCGTCGGCTGGTGGGGACCGACCGTTCGGGCACCTGGATGCCCGCGATCTGCTGTGAGGTTGTGATGGGGATCAAGGACATCGGGGTGGAAACGCTCGACGGCGAGCCCACCACGCTCGACGCACTGGGCGACAAGGTGCTGCTGGTGGTGAACGTGGCTTCGAAGTGCGGGCTGACACCCCAGTACACCGGCTTGGAGAAGCTGCAGGAACGCTTCGGCGCGCGGGGCTTCTCGGTGGTGGGGTTCCCGTGCAACCAGTTCGCCGGTCAGGAGCCGGGGAGCGCGACGGAAATCCGGACCTTCTGCTCGACCACTTATGGCGTCACCTTCCCGCTCTACGCGAAGACCGAGGTGAACGGCCCGGGACGGCACCCGCTCTACGCCGCTCTCACCGCCTCCCCCGACGCCGACGGCGAGGCAGGGGATGTGCAGTGGAACTTCGAAAAGTTCCTCGTAGGCACGGACGGTTCGGTCCTGGCGCGCTTCCGCCCGCGCACCGAGCCCGAGGATGAAGCCGTACTCAAAGCCATCGAAGCCGCCCTCCCCTAACCCCTGCTCCACCCGAGTCCCACGTTCAAACACCCGAGTTCCACACTCAGGCAGCCGAGTCCCACACTCAGGCACCCGAGTCCCACGTTCAGGCACCCGAGTTCTACGTTCGTGCGCCCGAGTGCCGCGTTCCCAGCGCGAGGTTCCCGAGCCGTAGGTTCGGCCGAATGTCGGACTCGGGTACGCGGGTGTGGAGTTCAGCTGCACGAACGTGGGGTTCGGGTACGTGAGTGTGAGGTTCGGGTGCGCGAACGTGGAGTTCGGGCGCGCGAACGTAGATCTCAGCTGCGTGAGTGTGGAATTCGGGTGCGTGAGTGTGGGGTTCGGGGGCGTGGGACGGCCGGCCGGGGCGGCGGGTGCCGCGGGCCGGCCGGCCGGTTCATCCCACCCGGGATTGCTGTGGCGGGCCGCGAGGGGCGGCGGCTGTGCACGCCTGGCCGTCCGCTCGCGGCCCCGGGTTCACACGGCGACGGCCGCGAGGTTCTGCACCACCTCGTCCAGCGGTCGCCGTGTGGTGGCCGGCGGGGGTTCGGCGTTCAGCCGTGCCCAGCCGAGGCGGCACACGACCTGCGCGTGCGCACCGTCCAGCAGTTCTTTCGAAAGCACCCGCCGCACATCGGCGGCCCCCAGCGGGTCGGTCAGCGCGCAGCTCGCCAGACCGAGCCCGGTGGCGGTCAGGAGGACTTCGCTCAGCGCCTCCCCCGCCCGCAACCGCGCCAGGCGGTCGTCCGCGGCGGTGCCGATGGTCAGCAGTACGGACTCGTGGTCGTGGTCCGGCACGCACGGCGGCCAGCGCCCGCCGGCGAGTTCGAGCAGTACCGCGGGGCCCAGCAGCTGGTGGCGGGCGCATTCGGCGAGCGCCCGCACCAACTGTGGCCGCGCCCGGCGGTCCGCGACCGCGCGCACCACCGCGCCGGTGGCTTCCGCGCGGTCCGCGATCAGGGAGAGGTGTGACTCCGGGGGAAGCCTCGGCTCGTACCGGCGCCGGTCGGAGCGGCGGCGCGGGATCGCGGCCGCCAGCGCGACCTCGTCGGCACCCGGTTCCCCGCGGTAGAACTCGACCGTGGCCAGGTGCCCGGGGTCGAGCGGATCGGGCAGCCGGTGCACGCGGGTGCGCCAGCCCTCCACGACGAAACCGATTCGCAGGTGGTGCAGCGCGACCCCGCAGGCCAGCAGGAGCTCGGCCCCGTCCGGATCGGTTTCCGGCACCTGGCGGTCGCGTCCGGCGTGGAGTTCCACCGCGTCGCCGCCGGTGCGCCAGCGCCAGGGCTGCGAGTTGTGCACCGACGGGGCGCGCACGGCCAGCTCGATCGCGGTTCGCACGGTTCGCTCGTCCGGATGAGCAGCCATCGCGCGCCTCCTTCGCCAGGTTCGACGATGGCACAACCGGACCACGGTCCCGCAGGGCCGAAAGTCCCCGGATGGCAGGGACTTCCGCCCGCTCACCTAGGGCAGGGGCACCGACCAGAGCAACCGGGTGCCCCCTTCGGGCGAAGCCTGCACGTGCAGCGTGCCACCGGCGTCCGCCGCGCGCGCCGCCAGCGCCGCCAGTCCACTGTGGATCAATTCGGGCGCGATACCGGCGCCGTCGTCGGAGACGCCGATGCTCAGTTCGTTCTCCACCGCCACCGCCACGGTCACCGTCTTCGCCCCGGCGTGGCGCACGGTGTTGCGCACCGCCTCCCGCACCACCGCCTCGGCGTGCTCGGCGAGCTCCGGCGGGACCACGCTGAGCGGCCCGGTCATCCGCACGACCGAACGCATGCCGCTGTCCCCGACCAGCTCGCCGATCACCTGCTGCAGCCGTCGCCGCAGCCAGGTCGCGCCCTCCGGGTCGCCGTGCAGGTCGAAGATCGTGCCGCGGATCTCGCGGACGACCTCCTGCAGGTCCTCCACGCACTCCCCCAGCCGCCGCCGGAGTTCCGGGGATTCGGCGCGCTGGCGGATGCTCTGCAGCGACAGCCCGACCGCGAACACCCGCTGGATCACCTGGTCGTGCAGCTCACGGGCGATCCGGTCGCGTTCGTTGAGCAGGTCCAGTTCGTACTGGTGCAGTTGCTCGCGCGCGGTCCGCACGGCCAGCGCGGCCTGCTCGGCGACACCCTCCGCGACCGGCACCCGATGGGCCTCGAAGGGCTCGCCGCCCTTGTCCCGCAACGCGATCAGCACCCCGGACACCTCCTCCCCGGTCCGCAGCGGGACCGCCAGCGCGGGCCCGGACCGGTCGTCCAGCCCGGCCCCCGGCGACAGCGCGCGACGCGCCTTGCCGGACCGGAACACCGCGCCGCCGATCGTGCGGCTGACCGGGAGCCGCCTGCCGTCGAACCCGGCCGCGGCCGGTCCGGCGGCGGCGATCACCACCAGGGCTTCGACCGCTTCGGCCAGTGCGCCGTCGTCGGGCAGCACCAGCAGGGTGTGGTCGGCGCCGAGCAGTTCGCGGGCGCGGGCGACCACCAAGCGCAGGACCTCACCCTCGGTCACGCGTCCAGACTCGCACCCCGCAGCCGTCGGCAACAGCGCCGTACAGGGGCATCAGCCGTCCGATCGTTGCCCGCGCAACCGGGTCGCCAGCACGGCGGCCTGCGTGCGGCGTTGCATGCCGAGTTTCGTCAGCAGGCGCGAGACGTAGTTCTTCACGGTCTTCTCGGCGAGGTTCATCCGCACGGCGATCTGCCGGTTGGTCAGGCCGTCGCTGATGAAGCCGAGCAGTTCGCGTTCCCGATCGGACAGCGTGGCCAGCGGGCCGTCGGCGGCCACGTCCGCGCGCAGCTTCGCCATCAGCGCGGCGGCCGCCCGGTTGTCCAGCAGCGACAGCCCGGAACCGACGTCGTGCACGGCGGAAACCAGCCGCAGGCCGTCGATGTCCTTGATCACGTACCCGCCCGCACCGGCCAGTATCGCGTCGAGCATGGCCTGCTCGTCGGTGAACGAGGTGAGCATCAGGCAGTTCAGGCCGGGTACCCGCGACCGCAGATCGCGGCACAGTTCCACCCCGTTGCCGTCCGGCAGGCGCACGTCGAGCACCGCGACGTCCGGGCGCAGCGCGGGGATCCGCGCCAGCGCCTGCGCGGCCGTGCCCGCCTCGCCGACCACCTCCAGGTCCGCGTCGGCTTCGAGCAGGTGCGCGACCCCGCGGCGGACCACCTCGTGGTCGTCGACCAGGAAGACCCTGATCATCGACCGCCGCCGATCCGGGTGCCGGACGCCAGCTTCACGGTGATCTTGAGGAACCGGTCGGCGGGCGAGGTCGCCCACGGCGTCACCGCGGCGCCGGAGAGCCGGGCCAGTTCGGCGCGGTCGGAGATCTCGGTGGCGTGCCCGACCACGCTCACCGTCCAGCCCGCGGTCAGATCGGACGAGAGGCGGTCCGCCTGGAAGGCCACCACCGCGTTGCGCAGCGCCCCGGGTAGTTCGCTGTCGCCGGAGCTGCGGATGATCACCGCGCCGTCGCGCATGGTGTAGCCGACCAGATCGATCGCCGGCATCGCGTGCTTGGTGTACACCACCCGCCCCACCCCGGCCCTTTCCAGCAGGTCAAGGCATTCGCCGTGGCTCAGCGCCTCCGCGCGTGAACCGCCCATGTCGACCTCCGGTGCGTATCCCCGACACACCGGCTCAACCTGGCAAACCCGGCCTGCTCCGGGAAGGGCCGAAAGTCACCGATCTTGGGCCTGACCGCCCGCCTCGATCGCCTGTCGATTGTGTGCCGCGGCCACGGCGATGTCGAGCTTCACCTGCCTGCGGTCGTAGGTGAAAAATCCGTTCACCTCGTTCTCGACGTCCGTGGTCTGGGTGTAGATGGCCCCGGACAGGCCCACTTCGGGCACGAGCCGCGCGAGTTCGGTGCTCACCTCGGCGTAGCGGCGGGTGAGTTCCTCGGGACTGCCGGTCATTTCGTAGGCCATCGGCGGTCCCGGCCAGACGTGACCGGGGAGGACCAGGCCGAGCCCGCCGTATTCGCCGTCGACGGTCACCCGCGCATCGATGATCTCGGGACGGCCGGGGCCGACGTAGGTGTGGTCGTCGTAGATGTCGCCCGCGCCGGTGTCGTGGTGTGAGTGGCAGCAGTTGACCCCGCTGCTCGCGTTCACCATCCGGGTCGGGTCGGCTTCACGGACCAGCGCGGAGATCCGCACGGTGTCGTATTCGCCCCAGCCCTCGTTGAACGGCACCCAGCCGACCAGCGAAGTGACCCCGCGCAGCTGGTCGATCAGCTCCAGCAGCTCGGCCTCGAACCGCCGCCGGGCTTCCGGCACCGGCGGCGCCTGCGGGCCCGGCGGGTTGTCGAGCAGCACCGGCAGCGACGGCATGTCCTGCCAGACCAGCAGCCCGAGCTTGTCGGTCCAGTGGTACCAGCGCGCCGGTTCGACCTTGGCGTGCTTGCGGACGAAGTTGAAGCCGAGTTCCTTGGTCTTCTCCAGGTCGAACCGCAGCGCCTCGTCGGTGGGCGCGGTGTAGACACCGTCGGGCCAGTAGCCCTGGTCGAGCGGGCCGTGCAGGAAGGTGATGCGGCCGTTCAGCGCGATCCGCGGCCTCCCCCGCTCGTCACGGGCGACGCCGATCGTGCGCAGCCCGGCGTACCCGCGAACGGTGTCTTCACCCAGCCGGACGGTCAGGTCGTAGAGGTGGGGATCGTCCGGCGACCACCACCGCGGCGACGGCACCTCGACGCGGATGGCCCGGCCGGCGGGCCCGTCGGCGCGGGCGACCTCCTCGCCGTCCGGCGTGCTGACCACGACCTCCACCCGCTCGCCGCCGGACACGCGCGGGGTGATGGTGAGCCCGGTCAGGTCGCTGTCGATGTCGAGGCGCCGGATGTGGTCGCGCGGCACGGGTTCGAGCCAGACGGTCTGCCAGATGCCGGACGCGCCGGTGTAGAGGATGCCGCCCGGGTCCAGGCGCTGCTTGCCCAGCGGGTGCGTGCCGATGTCGACGCGGTCCTCGGCTCGCACCAGGACCTCCTGCGGCCCGCTCGCCCGCAGCGCGTCCGTGATGTCCGCGCCGAATTCGGTGAAGCCGCCCTCGTGCTCGGCGACCAGCTGGTGGTTCACCCAGACACGGGCACGCTGGTCGACCGCGCCGAAGTGCAGCAGCACCCGGTCACCCGCCCAATCGGGTGGGATTTCGAAGGTGCGGCGGTACCACATGAGGTCGTCGTGCCTGCCGATCCCGGACAGCGTGGACTCGGGCGGGTACGGCACCAGTATCCGCTCGCCGCGGCTGTGCTCGGTGGTGTACTCCCACAGCCCGTTGAGGTTCAGCCAGCGGTCGCGCACCAGGCGGGGGCGCGGGTACTCCGGCAGCGCGTGGTCCGGGCCGGCCTCGTGCGTCCACGGGGTGGGCAGGATGGGCTCCTTGGGCTTCCAGTCCGTGCTCATCACCACCGATGCTGGCAAAGATCCGCCACGGCCGCACGGCCCGCGCTTGACTCACGAGTAACCTGCCCTGCATGCGCGTGTTGATGCTCTCCTGGGAGTACCCGCCGGTCGTGGTCGGCGGGCTGGCCCGGCACGTCCACGCGCTGGCCAGACACCTGGTCCGCGACGGGCACGAGGTCGTGGTGCTCTGCCGCCACGTCGCCGGCACCGACGCTTCGACGCACCCGCAGACCGATCGGGTGGTCGAGGGCGTCCGGATCATCCGGGTCGCCGAGGACCCCATGCACGTGACCTTCGAACGCGACCTCGTGGCCTGGACGCTGGCCATGGGCCACGCGATGGTCCGCGCCGGGAACGAACTGCTGCGCGGCTGGCAGCCCGAGGTGGTGCACGCACACGACTGGCTGGTCGCGCACCCCGCCATCGCGCTCGCCGACGCCGCGCGCGTGCCGCTGGTCGGCACCATCCACGCCACCGAGGCCGGACGGCACTCGGGCTGGCTGTCGCACCCGCTCAACCAGCAGGTGCACTCGGTGGAGTGGTGGCTGGCGAACCGGTCCGACGCGCTGATCACCTGCTCACAGGCGATGCGCGCCGAGGTCGGGCACCTGTTCGAGGTGACGCCGGAAGAGATCACCGTGATCCACAACGGCATCGAGGAACGCGGCTGGCAGGTGCCCGCCGCGGAGGTCGAGCACGCGCGGCGGACCTACAGCCCCGAAGGCGCTCCCCTGCTGCTCTACTTCGGCCGCCTGGAGTGGGAGAAGGGTGTGCAGGACCTGCTCGCCGCCCTGCCGCGCATCCGGCGCGACCACCCCGGCACCCGGCTGGTGGTCGCGGGCAAGGGGCGGCACCTGGAGGAACTGGTCGAGCAGGCCAAGAAGCTGCGCGTCCGGCGGGCGGTGGAGTTCGTCGGTCACCTGTCGGACCGCGACCTGCGGGCGGTGCTGTCCGCCGCCGACGCCGTGGTGCTGCCGAGCCGGTACGAACCGTTCGGGATCGTCGCGCTGGAGGCCGCGGCCGCGAAGGCGCCGCTGGTGGCGTCGACCGCGGGCGGGCTCGGCGAGGTCGTCGTCGACGGGGTTACCGGGCTCGCGTTCACCCCGGGTGACGTGACCGCGCTGGGTACCGCGGTGGACACCGTGCTGGCGGACGCCGGGGCCGCGCGACGCCGCGCCGCCGCCGCGCAGGCCCGGCTGGCCGCGGACTTCGACTGGTGCCGCATCGCCGAAGACACCGCCGCCGTCTACCGCCGGGCGAAGGTCAGGGAACCGGAGATCCTGGGTCGTCCGAAGATCGCCACCGGCAACGCCTTCCCCGGCTGACCCGGTCGACCTGGTTGAACGCCCTCGTGGCCGCGGCGCCGCCGCACGCGACCACGAGGGCTGGCTTCACCTGATCAGCGTTCTGATCAGATCGGGCAGCGCACGCAGTCGAGCGCGGCCCTGGCCGGGGCACCGCTCAGCGACCACAGGGTGTGGGCGATGACGTCGGTGTGCCGGTCCAGCGAGGTGACGCTGATGTTGCTCGTGGTGTCGCACGAGCGGTGGTAGCACCGGTCGAAGGCCTGACCGGCGGTGCCGCCCCACTTCTGCGCCTGCGCCGCGGTCTTGAGGCCCTCGGCCCCGCTGAACGTGCCACCGATCGGGATGCCCGCGCGGGCGAAGGCGGCGTGGTCGGACCGCCCGCCGACGTTGGTCGGCTCGGTCGGCACGCCCTTGGCCTGGAACCCGGCCTTCAGCGTGTTCTCGATGGCGGTCGAACCGGCGGGCTGGCCGGAGCTCGAATAGACGAAGTACGCCGGGTTCGGCGAGCCCGTCATGTCGAAGTTCACGTAGGCCTTGATCAGCGAACGCTGCGTGGCGGTCAGGCTGTTCACGTACCGGGTGGAGCCGATCAGCCCCAGCTCTTCGGCCCCCCACCAGCCGAAGCGCAGGTGCTTCTGCGGTTGCAGGCCCTGCTTGGCCACGGTCAGCGCGACCTCGAGCAGCCCGGCCGAACCACTGCCATTGTCGTTGATGCCGGGCCCGACGGTGACGCTGTCCAGGTGCCCGCCCGCCATGATCACGTTGTTCGGGTCGCCGCCTGGCCAGTCGGCGATCAGGTTGTAGCCGGTGGCACCGTTGTAGCTGAAGGTGTGGATCTGCGTCTGGTAGCCGGCGGCGTCGAGCTTGCCCTTCACGTAGTCGATCGAGGCCTTGTACCCGGCGCGGCCGTGGGCGCGGTTGCCGCCGTTGGCCGTGGCGATGTTCTGCAGTGCGGTGAGGTGGGCCTGCACTCCTGCCACCGGGATGTCCGGGGCCGCGAGTGCGGGGGCGGCGGTGGCAGGCGCGCTCAGCACTGCGATCGGCAGTGCGGAGGCGGCCACCAGGACCAGCGCGTGACGCAGTCTCATCACGAGAACTCCTCGACGAGGGGGAGATTGTCCGACTCGCCGGAGCCTGCCCGGTAGCCGAACGTGAAAACAATCCGGAACCCGGTAAGTAGGCGTACCTAAAGTTGCCCTCCCCCAAGGTTTGAGACAGCCCCCACGCGCGCCCGCGCCTCCCCCACCCAGGTGCCGTGAATGTGGCTTTGGCGGCGTCCCATTTGCTGACATAGCCTGGATGTTATGGGCAGCAAACGGGATGTTAGCGCAGGTCAGGGCCGGAACCGGCCGTTGGTGCTGGACTCCTACGGCCGGTTGTCCCGCGTTCCTGAGACGGGTGAACTGGAGAAGATCGAGACCCAGTGGGCCGACAACCGGAAGGTGATTGAGCGTGTCGGCGCGACGCTGGGTGAAGAGCTCAAGGACGGTCTGTCGGCGTGGAAGCGCAGCGTTCGGCGCGCGGGGTGGGCGCGGTTGCTGGAACGGGTGGAGTCGGGCGAGTCGGACGGGATCGTGGTCTGGCATACCGACCGACTGTTCCGGCAGCCGCGTGACCTCGAAAAGCTGA
This sequence comes from Saccharothrix sp. AJ9571, assembly GCF_021725495.1. Lineage (NCBI taxonomy): Bacteria > Bacillati > Actinomycetota > Actinomycetes > Pseudonocardiales > Pseudonocardiaceae > Saccharothrix > Saccharothrix sp. AJ9571. The sequence goes on along the minus strand of NZ_CP091382.1, from coordinate 4,143,258 downwards.
TTGAACTGGGCGAACGCGGGTTCAAGGTCTACTCGGCGCACGGTGAACGCGACTTGGCCGACCCGGATGACCGGTTCATTCTGCGGATCGAGGTCGCGCATGCGGCGCGCTCATCCGACGACACGTCCCGCCGAATCAAGCGCCGGTTCGCCACTAAACGCGAACAGGGGGTTGCGCACCTGGGCGGGCCGCGCCGGTTCGGCTGGCCGGGCAAGGACATGACGTGGGTGCCCGGCAGTGATGAGACTGAGGCAGACCGCCCCGACGTTTCCGCCGATCTGGTCGAGCAGGAGCGGGCCGCCCTTCGAGAGGGCACCGACGCTCACTTGGCGGGGATCGGACAGGGCACGATCGCGGACGGGTGGAACGCGGCTGGCTTGCTGAGTGCGCAAGGTCGGGAGTGGGTTGCGATCACGGTGCGGTCGGTTCTGTTGCGGCCGACCAATGCCGGGTTGATCGAGCATGACGGCAAGCTGGTGGGCCGGATGGACGGTGAACCGATCGTGGACCCGGACAAGTTCGCGCGCCTTCGCTCGCTCTACGCCTCGCGACGACGCGGCAGGGTAGTCGGTGAGAAGTACGTCGGCACGGGCATCCTGCGGTGTGGGCTGTGTCAGACGAAGATGTCAGCGAGCTTGAAGAACACCGTGTACAAGGACACGGCAGAGCGGCGCGCGGTGTATTTCTGTAACAAGCAGCGGCGCGGGTGCGGCAAGGTCTACGGCGACCGTCGCGCGGTGGATCACGAATTGCGATTGCTAGTGATCGCGCGCCAGTCGGATTCGCGTCATGCGTCGGCGGTTGCGGCGGCGCGGGCGCGGGTGGCTGATCGGCTCGCCAAAGTGAGCGCGGAGATCGACGAATGCGAGAAGATCCAGAACGCGTTGTCTGAGCGGCTGGGCCGACGTGAGATCAACCTAGACGCGTTCGATCAAGCGAACAAGCCGCTCGTCGCCGATCTCGCGCGATTGCGCGCGGAGCGGGACGGGTTGTCCGGCGGCAACCCGAGCGGTCCGGTGACCGCGCAGGACGCGGCCGAGGTGGCACGGCAGTGGGACGACGGTGACGTTGCCGAACGCCGGACCATGCTGACATCGGCACTGGGCAGAAACCTGCTAGTACTGGACCCGTCCAGCCGCACCGGTACCCGGGCCTTCGACCGGGAGCGACTGCGACTCGCCGATCCCGAGAACACTGGGACGGCATTGTAGGACTCAACGTGATGAGGGCTGCCACACACTGCGGCAGCCCTCATTTGTTCTTGTCTCCTTCTCTATGTGGCGCGGCGCTGATCGATGCGGCGGAGTACGACGGCGAGAGTTTCGATCTCATCAGCCGTCATCGGAGGCAAGGCGGCGCACGCCTGCCGCCAGTGCTCCAGTCCTTCTGCGTCGATCGCTTCGACTGGTCCGTCCTGATCTGCTTGCGCGGGTTCTTCGGCTGTCGGCCGTTCCTTGTGGTGAGGGTTAGGGTTGGGGTCATGGTCGCTGTCCTTCTGGGGGTGCTGCCGTGTGGTTGGTTGTGGAACGCGTGTGGGGTGGTCGGTCAAGGGCTGATCACCTCCCCTCGCTCGGTCGGCGACGATCCGGGGAGGGACCTCGACCCGTCCCCCGTATCACCCGGGTTTCGGCCGGATTCCGGGGTCGGCCTGCCGCTGGTCCCTACGGTCCCTGAACGGGGTTTGCCCTGCTCGTCGCGGGGACTTTGGTCCAGGGACCCGGCAGGGAGAACTCCCTGCCTCCCTTCCGAGTCCCTGTCCGCCTCCCTGCCGTCGGCGGCGCGGCGAGCGAGTGCGGCGGTGACGTCCTCAGTGCGGATGACCTTGTGCCCGTCCGACTTGCCGGGCGCGATCTTGTACACCGCGAGCGCGGCGGTGAGATCGCGGAAGGTCCATCCCTCGTACTCGCCGGGGTCGTGCCGTGCCAGCCGGGTCAAGACCACCTGTGTCCGCACGCGACGCTCCCCGTCCATCACCGCGTCGATGTCGGCCAGATGATCGGCGACCGGTGCCGCTTCGATCTCCGGCCGCCCGCTGGTCTCGATCGCCCGGCCTGCTTCCTCGATCAGCGCCACGGCACGGGCGATAACCGGGGTCACGTCGTCGGCCCCGTCCTCGAACGGCACATAGAACGTGCGCACCAACTCGAACGTCTCATCGGTGATGCCGACCGCCACGCACGTTCCCCGATCGGTGTTGATGCGGAGTTCGGTCGCGCGGATACCGGCCGCGTACTTGCCCGACCCCAGCAGGCCGTCATTGGCGACCTGATCGGCCACGGAGAACGCCACACCACACGCGACGTTGCGAGTGACCTCCCGGGGAATGCTGTCCTTCGTGGGCGATTGAGTGGCCAGCAACAGCACGATGCCGTACTTGCGTCCCCGCTTGATCAGCCGCACCGCCAACTCAGCCGCCTTCTTGCCGTACTTCGGGTGCTGGAACAGTTCGTGACACTCATCGATCCCGCACACCAGCGGGTGCAGGCCAAGGCCGCGCTTGTCAGCAAGCTTGCGCGACACCTTCGGCGGGCGGCCCGGCTGCTCACCGAGCACCTTCCCGCGTCGCTCCATTTCGGTCAGCAGGTCCGCCAGCGCCCGCGTGGCTGCCTCGGCCACGCTGTCATCCATCCCCATCCGGTAGCGGGCCAGACGTGGTGTGAATGGGTCGAAGTCGGGTGACTCGCCCATCACGAACGCCCACAGTTCGGCGGAGGGGTCGAGCGCCGAACCGAGCATCAGTGTCCGCAGCGCCGCTGACTTGCCCTGTCCGGGCCTGCCACCGATCAGCCAGTTGACCCCGATCAGTGGGGCGTTGATGACCAGACCCCGTTGCGACAGTCCGAACGGCACACCCTCGAACACGTCGAGCTGTCCCTCGTGGACCAAGGGCCAGGCGCCGGCGCGGGCCTGGAGGGTGCCCTTGTCGGCGACCCACAGATCCAGGATGCCGTCTTCATCTCCTTTGGTGGGCCAAGTTTCCAGCGATGCCCGGCCCAGGTTCGCGGCCAGTTTGGACCGGCGCGCGGCGACCATGTCCGCGGTCACCCCCAGCGGCAATCTGACCTGGGCGAAGGTGCCGTCCCCGTCCTTGCGGGCGGCCACGGTGTAGGCCAGTTCCCCGCCGTCTCGGTAGAAGCGGTCCAGCGGCGCAATCCCGAGATGGGCCAGTGCCTTGGAAATCATCCGTTCGTCCACCCAGGAGTCCGCGTCGTCCCGGTCGGGCCGGACCAGCCAGCCCGTACCCGGGGTGCGGTCGCGTCCCTCGAACGCCGCTGCCACGGCCCACGCCACCGGAACCACGAGCAGCACCAGCGGCACGGCCAGGATCACCGCCGACCACACCGCTTCCAATCCCGTGTAGACATCGGCCAGCCACGTCCACATGTCCGCCCTGTCCATCACCGCGTGCACCACCCACAGCACCGCCGCCACCGGAGCGGCGACCCGCAGCGTGATCACGCAGCGCCGCAGCACGATGCCGAGCTTGGCCCATCGGGCCGTGGCGTCGGACCGGATCAGCTCCTGTGCGGCGCGGCGTGCTTCGGCGTCCCCGGCCAGCCGTGCCCGCCGGGCATCCGCCCGCAGGTCGGCATAGGTGGCCCAGTTCCAGAACTTGACCAGCCACCGCCAGTTGCCCCGCAGCACGAACCACACCAGCCGCGCTACGTCCTGCGGGATCTTCCGCACCCGGTAGGCCGCCACCGACCGCGCCCGCACCAGCGGCCCAGTCCGCCACACGCGAACTGCCGCGTGGCGCCAATGCCGCCACCGCCGGGCGAGCCGCCACCGCACCGTACGTCGGCGTGGCTGCGGCAACGTGTCGTCGACCAACACCCCGTCCAGTACCGGGCCGACGTGCTCAACCTCCCCCGGCTCGCCGCGCGTGATGTCCGTGCTCCGGTCCTGCGGTTCAGCGCTCATCGGAGGTACCCCCGTCCCGGACCTCAGCGGCCAGCGCGGCGGCCAGCCGCGAGGACAGTCCACGTGAGCAGCCGGTGACCTCACGGACCCATGCCGGGGTCACCTCGACCCCGGGAGTCCAGGCGTCCCGGGCGTCGGTGAGGTAGTCGGCGAACAGCTTGCGCCGGGCGCGGGCCGGTGGCGCCTCGCGCGTCGGCCGTGGTGGATCGGGTTCATGACCCGGCTCCGGCCTGTCATGACCGGGTGCCGGATCGGTGGCGTTCATGAACGCCACGCCCACCGCGTCAGTGAGCTTGTCCCGCAGGTCCGTGACGGCTTCGGCGGCCACGAACACCACCAGCGGTGGCACCGAGTGCAGCACCACCCCGGCCGCCGAACCAGCCGCCCACGATGACCACGTGTTCATGACATAAGTCGCCGCCAGCGTGAGCCACTTCGCCGCCCGCACCCACGCTCCCGTGTGGACCTGGTAGCGCGCGGTGACCTGCTCCGCCCGCAGGATCGCCAGCAGCACCAGGCACACCGTGGGGTCCAGCAGCCACGCGGTCAGCCACGGCAGTGAGCCGACTGCGGCTCCGGCCGCAGCGAACCACTGCACGTTGGCCGTGGTGAACGCCAACCCGAGGATGATCCCGGCCCAGCACAACCGGTCCACCTGAGCGCGCACCCGCTCGACCCGCAGCGCCACCACATCCGGGTGGGTCTGCCAGCGCCGCAGCGCCGCAGCCTCGGCGGCCTCGGCGGCCAGCCGCCGCGCCCCGCCCGCTCCGGCCTGCTCCGGGAACCGCCGCCCAGCAGCCGCCCCGACCCGGTTCCATTCGAGCGTCTTCATCGACGACCACCACCCCGGCGGGTCGTGGTGTCCATGGACGTGACCGTCAACGTCCGTGTGAGGACATAGGACGCGATCAGGTTCGGCGCCCCGAGGACCACCAGCAACAGCGTGGTGTTCCCGGGGTGGGTGATCACCAGCCATTGCACGCCCGTGAACGCCGCGCCCGTGAACACCACCCGCCCGGCCAGCGACACCACCCGGGAACTCGCCCGTGCCGCCTCAGCCGCCCGGCGAGCCTTGCGCTCGCTGAACCGCCACACCAGCAGCAGCGCGAGCAGCGCCCCGGCCCCGGCGAGAATCTGTGTCGGCGCGAGCGTCATCGCGACTCACCGCCTTCCCGGCGCCGCAGCCACACCGGATACAGGGCGCGCCGGTCGGTGTCGGGCAGCGCACCCCACACCCCCACCGTGTCCGGCCCGGCCACCCGCAGATCCAGCTCCCGGCACTCGGCGATCACCGGGCACCCCGCGCACATCCCCGCTGCCAGCTCCCGATCCGGCGAATCCGCGCCCGTCAAGGCGGGCATCTCCGCCCGGTCGAACGCCCAGAAACACAGGCCGTCCCGGACCACCAGCCCGGCGAGAACCCGATCCGGCACGTCGGCGTACCGATCCAGCTGAGCCGCCATCTCCGTGTAATCGAATGCGGTCATCGCGCACCACCGCCCAGCACCCGACGCAGTTCGGCAGCCGGAATGACCAGCCGGTTACGGCGACGCTCCGCGCGGAGCGTGCCGACACGGACAGCGCGGTGCACCTCGTTGCAGCTGACCCCGAGAACCCAGGCGGCGTCAGCCAAGGAGTAGAACGCCGAGCCACCGGCGCCCTGAGTTGTGTTCTTCATTGGTGTTGAGTCCTAACTCTTGGCTTCGGCTCGCAGATTTGCGAGCCGTACCAATGAGTAAGCTGCCAACGCCAGGAAACGCCTACGTCAAGACGTGCATAAAAGATCCCGCAGCCGCATATCCCCAGGTCATGGGCACATTCAGCGCGCGAGACATTCTAGAAAAGAATGTTCAAGAGCCCATATTCTCAGCGGGAATATGGGCCTACTGAGCCCGCTTGATATCGGCGAAGAGTTCGCGGAAGTCTGCGCCCGCGTCTGCGCCGTACCTAGCTAACTCCTGCTCAAGCTCAGCGGAAACCATCAACAGAGACGGGCGACTCTGGCGCCCCTTCTGGAGCGCTTGAATGCCTAGGGCCGCCGCTTCCTCTACGTCGCCGCGCCTAGCAGCGATCACGGCGAGGGTGAGTTGTGCCTCCGCGATGCGCATCGGCGCCATTGGGACACCTTCAGAGTTGACGCTACGGCGCATTACCTCTTCGGCGTTTCGCTGTGCTAATTGATCCTCGCCAACAATCCGGTACGTATCCATCGCATAGAAATCCCACTTGTCCGGATCAACCACAAAGTGATTCTCCGGCCTATCGGGGTACGGCAGTCGGCTCAATAGTTCGCTGCCGCTGTCGAGAGCCTTGTGAACTTCTTCAGCCATGCCCATGCGCGCATAAGCCTTCGCCTGTTGACCATACAACTGCACGGCGACCGAATGTGACGACGAAGAAATAGTTCCAGCTTCGGCGGCCGGAATTACGGCACGGTAGTTTCCTGCGGTCAGGTGGAACCAGGCCAGCATCTCATGCGACCAGCCAACGATTCCGGCATTCTCAGCCTCTTTGCCTAGTTCCATTGCCATACGTCGCGTTGCCTCGGCCGACCGTGAATCGCCAGTATCGTATTCGAGGCAGCCAACAAGCAAGGCCAGCATCCCGGCATTGGCCAGGATCTCCCGGTGCTGGGCAAGTGTCAGCCGACCGTTGAGAAGCTCGGTCATTTTGCCGAGCCACTTCTTTCCTGTCTGCATCAACTGGCGCGCATCCGCATGGGGATAGTCGCAACACAACTGCTCAATGGTGATGTTGAGCGCATCGATGGTGGATGAATCGATCGCTGACGCTCGAACTCGTCGAAGCAGTTCGAGAGTGTCCATTCCTGTGTTTACGACAAGTAATTCATCTCTGACCTCGGGAGTAATCAGGCCGCCCGATGGAGTTTTCGCATTTGATTCTTTCTTACCCGCGGCGACCCTTGGGAATCGCAGTCGACTTTGCCCAGGGAAGTCGAACCACAAGAGATGCTGCGGCAAGTGCAGGATCTTGGCGTAGTTCCGGAGCGTTACAATGTTCTGTTCCGGCTTGCCATTCTCCAGCTTGCTCACCTGAGCTTGCGTCAGTCCGAGCCACCGCCCAAGAAGCTCTTGGTTAAGGGCTTTGCCGAAAAGCTGGAGGTGGCGCGGATGGTTCCTGTACGCCTTGAACACCTTGCCAATGTGCTGACTCTCGAAGGCGGCCCGGAACTCGTCCGTTTCGAAAAAGCTATCCCTTAGCCGAGCGGGAGGTGTCCGAAGTTGGTCACGCTGTTCCCGGTGGCACCTGCTACACAAGCGCGCGGTGTTGTCGGCTGCCAGCGTCGTCCCGCAACCCTGGCAGCGACGACCACCAGGCGCGCCAGTTGCGCGGTGCTGCGGACCGCTGGGTGAACTCATCGGATTCCCCTCGTCGCTGGTAGCGCCGAACCACCCTTGACCAGCGTACATAGCACGGCAGGCTCTCACCAGCGGTGCGAACTCATCGGCACACACCCCGGGTCTCACCTGCGGTTATGTCGCCCTCGGCATGCAGCATGCCGAGGGCGATATAGACCCGATTCCTACCCAGCGTGACGGTTGAAGAGGCAAGGCTGAGCACCCCGCCTGCAAGGGGCGTTACGGCCGATCTCAGACGGCTTCCTCTCAACCGAACGGCGACGTGAACATATGCTCCTCACGGCATCGCTCACCACTGGCGTGGTCCGCGTTACCAGTGGAAAGCTGGCATCAGTTCGGCTGATCGACGAGATAATTACGCTTGATCACGTCGACTGGGAAACGATCCTGACTGTCGGAGATGTTGAATTTCATTGCAGCAAAGATGGCCCTTTTCCAGATCATCAGCTTCGAATCAGCGTTCGGCCATCCACAGGATTTGCGGCTCTGAACTATATGGATCACGACGATCCCGAAATGGCGATCGCAAATTCTTTCAATCCGAAACGCCCTCTGCCGGAGGTGGATCTAATATTCAATGGCACGACGGGTGCCGTATTCCCGCGTACGGCGGTCATTCCGATCGTCGATGCACGTAAGGCCATTGTCGAATGGCTTGAGACACGAAAACGGCCGACTTGCATCGAGTGGCGTCCGTATGACACCTACTAGTCAATACTCAATTGATGGAGCATCCAAATGCCCACGGGAACGGCGGCCCATTCGGCTGGAGACGCCCTCGTCGACGATCGGTCCCGACTGATCCACAGATTGAATCCGCAGTTACGGGGTGTCGCACTGAGACTCATCCGGGAGATTGAAGAACCCGGAATCGGCGTCGCCCAAATGCACCTTCTGCAGAAGCTTTTCAAGCATCTCGACCACGAAATTTCGGAGCGAACCAAAGATCTCGAAGGGTAGGACTGAACACATGGTCTCTTCGATGACCGAATCCCGATTGTTTCACCATGAGGCCGAACAGTCACCCCTGCCCGGTTCACGCCGATACTGCGAGCAACTGGGCGAGGAATTACGGCTGTATCGCGAACACACCGGACTCACGCTGGAAACCGCCGCCGAGCACGTGGCCTGGAATCAGGCCAAACTAGCCGATACCGAGGCGGGTACGCGGCGTGTAGGTCCGGCCGAACTCGAAGTGCTGATCGGGTTGTACGAAATCGGCCGCAGCGAGGCCAAGCGCCTGCGTGGTCTTCGCATTCGTGCCAGTAAGGAAGCCCTCGCAGTCTCCGTACCCGCCCGCTATCACCAGTTTCACAATTTGCAGGCTGCCGCCACGTTCCAGTACACGTACGCGCCGAGCCTTCTACCACCGATTTTCCAAATCGAAGCCTACGCCGCCGAACTGGCGGAACCTGTCGCTACTCGAAATACGCAGACGGTGGGCGAACTGGCGAAATATCACGTGCGGCACAGCCAATGGTTGCTCGACCGCGCGAACCCATTGCACGTGCACGTTGTGGTCGGTGAAGCCGCCCTCTACAACCTCGCAGGAAACCGGCGAACCATGCTCAGGCAACTCGATCACCTCACCCGACTGGCGAAGACCCCTCACGTCACGTTGCAAGTCTTGCCTTTCGCTGAAACCGGGCACGCCGTCGTCGACACCGGTTACACCATGCTCACCGGAGATCAGGCGAACGCCTGGCTCTGTATGGACAACCTGATCGCCACGGCTTGCACCGACGAACCAGCCACCGTCACCGAATACCAGGCAGCCTTTAGCCTGCTCACCACACGATCACTCAATCAGCAAGACAGCATCGGCAGGCTTCTCGCCGTGCGGCAAAGCCACTTCACCGCCTCCCAACGGCGCAAGGACATTGACACCGAGGTATGTCGGCGTCTCCGCACCACGTTCAACCTCACCCTCTCAGAACTGGCCACCGCGTTCGACTGCACCACCGACACAATCTCTCTCCACCTGGGCAGGTACCAGCCGACCGAAGCACTGGCCGAACCCATCCCCAGCGACGCGTCATAGCCGACACGTCGGGCATCGTTGACGGTGCCTCGAAGTTGGCCGTGAGCGTTCCACCAATGCACGGAGCAGGCAGATTTCAACCCGTGCGCTCCGCTCGCTCCAAACTTAGGGCGGATGAGACGGCTACCTGCCCAGCGCTGGGCAGGTAGCCGACTGCATGCGGCGTCACAAGTATGTAACCAAATGAGACTTCGCTTTCACGGCACATTCCGCCGTGAAAGCCACATTCACGGCACCCCACCCCACCCACGCGACCGCCATCCGGGGCACCCCACCGGGAGCACCCGCCCAGACCCCCTCCCCACCCCGATCCCCGCCAAAAACACGGCGAAGGCCTCCATGTCAAGGCATCTTTCCCGCCTTGACATGGAGGCCTTCGCCGTCGTCACACTAAAAAATCGGGGTGGGAGCCACCTACGCAGTCAGGTACCGCGCATAAGCCGACGTAGTGAAGAACGCAGGCAGCTTCTCCCCCAGAGCCGTCTCCACGAAGATGTCCCGCGCGTCGTCCAGCCGGTTCCCCGGCCCCAGCTCCGCGTGGATACGCCCCAACTCCTCACGCAACAGCTCGAAGGCCAGCTCGGTGGTGACCGCGGTGCCGTCGGCGAGCTTCGTGCCGTTGCGGATCCACTGCCACACCTGGCAGCGCGCGATCTCCGCGGTGGCCGCGTCCTCCATCAGGTTCGAGATGCCCGCCGCGCCGGTGCCGCGCAGCCACGAGTCGAGGTAACGCAGGCCGACGTTGATGTTGGCGCGCAGCCCGTCCTCGGTGACCTCGCCACCGGCGCTGGCCACGTCGAGCAGATCCTCGGCGGTGACCACGACGTCCTCGCGCAGCTTGCCGAGCTGGTTCGGCCAGCCGCCGAGCACCTCGTCGAAGACCTCGCGGCAGACCGGGACCAGGCCGGGGTGCGCCACCCACGAACCGTCGAAGCCGTCACCGGCCTCGCGCACCTTGTCCTGGCGCACCTTCTCCAGCGCGTTCGCGTTGACCTCGGGGTCGCGGCTGGGGATGAACGCGGCCATGCCGCCGATGGCGTGCGCGCCGCGCCGGTGGCAGGTCTGCACCAGCAGTTCGGTGTAGGACCGCATGAACGGCACGGTCATGGTGACCTGCGCGCGGTCCGGCAGCACGAAGTCGGCGCCGTGCTCGCTGAAGTTCTTGATCACGCTGAAGATGTAGTCCCAGCGCCCGGCGTTCAGCCCGGCCGCGTGCTCGCGCAGTTCGTAGAGGATCTCGTCCATCTCGAACGCGGCGGTGATCGTCTCGATCAGCACGGTGGCCCGGATCGCGCCCTGCGGCAGGCCGATCTCGCGCTGCGCGAAGCGGAAGACGTCGTTCCACAGCCGCGCTTCGCGGTGGTTCTCCAGCTTCGGCAGGTAGAAGTACGGGCCGCGGCCGCGGGCGAGCAGCTGGCGCGCGTTGTGGAAGAAGAACAGGCCGAAGTCGACCAGGCTCGCCGAGACCGGGCGGCCGTCGATGCGGATGTGCTTCTCCACCAGGTGCCAGCCACGCGGGCGGGCGACGATGGTGGCCGGCTCGTCACCGATGGTGTAGCGCTTGCCGTTCTCGCCGGTGAAGTCGATGTCGCGGCGGATGGCGTCGTAGAGGTTGAGCTGTCCGTCGATCATGTTGTGCCAGGTGGGGGCGTTGGCGTCCTCGAAGTCGGCCAGCCACACCTTGGCCCCGGAGTTGAGCGCGTTGACCGTCATCTTGCGGTCGGTCGGCCCGGTGATCTCCACCCGGCGGTCCTCCAGGCCGGGGGCCGCGGGCGCGACCTGCCAGGAGTCGTCACCCCGGATGTGCGCGGTCTCCGGCAGGAAACCGAGCTTCTCCTCGCCACTGGCCAGCTTCTCCCGGCGCAGGCGCCGCTCGTCGAGCAACTCGCGGCGGCGGCCGGCGAACTCGTTGTCCAGCTTGGCCACGAACTCCACCGCGGCCGGGGTGAGGATCTCGTCGAACCGGTCGGCGCTCGGACCGGTGAGGTCGATGCGGTAGGCGAGCTTGTCGGACATCTGGTTCCTCCGGGAACTGGCTTTCTCGAGAGAGAGAAGGAGAGGGAGGGAAGCCGCCGGGCGCCCCAGTCGTGCGGGCGACTACCAAGGGGGCGGGCCCGGCGGCTTCCTGGCTCGATCCCGCTTTCGCGGGGGTTCGGGGGTCGTCCCCCGAGCTGGACTCAGTGGAACTGGGCTTCTTCGGTGGAGCCGCTGAGCGCGGTGGTCGAGCTCTCCGGGTTCAGCGCGGTGGCCACCTGGTCGAACCAGCCGGTGCCGACCTCGCGCTGGTGCTTGGTGGCGGTGTAACCCCGCTCCTCCGAAGCGAACTCGCGCTCCTGCAGGTCCACGTAGGCGGTCATGCCCTCGTTCGCGTAGCCCTTGGCCAGGTCGAACATCGAGTAGTTCAGGGCGTGGAAGCCGGCCAGCGTGATGAACTGGAACTTGTAGCCCATGTGCCCCAGCTCGCGCTGGAACTTGGCGATGGTCGCGTCGTCCAGGTGCTTCTTCCAGTTGAACGACGGCGAGCAGTTGTAGGCCAGCAGCTGGTCCGGGAACTTGGCCTTGATCGCCTCGGCGAACTTGCGGGCCACCTCCAGGTCGGGCTCGGAGGTCTCCATCCACAGCAGGTCGGCGTACTGGGCGTAGGCGAGGCCGCGCTCGATGCACGGCTCGATGCCGTTGCGGACCTTGTAGAAGCCTTCCGCGGTGCGCTCACCGGTGATGAACTGCTGGTCGCGCTCGTCGACGTCGCTGGTGATCAGCGTGGCGGCCTGCGCGTCGGTGCGGGCGATGATCAGCGACGGCACCCCGGCCACGTCCGCGGCGAGGCGGGCGGCGTTCAGCGTGCGCTCGTGCTGCTTGGTCGGGATGAGCACCTTGCCACCGAGGTGGCCGCACTTCTTCTCCGAGGCCAGCTGGTCCTCCCAGTGCACGCCCGCGGCACCGGCCGCGATCATGCCCTTCATCAGCTCGAACGCGTTGAGCGGGCCACCGAAGCCCGCCTCGGCGTCGGCGACGATCGGGGCGTACCAGTCGATGTCGGTGTTGCCCTCGGCCCAGGTGATCTGGTCGGCGCGGCCCAGCGCGTTGTTGATCCGGCGGACCACCGCGGGCACCGAGTTGGCCGGGTAGAGGCTCTGGTCCGGGTAGGTCTGGCCGGACAGGTTCGCGTCGGCCGCCACCTGCCAGCCGGACAGGTAGATCGCCTTCAGCCCGGCGCGCACCTGCTGGACCGCCTGGTTGCCGGTGAGCGCGCCCAGCGCGTGGATGTAGTCCTCGGTGTGCAGCAGGTTCCACAGCTTCTCCGCGCCGAGGCGGGCGAGCGTGTTCTCCTCGACCACGCTGCCGCGCAGCTTGATCACGTCGGCCGCGCTGTAGGTACGGTCCACACCCTGCCAGCGGGGGTCGGTCTCCCACTGCTTGGCAAGCTCTGCCGCCGCCTGCTCCCTGTTGACCGTCTCAGCCATCGATCTTCCCACCTTTGCGAAACCTTTGCGAACGTTGCGATTTCTCGCTTCCTGTCTCGACCATGACATGCGCTGCGGAAACACGGCTACAGCTCCAATTTGCCAAATTTTGCAAACTTTTCGTAGCATGCGAGCGAAGGTTGCGAACGCGCAGTTCGCACACCTGCGGATTTCCCCCAGCTTGATCGTTCACTAGATCGTTCAGGTCGGGAAACCTTCCCGAAAGGATGGGTTCAGTGGACAAGACCTTCGCCGGCGCCAAGCTGCGCCACCTGCGCGAAACCCGCTCGATGAGCCAGGCGGACCTCGCCAGGCTGCTGGAGATCTCGCCCAGCTACCTCAACCAGATCGAGCACAACGCCCGTCCGCTGACCGTGCCGGTGCTCTTCCGCATCACCCAGGCGTTCGGTGTGGACGCCGAGTTCTTCGCGAACAACGACACCGCGCGCCTGGTCGCCGACGTGCGCGAAGCCCTGCTCGACGAGTCGCTGGGCGTGCAGGCGACCAACGGGGAGATCAACGAGCTGGCGACGAACCTGCCGTCCATCGCGCAGGCGCTGGTCCGGCTGCACCGGCGGTACCGCGACGCGGTGGAGAACACCGCCGCGCTGGTCACCGAGGACGGCAGCGGGGTGCACGGCAGCGCGGCCGGGCCGCTGCCGCACGAGGAGGTGCGTGACTTCTTCTACGAGCGGGAGAACTACGTCGCCGAGCTGGACGAACGCGCCGAACGGATGGCCGCCGACCTCCCGCTGCGCCGGGGTGAGGTGCTCTCCGCGCTGCGTGACCGGCTGACCGAGCGCTACGGCGTGCACGTGACCAGTGAAGGCATCGACGAGACGGTCGGCGAGCAGCACCGGTACGAGCCGCACGCGCGGGTGCTGCGGATGGCGCCGAGCCTGCGGGTCGGGCAGCAGGCGTTTCGCATGGCTTCGCAGATCGCGCTGCTGGAGTACGACGACCTGATCGCCGAGCTGGCGGATTCGTGGGCGTTCTCCGGTCCGGCCGCGCGCTCGCTGGCCAGGGTCGGGCTGGCGAACTACTTCGCCGGGGCGCTGATCCTGCCGTACGAGGCGTTCCACCGGCGGGCCGAGGAGTTCCGGTACGACATCGAGCGGCTGTGCGACCACTTCGGCGTCGGCTTCGAGACCGCCTGCCACCGGCTGTCCACCCTGCAACGGCCGAAGATGCGCGGGGTGCCGTTCTCGTTCGTGCGGGTGGACCGGGCGGGGAACATGTCGAAGCGCCAGTCGGCGGCGGGGTTCCACTTCTCGCGGGTGGGCGGGGCGTGTCCGCTGTGGAACATCTACGAGGCGTTCACCTCGCCGGGCAAGATCCTGACGCAGATCGCCTCGCTGCCGGACGGCAAGAGCTACTTCTGGATCGCGCGGACGATCTCGCGGAACATCGGCGGCTACGGGTCGCCGGGGAAGATGTTCACCGTCGGCCTGGGCTGTGAACTCCGCCACGCCCGGCGGCTGGTCTACTCGACCGGCCTGGACCTGGACGACCGGGCCGCCGCGACGCCGATCGGCATGGGCTGCAAGGTCTGCGAACGCCCGGCTTGCCCGCAGCGCGCGTTCCCCACCATCGGGAAGCAACTGACCGTCGACGAGAACACCAGCACCTTCGTCCCCTACCCGGCGGTCCCGAAGCCCTGACCGGACGGGGGCCGCCCCCGGCAATGCTATGAGTGGGGCATTACTAGCGTTGAATGCAAGTAATGCCCCACTCATAGCATTCGGCGAGGGGTGGCGGCGGGGGCTCGATCGGGCGGGGAGGGGCCGGAGTAGGTTCCCGGGGCATGCAGGGCGTACGCACGGCGGAAGTAAGCGCGGAGCTGGTGGACCAGGCCGCGGAACGGCTGTCCGGGGTGGTCACCCGCACCCCGCTCGAACCCAGTTCCCGTCTCTCCGCGCAGATGAACGCCCGCGTCTGGCTCAAGCGCGAGGACCTCCAGACGGTCCGCTCCTACAAGGTCCGCGGCGCCTACAACTTCATCGTGCAGCTCGACGAGGAGGTCCGCGCCCGCGGCGTGGTCTGCGCCAGCGCGGGCAACCACGCGCAGGGCGTCGCCTACGCGTGCCGCAGGCTCGGGGCCAACGGCCGCGTGTTCGTGCCGCGCACCACACCGCGGCAGAAGCGCGAGCGGATCGCCACGCTCGGTGGCGCGCACGTCGAGGTCATCGTCACCGGCGACAGCTACGAGGACGCCTCCGCCGAGGCCAAGCGCGAGGCCGAGCGCACCGGCGCCACCCTCGTCCCGGCCTTCGACGACCCCCGCACGGTCGCCGGGCAGGGCACGGTGGCCAGCGAGATCGTCGCCCAGCTCGGGTTCGCGCCGGACGTGCTCGTGGTGCCGGTCGGCGGGGGTGGGCTGCTCGCCGGGATCGTCAGCTGGATGCGCGAACGCCACCCGTCGACCCGGATCGTCGGCGTCGAACCGGCGGGCGCGGCCTGCCTGGCCGCCGCGATCGAGGCGGGCGAGCCGGTGCGGATCGAGACCGTCGACTCGTTCGTCGACGGCGCCGCGGTCGCCATCGCCGGTTCGGTCACCTACCCGATCATCCGCGACAGCGGCGCCGAGCTGACCACCGTCGAAGAGGGCGGGGTGTGCACGGAGATGCTGGAGCTGTACCAGTCCGACGGCATCATCGCCGAGCCCGCGGGCGCGCTGGCCAGCGCGGCACTCGGCGCGACCATCGAGATCGGCCCGCAGGAGACCGTGGTCTGCGTGGTCTCCGGCGGCAACAACGACGTCAGCCGGTACAGCGAGATCCTCGAGCGCTCACTGGTCCACAAGGGACTCAAGCACTACTTCCTCGTCGGCTTTCCGCAGGAGCCGGGCGCGCTGCGCCGCTTCCTCGACGAGGTGCTCGGCCCGGAGGACGACATCACCCTGTTCGAGTACGTCAAGCGCAACAGCCGGGAGACCGGCCCGGCGCTGATCGGGATCGAGATCGAGCGCCCGGCCGACCTGCCCGGCCTGCTGGACCGCCTCGACGCCAGCCCGCTCCAGGTGGAACGGGTGGAGCCGGGCAGTCCGCTCTTCCACTTCTTGCTTTAGCCGTCCAAGCGGGCCTCGGCCTCGGCGGCCGTGCCGATGTTCGGGCCGCGCGGCGGGATCCGGTCGTAGTCGGCCGGGTCCAGGGTGCGCACCTTCCCGCTGGCGATCGACGAGAGCATGCCGTCCAGACCGATGTAGACGGACCTGGTCAGCACCGCGCGGTACTGCTGCCCCAGCGTCTGCGTCTGCCCGCGGACCTCGAACAACACCGTGCCGCTGCCGTTCAGCGCGAACGAGCCCAGCCCGGTGCCGGGCAGGTTCGTGTCCTGCGGGTACAGCGTCACGTTGCCGAACACCGGCCGGTTGTTCGCCGCGCCCTGCAGCGCGTTGTTCACCGCCACGTTCAGCTGCTTCGAGTACTTGAGGTCGTACTTCGAGGCGTACTTCTCGTAGCCGGGGGTGGTCGCCGGGTCGTTGACGAACTTGCCCGAGATGGACAGCGTGACGAACTCCTCCGGGTCGTCCGGCATCACGTAGCAGGCGCCTTGGTGGTGCAGGTCGACGTAGGTGTCCACCTTGCCGAACTCGGCGGTCAGGCCGCGGTAGACGTCACGCACGATCGAGGTCTCCGGCGAGAGGTACCAGCCGGTCTGCGCCGAGGTGCCGGGGAAGTCCTCCTTGCGCGGCACGTAGTTCAGGTCGGGGTGGTAGTCGCGGTTGATGTCGAACCCGGGCCGCTTCGAGTAGTCGTCACCCTGGGTCGTGCCGGTGTAGTAGTTCCACGCCGGCTGGACCCCCCGCAGTTGCGGGTGCCTCGCGGTGACCTCCGGCCAGGTCATGTCGTTGCCGCGGCGGTCGAGTTCGGCGCCGTCCGGGTTCATCTTCGGGATGGCGACGATGGTCAGCTCGCTGCGCCAGCGCTTCGCCTTGGCCGAGTCGCTGGTGCCGACGAAGTCCAGGAGGTCGAGGAGGGCGTCGGTGCCGGTCTTCTCGTTGCCGTGGATCTCGCTGGTGAGCAGCACGGCCTTCGGGCCGGTGCCCACGCGCGCCGAGTGGATCTCGCGCCCTCGGTTGCTCCGGCCGATTTGCTCGACCTGCACCTTGCCGCCGCTGACGCGCTCGATCCGGTCGAGCTCCACGCCGAGCTCGCGGTGGTCGGTGAACTCGTTGATCGGCAGCTCGCGCGGGGTCTCGCTGCACTGGGCGGCGGCGGTGTAGAGGCCGTCGTCCGGCGCGGCGACCGCGGGGGCGGTGGTGCCGAGCAGGGCGATGCTGGAGAGGGTGACCAGGGCGAAGGCCGAACGTCTGCGTACTCGCACGAGCTGCTCCTCCGAATTCGCGGGGTGAGGCGCCCGATGCTAGTTAGTTAAGGCAACGAACGACAAGCCGCCGTTCGTCCGGTTCGCCTCAGTTCGAGGTCAGGTCGCGCAGCGTCTTCTCCAGTGCCTTGTCCGCCTTGCGGGCCATGTCGCGCACGGCCTCGCGGCGTTCGGCGTCGGCCTCGTAGTCGGCGCGCCGGTCGCGGACCACGCGCGCCGGTGACCCCACCGCGATCGCGTAGTCCGGGATGTCCCCGCGGACCACCGCGTGCGCGCCGAGCACGCAGCCCCGGCCCACGCGGGTGCCCTTGAGCACCGAGACCTTGGTGCCGATCCAGGTGTCCGGCCCGATCCGGACCGGCGACTTGATGATGCCCTGGTCCTTGATCGGCAGGGTGATGTCGGTGGTCACGTGGTCGAAGTCGCAGATGTAGACCCAGTCGGCGACCAGCGTGGCCCCGCCCAGCTCGATGTCGAGGTAGCCGTTGACCACGTTCTGCCTGCCGAAGACGGCCTTGTCGCCGATGCGCAGCGAGCCCTCGTGGCAGCGGATCGCGTTGCCGTCGCCGATGTGCACCCAGCGGCCGATCTCGAGGCGCCCGTAGCCGGGACGGCAGTGGATCTCCACGTCCTTGCCGAGGAAGACCATGCCCCGCAGGATGATGTGCGGGTTGAGCAGCCGGAACTTCAGCAACCGCCAGTACCGCACCAGGTACCAGGGGGTGTAGGCGCGGTTGCGCAGCACCCAGCGCAGCGAGTCGGCGGTGAGGAACCGGGCCTGCCGCGGGTCGCGCCGCGCCCGCCGCCACGCCTTCGCCCTGGCCACCACCGGGGAACCCCACATGGATGTCATGGGGCTGACCGTAACCTGTAGCCGTCGGCGGGTGACAGGCTAGGGAGCGGCAGTGGGCAGGAAACTGATCATCGACACCGACCCCGGGGTCGACGACGCCTTCGCGCTGGCACTGGCCGCGCGCAGCGCCGAGGTCGAGCTCGTCGGCGTGACCACGGTGTTCGGCAACGTGCCGCTGGAAGCGACCACGGAGAACGCCCGCCGCCTGCTGAACCGCTTCGGCCGCGCCGACGTGCCGGTCGCCGCCGGGGCCGAGCGCCCGCTGGTCCACGCGCAGAGCCGCAGTTCCTCGGTGCACGGCGCGGACGGGCTGTCCGGCCGGTCGGCCTCGCTGGCCGCCGCCGAGCGCGAGCTGGAGACCGCCGACGCGGTGAGCATGCTGGTCTCGCTGCTGGAACGCACCGACGAGCCGGTGACCATCGCGCCGATCGGCCCCCTCACCAACATCGCCCTGCTGCTGGCCGCGCACCCGCGCATCCGCGACCGCATCGAGCGGCTGGTGATCATGGGCGGCGCGATCGGGCGCGGCAACATCACCGCGGCCGCCGAGTTCAACGTGTGGGCCGATCCCGAAGCCGCCCGCCGAGTGCTGGTCGAGGAACGCGTGCCGGTCACGCTGGTGCCGATGGACCTGACCCGCCGCTGCGCGGTGTCCACCGACTGGCTGGCCGAGCTGGCCGAGGGCAACGCGATCGGTGAGGTGCTGGTCTCGCTCACCGGCGACTACCTCGACCACTACCGCAAGGAACTGGGCTACGACGGCATCGTGCTGCACGACGCGGTGGCCGTGGCCGAGGCGATCCGGCCTGGGATCCTCGAGACCGAGCGGTACCCGGTCGACGTGGACTGCTCGTTCGGCCCGTACCGGGGCGCGACCCTGCTCGATCAGCGTCGTTGGACACATCGGGAAGCGAACGGCGAGCCGGAAGGGCCGTCGATCGAGGTGGCCGTCGACACCGATCTCGACGGCCTGCGCAAGTTCGTGCTCGACGGGATCAGGGGGTAGTGGTGGCGGAGGAATCCAGGCAGCGGCCGTTCCGGCGGGCACTGGTCATCGCGGTGGTCGCGGTGGCCGTGGCGACCGGGGTGTTCGTGCTGGCCAACCGCCCGGACGGCGCGCCGCTGGCGAACAGCACGGGGGCCGCCGGCACGGCGCCGCCGGTGACCACCGAACCACCGGCACCGCCGTCGACCCCGCAGCCGCAGCCGGGCGCCGCGGCACTGCCCGCGTCGCCGGGCAAGGCGCTCGACGACTGGGCCGCGAAGTACTCGACCTGGCTGGAGATCCCGCAGCGCTCGATGCTCGCCTACGCCAAGGCGACGATCACCATGAGCCAGGAGCAGCCGGAGTGCCACGTGTCGTGGGTGACGCTGGCAGGCATCGGCAAGAACGCCACCGACCACGGCCGCGCGGGTGGCGGCGTGATCAACGAGGACGGCCGCCCGGCGCAGCCGATCGGCACGGTGGAACTGCTCGACTTCAACGGCACCGTGGTCTCCGAACTGGACGCCAACGGGCCGATGCAGCTGACCCCGGCCGTCTGGGACAAGTGGGCGCGCAGCGCCAGTGGCGCGGGCACGCCCGATCCGCAGAACCTCGACGACGCCGCGCTGACCGCCGCCCGCGCGCTGTGCGCCGACGGCCGTGACCTGTCGGACGGCCCGACCTGGTGGAACGCGGTCAGCTCGCTGCAGGACGCGCCGCTGTTCCTGCACCGCGTGCTGGCCACCGCGAACGTCTACGGCACGGTCGCGAAGACCGACGCGCCGCCGAAGACCTCGGTGCTCAAGGCGGTCTACTTCGCCATCGAGAAGATCGGCCTGCCGTACGTGTGGGGCGGCAACGGCATCGAAGGCGGGCACGAGGGCTTCGACTGCTCGGGCCTGACCACCGCCGCGTACGGGAACGCGGGCATCACGCTCAAGCGCACCGCGCACTGGCAGTACGGCAGCGTGCCGCTGGTGCCGGTGGCGGAGGAACCGCAACTGGGCGACCTGGTGTTCTTCGGCAACCCGTCGACGAAGATCCACCACGTCGGCATCTACGTGGGGAACAAGCAGATGGTGGACGCGCCGACGTTCGGGCAGGCCGTGCAGGTGCACGCCTACCGGCGCCCCGGCGACGACTACGCCGGGGCGGGCCGTCCTTCCGCCTAAAGGAGTGGACGGGGTGGTGCGCGGGCTTGTAGCTTGCGGTCGACCGTGACACCACCCGAGGAGGTGAGACCCATGAACGCTGTAGCGATGTGGGTGCTCCCCCTTCCGATCACGGCCGGGCGATCGACGTAGGTGTCGCCGGGAGCGCTTCGACCACTCCCGAAAGGCAACACCTCAATGATTGACGTGATCATCGCCGGGTGCGGGCCGACCGGCGCGGTATTGGCCGCCGAACTGCGGCTGCACGATGTACGGGTACTCGTGCTGGAAAAGGAAACCGAGCCCGTCTCGGTCGTCCGCATCGTCGGACTGCACATTCGCAGCCTCGAACTGATGGCCATGCGCGGACTACTGGATCGTCTTCTCGAACACGGAAGACGGCGTCCGGCAAGCGCGTTCTTCGCCGCCATCGACAAACCCGCGCCCCCGAACATCGATTCCGCGCATGCCTACCTGCTGGGCATTCCGCAGCCGGTCATCGTCCGCATTCTCGAAGAACACGCGGTCTACCTCGGTGCGCAGGTCCGGCGTGGTGGCGCGGTGGCCGGTTTCGAGCAGGACGACGAGGGCGTGACCGTCGAACTGACCACTGGTAAGCAGCTGCGTACGCGTTATCTCGTCGGTTGTGACGGCGGGCGCAGTATTGTGCGCAAACTGCTCGGCGTCGACTTTCCCGGCGAGCCGTCGCGGACCGAGACACTGATGGGCGAAATGGAATTCGGGGCGCCGCAAGAGGAGATCGCCGCCAAGGTGACCGAACTCCGCGAAATCCACAAGTCCTTCAGCCTTCAGCCTTTCGGTGAAAGAATCCATCGCGTCGTGGTTCCCGCTGCGGGAATCAGCGCGGAACCGCCCACCCTCGACGATTTCCGGCAAGCGCTGCACGCCATCGCCGGAACCGATTTCGGCGTGCATTCCCCGCGTTGGATGTCCCGTTTCGGGGATGCCACCCGGCTGGCCGACCGCTATCGGGTCGGGCGGGTGCTGCTGGCCGGCGACGCGGCCCACATCCACCCGCCCGCCGGCGGGCAGGGCCTCAACCTCGGCGTCCAGGACGCGGTCAACCTGGGCTGGAAACTGGCCGCCCAGGTCCGCGGCTGGGCGCCGGACGCCCTGCTGGACACCTACCAGGCCGAACGTCATCCGGTCGCCGAAGAAGTGCTGGACAACACCCGCGCCCAAGTGGCGCTTTCGTCCACCGAGCCGGGCCCGCAGGCCCTGCGGAGACTGCTCACCAAGCTGATGGACTTCGACGAGGTGAACCGCTACCTGCTCGAGAAGATCACCGCGATCGGGATCCGCTACGACTTCGGCGAAGGCCCCGACCTGCTCGGCCGCCGCCTGCGCGACCTCGACGTGGAGCAGGGCCGCCTCTACGACCTGCTGCACCACGGCCGCGGGCTGCTGCTGGACCGCACCGGACGCCTGACCGTCGGCGGCTGGTCGGACCGGGTCGACCACCTCGCGGATCCCACCGCGGCACTGGATGTCCCTGGCGTCCTGCTCCGCCCCGACGGCCACATCGCCTGGATCGGCGACGACCAACAGGACCTGGACACCCACCTCCCCCGCTGGTTCGGCAAACCCACCGCCGCCCGAATGCTATGAATGGGGCATTACTAGCGTTGAATGCAAGTAATGCCCCACTCATAGCATTCGGCGGGGTGGGTCGCGGGGCTGCTATCGCGTCAGGTGCCGTCGGCGGCTTCGATGACGTGGTCCAGGACCTCGCGTGAGCGGGCCAGGTCGGCCATCATGCGGTCGATCCGCTCGCGTTCGGCGGTGAGGTCGGCGACCAGCTGAGCGTCCGCGAGTTCGGAGGGGCCGCCGTCGGCGTCGCGCAGGCACGGGAGCAGGCGCGCGATCTTCCTGCTGGGCAAGCCGGCGGCGAACAACTCCTGGATCCGGATGACCCGGTCGACGGCGGCCTCCGGGTACTCGCGGTGCCCACCCCGGGTGCGCGACGAGGTGAGCAGGCCCTGCTGCTCGTAGTACCGCAGCGAACGCTCGCTCACGCCGGTGCGGTGAGCCAGTTCACCGATCCGCACGCCGCCTCCCGGCCCGAAAACAGTTGAACCTGACACTGGTGTCAACTTCTACCGTAGCCCGCATGAGCAGCGAACCCGTGCTCGCGCGCCCGGAGCACCACGGCCAGCACCGGCAGCAGCAGCACCAGTGCGGCCACCGGGAACGCACCGGCACCGAAGTGGTCGAGCAGCAGGCCGCCCGCCACGCCCCCACCGGCCATCGCCGCGTTCCACAGGGTCACGAGCATGGCCTGCGCGGTGTCCGCGGCGTCCCCGCCCGCCTGCCCGGCGGCGGTCTGCAGCAGCGTCGGCACCCCGCCCCAGCCGAGTCCCCACAACGCGACGGCGAGGAACACCAGCGTCGCGTCGCCCGAGAACACCCCGAGGATCGCCGCCGCCACGCCGACGAGCACCGTGCCCGCGATGGTCAGCGCGCGCAGCCGCCGGTCGATGAGCGCGCCGACCACCCAGATGCTCACCATCGACGCGATCCCGAAGATCAGCAGCACCAGGTCGACCGAAGCACCGAGGCCCGCGCGCTCCAGGAAGGTGGCGATGTAGGTGTACAGGATCGTGTGGGCCAGCACGAAAACCAGCGTCACCGCCAGGATCGGCGCCACACCGGGAACGGCGAGCGTGCGCCGCAGCGGGATCCGGCCGCCGCCGGTCTGCCCGGGGAAATCCGGGACCGCCACGGCGATCCAGCCCAGCAGCACCACGGCGAGCACCGACATCACGCCGAAGGAGGCTCGCCAGCCCACCGCGCCGCCGAGGAACGTCCCGGCGGGCACGCCGAGCGAGAGCGCGAGCGGGATGCCCGCCATCACGATCGCGATCGCCTTGCCCTGCAAGCGTTCGGGCGCGAGCCGTCGGGCGTATCCGGCCAGCAGTGCCCAGACCACACCGGCCGCGACCCCGGCGACGAACCGGGCGACCATGGTCAGCGCGTAGTCCCCGGACACCGCGGTGACCGTGTTGGCCACCGCGAACCCGGCGACCCCGGCCAGGAGCAAGCGTTTGCGCCGCCAGCCCGCGGTGGCCACGGTCAGCGGGATCGCGGCGAGCGCGGTGCCGATCGCGTAGATGGTCACGGTCTGCCCGGCAGCCGATTCGCCGACGCCAAGGTCGGTGCTCAGCGCGGGCAGGACCCCGGCGGGCAGCGCCTCGGTCAGCACGGTGATGAACGCGGCGGTGGTCAGCGCCAGCAGGGCGGGCAGCGGGAGTCTCATGCCGCCCATGCTCGAACCGTCACACCGGTGTGAAGGTCAACCACGAACCCAGTGAGGTGGCACACATGCGCATCGGCGCGCTGTCCGAGCGGACCGGCATCCCCCGCCGGCTGCTGCGGTACTACGAGGAACAGGGGCTGATCGTCGCCGATCGCCTGCCGAACGGTTATCGCGACTACGCCGAGTACAACGTGGACCGGGTGGCGCAGATCCGCGGGCTGCTCGACGCCGGGCTGCCGACTCGGCTGATCAAGCAGATCCTCCCCTGCCTGAACCGGCCGCGCGCGATCCACTTCCCCGACGCCACGCCGGAAATGCTGGCGGCGCTGGAAAACGAGCGGGACCGGATCGCCGGTCGCATCGACTGCCTCGTCCGCAACCGTGACGCCATTTCCGGCTATCTGGACGCCGTGCGCGCCTACCGCTGAACGCCGAGCGCGTCGAGCAACCACGCGTGCGCCTGGCCGATGGTGACCTCCTCGCCGGTCACCTCGCCGACCAGGTCCCAGTACCGGCGCAGGCGCGGATTCCGTTCCACCGCTAGTTTCGCGTGCAGTGAGCGCCGGAATTCCGGGGTGTCGCCGGTGCGGCCGAGTACGGCGTAGGCGTCGACGAACCGGTCGAGCGCGGCGCCGGGTTCGGGCCGCTGCCCGGCGAGTACGAGTGGCCGGGCCAGGTCGCAGGCCACGCCGACGCCGTCGTGCAACGCGGCCTGGTCGGCGATCCGCGGCCGTCGGCGCAATCCGGTCCGCAGCTGGGCGTCGTCGACGAGCGCGACCATTTCCGCGTAGGCGACCACTTGGGCCGGTGACGGGTCTTCGGGTGGCGTCGGCACGCTGCTGGCGAGGAACATTTCGACCGTGTCCGCGGGCGCTGGGCCGAGGAAGTCGTTGCGCCAGAAGCCGGTCAGCACTTCGCGGGCCGCGCGGCCGTCCCCCACCGCGGCGAGCAGGTCCAGGCGTGCGCCCGTCTCGACCGCGCGCAACGAAGCACGGCGCCACGCGAGGGCCGCGAGTTCGGCGTCGAGCGCGGCCCGTTCGGCGGTGACCGCTTCGGCGACCGACCGCTGCCCGGCCAGCACCTGCCGGATCGACGGCAACCCCAGCCCGAGCCCGCGCAACCGGCGGATGAGCGTGAGCCGCTCGACCGCGGTGACGTCGAACCGGCGGTGCCCGCCCGCGCTGCGCACCGGTTCGAGAATGCCTTCGTCGCAATAGAAGCGGACCGTGCGCACGGGCACGCCGGTGCGCCGGGCCAGCTCACCGATGCCGAGTACTGTGATCGCGGTCACCATTCGTCGAACCTCCACCCCGGTGGAATTCCTACGGTAGGGGACATGGACCTCACCTGGCTCACGAACGCCCTGCACACCCACACCGCCGGCTTCGCCGAGGCCGCCGAGGGCGGTGACCCGGCCGCCCGCGTGCCGACCTGCCCGGAGTGGCGGCTGCGGGACCTCGTCGGGCACATCGGCCAGGCCCACCGCTGGGCCGCGGGCATGGTGCGCACCCGGGAACCGGCCGCGGTGCCCGACCCGCGGGAAGCCGATCCGCCGGCGGACTGGACCCGCTGGCTCACCGAAGGCGCCACCGAACTGGCCGAAGCCGTGCGGACCACCGGCGCCGACACCACGGTGACCACGCTCCTCGGCCCCGGCCCGGCGGTGTTCTGGTTGCGGCGCATGCTGCACGACACCGTGATCCACCACGCCGACGCCACCTTCACCACCGGCCGGACCACCTTCGAAATCGCGCCGGACGTCGCCACCGACGCGATCGACGAAGGCCTGGGCCTGCTGTCCGCGCCCGGCGTCGAAAAGGTCAAACCGGGATTGGCCGAACTGGCGGGCAACGGGGAGAAACTGTTGCTGCGCGCGGAAACCACCGGCTGGCTGATCACCAGAACCCCTTCCGGGGCGACCTGCTCCCGTACCGTCGGCGACGCGGACGTCACGGTCGAGGGCAGTGAGCGCGACCTGCTGCTGGTGCTGACCCGGCGCCTCTCCCCCGACCAGCTCACCGTCACCGGCGATCGCGCCCTGCTCGACCACTGGCTCAGCCGAACCGCCCTCTGACCGCCGGTCAGCCGACGCCTCAACTGGACCTGTGCACCTGGGGACGGGTGACCCGCCCCGGTTGGGGCCCGGCTCGCCTGCTGATGTGCCCTCGGGTTGACAGGCAGCCGGATGGCTGCCTATCTTATGGGCAGCCAGTTGGCTGCCTATTCGAGGTGGGGCGATGGACGAGGTGTTCAAGGCACTGGCCGACCCCAGCCGCCGGCGGCTGCTCGACAGCTTGAACGCACGCGACGGGCAGACCCTGCGCGAGCTGTGCTCGGAACTGGAGATGGCGCGGCAGTCGGTCAGCAAGCACCTGGCCGTGCTGGAGGCGGCGAACCTGGTCACCACCGTCCGGCGGGGCCGGGAGAAGTGGCACTACGTCAACGCCGAACCGATCAACGCCATCGCCGACCGCTGGATCAGCCGGTACCACCGCGAGCGGGTGCGCGCACTCGCCGACCTGAAGACCGCATTGGAGAGCAGACCCATGAGCAAGCCCGAGTTCGTCCACACCAGTTACATCAAGACCACCCCGGAAGAGCTGTGGCAGGCGCTGACCGACCCGGCCTTCACCATCCGCTACTGGGGCGCGGTGCTGGAGTCGGAGTGGACCAAGGGCGCGCCGGTGACCTGGGAGCAGAACGGCTGGAAGTCCGCCGATCCCGAGCAGGTGGTGCTGGAGTCCGACCCGTACCGGCGCTTGTCCTACACCTGGCACACCTTCACCCCGGACTTCGCCGGGATCATGGAGGTGGACCCGGACTTCGTCAAGCAGGCCGCCGCCGAGCCGAGGTCCAAGGTGACCTTCGACCTCGAACCGGCGGGCGAGGTGGTGAAGCTGACCGTGCGGCACGACGGGTTCGAGCCGGGCAGCACCGTGCTGGAGGCGGTCCAGGGTGGCTGGCCGCACATCCTGTCGAGCCTGAAGTCCCTGGTGGAGACCGGCGAACCGCTGCCGGAGCCGGAGCCGGCCGAAGACTAGAAGCGCGAGAGGCGGTCGAGCGCGGCCACGCGGGCCGCGTCCAGACCGGGGGAGTTGTTGTGCCCGGTGTCGTCCACCAGCACCAGTTCGGCACCGGGCCAGGCCCGCGCGAGTTCCCACGGCGTGCCGACCAGGTTCGACAGGTCGAGCACGCCCTGCACGATCACCCCGGGGATACCGGCCAGTTTCCCGGCGTCGCGCAGCACGGCACCTTCGTCCAGCCAGCTGCCGTTGGCGAAGTAGTGCGTGACGATCCGCGCGAACGCCATCCGGAATTCCGGGCGCGCGTACCGCGGGCTCGGGCCGGGCGCGGTCGGCACGATCGCGTCTTCCCAGTCACACCAGGCACGTGCCGCGCGTTCGCGGACTTCGGGGTCCGGGTCGAAGAGCAGCCGGTGGTAACCGGCGGCGATCTCCCCGTCCGGCACGAGTTCGCGGAATCGCGCGTAGGCCTCCGGGAACATCGCGCCCAGGCCGCGCGTGAGCAGCTCGGTTTCGAGTCTCCGTCCGGTGGCCACGCCGGAATGCAGCATCCCGGTGACGCGCTCCGGATGCCGTTCGGCGTAGACCAGTCCGAGCACCGAACCCCACGAGGCACCCGAAACCAGCCAGCTTTCGATGCCGAGCGCGGTCCGCAGCGCTTCGATGTCGGCGACCAGGTGATGGGTGGTGTTCTGGGAGAGGTCGATGTCCGGCTCGCTCGCGTGCGGGGTGCTGCGGCCGCAATTGCGCTGGTCGAACAACACGACCCGATAGCGCTCGGGATCGAACAACCGGCGGGCTCCCGGCGTGCACCCCGAACCGGGACCGCCGTGCAGCACCAGCGCGGGTTTCCCGGCCGGATTCCCGCATTCCTCCCAATACAGGGAATTGCCGTCGCCGACGTCCAGCATTCCGTGCCGGTGCGGTTCGATCTCCGGATGGAGCCTGGTCACCTTTTCCTCCGGTATTCCGTGGGGGTACAGCCGGTCAGTGCGCGGAAGTCGCGATTCAGGTGTGCTTGGTCGGCGTAACCGGCGACCGCGGCGATTTCGGCGAGCGAAAGCCCGCCGGTCATCAGCACGGCGGCGTGGCGCAGGCGCGCGACCCGGCCCGCGGTCTTCAGGCTCAGCCCGATCTGTTCGCGGAAGCGGAGGTTCAGGTGCTGGCGGGTCCAGCCGATCCGGTCCGCGAGCCGGTCGATCCGCACCCGGCCGCCCGTGCTTTCCAGGTACCGCCACGCCCCGAGCACCGGCGCGTCGAGTACGCGACCGCCGCTCAGCCATTCGGTGAAGCGCTCGTCGAGCAGCCGGAATCGGGCGGTCCAGCCACGCGTTCCGGCCAGTTCCTCGGTCAGCACCCGGCCGCGCACGCCGAGCAACTCGGTGAGCCCGACAGTGGTGTTCGCGATTTCCTTCAACGGCAGGCCGAGCAGCGAATACGCGCCGAGTGGGGTCAGTCCGATGGCGATCCCGTGCGAATAACCGGGCGACTCCTCGATCACCATCGGCCGGTCGCGCAGTCCGGCCACCGAGGAGAACGGCAGCACCGTTCCGCATTCGAGTCGCCGGACCGGTGTTTCGAAGTCGATCGCGAGCGTGATGACGCCGAGCGGGGCGATCCGCCACGTCCGGCGCTCGTGCTGGCGGAAGTCCTGCGCGGTGTAGCTGAGCACGTGGGCGGCGAGGCGGGGGTGCGGGACGGCGAACACGTGGGTGCCGTCGAGCCGGTCGACCTCCTCGTGCGGCACCACCAGCGCCCAGCTCCCCATGCCTGCACCCTAGGGTCTTCCCTTCGTCCAAGACGATCGGATTTCCGCGCCCTACCGTGCCGGGCATGGGAAAAACCGGAGCATTCACCGACGACAACGGGCGGGACGACTACCTCGCGATCTACCGGGAGACGATGGCGCACGGACCGCCACCGGCCGCGGTGCTCGACGTCGAGACCTCGTTCGGCACCACCCGCGTCTACCGGCACGGCGAAAGCGGCCCGCCGATCGTGCTGCTGCACGGACTGCTGGCCGGCGCACCCAGCTGCGCGCCGTTCTGGGCACCGCTTTCGGCCGGGCACACCGTCTACACGCTCGACATCCTCGGCGAAGGCGGCCACAGCGTGCAGACCGAGCCGATCACCAGCCACGCCGAGCGCGCCCGTTGCCTCGACGAGGTGCTCGACGCGCTGCACCTGACCGGCGTGCACCTGGGCGGCATGTCCTCGGGTGGTTGGCAGGCCATGAACTACGCGCTCCGCCACCCCGCCCGCCTGGCCACGCTGACCCTGCTCGACCCGACCACGGTCACCGCGAACTTCTCGTTCGGCGCCCTGCGGCAGGGCCTGCTGCTCAAGCTGTTCCCGTACGAGTGGAGGTGGCGGCGCTTCTTCCTCTGGGCCGCGGGCCAGGACATCTCCGGCGATCCGGCCGTCCGGCTCGTTCGCGCGCTCACCCGCGTCTACCGGCCGGCGGTGCCGTTCCAGACCTGCCCGCCCGAGGCGGAACTGCGGGCGATGGCGGTGCCGACGCTGGCGGTCTTCTCGGGCCGCAGCGCTGTGCACGATTCCGCGACCGCCGCGACCAGAGCGCGTGCCTGGCTGCCGCGGTCCGAAGTGGAGGTGTGGCCCGAGCTGGGCCACTACTTCTCCCCCGCCGACTTCCGGCGGATGGTCGAGCGCGTGCTGCACTTCATCAACGTGGTTCAGGCGTAGACAGCGGCGAGCCAGGCTTCCCACTCCTTCGCCGCCCGCGCGGTGTCGACCTCGCCGAAGTGGTGCGCCGCGACGGCCACCGGGTCACCCCAGGCGTTGCGGCCGATGAACCGGTAGATGGCGTCTTCGGCGCGGATGCCGAGGAAGTGCGGGGTGCGGAAGTCGATTTCACCCTCGATGGTCCCGATTCCGGACACCTCGACCGAAACCCGATCGCCGAGCACGGCATCGGTCAGCCCCAGTTCACGCAGCAGGCGGTCGAACGCCCCGACGTCCCCGGCGGTCGACGCGGGCGCGTCCGCGGAGACGTATCCGGCGGGCTTCCCGGCGAAGTGCTTGACGTAGGTCGCCAGCGTGGCCTGGTACATCTCGGTGTGGTGCAGGCAGCCGTCGTACAGGTTCTGCCAGTTCTCTTCGGGGAACGCGCCGCTGTGCACGTACCGCAGGTGGGACCGCCCACCCGGCCGCGGCTCGATCACGTTGTCCAGCGCGTTGAACCAGTCGCCCTGCTCGACGCGGTTGGCGAAGCGCCTGCCGGGCTCCCAAGCGGTGACCTTCGCGCCCTCGGCGATGTCGACCGAGCCGCCGAGGCGGGGTTCGCACGCGATCGGCCACAGCCAGCCTGCCGTCCCGGTGGTGACCGCTTCGAAGACCTGGTCGGGGGTGCCGTCGATCTCACGCTCGCTGCGGATTTCGAATTCGCGGTTCATCTCGCTGCTCCCTGATTCGTTTTCGCTGGTAAAGCCAGAGTCTCACCGACAACTTTTCTTGTCAAGACAGTCAAACTTGTCTGTATCATGATTACTGCTTCTGGTTTCGAGCAGAACCAGCTGTTGGACTTCTGCCTGAGAGCCACCCAGGGTGGAAGGAGAGCGACAACGGAGGAACGAGATGAACTACCTGCACCCCGGCGACCCCGGGTTCGACGACGAAGCGGCCGGTTTCCAGACCGCCTTCCGGCACGAGGCGAAGGTGATCGCGGCCGTGGAGAACGCGGCCGACGTGCGTGCCGCGGTGAACCACGCCCGCGAACAGGGCCTGCCCGTATCGGTGCAGGCGACCGGCCACGGCTTCACCACCCCGGCCACCGGGCTGCTGATCAGCACCCGCCGGATGCGCGGGGTTCGCGTGGACCCGGAGAAGAAGACGGCCTGGCTCGAAGCCGGCGCGCGCTGGAAGGACGTGCTCGCCGAGACCGCCGCGCACGGACTCGCGCCGTTGTCCGGCAGCGGTCCCGGGGTGGGCGCGGTGTCGTACTCACTCGGCGGCGGGGTCGGCCTGCTGGCCCGGCGCTTCGGCTTCGCGGCCGATCACGTGCGGCGGATCGAATTGGTGGACCACAGCGGCGAACTGCTCGACGTGACCGCCGAAAGCCATCCCGAGCTGTTCTGGGCGATCCGCGGCGGCCGCAGTGGTTTCGGCGTGGTCACCGGGCTGGAGATCGCCTTGTTCGACGTCCCGGCCATCTACGGCGGCGGCATGTACTTCGACACCGGACTCCTGCCCGCGGTGGTGCGCGGGTTCCGCGAATGGACCGAGACCGTGCCCGAGGAACTGACCTCCTCGCTGGGGATGGTGCCGCTCCCGGACGTGCCGGGCGTGCCGGAACCCTTGCGCGGACGGCATGTCGCGCATCTCCGGATTTCCTACAGCGGCGATCCCGCGGGAGGCGAGCGGCTGATCGCGCCCCTGCGCGAAATCGGCCCGCGCCTGCTGGAGAGGTTCGCGGAGATCCCGTTCGACCAGGCGGCGCGCACGATCTTCAGCGAGCCGGACACCCCGCACGCCTACTACGGCGACACCGCGCTGCTGAGCGATTTCCCGGCGGACCTGGCGGGCCGGCTCGTCGAACTGACCGGACCGGGCGCGCCGGTGGGCCTGGTGACCGACCTGCGGCACCTCGGTGGCGCGCTGTCCCGGCCGCCCGCCGTGCCGAACGCGGTGGGCCACCGGGACGCGCGGTACCAGCTGATGGTGTTGTCCGGTCCGGGCGCCGACGCCCACGAAGCCCAGGAGGCGGTGTTCGCCGCGGTCGAGCCGTGGACGCTCGGCCGTGCCCTCAACTTCGCTTACGGCGACCGGCCGCCGGTGCGCCAGTTCCACTCACCCGAGGTCGCCCGGCGGCTGGCCGCGCTCAGAGCCTGACCGGGAAGGCGGCCAGTAGCCACTGCTGCCAGGCCGCGGTCGTGGCCGCCCGGTCCGGCGCGGTGCCGTAGTAGTAGTGGATCGAGTTGACCATGCCGTGGCCCTCGGCGCCGAAACCCTGGAACCGGTGCAGCCCTTCGGCCGCGCGGACCCCGAGCACCCCGCGGACGCGGTAGTCGACCTCGCCGTCGATCGGCGGCAGGCCGGCCGGGGTCAGCCGCACCCGGTCGCCGAGCCGGATTTCCGGGTCCACGCCGAGGGCCGCGCTCAACTTCGCCCAGATCGCGTCCGGACCGAGCGAGGTGGTCGAGCCGGTCACCAGCGTGGTCGCGGGCAACCCGGCGAAG
This sequence comes from Saccharothrix sp. AJ9571, assembly GCF_021725495.1. Taxonomy (NCBI): domain Bacteria; kingdom Bacillati; phylum Actinomycetota; class Actinomycetes; order Pseudonocardiales; family Pseudonocardiaceae; genus Saccharothrix; species Saccharothrix sp. AJ9571. The sequence goes on along the minus strand of NZ_CP091382.1, from coordinate 4,111,642 downwards.
TACCGGAAGTACTGCGCGAGGTTGTGGAAGAAGAGGTTCCAGCCGCGGTCGAAGCTCTCGTATTCGCCGGCCCAGTCCTCACCGTCGAAGAACCCGCTCTGGGTGAACCGCAGCAGGGTGCCGCCGTTGTCCCGGCCCTCGACCAGGAACTCCAGCGCGGCCGGGGAATCGGTGTCGCCGTAGACGATCCGCTTGCCCTCTTCCCTGGCGAGCACGCGGCCCGCCTGGGTGTTGCCACCGCCGAAGTCGGCCTCGCCCTCCCCCTCGGGACCCATCTCGTGGGGCACGAACCAGATCGACATGCCGGGCCCGCTGGAAATGGCCGCCCACACCTGTTCCGGGGTGGCGTCGAAGGAGATCTCCTTGTGCAGCCGCCGTTGTTCGCTCATCCGGGCTGGGTCACCTGCATCAGCATGAGGTAGTTGCCGCAGGTGTCGTCGAAGATCGCGCTGATCCCGCCCATGGTCTCGGCGGGCTCGCCGCGGAACTGCACGCCTGCCTCGACGAGCTGCGCGTACTCCTTGCGGACGTCCTCGGAGAACAGCATGGTCAGCGGCATGTTCTTCGCGTAGAGCTCGGACTGGTACGTCCGCGCGAACTCGTAGCCCGCCGGCTCCAGCAGGATCTCCACGCCGTCCGGCTCGTCCGGGGAAACCACGGTCAGCCAGCGCGCGTCGCCGACCGGGATGTCGTGCTTGACCTGGAACCCCAGCTTTTCGGTGTAGAACCGCTCCGCCCGATCCTGGTCGTTCACCATGATGCTGGTGAGCTGAACCTTCATCGTCGCCTCCCTGTGTTGTACGGCGCGGCCCACGGTTCCACCGACAACTTCGATTGTCAAGACACGGCATTCTGTCGGTCGGAAGATCCGCCGTGACCGTGGTGTTGCCTTCGATCGTGAAGATCGGCGAGGCCGCCCTGGCCAGTGGCGTGAGCGCGAGGTCGTTGCGGTTCTACGAGGACGAGGGCCTGATCGTGCCCGGCCGCCACGAGAACGGCTACCGCGACTACTGCCGCTCCACCCTCGACCGCGTGCTCGTCATCCGCTCGCTGCTGGAGTCCGGGTTGTCCGTGCGGTTGATCAAGTCCCTGGCGGACGGCGCTCCGGAGTTCGCCGACGAGGTCCGGCGCTACCGCGACCGGCTCGCCGCCCGCATCGCCTCCCTCAACGAACAGCAGGCGGCGCTCGACGCGTATCTCCGCGAAGTTCGTCCTTGACCTTGACACCTGCGTGAGGCTTCTACGTTCGGCGGCATGGAGAAAATGCGTGCCCTGGTCCAGCGGTCGCACCGCGGCCCGGCGGACCTGATCCTCGCGACCGATGTCCCCCGTCCGACCCCGGGTCCCGGCGAATACCTGGTCCGGGTCGGTGCCGCGGGCCTGAACTTCGCGGACGTCATGCAGTCCCACGGCACTTACGGAGGTGGACCGTCGGCGCCCTACATCGCGGGGTTCGAGGCCGCCGGGGAAATCGTCGGCGGCGACGGCACCCACGTCATCGGGACCGGCGCGGGTGCCTTCGCGGAGTACGTGGTGATGCCGGCCGCCGGTGTGCTGCCGGTCCCGGCGGGCTGGAGCGACGCCGAAGCCCTCGGCATGGTGCTGAACTGGGCGACCGCACTGGCGGCGTTGCGACCACTCGGCGCGGTCGAAGCCGGGGACGCGGTGCTCGTCCACGCCGCCGCGGGAGGTGTGGGGCAGGCCGCCGTCCGCCTGGCCCGCCACTACGGCGCCCGCGTCATCGCCACGGCGTCACCGGCGAAGCACCACACCATCCAGGCCGACGTCGTCCTCGACAGCACTCGTCCCGATCTGGCCGAGGAAATCCTGCGGCTGACCGGAGGCGTGGACCTGGTCTTCGAATCCGTCGGGAAGGCGACGTTCGAAACGAGCCTGTCGGTGACCAAGCCGTTCACCGGCCGCGTCGTGGTGTTCGGGGCCGCGTCCGGTGACGCCACACTGAGCACGCACGACCTGGTCTTCACCCACCGGGTCCAGCTCAAGGGACTGCACATCGGCGCACTGGCCACCGCGGCGCCGGGTATTTATCGCGCGCTGCTCGACGAACTCGAAGTGCTCATCGCGCAAGGCGTGTACCCGCCCGGCACCGCCGAAGTGCACCCACTGGCCGACGGACCCGCCGTACTCCAAGCCCTCGAATCCGGACGGACACACGGAAAGCACGCCCTCGACCCGTGGCGTCAGGCCTGACGGCGGACGAGCACCTGCAGTTCGGTCACGCCACGCTCCGGGCTTTCGTAGTCGAGGTAGACCTCGCGCGCGTGCCCGATCGGCGCGTAGCCGTGTTCCTCGATCCAGTGGGCCAGCGTCTGGAAGGTGCGGTCGACGTCCTCCATCGGGCCGTGGTGCAGCACGGTCGCGGCGGCGTCGAGCGCGGGCAGGTCCACCACGTCGAAGTCGTACTTCCGCCCGCTTTCCAGCGGTACCGGGGCCGCGGAGTGCACCATCACACCGTCCTCGCCGACCGGTTCGTAGTAGGCGATGGTGGGCGCCACCGGGGTGAGCCCGGCGGCGTCGAGCCGGCGGCACAGTTCGACGAACAACGGCTGCACCACCGGTCCGATGTCGAAGGTGGCGTAGCTGGCCGCGATCCCGGAAAGTTCCGCGACCCGCATCGCCGCGACCGGCTTGAGGATCACGTCCTCGGTGGGCAGGTACCCCTCGCGCTCGATGATCCGCAACCGCGCCTCGACGCGGTCGAGCCGATCGGAGTCGGCGGAGATCTGCGCTTCGAGCTGAGCCCGGCGCAACCGCAGCATTCCGCGCAGTTCCTCGGGATTCAGCTTCTGGTCGACGATTTCGCGGACCTGCTCGAGCGTGAAACCCAGGTCCTTCAACGCGACCACGCGGTTGAGGTCGCGCAACTGGGCCGCGTCGTAGTAGCGGTAGCCGCTGCGCCCGTCCACGCGGACGGGCCGCAGCAGGCCGATGGTGTCGTAGTGCCGGAGCATGCGGACCGACACGCGGCCGAGCCCGGCGAACTCCCCGATGCTGAACACCCGGGCAGCTTCACACGATCAAGCCCCCAGGCGCCACCTCCCGGTGCCCGCCCCCGACTGAACGAACACGGGGAGGTGGCGGGCACCGGTGAGGCCCGCTAGCGCACGATGCGGGCGATCAGCCCGGTCAGCACGAGCCAGAACACGGCGGCGAGCCCGTAGTTGATCAGCACGCCCACCTGGTAGTTCTCCAGCTGGAACAGGCCGGGGAAGAACAACGCCAGTGGCTCGGCGATGGCTCGCATGAACTCGACGAACGCGTTGGTCGCATTGGCGCCCAGCAAGATCATCAAGATGTAGATGACCTCGATGAGCGCGATCACTGCCCCGACGCCGGTAATCACTCGCGCGGCCGTCGAACGGCCGCCGGAAACTCGCACTCTGGACATGATTGAGAGTTCCCCGGGCCGGGTGAATGAAACGCGGATCACCGCCATCGGCGGCCGATTGCGCCATTCGAACACCACGCTCCCGCCGAATGGCCGTATGTTGCGGGGATGACGGTGACGAGCGCGGCTACGCACAGATATCTTTCGAACACGGCGTTGTACGCGGACCCCTCGCTCACCGAGCACATCGACTACGCCCGCTGGTTCCGCCAGTCCGGTCGCCCCGGCACCCCGGTAGTGCTGGCCCCGCACGGCGGCACGCTCGAACCGGGGACCTCGCAGCTGTGCCTGGCCGTCGCGCGCCGGTCCACATGCGACTACTGGTTGTTCGAAAGCTTCCAGGACAACCGAAGCCTGCACGTGACCTCCAGCCGTTGCGACGATCCGGTGGCGCTGGCGCTGTGCGCGGGCACCGACCGGGCACTGAGCCTGCACGGCTGCGTCAGCCTGCCCCGCGAGGGCGTGCTGATCGGCGGCCTCGACACCGAATTCGGCGGAATCGTGCACGCGGAACTCGGCGCGCGCGGGTTCGAGACCATCGACGCGGCGGACCACCCCACGCTCGCCGGGCGGTCACCGCGCAACATCGTCAACCGGACCCGCGCCGGCAGGGGTGTGCAACTCGAACTGCCGCTGAGCCTGCGCGACTCGATGCACGACGAGCCGGGACTGTTCGAGTCCTTTGTAGACGGTTTGGTGGCGGCGCTGCGCGGGGTCTGGCGGGACGGCCCGGTCACCGGGTAGCTTTCCGGTGCACGTTCCTCGTCGGGGAAAGCCGGTCGGAAACCGGCGCTGACCCGCAACCGTGGGCTCGCGTGGACAACGCGGGCGAGCCGGACCGCCTGCCGGGGAACGGGCTCCGTCGAACCGTCGTGGACTGCGGCTCGGGGCCTGCGCTGGCCCCTTCCGGCACGCGTGGGTGACCGCGCCTGTCCGGAGGAGGAACTTCCTTGCGCACGAAGCTTTTCCGCGCCAGATCGATGGCCGTCTTGGCCTCGATCACCGCACTCGCCGCCGGGCTGCTCGCACCGGCCGCGGCCGCCGAAGCCGGGCAGAGCGCCGTGGCCCGCCACGGCGCCGGTTACCTGGCCCGCGCGATCACCGCGGGCGGCGGCAACCTCAACGCCGACGTCACCAGCACCGCGTACGCCGTGCTCGGCCTGCACGCCGCCGGGGTGGGCCGCCAGGCCGCGCAGGACGGCGTCGCCTACCTGAGCACGCAGCTCGGCGAGCCGCTGAAGGGCGCCGACGGCCAGGACGACCCGGGGCGCCTCGGCTACGTGCTCCTCGCGGTCGTCGCGGGCAAGCAGAACCCGCGGCAGTTCGGCGGGGAGAACCTGGTCGACCGCCTGCTCGCCACCCAGCGCGCCGACGGCCTGTTCGGCTCGGCCGACCCGACCTACGACGGCGCGTTCCGCCAGGGCCTCGCGCTCGCCGCGCTCAAGGCGGCGAAGGTGCCCGCCGCGCACCCCAGGGTCGTCGCGGCCACCGCGTGGCTGACCGGCCAGCAGTGCGCGAACGGGCTCTGGCAGGCCTACCGCCTGGACACCGCGGTGCCGTGCGCCACGGCGGATCCGGCCGCCTTCGCCGGTCCGGACACCAACAGCACCGGCATGGCGGTGCAGGGCCTGGCCGCCTACGGCAAGCTGCCCGCCGCGAAGAAGGTGCTGTCGTCGTTGAACGCGGCCCGCTCCTCCGACGGTGGCTTCGCCTACATCGCCGCGCCGGGGCAGGCGTCGGACCCGAACTCGACCGCGCTGGCGATCCAGGCGATCGTCGCCGCGGGTGGCAAGCCGGGCAACGCCTACGCCGCGCTGGCGAGCTTCCAGCTGGGCTGCGCCGACCCGGTCGCCGACCGCGGTGCCTTCTTCTACCCGGGCAGCCGTTCGGTCAACCTGCTCGCCACCGTGCAGGCCGTGCCCGCCGCCGCGGGCAAGGCCTTCCCGCTGGCGCCGTCCACCCCGTCCGCCGCGGTGCCCGAGGTGCCGTGCGCGGTGTCGATGCAGGCCGCCGGCACGCCGGGACCGTGTGCCGGGACCAGCGGGGTCACCGTGACCGTCGACTTCGCCGCTTTCGGTGGCACGCAGGAAACGCGCTGCGCGCCGGGCGCGCAGGCGAACGGCGTGGCGGCGCTGCAGAACGCCGGATTCACCCCGGCAGGCACCTCGCGCTGGGGCATGGCGTTCCTCTGCCGCATCAACGCCCTGCCGTCCCCGGCGCAGGACCCGTGCGTGAACACGCCACCGGTGAACGCGCACTGGGCGTACTACCACGCGAACACCGGCGCGACGGCGTGGACGTACAGCACGCAGGGGGCGTCGACCTACGTGCCGCCGCTGGGCAGCATCGAAGCGTGGGCCTTCGGCAACAAAGCCACCCCCACCCTCACCCCGCCCCAAGTCCGCAGCACCTGAGCAAACGCTATGAGTGGGGCATTACTTGCGTCCATTGCAAGTAATGCCCCACTCATAGCATTCAGGCTTGACCTAGAGCACTCTGGTTCGGGTACTCTGGATCGAGTATTCGAGCGAGAGCAGAGGGCATCGAGGCGATGGCACCGCGTGGCAGGGCGAATCCGCTGGCACTGGCGGTGCTGACGCTGCTCAACGAACGCCCGATGCACCCCTACGAGATGTCCGGCACCCTGCGCGAGCGGCGCAAGGAGGACAGCATCAAGCTCAACTACGGCTCGCTGTACTCCGTGGTCGAGTCGCTGCGCAAGCGCGGGCTGATCGAGTCTCGCGAGACCGTGCGCGAGGGCAGGCGTCCCGAGCGCACGGTCTACGAGATCACCCCGTCCGGCGTGGCCGAGATGCACGACTGGCTCAGCGACCTGCTGGCCAATCCGGCCAAGGAGTTCGCCCAGTTCGAGGCCGCGTTGTCGTTGATGCCGGTGCTCTCACCGGAGGAGGTCGTCCGGCTCCTCGAAGCCCGCCTGCGCACGCAGTTGCTGGCCAAGCAGAGCTACGAGGCCATCGCGGCGACCACCCCCGAAGGCTTCCCGCGGCTGTTCACCATCGAAGCGGAGTTCCGGCAGGCCCTGCTGGAGACCGAGGTCGAGTTCGTCAGGAACCTGTTGCGGGAGATGAAGACCGGCGAGTTCGACGGCCTGCGCGTGTGGTCAAGGCTGCACGAGCTGCGCGAGTCGGGAGCCACGCCGGACGAGATCGAGGCGCGCGTCGCCACCGAGTTCGCGGAGGAGATGAGCTGGCTCAGCCAACCCGAACAGAACTGAGGTGATGGCCCCGGCCGGGGTGCGGCAACACCGCGGCCGGGAGCCATCCGACACACCCGGGTCGCCGTCCGCGGACAGCTGCTCCGAGCGCGCCTGCGAACGCCAGAGTAGTGCACCGCGACGGTCGACTCCTTCTCACGACACCGAAGGAGTACCACCGTGCCCACCCATGCGATCACCGCGACCGGCTTGGTCAAGACCTACGGCAAGGGCGCCAAAGCCGTCCGCGCCCTGGCCGGACTCGGCTTCACCGTGCCCGCCGGCATCGTCTTCGGCCTGCTCGGCCCCAACGGGGCAGGCAAGTCCACCACCGTCAAGATCCTCACCACCCTCGCCGCCCCCGACGACGGCGAGGCGAGCGTGGCGGGCATCGACGTCCGCCGCGAGCCCGGCCGGGTTCGGCGGGTGATCGGCAGCGTCTCGCAGAAACCGGCCTTCGACCCGGTCAGCACCGGCCGCGAGAACCTGGTGCTGCAGGGCCACCTGCACGGCCTGTCCGCCACGGCCGCCCGCGGGCGCGCCAAGGAACTGCTCGACCGGTTCGGCCTGACCGACGCCGCCGACCGGCCCGCGGGCAAGTGGTCCGGCGGCATGCAGCGCAAGCTGGACGTGGCGCTCGGCCTGGTCGCCCGGCCCAGCGTGTTGTTCCTGGACGAGCCGACCACCGGACTCGACCCCGAGGCCAGGGCCGACATGTGGGCCGAGATCGCCCGCCTGTCCGGCGAGGACGGGCTGACCGTGCTGCTGACCACCCACTACCTCGAAGAAGCCGACAAGCTGGCCGCGCGGCTGGTGATCGTGGACCGCGGCCAGGTGGTCGCCACCGGCAGCCCGGAGGAGCTGAAGAACGAACTGAACGGCGACAGCGTGCACGCCGAACTGTCCACCGTGGACGATCTGACCGCCGCGCGGCGGGCGTTGGAACCGGTGGCCGGGGAGATCAGCGTGGACGGCCTGACCCTTCGCGCCCGCGTCGCCACCGGCGCGACCGCGCTGCCCGGGGTGCTGGCCGCGCTCGGCCGCGCGGGCGTCGAACCGGTGTCGATCGGCACCGCGCGCCCGTCGCTGGACGACGTGTACCTGCGCCACGCCGGGCGCGACTTCCGCACCGCCGACAGCGTGGCCGGGGGTGTCCGATGACCACCTTCGCCTCGCACACCGGCAGGCTCACCGCACACGCCCTGCGCCGCCTTTCCCGCCAACCCGCCTACCTGCTGTTCAACTTGATCCAGCCGATGGTGTGGCTCCTGTTGTTCGGCGAGCTCTTCCGCCGCGTGGCCGAGCTGCCCGGCTTCGGCACCGGCGACTACCTGAGCTACCTGACCCCCGGCGTGATCGTGATGACCGCGATGATGTCGGCGGGCTGGGCGGGCACCTCGTTCATCGACGACATGGAACGCGGCGTGATGGACCGCAACCTGACCTCGCCGGTGAGCCGGGGTGCGCTGATCGCGGGCTCGCTGGCGCACCAGTCGGTGGTCACGGTGATCCAGTCGCTGATCGTGTTCGGCGTCGGCCTGCTCGCCGGTGCCCGCTACGACGGCGGGGTCACCGGCGTGCTGGTGGTGCTGGCCTGCGCGGTGCTGCTGTCGATCATCTTCGGCGCGTTGTCCGACGCGATCGCGTTGCTGGTGCGCCAGCAGGAAGCACTGATCGGCATTTCGCAGTTCCTCGCGCTGCCGCTGGCTTTCCTGTCCTCGGTGATGATGGCGCCGTCGCTGCTGCCGTCCTGGGTCGGCACGGTCGCCGAATACAACCCGGTGGACTGGGCCGCCGTCGCCGGGCGCGAGGCACTCGCCGCGGATCCGGACTGGTCGCGGGTCCTCGGCCACGGCGGGTCGCTGCTGGCGCTGGCCGCGGTGATGAGCTGGCTGGCCACCCGGGCGTTCCGGGCGTACCAGCGCTCGAACTAGCTGGTGCGCCGGCGTCGGACGAGCACCGCTCCGATGCCGATAGCCAGCAGGACCGCCGCGCCGACGATCCACGGCCACACCGGCATGCTCGTGTCCTCGGCGGCCTGCGGCTGCGGGTCGGCGGACTCGGTGGGAACGGTGGTCGTCGGCGTGTTCGGCACGGCGGGCGCGGACGAGGGGGCCGCGCCCGCCGGCGCGGCCTCCTTGGTCAGGGTGAACCGCGTGGTGCCGCTGACCGAGTGCCCGTCGGCGCTGGTGACCTCGTAGTTCACCGCGTACTCCCCCGCCGGGCCGACCGGCTCGACCGGCACGGTCAGCATCGGGCCCTTGGCCGCCAGTGCGCCGACCTTCCACTCCGAAGCGCTCGGGCCGGTCACGGTGACCTTGCTGGTCTCGACCTTCACCAGTTCGCTGAAGCGGAGCGTGATCTGGGTGGGCGCGGCTTCGAGCGAGGCGCCCTGCGCCGGATCGCTGGACTCCAGCTTGGTGTGCGCACCGGCCGGACCGGCGGTGGCCAGCAGGGCGAGCGCGGTCAGGAACAGCGACACGGCGGTGCGCTTCATCGCGGGTTCTCCTCAAGGTCGTCGACTTCGCGATTATGCCTGAGCCCCAACGGGCCTCCGAGGTAGACGGAACCGCCCGCGGATTAGGTTCAACCGGTGCCGAAAATCCACCTCCTGCTCGCCGACGCGGGCGCCGCCGCGCTGGCGACCGCGGCTTACTTCGGGTTCCAGGAAGGTGCGCGCCCGCTCTGGGTGGTGGCACTGGTGGTAGCCGCCATCGGCCCGCCGCTGGCCGTGCGACGGCTCTGGCCGCTGCCGGTGCTGGCCGTGGTCGCGCTGGGCTCGTTCGCCGCGGTCGCGCTCGACCTGACCAGGGAACCACTGCTGCCGGTGTCGTTCGTGCTCTACGTGGTCGGGTTGTCGGTACCCTCGGCGCGTGCGATCCCGGCACTGGTGACCACGCTCATCGGCACGGCGGCGGTCCTGCTCACCGCGTCACCGGAGTCGCTGTTCGACGCGCCCGTCGAAGCTTCACTCCTGCTGTGGCTGATCATGTCCGCGGCCTGGGGTGCCGGACGGGCGGTGCGCGTGATGCGTGCCCGTGAGGTCAGGCGGCAGGCGTTCCGTGCGGAGGAAGCGCTGACCGGCGAACGCCTGCGCATCGCCCGCGAGCTGCACGACGTGGTGGCCCACAGCATGAGCCTGATCGCGGTGAAGGCGTCCGTGGCCAACCACGTCGCCGAGCAGAACCCCGGCGAGGCCCGCGACGCCCTGCGGATCATCGAGGAGACCAGCCGCGGCACGCTCACCGAACTGCGTCGCCTGCTCGGCGTCCTGCGCAGCCCCGACGGTGCCGAACTGGCTCCCTCGCCGGGGATCGGCGCTCTCGGCAAGCTCGCCGAGCACGCCCGCGAAGCCGGGATCGAGGTCACCCTGCGCGTGGACGACCGGCTGGACCTGCCGGAGAGCCTGAGCCTGTCGGTGCACCGGATCGTGCAGGAGTCGCTGACGAACGTGGTCAAGCACGCCGCCGCGAAGCACTGCGAGGTGGTGGTCTCCGTGGACGAGCGCGACATCCGGATCGAGGTGACCGACGACGGCCGCGGGCCGGGCGCCGGTTCGGGCGGGCACGGTCTGCTCGGCATGCGTGAGCGGGTGATGATGTACGGCGGTGCCTTCGAAGCGGGCGCGGCACCGACCGGCGGGTTCCGCGTCAGCGCTCGCCTGCCCCGCGAACCGGACGAGGTGAAACGGTGATCCGTGTGCTGGTGGCCGACGACCAGGCCCTGCTGCGCGGCAGTTTCCGCGTCCTGGTGAACAGCGCGCCGGACTGCGAGGTGGTCGCCGAGGCCGGGAACGGCGCGGAAGCGGTCGACCTGGCCCGGCGCGAGCAGCCGGACGTCGTGCTGATGGACGTGCGCATGCCGGAGGTCGACGGGATCGAAGCCACGCGCCGGATCTGCGGGTCACCCGAGACCGCCGGGGTGCGCGTGCTCATGCTCACCACCTTCGACCTGGACGAATACGTGTTCGCCGCCCTGCGCGCGGGCGCGAGCGGGTTCCTGCTGAAGGACACCCGGCCCGCCGAACTGCTCACCGCGATCGCCGTGGTGGCCGCGGGCGACAGCCTGCTCGCTCCGGCGATCACCCGGCGGCTGATCGAAGAGTTCGCCAGGCAGGGCGGCCCGGCACAGCGACCGTCCCGCGAACTCGACCAGCTCACCGCCCGCGAACGCGAGGTGCTGACGCTGATCGCGCGCGGCCTGTCCAACACCGAGCTCGGGGAGCAACTGCGGATCAGCCAGGCGACGGTGAAAACGCACATCGGTCACCTGCTGAGCAAGCTGCACGCCCGCGACCGCGCCCAGCTGGTGATCACCGCCTACGAAAGCGGGCTGGTCACACCGGCTCGATGACCTCGGCGCGGCAGAGGAAGGCGAACGGCGCGCGCCCGATCCGGGTGAGCACCACGCTCGCCTCCTGGGTGCCGCCGAGTTTCATCCGGCGCCGCAACGCATCCGGGTCGACGTCGAGCCCGCGGATGAGGATTTCCAGCCGTCCGATCTCGTGCCGCCGCAACATCGCCCGCAGGCTCTTTTCCTGGTACGGCCCGTGTTCGACCACTCGGAACGCCCGCACCCCGGGCGGCGGTCGGTCACCGGTGAGGTAGGCGATCCGCTCGTCGAGCTGCCAGAGGCCGTGCCGGGCGCCGTAGTGGCGGACCAGCCCGGCCCGCACCACCGCCCCGTCCGGATCGACGATCCACTCGCCCACCGGCGCCACCGGCACCTCGTCCGGCTCGGCGCCGGTGACCGTCCACTGTGTACCGTCCGACCGCAGCACGGTGGCCCGGCGCGCGACCGTCGCCTGCTCCCCCGCCCACAGGCAGGCCTCGCGGACTTGGCCGTCGAGCGAGACCAGCTCGATCTCGTCCGCCCACGGCACCGACTCGGGCGCCACTCCCGGCGCGCACTTCACCACCAGGTCGCGGCCGGTGTACGCGGCGGCCAGTTCGTCCAGCGGTGGCGCGAAATCCGCCGGTTTCCAGGTGCGGCGACCCGATGAGTCCCGGCGAGCCGGATCCGCGACCACCACGGCGTTCCCGTCCCGTGGCCGCAGCGCGTCCGCCTGGAGCAGCTGCGCATCGACCCCGGCCTGGGCGCAGTTGTGCCGCGCCATCGCCAGCCGGACCTCGTCGAGGTCCGAACCGGTGCACGCGCTCGCCATCTTCGCCAGTTCGACCAGGTCAGCGCCGATCGAGCAGGTGACGTCGTGGACCTCGCGGCCCGCCAGCCGCTCCGCCCGGTGCCGCGCCACCACCGAGGCGCTCGCCTGCTGCAGCGAGTCGCCGGTGAACAGCCACCCCGCCGAACCGTCCACTTTGGTCACCGCTTTGCGCCGCAGCAGCACGGTTTCCAGCGCCGCGGCGTAGTGGCCGCCGACCACGCGCTTGGCCGCGGCCACGTCGGCGATCCGGGTGCGCTCGGTCAGCGGCAGCTCGGCACACGTCGCGAGCGCCGCCTCCCCGGCTTCGGAGCGCAGGAAGGCGACGTCGTCGAGGGTGAACGAGTAGGCCAACTACAGCCCGGTCGCCGCGGGCGGCTTGGTGCCGGCGATCATCACGTTGTAGAACAGCTGCCGCGGCAGCACCTTCGCCAGCAGCTTCTTGTCCACAGCGGACAGCCGCAGCCACAGGTGGTAGGCGAACAGCCGCCACTTCACCGTCAGCTTCTCCTGCGGCACCGCGGCCTCGAAGGTGCGGATCGGCCAGCCTGCCAGCGCCGCGGCGAACTCCTCGGTGACCGCGCGCACGTCCACCGCGCCCGCGCCCAGCGCCATGCGCTCCAGCTCGGACGGGTCGAAGGTGTGCAGGTCGACCACGGCTTCGAGAGCCGCCGCCCGCGAGGACTCGTCCAGCTCCTCCTGCGGCCGCCGCCAGTCCGACAGCGCGGGCAGCTTGGTCACGTTCGTGGTCAGCCACCAGGTGAGCTGGCCGAGCTTGCGCGCGTAGAAGTTGCCGATCTTGGTCGGCTCCCCGGCGAAGACGAACCGCCCGCCCGGCTTGAGCACGCGCAGCACCTCGCGGAAGGCCGCGGGCACGTCCGGGATGTGGTGCAGCACCGCGTGCCCGACCACCAGGTCGAAGCTGTCGTCCGGGTACGGGATGCGCTCGGCGTCGGCCACCCGGCCGTCCACGTCCAGGCCAAGGTTCTCCGCGTTGCGCAGCGCCACCTGCACCATGCCCGGCGAGAGGTCGGTGACCGAGCCCTTCTTGATCACCCCGCCCTGCATCAGGTTCAGCAGGAAGAAACCGGTGCCGCTGCCCAGCTCCATCGCGGTCGGGTACGGCGAGTCCTCCTCACCGGCCACCGCGCGGAACACGTCGGTGGCGTAGGTGATGCAGCGCTCGTCGTAGGAAATGGACCACTTCTCGTCGTAGGTCCCGGCTTCCCAGTCGTGGTAGAGCACGTTGGCCAGCTTGGGGTCGCCGAACGCGGCCTTGACCTCTTCTTCGGTCGCGTGCGGGTGCGGCGCCGGGTCGTTCACCTCGGTCATCTCGCTACTTCCCTTCGAAGCTGGCCTTGCCGGGGCCGTTCTCGATGAACGACCGCATGCCGTTGGCCTGGTCTTCGGTCGCCCACAGCCCGGCGAACAGCTGCGTCTCCAGCTTCAGCCCGTTGGCCAGGTCGACGTCGAGGCCGCCGTCGATTGCGGCCTTCGCCGCCCGCAGCGCCACCGCCGGACCGTTCACGAACTGCGCGGCCCACTTGTGCGCCGCCGCGTACACGTCGTCCGGGGCGACGACCTCGTCCACGATGCCCAGCGCCAGCGCCTCCTCGGCCTTGACGAACCGGCCGGTGTAGACGAGGTCCTTGGCCTTGCTCGGGCCGATCAGCCGCGCGAGCCGCTGCGTGCCACCGGCGCCGGGGATCACGCCGAGCTGGATCTCCGGCTGGCCCACCTTGACGTTGTCACCGGCCACCCGGCGATCCGCGGTCAGCGCCAGCTCGAGCCCGCCGCCGAGGGCGTACCCGGTGATCGCCGCGACGGTCGGCTTCGGGATGCCGGCGAGCAGGCTGAGCGAAGTGGACAGCGCTGTGCCGAAGGTCACCATCTCGGCGTAGGAGCGGGCGGCCATCTCCTTGATGTCCGCGCCACCGGCGAAGGTCTTCTCCCCGCCGTAGAGGATCACCGAGCGGATGTCGGCACGCTCGGTCACCTCTTTGGCGGCTTCCGCCAGCTCGGCCTGCACCTGGTTGTTCAACGCGTTGACCGGCGGGCGGTCCAGCCGGATCGTGCCCACCCCGGCCTCGACCTCGACAGATACGAACTCTCCCACGCCCATCCTCCTCGGCAAGCTTGACTGGTTCCAGCAGGCTACCGGGCAGTACGCGAGCTCAGCGGCGACGGGCGAAGTAGCGGTCGCCCCAGCGTTCGAGTGCCAGGTCCTGCGCGAAGGTGGCGGACAGGTTCTCACTGGTCAGCACGTCGTCGACCAGCCCGGAGGCGACCGCGCGGCCGTCCCGCAGCAGCAGCGCGTGGGTGAAGCCCGGCGGGATCTCCTCGACGTGGTGCGTGACCAGCACCATCGCCGGCGCGTCGGGGTCCATGGCCAGCTCGGACAGCCGCGCCACCAGATCCTCGCGACCCCCGAGGTCCAGCCCGGCCGCGGGCTCGTCGAGCAGCAGCATCTCGGGGTCGGTCATCAGCGAGCGCGAGATCAGCGCGCGCTTGCGCTCCCCTTCGGACAGGGTGCCGAAGGTGCGGTCGGCGAGGTGCTTGATGCCCATCGCGCCCAGCAGTTCCTCCGCGCGCTCGGTGTCGAGCGTGTCGTACACCTCACGCCAGCGGCCGAGCACCGCGTACCCGGCGCTGACCACCACGTCCCGCACGGTCTCCTCGCCCGGCACCCGCGAGGCGAGCGCGGCCGAGGTGAACCCGATGCGCGGGCGCAGCTCGAACACCGAGACCTTGCCGATCCGTTCCCCGAGCAGGTCCACGCTGCCGGTGGTCGGGTGCAGTTCGGCGGCGGCCAGGCGGAGCAGGGTGGTCTTGCCGGCCCCGTTCGCGCCGAGCACCACCCAGCGCTCGTCGAGTTCCACCGCCCAGTCGAGGTCGGCGAGCAGGTCGTTCTGGCCGCGCCGCACCCCCACGCCGCTCATCCGCACCACGAGGTCGTCAAGTTCGTTCGGCTGCGTCAGCTCGGTCACGGCGTCATTGTCACCGACGCGGCCTCGCCCGCGCTCAACGGCCTACCCCCAGTGCGTCCACCGCGTGGAACAGCTCACGCGGTGTGCCCGATCTGTGGCAGTATCCCTACCGTGATCAGGCCGACAACCGCATGGCGCCGCACCGGGTGGCGCAACATGTGGTCCGACCTGACCGTCGACCTCGTGCTCGTCGCCTCCTGCGGGTGTACCACCGCGCGGCACGGCGGCTGACGCCTTTCTTCTCCCTTGCTCTTCCACCGGACTTCCTTCCGGTTCAGCCCGTGCCGCGCGCTGTGCACCGCTCTGTTCCACGCACACGCCAGGAGGCACCGCCATGACCCAGTCGCTCATCCGCCCGGACTTCGAGATCCACCCGCGCATCACCGACCCGCTACTCCCGGCCCTGCTGCACCCGGAGCGGCAGCTGTGGACGCCGCGCGAACTGGCCGACCTGACCAGGACCGTGACCAACGAGTTGGCCTCGAGCCTGCGCTCGATACTCCGCTTCGACGAGGAACGGCGCTGGTGGGCGCGCCTCGCGCTGACCGACGGCGTCGAACTGTGGCTGCTGTCGTGGCTGCCCGGCCAGCACACCGCCCCGCACGACCACGGCGGTGCCGCCGGTTCGTTCACCGTGCTGCAGGGCCGGCTGACCGAGGATTACCGCTACCCGGGCGGCCCGATCCGGCAGCGGTCGCACTTCACCGGCGACGGCATCGGCTTCGGCGCCGGTCGCGCGCACCAGGTCACCGGCGCCGGCGCCACCCCGGCGGCCAGTGTGCACGCGTACTCGCCGCCGCTGGTGCCCACCCGCTCGTACACCAGCCTGAACGACGTGCCCGCGCAGATCCCGCCGCTGCCTGCCACGCTGAACCGATGAGCATCGAAGACGCGCTCGCCGCCGCCCGCTCCACGCTGTCCAGGGTGGAGCCGGAGGCGGCCAGCCGCCTGCAGGCCGAGGGCGCGCTGGTGGTGGACATCCGCCCGCACGCCAACCGCCTGGAGGAAGGCGAGATCCCCGGCTCGGTCCCCGTCGAACGGATCCACCTGGAATGGCGCCTGGACCCGGCGAGCGAGCACCGCCTGCCCGAGGTGCACCCGGACCTGGCGGTCGTGGTGGTGTGCAACGAGGGCTACGCCTCCAGCCTCGCCGCCGCCGACCTCAAACGCCTGGGCCTGCGCCACGCCACCGACCTCATCGGCGGCTACCGAGCCTGGCGCTCCGCCGGCCTCCCCACCACCCCCGGCGGCCGCCCCGCCATCCCCTAACCCACCCCACACACACCCGACCCCACCCCCGAGCCCCACGTTCACGCACCCGAGCCCCACGTTCAGACAGCTGAGTTCTACGTTCGTGCAGGCGAGTTCCACATTCGGGTAGCTGAACTCTGCACTCACGCACCCGAGCCCCACGTTCATATAGGCGAGTCCCACACTCACGTAGGCGAGTCCCTCGTTCAGACAACCGAGACCCACATTCGTGCAGCTGAGTCCCACACTCAGACAGCCGAAACCCACGTTCGCGCAGCAGAACCCCGCACTCAGGCACCCGAGTGCCACCTTCGCGTAGGCAAGTCCCACGTTCAGACAGGCGGGACCCACGCTCGCGCAGCCGAACTCCACGTTGGGGTAGCCGAGTCCCACGCTTAGGCACCCGAGTGCCACCTTCGCGTAGGCGAGCCCCACGTTCATGTAGGCGAGTCCCAGGCTCAGACAGGCGAACCCCACGTTGGGGTAGCCGAGTTCCACACTCGGGTAGCTGAACTCCGCACTCGGCAGCCCGGCCGTGGTCGCCTGCTCGGAAATGGCGCCCGGCTCCGCCCGCCAGGAAATGCGGGCGTGAGGCAAGGAGCTTCCCCCGCCGGTGGCTGAGCCCGCTGGGCCGTCTCGCCTGAACCCGAACTCGGCAGGGTGGGCTCGGCTGGTGTGGCGTCGCCGCCGTGAAGCCGTGTCGCGGCAGGTGTGCTGACGCGAGCATTTCGTGGAGACGGGCGGGTCGGCGATAGCTGGCCGCCGCCGGGTGGGCATCCGCGAAGGGGGCCTACCCGGCGTACGGGGCTAGAGTTGCGTTACGTCGACGGCGGCCGCCATGGCGTGGTAGCCGGCGTCGTTCGGGTGCAGGCGATCGCCTGAGTCGTAGGCGGCCAGCATGGCGTCCGGGTCCGCGGGGTCAGCCAACGCCCGGTCGAAGTCGACGACGGCGTCGTATTCGCCCGAGGTGCGGATCCAGTGGTTCACCTCATCCCGTACGGCTTCCCGTTCCGCGCTGAAGTAGAACGCGCCCTTGAACGGGGTCAGCGTCCCGCCGATCACCCGGATGCCGTCCGCCTTCGCCTGCTTGATCAGGTTCCGGTGCCCGGCGATCAGGTCGGCCGCGGTCACCCACGGCGTCGCACCGAGGCAGTCGTCCGGCGGGAAGTCGCTCATGCCGATGTCGTTGATGCCCTCCAGGATGATTACCGAGCGAACGCCCGGCTGGTCCAGCACATCCCGCTCGAACCGGGCGGTGGCCTTCTCCCCCAGGCACGCCGAGTCGGTGAGCACCCGGTTGCCGCCGATGCCGCTGTTCAGCACCGGGCGCTTCCCGCCGAGCCGCTCGGCCAGCTCGTCCGGGTACCGGTTGTCGCCATCCACAGTGGACAGCGCGCCTTCGGTGATCGAATCGCCGAAGGCCACCACCGCACCCTTGCCGGACGCGAGCACCTCCACCCCGGAGAGCAGGTACCAGGAGACGGAGGTCTCGGTGAACGCCGCCGCGCTCGTGTCCGACCGGTGGTCACCGCTCGCGCGGTAACTGGTCGCGATCGCGTTCACGTGCGAGGTGACCGGCCCGGTCGGCTCTCGGAAGTACAGCGTGACCGTCAACTCCTCCAGCGGAGCCACCAGCAACGGCAGCGGATCGCTGCGCAGTTCCCCGCCCGCCGGGATCTCCGCCGACCGGGCGTGCCGGAAGGTCAGTGGCCGCACCGACCCCGGCTTGACCGCGGCGCCCTCGGCGGACCTCGCCACCGTCGCGCCGGTCAGCCGCAGCGGCTGGTCGCCGAACTCGTTGGACAACCGCACCCGCGCGGCCACACCGCCCGAAGCCACCCGGACGACCTGGCGCACCGACTGCTCGGCGAACCCGGCCTCCGACCAGTTCGGCACCACGCCGAACGTCGGCTGCTGGACCGCGGTCGCCCAGGTGCCCGACCACAGCCCCGCCTCCGGTGCGGCGGCCGCGGCGGGCGCGGTGCCGAGGCCGGCCGCGGTCACGAGGCCCACCAGCAAGCCGAGGAATCTTCGCTTCATCAAACCTGTCCTCCCAGTTCGTCCAGGTCTGGCGAACGCTAGCGAAGGGGTCCGACAAAAACGAGACTCAGGCGTGGATCACCCGGCCCAGCTCGGCCGGGGACGCCAGCAGCCCGTGCTTCGGCAGCACCCGGACGGTGTAGCCGAGCGAGCCCGCGTACGGCAGCCGGAGCTTCGCCGCGAACGCGCCGATGCCCGCCGGTTCCATCGAGACGGTCACCGCTTCGGCCAGCTCATCGGTGTCGCCCACCTTGCCGACCACCGCCTGTACGTCCACTTCGGACGGTTCCAGCCCGGCCAGGTCGATCCGCGTGCCGACCCGCACCTCGGTGCCGACCACCAGCGTGTCCGGGGCTTCCACCTGCAGTTCGGTGTCGAAGATGGTCAGCCGCGGCCAGGCGACCTCCACCTTCGTCCGGTACTCGGCCAGCGAGAGTGCCCCGCGGTAGCCGTCGGCGACAGCGCCGTGCACCGTCTCCACCGCCGGGCGGTAGCCGGTCTCCACGTACTCCCGGACCATGCGCGAAGCCTGCAGCCTCGGCCCCAGCGTCTGCAGCGTGTGCCACACCCGCGAGAGCCAGCCCTCCGGCGTGCCACCCGGTCCGCGCTCGTAGAACAACGGCACGATCTGCAACTCGAGCAGGTCGTACAGGGCGGCGGCCTCGAGGTCGTCGCGGCGCAGCGGGTCGAGCACCCCGTCCGCGGTGGGGATCGCCCAGCCGTTGCTGCCGTCGTAGCACTCGTCCCACCAGCCGTCCCTGATGGAGAGGTTCAGTCCACCGTTCAGCGCGGACTTCATTCCGGAAGTCCCACAAGCCTCCAGTGGCCTTGTCGGATTGTTCAACCAGACGTCACAGCCGCGGTAGAGGTACCGCGCCATCGCCATGTCGTAGTCCGGCAGGAAGACGATCCGGTGCCGCACCCGCGCGTCGTCGACGAACCGCACGATCTGCTGGATCAGCGCCTTGCCGCCCTCGTCCGCCGGGTGCGACTTGCCCGCGACCACCACCTGCACCGGCCGTTCCTCGTCGAGCAGCAGCGCGCGCAGGCGATCCGGGTTGCGCAGCATCAGGGTCAGCCGCTTGTAGGTCGGCACGCGCCTGGCGAAGCCGACGGTCAGCACGTCCGGGTCGAAGACCTGATCGGTCCAGCCGAGTTCGAGCGCGGAGGCACCCCGCTGCAACCACGCGGCCCGCACCCGGCGGCGCACCTCCATCACCAGCTTCTGCCGCAGGTCCCGGCGCAGCGCCCAGAGCTGCTCGTCGCTGACCCGGTCGCGGATGCCGGACCAGTTGTCGGAATCGCCGTCGTAGCCCCATTCTTCGTGACTGCCACCGAGCAGCGCGCTCAGCTCGCGCGCCACCCAGGTCGGTCCGTGCACCCCGTTGGTCACCGACGAGATCGGCACCTCGCGCTCATCGAACCCGGGCCACAACCGCGCGAACATCCGGCGCGAAACCCGCCCGTGCAGCGCGGAAACCCCGTTCGACCGCTGGGCCAGGCGCAGGCCCATGTGCGCCATGTTGAACATGCCGGGGTTTTCCTCGGCACCGAGGGCGAGCACGCGACGCAGCTCCACGTCCGGCACCAGCCTGCCGTCGCCGAAGTAGCGCTGCACCAGGTCGACCGGGAAGCGGTCGATCCCGGCCGAAACCGGGGTGTGCGTGGTGAACACGGTCCCGGCGCGGACCGCCGACAGCGCCTGGTCGAACTTCAGTCCGCCGTCGCGCATCACCTCACCGGCGCGCTCGAGGCCGAGGAAGCCCGCATGCCCTTCATTGGTGTGGAAGACCTCCGGCTGCGGGTGCCCGGTCAGCGCGCAGTACTGACGCACCGCGCGCATACCGCCGATGCCGGCGAGGATCTGCTGTCGGATGCGGTGGTCGGCGTCGCCGCCGTAGAGCCGGTCGGTGACGCCGCGCAGGTCGTCGTCGTTGACGTCGGTGTCGGTGTCCAGCAGCAGCAACGGGATCCGGCCGACGCGCGCCTTCCACACCTGCGCCAGCAATTCCCGGCCGCCGGGCATCGCCACCGCGACGTGCATCGGTGCGCCGTGCTCGCCGGTGACCAGCTCCAGCGGCAGCCCGATCGGGTCGATCACCGGGTAGTGCTCCACCTGCCAGCCGTCGAGCGACAGCGCCTGCCGGAAGTACCCGGCGCGGTAGAGCAGGCCGACGCCGATCATCGGCACGCCGAGGTCGGACGCGGCCTTGAGGTGGTCGGCGGCGAGCACGCCGAGGCCGCCCGAGTAGTTCGGCAGCGCCTCGGTGACACCGAACTCCATCGAGAAGTAGGCCACCGCGGCGGGCAGCCTGCCGTCGCCTTCGCCCGCCCGGCGCTGGTACCACCGCGGCTCGGTCAGGTAGTGCTCGAGGTTCTCCGTCGCGGCACGGGCGGCGGCGAGGAAGTCGTCGTCGAGGGCCAGTTCCTCCAGCCGGGCCGGCGGCAGCGCGGTGAGCAGGCGCAACGGGTCCCGGATCTCGTTGAAGAGCTTGGCGTCGATCGAGGCGAACAGGTCGCGCGTCGGCGGGTGCCAGGTCCAGCGCAGGTTGGTGGCCAGCGCGCGGAGCCCGGCCAGCGGCTCCGGCAGACTCGGGCGGACGGTGAACCGGCGAACTGCTCTCATGTCCGTGACCCTAGCGTTCCGTGCACTGTTCGCCCGTTCGCCCACTACAGCCGGTCACCTGCCGCACAATGGACCCATGCGCACGCCCGCCACCCTGATCGCGCTCGCCCTAGCCGTGGTTTCGCTGGCGGCGTGCGGCACGCCGGTGCGGGGCACCGCGGTCCGCAGCCCGGCGGTGATCGCCGAGGATCTGGCCCGCAGCGCGAAGTCCGTGGTCGACCCGGACTTCGTGAACGGGTCCGACGGCGGCGACGTGGACCGGCTGGCCGCCACCGCGATCACCGACATCCAGGCGTACTGGACCGAGACGTACCCGTCGCTGTTCGGCGGACCGTGGGAGGACCTGCGCGGCGGCTTCTACTCGGTCGACACCGCCGACGCCGGAGCCGAACCGCCGCCGTGCACCGAATCGGCGGCCACGATCAGCGGCAACGCCTACTACTGCTCGAACGGCGACGTGATCGTCTGGGACCGCGCGGCCCTGCTGCCGGTGCTGACCGAACGGTTCGGCGGTGGCGGCGTGATGCTGGTGCTGGCGCACGAGATGGGGCACGCCGTGCAGCAGCGCACCGGCCTCGGCCGCGGTGGTGACCGCGACAGCGCCGCGCTCTACCCCGGCATCGTGATCGAGGCGATGGCCGACTGCTACGCCGGTTCGTTCATCCGCTGGGTGGTCGACGGCAAGGCCGAGCACCTCCAGGTCGAGCGGGAAGAACTCGACTCGCTGATGCGCGCGCTGATCACCTTCCGCGACCCGCTCGGCACCTCACACCGCGAGGCCTCCGCCCACGGCGACGCCTTCGATCGGGTTTCCGCCTTCCAGGACGGTTTCGAGTCCGGGCCCCGGTTGTGCGCCGACATCACCGCGTCGAACCGGGCGTTCACCCAGCGCTCGTTCCTCAGCGAGGAGGACGCGGCACGCGGCGGGAACCTGCCGCTGCCGGACCTGGTGCCCGCGATTTCCGAGGACCTCGGCTCGTACTTCACGCGCGAGATGTCACAGGCGGGGCACGAGTGGTCCACGCCCAAGATCGAGCCGGTGACCGCGGACCCGCGCTGCACCGCCGGTGAGCAGGGCGCGGTGGCGTTCTGCCCGGAGCAGAACTCGGTGCAGGTGCGTGAGGACGGCACGCTCGGCGACATCCACACCAACATCGGCGACTTCGCCACCGGAACCGTGCTGGCCAGCCGCTTCGGCCTGAGCGCGCTCGCCGCCGCGGGCAAGCCGACCACTGGTGAACCGGCCCAGCGCGGCACGCTCTGCCTGGCGGGTGCCTACACCGGCTCCCTGCTCAACCCGCAGGGCGAGTTCACCGTGTCACCCGGCGACCTCGACGAGGCCGTGCAGGTCCTGCTCGGCTACGACTACCCGGCACGCGACGTCGACGGGGGCTCGATCCCCTCCGGGTTCGACCGCGTGTCGGCCTTCCGCGGCGGGGTGGTCGGCGGCACCAAGGCGTGCGATCTGGGGTGATGTCCTCACGGGGGTCGTACCCGCTTAGTAGGGTGCGCTGTGCCGGACTTGGTTCAGCCCTGGTGAGGGGCCGGAGAACGAAACGAGCGAGCGACCATGGGTAAGAACTGGGGGCGGGGGGCCCTGATCGCGCTGACCGCCGTGCTCACGCTGAGCGCGTGCAACGACAAGGGCGGCGAAGCGGGGCCCGACGCCGACAAGGTCACCGACGGCAACGTCGCCGGCTTGCCGGTCACGCACTTCGAGAGCGGGCTGAAGAGCGACGCGCCGACGCCGAACCTCGACGTCAAGAACGCCACCGACAGCGTCGAGGACAAGATCGCCATCGCCTCGATCGCCGACGTCAGCGAGTACTGGACGCAGGAGATGCCCGCCCACTTCGGGCAGCAGTTCGAGCCGGTCAAGCAGCTGCAGTCCTACGACCCGACCACCGACCGGGAAGAGGTCTGCGGGGCCTCGCTCAAGGACGCCGCGATGAACGCGTTCTTCTGCTCGCCGGAGGACCTGGTCGCCTGGGACCGCAAGCAGTTGCTGCCGCTGCTGAACGAGGAGTTCGGCCCGATGGCGATCGTGACCGTGCTCGGCCACGAGTTCGGCCACGCGGTGCAGTACCGCCTCGGCGAGAAGGCCGGTATGACCAAGAACACCTCGACGCTGGTCAAGGAGCAGCAGGCCGACTGCTTCACCGGCGGCTACTTCCGCTGGATGGCCGAGGAGAAGAGCAAGTACTTCCAGGTGTCCACCTCGGAGGGCGTCAACCAGGTGCTCGCCTCGCTGTTCATGATCCGCGACCAGGCGGGCCAGTCGGCCAAGGACCGGTCCGCGCACGGCACCGGGTTCGACCGGACCTTCGCCTTCCAGCTCGGGTTCGAGAAGGGCGCCAAGGAGTGCGCCGGGATCAACCAGCAGAACGTCGACGAGCGCATCACCGAACGCCCCTTCGACAAGCAGGACAAGGGCGAGGGCGACGCGAAGATCGACATGAAGACGATCGGCATCCTGCAGGAAAGCCTGGACGCCGCGTTCGGCAAGGCGGGCGCGCAGCCGCCCAAGATCGTCGACGACGGCGGCACCTGCCCCGGCGGCCCGGCCACCCCGCCCGCTTCGTACTGCCCGGACACGAACACCGTGAGCATCGACCTGGGGGCGCTCAACACCCTGGGCCGCACCGGCGACCGCAAGGCCGAGTTCGAAGGCGAGGACCCGGGCGGCCTCGGCGACTTCGCGGCGTTCGCGGAGGTCGCGTCGCGGTACACGCAGGGCATCCAGAAGGGCGTCGGCGCCTCGGTGGACAACGCGAACGCGGGCCTGCGGACTTCCTGCCTGGTCGGCGCGTGGGCGGCCGAGGCGAACAAGCCGGGCGCGAAGCTGCGGCTGTCCTCCGGTGACCTCGACGAGGCGATCGCGGAGTTGCTGCAGCCGAAGAGCGTGATCGCCGCCGACATCAACGGCAAGCAGGTGGAGAACGGGTTCGAGCGGGTCGAGTCGCTGCGGCGCGGTTACCTCGAAGGCTCAGGCGTCTGCAGCCAGCAATACGGCTGAGCGGACAATGCTATGAGTGGGGCATTACTAGCGTTTATCGCTAGTAATGCCCCACTCATAGCAATCAGAAGAGGGCGGAGGCCAGGTTGCGGCGGGCCTTGAGCACCCGCTCGTCACTGGCGTCGAACAGCTCGAACAGGCCGACGAGGTGCTCGCGCACGCGGTTGCGGTCGTCACCGGCGGTCCGCCGGACGACCTGGATCAGCCGGTTGAACGCCTCGTCCACCTGCATCTGCGACAGCTCGAAGTCCGCTGCGGCGAGCTGGGCGTCGAGGTCCTTCGGGTCCGCGTCGGCACGGGCGACCGCCGACGGGTCCACCTGCGCCGAACGCTCGGCGAAGCTCACCTGCACCAGTGCGGCCTTGGCCTGCTCGTTGGCCGGCTCGGCGTCCAGGATGCGCTGGTAGGCGGCCTTGGCGGCGGCGAAGTCGCCTCGCTCGAAGGAGTCCTCGGCCTCGATGAACCGGGGGTCTTCGGTCTCCTCGGCCGGTTCGCCGGCCGCGTCGGAGATGCCGGGCAGCTTGTCCTTGAGCGCGTCGAGCAGGGACTTGATCCATTCCCGGATCTGCGGCTCGGGCAGCGCGCCGGAGAACGCGTCGACCGGCTGTCCACCGGCGATCGCCACGATCGTCGGGATGGACTGCACGCCGAACAGCTGCGCGATCCGGGGGTTGGCGTCCACGTCGACCTTGGCCAGCACCCAGGCACCACCGGATTCGGCGGCCAGGCGCTCGAGCACCGGGCTGAGCTGCTTGCAGGGGCCGCACCACTCGGCCCACAGGTCGACCACCACGAGCTGCTTGAGCGAGCGTTCCACGACGTCGGACTGGAAGGTCGCCTCACTGACCTCGATCACCGCGTCACCGGAGGACGCGGGCGGGCCGTCACCACCGGCGGCGGGCGGGGGCGCGCTCGGCGCGGGGCGCTGCTGCCGCGCCGCGTCGGCGCGGGCCTTGAGCGCGGAGAGGTCCACCGCGCCGGACAGCGCGGCGGAAAGGGCTGCTGACTTGGCTGCGGATCCGCGTGGATGTGTCACGGTTCCATCCTGGCACGCCTCGGAGCCCGCTTCACCGCAGGTGCTGCTCGAGTCGCTCGACCTTGCCCGCCAGTTCCCCGCTGTGGCCGGGGCGGATGTCGGCCTTGAGCACCAGCGAGACCCGCGGCGCCTCGGCCTGCACCACTTCGGTCGCCCGCTTCACCACCGCCATCACTTCATCCCAGTCTCCTTCGATCAGGGTGAACATGGCGTTGGTCTCATTCGGGAGGCCGGACTCGCGCACCACCTGAACCGCCTTCGCCACGGCCTCGGCCACACCGGCCGACTCGCCGAGCGGGGACACGCTGAACGCGACGATCATGGGACTACCTCCGCGAAAGGGCAGGAAACCGGCTGGTTATCCACCACCCTGCCCCACCCAGGCGGTACCCGCTGGTAACTTCGGCAGCCATGAACAGCCCGCTGCCCTTCGATCCCATCGCCCGCGCCGCCGAGCTGTGGGAAGAGCGCATCGGCGACTCCGGCACCATGGCCGCGGTGACCGGGATCATGCGGGTCCAGCAGATCATCCAGTCCGCTGTGGACGGTGCGCTGAAGCCGCACGGCCTCACCTTCGCCCGCTACGAGGCGCTGGTCCTGCTCACCTTCGCCAAGCGGTCCAGCCTGCCGATGCGGGTGATGGGCGAGCGTCTGCAGCTGCACCCCACGAGCGTGACCAACATCGTGGACCGGCTGGAGAAGGACGGCCTGGTCAAGCGAGTACCGCACCCGACCGACCGCCGGACCACGCTGGTCGAGATCACCGACGAGGGCCGCAAGCGCCGCGAGGAGGCCACCGAGGCGGTCACCGCGATCGGCTTCGGGCTGAACGGGCTCACCGACCGGCAGACCCAGCAGCTGATCGAGCTGCTCACCAAGGTGCGCAAGGCGACCGGCGACTTCACCGAATAACGGAAAACGGGGGCCGCCTTTCGGCGACCCCCGTTCCCGGACGGTTCAACTCAGGCAGCGACGGGCTCGCCCTTCTGGGCGAACAGGCCGGTGCCACCGTGGGCGACCAGCTCGGGGCCGTCCAGCTTGCCGGTGCGCAGCGCCCACTTCTCGAAGGCCCAGGTGGCCAGCGGCGGGATGCTCGCGACCAGCGCCAGCACCAGGGTGCTCGCCTTCCAGCCCAGCGGCTTGGTCACGACGAGGGAGGTGAGCAGGTAGACCACGAAGACCACGCCGTGCACCATGCCCAGCACCGGCACGCCACCGTCGCCGGACTCGACGACGTACTTGAAGAACATCCCGATCAGCAAACCAGCCCAGGACAGCGCCTCGGCCACGGCGGCCACGCGGAACAGTACAGCGGCCTTGCTGGACACGACTTCCTCCTATAAGTCGAAAAACGTCCGTACAACGGGTGCGGACAGTGCGTTCCTGCCCACGTCAACCGCGTTGTCGGACGATGTGATCCCAGTGTGAGCCGTGATGGCGATCACCGGAACACCGGGGGTGCGTGATCGCGCTCACCACCGTCGGTTCGCGACAACCTTGTCACTCTCCGGACCGGCCCGGGTATTGACAGTGCGCGGTGCGCTGGTGTGCAATTCCGGCCACTATGACAACGTTGTCGTCTCCCGGCCGG
Organism: Saccharothrix sp. AJ9571; assembly: GCF_021725495.1. Classification (NCBI taxonomy): domain Bacteria; kingdom Bacillati; phylum Actinomycetota; class Actinomycetes; order Pseudonocardiales; family Pseudonocardiaceae; genus Saccharothrix; species Saccharothrix sp. AJ9571. The sequence goes on along the minus strand of NZ_CP091382.1, from coordinate 4,085,311 downwards.
GGCAGCGCCCGCCGTGCCACGATGAGCGATGTGGCGCGGCTCGCGGGCGTGAGCATCAAGACCGTCTCACGTGTGGTGAACGACGAACCAGCGGTTCACCCCGACACGGCCGAGCGGGTCATGGCCGCCATCGAACAGCTCGGCTTCCGGCGCAACCTCGGAGCGCGCAACCTCCGCCGCGGTTCGACCACGGGCACGATCGGGTTGATCGTGGAGGACGTCGGGAACCCCTTCTACTCCGAACTCAACCGCGCCGTGGAGCGGATCGCCGGCTCCTACGAACGGCAGGTGCTGACGGGTTCGTCCGAAGAGAACCGCGAGCGGGAGCGTGAGCTGGCCCTCGAGTTCTGTTCCCGACGGGTGGACGGCCTGCTGATCGTGCCCGCAGGCATGCAGCACGGTTACCTCGTGCCCGAGATGCGGGCGGGCACCCCGGTGGTGTTCATCGACCGCCCGGCCGGCGACATCGTGGCCGACACGGTGCTGGTGGACAACATCGGCGGCACAGCCGAAGCGGTCACCCACCTCGCCGCGCACGGGCACCGCCGCATCGCCTTCCTCGCCGACAGCGCGGGCATCTACACCGCCAACGAGCGCCTGCGCGGTTTCCGCGAAGGCTGCGCGCGGGCGGGCATCCGCTACGACGAGCGCCTGGTGATCATGCGCAAGCCGACCGAGGAAAGCGTCGGCGAGGCGATCCGCACCCTGCTCGCCGGACCCGAAGCGGCCACCGCGGTGGTCGCCGGCAACAACCGCGTCACCGTGCACCTGCTGCGCGCGCTGGCCCACAGCCCGAACCGCCCCGCGCTGGTCGGCTTCGACGACTTCGAACTCGCCGACCTCCTCGACCCGCCGGTCAGCGTGATCGCGCACGACGTCAGTGCGCTCGGTGAGGCCGCGGCCAACCTGCTGTTCGCTCGAGTCCAGGGCGACCAGTCCACCCCAAGAAAGGTAGTTCTCCCCGTGCGTCTTGTAGCCCGCGGTTCCGGCGAGGTGGCACCTCGATGAGCGCTTCCCACGCTCCGCTCCGGCTCCCCGCGAACCAGCCGCCGCAGTTCTACCGGGGTGGCGAAGCCATCGCGAAGCTGCGCGGGCTCTCCGCCTCCGCGAGCGACTTCGGCCCGGAGGACTGGGTCGGCTCCACCACCACGATGTACGGGCAGGACAGCAACGGCCTGACCAGACTCGCCGACGGCCGCTGGCTGCGCGACGCCGTCCGCGACGACCCCACCGGCTGGCTCGGCGCGAAGCACGTGGAGGCGTTCGCCGATTCGACCGGCCTGTTGGTGAAGCTGCTCGACGCCGGTCAGCGGCTCCCGGTGCACTTCCACCCGACCGACGCCTTCGCCCAGAAGCACTTCGACTCCCACTTCGGCAAGACCGAGGCGTGGATCGTGGTCGGCACCTACGGCGACGACCCCCGGGTCTACCCCGGTTTCCGGGAGACGCTGAGCAAGCAGACCGTCGACGAATGGGTGCGGGAGCAGGACACCCCGTCCATGCTCGGCGCGCTGAACAGCATCCCGGTCACCGCCGGGGACACCGTCTACATCCCGGCCGGCCTGCCGCACGCCATCGGTGAGGGCGTGTTCGTGGTCGAACTGCAGCAGCCGACCGACTTCTCGCTGACCATCGAATGGCGTGACTTCCTCGCCAACCCGGAGAAGGGACACCTCGGCCTCGGTTTCGACACCGCGCTGGAGGCTCTGGACACCTCCGGCTGGGACCCCGACCGGCTGGAGACCATCATCCGCCGCACCGCGGGCGCGGACGGGTCCACTGTGGACCTGCTCGCGGACGGCTCCGGCGAGTTCTTCCGCGCCGATCAACTCCGCCCCAGCAGCCCGCTGGCACTGGACCCGTCGTTCTCGGTGCTGGTGGTGATGGACGGCATGGGCACGCTGCGCACCGAGCACGGTGACGAACTGAAGCTGAGCAAGGGCGAAACCCTCGTGGTGCCGTTCGGCGCCGGCGCCACCGAGCTGTCGGGGGATGTGACCCTCATCCGCTGCCGGCCGCCGGCCCCGGAAAGGAGGCCCGATCGATGAGTGAACTGCTGCTCGACGCCCAGGACCTGACCAAGCGCTACGGCTCGGTGGAAGCCCTGCGCGGCGCCTCGTTCCAGGCGTACGCCGGGCAGGTCACCGCGCTGATCGGCGACAACGGCGCCGGGAAGTCCACCCTGGTCAAATGCCTTTCGGGCGCTGAACAGCCTACCTCGGGCAAGATCCTCCTGGACGGCAAACAAGTCACCCTCGACTCACCGACCACCGCCCGGCGGCTTGGCATCGAAACCGTCTACCAGGATCTCGCCGTGGCCCCGGAGCTCGACCCGGCGGCGAACCTGTTCCTGGGCCGGGAACTGCACCGGAAGGGCATTCTCGGCAAGCTCGGCATGCTCGACAAAGCCGAGATGCGCCGCCAGGCCGTGGAGCACTTCGAGCGCCTCGGCGTGAACCTGCAGAGCACCGAGGTGCCGATCGCCGCGCTGTCCGGCGGGCAGCGGCAGAGCGTGGCGGTGGTCCGCTCGGTGGTGTGGGCCAGCAAGGTCGTGTTCATGGACGAGCCGACCGCCGCACTCGGCGTGGTCCAGCGAGAACGCGTGCTCGACGTGATCAAGAAGGTGCGGGACCAGGGCATCGGCGTGGTGCTGATCAGCCACAACATGCCCGAGGTGCTGTCGGTGGCCGACCGGGTCGAGGTCCTGCGGCTGGGCAAGCGGGTCGCCCGGTTCCAGGCCGCGGACACCAAGCTCGAAGACCTCGTGGCCGCGATGACCGGTGCACTGACGCAAGAGGAGGCGGCGTGAGCAGGGCGACCGAACCCGCCAAGTCCGAAGTTCAGTCCGAAGTGGATGGCACGGGCGGCTTCGCCCGGCGCTCGCTCGGTTCCCGGCTGGTGTCCGCCAACACCTTCTGGATCGCCCTGGTGCTGCTCGCCCTGTGCGTGGTGTTCACCATCGCCGCACCTGGCGAGTTCGCCACGGTGTTCACCTTCCAAACGCTGCTCATCGAGACCGCCGTGCTGCTGGTGCTCTCGGTCGGCATGACCTTCGTGATCATCACCTCCGGCATCGACCTGTCGGTCGGCTCGGTGCTGATCTTCGCCGGCATGGTGTCCGCGAAGACCATGGAGGCGCTCAGCCCGGGCGGTACCGCGACCAACGCCGGCTGGGGCGTGATCTCGGTGGGCCTGATCGCCGGCGTGGTGGCCGGCACGGTGTGGGGCCTGATCAACGGCCTGCTGATCGCCGTGGCCAAGATCCCGCCGCTGATCGTCACGCTCGGCACGATGGGCGCCGCCCTCGGCGCGGCGTACCTGCTCAACAACGGCTCGGACGTGCGCAGCGTGCCGACCGTGCTCAACAACACCCTCGGCTACGGCACCTGGTTCGGCATCCCGAACCTCGTGCTGGTGGCGGCGGTGATCACGCTGATCGGCGCGTGGCTGCTGCACACCACCAAGTTCGGCCGCTACACCTACGCGGTCGGCTCCAACGCCGAGGCGGCGCGGCGCTCCGGCATCGGGGTCACCGCGCACCTGCTGAAGGTGTACACGCTCACCGGGTTCCTGGCGGGCATCGCGGGCTTCATGTCGCTGGCCTACTACGCCTCGACCACGATCTCGGCGCACACCACCGACAACCTCAACGCCATCGCCGCCACGGTGATGGGCGGGACCAGCCTCTTCGGCGGCATCGGCTCGGTGCTCGGCACGGTGATCGGGGTGTTCATCCCGGCGGTGCTGAAGAAGGGCTTCAACATCACGCAGGTTCCCGACTTCTGGCAGATGATCGCGGTCGGCGCGGTGCTGATCGCGGCGGTCTGGTTCGACCAGCGACGTCGGCGGCTGCGCAACAGCCGCTGATCCTCGTTCCCGGCAACAGCACTGCGACAGCACAAAGAGGTGCACCCATGAAGTTCAACCGCAAGACCTTCGCCGCCACCGGCTCGGCGCTCGCCATCGTCGCGCTGGTGACCGCCTGCGGCGGCTCGGGCCAGGTCGGTCAGAGCAACGACGCCGGCGGCCAGCCCGCGGAGAACAACAAGAAGCTCACCCTGATCCCGGGCGTGCAGGCCGAACCGTTCTACATCTCGATGCAGTGCGGTGCCGAAGCCGAAGCGAAGAAGCTCGGCTACGAACTGAACACCTCGGCCCCGCAGAAGTTCGACGCCGCGATGCAGACCGAGAAGGTCAACGCCCTCGGCTCCGCCCCACCGGCGGGCCTGCTGATCGCCCCGACCGACGACACCGCGATGCTCGCCCCCATCCAGCAGGTGAAGAACCGCGGCACCAAGATCGTCGAGGTGGACACCGCGCTGAAGGACACCGGCGTGGCCGTCTCGTCGATCTCCTCCAACAACGCCGAAGGCGGCAAGCTCGCCGCCCAGACCCTGGCCAAGCTGGTCGGCGAGAAGCCGGGCTCGGTGCTGGTGCTCGACACCATCGCCGGAACCTCCACCACCAACGCTAGGGCGAAGGGCTTCGAGGACGAACTGAAGAACTTCCCGAACCTGAAGTCGGCCGGCGTGCAGTTCACTCAGAACGAGCCGGACCAGGCGGCCTCGAAGGTGACCGCCGCCCTAGCCTCCACCCCGGACCTGGTCGGCATCTTCGCCACCAACCTGAACACCGGCGAAGGCGCCGCCACCGGCCTGCGCAACGCCGGCAAGATCGGCCAGGTCAACCTGGTCGGCTTCGACGCCAGCCCGTCCGAGGTCGAAGGCCTGCGCAAGGGCGAGTACCAGGGCCTGATCGCCCAGGACCCGGCGTCGATCGGACAGCAGGGCGTGCAGCAGGCCGTGGCCGCCCTCGAGGGCAAGCCGGTGCAGCGCACCATCACCGCCGGCCTGCACTCCATCACCAAGGAAGACATGGACGCCAACCAGCAGTACTTCTACAAGCAGCAGTGCTGACCTGACCCGCGCGGCGAGGGCACCGTCCACAATGGACGACGGTGCCCTCGCCGCCGGTTCAGCCCAGGTCGGCGAGTCGTTCCGCCAGCCAGCCGCGGGAAGCCCGCCAGAGCCCGGCTCCCAGCGAGATCCGCGCCACCCCCAGCTCCGCCAGCTGCTCCCGCTGCGGCCCACCCGGCCACAGCGTGGCGTTCACCGCCGCCGGACTGACCGCCGCCACGAACGCCCGCAGCACTTCAGGCGACCGCACCAGGATCGGATACACGCAATCCGCCCCGGCGTCGAGATACGCCCGTGCCCGCTCAACGGCCTCATTGAGCACTGCCTTCTCATCATCCGCGCCCAAGAACACATCCACCCGGGCGTTGATCACCAGTCCGTCACCGGCCGCCTCGCGAAGCGCACCGAGGAGCGCGGCCTGCTCCCCTACCGGACGAACACCACGCCCGGGGTCGGTGTCCTCGAGGTTGCAGCCCACCACACCGATGTCCAGCAGCCGCCCAGCCAGTTCCGCGGCGCTGAGCCCGTAACCCGACTCCACGTCCACGGTCACGGGCACGTCGACCACCCGCGTGATCCTTGCCGCCGCGGCGAACATCTCCGCCACCGGAGCCCCTTGACCATCCGCGTAGCCCAGGGACTCCGCGATCGCCGCGGAACTGGTGGCGACCACCGGGAACCCGGCCGTCACCACCAACTTCGCGCTGTCGGCGTCCCACACGTTCGGCAGCACCAACGGGCGCCCCGGGACGTGCAGGTCCCGGAGCTTCGCCGCCGTCATCGGGGCAACGGCTTGTGGCTCGTGACGCCCAGACGGTTCCAGGTGTTGATCAGGACCACCGCCCAGCACACCGCGCGGTACTGGTCCTCGGTCAGCACCTTGGTCGCCTGCTCGTACACGTCGTCGGGCACGTCCTGCCGCTCGGACAGCTTCGTGATGGCGTCGGTCAGCGCGAGCGCCGCCCGCTCCTGCTCGGTGTAGAGCTCGGTCTCCCACCAGGCGCCCAGCAGGTAGATCCGTCGTTCGTCCTCACCCAGCTTGCGCGCGTCGCGGCTGTGCATGTCCAGGCAGTAAGCACAGCCGTTCAGCTGCGAACCGCGGATCTTGACCAGCTCGATCAGCTTCTGGTCCAGTCCCGCGTCCGCCGCCGCCTTTTCCACTTCCGTGTGCAGGGCCAGCAGCGACTCGAAGAGGGTGGTGTTGTCAGACAGTTGGATTCGCTTCGTCACGCACATCACGCTACCGGCGACTGGTTCACCGGTATGGTCCAGTTCCATGGCGGTTCGGTGGTCCAGTTCCCAGGACATCCACCTCGACTGGCAACCGGGCTCCGGCCAGCGCGGCCTGGCCGAAGCGATCCGGCGGGCGATCCGGTCCGGCCGGCTCGAAACCGGGACCGCCCTGCCTTCGACCCGCGCGCTGGCCGAAGACCTCGGTGTCGCCAGGGGCACCGTCACCAAGGCCTACAGCCAGCTCGCGGCCGAGGGTTACCTGCGGACCAGCCAGGGAGCGCCGACCATGGTGGCCGCGATCGCCGCTCCGCAGGCTTCACCGGCCCGGCCGCGACCGGGCAACGGGGAACCAGCTGACGCCCGCTGGAGCCTGTTGCCCGGACGGCCCGATCTGGCCGCCTTCCCACGCACGGAGTGGTTGGCGGCCACCCGGAAGGTGCTGCAGCACGCACCTCCCGACGTGTTCGGCTACACCGACGACCTCGGCGCGCCCGTGCTGCGCACCGCACTCGCCAGATACCTCGCCCGCAGCCGGGGCGTGGTCGCCGAACCGGACCGGATCCTCGTGTGCGGGGGCTTCGCACAGGCCATCTCCGTGCTCGCCTCGGCCCTGCACCACCGGGGCGTGCACGAGATGGCCTTCGAGGATCCGTCCCTGCGCCACTTCCGCGACCTGGCCTCAGCCGCGGGGCAGCGCATCGCCGGGGTACCGGTGGACGAGGCCGGCCTCCGGGTGTCCGAACTGGACAGTCCGGTGGCCGTGGTGACGCCCGCCCACCAGTTCCCGCTCGGGGTCACCCTGGCCCCCGAGCGCCGGGCCGAACTCGCCAGGTGGGTGACGAGTTCGGGGGCGTTCGCCGTCGAGGACGACTACGACGGCGAGTTCCGGTTCGATCGGGAACCGGTCGGCGCCCTGCAGTCGCTCGCTCCCGAGCGCTTCATCTACGCGGGCACGGCGAGCAAGACCCTGGCGCCCGCGTTGCGCCTGGGCTGGCTCGTGCTGCCCCGTGCCCTGGTGGAACCGGTCCGCGCCGCCATGGCCGACCGCGGTTCCCGGCCTCCCGCCCTCGGCCAGCACGTCCTTGCCGAGATGCTCGACTCCGGCAAGTACGACCAGCACGTGCGCCGGCGTCGAGCGGCCTACCGCAACCGCCGGGACCGGCTGCTGTCCCTGCTGCCGCGGCCGCTGCGGCCGTCCGGGATCTCCGCGGGATTGCACCTGCTGCTCCCGCTGCCCACTGGTGGGCCAGGTGAAGCGGAGGTACTCGACCACGCACGCCGGCATTCGCTCGCGCTCGAGACACTCCGCAGCACCTGGATCTCCCCCGGCCCTCATCGGCAAGGCATCGTCGTCGGCTATGCCGCGCCGGCCGACCACGCCTTCACCCCTGCCGTCGACGCCCTGATGACCACCCTCCGGGACGCCGGCGTCAGCTCATCGGGAAGTTGACCCTCCTTCCCTGCGCCACCCACGCGCGATCACAGCGTCTTCGCTTTCCGCCATCCGGCGATCTTCTGCTCGGTGGCCGCCACCATGCCGTCGAAGATCGCGTCGCCCACCAGCAGCCGCAGCGGCGGGTCATCGGTGCCGACCACCTTCAGCACCGCCGCCGCGACCTCGGCCGGATCGCCTTCCACGAAGTCGCCGTGATCGGCCGCCAGTTCCTCGCGCACGACGTCATACGCGGGATTGGCGGCGGCGAGCTTCATGCTGGAGCCACCCCAGTCGGTCGCATAGCCACCCGGCTCGACCAGCGTCACGCGGATGCCGAACCGGCCGACCTCGTGGGCCAGCGCCTCACTCATTCCTTCCAACGCGAACTTGCTCGCCGCGTACAGACCCGCGGTGCCGAAGGTGGCCACCCCGCCGACACTGGAGATCTGCACGATGTGCCCCGAACCCTGGGCACGTAGTTGCGGGAGCACGGCCTGTGTCACCCAGAGCGCACCGAAGAAGTTGGTGTCCAGCTGCGCGCGAGCCTCTTCCTCGGTGACCTCCTCGACCGCGCCGAGCAGGCCGTAGCCCGCGTTGTTGACCACGACGTCGAGCCGGCCGAACGCCGCGATCGCCTTGCCCACCGTGTCGAAGACCGCCGTCCGGTCGTCGACGTCGAGTGGGAGCACAACGAGCCGCCCCTGATGCTCCGCGACCAGGTCGTCCAGCGCGGACGGCCGCCGCGCCGTGCCCACGACCTTGTCTCCGGCCGCCAGCGCGGCCAGCACGAACTCACGGCCGAAGCCCCGGCCGGCGCCCGTGATGAACCAGACGCGCGATGAATCCGCTCGAGTCATGCTTCTCTCCTTCTTCCTGCGAGACGAGACGTCTCGTTGCTCGGCAATCATGGATGACGAAAATCGAGCTGTCAAGACGAGACGTATCGACTCGTCTCGTGCTAGTGTCAGGTCATGAGTGAGGCACGGGGCCCGGATCCCACGCGCCGCAGTGAACGTTCGCGGACGGCGATCCTGTCCGCCGCGATCGAACTGGTGACCGAGAGTGGATACGCGAAGACCTCGATCGAAGCGATCGCCGCGCGAGCCGGTGTCGGCAAGCAGACGATCTACCGCTGGTGGCCGTCGAAGGCAGCGGTGGTCTTCGACGCGGTGCTCGACTTGACCAAGGGACAGCAGGGTTTCAGCGTGCTCGAAACCGGCGACCTGAAGGAAGACCTGAAGCAGGTTCTGCGGGCCACCGCGGAAGAACTGACCAATCCGAGGATGGACGTCTCGTTCCGGGCACTGGCGCTGGAAATCCAGTACGACGCGAACCTGGCGTCGCACTGGCGGGAGAAGATGCTCGGCCCGGCACTGGACGCCACCAAGGACCGGCTGCGCAGTGCCCAGCACAGCGGTGAGATCGATGCCGACCTCGATCTCGACGTGGCGGTGGAACTGCTCTACGGACCGCTCTACCACCGCTGGCTCCTGCAGACCGCGCCGGTTTCCGTGGAACACGCGGACGCGGTGGTCGACCTGGCCATGCGCGCGATGAGCCGGTAGCTGCGCTGTCAGCGAACTCGCCCGCGGTAGGTGAGCACGCGGCCTACCGTCAGCGGCATGGAGATGATCGAGGTCGTACCGAACCTGCACCTGCTCAGGTTCGCGGTCGGCCAGGCGTACCTGTGGCGAGACGGCGACGAACTGACGCTGGTGGACACCGGCTGGGCCGGTGAGGGAACGAAGATCGCGGAGGCGATCAGGGGACTCGGGCTCGACCGGGAGAACCTGGTTCGCATCGTGCTGACCCATTTTCACGAGGACCACGCCGGAGCGGCCGCCGAACTCCGCGCGTGGGCGGATGCTCCTGTGTTCGCGCATCGGCTGGACGCTCCGGTGATCCGCGGTGAGGTGCCGCCACCCGAACCGCGGCTCGCCGACTGGGAACGGCCGCTGTACGAGCAGGTGGCGAGCGGCAAGCTCGTGGGGCCACCGTCACCGGTGGATCACGAGCTCGACGGTGAAGAGGAGATCGATTTCGGCGGAGGCGCTCGGGTGATCTCCATTCCGGGGCACACGGAGGGCAGCATCGCCGTGTACCTGCCCCGCCATGGCGTGCTGTTCACCGGCGACACGATCGCCGAGCACGAGGGCCAGGTGATTCCCGGCGTGTTCAACCTGGACGTGGAACGGGTGCACCGCTCGCTCCGGGAACTGGCCGCGCTGGACACAGAGGTGGCTTGCTTCGGCCACGGCGCTCCGTTGACCGCGGACGCCGGGCAGGTACTGCGACGGTCGGCCGAAGCACTCGGCTGACCCAGAATGGAGGTATATCGAGACTGAGGGCGGCCGTGTCCACAAAGGATCAGGTGCGGAGGTCGTCGATCAGGCGCTCGGCCGCGGCGTAGGGGTCCAGCTCGCGGGCGGCCACGGCACCGGCCAGGTCGGCGAGCCGGCCGCCCCCGCGGAGGTCGACCAGTTCGGCGCGGAGGCGTTGCAGGGCGATCGCCTCGATCTCGCCGGCGGCGCGCGCGGCTCGGCGGCGGTCGAGTTCGCCTTCGGCGGCCAGCCAGTCGTGGTGCTCGTCGAGTGCCTTGAGCACGTCCTCGGCGCCTTCGTCACGGGAGGCGACGGTGCGCACGATGGGCTGGCGCCAGCTGGGGCCACGCAGTTCGCGGCGGCCCATCGCGATCATCTGCTTGAGTTCCCGGACGGTCGCGTCGGCGCCTTCACGGTCGGCCTTGTTCACCACGAAGACGTCCGCGATCTCGAGCACGCCGGCCTTCGCCGCCTGGATGCCGTCGCCCATGCCGGGGGCCAGCAGCACCACGGTGGTGTCGGCCAGCCGGACTACGTCCACTTCGGACTGTCCAACCCCGACGGTTTCGATCAGCACGATGTCGAAGCCGGCGGCGTCGAGCACGCGGACCGCCTGCGGGGTGGCCCAGGCGAGGCCGCCGAGGTGGCCGCGGGTGGCCATGGAGCGGATGAACACGCCGGGATCGGTGGCGTGGTCGCTCATTCGCACCCGGTCGCCGAGCAGCGCGCCGCCGGAAAACGGGGAGGACGGGTCGATGGCCAGCACGCCGACGCGTTTGCCCGCCGCGCGCAGGGCGGTGATCAGCATGGAGGTGGAAGTCGACTTGCCGACGCCCGGTGGGCCGGTGAGGCCGATGAGCCGCGCCCGGCCGGTGTGCGGGGTCAACGCGGCGGCGACCTCACGCAGCTGCGGATGGGCGTCCTCCACCAGCGAGATCAGTCTCGCGATGGCGCGGGGGACCCCATCCGCAGCACGGGCGACCAGTTCGCCGACGTCGACCTGAACGGGCAACTCAGGCCTTGGGCACCGAGAGCAGCAGCGCGTCACCCTGGCCGCCGCCACCGCACAGGGCCGCCGCGCCGAGGCCGCCGCCGCGGCGGCGCAGTTCGTGCACCAGGTGCACGACCAGCCGCGCGCCGGAGGCGCCGATCGGGTGGCCGAGTGCGATGGCACCGCCGTTGACGTTGACCATGTCGTGGTCGAGGCCGAGCTGCTTCGCCGAGACCACGCCGACGGCGGCGAAGGCTTCGTTGATCTCGACCAGGTCGAGGTCGCCGACGTCGAGCTTGGCCTTGGCCAGTGCGGCCTTGATCGCGTTGGACGGCTGCTCGTGCAGGCTCGCGTCCGGGCCGGCGACCACGCCGTGGGCGCCGATCTCGGCGAGCGGGGTCAGGCCCAGTTCCTCGGCCTTCGCGCGGCTGGCGACCACCACGGCGGCGGCACCGTCGGAGATCTGGGAGGCGGAGCCGGCGGTGATGGTGCCGTCGGCGGCGAAGGCCGGGCGCAGCTTGGCCAGGCTCTCGGCGGAGGTGTCCGCGCGCACACCCTCATCGGTGTCGAAGACGATCGGGTCCTTCTTGCGCTGCGGGATCTCGACCGGCGCGATCTCGTCGGCGAAGCGGCCGGCTTCGATCGCGGCGGCGGCGCGCTGGTGCGAACGGGCGGAAAACTCGTCCTGCTCTTCGCGGGTCAGGCCGTAGCGCTCGTTGTACTTCTCGGTCGACGAGCCCATGGCGACCTGGTCGAAGGCGCAGAAGAGACCGTCGTGCGCCATGTGGTCGAGCAGGGTGGTGTCGCCGTACTTGAAGCCGGAGCGCGACTTCGGCAGCAGGTGCGGCGCCTGGGTCATCGACTCCTGCCCACCGGCCACCACCAGGTCGAACTCACCGGCGCGGATCAGCTGGTCCGCGAGCGCGATGGCGTCGAGGCCGGACAGGCACACCTTGTTGATCGTCAGCGCGGGCACGTTCATCGGGATGCCCGCGGCCACGGCGGCCTGCCGTGCCGGGATCTGGCCGGCGCCGGCGGTGAGCACCTGGCCCATGATCGTGTACTGCACCGCTTCGGGTGAAACTCCGGCTCGCTCCAGCGCCGCCTTGATGGCGATTCCGCCGAGTTGCGCACCCGAGTAGTCCTTCAGCGAACCCAGCAGCCTGCCGATCGGGGTCCTTGCCGCGCCCAGGATTACCGAGCTGGCCTGAGTTCCGGACATGTGCAGCCTCCAAGGCGAACGACGGCGGTCCGCTCGACCATACCGGGCGGTGTGGCTTCTTGAATGAGTCAGTGTGAGCTGACGCACGACGCCTTTTCCCGGAACAGGACTTATTGTCGCTTCTCATGAATGAAGCGCTGAAGCCGTTCGTCACGACGATCGATCACGTCGGCATCGCGGTCGCCGACCTCGACGCGGCGATCGCCTTCTACGCGGAAACCTTCGGTCTCGAGGCGACGCACGTCGAGACCAATCACGATCAGGGCGTCCGCGAGGCGATGCTCCACGCCCCCGGCGATCACGACGGGCCCGCCGTGCAGTTGCTCGCGCCGCTGTACCCGGACTCGACCATCGCAAAGTTCCTCGACAAGCGCGGTCCCGGCCTCCAGCAACTCGCCTGCCGGGTGTCCAATGTGGAAGACGCGATGGAGGCGCTGCGGGCGAAGGGGCTGCGGGTCATCTACGACACCCCGCGGCCGGGTACCGCGGGCTCGCGGGTCAACTTCGTGCACCCCAAGGACGCCGGTGGCGTGCTGATCGAACTGGTGGAGCCCGCCAAGACCGAGGGCTGACCGGCTACGTGGCCGGGGCGGCCCGGAAGGTCAGCGCCCTGGCGATGAAGGTGAGTTCCCGCTCCATCTGCTCCGGCTGGTCGTCCTCGGCGTGCCGCGCGACCGAGTGCCGGTAGCTGACCGCCAAGGCGAGCAGGCCGGCCGCGCTCTCCACGTCGGTCATCGCCAGGCCACCGACGCCCGCGGCCAGGATGACCGCCTCGACCTGGCGTACGAGCACTTTGAATCGATCCTGAAGCGCGTCGCGCACGGCGTGGTGCGTGTCCGCCTCGCGCCACAGCAAGTGGGAGAGGACCTGTGAGGCGCCGAGGCGCTGGTCCAACTCGGAGACCAGCCGGCGCAGGCTCTCGGCGAGGTCACCGGGGACCACCACGCGCGAGGTCTCCACGTGCCCGTCGGGCAGCCGTTCGACCAAGGCGCTCAGCAGGTCCGTCTTGCGCTTGAAGTAGTAGTGCACCAGCCCTTTCGGCACACCCGCCTGTTCGGCGATGCGAGACGTCGGGGTGGCGTCGAAGCCGTGTTCCGCGAAGAGCGCCTCGGCGGCGGTGAGGATGCGTTCCTTGGCTGACGCGTCCTCGCCGGTTCTGCCCCGTGCCACCGAACCACCCCTTCCGCGTGTACCGGGCCCCACGGTATCCCGGCGAGGCCCGGCTCACGCGAATCGTCAGTGCTGCCCGGCCATGCGATCGTGGGCGGCGTTGGCCACCGGCAGCGCGGCCGCGCCGGCGATCATGGTCAGTCCGCCGATGATCCACGAGGACCAGGCGGCTCCGGTCAGGCCCGAGTAACCGATCACCCAGGGCGAAATGAACAGCAGCGCACCCAGCACGATCTGGATGCCCTCCCCGTAGACCAGGCTCGGCATGGCCAGTGAGACCAGGCCGTCGACGGCCACCAGCGCGCCCAGCACGATGAGCGTCCACATGGCCGCGGTATCGGTCTCCATCCACAGCGGTGTCAGCACCGCCACCACTCCGAGCACGACCTCCGCCCAGTCGTGCGGACGGGTCCACGGGCTCGTCGACATCTCGCGCACCGAGATCACCTCCGTTTGCCACTTGAACCGTGTGTCTCGCGGTCCACCTTCGATGGTGCGCCTTGGTTGGCCGGCCGGTCAAACATTCTGGGTCACGAATCCGCGTCGCCTACGCCCGTCGGGGGACTTCGGCGTGGTCGACGTCTCTTCCGGGTTGAGCCCGGCGTTACTCGCCAGTAGTTTCGAGCGGACGCGCCGACCCACGGAGGTTCGATGAGCGAGATCCAGCAGATCGCCCAAGCTGTGCTGTCCGGCGAGCCGGGTGAGGTGGCGGGGCTCGCGGTGCCGGAGAGCTACCGGGGCATGACCGTGCACGCCGACGAGGTCGACATGTTCGAGGGGCTCGAAAGCCGCGACAAGGACCCGCGCAAGTCGCTGCACCTGGACGACGTGCCCACGCCCGAACTCGGGCCCGGCGAGGCACTGGTCGCGGTGATGGCCAGCGCGATCAACTACAACACCGTCTGGACCTCGATATTCGAGCCGATACCGACGTTCAAGTTCCTGCAGCGCTACGGCAGGCTCTCGCCGCTGGCCAAGCGCCACGACCTGCCGTACCACGTCGTCGGCTCCGACCTGTCCGGTGTCGTGCTGCGGACCGGGGTCGGCGTGCACAGCTGGAAGCCCGGCGACGAGGTGGTGGCGCACTGCCTGAACGTCGAGCTGGAAAGCTCGGACGGCCACAACGACACGATGCTCGACTCGGAGCAGCGCATCTGGGGCTTCGAGACGAACTTCGGCGGCCTCGCCGAGATCGCGCTGGTGAAGGCGAACCAGCTGATGCCGAAGCCCGCGCACCTGACCTGGGAGGAAGCCGCCTCGCCGGGGCTGGTCAACTCGACCGCCTACCGCCAGTTGGTCTCGCGCAACGGCGCCGACATGAAGCAGGGCGACGTGGTGCTGATCTGGGGTGCTTCGGGCGGCCTCGGTTCGTACGCCACCCAGTTCGCGCTCAACGGCGGTGCCATCCCGGTGTGCGTGGTCTCCAGCCCGGAAAAGGCGGAGATCTGCCGCAAGATGGGTGCCGAGCTGGTCATCGACCGCAACGCCGAGGGCTACAAGTTCTGGAAGAACGAGCACGAGCAGGATCCGAAGGAATGGCAGCGTTTCGGCGCGAAGATCCGTGAGCTGACCGGTGGCGAGGACCCGGACATCGTCTTCGAGCACCCGGGCCGCGAGACCTTCGGCGCCTCGGTCTACGCCGCGCGCAAGGGCGGCACGATCGTCACCTGCGCTTCCACCTCCGGCTACCTGCACCAGTTCGACAACCGCTACCTCTGGATGAACCTCAAGCGGATCATCGGCTCGCACTTCGCGAACTACCGCGAGTCGTGGGAAGCGAACCGGTTGATCGCGAAGGGACTGATCCACCCCACGCTGTCCAAGGCCTACCCGCTCGCCGAAACCGGCCAGGCCGCGCTCGATGTGCACCGCAACGCCCACCAGGGCAAGGTGGGCGTGCTGTGCCTGGCTCCCGAGGAGGGACTGGGCGTCCGGGATCACGAGATGCGTGCGAAGCACATAGCTGCGATAAACACCTTCAGAGGTGTGTGACGCCGCGGGCTAGGGTGGACCAATGAGTCTTGGCGACGACAGGGAACTCGTCCCACTGGGAGCCGGCTTCGACCTGGAGAAGCGGGGTTACCACCGCGCCCAGGTCGATGACCATCTCGAACGGCTCGACGGTGAGCTCAAGATGCTCACCTCCGACCGCGACGCGGCGATTTCGCAGGCCGGGGACCTGGCCCGGCAGCTGGAGCTCTCGCGCAGCGAGATCGCCGAGCTTCGTGGTCAGGTCGAGCGGCTGTCGCTGCCACCCACCACCCTCGAGGGCCTGTCCGAACGTTTACAGCGCATGTTGCGGCTGGCGCAGGACGAGGCGTCGGACACGCAGGCCCGCGCCGAGGCCGAGGCCGCGCACATCCGCGCCAAGGGCGAGTCGGACGCGGCGGCGCTGCGGGCCGAGCACGAGGTGCGGCTGAAGCAGCTCGACGAGCGTCGCGAGGAGATGGAGGCCGAGCACCGCGGCGTCCTCGAGAAGGCTCGCGCCGAAGCGGACAAGATCACCCAGGCCGCCAAGGACGAGCGCGACCGCCTCGACGCCGAGGCCGAGCAGCGCCGCACGCAGGTCGAAGAGGACTTCGAGATCGCCATGGCGGCGCGGCGCACCGAGGCCATGCGGGCGCTCGCCGAGCAGGAGGCGACCAGCAAGGCCGAGGCCGAGCGCAGGCTGCGCGAAGCGACCGAAGAGGCCGCGAAGATCCGCGCGAAGGTGGCCGAGGAGGAAGCCGCGGCGAAGGCGGACATCGAACGCCGCCAGCGCGAGTCCGTCCAGGAAGCCAACAAGCGCCTGCAGGATGCGGCGAACGAGGCGAACGCGCGGCTCTCCGAAGCCGCGGACGAGGCTCGCCGCCGGGTCCGGGAGGCCACCGAGGAGGCCAACCGCCGGACCAACCACGGCCTCGAGCGCGTGGAGGCCCTGCGCAAGCTCCGCGAGAACATCGCCAACCAGGTGCAGGCGGCCCGCAAGGTGCTTTCCGAGGCCGAAGCGGTGCTGCACCAGGAAAGCGCCGCCGGTGTCCCGGTGACACCGGCCAAGCAGGCCAAACCCGTCAAGCCGGCCGGGCCGGAGAAGCCGCAGCCGCCGGGCGGCTCCGCCGAAGCGACCGTGAAACTGCCGAAGCCCACTCCCCAGCCGGCTCCGCGCAAGCCCGCCCCCGGGCAGCGTCCGGCGCAGACCCGGCAGAAGCCCTGACCCCACAGCACAGACCGATCGCAGGAGGAAGACGAATGAGCGCCTACCAGACCGTGGTCGTCGGCACGGACGGTTCCGACTCTTCGTTCGCCGCGGTGGACCGGGCGGCGGCCGTCGCCGGGGACGCCGGCGCGACCCTGGTGATCGCCTGCGCCTACTACCCCGCGGCCAAGCACGACGTGGAGAAGGCGCAGGACGTGCTGCGCGACGAGGCCTACCAGGTGGTCGGCTCCGCGCCGGCGGAGGACACGCTGCTGTCCGCGCGCGACCGCGCCACCAAGGCGGGGGCGACGAAGATCGAGACCGTCGCGATGGTCGGCGAGCCGGTGGAAATGCTGCGCAAGGTCGTCTCGCAGCATTCCGCGGACCTGCTGGTGGTCGGCAACCGCGGGCTGAACACGCTCGCCGGGCGGATCCTGGGCTCGGTGCCGTCGGAAGTGGCCCGCAAGTCGGGCGTGGACGTGCTCATCGTGCACACCACCTGAGGTGCCGACGGAGCGGGACGACAACGGCGAGCTGCAGCAGCGCCTGGAGAAGGTGCTGCTCGGCGGCCGGCGCCGGTACACCCGGCTGCAGGTGGTCGAGAAGGCGGGCGTGCCCGAAGACCGGGCGCGCCGGCTGTGGCGCGCGCTCGGCTTCGCCACCGTCGAAGACGACGAGGTGGTCTTCACCGACGCCGACGTCGAGGCCATGCGCACCGCGGACAACCTGATCCGGGCCGGGCTGGTCGACGCCCGCGTGGAGACCGCGGTGACCAGGGCGCTGGGCCAGCACCTGTCGCGGCTGGCCGAGTGGCAGGTCCACATGCTGTGGGAGCTGATCACCGCCAACCCGGACCTCGGCCGGAACGAACGCCAGATCGCGCGCCTGGTGGACCGGCTGCTCCCGGAGCTGGAACGCGTGCAGAACTACGTCTGGCGCCGCCACCTCGCCGCGTACGCCGGGCGTGCGCTGGCGTCCCCCGAAGAGGACCTGGAGGCGCGCAGCCAGGTCGTCGGCTTCGTCGACATGGTCGGGTTCACCAGGCTGACCCGGCGGATCGACGAGACCGAACTCGACGGCATCCTGGACGCCTTCGAGACGGTCGCCTCCGAGGTGATCGCCGAGCACCACGGCCGGATCGTGAAGATGATCGGCGACGAGGTGCTGTTCGTCGCCGACACCGCGGCCGACGCCGCCGAGATCGCGCTGACGCTCAACGAACGCGTCGAAGCCGACACCACGTTGCCCTCCGTGCGCGCCGGTCTGGCCGCGGGCCGGATCCTGAGCCGTTTCGGTGACGTCTACGGATCGGTGGTCAACCTCGCCGCGCGGCTGACTTCGGTGGCCAAGCCGGGCACGATCGTGGTCGACCGCGAACTGGCCGCGAACCTGTCCGGGATGCCAGCCTATGAATTGCGCTCACGACGCGCGGTTTCCGTCCGCGGGTACAGCAGGCTGAAGCCCTGCTCGTTACGCCGTGCGCGTGAACGGCCTGGCAACCGCTTCGAGAGCAGCCAGCAACTGGCCGCGGAGATGCTTGGCCTGCGACAAGCCCGTGCGGAAGGCCCCGACAACGAGGTCGGACCGGATTTTTCCGGCTACCGCCCGTAGCCGAAAAGGGTGCGCTAAGTATCCCCCGAATTTCTTATTTCGCCTGCGTCCGAGCACGCGTAGAGTGACTCCGCGCACTCAAACGGACACTCTCAGCTCTCATCCTGTTGAGTTAGCCCATTCCCTGAGGAGGTGACCCCTGTGCGCGCCGACCCCGGCTCGGACCGGAAGCGGACGCGGACCCCGCTCCAGGAGATCTTCTGGACGCGGACGAGCCTGCTCCTGCTGGTCCTGGTCGTGGTCTCGATCACCTGCCTGTTCCTGGCCAGCGGCATGGCGCCGGGCAACGGCAAGAACTTCGTCACCTCGGTCGGCACCGGCACGATGATCTCCGCGGTGGTCGGCTTCGGGCAGACGCTGATCACGGCGGCGGCCTCGCAGCGGGCGCTGGTGGCGCCGGTGATCGAGGAGAGCAAACGGGCACTGGAGAAGCTCGCCGCCGAATACCGGTCGCTGAACAAGGAGTTCTTCCCCACCGACGTCTTCGAAGCGACCCCCGACCCGGACCCCAAGTTCAACGAGCTGATGATGCGGGACCTCGCGGGCAGCAGGCAGTACTTCTTCCGCGGCTTCTCCGGCCGGTTCGCCGCCGCCAGGTTGCTGCTCTCCCACGCCGAGTGGGAGATGCGGGCGGTGCTGGCCGACCCCAGCGACGCCACCACGATCAGCGGCCGGGCCCGCTACCTCCTGCGCCAGGAGGGCCCCGAAGCGGACTACGACGCGATCCAGCGGCGGCTGCAGGACGAGATGGGCATGGGGCTGGTCGGGTTGTTCCTGGCCAGGAGCCGGTGCACGCGGATCGACATCACCGTGGTCACCGATCCCCCGCTCGACCGGCTGGAGATCTTCGACGACTGCGTGTGGGTCACGCTGTACAGCGACGTCGGGCCGGTCAGCACGCTGTACCCGCGGACCCTCCGCTTCACCGAGGGTTCGTTCGTCTACAACATGGAACGTGCCGAGTTCCTCCGGCTCGGCGGTGGCCGGAACGGCAGGCACTTCCAGATCACCCCGGAGACCACCCGGGCAGATTTCATCGCGCTGTTCGGCAAGGCCACCGGACGACCGTTGTCCGAGGAGCAGTTCAGTGAGCTGGAGGGCCGCTTCCGGTCCTTTTCCCAGGAATTCTCCACCGCCGCTGGACTGAGGAGCTGATAGATGGTGTTGACCCGCACATGCCCACTCGCCGAGCTGGCCATCGACGTGGCTGCTCGCCGGGCCGGCTCCGACGACTGGCGGGCGCTCGCGGAGCCGTTCCAGCGCTGGGCCGCGCGGCCCGGCCTGCGGGCCGAACTGCGTGCGCACATCCAGTCGCTGCCGCCGGAGCCCGCGAGCGCGATGATCCGGCGGTCCAGGGAAACGACCACGCACTTCGCCTGGTGCCTGCGGGACGAGCGCGACGAACCGTTCTCGTTCTGGCTGCACGAATACAAACCGCAACGCGATTGGCGGCACGGCTACGCCGATTCGGTGCACAACCACCGGTACCACTTCTGGACCACCATTCTGCGCGGGAACTACCTGCACGAGCGTTATTCCGCGACGGTGGACGCGGCCAGCGGACTGATCACTTCGGCCGAGTTGATCCACGGTGACGACTACCCGGCCGGCACCACCGGGGTGCTGCTGGCGGACGAGTTCCACCGCATCCCGAAAGCCGCTGACAACACGATGACCTTCTTGGTGAAATCACGACCAGTGAGCGAATGGAGCGTTTCCTTTGACCCATTGACCCGAACGAGTCATCGTCACGTCCCCGTAGAGACCCGTTTGGGGGAGCTTCTGGAACGAATCTGAAGTCAAGGCCTGCGCGTTAGCGATTACCATCACTCCACTCGGCTGCCAAACCCAGCCGGTTCGGAGGGGATCGATAATGCGCGTCCACCAAACCGTTGTCCACGCATCCTTCAACACCGTGCCCGCGGCGGCGATCCACGCCGTCGAGCAGGCCGTCCGCCGACTCTGCCTGCGTCACGCCGAGCGGCTGCCGTTCCACGGCTGGCACCACGTCAGCTTCGTCCGGTCGAAAGCCGTCGGGTTCGCTCGGCGCAACGGCGCCGACGTGAGCCTCGTCGAGACCGCCGCGCTGGTGCACGACGTCAACTACCTGGTCCGCCGCAACTCACCCGCCGCCGAAGGCAGTGGGCTGCGGATGCAGATGCTCGCCGACGCCGGAGTACCGCTGGGTGCGGCCCAGCGGATCGACGTGCTGATCGACGAGGCCGAAATGGCCAACCGCGGACCGGACATCTCACTCGAAGCGCAGGCGCTCAGCGACGCGGACACGCTGTTCAAAGCGCTGCCCGTGACGCCGGTCGTACTGGCGCACAAGTACCTCCGCGAGAACGGGCTCAGCCTGCGCGAACTGGCGAACAAGATCGTCGGTGAGCAGCGGGACGTGCACGACGAGGGTTACTACTTCTACAACGCCGAAGCCGCCGCCGAGTACTCGCGCTGGGCGCTGGCGAACTTGGAGTTGTGGCAGTGCATCAAGGAAGCCGTGGACGACCCGGCGGTCGAGGAACTGCTCGACGCGGTCGACGAGGTCGACGCGGCCGCTTCCTGACCCGGTCTACCGCCCGACAGGGTCGATTCGGGTGTGGATGCGTGAATTTCATTCACACACGATGATGAACTCACTGGTCCCCGGTCCCGCCATTCGGACGTTTCTTGGCCCCGCACGGCTGAATTCGGTCCACGGATAACCCGGCACCACTATTGTGGCCGTGCAGGGGCCGTCGAATGGAATCTGATTGGAGTCATGGTGCCGGACAAGGGCGTGGCGAACCGGGTCGGGACCCGGGTCGTCAGTAGGGAACCGCAGCCCCAGGGCGTCACCGCGCTGGGGAAGGACCTGCGGACCAGGGTCTCCAGCGACACCTACGAGGCAACCGAAAAGATTGCCCGGAAACGCGGCGTGAGTATGGCGCATATCGTACGCCAGGCAGTGGAGAATTACCTGGAGAAGGCTCGGTGACACACTGATGCGTTCGATGTCACAGTGGCCATCGAACGCATCAATTAATTGAATGTTGAATCAGCGGCCGTCCGGGAGCACGGCGTACTGGCGGACGTAGAGGTCGGTGTAGGTGACCGGGCCGCGCGGGCCGGGCACCTTGTCCAGGTTGATCCCGGTTTCCGGGACCCCGCGCAGCTTGAAGCCGTCGAGCAGGCGCGTGGGGGCGTTCCAGAAGACGCCCGTGCCGGTGTAGCCGTCGAAGAAGGCTTCGGCGGTGCCGGCGTTCTCGGTGGCGATGCCGGCGGCGAGTCCGGAGGTCTGCTCGTTGGCGATCCGGGTGGCCTCCTCGACCCCGGACACGGTCGACACGGTGACAGTGGCCTCGCGGTCGGAGTCCAGCGCCCATTCGTAGCCGATGGCGTGCTCGTGCGGCGGCAGGGACGCGGTGACCCCGCGACCGGCCAGCGCTTCGCTGACCACGGGCCACGCCTTGTCGTGGATGTTCGCGTCGATGAGCAGCAGGTTCAGCCGGTTGCACACGCCGAGCCGGTCCAGGCTGCCCGTGACGAGGTCGCGCACCTTCTCCAGGTCGGCGTCCGCGTCGACGAAGAGCACGCCACCGCCGTCGGCGTGGGCGAGCGTGCGCACGCCGTGCTGAGCGGCTTCGGTGGCGAGCGCGCGGGTGCTGTCGCCGCTCCCCCGCAGGATGACGAGCGGGATCAGGTCGGGCTGCGCGACCAGCGCAGCCGCCGCGTGGCGCTCGGCGCGCGGTACGAGCTGCACGGCGTCGCGGTCGATGCCGGCGTCGGCCAGCGCGGGTGCGATCACCGTTTCGAGCAGCCGCTGAGCGGAACCGAGCGCGGCGGAACCGGTGCGCAGGACACCGGCGTTGCGCGACTTGACCAGCTGGGAGGCCACGTCCACGGTCACGTTCGGGCGGGCTTCGTAGTTCGCGCCGATGACGCCGACCGGGCGCCTGCGCTCCACCAGCCGGAGCCCACCCTCCAAAGTGGACAGCGGGAGGACGCGCTCGGGGTGCGGCGCGGCGGCCAGCAGGCGCAGCTGCTCGGCCATGCCGGTGAGCCGCTCTTCGGTGATCGTCAGGCGGTCGAGCAGACCGGCGCTCATGCCCTCTTCGCGGGCCTTGGTCACGTCGGCGGTGTTGGCCTCGAGCACGGCGTCACGGTTGGACAGCAGGCGCTCGGCCATGCCGGTGAGGGCGGCGTCGATCGCTTCATCCGGCGCGGCGGCCAGCGACGGCGCGGCCCGCTTCGCCGCACGCGCGCACTCTTCGACTGCCTTGGCCACCTCATCGCTCACGACAAATCCCTCCGGACATCCGAATAGAGGTGTCCAGTTTGCCCCACGCGTGAACTCAGCTGAGCACGGGTTCGAGCAGCCAGCTCCCGCCGAGGAACAGGCTGCCGAAGGCGAGCACACCGAGCACGAGCAGCCACAACGCCACCGGGACGCCGGTGAGGCGGGCCAGCTGATCGACATCGGAGTCGCGGGCCGCGCCGCGGCGGCGCTTGGACTGGAGTTCGAAGACCGGCCGAACGCCACCGAGCAGGAGGAACCAGGTGATCGCGTAGACGCAGACGGCCTGCACCCCGGGCGGAGCCAGCAGTGCGACGGCGCCGAGGCCGATCGCCGCGGCGACCACCGAGAAGGCGCCGTACACGTTGCGGATCATCACCAGCACGCCCAGGAGCAGGAGCGCGGCGAGGCCGAGCAGGATCGAGATGCGATCGGCGGCGATCAGCGCGGCGAAGGCGAGGCCGAGGAGCGCGGGCGCGGGGTAACCGGCGAGGGCGGTGAGGACCATGCCCGGGCCGGTGGGCTTGCCGCGGGAGACGGTGACGCCAGAGGTGTCCGAGTGCAGCCGGATGCCCTGGAGGCGCCGCCCGACCAGCACCGCCGCGAAGGCGTGCCCGGCCTCGTGGACGATCGTCACCAGATTGCGGGCGAGGCGCCACGGGGTGCCCGAGACCACCAGGAGCAGCGCGACCGCGCCGGTGATCAACGCCACCAGGCCAGGCGGATCCGGCTGGGCGTCGAAGAGTCCCCAGAGCCCGTCGGTATCGGCCACGTTCACGGGCACACCTCAGCACACGGGGAGTTGGATCGGTGTGACGGGGGCTGGAAGCGGTTCGGTCGGAAGTCAGGCAGTGGCGGCTCCGGGGGCGCGGCGGGCGGCGGAGGCGCGGAAGAGGAAGGCGACCCAGCTTCGGTACGGGCGCCACGCGTCGGCGAGGTGGGCGAGGGCTGGGACATCGTCGGCGTCGACGGCGTAGGCGTGGGCCATTTCCTGGTGCAGGCGGCGTTCGTGGCGGGGGAAGACGTCGGGGTGGCCGACGCCCCGGATGAGGATCAGTTCGGCGGAGAAGGGGCCGATGCCGGGGAGTTTCTGCAGGCGGGTGAGGGCTTCTTCGGCGGGTAGGGCCCGTAGGCGCGCGGCGTCCAGCTGGCCCTCTTCGGCGGCGCCGGTGAGGATGCGCAGTTGCTTCACCTTTGTCTCCGGCAGGCCCAGTGGACGCTCCAGCGATCGCAGGGCTTCCGGGGCGGGGAACGAGCAGATCGAGTGGCCGTCGACCGTGCGGCGGTGGCCGTGGCGCTCGGCGATCCGCCGCTTGATGCCCGCCGCCTGCACCGTACGGAGGCGCTGGCCGATGATCGCCCAGCAGGCCGCCTCGTAGGGCGAGTGGAACAGCACCGGGCGCAGGCCCGGGGCGGCGGCGGCCAGGCGAGCGGCGATCTTGTCGCGGCGGACCGACTCGAGGAACGCGGTGGTGTCGAAATCGAGGGAGAGGATGCGTTCGGCTTGGCGGCAGGCTTCGGCGGCCGACTCGCCGTCGGCTTCCAGTTCGACGACGCCGTCGGCGTGCTGGCGGGCGACCACGCCGGCGGGCCGCCAGCAGCCGTCCACCGGGAAGGCCAGGCGCAGGGTGCCCGGCTCCCCCGCCGCGTCGGGGCGCCCGGCGGGCACGAAGCCTTCCAGGAACCGCATCGAGGCCCGCAGGTCGAACGGGCCGCGTGGAGTGATCTTCGCGGTCGCACCAGGGCGCCAGCGGGTGATCGGCGACATCGGTACCTCCCCTTCCTCGCCGATGCCGACGCTAGCGCGCACCCCCGACAGTTCCGCGCGGAAAACCGGTTGCGCACGCTGTTAGCTTCGTGGCCATGGGAGCTTTGTACATCTGCTGCGCAGCGATCGCCCGGCCTCGGCCGCGGCGCGCCTGACGCGGCGGCCATCTCTCTTCACTGAGCACCAGGCGCTGATCACCCGCGCCTGATCGTCCGCGCGACCCCACTTCCGGTCGCCGCGTCTCGACGTCCTCGCGTGCCCTCGCACGCCTTCCTTCGTCTTGACGTGGAGCGACCATGCCCGCCAACGGGTTCTGCCATCCTGCCCGGAAACACCCCGCCCCCAACCCCTCCGGCGTCCACTTCCTCGCCGCGCCCCGGATCGCCGACGAACTGGTCCGCTCGGCGAAGATCACGCCGTCGGATCTGGTGGTCGACTTCGGCGCGGGCCTCGGTGCGATCACCGCGCCGCTGGCCCGGACCGGCGCCGAAATCCTTGCCGTGGAACGGGATCCCGAGTTCGCCGACAGGCTGCGCGACCGGCTCGCCGACTCCGGCAACGTCCGGGTCATCCCGGCCGACGCACGTACCTTTTCCCTGCCCCGCAGGAGATTCACCGTCGTGGCGAGCATCCCGTACGCGGTGTCCACCGCCCTCATGCGGCGGCTGCTCAGCCCGACCGCCTCGGCGCTGGACCGGGCCGCGCTGATCGTCGAATGGGGCTTCGCGAAACGACTCAGCGCCGCCACCCCGCGCGACCTCGAAATCGCCTGGTGGGCCGCGAGGTTCGAGCTGCGGCTGGTGCGGCGCATCCCGGCCAGGCACTTCAGCCCGGCCCCGAAGGTGGACTCGGCCCACCTCA
The DNA here is from genome assembly GCF_021725495.1 of Saccharothrix sp. AJ9571. NCBI lineage: Bacteria > Bacillati > Actinomycetota > Actinomycetes > Pseudonocardiales > Pseudonocardiaceae > Saccharothrix > Saccharothrix sp. AJ9571. The sequence continues at coordinate 4,060,332 of NZ_CP091382.1, read as the reverse complement.
CCGTCCGGCGGCGCGGCAAGCCGGACAAGCTCGCCGACCGAGCACTGTGGACACTCCTGCAGGCGGCCTACCGGACCCCGCGCGCACCGGCGCGGACCGCCGTCGCCTTCCTCGGGCGCAAGCCCCACCGCCTGCTCAAGGTGAACGGCATCGATCCCGAGCGCCCGGCGGCGACCGTGCCGCCGTCCGACTGGGCCGCGTTGGCGCGGCACCTCGCCGCCGACCGCAGCCTGCACTGGCCCCCGCTGCCGAAGGCTTTGCGCGGCGACGGTCGTTGACATACTGTCGGTATCCCAACTCACCCGGGAGACCGCCATGCCGACCAGCCAGTCCCGCGTGCTCGAACTGCTCGAAGCACCGCCTGCCCGGACCACCGGCGACTACCTGGACCTGCTCGGCGACCGCGCGCAGGCCGGCCCGCCGACCGGGCCGGCGCAGCGGTTGATGAGCGTGGGCCTGGTGTCCGCGGTCTACGAGCGGTACTGGCGGCCGGGGCTGGGCCGGATCGCGAAGGGCCTGACCGGCCCGAGCATGGCGGGTGAGGTCGACCTCGCCACCGACTTGCTGCGGTTGCGGCCCGGACAGGTGGTGCTCGACGTGGCGTGCGGGACCGGCCGCTTCACCAGGGCGTTCGGTGAAGCGGCCGGTCGCACCGGGCTCGCCGTCGGCCTGGACGGCTCGCGCACGATGCTGGCGCGCGCCGTCCGGGCCGGCGGTCCCGAATCGGTCGCCTACCTGCGAGCGGACGCCGTGCACCTGCCCCTGCGGCCGTCCACTGTGGATGCCGTGTGCTGTTTCGCCGCACTGCACATGTTCGCCGATCCGGACGCCGCGCTGGATTCCTTCGCCTCGGTGCTGAAGCCGGGCGGGCGGCTGGCCCTGCTGACCAGCGCGCGGCACACCTGGCAGCCTCTGCGCGGCCTGGACGAGTTGATCGGCCTCGCCAGCGGCCAGCGTATGTTCGACCGCGGCGAGATCGGGGCCAAGCTGCGCCGACGCGGGTTCACCGAGATCAGCGAGCGCTACTCCGGCGTCACCCAGATCGTCGGCGCCACGCGGATTAGCATGCGGGAATGACGGCTCCCCACCACGCTAGCCCCAGCCAGCCCGACGAGGCCTACCTCCGCGCGATCGTCGCCGACACCGCGGACGCGGTCGCCGCCGCCGAACCACTCGGCTCGCCGCACCAGGGCGTGCCCGAGGAGATCCGCACCGAGGTCAGCGGCCTGATCGACGACCTCGCGCAGGACCTCGTGGCGCTGAGCCAGGACCTGCACGCGCACCCGGAGGAAGGCTTCGCGGAGACGCGGTCGGTGCGGGCGCTCGCGGAACTCCTGCAGAACCACGGTCACCAGGCGACCGTCGGCGTCGGCGGGCTGGACACCGCCCTCGGCGCGACCGTCGGCAGCGGCGGCCCGCACATCGCGCTGCTCGCCGAGTACGACGCGCTGCCGGGCATCGGCCACGGGTGCGGGCACAACATCATCTGCGCCACCGCAGCCGGTGGCTTCCTCGGCGCGGCGGCGGTCGCCGAGCGCCTCGGCGGCCGGGTCTCGCTGTTCGGCACACCGGCCGAAGAAGGCGGTGGTGGCAAGGAAACCATGGCCAGGGCCGGGGTCTTCGACGACGTGGACGCGGTGCTCATGCTCCACCCGTTCAGCCACGACATCGCGATGCACCCGTTCCTCGGCAGGCGGCAGCTGGAGATGGTCTTCCACGGGGTCGCCGCGCACGCCTCGGCGCAGCCGTTCATGGGCCGCAACGCGCTCGACGCGGCCGTGGCCGCCTACCAGGGCGTGGCGGCGCTGCGCCAGCACCTGCCCGGCACCGATCGCGTGCACGGCGTGTTCACCGACGGTGGCGCCCGGCCGAACGTGGTGCCCGATCGCGCGGCGCTGCTGTTCTACCTGCGTTCCGGCCGCCCGGAGACGCTGCGCGACCTGGCGGAGCGGATGACCGCGATCGCCAGGGGCGCGGCCGAACTGACCGGTTGCGGAGTGGAGCTGACCTGGGACGAGCAGCCGCCGTACCTGCCGATCCGGTTCAACAGCGCGCTGGCCGGGCGGTGGGCGGTCAACCAGGAGGGTTGCGGCCGCAAGCCGTTGCCGACCGGCATCGTCCCGGAGTTCCTCACCGGCTCGACGGACCTGGGCAACCTGAGCTACCGGATGCCGGCCATCCACCCGATGCTCGCCGTCTCCGAGCCGACGGTCGCCTTGCACACCAAGGAGTTCGCCGCGGCCGCCGCTTCGCCGGCCGGGGACCGCGCGGTGGTCGACGGAGCACTCGGGTTGGCACTGACCGCGGCGGACTACCTGGCCGACGCGAACTTGCGGGAAGCGGTGGCGGAGGAGTTCGCGGCGGCGGGTGGCGCGCTGGACGTACCCGCTTTCTTCGCCTGAACACAGGGTTTTCTCAGCTGATTCTTCTCAGAAAAGACCCCGGGCAATCCACAGGTTGCTCACAAGCTCGGGCGCGAACCTGGGTGCATGGACGAGAACCGGCAGAACCCGTTGTTCACCCCGCAGCAGCACGAGCAGCCAGCCGCGACGCCGTTCTACCCGGCGCCCCCGGCGCCCGCGCGCCAGCCGAAACGCCTCGCCGTGCTGGTGAGCGCGGCCGCCGTCGCCGCCGCACTGGTCGGTGGCGTCGGCGGGGCCACGCTCGTCGGCCTGACCGACGGCGCCCCGGCGAGCACCACCACCAGCGCGGTGGGCACCGCCACCGGCCAGACCGTCTCGAACTCCGGGGCGGACGTCAGTTCCGTCGCGCAGCAGGTGCTGCCGAGCGTGGTGCAGGTCAACGTGACCACCCGCGAGGGCGAGGCGATCGGCTCCGGGGTCGTCCTCTCGTCCGACGGCCGGATCCTGACCAACGCGCACGTGGTCGAAGGCGCCGGCGGGGACGTCACGATCACCCTGTCCGACGGCACGAAGTACCAGGCGACCGTGCTGGGCTCGGACAGCAAGGCCGACATCGCGGTGCTGCAGGCGAAGAACGCGAGCGGGCTGACCGCGGCCAAGCTCGGTGACTCGAGCCAGGTGCAGGTGGGGTCCGAAGTGGTGGCCATCGGGTCGCCCGCCGGTCTGCAGAACACGGTGACCTCGGGCATCGTGAGCGCGGTCGGGCGTGAGCTTTCCGATGTGGGGCAACAGGAACAGCAGCAGTCACCGATCGGGCGGACCAGTTCGCAGCAGGGGCCGAGCTACACCGCGATCCAGACGGACGCCTCGATCAACCAGGGCAACTCGGGTGGGCCGCTGGTCAACGCGAACGGCGAGGTGATCGGGATCAACTCGTCGATCTACTCGCCGTCTTCGGGCGGGAGCGTGGGGATCGGGTTCGCCATCCCGATCAACGACGCGGTCAAGATCGTCGAAAGCATCGAACAGGGCTGACCGAGGGGGTGGGGAGAAGCGGGTGGATCGCGACGGGGGCGGTCCACCCGCTTTCTCACGCCGGTGGCTTCTTCAGCTCCGGGTGGACAGCGACGACGAGGTGGTGCGTGCGGCCACCTTCGGCGGAGTCGTCGTGGTACTTGGAGACCAGGGAGGTGACCGCTTCGGCGAGTTCTTCGGCGAAGGCGGCCCGGTCCGCGGCGGAGGCGAAGCGGACGTCCCCGTCGATGGTGAAGGTGGCCAGCTTCTTGCCCGCCCGCTGGGCGCCGGTGAGCAGCTCACCGACGTCGCGGACCAGGCGCGAGGCCACCGCGAGCAGCCACCGCGCGGACAGCCTGTCCGGCGAATGGCTCGGATCGGGCTCGACCGCGCCCAGCACGCTCGGCGAGATGACGTAGGAGGACGCCGTGGCGCGCAGCACCCGCTCGGTGACGTTGCCCTTGCGGCGCTCCTCCACCAGCGAGATCAGCCCGTGCTGCTCCAGCGAACGCAGGTGGTAGTTGATCTTCTGCCGGGCCAGGCCGAGCTTCTTGGCCAGGGTGGTGGCCGAGCCGGGCTCGGCCAGCTCGGCGAGCAGCCGGGCGCGCATCGGGTCCAGCGACGCGCCGGCGGCCTCGGCGTCGTCGATCACCGCGATCTCGTTCATCCGCCCACGGTCTCACCGACAAGTTTTCTTGTCAATCGGCGAGCTCGTAGTCGAGGTCCAGCGTGTGGCTGCCGTCCTCGTGCTTGGTGACCATCGCCGAGCCGGTGATCCCCGCCAGTTCGCCGACCCCGGAACCGGGCAGGATCTTCAGCTCGAAGCTGTCGTCGAACGCCGCGTGCTGCACTACGAAACCGCCCTTGCGCCCGTCGATCGACACGCTGAACCGCTCGAACGCCACGTACGCCTGCGCGGATCCGCTGATGGCACTGAGCATGGTGACCGAACTGGTGCCCTCCACCGCACCGGTGAACGTCTTGCTCAGGCGCACCTGACCCAGTTCGGCGCCCTCGGCCTCGTCGAGCGACGACGGCTCCCAGGTGTCCACGGTGAAGGCGGCGGTGATCTTCGGCATGGCTGCTGCTCCCTTGTGTTGTGCTCCGCGGGCAGCCTGGCAGGGATACCTGACAGCCTGTGTCAGGCTTTCGCGGCGTCTTGATCACCACCAACCACCTCGCGGCACGCGGAACCGCAGGTCGCGCCCGCGAAAGTGCCCCGGAAGAGTTAGGGTGCCCGGGTGAACGATCGTCTTGTCTGGATCGACTGCGAGATGACGGGCCTCGACCTGGCCAAGGACGCCTTGATCGAGATCGCGGCCCTCGTCACCGACGCGGAGCTGAACGTCCTCGGCGAAGGTCTCGACCTCGTCATCCACGCGGACGAGGAAGCACTCGCCAACATGCCCGACGTGGTCCGCGAGATGCACGCCCGGTCCGGGCTCACCGAGGAGGTGCGCCGGTCCACGGTCACCCTCGAGGAAGCCGAGCAGCAGGTGCTCGACTACGTCCGGGCGCACGTGCCGGAGCCGAACACCGCTCCGCTCGCCGGGAACTCCATCGCCACCGACCGCGGCTTCATCGTGCGCGACATGCCCGCGCTCGACGCCCACCTGCACTACCGGATGGTCGACGTGTCCTCGGTGAAGGAACTCGTCCGGCGCTGGTACCCGCGGATCTACTACGCCAAGCCGGAGAAGGGCCTAGCCCACCGCGCACTCGCCGACATCAAGGAATCCATCGGCGAACTCGACTACTACCGGCGCGTCGCGTTCGTGCCACAACCCGGGCCCACCACGGAACAAGCCCGCGCGGCAGCCGCCGAAGTGCTGAAGCGGCCCCGCGGATAACCCGCTTGAGGGGCACGCTAGGATGGTTCCAGTCGAGGTGATCGCCAGAACGCCTCGCACGGTGGGTGTAGCTCAGCTGGCAGAGCACCTGGTTGTGGTCCAGGAGGTCGCGGGTTCAAGCCCCGTCACTCACCCCGAGTGCCCCAGCGTGGTCAGGGACTTCGTCCCTTCCCCACGCTGGGGTTTTGTTGTTTTTTCGGGGGTCGGACCCCCGGGCCCCCGCCAGGGGGCGGAGCCCCCTGGACCCCCATGCAGTGGTCGGCTTCTGCTCCCGGCGGTCGGCTTCTGCTCTTGGTAGTCACCAAAACACACGTGAAGGGCCCCGCACCGGGGATGTGGTGCGGGGCCCGTCGCGTGTGGGGTTAGTTCTTTTGGCCGCCGGACTTCCAGTCGTCCCAGGACATCTGCCAGACGGACCAGCCGTCGGTGGCGGCGAGGGTCTGCGGGCCGCCGTTCAGGACGGTGATGATGTCACCCTTCTTCGAGGTGTCCATCAACCACTTCGCGTTCTCGGTGGACAGGTTGATGCAGCCGTGGCTGACGTTGCGCTTGCCCTGCGAACCCACCGACCACGGCGCCGAGTGGTAGAAGATGCCGCTGTTCGACATGCGGACCGCGTACTGCACGAAGGTGCGGTACCCCGCCGAGCTGTCCGTCGGCACGCCGTAGGTGCTCGAGTCCATCGTGTACCCGTTGTGCTCGCTCATCACCGTGTAGTTGCCGTTCGGCGTGCTCGAGGACTTCTTGCCCATCGAGATCGGCATGACCTTGGCTTCCTGGTCGTTGATCGACACCTTCATCTGGAAGGTCCCGCCGTCGGCCACCGCCACCAGCTTGTCGCCGATGGTGAAGTTCGCCGCGCGGTCCTCCTTGCCGTAGGTGCCACCGCCCAGGTTCTTGCCGTACACCGCCGCCTTCACCGAGACCTTGGTGCCCGAGGGCCAGTAGTCCTTCGGCCGCCAGATCACCGAGGTGTCGCTGAACCAGTGGAACGCGCCCTCGACCTGCGGCTCCGACTTGACCTCCAGCGCCTTCTCGGCCGCGGCCTTGTCGGTCACCTTCATGCCGAAGGTGAAGATGATCGGCATGCCGACACCGACCGTCTCGCCTTCCTGCGCGTTGATCGACACGGTGGTCTGCCTGGCCGGCTTCGCGGTGTTGAAAGCGGAGGTCGAAGTGGACGGCTGGCCGTTGGTTCCGGTGCCGGTCGCGGTCAGGGTGTAGCTCTTGCCGTAGCCGAGCGGCTCGCTCGACACCCAGCCGGCGCCGTCCGGCGCGAGCTGGCCCGCGACGGGCTTGCCCTCGGCGTTGATCAGCTTGACGTCGTTGATCTTGCCGTCGGTGGCGTTGACCCGCACCGGTTCACCGGGGGCCACGTCCGCCGCGCCCTGGGCCGGGGTCAGCGCCAGCGAAACCGGCTTCGGCGGGGCCGTCGAGGTCTCTTTCGGGGCATCTTGGCCCCCAGGACCGGGTTCGGCACCCGGCGAGGATGTACAACCCGAGATGATGAGTCCGGCCGCGACCGCCAGCAGCGACAACCGCACTCCGGAACGCCCCGTAATCGGGCGACGCCCCACTCCGCCCCGACCGCTCATGGAAGACCGTCCATTTCGACTAGAAGAATGCCCCAAGTGTCCGGCTACAGTGTGCCCGACCGGGTTCCGGCGTGTGTGCGGGACCGCTGAACTGGGTCGAACTCGCTTCGGGGGACCCCCGCGAAGGGGCTCAGAACCGCGTGCTAAAGTTTCTCTCGTTGGTGCGGGAGAGCAGGAAACCCGCCCGGCGCCATTAGCTCAATTGGCAGAGCAGCTGGCTCTTAACCAGCGGGTTCGGGGTTCGAGTCCCTGATGGCGCACTTCCGGAAAACCCCAGGCGGCTTTGTTGCGGCCTGGGGTTTTTTCGTCCCCGGTGTCCACAGTGGAGGTGCTGGTGATCCCGACGCACACCGCGGCCGAGGCCGCCGGGGCGGAGGTGGCGGTGCTGCCGATCGGCAGCCACGAACAGCACGGGGAGCACCTGCCGCTGGCCACGGACACGGTGATCGCCTGCACGATCGCGGAGGCGGTGGCGGCCGCGCACCCGGTGCTGCGGTTACCGCCGGTCACCATTTCCTGTTCCCACGAGCACGCCGCCTGGCCGGGCACGGTCAGCATCTCGGCGACCACGCTGTTCCACATCGTCGACGACGTGGCGACTTCGCTGCGGGCGAGCGGCATCGAGAAACTGGTGCTGATCAACGGGCACGGCGGCAACTACGTGCTGAGCAACATCGTGCAGCAGTCGGCCGGGCTGGCGCTGTTCCCCAGCTCCGAGTGCTGGGACGACGTGCGCGCCGCGGCCGGGCTGGAAACCAGTGCCTACAGCGACATGCACGCCGGTGAGCTGGAGACCTCGATCCTGCTGCACGCCCACCCGGACCTGGTCCGCCCCGGCTACGAGACCGCCGACGAACTCGCCGAGGACCGGCGCGACCTGCTCACCCTGGGCCTCTCCGCGTACACCGAGAGCGGGGTGGTCGGCAGGCCGTCACTGGCGACCGCCGCCAAGGGCCGGGACGTGCTCGACCGGCTCGTCGAGGCGTTCGGGGACTGCCTCGACGCGCTCGAGCGAAGCCGGAGCCGCTGATCGGCGTGAGCCGAACGCCAGCACTCCGGCACCGGGCAGGCTGGCCACCGCGCTCAACAGGCCGTACACCACGGCCACGGTCAAACCCTGCGCCGCGCCGAGACCGGCCACGCCGAAGGTCAGCGCGGTGACGCCTTCGCGCGGACCCCAGCCGCCGACGTTGACCGGCAGGCCCATCGCCAGCAGTGCCAGCAGGAAGATCGGCAGCAGCTGGGTGATCGGGGCGTCGGTGCCCGCCACACGTGCGGCCACCAGGAACAACGTCAGGTGCCCCGCCAGCGCGGCCGCGGAGAAGCCCAGCACCCCCGGCCAGGTCCGCCGGGACAGCAGCCCGGTGCGCAGGTCGGCGACGGTGGCGGCGGTGCCGCGCCGCCACTTCGACCCGCTGTCCGCCCACCGCCGGGCCACCACCGGCGCGACGGCGAGCAAGCACAGGACCACCGGCACCAGCGCGATCCCGATCGTGGTGATGACCTCGCGGGCCTGCGCGGGGACCAGCGTCGGCTGCGCGGTCAGGACGGCGACCCCGGCGGCGATGAGCACCACCTGACCGCCGGTGCGTTCGAGCACCACGGCCCGCACCCCGCGACCGACGTCACCTTCGTCCTTGCCGTGCCGGACAGCGCGGTGCACGTCGCCGAGCACTCCCCCGGGCAGCACCACGTTGAGGAACAACGCGCGGTAGTACGACGCGACGGCGGCACCGAGTGGCAGGCGCAGGCCCAGGCTGCGGGCGATCAGCACCCAGCGGGAGGCACTGAACACGGTGGTCAGCAAGCCGATCCCCAGCGCGGTGGCCACCGCGGACACGGTCACCGCGCGCAGCCCGTCCAGCAGGGCGCCGGTGCCGAGCTGCCAGCACAGGAATCCGAGGAGTGCGGCTCCCGCGAGCAGGCGAGCCCACGTCCAGAGCACGCGCTTGCCCGCATCGGGCAACGCGGGTGTGTGCACTGCGGCGGTCATCGTCCACCCTCCTCCCGCCGCGGCGGTGCACCCCGGCACCCAGCACCACGGGAGGTGCCGCCGGACGGTTCAATCGCGTTCGGCCTGCCGCAGCAGTTCGAGGAGCTCGGCGTGCAGCGCGGGCCCCACCGCGATGGTCGCGGCCGAGTCGACGGTGTGCTCGCTGCCGTCAGAGTCGAGCACCAGGCCACCGGCTTCACGCACGAGCAGCACGCCGGCGGCGGTGTCCCACGGCAGGTTCGACAGGATCACCGTGCCCGCCAGCTTGCCGTGCGCGACCCACGCCAGGTCGATCGCCGCGCTGCCGAGCATGCGGATCCGGTGCGCCCGCGCGCCGAGCCGGGCCAGCAGGCCCAGCCGCACGCGGTTCTTCTCCTCCGCGCCCTCGCCCACCGCGAAGTCGCCGACCGAGAGCACCGCGTCGGACATCCGGTCCACGTCGGCGATCCGGATCGGCTGGTCGCCGGCGAACGCGCCACCGCCTTCGACCGCGGTGTAGCGGGTGCCGAGGAACGGCAGGTCGATCGCGGCCAGTACCCCGCGCCCGCCGTCCACCAGGCCGAGCGCGACCCCGCACAGCGGGATGCCGTGCGCGAGGTTCGAGGTGCCGTCCACCGGGTCCAGCACCCACCATCGGCCATCGGGCCCGCTGTGGCCGTGTTCTTCGCCGAGGAAGCCGATTTCCGGGGTTTCGGCGGCCAGGAACTCGCGGACCGCGTCCTCCACCGCGAGGTCGACGTCGGTGACCAGATCGCGATCACCTTTGAGCGTCACGGTGTCCGGAATGCGGGAACCGATGATCCGCGCGGCCCGGTCGAGGGCTTCGGCCGCCACCGGTTCCAGGTGTGCCTGCTCACCCATCAGCTGCTGGCCCGGCCGGCCAAGCCGTTCACCACGGAATCGAGGTGCGGCAGATCGTGGCCGAGCCGATCCCGTTTCGCGGTGAGGTAACGGATATTGTGATCGGTCGCCTGGATCAGCAATGGTACGCGGGCGGAAACTCCGATTCCGGACGATTCCAGTGCGTCGATCTTGCCGGAGTTGTTCGACAACAGCTCGACCGTGCGCACACCGAGGTATTTGAGCACGCGCGCGGCGGGACCGAAATCACGGACGTCCACCGGGAGGCCGAGCGAGGTGGCCGAATCCACGGTGTCCAGTCCCTGTTCGTCCTGCAGCACGTGCGTGCGCACCTTGGCCACCAGCCCGATCCCCCGGCCCTCGTGTCCACGCAGGTAGACCAGCACACCGCGGCCCCGCTGCACGATCATGTCCAGTGCCGCGCCGAGCTGGTCCCCGCATTCGCAGCGCTTCGCCGAGAAAATGTCACCGGTGACGCATTCGGAATGGACGCGGACGAGGACGTCCTCTTGCTGCCACAGCTCACCGAGCACCAGTGCGAGGTGTTCGTCGCCCGAATCCCGGAATGCGACCGTGCGGAATTTGCCCCGGCTGGTCATGAGATCGGCTTCGGCGATGTCCTCGAACTCGATGGCATGATCGCGCATCAACAACAACTCCTCATCATCACTCCAGCCCCGGCTACACGCTAACCAAGATCGGGGATGGCGTCCACGTGTTCGATCACTTCGGCGGCAGTACCAGTAGGTCTTGGTGGCGCACGGCGACGCGCAGCTCACCGGCCGCGCACGAAGCCAGCCGCTCGCGCAGGTAGCGCCCGGCCGCGGGGGCGAGCGCGGGTTCCTGTTCGACGGCCGCGCCCACCCAGCCGGTGAGCCACTCGGCCGCCAAAGCGGCCTCCGGCGCACCCAGCCGCCAGTCGCTCGCGGCGACCCGGACGGTGGCGCCGTGCCTGCCGAATGCTTCCGCGGCGACCGCCACGCTGTCCGGCCCGAGCAGCGGCCTGCCCTGTTCGACCCGCCGCTGGTGTGCGTTGAAGGCGGCGGTCAGGTCGGCGTCCAAGGGATCGGCCGGCGTCAGTTCGACCTCGCCGAGCACGGAGAGCGTCAGCAGTGCGGGCACACCCGCGCAGGCCGTGGCCAGTGCGGCGACCTCGTCGACGGTCAGCAGGTCGAGCAACGCGGACGTGGTGACCAGCGAGGTCCCGGCGAAATCGGCCGCGCTGAGGTTCGTCACGTCACCGCGTGCCGTGCTCACCGTGACGCCTTCCGGCATACGGCCGGCGGCTTCGGCCAGCAGCGCGGGGTCGCGGTCGTGCAGGGTCCAGTGCTGCGGGCCGGGCAGCTTTCCGGCCAGCCACCTGGCCATCGATCCGGTGCCGCAGCCCAGGTCGCGGATGTGCAGTGGCGCGGTCAGGCGCTCCAGCAGCGGTTCCAGCAGTTCTTCCGCGCGGGCGGCGGCGTCGGCCGGTTCCCGCAGTGCCAGCCATTCCGTCGAGAAACTCATGCGTGCTCCAGGATGTGGGCGAGCTTCCTCGCGGTGTGGTCCCAGCCGGCGAGCGTGGCGCGGCGGGCGTAGGCCGACTCGCGCAGCCGCTCGCGCAACGGGCCGTCGGTGAGCCACGAACGCAGTGCCTTCGCCAGTTCTCCCGGGTCGGGTGGCACGAGCAAGCCGGGCACGCTCCCGTCCGACGCGGTGCCGACCGTGTCCGGAATGGCCTCGACGTCGGTCGCGAGCACGGGGATGCCGCGGGCGAGCGCTTCGGTGATGACCATGCCGAAGGTCTCCGCGCGGGAGCTCAGCAAGACCAGGTCCGCCCGCTCGAACTCGGCGGCCAGTTCCGCCCCTGATCGCGGTCCGGACAGGGTGATCCGCTCATCGAGGCCGCGTTCGGTGATCAGTTCCGCCACCTCGGCGGCATAGGCGGAGTCGCGTGAGGTCGTGCCGACGCACCGGCAGTGCCAGTCCAGGTCGGCGACCTGCGCGAGCGCCTGCACCAGCAGGTCCTGACCTTTGCGCGGGGTCACCGCGGCCGGGCAGAGCAACTGCCGCACACCATCGGAGCCGGAGGCGATCGGCGCGAGGTCCGTGCCCGGCGGCACGGCGCTGACGTGCGCGAGGCCGTGGTGGCAGGCGAGCTGCCGCGCGGCCCAGTCACTGGTCGCGACGACCGCGGTCACCGCGTGCAGGGTGGTTCGTTCGAGACGGTCCAGCGCGGGGTGCTCCACCATCAACGGCAGGTGCATCAACACGATCAGCCGCAGCCGGCCGGCGTGCGGGATGATGATCTCGGGCACGCCGCACGCGACGAGCCCGTCGAGCAGCACCAGCGCGCCCGCCGGCAAGCTGGTGAGCAAGCTCGCCAGACGGTCGCACGCCTCGTCGTCCGGCTCGGGCCAGCTGCCGACGAGCGCCGATTCGTGCACCCGCCAGCCCAGCTCACGCAGGCCGTCGCAGACCCGGCGGTCGTAGTTGTTGCCTCCGCTGGGCACCCGCGGGTCGTCGACGTCGCCGGGCAGCACGACGTGGACCGTGCTCACAGCGAGCGCTCGTAACTCGCCCACGCCACATGGGATTCGTGCAGGGTCACGGTGATCCCGCCCAGCCCGCGCGCGCCTTCGCCCAGCGCGCCCGCGTGCACCTTGTCCGCCAGGCGGTCGGCGATCACCTTCGCCAGGAACTCGGTGGAGGTGTTGATCCCGGCGAACTCCGGCACCTCGTCGAGGTTGCGGTAGTTCAGCTCGCCGAGCACGGCACCCAGTTCCTCGGTGGCCAGGCCGATGTCCACGACGATGTTGTCCGCGTCCAGTTCGGCTCGCCGGAAGGTCGCGTCCACCACGAAGGTCGCGCCGTGCAACTGCTGCGCCGGGCCGAACACCTCACCGCGGAAGCTGTGGGCGACCATGATGTGGCCGCGGACGTTCACACTGAACAAGGCTCACCCTCCTGGGTAGACGATGCGGTGGCACAACGCCGGCAGGTCGCCGGCGGCCAGCCGGGGCAGCACCTCTGGCAGCTCGCCGAAGGGGCTTTCCCCGGTGATCAGGGCGTCGAACCGGGCGTCGGCGAGCAGGTCCAGCGCCAGCGCCATGCGGTCCGCGTAGGAGTTGCGGGTGCGCCGAGCCGGGGACACCACCCCGACCTGGCTGCCGCGGATGGTCAGCCGCCGCGAGTGGAAGAACTCCCCCAGCGGCAGGGAAACCCGGCTTTCGCCGTACCAGCTCAGCTCGACGACCACGCCGTCGGTGGTGAGCAGTTCCAGCGAGCGCGCCAGCCCGCGTTCGGTGGTGCTCGCGTGGATCACGAGATCGTTGTCCCCGGCGGCTTCCTCCGGTGTGGCGAAGTCGACACCCAGCGCGTCGGCCACGCTCGCGCGCGCCGGATCGGCGTCGACGAGCTGCACCCGCGCACCGGGGAACCCGGCCAGGATCGCGGCCACCGAGCAGCCGACCATGCCGCCGCCGACCACCGCGATGCGGTCGCCGACCTGCGGCCCGGCGTCCCAGACCGCGTTGACCGCGGTCTCCACCGTGCCCGCCAGGATCGCGCGCCCCGGCGGGACGGTGTCCGGCACCGGGGTCACCGCGGTCGCCGGGACCACGTAGGCGGTCTGGTGCGGGTAGAGGCAGAAGACGGTCCGGCCGCGCAGGTGCGCCGGGCCCTGTTCGACCACGCCGACGTTGAGGTAGCCGTACTTCACCGGCGCGGGGAAGTCGCCGTCCTGGAAGGGCGCCCGCATCACCTGGTGCTGGCTTTCGGGCACCTGACCGCGGAAGACGAGGGTCTCGGTACCGCGGCTGACCCCGGAGAAGAGGGTACGGACCAGCACCTCGTCCTCGCCGGGTGGCGGCACGTCGACCGGCCGGAGTTCGGCCTCCCCCGGGGCGCGGAGCCAGAAGGCGCGGTGCATGGTCCTCCTCGGTTCGAAGATCGCCTCGCCAGGATAGGCCGCGAACGGCGGGTCCGGCCCGGCTTGAACCGTTCGACCCCGTGGTACGTGGACTGGGTGACGGGTTGAGGGAGGACCGATGCACACGACTGCGTTCCCACTGGGCCGCGAGGCGGCGGGCTGGCTGCTCGGACAATTGGTGGTGCTCACCACACTCGGCGGGCACGTGGGCGCCGGGCCGGTGGCCTGGCTGGCCGCGGCCGCCTACACCGCGGTCATGTGGGGTGCGCTCACGACGGCCTTCGGCTCGCCGTGGGACCTCGGACCGGCGAACCGGGTCACCGTCGGGCGAGCGGCGCTCGTCGGCGGTGTGGTGCTGCTCGTGGCCGAAGCCGTGGTGACCGGGTCGACCGCGCACACCGCGTTGCTGGTGGTCCTCGCCTCGGTCGCGCTCGCGCTGGACGCGGTGGACGGCCAGGTGGCGCGGCGCACCGGCAGCGAGTCGGCGCTCGGCGCCCGGTTCGACATGGAGGTCGACGCCTTCCTGATCCTGGTGCTCAGCGTGTCGGCGGCCGTGGTGACCGGGCCATGGGTGCTGGTCATCGGTGCGATGCGGTACCTGTTCGTCGCGGCTTCGTGGTTCGCGTCGTGGCTGCGGGCGGAACTGCCGCCGAACCTGTGGCGCAAGGCGGTGTGCGCGGTCCAGGGTGTCGTGCTGCTCGTGGTGACCGCACGGGTGCTGCCGGACCTGCTTTCCGTGGTCGTCGCCGCGGCGGCGCTCGCCGCGTTGCTGTGGTCGTTCGGCCGCGACACCGGACGGTTGTGGCAAGGGCGCGCGGCCGTTGCCGGTGCCCGGCACGGCCGGGAATTCCCGCCTAACCTTTGGACATGGGGACCCGCCGAGTGCGCACACCGGATCGCGAGGACCTGAACCGCGCCTGGCGCACCATCTCCGCCGGGCTCGCCCCGACGCCGCTGGTCGCGGGCGACGACGGGATCTCGCTGAAACTCGAGTCCCTGCAACCGACCGGCGCGTTCAAGGTCCGCGGTGCGCTCAACGCGTTGACCGCGCTGCCCGAGCACGTCGTCCCGGTGACCGCGTCCGCGGGCAGCCACGGTCTCGGGGTCGCCTACGCGGCCAAGTTGCTCGGCCGCCGCGCCACCGTGGTCGTCCCCGGCAACGCCTCACCGGCCAAGGTCGCCGCGCTTCGCGGGTTCGACGTCGAACTGGTCGAAGTGGGCACTTCCTACGACGACGCCGAACGGCATGCATTGGAACTCGCCGCGAATGGCGCGCATTTCCTTTCGCCGTACAACGATCCGGATGTGATCGCGGGTCAGGGCACGATCGGCGGCGAACTCGACGAGCAGGTTTCCGGGCCGATGACCGTGGTGTGCCCGATCGGTGGTGGCGGGCTGGCGTCCGGGCTCGGGTTGTGGGCGGCCGGGCGAGAAGACGTTCGGATCATCGGGGTCGAAGCCGAGCGCTCGACCGCGGTGTCGGCGAGCGTTCGCGCGGGCCGGGTGGTCGGCGTCCCGATCGGTGAGACCATCGCCGACGGCATCGCGGGCGGGGTGGAACCCGGCTCGGTCACCGTCGGACTGGTCGCCGCGCACGTGCACGAACTGGTCACCGTCACCGAAGCGGAAATCCGTGCGGGTATGCGGTACCTGCTCGCCGGGCGCGGCGTGGCCGCCGAGGGCGCCGGAGCCACGGCGGTGGCCGCTTTGCTTGCGGGCAAAGCGGAATCGCGCGGCACGACGGTCGCACTGGTCACCGGGCGCAACATCACCCTGCCCGCGCTCACCGCCGCCGTGCATTAATACGCAAGAAAGCTTGGGTCTTCCTTAAGCGCTGCTGTCCAGCGGTAAGGGGGGAAACGGGTGCGCAATTAGGGGGTTGGGGCGGCCAGGGGCGAGCTGGCACAGTAATCCGGACCGGTCGTTCCACTCCCCCGCACGCATTTCGACCTCCTTGGAAGGAAACGAGAGGCGATGCCAAGATCCGCCGAGGCGACGACGATTCCGGCCGCCGCACCCATTTCCCTGAGCACCACCACGGTGGACATCGTGGTGCCGGTCTACAACGAGGAACGCGCGCTCACCGGCACGGTCGAGGTGCTGCGGTCCTACCTGCGCGAGAACTTCCCGTACGACTGGACCATCACGGTGATGGACAACGGCAGCGAGGACGGCACGCTCGAAGTGGCCAACGCACTGGCGCACAACGACGAACGCGTCCGCGTGCGGCACCTCGACGTGGCCGGTCGCGGCCGCGCCCTGCGCGAGGCGTGGGGCACGAGCGACGCGGACGTGGTGGTCTACATGGACGCCGACCTGTCCACCGGGCTCGACGCGCTGCTGCCGCTGGTCGCCCCGCTGGCGAACGGGCACTCCGACCTCGCGATCGGTTCCCGGCACGCTCCCGGCGCGCGGACCGTCCGCGGCCTGCAGCGCGAGTTCATCTCCCGGTCCTACAACGCGTTGATCCGGTTCACCCACGGCGCCCGGTTCCGCGACGCGCAGTGCGGGTTCAAGGCCGCGCGCGCCGAGATCATCCGCCCGCTGCTGCAGCACGTGCACGACGACGGCTGGTTCTTCGACACCGAACTGCTGCTGCTCGCCGAGCACAACGGCCTGCGCGTGCACGAGGTGCCGGTCGACTGGATCGAGGACGTGGACACCAGGGTGGAGGTGACCAGCACGGCCTGGCACGACATCCGCGGCCTGATCCGGGTGGCCCGGTCGAAGGCCCGCGGCACCGCCCGCGTCGACGAGCTGCCGCAGCGGCCCGACCCGCAGCCGATCCACCCCGATCCGGTGCTCGGCCGCAGCGCCGGCGCGCTTTCCTGGCAATTGCTCTCGTTCGCCATTGTCGGCGCCATTTCCACCGTCGCCACCCTGACCCTCTACGCCCTTTTCCGGGAATGGATGCCACTGCTGCTGGCCAATTTGGCGGCATTGACGATCACCACCCTGTTCAACACCGAGGCGAATCGCCGGTACACCTTCGCCGGGCGCAGGCATTCCACCGGCCGGGTGCATTTCCAGGGGATCATCGTCTTCGCGTTGTACTACGGGTTCACTTCGGGAGCGCTGCTGCTGTTGCACTGGCTGGCGCCGGACGCCTCGCGCGCACTGGAACTCGCGGTGCTGCTGGTGTCCTCGCTGCTCGGTACCACGGGCCGGTTCCTGTTGCTGCGCAACTGGGTCTTTCGCCGCAAGGAGGCGGTGGAATGACCGCCACGACCGCACGGGAAGCCCGGACGACCGCGAGCACGCGCTGGCCGGTCTGGACGCTGGCCGGGATCTGCCTGCTGGCCGCGCTGCTGTACGCCTGGGGCTTCGCCTCGGGCAGCTGGGGCAACACGTACTACACCGCCGGTGTCAAAGCGATGTCGTCCGGCTTCACCCACTTCCTCTTCGGCGCCTACGACCCGGCCGGCGCGGTTTCGGTGGACAAACCGCCGATGTCGTTGTGGCCGCAGGTGGTGTCGGTGTGGATCTTCGGCTACCACGGCTGGGCCATCCTGCTGCCGCAGGTGCTCGCCGGGGTCGGCGCGGTGTTCCTGCTGCACCGGACCGTGCGCCGGTGGGCGGGTGAAGCCAGCGGGCTGTTCGCCGCGCTGCTGCTGGCGCTCACCCCGATCACCGTCGCGGTCAACCAGGTGAACCTGCCCGACACGCTGCTGGTGCTGCTGCTGGTCGCCGCCGCGTACGCGGTCACGCGCTCGATCGAAGACGGGCGGCACACCGGCTGGCTGCTGTGGTCGGCGTTCTTCGTCGGCTGCGCGTTCACCACGAAGATGCTGCAGGCGTGGATCGTGGTGCCCGGGCTGGCCGCCGCGTTCCTGGTCGGCGCGAGCGGACCGGTCCGGCGCAAGCTGCTCGACCTGCTCGCCGCCGGGCTGGTGCTGTTCGTGTCCTCGTTCTGGTGGCCCGCCCTGCGTGACTGGTGGCCGGGCGAGAAGCCGTACATGGCCAGCACCGCCGACGGCACCGCGATGGACCTGATCTTCGGCTACAACGGCTTCGGCAGGCTGTTCGGCGCCGAGGGCGGGGCCGCGGTCGCGACACAGGCGGGCGGCGGGAACATCGGCGTGGCCGGTGGGGCTTCCGGCGTCACGCGGATGTTCGGCGCCGCGGGCGGCGGGCAGATCTCCTGGCTGCTGCCGCTGGCCCTGCTCGTGCTGGTGCTCGCCGTGGTCGGCTTCCGGGGAGCCGGGCGCGAGTGGCGCGCGGGCTGGGTGCTGTGGGGCGGCTGGCTCCTGCTGGCCGGGCTGCTGTTCAGCTTCGCGCAGGGCGTGATGCACCCGTACACCGCGACCATGCTGGCGCCCGCGGTCGCGGCGTTGTGCGCGGCCGGGATTCCCCTGCTGTGGCGGACTTATCGGGGTGACACGGCCGCGTGGGTGCTGCTGCCGCTCGCGGTGGCGGGCACCGCGGCCTGGGCGTGGGTGGTGATCTCGCGCAACCTCGCGTGGCACGGCTGGCTCCGCTGGGCCGTGCTGGTGGCCGGGGTCGCGGCTGTGCTCGTGCTGGTGCTCGCGAAACGCCGGGCCGAGTTGCGCCCGCCCGCGCTGGTGCTCGCGCTGACCGCGATCGTGCTCGCCCCCGCGGTGTGGTCGGCCGGCACCGCGGTGGACGGCAACCGGATCGGGGTACTGCCTTCGGCCGGGCCGCTCAGCGAACTGTTCGCCAAGCTGAAGGGCAGCCCCGGCGGTTTCGGCGGCTTGCTGACCGCGGACCTCAGCCAGGAGAACCGGCGAATCCTGGCCTATGCCAAGGAAAACAGCGGTGGCGCGGAGATCGTGCTGGCGGTCGAACGGGGATCGACCGCGACCTCGCCGTTCCTGATCCACACCGGCGAGACGGTGGTCGCACTGGGCGGTTACGCCGGGGCCGATCCGGCGCCCTCGCCCGCGCGCCTTTCCGACTGGGTGGCGCAGGGCAGGCTGCGGTTCGTGCTGAGCAGCCTCGGGCAGGGGCCGAGCGCGCCCGCCCAGCAGGAGCGGGCGGCGTGGCTGGAGCGCCGGTGCGTGGTGGTCGACCCCGCCGCTTACGGCGGGCAGCCCACCCAGAAGTTGTTCAGCTGCACCTAGGGGAGGACCCATGAGCAAGCCGGTCGCGCTGGCGGTTTTCGCCCATCCGGACGACGCCGAGCTGGCCTGTTTCGGCACCTTCGCCGCCCTGCGTGCGCGGGGCTACGCGTTGTCGGTGCTGTCGCTCACCGACGGCGCCAACAGCGACGTCGAGCAGTCCTACCTCCGCCCGAAGGAAGCCAGGCTGGCCGCCGCGGTGCTCGGCAGCGAGCTCGTCGTCGAGGACTTCGAGGACGGCTCGCTGACCGCCGGGCGGGCGCTGTTCGACCGGATCGAGCAGCACATCCGCCGGGTGCGGCCGTCCATCGTGCTGACCCACTACCCCGGTCCGCGCGAGCACCAGGACCACCAGGTGGTCGGCACGGTGGCGACCACGGTCGCCCACCGGGCCGGGCACGTGGAACTGGTACTGCAGGGCGAGCCGCCCGGCCTGGCGGACTCGTTCGCCCCGCAGTTGTTCACCGACATCACCGCGCACATCGACGTCAAGCTGAAGGCGCTGGCCTGCTACAAGTCCGAAGCGGACAAGGGCTTCATGCACCGCGAGACCGTGCTGGACCGCGCCCGGTGGTGGGCGCGGCGAGCCGGCGCGGTGGAGAACGGCACCCCGCGGTACTACGAGGCGTTCGTGGTGTCCAAGGCGTTGCTGCCCGTGCTCACCGGGGTGTAGCTCAGGATGAGCAGCCCGGTCTCGTGCACCTCGACGCCGTTGAAGGTGAACTTGTACTGCTGGCCGTCGCGGTAGAGCAGCTCGCCGGGCGCGGCCTTGCCGGACAGCACCGGGTGCAGCCACACGCGCAGTTCGTCGAGCAGGCCGTGGTCCAGCATGAGGCGGGTCACCGGGCCGAACCCGTATTGCAGCAGGTTCGCGCCGGACTCCTTCAGCTCCCGGATGCGCTCGGCCACGTTCTCGCTGATCACCTCGGTGTTCTGCCACTTCGGGTCGGTCAAAGTGGTCGAAACCACGTACTTCTTCAGCAGGTTCATGCGGGCGGGCGAACCGTCCTCTTCGGTCACCGACGGCCAGACCTCGGCGAAGCCCTCGTAGGTCTCGCGGCCCATGATGACCGCGTCGGCGGCGCGTTGCTGCTGGTCGGCCGCGCGATTCGCCTCCTCGCCGAAGTAGTCCATGTGCCAGTCCTGCATGTTGCTGATGTCGCCGTCGAGGGTCAGGTATGTGGCGTTCACGATCTTGCCCATGGGAATCGCTCCTGGTTCGGTGTCGTTGTACGTAAGCGTCGAACCGGCATCGAGCAGATCGACACGGTCCCCGGAAATTTCCGGAAAGTAACCCGCGTCACAGCTCGTTCGCGCAGACGGGTGACTAGATCCGCCCCGCCACTCCTCCTTTGGGATGAAGCGAAGTGGTTTCATGTTCCACACTGCGTGCTCGCGCGTTCTCTATAGGGAGAGCCGGTGAACAGAACGGAAGGACTCACGGCGATGCCCGACTACCAGGACACCACCCGCGCGAAGATCGTCTTCGGACTGCGCACCTTCGCGGCAGGCCCGGCGCCGCTGCCCGCGGAGCTCTCCTACGACACGAGCGACCCGTACGCGGTGGCCGTCACGTTCCACACCGGACGCGGCAGCGTGCAGTGGATGTGCGCCCGCGACCTGATCGCCGACGGCCTGCTGGCCCCGGCGGGGCTCGGCGACCTGCGGATCAGCCCGGCCAACGACCCGGAGTTCGTGGTCTTCGAGCTGATCACCCCGGACGGCGAGGCCGTGATGGAGGCACCGTCCGCGGAGCTGGCGGCCTTCCTCGACCGCACCTACGAGAAGATCCCGGCCGGGTCCGAGCACCAGTGGTTCGACTTCGAGCACGAGCTGGGCAAGCTGACCTCGCACAGCTAGGGCTCGATGCCGGCGAGCCAGTCCGAACGCCGCCCCGAACGCCAGGGCGGCCAAGAAGCCCGCACCGAGCCAGGTCCGCGCCCGTCGCGGCAGCCCGGCTGCGGGACCCGGCACGGCGAGTCGCCAGACCGCCACTCTCCGTCCACATCGGACGACAGCCGGGGTACGTGAACTCCTACGACGACCCACGGGTGTACCGGTGCTTCACCCCGATCGGGAAGTACTCCGGATCACCTGCGTTCCGCAATTCCACCTCCGGCACTTGCCGCTCGGCGGGAACGTAGTGGGCGAACTCACTGTTCAACCGCACCAGCTGCGCCCGGATCGACTCCGCCACGACGGCCGGGTCACCGTCGCGGCCGGGCGCCAATTCCACGGTCACCCGCAGGCGGCGGTCCCGCTGCTCGTCCTCGACGGCTTCGAGCACGAACTTGCCGGTGACCCAGTCGCTGATCCCGGGCTGCTCCAGCCCCACGGTCACGTTCTCCGGGTACACGTTCGCGCCGAAGAACGACACGGTGAACAGCGAGCGGCCGAACACGTAGACGAACGGCAGCGCCTCACCGGCGGGCGGCTCGAAGCCGTGACGCGCGCAAAACCCGAGCAGCTCGTCGTGCGCGAGCACCCCGCCCTCGTCGGCGATGTGGTACCGGACCAGCGGGATCCCGTTGTCGCCGGAGAAGAGCAGCGTGCCACCCGAAACCTCGAAGTACCGGCTCGCCGGGTCGTACTGCACCAGCGTCGGCAGCCGGTCGGCCCCGAACAGCTCCCTCGCCAGTTCCGGGCGGCCCGCGAGGAACCGGCGGATGGACACCGAAAGCGCGGTCTCGTTCCCCAGCACCCCGGCGTCGGCCGTGCCGTACAAAGAGACCGAGTCGCGTACGGGGTCGGCCATGCCGGTGCGCTCGGCCAGCAGGTCACGCCATTCCTCGCTGAACACCTCGCCCGCGAGCACCAGTTTCACCGCGTACCGCGACCAGTCTTCGCCGCTGTCGACCACGTCCTTGACGAACGGCGGATAACCCAGCAGCACCACCTGCTCGAAGTGCGGCGCCAGTTCCGGCAGGACCCGCAGGATCTCCGCCTTGTTGTTGCCCGGCGCCACCACCGTGATCGGGAAGCCCTTGGCCGCGAGGTGCCGCACGCACGCCGTGGTGAACAGGCCGCCGACCCAGGTGCCCAGCGGGAAGCAGACCACAGCCAGCGTGCGGCGCGAATCCGCGGAGAAGCCCCGGAACACCTGCTCGAAGCGGCGGGCGATTTCCAGCTCGTCGGCCAGCGAGCGCGGCCAGATCGTCGGCGTGCCACTCGAACCGGACGAAACCGCGATCATGTCCAGGTCCTCGAGTCTGCCGTCGCGGCACAGCTCCGGCAGCGGGTAGCGCTGGTGGTAGGCGGCCTTGTCGAGCAGCGGCAGGCGTTCGAAGTCCTGCCGTGAAGTGATGGTGACCGGGTCGATCCCGTGCTCGCCCAGGAACTCGCGGTACGCCGGCACCGAGGCGGCCACCTCGTGGAACAGGGCCACCGGGTCCATCGCGGCCGGCTCACCGGTGAAGAACCGCTCGTAGGCGCGCGTCACGCGCCGGGGTCGCTCCAGGTCCATGGTCGCATGGTGTCAGACCCGGGCCAGGTTGAGGCGCGCTCGGACCTCGTTCGCTTCCGGCACACCCATTTCCGCGTACAACGCCAGTGCCCGCTCCCAGTGCTCGCGCTCGCCGGTGGACTCCCCCAGCCCGTGGTGCGCGTACGCCTGGTCGCCAATACAGCCCGTGTCGAGCGCGATCTGCAGTGCCTCACGGAAAAGTGCCGCGGCCTCCGTGGTTTCTCCACGCGCGCCGGCCAAGGAACCCAGCGAATTCAGCACCCGTGATTCGACGCCGCGATCCGAGCATTCACGCGCGATCGACAACGCTTCCCGGAGGCAGCGCGCGGCTTCGTCGTAACGGCCCAGTTCCCGGTGCACATCCCCGCGGTGCTTCAGCGCGACGCCCTCGTTGATCCTCCCGCCGGTCTCGCGGGACACCGCCAGCGCCTGGTCCAGCCGTTCCAGTGCCTCGTCGTACCGCCCCAGTGCACGCAGCGCCCCACCGAGGATGCCGAGCGCGTAGCCCTCGCTGGTCCGCGTGCCGGTCTCCGCGAACAACGCCAGCCCTTCCTCCAAAGAGGACACCGCGGTCTCATGCTTCCCCTGTGCGGAGAGCACGTCCCCGAGGTTCACCCGGACATAGCCCTCACTGGTGCGGTCCCCGGTTTCGCGCGCGGCCACGAGTGCGAGGTTCAGGTAGCGCGCGGCGTCGGTGTACCGGCCCATGCCGCGGCACGCCGCGCCCAGCACGACGAGCACCAGCCCTTCGCTGGTCCGGTCGTCGGTTTCCCGTGCCAGGTCCAGTGCCTGCTCCAGGTAGCCCAGCGCGTCGGTGAACCGCCCGAGCGCGCGGCAGACCAGGCCGAGGGTGTTCAGCACGTAGCTCTCGGTGTTGCGGTTGCCGCTTTCCCGCGCGCTCGCGAGCGCTTCTTCCAGGTAGCTCAACGCTTCCCGCGAACGGCCGACCCGCCAGTACCCGAGGCCGATGAGCGTCAGCGGGTCCGTGCGGTTCCCGGAATCGGTGAACGCCGACGCGTGCGTGTGCAGCATCAGCGCGTCCTCGTGGTAACCGCCGAGGTCGAGGTACTTCCACAGGATGCCGGAAAGCAGGCGGACGTGGTCCGGCCAGTCGTTGCGCGTGGCGTGCGAGGCCACGGCGAGCAGGTTGGCGCGTTCGGTTTCCAGCCACTCCTGCGCGTTCGCCGGTCGCCAGCCCTCGAACCGCAGTGGCGGCGCATCCGGCCGCAAATGCCGTTCCTGCGGGGCGTGCAGATCCATCGCCAGCGCGGCCGCGGCGACGTAGTGGTCGAACAACCGGGTCAGCGCCGCACGGTCCTCGCCCGCCAGTTCGGCGGCGTAGACCCGCAGCAGGTCGTGCAACTGGTAACGGCCGGGCAGGAGCTCTTCGGCGAGGTGCGCGCGGACCAGCACGCCGATCAGCCGCTGCGCCTCGATCAGGTCGGCCCCGGCGAGCGCGGCGGCCGCGTCCACCGACAGCGCGCGGCCGGGGTGCAGGCCCCACAACCGGAACATCCGCGCGGCATCGGGCGGCAGGTGCCGGTACGACCACGAGAACACCGCGCGGACCGCCGTGCGCGGGTCGCCACCGCCGTCGAGCAGGTCCAGCCGCCGCCGTTCGTCGGCCAGTTCCGTGGCGAGTTCGGCCAGCGACACCTCCGGCCTCGCCAGCGCCAGTTCCGCGACCAGCCGCAGCGCGAGCGGCAGGCGCACGCAGTATTCGACGAGCGCCTCCGCCGCAACGCGCTCGACGGCGACCCGCGCGCCGAGCAGGTGGTGCAGCAGGTCCAGCGAATCCTCGGGCGTCAGCAGGTCGAGCAGCACCCGGTGCGCGCCGTGCCGGGCGATCAGCGCGGGCAGCGTCTCACGGCTGGTCACCAGCACCGAACAGCTCGCCGAGCCCGGCAGCAACGGGCGGACCTGCTCGACCGACCCGGCGTTGTCCAGGATCAGCAGCAACTGCCGTTCGTCCAGTTCGGTGCGGAACTTCGCCGCGCGCTGGTCCTCCTCGGCCGGGATTTCCGAGCCGTCGACCCCGAGTGCCCGCAGGAAGCCCGAGAGCGCGTCACCGGGTTCGACCGGGCGCTCCGGGCCGTAGCCACGGAGGTCGAGGTAGAGCTGGCCGTCCGGGAAGTGCTCGCGTGAGCGGTGGGCCCAGCGCAGTGCGACCGCGGTCTTGCCGACGCCTGCCGTGCCCGACACCACGGCGATCCGCACGTCCGTGCCGTCGTCCGGGAGCAGGTGGTTCAGCGAGCCCAGTTCCCTGGCGCGGCCGGTGAACCCGCTGACATCCGCGGGCAGTTGGGCGGGGCGGTGCCGTCCGGCGGGCACGTCCGGGTGCAGCACGCGCTCGTGTGCCCGCCGCAGTTCGGGACCCGGCTCGATGCCCAGCTCGTCGGCCAGGCGGTGGCGGATGTCGTCGAACACCTCGAGCGCCGCCGCCTGCTGCCCGGCGCCCGCGAGGGCGAGCATGAGCTGGGCGTGCGCGGTCTCGTGCAGCGGTTCGGCGGCGGTCAGCGCCCGCAGGTGCGGCACGGCGTCCTCGTGGTTCCCCTGTGCCTCGGCGATTTCGGCGTAGGCGAGCACCGCGGCCGACCGGCGGGCGGTGATCGCGTGGCACACCGGGTGGTGCCGGAAGCCCTCCAGCCCGGCCAGCACCGGACCACGCCAGGCGCCGAGCGCGTCGAGCCAGCGCTCCTGGGCGACCGCGGCCTCGAACTGGAGGAGGTCCAACTGCTCCTCGTCGACGGACAGCAGGTAACCGCCTTCGACCGTGGTGATCACGCGCGCCGGTTCCTGCCGCACCCGGCGCGGTTCGAGCACCTTGCGCAGCCGCGCGACATAGGTGTGCACCAGCTCCAGGCACGACGCCGGCGGGTCGTCGCCCCACAGCGCGTCGACGATCTCCTCGCGCCGCACCAGCCGGTTCGGCTGGATGGCGAGCAGGGCCAGCAACCGCCGCTGCTTCTCCGCACCCAGCTCGACCGGCTCCCCGGCGTGGTGGACCGACAGCGGGCCGAGCACGCGGATGCGCAGCACGGCACCCGGGTCCTCCGCGGCGAGCACGGCCAGCAACCGGCGCGTGGTTTCCGCACGGGAACTCCGCACGTGCCCGAGTTCGGCGTTGCGCACGGCCCGCAGGCTGACCCCGGCTCGTTCGGCCAGTTCCGCCTGGGTCAGTCCGGCCAGCACGCGGCGCTCTCGCAGCCTTTTGTCCACTGGCACCTCCGAACATGCCCGTCCAGCTTCCCCAAGATGCCGCCCGGCGGCCACCGCCAAATGCACGAGCACGTCATACCCGCAGGTCAGGGCTTTGAAACTGGGTACAGGTCCCGGTACAGGCCCACGTCCACCCCTGGTGATTACGGTGAAGGAGGTCACCAGGGCACCCGCCGCGTGGGGTACGGCGGGTGCCCTAACCCCCGGCTTCCGCGAGTTCGCCGCGCGAGGTGACACCGAGCTTGGGGTAGGCCTTGTACAGGTGGTAGGCCACCGTCCGCGGGCTCAGGTAGAGCTGGGCCGCGATGTCTCGATTGGACAGTCCTTGGGCCGCGAGCTGGGTGATCTGGAATTCCTGCGGGGTCAGTTCGGCCTGCGCGCCGGAGGCAGGCTTCGGGGTCACGCCCGCCCCGGTCGCCCCGAGCTCGGCTCGCGCGCGAGCGGCCCACGGGCCCGATCCAAGCTCCTCGAACACCTTCAACGCGGTGCTCAGGTGGTCACGGGCCTTGCTCTTGCGCCGCGCCCGGCGGAGCCACTCGCCGTAGAGCAGCTCCGTGCGTGCCCGGTCGAAGGGCCGTGAATCGGCCGGGTGCAGGTCGAGCGCCCGCACGAAGTGGGGCTCGGCTTCGGGTGTGGTGAGCGCACGGCAGCGGGCGAGCAGTGCGTGGATCCACGGCCGGTCCATCGTGGCCGCCCAGTTCGCGAACAGCTCCAGCGAACCGGCGGCGTCCTTCGGCCTGCCCAGCCGGACGGCGGCTTCCACGTGGTCGGGCACGCAGCGGACCACTCCGGACAGGTGCCGCGAGGGTCCACTGGTCACCACCCGCAACCGGTCGAACGCTTTCTGCACCCGGCCCTGGCCGAGGTCGAGCAGGGCGAGCGCGGTCTGCGCCCAGGTGTCACCGGAGGACGCGGCATCGTCGGCGGTCAGCCCGGCGTAGTGGCGGCAACCGGGCTCGTCGCCCTCGATCGCGGCGAGGTAGGCGAGCGCGCCCGCGGTGTATCCGGCCCAGAGCGGCTGACCGGTGTCGGCCGCGATGCGCATGCCTTCGGCGCCGGTGACCCGGGCTTCGCGGTGCCTGCCGAGCACGGTCTGCACCAGCGTCAGGTGCCCGAGCGCGGCGGGCAGTGCGACGATCACGCCGTGGGCGCGGGCGTCGGCGATCAGCTCGGTGGCGATCTCCGCGGACTCCTCGTCGCGGGCGGCGACCAGTGCGCGGCTGGCCACCTCGGTCATGCCGCGCGGCCCCATCCCGGCCGCGGCGGACCGCGCCTTGGCCAGCACCTCGTCGAGCGGCGGGAACGCGGCGGTGTCGCGGTCGAGCACCATCGCGGTGCCCCAGCGGGCGAGCCAGGCCATCGACATCAGCGGGTCGTCCGGGTCGAGGCCGACCTCGTCGAACCGGTCCAGCGGCTCGGCCAGCAGGCGCACGTCGGTCGGCGCGGCCCAGGCCGCGTGCAGGGCCCGCACCAGCATCCAGAACGCCTCCACCGGATCGTCGGCGAGCGCGGCGCCGTCGACGAGCAGCCGGTGCGCGTGGTGCAGGTCGCCCTTGGCGAAATCCGCGCCGGCCCGCACCTGGATCAACCGCACGCGCAGGCCGGGGGCAAGATCCGGCGGCAACGTCTCGGCGAGTGAGTTCGCCCAGTCCAGCCTGCCCGCGCGGGTCGCGGCCTCGCACGCGAGGAGCAGGCGCCGGGCGGATTCCCCGGGTTGTTCGCTGAGCCGTGCGGCCCGTTCGTACGTGGTGGCCGCGGCGGCGTGCCCACCACGCGCTGTCGCCCGGCCTGCCGCGTGCTCGAGTTCGGCGGCGACGCCGTCGTCCGGACCGGTGGCGGCCGCGGCGAGGTGCCAGGCCCGCAGGTCCGGGTCGTGGTGCGCGGCCGCGAGTGCACTGTGGACGGCGATCCGGCTGCTCGCCGCGGCGCCGTGGTAGACCGCCGCGCGGATCAGCGGGTGCCGGAAGGTCAGCGTGCCCGCGGTCAGGGAGACGAGCCCGCGTTCCTCGGCGGGTTCGAGGTCGGTGAGCGCGGCGCCCAGCTCCGCGGCGGCTCGCAGCAGGGTCTTCAGCTCGCCGGTCTGGTCGGCGGCGGCGAGCAGCAGCAGGGTCCGGCAGGGCGCGGGGAGCGAGCGGACCTGGTGCCAGAAGGCGTCGAGCACGCGGGTGGTCAGCGGCATCGGCCCGGCGTCGTGCGCGGACACCACGGCCGGGAGTTCCCGCAGTGCCAGCGGATTGCCCCGGGTCTCGGCGACCAGCCGCGCCCGTACCTCGGCGGGCAGCTCGACACCCGTGTCGTCCAGCAACGCCGACGCGCTCTGATCGTCCAATCCGGTCAGACGCAGCTCAGGCAGGCCGGTCGCGACGAAGGCGTCGGCGTAGTCCCGCGCGGCGAACACCAGCACCACGCCCTCACGATCGAGGCGCCGGGCGGCGAAGAGCAGCGCGTCGGCGGAGGCCCGGTCGAGCCACTGCGCGTCGTCGACCAGGCAGAGCAGCGGGCCCTGCTCGGCGAGCAGGGTCAGCACGCCGGCGCCGATCAGGAACCGGTCGCCGTCGCCGCTCTCCCCCAGGCCGAAGGCTCCGGCCAGGGCGCGCCGCTGGAGCGCGGGCAGGGTGTCCAGGCGGTCCAGCACCGGCCGCAGCAGCAGGTGCAGCCCGGCGAACGGCAGTTCGGCCTCGGACTCGATCCCGGTGCCACGAAGAACCCGCAGGTCACCGGCTTGCGCGGCGGCGTGGTCGAGCAAACTGGTCTTGCCGATGCCCGGCTCCCCTCGCACCACGAGGGCACCGCTGATCCCGTCGCGTGCCCGGCCGAGCAGCGCGGCGATGGTGTCCTGCTCCGCCTGGCGGCCCCGCAACATGCGGTGACCCTACCTATGCCACCGTCGCGGATTACTGATACCGCGACGGATTCGGCGGGGGTGGCTGTCGGCCTAACTTGGTTCCACCACCAACGAACGGAGCTTTCGATGTCCCACCCCCGCAAGGTCGTCGCCCAGGTCAACGTCTCGATCGACGGCTACAGCGCCGGCTCGCCGGACGACGGCATGGGTGGCATGGCCTTCCTGCAGGAACACGCCTCGCACGAACAGATGTCGACCTACTTCGAAGGCGTCTGGCGCGGAGCCGACACCGCCGTCGTCGGCCGCACGAACTACGAAGGCTTCGCCGGCTTCTGGCCCCCGGTGGCCGAAGACCCGGACGCCTCCCCGCGCGACCGCGACCTGGCAACCTGGTTGTGCACCGTGGAGAAGCTCGTCTTCTCGCGGACGCTGGACAAGGTCGAATGGCAGAACTCGCGCCTGGCCACACAGGACCCGGCAGCCGAGATCCGCGACCTCAAGAACACGCCCGGCCGCGACATCCTGGTGCTGAACAGCGCCAGCATCATCCGGCAACTACTGGCCGCCGACCTGATCGACGAACTGCGGATCGCGCTGCTCCCCGCCACCCTCGGCGGCGGCCTGCGCCTGTTCGAAGGCAACCCGCCCTACTCGACCTGGCACCTCGGCGGCGTCGCCACCCTCACCACCGGCGCCGTCATCCTGCACTACCAACGCCCCTGATGTCACAAATGTGGCTTTGGGGGCCGAATCCGCCCCGAAAGCCACATTCGTGACACCACCCGGCGCCTCCCCCACCCAGGTGCCGTGAAAGCCACATTCACGGCATCGCCCACCACCCCACCAACGCGACCGCCGCCCAGGGCACCCACCGGAGCAACCGCCCAAACCCCACCCCACCCCGGTCCACAGCCAAAAACACGGCTGGGGCTTCGATGTCAAGGCATCTTTCCCGCCTTGACATCGAAGCCCCAGCCGTAGTCACAATCAAAAACCGGGGCGGGCTCCCACCCAACCAACAAAACCCACGCCCCCTACTCCCCCCGCAACCGCGAATGCCTCCGCCCATAAACGAAATAAATCACCAGCCCCAACCCCATCCAGGCAGCGAACCGAATCCACGTCAGCACGTCCAGATTCAGCATCAAGTAAAAGCAAGCCAGCGCCGCCACGATCGGCAGTACCGGTGAGAACGGCACGGTGAACGGCCGCTCCAGGTCCGGGCGCTTGCGCCGCAGCACCGGCACCGCGATGGCCACGATGATCATCGCGGACAGCGCGCCGATGCTGACCATGTCGGACAGTTCGGTGATCGGCACGAACGCGGCGAGCAGCGCGATCAGCACCGCGCCGATGATGGTCACCCGGTGCGGGGTGCCCCAGCGCGGGTGCACCGTGCCCAGCTTCTTCGGCAGCAGCCCGTCTCGGCCCATCGCGAAGCCGATTCGGCCGATGGTCACCAGTTCCACCATCATCACCGAGGTCAGCCCGGTGACCGCGCCGAGCGAGATCAGTGCGCTGATCCAGTGCATGCCCACCGAGTCGAAGGCGTCGGCCAGGGGTGCGCCCTCGTCGATGTCGGTGAACGGCACCATCCCCGTCAGCACCAGCGACACTCCGATGTAGAGCAGCGCGCAGATGCCGAGCGCGCCGAGGATGCCGACCCGCAGGTCCTTGCGCGGGTTCTTGGTCTCCTCACCGAGGTTCGCCAGCGCCTCGAAACCGGTGTAGGCGAAGAACACGATGGCCGCGGCGGTGAGCACCCCGGCGAGACCGAAGGCCGACTGCTCCAGGCCCAGCCCGGCTTCGACCACCGGCTGGTGCAGCACGTCCGCGTCCTCACCGGCCGGGCGCGCCGGCGGGATGAACGGGGTGAGGTTCGAGGCTTTCACGAAGAAGACGCCGATGCCGAGGATCATCAGGCAGACCGCGACCTTGACCACCACGAGCACGTTGGTGAACAACGCCGACTGCTTGATCCCGGCCACCGCGACCACGGTCAGCACGGCGATGATCAGCACCGCGCCGACGTTGATCGTGGCGTCCTCGCCGAACCACTCCGGCGGCAGGCCGAGCAGGTTCGCCAGGTAACCGGACCAGCCACGCGAAACCACCGCCGCGCCGAGCGCGAACTCCAGCAGCAGGTCCCAGCCGATGATCCAGGCGAACACCTCGCCGAGCGTGGCGAAGGCGTAGGTGTAGGCGCTGCCCGCGGTCGGCACGCTCGAGGCCAGTTCCGCGTAGCAGAGCGCGGCCAGCCCGGCGACCACGGCGCCGATCACGAAGGACAGGGTCACCGCGGGCCCGGCGTGGGTCTTCGCCTCGACCCCGGCCAGGGTGAAGATGCCGGTGCCGATGATGATGCCGACCCCGAACCCGACCAGATCACGACCACGCAGGCGGCGTTTGAGGT
Source organism: Saccharothrix sp. AJ9571 (assembly GCF_021725495.1). NCBI lineage: Bacteria > Bacillati > Actinomycetota > Actinomycetes > Pseudonocardiales > Pseudonocardiaceae > Saccharothrix > Saccharothrix sp. AJ9571. The sequence goes on along the minus strand of NZ_CP091382.1, from coordinate 4,029,728 downwards.
CGCCGGACTCCTGCCGCTGGAGCACCGTGTCGACGTCCATGGTGCGCATGATTCCCATGCGGGCACCGTAGAAGTTCCGGCTGCTTCCCGCAGCGCAACCTCGGGCTACTGCCCCAGTGCCGCGGGCTTCGCCGGGCACATGCCCGCGCCCTGCCACCGCTGCCGCAGGTCGTCGGGGATGTCGAGGGTGGTCGACTGGCCGTCGGTGAGGGTGCGCACGCTGCCGCCGAGCAGGATCTCCCCCGCCTTGTCCAACACCTTCGTGGCGATCCGGCTGCGGTCCTCGCCGCGTTCGAGCGCCCGCATCAACCGGGTCCCGGCGCGGACCGCGGTCGTCCAGCCACGCGAGTCCGGCACCTCCATCCAGTCGGCGACCCGGGGATCCACCGTCTGCCGGACCATGGCCGCGATGACGCCGTCGAACACCTCGCCGGGCAGCATGTTCTCGTAGAGGTCAAGCAGGTTCCGGGTGAGCGCAACACCTTCCGGCGAGGGCGCGTACACCGCCTCGACGAGCAGTGCGTTGAGTTCCCGCGCCTCGGCCAAGGTCTCGGGCATGGCTTCGGCCGGGATGCCGAGCATCGCGCCGGTGACGCGCCAGACGTAGTAGTAGCTCTCGGCTTCCTCCTCGCTCACCGAGATCCCGATGCGGCGCATACCGTCGATCACCTGCACCGAGAAGATGAACAACGCGCCGAGCAGGTCCTGCTGGCACAGCGGAACCCCGTCGGCCGCGCTGTCCCACTTGCCCGAACGTTCGATGAAGTACCGCACGGCGGCGTGGATCAACCGTGTCTTCTGGATCGTCGGCACGAAGCTCCCGCCGCTGCCGAACGGGTTGGGGCCCATCATGTTCAGCACGAACTGCGCGGTTTCCGACAGGCGCCGATGGGGCTGGTTCAGGCGGTGGGTCAGCGTCAGCACGCGCGACGGGCGCGGCTGGGCGTAGCAGTTGACCATGGCACCGAAGGACAACACGGAAGCGACGTGCACCCCGTCGTCGGCGAAGAACTCGTACGCGTGGGCCACCCGGTCCAGATCGGCCCATTCCGGGGGCACGTCCGTGGCGATCAGGTAGTCGCGCACCGATTCGGGCAGATCCGCCGGGATGGGCTGGTCATTCGCGCGGAATTGCGCCAGCACCTCGTTCACGGCCTCGATGCGGCCGGTGCCTGCGAGGTCGGCGATCACCGCGTCCGCGAGTGGATCCCCTTGGTACATCAACGCTTCCACCGCGGTCATGTCGATCAAGTCGCTGCCCCCTGAGGTCGCCTTCCGGCCCTTCAGCTAAGCGATCTCCACCGCGTAGAACCAGGGCCGGTCCCGTCGACCCCCCGATCGTGGAGGTACTCAAGTCGAACGGCCTAACGCGTCAGCAGGCGTCCCGCGCAGTCGGCGACCAGGTCCTCGGCGTACTCCGGGATCCCCGAACCGCCGCGCAGGTGCCGCCGCACGGTCGAGTAGGGGATGTCGACGGTGGCGAGCACCAGCCGGTCGACGTCTTCGGCACCGGACCGGCCGAGGCGATCAGCAAGCGCCCGCAGCGTGCGGTCGACCTGCGCGTTGCGCTTGGCCAGACGGTCCCGCGCGTCCGTGGGCCACGTCGGCTCGCCGAAGTCGACCGGCCCGTAGAGCAGGACCGCCGCCTCGGCGGGGTGCACCCGGCACCACGAGACGACGTGCCGGGCGGCCGCGGCGGGCGAGTCGCCGTCGAGCGCGTCGAGGAAGCCTTCCTGGAACCGCTCCACGGTGCGCAGCCACAGCTCGGCGAGCAACGCCGCCCGGCTGGGGAAGCGGTGGTAGATCGACCCGCTGGGCGCGCCGGCCTCGCGGGCGACCGCGGTGACGGTGACCGCGGCCGGCCCGCCCGCGGCGGCCAGCGCGGCCGCGGCGTCCAGCAGGCGATCCATGTCGTGCCGCGGCGGCCGTCCCATGGCGGGCAGGGTACCGCCAACCCGCTACGGTGTGCGCAGGCGAACGCGAGGAGTCCTCATGTCCGAACACGATCCCGACCTCGTTCCCGACGGCGTCGACCTGGAACACCCCAACCCGGCGCGGATCTACGACTGGTTCCTGGGCGGGAACGCGAACTGGGCGATCGACCGCGAGTTCGGCGCGAAGGCCGTGGCGGCGTTCCCGATGGTGCGCTCGATGGCCAAGGTCGGCCGCGAATTCCTCGGCCGCGGGGTGCACTACCTCGCCCGCCAGGGCATCACCCAGTTCCTCGACCTCGGGTCCGGCGTGCCGACCGTGGGCAACGTGCACGAGATCGCCGATTCGGTGAACCCGGACAGCCGGTGCGTCTACGTGGACAACGAGCCCGTCGCGGTGGCGCACTCGCAGGTGCTGCTGGAACGCGAAGGCGACCTGCGCCGGCACGCCGTGCTGCAGGCCGACCTGCGGAACCCGGAGGACGTCTGGGAACGCGCGATGGACACCGGCGTGCTCAACCCGAGGGAACCGATCGGGCTGATCATGGTGAACGTGCTGTACTTCGTCAGCCAGGAGGACGGTCCGGAGGACATCATCGGGCAGTACCGGGACCTGCTGGTGCCGGGTTCGTACTTCCTGTCCTCGCACATGACCGTGGACGGCGTGCCCGCCGAGGGCGAGGAGGAACGGGCCGCGGTCCGCCGCCAGTACCGCAACTCGGCGACGCCGCTGCACCTGCGTTCGCGCGAGGAGTTCACCCGCTTCTTCGACGGCTTCGACCTGGTGGACCCGGGGGTCACCTGGATCCCGGAGTGGCGGCCGGACGAGCTGAAGTCCGAAGCCACGCAGGACTTCCTCGCCGAACCGGCCACCAGCAGCGCCTTCGCCGGCCTGGGCCGGAAGCCGTAACCCCGCCGCCCGGTCCCGGCCGAATGCCATGAGTGGGGCATTACTTGCATTGAACGCTAGTAATGCCCCACTCATAGCGTTCGGCTCAGGCTCGTAGGATCGGGGGGTGGCGGACGAAGGGCTCAGCGTCGATCAGGGGATCCGGACGCTGCTGCTGCTCATGCCGCGGATGGCCGGGCGGCTCAAGCGGCTCCCGATCCCCGAGCAGCTCCGCTCCTTTTCCCTCGCGCCGCGGCACCTGTCGCTGCTCGCCTACCTGCTGTTCGACGGGCCGATGCCGGTCAGCGAACTCGCCCGCCTGCTCCAGGTCGCGCCCGCCACGGTGAGCCTGATGGTGGGCGACCTGAGCAGGCAGGGCGTGCTCGAACGCCGGGAGGACGAGCAGGATCGGCGTCGCACCATCGTGAGCATCGCCGAGCAGCACCGCGATGCCGTGGACGCCTGGCTGTCGGCGGGCGCGAGGGCCTGGCGCAAGGCGCTGGAGCCGCTCACGCCCGAGCAGCGGCAGCTCTTCGTCGAAACGCTGGAAACCTACGAACGGGAAGCGGCGGCCGAGCGCTCCTGATCAGGGGCGGTGGCCCAGGTCCAGCACGGCCCAGACGGTGCGCGTGGTGCCGTCGGTGCGGACACCCCAGTCGAGCGGCAGTTGTTCGAGCAGCAACCGGCCGTCGATGTCGTCCTCGACCGGGGCCTCCAGCGGTTCGCCGCTGGACTCGGCGTCGAGTTCGAGGTGCAGGCGCGCGGCCTGGCGGTTCAGGCCGAGCCGGATCTCACCGACCTGCTCGTGGTAGCGCTCGGCGTCCTTGATCAGCTCGTCGACCACCAGGAGCGCCCGGTGCACCGCCTCGGGTGTCGCGCCGTCGAGCATCAGGCGCACCTGCGCCCGCGCCCAGGAAGTGCTCTCCGGTCCGTCGGTCAGGGACATCCTCGCGTTCAGGATCTGTTCGCGCCTCGGCACCGTCACCGTGAACTCCCTCGAAATCGGCCTGCACAACGCTGGTTATGGGTACCCCGGCCACTTACGGGTGAAACCCCGGAGAGTGAACACCATGACCGAGAACGTGACCCCGGCACCGCCGCGGTGATCCTGGACCGCGGAAAGGGCGGACCGCAACGATTGTATCGCCCATCCGGTGACCTATTCACCACAGGCGAAAATGACCGTGGAGAAATGATTCGATTGCGACAAATGGAGCAGTCTGGAGCACTGTCGCGTCGAAGGCGCGGGGCACGTTTGGCCTAGTCCCCAGCCTGACAACGACTCCGCGACCCCGCACCGGCTGCGTTGATGCGAGAATTCGGCTGACCATATCTCGAATTGGCAACGTCCTCGTCATGGGGTAACCCGTTCCGGGTTTCACTGGCATGGAGACAGCGGAGAAGCTCTGCGTCCAGCCTTCCGAGACCTGTGCCGCGGTGGTCGCCGAAGCCGCCACCGGCGACCCGGCCGCACTGGCGCGGTTGATCGCGGCCATCCGGCCGTTCTTGGTCCGGTACTGCCGCGCGCGCATCGGCAAGCACGGGGATTCCTTCGGCCCGGCGGACGAGGTGGCGCAGGAGGTCTGCATCTCGGTGCTGACCGCGCTGCCCACCCGGCGGGACGACGGTTCCCTGCGTGCCTTCGTCTACGAGATCGCCTTCCAGCGGGTCGGCGAAGCGCGCCCGGGCACCGACGACCAGCTCGGCGCGGTGATCCGCGCGCTGCCGGAAACCGAACGTGAGGTCATGGTGCTGCGGGTCGTGCTCGGGATGAGCGCCGAGCACACCGCCGAGGCGATGGGCAGCACGTCCGCCGCGATACGGCGGATCCAGCAGCGTGCCCTGGCGAGTTTGCGTGGCGCCTAACTTTCCACGCCGGTGCGGTCGATCTCCAGCACGCAGGCCGCGGCGCTGCTGCGGTTGCCGACCCTGGTGAACCGGGACGACGCCGCCTTGAACAGGCGCGCGGCGTCCTGGCATTCCCCGAGCACCCGGTAGGCGCGGCCGATGTCGAGCCGCACCTGCGCCGCGCACTGGTCGTCGCGCAGGGATTCCAGCCGCTCGATCGCCTGGTACAGGCTGGCCAGCGCGCGCTCGGGATCACCGCGGCGCAGGTGGAGCTGGCCGACCCGCCGCAGCACGAGCGCCATCCGGTGGTCGTCACCGAGTTCGGCGCACAGCCGGCGGGCCTGGTCGAGCGCGGACTCCGCGTCGGCGAGCTGCCCGAGTTCCAGGCAGACCGCGGCGATCGAGGTGTGGCTGTGGGCCGCGCCCAGCCGGTCCCCGCATTCGACGAACATCTCCAGCGCGCGCACGCTGCGCGCGTGTGCCTGCTCCGGCCGCCAGGTCACCCGGGAGACCACGCCGAGACCGGTCAGCGCGCGGGCCATGCCGAGCCGGTCGCCCAGCGAGGAGCTGATCCGGTAGGAGGTGCTCAGCGCCTTGACCGCGTCGGCGAACTCGTCCCAGTAGATGTGCAGCTGCCCGATCCCGCGCAGCAGCGCCGCTTCCCCGCGCGCGTCCCCGGCTTCCCGCACGGCCGTCAGCGCGAGGTAGTGGCACCGGGCCCATTCCTGGTACAGCCCGCGGTAGTCGAAGTAGGAGGCCGCCGTCGCGGCGAGTTCCCAGGCCAGTTCGGCGAACCCGGCCGCGGCCGCGTAGCCGACCGCGTCCTCGATCCCCTGCTGCTCGGCCTCGAACCAGGCCAGCGGATCCGCGGGCGGCGGGATGTCCACCGGCCACCGCTTCGCGTCCCCCGGCTCGGGCCGCAGCACGCTGCCCGGCAGGCGGGCGGCGGCCCGTTCGGTCTGCCACAGCAATCCGCCGAGCACGCGTTCGAGGGCCGCTTCCCGTTCCGCGCCCACGGTTTCCGGCACGGAGGTGCGGACGAGGTCGTGCAGCCGGTACCGCCGCCCGCTCTCCCGGACCAGTTGCCGCTCACGCAGCTCGCCCAGCAGGCGCTCGGCCTCGGCGGGGTCGCCGTCGACCACGGCGGCGGCGATCCACGCGGAGAACTCGGGCATGGGCAGCACGGCCAGCCGCGTGAGCAGCCGCAGCGACTCCGGGTCGAGCTGCTGGAGGTCCTGGGCGGGTTCGGTGCGCAGGATGCCGACCTGGATCCCGCGCAGCGCGGCCGACGGCTCCACCCCCAGCTCCTCGACGAGCTTTTCCCGCCACCGCCGGTAAACCGCCAGCGCGTCGGCAGCGCGCCCGCGATCGGCCAGCGCGGTCATCAACTGCCCGCAGAAGCGTTCCCGGAACGGGTGCGCGGTGATCAGTTCGCGCAGCTCGGTGCTCAGCTCGTCAACGGCACCGAGGCGCAGTTGCGCGTCGATGCATTCTTCGAGGACCGCGAGCCGCCGTTCTTCCCACGCGGTGACGAATTCGGTGAGCGCGTCGAGCCGGACGTCTTCGAGCACCGGACCGCGCCACAGCGCCAGCCCCTCGCGCAGCGCGCGCACCCCGGCTTCCAGGTCGCCGTCGGCGAGCAGCCGCCGCCCGCGCCGGGCGAACTCGGCGAAACTGTCCACATCGGACTTTCCGGGCGCCGCCGGCAGCCGGTACCCGTGGCCCACGGTGACAATCGGGTCGGCGTCACCCGGCTCCCGCAACGCCCGCCGCAACTGGGAGACCAGCCCCTGGATCTGCACGCGGTAGCTCGGTGGCGGCGACGCGCCCCACAGCGCTTCGGCGAGCCGGTCGACCGAGACCACCTGATTCGCCTCCGCCAGCAGGATGGCGAACAGCAGGCGCGCCTGCGGTCTGCCCAGGCGAAGTTCCGCCCCGTCCCGCTCCACGAGCAGCGGACCGAATGCCCGATAGACGATCGTCATGCGCACCCCCAGGCCGTCTGACGCGTGTGACAGTATCAGGTTAGTTGTCACATCGGTCAGAAATTCACCACTTCGGTTCGGTATTCGGCCACCACCCGTGGTTAGGTCAGCACCATGCGAGAGGACGTCCGCGCACCCAAGCAGCCACTGGACCGGACGGCCCGCACCACGGTGCTGCTGTTGTTCGCCGCGTGGACAGTGGACTACGTCGATCGCCTGTTGGTCAACCTCGCGCTGCCCGACATCGGCGCCGAGTTCGGCCTCGACCACACCCAGCAGGGACTGGTGCTCTCCGCTTTCTTCCTGGCGTACGCGGTGTTCCAGATTCCGGGCGGGCTGCTGGCCGACCGGTTCGGCGCGGTGCGGGTGATGCTGGCCGCGGTGCTGGCGTGGTCGGCGTTCACCGCGCTGACCGGCCTGGTCGGCTCGTTCGTACTGCTGCTCGCGGTGCGCTTCCTGTTCGGCGCGGCCGAAGGCGTGTTCCCCGGCGCGTCGATCAAGGCGTTGTCCGAACGCACCGAACCGGGGCAGCGCATGACGGCCAACGGCTGGATGCAGAGTTCCAACGCGTTCGGCGTGCTGCTCGCGCCCGCCATCGCGGCCCCGCTGATCGCCTGGTGGGGCTGGCGCGGGGCGTTCATCGGGGTGGCGGTGCTCGGGATTTTCGTGTTCCTGGCGTTGCGGAAGTGGCTGCCCGCCCCGCGGACCGCGGTCGAGCGGGTGGACTCCCGCACGCGGGACGTCCTGCTCTCGCCGGTGATGTGGCGGTTCGCGCTGATGTTCTTCGGCTACGACGTGATCGTCTGGGGCCTGTCGTCGTGGGTGCCCTCGTACCTGCAAACCGAACGCGGGCTCACGCTCACCGAGGCGGGCGCGATCACCGCACTGCCCGCCGTGTTCGGCGGGATCGCCGTGGTGCTCGGGGGCCGGTGGAGCGACCGGCTGCGCGGCAGGCACCGGGTGATCATCCTGCCCGCGATGGCCGCGACGGCGATCTGCCTGGTGGCCATGTCCTACTCGGAGCCGACGGCGTTGTTCGCCGTGTTCCTGACTTTGTCGGGCATGTTCGCCGCGCTGTGCTACATGCCGATCTTCGCCGTGCCCCTGCGGAGCCTGCCCGCCGGGCTGGCCGGTGCGGGCGCGGGCCTGATCGTCTTCGGCGGACAGGCAGCGGGCATGGTCATCCCGGTGGTGATGGGCGCACTGGTCGACGGTTTCTCCTACCGCGTCGCCTTCCTGTCACTGCTAGCCGGAGTAGTCATCACGGTCCTAGCAGCGCTAGCCACGCCGCAGTGTTTTCTGCCTCGGCTTCGCCGAGGCGGGTGAGGTCGCTTTGAGCCGATGTTTGGCTGGGCGATGGAAACGGCCTTGGGGGCCGTTTCCATCGCCCACCCAGACATCGGCGCGACCTCACACAGATGAGCAGGTGCCTTGCCGGAGGCGTGGGGGGCTATATAGAGTTCTGCCTATGCCGAGAATGACCTTGCAGACCCAGGCCGTGCTCGCGGTGTTCCTGGAGCGCGGCACCGGGGAGCTGTGGGGGTTCGAGCTGAGTAAGGCCAGCGGCCTGCCGGCCGGGACCATCTACCCGATCCTCCAGCGGCTGACGACAGCCGGGTGGGTGACCAGCCGGTGGGAGCAGCCCGAGCACGCCCAGGAAGCCGGGCGGCCACCGCGGCGGTACTACACGCTCACCACCGAAGGCCGCGCCCGGGCCGTGCACGCGCTGGCCGAAGGCGCGAAGAAGCGCGCGAGTCTCTCCCGCCTGCTCGGACCGGCCGAGGAGGGCGCATGAGTGCCTCGCTCATCCGCAGTCCCCGCTGGTGGCTGACGCCCTTCGCGCTGGCGACCGCCTCACTCCTGCTGGCCCGCAACGAATGGCTCATCGCCGCGGTCAGTCTGGTGTGGACGACCACGGCCGCGTTGCTGGCCGCCGCCGTGCTGCTCGGGATCACCCGTCGCTGTCTGCCGGACGGGGTCACGCTCCTGAACCGGCTGGCCGTCGTGCTGCCGCGCGCGGAACGGGACGACTGGCGCGCGGAACTCGTCGCGGTGTTGCACGCCTGCGAGGGCCGCGAACGCACGCGCCAGGCACTCGGTTTCCTCGCCGCGTTGCCGCTCACCGCCGTCTCCAGCCGGGTCCACCGGTGATCCGGCTCGAATCCGTCGGCCAGCGGTACCGGCGCGGGCCCATGGTCGTCGAGGACGTCGACCTCGAGATCAAACCCGGCGAACCGCTCGTCGTCCTCGGCGAGAACGGGTCCGGCAAATCGACCCTGCTGCGCGTGATCGCGGGCTGCGGCACGCCGTCCGAAGGCCGGATCACCGGCCGCCCGGCGACCGTCGGGTACGTGCCCGACCGGTTCCCCGCACACCTGCGCATGCCCGCGTCCAGCTATTTGCGGCACCTGCGGCGCATTCGCGGGCGCCATTCCGGGAACCCGGTGGAACTGTTGGAGCGCCTGGGTTTCTCCGGTGGCCTCTCGACGCCGATGAGCCGGCTCTCCAAGGGAAACGCGCAGAAGGTCGGCCTGGTGCAGGCGCTGACCAGCGGCGCCGAACTGCTGGTGCTCGACGAGCCGTGGTCCGGGCTGGACGTCGGGGTGCGGCCGGTGCTCTCCGAGGTGATCACCGCGCTCGCCCCGAGCACGGCGCTCGTGCTCACCGACCACACCGGCACCGCCGACGCCCTGCCACAGCACCGGAAACTGCGGCTGCGCGAACAACGGCTGACCGACGAACCCGACGGCGAAGGCACCCTGGTGATCACCCTGACCTGTCCGGCCCGGCTCGCCGACCCGGTGCTCGCCGAGGTGTCCCGGCGTGGCGCCACCGTCCGGGAGGTGCGGCGCGCGTGATCTGGCCGCTGGTCCGGTACTACAGCGCGGATCTGCTGCGCTCGCAGCGGTTCCTGCTCCCCTTCCTGCTCTACGGGATGTTGCTGGCACCGCTGTTCGGCGGTGATCCCGGCCCGCCGCCCGCCACCTGGGCGGCCTCGGTGCTCGCGCTGTACCCGGTCTCGGTGTGGCTCGCGGTGACCGTGGCGAACACCGAGGACCCGGTGCAGCGGCAGGTGACCATCGCCGCGGCGGGCGGCCGTGGCCGGGTCACCACCGGCATCCTGCTCACCTGCCTGCTCGCCGACCTGGTGCTGGTGGCGCTCGCGATGGCCTGGCCGGTGCTGGCCACCGCCTACGCCCATCCCCCGCACCTGCTCGCGGCCGGCGCGCTCGCGCACTTCGCGGCCGGCGCCACCGGCACCGCGGTCGGCCTGCTGTGCGCCCGCCCGGTGGTGCACGGCATCGGCTGGTCCGCGGTGCTCGGTGCCGCCGTGGTCGCCGCGACCGGGTTCCAGCGCTGGCTGCCGCCGGTCGGCTCGGCCGCGCGCACCCTGGTGGACACCCCCGTTTCGCTGTCCACCCTGGGGTTCGACGCGGGACTCGCGCTGACGCTCGCCGTGGTGGCGGGCGTGGTGGTCAGCCGAGTCCGAGCAGCGTGACGAACCGGCCGACCATCAGGTCGGTGCCCTTGATCTGCGAGGTCGTGGCCGCGTCCAGCAGGCCCGATTCGAGGGTGTAGGTGGCGCCCTTGTGCGGGCCGAGCGGCAACGCCATCCCGGGCGGCGCGGCTTCGTAGGTGGCCAGTTCGCCGTCGCCCTGGATGAGCACGCGGATGTTCGCCGCGACCACCTCGGCGTGCTCCGCGGCGGCGCGCGCCATCTTGGCCTCCGGCACGGCGGTGATGTCCCCGATGGCGAACACCTTCTCCTGCCCGGCCAGGCGCAGGTCCGGGGTCACCTCGACGCGCCCGTCCGGCTGCCGGGCCGCGGCCAGCGCGCCGGTGAGGTACCCGGTGGCCGGCACGTTGCCGAAGCAGCGGAACCACAGGTCCGCGGTGATCTTCGTGCCGTCGGCGGTCGCCACGGTGAAGCCGCCCTCGGCCGGTGGCGTCTCGACCGACGTGCCCAGCAGCAGTTCCACGCCGAGTTCTTCGAGCTGCTCCCGCACCGAAGCGCGGAACTCCTGGGGGAAGCCGGGCACCAGTTCCGGCGCCGGGTCCACGATGGTGACCGCCTTCTCCGGCCACTTCGCCTTGATCTCCCCCGCCAGTTCGAGCCCGACCGGACCCGCGCCGAGCAGCAGCACGCTCGCGGCCCCGGCGAGTTCGTCGTGCGCGGCCCGCAGTTTCGCCTTGGCCGCTTCGGTGTCGTGGTCGGCGAATTTGGCCGGGAACGGGTACGAGGCGCCGGTGGCGAGCACGAGGTAGTCGGCCTCGAGCCGCTCGCCGGAGCCGAGCGTGACCGCACCGGCGTCCGCCGCCACCGCGTGGTCGCGGACCACCCGGCCGCGCTGGAGCAGCCGGTCGTACGGCAGGAAGAGCTGGTCGGCGAACTCCGGTTCGACCAGGCCGCGCAACGCGCCGACGTGGTGCACGAAACGGTCCTTCGGCTCGACGAGCACCACGTCGGCCACGTCGTCGAGCGCCTTCGCGGCGCTGGCCCCGCCGTACCCGCCACCGATGACCACCACGGTCGCTGTCATGCGGACTCCTTAGTTCGTAGTGCGTATTGTTCGTCCTACGAACTACAGTAGTTCGTAGGACGAACGAACGTCAACTACACTCGGGATATGAGCGAGCCGATGGATCTGGCGACCGCGCTGGTGCGGCTGTCGCACCTGGTACAGCGGGTGTTCACCGAAGTCAGCCGGGACCACGACCTGACCCAGCAGCAGGCGCAGCTGCTCTGCGCGCTGATCGCCGGGCCGGTGGGCATGACCGAGCTGGGCCGGACCCTGCACCTGGAGAAATCCAGCATGACCGGGCTGGTCGACCGGGTGGAGCGGCGCGGCCTGGTCACCCGCGTGCGCGACGACCACGACCGGCGTGCCTGCCGGATCGCGCTGACCGAGAAGGGCGCCGAACTCGGCGAGCGCTCGCACGAGGGCGTGGTCGCGCAGCTCAACGAGCTGACCGCGGACCTGCCCGCCGGGACGCGCGAGCTGCTCGCCACCGCGCTCTCCGGGCTGACCACCCAAGCCGACGCGGGACGACAGGTGTTCGAACCGGCTAACGTGCGCGCATGAAAATCACGCACCGGTTCACCCTCGCCGCTGTCACCGCACTGGCACTGACGGGCCTGGCGACCCCGGCCCAGGCCGCGCCCGCCGCACCGACCGTCCACTGTGAATTCACGCCAACCCCGGAGAACCCGGCCGCGCGGCCGGTGCACCCGCCGTCGCCGGCCGCCTCGGCCAAGGGCACGGCGAAAGCGGTGCTGCAGACCAATTACGGCCTGGTCGCGATCGAACTGGACAAGGCGAACGCGCCGTGCGCGGTGCACAACTTCCGGCACCTCATCCGCAGCTGGTTCTACCAGCACACGCAGTGCTTCCGGCTGACCGCTTCGCAGCGGCTGGGCGTGCTGCAGTGCGGGGACATCTACGAGGTGGAGAAGGGCGGGCCGGGCTACCGGTTCCCGGACGAGGTGACCGGCGAGGAGACCTACCCGCGCGGCACGGTCGCGATGGGCAACCAGGGACCGGGCACGAACGGCAGCCAGTTCTTCTTCGTGCACTCGCACGCGAACATCGACCCGAAGTACAGCGTGCTGGGGCGCGTGGTGTGGGGCATGGACACCCTGGACCGGATCGTCGCCGCCGGGATCGCCGATGGCGCCGAAGACGGCGCACCGGCGCGACCCGTGCGCATCCACTTCGCCCTGACCTCGTAGGAGCTCGGAGGACACGAATGTGGCTTTGGGGGCCGAATCCGCCCCCAAAGCCACATTCGTGACATCCCCGGGTTCACCTAGGGGCGGTTGGCGGGAGATTCCCTGATGTGGGCGATGGGGGGCAGAGCCAGGCGGAACTCGCGCCACGGCGGTGAACGCGTGCTCGCCGACGTACTCGGGGTGGCCGGCGCGGTCGGGCTGATCGCCAGCCTGGGACAGATGGTCATCGACCTGCTCGTCGGCTTCCGGGCGGAAGACCGCGCCGGGATGAGCGCGTTGTTCCAGAGCTACCAGGACATCCCCCGGCTTCGAAGCGGTCTTCTACGGCGTCGTGCCGTCGCTGGCGCTGGGCGCGATCTCCCTGCTGGTGGTGCTGCTGGCGGTCCGCCGGGACGCCCCGCCGTGGGCGGCGGTCCTGTTCGTCGCCGCCGCGGTGTGCGTCGGCACGCAGGTCACCGCGTTGATGGTGCTCGGCGGCGTGGCCCTCTGCCTCACCCTGCCCGCCCTGCGGGAACCGGCCACCCCGCGGGTGCCGGTCCCGGCTTGATCGGTTCGGCCACGAACCGGCTTCGAACCTGGCTTCGGGGGGCGGCGGCTGCCAGACTGGGCCGCCCCGTCCGGTTTTCCCGGAATGTCCCAGCGGAGGTTTCAGCGTGGAATCCTCGGTCGCCACCACCGTGCTGCTGCCGATCGCGCTCGGCGTGGTCATGTTCGGCCTCGGTCTTTCCCTGACCACCAAGGACTTCGCCCGGGTGCTCAGCTACCCGAAAGCGGTCGTGGTGGCACTGGTGTGCCAGGTGCTGGTGCTGCCCGCGGTCTGCTTCGGCCTGGTCTACGCGCTGAGCCTGCCGCCGGAACTGGCGGTCGGCATGATGCTGCTCGCGGCCTCCCCCGGCGGCACCAGCGCGAACCTGTTCAGCCACCTGGCGCACGGCGACGTAGCGCTGAACGTCACGCTCACCGCGATCAACTCGCTGCTCGCCGTGATCACGCTGCCACTGGTGGTCAACTTCTCGCTCGGCCACTTCCTCGCCGGGGACGCCGGGATCGGCCTGCAGTTCGGCAAGACCGTGCAGGTCTTCGCGATCGTGCTGATCCCGGTGGCGCTGGGGATGCTGGCACGCAACCGGGTGCCGGTGCTCGCCGAACGAGCCCGGAAGCCGGTGAAGCTGCTGTCCCTGGTGTTCCTGGTCGGCACCATTCTCGTGGCCGTCTACCAGGAACGCGCCAACATCGGCGGCTACCTCGCCGACGTCGGGCTGGCGACCCTGCTGTTCAGCGTGCTGTCGATCGCGCTGGGCTACCTCGCGCCGCGGCTGTTCCGGGTGGACCGCAGGCAGGCGATCGCCGCCGCGATGGAGATCGGCATCCACAACAGCGTGCTGGCCATCACCATCGCGCTGACCCTGCTCGACAACACCCGCATCGCCATCCCGGGCGCGGTCTACGGCATCGTCATGTTCTTCACCGCCGGCGCCTTCGGCTTCCTGATCAGCCGCCGGGTCACCGCCCCCACGGACACCGCCGAGGTGCCGTGAATGTGGCTTTCACGGCGGATTCGGCCGTGAAAGCCACATTCACGGCACTCAGGGGTTCACCGCCAGGAAGAGGAAGGCGGCCAGCAGGATCAGGTGCACGCCGCCCTGCAGGCGGGTGGCGCGGCCGGGGACCACGGTGAGCACGCTGACCACGATCGTCAGCCCGAACAACACCATCTGCGTGGCGCCGAGCCCGAGCGTGAGCGGCCCCTCCAGCCAGATGGTGGCCACCGCGATCGCCGGGATGGTCAGGCCGATGCTCGCCATCGCCGAGCCGTAGGCGAGGTTGAGGCTGATCTGGATCCGCTCGCGCAACGCCGCCCGCAACGCGGCGAGCGTTTCCGGCAGCAGCACCAGCAGCGCGATCACCACCCCGACGAACGACGGCGGGAACCCGACCGCCTTCACCCCGGCCTCGATCGCCGGGGATTCCACTTTGGCCAGTCCGACCACGGCGACCAGCGCGAGCAGCAGCAGGCCGAGACTGGTCAGCGCGGCCTTGGTGGTGGGCGGGTCGGCGTGCCCGTCACCGTCGGCGTCGGTGGAGCCGGTCTCGGTCTCCACCGGCAGGAAGAAGTCGCGGTGCCGCACGGTCTGGGTGAACACGAACATCCCGTACAGCGCCAGTGAGGCCAGCGCGGCGAAGACCAGTTGCGCGCTGGTGAACTCCGGCCCGGCCTGGCTGGTGGTGAAGGTCGGCAGCACCAGGCTGAGCGTGGCGAGGGTGGCCACCGTGGCCAGCGCGGCCCCGGTGCCCTCGGCGTTGAAGTGGGTGAAGCCGTGGCGGATCGCCCCGGCCATCAGCGCGACGCCGACGATGCCGTTGCTGGTGATCATCACCGCGGCGAACACCGTGTCCCTGGCCAGCGACGCCGACTCCGGCCCGCCCGAGACCATCAGCGTGACGATCAGCGCCACCTCGATGATGGTCACCGCCACCGCGAGCACCAGCGAACCGAACGGCTCACCGACCCGGTGCGCCACCACCTCGGCGTGGTGCACCGCGGCCAGCACCGTGGCCCCCAGCACGAGCGCGACCAGGACGACGAACAGGGTGTCGAGGTCCCGGCCCCAGGTCACGGCCAGTACGAGCGCCGCGACCACCGGGACCACGGTCGTCCAGGACAACGCCGGGGATCGAGTGGCCATGCCGCCAGCCAACCAGACCCCCGGCTACCTCGCCCGCCGACTTCACCCGGCCGCGACCGGGCGCGCGGCGGGCAGTCCGGCCACCTGCAGCACGGTCAGCCCGAGCACCGCCGCCGCCTGGACCAGCACGAACGTCACGCCGAGCCCGGTGAGCCCGCCGAAGATCGCGTACGCGACGCTGCCCAGCACGTAGAGCACGTTGATCGAAATCACCTCACGGACCGGGCCCGGCCGCAGCCCCGCGGACGCCCAGCCGACGAACGCGGCCCAGCCGAGAAGTCCGAGACCGGCCACAAGCGACAGTGTCATCGGGATGCCGAGCGGTTCCTCCACGACGGCGCACAACGCCGCCAGCAGCAGCCCGACCGCACCCGAGGCGAGGGCATCCATCCGCAGCACGTTGCGAAGTCCGAACATCTTGTTCCTCCAGGGTTTTCCGTTCCGATGCACCAACTTTCGCGGTTCCGGCGCGGCGAGTCGATTACGCGGGAGGTAATGTCCGAACGACCCCACGGGCAGGTGCCGGCTGGCTAGGATCGCCGCCATGACCGTGAATCGCAGGCACGCGCTCGGACTGGGTGGCGTAGCCGCCGCCGGTGTCGTGCTCGGCTCCGCCTCCCCCGCTGCCGCTACAGCCGCTACTGCCGCTACTGCCGCCGAAGTCGAAGAGATCGTCGCCGTCGACGCGGCGTCGGCCAACCGCAAGATCGCGCGGACCTACGCCCGCGAAGTCGCCCGCGCGCAGGGGACCTGGTCCTCCTACATCGGCGTCACCGGCGCGGAAGCCGCCGCCGTCGAAGAGCGGGCCGACGAGGTCGTCGAGGCCTACAGCGTGAACAAGATCGCGGTGGCCACCGCGGTGCTGGACAAGGTCGACCGCGGCCTGCTCACCCTGGACCAGCGCGTCGACGTCACCGCCGACATCGTCATCCGGGACACCGACGGCATCTTCGCCCTGGACGGCGCGTACCCCAGCTCGGTGACCCTCGGGCACGCGATGGCCGCGCTGCTGACGCTGTCCGACAACACCGCGGTCCGCCTGTGCGGCCTGGTCTGCCCGGCCGCCGAACTGAACGAAATCCTGCGCGGCAAGGGTTTCGTGCACACCCAGGTGGTGCCGGTGGCCAACCCGAACCGGTTCTTCCTCGGCACCACGACCGCGCGCGAGACCTACACGCTGCTGCAGAAGCTGGTCGGCGGCACGCTGCTGTCGGCGGCGTCCACCGGGTACCTGCTCAACGTGCTGCGCTCGCTCAGTTCCTTCACCGACGGCATCCGCCTCGACCTGAGCTCCGAAGAGCGGCTGCGCGTGGCGACCAAGGCGGGCTGGTTCAACGACGGGCGCAACGAGGCCGGGGTCGTCTTCGACACCGAAGGCAAGCCGATGATCACCTACTCGCTGTTCGCCTCGGGCCCGTTTCGCGGTGACGCGGCGGCCAACGACACGAACTTCGGTGCCACGCACCCGGCCTTGCGCGCCCGGCAGGGCATCGGGCGGGCGCTGGTCGACTCGGTGGGAAGGTTCTCGGCGGAGACGGCGTTGACGTTCAAGGCGAGGGTCTACCAGCCGTCGAACGGCGGCTGACCCGCCACGAACGGAGTTCCCCATGCCGGACAGGAAGGTGCTGGTCCCCGGACCGGACCACCCGATCACCATCGAGCCGAACCCGAACCGGATCGTCGTCACCGTCGCCGGGCGCACCATCGCCGACACCACCGAAGCGCTCGCGCTCAGCGAGGCCGGTTACCCGGCGGTGCAGTACATCCCGCGCAAGGACGTGGACGTCGCGGCGCTGGAGCGGACCGATCACCACACGTACTGCCCGTACAAGGGCGAGTCGGCCTACTACAGCATCTCCGACGGTGGTGAGAAGTCGGTGAACGCCATCTGGACCTACGACGAGCCGTACGACGCGGTCGCCGAAATCAAGGGACACATGGCTTTCTACCCGGACCGCGTAGACCGGATCGACGAAACCCCACGGTGATCCGCGACCCCCGCGGACACGAATGTGGCTTTGGGGGCCGAATCCGCCCCCAAAGCCACATTCGTGACATCAAGCGCGAGCCCCCACCGCCCAGCCAGCCCCACGCGAACCGTCACCCGGGCACCCCACCAGAGGACCCGCCCAGACCCCCCACCCCGCCCCGGTCCACAGCCAAAAACACGGCTGGGGCTTCGATGTCAAGGCATCTTTCCCGCCTTGACATCGAAGCCCCAGCCGTAGTCACACTAAAAAACCGGGGCGGACCCCCGCCGAATCAGACACTGGCCAAGTAAGCCGCAGTCTTCTCCGGATCCAGCAACCAGTGCTGGAAGTCGGACGGATCCTGGAACCCGTTGGCGAACCGCCGCGCCACCGCGGGCTTCGCGCCGGCGGTGCCGATGATCTCCAGCACGTGCGGGGGCGGCGGCTGCAGCATCGCGTTGGTCCAGATCGTCACGTGCTGGGCGTACTCCCAGTACTTGTCGAACGCGCCCTTCATCCACTGCCGGTCGAACGACTGGTCCCCGTGCGCCAGAATCGAGTCCAAATAGGACGCCGCGCACTTGCTGGCGTTGTTCGAGCCCTGGCCGGTGATCGGGTCGTTGGCCACCACCACGTCGGCCATGCCCAGCACGGCGTGGCCCGAGGGCAGCTCACCGACGGCGTTGCGGACCACCGGGGTGTACCCACCGGCGAGCGTGGCCCGCGAGTCGGTCAGCTCCACTTCGGTGGCGCGGTCGTACTCCCACGGCAGGAACTGCCGCATCAGCGACAGGATCCGGTCCAAGTGCTCCTGCGGGTCCGGGTTGTCGGTGAACACGTCCAGCGGCCCACCCGGGATGCCTTCGAAGAACAGGATTTCGCAGTTTCCGCTGAGGGTGTACCCGGGGATGACGAACAGCTCGCCGACGCCGGGGATGATGTTGAACCGGACCGCGGAGAAGTCGGGGTGCTCCGGGCGCGGCTTCATCCCGTGCACGTAGGCCAGCGAAAGCGCCCGCTGCGGCTGGGTGTACGGCGACAGTTCGGGAATGCGGTCGAACAACTGCACCAGCTCACCCTTGCCCGCCGCGACCACCACCAGGTCGTACATGCCCGCCAGCGAGTTCAGGTCCGAGGTGGTCACCCCGTGGATGATCAGCTTGCCGCCGCGTTCCTCGAACTTCTCCAGCCAGCCCGCCATCTTCACCCGCTGGTCGACCGACTGCGCGTAGTCGTCCAGCCTGCCGACCCAGTCCAGCGCCCGGCTGCTGTCCGGCGCCGCGATCGACACGCCGAGCCCCTCGACCTTGACCGTCTCGGCTTCCCAGAAGTTCAGCCCGTGGTCGCGCTCGTGCTGCAGCGCCGCGTGGAACATGCACTGGGTCGACATCACCCGCCCGGCCCGGATCTCGTCCGGCGTGCGCGCCGACATCACGGTGACCTCGTAGCCGTCGTGCTCGAGCAGGCTCAGCGCCAGCTGGAGGCCGGACTGACCGGCTCCGACGATCAGGATCTTGGGCATGTGGGGACATCCCTCCAGGAGAATCTTCGAGAAAACTGCGAGGCTCAGGCGGGGCTGAACTCGGCCTGGGGCGCCTGGCCGGGCACCGAGAGCCGCGCCGTGGCCATGGTGTGCCGGACGACGTCCTGCAGCGTCCGCTGGACCGAGCCGCGGTCGCGGGCGTCGCAGGTGATCAGCGGGACGTCCTCGCTCAGCGCCAGCGCGTCCCGCACCTCGTCCACCGAATGCGTCAGCTCACCGTCGAACAGGTTGATGGCGACGATGAACGGCAGGTCGGAGTCGTTCTCGAAGTAGTTGATCGCGGCGAAGGACTCGTCCAGCCGCCGGGTGTCCACCAGCACCACCGCGCCGAGCGCCCCGCGGCACAGGTCGTCCCAGAGGAACCAGAACCGGGGCTGGCCCGGGGTGCCGAACAGGTACAGCAGCAGGTCCGAGTGCAGGGTGATCCGGCCGAAGTCCATCGCCACCGTGGTGGTCGACTTCTGCCCCCCGTCCGGCGGATCGTCGACACCCTGACCGGCTTCGGTCATCCAGGCGTCGGTGTTCAGCGGCGGCACCTCCGAAACCGTGCTCACCAGTGTGGTCTTCCCCACCCCGAAACCACCCGCGACGACGATCTTGGCCGAGATCGCCGCGAGGGGATCGCCGGCATCCGGGCGCGCGAGGCTTGACTTGCTCATCATGTCCTTTCCGCGGTGCTCAAGTCCTCGTCTAGACGGGGAGCCGCTTGAGCCCGTCGAGGACTCGTTCCAGCAGCGACATGTCGTGGGAGTAGGTGTGCGCGGTGGGGTGGATGTACACCGCGCCCTGCGTCGCCAGATCGCTGATCAGCACGCGGACCACGCCCAGCGGCATGGTCAGCCCGGCGGACAGCTCCGCGATGGAGGCGCGGGTGCGCGCCCGTTCGTAGATCGCGCGCGACTCCGGCATCAGCGCGTCGGCCAGTGCCGGGTCGTAGGTCGGCACCGAGATCAGCGTCTCCACCAGCAGGTGGTGTCTGCTCTTGGTCCGCCCCCCGGTGAGCGTGTACGGGCGGACGCGCCTGCTGCGCATCCGGCCGACCGCCTGCTCGCTCGAGTTGTCAGTGGACACGTTCTTCACATCCTCCCGGCCGGTCAGGCCTGCGGCCTGCGGGCGGTGAGCACGCGCCGGAGGTCGGCCCGTATCTCAGGGGTCAGCACGTGGCCGGCGTTGCGGACGAACTGCGTCATCTCGTACGCGACGACCTTCATGTCGCACTCCGGTCCGGTCAGCACGGCCAAGCCGGCGCCGACGCCGATGCCCATGAACAGGAAGTAGCCGTGGGTGAGCCGGATGATGATCTGCTCGCAGCTGCCCTTGTGGAACAGCGCGGCGCTGTTGCCGGCGAGGCTGAGCAGGCCGCTGGCGATGGCCGCGAGCTGCTCGGCGTCGTCGTTGTTCATGCTGTCCGACGAGGTCAGCGGAAAGCCGTCCGCCGACATGATCAGGGCGTGGCTGACCCCGTGGACCTTGTGCACGAAGTCGTTGATCAGCCAGGTGAAGTCTTGCTTGCCGGAACTGTGCTGGGCGGCGGTCACGCTTGGGGTCCCTCGGGTGGTTTCGCTGGGCCGTTCTCTTCTCGGGGGCCGGGCTGCTCCTCGAGCGCCGCACGCTCCCCGTCGGAGAAGGCACCGAGATCGGCGATCAGCCGGTCGTGGCCGTCGATGGGGTCTTCGGGGGCGGACGGCGGTGGCGGTGGCTGCTCGTCCTCCCCGGTGCCCTTGATGCTGCGCGGCACCCGGCGCGGCAGGCCGCCGGAAGTGATGCCGCCGTCCTCGTCGCCCCGGGGTGCGGGCGACGGTTTGCGCTGGGTCAGCGGTTCCGCGGTCGCGGTCGCGCCGGAGGCGCCCGCCGTGCGCTTGGGCAGGGTGCTGCCCGAGGCCTGCGGGCGGCGGGCCAGTGGCACCGCCTCGGCCTGCGGGGCCAGGGTGGGGGTGAAGCCGTTCGCCGGCACGACCACCGTCGAGGTGCCCGACCAGCTGGCTTCGGGCAGTTCGCTGACCAGCTCGGCGGGCAGCAGCACGGTGGCGGTGGTGCCGTGCGGGACGCGGCGCTCCAGCCGGACCTTCATCCCGTGCCGGACGGCGAGCCTGCGGACCACCGCGAGGCCCATGTGCCGGACCGAAGCGTGGTCGAGCACCGGTTCGGCGACGAGCCGGTCGTTCAGCTCGGCGAGGCGCTCGGCCGGGACGCCGATGCCCTCGTCCTCGATGCGGATCAGCACGCTGCCCTGTTCGGTGAGGTGGGCGCTGACCCGGACCGGGGTGTTCGGCGACGACTGGCCGGTGGCGTTGTCGAGCAGCTCGGAGAGCAGGCGGCTGAGGTCCTCGGCGGCGAAGCCGACCACGCCGAGGGAGACCACGCGGCCGATGGAGACCCGGGCGTAGTGGGTGATCGAGGACATGCCCGCGCGGATCACGTCGACCACCGAAGCGGTCTCCGAAGCGTTGTCACCGGCCTCGCGACCAGCGAGAACACGCAGGTTCTCGGCGTTGCGGCGCAGCCGGGCGGCGAGGTGGTCCAGCCGGTACAGCTCGGCGAGCCGCTCGTCGTCGTCCTCGCGCGCCTCCATCTCCTCCAGCTGCGAGAGCAGGGAGTCGACCAGGTTGAGGTCGCGCAGCGCCACGCTGGCGCAGATGCCGGCCAGCGCCTCCTGCTCGGTGTTGTCCACCGGGAGCGGTGGCGGAGGTGCCTCGATCACCCGGGGGCCCCGCTGGGGTCCGGGTTCCTGACCGGGAGTGCTGAGGAACTGGACCGCGGCCGCGCGTGCGCGTTCTCGCAGCACGCGTGAGCGATCCAGCAGTTCCCGAGCCCGCGTCGCCATCTGCCTGTCTACCCTCTTCGTCGCGTACGGCTCCGTTTCGCCCATCGGCCCTACGCCGACGGTCGTAGTGCAACATGCAAGCAGACACCGTAGCCGATGTCCACAAAAAGCTCCGGGTTGGTCACACACGGTCATACCGTTACCGCGCCACGTATTCGAAGGTGATCTTGTCTGTCCTTTTCGGACAGTTTTTCGGACCGCGGCGTCAGAAGATCCACACCGCGCCCGGGCCACCCGGTCGCCGGGTCCGCCACCCGATCCGGGTAACTCCCCCGGGGTATCCGCACGCGGATGGTCCGACGGCGGAATTCGTCCCCTTCGGCGTCCGCGTCCGGTACCCGAGAAGCCTTGCCACAGCACGGTTTTCGAATTTCTCGTTGCCGTGCAACAGAAAAGCCGCAGACCCCGCGAACGGCGGCACACCCCGGCCGGATTCGTTGGTATGTTGGAGTTCTCCGAGGTTCTGGAGGTGACGTGGCGGAGAACCCCAACTTCGGCGTGGTGTGGCGTGGCTATCACCGCGGTCAGGTCGAGCAGTGCCTCGACGAACTCAGAGCTGAGCTGGCCGAGGCGAAGTCCGGCCACGAAGCCGTGGTATCCCAAGTGGAAGACCTCGAAAAGCAGATCGCCGTACTGCTCGAGGACAACCAGGAACTGCAGGCGGCGCTCGACCGCGTCTGCCTGGCGCCGCTCGAAGCCGACGGCCTGACCGAGCGGCTGCGGCACATGATGGAGCTGGCCCGGCTGGAGGCCACCGAGATCAAGGCGACCGCGCACGCGCAGCGCGAGCGGGACGAGAAGCGGAGGAAGCAGGCCGAACAGGACTTCGAGCTGGCCATGTCGGCGCGGCGGCGCGAAGCCCTGCGCGAGATCGAAGCGCAGAAGGCCGAGGCCGCGGCGGAGGCGGAACGCGTGCTCGCCGAAGCACGCGAACGGTCCGACGAGGCCGAGAGTGTGCGCGCCCACATCCTCAGCCAGCTCGAGGCGGCCAACAAGGTGCTCGAGGAGGATCGCGTCACCGCCGAATCCTGACTCGGTTTCCCCGTGCTATGAGTGGGGCATTACTTGCGTTGAATGCAAGTAATGCCCCACTCATAGCATTGGACCTAGCGGAACGGCACGGTCATGCAGGCCACCCGGCCACCGGCCTGCCCGGCCTTGCCGTGCTCGGTCGCGGTGTGTTCCTCGGCGTGTACCACCACCGAGGCGGGCACCCGGTCGCTGAAGCCGAACGGCACCTCGGTTCGTGATTCACCGTCGCCCTCGGTGTTCGTGCGCAGGTCGAGCCAGAACTCGTTCTG
The DNA here is from genome assembly GCF_021725495.1 of Saccharothrix sp. AJ9571. Taxonomy (NCBI): domain Bacteria; kingdom Bacillati; phylum Actinomycetota; class Actinomycetes; order Pseudonocardiales; family Pseudonocardiaceae; genus Saccharothrix; species Saccharothrix sp. AJ9571. The sequence continues at coordinate 4,007,019 of NZ_CP091382.1, read as the reverse complement.
CGGGTTCGCGTACGCCGGGTCCTTCGACGGCTGCTCCGGCGTGGCCGCCGGGTCGACCCGGTTCTGGAAGTGCGGGCCCGCCGCGTCACCCGTCGGCCCGCACGGCTTGGCGTGCAGGTGCGCGGCGTACCCCCGGTCGGGGGCCAGCCCGTCCACGTTCAACTCGACCAGCGTGCCCGCGCCGGTGGACTTCGCCGAGACGCTCAGCCCCGCGCCCACCGGTGCCGCGGCCTGGTCGTAGGTGAAGGCGTCGGTCGCCTGCTCGGGCGCGGCGAGCCGCCGCTCCTGCTCGATGTTCACCGCGCCGGTCCCGTTGACCTGCGGGTTCGCCTCATCGCCGTCCGGTTCGTCCCCGCAGCCCGCCGCGAGCAGTCCCACCGCCGCACAGCCGGCCACCAGTTGCTTGCTCCTGCGCATGGATCCCGGGTTCCCGGATCGTCCGCCGGCTAATCACCGTGCGCGACCAGCGCGAACCCCGTCACCGGAGAGCAGGCCGGGCTCACGCGGCTTCCATGGTCAGCAGCCGGTGCTTCGCCTCGGGCCCGCCGGCGTAACCGCCGAAGGAGCCGTCCGAGCGGACCACCCGGTGGCACGGGACCACCAGCGGCAGGGGGTTCGTCGCGCACGCCGTGCCGACCGCCCGCACCGCGCGCGGGCTGCCCGCGGCCGTGGCCACCTCGGCGTAGCTCTCCGTCCTCCCGTAGCCGATCTCCGCCAGGTGGGTCAGCACCGCGAGCCGGAAACCCCGGGACAGCCGGAAGTCCAGCGGCAGGTCGAACGACCGGCGGCTTCCCTCGAAGTACTCCCCCAGCTGGCGCGTCGCCTCGTCCAGGCGGCCGGGGGCCCGCAGGATGCGCGGGCTCACCACCTCCGCGAGGTTCGCCAGCACGGCTTCGTGGTCCTGGCGGGCGAAGGCCACCCGGACCAGGCCCGCCTCGGTGGCGGCCAGCAGCAACTGTCCCACCGGCGAGTCGACCGTGCGGTAGGCGACGTCCAGCACGCCGTCGCGCTCGGCCGCCGCGGCCAGCTTCGCGCGCAGCCGGGTGGTGGTGTCCTCGTCGATTTCGGGCAGGTCAGCGAACAGCTCGGACACGGTGGCTCCCCGGATAGGTGCTTCTCAGCTTCTTGACCCCGTCGGCGGCGGCGCGCCTCGCGGCGTCGGCCGTGCCACCGGTGATGGCGGCGATCTCCTGGTAGGGCAGACCACCGAGGTAGTGGTAGGCGACCGCGATCCGCTGGCGGTCCGGCAGCGCACCGAGCGCGGCCCACAGGTCGCCGTCCCAGTCCTCCGGCCGCCCCAGCGTGGACGGGCGCTCCGGCGGCTCACCGGCCACCACCGCCCGCCGCGCTTCGGCCCGCCGCACGTCGACGGCCTTGCGGTGCGCGATGGTGACCAGCCAGGCCTCGACGTTGGCGTCGGCGGGCAGGCCGGGATAGGCCTTCAGCGCCGAGAGGAAGGTCTCCGACCAGGCGTCCTCGGCCTCGGCCGCACCACCCAGCACCGCCCGGCAGACCCGCAGCACCATCGCGCCGTACTCGGTCACGATCTCGTCGAACGGAGGCATCACCCAGTACAGCCGGTCCGCGAGCTTCTGCTGTCCACACCCATGTCCGTCCCTCTCCTCGAAAACCCGTTGTACCGGGTAGACGCGGGGACGGGGCCGAACGTGAGATCAGCGGTCGAAGGGGACGCTCCCGGCCAGTTCGCTGCCCGCCAGCAGGTGCTGGAGCAGCACGACGAGCACCTGCTTGGTGGACTCGCGATCACGCGCGTCGCACAGCAGCAGCGGCGTGGCGTGGTCCACGTCCAGCGCGGCGCGGACCTCTTCGGTGCCGTAGCGGTAGGCGCCGTCGAAGCAGTTGACGCCCACGATGAACGGCAGCCCGCGGCGCTCGAAGAAGTCGACCGCGGCGAAGCAGCTCTCCAGCCTGCGGGTGTCGGCCAGCACGACCGCGCCGAGCGCGCCGTGGGCCAGTTCGTCCCACATGAACCAGAACCGGTCCTGCCCCGGCGTGCCGAACAGGTAGAGGATCAGCTCCGGGTTGATGGTGATGCGGCCGAAGTCCAGTGCCACCGTGGTGGTGGTCTTGGTCTCCACGCCGGACAGGTCATCGATCCCGGCCGAAGCCTCGGTGATCAGCTCTTCGGTGCGCAGCGGGGGGACCTCGCTGACCGAACCGACCATCGTGGTCTTGCCGACCCCGAAGCCACCGGCGATGAGGATCTTGACCGCGGTTGCGGTCAGCCCGCGCCGGGCCTCAGAGTTTCCGGATGCCATCAAGAACCGCCTGCAGTACGTGTTTGTTGGGGGTTTCGGTCAGCGGGGCCGCGGTGCGGAAGAGCACGAGGTTCTGCTCGATCAGGTCGCACAGCAGCACCTTGACCACGGGCAGCGGCAGATCCACCCTGGCGGCCACCTCGGCCACCGAGATCGGCCGCTGGCACAGCCGGACGATCTGGCCGTACTCGGGGTCCATGCCCGCCGCCTCTGCGATCGAGGGCATGGCGACCACCAGGGTGATCAGGTCCAGCGAAAGGTTCTCCGACCGCGTGCGCCCGCCCGTGACCGCGTAGGGGCGGACGAGCGGGTCGTCGAACCACGCCTCGTGCCGCGGGGTCACGGCGACATGCGCTGCGGGGCCGCGCTCCTCGGTGCGGCGGTGAGCACGGCCCCGACCCGTTTCACCATGAGGTTCATTTCGTAGGCGACCATGCCCATGTCGGCGTCCTCCGCGGCGAGCAGCGCGAGGCAGGCCCCGCGCCCGGCCGCGGTGACGAAGAGGAACGCGTGGTCCATCTCGACCATGGTCTGCCGCACGTTGCCGCCACCGAAGTGGCGTCCGGTGCCCCTGGCCAGGCTCTGGAAGGCCGAGGCCACCGCGGACAGGTGTTCGGCGTCTTCTTCGGACAGGTTTCCCGAGCGGCCGATCAGCAGCCCGTCCGCCGAGAGCACCACGGCACGGTCGGCGCCCGCCACCCGCTTGACCAGGTCGTCGAGCAACCAGTCGAGTTCACTGACTCCGGCGTTGACCATCAGGTTCGTTCTCCATACCTGTCGTGCCTGCCCAGCTCCTGCTCCCTGGCGCGGCGAGTGCCCTGCTGGAAGGCGGCCAGCCGGTCGCGCGCCTGCTCGGCGCCGTCGGCCGGCTCCTCCCACTCCTGCTCATCGATTTCCGCCGGTGCGTCGTTTCTCAGCTGCGGTACCAGGTTCTGCTGGCGCCGTCGCTGGGGTAACGGCGGGCGGCCCGGTGCGGCCGGTCCTGGCGCGGCCGGACGGCGCGGCTGCTGCGGGCGCACGTCCGCCGGTGGCCGGGCCTCCGGCGCGCGGGACTCGACCGGACGGCGGATCTCCGGGGGCCTGCTGCCGTTCTCGGCGGGCGGCTGCTCCGGCGGGAGCAGCTGGTGCCGCGGCCGGAACAGGTCCTCGCGCTCACGCGGCGGTGGTTCGGGCAGCTTGCCGTTGGCCTGGGACTCGGTCGGCCACGGCGGCGTCGCCTCGGGCACCCGGGGGCGCTCCGGCGGCTGGGGCAGTTTGGGCATGGGTGGCAGCGAGGGCGGCCCCGACTGGTCCGGCCGCCGCAGCGGCCTCCGCTCCTGCTGCCTCGGCACGTCGACGTCGTCTTCTTCGGGCTCCGGCTCGTCCAGCGCACCGAGCAGTTCCGAGCGGACCAGCACGATCGCCCTGGTACCCCCGTAGGCGGACTCGCGCAGGGTGACCGCGATGCCGTGGCGCACGGCGAGCCGCGCCACCACGAACAGGCCGAGCCGCGGCTCGTCGGACAGCGCCATGATGCCGAAGTCCGGCGGGTCGGCGAGCATCTCGTTCAGCTCGACCAGGTGGTCCGGCTCGATGCCGAGGCCCTGGTCCTCGACCTCGACGACCACGCCGCGGCCGACCACGTTGCCGCGGATCTCCACCCGGGATTCGGGCGGGGAGAAGGAGGTGGCGTTGTCGATCAGCTCGGCGAGCAGGTGGACCATGTCGCCGACCACCGGGCCGTTGATCGCCACGGCAGGCAGCTTGGCCACGCTGACGCGGGTGAAGTCCTCGGTCTCGGCGGAGGCACCGCGGACCACCGCGGCCAGGCTCACCGGCTTGCGCCACTGCCTGCCCGGCTGGCCACCGCCGAGGATGATCAGGTTCTCCGCGTTGCGGCGGGCGCGGGTGGACAGGTGGTCGAGCTGGAACAGGGTGTCCAGCTGGTCCGGGTCCTCCTGCTTGCGCTCGGCCTGGTCCAGCACCTTGAGCTGGCGGTGCACGATGACCTGGCTGCGGTGGGCGATGTTGAGGAACACCGCCTTGGTGCCCTCACGGGTCTTGGCCTCGTCCACCGCGGCCGCGATCGCGGTCTGCTGGGCGCGGTTGAACGCGGCGGCGACCTGGCCGATCTCGTCACTGCCGTGGTCGAGGAAGCGCACGTCGTTGTCGAGGTCGACGGCCTCTCCCGCGCGCACCCGGTCCACCAGCTCGGGCAGGCGGGTGTCGGCCATGTCGAGGGTTTCCTCGCGCAGCCTGGCGAGCCTGCCGATGAGCCGGTTGGACAGGCGCAGCGCGAAGAAGAACACCGCGATGGCGACCAGCAGCGCGGCCGCGGCGGCGATGATCGAGGTGACGAGGGTCTCTTCGACCTTGTCGATGGCCAGCGTGGTGGCCTGCCCGCTCTGCTGGATGAACAGGCCCATCAGCGCGCTGCCCACGTCGCGGGCGGCGGTGCGCCACTCCTGCTCCGACACCGGCAGCACGGTCTGGTTGCCGCGGAGGAAGGCGTTCTCCACCGTGGTGACCGTGTTCCAGGCCGGGCTGGCGAGCAGCTGGTCGTACTTGGCCTTGACGTCGGCGGGCATCCGGGTCACGGCCGCGTTCAGGTCGACCCGGTAGGCGCCGATCTCACCGACGTAGGTGCGGAAGTCGGCTTCGGTGAGGCCACCGCCTGCCACCCCGGCCGCGGCGAGCGCGTCGCCGCGCTGCATCCGGTCGGCGCTGGAGAACAGCGGCACGGCGATGACCCGGAGGAAGGCGACCTCGGCGTCGGGCGCGTCCTGGGCCAGGCCGTTGAGGCCGTCGGTGAACAGGTCGATGATGCCGTTGTAGTAGGCGTAGGCGTCGCCCAGCGGCGGCTGGCCGTTGTCGATCTGCTGGCGGAACTGCGGCAGGCGGCCGAGCTGGATGGCCGCGTCGACGATGTTCTTCTGCACGTCCGGGGCGGCGTCACCGGACATGCCCTGCAGCCGGGAGAGGACCTCCTGCGCGGCCACGTCGACCTTGGCGCGCTGGGGGCCGAGCGCGGCCCGCTCGGAACCGGGGCTGGCCAGTTCCTTCAGGCTGAGCCTGCGCTCCTCCTGGAAGTTCGCGAAGAACAGCACGGCGGGCCGCTCGATGTCGCGGACCTGGTTCGCCTTGTCGCGCACCTTGACCGCGTCGTAGACCAGGTACCCGGACAGCGCGATCCCGACGGCCAGCAGGGCGATACTCGGAACGAGGGCGATGGCGAGTACGCGTGAGCGGATCGACGAGGTTCGCCGTGTGGGGTGCTTCTTCACCGCGGTCCGTTATCCTTCCGGCTGTTTCTTTGATATGAGTCGACCCAGGTCCCCACACCCGGGCCTCAGCTAGCCGGATCAGCTCGTCCGAACTGTCCCCGGTCCGCTTGGCGGCAAAGACATTAAGCAGCGGGGCCAGCGGGAGTCAAATCCGCTACTCCGTACAGACCAACTGGTCGGTTGCTCGCTGACCGCCGAATGATCGAACCGGAAATAGGCCAACCTTCGTCAACGGGCAGTCCCTTTCGCCGAGCCTCCCGTGCCCCGGCGGTTCAGCCGATCACCAGGTGCGACGCCCTGGTCACAGCATATTACCGTCCGGTAGCATACCGCACGGCCGAGGTCGGGGCACCCACCGGCACCGGTGCGCGGGAGGCGCGGAAATCGCGTACCCGCTATTTTGTGGGTGCGAGCCATGATCGTCAATGAAGCTGCGGTGAGAATCGTCACCAGAACCTTCTCGCGGGAAATCCGTAACGCGCGCACGGAGTATTTAGAGACTACTCCCGAAAAGGTGACGGCGGACTCGCAGCCGCGCCCCCGGCAGTGTGCGCCAGGCGGCGGTGAACGCGCCCGGCGGATCCCCCGCGGTACCGGCAACCACGCGTACCGCCCCCGAAGTCCGCAGGCCGGGTCCATCATCCGGGAGTCCTTGCCCGGGGTGACGGGCCGCACCGAACTCGGGCCCGCTCCACCGATTCCCGCAACCCATCCGGGGCCTGTCGCGCTGGATCGGCCCGGTGCCGCCGACTTGTCCACAGAGGACGCCGAGCTGTCCTGGACGACCCGCGAACCGTGAGGGAGAAGAAGAATGAGCGTGCACCTGCACTGGTTTCCTGGTGGCGTTCCGGCTCGGGGTCATCTCCCCCACGCTCGCCGCGCAGATGGCTTCGACCTACCAGCGGTTGTCCGGCGGTCGGCTGCTGCTGAACGTGGTCACCGGTGGCGCGGGCACCGCGCTGGTCGGCAGCACGCCGAGGTCGCCGGCCTGATCGAGGAGTACCCATTGCCTTGGCGTGGACGAATTCGTGCTCTCCGGCTACCCGCACCTCGAAGAGGCGTACTGGTTCGGCGAAGGCGTGCGTCCGGAACGCCGCTGCCCGACCGGTTCGTGGCCGCCTTGTGACCTCGCGGGCGGTGTGCGTTTTCACGCTGCGCGACTAGGCTCTGTCCGGCAAGTCTGGTCGATGGGCTTCGTGATCCAGGTGGTTCCTGGCGGTGCGGGCGATTCGGCCTCGTACTGGCCGTACTCGGCCGAACTCGCCCGTGCCGCCAGGGACCGCTTGGGCGCGAAGAGCGCGACCTTGACTTACCGGACAGAGCCTGGCCTGCACCAATCGCCGGCGAAGAGCGGAGGTCAGTGATGACGGACGGTGTCGAATGCCCGCATCCCGCGGGTGGCACGGTGCGGACCCTGGGCGAGGCGTTCCAGCGGACGGCCCGGCTCCGCCCCGGCGCGATCGCGCTGCGGGTGCCCGGCGGGAAGCAGGACATCACCTGGCGTGAATACGAAAAGCGGGTGCGCCTGCTCGCCGCCGGGCTGGCCGCGCACGGCGTCGGCCGCGGCTCCACCGTCGGCATGATGCTGAGCAACCGGCCGGAAGCGCACCTGGTGGACACCGCCGCGTTGCACCTCGGTGCCACGCCGTTCTCCATCTACAACACCAGTTCCCCGGAGCAGATCGCCTACCTGTTCAGCAACGCGGAGAACCGGGTGGTGGTGACCGAACCGCAGTTCCTGGACCGGATCACCGCCTCCGGCGCGGAACTGGACCACGTGGTGCTGGTCGGCGGCGCGGCCGAGGGCACGATTTCGTTGGCACAGCTGGAATCCGCCGGTGCCGACGACTTCGACCTCGAAGCCGCGTGGCAGGCCGTGGAGCCCGGTGACGTGGCCACGCTCATCTACACCTCGGGCACCACCGGGCCGCCGAAGGGCGTGGAGATCACCCACGCCAACGTGATGGCCGAGGCCCGCGCGCTGCTTCCGCACCTCGAACCCGGCCTGGACGACCGGATCACCTCGTACCTGCCCAGCGCACACGTGGCCGACCGGATGTCCGCGCACTACCTGAGCCTGGTGCGCGGGGTGCAGATCACCTGCGTCGACGACCCGCGGGCGATCGCCGCCGCGCTGCCGGACGCGCGCCCGACCATCTGGGTCGCGGTGCCGCGCGTGTGGCAGAAGATCCGCGGTGGCATCGAAACCAAGCTCGCCGCGGAACCCAAGGCGGTCAAGCGGAACCTGGCGAACTGGGCGATCGGCGTGGGCCGCCGGGTCTCGGTCGCCAAGACCTCGGGCAGGCAGCCGTCCCCGGCCGACAAGGTGCAGCACGCGCTCGCCGACAAGCTTGTGCTGAGCAAGCTGCGGCACGCGCTCGGCCTCGACCAGCTGCGCTGGGCCGTGTCCGGCGCCGCCGCGATCCCGGCCGAGACGCTGGAGTACTTCCTCGGCCTCGGGCTGCCGGTCTACGAGGTGTGGGGCATGTCCGAGACCACCGCCGCGGCCACCACGAACGCCCCGGGCGCGTACAAGATCGGCTCGGTCGGCAAGGCGATGGAGGGCGTGGAGCTCAAGCTCGGCGAGGACGGCGAGCTGCTCTGCCGCGGCGCGCTGATCACCCCCGGGTACCACGGGCAGCCGGACAAGACCGCCGAAGCGATCGACGCCGACGGCTGGCTGCACACCGGTGACATCGCCACCATCGACGCGGACGGCTTCGTCACCATCGTCGACCGCAAGAAGGAACTGATCATCAACGAGGCCGGCAAGAACATGTCGCCGACCAACATCGAGAACGCGCTCAAGGCCGCGTCGCCGCTGATCGCCCAGGCGGTGGCGATCGGGGACGCGAAGGCCTACGTGACCGCGCTCGTGGTGCTCGACCCGGAAATGGTGGCCGCGCGTGCGGAAGAACTGGGGCTGAGCGATCCGTCGGTCGGCGTGGCCGCCCAGAGCGACGCCGTGCGGGCCGCGGTCGCCGAAGCGGTGCGCGCGGGCAACGAGAAGCTGAACCGCGCCGAGCAGATCAAGCGGTTCCGGATCGTGCCGTCGGCCTGGGACCCGGGCGGCGACGAGCTGACCCCGAAGATGTCGTTGCGGCGCAAGCCGATCGCGGAGAAGTACCGGACCGAGATCGACGGCCTGTACGAATCCTCGCCCGGACCGCAGGTGGTCGATCTGGGGTGAAGCGGGCGGCCGGGCGCGTAGGCTGCCCCCGATGGCAGCTCCGACCTCATCGCCGGCCGATCGCGCCCGGCGGCCGAAGAACCGGAAGGCGCAGATCGCGCTGGCCGCCGCCGAGCTGTTCTGCCGCCGCGGTTACCACAGCGTCGGGGTGGACGAGATCGCCGACGCCGTGGGCATCACCGGGCCCGCGATCTACCGGCACTTCCGCACCAAGCAGGCGATACTGGCGCACGCGGTGGGCGAGCTGTCCGAGGGACTGGCCACCGCCGCCGTGCCCGCCGAGGACGCGGGGTCCGCGGCCGGGCGGCTCGACTCCGCGCTGCGGAACCTGGCCGCGTTCGCGGTCGAGCGGCGCACGCTGACCCGGCTGTACCAGTGGGAGGACCGGCACCTCCCCGAGGACGAGCGCCGGACGGCGACCGCCCGCACGCGGGTGGCCGTGCGCGCGGTGCGCTCCTTGCTGATGGATGCGCGCCCGGAACTCGACCGCGCCCCGGCGACCCTGCTGACGCTGGCCGCGTTCAGCGTGCTCGGCAGCCTGAGCACCCATCGCGTGGGCCTGGCGAAGGGCCGGACCGAAGTGGTCATCCGCGAGCTGGCCGCGAACGTGCTGGCCCTGCCGGAACCCCCGCCCCCGCGGCCACGCGCCGACCGCCCCCGCGAGGAGATGCTGCGGCTGGTCTCGCGCCGCGAGCGGCTGCTGGTCGAGGCCGTGCACCTGTTCCACCAGCGCGGTTTCCAGGCCGTGAGCATGGAGGAGATCGGCACCAAAGCCGGGATCAACGCCTCCAGCCTGTACCGCCACTTCGACGGCAAGGGCGATCTCCTCGCGGCGATCTACCACCGGGCCACCGAGCGGCTGTCCCACGCGGCGACCACCGCGCTGACCGGCGCGCGCGACCCCGGCGAGGCGCTGGACCGGCTCATCCCCACCTACGTGCGGATCGCCTTCGACCAGGCCGGCCTGGTCTCCGTATATCTCTCCGAGAACGACAACCTGCCCGAGGGCGACCGCGAAACGCTGCGGGCGGCGCAACGGCGGCACGTCGACGAGTGGGTGCGGCTGGTCGGTTCCTCACGCGGGGACGAGCCCGCCGCGGAGACCCGGCTGCGGGTGTACGCCGCGCTCAACGTGGTCACCGACCTCGCCCGCGCCGAGCCACCGCTGACCGAGCCGTCCTTCGGCGAGACGCTGGTCCGCGGCCTGCTCATAAGTTAACGAGCATTCGCAGCGTGATCGCCGTCCCAGCCGAGGGACCGACCAAACGGTATGTCTGGTCGGTTGGTGGAAAGCTGTCCAGCCGAGGCGGCCACGGCGCGCACCCTTCCCAGTTTGTTAACAAGCATTTACAGTGGCCGAAAAGCCGACCAGGGAGGCCAGCGTTGACCACTCCGCCGTCCGTTGTGCACGAAGCCGAAGGCCAGACCATCCCGAAGCTGCTCGCGCGCAACGCCGCCGAGTACGCCGAACTACCGGCCCTGACCTCGCTCGACGACGCGGACCTGCCGACCCTCACCTGGGCCGGGTTGCGTGACGAGATCGCCGCGGTCAGCCGCGGCCTCGGCGAGCTGGGTCTCGCCCGTGGCGACCGGATGCTGATCATGGCAGCGAACCGCCCCGAGCACCTGGTGGCCGACCTCGCCGCCACCCACCTCGCCGCGCTGCCCTGCACCGCCTACTCGACGCTGAGCCCGGACCAGATCCGGTACGTGGCCACGCACAGCGCGGCGCCGATCGTGGTGCTCGGCGGGGCCACCGAACTCGAGCGCTGGAGCACGGTCTTCGACGACCTGCCCGCGCTGCGGCACGTGGTGGTGATGGACGCCGACGCGGTGCCCGCCGACGACAAGCGGTTCCTCAGCCTCGCCGAGGTGCGCGCCCAGGGTGCCGAACTGCACGCCGCCGACCCGTCGGTGTTCGACGAGACCTGGCAGCGCATCACCCCGGACGACCCGCTGTCGATGATCTACACCTCGGGCACCACCGGTGAACCGAAGGGCGTGGTGATGTCGCACCGCAACGCCATCCACCAGGCCTACGCGGTGCACCGGCTGCACGACACGCCCCAGCACGTGGACACCATCGGGTACCTGCCGCTGGCGCACATCGCCGAGCGTGAGCTCTCCCTGTACATGCCCATCACCTATGCGGGTCACGTGCACACACTGGCGGACCCGAGCGGCATCGTCGCCGCGCTGGGGCGCGTGCGGCCGCAGGGCTTCTTCGGTGTCCCCCGGGTGTGGGAAAAGATGGTCGCCGGGCTGAAGAACATGCTCGCCGCCGCGCCCGAGGAGAACCGCAAGGCGCTCACCGCGGCGAACGAGCTGCTGCAGGAGGGCTACAAGCTGCGCAGCGCGGGCCAGGAGGTGCCCGCCGAGCTGGCCGAGCGGATCGCGCGGACCGACGAAGCGGTGCTCGCGCCGGTCCGCAAGATGCTCGGGCTGGACCGGCTGCTGCTGTCCTCCAGCGGCGCTGCCGCGCTGCCGGTGGAGATCCTCTACTTCATCGCCGGGCTCGGCGTGGAGATCGAAGAGGTGTGGGGTCTGTCGGAGACCACCGGCGCGGCCACCTCCAACACCGCGAGCGCCTTCCGCGCGGGCAGCGTCGGCCGCCCGGTCGCCGACGTCGAGGTCAAGGTCGGTGCGGACGGCGAGCTGTTCGTCCGCGGCCCGATCGTCTTCCTCGGCTACCTGCAGCCGGACGGCTCGATCAAGCCCGCGGTCGACGAGGAGGGCTGGTTCGCCACCGGCGACATCGGCACCATCGACGAGGACGGCTACGTCTTCATCACCGACCGCAAGAAGGAACTGATCATCACCTCCGGCGGCAAGAACATCGCGCCCACCCGGATCGAGGGCCTGCTCAAGGAGCACCCGCTGATCGGGCAGGCGGTCGCGCTCGGCGACTCGAAGCCGTTCATCTCGGCGTTGATCGTGCTGGACGACGAGATCGCCCCGGCCTGGGCGGCGGCGAACGGCATCGAGGCCGCCGACCCCGCCGAGCTGGCCGCCCACCCGGGTGTCCTGGCCGAGATCGACCGGGCGGTCGAGTCGGCGAACAGCAGGCTGGCGCGCGTCGAGCAGATCAAGAAGTACCACCTGCTGCCGAAGGCGTGGACCCCGGAGACCGGCGAGCTGACCCCGACGCTCAAGCTCAAGCGCCGGGTGATCAACGAGCGGTACGCACCCACCATCGACGACCTCTACGCCCCCGCCCCCACCGCCTGACACAAACCTCGGGGCCGGGCGGGCCCCGGCCCCGGGGTCAGGCTGTGCGCAAGGGGTTCTCGGTCCACTTCCGCAGCTTCGGCGGTACGCGCTTCTCCAGGCCGTAGGGCTCCAGGTGCGCGCTGAACACCTCGTCGAAGGCACGCTCCACGCTCTCGGTGTCCCACACGTCGCGCTCCAGGATGGGCGCCTTGAAGTACGGCTGGCCGACGAGGTGCAGTTGCGGGCCGTTGCAGCGGATCATCTGCCCGGTGATGCCCGCGGAGTGCTCGCCGAGCAGGAACAGCACCAGCGGCGCGATCCGGGCCGGCGTGCGGTCCGGCGGGCAGTTGCGCAGCGAGCGCTCCGACTTCCAGACCATGCGCGTGTGCGCGAGCGGGCACACCGCGTTCACCCGGATCCCGACCTCCTCCAGGTCCAGGGCCCAGGAGTAGGTCAGTGAGGCCACCGCGCCCTTGCTGGCCGCGTACACGCCGAGCTTGCGCTGCCCGAGCGACGCCCCGGAGGAGATGTTCACGATGGAGCCGCCCCCGCCCTGCGCCACCATCGCCTCGGCCGCGGCCATGCCGGTGTACACCACGCCCAGCACGTTGACCTCGATCAGCTCCCGCACCTGGTCCGGGTCCTCCTGCCACGGCAGGGCCTCGTAGTTGAGCCCGGCGTTGCTGATCAGCCCGTCGATCCGGCCGTACTCGGCCACGCACAGGTCGATGATGGCCCGCGCCTGCCCCGGATCGGCCACGGAGTGCCCGCTGGCCACCGCGCGGCCGCCCTGCGCGCGGATGCCCGCGGCGGTCCGTTCGGCGAGCTCCACGTCCACGTCGTTGACCACGACCGCGGCTCCGGCCTGCGCGGCGTGCACCGCGAAAGCCTGGCCGAGTCCCCGTCCCCCGCCGGTGATCACGACCGCCTTCTGCTCGAGCAATCCGTTCATCGCCCTGGACCTCCTGTGCGTCCCCTGGCCGGCCCGCCAGCGGAGCGGATCCGACGGATTCGCTCACCCGCTGCTACCAGCCCTCACGTCCAGTGTTGGCCACGAAGGGTCATCCGCGCGCGTCCGGGTAGCCGAACGGCAGGCTCACTGCGCCGAACGAGTGAGCCTGATCGGCCCAGTTATATCGCCGCACGGGTCACTCGGTAACTCCGAACGGCGCCACCCTCGGTAACGGCGCGAACACGTTCGCAGTCTTACTACTGAGGTGGGGTTCTCGCTACGCAGTGGTGAACGTCATACTGAACGTCGCCGGACGTGTCGTCCGGGTGAAGGCACTGTCAGAGCCTTCGTACCCGCAGGACACAATGCATGCCCGAGCAAGTTCACCCGATCGGGGGGAAGAAGACTGACGGTGAAGACGAACGCTCCTCCTCGGATGCGGGCGGTGCTCCGGAACGGCGAGTTCCGCACGCTCTGGCTGGCCGAGGCCCAGTCCGTGGCGGGCGATCAGCTGACCACCGTCGCCTTGGCGATCACCGTCTACGCCCGCACCGGCTCCCCGCTGTGGGCGGCGCTCGCCTACGCGATGACCTACCTGCCCGCGCTCGCGGGCGGCTTGGGCCTGGCTCAGCTGGCGGACCGCTACCCGCGCCGGACGGTGCTGTGGACCTGCGCGGCCGCGCAGGCGGTGGTGGTCGGCGTGATGGCGATCCCGGGCACCCCGCTGGTCGCGCTGGTCGCGCTGGTGGTGCTCGCCCGCCTGTTCGGCGCACCGGCCAACGCCGCGCAGAACGCGCTGACCAGGGAGGTCTTCACCTCCGACGAGCTGTACCTGCGCAGCCAGGACATCCGGGGCATCACCACGAACCTGGCCATGCTGCTGGGGCTGATCGGGGCCGGGGCGCTGGTCACCACGATCGGGGTGAGCTGGACGCTGGCCATCGACGCGCTCACCTTCGCGATCAGCGCGGTGGCCATCCGGCTGCGGGTGCTCCGGCGGGCGGCCGCGAGCGACGGGGCCGACCCGTGGTTCGGCGCGATCCGCTGGGTCTCCGGGCAGCGGCGGCTGCGGGTGCTGCTGGGGCTGTCCTGGCTGGTCGGGTTCGCGATGATCCCGGAGGGGCTCGCGGCCCCGCTGGCCGAGGAGATCGGGGCGCCGCCGGAAGCGGTCGGCTGGCTGCTCGCCGCGGACCCGCTCGGCTTCATCCTCGGGGTCTTCCTGATGTCGAACTACCTGCGGGCGGAGGTCCGCCGCCGGGTGATCGGCGTACTGGCCATCGTGCCGAACGCCATCCTGCTGATCTTCGCCGTCGAGCCGAGCCTGGTGCTCGCGCTGACCGCGCTGGCGCTGGCCGGGGTCGCCGGGGCCTACATCGTCACCGTCGGGGCCACCTTCATCACCTGGGTGCCCAACGAGCTCCGGGGCGGGGCCGGCGGGCTCTACCGCACCGGTCTGCGGGTCACCCAGGGCATCGGGGCCGCGCTCGGCGGCGCGCTCGCGCAGCTGGCGGGCTCGGCCACCGCCGCGATCGCCATCGGCGGCGCGCTGGGCGTGGTGCTCGGGCTGCCGCTGGCCTGGTCATGGGCCCGCGCCCGGCGGGACGCGGACAGCCCGGAATGACGTGCACCGCGGTAACGACGACGCCGGGAGCGGCGACAACACAACCACCGGACCGTCAGCGGACGGCGCGGGGACAACACGGGGATGCTCAGAAGTCACGACCAGCCACCTGGAACACCTCCTCGGGGCAATCACTAGCTCGAAAATCCACAACAGAATCCGCATCAGAAGTCACGGCCGGTCACGTCCGACACCTCCCCACAGCACTAGCGACAGCGCAAAACCATTACATTCACCAGATCAGAAGTCACGACCCGCCACCGGGAACACCTCCTCGCGAACAAAACGCCACACACCCGCATCGTTCCATTGTCGGTCAAGAAGACGCTGGCAGCATCTTCGCTCATGCACGCCCGGCGTCAACACCTCAACTCACCGGACGTGCGCCCGTCCTACCTCGCGCTTGGCGGTGTCGTGAGATGGTACCGGTCGTGAAGGTCGATCCGGTGCCTACTCACGTACCGGAAAGGTTACCCAGGTGCTCGAGCCGGGGTGGACGGGAGGTGCGCCGATGGCCTTGATGCCCGGGGAGCGACCACCGCCCGCGACCGGTGATTCCGGCCTTCCCACCGGCGCCACCGAGCCGGAGACCGTGGCCTCCGCCGGGGGCGCGACCGCCGCGGAACCGGTTTCGGAACCGGCTGAAACAGGCGGGGACAAACCGGATCGGCACCCATTCGACCCCCGCGCCTGGGGTATCTGGCAACGGCCGAAAAAACTCGTCGCATATTTGCTGGTAATGGAGACGATCGCGGCGACCGGACTGGTGTACGCATTTTCCGTCTCCGATGCTCCGAACGGGCTCGACTGGATCCGGTTCGCCATTCTCGTGGCTGGCGCGACCATTCACATCCAATTGACGCAGCGGCAGGAAGAACGGCGCAGGAGTCGCACGAAAACCGTGCTGATCGACCTCACCGCGGTCTGGATCTTCCCGGCCGTACTGGTCGTTCCGGTACCGCTGATCGTCGCATTGGTGGTGATCATCCGGGGGCAGCGCTGGTTCACCGCCCGGCGCCCGGCGCACAACTTCGTCTTCTCCACCATCTCGCACAGCCTGGCCGCCGCGGTGGCCCACCTGGCCTTCGCCGATCTCGGCCCGCAGGACTGGACCTCGCTGACCGTCGCGGGCTCGCTCCGCGAGTTCGCGCTGGTGGTGCTGACCGCGGTGATCTACGAGGCGATCCAGATCATCTACGTCGGCGGGGCGATCGCGGCCGCGTCGAAGTCCCGGCCGAACGCGACCACGATCCTGGGCAGCAAGGCCGACAACGTGCTGGAGGCGGTGACCACCGGACTCGGGGCGATGACCGCGATCCTGCTGGTCACCATGCCGCCGACGGTGGCCATCATGGCCGTGGTCACCGTGGTGTTCAACCGGCTGGCCGAGCTGGACCAGCTGCAGAGCGACGTGCGCACCGATCCCAAGACCGGCCTGCTCAACATGCGTGGCTGGTCGGAATCCGCCGAGCGCGCGCTGGCCAGGACCAGCCGCGGCGACGACAGCCTGGCGCTGCTGATGATCGACCTGGACCACTTCAAGTGGATCAACGACACGTTCGGCCACCCGGCGGGCGACGACGTCCTCCGGTCGGTGGCCGAAGCACTCGACCAGGTGACGCGACCGTCCGATGTGGTCGGCCGGTTCGGCGGCGAGGAGTTCCTCGTGCTGCTGCCCGAGATCGACCCCACCGCCGCGGAACTGGCCGCCGAGCGGGTGCTGCACACGATCGCCGCGCTGAGCATCGACAGCACCGACAAGCGCGGCGACCCGACCACCATCTCCGGGCGCACCACCTCGATCGGAGTGGCCCTGTTCCCCCGGCACGGCGACTCGCTGGAGTCGCTGCTGCAGGCCGCCGACTCCGCGGTCTACGAGGCCAAGGAGGGCGGCCGGAACCAGGTCCGGTTCGCCGACGGCAGCGTGAGCAGGCGCCCGCGGGAGGACTAGGCACCGTCCCCGGCAAGTCATAGGTCCGGACCAATGACAGTGTTACGGATTAAGTCGGGGGCCCGATAAGCGGTGGTCAGAGCATTTTACCCGCCTCGGTTCCACACAGTGGCAAAAATCTCTTTTTACCGCACCTGATGCCAATGCACTAATCCGGCGTTGGGTACCGGCTCGGGCTTTATCTCCGGTTCGCCCAGTCCGTCCTCGCGGAGCCGGGACAACGCGGCTTCCAGCGCCGCCTCCCCTTCTTCCTCGGCCGCCCGTTCGGCCGCATAACCCCGCAGCAGGTCGTGCAGCCGGAACCGCCCGGTCATCGGTTCGGCGACCAAATTCGCCGACACCAGCCGGGTGAGCACCCGGCGGCCGCCGGCGTCCCCGAGCAGCGCCACCGCGGCCGGTCCGGGGAAGTCCGCGCCGGGGACCAGGCTCAGCAGCCGGAACAGCCGCCGGGCCCGCGGATCGAGCCGGGCGTAGGACAGGTCGAACGCGGATCGGACCGCGTCGCGCCGGTCTTCCGGCTCGCGCAGCCTGCCGTGCGCGCGCACCGCGGCGTTGTAGGCGGCCACCCCGGACCCCGGCGCCACCAGCAGATTGGCCCCGGCCAGCCGCAGGGCCAGCGGCAGCTGGTCACACGCGGTCACCAGTTCGCGGACGGCAGCGGGTTCGGCGGCCAGCCGTTCCTCGCCGAGCATCCCGGCCAGTAGCTGGTGGGCTTCGGCCCGCTCCAACACGTCGAGGCGGATCCGGCGCGCGCCCGGCCCGGCGGAGAGGCGATCACGGCTGGTGACCAGGCTGGTGGCGGCGCCGGGCAGCAGCGGGCGCACCTGCTCGCTGTCCACCGCGTTGTCCAGCACCACCAGCACGGCCCGGTTCGCCAGCCGGGAGCGGTAGAGGTGCGCGGCCTCCTCCAGCTCCGCGGGCACGCCGTCCGCGGGCACGCCGAGCGCGCGCAGGAACCGGGTGAGCACGTCCAGTGGCCGCGCCGGGTCCCGCGTGTACCCGCGCAGGTTCACGTACAGCTGGCCGTCGGGGAACCGCGCGCGGACGCGATGGGCCCAGTGCACCGCCAGCGCGCTCTTGCCTGCCCCCGCGCGGCCGTGCAGCACGGTGGCCGGGGCGAACTCGTCGAGCCACGCGAGGTACCTGGCGCGTCCGGCGAACCCGTCGACGTCCGCGGGCAGTTGCGCGGGCACCACTCCCCCGCAGCCGAGTTCGCCCCGGACCACGCGCAGGTGTGCCGCGCGCAGCTCGGCGCCCGGCTCCACGCCGAGCTCGTCCGCGAGTCGCTGCCGGACCTCGGCGAACAACGCCAGCGCCGCCGCCTGCTGCCCGGAGGCCGCGAGCGCCAGCATCAGCCGGGCGGAAAGCCCTTCGTGCCACGGTTCTTCGCGCGCCAGCTCCTGCAGCTCGCCGACCGCGCGGGCGCCCTCGCCCGCGGCGAGCGCGGTGTCGGCGTAGTCGAACGCGGTCGCCAGCCGACGACTCGAGACCGCCAGCGCGACCGGGTGCGCCCGCAGGTTCGGCGGCAGCCCGGCGAGCACCGGACCGCGCCACTCCCGCAACGCCCGCGCGAACAACTCCAGCGCCACCTGCGGTTCCGCGAACCGCGAGGCCCGCGCCCGCCGGGCGAGGTCGTCGAACCGCGCCAGATCGAGGTCCGCGGCGTCGAGCCGGTAACCGCCGTAACTGGAGTGCAGCGCGGGCGCGAACGGGCCGCCGCGCTCGGGTTCCAGCACCTTCCGCAGGCCGGAAACGTAGGTGTGCACCAGGTTCGAGCAGCTCGCCGGCGGCCGGTCGCCCCAGAGCACGTCGATGATCTCGGCTCGGTCGACCACCTCCCCCGCGCGCAACGCCAGCAGGGCGAACAGGCAGCGCTGCTTGGCCGGTCCCAGGTCCAGCGGCACCGCGTCCCTGGTCACGGTGAGCGGGCCGAGCACGCCGATCGACAGCTGGTCGGGCGGCAGCCGGAAGTCACCGCCCGCCCACGCCGCGGCCACCGCGCCGGGCAGTTCCAGCGCTCCGGCCAGCCGCCGCAGCGAATCCCGTCGCGGCCGGGCCACCCGGTTCTGCTCCAGGTACCGGATCGCGCGCAAGCTGACGCCCGAGCGCGACGCCAGCTCGCGCTGGGTCAGTCCCGCCCGGCTGCGGTGCGCACGCAGCACCGCGCCGAACCCGCCCTCTTCCCGCTCCACGGTGGCTCCCCCGCCCCGGTCGCCGTCAACGGCGTCATCTTGCAGCAGGGCGGGGCCGGGCCTCCCGGCGTCGCGGTCCAGACCACCCGATCGGACCTGCGTGGTGTCACTAACCTGCGCGCTCCTCAACTTTGGTTGTCAGCAAGGGGAAATCCGCCGCGGCACCGACCCGCGCGGCGGCCTGCGCCCGGGTCCGGCAGCCGAGTTTCCGCAGGATCCCCGAAACGTGGTACTTGACCGTGCGCAGCGTCAGCGCGGTCTCACGGGCGATTTCCGCGTTCGTCATGCCCTTCGCCAGGTACCGCACCACCTCGCGTTCACGGCGGGTCAGCCGCGGGAACACCTCCGCCAGCTCACGGCCGGGCGCGGTGAGCCGGTCCAGCACCCGCCGGGTCAGCGGCACGTCGAGGTAGGCGCCCGCGGCGGCCACCGCGCACACCGCGTCGCCGATCTCGTGCGCCGAACAGGACCGGGCGAGGGCACCGCGGGCCCCCGCCCGGATGGCGGCCACCACGAGTTCGTCCTGCCCGTCGCCGGCGAGCAGCAGCGGGCGCGGGCGGTGCTCGGCGGCCGGATCGGCGAGCAGCCTGCTCACCTCCACCACGTCCAGCCCTTCGGTGGTCAGATCGAGCACGACCACGTCGGCGCGCCAGCCGCGGGCCCGGTGGACCAGGTGCCGCAGGCCGTCGGCGGGTGCGGCGAGCACCAGCCCCGGCCGCGCCGACAACTCGACCACGATGTCGGCGCGCAGGTCGCCGTCGTGGACGCCGAGCAGCACTCTGGCCGCGGTCGGCTGGATTGGGGTGTGGCAGGTCAAGGCAATCCCCCTCGGATCGGTGGACCGAGGCTAGCCGCGGCCCGGTCGAGTCCCGCTGGAGTCGCGCGACCACGCTCCGTTCCACCCGCAACGCGCTGACCAGCGGAAACACCGTCCGTGAGCGAGTCGTGCCGCACCGCGGTGGGCCGAAGGGGCAACTAAGGGTTCCTTTGGACATCCGGCGAACTCCCCCACACCGCCGGTAACCTGCGAAGAAGACGTCCGGGGGTTATCCGGATGTGCTCGCCGAGACCGGACTGAGACCCTGGAGTCCATGACCGCAGCCGCCGACACCCGGCCGGACGCGCCAAGGCGCGTCCGGCTTTCACTGTCGACCTCTGCCTGGCTCCTGCTCGTGACGCTGGTCGTCGTCGCGTTCGGCTTCGTGGCGTCGAGGTCCGCGCCCCTGCCCGACCAGGGCCCGCCCCAGGGCGGTGTCGCCGACGCGCAGCGCGCGGTCGAGGCGCTCGTCACCCCCGGCGCCGAGCCCACCGCGCTCGGCCTGCTCCCGGCCGACCTGAACGAGGTGCTCGGCGTGACCGCGGCGGCCGAACCGGCCCGCGACGGCACCGTGCGCGCGATCCACGTCGGCGGCGGCTGCTCCGCGCCGTGGGGTGAGGACAGCACCCGCTGGGACTTCGGGGTCGCCTGCAAGTCCCACGACCTCGGCTACGACCTGCTCCGCTACGCCGACAACCAGGGCCACCCGCTGGATCCGAAGTGGCGCGAAGCCCTCGACGCCCGGCTCTCCACCGACATGCAGGCCACCTGCGACATCAACCCGATGGGCTCCTCCGGCTCCTGCAAGGCGGTCGCCTCCCTGTACACCGCGGGCCTGGTGATCAACTCCTGGCACCAGCGCTGGGGCCCGCCCACCGGCGAGCCGATCGGCCCGATGCTGGCCGGGGTGGCGGTGATCGGCTGCCTGCTGGTGTTCCGCCTGCGTGGCTGGCTGCGCACCCGGCGGGCGGTGCCGAGGGCCACCGGCGCGGCAGCACCCGTGGCGCTCCAGCCGGTGCCGCGGGGCGGCCGGTGGATGGTGCTCGCGGTGGCCGCGATCACCGGGCTGGTGCTCGGCGAATCGGCGGTCGCGCTGGGCCACTGGGCAGGCGTCCCCGACGGCTGGCTGTGGCCGCTGACCTGGCTGACCCAGCTCGCGCCGGTGTTCTTCTTCGCCGGCGGGCACGCCAACGCGGCGGGCTGGCGGGCGTGCGTGGACAACGGCGGCGGCTACCGGCAGTACCTCGCGCACCGGGTCAGCTGGCTGCTGCGGCCCGCGCTGATCTTCGTGGTGGTCGCCTTCGCCGTGCCGATGGCGCTGGAACTGCTGCACATCCCGGCGGGCACCAACGCGGTGGTCACCCGGATCGCCCTGCACCCGTTGTGGTTGCTGGGTTTCTACCTGCTGACCGTGGTGCTCACCCCGGCGATGTCGGCCCTGCAGCGCCGGCTGCGCTCGGGCTGGCTCGTGGTCGGCGCGCTGGCCGCGCTGGTGGTCACCGCCGAGCTGATCGGCTCGCCGATCGCCCGGTACGCCGGTGGTTTCGCCCTCGCGCTGCTGGCCCAGCAGGTCGCGTTCGTGCACGCCGGGTCCGGCACGCCGAAGCGCGGGCCGCTGGTCGCCGGGGCCGTCGCCGGGCTGGGCGCGCTGGCGCTGGTCACCACGGCCGGCGGGGGGTCGCCGATGGTGCTGAACGTGTCCGGCGCGCCGCCCGCGCTGGCCGCGCCGACGCTGCCCGTGCTGCTCCTCGGGGTCGCCCAGCTGTGCCTGCTCGGCCTGCTCTCGGCTCCGCTGACCCGGCTCGCCGCCCGTGAGGACGTCTCCAGGGCCGCCGCGCAGGCGCTGCGGGCACCGATGAGCCTGTACCTGGGTTTCCTCGCCGCGATGCTGTTGCTGGTCACCGTGGTCTACCTGCCGGTGGACGTGATCGACGCCTGGGCGTGGCTGACGCACCCGCGCACGATCGCCGCGCTCGGCCTGCTCGCCGGACCGGCGGTGCTGGTGTTCTGGTGGTTCGAGCGCCGGGCGCACGACCACTCGCCGCACCCGCCCACCGCGCCCGTGCCCGACGGCGGCCTGGGCAGGCTGCTCGGCCGGTCCGCCGTGGTACTCGGGCTCGGCTTCGCGGTGACCGGCCTGTTCGGCTTCGCGCTCACCCAGTTCGGCGGTCAGCTCGGGCTGGCGCCCGACCCGATCCAGAACCTGGTCCACCTGCTGCTGGGCGTGTTCCTGCTGCACACCCAGCGCATCGGCACCAGCGACGCACCGGCCACCTGGGTGCTCACCGCGCTCGCCTGCGTGCCGCCGCTGCTGTCCGCGACGGCGGGCCCGGTGATCGACCGGGTGGGCGTCGCGCTGCACGGGGTGGTCGCCGTACTGGCCGTGGTCGCCGCCCTCGGTACGCTGCTGACCAGGCTTTTCGCCACTCCACGAGTGGCCAGGGCCACGCACTGAGGGAGCTGTGGGGCGGTTCCCGGAGTGATATGCCACGCTGATGCTCGCCGAGCACAACCGTGCGCCGGTCCCGTACGTCTGACCAAGTAAGGCACGCGAACCGAGGAGCTGTCGGAGTTGGAGTACCCGCCACGAAGGGACCGAGGGGCACGTCGGCCCGCCCGGCCATGGCAGGACGACGACTCCTCGGCACCACGACCGCGTCCGGTGCCGTCCTCGCGTGAGACGTCCTCGCGTGACCAGCTCTCTCGTGACCTGCCGCCCCGGCGCCCGTCCGCCGGTGCCTCCCCGGTGCGGCGGCCCGAATCCCGCCGCCCGGCCCCGCCCCCACCGCCGCCTCGCCGGTCGAACCGCGGGGTGAAGATCTCGCTGGCGCTGGTCTCGCTGCTGGTGATGAGTTTGACCGGGTACGCGTGGGCGGCGATGCAGGGCCTGGTCAGCGGGCTCACCACCACCGACGTGCTCGCCGACGACGCGGGTGGCGAGAAGCCGGCCGACGGCGCGCGGGACATCCTGCTCGTCGGCATGGACAGCCGCACCGACGCGCAGGGCAACCCACTGCCCAAGGAGGTGCTGGCGCAGCTGCGTGCCGGGGCCGCCGACGGCGAGCTGAACACCGACACGCTGATCTTCGTGCACATCCCGAACGACGGCAGCAAGGCCGTGGCGATCTCCCTGCCGCGCGACTCCTACGTGGACATCCCCGGCGGCTACGGCAAGCACAAGATCAATTCGGCCTACGCCCGCGCCAAGACCGACTCGCGCCGCAAGCTGGAGTCCGAAGGCGTCACCGACCCGCAGCAGCTCGAACTGCGCAGCAACCAGGAGGGCGCGAAGACCCTGGTCGCCACGGTCGAGAAGCTCACCGGTTCCAAGATCGACAACTACGCCTCGATCAACCTGCTCGGCTTCCACGACGTGACCACGGCCATCGGCGGCGTCGACGTCTGCCTGAACGAGGCGGTGAGGGACGAGTTCTCCGGCGCCAACTTCCCGAAGGGCCCGCAGTCGGTCTCCGGCGCGGACGCGCTGGCCTTCGTCCGCCAGCGGCACGGCCTGCCGCGCGGCGACCTCGACCGGGTGGTCCGCCAGCAGGTGTTCATGGCGGGGCTGGCCCGCAAGGTGCTCTCCGCGGGCACGCTGGCCGACCCGGTGAAGCTGAACGACCTGGCGGGCGCGCTGCAGAAGTCGGTGGTGCTCAACCAGGGCTGGGACATCGTCGGCTTCGCCCAGCAGATGAAGGGGCTGACCGGCGGGCAACTGGAGTTCCGCACCATCCCGGTGGTCAACATGGACTTCGCCACGCCGAACGACGGCTCGGCCATCCAGGTCGACCCCGGCGAGGTGAAGAAGTTCGTCCAGGGCCTGGCGGGCCCGCCGCCCGGCGCCCCGGCCGCACCGGGTGCCGACAACGCCAAGACCACCGTGGACGTGCGCAACGCCTCCGGGGTGACCGGGCTGGCGGCGAAGGTGTCCGAGGCGCTCACCGGCCAGGGCTTCACCGCGGGCGAGACCTCCAACGCGTCCTCTCGCAAGACCAGCGTGATCCGCTACGGCACCGGCGGGGAGACCGCCGGGCAGTCGGTGGCCGACGCGCTGGGCGGGCAGATCAGCGCCGAGGAGGACCCGACCGTCGCGGCCGGGCACGTCACCGTCTACGTCGGCAGCGACTACTCGGGCGCGGGCGTCAGTTCGCAGGCCGCCGGTTCGGCTCCCGCGCGGCAGTTCACCGCGCCCCAGCCGCAGCAGACCCCCGAGCAACCTGGCGGAAGCGCCGAGCAACCGATCAAGGCTGACGGCGTCACTTGCGTGAACTGACACTACTCCGTTCGGCCTAGTGACCTCCCCCGTTCGGGCAGGAATTAGTATCGGCTCGAAAACGCCCGGGGGAAATCGCGTAAGAGATGGCTTCCCGCCGACTTACATAGCCGTGAACAAAGCTTGCATTCCTACGGGGGAGTCGGCACCGGAATGCGATCAAGCGCGCGGTCGAGGCAGGGGACGCGGAGTGCGGATCGACGGAGACATCTACCAACGGGTCCTCGGTGAGGAGCTGCGCAAGCTCAGGCGACGGCGGGGCTGGACGCGCAAGGAGCTGAACTCGCACCTGCAGAGCGACATCTCGCTGCAGACGCTGGCCACCTACGAACTCGGCACGCGGCAGTGCTCGGTGACGCGGCTGGTCGAGCTGTGCCTGGCGATGGACGAACTGCCGCAGGACCTGCTCGCGCGCGTGCACCGGCGGGTGTTCACCGACGAGCCCGGCCGCGTGCGTTTGGACCTGCGCCAGGTGGTCGCCGACAACCAGCCCGAACTGCTGCCGCTGCGCCGATGGGCCGAAGGCAGGCTGAACCACGGCAACTCGTCCCGCGAAATCCAGCTCGACGAGGGTGCCATCAAGCAACTGGCCTCCCTGTGCGGCCTGGGCGCCGCCGACCTGATGGGCCGCCTGCGCACCCTGTCCGCCCCACCCAGCACCTAGACCGCTGCCCTGACACGAATGTGGCTTTGGGGGCCGAATCCGCCCCCAAAGCCACATTCGTGTCCATCGATCAGTGGCGGCCGCCCACTGCTCACCGCCCGCCCCCGCCGCCCGGCCGCCCGAGCCAGGGCGAATGCTATGAGTGGGGCATTACTTGCATCCAACGCTAGTAATGCCCCACTCATAGCATTGGGGCACAGGCGGGCGGCCCAGGTCAGCTGCGGCCGATCAGCTGGTAGTCGGCGGGGTTGACCTTCCGGGTCTTCAGCCAGTAGCGCCAGGTGAAGCCGGGCCAGATGGTGCGGTTGACGCCCTGCGCATCCAGGTACCAGCTCTGGCAGCCGCCCTGGGTCCAGATGCCCCGCTCCAGCTGCCCCTGGATCTCGGCGTTGAACCGGTCCTGCACCGACTCCCGCGGCTCGATCGAACCCGAGGAGGTCCGCTCGACCAGCCGGATCGCGTCGGTGATGTAGTCGGTCTGCGACTCGATCATGAACACCACCGAGTTGTGCCCCAGCCCGGTGTTCGGCCCGAGCAGGAAGAACAGGTTCGGGTAACCCGCCACGGTGATGCCGAGGTGGGTCCGCATGCCCTCGGCGGCCCACTCCTTGTTGAGCTGCCTGCCGCCGACACCGGTGATCTCCAGCTCGTCGAAGGCGTCGGTGACGTGGAACCCGGTGCCGTAGATGATCGCGTCGACCTCGCGCTCCACCCCGGCCCCGTCCACCACGCTGTGCGCCTTGACCTCGGCGATGCCGTCGGTGACCACCTCGACGTCGTCGCGGGCCAGCGCCGGGTAGTAGTCGTTGGAGATGAGCACCCGCTTGCAGCCGAGCGTGTAGTCCGGGGTGACCTTCCGCCGCAGCTCCGGGTCCTTGATCGCCTTGTTGATCTGCGCCTTCGCCAGCTTCTGCGCCAGCTTCATCAGCCACGGCCGCCCGTTGAACCCGACCGCGCGCACCTCGAGCACCCAGTAGAGCAGGTCGCGGTAGAGCCGCTGCACCCCCGGAACGCGCGCGAACAGCTTCTTCGACCACTCCGGCATCTCGTGGTCCGGCTTGGGCATGATCCACGGCGGGGTGCGCTGGAACAGGTGCACCGCGGCGGTGTCCTCGGCGATCTTCGGCACGAACTGGATCGCGCTCGCCCCGGTCCCCACCACCGCGACCCGCTTGCCGCGCAGGTCGTAGTCGTGGTCCCACTCGGCGGAGTGGAAGGCGCGGCCTTCGAAGGACTCGATGCCGGGCAGGTCGGGGATCTGCGGCAGGTGCAGCGCGCCGACCCCGGCCACCAGGAAGCGCGCCACGAACTCGTCGCCGGCGCGGGTGGTGACGTGCCACCGCTGCTCGGCCTCGTCCCAGCGCGCGCCGGTCATCTCCTGGCCGAAGCGGACGTAGCGGTAGAGGTCGTACTTGCGGGCGAACCCGCGCAGGTAGTCCCAGATCTCCGGCTGCGGCGAGAAGGCCCGCGACCACGACGGGTTCTGCTCGAAGGAGAACGAGTACATGTGCGACTGGATGTCGCACGCGCAGCCCGGATAGGTGTTGTCGCGCCAGGTGCCGCCGACCTCCTGCGCCTTCTCGAGGATGACGAAGTCGCTGCGGCCCTGTTTGCGGAGCTTCGCGGCCATCCCGAGGCCCGAGAAGCCGGTCCCGATGATCAGCACACCGGTTTCGTCGCGCTGGTTCATGCCCTGTCCTCCACGCCGTTTTACCGTTACCCGGAGTCCACCTTACTCGAAGTAGGTTACCGGCGGTAGACGGTCGGTAGAGTGGGCGCATGACAACCGAGCAGGCCCCGCGGCGCAAGCGCATGCCCCGCGCCGAGCGCGAGCGCCAGATGGTGGAGGTGGCTGAAGCGGTGTTCGCCGAACGCGGGTACGTCGCCGCGTCGATGGACGACATCGCCGAGCGGGTGGGCGTGTCGAAACCGATGCTCTACGAGTACTTCAACTCGAAGGAAGGCCTGCTGCTGGCGTGCATCGAGCAGGCGCGGTCCGAACTGCGGACCGCCACCGAGGAGGCGGTCGCCAAGGCCACCGACGCCGAGGACGCGCTGCGCCGCGGCCTGCTCGCGTTCTTCGTGTTCATCCGCGAGCGGCGGCAGTCGTGGTCGCTGCTGCGCCACGAGATGACGCTGATCGGCACGCCGGCGGCCGACGGCATCGAGGCCACCCGGCGGCAGCAGACCGACCTGATCGCCGCCTTGATGGCCGGGTACTTCAGCGCCGCCTCACCCCTGCAGGTGGAAGCCTCCGCGGAATTCGTCGTGGGTGCCTGCGAACGGCTGGCGATCTGGACCGAACGCCACGACGAAATCACCCCTGAGATGGTTACCGGCTACGCGATGGACCTTCTGTGGGCCGGATTGCACGATCGTGTTGTCATCTGAGCCAGCAAGCGACTACCGGCAGTAGCATTTCCCCGGTTAGCTGTGACACAGCGTCGCTCGTGCGGTATCGATAGAACCGTCAACGGATCTACAATGCTACGGCACCAGCTTTCCCCGACCGGGGTGTCAGCTGCGAGAGGGGTGGGGCGAATGGCGGCGACCATCACGGCGACGTACACGCCGGACAACGACGACTGGACGGTCACCGTCAGCGGGCTCGAGGGTGAGCCGCTGACCGGCAAGGCCCCCGGCATCATCGCCGCCCGCGACCGCGCGGACCAGCTGGTGGAGAAGCTCTCCGGGGGCGAGAAGGCGACCGTGGTGCACCTGCTCAACGGCAGCGCGCTCGATTTCACGCACGCCTACATGAGCGCACGCCTGACCCGCTCGGAAGACAGCCCCGGGGAATCGGCGCCCGAAGCCAAGTCGGAGCTCCAGGAAGCGATCGACGACCCCGCGGCGGGGGTGTTCACCGACATCGGCGAGGCCATCGACACCCAGCGCACGGAGACCGGCGACGCCAGCGAAGAGCTGGAAGCGAAGCCGCCGGTCGCCCGCGCCTGAGTCAGCGGAACAGTTTCCGCAGCAACAGCACGCCGATCAGCACTCCGGCGCCGATCAGCGGGTACTTCACCCTGGGCTCGCTCAGCTTGGCCAGCACGCTGGTCTTCGCGGAATCCGCGAGCCGCTTGGGGTTCGCCTTGACGCTGAGCTCGTCCAGCGTGGACGCGAGCGCGTCCCTGGCCTTCTCGATCTCACGCTCAATGGTGTCCGGGTCGCGCGCCACGGGTCCTCCTCGCCAGGCAGCCTGTCGCAGGCCCCAACGTTAGATCACCACGCATCCGCCCGCCGATCCACCCCGCCGGGGCCGGGCGCTAGGCTGCTCCCGCGAGCGGGGCCCGTAGCCCAATTGGCAGAGGCACACGGTTTAGGTCCGTGCCAGTGTGAGTTCGAGTCTCACCGGGCCCACCCCTGATCACCCCCCATGCGCCCGCGCGACGGTGAGGCTGTCCTCGTACACGTGGTAGCGGGTGATCAAGCCCTCTTCGACGGTGACGTGCAGGGCGCAGCGCGCCACGTACGCCCGGCCGGTGGCCCTCACGGTCTGGCGGATGTCGCCGAGCACCACCGCGTCCGTGCCGTCGACCAGGATCTTCGGGGCGCCCCCGCCCTGCTTCTCGGGCACGTGGAACTCGTTCAGCTGGCGGAAGTGGTCGGCCACGTCGGCCCTGGTCGAGCGAGCACGGATCCAGGGCACCGCGGCATGCCCCTCCGCCGGCCAGTCGAGTTGCCAATCGACCTGCTCGGCGAACAGTCCGGCGACCAGGTCGGGGTCCCCGGTCGCCAGGCGGTCGAGGAACCCGGTCACCACCGCCCGGGTGCTCCCGTCCGGCCGGGCGAACTGGTAGTCGCGCCGGATGCGGCCTTCGTCGTCGAGCTGGGCGAAGACCGTCCCGGTCCAGACGGGGACACCACCGGCCACCGGGACCAGATGGGTGGAGAACGTGATGGCGTCGTGGTTGTGCGTGCTGTCCTCGGCAGGCACGAAGGCGCACTCCCCCGGCGCGACGAACTGTTCGTACGCCGCGGCCACCCGGACCTCGAGGGCGTCGTGACCGTGGTACTCGGTGCTCGGGAGGTACTCGGCGCCGTCTTCGGCCCAGAGTTCGGTGATGGCCTTGCGCCGCAGCGCGGCATCCGGCTCGTTCCACACGGCGGTGTACCGGGCGGCGAAGGTGCTGGGGGTCATGACCACGACGCTAGGCCGGGGTCACTGACACCTGCTGTCAGTGGCGGTTCAGGCGGGCATCGTCAACGGCGGGTAGTGCTCGCCGCCGATCCGCTCCGCCGCGTCGATGTAGTCGGCGAGCGCGTCGCGGGACTGGGCGAGCCGGGCGAGCTGCTCGTTGAGCCGCCCCAGGCGCGAACGCATGGCCGCCAGCAGTTCCGGGCACCCGATCAGGTCCGGGGCCTCTCCGGTCGCGCAGGGCAGCAGGTAGGCGATGTCCTCGGACGACAGCCCGGCCCCGAGCAGGTGCCGGATCTGCTTCACCCGCAGCACCGCGTCCTCGCCGTACTCGCGGTAGCCGTTCGAGCCGCGGTCCGCCTCCAGCAGGCCCTGGGCCTCGTAGTACCGCAGCTGGTGGGCGTGGACGCCCGTCCGCCTGCTCAGTTCCCCGATCCGCATCGATCCCTCACCTGCTCCGCACCGGTCTGGTCACCTGCTTGGCCACGCACGACGGGATGCCCGCCGTCGTCTCCGCCCGCTCCCGCCGGTAGACGCTCGGCGGCACGCCGACCAGCTCGGTGAACCGCGTGCTGAACGTACCCAGCGACGAGCACCCCACGGTGAAGCACACCTCCGTGACGCTGAGGTCGCCGCGGCGCAGCAACGCCATCGCCCGCTCGATGCGCCGCGTCATCAGGTAGCCGTACGGTGATTCCCCGTACGCCAGCCGGAACTGACGGCTCAGGTGCCCCGCCGACATGTTCACCCCGCGAGCGAGCGCCTCGACGTCCAGCGGCTGCGCGTATTCGCGATCGATCCGGTCGCGGACACGGCGCAACCGCGCCAGGTCGCTCAGGCGCTGCTCGGCCGCGGGTCTACTGCTCACCTGCGCGATCGTGCCACATCAAGCCCGGTTCCCGGAGCAAGTGACCTGCTCGACGACGCAGGACACGGTGTACCCGCGGAAGCCCGGGGTCGCCGCCTCGGTGCCCACCTCCAGGGCGAGCGTCACTTCACCTCCTGGATCCGCAGCAGGTTGCCCGCCGGGTCGCGGACGGCGCAGTCGCGGATGCCGTAGGGCTGGTCCGTCGGCTCCTGGACGACCTCGGCGGTGCTGCTCTTCAGCTTCGCGAAGGTTTCGTCGACGTCCTTGGTGGCCAGTACGAGACCGGCGTAGGTGCCCTTGGCCATCATCTCGACGATGGTGCGCCGCTCGTCGTCGGTGATGCCGGGGTCGACGGCGGGCGGGTGCAGCACGATCGCGGTGGAGGGCTGACCGGGCGGCCCGACGGTGATCCACCGCATGCCGTCGTAACCGACGTCGTTGCGCACCTCGAAGCCGAGGATGTCGCGGTAGAAGCCGAGGGCCGCGTCGGGGTCGTCCTGCGGGAGGAAACTGGCGTTGATGGTGAGATCCATGCAGCTCACGCTAGGCGCGCCCCGGCGGGACGCGCTTCTCGATTCCTGATCGGTTCACGCGGCCCCGGAAAAGGGGGCGCGCCTGCGGTCGTGGAGTACTTACCCTGCCAAGGGTGGTGACCAGCTCGCGAGTACTGGCTGCCGACCTGCCGCGGCACGTCGGCGACCCTGCCCACGATCCTGGACCACGCACCGGTCGCCCTGCGTCATCCGGAGTTGCGCACCCGGTTCACCGTGGCCGCTGCCGGTGTCAGCGGATTCCGGTCCACTTTGGACGACCGCGGGTTCACCGAGATCCACACGCCCAAGATCGTCGGCTCGGCCACCGAATCCGGCGCGAACGTCTTCGAACTCGGCTACTTCGGCCGCCGCGCCTACCTGGCGCAGTCACCGCAGTTGTTCAAGCAGGCCATGGTCGGCGTGTTCGAGCGCGTCTACGAGGTGGGCCCGGTCTTCCGCGCCGAACCCCACGACACCGCGCGGCACCTCGCCCAGTACACCAGCCTGGACGCCGAATCCGGGTTCATCGGCGACCACCGCGACGTCATGGCGTTGCTCCGCGAAGTGCTCGCCGGGATGACCTCGACCTCGCTCCCGACCACGAACGCGCGCTGTCGGACTGGGCGAAGCGCACGCATGACTCCGAATTCCTGTTCGTCACCGGGTACCCGTCACGCAAGCGGCCGTTCTACACGCACCCGGAACCGGGCCGACCGGAGTTACCTGGACACCTTCGCCCACGGCATGCCTCCGCACGGCGGCTTCGCGATCGGCCTGGAACGGTGGGTCGCGCGGGTGCTGGGCCTGGACAACGTCCGGTACACCACGCTGTTCCCCCGCGACCTCCACCGCCTCAGTCCGTGAGCGAACGTGGCTGGGAGAGCAGGGCGCGGCCGCGGTCCGCGGTCAGGGTCGAGGCCAGCACCGGGTCGGTGAGCAGGGCGATCGGGGCGATGTGGTCGGCCGTCCTTGGCCGCCACCGCGTGAGCGCGGCCTGCACGGACGGCCACACGGCGTCCGGATCGCCCGCCAATGCCTGACGCACCAGTGCGTCGAACTCGGGGTTGCCGAAGGTTCGCGGGCCCGCCCCTTCGGCGAGGGCGATGGCACGGCGGAGTTCCTGCTGCTCGCCGTACAAGGCCGTCCGCAGGATCGAGTTGCGGCCGGGCAAGGTCTCCTGGAAGAACAGCCAAGGCAGCAATTCCTCGGTGAACAGCGGATCGGTGTAGAAGCCGTCCGGCGCGAAGGACGGGTGCAGCAGCCGCCCGACGAGCGTGCCTGCCTCGTAGTGCCGGTCCAGCAACAGGAGCAGTTGAGCCAGCAGCACGGTGGCCCGGATGCGGCCGAACTCATCCGCTTTCACCAGGACCGCTTCGGCTTCGTCGACTTCACCGGCGAGCGCCAGCAACCGGGCGCGCTCGACCTCGGCGTCCCATTGGTCGCGGGTTTCACCGGCCGGCTTGCGCATCTGGTGGAACTCGGCGTAGAGGTCCTCCATCAACGCGGTGAACGACGGGAAGCGCGTGGGTGGTTCGGCGTGCCAGGAAAAGAGACTGTAGGCGGCCCATTCCCCGTTCTCGTCGACGTCGTCCGGGTCGAGGAAGAGGATTCCCGCGTCGGCGTCACGCGAAATCAAGACCCCGTGGGCCAGCATTTTCTCGTCTTCCCAGGACTCCTCCCAGAACGGTTCGAGCACGCACAGCCAGTCGACATCGCTGGTGTCACGCAGGCGCCAGACGAACTGGCCCGCGTGCCGCCAGCCGTCCGTGGTCAGCAGAAAATCCCGGTACGACGGCGGAAGCCTGCGTTCGAGCCGAGCTTCGACCGCCGCCACCGCCTCTTCGGTCGCCGGCGGAAAGCCGAGCCACCGCTCCCGCACCACTTCCGGATCCAGCTCGCTTTCCCCCGCGACGCTGAGCCATTCCTCGCTCCACCGCCGCAACCACGGCCGCCATTCCATGCACCCCACTATGTCAGCAAGGCCACCAGTTCGGCGGGTGGCACGGAAACGGGGCGATCGCTCACCTGACCGTCGCCGAGTTCGATGAGGCGCCGAACGCAGAACTCGCCCGCGGGTGAGTCCCACACTCACGCACCCGAACCCCACGTCCAGGAAGCCGAACTCCACACTCAGGCAGGCGAACCCCACGTTCAGGCACGTGAGTTCCCCACTCGCGAAGCCGTGAAAGCCACATTCACGGCACCCGGCAACAGAAAGCGACCAGCGGTCTCCTTCCGTCCACACCGAAGGCGGCGTGATTTCGGCGAGGTCTGCGTACCAGCATCACGCCCGGCATGCTGCCACGTTCCTGGGAGTTTCCTGGGAGCTTTTCCAGTCCACCCCGGCGAACGCGCCGCGTTCCCAGCCGGTCGTCACCTGGCGCGGACAGCCTCGGCCCCATGGACCAGACCATCGAGGCACGTGGCCTCACCAAGCGCTACGGCGACCAGCTCGCCGTCGACGACCTCAGTTTCACCGTCCAGCCGGGCCGGGTGACCGGCTTCCTCGGGCCCAACGGCGCGGGCAAGTCGACCACCATGCGGCTCGTGCTCGGGCTGGACGCGCCCACCGCGGGCACGGTCACCGTGCACGGCAGGCGGTACGCCGAACTCCCCCGCCCGCTGCACACGGTCGGCGCCCTGCTCGACGCCCGTGCCGTGCACCCGGGTCGCACCGCCGCCCAGCACCTGCTCGCGCTCGCCCAGACCGCGGGCATCGGCCGTGAACGCGTCGACGAGGTGCTCGGGCTCGTGGGCCTGTCCGGCGTCGCCGGGCGCCGGGCGGGGACCTTCTCCCTCGGCATGAGCCAGCGCCTCGGCATCGCGGGCGCGCTGCTCGGCGATCCGCCCGTGCTGATGTTCGACGAGCCGGTCAACGGCCTCGACCCCGAGGGCATCCGCTGGATCCGCGGCCTGATGCGGGACCTCGCCGCCGAAGGCCGCACGGTCCTCGTCTCCAGCCACCTGATGAGCGAGATGGCGCTGACCGCCCAGCACCTGCTCGTGCTCGGCCGCGGCCGCCTCATCGCCGACACCGGGATCGACGACTTCCTGCGCCAGAACGGCGACGAGACCGTGCTCGTCCGCTCCGACGAGGCCGACCGGCTGGCCCGCCTGTTCCGCCGCACCGGCGCCACCTTCGAAGCCAGGGGCGACGCCCTGCACGTCCTCGACCGGACCGCCACCGAGATCGGCAAGCTCGCCGCCGGTGAGGGGATCGCGCTCGCGGAGCTGACCCCGACACGCGGCTCGCTCGAAGACGTGTTCATGGCGCTCACCGAGGACGCGGTCGAATACGGGGTGCGCGCATGAACGTGCTGCGTTCCGAATGGACCAAGTTCCGCAGCCTGCGCTCGACCTGGCTGACCGCCGCGGTGACCGTGCTGCTCGGCGTCAGCATCGCCGCGATGGCTTCGTCGGGGAAAGCCCGCGCGTACGCCGGCGAGGCCGACTGGGACCCGACCGCCATCAGCCTGACCAGCATCATCGTCGCGCAGCTGGCGATCGGCGTGCTCGGCGTGCTGGTGATCACCGCCGAATACAGCACGGGCACCATCCAGCCCAGCGTCGTGGCGGTGCCCGTGCGCGGCCGCCTGCTCGCCGCGAAGGCCGTGGTGTTCTCGGGCGTCGCGCTGCTGCTCGGCCAGGTGATCGGCTTCGCCTCGTTCCTCGCCGGGCAGGCGCTGATCGCCGGCGCCGGTGTCCCGTACGCCACGCTCGGGCAGCCGGAGGTGCTGCGGGCGGTCGTCGGCAGCGGGCTCTACCTCGCGGCGATCGGCCTGCTCGGCCTCGGCCTCGGCGCGCTGATGCGGTCGACCGCGGGCGCGATCGGCGTGCTCGTGTCGGCCACGCTGCTCATCCGGCTGGTCTCGCAGAGCTTCCCTCAGAGCTGGAGCGACTGGATGGACCGCTATTGGCCGACGGCGGCGGGCGAGAAGATCGTGAACGTGCTGCCGGTGCCGGAAGCGCTGCCGCCGCTGACGGGGTTCGCGCTCCTCTGCGGTTTCGTGGCGGCGGTCGGCGCCATCGGCTACACCGTGCTGCGGACGAGGGACGTATGAAGCGCGATGTCCTGGTCGGCGGCGCGGCCGGACTCACCGCGCTGGGCGGCATGGCCGGGTGGGCGCTGCTCGGCGTGGGCCTGCTCGGTCTCGGCGGGGCCACCGCACCGGCCGCCGTGGCACTCGCCGTGGGTGGTTCCGTCGAGCTCGCCGAGCGCGTGACCGGCTCGATCTCCGTGCTGCCACTGGGGGTCTCACTGGTCGGCGCGGTGCTGCTGACGATCGTGCTCACCAACTGGCAGCGGGTGGCGGGCGCGGTGGCGGTGTTCGCCACCGGGCTGGTCGTGCTGCCGTTCCTGCCCGCCGGGCAGTTCGACGTGGGACCGCCCTTCGGCGCGATCCCGTGGCTGGTGGTCGTCGTCGGCGTCCGGGTGGCGATGTGGCGCCTGCCGTGGGTCCGCCGGGTGGCCCTGGTGCTGGTGGGCGCGGCAGGCGCGGCGATGGCGACCGGGGTGGTGGTGTCGTTCACCGGCGGCGCCCAGATGCTCGGCACCATGCTGCTCGCCGCGCCGAACCTGCTGGCCGTGGCGCTGACCAGGGGTTTCGGGGCGCCGTGGGAGCTGGCCGGGCCGAACCTGCCGCTGCCTGCCATCGAAACCGGCGGACTCGGCCCGCTCGAGCAGCCGCTGTGGCCGCTCGCCGTGCTCGCCACCGCGGTGGTCGTGCTGATCGCGGTGTTCGCGCGCCGGCACGCGCCCTGGGTCACCGCGCTGTGCTGGGCGGCGATGGCCTGGCTCGGCGGCGCCCACCTGTCCCTGCGCGCCGGGCCGTTCCCGATTTCGCTCGGCGTCACCGGTGACGTGCTCATCGCCGCCGGTGTGGGACTCGCGGCCGGTTCGGTGGCGTGCCTGCTCGTCGCGGGCGCACGACAGTGGCAGATTCAGCGAGCATGACGGCCGACCTGCTCGTGGTGGAGGACGATCCGACGCTCCGGGAGCTGCTCGCGGCGAGCCTCCGGTTCGCCGGGTTCGCGGTGTCCGCCACCGCGAGCGGGGCCGGCGCGCTGGCGATCGCCGCGAGCAGACCGCCCGACCTGGTGGTGCTGGACGTGATGCTGCCCGACGTCGACGGCTTCGAGGTGCTGCGCCGCCTGCGTGCGGGCGCGGGGCCCGCCCGGACCGTGCCCGTGCTGTTCCTCACCGCGCGCGACGCCGGGGAGGACAAGGTCGCCGGGCTGACCGCGGGCGGCGACGACTACGTCACCAAGCCGTTCCGGTTGGAGGAACTGATCGCCCGCATCCGCGCGATCCTGCGCCGCACCCAGGGTTTCCCGCGCGATGTGCTGGCCGTCGGTGACGTCGAACTGGATCCGGCGGCGCGGCTCGTCACCCGCGACGGCAGGCCGGTTCCCCTGTCCCCCACCGAGTTCACCCTGCTGCGGTTCCTGATGGAGAACACCGATCGGGTGCTCACGCGCGAGCAGATCCTGCACCACGTGTGGAAGTACGACTTCGGCGGGGACGCCAGCATCGTCGAGTCCTACATCAGTTACCTGCGGCGCAAGCTCGACAACCGCGAACCCAAGCTCATCCACACCGTGCGGGGCGTGGGGTACGTGCTGCGAGTGCCCCAGTGAAGCGGTTGTCGCTGCGGGCGCGGGTGCTGCTGATCGCGATGGCGCTGCTGGTGGCCGGCATGGTCGCCAGCAGCGCGGTGGTGCTGGTGGCCCTGCGGAAACCGTTGGTGGAGCGGGTGGATCTCCAGGTGTCGATCGCCGCGGGGGTGCTGGCGGCGGCACCCGAACCGCTGATCGCGAACCTCGCGGGCGGCAGGCTGCCCGAGGACGGCCCGGCCGACCTCTACCTCGCCTACCTCGGCGAGGACGGCCGGGCGACGTTGTCCCTCCACGGGCCCGTGGTGCCCGAACTGCCGCCGCTCGACCGCGCGGCCGTGCTCGCGCGTGACCGCACGCCGTTCGAAGTACCGGGCTGGCGGGTGCTGGCCCTGCCCACCCGCTCCGGGGGGAGCGTGGTCGTCGCGGGTGCACTGTCCCAAGTGGACGATACCGTGGCGCAGGTGCGGTGGATCTGCGGGCTGGTGGGCGCGGGGCTGCTGCTCGTGCTGGCCACGGCGGGCTGGTTCTGGGTGCGTGCCGGACTGCGCCCGCTGCGCCGGATCGAGGAGACGGCCGCCGCCATCGCGGCCGGTGACCTGTCGCGGCGAGTCCCGTTCACCGCGGCCGAATCCACCGAAGTGGGCAGGCTGACCCAGTCGCTGAACGGGATGCTCGCGCAGATCGAGGCGGCGGTCGCCGCGCGCACGCGTTCCGAGGAACGGCTGCGCGGTTTCGTCGCGGACGCGAGCCACGAACTGCGCACCCCGCTGGCGGGCATCAGCGGTTTCGCGCAGCTCTACCGCATGGGCGGCAGTGAGATCGACGCGACGATGGACCGCATCGAACGCGAGTCGACGCGCCTGACCGGCCTGGTGGACGACCTGCTGCTGCTCGCCCAACTCGACGAAGGCGGGCTGCACCTGCGAAAGGCGCCGATGGACCTCCGCTCGCTCGCGGCGGACGCGCTGCACGACCTCCGCGCGCTCGACCCGTCCCGGGAGGTCACGCTCACCGGTCTCGGCACGGCGCCGGATCCCGCGCCCGCCCCGGTTCTCGGTGACGAGGACCGGCTGCGGCAGGTGGTGAGCAACCTGGTCGGCAACGCCGTCGCCCACACCCCGCCGGGTTCGGCCGTGCGGATCGGCGTCGGCACCGCGGCCGGACAGTCCACATGGGAATTGATGGACACCGGCCCCGGGCTCTCCCCCGACCAGGTCTCCCGGGTGTTCGACCGGTTCTACCGCGCCGACACCTCCCGGGCACGCGACCACGGCGGTGGCGCGGGACTCGGCCTGTCGATCGTGTGGTCGCTGGTGACCGCCCACGGCGGCACGGTCACCGTCACCACCGCACCCGGCGAAGGCGCGACCTTCCGGATCACCTTCCCGATTGCCTAGGCGCTGTCCGGTGAGTCTGGTCGATGGGCTTCGTGATCCAGGTGGTTCCTGGCGGTGCGGGCGATTCGGCCTCGTACTGGCCGTACTCGGCCGAACTCGCCCGTGCCGCCAGGGGCCGCCTGGGCGCGGAGAGCGCGACCTTGACTCACCGGACAGTGCCTAGTTGAGTCAACCGACCCAGCAACTTTCTCACTTTGGTCCAAGCGGAAGACCATTTCCGCTTTCCCGGCTAGCGTGGCCGTATGCGACGCGGTGGGAAATGGACGGAACGAGCGGTCGGCGGGTTCAATTCCGCCGTGCTGAGCCTGCGCTCTTCACGACGCTGGGGCGGCCGGGTCCGCCGCCACCTCACCATCGTCACCTACACCGGACGCCGCTCGGGCCGGGAATTCCGCATTCCGGTGGGCTTCCGGCGGTCCGGTGACCTCGTCACCATCGGCGTGCGGCTGCCGGAGGCGAAAACGTGGTGGCGCAATTTCACCGGTGAAGGCGGCCCGATTTCCCTCGAACTCGACGAAACCAGCCGCACCGGTCACGCCACCGCGCACCGGGACCGGAAAGGCCGGGTGACGATCACCGTGCGGCTGGCTGCGAAAAGCTGAATTTTTCGTGATTCCGACACCTTGACGCACGCAACCAGCACTGGTGAGGTGGCATCTGACTCCGGAGGTGCGGCCGATGACGAATCCGCGGGACAAGCTCACCTACACCGAACCGCTCGCCGTCGGCGAGGTGGCGGTCGACGCCCCGCCCGAGGAGGTGTACCGCCTGGTCAGCGATCCGGTCGCGATGGCGCAGTTCGCCGAGGAGTTCTACAAGGCCCGCTGGATCCGCGGCGCGACCGGGGCCGCGGTGGGGAAGTGGTTCTCCGGCAGCAACCGCAACGGGTGGCGCCGGTGGGTGACCCACGCCGAGGTCGTCGAGGCCGAACCCGGCCGCCGCTTCGCCTACCGGGTCCGCACCCCGTTCTTCGTGCCCATCTCCCGGTGGGAGTACGACATCGCCGCCGATGGCGACGGCAGCAGGCTCACCGTCACCAACTGGTTGCGCGTGCCGCGCTGGTTCGTGCCGTTCGCCATTTTCATCACCGGCGAGCCGGACCGCGCCGGGACCAATCTCTCGAACATCGACACCACGCTGCAGCGGGTCAAGGAGCACCTCGAGACCCGCCGCGCGGCCTAAGCGATCTTGAGGTGCGCGGACAACGAGCGCAGGAAGTCCGGGGCGTCGAACATCTTCCCGGCTGACGCGACCCCGGTCGCCAGGGTCTGACCGGCGAGAAGGCGGCGGACCGCTTCCACGGCGAGCGGCGCGGTGACGGCATAGATGTCCTGCCCGGTCGCCACCACCCGTCGTTCGGCTCCACCGGAACGCACGAGCACGTCGACCACGAACGTCTGCGCCGAGCGGCCCCGTTCGTCGACCGCCACCGGCGCCGAGGAAGCCGCCAGGTCCTTCGCCGCGTCGGCCGCCATGTACGTGCGGACCTCCGGCACGGCCAGGTGGCTGGGCACGGTGACCACGTCGGCCATGGTGAACTCGCCGAGCACCGGCCGGCGGCCCAGCGGCTCGGGGAACGGCCACTCCAGGGTCGGCAGGGCGTCGTCGTGGTACTCCAGCTTCCCGCCGGTGAACCGGACGCGGCGGCCGTTGCGGCGCCGCGCGGAGACCTCGCCCGCGACCAGTGTCCCGGCCGTCGGGTGCCAGCTGCTCAGGCCGTACGCGACGTGCACCTCGTCGGCCGAGGTCCAGTCCCCCATCGCCGTGGTCACCAGCAGGTCGCCGAGGCCGCCGTAGAAGGCCATCGCGGGCACCACCGGGGTCCGGGCACCCGCGAACCGCGCGAACGTGTCGGCGTTCGCCTCGATCTCGGCCGCCACGTCGACGTACGGGATGCCCGCGCGCAACGCCGCTTCGATCACCGGGGCCGCCGTCACGGCGAACGGCCCGGCGCAGTTGATCACCGCCGCCGCCCCGGCCAGCGCGCGGTCGAGCGCCGCCGGGTCGTCGGCCGAGGCGGGCCGGACCGCCGTCCCCGGCTGGGCCAGCGCGCGCAGCTTCTCCGGATCGCGCCCGGACAGGACCGGGGCGAACCCGCGGTCGAGCAGCTCCGCCACCACGAACCGGCCGGTGTGCCCGTAGGCACCGAACACCACCACTGTTTGTCTCTCCACAGTGGACATCCTGACCGGTGCCGGGCCGCGGCGACAGTGTCCGGAACGACACGACCCGTACAATTCCGGACATGCGCAAGCTCGCCCTGGCCGCGGCCGACGGAATGCTGCACTTCGAGCTGGCCGTGGCCTACGAAATCTTCCGCGACGACCTGTACGAAGTCTCCATCTGCGCCACCGGCCCGGTGCGGGTCGGCCGCTTCCACCTCGACCCCGATCACGGCCTGGACCAGCTCGAACACGCCGACACGGTGCTCGTCCCGGCCCTGGCCGACGTCGACGAAGACCCGCCCGCCGACCTGGTCGACGCGGTCCGCGCGGCCCACGAAGCCGGCGCGTGCGTCGCCTCGCTCTGCACGGGCGCGTTCGTGCTGGCCGCCGCCGGATTGCTGGACGGACGGCGCGCGACCACGCACTGGGCCCACACCGGCGTGCTGGCCGACCGGTACCCGCTGGTGACGGTCGATCCGGACGTGCTCTACGTGGACAACGGCAGCGTGCTGACCTCCGCGGGCAAGGCCGCCGCGGTGGACCTCTGCCTGCACCTGATCCGCCGCGACCACGGCTCGGTGGTGGCCAACACCGTCGCCCGGCGCCTGGTCGTGCCCCCGCACCGGGCCGGCGGGCAGGCCCAGTTCGTCCCCGCGCCGGTACCCGCCCAGGACGACCACCCGCTCGCCGACCTGCTCCCCTGGGTGGGCGAACGGCTGGACCAGCCGCTGACCGTCGAGGACCTGGCCCGCCGGGCGAACCTGAGCTCACGCCACCTCGGCCGTCACTTCCGCGCGGTCACCGGCACCACCCCGCTGCAGTGGCTGCTCACCCAGCGGATCCGCCGGGCGCAGGAACTGCTGGAGACCACCGGGGACAGCGTCGACACCATCGCGGCGGCCGTCGGCATGGGCACCGCCACGACGCTGCGGCGGCACTTCAACCGCACCGTCGGCGTGCCGCCGGACGCCTACCGCCGCACTTTCCGCAGCTGAGAGGGGCGGACGGCCGCGTGGCCGTCCGCCCCTACCCCCAGTGGCGCACGCGGTCACCCGCGCTCGAACTCCTCCCAGGTCACCTTCTTCACCTGGGGACCGTCGTCCTTGGCGTGGTTCGCCAGCCCGTTCAGGCCCTTGAAGTAGTCACCGGCCTGCGCCTGGGCCTGCGGCGACATGTCGGTGTCGCTGATCGCGATGCCGTGGATGTGCGCCACCCAGTCGCCCTGGCTCGGCGTGCGGTGCCAGGCGGCGAACCCGACCTCACGCAGCGCCTTCACCGCGGCGCCCGGGTTCGAGAGGTTCTTGACCGAGATGTCCACGGCCCCGCCGCCGTCGTGCGTCCCGCCCGAGGCACCCACGCCACCGGCGTTGTACGAGCCCTGCGTGACGGTGAAATCGACCCCGGCCCGCTGCTCCGCGGCCTTGATCATGTCGGCGGTGCGCTTGTTGACCGTCTTCCCGTCCATGGTGGTCTTCGAGCCCACGCTGATCGCCGCGGTCACCGTGTACCGGCCCTTGCCCAGTTCGGTCAGCGACCCCTTGCCCGGCAGGCCGCTGGCCGCCAGCCCGCTGTGGCCCAGCGACTTCTGGTACTTCGCGTACGCGGTCACCGTCGAGGTGCCGAAGTGCCCGTCGACCTGCTTGCCGTCCAGCAGGTTCTTCGCCGCCAGCGCTTGTTCGACCACCTTGACGCTGTCCCCGGCCCCGGGGGTGATCGACTGGTCGGGCTTGTACGGGTCCCACATGGCCGCCTTGACCACCGCTTCCATGTTCACCGAAGGTGCGGCCGCGGCCTGCCCGGCAGCCATCGTGCCGGTCAGCGCGGCGCCGGAAAGGGCGGTGAACATCGCGGCGAACGCCATCTTGCGCATGTCTGCTCCTTCTCTCGCTGCTGGTGCGTCTGCTGCTGTGGACCCCTCCGACCTTGACCGGTCCGCGGCCCGTGCGTAACCGGGGTGACACAACGCCTGACGTCAAGAAGCCGCAGGTTGACAGCGTCTGACACCGGCCACGACCGGGATCGGCGCTGATCAGGGCCGCCGTTCGCGGTATAGTCGAGCGGTCGCGCAGGGTGACGGGAATCGGTGTCCGATGGACACGGCCACCGCGGGGGAGCGTGCCGAGACTGGAAGCGGAAGAGCGGGCGCCGGCGCTCGAGGAGTTCATGGCCGGGCTGCGGGAGCTGCGAGCGCGGGCCGGGGAGCCCTCGTTCCGCCGGATGGCGTCGAAGTCCGGCGCGGTGTCCCATGCCACCCTCCACCTCACCGTCACCGGCAGGCGGCTGCAGCCGTGGGAGACCGTCCGCGAGTTCGTGCGCGCTTGCGACGGTGACGAGGACGAGTGGCACGGCCGCTGGTCGGCCACCCAGCTCGCGCTCGCCGAAGACACGCCGGCGCCCGCCGCCGCGTGGTGGCGTTCGAAGCGCGTGCTCGTCCCGGTCGCCGCGGCGCTGGCCGTGGCCATCGCGATCGTGGTCATCACGTTCCTGCCCCGCGAGCAGCCCGCCGAGACCGCGGAACCGGCGGGCCCGCCCTACCCGGGTGACTCGAGCAGGTTCGTCGCCGACGTGACCATCCCCGACGACACCGTGGTCAAGCCGGGCACGCAGTTCGTGAAGGTGTGGGAGATCCAGAACACCGGCACGGTCGAGTGGCGCGGCCGGTACCTCAAGCGCACCGACCCCGTGGACGCCGACGACTGCCGCACCCCGGAACGCATCCCGGTCAACGACACCGCGCCGCAGCAGCACGTGCAGGTCACCGTCACGGTGAGCGCCCCGCCGACCGCGCCGGTCGACTGCCGCGTCTACTGGAAGATGGTCGACGAGGCCGATCGGGAACTGCTGCCCTCACGGCAGCCCATCTTCTTCTCGGTGCTCGTCCGCCCGTGACCCGGCGAGCGTGACCCATCCGGGTGACAAGCTCCGGCTTCGATCTCCGGGTGGGCCTCGTGGCGGATACTGGAGCCACGGCCACCCGCCGGTGTCCGCCGGATGCGTAGAAACAACGTATCGGGGTAGCCGAAGCGGGTGGTTCCCGCGGAGGAGGTTCCCCCAGTGCCCCGGTTCACCCGGGATCGGATCGTCGTCGGTGCTTCCGCCGGTGGCGTCGAAGCCCTGCGCACGATGGTCGCGGGGCTGCCCGAAGACCTGCGTGCGGCCGTGCTCGTGGTGATGCACATGCCCGTGGGCGGGACGAGCGCACTGCCGCTGATCCTGGACCGCGCCGGGCCGTTGCCCGCGCGGGCCGCCGTCGACGGGGCCGACGTGGAGCCCGGTCACATCTACGTGGCCGTCCCGAACCAGCACCTGCTGCTCAGCGGGGACAGACTGACGCTGTCCACCGGCCCGACCGAGAACGGCCACCGGCCCGCGGTGAACGCCCTGTTCCGGTCGGCGGCGCTGAGCGCCGGGCAGCGCACCATCGGGGTCGTGCTGTCCGGGGTGCTCGACGACGGCGCGCTGGGGTTGCGGGCGATCGTCGAACGGGGAGGGATCGGCGTGACCCAGTCGGCCGAAGACGCGCTCTACCCCGGCATGCCCGAGGCCGCCCGGCAGCAGGCCGAGGTCGGCCACGTGGTGCCCGCCAGCCGGCTCGGCGCCCTGCTGGCCGATCTGTGCAAGGAAGAACTGGACGCCGTGGCGCTGCCGGAGCCGTCACCGGCGTTGCGCCTGGAAGATCGCATCGCCCGCAACGGCGCCACCGGCGTGGCACCCCAAGCCTCCGCCTACACCTGCCCGGACTGCCGGGGCTCGCTCACCGAGGTCGAGCCGGGCGCGGGCAACTTCCGGTGCCGGATCGGCCACGCCTGGTCGGCCGAAGCCCTCCTGTCCGCGCAGGGCGAGGAGTTCCAGCGCGCGCTCGGGATGGCGCTGCGCTCACTCGACGAGAAGGTGGGACTGGCCAAGAGGATGGCACGGGACGCCGAAGTCCGCGGCCGCTCCATGCTCCTCGGGCGGTACGGGCGGGCGGTGGAGGAGTCCGCCGCCGCGGCCGGGGTGCTGCGCGAGTTCCTGTCCTCTCTCACTCCCTCCGAACCGGGAGAATCGGAGGCGATGTGACCGGACGGACGTCGAGCGTCCACATGGGACTCCGAAGGGAATCCGGCGCCACCGTGGTGACGCTCACCGGCGCACTCGACGTGCGCAGCTACCCCGAAGTCCGCGACACCCTGCTCAAGTGCGCCGCGGAGCAGCCGCCCGTGCTGGTCGCGGTGATCGACGACCTGGTCCCGGCAGTCGGCAGCCTCAGCCTGCTGAACGTCTTCGCGCAGGTGTGGATGCGGGTGTCGGACTGGCCGGGCATCCCGTTCGTGCTGGTGTCGGCCACCCTGCCCCAGGGCGCGATCGCCCGGTTCGTCCCGGTCTACCCGACAGTGGCCGCCGCGTTGCGCGGTGCCGAACTGCCGCCGGAACGACAGCGGGCGAGGCTCGCACTGTCCCGGGCGGAGGGCACCGCCCGGCAGAGCCGGAACTACACCCGCGACGTGTGCCAGGACTGGCACCTCGCTCCCGAGGTCGTCGCGGACGCGCGGAGCGTGGTCAACGAGCTGGTGGAGAACGTGCTGGCGCACACCGAGTCCGAAGCCGTGCT
This sequence comes from Saccharothrix sp. AJ9571, assembly GCF_021725495.1. Lineage (NCBI taxonomy): Bacteria > Bacillati > Actinomycetota > Actinomycetes > Pseudonocardiales > Pseudonocardiaceae > Saccharothrix > Saccharothrix sp. AJ9571. The sequence goes on along the minus strand of NZ_CP091382.1, from coordinate 3,963,299 downwards.
GCGGCTGGAACTGCGCCCGAAGGTGCTCAGCGTCGCGGTCGCCGACGACTCGCCCGTGCCGGCGAGGCTCCGGGAGGGGCAGGCGGGGTACTACGGCGGACTGGGCCTGCTCCTGGTCGCCCAGCTGACCACGGTGTGGGGCTGCACGCCGACCCTGGCGGGCGGCAAGGTGGTCTGGGGCGTGCTGGCACGCAGCGTCCCGCGTGGCTCCGGGTAGCGTGCACGCCGTGCATGAAACAGATGTCGAACCGAGCGGTGACTTCGAGGCGATGCTCGGTTACCTCAAGGAATCGCGGGGGTTCGACTTCACCGGCTACAAGCGCTCGAGCCTGCTGCGCCGGGTGCAGCGGCGGATGCAGCAGGTCTCCGTCAGCGACTACAACGAGTACATCGACCTGCTCCAGGTGAACGCCGACGAGTTCGTCTCGCTGTTCAACACCATCCTGATCAACGTGACCGGGTTCTTCCGCGACGCCGACGCGTGGGAGTACCTGGAGAACGAGGTGGTGCCCGGGATGCTGGCCGAACGCGGGCCGGACGAGTACATCCGGGTGTGGAGCGCCGGCTGTGCCTCCGGTGAGGAGACCTACAGCCTGGCCATGCTGCTGACCGACCAGCTGGGCGTCGAGGAGTTCCGCCGCCGGGTCAAGATCTACGCCACCGACGTCGACGAGGAGGCGCTGGCACAGGCCCGGCACGCCTCCTACTCGGCGACCGAGGTCTCCGGCATCCCCGAAGAGCGCTTGGCCAGGTTCTTCGACAAGACCGAGACCCGGTACCAGTTCCGCAAGGACCTGCGGCGCTCGATCATCTTCGGGCGCAACGACCTGGTGCAGGACGCGCCCATCTCCCGCATCGACCTGCTCACCTGCCGCAACACGCTGATGTACTTCAACGCCGAGACGCAGGCCAGGGTGCTCGAGCGCTTCCACTTCGCGCTGGCCCCCCGCGGTCTGCTGTTCCTCGGCAAGGCCGAGATGCTGCTCAGCCATTCGCACATCCTCGAACCGGTGAACCTCAAACGGCGGGTCTTCAGCAAGGCCGCCAACAGCACCGGCCGGCTCGGGCAGTTCACCCCGAGCGGCCACACCGTCGCCGGATCCACCGAACAGGACCATCTGGAGGAGCTGCGCCAGCTCGCTTTCGGTACCAGCCCGGTGGCCCAGCTGGTGCTCGACGAGCACGACTCCACGGTGCTGATCAACCAGCAGGCCCGGTCCGCTTTCGGCCTGTCCCAGCGCGACATCGGCAAACCGCTGCGCGACCTGGAGATCGCCTACCGGCCGGTGCCCCTGCGCATCCACATCGACCAGGCGAAGCTCGAACAGCGCTCGCTGCGCGTCCAGGACGTCGAATGGCACCGCGGCAGCGTGCCGTGCTGGTACGAGATCCACGTCAACCCGCTGCTCAGCGAAGAGAACAAGCTGATCGGCATCTCGGTGGTCTTCCACGACATCAGCGCCGCGCGGCAGCTGATGATCGAGCTGCAGGACGCCAACCGGCGCCTCGAGGCGGCCTACGAGGAACTCCAGTCCACCAACGAAGAACTCGAGACGACCAACGAGGAACTCCAGTCCACTGTGGAGGAATTGGAGACCACGAACGAGGAACTCCAGTCCACCAACGAGGAACTGGAGACGATGAACGAGGAGCTGCAGTCCACCAACGACGAGCTGCAGACCATCAACGACGTGCTCCGCGAGCGCGGCGGGGAACTCGACGAGGTGAACGCGTTCCTCGAATCGATCCTCACCTCGATCCCGTACGGCGTGGTCGTCGTCGACCGCGAAATGCGCGTGCAGGCCTGGAACCGTGGCGCCGAAGAACTCTGGGGCCTGCGTCGTGAGGAAGCCGAACGCGAGCACCTGCTGAACCTCGACAGCGGCCTGCCGCTGCCGGAGATCCGCCCGGTGGTGCGCAACGCCCTCGCCGACGCCGACTACCAGGCCGAACTGCACCTGGCCGCGATCAACCGGCGTGGCCGCAACATCGTGGTGCGCGTGCTCTGCGGTGCGCTGCGTGGCACGAACGGGGTCAGCAACGGCGCCCTGATCGTGATGGAGCAGCAGGAGTCGCCGCGCTAGCCGGTGGTCGCGGCGAGCACCTCGTCGAACACGTCGCGGTCCGAGACCAGGTTGAAGTGGCTGACGCAGCCGACGTCCACGTTCTTCGCACCGTCCAATGTGGTCCATTCGTTCTCGACCACGGTGTCGCACGGCGAGGAGAAGGTCGTGTAGGACACGGATCCGGGCGTCGGGTCGCCGCTGTTGAGCTGGGTGATGAAGGCCGAGCCCTTGGTCGCCTGCTCGCAGGCCGTCGAACCGGGAGCGGGGCAGGTCCCCGGGTCCCCGCCCTGGTTCGGGCCGCCGAGGGAAATCCAGTCGTCCACGCTCGCGGCGCCGTCGAGCACCTTCACGAACCAGCGCGACGGCAGGCCGCCGAGTGAGTGGGTGACGACGTCGACCTTCGCCGCTCCCGTGGCCGCGCGCACTTCCTGGACCTTCGCCGCGAACTGGCTCGCCGCGGTGGTGAGCGAGCCGGTCGAGTCGTAGCCGAAGGAGACCAGCTCGCTCTTGGCGTACCCGTTCAGCCGGAACCGCAGCGACATGGTGTCGAAATTGCCCGGCGCGCCGAAGAGACCGTGCACGAACACGACGGGTTCACGGCCGGCGGGCTCGGCCGCCGTGGCCGGTACCGCCCCGAGCAGCGTTCCCGCCATCGCGAGCGCGCCCAGCACCGCTGTCTTCCGAGCAGACATCGTTTCTCCCAGCCATCCCGCGAAAAATCGGATCTCCGCATCGTGGCAGGGCGGCGGCTACCGGGGCATCGGCGAAACCACCGGTACCCCGCCTCACGGCACGCGGCCGGTGATCGCGACGATCCGGTCGAGCAGAGCGGCGTCGGCGGGCACCGCGACCGGTGGCCCCCACAGCTCCGGCACCGGGGCCTTCGGCACGAACTCGGCCACGTGCTCGAAGCAGGTGCGCAAGGTCTCCGCGGGCGGCTCGAACGGCTTCCCGGTGGCCTGTGCCAGATCCCACCCGTGCACGACGACCTCGGTCAGCGCGATCCCGCCCCACGTCCGATCGGGCAACTCCAGCCCGGACACCTCGGTCACCCCTTCCCACGCGCGGGCGTCACCCCAAACCTCGCCGAGCTCGGTGAGCTGCCGTTCGAGCCGATCCCGCCAGCCGTCCTCAAGGCCGTCGGTCACCTTCTGGTCCACCTCACCCCGCCCCAGCGCCGCGAACCCGCGCGACACCTGATCCATATGCGCCAGCAGATCGGCGACGCTGTATTCGTCGCAGGGTGTCGGCAGCCCGAGCTGCTCTTCCCCGATCCCGCCGATCAGCTCGGCCATCCGCGCACAAGCCACTGCCATGCCCACGTCACTCCTCCTCACGGACGGCACCCACCGCCACACAAGGAACGTCGGAGCCACTCCCCGGGACCGGACACTCAGCCGAGCCAGTGGCCGTTCCGCATGAGGGTGCGGCCGAGGACTTCGTTCGCCTCGCACCACGCCTGGATTCGCCGCGGCTCGATCCGGAAGTACTGGTACGGCTCCTCGATCTCGCGCGGGTCGAAACCGGTTCGCGCGGCGAAGGCGTCGCCGGTTTCCGCGGTGATGTCCACCGGGGTCGCGGTGCCGTCGATGATGACAACATCGCGCGTGGGGCCGAGGCTGAGGCGCGTTCGGGGGTCCGTGAGCAGGTTGCGGCTGGTGACATCCGCACCTAGGCGACCGGCTGACCCGTGGTGACCGGCCGGTCGACCCGGCCCGGCAGCAGGTCTTCGGCGATCAGCATGCCGTCCCCATCTTCGGGCGTTCTCCGGTGACGAGGAACTTCGTCGAGATGTCGTGGACGCACGGGTTGTCCAGGTACAGGTAGGCCAGGTGCCCGCCCTGGTCGGCGGTGACCAGCCGGGCGCGCTCGCCGAAGGCCTGCCGCAGCTGCCTCGCCCCGGACAGCGGGGTCGCCGGGTCGCGGAGGTTGTGCACGATGAGCACGTTGGACGGGCCGCGGCCGGTGATCTTCACCGGCGGCTCGACCGGCTCGGACGGCCAGAACGCGCACGGCGTGACGTTGGCCGCGGCGGCGCCGAACATCGGGTGCCGGATCCGGTCGATGGCGACGTTGCGCTGGTAGGTCCCGACCGACTCCGGCCAGTCCGAGTCGTTGCAGATCACGTGCAGCTGGCTGGCGAGGTAGTTGTCCGATGGCACCGCGGTCCCGGTGGGCAGCGGGACCGGCTTGCCGGTGTCCAGCGCGTGCCAGGCCTCGGCCAGCGACGGGAATTCCGCGTCGAAGTAGAACTTGGCGAAGGTGACCTGGCGGAACAACTGGCCGTTGACGCCTTGCGGGCTCGGCTTCGCGTCGAGGCGCGCGGCGAGGTCGAAGTACTTCGCGGTCACCTTCGCCGGTGTGTCGCCGAGGCCGTACTCGGGCCGCGCGGCGGCGAACTCCGCGAAGTCCGGGAACCGGTCCTCGAAGCCCTCGCCGAACTTCCGGCTGAACGAAGCGTCCCAGCCGCCGGGGCCGGTCGCGCTGTCGAGCAGGAACCGGTCACTGCGGTGCGGGAACAGCGTGGTGTAGACCGAACCGAGGTAGGTGCCGTAGGACCGGCCGAAATAGGACACTGTGGACTCACCCAGTGCCTCGCGGACGCGGTCCAGGTCGCGCGCGGTGTTCGCCGTGGTGAAGTGCGGCAGCATCGAAGCCGTCGCCGACTTCCCGCACTGCTCGGCGACGAGCTTCGCCTGCTCGGCCTGCGCGGTGACGTCAGCCGGGTTCCGCGCGTGCAAGGGGATGTTGGTGAACCACTGCTCCGGCTTCAGGTCGCAGGTCACCGGTGTGCTGTGGGCGACCCCGCGCGGGTCGATGCCGATCACGTCGTAGCTGTCCAGCACCTCCTTCGGCAGCTCCAGGGCGTCGCGCAGGACGGCCGGGTAGGCCAGGCCCTCCCCGCCCGGCCCGCCGGTGTTGGTCAGCAGCACGCCGCGGCGCTTCTCCGGGTTCGCACTGGCCAGGCGGGAAATCGCGATCTCGATCTGCTGCCCGTCCGGATCGCGGTAGTCCAGTGGCACTTCGAGCGTCGAGCACTCGAGACCGGCTCCGGTGATGCCTTCGGGGCACGGGCCCCAGTCCACAGTGTCCCCTGTGTCCCCTGTGTCCCCTGTGTCCCCTGTGTCCACTGTGGCCACCGCGGGGAGTGCAGACGCCGTCAGGGTCAGCGCGGCGGCGAAAACGACCGGGATGAACTTGCGCATGCCGATTCCTCCTCGTTGGGTGTTCGTCACCGGCGCGGTTCCCAGCGGAACATCCGGGAGGCCAGCGCGACGGCGACCACCACCCAGCTCAGCGTGGGCGCCAGCAGGATCAGCGAATCCGTCACGGCCACGCCGCCGTTCCAGGCGTTGACGGCCAATTCGGTCGCCGAGCCGCCGGGGAGCAGCCGCTTGAGCAGGGTGAGGTCCTCGGTGCCCGCGATCCCGACCCAGCTGGCCACGGCGATCACCCCGAGGCTGACCGGCAGCGTGGTCACCTGGGCGTGTTCGGGCGAGTTCGTCAGGCCCGCGGTGGCCAGGCCGAGCCCGATCATCATCGCCACCGTCGCGAGCACCGCCGCCACCAGGAGCACGATGTCGTCCGGCGCACCGGCGACCACGGCCAGCACGGTCATGATCACCGCCACCTGGACCAGCGCGATGACGATCAGCGGCAGCAACAGTCCGGAAAGGATGGTCGCGTCACCCGCTGCCGTGGACCGCAGCCGCTTGAGGAACAGGTTCTGCCGTCGTGAAGCCAGCGTGGTCACCGCGGTGGTGTAGAGGCCGAAGGCGCCCACGGTGAACATCACCACCGCCGCGATGTAGCCGAGGCTGGCCACCGAGGCGAAGAGTTCGTGCTGGTAGATGAAGAACGCGCTGACCGCGGCGGGCATGATGAAACTGGTCACCAGCACCAGCCGGTTGCGCAAGATCTGGATCAGCTCGCTCATGGCGATCGAAAGCATGGCGGGATTCCTTCCTCCGGTAGGGGTTTCAGGCGTTGCCGATGGCGCGGAAGACGTCGTCGAGCCGCGTCGGCCCGGCCTGGAGGTCGCGTAGTTCCACCGCGTGGTCCTGGGCCCAGCCGAGCAGGGTGTACAGGTCCTTCTGCAGGCCGAAGGTCTCGATGACGAACTTGCCGTCACCCTCGCGGGTGGCCGCCAGCGGCAGCGCCGGCGCGGGGGTCGGCAGGGAAAAACTGATCACGGACGGCAGGGTCCGCGTCAGCTCGGAAACCGTGCCCTCCTGGTGGAAGGTGCCCTGGTGCATCAGCCCGATCCGATCGGCGTGCTGCTGTGCCTCTTCCAGGTAGTGCGTGGTGAGCACGATGGTGGAACCGTCCTCACGCAACCGGTCCACCGCGGTCCAGAGGTCGTCGCGGGACTGGATGTCCAGTCCGGTGGTCGGCTCGTCCAGGAAGATCAGCTCGGGCGCGCCGTAGACGGCGGTGGCGAAGTCCAGCCGCCGCTTCTCCCCGCCGGAAAGCTGGGACACCTTCGTGCTCGCCTTGCGGGTGAGGTCGACGATGTCGAGCACGCGCTCGGGCCGGTCCACGCGCTGGGCGAGCTTCCCGATCAGCCGCACCGATTCCAGCACCGTCAGATCCGGCGAGAAACCGCTCTCCTGCAGCATGATCCCCATCCGCGGCCGCACCGCGCGGCGGTCGCGTGGGCTTTGCCCGAACACGCGCACGGTGCCCGAGGTGGCGGTGCGGTGGCCTTCGATGGTCTCCAGGGTCGAGGTCTTGCCCGCTCCGTTCGTGCCGAGCAGCGCGTAGAACTCCCCGGCCCGCACCTGGAAGGAAAGGTCCTTCACGGCGTGGAAATCGCCGTACTTGAGGTTGAGGCGGTCAACGTCGATGACTGGTGTGGACATGCCCTGATTCCACCCGTCGCCGCACGATCCGGGCAGTGCGCTCACGTCACGTCCTCGCCCTGACATTCCTTGGGGTGAACATGTGACACGGCGTCACTGGTGCCGCGGCGGGCGCGGAAGAATACTGGGCGACATGCATCCCCGAGCACAGCGTGCGGACCGGTGACGGCACCCACCGCGGATACCCAGCGACGGCTGCGCCGGCTGAACCTCATGATGATCTCCCCGCTGCTCGTGGCCGTCGGGGTGCTGATCGTGGTGATGGACGCGCGGTCCTGGTTGGACGCCTTCGTCCTGGCCCTCGGTGTGGTGGCCGCGCTGCTGACCTTCGAACGGTGGACGGCGAACGACGTCTTCCGCCTCGCGATCCCCTGTCTGCTCGTGGGCGCGGGGGTGTGGGTCTACGGAGCTCTCGTGGCCGGCGCCGGGACGGCGTTCTACGGCCTTTCCCTGGTGGGCCCGCACATCATTCCCCAGCTTTCCCGCAACCGTGGCCTGGCCGCGGTCGGCTTGGTCGCCTTCGTCGCCGCGGTGGGCGCGACGAGGCTGCTGCTGGTGCACGAGGACTCCCCCGAAGGGCTGATCAACTGGGTCGTCCTGCCCGGCGGGATCACCGCGGTGGTGACTGGACTCATGTTCCCCAACAAGAGGTTCTACGGCGTGGTGAAGGATCTGGAAGAAGCCAGGGATCGCGAAGCCGAACTGGCCGTGGTCCGGGAGCGCATGCGGTTCGCCAGCGACCTGCACGACATCCAGGGCCACACGCTGCACGTGGTGAAGCTGAAGATCGCGCTGGCCCAGAAGCTGGTGCGCACGGACGCCGGGCGGGCCGAAGAGGAGCTGCGCGAGATCCACGCGCTGGTCGCCGACACCATCGCCCAGACCAAGGAACTCGCCTACGCGCAACGGCGGCTCAACCTGTCCGCGGAGCTGGAGAACGCGAAGAACCTCTTCGAGGCCGCGGGCATCGACGTGCGCGTCGACCGCGAAGCCGAGGTCGACGCCGGAGCGAGCGAGCTGCTCGGCCAGGTCCTGCGCGAGACGACCACGAACATCCTGCGGCACGCGCAGGCCGAACAGGTGCGGATCACGCTGTCGAAGTCCGGTATCACCATCGTCAACGACGGCGCGCCGGACGCCCCGCTCCCCGAGCTCAGCGGACTCTCCACCCTGCGCGAACGGGTGGCCGGTGACGGCGGGGAGCTGACCGTGGAGCAGAAGGACGGTACTTTCCTGACCGCCGCGGCGTTCCCGCACCTTCGACCGCAGGAGACCCGATGACCACCGTGGTGCTCGCCGACGACGAAGCCCTGCTGCGCAAGGCACTCGCGGCGTTGCTGCCGCTCGAAGGGGAGATCACCGTGCTCGCCGAGGCGGAGGACGGTGAGGCGGCGGTGGAAGCGACCCTGCGGCACCAGCCCGATGTGCTCGTCATCGACCTGGAAATGCCCGGGGTGGACGGACTCGGTGCGGTCGCGCAGATCCGCCGCACCCGACCGGACCAGGTGATCCTCATGCTGACGCGCCACGCCAAGCCCGGCGTGCTGCGCAAGGCGCTGAAGCTGGGAGTGCAGGGTTTCGTCAGCAAGTCGGCGGAACCCGCGCACATCACCTCGGTCATCCGGACCCTGCACGAGGGCAAGCGCTGGATCGACCCGGACGTCTCGGCCCTCGCCGTCGTCGACGACTGCCCGCTGACCGAACGCGAACTCGACGTGCTGCGTGTGACCGGCGACGGGTATTCGGTGGCCGACATCGCCAAGCAGCTGCACCTCGCGGAGGGCACCGTGCGCAACTACCTCTCGAACGCGATGCAGAAGACCCAGACTCGCACCCGCCACGACGCCGCCCGCTACGCCCGGGAACACGACTGGCTGTAGGTGTGGCCCTCATCGTGTCGGGGCTGCGGTGATCTACCCCGCAAGCGACAGGCTGTTCCCGTCCGGGTCCAGCACGACCACGTGCCGCACGCCGTTGCCGTAGGTCTCCACCGGTTCGTTCGTGAGGTGGACCACGCGGGTGACCGGAATTCATCGGCGGTTGTCACAATTTCCGGCCGCACGGCGTCCAGTGGTCGAACCCGGAACTTCGGAGGAGACACCATGGCTGGACAAACCGCAGTGGTCGTCATCGGCGGCGGGTACGCCGGTGTCATGGCGGCCAACCGCCTGACGCGGCGCGACGACGTGACGGTGACCCTGATCAACCCGCGCCCGACCTTCGTCGAGCGCATCCGCCTGCACCAGCTGGCGGGCGGCTCCGACGACGCGGTCGTCGACTACCGGGACGTGCTGGGCGACCGCGTCGAGCTGGTGGTCGACACGGCGACGCGGATCGACGCGAACGAGCGCGGCGTCACGCTCAAGACCGGCGGCACGGTCGCGTACGACTACCTGATCTACGCGGTGGGCAGCGGCAGCGCCGACCCGCGGGTGCCCGGAGCCGCCGAATTCGCCTACCCGATCGGCAGTCTGGAAGAGGCGAAGCGGTTGCGCAACGCCCTCGGCGGCACGCCCACGGTGACGGTGGTCGGCGGCGGCCTCACCGGCATCGAAATCGCCGCCGAGCTGGCCGAACAGGGCCGCGCGGTGACCCTGCTCTGCGGTGACGTCCTCGGCCCGTCCCTGCACCCGTCGGGCCGCCGCTCGGTCGCCGCGCGGTTGAGCAAGCTCGGCGTCACCGTGCTGGAAGGCCCCGGTTCGACGGTCACCGCGGTCACGCGCGACGCCGTGCACCTCGGCGACGGCCGCGAACTGCCGAGCGAGGTGACCATCTGGACCGCCGGTTTCGGCGTGCCGGACCTGGCCACCCGCAGCGGCCTGGACACCGACGCCCTCGGCCGCCTGCGCACCGACGAGACGCTGACCAGCATGGACGACCCGCGCATCATCGCCACCGGTGACGCGGCGGCGCCGTCGGACCGGCCGTTCCGGATGAGCTGCCAGGCCGCGGTCCAGATGGGCCCGCAAGCCGCCGAAACCGTGCTGAGCCGGATCGCGGGCGAGGAGCCCGGACCCGTCCACGTCGGCTTCGCCGCCCAGTGCGTCAGCCTGGGCCGTCGCGCCGGTGTCTTCCAGCTCACCCAGCGGGACGACACCGCCAAACGGCACCACCTGCGCGGCCGCACCGGCGCGATGATCAAGGAGTTCATCTGCAAGGGCATCGTCTGGCAACTGGCCCGCGAAGCCCGCAAGCCGGGCGCGCACACCTTCCGCGCCAAGGATTCCCACCGCCGGCCGCAGCCCGGCCGAACCGAGTCACAGCCCGCCTGACCCGTCGGCCGGTGCGGTGGGCGCACCGGCCGCCTGGAGGCGTTCCGCCAGTACCCGGCAGCGCGTCTTGAGTTCCGGCGGGTCCAGCACCTCGAACTCGTGCCCCAGCAACACCATGTGCAGGAGCACGAAGTCGAGACTGCCCGCGCCGCTGAGCACTTCGCACCGCGAAGGTCCTCGTCCTCGCACGACGGCCGCGCTCGCCGGGATCTGGGCGCGCACGGTGTCTTCGGGTGCGTGCACGAGGAAACGCGCCTGGTGTCGGTAGACCCGCATCGCGACGTTCTCCTGCACGAAGGTCGCCGCGTCGGGTGCTTCGCGCGGGCGGAACCGCCACGTCCGCGCGAGCACGTCCGTCATCCGGTCGACGCGGAAGTTGCGCCAGTCGTCGCGATCGAGGTCGTAGGCGAGCAGGTACCAGCGCCGGTCGGAAGCGACCAGGCGGTAGGGCTCGACCCGCCGCTCCCGCACCTCGCCGCGGGACGGGTAGCCGAACCCGGCCTCCACCTCGTCGCGGCAGGCTCTGGCCAAGGTCATCAGCACGCCGGGGTCGACCGGCTCGCGGCCGCCGTCGAAGGAGTCGACCGAGTCCGAGAGCGCGCGCACCTCCTGCCGCAGCCGGACGGGCAGTACCCGGTCGAGCTTGGCCAGCGCCCGGAGTGCGGCGTCCCCGGCGCCTGCGACCGCGCCACCCACGCCGACCAGCAAGGACACCGCGGTGGCGATGGCCTCCTCGTCGTCGAACAACAGCGGCGGCAGGTCCTGCCCCGGCCCGAGCTGGTAACCCCCACCGACCCCTTGGCTGGCTTGCACCGGGTAGCCGAGCGCACGCAACCGCTCGACATCACGCCGGACCGTGCGTGCCGTGACGCCGAGCCGGCCCGCCAGTTCGGGCCCGGTCCAGACCTGACGCTGCTGCAGCAACCCGAGCAGGGTGAGCACCCGCTCGGTGGTCCCCCGCTCATCCGCGTCCACGTCACCCACCCTGCCAGAAATAGCGGACCGATCCTGTCCGCTAGGCATGCCAAGGTGTGCTCATGAACGCACCGCCCTTCGATTTGAACCAGCGATTGCGCGAGCAGTGGGAGTGGCACTGGAACCGCCAGGTCCGCGCCCGCCTCGACGGCCTCACCGACGACGAGTACTTCTGGTCGCCCGTGCCGGACGCCTGGAGCGTGCGGCCACGCGGCACTTCGACGGCGCCCGTGCAGGTGGGGGCCGGGGACTTCACCATCGATTACGCCTTCCCGGAGCCCGATCCGCCGCCCTTCACCACGATCGCCTGGCGGCTCGGCCACGTCATCGTCGGCGTGCTCGCCGCGCGCAACGCCACGTACTTCGGAGCACCGGCGGTGTCCTACGAAACCTGGGAGTACGCCGGCAGCGGAGCCGCCGCGCTCGACCAGCTCGAAACCCAGCTGGACACCTGGCTGACCGGGGTCCGCGGCCTCACCGAGGCCGAACTGCTGACCCCGGTCGGCGACCGGGAGCCCTATCCCGAGCTGGCCGTGGCCGATCTGGTGCTGCACATCCACCGCGAGCTGATCCACCACCTGTCCGAGGTCTGCCTGCTGCGCGACCTCCACCTGCACACGAACGGAACCGTCCGATGAGCCGCCACGTCCAGATCACCTTCGACGCCCACGACCCCGCCGCGCTGTCCACCTTCTGGCGCGACGCGCTGGGCTACGTCCACCCCGCCCCGCCCGGGGTCGAACTGCCCGAAGGCGCCGACCCGATGGCCGCCTGGGCCGAGTTCCTCGAGAAGATGGGCGTGCCCGAGGACCAGCGCAACACCAGTTCGGCCGTCGAAGACCCCGACGGCCACGGCCCGCGGCTGTTCTTCCAGCAGGTGCCGGAGGACAAGGTCGCCAAGAACCGCGTGCACCTCGATGTCCGCGCGGCGCCGGGCCTGCAGGGCGACGAGCGGATGGCGGCGCTGGAGTCGGAGTGCGAGCGGCTCGTCGCGCTGGGGGCCACCCGGCTCGAGCGGCACGAACCCGCTCTCCCGCTCAGCCTCGGCTTCATCGTGATGGCCGACCCCGAGGGCAACGAATTCTGCCTGGACTGAGACGCACCGTCCATTGAGGACAAGAAGCCCCGTCCCTCGTGGGGAACGGGGCTTCTCGCGCTGAAGGAAGCTCAGCCGACCACCACGACAGCCGCGTCACGGTCCCGCGGCGCGAACCCACCGGCGTAGTTCTCCTCGACCGCGGCGATCTCCTCGGCGTTGGGGACGGCGTTGTCGCAGTCCACCCCGCCGGTGCTGCCGGACATCAGGCTCGAGCACGGCCCCGGCTTCGCGTCGGGCAGGCCGAGGCTGTGGCCGAATTCGTGGGAGGCGATGCGGGTCAGGTTGTACCCGTCGTCCACGGCTTCCTTGCCGAACCAGATGGTGAGGTCGTCACCCGGCATGGCCGGGCCCAGCTCGGCCCGGGGCCAGCCGGGGTCGGCGACGAACGAGACGTCGGCCTGCCCGCCGGGCTCGACCTTGTCGATCTGAACGTTGTCCAGGTTGTCGTTCCAGACCGCGATACCGGCGGTGATGGCGTCGGTGTACTCGGTCGCCCGGCTGTCGTCGTAGGTGATGGTGACCGCGGCCGCGCGGACGTCTTCGGCCAGCGCGGACGGGGTGGCGAACAGCGGGACCGAGAACGCGAGCGTGGCAGCGAAAACCTGGGCTGAACGTCGGATCAGCATGGTCTCTCCTTGGGGGGTCGAGAACCTGACCCCCGAGGAGTATCACCGCGAGCGAGTGCCCTACTACGGCCGATGGTCGGTAAAAAACAAACTGATCACGGTGACTTCGCCGCGTGTGCGGCCAGCCCGTCGGCCATCCGCTGCATGGTGCGCTGCAGGACGCCCTGCATCAGCCGGCCCAGGCCGCGGCGGGCGGAGTACGTGCCGTGCCAGTGGATGAACGTGCCCCCCTCGGTGGTCGGCATCAGGTCGACGACCGCCCGGTAGTCGCGGAGGGCCCAGTTGAAGGCGTCTTCGTAGGTCAGCTGCTTTTCTTCCACGAGCCCGGTCAGCCGCTCACCGGTCACCGTGCGCCCGGTGCGGAACGCCCGGATCGCGCCGACGGGGTCCCGGCCGTCCGGGTCGAGCCCGCTGGAACGGTCGGCGACCACTTCGTCGACCGTCGACCAGGCAGGCCAGGTACGGGCGTCGGCGAGCAGGCGCCACACCGCGGCCGGTGGTGCCGCCGAAATCGCGGTCACGTCGTATTTCCGCATACCGGCAACCCTCACGGTCGCGTGGACCGAGGGGAATGCGCCGGATTGCCGGGAATCGGTCAGGTCTTGCGGTACACCGACGGCCGGACGCCGACGTGGCTCAGGAAAGCCGCCGACAGCGCGCCAGGACTGGCGGATTCCGCGTAGAAATCATCCGCGCCACCGGCCGCGGGCAGGGCGCGGACGAGCTGTTCGACGACCGGATCACCCGCGCCGATCGCCGCCGACAGCGCTTCGAAATCCGGTGGTGGACCGCCCAACCGGGCCGCGACCCCGGCGACGGTCGCCGACGGAATGTGGACCTGGATCATGCGCATCGCCGACGTCGTCCGGTAGTCGCGCACGACGGCCCGGCCGGGAACCATCAGCTCCAGTTCGCCGGGAACCCAGCGGCGGCGAACCGGCTTCCCGCCCGCGCTCGTCCGCATGATCACGTCACCGGCCACGTAGAGCACGAGGTGCAGATCGGCCACCCCGGGCAGCGGGAGGTCGGCGACCTCGGTCGCGGGGTCGAAGCTCTGCACGAGCAGCGAACGCCAGCCCGCGTCACCCCAGCTGCAGTAGGTGCGCCGCGCGGACGGCGGCATGCTGGCCCGCGCGTAGGGCGCCAGATCGAAGTCGGGCGAATCGAACACCACCCCAGGCTGGTAACCCAGCTGTAGATCGCTCTTGAGCTGCTGGTTCCTACACCTTCCGTGGCTTACGCCGCTTGCCCCAGCTGTCTTGCGGCCGGTTCCGGTCGTGGGCCGGCATCGCCGCGTCGAACTGGGCTTTGCTCACTGCGCGGGGTTCAGGTACGAGCGTGGTCGCCGTCGATCGCCACGGGGTGGCCGAGGCCCAACCGACCAGGGGCATGGTTTCGTCGTAGTGCGGAGCGAACTGTGCGACGGCGATGGTGGGCATCCGGTAGTTCAGGCTGCGGACGTGTTCGAGGAACGTCTGGGGCAGCGAGACGTGGTGGGTTTCCAGGTAGTGCGGGAAGTCCTGGCGCCACAACCAGGTGCCGTCGGTCACCAGTGACGAGCATCCCGGAGAGTGTCGGTGGGTGCTGCCGGTGATGACGTCGTGGCCCGCTTCCATGACGTCGATCAGGACGTGGCCGGCGTCCAGGTAGGCCACCAGGTCCGCCTCGTCCTGCTCACCGACGGACCGGACGGCGTCGTGGATCGATCCGTTCGGCTGGCCGGAGCGGGTGTCGAGTTCGTCGTAGAAGCCCAGCAATCCCAGCACTGCGTCTCCTTCGCCGAGCCGTTCCGCCCTGTTGGCAGCGGCAGGTTCGGCAACCGTTGATCATCTGTGCGTGAAGACGAACCATCACGCGGTGGCCGCAGGTCACAGCGTAGATGCTGCCCGCAGGCAGGAAGCGTTCGAGGGTCTGCTGGCGGCGGCGTCATCAAGCCCGTTCCCGGGTCAGCCACTACAGCCGTCAAGCCGCGAACAGAGCATGATCGTTATCTACAGCTGGAGTACCAGAGCGCTAGGCGCGCACGGAAAACGGGCCCCCGGCGTGATGCCGGGAGCCCGTTCTCGGATGCCGCGATCAGGACATCAGTTGTCCTGGACGCTGCCACCGTCGACCACGCCGCCACTGGCGCAGTTGTACGGGTCCGTGCCCTCGGCCTCGTTGGCGCCCGGCGACAGGATCGGGATGCCGATCCCGTTGGCCACGTCGTGCACCGGCACCTGCACGCCGAGCACGTTGATGTTGTTGTCGCACACACCGGCGACGGCATTGACGTTGTGCAGCACGTCGAGGTTGTTCAGGTTGGCCAGGCCGGCCTGGTCGTCGTGCTCCGGGGCGTCGGCCGAGGCGATGCCACCGAACATGAGCACGCCGGCGGCGGTGGCGCCGACCATGGCGCCGATCTTCTTCAGCATTTACTGACTCCTTGATTTATTTACGCGACGGCGAGCGCGAAAACGCCCTGTGTGCCGCCGCCCGATTAGCGGTCACTGATTCCGCGGTGCCCGCTCCGGTGAACGGGCACAGCGGGGGGGTTCAGTTGTCCTGAACCGATCCGCCGTCGACGACGCCACCGCTCGCGCAGTTGTACGGGTCATCACCCGAAGCCTCGTTGTCGCCGGGGGAAAGCACGGGAACACCGATGCCGTTGAGGACATCATGGATCGGCACCTGCACGCCGAGGACGTTGACATCGTTGCCGCAGAAGCCCACAGTACCGTTGACATTGTGCAGGACGTTGATGTTGTTCAGGTTCACCAGGCCAACCTGGTCGTCGTGCTCCGGGGCGTCCGCCGAAGCGACACCACCACCCAGCGTCAACATACCTGCAGCCGCGACCAGGGACGCGAGGCCGAGTTTCTTCAGCACAGCGATCTCCTCAATTGTTGAGCAGTTGATCGGTACACGGGGGCCTTGTCCGAACTCCGTGCTGGCACCGTACCGACCACAATTGCCCACGGCTAACCCGTTACCACCAAAGAGACCGCGCGCAGCGCGTTGACCGCCATCGCATTCACCCATTGGGGTAGCGGCGCCGGATCGGGGTTTATTTCCGGCGCCGGAAGCGAGGCGGTGCAGTACAGTCGCCGAGGCATTCCGCTAGCGCGGAGTGCCTCGATGTGAGAACCGTGGCCCTGTCGCCCCTCACCGGGCGGCAGGGCCGTGCAATTCCCGCTCCTATTATCATACGACATCAGGAAGGTTTCAGCGGCCCCCTGAATGGTGAACTCGCTCCATTCCCGCCGCCGGCCCCCACGGCAGGAACCCCTCCGGCCACCGGGCCGAAGGGGTTTCTCCGCGACACGAACCGCTCAGGCCGACGAGTCGTCGTCCCAGGTCACCGGGAGCGACTGCACACCGAAGGCGTAGTGCTCGTCCTTGAAGGCGAGGTCTTCGAACGGGATCGCCAGGCGCAGCGACGGGATCCGCTCGAGCAGGCGGAGGCAGACCTCCTGCAGTTCCGTCCTGGCCAGGTGCTGCCCCGGGCACTGGTGCTCACCGAAGCCGAAGGTCAGGTGCGGCCGGGGCTTCCTGGTCACGTCGAACCGATCCGGGTCGTCGAACTCCCGCTCGTCCCGGTTCCCCGACTGCAGCGCGGCGACCAGCCACTCCCCCGCCTCGATGGTGCTTTCGCCCAGCGGGATGTCTTCGGTCGCGTAGCGCAGCAGGCCGAACTGCGGGACCGACAGGTAGCGCAGCATCTCCTCCACCGCGGGCCCGGCCAGCTTCGGGTCGGTGCGCAGGGGTTCCATCTGGTCGCGGTGCACCATCATCAGCAGCGCGCTCATGGAAATGGAGTTGGCCGTCGTGTCGTGCCCGGCGATGAGCAGCGTCGTACCGATCCCCACCAGCTCGGTGAAGGTGAGCGGCTGCCCCGTTTCCTCGCCGCGCCGGATCAGCCTGCTCAGCACGTCGTCCCCGGGGTCGGCCTGCTTGGCGGCGACCACCGTCTCCATGTACTCCCACATCCGGCCATCGGCCGCGTCCTTCGTGGGCTGGTCGGTGGCGGCGCTCATCATGATCCCGGTGTGCTCGTAGAACAGCGTCCGGTCCTCCTCGGGCAGCCCCAGCAGCTCGCCGACGATCAGCGCGGGAATGGGCCAGGCGAAGTCCGTGACCAGATCAGCGGGTTTCGGCCCGGCCAGCAGTGCGTCGATGTGCTCGTCGACCACCTTCCGGACGTAGCCGCGCATCGCCTCGGACCGCTTCGGCATGAACTCCGGGCCGAGCAACCGGCGCAGCCGCCGGTGTTCCGGCCCCTGCATGCGCAGGATGCTGCCGGGCACGACCGCCATGTCGAGGTCGGGGTGCTCCATCATGTGCATCGAGGGCGCGCCACGCGAGCTGGCGCCCGGGTTGGCCAGCACCGTGCGCACGTCTTCGTAGCGGGAGACCACCCTCGCCTCGATGCCTGCTGGGCAGGTCAGCTGCGGAACCGGGGCGGCCGCGCGGATTTCGGTGAACTCGGGTGGCGGCTCGAAGGGGCGCTCGGCCGATCTGGCCCTGGGGAACTCGGTCAGGGCCTGGGTTTCGGTCATCGGTGGGCAACTCCTCGCATAGTGGATGATCGGCCACCGCGGTAGGTGTTTACCCGCCGATCCTCCCGCCGCCCTCGCGCGACAACAACTGCGGAATTCCGCAGTTGACGCGAAAAGGCATCGGCGGTCTTTCTCGTGCACGGCGAACCGGCAATGGCTGCCCTATTTCCGTGCGGACGTCAGCGAATCCGAGGCATAACCGGTCGCCGAAAGTTTCGTCGCGTCCGGGTACGACCTCCGGACGTGCGGAACCGGCCCGGCGCCCGAAGTACGGGCACCGGGCCGGCATTGCCGATCACTTAGCCGAAGTTCACGTCACTGCACCACATGTAGGCCTGGTCCAGGTGCGAAGCCTGCCAGATGGTGAACACGACGTGGTGTCCCGTGTAGCCGCTGGTCTGGACGTTGAACTTGATGTCCTTGGCCGGAGCGAACTTCCCGGTCTGCGTGATGAAGTCGAGGTTGCCCCAGCCCAGTCGCTGGGTGGCGGGGTTGAACCCCTGCTTGCTGACGTAGACCCGGAAGTGGTCAGCGCCGTGGCTGGCCTGGTCGTACAGGTGCATGGTGAAGTTGCTGCCGACGCTGGTGGTCTTCCACGCACCGGGGTTGTTCAGGGAATCGTTGCGCGAGAGGGCGTTGCTGCAGAGCTGACCGTCCGGGGTCGCGCCCTGGTAGTTCCCGCCGAGCCCGTCCCGCAGCGCGCTCATCCAGTTCCACATGGTGTCGGCGTTGGCCTGGAAAGCCTGCCAGCACATGGGGTCCTGCTGCTGCATGGCCGGATTCGTGTGCTGACTGCCCCAGGCCTGCCAGCACTGGTAGGCACGGGTGGCGGGACCGACGATGGTGCCGTGCGCCGAGGCCGTCGGGACCCAGATGAACAGACAGGCCAGCATGCCGGTGATCACTGCGAGGATGCCTCGCCGTCTGGCAACGGACCCGGAACTTGTGCGCATACGCATGGATGGGTCTCCATTCTCCGGATGAGCGGTGATGATCCATTTGGGAGCGCTCCCAGGGCGCATCAGTCTATACGGGACCCGGTGAAAGTTCAACGAACCTCAGGAAAGGATTGGCGCCTATTTCCGCGCCTCGGAAATTGATCTTCCCAACAGGGCGGCGAACGCGGCGGCGCGGTCGCGCAAAGAGTTGCGCAACCACTGAGGACTCAGGGCTTCCGCGTTCGAGGCGAGCTGCCACAACGCCCATTCGGCGTGCCTCGCGTCCTGGAAGGTCACCTCCAGCCGCAGCCAGCCGCCGGCTTCTTCGGCTTCTTCGGCGAGGACGGCCAGCGCGGTGCCCACCAGCTCCGCGCGCCGCGCCGGGTGCACCCGCAACAGCACGGCGACCTGGTCCCCGCCGGTCCGGAACCGCGTGCTGCGTTCCTGCCAGGCCCGGCCCAGGTCGACCCGGTCCGGCCGCTGCGCGGGTTCGGCGAGTGCCTCGGCGGCCAGGATCCGGGACAGCCGGTAGGTGCGGTCCTCTCCGGACCTCTTGGCCAGCAGGTAGCCCTGGCCGCGCACGGTGACCAGGCCGATCGGGTCCACTGTGCGCCACTTCGGGGTCTGGTCCGCGGCCGCGTAGTGGATGCGCAACTTGTGCCCGGCGAACACCGCGCGCCGGACCTCGGCCACGACGGTGTCGGGCACTTCCTCAGCGACCAACCGGCGGGCGAGGAGGTCGGTCTCCGGGTCGATGAGCAGTCGCCGGGCCGCACCCGCCGCGGTGGTCCGATAACTTTCGGGCAGCGCGTCCACCACCTTGCGCATGGCCGACGCGAGCGCCGAACCGAGGCCGAACGCCTGCGCCCCGCGGCGCGATCCGGCGACCAGCAGGGCGAGTGCTTCGTCGTGGCTCAGCCCGGTGAGTTCGGTCTGGAAACCGGGCAGCAGTGCGAAACCACCGTGGCGGCCGCGTTCGGCGTAGACCGGGACGCCCGCCGCGGACAGCGCCTCGATGTCC
Source organism: Saccharothrix sp. AJ9571 (assembly GCF_021725495.1). Taxonomy (NCBI): domain Bacteria; kingdom Bacillati; phylum Actinomycetota; class Actinomycetes; order Pseudonocardiales; family Pseudonocardiaceae; genus Saccharothrix; species Saccharothrix sp. AJ9571. The sequence continues at coordinate 3,943,902 of NZ_CP091382.1, read as the reverse complement.
CTCAGCACGGTGCGCGTGGACACCTCCAGCTCGCGGGCCAGCGCGGCCGCCGACAACCGGCCGTGCTGGCGCAGCAGCAGCACCAGCGATACCAACCGGTCGGCGCGCACACGGAAACTTTACCGGAATACACGACACAGGATGTCGTGTATTGCTTGGGAGGCTGACCCGCATGACGAGCAAGACAGTGGCCACCGAGCCGAACGACCTGGGCAGGTTCTTCATCGAGCGGGGCAACGCGGGCGATGTCGACGGACTGGTGGCGTTGTACGAACCGGACGCCGTGCTGGCGTTCCCGCCGGGCAACCTGGCGACCGGGCACGCGGAGATCCGCAAGGTGTACGAGCAGTTCCTCGCGGCCGAGCCGGTGCTCATGCCGGGCAGGCAGCACCCGGCACTGGTGAGCGGCGATCTGGCCCTCACCGCGTCCACGCTGACCACCGGGGAGATCACCGTCGAGGTCGCCCGCCGCCAGCCGGACGGGTCTTGGCTGTGGGCCGTCGACCAGCCGGTCCTCGTGCCGTAGCGGAGGGTGGTGGGCTCGGCCCCGGCCGGGCCCACCGACCTGCCATGACCCCCATCGCGACGATCGGCGTCTACGGCTTCACCGCCGAGACCTTCCTTTCGAAACTCACCGGCGAAGGCATCAGGCTGCTGCTCGACCTACGCCAACGCCGCGGCGTCCGCGGCCCCGACTACTCCTGGGCGAACTCCGTACGACTCCAACACGCCCTCGCCGCAGCGGACATCGCCTACCGTCACGTGAAAGCGCTGGCCCCGACCACCGAACTGCGTCACCTCCAATACCGCGAGGACGACCGCCAAGGCGTGGGCAAACGCAACCGCGTCGCACTGGCGCTCGAGTACACCGAGCGCTACACCCGCGAAATCCTCGACCCCTTCGACCTCGGCACGCTCGTGAGCGCCCACCCCACCGCCCTGCTCTGCGTCGAACGCGACCCGGAAGCCTGTCACCGCTCCCTGGTCGCCGCCCGCCTACAGGCCACCCACGGTCTTTCAGTCACGAACCTCCGCCCAGACCGCTGACACCGTCCACTATCGCCAGTCGGTGTTCGCGGGCGGCTGACGGCTGATGGCCAGCCACACGACGAGGACCGTGTACGCGCAGAGCAGGGCGAGGCCGGCCCACCCGGGGAGCGGGAAGTACCCGGCCGACGGCGCGTAGTGCGCGGTCACCTGGGGGTACTCCACCATCGTCTGCTGGACGGCGAAGCCGGCTGCCGGGGTGAGCCGCAGCAGCCAGTCGGAGACCGCGTCGGGCAGCAGCGGGAAAGTCGTGACGGCGTAAGGCAAAGCGACCAGCGACAGTCCGATGAGGACCGCTGCCCAGCCGCGGCGCAGCCATACGCCGAGCCCGTAGGCGAGGACGGCGCAGAGCGCGAGCGCCGCCGCGACACCGATGATCACCCGGCCGCCGGTCAGCACCGACAACGGCTGCACCGGGGTCCCCTTGGCCCGCAGGAACGCCGTGCCCACCAGGATGACGATGCCGACGGTGACCAGGCCGGTGCTGAAGATGGCCGCTCCGACGACGGCCGCACGGGCACCGATCACCGGACGGGCGGTGGTCTCGCGAGCCGTGCGAGCGCCGTAGCGGGCCGCGGTGACGAGCAAGATGATCAGCGCGACCACCAAGCCGAGCAGGGTGTTCACCAGGCTGCGCCGGCCCTCGTCGTTGAGCGGCCCGATGTCTCCGGTGCCGCTGACGGTGACGACACCGTTTTCCTCCACGGCTCCCGAGGCGTGGTGGTGCTTTTCCCAGTCGGTGTGGTTCATCTCGCCGACCGGTTCGCCGGCCCAGGGACCGGTGGCACCGCCCTCGACGGCGACGTGGTCGAAGACGCCCACGGCTTGGGTGAACCGGACCTCTTCGATCGCGCCGCCGAGGCCGGTGCCGCGGAGGGTGAGGTCGCCGGGTGAGGTGGCGAAGAGGCCGACCCGCACGGTGTCCGGCAGCCCGTCGAGCTTCGCCGTGGCGACGGTGTGCCACTGCTCGCCGTCCGCGGACTCGGAACCGGTGATGGTGTCGCCCACGCGGGTCAGCCGCAGCCAGCGCGGCGAGCTTTCCGTGACGCCGCCCGCGTTTCCGGCGACGTCGTGCTCGTAATCGTGCTGGAAGCGCACGCCGTGGCTGCCGGTCATCATGAGCGCCGCGTACCGCGAGCCTTGCCGCGTGCCGTCTTTGACGATGATCCCGGCCTTCGCCCACGGCACCAGGCCGGGCACGATCTGGTCGTGGTCCGGCGGCGGATAGGTGATCGTCCCGGTCATCGCGGTCAGCCGGACCGTGATGGCGCCTTCGCGGCCCAGTTCGCGATGCCGGAACCAGAACTGGTCACTGACGATCAAGCCGTCTTCGGCGACCGGGGTGGCCGGGCAGGGCCCGTCGCAGGACGAGTGGTCGCCGGCGGCGTACAGCAGGCCCAGCGCGATGACGGCGAGGGCCGCGGAAGCCAGGGCGACCAGGCGGCCCGGGCGGCGGAACGCGGTCCATTCGCGCCGGAGGAGTTCGGTGGTCGACATGCCGTCGGTTGTACGAATCGGCGGGTAACACCGGCCGAACCGGTGTTGTCATGCTGTTGTTAGGCAGGCGAGCGCATGCTGGGTGGGTGATCAAGCCGCGCAGCGGGACCGTGGGAGTACGGTTCACCATTTTGTACGCCGTCGGGTTCCTCCTGGCCGGTATCGGTCTGCTCGTGCTGAACTTCCTGCTCTCCGGCGGCAGTATGAACAGCGTCACCCCGGCCGGGAATCCGCCCGTCCAGGGCAGCCTCGCCGCGGCGCAGCAGCACATCCGGGAGCTGGCGGACCAGCTGAACGAGGTGCACGCCCAACAGGCCCGCCAACTGCTGGCCGGCTCGCTGATCGCGCTGCTCGTGATGGCGGTCGCCTCGGTGCCGCTCGGCCGGGTGCTGGCCAAGCGCGTCCTGCGGCCGCTGCGGCTCATCACCGGTGCCACGCGGCGGATCTCCGCCGACAGCCTGGATCAGCGGCTCGCCGTCACCGGTCCGGCCGACGAGGTGAAGGACCTCGCGGACACCATCGACGAGCTGCTCGAACGGCTTGAGGCGTCGTTCGCCGCGCAGCGCCGCTTCGTCGCCAACGCCTCCCATGAGCTGCGCACGCCGCTGGCGACGATGCGGGCTTCACTGGACGTCGCGGTCGCCAAGCCGGACCCGGCCGCCTCGACGATCGCGCTCGCGGACCGCCTGCGTACGGAACTGGACCGGGTCGATCACCTGCTCGACGGGTTCCTCGTGCTGGCCAGGGGTCAGCACGGCGCGCTGGCCGATGCCGCCCCGGTCGACCTCGGCGACCTCGTCGACGCCGCACTGCGCGAAAGATCCGCCGACGCACAGGAGAAGGACCTGACCGTGACGGTGGACGTGCCGCCCGCGACCGTGACCCACGGCAGCCCGGCCCTACTGGCGCGGCTGGTGGACAACGTCGTCGACAACGCCGTGACGCACAACGAAAACGGCGGGTGGATCCACATCACCGGAACCGCGGCCGAACAGGAAACCGTGCTGAACGTCGAAACCGGCGGCCGGGTGTTCGACCAGCAGGAGGTCGACCGGCTGGCGCGACCCTTCGAACGACTCGGCGGCGAACGCACCGGCTCCTCCGGCCTCGGTCTGTCCATTGTGGCCGCCATCGCCACCGCCCACGGCGGCGGGCTCACCCTCCACGCCCGCCCCGAGGGTGGCCTGCGCGTGTCATGCACACTTCCGGCCGCCCAGGAGCCGGAAGCGGCATGAGCCTCCTCAGAGGCGAGTCACGAAGATGCGGGCGAATTTCCCGCTCTCCCACTGCAAGCCGAGCCGTTGCCGGGAACCGTGGGCGGGTCGGCCGGGGGCTCCTCGGTCTTGCGGGGTGCTGGTCGCGGGTCCTGCCCACCGAAGTCGGCCACCCGGTCCCAGATCCAGTCGGCCATCGACGCGGCGACGGGCTCGTCGGGGTGTCCCGGCCGGCGCTTGGCCAGCACCCCGAACGCGACGACGACCAGGTGCGCCCCGGCGTCGTCGGTCATCACCTGTTCCCAGATCTCGTCCTCCGGCCAGCCCGGGTGCGCGGCCGGGTCGGCCTCGATCTCGGCGCTCATGGCGATGATCTCGGCCGCGGACAGCAGGCGGAACGGCTCGGCCAGCCCCCAGGCGGCGCCGGAGCCGGGCTGCTGGCCGTCGTGCCAGGCCACCAGCTCCTCCGCGGCCATGGAGCCGACCTTTTCGGCCTCGGGCTCATCGGCGATCGAAGCCGCGGGGCGCAGGGTGGCGCGCAGCTCGGCGGGCAGCACCTCGTCCAGCGCCGCCAGCGCGGAAGCCAGGTCGATGCCGAGCAGCCGGTCTCGGAGTTGCCGCCACGCCACTTCGATCACCCCGGTGCGGCGGATGTCCTCCAAGCCGAAGTCCTGGGTGTGCGCCTTCTCGACGACCTGTTGGATCGTCCGGGTCGTCGTCACCAGGTACTGCATCTGCTCTTCGGTCGGGTGCTCGCGCAGCAGTCGCAGACCGAGTTGCTCGGCGTCGTCGAACCGGTACTGCACCAGGTAGGACCAGCCGAGCAGCAGGGCGACCCACGAGTTCGCCGCGTCGGCCCGCATGGCCTCCTCGGCCGCGGGGACGAACCGGTCGGCTGGGGCGAAGCTGCCCAGCAGGTACACCGCGCGTTTCCCGAGCGCCTGGGGTAGATCGTCCGGCGCCGTGCGGGAGCACAGTGCCACCGCCTCGTCGATCTGGCGCCACCCGTCCTCGTGCTCCCCGCAGAGTGCCTGGGCGGACCCCAACTCGATCCAGTCGTCCCAGTCCTCCTGTTCCTCGGCCAGCACGGTGTGCGCCCACCGCAGCGCCTCGGCATGGTCGTTTTCCGCGAACGCCAGGTGCCGCAGGGCGCGAGCCGCGTTGATGAACTGGTTGTCGCGGCGACCGGCCACCCGGAGGTAGAGACGCCGCGCCTCGTCGGCGTCGCCACAGACCTCACGGTGATTGCCGAGCAACAGCGACACGCTGCTTCGCTCCGGCTGGACCGCGAGCACCTGCATCGCCAGCTCGGCGACCTGGGGATGCGTCGGCTGCGCGCCGAAAAGCTCCCAGGCCAGGTCCAGGTTCCGCTCCACGGCGGCCCTGTCGTCGAAGGCCGTGCGGCCGAAGTCGCTCATCGCATTCCTCGCTGCGCCCGGTACGCCCGGAGCTGGTCGAAGGTGCCGTCGTCGACGCCGAACTCCAGCACCGGCGCCACCTGGTTGAACCAGGACGCCGTGGACGGGGTGATGCCGCCGACCGCGGCCAGCAGCGCGCCGGTGGTGACCGGCACCAGCTCACCCCGGCTCATCGACTCGACCATCGCCTGCTGCAGCACGGTGGTCGTCAGGTGGCTGAGGTCGGCACCGGAGAACCCCTCGGTCGCCGTCGAGACGGCCACGGCATCGACGTCGTCGGCCGGTTTGCCCTCCAGCGCGCCCCGCACGATCGCCGCACGGGCGACCGCGTCCGGTGGCAGCACCAGCACCGTCTTGTCGATCCGGCCCGGCCGGCGCAGCGCGGAGTCGATGTCCCACGGCCGGTTCGTCGCGGCCAGGAAGTAGACCCCGTCGTTCACGCTGTCCACGCCGTCGAGTTCCTCCAGCAGCTGGGTGACGAGCATCCGCATCGACTGCGACCCGCCCCCACCGGAGGTGCGCCGTCCGCCCAGCGCGTCGAACTCGTCGAAGAAGATCACGCACGGCGCGGCCGCGCGGGCATGGCGGAACACGCTCCGGATCGCCTTCTCGCTCTCCCCGATCCACTTGCTGAGCAGGTCCGCGAGGGTCACGTGGAGGAAGGACGCGCCGAGATCACCGGCGATCGCCCTGGCGATGAACGTCTTGCCGCACCCGGGTGGGCCGTACATCAGCAGCGACCCGCCCGGCTTCTGCCCGAACGCCGCCGCCAGCTCGGGATTGCGCAGCGGCGCGAGGAACGCGGTGTCCAGGTGCTGCTTGACCTCGGCGAGACCCGCGACGTCGGCCAGCGTCACCGCCGGACGCTCGGCGTCCCACAGCGACGCTGAACCAGCGGCGCTGTTGTCCTGACGGTCCTCGTCGGCCGGGGCCGGAACCGGGTTCGGCCGTGCCGTCCCGGCCGCGGGCTCGGCGGGAGGCGGCACGTTCGAGGCCCGCATCCGCGCCGCCATCAGCCGGGCGCGCAGCATGCGGATCCGCGCCGGAGCACCGCCGAAGACCTCGAACGCCTCCAGCTCTACGGCGGCGCGGTCCGGGTCCTGCTCCAGCAGCAGCGTGACGAAGTCCTCGCGCAGCGCCAGGTTGCTGGGGTCGGCCTCCACCTCGCGCGCGATCACCTCGACGAAGCTGTCCTCGTTCACCGTGCGGCCCCTTCGATCCAGCCCTTGAGCAGTCCCAGGTTCGCCAGCGGGATGTGGTGCCCGATCCGCGGGTGGTCCAGCACCACCCCGACGACGCCGGCCTCGCCGAACGAAGCGACGTAGTCGATCGCGGTCGGCATCGGCACACCGAACAACCGCGCCGCGCCGCCCTCCGCATCAACCAGCCCCAGGCCGCGGGCGGCTTCGCTGGCCCGCGCGGCGCTGCTGTAGAGGCAGATCATCGGCCCCTGCCCGGAGGCCGCCGCGTAGGGCCGGGGCCGGTCGGCCGCGCCCCGAGCGATGAAGAACCAGTGCTCCAACCCGGTCACCTGCCGCCACAGCGCGATCTGCGCCGCCGTGTCCCCCGCCGGCGCGGCCTTGACCGCCTCATCCAGGCGATCCAACTCGGCGACCACCCCGGGGTCGTTGTCTCTGGTCATGCGGTTCTCTCTCGTCTCTGCGTCCGGTTTCACCCCAGAGACAAGCATCCCGCGTCGATCACGACGAACAAGTGATCGAACATGTCACCGTCCCGTGACCCCCACAGCCACCACGCCAATGCCACAGCGCCGCCTCCACAAGACACGCGGAACAGAAAGGCTGACCGCGCCGGCGTGATGCCGGTGGGGTCAGCGCTTCCGGCTGCGGTAGGCGCGTTGTTGGCAACTTCGCGAGCAGTAGGCGCGGGGACGGCCCGAAGCGGGTTGCTCGATCGGCTTGCCGCACATCGCGCAGGTTTCGTCACGCATTCCCTCACGCTGCGCGATGCGCAACTCGACGCCGTCGAGCAGGAGCGCCAGACCGAACTCGAACGGGTCCGACTGCTCGAAACCGCCCGTCTCCCACAGCGCGGTGAGGGTCGGGTAGCGGCTCATCCGCGACCAGAGCCCGTCGCGCGCGCCCCAGAACTCCTCGTCGCTCACCCCGCTGTCCCGCTCGGCGCGCGCCGCCTCGACCAGCGCCAGTGCCTCGGCGTCGAGGAAGCGGCCGAGCAGGCCCGCCACCGCCACGACCTCCGCCGGCGGCAGGGGAGTGCTCGCCAGGATGCTCAGCAGGTGCTCGTAGTGCGCCAGCGCGTTCGGCCCAGGGAGGGGCCGCGTGTTGCGCTCCTCGGCCAGCCACGGGTGGCGTTTGCGCAGCTCCCAGCCGTGCCGGACGGCCGCCTCCAGGCGCTCGCGCCACGCTGCGCCGGTGTCGTCGGGCGCGGGCGTGTCCAGGACGGCATCGCGCATGAGGTCGACCAGGTGCTCCCGGCTGGGCACGTGCCGGTACAGCGACATCGTGGTGAAGCCCAGGTGCTCGGCGACCTTGCGCATGGACAAGCCCGCCAGGCCCTCCGCGTCGGCGACCTCCACCGCGGCGGCCACCACCCGGTCCGGGCTCAACCCCGGCCGCGCGCCCTCGTCGCGCCACAGCAGTTCGACCCGCTCGTTGTCCTGCGTCACCCACTACCTCCTTGTTTATAGTATAAATACGTTTATGGCATACACAACCGAAGTTCACCTGGCTCTCGACGGCGACGACGACGCCCCCGGCACGCCGGAACGGCCCTTCGCCACGATCGACCGGGCGCGGAGGGCGGCCCGGGAGGCGGCGGGCGACGTGGTCGTCCACGTGCGGGCGGGCACCTACCCCGGGCCGTGGGAGTTCACCGAGGAGGACTCCGCGCGGGAAGGCAGCCGGATCACCTACCAGGCCAACGGGTTCGGCACACCCGCGCAGGACGAGGTGGTGATCGGCGGCGGACGGGTGATCACCGGCTGGCGGGTGGGCGGTGACGGCGCCTGGGTCGTGGACGTCGGCACGCTCGACACCCGTCACCTCACCGTCGACGGTCGGCGCGTCGAGCGGGCCGCCATCGACGGGATCCCGGGCGAAGTGAGTGAAAACGAGTCTGGTTACGTCACGGATGCTCGCCTCGACTGGCGAGCGGGCGTCGAGTTCGTCCACCGGGGCGTCTACCCGTGGACCGAGGCCCGGCTCGCGGTCGAGTCGGTCGCGGACGGCACGATCACCATGAAGCAGCCCGCCTTCTCCTGGGCCCGGCAGCTCTACAACTCCTCCTGGGAAGGCCAGACCTCCTCCGGCCCCGGCCTGCCGACCCGCGTGGAGAACGACCCGTCCTTCCTCACCGAACCGGGCACGTTCGCCCTGGACCGCTCCCGGCCCGGCGAGCACGTCCTGCACTACCTCCCGCGCACCGGCGAGGACCCCGCCACCACCCGGGTTGTCGCTGCGGAACAGGACACCCTGCTGGTGGCGACGGGGGCCGGCGGCATCTCCTTCCGCGGCCTGATCTTCGCCGACACCACCTGGCTGCGCCCGACCGGCGACCGAGGCTTCCTGCACTACCACGGCAGCGGCTTCCACGACGGCGGCCGGATCGACACCGTGGTCGTCGTGGAGGGCCAGTCCTGGCTGACCGTCACCGGCGAGCCGGAGACCATCCCGGCGTGCGCGTCCCTGGTCGACACCACCGGCATCCGGTTCGAGGGCTGCCGCTTCACCCGCCTGGGCTCGACCGCGCTCGGCGTCACCGGTGGCGCGGACACCGTGGTGCGCGGGTGCGGGTTCGACACCCTCGCCGCCGGCGCCATCACCCTGACCGGCACCGACCGGGCGGTGGTCGAGGACAACGAGATCCACCGCGTCGGGCTCGACCACTCGGGCTCGCCCGGCATCGCCCTCCTCACCACGGTGGACTGCACGGTCGCGCACAACCGCGTGGACGACGTCCCGCACTGCGGCATCGTGGGCGGCCCGGCGAAGGGCACGCGCATCCTGCACAACCACGTCACCGGCACGATGGGCGTGCTGGCCGACGGCGGCGGCATCTACGTGTCCGGGCCGCAGGGCGAATCGCACGAGGACGGGGCGGTGGTGCGCGGCAACGTCGTCACCGACACCCGCACCCCGTACAACTTCGCCCTCTACACCGACTACGGCGCGGCGTGGGTGACGGTGGCGGACAACGTGGTGCGGCGCGCCGACAACACCGCCGTGCTGTACGTCCACCCGCCACTGGACAACGTGGTCTACCGCGGCAACGTGTGGGACGCCGACCCGGTCGGCAGCGACGCCGTCCCGGATTCGGTCACCTACGAGGACAACGCGACCCTGACCGACGCGGCCGACCTGGACGCCGCCGAGGCACGCGCGCAAGCCGGACCTCGCCGACGCTGACCGCCCCCGGCCCGCGACCCTTCCACGGGTCGCGGGTCCCGGAGAGCGGCGAAGCCCTCCGGGCGGGGCGTGGGCCGTCAGTGACACCGAACGGCCGGTTCCCCGTTGGGCGATGCGCCTGGCTTACGCGCTTCCCTGGCTCCTGCTGCCTTTGTGCCTGTGGCGGCTGCCCTTCGCCCTGCACTTCGAGATGGGGCAGATCCACGACCGCGGGATGCCGCCGCTCTGGCTGAGCATCCCGTACGTCCTCACGCTGAGCGTGCTCACCGAAGTGATCGCGATGAGGTGGCGCCCCGGTGGATCCCGTTCGTCGGCGGCAAACCCGTCAGGCCGATGGCAGCCGTCGTCCCCGCCGTCGCCGGTGGCCTGGTCCTCACCGCGCTGTTCAGCTCCATCCCGCTCGGCGGGGACCGTCGACTCACCGTGTCCGGCGTGGTCGAAGGTGTCGGCTACAGCAGCGAAGCCTGGAAGACGCTGGCGACGGTGTGCGTCACTCCGACCGCTCTCTGGGGGCCGATCACCATCATCCTGGCCCTCGCTTATCACCGTCGTCGCCGCACTGTCCGAACCGCTTCGCGTCGCTAGCCAGTCAAGGGCGGGCGGCAGGGTTCTCGACCGGCGCCGGATCAGGACGGTGGCGACGGGAGCCCCCAAACAAAAAGGCCACCCGCAAGACGGGTGGCCATGCTCGCCATCAGGCGTCGCGGTCCTACTTCATGCCTTTATTCAGTAAGACTCTCAGGGTGGAGCTAAGGGGACTCGAACCCCTGACCCCCTCACTGCCAGTGAGGTGCGCTACCAGCTGCGCCATAGCCCCGGAGCGGAGGTGAACTCCGCATCTCGTGTGTCTATAAGGTACATGACCACCGGATGCGGCCTCAAAGGGGGGTCCCTATCGGTCCGACCTGAGGGAAGCCGGGTCGAAGGAGTACAGGTCGTCGTCCTCTTCGACGCGGGGGCGGCGCGGTGGGGGCTGGTTGGTGGCCTGCTGTGCCAGGCGCTGTTCACGGCGGCGCTGGAATTCTTCGACGGTGAGACCGTTGTCGTCGTTCTCCGCGCGCGCCGGGGCGGGGAGGCCGGAGATCCGTTCGATCATCACGGTCACGTCCTCGCCGAGCAGCAGGGCGACCTTGTTGTAGCTGTCCTGCACGGCCTCGCGCTGGGCCACTTCGGCGACCTCGACGATCAGCGAGCCGAGCCGGTCGGCGTCCCAGTTCACCGCGGACGGGGCGAGCCACAGGGACAGCAGCTTCCCATGGGCGTCGACGGTCACCTCGACGGTGTTGTCCAGGTCGTGCGCGGTGCCCTTCGCCTGGGCCATCATGCTCTCGACCTGCGAAATCGCCTCGGAACGGGCCCGGGTCTGCTCGATCAGCTGCCGCGTGGTCTGGGTGATGGGCACCTGCTCCATCGGTCCGCTCACCTTCCGTAACCGTCTTCGTCGTCGGGCAGGGGCTCGTAGCCCATCGACCGCAGCTGGCCGTCACCGAGCGCGGGCGCCAGCGTCTGGTACATCCGGTCGCCCGCGCGCCGGGTGGCCTGGTTCGACAGCTCGACGATCTGCCTGGCGATCACCTCGGGCGCGCTGCGCAGCGCGTACGGGGTCAGCTTCACGCTCTTCAGCTTGCCCCCGGGCAGCACTTCGACGCCGATCGCGCCGTCGCTGGTCTGGGCCCGGCCGGTGATCGGCCCGCTGCGCTCGAACTGCGCCCGCGCCCGCTCACCCGCCCGGTCCATTTCCTGCGCCAGCCGGTCAGCCTCCCGGCCGATGTCGAACTCCGCCACTCGCGGCCTCCCCACAATCTCGCTGACGTGCAGATTAGCCCGTCGGCCGGTAGAAGCCGACGAAGGACTGCCCGGCGTTCGTCGTCCGGATGGGCCCGGTCTGCACCGGGTCACCGGCCTCGATCATCTGCCCGTTGCCGATCACCATCGCCACGTGCCCGTTCCAGACCACCAGGTCGCCCGGCAGCAGCTGGTCGATCGAGGGCACCTCGGCCCCCACGGTCTGCGTCTTGGCGATCCGCGGGATCTCCAGCCCGGCCTCGCCGTAGGAGGTCATGGTCAGCCCGCTGCAGTCCAGGCCGACACCCGGCGAGGTGCCGCCCCACACGTACGGCACGCCCAGGTTCGACAGCGCCGCGCGGACCGCCTTGGCGGCCGTCTCGTTGGGCGCCTGGACCGTGCTGCCGTCGGGCAGGTTGACCGCGACACCGGTGCCCGGCTGCGGCGGGATCGCCACCGGCAGGCGCGGCTTGCTGACCGCGCCGCCGCCACCGCCTCCCCCGCCACCGCCGCCGCGGCGGCTGCCCTGGGCGTTGAACGACGACCCGACCTGCGTGCCGCCGTTGCTGCCGCCGGTGTCCCCGGACGAGGACGGGGCCGGCGCGGGCGCGAGCTTGGTCGCGGTCTGGGTGAGCTGCCCCTCGGCGTTGGACGCCACCGTCGCCGACTCGCCGTTGAGGCGGTCGACCTCGGCGATCATCTTCTTCATGATGTCGGCCGCGGCGGCGTTGCCCTCGCCGTTGGGCCGGGCGCGCTCGATCGCGATCTTCTTCATCGCGTCGTTGATCACCTTGATGATCTCTTCGCGCAGCTGCTTGTTCTGGATGTCGGCGACGTCGAGGATCTCCGCCGCCTCGGCGACCGCCTTCTCGATCTCGGCGCTCTCCTGGAGCAGGTCGTCGACCTCTTTCTCCAGGTTCACCGAGGTCTCGGTGGCGGTGTCGGTGGTCGTGCCCGAACTGTTCGCCGCGAGGTTGTTCCGCTGCGCCGAGACGTTGCCGCGCACGCCGTCCAGCGAAGTGCGCAGCGCCACCTGCCCGTCCTGGGCGGCGCTGATGCCCGCGCTGTTGCGGACCATCTTCTGCTCGAACTGCGCGTTGGTGTCCAGGCCGGTTCTCAGCACCTGCTCGGTTTCGTAGGTCACGGCAGGTCCTTGCCGATCGTTCGCATGATGTCCCCCTGGTCGCCCTCGACCACCTGGTAGTTGACCGCGGTCTGGCGTGCCGCGTCACCCATCTGCTGCCACTGCCCGCCGAGCCGGGCCACGCGCTCCTGGACGCCGCGCATCCGGCTCGCGTAAGCACCGGAGAACCCGGTTTCCTGCCCCAGCGCGGAGAACCCGTCGCCGTCGACGTCCGCGTGCGGGTCGAGGTGCTTCGCCCCCGCGCCGCGGATGTCCTCGCCCGCCGGATCGATCCGGCGGGCGTAATCCTCGTAGGCGCCTTCGCCGACGTAGAAGCCCTGGTGTGGTGTGCCGTTCACGGATGCCCTCCTCGTACCTGGAGTGCGACGCCGCCCAGCACGGAACGGTTCCCCACGAGCACTCCGCGCTCAGCCTAGACCACCCGATTTGCTCGTTGGGGCGAAATCACCTCACGCGGCGGGCGCGCCCGAAAGCAGCTTGGTGAGCCATTCCGGGTCGCTCGTGCTCACCGGCTTGCCGTCCGCGGTGACCGTCGGCGTGCCGAAGCCCTTGTTGCCGTCCGGGAACTCCTGGTGCAGCGCGGGGTCCTCGGTGACCCGCGTCAGCTCGGCGTCCAGCTGCTGGTTGTAGGTGCCGCCCTCGACGCAGGCCGGGAAGGCCGGATCGGTGATGCCGACCCCTCGGCCCAGCGCGGTCAGCTGCGCCTTGTCCCAGGCGCGCTTGCCCTCCTCGGGCTGCGCGGCGAACAGGCTGTCGTGGAACGGGGTGAACACGCCGGCGTCGGCGGCGCAGAGGCCCGCGTTCGCCGAATCGAGCGAGTAGCCCTCCGGGTCGCTGCGCGCGCTCAGCATTGGGATCATGTGCGTGCGCAGGAGCACGGTGCCCGCCGCGACCTGCTCCTCGATCTGCTCGCCGAACCGCTTGTGGAACTCACCGCAGGCGGGGCAGAGGAAGTCCGCGTAGACGTCGAGCGTCACCCGGGCCCCCGGCTTTCCCGAGACGACCACCAGCCCGTCGCGTTGTTCGGGCCAGGCGGGCGCGCCCTGCGCGACGGCCGCGATCGTCTGCCCCTCGGTCTTGTTCTTGTCGGCCTGGTACCAGACGATGCCGCCGGTCACGGCCGCCGCGAGCACCACCACCGCGACGATGATGCCGACGGTCCGCTTGTCCACGCCCCGCGCCGCCGGCTTGGCGGCCGGCTTGGCCGACTGCTGCCGCATCTGCTCCTGCCGCCGCTTGCGCGCGGTGCGCTCCGCTCCACCCACTTGCTCAGTTCCTTTCCGACCCGCGTACCCCGAGCCTTAGGCTAATCAGACGACCTGAGAAAGCCGTGAGGTCAGGAGGACGCGGATGCGCGGCAGGCGGGTACTCGCCACGCTGGCCGCGCTCGGGCTGACCATGATCAACACCGTCGCCTGCACGCCCACCGCCACCGACGCCGACTCACTGGTCAAGCGCGCCGACGCCCGCGGCCACCTGACCATCGGCACCCGCTTCGACCAGCCTGGCATCTCCCAGCGCACGCTCGACGGGCGGCTGGTCGGGTTCGACGTGGAGGTGGCCACCTACGTGGCGAAGGAGCTGGGCGTGGCGCCCGGCGACATCACCTGGCGCGAGACGGCGACCTCGTCCAGGGAGGCCGACCTCGCGTCCAACTCCGTCGACCTGGTCGTGGCCACCTATTCGATCACCGAGAAGCGCCGCCAGCAGGTCACCTTCGCCGGGCCGTACTTCGAAACCGGGCAGGACCTGCTGGTCCGCACCCATTCGACGGACATCACCGGGCCGGAGTCGCTGAACGGCAAACGGCTCTGCTCGACCACGAACACCACCTCCGCCGAGCAGGTCCGCGACCGGTTCGCGCGGCAGACCGAGCTGGTCGAGTACCCGCGGTACCCGGAGTGCGTCAGCGCGCTGCTGGCCGGTCAGGTCGACGCGGTGACCACGGACGGGGTGATCCTGGCCGGGTACGCGGCCCAGCAGCCCGAACTGCTCCGGGTGGTCGGCACGCAGTTCGCGCCCGAGCACTACGGCATCGGCCTGCGCAAGGGCGACACCGAGGCGCAGCGGGCGGTCAACGACGCCCTGCGCAAGATGATCAGCAGCGGTGAGTGGACGCGGGCCTTCCACGCCACCATCGGCACGTCCGGGTATCCCCTGCCCACGCCACCCCAGGTCACCGAGCAGTGAGCGCGGAACTCCCGGTCGCCGCCATCCTCGGTGACCTCCGCGAGGCGCTGGCCGCGCACGGTGCCGCGGTGCTGGTCGCGCCGCCCGGCACGGGCAAGACCACGCTGGTGCCGCCGTCGCTGGCCGAAGGCACCGAGGGGCGGGTCGTGGTCGCCGAGCCGCGAAGGCTCGCCGCCCGGGCCGCGGCCGCCCGGATGGCGTCCCTGCTCGGCGAGCCCGTCGGGGAGACGGTCGGGTATTCGGTGCGCGGGGATCGCAAGGTGTCGAAGCGCACCCGGATCGAGGTCGTCACGTCGGGCTTGCTGGTGCGCCGCCTGCAGCACGACCCGGAGCTGCCCGGGGTGTCCACCGTGCTGCTGGACGAGTGCCACGAACGCCACCTCGACGCCGACCTGCTGCTCGCGCTGCTCCTGGACGTCCGCGCCGGGCTGCGGGACGACCTGCGCCTGCTCGCCACGTCGGCCACCGTCGCCGCCGATCGCCTGGCGGCGCTGCTCGGCGGCCCGGTGCTCACCGCGCACGCCCGCACCTTCCCCATCGAGCACGTCTACGCCCCGCCTGCGCGCAACGAGCGCATCGAGGCGTGCGTCGCCCGGACCATCCGCAAGGCACTGTCCGAAGCGGAGGGTGACGTGCTGGCGTTCCTGCCGGGCGCCGCCGAGATCGGCCGGGTGTCGAACATGCTGTCCGGGGTCGACGTGTTCCCGTTGCACGGGCGTCTTTCCGCCGCGCACCAGGACGCCGCGTTGCGCCCGGGGAAGCACCGCCGGGTGGTGCTGGCGACGGCCGTCGCCGAATCGAGCCTGACCGTGCCCGGCGTGCGGATCGTGGTGGACTCCGGCCTGTCCAGGGTGCCGCGGGTCGACCACCGCCGCGGCCTGCCCGGTCTGGCGACCGTGCGCGTGTCCGCCGCGGTGGCCGATCAGCGCGCCGGCCGCGCCGGGCGCGAAGCACCCGGCCGGGTCTACCGCTGCTGGGCCCAGCACGAGCAGGCCTCGCTGCCCGCCTACCCCGAGCCCGAGATCCGCACGGCCGAACTCGCCCGGCTCGCACTCGAACTGGCCTGCTGGTCCACTCCGGACGGCAGCGGGCTCGCGTGGTGGGACCCGCCGGGCGAGGGCGCGCTCGCGGCCGGGCAGGCGGTCCTGCGCGCGCTCGGCGCCACGGACGACAGCGGCGAGGTCACCGCACGCGGGCGCCGGATGGCCGCGCTCGGCCTGCACCCCCGGCTGGCCAGGGCGCTGCTGGATGGCGCGCGGCGGGTCGGGGCGCGTTCGGCGGCCGAGGTGGTCGCCTTGCTGGACAACGGCGCCTCGCTGACCGACGTGGACGCCGAACTGCGGCGCCTGCGTGACACCGGTGACCAGCGCTGGCGCCGCGAGGCGCAACGGCTCGCGAAGCTGGTCGACGGCGGTCCCGAGAAGCCGGATTCCGCGCTGGTGGTGGCGCTCGCGCACCCCGAACGCCTGGCCCGCCGCCGGACGGGCGGATCGCCGGTCTACCTGATGGCCGGTGGCACGGCGGCCGAACTCGGCCCCGGCAGCGGGCTCACCGACGCCGAGTGGCTGGCGATCGGCGAGGCGACCAGGGATCCCGGGCGCACGAACGGGATCATCCGGCTCGCCGCCCGCGCCGACGCCGAACTGGCCGAAACCGCCGGTGCGCACCTGTTGTCCGAAGCGGACGAGGTGCACTGGTCCGGCGGTGATCTGGTCGCCCGCCGGGTGCGCCGCCTCGGCGCGATCGTGCTCAGCGAACGCCCGCTGCGTGACCCCGATCCGGCACTGGTGGAGGAAGCCGTGCGGGACGGCTTGCGGCGCGAAGGGCTCGGCCTGCTCAAGTGGACCGAGGACGCCACCAGGTTGCGCCAGCGGCTGGGCTTCCTGCACCGCGCCATCGGCGAACCGTGGCCCGACCTCACCGACGAGGCAATTCTGTCCACTGTGGACCTTTCGCGAGTCCGCAAACGCGCTGATCTGGCCAAGATCGACGCCGGAAAGGCCTTGCGCGCGCTGCTGCCGTGGCCCGAAGCCGCCAAGCTGGACGACCTCGCGCCCGATCGGCTCGAAGTGCCGTCCGGCTCCAAGATCCGCGTCGACTACCGCGACGAACCGGTGCTCGCGGTCAAACTGCAGGAAACCTTCGGCTGGCGCGAGACGCCGAAACTGGCGGGCGTGCCGGTCGTGCTGCACCTGCTCTCCCCGGCGGGCCGTCCCGCCGCGGTGACCGCCGACCTGGAATCGTTCTGGCGCAACGGTTACCACGCCGTGCGTGCCGATCTGCGCGGTCGCTATCCGCGGCACCCGTGGCCGGAGGATCCGATGACCGCGCAACCCACCCGGCGGGTCAAACCGCGTTAGAGCCGCTCGTGCAACCCGTGCGGTGGCGCGGGCAGTTCCTTCGCGAGTTCCTCGTCGTCGCCACCTTCTTCGTGCAGGCCCATCTGCACCGCCTTGCGGATCTGCTCCCGGTTCTCCCGCACCACGTGCGCGAAGAAATCGTCGATGCGCGGGTCGGTG
This sequence comes from Saccharothrix sp. AJ9571, assembly GCF_021725495.1. NCBI lineage: Bacteria > Bacillati > Actinomycetota > Actinomycetes > Pseudonocardiales > Pseudonocardiaceae > Saccharothrix > Saccharothrix sp. AJ9571. The sequence continues at coordinate 3,926,703 of NZ_CP091382.1, read as the reverse complement.
AGCACTTCGAGGGTGATCCGCATGACCGTGTCCACCACCGAGCGCACGATCTCGTCGTGGAACGGCAACCGCGAGAAGCGCCCGGCCTGCGGGTCCGCCTTCATCTTCTCGGTGACGATCTGCCGCAGCATTTCGCGGTTCTGCCCGAGCGACTGGGCCAGGTTGTGCGGGTAGTTCCCGGTTTCGAGCACCTTGACCACCTCGTCCAGCACGGCGATGGTGATCGGTTTCTTGATCGCCAGCACGATCGGCCTGGACAGCCGTTCCACCAGCCGCTGGGTGAACTTCTCGCCGAAAGCGCGGTCGGCGGTCCGCGCCAGGCGCACCAGCACCACGATGATCCGCAGCAGCCGGAACCCGCGCAGGGCCGGGTGGGCGACCGGGATCATGCCCAGCACCTCGTACCAGTTGCGCAGCGGGAACCAGCGTTCCCAGCCCGCCTTGCGCCAGCGCCAGAGGAACTCGATCGCGAACACCCCGCAGACGCAGGCGTCGATGACGAAGATGGTGTGCGCGGTCCGCGCGGAATGCGGCCAGAACATCACGTAGACCAGCAACCCGACCGAGACGATCGCCAGCACGAGCATGGCCAGGTCCACCGGGGCGACCCGGCGCCGCCGGGTCGTGCCGCTCGCTGTCATGGCCGCATTCTGCCCGCCCGCCCGCCGCGCCGCCGCACGAACCCTGCCGAAAGTAGGGGTCGATCCCTGCCGTGCGCCCACTGCCCCGGCCCCGGTCACCGGGCCAGGCTCGGTGCCGGACAAGGAAACTGGAGGGCACATGATCACGCTTCGCGGCCTGACGAAGCGCTACGGCGAAAAGACCGTTGTGGACGGGCTGAGCCTGGACGTCGCGGCGAGCCGGGTGACCGGCTTCCTCGGCCCGAACGGCGCCGGGAAATCCACCACCATGCGCATGGTGCTCGGGCTCGACCACCCGAGCGGGGGCCACGCGCTGGTGAACGGCAAGCCGTACCGCGAACTGCGCTATCCCCTGCGCGAGGTCGGCGCATTGCTCGACGCCAAGGCGCTGCACCCAGGCCGGACGGCACGCTGGCACCTGCTGGCGATGGCCCGCAGCAACGCCATCCCGGACCGGCGGGTGGCCGAAGTGCTGGCCACCGTGGGGCTGGACGAGGTGGCGGACAAGCGCGCGGGCACCTTCTCGCTCGGCATGGGCCAGCGGCTCGGCATCGCGGGCGCGCTGCTCGGCGATCCCGGCGTGCTGATGTTCGACGAGCCGGTGAACGGGCTCGATCCCGACGGGGTGCGCTGGGTGCGCCAGCTGATGCGCTCGCTCGCCGACGAAGGCCGCACGGTCTTCGTGTCCAGCCACCTGATGAGCGAAATGCAGCTGACCGCCCACGAGCTGGTGGTGATCGGCAAGGGGAAGCTGCTGGCCAACGCGCCGGTGGCGGAGTTCATCGCGGGCAACTCGCGCACCGCGGTGGTGGTGCGCGTGCCGCGCCAGGCCGACCGGCAGCTGCTGGCCAGGCGGCTGCGCGCCGATGGATTGTCCATTGAGGACGATGGCGCGGAGCTGGTAGTGCACGGCGCCCCGGTGCAGCGGATCGGCGAGGTGGCGCACGAACTCGGGGTGCTGCTGCACGGCCTGGCCGAACGCACGGCCTCCCTCGAACAGGCCTACATGGAGCTGACCGCGGGTTCGGTCGAATTCGGGGTGCACGCATGAGCTGGAGCGACGCGCTCTACGACCTGATCACCGGCGTCGCCGCGGACACGCCGTGGCTGGTCCAGGAGCTGTTCGAATTCGGCACCAACGGCGCCATTCTCGCGTTGTTGGGGCTCGCGGCCCTGCTCCTCTGGCGGGCCAGGGCGGACGCCCACGTGGTGGTGACGGTGTTGCTCACCGCGGTGGCGACGGTGACCGCCTACCTGCTCAGCGAACTGCTGAAGGTGTTCGTCGCCCAGGACCGGCCGTGCCGGGGGTCGGTGGTTTCCCTGGAGACCTGCCCGCCCGTGGGTGACTTCTCCTTCCCCAGCAATCACACGGTCATCGCCACCGTGATCGCCGTCGGCCTGCTGACGTTGTGGCGGCGCCACCCCGCCACCGCCGCGCTCGCGCTCCTGCTGGGCGCCTTCGCCGGGTTCTCCCGGGTCTTCGTCGGCGTCCACTACCCGCACGACGTGCTCGCCGGGATCGTGCTGGGCACGGTCGTCGCGCTCGCCGTCGTGGTGCCATTCCGCGCGCTCGCCACCGAGCGCCTCACCGCCGCCCGCCGGTCGAACAGGAGCCTTCGATGAACGCCGCCATCCACGCCGAATGGACGAAATTCCACTCGGTGCGCTCGACCTGGTGGAGCGTGGCCACCGCCGCGCTGTTGATGATCGGGTACGCCGGGCTGGCCGGGTTGACCGTCCGCCTCGGCGGGGAGCAGTTGTCCGCGCAGGACGCGGTCATCGGCGGCACCTTCTACCTGGGGCAGTTCGCCGTGGTCACGCTGGCCACGCTGGTCATCACCAGCGAGTACGCCACCGGCGCGATCCGCTCGACCCTGCAGTGGGTGCCGCGGCGGGGTGGGGTGCTGCTGGCCAAGGCAGCCGTGCTGGCGCCGGTCTCGTTCGCGCTGGGGGCCTTGTGCGCGGCCATCGGGGTGGGGATCGCGATCCCGTTGATCAGCGGTGCCGGCGTGCCGACCTCGTTCGGTGGCGCGCTCCAGACCACGCTGGCCACGGGCGGCTACTTCGCGCTGCTGAGCCTGTTCTGCCTGGGCGTCGGCACGGCCCTGCGCAGCACCGCCGGGTCCATCACAGTGGTCACGCTGCTCCTGCTGATGGTGCCGATCCTGATCGGCGGTCTCGGCCTGCCGGAGGTGGTGCACTTCTTCCCCGGCATGGCGGGCACCAACGCGATGACCAGCGGCACGAGCCCGATCATCGGCACGCCCGCCCCCTATCCCTCCTGGGCAGGGCTGCTCATCTGCACGGTCTGGTCAGCCGCCGCCCTCCACCTCGGCCACACCCTGCTACGCAACCGAGACGCTTAGCCCCGTCCCAATGCTATGAGTGGGGCATTACTTGCAATGAACGCTAGTAATGCCCCACTCATAGCATTCAGCCGACGAGTGGGCGCAGGATTTCGTGGGTCGACAGCTTCAGTTCGGCGAGGGTCGGCGGGGTGGCGGCGCCGGTGCCGGCGAGCGAGTCGAACATGACGCCTTCGCACCAGGCCATCACCAGGCGCGCGTGGCGGTCGGGGTCCGGCGAGCCGAGGGCCGTCATGCTCGCCTTGAGCTGGGTCCGGTACGTGGCGCCGATCCGGTCGTAGATCTCCCGCAGCACCGGCCGCCGCGTGGCTTCCAGCGCGAATTCGTACCGCGCGAGCGTGCGCGTGCGGCCGGTGGTGATCGACGCGTGCAGGAAGGCCGCGGTCAGCTCCGCCACCGACGCGGTGTCCTGGACCCGCGGTAACTCGCCCTCGTCCAGTTCGGCCATCCGGGTCAGCGCCAGTTCCAGCAGCGCTTCGCGGGTCCGCGCGTAGTACGAGGTGGAACCGGCGGGCAGCGCGGCCGCGGTGTCCACCGCGCGGTGGGTCAGCCCGCGCATGCCGTGTTCGGCCAGCACCTCGATCGCCGCGTCCCCGAGCACCGCCAAGCGATCCGCCATCACCACTCCCTCTATAGGTGTAGAGTCGATGTCACTACAGACGTAGAGGAGTAGACCATGCGTGGCTCGGCGGTGGTGGCCGGTGGTGGGATCGGCGGGCTCGCGGCGGCGATCGGCCTGCGCAAGGCGGGGTGGCGGGTGCGGGTGCTCGAACGCGCGCCCCAGTTCACCGCGGTCGGGGCCGGGATCAGCCTCTGGCCGAACGCGCTGCGGGCGCTGACCGAACTCGGCGTCGAACTCGGGCCGCTACGGACTCCGCAGACCTCGGGTGGCCTGCTCGACGAACACGGCCGCTGGCTGACGCACTGGGACGCGGCCGTGTTCGAGCGCACCCTCGGCAGCCCGATGGTCGGCATCCACCGCGCCCGCCTGCTCGACCTGCTGCTCGCCGCGTTGCCGGACGACTGCCTGGAGCCGGGCACCACCGTCGAGTCGGCCGCCGAGCTGGACGCGGATCTGGTGGTGGCCGCGGACGGCATCAACAGCAGGCTTCGCGCCGAAGTCCACCCCGGCCATCCCGCCCCGGTCTACAGCGGGACGACGGCCTTCCGCGGCGTGACCACCCGCACCGACGACGTCCAGCTCGGCGTGACCATGGGACCGGGTGTCGAGCTGGGCGTCGTCCCGCTCGCCGGCGGGGACGTGTACTGGTACGCCGCGGTGAGCGCCCCGGAACACACCACTGTGGACGATCCGAAGGCGTACCTGCTCGAGAAGTTCGACGGGTGGCGGTCAAAGGTGCCGGAACTGGTGGCCCGCACCGAGCACGTGCTGCACCACGACATCCACTGGCTGGCCACCCCGCTGCCGTCGTACGTCCGCGGCAACGTGGCGCTGCTCGGCGACGCCGCCCACGCGATGCCCCCGTTCCTCGGCCAGGGCGGCTGTCAGTCCATTGAGGACGCCGTGGTGCTGGCCGCGGCCGCCGCGCGGTACGACGACGTGGGATCCGTCCTCGCGCACTACGACCGCGAGCGGCGCCCGCGCAGCCAGCGCATCGCCCGCAACTCCGCGACGATGGGCAAACTCGGGCAGCAGCTGGAGAACCCGCTGGCGGTCAAGGCACGCAACTCACTGATCCGGCTGCTCCCGGCCGGGCTGAGCGTGCGCGGGTCGATCCGGATGTCCGACTGGACGCCGCCACGCATCGAGGCTCAGTCGCCGACCAGCCCGGCTTCGTAGGCGACGATCGCCGCCTGCACCCGGTTCTTCGCCCCGAGGCGGCTCAAGATCGTGCTCACGTACGCCTTCACCGTGCCCTCCACCACGAAGAGCCGGCTCGCGATGCCCGCATTGGACAGTCCGGAACCGACCAGCGCCAGCACTTCCCGCTCGCGGTCGGTCAGCGTGGCGATCTGCTCGCGCGCGGCGGCCGAGCGCGAGAGGCGTTCACCGGACAGCTGGGCGATCACCCGGTGGGCCACCTTCGGCGACAGGAACGCGGCGCCGTCGGCCACCGCCCGCACCCCGGCGACCAGCTCGCGCGGATCGCCGGACTTCAGCAGGAACCCGCCCGCCCCGGCGGCCAGCGCCCGGCCGATGTACTCGTCCTCGGAGAACGTGGTCAGCATGATCACCGCGGTGTCCGGGGTGAGCCGGCGGATCTCCTCGGCGGCGGACAGGCCGTCGAGGTTCGGCATGCGGATGTCCAGCAGTGCCACGTCCGGCCGCACCTCGCGCACCCGCTCGACCGCCTCCCGGCCGTCGGACGCTTCGGCCACCACCTCGATCCGCTCGTCCGAGGCCAGGATCGCGGCCACCCCGGCCCTGATCATCGGTTCGTCGTCGGCCACCAGTACCCGGATCAACTCTGCCCCTCCGCATCCACGATCAAATCCTTGCCTGCCAGCTTGCCGTCGCGGAAACACAGCCGGTACAGGTGGTCGCTGAACTCCAGCAGGTTCTCGTCGGTGCTGTAGTACTCGCACACCGCGCCCGCCGGGATCGACGGCTCCGGCAGCTTCGCGCGGTACTGCTTCTGCCGCGACGGCAGCACCGGCGCCAGGTCGGCCCGCTCCTGCCCCGGTTCCATGCGCAGGAACGCGGTGGCGTCGAGCTTCGAGGTGAACCAGTCGTGGGTGTAGAAGGTCGCGCTCAGCCCGCTGAACATGGCCAGCAGCGAAACCGGCACCCCGAGGCCCACCAGCAACGTGCGGTTCGCCTTGCGGCGCCCCAGATCCAGGGCGTGGGCGGCACCGGAGCGCTCGGCCTCGGTCGCCGCGCTCTCCGCCGTGGGCGCGGCGTCGTGCGGCAGTCGCGCGCGCACTTCGAACCCGCGCGGACCGGGTCCGGCTTCGAGCGTGCCGCCGACCAGCCGCACCCGCTCCCGCAAGCCGGTCAGGCCGCGACGGCCACCCGGCCGTCCCGGCAACGGGCCCGCCGGTGGTGGGTCGTTGCGCACGGACACCACGGTTTCGCCGTCGGTGTGGCTGACGCGGACCTCGGCCGCGGCCCCCGGCGCGTGCTTGGCCACATTGGTCAGCGCCTCCTGCACCACCCGGTAGGCGGCGCGGTCGACCATCGGCGGCACGTCCCGCGCCTCCGCCAGGTCGGCGTCGATGTACAGCCCGGACGCCCTGGCCCGCGCCACCAGAGCCCCGATGTCCTCACCGACCGGCTCCATCGGCGCGGTGGCGTCCTCACGCAGCATGCCGATGATCGCGTGCAGCCGTTCCGTGGCCATCCCCGCGCTCTGACGCAGTTCCCCGACCTCGGCACGCCGCTTCTCCGGCAGTTCGGGCGCCATTTCCAGGGCACCGGCCCGCAACGCGAGCAGGCTCAGCTCGTGACCGAGCGAGTCGTGCATGTCCGCGGCGATCCGCGCGCGCTCGCGCAGCCGGGCTTCTTCGGCGACGATCCGCTGCTGGGTCTCCAGTTGCTCGGCCCGCTCCCAGCCGTTGCGCACCAGGTCCTCGCGCAGCCGGAAATACCGGCCCATCTGCCAGGTGAAGCCCGCGGCACAGCCCATGGTGGCCACCGTCGCGCCCCATCCGGCCAGCACCTCGTCGCTGATCAGCACCGACGCCGGCAGCATGGCCAGCGCGAGGCCGCCGAAGACCAGCATCGACGGCCGGACCTCGGTGACCCGGCGCCCGGCGAAGAACCCGATCACCAGCATCAGCAGGATCGGCCACAACGGCACCCGGCCGCCGAAGTTGAACTGCACGGTCACGCTCGACGCACCGGCCACGGCCAGCGCGAGCAGCGGGAACCGCCAGACCGCCGCCATCGCCACGGTGATCGCGAGCAGCCCGCAGACCAGCTCGACCGGGATGTCCGCGGTCCGGCCCTCGTAGGTCACCAGCACACACAGCGAAATCCAGACGAGCAGGTCGCGCAGCCGCTCCCACCTGCCGCGTTTCTCCTCGTGCACGCCGCGAACGCTACTGGCCGCCGGTCGGCCAGCGACACTGCCGAAAGTCAACTCATCCGGCGTTCGAGCACCGCGACCGCCTCGGCCGCGCCGCCCTCGGCCTTGATCAGTTCACCCAGTTCAGCCGCCCGCCGGGCGTACGCGGGCTCGGTGGTCACCGCACGCAACGCCGCCGCGAGCGCGTCCTCGCCCAGCTCGCCGTACGGGATCGGCGCCGGGCCGACCCCGAGGCCGTGCAGGCGGGCGGCCCACATCGGCTGCTCGACGTCCATCGGAATGCCCACCTGCGGACGGCCCGCCGCGGCCGCCGCGGAACTGGTGCCCGCGCCGCTGTGGCTGACCACCGCGGCCACCCGGGGGAACAACCAGTCGTAGGGCACCTGGTCCACCACCAGCACCTCGTCCGGCACCTGGTCGACCCGGAGTCCGCCCCAACCGGCGACCAGCACCGCGCGCACCCCGGCCGCGCGGACGGCGGCGAGCACCGTGCGCGCGGTCCGCGCCGGGTCGGCGCCGACCAGACTGCCGAAGGTGACGCACACCGGCGGGGCACCGGCGCCCAGGAACCCGGTCAGCTCGGCGGGCGGGGTCCACGCCGGATCCGCCGGGAGGAACCAGTAGCCGGTGGTGTGCACCGAAGCGGGCCAGTCGGCGGGCGGCGGCACCACGTGCCTGCTGAAGGCGTTCAGCACGGTCACGTGCTCGCCACCCGGGTCGTGGAGGAAGTCGTGGCGACCTCGGCGCTTCGGCAGGCCGAGCGAGCCGCGCCAGTCGTCGATCGTGCCGCGCAGAGCCAGTCCGGCGAGCCCGTCGAGACGGTAGGTCAGCCGGTTGAGCGCCTTGGGCAGGCGCACCGGCGCGGTCGCGCACGGGAACTCGCTGGTCGGCACGTTGGTCGGGAACAACGACACCAGCACCGACGGCACCCCGAGCTTCTCGGCGACGTGGTTCCCGGCGGTGATCGGGTGGTGCACGACCACATCCGCGCCGTCCGCCGCTGCCGCCCAACTGTCGTCCAAAGCCTCGCGCGCGGCGGCCTTGACCGCGCCCAGCGAGCGCGCGACCGCGCCCGCGCCACGGCCGCTGTCCCTGGCCTCGCGGACCTCGTCGGTGTCGACCGCTTCGATCAGCGCGTCGGTGATCGGCCGGTACTCGAGGTCTCCGGCCAGGTTCGCCGAGCGGGCGGGCCCGGCCAGCCGGACGCCGTGCCCGGCCGCGCGGAGTGCCCTGGCCAGCGCCACGAACGGCTGCACGTCACCCTGGGACCCGTAGGTCAGCAGCAGCGCGTCCATCAGGCGGTGGTGACGTCGGCGAAGTCGAGCACCTGCGGCCAGGACAGCGCGTAGGCGTCGACGTTGACCGGGTTGCCGTGCCGGGTGCGGTTGCTGAAGCCGTGTTCCGCGCCCGGGTAGACGTGGATGATGCTGGCGCCCGTCTCGCGTGCCTGGAGCACGGCCTGCAGTTGCGCGAAGCGCTCGTGCGGGACGAGCGAATCGGCACCCGGGTACAGCATCATCACCGGCGCGGTGATCCGCGAGCAGTGCTCGATCGCGTCCGCGGTGTGGTTCGGCGGGGTTTCGCCGGGGACCGTCGGGTGGTAGGCGATGGCACTGGCCGGCCGCTGGTCCCGACCGGCGAGGAGCAGCGCGAACCGGCCGCCGAGGCACCAGCCGATCACCCCGGCCTTCGCGCAGCCGAGCTCGCCGAGCAGGTGGTCGAGCAGGCGGATCTGCTCGTCGAGCGAGGTCTCGTCGTCGAGCTGGTCCAGCAGCTCCTTGAGCCGGTCGGGCGGGGTGTCGTCGCTGCTGGGGCCGTGCCAGGGATCCCAGGTCAGCGCGGTGATCCCGCGTTCGGCGAACTGGTGGGCGTACTCCCGGACCTGCTTCCCGATGCCGGTGATCATCGGCAGCAGCAGCATCCCGCGCCGGCTGCCACCGGCCGGGCGGGCGAGGTAGGCGGACAGCGGGCCGACGGTGATGGTCGAAGTTTCGATCTCCGGTGCCATGGGGTGACGGTAAACCCGGCGCGTTTCCGGCATGATGCGGGGATGGCAACGAAGCACAGCCTGGCCGGCCAGCTGGGCGGGGCACTGCCCGCCGGGATCGACGCCCTGTCCGAAGAGGAGAAAGCCCTGCTCGGCGCGGTTTTCGGCGAGGCGCGGCAAAAGCAGTCGGCGGAACTGGTGAGAGCCGTGGAGGACGGCCTGAAGTACGTGCCCGCGCTGCTGCGGGGCGCCGTCCGCCGGGCGGTCGGCCTGTGACCGCGCTCGACAGCCACGCCGAGGTGCTGAAACTGGCCCGGTTGCTCGGCGCCGACGAAACCCGCTTGTCCTTTTTGGAGAAGGTCGACGCGCGCGAGCTGCGGCAGCTGCGCACCCGCATGAGCGACGCGCTGTTCGACGCGGATCTGCCGATGCTGCAGCGGTTGGCGTCGGCGAGCAGGCTGGTGCCGAACGCGGTGTCGGCGAAGGTCGCCGAGCGCGCCTACGGTCCGCTGCTGTGCGCGCGGGTCGCCGGCGTGATGGACCTCGAGCGGACGATCGACGTGGCCAGGCGCCTGAACACCGGGTTCGTCGCCGACGTGATGGTGGAGATGGATCCACGCCGGGGCAGCCTGATCCTCGGCGGCCTGCCGCTCGCGCGGGTGCTCGACGTGATCGCCGAGCTGGTGCGCCGGGAGGACTGGATCACCATCGGCCGGTTCGCCGGGCACCTGCCGGAGGCCACCGTCGAAGCCGCGCTGCCGCTGCTGCACGACGCCGCCCTGCTGCTCACCGCCTTCGTGCTCGACGACAAGGCACGCGTGGGCCAGCTGATCGCGCTGCTGCCGGTGAACCGGTTCGACGGCCTCGCCGCGGCCGCCGCCCGCTACCGCCTGTGGGGGCCGTTGTTCGACCTGCTGGCGCACATCGGCAACGGCGATCGCGAGCTACTGGTGGGTGCCCTGCGCCGCCTGGACCCGAAGTCGGTCACCGAGGCCCGCGCGCAGGCCGCCGAAATGGATGCGCTGCACTACTTGGACCACTGAACACCGCGGCGCCACACCGCCCAGGTCAGCGGAACGCCTGGGCGGTAGGCGAGGTGCGTGACCGACGGCGCGTCCAGGACGTGCAGGTCAGCGCGGGCTCCTTCGCGCACGTACCCGACATCGTCCCGCCGCAGGGCCCGGGCGCCGCCCGCCGTCGCGGCCCAGACGGCTTCGTCGATCGACAGGCCCATCTGCAACACCGCCGTCGCCACGCAGAAAGCCATCGAGGTGGTGTACGAGCTGCCGGGGTTGGCGTTGCTCGCCAGCGCGATGGTCGCCCCGGCGTCGAGCAGCCGCCGCGCGGGGGCGAGCGGCTGGCGGGTGGACAGGTCGCAGGCGGGCAACAGGGTCGCCACCGTCGCGGAACCCGCCAGAGCGTCCACATCGGACGGTGACAGGTAGGTGCAGTGGTCCACGCTCGCCGCGCCGTGCTCGACGGCCAGCCGCACCCCTGGCCCCTCGCCCAGCTGGTTGCCGTGCACCCGCAGGCCGAGCCCCTTGGCCGCGGCCGCGGTCAGCACGCGGCCCGTCTGCTCCTCGTCGAAGGCACCGGTCTCGCAGAACACGTCCGCCCAGCGCACGTGGGGCGCGACCGCGTCCAGCATCGGCCCGCACACCAGGTCCACATAGGACTCCGCATCCGCGCCGGGCGGGACCAGGTGCGCGCCGAGGAAGGTGACCTCGTCGGCGACCGCGGCGGCGATCTTCGCCGAGCGTTCCTCGTCCTCGACGCTCAGGCCGTAGCCCGTTTTCGTCTCCAGGCAGGTCGTGCCCTGCCGAGCCGCCTCGTCCGCGTGCCGGACCAGGTTCGCCGCCAGCGCCTCGTCCGACGCCGCCCGCGTCGCTTCGACCGTCACCGAGATCCCGCCCGCGGTGTACGGCTTCCCGGCCATCCGCGCCTCGAACTCGCTGGTCCGGTCACCGGCGAAGACCAGGTGCGTGTGGCTGTCCACCCAGCCGGGCAGCATCGCCCGGCCGCCGACGTCCACCCGCTCATCGGCCGCGGGCGTGCCCGAGCCGATCCACGCGATTCGGTCGTCCTCGATCACCACCGACACGTCGCGCTGCTTCTCGCCGGTGTTCGTGGTCAGCTCGGCGATGCCGGTGATCAGTGTGCTCGCCACAGGTTCTCCGTCTCCTCGGCCAATTCCGCGTGCGGGCGCTCGATCAGCTGGTGCGTGCGCTCCCGCACCACGGACCGCCCGGCCACCACCACGTCGGTGATGTCCGGCGCCGAAGCCGCGAACCACACGCCCTCCGGCTCGGCGCCCGCGGTGCGCACCGAGCCCAGGTCCACGGTGACGAAGTCCGCCGCCGCGCCCGGCGCCAGCCGACCGCATTCGCCCCAGCCGATCGCCTCGTGGTCGGTGGCCGCGGCCAGCAGTTCTTCCACGGTGAACCGGCCACGCGCCTCCGCCCGCAGCCGGTCGTTCAGCTCCAGCGCCCGGGTTTCCTCGAACGCGTCGACCACGGCGTGGCTGTCCGTGCCGAGGCTCAGCCGCACGCCGGCGTCGGCGAGTTCGCGTGCCGGGCCGATGCCGTCGCCCAGATCCCGTTCCGTGGTCGGGCAGAAGCACGCGCGCGTGTGCGTGCGGCCGAGCTGCCCGATGTCCGTGTCCGTCAGGTGGGTGGCGTGCACGGCGACCGTCGACGGCCCCAGCACCCCGGCGTCGGACAGCAGGGCGGTCGGCGTTTTCCCGTGGTAGCCCAGGCAATCCTGGTTCTCGGCCCGCTGCTCGGACAGGTGGACGTGCAACGGCCGCGCCCCCGCCCATTCGGCCACCACCGGCAGCTGCGCGGCAGGCACCGCGCGAACCGAGTGCACGGCCGCACCCACCCGGACCAGCTCGCTCTCGGACCGGAAAGCCCCCGCGCGCACGGCCCAGCCGTCGACATCGCCATCGCTGAACCGCAGCTGGTGTTCCCCGAGCTCGACGCCGAATCCCCCGGCGAGGTAACAAGTGTCGAGCAGGGTCATTCGAATTCCGGCGTCCACGGCGGCACGGGCGAGCGCCTGGCTCATCTCGTTCGGGTCGTCATAAGGCTGTCCGCCGGGCGCGTGGTGCAGGTAGTGGAACTCACCGACACTGGTGAACCCGGCGAGCACCATTTCCGCGTAGACACCCCGGGCGAGGCGGTAGTAGCTGTCCGGGTCCAGTCGTCCGGCGAGCGCGTACATCCGCTCACGCCAGGTCCAGAAGGTGCCGCGATCGTGGTGCGTGCGCCCGCGCAGCGCCCGGTGGAACGCGTGCGAATGACCGTTCGCCATTCCGGGCACGGTCAGCCCGCCGAGCACCGTGCCGGTTCTCGGCGCTCCCGGCGTGACCGAGTCGATCCTGCCGCCGGAGACCTCCAGCAGCACCCCGTCGGCGACCCCGTCGGGCAGCCAGGCTCGCTCGCACCAGAACGTGGTCATTTTGCCAGGTTCTCCAGCACCTCGGCGAGCGCGTGGGCACCGGTGTCGACGTCCGCCGCCTCCGCGAACTCCTCCGGCGAATGGCTGATCCCGGTCGGATTCCGCACGTAGAGCATGCCCGACGGGACGTGCGGCGCCAGGATCGCCGCGTCGTGCCCGGCACCGGTCGGCAGCTCCGGCACGCCGCCGAGCACCCCGGACATCCGGTCCCGCAGGCCGCTGTCGAAGGTGACCGTGTCCGAATAGGACTCCTTGGTCACGCGCACCGTGCAGCCCTCCGCGGCGGCGGCTTCCGCCGCGGCGCCCGCGATGTCCTCGACCAGCGCCTCGGTCAGCCCGCTGCCCGGCACCCGCGCGTCCAGCCACAGGTCCACTGTGGACGCGATGACGTTCGTGCCGCCGGGCGTGGGCACCAGGCGACCGACCGTCGCCCGCGCGTCCGGCACCGACGCCGCGAGCTTGCGGACCGCGCCGATGGTGAGCGCCGCCGGGAGCATCGGATCGTGGCGATCGGACAGCAGCGTCGCCCCCGCGTGGTTTCCCTGCCCCTGGAAGGAGAACCGCCACCGCCCGTGGGCGATCACCGTACTGCCGACGGCCACCGGCGAGCCGAGGTCGATCAAGCCGCGCCCCTGCTCGACGTGCAGTTCGAGGAACCGCCCGATCCGGGACAGCGCCTCCGGATCCGGCCCGAACCGCGCCGGGTCGAAACCCGCCCGTGAGGCCGCGTCGGCGAGCGTGGTGCCGTCCGGGTCCCGCAGGTTGCGCGCCTTGTCCGGGTCGATCGAGCCGGTGAGCAGCCGCGACCCGAGGCACGGCACGCCGAACCGGCCGCCCTCCTCCTCGGCGAACACCACCACCGCGAACGGTTTCGCCGGCGAGAATCCCTTGCGCTGCAGGATCCCGACGGCGTCGAGTGCGCTGACCACCCCCAGCGGGCCATCGAACGCGCCGCCGCCGGGAACCGAGTCGAGGTGGCTGCCGGTGACCGTCGCGTCCGGCCCCGGCGAGCCCCACCAGGCCCAGATGTTGCCGTTGCCATCGGTCTCCACATCGAGCCCGAGCCACCCGGCCTCGGCGATGAACCACTCGCGCAGCTCACCCTCGGCCGAGTCGAACGCGTGCCGCGAATAACCGCCGCGCGCGCGGTCGCGCCCGACGTCGGCGATGCGGTCGAGCAGTCCGGACGCGGTCATTCGGTCTCCTTCATCGGCACCCGGACACCGCGCTCGCCCGCCACCTCGACGGCCCGCTCGTACCCGGCGTCGACGTGCCGGATCACGCCCATGCCAGGGTCGTTGGTCAGCACCCGCTCGATCTTCCGCCCGGCCAGCTCGGTGCCGTCGGCCACGCAGACCTGCCCGGCGTGGATGGAGCGTCCCATGCCGACCCCGCCGCCGTGGTGGATCGACACCCAGCTGGCCCCGGACGCGGTGTTGACCATGGCGTTGAGCAGCGGCCAGTCGGCGATCGCGTCGGAGCCGTCGGCCATGCCCTCGGTCTCCCGGTACGGCGAAGCCACGCTGCCGGAGTCGAGGTGGTCGCGGCCGATCACCACCGGCGCGGTCAGCTCACCGCTGGCCACCATCTCGTTGAACCGCACCCCGGCCAGGTGCCGCTCGCCGTAGCCGAGCCAGCAGATCCGCGCCGGAAGTCCCTGGAAGGCGACGCGTTCCCGGGCCAGCCGGATCCAGCGTGCAAGCGATTCGTTCTCCGGGAACAACTCCAGCATGGCGCGGTCGGTGGCGGCGATGTCCGCGGGGTCGCCGGAGAGCGCGGCCCAGCGGAACGGGCCCTGGCCCTCGCAGAACAACGGCCGGATGTACGCGGGCACGAAGCCGGGGAAGTCGAAGGCGCGGTCGCAACCACCGAGCTTCGCCTCGCCGCGCAGGGAGTTGCCGTAGTCGAAGACCTCCGCGCCCGCGTCGAGGAAGCCGAGCATGGCGTCGACGTGGTCGGCCATGGATTCGCGCGAACGGTCGGTGAACTCGTCGGGCTTCTTGGCCGCGTAGTCGGCCCAGTCGTCCACCGCGACGCCCTTGGGCAGGTACGCGAGCGGGTCGTGCGCCGAGGTCTGGTCGGTGACGATGTCCACCTCGACCCCGCGGCGCAGCAGCTCCGGAAGCACTTCGGCGGCATTGCCGAGCACGCCGACCGAGAGCGCCCGCTTGTCCTTCTTGGCCGTGGTGACCCGGCGGATCGCGTCGTCCAGGTCGTCGGCGACCTCGTCCAGGTACCGGGTTTCGACGCGACGGCGGGCGCGCTCGGGATCGCATTCGATGACCAGCGCGACACCGTCGTTCATGGTCACCGCGAGGGGTTGCGCGCCACCCATGCCGCCGAGGCCGGCGGTGACGGTGAGCGTGCCCTTGAGCGAACCGCCGAACTTCTTCTTCGCCACCGCGGCGAAGGTTTCGTAGGTGCCCTGGAGGATGCCCTGCGTGCCGATGTAGATCCACGAACCCGCGGTCATCTGGCCGTACATGGTCAGCCCGAGCTGTTCCAGGCGCCGGAACTCCGGCCAGGTGGCCCAGTCGCCGACCAGGTTCGAGTTCGCGATCAGCACCCGCGGCGCCCACTCGTGCGTGCGGAACACACCGACCGGCTTGCCCGACTGCACCAGCAGCGTCTCGTCCTCGTCCAGGGTGGTCAGTCCGCGCGTGATCGCGTCGAAGCTGGCCCAGTCGCGGGCGGCCTTGCCGGTACCGCCGTAGACGACCAGGTCCTGCGGCCGCTCGGCCACCTCGGGGTCGAGGTTGTTGTGGAACATCCGCAGCGCGGCTTCGCTCTGCCAGTTCTTCGCGGTCAGCGCGGTGCCGCGGGCGGCGCGCACGGTCCTGCTCATCGGCTTTCTCCCAAAGTCGCGTTGACCACCTCGGTGACAGCACCCGAGGCGATGAGTTCTTCGGTGGCGGCGATTTCCGGCGCCAGGTGGCGGTCCGGGCCGGGGCCGGGCACGCGGGTGCGCAGCAGGTCCCGGACGGCGGCGGTCACCGGCGCCGGTTCGAGCGGCGAGCGGAAGTCCAGCGCCCTCGCCGCGGTGAGCAGCTCGATGGCCAGCACGGTCCGCAGCCCCTCGACCGCCTTGCGGAGCTTGCGCGCCGCGCTCCAGCCCATCGAGACGTGGTCCTCCTGCATGGCACTGCTCGGAATGGAGTCCACAGAGGACGGAACGGCCAGCCGCTTCAGCTCGCTGACCACGGCGGCCTGGGTGTACTGGGCGATCATGTGCCCCGAGTCCACGCCGGGGTCGTGGGCCAGGAAGGCGGGCAGGCCGTGCGAGCGGGCCACGTCGAGCATCCGGTCGGTCCGGCGCTCGGCGATGCTGGCCAGGTCGGCGACCGGGATGGCGAGGAAGTCCAGCACGTAGGCGACCGGGGCGCCGTGGAAGTTGCCGTTCGACTCGACCCGGCCGTCGGGCAGCACCACCGGGTTGTCCACCGCGGCCGCCAGCTCGCGCTCGGCGACCAGTTCGACGTGGGTCAGCGTGTCCCGCGCGGCGCCGTGCACCTGGGGCGCACACCGCAGTGAATAAGCGTCCTGGACGCGAGGGCAGTCCGGGCCGCGGTGGCTGGCCACGATGCCGGACCCGGCGAGCGCCGCGTGGATCCGGCTCGCCGACACGGCCTGACCGGGATGCGGTCGCAGGGCCTGCAGATCGGCGGCGAACGGCCGGTCGGTGCCGAGCAGGGCTTCGACGCTCATCGCCGCGGTGATGTCGGCGAGGTCGAACAGCAGGCTGAGGTCGGCGCAGGCCAGCAACAACATGCCGAGCATGCCGTCGGTGCCGTTGGTCAGCGCGAGGCCCTCCTTCTCGGCCAGCACCACCGGCTCGATCCCGGCCCGCGCAAGCGCTTGCGCCGCCGGGACGACCTGCCCTTCGTGCACCACCTCGCCCTCGCCCATCAGCGCCAGCGCGACCGCGGCCAGCGGCGCGAGGTCACCGGAGCAGCCGAGCGAGCCGTACTCCGGGACGATCGGCGTGATGTCCGCGTTGAGCAGCCGCGCGAGGGTGTCCGCGGTGACCGGGCGGACGCCGGTGTAGCCGCTGGCGAGCGTGCGCAGGCGCAGCAACATCAGCGCGCGCACGACCTCGGTTTCGACCGGTTGCCCGGCACCGGCCGCGTGCGACCGGATCAGCGAGCGTTGCAGCGCGACGCGGCGCTCGATCGGGATGTGCCGCACGGCGAGCGCGCCGAACCCGGTGGAGACGCCGTAGGTCGGCTTGGTGGCATCGGCCAGCGCGTCGATGTGCTGACGAGTGGAGGCGAGGTTCTTCCGCACGGACTCGGTCAGCTCGACCGCCGCCCGGCCGCGGGCGACCGCGACGACCTGCTCCGCCCGCAGCGGGTCCGCACCCAGGTGCACTAGTTCCGGCATGCCTGCCATTGGACCCCGGCGACCGCGCGGGCAAAATCGGTGATCGAGTGGTTCCGTCTGGGATCTCAGACAGGAGGGCAGGGCATGGGCACCAGTTCCGACGTCCCCGCGCTGCGGCGCGGCCTGGGCATCCTGCGCGCGCTGGCCGAGCGGCCCGGTCCGGTGTCGGCCGGTGCCGTGGCCCGCGACCTCGGCCTGCCCCGGTCCACCACCTACCACCTGCTCGCCGAGCTGGTGGCCGCCGGATTCGTCACGCACCTGCCCGACGAACGCCGGTACGGGCTGGGGATCGCGGCCTTCGAACTGGGGTCGGCCTACCTGCGGCACGACCCGCTCGAACGGCTCGCCGCGCCGCTGCTGCGGCGGCTGGTCGACCGCGTCGAGCACAACGCGCACCTCGGCATCCTGCACGGTGGTGAGGCGCTGTATCTGATCAAGGAGCGGCCGGCGCGGCCGGAAACCCTGGTCACCGATGTGGGGGTGCGGTTACCGGCGCAGCTCACCGCCAGCGGGCGGGCCATGCTCGCGCACCTGCCCGCCGCCCACGTGCGGGCGTTGTTCCCGTCCGCCGAGGCCTTCGTGCGGCGCACCGCACGCGGCCCGCGCACCCTCGCCGAGCTCCGGGCGACGCTGAACGCCGAACGCAGGCGCGGCTGGGCTGTCGAGGACGGGCACGTCACGCCGGGTTTCGCCTCGGTGGCGCACCCGGTGTTCGACCACGGCCACCGCCCGCTCGCCGCGATCAGCGTGACCTTCCGGCACGTGTGCGACTCCCCGGCCGGTGCCTGCACTCAGGACTGGCCGGGGATCGCCGAAGAGGTGCGGCGCGCCGCCGCGGAACTCACGTCCCGCATCGGCGGCGCCTGAACCTCAGTGTCGTCTGCCCGCCTCGACCGGGATGCCGAGCATCTCGAGCAGTTCCGCGCACTCCTGCGCGTCGGAGGAGTGCTGCGCGACCGTGCGCGCTGCCCTGCCTTCCTGAACGTCGCGGTGGATCTTCTCCTCCGCCTTGACTCCGGCCAGGTAGCTCGTGTCGGCCGCCGGGTCGGTAACGCTGCCATGCCTTGCCCAGGTCATCTGGCACCTTCTTCCGGCCACGCTCGATCGCGTGTCCCCCATCAGCATGACATGGGCGTGATCACGGAGCGACAGCGGCTTCGACCGGCCGCGCCCGCAGGGCGAACCACGCCGGCACCAGCGTGGCGAGCAGCACCAGTGCCGCGGCCCCGCCGACGACCGCCAGCAGCACCCCGATCGGCCCGGCCGGCACCGGCGTGTCGCTGATGACGAGACTGAACGGGACCAGGGTGGTCAGCGAGACGAAGCCGCCCAGCACGATCCCGGCGACGGCGACGAGCACCGCCTCCACCGCGGTCATCCGGAGCACCTGACCACGCGTCGAGCCGACCAGCCGCTGCAGCGCGAACTCGCGCCGCCGCTCGGCCGTGGCCAGCACCAGGGTGTTGACCAGGGAAATCACCGTGTACCCGACGATCATCGCGACCAGCAGGTAGTTCACCCACGCCCCGATGTCCTGCTGTTCGGTGTTCGCCGCGGTGACCGTGGCCCGGTCGGCGACCACCAGTCCCGGCACGCGCCCGGCCAGTCCGGCGAGCGCCGGCGCGAGGTCCGCGCCCGGTTCGGCCTTCACCAGGATCTGCGGCACGGTGCCCGCGTCGGTGTGCGGCACGAGCAGGCTCGCGGGCACCAGCGCGATCTCGTAGCCCGGCCGGCCGCCGAGCAACCCGGCGATCCGCACGTCGGTTTGAGCACCGTCTCCGAAACGGAGAGTGACGGTGTCACCGACGCCCTTGCCGAGCGATTCGGCGAGATCGGCGGGCAGCGCGGCGGTGTTCCCACGCAGTTCCTCGACGCTGCCCGCGGTGAACGGGGTCGCGGTCGTCTGGCCCGCCCCTTCGGCGGTGATGCCCTGCAGCGGGAGGCCCTGGTCGTCCTGCCAGCCGTCGTCGTAGTCGGTGATGAAACCGGAACTGGTCACCAGCGCGGACGCCCCGGCCACCCCCGGCAGTTCGGCGACCGTGCCGACGAGCGACGGGTCGAACCCGCCGGTGGAGGACGCGAGCACGGTGTCCGCCCGCAGGTTCTCGCTGAACGCGCGCTCACCGGCGGCGCCCTGCGTGGTCTGCAGGTAGATCATCGACAGCGCCATTCCGCTGGCCAGCATGATCGGCGTGATCGCGGCGGCCATCCTGACCCGGCGGTTCCGCGCGTTGAGCAGGGCGAGCCGCCCGCTCAGCCCGGTGACCGCGCGCAGCGGCCAGCGCAGGGTGGCGATGGCGATCCGCGCGATGCCCGGGCCGAGCAGGGCCAGTGCGATCGCCCACAGCATCACCGTCGGCCCGGCGGTGCTCGCCGCGACCGGTCCGGTCATCACGGTGAAGGTGATGATCACCAGCGCGATGCCGCCGCCGAGGCAGAGCAGCGCGGTGATCAGCCGGGGCGCGCTCAGCCAGCGGCGCTGCACGGCGGCTTCGGCCAGCGCCTCGGCGGGCCGGGCCCGCGCGGCACGGCCACCGGCGACGAAGGCCGCGCCGAACGCGGTCAGCAGTGCCGCGCCGCTCGCGCTCACCATCGGGATCCAGCCCTGGTGGTAGATCATCTGCTCGGCGACCACACCGCGGCCTGCCAGCTGTTCGAAGAGGAATTCGCCGAGCCACTGCCCGGGGAAGTACGCCAGCAGGGTGGCGAGCACCCCGACCACCATCGTCTCGCCGAGCACCATCCGGCGCAGCTGCCCCGGTGTGGTGCCGATCGCCCGCAGCAGCGCGAGTTCCCGTCCCCGCTGCTGCACGGAAAGTCCCAGCGTGGAGGCCACCACGAAGATCGCCACCGTGGTGGCCATGCCGCCGAACACCCCGGCGAGCGAGATCAGCCCGGTGCCGCCCTCGGCCGCACCGGGGAACTCCGCCAGTCCGCGTTCGTCCCCGGTCAGTGAGATCGCGGGGGCGCCGCTGATCGCTTTGTCGACCCGCTCGCGGAGCGCTTCGACGTCGGTGCCGGGCGTGGTGAACACGGCGATCGCGTCGACCGCGCCCGCCTTGCCCAGCAACCGGCTCGCTTCGCCGTCGGTGAAGAAGACGGACGGCCCGGCGGTGGTCCCGGTGACGGTGAACCGCTCGACCTTGCCGCGCACGGCGAGTTCGATGGTTTCCCCAGGTTGGTGCCCGGGCAGGGCGACCTGCCCCGCCCGGGTCGGCGCGACCCCCGCGACCAGCGAGTCCCCCGCCAGTTCGGCGGAACTCCAGCCGTGGCCGGGGAGCCGGCGGCCGTTCTCGTGCACGTCGAAGGTGACGTCGGGAAGCGCGCGCTCGACGCCCTGGATCTTCTCGATCTGGGTGATCAACCCGGCGTCGAGGCGGACGCGCTCGGACAGCACCCCGCTGTCCCGGTCCTTGCCGTAGTCGTCCTCATCCGGGGCGACGGGCTCCTCCGGCAGGTCGATCTGCTGGTTGCCGGAGATGACGATCGGCGCCGCGGCGAACCGCTCGGGCGGGACCGCCGAGCGGATGCCCGTCTCCATCAGCCCGCCGCAGGCGAGCACGATGGCGGCACCGAAGAACAACGCGATGAACGAGGCGGTGAACCCGCCCTTGCGGAAGCGCAGCATGCGCGTGGCGATGCGGAACATCAGGCGTGCGCTCCGGCCCTGGCAGCGGCGAAGGCGCCGAGGTGGGTCATCCGCTCGGCCACCAGATCGGCGGTCGGGTCGTGCAGTTCGTCGGCGACGCGGCCGTCGGCGAGGAAGATCACCCGGTCCGCGTGCGAGGCGGCGACCGGGTCGTGGGTGACCATGACGATCGTCTGCCCGGCGAACCGGACGGATTCCCGCAGCAGGCCGAGGACCTCCAGCGAGGTCTGGGTGTCCAGCGCGCCGGTCGGTTCGTCGCCGAACACCACCGCGGGACGGCTGACCAGCGCGCGGGCGATCGCGACGCGCTGCTGCTGGCCACCGGACAGCTCACCGGGCAGGTGCTTGCGACGCGAGGTCAGCCCGATCCGCTCGATGATCTCGTCGACCGCCCGGCGATCCGGCTTCTTCCCGGACAGGCGCAGCGGCAGCGTCACGTTCTCCAGCACGTTCAACGCCGGAAGCAGGTTGAACGCCTGGAAGACGAACCCGACGCTCTCCCGGCGCAGGCGCGTGAGCGCCACCTCGTTCATGCCGCCGAGCTCGTGCCCGTCGAGCACCACCGAGCCCGACGTCGGCCGGTCGAGGCCGGCCGCGCAGTGCAGGAACGTGCTCTTGCCGGAGCCCGACGGCCCCATCACCGCGGTGAAGCTCCCCCGCGAAAACCCGATCGTCACCCCGTCGAGCGCGACGACGCGGTTACGCTCCCCACCGTAGGTCTTGACCACGGAGGTCAGGCGGACCACTTCCTGGTTCATGCGTTCTCCTCGCTCACTTGCTGCGACGAGCATGTCGAGCGGACGGCACCGGAACCATGGGGTGCGCGGGCGTAGCCGGGGTGGGGCTGGCCCTACCCCTCGATCGGCGGGCTGGCCCCCATACCGGGGTTGGGTATCATGGTGGGGACGACACGATCGAGGTAAGGGGTGCGGCATGGCCGGCTACAGCGGCGAGAAGGAGGCGTACCTCAAGCGGCTGCGCCGGGTGGAGGGGCAGATCCGCGGGTTGCAGCGGATGGTCGAGCAGGACAAGTACTGCATCGACATCCTCACCCAGGTCTCCGCCGCCACGAAGGCGCTGCAGGCGTTCTCGCTCGAACTGCTCGACGAGCACCTGTCCACCTGCGTGGTCGACGCGGCCGCGGCCGGCGGCAAGGAAGCCGAAGCGAAGGTCAAAGAAGCCTCCGAAGCCATCGCCCGCCTAGTCCGCTCCTAACCCCCCGCCGACCCCCACACACTCACGCACCCGAACCCCACACTCGCGCAGCCGAACCCCACGTTCAGACACCCGAGTCCCACGTTCGTGCAGCCGAGCCCCACACTCGCCCCGAGGCCATCGGACACGAATGTGGCTTTGGGGGCCGAATCCGCCCCCAAAGCCACATTCGTGTCCCGTGAGAGGGCTCCGCCGGATGCCGTGAATGTGGCTTTCACGGCACTCAGTGGTGGTGTGCGTGCACCTTCGCGTGGCCCAGGCCCCGGCCGATCAGCCACTTGTTCACCGGCACGGTGAGCACGAAGGCCACGGCCAGCGCGAACGCCAGCGCACCCCAGAACAGCCAGTGCCCCAGTCCGGCCTCCATCGCCCCCGGCACGGCGACCATCACCGCGTTGTCCACCAGCTCCATCACCGCGATCGACACGGTGTCCGCGGCCAGCGCCACCCGCAGCGCCCGCCGGAAGCCGACGCCCGAGCGCAGCACGCCGCGCATGGTCAGCGCGTAACCGAAGACGAAGGCCAGAGCCACCGCCAACACGATCGTGGCGACGTTGGAGAATCCCAGCGCGGTACCGATCACCATGCCCAGCACCTCCCCGATGGCACAGCCGGTGAGGCAGTGCAGCGTCGCGCTCGCGGCCATTCCCCAGCTCGCTCCCGGCCGGTGTGCGTCACCCGTCATCACGGCACCTCCGCCTGTCCTGTTCGCTCGAGTTGCTACGGTACCCCCCAAGGGTATACATTCGAGTCAAGCGGCAGCCAACCGAGAGGACGCACGAAGATGACCGAGACGACCTACGCGGTGACCGGGATGACCTGCGAGCACTGCGCACGGTCCGTGACCGAAGAAGTCGGCAAGATCAGCGGCGTGACCAAGGTCGACGTGGATCTGGCCGGTGGCGCGGTCACCGTCACGAGTGAAAACGGCCTGGACGACGCCGAAGTGCGTGCCGCGGTCGACGAGGCCGGCTACGCGGTGGCCGCGAGCTGATGAACACCGCCGCGAAGCTCTCCGCGTACGGCGCGGCACTCGTCCTGGTCGCCGGTGGTGGCTGGGCCATCGGCGGCGCCGCCGGACCGGTCGCCGCTTCGTCCGGGGCACCGGCGGCGGCGCACGGCGACACCCACGACGCGGCCGAGCCCGCCGGCGCGGCGACCGAGCTGCCCGGCGGGCTGGCCAGCTCGCTGAACGGCTACACCCTCGTGCCGTCCACCACCACCCTGCCCACCGGCACCACGCAGCCGTTCACCTTCCGGGTGCTCGGCCCGGACGGCGCGCCGGTCACCGCGTACGACGTGGAGCACGAGAAGCGCATGCACCTGATCGTGGTGCGCCGCGACACCGCGGGCTTCCAGCACCTCCACCCGCAACTCGCCGCCGACGGCTCGTGGTGGATCCAGCTCAGCCTCCCGCAGGCGGGCAGCTACCGGATGTACGCCGACTTCAAGCCGACCGGCGGGCAGGCCATCACGCTCGGCGTGGACCTGTCGACGCCGGGCGACTACCAGCCTGCCTGGTACCCGCCCGCCCGCGAGTCCGAAGTGGACGGTTATCGGGTGCGGCTGGACGGCGACCTGGTCGCCGGGCGGTCGTCACCGGTCCGGCTGACCGTCACCAAGGACGGCCGCGAGGTCACCGATCTCGAGCCGTACCTCGGCGCCTACGGCCACCTGGTCGCGCTGCGCGGCGGCGACCTCGCCTACCTCCACGTCCACCCGGACGAGAGCGCGACCGCGGGCCCCGCGATCGACTTCCACACCGAAATACCCTCCCCCGGTACCTACCGCCTGTTCCTGGATTTCCAGCACGGCGGCGAGGTCCGGACGGCCGAATTCACCGTCGAGGCCCAAGGCACGGCTCCGGCGGCACCGGCGCCCACCGCCGAGGGCGACGGGCATGGCCACTCCCACGGCGGATGAAGTAAGGACGCGACATGAGTTCGGAAACGCGGGAACGCCTCAGCAGCGAGGTCGAACTGGCGATCACCGGCATGACCTGCGCCTCCTGCGCCGCCCGGATCGAGCGCAAGCTCAACAAACTGGACGGCGTCACCGCGACGGTCAACTACGCGACGGAGAAGGCGAAGGTCAGCTACCCCGCCGACCTGGAACCCACCGCGCTGATCGAGCAGGTGGAAGCGGCGGGTTACGCGGCCACCGTGCCACGCAAGGACAAAACCACGGTCGAGTCCGAAGTGGACGATGACCCGATCCGTCCGCTGCGGCAGCGGCTGATCGGCTCGGCCGTGCTGTCGGTGCCGGTGATCGCGCTGGCGATGATCCCGGCCATCCAGTTCGAGTACTGGCAGTGGATCTCGCTCACCCTCGCCGCGCCGGTGCTGGTGTGGGCGGCGTGGCCGTTCCACCGGGCGACCTGGGTCAACCTGCGCCACGGCGCGGCGACCATGGACACGCTGATCTCCATCGGCACGCTCGCCGCGTTCGCCTGGTCGCTGTACGCGCTGCTGTTCGGCACCGCGGGCACGCCGGGCATGACGCACCCGTTCGAATTCACCATCGAACGCACCAGCGGTGACGGCAACATCTACCTCGAGGTCGCCGCCGGGGTCACCACCTTCATCCTGGCCGGGCGCTACTTCGAGGCGCGGTCGAAGCGGCGGGCGGGCTCGGCCCTGCGCGCGCTGCTGGAGCTGGGCGCCAAGGAGGTCGCGGTCCTGCGGGCGGACGCCGAAGTCCGCATCCCGATCGACGAACTCGCGGTCGGCGACCGGTTCGTGGTGCGGCCCGGCGAGAAGATCGCCACCGACGGCGTGGTCACCGAAGGCAGCTCGGCGATCGACGCGAGCATGCTCACCGGCGAATCCGTGCCGGTCGAGGTCGGCTCCGGCGACTCGGTCACCGGCGGGTGCGTGAACGCCGGCGGGCGGCTGGTCGTGCGGGCCACGCGCGTCGGCTCGGACACCCAGCTGGCGCAGATGGCGAAGCTGGTCGAGGACGCGCAGAACGGCAAGGCCGCCGCGCAGCGGCTGGCCGACCGGATCTCCGCGGTCTTCGTGCCGGTGGTCATCGCGCTCGCGGTGGGCACGCTGTTCTTCTGGCTCGGCGCGGGCGCGTCGGCCTCGGGGGCGTTCACCGCGGCGGTGGCCGTGCTGATCATCGCCTGCCCGTGCGCACTGGGCCTGGCCACGCCGACCGCGCTGCTGGTCGGCACCGGCCGCGGCGCGCAGCTGGGCATCCTGATCAAGGGCCCGGAGGTGCTGGAGTCGACCCGCCGGGTGGACACCGTCGTGCTGGACAAGACCGGCACGGTGACCACCGGCCAGATGTCCCTGGTGGATGTCCACCTGGCCGAGGGCACCACGGCCGAGGAGACGCTGCGGCTCGCCGGTGCGCTCGAAGACGCTTCGGAACACCCGATCGCGCAGGCCATCGCGCGCGGCGCCAAGGACAGGACGGGCCGACTGCCCGCGGTCGAGGACTTCACCGCGGTCGAAGGGCTCGGCGTGCAGGGCACGGTCGACGGGCACGCGGTGGTGGTCGGCCGGGTCGCGCTGCTGGCGCAGTGGAGCCTGCACCTGCCGGAAGCGCTCGCCGAGGCCAAGGCGGAAGCCGAACAGCGCGGGCAGACCGCGGTGGCCGTCGGCTGGGACGGGCGGGCGCGGGCGGTGCTCACCGTCGCGGACACGGTGAAGCCGACCTCCGCCGAGGCGATCGCGAAGCTGAAGGAACTCGGGCTGACGCCGGTGCTGCTGACCGGCGACAACGAGGCCGTGGCGAAGACGGTCGCCGCCGAGGTGGGCATCGCCGAGGTGATCGCCGAGGTGCTGCCCCGCGACAAGGCCGACGTGATCGCGCGACTGCAGGGCGAGGGCAAGGTGGTCGCCATGGTCGGCGACGGGGTCAACGACGCCGCCGCGCTGGCGAAGGCGGACCTGGGCCTGGCCATGGGCACGGGCACCGATGTGGCGATCGAGGCGAGCGACCTGACCCTGGTGCGCGGCGACCTGCGGGCCGCCGTCGACGCCATCCGCCTGTCGCGGCGGACGCTCGGCACCATCAAGGGGAACCTGTTCTGGGCCTTTGCCTACAACGTGGCCGCGCTCCCACTGGCGGCCGCCGGCCTGTTGAACCCGATGATCGCCGGAGCGGCGATGGCGCTCAGCTCGGTCTTCGTGGTGACCAACAGCCTGCGCCTGCGCGGATTCCGCGCAGCCGCCTAACGGTCCAGTTCGTTCTCGAGGATGGTGTCGACCTGGCGGGCGGCACGGCGGAGGGCGGCGCACGCCAGGAACACGAGCAGCGCCGCCCCGCCGGAGACCCACATCGCGCGCCAGGAGAAGAAGTAGCCGATCAAGCCGAGGACCTCGACGAGCACCAGGCTCCCCACCACGGTGGCGGACCGGACGTGCTTTCACCCATTCGGGAAACCGGATAACGGTCCCGGCACAGTCGTAACGAACGGCCCCTCGCGAGCGGCTTTCAGCGCGTTATGACGGTCATCGGGATCAGCGGACACCGGGAACTGCCCTGCGCGGCCCGCGTGCACGCCATCGAAAAGATCAACACGGTGCTGGCCGAAGCGGCCGCACCGGTGATCGGGCTGAGCAGCCTGGCCAAGGGCGCCGACCAGCTGTTCGCCGAACTGCTCCTGCGCTCGGGCGGCACGCTGTTCGCCGTCGTCCCGTCGCGGGACTACTCGGCCACGTTCAGCGGCGCCGCCAGGGATACCTACCTGCGCCTGCTCACCGCGGCGAAGAGCGCGGTCACCCTCGACCACGCCACCGCCTGCGACGCCGCCTTCGACGAAGCCGGGAGGTTCGTGGTGGAGCACAGCGACCTGCTCGTCGCCGTCTGGGACGGCAGCCCGGCCCGCGGCACCGGGGGCACGGCGGACGCCGTGGCGCACGCCCACCGCCTGAACCGCCCGGTCACCATCGTCTGGCCGGACGGCCTAGCCCGCCCGTGAGCCCTGCTGGACCGACCACTGGTTGCCGTCCGGGTCGCTGAAGAACACGAACGGCCCGCCCGGCAGGTCCTGGATCTCGCTCACCTCGATCCCGCGCCCGGCCAGCTCGGCGTGCGCGGCCTCGATGTCGGACACCACCAGCTGCAACCCGGGCTGCGACCCGACCGGCGCCTGGGTCACCCCCTTGCCGATCACGATCGAGCAGGCCGACCCCGGCGGCGTCAGCTGGACGAACCGCAGGTCCTCGCTGACGCGGTGATCGTGATCCGCCACGAAGCCCACCTGGTCCACGTAGAACGCCTTGGCACGATCCACGTCGGACACCGGTACCTGCGCCAACTCCAGCTTGTAGTCCATTTCCGCCACCTTCTCTAGACCGGAATGCTCTGTTCTGTTCTCACTGTATCAGAACGGAACGATCCATTCCACACCTAGAGCCGGGCGGTTTCGCGGACGCCCGCACCCAACGCGCGCACGAGAACCAGCCCACGAAGGACGCGCATGTCGCGCGCCAGCAATCCGAGCGCGTCCTCGTCTTCGACGATCCGGAGCAGCGCCGCCACACCCTCCGCGTCGAGCAGCCCGGGCAGCTGCGACCCGAGCAGCCAGGCACCGGCCGGCGCCGGGTCGAAGTCGTGCCGGGCCAGGGTCTCCACCTCGTCGTCGTACAGGCGGTCGAAGTACTCCCCCGTCGAATACCAGCCGATCATCGTCGCCAGGTCGATGGCGTCGCGCGTGGTGTCGGCCCGTCGCTCCCACCACGTCAGCAGCTTGAGCAGGGCGAGCGCCGGGATCGACGGAACCCGGATTTCCAGGCCGCCGGGCAGGAGCACCGTTTCGGCTGCCTCCACGGCCTCGCTCAGGCCTCGGACGTTCATGCGGTGGTCGTCCGGCCAGAGGATCGTGCGGTCTTCGCCCTCGATACCGCCGTGGGGCACCACGTCGACCTCGACGTCCTCGACGAGGAACGCGTGCACGTGGCGGCCTCGCCTCTCGAGCTTGGCGGCCAGTCGCTCGAAGTCGGCCCACGAGCCCACCGCGGCGGCGATGTCGATGTCGCGGGTCGCCCGCTCCGGCGGGCCACCCACCAGCCCGATCGACAGGATCGTCCGCGCCGTCGCGCCCACCACGAGGTAGTCGACACCCGCCTCGCGGGCTGCGGCGTCGACGCGCGTCAGCACCCGCGCGGCGAGCAGGAGGTCAGGTTCGGTCGAGTCGCGTAAGTCGATCATCACTGGTCCTGATGCGGTCTCCGTGGTCACGCTGGCGGGGATCCCCCGAGGCCAGCAGGTCGGCGTAGACCAGCGTCGACGGCACGGTCCAGGTGTCCACGCCGGGCACCTGCCAGAACCGCTGCCGGAGGTGCACGTTCCCCGTCCCTTCGGCGCGGACCATGCGGTGCTTGCCGATGAGCGCGAGCGGGGTCTGCTCGACGTAGAGCGTGAGCGAGGCGGGACGCAGGTGCGGATCGATCAGGCAGGCGGCGGCCTCACCACCCACCTGCACCCCCGCCCGCACCAGCTCGGACTCCGAGTTCCGCCACCACGAGAGGTCTTCGGCGGAGAACTCGCCGAGCGCGAGCGCGGGCCCCAGTGCGATCGAATACGCCTCCGACCAGCGGTTGAGCAGCTCCCCACCCCGGGTCAGCCGACGACCGTCCGCCCCCTCGTACAGATAGCCCGCGGTGGCGAGTTCGTCGACGGCCATCTGAGCCGTGCCCAGCGAGACGCCGCTCGCCCTGGCCAGCGCCCGCAGTGGCTCCGACGCCATTTCCGGCCAGCTGAGCAGCACGAAGCCGACCTTGAGCCCGGCACGACCGAAGGCACGCGCACCCCGCGCGGACACCTGGGGCCGCCGCACCGCGGGTTTGCGACGCCCTCGGACGTCGATGAGCACGTCACCCCAGGCGAGGTGGGCGTTGCCCGCCGTGTCGAGGTAGTCGATGCCGCGGGCGCGCAACCGCTCGGCCACCGGCTCGCTGATCGAGGGCGCCACCACCAACGTCGGCGGCGAGTCGGGTACGTGCACCGCCGTCGCCAGCTCCGGCGTCAGCCGAGGCTGGACCCGCAGACCGTAGGTCCAGGTCACGCCCCTGCTGGTGGTGATCTCCAGCCCGCCGGCCGACGGCTCCCCACGAAGCCCGAACTCGTCCAGCCGCCGACGAAGCTCCACCCACAACGAATCGTTCAAAACTCCAGCATGTTCATTTTCCCTGAACATCCCCCCATACTGAACACTCCCCCCACCCACCGCAACCTCCACGACGCAGCCGCCGCCGATGGCGCAGCCGAGGCCGCTCCGATGGCGCAGCCGAGAAGCACCGCAAGCCAACAGCAATCGCGCCCACGACCATGGGGGTCCAGGGGGCAAGCCCCCTGGCCGGGGGTCTGGGGGCCAGGCCCCCAGATAAACACCCCGAACACAAGTCAACGGCGAGTGCTCACCACGAGCACCCGCCGTCGACGAAGTGGAGGTGCCGGGAATTGAACCCGGGTCCTCTGGCGCCTCAACAAGGCTTCTCCGTGCGCAGTCCGCTATGCCTCTACTCGGCCCCATCGATCACGCGAACAAGCCGATGTGACGGGCCCAGCCACTGTTGGTTTCCCAA
The DNA here is from genome assembly GCF_021725495.1 of Saccharothrix sp. AJ9571. Taxonomy (NCBI): domain Bacteria; kingdom Bacillati; phylum Actinomycetota; class Actinomycetes; order Pseudonocardiales; family Pseudonocardiaceae; genus Saccharothrix; species Saccharothrix sp. AJ9571. The sequence goes on along the minus strand of NZ_CP091382.1, from coordinate 3,897,479 downwards.
CCGGACCCCGTGGCCGGGTCCGGCGGTAGAGCCTCCTAGCTGATGCCGGCGACCGGGACGGAGGCACTCCCGGGCCGACAGACTGCGCGCTCGCTCAGGCGGCGAGGGCGTAGTCGCGCTGGCTATTGGCCTTGGCGCTTATTGGTTTGCGATGACGCTTACGGTGGTCTCTCGCCTGCACCGGCACGCTTCCCTCGAATCGACGTCCAAAGTCGAAACCGTTCACCCCCTGGTGGGTTGTCGCTACGAACCTGTCCATCATAACGCCCTCGCGCAACCCGGTATTCCGGCGCCGTGGTGGGGTTGTCCCTACCCCCGGGATACCCGTGCGCACCATGGCCGCGCAGCCCCCTTTCCGGCGAAGCTTGTCCGGTAAGCGCAACGGACGTCTGAAGGGAACCAGCCATGACAACGGCACAGGTCGAGCAGGACGGCAGCCGGTCGCGTCCGCGGTTCGCGGGGTCGCTGGGCTTCCTGCTGATGAACCTCCCGCTCGGCATCCTCGGCTTCGTGTTCCTCTTCACCCTCTTCGTCTCCGGTGTCTCCACCGCGATCGTCTGGGTGGGGTTGCCGATCGCCGCGCTGGCCGTGCTGATCGCCCGCGGCGCCGCCCGGGTGGAGCGCGCCCGCGTCTACGCCATGCTCGACAGCTACATCCCGGTGCCCTACCGGGCGCTGCCGGAAGGCGGCCAGAAGGCGCGCTGGAAGGCTCGGCTGGCCGACGGCGCCACCTGGCGCGACACGGCCTACTTCTTCCTGCTCTTCCCGATCGGCATCATCCAGTTCACCCTGGTGGTCACCTTCTGGGCGGTCAGCCTGGCCTTCGCCGGCCTGCCGATCTACTTCCGCTACCTGCCCACCGGTGCCTACCACTTCCCCAGCTACGACGCGGGCCTGCGCTGGATCACCGTGGACTCCACCGTCGAGGCGCTGCCGTGGGCCGCGCTGGGTGTGTTGTTCATGGCGGTCTCGGTGGCGCTGACCCGGGGGCTGGCCGCCGGGCACGCCCGGTTCGCCAGGGTGCTGCTCGGCCCGACCAGCCGCCGGGAAGAGGAAGAGGACCGCGTCCCTTTCCCGGGAACCCCGGCGATGTCGACGGTGGCAGGATGACCGTCGTCACCACTGCGCAGGGAGGACCGGCGATGTCCCCAGACGGGGCGGCGTTCACGCAGCCGAAGCCGCACTGGCCGAAGGTCGTCGGCTTCATGGTCGGCAGCTTCCCCCTGCGCCTGGTCCAGTTCGTGCTGCTGGTGACGCTGGCCGCGGTGGGCATCGGCACGGTGGTGATCTGGGTCGGCGTCCCGCTGCTGGTGCTGGTCACCGGGCTGACCCGCTGGTTCGGCGACGTGGAGCGCCGCTGGGTCCGCACCATGCTGGACACCCCGCTGCCCGACGCCGTGCGCCTGCCGCAGGAGGGCACCTGGCTCCAGCGCTGGCGCACCCGCCTCACGGACCAGACCACCTGGCGCGACTTCGGTTACCTGATGCTGGCGCTGCCGCTGGGTGTCCTGGAGTTCGTGCTCGGCATCGCGGGGATCGTGCTCTTCCCGATCGCGGTCTGGGTGCTGCCGTGGGTCGCCTGGTTGCACGGCAACCTCGCGCTCTCCCTGCTCGGCCCGCCGCGCAACCAGCAACTGGCCGCCAAGGCCGAGCACCTGCAGGCCTCGCGGGCCCGTGGTGTGGACGCCGCCGAGGCCGAACGCCGCCGGATCGAGCGCGACCTGCACGACGGCGCGCAGCAGCGGCTGGTGTCCGTGGCGATGAGCCTCGGCCGCGCGAAGTCGAAGTTCGGGAGCGACCCGGAAGCGGTGCGCGAGCTGATCGACGAAGCGCACTCGGACGCGAAGCTCGCCGTCTCCGAACTGCGGGACCTGGCGCGCGGCATCTATCCGGCCGTGCTCGGCGACCGCGGCCTCGACGCGGCGCTCTCGGCGCAGGCCGCGAAGTCCCCGGTACCGGTGGAGGTCTCGGTGGACGTCCAGCCGCGCCCGCCCGCCGCGGTGGAGACCACGGCGTACTTCATCGTGGGCGAAACGCTGACCAACATCGCGAAGCACTCCGGTGCCACGCAGGCGGTGGTGAAGGTCTGGCGCACCGACGACCGGGTGATCGTGGAGATCACCGACAACGGTCACGGCGGTGCCGAGGTGCGCAGTGGGGGTGGGCTCGCGGGCCTGGCCGACCGGGCTGCCACGATTGACGGCGTCATCACCGTCGTCAGCCCGCCGGGTGGCCCCACGGTGGTCCGCTCGGACCTGCCGTGCACCTGGTGAGCAGGCCCGTACCCGGGGAGCCTGAAGGACTATGCGTGTCGTCATCGCCGAGGACGCGGTCTTGTTGCGAGCGGGGCTCCAGCGGTTGCTGGCCGACGAGGGCATCGAGACGGTGGCCGCCGTGGACAACGGCGACGACCTGCTCGTCGCGGTCAAGGAACACCGTCCCGCGCTGGCGATCGTCGACGTGCGGATGCCGCCGACCTTCACCGATGAGGGGCTGCGGGCCGCGCTCGGCGCGCGTGAGCTGATCCCCGGACTACCCGTGCTGGTGCTTTCGCAGTATGTGGAGGAAAGCTATGCGGTGGAACTGCTGTCCGGTGGGGCAGGCGGAGTCGGTTACCTGCTCAAGGAGCGCGTCGCGGACGTCTCCGACTTCCTCGACGCGGTGCGGCGGGTCGCCGGCGGCGGCACGGCGATCGATCCCGACGTGATCGCCCAGCTGATGGCACGCGGCCGCAAGAACCCGCTCGACGCGCTCACCGCGCGCGAGTCGGAGGTGCTCGGGTTGATGGCGCAGGGCCTGTCGAACACCGCGATCGCCGGCACCCTCGTCGTCTCGCACGGCGCGGTGGAGAAGCACATCGGCAACATCTTCGCCAAGCTCGGCCTGGAGGTCTCCGCCGAGGAACACCGCCGGGTCCGCGCCGTGCTCACCTACCTCGAACGCGGCTGAGCCGCCACCGGGGACACCCAAGCTCACCCGTCTGAGGGCGGCACCGCTCGATCACCTCACCTACCATTAGCGGACGCTGTCGCCGGTGAGGAGGAGAACGGATTGTCCGCACACTCAGAAGAGTGCGTCCGCTTCTTCGGCGGCCCGCTCGACGGCCGGATCCAGGAGATCGGTGACACCGAACCGGTGCGCGGCACCGTGATGCGGCACGTCCACCTCCACGACGGCCCCAAGATCGAGACCCACTACGAACTCGACTACAACGCCGAGAGCGGCTGGGAGTACCGCCTGCGCCCGGCCGGCGAGGTAGGGCCAACCCCACCACAGAACTAGGAAAACCCGAACACGGAAACGGCGGCTCACCCCGCTGTGCCGAAGGGCCGGCTCGACCAGGCTCTTCAGTCATGCAGACGAGCACAACCCGTCCGAAACGGGACCTCTTCCTCGACGTCGTGCGGGCCGCCGCGATCGCCGGTGTGGTCGGCCAGCACTGGCTGATGCCGGTACTGGGGTACGCGGACGGGCGACTGGCCACCGGGAACGCGCTGGCCACCCCCGGCTGGTGGGTGATCACCTGGCTGTCCCAGGTGATGCCGCTGGTGTTCTTCGCCGGTGGGGCGGCGAACCTGATCTCGCTGAACGCCGCCACCAGCAGCCGTGACTGGCTGGCCGCGCGCGTGCAGCGGCTCCTCCTGCCCGCGCTGCCGTTGTTCATGGTCTGGCTCGTCGTGCCCGAACTGCTGCGTGCCTTCGGCATCCCCGAGCAACCGCTGGAAGTGGCCGGCGCGATCGCCGCGCAGTTGCTCTGGTTCCTCGCGGTGTACTTGGTGACCGTCCTGGTCACGCCGCTGATGGCCGCGGCACACCGGCGCTGGGGTCTGCGGGTGCCGGTGGTCATGGCCGTCGCCGGGGTGCTCGTGGACGTGGCCCGCTTCAACGACCTCGGCCTGATCGGGTACGCCAACGCCGTGTTCGTCTGGCTCGCCGTGCACCAGATCGGCTTCCTCTACGCCGACGGCCGCCTCGGATCGCTCGGCAGGCGTGGCGCGCTGACCATGTCCGCCGCCGGTTTCGGGGTCACCGCGCTGATGGTCGCCTTCGGCCCGTACCCGGCGAGCATGATCGGCATGCCCGGGGCGCCGGTGTCGAACATGAGCCCGCCGAGCGTGCTGCTGGCCGCGCTGGCCGTGGGGCAGATCGGCCTGCTGCTCGCGTTGCGCCCGGCCATCGTCCGCTGGGCCGTGCGCCCGCCGGTGGCGGCCGCCCTGCGCTGGCTCGGCCCGCGGTTCATGAGCGTGTACCTGTGGCACATGCCCGCACTGGTGGTCGTCGCCGGGGTGTCGGTGCTCGGCTTCGGTTACCGGACCCCGGAACCCGGCAGCATCGCCTGGCTCGCCGCGGCCCCCCTCTGGCTGGCCGCGACCGGCCTCGTGCTGGCCGCGCTGCTGCGCGTCTTCGCCCGCTTCGAGGTCCGCAAGCTCGACGGCGGCCCGATCGCCCCGACCGCGCAACTGGTGCTGGCCGGGCTGGTCGCCTCCGGTGGGCTCCTCGGCCTGGCCGCGACCGGCTTCACCACACCTCCCGACAGCGGTCAGCTGGCCGGGCCGCTGCCATGGGTCTTCGGTGTCACCGCGGCCTTCCTGCTGGCGGGCAAGCCGCTACGGCTCAAGGCCCAGCAGGCGCGCCGGGGTGTCGTGCAGCACCTGCCGCAGGAACTGCTCCCCCAGCCGGTCGTCGGCAGCCGCCCATGAGGCGACGGCCCGCAACTGGGTCGCGTAGGAGTACGGGATGTTCGGGAAGTCGGTGCCCAGCACCACCCGCTCACCGAGGCCGGCCAGGCTGGACACCCAGCCGGCCGGCTTCGGCATCATCGCCTCGGTGAACGGCACGCCGACCATGGTGGTGTCGAGGTACACGTTCGGGTACCGCCGCACCAGCTCGACCGCCGCCTCGTACTCGGGCATGCCGGCGTGGGCCAGCACCGCGGTCAGCCGGGGGTGCCGTTCGAGGACCGCGCCGAACACGTCCAGCCCGGTGTGCACGCCCCGCAGCGGGCCGTGTCCACAGTGGACCACCACCGGGAGCCCGGCGTCGGCCAGCGTGCCCCAGGCCTTGTCGAGCAGGTCGTCGCGCGGGTCGTAGGCCCCGACCTGGACGTGGGCCTTGAAGCAGCGGGCACCGGCGCGGACCGCCGAGTCCACATAGGACGCGGCGGACGGCTCCGGGTACAGGGTCGCGGTGGGCACCGCCTCCGGCACGCGCGCGCCGAAGTCCAGCGCCCACTCCGAGAGCCACTCGGCCATGCCCGGCTTGTGCGGGTAGACCAGCGGCGCGAACCGCAGCACCCCGAGCGAGCGGAGCACGTCCAGCCGCTCCGCCTCGGGCAGCCGGTAGTGGATCGGCCACGGGGTGCCGTAGTGGCGCTCGGCCTGGTCGAAGTAGGACCAGACCTTCGCCATCACCCGCTCGGGCAGGAAGTGCACGTGCAGGTCGACCAGCCCGGGCAGGCCGAGCGAGCGCACCCAGCCCGGGACGTCCGCATCGGACTCCGGGCCGGTGCCGCTCAGTACCGGCCCTTCAGCGCGCGGCCCATCGCCTTGCGCACCTCGCGGTCGGCGTCGCGCTTGGCCAGGTCCTGGCGCTTGTCCCAGGCCTTCTTGCCCTTGGCCAGCGCCAGTTCGACCTTGACCTTGCCGTCCTTGAAGTACATCGACAACGGGACCAGGCTGAGCCCGCTCTCCTTGGTCTTGCCGATCAGCTTCTCGATCTCGCCCTTGTGCAGCAACAGCTTCCGGGTCCGGCGGGGCATGTGGTTGGTCCACGTGCCCTGCACGTACTCGGGGATGTGCACGTTGCGCAGCCACACCTCGCCGTCGTCCACCGTGGCGAACGCGTCGGCCAGTGAGGCCTTGCCGTCACGCAGGCTCTTCACCTCGGTACCGACGAGCACGAGACCGGCTTCGTAGGTGTCGAGGATGGAGTAGTCGTGCCGAGCCTTGCGGTTCGACACGATCACCTTGTGACCACGTTCCTTGGGCATGATGACAACTCTACGTGATTCTCATCCGCACGACACCGGCATTAATGCCGCACGTACAGACGCAGCGTGACGTACCCGGTGACCGCGGAAATCAGGATGGACACCCCCAGCAGGATCGGCGCCACCGGGAACAACACGTCCAGTGTGGTCACCTGCGGGATGATCCCGCCCGCCGAGGTCAGCAGCGTGTCGAAGAACAACATCTTGCCCACCAGCAGGAAGACGATGGCGAGGATCGCGCCGACCACGCCGGCGACCACCGCCTCCAGAAGGAAGGGCAGCTGCGTGTACCACCGCGTCGCGCCGACCAGGCGCATGATGCCGACTTCGGTCCGCCTGGTGAACGCCGAGACCTGGATGGTGTTGGAGATCAGCAACAACGCGGCGAAGGCCTGCAGCAGCGCGACCACGAAGGTGATGTTCCGGAAAACGTTGAGCCCGTTGAAGAACCGCTCGAGGAACACGTTCTGGTCGTCGACCTTGTCCACCCCGGGACGGCCGGTGTACTCCTTGACGATCACGTCACTGCGGCTCGGGTCTTCGAGCTTGATGTGCAGCGAGGCGGGCAGCGACTCGGGGCGCGCCAGCTCGACCAGCTCCGGCTGGCCCTCGAAGATCCGCTTGAACCGCTCGAAGGCGTCCTGCCGGTTCTCGAACACCACGGAGTCGACGCCGGGCCTGCTGTCCAGCTCGGTGCGGAGGCCGGAGCACAGCTGCTGCGAGCAGTTGGCGTCACTGGCGCTGACGTCGTCGGTGAAGTAGACGGTGACCTCGACGTCGTCCTGGTAGTTCGTCTGCATCTTGTCGATGGTGGTGACGATCAGCAGACCGCCGCCCAGCATGGCGAGCGAAACCGCCGTGGTGATCACCATCGCGATGGTCATCGTGATGTTCCGGCGCAAGCCGGTGACGACCTCGCTGAACACAAAACTGGCACGCATCGGGGTGGCTGTCCCTTGGGGGTCGGGGGCGAGGGGGGTGCGGCGGTACGGCGGTCAGCGGCCGACGCCGTAGACCCCGCGGGCATCGTCGCGCACGACCCGGCCGAGCTGCAGCTCGACCACGCGGCGGCGCATCGAGTCGACGATCGAGTGGTCGTGGGTGGCCATCAGCACGGTGGTACCGGTGCGGTTGATCCGCTCCAGCAGCAGCATGATGTCCTGGCTGGTGTCCGGGTCCAGGTTCCCGGTCGGCTCGTCGGCGAGCAGCACCAGCGGCCGGTTGACGAAGGCACGCGCGATCGCCACGCGCTGCTGCTCACCACCGGAGAGTTCGTTGGGCAGGCGGTCGGCCTTGCCGTCGAGGCCGACCAGTTCGAGGACCTCGGGCACCACCTTGCGGATGGTCTGCTTCGGCTTGCCGATCACCTCGAGCGCGAACGCCACGTTCTCCGCGACGGTCTTGTTGGTCAGCAGCCGGAAGTCCTGGAAGACGCAGCCGATGGTCTGGCGCAGGCGGGGGACCCTGCGCCGGGCCATCTTGGCGACGTCGAAGTTGGAGACCAGCACACGGCCCTGGGACGGCACCTCCTCGCGGAGGAGCAGCCGGAGGAACGTCGACTTACCGGACCCCGACGGGCCGATGAGAAAGACGAACTCGCCCTTGTCCACCTCGACGGACACCCGTTCGAGGGCCGGGCGGGTCGAGGTCTTGTAGACCTTGGATACCTCTTCGAGCCGGATCACGGTGCGTCATCCTACTCAGGTCACCCGTTAAGCCTAAGTTGCCCACCACCCGAACGGGGTTCAGGCGTGTTCGCTCTGCTTCCGCCAGCGGATACCGGCCTCGAGGAAGCCGTCGATGTCGCCGTCGAGCACGGAACTGGGGTTGCCCACCTCGAACTCGGTGCGCAGGTCCTTGACCATCTGGTACGGGTGCAGCACGTAGGAGCGCATCTGGTTGCCCCAGCTGGAGCCGCCGTCCTTGAGCGCGTTCATCTCGGCGCGCTCCTCTTCCTTCTTGCGCTGCAGCAGCTTGGCCTGGAGCACCTTCATCGCGGCCGCCTTGTTCTGCAGCTGCGACTTCTCGTTCTGGCAGGAGACCACGATGCCGGTCGGCGCGTGCGTGATGCGCACGGCCGAGTCGGTGGTGTTCACGCTCTGCCCGCCGGGGCCGGAGGACCGGAAGACGTCCACGCGGATGTCCTTCTCCGGGATGTCGACGTGGTCGACCTCCTCGACCTCGGGCAGCACCTCGACGTGGGCGAAGGAGGTCTGGCGGCGGCCCTGGTTGTCGAACGGCGAGATGCGCACCAGCCGGTGCGTGCCCTGCTCGACCGAGAGCGTGCCGTAGACGTACGGGGCGCTCACCTTGAAGGTGGCCGACTTGATCCCCGCCTCTTCGGCGTAGGAGATGTCGTAGACGTCGGTCGGGTAGTCGTGCCGCTCCGACCAGCGGATGTACATGCGCAGCAGCATCTCGGCCCAGTCGGCCGCGTCGACGCCGCCCGCCTCGGACCGGATGGTCACCACGGCGTTGCGGTCGTCGTACTCACCGGAGAGCAGGGTGCGCACCTCGAGCGCGGCGATCTCCTGCCGCAGCTTGACGAGGTCGCTCTCGGCCTCGGCCTTGCTGGCGGTGTCGTCCTCCGCCTCGGCCAGCTCGTAGAGCACCCCGAGGTCGTCCACCCGCTGGCGCAGCTCGGACACCCGGCGCAGCTCGTTCTGCTTGTGCGAGAGCTGGCTGGTGACCTTCTGCGCGGCCTCCGGGTTGTCCCAGAGATCGGGTTTCGACGCCTCCTGCTCCAGCGAGGCGACGTCGACCCGCAACGCTTCCAGATCCATCACCGACTCGATCTGGGCCAGCGTGCCGGCGACATCCTTCAGCTCTGCTTCAAACTCGACGCTCACGCCGCCCCACGTTACGGGAATCCCCGGCGGCGTTCGCGGCCGGTTGCGCACAACCGGCCGCGAATTCCGCCGTTCAGGCCTGCGGGATCGCGTCGACCAGCTTGAGGGCCGCCTTCGCGTGCGCCTGGCCGAACTCGGCCACCGCCTTCGCGTAGGGGTCCTCGGCCGCCTTGATCGCCGCCTTGGCCGCGTCGAGGTCCTCGGCGTAGGCGCCACGGGCCTGCTCGACGAGGCTCGAGCGCTGCTTGGCCGTCAAGGTGCCGGCGTGCACCAGGCGGAGGATCAGGGGGCTGCGAAGGTGGTCGGGCCCGGCGTCCGAAGACAGCCACGCCTTGAAGGCCTTCTTGCCCGCGGCGGTGATGACGTACTGCTGACTGGAGCGCGGTCCCTGCTTGCCGAGACGGACCAGGCCTTCCTTCGCCAGTGCCGGGAGTTCCCGGTACACCTGGCTGCGCGTGACGCTGAAGAAGGCGCCGAATCGTTCCTCCGCTCCCGCGACGAGCTGCCCGCCGGTGGCCGGGCCGTCGTGGAGCAGACCGAGCAGGGCTGCGGCTGTTGCATTCAAATCGGACACGCCTTCTACGTTCCCACTCCGCCCCAGTTCTGTCCACAGTGGCCAGCCGTTCAGTCCACAATGGCTAGTTCACTTCGGCCGGAAAACCCCCTTTCGGCCTAGTCCGTCGATCAGTCCATAATGGACACACACCCAACGTCAACTTGAGGTGACAGCTGCGCACAGGGCGCTGACCAGGTGAAACGGCACCACACCGCTCGGTCGGGTGGCGGTTCGACCGCCGGTTCGTTCAGCTAGGTCACGTTCCTGTGTCCACAAAACTTGCACCAGGTGCGAATACACGCACCCCGTGCGAGAAGGACTGTCCACTCGCCACCCCTACAGCCCAATATGGACTCGGCGGCCACCGCGGGCACACGGGCGGACACGGAGCGCGAGCGCTCCCGGCACCGGCCCCGAGGGCGGAGACAACAAAGAGGGGCCCGGTTCGTCGAAACGAACCGGGCCCCTCTGGTGGTAGCGGGGACAGGATTTGAACCTGCGACCTCTGGGTTATGAGCCCAGCGAGCTACCGAACTGCTCCACCCCGCGTTGCAAAAACAAGATTACAGGGCGCTTCCCCCCGCTCCACACCGGGGGTACTTAAGCCTGTTTTCGCAGGTCGAGGGCAGATTTCCCACCTGAGGGGGAGTCCTCTCCTCCGCGAGGCGGAAGCGCCGCGACCCCCGCGCAGCCGACGCTGAGCCGGTGAACACGACAAGCACGCGCCGCTGGGCAGTCGCCCTCGGCTGCTGGATCCTCGGCTACGGAGCCGTTCGGCTGTTCGTGGCGCCTCCCGGCGGGGTCCGCCACGCGGACCTGTCCGCGGTCCCCGCCTGGGCCGTAGCGGCCGTGTGCACCCTCGGCGCACTGGTGGCCTTCGCGCCGCGGGTCAGCCGCGCCGTGGTGCTGGCGGGCTGGGTGGTCGCGGCGACGTTGTCGGCGCTGGGCTTCGTGCTCGTGCTCGACCTGGTCGCCCTCGCCCTGCCCGGACTCGATCTCCCCTTCGAACTCCGGCCGTTCCTCCTGCGACTCGGCTGCGCGCTGAGCGGACTCGCGTTCGCCAGGCTCGCGGTCGCGCTCCGGCGGCAGCTGCGCGGTGGTTGCCCCGACTGCGGACGGGTCGGCGGAGTCAGCCGACTGACCGTCCGCCCGAGGTGGGCGCTGGTGGCCGGGTACGCCGCAGTCGCCGGGTGCGTGCTCCGATTCGGCGCGCAAACCCTTTACCAGGACCAAATCCCGCTGGAAATGAGTCCGTCGTGGTGGATCTTCGTCGGCGGCATGCTGGCCGGTGGCACGCTGCTGCCGCTGGCGCTGGTACACCGCTGGGGCGAGGTCTGGCCGCGTTGGGTGCTGCCACTCGCCGGCCGTCGCGTGCCGCGCCTGGTGCTGTTGCTCCCGGCCGCGTTGTTCGCCCTCGGCCTCGTGTCCTACTTCGGCGCGTTCGGTCTCGTCGAGCTCCTCGTCGACTGGATCTCCGGTGCACCGATCGAACAGGCGCTCTTCCTCTGGCTCGCGGTGCTCGGCTACCTGGCGTGGGGCCTCGGCATCGGCGTCGCGGCGATCGCCTACCACGCGCGGACGCGGTCCGGCTGCGCTTCCTGCCCGGTGCCCGCACTGTCCACAGCGGACCGGACGGGTCAGCCGGCGTAGATCCGGGAAAGCCCGTTGACCAGATCGGTGATCCGCGCGCGCAACTCCGCCGGCTCGAGCACCTCGACTTCAGGACCGAGCCGGAGCAGATCGCCCGCGGAGTGCTCGGCCGATTCCATCGGGATCGTGCCGGTCACCCAGCCGTCCTCCCCCGGCTCGCCCGCGGACTCGGCGAACGCCTTGACGACGTCGGCCGCGTAGTTGTCCGGGAAACGCTCCACACCCGACGGGGACAGCCGGATCACGGCCTCGCCGCGCTGCCTCCTGGCGAGGAAGTCGGCGCGGTAGGAGGACCAGTACGCGGCGAGATCGAAGTCCGCCGGACGTTCGAAACTGTCGCCTTCAGTGCTGTCGAGGATCTGGTTCACCCGGTAGGTGGCGATCCGCTCGCCGCTGCCCGCCACGAGGTACCAGCGACCGGCCTTGAGCACGAGGCCGTACGGGTGGAGCGTGCGCTCGACGTCCCGGGGCTCGCGCCAGCGGCGGTACCGGACGTGCAGGGCCCGCTGCGTCCACACCGCCTCGGCGACGGCCGCGAGGTGGGGCGTCTCCTCGGCGTCGGAGTACCAGCCGGGGGCGTCCAGGTGGAACCGCGCGGCGATGCGTCCCGCGCGCTCACGGAGCTCGGCAGGCATCGCGGCGAGCACCTTGAGCTGAGCCGCCCCGGCCACCTGCGCCAGCCCCAGCTCCGCCGCGGGCCCCGGCAAGCCGGTGAGGAACAGCGTCTCGGCCTCTTCGGCGGTGAGCCCGGTCAGGCGTGTGCGGTAGCCGTCGAGCAACTGGTACCCGCCCGCCGGCCCGGCGTCGCCGTACAGCGGGATCCCGGCGGCGTGCAGCGACTCGGCGTCGCGGTAGATCGTGCGCACGGAGACTTCGAGTTCCCCGGCCAGCTCCCGCGCGGTCATCCGGCCGCGTGCCTGCAGCAAGAGCAACATCGACACCAGCCTGCTGGCCCGCACGATGACCCCTCCCGGAAATACGAAAGAGGGCCGTGTCCGTGGACACGACCCTCTTTCCCTCTGTAGCGGGGACAGGATTTGAACCTGCGACCTCTGGGTTATGAGCCCAGCGAGCTACCGAGCTGCTCCACCCCGCGTTGTGACACCTACCTTACTCCCCGGTTTCCCGGGGGTGCAAAGCGGGTGCCCCAAAGGTTGCCGACCTACCCCCCGGCAGGCGGCTGAGCCGCCGCCTTCGCCTGCTCGTACCGGGTCGCCGCGGCCTCCAGGTCGGAGAGCGCCTGGCCCTGCGCGACGAAGTCACCCGCCTGCTGCGCCGCCTTCAACCTGGTCAGCGCCGCGTCGATGTCGGCGACCGCCTGATCGATCTGCGGGTTGCCGGTGTTCGGCGGCAACGGCACGTTCTGCCCCGGCGTCGACGGCGGGGCCGACGGCGGCGGAGAGTTCGGATCGGTCGCCGGCGGTGGTGTCGCCGGCGGCGTGGTCGGCTGCGTCGGCCCGGTCGCCGCGTCACCGGTACCCGGTCCGAACACCTCGTCGAGCGCCTGGTTCAGCGTCGGCGCGAACCCGACCTTCGACCCGTACGAGACGAGCACGCGGGCCAGCTGCGGGAAGCTGTTCGCGTTCCGCTGCTGGATGTAGATGGGTTCGACGTAGATGAACCCGTCCGCCAGCGGCAGCGTCAGCAGGTTGCCGGGGATCACGTTGACGCTCTGGTTGCCCAGCAGCGTCCGCTGTTCGGCGAAGTCCGGGTCACTCTGGAACCGGTTCTGCACCTGCACCGGACCGTCGTTCTGGTTGCTGCCGTCACTGGGCAGCCGCAGGACTCTGATCTGGCCGTAGTCCTCCGGTTCCGAGGACACCGACACCCACGCCGCCAGGTATTGCCGCTGCAACGCGGTCAGCGAACTGGTCAGCTGGAACTTCGGTTCGGTGTCGCCCGGCGCCTGCGCCATCACGTAGTACGCCGGCTGCTTCGGCCCGTTCGCGCTCGGGTCGAGGCCACCCTCCTTGGTCGGGTCCGGCGGCACGCTCCAGAACGTCTGGGTCGAGAAGAACTCCTGCGGGCTGCCGACGTGGTACTTCGACAGCAGCTCGCGCTGCACCTTGAACATGTCCTCCGGGTACCGGAAGTGCTCACGCAGGCTCTGCGAGATCTCCGAGCTCGGCTTCACGGTGCCGGGGAACACGTTCTTCCAGGCGTTCAGCACCGGCTCGTTGTCGTCCAGCGCGTACAGCGTCACCGTGCCGTTGAACGCGTCCACGGTGGCCTTGACCGAGTTCCGGATGTAGTTCAGCGAGCTGTTCTGCTGCCTCGCCACCCCGGAAAGCGAGTCCTGCGTGGCCGCGCCCAGCTGGGTCTGCTGCGCGTACGGGAAGTTGTTCATCGTGGTGTAGCCGTCGACGATCCACTGGATCTTGCCGTCGATCACCGCCGGGTACGGGTCCCCGTCCACGGTCAGCCACGGGGCCACCTTGCTGACGCGGTCCCGCGGGTCGCGGTTGTACATGATCTTCGAGCCTTCGCTGATGGCGTCGGAGAAGAGGATGTTGCGCTCCCCCTCGTTCGCCGCGAAGACCAGGCGGTTGAACCAGCCGTCGATCGGCACGCCGCCGGAACCCTTGTAGAGGTAGCTCCGGTCGGAGGCGGTGTCGAACTCACCCGGCGCCTTGCCCTGCTGCCCGCCGACGATCGCGTAGTCGGTGGCCAGCTCGCCGTAGTAGACGCGGGCCTCGTCGACCCGGATGCCGGAGCCGGTCGGGTTGACCGTGTCACTGGTGGTGGCGATCGGATAACCACCGTCGGAGTTGCCCTGCCCGGTGGCGGTGGCATCCCCGACCGCGCGGTCGATGGTGTTCGCGGGAGCCGCGACGAAGCCGTTCCCGTGGGTGTAGACGAGGTGGCGGTTGATCCAGGTCCGCTGGTTCTCCGCGAGCCCCTCGGTCTTGATCTCCTTCGCGGCGACGATGTAGTCCTGCCGCTTGCCGTTGACCTCGTAGCGGTCGACGTCCAGCTTCTCCGGGAAGCCGTAGAAGTTCTCCCGGCCGACGCGCTGGGTGAAGGTCGGGGTCAGCACGTCCGGGTCGAGCAGGCGGATGTTCGGGATGGTGCCCTTGTCCGCCCGCACCTCGGCCGGGGTGGCCGTGGTCTTGCCCGTGTAGGCGTCGTACTTGACGTCCCCCAAGTCGAACGCGAACTTCGTGGCGTCCATGTTTCGCTGGATCGACTGCGCTTCCTTGTCGTTCGCGTTCGGGCGCACCGAGAACTGCTCCAGCACGGCGGGCCAGGCGGCGCCAACCAGGATGCCGGACAGGATCAGCAGCACCAGCGCGATCGCCGGGAGCTGGATGTTGCGCAGGAACGCGCCGACGAAGAAGGCGATCGCGCAGAACACCGAGATGCACAGCAGGATCAGCTTCGCCGGCAGCACCGCGTTCAGGTCGGTGTAGGTGGCACCGTAGAACAGCGGGGCGTTGCGGTCGGAGAAGAGCAGGTTGTACCGGTCGAGGAAGTACTCGACCGCCTTGAACAGCACGAACGTGCCGATGATGATGGCCAGCTGCACGCGGGCCGGGCCGGCCATCTGCCCGCCCTTGCCCGCCAGCCGGATGCCGCCGAACAGGTAGTGCGCGAGCAGGGCGCCGACGAAGGCCACCGCGATCGCGACGAACAGCCAGCCCAGCAACCAGTTGTAGAACGGCAGGTCGAAGGCGTAGAAGCCGACGTCGTTGCCGAACTCGGGATCGGTCTGGCCGAAGTTCGTGCCGTTGAAGTAGAGCTGGACGCGCTGCCAGGCGTCCTGCCCGGAGAACCCGGCGATGACGCCGGCGACCACCGGGATGCCGATGCCGAACAGCCGGATGCGCGCCACCACGGTGGAGCGGTACCTGGCCAGCGGGTCGTCGGCGCCGGACACCGGCACGAACACCGGCCGGGTGCGGTAGGCGATGGCGAGGCTGAGCGCGAGCATGCCGCCGACCAGCAACCCGATCGCGAAGAACAACCCGATCCGGGTGTACAGCTCGGTGGTGAACACGTTCCGGGCGCCGACCTCGCCGAACCACAGCCAGTCGACATAGGTGTCGAGGAGCCTCGCCCCCAGTAGCAGCGCCAGCACGACAACGGCCGCGATGACCAGCAGTATCCGGCTTCGTTTGGACAGTTTCGGCAGGCTCACGGGGGGCCGAGTGGCCACTGCACACGCTCCTGTTGTCGTAAATCTTCGTACGCCGGGGCGCGGCGCCGGCAGGCTCGCCGACCGCCCCTGGATACCTAACTCTACGGATGGCCTCCTGAGTTCCCTGAACCGCCCAAACCGGGCGCACAAGACGGCCGCTCAGGAGCCTGCCACGATGGGCGCATGACGGAGAGTGGTAAGCAGGCGATCGGCGTGGGCGCGCTGGCGCGTGAGGT
The DNA here is from genome assembly GCF_021725495.1 of Saccharothrix sp. AJ9571. Taxonomy (NCBI): domain Bacteria; kingdom Bacillati; phylum Actinomycetota; class Actinomycetes; order Pseudonocardiales; family Pseudonocardiaceae; genus Saccharothrix; species Saccharothrix sp. AJ9571. The sequence continues at coordinate 3,882,061 of NZ_CP091382.1, read as the reverse complement.
CGAGGAGTTCGTGGCGTCGGGGGGCTGGGAGCAGCCGCCGCAGCTGTTCGCTCTGGTGCCCACGCAGGCGCTCCTCGCACAGCAGCCGGAGCTGGCTGGCCAGCTCGACGCCGATGCCGAGCTCACGCCGGTGGCGCAGGAGTCGCTGCCCGAAGGTGACCTCGCCGAGGCGCTGGCCCGGATCGCCTGGCCGGATCTGGTCGTGGGCTGCGCGCTGGCGCAGGAGATCATCGTGCTGCCGCCGGACGCCGAGGAAGAGCTGGGCGAACTCGGCGACTCGGACGCCGACCGGCTGCGTCAGGCCGCGGCGGACCACCCGCGCCGCACGGAAGCCCGCTTGGTCGCCGCCGTGCTCCGCGAGGGCGACGCCTCCTGCGTGATGCGGTTGCGCGGGCTGACCGACGCCGACGGCGAACCGGTCGACGAGATCATCGAGCGCGCCGACCTCGCCCCGAACCTGGTCGAAGCGCTCAAGGCGACCTTCGCCCCCTGAACCCGGTTCAGCAGGACGGCGTCGGGCGGTCCGCCTTGAGGTCTTCAAGCGCTGTCAGGGCGCCGTCCAGGCTGGACACCTTCACCAGCTTCAGCCCGTCCGGCGCGGCCGCGGCCGCCTCGGCGCAGTTGTCTTCGGGCACCAGGAACGTGGTCGCGCCCGCTTCACGGGCCGCGACCACCTTGAAGCTGATGCCGCCGATCGGATTGACCTCGCCGCGCTCGGTGATCTCACCGGTGCCGGCGACGTGCTCACCGTCGACCAGTTCACCCTCGGTGAGCTGGTCGATGATCGCCAGCGCGAACATCAGCCCGGCCGACGGCCCGCCGACCTCCTGCAGCGTGATCGACACGTCGTAGGGCACGTCGGCGCGGTCGATCGGCTGGAGCCCGATGAAGCCCTCCGGCCGCGCGGGGTCCGGGTTCTGCGCCAGGGTCAGCGATTCGGTGCGGGCGGGCTGCCCCTCGTGCTGGAAGGTGATCGAGATGGTCTCCCCCGGCCGCGTCGCGGCCAGCGCCTCGCGCACCTTCTCCTCGCCGGTGATGTCCACGTTGTTGACCTTCAGCAGCCGGTCGCCCGCGGCCAGCACGTGATCGGCCGGGCTGCCCGCCACCACTTCCTTGGCCAGCACCTTCACCGGCTCACCCAGCTTGCGCAGGGCGGCGACCTCGGCGTTGCTCTGCGAGTCCTCGAACTGGCGGACGTTCTGCTGCTTGACCTCTTCGTCCGACTCGCCGGGCTTGAAGTACTCCTCGCGCGGCGCCAGCGCGTACCGCCCGCTCACCCAGTAGCCGAGCGACTCGAACAGCGAGACCTCGTCGGTCAGCGAGACCGTGGTCATCCGGAGTTCGCCGCTGGTCGGGAAGGTCTGGTGGCCCTTGATCTCGATCACCTGGACCCCGTCGACCTGGCCGAGGGTGTCGTAGGTCGGCCCAGGGCCGAGCGCCACGTAGGGCACGCGGACGAACAGCCCGCACATCACGAACACCAGCACCAGCGCGCTGCTCAGGACCAGCGTCCAGCCGCGCCGGGTCAGCCGGTGCCCGTGGTCCTCGTCCTCCGCGGACGGCAGCGCCGCGTACGGGTCGATGGCCCCAGGGCGGCTTTTCTCGGCTGTGGTTTCGTCGCGCGACTCACTCACGAGGAGACAGCGTACGGTGACCATCGGCGGTCTTCCGGCCCAGGCGCGGGTTTGGGTCACGGAACCGCCTCAGCCGTACGCGAACCACGTCCGGTGACGAGGTGCTGCGCGGACGACCCGCGTACGGTGGTGCTATGAGCAAACCCCCCTTCGGCTTCGGACCGCCCGATCCCGAAAAGCGTCGAGAAAACGACCCGTCCGATCAAGGTGGCCAGTTCGGCCAGGGCGCCGACGCGTTCAACCAGCTGGGGCAGATGCTTTCCCAGCTGGGGCAGATGCTCAGCCAGGCCGGCACTTCCACGGGCCCGGTGAACTACGACCTCGCCAAGCAGATCGCCCTCCAGCAGCTGGGTTCCAGCGGTGAGGCGACGATCGGCTTCAGCGCGCAGGGCGACTCCGGGACAGCCGTTCGCGACGCCGCCCACCTGGCCGAGCTGTGGCTGGACGCGGCGACCATCCTGCCCGCCGGCGCCACCACCACCGTCGCGTGGAGTGGCCGCGACTGGGTGGAGAAGACCCTGCCCACCTGGCAGCGCCTGTGCGACCCGGTGGCCAAGCGCGTCTCCGGTGCCTGGGTGGAGGCCATGCCGGAAGAGGCCAAGCAGGCCGCGGGCCCGCTGCTGTCGATGATGGGGCAGATGGGCGGCATGGCCTTCGGCTCGCAGATCGGCAGCGCACTCGGTCAGCTCGCCTCCGAGGTGCTCACCTCCACCGAGGTCGGGTTGCCCCTCGGCCCGGCCAACACTTCCGCTCTGCTCCCGGCGAACATCGAAAAGTTCACCGAGGGCCTCGAGCGTCCCGCCAGCGAGGTGCTGGTCTTCCTCGCCGCGCGCGAAGCCGCGCACCAGCGGCTGTTCGCCCACGTGCCGTGGCTGCGACAGCGCCTGCTCGCCACCGTCGAGGAGTTCGCCAGCGGCATCACCGTGGACACCTCGGCGCTGGAGCAGCTGGCCGGCCGGATCGATCCGTCGAACCCGTCGAGCATCGAGGAGGCCATGTCCTCCGGCCTGCTCGAGCCGCAGACCACGCCGGAGCAGAAGGCCGCGCTGAACCGCCTCGAAACCCTGCTCGCCCTGGTCGAAGGCTGGGTCGACGTGGTGGTCGCCGAGGCCGTGGGCGACCGGCTGCCCGGCGCCGACGCGCTGCGCGAGACGCTGCGCCGCCGCCGCGCCACCGGCGGTCCCGCCGAGCAGACCTTCGCCACGCTGGTCGGGCTGGAACTGCGCCCGCGCCGGATGCGGGCCGCCGCCGCGCTGTGGAAGCTGGTCGGCGACACGCACGGCGTCGACCGGCGGGACAACCTCTGGTCGCACCCCGACCTGATGCCCACCACCGACGACCTCGACGACCCGATGGCCTTCTCCGAGCGCCTCGGCGAGGGCGAGTCCGACCCGATCGCGGAGGTCGAACGCGCCCAGCGCGAGGCGGACGAGGAGCGCGGGAAGAACAAGCCGGACGCTTCCGGCGACGAGAGCTGACCCGGCCGCATCTCTTCTAGTCCTCCGCCGCGATCCCGAGGCCCGCGGCGGAGGACAGGCCTTCGAGGTAACCCATCGCGCGCTCGGTCTTCGGGTAGCGCCGCACCAGCGCCCAGAACTCGGCGTTGTGCGCGGCCACCTTCAGGTGGGCCAGCTCGTGCACCAGCACGTAGTCGAGCACCCACGGCGGCACGTCCCGCAGGCGCTCGCTGACCCGGATGCTGGCGTCCGCCGGCGTGCAGGAGGCCCACCTGGTCCGCATCGGCGGCACCCAGCGGACCACGGCCGGGTTCGCCTCGCCGTCCAGGTAGCGGGCGGACAGCTCGGCGCACCTGGCCAGCAGGGCCGCGTCGGACTCCCTGGCGGGTGAGGCCCGGCGCAGCTCGGTGCGCTGCAGCTTGCGCTGCATTTCGGCCACCCAGTGCGCCTCTTCGGCCCTGGTCATCATCGCGGGGATCAGGACGACGAGCGTCTCGCCCTCGCGGTAGGCGGTGACGGTCCGGCGCCGCCGCTTGCTCCTGCGTACTTCGATCTTCGGTTGTGCGAGTTTGCTGTGTTCCCGGCTCCTCGGCGAGGGCACCCGTGCGTCGGCCACATGACAAAGGTACGGCCAGGGACCGACAACTCCGATGGATTGCCGGTCACATCGCCCGAGTTGTCCACAACCTATCTGCACCTGTGGACAACTCCCTTCACTCTTAGTGGACTCTTAGCCACCCCGGCGCAAGCTCAGCCCCATGAACCACCAGACAACGCACCGCGCCGAGATCACCCTGCCCCTGCGGCCGAGGGTCCTGCCGGGCCTTTCCGTGCTCGAACGCGGTCGCGGCGAGGTCCAGATCGGCCTCGATCCCCGGCACGGAGTGGTCGCCACCAAGCTCAGCCCGTCCCTGATCACGGCGCTGCGCTCGCTCGACGGCAGCCGCACCACCACGGAGCTGTTCGAGCTCGCCGGGGCCGCGGACGCCGAGCAGTTCCGCACCCTGCTGACCAAGCTCACCCGCCTGGGCCTGATCGAGGACGCCGGTCCCGCGGGCCCGCTGAGCTCGTCGGCCGAGACCGGTCTGTGGGCCCTGCACACCCGGCGCGCCAGCAACGAACTGGCCCGTGAACGAGCGCACTTCGCCGTCTCGATCCGCGGCGGCGGCAGGCTCGCGGTCGCCATGGCCACCCTGCTCGCGCAGGCGGGCATCGGCCACATCGAGGTGCGGGCGCAGGGCCACGTCACCGACCGCGACCTCGGCTCCGGCTATGTCGACGCCGATCTCGGCCAGCCACGCCGCCAGGCCGCGGCGGACGCGATCCGCCGGGCCAACCCGCTCGTCCGGACGACCAGGCTGACCGACCGCCACCTGCCCGACCTGGTGCTGATCACCGATTCCGTGGTGCCCGCCCCGGAGATGGTCAGCGACCTGCACGTGGAGGGGCTGGCGCACCTGGTCGTCCGCGTGCGCGAGGGGCTCGGGCTGATCGGCCCGCTGGTGTACCCGGGCCGGAGCAGTTGCCTGCGCTGTGCCGACCTCTTCCGCTCGAGCGCCGACTCCTCCTGGCCGCAGGTCGCCGGGCAACTGGCCGGCCGCGAGCAGGAAGCCGACGCGGCGAACGTCTACGCCACCGCCGGCCTGGCTACCCGCCAGGCGCTGCGTGCCCTGCACCCGCACCGTGAACCGCCGCCGACCTGGAACGGAACGCTGGAACTGGACACTTACAGCGGCAAGCTGCGCCGCCGCCACTGGTCGCCGCACCCGGCCTGCGGCTGCGGCGCCGTCGAGGTCGCGTATTGAGACCTAGCGCATACGGCGTGCGGCGTACCCCACACTGTCTCCGCTCTACGGCTGCGCACCCCGAGATCGACAAGGCACAATCGCGTAGGTGACCGACTCCCGCGACAGTTCCGAAGACGCCGCCATGCCCCGGCGAGCCGCCGCTCGCACGGCCAAGCTCGCTTCGCTGCCGCTCGGCATCGCCGGGCGCGCCGTCGGTGGCTGGGGCCGCCGGCTGACCGGCCAGAGCGCGGAAGAGGTCAACGCCACCCTCTCGGCGAAGGCCGCCGAACAGCTCTTCGAAGTGCTCGGCACCCTCAAGGGCGGCGCGATGAAGTTCGGTCAGGCGCTGAGCGTGTTCGAGGCAGCCGTGCCCGACGAGATGGCCGCGCCCTACCGGGAAGCACTGACCAAGCTGCAGTCGGCCGCCCCGCCGATGCCCGCCCGCCAGACCCACCGCGTGCTCGCCGAGCAGCTGGGCCGGTCGTGGCGCGAGCGGTTCACCGAGTTCAGCGACGAGCCCGCCGCCTCGGCGAGCATCGGCCAGGTGCACCGAGCCGTCTGGCACGACGGCCGCGAGGTCGCCGTGAAGGTGCAGTACCCCGGCGCCGACGAGGCCCTGCGCAGCGATCTCCGCCAGCTGCAGCGGCTGAGCCGGGTGTTCCAGGCGTTCGTCCCCGGCACCGACGTGAAGCCACTGCTCGCCGAACTCGCCGACCGGATGGACGAGGAACTCGACTACCGCTCCGAGGCCGAGAACCAGCGAGGCTTCGCCAAGGCCTTCGACGGCGACGACCAGGTGCTCGTCCCCAAGGTGGTGGCCAGCGCCCCCAAGGTCGTGGTGACCGAGTGGATCACCGGCACCCCACTGGCCCGCATCATCGCCGAAGGCACCACGGAGCAACGCAACGAAGCCGGCCGCCTGCTCGCCGAGTTCCACTACTCCTCTCCGGTCCGCGCCCACCTCTTGCACTCCGACCCGCACCCCGGCAACTTCATGCTGCTCCCCGACGGCAGGCTGGGCGTGATCGATTTCGGCGCCGTCGCCCGCCTCCCCCACGGCGCCCCGCCCATGCTCGGCGCGATCATGCGCCTCGCCCTCGACGGCGAGTCGGTCAAGCTGCTCGAAGCCATGCGCCAGGAGGGCTTCGTCCGCCCTGGCACCACCCTCGACCCCGCCGACGTGCAGGCCTACCTCGCCCCGTTCGTGGCCCCACTGACCACCGAACGCTTCCACTTCACCCGCCGCTGGGCCCAGAAGCAGGCAGGCCGCCTCGGCGACACCCGCAGCCAGGACTTCCGCACCGGCCGCTCCCTGAACCTGCCCCCGAACTGGCTGCTCATCCACCGCGTCACCGCCGGCGCCGTCGGCATCCTCTGCCAGCTGGACGCCGAACTGGCCCTCCGCTCCATCGTCGAACACTGGCAACCCGGCTTCGCCGACTAACCAACCCCCGCCCCCACCCTCCTCCCCCACCTCGCACCCCGGCCGCAAGCCCACCGGCCGCCCCCAGCCCAACGCCCCGTGTGTGACTCCGGACCCGAGCCGCCCTTGCCGCTCGGCGCCCCGGCACACCCACCCCGGAAGCCACCCCTCGGCGACAAAGCCGCCCTCCCCACCGCAGCCTTCCCACACACACCGCCCAACTCCCAGCCCCAGGGCAACTCCCCACTCGGCAGCCCCAATCCGCGTCCAGCCCCGGCGCCACCCCCACTCAACTCACCCGCAGGCACCCCCTCAACGGCTCATCAACCCAGCGCCCAACCACCGCCATCAACGCCTCCACCCACCGCGTCCCAGCACACCCATTCCCCACCAAGACCCGGCTTGACCCGGAGCGGTGGCGCCACCGCTCCAGCCCAACCCGACCACCCGTGCGCCGGGTGCTCCTGCCACTCCCAAGACTCCGATCCCTGCCAAATCCGGCGCTTCTCCATCGTGCGTCATCGGGCCGCCTCGCCGCTTGCGCCCACCCCGAGTTGTCCACAACTTCCGGCCCACGTGGCCCAATCCGCCACTCGCGGCCTGAGTTGTCCACATTCCTCCGCGAATCTGTTTCCCGGCCCGCGCCCCAGCCACGCTGAAAGCCATGACCCGCCTCAGCAACCTCGCACTGGCCGAGCTGCGCACCATCGCCAGGGACAACATCCTGACCGTCCAGGAGCTGCGCTCCACCGGGCTGTCCCCGTCCGCCATCAGCAACCGATGCCGTCCGGGCGGTCCCTGGCGTCGGCTCTTCGCCAACACCATCCTGCTCGCCAACACCGAGCCCACCCGCTCACAACTGCTCCGCGCCGCGGTCAGCTACCTGGGTCCGGGCACGATCATCACCGGCATCGACTCGCTCAACGCGCACGGCGTCGGGCTGCCCCCGCCGCCGACGATCCACCTGCTCGTCGACGCCCATCGAAGAGCCACGCACGCCAGCCTGGTGATCGAGCGGACCTCGAAGCTGCCGGATCCGGTCTGGCTCAACGACCTGCCCTACGCACCACCCGCCCGCGCCGCGGTGGACGCCGCCCGCCGCGAACCCGACGAAGACCGGCATCGCGATCTGCTTTCCCGGACCGTCTACTTCGGACTGTGCGATCTCGACACGTTGAGCGCGGCGACGTTCGCGGGCGGGCAGCGCGGAGTGGCCGGTGTCCGCACGATGTTGCGCCACCTCAGCGGAACGGCCTGCACCCAGGGCAACGGCCAGGCCAAGCGGCTACTGCAGCACGTGCCGCTGCCACCGCCGCAGTGGAACGTCACCGTCTGCGATTCGGGCGGGCGTGGCATCGGCCAGGTCGATGCCTGGTGGGACGACATCGCGCTGGGCTGGCAGGTGGGCGTGCCGGCGAACGATCGGCGCGGGCACCTCGGCTACCTCGCGCTGTCCGCAGCGGGTGTGGTGCTCGTCCGCACCCCGCAGGAAGACCTGCGGGACGTTCCCGCGGTCACCCGCCAACTGGTCAGCGCCTTCGCCACAGCCGCCGCCCGCAAGCGGCCGCCGGTTCGGTCGGTCACCAGGCTGAAGCCCAGGGCGGCGTGATGCTTACCAGTACTCGCCGGGCAGTTTGCCCTCGATGTCGCGGACGTGATTTCGCGAGCAGTCCGGGCACAACCACCGTCGAACGCCCCGGTCCACCTGGGTCGACCAGGTCAGTGCCTCCGCCGGGTCGGCGCCGCGCCGGGCACCGCAGCGAGAGCAGGCGACCACCTCGTCGGCACTCACGTGGCGCGCCCGTGGTGCACGGTGCGGGTGTCCAGGACGTACAAGTCGTCGCGCGCGCCCACGTAGTCCGGCCCATCGGCGTCGAGCAGCCGGGCGATGGCGTCCCGATCCGACTCGTCGAGGTCGTCGCCGGCGATTTCGGCCATGAACCGGATTCGGTCGATCACGTAGGCGGCGACCTCGGATCGCGGCGGGACAGGCTTGTCCACCAGGTAGCTGAACCTGCCGACGTCCGCCAGCCCGGCTCGGGTCAGCGCGGCGCCCCAGCCGTAGGGCATCCGGACCACCCCGTCCATTCCGGAACGCAGGGCGGCGAACCAGTCGGCGCGCACGGCGTGCAGGCGGTGCTCGAGTCCGGGCCTGCCAACCCCGAGGTCCCAAGGCAGGTTCTGCGGCTCGAGCCCACCTTCGCCGATCGCGAGCACGCCGCCGGGCCGGAGCGCGGTGGCGAGCCGGTCGAGGGCGGCCTGTTGATCCGGGAGGTGGTGCACCACGAATGAAGCCCACACCAGATCGGCGCGGTACTCGCTGAAGTCGACTTCGGCGGCGTCCCCGAGCACGGTCCGGACGGTGACCGCGTCACCGCCGTGCTCCTTGGCGGTGGCTTCGGCCAGCGACAGCAACTCCGGTACGGCATCGACCAGCACCAGGGTGCCGCCGCCGCGGTTGCGCAGTTCGGTGGCGAAGGCGGCGCTCATCCCACCGGCGCCGGGGCCGATGTCCAGCACGGTCGGGCCGGCGGGCAGTGCGCCGGCGAACCGCGCCGCGACCTCGGCGTAGGCCTCGGCGGCGAGACGGTCGGCCACCTTCAGCCGATCCGCCCGCGCCGCCCAGTCCATGTCGTCGTGGGTGTGCCCGTGCCCGTGGCCGTGCTGGTGTCCGGAAGCCATGCTCCCCATCTAACACGCAACCGCGGGTGGGGAAACGGCCCCCGAGCCGCTTCCCCACCCGTCGGTGGGCACCGGTCGCACACCGGTCGGGTTACCGCGCGGACCGGCTCGTCTGCCTGGCGATCCAGCGGCCGAGGCGTCCGTTCCGGAGCGACGGACGGGCGTGGCGCCACGTCCGGTCACCGCGCGCGGTGACGTGCAGGTCCTGTATTCGGGCTCTGGCCAGCTCTTCGTAGAGCAACATTTCGGTGATCTCCTTGATCATGGTCGGCGCGGGGCTCGGTCGGCCGAACTCCGTGTCGTCGTTGGTGTGGTCGTGCCGACCGGTCAGGTCGGTCAGCGGGCCGGTGTCGGTCATGCCGCCTCGATCTCCTGGCGCATCGGCTTCTCGGCGGCCGAGGACTGGGCCTCGACGGGGTTCTTCCTCGGGCGGCCACGGGGCCGCTTGCGCGCGACTACCGCGCCGCGCTCGAAGATCTCGCCGCCCCAGACCCCCCAGGGCTCGCGCCGGGCCAGTGCGCCCGCCAGGCAGGCCGCGCGGACCGGGCAGTCCACGCAGAGCACCTTGGCGCGCTCGAGTTCGGCCGGGGCCTCCGCGAACCACAGGTCCGCGTCGCCGGAGCGGCAGGGCAGCTCCCGCTCTGGCGAGGCAACGGCGTCCAGCAGGTCACCGACTCCGTACTCGTCGGTCAGCGCCTCCGCGAAGGCGAGTGCCGAAGACATTCCCGTTCTCCTTGTGTCGTAAGGATTTTTTGGTTGTTTTGGACATGAAAAACACGAAGGCCGCGGATCCGATGTACGGTTCCGCGGCCTTCGTGAGCCTGATCCTGACGGGACTGTCAGGGACCTCGCTCTAAGAGGGGAGGCGGAACACACAGCTGGATCTGCTTGACGCCGCGCGCGGCAACGGTCGGCAGGACATAGGTCGGCAGCGGCATCGGGATCACATTCCCGACGCCGACTTCAGCGGCGAACTCGGCGGCGCGGCGGCCGCGGAACTGACGTTCCACAGCGGCGGCGTGCGAGAGGTGCTGAGCGGCCCAGGACATACCGGTCCCCCGGCGCGCACGCATATCCCGGCCGGCGGCGGCGCAGGACAGGGTTGTGCCAGGGTTACCGTTCAAGTAGAAAATCTTCACGTCCCAGACACCTCCCATCCCCATCGCGGCGCTCGAGGCCAAGCTCGGCAAGCCGGTTCTTCCGGGTTGCTTCACCCGGGTACAAGCAGGTTATTGCCCATGGGGTGGCCGGGGCAACTTATTTTCGGGAAAACTCCCCGAACCGCTGAAAAAGGCCGCTGAACTGGGCTTTCGCCGAAAATCCAGTGGTGACCGAGCGCGCCGGTGCGGCTACGAGCCGACGGCTTCGCGGACCACCGCGAGGATCTCCGCGCCGAACCGCTCGAGCTTGGTCTGGCCGATGCCGGAGATCGACACGAGCGAGCTCTCGTCGACCGGGCACTGCTCGGCGATGGCGACCAGCGTGGCATCGGTGAACACCACGAAAGCAGGGACCTTGAGTTCGCGCGACCGATTTCCGCGCCACGAACGCAGCCGGTCCAGCACGTGTTCGTCCACGGTGGACGGACAGCGATCGCACCGCCCCAGCTTGATGGCCATGGTTCCGGTCAGCGGACCCGAGCAGATCCGGCATGCCTGCCGTTGACCGGAAGAACGCACCTGCGCACTCCGGGCGACCCGCGCGGCCGGGTGGTTTTCGGGCAGCAGACCGTAAAGGAACCGGCTGCGCCGCCGGTTTCGCCCGCTGCGGAACAGCGACCAGGTCAGCGACAGGTGCTCACGGGCACGCGTCACCCCGACGTAGAAAAGGCGCCGTTCCTCTTCGATCGCGTTGTCGTCGCCGTCCGCGTGCTGGATCGGCAGCGTTCCCTCGGCGAGACCGACCAGGAACACCGCGTCCCATTCGAGGCCCTTCGCCGCGTGGAGCGAAGCCAGCGTTACGCCCTCTACGGTCGGCGGGTGCTGGGCGGCGGCCCGCTGCTCCAGTTCCACGACGAACCGGTTGAGGTCAGCACCTTCCACCGTCGCGGCGAGTTCTTCGGCCAGTTCGACCAGGGCGAGCAGCGCGTCCCAGCGTTCCTTGGCCGCGCCGCCGCCCGCGGGTGGCTGTTCGGTCAGGCCGATCGGGGCCAGCACCGCGCGCACCGAGTCGACGAACTCCCCCCGCTGCCCGGCCGCCGCCGCGCTCCGCAGGGAGATCACCGCCTGGCGGATTTCCTTCCGCTGGAAGAAACGCTCGCCACCGCGGACCAGGTACGGGATGTTCAGCTCGGCCAGCGCCTGTTCGTACGCCTCCGACTGGGCGTTCACGCGGTAGAGGATCGCGATCTCGCTCGCGGGCACGCCGAGTTCGAGCAGGTCCTGCACCCGGGCCGCGACCGAGGTGGACTCGGTCGTCTCATCCTCATATTCGGCGAATCGCGGCTCCGGGCCGTCGGGCCGCTGGCCGATCAACCGCAGCCGCGAGCCGGCGGGTCGGTTGCGCGCGGCGCCGATGACCTTGTTCGCCAGCGCCACCACCTGTGGCGTCGACCGATAGTCGCGCTCGAGCCGTACGACGGTGGCTTCCGGGAAGCGCCGGGTGAACTCGAGCAACGGCCGGGGTGACGCACCGCCGAAGGAATAGATGGTCTGGTTCGCGTCGCCGACGACGGTCAGGTCGTCGCGGCCGCCGAGCCAGGCGTCGACCAGCCGCTGCTGCAACGGCGTCACGTCCTGGTACTCGTCGACCACGAAGCAGCGGTACCGGTCGCGGAACTCCTCGGCGACCGCGCTGTGTTCCTCGAGCGCGGCGATGGTGTGGAGCAGCAGATCGTCGAAGTCGAGCATCCGCGCGTTGTTCTTGAGTTCCTCGTACCCGCGATAAACCTGCGCGATCCGGTCGGCGGGCTCGGGCGTGTCGCGGCGGAGGCGGGTGACGACGGCCGGGTAGTCGTCGGCCATGACGAGCGACGCCTTGGCCCATTCGATCTCGCTGGCCAGGTCCCGCAGCACCTCGATCTCGGTACCCAGTCCGGCGCGGTTGGCCGCCTGGCCGATCAGCCGCAGCTTGTTGTTGTCGATCAGGTCCCACTGCGGGCCACCCACGACCCGCGGCCAGAAGTACCGCAGCTGGCGCAGCGCGGCGGCGTGGAACGTACGAGCCTGCGCGCCTTCGACCCCGAGCCCACGCAGGCGAGCCCGGAGTTCACCCGCGGCGCGGTTGGTGAAGGTGACAGCGAGTACCTGCCCAGCAGCCACATGACCGGATCGGACCAGGTGAGCGATACGGTGCGTGATCGTGCGGGTCTTGCCCGTCCCGGCCCCGGCGAGCACGCAGACGGGACCGCGTGGCGCCCCGGCGGCAGCGCGTTGTTCGGGGTCGAGCCCGTCGAGCAGGCCTGGCTTGGCTTCGGAGACGGATGCGCTACCCACTCCCGCATCCTCGCAGATGCTCTTCCCGGGCCTGCCCGTATCCTGGCGTATATGGCCGGAAAGCTGGACAAGGAAGCCGCCAAGCAGGCGAAGAAGGAAAAGCGCGCGGCGAGCAAGGCTCGGCGCGGGCAGATCTTCGAGGCGTTCAAGATGCAGCGCCGCGAGGACAAGGCGCTCATCCCGTGGATGGTCGGCGCGATCCTGGTCGTCACCGGCGTCGTCTTCGGCATCGGCTTCCTGCTGGACCTGCAGTGGGTCCTGCTGCCCATCGGCATCATGCTGGGCGTGCTCGCCGCGGTCATCATCTTCGGCAGGCGCGTGCAGAAGACCGTCTACACCAAGGCCGACGGCCAGCCGGGCGCGGCGGCGTGGGCGCTGGACAACCTCCGCGGCCGGTGGCGCGTGACGCAGACCGTCGCCGCGACCACCCAGCTCGACGCCGTGCACCGCGTGCTCGGCGGCCCTGGCGTGGTGCTCGTCGCCGAAGGTGCCCCCCACCGGGTGAAGGGCCTGCTCGCCCAGGAGAAGAAGCGCGTGTCGCGACTGGTCGGCGAGACCCCGATCTACGACATCGTCATCGGCCACGAAGAGAACCAGGTCCCGCTGCGCAAGCTGCAGAACCACCTGATGAAGCTCCCGCGGAACCTCAAGCCCGCCCAGGTCGACGCGCTGGAAGCCAAGCTGGCCGCGCTCGGCAACCGCGGCGCCGCCCTGCCGAAGGGCCCGATGCCGCAGGGCGCCAAGATGCGCAACGTGCAGCGCACGATCCGCCGCCGCTGACCCGGCCCCGGACAACAGAAGAGCCCCTGCCGATCCCGGCGGGGGCTCTTTCTCGTAGTGCAGGTGCTAGCGAAGACGCAGCACGACGGTGCCGGTCGCGCGGTCCAGCAGGCTGCGGCCGTCGACGTTGCGCAACGCCGCCGGCACGATGATGAAGGTCAGCAGGCCGCGGACGATCGCGCGCCACAGGCCCACCATCGACGCGCCGTCCAGCCGGGCCACCCGGATGCCGACGATCCCCATGCCCGGGGTGAACCCGAAGAACGAGACCGGGACCATGGTGATCAGCGCCCAGACCAGCACGCTCCACAGGTTGTAGGACTCCATCACCTCGGGCTGGTCGAACCGCGGCTGGACGAACACCGAGGTGACCAGCGAAGCGAGCACCAGATCGAGGCCAAGGCCGAGCAGGCGGCGACCGCCCGTGGCGATCGAACCGGGCCCGCTCTCCGGCAGGCCGAGCCGCTCACCACGCCAGCGCTGGCTCTCGCCGTCCGCGCTCGCGCCCGCCTCGCGGGCTCCGGGCAGCCACTCTCCGGTCCATCTCGCCACCCGTCCAGGGTATGCCGGTGGCGCACACCACGTCCGCCCTGGTCGACTATCCGATATCGCCCCACCCGTTAACACCGGCGAAACATACGGGTGACGGTCGGGCAACACCGCGCTTTTAGCGTGAGCCGAAGAGAGTAACGCGCGGGGTAACCGACACCCGCGTCATCACGCTCTGAACGCGGTGCGGCGACAAAGGCACGGCCGCCGGCAACGAGAATATGAAGGAGTTACCGAGGGTGTCCACTACTCCAGACGATATCCAGCGCCTGATCGCCGACGAGGACGTGCAGTTCGTCGACGTCAGGTTCTGCGACCTGCCCGGCGTGATGCAGCACTTCACCGTGCCGGCGAAGGCGTTCGACAACGACGCCTTCGAGGAGGGCCTCGCCTTCGACGGCTCGTCGGTGCGCGGTTTCCAGTCGATCCACGAGTCCGACATGCTGCTTCTGCCCGACGCGGCGACCGCGCGGATCGACCCGTTCCGCAAGCACAAGACGCTGTCGGTCAACTTCTTCGTGCACGACCCGTTCACCCGCGAGCCCTACAGCCGCGACCCGCGCAACATCGCGCGCAAGGCCGAGCAGTACATCGCCGAGTCCGGCGTGGCCGACACCGTCTTCTTCGGTGCGGAAGCCGAGTTCTACATCTTCGACTCGATCCGCTTCGACTCGGCGGAGAACGGCTCGTTCCACGAGATCGACTCGGTCGAGGGCTGGTGGAACACCGGTGCCGAGGAAGAGGGCGGCAACCGCGGCTACAAGACCAAGTTCAAGGGCGGCTACTTCCCCGTCCCGCCGGTCGACCACTTCGCCGACCTGCGTGACGAGATCGTCCAGAAGCTCACCGGCTCCGGTTTCGAGATCGAGCGCGCGCACCACGAGGTGGGCACCGCGGGCCAGTCCGAGATCAACTACAAGTTCAACTCGCTGCTGCACGCCGCGGACGACCTGCAGTTGTTCAAGTACATCGTGAAGAACACGGTGTGGGAGGCGGGCAAGACCGCCACCTTCATGCCGAAGCCCCTCTTCGGTGACAACGGCTCCGGCATGCACTGCCACCAGTCGCTGTGGAAGGACGGCGCGCCGCTGTTCCATGACGAGTCCGGTTACGCCGGCCTGTCGGACACCGCGCGCCACTACATCGGCGGCCTGCTCACGCACGCCCCGAGCCTGCTGGCCTTCACCAACCCGACGGTGAACTCCTACCACCGCCTGGTGCCGGGCTTCGAGGCGCCGGTCAGCCTGGTGTACTCGCAGCGCAACCGCTCCGCCTGCGTCCGGATCCCGATCACCGGCAACAACCCGAAGGCCAAGCGCGCCGAGTTCCGCTGCCCGGACTCCTCGGGCAACCCGTACCTGGCCTTCGCGGCGATGATGATGGCCGGTCTCGACGGCATCAAGAACAAGATCGAGCCGCCGGACCCCATCGACAAGGACCTCTACGAGCTCCCGCCGGAGGAGGCCAAGGACGTCAAGCTGGTCCCCGGCGACCTGGGCACCGTGCTCGACACCCTCGAGGCCGACCACGATTACCTGCTCGAGGGCGGTGTCTTCACCTCCGACGTGATCGACACCTGGATCTCCTACAAGCGTGAGCACGAGATCGACCCGCTGCGCCTGCGGCCGCACCCGTACGAGTTCTCGCTCTACTACGACGTGTAAGCCCGGCTGGCCAAAGTCCGCACCGGCGGTGAGGGTGTCATCCACTCTCACCGCCGGTGTTTCACGTTTCAGGCCCCGAGCAGCACGTCCATGTCCATGTCCGCCCGCTCCAGGCGGCCACGCGGGTCCTCGACCAGCTTCCGGCGCTCGAGGTCCATCAACCCCAGCGTGCAGGTGATCTCGGCGGCGAGCGTGCCGTCCGCCTTGGTGATGTTCGAGTCCATGTGGAAGGTCTTGCCGCTGCCGAACTTGACCTCGCAGGTCACGTCGACCTCGTCGCCCGCACGCAGTTCGCGGCGGAAGACGATGTGCGATTCGAGCAGGACCGCCGCGAGCTTGAGCTCACGCATGCCGGAACTGAGCAGGCCTGCCCGTTCCATCAGCTCGAGCCGCGCGACCTCGCCGTAGGAGTGGTAGACGGCGTGGTTGAGGTGGCCCAGGGTGTCCAGCTCGTAGTGCCGCACCTTGATCCGGACGTGGAATTTCTCGTGCTCGGTCACGACCACACTGTAAGCAGGCCGCGTCAGTCGTCGTAGAAGAGGCGTTCGACGACGGCGTGGGCCCGGCGGGTGGTGCGGCGGTAGAAGTCGAGGAATTCGCCGGGGTCGTCGTCCGCCGAGTATTCGAAGACCATCGCGACCGCGGCCAGTTCACGGCCGGAGCCCGGGATCTGGTCCACGGCCTTGCCGCGCACCAGCATGCCGGCGTTCCGCACCCGCGTCGCCAGCATCCACGCTTCGACCAGCGATTCGATGTCCCCTTCCGAGGCCAGCTCCGCGTGCGCCATGGCCCGCAACGCCTCGACGGTCGACGTGGTGCGCAGCGCGGGGAACCGGTGCGCGTACCGCAGCTGCGCGAGCTGGGCCGTCCACTCGACGTCCGCGAGCCCACCGCGCCCGAGCTTGGTGTGCGTGGTCGAGTCGGCGCCCTTCGGCATGCGTTCGGTGTCGACCCGCGCCTTGATCCGGCGCACCTCGCGAGCGCGTCCGGAGTCCAGGCCGTCCGCCGGGTACCGCACCGGGTCGATCGCCGCGATGAACCGTTCGCCGAGGTCGGCGTCCCCGGCGACGAACCGGGCTCGCAGCAGCGCCTGCGCCTCCCACACCTCGGCCCAGCGCGCGTAGTACGCCCGGTAGGACTCGAGCGTCCGGACCAGCGGTCCGTTCCGCCCCTCCGGCCGCAGGTTCGTGTCGACCTCGAGAGCCGGGTCCGAACTCGGCGCGCCGAGCACCTTTCGGACGGTTTCGGCGACCGACGACGCGAACTTCACCGCTTCGGCGTCGGACGCTCCACCGACCGGCTCGCACACGAACAGCACATCGGCGTCCGAGCCGTAACCCAGCTCGGAACCGCCGAGCCTGCCCATGCCGATGACCGCGATCGCGGCGGGTTCCGCACCCAGCTCGGCGACCCGTTTCCGGATCGCGGCGGCGAGCGTGCCCTGCAGAACCGCCGCCCACACGCTGGACAATGCCTCGCAGACGCCGACCACGTCCATCAGGCCGAGCAGGTCGGCGCTGGCCACGCGCAACAACTCGTGCCGTCGAAGCGAACGCGCCGTGGTGACCGCGGCGTTGAGACCCGGCTGCCGCCGCACGGCCGCCCGCAACGAAGTCGCGACCTCACGCGGCGAACGCCCGGCGAGCCGATCCGGCGCGCCGAGCAGCTGGAGCACCTCCGGCGCACGGACCAGTAGATCCGGCACCAGCTTCGACATGCCGAGCAGGAACGCCAGCCGTTCGACGACCGCGCCCTCGTCCCGCAGCACCCGCAGGTACCAGGGCGTTTCCGCGAGCGCTTCGGACACCTTCCGGTACGCGAGCAGCCCGCCGTCCGGATCCGGGGTGTCGGCCAGGAGGTCGAGCAGCACGGGCAGCAACGCCTGCTGGATCGACGCGCGGCGGGACATCCCCGACGTCAGCGCCTTGATGTGCTGCAGCGCGCCGTCCGGCGCGGCGTACCCGAGCGCGTTGAGCCTGCTCGACGCTTCCTTGGTGGTCAGCCGCAGCGCGCCGGTCGGCACCCTGGCCACCGACTCCAGCAGCGGCCGGTAGAACAGCTTTTCGTGCAGCCGCCGGATGCGCTGACCGTGCCGCTTGAACTCGGCGACCAGCGCCTCGGCTTCCGAGCGACCCCGTGACGGGCGGATTCCGCTCGCGCGGGCCAGCCAGCGCAGTTCGGTGGTCTCCGAGGTGTCGGGGAACAGGTGCGTCCGGCGCAACCGACGCAGCTGCAGCCGGTGCTCGATGGACCGCAGGAACTCATACGAGCCCTCCAGCTCGGCCGCGTCCGCCCGGCCGACGTACCCGCTCTCGCCGAGCGCCGCCAGAGCCTCCAAAGTGGACGACGAGCGCAGGTCGGGATCGACCCGGCCGTGGACGAGTTGCAGCAGTTGCACGGCGAACTCCACGTCGCGGAGACCGCCGCGGCCGAGTTTCAGCTCGCGCTCGACCAGTTCGGAAGGGACATGTCCTTCGACCCGGCGGCGCATGCGCTGCACGTCGCCGACGAAGTTCTCCCGTTCCGCTGCGGCCCACACCATCGGCGCGATCAGCTCGCAGTACTGCCCGCCGAGCTCCTCGTCACCGGCGACCGGCCGAGCCTTGAGCAACGCCTGGAACTCCCAGGTCCGCGCCCACTTCTTGTAGTAGGCGTCGTGCCCCTCGAGGGTGCGGACGAGCGCGCCCGCCTTGCCTTCCGGGCGCAGGGCGGCGTCGACCTCGAAGCAGGCCTTGCCGACGACGCCCATCATCTTGCTGGCGATGCGGGTGGCGACCTGGAGGTCGCCGTCACCGACGAAGACCACGTCGACGTCGCTGACGTAGTTGAGTTCCCGGCCACCGCACTTGCCCATCGCGATGACCGCGAGCTTGGCCCGCTCGGGCCCGTTCGTCTCGGCCTCGGCGACGACCAGCCCGGCGCGGAGCGCGGCTTCGGCGAGCGCGGTCAGCCGGTGGGTGATCTCGGTGTAGGTGGACTCGCCGACTTCCGGATCGACGATGTGCCCGAGGTCGGCCGCGGCGATCTCCAGCAGCAGACCGCGGTAGCCGGCGCGCAGCGCCTGCTCCGCCTCGGTGCCCTCCAGCCCTTCGACCGCTGCGACCAGTTCCTCGGTGTACTGCTCCTGCGCGGTGAGTTTCCGCTTGGTGAGCCGTCGCCACTGGTCGGGCGCGCCGACGAGGAAATCGGCCAATGCGCTCGAGGTGCCGAGCACGGCGAGCAGCCGCCCGCGAAGGAACGCGTTCTCGCGCAGGGCGTCGGCCAACTCCGGCCAGGCACGTTCGTCGGCCTCGCGGAGGCGGTCGAGGCCGTGCACGGCGAGGTCGGCGTCGGGTCCGCGCGACAAGGCGAGGAGCACGCCGTCCGCGCCCTCGGCCGGGCCCGTTTCGGACCACAGGCCGACAGCACTCAGCTGCTCCTCGGCGCGGTCGTCGGTGAAGCCGAACCGCGCGACGGACGCTTTCGATCGGGATCGGTCTGCCATCGCCCCCAACCGTAGCGCCTCCGGCGCCGCTCGCCGGTCAGGCGGGGAGGCGGTCCGGGGTGAGGTCGGCGGGCGTGGGCTCCGGGACGTGGAAGCTGTGGGCGGTGATCGGCTTGCGACGGGACAGCAGGTAGATACCGAGGCCGATCAGCACCCCGGCGACACCGACGCTGATGGTGCCCGCGGTGCCGAGCGAGGAGATCTTGCCCGCGATCGCGCCCACGATCCCGGCGGCCGGCAGGGTGAGCATCCAGGCGAGCACCATCCGGCCCGCGAGCCGCCAGCGGACGGGAGCACCACGCCGCCCGACGCCGGAGCCCAGCACGCCACCCGAGCAGACGTGCGTCGTCGACAGCGGGAAGCCGAAGTGCGACGAGGTCAGGATGACCGCGGCCGAACTGGTCTGCGCGGTGAAGCCCTGCGGCGGCTCGATGTCGGTCAGGCCCTTGCCCAGGGTGTAGGTGATCCGCCAGCCACCGAGGTAGGTGCCGAGCGCGAGCGCCAGTGCCGCGCTGATGATCACCCAGGTCGGCGGCGCCGATCCCGGGGCCAGGCTGCCCGCGCTGACCAGGGTCAGCGTGATGATGCCCATCGTCTTCTGCGCGTCGTTCGTGCCGTGGGCGAGTGACACCGCGGACGCCGAGAAGATCTGTCCAATGCGGAATCCGGAACCGCCGCTGCGTCCCCGCAGCCACCGGTACACGAGCCAGGTCGCGAGAGCCGCGATGAGGCCCGCGATCACCGGCGAGGCCACGGCGGGCAGTACGACCCTCTCAAGTATCCGTCCGAACCGGACTCCGTCCGTGCCGACGGACACCCAGGTCGCGCCGATCAGCCCGCCGAAGAGCGCGTGCGACGAACTCGACGGCAACCCGGCGAACCAGGTCACCAGATTCCAGACGATGGCTCCGATCAACCCGCCGAAGATGATCTCCGGCCCGATTCTGGTCTCGTCCACCAGTCCACTCGAAATCGTCTTCGCGACTTCGACGGAAAGGAAAGCACCGGCGAGGTTCAGCACGGCGGACAGCGCGACGGCGGTTTTGGGCCGGAGCGCGCCGGTGGCGATGGTGGTCGCCATGGCGTTCGCTGTGTCGTG
The DNA here is from genome assembly GCF_021725495.1 of Saccharothrix sp. AJ9571. Classification (NCBI taxonomy): domain Bacteria; kingdom Bacillati; phylum Actinomycetota; class Actinomycetes; order Pseudonocardiales; family Pseudonocardiaceae; genus Saccharothrix; species Saccharothrix sp. AJ9571. The sequence continues at coordinate 3,862,068 of NZ_CP091382.1, read as the reverse complement.
GAACCCGTTGGTGAAATCGAAGACCAACGCCGTGACTACCACGACGATGATGAGCAGCGAGGGGTCCACCCCGACCTCCGACCACGGTTACGGCTTACCTGCGCAACGTACCTGACGTCGGACTTTTGCCGTTAAGCTGCCGGATACCTGGCCGCAACCCTGTCTTATACCAGGGGCAACGTCCGGGTCGGCGCTGCCGCCGGTGTCAACTGACCTTGGGCCAGACGGACGAACCGCTGCGCGAAGGGCCGCCACGTTTCGGCGATGTCGGCGTGCACCCGGGTGAGTGCCTCGGTGTCGAAAGCACCCTCTCGGGCCAGCGCCGCGAGGTCCGGTTCGGCGCGCGCCCAGTCGAGCACCACCTCGGGCGTGGTCTCGATGTGGAACTGGATGCCGTAAATGCACTGGTTCAACCGAAATGCCTGGTTCTCGTGCCACGGCGCCGAAGCGAGGAGTTCCGCACCCGGCGGCAGTCGCCGGATGTCGTCCTGGTGGAACTGCATGACGTCCTGCATCAGCGGCAGGTCGGCGAACAGCGGATCGGTCCAGGCGACGTCCTTCTTGGACACCAGCCGGGCACCGACCTCCGGTCCGCGCTCGGCGCGGCCGACCGTGCCGCCGGTGGCCACCGTGAGCAGCTGGGCGCCGAGGCAGATGGCGAGCGTCGGCAGGCGGGTGCCGGTCGCGGCCGCGAGCAGCCGGCGCACCTCAGCGAGCCACGGGTGGTTCCGATCGTCCTCGGCGTCCATGCCACCACCGAGCACGACCAAGCCCTGGTAACCGTCCAGGTTCTCCGGCAGCGAGTCACGCGGCGGCAGCCGGACGTCCAGTTCGGCGCCCGCGCCGGTGAGCCAGTCGCCGAGGGGGCCGGCGGGGTCTGACTCGTCGGGCTGAATGACCAGCAAACGCGTCGGTTCCATACCTACCAAGGTAGGCCAGCGCCCGGTCAGTGCCGAAGCGGTTCCCCGATGAACTTCACCTCGAGGTAGCTGAGCACGTACTCGTAGCCGAGCCGCTGGTAGATGCGATTGCTGACGGGGTTCGCGTCGTCGGTGAACAGGGTGACGTGCTTGATGCCCGCTTGCAGCGCCCACTGGGAAATCCCGGCCGTGACACCGGCTGCGTAGCCGTGACCACGCTGGTCCGGCGGGGTGTAGACGAAGCCGATCCTGCTCATGCCCGCCTCCGGGACCCGAGCGAAAGCCATCGAGACGGGCTCGCCGTCCACGCACCACAGCCCGAAGACACTGCCGCCCGCCAACTGGTTGGCAAGCGCTTGCGCGGGGTTCTGCTCCGGTGGGACGTAGGTGACGGCTTCCGCCAGGAACTCGGCCCGCCAGCGCAGGAGGACATCGGTGTCGTCGGCATCCGCCTGGCGGAACTCACCGCGGACGCCCTTCGGGGCGACGAGCGTACCGAGTTCGTAGACCCGCTGGCGGAAGCCGTACTCCGGCGTGACGCCGATGTTCCCGGTCCACGCCTGACCGAACGCCTCGACCTCGGGCTCCGGACCGGACGCGCCGGGAAGCTTGGCACCTGCGTCGACGAGCGCGTCGGCGACGAGCTGTGCCGCATCGGCGGGCAGTCCACTGACCATGGCGGGCCAGCCGCGGTCGGCGATGAACGCGCCGTGCAGCCGGTCGCCGTCGTGCACGGACACCATCGCCTCGGCCTGGCGGCGGTTGCGTGCGCTCGCGACGGCGGACAGCGCACCGGTGTGCCGAACCGGATCGGCCCCGAAGACCGCGGCGGCCGGCTCGGCGAACGTCTCGAAACTGGCATGAACTCGGGCTTCCACCTCGCCACTGTGACAGCGGGGCCGGGCCGGTGCCAGCGAAATACCACCGTGCGGGCACACGAAAAAGCGGGGCTCCGGACCATTTCTGGTCCAGAGCCCCGCTCTGTTTCACGTTGAGTTCGGCGGCGTCCTACTCTCCCACACCCCTTCGAGTGCAGTACCATCGGCGCTGGCAGGCTTAGCTTCCGGGTTCGGAATGGGACCGGGCGTTTCCCCGCCGCTATAACCACCGAAACACTACGAAACAACCAACCGGTGACATTGACGTCTCTGATGTGGTGTTTCAGAGCCGTAGAGTGGATGCGAAGCGTCTTTGTAGGCAAGTCCTCGGCCTATTAGTACCAGTCAACTCCACACATTACTGCGCTTCCATTTCTGGCCTATCAACCCAATCGTCTTTTGGGGGCCTTAACCCACAAAGGGGTGGGATACCTCATCTAGGAACAGGCTTCCCGCTTAGATGCCTTCAGCGGTTATCCCTTCCGAACGTAGCTAACCAGCCATGCCACTGGCGTGACAACTGGCATACCAGAGGTTCGTCCGTCCCGGTCCTCTCGTACTAGGGACAGCCTTCCGCAAGTATCCTACGCGCGCGGCGGATAGGGACCGAACTGTCTCACGACGTTCTAAACCCAGCTCGCGTGCCGCTTTAATGGGCGAACAGCCCAACCCTTGGGACCTACTCCGGCCCCAGGATGCGACGAGCCGACATCGAGGTGCCAAACCATGCCGTCGATATGGACTCTTGGGCAAGATCAGCCTGTTATCCCCGGGGTACCTTTTATCCGTTGAGCGACACCCCTTCCACCAGGTGGTGCCGGATCACTAGTCCCGACTTTCGTCCCTGCTCGACCTGTCAGTCTCACAGTCAAGCTCCCTTGTGCACTTACACTCAACACCTGATTGCCAACCAGGCTGAGGGAACCTTTGGGCGCCTCCGTTACTCTTTGGGAGGCAACCGCCCCAGTTAAACTACCCATCAGGCACTGTCCCTCACCCAGATCATGGGCGTAGGTTCAGATTCCCAATCCGGTCAGAGTGGTATTTCAACAACGACTCCACACCCACTAGCGTGAGCACTTCACAGTCTCCCACCTATCCTACACAAACCGAACCGAAAACCAATACCAAACTATAGTAAAGGTCCCGGGGTCTTTCCGTCCTGCCGCGCGTAACGAGCATCTTTACTCGTACTGCAATTTCGCCGGGCCTGTGGTTGAGACAGCCGGAAAGTCGTTACGCCATTCGTGCAGGTCGGAACTTACCCGACAAGGAATTTCGCTACCTTAGGATGGTTATAGTTACCACCGCCGTTTACTGGCGCTTAAATTCTCAGCTTCACCCCCGAAGGGATTAACCGGTCCTCTTAACGTTCCAGCACCGGGCAGGCGTCAGTCCGTATACATCGAATTACTTCTTCGCACGGACCTGTGTTTTTAGTAAACAGTCGCTTTCCGCTGGTCTCTGCGGCCACCCACCCCTAGTCCGTCAAGGACTTCAGGATGTTTGGCCCCCCTTCTCCCGAAGTTACGGGGGCATTTTGCCGAGTTCCTTAACCACAGTTCACCCGATCGCCTTGGTATTCTCTACCTGACCACCTGTGTTGGTTTGGGGTACGGGCCGTGCACGCACTCGCTAGAGGCTTTTCTCGGCAGCATAGGATCACTCTACTTCACCTCAATCGGCTACGCATCACGTCTCAGCCTATATGCCATGCGGATTTACCTACATGACGGCCTACACGCTTACACCAGTACTACCATTCACTGGCGGAGCTACCTTCCTGCGTCACCCCATCACTTGACTACTACAGAATCAGGCCCCACGCTCCACAACACAGATCCATCCGAAGACTTCACCATGCGCTTTGGGTGGTTAGTATCAACTGCCTCATCAGGGACGCACGTGCTCGGGTACGGGAATATCAACCCGTTGTCCATCGACTACGCCTGTCGGCCTCGCCTTAGGTCCCGACTTACCCTGGGCGGATTAGCCTGGCCCAGGAACCCTTGGTCATCCGGCGGCAGAGTTTCTCACTCTGCATTCGCTACTCATGCCTGCATTCTCACTCCCACACCCTCCACCGCTGGTTTACACCGCGGCTTCCCTGGATGCAGGACGCTCCCCTACCCATCAACACGACTACACACAACCCCGAAAGGCTGAGCGGATCGAATGTGTCAATGACACAGCTTCGGCGGTGTGCTTAAGCCCCGCTACATTGTCGGCGCAGGACCACTTGACCAGTGAGCTATTACGCACTCTTTCAAGGGTGGCTGCTTCTAAGCCAACCTCCTGGTTGTCTGGGCAATCCCACATCCTTTCCCACTGAGCACACACTTAGGGGCCTTAGCTGGTGTTCTGGGCTGTTTCCCTCTCGACGACGAAGCTTATCCCCCGCCGTCTCACTGCCGCACTCTCACCCACCCGTATTCGGAGTTTGGTTGACTTCGGTAACCCGGTAAGGCCCCTAGGCCATCCAGTAGCTCTACCCCGGATGGGAAACATGCGACGCTGCACCTAAATGCATTTCGGGGAGAACCAGCTATCACGGAGTTTGATTGGCCTTTCACCCCTACCCACAGCTCATCCCCTCAGTTTTCAACCTAAGTGGGTTCGGGCCTCCACACCGTCTTACCGGCGCTTCACCCTGGCCATGGGTAGATCACTCCGCTTCGGGTCTAGACCACGCGACTCAAACGCCCTATTCAGACTCGCTTTCGCTACGGCTACCCCACACGGGTTAACCTCGCCACGCAGCACTAACTCG
>NZ_CP091382.1:0-3855000 GCF_021725495.1 Saccharothrix sp. AJ9571 | reverse complement strand
TAGTATTCTCAAAGGAAACCCCGACGAGGGGGTTTCATATAAGCTCTACTGGCTTAGTTCACTAGCACACTGTTGAGTTCTCAAGCAACACACTACATTGTCTGGCAGTGCTCCCAGGGCAAAGTACAACCAACCGCTTCGATCTAGTCGTTGGGGTTGGCCTTCCCATCCTGGGGGCCGTCGCAGTACGTTACCCGGTCCGGCTCGCGGAGTCAACCCCCGCTCGGCCCTGGCTCGCTCCCTGGCGACGAAGAGAAGATTACATGGTCCCCAACCCCCCGAAAACAGGGGGGTACCTTAACGGTGTTTCCGCAGGTCAGAGCACTGGAAGCAGGGTACGCAGCTCGTACGGGGTGACCGCGCTCCGGTAGTTGTCCCACTCGACCCGCTTGTTCCGCAGGAAGAAGTCGTAGACGTGCTCTCCCAGCGCCTCGGGCAGCAGCTCGGACCGCTCCATCTCGGTCAGCGCCTCGCCCAGGTTCTGCGGCAGGTTCTTGTAGCCGGCCGCGCGGCGCTCGGCGTCGGACAGCGACCAGATGTTGTCCTCGGCGGGCGCGGGCAGCTCGTAGCCCTCGGCGATGCCCTTCAGCCCGGCGGCCAGGATCACCGAGTAGGCCAGGTACGGGTTGCAGGCCGAGTCCAGCGTGCGGATCTCCACCCGGCGCGAGGACGCCTTGCCCGGTGAGTACATCGGCACGCGGACCAGCGCGGACCGGTTCGACCGGCCCCACGACACGGTCGTCGGTGCCTCGCCGCCGCTGATCAGGCGCTTGTACGAATTCACCCATTGGTTGGTCACCGCGGAGATCTCCCGCGCGTGGTGCAGCACGCCGGCGACGAACGCCTTGCCCGTGTCCGACAACTCGTGCGGGTCCTCGGGGTCGTAGAAGGCGTTGCGGTCGCCCTCGAAGAGGCTGACGTGGGTGTGCATGCCCGAACCGGGCTGGTCGGTGAACGGCTTCGGCATGAACGTGGCGCGCACGCCCTGCGTCAGCGCCACCTCCTTGACCACGTACCGGAAGGTCATCACGTTGTCGGCCATGGTCAGCGCGTCGGCGTAGCGCAGGTCGATCTCCTGCTGGCCGGGCGCGCCCTCGTGGTGGCTGAACTCCACGGAGATGCCCATCGCCTCGAGCGTCTCGATGGCGTGGCGGCGGAAGTGCGTCGCGGTGGCGTGGCTGGCCTGGTCGAAGTACCCGCCGTTGTCCGCGGGCTCCGGCTCGGTGCCGTCGTCCGGGAGGTTCGACAGCAGGAAGAACTCGATCTCGGGGTGCACGTAGCAGGTGAACCCGGCCTCGCCCGCCTTCGACAGCTGGCGGCGCAGCACGTGCCGGGGGTCGGCCCACGAGGGCGAGCCGTCGGGCATCGCGATGTCGCAGAACATCCGTGCCGAGTACGGCGCGCCCTCGGGTGTTTCCCACGGCAGCACCTGGAAGGTGGCCGGGTCGGGCTTGGCGACCATGTCCGACTCGTAGACCCGCGCGAACCCCTCGATGGCGGATCCGTCGAACCCGATCCCCTCGCTGAAGGCCCCCTCCAGTTCGGCGGGCGCGACCGCCACCGACTTGAGGAACCCGAGCACGTCGGTGAACCAAAGCCGCACGAAACGGATATCCCGTTCTTCAAGCGTGCGCAGCACGAACTCCTGCTGGCGATCCATGGCCGCACCCTATGCGGATCGTGTTAACGGCGTGTTTCACGACGCCCGGTGGCGTGGCACGGCGATGGACATCACGGCGGCGATCACGCACAACCCGCCGGCGACCAGCCAGGCCAGGTCGTACTCGCCCTGCAGGTCACGCACCAGTCCGGCACCGAAAGCCGCGATGGCCGCGCCGACCTGGTGCGAGGCGAACACCCAGCCGAACGCGATGGGCGCGTCTTCGCCGAACTTCTCCCGGCAGAGCGCGACGGTCGGTGGCACGGTGGCGATCCAGTCCAGGCCGTAGAAGATGATGAAGACCCACATGCTCGGCTCCACACCCGGCGCGAACAGCGAGGGCAGGATCATCAGCGACAGGCCGCGCAGCGTGTAGTAGGCGCCGAGCAGGATCCGCGGGTTCACCCGGTCGGTGAGCCAGCCGGACAAGATCGTGCCCGCCACGTCGAAGATGCCGATCAGCGCGAGCAGCGAGGCCGCGGTGGTGTGCGGCATGCCGTGGTCGTGCGCGGCGGTGACGAAGTGCGTGCCGACCAGACCGTTGGTCGACGCCCCGCAGATCGCGAAACCACCCGCGAGCAGCCAGAACGTCTTCGTGCGCGCGGCAACGCGCAGGGTGCGCAGCGCGCGGGCCGCGCTGCTGCCCGTCACCGGCGCGACGGCTGCCTCCGGCTCGCCACCATAAGCGGTGGTACCGACATCGGCGGGCCGGTCGTGCAGGAAGAGCGCCACCAGCGGGACGACCGCGAGCGCGGCGAGCGCCACCACGATCGACGCCGTGCGCCAGCCGTATTCGGTGGCCAGCGCGGCGACCAGCGGCAGGAAGATCAGCTGGCCGGTGGCGCCCGCGGCGGTGAGGATGCCGCTGACCAGGCCGCGGCGGTGGACGAACCAGCGTCCGGTGACGGTCGCGACGAAGGCCATCGACATGGAGCCGGTGCCCACGCCGACCAGCACCCCCCAGAGCAGTTGGAGCTGCCAGGACGCGGTCATGAAGATGGTGAGCCCGCTGCCCGCGGCGACCAGGATCAGCGCCCAGGAGACCACCCGGCGCATGCCGAGCCGGTCCATCAGCGCGGCGGCGAACGGGGAGATCAGGCCGAACAGGACGAGGTTGATCGACACCGCGGCGCCGATCGTGCCGCGTGCCCAGCCGAACTCGGCGTGCAGCGGGTCGATCAGCACGCTGGGCACCGACCGGAACCCGGCGGCGCCGATCAGGGTCACGAACGCGACGGCCGCCACCACCCAGGCGCGGTGCAGCCGGTGGGTGCGCTGTTGGAGTTGAGTCACGTGGTCAGTTTCGTGAAACTTCGAGAGGCCAACTAGTGGCCGGAGCGCCAATATGTGAAAGAATCCGGCCATGGCCGAACCGCACCGCGTCGTCGTGCTCGCGATCGAGGAGGTCGTCGGGTACGACATGCAGCTCCCGGCGCTGTTGTTCCGGATCGCCGAGCGGAACGGCGAAGCGCTCTACGACGTGCGGATCTGCGGGGTCGACGATCAGCCGGTCCGGGTGAGCGCCGGGTACACCGCGGTGCTCGACCACGGGCCGGAGGTGCTGGCCGAAGCCGACACGGTGATCGTCCCGGGCACCCGTGTGCGGGGACCGCGGCACGAAGGCACGCTGCCGGACGACATCGCCGCCGCGCTCGCGTTGATCCGGCCGGGCACGCGGATCATGTCGATCTGCACCGGGGCGTTCGTGCTGGGCGCGGCCGGGATCCTCGACGGCAGGCCGGCCACCACGCACTGGGCTTACGCGGACGAGTTGCAGGCGCTCTACCCCGAAATCCTGGTCGACGAGAACGTGCTCTTCGTCGACGACGGTGACGTGCTGACTTCAGCCGGGCTCGCCGCGGGCGTGGACCTCTGCCTGCACGTGCTGCGCGCGGACCACGGCAGCGAAGTGGCCAACACCGCGGCGCGCTACACCGTGGTGCCCCCGTTCCGCGAGGGCGGGCAGTCGCAGTTCATCGAGCGGCCGGTCACCGACGAAGGCGCCGGCACCACCGCGTCGACCAGGGCCTGGGCGCTCGCCCGACTCGGTGAGCCGCTGGACCTGGCGACGCTGGCCGAGCACGCGCGGATGAGCGTGCGCACGTTCAGCAGGCGTTTTCGCGCGGAAACCGGGCTCTCGCCGCGGGCGTGGCTGATCCAGGAACGGGTGAAGCACGCGCGGCACCTGCTCGAGAACACCACGCTGCCGATCGACCGGGTCGCGGAGGAATCGGGGCTCGGTACGTCGGCGTCGCTCCGGCAGCACCTCAACGCGGCCATCGGGGTGTCGCCGCTGACCTACCGCCGGACCTTCGCGCGCGGCTGAAACGGCTAACGTGGGCAGCATGTTCTCGCGCCGCCTGCTCGGGCTGCTGTTGTTGACCGGACTGCTGGGCGGGTGCACCGTTTCGCCGGACACCAGCGGGCCGCTGCCGGACGGTGCCGGACTGGTGCGCGAAGCGGCCGCGGCGGTCGAACGGCTGAACACCGTGCACTTCAAGTTCGGCATCAGCGGCATGCTCGACGGCCTCGAAGTGCTCGACGTCGAAGGCGACGCGGACCGCGCGGGCGGGACGCACGGGTCGGCGCACGGGCGGGCCGGGGTGCAGGAGGCGAACGACCGCGTCGACTACCAGTTCCAGCTCAGCGGGGACACGCTCACGCTGACCGACCAGCAGGGCGCGAGCCGGACCGAGGTGCCGCCGCTGTTCACCCCGGCGACGCTGCTGGACGCCTCGCGCGGGTTGCCGCGGCTGCTCAGCGGGGCGACCGGGCTGGAGACCGAGGGCAAGGAACGGCTCGGCGAGGTGCACGCGTACCGGGTGACCGGCAAGGTGCCGCAGGCGGTGATCAGCGCGGTGGTGCCGTCGATCCAGGCGGACGTGGACGTGAAGTTCTGGGTCGAGCAGGCGGCGACGCGGAACCTGGTGCGGGTGTGGCTGCAGGTGCCGCCGCGGCAGGCGAACGAAGGCGCAATCATGCTGGAACTGGCCCTTACGGCCCCGAACCAACCGGCCCCGGCGACGACCTGAGTGCCGTGAATGTGGCTTTCACGGCATGGGGTGGGGATCTGGCGGTATCACGAATGTGGCTTTCGGGACGTTGGAGGTCTCGAAAGGCACATTCGTGACATCGGCGGGGTGGGGCCGTGGCTGTCCCTCGGGCTGCCCAGCTGGGCGCCGAATGTGGGACTCGGCTGCCTGGACGTGGAACCCGGCTGTCTGAATGTGGGGCTCGGATGCCTGAGTGTGGGGTTCGGGTGTCCGAACGTGGGGCTCGGCTGCGCGAGTGCGGGACTCGGTTGCAGAAATGTAGGACTCGGGTGTCTGAACGTGGGATTCGGGTGCCCGAGTGTGGAACTCGGGTGCCTGAACGTGGGACTCGGCTTCCCGAGTGTGGACTCGGGTGCTTGAACGTGGGGCTCGGGTGCTTGAACGTGGGGCTCGGGTGCCTGAACGTGGGGCTCGGGGGCGTGGGGTTCGCGGGGGGGTTAGGGGGTGGGGCAGCGGGTGGTGGGTGGGGGGAGGGTGCCGCTGATCAGGTAGTCGGTGCCGGCGTCGTCGACGCAGGGGACGCCTTGCAGGAACACGGTGTGCTGCGTCCCTTCGAAGGTGAGCAGGCTGCCCTTCATCGCCCGAGCCAGGTTGACGCCGGCGTCGTACGGGGTCGCCGGGTCGTTCGTCGTGGAGATGACCAGGACCGGCGGCACGCCGTCGACCTTCGGGGTGTGGGGTTCCGAGGTGTTCGGCACCGGCCAGAAGGCGCAGGTGTCCAGTGCCGCGCCGTCCGGTTTGCCGTCGTCCAGGAAGGGGGCGGCCTCGTTGGCGCGCGCGACCAGTTCGGCGATGCGGGCCTTGTCGGTGATCTTCGGGTTGTCCACGCAGCTGATCGCGGTGAACGCGTCCTGGATGGCGCCGTAGGTCCCGTCGGCACCGCGTTCGTTGTACTGGTCGGCGAGCGCGATCAGCTTGTCGCCGCGCCCCTGCTCCAGTTCGTTCAGCCCGGCGTTGAGCTGCTTCCACAGCTGGTCCGAGTACATCGCCTGGATCGCCGCGGTCCCCAGGTCCTCGTAGGACAGCTTGCGGTCCCCGGCGGGCACCGGCTTCTCGATCAGCGGCCGGGTCAGGTCCTGGAAGGCCTTCGTGGCGCCAGCCGGGTCGCGGCCGAGTGCGCAGTCGGACTGCTCGGCGCACCACTTCGCGAACTCGCCGAACGCCTTGCCGAAGCCGGCGATCTGCGCGAGGTTGCCTTCGAGCTGGTCCTGTTCGGGGTCGACCGCGCCGTCGAGCACCATCGCGCGCACCTTGTCCGGGAACGCCTCGGCGTAGGTGTAACCGATCTGCGTGCCGTAGGAGTAGCCGAGGTAGCTCAGTTTCTGGTCACCGAGCGCGGCGCGGAGCAGGTCGAGGTCCTTGGCCACTTCCCTGGTGCCGAGGTTGGCGAGCATGGCGTTGCCGTGTTCGGTGCGCTCGGCGCACTTCACGCCGAACTCCCTGGCCTCGTTCTCCTGCTTCGTCACGCCCTCGGGCGAGCCGTCGGTCTCGGCGTCGTCCGCGCGATCGGCGTCGCGCTCGGAGTCGGTCAGGCAGCGGATCCTCGGCTCGCTGGCGCCGACCCCGCGCGGGTCGAAGCCGACGAGGTCGAACCGCTTGCCGACCTCGCCCTTGGCCGCCGGTACGGACAGGCCCGCGGCGGCCACCATGCCGGAGCCGCCCGGCCCGCCAGGGTTGACCACGAGCGAGCCGATCCGCTCCCCCGCCGCCTTGTGGCGGAGCACGCCGATGCTGATCTTCTCCGCGTCCGGTTTCGCGTAGTCCAGCGGCACGCTCAGCCTCGCGCATTCGAGACCGGGCACCCGGAACGCGGCTCTGCTGTCCTCACCCGTCGCGAACGGCGCGCACTCACCCCAGGCGAGCGTCTGCGCGTAGAAACCGGCCATCGGGTCGGGCGGCGGCGTCGGCGGCGCCAGGGACTCGACCACCGTGTGCGGCGGGCTCGCCGCCGGTTCTTCGGCCGAGCAGGCGGCGGTGACCAGGGCGAGCGGCAGCACAACAGCGATCACTGAGCGGAACGGGGGCACCACGAGATCGTGCCACCGAACCCCCGTTCGGCGCAGTGCGCGACTTCACCCCACGGGGTGAAGATCGATTCACCTTCCCGTGCAGCGGGTGCCCTCCGGTGGCAGTGTGCCGTCGACCAGGTAGTCCTCGCCCGCCTTGTCCACGCACTGGATCCCCTGCAGGAAGACCGTGTGCTGGGTGCCTTCGAAGGTGAGCAGCGCGCCCCGCATGCCCTTGGCCAGGTTCACGCCGGCGTCGTACGGGGTCGCGGGGTCGTTCGTCGTCGAGATCACCAGCACCGGCGGCACGCCTTCGACGTTCGGCGTGTGCGGCTCGGAGGTGTTCGGCGCGGGCCAGAACGCGCACGAATCGAGCGCGGCGCCGTCCGGTCGCCCGTCGTCGAGGAAGGGCGCGACCTGCATGTACCGCTCCTGCGACTCGAGGATCTTCGCCTTGTCCGTGACGCGCGGGTCGTCGACGCAGCGGATCGCGGTGAACGCGTCCTGCGTGGTCGAGTACCTGCCGTCCGACCCGCGCTCGTTGTAGGTGTCGGCGAGCTTCATCAGCGTGCCGCCGTTCCCGCTCTTCAGTGCGTTGAGTCCGCTGTTCAGGGTGTCCCAAAGTTGCTCGCTGTAGAGCGCCTGCACGGTCGCGGTGGTCGCGTCCTCGTAGGAGAGCAGACGGCCGTCGCCGACGGCGGCCTTGTTGTCGATGAGCGGGCGGGTCAGGTCCTGGTAGGCCTTCGTGGCGCCCGCCGCGTCAACGCCGAGCGAGCAGTCCTGCTCGGTCACGCACCACTTCACGAACTCGTCGAACGCCTTGCCGAAGCCCTGCCCCTGCGCGACCAGCGATTCGACCGGGTCCTGCTCGGGGTCGAGGGCGCCGTCGAGCACCATCGCGCGGACGTTCTGCGGGAAGGTCTCCGCGTAGGTGGACCCGATGCGCGTGCCGTAGGAATAGCCGACGTACGAAAGTTTCGCGTCGCCGAGGGCGGACTTGAGCACGTCCATGTCCTTGACGACGTCCCTGGTGCCGACGTTCGCGAGCATGGCGTCGTGGTGGTCGGTGCGTTCGGCGCAACGCTCGGCGAAGGCCCGGCTCTCCTCCTCCTGCGCCTGCACGCCTTCCGGCGAACCGTCGGTTTCGATGTCGTCGGCGCGCTCGGCGTCGCGTTCGCCGTCGGTCAGGCAGCGCACCTGCGGCTGGCTCGCGCCGACGCCCCGCGGGTCGAAGCCCACCAGGTCGAAGCGCGCGGTCAGCTCGGCGGAGGACTCGGTCATGCTGGCCACCGCCGCCATGCCGGACGCCCCCGGTCCACCCGGGTTGAACAGCAGCGATCCGATGCGCTCCCCGCCTTCGGACCGGTGCCGCAGCACGCCGATGGTGATCGTTTCGCCCTGCGGCGCGGCGTAGTCGAGCGGCACGGTGAGCCGGGCGCATTCGACACCCTTCACCCCAAAGGCCGTCTTCGTGCTCGTCGTTGTCGCGTAGGGTGCACAGTCGCCCCAGCTCAAGGGCTGCGCGTAGAACTTTTCGAGACCGGCGGGAACCGGACCCGCCGGTCCTTTCGTTTCGGTCACCGGCCGCGGTGGTTCAGCCTCGGTGGAACAAGCGGCCAGAACGACCGGTAGCGACGTTAGGACGAGGACAAGGCCCAGCTTGGACCGGTAGCGTTCGAGTCGGCGCACCTCGACGATGGTGCCAGCACCGAAGAGCGGAACTCGGACGCGGTAGGGCCGCGTTGGGCAAGCGGAACAACGCCCGCTGGGCGCGACACGACAGAGGAGAGCACGGGTGGCAGCGTTGATGAGCCGGGTCGGCAAACGGTTGCGCAGGATCATCCAGCGGCCGGCCAGCGTGGAACTGACCCGGTACGAGGCCCTCCTGCCCGCCGTCGAAAAGCGGGAACCGGAGATCGAAAAGCTTTCCGACGAGGAGTTGACCGAGACCGCGGCGAAGCTGCGCGAGGTGGAGAAGTGGGGCGACGACCAGCTCGTCGAGCTGGGTGCGCTGGGTCGTGAGGCGGCCCGCCGGGCGCTCGACGAACGCGCCTTCGACGTCCAGGTGCTCGGCACCCTGGGCCTGCTCACCGGGCACGTCGTGCAGATGGCCACCGGTGAGGGCAAGACACTGGCCGGCGCGCTCGCCGCGGCGGGTTACGCGCTGCAGGGCAAGCGCGTGCACGTGGTCACGGTCAACGACTACCTGGCCCGTCGTGACGCCGAATGGATGAAACCCATTTTCGACCTCCTGGGTGTCTCCGTCGGCTGGGTGGAGCCGTCGCGCACCCGTGAGGAGCGCCGCGAGGCCTACCACGCCGAGGTCACCTACGGCGCGGTCAGCGAGATCGGCTTCGACATGCTGCGCGACCGCCTGGTCACCGACCCCGACGAACTGGTCCAGCCGGACCCCGAGGTCGCGATCATCGACGAGGCGGACTCCGTGCTGGTCGACGAGGCCAGGGTGCCGCTGGTGATGGCCGGTTCGGTGGACGCGGGCCAGGCCGACGAAGAGGTGGCCAACGTCGTCCGGCGGCTGCGTCTCGGGCTGCACTACGAGACCGACAAGGACGGCCGCAACGCCTGGCTGACCACGGCCGGGTCCTCGGTGGTGGAGAAGTCGCTCGGCGGCATCGACCTCTACGGCGAGTCCGGCGCCGGGCAGGACCGCCTGGCCGCGGTGAACGTGGCGCTGCACGCGCACGCGCTGCTCGAGCGGGACGTCGACTACCTGGTGCGCGACGGCAAGGTGCAGCTGATCAACGCCTCCCGCGGGCGGGTCGCCGAGCTCCAGCGCTGGCCGGACGGGCTGCAGGCCGCGGTCGAGGCCAAGGAGCAGGTGCCGCCGTCGGATCGCGGCGAGATCCTGGACTCGATCACCGTGCAGGCGCTGATGGCGCGGTACCCGCACGTCGCGGGCATGACCGGTACCGCGGTGGCGGTGGCCGAGCAGTTGCGCGAGTTCTACAAGCTCGAGGTGGCGGTCATCCCGCCGAACACGGAGAACGTCCGCGAGGACGCCAAGGACCGCATCTTCGCCTCGCCGTCGCAGAAGCTGCGCGCGATCGAGGAGGAGATCGCGCGGGTGCACGAGACCGGGCAGCCGATCCTGGTCGGCACCCAGGACGTGGCCGAGTCCGAGGAGCTGGCCGAGAAGCTGTCGAAGGTCGGCCTCGAAAGCGTGGTGCTGAACGCGCGCAACGACGCCGAAGAAGCGGAGATCATCGCGGACGCGGGCCGGTTCGGCGCGGTCACCGTGTCCACCCAGATGGCCGGTCGCGGTACCGACATCCGGCTGGGTGGCAAGGACGGCAAGGACCGCGAGCGCGTCGCCGAGCTGGGCGGGCTGCACGTCATCGGCACCGCGCGCTACCCGAGCAGCAGGCTCGACGACCAGCTGCGTGGCCGCGCCGGGCGCCAGGGCGACCCGGGCAGCTCGATCTTCTTCGCCAGCCTCAACGACGACCTGGTGCTGCAGAACGCGCCGGACATCCCCGAGGGCATCGACTCCGACGACGAGACCGGCGAGATCACCGACGTCGCCGCGCACCGGCAGATCAAGCACGCCCAGCGCGTGGCCGAGGGCGTCGACCTGGAGATCCACCGCAACACCTGGCGCTACACGCGGCTGATCGAGCGGCAGCGCACCGAACTGCTGGCGCACCGCGACAAGCTCCTGCGCACCGACCTGGCCAAGGAGCAGCTGGAGAAGGGCGCGCCGGAGAAGTTCAAGGAGCTGTCCGATGCGGTGGACGACGAGGAGAAGGTGGCGCGGATCTGCCGCGAGATCGCGTTGTTCCACATCGACGAGCTGTGGTCGGACCACCTGGCCTTCCTGACCGACGTGCGCGAAAGCATCCACCTGCGCGCGCTGGCCAGGGAGACCCCGCTCGACGAGTTCCACCGCGCGGCGATCCCGGAGTTCCACAAGATCATCCCGGAGACGGAGAAGCGCTCGATCGCCACGCTGGAGGAGGGCGAGATCACCGAGAACGGCATCGACCTCGCGGCCTCCGGGGTCCGGCGGGCGACCTCGACGTGGACCTACCTGGTGCACGACAACCCGTTCGACTCCGACGCCGAGCAGGCGCTGAAGAAGGTGCGGAGCCTGCTCCGCCGCAAGAAGGATTGAGTCTAAGGATTGAGTCTTCGGCCGCGCCTCCGGCGCGGCGGCGAGGTCGCTTTTGACCCGTTCACTGGAGTGAGGCACCCCAGGCCGCTGGGGCGACCCGGGGCACCTCACTCCAGTGAACGGCGCGACCTCGCAGGTGTCAGCTGCGGAAGGGGCCGGTTACCTCGTAGGTGATGCCGCCCGAGGTGGAGCCGGTGGTGCCGCGCTGCGACGAGAAGTACAGCCGGTTCCCGGCCGGGGTGAACGCCGGGCCGCAGATCTCCGAGCCGCTCTGGCCGTTGATCCGCAGGAAGGGCGCGACCACGTCGTTCGGCGTGAGCACGCAGATCTCCATGTTGCCGCCGTCTTCGGCGACGAAGAGGTCACCCGAAGCCGTGCCGGTCACGTTGTCCACGCCGGTCAGCGGCGGGCTGCCGGGGCTCACCAGCGAGTCGTCGTAGGCCAGTTCGTAGGTGTTGTCCGCCAGGTTCAGCTGCCACAGGCGGTTGTCGCCCTTGGTGGTGAACCACGCGGTGTCGTTGGCGTAGTGCAGGCCCTCGCCGCCGTTGAACCGCTTCGCGCCGGAGACCTGGTTGCGGGTCGCGGTCGGCGAGCCGTCGACGTCGGGCACATCGGCCCAGGTGAACGAGCCGGAGGTGGCGGTGCCCGCGCGCAGCACCTGGAGCTTGCCCGCGGAGAGGTCACCCCAGGTGGTCGGCAGGAAGCGGTAGAGGCAGCCGTCGGAGACGTCCTCGGTCAGGTAGACGGCCTTGCGCACCGGGTCCGCCGCGGCGGCTTCGTGCTTGAACTGCCCCATCGCCGGCCGCCGGATCGCCGCTTTGACGCCCCACGGGTCGCATTCGTAGACGTAACCGCGGTCGACCTCTTCGCAGGACAGCCAGGTCTTCCACGGGGTCGCGCCCCCGGCGCAGTTGACGCGGGTGTTCGACAGCACGCGGTAGGCGCCGGTGATGGTGCCGTTCGCGTCGAACTTCAGCGCGCTGGCACCGCCGCCGAGCGGGATCTCGGAGTTGGACACGTAGATCCAGCCGCTGCCGTCGGCGAAGACCGCACCGCCGTCCGGGGCGTCGTGCCAGGTGTAACCGGCGACCTTCTGCCGCGAGCGGGCCACGATCCGGCTGGTGAACCCGGCCGGGAGCTGGATGCCGTTGGCGTCGGCGGCCTGGAGCGGGCCGTACGGGCTGGGGCCGTTCTGGGCGGGGTTCGCCAGTGCCGAGGGGGTGAAGGTGTTGCCGAACGCCGTGACCCCCGCGCCGAGTACTGCCGCGCGCAGGAAGTTACGCCTCTTGAGGGTCGACACGCTGTGCCTCCGATGAGTTTCGCAGGGTTCCGCAGGGTGGTGGGGGAACCCACCGGACGCTACGGAAACGCGCTCACCGGGTACAGGGACCGGCGGTGAACTCCCGGCTAAAGGCGCAGTCAGTGCACCTCGCGCCAGGAGTTGGTGATGGGCAGGCGGCGGTCGCGGCCGAAGGCCTTGAAGGTGATCTTCGTGCCCGGCGGGTACTGGCGGCGCTTGTACTCGGCCTTGTCGACCATCCGGACCACGCGGTCGATCACCTCGGCGTCGAAGCCGGCGGCGAGCAGGTCGGCGAAGCCGCGGTCGCCCTCGACGTAGTCGTCCAGGATGTCGTCGAGCAGGGCGTAGTCCGGCAGCGAATCCGAGTCGAGCTGGTCCGGGCGCAGCTCCGCGGACGGCGGCTTGCTGATCGAGTTCTCCGGGATCGGCGGGGTCTCGCCGCGTTTCTCGGCTTCGGCGTTGCGCCAGCGGGCCAGCTGCCACACGTGCGTCTTGAACACGTCCTTGATCGGCGCGAAGCCGCCGACGGCGTCGCCGTAGATGGTCGAGTACCCCACCGCCAGCTCGGTCTTGTTGCCGGTGGCCAGCACCAGGTGACCGTCCAAATTGGACAGTGCCATCAGCAGCATGCCCCGGGTCCTTGCCTGGATGTTCTCCTCGGCCAGCCCGGTCAGCTTCAGCTGGTCGACGTAGATCTTGACCATGTCCTCGACCGGCTCCACGCGGAAGTGCGCGCCGATGCGGCGGGCCAGTTCGGCGGCGTCGGAGCGCGAGTGCTCCGAGGAGTACTTCGACGGCATCGAGACGCCGTGGACCGCGTCACCACCGAGGGCGTCGGCGGCGAGCGCGGCCACCACGGCCGAGTCGATCCCGCCGGAGAAGCCGAAGATGACCGAGCGGAAACCGTTCTTGTGCACGTAGTCCCGCAGGCCGACGACCAGGGCCGACCACACCTCCGCCTCGTCCGCGAGCGGCTCGCTGACCGGCGGCTCGGCGAGGGGTTCGTAGGCGGGCAGCGGGTCCGGCGAGAGCACCCGGCGGTGGACGTGCAGCCCGGCCAGTTCGCCGTCGGCGGCGTGCCCGCCCGCCTCGATGTCCATGTCCAGCACGAGCAGGTGCTCGGTGAACTGCGGGGCGCGCGCCAGCAGCCTGCCGTCCGCGGCGACCACGATGGAGTCACCGTCGAAGACCAGGTCGTCCTGACCACCGACCTGGTTGGTGTAGACCAGGGGCGCACCGGCCTCGGCGGCGCGGCGGGCGATCAGCGGCAGGCGGATGTCGTCCTTGGACCGTTCGTACGGCGAGGCATTCGGCGCCACCACCAGGTCCACCCCGGCCTTGCCCAGCGCGGCGATCGGGCCGCCGTCCTGCCAGATGTCCTCGCAGATGACCATGCCGATGTCGATGCCGTGGTAGCGGACCACGTCGAGCGTGGTGCCCGGCTTGAAGTAGCGGTGCTCGTCGAACACGCCGTAGTTGGGCAGGTGGTGCTTGAACTGCCTGGCCACGACCTCGCCCCGGTACAGCGCGGCCGCGGCGTCCCGCGGCCCGGCCTCGTCCAGGTCGAGGTAGCCGACGTAGACCAGCACCTCACCGCACCCGGCCTCGTTCAGCCGCGCGGCCACTTCGTCCACCTTCGCGCGGGAGGCTTCGGCGAAGGTCTTGCGCAGGGACAGGTCCTCGACCGGGTACCCGGTCAGCGACATCTCGGGGAAAACCACCACGTGGGCACCGGCCTCGACGGCCTTGCGCGTCCACTCGACGGTCTGGTCGGCGTTCCCGGCGAGGTCCCCGACAGTGGGGTTGACCTGGGCCAAGGCGAGGCGCAGTTGCGGCATTGCGCCATTCTCGCGCACGCGGGCCCGCCCGGCGACCAGGTGTGCTCAACTCCGCGCCCAATAGGGTTGCCGGATGAACCGAGAGCAGTACACCGCCGAGCTGGCGCACTACGGCACCACGCTGGCCGCGGCGGCCACCGAACTGAGCAGACCGGTGCCGAGCTGTCCGGACTGGACGGTGGCGGACCTGGTGTGGCACACCTGCGAGGTCTTCTACTTCTGGCGGCTGCAGTTGAGCGGGCTGGTCAGCGGGCCGGATAACTACCTGGAGCCGAAGCGGCCCGCCGAGGACGAGCTGCTCGACCGGTACGCGGACAACCTGCGCCACCTGGTCGAAGCGGTCCGGCGGGCGGACCCGTCGAAGCCGGTCTGGACCTGGTCGGCGGACAAGACGGCCGGGTTCGTCCAGCGCCGGATGGCGCACGAAGCCGCGGTCCACGCCTGGGACGCGCTGCTCGCGGCGGGCCGGGACGAGCCGATCGGCCGGGACCTCGCGGTGGACGGGATCGACGAGTTCCTCACGCACTTCCTGCACGACTCCCCGGCGGAGGACCTGGGCGGCTCGGTGCACCTGCACGCCACGGACGGGCCGGGCGAATGGACCATCGCGCACGACGGCGGCGGCTGGCAGGTCACGCGGGAACACGGGAAGGGCGCGGCGGCGGCGCGGGCGAGCGCCTCGGACCTGCTGCTCCTGCTGTGGCAGCGCCGGGACGTCTCAGCCGTGGAAACCTTCGGCGACCCGGCCGTGCTGGCGCGCCTGCTCAAGTCAGCCCACACGAACTGACCTGGGCTTCCGGCCGTCAGCAGGCCGTTCTGGGGTGAGCTGAAACTACAAGATCCTGCACTTGGGCCGGACCTGTCGGACCCGCGGGTTACGGTCGCGAAGTGACCACGTTCCACGCCATCCACACCGAGCGCCTCATCCTGCGTCCGTTGCGCCAGTACGACCGGGAGGCCGTCGTGCGCATCCAGTCCGATCCGGAGACGAACCGCTTCAACCCCGACCCGCCGGACGTCAGGCAGGCGGGCAAGCAGTTCGAGTACTGGCTCTCGCACTGGGAAGAGCACGGCTACGGCTACTTCGCCGTCGTCGAGGCCGCGACGGGCGAGGTCGCCGGGGTGGGTGGCGTGCAGTCGAAGGAAATGCACGACGAGCAACTGGTGAACCTGTACTACCGCTTCCGCCCGCAGAGCTGGGGGAAGGGCTACGCCACCGAAATGGCGCGGGCCGCGGTCGAGTGGGCAGAGCGCGCGCTGCCCGACCGTCCGGTGGTGATCTCCGTGGCACTGATCAACGAACCGTCCCGGCGGGTGGCCGAGAAACTCGGCTTCACGCCCTACCTGGAGGAGGACTACCAAGGACAGCGGTCAACCCACTACCGCCGCTCACTGTCCACAATGGACACCTGACGGTTCTCGCAGTCGCCGTCCCAGTCCCGCGGCAGCGGCGTGGGCGTTTCCGGGGCGACGACGGAGACCAGGTGGTCGAGCACCGCGTCCGCGTGGCCGACCAGCAGGTGACCGGCGTCGGGCAGGGTGATCACCCGTGCCTGCGGGATCATCGCGCAGCCTTCGCGCACGTCGTCGGGCAGCCGGTAGTCGTCGAACTCCGGCACCAGCGCCACCACCGGCTTGCCCGTCGGTGCCCAGGCGGCCCGCTGCTCCGGGCTGCTCCAGCGCAACGGGGGTGCGATCAGCACGAGGCCATGGACGAGGTCTTGGGCCGGGTCCTCGGCTGGGGCTTCGCCGAGGCCGTGCATGAGCGCGAGGTCGCTGCCGAACGACCAGCCGGCCAGCCAGACCCGGGGTAGCTCCCGGGCCCGGACGAAGTCGAGTGCGGCCGCGACGTCGAGGCGTTCGCCTTCGGCCGCGCCGAAGGTGCCCTCGCTGCGCCCGGCTTCGCTGGCCGCGCCGCGCGTGTTGAACCGCAGCACCGCGAGCCCGGCCAGGGCCGGCAGGCGGAAGGCGGCCTTGCGCAGGACGTGCGAGTCCATCATGCCGCCGTGCGTGGGCAGCGGGTGCAGCAGCACCACGGTCGCCACGGGTGCGCGATCGGCGGGCAGTGCGAGCTCGCCGACCAGCCGGAGGCCGTCCTCGGTGTGCAGCGTCACCGCCTCGCGCCGCGCGGGGAGCAGGGTGTTCGGTCCGATCCTCACCACCGGCCGGGCCTCCTTCTCGCTCTGGCGTCCCAGCAGGGACGGTGCCAATGCCGCCGGTCGGTCACCGAGCCGGTCCCGTCGGCGGGCCACACCACCACGTGGGGCACGCCGGGGCGGATCTCGTGGTCGCAGCCGGGGCACCGGTAGAACTTGGTCGCCTGCGCGCCCGGGACCGAGCGGACGAGCCAGTCGCCGTCGGCGCCGGTCTCCCTGCCGGCCCAGCCCGTCGCGCCGCCCAGTTCACGGGCCGGCGGGCTCACGGGGCCGCGCGAGGGCTTGTTGCGTCGAGGCACGCGGATCACGGTATCCGCCTTGGTCAGCCGAAGTACCGGCCGGGCGGCACGCCGACCGCGCGACGGAAGGCGGCGACGAAGGCGCTCGGTGACGAGTAGCCGACGCGGTCGGCCACGCCTGCCAGTGGCATGCCGTCGGCGAGCAGGGGCAGCGACGCGCGCAGCCGGACCTGGGTGCGCCACCGGCCGAAGCTGAGCCGGGTTTCGGTGAGGAACAGGCGGGCCAGGGTGCGCTCGCTCGCGCCCACCTCGCGGCCGAACCGGTCGAGCGTGCGGTCGTCGGCGGGCTCGGCGATCAGCGCTTCGGCGACCCGGCGCGCCCGCGCGTCCGTCGGCAGCGGCACGCTGATGGGCGTCACCGGTACGGGTTCGATCAGGTCGAACGCGACCGCTTCGGCGCGGCGGCGGGCGTCCTCGGCGAGCCCGCCGGCGGTCAGGTGGTCGAGCAACTCGCGCAGCAGTGGGCGCACGCGCACGAGCCGGGGTGCCTGCCACGAGACCGGCGACTGCGCGGCGTCCATGAAGATCCCGCGCAGCACGGCGTTCCCGCTGGAGCCGGTGCGGTGCCGCGTACCGGCGGGCACCCACAGCGCCCGCGCGGGCGGCAGCACCCAGTGCGCCGAGCCGACGTTCACCGCGACCACCCCGCGCGCCGCCCAGGCGAGCTGGTGGTGGTCGGGGTGGACGTGCCAGTCGAGCCAGGTGCCCGAAGGGAGGTCGAAGTGGCCGAACAGCATCGCCTCGGGCTGTCGGTTCAGCGACATGGCTTGGCAGCCTATCGCCTTCCGGCCAGGCCGGAACCGCCCTAACGTCGGCGCATGGCGATGAACTGGTACCACCGGCGGCTGTGCAGTTCCGAAAAGTGGGCGAAGCTCGTCGAGGAGGAGATGCTGCCGTGGTCGCTCGAGGACGTCGAACTCGGTGACCACGCGCTGGAGATCGGGCCCGGCTACGGCGCGAACCTGCGTGTGCTGGTGGACCGGGTGCCGAGCCTGACCGCACTGGAGATCGACGAACGGATGGCGCGGGACCTCGAACGCGGCCACGGTGCCCGCGCGAAGGTCATCCACGGTGACGGGACGGCGATGCCGTTGCCCGACGACGAGTTCAGCTCGGTCGTCTGCTTCACCATGCTGCACCACGTGCCGACCGCGGCCCAGCAGGACCGGCTGTTCGCCGAAGCGTTCCGCGTGCTGCGGCCCGGCGGGGTGTTCGCCGGGAGCGACGGCGTGCACCGGCTGGTGTTCCGGCTGGTCCACCTCGGCGACACCTACAACCCGATCCCCCATGAGTCGCTCCCCCGGCGGCTCGCGGCGGCCGGCTTCGAGCAGGTCGAAGTGGCCAACCCGGATGGACGCCAGCAGCGCTGGCGCGCGGTCAAGCCCCGGAACTAGCCCCGAAGCCAGACCGGCTCCCACCACGAGAACGGCGTCCCAGGTCCGCCTGGGGCGCCGTTCTGCTGCGCCCGTTGACTCTCATCAGACCGTCTGCAACTCTTGAACAGCTCTGCGCAAAAAGTTGACATTGACTCGTGAAAAGTAGGCAGCCTCCAGGAATAACCCGCTCGATCGCCCCCTCAACGGAGAGGTCCCCTCGGTGATGACGGTTCTGGTGAGTTCAAGACGACGACCCCGCGCGACGAGCCTGGCCGTGGCCGCGTTGCTGGTGGCCGCGCCCACGGCGGTGCTACCGGCGATCAGCGGCACCGCCGCGGCCGCGCAGGCCAGCAGTGCACCCGCCGCCGCTTCGAAGTTCAACGACGGGGATCAGGACACCTACTGGGAAAGCAGCGCCGGCCTGCCGCAATGGGCACAACTGGACCTGGGCGCCGAACGCAGCGTCGACCAGGTGACGCTGAAACTCCCCGGCGACTTCTCCGCCCGGAAGCAGACGCTCAGCCTGCAAGCCGGCTCCGACGGCACCGGGTTCTCGACCATCACCACCGCGGCGGAGCACGCGTTCACCCCCGCCGAGCAGAACACCGTCCGGATCGGCTTCGCCCCGACCGTCGCCCGGTTCCTCCGCGTGGAAATCACCGCGAATTCCGCCGCCCCGGTCGCGCAGCTGGCCGAAATCGAGGCCCGGCCCGCCGAATTCACCCCGCTCGCCACCACGCTCACCGCGAGCAGTGCGCACGGCGAATACCCGGCGAGCAATGCCGGGGACGGCAACGCGGCGACCTATTGGGAAAGTGCGGACAACGCCATTCCGCATTGGCTCCAAGCCGACCTCGGGGCTGCTGTCCCCACCAGCCGGGTGGAATTGAAACTCCCGAGCGGCTGGGGCACGCGGACGCAGACGTTGAGTGTGCGCGGCAGCAGCAACGGCACCGACTTCACCGATCTCGCCGCCTCCTCCGGCAAGGTCTTCACCCCCACCGGCGGCAACACCGTGACCATCGACTTCACCACCGCGACCGTGCGCCACGTGCGGGTGCAGATCACCGCGAACACCGGCTGGCCCGCCGGTCAGCTCAGCGAACTCACCGTGTCCGGACCGTCCACAGGGGACACTCAGGCCCCTGGCGCGCCGTCGGACCTCGCGTTCACCGAGCCCGGCACCGGCCAGATCCGGCTCACCTGGACCGCCGCCACCGACAACGTGGGCGTGACCGGCTACGACGTCTACGCCAACGGGATCCTGCGCACCAGCCTCCCGGGCACCGTACTGACCCACACCGACAACCAGCCGGCGGGCACCACGATCGCCTACTTCGTGCGGGCCAAGGACGCCGCCGGGAACCAGTCGGCGAACAGCAACACGGTGACCAGGGGCGGCACGGCCGCGGGCGCGAACCTCGCCGTGGGCAAGCCGATCACCGCGTCGTCGACCGTGCACTCCTTCGTCGCCGCGAACGCGA
Organism: Saccharothrix sp. AJ9571; assembly: GCF_021725495.1. NCBI lineage: Bacteria > Bacillati > Actinomycetota > Actinomycetes > Pseudonocardiales > Pseudonocardiaceae > Saccharothrix > Saccharothrix sp. AJ9571. Next base: position 3,835,696 of record NZ_CP091382.1, on the reverse strand, counting down.
ACGACAACAACACCGCCACCTACTGGGAAGGCGGCGCCTACCCGAGCCTGCTGACGGTCAACCTCGGGTCCAACGCGGACCTGGATTCGGTGGTGGTCAAGCTCAACCCGGACCCGATCTGGGCCGGCCGCACGCAGACGATCGCGGTGGAAGGCCGCGAGCAGGCCGCGACGGGGTTCACCACGCTCGCCGCCGCGAAGTCGTACGCCTTCGACCCGGCCGGCGGCAATTCGGTGACCATCCCGCTGACCGCGCGCGTGGCCGACGTCCGCCTCCGGATCACCGCGAACTCCGGGGCGCCTTCCGGGCAGGTCGCCGAATTCCAGGCGCTCGGTGTGCCCGCGCCGAACCCGGACCTGTCCGTCACCGGCCTGTCCTGGACCCCGGCGAACCCGGTGGAAACCGACGCGGTGACCGTCTCCGCGACCGTGCGCAACACCGGTCTGAGCCCGTCCGCGGCCACTGACGTCAACCTCTACCTCGGCACCGCGAAGGCAGGCACGGCACAGGTCGGCACGCTGGCCGCAGGTGCGTCGGCGACCGTTTCGGCGAACATCGGCCAGCGTGACGCGGGCAGTCATCCGCTCAGCGCCAAGGTCGACGAAGGCAACAAGGTCATCGAGCAGAACGAGGCCGACAACGCCTTCAGCAGCCCGTCGCCGCTCGTGGTGACGGCTGTCGCCAGTTCCGACCTGGTCGCCTCGCCGGCCGCCTGGACACCGGGCAATCCGGCGGCCGGAACCGCGGTCAACTTCTCGGTGGCGATCAAGAACCAGGGCACGGTCGCGTCGGCGGGTGGCTCGCACGGCATCACCCTGACCGTCACCGACAGCACCACCGGTGCCGTGGTGCGCACGTTCACCGGCGCCCACACCGGCGCGATCGCCCCCGGCGCCACCACCGCGCCGGTCGCGCTGGGCAGCTGGCCCGCGGTCAACGGCAAGTACACGGTGAAGACCGTGCTCGCCGGGGACGCCAACGAACTCCCGGTCAAGCGGGCGAACAACACCACGAGCCAGCCGATGTTCGTCGGGCGCGGGGCGAACATGCCCTACGAGACGGTCGAAGCCGAAGACGCCGTCGTGAGCGGCGGTGCCGCGGTGGTCGGCCCGAACCGGACCATCGGCCACCTCGCGGGCGAGGCGTCCGGGCGGCGGGCGGTGACGCTCGACAACACCGGCAGCGCCGTCGAATTCACCACCAGGGCGAGCACGAACACGCTCGTCACCCGCTTCTCCATCCCGGACGCACCGGGCGGTGGCGGCATCACCGCCACGCTGAACGTCTACGTCAACAGCACCTTCCTCAAGCCGATCACGCTGAGCTCGAAGCACGCGTGGCTCTACGGTCCCGAGGCCGGTCCCGGCAACAGCCCCGGCGCGGGCGGACCGCGGCACATCTACGACGAGGCGAGCACGCTGCTGGGCACCACGGTCCCCGCGGGCAGCAAGATCAAGCTGCAGAAGGACGCCGCGAACACCTCGCGGTACGCCATCGATTTCGTCGACTTCGAACAGGTGGCCCCGCAGGCGAACCCGGACCCGGCCCGCTACACCGTGCCCGCCGGGTTCACCCACCAGGACGTGCAGAACGCGCTGGACAAGGTGCGGATGGACACCACCGGCACGCTCACCGGCGTCTACCTGCCCGCCGGGGACTACCCGACCTCGAACAAGTTCCAGGTCTACGGCAAGGCGGTCGACGTGGTCGGCGCCGGTGCCTGGTTCACCCGGTTCACCGCTCCGGCGAACCTGGAGAACACCGACATCGGCTTCCGCGGCGAGGCCTCCGCGAACGGCTCGAAGTTCTCGAAGTTCGCCGTGTTCGGCAACTACACCTCGCGCAACGACGGACCGGGCAAGGTGTTCGACTTCTCCAACGTGTCGGACATGACCATCGACGAACTCTGGGTGGAGCACCAGATGTGCCTGCTCTGGGGGTCGAACACCGACAACACCAGGGTGTACGACTCGCGGCTGCGGGACCTGTTCGCCGACGGGCTCAACTTCACCAACGGCAGCACCGGGAACCACGTCAGCAACAACGAGGCCCGCTCCACCGGTGACGACAGCTTCGCCCTGTTCGCCGCCACCGACAACAACCCGGGCAACCAGTTCGGCAACGTCTACGAGAACCTGACCGCGATCCTGCCGTGGCGGGCCGCGGGACTGGCGGTCTACGGCGGGTACGACAACACCTTCCGCAACCTCTACCTCGCGGACACGCTGACCTACTCGGCCATCACCATCTCCTCGCTCGACTTCGGTTATCCCATGCACGGGTTCGGACCGCGGCCGACGAACTTCCAGAACATCTCGGTGGTGCGGGCCGGTGGTCACTTCTGGGGGACGCAGACCTTCCCCGGGATCTGGCTGTACTCGGCGTCGAAGACCTTCACCGGCATCCGCGTGTCCGATGTGGACATCGTGGACCCGACCTACCACGGCATCATGTTCCAGACGGACTACGTCGGCGGGCAGCCGCTGAACCCGGTGCAGGACACCGTGTTCACCAACGTCAGCATCAGCGGCGCGCGGCTGAGCGGTGACGAGTTCGAGGCGAAGTCGGGCTTCGGGATCTGGGCGAACGAGTTGCCGGAACCGGGTGAAGGCCCGGCTGTCGGCACGGCCACCTTCGACAACCTGAAGCTGAGCGACAACCACATCGACATCCGCAACACCACACCCGGGTTCAAGATCGTGCTGAACCCGTAGCTAGCGCCCGCCGGCCACCGCGAGCGGCACCAGCTGCTCCGCGGTGGTCAGCGAGCCGTGCTGCCCCAGCAGTGAAGACTCCACCGCCTCCGCCAGTTCGCGCACCATGCCGAACGAGTGCTTCGCGGCGGCGACCACGTTGCCGATCCGCGGCCGCACCCGATCGCTGACGCGCGTGCCGAACAATCCGCGCTCGATGGCTTCCTCACGGCTGTACACCCACGCCCGATCGCCGAGGATTTCCCGCCAAGCGGCCACTACCTCGGCCTCGGCACCTTCTTCGGCGTAGACGTGCCTGGCACGCGTCTCCCCGCCGATCGCCCGGACGCCGGCGAGCAGTTCCGGCGTCTCGTCGATGTCGATCTTCTCGTCGATCAGCACCATGCCGTGGTCGGCGACCACCGCCAGCAACGCACCCGGCGGCAGCCCCTCCACAATGGACTCAACCAGCCGGTCGACCTGGCGCAGCTGCATCCGCCACGCGACCGAGCCCGGACCGTAGACGTGGCCGAGGAAATCCAGTTCGCTGTGGTACGAGTAGCAGAAGCTGCGGGGTTCACCGAGCGCGTCGAGCGTGCGGGCGGCCAGGTCGCCGAGCGCGTGCACACCGCGGTACCGCGCGCCACGCTGCACCGCGTGCGTCAACGCCGAATCGGCGAACTTCGCCTCGGAGACCACGCTGGTGCGCACCCCGGCCGCGGCGGCGCGGGCGAAGGTGGTCGGCAGCGGCTGGACCTCCTCCGGCGGCAGCGTGCCACGCAGATCACCGCCGTCGTCGTGGCTGCACCAGCGCAACGCGTTCAGCACGCCGGCGCCGGGCACCTCGAAGGTGTATCCGACCATGCCGTGCTCCCCCGACGACAGCCCGGTGCCGATGGCGGCCAGCCCGGCGGCGGTCGTCGAGGGGTAGCCGACGCGCAGCTGCGAGGAGTGGAGCTCGTTCAGCACGGGCGCGTCCTCGGGGTGCGCCTTCAGCAGCTCCCAGCCGAGGCCGTCGACCAGCAGCACGCAGACGGCGGACGCCTCGCCGAAGCCGAGCGTGTCGTCGAAGCCGCCGACCCCGAGCGCGGCGAGGGCGGAGGGCACCACCTGGGACAGGTGCGGGAGTTCGGTCAGCACGACGCCAGCTTCCCACCTCGGGCACCCGGCCGCGATAATGGACGGCATGCCGACCTACGCCTACCGCTGCCGGGAATGCACCGAGACCTTCGAGCTGGCACGCCCGATGGCCGAGTCCGGTGCCCCGGCGCCCTGCCCCGGCGGGCACGCCGACACGGTGAAGCTGCTGACCACGGTCGCGCTGACCGGCTCGTCCGCCGCCCCCGCCCCCGCCGCGTCCGGTGGCGGCTGCTGCGGCGGCGGGTGCTGTTCCTAGGTGTAGTCGCGGAAGCCCTTGCCGGTCTTGCGGCCGAGCCTGCCCGCGGTGACCAGGTGTTCCAGCAGCGGCGCCGGCGCGTACCCGGCCTCGCGGAACTCGTTGTACAGGGTGCGCTGGATGGCCAGTGAGACGTCCAGCCCGACCACGTCGAGCAGCTCGAACGGGCCCATCGGCAGGCCGCAGCCGACCTTCATCGCGGTGTCGATGTCGGCCGACTCGGCGTAGTGCGCCTCCAGCATCTTCACCGCGTCGTTCAGGTACGGGAACAGCAGCGCGTTGACGATGAACCCGGCGCGGTCACCGCAGTGCACCGGGTGCTTGCCGACCGCCTGGCAGATCGCGTGCGCGGTGGCGACCACCTCCGGCGCGGTGGCGATCGTGTTCACCACCTCGACCAGCTTCATCACCGGCGCCGGGTTGAAGAAGTGCAGGCCCAGGACCTCGCTCGGGCGGGCGGTGGCCGCGGCGCACTCGATCACCGGCAGCGAGGAGGTGGTCGTGGCCAGGATCGCGCCCGGCTTGACCGCCTCGTCCAGCGCGGCGAACACCGCGCGCTTGACCTCGAGTTCCTCGGCGACCGCCTCGATCACCAGGTCCACGTCGGCGAGTTCGGCGAACTCCACCGCTGGCCGGATGCGGCCCAGCGCGGCCGCGGCGTCCTCGGCGCTGACCCGCCCCTTCTTCACCTGCCGGTCCAGCGACTTGCCGACCTTGCCCAGCGCGGCCTGCGCCTTCTCCTCGCTGCGAGCGCGCAGCACCACGTCGAAACCGCGCTTGGCGAAGACTTCGGCGATGCCGGTGGCCATCGTGCCGGTGCCGACCACGCCGACCACCCGCACCTCGCGCGGCGAGATGTCCACTGTGGATTCCTCGGGGGCCGCGCTGTCCGTCACCACCGGCGAGTCCGGCGCCTCGTAGGTGTAGAAACCGCGGCCCGACTTCCGGCCGAGCAGCCCGGCGGTGATCATCTGCTTGAGCAGCGGGGCCGGCGCGTGCAGCGGGTTGCGCGACTGCCGGTACATCGATTCGAGGATCTCGTAGGCGGTGTCCAGCCCGATCAGGTCCAGCAGCGCGAGCGGGCCCATCGGGTACCCGCAGCCGAAGCGCATCGCCGCGTCCAGGTCCTCGCGGGTGGCGTAGCGCGCTTCGTACATCCGCACGGCGTGGTTCAGGTAGCCGAAGAGCAGCGCGTTCGCGATGAACCCGGCGCGGTCACCGGTGACCACCGGCTCCTTGCCGAGCCGCCGCGCCAGTGCCACCACGTCGGTCACCACGTCCGGCTCGGTGACCACGGTCCGCACCACTTCGACGAAGTTCAGCACCGGCGCCGGGTTGAAGAAGTGCAGCCCGACCACCTTGCCCGGCCGCGAGGTGTGCACACCGATCTCGGTCACCGACAACGACGAGGTGTTCGACGCCAGGATCGCCTCCGGCTTGGTGATCCCGTCGAGCTGGGCGAAGACCTCCGCCTTCAACCGGAGGTTCTCGGGCACGGCCTCGATCACCAGATCCACGTCGGCGAGTTCGGCGAGCGAGGTGGTGCACCGCACGCGGCCGAGCAGGGCGGCGTGCTCATCTCCGGTCAGCTTCCCCCCGGCCAGCGCCCGCGAGGTCGAGTGCTCCAGGTGGCCGCGGCCCCTGGTGATCCCGGCTTCGTCCACCTCGACGGCGATCACGTCCAGCCCGCTGCGGGCGAGCACCTCGGCGATGCCGGCGCCCATGGTGCCCAGTCCGACCACTCCTACGCTCGAGAACTCGCGTGCCACGATGGGGCCTCCACTGGCTCTTCGGGGGCCCGGGGGTCGTCCCCCGGGCAATGTCACGGTTACTCGCCGGTAAGAGCACCGATAGTGACACGGGAATGGCACGAAGGCAGTTCGGGATCGAGCAAGATGGGGGAAGGCTCACGCCGGCAGGCGAGGCAGCACCGTGTTCGCCACGTTGCGCATGACCGCACACGGGTCACCACCGCTGTACATCGAAACGAAGATCGACGCGGTTTCCGCCTCGCCCTTAGTCGCGCCCGGCCACGGCTTGAGCGCGACCTGCACCGAGCAGTAGCTGCCGCTGCCCGTCCACACCATGGCCTGGCGCCCGCCCAGCGTCTCCGGCACGTAACCGGCACCGGCGGGTGCCGGCGGGTCGACGGAGAAGTACAGCGACACGTAGTCGTCGCCGGTGCGGCCCCAGCGGCAGCTGTGCTTGGTCAGCGTCCGGCGGGCGGTCTGGGTGGAGCCGAGGTGGGCACCGATCTCGGCATCGGTGACGACCGAGCAGGCGTCGATCGAACCGAGCGAGCCCGCCGGGAAGCTGAGGTGTCCCACGCGCTTTTCCACCACCACGGACGCGGCGTGCTCCAGCGCGTCCTCCAGCAGCGGGCACAGCCGCTCGGGGGCCAGGTCGGTACCGCTGGTGCTGAGACTGTTGATGTTGGCCTGCAGGCTGGATTCGTCGGCGAAGACGAGGTAGCGGTAGCAACTGCCGTCGTACTCACTGGACGGCTTTTCGATGGTGAGCCGGCGCTTGAGCTCCGGCCCGCCGGTGACCTCGGTGGTGGTGGTCGTGTACTCGCTGCGCGCCTGCTCGTCGAGCACCGAGCCGACCGCCAGGTCGGCCTCCTGGCCGTCGACCTTCACCTTGGCGATGCAGTTGTCCAGGGAAACACGCGGTGGGTCCACCACTTCGGCCGTCCGGCCGAGCGCGGCCGCGTCCATCAGCGAGCAGTAGTCGATCGTGGTGTAGTCCCCGAAGGCCGCGGCCGCGGTGAGCGGCGAACGCTCGTCCTCGACCTGTGCCAGCGCCGCCTGATCCGGCGACGGCTTGCCGATTATCGTGCTCCCACAACCGCTGAGCAGCGTAACCAGGACCAGAATTCCGGCCGCCCGACGAGCCCGGTTTCTCCACATGCGCAAAACGCTAGCGCGCCCGGAACCCGTTGACGGACGGCAATTACACCGTTTCGGACACTATTCGCCGAAGTTCGTCTCCACCAGTTCCTTCGCGCGGCGGATGGCCTCGGCGGCTTGGGCACCGCGGGCGTCGAGGTGCAGGGTGTCGCCCTGGCGGGCACCCAGCGACATGAGGCCGAGCACGCTGCGCGCGTCGACCTCGGAGTCGCCCAGGCGCACCCGGACTTCGGCGTCCACGTCGGCCAGCGTGCGCGCGAGCAACGCGGCCGGACGGGCGTGCAGGCCGACGTCGTTGCGCAGGGTCAGCTCCGCGGTCTCCTCCGCCGGGCTCTGGGCGGCTTCCGCCAGATCCGGCGCGGCACCCGCCGACGCGGCGGCATAAACCACCGCTGTCCGGTCGGCACCGCCCTGCGCGGCGACCGCGGCCGCGATCGCGCCTTCCACGAGCGGTGCGTCCGCCACCACCGCGGCGTTCGGGTCGGCGAGCGATTCGGTGGCCAGTTCGGCGGTCATCTGCGCGCTGCCGATGTCGTAGAGCAGCACCACACCGCTGCCCGAATCGGCCCGCTGCACCGCGGCGACCACCGCGTCGTAGTCCGTGCCGAGACCACCCTCGGCCAGCCCACCGGCGGGCACCACGGTCACCTCCGGCGCCATTTCGGCGGCCAGTTCCGCCACCCCCTCGGCCAGCTTGGCGCTGTGCGAGACCAGGACCAGACCCACGCGGCTCATCGAGCGGCCTCCGCGAACGCGCGCAGCAGCAGCGCGGTCGAGCGCGCACCCGGATCGGCGTGGCCGACCGCGCGCTCGCCGAGGTAGGACGCCCGGCCCTTGCGCGGCACCAAGTCCACTGTGGACTCACAACCCCGGTCCGCGGCGTCCGCGGCGGCGATCAAGACGGTGGAGATGTCGGCCCCCTCCTGTTTCGCGGCGTCCTCCGCCGCTTCGAGCGCGGGAGCCAGCGCGTCGACCATGGTCGCGTCGCCGACCTCCGCCTTGCCCCGCGCCTTGACGCCTTCCAGCCCGGCTCGCAGCGCGGCGACCAGCCCCTCCAAGTCCACTTCGGACCGATCACCGAGCGCGGCGGCCGCCCGCAGGAAAGCCGTGCCGTACAGGGGACCGGCCGCTCCCCCGACCTTCGAGATCAGCGTGGTGGCCACGGTCTTCAGCACCGCGCCCGGCGTTTCCGGGGTCGCCGAGTCCAAGGCGGACACCACGGCGGTGAAGCCGCGGTTGAGGTTCTCGCCGTGGTCGGCGTCCCCGATCGCCCGGTCCAGGTCGATCAGCTCGGTCCGGTGCTCGGTCACCACCGCGGCCGCCGCGCGGATCGCGCCGGCGGTCCCGTTCGCGTCGCAGGCCACCTCAGACCCCCCACCGCAGCGCCGGGGTGTTGACCCACGAGTCCCACAGTTCCACGAGTTCGTCGTCCAGTTTCAGCAGCGTCAAACTGATCCCCTGCATTTCCAGGCTGGTGATGTACGGCCCGACCAAGCGTCGTTCCACGGTGATGCCCTGCTCGGCGAGCAGCCGCTCGGCGATGCCGTGCGCCAGGTACAACTCGACCTGCGGGGTGCCGCCCATCGAGTTGGTGAACAGCAGCACCCGGTCGCCGCGTTCGAAGGGCAGGTCCTCGGTGATCGCCGCCAGCATGCGCGCCACCAGCTGATCGGCGGGCTCGGCCGGGATCCGCTCGCGGCCGGGCTCGCCGTGGATGCCGATGCCGAACTCGATTTCGCCGTCCGCCAGGGTGAAGCTCGGCTCACCGGCGTGCGGCACGGTGGGCGGGGTGAGCGCGACGCCGATCGAGCGCACCTGGCCGATCACCCGGCGCGCGACCGCCTCCACGTCGTCGAGCGAGTACCGGCGTTCGGCGGCGGCCCCGGCGATCTTCTCCAGCAGCACGGTGCCGCCCACCCCGCGGCGGCCCGCGGTGAAGGTGGAGTCGGCGACCGCGACGTCGTCGTCGATCACCACGCTGCGCACCTCGGTGCCCTCCGCCCCGGCCAGCTCCGCGGCGGTCTCGAAGTTCAGCACGTCACCGGTGTAGTTCTTGACGATCAGCAGCGCGCCCGCGGCGGAGGTGGTGGCTTCGACGGCGGCCTGCACCGCGTCCGGCGTCGGCGAGGTGAACACCGGGCCCGGCACGGCCGCGTCGAGCATCCCCGGCCCGACGAACCCGCCGTGCAGCGGCTCGTGCCCGGAGCCGCCGCCGGAGATCACCGCCACCTTGCCGTCCACCGGCGCGTCGGACCGGACCACCAGTGCCGGGTCCTCGACCACCCGCAGGATGCCCGAATGCGCCGCGGCCAGGCCTCTCAGTGATTCGACGACCACGTCGGCCGGGTCGTTGATGATCTTCTTCATCGGAGCCTCCCGCGCTGGACAAACCGCTGCGGGACCTTCCTACCTCCCCCGGCCCGCCCGCGCCAAGGAAGACGCGCGTCAGGCCTTGGGGAGCTTGGCGACCACGCTTTTGGCCATCTTGACCGCCTTCTCGCAGGACTTGTCCGATTCCGGCGTGCCGTCACCGCCGTTGTAGTCCACTTCGGCCTGCTCGGCGAGGTCCTGGTTGTACTCGTCCTTGCCGGTCACCAGGTGCTGCCAGGTCACCGTGCACTCCGGCTCGTCGTCGACCCTGGTCTTGGCGAAGCCCTGGACCCCGCCGCCGAGGTCGACCCGGCTGGAGCCGTCCTCCTCGGCCGGGGCGGAGGTGGGCCGGAAGCTGATCATCACCTGCGGCGTGCGCGTGCGGATGGAGCAGCCGTGCAGGCCCACCGGCAACGGGTCGTTCGGCTTGCCGCCGAGCGCCTCGGCCACCACCGCGGTGTCCACGCTCGCGCAGGCGTCCACGCCGACCACCGTGCCGGGCGGCTGGGGGTGCTTCTTCGGATTGCTGTGCAGGTTCTTGACCAGGCGCTGCATCGCGGTGCGCCCGGCCCCGCAGGGGTCACCGCCGACGTAGTCGACCTGCAGCACGATGCCGGACTTCGGTTCCTTCCTGGTCACCGCGGTGACGGTGCAGGTGTCGCCGTCCTTCTTCTCCAGCTGCGGCAGGCCCTCGACGGCGGTCTTCGCGTCTTCGATCGGGCCGATGATGATGCCGCCGATCTCGAGCGAGATCTTGATCTTCTTCTGCCCGGCGTCGGTGACGTCGGCCGCGCAGCGGTCCCAGCCGCTGGGCCGCGGTTCGGCGGGGGTGCCGATACCGCTGAACGTTTCGGCCGAGAGCAGCGCGCACGGCTCGATCAGCCGCAGCGCCTTGGCCGACACGGCCGCGTCGGTGATCTCCCCTGCCGGGGCCGGGCCGGTGCCGCCCGACCCGCCCGGTTCCGGCGGCACCGTGGTGCGCTGGAAGTTCGAGCGGGCCAGGTCGGCACCGCAGCCGGCGACCGAACCGAGCAGGAGAACAGCCGCCGCGGCGGTCACCGCGGCCCGGAAACGCACTGCTGAAGACACGGGGTGCACGGTAGCGGCCCACCGGCCGCCACGCGTGCACAACCTCGTCATTACCTCATTCGGTGGCCGACGGCGGCACCGTCAGCGGCCGCAGCTTCGCCCACAGCACGAAGGCCGCGCTGAAGACCAGCATGGCGATGCCCGCCCACAGGTTGATGTTCAGCCCGTCGGCGCGGTCGAGTTCCTCCTGGGTGGTGAACCCGATGCCCATCACCAGGATGACCAAGCCGTAGACGCCCATCAGCAGGGCGATGATCAGCCGGATGTCGAAGCCGCCGGCGCGGCGCGGGGTGGATTCCGTGCTCATGTCCCGGCCCTCCTAGAAGATGATGTTCAGCAGGATGGTGATCGCCAGCACGATGCCGGCCAGCAGCCCCGGCTTGCGGTACCAGCCGCTGTCCTCGCCGGTGTCCGAGTGCTTCAGCGAGTCCTTCGGCGTCAGCGAGTACACCAGGCCGACCAGCTGCGCCTCGGGCTTGGGCTGGGTGGCGTAGGTGACCGCCACGCTGACCACCACGTCGACCACGAAGGCCGCACCGGCACCGATGAAGCTGGCACCCTGGCCCGGCAGGTCCCAGACCCCGGACTCGGCGAGGATGAACACGCCGATCGCGGCGAGCGTGCCCGACACCAGGCCGGTCCAGCCCGCGGTCGCGGTCATCCGCTTCCAGAACATGCCCAGGATGAACGTGGCGAACAGCGGCGCGTTGAAGAACGAGAACAGCTGCTGCAGGTAGTCCATCAGGTTCGAGTAGCTGGACGCGATGAACGCGGTGCCGATCGCCAGGATGGTGCCACCGGCGGTGACCAGGCGGCCGAAGCTGAGGTAGTAGCCGTCCGGCTTGTCCTTCTTGATGTAGGACTGCCAGATGTCGTAGGTGAACACCGTGTTGAACGAGCTGAGGTTCGCCGCCATGCCTGCCATGAACGAGGCCAGCAGACCGGCGATCGCGATGCCGAGCATGCCGTTGGGCAGCAGGTCGCGCATCAGCAGCAGCAGCGCGTCGTTGTAGTCGACGCCACCGGAGCCCGCCACGTCACCGGCCTTGTAGGCGGCCAGTTCGCTGACCGTGACCGCGGCGATCATGCCGGGGATGATCACGATGAACGGGATCAGCAGCTTCGGGAAGGCACCGATGATCGGCGTGCGGCGCGCGGCCGACATGCTCTTCGAGGCCATCGCGCGCTGGACCTCGACGAAGTTCGTGGTCCAGTAACCGAAGGAGAGCACGAACCCGAGGCCGAAGACCAGGCCGAGCACGGACAGGAAGTTGTTGCCGAACCCGGTCAGCTCGTTGCCCGGCCAGGAGTTCAGCTGCTCACCACCGCCGGGGCTGGCGGTCACCCGGTCCACCAGGCCCTCCCAGCCGCCGATCTTGTAGAGGCCGACGAAGGTGAGCGGCACCAGCGCGGCGACGATCACGAAGAACTGCAGCACCTCGTTGTAGATCGCGGCGGACAGGCCGCCGAGCGCGGTGTAGGCGAGCACGATTACCGCGGCCAGGATCACCGACACCCAGATCGGCCAGCCGAGCAGCACGTTGACCACGGTGGCCAGCAGGAACAGGTTCGCGCCCGCGATCAGGATCTGCGCCACGGCGAAGCTGATGCCGTTGACCAGGTGCGCCGGCTTGCCGAAGCGGCGGAGCATGAACTCCGGCACGCTGCGGACCTTCGAACCGTAGTAGAACGGCATCATCACGATGCCGAGGAACAGCATCGCGGGAACCGCGCCGATCCAGAAGTAGTGCGCGGTCGGCATCCCGTACTGCGCGCCGTTCGCCGACATCCCCATGACCTCGATCGCGCCGAGGTTCGCCGAGATGAAGGCGAGACCGGTCACCCAGGCGGGCAGTGACCGTCCGGAGAGGAAGAAGTCGAGACTGGTCGACACCTGCCTGCGGGCGAGGTAGCCGATACCCAGTACCAGAACGAAGTAGAACGCCAGCAGGACGTAGTCCACCGCGTTCGCGTCCAGCCGCAGGTTCGCCTCAGCGAGCACACCCACCGGCCACCTCCAAGTTCAAACATTATCCAACAAGACCGACCAACGGGCGGACCTTACTGCATCCGGCTGAACCGGTACAGGGGAGGTTTGGCGAAAGTTCCCGCCTTGTGCGCGCAGTTCGGTGACCGGAGTCGCGGTGAGCGTACGACTCCGGAGCGTGCCTCGCAGGTCAGCGAGCGGGAAGTGGGCTCAGAAGAGGCGGAATTCGTCCGAATCGGTGCCGCGCAGCTTGTCGTAGTCGAGCGTGAGGCAGCGGATGCCGCGATCCTCGGCGAGCGTGCGCGCCTGCGGCTTGATCTGCTGCGCGGCGAACACCCCGCGGACCGGTGCGAGCAGCGGGTCCCGGTTGAGCAGTTCGAGGTAGCGGGTCAGCTGCTCGACCCCGTCGATCTCCCCGCGGCGCTTGATCTCCACGGCCACCGAGGCGCCCTCGGCGTCGCGGGCCATGATGTCGACCGGGCCGATCGCGGTCGGGAACTCGCGGCGCACCAGCGAATAGCCCTCGCCGAGGGTGCCGATGTGCTCGGCCAGCAGCTCCTGCAGGTGCGCCTCGACCCCGTCCTTGACCAGGCCGGGCTCGGCGCCGAGCTCGTGCGCGGAGTCGTGCAGGAGCTCGGCGATGCTGATCACCAGCTTCTCGCCTGCCTTGTTCTGCACGGTCCAGATGTCGCGGTCCTCGATGAGCCAGCACGGCGGGCTCATCCAGTTCAGCGGCTTGTAGGCCCGGTCGTCCGAGTGGATCGAGATCGAGCCGTCGGCCTTGATCAGCAGCAGCCGGTTGGCCATCGGCAGGTGGGAGGTGAGGCGGCCGGCGTAGTCGACCTGGCAGCGAGCGATGACAAGACGCACCCGGCGAGGGTAGGGCAACCCGCGGTGGCCTCGATCAGACACCCCGATACTGGACGGGTGATCGAACGCATCAGCTCCCGCGAGGTCTACCGCAACAACTGGATGACCGTGCGCGAGGACGACATCCGCCGCCCCGACGGCAGCACCGGCATCTACGGCGTGGTGGACAAGCCCGAATTCGCACTGGTCATCCCGCTCGACGGCGACCGGCTGCACCTGGTCGGGCAGTTCCGCTACCCGCTCGGCGAGCGGACCTGGGAATTCGTCCAGGGCACCGCGCCGGACCGGGCGGACCTCGACCCGGCCGAACTCGCCGCGCGCGAGCTGCGCGAGGAGACCGGGCTCGAAGCCGGCTCGATGGTCGAACTGGCCCGCCTCTCGCTCGCACCGGGCCTGACCAGCCAGCGCGGCCGGGTCTACCTCGCCACCGACCTGCACGAGGGCCCACCGCACCGGGAACTCGAAGAACAGGACATGCGCACCGAGTGGTTCACCCGCGAGAAGTTCGAGAAAATGATTCTCAGTGGGGAAATAACCGACGCTCCGACAATTGCCGCATACGGATTGCTCCGCCTGCACGAGCAGTGAAGACAATTGATGTCAAGCATTCTGCGATAGCTCACAAAGCCCTTGACCTGCCACTGGGCGGACGATTTCAGCCCTGCTTGAAACATGGGTGCTGAGCAGGGGAAACCGTTTCACAGCAAGGTGAAGTTCGGGTAGGTTGGATCAGGTAAGGCAGCTGCTCGAACATCAGTGCTATTTGCTACCAAGGGACGGGTATGTCTTTGCGCAGTTCTGTCATCGGAATCTCCGCCGCGGTTCTGGCCGCGCTGACGTTGGCACCCGCGGCCTCGGCCGCGCCGGACGGCGAGTTCACCGGCCGCGACCGGGACTTCACCCTCGACACCCACGAAGACCTGCTCACCCGCAAGCCCAACGGGCAGCTGGCCGTGTCCGCGGCGGTCCCCGTGGGTTACGGGTCGTCGACGCCGATCAACAACGGCTGGAACAACGCGCACTGGCTCTCCGCCGGTGACATCTCCGGTGACGGGCACCCCGACGTGCTCGCCGAGGTCAACGGCATCATCACCGCGCACAAGCACTCCGGCGCCTACAGCCCGGCCAACCCGTTCGCCACGCTGAACGGCACCACCCAGTACGGCGGCTGGGGCTGGAACTTCTTCGACCACAAGGCGCTCTACGACGAGGACGGCAACGGCCTCGTCGACGTCACCGCGCGGGAGATCAGCACCGGCAAGATCTTCACCTGGCTCACCGGCATCGAGAACGGCCAGGTCGTGGTCAGCCCGGCGTTCGAGATGGGCACCGGCTGGTCGGGCATCGACCAGTTCGACATCGCCGACCTGAACTTCGACGGCTACAGCGACTGGGTGGTGCGCCAGGGCAGCCAGCTGGTCGCCTACTACGGTGAGCCGGCACCGGCGGCCAAGTCGGCGAGCCCGGCCCCCAAGCGCGCGGTGACCCACGCCGCCGCACCGGGTGCCAAGGCCGCCGCGGCCGCACCGGAGTTCCAGATCCTCAGCGAGGGCTGGGACCTGGCGAACGCCTTCGAAATCAAGGACGTCGACCTCAACGGCAAGCCCGACCTGCTCAGCAGGCTGAGCGCGAACGGGCAGCTGGTGGCGTTCCTGAACACCACCACCGAGGTCGGCGGCTTCACCTGGTACTCCGGCCAGTACCCGCTGGGCACCGCCTGGGCGAACGACAGCTTCCTCACGTAACCCCCGGCTCGTGGGCGCAGCCCCACGGCCAGCCATGATTGCTATGAGTGGGGCATTACTAGCATTCAATGCAAGTAATGCCCCACTCATAGCATTGGACCGGGTCAGTCGGGCCAGGAGGGCCGGCGCTTTTCCAGGAAGGCGGCCACGCCCTCCTTGGCCCCCGGCAGTTGGGACGCGGCGGCCATGACCTCCAGCGCGATCGTGTAGGCGTCGGCTTCCGGGCGGTCGAGTTGCGCGTACAGCGTCTGCTTGCCGAGCGCCTTGCTCGCCCGGCTCCCCCGCGTCGCCCTGGCCAGCAGGTCCGCGACGGCCGCGTCCAGTTCGGCGTCCGGCACCACCCGGTTCACCAGTCCCCAGTCCAGCGCGGTGGCCGCGTCCACCACGTCACCGGTCAGCGCCAGTTCCATCAGCCGCTTGCGCCCGATCGCCCTGGCCACCGGCACCGCCGGGGTGTGGCAGAACCAGCCGCCCTTGCCGCCCGGAAGCGCGAACCCGGCGGACTCCGCGGCGATCGCCAGGTCGCACGAGGCCACCAGCTGGCAGCCCGCCGCCGTCGCCAGGCCGTGCACCCGCGCGATGACCACCTGCGGCACCGACTGGATCGCCTGCATCAGGTCCGTGCACAACCGCAGCAGCTCACGCACCCCGGTCAGGTCGCGCGCGGCCACGTCGGCGAAGTCGTGCCCCGCCGAGAAAACCGGCCCCGCGCCCGCCAGCACGATGCCCGTCGCGTCGGACTCACCGGCTTCGCGGAACGCCGAGAGCAACTCGGCGAGGTGCTCGGCGGACAGCGAATTCCGCCGGGCCGCCCGGTTCATCGTGATGGTGACGGTGTCGCCGTCCTGCTCGCGGATCAGGTGCTGGTACTCGCCCATGTCCCCGACCGTAGGCCCCCGCGCGAACCCCCTCAACCAGCGCCGGGTTGTGGCAGGCTGAGCACGTGCTGCTCGATCTACTCGGGGTCGAAGGCCCCGACGATTCACAGACGCTCCGGACCGCGTGGAGCACCGGTGTCGATCTGCGCACCCCGCTGGGGCACGGCGAGTCCGGCGAGCCGGTGGAGCTCGACCTCGCCGCGCACTGCGTCTGCGTCGGCATGCCGGGCAGCGGGAAGTCCGAGCTGGTGCGGACCGTGGTGACCGGGCTGGCCGTGCGGAACTCCCCCGAGTTCGTGAACTTCCTGCTGGCGGGCACCGCCGACGGGCTGGCGCAGCTGCCGCACGTGGCCACCGTCGCCCGTGACGCCGACCAGCTGACCGACCTGCTCGACGACGAGATCCGCCACCGCATCCGGCTGCGCGAGTCCGGGGACATCGGCAAGGCGCCGGCGCTGGTCGTGGTGGTCGACGAGATCGGCGAGGCGAGCGCCCGCAAACCGCTGCTGGCCGACAGCCTGCTCCGGGCCGCGCAACTCGGCGACGACCTCCGCCTGCACCTGCTGCTGACCGGCCGCACCACGCCCAGCGGCGCGCTGCGCGGGCTCTACGCCTTCGCGCCCTGCCGCATCGCGCTGCCCAGCGCGACCCCGGCCACGGACGGCCAGATCCTCGGTGTGCCGGACGTGGCGCCGCTGCCCGCGTTGCCCGGCAACGGTTACCTCAAAAGCGACTTCACCCGGCCGCCACGGCGGTTCGAGCTGGCCAGGGTGCCCGAAGGCATGCTCGCGCGGCTGGGTGAGCTGATGAGCGTGCTCGGCAATCGAGCCCGGCCGCTGTGGCCACCGCTCGGCACGGTCACCTACGACGTGGTGCGCGAACGCAACGAGGGCGACGGCATCCCGTTCGCCCTGCCCGAGGAGTTCTACTCACCGCTGGAACTGGACTTCGCCGACGAGCCGCACCTGCTGGTCTTCGGTGAGCGGCGCACCGGCCGGACTTCGGTGCTGCGCACGGTGTTGTGCGGCATCCGGGAGCGGTACACCGTGGCGGACGCGGTGGTCATCGTGGCCGATCCACGGCGGCAGTTGCTCGGGCTCGTCGAGCCGGAACGGCTGCTCGCCTACGCGACCAACCCCGCCGAGCTGCGCACCATCGTCAGCGACGCGGTGACCTCCATCCGCAAGCGCCTCGGCCAGGACTGGCACGGCCCGGACCTCTTCTTCGTGGTGGACGACTACGACGCGATCCCGCCGGAAGCCGACGAACTGCAGCCGCTGCTGGAACTGCTTCCCCACGGCCGGCAGATCGGCCTGCGGTTCATCGCCGCGGGCACCGAAGCGATGGCCACCAAGCCGATCGTCGCAGCGCTGGAGGACGCCCCAGCGCTGCGGCTGACCGGCAAGGAGTTACCCGGCACCGCACCCGGCGGACGGCCGGGGCTGCCCGCGGTCGGTTTCGCCGAGTACGGCGGCAAACCGGTACTGGTGCCGTGGCACCAAGAACTAGGAGAGTCCGCGTGACTCCCGGACCACGGTCACGATCTCGTCCATGATCTCGGTCAGTTCGTAGTCCTTGGGCGTGAACACCCTGGCGATCCCGCGCTCGGTGAGCAGCTTCGCGTCGTCGGGCGGGATGATGCCGCCGACGATCACCGGCACGTCACCGGCCCCGGCCGCGCGCAGGCCGTCGACCACCTCCGGCACCACTTCCAGGTGCGAGCCGGAAAGCACCGACAGCCCGATGACGTGCACGCCCTCCTGCACCGCGGCGGCGGTGATCTGCTCGGGTGTGAGCCGGATGCCCTGGTAGATGACCTCGAACCCGGCGTCACGGGCGCGCACGGCGACCTGCTCGGCGCCGTTCGAATGCCCGTCCAGGCCGGGTTTGCCGACCAGGATGCGCAGCCGTTCACCGAGTTCGTCACCGGTTTCCCGGACCCGCCTGCGCACCCGTTCGAGTTGCTCGCCGGAGTCGCCGGAACTGGAGGCCGCGCTCACGCCGGTCGGTGCGCGGTACTCGCCGAACACCTCGCGCAGCGCGCCGGCCCACTCCCCCGTCGTCACCCCGGCCGCCGCGCAGGCGAGCGTGGCGTCGAACAGGTTTTCCGTGGTCTTCGCGACCGCACGCAGGTTCTCCAGTGAGCGCTCGACGGCTTCGCTGTCCCTGGTGGACCGCCATTCCTCCAGCGCGCTGACCGCCTGCTTCTCCACCACCGGGTCGATCGTCTCGATCGCCTTGGCGCCCTCGGCCTGCAACGGGCTCGGCTCGGTGGTGTCGAACTTGTTCACCCCGACCAGCACCTGCTCACCGGTCTCCACCCTGCGCCGGTAGTCGGCGAACGAGGAGACCAGCTGCGACTTCATGTAGCCGCTCTCCACCGCGGCGACCGCACCGCCCATCTCCTGCACGTGCGCGATCTCCTCGCGGGCACCGGCGACGATCTCGTCCACTTTGGACTGGATCACGTGCGAGCCGTCGAAGATGTCCTCGTACTCCAGCAGATCCGTCTCGTAGGCGAGCACCTGCTGCATGCGCAGGGCCCACTGCTGGTCCCACGGCCGCGGCAGGCCGAGCGCCTCGTTCCAGGCGGGCAACTGGATGGCCCGCGCCCTGGCACCGCGCGAAAGCGACACGGCGAGCATCTCCAGCACGATCCGCTGCACGTTGTTCTCCGGCTGCGCCTCGGTCAGCCCGAGCGAGTTGACCTGCACGCCGTAGCGCAGCCGCCGGGCCTTCGGATCCTCGACGCCGTAACGGTCCCTGGTGATCTCGTCCCACAGGGCGGTGAACGCGCGCATCTTCGACATCTCCTCGACGAACCGCACGCCGGCGTTGACGAAGAAGGAGATGCGGGCGACCACCTTGGCCATGTCCGACGGCTCCACCTGGCCGGAGTCGCGGACCGCGTCGAGCACCGCGATCGCCGTGCACAACGCGTAGGCGACCTCCTGCGTCGGCGTCGCCCCGGCTTCCTGGAGGTGGTAGCTGCAGATGTTGATCGGGTTCCAGCGCGGCACGTGGTGCACCGTCCACGCGATCATGTCGGTGATCAGCCGCAGGCTGGGCCCCGGCGGGAAGATGTAGGTGCCGCGGGAGAGGTACTCCTTGATGATGTCGTTCTGCGTGGTGCCGGTGAGCTTCGCCAGCACCTCCTCCACGTCGCGACCTTCGGCCTCGGCCTGCTCCCGCGCGACCGTCACGTACAGCGAAAGCAGCCACATGGCGGGCGCGTTGATGGTCATCGAGGTGTTCGCCTCGGCGAGCGGGATGCCGTCGAACAGCCGCCGCATGTCGCCGATGTGCGCCACCGGCACGCCCACCTTGCCGACCTCGCCCTTGGCGAGTTTGTGGTCGGCGTCGTAGCCGGTCTGCGTGGGCAGGTCGAAGGCGACCGACAGGCCGGTCTGCCCCTTGGCGAGGTTCCGCCGGTACAACTCGTTCGACGCGGCGGCGGAAGAGTGCCCGGCGTAGGTGCGCATCACCCAAGGCCGGTCGCGCTCGCGGTCCGTCGGATAGGGCACGGCTACCTCCCAGAATGGGCGTTTCGGCGAGTGTACTCGCCGGTAACATCATCGGCGGTTCCACTGTGACCGAAAACAGCGAGCGAGACGCCGGGTTCACCCGTTAGCCTCGAAGATCGTGACTTGGAGTGTGTATGGCAGCTACTTGGCCGTGGTGGTGTTGGTCGTGCTGGCCCCCGGGCCGGACACCATGGTGGTGCTGAAGAACTCGCTGGCCGGGGGTTTCCGCGGCGGCCTGGTGGCCAGTTCCGGCATCCTGATCGGCAACCTGCTGCAGGGCAGCGCGGCCGCGCTCGGCCTCGGCGCGGTGATCGCGCACTCGCAGCCCTTGTTCCTCACGCTCAAGTGGCTCGGCGTGGCGTACCTCTGCTACCTCGGCGTCCAAGCTCTGCGTGGTGCTTGGAAGGGCGACTACCAGGCGTTGGACGGCACGAGCGGGGCCCGCGGGTTCCGGCGGTTCCGCGAGGGCTTCCTGTCCAACATCACCAACCCGAAGGTGCTGATCCTGTACCTGTCGGTGCTGCCGCAGTTCCTCGACCCGGCGGTCACCACCACCTGGGACGCGCTGCTGCTCGCCTACACCGTCGGCGTGCTGGGCTTCGCCTGGCTGATGGTGCTGCTGTTCTTCGTGCACCGGGTGCGGGTCTGGCTGCGGCGCCGCCGGGTCCGCCGCACGCTGGACGCGGTCACCGGCGGCGCGCTGCTCGGCTTCGGCGCCCTGCTGGCCGCCGAAGCCTGAGCCCGCTCACAACTTGGTGTAGTCGGTGCTCAACCAGCGCTCGGGCCGCATCCGGATCACCACGGAACCCTCGGCCTGGTAGTTCTCGTCGGTGAACTTGGCGCCCTCTTCCGGCCCGAGGTACCGGATCGCGATCTCCCGCACCACCTCGGGCGACGCGGGCTCGTCGAAGGCGACGACCGGTCCTTCGGCGGAGACGTACCGGTACGGCCAGTCCTCGGTCTGCGCGGTGAGGGTGAACCGCCCGGCCTCCCGGATCAGCCTGCCCTTCACCGAGTCGGTGCTGGTCCACAGCACCACCTCGCCGCCGGGCCGGTAGCCGTACCAGATCGGCACGGCCAGCGGTGCGCGGCCGGGCCGCTCCACCGCCACCACACCGACGTGGACCTCGGCCAGGAAGTTCTGGCGCTCTTCGGCGGACATCGTCAACGACATCGGGTTCCCCTGTTCCCTCGCGGTCACCTGGCGCGGTCGGGGTCCCCGGTGACGCGTTCGATGCGGGCACCCAGCCGGTTCAGATTCTCCACGAAATGCGGGTAACCGCGGTCGATGTGGAAGACATCCCAAACCTCGGTGACGCCGTCGGCGCACAGCCCGGCCAGCACCAGCCCGGCACCGGCGCGGATGTCGGAGGCCCAGACCGGCGCGCTGGACAGCCGCTCGATGCCGCGGACCACGGCGTGGTGGCCGTCGGTACGGGCGTCCGCGGACAGCCGCATCATCTCCTCGATGAAGCGGAAGCGCGCCTCGTAGACGTTCTCGGTGATCATCGAGGTGCCCTCGGAGACCGCCGAAAGCGCCACCGCGAACGGCTGCAGGTCGGTGGCGAAGCCCGGGAAGGGCAGGGTCACCCAGTCCACCGCGGTCGGCCGCTCGGCCTGCACGATCCGGAAACCCTTGCCGTCGAAGGTGGTCACGTCCGCGCCGGCCAGGCGCAGCTTGTCCAGCACCAGGTCGAGGTGGTGTGGGTTGACCCCGCGCACGGTCAGGTCACCGCGGGTCATCGCGGCGGCGAAGGCCCAGGTCGCGCCGACGATCCGGTCGCCGATCACCTGGTGCTGGGTGGGGTGCAGCTGCTCCACGCCGTGCACGGTCAGCGTCGAGGTGCCCGCGCCTTCGATCTTGGCGCCCATCTCGGTGAGCATCTGGCAGATGTCGACCAGCTCCGGCTCGCGTGCGGCGTTGTCGATCACCGTGGTGCCCTCGGCCAGCACGGCCGCCATCAGGATGTTCTCGGTGGCCCCCACGCTGGGGAAGTCCAGCCAGATCTGCGCGCCGTGCAGGCCCTCGGCCTCGGCGACCACGCAGCCGTGCTCGATGGTGCTGGTGGCCCCCAGTTTGCGCAGGCCGTTCTGGTGCATGTCCAGCGGCCGCTGGCCGATCGCGTCGCCACCGGGCAGCGCCACCACGGCCTTGCGCAGCCTGCCGACCAGCGGGCCCAGCACGCAGACCGACGCACGCAGCTTGCCCATCGCGGCCGAATCGGCGCGGTGCGACAGCTCGACGGGGGTGGTGATGCGCACGGTGCCGCCGTCCAGCTCCACCTCGCAGCCGACGCTGCGCAGCACATCCGCCATCAGCGGCACGTCGAGGATCTGCGGGCAGTTGGTGATGGTGGTGGTGCCCTCGGCCAGCAGGGCCGCGGCCATCAGCTTGAGGACGCTGTTCTTCGCCCCCACCACATCGACCTCACCGACCAGCCGGGCGCCGCCATGGACGTCGAAGTGCTCGCTCATGGGCGCCAATAATGCCTGCCGCACCAGGCGGGCCGGTGGACGGGTCCGCCTCCGGACGGGGGCCACGGCGTTCGTGAACGGCTAGCCTCGGCGGTATGCCTGTACGGATCAATCGCGTCTACACCAAGGTCGGCGACAACGGCACCACCGCGCTCGGCGACGGCTCCCGCGTGCCGAAGACCTCCGCGCGCCTGGGCGCCTACGCCGACGTCGACGAGACGAACTCGGTGCTCGGGCTGGCGCTCGCCGTCGGCGGCCTGTCCGACGAGGTCGCCGAGGTGCTGAGGGCGGTGCAGAACGACCTGTTCGACGTGGGGGCGGACCTGTGCGCGCCGGTGGTGGAGGATCCGCCGTACCCGCCGCTGCGGATCACCGAGGCGTACGTGGAGCGGCTGGAGGGGTGGTGCGACCGGTTCAACGAGCGGGTGCCGAAGCTGACCTCGTTCATCCTGCCGGGGGGCACGCCGGGGGCGGCGTTCCTGCACCAGGCGCGGACGGTGGCCCGGCGGGCGGAACGCTCGGGCTGGGCCCTCGTCGAAGCCGAACCGGACGCGACGAACCAGGTAGCCGTCAAATACCTGAACCGCCTCTCCGACCTCCTGTTCATCCTGGCCCGCCTGGCCAACCCGAACGGCGACATCCTCTGGACCCCCGGCGGCGCCTGACCCCCACACTCAGGCATCCGAACCCCACACTCCTGCACCCGAACACCACACTCAGGACGCCGAGCCCCACGCTCCCGCACCCGAGCCCCACAGTCAGGACGCCGAACCCCACATTCAGGCGGCTGAGTTCCACGTTCAGGAAGGCGAACCCCGCATTCGGGCAGCTGAACCCTACGTTCGGGCAGGCTCGCCCGGCCTGAGCCCGCCACCGCGTGCCCGGCCACGACCCACGCGGACGCAGCACCCAAGCTTCACGAATGTGGAGTTCGGCCTCACGAAGGCGGGACTCAGGTACGCGAGCGCAGAACTCAGCAGCGCCAATGAGGAGCTCGGCAGCTTGAACGTGAAGTTCGAGTGCCCGAGCGTGGAACTCGGCCTCGCGAACGTGGAACTCAGCGTTCCGAACGTGGCTCT
The DNA here is from genome assembly GCF_021725495.1 of Saccharothrix sp. AJ9571. Taxonomy (NCBI): domain Bacteria; kingdom Bacillati; phylum Actinomycetota; class Actinomycetes; order Pseudonocardiales; family Pseudonocardiaceae; genus Saccharothrix; species Saccharothrix sp. AJ9571. Next base: position 3,812,681 of record NZ_CP091382.1, on the reverse strand, counting down.
CGGCTTCCCGAGTGTGGGACTCGGCTGCCTGGATGCGGGGTTCGGCTTGCCTGAACGTCGGATACGCGGGCGCGAATGTGGAACTCGGCTGCCTCAACGTGGAGTTCGGGCCCGAATGTGGAACTCGGGTGCCTGAATGTGGGACTCGGCTGCCCGAGTGTGGAGTTCGGCTGCCTGAACGTGGGACTCGGGTGCCCGAGTGTGGGACTCGGGTGCCTGAGTGTGGGACTCGGGTGCGGGTGGGGTTAGCTCCAGTGGACTCGGCGGCCGGGGGGGGCGGATTCGAGCCAGGAGAGGAAGCCGGTGAGGGCGCCTGGGCCCATGGCGATCTCGATCGGGTGCTGGCCCCCGGATTCGCAGCGGAGCACCTTCGAGCCCGCCGGGACGGCATACGACTCGTAGCCCTCCGGGTCCCGCCGGTCGGCGATCTCCAGGTTCTCCCGCCGGTACACCCGGTCCGGCTTCAACCGCAGGCTCCACACCCGGTACCAGACGAACTCCTCGCCCTCGTACCGGCCGATCCCCAGGTGCCAGCTCTCCCGGCTGTCATCGGGCCGCCAGCGCAGGGCGACGCTCACGCCGCCCCCGCGCCGCATCCGGACCCACCGCATCGCGTACCAGATCGCGACCAGCGGCACGGCCAGCAGGAGCCACAAGACCATCAAACTGACGTCCATGGCCGGCTCCCGCTCGTCGCCTGCTCGCTCAGGCCGTCTGCCCGGCCGCCCGCAGCCTCGCCGCGGCCCTCGCCCGCTCGGCCTCGTCATCGGCCTGCTGGAGCGCGTTCCTGGCTTCGGCCACGTCGATCTCGTCGGCCAGCTCGGCGGACTCGGCGAGGATGATCACCGCTTCCGCGGTCACGGACAGGAAACCGCCGTGGACCGCGGCGACGAAGGTCTCGCCGTCGGTGGTGTTCACCTTGACCACGCCACCCTCGACCAGCTGGCCCAGCACCGGCTCGTGGCCCGGCATGATGCCGATCTCACCCTCGGTGGTCTGGGCGACCACGAAGGTGGCCTCGCCCGACCAGAGGCGACGCTCGACCGCGACAAGCTCAACGGACATCTCAGCCACGTGGCTCTCCTTCACATCGGGCGCGCTTGTACTTGAGTGTAATAGCAGGCTCGCCGCGCGCCGGGCCCACTACCGGACGACGGGGCCGGAGTCCACTGAGGACACCCGGCCCCGCCACCAGGGGAACGCCTACTTCTTGGTGATCTCGCGGTACTTCTTCTCGAGGTCCTCGAGCCCGCCGATCCCCAGGAACGCCTGCTCCGGGTAGCTGTCGAAGTCACCCTTGGCGATCTTGTCGAAGGCCTCGATGGTCTCGGTCAGCGGCACGGTGGAGCCCGGCTGCCCGGTGAACTGCTCGGCGACGAGCATGTTCTGCGACAGGAAGCGCTCGATGCGGCGCGCCCGGTTCACCGTGAGCTTGTCCTCCTCGGACAGCTCGTCCATGCCGAGGATCGCGATGATGTCCTGCAGCTCCTTGTACTTCTGCAGGATCGCGATGACCTCGGAGGCCACCCGGTAGTGCTCCTCGCCGACGATCGCCGGGTCGAGGATGGTCGAGGTCGACGCCAGCGGGTCCACCGCCGGGAAGATGCCCTTCTGGAACACCGCCCGCGAAAGCTCGGTGGTGGCGTCCAGGTGGGCGAAGGTGGTCGCCGGGGCCGGGTCGGTGTAGTCGTCCGCCGGCACGTAGATCGCCTGCATCGAGGTGATCGAGCGACCACGGGTCGAGGTGATCCGCTCCTGCAGCTCACCCATCTCGTCCGCCAGCGTCGGCTGGTAACCCACGGCCGACGGCATCCGGCCCAGCAGGGTCGAAACCTCGGAACCGGCCTGGGTGAACCGGAAGATGTTGTCGATGAACAGCAGCACGTCCTGGTTCTGCACATCGCGGAAGTACTCCGCCATGGTCAGCGCGGACAGGGCGACCCGCATACGGGTGCCCGGCGGCTCGTCCATCTGGCCGAACACGAGAGCGGTGTCGTTGATGACGCCGTCCTCGCTCATCTCCAGGAACAGGTCGTTGCCCTCACGGGTGCGCTCGCCGACCCCGGCGAACACCGAGGTGCCACCGAAGTTGCGGGCGACACGGGTGATCATCTCCTTGATCAGCACCGTCTTGCCCACGCCGGCACCACCGAAGAGGCCGATCTTGCCACCCTGCACGTACGGGGTGAGCAGGTCGACGACCTTGAGGCCGGTCTCCAGCATCTCGGTCTTGCCCTCGAGCTGGTCGAACGCCGGTGGCTTGCGGTGGATGCCCCACCGCTCCAGGTCGGCGCCGTAGCCCGGCTCGTCGAGGCACTCGCCGAGCGCGTTGTAGACGTGGCCCTTGACCTTGTCGCCCACCGGCACGCTGATCGGGCCGCCGGTGTCGGTCACCGGGGCACCGCGCACCAGGCCGTCCTGCGGCTGGAGCGAAATGGTGCGGACGATGTTGTCACCGAGGTGGCTGGCCACCTCGAGGGTCACCGTCTTGCGCAGCTGCTCGAACTCGATCTCGACGGTCAGCGCGTTGAACTGGTCGGGGACGGCGCCGCGGGGGAACTCGACGTCGACGACCGGACCGGTCACCGAGACGATCCTGCCCTTGGCGGCTGCGGATTCAGTCGTAGTCATCAATCATCACTTCCCACTCCGGCGAGCGCGTCAGCGCCCCCGACGATTTCGCTGATCTCCTGGGTGATCTGCGCCTGGCGCGCCTGGTTCGCTTCCCGGGTGAGCGAGTTCACCAGATCGCTTGCGTTGTCCGAGGCCGACTTCATCGCGGTCCGCTTCGCGGCCAGCTCCGAGGCCGCCGACTCCAGCAACGCCGCGTAGATCCGCGTGTTGATGTACTTCGGCAGCAGGGCGGCGAGCAGCCGGTCCGCGCTGGGCTCGAACTCGTAGGAGGACTGCAGGCCGCTGGGGGCCTCCTGCCCTTCCTCGGTGTACTCGACCTCGAGCGGGGCGACCCGCTTGGCGACCGGCTTCTGGGTCAGCATCGAGTGGAACTCGGTGTAGACCACGTGGATCTCGTCCACGCCGAGCACCCCGTCCTCACCCGGGCGGTCGCCTTCGTCGTCCGCCCCGGCCAGGAACGCCTCGACCAGCGTTTCCGCGGCAGGCTTGGCGTTCTCGAAGGCGGGCTGCTGGGAGAACCCGGTCCAGCTGTCGACGACCTCGCGGTCGCGGAAGAGGAAGTATTTCAGTCCCCTGGCACCGATCACGTAGACCTGGGGGGTCTTGCCCTCCGAGCGCAGCAGCGACAGCAGCTCCTCGGCGGCACGCAGCACGTTGGCGTTGTACGCACCGCAGAGGCCCTTGTCACTGGTCACGATCAGCACGGCCGCCCGCCGCGGGTTCTCCCGCTCGACCAACATCGGGTGGTCGAGGTTGGCCGCCCCGCCCGCCAGCGCGGAGAGCACGTTGGTGATCTCCTCCGCGTACGGACGGGCAGCGGCCACCCTGGCCTGCGCCTTGGTGATGCGCGAGGTGGCGATGAGCTCCATCGCCTTGGTGATCTTCCCGATCGACTTGGTCGCGCGGATGCGCGACCGCAGTTCGCGTAGCTGTGCGGCCATGTCGCTCTACTTCTTCGGGGCGGGCTTGTTGACCTTCACGGTCTCCTGCCCGACCTTGTCGGCGTCCATCGCTTCCGCCTCGGCCTCTCCCAGGGTGTGGCCCTCGGAGGTGACGAAGCCCTTCTTGAACTCCTCGACCGCTTCGGCGAGCGCCTTGGCGTCCTCGTCCTCGAACTGCTTGCTCTCGCGGATGCGGCCGAGGACCTCGCCCTTGCGGCGCAGCGAGTCGATGAACTCGTTGTTGAACCGGCGCACGTCCTCGGTGGGCACCGAGTCGTAGTGGCCCTTGGTGCCCAGGTGCACGATCGCCACCTGCTCCTCGGCCGGGATCGGCGAGTACTGCGGCTGCTTGAGCAGCTCGTACAGCTTCTCGCCGCGGTCCAGCTGGGCCTTCGACGCCGCGTCCAGGTCGGAGGCGAGGGCGGAGAACGCCTTCAGCTCCTGGTACTGCGACAGGTCGATGCGCAGCGAACCGGAGACCTTGCGCATCGCCTTGATCTGCGCCGAACCACCCACCCGGGACACCGAGATGGTCACGTCGACCGCCGGCCGCTGACCCGCGTTGAACAGGTCCGACTGGAAGAAGCACTGGCCGTCGGTGATCGAGATGACGTTCGTCGGGATGTAGGCCGACACGTCGTTGGCCTTGGTCTCGATGATCGGCAGCCCGGTCAGCGAGCCGGCGCCCAGCTCGTCGGAGAGCTTCGCGCACCGCTCGAGCAGCCGCGAGTGCAAGTAGAAGACGTCGCCGGGGAAGGCCTCGCGGCCCGGCGGGCGGCGCAGCAGCAGCGACAGGGCGCGGTAGGCGTCCGCCTGCTTCGACAGGTCGTCGAAGACGATGAGGACGTGCTTGCCCTCGTACATCCAGTGCTGGCCGATCGCGGAACCGGTGTACGGCGCGATCCACTTGAAGCCGGCGGAGTCCGAAGCCGGGGCGGCGACGATGGTGGTGTACTCCATCGCGCCCGCCTCTTCGAGGGACTTCTTCACCGAGGCGATGGTGGAGCCCTTCTGGCCGACCGCGACGTAGATGCAGCGCACCTGCTGCTTCGGGTCGCCGGTCTCCCAGTTGGCCTTCTGGTTGATGATCGTGTCCACGCAGACCGCGGTCTTGCCGGTCTTGCGGTCGCCGATGATCAGCTGGCGCTGACCGCGGCCGATCGGGGTCATCGCGTCGATCGCGGTGATGCCGGTCTGCAGCGGCTCCTTCACCGGCTGGCGCTCGACCACCGAAGCGGCCTTGAGCTCCAGCGGGCGGCGCTCGGTGGTCTCGATGTCGCCGAGGCCGTCGATCGGCTTGCCCAGCGGGTCGACCACGCGGCCGAGGTAACCCTCGCCCACCGGAACCGACAGCACCTGGCCGGTCCGCTTGACCTGCTGGCCCTCTTCGACCGTCTCCGAGTCACCCAGGATGGCGACACCGATCGACCGCGCGTCCAGGTTCAGCGCCACGCCGAGCACCCCGCCGGGGAACTCGAGCAGCTCGTTCGCCATGGTCGAAGGCAGGCCCTCGACGTGGGCGATACCGTCACCAGCGTCTAGGACGACACCGACCTCTTCCCGGCTCACGTCCGGGGCGTAACTCGAGACGTAGTTCTCGATCGCGTGGGCGATCTCACCCGAGGAGATCGTCAGCTCCGCCATGTCCGTTCCCGCTCTCGCTTCGTTCTTGCCAGTGTGCAAAGTAGTTGTGCCGGCGCTAGGCCAGCTGGCGCCGCAGTGCGTCCAGCCTGCCCGCGGCCGTGCCGTCGATGACCTCGTCGCCGACCTTGACCTTCAGGCCGCCGATCAGGGACGCGTCCACCTCGACGTGCAAGGCGATCGGCCGGGAGTAGATCCGCTGCAGCTTCTCGGCCAGCTGGGTCTGCTGCGCCTCGGTCAGCTCGCTGGCGCTGGTCACGTAGGCCACCGAGCGATCCCGCCGCAGCGCCGCCAGTGCCACCAGCTCGTCCAGCCCGGCGCTCACGCTCCGGCCCCGGTTGCGCAGCACGACCTGCTCGGCCAGCAGCTCGACCACCGGGTCCACCTTGTCCGCGAACAGCGAGCGGACCAGGGTCCGCTTGGCGTCGGCGGGCGCGGTCTGCTCGCCCAGCGCCTGTTCGAGTTCCGGCTGCCCGGCCACGACGCGCGCGATCCGGAACAGCTGGTCCTCGACCGAGTCGACGTTCCCGGCCTTCTCCGCACTGGTCAGCAGGGCGGACCGGCCGAGCGACTCGAGCCCGTCGGTCAGCTCCCGCGGGCTGGACCAGCGGTTGCCTGCCACCTCGTCGAGCACCGACAGGGTCGGCGCGCTGACCTTGCTCTCCAGCAGGCGGCGCAGGAGTGCCTGGCGCGCCTCCGGCGCGGCCGAACCGTCCGCGATCGCCCGGCGCAGGCCGAGCTCGCGGTCGAGCAGTGCCACCACGGCGAGCAGTTCCTCGCCGACAGCTGACGGGTCGGTGCCCGCCTCACCGAGGACCTCGGCGAGACGGGTCTCGACGAGGCCAAGAGCCTCCCGGCTCGCAGCGTGCAGCGTCATGCGTATCTACTTCCTGGCTCCGGCCACACCGTTGGCATCGAGTTCGGCGAGGAACCTGTCGACCGTCCCGCGGCGGCGCGCTTCTTCTTCGAGCGATTCACCGACGATCCGGCTGGCCAGCTCGACCGCGTTGCGGCCGAGTTCCGAGCGCAGTTCGGCGACGATCTGCGCTCGCTGCGCCTGCAGCTGGGCTTCGCCCTGCTGCACGATCCGGCGCTGCTCGGCTTCCGCCTCGGCCCGCAGTTCCGCCTTGATCTGCTCGGCTTCGAGCCGGGCGTCGTCGCGGATCTTCGCGGCCTCGGACCGGGCTTCGGCCAGCTGCGCCTTGTACTGCGTGAGCGCCTCTTCGGCTTCGGCCTGGGCCTTTTCCGCCTTCTCGATCCCGCCCTCGATCTTCGCCGTCCGCTCTTCGTAGAGCTTCTCGAAGCGGGGCACCGCGTACTTGCGGAGCAGGAACAGCAGGATCAGGAAGGCGATCAGGCCGAGGATGATCTCCGACGGGTGCGGAATGATCGGGTTGGGACCCTCCGCCGCCAGCACCATCTGGGTGTTCAGCACAGCGTCTCCTTACTTCTCGAAGGAGGCGGGGTCAGGACGCCAGGAAGAACATGACGATACCGATCAGCGCGAGGACCTCGACGATGGCGAAGGTGGTCCACGCGAGGCCGAGCAGCTTGCCCTGGGCCTCCGGCTGACGGGCGGTGCCGTTGATGACGGCGGAGAAGATCAGACCCACACCGATACCGGGGCCGATGGCGCCCAGGCCGTACCCGATGGCCGCGAGGCCCGGGTTGATGTCGACGGCGGCTTCGGCGGCCTGAGCGAGAACCATGTTGCTCACTTGCGTATTCCCTTTCACTCGGTCCGCAGGTGCGCGGATCGGGGGCTTGTGTGTTTCTTCTTATTCAGTGGTCGGCGGAAAGTGCCGCGCCGATGTAGTTGGCCGACAGCAGGGCGAAGATGTACGCCTGCAGGACCTGGATCAGGGCTTCGAGGAAGGTCATGGCGATGGCCATGCCGAACCCGAACACCGAGAACACCGGGAAGATCCCGCCGCCCGCTTCGAGCAGCAGGTACTCGCCACCGAGAGTGAAGACCAGGAGCAGCAGGTGGCCCGAGAACATGGCCGCGAAAACACGGAGGGCGAGCGTGGCCGGCTGCAGGATGAATTTGGAGAAGAACTCGATCGGGATCAGCAGCGGCAGCACGAAGCCGGGGGCGCCGGGCGGGATCAGCTGGTTCTTCATGTACCCGGCGAACCCGTGGCGCTTGATGCCCACGTAGTTGTAGACCGGGTAGACGATGAGAACCGAGATCGCCAGCGGGAACCCGAAGTGCGCCATCGTCGGGAACTGCACGACGGGGATGATCCCGAAGATGTTGTTCACCAGGATGAAGGTGAAGATGGCCAGGATCATCGGCACGAACGGCTTGAAGTCCTTCGAGCCGATCTGCTCGCGGGCGATGTTGTTCCGCCCGAAGTCGTAGACCGACTCGGCGATGAACTGCCCCTTGCCGGGTACGATCTTCAGCTTCCGCGACGAGACGATGAAGAACGCCGCGATGATGATCACCGAAAGGATGACCAGCAGCATCGGCTTGGTGAGAAAAGTGCCCTCGCCGAAGATCGGGCCGAGGTCGAAGTCCTTCGCACCCGGGGCGACGAACTCGCCACCCTCGGCTAGTACCAGCGCGCCCAACTGGGCTCCTTCCGGTTCTCCCGGCCGGCGTTCACTCCGCCGGGGGAATCGTCACGATCTGGACTTAACGTACCCGACACGGATCGGGCACCCGGAGGCGGATACCACTGTGGGTAGTTCAGGGCCTGACATCCCGGGATCGGCCAGCCGGACGCGGCGGGCAAGGGACCGATCGAGCTGGTTCGCCTCTTCGCGTTCCGGGGCTTTGACCCGGGAGAACGGCCTGAGCGCCGCCTCCATGCGCGGACGATACCAGCCGGTAGAACCGTGCCGTACGCCCGTACTCCTAAGTGCTGTTCAGCGGCTTGATCAGCGAGTTCGCCGCGCCGCTGTCAGGAAGCGGGGATGATCGTCGGGATCTTGGTCCGGCGGAAGGCACGCATCTCCGCGAACGCGGCCACCAGGATCACCGCGATCATGGTCAGGCCGACCGAAAGCTCGTGCAGGTAGGACACGTAGCGAAGGGCGAACATCACGCCGAAGAGGATGAACAACTTCACCGCGTAACCACCGAGCGCGACCACGAGCACGAAGCTCGGGGGCAGGTAGGCGGTCTTGCGCATCATGAAGATGGTGCCCACCGCGGACAGCAGCGCGATCACCCCGCCGATCAGCGCGCTGACCAGGCCGGGAAGGCCCTGCCACACGGCCGCGGCGACCACCGCGACGGCGACCACCGCACCCCCGGCGACCAGCATGTCCCGCTGCATCGCCCCGGCCAGCTTGAGCACGGCTTCGGCGTGCGGGTCCGGCTTTTCGGTGGCCGACTCGGGCTCGGTCGCTTCGGTGTCGCTCACCCACCCAGTGTAGAACCGCGCGGGATCGGGCCGTCACGAGTGGTCGCGAACGAGCAATTCACCCGCTATTCATCCCGCCGATGCCGGGTGCGCCGGCAATTCCGGCTGAACGCGGATCAATGGACGGAGACCGCCGTTCCCGGCTTCAGCGCGGGGAAGATCTCGTCGATCGCCTGATCGGTCAGGCGGATGCAGCCGTTGCTCGCCGGATGGCTTTCCACCGGCTCTCCGCCGTGCAAGGCGATCCCGGTGTTCGTGATGTACGAGGGCCGGTACATCGGCCCGAGTTTCGCGTACCGCCAGCCGTCGATCTGGTACTGCACGCGGAACTGCCCGCTCGGCGTCTGCTTCCCCGGTTCGTCGCGGCCGGTGGAAGCGTCGTGGATCCGCACCACGCGGCCGTTTTCCACCCGGTAGAGCACCTGCTTGGCCAGGTCCACCTCGAACCCGGGCCCACTCCCGCGCGGCACCGGGGTGACCGGCTCGCGCAACGCGTTCGCGGTGGCGCGGTCGACCTCGCCGGTGCGCGGCAGCTCGTGCACCTTCTGGAACGCGGTCACCGCGTGCTTCGTCTCGTCGTCGCTCCCTCCCACGAGGTAGCCGAGGGTCCGCAGCGACTGCTGGACCTCCGGCAGCGCCGGGATCGGCGGTTCAGGCGGGGCGAGCACCACCGGCGGTGGTGGCGGCGGTGCCGGTTCCGCCTCGACCGCCGTGCAGCCTGCGAGGAGCACCGAGAGCAGCGGCAGGTACCAACGGAGGTCACGCATACTGTCCCCTTTCCGGCTTCTGCTCGTACTTGGCGCGAAGCGGCCGGCGCGCAACGTCGTTGCGCTCGGCGGGGTTCGTGCCAAGTACCGGGTGAGACCCCCGTGGAGGCCACCACTTGCCAGGCACACCCGACGCGGCCGACGAAGACCTCGTGCCCCGCGTCGCGACCGATCCGGCCGCGCTGGACGAGCTGTACCGGCGGCACGTGCGGGCCGTGCTCGGTTACGCCACGCGCCGGATCGGCGACCCCGTGGAGGCGGCGGACGTGGTCGCCGGGGTGTGGCTCGAGGTGGTGCGGACGGCGGCCCGGTACGACCCCCGGCGCGGCTCCCCGCGAGCGTGGATCTTCGGCATCGCGGCCAACCTGGTGGCCGCGCACGGACGGCAGCGGGCGATCGAAAGCCGTGCGCTGCAACGGGTCTACGGGCAGCGCGAGCTGCGGCCCGACGACTTCGCGGAACTGGCGGACCGGATCGACGCCCAGCGCGCGTCGCCGCTGCTGCGGGCCGCGATGGCGGAACTGGCACCGGCCGAGCGGGAGTTGTTCCTGCTGGTCGGCATGGACGGGCTGAGCCCGGCCGAGGCGGCGGCGGTGCTCGGCATCGCGGCCCCGGCCGCGCGGATGCGGCTGGCGCGGGCCCGTCGGCGACTTCGGGGCGCCATGCCCCAGATCGGAAGCAGCGCATGAGCGGGGACTACGCCGGGGAACTGACCGGCTTCGAGCAGCGGCTGCTGGACGGCCTGCGCGAGGTGCGGCCCGAGCCGCCGCGCCGGAACTGGCGGCCACTGGTGGCACTGGCGGCGACCGCGGCGGTGGTGGTGGGCGCGGCGCTGGTGGTGCCGTCGGTGCTCCACCGCCCCGGACCGCCCGCTCCCCCGCTCGCGCAGCCGGTGGCCGCCAAGCCGTTCAGCTACGTCCGGGCCGTGCAGGGCACGCGGTACGTGACCATGGAAGGCGGCGGTGAAGTGTGGAGCGAGGTCCGCGCCACCGCCGAACTGTGGGTCGGCAACACACCGGCGAGCGTGCGGTCCGTGCGCCTGGTTCTCGCGCCCTACCAGCAGTTTTCGTGCACGTCCTCGGTCGCGGACTCGCTCTGCGCGGACTGGCTGGGACGGCACCAGTACCTGAACCACGAGCCGGTCGACCGCTCGCTGCCGGACGCCGTGTACCCGGTGGAACCCGGCGAGACCGGCCTGCCGGAACGGATCCGGCCACTGTTCCCCGATTCGCTGGTGACCGATCAGGCCCTGCCCGCCGAGCCGCGGGCGCTGGACGCCCGGGTCACCGAACTCGCCCGAGACTGGTACCAGCGGCACAGCAAGGTGACCGATCCCGAAGCGCGGTACCTGGACCAGGCGCGGTGGCACATGCTGGTGGAGATCGCCGGCAAGCCCGCGGCGAGCCCGGAACTGCGCTCGGCGGCGATCGGACTGGCCTCGGCGCTCCCGGTCGGCCGCACGGGCACCGGTACCGACCGGCTCGGCCGCACCGGCACGAAGCTGACCTTCGGGCACGACAGCGAATTCCGCACCGAAGTCGTCTTCGACCCCCGGACTTCGACCTTGCTCAGCATCGGGAAGTTCTCCCCGGTGCCCCCGGACACCCGGCGCCCGCCCACCCCACTCCAGGCGAGCGACTACACCCTGTTCGAACGAACCGGCACGGTCTCTTCGACCACCGAACGGCCCTAGACCCGCTGACGCGAGCGCAACCTCGGCACCGCCGACACCAGGATCGCCAGCAACAACCCGGCACCCACCAGCCAGAACACCGCGGCCGTGTCGAACAGGGTCACCGAGACCACGCCGAAGGCGAGCACCCCGGCCCACAAGTAGATGAGCATGACCGCCCGGCGCTGCGAGTGGCCGATCTCCAGCAGCCGGTGGTGCAGGTGCATCTTGTCGGCCGCGAACGGGCTTTCGCCCCGCCGGGTGCGCCGGACCACCGCGAGCAGCAGGTCGAGCAGCGGCACGAACAGCACCGCGGCCACCACCAGCAGCGGCGACAGCAGCGCCACCGTGTCGGTCGGGTCCACCTGCGAGTACGGGATCTTGCCCGAGGCCGAGGTGCTCGCGGCGGCCAGCATCAGCCCGATCAGCATCGAGCCGGAGTCGCCCATGAAGATCTTCGCGGGCTGGAAGTTGTGCGGCAGGAAACCGAGGCAGGCCCCGGCCAGTGCGGCCGCGATCAGCGCGGGCGGGTAGCTGCCCACGTCGCCGCCGGTGTCGTGCAGCACGCCGAGGGAGAACGCGCAGGTGGCCGCGGCGGCGATGAGTCCGAGTCCGGCGGCCAGGCCGTCCAGCCCGTCGACGAAGTTCATCGCGTTGATCATCAGCACCACCAGGAACACCGCGAGCAGCCCGCCCTGGTTCTTGTCCAGCACCAGCACCGAGCCGAGGCCGTCGCCCTCACCCCACGGCACCCAGAACGACACCCACTGCAGGCCGAACAGCACCAGCAGCCCGGCGCACATCACCTGACCGGCCAGCTTGGTCCAGGCGTCCAGCTCGATCCGGTCGTCCAGCGCGCCGATCAGCACGATCAGGCCGCCGCCGATCAGCACCCCGACCGGGTCCAGCGAGTACTCGAAGGCCCGCCGCAGCACCGGCAGCTGGTGGGCCAGCGCCATGCCGCCGACCACGCCGAAGTACATCGCCAGCCCGCCCATCCGCGGGATCGGGATGACGTGCACGTCGCGGGCGCGGGGATTGGCCACCGCCCCGATCTTGATCGCGAACCGGCGCACCAGACCGGTCAGGAGGAAGGTCAGCGCCGCCGCGGTGAGTCCGACGAGCAGGTACTCGCGGATCGGCAGGCCTTGGGTGATCGTGGGGGGCACGGGGAGATCTCTCAGGTTCAGGCGGACAGCACGGGGACGCCGAGCACTTCGGACACCGCGTCCACGCTCACCGCGCCCTCGCGCAGCACGAGCGGCTGGTCGCCGGTCAGGTCGACGATGGTCGACGGCACGGGCTCACCGCTCGGCCCGCCATCGAGGTAGACCGCCACCGAGTCACCGAGCTGTTCCTGGGCCTCCTGCGCGGTGGCGGCCGGCGGCTGACCGGAGACGTTGGCGCTGGAAACCGCCATCGGGCCGACCTCGCGCAGCAGCTCCAGCGCCACCGGGTGCAGCGGCATGCGCAGCATGACCGTGCCGCGGGTGGTGCCGAGGTCCCACCGCAGGCTCGGCGCGTGCGGGAGCACAATGGACAAATCGCCCGGCCAGAAGGCTTCGATCAGCGCTCTTCCCTGTGGTGGCACGCCGAGTACCAGTCCGTCCACAGTGGACCAGGAGCCGACCAGCACGCCGACCGGCATGTCCGGGCCGCGGTTCTTGGCCCGCAGGAGCGACTGCACGGCGGCGCCGTCGAAGGCGTCGGCGCCGATGCCGTAGACCGTGTCGGTCGGCAGCACCACCAGCCTGCTCGAGCGGACCGCACCGGCCGCCGCGGTCAGGCCGTCGGCTCGGGAATCGGGTTGGCTGCAGTCGTACACCGCGCTCATGCACCGCAGCCTACTGCTCCCGGTCAACCGCGACGGGCGGTGGTGAACCTGGGACGGCCGGTGAGGTCGGGGTGGCAGCGGACGTCGCTGAGCACGCGGCGCCCGGCGATCAGTTCGGGCACCACCGAACCGTGGGTGTCGTCGTGCTCGATGGCCAGGCCACCGGTGGGTTTGAGCAGGCGGGCGCCCGCGGCGACGGCGTACCGGATCACTTCGAGCCCGCCCTCCTGGGCGAAAACCGCCTGCGGCGGGTCGAAGTCGGCCACCTCGGGCGGCACCTCGGTGCTCGGCGGCACGTACGGCGGGTTGCACAGCACCAGGTCGACCAGGCCGTCCAGCTCGGCGAACATGCTGCCGTCGGCGATGTCCCCGGAGTACAGCCGGATCGCGGTGTCGCCTGCCGCCGCCCGCGCTTCGGCGTTGTGCCGGGCCCAGGCGAGCGCCTGCGGGTCGATGTCGACCGCGTAGACCACGGCGTCCGGTCGTTCGTGCGCCACGGCCAGCGCGAGCGCGCCGGACCCGGTGCACAGGTCGACCACCACCGGGTACTGCCTGCCCTCGATGATCGACAGGCCCCATTCGAGCAGCAGCTCGGTCTCCGGGCGCGGCACGAAGACCCCGGCGCCGACGTCCACGGTGATCCGGCCCATCGGCGCCCAGCCGGTCAGGTGCTGCAGCGGGACGCGCTTGGCGCGCTGGTTCACCAGCTGCCCGATGGCCTCGACCACCGGCGGGTCGACCAGCGGCACCAGCGGGAGGCGGGAGCGCTCCACGCCGAGCACGTGGGCCGCGATCAGTTCGGCGTCGGTGCGCGGGGACGCGACCCCGGCGCGTTCGAGGATCCTCGTCGCTTCGATGATCGCCAGCCGGAGGGGTTGCCGCTTCACGTCTTCCAGCCTGTCACACCACCGGCAGATATCCGGCGAGCGCACCGCGGTTGCGCCGGAGTGTGTCGATCCGCGCATCGAGCTCCGCCAGCTCGGCACGCAGGGTTTTCACCAAAGTGGGGCACAGGTCCAGCCGATCGAGGTCCTCCATCGCGCACGGCAGCACGTCGGCGATCACTTCGGTGGACAGCCCGAGGTCGAGCAACTTGCGGATGTGGCGCACGGTGGCGACCGAGTCCTCGTCGTAGCGGCGGTAGCCGTTCGCGTCGCGTCGCGCGGTGAGCAGGCCCTGCTCCTCGTAGTAGCGGAGCATCCGCTGGCTGACGCCCGTCCGGCCCGACAGTTCACCGATCAGCATGAGATCCACCCCACGTGAGCTTGCCCCTGACACCGATGTGAGTGCTTAACGTCGCCGCATGGCTGAACATTTCGCACACCTGGTCCGGGGTTCGGGCCCCGGCCTGCTGCTCGCCCACGGCGGGGGCGGCAGCATCGACGGCAACTTCGGCACGATCCTCGACGAACTGGCCCGCACGCACACCGTCGTCGGGCCGGACTACCCCGGTTCGGGCGGCACCCCGCGCAGCGAGACCCCGCTCGACCTGGACACCGTGGCCGACGCGCTGGTCCGCACGGCGGTGGACGCGGGCGTGGAGCGGTTCACCGTCCTCGGCTACTCGGTCGGGACCGGTGTCGCCGTGCGCGCCGCCACGCGGCACCCGGATCGGGTCACCGGGCTGATCCTCACCTCGGGCTTCAGCCACCCCAGCAACAAGCTGCGGCTGGCCGCCGACGTCTGGCTCGCGCTGCTGGCCCAGGACGACCGGCGATTGCTGGCGAAGTACCTGACCCTGATGGGCAGCGGGGAGCGGACGCTGAACGCGCTGAGCGAGGCCGAACTGGACGCCTCGATCGACGCGCTGGCCGAGTTCGTCCCGGAGGGCACCCCGGAGCACGTCGAACTGGTCGCCTCGATCGACACGCGCGCCGAACTGACCGGGATTTCGGTGCCCACGCTGGTGATCGCCACCACGGCGGACGCGCTGGCGTCACCCGCGCTGTCCCGGGAACTGGCCGCCGGTATTCCCGGCGCGCGACTGACCGAAATCGACGCCGGGCACAACATCGGCGGCGAAGCCCGTGAACAATGGCTGGATTCGATCCAGAAGTTCCTCTCCGAGATTGGCTGACCGATGGACCTGCAAGTGGTGCTGCCGAACGAATCCCCGGAAATGGCCCCCGGCCGTCCGGCGGACATCGCGGTGAAGGCCGAAGAACTCGGGTTCCACACGGCCTGGCTGCCCGATCACGTGCTGCCGCCGGAGGAGTACGGCAGTTTCTACGGCGGCGTGTACGAACCGCTGATCACGCTCGCGCACCTCGCCGGGCGGACCAGTCGCATCCGGATCGGCACCTCGGTGCTGGTGCTGCCGCTGCGTGAGCCGTTCTCACTGGCCAAACAGGTCGCCACCCTGGACCGGCTGTCCGGCGAGCGGCTCACCCTCGGCCTGGGGGTCGGCTGGGACCGCAAGGAATTCGAGAACGTGCACGCCGATTTCACCACCCGCGGCGCCCGCACCGACGAAGCCATCGACCTGATGCGCGCGTTGTTCCGCGATGAGCGTTCGTTCGACGGGAAGTACTACGGATTCGACGGTGGCGTGTTCGAGCCGCGCCCACGCGGAAACGTGCGGTTGATGGTCGGCGGAATCAGCGACGCGGCCCTGCGCCGGGCCGGTCGGGTCGCCGATGAGTGGCAGAGCATCGAGGCCGATCCGGAGAAGTTCGCCGCACAGGTGGCCAGGCTGCGCGACCACACCGGCCGCCCGATCCGCGTCGGCACCCGGATTTCGTGGGACGGCCTGGAACCGACCGTCACCCGAGCCCGCGCCCTCGCCGACGCGGGTGCCGATTTCCTGGCCGTCTGGTTCGGCCCGGAAGCCGACTACGAGACGCGCATGACGTCCTTCATGGAGTCGATGCGCTGAGTTCGTTGCCACGAATGTGGCTTTGGGGGCGGAATCGGCCCCCAAAGCCACATTCGTGTCGCGGCTGGCCCACCCGACTGCCCGCCACCATCCTCAACGGAGCTTCGCGCTGCTCTAGCAGTTGCTGTGGGTGGGGATGGGGGCGGCGGGGTCGAAGTACTCCGGTGGCCGCTTGGTCGCCCCACCGGCGGTCGTCATGGTGCGGTCGCTGTACGCCGGGGCCAGCAAGCCCTGTTCCATCGGCCCGCAGGCGATCGAATAGCTGTAGCCCTGGCCGAACGGGGTGTCCAGGCCGCGGTCCTCCGCCGCCCACTCCTCGCCGTCGCGGTAGTTGAAGTCGAGGTCCCACCGGGCGCCGGTGATCACGTCCAGCGGGGTGGTCGCCTGGCTCGCGTCGTCGATGTCGAAGGCGTAGGAGAACACCAGGTTCGTCCGGATCAGCAACTCGTCCGGCTCCTCACCCGGCTCGACGCGGATGGTGCCGTTGATCTTGGGCTCCACGGGCAGCAACCGGAAACCGGGCGCGAGCTTGGTGGCGTAGGCATCCGGCCAAACCTCGGCCTCACCCAGTTCGGCCCGCAGCCGGTCGCGCGAGCTGGGCGCGAGCGGCGCCAGCAGCGGCTCCACGTCCGCGCCGGTCAGCACCTGCCGGTTCACCCGGCCCGCCACCAGGAACTCCTTGACCTTGCCCAGCGCGGTCCCCACCTGCGCGGCGGTGAACCCACCGGTGGCGACCGGCTCCGGCAGCCGGATGGCCGCCTCGCCCTCGGCCCAGTCCTGCGCGGGAGTGTCCAGGAACGGCCGGCTCTTGTCCAACGACCACGTCGCCTGCACCACATCGGCGTCGGTGCCCACCGGCTGGGGCTCGCGGGCCGCGCGGGCGTAGTAGACGCCCACCCCGGCGGCGGCCACCACGACCACCGCCAGCGCGACCAGCCGGGCTCGGCCGCGCTTCTTCTTCGGTACGCCTCTTTCGGGCAGGATCGTGCGGCCGTACTGATCCGTCTGCATTCGTCCCCCTGTGCCGAGTTCGGCTTCTTGATCGGCGGGCGGGGGTGGTTCGTTAGCCGGAGTGGGCGGAGAGGCGTTCGTCCCGGTCGGCGGAGCGCAGGGCGTCGAGCACGCCGTCGAGGTCGCCGTCGAGCACCTGGTCGAGGTTGTAGGCCTTGTAGTTGACCCGGTGGTCGGAGATCCGGTTCTCCGGGAAGTTGTAGGTGCGCACCCGCTCCGAGCGGTCCACCGTGCGCACCTGCGAGCGGCGGGCGTCCGAGGCCTTGGCCGCGGCCTCCTCCTCGGCCATGGCCTGCAGCCGCGCCTGGAGCACCTGCAGCGCCCGCGCCCGGTTCTGGATCTGCGACTTCTCGTTCTGGCAGGAGACCACGATGCCGGTCGGCAGGTGCGTGATGCGCACCGCCGAGTCCGTGGTGTTCACGCTCTGCCCACCGGGACCGGACGAGCGGAACACGTCGATCCGCAGGTCGTTCGGGTCGATCTCGACCTCGACCTCCTCCGGCTCCGGGTAGATCAGCACGCCGGCCGCGGAGGTGTGGATGCGGCCCTGCGACTCGGTCGCCGGCACGCGCTGCACGCGGTGCACCCCGCCCTCGAACTTCAGCCTCGCCCACACGCCGTCGGCGTCGGCGCCCTTGCTCTTGATGGACACCGTGGCGTCCTTGAAGCCGCCGAGGTCGGAATCCACCGAGTCGAGCACCTCGGCCTTCCAGCCGTGCCGCTCGGCGTAGCGCAGGTACATGCGCAGCAGGTCGCCCGCGAACAACGCGGACTCCTCGCCGCCCTCCCCCGACTTGATCTCCATGACCACGTCGGAGCTGTCGTAGGGGTCGCGCGGCAGCAGCAGCTCGGTCAGCCGTGCCTCCAGCACGGGGACGCGCTCGGCCAGCTCCTCGGCCTCGGCCGCGAACGCCGCGTCCTCGGCCATCTCCCTGGCGGCGGCCAGGTCGCCCCGGACGCCGTCCAGCTCACCGATGACCCGGACCACCGGGGTGAGTTCGGCGTAGCGGCGGCCGAGCTTGCGCGCCCGGCCCTGGTCGGCGTGCACCGACGGGTCCGCGAGCTGCTTCTCCAACTCGGCGTACTCGTCGAGCAGCCCGCGCAACGAACTCGAATCCACGGTTTGTCCTTCTGCTGGGAGCGGCTGACACGAAAAACGGCGCCCACCCGCTGTGCGGGTGGGCGCCGTCGGTGAAGCTACTTGGCGTCGGCGCTCTTCTGCCGCTTGCCGTAGCGAGCCTCGAAGCGCGCGACCCGGCCACCGGTGTCGAGGATCTTCTGCTTGCCGGTGTAGAACGGGTGGCAGTTGGAGCAGATCTCGACGTGGATGTCGCCGCTCGTCTTGGTGCTACGAGTGGTGAAGGTGTTGCCGCAGCCGCAGGTCACGTTGGTGACCACGTACTCGGGGTGAATGCCGCTCTTCATGGTGTCCTCTCTTGGCTGGCCGCCGGGTCCCCGGGAGCTCCACGGGGTGAACCGGAGCCGGACGTCAGCGGGTGATTCTGCCAGACGCGCTGGTACCCGGTTCAACAGGGCCGGGCCCGCGGCTATTCCCCGGCTTGTACGGATCTTGTACATCTTCACGAGAAGGTGCCGTTGTTGGTGATTCGGCAACTTCGACATGGAGGAGTGAACGATGCGCACCAGGAGACTGCTGATCGGGGCCGCGGCGGCGGCCGCGCTGGCGAGCGCGGCGGTGGCCCCGGCCCAGGCCGGCCCGCTCTCGGCGGAGATCACCGCCGCGGACGTCAACCCGGCCGCTGGCACGTTCACCACCGCGCCGGAGTCGGACCTGTCCGTGCTCGGCGCCGGGGACGGCACGCCCGCGGGGGCCGTCGCGTGGTTCAAGGCGAAGATGGGGAGCACCGCCTACCAGGGCTACTGCGAGAAGGCGGTGGAGAACGCCTACGGCACCACCGGCGTCTGGGCCTCGGCGAACGCGCACTGGTACGGCGCGAGCCCGAAGCGCACCGACAGCAGCAGGCCGCCGAAGGGTGCCTTCGTGTACTGGAACATCAGCCAGTGGGGGCACGTGGGCATCGCCGACGGCAGCGGCGGCATCTACGCCACCAGCATCGGCGGCAGGATCGGCCACGCCTCCAGCGTCAACTACTTCAACAACTACCGCGGCTGGACCCCGGCCGCCGTCCCGCACCAGTAGCCTTTCGAATGCTATGAGTGGGGCATTACTAGCGTTCAATGCAAGTAATGCCCCACTCATAGCATTGACGGCGCGGCCACAAGCTCCCCGGTGGGGACCGGAGGGAGCACGAAGGGGCGGCACCAGTGCGGTGCCGCCCCTTCGTGTGTGCGTCGGTTGCTAGTCCTCGTCCGGGCCCAGCGCCGTCTTGGAGACCTGCATCAGGAACTCGATGTTGGTCTTCGTCTTGCGCAGGCGGGACAGCAGCAGGTCGATCGCCTGCTGCGAGTCCAGCGCGTGCAGGACCCGGTGCAGCTTCAGGGTCACCGCCAGCTCGTCCGGAGAGAGCAGCAGCTCCTCCTTGCGGGTACCGGACGGGTTTATGTCCACCGCGGGGAAGACGCGCCGCTCGGCGATCTTGCGGTCCAGCTTGAGCTCGGCGTTACCCGTGCCCTTGAACTCCTCGAAGATCACCGTGTCACCGGTGGACCCGGTTTCCACCATCGCCGTGGCGAAGATGGTCAGCGAGCCGCCGTTCTCGATGTTGCGTGCCGCGCCGAGGAAACGCTTCGGCGGGAACAGCGCGGTCGAGTCGACACCACCGGACAGGATGCGCCCGGATGCCGGGGCCGCCAGGTTGTAGGCACGGCCGAGGCGGGTGATCGAGTCGAGCAGCACCACCACGTCGAGCCCCATCTCGACCAGGCGCTTGGCCCGCTCGATGGACAGCTCGGCGACCGAGGTGTGGTCTGACGGCGGGCGGTCGAAGGTGGAGGCGATGACCTCACCCTTCACCGACCGCTGCATGTCGGTGACCTCTTCCGGCCGCTCGTCGACCAGCACCACCATCAGGTGGCACTCGGGGTTGTTCGTGGTGATCGCGTTCGCGATGTCCTGCATGATCGTGGTCTTACCGGCCTTGGGCGGCGACACGATCAGTGCGCGCTGCCCCTTGCCGACCGGCATCACCAGGTCGATCACCCGGGTGGTGAGCTTGTGCGACTCGGTCTCGAGCCGCAGGCGCTCGTTCGGGTACAGCGGCGTCAGCTTCGTGAAGTCCGGGCGCTTCTTCGCCTGGTCCGACTCGAGGCCGTTGATGCTGTCCACGCGCACCAGCGGGTTGAACTTCTGCCGCTGCTGCTCGCCCTCGCGCGGCTGGCGCACCACACCGGTGATGGCGTCACCGCGACGCAGGCCGTACTTGCGGACCAGCGACAGCGAGACGTAGACGTCGTTCGGCCCGGCCAGGTAGCCCGAGGTGCGGACGAACGCGTAGTTGTCCAGCACGTCGAGGATGCCTGCCACCGGGAGCAGGACGTCGTCCTCGCGCACCTCGGTGTCCGGGCTGCTGCTGCCGACCTCGCCACGGCCACCGCGACGGCGGCGGTCGCGGAAGCGGCGGCCGCGACGGCCGCCCTCTTCGTCGTCGTCCTGCGGGCCACCACGGTTGTCGCGGTTGTCCTGCTGGCCGCGCTGGCGGTCGTTCTGCCGGTCGCCACGGTCCTGCCGGTCGCCGCGGTCACCACGGTCCTGGCGGTCACCACGGTCCTGGCGGTCACCACGGTCCTGGCGGTCACCGCGGTCACCACGGTCCTGCCGCTCGCCACGCTGCCGGTCGCCGCGTTGTTGCTGGTCACCGCCCTGCTGGCGGTCACCAGCCGGCCGGTCGCCGCCCTGCTGGCGGTCGCGGCGTTGCTCGCCGGAACCACCGCCGGACGAGTCCGCGGCGCGGTTGGACCCGCGGCGGCGGCGCCCGCCCTCACGGCGGCCACCGTCCTCACCCGAGGCGGACTGGTCGCCGGACGGCGCGTCGCTCTCGGACTCCTTGCGCTCGGCCTGCTGCGGCTCGGCGACCGGAGCCTTCGCAGCGGGCGGAGCCTGCTGCTCCGGCTGGGCCTCGGCCTTCGGCTGCTCGACCGGCTTCTCGGCCTTCTCGGCCTCCTTGCGCGGTGCGCGGGCCTTCGTTTCGGCCGGCTTGCTCCCCTCGATGCCCTCCAGCGGAAGCGTGTCCGCGGTGGTGGCGGTCGCGGCGGCGCTGGTGCGCCGCTTGGTCTTGCCCTGGCGCTCGCGAATGGCCGCGATCAGGTCCCCCTTGCGCATGCCCGCGGTGTCGCTGATGCCGAGTTCCCCGGCCAGCGAACGCAGGTCGGCGATGACCATTCCGGACAGACCGCCCGGACGGCGTTTCGGCGCGGCGGTGCCGTTGGCCTGCGGTTCGGCCGAAGACTCACCGGTAGCCGCGTCGCCGCTCAGTAGATCGGTGTTGCTCACACAAGTCCTTCCTTACCGATCCACGCCTCCACGGTGGATCAGCGGACTGCCGCCCGCGTCCGAATCACGAGACGGCTAGTTGTTCCCGTGGCCGGAAGCCAGATCCAGCCGAGACGTACGAGTCACGGCGGGAGAACCGCCGACACGGGAAGTACGTGCCCCATATGGCACACGCGAAATTCGTCACCGCGACCGCACCGGAGCCCGTCGCCACGCTCCAGGATCCCCGCAGGAACCTGGACTGGACGGGAAAATGCGATCCGGGCTGAACCCCCGGAACCTGCACCGGGTGCGGACTGCGCACGGTGATCGAACGCTCCCGAGGGTAGACCGGCCCGCTTCGCCGTGCAACAACCACCCCTACTTTGCCTTCGGCGTGTTATCCCACGGCGACCTGCACCCCGGCCGAATCGACCGGGAGCGCGGTGACCTCGAAGGATGTAACGTCCACCACGTCCGGAAGTATTCCCGTCGTGGTCAGGGCCAGCACCGTGGGCCCGGCGCCGGAAATCGCCGCCGCCACGCCCTGCGCGCGCAACTCGCGCACCAGCTTCGCGCTGGCCGGGTAGGCCGGGGCGCGGTAGTGCTGGTGCAGGCGGTCCTCGGTGGCGCTGAGCAGCAGTTCCGGATTGCCCACGAGCGCGCGCACGGCCAGTGCCGCGCGGCCCGCGTTGAACGCCGCGTCGGCGTGCGGCACGTGCTCGGGCAGCAGGCCGCGCGTGGCGTCGGTGGACGAGCGCAGGCCCGGCACGGCGAGCACCGGCCGCAGGTCGGGGTGCGGGTCGAGCCGTTCCGCGCCGAACCGGCCGTCGGTCTCCCAGGCGATGACCAGGCCGCCGAGCAGGCTCGCCGCCGCGTTGTCCGCGTGGCCTTCGAACTCCGCCGCCAGCTGCAGCGCGTCGTCGTCGAGTTCGCGCCCGGCCAGCGCGTATCCCGCGGCCACCCCGGAAACCACCGCGGCGGCCGAAGAGCCGAGGCCGCGTGCGTGCGGAATCGCGTTGTGGCAACGCAGGTGCAGGCCGGGAACCGAAAAGCCGAGGTGGTCGCACGCGCGGCGCAGCGCACGCACCACCAGATGGGTCTCGTCGGTGGGCACGTCACCCACCCCGCCCGCTCCGGCGTCGAGCACCTCGACCTTGAGCCCGGCGTCGGTGACCTGCACCTCCACCACGTCGTACAGCCCCAGCGCCAGGCCCAGCACGTCGAACCCCGGACCGAGGTTCGCCGTGGACGCGGGGACCGTCACCCGGTAGTGCCCGCTCGGGGGACGACCCCGGAGGTTCACGCCAGCTCCAGCGCCGCCGCCACGGCGGTCGGGTCCACCGCCAGCGGTTCCACCTCGACCACGCCGTTCAGCGCGGTGGCGGGGTCCTTGAGGCCGTGCCCGGTCACCGTGCAGACCACCGTCGACCCCCGCGGGATCCGGCCGTCGGCGGCGGTGATCAGCAACCCGGCCACGCTGGTCGCCGAGGCGGGCTCGACGAACACGCCCTCCTTGCGGGCCAGCAGCCGGTACGCCTCGAGGATCTGCTCGTCGGTGGCCTTCTCGAACAGGCCACCGGAGGCGTCCTTCGCCTTGACCGCCTTGGTCCAGGACGCCGGGCTGCCCACGCGGATCGCGGTGGCCACCGTCTCCGGCTCGCTCACCGGCGCGCCGTCGACCAGCGGGGCGGCGCCCGCGGCCTGGAAGCCGAACATGCGCGGTGTGCCGTCCACCACACCGTCGGCGGCGTACTCGGCGTACCCCGCCCAGTAGGCGGAGATGTTGCCGGCGTTGCCGACCGGCAGGCAGTGGATGTCCGGCGCCGCGCCGAGCACGTCGCAGACCTCCCATGCGGCGCTCTTCTGGCCGACCAGGCGCACCGGGTTGACCGAGTTCACCAGGGTCACCGGGTAGTCGGCCGCGGTCTTGCGCGCCAGCTCCAGGCAATCGTCGAAGTTGCCCTCGACCTGCAGGATCTTCGCGCCGTGCGCGACCGCCTGGGCCATCTTGCCCAGCGCGATCTTGCCCTCGGGGACCAGCACCGCGCTGGTCAGCCCGGCGCGGGCGGCGTAGGCCGAAGCCGAGGCCGAGGTGTTGCCGGTGGAGGCGCAGATGACCGCCTTGAGCCCGCTGGCCAGCGCGTGCGTGATCGCCACGGTCATGCCGCGGTCCTTGAACGAGCCGGTCGGGTTGGCGCCCTCGACCTTGAGGTAGACCGTGCTCCCGGTCAGCTCGGACAGGTGCGGCGCGGGCAGCAGCGGCGTGTTCCCCTCGCCGAGGGTGACGATCTTCGCGCCCTCGGGGATGGGAATGCGGTCGGCGTACGCCTCGATGATCCCGGTCACTGGTCTTCGCCTTCCACGCGCATAACGCTGACCACCTCGTGCACCACGTCCATCTTCGCGATCTCGTCCACAGTGGACTCCAGGGCCGCGTCCGGCGCCAGGTGGGTGACGATCACCAGGCTCGCGGTGGACAGCCGGTCGCGCTGGCGGACCGCGGCGATGCTCACGCCGTTCGCCGCGAACGCCTGCGCCACCTGAGCCAGCACGCCCGGGCGGTCGGCCACGTCCAGGCTGACGTGGTAGCGCGTCGGCGTCTGGCCCATCGGGCGCACGGGCAGCGCGGCGTGCGCCGACTCGCGCGGGCCGAGCCCGCCGAGCACCCGGTTGCGCGCCACCGCGACCAGGTCGCCGAGCACGGCGCTGGCGGTCGGTGCGCCCCCGGCGCCCTGGCCGTAGAACATCAGCTCACCGGCGGCGTCGGCCTCGACGTAGACCGCGTTGAACGCCCCGCTGACCCCGGCGAGCTGGTGCGCGCGCGGGATCATCACCGGGTGCACGCGGGCGGAAACCGACTCGATGCCGTCCTCGCTGGTCACCCGCTCGCAGATGGCGAGCAGCTTGACCGTGCGGTTGAGCATCTTCGCCGCGGTGATGTCCGACGCGGTGACCCCGGCGATGCCCTCGCGGTGCACGTCGGCCGCGGTCACCCTGGTGTGGAAGGCGAGCGAGGCCAGGATCGCGGCCTTGGAGGCGGCGTCGTAGCCGTCCACATCGGCCGTCGGGTCCGCCTCGGCGTACCCCAGCCTGCTCGCTTCGTCCAGCGCCTCGGCGTACCCGGCGCCGGTGGAGTCCATCGCGGACAGGATGTAGTTAGTGGTGCCGTTGACGATGCCCATCACGCGGGTGATCCGGTCGCCCGCCAGTGATTCGCGCAGCGGGCGCAGCAGCGGGATGGCCCCGGCGACCGCGGCCTCGAAGTAGAGGTCGGCGCCGGAGGCGTCGGCGGCCTCGGACAGCTCCCCCGAGTTCTCCGAGAGCAGCGCCTTGTTCGCGGTGACCACGGACTTGCCGGCGCGCAGGGCGTCCAGCAGCCAGGTGCGGGTCGGCTCGATGCCGCCGATCAGCTCGACGACCACGTCCACGTCGTCCGCCGTGACCAGCTCGGCCGCGTCCCTGGTGAGCAGTTCGGGGGGCAGTTCCGGGTGCTTGTCCGGGCGGCGCACGGCGATGCCCGCCAGCTCGACCGGCGCGCCCGCGCGGGCGGCCAGCTCACCGGCCTGCTCGGTCAGCAGGCGCGCGACCTCACCGCCGACCGTGCCGCAGCCGAGCAGCGCTACGCGTATCGGGGTGGACCTCACGAAACCTCCAGACCCAGCATGTCCTCGGTGGTTTCCCGGCGCAGCAGCAGCCGCGCCTCGCCGTTGCGCACCGAGACCACCGCCGGGCGTGGCTGGCGGTTGTAGTTGCTGGCCATCGAGTAGCAGTAGGCGCCGGTCGCGGCGACCGCGAGCAGGTCGCCGGGAGCCAGGTTGTCGGGCAACCAGCAGTCGCGGACCACGATGTCGCCGGACTCACAGTGCTTTCCCACCACGCGGGACAACGCGGGGTGCGCTTCGTCGTCCTGGCCGTCCGCAGCGGCGCGCGAGACCAGCCTCGCGTCGTACACCGCGTCGTAGAGCGAGGTGCGGATGTTGTCGCTCATCCCGCCGTCGACGCTGACGTACCGGCGGACCGCGTTGTCGCCCAGCGAGACGTCCTTGATGGTGCCGACCTCGTACAGCGTGACCGTGCCGGGACCGGCGATCGCGCGGCCCGGCTCCCCGGCGATGCGCGGCACCGGCAGCCCGGCGAAGGCGCATTCCTTGCGCACGATCTCCCGGATCTGGGTGATCATCTGCGCCGGCGGCGGCGGGTTGTCGCGATCGGTGTAGGCGATGCCGAACCCACCACCGAGGTCCACGATGGACAGCTGGTCGACCAGTTCGGGGCCGTGTTCCTTGCCCAGCTCGGCGAGCAGGCCGATGATCCGGCGCGCGGCCACCTCGAAGCCGTCGGCGTCGAAGATCTGCGAGCCGATGTGGCTGTGCAGCCCGATCAGCCGGAGCGAACCGGCGTTGAGCACCCGGCGCACCGCCTCGGCGGCGTCCCCGGAAGCCAGCGAGAAGCCGAACTTCTGGTCCTCGTGCGCGGTCGCGATGAACTCGTGCGTGTGCGCCTCGACGCCGACGGTGACCCGCACCATCACCTGCTGGGTGACCTCGTGGCGCGCGGCCACCTCGGCCAGCCTGGCGATCTCGAAGTACGAGTCGAGCACCACGGTGCCCACCCCGGCGGTGACTGCGGCTTCCAGCTCGGCGACCGACTTGTTGTTGCCGTGGAAGGTGATCCGCTCCGGCGGGAACCCGGCGCGCTGCGCGATGGCCAGTTCGCCACCGCTGCACACGTCCAGGCTCAGGCCCTGGGCGGCCACCCAGCGCGCGACCTCGGTGCACAGGAACGCCTTCGACGCGTAGTGCACCAGCGTCGGGTCGTCGAACGCCTCGGCGTACTCGGCGCACCGCGACTTGAAGTCGGCTTCGTCGATGACGAAGAGCGGGGTGCCGTAGGTTTCGGCCAGCTCGCGCACGTCCACCCCGGCGATCCGGACCACACCGTCCGGCGCGCGGAAGGAGTTGCGGGGCCACACCTTGGGGTAGAGCCGGTCCAGTTCGCCCGAAGTGGACGGGGGGAACCCGGCGGTGTCCGCATGGGCATGGACCTCGGCGTACCGGGGTCCCGCGGGGTGAGCCATGAAACTACATCCGTTCCGGCGCCGAAACGCCCAGCAGTTCGAGACCGTTGGCGAGCACCTGGCGCGCGGCCTCGCAGAGCGCGAGGCGGGCGTAGGTGAGCGGCGTGGGTTCCTCCCCGCCCTGCGGCAGCACGCGGGCCACGTCGTAGAACTTGTGGTAGGCGCTCGCGAGGCTCTCCAGGTACCGGGCGACGCGGTGCGGTTCCCGCAGCTCGGCCGCCTTCCTCAACATTTCCGGGAATTCGCCGATCGTTCGGATCAGGTCGCCTTCCCGCGGGTGGGTGAGCAGGCCGAGGTCCGGCCGCTCGCCGGCCTTGAGGCCCAAATCGGCGGCGTTGCGCTGCAGCGAGGCCAGCCGCGCGTGTGCGTACTGCACGTAGTAGACCGGGTTTTCGTTGCTGTGCTTGCGCAGCAGGTCCAGGTCGATGTCCAGGGTGGAGTCGACCGAGTACCGGGCCAGCTCGTAGCGGGCGGCGTCCACGCCGACCGCCTCGACCAGGTCGTCCATGGTGATCACGGTGCCCGCGCGCTTGCTCATCCGCACCGGCTTGCCGTCGCTGACCAGGTTGACCATCTGCCCGATCAGCACCTCGACCACGGCCGGGTCGTCGCCCAGCGAGGCGGCGGCCGCCTTCAGCCGGGTGACGTAGCCGTGGTGGTCCGCGCCGAGCATGTAGATGCACAGGTCGAAGCCGCGCTGGCGCTTGTCGTGCAGGTAGGCGATGTCCCCGGCGATGTAGGCCGGGTGGCCGTCCTTCTTGATCACCACGCGGTCCTTGTCGTCCCCGTGGTCGGTGGTGCGCAACCACCAGGCACCGTCGTTGAAGTACAGCGTGCCCTCGTCCTTGAGCTTGGCCACCAGGCGGTCGACCTCGCCGTTCTCGTGCAGCGAGTTCTCGTGGAAGAACACGTCGAAGTCGGTGCCGAACTCGTGCAGCGCCTTTTTGATCTCGGCGAACATCAGCTCGATGCCGACCTTGCGGAAGGTCTCGTGCCGCTCGGCCTCGGGCAGCGACAGCGCGCTGGGCTCCTGGCGCAGCACCTCGGCGGCGACGTCGCTGATGTAGGTGCCCGCGTAGCCGTCCTCCGGCGCGGGCTCGCCCTTCGCGGCGGCGATCAGGGACCTGACGAACCGGTCGATCTGCGCGCCGGCGTCGTTGAAGTAGTACTCGCGGGTGACCTCGGCGCCCTGCGCGGTCAGCACCCGGCCCAGCGCGTCGCCGACGGCGGCCCAGCGGGTGCCGCCGAGGTGGATCGGCCCGGTGGGGTTGGCCGAGACGAACTCGAGGTTGATCTTGAGCCCGCCCAGCGCGTCGCCGCGGCCGTACGCCTTGCCCGCGGCGAGCACCTGGCTGATCTGCGCGCCCTGGGCGCTCGCGCCGAGCCGGAGGTTGAGGAAGCCGGGCCCGGCCACCTCGGCGGCTTCGACGCCGTCCGCCTTGGCGAGCGACTCGGCCAGCGCGTCGGCGAATTCACGCGGCTTGAGCCCCGCCTTCTTCGCCACCTGCAGCGCCAGGTTCGTCGCGTAATCTCCGTGCTCGGGGTTGCGGGGTCGCTCGATCGTCACCGCGTCGGGCAGCACCGCCGGGTCGAGACCACGGGCGGTCAGGACGTCCACGGCGGAGGTTCGGACAAGTGCGGCGAGATCGGCGGGAGTCACCTGCCGAATTCTAGGTGTGCCCCGCTGACCGGCACCAAGACGGTCCCAGGACCGGGCGAAAGGCGAGCAGGCGATGAATTCGAGGACGACGGCGCTGGTCATCGCGCTGGTGGGCGTACTGCTGGCGGGTGCCGCGCTGACCGGCGTGGCCCTGCTCACCGCCGAGCGATCGGTGGCCGGGCAGGCGACCGTTTCCGAGCGGGACCGACGGCTCGCGGCGTTCATGCCGTCGGAGGCCGACCCGGATCCGTCGGCCGCCATTCCCGGGATCGTGCGGCAGGCCTACGACCCCGGGTTGCACGTGGTCGCGCCCCAGCGGGTCGCCTACGACCACTCACCGCCCTTCGGCGGCAGGCACGACCAGGTCTGGGCGGCGTGCAACGGCGTGGTGTACCCGGACGGGGTCCGCACCGAGCACCTCGTGCACTCGCTCGAGCACGGCGCGGTGTGGATCGCGTACCACCCGGACCGGGTGACCGGCGCCGAGCGCGCGAAGCTGGCTGAGCGCGTCGAGGGCAAGCCGTACCTGGTGATGTCGCCCTACCCCGGTCTGGACCAGCCGATCTCGCTGCAGTCCTGGGGTCACCAGCTGAAGCTCACCTCGGCCGACGACGAGCGCATCGACCAGTTCGTCACCGCGCTGCTGCTGAACCCGGCGACCTTCCCGGAACCCGGCGCGCCCTGCGACCCCGGCCCCGGCGGCTTCGACCAGGACGCGCCACCGCCGTTCGACCCGACTCCGCCAGGACCGGACGCCCAGCCGCCGATCTAGCCCTTCAGCAGGCGCTCCAGTTCCCCGCCTGCCTCGTCGTACCCGGCGTCCGAGATCCGCTGCAGTTCGAGCAGGTCCCCTGCCGCGACCGCGCGCCGGGTGAGCAGGTGCCCGGCACGCAGGCACCCTTCGTCCAGCAACTCGCTCAGTTCGCCGAGATCGGCACGGGCGTCGGCGAGGTCGGCGAGGCGGTCCATGGCCGTCTCGTTCCCCTCGTCGGCCAGCGCGCGCAGGGTCTCCCGGTCCGGGTTCGCGTTCACCATGGCGGCAAGCCTGCGACCTTGACCCGGGTCAGGGTCAAGCGAGACCCTCCGAAGCGCCCTACACCGACCAGACACGTCATCCCTACACTGGCCGGGGTGCTCCATGACCGGGGCGACGACGAGACGAGGTCGGTACAGCACGATGGCAAGCGGCACGAAGAAAAAGGGCAGGCCGACGAACGCCGTGAAGTCGGCCCGGGGCTCCGTGGTGGCCAAGAAGGGCACCCCGTGGGGCACGATCATCGCGGTGGTGGCGATCCTGGCGCTGGCCGGGGTGGTGTTCGGCTACTACTACGTCAACTCGGCGGACAAGCGCGAGCAGAAGACCCGTGAGGAAGCGGCCGCCGCCTTCGCGCCTTCGGCGGAGAACCCGGACCCGTCGCTGAAGATCCCCGGCATCGTCACCAAGCAGTACGAGGCCAGCGTGCACATCCTCCCCACCGAGCGCGTGGCCTACGACCAGACCCCGGCCTTCGGCGGCCCGCACGACGGGTTCTGGGCGGCCTGCACCGGCATCGTCTACCCGAACGCGGTGCGCACCGAGAACATGGTCCACTCGCTGGAGCACGGCGCGGTCTGGATCGCCTACAACCCCGACCAGGTCACCGGTGACGCGGTCAACAAGCTGCGCGTGCGGGCCGAGGGCAAGCCGTACACGATGATGTCGCCGTTCCCCGGCCTGGACAAGCCGGTCTCGCTGCAGGCGTGGGGTCACCAGCTCAAGCTCGACTCGGTCGACGACGAGCGCATCGACCAGTTCATCGCCGCGCTGCGGCTGAACCCGACCACCTACCCCGAGCAGGGCGCGTCCTGCGACGCGATGGGCCCTGGCCGGTTCGACGTGGACGCGCCGCCCGCCTTCGACGCGACGCCGCCGGGACCGGACGCCAAGCCCATGGACTACAAGGGTTCCGAGGGCGCCGAGCAGGAGAGCACCGGCACGCCGGGCGGGGTGCCCGGTGGCACGCCCCCGGCCGGGCAGCAGCCCCCGGCCGGCGGATGAGTTCGGCTTTCCCCGAAGAGGACCAGGAGCGGGCGGAGTTCGGCGAACCCCGCCCGGCCTGGTCCCGGGTGGTCATCCTGGGCGCCGCGACGCTCGCGGTGCTCCTGGTCGGCGCGACCATCGGCATGTTCCTCACCCAGTCGCTCGGCCAGGACACCGAAACCGCGGCCCCCTCGCCCGGCGTGGTGGAGGTCGGCTTCGCGCAGGACATGGCGGTGCACCACTTGCAGGCGGTCACCATGGCCAACTGGGCGCGTGATCACTCCACCGACCCGCAGGTGCAGCAGCTCGCCTTCGACATCGCCAGCACCCAGCTCGAGCAGGTCGGGCGGATGAAGGGCTGGCTGATGCTGTGGAACAAGCCGGAGCAGGCCATCGGCGGGTACATGACCTGGATGATCGACTCCCCCGGGCACGCCCACGGCGCTGTCGCCACCAGCCCCGCCACGCCTGCCGGGCTGATGCCGGGCATGGCCACCAACGACGAGCTGGCGAAGCTGAGGTCGTTGTCCGGCAAGGAACTGGACGTCTACTTCCTGCAGCTGATGCTCCGCCACCACCAGGGCGGCACGGAGATGGCGCAGTACACCCAGGACCACAGCGGCATGGCCGCGGTGAAGTCGCTGACGAACAGCATCCTCAAGTCGCAGAGCGCCGAGGCCCGCGTGATGACCGGCATGCTCGCCGACCGCGGTGCCGCCCCGCTGCCGTTCAGCTGAGCATCCCCGCCCGGCGGTGCAGATAACGCTGCTGCGGCAGGCTCGTCGCCCGGTTCGCCGCGGCCACATAGGACTCACGCGCCGCGGCCCTCTCCCCGGCCAGCTCCAGCAGGTGCCCGCGGACGGCGTCCACGCGGTGGTCGCCCGGAAGCCGTTTCTCCACTGCCGCAAGGAGTTCCAGCCCGGCCCGCGGTCCTCGCGCCATCGCGACCGCGACGCTGTGGTTCAACGCCACCACCGGGTTGTCGGACAACCGCAGGAGCGCTTCGTACAGCGCGACGATCTGCGGCCAGTCGGTCTCCTCGGCGCTGGGTGCCTCGTCGTGCACGGCCGCGATCGCCGCCTGCAGCTGGTATTCGCCCACCGGGCCGTCCGGCAGCGCGGCGGTGATCAGTTCGATGCCTTCGGCGATGTTGTCCGCGTTCCACCGGCCGCGGTCCTGTTCGGCCATCGGCACCAGCGCGCCGTCGGGTCCGGTCCGGGCCGCGCGGCGGGCGTCGGTGAGCAGCATCAACGCGAGCAGTCCGGTCACTTCGCTGTCGCCGGGCAGGAGTTGGTGCAGCAGGCGCGCCAGCCGGATCGCCTCGGCGGTGAGTTCGGTCCGCTGCAGTTCGGGGCCCGCGGTGCTGGCGTAGCCCTCGTTGAAGATCAGGTAGAGCACGTGCAGCACGGCGGCGAGCCGGTCCGGGCCCGCCGGCACGCCGAACGGGACGCCGCTGTCCTTGATGCGCTGCTTGGCCCGGCTGATGCGCCGGGTCATCGTGGCTTCCGGGACCAGGAAGGCCCTGGCGATCTCGGCGGTGGTCAGGCCGCCGACCGCGCGCAGGGTGAGCGCGATCTGCGAGGCCGGGGACAGCGACGGGTGGCAGCACAGGAACAGCAGCACGAGCGTGTCGTCCGAGGCCTTCTCGGGCCGGTCCGCGGGCGGCGCCAGCCATTCCTCGGGCAGCACCTGCCGGGCGACGGTGTCCTCGCGGCGGCGGCGGGCGTACTCGCCGCGCAGCAGATCGGTCAGCCGCCGGGAGGCGACGGTGATCAGCCAGCCGCGCGGGTTGTCCGGGATGCCGCTGTCCGGCCACTGCGTGGTGGCCGCGAGCAGCGCCTCCTGGACCGCGTCCTCGGCGGTGTCGAAGTTGCCGAACCGGCGGACCACCGCGCCGAGGACCTGCGGCGCGAGACCGCGCAGCAGGCCCTCGACCTCGGCGGGCATCAGAAGTTCAGGTCGGCGGCGAATTCCACGAGGGGCCGGACGTCGGCGTAGGCATCGTCGTCGAACCCGGCCGGCACCGGGCAGCCTGCCAGCCGCCCGGCGAGCTCGGTAGCCCGGTCGAAGCTCTCGCACTCGACGATCCAGTAACCCGCCAGCACTTCCTGCGTCTCGGCGTACGGGCCGTCCGTCCACACCGGAGTGCCGTCCTTGACGCCCTGCACGCGGCGGGTGTGCACGGGCTCGTGCAGGCCGCGGGTCTCGACCAGTTCGCCGGAGGCTTCCAGTTCGGCGTTGAACTCGCCCATGAAGGCGTGCATGGCGCTGAAGTCCTCGGCCTGGAACTCGCCCTTGCCCGCCATGGCGTCGTACTGCTGCTGCGAGCCGTAGCTCAGGATCATGTACTTCATCGTGTTCTCCTCGCCTCGTTCGGTGCCTTCACCGGAGACGTCGGAGCCGCGGCGCCCATCCGGACACCCATTCTCGCCTCAGTAGCGGAATTCCGGATCAGCGCGGCTGAGGATCGCCCTCCTGGGTTGACCGAATTCCTGCTCGAGGGTGTTGACCAGGGCTTTCACATCATCGGGTGCGGTGTCGTGCAACGCCTCCGCGACGATCAGCACGGTCTCGGTCTGGGCGCTGACCGCCGAGCGCCCGCTCTGGCGGTTGGTCCAGCGGCGAGCGTGGGCGTGCCCGGCCTCGTCGGCGAACACCACCTCACCGGGCTGCGGGTGCTCGACCTCGCCGCCGAACGTCAGGTACTCCTCGTCGCCGGTGGCGTAGCGCACCTCGAGATCGCCGGTGATCTGCGCGAGGTCGAGCACCGCGATCGGAATGGCGTAGGCGAGCGAGACCGCGTTGCACAGGTCGATCACCGGGTGGATGCGCGGGAGCGACTTCTCCTTGCGGAACCGGCGAAGCAGCGATTCGGAGGCGCAACGGTACTGCGTCGGCTTGAGCCCGAGCTGCCCGAAGGCCCGTCGCCAGGCTTGGATTTCGGGCAGCTGCGCTTCGGTGGTGCCTTCGAGCCGCTGCTCGGCGATCTCGTAGTACTCGGTGAGGTCCTGCCGGGCGTCGGTGTGCTCGACGTGCAGGACAGCGGGAACGAGCTGCGGGAAGTCGGCCCAGAGGGCGTCGGCGTGCCGGAAGGTGCTCATGCTTCGGTCACCGCCAGCTTGACCGCGAGCC
This sequence comes from Saccharothrix sp. AJ9571, assembly GCF_021725495.1. Lineage (NCBI taxonomy): Bacteria > Bacillati > Actinomycetota > Actinomycetes > Pseudonocardiales > Pseudonocardiaceae > Saccharothrix > Saccharothrix sp. AJ9571. The sequence continues at coordinate 3,779,650 of NZ_CP091382.1, read as the reverse complement.
CGGCGAACGCGGCGGAGAAGGTGCGCCGCACCCAGGCGAGCACCCTCGGCCGGGTGATGATGTGCTCCCGCACCGCGGCGGCGAACACCCCGTAGGCGAGGAAGACGACCAGGGTGAGGGCGGTGAAAACGGCACTCAATTCCACCATGCGCCACACCGGTTCTTCCGGCCGCACGAATTGCGGCAGGAACGCGACGAAGAAAATGGTCAGCTTGGGGTTCAAGATGTTGGCCAGCACTCCGGTGGTGATCACCTTGAGCGGGGATAGGGGGACATTGTCCTGCGGTTCGAACGCCGATTTATCTCGAACAGTGGCCCACGCGAGGTACAGCAGGTAGGCGACGCCGAGGTACTTCAGCACCTCGAAGGCGGTGGCGCTGGTGTGCAGGAGCGCGGCCAGCCCGGTGAGCGCCGCGAGCAGGTGGGGCAGGGTGCCGAGGGTGCACGCGAACGCGGCCACCGCACTCGCGCGCACCCCGCGGCTGAGCCCGGCCGCCACGGTGAAGAGCACGCCGGTGCCCGGGGTGGCCACGATGACCAGCGCTGTCAGGAGAAACTCGATACTCACGGGGTTGATCATGGGGGCTGAGGTGGCCCAGCGAACAGGTCCAGTCACGACCCGCCGAACTGGTCCACTGGCCGGTCAGCAGTGTCCGAGGTGCGTGGCGCTGAAGCCGCTGGCGATGTTGCGGAACCAGTAGTAGTGCACGTGGCGGTTGGCCTCGTGCCAGTGGTCGTAGAACTTGAAGATGTGCCCGTCGAGTTCGATGTAGGACTCGTGACCGCACCAGTTGTACGGATCGATCGGCAGTTTCTGCGCCGACGGTTCCGCCTGCGCCGGCCCCGCGAACAACGCCCCGGCCGCCAACGCGACCACACCCGCCTTCAAAGCTCTTTTCAGCATCATGCCCCCAGGCTGAAGGTGACCCGGATCACGGTCAATGGCCTTCACCAGTAGTTGAACAGGGACACAAGAAAGCCCCTATCGCATCTCGCCGATAGGGGCTTGATTGGCCAAAGTAAAGATGAGTGCCCTCGGCAGGATTCGAACCTGCGACACCTGCCTCCGGAGGGCAGTGCTCTATCCCCTGAGCTACGAGGGCCCGTCAACTTGCGACCTCGTGAAGCCTAGCGCATCCCCCGAAGGCGTTGACAGCGGGTTGACGATCCCGCGCGGCGGGAAGCCCCGGTTGGGGGTTGGACCGCGGCTGGGCGCGTCGTACCGTCGAGCGCATAGCTTAGGCTGGCCTCTATTGCACGCATGCGCATGTCACTATATATTCCCCGGGGTACGAGCAACGGGAGGCGGCGGGATGGGCCACGGACACGGCCACGGGCAGGTGCCCGCGGGAGGCGCGTCGGGCAGGTATGTGCGTGCGTTGACCGCCGCGCTGCTGATCGGCGCGGCCTTCATGGTGCTGGAGTTCGCGGTCGGCTTCGCGACCTCCTCGCTGGCGCTGATCTCCGACGCCGCGCACATGTTCACCGACGTGCTCGGCGTGGGCATGGCGCTCACCGCCATCCTGCTCGCCCGTCGCAGCGGGCCGACGTTCAGCCGCACCTTCGGGCTCTACCGCGCCGAGGTGCTCGCCGCACTGGCCAACGCGGTGCTGCTCTTCGGCGTCGCCGGGTACGTGCTCTACGAGGCCATCAGCCGGATCACCGACCCGCCCGCGGTACCCGGGTTGCCGGTGATGCTCGTCGCGGCCGCCGGGCTGGGCGCCAACGTGGTGTCGTTCCTGCTCCTGCGCTCGGGTGCCAAGGAGAGCCTCAACGTCCGCGGCGCCTACCTCGAGGTCATGGCCGACATGATCGGCTCGTTCGGGGTGCTGCTCAGCGGCCTCATCACGCTGACCACCGGCTGGCGCTACGCCGACCCGCTCATCGGTGTCGCCATCGGCCTCTTCGTGCTCCCCCGCACCTGGTCGCTGGCCCGCCGGGCGCTGCGCATCCTCTTCCAGCACGCCCCGCAGGGCGTCGACGTCGGCCGGATCAGCGAGGAGCTCGCGGCCCTGCCCGGTGTCACCGACGTCCACGACCTGCACGTGTGGACGCTCACCTCCGGTATGGAGGTCGCCTCCGCCCACCTCACCATCGAGTCGGCCGCGGTGCACTGCGACGTGCTCGTCGAGGCCCAGAACCTGCTCGCCGGCACCTACGGCATCGAACACGCCACGCTGCAGGTCGAGCCGAGGGAATCGGCCCGACGCTGCAGCGAGATGTCCTGGTAGACCCCTACTTCACCTGGCGCGAGAGCCAGCGTTGCAGGGTGACCACGATCAGCAGGATCGTCCCGCTGACCACCGCCTGCCAGTTCGAGTTCAGCGAGCCGACCTGGTTGATCACGTTCTTGATCACCTGGAGCAGCAGCACGCCGACCAGCGTGCCGAGGATGGTGCCCGCGCCGCCGGTGAGCAGCGTGCCGCCGAGCACCACCGCGGAGATCACCTCCAGCTCCATGCCGACGCCGAGCACGGTCACCCCGGACGAGGTGTACGAGGCGATCAGCAGCCCGCCGAACCCGGCCAGCAGCCCCGACGCCAGGTAGGTGACCACCTTCGCGCGGACCACCGGCAGGCCCATCAGGTCGGCCGCGTCCTCCTGCCCGCCGATCGCCAGCACGGTCGAGCCGTACGTGGTCCGGTGCAGCACCAGCGCGCCGATCCCGAACGCGACCACCACGATCCAGATCGGGTAGCCGATGCCGAAGAGGCTGCCCTGCGCCAGCTCGCGGAACGCCGAATCCGGCGGCACCTTGTACGTGGTGGCGCCCTCGTCGCTGATCAGCAGCAGCACCCCGCGGGCGAACAGCAGGCCGGCCAGCGTGACGATGAACGGCGGCAGCCCGCCGCGCGCGATGATCAGCCCCTGCACCAGCCCGATCGCGCCGCACACCAGCAGTGGCAACAGGATCGCCACCCAGGTGCCGTACTGCGCGCCCCACGCGGCCAGCACCCCGCCGAGCGCGAACACCGAGCCGACCGAGAGGTCGATGCCGCCGGTCATGATCACGAAGGTCATGCCGAGCGCGACCACGGCCAGGAACGAGGCCTGCAGCGCGATGTTCGTCAGGTTTCCTGCGGTGCCGAAGGAATCGAAGGCGAAGGTGGAGGCGACGACCGCGACCACCAGGATCGCCAGCGCGCCCTGGCGCTGCGCCGAGCGCGCCACCCTCGCTCGGGTGGCCGTGGGCGTGGTTGTCATGTCGTCACCTTCTGCCCGGTCTTCTTCCGTGCCTTCTTCCGGCCGAGCTGCACGTAGACCGCGGCCACCACGATCACCGCCTGCGCCACCTGCGCGGTGGAGTCGGGGATGTCGTGGAAGATCAACGTCGCGGTGATCAACTGCATCAGCAGCGCGCCGGCGATGGTGCCGGCGATGCGCACCTGCCCACCGGACAGCGGCGTGCCCCCGATCACCACCGCGGTGATCGCGGACAGCTCCACCAGCATGCCGAGCTTCGTCGGGTCACTGGCCTGCGACCGCGCCGCCATCAGCACCCCGGCCAGCGCGGCGAGCAGCCCGCAGATCACGTAGGTGGTGATCAGCACGCGCTTGACCGGCAGCCCGGCGAGTTCCGCGGCCCGCTTGTTGCCGCCGATGGCCACCAGCTGCCGCCCGTAGGTCGACCGCCGGACCAGGAACCAGGCCAGCGCCGCGACCACGGCCGCGATCAGCACCACGTACGGGATGCCGAGCAGGTCACCGGTGCCCAGCTCGACCATGCCAGGGTCGCGGATGCTCTTGATCTCCCCGCCGAACACGTTGGCCAGCCCGCGCCCGGCGACCATGATGCCGAGCGTGGCGATGATCGGCTGGACGCCGACCTTCGCCACCAGCACCCCGGCCAGTACCCCGGTCACCGCGCCCGCCAGCACGGAGATCAGCAGCGCGCCCACCGTGCCGTAGCCGATGTAGAGCGGGACCAGCGCCGCCGCGATGGCCATCACCGCGCCGACCGACAGGTCGATGCCCTCGGTGCCGATCACCAGCGCCATGCCCAGCGCCACCAGCAGCACCGGGGCCACCTGGATCAACTGCAGGCGCAGCGTGCCCGCGCTGACGAAGTTGTCGGTGATCACGATGTTGATCAGCAGCAGGAACACCAGTGCCACGTAGACACCGTTGCGCCGCACCCAGTCCTTGTCGAACCGGCTCATTCGCCGTCCTCCCCCGCCAGCGCGGCCAGCAACTCGGCGCCGGTGACCCGTTCACCGGTCAGCTCCCGGCTCACCGATCCGTTGTGCAGCACCACGATCCGGTCGGCGCCTTCCACCAGCTCGTCCATCTCGCTGGAGATCAGCACCACCGCGAGCCCCTGGTCGGCCAGTTCGTCGATCAGGGACTGCACCTCCAGCTTCGCGCCGACGTCGATGCCGCGGGTGGGCTCGTCGAGCAGGAACACCTTCGGTTCGGTGCACAGCCAGCGCGCCATCAGCACCTTCTGCTGGTTGCCGCCGGAGAGCTCGCGCACCTTCTGCGCCGGACTGGACGCCTTGATGCGCAGGCGTTTCATGAACGTTTCGACCAGCGCGTCGATGCGTGCCTCGGTCACCAGACCGGCCCGCGAGAACCGCGGAAGGACGGCCAGCGCGATGTTGTCGCGCACCGAGAGGTCCGGGATGATGCCCTCGGCCTTGCGGTCCTCGGACAGCAGCGCGATCCCCGAGCGCAGCGCGTGCCGCACGGAGTTCGCCCGCACCTTCTTCCCGCGGACCGAAACCGAGCCGGACTGCGCGGGCAGCGCGCCGTAGACCGCCTTGACCGTCTCGCTGCGGCCGGAGCCCAGCAACCCGCCGAGGCCGACGACCTCGCCCGGGCGCACGGTCAGCCCGACGCCGGAGAGCCGGTGCCGGACGTCCAAACCGGACACTTCCAGCACCGGTTCTTCGCTCCGCGTGTGCTCTTCGCCGAACTCGGTGGCGCCTTCGCGTTCCACCTGCTCGATGTCGCGGCCGAGCATGCGCGCGACCAGGGTGACCCGGTCCAGCTCGGCCATCGGGCCGGTGTGCACCTGCTGCCCGTCGCGGAGCACGGTGACCCGGTCGCACAGCTCCCACAGCTCGTCGAGCCGGTGCGAGACGAAGATCAGGCCGACCCCGCGATCCCGCAGGCCACGCGCCACTTCGAAGAGCGTGGCCACCTCACGGGCCTCCAGCGAGGAGGTGGGCTCGTCCATGATCACCACGCGGCTGTCCACCGACATCGCCCGTGCCAGCGCCACCATCTGCTGCACCCCGAGCCCGAGCCTGCCGAGTTCGGCGGTCACGTCGAGGTCCAGCCCCAGCGAGCGGGTCAGCTCGGCGGCCTGGCGGTTCATCGCCGCCACGTCGATCAGCTTCCACCGGTTGCGCGGCTCGCGGCCGAGGAAGATGTTGCGCGCCACCGAGAGCAGCGGCACCAGGTTGATCTCCTGGTAGATCGTGGAGATGCCGGCGTCCTGCGCGGCGGAGGGCCGGTGGAAGTCCACCGGCTCCCCGCCGAAGCGCACCTGGCCGCCGTCGGGGCGGTACACCCCGGTCAGCACCTTGATCAGCGTCGACTTGCCGGCGCCGTTCTCCCCGACGAGGGCGTGGATCTCCCCCTTCGCGAGGGAGAAATCCACGCCACGCAGAGCGTGCACACCACCGAAGGACTTCGTGACAGCGGTGGTTTCCAGTAGTGCCTCAGAACGCATTGGCGAGGTTCTGCGCGGCGTTGTCCCGGTTGTACTCGTCGTCCTCGATGATGACGTTCTCCGGGATGGCCTCACCGTTGTAGAACTTCTGCGCGGTCTCGAAGGCCAGCGGGCCGAAGCGCGGGTTCGACTCGATCACCGCGTTGATCTGACCGTCCACAATGGCCTGGACCGCGTTGCGGGTGCCGTCGATGGAGACGATCTTCACGTCCTCGCCCGGCTTCTTGCCGGTCGCGGTCACCGCGGTCACCGCGCCGAGGCCCATTTCGTCGTTGTGCGCGTAGATCGCGGTGATCTCCGAATTGGCCTGGAGCAGCTGCTCGGCCACCGCCTGGCCCTTCTCCCGCGCGAAGTTGCCGGTCTGCTCGGCCACGATCTGCAGGCCGGGGTACTGCTTGAGCTGGTCCTTGAACCCGGCGTTGCGGTTGTCGGTCACGTTGTTGCCCGAGGAGCCGAGCAGGATGGCCACCTTGCCGGTGCCACCGGTCGCCTTGTTCATCGCGTCGGCCGCGCGCTTGCCCTGCTCGTAGAAGTCAGAGCCGAGGAAGGCCACGTAGTCGGTGCACGCGGTGTTGGTGACCTTGCGGTCGATGGTCAGCACCGGCACGCCCTTGGCCTTCGCCGCGGCCAGCGCCGGGTCGAGGCCGTCGGAGTTCACCGGCGCCACGATCAGGAACTGCGCGCCCTGGTTGAGCAGGTCCTGGATGTCGGCGATCTGCTTGGGCAGCTCGTTGTTCGCGTTGGTCACCAGCAGCTGCTTGACGCCCAGCTGCTCGGCGGCCGACTTGATCGACGCGGTTTCGGCGGCCCGGAAGGCCGCGGTGTCGGGCTCGGACTGCGAGAACCCGACCACCGCGGTCTTCAGGTCCAGCTTCTGCGCCCCGTTCTTCTCCAGGGTGCACCCCTCCCCCGCCCCGGGGGCCTGGCTCTTCACCACCTGGCCGTCACCACCCGCGGTGCCCGTGGGCGCCGCGGAACTGCCTGAATCTCCGGGGTTGGTGCACGCGGTGAGCGCCAGACCGGCGGCCGCCAGCAAGATGACGGAGAGCCGGGTTTTTCTGCTGTTCATCGTTGAACTCCTCGTGGGGGCAGGGAAGGGGTGAAACCTAGGGGCGGGTCGCGAGTGCCGCGATCTCCTGACCGGTCAGCGCCCGGTCGAACAGGCGGACGTCGTCCACGTCACCGCGGAGGAAGTCGACCTGGTTGCCGCCGTACTGACCACGGCCGATCACCGTGGGGCCGGTGGATTCCGGTGCCGCGCAGGCGCTCTGCCCGGCGACCTTCTGGCCGTCGACGTAGAGCGAGAGCGTGCCCGCCTTGGCGTCGCGGACGCCGGTGAGGTGGTACCAGCGGCCGACTTCCGGCTTCTCCGGCGACAGCGCGCGCAGGCCGACGAAGCTCATCGCCCAGCGCTGGTCCTGTCCCGAGTACTGCAGGAAGAAGGCGCTGTTGCTGCCGGTGTCCTGGCTGACCACGGTCTGGAACGCGCCGTCCGCCACGTCGAGCTTGGCCCAGGCGGACACCGAGTAGCTGCTCGCCGAGTTCACCAGCGCGCTACCGGTGTCGCCGAACCCGTTGCCGTTGAAGGAAACCGCGCCGTTCTGCACGCCGGGGGCCCATTCGGCGCCGGTCAGCGTGGCGTCGGCGTCACCGACCGCGTCGGCGGCCGTGGTGCCGGTGCCCTCGTCGAACTTGTAGGCGTGCACCCCGTCGGTGCCCGGGGTACCGGGACCGGGGTCCGGCGCGCCGGAGCCGCTGCCGTCGGCCTCGCGCACGATCTTCTCGTTGATCGCCTTGACCTGCGCGAAGTCCATCTTCTTCACCTGCCGGTCGTAGGTGAAGAACCCGTTCACCTCGTGCTCGACGTCGGTGATCTGGGTGTAGATGGCGCCGCTGATGCCGCAGCGCTGCGCGGCGTCCAGGACATCCTCCTGGTTCTCCACGTAACGCCTGGTCAGCGTGGCCGGGTCGGGCGTCATCTCGTAGGCGTGCCCCTCGCCGAACCACATGTGGCCGTCGATCTCCAGGCCGAAGCCGCCGTGCTCACCGTCCATCGAGGCGCGGTTCTCGTCCGGCACCGGGGTGCCGGGGCCGACGTAGGCGTGCCAGTCGAGCACGTCGCCCTTGCCGGAGTCACCGAGCGAGTCGCAGCAGTTCACCCCGCTGTGCGCGTTGACCAGCCGGTTCGGGTCCTGCGCCTTGACCTCCTCGGCGATGCGGCCGGTGGCCTCGCGGTTCCACTCGCCCCAGCCCTCGTTGAACGGCACGTACCCGATCACCGAGGTCCAGTTCTTCTTCTGCTCGACCAGTTCGTGCAGTTCGGTCTCGAACTGCTGCTGCGCGTCCACCGGCGGGCGGCCGCCGGTCCGCATGGCCGGCATGTCCTGCCAGACCAGCAGGCCGAGTCGGTCGGCGTGGTAGTACCAGCGGTCGGGCTCGGTCTTAATGTGCTTGCGCACGGTGTTGAAGCCGAGTTCCTTGTGCTGCTCGAGGTCGAAGGCCAGTGCCTCGTCGGTCGGCGCGGTGTAGATGCCGTCCGGCCAGTAGCCCTGGTCCAGAGTGGACATCTGGAAGAGGATCTTGCCGTTGAGCGTCATCCGCAGCTTGCCGTCGGCGCCCTCGACCTTGCCGATCTCCCGCATGCCGAAGTACGAGCTGACGCGGTCGACCGGGCGGTCGTTGGCGTCACGCAGGATGACGTCGAGGTCGTAGAGGAAGGGGTTGTCCGGCGACCACAGCTTCGCCTGCGGCACGTCGACCTTGATCTCCCCGGCGGCCCGGGTGCGCTTGCGGCTGACCACGGCACCGCCATCGCGCACGATCACTTCGGCGGACAGCGCGCTCGCGTCACCGCTGGTTTGCACGGTCAAACCCAGGGTGTTCGTGTCGATGTCCGGCACCATGCCGAGGTTCTCCACGTGCGCGGCGGCCACCGGCTCCATCCACACGGTCTGCCAGATGCCGGAGGCGCCCTCGTAGAAGATCCCGCGGTCGGGCACGATGCGCTGCTTGCCGACCGGCTGCCAGGTCTTGTCCGCGCGGTCCTCGACGCCGACGACGATCTCCTGCTGGCCACCCGGCTTCAGCGCGTCGGTGATGTCGGCGGAGAACGCGCCGTAGCCGCCCTTGTGCTCGGCGACCTTCTTGCCGTTGACGTAGACCGACGCGAGGTAGTCGACCGCGCCGAAGTTCAGCTTGAGCCGGTTCCGGCTGCCGACCTGCCAGTTCGGGGGCACGGACACGGTGCGGCGGTACCACATGTGGTCCTCGTGCCGCTCGATGCCGGAGAGCACCGACTCGCTCGGGTACGGCACCAGGATCCGCTCACCGAGGGTCTTGCCGAAGGGCGGCGCTTCGCCGGCGGTCGCGCCCGCGAACTCCCAGACGCCGTTGAGGTTCTGCCAGTCCTTGCGGGTCAGCTGCGGCCGCGGGTACTCCGGCAGCGCGTTGTCGGGGTTGACCAGGTGGGTCCAGGGGGTCGGCAGTTTCGGCGTGCCCATCGCCCACTCCGGCTGGGCCGAAGCTTGCGGGGCCACCACGGTGAGCATCGCCACGACCGAGGCGAGCGCGGCAGCGGCCCACGGACGTCTGATCTTTCGGCGTCGGCTAACACGTGACATCGTTGTCGTACACCCTTCAGGTGAGGTCCTGGTGAACCAGCGGCTGCTGGCGCCGGGAAACGAGTCCGCGTGTGCCGGCACGTGGTGGACCCGCCGTGACACATTTCACGCGGAGACTCAACAGATGTCAACACATCCGACCATACTTGCTCAGCTCTCAACATTTGCGCTCGCACCGGCCTTGCCCAGGGGATGTCCGTTTTGGTCACGGACAGAAGAAGATCCCCGGTGCGGATGGCCACACCGGGGATCTGTTGATTCTTGTCTCTTTGTGGCGGACAGTCGGCCGACGCCCGAGAGATCCGACGACCGTCGCCCCCGGATGCTATGAGTGGGGCATTACTTGCGTTCATTGCAAGTAATGCCCCACTCATAGCATCCAGAGGTCAGAGCAATCTTCGCCGGACCGCCCAGACGACAGCCTCGATCTGCGTGCGGACGCCGAGCTGGTCGCAGATCGCCCGGGTCCGGCGCCGGATCGTGCGGTCGGACAGGCCGAGCCGCCGGGCCACCGCGTCCGCGGGTAGCCCGGCGGCGAGCAGCCGGAGCAGTTCCAGGTCGTCGTGCCGAAGCCGTTCCCTGGTCAGCACCGTTACGCCCCCCAGCCCATCGCGGCGCCTCCGGTCCGCTCGGCCTCGATCCGCTCCTGGTACCCGCTGCGGTGGTAGGCCGCGATCGGGTCCGCGTCCAGGCCCATGTCCTGGCGGAGTTCGGCCAGCCGCGGCCGGACGTCGGTGTTGAAGGCGTCCATCACCACCGCGTTCGCGCCGAGCACGTCGCCCTCGGCCTGCGCCCGCGCGAGCGCGTCGGCGTCGACCAGCAGCGCCTTCGCCGTGGCCTCCTGGACGTTGAGCACGGAGCGGATCATCGCCGGCACCTTGGGTTCCAGGTTGTGGCACTGGTCGAGCATGAAGGCCACGTTCGCAGCCGGATCCAGCCCGCCCGCGCTGACCAGCTCGTGCATGATCCGGAAGAGCTGGAACGGGTCCGCCGCACCGACGATCAGGTCGTCGTCGGCGTAGTTGCGGCTGTTGAAGTGGAACCCGCCGAGCCTGCCCTCGCGCAGCAGCAACGCGACGATGAACTCGATGTTCGTGCCCGGCGCGTGGTGCCCGGTGTCCACCAGCACCTGCGCGCGCTCGCCGAGGCGCAGGCACTGGGCGAACGACGTGCCCCAGTCCGGCACGTCCATGGTGTAGAAGTGCGGCTCGAAGAACTTGTATTCGAGCAGCAGCCGCATGTTCTCCGGCATCCGGTCGTACGTCTCGCGCAGGCCCTCGTACAGGCGGTCCTGGCGGGCGCGAATGTTGTCCTGCCCGGCGTAGTTCGTACCGTCGGCCAGCCACACCGACAACACGCCGGAACCGGTGGCGCGCCCGATCTCCACGCACTCCAGCAGGTGGTCGACGGCCTTGCGGCGGATCCCGGGATCGGGGTTGCAGATGCTGCCGAGCCGGTAGTCGTCCTCTTGGAACACATTGGGGTTGATCGCGCCCAGCTCGATCCCGCGGTCGGCGGCGTACCGGCCGAGCGCGCCGAAGTCGTCCACGCGGTCCCACGGGATGTGCAGCGCGATGCTCGGCGCGACGCCGGTCAGCTCGTGCACCTTCGCCGCGTCGTCGATCTTCTCGTACGGATCACGCGGGATCCCGCGCTGGGCGAACACCTTGAACCGGGTGCCCGAGTTCCCGTACGCCCAGGACGGGGTTTCGATCCGCTGGGCGCGCAGCACCTCGGCGGCTTGTGCCCACGAACTCATCCGTTGCCCCTCTCAGAAGTCGAACCGGTCGATGTTGGCCGCGTCGAACACGGTCGGCGGGCCGAGCACGACCTCCCCCTCCGCGCCGATGGTGTACTCGCCCAGTTCCCCGGCCGAGAACTTCTCCCCCTGGGCACCGGTGATCCGGCCGGACGCGAGCGCGGTCGCCGCCTGCACGCCGAGGTAGCCGAGCTTGTTCGGCTCCCACAACGCGAACTTGCCGACCGTGCCGTCCTTGACGTAAGCCCGCAACTGGTTCGGCGTGCCGAGGCCGGTCAGCGCGACCTTGCCCTTGTACTCCGACGAACTGAGGTAGCGCCCGGCCGCGGCGAGGCCGACCGTCGTCGGCGAGACGATGCCCTTGAGCTGCGGGTGTGCCTGCAGCAGGCCCTGGGTCTTCTGGAACGACGTCTGGTCGTCGTCGTTGCCGTAGGCGGTTTCGACCAGCTTGAGCCCGGCGTACTCGGGCTTCGCCAGTTCCTGCTTCATGATCTCGATCCAGGTGTTCTGGTTCGTCGCGTTCGGGGTGGCCGAGAGGATGGCGATTTCCCCGTTGCCGCCAACGGCTTCGGAGATCAGCTGGACCTGCTTCACCGCGATGTCCCGGGAATCGGCCTGGTTGATGAACACGTCACGGGCGTCGGCCGCCACGTCGGAGTCGAGCGTGACCACCTTCATCCCCTGCTGGCGCGCGGTTTTCAGCGCCGGGGCCACCGCGTTCTCGTCGTTGGCCGCCATGATCAGCGCGTCCTGGCGCTGTTGCGCGGCGGTGTTGATGTAGGTGACCTGCGAGGAGGCACTGGCGTCGGACGGGCCGGTGGCCTTGAACTCGGCCTGCAGCTCGCCCGCGGCCTTCTCGCCACCCTGCTGCACCACGGTGAAGTACGGGTTGTTCACCTGCTTGGGCAGGAAGGTCATCTTCAGCCCGGTCTTCAGCGGGGCGGCCGGGTTCGCGGCTCCACTGGCCGCGGGCGCGGGCCCCTGGTCGGCACTGTCCTTTGTGGTCCCGCTACAGGAGGCCAGCAACAGCGCCATGCCGAGTACCGCGGCACCTCGTCGTGCGGCGGATCGTGTGTTCATCGGGTTTTCCTTCCTGCCGGGGTGAACCGGCTGCCGAGCAAGCGCGGGATGAGCACGCCGGCGAGCAGCAGCGCGCCGGTGACCACGGTCAGCACCTCGGTCGACACGTCGTCGAGGATCAGGAGGTTGCGCAGGCCGCCGAGCAGCAGCACCCCGGCGATGACCCCGCCGAGCGTGCCCTTGCCGCCGAAGATCGAGACCCCGCCGAGCAGCACCGCGGCGACCACGGCCAGTTCGAGCCCGTTGCCGTTGTCCGCGCGGGCGCTGGAAAACCGCAGGGTGTAGACGATCCCGGCGATCGCGGCGACGGCGCCGGTCAGCACGAAGAGGACCAGTTTGACGCGCTTGACCCGGATGCCGGAGAAGCGGGCGGCCTCGTCGTTCGCGCCGATGGCGAAGGCGGACCGGCCGAACGAGCTGTAGTGCAGCAGCACGGCGAACCCGATGGCCAGCACCACGAACAGCAGGATGGGGTACGGGATCTGCGTGCCGGGGATCGGCGTGTTGCCGAACTGGGTGAAGCTCGCCGGGAAGTCGGCGACCGCGGTGTCGCCGAGCAGCACCAGCGCGAGCCCGCGGTACAGGGCGAGCGTGCCGATGGTGACCGCGAGCGAGGGCAGGCCGAGCCGGGTGACCAGCAGGCCGTTGACCGCACCGCACACCGCCCCGGCGAGGATCGCCACCGGCAGGATCAGTTCCAGTGCCCAGCCGGCGTTCCAGAGCGTGCCGACCAGCGCGCTGGACAGCCCGAGCACCGAGGCGACCGACAGGTCGATCTCGCCGGAGACCACCACGAGGGTCAGCGGCAGGGCGATCAACGCGATTTCGGCGATGTCCAGGCCGAGGTAGAACAGGTTGCCGCCGGAGAGGAAGGTGCCGCCGGTGCGGACGCTGCCGACCACCGCGACCACCACCAGCAGGAGCACCAGCACCGACTCCCAGCGCAGCAGGCGGGCCATCACGCCCCTCCCTTCGAGCGGTCCGGGGGTCCGGGGGTCGTTCCCCGTGCAGGCGACACGGCGTTGTTGCGCCGCAAGGCAGCCGCGAGCCGGAGCGCCACCAGCCGGTCGATCGAGATCGCGGCGAGCAGCAACGCGCCGGTGATCGCCTGCTGCCAGAACGCGGGCACGCCGAGCACCACCAGCGAACCGGCGATCGTGCTGAGCAGCAGCGCGCCCAGCGCCGCGCCGAGCACGGTCCCCGAACCACCGAAGATGGCCACGCCGCCGACCACCACGGCCGCGACCACCTGCAGTTCCAGCCCGGTGCCCGCGGCGGCGTCGACCGTGCCGTAGCGCGCGGCCCACAGCGCCCCGGCCAGCCCGGCGATCGCGCCGGACACGGCGAAAGCGGTGAAAGTACGGCGGCGCACCGGGATTCCGGCCAGTACCGCGGCCTCCGGGTTGGAGCCCATCGCGTAGAGCTCCCGGCCGGACCGGTACGAACGCAGGTAGAACCACGCGGCCAGCACCACGATCAGCGTGATCAAGACCAGGTTCGGCACGCCGAGCAGGCGCCCGCTGCCCAGGCCGAGCAGGTTCTCGGGCAGGTCGGCGGCGTTGACCTGCTGCCCGGAGGCCAGCGCGAAATCGAGGCCGCGGAAGACGTAGAGCGTGCCGAGGGTGACCACCAGGCTCGGCACCCGGCCGAGCGCGACCACCAGGCCGTTCGCCGCCCCGCAGAGCAGTCCGATCAGCACGCCGAACGCGACCCCGGCGACCACCGGCAGGTTCTCGTTCGACGCGAAGGTGTCCGCGGTCAGGAAGGCGGCCAGGCCGAGAACCGAGCCGACGGACAGGTCCACGTTGCGCGTGATCACCACGATGGTCTGGCCGACCGCGAGCAGCGCCACGATCGAGGCGTTGAGCAGCAGGTCGCGCACGCTCTGGGCCTCGATGAACCGCGGATTGCTCAGCGCGGTGCCGCCGACCACGAGCAGCAGCGCGAGCAGGATGCCCAGCTCACGGACCTTGCCGGCGCGATCGGCGAGCCGCCGGGCGCCCGCACCCCGCTCCGGGGCGATCTGGTCCACAGTGGACTCGGCGCTCATGCCCGGCCCGCCGCGGCCAGCGCCACGGTTTCCTCGGTGGCCGCCGCCCGGTCGAGCTCGGCGGCGAGCCTGCCCTCGTGCATCACCAGCACGCGGTCGGCCATGCCGAGCACCTCGGGCAGTTCGGACGAGATCATCAGCACCGCCACCCCTTCCGCGGCGAGTTCGGACAGCAGCCGGTGGACCTCGGCCTTGGTGCCGACGTCGATGCCGCGCGTCGGTTCGTCCACGATCAGCACGGCTGGCTTCCTCGCCAGCCACTTCGCCAGCACGACCTTCTGCTGGTTGCCGCCGGAGAGCACGCCGACGGGGTCGCCGAGCCGGGAAAACTTGAGCCGCAGTTTGACGGCCCAGTCCTTGGCCAGCTGTTGTTCGTCCCTCTTGCGGATCAGGCCGCCGCGGCTGAGCGTGCCGAGCGAGGCCAGCGCCGCGTTGCGTTCGATGGACGCGTCCATCACCAGCCCCTGCTGCCTGCGGTCTTCGGGCACGAAGCCGATCCCGGCGGCCATCGCGGCGGTCGGTGAACCCGGTTTGAGGGGTTTGCCGTTTCTTCGCACGGTTCCGGCGTCGGGGCGATCGATGCCGAAGATCGCGCGGGCCACCTCGCTCCGCCCGGCCCCGACGAGCCCGGCGAGCGCGACGATCTCGCCCGCCCTGAGGTCGAAGGAGACGTCGGTGAACACACCTTCCCTGGTCAGGCGGTTTATTTTCAGCGCGACCTCGCCGGGCGCCGTGGCCTGCTTGGGGAAGAGCGTGGACAGCTCGCGGCCGACCATGCGGCGGACCAGGTCCTCGGGGGTGTGCCCGGCCAGTTCGCCGGTCCAGACGTGCTCGCCGTCGCGGAGCACGGTGGCCTTGGTGCACAGCTCGAAGACCTCGTCGAGCCGGTGTGAGACGAACAGCACCGCTACTTGGGCGTCGAGCAGGGCGCGGACCACGCCGAAGAGCCTGCGAACCTCCACTTCGGACAGCGCGGCGGTCGGCTCGTCCATCACGACCACGCGCGCGTCGAAGGACAGCGCCTTGGCGATCTCGACCACCTGCTGATCGGCGATGGAGAGCCCGCGCGCCGGCCGCGCCGGATCGAGTGCGACGCCGAGGCGCTTGAACAACTCGCGCACGGCCTGGTGCATCGCGCGGGTGTCGATCCTGCGGCCGCTGCGGAGAGGCTGGCGGCCCATGAACACGTTCTCGGCCACGGACAGGTCCCCGAACAGGGTGGGCTCCTGGTAGATGACCGCGATCCCGGCGTCCCTGGCGTCGGCGGGCCCCCCGAACCGGCTGGGCCTGCCGTCGATCAGCACGCTGCCCTCATCCGGGCGGTGGGCGCCCGCGAGCACCTTGATCAACGTGGACTTGCCTGCCCCGTTCTCGCCGAGGAGCGCGTGGGCCTCACCCGCGCGCAGGCCGAGCGACACCCCGGCCAACGCCCGCACCGCGCCGAAGGCCTTGGTAACCTCGCGCAACTCGGTCACCGGGTGCTCGGTCACTGGCCTTCTCCCTCGCGTGAATAAATCGTTTCAATCCACGGATGAGCCGAGAGTGCGTCGAAACTGTGACCCATGTCAAGTTCTACGCCCACCTTGTCCCGAAACTGACGCGCTCACCCGCCCCCACTACCACCCCCATTAGAACGTTTCAACCCCCACACCCCACAACCCGAACCCCACGTTCAGGAAGCCGAACCCCACGTTCCCGCAGCCGAGTTCCACGTTCAGGAAGCCGAGTCCCGCACTCAGGCAGCCGAGTTCGACACTCACGCTCGCGAACTCCACACCCGGGCAGCCGAGTCCCGCACCCGATCAGCCGAGCCCCGACATTCGTGGCTGGCGAGTCGCACGCTGACCCCGCCGCGAATGTGGGGTTCGGCTGCACGAGTGTGGAGCTCAGCTGCCTGAACGTGGGACTCGGACACCTGAGTGTGGAGTTCGGCCAGCTCGACCGCCGGCTGACCACCAGCCCGGATGTCACGAACGTGGGGTTCGGCTTCCTGAACGTGGGGTTCGGCTGCACGAGTGTGGGACTCGGCTGCCTGGACGTGGGACTCGGCGGGAGGGCGGAGGGTCAGGTGGAGTGGAAGCGCCATTGGCCGTGGGTGATGTGGTGGACGGCGTAGCCGCGGTCGGTGCGGATGCGCGGGGAGGCGGGGACGGAGGTGACGGTGCCGGGTAGGTGGACTTCGGCCTCCGAACCCACGGGGACGTCCACGGTCAGCCGTAGTCCCTCGCTGACTTTGGTCCAGTGCACGCCGACCCGCCCCCGCACGGTTTCCACGCTGCTCCCCGCCCAGTGCACGCCGGTCAGCGCGTCCGGGCGCACGGTGAACGTCCGGTACCCCGCGTCCCCCGGGCGCAGGCCGGCGACGTTCTCGTACAGCCACTGCACCACGGTCCCCTGGAAGTAGTGGTCCCGCGAACGCGAGTCCAGCTGCCACATCTCCCACATGGTGTCCGCACCGTTGTCGAACCAGTACCCCCAGCTCGGATAACTCCGCTGCGTGGCCACGGCGTGGGCGACATCGGCGTGACCGTGGGCGGTGAGCACCCGCAGCAGGACACTGGTTCCCAGCGCCCCGGTGTTCAGGTGGTTGCCCCGCGCCCGGATGTCCGCCACCAGACTGTCCACAACGGACTGCACCGCCCCCGCCGGGACCAGGTCGAAGGCCAGCGGGATCGCGTTCGACGTCTGCCGGTAGCCGGGGTCCTTCGCCGTCCGGTAGTGCCCTTCCGGACCGAGGAAGGCCGCGTTGAACGCCTCCCGGAGCCCGTCCGCCACCGATCGGTACCGGGCCGCGGTCGCCTCGTGCCCGAGCATCGAGCCGAGTTCGGCGGCGCCGACGAGCGCTCGGTGCAGATAGGCGGTGGCGGTCAGCCGGGTGTCCTCCGGCGGCACGCCACCGTACCCCGGCGGCAGGTAGTCGCCCAGCGCGGTGACCGCCAGCCCGTTCTCCAGCCGCCCGATTTCCCAGTCCAGGTACCGGGTCAGCGGCTGCCAGTGCTCGGCGGCCACCCGGTCGTCGCCGTACCAGCGATACATTTCCCGGACCAGGAAAGGATAGACGGTCGTCCACTCCGGAGCGGGCGCCAGTTCCTGGTAACCCCAGCCGCCACTCGGGACGATCACCGGCAGCTGCCCCGGCTCGTTCTGGCTGTCCGCGAGGTCCCCGATCCACTTGGTGAGGAACCGCGGCACGGCGAAGGCGTACGCCAGGCTCGGCGCGCCGAGCTGCGCGTCCCCGGTCCAGCCGTTCTTCTCATACATCGGGGTGTCGGTCGGGATGCCGTGCAGGTTGTTCAGCAGCGTCCGGCGCATCGCCCGGTCCAACTGCTCGAAAAACGGCTCCGAGCAACGGAAGGAAGCGACCTCACGCACCTTCGTGTGCACCACCCGGCCGAGCAGCCGAGGCTGCGTCGTCAACCCGTGCACCTCGACGTACCGGAAGCCCTTGTACGAGAACTTCGGCTCCCAGGTCTCCTCACCACCACCCGCGCAGGTGTAGAAGTCCTTCTGGTGCCGCCCGGGCACGTGCCCGTTCTCCCAGATGACGCTGCCGTCCTCACGCAGGCGCTCGCCGTGCCACAGCTCGACCGTCGTACCCGCCGGTGCGCTCACGGTCAGCTTCGTCCAGCCCGCCATCGTGCGGCCCATGTCGGCGACGAACACCCCCGGCCGCAGCGCGGTGATCGACACCGGCGTCACGGTTTCCACGACCTCGATCGGCTCGTGCTGCTGAGCACGCACCACGCCCTTCGGCGCGCTGTGCACGACCGGCGCCCGCCAGGAACTGTCGTCGAAACCGGTCGCCGACCACCCCGGCTTCGCCTCGCGCGCGTCGTAGGATTCCCCGGCGTACAGGGAATCCGAGACCGTCGGGCCGTCCGCGAGCCGCCACGAGGTGTCCGACGCGATGGTCGTGCGGCTGCCGTCCGGGTGCGTGATCTCCAGCTGTGCCAGCAGTTTCGGTTCACCACGCCAGTCCGGCTTCTCCCAGCGCCAGACGTTCGGCGTGGTCATGCCGTAGAACCCGCGCCCGAGCGTCACGCCGATCGCGTTGGCCCCACCACTGAGCAGCCCGGTGACGTCGTGCGTGGCGTACAGCACGGTCCTGTCGTAGTCGGTGAACCCCGGATCGAGCACCTGCGTGCCGACGCGCTCGCCGTTGATCTCGGCTTCGTAGTACGCCAGACCGCTGATGTACAGCCGCGCGCTCGCGATCGGTTTGTCCACAGTGAACTCACGACGCAGCAGCGGCGCGGGCACCTGCGGTACCTGCACCGAAACGCCGCTGCCCCAAGGACCCTGGCCGTACGGCGCCAGTACCGCGGCCTCGGCCCACCCGCTGTCGTCGAAGTCCGGTTGCTGCCAGCCGCTCTGCTCGGTGTCCGCGACCCGCCAGCCCGGACCGGTGACCAGCTCGTGCGTCCCGGCCCGGAGCCGGACCAGCAGGCCGCCCGGGTTGACCGACACCGAACCCCGGTTCGTGGCGAGCACCGCGACCACAACACGGCCGCTGACGGAGACGTCGGCGTGCCGCGCGGTCCGCCAGCCGTCGACCTGCTCGGGCGCGTGCAGCACCTGCTCCCCGTTGAGGAACAGGGTGAAGTCGTCGTCCGCCGTGGCGATCAGCTCCGCCTCGGTGACCCCGGCGGGCAGGTCGAGCGTCGCGCGGAACCAGCGGGGACCGGCCGGCGCGTTGCCGCTCGTGCTGCCCGGCGACCAGATCCACGACGAGCCGGTGAACTCGAGCGGCGCTTCCGGTGCGGGCGCGCCGATCCAGGCCGCCGTCCACTCGGTACCGAGGAAACCGGTCTCCCACCAGCTCCACGCGCTCCAGTCCGACGACCGGCCGTCCTGGTCCCACACCCGCACGCGCCACTGGTACCGCGTACGCGGCTGCAACGCCGGGCCGTCATAGGCAACAGCGGTCGAGCGATCCGACGCCACCCGCCCCGAATCCCAGATCCCGTCGACCTCGAGCTGGTAGGCCGTCTGCCGGGCGCCGTGGCCGGGCGCCACCGGCACCCACGACAGCAGCGGCCGGGCCACATCGGTGCCCAGCAGGGTTTCCGCGTATTCGACGGTCAGCCGTTCGACGCGGAGCACGCCCGCCTCCTCTGCCCGGTCCGCTGCGGCCGCCTCCCCGGTGGGCAGCGCGAGCACGCCCGCGCCCAGTGCGGAGGTCTGCAGGAAGCTACGCCGGTTCACTCCACCAGTCATCACCGGAACGTACGAACGACGCCACTCGCGCGGCAACGCCGATGTCCGGTTCCGGTCGCCTCACCACCCGGTTGCCCGCGCGCTCTTCGCCGTCCGGCCCACCGGCGCGGTCTCGATCCGCCGGACGCCGGGCAGCACCGCCAGCCGCCGGGTCAGGTAGCCGTAGAGGTCCTTGACCGCGGGGCAGACCACCCCGGCGACCAGGTTGGTCGGACCACTGGTCGCCGCGACGTAGGCCACCTCGGCGTGCTCCTCGGCCAGCAGGCGGCCCGCCAGGTCGAGGTCGGCGGGTTCGACCGTGAGCCACAGCAGGACGTGCACGCCGAAGCCGAAGATCCGGTGGTCGAAGTCCACGGTGAACCGCAGCAGCCCGCCCGCCCGCAGCTCGGCCAGGCGGCGGCGGACCGTGGTCTGCGACCAGCCGGTCGCCCCGGCCAGTTCGGTCACCGGGGTCCGGCCGTCGTCCCGCAGCAACTCGATCATCCGATGGTCCTGTTCGGACATCTCCCGCCGCGGTGGGGCGTCGGCCGACCAGGTCAGTTCGTCGATTTCGGCCCTGGTCAGCACGCGAGCCTTGCGCAGCAGACCTTCACCACCGCCGAGGAACTCGTGCAGCACGCACTGCGCGGTCACGTCGAGCACGCGCGGCAGCTTCGGCACCAACGGGGTCTTGTCCCCGGAAGCCCTGATGGCGCACACGATTTCGGTGCCACCGGAGGTGATCCGCACCCACGAGGCGTCCTCGCGGCCGGCGATCGCGGTGGCCACCGCGTCCGCCGCGTCCGGCGGGCACCGCACCCTGGTCAGCCAGAGCGCCTCACCGAGCGCTTCCGGATCGCTCACCCCGATCACCTTGACCGCACCATCCGAACGCAAGGCGGCGTAGTGCCGGGCGACGGTCTGCCCGGAGACTCCGAGCACCTCGCCGATGCGGCTGAACGAGGCACGGCCGTCGAGCTGGAGGGCGTGGAGCAAACGGCGGTCGAGGTCGTCGAACGCGTGCGGGGTCACCGAATCAGGCTAGATCGCGCACGGATGCACCGATAGACGCTGATCTACTGGATCGCTTCAATCCCCGGTCGCGAAGCGGTCCATCGCGGCCCGCACCGCCTCTTCCATGGCGCCCTCCGAGAAGTGACCGCCCTCGTCGATCACCTTCAGCTCGGCGTCCGGCCAGGCCTTGGCCATCGCCCACGCGGTTCCCAGTGGCGCGCTGAGATCGCGCCTGCCGTGCACCATCACGCCGGGGATCCCGGCCAGTCTGCCCGCTTCCCGCAGCAGGACGCCGTCCTCCAGCCAGGCGTGGTGGTGGAAGTAGTGCGCCGCCGTGCGGGCCAGCGCCATCCGGAAGTCCGGGTCGGCCCAGCGCGGGTCGGGGGTCTGCTCGTCGACCGCCGCCGCTTCCCAGGCGCACCAGTCGCGGGCCGCCTTCTCGCGGACAGCGGGGTCCGGGTCGTTGAGCAGCCGGTTGTACGCGCCGACCACGTCGTCGTCTCCGGCCCCTTCGCGGAACCGGTCCCACGCCTCCGGGAACACCATGCCCAGCCCGCGGTAGAGCCAGTCGATCTCCGACGGCCGGGTGTTCGTGACCGCCACCAGCACCAGTTCCGTGACCCGCGCCGGAAACCGTTCCGCGTACGCGAAACCCAGCGTCGCGCCCCACGAGCCGCCGAACACCAGCCAGCGCTCGATGTCCAGGTGCTCGCGCAGCAACTCCATGTCGGCGAGCAGGTGTTCGGTGGTGTTGACGCTCAGGTCGGTCTCGTGGTCGATCACCGACGGCGTGCTGAGGCCGACACCGCGCTGGTGGAACTGCACCACGCGGTAGGCCGCCGGGTCGAAGTAGCGGCGGCCGTTGGGCGAGGGCACGCCCGGACCGCCGTGCAGCAGGACCGCGGGCTTGCCCGCCGGGTTCCCCGAGACGTCCCAGTGGACGAGGTTGCCGTCACCGACGTCGAGCAGGCCGCTGTCGTACGGCTCGCCGTGCGTGTACATGGTTCCTCCAGTTGTATTAGCGCTGTTATATTAGCGCTGTGACAACCACCGGGTTCGGCACCCAGCTCCGGCACCTGCTCGACCTGCTCGACGGCGATGTCGCCCGGGTCTCCGCCGACTTGGACCTGGCGGGCTTCCGGCCGCGGTTCTCGCCCGTGGTGCGCACGCTGACCGAGCGCGGTCCGCTGCCGATCCGCGACCTCGCCGAGGCGCTGGGCGTGACCCACTCGGCCGCCAGTCAGACGGTGACCCAGATGCGCCGGCTGGACCTCGCCGAACTGCGGCCGGGCGCGGACGCGCGCGAGCGCATCGTGCACCTGACCCCGAAGACGCGGGAGTTGCTGCCCGTGCTCGACGCCGAGTGGGCGGCGACCGAGGCCGCCCTCGCCGAACTGGACGCCGAACTGCCGTACTCACTGGTCGAACTGGTCGCCGCCGCCACCCGCGCGCTGGAACGGCGGCCCTTCCACGACCGCGTCGGCACCCGGCTCAGAACAGCCGCAGCTGATCGTTCCGCAGGTCCTTGAGATGCACGTCCGCGCACCGGCGGCAGGTGACCGGCTCCTCGGTCGGCGACAGTCCGCGCAGCGGGTCCCAGGTGTTCAGGCCGGCTCCGCAGACCGGCAGCCAGGCGTCGTTGACCAGGTGCACCGTGCCCGACGGCGTCCGGCCGCGCGCCGCGTCGGCGGACGGCGGCGCGGGTACGCGGTGGTGCGCCTGGCGGCGGAGGAAGGCCTGCAGCGGCTCACGGCCGGGGAGCGGCAGCTGCTCGGCGATCTCGGGGCTGTCGGCTGGTTCCATACGTCGATCCTCCCACGCCCCACCGACAGCTCGGGCGGGGAAAGTCCCAGGCAGGGGCCCCGGTAGATTGACGCGGACCCCGACCCCGTTGCCGAAGGACCTGGTGTGGTTGCGCTCATCTGCGGCTGGCTGCTGCTGACCGCTCTGGTACTCGGGGGCTGGACCCGCATCTCCACCAGCCGGGCGTGGCGCGTCGCCGCGCTGACGGGCGCGGTCGCGTACTCGCTCGGTCACCAGGCGTTGTTCTCCACCGTGGCCGAGGACGCCTTCATCACCTTCCGCTACTCGGAGAACCTCGCGGACGGCAACGGCCCGGTGTTCAACGTGGGCGAGCGGGTCGAGGGGTACTCGAACTTCCTGTGGATGCTGCTGATCGCCGTCCCGAAGGCGTTGTTCGGCAAGGGCATCGTGGTCGGCGCGGCGGTGCTGGGCGTGGTGTGCACGGTGGCGTGCGTGGTGCTGTCGTACTTCCTGGTCAACCGCCTGGTGAAGGACAAGGCGCTCGGCGTGCTCGCGGCGGTGCTCACCGCCGGTGCCAGCGGACTGGCCGCCTACGGGCCGTCCGGCCTGGAAACGCCGCTGTTCCTGCTGCTGGTGCTCGGCGTGCTCTACGCGCTCGCGGTGGAACGGCCGCTGATCGCCGGGCTGCTGGTCGCGCTGGCCGGGATGACCCGGCCGGACGGGCTGCTGATCGCCGTGCTGGTCGGGCTCTACCTGCTGCTGCGCGCGGTCCGGAAGCGGACGAACTGGCGGCCGGTGCTCGAATACGCGGCGGGGCTGCTGGTGCTGGCGCTGCCGTGGACCATCTGGCGCGTCGTCTACTACGGCCATCTGCTGCCCAACGCGGTCGCCGCGAAGTCGGGTGGCTCGTTCGGCTGGCAGATCGCCCAGGGCGGCGAGTACCTCGGCGGGTTCGCCGTGGCATCACTGGGTTTCCTGGTGCTCGCGGCGCTGGCGATCGCCGGGCTGGTGTGGTTCCGGCGTGCGGACGCGGATTCCTCGCTGGTGTGGCTGATCTTCGTGCTGGCGTTGACCTACCTCGCGTTCATCACCTACGCGGGCGGTGACTGGATGCCCGCGTACCGCCTGCTCGCGCCGGTGCCCCCGCTGCTCGGCGTCGCTTCGGTCGCCGCGTACGGGCTGCTGGACACCGAACGCCTGCGGACGCGGGTCGCCGGGCTGCGCTTGATGCCGCTGGCCGCCGCGGCGATCTGCGGGCTGTCGCTGCTGGTGTCGATCACCGATCCGAAGATGCTCGACCTGATGCACCAGTGGCGCGCGAAGATCGCCGAGATGGAGGAGTTCGGGTCGCTGCTCGGGCAGAACCTGCCGCCGGGCACGCTGATCAGCACCTACGCCAACGGCGCGCTGTCCTACCGGGCCGGTCCGGCGGTGCCGGTGGTCGACGTGCTCGGGCTGACCGACGAGCACATCGCGCGCAACGGCCTGCGCACCGAGGAGAGCGGCCCGATCGGGCACATCGCGCACGACTACGACTACGTGGTCCACGTGCGCAGGCCCGCGCTGGGCATCGTCACCGGCAACGGGTTCGCCGTCCGTCCACAGTGCACGGACGACGCGATCTACCGCGACACCTACCAGGTGGCCAACTTCCGCCGCGAGGGCACGCAGCTCTACGCCGTGGTGTTCCCGCGCAAGGACCAGGCCGCGACGCTGATCGCCGCGCTGGACGCCGATCCGCGGTTCGTCTACGAGCCCTGCCCGGCTACCGCACCAACGCCCTGACCGTCAGCGCCAGCCTCTCCCGCACGACCTCCGGCTCCTCCAGGTAGCCGCCGACCATCGCGCCGTCACGCAGGAAGACCAGCACGCCGGACAGCTCCGGCGGGATGCCCGCGGCGACAGCCAGGTCGGCGAGCGCGCCGGCGAACCAGTCGCGGTGCTCGCGCACGGTCACGCGGACGGGGTGCTCGGGATCCGGGTACTCGGCGGCCGCGTTGATGAACGGGCAGCCGCGGAAACCGGCGCCGCAGATCTGGTCACCGAGGCCGACGACCAGGCGTTCCAGCAGCTCACGGGGGTTCTCGGCGCGCGCCTCGGCGGCCGCGACGTTGGCGCGGATCGCCTGGTCCTCCGCCTCCAGGTAAGCGCGGACGAGCGCCTCCTTCGACGGGAAGTGCCGGTAGAAGGTGGCGCGGCTGACGCCGGCCTCCTCGATCACCCGGTCCACGCCGACCGCGTGGATGCCGTCGGCGTAGAAGATGCGCGCGGCGGCTTCCACCAGCCGGGTCCTCGCCGCCGAGGGACGGCCTGTCGCTGTGCCCATGAGACGAGCGTAACAGAACGTTCTGTCTCATTCTCCTTGCCGAAGCCGGGCCGGCGGGCTAGTTTCGATCTCAACAGAACGAGACAGAACGTTCTCCCTCATTGAGGAGTCGCCATGACCGCGAACCCGCACAACCTGCCGCTCGAACCGGCCGCCCAGGCCTTCGCCGAGGCGACTTCGCAGCCGCCGTTCCTGTTCGACCTGGCCCCCGCCGACGGTCGCAAGGCGGTCGACGAGGTGCAGAGCGGTGAGATCGCCAAGCCCGCCGTGGACATCGAAGACCTGACCATCCCCGGCGACGTGCGGGTCCGGATCATCCGCCCGGCCGGGGCCGAGGGTCCGCTGCCGGTGATCGTGTACCTGCACGGCGCGGGCTGGGTGTTCGGCAACTCGCACACGCACGACCGGCTCATCCGTGAACTGGCCGTCGGCGCGGGCGCGGCCGTGGTGTTCCCGGAGTACAGCCTTTCGCCGGAAGCCAGGTACCCGATCGCGATCGAAGAGAACTACACGGCCGCCAAGTGGGTCGCCGAACACGGCGGCGAACACAACCTGGACGCCGGGCGGATCGCCATCGCCGGCGACTCGGTCGGCGGCAACATGACCGCGGCGGTCACCCTGCTGGCCAAGCAGCGCGGCGAGGTGCAGTTCCGGCAGCAGGTCCTTTTCTACCCGGTGACCGACGCGAACTTCGACACCGAGTCGTACCGTTTGTTCGCCGAAGGCTATTTCCTGCGGCGGGACGGAATGCAATGGTTCTGGGACCAGTACACCACCGACCCGGCGCAGCGAGCGGAAATCACCGCCTCGCCGCTGCGGGCAAGCTCGGAAGAATTGCAGGGCCTGCCGCCGGCACTGGTGATCACCGCCGAAGCGGACGTGCTGCGTGACGAAGGCGAGGCCTACGCGAACAAGCTGCGGCAGGCAGGCGTCCCGGTGACGGCCGTGCGCTACCAGGGCGTCATCCACGACTTCGTCATGCTGAACGCCCTCCGCGAAACCCCCGCGGCCGCCGCCGCCATCGCCCAAGCCGCCGCCACCCTGCGCTCCGCCCTCGCCTAAGGCCCGATGGACACGAATGTGGCTTTGGGAGCCGATTCCGCCCCCAAAGCCACATTCGTGACATTGTCCCCCTCGACCATGCCGTGAATGTGGCTTTCACGGCACATTCCGCCGTGAAAGCCACATTCACGGCACCCAACGGGACCCCCGGCACCCCACGAGGCCCCCGGCACCCCCACGGGAGCCGGGCAGCCCAACGCGCCCACCCAGGCCACCCACCCCTCCCCATCCCCGGTCCCAAGCCAAAACACGGCGAAGACCCTGATGTCAAGGCATCTTTCCCGCCTTGACATCAGGGTCTTCGCCGTAGTGACAATCGAAATCCGGGGTGGCCCCTTCGACTCCCCGGTAACCCCCTGTACACACCCCACCCCCTCTGGCAGGATTTTCGCCCGAGGGGGTTTTGCGCAGTGATGCCGGTTCGTCACCGGCCGGAGTTCGAGCCGGCCGAGTTGCCGAAGGCGCGGATGGTCCGCTGGTGGGTGTTCAGCGGGGCGGCCGCGCTGCTCGCGCTCGCCTTCCTCGTCTTGCCCTACCGGCTCACCGTCCCGGCGGACGCCCCGGTGGGCGCCTCCTTCACGATGACCGTCGCCCTGTTCAGCGGGTTCATCGTCAGCCTGCTCTTCATGCTCTACGGCATCGGCCGCGCGCGCCTGGAGATCGCCGCGTACAACGCCAACGAGGTCGACATCGAGCTGTTCGAGATCGAGGGCGACTCCTCGCCCGCCGAGGTCACCGCGGTGTTCAAGAGCAAGCTCAACGAATCACGGATGTACACCCCGGCCGTGGTCCCCGGTGTCTCCCGCTCCTACGACTTCATCCAGATCGTGGAAAGCGCGGGCGAAGCCGCGACCGGCTGGTGGCGCGTGGCGTCCCGGCTGATCCGCCTCGCCCGGCCACCGCACGCGATCCGGATCAGCGGCCGACTCCGCACCCGGGACGGGCAGCACCAGCTCGTGCTCGACGTGGTGCGCCAGCCCGGGTTCGCCGCCAGCCCGCTCCTGCTCACCGACGACGACGAGCAGCGCCTGCTCGGCCGCGCCGCCAACGCGGTGGCCGCGCTCGTCATCCCGCGCAGCAAGTACTGCCGCAACCAGCAGTGGGCCCGCTGGCGCGGCGCGAAGATCCCCGGCGCGCTGTTCGACGCCTACGAACGCGCCAACCAGTACAAAACCGAGCGCCGCTACGACGAAGCGCTCGCCGAGTACCACCGCGCGATCGAGCTGGACCCGGCCAACGTGCACATCCGCGTCGAGATCGGCAACCTCCAGGAACGCCTCGACCTGCACCTCGCCGCACTGGTCACCTACGACGACGTGGTGACCCTGTGCGAAAACCGGAGGTACGGGCCGTCCACCCCGGAAGCCGCGGCGCTGCTGCTCGCCCGCTACCGCCGCGCGCTGGTCCTCGGCCGCGGCGACTGGCTCGCCCACGACTGGTGGCTCGGCGATCCGAAGACCCGCATGCGCCAGATCCGGATGCGCGAATCGATCCAGCTCCGGTTCGAGCGCTACCGCGAAACGCTGCCCCCGCCGGACGGCCTGCTCGACGACCCCGGCGGCTCGACCAACGAGGTCAAAGCCGCGCGGCTGCGGGCGTACTTCTGCGAGGTCGCGCAGTACGAACTCGAGAAGCTGATCGCCGAACCACGGCCGAAGCACCTGCGGCAACTGCTGTCCGACAACTGCCTGCGCCTCGGCCTGCTCGCGACGCACCTGCGCCGCTCGATGGCCCACGCCGAAATGGGCGCGCCGCTCGGCGGCTATTCGGCGGTCAAGAACGTGTCCGTGGACGGGTTCGAGCCGCTGGCGGCCGACACGGACTGGCCGCCGTCGATCGACGCGCTCACCGAGGTGGTC
Source organism: Saccharothrix sp. AJ9571 (assembly GCF_021725495.1). Taxonomy (NCBI): domain Bacteria; kingdom Bacillati; phylum Actinomycetota; class Actinomycetes; order Pseudonocardiales; family Pseudonocardiaceae; genus Saccharothrix; species Saccharothrix sp. AJ9571. Next base: position 3,752,243 of record NZ_CP091382.1, on the reverse strand, counting down.
CGGCAGCAGCTCCAGCCCCGCGGTCCCGCGTCCGTCTGGCACGAGCACTACAACGCCGCCTGCGTGTACGCGGTCGCCCTGCTGCCGTCCGGGATGCGCGGGGAACCCAGCGCCACCAAGGAAACCGTGCGCGCGCTCGGCGTCGACGAGAAGAAAACCCTGGTCACCAAAGCGATCGCGGAGCTGGACAGCGCAGCGGCCTCGCGGCACACCGGTTACCTGGCGCAGCGGCGGCCGTGGGTGATGTCGGAGGACCCGGACCTGTCCACGCTGCGCGGGCAGCCGGAGTTCCGCACCTTCGAGATGATCACCTACTCCCCCGACCGCCCGACCCCGCTGCGCCCGCGCCGGGTGCACGCCTGGGAGCTGTCCACCTACACCGCCACCCTGGTCCGGCACATCGCCAGCTGCCTGGCGCACGCCTGGCGCCGGTACACCCCGCAGCCCAAGGAATTCGTCGACGAGCTGGCCGCGGACACCTGGCACCGCGCGGAACACGACGCGTGGGAGACGATTTCCCAGCTGGCGTCGGCGAACCAGGAGTGGCAGACGCGGTACCAGGCGATCAAGGCGCTGCAGCGCTGGTCGCACGCCTCCGGGTACGCCTGCGACGACATCCGCTTCCCCGCCTACTCCGAGCACTCGCTGTTCACCAGGGCGGCCGGGCTCACCGACGACCTCGAGCTGCGCAAGGAGTGGCAGCTGCCGCAGGGTGAGGACACGGTCAACAAGGAGACCGAGCTGTACCTGCGCCGCTGCACCGAGCGGCTGGTGGAGTTGTCGCACCTGCTGCGCGTCCCGCGGCACGACGTGGTGGTGCCGCGCACCCGCAAGGATTTCCAGCAGGCGGCCGAGGCCTGGGCCGCGCTGGCCGACTGGTTCGCCGACGGCGACGCCCTCAGCCCGGTGTCCGCGCGGCGGACCCGGTTCGAGCGCGCGTTCCGGAGGTAGGGCCAGCCCCACCCCGGAGACGGGTGGCCACTCCCTGTGACCGGGCGCGCGCGCCCCCTAGTTTTCCAGGTATGCGAGCAACCCGGATCACCACAGCAGCCGTCATCACCGCCCTGACCTTCACCACCGCCGTCCCGGCGCTGGCCACCACGCCCGGTTACGACCGCTCCGCGTTGCAGGAGGACCTGGACGCCATCCGCGACGCCGGCATCGTCGGCGTGCAGGCGCAGGTCGACACCGGTTCGCGGCGGTGGAGCGCCCGCTCCGGCGTCGCCGAGGCGGGCACGGCGAAACCGGTACCGCGTGACGGCGCCTTCCGCATCGGCAGCAACACCAAGACCTTCGTCGCCGTGGTGGTGCTGCAGCTGGTCGGGCAGGGCCGCCTGTCGCTGGAGGACAAGGTCGCCGACCTGCTCCCCGGCGTGGTCACCAGCCCCGGTGGCGACCAGATCACCGTGCGCCAGCTGCTCCAGCACACCAGCGGGCTGTACAACTACACCAACGACCTCCCGTTGCGCAGCGAGGCGGAGTTCCTCGCCCACCGCTTCGACTCCACCAGCGCGGAGGTGCTGGTCAAGCAGGCCATGGCGCAGCCGCCGGAGTTCGCGCCCGGCACCAGCTGGAACTACTCCAACACCAACTACCTGCTGGCGGGCATGCTGATCGAGCAGGTCACCGGGAACCCGTGGGCGGCGGAGGTCCGGTCGCGGATCTTGAAGCCGCTGGGCCTGCGCGACACCTACTCCCCCGGTGAGCGCGTCGGCCTGCCGCACCCGCACGCCCACGGGTACAGCGTCTTCCCCGGCACCACCAAGATCGTCGACACCACGGAGCTGAACCCGTCGTGGGGTGGCGCGGCCGGGGACATGATCTCCACGCCCAGCGACCTCAGCCGGTTCTGGCAGGCGCTGCTCGGTGGCAAGCTGCTGCGCCGGTCCGAGTTCGCCGAGATGCGCAAGACCGTGCCCGCGAAGACGTGGCAGGAGACCGATCCGGGCAGCGGATACGGGCTCGGCATCACCAGCACACCGCTCAGCTGCGGCGGGGTCTCGTGGTCGCACGGCGGTGACATCCACGGGTTCCAGACCCGCAACGGCTTCAGCGACGACGGCCGCCGCGGCATCGTGCTCTCACTGTCCACCCAGGACTTCGGCGGCCCCTCCAGCGCGGTGACCAAGCACGTCCTGGACCGAGCCCTCTGCGACTAGCCGGTTGCGGACCCGGCGAAGTTGATCAACCATGGGGCGATGACCGCCAAGCGGACACCGGGCGCCAGCAGCTCTCGCAAAGTGTTGCAGCTGCTGCTGGCGTTCTCCGAGCGGCGGCCGGAAGCCACCGTGGCCGAACTCGCGGCGCTACTGGGCACCCCGATCGCCACCACCTACCGGTACGTGGCGCTGCTCAAGGAACTGCAGCTGCTGGAAGAGGGCCGCGCGGGGCGCTACCACCCCACCTCGCAGGTCATGCCGCTGGCGCGGGCCGCGCAGGTGGCCAACGACCTGGCCAGGCTGGCCCGCCCGGTGATGGAGGACGTGGCCCGCGAGCTGCGGGAGACCGTGCTCCTGTTCCAGCACTTCGGCGACTCGGCGGTGTGCGCGGAACGGGTGGAGTGCGACCAGGCCGTGCGGTTCACCTTCCAGCCGGGGCACTCGATGCCGCTGGGGACCGGGGCCTCCGGCCGGATGCTGCTGGCCAGCCTGCCCGAACCGGAACGCAGCCGCCGGCTGGCCGAGGTGGTGCAGCGAAGCGGCGGCAGCCTGCGCGACGAGCTGAAACGAGTCGAAGTCAACCGGTACGCGGTCGAGGTCGACGAGGGCGCGTGGTCCTGCTCGGTGCCGGTGCGCGTGCCAGGTCAGCGGGCGACCGTCCTGACCGTGGCGGGCCCGGCGATGCGGATCGGCGATGCCGCCAAGCGCGCCGCCATCACCGTCCTCCACTCACACGCGCAACGAATCCAAGAGGCTTTTACTCACTTCGTGCTGTGATTCGGCCCGGCCCCCGGCGCGGCGGCGCGGTCACGGCTGCCCGGGGTGGTTCAACGGAACCGTTCATACCACCGGACGTCGTATCCAGTGGAGCACCGGACCGAGGAGTTGCCGATGGCCGCGTACGAAGTCAGACCCGAACTGGGGCAGGCCGCCGCGATGATGGAGGACGCGGCGCAGACCGTGCGGTTCGCCGCCGGGGTCCTGGAGCTGGGGCGCGAGGAGCCCGACCCGCTCACCGGCGGGCCGCCGCTGGGCATCTCGGGGCAGGCGCGCCTGCTCGCGGACCGGTGGAACGCCGCGTTGCGCACCCGGGCCGCCGGGATGCGGGTGCTCGCCGACGCGACCGAGCGGGAGGCGTTCGAGCTGCGCGACGCGGCCGACGGTCACGCGCTGCGCTACGCCTGAGTGGGAGAATTCTCCCCATGGTGTTCATGCATCCCGAGCTGCGGACCGCGGCCGCGCACCTGGTGCGGCTGCGGGCCGCGGCCGAGTTGCTGCACACGGCCGATCCGGTGGACGCGCTGCGTTACGTCGACTGCGCGCCCGCCGCGTTGCGCGGCATGGTGGAGCGAGCGCGGGCCGCGCAGAAACCCTTGGCCGAAGCCAATGTCGAGTACAGCGAGGCACGTATCCGCGGCGGCTGCGCCGATCGCGGGGAGCTGGTGCGCGCCTACCGGGACGAGCGGGAGGCCGCCGACCGGACCGTCATGGCGGGGCTGCGGATCGCCGACCAGCTCGACGGGTTCGCCCGCGCCGCCGCGCGGTACGCGGTGCACGTCGCGATCGAGGCCGACCCCGCCTGCGTGCTGGTGCTCGACGGCGACCTCACCCCGGAACCGGCCGACCTGGTGCACGAGGCGTGCACCGCGATCGTGCACCAGGTCGAGCAGTACCTGCTGGCGATCGAGGGGCTCGCGTCCGAATTGGACGGTCTCACCGGGTGAACCCGGCGATCTCCTCTTCGGTGTACCCGAGCTCCGCGAGCACCTCGGCGGTGTGCTGGCCCAGCAGCGGTGGCGCGGAGGTGGGCCGGGCCGGGGTCTCCGAGGCCTTCACCGGGAACCCCGTGCCGTAGTAGGTGCCCACGCTCGGGTGCGGCAGCCGGACGATCTGCTCGCGTTCCTCGGCCCACGGGTCCTCGTACACCTCGTCGATGGTGCTGATCGGCCCGGCCGGGATGGACGCTTCCTCGAACTTCTTCAGCCAGTCCGCGCTCGTGCGGGTGCGCATCACCGCGAAGATCCGCTCGTTCAGCTCGTCGCGGTGTTCCGCCCGCAGCGCGTTGGTGGCGAAGCGCGGGTCGTCGGGGAGCTCCAGCAGGGCGGAGAAGGCGCGCCACAGCTTCTCGCTGCCCACGGCCACGTTCAGCCAGCCGTCAGCGGTCGGGTACGCCTGGTACGGCACGATGCTCGGGTGCGCCGAGCCCATCCGCTCGGGCCGTTTCGCGTCGTAGAAGTACGCGCCCGCCGCGTAGATGTGCCAGGCGACCTGGGCGTCCATCAGCGACACGTCCAGGTACTGCCCGCGACCGGTGGCGTGGCGGGCCTGCAACGCCATCAGCACGCCGATGATCGCCCACGTTCCCGCGTTCAGGTCGGCCACCGGCAGGCCGACCTTCGCCGGCGCGCCGCCGGCCTCCCCGGTCAGCCCCATCACCCCGCCCATGCCCTGGGCGATCAGGTCGTACCCGGGACGGTCGCGGTACGGGCCGGTCTGCCCGAAACCGGTGATGGACACGTGGATCAGCCGGGGGTTCAGCTCCGACAGCTGGTCGTAGCCGAGCCCCCAGCGCTCCAGCGTGCCGGGGCGGAAGTTCTCCACCAGCACGTCGGCCCGCGCCACCAGCCGCCGGACGGCCTCCTGGCCGCGCTCGCTCTTCAGGTCGAGCACGATGCCGCGCTTGTTGCGGTTCGCCGCGAGGAAGTAGACGGCCTCGTCGGTGTCACCCACGAACGGCGGGCCCCAGTTCCGGGTGTCGTCCCCGTGCCCCGGCGGCTCGACCTTGATCACGTCGGCGCCCATCTCCCCGAGGTACTGCGTGCAGTACGGCCCGGCGAGGATGCGGGAGAGGTCGAGCACCCGGAGGCCGTCCAGCGGCCGCATCAGCGCTGGATCGCCTTCGTCTCGAGGAACTCCTCCAACCCGAAGCGGCCCAGCTCACGCCCGTTGCCGGACTGCTTGTACCCGCCGAAGGGGGCCAGCGGGTTGAACGCGCCGCCGTTGACCTCGACCTGACCGGCGCGGATGCGCCTGGCGACCGCGGTGGCGTGCTCGGCGTCCCCGGCCCAGACCGCGGCGGCGAGGCCGTACGGGGTGTTGTTCGCGATGGCCACCGCCTCGTCCTCGGTCTCGTAGGTCAGCACCGAGAGCACCGGCCCGAAGATCTCCTCCTGCGCGATGGTCATCTCCGGAGTGACGTCGGCGAAGACGGTCGGCCGCACGTAGTAGCCCTGGTCCAGGCCTTCCGGCGCGTCCGGGCCACCGGCGACCAGCGTCGCGCCCTCCTCGATGCCCTGCTGGATGTACCCGCGCACGCGGTCGCGCTGGGCCGCCGAGACCAGCGGCCCGAGCTTGGTGGCGGGGTCGGCCGGGTCGCCGACGCTGAACTTCGCCACCCCCTCGGCGAGCAGGCCGACCACCTCGTCGCGCTGGTCGCGGTGCACGATCATCCTGGTCAGCGCGGTGCAGGTCTGCCCGCTGTTGAGGTAGACGTTGCTCAGCCCGGCCTTGACCGCGGTGGCGAGGTCGGCGTCGGGCAGGATCACGTTGGGCGACTTGCCGCCCAGTTCCAGCGCCACCCGCTTGACCGTGCCCGCGGCCACCTCGGAGACCCGCGCGCCGGCGCGCGAGGAGCCGGTGAACGAGACCATGTCGATGTCCGGGTGCGCGGCGATGGCCTCGCCCACCACCGGGCCGGTGCCGCTGACCAGGTTGAACACCCCGGCGGGCAGGCCGATCTCGTCGAAAATCTCGGTGAGCAGGTAGGCCGCCAGCGGGGCCACCTCGCTCGGCTTGAGCACCACCGTGCAGCCGGCGGCGAGCGCGGGTGCGACCTTCGCCACAATCTGGTGCAGCGGGTAGTTCCACGGCGTGATCGCGCCGACCACGCCGATCGGTTCGCGCACGATCAGCGAGTTGCCGACCTCCTCGCCGCGCTCGGGCACGACCGCCGGGTCGCTGTAGCTGGCGGCCACCACCGCGGGCAGGCCGGCCTGCACCTTCTGCGCGATCTTCACCGGCGCGCCCATGTCCGCGGTGATCGCCTCGGCGATCTGCTGGTTGCGTTCCTTGAGCTTCGCCGCGAGCTGCCCGAGGTAGCCGCACCGCTGCTCAGCGGGGGTGGCCGACCAGCTGTCGAAGGCCCGGCGCGCGGCGGCCACGGCGGCGTCGACGTCCGCGGCGCTGCCCGCGGGCACCCGGTCGATCACCGCTTCGGTGGCCGGGTTGACCACGTCGATGGTCTCCGGTGCGGCGGAGGCGACCCACTTCCCGTCGACATAGATCACGTCACGCATCGAGCGAACTCCCTTGTTGGTCCGGTGTCAGCCACCAGTGACCCTAACCCCGGCTCCGCTCGATGACGGCCCACGCGGCGGCGGCGTCCTGGACACCGACTCCCACGCTGTTGTAATAAATAAGGTCCTGCGGCCGTCGCCGTCCCGGCGCCCTGCCGATCAGGACTTCGCCGAGTTCCTGCAGCTCGGACTCCACCAGCGGGGCGTCCACGATCGGTCCCGCATGTGAGAGGGCCGTCTCACGATGATCGACCACCACCGCGGCCGCCGCTTCCACCAGGTCCCGGCCGACTTCGCGCCGGTGTGGTTCGAACGAGCCGATGCTCAGCACCGTGCACCCTTCGGCCAGCCACTCCGGTCGCACCACCGGCTCGGTGCTCAGCGTGCACAGCGCGACCAGGCCCGCGCCACGCACCGCGCTCTCCGCGTCCTCGGTCGAGGTCACCACGAGCCCGAGTTCCTCGCACAGCCGCCGGGCCGCGCGGGTCCGGTGATCCTCGTTCGGGCTGTGGATGCGGACCGTCCGCAGTGGACGGACGGCGGCGATCGCGCGCACGTGGGCCACCGCCTGCACCCCGCTGCCCAGCACGGCCAGGTCGGTGACGTCGGGGTTGGCCAGCACGTCGGCCGCCACCGCGCTCGCCGCGGAGGTGCGCAGGGTGGTCACCGCGGCGCCGTCCAGCACGGCCACCGGCACGCCGGTCTCCGGGTGCAGCGCGAGGATCAGGCCGTGGATGGTGGGCAGGCCGTGCTCGGCGTTGCCCGGGTTGAGGCTGAGGAACTTGCACACCGGCCCGGTGTCCGGCGACAACCGGCACGGGTAGGCCAGCGCGAGCGCGCCGCCGGGCCCCGGCACCTGCGTCTTCGGCGGCAGCACGGCGGTCTTCTCCCCGAGGGCGCGGAACGCCCGGCGCTGCGACTCGATCGCCGCTTCGACCCCCAGCACTGCGCCGATCTCCCCGGCGTCGAAGAACCGCGGTGCGGTCATGAGGTTTCCCTTCGGTGGTACGCGGCGAGCAGCTGGCGCTCGGCGTCACGCAGGTAGCGTTCCAGTGCCTGCTCGGCGAGGTCGAACCGGCGTCGCCGCAGGTGCCCGATGATCTTCTCGTGGCGGACGAGGTACGGCTCGAAGAAGGCCCGCGTGTTCTCGGTCAGCACGAAGAACAACCGCGTCTCGGCGAGCACCTGGCGCATCGTGCCGGCCACGCGATCGCTCCCGGCCAGCTCGGAAAGCGCCTGGTGCCACTGGATGCTCGCGGTGGCGACGGCCTGCCAGTCCTCGGCGGCCGCGGCCAGCTTGCCGGTCGCCAGCGCGCCCTCCAGCCCGGTGAGCACCAGGCCCTCGCGGTCGGCGGCCTCCCGGACGGCCGCGCATTCGACCATGCGCCGGATCCGGTACAGGTCTTCGATGTCCGGCGCGGTCAGCTCGCGGACGAACACGCCGCGGTTGAGTTCACGCACCGCCAGCCGCTCGTGCGCCAGCAGCTGGAACGCCTCGCGCAGCGTGTTCCGCGAGACGCCGAGCGCGCCGCTGATCGCGGGCTCGGACAGCCGGGTCCCCGGCAGGAACACGCCCTCGGTGATGCGCTGGCGCAGGATTTGGGCCACCCGCTCGGCGGTGCCCGCCCTGGCGAGCGACGACCGGTCGCCCGCGAGCACCGCCGACGGATCGCCGGTGGTCATCGCACGCCCAGCTCGAAATCGAGGGCGTAGCGGTGACCCGGCATGGCCCCGGCGGCCTTGGCGCCGTCGACCGGGAGCACCGCGCCGTTGACGAACCGCGACTCGTCGCTGGCCAGGAAGACCACCGCCTTCGCCACTTCCCAGGCCTCGCCGACACGGGCGGCCGGCGTGCTCGCGGTGAGCGCGTGCTGCTTGGCCTCGAACTCGTCGGGTGAGGCCAGCGTGCTGCGCAGCATGTCGGTGTCGATCGCGCCGGGGTTGACCGTGTTGACCCGGATGCCCAGGTGCGCGTGCGCCACGGCGAGCGACTTGGCCAGCCCGACCAGCGCGTGCTTGGTGGCGTTGTACACCGGGTCTGCCGGGCGGCCCATCATGCCGCCGTTCGACGAGGTGATCACGATGCTGCCCGCCTTCGCCTCGATCATGTGCGGCAGGACCGCGCGGGTGGCCAGGAAGGCGGTGCGCACGTTCAGCGCGAAGATGTGGTCGAACTCCTCGAGCGTGGTCTCCGGCAACGGCTTGCCGAGGTGGATGCCGACGTTGCTGAACAGCACGTCGATCCGGCCGTGCTCACCGAGCGCCTGCTCCACGAAGGACTGGACGGCGGCCTCGTCGGTGGCGTCGACGAGGCTGTGCCGGAGGTTCTCGTGCCCGATCTCCTCGGCCGGTTCGCGGATGTCGCTCGCGTGCACGATCGCGCCCTCGGCGAGGAACTCCTTCACCGTGGCCAGGCCGATACCCCTGGCACCGCCGAAGACCAGCGCGACCTTGTTCTCCATCCGGCCCATGTTCAGTCCCTCTCCACGATTTCGTAGTCGGCGGGCAGCCGGACCAGCGCGTCCGGCCTGCCGGTGTAGCGGATTTCGACGCCGTAGACGTCCTTGGCGGCTTCGATCGACACGTAACCGTCGACCACGTCCATGAGCACCCGCTGCGGGTCGCGCTTCAACGGGTCGCCGTGGCCACCGGCACCGGGCAGCACCACGTCGACCTCGGCGTCGGGCGCCAGCGGCACCCGCCGCTTGCCGGGCAGGTCGGTGCCGTCGGCCAGGCCGAACCGGCCCGGCGCCCCGTCCATGCCGCCGTGTACGCCGGTCGCCGGTGAGCTGGTGCGGTCGACGTTCCCGTTGACGCTCCAGGAGACCTCACCGCGTGCGGTCACCGTGGTCGACTGGCCGAGCCCGCCGCGGTAGGTGCCCGCGCCACCGGAGTCGGTGCGCAGCACCCGGCGGGTCTGGACCAGTGGCGCCATGGTCTCGATCACCTCGGTCGGCGTGGCCCGCAGCCCGCTGGGGAAGCCGGTGGTGTTCAGCCCGTCCTTGGTGGTCCTGGCGCCGATGCCGCCGGTCTGGAAGACGTTCAGCATGAACTCGCGGCCGTCCTCTTGCGACTGTCCACGCCAGATGGTCATCCACAGCGCGTCGGCGCTGTGCGCCATCCGCCCGTCCAGCGCGCCGATCAGCAGTGACGGCAGGAAGTGGCCGATCAGGTGCCGGGAGGCGACCGGCGCGGGCGGCAGGCAGTTGAGCACCGAACCGGCCGGCGCGGTCACGTGCACCGGCCGGAACGACCCCGCGTTGTGGGGCACACCGGGGGAAATGGCCGCCTTGACCGCGAAGGAGGCGTACGCCCTGGTGTAGTTGAGCACCACGTTGATGCCGTGCTTGCTCTGCGGTGACGACCCGGCGAAGTCGATGTCGATGTCCTCGCCGCGCACGGTCAGCGCGACCTTGAGGCGCACCTCTTCGTCGCCGAACCCGTCGGTGCGCAGCTCACTGCGGAAGGTGCCGTCCGGCAACGCGGCGATGGCGTCGCGCAGCGCCCGTTCCGACCGGTTCATGATCTCGGCGGCGATCTCGTCGATGGAGTCCAGCTCGAACTCCTCGGCCAGGCGCACCAGGCTCGCCGCGCCGACGGCGTTGCCCGCGACCTGTGCGTACAGGTCGCCGATGGTTTCTTCGGGCGTGCGCACGTTCGCGCGGATGATCGCCTCCAGCTCGGCGTTCACCTCACCGGCACGGATGAATTTGAGGATCGGCAGCCGCAGGCCCTCTTCGAATACCTCGTTAGCCTCGGCCGAAACCAGCCGCCCGCCGATGTCCGGGGCGTGGCAACAGGAAGCGAACCAGGCGAGCACCCGGCCCCGGTGGAAGACCGGGGTGGCGACGGTGATGTCGTTGATCTGCCCGGCCGTCTGCCACGGATCGTTGGTCAGCAGCACGTCGCCGGGTTCGAGCCGCTCCGGCGGGTAGGCGGCGACGAAGTGGTGCATGCCGGTGGCCATCGCGTTGATGTGCCCCGGCGTGCCGCCGACCGACTGCCCGATCATCTCCCCGCGTGAGTCGAACACCGCGCACGCCAGGTCAAGCGATTCACGGACCACGGACGAGAACGCCGTGTTGACCAGTGCGTTCTGCTGCTCGGCCAGGATCGAGTGCAGCCGGTTGCCGACCACGCCCACCAGGATCGGGTCCACGCTCACGGGGTCACCACCAGGCTGGCGTCGGCCCGCACGGTGCACACCGCGCCCGGCGGGATGACCAAAGTGGACTCACGTTCCTCGATGATCGCCGGGCCTTCGATCCGGTCGCCGTCCCGCAACCGGTACCGGTCGTACACCGCGGTGTCGACAAAGCCACCGGGGAAGTACGCCTGCCTGCTGCCCTTGCGTGCGTCCCCGGCGCCGGCTTCCACGCTCAGGCGCAGATTGACCTTCGGCACCGGGCCCGACGAAACCACCCGCCAGTTCAGCACTTCCACGCCGACATCCGGGCCGGTCCGGCGGTACAGCTCGCGGTAGGCCTCGGTGAAGGCCTCCACCAGGGAAGCCGGCCATTCGCCCTGGTGCACCGGCACGCGGATTTCGTAGCCCTGGCCCGCGTACCGCATTTCGGCGATCCGGCTGTGCGTCACCACGTCCACCCCGGACGCCTTGAGCAGTTCCTCGCCTTCGCGCTCCATCTCGGCGAACAGAGCGTCCACTTCGGACCAGCTCAGCTCGTCGACGCCGACGTGAGAGGTCCGGACGAAGTCGAAGGCCAGTGGTGCGGTGAGGAACCCGACCGCGCTCATCACCCCAGCCGCGGGTGGCGCGACCACCTGCCGTGCGCCCAGCGCCCGTGCCACGCCGACGCCGTGCACCGGCCCGGCACCGCCGAAGGTGAACATCGGCAGCCGCGCCGGATCCTTGCCGCGTTCCACCGCGTGCACCCGCGCGGCGTTGGCCATGTCCTCGTTGACGTGCGCGTGGATGCCGTACGCCGCCTCGGCGAGGTCCACGCCCAGCGGTTCGGCGATCTTCCGCCGGATGACCTCGCGGGCCGCGTCCGGGTCCAGGGTCATCTCCCCGCCCAGGAAGTAGCCGGGGTCGAGGTAACCCAGCACCAGATCGGCGTCGGTGACCGTGGGCTCGGTGCCACCGCGGCCGTAGCACACCGGCCCCGGCTCGGAACCCGCCGAATCGGGGCCAACGGTGAGCAGGCCGAGCGCGTCGATGCGGGCGATCGAGCCACCACCGACGCCGATCTCGATCATGTCGGTCACCGGCACCTTCACCGGCAGCCCGGACCCGGGCAGCAGCCGGTACACCCGGTCCACTTCGAACTCGTGCGTGACCAGCGGCGCGCCGTCGGAGATCAAGCACAGCTTCGCCGTGGTGCCGCCCATGTCGAAGGCAAGCAGGTCGGCCTCCCCGGCGATGGCCCCGAACGCCGACGCCGCCAGCGCCCCACCGGCCGGCCCGGATTCGAGGATGCGGATGGGGTAGCGCGCGGCGGTGTCCACCGTGGCGATCCCGCCGTTGGACAGCATGATGTGCGGTGCCGGGCCGATGCCGGCCCGGTGCACCCGCTGCTCGAGATCACGCAGGTAGCGCTCGGTCAGGTCCTGCACGTAAACGTTCGCGACCGTGGTGGAGGACCGTTCGAACTCGCGGATCTCCGGCACCACCTCCGACGACAGCGCGACCCGCAACCGCGGCGCCACTTCGGCCAGCACCTCGCGCACGCGGCGTTCGTGCTCGGGGTTGGTGAAGGAGTGCAGGAAGCAGACGGCCACCGCTTCGATGCCGCGCTCGGCCAGTTCGGCGCCGAGCCGGGCCACGTACTCCTCGTCGAGCGGGATCTGCACGCTGCCGTCCGCGAGGATCCGTTCCGGCACGTCGAACCGGAGGTGCCGGGGCACCAGCGGTTCCGGCAGTTCGATCTGCAGGTCGTACAGCTCGTAGCGGTGCTCCCGGCGCATTTCCAGCACATCGCGGAAGCCCGCGGTCGCGAGCAGCGCCAGCTTCGAGCCCTTGCGCTCGATCAGCGCGTTGGTGACCAGCGTGGTGCCGTGCACCAGTTTGTCCACTTGGGACGGATCGGGCAGCGTGCTGACCAGCAGCTCCTCCACTGCCCTGGCTGGCTCGTCGTGCGTGGTCAGCGTCTTGCCGATGGCCACGACGCCGGAGTCGTCCAGCACGCAGAGATCGGTGAACGTGCCACCGATGTCCACCCCCACCCGCAACGTCATCCTCGCTCCTTCCGGTACCAGCGCGGTGACGTGTTGAGCGGCGGGCGCATCGCCGCCTCGACCACCAGCAGGTTCGCTTCGTCGGACTGGATGAACGCGCCCAGCTTCCGGCGGAAGGCCCGGCCGAAGCCCTGCACCCGTTCGGAGCGCAGGCCGAACGACTTGCCCAGCGCGACGAAGTCCGGGCCGTCCAGGTCGACCCCGCGGGCGGGCAGCCCGGCCTGCTCCTGGTCGAACCGCAGCATCCCGTACCCGCCGTCCTCCACCACGACCACGGTGACCGGCAGGTTCTCCTGCGCGGCGGTGGCCAGGTCCCCGACGCCGTACAGGAAGCCGCCGTCCCCGGTGATGCAGACCGCGCGCCCGGTCCCGGCCGCCGCGCTGCCGAGCGAGGCGGGGAAACCGAAGCCGAGCGTGCCCCAGCCCATCGGGTAGGCGAGCTTGCGCGGTCCCGGGATGCGGTGGAACCCGCCGATCCAGTACCCCGCGACGCACATGTCCGCGATCAGGATGGTGTCCTCGGGCAGCACTTCCTCCAGCGTGCCGAGGAAGTCGGCGGCCTGCGGCTCGTCCTCGCGGATGCGCCGCCGGATCGCCGCGCTGATCCGGCGCAGGCGCGCGGTGAGCCTTTCCTGCCCGTCCTTCTGCGGCAGTTCCCCGAGCAGCGCGGTGACCACCTCGCGCGCGTCCCCGACCAGGCTCAGTTCCGGCTGGTAGTTCTTGGCCGCGTCCTCGGCGTCGACGTTCACCGTGATCAGCGTCGGCGGCGGGGGCATCAGCCAGTTCTGGGTCATCAGGCCGTCGAAGTCGGTGCCGATGCCGAGCACCAGGTCGGCATCGTCCCAGAGCGCGCCGACCTCCGGGCTGTGCACCGAGTTCGGGGCCAGGCAGGGGTGTTCGGGCGGGAGCAGGCCGCGCGCGCCGAAGGTGGTGAGCACCGGGGCGGCCAGTTTCTCCGCCAGTTCGCCGATCACCGCGCCCGCACCGGCCCGTAGCGCGCCCCCACCGGCCCAGATCAGCGGCCGTTCGGCGCGCTCGAACAACTCGCGCGCGCGGCCGAGGTCGAGCGGCTCGCTGACCGGCGCGTGGTGGACCGGGTCCGGCGCGCGCTTGGTGGTGGCGGTGAGGAAGTCGGTGGGGATACCGAGGTAGACCGGGCCGCTCTGCGGTTGCTGCGCCAGCCGGGCCGCTTCGAGCGTCGCGCCGGCGATCTCCTCCGGCGCGGTGACGGTGTACTGGTGCTTGGTGAGCGGCGCGAACAACGCCGCCTGGTCGCTGCTCTCGTGCAGCACCCCGCGCACCACACCGGGCCGGCGCAGCGTGGACGGGATGTCGGTGGCGATGACCAGCACCGGCGAGCCGGACGCCTGCGCCTCCCCGACCGCGGCGAGCGTGTTGGCCGCGCCGGGCCCGGTGGTCACGATGGCCACGCCGAGCTTGCCGGTGGCGCGGGCGTACCCGTCGGCGGCGTACCCGGCGGTCTGTTCATGGCGGACGCCGAGCAGTCGCACCCCGGTCGACGCGAGCGCCTCCCAGATGGGGAGGTTGTGCACCCCGGGCAAGCCGAAGGCGACCTCCACGCCCAGCTCACCCAGCGCATCGGCGAGCTGATCGGCCCCGGACTTCGGCTTGGCATGGCTGACTACCGGCACAGCGCTACACCCTACGCAATCGTTGAACGATCAGACAGTAGCGACGCGGTTCGAATCTTGCTAGACCACGTGATGCTCCCGGGCGGTCTCCAGGGGACGGTCGAATCGGCGGACGTCGAGTTCCGAGACGTCGATCTCCGGCGTACGGCCCAGGTAGAGGTCGCGCATCACCGCGCCGATCGCCGGGCCCATCTGGAACCCGTGGCCGGAGAATCCGGTGGCGTAGAGGAAGCGCGACACCCCGGCCGCCTCGCCGACCACCTGGTTCCGGTCCGGCGTGACCTCGTACAACCCGGACCACGTGGTGCGGATCCCCGCGTCGAGCACCGGCGGGACCCGCCGCGCGGCCAGTTCCGCGAGCGCGGGCAGCCACTCGGATCCCCCACCGGGGAAGGAAAGCGCCAGCCCCGGTCCCTCGCGGTGGAAGTAGAACGCCGAGGGCATCTCGGCGGTCAGCGGCACCGCCTCCGGCAGTCCGCCGATCGGGCCGGTGAACACCACCTGCCGCCGCTCCGGCCGCACCGGCAGCGGGCAGCCCGCCAGCTCACCGATCCGCGCCGACCACGCCCCGGCCGCGCACAGCACCACCCCGGTCCGGACCACCCCGGCCGAAGTCCGCACCGCCCGGATCCGGTCGCCGTCGCGCTCGATGCCCTCGACCTCGACGCCGGTGCGCAGGGTCGCGCCCAGCGCGCGGGCCGCCCGCGCGTATCCCTGCACCACCGAATCCGGCGTGGCACGCCCGTCCCGCGGCGACCACACCGCGGCGTGCACCCCGTCGACCGAAATCAGCGGATTGTGCCGTTTCGCCTCGGCCGCGTCGATGATCCGGCTCGGCACCCCGAACGAATTCTGCAGCCGCACGCCGCTCTCGAACACCGGCAGGTCGGCGGGATCGGTGATCAGGTACAGGTAGCCGTCGCGCCGGAAGTCGATCTCCTGGCCGAACCGGTCCGCGAACCGCTCGTACTCGGCCAGCCCGCGCAGTCCCAGTTCGATGTTGACGCGGCTGGTGAACGAGGACCGGACCCCGCCCGCCGCCTTGGCCGTCGACCCGGCACCCAGCGCGCCGCGCTCCAGCAGCAGCACGTCCGCATCCGCTTCGGCGAGGTGGAAAGCGCTGCTCACGCCGATCACCCCGCCGCCGACGATCACCACACCCGCCCGCTCCGGCAACTCCGCCATTCCCGCAGACTACGGTCGTTCCAGGGCTTTCCTCAGCCTCAACCATGCGTAGACTCGGCCCTCCGGTGGAAACCGGGTGTGTGAGGGAAGGTGGCCGGTTATGCCGTTGATGCCCGTGACCGACTCGATGTTCCTCCTGGTGGAGTCCCGCGAGCACCCGATGCACGTCGGCGGACTCCAGTTGTTCCGCAAACCGGCGGACGCCGGACCGGACTACCTCAGCGAGATCCGGCGGCGGCTGCTCGACCGCTCGGAGGTCCGCCGCGCCTTCCGCCGCCGCCCCGCCCGCCCGGTGAACACCATGGGCTACGCCGCCTGGGCCGAGGACGTCGAACTCGAACTGGACTACCACTTCCGGCATTCCGCGCTGCCACAGCCGGGCCGCATCCGCGAGCTGCTGGAGCTGACCGGCCGCTGGCACAGCACGTTGCTCGACCGCCACCGTCCACTGTGGGAGGTCCACCTGGTCGAAGGCCTGCAGGACGACCGGTTCGCGCTGTACAGCAAGGTCCACCACGCGCTGATGGACGGCGTGTCCGCCCTGCGCCAGATGCAGGCGACGCTCAGCGAGAGCCCGGACGAGCGCGACTCACCACCGCCGTGGGGCGGGCCGAAGTCCCCGAGCGTGCGGCGCTCCCGCCGCGATCCGTTGTCCCTGCTCACCGGCACCCGGCAGTCACTGGCCCAGCTGGCGAAACTGCCGAAGGCCGCGGTGAAGGTGGCAGGAGAAGCCTTCCGCGAGCACAGCCTCACCCTGCCGACGCAGGCCCCGAAGACCATGCTCAACGTGCCGATCGGCGGGGCCCGGCGGTTCGCCGCGCAGTCGTGGTCCCTCGACCGCGTCCGCCGGATCGCCACCGCCGCCGGGGTCTCGCGCAACGACGTGGTGCTGGCGATGTGCGCCGGTGCGCTGCGCGACTACCTGATCGAGCAGCGGGCGCTGCCGGACACCGCGATGGTCGCGATGGTGCCGGTCTCCATGCGCAAGCAGGGCGACGCCGGCGAGGCCTCGGGCAACGCGGTCGGCGCGCTGCTGTGCAACCTGGCCACCGACCGCAGCGACCCGGCCGACCGGCTCAAGGTGATCCACCAGTCCATGCGGGACGGCAAGCGCATCTTCAAAGACCTCACCCCGTTGCAGGCGCTGATCCTCTCGGGCATCAACGTGGCCCCGCTCGGCGCGTCCACCATCCCGGGGTTCGTCAACAACACGCGCCCGCCGTTCAACCTGGTCATCTCGAACGTGCCGGGCCCGCGCCGGACCATGTACTGGAACGGCGCGCAGCTCGACGGGATCTACCCGGCTTCGGTGCTGCTCGACGGCCAGGCGCTGAACATCACGCTGACCAGCAACGGGGACAACCTGGACTTCGGCATCACCGGCTGCCGCCGCAGCGTGCCGCACCTGCAGCGCATCCTCACCCACCTGGACACCGCGCTGGCCGAGCTGGAGAGCGCGGTCGCCAAGCCCTGACACGCGAGTCATCGGATCACTGCGTGGCTCACCCTCGGTGACCTCAGCCCGGCTTTGTTACTCCATCAGCGGGACGCAGGGTTGACACCAGTCAGAAATTAGCTGACTTCCCTAGATTTCGGTCCGGCGACGCTTCTAGGGTCGTCATGCCCGGTCCGCAGAGATCCGAGGAGTCAGCATGATCGAACCCACTGAGGTCTGGACCACTCCGGACTTCGTCGAGTACGAAACGCCGATGGAAGTCACGGCCTACGCGGCCCGCATGGAATGACGGGCGGGCGGGGGCCCGCGTGCCCCCGCCTCCTCGCCTGCTCCCCCAGCGCGACCCGGAGGTCCCATGAGCGCGCCGCTCAGCCACGACGAGTTCGACGCCGCCCTGCGTGGACTGTCCCACCGCTACTGGGGCACCCACCCGTTCCACCACCGGATGCACGCCGGCGAGCTGTCCGAGCACGAGCTGAAGGTCTGGGCCGCGAACCGCTGGTACTACCAGCGCATGATCCCGCAGAAGGACGCCGCGATCATCAGCAACTGCCCGCTGCCCGAGGTGCGGCGGCAGTGGCTGCCCCGGCTCGTCTACCACGACGGCGCCGCACCGGGCGAAGGCGGCATCGAGCGCTGGCTGCGGTTGTGCGAGGCGGTCGGTCTCAGTCGTGAGGAGGTGCTGGACGAGCGGCACGTCGCGCCCGGCGTCCGGTTCGCCGTGGACGCCTACGTGAACTTCGCCAGGACGAAGCCGTGGATCGAGGCGGTCGCGTCCGGGCTCACCGAGATGTTCTCCGGGCACCTGATGAAGCGCCGGGTGGCCGACATGCTGGCCAACTACGACTGGATCAACCGCACCGACCTGGCCTACTTCACCAACCGCATCGACGCGGTGTCGGGCGAAGGACAGGCCACAGTGGACCTCGTGCTGGCCCACTGCCGCACGCGGGAGCAGCAGGAAGCCGCGCTCGCCGCGCTGTCCTTCAAGTGCGACGTGCTCTGGTCCATCCTGGACGCCATCGAACGCGCCGCGAGCAAGGAGTGAGCGTGAAACCCCGACTGCGCCGCGGTGTCCGGCTCACCTACGACAAGGTCCGCGAGACGCACGTGCTGTTGTTCCCCGAAGGCGTGCTGGTGCCGAACAAGACCGCCGCCGCCGTGCTCGAACTCTGCGACGGGGAGACCAGCGTCGCCGACATCACCGAGGCGCTCGGCCGGAAGTACCGCGGCGTGCGCGAGGCGGACATCAGCGGGGTGCTGTCCCGGCTGGAGGAACGGCGGGTGGTCGAATGGACGTGAAGCCCGCCGAACCGCCGCTGGGCATGCTCGCCGAGCTGACCCACCGCTGCCCGCTGCACTGCTCGTACTGCTCCAATCCGCTCGAACTGATCACCAGGGACGCCGAACTCGACACCGGGCAATGGCTTTCCGTGTTGTCGCAGGCGCGGGACCTCGGTGTGCTGCAGGTGCACATGTCCGGCGGTGAACCGCTGGCCCGGCCGGACCTGCCGGAACTGGTCTCGCACGCGAGCGACCTCGGCTGCTACGTCAACCTGGTCACCAGCGGCCTCGGCCTGACCGGGAAGCGCCTCGACGACCTGGCCGACCGCGGCCTCGCGCACATCCAGCTGTCCGTGCAGGGCGCGGACGCCGAACGCGCGGACCGGCTCGCCGGCACCCGCGCGCACGAGCACAAGCTCGCCGCCGCCGCGCTGATCAAGCGCTCCGGGTTGCCGTTGAGCGTGAACGTGGTGCTGCACAAGCAGAACCACGACCAGCTCGCCGGGATCATCGCACTCGCCGAGCGCATGGGCGCCGACCGCCTGGAACTGGCGAACACGCAGTACTACGGCTGGGCGCTGAAGAACCGGACCGCGTTGATGCCGACGCGCGAACAACTCGCCGTCGCCGAGCCGATCGTCCGGGCCGCGACCGAACGCCTGCGCGGCACCATGGAGATCATCTACGTGGTCGCCGACTACTACGAGCCGTACCCGAAGCCGTGCATGTACGGCTGGGGCGCGCGGCAGCTGACCGTGGCGCCGAACGGTGACGTGCTGCCGTGCCCGGCGGCCACCGCGATCACCACGCTCGACCTGGACAACGTGACCCGGAAACCGTTGCACGACATCTGGTACGGCTCGACCTCCTTCAACGCCTACCGCGGGGAGGACTGGATGAGCGAGACCTGCCGGTCCTGTGATCGGCGTGGCGCCGACTTCGGCGGCTGCCGGTGCCAGGCGTTCCTGCTGACCGGCGACGCGGCGTCGACCGATCCGGTCTGCTCGCGGTCCCCGGATCGCGAGATCGTCGACCTCATCCTCGCCGCGCCACCACCCGCGGTCGAGCCGGAGCTGGTCCTTCGCCGGGTGCCGCGGTGAAGGTGCTGCTGCTCGGGACGGCCGCCGGAGGCGGCTTCCCGCAATGGAACTGCGCGTGCGCACTGTGCACTTCGGACGCTCCACCCCGGACCCAGGACTGCGTGGCGTTCAGCGCGGACGGCCGCGAGTGGTACCTGATCAACGCCTCACCGGACATCCGTGCCCAGATCCTGGCCTCATCCGTGCTGCGTGCCGGACCGGGCCCGCGCGAGACCCCGTTGCGCGGTGCCCTGGTCACGGATGCCGAACTGGACCACACGCTGGGCCTGGTCATGTTGCGGGAGGCGCCGTCGTTCGGCGTCTGGGGACCGGATGCCGCGCTGCACGCCCTTCGCGGCGCGCTGCCGGTGGGCCGGTACGGCGACTGGACCTTCTCGCCGGTTCCTCCGGAGATCGACGGGCTCCGGGTCTCCGCGCTCCCGGTCAGCGACAAGAAGCCCAAGTACGCGCGTGAATCCACTGTGGACGGCCCGTGGGTGGTCGCCTACCGCATCGAGGACCCGTCGACCGGCGGTGTCTTCGTCTACGCGCCCTGCCTGGCGACCTGGCCACCGGGGTTCGACGAGTTCGTCGCGGGCGCGGACCACGTGCTGCTCGACGGCACCTTCTACGCGGCCGACGAGATGTCCGGGGCGACGCACGCCGGCGTCGGTTCGCAGGCGCAGCGCGCCATGGGCCACGTGCCGATCACCGAGAGCCTCGCCCGCATCCGGAACCGCACTGGCACGCGCTGGGCCTACACGCACCTCAACAACACGAACCCGGCGCTGGCCCCGGACTCCCCGGAGCACAAGGAAATCCTGGCCGCCGGGGCCCACCTCCCACTCGACGGCACGCTGTTCACGCTCTGAGCCGGGCAACCCCCAAAGGTTCATTTGACAGTTGCTCGCGGCTCCTCCGATACTCGCCCCATGTCGGAGAAGGCCGAGCTGGTCGGGCTGCGCGTGCTCGCCCATCCCCTGCGCCTGCGCATCCTGTCGCTGCTCACGGGCACCGCGATGAGCGCCGCCGAGGCCGCGCGCGAACTGGGCGAGACGCAGGCGAACGTGAGCTACCACCTGCGGCGGCTGCACGAAGCGGGCCTGCTGGTGATCGCCGAGGAAGTCCGGATCCAAGGTGGACTGGCCAAGCGGTACCGGCACGTGCCCGGGGGCAGCCCGCCGTGGGACCACGACGACCCGGAAGGCGAGCAGCTGTTCGCCGCCACCCTGGCCGATGAGCTGCGGCGACGCACCGAGAGCCGCGTGCCGAGCGGCCGCTCCGCGGTCACGGACGCGGAAGTCTGGCTCGCGCCCGCCGACTGGGACCGGGCCGTGGAAGTCGCGCACCAGCTCGGGAAGATCCTGCACGCGGCCGCGCGCCCACCCCGCTCGCCGGGTACGCGCCGCGTGAGCGCCACCGTCGCGCTGTTCGAAATGACCAGGCCATGAGCCTGCGGGAACCGTTGCGGCACCGCAGTTTCCGGTGGCTGCTCGCCGGGCGGACCGGCGCCGAACTGGCGAACGCGATCGCGCCCGTCGCACTGGCGTTCGCGGTGCTCGACCTGACCGGTTCGGTGGTCGACCTCGGCCTGGTGGTCGGCGTCCGGTCGCTGGCGAACGTGATCCTGCTGCTGTTCGGCGGGGTGCTGGCCGACCGGCTGCCGCGGGCGGTGATCCTGCAGGGCACCGGGCTCGCGGCCGCGGTCACGCAGGGCCTGATCGCCGCGAGCGTGCTGGGCGGCTTCGCCTCCATCCCGTTGCTGCTCGGGCTGAGCGCGCTCAACGGCGCGGTCAGCGCGATGTCCCTGCCCGCCGCGGCTTCACTGACCCCGCAGACCGTGCCCGCCGGCCTGCTCACCCCGGCGAACGCGCTGGCGCGCATGGGTTCGAACACCGGCCGCATCCTGGGCGCCGCGCTGGGCGGCATGCTCGCCGCCGGGCTCGGGGCGGGCTGGGCCATCGCGATCGACGCGGCCATCTTCCTGGTGTCCGCAGCGGGTTACCGGGGTGTGCGGATCGCCCAGCGCGTGCGAGCCGAGCGGTCGCACCCGCTCAAGGACCTGGCCGAAGGCTGGCGCGAGTTCATCGCCCGCTCGTGGGTGTGGGTGGTGGTCGCGCAGTTCACCGTGGTCAACGCGGTGATCATGGGCGGGCACGCGGTGCTCGGCCCGACGGTGGCGGACGCGACCGTGGGCCGTGCCGCCTGGGGTTTCATCCTGGCCGCGCAGACGCTGGGCGCCTTCATCGGCGGCGTGCTCGCCGCGCGCTGGCAACCACGGCACGCGCTGCTGATCGGCGTCGCGGTGATCGGTGTCGAGGCCATCCCGCTGATCACGCTGGCCCAACTACCGCAGCTGATCCCCTTGCTGGTCACCATGTTCCTGGCGGGGATCGCGATCGAGCAGTTCGTGGTCGCGTGGGACGTGTCGCTCCAGGAGAACATCCCGGAGGACAAGCTGGCGCGCGTGTATTCCTACGACATGCTGGGTTCCTTCATCGCGATGCCGGTGGGCGAGATCGCCGCGGGCCCGCTGGCGCAGCGCTTCGGCGCGGACACCACCCTGCTGGCCGGCGCGGTGCTCGTCCTGGTGAGCACCGCGCTCGCCTTGTGCAGCAAGCAGATCCGCACGCTGACCCGCAGAACCGCGCACCCCAGCGACCTGACCGGCGCGGTGCCACCGCCACCAGCCGCCGCTTGAGGGCGGTGTCAGCGCCGCGGTGCCGCCGGGCGGTCCGTGGCCCACGGCTTGACCTCTTCGACCAGCTTCGCCACCGCCAGCACCAGGTCGTCCGAGTGCCGCGGCCCGACGATCTGCAGCCCCACCGGCAACCCCGCCGCGGTGAACCCGATCGGCACGCTGATCGCCGGCTGCTGCGTCAGGTTGAACGGGTAGGTGAACCGCGTCCACTCCGGCCAGCTCCGGTATTCGCTGCCCGGCGGCACGTCGTGCCCGGCTTCGAACGGTGAGATCGGCATCATCGGCGTGATCAGCACGTCGTGGCGCAGGTGGAACTCGCCCATGTGGATGCCCAGCGCGGCCCGCACCGCGCTCGCTTCGAGGTAGTCGCTCGCCGAGAAGGTGTGCCCGTGCTCCCAGACCTTGCGCAGCCCCTGGTCGATCAGCTCCGCCGACCCCTCGGGGAAGGTGTCCAGCCACTTCGCCGCACCCGTGGACCACAGCACGTCGAAGGCGTCCAGCGGATCCGTGAACCCCGGGTCCGTCTCCTCGACCCGCAGCCCCGCCTCGTCCAGCGCGGCCACCACGGACAGCACGATCCGCGAGATCTCCGGATCGACGTCCACGTAACCCAGGTTCGCCGAGTACGCGGCGTTCACCCCGCGCACGTCCCGCCGCACGGCCTCGCGGTAGGAGCTGACCGGCGGCGGGAGCGCCGACGGGTCCCGGTGGTCCGGCAGCGCGAGCACATCGAGCAGCAACGCCACGTCGTCCACCGACCGGGCCATCGGACCGGCGTGCCCCAGCGGCCCGAACGGGCTCGCCGGGAACAGCGGGATGCGCCCGTGCGTCGGCTTGAACCCGACGATCCCGCAGAAGGAAGCCGGGATCCGCACCGAACCACCGCCGTCGGTGCCCACCGACAGCTCACCCATGCCCGCCGCGACGGCCGCCGCGCTGCCCCCGCTCGAACCCCCCGCGGTCAGCTCGGGGTTCCACGGGTTGCGCGTGATGCCGTTCAGCGTGTTGTCGGTGACGGCCTTCCAGCCCAGCTCGGGCGTGGTCGTCTTGCCCAGCAGCACCAATCCGTGCTCGCGCAGGCGCGCGGTGACCGGGCTGTCGACCTCCCACGGCCCGGCCGGGTCGATGCAGCGCGAACCCCGCTGCGTCGGCCAGCCCTGGCTGAGGAACATGTCCTTGACCGAGGTCGGCACCCCGTCCAGCCAGCCGATCGGATTGCCGTCGCGCCACCGCTGCTCGGCCAGTTTCGCCTGCTCCAGCGCGGAATCGCGGTCGACGAGGCAGTAGGCGTTGAGCTCACCGTCGCGCTCGGAGATCGCGTCGAGGGAGGCTTGCGTCGCCTCCACCGGCGACAGCTCGCCGGACCCGTAGGCCGCGACGAGCTCACTGGCCGTCAGCAGGGTCCCCGACTCGTTCATGGTCCTCCTCAGTTGCTGCCTGACGGCACGTAGCCCAGACGCTTGTCCACGACATTACGAAGCGGCTGCCCGGTCCGCCACCGCTCGAAGTTCCCGGCGAACACCTCGACCAGGGTAGAGCGCCAGCCGAGGAAATCGCCGGACATGTGCGGGGAGATCAGCACATTTTCCATGGTCCACAGTGGACTATCAGTGGGCAGCGGCTCGGTGTCGAACACGTCCAGCGCCGCACCGGCCGGGCGACCGTCCCGCAGTGCCGCGATCAGGTCTTCGGTGACCACCAGTTCGCCCCGCCCCACGTTGATGAACCGCGAACCGGGCTTCATCGCGGCGAAGGCGCGTGCGTCGAACATGCCCTTGGTCTGCTCGGTCAGCGGGGCCACCGCGACCACGTAGTCGTATTCGCCCAGGTAATCGGTCAGCTCGGCCGACGGGCGCACCACGCCGAAGTCGGGATCGGCGTCGCGCGCCGTGCGTCCGGCGCCGGCCACGTCCAGCCCCGCGGCCCGCAGCAGGCGCGCGATCGACCGTCCGATCGGGCCGGTGCCGACCACCAGCGCACGACGGCCGGCGATCCGCTCGGTCTCGCGGTGCAGCCAGGTGCGTTCCTGTTGCAACTGGCGCGAGCGGGCGAAGTCCTTGGCGAAGGCGAGCACCACTCCGAGGACGTACTCGGCGATGGCGTCGTCGAAGACCCCGCGCGAGTTCGTCAGCACGACGTCGCTCTCGCGCAGGCCGGGGAACAACACCGGATCGACGCCCGCGCTGGCGATGTGCAACCACTTCAACCGGTCCGCCGCCTCCCACGCGCCGGGCACGGCGGTGGACAGGAAGTCGTAGACGAACAGGATGTCAGCGCCGTGTAACGCCTTCTTTAAACCAGCCTCGCCGGTATAACGCACCGCGGCCAGATGCTCGATGCTGTCCATGTCCGGGGGGTGCCGGTCGCCGCACAGCACCGCCAACACCGGGGATTCCGTGCCGATCACCGTTGACACGGTATGGACCGGTCGTATGATTGTCAACAATCCGAGGAGCCACCCCGGAGGCTCTCTGCATTCCCCAAGACGTCACCGCGGAGGCTTGGCCTTGGATTTCGAAATGCCCGTGTTCGACGGCCCGCTCGCCCAGCGGGGCATCGGCGTGATCGCTCCCTTCGACCTCGCACTGGAACGCGAATTGTGGCGCTGGGTCCCGATGGAGGTGTCCCTCCACCTGGCACGCACGCCGTACGAACCCGTGCCGGTGAGCATGGAGATGGCGCAACTGGTCAGCGACAGCAGGCACCTGGCCGCCGCCACCCGTGACGTGCTTCACGTGGAACCAGAGGTGGTCGCGTACCTGTGCACGTCGGGCAGCTTCGTCAACGGCATCCACTACGAGCGTTCGCTGTGCAAGGCGATCTGCGACGCCGGCGCGCCCGACGCCATCACCACCTCCGGCGCGCTCGCCGAGGTGCTGCAAGGACTCGACCTGCACAAAGTCTCGGTGCTGACGCCGTACGACGAGGACCTGACCGGGAAGCTGCACGAATTCCTGGCCGAACTGGACGTGGAAACGGTGTCCAGTGACCACCTCGGGCTCGGCGGCGGCATCTGGAAGGTGAGCTACCGGACCATCGCCGAACGCATCCTCGCCGCCGACCACTCCGAGGCCGAGGCGGTGTTCGTCAGCTGCACGAACCTGCCGACCTTCGACCTGATCGAGCCGCTGGAGGCGGCGCTCGGCAAGCCGGTGCTGACCGCCAACCAGCTCACCATGTGGGCCTGCCTGAAGCGGATGAACCTGCCGATCGTCGGGCCGGGGAAGTGGTTGCGTGACGTGACCTAGGGTCGTTCGTTAGGATTGTCGACAATCTGCAGGAGGTGTTCGAGCTTGCCCACGATCGGCTTCATCTACCCGGACCACGCGGCCGAAGACGACTACCCGCTGGCCGAACGCCTCCTCGGCGCGGGGTTCCAGCTGCCGGTCGAGCACATCTACGGCACCGATCTGCACGCCGTGCCGGAGTTGCTCGACCTCGGCAGTCCCGAACGCCTCAAGGAAGGCGCCGCGCTGCTGGCCGAGCACAAGCCGGACGCGGTGGTCTGGGCGTGCACGAGCGGCAGCTTCGTCTACGGCTGGGAAGGCGCGCGCAAGCAGGCCGAGCAGCTCGCCGAAGCCGCCGGGGTGCCGTCGACCAGCACCTCCTTCGCGTTCGTCGAGGCGGCCAAGGCGCTCGGCGTGCGGAAGGTGGCGGTCGCCGCCAGCTACCCCGACGACGTGGCGCGGCTGTTCGTCGAGTTCCTCGGCGCGGGCGGGGTCGAAATGCTGACCATGTCGAGCGCGGGCATCGACACCGCGGCCGAGGTCGGCGAACTGAGCCCGGAGGCGGTGGTCGAGCTGGCGGTGGCTCACGACCACCCGGACGCCGACGCCGTGCTGGTGCCCGACACCGCGATGCGCACGCTCGGCGTGCTCGAAGCCATCGAAAACCGGCTCGGAAAGCCGGTTCTCACCGCGAACCAGGTGACCATCTGGGAAGGTCTCCGGCAGGCCGGCGTCTCGGTGACGTCCGGCGAGCTGGGAGCTCTGTTCACGAGAACGGTCCGGGACGAGGGAAATTGACATGCCGCTGGCCGACATCGAACCGGTGAGCCGGGAGTCCACCGCGGGCATCATCGCGCGGCAGCTCCGCGACGCGATCATGAACGGCGCGCTGCCACCCGGCACGCAGCTGGGTGAGACGGAACTGGCTTCGCGGTTCCAGGTCTCGCGCGGGCCGCTGCGGGAGGCGATGCAGCGGCTGGTGTCGGAGGGCCTGCTGCGCAGCGAACGACACCGCGGGCTGTTCGTGATCGACCTCGAGCCGGACGACGTGTACGACATCTACGTCGCGCGGACCGCGATCGAACGGGCCGCGGCCATCCGCATCATGCGTGGTGACCGGGAGAAGGCGGCCGCCGCACTCGACGAGATCGTGCACGCGATGGAGGCCGCCGCCAGCGACGACGACCCGACCGCCCTGTCGGACGCGGACCTGCGCTTCCACGAGGTGCTCGTCGCCGAATCCGGCAGCCGCCGGCTCATGCGGATGACGCAGACCCTGCTGATCGAGACGCGGATGTGCCTGTCGATGCTGCAGCAGACCTACCAGCGGGTCGAGGAACGGGTGGACGAGCACAACCAGCTCATCAAGGCCATCCGCGCGGGTGACGAAGAGGCCGTGCTGAAGCTGCTGGAAGTACACATGGAAGACGCCATCCAACGCCTCCTGCCCGGCACCTCGCTGCACTGACCTTGGCGCGATGTCGGGTGCTGTGAAAGCCACCTTCACGGCACCCGGTACCTGACGAAAGTCGGGGGTGGGTGGCGTCCTTCGGGCACTGTGGCGCCCCGGTCCCGCTTCGTACCGTTGCCTGGTGACCGAATCGAAGTGGCTCTGGTGGTCCGGAGTGGCCCTGCTCGTCCTGACCGTGCACACCAACTGGGCCAGTCCCCTCGCGGCGTGGCTGTTCGCCATCCCGCTGCTCCTGTTCACCGCGCGCCGCGGGCTGCTCAAAGTGCTCGGCGCACTCGCGATCGGCATGGTCGTCTGGCTCGCCGCGACCTCACTGCTCTTCGTCCCCGAGGCGCTGCTCGCCTTCGCCGGGCTCACGCTGCTCCAGTGGCTCGCGTTCGTCGCGCACCGGCTGCTCACCCCGCGGCTGCCCGGCTTCCTCGGCACCCTCGTCTTCCCGACCGTGCTCGCCGCCGCCGAATACCTGTTCCCGGTGCTCATCCGCTTCGGCGACTTCGGCGCGCTCGGCTCCACCCAGCACGCCAACCTCCCGCTCCTGCAACTCGCCTCGGTCACCGGTGTCTACGGCATCACGTTCCTCATCGGCTGGTTCGCTTCGACGGCCGTGTGGGCGTGGGAAACGCGCAACGCGCGCAAGTTCGTGGTCTACGGCGTCGTGCTCGCGGCCGTGTTCGCCGCAGGTGGCGCCCGGCTCGTCTTCTCCGCGCCCACCGAGCAGTCCGTGCGCGTCGCAGCGGTGAGCCCGGCCCGTGCCGCCGACCAGCTTTCCTCGGACGCTCAGTCCTCAATGGACCTCAAGTACTGGCGAGCCGCGGACGTCGTGGCCGCCGATCCGCGAGCCACCAGCGCGGCCTTCGCCCCGGTCACCGACGACCTGCTCGAGCAGACCCGCACCCAGGCCAAGGCGGGCGCGAAGATCGTGCTGTGGCCGGAAACCCACGCCCGTGTCCTCGAACGCGACCACCGCGACCTGCTCGACCGCACCGCCGTGATCGCCAGGGAAACCGGCGCGTACATCAACATCGCCTACGCCCTGTACACCGGCGAGGCACCCAACATCCGCAACGTCAGCACCATGATCACCCCCGAAGGCCAGGTCGCCTGGACCTACGACAAGAGCGAGCCGACGCCCATGGAGCCGATGACCCCCGGCCCCGGTGATCTGCCCACAGTGGACACCCCGTACGGCCGGATCGCCGGCGCCATCTGCTACGACGCCGACTTCCCGCACCTCATGCGCCAAGCCGCGGACAAGGGCGCGGACCTGCTGCTGGTCCCCGCCAACGACTGGGCCGAGTTCTCCGAGTTGCACGCGGAAAAGGCCGTCTTCCGCAACGTCGAATACGGCTACTCGATGCTGCGCGATTCGGCACACGGCCTGTCCACCGCCGTGGACGCGCAAGGCCGGGTACTCGCCGAGACCGACTGGTTCCGCACCGATCAGCAGACCCTCGTGGCGAACCTCCCCCTCCAGGCTCGTACCGCCACCGTCTACAGCTCAGTCGGCGATGTCTTCGCGTGGCTGTGCCTGGGTGGGGTTTTGGTTCTCACCGCTGCCGCTTTGCGCCGGACCCCAGCAGCAGTGGGCACCACCCCGGTTTCTTAGTGTGACTACGGCGAGGGTTTTGGCTTCGGACCGGGATGGAAGGGGAGGTCTGGGCACTCCCCCTCGCCCGGGCCCGCCCCAAGTGTCGAACTCGGCTCCCCGAACGTTGAACTCAGCTTTCTGAACGTGGGACTCGCCTACCTGAGTGTGGAGTTCGGCCTCCTGAACGTGGAGTTCGGCTGCCTGAGTGTGGGACTCGCGGGGGCGGGGGCTTCGGGCGAGTTCCACGTTCAGGCAGCCGAGTCCCACACTCGGGAGCGCGAGTCCCACGTTGGGGCAGGCGAACTCCACGTTCAGGCGCGCGAGTGCCACGTTCGGGAAGGTGAGTTCCGCGTTGGACGGGTGGGACACGAATGTGGCTTTGGGGGCGGAATCGGCCCCAAAGCCACATTCGTGTCAGAGCCCGGTCAGGTCAGGGCATTGGTGATGGCGGTGCCCAGGTCGGTGGTGGTGGAGTTGCCGCCGAGGTCCGGGGTGGCTACCGAGCCGTCGGCGAGTACCTTTTCGACGGCCGAGTTGATGGCACGCGCCGCGCCTGGCTCGCCGAGGTGGTCGAGCATCATCGCGCCGGCGAGCACCTGGGCGACCGGGTTGGCGATGCCCTGGCCGGCGATGTCCGGTGCGCTGCCGTGCACCGCTTCGAACATCGACGGGTGGTCGCCCGGCGGGTTGATGTTGCCCGACGGCGCCATGCCCAGCCCGCCGGTCACCGCCGCGGCCAGGTCGCTGAGGATGTCGCCGAACAGGTTGGACGCGACCACCACGTCCAGCCGGTCCGGCTGCTGCACCATCCGCGCCGCCAGTGCGTCCACATGGCACTGTTCACTGTGGACATCCGGATACTCGGCGGCGATCTCCGCGAAGATCTCGTCCCAGTACGGCATCGAGTGGATGAGCCCGTTCGACTTGGTCGCCGAGCACACCCGCCCGGTGCGGGTCTTCGCCAGCTCGAAGGCGTACCGGATTATCCGCTCCACGCCGACCCTGGTGAACACCGACTCCTGCAGCACGAACTCCCCCGGCTGCCCGGTGTTGTGCCGCCCGCCCAGCTGGGAGTACTCGCCCTCGGAGTTCTCCCGGACGATCACCATCTCCAGCTCGTCCGCCGACCGCCCGGCCAGCGCCGAGGTGGTCCCCGGCAGCAACCGCACCGGCCGCAGGTTCACGTACTGCGCGAACGCCCGACGCAGCGGGATCAGCAGGCCCCACAGCGAAACGTGGTCCGGTACCCCGGGAAAGCCGACCGCGCCCAGGAAGATCCCGTCGAAGGCGGACAGCTGCGAAACCCCGTCCTCCGGCATCATCCGCCCGGTCTCGGCGAACCGTTCACAGCTCCAGTCGAATTCGGTCCACCGCAAGGAGAACCCGTTCAGGCTCGCCGCGCGGTCGAGCACCTTGCGCGCCTCGATGGTGACGTCGACGCCGATGCCGTCGCCGGGGATGCTCGCGATCTTGTACTCGGTCACAGGCTCACCGCGATGTACTTGGTCTCCAGGAACTCGTCGATGCCGAACTTGCCGCCCTCGCGGCCCAGCCCGGACGCCTTGATGCCGCCGAACGGCGCGGCCGGGTTCGACACCAGGCCCTGGTTCAGCCCGACCATGCCGGACTCGAGCCGCTCGGAAACCCGCAGCGCCCGCTTGATGTCGCTGGTGTAGAGGTAGCTGACCAGGCCGTATTCCGTGTCGTTGGCCGCGGCGAGCACCTCGTCCTCGGTGTCGAAGATGTAGATGGGCGCCACCGGGCCGAAGATCTCCTCGGTGGCCATTTCCGCG
This sequence comes from Saccharothrix sp. AJ9571, assembly GCF_021725495.1. NCBI lineage: Bacteria > Bacillati > Actinomycetota > Actinomycetes > Pseudonocardiales > Pseudonocardiaceae > Saccharothrix > Saccharothrix sp. AJ9571. The sequence continues at coordinate 3,722,158 of NZ_CP091382.1, read as the reverse complement.
TCCAGCGGTACTTCGGTGAGCACGGTGGCCTGGTAGAAGTTCCCCGGACCGTCCACAGTGGCCCCACCGGTGAGCACCTTGGCACCGCGCTCGACGGCGTCGCGGACCAGGCCGCTGACCTTGTCCACCGCGGCCCGGTCGATCAGCGGGCCGACCACCACGCCGTCCTCGGTGCCGCGGCCCATCGGCAGCGCGGACATCTTCTCGGTCAGGCGGCGGGCGAACTCGGCGGCGACGCCCTTCTGCACGTAGATCCGGTTGGCCGCGGTGCACGCCTCGCCGATGTTGCGCATCTTCGCCAGCATCGCGCCTTCGAGCGCGGCATCGAGGTCGGCGTCGTCGAAGACGATGAACGGCGCGTTGCCGCCCAGTTCCATCGAGGTCCGCAGCACCTTGTCGGCGCACTGCTCCAGCAACTTCCGGCCGACCGCGGTGGACCCGGTGAAGGACAGCTTGCGCGCGCGGCCGTCGCGGATCAGCGGCTCCATCACGCCACCGGAGTCGCTGGTGGTCAGCACGTTCAGCACGCCTTCGGGCAGCCCGGCCTCGGCCAGGATGTCGGCCAGCGCCAGCATCGACAGCGGCGTCTGCGCGGCGGGCTTGATGATCATCGTGCAGCCGGCCGCCACCGCCGGGCCGATCTTGCGCGTGCCCATCGCCATCGGGAAGTTCCACGGGGTGATCAGCAGCGACACCCCGACCGGCTGCTTGGCCACCAGGAATCGGCCGGATCCGTTGGGCGCCACCGAATAGTCGCCCCCGATCCGGACCGCCTCCTCGGCGAACCAGCGGAAGAACTCCGCGGCGTAGGCGATCTCGCCCCGCGACTCGGCCAGCGGCTTGCCCATCTCCAGTGTCATCAGCAGCGCGAGTTCCTCGGTGCGGTCCACCAGCGCCTGGTAGGCCCGGCGCAGGATCTCGCCGCGCTCGCGCGGTGCCGTCTTCGCCCACTCGGCCTGCGCGGCCGTCGCCGCTTCGAGCGCCGCCATGCCGTCCGCCGGCGAGGCGTCGGCCACCTCGCACAGCGCTTCACCCGTGGACGGATCGAGCACCGGGAAGGTCCGGCCACCTTCCGCGGCGGTCCACTTGCCGCCGATGAAAAGTTCCTTCGCGACCGTGTCGACGACCCCGGCCTCGCTGATCTCGCCCATCACTACCGCTCCTGTCCGCGTTCATTGCGCCCGGTCCGAGGGCCATGCTATGCATATTGTCAACAATCGACAAGAGATCCTCGGTGTGCACCCGATCGGCTACCCGACCGGCCGCGCACGCAACCTTCGTCCAAAGGAGCACCGCTGCCATGGCCCAGCTCTCCCCCCTGCTCAAGCAGGCCACCCCGGTCGTCGTGGACCACGGCGAGGGCACCTGCCTGTTCGACAGCGAAGGCAGGCGGTTCCTGGACTTCACCGCGGGCATCGGGGTGACCAGCACCGGCCACTGCCACCCCAGGGTGGTCGCGGCGGCGCAGGAGCAGATCGGCAAGCTGATCCACGGGCAGTACACCACCGTGATGCACAAGCCGCTGCTCGAACTGACCGAGCGCCTCGGCGGCGTGCTGCCGTCCGGTTTGGACTCGCTGTTCTTCTCGAACTCCGGCAGTGAAGCGGTGGAAGCCGCGCTCCGGCTGTCGCGCCAGGCGACCGGGCGGCCGAACGTGATCGTGTTCCAGGGCGGTTTCCACGGCCGGACCGTCGCCGCCGCGTCGATGACCACGTCGGGCACGCGGTTCAGCGCGGGCTTCTCGCCGTTGATGTCGGGCGTGCACGTGGCGCCGTTCCCGTACGCCTACCACTACGGCTGGGACGAGCGGACCGCGACGAAGTTCGCGCTGCGTGAGCTGGACTACCTGTTCGCCACGATCACCGCGCCGAACGAGGTCGCCGCCTTCTTCGTCGAGCCGGTGCTCGGCGAGGGCGGTTACGTGCCGGCGAACACCGAGTTCATGGCCGGGCTGCGCGAGCGCGCCGACAAGCACGGCATCCTGCTGGTGCTCGACGAGGTGCAGACCGGGTTCGGCCGCACCGGCAAGTTCTGGGGCCACGACCACTTCGACGTCCGCCCGGACATCGTGCTGATCGCGAAGGGCCTGGCCAGCGGCTTCCCGCTGTCCGGCATCGCCGCGTCGCAGGAGCTGATGGCGAAGGCGTGGCCGGGTTCGCAGGGCGGCACCTACGGCGGCAACGCGGTTTCGTGCGCGGCGGCCTGCGCCACGCTCGACGTGATCGCCGAAGAGGGCCTGGTCGCCAACGCCGCCGAGCGCGGCACGCAGCTGCTCGACGGCGCCCGGCTGATCGGGGACAAGACCCCGGCGATCGGCGACGTGCGGGGACTCGGGCTGCTGGTCGGCTCGGAGTTCACCACCGCGGACGGCGAGCCGGACACGGTCACCGCGCAGGCCGCGCAGAAGGCCGCCACCGAGCGCGGGCTGCTGCTGCTCACCTGCGGTGCCTGGATGAACGTGGTCCGGATGATCCCGCCGCTGGTGGTCACCGCCGAGCAGGTCGACGAGGCGCTGGGCATCTGGGCCGAGGTCGTCGACACCGTCACCAAGAGCTGAGGAGAATCTTCGTTGGCCCGCTACATCACCATCACGCTGGACAAGCGCGGCGTTTCCTGCCGCGCCCGGCTGCTCGACGCCGAAGCCCCGCGCACCTGCGAAGCGGTGTGGAACGCGCTGCCGCAGAGCGGTTCGGCCTACCACGCGAAGTACGCGCGCAACGAGGTCTACACGCTCGTGCCGCCGTTCGCCCAGCCCAAGCCGGGCCGGGAGAACCCGACCGTCACCCCGATCCCGGGTGACGTCGTGTACTTCGGCTTCGAGGCGTGGGAAATCGGCAACCCGGCGTACGGCTACGACGAGGGCAGCGAGGCCCACAGCGACCAGGGCGCCACCGACCTCGCGATCTTCTACGGCCGCAACAACCTGCTGATCAACGGCGACGCCGGCTGGGTGCCCGGCAACGTGTTCGCCACGATCGAGGAGGGCCTGCCCGAGATCGCCGCGGCCGCACAGGACCTCTGGCTCCGCGGCGTCGAAGGCGAAACTCTCTCCTTCGCCCGCGCAGAGACCTAAGCCACCCAAGTACGGACACGACTCGCCCCGGAACACCCCCACCCCGGGCGAGTCGCACACCCCAACACCCGAACCACACACTCGCGCACCCGAACCACACACCCAGGCACCCGAACCACACACTCAGGTAGCCGAACCACACACTCGCACCCCCGCGATGTCACCAGAGCAACCGCCGCCCGGGCACCCCACCAAAGGACCCGCCCAGACCCCCACCCCGCCCCGGTCCACAGCCAAAAACACGGCGAAGACCTCGATGTCAAGGCATCTCTCCCGCCTTGACATCGAGGTCTTCGCCGTAGTCACAATAAAAAAACCGGGGCGGCCCTAAACCACCCACCCCAAACGTGAAAAGGTTTCATAGCGGGATTCGTCCGGCCCGTACTACCCTGCGGTAGCCAGGTCTCGGCGCAGAGGTGAGAGGACGGTCGACACCGTCATGAACGACAGCGGTCCCGGGGGTTTCGAGCAACGCCTCACCGACATCGTCGGCCAAGCCAACGTGCTCACCGGGGAGGCCGTGGGCGAGGACTACGCCCACGACGAATGCCTCACCGTGGAGCCGCAGAAACCCCGCTACGTGGCCAAACCGGCCACCGCCGAGGAAACCGCGGAACTGCTCAAGGCCGCCGTCGAGCACCGGGTCCCGGTGACCGCCCGCGGCTCGGGCAGCGGCCTGTCCGGCGCGGCGCGTCCGCGGCCGGACGGCCTGCTCATCTCCTTCGAGCGGATGAACCAGGTGCTCGAGATCGACGCCGACAACCACGTCGCCGTGGTGCAGCCCGGCGTCACCCTGGCCCAACTGGACGAAAAGACCGCCGCGGCCGGGCTGTCCTACACCGTCTACCCCGGCGAGCTGAGCGCGAGCATCGGCGGCAACGTCGGCACGAACGCGGGCGGCATGCGCGCGGTGAAGTACGGCGTCACCCGGCACAACGTGCTCGGCCTGCAAGCCGCGCTCCCCAGCGGTGAACTGATCCGCACCGGCGGCAAGACCTCCAAGACCTCCACCGGCTACGACCTCACCCAGCTGATCATCGGCTCGGAGGGCACGCTCGCGCTGGCCACCGAGGTGATCGTGCGACTGCACCCGCGCCTGCCCCACGGCGCCACCGTGCTCGCCCCGTTCGGCGACCTCGGCCAGGTGATGCGCGCGGTGCCGAAGATCATTTCCAGCGGGCTGGACCCGCACATCCTGGAATACATCGACAACCTGACCATGGCCGCGATCGTCTACAAAGAACAGTTGGCGCTCGGCGTGCCGGACGAGGTCAGGGACGCCTCGCAGGCGTACCTGGTGGTGGCGCTGGAAAACCGCGACCACGACCGGCTGGACGAGGACATCCAGACCCTCGGCGAACTGCTCGCCGAACTGGGTGCCACGGACGTGTACGTGCTGGAGGGGCCGTCCGCGCGCAAGCTGATCGAAGCGCGGGAGAACGCGTTCTGGACGGCGAAGTCGGTCGGCGCGGACGACGTGATCGACGTGGTGATCCCGCGGGCGGAGATGCCCGCCTTCCTGACCAAGGTGCGCGAACTGGCCCTCGCCGCCGAGTCCGGCGCGGTCGGCTGCGGGCACGCCGGGGACGGCAACGTCCACTTGGGAATCTTCCAGAAGGACCCGGCGAAGCGCCGCGCGCTGCTGCATGAGATCTTCGCGGCAGGCATGGCCGTCGGCGGTTCGATCTCCGGTGAGCACGGCATCGGCCACGCCAAGAAGACGCACTTCCTCGAGCTGGAGGACCCGGCGAAGATCGAGCTGATGCGCCGGATCAAGCAGTCCTTCGACCCCCTGGGCATCCTCAACCCCGGGGTTCTCTTCGACCAGGAGTCACAGTGAGCATGAACGGCGCGCAGTCCCTCATCCGCACCCTCGTCGAGGCGGGGGTGGACGTGTGCTTCGCCAACCCGGGCACCTCGGAGATGCACTTCGTGGCGGCGCTGGACTCGGTGCCGGAGATGCGCGGGGTGCTCGCCCTGTTCGAGGGCGCGGTGACCGGTGCCGCCGACGGCTACGCGCGCATCGCCGGACGGCCCGCGGCGACCCTGCTGCACCTGGGCCCCGGCCTGGCCAACGGCCTGGCGAACCTGCACAACGCCAAGCGCGCGCACACGCCGATCGTGAACGTCATCGGCGACCACGCCATCGACCACAAGAAGTACGACGCCCCACTGGAATCCGACATCGAGGCGCTCACCGGCACGCTGAACGGCTGGACGCGGCGCTCGGACCACACCGCCGACGTCGGTGCCGACGCCGCGGCCGCGGTCGCCGCCGCGCAGGACGCGCCCGGCCGGATCGCGAACCTCATCCTGCCCGCGGACGTCTCCTGGGGTGAGGGCGGGAAGCCCTGCCCGCCGGTGCCCGCCCGCGTGCCGAAGGAAGTGGACGAGGCGACCGTCGGGCAGATCGCCGAGGTGCTGCGCTCGGGTGAGCAGGTGGCGCTGCTGATCGGCGGCGCCGCATGCCGGGAGACCGGGCTGCGGGCGGCGAGCCGGATCGCGGCGGCGACCGGCGCGAAGCCGTTCGTCGAGGTCTTCCCCGCGCGGCTCGAACGGGGTGCGGGACTGCCCACCATCGAGCGGCTCGGTTATCTGGCCGAGCACGTGGAGTACCAGCTGCAGGGCGTCAAGCACGTGATCATCGCGGGCACGAAGGCGCCGGTTTCGTTCTTCGCCTACCCGGGCAAGGCCAGCGACCTGGTGCCGGGAGGCGCGCAGGTGCACACGCTGGCCGGGCTGGACGCGGACGTGGTCGGTGCGCTGCAGGACCTCGCCGATGTGGTCGCCGCGGACACCGAACCCGTGCTGCAGGAGGAAACCCGGCCCGCGCTGCCGAGCGGCCCGCTGACCCCGCAGAACTGGGTCGAGGTGATCGGCGCGCTGCTGCCGGACAACGCGATCATCGCCGACGAGGCCAACACCTCCGGCGTCCTGCTGCCCGCGGCGACCGCGGGCGCCCCGCGCCACGACGTGCTCACGCTGACCGGTGGCGCGATCGGGCAGGGCATCCCGGTGGCCACCGGCGCGGCGATCGCGGCACCGGACCGGCCGGTGATCAACCTGCAGTCCGACGGCAGCGCGCTGTACACGATTTCGGCGCTGTGGACGCAGGCGCGGGAGAAGTCCAACGTCACCACGGTGTTGTTGAACAACCGCGCCTACGCGATCCTGCGGATGGAGCTGCAGCGCGTGGGTGCGGAGGGGTCCGGCCCGAAGGCGCAGGAGCTGCTGGACCTGTCCGGTCCGGACATGGACTTCGTGAAGATCGCCGAGGGCCTCGGCGTGCCCGCCCGCCGCGCGACGACGGCCGAAGAGCTGGCCGACGCGTTCTCGTGGGCACTGGCGGAGCCGGGTCCGCACCTGATCGACACGATCGTGCCGCCGCTGGTCTGATTTTCACAGGGTCTTCTCAGAGAGATCTTCGGTAACTGACGGTTTCGCCGGGTTCACTTGAGGTGTACCGGGCGGGGCCCGGACGTACCGTGAGGAGGCCGGCCATGATGACCACGCTCCAGTTGCCCCTCGGCCATCGCCCGATGTCGGATTCGGTGAGCAGGCGGGGCCCGCGGTCGATCAACGCCGACGCGGTCGCCACCCACACCGACGCGGTCTCGGGCCGCACGGCTTTCGTGGTGGCCGACGGCGTCGGCGACCACCTGCTCGCCGCCAGGGCCGCGCGCCTGTCGGCCCGAGTCGCCGCCGAAGCCGGTGCACGTTCCGGGGCGTACGCCGGTTTGCTTGCCGCGCAGGAAGAACTGCGGACGCAGTTCGACGAGAAGCAGGCGGACTGCGTGCTCATCGTGGCCATCCTGCCGCCCCTGAACGCCCCCGGAAGAGGCGCTGGCCGACATCGCCTGGGTGGGTGACTGCCGCCTGTACCGGTGGAACGGGCGCGTGCTGTCACAGCTGACGGTCGACCACACGCTCGCGGAATTCTGGCGCTCGCAGGACCTGGTGCCCTCCGCGCGCATGGAACACGTCGTCACGGACTCCGTCCGCACCGCACGCGAGTCGGACATCGGCCGCGCCTACACCCCCGTCCGCGGCGGCCGTCTCCTGCTGTGCACGGACGGTGTGCACAAGACGCTCAGCATGCCCGCCGTCAAAACCCTCCTCTCCGCCGCCCACGACCCCCACGCCGCCGCCACGGACCTCGTGCACACCGCCCACACCCTGGGCAGCACCGACAACGCCACCGCCGTAGTCGTAGACCTGCAACCCCTCCCCTGAACCCCGCGCACCGGATCGATGAGGAGTGCAGGTGCCTGACGACGACGAGGCGCTGGCCGCGTTCGGGTATGAGCTGGGGATCATGAAGCGGATGCGGCGTGCGGGCTGGTGGCACGCCGGGGTCGGGGATCCCGAGTCGATCGGTGAGCACAGCCTCCGGTCGCGCAGCTGGCCGGACTGATCGCCGCCGAGGAAGGCGGCGACCCTGCGCGGACCGCATACCTCGCCATCTGGCACGACAGCCAGGAGATCCGCACCGGCGATCTCCCGCACACCGCACGCGCCCACCTCGACAAGCCGGACGCACGAGCCATCACCGAAGCCGCCGTGAACATCTCCCCACTCCACTGGCGCGACCGTTAGCCTCGCGAACCACCGACACGAATGTGGCTTTGGGGGCGGATTCCGCCCCCAAAGCCACATTCGTGTCCCTCAACGTAACCCGGGACCGCCAAGGTGACCCGGACAGCAAAGCTGCCCAAGTAGAGGAACCGGGCCCCGGCAGCAAAGGCGACCCGGGCAGAGAAACGGGACCCGGTCGACAAAGGAGACCGGCGACAAAAGACCGAGGGCAGCAGAAACGGGACCCGGGCACCGAACCCAGCCGTCCGCCCACACTCCCCCCTCCACCTCGACCCAAAGCCAAAAACACGGCGGGGATCGGTTTGTCAAGGCACGCTTTCCCGCCTTGACAAACCGATCCCCGCCGTAGTCACACTAAAACAGCGGGGTGGTTCCCCTACCCACAACCCACCCCCGGAGAACAAAACGCGACCTCCGGATACCGCGAAGAAGGCGAGTTCAGCAAAACCTGCGGAACCCCACGCAAATGCTCATCAACGAACGCCCGAACATATCGACGCGTAATCACCGAAGTGCGTTCACCGGAGAGCTCCCCACCACCGTCCAACCCGGCCTGATCCCCCAGCAAACCCACATCCGTGAACGAACCGTGCTCCGCGCCGGCGACCACGAGCCATCGCTTCCACCCAGCCAACTGCGACCACGCCGCTTCCCACGTCCCGGCCTGCTCGCTCACCCCCGGTGTGTACTGTTCCGCCCGCCCCAGGAACAGGAACGGACGCGAAAGGTCGATCTGCGCCGGACCGTCCTGCATGCCGTCGATGTTGATGCCCGCTTTGATCCGCGGGTCCGCGAGCATCGAGTGGATGCCGCTCGCGCCGCCCGCCGAATGACCGGCCATCGCGATGCGCGAGCCGTCGATGGAGCGTCCGTAGTCCGCCAGTAGCGAGTCGATCACGAACGAAACATCAGCCGCCCGGCCATCGTGCATCTTCTTCCAGAACTCGTGCACGTTCTCCGGCGTGCGCACTATTTCGCAGGCAACGCACTGGGTCACCCGCCCATCCGGGAAGGTCGTGGCGACGCTTTCGTAGGTGTGCTCGACCACGGCCACCACGTATCCGTGGCTCGCCAAGTCCTCGGCCAGACCGGACAGCGTGGCGCGTGGTTTGCCGAAGCCCGGCGAAAGCACCACGAGCGGCCACCGGCCCATCGGCGCCGCACCCGCCACGGAATGCGTCCGCGTGCGGCTCAGCAGGTCGAACGGCAGCGTCGTGATCTCCGCTTCCTTCAGCAGCAGCTCCGACTCCAGCGGGGTCATGTACTGCGCGCGCTGCCCGTGCGACACGAAAGTCGGGTACCGCAGCGAAACCATCAGCTCGCGCGGCCCCGCCTCCGGCACCCAGGTGTCCGGGCGCGACGAATCCACCAGGTGCAGCGTGGTCGTCCCGACCGGGAGCACCCCCGTCGGCTTCAGCAGGTGCAGATCGGTGGCCGCGGACGCGGGCATCCCGCCGACCGCGAGCACCGCCACCCCGGCCAAGGCCACCAGACGTCTCAACATGGAGTCCCCTTTCTCTGTTTATCTAGCTACCTAGCACTATAGCCAAACCATACCTCCCGAACGCAAAAAAGTGGCCCTACCGGCGAACCGGCAGGGCCACTGGGGACTACCAGGGGCTACTCGTAGATCTCGCCCTTTTCGGCCTTCGCCACCAGGGACTCCGGCGGCAGGAAGTGGTCGCCGTAGCGCTCGGCCAGCTCACGCGACCGCGCCACGAACCCGGCCAGACCACCCTCGTACTGGTTGATGTACTGGATGACACCACCGGTCCACGCCGGGAACCCGATGCCGAAGATCGACCCGATGTTCGCGTCCTGCACCGAGGTCAGCACGCCCTCGTCGAAGCACTTCACCGTCTCGAGAGCCTCGGCGAAGAGCATGCGCTCCTTGAGGTCCTCGAACGGGACGTCACCGGTGCCCGACTTGAACGCGTCGCGCAGGCCCGGCCACAGCCCGGTGCGCTTGCCCTCGTCGTCGTACTCGTAGAACCCGGCACCGGAGGACCGGCCCTTGCGGTCGAACTCCTCCACCATCCGGTCGATGATCGCCTCGGAGGCGTGCCCGTTCCAGGTGCCGCCCTCCGCCTCGACGGCCGCCTTCGTCTCCAGCCGGATCTTGCGCGGCAGGGTCAGCGTCAGCTCGTCCATCAGCTGCAGCGGCGGCGCCGGGTACCCGGCCTGCGTGCCGGCCTGCTCGATCGACGCCGGCTCGACGCCCTCGCCCAGCGCGGCGACGGCCTCGTTGATGAACGTGCCGATCACCCGCGAGGTGAAGAAGCCGCGGCTGTCGTTCACCACGATCGGGGTCTTGCGGATCTGCAGGGTGTAGTCGAAGACCTTGGCCAGCGTCGCCGGCGAGGTCTTCTCCCCGCAGATGATCTCGACCAGCGGCATCTTGTCCACCGGTGAGAAGAAGTGGATGCCGATGAAGTCCTCGGTCCGCTGCACGCCCTCGGCGAGCGAGGTGATCGGCAGCGTCGAGGTGTTCGAGCCCAGCACCGCGTCCGGGTTGACGATGCTCTCGATCTCGCCGAACACCTTGTGCTTCAGCTCGACGCTCTCGAAGACGGCCTCGATCACGAAGTCGACACCGGCGAAGTCGGCCGGGTCACCGGTCGGCTTGATGCGCGCGAGCAGCTCGTCCGACTTCTCCTGCGTGGTCTTGCCCCGCGAGAGCGCCTTCTGCTCCAGCTTGACCGCGTAGCCTTTGCCCTTCTCGGCCGCTTCCTGGGAAACGTCCTTGAGCACCACGTCGATCCCGGCCTTCGCCGAGACGTAGGCGATCGCCGCGCCCATCATCCCGGCGCCGAGCACGCCGACCTTCTTCGCGGTGAACTTCTCGAACCCGTCCGGCCGCGAACCGCCGGAGTTGATGTGCTGCAGGTCGAAGAAGAACGCCTTGGTCATGTTCTTCGCCACCTGGCCGGTCGCCAGGTGCACGAAGTACCGGGTCTCGACCAGCTGCGCGGTGTCGAAGTCGACCTGCGAGCCCTCGATCGCGGCGGACAGGATCGCCCGCGGCGCCGGCATGTTCGCGCCCTTGATCTGCTTGCGCAGGTTGGCCGGGAACGCGGGCAGGTTCGCCGCGAACTTCGGGTTCGACGGGGTGCCGCCCGGGATCTTGTAGCCCTTGACGTCCCACGGCTGCACGGCCTCGGGGTTGGCCTTGATCCACTCCTTGGCCTTGGGCAGCAGCTCGTCGACGCTGCCCACCAGTTCGTGCACCAGGCCCAGTTCCAGCGCCTTCGCCGGCTTGTGCCGCTGACCCTGCAGCAGCACGTTCAGCAGCGCGCTCTGGATGCCCAGCAGCCGCACGGTCCGCACCACGCCGCCGCCACCGGGCAGCAGGCCGAGGGTGACCTCGGGCAGGCCGATCTGGCTGCCCTTCACGTCGGCCGCGATGCGGTGGTGGGTGGACAGCGCCAGCTCCAGGCCACCGCCGAGGGCGGCCCCGTTGATCGCCGCCACGACCGGCCGCCCGAGCTGCTCGAGCCGCCGCATCTGGGCCTTCATCTGCCCGCTGCTCTCGGTGATCTCGGCCGCGTTCTCCGGCTTGGCCTGGATCAGGTCGTTGAGGTCACCACCGGCGAAGAAGGTCTTCTTCGCCGAGGTGAGCACCACGCCGGTGATCGAGTCCTTCTCCGCTTCCAGGCGGTCGACGACCACCCCGAGCGACTCGCGGAAGTCGGCGTTCATCGTGTTCGCCGACTGCTTCGGGTCATCCAGGGTGAGCACGACGATGCCATCGGCGTCCTTTTCCCAGCGGATCGTCTTCGCTTCGGTCATCTCTTTCCTCACACCCGCTCGATGATGGTCGCGACACCCATGCCGCCGCCGATGCACAGGGTGACCAGCGCGCGGCGAGCCTGACGGCGCTCCAGCTCGTCCACCACGGTGCCGACCAGCATCGCGCCGGTGGCGCCCAGCGGGTGGCCCATGGCGATGGCGCCGCCGTTGACGTTGACCTTCTCCTCGGGCAGGTTCAGGTCCTTCATCCACTTCAGCACCACCGAGGCGAAGGCCTCGTTGAGCTCGAACAGGTCGATGTCGTCGACCGTGAGCCCGGCGGTGGCCAGCACCTTCTTGGTGGCCGGAGTGGGCCCGGTCAGCATGATCGTCGGCTCGGAACCGACCGAGGCGGTGGCGACGATGCGCGCCCGCGGGGTCAGGCCGTACTGCTTGCCGATCTCCTCACCGCCGACCAGCACGATCGCGGCGCCGTCGACGATGCCCGAGGAGTTGCCGCCGGTGTGCACGTGGTCGATCCGCTCGACCGAGTGGTACTTCTGCAGCGCCACCGCGTCGAAGCCGCCCATGTCGCCGATGCCGGCGAAGGCGGGCTTGAGCTTGGCCAGGCCCTCGACCGAGGTGCCGGGGCGGCGGTGCTCGTCGTGGTCGAGGATGGTCACGCCGTTGATGTCCTTGACCGGCACGACCGACTTCGAGAAGTAGCCGCCGGACCAGGCCGCCTCGGCCTTCTCCTGCGAGCGGACGGCGAACGCGTCCACGTCCTCGCGCGAGAAGCCCTCCATGGTGGCGATCAGGTCGGCGCCGATGCCCTGCGGCACGATGTAGTTGTCGTAGGCGGTGGCCGGGTCCATGAACAGCGCGCCGCCGTCCGAACCCATCGGTACCCGCGACATCGACTCCACGCCGCCGCCGATCACCAGGCGGTCCCAGCCGGACCGCACCTTCTGCGCGGCGATGTTCGTGGCCTCCAGGCCGGAGGCGCAGAAGCGGTTCAGCTGCACGCCCGCGACCGTCTCGGGCAGGCCTGCCACCAGCGCGGCGGTGCGGGCGATGTCCCCGCCCTGCTCACCGACCGGCGAGACCACGCCGAGCACGATGTCGTCGATCACCGCGGGGTCGAGGTCGGGGTGACGCACCTTCAGCTCGTTGATCAGGCCGACCACCAGGTCGACCGGCTTGGTGCCGTGCAGCGCACCGCCCTTGTTCTTGCCGCGAGGCGTGCGGAGCGCCTCGTAGATGTACGCCTCACTGCTCACAACAGAATCCTCCGGTACTGGGACTTCACACGGGTACTGTACTAGTCAGTAACGCTAATACTGACTAACTTAGTCCCCCCAAACCCCAGGGTGTCAATGGGTTGCGAGCCAATCGACACTCGCTAGAGTGTGTTCACCTATGGAACCTACGCCCGCCCGTGGCAAACGGCCACGCGATCGCAAGAACCAGCTCGCCGGAGTGGCCGCCGAGCTGTTCCGCGCGCGGGGCTACCACGGGGTGGGCATCAACGACATCGCCGCCGCGGCCGGGGTCACCGGACCGGCGCTGTACCGGCACTTCGCGGACAAGCAGGCGATCCTCGCGCACGTGGTGCTCTCCGGCATCGACGACATGGAGGCCGCGACGGCCTCGGCGGTGTCCGACAGCTCGGTGCCCGGCCCGGAGCAGATCGAGACCTTGCTCACCTGCCTGGCCGGGCAGGCCGTCGAACGCCGGGAGATCGCCGCGCTCTGGCGCTGGGAAGGCAAGCACCTGCCCCGGGACGACCGCCGCGAGATCCGGCGGCGCTCGGGCGAGGTGCTCGCGTCGTGGGCCAAGTCACTGCAACTGGGGCGCCCGGAGCTGACGCCGGAGGACGCGGAACTGCTGTGCTGGGCCGGACTGAGCGTGTTCGGCAGCGTCTCGGTGCACCACACGAGCGTCGCGAAGCGCCGGTTCGCGCAGCTGCTGGTCGACCTGGCGCGGCGGGTCCTGCACACGGACCTGCCCCCGGCTCCCGAGGCGGTGACTGGGCCCGTATCGCCCGGCATCGGCCAGACCTCCCGTCGTGAGCAACTGCTCTCAGCGGCGACGGAACTGTTCTCCCAGCGCGGTTTCCACGCGGTGAGCATGGAGGAGATCGGCGCCGCGGCCGGGATCAGCGGCCCCAGCGTCTACCGGCACTTCGCCGGGAAGTCCGCGCTGGTGATCGCGATTTGCCGCCGTGCGGCGGACCGGCTGGCCGTGGGCGCCGAGCACGCGTTGCGCACCAGCGCCCCGCCGGACGAGCGCGAGGCACTGCGGCGGCTCGCCGAGTCCTACGTGCGCACGCTGACCGGATCCGCGGAGCTGTCCGTCGCCTTCGCCGGTGACCCGCTGAACCTGCCCGAGCAGGACCAGGCCGAACTGCTGCGGGTCCAGCGCGACTACGTGGCCCAATGGGTCCACCTGCTTTCGGCCGTACACCCGGAGCTGAACGCGCGTGAAGCGAAGATCACCGTGCACGCCGCGCTGACCATCGCGAACGATCTCGCGCGCACGCGCCGTGTCAACGCCCGTCCTCACCTGCCCGCGGAACTGCACCAGATGATGATTTCGGTGCTCGACCTGGATTGAACCTCGTTCCACGATGCCAAATCCGACCCCGTTACTGGCGTTCGCCACCACTGCGCGTTAACCTACTCACGAGTAGGTAAGCGATGACGGGAGGGCGGCCATGGGCACGCCGGGGAAGAAGCGCGACGCCATGGGCCTGGGCCTCGCCGCGCTGACCAAGCTCGCGGGGGTCAAGGCCATCGACCGGGCCGGGCTGCGCAAGCCGATCGAGTCACTGGTCTCGTCCGCGACCCGCGGCGGGTTCAAGGCAGCCGGTGCCGCCGGGCGCTCGTTCAAGGCGATCCAGCGGCGCGACGCACCCGAGCGGCTGGCGTCGGCGCCGGACAGCGGGCTGTTCGACCTGACCCCGTCCGAAGAGCAGCAGATGATCGTGGAGACCGTCCGCGACTTCGCCGCCGAGCAGTTGCGCCCGGCCGCCGCCGAGGCCGACGCGAAGCTGACCACGCCGGACGGCCTGCTCACGCGGGCCGCCGAACTGGGCGTGACGCTGGTCGGCATCCCCGAGGAGCTGGGCGGCGTCGGCACCGAACGCTCGGTGGTGACCGGCGCGCTGGTCGCCGAGGCGCTCGCGCACGGCGATCTGGGGCTGGCCGTCGCGGTGCTGGCCCCGTCCGCGGTGAGCACGGCGCTGGTGTCCTGGGGTGACGCCGAACAGCAGGCGACCTACCTCCCGGCGTTCGTCGGGGAGAACGTGCCCGCCGCCGCGCTGGCGCTGCAGGAGCGCGCGCCGCTGTTCGACCCGTTCAAGCCGAGCACGAAGGCCCGTCGCACGCCGCACGGGTACAAGCTGGACGGGGTGAAGTCGCTGGTCCCACGGGCCGCGCAGGCCGAACTCTTCGTCGTGTCGGCGGATCTGGAGGGACGCGGGCCGGCCCTGTTCATCGTCGAGTCGTCGAACGCCGGGGTGAGCATCGAGGGCGAGCCCGCGATGGGCCTGCGTGGCGCGGCCACCGGGAAACTGCACCTCGAAGGGGTTTCCCTGCCCGCGTCGGCCCTGCTCGGCGGCGGGAAGCCGGAGGTCTTCGCCGAGCTGGTGCGGCTTTCGCGCCTCGGCTGGGCGGCGCTCGCGGCGGGGACCGCGAAGGCCGTGCTGGACTACGTGATCCCGTACGTCAACGAGCGCCACGCGTTCGGCGAGCCGGTCAGCCACCGGCAGGGCGTGGCGTTCCAGGTCGCCGACATCGGCATCGAGCTGGAGGGCCTGCGCCTGGTCACCCTGCGCGCGGCGGCGCGCGCCGAGCAGGGCAAGCCGTACGCGCGGGAGGTCGCGCTGGCCAGGAGGCTGGCCGCGGACAAGGGCATGAAGATCGGCAGCGCCGGCGTGCAGCTGCTCGGCGGGCACGGCTTCGTCAAGGAGCACCCGGTCGAACGCTGGTACCGCGACCTGCGCGCGGCCGGTGTCCTCGAAGGCTCGGTCCTTCTCTGATTCTCCTTGGTTGGAAAGGGTTCCCATCATGATCAATCTCGAGGTCCCGGCCAAGGCGCGCGCACTGGTCAACCAGGCCTACCAGGCGGCGGCGGAGGTCTTCCGCCCCATCTCGCGCAAGTACGACCGCGCCGAGCACGCCTATCCGTCCGAATTGGACATGTTCGCCGCGCTGCTGGACGGGCTGAACTCCTCCGGTGAGGGTGGCGCCGGCGCGGCGGGTGTGCGCCGTGACGAGAAGGCGGACAAGAAGAAGTCCGGCAACCGCAACGGCGCCAACCTGAACGTGGCGCTCGGCACGATCGAGATGTGCTGGGGTGACGTGGGCCTGCTGCTGTCGATGCCGCGGCAGGGCCTGGGCAACGCGGCCATCGCGTCGGTGGCCAACGAGGAGCAGCTGGCGCGGTTCGGCAAGATCTGGGCGGCGATGGCGATCACCGAGCCGGACTGCGGCTCGGACTCGGCGGCGATCAACACCACCGCGCGCCTCGACGGTGACGCGTACGTGCTCAACGGCGAGAAGATCTTCGTGACCTCCGGCGAGCGGGCCGACGCCGTGGTCGTCTGGGCCACTTTGGACAAGAGCAAGGGCCGCGCGGCGATCAAGTCGTTCGTGGTGGAGAAGGGCACGCCCGGGTTCGAGGTGGTGCGCCTGGAGCACAAGCTGGGTATCCGGGCGTCGGACACCGCGGTGCTGCGCTTCGACAACTGCCGCGTGCCGAAGGAAAACCTGCTCGGCACGCCGGAGATCGACACCAAGAAGGGGTTCGCGGGGGTCATGCAGACCTTCGACAACACCCGTCCACTGGTGGCCGCCATGGCGGTCGGTGTCGCACGGGCCGCCCTGGAGGAAACCGCGCGCATCCTGGCCGAAGCAGGCGTCACCGTCGACTACGACAAGCCCGCGCACCACCAGCACGCCGCCGCGGCGACGTACCTGGAACTGGAGTCGGACTACGAATCGGCGTACCTGCTGACCCTGGAATCCGCCTGGATGGCCGACAACCGGAAGCCGAACTCGCTGCAGGCCTCCATGGCCAAGGCGAAGGCGGGGCGCTCGGTCGTCGACATCACGCTGCGCTGCGTGGAACTGGCGGGGGCGCTCGGGTACACCGAAGAGTCACTGCTGGAAAAGTGGAGCCGCGACGCGAAGATCCTGGACATTTTCGAAGGGACGCAGCAGATCCAGCAGCTCATCGTGGCGCGCCGGTTGCTGGGCAAGTCGTCGGCCGAGCTGAAGTAGCCGCCGCGTTCGCTACCCGGTCTGGTGGCGTTGGGTCACTGGACCGGGTGGCTCGGGCGCATCGGCGGCGGCGGGTCGCGCACTGTGGAGGTGCTGACCAACCGCTGAAAGGCTCCCGATGCGCACCTCTTTCCTGGCTGTCGCCAGTGCTCTCGTCCTGTTCTGCGCGGCTCCCGGCATCGCCTCCGCCGCCGAGGGCGAGTTCAGTTACCGCTACCTCGACGAGGACGGGGACGTCCGGGTCGGCTCGCTGGTCGACCCGCCGAGCGGCGAGTGCATCGAGATCCCGGAGATCGCCGACTGGGACGTGTCCGCGTTCCGCCCGCGCAACAACACCGACTCGCGGGCCGTGGTGTTCAAGGACGACGACTGCGAAAGCGACGCCTACTTCTCCCTCCGCGCCAACGGCGGCCACGGCTCGGACCGGTTGCTCCTGCGCTCGGTCGTTTTCAGCTAGCCGATCCCCCACCACCCTCAAACGAGCGCTCCGCGCCGCCGTAGCCTGGGCTGGTGACCCTCGACACCGCCACCATCCCCGAAGCCGTGCGTGCCGACGTGGAGGCGCTCTGGCGGTACCTCCGGGTCGACGACGAGATCGCGCCGGTGGACGTGGCGATCGGCCTCGGGTGCCACGACCCGGGGGTGGCGGTGTACACGGCCGAGTTGTTCCTGCGCGGGGTGTGCCCGCTGATCGTGTTCACCGGCTCCAACGCGCCGACGACCATCGGGCGCTTCCCTCGCGGGGAGGCCGTGCACTTCCGCGAGATCGCGGTCGAGCACGGAGTGCCGGAGCAGTCGGTCCTGGTCGAGTCGGCGGCGAAGCACACCGCGGACAACATCGACTTCAGCCGCGAACTGCTGCGTGAGAAGGGTGTGCAGGTCGGGTCGGTGCTGATCACCTGCCGCCCGTACCACCAGCGCCGCGCGTACGCGACCGCCGCGAAGCGGTGGCCGGGCGTAGACATCCGTTGCTCCGCCGACCGGCGGCCACTACACGCGTACACCGCCGGCATCGGGGACGCTTCGCTGGTCATCGACATGCTCGTCGGCGAAGCCCAGCGATTGACGCGCTACGCGGAACTGGGGCACACCATCGCCCTGGACGTCCCCACCGAGGTCACCGACGCCTACCAGCGCCTCGCCACCGCCGGCTACACCTCACGCCTACTCCCCTGATCAGCGCCCGAGGTGCCGCCTGACCGCCTCGTACACGTTGTCGCGGGTGCTTATGACGATGACCAGCACCACTAGCTTGCCGTCATCGATCTCGTAGCAGATTCGGTAGCCGCCAACCCGCACCCGCATGACCCCGGAGCAGTCACTCAGCTTTCGACAGCCAGACGGTCTGGGCTCGGCAGCAAGATCGTCGATGGCGTTTTCCAGCGCCTCGGCATCGCCGGGCTGCCCTCTGGCCAGCTTGTCGAGGAATTTCTTGACCTGGTTGGTGACCTCGATCTCGTACGACACTCAGTCGGTCCGACTCCTGGTGGTGCGACGCCGGAACGGCACCCGTGTCTCGGAGCCGTCGGCGAGCGACGCGCGCACCTTGCGCACCTCTTCGGCGTCAACGAGTTCTTCGAGGTCTTCGAGCAGTTGAGCCTTCTCGGCCGACACCACAGCCGCAGTGCGGCGCCCGTGCTTGGTCAGGTAGGTGGTCTCACCGGCGTAGCAGGCACGATTGATCAACTCGGGCAGTTCGGGCCGCGCCTCGGTCACGCTCATCTCGGAAGACATGTACAAAATGTACATTCTGCGCCTGTCGTTGGCAAGGCTCACAGCTGCTCCGCGTGGAAGTCGTCGATGTAGCGCCAGGTAGTGCCCCGCGCTTTCCGGCCGGTCAGCACGCCCAGGTGACCACCGGGGGCGGTTTCGAAGCGGACTTCCGGGGCGTTCTCCAGCAACCCGGTCAGCCGTTCGACGGCGGCGCGTGGGGCGATCGTGTCGTTCTCGCCCGCGACGATCAGCGTCGGCACCTTCACCCGGGAGAGCGAAATCATTCGCCCGTTCAGGTCCACGCTGCCTTCGGCCAGGTCGTTAGCGCGGAAAAAACGGTGGTACAGCTGCCCGAACGTGCGCCCCGGGTAGGCGGCCATGTTGTCCATGAAGTGGTCGACCGCCTCGATCTGCGCGAGGTAGTCCCGGTCGTCCAGGTTCTTCAGGATCGCCAGCGGTTTGGTGATCTCCTTGTGCAGCCCGGTCGCGCGGAACACGCGGCTGACCAAATAGGACGGTGCGCCACCGAGCACGCGGTAGAACGGGGTCAGCAGGTGCCCGCCGGTCAGGTCCACCAGCGGGCGGAACGGCGCCACCAGCGGGATCGCGGTGAAGTCGAACGGCGAAGCCACCGTGACCACCGACTCGATCGGCAGGTCCGGCTGGTCCGCCGTGGTCAGCAGCGAAAAGATCCCGCCGAGGCACCACGAAACCAGGTGCACGCCCTGCCCGCCGGAGTCCTCGCTCACCCGCCGGATCGCGCGCGGCAGCACCTCCTCGATCCAGTGCTCGATGCCGAGCCGCCGGTCGGAGAAGGCGACCGTGCCGTAGTCGACCAGGTAGGTCCGCCTGCCGCTGTCGACCAGGTGCTCGGCCAGGCTGCACCCGCGCCGCAGGTCGAAGCACAGCGCGGGCGCGGCGAGCGGGGGCACCAGCAGCACCGGTGGCCCGTCCGGCGCCTGGCCGCCCGAGGTCAGCCGGTACACCGTGCGGTTCGGGCCGTGGTCGATCAGCACCCGCGGCACCGGGCGGAGGTCGGCGACCCCACCGCGCAGCACCTTGCCGAGCACGTTGGCGGTCGCGGCGGCCAGCCGGGCCGGCGGTGCTGCCATCGAAGTGTCTCCCCTGCTCAGACGGACTTCCTGAGCCTCATCTAACCATCCGAGCTGACCGCGGGAGCGCTGTTCGCCGCCCTCGATTCGTATTCCGACCTGGCGCCCGCGTGCGCCGTGGCGAGCACCTTGTCGGCGCCGAGCGAGCGCGAGATCCACTCACCCACGCGCCGCGGCAGCAGCCGGGTGAAGCGGCCGACCACGTCCAGGGATTTCGGCACGAACACGTCGAACCGGGGCCGCGCCAGCGCCTCGGCGATGGCCGCCGCGACCTCCTCCGGCGACACCGACTTGATCATCCGCGCCTCCGGCAGGCCGCTGGCCAGCTCGGTCCGCACGATGGCGGGCATCACGCACGACACCTCGACGCCGGTGCCCCGCAGTTCGAGGTGCACCGCCTCGGACAGCCCGACCACGCCGTGCTTGGTCGCGCAGTACGTCGCCGCGCCGGGGAAACCGGCCTTGCCCGCCATCGACGCGACGTTCACGATGTGCCCGGTGCCGCGCGGGCGCATCCGCTTGACCGCCTCCCGGGTGCCGTGGATGACCGCGTGCAGGTTGATCTCCAGCTGCCGCCGGGTGGACGCGTCGTCCTCGTCCTCCAGCGCGGCGAGCGGCATGATGCCCGCGTTGTTGATCAGCACGTCGATCGGCCCGAGCCGCTGCTCGACCTCGTCGAGGAACTCGCTGAAGTTCTTCGTGTCGGTCACGTCCAGCGGCAGGGCGAGCGCGTCCAGCTCACCGGCCGTCTTCTCGGCCCGGACCTGGTCCAGGTCGCCGATCGCCACCTGGGCACCGAGTCCGGTGAGCAGTTCGGCGGTCTTCGCGCCGATGCCCTGCGCACCGCCGGTGATCACCACGACCTTGCCGTGGAGGGAACGTGCTCGCTTGGCCATCCTCGTGCTCCTTCGCCGTTGAGAGAGCTCGCTGCAAGAGCTTGTTGACGCTCTGCCAATCATCACCCGGCGGCGCGGTCCCGTCCATCCCCCACTCGTTGCTCGAAGACCTGACCCGGCCAGCCGTGGTAGTCGAAGGTGACCGTCTTCCGGAAGCCCTGGCGCTCGTAGTAGCGGACCAGACTGCCGTCGCCACCGGCGTAGCAGTCGACGCGCACCAGGTCGATGCCGCGTTTCGCGGCCTCGCCGAGCGCGTACCGGATCAGTCCGGCGCCGACCTGGCGGCCGGTGAACCCACGCGCGGTGATCAGCAGTCCCAGGTAGATCTCCGGTTCGTCCACAGTGGGCACGTGCTTCGGCGGGCCGGGGTCGAGGACGACCGCGCCGGCCGGTTCGCCGTCGATCTCCGCCAGCACCAGGTTGCCGCCGGAAGCCATGCCCCGCACCCGCTCGACCCGCGCCGGCACCGACGACCACGGTTCGGTGCCCCACTGCTGGGTGTTTCCCCGTGAGTTCATCCAGGCCACGGCGCCGTCGAACATGTCGAGCAGGTGCTTGGCGTCTTGCTCGCCCCCAGGGCGGAATTCCACTTCGCTCACAAGGTGGTGAGCGTACGGGGACCTTCCTCGGTCACGGCGACGGTCAGTTCGACGTGGGCCGCGCGGCTGCCGTCCGCGGTGCGCAGGGTCCACCCGTCGCTGTCGGCGCGGTACTCGTCGCGACCGCCCGCGATCAGCATCGGCTCCAGCGCGAACACCATGCCTGGCCGCAGCCGCAGGCCCCGGCCAGGGCGGCCTTCGTTGGCCACGTGCGGATCCTCGTGCATGGCGTGCCCGATGCCGTGACCGCCGTGGTCGGCGAGCATGCCGTACCCGTCGCGGCGGCCGACCACGCCGATCGCGTGCGAGACGTCGCCGAGCTTGTTGCCGGGCACCAGCTGCGCCACGCCCGCCATCAGGGCTTCCGTGGTCGCCTCGATGAGCTTGAGGTCGGCCGGATCGGCTTCACCGACGACGAAGCTGATGGCGGCGTCGCCGTGGAGGCCGTCGATGTAGGCACCGCAGTCGATGCTGACCAGGTCGCCGTCGACCAGGCGGTAGTCGTTGGGGATGCCGTGCACCACGGCGTCGTTCACGCTCGCGCAGAGCACGCCGGGGAACGGGTAGGGGGCCGGGCGGGGCTGGTAGTTCAGGAAGTTCGGCTTCGCCCCGGCATCCCGGATGACCTGCGCGGCGACCTCGTCCAGCTCGCGCAGGCTCACCCCGATCGCCGCGTGTTCGCGCACCGCCTCCAGCGCCTGGGCGACCACGCGCCCGGCTTCGCGCATGACGTCCACTTCGCCCGGTGTCTTGATCTCAACCATGGCGATAACTATACCGGTATAACTATCCCGGGTCGACTCCCCCACGGCGATGGGACCTGGCCGACTCGGGCCCCGAACGTGGACCTCAGCTGTCCGAGCGTGGGGTTCGGCTGCCTGAAACGTGGAGTTCGGCTGCCTGAGTGTGGGGTTCGGCTGCGGGAACGTGGAACTCGCCGGTGAGCGACGCCCTGAATGCTATGAGTGGGGCATTACTAGCGTTCAATGCAAGTAATGCCCCACTCATAGCATTCGCAGGGGGTTAGCGGAGGCCTAGTTCCCGGGCGATGAGCATGCGCTGCACCTCGCTCGTGCCTTCGCCGATTTCCAGGATCTTCGCGTCCCGGTAGAAGCGGCCCACGGGGAACTCGTTCATGAAGCCGTACCCGCCGAAGATCTGGGTGGCGTCCCGCGAGTTGTCCATCGCGGCGTTCGAGGAGACCAGCTTCGCGATGGCGGCTTCCCGCTTGAACGGCTCGCCGCGCAGCATCTTCGAGGCCGCGGCGTAGTAGGCCAGGCGGGCGGTGTGGGTCCGCGTCTCCATGTCCGCGATCTTGAACTGGATCGCCTGGTACGTCCCGATCTTGTGCCCGAACGCCTCCCGCTCACCGACGTAGCGCAGGCATTCGTCGACACAACCCTGCGCCAGGCCGACGCTCAGCGCGGCGATCGCCACCCTGCCCTCGTCCAAAATGGACAGGAACTGCGCGTAACCCCGGCCGCGCGAGCCCAGCAGGTTCCCTTCCGGCACCCGGCAGTCGGCGAACGACAGCTCGTGGGTGTCCGAGGCGTTCCAGCCGACCTTCGAGTACTTCGGCGCCACGGTGAACCCCGGCGTGCCCGAGGGCACCAGGATGGCGGAGATCTCCTTGCGGCCGCCCTCCCGCTCCCCTGTCACCGCGGTCGCCGTCACCACGCTGGTGATGTCGGTCCCCGAGTTGGTGATGAACGACTTGCTGCCGTTGAGGACCCACTCCCCACCGTCCAGTTTCGCCGTGGTCCGGGTGGCTCCGGCGTCCGAACCGCCGCCCGGCTCGGTCAGGCCGAACGCGCCCAGCGCCTCGCCCGCGCACATCGACGGCAGGTAGCGCTGCTTCTGCTCGTCGTCGCCGAAGCGGTAGATCGGCATGGCGCCGAGGGAAACCCCGGCCTCCAGGGTGATCGCCACCGAGGAGTCGACCCGCGCCAGTTCCTCCAGCGCCAGGCACAGGGCGAAGTAGTCGCCGCCCATGCCGCCGAACTCCTCCGGGAACGGCAGGCCGAACAGGCCCATCGAACCCATCTTCGCGACCAGCTCGTACGGGAACTCCTCCCGTTCGTAGAACCCGCCGATCACCGGCGCCACCTCGCTGTGCGCGAAGTCCTCGACGGTCTTGCGCAGCGCCTCGTACTCCTCGTCGAGCCGGAAATCGATCATCGTGCGTCCTCCTGCGGGGTCACCACGGCAAGCGCTTCGTCCAGCGCGACCTGTTGGCCGGCCTGTACGCGCAATTCTTCGACCACGCCGTCGATCGGCGCGGTGATCGTGTGTTCCATCTTCATCGCCTCGACCACCAGCAGCGGGGTGCCCGCGGTGACCACGTCCCCGCGCGCGACCTTCACCACCAGCACGGTGCCGGGCATCGGGCTGGTCACCGGGCCGGCCTCGGCGGCCTCCCCGTGCGCCAGCTGCATGATCGGGCGCTCCCCGATCAGCACCGCGTGGCCGTCCCTGGCCAGCCACAACCCGTTGGCGACCGGAGCCGTCTCGTACCGGTGGAACTCGCCCCGGTACCGCAGTTCCAGCTGCCCGCCACGCCGTGCGGCCGACGCGGCGACCGGCTCGGCGTCGTCCACGCTCACCCTGGCGCGGCTCGGTTCGCCTTCGACGCGCACCAGCGCCTCGGTCTCACCGGAACGCAGGCGGAAGCTCACCCCGCCACCGCCGCCGATCCGCCAGCCGGTCGGCACCGCCCAGGGGTCCACGACGGACTCCGACGGCCACAGCCCGAGCAGGCGGTCCATCGCGGCGGCGACGAAGAATTCGGCGGGCACCTCGGCCGAGGTCAGCTCGGTGAGCCGGCGCTCGACCAGCCCGGTGTCGAGCCGGCCCGCCCGCACGTCCTCGTCGGCGAGCAGCGCCCGCAGGAAGCGGACGTTCGTGCCGACGCCGAGCACCGCTGTCTTCGCCAGCGCCAGGTCCAGCCGGTGCAGCGCGGCCGCGCGGTCCGGCCCCCAGGCGATCACCTTCGCCAGCATGGGGTCGTAGTTCGACCCGACCTCGGTGCCTTCGCGCACCCCGGAATCCACGCGGATGCCGTCGCCGGCGGGCTCGACCACGCGCAGCACGGTGCCGCCGGTGGGGATGAAGCCGCGGGCGGGGTCTTCGGCGTACACCCGGGCTTCCACCGCGTGCCCGGTCAGCCGGACGTCGGCCTGCCGCACGCCCAGCGGCTCACCGGCGGCCACCCGCACCTGCCACTCGACCAGGTCCAGCCCGGTGACCTGCTCGGTGACCGGGTGCTCGACCTGCAACCGCGTGTTCATCTCCATGAAGAAGAACTCCTCGGCGTTGACCGCCGAGACGATGAACTCGACCGTGCCCGCACCGGAATAGCCGACCGCGCGCGCTGCCTCGACCGCCGACGCGCCCATGCGCTCCCGGGTCGCCTCGTCGAGCAGCACCGACGGCGCCTCTTCGATGATCTTCTGGTGCCGCCGCTGCAGGCTGCATTCGCGCTCGCCCAGGTGGATCACGTTGCCGTGGCCGTCGGCGAGCACCTGGATCTCGATGTGCCGCGGGGTGGTGACGAACCGCTCCAGCAACAGCGTGTCGTCACCGAAGGAAGCCTTCGCCTCGCGGCGCGCGGACTCCACCGCGCTGTCCAGGTCGGCCGGGTCCTCGACGAGCCGCATGCCCTTGCCGCCACCACCGGCGGACGGCTTGAGCAGCAACGGGTAACCGACTTTCGCGGCAGCGTCGGCGAAACCACCCGCCGGAATGTCCAAATCGGACGATCCGGGGACCACCGGCACCCCGGCGGCCGAGACCGTGCGCTTGGCCTGGATCTTGTCGCCCATCGCCTCGATCGCGCCGACCGGCGGGCCGATGAACACCAGCCCGGCCTCGGCGCAGGCGGTGGCGAACGCGGCGTTCTCGGCGAGGAAGCCGTAACCGGGGTGCACGGCCTGCGCCCCGGTTTCCCTTGCCGCCTCGATGATCGCCGGGATGGACAGGTAACTGCGCGTGGCCTCGGCGGGCCCGATCCGCACCGCGACGTCGGCTTCGAGCACGTGCCGGGCGTCGGCGTCGGCGTCGCTGTAGACCGCGACGGACCGGATGCCCATCCGGCGCAGCGTGCCGATCACCCGGACGGCGATCTCCCCGCGGTTGGCGACCAAAACCGTGTCGAACAAGACGATCACATCCGGAAAACGCCGTAGGAAACAGCTTCGAGTGGCGCGTTGGCCGCCGCCGACAGCGCGAGGCCGACCACCGTGCGGGTGTCCGCCGGGTCGATCACGCCGTCGTCCCAGAGCCGCGCGGTCGAGTAGTACGGGCCGCCCTGCGCCTCGTACTGCTCGCGGATCGGGTCCTTGAAGGCCTCTTCGTCCTCGGTGGACCATTCACCACCGCGGCCTTCGATCGCGTCGCGGCGCACGGTCGAGAGCACCGATGCCGCCTGCTCCCCGCCCATCACCGAGATCCGGGCGTTGGGCCACATCCACAGGAAGCGCGGCGAATACGCCCGCCCGCACATCGAGTAGTTGCCCGCGCCGAACGAGCCGCCGATGATCACCGTCAGCTTCGGCACCCGCGCGCAGGCCACCGCGGTGACCATCTTCGCGCCGTGCTTGGCGATGCCACCGGCCTCGTACGCCTTGCCGACCATGAAACCGGTGATGTTCTGCAGGAACAGCAGCGGGATCGAGCGCTTGTCGCACAGCTCGATGAAGTGCGCGCCCTTCATCGCCGACTCGGCGAACAGCACGCCGTTGTTGGCGATGATGCCGACCGGGTGCCCGTGCACGTGCGCGAACCCGGTGACCAGGGTGTTGCCGTACTCCTTCTTGAACTCGGCGAACCGGCTGCCGTCGACGATCCGGGCGATCACCTCGCGCACGTCGTACGGGGTGCGCGAGTCGGTCGGCACCACGCCGTACAACTCGGCCGGGTTCACCGCGGGCTCCTCGACCGGCCGCACGTCCCAGGGCCGCGGCGTGCGCGGGCCGAGGGTCGACACGATCGAGCGAACGATGCGCAGCGCGTGCGCGTCGTCGTTCGCCAGGTGGTCGGTGACGCCGGACTGGCGGGCGTGCACGTCGCCGCCGCCCAGTTCCTCGGCGGTGACCACCTCGCCGGTCGCGGCCTTCACCAGCGGCGGGCCGCCGAGGAAGATGGTGCCCTGGTTGCGGACGATCACGGCCTCGTCGCTCATCGCGGGCACGTAGGCGCCGCCCGCGGTGCACGAGCCGAGCACGGCGGCGATCTGCGGGATGCCGCGGGCGGACATGGTCGCCTGGTTGTAGAAGATGCGGCCGAAGTGCTCGCGGTCGGGGAAGACCTCGTCCTGGCGCGGCAGGAAGGCGCCACCGGAGTCGACCAGGTACAGGCACGGCAGGTTGTTGTGCAGCGCGACTTCCTGCGCGCGCAGGTGCTTCTTGACCGTCATCGGGTAGTAGGTGCCGCCCTTGACGGTGGCGTCGTTGGCGACGATCACGCATTCGCGCCCGGACACCCGGCCGACGCCGGTGATGATGCCGGCGGCGGGGGCCTCGTCGTCGTAGAGCCCGGTCGCGGCCAGCGGGGAGAGCTCCAGGAAGGGCGAGCCGGGGTCTAGCAAAGCGTCCACCCGATCGCGGGGCAGCAGCTTGCCGCGTTCCACGTGCCGGATGCGTGCCTTCTCCGGGCCGCCCAGCTGGGCCTGCGCGAGCCGCTTGCGCAGGTCCTCGGCCAGCTCGGCGTGACCAGTGGCGTAGCGGGCGTGGTCCGCGCTCCGCGGATCGGCGGAACTGCTCAGCACCGGGGTGTCCATGGCTCCTCGAGACAGGGGTTAGCGGTCGTTAACACCAGCTTCGATGTTAGCGACCACTAACCGCACTGTCCAGGCGCGCCCGCCACCGAATGCTATGAGTGGGGCATTACTAGCGCCCTCCCGTCACCCGCCACCACCCTCAACGGAGCTGCGCGCTGTTCGTTCAATGCAAGTAATGCCCCACTCATAGCATTCCCAGAGGGTTTGGCGGGGGCTCGTCAGCCGATCAGGGGGTGCTGCAGGTGACGGCGGGAGCCGCCCATTGGCCGTTCGCCATGACGGTGAAGCCGAACGTGGTGCTGGCGTTCGCGGCCAGGTTGCCGTTGCCGTTGGGCTTCATGGTCATCACGTTGCCGCTCCAGCTCGGCGTGCCGTTCCAGGTGGTCGACACCGATTGCGGGGAGGTCAGCGTGACCTTCGCGGTCCAGCTGCTGATCGCCGAAGCGCCCGCGGTGATGGTCACCTGGCCGTTGAACCGGTCGCCCCACTGCTGGACCCGCTGGTAGGTCGCGGTGCAGGCGCCGACGGGCGGGTTGCCCGGGTTGTCCGAAGGCGCGACCGCCTGGCCGGTGGACGTCGAGATCATGCCGGCGCAGAGGTTCCGGCTGGCCAGCCCGGCGGCGATCTGCGGGAGGGCGTTGATCGTCGACTGGTAGCCGTCGTGCATCAGGATCACGCCACCGGGCTGCAGGTTCGAGGCCGCCTGCACGATCTGGCTGGTGCTCGCGCCGTTCCAGTCCTGCGAGTCGACGCTCCACAGCACCTCGGTCAGCCCGAGCTGCTGCTCGACCGACTTGAGCGTGCTGTTCGTTTCGCCGTACGGCGGGCGGAACAACTTCGGCGTCTCACCCGTGGCCTGCTGCAGCGCCTGCTGCGTCTGCGTCAGCTCCGAGGTCATCTCCTGCGCCGACAACTGCGTCAGGTGCGGATGCGACCAGCTGTGGTTGCCCACCCACATCCCGGCGTCGCGCTGGCTCTTCGCCAAGGCGGGGTTCTGCTGGACCTTGTTGCCCACGTTGAAGAACGTTCCCCGCAGCCCGGCCGACTTCAGCGCGTTGACCAGCTGCGTGGTCGTGCCGCTGATCGGACCGTCGTCGAAGGTCAGGCCGACGTACCCGGCCGAGCAGCTGGGGCCACCGGGCGTACCGCCGTTGTTGAGCGCGCTGAGCACGGCGTCGTAGGCGGGCTTCTTCTGGCCGTTGCCGTTCCACAACAGGGGGGTGTCGTTCGGCCGCCACGAGTCGCTGTCCCGGATGCCCCACACGGTCACTCCGGTGCACCTGGGCACCGCCAGGCAGTCCTTGATGACGTTGCCGTAGGTGGTCGGCGACGCGCCCTGGATGTCCAGCTCGGTGATCTGCACGTCCACGCCCAGCGCCGCGAAGCTGGACAGCGTGGTGCGGTAGTTCGCCGGGTACGGCGAGCCGCTGTTCATGTGCGACTGGAGGCCGACGCAGTCGATCGGCACGCCGCGGTTCTTGAAGTCCTGCACCATCTTGTAGACGGCCTGGGTCTTGGCGTGGGACCAGTCGTCGGTGTTGTAGTCGTTGTAGCAGAGCTTCGCGCCCGGGTCGGCCGCGCGCGCCGCCTTGAACGCCGCCTCGATCCAGTCGTTGCCGGTGCGTTGCAGGTTGGAGTCGCGCCGGGCACCGCTGCTGCCGTCGGCGAAGGCTTCGTTCACCACGTCCCAGGCGACCACTTTGCCCTTGTAGTGGGTGGCGACCTGGGTGACGTGGTTGAGCATCGCCTGGCGCAGCGAGGAACCCTCCATGCCCTGCATCCAGCCCGGCTGCTGCGAGTGCCAGGCCAGCGCGTGCCCGCGAACCTTCATGCCGCGGCTGAGCGCGTGGTTGACGATCTGGTCGGCCGAGCCGTAGGAGAACTGCCCCTGGTTCGGCTCGGTGGCGTCCATCTTCATTTCGTTTTCGGGCGTGACGCTGTTGAACTCGCTGTTGAGGATGCCCGAGTAGGTGGAGTCGCCGAGCTTGTGCGCCGCGACCGCGGTGCCGAAGTAGCGGCCGCTTTCCGCGGCGGACGCGCCCAGCGTGGTGCCGGCGCTGGCGACGCCGGGCAGGACCACGGCCAGTGCGCCGAGCAGGCCGGTCATCCCGGCGATGGCGGCGAACCGGCCTCTTCGTCGTTCCGGCCTGCCGGCTTCGATGACAGCAGTTTCGGACATCACTTCCTCCAGGGGTTGCGTTTCCGAAAGTTTCGAAAAAAGTCTTGAAGCTTTCGTAAGGTAAAACCCCGATGGAGTGTCGTCAAGCAACGTAAACCCAGATGGAGCAAGTCGAAAATTTCGAACCTGGACAGCAAAAAGCCGGAGGGGCCAGCCGTGCAGGCGGCTGTCCCCTCCGGCGATCCCGGCGAGCCTGCGGCTCAGCCGGCCGCGTTCAACGCGGCGAGATAACCGAGCTTCTGCCCGTTGGCGGTCGGGTGGTACGACTCCTCGACCGGCCAGGTGAGGCTGTGCAGCCAGCGGTCGGCCGAGCAGATCTCGTGCCCGGTGAACACGGTGCGCACATCGACGAAGGTGAACCCGGCGTTCGAAGCCTGCGCCGAGGTGACCGAGGCGAGCGCGTCGGCACCGGAGTTGATCGCGGACCGCTTGGTGTCGCTCAGGCCCACATCGCAGGAGCCGGGGACCTTGTAGAAGCGCGGGTAGCCGAGCACGTACACCTTCGCGCCGGGCGCCTTGGCCTTGATCTTGTCGTAGACGCCCTTCAGCAGCCCCGGCAGCGTGCCGTTCACGTAGGCCTTGGCTTCGGCGACCCGGTTGACGCAGGCCTGGTCCGACCCGAGCGTGCAGTCGGTCATCACGTCCACGAAACCGGCGTCGTTGCCGCCCACCGAGACGGTGACGACGTTGGTGCCGGAACCGACGTTGTCCAACTGGCTCAGCACCTGCGGGGTGCGGGCACCGGAGCAGGCGAGGAAGTTCAGCGAGGCACCGTTGGCGCTGGCCCACAGCCGCGGGTACGCGTTGGCGCTTCGCTTGCAGGAACCCGAGTCGCCGTAACTGCCGGCGCCGAGCCCGGAAGAGTAGGAATCGCCGAGCGCCACGTAGTTCGTCGCGGCCGAGGCGGGAATCGTGAAGCCGAGCAGGGCGAGACCGGCCACGACGGCCACGATCATCGCTCGCCAAACGGGCAGGGTCGGTTTGTGGTCGGACGTGACCATGGTTCTCCTTCGTGAGCCCCCAACGTGAAAGAACAAGTACCACGTGGGAAATGCACGGGGAAGCACGCGCGGATGACGTAACTCGACCGGACTACCCCGAAAGTCGCCCGTCCGGATTGCCCAGTTGTTAGCGATCGCTAACGTGCCTGCTCTACGATGGGCGGATGCCAGCGCACCCGACCCCCCTCGTGCACGGCGAGAAGGCCAGCCGGCGCGAGCAGATACTGGCCGCGGCCGCCGAGTTGTTCGCCCGCCACGGGTTCCACGGCGTGGGGATCGACGACATCGGCGCCGCCGTGGGCATCTCCGGCCCCGCGTTGTACCGCCACTTCCGCAGCAAGGACGCGATGCTCGGCGAGATGCTGAGCTCGATCAGCCGCTACCTGCTCGACGGCGGGCAGGAGCTGGCCGCCGCGCGCACCGGGGCCGAGCTGCTCGGCGCGCTGGTCAAGTTCCACGTGGACTTCGCGCTCAGCCAGCCCGCCCTGATCACCGTGCAGGAGCGGAACCTGGCCAACCTCACCGACGCCGACCGCAAACAGGTTCGCGCGCTCCAACGCCAGTACGTCGAGCTGTGGGTCGAGGCGATCCGGACCACCGTCCCCGAGGTCGGTGAAACCCACGCCCGGTCCTCGGCACACGCCGTGTTCGGGCTGATCAATTCGACCCCGCACAACCGCTATCTGGCTGACGAGGAACTGGCCGAGCTGCTCGAACGGCTGGCGCTCGGCGCACTCCGCGCGGCGCGGTGACGCACCGCTCCCGATAGTCACCCGGGAGTGGTCCCAAAGGCGGCCGCCCTGGTGTTTGATAGGCACGTGCAGCCCGACAGGAGCGAGGACGAGCAGCGGCGGCTCGTGGAAAAAGCGCAGCGCGCGCTGGTGGCGATGCGGTTCGGCGAGGACGCCGACGCACTCGACCAACTGGCGCCCGCGCAGGCCGGCCTGCCCGAGACCCGGGAGCTGATGCTGCTGCTCTTCGGTGAGTGCAGCGCGATGGTGGCCACCCTCGGGGACGGCGGGACCGCGCCGGTCAAGGTGCAGGTGTTCGACGAGGCCGGGGAAGAGGTCTCGATCGACCAGGCGGACCCGCCGGTGCGCACGGCGGTGCGGACGCTGCTCGCCGAGGTGCACGGGAACACCGAAGCCGCGCAGGAACAGCTGGAGATCGCCCTGTCGAGCGCGGCCCCGGACGAGGTCGACAGCCTGGTGCTCCAGGCACTGCGGTGGACCATCCGGTTGTCCACCGAGTGCCTGGACCGCGACCTCCCGGTCACCGCCTGGATCTCCGACGCACTGGCCGACTAGGTCAGCAGCGGCTTCAGCAGGGCGGCGATCTGCGCGGTTTCGATCAGGAACGAATCGTGGCCGTACGGGGAGTGGATCACCGCCGCCTCCCCCGCGCCCCGGATGCCCGCCGCGAGCTCGACGGACTGCGCGAGCGGGTACAACCGGTCACTGTCCACACCGGCGACCACGGTGCGCGCGGTGACCCGCGACAGGGCCGCCGCCACGCCGCCCCGGTCCCGGCCCACGTCGTGCGAGTTCATCGAGCGGGTCAGCGTCACGTAGCTGCCCGCGTCGAAACGCCGCACCAGCTTCTCGGCGTGGTGGTCCAGATAGGACTCCACGGCGAACCGGCCGTCCCCCTGCGGGGAGCGGCCGAAGCGTTGCACCAGTTCGGGTTCACTCCGGTAGGTGACGTGCGCGATCCGCCGCGCGATGCCCAGGCCGACATGCGGGGCCTCGCCGGTGTCGTAGTAGTCGCCGCCGTGCCAGTGCGGATCGCCGGTGATCGCGTGCAACTGCGGGGACGCCCAGGCGATCTGGTCCGCCGAAGCCGCCGCCGGCGCGGCGAGCACCAGTAGCGCCTCCACGCGCGCCGGGTGGCTCACCGCCCATTCCAGCGCCCGCATCCCGCCCATCGAACCGCCCAGCACCGCCGCCCAGCTCGCGATGCCGAGGTCGTCGGCGAGCGCGGTCTCGGCGGAGACCTGGTCCCGGATGGTCAGCGCGGGGAACCGGCTGCCCAATGCCCGGCCGTCGGAGTCCAACGAGGACGGTCCGGTCGAGCCCTGGCAACCGCCCAGCACGTTCGGCGCGACCACGAAGTACTCCTCCGTGTCGACCGGCCGTCCCGGCCCGACCAGCGCGTCCCACCAGCCCGCGCTGGGGTGGCCGTCACCGGCCGGACCGGCGACGTGGCTGTCGCCGGTCAGCGCGTGCTCGATCAGCACCGCGTTCGACCGGTCGGCGTTCAGCGTGCCCCAGGTCTCGTACGCCAGCGCGAACCCGGGCAGCTCGCCGCCGGACTCCAGCCGGACCGCGCCGGTGCGGGTGACCCACCGGCGGCGGCCCGGCGGGTCACCCGGGCGCCAGGCACCGGTCACAGAGCCGCCTTGGCCGCCCTGAACCCGGCCTCCAGGTCAGCCTTCAGGTCCTCGATGTGCTCCAGGCCGACGGCCAGCCGCACCAGTCCCGGCGTCACGCCGGAGGCCAGCTGCTCCTCCGGGGAGAGCTGGCTGTGCGTCGTGCTCGCCGGGTGCACGATCAGGCTGCGCACGTCCCCGATGTTCACCAGCTGGCTGTGCAGTTCCGTGCCGTCGACGAACCTGCGGCCCGCCTCGACCCCGCCGCGCAGGTCGAAGGACAGCACCGCGCCCGCACCGCCGGGCAGGTACTTCTGCGCGGCCTGGTGGTACGGCGACGACGGCAGGCTGGCGTAGTAGACCTTCTCCACCTCGTCCCGTGCCTCCAGCCACTCAGCGAGCGCCTTGGCGTTCGACACGTGCCGCTCGATGCGCAGCGACAGCGTCTCGATCCCCTGCAGGATCAGGAAGCTGTTCAACGGCGCGATCGCGGCGCCGGTGTCGCGCAGCAGCTGCACCCGCGCCTTCGCGGCGTACGCGCCCGGGCCGAGGGCCTCCCAGTACTTGAGCCCGTTGTAGCTGGGGTCGGGCTCGCTGAAGCCGGGGAACTTCGCCGGGTCCGCGCCGAAGTCGAAGGTGCCGCCGTCGACCAGCACCCCGGCGATCGTGGTGCCGTGGCCGCCGAGGTACTTGGTCGCCGAGTGGACCACCACGTCGGCGCCGTGCTCGATCGGGCGCAGCAGGTAGGGCGTGGGGATGGTGTTGTCCACCAGCAACGGCACCCCGGCCTCGTGCGCGGCGTCCGCGACGGCCCGGATGTCCAGCACGTTGCTGCCCGGGTTCGCCAGCGTCTCGGCGAAGAACAGCTTGGTGTTCGGGCGGACCGCGGCCTTCCACTGCTCGATGTCGTCCTGGTCGTCGACGAAGGTGACCTCGATGCCGAGCTTGGGCAGCGTGTAGTGGAACAGGTTGTAGGTGCCGCCGTAGAGCGACGGGCTGGAGACGAAGTGGTCGCCCGAGTTCGCCAGGTTCAGGATCGCCGCGTTCGTGGCCGCGGTGCCCGAGGCGAAGGCCAGCGCCGCCACCCCGCCTTCCAGCGCCGCCACCCGCTGCTCCAGCACGTCCTGGGTCGGGTTGTTGATGCGGGTGTAGATGTGGCCCGGCTCGGCGAGGCTGAACAGGTCGGCGCCGTGCTGGCTGTCGCGGAAGACGTACGAGGTGGTCTGGTAGATCGGCGTGGCCCTCGCGCCGGTGGCCGGGTCCGGCGCGGCGCCGGCGTGGATCTGCTTGGTTTCGAAGGACCAGGCCTCGGTCATGGGTGGTTCTCCTCGCGACTCGGCGAATCGGTGCACTGGGGATTGCTGCCGAAGCTAGTTACCGCCACCGTTCAGCCCAACCGCCTCTCACGCCTTGGGAGCCGGGTACCCCATCAGGCGTAGGAACCGGTGCCGCCCTGGACACGACGACGAGACACGGGTAGGTCCCGATCCTGGATGCCATGACCAGGTTGCGTCCCACCACCCGGAAATGGCTGTTGATCGTCCACGTCGTGGCCTCCATCGGCTGGGTCGGCGTCGAGCTGTCGATCATGGCGCTCGGCGCGGTCGGGCTGCTCAGCGACGACCCCGCGGTGGTCCGCGGGGTGCAGCTCAGCGCGGGCACGCTCGGCGAGCTCTTCTACCTGCCTGCCAGCCTGCTCACGCTGGTTTCCGGAATAGCGCTGAGCTTGGGCACCAAATGGGGGCTGGCGCGCTATTGGTGGGTGCTGCTGAAAATAGCCATCACGCTGGCGCTGACCATCGGCGGAAATCTCGCGGTGGTGCCCAGATTCGCCGACGCGGCCGACAAAGCCGCACGCGGCGAGCCCATCGGTGACACCGCCGTCATGCTGTTCAGCGCCATGAGCGCCGGGCTCACGCTGTTGCTGATCGCCACTTTGCTCTCGTTCTTCAAGCCCGGCGGAAAGGTGAATCGGCGGAGGGAGAACACCGGGAGGTCACGCCGCCGGGGCGCGGCCACGGATAGAGTCGATGTTCATGGCGTCGGTGCGCACCGTGGTTGACCGGGTGGGGCCCACGTTGCTGCACGCCCTCCTCCTGCCCGACGAGCCGCCGCCGGTCGCCGACGTGGTGATCGCCGAGCCCGGCACGCCGGGGCACCTCGCGGCCGGTGATCTGGTGCTCGCGGTGGCGGTGACCAATCCGGCGGACGCGGTCACCCTGGTCCGCTGCTGCGCGAAGAAGGGCGCGGCGGCGGTGCTGTTCAAACCACCGCTGGCGGCGAAGCCGTCGGTCAAGCGGGCTGCCAAGGCGGCGGACATCGCGTTGATCGAGGTCAGCGCGGCCACCTCGTGGGCCCAGCTGGTCTGGCTGCTGCGGACCGTGCTCGACGCGCTGACCGACGAGGCCGAATCCCCGGAGAACGGCGGCGACCCCGGCGGCGGTGACCTGTTCCGCCTGGCCGACGCGGTGGCCGCGGTGGTCGACGCGCCGGTCACCATCGAGGACACCAATTCGCGCGTGCTGGCCTACTCGGCGCGCCAGGACATCACCGACCCGGCCAGGGTGTCGACCATCATGGGCCGCCGCATCCCGGACGACGTGCTGGCGCGGTTCCGTTCGCGCGGGGTGTTCCGCGAACTCTCCCGCGGCAGGCAGACGATCTTCGTGCCCGAGCAGCGCGACGGCACGCTGCCGCGGTTGATCGTGCCGATCCGGATGGGCGGGGAGCTGCTCGGCTCGATGTGGGCGGTGGTGCGCGGGCCGGTGTCGGACGAGCGGGCCGCCGCCTTCGCCGACGCCGCGCCGGTGGTCGCCCTGCACCTGCTGCGGCGCCGGGCGCACGCCGACGCGCAGCGCCGGGCCAGTGCCGAACTCCTGCGCGCGGTGTTGCAGGGCAAGGCGAGCCCGCGCAAGGCGATCGCCGAACTGGACCTCGCCGAAGTACCCCACCGGGTGGTGGTGATCGACACCCCCGAAGACGGCTCGCGGGACGCCGAAGGCAGCAGGCTGGCCCTGCTGGAGCGCATTTCCAGCGGCATCGGGTGGCGTCCGGTGGCCACGGAACTCGGGGGCCTGCTCTACGCGGTCGTCCCGGACGGCGACGCCTGGACCGAACTGCGCGAGGTCCTCGCCCAGGCCAAGACCAGGCGCGGCGCCCCGCGGGTGGCCGCGGGCAGCGCGAGCGAGGTCGCGGAACTGGCCCGGTCGCGCGCGGAGGCCGAGGAGGCGTTCGGCCTGCTGCGCGCCGGACTGGTGCCGGGCCGGGTGGTCAGCTTCGACGAGGAGTGGACCGCGCTGGCCCTGCACCGCGCGGCGACCGCGGCCGGCGCCGCGAAGGTAGCCGAACTCGGTCCCCTGCAAGCGATCCGCGCCCACGACGAAGCACATCGGACGGACTACACCGACACCCTCTACGAGTGGCTGCGCCACCCCGGCGATCCGCGCGAGGCCGCGCTGTCGTTGCGGATCCACCCCAACACCCTGCGGTACCGCATGCGGAAACTGGGTGAACTGGTGCCGGTCGACCTCGACGACCCGGACGTCCGGCTCGCGCTGCTCACTCAGCTCGTGTCACTGCACTGGGCCTGATAGCTCAGGTCGACCGCCCGCAGCGAACCCGGCCGGACGCGCAACCACCGGCAGCGCGCGTCCTCGTACAGGTAGTCGCGGAACCGCTGGTCCCAGCGGGATTCGTCGTCACCGAGGTAGCGGCGCAGCTTCCGCCTGCCGCGCGGGACGTCGAACGGCAGCAACTCCGCCTCGCCGCGGGCGATCACCTGCCGCACCAGCCCGGTGTCGAGTTCGCAGACGTCGACCACCAGCGCCAGCACCGGATCCGCGGCGACCAGTGCGGGCAGCCGCGACCACGGGCCGGTGAGGATCCAGAACGCGCCGTCCTCCCAGAGGTACCAGGTGGGCCGCACGCTCGGGCCCGCCGCGGCGACCCTGGCGGTCAGCGGCCCGGCGAGGAAGGCGTCGACGTCGAACGGGCTCACGGCAGCAGCCCGGCGACTTCCCCGAGCAGGTCGATCTGTTCCCCGCGATCCCCGGCGAACGGCATCGCGGCGATCCGGTGCACCCCGGCGTCCGCGTAGACCGCGAGCCGCTCGGCGACCTCCGCCGGGCTGCCGGTCACCAGTGCTTCCCTCGCCTGTGCCTCGCTCATCCCGTAGCCGGTGAGCGAGCGGACCTGGGCGTCGAGCACCGGATCCGGCAGCTTCCCCACGGCGAGGCTGACCCCGACCGTGATCCCGGGCACCGGCCGGTCGTACTCCGCGGCGAACTCGGCCAGCCGCGCCCGCTGCTCCCCGATCCACGCGGGCGCCGAGAACGCGGGGAACCATTCGTCCCCGAACCGCGCCACCCGCCGCAACAGCCCCGGCCCGCTGCCGATGATCAGCGGCGGCATCTGGGCCCCCGGCGCCAGCGCGAACTCCACCCCGTCCACAGTGGCCGGTCGGCCCGCGACCAGGTCCGGCAGCACCTCCAGCATCGCCGTGGTCCGCTTGCCGCGTTCGGCGAACGGCACCCCCGCCGCCCGCCAGCCGAGTTCCCCGTGCGCGTCCCCGCCGGTGCCGACCCCGAGCAGCACCCGGTTGCCGGACAGCGATTGGAGGGTGGCGATCTGCTTCGCCGCCCAGGCAGCCGGCCGCAACGCGAGCACGAGCACCCCGAAGCCCACCTTGACGCGGGTCGTGGCGGCGGCCGCGGCGGTCAGCGCGACGATGCTGTCCATGCGCGGCGAGGCGGTGATCAGGTGGTCCCCGACCCACACCGATTCCAGGCCGGCGTCCTCGGCCCGGCGTGCGTGCGCGACGAACGAATCCGGGGTGGAACCGTCGAGGTAGACGCCGATTTTCACCGGACCTCCAGCAGGGTCTTGCCGAGCGTGGACCTGGCTTCGATGGCCGCGTGCGCGTCGGCCGCGCGTTCCAGCGGGAAGCGCTGCCCGATCACCGGCCGCAGCCTGCCCGCGGCGGCCTCGGTCAGCGCCTGGAGCGCGAGCACCGGCATCTCTTCGGGCTTCGCCAGCGGCCCTCGTTCGATCCGCACCCCTCGCGCTTCGGCGTCTTCGAGGTCGCTGGCCTCCCCACTGGCCTGCCCGAACACGAACACCCGCCCGCCCGGCCGCACCGCTTCGAACGCGGCGCGGCCGATCCGCCCGCCCACGCCGTCGAACACCACGTCGACCGGTTCGGCCCAGTCGGGCTGCCGATAGTCGAGTGTCACGTCGGCGCCGAGTTCCTTGGCCAGCGCGAGCTTCTCGGGACCGCCCGCGGCCGCCAGCACCTCGGCCCCCGCCGCCTTGGCGAGCTGGACGAGGAGGCTGCCGACCCCACCGGCGGCCGCCTCGACCAGCACGCGTTCACCCCCGGTCAACGCCGCCGCGCGGATCAGCATGAGCGCGGTCCGCCCGTCCGCGAGCAGCGCCACCGCGTCGTCGAGCCCGAGTCCGGCCGGCACCTCCAGCACGTTCCCCACCGGTGCGACCGCCCGCTCGGCGTAACCGCCGGACCCCCGCAGGCTGCTCACCACGCGCTTGCCCACCAGCGACCCGTCCTCGGCCGCCAGCACCACCCCGCCGACGCCGTTGCCCATGATCATCGGGAACTCCCCGCGGAACGGGCCGAAACCCGTGCGCCGGAACTGCGTCTCGACGTAGGTCAGGTTCGCGAACTCGACGTCGATCAGCACCTCACCCGATCCGGGCACCGGCTCCGGCGCCTCCCCCGCGACCAGCACCCCTGGCTCGCCGAACTCCCTCAACCACACGGCTCTCATGCGGCAACTCTGCGAGCTCCAGTTCGGTGGAGGTCAAGAACTGTTCTGAGGCCACCACGAACCCAGGGCAATCCTGTCCGGCCAGCACGATGACACCGCCGTCCGAGTGCTTCACCGTGAAGCAGAGCACTTCGTCAACCAGACACAGGAGGCAGCCGTGCGGATCGCCGTCCCCCGTGAGATCAAGACCCACGAATACCGGGTCGCCCTCACCCCGGCCGGGGTGCACGAGCTGACCCGCCGCGGGCACGACGTCTTCGTCGAGGCCGACGCCGGCCTCGGCTCGGCCATCACCGACGACGAGTACCTCTCGGCGGGCGCGAAGATCGTCGCCAACGCCGACGACACCTGGGCCGAGGGCGAGCTCGTCCTCAAGGTCAAGGAGCCCATCGCCGAGGAGTACCACCGCCTGCGGGCCGACCAGGTGCTGTTCACCTACCTGCACCTCGCCGCCGACCAGCCGCTGACCGAGGCGCTGCTGAAGGCGGGCACCACGGCCGTGGCGTACGAGACCGTGCAGACCCCGAACGGCGCGCTGCCGCTGCTGGCCCCGATGTCGGAGGTCGCCGGACGGCTGGCCCCGCAGGTCGGTGCCTACGCGATGATGAAGCCGAGCGGTGGCCGCGGTGTGCTGCCCGGCGGCATCCCCGGCGTGCACCCGGCGCGCGTGGTGGTCATCGGTGGCGGTGTGGCCGGGCTCAACGCGGCACGGGTCGCACTGGGCCTCGGCTCGGACGTCGAAATCCTCGACACCAACGTCGACCGCCTGCGTCAGATCGACAACGACTTCGGTGGCCGCATCCGCACGGTCACCTCGAACGCCTTCTCCGTGGAGCAGGCCGTGCTCGAAGCCGACCTGGTGATCGGCGCGGTGCTGGTGCCCGGCGCGAAAGCGCCGAAGCTGGTCTCCAACGAGCTGGTGGCGCGGATGAAGCCGGGCAGCGTGCTCGTCGACATCGCGATCGACCAGGGCGGCTGCTTCGCCGACTCGCGCCCGACCACCCACGACGAGCCGACCTACCAGGTGCAC
Source organism: Saccharothrix sp. AJ9571 (assembly GCF_021725495.1). Taxonomy (NCBI): domain Bacteria; kingdom Bacillati; phylum Actinomycetota; class Actinomycetes; order Pseudonocardiales; family Pseudonocardiaceae; genus Saccharothrix; species Saccharothrix sp. AJ9571. The sequence continues at coordinate 3,683,018 of NZ_CP091382.1, read as the reverse complement.
GACTCGGTCTTCTACTGCGTGGCGAACATGCCGGGCGCGGTGCCGCGGACCTCGACCTACGGGCTGACGAACGTGACCCTGCCCTACGCGGTGGCGCTGGCCGACCTCGGCTGGCAGCCCGCGCTGCGTGCCGACTCGAGCCTGGCGAAGGGCCTCAACACGCACGCCGGGCAGCTCACGAACGAGCCCGTCGCCGTCGCGCACGGCCTCGCCCACACCCCCCTGTCCCAGGTCGTCTGACTGGTCAGGACGGGTGCTCCGCGGCGAGTCCGTGGAGCACCCGGGCCAGTCCGTACTCGAACAGCTCGTCGGGGTCCTGCGCGTCGGCGAGCCCGAGGTACCGCGTGATCCGCGGGAACCGGTCGCCGTAGGCCGCGGTGAACTTCTCCGCCACCTCGGCGCCGACCTGTTCGAACGACGAACCGTGCGCGGCGACCCGCTGGGACCACTTCATCTCGTTGACGATGAACCCGTAGATGAAGTTGTTCAGCACGTTCGCCGCCGGCGCGATCTCCTCGCGCGGCAACGGGGAATCCTCCAGCGCGCCGACGAACGCGTCGTACACGCGCATCGCCTCCGGCCCGGCGTTCAGCATCACCCCGTAGACCGAGGCGGTCCACGGGTGCGCGCGCACGGTTTTCCGCAGGCCACCGGCGATCGCGCGCAGGCGGTCCGCCCAGTCGTCGTCCTCCGGTGGCAGCCGGATCTCCCCGGAAACCGCGTCCAGCGCCAGTTCCAGCAGCGCGTCCTTGGTCGGCACGTGCCAGTAGAGCGACATCGGCGCCACGTCGAGCTGGGCGGCGAGCTTGCGCATCGACAGCGCGGGCAGGCCGTCGGCGTCGAGCATCTCCACGGCCGCGCGGACGATCTGCTCGCGCGTCAGGCCCGGTTGCCGTGCGGTGGTGGTCCGGCGCTCGGTCAGCCAGATGCTGTCGAGCAACGGCCCTTCTTCAGTCACGCATCCACCCTATCCCCGCCCTCCCGGCGCAGGAGGACCCACGCGAGCACGCCCGCCGCGACCGCGGCCGCCGCCCCGCAGAGCAGGCTCACCGAGATCCCGCTGACGAAGGCGTCCCGCACTTCGTGCACCGCCTCGGGTGTGCCCGCCGCCTGCAGCGCGAGGCCGATCGACCGCTCCACCCCGTCCGGCAGGAACGACGGCAGTTCGGCGGCGAACCGCGCCGACACCAGGCTGCCGAGGATCGCCACGCCCAGCGAGGTCCCGAGTTCCTGCAGCGTCGAGGTCAGCCCGGACGCGATTCCGGCGCGTTCACGGGGGATCGCGCCCATCAGCGCGTTCGCCGAGGTGGGCATGGCGATGCCGACCCCGGCGCCGACGAGCACCAGGCCGAGCAGCGTCGGCCCGTACCCGCTGTCGGTGGTGACGAAGCTGAGCGCGAGCAACCCGCCGCCGAGCACGGCCAACCCGGCGGCGATAGTCGCCGGAATGCCGATCCACGCGCTGATCCGCGGGCTGAACGGGGTCACCAGCAGCACGCTGACCGCCAGCGGCATCACCCGGAACCCGGCCTCCAGCGGCGAATAGCCCAGCACGAACTGCAGGTACTGGGTGAACAGGAACAGCGAGCCACCCATGGCGAAGGCGACCAGCGCGTTGCTCGCGACCGCGCCGGTGAACCGCGGGTTCCGGAACAACGTCAGGTCGAGCATCGGCTCGGCGGTCCGGCGCTCCCAGACGATGAACGCGGCACCGGCGAGCAGGCCGGCCACCAGCGGAACCAGCACCCGCGCCGAACCCCAGCCGTGCTCGGGCACCGAGATGATGCCGTAGACGACGCCCACGCTCATCACCACGGACAGCAGCACGCCCGGCAGGTCGATCCGCCGCGTCGTGGGGGTCTTCGACTCCGGGACCAGCAGCGCGATCGCGGTGATCGCGACCGCCCCGACCGGCAGGTTGAGCACGAAGACCGAGCCCCACCAGAAGTTCTCCAGCAGCCCGCCGCCGATCACCGGGCCGAGCGCGAACCCCAGCGACGCCACCGCGGACCACGCGGCGATCGCCTTGGGCCGCTCCTTCTCGTCGAAGATCTGCATCAGCACGGCGAGCGTGCTCGGCATCAGCAGCGCCGCCCCGATGCCCATGCCCCCGCGCGCGAGGATCAGCTGCAGCGGCGTCTGCGCGAACGCGGCGATCGCCGACCCGCCGGTGAACAGCACCAGCCCGATCAGCAGCGCGCGCTTGCGGCCGAAGCGATCGGCGAACGAGCCCGTGGTCAGCAGGAGGCCGGCGAGCACCAGCGAGTAGGCGTTGATCATCCACTGGATCTCGGCGGTGGTGGCGCCGAGCGAATCGGTGATGGCCGGGATGGCCACGTTGAGCACGGTGTTGTCCAGCAACACCACCAGCAACGCCAGGCAGAGCACGGAAGGATCGCCCAGCGGCGTGGGTGCGAGGCGCCCTGGCCGGCGGGCGAAAGCTGAGTCATGACCAACCCCCCCTTACGGTGTACGACTACCTTACACCGTACGAGAGTAGGCGAGCGCGAACCACCGATTTCACGGACAGCGAATTCGCGCGGACAACCCGGAGCCGGGGCAGCGCGTGGAGGGTGCGGAAGGACCGCGGACATGAAGCGGCGGCCCGCTCAACCAGCCTGGGGGTCACTGGGAGCGGGCCGCCACTGCACAGTCTAGGCACTCTCGCGTGGCTTCGCCGCACGGGGTCGGCAAGTGTCGGCGATTCGTTGTCCACCCGAAGCGACCGGAACTGGTGAATGACCCAGTGGAGTGGCCGCGACCTGGGCATTCGTGCCGGACTCCATTGGGGACGGTCGGCACCGGCCACGCGGAAAGTGACCGAGATCGCCCCGCCGCCCCGCGCGTACGGCAGGATGCCACCCACAGCTAGCCGAAGATCGGGGGCGATATGCACGACGGCAGTGGCCGGATCGTGGTGCAGAACCTGACCAAGCAGTTCGGGCCGGTGACAGCGGTGCAGAACCTGAGCTTCGCCGTGGAGCCGGGTTCGGTGACCGGGTTCCTCGGCCCGAACGGCGCGGGGAAGACCACCACGCTGCGCATGCTGCTGGGGCTGGTCAAGCCCACGGCAGGCACCGCGACCATCAACGGGCGCCCGCACGACCAGCTGGGCAACCCGGCCCGCGTGGTCGGCTCGGTGCTGGAGAACGAGGGCTTCCACCCCAAGCGCACCGCGCGCAACCACCTGCTGGTCTACGCCGCCGCGATCGGCGTGCCGGACCAGCGCGCCGACGAGGTGCTCGGCCTGGTCGGGCTCAGCTCGGCGGCACACCGGAAGGCGGGCGACTTCTCGCTCGGCATGCGCCAGCGGCTCGCGCTCGCCACCGCGTTGCTCGGCGACCCGCAGGTACTGGTGCTCGACGAACCGGCGAACGGCCTGGACCCCGAGGGCATCGCCTGGCTGCGCACCTTCCTGCGGTCCTACGCCAGTGGCGGGCGCACGGTGCTGGTGTCCAGCCACCTGCTGGCCGAGGTGGAGCAGACCATCGACCAGGTGGTGATCATCAGCCGCGGGCAGACGATGTACCACGGCCGGGTGGACCAGCTGCGTGGCTCGCAGCAGGCCAGGGTGATCGTGCTGCCGGGCGACGGCGCCAAGCTGGCGACCGCGCTCAAGGAGGCCGGTGCCCCCGACGTGCAGCCGATGCCGGACGGCTGGCTGACCGTGGCGGGCGCCACCGCGCGCCAGGTCGGTGATCTGGCGCTGCAGCAGGGCGTGCCGATCTACGGGCTGCGCGAGGAGACCGCGGACCTGGAGAAGCTGTTCTTCCAGCTGACCGCGGGCCAGTTCAGCGCCCAGCCACCGCAGCAACCCGGCTGGGGCCCGCCACCGCCCCAGCAGTACCAGCAGCAGCAACAACAACAGCAGTGGGGAGGGCAGCGCTGATGGGCAGGCTGATCAAGGCGGAGTTCCGGAAGACGCTGTCCACCAAGAGCTGGTGGGGCCTGCTGATCCCGGCGGTGCTGTTCGCCTTCGTCTTCTCGCTGGGCTGGGGCTTCACCACCAACGACTTCGCCAACTTCCTCGGCAGCTCCGACACCAGGGAAGTCACCAGCATGCTGGGCCTCAACCCCAGCGAGTGGCCGGTCGGCCTGCTGGCGATGGCGCACGGCATCAACATCGGCACGATCTTCCCGGTGATCTTCGGGGTGTTCGCGCTGGCCGGTGAGTACTCGAAGAAGACCATCTCCACCACGTTCCTGACCGCGCCGAACCGCGGGCTCGCGCTGAGCGCGAAGATGATCACCTACGTGGCCTGGGGCGTGCTGTACGGCGTGGTCGTGGTCGGCGCCGCGGCGCTCGGCACGGCGCTCACCGTGGACAGCAACCTGATGCCGAGCGCGCCGCAGTTCCTCGGCGTGCTGGGCGCGGGCATCCTCGCGACCGTGCTGGCCACCCTGTTCGGCATCGGCGTCGGCGCGGTGTGGAACAGCGTGGTCGGGAGCGTGATCACCCTGGTGATCTACCTGCTGGTGGTGGAGAACCTGCTGGTCATCGTGGCCTTCGGCTGGCTCGACGTGACCTGGCTTGGCGGGGTGCTGCCGAACGGCACGGTCAACGGCATCGTCGGCGCGATCGGCGCCGAGGCGTTCGGCGCGGCCGGGGTCACCCTGCCGGGCCTGGACGAGGAAACCCGGTGGGCACTGCAGTACGCCGCCGGCGCGCCGGGCGCGTTCTCCTGGTGGGCCTCGGCGCTGATCTTCGCCGCGTGGACCGCGATCTTCTTCGTCGGCGGCTGGCTGGTCAACCAACGCCGAGACATCACCTGAGTTTTTGGCCTCGGCTTCGGCCATTGCTATGAGTGGGGCATTACTTGCGTTGAACGCTAGTAATGCCCCATTCATAGCATTCGGACCCGGCCTCCGGGGACGTTCGGACCCCAGCCCGTAGGGGTCGTTCGGCGGCGATTGTCGGTGATCCCGCCTAGCCTGGCGAACGTGACCACTGCCCCGCCCCGGCCTCGCACCGAGGCCCCCGCCCCACCCTCCGAAGCGGACCGCCCCGGCTGGATCCGCCGGCTCGCCGCGGCCTGCTGGCGCCACCGCGCGCTGGTCGTGCTGTCGCTGTGCGCGGCCATCTTCGGCGTGGGCTTGCAGGCGGTCGGGCCGCTGGTCGTCCGGGCCGCGGTGGACGACGCGGTGGCCGGGCAGACCTCGCAGCTCGGCCTGCTGGCCGGGTTCCTGATCGGCCTGCAGGTGCTCAGCTTCGGCACCGCCTTCCTGCGCCGGTACGTCGGCGGCAGGCTCGCCCTCGACGTGCAGCACGACCTGCGCCAGGCGGTGTTCGGCGCGGTGTCGCGACTGGACGGCGGCAAGCAGGATTCCCTGCGCACCGGCCAGATCGCCTCGCGCGCGATCACCGATCTGCAGCTGGTGGTCAGCATCCTGATGCAGGTCCCGCTCTCCGCCGGTTCGGTGATCTTCGCGCTGCTCGCGCTCGGTGCGATGCTGTGGATGTCCCCCCTCCTGACGGTGATCGCCCTGGTGGTGGCGCCCGCCGTGGCGATCGTGGTGGCGCTGAGCCGGAAGCGGCTGTTCCCGGCGACGTGGTCCGCGCAACAGCGGGCGGCCGATCTGGCGCAGCACGTCGAGGAGACGGTCACCGGTGTGCGCGTGGTGAAGGGCTTCGGCCAGGAGGCCCGCGAGGTCGCGCGGCTCGAACGCACCGCGCGGAAACTCTTCGGTGAACGCCTGCGCGCCGCCCGCCTCTCCTCCTGGCCCGCCGCCACCACGGCCGCGCTGCCCGCCGCCGGTCAGGTCGCGGTGCTGGGCGTCGGCGGGGTGCTGGCGCTCAACGGCGAGGTCAGCCTCGGCACCTTCCTCGCCTTCGCCACCTACGTCGCGGCGCTGGTCGGCCCGGCCCGCATGCTGTCGAGCCTGATCGTGCAGGCGCAACTCACCCGCGCGGGCGCGGAACGGGTGTACGAGCTGATCGACGCGCAGCCGGAGGTGACCGAGAAGCCGGACGCGCGCCCGCTGCCGGACGGTCCGCTCGGCATCCGCTTCGACGACGTGCAGTTCGGCTACACGCGCACGGAACCGGTGCTCGACGGGTTGTCCTTGCACGCCCAGCCGGGCGAGACGCTCGCACTGGTTGGCACAGCGGGCTCCGGCAAGTCGACCATCTCGCTGCTGCTGCCGCGGTTCTACGACGTGCACGCCGGATCCGTCCACATCGGACAAAACGACGTGCGTGATCTCCGGCTCACCGAGCTGCGGCAGGCCATCGGCGTGGTGTTCGAAGAGGCGTTCCTGTTCTCCTCGTCGGTGCGGGACAACATCGCCTACGGCAAGCCGGACGCGAGCGACGAGGAGATCGTCGCGGCGGCGAAGGCGGCCGAGGCGCACGAGTTCATCCAGCAGCTGCCCGACGGTTACGACACCCTCGTCGGCGAACGCGGGCTGACGCTGTCCGGCGGGCAACGCCAGCGGCTGGGCCTGGCGCGCGCGCTGATCACCGACCCGCGCATCCTGCTGCTCGACGACGCGACCTCCGCGGTCGACACGGCCACCGAGGCGGCGATCCACGACACCCTGCGCGCGGTCACCGCCGGGCGCACCACGCTGCTGGTCGCGCACCGGCGGTCCACGCTGGCGCTGGCCGACCGGATCGCCGTGCTGGACGCCGGGCGCGTGGTCGACGTGGGCACGGCCGAGGAACTGGAGGCCCGCTGCCGGCTGTTCCGCGAACTGGTCGCCGGACCGGGTGAGGACGTCGAGGCGGTGCACCACTGCACGCCGCTGCAACGCGACGCCGACGGCGTCACCCCGGAACTCTGGCCGGACGACGAGCACGAGGACGAGGTCGCCCGCCTGGCCGAAGCCGCCGAGCAGCGCACGGGTACGCCGAGCCCGAGCGCGCTGAGCGGTCCACGCGGCAGCGGCTCGCTCGATCTGCCGCCGACCGAGGAACTGCTGGAGGGCGTGCGCAAACTCCCTCCTGTCCGCGACGAACCGGCCCTGCACGGCATGGACGTGACCGCGCCGGATCCGCGCTTCCGGCTGGCCGGCATGCTGCGGCCGGTGCGCTGGCTGCTGGCCGGGGTGGTCGCGCTGGTGGCGGCGGACGCGGGCGCGAGCATCGCGCTGCCCGCGCTGTACCAGCAGGGCGTCGACCGGGGCGTGATCGCCGGTTCGGTCACCGCGATCTGGGTGGTCACCGGGATCGGCGCGCTGGTGATCGCGCTGGACTTGCTGGTGATCGCCGCGCAGACCCGGCTCACCGCACGCAGCGGCGAGACCGTGCTCTACGCGCTGCGGGTCCGCAGTTACGCGCACCTGCAACGGCTCGGGCTGGACTACTACGAGCGCGAGTTGTCCGGGAAGATCATGACCCGGATGACCACCGACGTCGACGCGTTGTCCACGTTCCTGCAGACCGGCTTGGCCACCGCGGTGGTCAGCGCGCTGACCCTGGTCGGCATCTCGGTGGCGCTGCTGGTGATCGACGTCTCGCTGGCGCTGTACGCGCTCGCGGTGCTGCCGGTGCTGGTGGTCGCGACGGTGGTCTTCCGGCGCCTGGCGTCGGCGGCGTACACCGAGGCCCGCGAGCGGGTCAGCGTGGTGAACGCGGACATGCAGGAGAACGTCACCGGCATCCGGGTCGCGCAGGCGTACACGCGTGAGGAGCGCTCGGCGGAGTCCTTCGCCTCCAAGAGCGACGCGTACCGACGTTCCCGCCTGCGCGCGCAACGCTACATCGCCACGTACTTCCCTTTGGTGACCATGCTTTCCGGCATCGCCGAGGCCGTGGTGCTGGTGGCGGGCGCGAACCGGGTGGCCGAGGGCACGCTGTCGGCCGGGGTGCTGCTGGCGTTCCTGCTGTACCTGGGGCAGTTCTTCTCGCCGATCCAGCAGCTTTCGTCGGTGTTCGACGGTTACCAGCAGGCGAAGGTCGGCCTCAAGCGCATCGGCGACCTGCTGCGCACACCGAGTTCCGTTCCGGCCGCCGAGAACCCGCGCCCGGCGCCCGAGCGCCTGCGCGGCGAAGTCACCTTCGACTCCGTCGATTTCGCCTACACGGGCACGGAAACCAAGGCCCTGTCCGGAATTTCGCTGAACGTCCGCCCCGGCGAAACCATCGCACTGGTCGGTGCGACGGGCGCGGGCAAGTCCACCGCCGTCAAACTCGTCGCCCGCTTCTACGACGTGACCGAGGGCGCCGTGCGGATCGACGGCGTGGACATCCGCGAGTACGACCTGACTTCGCTGCGTTCGCGCATGGGCGTGGTCCCGCAGGAAGCGCACCTGTTCTCGGGCACCGTCGCGGACAACGTGCGCTACGGCCGTCCACAAGCGACAGACGCCGAAGTCGAAGCCGCCGTGCGCGCCGTCGGCGCCCTGGAAGGCGTCGCCGCGCTCCCGCAAGGCTTCCGCCAGCCCGTCGGCGAACGAGGCCGCTCACTGTCCGCCGGACAACGGCAACTGGTCGCCCTGGCGCGCGCGGAACTGGTGGATCCGGACATCCTGTTACTGGACGAAGCCACCGCCGCCCTGGACCCGTCCACCGAAGCCGCCGTCCTGCAAGCCACCGAACAGATCACCCACCGGCGCACCACCTTCGTCGTCGCACACCGCCTCGCCACCGCCGCCCGAGCCGACCGCATCGCCGTCCTGGACCACGGCCGCATCGTCGAACTCGACACCCACCCCAACCTCCTAGCCACCCCAGGCCCCTACGCCCACCTATGGCACCTAAGCACCTAACCCCTCCGCCCCCACCCACGCACCCGAGTCCCACGTTCACGCACCCGAACCCCACACCCACGCACCCCGAGTCCCACACTCGTGCACCAAGTCCCACGTTCGCGCACCCGAACACCACACTTGTGCAACCGAAACCCGCATTCGGGCAGCCGAAACCCGCACTCAGGAGCCCGAAATCCACATTCGAGCCCCTGAGTCCCACGTCCAAAATCCGAGTTCCACGTTCGAGCAGGTTCGGACAGCCCGCACCACGCGGCCGGACCACCGAACCTGCGCTCAGACAGCCGAAATCCACGCCCGCACACCTGACATCCACATTCAGGCAGCCGAACCCCACACTCGCGCACGCGAACCCCACGCTCAGACGGCTGAACTCCACACTCGCCCAACCGACACCCACGTTCAGGAACCCGGCGTCCGCGCTCGGGCCACTGAGTCCCACCTTCAGGAACCCGAGTTCCACACTCGCGCAACCGAGACCCGCACCCAAGCAGCCGAGATCCACATTCGGCCCGCTGAATTCCACGTTCAGACCGCCGAAGTCCACGCTCGCGCAAACGAATCCTGCACCCAGCCAGCTGAAGTCAACGTTCCAGCGCGCGAGTTCAACGCTCAGGCAGCCGGGTCCCACGCTCAGGCAGCCGAGTCCCACGTTCAGACAAGCGAGTCCCACACTCAGGCCGCCGAACTCCACGCTCGCGCAACCGAGCTCCACACTCAGGCAGCCGAGCTCCACGTTCGCACATCTGAGGCCACGTCCGGGCAACCGAGCTCCACGCTCGGGTAGCCGAGTCCCACACCCCCGACAGGCGAGTCCCACATACGGACAGCCGAGTCCCACTCAGGCAGACGAGTCCTACTCAGGCGGCCGAGTTCCGCATTCGAGGCGGACGGCGAGTCTCCAAGGCGAAGCGCACCCGCCATGCCCAGAAGCGCGCCCAGGCCCGCGCCCGGATAACGGCCCTACGAACGCTGAGCGGGCATCGCGCTCGCCAATCGTCCTGCCTCCACGAGGTACAGTCGCTGCTCCTCCGTGGCCGGCTCGATCCGGCCACCACCCCGCACCAGCATCACGATCGACGGCCGCAGGACGGCGTCCACCATCGTGCGCCGCAGTTCGTGGCCGGAGCGGAAATATTCGGCGAAAACACGTTTGGTGAACACATCGAATTGAACGATGTCCACCCGGTGAAAATCCGCCGCCGTCGCGGTGAAACCAGTGGGCACCCCGACCAGGCCCGCCATGCCCCCGGCCAGCGCCAGGTAGGTCTCCCCGACGCGCGACGCCGGGTGCCACACCGTTTCCTCACCGACTTCGAAAACGCAGCCCACAGAACTTCACCACCCAAACCCGGCGAAAAAGATGGCTCATCCTAGAGCGGTTCGTCCCCGTCGAGGTCGAAAATCGCGAGCATTTCCGCGATGTAGCCGTTCAGCAGCACGCTCATCGGCGAACCGGCGGCCGGACAGTCCGCCAGTCTCAGGCGCAACTCCTCCAGCGCCACCCGGTCACGGGGACCACCGGCCAGGAGCACGTGCAGCCGCCCGTCCTCGAAAAGTCGCAGGTAGTCGATCAGCCGCAGGTCCTCGGCGTCGACGAGCCGCCAGCCCACCAGCCGCCCCTCGGCGATCAACAGCTCACGGTCGCGGTCGAGCCGGATCCGCACCACCTCCGCGAACGTGGACCGCCGCACAGCCGAACCACCTCCGCCCTGATCCTCCCGCCCGGCGCCGACGACCGCAACGAGCCGGGGCTCACCGGGTCAGCGTGACCGACTCGGCGGCGAAGGTGCACTGGATGTCGCCGAGGTCGACCACGAACTCCGAGCCGCTGTGCCGGGTGACCCCCTCCAGCGTGCCCGCGGCGCGGACGTCGAAATCCTCGGCCTGCGAGATCCGCAACCCCGACACCGAGCCGAACCGCAGCCGGACCGGCCTGCCCGCCGATTCGATCTCGGTGTGGTCCGGGGCGTAGCGGAACTCGAACTCCACCGACTGCTCCGCGATCAGCACCCGGATGCCCACGACGTCGGCGCAGTTGTGCAGGTCGACCAGGCCGGCCGGGGTGTCGAAATCCACCTTCGGGACATCGTCCGACCACGGCGCGAGCCCGTTGAACGTCACCACCCTCGAGCTCTCAGCCTGCTTCGGCGTTCTTCAGCGCCTTGCTGGTGCCGCCCTCACGCTCCTCGTACGCGGCCGCCGAGTCGCGGACCTTGGTCGCCGTCTCGCTCAGCGATTCGACCGCCGTCTTCAGCGCGTTGACGCCCATCTCCTCGAACGGCTGCAGCAACATCGCGAACGGCTGGCAGATCACCCCGTACGCGCTGTCGTCCATGGTCACCGTGTTCGCCGCGTCCACCGCGGTCTGCATCCGCTCGGAAAAGCCGTCCACCTTACCGGCGTGCACGGTCAGTTCGTCGTTGAGTACCTCGTAGCCCTGTGGCATCGCTCACCCTCCTAGTCGCGGCGCAGGAACGACTGGTCGCTGAAGTCTTCGCCGTCCTCGTCCCCCGGCCCGCCCTTGCGCCGCGGCGTCGGCTTGGGTGTAGGTGCGGGAGGCGCCTTGGGCGCAGCGGGCGACTCCTCTTCGCTGTCGTACAGCCGTCGCTCCTGCGGCTGTCCCGTAGCGGGCGGCTCGTCCTCTTCGGGCGGCGCCGGGAAGTTGTCCACCGCGGTGGCGACCAGGTGCCGGGTGGTCGAGTCGTCGCCGACGGTCTCGGCGGTGATCTCGGCCAGCCGCTCCGGGTACTTCGATTGCGCCTTCTGCATGGCGCGGAGCACGTTGGCGGCGATCTCGTCCGGGCTCATCTTCAGCACGGCCTGGGTCATCTTGACGTCGGTGGGCAGCCCGTTGTGCCCGACGGTCACGCTCACCGCGCCCGAGGCGACCGACTCGGTGATCGAGATGCGCTCCACCTCGGCCTGCATCGCCTGGTACTTCTGCGACGTCTCCGCCGCGTTGCGCTCCCAGTCGTTCACCATGCGTTCGACGTCGGCCAAGTCAGCCACCGGACACCCCTCCCGTAGTCCCTACCCGCACAGACGGCCCCGCACCGCCCGCGGTTCCCCATCATTCCGCGCGGGTCCGGACCAGCGGCGCGACCACTGTCCCGTATCGATTCAGTGACGAATGCCAACCTCCGGCCGGCCTGCTAGGGCCACTTCCGTCACACGCACTCCGGCGAGGGGGTTAGCCTGGTAGGCGCGTAACCGGACCCGAGATCGAGTATGGATAGAGGCGAGCCCAAGCCGTGTCCAGCAGCAGCCCTGCGTCACAGTTCGGCCCCAACGAGTGGCTGGTCGAAGAGATGTACGACCAGTTCCTGGCCGACCCTTCATCGGTAGATGCCGCTTGGCATGACTTCTTCGCCGACTTCAAGCCGACCCAGGACGCGCAGTCCAAGGCCGACAACGCCCGCGCCACGGCCAAGACCGAGGCGCCGGCCAAGAACGGCCAGGCCAACCCGCCCTCGCGCCAGTCGCAGCAGAACGCGGAGTCGGCGGCACGCCAGTCCGCGCCGAAGGCGAACGAGCCGGAGAAGGCCCAGCCGAAGAAGGCCGAACCGGCGCCCGCGAAGCCGGCGCCGAAGAAGGAAGCGGCCCCGGCCGCGAAGGCCGAGAGCAAGAGCACCAACGAAGGCGAGAGCAAGCCCCTGCGGGGGGCGGCCGCCGCCATCGCCAAGAACATGGACGCCTCGCTGTCCGTGCCGACCGCGACCAGTGTGCGCGCGGTCCCGGCCAAGCTGATGGCCGACAACCGCATCGTGATCAACAACCACCTGAAGCGGACCAGGGGCGGGAAGATCTCCTTCACCCACCTCATCGGCTACGCGATGGTGCGCGCGCTGCGCGACTTCCCGAACATGAACCGGCACTACCAGCTGATCGACGGCAAGCCGTTCGCGGTGACCCCGGAGCACGTGAACTTCGGGCTGGCGATCGACATGAAGGGCAAGGAAGGCGCCCGCACGCTGGTGGTGGCCTCGGTCAAGGCGACCGAGAACATGACCTTCCTGCAGTTCTGGCAGGCCTACGAGGACATCGTCAAGAAGGCCCGCAACGGCAAGCTCACCGCCGACGACTTCGCCGGCACCACGATCTCGCTGACCAACCCGGGCGGCATCGGCACCAACCACTCGGTGCCGCGGCTGCAGGCCGGGCAGGGCTGCATCATCGGCGTCGGCGCCATGCAGTACCCGGCCTCGTTCGAGGGCACCAGCGAGAAGACCCTGGTCGACCTGGCGGTCAGCAAGATCATGACGCTGACCTCCACCTACGACCACCGGATCATCCAGGGTGCCGAGTCCGGCGAGTTCCTCAAGCGCATCCACGAGCTGCTGCTCGGCTCGGACGGCTTCTACGACGACGTGTTCACCTCGCTGCGGCTGCCCTACGAGCCGATCCGCTGGGTGGCCGACATCCCCGAGGGCGCGGTCGACAAGACCGCCAGGGTGATCGAGCTGATCGACGCCTACCGCATGCGCGGCCACCTGATGGCCGACACCGACCCGCTGAACTACCGCCAGCGCCGCCACGAGGACCTCGACGTGCTCACCCACGGTCTCACCCTGTGGGACCTGGACCGCGAGTTCCCGGTCGGCGGGTTCGCCGGCCAGGAGCGGATGAAGTTCCGCGACATCCTCGGCGTGCTGCGCAACTCCTACTGCCGCACGGTCGGCATCGAGTACACGCACATCATCGACCCCGACGAGCGCCGGTGGATCCAGGAGCGGGTGGAGATCCCGCACGAGAAGCCGGACCCCGCCGTGCAGAAGTACGTGCTGTCCAAGCTGAACGCGGCGGAGGCCTTCGAGACCTTCCTGCAGACCAAGTACGTCGGCCAGAAGCGGTTCTCGCTCGAAGGCGGCGAGACCACCATCCCGCTGCTGGACACCGTGCTGGACAAGGCCGCCGAGTACGAATTGGACGAGGTCGTCATCGGCATGCCGCACCGCGGCAGGCTGAACGTGCTGGCCAACATCGTCGGCAAGCCGATCTCGCAGATCTTCCAGGAATTCGAGGGCAACCTCGACCCCGGCCAGGCGCACGGCTCCGGTGACGTGAAGTACCACCTCGGCGCCGAGGGCAAGTACTTCCGCATGTTCGGCGACGGCGAGACCAAGGTCTCCCTGACCGCGAACCCGTCGCACCTGGAGACCGTGGACCCGGTGCTCGAGGGCATCGTCCGCGCCAAGCAGGACATCCTCGACAAGGGTGGCGAGGGCTTCACCGTGCTGCCGGTGCTGCTGCACGGCGACGCGGCCTTCGCGGGCCAGGGCGTGGTGGCCGAGACGCTGAACCTGGCGCTGCTGCGCGGGTACCGCACCGGCGGCACCGTGCACCTGATCATCAACAACCAGGTCGGCTTCACCACCGCGCCGGAGAACTCGCGGTCCTCGCAGTACGCCACCGACGTGGCGAAGATGATCGGCGCGCCGGTCTTCCACGTCAACGGCGACGACCCCGAGGCCGCGCACTGGGTGGCCAAGCTGGCCGTGGACTACCGCCAGGCGTTCAACAAGGACGTGGTGATCGACCTCATCTGCTACCGCCGCCGCGGGCACAACGAGGGCGACGACCCGTCGATGACGCAGCCGGCGATGTACGACATCATCGACACCAAGCGCAGCGTGCGGAAGACCTACACCGAGTCGCTGATCGGCCGCGGGGACATCTCCGTGGAAGAGGCCGAGGCCGCGCTGCGGGACTTCTCCAGCCAGCTGGAGCACGTCTTCAACGAGGTCCGCGAGCTGGAGAAGCACCCGGTCAAGGCGAGCCCCTCGGTCGAAGAGGAGCAGCAGGTGCCCGCGAAGGTGCCGACGGCCATCTCGAAGGACGTGGTCGAGCGCATCGGCGACGCGTTCATCGACGTGCCGGAGGGCTTCACCCCGCACCCGCGCGTCAAGCCGGTGATGGAACGCCGCCACAAGATGTCCCGCGAAGGCGGCATCGACTGGGCCTTCGGCGAGCTGCTCGCGTTCGGTTCGCTGGCGCTGGAGGGCAAGCTGGTCCGGCTGTCCGGTCAGGACTCCCGCCGCGGCACCTTCACCCAGCGGCACTCGGTGTTCATCGACCGCAAGACCGGCGAGGAGTACTCCCCGCTGCAGCACCTGGCCGAGAACCAGGGCCGCGTGATGATCTACGACTCGGCGCTGTCCGAGTACGCGGCGGTCGGCTTCGAGTACGGCTACTCGGTGGCCAACTCCGACGCGCTGGTCATGTGGGAAGCCCAGTTCGGCGACTTCGTCAACGGCGCCCAGACCATCATCGACGAGTACATCTCCTCCGGTGAGGCCAAGTGGGGCCAGCTCTCCGACGTGGTGCTGCTGCTGCCGCACGGCCACGAGGGCCAGGGACCGGACCACACCTCGGGCCGCATCGAGCGCTTCCTGCAGCTGTGCGCCGAAGGTTCGATGACCGTCTCGGTGCCGTCCACCCCGGCGAACTACTTCCACCTGCTGCGCCGCCATGCCCTCGACGGGGTGAACCGGCCGCTGGTGGTCTTCACCCCCAAGCGCCTGCTGCGCGACAAGGCGGTCAAGTCGTCGGTCGAGGACTTCACCGAGCAGTCGAAGTTCCTGTCCGTGATCGACGACGAGCACCTGGACCCGGCGAAGGTCCGGAAGGTGGTCCTGACCTCGGGCAAGATGTACTGGGAGCTGCTGGCCGAGCGGGTCAAGCAGCAGGTCGACGACGTGGCGCTGGTGCGGGTCGAGCAGTACTACCCGCTGCCGAAGAAGAAGCTGCTGGCCGCGGTCGAGCGGTACACCGCGGCGAAGTCGATCATGTGGGTGCAGGAGGAGCCGGAGAACCAGGGTGCCTGGCCGTTCTTCGGGCTGAACCTGCCGCGCAAGTTCCCGGAGACCTTCGGCGGCCTGGAGGTCGCCGCCCGGCGGCCGATGGCGGCTCCGTCGGCGGGCTCGTCCAAGGTGCACGAAGTGGAGCAGAAGGCGATCATCGCCAAGGCCTTCAGCTGAGGCTGACGTAGTTCGAATGCTATGAGTGGGGCATTACTCGCATCCATTGCAAGTAATGCCCCACTCATTGCGTTTCAGGCCCGGATCATCAGACGGTCAGGGTCCAGCTGTCCAGGTAGCCGGTGTCCGCCCGGTAGATGTCCTGCACCCGCAGCTTCCACACGCCGTTGGCCGCCTCGGCGCCCGCGTTGACGGTGTAGCTGGCGTTCACGTCGTCACCCGAATCGTTGTTCGAGTTCTTCAGCCGGTACGCGGTGCCGTCCGGCGCGAGCAGGTCGATCACCAGGTCACCGCGGTAGGAGTGCTTGATCTGCACATCGACCTTGGTGGTCGCGCTGGCGTTGCGCGCGCACTGGGCGATGGTGATCGAGCTGGTCACCGCGGCGGCCGGGGCGTCGGGGATGGTCACGTCGGTGGCGTTCGCCGTGGTGGCGCACGGGACGGGCTCGGGGTCGGGGTCCGGCGTGCCGGAACCGGTGTAGAGCAGCACGTTCGGCGAGCCGGTGCCCGGGTTGGTCACCTTGCCCTTGGTGCCGTTCGCCACCAGCGCGGCGGAAACCTGCGCCGGGGTGGCCGCGGGGTTCGCCGCCAGGTACAGCGCCGCGCCGCCGACCACGTGCGGGGTGGCCATCGAGGTGCCGCTGATGGTGTTGGTGGCGGTGTTGCCACCGATCCACGCCGAGGTGATCCCGCTGCCGGGCGCGAAGATGTCCAGGCAGTCACCGATGTTCGAGAAGCTCGACCGCGCATCGGTGTTGGTGGTGGAGCCGACGGTGATGGCTTCCTTGGTGCGCGCCGGCGAGGTGTTGCAGGCGTTGGCGCCGGTGTCGTTGCCCGCGGCGAGGCCGTAGGTGACGCCGGAGGCGACCGAGTTGCGGACGGCGTTGTCCAGGGTGGCCGAAGCGCCGCCGCCGAGGCTCATGTTGGCGACCGCGGGCTTGACCGCGTTGGCGGTCACCCAGTCCACGCCGCCGATGACGCCCGCGGTGGTGCCGGAGCCGCTGCAGTTCAGCACGCGGACGGCGACCAGCTTGGCCGCCTTGGCCACGCCGTGCGCGGTGCCGCCGACGGTGCCCGCGACGTGCGTGCCGTGGCCCTGGCAGTCGGTGGCGTCGGCGTCGTTGTCCACGAAGTCGTAGCCGTGGGTGGCGCGGCCGCCGAAGTCGTTGTGCGTGGTCAGGATGCCGGTGTCGATGATGTACGCGCTGACGTTGGCCGCGTCGGTGCTGTAGCTGTACTTCTGGTTCAGCGGGAGGTCACGCTGGTCGATCCGGTCGAGGCCCCACGAGGGCGGGTTGAGCTGGTCGGCGCTGGCGCGCACGACCTTGTTCTGCTCGACGTAGGCCACCGCGGGGTCGGCTGCCGCCCGCTTGGCCTGCGTCTCGTTCATGTTCGCGGAATAGCCGCGCACGGTCGTGAAGAGCCGGTCCAGCGAGCCGCCGTGCCGGGACAGCACGGTCTGCGCCGCGCCCTCCACCGACTGGGCCGACACGCCGTCCTTGAGCACCACGATGTAGCTGCCCGGTACCGCGTCGGCGCTGTTCGCGTCGACGACCGTGCCTTCCGCGGCGGTGGCGGCGGTGGTGCCGCCGAGCGCGGTCAGCACGGCGACTCCAGCCGCCAGGCCGAGCGCGGCCAGTGGTCTGCGCTTGTTCATGGGGGTCCTCCCAAGGGCAGGGTTCGCCGGCCCACCGCAGGGGCGACGGGCAGCCGAATCGGGGTAACCGGGGAACGGGACTGTGCGCAGCGGGTGAAAGAAGCTTCACCCTCTGTTGCACGCAAGAGAGCGTAAGTCGGAGATTCCCCCGAAGGTAGACCTTGAAATCAAGTTTCCCACGGAGTATGGGGAGACTCGAACGGCTGCCGACGAAAGTAGGGATTACCGAACGCTCGTTATGCGGTTGCCCACATCAGCGGGCTCCGGCAGGGTCGGCGCATGCTGATCCGCCGTGAGACCGAAGCCGACGCTGCCGCCATCCGGGTGGTGCACGACGCCGCGTTCGCCAAACCCGATGCACCCGGTGCGGAAACCGTGGAGTCGAGGCTGGTCGGAGAACTCCGGGCGGACGGCGACCTGCTCCCGGCGTTGTCGCTGGTCGCCGAGATCGACGGCCGGGTCGCCGGGCACGTCTGCTGCAGCCACGCCCGCATCGAGAGCACGCCGGGGCCGGTCGGGCTCGGCCCGTTGGGCGTGCTCCCGGAATTTCAGTCGGCAGGGGTCGGCTCGGCGCTGATGCACGCGGTGATCGCGGCCGCGGACGCACTGGAGATCCCGGTGGTGGTGCTGCTCGGCTCCCCCGGCTACTACTCCCGGTTCGGCTTCGTGCTCGCCGCCGAGCACGGCATCACACCGTCCACTCCGGACTGGGTCCCGCACTTCCAGGTGCGCCCGCTGACCGCGTACTCGGCCGAATTCACCGGCGCCTTCCACTACGCACCGGCGTTCGACCGGATCTAACCGTTCAACCCGTTGTCCCGCAGGAACTTCTCCGCGATGTCGAGCGGGTTCTGCTTCTCTTCACTGAATTCCACGTTCAACCGGGTCAGCTTCTCGGTGGTCAGCGCGGCGGAGACGTCGTTGAGCGCCTTCACCTCGCGCTCGTTCAGCGTGCCCTTCGCCACCAGCGGCACGATGTTCTGCGCCGGGAACATGGCCTTGTCGTCCTCCAGCGGCACGAAACCATTGCTCTGGATGGTCGACGAGGTGCTGAACAGGTCCGCCACCTGGATCTCGCCCGAGCGCAGCGCGGCCACGGTCACCGGCCCGCCGGTGTCGGTGGTCCGGATCTCCTTGAACTCGCAGCCGTAGAGCGCCTTGATCTTCTCCTTCCAGCGGTCGCTCCACTGCCCGGGACCGCCGAAGACCAGTTCGCCGCAGCGCGGGCCGAGGTCGGAGAACGTGCGCACGCCGGAGTCGGCCAGTTCCTTGCGCACCACCAGCAGATCCTTGTCCTCGGCGGGCGCCTGGTCGAGCACCTCGAACCCGGTGGGCAGCTTCTGCCGCAGCTCGCCGTAGACGTCCGCGGACGTGGTCGCCTCGGTGTTCTTGTCGAAGTACCGCAGCAGGTTGCCGGTGTAGTCGGGTACCACCGACAGCGAGCGGTCCTGCAGTGCCTTGACCACCACCTCGCGGCCACCGACCGGCGGGCGCACGGTGACGTCCTCGGCCCCGGCGCCCCGCAGCGCGCCCGCGTAGATCTGCGCCAGCAGCAGGCTCTCGCCCACGTCGGAGGCGCCGATGATGATCTCGCCGGTGGCGCCGCCCTCGGCCCCGCCTTCGAACGGGTCGCCGCAGGCGGTGGTGAGCAGCGCGACCACCGCCAGCAGAACTCCCAGCCGTCGCTTCACTCGCCGCCTCCCGCCGCCTTGGCCTGCTTCCCGGCGGCCAACGCGGCCAGCCGGACCCCCTTCGGCACCACGGCCCGTTGCAGGCCGGCGAACACCAGGTCCAGCACGATGGCCAGCAGCGCGGTCAGCACCGCACCGGCGACCACCTTGCCGTAGTCGAACACGGCCAGCCCGTCGAGCAGGAAGCGGCCGAGGCCGCCGAGCCCGACGTAGGCCGCCACCGCCGCGGTCGCCACCAGCTGCAGCACGGCGTTGCGCACCCCGCCGAGCACCAGCGGCAGGGAGATCGGCACTTCGACCTTCCACAACCGCTGCCAGCCGGTCATCCCGACGCCCTGCGCGGCGTCCACCACGCCGTGGTCGGTGGCCTGCAACCCGGCGTACGTCCCGGCCAGGATCGGCGGGATCGCCAGCACCACCAACGCGATCGTGGTCGCCGGACCCTCCACTGTGAACAGCAGGAAGAGGAAGGTGACCAGGCCGAGGGTGGGCAGCGCGCGAATCGAGTTGCTCCCGGCCACCAGCACCACCGCGCCGCGGCCGGTGTGCCCGACGAACAGGCCAAGCGGGATCGCGATCGCCAGCGCGATCACCAGCGCCAGCGCCACGTAACCGAGGTGCTCGGCCAGCCGGTTCGGCACCCCGTCGACGCCCTGCCAGTTGGCCGGATCGCCGAACCAGCCGAAGATCTCGTTCATGCCGCGCTCCCCTCCGGCGCCGGCTTGGCCGTCGCCCGTTGCCAGGGCGTGCTCAGCCGCAGCAGCCACACCAGCAGCAGGTCCGTCACCAGCGCCAGCAGCAGGGTCAGCACGATGCCGACCACGATCGGCGAGAAGTACTCACGCTGGAAGCCGTCGGTGAACAACACGCCGAGCCCGCCGGTGCCGATCAGCGCGCCGACGCTGACCAGGCTGACGTTGCTCACCGCGCCGACCCGCACGCCCGCCGCGAACACCGGGACCGCCAGCGGCAGTTCGACGGTGAGGAAGCGGCGCGCCGGCTGGTAACCGATCGCCGTCGCGGCCGCGAGCACCGGCGGGGACACCGAATCCAGCGCGTCCAGCACCGGGCGCACCAGCAAGGCGGTGGTGTAGATGGTCAACGCCACGATCACGTTGACGCTGTCCAGGATCTTCGTCCCGATCAAGCCGGGGATCACCACGAACAGCGCCAGCGACGGGATCGTGTACAGCAGGTTCGACACCACCATCGCCACCCGGCGCGCGACCCGCCAGCGCTTGCCGAGCCAGCCGACCGCCACCGCGAGCACCACGCCGAACACCAGTGGCAGCAAGGCCAGGTAGATGTGTTCGAGCAGGTTCTGCAGCAGTTGCGCGCGGTTGTTGGCGCTGGAGAGATAACGCCCGAGCTCGTCGAAGAACTCGCCCATGACCCGCCCCCTCTACCCGGCCGCTCCCTGTGGGTGCTGCTCGATCACGTCCAGCACCTGCCGGGCGGTCACCGCGCCGACCACCCGGCCACCGTCGTCGACGACCACGCCGAGGCTGGCCGGGGAGGACAGGGCCGCGTCCAGCGCGCCACGCACCGGGGCGCCCTTATGGTACAACGAACCGCCCGCGACCAGATCGCGCTCGGTCAGTTCACCGTCCACAGTGGAATTCGGCGGCAGCCAGCCGCGTGGCTCGCCGTCGCCGTTCACCGCGATCCGCCAGGTGGCGCCCTCGCCGGGCACGGCGCCGACCTCGACCGTGTCGATCGGGTCGATCTGCACGTTTTCCGACGTCAGGAAGGAGAGGCCGCGGTAACCGCGGTCCTTGCCGACGAAGGAGGCGACGAAGTCGTCGATCGGGTGGCGCAGCACGTCCGACGGCGTGCCGTACTGGGCGAGCTTGCCGCCCACCCGCATCACCGCGACCTTGTCACCGAGGCGGACGGCCTCGTCGATGTCGTGCGTGACGAAGACGATGGTCTTGCCGAGCTGCTGCTGGAGCCGGAGCAATTCGTCCTGCAGGCCCTCGCGCACGATCGGGTCCACCGCGGAGAACGGCTCGTCCATCAGCAGCACCGGCGAGTCCGCGGCCAGCGCGCGCGCCACCCCGACGCGCTGCTGCTGACCACCGGAAAGCTGGGCCGGGTACCGCTTGCCCAGCTCCGACGGCAGGCCGACGGTCTCCAGCAGTTCGGCCGCGCGTTCGCGTGCCTTCGCCTTGCCCCAGCCGGACAGCAGCGGCACGGTGGCCACGTTGTCCAGCACCGTCCGATGTGGAAAGAGGCCGGCGTGCTGGATGACGTACCCGATGCCGCGGCGCAACTGCGCGGGCGGTGAGTCGCAGACGTCCTTGCCGTCCAGCAGCACGGTGCCCGAGGTCGGCTCCACCATGCGGTTGATCATCCGCAGCGAGGTGGTCTTGCCGCAGCCGGACGGCCCGACGAACACGGTGATGGTCCCGTCCTCCACCGTGAGACTGAGGTTGTCGACCGCGACGGTCCCGTCCGGGTACTTCTTCGTCACGCCCTGGAACTCGATTGCCACGTGGCACTCCCATCAACGACCCCGCCGGCCCTGCAGGGTCCACAAGTCGGAAAACCCTAGCCCAGATCAAACGCCTCGGCACGGCATTCCATATGTTGTGCGTCGTGAGTTCACTGAACGAGGTTCTGCGGTCCCACGGCGTGCACCAGCGTCCGCTGCGCACGGCGATCGCGCTGCTGGCGGACGGCTGGATCCGGTTCGACGAGCTGATCCGGCGGGCCGCGGTGCCGCGGCGGAGTGTGGAAGAACTGCTCGAATCGCTCGGTTCCGACCTGGAACGGGACGGGAAAGCGCTGCGGCTGCAACCGTCCGCTGTCTCGCGCTACGCCGAATTCCGGCCGCGTACCGGGAAAAGCGCGCCCGAGCTGCTGTCGAAGGTGTCGGCGTTGATCGAGCACGTGCCGCCGCCACTGCCCGCGTTGGACCACGTGCAAGCCACCGCGGAAACCGTGGTGCGGCGCGCGGAGTGGCTGGACGCGCGGTACGAACTCGGCGGCGCGCGCCTGGTGTTCCTGGGTGATCACGATCTCACTTCGCTCGCCGTGCACGCGCTGCGGCCGGACGCGGAGCTGACCGTGGTCGACCTCGACGAGCGCGTGCTGGCCTATGTGGATGAACGGTCCGCTGGGGCGGTGCGCACGCTGCACGCCGACCTGCGCATCGGGTTGCCGCACGCCGTGCTCGGCAGCGCGGACCTGGTGTTCAGCGATCCGCCGTACACGCCGGAGGGCATGGGCCTGTTCGCCGCGCGCGGGATCGAGGCGCTGGCGGAGCCGCCGCTGGGCAGGCTGCTGCTGGCGTACGGCTACAGCCCGCGGCACCCGGCGCTCGGTGCCCAGGTGCAGCAGGAACTGATGCGGCTGGGGCTGACCTTCGAGGCGATCCTGCCGGACTTCCACTCCTACCACGGCGCGCAGGCGATCGGCGCGTCCGCGGACCTGTACGTCTGCCAGCCGACCGCACGGGCGCGCAAGCAGAAGGCGAAGCAGGGCATCTACACGCACGGCCCGCAGTCGGTCGAATCCTCCGGTTCTTCGGCGGCGTTGATGGACCGCGTGCGCGAGATCGCCGACCGGCCGGTGGTGGAAACCCCGCGGCCGGACTGGTCGAAGCCGATCAACGGCAAGCCGGACGTCGCGCTGGCCTTCGACCTCAGCGGGGACCCGGGCCCGTGGCTGCTGCGCCTGCTACTGGCGACGAACGCCTCGCGGGTGGCGATCCTGGTGCCGAACTCGCACCCGGACCTGGTCAACGCGGACGCGCAAGCCGCCCTGCTGGACCTGATCGGCTCCAAGTACCAGCTGAAGCTGCTGCGCAGCCTGCCGGACAACAAACACGCCGTCGTGGTCGCCGATGCCGTCGACTCACCCGCCCTACCACTCACCCGAGCCCACGCACGCCTCGCCAACCTCCCGAACATCCCCACCCCGCTACACCCCTACCGCCTGATCGACCTCCCCCGCCACCACCTCCCCCAAACCCTCCCCTAACCCACATCCAGACACCCGACCCCCACACTCACGCACCCGACTCCCACACTCACGCACCCGAACCCCACGTTCAGGGAGCCGAATCCCACACTCGTGCACCCGAACTGCACGTTCGGGCACCTGAACCCCGCATTCGCGCCGCCCGACTCCCACACTCACGCAGCCGAACCCCACGTTCGCGCAGCCGAGTTCCACACTCACGCAGCTAGCTGAGTCCCACTCTCAGAAGCCCGAGCCCCACGTTGGCGAAGCCGAACCCCACACTCGCGCGCCCGAGTTCCACACTCGCGCCCGGCCGAATGCGGGACTCGCGCCGCCAATGCGGACCTCAGCTGACTCAACGTAGGAGTCGTCCGCGAGAACGCGGAACTCGATTTCCCGAACGTGGGACTCGGCCACCTCAACGTAGGAGTCGGCCCACCGAACGTGGGATTGGCATGCTTGAGCGCAGAACTCGCGACCGCCAATGTGCGACTCGGCTGCCTGAACGCGGGGTTCGGCGCCTGAACGTGGAACTCAGCTGCCTCAACGTGGGACTCGGCTGCCCGAATGTGGAGTTCGGACGCCTGAATGTGGGACTCGGCTGCTTGAACGCGGGACCCGCATGCCTGACGTGAGGCTCGGATGCCCGAATGCGGAACTCGCCACCGCCAATGTGAAACCCGGGTACCCCAACGTGGGACTCGATTGCCTGAACGTGGAACTCGGCCGCCCGAGTGTTGGGTCGGCTACCCGAACTTGGAGTGCGCCTGCCTGAACGTGGGGTTCGGGTGCCTGAACGTAGGACTCGACTGCCTGAGTGTGGGATTCGGCTGTCTGGCGTGGGGTCGCGTGCCCGAACGTGGACTCGGCTACCCGAACGTGGGGCTTGCGCGCCTGAACGTGGGCTCGGCTGCACGAACGTGGGGTTCGGGTGCCTGGACGTGGGGCTCGGCTACCCGAACGTGGGGCTCGCG
Source organism: Saccharothrix sp. AJ9571 (assembly GCF_021725495.1). Classification (NCBI taxonomy): domain Bacteria; kingdom Bacillati; phylum Actinomycetota; class Actinomycetes; order Pseudonocardiales; family Pseudonocardiaceae; genus Saccharothrix; species Saccharothrix sp. AJ9571. The sequence continues at coordinate 3,659,041 of NZ_CP091382.1, read as the reverse complement.
CGCCTGAACGTGAGGTTCAGCTGCACGAACGTGGGGTTCGGGTGCCTGGACGTGGGGTTCGCGTGCCTGAAGGCGGGACTCGGCTGCGCGAACGTGGGGTAGGGGGCGCGAACGTGGGGGTTGGGAGGGGTGGGATGAAGGGGGCGCCGCTCGCGGGGCGAGCGGCGCCCGGGGTGGGCGTGCGGGAGGGGTCAGGTGTCGACGCCGTCTTCGGTGGCGGCCTTCGCGACGGCGGCGGCCACCTCGAGGGCGACCCGCGGGTCCAGCGGGCTCGGCACGATGCGGTCCGGGCCCAGGTCGTCGGAGGCCACGGCGACGATGGCGTCCGCGGCGGCGATCTTCATCCGCTCGGTGATCGCCCGCGCCCCCGAGTCCAGCGCGCCACGGAACACGCCGGGGAAGGCGAGCACGTTGTTGATCTGGTTCGGGAAGTCGCTGCGCCCGGTCGCCACGATCGAGGCGTACCTGGCGGCCACCGCCGGGTGGATCTCCGGGTCCGGATTGGACAGTGCGAACACGATCGAGTCACCGGCCATGGTGGCCAGCAGTTCCTCTTCGATGGTGGACCCCGACAGCCCGAGGAACACGTCGGCGCCCCGGATCGCCTCCGGCAGCCCGCCGGTCAGCCCGCTCGCGTTGGTCGACGCGGCCAGCCCCTGCTTGACCGAGTTCAGCCCGTCGCGCCCCTCGTGGATGATGCCCTTCGAGTCCAGCACGGTGACCTCGCCGATGCCCGCGGCCTGCAGGATCCGCGCGCAGGCCACCCCCGCCGCACCGGCCCCGGAAATCACCACGCGCTGGTCGGTGATGTTCTTGCCGAGCACCAGGTTCGCCCCGCGCAGCGCGGCCAGCGCCACGATCGCGGTGCCGTGCTGGTCGTCGTGCATGACCGGGCAGTCGAGCGCCGCCTTGAGCTTGTCCTCCAGCTCGAAGCACCGCGGCGCGGCGATGTCCTCGAGGTTCACCGCGCCGAACGACGGCCGCAGCCGGACCAGCGTCTCGACGATCTCGTCCACGTCCGTGGTGTTCAGCACCAGCGGGATCGAGTTCAGGTCGGCGAAGGTCTTGAACAGGACCGACTTGCCCTCCATCACCGGCAGCGAGGCGCTCGGGCCGATGTCGCCGAGGCCCAGCACGGCGGTGCCGTCGCTGACCACCACGACCAGCCGCTCGGCCCAGGTGTACCGCTTGGCCAGCTCGGCGTCCTCGGCGATGGCGCGGCTCACCTTGGCCACACCCGGGGTGTAGGCGATGGACAGATCACGCGCGACCGAGATCGGCCGGTTGGCGGCGACGGAGAGCTTGCCGCCTTCGTGACCGGTGAAGATCTCCTCGTCGGTCACCGGCGTGCTGTCTTCGTTCATGGCTTTTCCCGTCATGGTTCCGTCTTCATCGGAAACCGAACCTTCGACTGGTGCGTAGGTCACTGGACTTCTCCCGGGACGTCGAACAGGGAAACGGCAGGCGCCGTCCCTCTAGTTGCTTGGGCTCCTCGAGCGCGGCTGTCCAGCGCGGTAGCGCCTACGACCGGGCGAGGCGTCCGTCGATGCCCGTGGTGAGGCTGCATCTGGTCCGGCTCCCGGCGGGGGGAACCGCGGACGCGGCGGTCCGGACAGTGTGGCAGGCCGATCCGTGGTTGTGGCCCCCTGGTGCGGCTGATGTCACATATTCCGGTGTTTTCCCTTGCCGGACGGGCTTTTAGCAAGACGTCCGTCCGGATTGGGAAGCCCTGCCCTAAGCTGGTCCCCATGCAGGTGCGCCAGTTGGCCGTGCGGGATTGCTATGAGTTCACCCCGCGTCAATTCCCCGATCACCGCGGTCTGTTCACCGCGCCGTTCCAGGAAGCGGTGTTCCGGGAGACCGTCGGCCACCCGCTCCACCTGGCGCAGACCAACTACAGCTACTCCCGGCGCGGCACCATCCGCGGCATCCACTTCGCCGACACCCCGCCGGGGCAGGCGAAGTACGTGCAGTGCCTGCGTGGCGCGCTGCTGGACGTGGTGGTCGACCTCCGCGTCGGCTCGCCGACCTTCGGCCACTGGGACGCGGTGCACCTGGACGCGGAGAACCTGCGCGCGGTCTACGTGGCCGAGGGCGTCGGCCACAGCTTCATCGCCCTCGAGGACGCCGCGATGACCTACCAGTGCTCCACCGGGTTCAACCCCACCGCCGAGCACGGTGCGAACCCGCTGGACCCGGCACTGGGCCTGCCGTGGCCCACCGGCATCCAGCCGATTCTGTCCGAAAAGGACCGTGACGCACCGACGGTGGCGCAGCTGGCCGCCGAAGGACGGCTGCCGTCCTACGACGCCTGCGTGGCGCGTTACGAGGAACTGCGCGGGGCTATTTCTTCCTCGTGACCCAGATGGTGATCGTGCCGCTGACCACCACTTCGCCCGCCTTGTCGCGAATGGTCACCGGTACCGGTACCTCGGTGCCTTCCTCGCCGAACTCCGGCAGCGCCGCGAGCTCGGCGACCGCGGTCAGGCCGGTCTCCGCCTTCGCCAGGTAGTCGACCGACATGCCCTTGGGCAGCCAGCGGTGCGTCGGGGGCACGGTCGATTCGGCCAGCATGCCCATCGCGATCTCCGCGAGGTTGCACGCCGCGATCGCGTGGAAGGTGCCGATGTGGTTGTGGACACCCCACCACTTCGGCGCCGAGACCTCGCACCGGCCCGGCCGGAGGTCCCGCACGTGCGGCAGCACGGTCCGGAAATACGGCACACGCAGGCACATCGCGGCCGAGAAGAGCAGCTTCCCGCCCGGCTTCGCGGCCAGCGACCGCCACAGCGAATAGGTCCGCACGATCGGCTCACCCTCCTTGTTACTCGCCAGTAGCGAAGCACACCGGCGGCTATATTCCAACCTGTGGAGCATCCTCTCTTCCTTCTCCGGCACGGCCAGACCGAGTGGTCGGCCCAGGGCAAGCACACCGGCCGGTCCGACCTGCCGCTCACCGACACCGGTCGTGACCAGGCCAGATCCGCAGGACGGACCCTGGCAGGCCGGCTGCCCGAAGGCACGCCCGCGGTGCTGTCCAGCCCGCGGCAGCGCGCGTTGAAGACCGCCGAACTCGCCGGGCTCACCGTGTCGGAGGTCACCGAGGAGCTCGCCGAGTGGGACTACGGCGACTACGAGGGCATCACCACCGACGAGATCCGCGAGACGGTGCCGGGCTGGACCGTCTGGTCGCACCCGATACCGAACGGCGAGACCGCCGAGCAGGTCTCCGCCCGCGCCGACCGCGTGCTGGTCCGGATCCGCGAACTGCTGGCCGACCGCCCGGTGGTCCTGGTGGGGCACGGGCACTTCAGCCGGGTGCTGGTGGCGCGCTGGCTCGACCTGGCGGCCACCGACGGCGTGCGGTTCGCGCTGGAGGCCGCCGGGCTCACCGAACTCGGCGACGAACGCGGCGTGCCGCAGCTCCGCCACCTCAACATCCCAGCGCAGTGAAAGGAAACCCGTTGCCCCAGTTCACCATCCGCCGGATCAGAGAGTCCGATGTGGACGATGTGGTCGGCCTCGTGTACGACCTCGCCGAGTTCGAAAAGGCACCCGACGAGTGCCACCTGACGGCCGGTCAGCTGCACACCGCGTTGTTCGGCGAGCAGCCCGCGGTCTTCGGCCACGTGGCCGAGGTGGACGGCGGGATCGCCGGCTTCACCCTCTGGTTCCTCAACTTCTCCACCTGGCGCGGCGTGCACGGCATCTACCTCGAGGACCTCTACGTGCGGCCGGAGCAGCGCGGCACCGGGCTGGGCAAGGCACTGCTGGCCACGCTGGCCGAGGAGTGCGTGAACCGGGGTTACGCGCGGCTGGAGTGGTCGGTGCTCGACTGGAACCCGGCGGTGGAGTTCTACCGCGCCCTGGGCGCCGAGCCGATGGACGAGTGGACCGTGCACCGGCTCACCGACGAGCCGTTGCGCAAGCTGGCTGAAAGCCTCTAGAGGTCGCGACCGCGGCGCCGTCGTTCGGCGTCGCGCTCGGACGCCTCGCCCTCGTCCTCGCCCTCGGCCATGCCCAGCACCCACGCGCGGGACGGGCGGCGGAACAGCAGCACCACCACGAGGAGACCGCCGATGATCAGCGGTACGCCGTAGCCGGGGCGGCCCGAGGGCCCGGCGGTGTACCAGCCGATCCCGGCCACCATCAGCGCCACGACCACCGAAGGCGAGCGGGCCCAGGTGTAGCCCATCAGGAGGCCGATGCCGCAGGCGAGGGTTCCGGCGCCGAGCACGGCGTAGTAGCCGGCCTCGGCGTAGATGTTGCCCGCCCTGGCACCCTCCGCGCCGAAGGCGCTCACCAGCAGGATCACCGCGATCACCACCGAAGCCAGGCCGGGGAGCGCGGTGAGCGCACCGGCGAGGCGGACCTCACGGGGCGCCGGCTGGAACTTGTCGGCGAGCGGCACTGACGGTGTCCAATCGAGACGGGTGACCGTGCGTGAACACATTCGATGTTATGCCACCCGGTCGGCCGTTTTCGCCCGGGCGCCGCACGGGTCAAGATCTGGGTGTCGTCTGATGAGCCGGGCGGTCCCGGGGTGCACTTGTCACGACGAGCGTCGTAGTCCGCGCGCGTGAAGACAGGGAGGCCAGTCGGCACAGTGCCCACCACCCGGCGAGTGACGAGGCTCGCAGCTTCCCGTTGAAGGGTTGGAACAGTGCGGTTCTGACCTACTCTGCGGGAGTGCGCGCAGTGCTCATCGTCAACCCGCAAGCCACCGCGACCTCCCCCGGTGGCCGCGACGTGCTCGCGCACGCGCTGGCCAGCGAGGTGAAGCTCGACGTCGTCGAAACCGACTACCGCGGCCACGCGCTCGCGGTGGCGCGTTCGGCGGCCCGTGACGGGATCGAGCTGGTCGTCGCCCACGGCGGCGACGGCACGGTCAACGAGGTGGTCAACGGCCTGCTGGCGGACAACTCCGGCATGCCGGGCCGCGCGGACCGCGTGCCGGCGCTCGGCGTGGTGCCCGGCGGCTCGGCGAACGTGTTCGCCAGGGCGCTCGGCCTGCCGCGGGATCCGGTCGAGGCCACCTACCAGTTGCTGCAGGCCATCGAGCACGACCGCAGCCGCCGGGTGGGGCTCGGCATGGCCGACGGCCGCTGGTTCACCTTCAACGCCGGGCTCGGCTGGGACGCCGACGTGGTCGCCGGGGTGGAGAAGCGCCGCGGCAAGCGCGCCAGCCCGACGCTCTACACCCGGATGGCGCTCGCCTGCTACTTCCGCCCGCCGCACGGCCGCCCGCCGCTCACCGTGCGGGTGCCCGGCGCGGAACCGGCCGCCGTGCGCACGGCCTTCGTCTCCAACACCGACCCGTGGACCTACCTCGGCGACCGGCCGGTGCACCTGAACACCGAGTGCTCCTTCGACAGCGGGCTGGGATTGTTCGCACTGCGGAGCATGGCCATGCCGACCGTGCTCAACCAGGCGCGCCAGGCGCTGCGCACGAAGAGCAAGCACCGGGGCAAGCGTTTGCTTCGTCACGACGACCTGGCGATAGTGCGCATCGACGCGGAAGAGCCGGTAAACTTCCAGGTGGACGGTGACCTGATGGGTCAGCGGAGCAGTGTGGAGTTTCTCAGCGTGCCGGACGTGCTGACGGTGATGGTGTGACGGTCACCGCGACCGGCGTCACCGACAGGGTGATCGTGCGGGGCAAAGTACCAAGTGCCGTTCGTCGATCGGAAACCTCCGCTCACCGCATCTCCCCTTCCGCTCAGCGGCCAGTTCCGGACTGAAACCGCAGGTCAGGCTAGTCGCCCGGCTGGGTGAGGTGACTCACCGATCCGCAGAAAACCCTTGTCGAAAACGGGTCTTCGTGAAAGCATTCACAAGCACCCCAAAAAACGACCGCCATGACGACTGTGGCGCGGACTGCCGCGCCATCATGAAGGAGCTCAGTAAAATGGACTGGCGCCACGACGCGGCCTGCCGAGACGAGGACCCCGAGCTGTTCTTCCCCGTGGGGACCAGCGGTCCGGCCATCTCCCAGGTATCCGCGGCGAAGGCCGTGTGCCACCGTTGCACCGTCGCTTCCGACTGCTTGGCCTGGGCTTTGGCCAGTGGGCAGGATGCCGGCGTGTGGGGCGGGATGAGCGAGGACGAGCGACGCGCGCTCAAGCGTCGCCGTGCGCACATCAGCACGCGCACCAACGCCTGATTGTTGTTTTGCAGCACCGTTTTTCCCAGCACCACCCGCGGCCGACGCCCGCCACACCCGCCGGCGTCACGGCCGCCAGGGACCATTGAGTCCCTCCGCCAACACGTTTGAGGGCGGGCACCGTTTCAGGTGCCCGCCCTCAAGTGTTCGCGCTTGCAGTTGATCGAGGAAACCGCTCAGAGACGGCGGGAAAGCGGGATGCGCAGCGCCGCTTCCGTGCCTCGGCGGCCACCGCCGGATTCCGCGCGGCCCGGCCGCAGCGAAAGCGAGCCGCGCAGCTCCGATTCGATCAGCGTTCGCACGATCTGCAAACCGAGACCGTCCGCGCGCTCCAGTGAAAAGCCCGCGGGCAGGCCCTGACCGTCATCGCTGATCACGATGTCCAGCCAGCGCGCCGACCGTTCGGCGGAAATCTGGACCTTGCCCGGCCGTCCGCCGGGAAACGCGTGCCCGACCGCGTTCTGCACGAGTTCGGCGACCACCATCACCAGCGGGGTGGCGATTTCGGCCACCACGATGCCGAACGTGCCGGTCCGCGAAAGCGTGACGCTCCCCTCGGCGGTGGCCACCTCGCCGACCATCGGCAGCACGTTGTCGAGCAGCTGGTCCAGATCGACCCGTTCGTCGACCGACATCGACAGCGCCTCGTGCACCATCGCGATCGACGACACCCGCCGCACCGACTCGCCGAGCGCGAGCCTGGCCTCCTCGCTGGCCGTGCGGCGCGACTGCAGGCGCAACAACGCGGCCACGGTCTGCAGGTTGTTCTTCACCCGATGGTGGATCTCGCGGATCGTGGCGTCCTTCGACAGCAGCGCGCGATCCCGCCGCTTGACCTCGGTCACGTCGCGGACGAGCACCAGCGCGCCGGCCGGCTGCCCGGCGGGCCGCAACGGCAGCGCACGGAACAGCACGACCGCGCCCCGGCGTGAGTCCGCCTCGGTGCGCGAACCCGGCTTGCCGTCGAGCGCGTCGATGATGCGGTGGGAGACCTCGGTCGCGTCGAACGGGTCGCGGATCAGCGAGCGGGTCAGCGGCGCGAGCCGCACGCCGACGAGGTCCGACTCGTAGCCCATGCGGTGGTAGGCGGACAGCCCGTTGGGGCTGGCGAAGACGACCGTGCCCGACTGGTCGAGCCGGATCAGCCCGTCCCCGACGCGCGGGCTGGTGTGCACGTCGGTGAGCGTGCCGTCGGCCGGGAAGCTGCCGTCGGCGATCATCTGGCACAGGTCCGCCGCGCTGCCGAGGTAGGCGATCTCCAGCGGGCTCGGTACCCGCGGCGCGGCCAGGTTCGTCTCGCGGCTGAGCACCGCGATCACCTGCTTGCCGAAGGTCACCGGAATGGCTTCCCGCCGCATCGGCAGGTCGCGGTACCAGTGCGGGTCCTCCTCGCGGCTGATCTTGACCTCGCGCATCGCGCGGTCCAGCTGCGGGTGCTCGTCGATGGTGAACCGGCTGCCGACCACGTCCTCGGGGTGCGCGGTCGGCGCGGTGGTCGGCCGGGCCTGCGCGACGCAGACGAAGTCGCCGCCGTCGGGCTGGACGCTCTCGGCCACCGGCACCCAGAGCAGGAAGTCGCTGAACGACAGGTCGGCCAGCAGTTGCCATTCGGCCACCACCGACTGCAGGTGGACGGCCGCTTCGCCGGACAGCCCGGTGTTCTCGGCCAGCAGATCGGAGAGAGTGCTCACCCCGCTATTCCAGCACGGCGAGCAGATCGCCCTCCTGCACCACGTCCCCTTCGCCGACGGCGAGCCGCGAAAGCCTGCCCGAGCCCTCGGTGAGCACCGGGATCTCCATCTTCATCGACTCCAGGAGCACCACGGTGTCCCCGGTCTCGAGGTCGTCACCGACGTTGGCGACCACCTTCAGAACGTTGGCGACGATCTCGGCCCGGATTTCCTCGGCCATCGGCGATGCCCCTCCTGCGCGCGAGCTGGGAGCCCAATCCAACCAGAGGTCCGGGGTCGCCGCCCAGGCCGAACACCCCTGTTCTAGGGCACGTGCCACACTAGGGGGGTTGCCCGGGTAGAGATCCACGAGGAGTGATCCATGTCGAAGCGAGCTCGCAAGCGCCGCGACCGCAAGAAGAACGGCGCCAACCACGGCAAGAAGCCCAACGCCTGAGCTCGGCGTAGGAAAAAGCCCCGGCCACCACAGGTGACCGGGGCTTCTTCGGGTGTTCGGGGGCTATTCGGTGACGCGCTCGATCGTCACCTCGGTGCGCTCGATCGTCTTGCCGGAGCGCTCCTCGACGGTCTTGCGGATCGACGCGCGCAGCCTGCTCTTCAGCTCGTCCGGGGCGAGGTCGCCACCGCACTTGCGCGCCAGGATCTGCTTGATCTGCTCGTCGATCCCGTACTCCTCGAGGCACGGCGGGCACTCGTCGAGGTGCCTGCGCAGCTCGACCTCGTGTTCCCGGCTGCACTCCCGGTCCAGGAGCAGGTAGATCTCGGCGAGCGCCTCGTCGCAGTTGACCTTGGCCTTGCCGTCTTCACCGGAGCAGTGGTTCATCGCCCTGCCACCTCCTGCTTGGGCCCGCGGATGAACCCGCGTTCACGAGCCACGTCGGCGAGCAGGTCGCGCAGCTGGGCGCGGCCGCGGTGGAGGCGGGACATCACAGTACCGATGGGGGTGTCCATGATTTCAGCGATTTCCTTGTAAGCGAAGCCCTCGACGTCGGCGAGGTAGACGGCGAGCCGGAAGTCCTCCGGCAGCCGCTGCAGCGCGGCCTTGACGTCGGCGTCCGGGAGCTTGTCCATGGCCTCGACCTCGGCCGAGCGCAGGCCTGCCGAGGTGTGGTTCTCCGCCTTGGCCAGCTGCCAGTCGGTGATCTCCTCGGTCGGCTGCTGCACCGGCTGGCGCTGCCGCTTCCGGTAACCGTTGATGTAGGTGTTGGTCAGGATGCGGTACATCCAGGCCTTGAGGTTGGTGCCCTGCTTGAAGGAGGCGAACGCCGAGTAGGCCTTGAGGTAGGTCTCCTGCACCAGGTCCTCGGCGTCGGCCGGGTTCCTGGTCATCCGCATCGCGGCCGAGTACAGCTGGTCCAGCAGGGGCATCGCGTCACGCTCGAACCGCTCGGTCCGGGCCTGGACGTCCTCCTGCTCGGTGCCCGCCTCGGAGGCGGCGGGTTCTGACGTGCTCGGCAAACCGTTCCCTTCCCAATCCACGTCGGGCAGACGTGCGTACTTCTGCCCAGAGGATACGCGGGCGACTCCGGGTCGGCTGGGCACGGCCGGTCGCCTGAGCTGCTCTTCGCGGGGGGATACCTTGGTCAACACGCTGGGTTCAACACGGTGGCAGGCCCGGGCATTCCCGTCGTAGGGTGCCGCCCATGGCGGGCAAGGGCACACCGGCGACGGCGCTGCTGGTGAAGCAGAAGATCACCCACAAGTTGCATTCGTACGACCACGATCCGCGGCACGAGTCCTACGGCGGCGAGGCGGCGGAAATCCTCGGCTTGGATCCCGCGCGGGTGTTCAAGACACTGGTGGCCGAGGTGGACGGCTCCCTGACCGTGGGCGTGGTCCCGGTCACCGGCTCGCTGGACCTGAAAGCCCTCGCCGCAGCCGTCGGCGGCAAGAAAGCCCGCATGGCCGAGGCGGCAGCCGCCCAGCGCGCCACGGGCTACGTACTCGGCGGCATCTCCCCGCTGGGACAGCGGAGCAGACTGCCGGTGGTCATCGATGCCACAGCCGAGTCGTTCGACACGATCCACTGCTCGGCCGGCAGGCGGGGCCTGGAAATGGAACTGGCGCCCGGGGACCTGATCCGCCTCACCAAGGCCACCGTCGCCCCCATCGCCGGCGCCTAACCACCCAGCCTGCCGAGCCCCTTTCTCCGCGCCTCACTGGACACGAATGTGGCTTTGGGGGCCGAATCCGCCCCCAAAGCCACATTCGTGTCCGATGACCTCGGGCCGGCTGCCTGAGTGTGGGGTTCGGCTGCTGGAGTGTGGGACTCACATTCCTGAGTGCGGGACTCGCCCGGGATGCGGGGGCATGCCGGGCGAGTCCCACGTTCGTGCAGCCGAGTTCCACACTCAGGCAGCCGAGTTCCACGTTCGGGCAGCTGAACCCCACACTCGGGTAGCCGAGTTCCCCGTCCAGGGTCGCCGAGTCGGCACATCGGTGGGGTCAGTCGAGGGGGCGCAGGACTCGTTCCAGCCATTCCGAGGTGGCGCGCGCGACGCCGTCCAGATCTGCGCTCAGGCTGTGGTTTCCCTGGAGCACCACCAGTTCGTGGTGCGGTCCGGCGGCCGGGACGCCGAACGGGTCCTGCTCACCCTGTACAACCAGCGTCGGCACCTCGACCGCGTCCAGTTCCGGTTGCCGTGTCTTCTCCGGCTTGCCCGGCGGGTGCGTCGGGAAGGCAAGGCACAACACGGCCACCGCCTGGCCCGCCGCGGCCGTGCGGCAGGCGACCCGCGCGCCCGACGAACGGCCCCCGAAGACCACCGGCTCGCCGTCGAAGCGGTTGTCCGCGAGTTCTTCGGCGACGGTCAGCCAGGCGTTGTCCAGTTGCCGCGCGGGCGCCGGGGCGCGGCGGCCCGCCACGCGGTACGGCTGTTCGACCAGCGCGACGTGCACCCCCACCGCCTGCGCCGCCCTGGTCACCACGATCAGGTCCTTCGCGCCGAATCCCCCACCCGCGCCGTGCCCGAGCAGCAGCACCGCCCGCCCCTGCTCGGCGCAGTGCAGTTCGGCCCGCGCCGGGCCGTGGTCGGTGTCGATCCGGACGGAGGTCATTTCGACGGTGCGTCGAACAACGCGCCCGCGTCGAGGTCGGTCGCCGGCTCGGCGCGCTCGAGCAGCTCCGGGCCGTTGTTGCGGACGTTGTTGACCCGGCTCGACACCGGCCGCAGCTCCAGCGCGTCCACCAGCTCCGCGCTCGGCGGCGCCAGCAGCTCGCCGATCTCCTCGCGGTCGGGGTCCAGCCAGTTCGCCCAGTTGTCCTTGGCCAGCAGCAGCGGCATCCGGTGGTGGATGTCGGCGATCGGGCCGACCGCGTCGGTGGTCAGCACCGAGCAGGTGATCAGCGGCGCCGCGTCGGCGTCCTTCGGATCACGCCAGCTCTCCCAGATACCGGCCATGACCAGCGTGGACTCGTCCCGCGGGGTCATGAAGAACGGTTCCTTCTCCTTGCCGTTGCGGCGCCACTCGAACCAGCCGTCGGCCGGGAGCAGGCAGCGCTTGCGCGCCAGCGCCTTGCGGAACGCGGGCTTCTCGTGCGCGGTTTCGGACCGGGTGTTGATCATCCGGTTCCCCACCGACGGGTCCTTCGCCCAGAACGGCACCAGCCCCCAGCGCATCACCCGCAGCGTCCGCACCGACGGCTCGTCCTCGAGCACCTGGCCATCGGCGTCGCGCGGGTGGCGCTGCACCACGGCGAGCACCTTCTTCGTCGGCGCCACGTTGTGGTCCGGCGAGGGGGCGTGCCCCCCGGTCTCATCGGCCGCTTCGAACTCCTGCACCAGCTTGGCCGGGTTCTTCGTGGCGGCGTAACGACCACACATCGCGGCCCCACCTCCGATCTGCGTTTTCACGGACTCCAGCCATGGTTCCACGGTCGTGGCGGCCTTGGCGAGTGCGCCGCGTGACCGGTGTCCGCTCGATGGGGGATCATTCAGCCAGCGGCCACCGGGACGAAGGGGATGGGCGATTGAGCAAGCGGGACTGGCGCAAGCTGGATGAATCGGACGTCCGCGTCCGCCCCGGCAAGGGCACCCGCCCCCGGAGCAAGCGCCGTCCCGAGCACGCGGACGCCTCCACCGCGATGGTCACCGGGGTCGACCGCGGCCGCTGGACCTGCGCGGTCGACGGTGATCCGGCCCGCTCGGTGACCGCCATGCGCGCCCGTGAGCTGGGCCGCACGCCGGTGGTGGTGGGCGACTCGGTGGGCCTGGTCGGCGATGTCAGCGGCCGCCCGGACACGCTCGCCCGGATCGTCCGCGTCGACGAACGCACCAGCGTGCTGCGCCGCACGGCCGACGACACCGACCCGTTCGAGCGCGTGGTCGTGGCGAACGCCGAGCAGCTGGTCATCGTCACCGCGCTGGCCGACCCGCAGCCCCGGACCGGCTTCATCGACCGCTGCCTCGTCGCCTGCTACGCGGGCGGCCTCGAACCGCTGCTCTGCCTGACCAAGGCCGACCTCGCCGACCCCGCCGAGCTGCTCGCCGGGTACGCCGACCTGGCCGTGCCCGCGGTCGTCACCCGGCACGACGAGGAGCCCGACGAGTTGCGCGCCCGGGTCGAAGGCCGGGTCTCCGCGCTGGTCGGGCACTCCGGCGTCGGCAAGTCCACGCTGGTCAACCGCCTGGTCCCGGACGCCTCGCTGGCCACCGGCGTGGTCAGCGCGGTCGGCAAGGGCCGGCACACCTCGGTCGCCGCGGTCGCGCTGCCCCTGCCCGGCGACGGCTGGGTGATCGACACGCCGGGGATCCGCTCGTTCGGCCTCGCCCACATCACGCCGGACGACATCGTGGACTCCTTCGAGGAGTTCACCGCGGCCGCCGAGGAGTGCCCGTCCGGCTGCGGCCACCTGGGCCCGCCGGAGGACCCGGACTGCGTACTGGACGACGTGGTCACCCAGGGTGACGCCAAACCGGAACGCCTGGCATCACTCAGACGGCTGCTTGCTTCCCGCGCCGGTCTCGAATCGTGACCTTAATTCTGGCAACCCCGCACACCCGTTTGCGCGTGTCTGGGACGCTGTAACTCTACTGGGGGACAACCACCCAGACGATCACAAGATCTGAGAGGTATCCGGATGCGCAAGACAGCGCTCGCTGCCAGTGGCTTCGCGCTGCTGCTCGCGCTCACTGCCTGTGGCAGCGAGAGCACGCCGACCACCACGAACACCGCGGCCCAGCAGGCCGACACCAAGCCGGCCTCCTCGCTGCACAACGACGCGCAGGAACTGGTTCGGGCCGCCTCCGCGCGGGCCGACCAGGCCAAGACCGCGAAGTTCACCATCGAGATGGACATGCTCGGCCAGAAGATCACCGGCTCCGGGCAGGGCTCCTTCGAGGGCGCCAACAGCAAGATGACCATGAGCATGCAGATGATGGGCATGTCCATCGAGATGCGCATGGTCGACGGCCAGATCTTCATGAAGCTGCCGGAGGGCCAGTCCCCCAGCGGCAAGCCGTGGGTCAAGCTCGAGGGCGCCGACGCCGCCGAACTGGGCCAGGCGATGGACCAGGCCGAGCAGAGCGACCCGCGCAAGATGCTGGAGATGATCCAGAAGGCGGGCCGGATCACCAAGGCCGAGCCTGCCACGCTGGACGGCCAGCCGGTCAGCCACTACTTCGTCGACCTGGACCTGAAGAAGGCCGGTGGCATGGGTGGTGCCAGCGAGGCGGACCTCGCGCAGCTGCCCGACGGCATCGTCGTGCCGATGGAGCTGTGGCTGAACGCCGACGAGCTGCCCGTCCAGGTGACCATGGACATGGCCGCGATGATGCAGAAGATGAGCGAGCAGACCGGCCAGCAGATGCCCGGTGGCAACGCCAAGATGACCATGAAGTACACCGACTGGGGTTCGCCGGTCGACGTCGAGGCGCCGCCGGCCGACCAGGTCGGGCCGATGCCGAAGTAGTAGTACGCAACGCGGACAACGCCCCCGGAGCCCGGCTCCGGGGGCGTTTTTCGTGCTCAGCCCATGTGCGGGTAGCGGATGTCCGTCGGCGCGTCGAAGGTCTCCTTGATCGCGCGCGGGCTGGTCCACCGCTGCAGGTTGAACATCGAGCCCGCCTTGTCGTTGGTGCCCGAGGCCCGCGAGCCGCCGAACGGCTGCTGGCCGACGATCGAGCCGGTCGGCCGGTCGTTGACGTAGAAGTTGCCCGCGGAGAACCGCAGCGCCCGGTGCGCCTGCTGCACGGCCGCGCGGTCGTCGGCGAACACCGCGCCGGTCAGCGCGTACGCCGCCGACCGGTCGACCACTTCGAGGATCCGTGCGTACTCGGCGTCCGGGTAGACGTGCACGGCGAGGATCGGCCCGAAGTACTCGGTGGCGAACACCGGGTGCGCCGGGTTGTCCGAGACCAGCACCGTCGGCTCGACGAAGTAGCCGATCTGGTCGTCGCAGTTGCCACCGACCAGCACCTCCAGCTCCGGATCACCGTCCACACTGGACAGAAGCTCACGGTGCTTGGCGAAGGCGCGCGCGTCGATCACCGCGCCGCCGAACATCGACAGGTCGCTCACGTCGCCGTACTTCACCGTGCGGGTCACGTCGGCCAGCCGCTCGCGCAGCCCACCGTCCCAAAGGGACTGCGGAATATACGCTCGCGAAGCCGCGGAACACTTCTGGCCCTGGTACTCGAACGCGGCGCGCACCAGCGCGGTCACCAGCTTGTCCGGGTCGGCCGAGGAGTGCGCCACCACGAAGTCCTTGCCGCCGGTCTCGCCGACGATCCGCGGATAGCCGCGGTAGCCGTCCAGGTTCTCCGCGATGGTGCGCCACAGCAGCTTGAAGGTGGCGGTGGACCCGGTGAAGTGCAGCCCGGCGAAGTCCGGATCGGACAGTGCCACCTCGCTGACCGCGCGCCCGTCGCCGGTGACCATGTTGATCACGCCCGGCGGCAGCCCGGCCTTCTCGAAGACCTCCATGGTGTAGTGCGCGGCCAGCTGCTGCGTCGGCGTCGGCTTCCACACCACGGTGTTGCCCATCAGCGCCGGGCTGCTGGGCAGGTTGCCCGCGATGGCGGTGAAGTTGAACGGGGTGATCGCGGTGACGAAACCGTCCAGCGGCCGGTACTCCATCCGGTTCCACGCGCCGGGCACCGAGATCGGCTGCTCGGCGAGGATGCGGCGGGCGAAGTGCACGTTGAAGCGCAGGAAGTCGATCAGCTCGCAGGCCGCGTCGATCTCCGCCTGCTGCACCGACTTCGACTGGCCGAGGATGGTGGCCGCGTTGAGCGTGTCCCGGTAGGGCCCGGCGATCAGGTCGGCGGCGCGCAGGAACACCGCGGCGCGCTCGTCGAAGGGCAGGTCGCGCCAGCCGGGTGCCGCCTCCTTGGCGGCGGTCACCGCGTCGGCGACGTCCTCGTTGGTGGCGTTCGCCGAGACCCCGAGCACGTGCGCGTGGTCGTGCGGCTGGACCACGTCGAAGGCCTCACCACCGGCGAAGCGCCGCCGCCCGCCGATGGTCTGCGGCAGCTCGTGCTTCTCCCCCTCGAGTTCGGCGATCCTGCGCTGCAGGGACTCCCGTTCGCCGCTGCCGGGCACGTAGGTGTGCACCGGTTCGTTGACCGGGTGGGGAACGGATGTCACCGCGTCCATGACTTGCTTCGCCTCCTGTGGTTTCCGAGCCGGGTGGGCGCCTTGTGGGCGCGGTCCCATCCTGGCACGGGAACAGGGGTCAGAGCAGTTCGAGCAGGAACGGCAACTCCTGCGGGGCATACCAGGCCAGCTCGTGGTCCTCGGCCTCGCCGAGGGCGAACTCGGCGTCGTCGTCACCCAGGTCGGCGGCGTCGATCACCGCGGCGGCGGCCACCACGGCGGCTTCGGCTTCGGCGGTGTCCACGTGCACGGCGGCGATCTGCGTCAGCTCCACCGGACCGGCGACCCGCACCACCGCGGCGTCCAGATCGGGGCGCGGGGTCACCTGCTCGACGTCGGCCGAGATCACCACGCGCCGCGGCGGGTCCTTCTCGTCGGTGTCCTCCGCGGCGATCAGGCGCAGCGAGGCCCTGGCCGCGTCCAGCAGCGCGGCGTACTCCAGTTCCTCGGTGTCACCGCTGGTGTAGGACTCGCGCAGCGCCGGGGTGAGCGCGAAGGCGGTCCCGCTGATCGGGGCGAACTCCCCGTCCTCGACCAAGCGGCGCAGTGTGGCGATCGTCGCAGGCAGGTAGACCCTCACCAGTCCGCTCCCTTGAGTTCTTCCAACGACTCTTCGATCATCCCGCCGAGCAGGTCCACGTCGTACACGGCCTTGCGATCCCCGTTCAGTCCGAAGTAGACACCTCCGAGGTAGGAGGTGACCCCGATCGCCAGTGCCTGGTTCTTGGCCAGCGGCAGCACGGGGAACATCTCGGTCATTCTCGCCGGACCGGCGTAGCGCGGCTCCTGCGGTCCCGGCGAGTTGGTGATGACCAGGTTGAAGAACCGCCCGGAGAACGAGTTCGCCGCCCGCGCGCCGAGCGAGTGCAGGGTGGCCGGAGCGAACCCACCGACGCGCAGCAGCGTGCGCGCGGCCACCGAGCGGCCGGAGTCCGAGTGCGCGGTCATCGCGTGCCCGACGTGCTGGAGCCGCAGCACCGCGTTCGGCTCGCCGACCGGCAGGTCGACCAGGTACGCCGCGACCTCGTTGCCGATCAGGCCCGCGGAGGAGTACTCGGTCTCGGCGTCGCTGACCGCCAGCGGCACCAGCGCGCGCACGGTGGAGTCCGAGGTGAGCGCGGCCCCGCGGGACAGCAGCCATTCGCGCAGCGCGCCGGTGACCACGGCGAGCACCACGTCGTTGACCGTGCCGCCGTGCTCGGCGCGGATCTTGCGGAAGTCCTCGAGGCGCGTGCGCACCACGGAGTACATGCGGCCGCCGGACACGGGCGCGTTCAGCGGCCCCTCCGGCGCGGGCCGGGCGACGCTGCGCAACGTGGCGGCGACCCCGCTGATGGCTTCGGTGACCTTGCCGACCGTGGCCACCGCGTCCTGCGCGGCCACCCTGGCGGTGTTGACCAGTTCACCCGGTCGCTGCACGGTCTCGGTGACCGCGTCGAGCACGAGCTGCGTGCGGCTCGGCTGGCGGCGCGGGGTCCAGGTGTCCTCGAACTCCTCGGACTCGGCCGGGCTCTCGTCCAGGATCAGCTGACCGAGTTCGATGGTGCCGACGCCGTCGACCACCGCCTGGTGCGTCTTGGTGACCAGGGCGATCCGGTCGTCGGACAGGCCCTCGACGAAGTAGACCTCCCAGAGCGGGCGCTCCAGCGCCAGCGGGCGGGAGACCAGGCGCGCGACCAGGTCGAACAGCTGGTCGTCGGTGCCGGGAGCGGGCAGCGCGGAGCGGCGCACGTGGTAGTTGAGGTCGAAGTCGACGTCGTCCACCCAGACCGGTCTGGCCAGGTTGCCCGGCACGGTCACCACCCGCTGGCGGTACCGCGGCAGGTAGCCGAGGCGCTGCCCGATCAGGGCGAGCACGTCGGAGTAGTCGAAGCCGGCGCTGGGCCGTTCGAAGACCGCGACCCCGCCGACGTGCATCGGCGTCACCGGGTCCTCCATGAAGAGGAAGGACGCGTCCAGGGCGGACAGGCGGTCGTGCATGCGGTGATCCTGGCACACCCTGCTCTAATGCTCTCGTGCGTGAGTCGAATTCGGCGGTGTCCCCGAAGGACCGGTTCCTGACCGTCTACGGGCGCAAGCCCGTGCTGGAGGCCCTGGCCGACCCGGCCCTGGATGTCGACAAGGTGATACTGGCCGACACCGCCCGCGGTCCCGCGGCGGCGGAGATCCAGCGCGCGGCGAAGGAGTCGGGCGTGCCGGTCCAGCGGGCCAGCGCGCACCGGGTGAAGGTGCTGGCCGGCAACGGCAAGCAGGACCAGGGCGTGCTCGCCGACGTGGTGGCGCCGCGGATGCGCCCGCTGCACGCCGCGCTGGACGATCGGGTGCCGCCGGGACGGCTCCTGTTGCTCGACGGCATCACCACGCCGGCGAACGTCGGCATGATCCTGCGCACCGCGACGGCGGCCGGGGTCGGCGGCATCGTGGTGCCGCGGCGCGGGGTGGCCGCGCTGGACCCGCTGGTGGTCAAGGCCTCGGCCGGGGTCGCGTTCCGGGCGCCGGTGCTGCGCTGCGGCAGCGCCGAGGAGGCCGCGACGCTGCTGACCGAAGCCGGGTACGCGGTGTACGCGCTGGGGTCGTCTTCCGGGGAGTCGATCTTCGAGGCGTCCCTGCCGGAGCGCGCGGTCTTCGTGCTTGGTGGCGAGACCGGCGGGGTCAGCGAGGGCGTCGGCGAGCTGGCGACGGGGTGGCTGTCCATCCCGATGCCGGGTGAGGTGGAGTCGCTCAACGTGTCCGCGGCGGCGGCGGTGTTGTGCTTCGAGCTGGTGCGCCGGTCACGCTGAGAAGAGGGCGTCCAGTTCGAGCAGGGTGCTGTTGACCGAGGTGTGGTGCACGCCGACCATGCCCGCGGCGACCGCGCCCCGGACGTTGCCCGCTGAGTCGTCGACGAAGACGCACTGCCCGGCCCCCAATCCGAGGCGGTCCGCGGTGAGCAGGAAAACCCGCTCGTCCGGCTTCGCGACGCCGACCTCGCCGGAGAAGACGAGCGCGTCGAAGAACGGATCGAGCCGTCGCCTGGTCGGCCCCGCGGCACCCGGCGCGTTCGAGAGCAGGGCGGTTCTGATCCCGCGATCGCGCAGGAGGTCCACCGCCTGGAAGAGGGCGTCGGCATCGGGGTCGGTGAGCACCCCGGCGTAGTCCAGAACGAGTCCCCGCAGCATGGGCGGTCACCTTAGCCGCCGGGTGTCACCGAGTTGGGCGATCTTGGACCGGATTCAGGGAGTTCACTGCTCTACGGGGCGGAGGTGGCCGCCCGTGGCCGCCCGGGACCTGGGGAGAGGCCCTGTGGATGTACGACCGCTGAGCACGCTGGAAGCCGCGGACCGCCTGCGCGCGGTGCCGGCTGGTGGCGTCGGCCAGCAACTGGAACTACCGATTTTCGCGGGGGTGCCGTTGGGCCGCCACCGCCCCGGCCCACCCGTACCGGGGCGGCGGACGCTGGAGCGGATGGTGACCGCGCTGTTGGAGCTGTGCTGTGGCCGCAGACCGCGGGCGCAGCTGCGCCCGTTCGTGCGACCGGACGTCTTCGCGAAGCTCACCACCACAACGGCACGGCGGTACACGCTGCAGACCCCGATCCAGGCGTGCTTCCCGGTCGCAGGCGTCATCGAAACCTGCGGCACGGTGCACGGCGGGGTGCGCTCCTTCGCCGTCGCCGCCCGCTTCGAGGCGACAGCTTCGGGATGGTGGTGCGTCGCGTTCGACCTGATCGGGGAGCCGCAGTTGCACAAGCACCGCGCTGGGTGACGGTTTCTGGTGGTGGCGCGCCTGCTGTTCTTGGATGGCAGGCGCGCCGCTCGCCCTTGCCCGGGGGCGTGGGGTTCGGCCGCCTGAGCGCGGGAGTCGAGTGCAGGAGTGTGGAACTCGCGCGCACCAACGTGGAGTTCGCGCGCACCACGGTGGAGTTCGCGCCTCAACGTGGAGTTCGGCCGCTCGAACGTGGCACTCAGCCGCCCGAACGTAGGACTCGGCTGCCCGAACGTAGGACTCGGCTGCCCGAACGTAGGACTCGGCTGCCCGAGCGCGGTTCAGCTGCCTGCACGTCGAACTCGGCTACCTGACGTGGAGGGGCGGCCCGGGAGCGCCAGCGCCCGAATGTGGACCTCAGCTTCCCCAACGTGCAGTTCGGCTGCCCGAACGTGGCGTTCGAGCGTCTGAGTGTGGAACTCGGCTTCCCGAACGTGGAGTTCGGGTGCCTGAACGTGGGACACGGCTGCCTGTTGCGGAACTCAGCTGCCTGACTGTGCATTCACGCCCCAAGGTGGGTTCAGCTTCTGAACGCGGGATTAGCGCCCGAACGTGGGACTCGCCCGCCCGAGTGTGGAACTCGGCTACCTGGATGTGGGTTTCGGCTACCTGAGTGTGGAATTCGCGCTCGCAAGGTGGAGTTCCGCTGCTTGAACGTGGAACTCAGCTGCCCGAACGTAGGACTCGGCCGCCCGAGCGCACGGTTCAGCTACCTGAACGTGGAGGGGCGGCCCGGGAGCGCGCCAGCGCCCGAATGTGGACCTCGGCTTCCCCAACGTGGAGTTCGGCTGCCTGAACGTGGAGTTCGGCTAACCGAGTGGGCCTCGCCCCACGTGGGTTCCGCTGCTCGAACACGGAACCCAGCTGCCTGAACGTGGATGTCGGCCGCCCGAGTGCGCGACTCGGCTGCACGAGTGTGGAACTCGCGCGCACCAAGGTGGCGTTCGGCGACTTGAACGTGGGACTCAGCTGCCTGAGCGTGGAGTTGGGGTGTCTGAGTGTGGAACTCGGCTGCCCGAATGTGGGGTTCGGCTGCGGGAGTGTGGGACCCGCGCACCCCAGCGTGGGGTTCGGCCGCTCGAACGTGGGGTTCGGCTGCCTGAACGTGGGGTTCGGGCGTATGAGTGTGGGACTCGGGGGGTATGGGGAGGGCCACGCACCGGCTGGGGAGGCGGTGCGTGGCCCTGGGTGGGTGGGGGTTAGCGGCGGGGGGCTTTTTTGCCTTTTTTGGCTTGGGCCCGGGCTGCGGCGCGGCGTTCCCGGCGGGTGCCGCCGGCGTCGTCGCCGGTGTCGGCGGTGTCCCCGTGGGATTCGACGCCGCCGTCTTCGGCGGGGCCCGAGTAGGTCAGGCCTCGCTGGGCGCCGCCGTCCAGGCCCTTGCCGCGCAGGGCGGCCGGGACCGGGTCGGGCTTCGGCTGCGGCGGGACCGGCTGCGCGTGCCTGCCGTTCTCACGCGGAGCGGATCCGTTGCCACCGG
Organism: Saccharothrix sp. AJ9571; assembly: GCF_021725495.1. Lineage (NCBI taxonomy): Bacteria > Bacillati > Actinomycetota > Actinomycetes > Pseudonocardiales > Pseudonocardiaceae > Saccharothrix > Saccharothrix sp. AJ9571. The sequence goes on along the minus strand of NZ_CP091382.1, from coordinate 3,638,370 downwards.
AGGGCAGCGGGACCGGCAGGTCGGTGGCCGGTTCCGGGGCGGGCGGCGGGTCCTGCCGCTCGACCTGGAGGTTGAACAGCAGCCCGACCGCTTCCTCCTTCAGCGCGTCGACCATCCGGTCGAACATGTCGAAGCCCTCGCGCTGGTACTCGATCAGCGGGTCGCGCTGCGCGACCGCCCGCAGGCCGATGCCCTCCTTGAGGTAGTCCATCTCGTAGAGGTGCTCGCGCCACTTGCGGTCCAGCACCGACATCATCACCCGGCGCTCCAGCTCACGCATCGCGCCTTCGCCGACGGTGGACTCGATCTCCGCTTCACGCCGCTCGTAGGCCTCGCGGATGTCGGCGACCAGCGCCTCCCGCAGCGCCTCGGAGTCCAGGTCGTCGGTGTCCTCGGCGAGGTTCTCCCACTGCACCTTGACCGGGTACAGCATCTTCAGCGCGGTCCACAGCTTTTCGTGGTCCCAGTCCTCGGCGTAACCCTCGGCGGTGGCCTCGTTGACGTAGGCGGTGACCACCTCGGTGAGCATGTTCATCACCTGGTCGCGCAGGTCCTCGCCCTCGAGCACCTTCCGGCGACGGCTGTAGATGACCTGGCGCTGCTGGTTCATCACCTCGTCGTACTTGAGGACGTTCTTGCGGATCTCCATGTTCTGCTGCTCGACCTGCGTCTGCGCGCTCTTGATCGCCTTGGAGACCATCTTGTGCTCGATCGGCACGTCGTCGGGCAGGCGCATGGTGGTCATCACGCGCTCGACCATGGTCGCGTTGAACCGGCGCATGAGCTCGTCACCGAGCGAAAGGTAGAACCGGGACTCACCCGGGTCGCCCTGACGACCGGACCGGCCGCGGAGCTGGTTGTCGATGCGGCGGGACTCGTGCCGCTCGGTGCCCAGCACGTAGAGCCCGCCCGCCTCGCGGACCTCCTCGGCCTCCGCCTTGACCTCGGCGTTGACCTGCTCGATCACCTTCGGCCACGCGGCCTCGTACTCCTCGGAGTGCTCCACCGGGTCGAGACCGCGCTGGCGCAGCACGTCGTCGGCGATGATGTCCGGGTTGCCGCCGAGCACGACGTCGGTACCACGACCGGCCATGTTGGTGGCCACCGTGACCGCGCCCTTGCGCCCGGCGCGCGCCACGATCAGCGCCTCCCGGTCGTGGTACTTCGCGTTCAGCACCTCGTGCGGCACCTGCAGCTTGAGCAGCAGCTTCGACAGGTGCTCGGACTTCTCCACGCTCGTGGTGCCGACCAGCACCGGCTGGCCCTTGACGTGCCGCTCGGCGATGTCCTCGGCGACCGCCTCGAACTTCGCCTCCTCGGTCTTGTAGATGAGGTCCGGCTGGTCGGAACGCACCATCGGCCGGTTCGTCGGGATCGGCACCACACCCAGTTTGTAGGTCTGGTGGAACTCGGCGGCCTCGGTCTCGGCGGTACCGGTCATGCCGGAGAGCTTGTCGTAGAGGCGGAAGAAGTTCTGCAGCGTGATCGTGGCCAGCGTCTGGTTCTCGGCCTTGATCTCGACGCCTTCCTTGGCCTCGATCGCCTGGTGCATGCCCTCGTTGTAGCGACGGCCCGCCAGGATGCGGCCGGTGAACTCGTCGACGATGAGGACCTCGCCGTTGCGGACGATGTAGTCCTTGTCGCGCTTGTACAGCTCCTTGGCCTTCAGCGCGTTGTTCAGGTAGCCGACCAGCGGCGTGTTCGCGGCCTCGTAGAGGTTGTCGATGCCGAGCTGGTCCTCGATGAAGGCGACGCCCTTCTCGGTGACACCGACGGTGCGCTTGCGGATGTCCACCTCGTAGTGGACGTCCGGCTTCATCAGCGGCGACATCCTGGCGAACTCGATGTACCAGCGCGAGGACTGGTCGGCCGGGCCGGAGATGATCAGCGGCGTTCTGGCCTCGTCGATCAGGATGGAGTCGACCTCGTCGACGATGGCGAAGTTGTGCCCGCGCTGCACGCAGTCGTTGATGTCCCACGCCATGTTGTCACGCAGGTAGTCGAAGCCGAACTCGTTGTTCGTCCCGTGCGTGATGTCGCAGTTGTAGGCCGCGCGGCGCTGCTCCGGGGTCATGTCGGAGAGGATCACGCCGACGTCGAGACCGAGGAAGCGGTGGATGCGGCCCATCCACTCCGCGTCACGTTTGGCCAGGTAGTCGTTGACCGTGATGACGTGCACGCCCTCGCCGGAGATGGCGTTGAGGTAGGCGGGCAGCACCTGGGTCAGGGTCTTGCCTTCACCGGTCTTCATCTCGGCGACCTGGCCGAGGTGCAGCGCGGCGCCGCCCATCAGCTGGACGTCGAACGGCCGCTGGCCGATCACCCGCCAGGCGGCCTCGCGAGCCACCGAGAAGGCCTCCGGCAGCAGGTCGTCGAGGGATTCCCCGTTGGCGAACCGCTCGCGGAACTCACCGGTCTTGGCCTGCAGCTCGGCGTCCGAAAGGTTCTTCACGTCGTCTTCGAGGGTGTTGATGTGGTCCGCGATGTTGCGCAGGCGCTTGACCATCTTGCCCTCGCCCGCGCGGAGCAGGCGGTTCAGAACCATCTCAGGAGACCTCACTATGACTATGCGTACTTCGGGGGGTTCGGGGGGTTGCCCACCCACCATCGTAGGGAACGTGCCGGTGTTCGTGCACGCACCGCCGTACGAAAGATGCTGCTCGGACAGGCCGGCGGCCCGCACGCGTCGCGCGTGCGGGCCGCCGGGCCGTCAGGGTCGGAACGGGTTTCAGCTCACGGTGAACTCACTTCGCGAGCTGGATCACGCCGTAGTCGAAGCCCTTCCTGCGGTAGACGACGCTCGGCCTACCGCTTTCGGAGTCGTTGAACAGGTAGAAGTCGTGCCCGACCAGCTCCATCTCGTAGAGAGCCTGGTCGACGGTCATGGGTTCCGCGTCGTGCTGCTTCTCGCGGACGATGCGACCGGGGAGGTGTTCGGCCACACCGTCGTCCCAGCGCTGCTGGGGTACATCGATGCCGTTCGCTCTGGCGGCTTCGCCGTCGAGCGGCATTTCGTCGTGGACGGGCGCGTCCAGTACCGCGGTGCTCGCGGCGGGCCGCCTGCCGGAATCGGCCATCCCGCCTGCCACCGACGTCGCTTCGGCGACGGACTCGGAGCGGCGGCGTCCATAGTGGACACGGCGCCGGTCGTGGGACCGGCGGAGGCGGCTCTCGAGCTTGTTCACCGCGACGTCGAGCGCGGCGTAGAAGTCGCCGGCGCAGGCCTCCGCCCGCACGGCCGGGCCCTTGCCGACCACGGTGATCTCCACGCGCTGGCAGTTCTTCGCCTGGCGGCGGTTGGGTTCGTGGAAGAGTTCCACGTCGTAACGGATGACCTTCTTGTCATAGCGTTCCAGCCGCGACAGCTTTTCGCTGACGTGTGCCCGATAGTGCTCGGGCACCTCCACGTTACGGCCCTTCACGACGATGTCCATACACGACCTCCCTCGCTGAATTGACTGCGAGCTTGTGAGCATTACGGCGCCGGTGAAATCGGGACTGCGTTATTCGGAATCCGCCGGAGCGGTACGGAAGTACGCCTCACTGAGAGAATCCGCCGACTCGGTCACGACGTCTCGTGGCGGTCGGCCGGACGCGGGCTCAGCGTGCCTCCGGCGCCAGGGACATGGGCTTGTCACCTCCCCGCCTACCGGGATTGCTGATAGCGGAGCACGTTAGCCCGCTCTGGCCCGGAGCAACAGCCCCCGAGCCGGGGGATGTCAAGCCGTGAGAAGCCGTCACTGCGAGCAATGGACTACGCCGGTTACTCGCCAGTTTCCGACCCGTTCGGAGCATTGCGCGGTACTGCCTTTCACGCCAAAGGCTCAGTGAAAGGGGCTCGGAATTCGCGACGGTGACAGCGGCAAGGAGAACAGCCACCACTGCGGCAGGATGTGCCGCCGAGGGTGCTTGACTCGCTGACCGCGTCATATCCCGACAACGGGCGAGGTGTGCCGAATTGTTCCCGGCGCAGCTTCACTCGGATGAGTGAGCGTTGGTGAGCGTTAACCCGGCGGTAACCGGGTAGCCGCTCGCGCGGAGGACGCGGGCGCACTCCGACGCCGTGGACCCGGTGGTCAGCACGTCGTCGAGCAGCAGCACCGGGGTGCCGGGCGGAGGTAGCCCGGCCCGTTCGGGGGCGATCCGGCCGGCGAGGTTGGCCGCGCGCTGGTGCCGCGCCAGCCCGGCGGCGTCCTTGGCTCCCGAGTCCAGCACGAGACCCGGCGCGACGGCGGCCGGGTGACCGTGTTCGGCCAGCCGGCGGGCACAGGCGCGCGCCAGTCTCAGCATGTGCGGACCGCCTCGGATGCGCGAGGCGATCCGGCGCGAGGGCACGGGCACGAGCCACCACAGGCCGTCGGGCGCCGGCCTCGCTCCTGGTAAGTACGGTACGGCCTTCGCGAGCAGCTCGCCGAGCACCGGCGCGAGGTCGCGACGGCCGCGTTCCTTGTAGGCGAGCACCAGGCGCCGGGCGACGCCCGCGTAGGCCGCGAGCGTGAACACGGCGAGTTCGGGGAGCGGTACGAGCGCGGGCGCGCCCCAGGCGCGGACGCAGGTGGCGCAGCAGGCGGACCCGAGCGCGCCGCAGCCGGCGCAGACGGACGGGAGGACGAGGTCGATGAGGTTGGTCATGCCCGAGAGCCTGCCGACGGGGGCCGACAGTCTCGGATCGAGTGGTAAGAACTTGCAGTTCGAGGTGGCGGGGCCGGTCGGGCCGGGGTGAGGCGGACCGGTGTCAGCCTGGGTAGAAGGGGATGGTGTCCAGCGGGAGGCTGTGGTCGTGCGGGGTCCACACCTCGCCGACTTCTGAAGCGGTCCAGAGGCCCTCGCGGTCGGCGACCACGACCGGGCGGGACGGGGCGGCGGTGATCGCGTGCAGCGGCGGGGTCAGGTTCGACAGGTTGAACTGGTCCAGCCGCAGGCCGTCGACCGGGACGCGGACGACCGGGAGTGCGGTCGAGCCGGTGATCGCGACCAGGCTGTCCTGGTTCGCCCAGTCCACGTCCGTCACGTCCGACAGCCGCGTCTCCTGGAGCACGCGTGGCGAGCGCAGGCTCACCGAGTCGGCGGTGCGCACGACGGAAACCACCACCAGTCGCCCGGTGACCACCATCGCGGCGCGGGTGCCGTCCCGGGAGAGGCGGATGGCGGAGATGTCCGGGCCCACCGAGCGCACCGAGTCCGCGTTGACCACCTGGCTGGCCCAGGTGCCCTGCGCGGTCCGCAGCACGCGCACCACCTGCGAGCCGTCGACCACCGTCCACAGCTCACCGCCCTCCCCGGTGCCCGTCAGCGCGGGCCGCCAGGTCGGCCGGCTGAGTCTGTCCCCGTTCAGCTCGGTCCTGGCCAGCTCGCTGCCGAACTCGCCGACCCGCAGCCACAACCGCCCGTCCTGGCGTTCGATCACCGCCAGTTGCTTGCCGTCGACCGACTGCGCCGCGGTGACCACGTCGTAGGCCCGCGAGCCCGCGGGTCCGGGCACCGGCGCGCCGTCGCTGAGCGAGCGCACGCGACCACCCGAGATCATCAGGCCGGGCAGGTCGGACGCCGGGGACGAACTCGTCTCGTACGACGGCAGATCACTGGCTCGCCACTCCTCGCGGCCGGGCACCAGCGGCGCCCCGTCCGAGAGCAGTCTGATCCGGCTGCTGGTCACGCTCTGCAGCGAAAGCACCACCTGCGCCACGATCAGGCGTTTCTGTTCGTCACTCTGCTCGGAGACCCCGGTCAGCGGCACCACCACCGCGCCGTCCGCCGCGTTGGACACGTTCTGGTCGATCGACGCCTGCCCCAGCGGGTTGTTCACCGCGCCGTCGAGGAAGTCCGACGGCCCGGCCAGCAGCAGGTCGATCACCCGGCCCGGCAGCCCCGACTGCGGTTTCTGCACCACGTACCGCAGGTCCGGCACCAGCGAGTTGCGGTCGGTGGCGAAGAAGTACACCGGCACCCGGAAGTAGTTGCGGGTGAAGTCGGGCTCGGTGATCACGATGTCGTTGGCCGGCGAGACGATCCGCCACTGGCCGTCCGGCTGCCTGGCCAGGTGCACCGGGCGCTCGAAGCTGTCCCTCAGCGGGATGAACGCGCTGTCCGGGCCGAGTTTGCCCACGTTGGTGCCGCGCAGCAGCACGACGCGGCGGTTCGGGTCCTCGGGCTGGTTCGGCGAGTAGACCGTGTCGAACTTCTCCTCCATCACGGTCAGCCCGCGGTCCGGCCGCCAGGTCGACCGGGACGGCGGGTCGAGGAAGAGGCGGGCGCGGTTGTGGTCGTTGTTCGGCTGCGCGCTCGCCGAGACGAACTCGCGGACCACGCCGAGCGCGTCGAGATCCTTGTCCGGCTCGGGGTTCGGCGGCGCGGGCGTCGCCATGCCGCCCGACGAGATGACCCGGGCCTGCGACTCCTCCGGCACCGTGGCGCACCCGCCGACCACCAGCAGGAGCAGGCAGGCCAGCAACGCGCCCGCCGCCCGCAGACGGTTCCTCACCTGGCCTCCTCGCGTTCGGCGGCGACCAGATCCGGCGTCACGGACACCTCACCGGCCGGCTCGTCGGGTTCGATGCCGATGAACCCGCCCGGCGGCACGTCGGGCGGCAGGTCCAGCGGACTACTCTCCCACTTCTCACCCTGGCGCAGCGGCAGCGTGAGCCGGAAGCAGGCACCGCGGTCCGGTTCGCCCCACGCCTCCAGCTCACCGCCGTGCAGCTTCGCGTCCTCGTGGCTGATCGCCAGGCCGAGGCCGGTGCCGCCGGTGCGGCGGTTGCGCGAGGGGTCGGCGCGCCAGAACCGGTTGAACACCAGCCCCGCCTCGCCGGTCCGCAGGCCGACGCCGAAGTCCTGCACGGTGACCGCCAGCGCGTGCTCGTTGGCGGCCAGGCGCACGCGCACCGGCTGCCCTTCGCTGTGGTCCACCGCGTTGGCCAGCAGGTTCCGCAGGATGCGTTCGACCCGGCGGGAGTCCAGCTCGGCCTCGACCGGGGTCTCGGGCAGGTCGACCTCCAGCTCGCTGTTCGCGTCACCGGCGATCACCCGCACCTGCTCGACCACCCGCAGCACGATCGGCCGCGCGTCGATCAGCTCGGCGGACAGCTCCTCCACGCCGGCGTCCAGCCTGCTGATCTCCAGCAGGTCGCCGAGCAGCGCTTCGAACCGGTCCAGCTCGTCGACCAGCAGCTCGGTGGACCGCGCCAAACCCGGCGGGAACTGCTCGCGCGAGGCGTGCAGCACGTCGGCGGCCATGCGCACGGTGGTCAGCGGGGTGCGCAGCTCGTGGGAGACGTCCGAAGTGAACCGGCGCTGCAACTGGCCGAACTCCTCCAGCTGCCGGATCTGCCGCTGGATGCTCGCGGCCATCTCGTTGTACGACTCGGCGAGCTTGGCCAGATCGTCCTCGCCGAGCACCCCGAGCCGCTGGTCCAGCTCACCTTCGGCGAACCTCTCCGCGGCCGCCGCGGCCCGGCGCACCGGGTGCACCACCTGGCGGGTGACCAGGTTGGTGATCAGCACCAGCAGGAACAGCAGCACCAGGCCACCGACCATCAGGGTGTTCTGCACGGTCGAGACGGTGTTCTGCTCGGCGGTCAGCGGGAACAGCAGGTACAACTGCAGCGGGCGCGGCGCGCCGGTGATCGGGGCGCCGATCATCAGGTAGGTGGTGCGGGCGCTTTCGACACCCGCGGTGTGGATCTGCTCGGAGAACTGCTCGCCCTCGACGAACTGCCGCAACCGCGGGGTGACCTTCTCGAACGGGCCCGCGAACACGGTGGCCTCGCTGGACTTGCTCGGGTCCGCGCTGGCCAGCACCGGTTCGAAGGCCCCGGCGCTGGCGCTGGTCGGGTCCTGCCCGCCGGGCGCGCTGGCGAGCTTCTTGAGCGCGTTCCCCAGCCGCGACCTCAGCTCGTCGGGTGCCGCGTCGATGCCCGACAGCTCGCTCTCCGCGTCGTCCAGGATGGCCCTGGTCTGCGCGATCGCGGCGGCCTTCTTGGTCTCGATCAGCCGGTCGGTGATCTGGTTCTGCAGCACCATGCCCAGCACGAACACCACCGCCGACGACAGCGCCAGGGTGGAGATGGTGACCCGGAACTGCAGGGACTGGCGCCACAGCTCGCCGAAGTCGATGGATCGGCGGCGGAGGAAGGCGGCCACGCGGCGGCCCGTGGTCATGGTCCCGCGCCCGAAGGCGGCGACCCTGCTCACGGTCTGCTCACGGCGGGCCGGCCTTGTAACCGACGCCGCGCACCGTCAACACCACCTCGGGGTGCTCCGGGTCCTTCTCCACCTTCGAGCGCAGCCGCTGGACGTGCACGTTGACCAGCCGGGTGTCGGCGGCGTGGCGGTAACCCCACACCTGCTCCAGCAGCACCTCGCGGGTGAACACCTGGCGCGGCTTGCGCGCGAGCGCGACCAGCAGGTCGAACTCCAGCGGGGTGAGCGGGATGGCCTTGCCCTCCCTGGTCACCTCGTGGCCCGGCACGTCGATGGTCAGGTCGCCGATGGCCAGCGATTCGGCGGGCTCGGACTCGGTGCGGCGCATGCGGGCCCGCACCCGCGCCACCAGTTCCTTCGGCTTGAACGGCTTGACCACGTAGTCGTCCGCGCCGGACTCCAGGCCGAGCACGATGTCCACGGTGTCGCTCTTCGCGGTGAGCATCACGATCGGCACGCCCGACTCGGCGCGGATGGCCTTGCAGACGTCGATGCCGTTCATCCCCGGCAGCATCAGGTCCAGCAGGACCAGGTCGGGCTTGAGCTCGCGCAACGCGGGCAGCGCGCGTGAACCGTCCGCGACGACGGCGGTGTCGAACCCCTCCCCACGCAGCACGATGGTGAGCATCTCCGCGAGGGCGGGGTCGTCATCGACCACCAAGACACGTGCCTTCATGTTCACATACTCGCACTCACGGCCGTCCGGGTACGCACGACCCGGCGAACAGCCGATGATCATCGGCCTGACTTAGCCCGGATGGACGATCAAGCGGGCCTTGACCGGGCCCGGGAGCGAGCGCCGGATACACCCGGTCGGCCTAGCGAAAATGACCTCAGCCGTTAGTGTTGCGCCATGGGGAACCCCGAGCAGAGCAAGGGAGCACCGAGTCAGGTCCAGTCGGTCGACCGCGCGATCAGCGTGCTGGAACTGCTGGCGCGCCAGGGGGAAACCGGGATCACCGACATCGCCGCCGAGCTGGGCGTGCACAAGTCGACCGCGTCGCGGCTGGTCAGCGTACTGGAGGCCCGCGGGCTGGTGGAGCAGCTCGGCGAGCGGGGCAAGTACGTGATCGGCTTCGGCGTGGTGCGGCTGGCCGGGGCCGCCACCGGCCGGATGGACCTGGCCAGGCTGGGCAGGCAGACCTGCCAGGCACTGGCGGAGTCGCTCGGGGAGACGGTCAACATCGCGGTGGCCGACCAGGGCGGCGCGATCAACATCAGCCAGGCACGCGGGGCCGCCGCGATCACCACGCAGAACTGGACCGGCCAGCGCACCCCGCTGCACGCCACCTCCAGCGGCAAGGTCCTGCTGGCGTACATGTCCGACACCGAGCGCCGCCGCATCCTGCGCCGGAAGCTGGAGCAGTTCACCCCGCGCACCCACACCGATCCAGCCGAACTGGCCACCGAACTGGAGCGGGTCGCCGAAGACGGTTTCGCCGCCAGCTTCGAAGAGCTGGAGCTGGGCATGCACGCGGTCGCGGTGCCCATCCACGGCGCGCACGGCGAGGTGGTCGGCGCGATGAGCGCGTCCGGGCCGTCCTACCGGCTTTCGCGCCAGCGCGTGCGGCAGATCGTGCGGCCGATGGCCGATGCCGCCGCGGAGCTTTCCGAGCAGCTGGGCTACTTCCAGTACTAGTCCACTTCGGACTGTCCGAATCAGAGGGAGCGCAGTTCCGCGGCCAGCGCGGGGGCGTCGACCCCGCTCACGCCGTCGAGCACGAACCACCGGGAAAGCCAGTGCTCCGCGGCGAGCTGGTCGTACACGGCGCCGCAGCGGTCCTGGAGGGCGGAGTCGGATTCGAAGGCGTCCCTGGCCCTGTCGGCTTCTTCGCGGGCACGCTGCTCAGCGCGCTGCGCGGCCACCTCACGGGGTACGCGGAGCAGGATCTGCGCGTCGGGCACCGGGAGACCGAAACGGTCGATCTCCAGTTCGCGGACCCACTTCACCACTTCACCGGAGCTGTCCTGGTGCAGTCGCGCGGCCGCGTACGCCGCGTTGGAGGAGACATAGCGGTCCAGGAGAACCACGTCGTGCAGGTCCAGCGACCCGCGGATCTCGTCGGCCGCGCCGCGGCGGTCCAGCGCGTAGAGCATCCCCATGCCGTACACCGAATCGGCGAGATCGCCGTGGCCGCGGTGCAGCGCTTCGCGCACCAGATCGGCGTGCACGCTCTTGCCGTACCGGGGGAACGCCAGCGTCCCGACGGTCGCGCCGCTGTCGTGCAACGCCTTCGTCAGGTTTGCCGTCAGGGTCCGCTTCCCGGCCCCGTCCAGCCCCTCGATCACCACCAGCCTGCCCACCGCCGCACTGTACCGTCCGGCGGCGGGCCTGCTCGGCGGGAACCGTCAGTAGCGGTAGTGGTCCGGCTTGTACGGGCCCTCGACGTCCACGTCGATGTACTCCGCCTGCTCCTTCGTGAGCTTGGTCAGCTCACCGCCGAGCGCCTCGAGGTGGATCTTGGCGACCTTCTCGTCGAGCTTCTTCGGCAGCCGGAACACCTCCTTGTCGTACTCCTCGTGCTTGGTGAACAGCTCGATCTGCGCGATCACCTGGTTGGAGAAGCTGTTCGACATCACGAACGACGGGTGCCCGGTGGCGTTGCCCAGGTTCAGCAGGCGGCCCTCGGAGAGCACGATGATCGACCGGCCGGAGGGGAACACCCACTCGTCGACCTGCGGCTTGATGTTGTTGCGCACGATGCCCGGGTACCGCGCCAGCCCGGCCATGTCGAGCTCGTTGTCGAAGTGGCCGATGTTGCCGACGATGGCCTGGTGCTTCATCTTCGCCATGTGCTCGACCATCACCACGTCCTTGTTGCCGGTGGTGGTGATGATGAGGTCCGCCTCGGGCAGCACCGACTCCAGCGACTTGACCTGGTAGCCGTCCATCGCCGCCTGCAGCGCGCAGATCGGGTCGATCTCGGTGACGATCACGCGCGCGCCCTGGCCTGCCAGCGACTCGGCCGCGCCCTTGCCCACGTCGCCGTACCCGCAGACCACCGCGACCTTGCCGCCGATCAGCACGTCGGTGCCACGGTTGATGCCGTCGATGAGCGAGTGGCGGATGCCGTAGCGGTTGTCGAACTTCGACTTGGTGACCGCGTCGTTGACGTTGATCGCCGGGAACAGCAGCTCACCCGCGGCGGCGAGCTGGTAGAGCCGCAGCACGCCGGTGGTGGTCTCCTCGGTGACCCCGAGCACGCCCTCGCCGATCTTGGTCCACTTGCCGGTGTCCGCGGCCAGCGATTCCTTGAGCAAACCGAGGAAGACCTTCCACTCGTCGGGGTCGTTGTCGTCCGGCGACGGCACCACGCCGGCCTTCTCGAACTCGGTTCCCTTGTGCACCAACATGGTCGCGTCGCCACCGTCGTCGAGGATCATGTTCGGGCCCTCGCCGTCCCAGGTGAGCATCTTCTCGGTGCACCACCAGTACTCCTCGAGCGTCTCGCCCTTCCACGCGAAGCAGGGCACGCCCTGGGGCTCCTCGGGGGTCCCGTGCGGGCCGACCACCACCGCGGCGGCCGCGTGGTCCTGGGTGGAGAAGATGTTGCAGGAGGCCCAGCGCACTTCGGCGCCGAGCGCGATCAGCGTCTCGATCAGCACCGCCGTCTGCACGGTCATGTGCAGCGAGCCCGAAACCCGTGCCCCGCGCAGCGGGTAGACCTCGGAGTATTCACGCCGCAGCGCCATCAGGCCGGGCATTTCGTGTTCGGCGAGGCGGATCTCCTTGCGGCCGAATTCGGCCAGGCCGAGATCGGCGACGGCGAAGTCGATCCCGTTGCGGGTCTGCAGCCGTGCGGCAACGCTTTCGGACGACATAGTGGTGGTTCCTCCAAGGCTCGCGGACGCCAGAACAGTACCGTGTCTTTCTCGACCCCCGATTGAGGAAGAGTGAGGAGAGCTCTCGTGCCGATGCCAGGGCCGGACGCCCGCGTGGTGGAAATCCGCGTGGCCGGGCTGGTCGGCACCACCGGCGAGGCCCTGCTCGACGCGACCGCGGCGGTGGACGTGGCCGGTGACGGGATCGGGCAGTTCACCCGCCCGGCCGATCGGCTCCGCCGTCCGGCCCCCGGCCCCACTCTCCCGGCGCTGGGCCGGACCGTGCCCCGGATCATCGAGGGCTACCTCTGGAGCCGGATGACTTCCGGCGGTGTGGCGAAAGCCACGTGGGCGCTGCTGTTCCCCTTCTCACTGGCGAACGTGGCGCACTGGATGCTGCCGCCGGTGCCCGAGCGCGGATTCGGACGGGTGCTGGCCGCGGTGTGCCGCAGCCTGCTGCGGATCGCGTCGCTCGCGCTGACCATGTTGCTGGTGAGCCAGGTCGCGGTGATCTCGCTCGACCTGATCGCGGCGCAGTGCCTGGCGCCGAACACCGGCTGCCTCGACTGGGCGCCGTCGTGGACGCGGGAGAGCTCGGTGCTCCGGCTCTCCGCCGGGGTGCTCCCGTTGCTGGTGCTGATCTTCCTGCTGCACCTGATCTCGTCGACGAACTGGGCGGTCGCGCAGTCGAAACCGATCACCGCCGAAGGTGAGCCGCTGCCCGGCGACGATCTGCGCACCTCCCCCGACACCCCGCTGCTGCGCTGCCTGCACACGCTGTCCGCGCTGGCCTGCGTCGCGCTGCTGCCGCTCGGCGGTCCGCTGCGGCCGCCGTCCGACGCGTTCGGCGCGATGCTGTGGGGCGTGGCGGTCGGGCTGATCGTGCTCGGGCTGGTGCTGGTGGCGGTGCTGGACGTGCGCGTGCTGACCCGCGCGATCGGCCGCTGGACGCAACGGCTGGTGCTCGGCCTCGGGCTGGCGCTGGTGGTCGCGGTGGTGGTGCGGGTACGCGAACTGCCGCAGGTGCTGCCCGGCACGCAGGGCGTGGTCGAGGTGATCGGCGGCGGGCTGCTCGCGGTGGTGGTGCTGTTCGCGCTGCTGCTCGTCCCCGCCGCGCTGCTGGCCCGTCCGGCGTGGAACACGCTGCCCCGCCGGCTTCGGCCGTGGGTCGGCGGGTGGGCTTCGGCTCCCGCGCTCGCGCTCGCCGGACTGCTCGGCGGCGGCTTCGGTGCCGGTGTCGCCATCGCCGCGCGCGAACTGCTCGGTGACGACGACCTGGTGCTGCCGCGCGGGTACACGCTGCTGACCATGGTTTGGGGCGTCGGCATCGTGGTGGCCGCGGTGCTCGCGGTGGTCGGCTTCGCCGGTGCGGTGCCGCGGCGGCGGCGCAAGCGCGGCGTGCCGAAGATCGTGGACATGCTCCAGGACAAGCCGGAGGACTGCGAGGAAGCGGCGGCGGCGTGGGCGCGCTCGGCCTGGGAACGGCGGCGGCTGCACCAGCTGGTGCTGAGCACGGTGCTGGTGATGTCGGCGGCCACGCTCGCGCTGCTGACCGTGCGGGTCGGCGACCTGCCGCTGCCGACCTGGCTGGACCCGTTGTCGGCGCTGGGCGTGTTCGCGCTCGGCGCGCTGGCGGCCGGACTGCTGCGGGTGGTCTACACGGCGGCGAGCAGTCCGGAGCGCAGCAGGCACCTCGGCGCGCTGGCCGACCTCGTCTGCTTCTGGCCGCGGGCGGCGCACCCGACCGTGCCGCCCTGCTACGCGCTGAAGGTGGTGCCCGAGCTGGCCGCCCGCACACGGCTGCACCTGGAGGAGCCGAACACGCGCGTGGTGCTCGCCGGGTACAACCTCGGCGGCCTGCTGGCCGTGGTGACCGCGGCCCGGCTGATGCGGGAGCTGCCGGAGGCCGACCGGTCGCGCGTGGGGGTGCTGACCGCGGGCTCGCCGCTGCAGTGGGGTTATCAGCGCGCCTTCCCGGCGGTGCTGCCGCACCAGGCGCTGGCGCGGTTGTTCGGGCAGCTGGACGGGCGGTGGCGCGGGCTGAGCCGGGGCACCGACACCTTCGGCGGCGGCGTGACCACCTGGCGGCACGAGGTCAAGGACGACAAGCTGCACGGCGTCGGCTACCTGCCGGACGGCACGGTCGGCCCGCTCGCGCCCGCGGAGTGCGGGACCTCGGGCGCCGTGGTCCTCGGCGGCGACCACTGGCTGCCGGACCCGCTGCGCGCGCCCTCCCCCGGCCACCGGTGGGCGCCGGGCGTGTGCCGGCACGCGGACTACCTGGCGGATCCGGAATGGGACCGGGCGGTGGCCTGCGCGGCGGGGCTGGAGCTGCCCGGGAAGCCGATGCGCCCGGCGGCTGAGCAGTTCCCGCTGTTCGGCGACCTGCCCCCGGTGGAACGCCCCCGATTCCGCCCGGACCTACGCCACTCACCGAACTGACGACATCACCCGGGGCCACATTCGTGACACGAGCGGGCCATACTTCGCCGGGTCGTCACCGTCGACATGCCGTGAATGTGGCTTTCACGGCGTATTCGGCCGTGAAAGCCACATTCACGGCACCCAGAACGTTCCCCGAGCCGAGGCCGGCCACCCAAACCGGGGTGGGGCCCCTACTTCTTCGGATCGGCCCCGTCGACGGGCAACGGTGAAGCCGTGGCGCCCTCGTTCTTGATCCGCTTCCCCAGCAGCGAGTGGCGGCGGCCGTAGGCGAAGTAGACGACCACGCCCAGCGCCATCCAGGCCAGGAACCGCAGCCAGGTCAGCACGGTCAGGTTCAGCATCAGCCACAGGCAGGCGATGATCGCCGCGATCGGGATGACCGGGACCCACGGCACGCGGAACGCGCGCGGCAGGTCCGGCCGGGTCTTGCGCAGCACGATCACCCCGGCGGAGACCAGGATGAACGCGAACAGCGTGCCCACGTTCACCATCTCCTCCAGCTTGTCCGCCGGGAAGAAGGTGGCCGCCACGGCGACCAGCAGGCCCACGATCAGCGTGGCGTTCTTCGGCGTGCCGCGGTTGCCGGTCTTGGCCAGCTGACGCGGCATCAGGCCGTCGCGCGACATGGCGTAGATGACCCGGATCTGCCCCAGCATCAGCACCATCACCACGGTGGTCAGCCCGGCCAGCGCGCCGATCGAGATGATGTTCGCCGCCCAGTCGACCCCGTTCGCGGAGAACGCCGAAGCCAGCGTCTTGCGGTCGGGACTGCCGTCGGCCTTGGTGCCGGTGGACAGCTCGGTGTAGTTCACCATCCCGACCACCACCAGCGAGACCGCCACGTACAGCACGGTCACGATGGCCAGCGAGCCGAAGATGCCGCGCGGCACGGACTTCTGCGGGTTCTTCGTCTCCTCCGCGGTGGTGGCCACGATGTCGAACCCGATGAACGCGAAGAACACCAGCGAGGCACCGGCCAGCAGGCCGAACGCGCCGAAGGTGCTGCCCTCACCCCCCAGCAGCGCGGAGAACAGCGACTGCTCGATTCCGCCACCGGACTCGCCGGCCGGCTGCGACGGCGGCACGAACGGCGTGTAGTTCGAGCCCTTGACGTAGAAGAAGCCCAGCACGATCACGAACAGCACCACGGCGACCTTGATGCCGGTGATCACCATCGACACGTGCGAGGACAGCTTCGTGCCCAGCGTCAGCACCGTGGCCAGGGCGAGCACCAGCAGCAGCGCACCCCAGTCGACGGTCAGGCCGCCGACGTCGAAGGTGGTGCGGGTGCCGTCGCCGAAGAGGTAGCCGAGCACCGTCTCCAGGTAGACCGACCAGCCCTTGGACACCGCGGCCGCGCCGACCGCCAGCTCCAGCACCAGGTCCCAGCCGATGATCCAGGCCATGAACTCGCCGAAGGTGGCGTAGGAGAAGGTGTACGCGCTGCCCGCCACCGGCACCGTCGAGGCGAATTCGGCGTAGCAGAGCGCCGCCAGCGCGCAGGCGATCGCGGCGAGCACGAAGGCCACCGAGACCGACGGACCGGCGAAGTCACCCGCTGTGCGCGCGGTGAGCGTGAAGATGCCCGCGCCGATGACCACCGCGACGCCGAAGACCGTCAGGTCCCAGGCGCTGAGGTTTCTTCGCAGCTTGGTGTCCGGTTCGTCGGTGTCCGCGATGGACTGCTCCACCGACTTCGTGCGCCACAAACCCGTGCCGGGCAACGTCGACCTCCTCCGCGGGTGCCAGTTCGGGGATTCACCCTAATGGTCCCCACCCCGGAGCGCCGGTCGGGCGGTGCCGCGCTGGTCAGTGCCGTTCGGCGCGCTCGGCCAGGTTCCGGTCGAGGTCCGGCTCCAGGTAGATCAGGCGGGCCGCCGGGACCTTCGCGCGCACGCGGTGCTCGGCGTCGTCGATGGCCTGCGCGACCTCGGCGGTCTCCAGGCCGGGGCGCAGCGCGAGCTTCGCGGCGACCAGCAGCTCGTCCGGCCCGATGTACTGGGTGCGGATGTGGATGACGCGCTCGACCTTGCCCGCGGCCAGCTCGTCCTCGATGGTGCTCAGTTCCTTGTCCGTGGCGCCCTCGCCGATCAGCAGGCTCTTCATCTCGATGATCAGGATGATCGCGATGACGCCGAGCAGCAGGCCGATGCAGATGGTGCCGAGCGCGTCGAAGACCGGGTCACCGGTGATGGTGGCCAGGCCGACGCCGAGCAGCGCGAGCACCAGGCCGAACAGCGCGCCCGCGTCCTCGAGCAGCACCACCGGCAGCTCCGGGGTGCGGGACTGGCGGATGAAGCCCCACCAGGTGGCGTCGCCCTTGATCTTCTTCGACTCGACGATCGCGGTGTAGAAGCTGTAGCACTCCAGCCCGATCGCCACCACCAGGATGACCACCGCGACCATCGGCGACTTGAGGTCCTCGGGGTGCTGGAGCTTGTGGATGCCCTCGTACAGCGCGAACGCCGCACCGAGGGTGAACAGCATCAGCGCGACGATGAACGAGTAGAAGTACCGGTCGCGGCCGAACCCGAACGGGTGCTCCTTGGTGGCCTTGCGCTTCGAGGTCTTCTGCCCGAGCAGCAGCAGACCCTGGTTCGAGGTGTCGGCGACCGAGTGCACCGACTCGGCCAGCATCGAGGACGAACCGGTGATCAGGAATCCGACGAACTTGGCCGTCGCGATCCCGGCGTTGGCGAACAACGCCGCCAGAATCGCCTTGGTCCC
Source organism: Saccharothrix sp. AJ9571 (assembly GCF_021725495.1). Classification (NCBI taxonomy): domain Bacteria; kingdom Bacillati; phylum Actinomycetota; class Actinomycetes; order Pseudonocardiales; family Pseudonocardiaceae; genus Saccharothrix; species Saccharothrix sp. AJ9571. Next base: position 3,621,177 of record NZ_CP091382.1, on the reverse strand, counting down.
GCCGCTTGCTGCCACCACTGCCCCCTGGAGCGTCGACCCGAATTGTCGGGTTGCAGCCTAGAGCCAGCCCACCCGCCCGCGCTCGGTAGGGCGAGGAAGTCGCGCAACGTTTCCGGCATGTCCACTTCGTCTCGGACGGTTTCGGAGCTGGCGCAGCGCTCGTTCGTCTTGCTGCGCAACGAGAATTCCGTGCTCCCGCTGACGTCTGCGACGGCTGGCACGTGCGGCCCGGCGACTACCCGGTCGACATCGGCCACGCACTCGACGACATCCGCCTGACCACGCTCACGCGTCGCTGGCGACCAGGCTGCCGAGCAGTTTGAGGGCTTCGGCCGACGGGCTGGCCGGTTCGGCCTGGTAGATCACCAGTTGCTGGCCCGGCGCGCTGTTCACGGTCAGGCTTTCGTAGGCCAGCGACAGCGGGCCCACCAGCGGGTGCTGGAAGCGCTTGGTCTCGCGCGTCTTCTGCCGGATGTCGTGCCGCGCCCAGAGCTTGCGGAACTCGGCGCTCTTCACCGACAGCTCGCCGACGACCTCGATCAGCCGCGGGTCGTCGTGGTCGGTCGCCGCTGCGCGCAGGGCGCCGACGGTGTTCACCGCCACGCGTTCCCAGTCCGGGTAGAACGTGCGTGCGCCCGGGTCGAGGAAGACCAGGCGCAGCAGGTCGTCGCTGTACTGGTGCCCGGCGAACAACGCACCGCCCAGGGCGTTGCGCGCCAGGACGTTCAGGTACGGCCCGATCACCACGGCCGGGGTGTCCGGCCAGGCGGCCATGGTGCGCACCAGGTTCGGGCTGACCCGGTCCGCGGCGGCCGGTCGGCGGCGGCGCGCCGGGCGCGCGACCTGGTGCAGGTGGGCCGCCGACTCCTCGTCCAGGTCCAGCGCCCGCGCCAGCGCGTCCAGCACCTGCGCCGACGGATTGCGCTCGCGCCCCTGCTCCAGGCGGATGTAGTAGTCCGTGCTGACCCCGGCCAGCAGCGCGACCTCTTCCCGCCGGAGCCCGCTCACCCGTCGCCGGGGTCCGGGCGCCAGCCCGGCGTCTTCCGGCCGCGCCTGCGACCGGCGGGCCCGGAGGAACTGGCCCAGCGGGTTCGTCGTCTCCATGGGTTCCAGGCTAGGTCGGCCACCGCGGATTTGGGTGGCCGTGGCACACCCAGGGTCAGCAGGTGCCCGCGGTGGCGCGGAACAACTGCGCCGGCGCGTTCCCCGTGGGGGTGATCCGCACCGCCGGATCGACCGCCGCCAGCCAGATCGACTGCCCCCGGTCCAGCTTCAGCTCACGGCCGTCCTCGGCCTGGATGTGCAGCGCGCCTTCGGTGCACAGGAGGATCTGCGGGCCGCTGCAGTCGGCGACCACGGACTCCCGGTCGCTCGCCGCCCATTCGAGCCTGGACAGCTCGAACTCCCGCGCGTCGGTCCGGTAGACCGCGCCGCAGGTGCTCGGTTCGCCCTTGAGCACCGGCATATCGACGGCGGCGAAGTCCACCACGCGCAGCAGCTCGGGCACGTCGACGTGCTTCGGGGTCAGCCCGCAGCGCAGGATGTTGTCCGAGTTCGCCAGGATCTCCACGGCCGTGCCGTGCAGGTACAGGTGCAGGTTGCCGGCGGGCAGGTAGATCGCCTCGCCCGCGCGCAGCACCAGCCGGTTCAGCAGCAGCGCGGCCAGCACCCCGGCGTCACGCGGGTGCGCCTCGCCCAGCTCGAGGATGGTCCGGCATTCGGTGTCGAACTCGCCGTGGTCCTTCACGTGCAGCACGCACGCGTCCAGCACCTCGGGCAGCAGCTCGTCCAGCGTGGCCTGCGGCAGCGTGATCCAGGTGGTGAACAGGGCACGCAGCCCGTCGGAGTCCGGCTGCGCGGCGAGCAGGCTGGTGTACTTCGCCAAGCCGGGTGTCTCGATCGCGTTGAGCAGCTTCACCGTGCGCGTGGGGTCGCGGAACCCGGCCAGCGCGTGGAACTCGGTGAGCGCGCAGACCAGCTCGGGCTTCGCGGTCGGGTCCGGGTAGTTCCGGTTCGCCGCGTCACGCGCGATGCCCGCCGCCTCTTCGCGGGCGTACCCCTCGGCGGCCTGGTCGGCCGACGGGTGCGCCTGCATCGACAGCGGCTCCTCGGCGGCCAGGATCTTCAGCAGGAACGGCAGCCGGTTGCCCCAGGCACCGGCGCACCGGTCGCCCAGCTGCGCCAGGGGGTCGGCCTCGACCAGTTCGAGCAGGCTGCGCTCGACCCCGTCGGGCCCGACCACCTTCGACGGGTCACCGGGGTGCGCGCCCATCCAGAGTTCGGCCTCCGGATGCGGGGCCGGCACCGGGCGGCCCAGCAGCTCGGGGATGGTGGTCCTCGATCCCCATGCGTAGGGCCGCACGGCATTGCGCAGCAGCTCCACTGTGCTCTCAACTCCTCGGCGACCTAGTCACCACTTCGGCCGGGATTCGCCCGGCGCTGGCTTGCGTCGGGCCCGCTCACGCGGTCGCGGACGTGTAGCGGCCTGCCCCGCCGATGCTGCCCGCGGCCAGCCCGAGGTAGATCGCGGCGAGCTCGAACCGCAGCGCGAGCACCGCCGCCCTGGCGGGCTCGTCGGCGTCGATCTCCTCGGCCGGGGCGATCACGTCGACCCCGGCGAGCATGTCCTCCGCCTGGCGGCGGGCGGCTTCGGCACCCGGCCCGGAGCGCAGCGACAGCAGCAGCACACGCGGCTGCGGCAGTCCGCCCTCGTCCGGGTCGGCGAAGATGTCGCGCTCGGTGGTGCTGCCGACCGCCACGCGGTGCAGCGCCGGGCGGGCGAGCGCCTGGTGGTAGTCGGCCACGTCACACACCACCGCCGAATGCGAGGCGAAGGAGTGCGCGGCGTGCCCGGCCACGGCCAGCGCGACCGGGTCCAGGCCCCACAGCAGCGGGGTGCGGTCGGCCAGTTGCAGCGCCAGCGCCTTCGCCGGGTTGACGAACGACTCGTGGTTGGGCTGGTCGCGTTCGGCCTCGGCGTCGAGCTGGTCGGCCAGCGATTCCACGTCGGCGACGAGCAGGCCCAGCGCGTTCGCGGTGAGCAGCCCGGCCACGAGCGCGCGCGGGAACGACAGCTCGGGCGGCACCGGCACCCGTGGCGCGAGCAGCAGGCCGCGGCCGGAGACCGAGGCGGCCACCGGCCCCTCCGGTGGCGCCGAGAGCACCACGGTCGCGCCGTAGCGGGCGGCCCGCTCCAGCGAGGCGGCCAGCTCACGGTCTTCGGCCTGCTCGGTGTGCGCGAGCACCACGTCGAGCGCGCCGATCCAGGACGGCACGAACTCGCTGACCACGATCGGCACCGGGCAGGTCGGGGTGAGCAGCGCGGCGAGCACGTTCGTCACCGTGCGCCCGACCCCCGGCCGGGCCAGCAGGACCAGCGCCCGCGGGCGGCCGACGTCCAGCCGGTCGGCCAGGCCGAGCTCGGCCGCCGCCTCGGTGGTCGCGCGGACCTGCGCCCCGGCCATCGCGGTGGCGCGGAGCAGGCCCCGCGAGTCGACGTCGGCCAGTCTCGACGGGTCGTCGATCAGCGTGTCGTCAATCACCATCGGAAGCGGGATCCTTCTCGGCCCGCTCGACGGCTTCGTCGAGCAGGAGCACGGGGATGCCGTCGCGGACCGGGTACACCCGGCCACACGAAGTGCACGTGAGCGCGTCGGCCTCGGGGTCTTCCGGGGATCCCGGCCGCAACGGCGCGTGATCCTCCGACGGACAAGCCAGGATCTCGAGCAGCTGCTCGTCAAGCGTTACGGCCATGGTTCCTCCTTACCACCGCGAGGTCCGTGATTCCCCTCGCCTCAGTCACGAACTATCGCCAGAACCTCATCGGTCAGGGCACGGACGGCCTGTTCGTCGGCCGCCTCGACGTTGAGGCGCAGCAGCGGCTCGGTGTTCGAGGCGCGCAGGTTGAACCAGCTGCCGTCGTCCAGCCGCACGGTCAGCCCGTCCAGCTCGTCGACCAGCGCGCCGGACCGGCCCGCGAAGGCGTCCTTGACCGCGACCTGGCGCGCCACCTGGTCGTCCACCGTCGAGTTGATCTCACCGGAGGCGGCGTAGCGCGAGTACTGGGCGGTCAGCTCGGACAGCGGGCCCTCCTGCTCGCCGAGCGCGGCCAGCACGTGCAGCGCGGCCAGCATGCCGGTGTCGGCCTTCCAGAAGTCGCGGAAGTAGTAGTGCGCGGAGTGCTCGCCGCCGAAGATCGCGCCGGTGGTGGCCATCTCCTGCTTGATGAACGAGTGCCCGACCCTGGTCCGCACCGGCTGCCCGCCGTGCTCGCGCACGATCTCCGGGACCGCCTGGGAGGTGATCAGGTTGTGGATGATCGTGCCGCCCGGCTCCTTGACCAGCTCGCGCACCGCGACCAGCGCGGTGACCGCGCTCGGCGGCACCGGCTCACCGCGCTCGTCGATGACGAAGCAGCGGTCGGCGTCGCCGTCGAAGGCCAGGCCCGCGTCGGCGCCGGTCTCGCGCACCTTGGCCTGCAGGTCGACCAGGTTCTTCGGGTCGAGCGGGTTGGCCTCGTGGTTCGGGAAGCTGCCGTCGAGCTCGAAGTACATCGGCACGACCTCGATCGGCAGTCCTTCGAACACCGTGGGCACGGTGTGCCCGCCCATGCCGTTGCCCGCGTCCACCACGACCTTGAGCCTGCGGTTGGCCGAGAGGTCGACCAGCTTGCGCAGGTGGGCGGCGTAGTCGGCGAGCACGTCCCGCTCGGTCACGGTGCCGCGCTGCCCGGCGAACTCGGGCACGCCCTGGCTCACCGTGTCGCGGATCTCGGCCAGGCCGGAGTCCTGCCCGACCGGGGCGGCACCGGCGCGGCACAGCTTGATGCCGTTGTACTTGGCCGGGTTGTGGCTGGCGGTGAACATCGCGCCCGGCAGGTTGAGCGAGCCGGAGGCGAAGTACAGCTGGTCCGTGCTGGCGAGGCCGATGTTGATCACGTCGAGGCCCTGCGAGGTGACGCCATCGGCGAAGGCCGCGGCCAGGCCGGGCGAGGACTCGCGCATGTCGTGGCCGATCACCACGGCCGTGGGCACGTCCAGCTTCACGAGCAGGGCGAACGCGGCCCCGAAGTCACGGACGAGGTCGGCGTTCAGCTGTTCCCCGACAACTCCTCGGATGTCGTAGGCCTTCACGATGGCCGACAGGTCTGACACGCCCTCTCCCGGTGGTTTCGACGACGGCTGGTGCGCTCGATGCGCGTCGGAAAGCCTACCGGCGAGGTGCGGCGGTCGATGCAGGTACTGAATTAACAGTCGGTGGATCAGCGTTTGATCGGGTCCGGCAGGACCCGCAGATGGCCGCGCCTGCCGGATGGCGCCTCCGGCTCGACCCGGGTGGCGGGCCCTTCCGAGCGCCCGGCCTCCCGCACGGCTTCGGCGAGTGCGGTGAGTTCGTCACCAGAGGGCTGGGGTGCGGCGAAGCCGCCCTCGTGGCGCACGACCTCCCAGCCCCGGGGCGCGGTCAGCCGCAGGGCGTGCTCCTCGCAGAGGTCATAGGAGTGCGGCTCGGAGGCCGTCGCCAACGGTCCCACGACAGCGGTCGAGTCGCTGTAGGCGTAGGTCAGCGTGGCGACAGCGGGCTCCAGGCACCCTGTCCGCGAACACTTTCGTACGCTCGGCACAAGGTCAGACGATAGCGCTTAACACGCGTCACATCGCGCAGGCGCACCGGAGAGGCGGATTCTCGCCTCGTGCACCGGGCGCGGCGACGGGCGCGTACCCTGTCGATTCGTGGCGATGGCTCGTGGATTCCGACAGCAGCAGCGCCTGCGCAGGGACCGGCACGGGCGTGGCCTGCGAGGACCGCTGTACCCGGCCTCGCTGCCGGCGGCTTCGAGCCGCGCGGAGAAGTTCGACGCGCTCGTGCTCGACGCGCTGGAGCCGATCGAGGCCCGGTGGCGGCATGAGCTGACCAAGCTGGATGTGGCGGTCGACGACGTGCCCGAGGTCCGGCGCAACGGCCGTCCGGCGAACACCGAAGGCGTGCTGCACGACGGCTCGGTCCCGCTGTCGCGGCTGGTCCCGGCCGGGGTCGACCGGGCGGGCCTGCCGACGCGGGCGCGGATCGTGCTGTACCGGCGGCCGCTGGAGGCCCGCGCGAAGGACCCGGCGGAACTGGCCGAACTCGTGCACGACGTGCTGGTCGAGCAGGTCGCCGGCTACCTCGGTGTGGAACCGGACGTCATCGAAGGCGAATGACCCCGCCTGCTCGGCACCGCGGTCAGCGCGGCGAAGAGCAGGGCCGCCACCTGGACCAGCAGCAGGATGTTCCGCCCACCACCCGAGTACTCGACGAAGACCTCCGACTGCCGCGTCGGCACGGCGACCGCGACCTGGTGACCCCAGGCCCGCACGATGGCGGCCTGTTCGCCGTTGACCGTCGCCCGCCAGCCGGGTTCCTCGTCGGCGGCCAGCACCAGGATGCGCCCCGAGGGCCCGTCCGACACCCGGACCCGGACCTCCGGCGGCACCGCGTCGACCACCGCCGTGCCCGCCACCGAGGCGTCGGGCGACTGGATCTCCGGCGGGCGGCCGTTGACCGCCCGGTGCGCCAGCTCCGGTGAGATGAGCACCACCGGCCCGCCGACCGTGGTCAGCCGCAGCACCTGGCGCCCGTCCGAGGCGGGTGGCGCGGCGGCCACCTGCTCGTCGGCGATCGCCTGGATCGGCGCGCCGTCCACGCCCGGCGGCAGCACCACGAACAGGACCCCGTCGGCGGCCATGCCCGCCAGCGCTTCCTGCACCGGCTCCCGCACCCCGCTGAGCAGGTTGACCTGCCAGTCGGCCAGCCGCTCCGGCGCGCCGGTGGTCGGCACCAGGTCGTCGTCGCCGTAGGACGGCAGCCGCCCGGCTGCCTGCCGCGCCGGTTCACCGCCGCCTGCCAGCACGAAGACCGAGCGCTGGGTCTGCGCCAGTTCGCTGGTCAGCGGATCCGCGAGCCGGAGGCCACCTCCCGCGGTCAGCGGCCCTTCCCGGCCCGCGACCACGGCACCGGTGGCCAGCACGGCGAGGAACACCACGCCGCCGATCGCCGCCGCCTTCGGCAGCCAGGCCGCGGCCGGGGTGGTGGTCCGCTCGCAGGCCGCGAGCACCGCCCACAGCAAGCCGGCCCCGGCCACCAGCAGCGGCACCCCGGCGAAGCCCGGCACCAGCACCCCTCCCGGGGTGGCCGCGACCTCGACCGAGCGCACCAGCACCACGCCCGCCGTGCCCAGCGCCGCCAGCGCGAGCCCCGGCAGCGCCCGCGGGGTCGGCCGCAGGATCAACGCCATCAACGCCGCCGCGAGCACCACGACGCCGACCGGCCACGCCCCGGGACCACCGGGCGCCAGCCCGAACAGCTCACCCGGGCCGGGCTGCGCGCCACCGGGCGCACCCAGCCCGTGCAGCAGGAACTTCGGGTACCGCACCAGCACGGCAGGCCACGGGAGCAACAGCAGCAGCGGCAAGAACACCACGATCACCACGGACGCCGCCCGCCGCAGCAGCAGTCCGGGCGCCGGCAGCACCACGAAGGCGACCACCAGGCCGGCCAGCGCGAGCGCGTGCCCCAGCGGCGAGAACGCGCCGAACACCGCCAGCCCCAGCGCGCACAACACCGACGTGTGCAGCCATTTGCGGCGCTCGGCGGTCAGCACAGCGACGATTCCAGCAGTCACCACGGGCAGCAGCAGGTGCGCGCCGACCACGTCCAGGCGGCCCTGGGCCACGCTCGCGGTCGCCGACGGCAGCAGGCCGTAACCGGCCGCCGCCGCGGCCCGCGCCCAGCGGTGCACCCGCAGCCGCCGCGTGACGGCGTAGGCGAGCAGCGCGGCGATCGGCGCTTCGAGCACCAGCACCAGCGCGACCAGCGTGGCCGGACCACCCACGGGCTGGAACACGGCACCGAGGACCCCGAGCACGGCCAGCGAAGGCGGTGCCGCGGCCGCGGTGCCACCGCCGACCGCGTGCCACGACGCCAGGTACTCCGACCACAGCTGCCCGAGGTCACCGACCGGCAGCAGCCGTCCGCCTGCCAGGTCGAAGCCGAGCCGCCCGGCGTTCATCACCAGCGCGAGCGCGGTCAGCACGACGAAAAGCACCACGGGCGGGGACAACACCGTCGCGGCGAGGATGCGGCGCCGGTTGACTTCCACGAAGACCAGTTCGCGTGGAGCTTCCCTCGGACCGGGCGACGGCCGCGGCCGCTCCGGCTCGGCGGCAGCCGGTTCCTCGGGCAGTTCCACCGCGACCACCCCGGCGGGCCGCCGCAGCCCGGACACCAGCGAGCGCCCCGAACTGCGCACCCCGGCGGGCAGCGCGTCCGGACCGACCGGGCGGCGACCGCCGGTCGCCCCGCCCATCGCCTCCGGTGGGATCCAGGCGGTTTCGGCGGAGGTGGTTTCGGGCAACCTGCCGAGCGCGGCCTCGCTCGCCACCCGACGCCTGATCAACGAAAGCACCGACGCACGGGTGGCGTTGCGCAGCCGGACGTACCGGCCGATCAGCAACCCGCGGACCGAACCGCGGTGACCGGCCCGCGCCCGGCGTGCCGCTCTCAGCCGTGCCCGCCCGCTGGTGAGGTAACCGATTGCCCGGAACTCCGCGGCGGCCCGATTTCCCCGGCGCAGCAAGGCGAATCCGAGTCCGCGCAGCAGGCACAGCAGCAACAGCCGCGGCAGTCCCCACCAGTACGACGGCGCTGAGCAGTTGACCAGGAACGTGCGCAGGCCGAGCGCGCGATCGGCGGCGGCGAGCGAACCCGGCACCGCGTGCGCGGTCCGCTCCCCCGTGGCCAGCGCGCGGACGTGCCGCATCCGCGCGGTCGGCACGGACAGCACTACGCTGCCCGCCGCGTTCGCCCGCCAGCCGAAGTCGATGTCCTCGCGCAGCAACGGGATTTCCGTGTCGAAGCCACCGAGTTCGTTCCACAGCCCGCGGCGCACCAGCACGCCGGCGCTCGGTACGGCGAGCACCTCGGTGCTCTGCTCCGGCCGGTGCTCCAGATCACCGGCGACCGACTGCCGGTGCCCGGAGGCGTCGGTGGACAGCCCGGCTTCGGTGATCAGCCGTGGATCGGTCCAGTCCACGGAAATCGGGCCCAGCACCCCCGCCGAGGGCGAGGTTTCGGCCGCGCGCAGCAACCGGTCGAGGCAGTCCGGCTCGGGCGCGCAGTCGTCGTGCAGCAGCCAGAGCCAGGAACCCGGATCGCCCCAGCGATCGGTGGCGTGCGCCACCGCGTCGGCGACGGCTTCGGCGAAGCCGGTTTCACCCGTGAGTGTGAGCACGCCGTCGAGGATCGGGCCCGCGCCGCCCACCGCACCGTCCGGATCGGCGGCTTCGGCGAGCAGCAACGGGGTGCGGTCGGTGGATCCGGTGTCCACCGCGATGACGTGACGGGGGCGCGGCCCGGTGCGCCGCAGCGCGGACAACGCCAGTGGCAGCCACGCTTCCCCGTTGTGGCAGACCAAAACCGCGAGAACGGGCACGGTGGCGAAGCTCGGCACGGCGCTCACCCTACGGCCAGCGCCGGGGCGCCCGGCCCGCCACCCCGGCGGGGCCGACTGTCGCGTTAGGAGGGTCTCACTGACTGGAAACCCGGCCGCTCACATGGCGAGACGGCGTGCCCGTCCGGGTACGCGACCCGGGCGAACACGCCGTCTGCGGTGACTTTCGCTTAGACCACGCGTTTCTTGAGCTTGCGGCGCTCCCGCTCCGACAGCCCGCCCCAGATCCCGAAGCGTTCGTCGTGCCCGAGCGCGTACTCGAGGCATTCGTCCTTCACCTCGCAGCCCTGGCAGATCCGCTTCGCTTCCCTGGTGGAACCCCCCTTTTCGGGGAAGAACGCCTCGGGGTCGGTCTGCGCGCAGAGCGCACGCTCCTGCCACTGCTGTTCCTCGGCCGGGTCGAAAAGATCAGTGAGAACCCCCAGTTCCTGCTCCGGGCGTTCGCCCCAATCCATGACCGAGCCCCCTTCCCTTCCGTCGACTGCTGCCCGCATGTCCGCCTCCTCGCTTCCACGCACTCCCAGGCTGGCGGTACCGCAATCACCCGTTGATCCCCTTGCTCCAACGAATGACACAGTTGTGATTACACCCGTGTAATCGGGTCAGGTCAAGCTGAGTAGCGTGTTCGGGGGATAACCGAAACCGTTCGCGCAAGCGGACACGCCGTGCGCCACCCAACGTCGATGGGGAAGACTGGACCAGTGCACCGTTCTGCCACCCGCCCAAGCCCCTTGTTCTACGGCCTGCTCGCCGTCACCGTCGCCGGCGGTGTGCTCATGGCCCTGCAGAGCCCGTTCCCCTTCGACGAGCTGACCGGCCGCGTGTTCATCGGCGACCGCAACTGGACCGGCACCGCCGGAGCGGTGCTGCTGATCCTCGGCGGCTGGGCGGTTTCGTTGGTGTTCCACGAGTTCGGCCACGCCATCGTGGCCTACCGCGGTGGCGATCACGAGGTGGCCGCCAAGGGCTACCTGTCGATGGACATCCGCAAGTACACCGACCCGGTCTTCTCCATCCTGATCCCGCTGCTGATCCTGGCCATCGGCGGCATCCCGCTGCCGGGCGGCGCGGTGTGGATCAACCGGTGGGCGCTGCGGTCGCGTTCGGTGTCCTCGTGGGTCTCGCTCGCCGGGCCGCTGAGCAACCTCGCGCTCGGCATCGTGCTGACCATCTCGGTCGCGCTGATCCCGATGCCCACCGGACTGGTCATCGGCCTGAGCTACCTGGCCTCGCTGCAGATCCTCGCTTTTGTGATCAACATCCTGCCGGTGCCCGGACTCGACGGCTACGGCGCGATCGAGCCGTACCTCTCGCCGCAGGCGCGGGAGTTCGGCGCGAAGGCGCGGCCGTGGGCCCCGCTGGTGCTGTTCGCGCTCATCCTCGCGGTGCCCGCGATCGGCAACGCCCTGTGGGACCTCACCGCACTGGTCTTCGACGCGGTCGGCGGCAACTCCAACGCCTCCACCGTCGGCCAGATCGCCTTCCAGTTCTGGCGTTACTGAGCCGGAACCGCGCCGGGGGCTTCCCGGTCTATCCACGCGCGGGCGCGCTTGGCCACCTTCTTCAGCCCGGAGCGCTCACCGAGGTAGTCCCCGGCCATGCCGACCACCGGCAGCATGCCGAGGGCCCGGTGGACCAGCCCCCCGCGCGGGCGCTTCTCCAGTTCGTCCACGATGGACAGAAGCGAGCGCCCGAGCCGCCACAGCGTGCGCGCGGCGGCCTTCACCGTCATCCGCCCGTGCCGGTGCTCCGACTGGGACAGTTCTTCGGTCAGTGCCTCGGTCCGCGAGTCCTCGGCCGAAGGGTCGTGGGCCGCGTCCTTCCCCGCGGCCAGCACGGGATCGACGTCGCGTTCGAACAGCACCCAGGCGATCAACCGCACGCGGTCGCCGACCTCGGTGATGCCGTGCTCCCCGCTGATCGCGCACAGCAGCAGCCCCTGCGCGGCGGCACCGAGCGCGTCCTGCAGCGGCAGCCGGTCGGCGAGCGCGCCGCCGAGGCCGGGGATCGAGGTGAGCAGCGCGGTGAACCGGCCGACGCGGTTGATCCACCAGCGGGTGCGTTCCTCGGCGTCCATCGCGGCCCAGGCTTCGGTACCGGGAACCTTGACCGAAGTCAGGCCGTTGAGGAGTTTGTCGCGCAGCTTCGGATCGACCTCGTCCAGTTCCGGGTTGCCGTCCCGCCGTTCCGCGCGCGCCAGCAACCCGAGCGGGTCGGATTCGCGCAGCGCGTCCAGCATCGGACCACAGCCGCGCACGAACGGCCGCAGCACCTTGACCACCTGCGCGTCCGAAATCGCCTCACCCACGGAGTTTCGCCTCCTGTTTCGCTCGCACCGAGCCGCCGACGGCGAACGCCCCCGGGAGCGCACCGACCGCCAGCAACAGCAGTCCACGCCAGTCCTCGACGAATACCCGGTCGCCGCCGGGCCCGAACATGGCGAAGGCGATCGCGCTGAAGGCCCACACCGCCAGCACGATCCCGGCGAACGGCGGGCCGACCAGCGCGCGGCCGGTCAGCACCAGCAGCGGCGTGGTGACCGCGGCCACCACCAGCGAGAGCGGCACCGGGAACGAGCCCAGCGCCGGCAGCAGCGTGCCGTCGGCGCGCATCGGCAGGAAGAACAGTTCGAGCACGGCCAGCAGCACCGCGTCCACGACCAGCACCACCGCCATCAGCCAGCGCATCAGGCCAGCCCCCCGAAGAGGTCGGTCGCCGCGCCTTCGCCGTCCCCGGCGGCCAGCACGAAGCACTCGGTGGTGGCCAGCGGCTGCGCGATGTTGTTGGACAGGGCGAACACGCCCTCACCGACGTGCACCTGCGTGGCGTGCGCCCGCAGGGCCGTCACCTTCTTGGCCAGCTGCCCGGACACGTCCACCCTGGTGGTGATCACCTCGTCCGGGGTCGCGGGCAGCTCGCTGTCGGCGGGCACCCGGAACGGCACGCCTTCGCGGTTCCGGAGCAGCGCCAAGCCGCGTGAGGTGTCCCCGGCGGAGGCCACCGTGTGGAACACGCGCGCCACGGACTCGGCGCCGGCCACGGCGGCCATGGTCACCTCGTGGGCGCGGATGTGGTCGGGGTGGCCGTAGCCGCCGAAGTCGTCGTAGCTGACCACCACCTGCGGGCGCACCTCGTCGAGCAGGGTGCGCAGCTGGGCCGCCTGCTCCTCGATCAGCCCGCGCACGAACGCGCGCGGGTGCTCGGCCGACGGGGTGCCCGCCATGCCGGAGTCGCGCCAGCGGCCGATGCCGCCGAGGTAGTGGTGCCGGGAGACACCCAGCGCGGCGCAGGCCGTGGCCAGCTCGCCGCTGCGGTAGCCGCCCAGCTGGTCGCCCGCCCAGGAGCCGAGCTGGGCCAGCTCGGGCGGGATGATCTCCCCCTCCTCCCCGAGCGTGCACGTGACGACCGTCACTTCGGCCCCTTCGGCCGCGTACCGGGCGATGGTGCCGCCGGTGGTCAGCGTCTCGTCGTCGGGATGGGCGTGGACCAGCAGCAACCTGCGGGGTTCTGGCGAGATCACGGGTTCAGATTAATTCCCGCGTCGGTATTCCACGCGGGGCGACCTCGGATATCCTGCCGGGCAGAGTTGAACGTGACGTGCGAGCGGCACCTCGAGTACGGCGATAAAGCGCTGTTGCAGGGCTCGCTACGTGTACCCCCACGAAGGGCATCTTGGTGAGCACAGAAGCAACAACGACATCGGGTTCCGTGCTGTCCATCTCGGACCTGCACATCACCTTTTCCACCGATGACGGCATCGTCGAAGCGGTCAAGGGCATCGGTTTCGACGTGGCCCCCGGCGAGATCGTCGCCGTGGTGGGCGAGTCCGGTTCGGGCAAGTCCGTGACCTCGATGTCGGTGCTCGGCCTGCTGCCGAAGACCACCCAGATCGCCGGCGAGCGCCGCCTCGAGCAGACCGACCTCGGTGGCATGAAGGACGCCGAGCTCCGCAAGATCCGCGGCAACGAGATCGCGATGATCTTCCAGGAGCCGATGAGCGCGCTGAACCCGGTCTACACGATCGGCTGGCAGATCCGCGAGGCGCTGCGCACCCACCAGGACCTGTCGAAGTCCGCCGCCGACGCCCGCGCGATCGAGCTGCTGGAGATGGTCGGCATCCCGAACCCGCCGGTCCGGTTCAAGCAGTATCCCCACCAGCTCTCCGGCGGGCTGCGCCAGCGCGTGGTGATCGCGATGGCGATCGCCTGCGACCCGAAGGTGATCATCGCCGACGAGCCGACCACCGCGCTCGACGTGACCGTGCAGGCGGAGATCCTCGGCCTGCTGCGCAAGCTGCGGGACACGTTGAACACCGCGATCGTGCTGATCACGCACGACATGGGCGTGGTGGCCGACCTGGCCGACCGCGTGGTGGTGATGTACCAGGGCGAGATCGTCGAAAGCGCGCCGGTGCGCGAACTGTTCGCCTCGCCCCAGGAGGAGTACACCCGCAAGCTCCTGGCCGCGGTGCCCGTGCTCGGCCAGCGCCCCGAAGGCAGGCGGCTGCTGGAGGAGACCTCGATCGAGGTCGACACCGAGGAGATCCGGCTCACCGACAAGGAGCTGGAAGCCCAGATCGAGGAAACCGCGTACGCGCTCGAAATCAAGAACCTGGTGCTGGAGTACCCGGGCCGCCGGGGTCAGCAGAAGAACCGCGCGGTCGACGACGTCTCGCTGCACATCAGCAAGGGCGAGATCCTGGGCCTGGTCGGCGAGTCCGGCTCGGGCAAGTCGACCGTCGGCCGCTGCGCGATCCGCCTGCTGGACCCGACCGAGGGTTCGGTGTTCATCGCCGGGCGTGACATCACCAAGCTGACCACCAAGGAACTGCGCCCGCTGCGCCGCTACTTCTCCATCGTCTTCCAGGACCCGGCGTCCACTTTGGACCCGAAGATGACGATCGGCGAGTCGATCGCCGAGCCGCTGGTGCTGCACAAGGTCGTCGAGGGCCAGGCGCTCAACAACCGGGTGAAGACCCTGCTCGACAACGTGGAACTGGGCGGCAACTACCGCAACCGCTACCCCCACGAACTCTCGGGCGGCCAGCGCCAGCGCGTCTCCATCGCGCGGGCGCTCGCACTGGACCCGCAACTCCTCATCGCCGACGAACCCACCTCGGCGCTGGACGTGTCGGTGCAGGCGCGGGTGCTGGACCTGTTCCTCGACCTGCAGCAGAGTCTGCAGTTCGCCTGCCTGTTCATCAGCCACGACCTGGCCGTCGTCGACCTGCTCGCTGACCGCGTGGCCGTGATGCAGCACGGGAAGCTGATCGAGGTCGGCACGCGTGACCAGGTGCTGCACTCGCCGCAGGAGGACTACACCCGGCGCCTGCTCTCCGCCGCCCCGGTCGCCGACCCCATCCTGCAAGCCGAGCGCCGCAAGGCCTGGCAAGCCGGCAAACTCGCCCCCGTAGCCGACTGACCCCCTCTCGCTCAAAGGCCCCCAGGCCCCTCCCGGGGGCCTTCCTTTGCCACAAATGTGGCTTTGGGGGCACATTCCGCCCCCAAAGCCACATTCGTGACACCGACCCCGCCCCGCCATGTCACGAATGTGGCCTTCGAGACGTTAGATGTCCCGAAAGCCACATTCGTGACATCCCCCGTGCCGTGAAAGCCACATTCACGGCCGATTCCGCCGTGAAAGCCACATTCACGGCACCCCTCGGCGCCACGGCCCCCGGCGCCCGGCCACCCGAGCCAACCCCCTACCAACTACCCGTTCAACACCACAAACCGGAACCCGGGCACAAACCGGAAGCCAGACACAAACCGAATCCGGGCATCAGAAACCGGAAGCCGGACACAAGACCAGAACCGGACACAAGACCAAACCCGGGCACAGAACCGGAAGCCGGGCACAAAAGTGGACCATCGAGCCCACCCAACCTCCCCCATCCCCGGTCCCAAGCCCAAAACACGGCGAAGGCCTCGATGTCAAGGCATCTTTCCCGCCTTGACATCGAGGCCTTCGCCGTAGTCACACTAAAACACCGGGGTGGCAAAACCCCCGACCAAGAAACCTACGCCTTCATCCTCCGCTGCCGCGGATCGAACGCGTCCCGCAACCCGTCACCGATGAAGTTGATCGTGAGCGAGATCAGCACCAGCACCACGAACGGCCCGAAGAACAGCCACGGCCGTCCCTGCAGCTGGGCGTAGTTCTCCAGGATGACGCGCCCGAGCGAGGTGTCCGGCAGCTGCACACCGAGACCGATGAACGAAAGCGCGGCCTCGGCGAGCACGGCCTGCGCGACCGCGAGGGTCGCGTTCACCGTGATGCTGCCGACCATGTTCGGCACCAGGTGCTTGAAGATGATCCGCCCGGTTCCGGCACCGGCCGCCCGGGAGGCCTCGACGAACTCCCGCTGCGAAAGCGACATGGCCTCCGCGCGGACGATCCGGGCGATCGGCATCCAGCCGAAGGCCGCCAGTACCATCGCCACCACGTACCAGGAACCGCCGCCGGCGACCTTCACCAGGATGGCCGCCGCCGCGATCTGCGGCACGATCAGGAACAGGTCGGTCAGCCGCGAGGCCGCCGAGTCGGTGAACCCGCGCAGGTAGCCCGCGCTGGCCCCGATCAGCACACCCAGCGTGGTCGACACGACCGACACGGTGAGCGCGATGAGCAGCGAGTACTGGGTGCCCCGCAGCACCTGCGAGACCATGTCCTTGCCGACCTGCGTGGTGCCGAGCGGGTGTTCCCCGGTCGGCGGCAGGAAGCCGCCCACGGTCTGCTCGTAGTCGTACGGCCAGAAGATCGGCATGATCACGGTGATCAGCACCAGCAGCAACAGCACCGCGCTGGAGATCATCGCGGCCTTGTGCCGGACGAACTTCCGCAGGACCAGTTTGCCTTGGCTGGACGCCTCCGGCATGGGTGCACCGGGCGTCGCCATGGTGCCGTCCGATGGGGTTTCCGCACCGGTGAGGAGCGAGTTCATGTCAGCCAACGCGAATCCTCGGGTCCAGGATGCCGTACATCAGGTCGGCGATCAGATTGGCAACCACCACCATGGCGGCGACCAGGACGAGCCAGCCCATCAGCACGTTCGGGTCGTTCCGGTCCACGGCCTCGACCAGCACCGAGCCCATGCCGTTCCAGTTGAACACGCGCTCGGTGATGATCGCCCCGGTGAGCACCGCGGCGAAGTTGACCGAGAACAGCGTGGTCACCGGGATCAGCGCGTTGCGGAAGGCGTGGCGGAAGATCACCCGGGACGAGGACAGGCCCTTCGCCCGCGCGGTCCGCACGTAGTCCGCGTTCAGCGTCTCCAGCATCGAAGCGCGCTGGAAGCGGCTGTAGGCCGCGAAGCTGATCGCCATGATCGACAGGGTCGGCAGCAGGAACGCGCCGACGTACCTGGTGGCGAAGTCGAACACACCGTCCGCCTGCAGGTTCTCCGGACTGGTGGTGCGCAGCCAGGGATTGCCCAGCCATTCGTCCCACCCGAGGTCGCGGACCAGCACGTTGATCTCGATCGCGTACTGCTTGAGCACGATGGCGACGCAGAAGATCGGCATCGAGAACAGCAGGAACGCCACCGTGGTCGCGAGGTAGTCGACGATGGAGTACTGCTTGACCGCGGCGATCACGCCGACGGTCACGCCGAGGACCACCGCGAGGAGCTCGGTACCGATGACCAGCCGGGCGGTCACCTCGAAGGCGCTCATCACCTTCGGGAAGACGGGCTGCAACCCCTGGCCCTGGGCGATGGACACGCCCCAGTCACCGGTGAGGAAGCTGCCGAGCCAGTCGAAGTACCGGGGCACCAGGCCCTGGTCCAGGCCGAGCTGGCGGGCCAGCTCGTCGACCGCCTCGCGGCTGACGTTCGGGTTCCCGCGCAGTTCCCCGAGCGGGTCGCCTGCGCCGGCGACCATCAGGAAACACAGGAAAGTCGCGATCAGCAGAATGGGAATGGAGATCGCGATGCGACGTAGTACGTAGACAACCAGGTTCAACTAATTGCTCCTCGTCGGGGCCCGGCGTGGAAAAGCAACCGAACCCGGAATTCCAGGTACACCGTAGTGCCCCGGTACCGGGCGTCAACAGCTACTTCCGAAGGGGATCGGGGCCGGCTTGTGGCCGTCCCCGATCCCCGCCGGGTCGATCGGTGAAGCGGGAGGACCAGGACTAGCTGGTCTTCTCCCACTCGCCGGCGTTCCACAGCGCACCGTTGTACGACTGCATGTACACCTTGTCGATGCCCCGGAAGCCCCACATGGACGGGGTCTGGAACAGCGGCAGCGTCGCGTAGTTCTCCGCGATGAACTTGTCGGCTTCCTGGTACGCCTGCGTACCGGTGGTCTCGTCGGTCGCCGAGACCGCCTTGTCGAAGGCCGTCTTGATGCGCGGGTCGTTCAGGCTCTGGTAGTTCTGCGCCCCACCCTGGTCCTTCGGGATGTAGATGGAGGGCTGCTCGGCCTTGAACGGAGCCGACGACCAGCCGAACAGGGCGATGTCGTACTCACCCTTGTCCAGGTTCCCCTTGAGGAAGTTCGGGTCGGTCTGGTCGGTGATCTCGATGCCCGCGGCCTTGGCCTGGGCGATGATGATCTCCACGGTCTGCTTGCGGCGGTCGTTCTGGTTGTGCGTGATCGTCACCGAGAAGCGCTGGCCGTCCTTGGCGAAGATGCCGTCGGCACCCTTGACCCAGCCGGCGTCGGTCAGCGTCTTGGCCGCGGCCTCGGCGCCCTTGCCCGCCTTGTCGCTGTACAGGTCGACGTAGCCCTGCTCGCCCGGGTAGAAGACGATGCTGTTCAGCGGCTGCGCGTCGGCCTGGACCTCCTTGAGGAGCTTGTCCACGATCTCCTGGCGGTTGACCACCTCGAAGAACGCCTTGCGGGTCTCCTGCTTCTGGAAGATCGGCTTGGCGAAGTTCAGGTCGAGGTGCTCGAAGGTCAGCTGCGAGGCCGAGCCGTAGGTCACGCCCTGCGCCGCGAGGCCCTTCATGGTCGCCGCCGCGGTGGCGTCCGGCTGGGTCGACGCCGCGACGTCGATCTCGCCGTTCTGCAGCGCGGTGGCCATCGCCTTGGTGTCCTTCATGGCGCGGACGACGATCTTGGCCGGGCCGCCCTTCTCACCGATCCAGAGCGGGTTCTTCTCCAGGGTCACCGACTCCTGGTTGGCGTCGAAGGCGGCGATCTTGTAGGGGCCCGAGCCCGGCATGGTGGCCGGGTCGAAGTCCTTGAACTTGTTCGTCCAGTAGTCGCCTGCCTTCTTCAGCTCCTCGATGGGGCTGGTCAGGGTCAGCTTGGTGATGTCGGCGATGCCGGTCTGCTTCTCCACGATGTGCGCGGGCATCATCGCGGTGGAGTTGAACATGCCCTTGTAGTCGAGGTAGGGCGCTTCGAACTTGGCCTCGAAGGTCAGGTCGTCCTTGCAGGTGGCCTCGTTGACCAGGCTGTAGCCGGCGGAGGACGCGGAGTTGAAGACCGGCGTCTCGCCGTCCTTCACCTTGCCGCTGTGCGAGAGCCAGCCGAGGTAGAAGTCATCGCAGTCCCAGGCGTCGCCGTCGGACCACTTGACGCCGGGCTTGATCTTCCACTCGACGATCTGCGGCTCCTTGGACGTGACCGTCCACGACTCCAGCACGTCGTTGTTGAGCAGCACCTTGTTGTTGCCGTCGAGCACGTCGGCACCGGAGAGCACCGTGGTCAGCACGTAGGTGTTGTACGAGCTGTTCGAGTCCGGCGTGTCGTTGTTGTACGCCGAGAAGCCCTGGTCGATCCCGACGATCACCTGGTCGCTGTTCGCCGCGGCGCCGAGCTTGAAGTTTTCGCCGCTCTGGGCCTTGCCCGTCGCCATACTTTTGATATCGGCGCTCGAGCCCGTGTTCGGGTCGCCGCCCTCGTTGCCGCCGCCGCCACTGCACGCGCTCAACAGGAGCGCGGAACCGGCGACCAGCGACAGGGCGGAGACTGCTTTGCTTCTCCTCATTTACGTGTGCCCTCCTAGCACTGGGTCCCGGGGCATCGGACCTGGGGACCCACCCGCCCCGGATAGTTGAGCCGGAGCTTATGACACGCCAAGCAACCCTCAATTGGCGCACTGCGGGTGCACGCTAGAAAGCGCGGGCACGCCCGGTCACCAGTTACCGCGTGATCGTGACCAAAGGGTGACTTCCCACCAACGTCCGGAAATACAACAGTTACCGGCCGGTACCGACCGCGCAACGGACCTCACCCGGACGCAACACGGGGCCGGGTGTTCACCCGGCCCCGTGGTGTAGTCAATGATCACTCAGTCGTGCGCATACCTACTTGGTGACGGCCCACTCGCCGACATTCCACAGCGCGCCGTTGTAGGACTGGTTGAACACCCTGTCGATGCCACGGAAGCCCCACATGGACGGGGTCTGGAACAGCGGGAGCGACGCATAGTTTTCCGCGATGTACCGGTCCGCCTCCGCGAAACCCTGCCGCGCGACGCCCTCGTCGGTGGCCGCGATCGCCTTGTCGTAGGCCATCTTGATCCGGGGGTCGTTCAGGCTCTGGTAGTTCTGGCTGCCGCCCTGGTCCTTGGGCACGTAGATGGGCGGCTGCTCGGCCTTGAACGGAGCCGCCGACCAGCCGAACAGGGCGACGTCGTACTCGCCCTTGTCCAGATTGCCCTTGAGGAAGTTCGGGTCGGTCTGGTCGGTGATCTCGATGCCCGCGGCCTTGGCCTGGGCGATGATGATCTCGACCGTCTGCTTGCGGCGGTCGTTGGTGTTGTGCGTGATCGTCACCGCGAAGCGCTGGCCGTTCTTCGCGAAGATGCCGTCGGCACCCTTGACCCAGCCCGCGTCGGTCAGCGTCTTGGCCGCGGCCTCGGCGCCCTTGCCCGCCTTGTCGCTGTAGACGTCGGCGAAGCCTTCCTCACCGGGGTAGAAGACCAGGCTGTTCAGCGGCTGGATGTCCGCCTGGACCTCCTTGAGCAGCTTGTCCACGATCTCCTGGCGGTTGACCACCTCGAAGAACGCCTTGCGCGTGGCCTCCTCCTGGAAGATCGGCTTCGCGAAGTTCAGGTCGAGGTGCTCGAAGGACAGGCGCGGTGCCGAGCCGTACTTGACGCCCTGCGCGGCCAGGCTCTTGAGCGTGTTGGCCGCGGTGACGTCCGGCTGGACCGAGGACGCGACGTCGATCTCGCCGTTCTGCAGCGCGGTGGCCATCGCCTTGGTGTCCGGGATGCCGCGGACGAGCACCTTCGCCGGGCCGCCCTTGGCGCCGATCCAGTTCGGGTTCTTCTCCAGGGTGACCGCCTGGCCGTTCTGGTCGAAGCCGGTGATCATGTACGGCCCGGAGCCGGGCATGAGCGCCTTGTCGAAGTTCTTGAACTTGGTGTTCCAGAACTCGGCGACCTTCTTCAGGTCCTCGAGGTTGCTCTGCAGGTTGAGCGTCTTGACGTCGGCGATGCCGGTGCCCTTCTCCACCACGTGCGCCGGCAGCACGGCGGTGGAGTTGAACATGCCCTTGTAGTCGAGGAACGGGCTGGAGAACTGGGCCTCGAAGGTCAGGTCGTCCTTGCAGACCGGGGCGCTGACCTTGTCGTACCCGGCGATGGATGCCGACTGGAAGACCGGGGTGTCGCCGTCCTTGACCTGGTTGCTGTGCGAGAGCCAGGCCAGCCAGAAGTCGTCGCAGTCCCAGGCTTCGCCGTCGGACCACTTGACGCCTGGCTTGATCTTCCACTCCACGACCTGCGGGCTCTCGGACTTGACCGTCCACGACTCCAGCACGTCGCTGTTGAGCAGGACCTTGTTGTTGCCGTCCAGCACGTTCGCCCCGGCCAGCACCGAGGTGAGCACGAAGGTGTTGTACGAGCTGTTGGCGTCCGGGGTGTCGTTGTTGTACGCCGAGTACCCCTGGTCGATGGCCACGGTGATGGCGTCGCTGTTCGGCGCGTCACCGAGCTTGAAGTTGTCGCCGGTCTGCGACTTCCCGACGGCCATGCCCTTGATGTCCTCGGCCGAGCCGGTGTTCGGGTCACCGCCCTCTTCCGTACCGCCGCTGCAGGCGCTCACCACGAGCGCCGCGCCGGCGAGCACCGAGACGACCTTGACCGCTCTGGTTCTCCTCATGTCGGTTGTGCCCTCCTAGCACCTGGCCGCGGCAGTGGCCGCCGGCCGTTGGTGCACGCTAGAAAGGCTGCCTCCCCCTGGTCACCAGTTCAGTGGTGATCGTGACCAAAGGGTGACGAGCGGCACAACTTCGCAAATCACCCGCGACACGGGCGGTCAGTTGGTCCCGCGCGTCCAGTTCACCGCGTTGCCGAACGGCCCGGTCATCGGCGGTCCCTGGCTCACACCGGAGACGCCCTTGCCCACCGCCAGCGTGTCGGCGAGCTGGAACAACGGGATCGACACGAACCGCTGCCACAGCTCCGGCTCAATGGTCTCGACCACTCCGGCCGGGGAGCCGAGGTCGGTCAGCGCGGTCTCGATGCGCGGCTGCAGGCTCTCGTCGCAGAACGCGGCCGGGTTCGCCGCGACCACCGGCAGCGCCGGGGTGCTCTCCGGCTCGGGTGTGCGGCAGCCGAATTCCGAGGCCAGCGTCAGCGCCGGGCTCGTGCTCACGGCCTGCGGCACCACCGCGATGTCGACCCCGACCCCACCGTCGGCGGGCGGCAGTTGCGCGTCTTCGCCGACCGGCGGGGCGAGCAGGTTCGAGAACAGTTCGCGGGGCTGCGGGTTGATCATGCGCACGTCCACGCCGGCCGCGACCAGCTGCGAGGTCAGCTCCTTGGCGATGGTCGCGTACGGCTCCCGCTGCCCCGGCGAAGCGACCACAAGGGACAGTTGACGACCGGTGGAATCCCGCCAGGTTCCCGCATCCCGGGTGTAGCCGGCGTTGGCGAGCAGTTCACCGGCCTTCGCCGGGTCGGGTACACCCGGCGCCCCGCTCGCCGGAATGGTCGGCTGGTAACCGGGCACCGAAGGCGGGGTCAGCAGCGAATCGGCACGCAACTGCGCCGAAGCACCACCCTTGGTGCCCTCGTCGATCAGCTTGGTGCGGTCGAGCAAGGCGGCGATCGCGCCACGCACCCGGTCGTCGTCGAACTCCGCGCCGGTCGGGCGCAGCAGCACGGTGGCCAGCCGCGGCTTGGCCACGGTGTGCAACCGGACGGACTCACCGAGTTCACCGAGCAGCTTGAGGCCGGTGGAATCGGTGCGGGACAAGGAAAACTGCACTGTGCCACTGCGCAACGCGGCCGCCGTGCCCGCCTGGTCGGCACGGCGCAGCACCAGGCGGTCGACCGCGGCGGGCTTCTCCCACCAGCGCTCGTTGCGCTCCAGGATGATCTCACCGCGGTCGCGGTCCAGCGTCTTGATGGAGAACGGGCCGCCGTAAGCCGGGAAACCGCCCTCGAGCGCGGCACGCCAGCCGCCGGGGGCGTCCTTGAACAGGTGCTGCGGCAGCAGGCCGCTGAACAGGGTCTTCCAGCCGGGGTACGGCTTGGCGAAGGTGACCTCGACGCGCTTGCCGCCCTCGCGGGACTGGATGTCGGAGATCAGCCGGTAGCCCGCCGGATCCACCACGCCCGGCTCGTCCTTCATCGCGTTGGCGAGGTAGGCGAAGTCCTCGGCGGCGATCGGCGCGCCGTCGGACCAGGACGCGTCGGGCCGGATGTCGTAGGCGACCACGAACGGCATGTCCGAGCTGACCTGTGCCGAACCCGAGATCACCTCGGCGGCGTCCATCAGGTTCTTGTCCAGCCGCGGGGTGCCGTCCTCGCCCGCCCGGAACACCGACGGCAGGAGCAACTCGGCCAGCGCCGAGGTGACGGTCGAGGAGTCGGCCAGGTTGTGCGGGTTGTACCCGCCCACGATGTCGTCGACGCCGATGACGATCTGCGAGGGCGTCTGGCCCGGCGGCGTGGACTCCTCGGCGACCGGGGTGCTCACCACCGGGGGCGGCGGGGTGTTGGTGCACCCGGCCAGCGCCGCGGCGGCGAGGAGCCCCATGGCGCCCAGCCGCGGCCCGCGCACGCCGCGTCCGGTGGTTCCGCGCCTCAACCGCAACTGCTCACCTCTCGCTCGCCGGACCGCCATGCTGCCATGGACAGCGATCGCCCCGACACCGGGTTTGGCCCGCCCGTCGCCCACCGCCGCCCTCAACGGAGCTACGCGCAGTGCTCGCCGTCGCCCACCGCCGCCCTCAACGGAGCTACGCGCAGTGCTCGCCGTCGCCCACCGCCACCCTCAACGGAGCTACGCGCAGTGCCCGCCCGTCGCCCCCTAGAGAAGAAGACGCGCGAGCCCCACCGCCGGTTCCGGCCGACCCGGGTCAGCCGCGGTTCTTGGCCCGGTTGCGCTCCTTGGCCCTGGTGTTCACGTCCAGCGTGACCTTGCGGATCCGGACCACGTCGGGCGCGACCTCGACGCACTCGTCGACGGCGCAGAACTCCAGCGCCTCCTCCAGACCCATCTTGCGCGGCCGGGCCAGCGTCTCCATCACGTCGGCGGAGGACTGACGCATGTTCGTCAGCTTCTTCTCCTTGGTGATGTTGATGTCGAGGTCCTCGGCACGCGGGTTCTCGCCCACGACCATGCCCTCGTACACCTCTGCGCCCGGCTCCACGAAGAAGCTGCCGCGGTCGGCCAGCTGGATCATCGCGTAGGCGGTGATCGGGCCGGAGCGGTCGGCGACCAGCGAACCGCTGTGCCGGGTGCGGATCTCGCCCGCCCACGGGTGGTAGCCCTCGAACACGTGGTTCGCGATACCGGTGCCGCGGGTCTCGGTGAGGAAGTCGGTGCGGAAGCCGATCAGGCCACGCGCGGGCAGCACGTAGTCCAGCTTGATCCGGCCGGTGCCGTGCCCGCCCATGTGCTCCATCTTGCCCTTGCGGGCGGCCAGCAGCTGGGTGATCGAGCCGAGGTGCTCCTCCGGCGCGTCGATCGACAGGCGCTCGAACGGCTCGTGCACCTTGCCGTCGATGACCCTGGTGACCACCTGCGGCTTGCCCACGGTCAGCTCGAAGCCCTCGCGGCGCATCTGCTCGACCAGGATCGCCAGCGCCAGCTCACCGCGGCCCTGGACCTCCCAGGTGTCCGGGCGCTCGGTCGGGATGACGCGGATGCTGACGTTACCGATCAGCTCCTGGTCCAGCCGGGCCTTGACCAGCCGCGCGGTGACCTTGTCGCCGCCGTTGCGCCCCGCCAGCGGCGAGGTGTTCACGCCGATGGTCATCGAGATGGCAGGCTCGTCCACGGTGATCCGGGGCAGCGCCTCCGGGTTGTCCAGGTCGGCCAGGGTGTCACCGATGGTGATCTCGGGGATGCCCGCGATCGCGACCAGCTCACCGGCGCTGGCCTCGGTGGCCGGGACGCGGGTGAGGGCCTCGGTGACCAGCAGCTCGGAGATGCGCACGGAGTGCACCGAGCCGTCCTCGCGCAGCCAGGCCACGGTCTGACCCTTGCGCAGCTTGCCCGAGTGGACGCGGATCAGCGCGATGCGGCCGAGGAAGTTCGACGCGTCGAGGTTGGTGACCAGCGCGCGCAGCGGGCCGTCGGGGTCGGCGAGGGGCGGCGGCACGTGGCGCAGCAGGGTCTCGAACAGCGGGTCCAGGTTCTCGCTCTCGGGCAGCGCACCGTCGGCGGGCTGCTCCAGGGCGGCCTTGCCGGCGCGGGCCGAGGCGTAGACCACCGGCAGGTCGAGCACGGCGTCGAGGTCGGCGTCCTCGATGTCACCGGCCAGGTCGAGCAGCAGGTCGTGGGTCTCCTCGACGACCTCGCTGATCCGGGCGTCCGGGCGGTCGACCTTGTTGACCACCAGGATCACCGGCAGCCCGGCCTCCAGGGTCTTGCGCAGCACGAACCGCGTCTGCGGCAGCGGCCCCTCGCTGGCGTCGACCAGCAGCACCACCCCGTCGACCATGGCCAGGCCGCGCTCGACCTCACCACCGAAGTCGGCGTGCCCGGGGGTGTCGATGACGTTGATCGTCACCGGCCCGTCCTCGGTCTGGCGCCGGATCGAGGTGTTCTTCGCGAGGATGGTGATGCCCTTTTCGCGTTCCAGCTCCCCGGAATCCATCACGCGGTCGACCATCTCGGCCCGTTCGGCGAAGGCGCCGGACTGGCGGAGCATGGCGTCGACCAGGGTGGTCTTGCCGTGGTCGACGTGTGCGACGATGGCGACGTTGCGCAGGTCGGGCCGGGTCCGGCCGAACGTCCCGCGGTCGGTCCCGGCGGCGATGACACTGGCTGCGGGCACGCTCGAGCTCCTGATACTTCGGAATTGGGTGGCGACCGCGGATACCCGTGTTGGAAACCAATCCAAGGCACGCGAGAGCGGCGCTGGTCATACGCGATCACGAACAGGATACCTGCTACACCCGTGTGACCAGGGCCACGGTGTCTTCTGCCCCGCCTCCGGCGGAGCGGTGGGGTCGCTTTTGAGCCGGTCACCGGCCTGGGACGCGCCTCGCCGTGCGGCCTTGGCGCACCCCTGGCCGGTGACCGGCGCGACCCCACGAGCCGCTCCGAAGTGACCGAGGGGTCAGCCAGATCTAACCTGAAAGGCTCCGAGACGGGCCGCTACCGGGGGAGTGTGTGTGGGCAAGAAGCACAAGGGTGATCCGAAGGCGCTCGTGCGCAAGTGGATCAAGGCGGGCAAGGTCAAGAAGAAGTGCTGCCGGTCCGATCCCCGCTGCAAGAAGTGCCCGGTGCTCGCGCTGAAGAAGGCGAAGGCCAAGACCGCCGCCTGAGGTCCCGCGCGCTCAGTGGGTGAGCGCTTCGTTCAGCCGGTGCAGTTCGGGCGCGGTCCGCGTGGCCGAGAACTCGATCACCTCGTAGCGCGCCAGGTGCTGCAGCGCGAAGGGGTCGGTGGCCAGGATCGCGTCCAGTTTCCCGCGGGCCATCGGCCGCGCGACGATCACGCCGCCGACGCGGGGGTTGCGCCTGCCGGAGGCGAGGAAGTGGTGCTGTTCGTACTGCCGCGTCAGCCAGGCGACGTGGTCGGGCAGCACGTAGTCGATTTCTTCCAGCGGTGCCGTGTAGTTGACCAGTACGACATACATCCGTTCACGGTAACTCCGGCCTTCGCCGGTGAACACCGTTCATCACCTGGTCGATGCGGGTCCGATCCCTTAGAGTGGGCGGCATGCGCGCTTCGTCCCAGATGTGGTGGCCGCCGACGGCGGCCTGAGACTTGCGCGTGACAAACCGGCCGCCCGTTCGGGTGGCCGTTTTTCGTGTCGGCACCTTGAGCGAGCGGCGCCGACCCGAAGGGAAATCCCGTGATCCGGCTCTCCGCCATCACCCCGTCCGGCCACGTCCACCTCGGCAACCACCTCGGCGCGATCCGCCGCTGGGCCGCCGAGGGCGCGCCGGACGACCTGTACTTCATCTCCGACCTGCACGGCATGACCGGTGCGCACAACCCGGCCGTGCTGCGGTCGCTGGCCAGGGAGCAGCTCGCGGTGCTGATCGCGGCCGGGGTCGGCGAGCGGACCGTGTTCGTGCAGTCCGATCTCGCCCGCGAGCTGGGCGCGCTGACCTGGATCCTGGAGTGCACCTGCAGCTACGGCGAGGCCGCGCGGATGATCCAGTTCAAGGAGAAGAGCAAGGGCCAGGCCGGGGTGCGGCTGAGCCTGCTCACCTATCCGGCGCTGATGGCCGCGGACATCCTGCTGCAGGGTGCCACGCAGGTGCCGGTCGGTGAGGACCAGCGGCAGCACGTGGAGCTGGCGCGCGTGCTCGCGCGGCGGTTCAACGCGACCTACGGCGAGGTGTTCACCGTGCCGGAGGCCGTGCTGCCGCCCGCCGCCGCGCGCGTGCGGGACCTGAGCGACCCGACCAGGAAGATGTCGAAGTCGACGCGCGATTCGGTCGGGGTGCTGTTCGTCCTCGACGACCCGGACGCGCTGCGGCGCAAGATCAAACGGGCGGTCACGGACGGCGGGAGCGAGGTCGTCTACGAGCCGGAAACGCGGCCTGGCCTGGCGAACCTGCTGGACATCCTGGCCGGGTGCCTCGGCGGCTCGCCCGCCGAGCTGGCCGCCTCCTTCAGCTCATATGGGGCGCTGAAGGAGGCGGTCACCGAAGCCGTCATCGAAACCCTCACGCCCATCCGGACGGCGGCGCGGTCGCTGCTGGCCGACCCGGCGGAACTGGACCGCATCCGGAAACAGGGCGCCACGCGCGCCGCGGAACGAGGCGAACACCGGCTCGCTTCAGCCCTCCGCCTAGTCGGCGCCGGTTGAACGCTATGAGTGGGGCATTACTTGCGTTCAATGCTAGTAATGCCCCACTCATAGCATTGCCCCAGCAGCGCGGTCAGGTGTGGGATGAGGATCCGGTCCGCCGGTAGCCAGTCCAGGGACTCCAGGTCGGCGGCGGAAAGCCAGCGCAGGTCCCGGTGTTCCACGGCCCGCGGCTCGACGTCGGGCTCGATCAGCGCCGCGTAGATCCGCAGCACGGAACCGCCCGGCAACGGCACGTCCGGCCCGACCCGCTCCCCCACGGTGATCGCCGCGTCCAGTTCCTCCAGGCACTCCCGCCGCAGAGCGTCCACTTCGGACTCATCCGGCTCGACCCGGCCGCCGGGCAGTTCCCACTTGCCGTCCGCGTCCGCCGGCCAGGCCCGCTGCTGCGCGAGCAGCTTCCCGTCCCGCACGATGGCCGCGCCCACAACCGTCTTCACAAGCGCGGCACGCTAGCCGACCGCCACCGCACCTCGAACCGCGCCCCGCCCTCCGGCGACTCCCCGACCTGCACCGAACCACCGCGCCGCCGCACCGCCTCGGCGACCATCGCCAGGCCGAGCCCGGTGCCGCCCGAGGTGCGCGCCCGGTCGTCGGCCACCCGGTAGAACCGGTCGAACACCCGGTCCCGGTGCTCGGGCGCGATGCCGGGGCCGTCGTCGTCGACCACCACCCGCACGCTCGACCGCCCCGCCAGCACCGACACCACGATCTGCCCGCGCGCGTACCTGGCCGCGTTGCGCAGCAGGTTGTTCAGCACCAGCTCCACCTCGGCGTGCGACGCGTGTGCCCACGCCTCCCCGACCGCACCGGCGATGCGTGTCTCCGGCGCGTCCGCGGGTATGCGCGCGACCGCGGCCCGTGCCTCGGTGACCAGCTCGACCGGCTCGGCGGCGGGCAACTCCCCCGCGTCCGACCGCGCCAGCGCGAGCAGCCCATCCAGCAGTGCCGACAGCCGTTCGGCCTCGGCGAGCACGTCGGCCAGCGTCTCCTGGGCCAGTTCCGGATCCGGGTTCGCCACCGCGACCTCGGCCTGCACCCGGATCGAGGCCACCGGCGACCGCAGTTCGTGCGCGGCGTCCCCGGTGAACCGGCGCAGCCGTTGCGCGGCCTCCTCCTGCCGCGCGAGCAGTTCGTTGAAGTCGGCGGCGAGCGCGCGCAGGTCGTCGTGCGCGGACGGCAACGGCAACCGCGCCCCGGCGGGCAGCGCCCGTACCGAGCGGCGCATCCGGGTGACCGGCCCCAGCGCGGACCGCACCCCCAGCCAGGTCGCCATCGCGGCCACCAGCGCACTCAGCAAGGCCACCCAGACCAGCCAGAACGCCCCGTCGGACACGGCTTCGTGGAACCCGACCAGCCCGGTACCGACCACCACCAGCCGCTGCGAGCCGTCCGGTTCGGTGACCACCGAGCCGAGCCACCGCCAGCGCGGGCCGTCACCCCCGTCGCCGGTCCGCACGGCCAGGCCGGATTTCAGCTCGCGGATCTCCTGCGGACCGAGTCCGGGCGCGGGCGGCAGCCCGTCACGCGGCGCGCCCGCGATGTCCAGCACCCGGACGGTCACCCCGGACAACGGCGTGGCCGGGCGCCCGGCGGCGACCTCGGCGATGGCCGGGGCCAGCGCCTGGTTCAGCTCGAAGTCGACCGACCGGATGAGCAGCGGCCCCAGCCCGCGCCCGGCGATCAGCGCGAGCCCGGCCAGGCAGGCGAAGGTGACCGCGGCCGAGACCAGCGTGATCCGGAAGCGCAGGCCGCGGCGGTTCCACCAGGTCACCCCGGCGTCAGTACTTCGTCGAGCTGCGGGTCGGAGGCCAGGTAGCCGTGCCCGCGCACGGTGCGCACCACCGAGCCCGCGCCGACCGCGTCCAGCTTCCGCCGCACGTATCCCACGTACACCTCGACGACATTACGGGTGGCGGCCTGCTCGTCACCCCACACCGCGCGCAGCAGCTCGTCCTTGGTCACCACCGTGCCCGCCCGGCTGACCAGCACCTCCAGCAGGGCGAACTCACGCGGGCTCAGTGCCACCTGCTCGTGGCCCCACTTGACCTCGCGTGAAGCCCGGTCCACCTGCAGCGACCCGATGCGCAACGGCCCACGCGAGCCGTCCGGGGCCGCCCGCCGCAGCACCGCGCGCACCTGCGCGACCAGCACCACGAACGAGAACGGCTTCACCAGGTACCCGTCGGCGCCCAGGTCCAGCCCGTCGGCCTGGTCCACCTCGCCGTCCTTGGCCGAAACCAGCAGGACCGGCGTCTGCACGCCCTGCGCCCGCAGCGCCTGGAGCACGCGGTACCCGGACAGGCCGGGGAGCATGATGTCGAGCAGCACCACGTCGAAGGCACCGGTCTCGGCGAGCTTGAGCGCGCTCGGCCCGTCCGCGGCGGCGAGCACTTCCATGCCCTCGGCCCGCAGCCCGCGCTGCAGCGCCTTCCGCACACCCGGCTCGTCGTCGACAACCAGTACCCGTGGTTTCACGATTCTCAGAATGCCCTGATCGCCGGCTTGCGCGGCTGATCTCTCAGCGCCCTCTCAGCATCACGCGGCATCTCAGCCCCATCTCAGCCTCAGGAGGGAAGCCTGGCTCTGGGGAATCCTCCACACTTGCACTACCGACCACAGGGAGATCACGAGATGCAACCCAGGAAGAAAGCACTCGTCGCCGCGGCCTCGGGCACCGCGATCGGCCTGGCCGGGCTGGCTTTCATCGCCATGCCGGCCGGCGCCGGTGAGGCCCCGCCCGAGCTGCCAGCGGTCAGCGCCGAGGACCTGGTCCAGTCCGTGCTCACCGCACAGGCACCCGCGCTGAGCGGCACGGTGACCGTGTCCGAGCAGCTCGGCCTGCCCGCCGTACTGCCCGGCGTCGGCACGCTCGACCTCGACGAGGCACGCGTGTTCAACGACGGCAACGGCAAGACCAGGCTGGCGATCAAGCAGGGCGGCGCCGAGAACACCGTCGTGCACGACGGCGCCACCGTCTGGTCGTACAACTCCGCCGACAACACCGCCACCAAGGTCACCCTGCCCGCGGGGGCAGGCCACGGCCAGCACGAGGGGATGACCGAGGACGGGCAGCTCACCGACCCGACCGCGGTCGCCGGGCAGCTGCTCCAGGCGGTGCGCGAGTTCAGCACGGTCACCGTCGACGGCACCGCCAGGGTCGCCGACCGCCCGGCCTACGAGCTGGTGCTCACGCCGAAGCCGGACGAGCGGACGCTGCTGCGCGAGATCCGCGTGGCCGTGGACTCCGAGACCCGGCTGCCGCTGCGCATGGAGGTGCTGACCAACGGCACCACCGAGCCGGCGCTGGAGATCGGCTTCAGCGAGTTCGCCGTCGAGCAGCAGCCCGCCGACCTGTTCGCCTTCACCCCGCCCGCCGGGGCCAAGGTCGACGAGGTCACCCCGGAGGCGAAGCCCGACCAGGCCGAGGCCGACAAGGCCAAGGAAGCGGTCGACCCGCAGGTCGTCGGCGAGGGCTGGGACTCGGTGATCACCGGTCGCGTCCCCGCGGACGCGCTCGCGGGCGGCAAGCTGCCCGCCGAGGTCGAGGGCCAGGACGGCAGCGAGGGCCTGGACGTGCAGGCGCTGCTCGGCCAGATCGCCAAGCCGGTCAGCGGGCCGTTCGGCACCGGCCACGTGATCACCACCAAGGTGGGCACCGCGCTGCTGACCGACGACGGCCGCTTCGCCGCCGGCGCCGTGCCGGAGCAGGTGCTGATCGACGCGCTGGGCGCGAAGTGACCACCACCCATCAGGGGGTACCCGAGGTGGCCGTTCCGGAAGGAGCGGCCACCTCGGCCGTCCCACTGGCCGCGAAGACCCGCGGCCTGCGCAAGGTCTACCGCGGCACGGTCGCGGTGGACCAGGTCGACCTCGACGTGCCGTCCGGTGCCGTGCTCGGCATGCTCGGCCCGAACGGCTCGGGCAAGACGACCACCATCCGCATGCTGCTCGGCCTGGTCCGGCCCACCGAGGGCGAGGTCGAACTGCTCGGCGAGCGCATGCCCGACGGCGCGGGCCGCGCGCTGCCGGACGTCGGCGCCCTGGTCGAAGGCCCCGGCTTCCACCCGTTCCTGTCCGGCCGGGAGAACCTGTTCCGGATGGCCGCCGCCGAACCGCGACTGTCCACAGGGGACATCCCGGGTGCGGTGGCCGCGGCGCTGGACCGGGTGAACCTGACCGGTGCCGCGCACCGGCGGTACCGGGGGTACTCGCTGGGCATGAAGCAGCGGCTCGGCCTGGCCGGGGCACTGCTGGTGCCGCGCCGGATGGTGGTGCTGGACGAGCC
This sequence comes from Saccharothrix sp. AJ9571, assembly GCF_021725495.1. Classification (NCBI taxonomy): domain Bacteria; kingdom Bacillati; phylum Actinomycetota; class Actinomycetes; order Pseudonocardiales; family Pseudonocardiaceae; genus Saccharothrix; species Saccharothrix sp. AJ9571. The sequence goes on along the minus strand of NZ_CP091382.1, from coordinate 3,589,222 downwards.
GACGAACGGGCTGGACCCGGCGGGCACCCGCGACATCCGCAAGATCATCGCCGAGCTGCACGCCGCGGGCACCACCGTGGTGGTCTCCTCGCACCTGCTCGCCGAGGTCGAGGCGACCTGCACGCACGTGGCCGTGCTGCACGCCGGCACCGTGGTCGCCCAGGGTGAGCTCGCCGAACTGCTGGAGTCCGGTTCGCCGAACCTCCTGGTGTCCACTCCGGACACCGAGCTGGCGATGGAAGTGCTGCGGGAGAACCGGATGCCGAGCAAGCTGACGCCGGAGGGGGTGCGGGTGGACCTGAGCACCAGTACCCCGCCGCAGGTGCTGGAAACGCTGGTGAAGGCCGGGGTCGGGGTCTACGAGGCCCGCCGCGCCCGCACCGGGCTGGAGGACCTGTTCGCCCGGCTGACCCAGGACGAGCCCGAGCAAGAGGAACGCGCATGACCGCCCTGACGTCTTTCCGGGGGTCCGGGGGTCCCCCGGCCGACCACAGCACTGCCGCTTTGCCGCACACCACGCCCGCACGGGCGATCGGCGTGCCGCGCCTGCTGCGCGCGGAACTGCGCTGGATCTTCCGCCGTCCGCGCACCCTCGCGGTGCTCGGCCTGCTCGCCGCGATGCCCGCGGTCATCGGCATCGGACTGACCTTTGTGGACGGTCCGCCGAGCGGTGGCTCCGACGGGCCCAACAACGGTGGTGACTCGCTGCTCGTGGCCGCCGCAGGCAACGCGCTGGTGCTGCCGATCGCCGCGCTGACCATGGGGCTGGGCCTGCTGTTGCCCTTGGCCGCGGCGATGGCCAGTGCCGACGCGCTGGCCGGCGAGTCGTCCCACGGCACGCTGCGCGGCTGGCTGCTCTCCCCGGTGAGCCGGGGCAGGCTGCTCGCGGTCAAGGCGCTCGGCGTCGGCGTGGTCGTGCTGGTCGCGGTCACCGCGATGGCCGTGGTCGGCGTGGTCACCGGGGTGATCCTGAACGGGACCGACGCGATCTTCACCCTCTCCGGCACCACCCCGGGTTTCGGCGCGGTACTGGGGAAGATCGCCATCGCGGTGCTGTGGGTGACCCTGCAGGCGTGGGCGATCGGCGCGGTGGCGCTGGCGATTTCGGCCTGCACCGAGCACCCGATGCTGGTGGTCGCCTCGCTGCTGGGCGGGGTGATCGTGTCCTCGGTGCTGCAGCTGCTCGACTCGCTGTCGTGGCTGCACCCGTTCCTGCTGAACTCGTCATGGGAGGCGCTGGCCGACGTGCTGCGCGATCCGGTGCCCACGTCGAGCCTGCTCGAAGGCGCCATCCGCGCGGCGTGCTACATCGCGATCGGACTGTCGCTGGCGTACGCGCGCATCATCACGAAGGACGGCTGAGCACGGCGATTCCGTCCGGGTCGAGCCTGAGCCGGACGGAATCGCCCGCTTCCAGTTCGGCGAGCACCGGCGCTGCCGCGTCCACTGTGGACCCGTCGTCGAGGCGGACCTTCAGCCGGACGTGGTCGCGCCGGTAGACCTGCGAGACGACTTCGCCGCTGATACCGGTTTCCGCCTTGCGCAGCGCGGTCGGCCGCAGTCCCAATCGGACCGGCCCTTCGACGTTCGCGCGGACGTCACCGAACGACGAGCTGAGGACGCCGTCCCGGCCCGTCGCGTCCACGAACGCCGTCACCCCCAGGAAACGCGCCACCCGCTCGTCCACCGGCCGCCGCCAGACCTCGCGCACCGGGCCCACCTGGCGGATCCGGCCGTCCTCCAGCACGGCGACCCGATCGGCCAGGGTGAAGGCCTCCTCCTGGTCGTGCGTCACCAGCAGCGTGGTCACCCCGGCGCGGCGGAGCAACGCGGCCAGGTCGATGGCCAGCTGTTCCCGGAGTTCGGCGTCCAATCCGGACAGTGGCTCGTCCAGGAGCAGCAACCGCGGCCGCGGTGCCAGCGCGCGGGCCAGCGCGACCCGCTGCGCCTCGCCACCGGACAGCTCGGTCACCCGGCGGCGGCCGTATCCCTTGAGCCCCACCAGTTCCAGCAACTCGGACACGCGCGCGGCGTGCTCGGCCTTCGGCACCCGGTGCATGCGCAGGCCGAACGCGATGTTGCCGGCGACGTCCCGGTGGGGGAACAGCTGGCCGTCCTGGAAGACCAGGCCGAACTCCCGGCGGTGCACCGGCAGCCCCGCCAGGTCGGTGCCGTTCCAGCACACCCGCCCGTCGCTCAGCGGCTCCAGCCCGGTGATCGCCCGGAGCAAAGTGGACTTCCCGGAGCCCGAAGGTCCCAGCAGCGCCAGCACTTCCCCGTCGCCGATCTCCAGCGAGGCGTCCGCGACGGCGGTGAGCGAGCCGTAGCGCACGGTCAGGTGCTCGGCTGTGAGTGGCATCAGAACTCCCCGGTCGACGGCCCGAGCCGGTCGATCACCATCACCACGGCCGCGGTGAGGAGCATCAACAGCACGCAGGCCGCGTACGCCATCTGACTGTTCAGGTCGCCGGGCCGCGAGATCAGCGCCGCGATCGCCACCGGCAGCGTCGGTTCGCCAGGCCGGGCCAGGAAGCTGGTGGCACCGAACTCGCCGAGCGCGATCACGTACCCGAAGCCCGCGGCGGCCACGAGCGTTCGCGCGGCCAGCGGGAAGTCGATCTCACGCCAGACCCGGGCCGGACTCGCGCCGAGCGTGGCGGCCGCCTGCCGCAGCCGCTCGTCGACCGAGCGCAGCACCGGCAGCACCATGCGCACGATCATCGGGATGATCACCAGCGCCTGCGCGAACGGGACCAGCAGCGGTGAAGTGCGCAGGTCACCGGGCAGGTCGTCGAGGGTGACCAGGTAGCCGAAGCCGACCGTCACCGCCGAGACACCGAGCGGCAGCATCAGCGCGGCGTCCATGGTCTCGCCCGCTCCCCTGGCGAACCGGCCGGGCAGGCGGCGCAACGACACCAGCACCACCGAGGCCAGCACGCCGACGCACATCGCCAGCACGGTCGCGTCCGTCGCGGTCCGCAGTGAGCGCGACGCCGCGTCCCAGCCGGACACCGGCAACGCGCCGCCGGTCGTGGCGAGCCCTTCGAACCCGGCGATGCTCGACTTCAGCAGCAAGGCCACGATCGGCGTGAGCAGCAGGCCCAGCACGGCGACCGCGGCGGCGACCACCCACCATTCGCCGCCTTCGGGCCGTCGCACCGACTCCGCGGCGGCCCGCAGGTGCAACGCGGTCTCCCGGCGGCGGCGCGCGAGCGCGCCGATCACCAGCGCCGCGACCACCGCGAGCAGTTGCACCAGCGAGAGCGCGGCCGCGCCGGACAGGTCGAGCAGGTTGACCGTGCGCAGGTAGATCTCGGTTTCCAAGGTGCGGAACCGGCCGCCGCCCAGGATGAGCACCACACCGAAACTGGTGGAGCAGAAGAGGAACACCACGGCCGACGCGGAGAAGATCGCCGGGGTCAGGCGCGGCAGGGTGACCGAACGGAACGCCTGCCACGAAGAGGCGCCCAGCGCCCGCGCGGCTTCCTCCGCTCGTCTGTCCAAATGGGACCAGAGCCCGCCGACCGTGCGAGCCACCACCGCGACGTTGAAGAACGCGTTGGCCAGCACGATCGACAGCACACCGCCGTCCGGCCAGAGCGCGCGGAAGGCCAGCCCGACGACCACGGTGGGCAGCACGAACGGCACCAGCACGATGGTCCGGACCAGCGCGACACCGGGCAGCTTGAGCCGGGCGAGCACGAATGCGATCGGCAACCCGGCGAGCACGGAAAGCACGGTCGACGCGGCCGCCTGCCCCACGGTGAACCCGGCGAGCCGCCAGGTCGACGCCTGGCCCAGCACCTCGGCCACCCCGCCGTCGCCCAGACCGAGCCCGAGGATCGCGGCGACGGGCCAAGCGAAGAAGACGACCAGGAAACCGAGGGGCAGGAGTGCGAGGAGTATCAGCCCTCGATGAGTCCGCGCCACTGCTCGATCCACTGCTCGCGGTTCGCCTGGATCTCCTCACCCGGCAGCGAAGCGGGCTTCGGCGGCTGCGGCGCCGCCTGCACCCAGCTCGCGGGCAGCTCGACGCCCTCGCGCGAGGGGTAGACGTACATGTTCTCCGCGACCGTGCTCTGGAACTGTTGCGAGAGCAGGAAGTCGACCACGCGCCCGGCCTTGTCGGCCTGCTTGCCACCGGCCAGCAGCCCGGCGTACTCGACCTGGCGGAAGCAGGTGTCCAGCAGCGCCTTGGTCCGCGGCTTGCCGTCTTCGGCCAGTTCCGCAGCGGGCGAGGAGGCGTAGGAGACGACCAGCGGCCGCGCGCCCTTGCCGGAGGAACCGGAGAACTCCTGGCTGTAGGCGATTTCCCAGCTGCTGACCGCCTTGACGCCGTTGGTCTTCAGCTTGCCCCAGTACTCGGACCAGCCCTGCGGGCCGTACTTGGCGACCGTGCCGAGCAGGAAGGCGAGGCCGGGCGAGCTGGTCGCCGGGTTCTCCACCACCAGCAGGTCCTTGTACTGCGGGTCGGCCAGGTCGTCGAAGGTCTTCGGCTCGGGCAGCCCCTTCTCGGCGAAGTAGGCGGTGTCGATGTTCACGCACACATCGCCGACGTCGACCGCGGACAGCCGGTGCTCGGGGTCGATGGCGTAGCGCTGCGGGCCGCGATCGGCCTCCGGGCTGGTGTAGGGCTCGAAGACGCCCTCGGCCAGCGCGCGGGAGGCGAAGGTGGAGTCGACGCCGAACGCGACGTCGGCGATCGGGCTGGCCTTGGTCAGCACCAGCTTGTTCGTCAGCGCGCCCGCGTCCCCCTCCTTGAGCACCTCGATGCGGATGCCGGACTGCTGCTGGAACGCGTCGAGGATCTCCTGCGGCGCGGCGAACGAGTCGTGCGTGACCAGCTTGATGGTGGTCACGTCGTCGCCCGCCGGTTCCTCGGATCCGGAGAACAGCGTGCAACCGGCGAGCAGCACCCCAGCCGCGCACAGCACGGCCGCCGTGCGGACGGTGCGTGTCATGGGCCCCTCCTTGCTCGGGATCACCGGCGGCAGGCGAGGGCGGACCTCCCTACGCCGGCGTGATCCGGTTCAGGTGCGAACGGTCGCGGGCTCACGCCCGCCTCTCAGCCCGGCGCACCGGACTCCCGTGGCGAAGGTGCAGCGTACCCGCCGGGGTACCACCATGGGGTCATGGCGGAACTATTGAGTGATCAAGAACTGGCCGAAGCCCTCTCCCACCTGCCGCGCTGGAGCCGCACCGGGGACGCACTGGAGGCGACCGCGTCCCTACCGTCCTTCCCCGCGGCGATCGCCGTGGTCAACCGGGTGGCGGAGATCGCCGAGAGCGTCGACCACCACCCGGACATCGACATCCGGTGGCGCGAACTCACCTTCCGCCTCTCGACTCACTCGGCCGGCGGATTGACCGCGAAGGACACCGCGCTGGCCGCCCAGATCGACGCCGTCCTGGACGTGACTTCGGCCACAACCGAGTAACATATGGCCTGATCAACGCGGTGTCCCGGGCGAAACAGCACCCAGTTCTTAGGACGCGCCCATGAACAACGCCGCCCCCGCCCTCACCGCCGCCCAGCGCGCCTGGGTCACCACCGTGGCGACCGCGACCACCCTGATCGCCGTCATCCTCCTCGGCATCGCCGGCTGACCGCCCGACTCATCGCCGAGCCGGGCGAGTTCCCGTCCGGCTTCGGCGAGCAGTGGGTCAATAGTGAGGCATGTTCGGTATCGCCTTCTCGGCGACCTCGATGAGCGCCTCCACCTTCGACACGTCGGCCGCCACGTCGTCCGCGGTCACCGAAGGTGCCTCCGAAGAGCGGTAGGCGACTTCGTTGCGCCGGACCCGCATCCGGTTGAAGGGACGCAAAACCGAGCCCAACGGGGGATCGAGCTGCGCGAGAACGGCTTCGTAGATGGCGATGTGCCCTCCACGGCTCGTCGCCCGCAGGCCCTGGTTCTGGTTCTGGTTCTGGTTCTGGTTCTGGTTCTGCAGTATCGCCGCCAGCGCACGACGTGCACCGTCGTAGGCGAGCGTGTAAGACCCCTCCGGGTCCGAGCCCAGCAGCTGCCGCGCCGACGCGACGTGCGTGCGAGCCCGAACGAGTTCGGCCTCCGCGGCCTCCTGGAAAGCCGGTACGTGCTCGACCGCACCCCGCGCGATGAGCGCGTCGATCGTTGTGCGACCTTGGTTCCACCGGGTCATCGGGTCTCCACGTTGAGGTTCAGGCGAACCAGCGGACGCTCACGAACGCTGGTGAGGAACGGATCCGAACTCTCCGACGCCCACGACTGCGACGAGATCCGATGGACGTTGACTTCGCGGCCGAGACGCCGCGACACGTGTTCGGCCGAATCGAAGAGCTCGTCCGGGTCGGGCGATCCGACGACCAGGACGTCGACATCACCCGGCGGCGGACCCGGTTCACCGCTGTAGCGCGCGGCCCAGGACCCGTAGATGTAGGCGTCGTCCACGCCAGCCAGCTCGGACAGGGCTTCGGTCAACAACGGCATCGGCCCGAACGTGACGGCGATGACGTCACTCAGTGGCCGGTAGAGGGGGGTGTCCGTACGGGCTTTGACGAGCCGGGTCCGGCCCACCCGCCGGTCCTCCAGGATGCCGCCGGCGGTCAACCTCTCGACTTCGCGCAGCACCGCGGTGGGCGACACGCCACACGCCGCAGCGAGTTCGCTGATGCTGTACTCGCGGTGCGGGCACAGCAAGACGAGCGCGAGCAGCTCACCCTGCATGCGTGAGCGCAGCAGCGGAAGCAGACTCGGCGAAGGTTTCATTGAACGCAGCATATCCTGCGCCCAATGAAAGTAACAACTAGTTACCGGCCATCACGGCCCGAGTTGGTCAGACGTTGAAACGGAATTCGACCAGGTTACCACACCGTGCAACACTTCAAGGGTGAGTGGACCTCGTCGCTGCGCCATCTACCTACGAGTCAGCTTAGACGCGACCGGCGAGCAGCTAGCTGTTCAGCGGCAGCGCGCGGACTGCCAACGCATCGCTGACCAGCGACAATGGCACATCATCGGCGAGTTCGTAGACAACTCCATCTCGGCATCCGACAAGCACAAGGCACGGCCGGGATACGACGCGCTGGTCTCCGCATACGAGGCCGGGGAGTTCGACGCGCTGGTGTGCTGGGACCTGGATCGGCTCACCCGTCAGCCCCGCCAGCTTGAAGACTGGATCGACGCGGCGCAGGACCGCGGCCTGCTGCTAGTCACGGCGAACGGCGAAGCCGACCTATCCACCGACGGCGGCCGGATGTTCGCCCGGATCAAGGCCACCGTGGCCCGCAGCGAGATCGAACGGAAAGCCGCACGTCAACGCGCCGCCGCGCTCCAGCGTGCCGAACGAGGCAAGCCGCCGCTCGGCGTCCGACTGACCGGCTACTCCTCCACTGGTGAAGTCATCGAGGACGAGGCCGCAATCGTGCGGCAACTGTTCGACCGGTTCGCCGCCGGGGACTCGCTTCGAGCACTGGCGATGTGGCTCACCGAAGCCGGAGTCGCCACCCGCCACGGCCGCCCATGGAACCCGTCGAGCGTTCGCACGATCCTGACGAACCCGCGATACGCAGGTCACGCGGTGTACCAAGGCAAGACGAACGGCAAGCAAGGAGTCTGGGACGCCATCGTCGAAGACGAGGTCTTCAGGTTGGTCGAAGCCAAGCTAGCCGATCCACGCCGCAAGACCCAGCAGGGAACGGATCGTAAGCACCTCGGCGCCGGCCTGTTCGAGTGCGCGAAGTGCGACTCGAAGGTTCGCTCATGGTCAGGCAACCGGTACCGCTGCCCCAACGGCTGCCTGACTCGCTCCCAACAGCAGATCGACAAACTCGTGATCAAGACCATGCGAGAGAGGTTGAGCCGTCCCGACCTTGCCGGCTTGATCACGCCGAAGGAGTCCGCGCGAGCGAAGGCTGCCAGCGAGGAAGTCAAGCGGCTGAACGAAAGGCTGGAACGCATCGAAGCGGACTACGATGCGGGCGACATCGACGGGCCTCGCTACAAGGTGTCGACCGAGAAGGTCAAGGCGGAACTCGCGAAAGCACGGCTCACCCAAGTGCGACTGACCACTCGGAGCGCTGCAGCATCGACGCTATCCGCAGTCGACCCCGTGGCAGCGTTCGACGCCGCTCCGCTCATGATCCGTCGGAACGTGGTGGATGCGCTGTGCTCGGTCAAGCTCTCACCGACGCCGCGCGGCCGGAAGACCTTTGACCCGAACTCCGTGGACGTCGTATGGCGGGAACACCGGTAAGCCATATCGTCACTCAGTGTACTCAAGCCAGTAGATCGACATGCAGAACCGGACGATCTACGCTGGTCCAATGGGGGATGACTTTAAGAGCACGGTGACTATAAGTCACTGGCTAGATGAGCTGACGGCACCTGCTGCGCAAGCCGAGTCCTTCTCAGGTGGGGAGATCCTCGCTCGTGCCGCCACTCTCCGCGAGATGCGCTCAACCCTCACTCCTGATCAGCAGAACGCCGTCCTGGCTCAGCTTCCCCGCGGCTACGCCGGGGGTTTCGAAGCATTCGCTACGCGCTTCCGAGCGAGCCAAGAACAACTCGCCGGCAACCATCAGCAGCGACTTCACCTGCTGAAACGCGCCCAGAACCTGCCCTACGTGGCTTACGAGGCACTGCTCCAGCACACGACGAAGACCGTATTCGGAGCATCGGCCGCGAGTGACCTGACCGCTGACTGGAGTCCCGGCGCACCTCCAGATATCCATGCCACGAACCTCGCCAAGGCTCACACCTTGCTTCGGCTGGTCAAGCTCCTGCTCGTCTTGTCCTCGGCTGGCCGACGAAGGTTCCCCACCGCGCTGGCACCGGTACTGCTCTTCCTGATGCTGGAAGTACTTCCCGCCGCGAAAAACCCAGCGGGACCCGAGAGTCGAAAGCGAAAACCCGACCGTGCGCTACGGCCACCAGGCCGCAACCTGCGATCGAAACCACGCGTCGCCAGAGCACCCGGATACGCCGCGCCCCTTACCGCCCTACACGGTGAAGGGTCACGTCAGGCCGTGCGCGTTCGGGGGAGCGCCATAGCAGCACGACCGTCGTCGACCTTCCTGGTTCGGAAGGGCCACCCAGTGGCAAACGACTACCCGATTCCCGCCACCGAACAGTCGGAACTGTCCGTTGAGGCGAAGTTGGACGCTCATGTCCGACGCATTGTTGACGCCGCACCAGCCTTGACAGCTTCACAAAGGGAGCGACTGACAACCCTGCTGACTGCCAAACCAGTGATCCAACGAGGACGGCATCACCGATCAGACGCAGCGGCGTAATCTACCTCTTCCGTCGGGTGCAGGCAGATGCTGCCTGCACCCGACAAAGGCCGATCGACCTTTCAATTGCTGGACTCAGAACTCGACCGGAAAATTCCTCGCCAGAACATTGAAATAGCGCAGGTCCTTCCAGTTGTCACGGTTCCCGATCACATAGAAACGGCGCTTTGCACGAGAAATAGCTACATTCAACAGGTTCGGCTTCTCAGCCGCCCAAGCACGAGCCCCTGGCCGGTTGGGTGCACTACCTAGGACCAAGACTATGACATCGGACTCCTGGCCCTGCACAGTATGCACGGTGCCGATGTTCTTACTCATGAATCGCCAGTCGAACGATGGAAGTTCTTCTCTGCTACGTCGTACAGCTTCCTTGCTTTCTCGTACGACGTCGCGGAACGGACTAACCACGCGGATGTCCCGCGGCGCTACCCCGTGCTCGGCCAACTGGCCGAGCAGGTCCTTCAAAGCCTCGCCTTCAGCTGGTACCCAGTTGCCACGCGATTGCCCACTTCGAACGTCGATCCAGGCGTTCGTTCCAGGGTAGTCACCGCTGTGGTTAGTTCCGTAGACCATCAAGTCTCCGCCGTAGGCGATCGTATTGGAGACATCGAACATCGGCCGGTCGCAGCGGCGATGCACACGTAGCGGTGCACCCACCCAGATCCTGGACTCTCCGTCTGGTTCAGGCAATGCCGTACCGTGCCGAGCAAGCCGATCCGCGATCCGTTGCGTGGAGGTGTTGTCCGGAGTCCACTGCTCATGTACACCGTGGTGACGAAGCAAGGTCTGTTGAGCAGAAAGCGGCAACGTCACAATGGGTTCAAGTTGCTGCGGATCACCGACGATCACTGCCCGGCGACACCGCCAAAGCCCGCCGACCGCTTGCTGCGGCGTCGCCTGACCGGCCTCGTCGATAAACAGCCAGCCGAGCGCCTCCCGCCCGAGCCCAGCGAACAAGCGGGGCAGCGATGCGAAGGTCGTAGAGATCATCGGCACCACAATAAACAGCGACTGCCATGCCGCCAGCAGAGTGCTCGGCTTCATGTCCACCTTGCCTCGCACCGCCGACGCGATGACAGCGAGGTTCCCGCGCACCTGTCGTTCGGTATTGAACAGGAAAGCCTTGTGCAAGCTCAAAGCTGCGAGGAAAAGCCGATTCCGGGCAGCTGTAAACTCCTGATCAGCCCACGGCGCACACAACTGGAATGCTTCGTCATCCTCGACATCACTACCAAACGGGACCCTACCTGGCCAACGGTCGCGCGCAACATCGATGCGCGCCTCGACGGCAGCCAGAGCGCGCTTCGCGTCGTTAAGCGCATTCTCGTGTCGGTGACGCTCCTCAAGCACAGCCGCGAGATGGGCCTTGCCTTGAACGACCGCATGATTCAGTTGATCAAGCTTCGACTTGGCCGCTGAACGCAGGCCCTCAAGTATTCTGCGGCCTCCCGCCCATCGCCGCCGTTTCCGGAAGCCTCTCACGAGCGAGATCCAGAACCCGGGCTTGCGGTCGAGATGGTTCTGATAATCCCCATCGATTTTTGAGTAGGCAGCGCTCGCCTCATCGAACTGCCCGACTGCGTATCTGACCGAGTCCTGGGTCTGCTCCCATCTGATATGGGTGTTCCTCAGGTGCTCTTCAGCCGCGCGGACTGCAGCCTGACAACGGAATGCCTCGGCGATCGCATCCGCAACCTCCTGGCGATGAGTTGCGAGTTGCCGAACTTCGGATTCTGCATCCTGGAACGAGGCGACCGCGTCGCCCCAGTCCTCGATGTCATCCGACTGCTCGCGCACCATTTTCAAGATCGCCAGCATCCCGACGTTCTCGGGGTCATCGGCAGGCTCGGCTGGCTGGGCCGCGCTACTGGGCCCTGCCCCGGCTGGTCGTTCCTTCTTCTTTGCCTCATCTCCCCACCAGAATCGGCTGGCGAACGCACTCCTGTTCTTCATGTTGCCCAGCACGGCCGCGACCATGCCCCATGCCTTGCCGCCGAGCACATGGGAGGCCAAGTCGGTGAAGTAATCGATGGCTAGTGCGTCGTCCTCAGCGCCGCGCACCGCATCGAGGCTCGGAATCTCGGCCGTCACGTTGGCAGCAGCGTCGTTGCTTGCGGTGGCCACTACCACTTCGAAGCCGGTCAACTCCGGGCGGATTCCACGCACGGCAGGGCTGTAATTTTTGCTCAGCGGAACCCGCTGCAGCACCTCGGTGAACGCCTTCGACGGATCGTCCAGCTCTGCCAGTCGTCGGGCACGCTTGACCACGACAGCTGCGAGCACATCACGCAGCATCGTGGTCTTCCCTGTGCCAGGCGGGCCGTTGACCGCGAAGAGCCCTGTGCTGTCGCCGAGCTCATCGAGAATCTGATTGACCGCGAACTGCTGACTCACCACGAGAGGCTTCGCCGTACTCGTGGGCCAGCGTCCGCCGGGGATACGGCTCGGTGCGACGCCTGAGATCAACGCATGACGACCGGCACGAACGTCGATCCTGTTCGCGACCTGGACATGCCGACTGTCGGTGAGGTATGCAGTGAGTCCGTTCCCGATCCCGGCGCCGCACACTGCCTTCTCAACCTCTGCCAAGTCGCTTGCGATGTAGCTGTTGAGAAAGTTCTGCTCACCTGCCTCATCACTCTTCCTGATCGGCACCTGTACGCACGCGACGCGGACCCCTACCACACGGAGTGCATCGCGAAGGCCCAATGCCGAGCCCAGCTCCGCTACAAACTCATGCAACGTTTGCGCCGTCATCTGAAGGCGTGGAATTTTCGGTTCCGGAGCGCCTGCTGCCGTCTCACCGGGCTCAGCGTCACTCTTCGTGCCAGTGCCAGGGGTAAGTAGTTTTTCCGCGAAGGTGCCCGCGACCGTGCCCGCGATGCCACCAACGACTGATCCCGCGACTGCCCCCACACCGGCACCGACTGCCGCCGTGACCGCCACGCCAGTGGCCTCCGCTCCGGCCGTCACGGCCTCGACGGCAGCACCCTTGACGTGCTCGGCAACTGCTTTGCCAACTTTGTGCAGAGTTGCGGTCTGCTCGCTCACATTCGTCGAGTTCTGCAACTTCGGCGGCACAAGCTTGTTCAGCCCAGCAACGAATTCACGCTCATCAAATTCGAACCCGTCGAGCCAATTGGGTTCTCCCGGACCCGGCGACCTCAGCCGGCTGATCGCCCAGGCACAGGCCGACAGCGTGGCGGAGTTCTCCACCAGGCACCCTTCCACGTCCAACGTGAACGCGAACATCGCCGTCTGGCCGCCCTGCCGCGCATCATCCGGCTTGTTGTCTTCGCCGAACACCCTAACCATCTCGGCCCGAGCCGCGGATATCTCGTACAAGCCCCCGTAGATCGTGAACTGCCAGGTCATCCCCTCTCTCAACGGCGCGGCACATATAGGATGATCCGGCTGCCACGGAGCCAGCTCATCCGCTGCGAGGTCAAGGACGGTCTTTCCCGATTCCTCCCGGGAGTCAAATGTCGGCTTGGGCACGCCTTGCGGACTGAACATTTCGATGGTTCGCCAGAATCGCACAACCTGTGCTGCCCGTTCACTCTCCCGCACCAGGTATCCCCCTCTGTTCACGGTGAGCGACACTGTACGACAAGATCAACAATGCCGACCACCTCCTTCTCCTGCCGCTGGCGACCAGGACACCTATGGTGGTGGCTATGACGGAGGGTGAGACCGAACTTCCTGAGATCACGCCCGAAGAGGTCCTGAAGCGGGTAACCGAAGCGGGTGGGCACCTCGTCCTCAACGACTTGGCCCCCGAAGAACTCGCAGCCTGGCGCCGCGCAGCTCGTACGGCCCAGCTTCGGCTGTGGCGAGTAGGAAGCGCACGACTCAGCAAGTGGACCTCCGAGGACACCATTCGGATTTCGCTGACCGACCCAACCGCGCCGCCGAAGCCCAGTCGCCAGACGAGTCCCGCTACGCCGGAGCCCGATAGCCGTCCCAAAGGCGACTTCGTCGGACGCGCTATCCGAGTTCCGTCGAAATTGCCGAAAGTTCCGCACCCACTGGTAACCGAGATGCAGGAGGGCATGAAGCGGCGGGAGGCGGACCGGTGGCGTCCTTATCACTCTCGCGCGTTCGTCCCAGACTGGATACCAGACGTCCCGCGGCAGAAAGCCGGTCGGATGCTGCGGATCTGGCAAGCGATCCTGGACGAGGCAAAGTTCCGGGACTACCGGGTACGGGTCGGTGGCCAGCGTCGCGGGGAGTACGTAACGATCGAGGCCAGCTGGGACGACGAGTTCAGCCTGATCGGCGGCGGCACACAGAACGGGTTGTGGCTCAGACTTCACTCTGATGACCGCCGCCATGGCCGCAAAGATCCAGCGTGGTCGGATGCCGAGGGCAACCCACTTGAGCAGCAGCTCACGGCAATGTTCGACCGGCTAGAACTCATGATCAAGGCGGCAGTCGAACGCCGCGCGGAGGAGGCTCGCAGAGCTGATGAGCGCAGGAGGCGCTGGGAAGCCGCGATGGTCGTGGCCAGGGAGCAGTTCGCCGAGCAACACCGACAAGACACTCTGCGGGCACGGATCAAGGAAGCAGCCGAGGTAGAGGACGTCCTCGCCTACGCCGCCGCCCTTCGCGATGCCGCCAATTCGGTCGACCCGTCGCGCCGAGATGAGGTCATCGCATGGGCCACTTGGGCCGAGACATACGCCGAGGAAGCTGATCCTGTGCGCAACCACGCCGGAATGCCGACGACTCCCAAAGCCGGGCCAGACGACCTCAAGCCATACCTGCGCGGCCATAGCCCGTGGGGGCCCGGCTAGCGAGACCACCACTTCTGATTCGGATGCCACGGTCTTGGTTCCGGTAATGGTGCTCTCGGCATACGGACCGAAGCTGGTTGCTGCCGAGGCACTGAATCCTCACTTGGCTCAGGCGGCATGCCGGGTGGTTCCCTGAGCGGGTCGATCGCAGATGCACGCGCCCGCGCCCACTTCACCCATTCGTCTTGATCGTCCGTACCGGAGGCAACGAGCTGGTCGCAGTAGCGCCGAATCGCCTCCGCCTCACGCCAGGCAGCGACTTGATCACGCAAGACACTCGCCCGATATGCCCAAACGGCTCTGTTGCGTTCTGCGGCCGCTCGGTCTGCTTGACGTCGTTCCTCAAATTCGACCTCCTCTCGAACGGCCTCCGCTCGTCGAACGATCTCATCCAGCACCTGTCCTAGAGCCTCTTCGACTCGCCAGCCAGAACGGTCACACCAACGAGCGTCAGCTGGTTCTCCAGGGCCGCGCACTTGAAGTACGAGCCGCAGGGTCCACCGAGCACCGCTTTCCTCAGTGACTCGTATGGCATACCGGCTTCCCAGCGCCTCCACCCGAAGAAGCACATCACCAATACCCGGCTCCACGGTAAGGCCGCGACGCTGCGTCTCCTCGGCGATCACCTGGACGATCATCACCGCTCGACTACGGTTTGCGGGCGAATCCGGAAGGCGCTCCGGTGAATCGCGAAGTGCCTCGACCACGGGGTGCGGGTCTGTCAGCGCAGCCGGAATCGGCACCCGGTCTCCACCCGGTCGACGGTACTTGTCGGCGGGATGTTCGCCAGGGCGCATCTCGATGACGAGGTCACCGCTGTCACGGCCCCGATGCAACAGATGCCAGCCGTCGGGGACATGCTTGCCCTGTCGAATGCGGTGGATCACGCGGCGCCAAGCAGCGCGTACCTCATCGCTCGGCGCCACGATCCGTAACTCGCCCCCGGCTTTTTCGAGCGCGTCGAGGAACTCCTCGACCGTCGACGGCGCCGGAGTCCGCGGCCCTGTTCGACGTGATGAACGTGCCATTCGTCCAGCCAACACCAGCCGTCCGGATCAGGGAACTCGGCGCACTTCGACCGTGCAGCCGACCTGCTGATTCCACCCGACTTGGCGGTAGACGACCAAGCGGAACGCCTGCGACGGTGGATGTTCCACGACAGAGCTTGACCCTGTCGGTGCAGAGTCGTGCCCTGAGTTGCTGCGGGGAGGCGCCTGATGTCGACCTTGGTGCGCTACATCCACGGCCAGGACGATCGCCTGATCGACTTGGCGCACCTGAACTCGCAGGATTTCGAGCTGATCAAGTCGCTGCGGGGCGAGATCCGCCGACACGACCGGGTCCTACTGTGCCAACAGGCGCCGGTCGACGACGAGGGCGCGGAGATGTTCGTCCGGCTGACTCGCGGCCGTTACTGGGCAGTTCACTTCCGAGGTAGCAGCTGCACCAACGATCACGAGATCGCGGAAGAATCCGTCGAGCATCGGCGCCAGAAGGATTACTGGCAGCGGGCGGCCGAAGACGCCGGCTACCAGGTAACACAGGAGCGCCGCACCGGACGAGGCACGATCTTGGACGTTGCGATCGACGGCCCGTACCGCACCGGGATCGAGGTACAGCGCTCGGCGATCGACCCGACTCTGGTGAAGTCCCGGACCACCAAGTCGTTCGGTGCGGGCTGGCTGCCGGTGTGGTTCCTAGACTCCGATCGCACCCCGCCCTGGTTCACCCAGGTACCGGCGCTCGGGTGTAACAAGCTGGCCTGGACTTCACTGCCGCCGCCGCGAGCCGCCACGGCGCTCGGCCCACGCCGGATGATTCCGACCCGCTGCACCCTCAGCGCCTGGGACTACTGCCCGACAGGTGGCCGCCACCGCGGCAAACGCAGCCGACCACGTCGAGTGTGCGGACAGATGCACCCGAACCCCGAGCCTTGGAACGGCCTCACCGTCGACGACGTCGCCGAACGACTTCCCGCCGGTGAGCTTGTCGCGATGCGCGACCTGCTCGGCGACGTGCGGCTCGTCTCCCCCGCCGACCTTGAGCTGTTCCAGGAGATGACCGAGCAAACCGGCGAGTACCAGCCCGGCCGCCCAACCAAGCGCCACGGACGGCCAGCGCCCCGCACTGCCACCTGCCTCAACCTCGAGCATCCGCGCGTCGCAGCAAGACGATGCAGCAAGTGCGGGTTGCGCCCTCCTGGGCGGCCCGGAGGCATTTTGTGCTCGGCGTGCCGATTGATGCTCGAAGGCCGTACCGCCAGCGATTACTACTCCCAGCTTTGACCGCTACAGCCACGGAGTCGGCTGGACGTGAAGCAGAACGGATTGCCCGTGACCGTGCGACGCGACTTGCCGCTGTAGCCGGGTAGAACCGCAGAGCAAGATGTTGAAGATCCATATGGATCTTCGCCAGGACGCTGTGCACCCTGGCAGGCTGGTCCTAGCGGACCGCGGCGAGGCGCAGGGGGTGCCTCGGGCCGGCGGGCCGCATGGGGGATGAACGCAATGAACGACAACGAGATCACACCCGCCGCCCGGACAGACTCCGGGACGGCATCGGTCCGGCGGTTGAAGAGGCGCGAGCATTCACGACACGGTCCGCGCAAGCCACGCACTCCACTGACGTACAACGACGCCGAGTGGCTCGTCATCGTGCGGGCCGCGGCTCGTGATGGCGTGCAGCCGGGTTCGTTCGTGTCTCAGGCGGCGCTGGACGTCGCCCGGATGCGGGTGAGCGGGCAGGTGCTCGACCGGGAGCTGCTGACCAGGCTGCTGGAGGCCATCAACCACCACAGCGTTCAGTTGGCGAAGATCGGCGGCAACCTCAACGACGTCGCCCGACACGCCAACAGCACCCACGAGATCGAAACTGTCGGCGCGGAGGCGCTGGCGATCATGGCGATCGTGCGCCGCCGCGTCGCCATGGCACACGGGCTGCAGGCTGCGTTGCGGGACGCGTTGCGGTGATCGCGAAGGTCGTCACTGGATGGCGCCCGGCCGGACTGATCGCCTACCTCCTCGGCCCCGGCGAACACGAGGAGCACCGCAACCCGCGCGTCGTCGCGTCTTGGGACGGCGCCCCAGCCTTCCACCAACCACCGAAGACGGGTCCCGGCGAGTTCGACTTCGATTTGCGTGAGCTGATCGGGGTAATGCAGGAGTTGCCGAAGGAATTCGGACTGCCGCTGGCCAACCCCGCGCCAACACCAGAAGGGCTCCCCAACGCCCAAGAGTGGATGCAGTGGTTGCGCATCGCCGGGAGGCGGAAGCCGCCTTCACTCGCACCAGACTGGCTGAAGCTCTACCGCTACGACCCGAAGGCACAGGAGATCGTGCTCAAGGACGGGTACGTGTGGCATTGCCCGGTCAGGTTGCACCCGGACGACCCGGTGCTGTCCGACAAGCAGTGGGAACACATTGCGCAACGGCTGATGGACGCGACCGGAATCCACCAGGCCGGGTGTCGATGGATCGCGGTCCGCCATGCCGACGATCACATCCACCTGATGGCGGTCCTCGTCGCGCAGCACGAAAGCGGCCGACTCACACGGTTCTCCCCGCCCTTCTACAAAACGCGGCTGCGCGAGGCGTGCCAGGAACTCGAGCGGGAATTCGGGCTCACCCCGACCCCGGGCATCGACCGCACCGCGGCCAAGCAACCCACCCGCGGCGAGATCAGCAAAGCGAACAGGAACCGGCGTTCCGAAACGGCGCGGTCCGAGCTACACCGGCTCATCTCCCAAGCCGCAGCCAGCACCCATGGATCGGATCGGTTCTTCGCCAAGCTCGATGAGCTGCAGATCAACTACCGACTGTCGTATACCGCGACGGGAAGAATCCGAGGCTGCGCGTACGCGACGCGCTTCGACCAGACCCGCGGCGGCGAGCTGGTGTGGTTCGGCGGCGGCAAGCTCGCCGCCGATCTCACCTGGCCGAAACTCCTTACCCGCTGGAACAGCACACCCGCCGCGGATACTTCCGTCGAACGCACCAACGACGGCCGCTCCACCCCGCACGCACGGCAAGATGTTCTTGCCGAAGCGACCGCCGTGGTCAACGCCGCGGCCGCAGCGATCCGCACAAAACAGGAAGACCCCGACGGCATCGCCCACGCCGTCGGCGAACTGCTCGGCACGCTCGCACTGGGAAAGGAATACCGGACTCCCGGCCCGCTCACCACCGCGCACGACTACTACGACCGGGCCGCACGCAGCCCCCATCGCGTGCTGGCGCACGACCTCGGCCCGCTGGCCCGGGAGTTGCGGCGGGCCGCGCGGAAGTTGGCGGCGATCGGAGCAATACACGGACGAGGTAGCGAGAGATTCGTACTCGCCGCCCTGGTCCTGGCGCTCGCCGGGCTGATCGCCGAAATCTGCGCGTGGCAGCAGGCGAATGCCCGCGTCCACCAGGCCGCAGCCGCCGAGCGCACGATCAACGCGCTACCTATTGACCGTGTCGCTGCTGCTCGTGCCGCCACCGTGCACGCCAGACGATCGGCGCCCATCCCGCAAGCATCGCCCGAACCCGTAACTCAGCGGCGATATGCACCTGGCAACCGCCCGACGGTGCACACTCCAGCCGCTTATAAGCCGCCTCCGCGGTCTACAGCCAGCCGGAGAGCCCGGTAAGCGCGTTCGCACAGGCCAGCCAGGCGAACACCATCCGTCACAGCTCGCAGGTTCCGGCCACAGCCGTCGGGCTCCGCTGCCTTCCAGTCACCCGATCGTGTGTATGCAGATGTCAGAGAACGCCGTAGTGCGCCGCGAGGTCAGCGAAACGACGCCCGCGTCGGCGAGTAGCCCGATCCACCAGCCCGCGCATAACCGTGGACCCGAGCGGCTGACGCTGCACCCAGTCCGACGCAAGGTCTCGGGCTTCGCTCAACAGGTCCGCAGCCAGCTGGTCCCGTCGGAGCTGAGCCGCGGCGTGGGCCAGGTGCAGCCGGTGGCCGGCTTCCCAGAAGGCGGGCACCGGGCCCTGTGGTTCGGCGATGCGGTCCGCAAGCCGGAGCGCGGCCTCCGGGTCACCGAGCCGGACCGCGTGATCCACTGCCTGGAAGGCCGCCACCCGGGGACCGAAGATGGCGGCCTCGGTCGCGTTATCCCGCCCGGCCCGCAGCGCTGCTGACTGGGCGATGGCCAGCAGGTCGTTGGCGCGGTCGCCGCTGCCGGAGCGCAGCGCGGCGTTGGCGGCGTTGAACAGCAGGTTGCCGAAGACGCCCGCCCGGGTGCTGTCCCGGTCGAGCATCCGGGGCTCGATCTGCTCCGCGGCCTTGACCGCGACGCGCTCGGCGTCCTCGGTGCGTCCCTGCTTGATCAGGGTCCACACGAGGTAGCGCAGCGAGATCGCCGAGTCGATCTCCGGGTTGTCGGACTTGCGGGCGGCGGCCAGGGCGCGCTCGGCGGCGGTCCACGCGAGGTCGTCCATGTCGAGGCGTCCGGCGATCCCGGCGCCGAGCCGGTAGGCCGTGGACAGCAGCTGCTGCGCGGCGGCGTTCGCGTCCCCGGTGGTCGCGTGGACGAGGCGCCGGGCGTCGGCGAGCAGGACCGGCAGGGCGTGCAGCAGCTCGCCGTGGCGGCCGTCGACATAGGCCCGCCAGGTGGCGTGGCTGGCCTTGGCCAAGCTGGCCGGGTCGCTGATGTCGTCGTTGTCGGCGAGGTCGTCCAACCCAGGCACCTCGGCACTGGCGGTGATCGCCTGCCGCAGCCGGGCGACCTCGGCGTCCCGCACAGCGTGGGCGGTGGGCAGTAACCCCAGCAGTGCGTCCGGGGTGACCGCCAGTACCCGCGCGAGCTTCGCGACGGTGGCGGGGCGCGTGGTCCGGCGTTCCCCGCGCTCGATCCGTCCTACGGTGTCCACCCCGACCGACGCAGCCGCCGCCAGCTCCTCTTGCGAGAGATTGCGCGCCTTGCGGAAGCGCGCCAGGTTCTCCGCCAGCGAGCTGGACACTGTTCCCCCTCGGCATGCGCTAGTTCCGGACGGTTGTCGCAGGGTGACCGGCTTCGCAAAACACGGTCGCGCCGTTGTCGGCCGCGCGCAAGGCCGTGCTGATCCGGGCGTGCAGGGTGGGTTTGACCAGCGTCTCGGCCTCGCTCAGCGTGTATAACCCCACGGACTGAATCTCCGGGTCGGTCGACTGGATACCGCGAACCTCATCTTCGGTGATGAGGCCGCCGTCGAACACGAACGCCAGTCCCTCCGGCATCACGCCTTGGGTGCGGATGTGGTCGATGACCAGCAGCGTGCCCAGCGGCCGGGTGATGCCCAGCTCCTCGTGAAGCTCGCGGGCCGCCGTCACCCACGGGGCCTCTTCCGCTTCGACCGCGCCGCCCGGGATTTCCCATTCGGGCTTGTACGTGGTCTCCACCAGCAGCACGCGCGACCGGTCGTCGCGCAGCAGCACGCCGGCGGCCGTGCGCTTCCGGTTGAGAGAAGCCGCGTACTCACTGAACGGGAGAAGGTCCACGGTTTCGCAGGTTACCGCCATCGGTCGATTACCACTTTCCCTGCTCGAAAGGCAGAGAACGCCCGCGCGGCCTCGGGAACACATGCTCCGGGGCTGTGTTTTCGCTGGTCAACTATGTCGACGCTGTAGAGGTGGCTACGACACGGCAACCCTCGCGGTCAGCTTCCGCCGATGCGAACGGCGGGCGATGCCGATGACCTTCACCACCGGCTCGATGGAAAACGTCACGGCGTATCAGCCTGTCATCGGCGGCGTCGAGCACCTGACCTGGCACAAGTGCCGTCCGCCCGCCGGGACGATCGTGCTGCTGCTGTGTGGCGAGCTGTACCAGGTCACCGAGGCAACCAAGCCACGCAAAACCAGCGGCTGCCTGGGCTGCGACGCCAAGTTCCGCCGGCACTTCGGCTTACCCCCTCGGCGGGACACCCCGGTGCCAGCCCCTCGGCCCGCCGAACTCCCCCGACTCCCGGTTGGCACGAGTGACCCCGACCCCGTGCCAGCCGGGGCCCACCTGCGGATCGTCTCGTGACCAGCGGCCATGAGCAGTCGCTGGCGGCGTTCCCGGAGCTGCGGCGCCTGGCCGACCTGCTCAACGCCGGATGGCTGTTCCTGCCGGTGCACGACCACGACGGCGAGCTGGTTGAGGTCCGCGGTGTGCGTGCCTGGCCGGGCACCGGCACCGCCGACGCGCTGATGGTCCGCTACGTCACCGACGCCGCCGCGCTGCGCGCCGACCACACCGGCGGCGTGCTGTGGCAGCGCGACGGCAGCCTGGCCGACGTCGTAGACGGCCTGCTCACCCTGCCGCCCCCGGACGCACCGGGCGCGCCCCGGCTCGTGAGAGCCACCGCGCCCCGCTTGTGGACGCCCCGAAACTCCGCGCGACCAGCGCGGTGACTACCTATCCGCTCAATCGAGGAGAACCTGTGACCGCTGTCCTGACCCCATCCGCCACCGGCCGCAAGCTGGTATCCGCCGCCCTCTTCGACCGCCTCGCTGGCCGGATCATCGCTGAGGAGCAACTGCCGCGCGACCTCGCAGAACGCATCGTGGAGCAGGCACTGGCGTTCCTCGCCGCCTGCGCCCGCAACACCGGCGCTCCGCTGGCACCCAGCGAGCAGGTGGACACCGGCTGGCACACCTTCATCCTGCACACCCGCGACTACGCGAACTTCTGCGACCGGATCGCGGGCCGGTTCCTACACCACGTGCCCACCGAGGACGGCGACCCGGCGGCGACCGGCGAAGCCGCCCACGCCACGCTGGCGCGCACGGTCGCCGCCATCGAACGAGCCGGATACGCTGTCGACCCCGCGCTGTGGCCCGCCGTGAACGGCAAGTGCAACGTGAACTGTTCGCAGTGCAAGAACGGCTGCTCCGACGACCCGCCGCCCGCCAGCTGAGGACAGATGCTGCACACCTGGGACGAACTCCCCACCACCGTGCGCGCCGCGATCGAAGCCGAGACCGGACCGGTCACCCACGCCGAAACGCCGGCGGCCGGGCGCAACTCCGACTTCGCCGCCACCCTGCACACGGACTGCGGCATGGTCTTCTGCAAGGGCATCGCCGACGCCGGGGGCAAGCGCGGGACGATGCACCGCCACGAGGCAGACATCAACCCCTACCTGCCCCCGGCGGTCGCGCCGCGCCTCCTGTGGCGAGCCGACGCCGAGGACTGGCTGCTGCTGGGCTTCGAACACATCACCGGCCACCACGCCGACCTCTCCCCCGGCTCGCCGGACCTACCGATGGTGGCCGACACGGTGTCCACCATGTCGCGAGAGCTACGTGGCTGCCGCGCGCCGAACGTGCCAGCCCTGACGGACAAGATGGCCTGGATGTCCGGCTGGCGACGGCTGCGACACCGACCACCGGCCGAACTCGACGACTGGAGCCGTGACCGGCTCGACCTCCTCGCGAGCTGGGAGGCCAGGGGCATCGAGGCGGTCGCCGGGGATAACCTGCTGCACACCGACCTGCACCCTCTGAATATCCTCGGCGACGACACCCAGGCATGGGTGATCGACTGGGCCTGGTCACAGACCGGCGCTGCCTGGGTCGACACCGCCCACCTAATCGTTCGTCTGATCGGCCAGGGCCACACTCCTGAAGCCGCGGAGCGCTGGGCGGCCACCACCGCTGCCTGGCCAGAAGTTTCGGCCGATTCCCTGACCTCGTTCTCGGTGGCGCTGCTGGGCATGTGGACGTACTTGCAGCACACCGATCCGCTGCCTATGCGTGCCGAACTAACTGCGGCGGCGCGGACCTGGGCCAGACACCGCCTGGCGGAGCCTTCATAGAATCGTGTTCTCAAGCAACCACTTGGCTCCAATAAGCTGATCAGCTGGGCTGCTAACCTGCCTAGCTCAGGTAAAGCGGGGAGGGGACGCAAGTGGGGTTCAACGAACAGGTCGGAGCGACAGCGGCGCGAACGCCAAACTTCGGGTATCTCCTGAGTCACGAACCTGTGCTGGTCGCGTACGGCGCGGCAGCAGCGTCGATTCTGTTCACCGACTCCAACACAGCCATGATCAAGTGTCGCCAGTTCGCCGAAGCACTCACGCAGGCCGCCTTTGCCACTTCGGCATCCCCGGCCATGCTGTCCGCCGAAAGGGCAACCAGGCCGAGCGTCAGGGCAACGTAATCGATGAGTGACCTCAAGCTGTTCCGGATCGATGGCGGCAAGGCTCGCGAGCTGGCTGGCAGCGCAGTCGCCCTGGAGCGTCAGCTACAACGGACGATCGAGTCGAACATGGACACGCTGTTCGGGGTCCGTTTCTTGGCATCCGAGTACTCGACCGGAGCCAAGCATCGTGGGCGCATCGACTCACTGGGTATCGACGAGACCGGGTCGCCGGTGATCTTCGAGTACAAGCGGTCACGGGACGAGAACGTCATCAACCAGGGCCTGTTTTACCTGGACTGGCTGCTCGACCATCAGGGCGAGTTCAAGCTGCTCGTGATGGATCGGCTTGGGCAGGATGCTGCCAAGCAGATCGACTGGACTAACCCACGACTCGTCTGCGTTGCCGGGGACTTCACCCGTTACGACGAGCATGCAGTGCGGCAAAACAACCACAACATCGAACTCGTCCGGTACCGCGATTTCGGTGGTGAACTGCTCGCTTTGGAGTTGTTGACAGCGGTCAGCACGACTTCTCCGGCACCCACCGGTGGAGGTTCGTCAACTGCGGCCGAGCAGACGGTGACGGAGTACCTTGCGAAGGCACCAGAGTCACTCAAAAATCTTTACGCAGATCTTGACGCCCAGCTCATGGCGTTCGGGGACGACATCCAGAAGACCACGCGCAAGCTCTACTTCGCGTACAAGAGGCTGAAGAACTTCGCCTGCGTCGAAGTGCACCCGCAAAGTCGAGCGCTGCTCGTCTACCTCAAGGTCGATCCCGACTCGATCGAACTGGAGCCGGGCTTTTCCCGTGACGTGCGCAACATCGGTCACTTTGGCACCGGCGACCTCGAACTCCGGATCAAGAGTTCAGCGGATCTTGCGCGCGCGGAGGTGCATCTTCGGGCGAGCTACGACGCCAGCTGACAGGTGCCACCGCGTCAACGCCGGTTCTTCGGCGGTTCCTTCGCACCGACGATGACGTCCTGGCCAAGAAACTCCTTGATCAGGTGCTTCAGCTCCGGCCCTTCAATCAGCCGGAGACGCTCGTTCCGGTGGGCGAAATCATGGGCGGCCTTACCGTAGTAGGAGGTAGTGACCAAGATGCCCGTGCCCGCCTTCTTGTCCTCCATCGTGCCCCAGAGCGCTCTCACCGCCTCTACCGGGACACTCTTGACGTAGCGCTTGGCCTGGATGACTGCGAGCCCGCCCATTACTGGGTCGGGGTTGACGGCGATCGCGTCGAGACCGTCGTCCCGTGACGCCTGTGTCACCCAGGACTGCATGCCCATTGCTTCGAACAGCTCACGGACCAGGTGCTCGAACTCGCCCGGCGTCTGCTCCACCAACACGGTCCGGGAATCTAGGCCAGCGGCCACGGATTGGGCATCGACGAGGCGGAATCGCGTCAGGTCAGGGTCGAAGATCGGCTTGATGGGTTCGACGTCGTACGGGTGCGGCGACATCAAAGCATTCAGATGTCGCAAGCACTCCCGCGGCTCGAGCTTATCAAGTACGAGTTCATCGAACTTTTCTCTGGACGCCGACACGGTGAGCAGGCAAGGTCGAATGGCCTTTCCCGTTGCCCGGTCGGTGGTCGAAAGGTGGCAGTTCACCGTAACCTCGTCGACTTGTTGCGCCGATGCAGCGGCGAACGCGTCTCGCAGCGTGAGCAACGCAATCTGAGCAATTAAATCAGCGTATCGCTGCCGAACTTCAGCAGGCTTTCGAGGTGTCGGCTCGATCGCGTCACGAACTTTGACGTACCGGAACGCAGCCTCAGTTGGGATGACGTCCGTGTCCGGCAGTTCGCGGACGACCAGGGTCTGCCGGCTATCCGGCCTGTATCCGACCTCCGCTTCGCGAGGAACGCCATCGGGCAGAGGTGCCGCCTCCAATGCGAGTCGAAGGCATCGCTCGACGGCCTCTTGGTCACCTTGTTGGAATG
The DNA here is from genome assembly GCF_021725495.1 of Saccharothrix sp. AJ9571. NCBI lineage: Bacteria > Bacillati > Actinomycetota > Actinomycetes > Pseudonocardiales > Pseudonocardiaceae > Saccharothrix > Saccharothrix sp. AJ9571. The sequence goes on along the minus strand of NZ_CP091382.1, from coordinate 3,564,107 downwards.
CCCGCTGTAGCGCATCGACCTGTACGTTGTGCTGGCTGGCATGCCGCTTCCGCTCATCCTCACGCCGGGCATGTTGCTGACGGAGTTGTTCCAGTTGAGCGACACGGTGCACTTCTCGCTGCAAGTGAGCAGCCTGTTCCTGTTCGAACCGTAGGCGAGCTTGCTGGACCGCTTGGCTGTGGCGGGCATCTCCCCCGAACACTCTCGACAGTAAGCCCGGTTCTGGTGGCGCGAAACTTTCCCATCGCGGTGCTTGCTCTGCCTTAGCCAGATTTCCAGGTGCCCAAGTATTGGCCGTGAACGTGAGACGCATCGAGCGGAAATTGAGCGGAGCTTGCCGTTTCAAGCCTGTAAGCAGGACAGCTGCAAGTGTTGCGGTTCGAGTGGCTACCGCCGTAGTAAGTTCCTCGGCCTCAGCGATCCGTTCGGCGAGATACTGAACTTTGCGGTCGCGGTCAGCCTGGGCCTCGACGCGTTTGGCCTCGCGCTCCTGACGCTCGACCTCTCGCTGCTGTTGGGCGATAAACCGTTCTTGGGCTTTCTGCGCTTGCAGAGCTTCTCGACGCTGGCGCTCACGTCGTTGTTGTCCCTTGTTCTGCGCCATACTCAGCCCGCCTCCACCTTGTCAGCTGCCACGTCTGGTGCGGTGGTTCGAGCACAGCTCCCTCCCCGCCCCAGATCGACTTTAAAGGGCACTCCTGTGGCTCTACGGCACGATCACTCGGACGTAGCAAACGTGTTAGTCCGACAGCGCAAAAAGCAGCGATAGCATGTAACGGAGGGTGTTTGCCGTGATCGAGTAGGCAACTCAGCTGAAAATGCCTTTGCGCCAGCTGCGCGGCAAGTCCCCATCTCGTCTCGTCGGCGGCGTCCACCGGAGAACACCACTAGCGCTCACCAGCGCTGGCGTCCCGTTTCACCAGGGTCGCCAGGCCGGTCGCCAGCCCGAGCACGAGCAGCGGCACGCAAGCCACAACCGTGGTGACCGGCCACGGGGCGCTGGTGACGTGGGCGGCGGCCATGATGTGGCTGGCGATCTGAGCGCCACCGCCCACCGCCAAGCTGGCCAGGAACGATCGCCGTGCGAACCGCCGGGAGCGTTCGGTCAACCGGTCCGAGGCGAGCAGTACGCGCAGGGCGTAGGCCGAATAGAACTCGACCGACAGCGGCAGCACCACGGCCGTGTCCATGGTGAATCCGCCACCGGCACCGGGCAGCAGATTGATTGGGCCGAAGCCGGTCAGCTCGCCGAGGCGTACCCAGCCGCCCCAGATCGCCACGGCCGCAGCCAGGCCGATGAAGATCAGCGGCCAGGGTCGAGGCAGACGGGCGGATGCATTGGGTGGAGCTGGCGCTGCTGGCGGCTCGGGCTCGCCAGCACTGGCGCCAGGTGGCGGTTCACCGTCAAGCGTGGCCAGGGCCTTGCGGACTTGGTAGTCGGTCGCGCCGGTCAACCTGACGAGTGTCGGGCGGCCGGGCCTGGGGTCGCCAGCGGCGCGGGCTTCGGTGACCGCTTGGCGAACCTGGTCGAGGATGTCGGCGCTCATCGAGCACCTCCGGCACGGTTGGCGTTCGGGTGGCAGCGTGGGCAGAGAGTCGAACGCGTTCGGTCGGCATCGAGCCAGACCACCCGGGCCGGAACTGGATCATCCGGCCGGGCATCGCACTGGCCGCAGGGCGGCCGGAGCGGCGAGCGCGCCTCGGGCGCAGGACGGTTCCCTTGACGGTTAAGGACGGTTTGGGGGCAAGCTTTGCCCCTCGTCGTGTCGTTGTTTGCCCCTCGCGACGGCAGTGTCTGCCCCTCGTGCTGCTCAACGGGCGGCAGACTCTGCCCCTCGTTGACGGAGTTGTCCACGAGGTGGACAGCGAGGTTGTAGCCGTTGGGACGCCGATCGGCGCGCTTCACGTACGCGGCCACGATCTCGGGGTCGGAGGACCGGATCAGGCCCAGTTCCTCCAGCGCTCGCAGGGCGTAGCGGACCGATCGCTCGGATAGCCGGGTGTATCGGGCCAGCCTCGCCAGCGAGGGGAAGGCGTTGCAGCCATCCGGATCGGCGTGGTTGGCCAGGCCGACCAGCACCATCGCCAGGCTGGATGCGTCGCGGCGGTCCCGAGGGATCGGGGCCGCATTGAGTGCCCAGTGGATCGCTTCGATGCTCACCAGGTCACCGCCTCGGAGAGCGCGTACAGCTCGGCGGCTTCGGCTTCGGTGATTCCGATACTGCCGGTACGCCGACGAAGGTCGGACTGGGCTGTGACCCAAGCGTGGAAACCGGCGCGGGCCTCGGTTTCGGCCAAGCCCATGGCGTCGGCGATCTGTGACCAAGAGTCGACAGCGCCTAATCGCAGCAGGTCAGCGACCACGCACCACCGACCGGCGGTGACTTCCTGCGCGATCCGGACTCCGTAGGCGAGTTCGGCGAACAGCTCGCGCGGATCGAGTTGGCGACCTCTGTGCTTGGCCAGGAACGTGCGGCTACGGGCAGTTGACCAGCGCTCGACCAGCGTGTCGACGGAAAACTGTGAGATGTTGTGCGGAGTGACGCTCACGGCGGGGCTCCATCCCGTCGGAGGCCCCGGTCAGCGTCTTCAGCGCCGAACGGGGCCGACCTGAAGTCGGGCCCGCTCGGCGTTAAGCATCACGTGCAGGAAGCCTCGCGGGCTTCCGACACGGTCACGCCTTCGATTTAGATGGTGATCCGTGTCGGAACTCAACCACGTCGCCGTCTGTCATGACGTAGTCCTTGCCTTCCATCCGCACCTTCCCCGCCGACCGGGCCGCGGCCATGGAGCCCGCCTCGATGAGGTCGGCGTACGAAACGATCTCCGCTTTGATGAAGCCCCGTTCGAAGTCGGTGTGGATTACGCCGGCGGCTTGGGGGGCGGTGGCGCCCTTCGGCACGGTCCACGCCCGCGACTCCTTCGGGCCCGCGGTCAGGTAGGTCTGCAGGCCCAGCGTGTGGAAACCGGCGCGGGCGAGGGCGTGCAGGCCCGGCTCGTGCTGGCCGACCGACTCCAGCAGCTCCCGCACCGACTCCTCGTCGTCCAGTTCGAGCAGCTCCGCCTCGACCTTGGCGTCCAGGAACACCGCGTCCGCCGGGGCCACCAGCTTGGCCAGCTCCTCTCGCCGCGCCTGGTCGGTGAGCACGCCCTCGTCCGCGTTGAACACGTACAGGAACGGCTTCGAGGTCAGCAGGCTCAGCTCCCGCAGCAGCGAACCGTCGATCTCCTTCTGCGCCGAGAACAGCGTGCGCCCGGAGTCGAGGAGCTCCTTCGCCTGCTGCGCGGCCTCCAGCGCGGGCCGGTTCTCCTTCTTCGTCCGCGCTTCCTTCTCCAGCCGCGGCAGCGCCTTCTCCAGGGTCTGCAGGTCGGCGAGGATCAGCTCGGTGTTGATCGTCTCGATGTCGGACAGCGGGTCGATCTTCCCGTCGACGTGCACCACGTCCGGGTCGTCGAACACGCGGATGACCTGGCAGATCGCGTTCGCCTCGCGGATGTTGGCCAGGAACTTGTTGCCCAGCCCGGCCCCCTCCGACGCGCCCTTGACGATGCCGGCGATGTCCACGAACGACACCACCGCGGGCACGGTCTTCGCCGAGTCGAACACCTCGGCGAGCTTGTCCAGCCGCGGGTCGGGCAGCGGGACCACACCGACGTTGGGCTCGATGGTGGCGAACGGGTAGTTCGCGGCGAGCACGTCGTTGCGGGTCAGCGCGTTGAACAGGGTGGACTTGCCGACGTTGGGCAGGCCGACGATGCCGAGGGTCAGACTCACGGGCTGGCAGTCTACGTGCCTGCCCCGGACCGGCGGACGGCGGACGTGACGTCGGATTCCCGCCAGTCGGGGCACCCGCCCGGTGGCACGATCGAGCCATGACCATCGCGCCCGAAGCGCCGACCACCGTGAGCCTCTGGCGGGACACCGAACGCTGCTACCGCGCGGTCGCCTCCCGCGACGCGCGGTTCGACGGGCAGTTCATCATGGCCGTGCGCACCACCGGCATCTACTGCCGCCCGTCCTGCCCGGCGAACACGCCGAAACCGCAGAACGTGCGCTTCTACCCGACCTCAGCAGCCGCCCAGTCCGGCGGTTACCGCGCCTGCCGCCGCTGCCTGCCCGACGCCGTGCCCGGCTCACCCGAGTGGAACGTGCGCGCCGACCTCGCTGCCCGCGCGATGCGGCTGATCGCCGACGGCACCGTCGAGCGCGAGGGCGTGCCCGGCCTCGCCAGCCGCCTCGGTTACTCGGAACGCCAGCTCGGCCGCGTGCTCACCACCGAACTCGGCGCCGGTCCGCTCGCGCTCGCCCGCGCCCACCGCGCGCACGCCGCCCGCCTGTTGATCGAGATGTCCGCGATGCCGCTGACCGACGTCGCCTTCGCCGCCGGGTTCGCCAGTGTCCGCCAGTTCAACGACACCATCCGCGAGGTCTTCGCCGCGACGCCCTCCCAACTTCGGGCCGCTCGCCCACGTCAGGACGCCGACGCCGCCGGTATGCGGCTCTCGCTGCGGCTCCCGTACCGGCCACCGTTCGACGCCGACGGCCTGCTCGCCTTCTTCGCCCAGCGCGCGGTCCCCCTGGTCGAGCACGCCGGACCCCGGACCTACGCCCGTGCCCTGCGTCTCCCCCACGGTCCCGGCACCGTGCACCTCACGCCCGAACCCGACCACGTCCACTGCGACCTGAACCTCGCCGACGTCCGCGACCTCAGCAGCGCCGTCACCCGCGTGCGCCGCCTCTTCGACCTCGACGCCGACCCGCAGGCGATCGGCGAGGTGCTCGCCGCCGATCCGGCGCTGGCTCCCGTCTACGACCCCGGTATGCGCGTCCCTGGCGCCGCCGACGGCCACGAGCTGGTCATCCGCGCCATGCTCGGGCAGCAGATCTCCGTCGCCGCCGCGCGGACCGCCGCGGGCAGGCTCACCGCCGAACTCGGCGACCCGATGCCCGACGCCCAGCGCACCGACGAGCTGACCAGGCTCTTCCCCACCGCGCAGGTGATCGCCGAACACGGCCGCGAGGTGCTGCGCGGGCCGCGTCGCCGGATCGAGGCCATCTGCGGGGTCGCCGAAGCGCTCGCGTCCGGCGAAGTGACTGTCCACGTTGGACGGATCTGTGCCGAACTCCGCGCGGACCTCCTGGCTCTGCCCGGAATCGGCCCGTGGACCGCCGACTACGTGCTGATGCGCGTGCTCGGCGCGCCCGACGTACTGCTCACCGGGGACGTCGCCCTCCGCAAGGGTGCGGTCGCGCTGGGCCTGCCCGGTGACCCCGCCGCGTTGAGCGAACGCGCTTTGCCTTGGCGCCCTTGGCGTTCCTACGCCGGCATGCACCTGTGGCGGGCGTCAGCCGGCGTGTAGCGCGAGCGTCGAACCGGAGCGCGCCTTCCGCACCTTGAGCCGTGTCGGGATGCGCTGGCGCAGTTCTTCCACGTGTGACACCAGCCCGACCACGCGCCCACCGGCCCGCAGCTCGTCGAGCACGTTCATCACCACGTCCAGCGTCTCGGCGTCGAGCGTGCCGAAGCCCTCGTCGATGAACAGCGTGTCCAGCAGCGCGCTGCCGGTCTGCGCGGCGACCACGTCCGCCAAGCCGAGCGCCAGTGCGAGCGAGGCCAGGAAGGATTCGCCGCCGGACAGGGTTTTCGCCGGGCGGACCGTGCCGGAGAAGTCGTCGAGCACGTCCAGCCCAAGGCCACCGCGGGTGCCGCGGGCGCCAGCGGCGTCCGAGTGCACGAACGAGTACCGGCCCTGGCTCATCGTGCGCAGCCGGGCCGTCGCGGCCAGCGCGACCTCCTCCAGCCGCGCGGCCAGCACGTACGACCGCAGCGAAATCTTCCGCGCGTTCTGCCCGCGGCCGTTGACCACGTCGGTCAGCGCGTCCAGCTCGGCCGCTTCCTCCTCCGCGGGCGCGAGCTTGCGCAACGCGGCGTCGAAGCGGGTGCCCAGCGAGGCGAGGTCCTCGGCGATCCGCGCGGCGGCCCGATGCGCGGCCACGGCCGTCTCGACCTGCGTAGACGCCTGTTCCAGCGCTGCCCGTGCCGCGTCGAGGTCGACCACCTCGTCGCCGGTGATACCCGCCAGCTCCGGCTCGGTCAGCGTCGACTGGGCGACTGCCGCCGCGCGGTCCGCCTCGACCAGCGCCTCGTCCAGCCGCGCGATGTCGGCGTCGTCGCGGACCGCGCTCAGCGCCTTCTTCACCGTCTTGAACTCCGCGCGGCGCAGGACTTCGGCGACCGTCTCGCGTTGCTCGGCCAGCCGCTCCTCGGCGACCGCGACCGCCGCCCGCACCTCGGCCAGTTCCTCGATCGCCTTGACCCGCGCGAGCAAGGCGGCCCGGCGCGCGGCGACGTCCTCGTACTCCTTGCGGGCTTCTTCCAGCCGCTGACCGCGTTCGGCGACGGTCACCGCGAGCGCTTGCTGCTCGGCCTCCGCCTTCGCCGACTCGCGTTCGGCCGCGGCCCGTTGCTCGGTCAGCCGCTCGATCTCGGCGGCCAGCCCGCGCTGTTCCTGCTCCAGGCGTTCGCGGTGTTCGGCCAGCTCGGCGAGTTCCGCGACATTCGCCCTGACCTCGGTCAACTCCGTGGCGAGGTCCTCCGCGGTGCGGCCGAGCAACGCCTCGCGCAGCGCGCCGAGCCGGGTTTCGGCCTGGTGACGGGCTTCGACGACACGCTGACGCTCGGCATCGGCCGCACGCTCGGCATCGGCGGCGGCGCGTTCCTCGGCCTCACCGACCTGCTGGCGCCCGGCGAGCGCGGGCGCCGGGTGCTCGGCGGAACCGCACACCGGGCACGGGTCGCCGTCGCCGAGCTTCGCCGCCAGCTCGGCAGCCATGCCGCTGAGCCGCCGTTCCCGCAGGTCCAGCAGCCGACTACGGGCCTCCTGGTGCAGGTCGACGGCCTTGGCCTGCACCTCGATCGCGGCACGGACGGCTGCCTCCGCGGCCGGGATCCGGTTCGCCGAAGCGACAGCGCGGGCCAGCTCGTCGGCACGGGCCTGCGCGCCGTCCAGCTTCGCGGCGGCCTGGGTCGCCGCTTCGACCCGCGACCGCAGTTCCTCGGACCGGGCGGGCATGGTCGAGAGCTTGAAGCCCAGCGTTTTCGCCCGTGCGCTCGCCTGATCGGCCTGCACCGCGAGCCTGCCGAGGCGTGCCATGTCCCGTTGTTGCTGCTCGCCTTCCTCGACGAGTCCGGAGAGCGCGCCGGCCTCTTCGCGCAGTTCACCGGCTTCTTGTCGCAGCTCGGGCACGGTCGCCTTGGTGCGCGCAAGCGTTTGCGCACGCTGCTTGGCGGATTGCTGGACCTCCGCGAGCCGCTCCTTCAGCCGCTCCTCGGTGGCCACCGCTTCGGCGACCGGAATCGCCCGGCGCGCAGCCGCGATCTCGGCTGTCCAGCGCTTGCGCTCCGCCTCGCCTTCCTTCCACGACTGGAGGTTCGCCACCGCGACCCGCACCCGCCGCACCTGCTCGACGAACGTGCGGCCTTCCTGCAGGCGCTGATCGGCGGCCTCCCACGCCTTGCGGGCCGCCGTCTCGGCGGCGAACTCCCGCGCCACATCGGCATTGGCTCTCTCACGCAGTTCCGCGGCCCAGGTGGAGGTGATCTCCTCGGGCACCTCGACACCGGCGGCCTGTGACAGGCGCGCGACCCATTCCCGCACGGTCTGACGGCGGATCTCCAGTTCCCGCATGCGTTCCTGCCGCAGGTTCCGGAACCACGCCTCGACGTCCGAGAAGCGCTTGGTGCCGAAGAGCCGCTCCAGCAGTTGCTCGCGTTCGGCTGTGTCCGCACGCAGGAAGCGGGCGAATTCGCCCTGCGGCAGCAGCACCACCTGGAAGAACTGGTCCGCGCTCATGCCGAGCAGCCGCTGCACGGTCCGCGCGACCTCGTCGATGCGAGTGAGCCCCTCGGCCGGATGCCCCGGCGGGGATTCGCCGACCCAGGTCAGCGAGCACTTGGCGCGCTGCCTCGTCGTTCCGTCGCCGCTCCTTTTAGGACGGTCGTATTCGGGGCTGCGCACCAGCCGCAGCCGCTGCCCCTGCACGGTCACCTCGAGCACGACCTCGGTCAGCTGCTCGGCTTCGGCGAGTTCGCAACGCAGTTTCTTGGCTTCGTTGCGGGCACCGGGCACCACGCCGAACAACGCGAACGCGACCGCGTCCAGCAGGGTGGTCTTCCCGGCGCCGGTGTCGCCGTGCAGGAGGAAGAGGCCGTCGGCACCGAGGGCGTCGAAGTCCACCACCTCGCGGCCCGCGAACGGGCCGAAGGCGGCGACTTCCAGCCGGTGCAGCCTCATAGTTCCGGGCCCACCGCCTCGAGCTTGCCCGCTTCCTCCAGCGCGCGGGTCAGCAGCGCCTGTTCGGATTCGTTGGGCGCGGCGCCGCGGCAGTCGGCGACGAAGGTGGACGCGATCTCCAGGTCCGACCGGCCGCGGATGGCTTCGGAGTACTTGAGTTCACCGGTGGCGCGACCGCCTTCCGGCTCCCATTCCAGGTGCACGGCGTAGGCGAACCTGGTGCGCAGCTTGCGCATCGCGTCGATCGGGCGGACTTCGTCGGTCAGCGTGACCGAGAGGTAGCACTCTTCGACCTCTTGGTGCGCGGGCGATTCGAGCAGCTCTTGGAGCTTTCCGCGCAGGGTCGCGAGCTTGCGCGGCACGGGCAGTTCGTGGCGGCGGACTTCGGCGAGCCCGTCGGCATCGAGTTCGACCAGCCACACGGATTTCCGTTGCTGCGACTCGGAAAACGAGTACGCGAGCGGGCTGCCGGAGTACCGCAGGTGCTCGGCGAGGACCTGCGGACCGTGCAGGTGCCCGAGCGCGACGTAGTCCACGCCGTCGAACACCGAACCGTCGACGTCTTCGACGCCGCCGACGGCGATGGTGCGCTCGGAATCAGTGGGCGCGGCACCGCTGACGAAGGCGTGCGCGAGCACGATGGACCGCGTTCCGGCGGGCCGGGTGGCGAGGTCTTCGCGAATCCGGCGCATGGCTTCGGTGAGCACGCCGGTGTGGCCCTTCGCGTCCGGCACACCCAGTGCGTGCCGCGCCGGTTCCGGCTCCAGGTAAGGGATTCCGTAGCAGGCGATGGGCCCGTGGTCGTCTTCGAAGAGGACCGGTTCGTGCAGGGCTTCGATGGTGGTGCGCAGGTACAGCCCGCCCGCGGCGGCGAATCCGGCGAAGGCGCCCAGGCGGGCGGCGGAATCGTGGTTGCCCGGGGTGAGCACCACGCGGGCGCCCGCCTCGCGGATCAGTTCCAGCCCGCGCGTGGCGGCCCGCACGGCCTCGGCGGACGGCACCGCGCGGTCGTACACGTCCCCGGCGACGAGCACGACGTCCACCGCCTCGGCCGAGACCAGCTCGGCGAGGTGGGCCAGTACCGCTTCCTGCTCGGCCAGCAGGTCGGTGCCGTGGAAGGTGCGCCCGACGTGCCAGTCCGAGGTGTGCAGGACCTTCATGTTGCTCAAGTTAAGCGCTGCCTCCGCGAAGACCGGGGACCTGTCGTGGGCGTGTCACCGCCCGGATTCTGTCGGTGGGGTCGGCCATGATGGGCACAGACCCCTTCGACCGGAGAACTGAGGAGTGTGCTTGCGGTGACCACGGTGATCACCACGGCGGCCGTCGCCGTCGCACTGGTGCTCGCGATCGGGATCGCCCTGGTCTGGCGGCTCTACACGGACAGCGTGCGGCGCGCGGACGCGGCGGTCGGGCAGATCGACGCCGAGCGCAAGCGCGTGGACGCGCAGCAGGCCGCGCTGCGCCGCTACGAGGTCGCGTTCGCCTCCATCAGCGGGCGCGGTGAGCTGGGCGAACAGGTGCTGGCGGAAACGGCGAAGGCGCTGGGCCTGCGCGAAGGGCTGCACTTCACGCTGCAGACCGACCTGGCCGGTGGCGGGGCGGCGAAACCGGACATGGTGCTGCGGGTCGGCGGCGACCGGACGGTGCCGGTGGACGCCAAGGCGAGCATGGCGTGCTGGGCCGAAGCGGTGGAGACCGACGATCCGGCGGAACGGCTGGACGCGCTGCGGGTGCACGTGCGCAACCTGCGGTCGCGGGCGGCGGAGCTGGCCGGGAAGGGTTACGCGCGCTGGGCGGACGCGATCTACGGCACGATCATGTTCGTCCCGTCGGACGCGGCCGTGGTCGCCGCGCTGGACACCGATCCGGAGCTGTTGCGCTGGCTGCTGGACCGGCGGGTGTTCATCTGCGGGCCGACCGGGTTCGCGGTGCTGGCGTCCTCGGCGTTGTTCGCGGTGACCGAGACGGCGCTGGCCGAGGACGTGGAGCTGGTGCGGGAGGCCGCCGCGTCGGCGCACCGGGCGGCGGGCGGGGCGATCGACGCGCTGAACCTGTCGAGCACGCACCTGCAGCGGTTCGTCTCGGCGCGGCGGCGGGAGCTGGAAGCGCTCGAGGGCTTCCGGGCCGCGGTCACCCCGCTGACCGAGGCCTCGGCGAGTCCGGCGCCGGTGCCGGCGATCCGGCGTGGGGAGGAGTTCGCCTAGACGCTGATCAAGACGCTCCGGGTTCGAGGAGAGGCCTGGGTCACCTCGCGGTGGCGCACGCATTCGCCCTGATGGCGGCATTGTCGATCACCCGATGACGCCGGTTGGCCCAGCGGGCTGAGACAGTGGTGGCATTCCACCCGTGACCACGGGATACGGTGTGCCTGTGACCGCTATACGCGATCGGCAGAGCGACCCTGACGCCGACGACGACTTCTACGTGCCCTGGGACGAGCTTCCCGTCGTGGGTACGCGACGAGGTCTGCCGTGGTGGGGCGCGGTGCTGCTGGGCTTCGGGCTGGCCGCGCTCGGCGCGGTGGCCAGCCTGCAGATCACGGACAACCTGGAACTGATCTTCCAGGGCGCCTACTTCGTGGGCGCGGTCGGTGCGGTCGCGGCGGTGCAGCGGAGAAGCCTGTTCGGCCCGATGGTGCAGCCGCCGCTGATCCTGGCCGTCACCGTGCCCGCCGCCCTGCTGTTCTCGGGCACGCCGACGAGCGGGGACAAGTTCTCCACCGCGCTCGCGATCGCGACGCCGCTGATCAACGGCTTCCCCACGATGGCCATCACCACCGGCGCGGCGCTGGCGCTCGGCTTCTACCGGATCTTCCGCGAGCGCGACCCGGACCCGGCGATGAAGCCGGTGAAGTCCGGTAAGTCCGCTGCGTCCGGGAAGTCCGGGAAGTCGGCGGCGAGCAAGGAGCCGCGCCCGGCCGAAGCCGCGCGGCCGCCGGCCAAGCCCCGCTCACGCCCCGCCGACGATGACGCCCCCGCTCCCCGTCGCCCCGCGCGCCCAGCCACCGGTGGCGCCACCCGGGACAGGGACGCCGCGCGCGACTCCGCTCGCTCCCGGGAAACCCCTCCGCGACGCCCAGCCAGCGGCGGCGCAAGCAGCGCCGGTGGCACCGGTGCCGTACGCCGCCGCCCAGCCGACGACCCGCCACGCCGCCGGGAACCACTCGACCGTGAACCCCGAAAGCGCACCCCACCCCCCACCGACGGCAAACCGGCGCGCCGCACCCCTCCCCCACCCCGCACCGACGCCCCTCAAGACCGCACCGGCCGCCCACCCGGCCGTCGCACCCCACCACAACGCCCCCGCCCCTGGGACGAAGACCGCGACTAACCCCCACCTACCGGCCCCAGGCAAGCCCACCCCCACGCCACGCCCCCAAACCCACACTCAGGCACCCGAACCCCACACTCACGCACCTGAACCCCACGTTCAGGCACCCGAGCCCAACGTTCAGGCAGCCGAGTCCCACACTCGCGCACCCGAGCCCACGCCCAGGCAGCCGAACCTCACGTTTAAGCACCCGGGCCCCACGCTCACGAGCATGAGCCCCCTCAGGCAGCCGCGAACCTCACGTTCACGCAGCCGAAGCCCGCATTCGGGTAGCCGAGCCTCACACTCAGGCAGCCGAGTCCCACACTCGCGCAGCCGAACCCCACATTCGAGCCGAGTTCCACACTCGCGAGTCCGGCCCCCGCGTTGAGGCAGCCCGAACTCACATTCGAGCAGCCGAGCCCCGCACCCGGGCCGCATACAAGGGCAGGCCCACGCTGCCCAGAACGAGGAACTCGCCCGGCGTCTAACGCCCCCGGCGAGTCCCACATTCACGCAGCCGAACTCCACACACTCGCGAGCCCGGATCCTGCATCCAGACAGCCGAACCCCACGTTCGGACAGCCCCGTCGCACGTTCAGGCAGCCGAGTCCCACGCTCGCGGACAAGTTCCGAACGTGGGCTTCAGCTGCTTGAACGTGGGGCTCATTTACCTGAACGTGGCACTCGGCTGCCTGAGTGTGGAGTTCGGGCGTCTGAATGTGGGGTTCGGCTGCGTGAGCGTGAGGTCGGCTGCCTGGATGTACCGGGCGGCCGAGGCACACGCGCGGACAGCCAGGTCTTGCGCCCAGACGGCTCAGTCCCACCGTCGGACAATCCAGTCACCTGGGCCTCAGACGGGAGTGGGGCGCCCAGACCGCACACCGCGTCCACCCATCCCTCTCCATCCCCGGTCCGAAGCCAAAAACACGGCGGGGCTTGGGTTGTCAAGGCACGCTTTCCCGCCTTGACAACCCAAGCCCCGCCGTAGTCACACTGAAAAGCCGGGGTGGCCCGCCCCGAACTATCGCGACCCGTGCAACGCGGCGTCCGCCCTACCCAACCGGTCGCCGGCGGTCTTCGCCTGGTGCCAGTGCGGATAGATCAGGTCCGGCGCGCTCACGGAGTCCAAAGTGGACACCTCGTCAGGCGACAACCGCAGTGAGGCGGCGGCCAGGTTGTCTTCGAGCTGCGAGTCCTTCCGCGCCCCGATCACCAGGGTGCTCACCGCCGGCCGGGTCAGCAGGTACGCCAGGGCGACCTGCGCCGCCGAGACGCCGTGCGCCTCCCCGATCGAGATCAGCACCTCGATCGTGTCGTACAGGCGTGACTCGTTCCGCACCGGCGGCTCGTCCCACGCGCTCAGGTGCCGGCCTTCCTCCGCCGAACTCCCCCGCCGGTACTTGCCCGAGAGCAAGCCACCGGCCAGCGGGCTCCACACCATGATCCCCAGCCCCTGGTCCACCGAAAGCGGCACGAGTTCGTACTCCGCGTCCCGGCTTTCCAGCGAGTAGTAGATCTGGTTGCTCACGAACCGCTGGTACCCCCGCGCGTCCGCCACCGACAGCGCCTTCATCAGCTGCCAGCCCGCGTAGTTCGACACCCCCAGGTAACGCACCTTCCCCGACCGCACCAGCGTGTCGAGCGCCTCCAGCGTCTCCTCCAGCGGCGTCTGACCGTCCCACTCGTGCACGTGGTAGATGTCGATGTGGTCGGTCCGCAGCCGCCGCAGGCTCGCCTCGGCCTGCGTGATGATGTGGTGGCGCGAAAGCCCCGCGTCGTTCGGGCCGTCACCCATGCCCATGCGGACCTTCGTCGAGATCAGCACCTGGTCACGGCGGCCTTCGAGCACCTCGCCGACGATCTCCTCCGACGCCCCGGTCGAGTACACGTTGGCCGTGTCGACCAGGTTGACCCCGGCATCGAGGCACAGGTCGACCTGCCGCCGCGCGCCGTCCACATCGGTGTCCCCGACGTTCGCGAACACGCCGCCACCGCCGAAGGTCATCGTGCCCATCGTCAGCACCGAGACCCGCAGCCCGGACCGGCCCAGCTGGCGATACTCCATCGAGCGTCCTCCCGATTTCCGTTGCCCCTCAAGGCGAACCTAACCGGGAACGCGGCCTAGCGCACGGTGCTGCGCAGCTCCTTCGGCAGCGAGAAGGTGATCTTCTCGTTGGCCGTGGTGACCTCGTCGACGTCGCCGTAGCCGCGTTCGGCCAGCCAGTCGAGCAGGTTCATCACCAGCGTGTCCGGCACCGAAGCGCCGCTGGTCACGCCGACCGTGGTGACCCCGGCCAACCAGGACTCGTCCACCTCGTGCGCGAAGTCGACCAGGTGCGCGTCCTTCGCCCCGGCCTTCAGCGCCACCTCGACCAGCCGCTTCGAGTTCGACGAGTTGGTCGAGCCGACCACGAGCACCAGATCGCACTCCGGCGCCAGCGCCTTCACCGCGACCTGCCGGTTCGTGGTGGCGTAGCAGATGTCGTCGCTGGGCGGGTCGGAGATCTCGGGGAACCGCTCGCGCAGCTGGTCCACCCGTTCCATCGTCTCGTCCACGCTCAGCGTGGTCTGGGACAGCCAGATCACCTTGGACGGGTCACGCACGGTGACCTTGTCCACGTCCTCCGCGGTGTCGACCAGCTGGACGTGCTCGGGTGCCTCACCCGCGGTGCCCTCGACCTCTTCGTGCCCCTCGTGGCCGATGAGCAGGATGTCGTAGTCGCTGTTGGCGAACCGGTTGACCTCTTTGTGCACCTTGGTCACCAGCGGGCAGGTGGCGTCGATGGTGCGCAGGTTGCGGTTCGCGGCTTCGGCGTGCACCGCGGGCGAGACGCCGTGCGCGGAGAACACCACGAGCGCGCCCTCGGGCACCTCGTCCGTCTCGTCGACGAAGATCGCGCCGCGCTCACGCAGCGTTTCGACCACGTGCCGGTTGTGCACGATCTCCTTGCGCACGTACACCGGCGGGCCGTGCAGTTCCAGCGCCTTCTCCACGGCGATCACCGCGCGGTCGACCCCGGCGCAGTAACCACGTGGTTTGGCGAGCAGCACGCGCTTGCCGTCACGGGGCTTGATCGGGACGATTTCGGCGGGCTCGGTACCTGGAGTCGCTGAGTCCATGCCACCAGGGTACGGGTAGCGCCCCTGTGCCCGGGGTCACGCGTGGGTCCTTCCGCTGGTCCGTTGGAGTACGCCGAACAACACACAGAGTTGGGCAAGACGGGCTAGGTACGGCACGCTGTACGGCATGAAGCCACTCCCGCTCCCGCTGCGCGTCGCGGCGGGCCTCGCGGTGACGACCGTAGAGCGGGCTCGCGAACTGCCGCGGCAGCTCACCGGCCTCCCGGTCACCGTCGCCAGCCAGGTACTCCAGTTCTCCATGCGCGTCCAGCAGCACGTCACCGAGCTGGCGATCAAGGGGGACGACGTGCTGTCCACCCTTCGCCCGGTCGAGGAGTCGCCCAGCTGGGCCACCTTCGACGAGGACCTGCCGGACGAGCCCTCGCGCAACGGCCACCGCACGCCCGCGCCGGAACCCGAAGCCGAACCGGCCGCGGCTAAGACCGTGGAAGCGGAAATCGCGGAAGACCCGTGGGCCGCCGAAGAACGGGCGATCGTCGAGGAAGCGGGCCCGGCCGGGGTCGTCGGTTACGACGAGCTGACCCTGCCGCAGCTGCGCGCGCGCCTGCGCCGGTTCTCCGCCGAAGAGGTCGAGGAACTGCTCGCCTACGAGCGCGCGCACCAGAACCGGTCCTCGTTCACCGGCATGCTGGCCCGGCGGCTCGGCAACCTCCAGCAGCCCGGCGACGGCGGCCAGTGAGCGAAACCGCGGCTCGCGAGGTTTCGACCGCGGAGAACCCCTGGCCGGTGCGCACGGTGGCGCGCAAGATCGGCGACTGGATCCACCGCCTCGGCGCCGTCTGGGTGGAGGGCCAGGTCACGCAGATCTCCGCCCGTCCCGGCACCGGGACGGCCTTCCTCACGCTGCGCGACCCGGCGGCGGACGTGTCCATGTCGGTCACCTGCCCGATGGGCCTGCTCCGCACGCTGGAACCGCCGCCGCGTGAGGGCGCGAGCGTGCTGGTCAACGCGCGACCGGCGTACTTCTTCGGCCGCGGCACGCTGAGCCTGCGCGCGAGCGAGATCCGCATGGTCGGCATCGGCGAGCTGCTCGCGCGGATCGAGCGCCTGCGCCGCTTGCTCGCCGCCGAGGGCCTGTTCGCCCCGGAACGCAAGCGACGGCTGCCGTTCCTGCCCCAGGGCATCGGGCTGATCACCGGGCGCGCGTCGGCGGCCGAGCACGACGTGCTGGTCAACGCGCACGCCCGCTGGCCGGGCGCCCGGTTCCGGGTGATCAACACCGCCGTCCAGGGCGCGCTCGCGGTGCCCGAAATCCTCGACGCACTGTCCATTTTGGAGCGGGACAAGGAGATCGAGGTGATCGTGATCGCCCGCGGCGGCGGCAGCGTGGAGGACCTGCTGCCGTTCTCGGACGAGGCGCTGTGCCGCGCGGTCTCGGCCGCCCGCAAGCCGGTGATCAGCGCGATCGGCCACGAGCCGGACACCCCGCTGCTCGACCACGTCGCCGACGTGCGCTGCTCCACGCCCACCGACGCGGGCAAGCGCGTGGTCCCCGACGTGCGCGAGGAGAGCGAGCGCGTGCGGCAGATGCGCGATCGCGGCCGCCGCGCGCTGCACGGCTGGGTCGACACCCAGCGCCGCCTGCTCGACCAGTTGCGCAGCCGTCCGGCGCTGGCCGATCCGCTCGGGCCGATCACCCGGCGCGCCGACGAGGTGGAGATCCAGCGCCAGCGCGGCCGCCGGGAGATCCTGTCCACGCTGACCAGAGAACAAACCGCGCTGACCGCCGCGCGCGCCCGGTTGACCGCGCTCGGTCCGGCGGCGACCCTTGAACGGGGTTACGCGGTCGTGCAGTTCTCCGATGCGGCGGGCAACCTCGGGGTACTCCGATCGGTCTCTGAAGTGTCGGAAGGCGCCGAGGTCCGGATCCGCGTCGGCGACGGTGCGCTCCGCGCGGTGATCACGGATGGCGGAGAGGAGGGGTAGCCGTGCTCGAACCACGGGCGAACGAGTTCCTGCCCCTGACCAGCGGCGCTGCCGCCAGGGCAGGCGCCGGGGCCGTGCTGCTCCGCGCGCAGGAGGCGGACGTGGCAGCCGGCGCGTGCTGGACGGCGCTGATCGCCGGGTGCGCGAACGCCGGGCAGTGGGGGCTGGCGCCGCGGCTGCGGCAGCTGTCCGAGGCGACTTCGCTGTACGTCGGCACCCGTTGGTGGTCGACCGACGGCGCGTCACACCGCAATCGGGTGGCGGGCGCGCAGTGCCAGATCGAGGACGCGATCGCCGAGGGTGACGGCCAGGAGTTCGCGAAGGCCTTCAGCGACTACGACAACGCGATGGCCAGCGCGGTAGTCTGCGGCGGACGTCGTCGAGCGGAGAAGCAGGCACAGTGACCGAAGAACTCGGCTACGAGCAAGCGCGCGACCAATTGGTCGAAGTGGTGCGCGACCTGGAGGCCGGCGGGCTGTCCCTGGAGCAGTCGCTGGCGCTGTGGGAGAAGGGCGAGAAGCTCGCCAAGGTCTGCGAGCGCCACCTGGACGGCGCGCGCGAGCGGGTGGAGGCCGCGCTGGCCTCGGTGGAGAACGGCACCGAAACCGCCGAAAAGGGCAACGCTGGGTGAGGAACCCCATGCTCGCGGGTACCCGGTGTGCTGCCGGTATCTGAGAGGATGACCGGGCGACTGGACGACCCTGGAGGCAACATGTCCAACCCCAGCCAGCCCACCGATGCGACGCGCCGTGGGGAGGCGCCCGACCGCAACCTGGCCATGGAACTGGTCCGGGTGACCGAGGCCGCCGCGATGGCGGCCGGGCGCTGGGTCGGCAAGGGCGACAAGAACGGCGGCGACGGCGCGGCGGTGGACGCCATGCGCCAGCTGGTCGGCACGGTGTCCATGCGCGGCGTGGTGGTGATCGGCGAGGGCGAGAAGGACGAAGCCCCGATGCTCTACAACGGCGAAGAGGTGGGCAACGGCGACGGGCCCGACTGCGACGTCGCGGTGGACCCGATCGACGGCACCACGCTGATGGCCAAGGGCATGCCGAACGCGCTCGCGGTGCTCGCGGTCGCCGAACGCGGCGCGATGTTCGACCCGTCCGCGGTGTTCTACATGGAGAAGCTGGCCGTCGGGCCGGAGGCCGCGGGCCTGGTCGACCTGGCCGCGCCGGTCGCGGAGAACATCCGGCGCGTGGCGCAGGCGAAGAACAGCGGCGTGTCCGACGTGACGGTGTGCATCCTGGACCGGCCGCGCCACGAAGGGCTGATCAAGGACGTGCGCGCGGCGGGCGCCCGCATCCGGTTCATTTCGGACGGTGACGTGGCGGGCGCGATCGCCGTCGCCCGGCCGAACACCGGCGTGGACATGCTGCTCGGCATCGGCGGCACGCCCGAGGGCATCATCGCGGCGAGCGCGCTCAAGTGCATCGGCGGTGAGCTGCAGGGCCGGTTGTGGCCGAAGGACGACGAGGAGCGCGAGAAGGCGATCGGCGCCGGGCACGACCTGGACCGGGTGCTCTCCACCGACGACCTCGTCCAGGGCGACAACGTGTTCTTCTGCGCCACCGGCGTCACCGACGGCGACCTGCTGCGCGGCGTGCACTACCGCGCGGGCGGCGCGACCACCCAGTCGATCGTGATGCGGTCGAAGTCCGGCACGGTCCGGATGATCGACGGGTACCACCGGCTGACGAAACTGCGCTCGTATTCGTCGGTCAACTTCGACGGTCACCTCGATGACGCCGACGAGCTCGACGTGGTGCCGCCGCTGCCGTGATCAAGCGCGTCGCCGCCGTACTGGCCGCCGTCCTCCTCGCCGCCGCACCGGCTTCCGCCGTGGAGCCCTACATCGTCGGCGGGGTGGCGGCCGACCAGCCGTACCCGTTCATCGTTTCGCTGCAGTCGAGCTCCGGGAAGCACAACTGCGGTGCGTCGCTGATCGCGCCGGAATGGGTGCTCACGGCCGCGCACTGCGTGGACGGGCGCAGCCCCGGGATGCTCAAGGTGCGGATCGGCAGCAACGACCACACGCTGGGCGGCGAGGCGATGCTCGTGGCCGCGGTGGTGGTGAGCCCGGAGTACGACCCGGACGGTGCGCGCGGCGACATCGCCTTGGTGCGCCTGAGTTCCCCGGCTGTGGCGACACCGGTCCCGCTGGGCGTGGCCGCCGCGCCGGGCACCGCGACGCGGCTGCTCGGGTGGGGGCAGACGTGCGCGCAGCTGGGGTGTGGGAGCAAGCCGACGGTGTTGCAGCAGCTGGACACCTCGATCGTGGCGCCGGAGAAGTGCGCCGCGGTGCCGTTCGACGGCGCGGTGGAGCTGTGCACCGACAACCCGGGTGGCACGGCGGGCTCGTGCTACGGCGATTCGGGCGGGCCGCAACTGGCCAAAGTGGACGGCAAGTGGGTGCTGCTGGGCGTGACCAGCCGCCCCGGCAACGATTCCGACGTCTGCGGCACGGCCCCGTCGATCTACACCTCGGCGATCGCTTACTCGGCGTGGATCACGCAGCAGGTGACACCACCACCGCCGGCCCCAGAACCGACGCCCACGCCGACCCCCGCTCCCACACCTACGCCCACACCAGAACCGACGCCCACCCCAGCCCCTTCGTCGACGACGACCCCAGCCCCTGCGCCGACGACCCCACCCCCGCCACCGGCGCCCTAGGCAAACGCTATGAGTGGGGCATTACTAGCGTTCAATGCAAGTAATGCCCCATTCATAGCATTCGCCGGGGGGTCACTCGGCGTTGCTGGAGTGGCCGGGGAACAGGTGTGCGTCGGGGTTCAGGGCGACGGCGATGTTGTTCACCGCGGTGGCCGCTTCGCCGAAACCGGTGGCGATCAGCTTCACCTTGCCCGGGTACGCGGCGACATCGCCCGCCGCGTAGACGCGGGCTTTCGCGGTCGCCATGGTCGAATCGACCGAGATGGCGCGGTGGTCGATTTCCAGGCCCCAGTTCTCGATCGGCCCCAGGTCCGCGGTGAACCCGAGCGCGGCGATCACCGACTGCGCCGGCAGCACCTCCGTCCCGCCGCCCTTCACCTCGACGGTGATCTCGCCGAGCGCGCCATCGCCGGTGTCGCGCAGTTCCGTCACTTCGGCGTCGGTGATGATCCGGATGCCGAGTTCGCGCGCCTGCCGCACGATCGACTCCACCGCCCGGAACCGCGCGCGCCGGTGCACCAGCGTGACGCTCCGCGCGATCGGGTGCAGCGCGAGCACCCAGTCGAACGCCGAGTCGCCCCCGCCGACCACGACCACGTCCTGGTCCTCGTGCGCACGCAGCGAAGGCACGAAGTGCACCATCCCGCGCCCGAGCCAGCCATCCCCGGCGGGCAGCGGGCGCGGGGTGAACTCGCCGATGCCCGCGGTGATCAGCACCGCGCCGGTGCGCAGCGTCTCACCGCCGTCGAGCACGACCTCCAGCCCGTCGTCCACGTGCCTGAGGTGCTCGGCCTTGCGCCCCAGCAGGTACGACGGCTTCCACTGCGCGGCCTGCTCGACCAGCGAGTTGACCAGGTCCCTCCCGCGCACCGCGGGGAACCCGGCCACGTCGTAGATCATCTTCTCCGGGTACATCGCGGTCACCTGGCCGCCGGCCTCGGGCAGCGAGTCGATCACGGCGGTGGTCAACCCGCGGAAACCGGCGTAGTACGCGGCGAACAGGCCGGTCGGCCCGGCACCGATGATCGCCAGGTCCACGGTCGAATCGGGCACGCTCATCCTGAAGAATCCCTCCGCCGTGCGTGGTGGTGTGTCGGCAGTCACACGCCACCCTAGTGCGAAAGACCACTCCGCAGGCCCGCTCCACCTGGGCCAGACTGGGGTCATGCCTGAACAGGAATTCCGCATCGAGCACGACACGATGGGCGAAGTGAAGGTGCCCGTCGACGCGCTGTACCGCGCCCAGACCCAGCGGGCCGTGGAGAACTTCCCGATCTCCGGCCGTGGCCTGGAGCGCGCCCAGATCCGCGCGCTCGGCCTGCTCAAGGCCGCGACCGCGCGGGTGAACGCCCGGCTCGGCGTGCTCGACGAGGACCTCGCGGGCGCGATCGCCGCCGCCGCCGACGAGGTGGCCGACGGAAGGCACGACGCGCACTTCCCGATCGACGTGTTCCAGACCGGTTCCGGCACCTCGTCGAACATGAACGCCAACGAGGTCATCGCGACGCTGGCCACCCGCGCGCTCGGCCGCGACGTGCACCCGAACGACCACGTCAACGCCTCGCAGTCGTCCAACGACACCTTCCCGACCACCATCCACGTCGCTGCCACGGAAGCCGTGCTCTCCGACGTCATCCCCGCTCTCGAACACCTCGCGGGCACCATCGAGGGCCGGGCGGCGGAGTGGGCGGACGTGGTCAAGTCCGGCCGCACGCACCTGATGGACGCCGTGCCGATCACGCTCGGGCAGGAGGCCGGGGCGTGGGCCGCGCAGGTGCGCTTCGGCGTCGAGCGGCTGCGTTCGGGCCTGGACCGCCTCGGCGAACTGCCGATCGGCGGCACCGCGGTCGGCTCCGGCCTCAACGCGCCGGACGGCTTCGGCGCCGCGGTCGCGGCCGAGCTCGCCGAGGTGACCGGCCTGCCGCTGACCGAGGCCCGCGACCACTTCGAGGCGCAGGCCACCCAGGACGGCGTGGTGGAGATCTCGGGGCACCTGCGCACGGTCGCCGTCTCGCTGAACAAGATCGCGAACGACCTGCGCTGGCTGGGTTCCGGCCCGCGCACCGGGCTCGCCGAGCTGGCACTGCCGGATCTGCAGCCGGGCTCGTCGATCATGCCGGGCAAGGTCAACCCGGTGATCCCGGAGGCGACCCTGCAGGTGGTGGCGCAGGTGATCGGCAACGACGCGGCGGTGGCCTTCGCCGGTGCGCAGGGCAACTTCCAGCTCAACGTGAACCTGCCGGTGATCGCCCGCAACGTGCTGGAGTCCGCGCGCCTGCTCGCCGCGGTCTCGCGGCTGCTGGCGGACAAGGTGTTCGCCGGGATCACCGTGAACGCCGACCGGGCACGTGAGTACGCCGAGGGTTCGCCGTCGATCGTGACGCCGCTGAACAAGTACATCGGCTACGAAGAGGCGGCGGCCGTGGCGAAGCAGGCGCTCAAGGAGCTGAAGACGATCCGCGAGGTGGTCATCGAACGCGGTTACGTCGCCGACGGCAAGCTCACCGAAGCGCAGCTGGACGAGGCACTCGACGTGCTCCGGATGGCGCGCGGCGGCAAGTAGTCACCCCACGCGGCGGCGCAGGCCGATCAGCACGCCGAGGCCGACCAGTCCGACGCCTGCCAGGTCGGCCGGCTCCAGCCGCTGGGCGCCGAGCAGCACGGCGACCAGCAGGCCGGAGACGGGCATGACGCCGATCAGCACCCCGGCGCGGTCGGCGCCGAGCACGGACACCGCGAAGTACCAGATGCCGAACGCGACCGCGGTGACGAGCACGGCCAGCACCAGCAAGGCGCCGAGCTGCCTCGCGTCGGGCAGCCGCCAACTCTCCACGAAGGTCGAGAGCAGGGCACTGCCCGCGGCCGCCGCGAGGCAGCTCCACGCCGAGGTGGCCAGCGGCCCGAGCCGCTTCACCAGGCCGACCGCGAAGAGGGTGAAGCAGGCCTCGCAGAGCATCGCGAGCACGGCCAGCACGAGTCCGGTGCCGGTGGCGCCGCCGCCGCCGGTGAGCACCACGACCCCGCTGACCGCCAGCACCGCACCGAAGATCGGCGCGGCCGACGGTTGCCTGCGCGCGAGCAGCGGGGCCACCACCGCCAGCACCAGCGGACTGCCGCCGAGCACCGCGGCCACCAGCCCGGGCTCGGCGTAGCGCTGGGCGTAGAGCAGGCAGGCCTGGAAGCCGACCATGCCGGTCGCGGCCAGCGCGAGCAGCGCGGGCAGGTCCGTCCACTTCGGAATGGGCAGTGGCCGGCGGCGCAGGCCGAACCAGGCGAGCAGGAGCAGCCCGGCCAGCCCGTACCGGAGGGCCTGGCCGAGCAGGAGCGGGTAGCCGTCGAGCATGCCGGTGACCGGCACCGAGCCACCGACGATCGCCGCGGTGGTCACCCCGGCGACGATGCCCAGCCGATCGCGGGCCGGCGCCATCGTTGTTGTCATGCCGCCCAGCTTGATCACCGAGCGGCCCAGTCGACAGGACCACTTCCAGGCCGCTTACTTGGACCACAGAGCGCCGCTCTCCACCCGGTGCTCTGCTCTCCAGTCGGAGCACTGGATCTAGGTGACCCGTGCTCCGCTACGCGATCACCGCTCTCCTCGGACACAAATGTGGCTTTGGGGGCCGATTCCGCCCCCAAAGCCACATTCGTGACATCGCCGGGGCTCTGGAGATACTGGGTGGCATGAGCGAGGCGGCCCGTGTCCGATAGTGCACTGCGGGAGTTGCTGCTCCCGGCCATCGACGCGGGTGGACGGCCCGGCAAGGCCGCCGAGTCCGCGCTGCGCGAGGCGATCCGTTCGGGCAGGCTGCCCGCGCACACCCGGTTGCCGTCGAGCCGCGACCTCGCCACGCAGCTCGGGTTGGCCCGCGGCACGGTGATGGCGTTCTACGCGCAACTGGTCGCCGAGGGCTATCTGTTCGCCGAGCGCGGTTCCGGCACCCGCGTCGCACCGATCGGCGGCGGGCAGGAAACCCGCGCCACCACCGAAGCGTCCGCACCCGCCTGGCGTTACGACCTCAAGCCCGGCCTGCCCGCGCTCGGCGCCTTCCCCCGCGCGGAATGGCTTGCCGCCGAACGAGAAGCGCTGAATTCGCTGCCGGACGCGGGTCTCGGCTATCCCGACCCGGCCGGGCTGCACGAACTGCGCGTGGAACTGGCGAGCTACCTCGGCCGCGTCCGCGCGCTGCCGACCACACCCGACGACCTCGTGATCACCAGTGGTGCGGCGGAAGCCCTGTCCCTGCTGACGACCGTGCTGCACCGACGCGGCGACCGGCGGATCGCGGTCGAGGATCCCAGCCACCTCGGGCAGGCGGATCTGCTCACCTCCCACGGCCTCGAACCGGTCGGCGTACCGGTCGACGAGGACGGCATCGACATCAGCAAGCTCACCGAGCCCGGCTGCGGTTCGGTGCTCGTGACGGCCGCGCACCAGTTCCCGCTCGGCATGGCGCTGCACCCGGCAAGGCGCCGCGCGCTGCTGGCCTGGGCCGAGCGGACCGGCGGATTGGTCATCGAGGACGACTACGACGCCGAACACCGCTACGACCGGCCCGCCCTCGGCGCCATCCGCGCGCTCGACCCCACTCGCGTGGCCTACATCGGCAGCGTGAGCAAGGTGCTCATCCCCGCGTTGCGCATCGGCTGGCTGGTGTTGCCGCCGAACCTGCGCGAAGAGGTCGTTCTGACGAAGATGCGGCACGACCTCGGCTGCGCGCCCCTGCCGCAGGCCGCGCTCGCGCGGATGTTGCGCTCCGGCGGTTACGACCGGCACCTGCGGCGCACGCGGCGGCTCTACCGCCAGCGCCGGGACGCGTTGCTCGACGCGCTCGCCACCGCACTGCCTTCGTGGCGCCCGGTGGGCATCGCGGCCGGGTTGCACGTGGTGCTCCGGCTGCCCGACGGCACGGACGACACCGAGGTGCACCAGGCACTGGCGGCACGCGGCATCCACGCACCGGCGCTCTCCGGCTACGCCCATTCCGCCGCAGGGCGCCCGTTTCCCGGACTGGTACTGGGATACGCGGCATCCTCACCGGACCGGTTGCGCGCGGTGGTCGCCGAAATAGCCGAGGTCGCCAACGGCCGGAGCGCCTGAGCGCGCGAATTGTCGGGGGTCGACCGCACAATGGGCGGATGTTGCTCGCCGACGCCGTGCAGGCCTCCGCCGCGCTCACCGCGACGCGATCTCGCAAGACGAAGATCGCCACGCTGGCCGAAGTGCTGCGCGCGGCCGAGCCCGGCGAGCTGGGGCCGGTGGTCGGTTTCCTCACCGGGCAGCTGGTGCAGGGCCGGATCGGCGTCGGGTGGCGTTCGCTCGCCGGGCTCGGCGTCACCCCAGCCGAGCAGCCCGTGCTGACCATCGCCGAGGTGGACCGGCGGCTCACCGAGATCGCCGAGTTCACCGGTGCCGGGTCGACCAAGCCCAGGTCGGCGGCGTTGCAGGCGTTGTTCGGCAACGCCACCGAGGAGGAGCAGCAGTTCCTCGTCCGGCTGATGACCGGGGAGCTGCGTCAGGGCGCCCTCGAAGGGGTGATGGTCGACGCCGTGGCGGCTGCCGCCGAGGTGCCGGGTGACGTGGTCCGCCGCGCGTTCATGCTGTCCGGGCGGCTCCCCGCGACGGCCGTGGCCGCGATGTCCGGTGGCGAAGCCGCGCTCGGCGAGTTCCGGCTGGAGCTGGGCAGGCCGATCCGCCCGATGCTCGCCTCCCCCGCCGAGTCGCTGGCCGAGGCCATCGCCGAGCACCCGAGCGCGCTGGTCGAGTACAAAATGGACGGTGCACGCATCCAGGTGCACCGCGACGGCGACGAGGTGCACGTCTACACCAGGACGCTGCGTGAGATCACCGGCTCGGTCGCCGAACTGGTCGACCTGGTGCGCGCGCTGCCGTGCGAATCGGTGGTGCTCGACGGCGAAACCCTGGCGCTCACCGACGACGGCAGGCCGCGGCCGTTCCAGGAGACGATGAGCCGGTTCGGCAGCACGCGTGACGAGCAGGTGCGCGCGCTGCTGCTGCGCCCGTACTTCTTCGACTGCCTCCACCTCGACGGCGAGGATCTGCTCGACGCGCCGTTGCGCGAGCGCAACGCGGCCCTGCGCAAGGTGGTCGGCGAGCACCTGATCCCCGGCGAAGTCGAGCCGGCCGATCCGGCGCGGCTGCTCGGCGATTCGCTGGCCGCCGGGCACGAAGGCGTGATGGTGAAGGACCTCGACTCGCCGTACGCGGCCGGCCGCCGCGGCAGCGCGTGGCTCAAGGTCAAGCAGGTGCACACGCTCGACCTCGTGGTGCTCGCCGCCGAGTGGGGCCACGGCCGCCGCACCGGCTACCTGTCGAACCTGCACCTCGGTGCCCGCGATCCCGACGGCGGCCCGCCGATCATGGTCGGGAAGACCTTCAAGGGACTGACCGACGAGCTGCTCACCTGGCAGACGGCGAAGTTCCAGGAACTCGAACGCGAGCGCGACGAGCGGACCGTCTACTTGCGACCGGAGCTGGTGGTGGAGATCGAGCTGGACGGCGCCCAGGTCAGCACCCGTTACCCGGGCGGGGTCGCGCTGCGCTTCGCCAGGGTGCTCCGGTACCGGCCGGACAAGGAAGCAGGTGACGCCGACACGATCGACGCCGTGCGTGCCACGCTCGCCTAGGCGCTCAGCGCCCGCCCGAGTTCGGTCGGCCCGTGCAACACCGAGCTCCCGAGCCGTCTGCTGTAGATGAGCCCGGCGTTGCGCAGGACCGTCGCGTGCTGGCTGGCGGACGCGGTCGACACGCCCAGCTCACGCGCGATTTCGGTGGTCGTCCGCCCACCGGCGGACTCCACGATGCAGCTGAGCACCTGCTGCCGCGTCGGCCCGATCAACGCGGCGATCGCGTCGGCCTCCACCTGCGGCTCGCTCCAGTTCGCCGCCACCGGGTACACCAGCACCGGCGGCAGGCCCGGGTCGCGCAGGCTGGTCGGCCGGGCGCGGCAGAAGGCCGAGGGCAGCAGCACCAGCCCGCGTTCGTCCAGCTCCAGGTCCTGCTCCACCGGGAAGTCGACCTCGAGCACCGGCGCCCGCCAGCGGGCGAACGGCGCGAAGGAGTCGAGCAGCCCTTCGACGCCCTGGTCGAGCAGGATCCGGTCGCGGACCATGCGCTCGGCCTCGAACATCGCTCGCAGCTGCCGCGAAACCGGCGCGATCGCCACCTCGTGGAACCGGGTCATCGCCCCGGCCAGCGGTCCCAGCCCGGTCTCCGCGACCCACTTCGTGTGCTCCCAGCGCTGATCGCCGAGCAGCCGCAGCTCGGCCTCGACCCGTTCGGCCGGGGTGTCGAGCAGCTTGCGCACCCCGTCGTCGAGCGTGGTCTCCCCGCGCGTCGGAGTGAGGAAGTCCGGGAAGTACCCGCGGGTGGGCAACACGGTGGCCAGCCGGTGCACCGCCTCCCGGCCACCGGGCACCTTGGCCACCTGGGCACCGGCCCAGCTCCGCCAGCCACCGAGCGTGGCCGAGTTGTCCGCGACGCGGAGCCGTTGCAGGCCGAGCGCCACGTTCCACAGTTCGTCGGGCTGCCGGGCGACGCGCACCCGCCCGAGATCAGCCGCCGACAGATGAATCCGCAGCATGCGTGCGTCTCCCTGTAGTCCGCTCAGGCCCGCTCACGGTATCCGGAGCGGCGCACGGGCGCACCTGTGAAGATCTTTCAGCCACGCACCCGGCGGAAGGCGTTCAGCGGGTCGCCGAGCCCGGCGTGCACCAGCGACCGCAGCGCCCCGCGCCGCACGTCGACCGGTTTGCCCGCGGCGATCCGGTGCATCTGCTGGGTGTGCCACTGCACCTCCAGCCAGCTGTCCGCCAGCTTGACCCCGGTCTTCGGGCACAGCCGCTCGGCGGTGATCTCCTCGCCGGCGAGCAGCCGAGCGGTCAGGTCCGGGGTGACCGTCAGCGGGCGGCCGAGGCCGATCACGTCCAGCGCGCCGAACCGCAGCGCGTCGGCCATGCCCTCGGCGGTGCTGAAACCGCCGGTGACCATCAGCGCGACGTCGGTGACCTTCCGCGCCTTGGTCGCGTAGTCGAGGAAGTAGGCCTCGCGGCGACCGGTGCTTTCCCCGCTCATCCCCATCATCGCGGCCTTCTCGTAGGTGCCGCCGGACACCTCCAGCAGGTCGATCCCCGCCTCGCCCAGCTCGCGCACCACGGCCAGCGACTCCTCCTCGGTGAAGCCGCCGCGCTGGAAGTCCGCGCTGTTCAGCTTCACCGAAATCGGCACCGCGTCCCCGATCGCGGCCCGCACCGCGCGCACCACTTCCAGCAGGAACCGGCTGCGCTGCTGGCCCCAGACGTCGGTGCGCCGGTTGGTCAGCGGCGACAGGAACTGCGACGCCAGGTAGCCGTGCGCGGCGTGCACCTGGACCCCGGCGAACCCCGCTTCGACGAAGGTGAGCGCGGACAGCGCGAAGCGGTCGATGATCGCCTCGATCTCGTCACCGGTCAGCTCGCGCGGCGGCACGAACACCGACCGGAGGCCGCGCGTCTCGAACGGCACCGCCGATGGCGCGACCGGCTGGCGCGAAAGGAACCGCGGGCTCTGCCTGCCGGGGTGGTTCAGCTGCACCCAGAGCTGCGCGTCGGTGCCGGTCACCGCGTCGGCCCAGGTGCGGTACTCCCCCGCGTCGGGCCGCACCGGCACGGAAACGTTGCGCGGCTCCCCGAGTGCGGACGGGTCGACCATCACGTTGCCGGTGCAGAGCAGGCCCCCGCCGCCGCGCGCCCACGTCCGGTACAGCTCGACCAGCTCGGCGGACGGCCGGTTGCGGCGGTCACCGAGCTGCTCGCTCAACGCCGACTTGGCGATCCGGTGCGGCAGTTCCGCGCCGCACCGCAGTTGAAGAGGCTCCGCGAGGAGTTCGACCGCACCCATGCCGGTCATTTAACGGGACGGTAGATACCGCCAGTATTCGAAGGTGATCCCGGTCACTGTTAGGGTCCGGCCCATGACGGCGATCGTGCAGAACGTGGTGACCTCCGGCGTCTTCGAACTCGACGGCGGCAGCTGGGAAGTGGACAACAACGTCTGGCTGATCGGTGATGACCAGGAAGTACTGGTGATCGACGCGGCCCACGACGCGGCCCGGATCGAGGACGCGATCGGCGAGCGCAAGGTGGTCGCCATCGTCTGCACCCACGCGCACAACGACCACGTCAACGCCGCTCCCGAACTGGCGGGCCGGACCGGCGCGCCGATCCTGCTGCACCCCGAGGACCGCGTGCTCTGGGACCTCACCCACGCCGACCGCGCCCCGGACGGCGAGCTCGCCGACGGCCAGGAGCTGACCGTCGCGGGCACCAGGCTCAAGGTGATCCACACGCCCGGCCACGCCCCCGGCGCGGTCTGCCTCTACGCCGCCGACCTCGGCACGGTGTTCACCGGCGACACCCTGTTCAACGGCGGCCCCGGCGCCACCGGACGGTCCTATTCGGACTACCCGACGATCAAGAAGTCCATTCAGGACAAGCTGTTCGGGCTGCCCGAGGACACCCGCGTGAACACCGGGCACGGCGAGGGCACCACCATCGGCGACGAGAAGTCCGGCTCAGCCGGCTGGGACTGACGCGCCGAACGGGTTGTCGATCACGTAGCGCCAGAGCCCGTCCTCGCCGCGGCGGGCGACGTCGGTCGCGGTGCCGCTGATGCTGTCGCCGACCGTCCAGTCGACGATCAGCAGCGCGAGGTCGCCGACCACGTCGACCCGGCGCGGGCGCACGGTGATCGGCAGGCCGAGGCGCAGGAACTCCTCGTTCGCCCGGCGCCGTTCGACCCCGGTGACGCCGGTGCCGTCGCGGCGCACGAACACGGCGCCGGGCTCGTAGACCTGCTCGACGAGGTCGCTGTCGCCGCTGTTGAAGGCGTCGGCGAAAACGAACGGGTGCTTCTGGGCGTCGCCGGTGAGGCGCAGACTGGACATGTGCTCAGCGAAGCCGATGCCCTCGAAGGTCACCAAACGGAAACCTACGACGCCGAGTTGGTGCCGGACGCCCGTGGCCGCACGCGCCGCCCGGAACCGGACTGCCCGGTCGAAATCGCGCTGGCCGCGATCTCCGGCCGCTGGACCACGCTCGTGCTGCGTGAACTGATGGCCGGTCCGCGCTCGTTCGGCGAACTGCGGGAGGCGCTGCCCAGCCTGTCCGCCAAGGTCCTGACCGAACGGCTGACCACGCTGGCCGAACGCGGCCTCACCGAACGCACCGCGCTGCCGGGCTTCCCGCCGCGGACCAGCCACCGCCTGACGCCCACCGGGGAACGGCTGCGCCCCCTGCTCATCGAGCTGTACCGGACCGGCACCGCCATCGCCCCCCGTTGACCGCGAGGTCGCGCCGGTCATCGGGATGGGCGCGCCGGGCCGCCCAGCGGCACGACGTGTTCGTCCCGATGACCGGCTCAAAGCGACCTCGCCCGCCGCGCCGGAGGCGCGGCCGAACTACGCTGTCCTCGTGCGCTTTCTGGATGGCCATCGGCCCGCCAACGACCTGACCTACGACGACGTCTTCCTCGTCCCCAACCGCTCCGACGTGGAGTCCCGGTTCGACGTGGACCTGGCCACCGCGGACGGCACCGGTGCCACCTTCCCGGTGGTGGTGGCGAACATGACCGCGGTCGCCGGCCGCCGGATGGCCGAGACGGTGGCCCGCCGCGGCGGGCTGGTGGTGCTGCCGCAGGACGTGGACCCGGCCGCCGTGGCCGACATCACCGCCTGGGTCAAGAGCAGGCACGTCGTCTGGGACACCCCGCTCGTGCTGACCGGCGGGGACGCCGTCGCCGACGCGCTGAACCTGGTCGGCAAGCGGGCCCACGGCGCGGTCGTCGTGGTCGACGCGGACGGGCGGCCCACCGGCGTGGTCACCGAGGAGGCCTGCCAGGGCGTGGACCGGTTCGCGCGGCTGTCCGAGATCGTCGACCCGGCCATGGTCACCGTGCCGCTGGACACTGCTCCGCGCGAAGTCTTCGAGCGCCTGCACGAGCACGGCGACCGGCTCGCGCTGGGCGTCGACGAGACCGGGCGGCTCGCGGGCGTGCTCACGCCGGTCGCGGCGCTGCGGGCGGAGATCTACTCGCCCGCGCTGGACGCCTCCGGCAAGCTGCGCGTGGCCGCCGCGATCGGCGTCAACGGCGATGTGGCGGCGAAGGCGGAAGCCGTGCTCAACGGCGGCGTGGACGTGCTGGTGGTCGACACCGCGCACGGGCACCAGGAGAAGATGATCGCCGCGCTGAAGGCGGTCCGGTCGGTCTCGCCCGCGGTGCCGGTGGTCGCGGGCAACGTGGTCACCGCCGAGGGCACGCGCGACCTGATCGCCGCCGGTGCCGACGTGGTGAAGGTCGGGGTCGGCCCCGGCGCGATGTGCACCACGCGGATGGCCACCGGCGTCGGCAGGCCGCAGTTCTCCGCGGTCACCGAATGCGCGGCGGCGGCCCGTGAGCTGGGCAAGCACGTGTGGGCGGACGGCGGCGTGCGGCACCCGCGCGACATCGCGCTCGCGCTGGCGGCCGGCGCGTCGGCCGCGATGGTCGGCTCGTGGTTCGCCGGCACCCACGAATCCCCCGGCGACCTGCGCTACGACGAGCAGGGGCGGCCGTACAAGGAGTCGTTCGGCATGGCGTCGAAGCGGGCCGTCGGTGCCCGCACCCGCACGGACAACGTCTACGAGCGGGCGAAGAAGGGCTTGTTCGAGGAGGGCATCTCGTCCTCGCGCATGGCACTGGACCCGACCCGGCCCGGCGTGGAAGACCTGCTCGACTCGATCGGCTCGGGCGTGCGCTCGGCGTGCACCTACGCGGGCGCGCGCACGCTGGAGGAGTTCCACGAGCGGGCGGTGCTGGGCATCCAGTCGGCCGCCGGTTTCGCCGAAGGTCGCCCCCTCCCCGCCGGCTGGTGATGCCGTGAATGTGGCTTTCACGGCGTATTTCGCTGTGAAAGCCACATTCACGGCACTTACGGACTCTTTAGTGGTCCTCGAGCATTTCGGTCACCAGGGCGGCGATCGGTGAGCGTTCCGACCGCGTCAGCGTGATGTGCGCGAACAACGGGTGGCCCTTGAGCTTCTCGATGACCGCCGAAACCCCGTCGTGCCGCCCCACGCGCAGGTTGTCGCGCTGCGCCACGTCGTGCGTGAGCACCACCCGCGACGCCGTGCCGAGCCGCGAGAGCACGGTCAGCAGCACGTTCCGCTCCAGCGACTGCGCCTCGTCGACGATCACGAAGGCGTCGTGCAGCGAACGGCCGCGGATGTGCGTCAGCGGCAGCACCTCGAGCATGCCGCGGTCGAACACCTCGTCCAGCACGTCCTGGCTGACCAGCGCGCCGAGGGTGTCGAACACCGCCTGCGCCCACGGCTGCATCTTCTCCGACTCCGAGCCGGGCAGGTAGCCGAGATCCTGCCCGCCGACCGCGTAGACCGGTCTGAACACCACGACCTTGCGGTGCGCGCGGCGTTCCATCACCGACTCGAGCCCGGCGCACAACGCGAGCGCCGACTTGCCGGTACCGGCCCGCCCGCCCAGCGAGACGATGCCGACCTCGGGGTCGAGCAGCAGGTCGAGCGCGATCCGCTGCTCCGCGGACCGGCCGTGCAGCCCGAAGGCCTCCTTGTCCCCGCGGACCAGGCGGATGCGCTTGTCCGGGGTGATCCGGCCGAGCGCGCTGGAGCTGCCCGCCAGCAACCGCAGGCCGGTGTGGCAGGGCAGTTCACCCAGTTCGTCGAGGCCGAACTCGGCCGGGGTGACCGGCCCGTCGTGGAAGAGCGCGTCGAGCACCGGCTGCTGCACGTCGACGTCCGCCATGCCGGTCCACCCCGAGGGCGTGACCTCCTGCGCGCGGTACTCATCGGCCACGAGCCCCACCGCACCCGCCTTGACCCGGAGCGGGATGTCCTTGGTCACCAGCGTCACCGCTTCGAGCTCGACCTGCAGGTTCAGCGCGCAGGCCAGGATGCGGTGGTCGTTGGAGTCGGTGCGGAAACCGGGCGGCAACACGGACTGGTCCGAGTGGTTCAGCTCGACGTGCAGCGTGCCGCCGCTTTCGCCGATCGGAACCGGGGCGTCCAGCCGGCCGTGGGTGCGCCGGAGGTCGTCCAGCAGGCGGAGCGCCTCACGCGCGAACCAGCCCAGTTCGGGGTGGTGCCGCTTGGCTTCCAGCTCGCTGATGACCACCAGCGGCAGAACCACGGAGTGCTCGGCGAACCTGGTCACGGCCCGGGGGTCGGACAGCAGGACCGAGGTGTCGAGCACATAGGTGTGCCGCGGGGATTCTGGGGATCCGAGAACTTTCTCAGTGCCGTCGGCACTGGTCGAAGAGCGGCCGGAGGCCTTCCGGGGCAAACGCTGCGCAGTCACGACGGCATCTCCCTCGTGGGCGTGGCACCACGCCCGCACTCGCTGGGCCGGGCACTGCCCCGGTTGGTCCGCTCGGGCTTCGACGCGGTGCGCGTCAGCCTTCGCGGCCACGAGGGCCGGGTGCCGGCCCACTCGTGCGTATCACGAGCGGATGTCCCGCTCCTTCTACGACCGCCACGACCAGGGGCCTCCCGTGATGGCCCGCAGGGGTCGCGGTCCATCACTTCGCAAGCTACCTGCGTATGGCGGCCGCTGCAGGCAGCCACACAGGTGATTCGTCAAACCGTCATCTCACGGTCAGTCGCAGGTTACGAACAGGGAGTGAGAAACAGCCCTTTACCACGCTGGGTAGCCGGATTTGCGAGCTCTCACCGATTCGGGTGGCACGTCAATGTCCACTGTGCGGTTATCACGGGACACTGTGGACTTTTCCGGGATTCCCCAGTCAGGCCCCGGATGTGGCAACGCGCTCGTGAGCCGGATCGGCATTCACGGTCCGCTGAAACGGTCCGGTGGGTTCAGGAGCCGAACCGCCGGTGCCGGACCGCGTAGTCACGCAGCGCACGCAGGAAGTCGACGCGGCGGAAGGCGGGCCAGTAGGCCTCGGTGAACCAGAACTCCGAGTGGGCGGACTGCCAGAGCAGGAAACCGGACAGCCGCTGCTCGCCCGAGGTCCGGATGATGAGATCCGGATCGGGCTGTCCCGAGGTGTACATGTGCTCGGAGATGTGGTCCACGTCGAGGATCTTGGCCAGCTCGCGGATGCTGGTTCCCTCGTCGGCGTGCTGCAGCAGCAGTTTGCGCACGGCGTCGGCGATCTCCTGGCGGCCGCCGTAGCCGACGGCGATGTTGACCTCCATGCCGGTGCGCTCGTCGGTGCGCTCGGCGGCGGCCTTCAGCCGTTTGGCGGTGTGCTCGGGGAGCAGGTCGAGCGCGCCGACCATGCGCAGGCGCCACGCGGTTTCCGGGCCGGAAAGCTCGTCGACCACGTCGGGGATGATCTCGAGCAGCGCCTCGATCTCGTCGGAGGAGCGGCTGAGGTTGTCGGTGGACAGCAGCCAGAGGGTGACCACCTCGACCTCGGCTTCGCGGCACCAGCTGAGGAAGTCGGCGATCTTCTTGGCGCCGACCCGGTGGCCGTCGCTGACGTCGGTGAAGCCGGCCTCCCGCGCCCATCTGCGATTGCCGTCGAGCATGATCGCGATGTGCCGGGGGTGCCTGCCCGCGGCCTGCTGGATGAGGCGCCGCGAGTACGCGCTGTACACGATGTCGGCCACGAATGATCGAACGCTCACGTCGGCACAGCGTACGCAACCCGGCGGAGGTGGTGGGGCGCGCCACGGAGCACTGTGTTTTGACCTACGGTCCCGTAATCTTGGACAGGTGAGCTCCGCTACCGATACGCAACAACAACCGAAGCCGGGCCCCGAAAGCCGCCCTCGCCTGCGCGGGCACATCCACTTCTGGTCGTTCTTCGTCTCGCTGGTCGCCGCCGCGGCGCTCGTCACCCTGGCAGCCACGACGGTGTCCGGCCTCGCCGCGCTGGCCACGTCGGTGTACGGCCTGACGGTGCTGGGCCTGTTCGGCGTGAGCGCGCTGTACCACCGCCGCATCTGGAGCCGGAAGGCGTACCAGTGGATGAAGCGGGCGGATCACTCGATGATCTTCCTGTTCATCGCCGGGACGTACACGCCGTTCACGCTGCTGGCCATGTCCAAGCCCACCGGTTACGTCGTACTGGCCATCGTCTGGGGCGGCGCCGTCGCCGGGGTGGCGCTGAAGCTGCTGTGGCCCACCGCCCCGCGCTGGCTGGGCGTGCCGATCTACATCGCACTGGGCTGGGTCGCCGTCTTCGTGCTGCCGGAACTACTGGCCAGCGCCGGCGTCACCGCCCTGGTCCTGCTCCTGGTCGGCGGCGCCTTCTACACCGCGGGCGCGATCTTCTACGCCGTCAAGTGGCCGAACCACTGGCCCCACGTCTTCGGCTACCACGAGTACTTCCACGCCTGCACCGTGCTGGCCGCCGCTTCGCACTACGTCGCGATCTGGCTCGCCATGTACTCCTAGCAGCGGTTTTGCTGGTCTCCACCATGATCAGGCCGTCGCCAGGCACGGCCTGACCCCGGCACCGTTCTGCCGCCGTGGCGAACAGCCAGGTGCTTCCTGGCTGTTCGCCCCGGAGTCAGGGGATGTGCAGCAGGGCGGTGGCGTCGTTCAGGGTGGGTGGGTCCAGCGGGAAGTAGCCCTGCGGCGGGGTGGTGTCGGTGCGCACCTGTAGTGGCGGCAGCGTGGGGGCGCTCAGGCCCCAGCCTTCGAAGAGCGGTTGCAGGTGGGCCTCATAAGTACCGGGCGGAGGCGCGCCGAGGGCGATGGCCTCGCTGTGACCCAGGCTGCCTGCGACGAAGGTGTACCGCTCATCCGACACAGCCGCGAAGATGGCACCGGCGGGCGCCCACGAAAGCTCCATGTCCCACATGTCGAGGGTGTTTTCGCTCGCCTGCAGGTGCTTGTTGTGCGCGAAAAGCAGGGTCCCGCCGCGGAAGGATTCGGTGCGGCGGAGCGAAAGCAGGTTCTGCGCCATGAGCGCGTCCCGGACAGCGCCCAGTTCTGAGACCCGCGCGGGCATCGGCTCTACCGGCTTCGCGCATTGGGCGTGGTAGCGCAGCATGCCGAGACCAGCGGTGAGGTGCACTTCGGCGTTGAGCCAGGCCGCGCGTGAAGTGGTGGCGAGCAGCTTGGGGGCCCGCGAATACAGCAGGACCAGCATGTCATCGGCGAGGCATCGCAGGCGGGCGGCCTCAGGGCCGGCGCCTGGCGACTGACCGTAATCCATGACGGCTTCCGTGCGGCTCCAAAGCTCGTCGTCACCGGCGATACCGGCGATGTCGTCATCCAGGCCCAGGTAGTCCCGCGCGTGTTCCAGGTAGGGCCGCGGGCTCGGCGCGCTCATGGTTTCCATTGGGGCGTCGAAACCGTGGAAGGCCAGGCGGTCGGCAGCCGGGCGGTCGGCGTTGTACTCCCGCATCCAGGTGATCAGCCGCCGGTTCGCGTCCAGTTCGCCGAAGCCGTGGGTGAAGCCGGAGCGCATCACCTCGTCGAGGGTTCCCTTGCCCTCCTGGACATAGGCGTTCACGGCGAGCGCGGCCACGCGGTCGGTCTCCATGGCGATCGACCGGAAGCCGAGGTCGGCCAGTTGCGCGAACAGGTCGTTGCGCACGCGGGCGAAGGCCGGTTCCTGGTGCGTCGGCTCGCCGAAGGCCAGCACGTCCACGGAGCTGTTCACGAAGTCTCGAATGTCCTGACTCATGAGACTCAAGCGTATCGTTGAAAGCTCTGTTGAAACTCACGCGAGAACTACCACGGACAACGCCAGCAAAGTCTCAAGCATCGAGCAACGGTGCCCGCAGGAACTGTTCGGGCACGGCGAAGCCGTCCACCAGTGTGCGCGCGTGTGGGCGTAGTTCGGCGCACAGCGAGTTCACGGCGGCGACCACGGCCTTCGAGCGCGCCGAGGTGAGGCGGCCGTGTTCCAGGAACCACGCCCGGTCCGCTTCGATGTTCGACAGCGCATAGAGGTCGCAGACCCGTTCCAGCAGCGCCGCGACGGTGGGGTCCTGGCAGCGTGCGATGGCGGCGGTGAAGGCTTCCAGCACCAGGCGATCGACGTGGACACGACCCGCCCGCAGCACGTGGTCCTGCGCATCGTTGAAGGCGTCGAAGGGATCGCCTTCCTCCACGGCTTTGCGCAGGCGGCGGGCGACGCCGTCCAGCACGTGTTCTTCCCGGTCTTCGAACAGCTTCAGGTGCCATTCCCGGTTGAACAGGACGTCGTCGTCGCTCGCGGTGGCCAGCCGTTCGACGACCTTCCGCGCGGAGGTGCGTTCGATGACGGATTCGACGATCTGCTCGGCCACGAACCGCACGGTGGCGAACGGGCTGAGGTCCGAGAACTGTTCCTTGTAACTGGTCAGCAGGCCCTTCGCGACCAGCTGCAACAACACCGTGTTGTCGCCCTCGAAAGTGGTGAAGACATCCGTGTCCGCTTTCAGGGCGGGCAGCAGGTTTTCCGCCAGGTAACCCGCGCCACCGCAGGCTTCGCGCGCCATCTGGATGGTGGAAGTGGCGTGCCAGGTGGTGATGGCCTTGATGCCCGCGGCTCGCGATTCGAGTTCGCGTTGTTCCTGCTCAGGGGGCTCGAGGCCGAGGTCGTGCAGGGTGCTGAGCAGTTCCTCCTGCGCGAAGTGCAGGGCATACGTCTTGGCCAGAGCCGGAAGCAGTTTTCGTTGGTGCGCCCGGTAATCCAGCAGCACGACCTCTTCGCCGTCCGGCTTGAAGAACTGGCGCCGCCGCTCGGCGTACCGGACCGCCACGGCGAGTGCCCGCTTGGTCGCGTTGCCCGCGCTGCCCGCCACGCTGATCCGGCCGCGGATCAGCGTGCCCAGCATGGTGAAGAAGCGCCGGTTGTCGCTTTCGATCGAGCTCGAATACGTGCCGTCCTCGGCCACGTCGGCGAAGCGGTTCAGCAGTGCTTCCCTCGGCACGCGCACCTTGTCGAAGGACAACCGTCCATTGTCGACTCCGTTGAGGCCCGCCTTCTTGCCGCAGTCCTCGATGGTCACGCCGGGCGCGGGCTTGCCGTCGATCCGGATCGGCACCAGGAAAGCGTGCACACCACGGGATTCGCCGCCGGTGATCAGCTGCGCGAACACCACGGCCAGCTCACCGTCGCGCGCCGCGTTCCCGATGTACTCCTTGACCGCCATCGCGTCCGGCGTGTCGATGACGAAGCCGCCATCGTCGAAGGTCGCGGTGGTGCGCAGGTTCTGCACATCGGACCCGTGCCCGTGCTCGGTCATCGCGAAGCAGCCGAGCAGGTCGAGGCTGGTGATGCGGCGCAGGTACTTCTCGTGGTGCCGCGCGGTGCCCAGCAACTGCACGGCTCCGCCGAACAGCCCCCACTGGACCCCGGCCTTGACCATCAGCGACAGGTCACCGAAACCGAGCATCTCGAACGAAGTCAGCGAGCCGCCGACGTCCCCGCCACCGCCGTACTCCGGGTCGTAGCCCAGGCCGGGCCGGTCCGTGCGCGCCAGCGCCTGCATCTGCTCCAGCACCTGCGCCCGGTGCGCCTCGGTGTCCAAATCGGTGGTGTCGTGGAACTTCTCTTCCGCGATCTGCGCGCGGACGCCGCGCTTGAGTTCGGCCCACCGGCCGTCCAGTACCGCGGTCAGCGCTTCGGCTTGGACTTCGAGGTCGGGCACGGCTCCTCCAAGGGCTGGCTACTACCTACTGACTAGTAACCAGCCTGCCGCAGGACCAAACGCGACGCGACCCGCGTCACTCAACCGAGGTCCGGCCCCTTCGACCGCAGGTCGTCCACCTTGGACATGGCGTCCCGCAGCTCACCGAGCCAGCTGTCCGCGTGCTCCCCGACCAGCCGGACCGCCCACGCCAGCGCCTCCGACCGCGAACGCGCCACACCCGAGTCGACCAGCGTGTCGAGCACCAGACGCTCCGGCTGCCGCAGTCGCGTCATCACCGGCGCCGACACCGTGGTGAACAGCTCCTGCGTGCCGCCGAGCCGCGCGCCCCACGAGACCTTCCGCTGGTAGCGGTGTTCCGCCTGGCGGGCGATCTCGATGCGCTCGTCCCGCGTCTCCTCGCGGAACCGGCTGATCCGGCCCGACTCCGCAGCGCTGCGGGCAGCGTCGTCGTCGAAGTCGCCGTCGAGCGCCGGCAGCTCGCCGACCAGCAGGATCTCCTCCCGGTCGACCGTGACCCGCGGTGCTTCGGTGAACCAGCCGTCAGGCAACCGGCCGGCGAACCACGCCGCCGCGTCATCGGCAGGCGGTACCTCGGCCTGCTGGTAGCCACCTCGTCCGCGCCATCCTCGTCCCATCACTGCCTCCGTTGCAACGTTGATTACATGATTACGTTGCTTCTGACGTTACGCCGGAAAGCAGGCAAGGCGAGGTCCGTTCACTGACGGCGGACAGACCGGGTCAGAGCGACGCGCGCAGGTCCTCCACGCTGGTCACCGGCCGATCGCAGACGTAACCGCGGCAGACGTACGCCGCCGCCTCGCCCTCGACCAGCGGCCGGTCGGCGAGCAACGGCACGCCTTCGGCGTCGGGCACGCCGCCGAGCACGATGCCGCCGCCGTGCACCTGCCGCGCGGCTTCGGCGACCAGTTCCGCACGCGAAACCGCGTCCGGGCCGGTCACCGCGACCTGCACCGGACCGGACAGCAGCGCTTCGGCCACGCTCAGCCAGTGCCCGGCGAACCGCGGGATCTGCGAAGACAGCGCGCCGGTGCGGCTGATCGCCTGCTCGGCCGCGTCCCGATACCGGCCCGCGGCCGCCGAACCGGCCAGCGCCGAAGCCGTCAGCAACGCTCCCGCCAGCGCGGAAGCACCCGACGGGCTCGCGTTGTCCCCCGGGTCGGACGGCCGGTGGACCAACTGCTCGGCGTCGTCCGCAGTGTCGTGGAAGGCACCCGGCACCTCGGGGTCGGCGAACCGGGTCAGCGCGACCTCCAGCAGTTCGGTCGCGTCGGCCAGCCAGCGCGCCTCGCCCGTCGCCTGGTGCAGCGCGAGCAGGCCGTCCGCCAGGCAGGCGTAGTCCTCGAGCACCCCGGCCGCGTCCCCGACCACGCCGTGCCGCGAACTGCGGCGCAGCCTGCCGTCGGCCAGGTGGTTGTCGACCAGGTACCGCGCGGCCTCGGCGGCGGCGTCGATCCAGCGCGTCCGGCCGAGGGCGAGGCCGCCTTCGGCCAGCGCGGTGATCGCCAGCCCGTTCCACGCGG
Source organism: Saccharothrix sp. AJ9571 (assembly GCF_021725495.1). Classification (NCBI taxonomy): domain Bacteria; kingdom Bacillati; phylum Actinomycetota; class Actinomycetes; order Pseudonocardiales; family Pseudonocardiaceae; genus Saccharothrix; species Saccharothrix sp. AJ9571. Next base: position 3,524,589 of record NZ_CP091382.1, on the reverse strand, counting down.
CGATCACCTTGTCGTCCAGCCCGGGTTGCGGCCGGTCGGCGCGAGCACGCAGCAGTGCCGAGCGCACGCCGTTCCACCGCGGTTCGTCGTCCGGGTCGAGCGGCAGCTGGAGCGTGGACGCGCCGCCTTCGAAGGTGCCCGCTTCGGTGACCTGGAACAGCTCGGCCGCCCACTCGGCGTCCTTCTCCCCCAGTACTTCGGTGAGCTGCTTGGGCGTCCAGACGTAGGTCAGGCCCTCGATGCCGTCGGTGTCGGCGTCGAGCGACGCGGCGAACGCGCCTTCCTCGGTGCGGAGGTCGCGGAGCAGGAACGCGGCGGTCTCGTCGGCGATCCGCTCGGCGAAGTCGGAGCCGGTGCGGCGCGCGAGGTGCGCGTACAACCGCAGCAGCAAGGCGTTGTCGTACAACATCTTCTCGAAGTGCGGCACCACCCAGCCGGCGTCCACCGAGTACCGCGCGAAGCCACCGGCGAGCTGGTCGTACAGACCACCGCGGCCCATCGCGTGCGCGGCGCGTTCCACAATGGACAGAGCTTCGGCGGAGCCGGTGCGTTCGTGGTGCCGCAACAGGAACTCCAACACCATGGACGGCGGGAACTTCGGCGCGCTGCCGAACCCGCCGTGGACCCGATCCTCGTCCTCGGCCAGTTTCGCCGCCGCACCGGCCAGTGCCTCATCGTCCACAACGGACTCTTTCAGCGGGCCGGTGCGTTCGGTGAGGTGCGCCATGATCTGCCCGGCGCCCTCCCGCAGCTCGTCCGGCCGTTCTGTCCACGCCTCGGCCACCGCGACCAGCAACTGCGGGAACGACGGCATCCCGGGGCGCGGGCGCGGCGGGTAGTAGGTGCCGCAGTGGAACGGCTCGCCCTCCGGGGTGAGGAAGCAGGTCATCGGCCAGCCGCCCTGGCCGGTCATCGCCTGCGTGGCGGCCATGTAGACCGCGTCGATGTCCGGGCGTTCCTCGCGGTCGACCTTGATGTTGACGAAGTTCGCGTTCATCAGCGCCGCGGTGCCCTCGTCTTCGAAGGACTCGTGGGCCATCACGTGGCACCAGTGGCAGGCGGCGTATCCGACCGAGAGCAGGATCGGCACGTCGCGGCGCTGGGCCTCGGCGAGCGCCTCCGGCCCCCACGGCCACCAGTCGACCGGGTTGTCCGCGTGCTGGAGCAGGTACGGGCTGGTCGCTGCGGCGAGTCGGTTCGACATGGGTCCAGCGTTCCAGAGGAAGCTGTGCCGCGCAGCGGCTCAACGGACCTGGCGGCCGGGGAAAACCAGGTGTACCGGACCAGGACCGGTCACCCACTGTTCCGGTGTCGCCGATTCCGGCCGAGACGGCTCGCCGGGCCTGCCACCGCGGCCGAGCCGTCCACTATGGACGCGTGCCGGTGACCCGTGCCTAGCTGGAGGGCTCGGCCTTGGTCTCGGCGGCTGCCTGGGCCTTGGTACCGGTCTCGGTTCCGGCGGGCTTGGCTTCGCTCGCCGGAGCCGGTTCCTCGTCGTTGTCGAAGCTGGCGGGCACCCGCTTGAGGTGCTTGGTCATCGAGCGGACCAGCAGGACCACGGCGATCAGGAACAGGATCAACACGAGCAGGCCGACGGGCGAGGACTTGCCGAAGTCCTCGCCCTGGCCGCCGTTGTCACCGTTGCCGGGCTGCTGGGCCAGCACCGCTGTCGCGGTGACCGGTGCCACGGCCAGGTCCGGCAGTACGAAACTCATGCGCTCACCTTCTCAGAGCTTGGCGGGGCGTCCTTCGTCCGCCCCCACGATGCCCGCGAACAAATCGTCCTCCGGAACCGTGCTGTCCACCAGCGACCGGACCAGCTCGTACTCCTCGGTCGGCCACAGCTCGCGCTGGATCTCCAGCGGGGTGGCGAACCAGCGGCTGTCCGGGTCGATCTGGGTGGCGTGCGCCTTGAGGGCCTCGTCACGCTGCTCGAAGTAGTCGCCGCACTCGACGCGGGTGGTCACCCGCTCCATCACGTCCGGCTTGTCGTCGCTCCAGCGCTTGAGCCACTCTTCATACGGCGACTCCAGGCCCGCCTCGAGCAGGGCCTCGTGCAGTGCGGTCATCCTGGCGCGGGAGAAGCCGTGCACGTAGTACAGCTTCAGCGGCTGCCACGGGTCGCCTGCCTCCGGGTACTCGTCCGGGTCACCCGCCGCGTCGAAGGCGGCCATCGAGATCTCGTGGGTGCGGATGTGGTCCGGGTGCGGGTAGCCGCCGTTCTCGTCGTAGGTGATGATCACGTGCGGGCGGAAGTCGCGGATGGCCTCGACCAGCGGGCCGGTGGACTCCTCGATCGGCACGGTGGCGAACGAGCCCTCCGGCAGCGGCGGCAGCGGGTCGCCCTCGGGCAGGCCCGAGTCGACGAAGCCGAGCCAGCGGTGCTGCACCCCCAGGATCTTCGCCGCGCGCGCCATCTCCTCGCGGCGGATCTCCGACATGTTCTCCAGCACCTCGGGCCGGTCCATCGCCGGATTGAGGATGCTGCCGGCCTCACCGCCCGTGCAGGTCACCACGAGCACTTCGTGCCCCTCGGCGACGTAGCGCGCCATCGTGGCCGCCCCCTTGCTGGACTCATCGTCCGGGTGGGCGTGCACCGCCATCAGCCGAAGCCCCATAACCGGCATATCCTTTCTCTGCGCTGACCCCACGTCGAGCCCCCAGACAGCCAACGCGGATACTCACCTCAGCTATTCCTTCCCCATTGTCCCCATCACCCCGACAAGACGGCCCGGAGGCCCGGTTTGCCCACCGAAACGCCCGCCCGCCTGCCGGAAGGCCGCTACGGCAAGCCGAAACGGCCGGCGCCGAAGCGGTGGCGGACGTGGGCGCTGAGCGCGGCGGGCCTGCTGGTCGGCGGTGCGGTGGCGGTACTGGCCTACACCAACCTCGGCACCGCGCCGATCGAGGGCGAGCGCCGGTTGTTCACCGAGCTGCCCGGCGACGCGATGGAGATCACCGTCGACGTGACCCGCGACGAGCCGGAGCGCCCCGGGGTGTGCATCGTGCGGGTGCGCGACATCACCGGCGCGGAGAGCGGGCGGCGGGAAGTGCTCGTACCTCCCGGGGAGAGCGGCACCGCGGTGAAAGCGGTGATCAAAAGCCGCGGTCGCCCGGTGACCGCCGACGTATTCGGTTGCTCTTACGAAGTACCGGAATATTTGTCAACCCCATAGCGGCCAACGGGGTGAACGGGGCGGTCAACGTCCGTTCAACGGTCTGTGGAGCGGCCTGGGAGCCGCTCCTCGTGTTATGCTGATCTACCGGCACGGCCCGAGGTGGGCCGTGTTTTTCCTTTATTCCTGCCTCGCCGGCGAGCCACGTCGGGCGAGGTAGCCGGCTTGCATACCCAAGACCGGCAGGCCCGACGAGGAGATGGTGACCGTGAGCGACACCCAGGTGACCTGGCTGACCCAGGATGCCTACGACAGGCTCAAGCACGAGCTCGACGAACTCATCGAGAATCGTCCGGTCATCGCCGCGAAGATCAACGACAGCCGGGAAGAGGGCGACCTCAAGGAGAACGGTGGCTACCACGCCGCCCGTGAGGAACAGGCCCACCAGGAGTCCCGCATCCGCCACCTCCAGGAGCTGCTGCGCGCGGCCAAGGTGGGCGAAGCCCCGGCCAACGACGGACTCGCGGAGCCCGGCAAGATTCTCACCGTGCGTTATGACGGTGACGACGAGGACGAGAAGTTCCTGCTCGCGACCCGTGAGGAGGGCGCCGAGGGCGACCTCGACGTGTACTCCCCGGAGTCACCGCTCGGCCGCGCCCTGCTCGGCGCGAAGGAGGGCGAGGCTCGCGAGTACGAGCTGCCCAACGGCAACACCCAGAAGGTGACGCTGGTCAAGGCGGTCCCGTACACCGGCTGAGCCGCCGCTTCCTCTCCAGCTGAGATCCCGACCTGAAAAATGCACGCCCGGCCGTGAGTTGTGCCCATGGCCGGGCGCGCATGTTTCCGGTTAGCTTCGAAGCAAAGCTTTGGGAGGCAGTTTTGAGCGACTTACCTATTTGCGGGACCTGCGGGACCCAGTACGCGACGCCACAGACCGAATGCCAGATCTGCGAGGACGAACGCCAGTACGTCCCGCAGTCCGGCCAAACCTGGACCTCTCTCGCCGCCATGCGGGCCAGTGGTGACTATTCGGCACGCATCGAACACCCGGGCGAAGGGTTGATCGAAATCGGCACCGAACCCCGGTTCGGCATCGGCCAGCGCGCGCTGCTGGTCCAGGCCGCTTCGGGCAACTTCCTCTGGGACTGCGTCACCTACCTCGACGACGAAATCGTCGCGGCGGTCGAGGCGGCCGGGGGCATCACCGGACTGGCCATCAGCCACCCGCACTACTACACCACCATGGTGGAGTGGGCGAAGGCCTTCAACGTGCCGATCTACCTGCACGAGAAGGACAAGGACTGGATCGCCCGCCCCGACGACTCGATCGAGCTGTGGAGCGGCGACTCCAAGCAGCTCGCCGACGACCTCACGCTGATCAACCTCGGCGTGCACTTCGACGGCAGCACGGTGCTGCACTGGCGCGACGGCGCCGCGGGCCAGGGCGCCCTGCTCACCGGCGACATCGTGCAGGTCATCCCCGATCGCAAGTTCGTCGGCTTCATGTACAGCTACCCGAACCTGATCCCGGAGCGGCCGAGCATCGTCAAGCACGCCGCCGAAATCCTGGAGCCGTACCGGTTCGAGAAGCTGCACGGCGCGTGGTGGAACTCCTCCATCAACGCCGACGCGCACGGCATCGTGCAGCGGTCCGCGAAGCGCTACCTCGAGCACGCGCGCGACTGACCCACCGCCGAATGCTATGAGTGGGGCATTACTTGCGTTCATTGCAAGTAATGCCCCACTCATAGCATCGGGCCTGGCTCCCTACGCCCCCCGCGCGGTGCGCTCCAGCAACGGGCGCACCCGCGGTGGGACGGGGGTGGACAGCGCCACCGAGGTGGAGGTTCGCAGCACGTCCGGCACGCCGACCACCGCGTCGATCACCCGCTGCAGGTCGTCGTTGTCGCGGGCCACCATGCGCACGAACAGATCGCCCTGCCCGGTGGTCGCGTGCACCTCGCACACCTCTTCGATCGCGGCCAGCGCCGCCGCCACCTCGGTCCGGCGGCCCTGCGCGATCTCCAGCCAGGCGAACGCGGTCAGCCCGTAGCCCATCGCACCCAGGTCCAGTTCCGGCGGGAAGCCGCCGAGCACACCTCTCGCGGCCAGCCGGTCCAGCCTGGCCTGTACGGTTCCGCGTGCCACCCCCAGCCGCCGCGCGCATTCGAGCACGCCGAGGCGCGGGGCGTCGGTGAGCAGCAGGAGCAGGCGCGCGTCGAGGTCGTCGAGGGCTTCGGACATGGGTGATCTCCTGCGCAGGTTGTCCACTCTGACCGGCGGGTTCCCGGTTTCCTTGAGCATACTGCCCAGTGAATTCGACGACTGTTGCTCATCTTGCCCGGCAGGCTGATGCTCAGTGGCATGACGCACACACTCGACCCACAAGGCGCACTCGACGACGTCAGCTATGACCAGCTGCGTCAGCTCGTCGGCCTCGTCGACCACGACGCGTCGGCCGACCCGTTCCCGGTGAAGGCCATGGACGCCGTGGTCTTCATCTCCGGCAACGCCACGCAGACCGCGTGGTTCTACCAGGTGGCGTTCGGCATGCAGCTGGTCGCCTATTCGGGTCCCGAGACCGGGCACCCCGAGCGGAAGTCGTTCGTGCTGAAGTCCGGTTCGGCGCGGTTCGTCATCAACGGCGGGGTCAAGCCGGACTCCCCGCTGCTGGATCACCACCGCCGCCACGGCGACGGCGTCACCGACCTCGCGCTCGAGGTCGCCGACGTGGACAAGTGCGTCGAGCACGCCCGCGCGCAGGGCGCGACCGTGCTCGACGAGCCCTACGAGATCTCCGACGAGCACGGCACCGTGCGCATCGCCTCGATCGCGACCTACGGCGAGACCCGCCACTCGCTGATCGACCGCTCCCGCTACACCGGCCCCTACCTGCCCGGGTACGTGGCCCGCGAGAGCACCGTCAAGCGGCCGGAGGGCGCGCCGAAGCGGCTGTTCCAGGCGGTCGACCACTGCGTCGGCAACGTCGAACTGGGCAAGATGGACTACTGGGTGGACTGGTACCACCGGGTGATGGGCTTCGTGAACATGGCGGAGTTCGTCGGTGACGACATCGCCACCGAGTACTCGGCGCTGATGAGCAAGGTGGTCTCCAACGGCAACCACCGGGTGAAGTTCCCGCTCAACGAGCCGGCCATCGCGAAGAAGAAGTCGCAGATCGACGAGTACCTGGAGTTCTACGGCGGCGCGGGCTGCCAGCACATCGCGCTGGCCACCAACGACATCGTGAACACGGTCATCGCGATGCGCGCGGCCGGTGTGGAGTTCCTGGACACCCCGGACTCCTACTACGACGACCCGGAGCTGCGGGCGCGGATCGGCAAGGTGCGCGTGCCGATCGAGACGCTCAAGGAGCACCGGATCCTGGTCGACCGGGACGAGGACGGCTACCTGCTGCAGATCTTCACCAAGCCCATCGGCGACCGCCCGACGGTCTTCTACGAGCTGATCGAACGCCACGGCTCGCTGGGCTTCGGCAAGGGCAACTTCAAGGCCCTCTTCGAAGCCATCGAGCGAGAACAAGAACGCCGCGGCAACCTCTGACCCACCGGGGCATCGCTCGCCCCACGCGAGCGATGCCCACCCCGCCAAGTCCCCGCTCACGCACCCGACCCCCACGCTCACGCACCCGAACCCCACACTCGGGTAGCCGACTTCCACACTCAGGCAGCCGAACTCCACGTTCAGGCAACCGAGTCCGGCGCTCACGCAGCTGAGTTCCACACTCGGGCGTGCTGCCAGGGCGTCTCCGGCCTGCCCGGGTCGGGATCTCGGCGAGCCCGGATACGGGGCTCACCTGCCTGGATGTGGGGCTCGCGCCCGCCAATGTGGGACTCGGCTCCCTGAACGTGGAACTCGTGCTCCCCGGTGGGCAACTCGGCTGCCGGAACGTGGGACTCGCGAGGCCCGGTGTGGAACTCGGCTGCACGAACGTGGAGTTCGGGTACGAACGTGGGACTCGGGTGCGTGAGTGTGGGGTTCGGGTGCGTGAGTGTGGGGTTCGGCTGCACGAATGTGGGGTTCGGGTGTGTGAGTGTGGAACTCGGGGGCGTGGACGTGGAGGCGGGTGGGAGAGTTAGGTGACGGTGTAGCCGGCGCGTTGTAGGGCGGCGCCTACTTCGGCGCAGTGTTCCGGGCCCCGGGTTTCCAGGTTCAGCGAGACCTCGACCTCCCCCAGGCGCAGGGCGCCCGAGATCCGCGAGTGCTCGACGTCGACGACGTTCGCGCCCAGCTCGCTCACCTTCGACAGGACCCCGGCCAGCGAGCCCGGGCGGTCCGGGACCCGCAGCCGCAGCTTCAGGTAGCGACCGCCCGCGCTCATGCCGTGCTGGATGATCTGCAACAGCAGCAGCGGGTCGACGTTCCCGCCGGACAGCACCGCCACGATCGGCGGTTCGAAGGCGCCCGGGTGCTGCAGCAGGGCCGCGACCGCCGCCGCGCCGGCGGGTTCGACGACGAGCTTCCGCCGTTCCAGGCACAGCAGGACCGCCCGCGACAAAGACTCTTCGGTCACAGTGACCACGTCGTCCACCATCTGGGACACGTGGGCGTAGCTGACCGGCCCCGGTGAGCCGACCGCGATGCCGTCGGCCATGGTGCTCAGTGAGCTCAGCCGGACGGGTTTCCCGGCCGCCAGCGAAGGCGGGAAGGCAGCCGCGTTCTCCGCCTGCACGCCGATCACCTTCACCTCCGGCCGCACCGCCTTCACCGCTGAGGCGACCCCGCCGACCAGGCCACCCCCGCCGGTGGCGACCAGGATCGTCGCGACGTCGGGCACCTGTTCGAGCACCTCCAGCCCGACCGTGCCCTGCCCGGCGATGATGTCCGGGTGGTCGAACGGGTGGATGAACACCGCGCCGGTCTCCTCGGCGAAGGCGATCGCTTCGGCCAGCGTCTCCTCCAGCACGTCGCCGTGCAGGTGCACGTCGGCGCCGTATCCCTTGGTCGCCGCCAGTTTCGGCAGCGGGACGCGCTGGGGCATGAACACGGTGGACTTCGCGCCGAGCAGGGCCGCGGCCAGCGCCACGCCCTGCGCGTGGTTCCCCGCGCTCGCGGCGACCACACCACGCGCGCGTTCCTCCTCGCTCAGCCCGTGGATGCGGGTGTAGGCGCCCCGGATCTTGAACGACCCGGTGCGCTGGAGGTTCTCGCATTTGAGGTGGACGGGACCGCCGTGGAGTCGCCGCAGGTCACGCGCGTGCTCCATCGGGGTTTTGCGGACCACGCCGGCCAACAGGGTCCGGGCCGCCTGGATCCGGTCGAGATCAACCAGTTGCATGCCTGGGGATGATGCCAGCTTCACCGACTTCGGCAGAGGACCTTTGCCGGACCAGGTACCCTGAAGCTCGTCACCGGTTTTCCACAGGGAGCGAAAGCATGTCACGGGTGTTCACCGCGGGCCGGTCGGTCGGTGTGCTGCCCCTGATCGCCGGTCTGGCCTCGGCCGTCGCGCTCACCGGCGCGGCTTTCTACACCGTGGACGCCGCCGGCTGTGGGGACCCCGGCCAGTACGTCCGCCACGACGACCACGTCGAGCTGATCGGTGGCTGCGTGGACGGCGCCTCGCTGCCGCACACACCGGAGAAGACCGGCACCGAGACCAGTCACTCGAACTACCGCCCCTGAGGCGCGGCGCCCACTCGGCACCGCGCCCGGCAGCGAAAGCTCAGCCGAGGGCCTTGAGCAGGTCGTCCAGCAGGTCCCGGCTGTCTTCGATGCCGACGGACAGGCGCAGCAGCTCCGCGGGTACCTGCAGCGTCGAGCCCACCACGCTGGCGTGCGTCATCCGCCCCGGGTGCTCGATCAGCGACTCGATGCCGCCCAGCGACTCCGCCAGGATGAACAGTTCGGTCCGCGCGGCGGTGTCCAGCGCGGCCTGCTCCCCGTCGGCGTGGGTGAACGAGACCATGCCGCCGAACCGGCGCATCTGCTTCGCCGCGACCTCGTGGCCGGGGTGCTCCGGCAGCCCCGGGTAGTACACCTTGGCCACCTTCGGGTGCGCGACCAGCGCGTTCGCGATCAGCTCGGCGTTGTCGCAGTGCCGCTCCATGCGCACGGCGAGCGTCTTGATGCCGCGCAGGGTGAGGAAGGCGTCGAACGGGCCGGGCACCGCGCCGGAGGTGTTGCGCATGAAGAACAGCCGCTCGCGCAGCTCGTCCTCGTTGGTGATGACCGCGCCACCGACCACGTCCGAGTGGCCGCCCAGGTACTTCGTGGTCGAGTGCAGCACGAGGTCGGCGCCGAGCGAGAGCGGGTTCTGCAGGTACGGGGTGGCGAAGGTGTTGTCCACCACCAGCCGCGCGCCCGCCGAGTGCGCCAGGCCGGACAGCGCGGCGATGTCGGCGATGCCGAGCAGCGGGTTGGTCGGCGACTCGCACCAGACCAGCTTGGTCTCCGGGCGGATCGCCGCGCGCACCTCGTCGAGGTCGGACAGGTGCGCCACCGAGTACTCCACGCCCCAATGCGTGAGCACCTTGTCGATCAGGCGGAACGTGCCCCCGTAGGCGTCGTCGCCGAGGACCAGGTGGTCGCCGGGGCGGAGCAGGGTGCGCAGCACGGCGTCGGTGGCGGCCATGCCGGAGGCGAAGGCCAGCCCGTGGCGGCCGCCTTCCAGTGAGGCCAGCGCCTGCTCGAGCGCGGTGCGTGTGGGGTTGGCGGTGCGCGAGTACTCGTAGTCGCCCTCGCGCGTACCGCCCACGCCGTCCTGGGCGTAGGTCGAGGTCTGGTAGATCGGCACGATGACCGCACCGGTTCGCGGATCGGGCTCTTGGCCCGCGTGGATCGCGCGCGTTTCGAACCCGAACCTGAAGACGTCGTCAACCATGATCCCAGGGTACGACCCGCGAGCCGCCGTCCCAAAAAGTGAGACGGCGAGCCCGGGGGTGGACGCGGCGGTCCCGGCGCGGCGATACTGCCGCGCCCAGATCCGCGCCCGGGATCACCAGCCCTGCGGGCCGGGTCCCTGCGGGTAGCCCATCGGCTGCTGCGGCGCGGCGTTCTGCCGCAGGTAGCGCCCGGTCGGCGGGACGGCTGCGAGCACCAGCGTGGCGATCGCGGGCAAGGCCACGATGACCAGTCCGGCGGCCGCGCCGCCGACCACCGCGCCCCCGACGGAGCTGTCCAGGCCCGCCGTGCCGACGGCGGTCATCACCATGCCCAGCGCGTAGGTCAGCACCACCAGCGCACAGCCGACGATCACCATCCACCGGCCGGCCGGCTTCTTCATGAACAGCAGGACGCCGCCGACGAGCAGCAGCACCGCCTCGATCGCGGTGAGGCCGAGGCCGATGTAGGAGTACGCCGGCATGCTGCCGTACTCGCTGAGCACGACGATGCTGGCGACCAGGGAGATCAGCGCCCACAGCGCACCGAGCACGGCCAGCACGCCGGCGGTGATCGCGGTGCCGCCGCTGGGCTTCGGCTGCATGCCCGGGTATCCGGGCGGCCCGGCGGGGTACGGCTGCGCCGGGTAACCCCCGGACTGCGGTTGCTGCGGGTACTGCGGATAGTTCGGCTGCGTCACTGGTACTCCCCATTCACCGGCCGGGTGGCCACTCCATCGGTCGGTCAGCGTAACCGGGTCCGACCGGCTGGTCGGGGGAACCACCGGAACCGTGGTTGACCCAGTGGCTCGTGGCGGGCACCAGCACCAGGCCCAGCGTGACGACCGCGGGCACGAGGGTGAGCATCAGCACCACCCCGGCCATGGCGAGACTGGCGCCTGCCGCGCTTTCGCTGAGCCCGGCGAGCCCGCTGAGGATCACCAGCAGGTAGCTCAGCAGGGCCGCGCAGACCCCGGCGATGACCATCAGCCTGCCGTACGGGCGGCGGCGCAACAGCATGATCGACCCCGGCAGCAGCAACGCGCTGACCACCAGGTTCAACCCCAGACCGACCACCAGCTGGTACCAGCCCGCCTGCGTGGTCATCAGGCCCACCGCGGCCGTGATCAGGCCGAACAGGTGCCACAGGCCGCCGAACAGCGCGAGCACCCCGGCGGCCACCGCGGTCCGCACGGCGTCACCAGCCCTGTTGCGGCGGGTATCCCTGCGGCGGTCCGTAGATCGGCTGGGCCTGCGGTTTGTGGCTCAGGTACCGGAAGGTCGCCGGCAGCACCGCGAAGATCAGCGTGAGCGGCGCCAGCACCATGATCATGAACCGCAGGATGCCCTCGGTCCTGGAGAATTCGAGGACGGCTTCGAAGTAGAGGCCGTACGCCCGGTCCCAGAGCACCGGTTCGAGGAAGACCGCGACGGCCCCGAGCAGGGCGCCGATCAGCAGCAGGATCGCGCCGGCGGTGGCCCGGAAGAAAGTGATCAGCGCGCCGATCAGGGAGAACACCGCGCACCCGGTGAGCAGGCCGTAGAAGGTGAGCACACCACCGGGCAGGTCCCCGATGTCCACGCCGGACGGCAGGTCGATGAACAACTCGCCGAGCGGCAGGTAGCCCGCGGTCCCGGCGAGGACCAGGCCGAGCACGGCGGCGATGATCGCGGTGGCCCCGTTGGGCCGGCGTTGCGCCGCGGGATAGCCCTGCTGTCCGGGGTAACCAGGGCCCGGCTGTGCCTGATATCCGTAGGGATTCGTCACGGGGATCTCCCAGGTGCGTCGCGATTCCTAGGCCGTCACCCTAGCGGTCCCGGCACGAAAAAAGGGTGCCCTCGGCTGTTCGGCCGAGGGCACCCCTTGCTCATCCGGTCACCACTGCTGCGGGGGCTGCTGCCCCGGCGGCGGCGGGAAACCACCGGGCGGCGGGGGCTGCTGCCCCGGCTGCCCGAACGCGGGCGGCTGGTGCTGCCCGGGAGGACCCTGCTGCGGGAAACCGCCGCTGGGCGGACCCTGCTGCGGCTGGCCGAAGCCACCACTCGGCGGACCCTGGGGCGGCTGGCCGAAGCCACCGCTGGGCGGGCCCTGCTGCGGGTAACCACCGGGACCACCGGGCGGCGGGCCGAACCCACCCTGGCCGGGGGGCGGGCCGAAGCCACCGGGACCACCCGGGCCGCCGGGACCGCCGAAGCCGCCACCCTGGCCCTGCTGGCCACCGAAGGCCGAACCGCTCTCCATGCCGATGTAGGGCTGGGTGGCCGGGAAGAACCCGAGCACCCCGGCACCGGCGGCGAGCAGGCCGATGAACAGGTTGAAGATCAGGCTGCCGGCGAAGGTGTACATCGCCGCCACCACGATGGTGAAGACGACCAGCAGGCCACCGGAGCCGAGCAGCACGTACTGCGCGAGCTTCTTGCGCAGGAAGATCAGCACCGCGCCGCCGACCGCACCGGCCAGGCCGAGCAGCAGGACCACCCACATGATGATCACGCCGGCGCCGACGCCGTAGTCGACCCCGATGCCCTGGCACCGCTCCAGCGCGGCACCGGACAGGTGCTCGCACGGGTCGGGCAGCGTGGCCACGTCGATCAGGCTGATCAGGTTGACGATCAGCGACAGCCCGGCCAGCAGCGCGAGCACGCCGGCGATGATCATGGAGATCATCTTGCTGCTGTCGCCACCGCCCTGCGGCGGGCCGCCGAAACCACCCGGGGGCGGGCCGAAGCCACCCTGGCCGGGAGGCGGGCCGTAGCCACCGGGGCCGCCGGGAGGCGGGCCGAAACCGCCGGGCCCACCGGGCGGGGGTCCGCCGAAACCGCCGGGGTGTTGCTGCTGCTGCTGGTGGGACGGGTCGAACCCGCCGGGAGCGCCGAAGCCGCCACCGGGCTGGTGGCCGAAGGCCGCGTTCGGGTTGTCCGCCGCGCTGGGGGGCGGGGCGTACGGGATGGCCGGTGGCGGCTGCGAGCCAGGGGGCACCAGTTGTGTGGAGTCCGCGCCAGGCTCACCGCCACCCTGCACCGGGTTCACCACCTGGGTGGCACCGGCGTCGCCGGGCCTCCCCGGCTGGACCACCTGCGTCGGTTCCGGGGTGTCGCCGAACTGGCCACCGCCGGCCGGCGGCTGGCCCGGCTGCACGACCTGGGTCGGCTCGGCCTGACCGAACGGGTTTTCCTGCTGTGGGTTGGGGCCGCTCGGCGGGCCTTGAGACGGCTGCCCGCCGCCCCAAGGCTGGTCCGGTGGCTGCGGAGCACTCATGTGGGTCTTGAACCCCCTTGACGTGGGCCTGAACTGTTCACTCAACTCGAGCACACGCTATCTGATGGCGGGGTGGAGTGCGCGTAACGCCCCGACCCCGCCACGCGCTGGAACCGGCCTACTTCCCGGCGAGGAAGGCGAGCAGGTCCTGCCTGGTCACGACCCCGGCGGGCTTGCCGTCCACGAGCACCAGCGCGCCGTCGGCGGCGGTGAGCGCGGTCATCGCCGAACCGACCGGCTCCCCGGCGCCCATCGTCGGCAGCGGCGGGGACATGTGCGTCTCCAGCCGGTCGGACAACGCGGCCTTGCCGGTGAACAGCGCCTCGAGCAGATCGCGCTCGTTGACCGCGCCGACCACCTCGGCGGCCATCACCGGCGGCTCCGCGCTGACCACGGGCATCTGGCTCACGCCGAACTCGCGCAGGATGGCCACGGCCTCGCCGACCGTCTCGTTGGGGTGGCTGTGCACCAGGTCGGGCAGCGCACCGTCCTTGCGGCGGAGCACGTCACCGACGGTGGCGCCGGTCGAGTCCGGGGGCAGGAAGCCGTGCGAGGCCATCCACGAGTCGTTGAACACCTTGGCCATGTAGCCGCGGCCGCTGTCGGGCAGCAGCACCACGATCACGTCGTCCTCGGTGCACCGCCCGGCCAGTTCCAGTGCCGCGGCCACGGCCATCCCGCACGAGCCGCCGACCAGCAGGCCCTCTTCGCGGGCGAGGCGGCGGGTGATGTGGAAGGAGTCGGCGTCGGAGACCGGGATGATCTCGTCGGCGACCGAACGGTCGTACGTTTCCGGCCAGAAGTCCTCGCCGACGCCTTCGACCAGGTACGGCCGTCCGGAGCCGCCCGAGTAGACCGAGCCCTCCGGGTCCGCGCCGACGATCTTCACCTTGCCGTCGCTGACCTCCTTGAGGTAGCGCCCGGTGCCGGAGATGGTGCCGCCGGTGCCGACGCCGGTGACGAAGTGGGTGATCCGGCCGTCGGTCTGCCGCCACAGCTCCGGGCCGGTCGAGTGGTAGTGGCTGGCCGGGTTCTCCGGGTTGGCGTACTGGTTGGGCTTCCAGGCGCCCTCGATCTCGCCGACCAGGCGGTCGGAGACGTTGTAGTAGGACTCCGGGTGCTCCGGCGCGACGGCGGTCGGGCAGACCACCACCTCGGCGCCGTAGGCCTTGAGCACGTTGCGCTTGTCCTCGCTGACCTTGTCCGGGCAGACGAACACGCACTTGTAGCCCTTGCGCTGGGCGACCATGGCGAGCCCGACGCCGGTGTTGCCCGAGGTCGGCTCGACGATCGTGCCGCCGGGCTTGAGCTCGCCGGAGCGCTCGGCCGCCTCCACCATGCGCAGCGCGATGCGGTCCTTGACGCTGCCGCCGGGGTTGACGTACTCGACCTTCGCCAGCACCAGCGGCTTGAGCCCCTCGGCCAGCGCGTTGAGCTTCACCAGCGGGGTGTTGCCCACCAGGTCGATGATGTGTTCGGCGTACTGCACTCCCGGCTCCTGTTCTGCGCAAAGGTGCGCCCGGTCGGGGCGCGCCTCCACCCTAACCGGCCCGGGGCTTGCCCTGCGGCGCTGAGCGTGGAGGATGGAGGTGAGCGCCCGCTTAGTTGACTAAAGGAGCCCCACGATGCCCGAAGCCGTGATCGTGTCCACCGCGCGTTCCCCCATCGGGCGCGCCAACAAGGGTTCGCTGGTGAACATGCGGCCGGACGACCTCGCCGTGCAGATGGTGCGCGCCGCGCTGGCCAAGGTGCCGCAGCTCGACCCCACCGCGATCGAGGACCTGATGCTCGGCTGCGGCCTGCCCGGCGGTGAGTCCGGGTTCAACATGGGCCGCGCGGTGGCCGTGGAGCTGGGGTACGACCACCTGCCCGGCTGCACGGTGACCCGCTACTGCTCGTCCAGCCTGCAGACCACCCGGATGGCGCTGCACGCGATCAAGGCCGGTGAAGGGGACGTGTTCATCTCCGCCGGTGTCGAGACCGTCTCGCGCTTCTCCAAGGGCAGCTCGGACTCGTGGCCCGACACGCACAACCCGGTGTTCGCCGAGGCCGAGGCCCGCACGAAGGCGACCGCCGAGCAGGGCGCGGACAGCTGGACCGACCCGCGCGAGAACGGGCAGCTGCCCGACGTCTACATCGCGATGGGCCAGACCGCGGAGAACCTGGCGCGGCTGAAGAACGTCTCGCGCGAGGAGATGGACGAGTTCGGCGTCCGGTCGCAGAACCTGGCCGAGAAGGCGATCGCCGACGGCTTCTGGGCCAAGGACATCACGCCGGTGACCCTGCCCGACGGCACGATCGTCTCGAAGGACGACGGCCCGCGCGCCGGGGTCACGCTGGAGGGTGTCGCCGGGCTGAAGCCGGTGTTCCGCCCGGACGGCCGGATCACCGCGGGCAACTGCTGCGCGCTCAACGACGGTGCCGCGGCGCTGGTGATCATGTCCGACGTCAAGGCGAAGGAACTCGGCATCACGCCGCTGGCGCGCGTGGTGTCGACCGGGGTTTCCGGGCTGTCACCGGAAATCATGGGCTACGGTCCGGTGGAGGCGTCCCGCCGGGCGCTCGAGCGGGCCGGGCTGGCCATCGGCGACATCGACCTGGTGGAGATCAACGAGGCGTTCGCCGCGCAGGTCATCCCGTCCTACCAGGACCTCGGCATCGACATCGAGCGGCTGAACGTCAACGGCGGCGCGATCGCGGTCGGCCACCCGTTCGGCATGACCGGGGCGCGGATCACCTCGACGCTGATCAACTCGCTGCAGCACCACGACAAGCAGTTCGGCCTGGAAACCATGTGCGTCGGCGGGGGCCAGGGCATGGCCCTGGTCCTGGAACGCCTCTCGTAGTCCCCCGCGAATGCTATGAGTGGGGCATTACTAGCAATCAACGCAAGTAATGCCCCACTCATAGCGTTCAGCAGACCGAGTCGGCGGGCTTCGGGATCCCCAGCCCGAACAGCGGCCGCAGCTTCAACCCGATCCAGGTCCCGCCCAACGCGAACAGGCCCCACAGCCAGCCGTGCAGGCTGCCCACGGAGATGCCGCCGAGGTAGGCGCCGATGTTGCAGCCGCCGGCCAGCCGCGCGCCGATGCCCATCAGCACGCCGCCGAGCACCGCGGCCAGCGCGGTCCGCCACGGGATCTGGCTGTGGATCTTCCACGCGCCCGCCGCGGCGGCGGCGATCGCGGCACCGATCATGATGCCCACGTTGGTCAGCGTGGTCTTGTCCGTCCACACCGGACTCGCCAGTGCCTTGGCGTTGCTCGTGCCCTGCCAGAACTCCCACGCCTCCGGGTGCAGCCCGAACAGCTGGAGCAGTTTCGCGCCCCACAGGGCGAAGGCGAAGGTCACGCCCCAGATCCCGCCGGACACCAGGAAAACCGCGCCGGCCAGCACGCCGAGCACCACCGCGCCGACCAGGATCGGCCACGAGCCGCGCAGGATCCTGGCGAAGCCCCGCGCGGTCGGGACCACGTCCACCGGTGGCGGGTTCCGCCGCGCCTGCACCAGTTTCGTCACGTAGACGATCGCGGCCAGCGCGGCGATGGTGATCACCCACGAACCGAACCACCCGACGTGGTCGGACAACAGCACGCCCGGCAGCGAGGGCCAGCCGTCGAACAACGGGAACGCCCAGGTGTAGAGCACCGAACCGGCGATGAACCCGCCGAGGGTCAGCACGATCGCCGACTGCCCGGACCCGACCGCGAACAACGTGCCGGAAGCGCAGGCACCGCCCAGTTGCATGCCGATCGCGAACAACACCGCCCCGGCGAACAACGCGAGCCCGATCGGGCCGCCGGTCGCCTTCGGCACCGAGCCGAACAGGCCGGACCCGGTGGAGACGATCAACGCGATCAACGTGGTCGCGGTGCCCAGCAACAAGGTGTGCGCCCGCAGCCCCTGGCCGTTGCCCACGGCGATCAGCTGACGCCACGCCGAAGTGAAGCCGAAGCGGGAGTGGAACAGGGCCAGCCCCAGGCCGAAGCCGAGGGCCAGCAGTACCCCGTTCTTCGCACCGTAGGAAGCCCAGACGTACCACGTCAGAGCCAGGGCGAGCGCACCGGCGATGGCCAGCGGCACCACGCGCACCGGCTCTTCGGGACGGGGTTCCGGTGCGGCGCAAGAGGTCGGAAAGGTGGAGAACACTTTGGACTCGGTCGTCACGCCCCGAAGGTAGGTGGCCGGTCCGCTCCGTGGCACCTCGTCCCACAGAGTGCGACGAGGTGCCCTTCTCGGGTGGAGCTACGCCTGGACCTGCCGGAAGCACAGCGTGGTGGCCGGCTGCGGGTAGGTGAGCACCTTCTCCGCCTCCGTGCCCTCGCACAGCGCTTCGTCGGCCACGCCCTCGGCGACCTTCAGGAATTCGACCTCGGCGCTCGGGTCGGTGCACGGGACGCGCTTGTAGCCGGTCTCGCCCGCGCTGAAGTTCGCCACGCACTCGCCCTGCTTGACGTTGAGCACCAGGCAGAGCTTGTAGGAACCGCGGCCGCTGACCGTGTACTCGTCGTAGGTGCCGCCCGCCGGGCAGGCACCGCCGCTGCCGTCGAGCTTCGCGCCGATGCGCAGGTTCGCCTCCGGCGCGGCGCAGTCGGCCTTGGTCGGCTCCGTCGTCGAGTTGAACTGGGTGACGTTGAGGCAGTCACCGACGTTGGAGGTGGCGGGCGAGTCGACGAAGTTCAGGATGCCGATGACGCCGGCCACGAGGACCACGAGCACCGGCACGCCGATCTTCAGCAGCAGGCCGAGCGCCTTGTTCTTCTTCGGCGCGGGTGGGGGCGGCGCGCCGAAGCCACCGTCCGGCTGCCCAGGCGCGGGACCGTACGGACCCGGCTGGGCCTGGGGCTGCGACGGCGGAGGGGGGACACTCACGGGTGCCTCACAATGATGAGAAACGGATCGGGACGCGGCGTATCTAACACCGCCACCCCCGCGCGCACCCCGGTTTCAGCGAAACGTGAAGCAAAAAGAAACGGACGGCACCCGGAGTCACCGGATACCGCCCGCTTTGGGGAGGACCCCAGGGCTAGTCGCTCTGCAGGTACGAGAGCAGCCGCAGGATTTCCAGGTACAGCCAGACCAGCGTGGTCATCAGGCCGAAGGCGGCGAACCACGCCCACTTCGACGGCATGCCTTCGCGGATCATCCGGTCTGCCTGGTCGAAGTCGAGCAGGAAGCAGAACGCCGCGATGCCGATCACCACGAGGCTGAAGATGATCGCGATCGGCCCGCCGTCACGCAGCGGGTTGAAGCCGAAGAAGCTGGTCACCAGGTTGACCAGCATGAGGATCCCGGCGCCGACGACGGCCCCGACGATCCACTTGGTCAGCTTGGGGGTGACCTTCACCGCGCCGGTCTTGTAGACGACCAGCATGGTGACGAAGACACCGGCGGTGCCGATGATGGCCTGCAGCGCGATGCCCGGGTAGAGCATCTCGAACACGCCGGAGATGGCACCGAGGAACACACCTTCGGCGGCCGAGTAGGCCAGCGTCAGCGGACCGCTGGGCTTCTGCTTGAAGATGATGACGAGCGAGATCACCAGGCCGACGAGCATGCCGCCGATCAGCGCGCCGAAGACCGGGCCCATCGCGTTGGCCGCGACCTGGCCCTGCGCCCAGATGGCGGTGATGATGCCGGTGATGAGCGCGACGCCGAGGCTCATCCCGGTCTTGATGACGACGTCGTCGACGGTCATGGGCCGGTCGGCGGAGCCGGCCGGGGCCTGCGGCGGGCCGTAACCGGGCACGCCACCCTGCGGCTGGCCGAAGCCCGTGTTCGGCCCGTACTGGGTTCCGCCGCCGCCCACGGGCAGCCGCCGGAACGCGGGGTTGCTGCTGGAACGCACCTGATCCTCCTGGATCTACTGGCACCTTGCATCGGGTATAACGACCGCGCGTGCCGGCCGGTTCCCGTCGGGTAAAGACAACTTTACTCATATCCGGCGAGTGCCGGTGCAGCCCACACTAGGGGCCTTTGATCACGGTTGTCCCCCGGACGCGGTGGCACAATGCCCCGGCGGGCTCCGTGCGGCCGAATTCTGGAGGAGAAATGGCGACCTTCCTGGTGACCGGGGCGACCGGGCTGATCGGCCGCCATTTCACGCGGCTGCTGCTGACCCGCGAGGAGGTCGACGTGGTGACGCTGGTCGTCCGCGAGGCCTCGCGGGACCGGCTGGCCGCGCTCGTCGACGACTGGCCGCATCCCGAACGGGTGAAACTGGTCACCGGCGACCTCACCGAACCGCTGCTCGGCCTGGATGAGCGCACCCGCGAGGAGCTGCGCGGCCAAGTCGACCACGTGATGCACCTGGCCGCCCTGTACGACCTCACCGCCGACGACGAAGAGAGCACCCGCGCCAACGTCGAAGGCACCCAGCAGGTGCTCGCGCTGGCCGCCGACCTGCGCGCGGGCCGGTTGCACCACGTGTCGTCCGTCGCCGTGGCCGGTGACTACGAGGGCGTGTTCACCGAGGAGATGTTCGACGCCGGGCAGCGCCTGCCGACCCCGTACCACCGCACCAAGTTCGAAGCCGAACGCCTGGTCCGCGAGCAGCACGAGGTGCCGTACCGGATCTACCGGCCCGCCGCGGTCGTCGGGCATTCGCGCACCGGCGAGATGGACAAGATCGACGGCCCGTACTACGTCTTCCCGGCGATCTCGCGGCTGACCGCGCTGCCCAGCCTGCCGCTGGTCGGGCCGGACATCGGCGACACCAACCTGGTCCCGGTCGACTACGTGGCCGACGCGCTGGTCGAGCTGAGCCTCAAGCCGGGGCTCGACGGGCAGGTCTTCCACCTGGTCAACCCCGAGCCGCAGCCGGTCACCGACGTCTACAACGCCTTCGCCAAGGCCGCGGGGGCCCCGGTGATCACCACCGAACTGGACGAGCGGCTCTCGCGCGGGGTGCTGAAGCTGGTCCGGTTCAGCGAGAACATCCCCGGCGTGTCCCTCGCGCGCGACGCGGTGCTCGAACGGCTCGGCATCCCGCCGGTGCTGCTGGAGACGATGACCTTCCCGTCGATGTTCGCCTCGGCGAGCACGCGCAAGGCCCTGGCCGGGTCCGGCGTGGAGGTGCCGCGGCTGGAGGACTACGCGCCCGCCCTGTGGCGCTACTGGCGCGAGCACCTCGACCCGTTCCGCGCGCGCAAGCACGGTCCGCGCGGTGAGCTGGACGGCCGTCGCGTGATCATCACCGGCGCGTCATCGGGCATCGGCCGGGCGACCGCGCTGAAGGTCGCCGAGCAGGGCGGGGTGCCGCTGCTGGTCGCCCGGCGGCGGCACGAACTGGAGGAGGTCCGCGACGAGATCATCACCGCGGGCGGGCACGCCTCGGTGTACCCGGCGGACCTGACCGACGAGGAGTCGGTGCACAAGGCGGTCGACGCCATGCTGGCCGAGCACGGCCGCATCGACATGCTGGTGAACAACGCCGGCCGGTCCATCCGCCGCTCGATCAAGCTGTCCTACGACCGCTTCCACGACTACGAGCGCGCGATGGCGATCAACTACTTCGGCGCGGTCCGGCTCATCCTCGCCGTGCTGCCGCACATGTCCGAGCGCAAGTTCGGGCACATCGTGAACGTGTCCTCGATCGGCGTGCAGGGCATCGCGCCGCGGTTTTCCGCCTACGCCGCCTCGAAGGCCGCGCTCGACTACTTCTCGCGCATCGCCGCCACCGAAACACACGGCGACGGGATCACCTTCACCACCATCCACATGCCACTGGTGCGCACGCCGATGATCCGCCCGACGAAGATCTACGACGCCTTCCCGACCAAATCACCCGATCAGGCGGCGGAGATGGTGCTGAAGGCGCTCAAGGACCGCCCGAAGCACATCGGCACGCCGATCGGCCAGGCCATCGGACTGGCCTACACGCTCACCCCCGCGCTCACGGATGCCGTGGCGTACCAGGGTTTCCGCATCTTCCCGGACTCCGCGGCGGCCGGCGGTTCGGGCGGGCTCAAGCTCGGCCGTGGCGAACGTCACCTCTCGAAAGCGGCCACCGCACTGGCCCGATTGACCAAGGGATTCCATTGGTAGGGCAGGTCGAACGCGGGCGCGGTCCCGGACGCGGGTAACGTCGGAGGCATGGCTGGAAGTGCTGGACGGTCCTCCGAACGCGAAACCGGGTTCCTGCCCCTCCGTCGTGAATACGGACAGGCGTGGCACGGGTTCGACCGCAGTCAGGTGCTGCAGTACCTCGACCACGTCGAGGCGCAGGTGCGGCGGATCATGGCCGAGCGCGATTCGGCCGCGGCGCAGGCCAACACCATGGCCAGAGAGCTGGAGAACGCCCGCCGCGAGATCAGCAAGATGCACGCGCGGGTCGAGGAGCTGAAGAAGCCGCCGGAGCGGCTCGAGGACCTCGACGAGCGCATGCAGCGCACGGTCAAGCTCGCCCAGATGCGCGCCGAGGAGATCACCCAGCGCGCGAAGGTGGCCGCCGAGAGCCACTGGACGGCGACCACCGAGGCCGCGGACAAGCTCCGCGAGCGCTACACCAAGCTGCTGGCCGAAGTGGACAAGCAGGCCGACGCCATCCAGCGCGAGCAGCGTGCCGCACTGGACGCCACGCGCGCCGAGGTGCAGCGCCTGACCGTGGACGCCACCCGCCACCGCGAGCGGCTCGACATCGAGGCCGAGCGCAAGCGCCGGTCGCTGGAGATGGAGTTCGACGCCAAGCTCTCGGCCGACCACGCGGCGCTGGACAAGCACGTCGCCGATCAGCGCGCGGCGAGCAAGCAGCAGGCCGAGCGGCGGCTGGCGGAGGCCACCGCCGAAGCCAAGCGGCGGCTCGACGAAGCCACCGCCGAGGCGAAGCGCCTGGTCGACGAGGCAGCGCGGGACGCCGAGCGCCGCACGACCGACGCCACCACCAAGGTGAACAAGCTCTCCGAGCTGCAGCAGCAGGCGCTGGCCCGGCTGCGCGCGGCCGACGAGGTACTCAGCCGCAGCGCCGGTGCGCTCGACCCGATCGAGGACGAGAAGGACGAGTCGGTCACCGCGCCCGCCGACGCGGAGGCGGCCACCTCCAGCTCGGAAAAGACCAAGGAAGTGAAGCCGGCCTCCGCCACGGCGGTTCAGCCGAACGGGAACGGCGTCAAGCAGGCACCGGAGAAGGCGACCGCGTCGTCGTGACCGCGGGGAAGTCCACGTAACCCTCCAGCGCGGAGCCGTAGTGGTGCTTCTCACTCACGTGGACCAGCGGCGCCCCGGTGGCGAACCGCGACGGCAGGTCCGGGTTGCCGATGAACAACCGGCCGAACGCGACCACGTCGACCAGGCCGTCCTCGAGCAGCCGCTCCCCCGCGGCCTGGCTCGACGGCGGCCCCTGGTGCACGTTGCCGATGAGCGGCCCCTGCCAGTGCGGCCGCAGCTCGGGGAACACGCGGTCCTCGGTGGCCACGAGGTGCACGTAGGCCAGCCCGAGCCGGGTGAATTCGTGCAGCAGGTCGCGGTAGACGGCCGGCCAGTTCGCCTCCACCAGGTCGTTCTCCGGGTTCCCCGGTGAGATCCGGTAGCCGACGCGGTCCGCGCCGATCGCCGCCACGACGGCCTCGGTGACCTCCAGCGGGAACCGGATCCGGTCGGCGTAGCGGTCGGTGCGCAGGTTGGTGTTGTCGGCGAGGAAGCCGTGCAGCAGGTAGCCGTTGGCGCCGTGGATCTCGACGCCGTCGAAGCCCGCTTCGATCGCGTTGCGCGCGGCGGTCGCGTAGTCCTCGGCGAGCCGCGGCAGTTCTTCGGTGGTCAGCTCACGCGGTGTGGTGGTCTCGGCCCAGCCGCCCTCGATGTAGATCCGGCCCTGGGCGCGCACGGCCGACGCGGCGACCGTCTGCTCGCCGACCACGGACGGGTGGCTGACGCGCCCGGCGTGCCAGAGCTGGGCGAACACGCGCCCGCCCGCGGCGTGCACGGCGGTGGTCACCGCACGCCAGCCGTCGACTTGTTCGGCGGTCGCGAGCCCGGGGATGCCGGGACCGCTCTTGCCCACCAGGACGGGCCAGATCCCTTCGGTGACGATCAGCCCGGCGCCGGCGCGCTGGGCGTAGTACAGGCTGGTCAGCGGGTGCGGGACACCGGTGGCGTCGTCGGCGCGGCCCCGGGTCATCGGGGCCATCGCGACGCGGTTCGGCAGGGCGAGCGCACCGTCTCGGTAGGGGCGCAGGAGCGGGCTTGCGGTAGGCATGCGGCGAAGCTAAACCCTCACACCGGCGTGAGGGTCAAGCTAATCTCTGTCCATGAGGATCGGTGACCTGTCCCGGCGGACCGGTGTCAGCGTGCGGGCCCTGCGGTACTACGAAGAGGAGCACCTGCTCCGGCCCGGTCGCGACGGCAACGGCTACCGCTGTTTCCAGGAGAGCGACGTCGCCAAGGTCGTGCAGATCCAGCTGTTCTACTCGGCCGGGCTGTGCAGCAGCAAGATCGCGCAGCTGCTGCCGTGCGTCGAAGGCACCGCGGAGTACATCGTGCCGGGGCCGGGGCTGGCGAAGGACCTCGAGGTGGCGCGGCAGCGCATCCGCGGGCAGATCTCCGAACTGGAGACCTCGCTGGGCATCCTCGAACGCGTGCTGGCCGCGTCGAACGGCTCCGCCGACCGCTGCGTCCCGGTGACCAGGGGCCCTCGTGGTGCGGTCGACCTGAACATTGGTTGAGCTACGCTGGCGGCATGGCCGTCGCGCAGGAACTGACCATCGGTGAAATGGTGGAGCGCTGCGGGGTGCCCGCTTCCGCACTGCGGTTCTACGAGCGCGAGGGCCTCATCCGCAGCCGGCGCACCAGCGGGAACCAGCGGCGCTACGGCAGGCACATGCTGCGGCGGGTGGCGTTCATCCGCGCTTCGCAGAGCGTCGGCATCCCGCTGGCGGTGATCCGGGAGGTCCTGGACTTCCTGCCCGCGGATTCGCCGCCGACCAAGGAATTCTGGGAGCGGGCGTCGGAGTGCTGGCGCAAGGAGCTGAACAGCCGGATCGAGAAGATGGAGCGGATGCGCGACCGCTTCACCGACTGCATCGGCTGCGGCTGCCTGTCGTTCGACCAGTGCCAGCTGATCAACCCGGAAGACCGCCTGGCCGCCCACGGCCCAGGCCCGCGACGCCTGCTACACCCCTGAGTCCACTTCAGACACTGCTTTTGCTCAGCCCACCACGAGACGGTTTTCGGTGCAGCGCTTGAACAAGTAGTAGCCGACGGTCTGCCCCTTGATCGCCACGTTCTGCCCGGACGACAGGAACTTGTCGCGACTTTCCTGGCCCTGCTCGACGAAGACGAACGAGCCGTTCACCAGGTCCCAGCCCTCCGCGCAGACGGAATTCAGCACTTCGGCCGGGTCAGTGGTCTTCCGCGTGGTCGTGCCGCCCACCATCGCGATGATGATCGCCTGCTGGTTCATCACGTCGATCGAGTACTGGAAGACGTGGTCACCACGCTCGAAGGCCGTCCGCGCCCGCCCGGTCGGTGACGCCTCGAACGCCTTGCGCTCCCGTTCTTCGCGCGCGAGCCGTTTGCGCTCTTCTGCCTCGGCGTACTCGCGCTCCTGCTCAGCAGCCATGGCAGCGAGTTCTTCCGGCGTCTTCTTCTTGATCAGCGGCATGCGCTCTCCCTGGTGGTCTCGTCCTCAAGTCGGTCACCACCAGGAGCCCGTTACCGTCCGCAGTCGCCGGTGATCGAACCGAGACACCAGCCGTTTGGCCGCCTTTACAGCTTCACCTCACCGTGGTTCGCTCGTTTGGGAGCGCTCCCAACGAAGGGACAGCCAATGCGGAAACTCGCCGGAGCCCTAGCGATCGTCTGCGCCGCCGCGACCACCGCGGTGGTCGTCGCGCCTGCGCGCGGAGCCGAATGCGCCGCCACCGTCTGCGAGGATTTCGAGGCGATGACCACGCCCGGCGGCCGCTGGACGGTCGGCGCGCCCAACTGCCAGGGCACCGGCACGGTCACCATCGACACCACGGTCGCCCACACCGGCACCCGGTCCGCGAAGGTCACCGGCGGCGGCAACTACTGCAACCACATCTTCCTCGGCACCAGCCTCGCCGACGTCACCACCGGCAGCGTGCTCTACGGCCGCTTCCACGTCCGCCACGCCACTCCCCTGCCCCAGGCGCACGTCACCTTCATGGCCATGCGCGACACCGCCGACAACAACCGCGACCTGCGCGCCGGCGGGCAAAACCAAGTCCTGCAGTGGAATCGCGAGTCCGACGACGCGACGCTGCCCGCGCAGAGCCCGGCGGGAGTGGCGCAGAGCGCGCCACTCCCGGTGAACACCTGGTCCTGCTTCGAATTCCAGCTCGACCACGGCACGCTGCGCACCTGGCTCGACTCCACCGAGGTGCCCGGCCTGGTCGTCGACGGCACGCCGACACCGGACATCGACCAGCAGTGGCTGAACCGCGCCTGGCAACCGGCGGTCACCGATCTGCGGCTCGGCTGGGAGGGTTACGGCAACGACGCCGACACGTTCTGGTTCGACGACATCGCCCTCGGCACCACCCGGATCGGCTGCTGAGGGGTCCTCACCGGGTCACCGCCAGCGCGGGTACGGGGCCGGGCACGCGCCGGCGGACACCGAAGGCGGTCACCAGTGCCGCGAGCACGGTCGCGACCAGCGGCACCAGCAACGCGGCGCGGAAGGCGTCGAGCGGGTTGGCGTCGTCGAGGAAGGCGACGTTCACCGCGGTGACCACCGACAGTCCCAGTGCCGCGCCGAACTGGAAGGCCGTGTTGAACAGCCCGCCCGCCAAGCCCTGCTCGTCCGCCGCGACGCCTTCGGTGGCGGCGATGGTGAACGGGCCATAGGTGAGCGAGAACGCCATGCCGAGCAGCAGCATCGTCGGGAACATTGCCGCATAAGCCCAATCCAGGCCGATCGGCAGGAACAACGCGTACGCCACCGCCGCGAGCAGCAGGCCGCCGAAGACCACCCGTGTGTTGCCGAACCGGTTGACCAGCCGCGGCGTGACTGTCGGTGCTAGCACCGCGTCGACCCCGATCGCTAGCATTGCTAGCCCCGTCTCGACCGTGGACCAGCCGCGCAGTTCCTGCAGGTAGAGCGTCACGAGGAACTGGAAGCCGAAGAACGACCCGGCGAAGAGCGCCGCTCCGATGTTCGTCCGCAGCAGTGTGCCCGACCGGAAGATGCCCAGTCGCACCAGTGGTGCCGGGGACCGCCGCTCGATCACCACGAACGCGGCCAGCGACGCGAATCCGGCGGCGAACGCCGCGACCGTCCAGCCCCAGCCGTCAGCCGGGTGCTCGAGCCGCACCACGCCGTAGACCAGTAGGAGCATCGAGCTGGTGATCGCGACCGCGCCGGCGAGGTCGGTGCGCTGGCCGGTCCGATCCGGGCGACCAGTGTCCTTGATCAACAGGATCGCGGCGACCAGCAGGATCGCCGCCAGGATCACCGGCGCGAAGAACACCCAGCGCCAGTCGATCGCGGTGAGCAGGCCGCCGATGACCAGGCCGAGCGAGAAGCCGCCTGCCGCGGTGCCCGCGTAGACCAGCAGCGCCCGGTTGCGCGCCGGTCCCTCGTCGAAGCTGGTGGTGATGATCGACATCCCGGCGGGCGTCATGAACGCGGCGGCGACACCGGTGGCGAAGCGCGCCAGCAGGAGCATCCAGCCTTCGGTGGCGAGCCCGCCGAGGCCGGAGAAGAGCAGGAAGACCACGAGCCACGCGAGGAACATCCGGCGACGGCCGAACATGTCGGCGGCGCGCCCGCCGAGCAGCATGAACCCGGCGTAACCGAGGACGTAGGCGCTCACCACGCCGCTCAGCATCGCGGTGGACAGCCCGAGGTCGGCGCGGATGGACGGGAGGGCGACGTTCAGCATGGCGATGTCGATCCCCTCCAGGAAGATCGACCCGCAGAGGACGAAGAGGACGCCCCAGGCGCGTCCGGTGAGCCGTTCGGGTGGCGAGAGCTGCGGTGCGGACACGGTTCGGCTCCTTCGGCAGCCTCGGTTACCCCGAGGCCGGTCAGTTCCTTCTTGTAACCATTGGCATCCTGCGGCATCATCGGCAACCGTGGAAGAAGGCACTTTCAACTCACCGAGTTACTCCTGCCGCACCGAGGACGATTACGGCGTGCTGCAGTGGCACGTGCGGGAGGACTGCGAGGTGCGGCAGATCCTGGACCGGATCGCGGACAAGTGGTCACTGCTGGTGATCTCACTCCTGGATCGGCAGACACTGCGCTTCACCGAGCTGCGGCACGAGATCGAAGGCATCTCGCAGCGGATGCTCACGACCACGCTGCGTCACCTGGAGCGGGATGGCCTGGTGCACCGAACCGTGCACCCGGTGGTCCCGCCGCGCGTCGACTACGCCCTCACCCCCCTCGGCGCGACGCTGCACACCACGATCCAGGCGCTGGTCACGTGGACGGAGGACCACCAGAAGGAAATCGCGGCCGCCCGCTCGGCCTACGACGCCGCCCAGGCCGAAGCCGCCGCACGCCAGTAACCCTCTGCTCGGCCCACACTCACGCCGGAACGCGGGACTCGCCGCCGCCAGCACCCACCTACCCGAGCATGGAACTCAACTGCGGCAACGTGGAACTCACTTGCCCGAACGCGGCACTCAGCTGCCCGAACGTGGAAGTCGGTTGCCGGAACGTAGAACTCGCCCGCCCGAACGCAGAACTCGGCTGCCCGAACGTAGAACTCGCCTACGCCTGCGCGGGACTCGGTTGCCGAGCGTGGGACTCAGCTGCCGGAACGCGGAACTCGCCTGCCTGAGCGCGGGACTCGGCTGCCAGAACGCAGAACTCGGCAGCCTCGAGTGTGGGACTCAGCTGCCGGAACGCAGAACTTGCCTGCGCCAGAGAGGGACTCGGCTGCCCAAGCGTAGAAGTCGGCCGCCCGAGCCTCGGGCTTGGCTGCCGGAACTCGGGACGCACCGGAACCAGGGCGGCACCCGCCCGCCCGAGTGCAGAAGTCGGCTGCGGCAACGTGGGACTCGGCTGCACCAGCGTGGAACTCGGCTACCCGAGTGCGGACCTCAGCTGCACGAACGTGGAGCTCGGCTGCACGAGCGTGGAAGTCAGCTGCCCCAGTGTGGGACTCGCCCGGCAAGACGTGGGGCTCGCCGAAGCCAGGGCGGCACCCACCCGCCCGAGTGTCGAACTCGGCTGCCGGAACGTAGAACTCGGCTGCACCAGCGTGGAAGTCGGCTGCACGAGTGTGGGACTCGCCCGGCGGCCGTGGGCTCGCCGGAACCAGGGCGGCACTCGCCCGCCCGAGTGCGGAACTCGGCTGCGGCAACGTGGGACTCGAGTGCACGAGTGCGGAACTCAGCTGCGGGAACGTGGCACTCGCCTGCGGGAACGTGGAACTCGGCTGCATGAACGTGGAGTTCGGCTGCGCGAGTGTGGAACTCGGCTTTCTGGGCGTGGGGTTTGGGTGGCGGGGGATGGTGGTGGTGGGTGAGGCTGCGTGTGCGGGTGTGGGATTGGTGGGTGGATTGGGGCGGGAGGGGAGGGGGAAGTTATCTGCGGGATAGGTGGGCGGGTGTGGGAGTGGGGTAATTATCTGCGGGTTAGCAGGGGAGGGGAAATTGTCGGGAGATTAGGAGGGGTGAGGGTCAGAGAAAGGAAAGGGCGTTGCTCGCGTGGGGAAGCGAGCAACGCCCTGGGGGAATGTCAGGCGCCGGTGCAGACGGCGACGGCGAAGGGGCCGGAAGCGGTGTTCGTGGCGACGACGGCGCCGTCGACGGTGATCTTGCACGTGACCTCACCACCGGTTTCGTCCGCCATGACGGTGAGCATGCCGCCCTTGACCACGCCCTTGTTCTCCACCTGCTTCGTCCACGGCAGCGTGCTGACCGTCTCCGAAATCGGGTTCAGCGCCTCGCCGTAGGTCACCTCGACACCGGTCGCGTCCCCGGTCACGTCGTAGGTCACCGCGGCGGTGCGGTTGTACTCGTCCTGCACCTCGTTGACCGCCTGGTTGAAGATGAACACCCAGGCGACGCACACGCCGAGCCCGACCACCGAGGCCACGATGCCCACAATGGACAGCACCTTGTTGGTGGCCACGCCCTTGTTGGCCCGCACCACCCCGAAGATCGAGAAGATCAGGCCGAGGATCACCAGCGGCCAGGCGATCACGCCGATGAACGGGATCGGCGAGAAGACCAGCCCCACCAGGCCGAGCACGAAGCCGGTGATGCCGATGCCGTTGCGGGGCGGCTGCTGCTGCGGCGGCGCCTGGTAGGGCATGGCCGGCGGGTAGGGGGTTTGCTGGGTCACGAGAGAATTTCCTTTCCGAATGAACTGGCGAACCGCATGCAATCACCCGGAGGCACTTCCCCGCGTCGTCCGATAGCCTTTCGGCACTACGACGAAAGTCGTCACTTCCCCATTCCGCGGGAGCCGTTTCGCCGATGAGCCGGGTGCTCCCCCTGCGTACGCTTTGTGCCATGGCCCGGCGTGTACTTGGCGTGCTGATCACCGTGCTCGCGGTGACCGCTTGCGTGATCAGCAGCATTTTCGTTTTCGCGTCCACCGGTTATCTGCCCGAGGCCGACACCTTCGTGCCGAACGCGTGGTCGACGCTGAGCTTCCTGGCGGCGATCGGCGCGGCCGTCATGCTCTGCTGGCGCCACCAGTGGCCGCTGGTGATCACCGGGATCACGCTCGTGCCGTCGCTCCTGCTCGGCGCGGACGCGCTCGCCGCACTGGTCGCGCTTGCCGCGCTCGCCGCGAACCGCCGGGACCACTGGCTTTGGACCGGCGCCGGCGCCGTCTACGCCGCCACCGCGCTGGCGGTGCTCAGGGACGCGAACCGACACGAGGAGGTGTCGATCGCCGGCGCGATCGTCGGCACGCGGTACGGCTTCGCCCAGATCATCGACGTGCTGCTGCTGACCGCGCTCATGATCGCGATCCCGCTCACCGTCGGCATCGTGCGCGGGGTGCGCGGCGACCTCGCCCGCCGCGAAGCCCAGGAGCAGGAACTGCGCGCGGAGATGACGCGCCGTGCCGAACGCACGCGCATCGCCCGCGAGATGCACGACGTGCTCGGGCACCGGCTTTCCCTGCTGTCACTGCAAGCCGGCGCGCTGGAAGTCACGCACGACCCGGAGTCGTCGACCGTCGCGGCGCGCACGGTCCGCACCACCGCTCGACAGTCCCTTGAGGACTTGCGTCAGGTGATCGGCGTGCTGCGTGACGGTCAGGATTTCGCCGACCGGGAAACAGGTTCGCAGTCGCCCGAACGTCCACAACCGACACTGACCGACCTGCCGGAGCTGATCGCCGGCGCCCGGCAGTCCGGACTTCCGGTGAACGCCACGATCATGCTCGACCAGGCGACCGCCGCACCCCTGCAACTGGGCACCGCGGCGTACCGGATCGCCCAGGAGGCGCTGACCAACGTCCTGAGGCACGCGCCGGGATCCACAGCGGAGGTGACCGTGCGTGGCGGACCCGGTGCCGGCCTGTCGATCGAGGTGGTGAACCCGTTGCCCGCCACCGCGCCGGAACCGTCGCCGGGCTCGGGAACCGGGCTGACCGGGGTCAGCGAACGGGTCTCGCTGCTCGGCGGGAACGTCAGCGCGGGACCGACCGACGAGCGCGTCTTCGCCCTCCGGGCGTGGCTGCCGTGGGAGCCGCACTAGCATGACCGGGTGACTCAGCGCCCCTTACGCGTGCTGCTCGTCGACGACGACGCGATGGTGCGGACCGGGCTGTCCATGATCCTGGCCAGCACGGGGGACATCACCGTGGTCGGGGAAGCCGGGGACGGCGACGAGGCGGTCGCGAAGGTGACCGCGCACGCGCCGGACGTGGTGCTGATGGACATCCGCATGGGCCGCATGGACGGGCTGGCCGCGACCGCCGCGGTGACCGCGCTCGCGCGGCCGCCCAAGGTGCTCGTGCTGACCACCTTCGACCTGGACCAGTACGTGTTCGACGCGCTCGGCGCCGGGGCGAGCGGGTTCCTGCTGAAGGAGTGCTCGCCGCAGGAGATCATCGACGCGGTGCGCGTGGTCGGTGCCGGGGAGGCGATGCTATCCCCGCGTGCCACCAAGAAGCTGATCGGCCACTTCGTCTCGGCGCGGAGCAACCCGCGGCGGCACCGGGCGATGACCGGGTTGAACGCGCTCACCGAACGCGAGCGCCAGATCGTCACCGCGGTCGCCCAGGGCAAGCCGAACTCGGTGATCGCCGCCGAGTTGCACCTGAGCGAAGCCACGGTGAAAACCCACATCACCCGCGTCTTCGCGAAGATCAACGCGGCGAACCGCGTGCAGATGACCATCTTCGCCTACGAAGCGGGCCTCGTCGTCCCTTAGGAGCAGGTCACGTCCCGCGCGGGCAGTTCGCCGTCCAGCAGGTAGCGGGTGACCGTGTCGTCGGCGCAGTGGCCGGGATAGGCGCCGTGACGCCAAGCCCCTTGTGCCAGCAGCATCCTGGAGTTGTCCGGCAGGAGTTCACGCAGGTGCGCCGCGCCTTCGAGCGGGGTTTGCGTGTCGTACTCGTTCTGCACCAGGAGGACGCTTCCGGCCTGGTTGTCGCGGATTCGGGTCCGGGGCTCGACGGGGTTCGGCCAGAAGGCGCACGGGGAGATGTTCGAGGTCTGGCCGCCCATCATCGGGTAGCGCTGGGTGTCGCGGAGGGCGTCGCGCAGGTATTGGGCTGGGTCGGTCGGCCATCGGGCGTCGCCGCACATGACCGCCAGGGAGCCGGCCGCCCGGTTGTCCTCCGGTGGTTGCGCCGCGGCCACGGTGATCGTCCGCTCGGCGTCCAGCAGTTTCCGCATCAGCGCGGCGAGTGCCAGGTTCTTGGTCTCACGCTGCCCGAGGCCACGGGCGAACAGGCGCACCCGGTTCCCGTCGTAGGTCTCGCCCTCGATGGTGACTGGGTGACGATCCAGATTGTTCAACAATCCCCGGAAAGTATTCCGCACCTCGTCCACCGATCCCCCGAGGCCATAAGTCTCCTGCCGGACCGCCGCCCAATCCGCGAAGAGGCCGAACGCACGTTCCGCGAAGACCGCCCAGATCTGGATCATGCCCCGCCACGCGCGATCCGGATCCACGTTGCTGTCCAGCACGATCCGCTCGGCCCGCCGGGGGAACAGCTGCGTGTAGACGGCGCCGAGGTAGGTGCCGTAGGAGATGCCGTAGTACGAAATGCGCGCTTCACCCAGCGCCGCGCGGATGGCGTCCATGTCGCGGGCGGTGTTGCGGGTGGTGAGGTGCGGCAGCAGATCGGGCTGAGCCGCCCAGCACTGGTCCGCGATCGCCTTGGTCTGCGCCACGTGCTCGTCGAACTTCGCCCGCTCGAACGGAATCGGCGACCAGCCACGCTCCAGCCCGCAGGTGACCGGCGAACTCGCCCCGATGCCACGGGGATCGAAGCCGACCAGGTCGTAGTGCTGCCCGATCTCCGGCGGGAACTGCTTGGTGATCGGCATGTCCAACCCCGCGCTGCCGGGCCCACCGGGATTCATCACCAGCACGCCACGACGATCCCCCGTCGCCTTCACGCGCGAAACCGCGATGTCGATCTTGCGGCCGGACGGGTTCGAGTAGTCGAGCGGCACCTGAACCTCGGCGCACTCGAAGTTCGCCGGTTCGTCCGGCGAACACCGCCGCCAGTCGATCGCCGTCGCCGCAGTGGCCGGCGTGATCGCCAGCCCGAGCAGCAAACCCACCAGTACCAACGAGCCCAGTCTGCGCATGCGCTCAGGCTAGGAAGATCCGGGCCGCAAGTCGTCACACCGCGGTAGGGCTACTGGAGTAGTAGTGCCCCCGACGGGGTTCGAACCCGCACTGGGTCGATTTCAAGGCGAAACTATCGGACCCTTGTCAAGCATTGTCGTCATAGGCTGTCACCTGCGGCGTTAGCAAGAGGGAATACTTGTCCCTTGCTGTCGCCTACGGGCTTCTCGTGACGTTTTCCGGGGGTAGAGCGGGGGTCCCGCCCTCGCAGGTGCCTGCTGCTCGCTAGTCGGCGACCTGGCGCACGCCCACGGGAGAGCCCGAACCCATAACCTACGGTTCAGAGATCTTCTAGGTTCGTCATCAGTCGACACCTGCCGACATCCGCCGACACCTGCGCGCTTCGCGAACGCGAACGACTGTCATCGGCGGAGTTTTGTCGTTGTCGATCAGTGAATTCCGGGAGTAAACCGGCCGGATGATCTTGCGGTCGTGGTCGCCGAGCAGCACTGAGGCGCAATACCATGCGGCATCAAGATCGGACTGTCGGTGCCGGAGCCTAAAGTCACGACTCGTGAGTATCACCGACGTCACCCGAGAGGCTGTGGTCGCCGCCATCGCGGAGCACGATCGACTTGGAGTCGACGAGTTCCGGAAGCGCCACAAGTTCGGCCAGGCCTGGGTCTACATCCTCCTTCACGACGGGCGAGAGTACGACTCGAAGGCCATCGTGGGCGTTGCGCACGGGTATCTGCCAGGTCGTTCACCGCTTGCCGCTAGCGACTTCTCCGGCGGGCAGAACACGGTCGTTCAGGTGCTGGAACGGCTCGGTTTCACTGTTCGCAAGAGTGAGCGGTTGCTGTGGCTCCGCGACGAGCTCGTCCTCGCTTGCGATCTTGTCGCCCGAAACGACTGGCAAGGGGTGCGTTCGAGCGACCCTCGGGCGATCGAGTTATCGACCTTGCTGCAATCCTTGCCCCTGTACCCACGCGAGGCGCGAGGCCACAACTTCCGCAGCCCAGACAGCGTCCAGCTTAAGACGTCGAATATCGCCACCCAGCATCCTTCGTACGGCGGCGTCCGAACCCGCGGCGGCAAGCTCGACCGCGAGGTCCTGTTCGACTTCCTCAATCGACCAGAGGAGATGCACGCACAGGCTGCCGCCATCCGGGCCGGCGTCGACACCGGTGAGCTATCGACCCTGCCGCCGACACCGGATATCGACGAAGAGATAGCAGCGTCCGAAGGGCGCACGCTCGTCCTCCTCCACTTACGGCGCGAACGGGATCCCAAGCTTCGCGCCAAGAAGCTGAACCAGGTGATCACCAACCACGGCCGCATCGCCTGCGAGGTCTGTGGCTTCGACTTCGAACGGACCTACGGCGCGCGCGGCTCGGGGTATGCGGAGGTCCATCACGTCGTCCCGCTGCATGTCACTGGACAGACAAAAACCCGCCTTGTCGATCTGGCCGTACTCTGCGCAAACTGTCATCGCATGATCCATCGTGGGAGCCAGTGGCTAACACCAGTCGAGCTGCGTGACCTAGTGCTACTGCACGCGCAGAGCCTGGCCGAACACCCCCTCGTCTAGGTGACCAAC
This sequence comes from Saccharothrix sp. AJ9571, assembly GCF_021725495.1. Lineage (NCBI taxonomy): Bacteria > Bacillati > Actinomycetota > Actinomycetes > Pseudonocardiales > Pseudonocardiaceae > Saccharothrix > Saccharothrix sp. AJ9571. The sequence continues at coordinate 3,490,095 of NZ_CP091382.1, read as the reverse complement.
CGAGAACCTGAGTCCTTCTGATCCGGGCTCAGTCTCGGTCACTATCTGTCATCGCCCCTCAGTGAGGGCTCTCGCCTGCAGGAACCGGCCACGTCGCAGGCGTCGTCATTGATCGACACTTGGTCACATTTAGCATGGATTCCTGGCAATTTAGCGGCAACCAGGCACGGGGCCGGCTTCGGCTTCAGAGCCGTCGCGCTGCCCCACCGAGCCAGCAACACACGTCTCAATCGTCGCCGAAGGTAGGTTACAAGTTGGTCATGTTGCAACACGCAAGGTTACGCACAGCAAGCGCATCCCCCTAGGGTCATGCACGTGTTGACGGTCACTCCGGGGGAGCTGCTCATAGTGCGGTTCTCACCCATGAACGTCGAACGCTTCCTCATCCAGGCTGAGACGTCCAGGCAAGACTGCCTCAGTCGAGGGGAACCGCCGCTCTACTCCATCTCCACGTTCGGCCTGGTCAGAGGCCAAGACGACAGCGTGGAGGATCTCATCCTTCGCATTTGCACAGAAGCGCCCGTAAGCGGCAAGAAGGTCTGGCTGGCCACCGAAGGGCTCTTAGAAGGTGCTGGGTTTACAGTACGACTGTCCGAACCGCCACCGCATCACTACGATGTGGTACTAGGAACAACGCTACGGCAGTCGGATGTTGAAGCCCTGGTCAGAGTGTTCGAACCCAGACAGGAGGTGAACCCAGCATGGAAGAGGAAAACACGGTAGTCAGGGCGCCGAAGGTTCGCATCCAGATCGATCTGAACTCTCGTAGCCGCGACGGTTCGCTCGTTGCACGCATCGCTGACGCCAACGGCCCGCTCGGCGTGGGCCACAGCGTGACCGCCTTCGAGCCTGACGACGAAGTGGCCGCGCCAGCACGCGTCGTTCGGATCGATCGCGAGCGAGGTCTCACGTACCTAGACGTCGCGTGGGACGAACTAGCAGACGACACGCCTGTCAGGTGCACCACCACCGTGCGCGCCCACTCTTCGAACCCGTCCAGCAACGGAGCGTCACCAGTCAGCATGTTGCTGAATTTGACACGGACGGCTGGCGGTTTTCTCACGAAGACCTCAAGTCCAGGCGTGAGGGTTACCACCAACGAGGTGGGACTGGCTTCTCCATGAAAGCTTCGGTTGGCGTCCTTTGCGACAAGGCCACTGTCCGAGAGGGCCTCCTGCATGTCCTGGGTGGCGGCGTCCGGGTTTTAGGGCGCCCCCAGCTTCCAGCGCCACTAGAAGTCGACCTCGCCTTAATGCTGGAGCCAGAGAGTCTCGAAGAGATGACTGGCACCCACGACTTGGTTCTGACATTGATTACGGACAGTAGCGATCATATCGCCGTGGGTGCCTTTACTTATGATCTGGCCATCGCGGACGAATGCCCCGAACCGAAACCTGGCTTGCCATTCGCGATTCCGTTGACTGATATTGAAGCGCCCACGTACGGCGCCTACGTGCTTCGCGTGGATGTGGACGGAGCGCGCATCCTGGAACTGCAGTTCGTAGTTGAAAAGCACCTGAGTGAGGGTGTCACAGGCTCTCTAATGCTGGACTAATCTCGTCTGCTTCAAGGCAGAGATTGTTGTAGCAATCTACAAGTGGGTGGCCACTCGGCATCTCCTCGACCTGGCGTAGCCCGATCAGGCCAGGTCAAGGGGGCCTGATCGACTAAGTAGGCGTACCGCGACTGGCGCCCCCTTGACCTGGCCTGATAGCCCTGTGGGAGGTCGAGGAGATGCCGATTGGTCGCCCACGGACGCAACTCATGTGCACTGCCGGCCATCTCCGAGACCTGCCCGTCCGGCGAGGACATCTCTTCTCGTTTGCGGTCCCTCCGGCGGGTGGTCGCTGAGCTGTGTTCCCGCGGGCGACCGCCGGGGACCGGCCGGAGGCCGCACGCCCCGGCGGGGCTTGCCCGCGGATCAAACACAGTGCTCAGCGGCCCCGGAGGGGCCGCCTTGAACAAGTAAGGAAACTCTGAACACGGCGGTCCTGTGCCGCATGGAGGCTTCGTTATGGAGAGTCGGACGGAGGAGAAGGCGTGTGGCGGATCTGCGTGACTCGCCCCTTGGTCACGCCTAGAGCATTTGCGACTTCGGTGTAGGTCATACCGAGGTCGTGGTGGGCCTCCTCGACAGCTTCTCTTCGGATGGAAGCGAGCAGACTCGTCGCTTCCTGGTACTCGGTAATGAGTTCGGTAGCTCGGACAGCTCGGCGGACAGGGTTCGGCTCCCGCCGTACCTTATTGATCTCGCCAAAGTCAATCATTCTGATCCTGCGGTCTCCGCTGTTCCCAAGTCCAGGTCCAGCCTGACCGCTGAAGAGCGTCGGCGCGCTGGCGAACGGCTGTGAATCGGGCGTTGGATTCGGACTGGTGCCAGTAGCGGGACGAGGCCGTGGTCTGGGCGTCGTGCTTGCGGTACAGCAGGCTTGGCTGGGCAATGAACCATCCATTCGAGACCGCTTCAGCAGCGAGTAGAAGGCCGTCGGTTTCGGCACCGGTGAGTGCTGGCCAACCCCCTAGCGCCCATACGAGATCGGTGTGCGCGGCGAATGTCACCGCCTGCACGGACAGGCGTTGTTGGCCATGCTCGCGGTAGAAGCGGCCTTTCTCCACCGGGCCGTCTCCCGGGTCGTACGGTCCAGACTTCGTTGTCCCGTCGGGCAGTAGGTCAATGCACGCAGAGGTGCACCAGGCGACCTGCTCGAGCGTGCTGATGTCTCGCTGGAGGGCACCGGGAAGCAGAATGTCGTCCGCGTCAAGTGTGCGAATAAGCGGGCCGCCTGCTCGGGTCAGGGCCATAGTTCGAGTGACACCGGTGCGCGCAGGTAGGCCGGTGCCGTAGGAGATGCGAGAGTCAACCGGGAGCGCGGCCAGCGGTTCGCCGGTGTCTCCATCCTCCTGAAGGCACCATTGCCAGTCCCAGTCTCGGGGAAGTTCCTGTTTGACCAATGACTCGTAGGCGTCTCGAAGGTAGCGAGAACCACCACTGTGTACGGCCGTGACAACGCTAATTATCGGCATTTGGCGCTACCTCCCAGCGGTCGAGCCTGACCGTGTATTCGAGCTCGGCGCGGTCACCGGGGAGCACGATGAAGGAGCACTCGACTTTGCGACCGAGCGTGTCCGTGGAGAGCTTCCGAATCTCGAAGACCGGCGTTCCATCCGGAATCTTCATCGAATCCTTCTCGTCGCTTGACGGCATCCGGGCTGTGATGTTGTCCGTGATCGATTCGATCTCGATACCGACAGTTGAGAGCTGGTGGTGCGTGCCTCCTGGCCACGGTTCGTTGGCTTCGTCCAGGAGTTTCGGGTTCGACTCGATCAGCTCTAGTGGGATGTACGACTCAGAGCCGCCGATCGCAGTGCCGGAATCCTTACTACTGGTTACGTACACCCGCTGGAGAACCTCGGTCTCCGGGGCGATCTGGAGTGCGGAAGCAATTCGATCGCTGGCGGGCACAACGGTGTACTTGGCACTGAATTCCAGCTCGGGCGTGTCAAGACCGCTTTCACGCTCGCTTGTACCTGTCGCGAGGCGTTCCTCAAGCGGCTTGTGTGCTCGGTCCTTCTCCCACTGGTAGCGCTCACTAGGGGCACGCACTGTACGTACCGGCTGCTTTCGCACGAAGGTACCGAGAGGACGCCGAACCTCGACTATGCCGGCGTCTCGGAGGATGCGAACCGCACCGCGGACGGAGGTGCGGGATACGCCGTACTTGTCGGCTAGCTCCTCCTCGCTCGGGAGCGCGTCGCCGGGTGCCAGTTCGCCGCCAGCGATTTGCGCCTGGAGGTCGTCTAGGACCCGCTGGTAGACGGGTCGGAAGTCGCGCGGTGACATGCCACCAGTCTAGTTGTTCGTCGGCCAACGTTGACCCCTCTGACGTGTGCATAAGCGAACAGTTCAACGGTTAACGTTGACCGTTGAACGTTGACCGGTTAACGTCGTTGTCAGCAGGTGATAGAGGACACAACACGGAGGGTCGAAAGTCATGAGGAACATTCCGGTCAACCTGAGCGGCTACCGACTTCGGATCTCGGAGCCACCGGCGATGAAGATGCGGAAGAAGGATGGCCGCGAGGAGGTGGTGACCGACGGGACCACCGGTGAGGCCAAGTTCGCGGTGGCGCTGTTCGTCAAGGCCGCGGACCAGAAGGGCGAGGAGATCCGGGTGACGTTGGACTCGGACCCGGGTGAGTCGTTCGAAGAGGGCCAGGTTGTCGAGTTGATCGACGCTCGGGTGTCGCCCTACTCGTTCAAGAACGATCGGGGCGAGACGGTGTCGGGTATCGCATTCGGCGCGATGGGTATCAAGCCCGTGGCCTGATCCGGCCTGGCGTGGCCCTCCCCTTGCTTCGGTAGGCAGCCCGTTTCGAGTCGGGCGAGGGCGCTTATTCGTTCATTGAGAATTACATAGTGAGCCGAGCTATGCCCAAATCACGCGCTATTCGTGGTGGCGCGCATTGATTCCCGGGGTCATTCTTCCGGGGATCTTTGGGTTCTACCAACGTAGGTCTTCGACGTTTCAAGGAGGGTTTCATGCTCGATGACGAACTGTTGGTGTGGCAGCTCGCGGCGTGGCCGTGGCTGCACCTGGCCTCCGAGGAGGAGGACGCGTGATCACCCGTATCGCCATGAACATGGCGCTGGAGGACTACACCGCGGCGCTGGAGAACATCAACCAGGCGGCTCGCCTGCTGGAGAATTCGCACTTCTCGGTTGGTTCCGTGGACGAGTTCTTTCAGCGTCGGTCCGCGCACTCGATCAACCAGCTCAACACGCTCTACCGCGAGGTTCTTCGAATTCGCGCCGACTTGGAAAGGGTGCGCACTCATGGCTGACCGATTGTTCGCACTACACGCCGGTCTGTCGACCTTCGACCCGGCTGGACCGAAACGAGTCCTGTGATGGGTTCTCACGCGTGTTCAGCGAATTTCTGGCTTTCCCCTACCCGTATCGCGACCTGCAATGTCTGCGGTCGCCAATGGCAAATGTGAGGTACCGATGTCTGACCTTGCAAGCGAAACGTTGTACCCGATATGGCTTCTGCTCGCCGGTTGCCTGCTCGTGGCAATGCCTGCGTTCGGCGTGCTGGCCCTTGTTCTCGGCTTGTTCGTCGCGATCAGGACCAGGAAGTGAGGCAGCAGATGACTGCTCCGGCCATAGGAGGCTACTGGGCGTGGGCACTGCATGAGGAGTGCTACGAAGCGGCGGGCCAGTTGGCGAACGTGATCGCCAGGCTTGACCAGGTCCGTGTGGACGCCGGTACGCGCGCCGGCGAGTACGCCCCTCGTATCAAGGCTCTCACCGACGAAGCGTGCGCGACCTTCAAGAAGCTCGACGCCCTGTGCAAGGAGCTGAGGTGACGGCCATGGCTGAGGACTTGCTCGACCTGTTCGGCAACAAGGTCACCGAGCCGACCGCCGGTGCTTCGGAGCGACCTCCGATCAACGACATGGAGCTGATCGAGAAGGTTCTTCAGGCCGCGGCGGACACCGGTTACGCCCTGGTCGGCCCCGCGGAGCGGGTCTTCCGGCTGATCGCGGCGAAGACGATCGAGGCCGCACCGGTCGCGGAGGCCCACGCGGTTCACCAGCTCCTGGACGCGAAGTGGCTGACGAAAGGAGGAACCCACATCTACACCTGCGACGGGCACTCCGGCCCCGGTAACTCGGTGCTGGTGCCCCGCGCGAGCAGGGAGAAAGCCCGCATGTGGCGCGCCCTGATGGCCCGCCCCACCACCGATAATCAGCGACGGAAGGCGAGTTGATGACCTCCCAGACGATCAACAACCACAACAAGGCCAAGTACACCGAGTACGAGTTCGCCCTGGACCAGGTCCGCGTGGCCTTCGACGACCTGGGCAGGTTCACCAAGAGCCTCGACGACGGTGGCAGGACCAACAGCCGGTTCGAGGGCTGGCAGGTCCCCTCCAAGGCCGAGGTCAAGGCGGCCGTGAACGCCGCTTCCAGCGCCCTGGACGAACTGCGGGCCGCCTCCACCAAGCGCAAGGCCGAACTGATCTCCCGCGGCTGGCGCGTCTGACCCACCGCCCGCCGGCACACCGAACTGAGAAGAGAGAAGGGCACCGTGAGCAGTAACCAGATCGACGCGAAGATGACCGAACTGGACAAGGCGATGAAGCGCCTGCGGGAAGCGATGACCGCGCTGCCCAACCGGCTCGGAGGCTTCGGCAAGCAGCACACCGACGCCGCCCGCAAGGTCGCCACGATGATCACCACCTTGGAGACCGCGCGACCGCTGTTCGACACCGACCGCCGCCGCCCCAAGGCCCGCCGCAAGTAAGCCCGATCACCGGCACCACGCACCTGCATCACCGTTGACGTGACTTCACCACCTGGACGTAGCGAGGCCGTGCACCTCCACCGTCCGGAGTCACGGCCTCGCGCGTTCCCCACACCTCGGGAGACCCGCGAAATGGCACGCAAGCAGACCAGCAACCAGACCCGTCCGAGCAAGCACAAGACCCGCGTGGAAACCCGCGCGATGCTGTGGCTGGCCCGCCACCCCGGCGCCCTGGCCACCCCCACCGCGATCAGCGCCAGCATGCTCCAGCTCGGCCCCGTCACCACCGGAGGGATCGCCGGCGGACTGATCGCCGCGGGCGCCGGCTGGTACCGCGCACACCCGGACTCCTTTACTCGGATCGCCTCCCCCCGGCTGCGCGCGTTCCGCCGCCGCTGGACCCGCTACATCGGCCGGTCCTGGCGCGACACCCTCGACCACTGCAACCTGGTCGTCCAGCACCGCCGCACTGGCGAACTCCTCGTGCCCAGGCTGCTCAAGGTCTCCTCCCCCACTCCATCGATCGACGTCCTCCGGGTGCAGATCCGCAAGGGCCAGTCGCTCAACACCTTCCGCGAGGTCCAGGAAGAACTGGCCTCCGCACTGGGGGCCGACGTGATCGCGATCGAGAAGAGCAAGCCGCGGGTGCTGACCATCACCCTGGTACACGGCAACCCGTTCGACGACATGGTCCCGCCGGTGGACATCCCCGGCGAAGTCGATGAGGTCGACCTGTCCGCGATCGAACTCGGGGACACCGAGTACGGCCAGATCTGGACCGAACCGCTGATCGGTCAGCACTGGCTGATCAGCGGCGCGACCGGCTCGGGCAAGGGCTCACTGCTGTGGAACCCGCTGCGAGCCATCGGGCCGATGATCCGGGAGCGGGTCGTGCGCGTCTGGATGATCGACCCCAAGGGCGGCATGGAGACCGAACGCGGCCGGCCGCTGTTCTACCGATACGCCACCTCCGCCGACGGGGAAGTCGAGTACGACGACGGCGACGGTCCCGACGACATCGACGCCATGCTCGGGGTGCTCTACGAATTCCGTGACGAGATGAAAGCCCGGCAGGAACTCCTCCGCCAGGAGGGCAAGCGCAAGTTCTCCCCATCCACCGAGACGCCGTTCGACATCCTGATGATCGACGAACTCGCGATGCTCACCGCCCTCGGTGGCCGCCGCGCGACCATCATGGCCGTCAACAAGGTCCTGGCCGAAATCCTCACCCAGGGCCGGGCGTGCGGGTTCGCCGTGATCGCCTACGTCCAGGAACCCACCAAGGACATCGTGCCGGTGCGGGACCTGTTCACCCGCCGGATCTCTCTGCGCACCGGGTCGGCCACGTACGTGAACCTTGTGCTCGGCGAAGACGCCCGCGAACGTGGCGCCCTGGCCGACGAGATCCCCGAAGTCGGGTGCGAGGGCATCGGCTACCGCACCTCGGAGAAGTCCCGGCAGCCCATCCGTGTGCGCGCCGGCTACAGCGACGACGACGACATCGACGAACTCGTGAAGCTCTGTACCCCGGGCATCGATCACGGCGACGACAGCAACGTCGTCCCCTTCGCCGCCTGACTGTCCGGAAGGGACAAGAAATGGTTCTTACTTGGGAAGACTGCTGCGCTGATGCACTCCTGTCGATCCGTGCAGCTCGACGCGACTTGGTCGGGCCAGGCAACCCGACTTCCGGTTCAGAGAGCGAGATCGCCGCCTTCAGGAATGCAGAGATCGCCCAGGCCAGGGAATTTCTGGCTGCTGCGCAACAGGCGGTCGAGCGGGCTCGCGATGCCGCTGACTACGTCCGTTCCTAGCGATTCGTCAACCGTACACATGCTGCTTCGAAGGGGTCCTACATGATCACGCTGCATTTCTTGAAAACCTGGCTCAAGACGACGGGCGGCTTCGGGCTGCTGCTGCTCGCCGAATACGTCCTCATCACCGGGTTCTGGCTGTTCCTGCTCGCCGCCGGGCTGACCGTCGTCGTCTACCTCGTGGTGACCGCTCTCATCGTGGGCGAATGGCGCCACGCCCGCCGAACCCCGGGCGCCTACCACTACGCGTTCATCCGCGACACCACCCACGACTGACACCTGCAGGAGGTAATCCCCATGCGCGACAGCATCCCCGGCCCGGAGGACAACGTGTGGGAGTCTGCGCTCAACCTGCTCGCCGATGGCCTCGGGGTCTACCCACGACACAGCCTCGACGGCGTCCGGTTCTGCGGAGTCAGCGTCGGCAACACCGCGGTGGTCACCTTCGATGACCACGTGTGCCTGCGCATCGACCACACCGCCCGGCCCGGTAGCGCACCGGCAGCGGTGTGGGACTTGGCCATGACACCGCAGTACGCCCGCTACCTGGCCGCCCTGCTCGATTCCCACGCCCGCTACATCCAAACCGGACCCAACTACCGGAAGGACGCCGCCTGATGGCCCGCCCCGTATTACTCGACCTGTGTTGTAAGGCCGGAGGTACCAGCAAGGGCTACCACGATGCCGGCTTCGACGTCGTCGGCGTCGACATCGAACCGCAGCCCAACTACCCGTTCGAGTTCCACCAGGCCGACGCCCTGGACTTCCTCGCCAGCCACGGCCGCGAGTTCGACGCGATCGCCGCTTCCTGGCCCTGCCAGCGATTCAGCCTGGCCCAGCGCATCCGCGGCAACGACCATCCAGACCTGATCACCCCGGGCCGGGACCTGCTCAATCTGACCGGGCGCCCCTGGGTGATTGAGAACGTCGAAGGCGCACCCCTGCACAACCCGATTCTGTTGTGCGGAACCATGTTCTCCCAGCTCAACGTGTACCGGCATCGGCTGTTCGAAACCAGCTTCCCCCTGCGCACGCCCGCGCACCCACGGCATCTTGAACCGCTGACCAAGATGGGCCGCCCTCCGCGCCCCGGCGAGCGCATGCACGTCGTGGGCAACTTCTCGGGCGTCGCCCAAGCACGCACGGCCATGGGCATCGACTGGATGTCGCGCAACGAACTCTCCGAAGCCATCCCCCCGGCCTACACCCACTGGATCGGCACCGCACTGTACGCGCAACTCACCGCTGCCATGGCCATCCCGGCCGCGGCCTGATCAGAACGAAAGGAACACCGCCATGGGAAGCACAAACTCCAGCCTGACCAAACTCACGAGACTGCAAGAAGAGTTCGACACCGTGGACCGCTTGGTGATTAGGGAAACCGGCGGGACCAACCGAGACGCCCTGCTTCGACTGTCCGAACTGGCCGGTCAGATGGCCGCCATTCACGAAGTCGAGGCGACCGAGCTGCGCCGGGTGCAAGCCCACACCTATGACATGGCCGTATCCAAGTAGCGGCTGAAGCCTGAAAGGAGTATCCAGTCATGACTACCCCGGACAGCCCGCGCCGGTCCCGCCCGGACGCGGCCACTATCGTCCGCGTCACCGTCGCGGTCATACTGGGCAGCATCGGCGCGGCTGCCGGGTTCAAACACACCCACGACTGGGCCGTCCACAACGGACAACACGGCTGGCTCGCCTGGGCCGACGCCGTCGTCATCGAAGGCATGGCCATCATGGCTGGCCTGGAAATCCAGCGCGACCGCCGACGCCCCGGCCCCCACCGTCTGCTCACCTTCCCCGTCGTGGTCCTCGTGGTCGCCTTCGGTATCCAGATGACCGCGCAAGTCGCCCTCGCACCCCGCACCCTGTTCGGGTGGCTCGCCGCGGCGATGCCCGCTCTCGGGTTCCTGATCGTGGTCAAGCTCCTGCTTCGCCACCCCGCCCCAGCACCGGCGGAAACGGATCTCGAACTCGCCGCACCGGTCCACACGCGACCGACCACACCGGACATCGAGACGCCTGTGACGGCCGCACTGAACTCGTCACCGCGTCACATCGGCGGAGTACTGGCCAAGCTTCCGGCCACCGCTCGCGACGCCGTCACCGCGGTCACCGCCGACGCTCACACCGCGGGCCGACCGATCACCGCCGACGACATCACCGCACGCATCAATCTCCCGGCACCGATGGTCACCACCCTGGTCGACGAACTCAACACCACCGTCAACCACCACCCCATCACCACCTGACCACCAGCCCAGACACGCACCACTTCCCACGCACACCAGGGCCGGGCCACTCCAGCACCACCGTGGCCCGGCCCTGTCCCCGTGCGCCCGCACGACAGGAGACCCTTGTGACACCCCAGAACGACACCACGTCGCTGGCCTCTCGCCTCACCCACCGCATGTCCCGCCCCGACTTCCCGAGCCTGCGCGCCCGCATCGAGGCCACTGGCGGCTGCCTCAAACCCGTGCACCTCACCGGACACCGCGTTATCACCGACCACACCGGCCGTGTCCTGGACCGCACCGACGGCACCGTCTACGCCCCGTGCGGCAACCGCCGCGAATCGGTGTGCCCGTCCTGTTCGGACCGCTACGCCGCGGACGCCTTCCACCTCATCCGCGCCGGCGTCTCCGGCGGCAAGACCATCCCCGACACCGTGACCGACAAGCCGCGGCTGTTCCTCACCCTCACCGCACCCTCCTTCGGCCCCGTGCACACCCGCCGCACCCGACCCAACGGCAAACGCGTCCCCTGCCCGTGCGGGACCTACCACCACGACGACGACCCCCGCCCCGGCACCGCCCTGGACCCCGACACCTACGACTACCGCGGGGCCGTTCTGTGGCAAGGTCACGCTGGCGAACTGTGGCACCGCTTCACCATCCGTCTCCGCCGCGAACTCGCCACCGCCGCCGGCATCCGCGTCGCCGACTTCGCCGACCACGCCCGCCTGTCCTACGCCAAGGTCGCCGAATACCAGAAACGCGGCCTCATCCACTTCCACGCCGTCATCCGCCTGGACGGCCCCGAAGGCGCTGCTGACCCCGCCCCCGACTGGGCCACCGCCACCACCCTCGCCGCCGCGGTCACCGCCGCCGCGGCCACCACCACTGTCACCAAAACGCTCCGCCTGGACGGCACCACCACCCGGCACACCTTTACCTGGGGAGACCAGGTCGACGTGCGCACCATCCGCCCCGAACACGCCCACACCGTCGAAGACGACCAGGGCGACATCAGCGACCGCGCCCTCGCCGGCTACATCGCCAAATACGCCACTAAAGGCACGTCCACCAGCGACGCCGCAGACCGGCCGATGCGCTCCGAACGCGACATCGACCACCTCACCATCCACCCCCACCACAAAGCCATGATCACCGCCGCGTGGGAGCTGGGCGCCAACGAGGACGTGGCCTTCCTCCGCCGCTGGGCGCACATGCTCGGGTTCCGCGGTCACTTCCTCACCAAATCCCAGCGCTACAGCCTCACCTTCACCGCGCTGCGCACCGAACGCCGGACCTGGCAGCACCACCGCGCGCTTGAACAACTCGGCACCGACCCCGCCTCCGTGCTGGTCGTCAACCACTGGAAGCACGCCGGCAACGGCTACGCCGACGACACCGAACGCGAGATCGCCCACGCCATCTACGAACGGAAGCGCCAACACCGCAAGGAAAACCTCGAAAAGGAGCACTCCTGATGAACGCCAGACTGTGGACCATCGACGACGTCGCCGACTACCTCGGAATCCCGAAGAACACCCTCTACCAGTGGCGCACCAAGGGCTACGGTCCCGCCGGAAAACGCATCGGCAAGCACGTCCGCTACCAGCCCGAGGACGTCACGGCCTGGGTGGCTGCTCAAGGGGGCGCGTGATGGGACGACCACCGCTGGAGGTCGGTACGTACGGCAAAATCCGTTTCAACGCGACGAAGACCGGCGTTCGTGCGCGAGCGAGCTTTCGCAGCCATGACGGGCGTGTCCGAGACATCGAACGGTCCGGCGCCACGGAGGCCAAGGCGGAGCGCGCGCTCAAAAACGCGATCAAGGAGGAACTGCAAACACCGAGCGGGAGCGACATCACCGCGAAAACCCGCTTTCATGTCGTGGCTGCTCGCTGGCTGGTTTGGCAGGAACGCCGGGTGGCGGCAGGCAAACGAGCCCCGGGCACGCTGGACAACTACCGCAGCATGCTCAAGAACCACGTACTCCCCGCGTTCGGCGAGCTGCGCATGTCCGAAGTCACTGTGCCCCGGCTGGACCGCTTCTTCCCTGCGCTGATCGCGAAGTCGAGCCCGGCGCACGCGATCACCGCGCGGGCCGTCGTGAGCGGCATCCTGCGGTACGCGGCGAGGCACGGTGCGATCACCGGAAACCCGGTACGGGACATCGAACCGATCGAAGGCAGCGCCCGAAGGAAGGTCCGCGCGCTCACGCCGGCCGAACGAACGGAGTGGCTTGCCCAGCTCGAACAAGATCCCGACGCCTGTCGTCACGATCTCCCGGACCTGACGCGCTTCATGATGGCGACGGGCGTACGCATCGGCGAGACGCTGGCGCTGTACTGGGAAGACGTGGATCTCGACACCAGAACCGTCCGGATCGACTGGACTGTGGTGCGGATCAAGGGTGTAGGGCTCCGGCGGACTGACCCGAAGACGCCGGCGAGTGAGCGGACCTTGCGGCTGCCGATGTGGGCGGCGGACATGCTGCGTCGCCGGCGTGTGACCGCCGTGGCGGAACACCGCCCACCCGCGAGTCCGGTCTTCCCCGACTCACGGGGTGGCCTTCGGGACCCGTCGAACACCCGGCGGACGCTGAGGGAGGCACGCGGAAGCGATCAGTTCGCCTGGGTGACGTCGCACGTGTTCCGCAAGACCGCGGCCACCATCATGGATGAGGCGAAGCTGACCGCGCGGGAGATCGCCGATCAGCTCGGGCACGCCAAGCCGTCGATGACCCAGGACAACTACCTGGGGCGTGGGATAGCCTCGCCGCGGGCAGCGGACGCGCTGGAGTCAGTGTGGTCCGAAGGGGTCTAGAACCCTTTTCCGGGGATAAACCGGGGAGATGATCTAGAACGCCCTTCGGGGAACCCGCTGACCAGCGCGGTAGTGCCCCCGACGGGGTTCGAACCCGCACTGGGTCGATTTTAAGTCGACTGCCTCTGCCGGTTGGGCTACGGGGGCAGGGCCCAGCCTAGGCGGCCAAGCCCTGCGTTCGCAGCTCAGGTCAGGACTTCGTGGCCCTGGTGAACTCGTCCTTCGGGTTGTTGATCTGCCCCAGCGACACGACCTCGCGCCGCAGCAGGCCGCCGAAGACCCAGTCGAAGAAGATGCGGATCTTCCGGTTCCAGGTGGGCATCGCCTTGACGTGGTAGGCGCGGTGGAAGACCCAGGCCGGGAAGCCCTTGATCTTCAGGTTCAGCGCGTCGGCCACGCCCTTGTGCAGGCCGAGACCGGCCACCGCGCCGAGGTTCTTGTGGTAGTAGTCCTTCGGCTGACCGCCACGCAGCACCTTGATGATGTTCTTCGCCATCAGCCGCGCCTGCCGGACCGCGTGCTGCGCGTTCGGCGGGCAGGTGGCCGACGGGTCGTCCTCGGTGCGCGCGAGGTCCGGCACCGCGGCGTTGTCGCCCGCGGTCCACACGTCGGGGTGCCCGACGACCTGCAGTGCCACGGTCGCCTCGAGCCGGCCGCGCTTGTCCAGCGGCAGGTCCGAGTCGCCGAGCACCGGGTTGGCCTTCACGCCCGCGGTCCAGATGATCGTGTCGCTGTCGAACTCGGTGCCGTCCGAGAGCACGACGTGCCCGTTTTCGAACGACTTCGCCGCGGTCGACAGGTACACCTCGATGCCGCGCTTCTCCAGCTGCTCCACGGTCCACACGCCGAGCGTTTCGCGGACCTCGGGCAGGATGCGGCCCGCGGCCTCGACGAGCACCCAGCGGATGTCCGACGGCTCGATGTTCTCGTAGTACCTGGTCGCGAAGCGGGTCATGTCCTCGAGCTCGGCGAGCGCTTCGATGCCCGCGAAGCCGCCGCCGACCACGGTGAAGGTCAGCAGGCGCTTGCGCAGCTCGGGGTCGAGGGTGCTGGCCGCCTGGTCCAGCTTGGTCAGCACGTGGTTGCGGAGGTAGATCGCCTCGCCGATGGTCTTGAAGGCGATGCCCTCCTCGGCGAGTCCGGGGATGGGCAGGATGCGCGCCACCGCACCCAGCGCGACCACCAGCACGTCGTAGGACAGCTGCTCGATGTGGCCGTCGGCCGCCTCGACGGTCACGGCCTTGCGTTCGTGCTCGATCTTGGTGACGCGCGCGGTCAGCACGTGGCACCGCTTGAGCACGCGCCGCAACGGGACCACCACGTGCCGCGGCTCGATCGCGCCGGCCGCCGCCTCGGGGAGGAACGGCTGGTACGTCATGTGCGGCTGGGGGTCCACAACGGTGACGGACGCTTCGTTCGCCCGCAGCATCTTCTGGAGCCCGAACGCCGTGTACAGACCGACATATCCGCCGCCGAGGACGAGGATCCGAGTCGGTTCCGACTTCGCTGCCATGCGTCCATGGTCGCACCCATCCAGGGCCCCCGCTCGTATACCCCGCGCTGCTGTGACCAGCGTCGCCACCGAAGATTGAACGATTCAGCAAGTGGCAGCTTCGGGTAGTCGGCCAATCGCGGAGCGTAGAGCAAGTAAGGCCAGAATAAACCCATAGCGGGTGATTCCGTCAGTTTGACCACTCTCCGTCACCGGTGAGCGAGCTCACTCGAGCTGCCAGACGACGTCCGTGCCCGCCATCCCCGGCCGCGGTTCCTCACGCGGCGGGTGGTGCCGCGCGACCTCGGTGAAACCGAGCCGCCGGGGTATCGCGGCGCTGGGTTCGTTGGCCGCGTCGTGCCAGATCTGGACGCGGTCGACGTCCGGCAGCGCGAACACGACCGGGAGCAACGCCTCGACGGCCGTGGTCATCAGGCCGCGGCCGGTCCAGTCCGGGTGCAACCAGTAGCCGAGCTCCATGCCGCCGGGCCCGATGCGCCGTTCGCAGCCGACGCCGCCGACCACCCGGCCGTCGACGACCAGCGCGTAAGCGTACGACTGGCCCGCGGCCCATCTCTCGTCGCAGCCGCCGAGGAAGTCCAAGGCGCGGTACTCACCGAAGGCCCAGAGCATCCAGGGCCGCAGGTGCTCCTGCGCTTCCTCCACCACCCGCTGCAACTCGGCGGCGTCGGCCACGCGCCAGCGCCGCAACAACACCCGACCGGCGTCGACCTCGTCGGGCGGGTTCACCGGATGCCTGCCGCGGTCTTGGCTTGGGTGAGGACCTCGCGCACCATCGCCGGGGTGAGGCGGCCGGTGAAGGTGTTCTGCTGCGAGACGTGGAAGCAGCCGAACACCTGCAGCGGAGCCGGGCCTTCCAGCTTGACACGCACCCCGTGGCCGAACTTCGGCCGTGGCCGGGGTACCGCCCAGCCCGCGGCGGCCAGCACCGGCATCAGCGCCTGCCAGCCGAAACCGCCGAGTACCACGATCGCGCGCAGGGTCGGCGCCAGCAGTTCCAGCTCCTTGGCCAGCCACCGGCCGCAGGTGTCGCGTTCGGCGGGCGTCGGCTTGTTCGCCGGGGGTGCGCAGTGCACCGGCGAGGTGATCCGCGTGCCGATCAGCTCCAGGCCGTCGCCGATGTGGTGCGCTTCCGGCTGCGTGGCCAGGCCGACGTCGTACATCGCGCGGTAGAGCACCTCACCCGAACGGTCGCCGGTGAACATGCGGCCGGTGCGGTTGGCGCCGTGCGCGGCCGGCGCCAGGCCGACGATGCCCAGCGCCGCGTCCGGCGGGCCGAAGCCGGGCACCGGGCGACCCCAGTACGTCTCGTGGGCGAAGGCCGCCCGCTTGGTCTCGGCCACCTGCTCACGCCACTCGACCAATCGTGGGCAGGCCCGGCAGTCGATCAGTTCGGCATCCATCTCGGCCAGGGTCATCCGGCCATTGTGATCTAGATTCGGGGCATGCCGGAAACAGACAAGACCGACGAGGACACCAAGCCGCCCGAGCCCAGCGACGACCTGGTCACCACCAGGCACACGCTGACCGCGGGGAACCGGGAACTGGCCTACACCGCCCAGACCGGGCGCGTGGTGCTCAAAAAGGAGGTGCTCACCGACGGCAAGTTCGACGGGCACCTGGCCAAGGCCGAGGTCTTCCTCGTCGCCTACACCCTCGACGACGCCGACCCGGCGACGCGCCCGGTGACCTTCGCGTTCAACGGCGGGCCCGGCTCGTCGAGCGTCTGGCTGCACCTCGGCGTGCTCGGGCCGCGGCGGGTCGTCTCCGGGGACGTCGACTCCCCCGCGCCGCCGCCGTACGGGCTGACCGACAACCCGGAAAGCCTGCTCGAACACACCGACCTGGTGTTCATCGACCCCGTCTCCACCGGCTACTCGCGCGCGGTGACCGGCGAGAAGCCGAAGGACTACCTCGGCTTCACCCCGGACGTGGAGTCGGTCGGCGAGCTCATCCGGCTGTGGACCTCCCGCAACGGGCGCTGGCTCTCGCCGAAGTTCCTGGCCGGCGAGTCCTACGGCACCCTGCGCGCGGCCGCGCTGGCGGCGCACCTGCAGGACCGGCACAGCATGTACCTCAACGGGCTGCTGCTCATCTCGTCCGTGCTGGACATGGGCTCGATCCGGTTCACCGAGGGCAACGAGCAGGCCTACCTCAGCTTCCTGCCCACCTACGCGGCGATCGCGCACTACCACGGCTTCCACGGCGACCGTCCACTCGAGGAGGTGCTGGCCGAGGCCGAGGCGTTCGCCTCACGCGACCTGCCGTGGGCACTGCAGCGCGGCGCCCGGCTGACCACCGACGAGCGAGCCGCCGCGGTGCGTGAACTGGCGCGCCTGACCGGGCTGAGCGAGTCCTATGTGGACCGCGTCAACCTGCGCATCGAGCACGTGCGCTTCTTCACCGAGCTGCTGCGTGAGCGCGGGCTGACCGTCGGCCGGATGGACGGCCGGTTCACCACCTGGGAGCCGGACGGCGGCCGCGAGCACATGAGCGACGACGCCTCGATCTCCCGGATCATCGGCGCCTACTCGGCCGCGTTCAACCACTACGTGCGCACCGAACTGGGCTACGAGAGCGATCTGCCCTACGAGATCCTTTCGATGAACGTGTTCCAGCAGTGGTCCTACAGCGACTTCGAGGGCCGCGCGGTGTCCGCGGTGCGCTCGCTGAGCGCGGCGATGCGGGCGAACCCGCACCTGAAGCTCCACGTCGCCTTCGGCCACTACGACGGCGCGACCCCGTACTTCGGCTCGGAGAACGTGCTCGCGCACCTCGAGATCCCCGAGGAACTGCACGCCAACATCGACCGGGCGTACTACCCGGCCGGGCACATGATGTACGTGCACGAACCTTCGCGGGTCCGGCAGGCGGCCGACCTGGGCGCGTTCATCCGGTCAGCCGTGCCGGAACAGGCCGTCTAGATCGTCTAGGTCGTCTTCCAGCCCACGGCCGCCAGGCCACGCGACTTCTCGGGCTGGTCGGCGAACAGCTCGTCCCCGTCCGGCTGCCACTGCGGCAGCCAGACGAGGCCGGGTTCGGTCAGTTCGAGACCGTCGAAGAACGCCTCGATGTCCGGACGCGGGCGCGGCACCGCCGGGCTGTTCGTCTGCTTGCGGTAGGCGGCCGCGACCTTGTCGCCGGCGGCGATGGTCGCGGCGTCCTTCGGGTCGACGTGGATGTGCGACAGCGCGACCATGCTGCCCGGCGGCAGGCGATCGATGTAGCCGCGCAGCACCTCGTGCGGCTTGGTCTCGTCGGGCATGAAGTGCAGCAGGGCCACCACCAGCAGCGCGATCGGCTGGGTCTCGTCGATCAGGCCGGTGTTGCGCACCCTGCGCCACAACTGCGGGCCGTCGAAGAAGTCGGCGTCGATGGCGCGGTGGCGCTCGGGGTCGGCGGTGCGTTCGAGCAGGATCTCGGCGTGCGCCTGGGCGATCGGCTCGTTGTCGATGTAGACCACGCGGCATTCGCCCGGCGCGGCCTCCTCGGCGACCTCGTGCACGTTGCCCTGGGTGGGCAGGCCGGAGCCGATGTCGACGAACTGCCGGATGCCCGAGTCGACGGCGTAGCGCACCGCCCGGCCCAGGAAGGCGCGGTTCGACCTGGCGAACCGGCGGATGTCGGGCAGGGCCTTCATCTGCTCGTCGGCGAACGCCCGGTCGGCGGCGTAGTTGTGGCTGCCGCCGAGCAGGTAGTCGTAGACCCGGCCGACGGAAACCTTGTCGATCGAGTCTCCGAGGCGGCCGGCATCGCTCGTGGTCATCGGACTCCCAATTCCTGGACGCGGTGGTGCGCACAGTTCTACCGCAGAAGCGGACAAAAGTCGTGAGTGCGTAAAGTCGTTAATACAACCCCACGCACTCACGACTTCCGGGAATCACCAACTCAGCGACGCAGGTGCTCCTTGCCCCTGGTCACCGCGGAGTAGGCGTCGACGGCGCCGTGGCCGTAGAAACCGTTGAACGCCGTGTCACCCGTGCAGGTGGCGGTGAAGGTGTCGTCGCGTCCCTCGTCCAGGTAGTCCACGGTCCGCGGCACCGGGCAGGCGATCTTCGCCGCGGTGCCCTCGAGCACGCGCTGCACGGCGTCCGGGTCCATGCCGAACCCGCCCCTGCCGGGCTTGCCGTACTGGGAAACGATCAGCGCGGCGACGCCGGTGGCGTGCGGCGAGGCCATCGAAGTGCCCTGCAGCCACTGGTAGTAGCCGACCCGGCCGTCGGCCGCGGTCGCCTTCCGCACGCCCGCCTTGACGCCGTCCGGCGTGATGTTGCCGTCGGCGTCGAGCAGGCCCTCGGCCACACCGACGTTGCGCGGGTAGGTCGACAGGATCTGGTTCTCCACAGTGGAGAACCACGGGGTGCCGAAGTAGTCGCGGTAGAAACCACCCGGCGCGGAAACCGAGATCTGCTCGACGCCGTAGTTCGAGTAGTCCGCCTTCGCCTGCGAGGGGCCGAACGCGGAGACGCCGATGGTGTGGCGGCCTTCGACCGGCAGCGTCACGCAGGACGAGTTGTCGATGTCGCGGTCGTAGTTGGTCTTCACCGGGAAGTTCGGGCTGACGGTGTCCGGCTGCGGCGCACCGAGGTCGGTGTGCTGGTTGCCCAGCGAGACCACCTGCGTCACGCCCTTGCCGTGCGCGTAGTCGAGCGCGCGGTTGACCGCCTCGGTGATGGCGTCGACCACCGGCTGCAGGAAGAAGCTGCCCGAGTCCTGGCCGGCGCGGACGTTGACGATGCTGACGTTCGGGGCCACGCCGGAGACGCCGAAACCGTTGGCAGCCGCACCGATGGTGCCCGCCACGTGCGTGCCGTGCCCGCCGTCGTCGTGGTTGACCGGGTCCACACAGCCGCGGAACTCGCACGAGCCGTCGACTTCGTTGCCCGCCTCGTCGGCCGGGATGTCGCGAACGAAGTTGCGCGAGAGGACCGCGTCGAAGTTCGGCGCGATGTCCGGGTGGGTGCCGTCGACACCGGTGTCGAGCAGGCCGACCTTGACCCGCTTGTCGCCCGGCTGCACGGTGCGCACGAGCCGACTTGAGGCCCCACAGCTGCTCGTCCAGCGGATCGGTGCCGACCGGCGCCGGCGCGTTCGGCTACGCCTTGGCTGCGCCGTACACCGCGCGGTCGGCGGAGACGCGCTCGCTGAAGCCGTTCGCCGGCGCGCTCGCGGTGACCAGGCCGATGGCGGCGTTGGACTTCACGCTGATTTCCTCCTACTGCTGCGGTAGGCGGAATGTACGACGCGCGCCGGAAACCGGCCACCGGCGAAAGTCAGGGAACGACGTGCCGTTCTTCGGCGAAGTGGCAGGCGCTGGAATGCCCGCCCGCGCGGAGTTCGAGCGCCGGTTCCTCGGTGGCGCAGAGGTCCTGGGCCTTCCAGCAGCGTGTCCGGAATGGACAGCCGGACGGCGGGTCCACCGGGCTCGGCACATCGCCTTCGAGCCGGATCACCTGGCGGTGACCGCGCAGTGACGGGTCCGCTACCGGAACAGCGGACAACAGCGCCTGCGTGTACGGGTGGGACGGCCGGTTGTAGATGTCGTCCTCGGTGCCGATCTCGACGATCTTGCCGAGGTACATCACCGCGACCCGGGTGGAGAGGTGGCGTACCACGGAAAGGTCGTGCGCGATGAACACATAGGACAATCCGAATTCGGCGCGCAGATCCTCCAGCAGATTCATCACCTGGGCCTGGATGGAGACGTCGAGCGCGGAAACGGGTTCGTCGCAGATGATCACCTTGGGCCGCAGCGCGAGCGCCCTGGCGATGCCGATGCGCTGGCGCTGGCCGCCGGAGAACTGGTGCGGGTAGCGGTTGAGGTGCTCGGGGTTGAGCCCGACGACGTCCAGCAGTTCGCGCACCTTCCGGGCCCGGTCGGCTTTGGGGGCCACCTCGGGGTGGATCTCGAACGGCTCGCCGACGATGTCGCCGACGGTCATCCGGGGGTTGAGCGAGGTGTACGGGTCCTGGAGCACGATCTGGATGTTGCGGCGCAGGCGGCGGAGTTCGGTGCCGCGCATGGCGAAGATGTCGCGGCCCTCGAAGTAGGCCTTGCCCGCTGTGGGTTCCTCGAGCCGGAGGAGCACCTGGGCCAGCGTCGACTTACCGCACCCGGACTCGCCGACGATGCCCAGCGTCTCCCCCGCGGCCAGTTCGAACGAGACGCCGTTGACCGCCTTGACCTGGCCCACGGTCCGCTTGAAGACCACGCCGGTGCGGACGGGGAAGTGCTTGACGAGACCGGAGACCCGGAGGATCGGCTCATTCACCGCGCATCACACCTTCCGCGCTGGACTGGCAGGGTGCCGGTTTCCCGGCTTGGCCCGGCTCCGGGCTGGAAATCGAGGGCAGCACGCTCGGATGCCGGGACGGTGGGCGTGGACGGGCGGATGCCGAACGGTGCGGCGGCCGAGCGCCGGACTGGGGGGGCGAAGTCCCGGGGGCCGAACGATGCGGACGGGTGCCGGGGCGAGGAAGGCGGGACGGCCAGATGCCGGAGCGGCGGGGGCCGGAAAGTGAGAGCAAGGCAGCCCGGGGCAAGGCGACCAGTGGCCGAAACGGTGACAGCGAAGCGGCCAGGAACCGGAGTGAGGAAGTCGGGATGGCCGACTGCCGGGCGGGGTGGCTGGAGCGAGCGGGGCCGAAACGGCGAAGGTCGAGCGGGCACCGGAGCGAGGGAGGCGCGATCGCCGGGTGTCGGAGCGAACCGGAGAGAGCGGGTGGGCCAGAACGGCGAGGCAAAGCGGCCGGGCGCCGGGAGCGTACTGAGCAGGGCGGCCGGGGCGCCGAAACGGTGAAGGTCCGGCGGCCGGGAGCCGAAACGGTGAGGTGGGCGGGTGCGGCGTGGCGGGGGTCAGTCACCTTGGAGTACCTCGGTGGCGAAGTGGCAGGCGCTGTACCGGCCCGGGGCAGGTTCGTGGTGGGGTGGGCGGGTGGTGGAGCAGAGGGCTTCGGCGCGGGGGCAGCGTGGGTGGAAGGGGCAGCCCGGCGGGATGTCGAGCAGGCTCGGGGGCAGGCCGGTGATGGTTTCCAGGCTTTGCCCCTTCTGGTCCAGGCGGGGCAGGGAGTTCATCAGGGCCGCGGTATAGGGGTGCGCGGGGGATCGGAACAACGTATGGACGTCGGATTGTTCAACAATCCTACCGGCGTACATTACCGCGATCCGATCGGCGACTTCGGCGACAACCCCCAGATCGTGCGTGATCAACACGAGGCCCATCCGCCGTTCCGCCTGGATTTCCGCCAGGAGGTCCATGATCTGAGCTTGCACCGTCACGTCCAGCGCCGTGGTCGGCTCGTCGGCGATCAGCAGTTCCGGGTCCAGTGCCAGCGCCATCGCGATCATCGCCCGCTGCCGCATCCCACCCGAGAACTGGTGCGGGTACTCCCGCACCCGCGAAGCGGCGTTCGGGATGTGCACCAGATCCAGCAGTTCCACCGCCCGCGCCCGCGCCGCCCGCCGGCTCATGCCCTTGCGCAGCCGCAACTGTTCCTCGATCTGGAACCCCACGGTGAACACGGGATTCAGCGCGGAAAGCGCGTCCTGGAAGATCATCGCGATGCCGCCGCCGCGTACCTCGCGCTGCCGCCGGGCACTCGCGGTCAGCAGGTCCTCGCCGTGGAACCGGATCGCCCCACCGGTGATCACCGCGGGCGGCCGATCCAGGATGCCCAGCACCGTCTGCGCGGTCACGCTCTTGCCCGACCCCGATTCGCCGAGCACGGCCAGGGTCTCCCCCGCGTCCACGTGGTAGCTGACGCCGTTCAGCACGCTCGCCACCCCGTCCGGGGTGCGGAACTCCACGCGCAGGTCGTCGATCTCCAGCAATCTGTCCATTGTGGATCACCGGGCCCGCGGGTCGAGGGCTTCGCGCACGGCGTCGCCGAGCATGACGAAGGCCAGCACGGTGGTGACCAGGAAACCGGCCGGGAACAACAGCAGGTGCGGGGCCGCGCGCACGTACGTCCGCGCGTCGTTGATCATCACGCCCCACGAGACCACCGGCGGCCGCAACCCGATGCCCAGGTAGGACAGCGTCGCCTCCACGCCGATGAACGCGCCCAGCGCGATGGTCGCGTAGACCAGCACCGGCGCCAGGCAGTTCGGCAGCAGGTGCCGGAAGATGATCCGCGTGCCGCTCGCGCCCAGTGCCCGCGCCGCCTTCACGTAGTCCTGCTGCTTCGCGGTGATCGCCGCCGAGCGCATGATCCGCAGCGAAACCGGCCACGACAGCAACGCGATGGACAGCACCACCTGCACCACGATCCGCACCGCACCGGCGTCGCCCGCCGAGTTCAGCGTGGTCAGGATGACGATCGCGCCGAGCACGAACGGCAGCCCGAAGAACACGTCCGCGATCCGCGAGATCACCGTGTCGAGCCAGCCGCCGTAGTACCCGGCCAGGATGCCGAAGAGCCCGCCGAGCAGCACCACGCCCAGCGTCGCCAGGACACCGACCACAATGGACGCCCGAGCGCCGTGGATGACGCGGGCGTAGATGTCGTAGCCCTGGTTGTCGTAGCCGAACCAGGCCTGCGCGGACGGCGGTTGCCGCTGGCGCCCCAGGTCGCCGAGGCTCGGGTCGGCCGAGGTGAACAGCGACGGGAACACCGCCATCACCACGATCACCAGGATGATCGACGACGAGATCCAGAACATCGGCCGCCGCCGCAGGTCGCGCCACGCGTCGCCGAACAGGCCACGGGGTCGCGCGGACACCCCGGTCGCCGCGGTCGCCGGGTCAGTCATAGCGGATCCTCGGGTCGAGCACGCCGTAGAGCAGGTCCACGAGCAGGTTCATCAGCAGGTAGACCAGCACCAGCAGGACCACCAGCCCGGTCACCGTGGCACCCTCCTTGGACTGGATGGACTTGAAGATCAGCCCGCCGATGCCGGGGATGTTGAAGATGCCCTCGGTGACGATCGCGCCGCCCATGAACGCGCCGAGATCGGTGCCGAGGAAGGTGATCACCGGCAACGCCGCGTTGCGCAGCATGTGCACGCCGACCACTCGCGACTGCGGCAGCCCCTTCGCCACCGCGGTCCGCACGTAGTCCGCGCGCCGGGTTTCCGCGATGCTGGCCCTGGTCAGCCGGGCCACGTACGCCATCGACAGGCTGGCCAGCACGAAACCGGGCACGATCAGCTCACCGAACCCGGCCTTCGACGAAACGGTGGGGTTGATGATCCCCCACTCCAGCCCGAGCAGCAGTTGCAGCACGTACCCGGTGACGAAGACCGGGATGGAGATCAGGAACAGCGTGGACACCAGCACCAGGCTGTCCAGGAACCCGCGCCGCCGCAGGCCGGTGACCACGCCGGCGGTGATGCCGATGACCGCCTCGATCAGCAGCGCCACCACGGCCAGCCGGACCGTCACCGGGTACGAGTTGGCGATCAGCTCGCTCACCGGCACCCCGGAGAAGGTCTCACCGAAGTCACCCCGCAGCAGGTTCCACAGGTACTTCCCGTACTGCACGAAGATCGTGTCGTCCAGGTTGTACTTCTCGTTCATCGCCGCGACGAACGCGTCCGGGCAGTCCCGCTCGCCGCACTTGCCCGCGAACGGGTCCCCGGGCAACGCCCACACCAGCAGGTAGATGCCGAAGGTGGTGCCGAGGAACACCGGCACCATCTGCAGCAGCCTCCGCAGTACATACCGGCCCAATTCAGGCCACTTCGACGCTGGTCAGGTCGAGCTTCCGGAAGGCGCTCAGCTTCGCCGAGACGAGCCGGTCGGACTTCCCGCCGATGGTGTTCTGCGTCCACAGTGGAACGAACGGCAGGTCGTTCAGGATCATCTTCTCGGCTTCGAGGTAGAGCTTGATGCCTTCCTCCTCCGATGCCGCAGTGTCCGCGGCGGCGAGCTTCGCGTCCACCTCGGGGTTCGAGTACTCACCGTCGTTCGACGAGGCGCCGGTCTTGTAGATCGGGTTGAGGAAGTTCTCGATCGACGGGTAGTCGGCGACCCAGCCGGCGCGGTACATGTCGGTCATCTCGCGGGCGTTGATCTTCCCGCGGAACTCGCCGAGGCTGGTAGCCGGTTCGAAGACGCACTCGATGCCGAGCGTGTTCTTGATGCTGTTCGCCGCCGCGGTGGCCCATTCGCTGTGCCCGCCGTCGGAGTTGCTGATGATCTTCAGCGTGCCGGTGAACCCGGATTTCGCCAGGTGCTCACGGGCCTTGTCCGGGTTGAACGTGCACAGCTCGCCGCACTGGCCCTTCTGGTAGCCCTTGATCAGCGGGTGCACCAGGCCGTCGGCGGGCCGTCGGCTGCCCTCGTAGACGCGGGTGGTGATCTCCTCGCGGTTGATCGCCATCGAGATCGCCTTGCGCAGGTCCGGGTTCTGGTACTTCTCCTGGTACAGCGGGAAGGACAGCGTCTGGTTCATCAGCGAGTCGCTCTCGACCACGCGGTCGCCGAGGTCGGTCTTGTGCTGCTGCCCGGCGAGCGCGTTCGGCGGCAGCTCCTCGATGAAGTCGAGCTGGTTGCCGACCAGGTCGGGGTAGGCGGCCTCGCGGCTCTGGTAGACCTTGAAGGTCAGGTCCTTGAACTTCGGCTTGTCCAGGCCGGTGTACTCGTCGAACCTGGTCAGCTTCACCTCGGTGCCGACCTGGCGCGAGACGAACTTGAACGGGCCGTTGCCGATCGGCTTGGCCTCGAAGGCGGCCTTGTCGGCGAAGAACGAGTCCGGCAGCGGTGAGAAGACCTCGTAGCCGAGCTTGACCTTGAACACCGGCGACGAGCTCTTCAGCGTCACCTCGAAGGTGTGGTCGTCGACCACCCTGAGCCCGGACATCTTGTCCGTGGCGGGCGCCGGGGCCTGCTGCGGGCCGCTCTTGCCGTCCGGGTCGGCCGGGTTCACCTCGTCGTAGCCCTGGATGTCGGAGAAGAACGGCGCGCCCTGGGTGGCGTTGGGGCCGAAGGCGGTCCAGTTCCAGGCGTCGACGAAGTTCTTCGCCCGCACGTCGGTGCCGTCGTGGAACTTCCAGCCCGGCTTCAGCTTGAAGGTGTAGACCTTCGAGTCGACGTCGGTGATCGAGTCGGCGACCGCGTTCTTCACCTCGGTGGTCTGCGGGTCGTAGGCGATCAGGCCGGTGAACATCGCGTCCATCACCTGCCCGCCGCCGAACTCGGTGGTGTTCCCCGGCACCAGCGGGTTCTCGGGTTCGGTGTTGAACACCGAGATGGCGCCCCCGGTGTCGCCGGTGCCGGGCGAGTCATCGCCACCGCCCCCGCACGAGCTCAGCACCATGGCCGTCGTCATCGTGAGCACTGCCAGCCGCGTCGTCCGCATTCGCGCCTTCATGAAGGGGCACGCTAGCCGGGAGGGTGAGCCAGACCACAGACGCAAATCATTGCGAAAGAATCACGATGATCCACATTACTCCGTCAGCCCCACACCAACGGAGCAACGTGAACCCGCTGAATGCCGCAAGCGCTTCACCGCACTCGTCACACGTCCCTCCCCGCCCGGGCGAACGCTATGAGTGGGGCATTACTTGCGTTCAATGCAAGTAATGCCCCACTCATAGCGTTCAGCGGAGGGGAAGGAGGGGCGTCAGGGGGCCAGCGACAGGGCGATCCCGTCGAGGATGTCGTGCTCGCTGACCACCAGCTCCGCCGGGCCGCCGCGCTCGGCGAACTGCTCGGCCAGCGCCCGCACGATGACCGCGCCACCGCCGATCACGTCGACCCGGCCCGGGTGGATCACCGGGTTCGCCGCGCGGGCCGCGTGGTCCACGCCGAGCAGGTCGTCGGTGAGCCGGTCGATGTCCGCGCGGGACAGCTTCGACAGGTGCACGCGCTCGGTGTCGTACTGCGGCAGCTCCTGCGCCACCGCGGACAGCGTGGTGACCGTGCCCGCGACGCCGATCCAGGTGTTCGCCCGCGAGACGTCGACCACCTCGAACGCCTCGTTGAGCACCTCGGTGGCCAGCTTGTGCGCCGCGGTGACCTCGTCGGCGGTCGGCGGGTCCGACTTCAGCGTGCGCTCGGTGATCCGCACGCAGCCGATGTCCACCGAACGCGCGGCGAGCACCTCGGCGCACTTGCCGTCCCAGGTGCCCAGCACCAGCTCGGTCGAGCCGCCGCCGACGTCGACCACCAGGAACGGGCCGTCGTCGGGGTCCTGCTCGCCGACCGCGCCGGTGAACGACAGCCGGGCCTCCTCGTCGCCGGTGATGACCTCGGCCTCGGTGCCCAGCACCTCGCGGGTCATGGCGAAGAACTCGTCGCGGTTGCTCGCGTCGCGGGTGGCGGAGGTGGCGACCATGCGCACCTTCTCGACGCCCTTGCGGCGCGCGGCGATGGTGTAGTCGGCCAGCGCGGCGCGGGTGCGCTCCAGCGCTTCCGGCGCGAGCCTGCCGGTGGCGTCCACCCCCTGCCCGAGCCGGACGACGCGCATCTCGCGGTGCAGGTCGCGCAGGTCGAACGTGCCGTCATGGCGTTCGGTCAGCTCGGCGACGAGCAGGCGGATGGAGTTGGTCCCACAGTCGATCGCGGCAACACGAGGCATGGCACCCACCCTAACGACGAACAGCCCACCGGCCCGCGTAGGCCGGTGGGCTGTCCACCACTCCGGTACTAGGGAGTCGTCGGCGCCTCGGAGGAGGTGTCCTCGCACAGCGGCGGCTCACCCTCGGCCGGCGGTTCCGGCGTGGTGCCCGGTTCGGGCGTCACGCAGTCCGGCGGCGGGGTGGTCTCCGGCGGCGTGGTCGTCTCCGGCGGGGTGCTCGACGGCGGGTTCGTCGACGACGGCGGGTTCGAGGAACTCGGCGGGTTCGTCGTGCTCGGGATCGACGACGAGGGCGGGTTCGACGAGCTCGGCGGGTTCGAGGTCGACGGCGGCGGTGTGCTCGGGCCGCCCGGCGGCGGCACCGACGGCAGCGGCACCTCGCCCGGCGCGCCACCGCCCGAGGGGGCCTGCGGCGCCGCGAGGATCGGGCCCTGGTGGTCCGTCGTCGGGTGCACGCCCCCGGCGTACGCCTCGGCCCAGCTCAGCACCGTGCGCACGTACGAATCGGAGTGGTTGTAGCGGAAGACCGCGGTGGCGCGCTGCTGCGGGTCGGCGGTGTTCAGCCCGCCCGAGCAGAGGTACCGCCCGGCGCCGAGGGTGGCGTCGTAGATGTTGTTCGGGTTGCGATCGCCGTCCCCGTTGCCGTCGGAGGCGTAGCCCTGCCAGGTCGACGGGATGAACTGCATCGGGCCGACCGCGCGGTCCCACACCGTGTCGCCGTCGTAGGCACCGCCGTCGGTGTCGCTGATCGCGGCGACCGGACCGGCCCCGTTCAGCACCGGGCCCAGGATGGGCGCACGGGTGTAGCCCGCGACGTCGACGTTGCCGCCGCGCGCGTGACCCGACTCGATGCGCCCGATGCTGGCCAGCAGCGACCAGTGCATGTTGCAGCCGGGCTGGCTGGCGGCGAGGTGGTCGGCGGCCCGCGTGTAGGCCTTCAGCGCGGACCCCGGGATGCCCAGCGGACCCGACGGCAGCCCGGCGTTGCCGTTCAGCGCGTCCGGGTTGCCCGCGTCGGCGAGCAGCTGCTGGCCGATCGAGTCACCGTTGGGCAGGCTGCCGTTCACGCTGACCGGGTTGCCCTGCGCATCCACCGGCTGGCCCTGCGCATCGAGATAGCGGCTGGGACTGGAGTCGCCGAGCAGGGTGAACCCGCCGATGCCACTGCCGGGCACCATGAGCGGCAACGCCAGCAGGGGCGCACCCCATGCCATCGCCCGTGTCCGCCGTCTTGATCTGGTCTGTCCGGCGCGTACCCCGCGCCTCTGCCACACCCGCACCCGCATGACCTCCACGTCGCATCGCGCCGTTACCGCACTTGGTAGCTCAGCATGCCGGATGTGAAGTGGGCGAAAACACCGGCAACGCACAAAAGCCCACGGCCCTGTCAGATTTCCACAACCACCGGGTTCTCGTTCATCGGAAGCCGATAAAGAGCGGCCGAATGGCCTAGTTCTTTCGTTGTACAGAACGCGAGCGGGTCCTCACGGGGCCGGCGACCCCGGCTCCGCGTCCGGTTCGGAGGACGGCGGTGTACTGGGTTCACACGGCGGCAGCGAGGAAGAAGGCGGCGGCGTGGTCGACGAAGGTGGCGTCGACGAACTGGGCGGAACCGATTCACAGGTGGGCGGCGGCTCGCTTTGCGACGGCGGCAGCGACGGCCCCGGCTCCCCGGGACCCGGCGGGTTCGACGGGTTCGACGGCGTGCCGGGGTCCACGGGCGCGGGCGGCGGCGTGACCGGGGCGGGCGCGGGTTCGGTGACCGGGTTCGCCGGCCCCACCGGCACGTCGCTGTCCGGCAGCGGGGTGACGCCGGTGCGGTAGGCCTGTGCCCAGGTGAGCACCGTGGTCACGTAGCTGTCGGAGTTGTTGTAGCGGAAGACCGCGGTGCGCAACTGCTCCTGGTTCGCCAGGTCCAGACCACCGGAACAGAGGTAACGACCAGAGCCGAGCGTGGCGTCGTAGATGTTGTTCGGGTCGGTCTCACCGTCGGCGTTGCCGTCCGAGGC
The DNA here is from genome assembly GCF_021725495.1 of Saccharothrix sp. AJ9571. Lineage (NCBI taxonomy): Bacteria > Bacillati > Actinomycetota > Actinomycetes > Pseudonocardiales > Pseudonocardiaceae > Saccharothrix > Saccharothrix sp. AJ9571. The sequence continues at coordinate 3,460,876 of NZ_CP091382.1, read as the reverse complement.
GTAGCCCTGCCAGGTCGACGGGATGAACTGGGTGGGTCCGACGGCGCGGTCCCACACGGTGTCGCCGTCGTAGCGGCCGCCGTCGGTGTCGCTGATCGCGGCCACCGGGCCGACGCCGTCGAGCACCGGGCCCAGGATCGGTTCGAGCGTGTTGCCCTTCGCGTCGAGGTAACCGCCGCGTGCGTGGTTCGACTCGATCCGGCCGATGCTGGCGATCAGCGCCCAGTCGATGTGGCAGGCGGGCTGCTCGGAGCCGAGGATGTTCGCCGCGTTCTGGTAGGCGCGCAGTGCGCTCCCGGGGATGCCGAGCGGGCCGGGCGGCGGCACGTCGGCGAGCAGCGCTTCGGGATCGGGCGGCTGCGGCAGGCTGCCGTCCACGCCGACCACGGCGGACCCGGGATCGCCGCCGCCGGGCGGCGCGATCTGGTTGGCCACCTTGATCCAGCCCTCGGTCCCGCCGGTCAGCGTGAAGGTGGGCGCCACGGCGAGCGTGCCGCCGAGCACCACGAGCGCCGTCCGAGAGCGCAGGCCGAATTCCCTGGATTTTTCCCCGACCGCACCGGAGACCCCGAACAACCGCACGCCGAGAACGCCTTTCCCGTGAGAGTCCTACCCGGTGGACATATCTCCGGCGGCCCGTGGAACGTTACTGTCCTTTTGCGACAGACGCGCACTCGCCCGAGGGCCAGCCTTCGGCTTGCAACAACGCCAAAGTCTCGTCGCCGAAGGGGTTCACGCCCGGCCCGCAGGCCAGCGTGTGCGCCAGGTGGACGTGCAGGCACTTGACCCGGCCCGGCATCCCGCCCGCGGTGACCTCGTGGCCCAGCGGTTCGATCGCGTCGCGCTGCGCCAGGTACGAGCGGTGCGCCCGCAGGTAGGCGGCGGCCAGTTCCTCGTCGGTGGACAGGCGCTCGGTCATTTCCTTCATCAGCCCGGACGCTTCCAGCCGTCCGACCATCGACGACAGGCGCGGGCAGGTCAGGTAGTACAGCGTCGGGAACGGCGTGCCGTTCTCCAGTTTCGGGCTGGTCTGCACCACCGACGGGTGCCCGCTCGGGCAGCGCGCGGCCACCGCGCGCAGGGCGCGGGGCGGGCGGCCCAGCTGTTCCGCGATCACCGCCTCGTCCTGCGCGGTGACGGGTTCGAACCGGGGGGTTTCGGTGCTGCTCACGGCGCTCAGCGTAGCTACCCGGTCGCCTGGTCCCACAGGCGCTCGTACCACGGCCCGGACGGCGGCGGTGCCTGCTCGCCGGGCGGCTGGTTCGGCGCGGGCTGCTTGTCCTCGGGCAACTGCACCATGTACGGGGTCTCCCCCGGCATCACGTACCGCAGCCGGCGGCGGGCCTCGGCCTGCACCTGCGCCGGGTCGGCGAGTTCGGCCTTGCGGGCTTCGAGCTGCGCGACTTCCTCACGCAGCTTTTCGCGCTGCTGCTGTTGCTCGGAGACCTCCGAGCGCTGGGTGAGGTAGGTGCGCAGCGGCACGGCGATGGTGAACGCGAGCGCGCACACCACGATCGCCACGACCGCCGCGCGGCGGGTGTTCGACAGCCCGAGCACGCGGGCGGCGCCGGAAGCGCGTTTCGCGCTCCAGCCCCGCCGCAACCGGGCTCGCCTGCCTTCCCGGTGCACGCGCTCCGGCCGGCGGGCGTAGGACTTCCTCGCCCGCCCGCCGGTGCGCTCCCGGCTTCTCCCGCCGCGCTCGGCCATGGTGGATCAGGACTCCGGGGTGAACCTCGGGAAAGCCAGGTCGCCGGCGTACCTGGCTGCGTCGGCCAGCGTCTCCTCGATGCGGAGCAGCTGGTTGTACTTGGCGACGCGCTCACCGCGGGCCGGCGCGCCGGTCTTGATCTGGCCGACGCCGGTGGCGACCGCCAGGTCCGCGATGAAGGTGTCCTCGGTCTCGCCGGAGCGGTGGCTCATCATCGACTTGTAGCCGTAGGAGGTGGCCAGTGACACCGCGTCCAGCGTCTCGGACAGCGTGCCGATCTGGTTGACCTTCACCAGCAGCGCGTTCGCCGCGCGGCGGGTGATGCCGTCCTCGAGGCGGTCCGGGTTGGTGACGAACAGGTCGTCGCCGACCAGCTGCACCCGCTCGCCGAGCTCGGCGGTCAGCCGCACCCAGCCGTCCCAGTCGTCCTCGCCCAGCGGGTCCTCGATGGACACCAGCGGGTAGGCGTCGACCAGCTCGGTGTAGTAGCCGATGAGCTGCTCGGCGCTCTTCTTCGCGCCTTCGAAGGTGTACGCGCCGTCGTTGTGGAACTCGGTGGCGGCCACGTCGAGCGCGAGCGCGACGTCGCGGCCCGGGGTGTAGCCCGCCTTCTCGATGGCGGTGAGGATCAGGTCGAGCGCCTCGCGGTTGTTCTTCAGGCTGGGCGCGAACCCCCCCTCGTCGCCGAGGCCGGTGGCCAGGCCGCGGCTCTTGAGCACCGACTTGAGCGAGTGGTAGACCTCGGTGCCCCAGCGCAGGGCCTCGCGGAAGGTCTCCGCGCCGATCGGCGCGATCATGAACTCCTGGATGTCCACATCGGTGTCGGCGTGCGCGCCACCGTTGAGGATGTTCAGCATCGGCACCGGCAGCACGTGCGCGTTCGGCCCGCCGAGGTAGCGGAACAGCTCCAGCTCGGCCGAGTCCGCGGCGGCCTTGGCGACCGCGAGGGAGACGCCGAGGATGGCGTTGGCGCCCAGGCGCGACTTGTCCGGCGTGCCGTCCAGGTCCACCAGCTTCTGGTCGACGATGCGCTGGTCGACCGCGTCCACACCGGCCAGGTCCGGGCCGATCTCGTCGAGCACCGCGGCGACCGCGCGCTCCACGCCCTTGCCGCCGTAGCGGGCGGTGTCACCGTCACGCAGTTCGACGGCTTCGTACTCACCGGTCGACGCACCCGACGGGACCGCGGCCCGCGCCAGCGTGCCGTCGTCGAGAGCCACCTCCACCTCGACCGTCGGGTTGCCGCGCGAATCCAGAATCTCGCGCGCGCCTACCTGTTCGATTACCGCCACGCCTTGCTCCTCGTCCGGTTGTCCCAGCCACGACGCCGCCCAGCGTAGCCGTTGACGAGGGTCACCCGTTGGAGGCTCACGTCACCCGTTGCGGATGACCTGCCAGCCCGCGGGCAGCTCGACCCGCTCGGACACCTGCTGCCAGAAGGTCCAGCTGTTGCCGCCGACGTCGGGCACGGTGAACACCCGCGCGCCGTAGGGCTGGTCCTGCGGCGGGGCCAGGTCGGCGTCCTCACCCAGCGCCGCGCAGACCCGGGAGTACTGCGCGTCCACATCGGCCACGTAGACGATGTTGAGCTGCCCGACCGGGCCGTCGACCCCCTTGGACTCCCAGTAGTCGGAGCCGGCGCCGGCGAGCTGCACCTCGGCCGTCCCCGCCTGGAGGGTGGCCTGGAAGACCACACCGGACGAATCGACGTACCGGACCTTCTCGGTGAAGCCGAACACCCTGACCAGCCAGTCCAGCGCTTCGGTGGCGTCGGTGTAGTAGAGGTACGGCGCCAGCCCGAGGTAGCGCGCTCCCCCTTCGTGCTCTTCGCTCATGACGGGTTAGTCCACCATGTGAACTTCCGCGGTGGGCCGCACCCCCTCCGGCCCGCGTGATCACCGGCTCGGCCGTCGCGCGGGCCCGCGCTCGCGGGTAGCGTCGAAGGGACCATGGTTGCTCAGGAACAGGACCCGGCGGAGGATCGGTTCACGGCGTTCCGCAAGGCGGAGGACCTGGTCAGCGCGCGCCGGCCGCTCGAAGCGCTGAAGCTGCTCCAGCCGGTGCTCGAGGCGGAGCCGGACAAGCCGAGCGTGCAGTTGCTCGCCGGGCGCGCCTACTTCCTCTCAGCGCAGCTGCGCCGGGCCGAGGCCGCCCTGCGCCGGGTGCTGGAGCTGGACCCCACCGACCACTACGCGCGGTTCGTGCTCGGGCGCACGCTGCAGCGGATGGACCGGCTGGCGGAGGCGCTCGGGCAGATGCGCATGGCGAACGCGATGTACCCGGTGCCCGACTACCAGGACGGCGTGTCCGAACTGACCGCGCGCATCGCGTTGCGCGGCAACGACTAGCCCTTCCCGGCCCGCGCGCGCAGGTGGGCTCGCTCACCCTGCTTGCCGAACAGCGAAAGCACCTCCACCGGGTACTCGTCGGCGGCGCCGAACCAGTGCGGCACGCGCGTGTCGAACTCGGCCGCCTCGCCCGGCCCGAGCACCATGTCGCGATCGCCGAGGACCAGGCGCAACCGGCCGTCGAGCACGTACATCCACTCGTAGCCCTCGTGCACCTTGAGGTCGACCTCCCCGCGCGGCGGCACGACCAGCTTGTACGCCTGCGGCTGACCGGGGCGCTTGCTCAGCGCCATGGTGGTCATGCCGTTGGTCTCCTTGGCCTCGATCCGCACGCGTGGGTCACCGACCGCGGGCGCGCCGACCAGGTCGTCGAGTGGCACCTGATAGGCACGGGCCAGCTGCAGCAGCAGTTCCAGGGTGGCCCGGCGTTGCCCGGACTCCAGCCGCGAGAGCGTGCTCTGCGAGATGCCGGTCGACTCGGCGAGCGCGCCGAGCGTCATCCGCCGCTCGCGCCGCAGCGCCTTCAACCGGGGGCCGACGCCGCTGAGCACCTGCTCGATCTCGGACATGACGGCCATTTTGCCAGATCGGCAAATAACTTTGCCAATTCGCCGGAAGGTCCGGATGCTCGGGGACATGAGCGACTACGACGTGATCATCATCGGCGGTGGGCCGGCCGGACTGAACGCGGCCCAGGTGCTGGCCAGGGCACGCCGGCGGGTGGCCGTGGTCGACGGCGGCAACCCGCGCAACGCCCCGGCCGAGGGCGTCCACGGGTTCGTCTCCAGGGACGGCACGCCACCGGGCGAACTGCTCGCCATCGGGCGGTCCGAGGTGGAGGGTTACGGCGGCGAGGTGCTCGACGGGGTGGTGCGCGCGGTGCGGCACGACCGGACCGTCGAACTGGCCGACGGGCGGCTGCTCGGCGCCAAGCGGCTGCTGGTGGCGACCGGGCTGACCGACGAACTGCCCGACCTGCCCGGCGTCCGGGACCTGTGGGCGATCGACGTGCACCACTGCCCCTACTGCCACGGCTGGGAGGTGCGCGACCAGCGGATCGGGGTGCTCGCCACCTCACCGAACTCGGCGCACCAGGCGGAACTGCTCCGCGAGTGGAGTGATGACGTGGTGTTCTTCAGCCACGACAACCCGCCGGACGCCGACGCGCTGGCGCGGCTGAGCGCGCGCGGCGTGAAGGTGGTCACCGGCCCGGTTTCCCGGCTGAGCACCGCGGAACACCGGCTGCGCGGGGTGGAACTGGCCGACGGCACGGTGGTCGAGCGCGACACGGTGTTCGTCGCGCCGAAGTTCGTGCCGAAGGACCGGATCCTGGTCAACCTCGGCTGCGCGCACGGCGAAGACGGGCTGGTCAAGGTGGATTCCTTCGGCCGGACCAGCGTGAGCTGGGTGTGGGCCGCCGGCAACGTGGTCGACCTGCGGGCGCAGGTGATCACCGCCGCCGGTGACGGGGCGCGAGCCGCGATCGGCATCCACGCCGACCTGGTCGGAGCGGGCGAATGAGCGAGGCGGCGGAGTTCTGGGAGGAGTTCTACAGCGAGCGCGAGGTGTGGTCGGGCAAGCCGAACTCGCTACTGGTGCGGGAAGTCGCGGACCTGCGGCCGGGCACCGCGCTGGACCTCGGCTGCGGCGAGGGCGGTGACGCGATCTGGCTGGCGTCGGCGGGCTGGCGGGTCACCGCGGTCGACGTGTCGGAGACCGCGCTGAAGCGGGCCGCGGCGCACGCGGCCGATGCCGGGGCCGCCGACCGGATCGACTGGCAGCGGCACGATCTCACACTGTCCTTTCCGGACGGTGAGTTCGATCTGGTGTCGGCGTCGTTCCTGCACTCGCCGGTGGCCGGGGACGGCGAACGCAACCGCATCCTCGGCCAGGCGGCGAGGGACGCGGTCGCGCCGGGCGGGGTGCTGCTGATCATCGGGCACGCCGGTGAGCACCCAGAGCACGGGCCGCTGCCGACCACTTCGGAGGTGCTGGCTTCGCTGGCACTCGGTCCGCAGTGGCGGGTCGAGGCGGACGAGGAGGTCTCGCAGCCGGAGAGCAAGGCGGGTACCCGTCTCGACAACCTGCTGCGGTTGCGGCGGTCCTAGGGCTTGCGGCCGTGGACCAGGAAGACGACGCGGCCGTCGGTCTCCCAGCGCCGCACGCGCACGTCGGTGAACCCGGCGGCCACCGCGGCGGCTTCGTCCACATCGGACGGAATGGGGAGGTCGGCGGCCACGTGCCCGGCGATCGGCCCGGACGGGTTGAAGGTGCCCGCGAACGGCAGGGTGAACGCGACGCGGCCGCCCGGCTTGAGCACGCGCAGCCAGTCTTCGATGGCGGCGAGGCCGAGGAAGTGGAGTGAGGACGCGCAGAGCACGGTGTCCACATCGGACACCGGGGCGGGCACGGCAGGGGCGACCAGCCACGAAATCCGGCCTTCGGGGTCGAGCTCGGCCGCGCGCTGCCGAGCTCGGGCGATCATGCCGCCGGAGAGGTCGACCGCGGTGATACCGGCCGGGTTCAGCAGGCGCAGCGCGGCGAACGCGGCGGCACCGGTGCCGGTGGCCACGTCGAGCACGCTCCGCGCGGGCGTGTTCTCCAGGCCGTCCACCAGCGCGGTGGCGACCCGGTCGTGGAAACCGTCGGCGTCGTAGGCGGGTGCTTGCTCGTCGAACAGAGATGCGGGCCCCATGGTCGTCGATCCTAGGGGATGGGGATGGCGGCGGCGTAGGCATCGGCGCCGCTGAACACGTCCTGTCCGTATTCGACCGACTGGTTGTAGGTGAGCACGGCCTTCCACCAGCCGTCCGGGGTGCTCAGATCACCGCCGGACGAGCAGAGGTAACGGGCGGCGGTGAGGGCGGCGTCGTCGATGTTCTGGGGGTCGGGCTGGGCGCCGTCGCCTGCCGCGCGGGCGGCGTGGCGCTGCCAGGTGGCCGGGAGGAACTGCATGGGGCCGACGGCGCGGTCCCACTGCTGGTCGCCGTCGAGCTTGCCGTCGTCGGTGTCGGGGACGGCTTTCACGCCTTCGGAGCCGTCGAGCGGGATGCCGATGATCGGCTTGCTCACCCGGCCGTCGGCACCGACTTCGGCGCCCCCGAACCCGGCGTGCTGCGACTCGACGCGCCCGACGCCGGCGAGCATCGCCCACGAGATGCGGCAGCCGGGTTGCTGGGAACGCATCCACATCTCGGCCTTGCCGTAACCGGTCAGCACCCGCGGCGACACATTGGTCGCGGCGGCGACCTTCTGCGCCCAGGCGTCGAGTTCGGCCTGATCGGAGGCGTTGAGCCGATCCTGGGGCGCGGGCAACGCCTGCCGTGGCACCGCGACCCCCGGCTGGGGCCGCTGATCGGGCACCGGGAGGGGCGGGTTGTCGGGTTCGTCCCGTTGGCTGCGGGTCACGCCGATGGTGAGGACCAGCACCAGCCCGGCCACGATCAGGGTGGCCACCAGCGCCAGCCGCGTCATGAGCCGCCCAGACCTCCGCCGCGGCGGCGGCCCGGGCAACGTCTCCACAGGCGAGGGTTCGACCACCCGTTCAGGTTACGGCCTCACCCCCACCCACGACCCCCTCAACCACAAACCCACGTTCAAACACCCGAACCCCACGTCCAGGCAGCCGAGTTCCACACTCCAGCAGCCGAGTCCCACGCCCAGGCAGCCGAGTTCCACGTTCAGGCATCCGAACCCCACGTTCGCGCACGCGACTCCCACACTCACGCAACCGAACCCCACACTCGAGCACGCGAGTTCCACCCTCAGGCAGCCGATCCCCACACTCGGACACGCGAGTTCCACACTCAAGCAGTCGAACCCCGCACTCGGACACGCGAGTCTCACCTTCCGGCAGCCGAATCCCACACTCGGACGGCCGAGGCCCGCGGTTCGGCGGCCGAGTTCACCAGTCGGGTCTATCCCGTGATCGGTGTTTCCGGCGTTGTTGATCAGTAGGTTTCGGCGGCCGGCCAGCGGTCACCGAAGGTGATGGCGAAGGCGTTGAGCACGGGTGTCCAGCGCATCGTCCATCGGGTGCGGCCTGTCCCGGTCGGGTCCAGGCTGCGGGTCACAAGGTACAGGCACTTCATCGCCGCTTGCTCGGTCGGGAAATGCCCGCGTGCGCGGATCGCCCGCCGATAGCGGGCATTGAGCGACTCGATCGCGTTCGTGGAACAGATCATGCGCCGGATCTCGACGTCGTAGTCGAGGAACGGAATGAACTCGTCCCAGGCGTTGCGCCAGAGCCGGATCATCGCCGCGTATTTTCTTCCCCAGGTTTCGTCGAGATCGTTCAGCGCGGCGAGCGCGGCGGCGGGATTAGGCGCGGTGTAGATGGGTTTGATCTCTCGTTTGACCGCGTCCCAGTCTTTGCGGGACACCAGCCGGAATGTGTTCCGGATCAGGTGAACAATGCAGGTTTGCACGACAGCCTGCGGCCACACATTCGCCACCACTTCGGGCAGGCCTTTCAGTCCGTCGCAGACGAGGAAGAACACGTCACCGATGCCACGGTTCTTCAGGTCGATCAGCACGCTCATCCAGAACTTCGCGCCCTCACCACCAGTGCCCATCCACAGACCCAGGACGTCCTTGCGCCCGTCCACCGTGACCCCGATAGCCGCGTAGACCGGACGGTTGGCGACCTGGCCGTCGCGGACCTTGACATGGATCGCGTCGATGAACACCGCCGCATACACCGCATCGAGGGGCCGGTTGGCCCACTCGTTCATCTCCGCCACGACCTTGTCGGTAATCCGCGACACCGTCTCCTTCGACACCGAGGCACCATAGATCTCGGCGAAATGCGCTGAGATCTCACCCGTGGTCATGCCTTTCGCATACAGCGACAACACGATCTCGTCCACATCCGTGAGCCGTCGCTGCCGCTTCTTCACGATCTGTGGCTCGAACGTGCCTTCCCGATCTCGGGGAACCTCGATGCCGACCTCGCCGGCGGCATCGGAGATCACCGTCTTCGGCCGTGCCCCATTCCGCACGTTCGTCGAGGCCCGGTCCGCCTCGGCACGATTCTTCTCGTGCCCGAGATGCTCGGTCATCTCCTCGTTGAGCGCGGTCTCCAGCACATTCTTGGTGAACAGCTTCAGCAAGCCGTCCGGGCCGGTCAGCGCCAGCCCCCGGGCCTTGGCCTCGGCCACCATCGCCGCCGCAGCGGCCTGCTCCGGCGACAGCTCCCGCGCCGGCTTGCCCTCACGCTTACGTGGACTCACAACCTCAGATGTCATCACTCACAGTGCCCATCCCGCCGGACCTCAGCCCGGCGTGTCGGGCCGGAAACACCGATCTTGGAACAGTCCCCACCAGTCAGCTCAGCTATCTGAAAGCGGACTCGCGCACGCGAATGTAGAACTCGGACTCGCGAGTGTGGAACTCGGCTGCGGGAGCGTAGGACTCAGGTGCCTGAACGTGGGACTCGGCTGTCTGAGCGCGGAACCCGGCAGCCCGAGCCCTGGAGCCTGGCCACCTCAACTCGGCACCGGCGTCCCCAATGCGGAACTCGGATGCCTGAACGTGGGATTCGGCTGCCCGAGTGTGGAACTCGGATGCTCGAATGTGGAACTCGCCCCGCGAATGTCGGACTCGGGCTCCTGAACGTGGAACTCGGCTGCCTGAACGTGCCACTCGCGCTCGAATGTCGAACTCGGGTGCCTGAGTGTGGGGTTCGGATGCCTGAACGTGGTACTCGGGTGCGTGAGTGTGGGGTTCGGGGGTGGGGTTAGTGGGGCCAGTGGTGGCGCCAGGTGGGGGGGTCTTGGGGGGTGACGCCGGCGGAGCGGGCGGAGGCTTCGGCGGAGCGGACGTCGGCGGCGAAGCGCTTCGCGACGGCTCGTAGTTCGCCTTCCGGGTCCACGCCGGCTCGTCGCGCGGAAGCCGCCAGGCGGAAGAGTTGTTCGGCATCGGTGTCCCCGGCGGGGAAGAGGTCGGGCGGTAGGCCGGCGCGGCCGGTGCGCTGGCCCAGTTTGCCCGCCAGCGCCACGGCCGGCTGCCCCAGCGCCACCCCATCCACAATGGACTCCCGGCGCTTTTCGGTCTGCTTCAGCTCTTCCCACCGGACCTGCTGGTGCTCGGCCGTGTCGATCACCTCGTCACCGCCGAACACGTGCGGGTGCCGCCCGACCAGTTTCGCCACCAGCTCACCGGCGACGTCCTCGATGTCGAACGGGTCCTGCCCGTCCTCCGCCGCCACGCGGGCGTGGAACAGCACCTGCAGCAACACGTCGCCCAGTTCCTCGCGCAGCGCCGCCCGGTCGCCGTCCTCGATGGCTTCCAGCAGTTCGTAGGTCTCCTCGACCAGGTACTGCCGCAACGAGTCGTGCGTCTGCGCGGCGTCCCACGGGCACCCACCCGGCGAACGCAGTGCGTCCATCACCGCCACGGCTTCGACCACCGCGGGCACCGGCACCGAGACCAGCGCCGCCCCGGCCTCCAGCAGCGCCGCAGCGCCCGGGTCACCGCGATCCGCCGCGACCAGCACCACGGCACCGGTCGCGCGCAGCAGTTCTTCCGGCGCGGGCGCGACCTTCGCGTCCAGCGCGACCCGCGTCACCTCGGGCAGGTCACCGGCCGCGTAGACCACATCGGCCGAGCGCAGCGCGGGCCACGCGGCGGCGGGCAGCACCGCGGGCAGTGCCGCGGGTGCCAGTACGACCGTGTTCATGGCCGCAATGGTTGCACGGCCTTCACCGGGAACTGGTAGCCCGTCGCCTCGTCGGGGTTCGGCAGCACGGCCATGCTCGCCGCGTCCCACACGCCGTAGCGCGGGTTGACCTTGATGCCGAGTTCCTCCGCGATCGGCTGCAGCAGTCGCTTGCCGAGCTGGTAGACGGCTTCCGAGTCCGGCGCGATCGGCGTCTGCGGCGCCGCGGACGTGGTCGTGCGGTCCTTCACCAGCGCGACGAACCAGCCCGCCTGCTGCTGGCTCGGCTGCACCACGACCACGGTGCCCGGCTTCGCGCCGAACAGCGCGCTGCCCGGCAGCGCCTCCGCGCCACCCTGCTCGCCCTGGGTCGCGGCCAAGTTCAGCGGCTGCTGCAGCACCCGCAGGTTCGACTCGCTGATCACCTCACCGGCCCGCGCGGGCTGCTCGGCGATCTTCTTGGCCAGCGCGAGCGCCTGGTCCTTCGCGGTCGAGCCGGGCGACTCCTCGGTGATCACCGTGCCGACCACGTCGACCGACAGCGACGAGGCGTACTTCGCGCCCAGCTCCTGGGTCATCAGGAAGTCGGAGACGAACTCGGGCACGCGCTCGACCGAGGTGTTCACGCGCGGCGCGATGGCCGCGGCCCCGCCGCTGCGCTCGATGAGTTCGTTGACCTGGACCGGGTCCACGCGCAGGCCTTCGCGCTGCGCGGCCACGGCGAGCAGTTCGTGCAGGATGCGGCCGTCGACCACCACGCGGGCGTTCAGGTCGAGCTTGCGCTGCTGCTGCGCCTGCTGCGCGTCCGGCGAGTTCTGCAGCAACCAGTTGATTTCCTGCTGGACCGACTCCAGGGGCACGGACCGGTCACCGACGATCGCGGCCGAGTCCACCTGGCTCGGCCCGGAGCCGCAGCCGGCGAGCACAAGACCGGTGGTCAGGACGGCAAACAGCGCCCGCGGGCGACCCATGATCCGCATCACAGCGCCTACCCTCTCACATCCGTTCGCCGCTGGGGAACGACCGGTTCGTCAACCGACCGCGGCCGGTGCCTTCGTCAGCGATCGCAGCAGTTTGGTGCACCAGTCCAGCAGCGGCTCATCGCGCAGCTGGGGCGTACCCATCCGGCCGCCCGCCCCGCCCTCGGTCGGCTTCGGCACCGACACCGTGTGCGTCACCGCCTTGTACATCGCCTTGGGGTACAAGCGCTTCAGCCGCACCAGCTGCGAATCGGCCAGCGGCAGCGGCGCGAACCGGATGCTGTTGCCCTGCGTGGACACCTCGGTCACCCCGGACGCGCGGCAGGCGTGCCGGAACCGCGCGACCGCCAGCAGCCTGCCCACCGAGGCGGGCGGCTGGCCGTAGCGGTCGACCAGTTCCTCGCGCACCGCGTCCAGCGCGGCGCCGTCGGTAGCCGCGGCGATCTTGCGGTACGCCTCCAGGCGCAGCCGCTCGCCGGGCACGTAGTCGTGCGGGATGTGCGCGTCCACCGGCAGGTCGACCCGGACTTCGGCGGGTGCCTCGTCCTCCAGCGGCTCCGCGCCGGCACTGCGGCGGAACACGTCCACCGCCTCGCCGACCAGCCGCACGTACAGGTCGAAGCCGACGCCCGCGATGTGCCCGGACTGCTCGGCGCCCAGGATGTTCCCGGCGCCGCGGATCTCCAGGTCCTTCATCGCGACCGCCATGCCGGCGCCGAGTTCGGTGTTCTGCGCGATGGTGGCCAGCCGGTCGTGCGCGGTCTCGGTCAGCGGCGCCTCCCCCGGGTACAGGAAGTACGCGTACCCGCGCTCGCGCCCACGGCCGACACGCCCGCGCAACTGGTGCAGCTGCGCCAGGCCGAGCAGGTCACCGCGCTCGACGATCAACGTGTTCGCGTTCGAGATGTCCAGTCCGGTCTCCACGATCGTCGTGCACACCAGCACGTCGAACTCGCGTGCCCAGAAACTTTCGATGAGGTGCTCGAGCTTGTCCTCGTTCATCTGCCCGTGCGCGACCGCGACCCGCGCGTCCGGCACCAGCTCGCGGATCCGCTTGGCGGCCTTCTCGATCGTCGAAACCCGGTTGTGCACGTAGAAGACCTGGCCGTCACGCAGGAGTTCGCGGCGGATCGCGGCGCCGACCTGCTTGTCGTCGTACGCGCCGACGTAGGTCAGGATCGGGTGCCGGTCTTCGGGCGGGGTGAGGATGGTGGACATCTCGCGGATGCCTGCCAGCGACATCTCCAGCGTGCGCGGGATCGGGGTCGCCGACATGGTCAGCACGTCGACGTGCGTGCGCAGCGCCTTGATGTGCTCCTTGTGCTCGACGCCGAACCGCTGCTCCTCGTCCACGATCACCAGGCCGAGGTCCTTGTAGCGGACACCGGTCTGCAGCAGCCGGTGCGTGCCGATGACGATGTCCACCTCGCCGGCGGCCAGTCCTTCGAGCGTCAGCTCCGAATCGGTCTTCGAGGTGAACCGCGACAGGCCCTTGATGGTCACCGGGAACGACTGCATGCGCTCGGCGAAGGTGCTCAGGTGCTGCTGCGCGAGCAGCGTGGTCGGCACCAGCACGGCCACCTGCTTGCCGTCCTGCACCGCCTTGAACGCCGCGCGCACGGCGATCTCGGTCTTGCCGTAGCCGACGTCACCGCAGATCACGCGGTCCATCGGGACGCCGCGTTCCATGTCGGTCTTGACCTCGTCGATCGCGGCGAGCTGGTCGCCGGTCTCGGTGAACGGGAAGGCGTCTTCCAGCTCGCTCTGCCACGGGGTGTCCGGGCCGAAGGCGTGCCCCGGCGCGGCCTGGCGGGCGGCGTAGAGCTGCACCAGCTCGGCGGCGATCTCCTTGACCGCCTTGCGCGCCTTGGCCTTGGTGTTCTTCCAGTCCGAGCCGCCGAGCTTGTTCAGCGTGGGCAGCTCACCGCCGACGTAGCGGGAGACCTCGTCGAGCTGGTCGGTCGGCACGAACAGGCGGTCGCCGGGGTGGCCGCGCTTGGACGAGGCGTATTCGAGCAGCAGGTACTCGCGGGTGGCCCCGGCGACCGTGCGCTGCACCATCTCCACGAACCGGCCGATGCCGTGCTGGTCGTGCACCACGTAGTCGCCGGCCTTGAGCGCGATCGGGTCGACCGCGTTGCGCCGCCGCGACGGCATCTTGGTGTTGAAGTCCCTTGTGGACGATCCGGCGCCCGCGCCGCGGCCGGTCAGGTCCGCTTCGCTGAGCACCACCAGCGCCTGGCCGGGCAGCGCGAACCCGTCGGACAGCCCACCACAGGTGATCGTCGCGAGCCCGGCCTCCGGCGGCTCCTCCAGCCGCTCCACCTGCCGGGCGGGGACCTCGGCCGCGCCCAGCTGCTCGGCCACGCGGCTGGCCGTGCCGTGCCCGGCGACCACGATGACCGCGGCGCCGCCGGAAGCGGTGTGCGCGCGCAGGTCGGCGATCGCGCGCTCGAACTCACCGCGGTAGGCGGGCGCGGCCTCGACCGCGACGTGCACCACGTCCCGGCCCTCGGTGGTCAGCTGCGACAGCGTCCACCAGGGGCGTTTGGTGTTCTGGGCGTGCGCGGCCACCTCGGTCAGGTCGCGGTAGGCGGAGGCGCCGAGGTCGATCGGCGCGGCGCCACCGCTGGCGGCCGTGGTCCAGGATGCTTCGAGGAACTCCTGGCCGGTGCGGACCAGGTCGTGTGCCCGCGCGCGGATCTTCTCCGGGTCGGCGAGCAGCACGTGGGTGCCCACCGGCATCGCGTCGGTGAGCAGCTCCAGCTCACCCGCGCACAGCACCGGGATGAGCGCTTCCATTCCCTCGCAAGGGATCCCGTCCGCGAGCTTGGTGAGCATCTCGGCCAGCTGGGCGTCCGCGGCATGGGTCTGCGCCAGCTCGGCCGCGCGGGCCTTGACGTCCGCGGTGAGCAGCAGCTCGCGGCACGGCGGCGCGGCGACCGCGGTGATCTCGCCGGGCAGCGATCGCTGGTCCGACACCGCGAACGCGCGGATCTCGCTGACCTCGTCGCCCCAGAACTCGATGCGGTGCGGGTGCTCGGCCGTCGGCGGGAAGACGTCGAGGATGCCGCCGCGCACGGCGAACTCACCGCGCTTTTCCACCATGTCGACGCGGGCGTAGGCCAGCTCGACCAGCCGTTCGAGCACGCCCTCGAACTCCTGCTCCTCGCCGACCCGCAGGTCGACCGGCGCGAGCGTGCCCAGGCCGGGGGCCATCGGCTGGATCAGGCTGCGCACGGTGGAGACCACCGCGCGCAGGCCGCCGTGGCCGGGCCCGTTGAGCCGGTGCAGCACCTCGAGGCGACGCCCGACGGTGTCCGCGCGGGGCGAAAGGCGCTCGTGCGGCAGCGTTTCCCAGGACGGGAAGTCCGCGACCGCGTCCGGGCCGAGCATGGCCGAGAGCGCGGCTGTCAGCTCGTCGGCCTCGCGGCCGGTGGCCGTGACGGCGAGGACCGGGCGATCGGCGCCACCGGGGCTGGCGAGGGCGGCCGCGACCAGCTGCCGGGCCGCTGTCGGCCCCTGCAGTTCGAGGATCGGCGCCCCGGCACGGTCCAGCACGGGGCGCAGCGCGGAGCCGGACAGGGTGGACTCCACAAGACCGGACAGAACGGCGTTGTTCACTGCAGAGTTCACCGCAGACTTCCCCTCACCTGGTGCGTCGCGAACCAGCCTACGTGGAGCGACCGACACTTTCGCGGCCGGTCACCACGGTGCATGCTGGGGTCCATGCCCGCACGAAAAGCCGGAATCGCGATGATCGCCGCGCTGGTCACGCTCACCTCGGCCTGCAGCGACACACCCCCCGAACCGGAGGCCGCCACGCCGCCGGCGCCCCCGTCCAACGCCGCGCCCGCCGGGAAGCCCGCGGGCCTCGCGCTGAAGGTCGAGGAGGTCGCCGGGGGTCTGACGCACGGCTGGGACATCGGTTTCCTGCCCGACGGCAAGGCGCTCGTCACCCAGCGGCCGGGCAAGATCGCACTGGTTTCCGGGCTGCAACCGGGGGCGACCACGACGGAGGTGAAGGCCGATTTCGCCGACCTCTTCGTCGAACACGAGAGCGGTCTGCTCGGCCTGGTCGTCCACCCGGATTTCGCCCGATCGCGCAAGTTCACCACCTGTCAGAACTACAAGCAGGGTGAGACGCCGACCGACGTCCGGCTGATCACCTGGACGCTGTCCGCCGACGGAACTTCCGCGCAGCGCGTGCAGACCCTGCTCACCGGCATGCCGGTGAACCCGAACGGCAGGCACAGCGGCTGCCGCCCGACCCTGGCCGAGGACGGGGCGCTGCTGGTCGGCACCGGGGACGCGGCGGACGACCCGGACGTGCCGCAGGACCGCACCAACCTCGGCGGCAAGGTGCTGCGGATCGACCTCCAGACGGGGGAAGGGCTGCCGGACAACCCGTTCGCGTCGTCGGCGAACGCGAACGAGCGGCGCGTGTACACCTACGGGCACCGCAACGTGCAGGGCGTGGCCGTGCGCACCGGGACCGGGCAGGTGTTCGTCTCCGAGCACGGGCCGACGAACTTCGACGAGCTGAGCCTGGTCAAGGCGGGCGGCAACTACGGGTGGGACCCGTCGCAGGGCGGCACGGTCGACGAGTACGACGAAAGCGTGCCGATGACCGACCTGGAGCGCTTCCCCGACGCCGTGCCGCAGGCGTGGACCTCGGGCAAGACCACCGAGGCGCCCTCGGGCGCGGCCTTCCTGACCGGTCCGCAGTGGGGCGAACTGGACGGGCGGATGGTGCTGGCCGCGCTGCGCGGGCAGAAGCTGCTGGTGTTCACCATGGACGGCCCCGGCGCGGTGACCGATGTGTACCTGCCGCCGGAGTTCAACTCGGAGTTCGGCCGCCTGCGCGGCGTCCGCACCGGCCCGGACGGCGCCCTGTACGTGACCACCTCGACCGGGGACAACGACAAACTCCTCCGAGTCACCCTGGCCTAAGGGTCGCCGGGGTGCCGTGAATGTGGCTTTCACGGCACATTCCGCCGTGAAAGCCACATTCGTGACACTCGCCCCCCTACGGCCCAATGCTATGAGTGGGGCATTACTTGCATCCAACGCTAGTAATGCCCCATTCATAGCGTTCGTCCCCCGCCGCCCCGAGCCCAATCGTCGCCCGGAGCCACCAACCCGACCGCCGCCCGGGGCACCCCAGCAGGAGCACCGCCCAGACCCCCCACCCCACCCCGGTCCACAGCCAAGAACACGGCGAAGGCCCCGATGTCAAGGCATCTTTCCCACCTTGACATCGGGGCCTTCGCCGTAGTCACACTAAAAAACCGGGGCGGACCCCCGAACTACGAACTCAGATAAGCCCCACCATTCACATGCAACACCTGCCCCGTAACGTGCCCCGCCCCCGTCCCAGCCAAGAACAGAACCGCATCAGCGATTTCGTCCGGCTGCCCGGCACGCTTGTTGATCGCCGCGGACAGCCTGCTCTCCAGCCACTTCTCGTCCAGCGTGCCCTGGAAGAACTCGGTGTCCAGGATGACGCCCGGCGCGACGATGTTCGCCGTGGCGCCCGAGGTCCCCAGTTGCTTGGCCAGGTTGACGTTCCACGATTCCAGCGCCGCCTTCGCCGCGCCGTACGAACCGGAACCGGCCTTCGCCGCGATCGAGCCGATGGTCACCACCCGCGCCCGCTCGGCCAGCCGCGGCTGCAGCGCGGTGGTCACCAGCACGGTGGTCAGCACGTTCGCCTCGAAGTTCGCCCGCCAGGCGTCCGCGACCCCGGCCAGGTCGGTGGCCTTCTCGCGGATGCGGTCGGTGTTGCCGCCGGCGTTGTTCACCAGCACGTCGACGCGCTCCGGCAACTCGGCGAGCGCCCGCTCCACCGCGGCGGCGTCCGCGGCGTCGAAGGCCACGTACTTCGCGCCGAGCAGCGCGGCGGCCTCCGAGAGCACCTTCTCGCGGCGCCCGGTGATCGTGACGTTCTCGCCCGCCGCCGCGAACTTCGCGGCCACGGCGTACCCGATCCCGGTCCCGCCGCCGGTGACGACGATTTCCCTGCTCTGCACCATCGGTTCCCCTTTTCGCAGTAAGCGCTTTCAATGGCGGCGGGAGACCGACGATACCGGAAATCCGCAAGCTCTGGACCCGTTAGTTCAGGCGCAGTTTCGGCTTGTGCTCCAGGTTGGAAAGCCCGTTCCAAGCGAGGTTGACCAGGTGCGCGGCCACCTCGTCGCGCTTGGGCTTGCGCGCGTCCAGCCACCACTGGCCGGTCAGCGCGACCATGCCCACCAGCGACTGCGCGTACAGCGCGGCGAGCTTGTCGTCGTACCCGCGCGCGGTGAACTGCTGCCCCAGGATGTGCTCGACCTGGCTGGCGATGTCGTTGAGCAGCGTGGAGAACGTGCCGGTGGAACTGGCCACCGGTGAATCCCGCACCAGGATGCGGAACCCGTCGTGCGAATCCTCCACGTAGGACAGCAGCGCGATGGCGGCCTGCTCCAGCATCGCCCTCGGGTGCCCACCGTGCAAAGTGGACACCATGCGGTCGAGCAGCAGCTGGGTCTCGCGGTCGACGACCACCGCGTAGATGCCCTCTTTGCCACCGAAGTGCTCGTACACCACGGGTTTCGAGACGTTGGCGCGGTGCGCGATCTCCTCGACCGACGCGCCGTCGAACCCCTTTTCGGCGAACAGCGCCCGCGCCACGTTCAGCAACTGCTGACGGCGTTCGGCACCGGTCATCCGGACACGGGTCACCGGGGTGCCTGGACGCACCCCGGTGATCCCTTCACGCTTTCCCCGACGTTTGGCCGCCACCGGGGCACCCTACCGTCCGGGCCTGAATCTTATTTGCTTTCCGTCGAAAGCCGGGCCAGTCGCTGCGGCGTCGGCCAGCGCACGCTGTGCGCCCAGCCGAACTTCTCGAACAGCCAGATCACCCGCGCGGAGATGTCGATCTGGCCGCGCTGCACGCCGTGCCTGGCCGAGGTCGGGTCGGCGTGGTGCAGGTTGTGCCACGACTCCCCGAAGGAGAAGATCGCCAGCGGCCAGAAGTTCGCCGACCGGTCGCGCGCGGCGAACGGGCGCTCACCGATCATGTGGCAGATCGAGTTGACCGACCAGGTCACGTGGTGCAGCACGCAGACGCGGACCAGCCCGGCCCAGAAGAACGCGGTCACCGCGCCCCACAGCGACCAGGAGAGCAGCCCGCCGAGCAGCGCCGGGCCGAGCAGGCTGACCAGGGTCCACAGGCCGAACTGGCGGTTCACCCGCGCGATGGCCGGGTCGTTGACCAGGTCCGGGGCGAAGCGCTCGGCGTTGGTCTGGTCGCGCTCGAACAGCCAGCCCATGTGCGCGTGCCAGAAGCCCTTGGCCACCGCCAGCGGCGTGGTGCCGAAGGCCCACGGCGAGTGCGGGTCGCCGTCGCGGTCGGAGAAGGCGTGGTGGCGGCGGTGGTCGGCGACCCAGGTGATCACCGGGCCCTGCAGCGCCATGCTGCCGGCGATGGCCAGCGCCACCCGCAGCCACGGCTTCGCCTTGAACGAGCCGTGTGTGAAGTAGCGGTGGAACGAGACCGTGATACCCAGACCGCTGATGCAGTAGAAGAGCACGAAGAGTCCGACATCCACCCAGCTCAGGCCCCACCCCCAGGCGAAGGGAACAGCTACCAGCAGCGCCAGCAGGGGTGCGATGACCCCGAGGTAGACCGAGAACTGGATGGGAAAGGACCGCTGCCCGTCGATGACCGGTTTGGGGCCTTTTGCTGCTGGGGAATCTCCGGAGGCGGAACGGTCAAGGGTGGCCGTCATACACGTCACTTCTTCCTACGGTGGACCCCTCATCACCAAGGGTGTCCTTACCTACGATGCCGTAAGTTACGGTACCGGAAGTTGTGCTGGCTGGGGAGAGTCAAAAGGCGTGACGTCGGGCCCACCAGGCATGATCGCGCGCGAGGCCAACCCGTGTGGCCTGGCCTGGGCCGGGCTGGCTATCCTGACCAGGCACGATCCGCCGTAGTGTAATTGGCAGCACTTCAGATTTTGGTTCTGACAGTTCAGGTTCGAATCCTGGCGGCGGAGCACGCGCGCCCGATCGGAAACAGCCGAGGGGGTTGAAACCACTGCACGACGACGTGAGTGAGCCCAAGCAGCACCGCCGCCCGGCGCTGATCGAGATGTCGGACGCCTGGCTGGTCGGCCGTGCCCGCGAACTCATCGCCACCGTGCAGCGCAGCGAGTACGCCGAGCAGGTCAAGATCATCGAGACCCTCGACGAGCTGCTGGAGGAAACCCAGCGCCGCGGCGAGCCGATCCTGGTCGCCCAGTTGCTCCGGTCGGTGTGCCTGGCCCGCCTGGTCACCAAGGGCATGGCCGCCGACGCCGAGCCCAAGGTCGACGAGATGCTCGCGCACACCCGCAGGCACGGCCTGGCCCTGCTGCGGGCCGACGCGCACGCGCTGCGCGGGCGGCGGCTGGTGCTGGCCGAGCAGGAGGACGCGGCGCTCACCGAGATCGCCAGGGCACTGGCCATCCTGGACGACTCCGCCACCCCCGACGTGCAACTCGGCCGCCGCGCCTGGGACAAGCTGCTGGCCAGCGCGCTGATCGACTGCTGGCTGGTGCTCAACCAGCTCGGCGTCTACGAGGCCGCGGAGGAGGTGATCTCCCGGGCGCACCAGGCGATCCGCGACAGCGCCGGGCCACACGAGATCACCCTGCAGCTGATCAACCGGGTCAAGATGATGCTCGGCTGGGGCCTGCGGCTCGAACGCGTCGGCCGCTACGACGAGGCGGTGGAGAAGTTCCGCACCGCGGCCTCGATGGCGGTGGCCGCGGAAGCGCCCTTCGCCGAGTCGCTGTTCCCGCGCAAGTCCGGGGTGCCCGCGATCGACCAGGTCGGCGTGCTGGCCGCCGCGCTGGCGCTGGCCGCGCCCGACGCGGTCCACCTCGACCGCCTGCGCGGCCTGCTGACCGAGCCCGGCTACCCGCACGAGCAGGTCATCGTGACCATCGCGCTGGCCAGGTGCCTGGACCAAATCGGCCGCCGCGAAGAGGCGCTGGAGGTGCTGAACTCGGCGCGTGCGAACGCCGCCGAGGACAACTCCCAGCCGTCGATGCGGCTCAACCTCGTGCGCGAGCTGGCGAAGCTGGAAACGCACCAGAACGAGGACCTCTCCAAGGAATCGGACAGTTCCGCCTTGGCGCCCACGCTGCTGCTGAACTACGCCGGCGCGCTGGAGGCCGAGCTGTGGACGCTGCGCGAGTCGCAGATCGCCACGCTCACCGCGCGCCGCGAGCACGAGCGGCTCTCCGCCGAACACGGCGAGATGACCCAGCAGGCGCTGCAGGACCCGCTGACCGGGCTGCCCAATCGCCGCGCGCTCGACGAGCGCCTGCGCGCGCTGGCTTCGTCGGCAACATCACACCCGCTCGCCGTGGCACTGGTCGACCTCGACGGGTTCAAGGGCGTCAACGACCGGCATTCGCACGCGGAGGGTGACGACGTGCTGCGCGTGGTGGCCAGCACGCTGCGCGACGCCCTGCGCGGGGACGACATCGTGGCGCGCTACGGCGGTGACGAGTTCATCGTGCTGCTGCCAGGGGCGCCGGTGTCCGCGGCCACCCAGGCCCTCAGCCGCGCTGTGACGGCCGTCGCGTCACTTCCGCACCACCTCTCCCACGGGGTGACTCTTTCGGTTGGACTTGTCTCCATCCGCGCGCAGGAACGGGCCGAGCAGGTGCTCTCCCGGGCCGATGCCGCCATGTACCAGGCAAAACGCCGAGGTGGGAATCAGGTCGCCTCGGCCTTTCTGGAAGCCGGTGAGCCCGCCGCGGGCTGGCCGGGTGAGCCCGCCGACACCGACCCGGCGTGGGGACTGCGAGAGCACACGTAGGATCGGGCCCCGGCGGAAACGCACACAAGGAGCGCTAGGAGCGTTGTGACCGGGCCTTTGACAACCTTGATCCTCGCCGCGGGCGAGGGCACCCGCATGCGGTCGACCACCCCGAAGGTGCTGCACCCGATCGCCGGGCGGCCGCTCGTCGAACACGCGGTGCGGGCCGCCGCCGGACTCGACCCCGAGCACCTCGTCGTGGTCGTCGGCCACGGCCGGGAGGCGGTCAGCGGGCACCTGGACGAGGTCGCCAAGCAGCTCGGCCGCCCGATCGGCACCGCGGTGCAGGAGGCGCAGAACGGCACCGGGCACGCGGTCGGGTGCGCGCTGGCCACGCTGCCGCCCCAGCTGACCGGCACGGTGGTGGTCAGCTACGGCGACGTGCCGCTGCTGGACACCGAGACCCTGGCCGCGCTGCTCGCCGAGCACACCGGCGCCGGCAACGCGGTGACCGTGCTGACCTCGGTGGTCCCCGACCCGACCGGGTACGGCCGGATCGTGCGCGACGCCGACGGCGGGATCACCGCCATCGTCGAGCAGAAGGACGCCGACGAGACCCAGCTGGCGATCACCGAGATCAACTCCGGGGTCTACGCCTTCGACGCGGCCGTGCTGGCCGACGGGCTGTCCCGGCTGTCCACCGACAACGCGCAGGGCGAGCTGTACCTGACCGACGTGCTGAGCATCGCGCGCGGCGACGGCAGGGCGGTCGGCACGCTGGTGGTCGAGGACCCGTGGCTGACCGAGGGCGTGAACGACCGGGTGCAGCTGTCGGTGCTGGGCGCCGAGCTGAACCGGCGGCTCGTGCGGGCCTGGCAGCGCGCCGGGGTCACAGTGGTCGACCCGGCCACCACCTGGCTCGACGCCGGGGTGACGCTGGCCCGCGACGTGCGCATCGAGCCGGGCGTCCAGCTGAAGGGCGCCACCACGGTCGGCGAGGGCGCGACGATCGGCCCGGACACCACGCTGACCGACGTCGAGGTCGGCGCGGGCGCCAGCGTGGTCCGCACGCACGGTTCGGGCGCGGTGCTCGGCGAAAACGTCAGCGTCGGCCCGTTCGCCTACCTGCGCCCGGGGACCCGGCTCGGGGACAAGGGCAAGATCGGCACCTTCGTCGAGACCAAGAACGCCGACATCGGCCGGGGCACCAAGGTGCCGCACCTGAGCTACGTCGGCGACGCCACCATCGGCGAGCAGAGCAACATCGGCGCGGCCAGTGTGTTCGTCAACTACGACGGCGTGCACAAGCACCACACCACCATCGGCTCCCACGTCCGGATGGGCTCGGACAACATGTACGTCGCTCCGGTGACCGTCGGCGACGGCGCCGCCAGCGGGGCGGGTGCGGTGATCCGGCGGAACGTGCCGCCGGGCGCGCTGGCGGTGTCCGGGGGACCGCAGCGCAACATCGAAGGCTGGGTGGCCCGGAAGCGACCGGGCACTCCCGCGGCGGAGGCAGCCGAGGCGGCTCTCGCCCGAAACGAAGTGGAAAACGACGGGGAGTCGCAGAAATGAGCCCGAAGTCCGGTACGCCGAAGAAGAACCTGATGCTCTTCTCCGGCCGCGCCCACCCAGAGCTGGCCGAAGAGGTGGCCAAGCACCTCAACCTCACCATCACTCCCCAGACGGCGCACAACTTCGCCAACGGGGAGATCTTCGTCCGGTTCCAGGAGTCGGTGCGCGGGTGTGACGCCTTCGTGCTGCAGAGCCACCCGCAGCCGATCAACGAGTGGGTGATGGAGCAGCTGATCATGGTGGACGCGCTCAAGCGCGCGAGCGCCAAGCGGATCACCGTGATCATGCCGTTCTACCCGTACGCCCGGCAGGACAAGAAGCACAAGGGCCGCGAGCCCATCTCGGCGCGGCTCATCGCGGACCTGTTCAAGACCGCCGGTGCCGACCGGATCATGACGGTCGACCTGCACACCGCGCAGATCCAGGGCTTCTTCGACGGGCCGGTGGACCACTTGCTGGCGCAGAACCTGCTGGCCGAGCACATCAACCGCACCTACGCCGAGCACGAGATCACCGTCGTGTCGCCGGACTCCGGCCGGGTGCGCCTGGCGGAGAAGTGGGCGGAGCAACTCGGCAACAAGCCGATCGCCTTCATCCACAAGACCCGCGACCCGGACAAGCCCAACCAGGCGGTGGCGAACCGCGTGGTCGGCAAGGTCGAGGGCAGGCTGTGCGTGCTGATCGACGACATGATCGACACCGGTGGCACCATCGTGAAGGCCACGGAAGCGCTGCTGAACGAAGGCGCCTCGGACGTGGTGATCGCCTCCACGCACGGCATCCTGTCGGACCCCGCCACCGACCGCCTCTCGAACTGCAAGGCGCGCGAGGTCATCCTGACCAACACGCTGCCGATCCCCGAAGAGAAGCGCTTCCCGGGCCTCACGGTGCTCTCGATCGCCCCCCTGCTGGCCCGAGCCATCCAACAGGTCTTCGAAGACGGCTCGGTCACCAGCCTCTTCGACGGCCAAGCCTGACGCTCTTGGTGCCGTGAATGTGGCTTTCACAGCGAATTACGCCGTGAAAGCCACATTCACGGCCCCCTTCGAGCCCCCACTGTCACGAATGTGGCTTTCGAGACATCCAACGTCCCGAAAGCCACATTCGTGACATCCACGCCCCCTCCGCGACACCAGGAGCCGAGCCCCAGGGCGCATCCACCACCAGCAGAGCCCGGGCGTTCAAACCCAGGGAACATCCCGCTCCCCAGCCGAGCCCCCGGCACCCAACGCCCGCAGCGCATCGCGACCACCCAGCCGGGCCCCGGGCGCCTAATCCCCAGGGAACACCCCGGGAACATCCCGGCCACCTCACCCAGCCGAACCCGGACGCTCAAGTCCAGGAAACATCCCGCTCCCAAACCGAACCCGGGCGCCCAAACCCCCCAGGGAGCATCCAGCCCCCTCCCCAAGCCGAACCCGGGCGCTCAAGTCCAGGGAGCATCCAGACCCCCTCCCCCACCCCGATCCCAAGCCCAAACACGGCGGGGATTCTGTTGTCAAGGCACGCTTTCCCGCCTTGACAACAGAATCCCCGCCGTAGTCACAATAAAAAACCGGGGTGGTCACACCAGGAATCCGCCCTACGCGAAACACCCCCACCCCACCCAAAAAACGCCCTACCGTCCCCCCTATGAGATTCGGCGTAACCCTCCGCTCCATCGGCACCGCCCCCGAATGGACGGCCAAGTGCCGAGCCGCCGAGGAACTCGGCTACGACGTCATCACCGTGCCCGACCACATCGGCGGTACGGCGCCCGCGCCCTTCCCCGCCATCGCCGCCGCGGCCGTGGTGACCGAGCGGATCAAGGTGGGCACCCTCGTGCTCAACGTCCCCTTCCACAACCCGGCCCTGCTCGCCAGGGACGTGGCCGCCACCGTGCAGCTCACCGGCGGCCGGTTCGAGCTCGGGCTCGGGGCGGGCCACATGAAGGCCGAGTTCGACGACGCGGGCCTGCCCTGGCAGGACCTCCGCACCCGACTCGAGTACCTCACCACCACGATCACCGACCTCCGCCGACGCCTCGAAGCGGTCGACGTCGAGGTGCCGCCCCTGCTGATCGCGGGCCACAGCAAGGGCGTGCTCCGGATCGCCGCCGAGCACGCGCAGATCGTCGGGTTCGCCGGGCTCAAACCGAAGCCCGGCGCCGAGCCGGGCATCTGGCGACTGGCCACCGAAGCCGAACTCGCCGAGCGCGTCGCCTTCTACGCCGGTCTCAACCAGAGTACCGAGTCGAACATGCTCATCCAGGACGTCGTCGTCACCGACGACAAACGGGCCGCCGCAACGGAATGGGCCGAACGCGCCGAGTCCACAGTGGACGCGATGCTCGAAGCCCCGCAGTTGTTGATCGGCACCGAGCACCAGATCATCGACCGGGTCCACGAACTCCGCGACCGCTTCGGCTTCACCTACTTCACCGTCTTCGAACCGGCGATGAAACGCTTCGCACCGATTCTCAGAGCCATGCGCTAACCGCCGAGCGTGGCGAACTCCGCCTCGATCTTCTGCTTGACCCCGCCCACGTCCACCGCGGCGATCGCCTCGCCGGTCGCCGTCGGCATCGAGGTCACCTGGTAGGACGCGGTGCGGTTCGGCACGCTGAACCTCACCGTGCACGGCACGTCGACCGTGGCGTTGGGCGCGGCGGTCGCCTCCGCGGTGCACGTCTGGCTGCCCAGCCCCGGCGCGCTCACGTCCGCCTTCACCAGCACGCGCACCCCGGAAACCCGGCCGTCCGCGCCGATGATCG
Organism: Saccharothrix sp. AJ9571; assembly: GCF_021725495.1. Taxonomy (NCBI): domain Bacteria; kingdom Bacillati; phylum Actinomycetota; class Actinomycetes; order Pseudonocardiales; family Pseudonocardiaceae; genus Saccharothrix; species Saccharothrix sp. AJ9571. The sequence goes on along the minus strand of NZ_CP091382.1, from coordinate 3,435,056 downwards.
AGTTGCTCACCTTGACGTTCGAGGTGCACGACCCGCTGGTCGCGCACTGGAGGTCGTTGCCGTCCACCAGCACCACCAGCTCCGCGGCGTAGTCGAAGGCCTGCGCGAACGCGTCGACCGCGCCGCCGAGGCCGTTCTTGAACTGCACCAGCGCGTCCCCGGTCAGCCCGCCGGGTGTGACCACCGTGCCCGAGCCGAACGCCTTGCCCACGTTCGCGACCAGCCCGGCGTCGAACGAGACCACCCGGTGCGGCCGGGTCGCGGTGACCTGCAGCTTGCCGCCCGGCAGCGCCAGCTCGTAGACCTCCGTGCCGTCCGCCAGCCGCGTCTTGACCGGGTCGGCGAGCTGGTCCAGCTCGAGCGAGGCGTCGTAGAGCGCGGTGCGGATCTCGCGCGGGATCAGCACCTTGCTCGGGCTCAGCGGCAGGTCGGTGTCTTCGACGAACATCCAGCGCTTGCCGTACTCCTCGGCCTGCGCGTCGTCGACGCCCTTGGTCTTCCAGTAGGCCGCCGGCGCGGAGAGGTAGGGCTTGCCGTCCGCCTCAACCAGGTTCACCACCTGACCGCCGACGCCGAGCGCGCCGTAGCTGGTGCCGTTCTTGGTCACGTTCAGCGCGAGGTCGACCAGCTCACCGGCGTCGTTGCGCACCTGGCTGCGGTAGGCGATGGCCTGCTGCTCGCCCAGGTCGTCGACGGCCGCCTTGACCGCGTCGCGCTGGGCCGTCCGCGCGTCGGCCCTGGCCTGATCGGCCGCGGCGGGCCCGGCCGCGCCGATGGTGGACACCTCGCACCCGGACAGCGCCAGCGCCGCCCCGACCGCGAGCACGGCGTACCCGCGCACCCGGCTCCACCCCATGACGGCCCTCGCTTTCGTTTCGCCAGACGAAATGTACTCATCCGACGCCACCGTTCGATAACGGTTCCCGATCCCCGCCGCAAAGCCGCCCGAACACCTTGCTCTACACTGTCCGGGTTGTCTCGGCGAGGCGGACTCCACGCAAGCACCCGGTGGTGTCCGACGTGATCGACGCGGCGGCTTGAGTCGCCACGCGTCCAAGTCACGTCGTGGGATTCGCCGCCGGCGCAGCCGAGATGGTTCTCCCCCAGGACCTCACCACACCTGAGTTCGCTGAAGATTTGTAAGGAGTGCTTCACCGTGTCCGAGGTACGTCTGTCCGTCGAACCACGCACCGAGTTCGGCAAGGGCGCCGCGCGTCGCACGCGGCGTGCCGGCAAGATCCCCGCGGTTCTCTATGGTCACGGCTCGGACCCCCGGCACCTGTCGCTGCCGGCTCTCGAGTTCGCCCGCGTCGTCCGTGAGAACGGCAGCAACGCCGTGATCACCCTGGACGTCGACAGCTCCATCGAACTGGCGCTGACCAAGACCATCGTGGTCCACCCGCTGAAGAACTACATCGAGCACGTCGACCTGCTCGTGGTCAAGAGCGGCGAGAAGGTCACCGTGGACGTGCCGGTGGTCCTCACCGGCGACGCCGCCCCGGGCACCCTGGTCCAGCACGACCTGGACGCGCTGCAGATCGAGGTCGAGGCCCTGCACATCCCGGAGCAGGTGGAGGTCTCCATCGAGGGGCTCACCGCCGGCACCCAGATCCTCGCTTCGCAGATCGAGCTGCCCCAGGGCGCCGAGCTGATCACCGAGGGCGACCACCTGGTCGTCGCGGTGAACGAGGCGCCGAACGAGGCCGCCATGGAGAGCCAGGTCGACGCCGAAGGCGCCGGCGTGGTCGAGGACGCGCCCGAGACCACCGAGGAGTAATTCCCTCGTGGATGTCGACCTGCCGGGGGCCGGCGAGCAGATCGTGCTCGCCGGCCTCGGCAATCCGGGGCCCCGGTACGCGGGCAACCGGCACAACGCCGGTTTCCTCGTGCTGGACGAATTGGCCGCTCGCATGGGCGGCAAGTTCAAGTCGCACAAGAGCGGCGGCGACGTGCTCGAAGGGCGCCTCGCCGGGCGCAAGGTGGCGCTGGTCAAGCCCCGGTCCTTCATGAACCTCTCCGGCGGCCCGGTCGCCGGTGCGGCGCGCTTCTTCAAGGTCGGGCCGGACGGGGTGGTCGTCGTGCACGACGAACTGGACCTGCCCTACGGCGCGCTGAAGCTCAAGTTCGGCGGCGGCGACAACGGGCACAACGGTCTCCGCTCGATCACCAAGTCGCTCGGCACCAAGGACTACTTCCGGGTGCGCTTCGGCGTCGACCGCCCGCCCGGCCGGATGGACCCGGCCGACTACGTGCTCAAGGACTTCTCCACCGTCGAGCGCAAGGAACTCGCGCTCAACCTCGACCGCTGCGCCGACGCCGTCGAAGCGCTGCTCGAGAAGGGGCTGCTGGCGGCCCAGAACGCCTTCCACGCCGGGTGAGGATCGCCACCCTGAGTGGCCACTTGCTCACCCAAAGGCGTGGCTTGCCGCCCTCATTCAGGTCGCAGGGCTTCCCCGTCCCGCCCCGCGCGGGCTAGGACGGACAGGGGACGTAACCGACACCCTAGGGAGACCCCTCATGTCCTTGACCGCCGATGACGCCCGGCGCGTCGCCTTCGCGAACGCGCCGATCGGCCGCCGTGGTTACGCCAAGCCGGAGGTCGACGAGTTCGTCCGGCGCATCGCGGGCACCCTCGACGGGCAGGACGACCTGACTGCGGCAGAGGTGCACCACGTGTTGTTCGGCAGGCCGCTGATCGGCAAGCGCGGGTACGACGAGCGCGAGGTCGACGAGTTCCTCGACACCGCCGAGGAGGCCCTGGTCGCGCACCTCGGCGCGGACTTGCGGGCGCCCCAGGTGCCCGCCGCCCGTGACGCCTCACAGGCCACCGACGCCAGGGCGCGGTCCGCGCCCGTCGACCAGTATTCGGAGCGATGATGGTGCTCACCGCGGTGGACGTGCTGGCCATCCGATTCCAACGGGCGCCGATCGGCTCGCGGGGTTACAGCGAGACCGCGGTGGACGACTTCCTCGACCGGGTCGCGAAGACCCTCGACGGACAGGACCACCTGACCGCGGCGCAGGTGCACGAGGCCGCGTTCGGCAGGCCGCCGCTGGGGAAGCGGGGATACGACCAGCAGGAGGTCGACGCCTTCCTGCGACAGGTCGAAAGCACGCTGGCCGCGCGCGAAGGCTGGACCCCGCACGCACCGACGAACGCCTACATCGCACCCGCGCTGGAACACTCGCACACCCGCAAATCCCTCTGGCGACGCGTGCGCAGCTGAGCACCCGGGCCGCTGAATGCTATGAGTGGGGCATTACTTGCATTGAACGCTAGTAATGCCCCACTCATAGCATTCGGGCCTTCTGGGACTCGGTTGGCTCGAGGCCCTGAGTGTGGGGTTCGGCTGCGGGAACGTGGGGCTCGTCAGTGGGCGGCTTGGTTGATCTGGTCGGCGTAGCGGGTGGCGGTGGCGGCGCGCTTCACCTTGCCGGAGGGGGTTTTCGGCAGGCTTCCGGCGGGGAGGACCAGTACGGCGAACGGGCGTACGTCCACCGCGTCGCGTACGCGGGCGGCGACTTCCTTGGCCACGCGCCGTTCTTCTTCCTCGTTGCCGGCCAGTTTGGACTCCAGCACCACGGCGAACCGCTCGCGCCTGCTGCCCGCGTCGAGCCGGACCGCGACCGCGTTGCCCAGGCGCACGCCCTCGACCGAGGTGGCCGCGCGTTCGATGTCGGTCGGGTAGATGTTGCGCCCGCCCATGATGATCACGTCCTTGCGGCGCCCGCAGATGACGATCTGCCCGTCCACCAGGTACCCGAGGTCGCCGGTGTCGATCCAGCCCTCGGCGTCCTGTGTCTCGAGTGGACCGTCCACGGTGAAGTACCCCGGCGTGACGGCAGGCCCGCGCAGGCGGATCTCGCCGACCTCGCGCTCGCCGAGGACCTTGCCGCTGTCGTCGGCGATCTGCGCTTCGAGCCCGTCGAGTGGGCGGCCGAGCACGGCGAACGAACGCACGTCCTCGGTGCCGCGGCGCGGGTCGTCCTCGGGCACCGGCACCGCACGGTTGTGCGCCTCCAGCGCGTCGGCCTCCACCACGTCCAGCGTCAGCCCGGTGAACAGCGGCGCGAACGACACCGCGAGCGTCGCCTCCGCCATGCCGTAGGCCGGGAACACGCACTCCGGCGGCATCTTGAACCGCGCCCCGGCGTCCACGAAGGTCTGCACGGCCGTCTCGTCGATCGGCTCGGCGCCGTTCAGCGCGATCCGCAGCTTCGACAGGTCGAAGGCCTCGTCGGCGCGGGCCATGCGCTTGCCGACCACCGCGTAGGCGAAGTTCGGCGCGGCGGTGGTGGTGCCGCCGTACTTGGTGATCAGCCGCGGCCAGATCAGCGGCCCGGACAGGAACTCGACCGGGGTGATCTTGACCAGCTCCACGCCGAAGGTCATCGGCACGGTCAGGAAGCCGACCATGCCCATGTCGTGGAAGGTCGGCAGCCACGAGACCATCACGTCGGTGCCGAAGTCGAACTCGGCGCGCTCGACCATGGCCTTGACGTTGGTGTAGAGGTTGCCGTGGGTGATCCGCACGGCCTTCGGCTCGGCGGTGGACCCGCTGGTCAGCTGCAGCAGCGCGAGGTCGTCCTCGCCGATCGGCACCGGCTCGGTGATCGGCTCGCCCGCGTCCAGCTCGGTGATCGAGTGGAAGGCGATGTCGTGCTCGGTCAGCACCGGCGCCAGCGCGTCGAACGGCTCGCCGAGCAGCACCAGCTCCGAGCCGATCATCCGCAGCACGCGCAGGGTGTCCTCGGCCCATTCGGCCAGATCGGTGCGCGGGGTCGGCTGGTGCAGCATGGTCACGCTGCCACCGGCCAGCCACACGGCCTGCACGGTGGGCGCGATCAGCGCCGGCGCGGCGGCGAGCACGGCGACCGCGCTGCCGGGCTCCAGCCCGCGGTGGATCAGCTCGCCCGCGAACCGCTTCGCCTGCTCGTGGACCTCCGCCCAGGTGCGGCGAACCGGCTCCCCCGGCTCCCCAGTGACCATGCCCCGCTGCTGACCGCCCGCGGCCGCGGTGGCGACCAGGGTGTCCACGAACCGACTCATGGACTCACTCTAAAGGTGCAGCGCTACTCGACCGCTTCGGAGGTCTCCAGCCAGCGCTGCTCGACCTCGTCCTTCTCCGCCTGCACGGTCTTCAGCTGAGCGTTCAGCTCCATCAGCTTCGCCGGGTCGGTCGCCGCTTCGAGCAGCCGCGCGTGCAGCTTCTGCTCCTTGTCGTGCAACTGGTCCAGCTTGCGCTCGAGCCGGGACAGCTCCTTGCCGAGCGCGCGGACTTCGGCGGAGGACAGTTTCGGCTGGTCGTCGGCGGATCCCGGCGCCCGCTTGGTGGACTGCCGCTCCGGCACCGAGCTGAGGCGCCGCTTCAGGTACTCCTCGATGCCGCCGGGCAGGTGCGTGATGCGCCCGTCGCCGAACAGCCCGTACACCGCGTCGCAGACCCGTTCCACCAGGTACCGGTCGTGCGAGACGACCACCATGGTGCCCGGCCACGAGTCGAGCAGGTCTTCCAGCTGCTGCAGGGTGTCGATGTCCAGGTCGTTCGTCGGCTCGTCGAGCAGCAGCACGTTCGGCTCGGCCATCAGCAGGCGCACCAGCTGCAACCGGCGCCGCTCGCCGCCGGAGAGGTCTTCGACCGGCGTCCACTGCCGCGCCGGCGGGAAGCCCAGCTTCTCGGCCAGTTGCGACGCGGACAGCTCGTGCTTGCCCAGCACCACGCGCCCGGCGATCTCTTCGACCGCCTCCAGCACGCGCAGGTGCCCCGGCAGGTCTTCCAGCTCCTGGGTCAGGTGCGCCAGGCGGACCGTCTTGCCTTCGATCCGGCGCCCGTCCGCCAGCGGGACCTCGCCGCCCAGCGCCTTGAGCAGCGTGGTCTTGCCGGAGCCGTTCACCCCGACCAGGCCGATCCGGTCACCCGGGCCGATGCGCCAGGTCACGTTGTCCAGCAAGGCTTTCTCGCCCGCGGTCAGGGTCACGTCCTCCAGCTCGACGACCGTCTTGCCCAGTCGCCGCCTGGCGAAGCTCATCAGCTCGACGGAATCCCGCGGCGGTGGCACGTCGGAGATCAGCGCCTCGGCGGCTTCGATCCGGTAGCGCGGCTTGGACGTGCGTGCCTTCGCACCGCGTTGCAGCCACGCGAGTTCCTTGCGCGCCAGGTTCTGCCGCTTCTCCTCCATCGTCGCGGCCAGCCGCGCGCGTTCGGCCCGCGCGAAAACCCAGTCCGCGTAACCACCTTCGTACTGCTCGACCCGTCCGCCGACGACCTCCCAGGTCTGCCCGCACACGGTGTCGAGGAACCAGCGGTCGTGGGTGACCACCACCAGCGCGACCCGGCGCGCCAGCAGGTGGTCGGCCAGCCAGTGCACGCCTTCGATGTCGAGGTGGTTGGTCGGCTCGTCGAGCACCACCAGGTCCAGCTCGCCGACCAGCGCGGCGGCCAGCGCCACCCGGCGCCGTTCACCGCCGGACAGCGTGGCCGTCGGGTTGTCCAGGCCCAGCCCGATGATCCCCAGACCCTCCACAATGGACCGGACACGGGCGTCGGCGGCCCATTCGTGCTCGGCGCCATAGGCGGCCAGCGCGGCTTCGCGCACGGTTTCGCCGATCAGCTCGGTGCGCTGGGTGACCACGGCCATGCGCAGCCCGCGCACCTGGCTGACCCGGCCGCTGTCCGGCCCGGCGATGCCGGTGAGCACTTCGAGCAGGGTGGTCTTGCCGCCGCCGTTGAGGCCGACGACGCCGATGCGCTCGCCCTCACCGACCCCGAGCGAGACGTTGTCCAGCAACGGGCGGACGCCGTAGGACTTGGAGACCGATTCGAGGTTGACCAGGTTGACCATTACGCGTGCACCTGCGGGGGAACGGGACGGTGGTCGTTTTCGCCGCCGACCATCCGGGCGCCGGGCACCGGCCCGTGCGCGACCCGGACCGTGCGGCACACCCCGGCGCCGGACAGCTCGGCCGCCACTTCGAGCGCGGTTTCGGCGTCTTCGCAGAGGAAGGCGCAGGTCGGGCCTGAGCCGGAGACCGTGCCGGCCAGCGCACCGGCGTTCACCCCGGCGCGCAGCGTGCGGCGCAGCCCCGGGCGCAGTGAGACGGCGGCGGCCTGGAGGTCGTTGCCCAGCAGGAGAGCCAGCTGCCGCGGATCGCCGGACGCGAGCGCCTCGACCACCGGCGCGTGCGAACCGATCCGCGGTGGATCGCCCTCCTCGCGCAGCCGGTCGAGTTCGGCGAAGACCCTCGGGGTGGACAGGCCCTTCTGGTCGAAGGCGAGCACCCAGTGGAAGGTGTGCCGCGAAAGCACCGGCACCAGGCGCTCGCCGCGGCCGGTGCCGAGCGCGGTGCCGCCGTAGAGCGCGAACGGCACGTCGCTGCCCAGTTTCGCGGCGATGTCGGCGAGTTCGTCGCGGGTGATCTCCAGCTTCCACAGCGAGGCCAGGCCGACCAGGGTGGCGGCCGCGTCGGCACTGCCCCCGGCCATGCCGCCGGCCACCGGGATGCCCTTGCGCAGCACCACCCGGACCTTGGACTCGCTCTCGGCGCGGCCGACGTGCGCGGCCAGCGCCTGCACCGCGCGCCACGCCAGGTTGTTGGCCCCGGTGGGCACGGACTTCTCGCCCTCGCCGTACACCTCGACACCGGGATCGTCGGTGACCGCCACGGTCACCTCGTCGGCCAGCGACAACGCCTGGAACACGGTCACCAACTCGTGGTAACCGTCTTCGCGCAGGTCACCGACCGCCAGGTGCAGGTTGATCTTCGACGGCACCCGGACGGTGACTGGAGGCGGAACGACAGCGAGCACGGCCCAAGCCTACGTGGCGGCAAAAAAGCCGTGAGTGCACCGGCCCGTTCCGGCCCCGGGCACTCACGACTCCGGCCGGCTCAGGCGGCGACGCCCTGCGGACCGCTGACCGGGTGGGTGACGTGGGCGCCGCGCTCGGCGATCCACGCCAGCGCGCCGTCGGCCTGCTCCCCGCGCAGGCCGATGCGGAAGCGGCCGACCGGGGTGTCACCGATCCGGGTCAGGCCGCCGCCGATGGTGGCGATGTCGATGCCGAACCGGGTCGCCGCCTCGGGCAGCAGCGCGCCGACCGAAGCGAAGCCGATCAGCACCACGTCGACCGAGCGGTCGTAGCGGGCGGACTGCGCGCGGGTGGTCTCGATGGCGGGCAGCAGCGCCTGCGCGGTGCGGCTCGACGGGTCGACCAGCAGGGAGAGGACGTTGCCGTTCTCCACCACCTTGCCGTCCTCGAGCACCGCGACGTCGTCGCAGATGCGGCGGACGACACCGGCGTCCGGCGTGGTGACGAGCACGGTCAAGCCCAGCTCGGCACGGGCCCGGTCGAGCGCGGTGAGCACGCCGGCGGCGTCCTCGACCCCGAGCCCGGCGGTCGGGTCGTCGGCGAGCAGCACGGAGGGCGAGGTGGCCAGTGCCTTCGCCACGGCCACCCGGCGGCGCTGCCCCGGGTTCAGCTCGGCGGGGTGCTGGCCGCCGCGCTGGGTCAGGCCGACGAGGTCGAGCAGGGTGCCGACGCGGGTGCGGCGGCGCGGGCCGTCGACCCCGAGCTGCTCCAGCGGCGAGGCCACGTTCCCGGCGACGGTGCGTTCGGGCTGCAGCGCGGCCCGGCCGTCGACGATGCCGACCTGGCGGCGGATCTCCCGCAGGCGGCGGCCGTCGAGCGTGCCGGTGTTGAGACCGTCGAGGCGGACGACCCCGCGGTCGGGGCGCTCCTGCAGCGCGACGCAGCGGGTCAGGGTGGACTTGCCGGAGCCGGCCGGGCCGACCACGCCGTAGAGCGAGCCGGCGTTGATGTCGAAGTTGACGTCCCGCAGGGCCAGGACGGGCGCGGAGTCGCCGGGGAAGGACTTGGTCAGATTTTCGAGCGTGATCACGTGAATGCTCCAACAGCTGGGCGCGAACGAGCGCCGAGGCACTAAGGAAGCACCGCCGGAATTGTCGACGACGGTGTGAGCGGAGACCGGAAAGCGGCGAAGTGGTTACTAGGTCAGACGTTGGAGCGTCGACACGCACTTACCGTGCGGCGACCTTCATCCACTACTCGGCGCCGGGTCAGCATTCGCGACCGATACACAGGATCCTCCATCGGTCCTGGCGTTAGCACCTGCCCTTGCGGGTGGTTGCTGCGACTTCAGCGAGCCAGGCCTCTCAGTCGCTCCGGATGGACGCACAAGGAGTACACCCGATCCGGCTCACGGAAAGCAAGTCCGTGGTCGGAGATCACACGAACAGCGGCGTCAACCCTCGTTTTCCGCGGCGGCGGCGATCCTGGCGAAGTCGTCGACGGTGAGCTGCTCACCTCGGGTGCGCGGGTCGACACCGGCCGCGGTCAGCAACTCCCCCGCGCGCTCGGCGGAGCCGGCCCACCCGGCCAGCGCCGCGCGCAGGGTCTTGCGCCGCTGCGAGAAGGCGGCGTCCACCACGGCGAAGACGGTCTTCCGCTCGGCGGGACGAGTGGTCTGGACCCGTTCGAAGCCGACCAGCGCGGAGTCGACGTTGGGCACCGGCCAGAACACCGCGCGCGGCACCGCGGCGACCTTCCTGGCGCGGCCGTACCAGGCGAGCTTGACGCTGGGCACGCCGTAGATCCGGCTGCCAGGGCCGGCGGCCATGCGGTCGGCCACCTCGGTCTGGACCATCACCAGGCCGCGGCGCAGGCTCGGGAGTCCGGCGAGCAGCTGCAGCACGACGGGCACGGCGACGTTGTAGGGCAGGTTCGCGACGAGCGTGGTGGGCTCGCCCACGTGGTTCTCGTCGATCTTGAGCGCGTCGGCTTCGACGACGTTCAGGTTCGCGGCGTGCTCGGGCTTCGCGTGCGCGGCGACGGTGTCCGGCAGCCGCTTGGCGAGCACCGGATCGATCTCGACGGCGACCACGCGCGCGCCGGTGGCGAGCAGGCCCAGCGTCAGCGACCCGAGACCGGGGCCGACTTCGAGCACGAGGTCGTCCTCGGTGACCGCCCCCAGCTCGACGATCCGGCGGACGGTGTTGGGGTCGTGCACGAAGTTCTGGCCGAGCTTCTTGGTCGGCCGCACGTCCAGCTCGGCCGCCAGGCCGCGGATCTCGGCGGGGCCGAGTAGCCCGGCAGGTTTGGTCACGGGTCGTGAGTCTAGGCGTCCGTGGTTGGTTGGGCGGGTGGGGCTTGGGCGGGATGGGGTCGGGGGCGGGGTCACCCCGGCGCTTGATTGTGACTACGGCGGGGGTTCTGTTGTCAAGGCGGGAAAGCGTGCCTTGACAACAGAATCCCCGCCGTGTTTGGGCTTTGGATCGGGGTGAGGGGGTGGACTGGGCGCTCCCTGGAGGTTGGGCGCCCGGGTTCGGCTTGGGGAGGGGGCTGGGCGCTCCCTGGAGGTTGGGCGCCCGGGTTCGGCTTGGGGAGGGGGCTGGGCGCTCCCTGGAGGTTGGGCGCCCGGGTTCGGCTTGGGGAGGGGGCTGGGCGCTCCCTGGAGGTTGGGCGCCCGGGTTCGGCTTGGGGAGGGGGCTGGGCGCTCCCTGGAGGTTGGGCGCCCGGGTTCGGCTTGGGGAGGGGGCTGGGCGCTCCCTGGAGGTTGGGCGCCCGGGTTCGGCTTGGGGAGGGGGCTGGGCGCTCCCTGGAGGTTGGGCGCCCGGGTTCGGCTTGGGGAGGGGGCTGGGCGCTCCCTGGAGGTTGGGCGCCCGGGTTCGGCTTGGGGAGGGGGCTGGGCGCTCCCTGGAGGTTGGGCGCCCGGGTTCGGCTTGGGAGCGGATGCCCCTGGGCTTGTAGCGCGGGCCCGGCTGGGTGGTCGCGATGCGCGGCGCCTGAGTGTGGGATTCGGCTGCCTGAGTGTGGGATTCGGGTGCCTGAGTGTGAGGTTCGGGTGCCTGAACGTGGGGTTCGGCTGCGGGCGTTGGGTGCCGGGGGCTCGGCTTGGGGAGGGGGCTGCTTCGGGGGGGGTGGCTGCCTGGGTTCGGCTGGGTGGGGTGCGTCGCGGGCGTTGGGTCCCGGAGGCTCAGCTGGGTAGCGGGATGCGCCCGGGGGTGCGGGCTTGGGCGGGGGCGGCTGGGCGCGCGGTGTCACGAATGTGGCTTTGGGGGCGGAATCGGCCCCCAAAGCCACATTCGTGACAGTGGAGCCGAGGGGGCGCATATGAAAGTGGCTTCCCTTGTTGGAGGGAAGCCACGGTCAACGGAGCGGAGTGGAGCGGGGGTGCGTCAGAGACCCAGCTTCTTCGAGCAGTGCGGCCAGGCGCCGTAGCCGCCGCGGTCATCGCGGAGTTTGGTGGCGACGGCGATCTGCTGCTCCCGGGTCGCCTGGTGCGCCAGCGGGGCGTACTGCGTGCCGCCGTAGGCCTTCCAGGTGCTGGCGTTGAACTGCAGGCCGCCGTAGTAGCCGTTGCCGGTGTTCGCGGCCCAGTTGCCGGTGGACTCGCACTGCGCGAGCTTGTCCCACACCGCACCACCGGAGACCGGCGGGACCGCGGCCTTCTTGGTGCCGACCCGGACCTTCTTCGGCTTGGCTTCCTTGGTGATCTCCTCGGAAAGCTTCTCCCGGGCGACTTCCTTGTCGTTCTCCTTCGTCACCCGGTAGGTGACGTTCTTCGAACCGGCTTCGCCCGCTTCCTCGACGACGGTCTTGCCCTTGTCGAGGGTGTCGTCCTTGATCTCCTCGACCGGCGGCGGGATCTCTTCGTTCTCGTTGATCACCGACACGCCGGTGCGGCTGACGTGCACCTCGGCGCCGTCGGTCAGCTTGTAGTCCATGCCGCCGTCGACCCTGTCCTCCGGGCCGATCGTCAGCTGGAGCTCGCCGAAGAACTCCTTCGCGGTCACCGCGTTGGTCTGGACCTGACGCGGGTCGCTGCCACCGTCGTAGAGCGTGACGTTCTTCAGCGTCTTGATCTCGAGGGTCATGCCCTCGAGCGGGATCTGCCCGTCGCCGGGGGCCGACATCCAGGTGCCGGCCTTGCTCGCCTCGGCGAGGCCGAGCTGGGTCAGCGCCTCGGAAACCGTGGTGGCACGCACCCACGACTCGCGCGGGGTGCCGTCGACCATGAGGTTCAGCTGGCGGCCGCGCTCCAGGGTGATGACGGTGTCGTCGGCGACCGCGGCGTCCGGCGACGGCGAGATCGCGTCGTGCGCGCCGATCGAGTAGCCGGCGTCCTTGAGCACCTCGCCGACCGTGCCGCCGAAGGTGTTGACCGTCTGCTGCGCGCCGTCGACGTCGACCGTGACGCTCTTGTTCATCGCCATCGCGGCGGCGCCGCCACCGGTCAGGGTGAGCAGCACGGCGAGCACGGTGCCCTTGAGGAAGCGCTTCTTCCACGTCTTGACGGCCTTTACCACACCGGCCTCGACCGGCATCGGCTCGCCTTGGGCGACGCGGTCCTCGCTGATCTCGTCCGGGATCACGATCGGCGGGAGCATCGTGGTCTCGGCGTTGATCAGCCGGATCAGCTCGTCGACGTCAACGTTGGCCTCGGCCATCAACGCGTCGGCGTCGGGGCCGAGCACGGCGAGGACGTCGTGCTGGGTGACGTTGAGGTCGTCGGAGAAGTCGAGCTCGCCCTCGGGGTTGGGCCAGTCGAGCGTGCCGACACCCCCGCGGGAGGAGGCGAACGTGCTCATCGGGTTGTCCTGGCGCGAGTACTCGCGCCTGTAACCACCAGTCACTGGGTCGATCCCTTTCACAAAAAGGCCGTTGCCTTCATTTCGGCGCCGGAGCGCCAGTTATCCGGCTCCCGCAGTCAGCGCCATCCAAGTGGTCCCGGGCTTCGGGGGCCCGTTCGCACTTCCCCGACGTGCACTGACGTGACTGTGGGTGTCCCAGCGGCGACCCCTCTGCGGGTAACCGACCGGCACGATCACGGGACAGTAACGAAGACTCGGGGGTTGCGCAAACACCCCCCGCGATCTCGTGATCTGCATCACTCCTCGGATGGCCCAACAGGGCTGATCCTTTGTCGCAATGCGTCAAACCCTAAGTAACAGTGGGCAGTCGGAAGACCCGTTCGGCGGTCTGCCGCACGGCGTTCGAGATCGTTTCCACGGACTCTTCCCGCAGCTCAGCGAGGTAACGCACGGTGTAGGCCGTGCAGTAGGGCTCATTGGGCCTGCCCCGGTGGGGATGGGGGGTCAAAAATGGTGCATCCGTCTCGACCACGAATTGACCGAGTGGTGAGATCCGCGCCGCCTCGTGCAGTCCGCGCGCGTTCTTGAACGTCACCGTGCCGGCGAACGAGAGCACGTAACCCGCGTCGAGGCACCGGCGGGCGAACTCTCCGTCACCGGAGAAGCAGTGGAAGACCACCGTCTCCGGCGCGCCCTCCTCGGCGAGGATGCGGAACACGTCGTCGTGCGCGTCGCGGTCGTGGATCATCAGCGTCTTGCCGAGCCGCTTGGCGAGGTCGATGTGCCAGCGGAAGGCCTCCTGCTGGGCGTCGTGCGGCGAGTAGTCCCAGTAGTAGTCCAGCCCGGTCTCGCCGACCGCGACCACCCGCTCACCGCGGGCCAGTCGCTCCACTTCGGACCGTTCGGCCTCACCGAAGTCCTTGGTGCGCGTGGGGTGCACCGCGACCGCGGCGAACACGCGACTGTCCCATGTGGACGCTTCGGCGGCCCAGCGGGCGGCGGCGAGGTCGTCGGCGACGGTGACCAGGCGGGTCACCCCGGCGGCCTCGGCGCGGTCGGCCATGGCGGTCACGTCCGCCGCGGTGACCGCGCCGCAGGCGTCCATGTGCGTGTGCGCGTCGACCACCGGTGCCGGGAGCTTCTCCGGCACCGGTGGCAGCGTCTTCGGCACGGGGGACGCCCCCCGGACCCCCGAACCACTCTCGTCCTTCTTGCTCACGGCTCGATCGGCGCCCATTCGGGCCCGGTCTCGCCCAGCTTGGCGTCGAGCTTGGCGAACAGCGGCGACGGCTTGGCCAGCGGACGGCCCACCTCGATCGGCGCGGACGACCACTGCGCCTGCTCGGCGGCGTAGTCACCGGTCAGGATCGGGTTGGTCCGGCCGTCGATGTCGAGGTCCTCGACGTCCTGCAGTTCCGGCTGGGCCGCCCAGACCCCGGTGCCGCCGAGCGCCTCGTGCACCTTCTGCGCCGAGTGCGGCAGGAACGGGGTCAGCATGGTGTTGGCGTCGGAAACCACCTGGAGCGCGGTGTGCAGCACGCTGTCGCGCCGCGCGGTGTCCTCCTTGAGCTTCCACGGCTCCTGGTCGGACAGGTACTTGTTCGCCGCCGAGACCACCTTCATCGCCTCGCCCAGCGCCATCTTGAACCGCGAGCGCCCGAGGTGGGCGCCGACGGTCTCGAAGGCCTGGCGCGACAGCGCCTTCAGCTCCTCGTCGGCCGCGGTCGGCGCGGACGGCGCGGGCACGCCGCCGTTGTTCTTGTGCGCCATCGAGATCGACCGGTTGACCAGGTTGCCCCACTCGTTGGCCAGCTCGAAGTTGGTGCGCCGGACGAACTCGTCCCAGGTGAACGCGGTGTCCTGGGTCTCGGGGCCGGCCGCGGCGATGAAGTACCGCAGCGTGTCCGGGCCGTATTCGCGCAGGAAGTCGTTGACGTAGATGACCGTGCCGCGCGAGGTGGAGAACTTCGAGCCGCTCATGGTGAGGAACTCGCTGGAGACGATCTCGCTCGGCAGGTTCAGCTCGCCGTACGGGCCCGGCTCGCCGCCCTTGTCGCCATGGCCGTTGTGCCCCATCAGCAGCGCGGGCCAGATCTGGGCGTGGAAGGTGATGTTGTCCTTGCCCATGAAGTAGTACGACCGGGCGTCCGGGTTGGTCCACCACTGCTGCCAGGCGTCCGGGTCACCGGAGCGCCGCGCCCACTCGACGCTGGCCGAGAAGTAGCCGATGACCGCGTCGAACCAGACGTAGAACCGCTTCATCGGCTGGTCGCGCCAGCCGTCGAGCGGGATCTTCACGCCCCAGTCCAGGTCGCGGGTGATCGGGCGCGGCCGCATGTCGTCGACCAGGTTCTTGGTGAAGTTGAGGACGTTCGGCCGCCAGTCGGTCTTGGTGGACAGCCACTTGCCCAGTGTCTGGGTGAACGCGGGCAGGTCGAGGAAGTAGTGCTCGGTCTCGACGAACTTCGGCGTCTCGCCGTTGATCCGGGACTTCGGGTTGATCAGCTCGGCGGCGTCCAGCTGGTTGCCGCAGTTGTCGCACTGGTCGCCGCGTGCGCCGTCGTAGCCGCAGATCGGGCAGGTGCCCTCGACGTAGCGGTCGGGCAGGGTGCGCCCGGTGGACGGGCTGATCGCGCCGCGGGTGGTCTTCGGCACCACGTAGCCGTTGCGGTGCAGGGCCAGGAAGATCTGCTGGGTGACCGCGGCGTGGTTGCCGGTGCTGGTGCGGGTGAACAGGTCGTAGGTCAGGCCGAGGCCGCGCAGGTCCTCACCGATTTGGCGGGTGTACTTGTCCGCGGTCTGCTGCGAGGTCAGGCCTTCCTTGTCGGCCTGCACGGTGATCGGCGTGCCGTGCTCGTCGGTGCCGGAGACCATGAGCACCCGGTTGCCGGCCATTCGCTGGTAGCGGGAGAAGACGTCGGACGGGACGCCGAAGCCGGACACGTGGCCGATGTGGCGGGGGCCGTTGGCGTAGGGCCAGGCCACCGCGGTCAACACAGGGGTGCTCATACCCGATTAGCCTACGGAAGCTGTCACATGCGTTTTGTCCTGGGAGGCTCGTTGTCCGCGACCCGCTTGCTGGTGCTCGGCGTGCTGCGGATCAGCGGACGGGCCCACGGCTACCAGGTGCGGCGGGAACTGCTGGGCTGGCGCGCGGACAAGTGGGCCAACGTGCAGCCGGGGTCGATCTACCACGCGCTGAAGAAGATGGCCGCGGAACAGCTGCTGGAAGAGGTCAGCACGGAGGCAGGTCGCGGGCCGGACCGCACGGCCTACCAGCTCACCGCCGAGGGCGAGCAGGAGTTCTTCCACCTGCTCTCCGGCGCGCTGTCCGACGCCGACGACGCCGGGCCGCTGCTGTCCGCGGGCATCGCGCTGATGCCGATGCTGCCCCGCCGCCGGGCGATCGAGCTGCTCAAACTGATGGAGGTCCGGCTCGACGGCGCGATCGCGGAGATCCTGCAGACCGCGGTGCACGCGCACGAGTGGGGGCACCCGCCGCACGTGGTGCGGATGTACCGGCTGTGGGGCGGGCAGACCGAGACCACGCGCGCCTGGGTGCACGACCTGGTCGCCGCGCTGGAGGCCGGGGAGTACCGGATGGCCGACGACGATCCGCCCACGTTTCCCGTTCCCGGTAATCACGTTTGACCTGCTGGCGATAGGTAGGGAAACATGCCGGGCGCAGCACTAGTCAAACTTGATTACCGAGAGGGGATTCCATGATCACCGCACGCGGCCTCGCCAGGCGGTTCACCGCCCGTGGCCGCACGGTCGACGCGGTCAGGGGCGTCGACATCGACGTGGCCGAGGGGGAACTCGTCGGCTTCCTCGGGCCCAACGGCGCCGGGAAGACCACCACGCTCCGGATGCTGACCACGCTGCTCAAGCCGACCTCCGGGCAGGCCACCGTCGGCGGCTGCGACCTGCTGGCCGACCCGCTCGGCGTGCGCCGCCGCATCGGCTACGTCGCCCAGGCCGGGGGCACCTGGCAGGACTGCAAGGTCATCGAAGAGATCGAGATCCAGGGCAGGCTCTACGGGCTGACCAAGGCCGAGTCGCTGGCCCGCGGCGCCGAACTGTCCGAGCAGCTCGACCTGTCCGGCCTGGACCAGCGCCAGACCAAGACGCTTTCCGGCGGCCAGCGCCGCCGCCTCGACATCGTGCTCGGCCTGATCCACCGGCCCGGCCTGGTCTTCCTCGACGAGCCGACCACCGCGCTCGACCCGCAGAGCCGGGCGAACCTGTGGGAGCACATCCGCTCGCTGCGCACCGAGCACGGCGTGACCGTCTTCCTCACCACGCACTACCTGGACGAGGCCGACTCGCTGTGCGACCGGATCCTGGTCATCGACAACGGCGAGATCGCCGCCGAGGGCACCCCCGACTCGCTCAAGGCCGGCGTCTCCGGCGACGGCGTGACCATCGGGGTGCCGCTGGAGTCGACCGGCGCCGCCGCCGAAATCGCCGGCAAGCTGACCGGCGCGCACGAGGTGTCCATTGTGGAGGACACCGTGCGGTTCCGGGTGCCGCGCGGGGACGTGGCCATGCCCGAGTTGCTGCGCGCGCTGGACGCCGCCGGCATCGCGATGGAGTCGATGCAGGTGCACCGGCCCACGCTCGACGACGTGTTCCTCACCCTGACCGGCCGTTCCCTGCGTGACGCGGAAGCCGCCACCCCGACCCCGGAGGCCGCTCGTGTTCCGTGACATCTGGCTGATCTTCAAGCGGGACATGACGCTGTCCCTGCGCAACCCGGCGTGGGTGCTGATCGGCATCATGCAGCCGCTGCTCTACCTGTTCTTCTTCGGCCCGCTGATGGAGAAGGTGGTCCAGAACACGCCGGGCTTCCCGCCGGGCAACTCCTGGGCGGTGCTCACCCCGGCGATCATGGTGCAGACCGCGTTGTTCGGCACCTCCTTCGCCGGCTTCGGCCTGCTCGCCGAATACCGCGCCGGGGTCACCGAGCGGTTCCGGGTGACGCCGATCAGCCGCGCCGCGCTGCTGTTCGGCAAGCTGTTCGCGGCCAGTTTCCAGGCGGTCGTGCAGGCGCTGCTGATCATCGTGGTGGCGTTCCTGGTGTTCCCCTTGGACGCTCCGGTGGCCGGGGTGCTGCTGAGCCTGGTGATCGTGGCACTGCTGGCGATCACGCTGGGCTCGGCGTCCTACGCGGTGGCGCTGATGATCAAGAGCGAGACGGCGTTCCCGGCGTTGTTGAACGCGGTGCTGATGCCGTTGCTGCTGCTGTCCGGCATCCTCGTGCCGATCACCACCGGGCTGGCGCCTTCGTGGCTGTACAACCTCTCGCGCATCAACCCGTTCTCCCATGTGGTCGACGCCGAACGCGCCGCCTTCCGCGGCGACATCACGATGGACGCGTTGTTCACCGGGTGCCTGGCGCTGGTGGTGATGGCCGTGCTGAGCGTGTTCTGGGGTGTGCGCACGTTCCAGAAGGAGAACTCCTGACGGTCCGGGTTTTTCGGACACGCTGGTCCGCTGAGGCCACCATATGTGCTGATCGCACGTATGGTGGCCTTTCACCCACCTCGGGGGAGGAGGCGGATTGCGCGAACCCGAGCCCGAACGCGGGATCAACCTGTCCCACCACGAAACCGTGGACGACTGGCGGACCGTGCGCGCGCACGGAGTCCTGTTCTCCAGCGTGACGATCACGGAAAGCACGAACTGGAGCGATTCAGCGGCGATCCGCAACGTGCGGGCCGCGCAGACGGCCGGACTGCACACCGGCGCCCGCCATTTCGCGCGCCCCGGTTCGGTGCACGAACAGGTGACGCACTTCCAGCGCACCGCGAGTCCACTCGGGGTGTTCGCGCCGGGATCGCTGGCGCCCTCACTGGATGTGCGCGCGCCCGGCATCAGCGACCGGTTCATCAAGTCGTGGATCCGCGGGATCCGGCACGCGGCGAACATCAAGCGGGTGCTGGTCTACGCCGGTTACGAGCAGTGGCTGCACGAACTGCACCCGGACAAGTGGGCCGACTCCGAAGTGGTGCTCTGGCTGGCGCGGCACAACGGCATCCCCGGCCGTCCCGGCTGGTTCCACTCGCGACTCGGTGTGCACCAGCACGGCAGCGGTGACGACGCACCGGGCTTCCACGGCGAGATCGGTTACGACGCCGTGGTGTATCCCTTCGTCCTGTCGGACCTACTCCTGTAATCGCGTCCGCATCAGGTAGACGTTGTACGGCCCCCACTGGGAAATCAGGTAGTAGATCTCGTCGCCGTCGAGCGCCCACGGGTGCAGGTAGCCGCCGTAGAGCGCGGGCCGGTCCTGTCCGGACACCACGATCTGACCGTCCGACCACGGACCTTCGAGGCGATCGGCCGTGCGCAGGACGATCGCCGCCCGGCGCTCGTCGAGGTGCAGCGCCAGCCAGCATCCGAAGTGGACGCTGTATTCCACGGACAGCTCCCCCACCGGCCCCGGGAGCACCGGCGCGGCGGCGAACTCGTCGCGGCCCCAGCCGTCGCCGGTCCAGTACCGGTAGGCCGCGGGTTCGAGCACCGACGCCGGATCGACGCGCGCCAGGTAGGCCGGGCCGAAGCGGCCGTTGGTGGTGCCGAACAGGTACACGTGCTGCTCGTCGCGGGCGAACGAGCCGATCTGGAACGGGTGGTCGCCCTCGGCGCGGTTGATCCAGCGGGCCCGGCGCGGCTGCTCCCAGGTGGCGCCCCCGTCGGCGGAGACCGCGATGCCGGCGTAGTTGGTGTGCCACTGGCCCGGTGGTCCCCAGGCGCGCACGGACATGTACTGCACGTACTGCTTGCCGTCGACCGCGATACCGGCGTTGGGGATGATCGTCACCTCGTCGCGGCGGCCTGCCGAGGCGAGCACCTGCGCGGCCGAGCCGTCGGCCCTGGCGACCACGCCCTCCAGCACGAGCCCGTGCCGCAGGTCGCGTTCGGACGAATGGGCCAGCACGTTGCACCGCCAGTCGGCTTCCGGCGGCCCGGCGCCGTCTCCGCCCCAGCCCTGGCCGTAGGTGTCACCGAAGAGCACCAGCACGCGCCCGTCCCCGGCGTCCCAGAGGATGCCGAGGTCGGTGGCGTGGATGCCGAACCGCTCGTCGGTGCGGTTCGCCGTGCCCGCGCCGGTGATCTGGGCCACTTGGCTGGTTTCCAGTACTCGGACCATGCCCCGACGGTAGGTCACAATGGCCGCCATGCGGTTGGTGCGCGGAGCGTTGCACTCGACGGTGGCGCCCGAAGCGGCGCTGTCGCTGCTCGACGCGCGCGCCCGCACCCTCGGCCTGCCGCCGCCCGCGGCGTTGTCGGGTGAGTGGTTCGGCTCGCGGGCAGTGCTCGCGCCCAGCGTGGCGATCGGCGAGGTGGCCGACGCGTATTCACTGCCGCTCGACGAGGTCGACGACCTGGTTCCCGGCGCGATCGGCGGCGGCTGGTTCGGCTATCTCTCCTACGACCTGACCGATCCCAGTGAACGGCGGACCCCGCTGCCGCGCGCCGCCTGGGGCTGGGCGGATCACGTGCTGCGACTGGACAATGACGGCCAGTGGTGGTTCGAAGCTCTGGTCGACGGCGATGAACCCCACGAGTTGCGGCGGGAACTCGAAGCGACGCTGAACGGGGTGCCACCCCGGCTCGGCTGGACGGCGGCGGAACTGAACCGGCCCCTGCCCACCGAACACCAAGACGCGGTGAAGGCCTGCGTGCACGCCATCGAAGCCGGGGAGTTGTTCCAGGCGAACATCTGCACGCGGTTCTCGACCACGTTCGAAGGCAGCGCGAGCGCGTTGTTCGGCGAGGGCGTGCGGCGGTTGCACCCGCGGCGGGCCGCGTTCCTCAGCGGCGACTGGGGTGCGGTCGTCTCGCTGTCCCCGGAACTGTTCCTCGCCCGGCACGGCGACCTCGTGCGGTCGGTGCCGATCAAGGGCACGCTGCCGCGCCGCGGTCCCGGTGACGACCACCTCGCGGGCGAGCTGCGGCGGTCCGAAAAGGACGTCGCGGAGAACGTGATGATCACCGATCTGGTGCGCAACGACCTCGGCCGGGTGTGCGCGGTCGGCAGCGTCCGGGTGCCCGAACTGCTCGCCGTCCGCCCGGCGCCCGGCGTCTGGCACCTGGAGTCCACTGTGGAGGGACGAATGGTGACCGGGGACGCCGGGCTGCTCGCGGCCACCTTCCCGCCCGGCTCGGTGACCGGCGCGCCGAAGATCCGCGCGCTCGACCTGATCGCCGAGCTCGAGCCCGTGCCCCGCGGGGTCTACACCGGCGCGATGGGCCTGGTGTCCCCGGTGGCCGGGCTCGAGCTGAACGTCGCGATCCGCACGTTCGAGGTGCACGCGGGCACGCTGTGGCTGGGCGTCGGCGGTGGCATCACCGCCGACTCCGACCCGGAGCGCGAATGGCAGGAGTGCCTGCACAAGGCCGCGCCACTGGAACGGCTGCTGGCTACGCCCGGGGGTTGAGGACCAGCTTGCCGGTGGTCGCGCGGGAGCGGATGTCCTCGTGCGCCTTGCGTGCGTCGGCGAGGGCGTATTCGCCGCCCTTGATCGCCTTGACCTCGCCGCTCTTCGCCAGCTCGAACAGCTCGGCCAGGCCGCGCTCGAAGAGGTTGCCGGGCAGGCGCAGCGCGTGCGGCAGCCAGATGCCGGAGATGGTGGTCGAGTGGCCGAGCAGGTTGCGCAGCTCGACCGGCTTCGGCTGCTCGCGGCTGGCCATGCCGTAGAAGGCCAGCCGGCCGAACGGCGCCAGCGCGGCGATGCTCTCGTCGGTGATGCGGCCGCCGGTCATGTCGAGCACGATGTCCACCCGCTTGCCGCCGTTGGCCTCGCGCAGCACGTCGGTCATGTTCTCCGCGCGGGAGTCCACGACCACGTCGGCGCCCAGGTCGAGCGCCACCTTCCGCTTGTCCTCCGAGCTGGCCGTGGCGATCACCCGGCCGGCGCCCCACGCCTTCGCCAGCTGCACGGCGAGCGAGCCGACCCCACCGGCCGCCGCGTGCACGACCACCGATTCACCGGCCTCCAGGTGCGCGTTCTTGCGCAGCATCAGCCACGCGGTCATGCCCTGGACGATGAACGCGAGCGCGGCGTTGTCGTCCACGCCGTCCGGCACCTCGTAGGTGGTCGCCTCCGGGGCGACGGCCTTCTCCGCGTACCCGCCGGACTTGTGGAGCAGCGCGACCACGCGCCTGCCGTCCGGCGTGCGGCCGACGACCTCACCGCCGGGCACGAGCGGCAGCTCGGTGGGCGCGAGGTAGCTGTTCTCCGCCGCGTGCGTGTCGGCGTAGTTGACGCCGGCGTGGTCGACCTCGATCAGCACCTCACCGGGACCGGGCTCCGGATCCGGCAGCTCCACCAGCTTCAGGACCTCGGGTCCGCCGAACTCGGTCACCTGCACAGCACGCATTCCAGCCAGCCTTTCCCTCGTCGGATGAGACGATCCTACTGATCGTCTCATCATGAGACAATGCCGTGTTATGTTCCCTACGTGGTCTCCACCAAACCGGACGTGACGGACGCGTTCACCCTGGCGCGGCAGTGGTTCCTCGACGGGCGGCGGATCGACATGCAGGAGCTGGCCGCCGAGCTGAAGGTGGGCCGGGCCACGCTGTTCCGCTGGGTCGGCAACCGGGAGCAGCTGCTCGGCGAGGTCATCTGGTCGATCACCGAACGTGCCTTCGACCGGCACAACCGGGCCATCGGGGGGTCGGGCGGGGCCCGCGTCGCCGAGGTCGTCGGGACCTACGTGCGCACGGTCAACAGCGACCAGCCGTTCCGCGCGTTCCTGCGGCGCGAGCCCGAACGCGCGCTGCGCCTGCTGACCACGAAGGCGAGCCTGGTGCAGCGCCGGACCATCGCGGCGGTGGAGGCGATGCTGACCGAGGAGATCGGCAACGGCACGCTGGAGCCGCCGCTGCCGGTGCACGACCTGGCCTACCTGATCGTGCGGATCGCCGAGTCGTTCATCTACACCGACATCATCTCCGGCGAGGAACCCGACGCCGACAAGGCGCGGGAGGCCGTCGCCGCGTTACTTCGCTGACCGGCGCGCGGTCAGCACGGCGTCGTACAGCTCCTTCTTGGAGACCCCGGTCGCTTCGGCCACTTCGGCGGCGACCGTCTTGAGCCGCTCCCCGGCGGCCGCCCGCTCCGCGACCTCGGCGACCAGGTCCTCGACACTGGTCGACCGCGGCGGCGCGCCCGCGAGCACCACGGTGATCTCCCCGCGCACGCCCTCGTCGGCCCAGTCCGCCAGCTCGCCGAGCTCACCGCGCTTGACCTCTTCGTAGGTCTTGGTCAGCTCGCGGCAGACGGCCGCCCGCCGATCCGCGCCGAGCACACCGGCGGCGTCGCGCAGCGTGCTCGCCAGGCGGTGGGGTGACTCGAAGAAGACGGTGGTGCGTGGCTCAGTGGCCAGTCCACTTAGCCACTTGGCCCGTTCTCCGCCCTTGCGCGGGGCGAAGCCGTCGAAGCAGAAGCGGTCCGACGCCAGGCCGGACAACGCCAGCGCGGTGGTTACCGCGGACGGTCCTGGCAGGCAGGTGACCGGCAGGTCCTCTTCGACGCAGGCCGCCACCAGGCGGTAACCGGGATCGGACACGCTGGGCATACCCGCGTCGGTGACCAGGAGGACGGTCTCACCTGATCGGAGCGCTTCGAGCAGTTTCGGGAGCCGCGAGGTCTCGACGTCCTCGTAGAAGCTGACCACACGACCCGTCGGCGTGACGTCGAGTGCGGCGGCCAGCGAGCGCAGGCGCCGGGTGTCCTCGGCGGCGATGACGTCAGCCGCGGCGAGCGCCTCGACCAGTCGCCGGGACGCGTCGCCCACGTCCCCCAGCGGTGTCGCGGCGAGCACCAGCCGCCCGGTCTCCGGCATGAAAGGCAGCCTAGCCGGGCACTCGCGGCGAACTCACAGCACGCCGCCCAGGCGCAGTCCTGCGAGTCGAGGTCGCGCTCTCCGCGCCCAGGCGCCCCTGGCGGCACGGGCGACTCGGCCGAGTACGGCCAGTACGAGGCCGACCCGCCCGCACCGCCAGGAACCACCTGGATCACGAAGCCCATCGACCAGACCCGCAGGACAGCGCCTAGGATCGGTCCCCGTGACCGCACTCCTGACGCGCTCGTCCGGCGACGGCGCGTACCCGGATCCGGTCGACGAGTACGCCCCGCGGTCCGATCGCGAGGCCACCCTGCTCGGCCGCGCGATGCCTGCCGACCGGCTGCGCGGCTGGGTGGTCACGCTGGTCCTGACGCTCATCGGTGGCGTGCTGCGGTTCCAGAACCTCGGTCACCCGACCGACAAGGGCACGCCGGTCTTCGACGAGAAGCACTACGTGCCGCAGGCGTGGCAGATGCTGCGCAACGGCGGGTACGAGGACAACTACGCCTACGAGCTGATCGTGCACCCGCCGGTGGCCAAGCAGCTGATCGCGATCGGCGAATGGCTCTTCGGCTACAACGGCTGGGGCTGGCGCTTCTCCGCGGCGCTCGCGGGCACCCTGCTCATCCTGCTGGTCATCCGGATCGCGCGACGGCTGACCAGGTCCACCTTCCTCGGCGGCGTGGCGGGCGTGCTGGTGATCAGCGACGGCGTGCTCCACCTGCAGTCGCGGATGGGCATGCTGGACATCTTCATCGCGTTGTTCGTGGTGGCCGCGTTCGGCTGCCTCCTGCTCGACCGCGACCAGGTGCGCGAGCGGATGGCGCTGGCCGTGCGCGAAGGCTGGGCGGACGAATCGCCGTACGGGCCGCGGCTCGGGTTCCGCTGGTGGCGGTTCACCGGCGGCGTGATGATCGGGCTTTCGCTCGGCGTCAAGTGGTCCGGGCTGTACTACATCGTCGCGTTCGGCCTGCTCTGCGTGGCTTTCGACGTGGCGGCCCGCCGCGCGGCCGGCGTGCCGCGGCCGTGGCTGGGCACGCTGCGCCGCGACGTCGCCCCCGCGTTGTGGGCGCTGGTCGCCATCCCGGTGCTGGTCTACCTGGGCACCTGGGCGTTCTGGTTCGCCAGCGAGACCGGCACCGACCGGCACCTGGTGGCACTGGACGACATCCAGCCGTGGTGGATCTTCGGCTGGGTGCCGGACGCGCTCGCCTCCCTGGTGCACTACTCGCTGCACGTGCTCGACTTCCACTCCGGGCTGAAGACCCCGGAGAACGACCCGCACCCGTGGGAGTCGAAGCCGTGGACGTGGCCGATGGGCCTGCGCCCGATGCTCTACTCCTACGGGTCGGGCGCGGAGGCCGTCGGCTGCGGCGAGGCCGACTGCGTGCGGGCCACCATGCTGATCGGCACCCCGGCGATGTGGTGGCTCTCGCTGCCGGTGCTGGCGTGGGGGCTGTGGCGCTCGGCGTTCCGCGCGGACTGGCGCTACGCCGCCGTGGTGGTCGGCTACCTGGCCGGGCTGCTGCCGTGGTTCGTCAACCTCGACCGCCAGATGTACTTCTTCTACGCCACGCCGATGGCGCCGTTCCTGATGCTCGGCCTGACACTGGCGCTCGGGCAGATACTCGGCGCGGTGCGCCAGGGCTTCGAACGGCGGGGCACCGGGCTGCTGGTCGTGTCGCTGTACGTGGGGCTCGTGGTGGCGAACTTCGCCTGGCTGTGGCCGGTCCTCAACGGCGTGTCGATCACCAACGAGCACTGGCAGTCGGAGCTGTGGCTGCCGTCCTGGCGCTGACCTTTCCGACTTTCGTCGTGTTGCCGTTCCGTGACAGTGGGTCGACCATGGGGACATTGGTTTAGACCACATGAAGGAGACGGCCATGTCCCTCCGCAGGTCCCTGTTCGCCGCACTGGCCGGAGCGGCGCTGCTGCTCACCGGCCTGCCCGCCACCGCGGGCGCGGCGGTGCCCGACAAGCACCTGACCGGTTACTGGCAGAACTTCGTCAACGGCGCGAAGGCGCAGAAGCTTTCCGACGTGCCGAACGCCTACGACGTGCTCGTGCTGGCGTTCGCCAACGCCGACCCGGCCAAACCGGGGGCGGTGACCTTCGGCGTCGACCCGGGCCTGGCGAGCGCGGTCGGCGGATACACCGACGCTGACCTCAAGGCGGACATCGCCGCGAAGAAGGCCGCGGGCAAGTCGATCGTGCTGTCGATCGGCGGAGAGAAGGGCAACGTCGACCTGAGCTCGCCGTCGAAGGTGACCAACTTCGTCGACTCGTTCACCGCGATCGCGCAGTCGTTCGGCATCCAGGGTCTCGACGTGGACCTGGAGCACGGGCTGAACGTCGCGAACACCACCAGTGCGATCCAGCAGCTGCGCTCGCGCCTGGGAGCGGGGTTCCTGCTGACCATGGCGCCGCAGACCATCGACGTGCAGCCGGGCGGACGGTACCTGCAGTTGATCGAGCGGACCAAGGACCTGATCACCGTGGTGCACACGCAGTACTACAACTCGGGCAGCATGCTCGGCTGCAACGACCAGGTGGTCAGCCAGGGCAGCGTCGACTTCATCACCGCGCAGGCGTGCTTCCTGCTGCGGACGCTGCGACCGGACCAGGTGTCGCTGGGCCTGCCGGCCTCGCGTTCGGCGGCGGGCAGCGGTTACGTGAACCCGACCGTGGTGAACAACGCCCTGAGCTGCCTGGCGAAGCGCACGAACTGCGGAACCTACGTGCCGGAAACGGCTTTCCCGGGAATCGGCGGCGTGATGACCTGGTCGACCAACTGGGACGCTACGTCCGGAGGCGCCTTCTCGGCCCCGGTCCGGGCGCACCTGAACTCCCTACGCTGAGCTTGGGGACCACCCGGGCGAACCCCACGTTCAGGTAGCCGAGTCCCACGTTCAGGCACGCGAGCCCCACGTTCAGGTAGTCGAGTCCCACGTTCGGGGAGCCGAGTTCCACGTTGGGGTAGCCGAGTTCCGGGTTTGAGCGGGCGAGGTTCGCGGGCGCTGGGCGTTCGGCTTGGTCGGACGGGGGGCCGCCCCGGGTTTTGATTGTGACTACGGCGAAGACCTCGATGTCAAGGCGGGAAAGATGCCTTGACATCGAGGTCTTCGCCGTGTTTTGGCTTTGGATCGGGGCGGGGTGGGGGTCTGGGCGGATGCTCTGGTGGGGTGTCCGGGCGGCGGTTGCGCTGGGGGGGTGCGTGCCCTGACGGATGCTATGAGTGGGGCATTACTTGCGTAGAACGCTTGGAATGCCCCATTCATGGCATTGCGGGGGGTTCTGGGGGGGGTCGTGGCGTGCTCCGCCGCGGTGGGTGTCACGAATGTGGCTTTCGGGGCGGAATCGGCCCCCAAAGCCACATCCGTGACACCAGCCCAAGAATCAGTGCGCCCGTGGGACTACTCGGGTGACTGGGCCGTCCGGGGACTTGCCGGCGCGCGAGAGCCAGCCTTCGACTTCCTTCCGCACCGAGTTCAGCGTGGGGCGGCGGCGGGGTTCCGGGTCCAGCGAGGCGATCAGCAGCCGCGAGTGGACGCTCCGCGGCGGCAGTTTGTTCGCCGGTTCCGCACGCGCCGCGGCCATGAGCGCGGCCATCGGGGTTTCCCGCGTGCCGCGCGGAGGCTGGCCTGACAGGGCGTAGCTGACCGTCGCGGCCAGTTGCCAGGCGTCCGAGGCCGGGGACGCGGGCGCACCCGCGGCCGTCTCCGGGGCGGTGAAGTCCGGCGTTCCGATCATCATGCCGGTCGCGGTCAGTTGCGAGTCGCCCTTGCTGCGCGCGATGCCGAAGTCGATCAGGTGCGCGATGCCCCCGGGGTCCAAGATCACGTTCGACGGCTTCACGTCCCGGTGCAGGACGCCCTTTTCGTGCGCCGCCGACAGGGCGCCCGCCATGGTCGCCCACAGCCGGCCCGCGGCCACGTCGTCCAGTGGGCCGCCGGTGTCCACGGCGGCACCCAGCGGCTGACCCTCCAGGTACTCCATCACCAGCGCGAGCCCGTCCGGCTCCTCGACCAGGTCGTACACCTTCACGCAGTTCGGGTGGTTCACCACGGCCAGCGCCCGTGCCTCGCGCTGCATCCGCTCCACCGTGTCGCGGTCCGGCGCGTGTGCGATCTTCAGCGCGATCGTGCGGCCGAGCTGGTTGTCCACGGCCTCCCACACGGTGCCGAAGCCACCGTGCCCGAGTCGCCGGACCCGGCGGTACCGGCCGCTGCCCGAACTGCTCGAACCGGGCGGAACGGGCATCGGACCCGGGGTGTTCGCCAGGCCGGGACTCTCCGAGGCGGCCGAAACCTGCGGCTCGGGTTGCTGGGCCAGCGCGGTCTTCGGGTAGTCCTTCGGGGGCTGCGGCGGCGGCAGTTGACGCTGCTGCGAGGGCGGCGGCACGTACGGCGGTGGCGGTTGCCGCGGCGGTTCCACCGGGCGCCGCTCCGGCGGCCGTTCCGAGCGTTGCAGCGTCGACCATGCCGGTGGGCCGACCAGCGCCACCGGCATGATGCCCAGCACGGTGATCGGCAGGAAACCCAGCCACAGGTGCACCGCGGTGTTCGCGGAGACCCCGATGCTGAAGAAGAACATCAGCACGAACGGGATCCAGAAGAACCGGGCGGGCCACTTCGGCCCGCGGCGCAGCGCCGTGCGCGCCAGCAGCATGACGAACAGCAGGGCGAGCGCGGGCAGCCCGATGAGCGCACCGAGGTAGTAGCCGTAGGCCAGCCCGCCCGACGGGTAGAACAGCGCCTCGTAGACGTTCTGGCCACCGCCGAGGTAGTCGCTCTGCTTGCCGATGAAGTCGCAGCGGCTGTTGCCCAGCTCCTCCATCAGGCCGGCGGACAGGTCGGCGCCGTCACCGGCCCGCACCGCGCTGAAGTTGCTCGACACCCCGATGAACAGCAACCACGGCATGATCAGCGTGAAGAACCCGGCGACCAGGCCGAACACGGCCATCATCGTCGGGTCGTACCGGTTCCCGGTGAACTTCCGGATCAGCGCCACGATCACCGCGCCCGCCACCGGGAACAACGCGATCAGCGCGCCCGCCATGCTGGTCGCCCACACCGCGCCACCCGGGCAGAAACCAGGCCCGAACACCTCGTATGCGAACGACAGCAACGAGCTCGCGAATGAATCCACTCCCGCTCCTTGTCGTTGCCCTGCTACCCGACTCCAGTATGTCGGGTCTGTCGTTGGACGCCGCCGTCACCCGGCAGGTTCATCACGGCAAGGACTCTTCGGTCTCAGGCGCGAGCGGACCACGATACCCGCGAGGCCCGGTGCACCCGGTGCGGCCGGTCTTTCCCGCTGGTCAAGTGCTTCCTTTCGCCCGCGCGTCGCCACCGGTACAAGATGGTCGGTGCCGGATCGCAACGAGGAGGTCCCCCCGATGGCCCAGTACGCCGAGACCTACCAGCGGAGCATGTCCGATCCCGAGGGTTTCTGGCTGGCCGCCGCCGAGGGCATCGACTGGACCAGGAAGCCGTCGAGGGCGCTGGACGACTCGCGCGCGCCGCTCTACCGGTGGTTCCCCGACGGCGAGCTGAACACCTCCTACAACGCGCTCGACCGGCACCTCGCCGACCGCGGCGAGCAGACCGCCCTCATCTACGACTCCCCCGTCACCGGCACGACCCGCCGCTTCACCTACCGCGAACTGCACGAGGCCGTCGCCCGGTTCGCCGGGGCGTTGCGGTCACTCGGCGTCGAACGCGGCGACCGGGTGATCATCTACCTGCCGATGGTGCCCGAGGCGGTGATCTCCATGCTCGCGTGCGCGCGGCTCGGTGCGGTTCACTCGGTGGTGTTCGGCGGCTTCGCGCCCAAGGAACTGGCGGCCCGCGTCGACGACGCCAAGCCGAAGGTCATCGTGACCGCGTCCTGCGGCATCGAACCCACGCGGGTGGTCGAGTACAAGCCGATCATCGAAGAGGCGCTGCGGGGCACCGAGCACCAGCCGGACCGGGTCGTGGTGCTGCAACGCGACGCCGTCCGCGCCGAACTCGGCGAGCGCGACATAGACTGGAACGAGCTGGTCGCGGGCGCGTCGCCGGCCGATCCGGTGCCGGTCGCCGCCACCGATCCGCTGTACGTCCTCTACACCTCGGGCACCACCGGCAAGCCGAAGGGCGTCGTGCGCGACACCGGCGGGCACGCGGTGGCGCTGGCCTGGTCGATGGGCGCGATCTACGACATCGGCCCCGGTGACGTCTGGTGGACCGCCTCCGACGTCGGCTGGGTGGTCGGCCACTCCTACATCGTCTACGCGCCGCTGCTGGTCGGGGCGACCACGGTGCTCTACGAAGGGAAGCCGGTCGGCACCCCGGACGCGGGCGCGTTCTGGCGGGTGATCGCCGAACACGGGGTCAAGGCGCTGTTCACCGCGCCGACCGCGTTGCGCGCGATCAAGAAGGTCGACCCGGACGCGGCCGAACTGGCGAAGTACGACCTCTCGGAGTTCGGCACGCTGTTCCTCGCCGGGGAACGGCTCGATCCCGAGACTTACCACTGGGCGAAAGAAAAGCTCGGCACGCCGGTGATCGACCACTGGTGGCAGACCGAAACCGGCTGGCCCATTTCGGCGAACCCGCGCGGCATCGAGCCGATGCCGGTGAAGCCGGGTTCGTCGACCGTGCCGGTGCCCGGGTACGACGTGCGCGTCCTGGACCAGGAGGGCAACGACCTGCCCGCCGGGAGGGAAGGCGCCATCGCCCTCAAACTCCCCTTGCCGCCCGGCACTTTGCCGACCCTTTGGGGCGACGACGACCGGTACGTCGAGGCCTACCTCTCGCGTTACGAAGGGCATTATCTCACCGGCGATTCCGGTTATTTCGACGAAGACGGCTACCTCTTCGTGATGGGCCGCACCGACGACGTCATCAACGTGGCCGGGCACCGGCTTTCGACCGGCTCGATGGAGGCCGTGCTCGCCGCGCACCCAGCGGTCGCCGAATGCGCGGTGATCGGCGTGCGCGACCCGCTGAAAGGCCAGCTGCCCAGGGGTTTCGTCGTGCTCAAGTCCGGAGTGGACATCGACGGTGACCGGCTGCGCGAGGAACTCGTCGCCGCGGTGCGCCGCGATATCGGCCCGGTGGCGGCATTCCGCGACGTGTCGGTTGTGGACGCGCTGCCGAAAACCCGGTCCGGCAAGATTCTCCGCAAGACCATGCGGGGTATCGCGGACGGGCGGGACGAGCCGGTTCCCTCGACGATCGAAGACCCCGCCGTTCTTGACGCGCTGCGCACCACCCTGCGCAGCGAGTGATCGTCCGGTTACGCATTCCCCGCTCCGGCAACGGCCGCGAAATTCCTCAACCCCTTCCAACGG
The DNA here is from genome assembly GCF_021725495.1 of Saccharothrix sp. AJ9571. Taxonomy (NCBI): domain Bacteria; kingdom Bacillati; phylum Actinomycetota; class Actinomycetes; order Pseudonocardiales; family Pseudonocardiaceae; genus Saccharothrix; species Saccharothrix sp. AJ9571. The sequence continues at coordinate 3,404,246 of NZ_CP091382.1, read as the reverse complement.
CCGTTGTGCTGCCCGAGTTATTGGTCTATACCTTTATGCACTCTTAGTCTCCCTGCCGGAGGTGCTCCGTGAGGAAGCGTTTGTCCTTGTCCGCCTTGCTCGGTGCGGCCGTACTGGCCGTGTCGACGGTGGCCACTTCGGGAGCCGCCGCTGCGGCACCCGAGGAGGCGGCCACCCAGTCGACCGCGGGCGGAACCCAGCTGACCGACGTGCTGCCCGCGCCGGTCGAAGTCAAGCCCAACGGGCACACCAAGTTCTGGCTGACCCCGCTCAGCCGCATCCACACCCAGCCGGGTTCGAAGGAAGCCAAGCAGGTCGGCGACCACCTGGCCGGACTGCTGCGCCCGGCCACCGGCTACCCGCTCAAGGTCAGCTCCGGCCCCTCGTGGATCCCGGGCATCTCGCTGCTGCTCGGCGGTGCCGACAAGCGCATCGGTGACCAGGGCTACCAGCTCGACTCGAACGTCACCGGGGTGACCATCCGGGCCAACTCCGCGGCCGGGCTGTTCAACGGCGTGCAGTCGCTGCGCCAGCTGTTCGGCGCCAAGATCGAGGCCGACACCCCGCAGCGGACCGCCTGGTCGGTGGCGGGCGGGCGGATCGTGGACTACCCGCGCTTCGGCTACCGGGGCGCATTCCTGGACCTGGCCCGGCACTTCCACACGCCGGACGAGATCCGCACCTACATCGACGAGATCGCCCAGTACAAGATCAACTACCTGCACCTGCACCTGACCGACGACCAGGGCTGGCGCATCCAGATCGACAGCTGGCCGAAGCTGACCACGGTCGGCGGCGGCCCGGGCACCGGCGTGGACGGCGTCGGCGCGGGCTTCCTGACCAAGGCCGACTACGCGGCGCTGAACAAGTACGCGGCCGAGCGGCAGATCACCATCGTGCCCGAGATCGACATGCCGGGGCACACCAACGCCGCGCAGGCCACCTACGCGGAGCTGAACTGCGACGGGGTCGCCCCGGCGCCGCGCACGGACATCGAGGTCGGCTACTCCTCGCTGTGCATCGACGACGAGCTGACCTACAAGTTCGTCGAGGACGTCATCCGCGAACTGGCGGCCATGACGCCCGGCCCGTACCTGCACATCGGCGGGGACGAGGCGCACGCGACCACGGACGAGGACTTCAAGAAGTTCATGGAGCGCGTCATCCCGATGACGGCGAAGTACGGCAAGAAGCCGTTCGGCTGGCACGAGATCGCCAAGGCCAACTCGCCGGCCACCACCACCCCGCAGTACTGGTGGAGCACGCCGGACGGCGACGCCGCGGTGGCCGAGGCCGTCAAGCGGGGCAGCAAGGTCCTGGTTTCGCCGGCCAACAAGGCGTACCTGGACATGAAGTACGACGAGAACACCAAGCTGGGCCTGAAGTGGGCCGGGTACATCGAGGTCAAGACCGCGTACGAGTGGGACCCGGGCACGTTCGTCCCCGGTGTGCCGGAGTCGTCCGTGCTGGGCGTGGAAGCCCCGTTGTGGTCGGAAACCCTGCGGAACATCGAGGACATCGAGTTCATGGCGTTCCCGCGGCTCACCGCGATCGCCGAACTCGGCTGGTCGCCGCAGGCCAAGCACAACTGGGAGAACTACCGTGACCGGCTCGCGAAGCAGGGCCCGCGGCTGAGCGCCCAGGGCATCGACTTCTACCGGTCGCCGCAGATCGACTGGAAGTAGTCAGCGCAGTTCAGCCAGGCGGGCGCGGATTCCGATCCGCGCCCGCCGGTATGCGTCCGGGCTCCCGTGCAGCACGGAGAAGGCGTTGGCCGTGCGAGCCAGCGCCTCGACCTCGAAGACGACCTGTTCCGCATCGTCCACGTCGGCCGCACGCAGGGTGTCGACCAGCAGCCGGGTCCAGTTCCGGCTCCGCGCGACCAGCGCGTCGTGCACCCGCCCGTCCCGCGCGTCGTATTCGGCGGACGTGTGGAAGAAGAAGCAGCCGCCGGGGAAGATCCGCTTCTCCGAGTAATCCAGCCAGCGTTCGCACAGCTCGCTGAACCGGTCCACGCCGGTCGCCGAAGCCGGTACCCGGTCGACCACCTGCTCGGTGAAGATCGCGTTCGCCGCGTCGATGGTGGCGAGCTGTAGCTCCTCCTTCGAGCCGAAGACCGCGAAAACCCCGCTCTTGCTCAGGTCCAGTTCCTTGGCGAGCCCGCCGATGGACAGCCCGTCGAGCCCTTCGACCGACGCGACGTCCATCGCCCGCCGGAGCACCGCCTGCCGGGTCGCGTCTCCGCGCACCAGCCTGCCGTCAACCGGCATCGCGTGCTTCCACCCGCAGCAGCTTGCCCGTCAGGCCCTGGCGGAACTGCTCGGACAGCGCGGGCGCCTTCACCGCCCGGCGCGCCAGCTCCAGGTACGCCGCACGCTGCCCGTCGTCCAGATTCGCCGGGTTCGCGTAGAGGACCAGGTACAGCTCGCTGATCGTCGGGCTCGCCTCGTCGCGGTCGAGAAGGGTGAGCGCGCCGGTGGTCGGCACCGTGCCGGTGCGCCGCACGCGCAGGTACCAGCCGCTGCGGCCGGAGTCGATCATCGCCGGGATGATGTCCTTCCGGCCGGTCTTCATGCCGAGCTTGTAGCACGGCGTCCGCGGCTGGGAGACCTCCACGTGCGCCTCACCCCAGGAGAAAACGTCGCCGATGCGGATGGTGTCCTCCTCGGCGCCGAGGACCGACAGGTTCTCCCCGACCGCGCCCGCCTCCAGGTCGAAGGCGTCGGCGACCCAGCCCTCGTAGTGCTCGGCCGGGTAGGCGTAGACCGCCTTGTCCGGGCCGCCGTGCACGCTGAGGTCGGCCTGGCCGTCACCGGTGAGGTTGACCTCGGACAGCTCGAGCTGCGCCTCGCCGGTCCTGGTCTTGGTGATGCCACTGAGCACCGGCTCGCCGCGCTGGTGCCCGAGCACGCTGGGCTGCCCGACGAATACCCCGTTGATCAGCAGTTCGGTCATGCCGAGAAATTAGCACGACCGTTCGTAAATATTCATCCCCGTTCAGCCCGCAGGAAGGGCAGCAGAGCGCCGAGCAGCGCCGCCGGGTTGTCCTCCTGCACGAGGTGCCCGGCTCCCTCGATCAGCCGCAGTCGGGCACCGGGCACCAGCCCGGCCAGTTCGGCGGCCTTCGCCGGTGGGATCCACTGGTCGTCGGCGCCCCAGCAGACCAGGAACGGCAGGTCCAGCTCCGGGTACCGCGACTGGACCTCGTCGGTGTAGCGCTGGTCCGCCTGCGCGATCTGCCGGTAGAACGCGGGCTGACCCGACTCACCGAGCCACGGTTCGACCAGCCGCGCCAGCACGTCCGGGTGCAGCCCCGGCGAGCTGGCCGAGTTGACGTACTCCCGCACCAGCGCCTCGTGCAGGAACGGCGGCAGCTGCTCGAACACCGCCGCGTTCTCCCGTACCAGCCGGAAGAACGGCGAACCCCACGGCGCCAGCGCCACCGGATCGACCACGGCGAGCCGTTCGTACGCGCGGCCGTGCAGCAGGTGCGCGCGCAACGCGACCGCGCCGCCGAAGTCGTGCGCGACCACCGCCGGGCGCTCCAGGTCCCAGTGCGCCAGCAGTTCGGCGAACACCCGGCCCTGCGCGGCCAGCGACACGTCCTGGCCGTCGAACTTGGCCGAACCGCCGTAGCCGGGCATGTCCCACAGGTAGACCCGCCACCACTCGGCCAGCGTCTCGGCGAACCGCCGCCAGACGAACGCCGAGAACGGCGTCCCGTGCAGCAGCACCAGCGGCGGGCCGTCGCCCACGCTGGTCCAGCGCACCTCACCGCTCGAACTCCCGAACCGTTCGCTCAGCTCCATGCCGTCCAACAAACCACAAGTAGACACCGTCTACATCGGTTTGCTACAAAGTGGGACCCGGCTGAACAAACGGTGACGGAGAGATGAATGGGTTACGAACGCTTTGTCGCGCTCGGCGACAGCTGCACGGAAGGGCTCGACGACCCGCATCCGGCGGGCGGGCGCTACCGCGGCTGGGCCGACCTCGCCGCCGCCCGGCTGGCCATGGACGAACCCGGGTTCCGCTACGCCAACCTGGGCGTGCGCGGCCGGCGGCTGGACCAGATCACCGCTGAGCAGGTACCCGCGCTCAACGCGCTCGAACCCGACCTCGTGGCGTTGTTCGGCGGCGCCAACGACGTGCTCACCGGCTCCGGATCCGCCGAGATCGCCCGCCGCGTGGGCACCGCCGTCCGCCGGGTCACCGAGCTGGCGCCGACCGTGGTGGTGTTCACGCTGAGCGACATTTCGCACCGGATGCCGTTCGGCAAGCGCTTGCGCCCGCGCATCGAGTCACTCAACGAAGCCATCCGCGAGTCCGCCTCAAGCTACGGCGCCCGGCTGGTCGACCTCTGGCCCGACCGCGCCGCCGACGACCTGCGCTACTTCGGCCGCGACCGCCTGCACCTGTCCGACCTCGGCCACCGCCGCCTCGCCGCGCACCTGCTCGACGCGCTGGCGGTGCCGTTCGAACCCAGCTGGCTGGCCGACCTGCCGGGAGATCCCGCCCGGCCGGACACCCGCGCGCACGCGGAATGGCTGTGGCACGTGGTGCGCCCGGTCGCCGTCACCCGCGTCCGCAACCGCCTGATCGGCCGCTCCCCCGGCGACGGCTTCCTGCCCAAGCGCCCGGAACTGCAGCCGATCTCCACCGACGAGATCAGGGCATGGATCTCCGCCCCGCTCCCCGGCAACGCCTGATCGCGAGCGCGGTCGCGCTGCTCGCCGCCGAGGGCGTGGAGGCGGTCACGCTGCGCGGGATCGCGAAGCACACCGGCGTCTCGCACGGGGCTCCGCTGCGGCACTTCGCCGGCCGCGCCGAACTGCTCTCCGCGGTCGCGGCCACCGGCTTCGCCGAGTTGTACGCCCGGCGCGAGGAGTTGCCCGACGGTCCGCCGCGGGCCCGGCTGATCGCCGCGTGCCGGGCGTACGTCGGGTTCGCGCTGGACAACCCGGCGATGTTCGAGCTGATGTTCCGGCACGACCTGCTCGACACCGGCGACGCCCAACTCGTCCGCGCCAGCAGTGCGGTCTTCGACTTCTTCGCGGAACTGGCCGCCGCCGCGTCGACCGGGGACACCGACCCGCGGCTGGTCGCGGCCTCGCTGTGGGCGGCCCTGCACGGGCTGGCCGAGCTGTGGTTGTGGGGCGGGCTCGCCAAGGCCAGCTTCGCGCCGTCCATCGACGTGCCGCTGGCGGTCACCCTGGACGCCTACCTCGGACCCGCCTGAGCCACGGCGGCGGAGATGGTCGCCCAGGCGTCGCGGACGTGCTGGGCCGTGGTCGACGTGCTGCCCACCGCGAACCGCAGCGTCACCCTGCCGTGCACCCTGGTGTGGCTGAGGTACAGCTCGCCGGAGTCGTTCAGCCGCTCCAGCAACGCCAGTATCCGCTCGTCGGTCCACTTCGGACGGAAGCAGACCAGGCCGAAGTGCCGCGGCGCGTGCAGTTCGAACCGGTCGTCCGCGGCGACGAGCGCGGCGAACTCGGCGGCCAGTTCGATACCGGACCGGATGTGCGCACGCAGCCCTTCGGCGCCGTACCACCGCAGCACCGCCCACAGCTTCAGCGCGCGGAACCGGCGGCCGAGCGGGACCTGCCAGTCGCGGTAGTCGATCACCGCGCCGGATTCGGTCGCCGGGTTGCGCAGGAATTCCGGCAGGATCGACAGCGCGCCGATCAGCGGCGCGCGGTCGGTCACCCACAACACCGTGCAGTCGTGGTTGGTCAGCAGCCACTTGTGCGGATTGGTCGCGTACGAGTCCACGTACTCGGCCACACCTTCGTTGATCCACCGCAGTTCCGGGCACACCGCGGCCACTCCCGCGTAGGCGGCGTCGACGTGCAGCCAGACCCCGTGCGCCTGGCACACCTCGCCGATCGCGGCCACCGGGTCGATCGCCGTGGTCGAGGTGGTGCCGATGGTCGCGCACACCAGTGCCGGCACGGCCCCGGCGGCGGTATCCGCTTCGAGCAACGCCGCCAGGTGCACCGGATCCATTGCCAGCGTCGACGGATCGACGTCGACCACGCGCACGTTCCGCGCCCCGATCCCGGTGATCCGGCCCGCTTTCTCCAGCGCGGAGTGCGTCTCCGAGGTGACGTAGATGGTGTACCGCCGGGAAATCCCCTCGTCGCCGACGGTGCCGCCGCTGACCCGGTGCAGCGCGGCGAGCACCGCGACCAGCGCCGCGCTGGACGCCGAATCCTGGATGACCCCGCCGCCGGGCCCGTCGGTGCGGAAACCCGCTGGCAACCCGAGCAGTTCCGCCAGCCAGTCCACCACCACGGTTTCCAGTTCGGTGCAGGCCGGGCTGGTCGCCCACACCATGCCCTGCACCCCGAGCCCGGACGAGAGCAGGTCGCCGAGGATCGACGGGCCGGTCGCGTTCGCCGGGAAGTAGGCGAAGAAGTCGGGGTGCTGCCAGTGCGTGACGCCGGGCAGGATCCGCTCGTCCAGGTCGGCCAGCAGCCGGTCGAACGGCTCGCCCCGCTCCGGCGGGTGCGCGGGCAGCCCGGCCCGGATCTCTCCCGGTTGGACCTTCGCGCGCACGGGGTGGTTCTCGATGCCGTCGCGGTAATCGGCGATCCAGTCGACGACCTGCTTGCCATAGGTGCGGAACTCGTCCGGCGTCATGTGCATGCAGACCTCTCTACCGCTCCAGCGCGACCTTGGGGAGCCGCCGATCCAGCCATGTGGGCAGCCACCAGGCTTTCGCCCCGAACAGCCGCATCACCGCGGGGACGATCAGACAACGGATGACCACCGCGTCCAGCAGCACCGCGACCGCCAGTCCCAGGCCGAACTGCTGGAGCATGCGGTCCGCGCTGAGCACGAACGCGCCGAACACCACGATCATGATCCCGGCGGCCGCGGTGATCACCCCGCCGGTGTTCGCCAGTCCCTCGCGGACCGCGCGTGCCGCATCCCCGGAACGCCGCCATTCCTCGTGCATGCGGGAAACCAGGAACACCTCGTAGTCCATGGACAGTCCGAACACGATCGCGAAGATCATCACCGGCACGAAGGCCTCGATCGGGCCGGGCTGCGCGCCGAACCAGCCTTCGCCGAAGACCAGCGTGATCACGCCGAGCGAAGCCCCGATGCTCAGCAGGTTCAGCACGGCCGCCTTCAACGGCACCAGGATCGACCGGAACACCACCAGCAGCAGCAACGCCGAGAGCAGCACCACCACACCGATGAACAGCGGCAGCCGCTCGGCGATGGCGGTGGCGAAGTCGTCGGCCGCCGCCGTCGATCCGCCGACCAGGTACTCACCGCCGGTCCGCGCCTCCAGCGCGGGCAGTACCTCGCCACGCAACCGCGTGACCAGTTCGTGCGTCGCCTCGTCCTGCGGCCCGCTCTCCGGGAAGACGAGCGTGGTCGAGACCGCTCCCCCGGTGGTCGTACTCGTGTCCACGCCTGGCGTGTCCTCCAGAACCCGCGAGAGCGCGGCCGGATCGCCACCGTCGGCCACCACGATCAGCGGCCCGTTGAACCCCGGCCCGAAACCCTCGGCGAGCAGGTCGTACGCCTGGCGCGTGGGCTGCTCCGGCGACTCCGTCCCGGCATCGGCGAAGCCGAGCCGCATGCCCAGCGCGGGCAGCGAAAGCACGCCGAGCGCGGCCACCGCGAGCACCAGCGGCGCCCACGGGCGGCGCTGCACCAGCGCGCCCCACTTCCGCCACCGGTCGCCGGGTGCCCTGCCGCGCTGGGTGACCGCCCGTTCGATGCGGCGGCCGAACACGGTCAGCAACGCCGGCAGCAGGGTGACCGCCGCGACCATGGTCAGCAGCACGGTCATCGCCACCGCCAGCGCCACCCCGCGCAGCGAACCCAGGCCCAGCACCAGCAACCCGGCCAGCGCGATGATCACCGTGAGCCCGGCGAACAACACCGACCGGCCCGCGGTGTCCAACGCCGTCCTGGTGGCCTGCTCCCGATCCACCCCGCGCAGGATTTCCGTGCGGTAGCGGGAAAAGATCAGCAGTGCGTAGTCGATGCCGACCCCGAGGCCGACCAGCATCATCAGGTACGGCACGTAGCTGGGCAGCGTGAACACCTGGGACGCCAGCACGATCACGCCGAGCGAGCTGCCGACCGCGAAGACCGCGGTGAGCACCGGCAGGCTCGCGGCCAGGATCGAGCCGAACATGAACACGAGGATCACCAGCGAGGCCAGCAGTCCCGCGCCTTCGGCCGGTCCGCCACCGCCTTCCGCCGCCGCCCGGACCGCGTCCCCGCCCAGCGCGACAACCAGCCCGTCACCCTCGGCCGCCTTCGCCGTGTCGATCAGGCGGCGGGTGTCCTCGGCCGGGATGTCCTCGGCCAGCGGCACGCTCGCGTAGGCGGTGCGGCCGTCCCCGGAGAACCGTAGCGGGCTCGGCGGCCCGGCGAGGTGGGGCAGTTGCGCGAGCATCCGGTCCACCCGCTCGGCGGGCACACCGTTCTCGTGGCGCACCACGATCTGCGCGGACGCCCCGGCCTGCCCGCCGTAGCGGTCCTGCAGTTGCTGGGATTCCGTGCCCGGCAGCGCGTGGTCGTCCTCGTAGGCGCTGCCGACGGCCTGCGAGGCGAGGGTGATCGCGGCGAGCACCACGATCCAGAGCAGGATGGCCACCCGGCGGTGCCGTTGCGACCACCCCGCGAGCCGTTCGAACGAACTCGGTTCCACCACTGTTGTGTTCACGCGAACAGGTTCGGGCAGCGACCCGGGTCGCGTCGTCATACCGGCGGGCCGACCCGCCCTACCACCGGAGTTGTTCCCTACGGGCGATCCCGTACTACCCGGGTTGTGCCCACCGGGGTGTCACCATCGCCGCCTCATAAGCGAGGACCACCAGTTGCGCGCGGTCGCGAGCGTCCACTTTGGTCATGATCCGGCTGACGTGGGTCTTGGCGGTGGCCGGGCTGAGCACCAGCCGCCGGGCGATCTCGTCGTTCGACAGCCCGGCCGCGACCAGGGTCATCACCTCGCGTTCGCGCTCGGTCAGCGAGTTCAGCCGCGGGCTCGGTTCCGGGCGGGTGACCCGGTGGGCGAACTCGGCGATCAGCCGCCGGGTGACCGAGGGCGCGAGGAGCGCGTCCCCGCGCGCGACCACCCGCACGCCGTGGATCAGCTCGGTCGGTTCGGTGTCCTTGACCAGGAATCCGCTGGCGCCCGCGCGCAACGCGCCGTAGACGTACTCGTCGAGGTCGAAGGTGGTCAGGATGATCACCTTGACCCCGGCCAGCCGGGGGTCGCCGAGGATCCGCCGGGTGGCCGCCAAGCCGTCCAGGCGGGGCATCCGGATGTCCATCAGCACCACGTCCGGCCGCAGTTCCGCGGCCAGGCTCAGCACCGCTTCCCCGTCGGCCGCCTCGCCCACCACGGTGATGTCGGCCTCGCCGTCCAAAATGGACTTGAACCCGGCGCGGACCAGGTTCTGGTCGTCGGCCAGCAGAACCCGGATCACCGCCGCCCGCCGATCGGCAGCCGGGCGTGCACGGCCAGCCCGGTGTCCCGCGCGGGCATGGTCAGCTCGCCGCCCGCGGCCCGCACCCGCTCGCGCATCCCGCGAAGGCCGTGGCCGGGCGTGACCGGCCCGCCGGACCCGTTGTCCTCGATCTCCACGCGCAGCTCACCATCGTCGCCGTACCGGACCCGCACCACGACCGTACTCGCGCCGGAGTGGCGGATCGCGTTGGTCAGCGCTTCCTGCACGATGCGGTAGGCTGCGAGGCCGATCTCCGGCGGCACCGGGCGCGGCTCGTCCAGTTCGGCGGTCACCGCCAGGCCCATCGCTCGCGCGTGCCCGAACAACTCGTCGAGCCGGTCGAGCCCCGGCGCGGAGTCCACCGGCGTCCGGAGCACGTCCAGCGTGGATCGCAACTCCCGCAGGGCTTCCTGGCCCGCCTGCTTGATCGCGGTCAGCGCGCCGGTCGACTGCCCGGGATCGTTCGCGTGCAGCGCCGCCCCGGCCTGGACGGTGATCAGCGACAGGTGGTGCCCGAGCGCGTCGTGCAGTTCACGCGCGATGCGCAGCCGCTCCTCGGTGGCGCGGCGACGGGCCTCTTCCTCGCGGCCGAGTTCGACCTGCCGCTTGAGCCTGCCGAGCGCGAGCACGGCGACGATCCAGCCGAGCAGCATGACCATCGCGACGTCGTCGACGTGCCGGGTGACGCTCGCCAGCTCACCGGCCAGCGTGGCCGCGACGGTGATCCCGGCGACCACCGCGGCGGCACGCAGGTACCCCTGCGCCGACAGCGTGTACAGCGCGATCATCAACGTCAGCAGCACGGGACTGCCCGCGCCGATCAGCGGGTAGTACAGCCCGACGCCGAGCATGGTGGCCACCGCGACCGGCACCGGGTAGCGGCGGCGCACCGCCAGCACCCCGCAGCTCAGCACGATCAGCGCCAGGCCCCACGGCCCCGGCGGCACGTCCTGCGCGAGGGTGTAGGTCAGCACGAGCGCCAGCACGAGCCCGGCCGACACCACGTCGCCCGCCGGGCCCTTCGGCCACCACCGGTTCACCCGGTCATCGAACCACCGGGCGGTAGATGATGCGGACCGCCCCGCCGGGGAACTGCTCGGTCTCGGCCACCTCGAAGTTGACCTGGGTGTCGTCGAACAGGCGCTCGCCCTTGCCCAGCACGGTCGGGTGGACCAGCAGTTCCAGCTCGTCGAGCAGGCCCTCGGCGAGCAGCCAGCGGACCACGCTGACGCTGCCGGAAACCAGGATGTCGCCGCCGTCGCCGGCCTTCTCTTCGGCCAGCTTCGCCGCCGCGTCCTCGTTGAGCACGGTCGACGGCGTCCAGTCGGCCGAGGCCAGCGTGGTGGACAGGACCAGCTTCGGCACGCTGTTCAGCACGCCGGCCAGCGCGTCCTCGGTCTCGTTCGGCCAGTGGGAGGCAAAGATCTCGTAGGTCTTGCGGCCGAGCAGGAGCGCGCCGGCCTCGGCGAACCGGGCGCCGGTGACCTCCCCCATCCGGTCGTCGAAGAACGGTCCCTGCCAGGTTTCGGGGGCCTCGACCACGCCGTCCAGCGAGATGAAGAGGCTCGCAACAATCTTTCGCATGCAGGAAGGGTCACGGACGTGGCTCTACGCGCGCTCGAGAAGCCACCGACCCCTCGAGCAGGGTGCGCACCCAGGTCTCGGCGAGCTTCCGCCGAGTGGGTTCGTCGTCGTACCGCTGGTCGAAGTTGCTCAGGAAACCGTGTTGCAGGCAGGCGCCGAGCAGCAGGTCCGCGGTCGCGCGCGGATCGGCCTCCTGGCTGATCCGGCCGCCGCGCTGCTCGGCTTCGAGGTAGGCGGTGAGCAGGTCGCCGACGTGGCGCGGGCCCTTGCCGCGGTCGTGCACCACCTCGCGGTGCGCGGTGAGCAGGTGCGGATCGGAGAACAGCGAGGCCGCGATCGGGAAGGTCTGCCCGTAGAAGGCGATCGCGGCGTGGGCGAATTCGACCAGCACGTCCTCGACCGGATCTTCGCCGACGCGCTTCTGCAACCCGGCCATCAGCGTGGCCAGGCCGCTGGGCATCCGTTCTTCGAGCACCGCGAGGAACATGTCGGTCTTGTCGCGGAAGTGCTTGTACAGCGCGGCTTCGGAGAACCCGGCCGCCTTCGCGATCTCCTTGGTGGTCGCCTTGGCCAGGCCGTGGCTGCGCATCACCTGCGCGGCGGCGTCGAGGATGCGGTCGCGCGTGCTCAAAGCGCCTCCTGATGGACCCGGTTGACACGTTGGTGAGTGCTCACCCACTATAGAGGTTAGTAAGCACTCACCAACCTGGAGGGCAGATGAAACTCACCGTCTTCGGGGCCACCGGCGCCACCGGCAAGCACGTCGTCGAGCAGGCGTGCGCGGCCGGGCACCAGGTCACCGCCGTGGTCAGAGACCCGTCGAAGCTGGACAGAACCGACCTGACCGTCGTCGAAGCCGACACGCTCGACCCGGCCGCGATCGAACCGGCGGTCGCCGGTGCCGACGGCGTGATCTCGGCACTGGGCACCAGGAACGGCCGCGGCCCCACCACCATCTGCGCCGAAGGCACGGCGAGCATCCTGCGCGCGATGACCGCCGCGGGCACCCGGCGGCTGGTGGTGGTCAGTGCCTCCGGCCTGGCCACCGACGGCGACGACCCGCTGACCAAGGTGCTGGTGAAGCCGATCGTCCAGCGGGCACTGCGGCACCCGTTCGCCGACATGACCCGGATGGAAGAGTTGATCCGCGCGAGTGTCCTGGACTGGACGATCATCCGCCCGCCACGGCTCACCGAAGGCCCGCGCGGTGACTACCGGACCGCTGTCGACGACGGGGTACGGCGTGGTTTCGTGATCTCACGGGCGAACCTCGCGCACGCCATCCTGCGCGCGCTGCCCGCCGAGGACACCTGCGGGAAGATTCTCACCGTCGCGCGATGAGTTCCGCCGGTTCGCCGGGTTACAGGGGTATGAGCGAACAAATTCGTACCCTCATCGAGCAGTGGGCGACCGCGGTGCACCAGTGCGACCTGGACGGCGTGCTAGCCGGGCACGCCGACGACGTGGTGATGTTCGACGTGCCGCAGCCGCAGCAGGGCGTGCGCGGCATCGCCGCCTACCGGGAAACCTGGCCCGCCTTCTTCGACTGGCAGGCGAACGGCGCGATCTTCGAGATCGAGTCGCTGGAGATCACCGCCGGCGAAGACGTGGCCTACGCCTTCGCCTTGCTGCGCTGCGGCATGCCCGCCGACCTCGGGGATCAGCGCCTGCGCCTGACCTTCGGGCTGCGCAAGGAATCCGGCCGCTGGCTGATCGCCCACGAACACCACTCGTTCCCGCTGGCGACCGACGGCGAGTCCCGCGTTCGCGAGATCCACGAGGAGTGGTTCGAGGGCACCTCCCTTAAGGATCTAGACGGCCTGATGTCCCACATCGCCGAGGACATCGTTTCCTACGAACACGAGGCGCCCCTGCAGGTCATCGGCATCGCCGCCGTCCGGGAAGCCTGCCGGGCGGGTCTCGGGCAGAGCACCGGTGCCGTCGAATGGCACGTCCCCGACCTGCAGATACTGGCCCGGGATGACATCGCCGTGGCCTGGGGCCTCAACCACATGCGCGCCGAACTCCCGGACGGCACCTTCACCGAGACCCGCTCACGGGGCACGCGGATCTTCCAGCGGCGCCACGACCGGTGGCGGATGATCCACCAGCACGTCTCCTTCCCCTACGACCCCGCCACCGGCCAGGCCGTGACCGGCTCCTGAGGAAAGCCGCGTTACCCGGCCGTTTTCGTCCAGGTGACCGGCAGTTCGTGGACGCCGTAGATGTTCATGTCGGTCCGCAGCTTCACCTCGCCGGCGGGAACGGCGAGTGCGAGGTCCGGGAAGCGGCGCACCAGTCCTTCGAAACCCGCGCGCATCTCGATGCGAGCCAGCTGCTGCCCGAGGCACTGGTGGATGCCGTGGCCGAAGGACAGGTGCCCGCGGGCCTTGCGCCCGAACACCAGGGTGTCCGGATTCTCGAAGCGCTCGGGGTCACGGTTGGCGGCCAGGAGCGAGACGACCACGGTCGAGCCTTCGGGAATCGTCTCGCCGCCGAGTTCGAGGTCCTCCGAGGCGTAGCGGTAGAAGATGTCGGCCACGGACAGGTACCGCATGAGCTCCTCGACGGCATCCGGCACCAGCGCCGGGTCGGCCCGCAGCTCGGCCAGCTGCTCCGGGTGCTCCAGGAGCGCGAAAGTGCCCAGCGACAGCATGTTCGCGGTGGTTTCGTGGCCCGCGAGCAGCAGCAGGAAGGCGGCCCCGACCAGTTCCTCGATGGTCAGGTCCTCGTGGCGGGCCAGGTCCGACAGGATGTCCTCGCCGGGCTCGGCGCGCTTGCGGGTGACCAGCTCGGCGAGGTAGGTGTTGATCGCGACCAGCGCACCCATCTTCTCCTCCAGCGTCTGGTCCTTGACCATGAACTGGGCGGAGTTGACCTGGAAGGTCTCCCGGTCTTCGTAGGGCACGCCGAGCAGTTCGCAGATCACCAGCGACGGCACCGGCAGCGCGAACTCCTTGACCAGGTCGACCGGCGGCGCCAGGCGCGCCAGCTCGTCCAGCTGCCGCTCGGTGATCTCGATGATCTGCTCTTCGAGCCGCTTCATGCGCTTCACCGTGAAGGCGCCGGTGAGCCTGCGCCGCAGCCTGCCGTGCTCCGGCGGGTCCATGGCGATGAACAGACCGGGCATCGGCGGCGACGGCTCGGTGGCGGCCGGAATGCCCGGCGTCTCGTACGGCACGTGCATGATGCCGAGGTCCTGCCGGGAGCTGAACCGGGTGTCGGCCATCAGCTGGCGGACCGCCTCGTAACCGGTGACGAGCCAGCCTTCGTGACCGTCGGGGAAGATCATCGGGCTGACCGGGCGGGCCTCGCGCAGCTCCGTGAGCGCGCTGGGCGGGTCGAAGGGGCCCGCGTCGCGGTCCATGGGGAGACCGTGGGGAACGGAGACCGTCCGGCTCATCGGGATTCCTCTCGTGGTGGTTTGGTGCCACCACGATGGCCGACGAGTCCCGCCATGGACCTGACACGGCACTGACACGGTCCCGGCCGTGGCAAGATCGGCCAGGTGCAGATCGGGTTGCTGGGTTCTTTCGAGGTGCGCACGGCTGACGGCACCCTCGCCGACGTACCGGGCGCCCGGCTGCGCGGGCTGCTGGCCGCCCTCGCGCTCGACCCGGGTCAGGTGGTCCCGAAGGCGGCGCTCGTCGACTGGATCTGGGGTGAGCACCCACCCGCCGACGCCGCGAATGCGTTGCAGCGCCTGGTTTCCCGGCTGCGGAAGGTGCTGCCGGAAGGCTCGATCGACGGCCGGCCGAACGGCTACCGGCTGGCGGTGGAGCCCGACGCCGTCGACGCCGTGCGGTTCGAGCGCCTCATCGGCCGGGCCCGCGAAGACGATGACCCACGGCGGTTGCGCGAAGCCCTCGCGTTGTGGCGCGGTGCGGCCATGCAGGACGTCGGCCTGCAGGAAAGCGCGACGTTCGACGTGGCGGTCACACGGCTCGAAGGGCTGCGCCTGACCGCGCTGGAGGACCGGTACGACGCGGAGATCGGCCTCGGCCACGGCGCGAAGCTGGTCACCGAACTGACCGACCTCGTGGCCGCGAACCCGGTGCGGGAACGGCTGGTCGCCGCGTTGATGCGGGCACTCGTCGCGAGCGGCCGCGAATCCGAGGCGCTGCTCGTGTACCAGCGCACGCGGGAAATCCTGGCCGAGACACTCGGCGTCGACCCCTCACCGGAGCTGTCCGCGTTGCACGTCGCGTTGTTGCGGGGCGAGCTGGGACGGCAGGCGGAGGTCCGGAAGACCAACCTGCGCGCCGAACTGACCAGCTACGTCGGCAAGGACGCCGATGTCGCCGCGGTCGTCGAACTCGTCGCCGAGCACCGCCTCACCACCCTGGTCGGTCCCGGCGGTTCGGGAAAGACCAGGCTGGCCACGGAAACCGCGCGCACGCTGCTCGGCGTCCTGCCGGACGGCGCCTGGCTGGTGGAACTCGCACCGCTCGGTGTGGACGGTGACGTGGCGCAGTCGGCGCTCGCCGCGCTCGGCCTGCGGGACGCGCTGCTCAGCGGGGCCCCGGACGCGGAACCGGTGGAACGGTTCGTCGCCGCGGTCCGCGACCGGTCGATGGTGCTGATCCTGGACAACTGCGAGCACGTGATCGAATCCGCGGCCGCGTTCGCCCACCGGGTCCTGGGGGAATGCCGGCGACTGCGGATCCTCGCGACGAGCCGGGAACCGCTCGCCATCTTCGGTGAGGCGCTGTGGCCGGTCGCGCCGCTGGTCCTGCCCGCGGAGGACGCCGGCCCCGCCGAAATCGAGTCCTCCCCGGCCGTCCGGCTGCTGCGGGAGCGCGCCGGCGCGGTACGCAGCGACCTCGCGATCGACGCCGGCGGCTGGTCGACCATGGCACGCATCTGCCGGGCGCTGGACGGCATGCCGCTGGCCATCGAACTCGCCGCGGCCCGGTTGCGCACCATGTCCCCCGACCAGCTCGCCAACCGGCTCGACGACCGGTTCCGCCTGCTGACCGGCGGCAGCCGCACCGCCCTGCCGCGGCACCGGACGCTGCGCGCGGTGATCGACTGGAGCTGGGAACTGCTCTCCGACGCCGAACGGGTGGTGCTGCGCAGGCTCTCGGTGTTCGCGGGCGGGGCGAGCCTGGAAGCGGCCGAACGGGTCTGCGCGGGCGACACGGTCGAGGCGGGGCAGGTGCTCGAACTCCTGACCGCGCTCGCCGAGAAGTCGCTGGTGGTCATCGAAGGCGACGGGGCGCCGCGCTACCGGATCCTCGGCATGATCAGGGAATACGCCGGGCACCGGCTCGCGGAGGCGTGGGAGGCGGACCTCGCGCGCCGCGCCCATCTCGCCTGCTTCACCGAACTCACCGAAACCGCGGACCCGCACCTCCGCCGCGCCGAGCAGCTGGACTGGCTTGCCGCGCTCGAAGCGGAGCACGACAACATCACCGCCGCGATGCGCAACGCGATCGCGGCAGGCGAGGCCCGTGGGGCGATGCGGCTCGCCGCTGCCGCCGGGTGGTACTGGTGGCTCGGCGGACGCAAGGTCGAGGGCAACGAGCTGATCATGGCGGCCGTCGCCCTGCCCGGCGAAGTGGACGACGAGAGCCGTGCCGTGGTGTACGCGTTCATCGTCACCTTCATGACCTCCGGGCTGGGTGACCAGCACCAGGCGGCGAAGTGGATCCACCAGGCCTACGAGAGCGGCAAGCGGGCGCGGGGCAAGCACCCGGCACTGACGTTCACCGGTCCGCTGGAGCGCATGGTGCAGGCACCGGAGACGGCCGCTTCGGCGTTCGAGCCGCTGCTCGGCGACGCGGACCCCTGGGTGCGCGCCCTGGCCCGGCTTCACCTCGGCAAGGTGCGGGTGGCGATCGGGCACGAGGGCCGGGAGGCTGACGACTACTTCGAAGCGGCGCTCGAAGAGTTCCGCGCGCTCGGTGAGCGGTGGGGCATCTCGTTCGCCCTCGCCGAACTGGCGACCCGGACCGCTGTCCGCGGTGATTTCGCGGGCGCGCACGAGTACTACGAACAGGCGGTCGTGGTCGTCACCGAGATCGGTGCCATCGAAGACATCGTGCGGATCCGGGCACAGCAGGCCCTGTTGCACTGCCTACGGGGTGACGGGCCCGCCGCCGCGGCCGCGATGGCCGAAGCGCAGCGGGCCGCGGAACGGGTTGTCTGGCCGAGCCCGCTGGCCGAACTGGCGCTGGCGAAAGCGGAGCTCGCGCGCTGGCGCGGTGACACCGGACAGGCGCACCGGCAACTCGACGTGGCCACCACCATGCTGGGCGAGGATGCCGAGCGGACGAACGTCCGCGCGGTGCTCCAGAACCTGCGGGGCTACCTCGCCGAGGATCTCGACGAAGCCCGCGCACACCACGCCGCGGGCCTGGAGGTGGCTTCCGAGGCGGGCTACGCGCCGCTCCTGGCCCAGGTCCTCGTCGGAATCGCGGACCTGGCCCTGCGGGAGCGGCAGCACGAGCAAGCCACCCGGCTACTCGCGGCGGCCCACAGCGTGCGGGGCCTACCAGACCGTTCGCAGCCGGACTCGGCGAGGATCGAGCAGGCCGCGCGGCGCGACCTCGGTGATGCGCGGTTCACCGAGGCCACGCGAGAGGGGGCGGAAGCGGACTGGCGGGAGCTGGCCGCGGTCACGCTCGCTGGATGATTCCGTGGCATCAGCCCACGGGCGCGACCGACTCGATGTTGGTCACCGTGAATTCTCGCTGCGCATCACGCAGATGACACCAGGAGACCAGCCAACGGCCGTAAAGTTGATTCGGCTGGATTTCCCGCACGGTCCGGTTACCGGTCTTGTTCCGGTAGGTGATCAGCACATCTCGCTCGTGGTCGAGCGCATCGGCCAGCAGGATCAGCTCGGTGTCGGTCAGGCCCGAACCCAGCTGCGCCAGCCGCTCGAACGTCTCCGACGGGGCGCCGTCCTCCCCTCCGGGGTCCGCGAGCAGGTGTTTCGCCAGCTCCGCCGCCCCCAGCCGCGCCCTGGGCGCGGTCCGCGCCAGTGCGCGGCGGGGTGCGGCCGCACGGTGCTCCTGCCGCTGCTCGACGATCACCGTGCCCGTGGCGTCCTCGGGAACCGGAGAGAATCCCGCCGCACGCAACCGCGCCAGCAGGTCGTCCAATTCGTACGGACTGGACAAAACGGTCGGCGCCACCCGCGCCAGCGACAGTTTCGCCAGCGACCGGGTGTGCAGTACCTCGGTGATCATGGTTTCGTCCGCCACCACACACGAGCGCATTCCCCGCACCCGGACCTTGCCGTGCTGCCGGGCCACATCCGCGACCAGGTACTCCAGCGATTGCGGCAGCGGACGAGCCGAAACCGCCGCCAGTTCGGTGCGCAACCGCTCGGCGGTCCACCCCGCGTCGAATGCCGCCCGGACACTGGCCGGGCTGAACCGCCACACCTCCGCGGCGCCCCGGGCCTCGCTCACGGCGGCTGCTCCCAGCAGTCGAGCGACCGCCACCGTCGGCCGGCCGGACACCACCGCGGTCAGATCCGACTGGAGGATCACCGCGCACGGCGTCTCCACCAGCACGCCGGCCACCCGATCGGCCAGCCCGTCGACCCGATCCCCTGGCTCGGCGTCGACAAGCCCGCCATCGAGAAGAGCCACCAGCTGCTCACCGCAGTCGGTCAGCACATCGGTGGCGACCACGCCCAGCAGTTCCGCCTCCCGCACGGCAGCGTCCACTTTGTCCTGCAACTGCGCGCTTTCATAGTCGTGCAGAGGGAAGAACCAATCGATCTGCGCACCGACGGCCCGTACCGAAAGCCCGTGGCGCGCCGCCCGCAGCAGGGCGCGCCGCAGCGCTCCCGCCGCCGAAGCCGAGGGCAACGGCGGGGGTAGTTCCTTGTCTCCCTGGATCTCACGGCTGGTCGGTGCGTGCTCCAAGGTGAACCACGCGGTCGCCAGCTCTGCCCATTGGTGAGCCGGCGGCTCCTCCCGCCACCTCTCGTACTGTTCGGTCGGCGCATAGCCCCCGTCCGTCCGGCCCAGCAATCCGGCCGCGTACGTGAGGTCGATCCCCAACGCCAGCACGTCGGCAGGCAGCGTCAGCCGCGAAGCCAGCCGAGACCGCTCCCGCGGCCCGACGCCACCCTTCTTCAACGCCGCGATCGAATTCGAGCGCGCCTCGTCCAGCAGCGCGGTGACCCCGCTGAGCAGGTCCTGCACCGCCGCCTGCGCGGTGGCCAGTGCCGCCCCCGTCTCGACCGCGGCCGGAGCGATCGGTGGCCGTCCGGTCACCAGCAGGTCCTGCTGCGTCAACCAGGCCGCGACGCTGACCTCCCGGGGCACCTCCCACCGGTTGTTCACGCGCACCGCCAGGCCCGTGGCAGCCAGCACGCGATCGGCGCTCCTAGCGTCGCCAAGCGCGGCATAACCGTGGTGGTACAGGCCGTAACCGTGGCGCAACTGGTCCACGCGGTCCAGCGCGGGCGCGGGCAGCGCACGCACCACGTCGACCATCGCGCGGACATCGGACACCACCTCGACGAGCCGGGCGACCAACTCCGTTTTACGCAGTCCGGCCGTCTCGATACCCAGCGCGTCGGCCACCGTCCGCAGATCCGCGAGCAGCGCCGACCGCGCGATCGCGGCGAGCGGACGGCCACCGCCGATCTCGGCCGCCCAGTGCTCGGCCAACCGCTCCGGCAGGTGCACCGTCCCGGCCTCCGGCCACGCCAGCCCACGCCCGCACAACTCGTGCAGCGCGACGCGCACAGCCGATGGCGATGCCTCGACCAGGCGCGCCACCGACTCGACCGTGGCAGGCGAACCCAGCGCGGCCACCGCCTGCCCCACCACGATCGCGTCCCGATCGACCGACCGCAGCGCCACGGCCAGCGATTCCGGCGCGCTCAACCGTTGCGCCAACTGCTCGAACCCACGCGGCACCGGTTCGATCCGCACGTCCGGTCGCGCCCGCAGCAGCCCGGTCAGCGCCACCTCGTCCAACCCGGCCAGGTACTCGGCGAACGATCCTGCAGCCATTCCGGCATTGTGCCGAACCCCCACTGCGCCGCCGCACCGTCCCCCAGCGCTGTCGCGGAAACAACACTGCCCGCACGCGATAACGCGTACGGGCAGTGTGTGTCGAAAAAGAACTATCGGGTGGACCCTTACGAGCACTTACTCGAACAAGGTGACCACCGACGGGGGTCCGGGGGCAGAGCCCGCCGGGCGGGGCCTGGGGGTTGCACCCCCAGAAAACACGGCGGAACAGAAAAGGCTCGCGCTCTCCGCGAGCACGAGCCTGCCATCTGTGGAGCTGAGGGGAATCGAACCCCTGACCTTCTCGATGCGAACGAGACGCGCTACCAACTGCGCTACAGCCCCTGAAAGCTCGTTCAGCATAACAGTGGCTGTGCGCCGCTCGTGGTGGGGGTCTTATTCCCCGGCGGCGCGACGGAAGGATCGCTGACCTGGGTCGTCGAGTTCGTGGAAGGCGGGGTCCTCGTCCTCCGGGTCGACCACGACGGCGTGCCGCCGCAGGCGTGAGGTCGGCGAGGGCTTGCGTTCCGGGACCTCGCGGCGCGGCGGGGCCACCGGCTCCGCCGTCGTGTCCTCGTCGCGTGCCGGTCGCCGGGTGACCCGCGTGCCCGCGCTCAGGCGCGACAACCGCCGCTGCCGGATCTCACTTTCGATCCGCACCTGCCGGCGCAGGTACGCGAGGTACCCGACGAGCACCAGGTCGATCGCCCCGTGCGCCCACCACACCAGCGGCGTCAGGAACGCGGCCAGCCCGGCGGTGACCACGGCGAGCACCAGCAGGATGACCACCACGCGCTGCCGGTAGGCGTACTTCGCCCTGGCCGCGATCTCCGCGGCTTCCGGGTCGTACCCACCGCGGCCCGGCCGGTACTGGCGGTTGCCCTCGCGCGGCTGCGGCAACGGCGGCAGGTCCCGGCCTGCGGGCTCCACGTCGTCGAGGTCGTCGAGGTCGTCCACCTCGTCTTCGAGGTCGGCGTCGACCTCGTCGTACTCGTCGGCGTCATGGTCGCGCTTCCCGGTCTCGGACATCGCGAACTCCTCTCGCCCCTCGTGGCGTGTGCTCCCGCTCCGCACGACCCTGGCGGCCAACGCGGAGTCGGCGGTGCGCGCGATCTCCTGGCGCTTGCGCGCGATCATGGGAACGAGGACGACGAGCCATGCCGCGGCCAGCGCGACGATGATCAACGAGCTTGGCATCTCCCGTCACCTCCCCCGACGTGAACTCTCCTTCGTTCGTCACGTTAGTCACAGGAGTAACAGATCGCCGGAAGGCTCGCCGGTTCTTATTCCGGAACTTGTCACCGAATTAGGTGAAAACGGTTTGATGTGGTAAAGGCCCCTCGACCAGCTCACTCGTAGTCAGCGAGCCCGGCCGCGATCAGCCGAGCGGTGAGCCCCGGGCCTGCTTCTTCCGCGGTCAGGCCGAAGAGCAGGTGGTCGCGCCAGTCCCCGGCCACGTCGAGGTAACGCTGGAGCAGGCCCTCCTGCCGGAATCCCGCCTTGGTCAGCACCCGGACGCTCGCGGTGTTCTCCGGCCGCACGGTGGCCTCGATGCGGTGCAGCCCGGACACCCCGAAGGCGTGGTCCACCACCAGCGCCACGGCCGCCGTCGCGACGCCGCCCCGGACAGCCGAAGTGGACACCCAGTACCCGACCCACGCGGACCGCAGCGAGGCTCTGATCACATTCCCCACGGTGATCTGCCCGGCGAAGCGGCCGTCCACGGTGATCGTGAACGGCAGGCACTGCCCGCGCCGGGCCAGCGAGCGCAGCGCGGACCACTGCGGCGGCCACGACCAGACCGAGTTCCGCTCCGCCCAGGTCCCGGTGCCGCTGGGCTCCCACTCCTCGAGGTGCTCGCGATCCCGCAACCGCGTGCGGCTCCACTCGCCACCGTCGCGCAACCGCACCGGCCGCACCACGACCACACCCGCGGGCACCCGGAGGGGACCGAGCTTCGCCGGCCACCCGGGATGCCGGCCTTCGACGCCGTAGAGCTGCGACACCCCGGTCAGCCGCGCTGCGCCAGGAAGGTCACCTTCACCTCGTCGCCGGCGGCCACTTCGGTGAGGTCCTCGTCGATGTTGATCAGGCAGTTCGCCTCCGCCAGTGAGGCCAGCAGGTGCGCGCCGGAGGTGCCGAGCGGCTGCACCAGGTACTCGCCGTTGGCCTCGTCCCGCAGCAGCTGCCCGCGCAGGAAACCCTTCCGCCCCTTGGTGGAGGTGATCGGCGACAGCAGCCGCGCGCCGACCACGCGGCGGTGCGGGTTCCGCGTGCCGCGTGCCGCGCGGATCAGCGGGCGCACCAGCACCTCGAAGACCACCAGCGCGCTCATCGGGTTGCCGGGGATCAGGAACGTCGGCACCGCGTCCGGGCCAAGCCTGCCGAAACCCTGCACCGAGCCGGGGTGCATGGCCACCCGCGTCAGGTCGATGCTGCCCAGCTCGGCCAGCGCCGCGTGCACCTCGTCGCCGGAACTGCCACCCGCGCCACCGGCCACCACGACCACTTCGGACATCAGCAGCCTGCCTTCGACCACCTCGCGCAGCCGCTTCGGGTCGCTCGCCACGATCCCGACGCGGCTCACCTCGGCTCCGGCGTCGCGGGCGGCGGCGGCCAGCGCGTAGGAGTTCACGTCGTAGACCTGCCCGACCGACGGCGTGCGGTCGATGTCCACCAGTTCGTCCCCGACGGACACAATGGACACCCGCGGCCGCGGGTAGACCAGCACCTTCGCCTTGCCGACCGCGGCGAGCAGGCCGACCTGCGCCGAGCCGATGGTGTCGCCCTGGCGCACCGCGACGTCGCCGATCTGCACGTCCTCGCCGGTCCGCCGGACGTACCCGGCCGACGGCACCGACTTGTGCACGGTCACCTTCGCGTGGTGCCCATCGGTGTAGGCGGTGGGCACCACGGCGTCGGCGAGCGTGGGCAGCGGTGCGCCGGTCGCCACGCGCACGGCCTGGCCCGGCTGCAACCGGCGCGGCTGTCTCGAGCCGGCCGGGATCTCGCCGACCACCGGCAGCTGCACCGGTTCCTGGCCGGCCGTGCGCACGTCCACGCTGCGCACCGCGTACCCGTCGACGGCCGCCTGGTCGAAGCCGGGCAGCGCGTGCTCGGCCACGACCTCCTCGGCGCACAACAGTCCCTGCGCCTCCGAAATCGCCACGCGCACCGGCCGCGGGCGTACCGCGGCTTCCAGTGCGAGGGCGATCTGGGCGTCGACGGAGCGGAACTCGGCGAGTTCCTCCGCGACACCCTCCGCTGGCGCGGCGGGTTTCGGCGCGTCGGGGACGTCAGGCGCGTCTGGGGCGGTCATCG
The DNA here is from genome assembly GCF_021725495.1 of Saccharothrix sp. AJ9571. NCBI lineage: Bacteria > Bacillati > Actinomycetota > Actinomycetes > Pseudonocardiales > Pseudonocardiaceae > Saccharothrix > Saccharothrix sp. AJ9571. The sequence goes on along the minus strand of NZ_CP091382.1, from coordinate 3,380,872 downwards.
GCTCGCGTTCTCGATTCGTTCGGTCAACCAGGTGCGCAGCGACGGCCCGTACTCGGGGTCGTCGAGCGCGAAGTCGACGGCTGCCCGCAGGAAACCGCCGGGGTTCCCGAGATCGTGCCTGCCGCCGCGGTGGACCACCACATGAACCGGGTGCCCCTCGGCGATCAGCAGGGCCACCGCGTCGGTCAGCTGGAGCTCCCCGCCGGACCCGGGGGTGATCCGGCGCAGCGCGTCGAAAATGGCCCTGTCCAGCAGATATCGCCCGGCCGCGGCGTAGGTGGACGGCGCGTCCTCCGGCTTCGGCTTCTCCACCATGCCGTGCACGCGCTTCACATCGGGGTCCTCCGTGTCGGTCACGTCGAACACCCCATAGGGGGAGATCTGCTCGCGCGGGATGTCGAAGGCGCAGAGCACGCTGCCGCCCTCCTTCGCCCGCACCGCGGCCATCCGGGAGAGCACGCCGGTCGGCAGCACGAGGTCGTCCGGCAGCAGCACGGCGACGGCTTCGTCCTCGTCGGTCAGGTTCGGCTCGGCCTGCGCGACGGCGTGGCCGAGGCCCAGCGCCTGCTTCTGGATGGCGACGTCGACTTCGAGCAGGGCGGGAGCGCGGCGGATCTTCTCCAGCAGGTCGGTCTTGCCCTTGGCGGACAGGGTTTCCTCGAGTTCGGGGGCGGGCCGGAAGTAGTCGACCACCGACTCCTTGCCCGGTGAGGTGACGATCACCAGGCGCTGCGCCCCGGCTTCGGCGGCCTCTTCGGCGACCAGCTCGATGCCCGGCCGGTTGACCACCGGCAGCAGCTCTTTCGGCACGGCCTTGGTGGCCGGCAGGAATCGAGTGCCCAGCCCGGCGGCAGGCACGATGGCGGTTCGGAACGTCTGCGTGATTTCGGCGCCCGTCATGGGCGCAAAGCCTAACCTGAGCTGGTGCGGACGGCGGGCAATGAGCACCTGAGCAAGGCGGAGTGGCGCGAACTGTTGACCGGAGCGAGGTCGGCCGTGCCGATCGCGCGCCGGGTGGCCGAGGCGGGCGCGCTGGCCCGGCACGTCGCCGAACTGCCTCGCGCGACGACCGTGTGCGGCTACGTACCGTTCGGTTCGGAGCCGGGTTCGCTCGCGCTGCTGGACGTGCTCCTCGCCGCGGGTTCACGGGTGCTGCTGCCGGTGGTGCCGCCCGCTCCCGGACCACTGGACTGGGCCGAGTACACCGGCTCGTCTTCGCTGGCACCGGGCCGGTTCCGGGGCGTGCTGGAACCCACCGGCGACCGGCTGGGCGAGTCGGCCGTCGAGCTGGCCGAACTGGTCCTGGTGCCCGCGCTCGCCGTCGATCACCACGGCGTCCGGCTGGGCCGGGGCGCCGGGTTCTACGACCGTTCGCTCGGAGCCACTTCGCGCGCCGACCTGGTGGCGATCGTGCGTGACGAGGAACTGGTGCCGCGGCTGCCCGCCGAAGCGCACGACGCCCTGATGAGCGGCGTCCTGCTGCCCGGACGCGGCCTCGTCCGCCTTCCCCTCACACCGCCGGGATCTGCTTCTTGAGCAGGCAGAACACGTTGCCCTCCGGGTCGGCGAGCACGTACCAGCTCTCCTCGCCGGTCTGCCCGCAGTCGGCGTGGGTGGCCCCGGCCGCGAGCAGGCGGGCGAGCTCGGCTTCCTGGTCGCGGTCGGTCGGGCTCACGTCGATGTGCAGGCCCAGCTTGGCGGGCTTCGGGTCGGTCGAGGCGTTGAGTACCAGCGTCGGCTGCGGCCCGCCGAAACCGGTGTCCGGCGGCCCGATCTCGATGTCGTCACCCTCGCGGCCCAGTTCGACGTAACCGAGCACCTCGCACCAGAAAGCGGCCAGCCGGGCGGGGTCGTGGGCGTCGAGCACGAGTTCACTGATCCTGCATGCCATCGTGGCAGGCTACTTCGACCAGGTCAGAGCGGTGTGACGAACACTGGTTTGCACTGGGGGAATGATCTGACGCACAATTAGGGTTAGCACTCTTGAGCCCAGAGTGCCAATGTCCGAAGGAGCAGCTGTGCCCACGTACCAGTACGCCTGCAAGGAGTGCGACCACCGTTTCGAAGCGGTCCAGTCGTTTTCCGACGACAGCCTGACCGAGTGCCCACAGTGCACCGGTCCGCTGCGCAAGCTTTACGGTGCCGTCGGCGTGATCTTCAAGGGGAGCGGTTTCTACCGCAACGACTCGCGTTCCGACTCGAAGTCCGGTGCGTCCTCGAAGCCGGCTGAAACCGCGGCCAAGAGCGACTCGAGTTCGAGCAAGAGCGACTCGTCTGCTTCCTCTTCGACCACCTCCTCGGCGTCGTCTTCGTCCTCGTCTTCTTCCAGCAGTACCACGACGAAGACCGCCGCCGCTTCCTGAGCCACCGAGTTGTCCACAGGCGACCGCTTGTCCACAGGCCCCGCCTGATCACCTCGCTCACCCCACCCCCGCGCCCCTAACGTCGAAGGCGCGGGGGATCACCAAGCCGATCCCCCACCGGACAACGGGGGAAACCGTGCACCTCTTCGAAGACCTGGCCGATCGCCTGAACGCGCTGGTCAACAGCCGTCGCCTACGGGTATCACTGGCCGCGCTGCTCGCGCTGACCGCCGTCGCCATAGCACTCTCACCGGTGTTCATGCCGCCCGGCCCGGCCGGTGAACCCACCTTGGTCGCCGCGCGCGATCTGAGCCCGGGCACCCTGTTGGCCCCAGCTGACACCAAAGTCATCCACATCCCCGGCGAGCTACGCCCGTCGGGTGCGCTGTCCGGTTTCCGCGAGTCCGGCGAGCGCCTGCTGACCAGCGCGGCACGAGCCGGTGAACCCCTCACGGATGTTCGCCTGGTTTCCCCTTCTCACGGTCCGCCCGGCACCTCAACCGTGCCCATCCGCTTGGCCGACCCGGATGTCGCCGACCTGCTGCACCCGGGCACCCGCGTAGACGTCGTCGCCGCCGACGCCCACCGACGCCAACTGGCCTCCGCCGTCACCGTGGTCACCGTCGTCACCCCCACCGGCGACTCCCCGAAGCTCCGCTCGAACTCCACCCAAGGCCCACTGGTCCTGATCGCCGTCCCCTCCGACGCCGCCACCCCCCTCGCCTCCGCCGCCCTGGACACCCCCGTAACCATCACCCTCCGCTAACCCACCCACCACCCAACCCACCCCAGCCCAACCGCACCCAGCCCAGCCCAGCCGCACCCAACCCAGCTCTCCCCGGCGCCCCGCCTCCCCATCCCTGCCCAGCCCAGATGCACCCAGCCACCACCTGCCACCTGCCGCCCAAGCCCTCCCCCGACGCACCCAGCCTCCCCATCCCTGCCCAGCCCCTGACGCACCCAACCCGCCCGCCGCCCGACCCCACACTCCCTGCCCAGCCCCCTGACACTCCCGACCCATCCGCCGCCCGACCCCACAATCCCTGCCCACAGATCCCGCCATGCCGCGCCCGGTCCAGCCGCGCTTCCCACGCATCTCGCCTCGCACCCCCGCCTTACGCCGACGCCTTCCCAGCCTCTTCCGCCCTTGCCGCCCAGCGACGCGACCGTTGCCACCAATGTGGAACTCACCTACCTGAACGCGGAGTTCGCCTTCCTGAACGTGGAACTCAGCTGCGCGAACGTGGAGTTCGGCCGCATGAGTGTGGGGTTCGGCTGCGGGAGTGTGGGACTCGCGGGGGTGCCATGCCCCGATGGAGGCCTCGCTCCGGCGGCCGAGTTCCACGCTCGGGCACGCGAATCCCACACTCAGGCGGCCGAATCCCACGTTCAGACGGCCGAACCCCACACTCAGGCACGCGAGTCCTACATCCAGGCAGCCGAACTCCACACTCAGGCAGCCGAAGCCCGCACTCGGGCAGCCGTGTTCCGCACTCGGGTACGTGAATCCCACGTTCAGGTAGCCGAACCTCACGTTCGGGCGGCCGAGTTCTACGTTCGTGGGCCCTTGGCGAGCGAGGTTTCCGGGCGAGCGGTGGGTGGCCGGGAGGGCACCGAGGCGTGGGCGGTGGCGAGGGTGGGGTCGGGGCACTGGCGGGAGTGGCGGGGGGCGAGGTGGGTGGGTTTTGGCGCGCCGGGGGGTGCGGTTGCGATTACGCTCCGGTGGCGTTTGGTCCCCGTCGGAAAGGAGAAATACCTGTGCTCAAGGGCTTCAAGGACTTCCTGATGCGCGGCAACGTCGTCGAGCTGGCGGTGGCGGTCGTCATCGGCACGGCGTTCACCGCGATCGTGACCGCCTTCACCAATGGGCTGATCAAGCCGTTGATCAACGCCATCGGTGGGTCGGATGCCGCCCAGGGGCTGGGCTTCTTCATCTTCGCCGGCAACCAGGGCACGTTCCTGGACTTCGGCGGCGTGCTCAACGCGGGCATCAACTTCCTGATCGTCGCCGCGGTGGTCTACTTCCTGTTCGTGCTGCCGCTGCAGCGGGTGCAGGAGCGCCGCAAGCGCGGCAAGGAGGCCGGGCCCGCCGAGCCGACCGACGTCGAGTTGCTCAAGGAGATCCGCGACCTGCTCCGCCAGCAGCAGCGCGACAACCGCGACACCGACTGAAACCGAACCTCAGCGATCGTGGTGGGGCGGCCGGTTTTCGTGGTACCAGCTGTCCCGGTCGCCGCCGGGGGGCTCCGGGTCGCGTTCGTCGGAGGTGGTCTCCGGCAGCACGTCCCCGAAGATCTCCTCGACCCGGCGGCGATCGCGGTCGGCTGGCGGTTCGGTCATCAGGCCTCGTTCAGGCCGGAGAGTTCGTCGATCACGTAGGGCACCAGCGCGGAGAGCGTGGCCATGCCGTCGCGCACCGCGGCTCGCGAGCCCGCCAGGTTGACCACGAGCGTGCTACCGGATACCCCGACCAGGCCCCGCGAGATGCCCGCGTCGACCGCGCCGGCGGCCAGGCCGGAGGAACGCAGGGCCTCGCCGATCCCGGGGATCGGGCGGTCCAGCACACCGACGGTGGCGTCGGGCGTGACGTCGCGCGGGGACACGCCGGTGCCCCCGACGGTGACCACCAGGTCGGCCCCGCCGATCACGGCGGTGTTCAGCGCGTTCCGGATGGCCACGGTGTCGGCGTGCACCACCACGGTGCCGTCGACGATGAACCCGGCTTCTTCCAGCAACTCGGTGACCAGCGGACCGGCGGTGTCGTCGACCTCGCCGTGAGCGGCACGGTCGTCCACGATCACCACAAGGGCACGGCCCAGCCGTTGTGCACTGCGTTCCATGTGCCCACCGTAGCGCTAATCGGCACCACGCGATCACTGCGCGCCTCCCGGCCGCCGGGGATGTGACGGAAGTCTGACGGATGCCTCGCGACGCTGCCGCGAAGCCACCGCCCGCACCTAGCGTGACCGGCGTGCGAGTACTCCTCACCGGCGGCGCCGGGTTCATCGGCTCCCACATCGCCGACCAGCTCAGCGAGGCGGGCGACGAGCCCGTCCTCCTCGACAACCTGGCCCCGACCGCGCATGCGCGGGTCACCCCGGACTACCTCAGCGAGCACCGGTTCGTCCACGGCGACGTGACCGACGCCGACCTGCTCGCGGAACTCCTCCAAGGCGTGGACGCCGTCTGCCACCAGGCGGCGATCGTCGGGCACGGGGTCGACCCGTCCGACGCGCCCGCCTACGCCTGGCACAACGACTACGGCACCGCCGTCCTGCTCGCGGCCATGCACCGCGCGGGCGTCGGCAAGCTGGTGCTCGCGTCTTCGATGGTCGTCTACGGCGAAGGCCGGTACGCCTGCGCCGAGCACGGCACCGTCCCGCCCGCACCCCGGTCGAAGTCCGATGTGGACGCCGGGCGGTTCGAACCCCGGTGCCCCCGCTGCGGCGCGCAGCTCGAATCCCAGCTTGTGCCCGAGGACGCACCACTGCACCCGCGCAGCACGTACGCCGCCACCAAGCTCGCCCAGGAACACCTGGCCGGCGCCTGGGCCCGGCAGACCGGCGGCCAGGTGTGGGCCCTGCGCTACCACAACGTCTACGGCCCACGGATGCCGAAGAACACCCCGTACGCCGGGGTCGCCTCCCTCTTCCGTTCGGCCCTCGAACGCGGCGAAGCGCCGACCGTGCTCGAGGACGGCCGTCAGCGGCGCGACTTCGTGCACGTCGACGACATCGCCAGGGCGAACGTGCGAGCCCTGTACGCCGAGCCGCCCAAGGAGATCACCGCGGTCAACATCTGCTCCGGCGTGCCGCACACCGTCGGCGACCTGGCGGAAGAACTGGCCCGAGCATGCGGCGGCCCGGCACCGCGCATCATCGGCGGCGCGCGTCCGGCCGACGTGCGGCACGTGGTCGCCGATCCCGCCCTCGCCGAAAAGCTGCTCGGCTTCACCGCGCGCGTCGGTTTCGCCGAGGGCGTGGCTGACTTCGCGACCGTCCCACTGCGAGGCAGCTAGGCGCTGTCCTGTGAGTCTGGTCGATGGGCTTCGTGATCCAGGTGGTTCCTGGCGGTGCGGGCGATTCGGCCTCGTACTGGCCGTACTCGGCCGAACTCGCCCGTGCCGCCAGGGGCCGCCTGGGCGCTGAGAGCGCGACCTTGACTCGCAGGACAGCGCCTAGACCGCCAGCGGCAGGTGCACCTCGAAACGGCAGCCAGGGCCGTGGTTGCGCACCAAGATTCGACCCTTGTGCGCCTCCACCAGCCCTTTCGCGATCGCCAGGCCGAGCCCGCCGCCCGCGCCATCGCGCTCCGGCGTCCGGGCTCGTGTGCCCCGGAAGGCGACGTCGAAAACCCGGCCGATCTCGTCGTCGGGGATGCCGCCGCAGCCGTCGTCGACCGCGATCAGCGCCTCCGCGCCGTCCACCCCGATCTGCACCGCGACCGTGCCGTCCGGCGGCGTGTGCCGGATCGCGTTCGACACCAGGTTCCGCACGATCCGCGCCAGTTCCGGGTCGCTGCCGCTGACCACCGGCGCCCCTTGCGCGTACGCCTCGACGCGCACGCGTTTCCGGTGTGCCACCGGGGTTTGCGCGGCGATGGTGTCGCTGACGACGTCCTGCAGCGGCACCGCGGACATGGTCAGCCGCAACGCGCCCGCGGTGATCCTGGACAGCTCGAACAGGTCGTCCACCATGCCCGACAGGCGGGTGGTCTCGCCGCCGATGCGCTGCGCGTACCCGGCGACCTCGGCGGGCTCGCACACCACGCCGTCCGCCAGCGCCTCGGCCATCGCGCGGATCCCGGCGAGCGGGCTGCGCAGGTCGTGGCTGATCCACGCGACCAGTTCCCGACGCGACGCCTCCGCCGCGCGCTCCCGTTCACGCGCCTCCCGCTCCCAGACGCTGCGCCGCGCGATCGCCCGGCCGAACAGGATCGCGCAGGGCACGGTCACCAGCGCGACCAGCAGGCACACCAGCAGCATCGTGGTCAGCGTCGAGTTGAACATGAACCCGCTGACCCCGAGCACCCCGGTCAGCGTGGCGACCAGCGGGATCAGCACCAGCACGGTCAGCGTGCTGGCCAGCGAACCGCGGCGCAGCCGGTAGAGCAGCAGCCCGCCCACCACGGTCACCGGCAACGCGAACAGCAACGCGAACGGCAGGATGTGCCACGCGTGCGTGAGCATGGCGCCGAAGGATTCGTCCGACTCGATCATCGCGCGGCCACCGGGTCGTAGCGGTAACCGACGCCCCACACCGTGGCCACCCGCACGGGTTTCGCCGGTTGCGGCTCGATCTTCTCGCGCAACCGTCGCACGTGGACGGTCACCGTCGACTGGTCGCCGAAGTCCCAGCCCCAGACCTTCTCCAGCAGATCGCTGCGTGAATAGGCGGTGCCGGGATGGGTCAGGAAGAAGGCCAGCAGGTCGAACTCGCGCGCGGTCAACGGCAGCTCCACACCGCCGAGCGTGGCGTCCCGCGCGGTGGTCCGCAGCACGAGATCACCGTCGCGCAGTTCCTCCGCGGGCGCGACGGGACGGCTGGGCATCCGCGCCCGCCGCAGCACCGAGACCACCCGCAGCGCCAGCTCGCGCGGGCTGAACGGCTTGGTCACGTAGTCGTCGGCGCCGAGTTCGAGCCCGGCGATCCGGTTCTCCTCCTCGCCGAGCGCGGTCAGCAGCACCACCGGCACCTGGCTCGTCCGCCGCAACCGGCGGCACACCTCCAGCCCGCTGATGCCCGGCATCATCACGTCGAGCACCACGAGGTCGGGCGCCCGCTCGGCGAACGACCGCAGCCCGTCCTCACCGCTGCCGGCGACCTCGACGGTGAACCCGGCGACCTCCAGGTACCGGCGCACCACGTCGCGCACGGTCTCGTCGTCGTCGACCACGAGCACGCGACCGCTCTCCTGCGTCATGCCAGCTCCTACCAGTACGTGAAGACCAGATGGTTCACCACGAGCGCCGTCGCCGCCTGCGCGAGCAGCCACCAGCGCCTGCCGGGCGCGGGCAGCAGTGCCGCGGCGGGCAGCAGCCACACCGCGAACGGTAGCCAGATCCGCTCGGTTTCGGCCTTCGAAAGCCCGGAAAGATCCGCGAACGCGACCACCAGCAGCGCCGCCAGCCCGAGCAGGACCACCGGATCCGACCAGCGACCGGCGACCGTGCGCCGGATTCCTGCCACCAGTGCCGGGCCGATCGCGATCGCCAGGCACGCCAGGTTCGCCCAGACCCAGTAGCCGTACGGCCGTTCGCTGGCGATGCCCTGGTAGTACCGCTCGACGACCAGGTGGTAGCCGTCCAGCCACCAGAACCCGGCCAGCGCGAACACCGCCACCACCGCCAGTGCGCCCGCCAGCGCGAGCCCGAGCGCACGCCAGCTGCGCACCACCGCGAGCGCGATCAAGCCGATGAGCACCAATCCGTACGAGAGGAAGATCCCGAAGCCGAGCACCACCCCGGCGAGCAGGGCGAGTGGCGGTCGCCGCCGGGACAACGCCAGCAGCGCGATCCCCGTCGCGGTCACCCCGGCAAACAGCCCGTCGGCCGAGACGCCCAGCCAAATCGCACCGGGGAACAGCGCCGCGAACGGCACCATCGCGCGAGCCGCATCGGGCCGTCCGAGCGCGCGAACGGTCACCGGGACGGCCACCGCGAACAGGCAGCCGACCAGGACGCAAACGGTTGCGGCCCAGGCCCCGCCACCGAGGCCGGCGCGGTCCAGCCAGACGAAGACCAGCGTGGCGCCGGGTGGGTGGCCGGACACGTGAGTGGTCCACGAATCGGGCTGGAAGTCCAGGATGCGGGAGCTGAACTCGCGCAGCATGACCGGGATGTCGGTGATGCCGGGGACTTCGTGCAGGTACTCGTGGTCGCTTTCGAGCCGTCCGGCGAACCCCGTGCGGAAGCCGTCGACCAGCGCGAGCGCCATCGTCCAGCAGACCGTGACGCCGTAGCCGAGCGCGAGCAGCGGCCGCCACGAAAGCCGTTCGGCCAGCGACGGTCCCCACATCACCACGGCAGCGGCGATCAACACGGCGAACAGCGAGCCGGGGCCGACGCGCGGCAGCCAGTCGCCGTAGAGCGGCGGCGCGAACGCGAAGATGACCACCCCGGAGCCGGGGCGGTTGAAGTGGATCCCGAGCGCGGTGCCGAGCGCGACCAGTACCCCGGCGGCGCCGACGGCGAGCAGATCGCTTCGGAGCGCGACGGACTCGCGCGGCTGGACGTCGACCACCAGCGCACGGTAAGCCGTGCGGCGACCGCCCGTCGAGCCGCGGGCGGCAGATGTCACCAGCCGGTAAGAACCTGCGCGCTGTCACAATTCGGTAAGCACGCCAAGGCTTTCTCAGTGTCCACTGCGGACCTAACGTGACCAGCCGTGATGGTCGACGTGATACTTCCCTGTCTCGACGAAGCGGGCGCGCTGCCCGGGGTTCTCGGCGCGCTGCCCGACGGCTACCGCGCGATCGTGGTCGACAACGGCTCGGGTGACGGCTCGCCGGAGATTGCCGCGGCCCTGGGCGCCAAGGTGGTCCACGAACCGCGGCGCGGTTACGGTGCAGCTGTCCACAGTGGACTCGAGGCGGCGACGACCGAACTGGTCGCCTTCCTCGACGCCGACGGTTCATTGGATCCGCGCGAACTGCCCCGGCTGGTGGCCGCCGTCCAGGGCGGTGCCGATCTCGCTGTCGGCCGGAGGGTGCCGGTCGAACGCGGGGTCTGGCCGTGGCACGCGAAGGCGGGCAACGCGCTGCTCGCGGCGTTGTTGCGCAGGCGCGGGCTCGGTGTCAGCGACATCGCGCCGATCCGCGTCGCGCGCCGGGCGGACCTGCTCGCATTGGGCATCACCGATCGCGCCTTCGGCTATCCGCTGGAACTGCTGGTAAAGGCCGGTCGGGCGGGCTGGCGAATCGAGGAGTTCGAGGTCAGCTACCGCGAACGCGCCAAGGGCACGAAGTCGAAGGTCTCCGGCTCGGTGCGCGGCACGCTGCGCGCGGTCCGCGACATGGGGCGGGTGCTCGCCCGATGACCGGGTTCGCCCTGCTGGTGGTCGCGAAGGCGCCCGTGCCCGGCTTCGCCAAGACCCGCCTCTGCCCGCCGGCCACGCCCGAGCAGGCCGCGGCCATCGCCGCCGCGTCCCTGCTCGACACGCTCGACGCCGTGCTCGCCACCCCGGGCGCGGTACCGGTGGTCGCCTTCACCGGCGCACTCGGCCAGGCCGCGAACCGCAGCGAGATCACCGCCGCGCTGCAGCACACCACGGTATTCCCGCAGCGTGGGGACGGTTTCGGGGAACGGCTCGCCAACGCGCACGCCGACACCGCGGCCCACTGCCCCGGCCTGCCCGTGCTGCAGATCGGCATGGACACGCCGCAGGTCACCCCGGACCTCCTGGCCGCCACCGCCGCCCGGCTCGACGAGCGGGAAGCCGTGCTCGGCCCCGCCGACGACGGCGGCTGGTGGGCGCTGGGCCTGCGCGACCCGCTCCAGGCCGCCGTGCTCGCCGACGTGCCGATGTCCAGGCCGGACACCGGCGCGCTCACCCGCAACGCACTCGACGGGCTCACCATCGGCATCGCCAGTCGTCTGTCCGATGTGGACACCATGGCGGACGCGATCGCCGTGGCATCGCGGACCAGTGGCCGCTTCGCCACCGCCGTGCTGGGGCAGGCGGCATGACGGCCTTCGACACCGGCCTGCTCGGCGGCCCCTGCTGGCTGGAGTCGGGCACCGGCGAACGCGTGCGGCTGCCCGCCGAGCGGTGGAGCGAGGAACCCGGCGCGGGCGACGAGCTGCTGCTCGGGCGCTGCACCGGACCGACCCTCGACCTCGGCTGCGGCCCCGGCCGCCTCACCGCCGCGCTGACCGCCCGCGGCGTCACCGCGCTCGGCGTCGACCACTCGGCGGTCGCCGTCCGGCTGACCCGAGCCCGCGGTGCACTCGCTCTGCACCGCGACCTCTTCCGGACGCTGCCGGGCGAAGGCCGCTGGCAGCACGTCCTGCTCGCCGACGGCAACATCGGCATCGGCGGTGATCCGGTCGCCCTGCTCGACCGCGTCCGGCGACTGCTCGGCGCGGACGGCTCGGTGCTGGTGGAACTCGATCCGCCCGGCCGTGGGCTGCGGCGAAGCGACGTCCGGATCGGGACCGGCTCGTGGTTCCCGTGGGCCTGGGTCGGTGCCGAGGCGATCGACGGGATCGCGGACCGGACCGGCTTCAGCCCGGAGTGGACAGGGATCAGTGGACGCCGCTGGTTCGCCGAATTGAGGCGGGCATGAACCGCTTCCGCGCGGCGGCGCACTCCCCCGCGGTCACCACCCGGATCGGCGCGGCGCTCGGCATCGCCTTCGGGATCTGCTTCCTCACCGGCCTGCTCAGCCACCTCATCCAGCACCCGCCCGGCTGGTTCGGCTGGCCGAGCCGTCCGGTGCAGCTCTACCGGATCACGCAGGGGCTGCACGTGATCAGCGGCATCGCGTCGATCCCGCTGCTGCTGGCGAAGCTGTGGACCGTCTATCCGAAGCTGTTCGAGAAGCCGCCGGTGCGGTCGGCCGCGCACGCGCTGGAGCGGCTGTCGATCCTGGTGCTGTCCGGTGCGGCCTTCTTCGAGGTGGTCACGGGCCTGCTGAACGTGGCGCAGAACTACCCGTGGGACTTCTACTTCCCGTCGCTGCACTACGCCGTCGCGTGGATCGCGATCGGTTCGGTGGTGGTGCACGTCGCGGTCAAGCTGCCGATCGTGCGCGGGGCGAAGGAGCCGGAGAAGCCATCGCCGGGGTTGTCGCGGCGCGGGTTCCTGCGGTCCACCTGGCTGGTCACCGGCGTGGCCGTGGTGGCGACCGCGGGTGCGACGGTTCCCCTGCTGCGCAACATCTCCGGCCTCTCGTGGCGTTCGGGCAAGGACCTGCCGGTGAACCGGACCGCGGCGGCGGCAGGCGTGCTCGACACCGCGCGGGATCCGGCTTGGCGCCTCGAAGTCGCCACCGCGGCTGGGACCAGATCGTTCACGCGCACCGAACTCGCCGCGCTCCCCCAGACCACCGCGGAGCTGCCGATCGCGTGCGTCGAAGGCTGGAGCCACTCGGCCGTGTGGAGCGGGGTCGCGTTCCCCGATCTGCTGCGGGCCGCGGGCGCCGAGCCCGGTGCCGATGTGCGCGTGCTTTCCCTCGAACGTGGCGGCCTGTACGCCACCAGCGAGTTGCCCGGTACGCACACCGCCGATCCGCTGACCCTGCTCGCGCTCGCCCTCGACGGCGAGGAACTGCCGCCCGACCACGGTTATCCGTGCCGGGTGATCGCGCCGAACCGGCCGGGCGTGCTGCAGACGAAGTGGGTCCGGCGACTGGAGGTCCGATGAGGATCCTGCTCGCCCTGCCGGGCCTCGCGGCGCTGCTCTACGGCGTAGCGCTGCTGGTGCCGCTGGCCGACATCCCGGTCGGCATCTGGCTGGTCGCCGGCCCGCTGGTGCACGACCTGCTGCTCGCGCCACTGATCGCCGTCTTCGGGTACGCCATCAGCCGCTGGGCTTCGCCGCCGGTGCTGGTCGGCGGCGCGGCCACCGGGGTGCTGTGCCTGCTGGCCGTCCCGCTGCTGTGGCGCACCTACGGCACCTCGCCCAGCCCCGGCCTGCACGACGGCGACACCTGGCTCGGCCTCGGCCTCACCCTCGCCGTCGTCTGGCTCGCCGTCGCCCTGTTCTCCCTGGTCGAACCATGGGTGCGGGCACGAAAAAACCGCGGGTGACCTGGTCGGGTCACCCGCGGTTCTCCTCCACCGGCCCCTGGGGGTCGAGCCGGGAGTTGGTCTCGGTCGCCACTGCGACCGAGCGTCTAGTTGGTCGGCACCGGTTGCCCACCGAGCGTGACCTCTATCACATTATTAGAGGCAAGCGTCAATTTCACCTTGTCGCCCGGAACTTTCGTCCGAATGGCCGCAACCAGGGCGTCCGAGCTGTCCACCAGGCGGTCGTCGATCTTGGTGACCACGTCGCCGCCCTTGAGCCCGGCCTGCTCGGCGGGGCTGCCCTGGGTGACCTCCCGGATCGACGCGCCGCCTTCCGGCGCGTCGGTCACGGTCGCCCCGATGAAGGTCTGCGTGGCCTGACCGGTCCTGATGATCTCGTCCGCGGTCCGGCGCGCCTGGTCGATCGGGATGGCGAAGCCGATGCCGACGTTGCCGCCCTGCGACTGGCCGCTGCTCGGCGGGCTGTAGATGGCCGAGTTGATGCCGATGATCTGACCGGCCATGTTCGCCAGCGGACCACCCGAGTTGCCCGGGTTGATCGCCGCGTCGGTCTGCACCGCGTCCATCACGGTGGACTGGCTGCCCTGCTCACCGCCCGCCCGCACCGGCCGGTGCAGCGCGCTGACGATGCCCGAGGTCACCGTGCCGGACAGCTCGAACGGCGAACCGATGGCGACCACGCCCTGGCCGACCTTCAGATCGTCCGACCGCCCCAGCTCGACCGGCGTCAGCCCGCTGACGCCCTCGGCCTTCACCACCGCCACGTCCGAACTCGGATCCCGGCCGACCACGGTCGCCGGGGCCTTGCGCCCGTCCTGGAACACCACCTGGATCTGCCCGCCACCGTTCGCGGCGTTCTCCACCACGTGGTTGTTGGTCAGGACGTAGCCGTTGGCGTCGATCACGAAGCCCGAGCCGCCGTTCGCCTGCCCACCCCGGCCGGCGACCTGCAACTGGACCACGCTCGGCGACACCTTCTGGGCCACCGACTCGACCGAACCCGCCGGCGCGTTGCCGGTCTGCCTGGCGGGTTGCGGGGCTTCGAGCGAGCTGGCCGACTGCGTGGCGCCGTCCGAGGCCAGATAACCCCCGACCGCGCCCGCGCCACCGCCGACCAGCAACGCCAGCGCGGCCACCCCGGCGACGAGCTTGCCCGCGCCACCCTGCCCGCGCTGCGGCTGCGGCTGGGGCTGCGGGGTCCCGTAGACGGCCGTGCCCGTCTGGTACGGCTGGTAGTACGGCTGACCGGGGGTCGCGTACGGGTTCTGCTGTTGTTCCGAGTGCGCGCTCGGCGCCGACCACGGATTCGGCGCGGCGTACTCGTTCCCAGCGGAGTTATCCGGCTTGTCCTGAGCTTCCGGCCTCTGGCCGTGCGGGTCGTTCTCGGTCATGTCTCCACCATGCGCTCCGGTCCTGAGAGGCACCTGAGCCGAAGCTGTGGGTTGCACCAGAACGACTCAGAGCGCGGCGCGCAGCCTCTCCGCGATCTGTTCCGGGGTGGTGTCGTTGACCCAGACAGCCATCCCGGACTCCGAACCAGCAAGGTACTTCAACTTGTCCTTGCTCCGCAGCACGGAGAACAGCTCGAGGTGCAGCCACCAGTCCTCACGACCCGCGCCGACCGGCGCCTGGTGCCAGCCCGCGACGTACGGCAGGGGCCGGGAGTAAAGCGCGTCACACCGGCGCAGGACTTCCAAGTAGACGGACGCGAAGTCGTCGCGTTCGGCGTCGGTGAGCGCGGGGATGTCCGGCACCTGGCGGTGCGGCACCACCTGCACCTGCACCGGCCAGCGCGCGGCGGACGGCACGAAGGCCGTCCAGTGCGCGCCGCGGGCGACCACGCGCTTGCCCGCGGCCTGCTCGGCGGCGAGCACGTCCCCGAGCACGTGGCTGCCGTGCTCGGCCTGGTAGGCCCGCGCGACTTCCAGCATGCGGGCGGTCTTCGGCGTCACGAACGGGTAGGCGTAGATCTGCCCGTGCGGGTGGTGCAGGGTGACCCCGATCTCCTCCCCCCGGTTCTCGAACGGGAAGACCTGGCGCACACCGTCCAAAGCGGACAGCTCGGCGGTGCGGTCGGCCCACGCCTCCACCACGGTCCGCACCTGGCGCGGGCTCAGCTGCCCGAACGAGCGGTCGTGGTCGCTGGTGAAGCAGACCACCTCGCAGCGGCCTCGCCCCGGCGCCAGCGGCACCATCGGCATGCCGTCCACAGTGGATTCGACGCCGGAGACGCCCTGAGAGAAGGAGGGGAAGCGGTTCTCGAAGACCGCGACCTCGTAGTCGGATTCCGGGATCTCGCTGGGCTTGCCCGGTTTGGTCGGGCACAGCGGGCAGAGATCGGCAGGCGGCTTGTAGGTGCGGGTCTGGCGGTGCGCCGCCATCGCCACCCACTCGCCGGTGAGCGGGTCGAGCCGGATCTCCGAGGCGGCCGCGACCGGCGGCAGGTCCCTGGTGTCCACCGCGTCCCGCGGCGGGGCGTGCTCGTCGGCGTCGAAGTAGATGATCTCCCGGCCGTCCGCGAGCTTGTGCGACGTGCGCTTCACTCGTCGTCCCCCGGCACATTCGCGATGATCAACTCTCCAGCTTTCTCACTGAGGATTTCCCTGGCGCGTTCGGACAACCCGTCGTCGCTGACCACCACGTCGGCCTCGTCGAGGTCGGCGATGGTGGAGATGCCGACGGTCTCCCACTTGGTGTGGTCGGCGAGCACCACCAGGCGGCGCCCCGCCTCGACCAGCGCCCGGTCGGTCTCGCTCTCGGTCAGGTTCGGCGTGGTGAAGCCGGGGCCGTCGGCCATGCCGTGCACCCCGAGGAAGACCACGTCCAGGTGCAGCGAGCGCAGGCTGTTCACCGCGACCGGGCCGACCAGCGCGTCCGACGGGGTCCGCACCCCGCCGGTGAGCACCACGGTGCGGTCGGGCTGGCTCGACCCGCGCAGCACGTCGGCGACCTGGATCGAGTTCGTCACGATGGTCAGCCCCGGCACCGCGTCCAGCGCCCTGGCCAGCGTCCAGGTGGTGGTGCCCGCCGAGATGCCGATCGCCGTGCCCGGTTTGACCAGGCCGGCGGCGAGGTCGGCGATGGCCTCCTTCTGCGCGCGCTGGCGCACGGACTTCGCCTCGAAGCCCGGCTCGTCGGTGCTCTTGCCGATCACCGAGGTCGCGCCGCCGTAGACCTTCTCGACCAGCCCTCGGCTGGCGAGCACGTCGAGGTCCCGGCGTACCGTCATGTCGGATACGCCCAGCCTGCCGACGAGGTCGCTGACCCGGACCGCTCCGGTCCGCCGCGCCTCTTCGAGGATCACCGCCTGTCGCTGCCGCGCCAGCACTTTGTCGACTCCATCCCGAACCCCATCAACTACACAAAATCCTACACGATCAAACACCCGCCGCGATCGTCAGGATTCTCAGCCGGGCACCCCGGGGAGCCGGATGGTCAGCAGTGCGCCGCCGCCCGGCGCCTGCCCCGCGTACACCGTGCCGCCGTGGCGTTCGGCGGCCTGTTTGACGATGGCCAGCCCCAGTCCGGATCCGGGCAGCGTACGGGCTTCCGACGAGCGGTAGAACCGGTCGAACACCTTCGGCAGGTCCTCTTCGGCGATGCCGGGGCCGGAGTCGGCGACCTCGACCACCGCGGTGCCGTCGCCGAGCGGGTAAAGCCGCAGCCGCACGTGCCCGTCGGCCGGGGAGAACTTCACCGCGTTGTCCAGCAGGTTCAACACCGCGCGCTCGAGCGAACTGGAATCACCGCTGAGCACCCACGGCCGCAGGTCCACATCGAACTCGATCTCACCGGCACGCCGCCGCGCCCGGTCCAGCGCGCGCTCGACCACCTCGACCAGCTCGACCCGTTCGAACTGGGCGCGCGGCTCGTCGGCCCGCGCGAGTTCGACGAGGTCGCCGATCAGCTGGGTCAGCTCGTCGAGCTGGGCGCCGATGTCGGCCTCGATGTCCACCCGGTCGGAGTCGGCGAGCTTCGGCGCGCCGGCGCGATTGGCCGCCAGCAGCAGTTCCAGGTTCGTGCGCAACGAGGTCAGCGGGGTGCGCAGCTCGTGCCCGGCGTCGGCGACCAGCTGGCGCTGGCGTTCCTGGGACTCGGCGACCGTGCCGAGCATGGTGTTGAAGCTGTGGGTCAACCTGGCGAGCTCGTCGTCACCGCTGATCGGGATCGGGGTCAGATCACCCGTTTTCGCCACGCGTTCAGTCGCCTGGGTGAGCCGCTCGACCGGCCGGAGCCCACCGCGGGCCACCACGGTCCCGGCGAGCGCGGCGACGATGATGCCCGCACCGCCGATCAGCAGCAGCACCACGGACAGCTCGTTGAGCGTGCGCTTCGTGCCTTCGAGCGGCTGGGCGATGACCAGCGCGAGCGGGGTGCCGCCGGTGACCTCGTACGGCACGGCCAGCACGCGCGAGTCGGCCCGGCCGTCGGTGCGGATCGACTGCCCGGTGGTCCTGGCCGCGACCTGCCGCTCCTGCGGCCCGATCGGCGGGCGGTCGGTGATCTGGTCGCGCAGCGCGCTCTCGCCGTTGGAGTAGATGATGTCGAACTGCACGTCGGCGAGCTTGAAGATGTACCCGGGGATCTCCGCGCCGCCCGTGCGGACCACGTCGCGGTCGTTGAGCACGGTGCTGGCGCGCGCGTTCAGGCTCTCGTCGATCTGGCTGTACAGGTTGTCGCGCACGGTGAAGTAGGCGCCGAACGAAGCCAGCGCGACCGCGCCGGCGACGCAGACCGCGGCGAGCATGGTGACGCGGAAGCCGAGCGACAACCGGCGACGACCCGCCTCGGGCGTCGGGTCCCGCCCGACCACGACCGTGGGAACTCCACTGCTCACGGCGGGGTCTCGCGGAGCACGTAGCCGACACCGCGGACGGTGTGGATGAGCCGCGGTTCACCTCCGGCTTCGGTCTTGCGCCGCAGGTAGCCGACGTAGACCTCGAGCGCGTTGCCCGAGGTCGGGAAGTCGTAGCCCCAGACCTCCTCGAGGATGCGGCCGCGGGTCAGCACGTGTTTCGGGTAGGAGAGGAACAGCTCCATCAGCGCGAACTCGGTGCGGGTCAGGCTGATGTCGCGCTCGCCGCGGCGGACCTCGCGGGTGCCAGGGTCCAGGGTGAGGTCGGCGAAGGAAAGCGTCTCGGCCTGCTGGCCGGGCTGGGTTTCCGGGCTGGCGCGGCGGAGCAGGGCACGCAGGCGGGCGAGCAGTTCCTCCAGCGCGAACGGCTTGGGCAGGTAGTCGTCGGCACCGGCGTCGAGGCCGGAGACCCGGTCGGAGACGGTGTCGCGGGCGGTGAGCACGAGGATCGGCAGGTCGTCGCCGGTGCTGCGCAGGCGGCGGGCCACTTCGAGCCCGTCGAGGCGGGGCATCATCACGTCGAGCACCATCGCGTCGGGCCGGTTGGCGATGATCGACTCGAGGGCCATCGCACCGTCGCTGGCCAGTTCGACCTGGTAGCCGTTGAACTCCAGGGAGCGGCGGAGCGACTCCCGGACCGCCCGGTCGTCGTCGACAACGAGAATGCGCATGGGCACAGTCTTACCCGCCGGTCTGAGACAGTCCTAAGAGCACGCGCGGAATCAGCTGAATGAGCTCGGCGGGGTGCCCTTGGCGACCGGCGCGTTCCAGCGGCGCCAGAGCGCCAGTACCCGGATCGCGACGGTGGTGACCGCCGCGGCGGTGATGACCAGCCCGGCCGGGAGCCGCAGCAGGTGCCCCACCCCGACCAGCACACACCCGGCCAGCGCCGCCACCGCGTAGATCTCCTTGCGCAGCACGAGCGGGATCTCGCGGAGCAGCAGATCACGCACGGCTCCACCACCGATACCGGTGGTCATGCCAATGAGGCACGCGGTGTAGACCGGTGCCCCGGCGTGCAGCGCGGTCGAGGTGCCCGCGGTGGCGAACACCCCGAGCCCGAGCGCGTCGGCGAGCAGCACGGCCCGGCGCAGGCGCGCGACCTGCGGGTGGAAGAAGAAGACGAGCAGCGCGGTCGCGGCGGAAACCGCCAGGTAGGGCCAGGTGCGCAGGGTGGTCGGCGGGGTGATGCCGAGCAGCACGTCGCGGATGATGCCGCCGCCGAGCGCCGTGGTCAAGCCGACCACGACCACGCCGAAGAGATCGAGCCGCGCCTGCACGGCGGCCAGCGCACCCGAGCCGGCGAAGGCCACCAGCCCGATCATCTCCAGCGCGATGAGCACGGGTTCAGTCGATCAGGCCACCGCGGTAGGCGAGCAGGGCCGCCTGCACCCGGTTGGCCGCGCCGATCTTGGAGAGCACCGCGCTGACGTAGCCCTTGACCGTGGCTTCGGACAGGTGCAGCCTGCCGCCGATCTCGGCGTTCGAGAGGCCCTGGCCGATCAGCCCGACCACCTCGCGTTCGCGTTCGGACAGCGAGGCCAGCAGCTTGCGCGCGGGTTGCGCGGCGCGCTGCTCGTCGCGGTGGGCGTTCACCATGCGGGCGGCCACGCCGGGGTCGAGCACGGCTCCGCCGCGGGCGAGGTCGCGGATGGCCCTGAGCAGGGCGGCGGGGTCGATGTCCTTGAGCAGGAAGCCGTTGGCCCCGAGCCGCAGGGCGAGGCTGACGTACTCGTCGATGTCGAAGGTGGTCAGCATGGCGACGGTGGGTGGCTCGGGGAAGGCCTGGATGGCCCTCAGCGCCCGGATGCCGTCGTCGGCGGCGCGCATCTTGATGTCGAGCAGCACGACGTCGGGGTGGAAGCGGCGCGCGGTCTCCACGGCTGATCTGCCGTCGCTGGCCTCCCCGACGATCTCGATGTCCGGGGCGCCGGACAGCATCGCGCGCAGGCCCGAACGGACCAGTTCCTCGTCGTCGGCAAACATCACCTTGATCAACGGACGCCTCCGGCTGCCGGGGGAACGCGGGGTCCCCGCATCCCATCGCCGAAGGTTACCTAGGGGTAGCGTCGGTTTCGAAGCGAGCCACACCCGCTGGTGACATCCGGCAATACGGTGACGGCGGCCAGGCGGTTCTATGACGCGTCGTGATCAATCCCTGATCTTTCCCCTGGGCTGCTGTCCCGGTGCTGGGCCCGGTAGGCTGGGACCCGCACGTCCCCGCCCTCGTAGCTCAGGGGATAGAGCACCGCTCTCCTAAAGCGGGTGTCGCAGGTTCGAATCCTGCCGGGGGCACTCCTGGGTATCGGACGAGCAGCGCTCATGAGGTACCCGCCTGGTGGATCTCTTCGGCCCGCTCGATCATGGCGTGCAGGCCGTCCAGGTCTTCTACTTGGTCGGTGGCGGCGTCCAGCAGTTCCAGTGCGTATTCCGCCAAGGTGGCCGCCGCGTGGGGGAAGCCGCCGGTCAGCAGGTGTTCCACTGCGTTCAGGGCTTCATCGACGTGGTGGAAATAGCTGTACGCCGCAACCTCATCGACGTAGTCAGCGACTTCGATAGCCATTTCCAGCCGCTTCCGCAGTTCGCGATCGTCGAAGGCGTTGTTGGCGTCTGCTCCTGCTGCGACAGCCAGGCGCGCTCGCAACACTGGGTCCGAATTGGTGGCGGTCATCAGCTGGTCCACCAGCCAGGACTGGTCGCAGGTGCCGAGAAATGAGCGCAGGTCGTTGTCCGACAACGGTTTCCGGCGTGGTTTGCCGGGCTTTCCACCTTGGTCGAGCCAGGCCAGCGCAGTCGCCACGCAGTGTTTGCAGAAAAAACTCTCGGCACCGTATGGACAACTGCAAGTGCCACGTAATCCGCACCGGGTGATTTCGAGTTGCACGCGGTAGACGTGCGTGCCTTCGACCGCCGCGCTCACCGTCTTGCCGTCGACGCTCACCCGGCGGACCTGCCCGGCGGCGAAGTACTTCTCACCTCGTTCGAACGACTTGGGACCGGCGAGTTCCCGCACCGAACTTTCGCTCACCTCGATCGCCACCACGAGGTCGCATTCTGCCAAGCACGAGCGGACGCCGGAACCTCAGTAGCGTTCCGCGTAGTGGGTGGGCGATTCACCGAACATGGATTTGAAGTCCCGGGTGAAGTGGGCCTGGTCCGCGTAGCCCAGCTCCGCGGCCAGCGCGGCCCAGTCGACGACGCTGCCGGCGGACAGGCGTTCGGTGACCTCGTGCAGCCGGTATCGCCGGATGACCCACTTCGGGCCGATGCCGACGTGTTCGGCGAACAGGCGTTGCAGGGCCCGCGCGTTCATGCCCAGCGCATCGGCCAGTAGGGCGACACGGGTGATCTCGGGTTTCGCGATGATCAGGTTCACGGCATCGACAGCCAGATCGGCCCTGGCATCCGCGGCGGGGCGCTGGGCCAGCAGGAACTCCTCGACGGCCGCCACGGAGGGGGAGTCCGGCACCTCGCCGTGGAACACCGTGGAGGCGTCCACCGTGGTGTCGGTCAGCTCAGACACCGAGCGCCCCAGGAACGGGCGGAAACAGCCCGGCCGGAACGCCACGCCGAAGACGCCGTCCGAGCCTTCCAAGACCTTGATCCGGTGGCCGGACCACACACCGTTCACGTAAGCGCCGCCACTGCGGTTGAACACCAGGTGCACGTTCGGACGGGGCACGATCAGCTGCCGGTAAGGCTCGTCGTAATCCCACGACACCACCCAGAAGCGGTCCACGTACCGAGCCAGCGCGGGCGAAGGCCGCGGAAACGAAAGTCGCTGGAACTTGGTCCATGCGCTCCCCAGCTCACGCGCGTCCCTGGTCACGCGCCTGAGTCTATGCTGCGACCACTGTGAGCTTCCGTCCTGAACTGGCGCCGTTGTGGCACGCGGTCCACACGAGGTTGTCGTCCGGGCTGCCGGTGAGCCGGGTCCGGGTCGGCCCCCTCGACGCCGATCAGCAGGCGGCCATCGCCGACCTGCTCGGACTCCGGAAGCTCCCCGGCCCCCACGCCGACATCTCCCTGCCACGACTCCAGGAAGCAGTGCAGGAGGCCACCGGCCAGGACCTTCGGACCGTCCTCACCCACCTGCGAGGACCCATCGGCGACCGTGCGGCTGAGCGCCGAAAGGCGGCGAACGAACGCGCTGAGTTGCGTACTTGGCTCGCCACGCACCCGGTCGTCGAGGCGCAGCCCGCCCTGGGCGAGTGGGCCGCGACCATCAGGGCCGGCAAGCAGGAGCTCGAAAAAGCGCTCGAAGTGCTCGCCCGCCTCCCCGCCGCTGGTGTGCCCCTGCCGGTCTTCGCCGAAAACGTGCTCGGCGAGACCCACGCCCTCGACGACGGCAGGCGGCTCACCGGCCTGGTCCAGAAGGCCCTGACCGCCATCTACGACCTGCCGCAGCCCCAGAACGCCCAGGATCGCCGCGCGCTCTGGGAGCAAGCCGGGATCGCGGACGACGAGCTGTCCTCCACCGTTCTGGCCGCGGGCTTTCGCGCTGCCAACCAAGACGTCGCAAACCGGATCCTGCGGGCATGCGCCGACGCGGGACAGGCCGCCGTGCTTACCCTGCAGCAACTCCGGAAGAGCGAAATCCAGCCACCACAGGACGTCTGGATCTTCGAGAACCCCAGCGTCCTGGCACTGGCCCTCGACCGCTTCGGCGACCGCTGCCCGCCGATGGTCTGCACCTCCGGCTGGCCGAGCAGCGCGGGCATCCTCCTGCTCCGGCAACTGGCCACCGCGAACCTGCACTACCACGGCGATTTCGACGGCGAAGGACTGCGGATCGCCGCGAACGTCATCGCGCGGACCGGCGCACGGCCGTGGCGGATGACCAGCGACGACTACCTCGCCGCGGCCGCGATCGGCGACGGGCCGCCGGTCGGCCGGGTCACCGACGTGCCGTGGGACGCGGCGCTCGCCGGCCACCTGAGGAGCGTCGGCACCACGGTCTCCGAGGAACGCGTGGCCCCGGTTTTGCTCACAGAACTGCCCACCTCCCGGTAACTGTCGGTATCACCACCTACCGTGGTCGCCATGGACCCGATCCGCGTCCCGCCCGAGATGTTCCGCTTCACCAGCGGCGACCGGGCCGAGCTCTACGTCGCGGTCCTGCACGCCTTCGGCGAGGCCAACGAACGGCTGGAAACCGCGCTCGGGCTCGACGACGTCCGCGCCCGCCTGCGCTCGATCGGCTGGCTCGACGCACTCGACGACAACGACCTCGCCACCGCGCTCGACCAGCTCCGCACCTGGAACCTGGTCGACGTCACCCAGAACCACTCGGAGAACTACCGCACGGCCAGCGAGTACGAGCGCCGCAACCTGCAGTACTCGCTCACCCGGCAGGGAGAAGCGGCCTTCGCCGGCGTGGTGCACGCGATGGGCTTGCTGGCCTCGACCGGCGCACTGCAGACAGCCGTGCTCGACGCCATCTCCGACCGGCTCGGCGACCTGGTCCAGGAGCTGGAAACCGGGTCCGACCGGCGCGTTTTCAGCACGCTGACCGAACTCGAAGGGCACCTGGAAGCCCTGCGGGGCAACACCAAGCAGTTCAACGGCGAGCTCCAGCGCCTGCTGCGCGCGGACGGCGCCGACCTCACCACCTTCCACGAGGTCAAGGCGTCGACGGTCGCCTACCTCGAGGAGTTCCTGACGAACCTGGAACCCCGCACCCACGCCATCGCCACCCGGATCGGGAAGATCGAGGAACACGGCGTCGGCGTGCTCCACCAGCGCGCGCTGCTCGGCGCCGACCTCCCCCACCTGACCGGCACCGATCCCGGCCCGGCCTGGCTGGCGCACCGCCGCGCCCGCTGGGAGGGGCTGCGCGCGTGGTTCCGGCCGTCGGACGGTTCGGCTCCCCGGGTCGAGCAGCTGCACCTGGTCGCGCGGCGCGCGATCATCACCCTGCTGCAGGTGCTCGCCAGGATCACCGAGTCCAAGCGGCGCTCCAGCAGCGCGGTCGCCGACTTCCGCGAGCTGGCCAGGTGGTTCACGGTCGTCCCGGCGCAGGAGGATCTGCACCGCCTGTGGACGACCATGTTCGGCCTCAGCTCGGCACGGCACGCGCACCTCGCCCACCCTGACCCCGAGCTCGTCAGCCCGGCCGCTTCCTGGCACGAGATCCCGCCGGTGGCGGTCTCCCCGCTGCTGCGGTCGGCCGGGAAAGCCGAGCGCTTCACCAAAACCGGCCGCGTCCGCGATGTCGCGGCGATCAAGGCGGCACGCGCCGAGCAGGCGCTGGCCGAGCGAGCCGAGCTGGAGGCCGCCTGGGACATGCTCGACACCGGTGGCGCGATCCGGCTTTCCGCGTTCGAGCGGCTCGATCACGCGCTTTTCGAACGCCTGCTGGACCTGCTGGGCAACGCGCTGGCCACCGGTCCCGGCGCGGGCGGCACCCGGCGCAGCACCACCTCGGACGGCCGGATCGAGATCCTGCTGCGGCCGCCCCAGGACGGCGCGATCGCGGTGCTGACCACCCCGCGCGGCGAGTTCCGGGGTCCCGACTACGAGATCGAGATCCGGGCGGCCGGGCAACGACGGCGGCGAGCGAGCGGAGACGACACATGAGCCAGCTCGCCAACCAGTTGGTAACGGCCGAGCGCGAAGAGGTCGCCTACGGCATCCGCTGGTTGCTGTCCACGCCGCTGATCACGGAACGTTCCGCGCCGGACGTGTTCGACCTGGTGCGACGCCGCCGCGAACCGATCAGGAAGTGGTTCGACTACTACTGCGGCTGGACGCTGACGGTCGAGCCGCGGCTGGGGTACGCCCGGCTGGTCAAGGTGCGCGTCGCCGCGGACGCCAGCCGTCCCGCGCGGCGGCTGCGGTCCGGCCGGGCACCGTTCGACCGCCGCCGGTACGTGCTGCTCTGCGTAGTGGCCGCCGAACTGCAGTCGGTGCCGGTGACCACCATCGGCTTGCTGGCCGACCGGATCACCAGGGCCACCAACGCGGACGAAGTGGTCACCACCTTCGACGCGTCGAGCCGGAGCGAGCGGATGGCGTTCGTCGACGTGCTCCGGCTGCTCGAATCCTATGGCGCGGTCGAGGTCGTCGACGGGGTGACCGAGACCTTCGTCGAGTCGGCCGAAGCGAAGGTCCTCTACCGCGTCGACCCGACCTTGCTGTTGCGGCTGCTGGCCGCGCCCGTCGGCCCGTCACAGCTGGCGGTACCGGCGGAGGACGTCGCCCTGCGGTTCGAGGAGCTGCTCGAAGCGGTCTCCCGCGAACGCCGGTACGGCTTGTCCGCCGGCCGGCACGAGGACACGCCCGGCGCCTCGGACGTCCAGCGGAACCTGTGGCTGCGGCATTCGGTTTTCCGCAGGCTGGTAGATGATCCGGTGGTCTACTTCGACGATCTGTCCGCCGACGAGCAGGCGTACCTCAACTCCCCCACCGGGCGCCGCCTGCTCCGGCAGGCCGCCGAGCTGGGCGGATTCCTGCTGGAGGAGCGGGCCGAGGGCGTGCTGCTGATCGACGTCGACTCCATCGCCACCGACAGCCGCTTCCCGGACGACGTGGCCAACGCCAAGGTCGCCGCCCTGCTGCTGCTCGACACGATGAGCGGGCCCGCGACCGTGGAGCAGCTCGAGTTCACCGCCGCGGCCCTGCTCGACCGCTTCCCGCGGTGGGCCAAGAGCTACCGCGGTGACGAGGGCACGCGCCAGCTGGCCGCCGACGCGCTGGCCGTGCTCACCGACTTCGACCTCGTGCGGGTCACCGCGGGCGTGGTCCGGCCGCTGCCCGCGGCGGCGCGGTACGCCGTTTCCGCCACCAGGACCACCGAGGAGACGACCCCGTGACCGTCACCGCACTGCCGCACCGCGCCGCCGACGAGCCGGAAGCACCGCCCTCGCGCTGGGTTCCCACGCGCGCGGGCATCCTCAACGTCTGGCGGTACTACGACGAGGTCTTCGAGTTCCACAAAGGACGGTTGCTGCTCCGCGGGCCCAACGGCAGCGGCAAGTCCAAGGCGCTCGAGGTGCTGCTGCCGTTCCTGTTCGACGCGAACCTGCGGGCGAACCGGCTGTCCACCTTCGGCACCGGTGAACGGACCATGCACTGGAACCTGATGGGCGAGGGCGCGACCGGGACCACCCGGGTGGGCTACGTCTGGCTCGAGTTCCGGGCGGGCGGGCGCTGGTTCACCTGCGGTGCCCGGCTCCAGGCGAGCAGCCACACCACCACCGTGCACCCCGAGTACTTCACCACCGGGCTGCGGATCGGCCACGACCTCGAGCTGGTGAACGAGGCCGGGCAGCCGCTGACCAAGAACGCGCTGGCCGAGCACCTGGGCGGCAGCGGCACCGTGCACGGCAGCGCGACCGACTACCGGACCGAGGTCCGCACCACGCTGTTCCCTTCGCTGAGCGAGCAGCGGTACGAGGCGCTGATCCTGGCACTGCTGCAGTTGCGCACGCCGAAGCTGTCACAGCGCCTCGACCCCGGCCTCCTGTCGAACCTGCTTTCCCGGGCCCTGCCACCGCTCGACCCGCAGGAGATCGCGGACCTCGCCGAGGGGTTCGAGCGGCTCGACGCCCAGCGCGAGAAGCTGACCACGCTGGAGGAGGAGGTCGCGGCGACCCGCACCCTCGCCGCACGGCAGAAGACGTACGCGCAACGGGTGCTTCGCGCGGGAGCGGCCGTCCTGACCACGGCGACGAACGAGCTGGAGAACTCCGCCAAGGCAGCGAAGGCGTCCGCCGAGGAACACGCCGAGGTCGAAGCCCGGAAACAGGCCGCCGAAGAACGCGTGATGGCGCTGGAAAAGGAGATCGGCACAGCCGAATCGCGCAAGGCCGGGCTGACGGAGAGCGACGCGTACAAGCAGGGCCAAGAGCTGGACAGGCTGCGCGAACGCACCCGCGAAGCCAGGGCCGAAGCGACCAGGATCCGCGACGACGCTCACCGCAAACGCACCGAAGCCGACGGTGACCGCGCCACGGAGCAAGCCGCTGAGCAGGCCGAACACCGGCACGCGGAGATCGAAAAGGTGCAGCGGACCGACATCCGGCACGCCGCCGCGAGGGCCGCGATGAGCAGCGTGCACGCGGAGCTGGTCCGGGAACCCGGCCGCCCGTTGTTGCGGGCGGCCGTACGCGCCAAGCGCGAACAGCTCAGCGCGGTCGGCAAGGCGCTCGACTTCCACGAACGCGCGGTGGCGTT
This sequence comes from Saccharothrix sp. AJ9571, assembly GCF_021725495.1. Taxonomy (NCBI): domain Bacteria; kingdom Bacillati; phylum Actinomycetota; class Actinomycetes; order Pseudonocardiales; family Pseudonocardiaceae; genus Saccharothrix; species Saccharothrix sp. AJ9571. Next base: position 3,353,727 of record NZ_CP091382.1, on the reverse strand, counting down.
GCGGCACCAGGCGGAAAGCGACCTCGACCAGGCCAGGACGGCGTTCTCCACGGCCCAGCAGAAGCTCGACACCGCGGCGGTGGAGCGCGAGACCGTGCTCTTCGAATTCGGCGCCCGCCTGGTGGAGTGGGCATCCGGGTGCCACGAGCTGCGGTTCGAGGACCCGTCCGCGCTGGCCGAGCAGGCGGAGTCGGAATCGGCCGTGCTGGCGCTGGTCGAGACGGCGTCGCTGAGCGCCCAGCAGGAGATCACCACGCTGGAAACGAGCCGGAGCGCGGCGCTGGAGGTCGCGCGGACCAAACGCGATGAAGTCGCCGCCGAAGCGGCCCGGCTCAGCACGGAACGCGACATCCCGCCGACCGCCCCGGCCACCAGGACAGCGGACCGGAGCCGGATGCCGGGCGCACCGCTGTGGCGGTTGGTCGATTTCGCCGCCACCACGGCGGAAAACGAGCGCGCGGGCATCGAAGCGGCGCTCGAAGCGTCCGGCCTGCTCGACGCGTGGCTCGGGCCGCGCGGCGAGATCGAGGGGCACGACATCTTCGCCGATCCGGATGCCCTGGTGCCGGTCACCGGCGGTTCGCTCGCCGACGTGCTCATCCCTGAGGGCAGCGAGGATTCGCGGGCGGTGCGGCGGTTGCTGACGTCGGTGGCGTTCGGCGAGGTCCTGCCCGATTCCCCGGCGGCGATCGGCGCGGACGGGACCTGGCGGCTCGGGAACGTCACCGGCAGCTGGCAGAAGGAGCAGCCGTCCTTCATCGGCTCGACCGCTCGACGGCGTGCGCGGGAACTCCGCATCCAGGACCTGGAAGACCAGCTTTCCGACTATGAGGCTGAAATCGCCTCCCTCGAACGGGAGCTGGCTTCGCTGCGCACCCGGCGTCAAGTGCTCGAAACGGAACGCGGCGCCCGGCCCGGCCACGGACCGCTGATCGAGGCCACGTCGGTGCTGACCCGAGCCGAGGCCGATCTCGGGTCGGCCAACCGGATCGTCCAGGAACGCGTCGACACGGTGACGGCCAGGGAAGGCGAGGTGACCCGCGCGTTGCGGCAGCTGACCAGCCTCGCCGCCGAACACGGCCTGCCCGCCGAGCGCACCGGTCTGTCCACATTGGAATCCGCGGTCACCGTCTTCCACGAACAGGCGGAAACCTGGCTCGAAGCCCACGAAAAGCTGCTGGAAGCGCGGCGGGTGCTGGCCACGTCACGCAACCAGGCCCAGCGGTCGGCGGCCAATGCGAGCGCGCGCGAAGAGGAAGCCGCGGAGGCCGAGAGCCGCCACGAGAAACTCGCTGCGACCCTCGAAGCGGTCGACAGCACGTTCGGCGTCGACTACCGCGAAGTACTGGCCGAAATCGCCGCGCTCCGGGAAAAGCTGCGCAGCCTCGCCGAGGAACTGCGGGCGACCTCGCGTGAGGTCAACGAACTGGCCACCAAAGTCGGTGAACTCGGGGCACGGCGCGAGATCGACGAGCAAGCCCGTGAAGCCGCCTCGACCAGGCGGGACGCGGCCGCGCACCGGTTCCGCCAGCTGGCCACCGGGGTTTTCCCGGCCGACAGCGGACTCGACGACCTGGCGAAGTTCGAAGAGACCCTGCGCGGCTCCGAAGGCGTGCGCGCCGCGCTGGACGCGGCCCGGCTGGTCACCACGGCCTGGCCGAGCATGCCGCACGCCCCCAAGAACATCGGTGACGCGCTGCACCGCCTGTCCGAATCGGTGCACACCTGCCGCAGCGCGCTGAGCGCACGGGCGGATCTGGACCTCGAAACCGACGAGGACGTGCAGATCTTCACCGCGGTGGTCGACGGGGTCCGGGTCGGCGCCACCGAACTGCTGCACGTCCTCGACACCGAAGCCGACGACAGCCGCCACGAGATCACCGACCGGGAACGCGAGCTGTTCGACCAGACGCTGACCGGCGACACCCGCCGCCACCTCGCGGCCCGGATCCGGCAGGCCAACGAACTGGTCGACGGCATGAACGCCCGCCTGGAACGCGTGCGCACCGCGTCCAAGGTGGCCGTGCGCCTGGTCTGGCAGGTCGCGCCCGACCTGCCGCCCGGCACCAAGACCGCCAGGGAACTGCTGCTCAAGGACCCGGTCCGGCTCTCCGAGGCCAATCGGCAGTCCCTGCACCGGTTCTTCCGCGAGCGCATCGAGCAGGCGAGGTCCGACGACACCGCGGCCACCTGGGAAGAGCAGCTGGCCCAGGTGTTCGACTACACCGCCTGGCACCGGTTCGTGGTGAAGGTCGATCGTGCCAACGGCAACGGCTGGGAGCTGCTGACCAGGAAGCTGCACGGCGCGCTGTCCGGCGGCGAGAAGGCGATCGCGCTGCACCTGCCGCTGTTCGCCGCCGTCGCCGCGCACTACCAAGCCGTGCCGGAGGCCCCGCGGGTCATCCTGCTCGACGAGGTCTTCGTCGGCGTGGACACCACGAACCGCGGGCAGGTGTTCGCGTTGCTGTCCGCGCTCGACCTCGATCTGATGCTCACCTCGGACCACGAGTGGTGCACCTACGCCGAGTTGAGCGGGGTGGGCATCCACCAGCTGATCACCGGCGCCGATGGCGACGACGCGGTGACCACCGCGCGGTTCACCTGGGACGGCACCGCCCTCATCCCCGACGAAGGCTCGTGAGGAGGTGGTCCAGCACGGCGCCGTTGCTCACGCGCAGGCCGTCGTGGCCGTGGTCGGCGGTCAGCCAGGGGCGTAGGCCGCGGATCAGCTCTGCGGTGGCCAGCGAGAGGTCCCGTGCGATGTACAGGTCGTCGGCGTAGATCGCGGCGGCGACGGGGACTTCGTTGGCCCGCAAGCGATTCAGGTCGTACAGGGCGGGCCAGTGGTGTTGCGCCAGGTCGTGGGCCAGTGCGCGGAAGGGCCGCAGCAGCGGATCGTTCTCGAACATCCACGGGTAGATCATCTCGCCGAGGAAGTCCAGGTCCGGGAACTCGGCGCGCACCCGCTCCCCCGACCAGTCCGTCCTGCCGTTCTGGGCGTAGGTGGCCTCGTGCAGGAGCGAGTAGATCGGGGACGTGCTCGCCCAGGACAGCTCGCGTTCGACCTGCATCAGGAACGCGTCCGAGAGCCTGCCTGCGGTGAACGGGTCCTCCAGCAGGTAGTGCAGCTGGCGACTGCCCGTGCTGGAGCCCAGCAGATTGCCGAGGAGGCGGAACGCGTCGGCGGTCAGCAGACGGCCGCCCGGCAGGCGGACTTCGTCGTCGTTCAGGTGCTCGACCACCCGCTTGACCTGGTCGCGATCGCCGGGGAAGCGTGCATAGTGCGCCTTCGTTTTGGCCGAGACGACCGGGTAGAGGTGCCGGTAGACCGTGTCCGCGCCGGCTTCGACACCGGGCAGGCCGCCGGTGATGAGGGCTTCCCGCAAGCCTTCCGGCGCGATGGACAGGTACGTCACCGTGCAGTAGCCGCCGAAGCTCTGGCCCAGGACGGACCACGGTTCGTCGCCCAGCAGGGAGCGCCTGATCAGTTCGGCGTCGCGCACGATGGAGTCCGCGCGGAAGTGGTGCAGGTGTGGTCCCAGTCGCGGCAGGGTGTGCCGGTTGAGCGGGGTGGACCGGCCGGTGCCGCGCTGGTCGAGCAGCAGCACGCGGTAGTCCGCGAGCGCCCGCCGCAGCCAGCCTTCGTCGCCGTGCACCCGTGGCGCCGGGAAGCCCGGACCGCCGTTTAGGTACAGCAGCCACGGCAGATCCGTGCGCGTCCGCACCTCGCGCGCGTAGACCTCGATTCTTTCCCCATTGGGGTGATCATGGCTCAGTGGCAAGGAGAAAGTGTGGTCCGCGAAGACGGTCGAAGGCACCGCGCGACGCTACCAACGCGAAACTGTCGGGGCACCCGTTTATCGTCCCCACCGTGATCGACCACCGACTCGAAGTCCCCGAAGCGGAGCTCCTCGACCTCCGCGATCGCCTGCTGCGCACGCGCTGGCCAGAGGCCGAGACGGTCGGCGACTGGTCGCAGGGCGTGCCGCTGGCGTACCTGCGCGAGCTGTGCGACTACTGGGCCACCGGGTACGACTGGCGGCGCGTGGAATCCCGCCTGAACGCGCTCCCCCAGTACAAAACGGAGATCGACGGGCTGGGCATCCACTTCCTGCACGTCCGCTCGCCGCACCCGGACGCCGTCCCGCTGGTCCTCACCAGCGGGTGGCCCGGCTCGATCCTCGAGTTTCTCAAGGTGATCGAGCCGCTGACCGATCCGCCCGATCCCGCCGACGCCTTCCACGTGGTGTGCCCGTCGATCCCGGGGTTCGGCTTCAGCGACAAACCCGCCGAGCCGGGGTGGGGCATCGAACGGATCGCCGGGGCGTGGCTGCGGCTGATGAGCGAGCTGGGGTACGAGCGGTTCGGCGCCCAGGGCAGCGACTGGGGCACGAGCATCACCACGTGCATGGCGGTGGAGGCGCCGGAACGGCTGATCGGCATCCACCTCATGCCGCCGCTCGCCGCCCCCGATCCGGACACCTTCGACGACCTCACCGAAGCCGAGCAGCGATCGCTCGACGCGTTGCGGCACGCGAGCGAATGGGAGGACGGCTACTCCGCCGAGCAGTCCACCAAACCGCAGACCATCGGCTACTCCCTGGTCGATTCACCGGTCGGGCTGTGCGCGTGGATCGTGGAGAAGCTGCGTTCCTGGACCGACTGCGGCGGTGACGTGGAAAACGTGCTCACCAGGGACGAAATCCTGGACAGCGTGATGATCTACTGGCTGCCGGGCACCGGTGCTTCCTCCGCGCGCCTGTACTGGGAAAGCATCCGGCAGGTGCAGAAGTGGTTCACCGAGGCCACCAGCGACCTGATCGAAGTTCCCACCGGCTGCACCCTGTTCCCCAGGGAAACCCCGCGCCCCTCCCGGCGCTGGGCCGCCAACCGCTACACGAACATCGTGTACTGGTCCGAACCCGAGCGGGGTGGGCACTTCGCCGCACTCGAACAACCGGAGTCGTTCGTGAAGGAGGTGCGTGCTTTCTTCCGGATGCTGCTTGACAACTAAAGATCTTCGAGGCGAACCAGACCGTCCTGGATGGCACGGGCGACCAAGCCCGCCTTCGTGGGTGCCGCGCGGCCCGCGTTGGCGTACTTGATCCGCACGCGGTCGATGTAGGAGTTGACCGTGCGCACCGAGAGGCCGAGCTTCTCGGCGACCATGTCCTTGGACTCGCAGGCGAACCAGTTGACCAGCACGTCGACCTCGCGGGCGCTGAGGCGTGGCCGATCGGGCCGGGTGTCCACGCCGATCGCCCTGGCCATGGAGGGCGGGGTGTAGGGCAGCTGCCTGGCGGCGGCGTGGATCGCGGCGACCAGGTGCGCCGGGCCCTCGGCCTTGGTGAGGTAGCTCGACGCGCCGATGTCGAGGCAGGTCAGGGCCGTGTCCTTGTCGTCGCGCATGGTGTAGACGACCACGTGGCGGCCGGCGTCGACCAGCCTGCGGAGGTCGCCGTAAGCCGGGGTGGGCGCGGCGAGCTGGAGGTCGAGCACGATCACGTCGGCTTCGCTGCCGGGGTCGAGCCAGGCGACGGCGACCGTGGGACCGGAGTCGACCACCCGCACGGGCGGTTCCGCGGCGGCGCACCAGGCTTCGATGCCGCTGACGATGGCGGGGTGGTCGTCGATGACCACCGCGGTGATCACTTCGCCGGCCACGCGGCCTCCACCCAGTGCTTGCCGCCGGATTCGCGGTGCGTGACGGTGACCTGCGCGGACGAGGACAGCCGGACGGGTGGTGGCGCGTCGGTCACCACGCTGACGGTCGCGGTGCCGGGGGCGCCCAGCACGGTCACCCTGGCTTCGGCGACGGTGGCGGCGAGGCAGGCCGCCACCGGTTCGGTCAGCGCGCGGCGGATCGGGACGGGCAGCTCCGGTCGTTCGCCCCAGGTGCCGAGGAACACCGTGACTCCCTTGCGTTCGGCCACTTCCGCACAGGCACGCAGCTCGTGCAGCAGCGGGTCGTCGACATCGTCGGTTTCGGCGAACAGGCGGCGCATCCTGGCCGCCTCCACGGCGTAGGACGCGCGGTCGCGCACCGGGGTTCCGGCGGCGAGCCTGGCCAGCAGCGGCACGGTGCTCGTCGCCAGTTCCTCGAAGCGGGCACGGCGATCGCGGTGCAGCTGGCCGGCCACGGCCTCCGCGGTGCGGGTGCGTTCCTCCTGCACGGCGGTGCGCTGGGCGAGGCGGGCCAGCCGGTTCAGCGCGGCCGTCGCCGCGGCCACGGTGAGCTGGTACCCGAGCACGAGGACGGACACGGTCGCCAGGCCGGCCAGGGTCAGCCGATCGGCCTGCCCGACCGCGATCAGCTGCCCGAAGCTGAACACCTGGTGCGCGGCCAGGGCCAGCAGCACCGCGGTGAACCGGTGATCGGCGAGCAGCAGCAGGCAGCACCAGCCGATCGTGCCGTAGGACCATTCCGCCTCGGTGACCACGAGTTCCGGCGGCACGGCCGACACCGCGGCCACCGACGCGGCGAACACCGCGCCGAGCGCCGGCCAGCGCCACCGGCCGAGCGGGCGGTCGCGCCAGATCAGCACACCCGTGACCGCGGCGACCACCGTCAGGACGGCGAAGGCGGCCACCTCGACCGCGAAGGAGCGGTAGACCTCGGCGTTCGCCAGCAGCAGCGGCAGGTTCAGGCCGAACAGGGTGACCGCGATGATGAGCAGGGTGGCCAGGCGGAGGCCGCGGAAGAGCCGGGAAACCGTCAGTTCAGCCATGCCACGCCAGCTCGACCGTGGTGCCGCTGCCGGGCGTGCTGCGCACCACGGCCGTCCCACCGACCCGGGCAACTCTGTCCACAATGGACTTCGACAGTCCGTGGCGGTGGGCGGGGACCGCCGCCGGGTCGAATCCCCGGCCGGTGTCGGTCACTTCGAGCCGAACGCCTTCACCCACACGGCACAGGGTGACCACCGCGGTGGCGACTCCGGCGTGCCGGGCGACGTTCTCCAGCGCCTCCCCAGCCGCCCGGCACAACGCGACAGCCGGTCTCGTCGGCAGGGAAATCGGTTCGGTGGTCCGGATTTCGGCGTCCACCGGACTGTGCCGGGCCACATCGTCGAGCAGCTCGGCCAGGTCCACCCGGCCTTCCGGCAGTTCCGCCCGGCCGGCAAGCACGTCGAGATCCCGCGCGGCACGATCGGCCAGCCACGGCTCGCGGCCGGTGACCATGCCCGTGCCGATCGCCAGCAGGGTGGCGGCGGCGGTGTCGTGCATGGTGGCGAGGTGCTCGCGTTCGTCGGCACGGCGAGCCGCGGCGATCTCGGCCTCGCGGCGCACCCGCTCCCCCGCGGCCGTCCCCCGGTCCACCACCCGGCTCGCCTTGCGCACCAGCACCCGCAGCCCACGCGACAACCCGGCTTCGGCCAGCGTCCACAGGCCGAGCGGCAAGGACGCGGTCCAGCCGCCGGGGTCGGCGATCGCCGCTCCCGCCAGGTAGGCCGCGATCAGCACCACGGTGAGCACGAACCCCGGCACCGGCTCGCACAGCCACTGGTGGCACACCGCGGTGATGGACACCGCGACGAGGACCCAGCTGGTGCTGTCGTGCAGCAGCGCCACCGGGTCGATCCACCGCGCGCCGAGGCAAAGCACCGCGATCACCGCGGTGTCGAGCGCCAGCACCCGCGACGCGCGGCCCCAGTAGAACGCGCTCCACGCAGCCAGCGCGAGCACCACGGCCACCGAACGATCGAGGGGCACGGTGAACAACGTCAGGCAGGCGACCGGAAGCAGCACCGCGGTCCGCACGACCACGGCGTACCGGCGGCCGACTCGCTCGACCTCGCGCTCGGCGGGCCCGCCCGGTGTGGGTTGATCGACCGGCACCGCCCCTCCCAGGCCCGCACTAACTTCGGAGTCCAGCCGACCAGGAGGTACCGCGTGGAACAGGATCAGCTGGACGCGCGCAACACCGCGCTGCGCGACCAGGTCGAGGACATGTTAGCGGGCCTGCGCAAGCAAACCGGTGAGTTGAAGGCCGCGCAGGCGGAGGCCGCGAACGCCACCGGCGAGGCGCAGTCACCGGACGGCCAGGTCGCGGTGACGGTGAACGCGACCGGCGTGGTGACCGGCGTCCGGTTCGCCCAGTCGGCTTTGCTCCGCAACACCCCCGACCGCCTGGGCCACTTGGTGGTGCAGACCATCCAGGCGGCCGCGGCCGCCGCCCACGCGAAGTCGGCAGCCGCGCTCGCCCCGGCGCGCCAAGGCATGCCGGACCTCCCGGACCTCTTCCCCGGTGCGCCTTCGCTGACCGCGCTGAACCCGCCGGTGCCGTTGCCTGGCCGAGGGGGCCAGGCAACGGCACCGGTGCCCCCTGCCCCACCGGCACGCCCGCGCCCCCGCACCCAGCACCTCGAAGACGACGAACCGATCGGCTCGATCATGCAGAGGGGATACCAGTGACCACGGCCAGGATCGACCCGGACGTGCTCCGGGCGGCCGCACCGAAGTTCAAGGCGGCGGCCGACGACCTGAAGCAGGCGATGAACACCCTCTTCGCCGGTGGGCAGGGCGAAGGCGCACCTTGGGGTGGCGACGGCATCGGCGACGCGTTCGCCAAGGGTTACCTGCCCGCGGTCGAGAAGGCGAAGGAGGGGTTCACCACGATCGCCGGCTCGACCGTGGAAACCGGCGTCGCGCTCGAAATCGCCGCGAAGGACTGGGAAGAGCAGGAAGCCAAGACCAAACGGCGGCTGAGCGACTGAGAGGAACCCCGATGGGGATCGAAGTTCCCGGCGAGGTCAAGTGGTTGGCCGAGAAGGTCATCGGCACCTCGTGGCCGGAAGGCGACGAGACCGCGCTGCGCCGCCTGGGCGAGTTGTGGGAGAAAGCCGCGGAATCGGTCGAGGAGGTGGCCAAGGACGGTGACGTCGCCGCGAAGGCCGCGCTCGCCGGGATGAAATCCGCCGCGGCAGCGGATTTCACCCAGCACTGGAACGGCTTCACCCGGTGCGACGACGCGGACTACCCGAAGCTGGCGAAGCTCTGCCGCCAGATCGCCGACGCCTGCCGGAAGAGCGCGACCAGCATCGAGTACACCAAGCTCAGCATCATCGCCGCGCTGATCATCCTGGCCGCGCAGATCGCGTTGCTGATCGCTTCGGCGGTCGGCACGCTCGGGTCCAGCACGGCGGGCATCCCGATCGCGATGGCCGCGACCAGGGTGGTGGCCATGCGGCTGCTGACCGAATTGCTCAAGCAGATCGTCATCAACGTGGGCATCAACCTCGCGGTCGATCTCACCATCCAGGCCTTCCAAACCGGAGCGGGGAATCGAGACGAATGGGACGCGGGCAAAACTGGTAAAGCCATCCAGGCGGGCGCCATCGCGGGGGCCGCGGGCGGACTGACCGGTGGAGCGGCGACCGCGGCGAGCATCCGGGCCGCGAACCGGCCGATCACCAGGATCACCAACGAGGCCGGGGAAACCTCGGTGGAGCAACCATCGCGGTGGTTGTCCCGCGGGGTGGCCAACACCATCGGCGACAACTCCGCCTACTTCGGCAGCGCCGCCGCGCGGGGGGCCGCGCAAGGCGCGGTCGCCGGGGCGTCCGGCAACATCGCGAACGACTTCGCCAACGGCAAACGCGGCGGCGAACTGGTCGACAGCGCTATCGCGGGCGGTTCCACCGGCTCGGTCGGTGGTGCGCTGGGCGGGGCGACCAACCGCCACGAGGGCTTGCTGGACGCCCACCACCCGGGCGGGCAAGGCCTCGACTACCGCGTCGACGGCGGCCCTCGACACCGGACCAGCCCCGAAGAACTGGGCGGCGGCTGGAATTCGACCGGCGCCCAGCACCTCGGAAACACCGCGGGCAACAACGGCAACGACGAAGCCGACGACCACCCACAGGTCCAGTACGAGCCGTGACGGTGGCGGCGGGGTCGCGGAGATTTCCCGGCGGCCCCGCCGCTTTCGTCACGGGGTGGCCAGGGCTTCCGTGGGGGACAGCCGTGAGGCGCGGATCGCTGGGTAGAGGCCTGCCAGTGCGCCGATCAGCAGGGTGGCCGCGATGCCGCCGCCTAGCGACCAGGGTGGGATGACGGCGGGCCAGTCTCGGGAGAAGGCGTAGCCGATGGAGACGCCGGCGCCCAGCACCGCTCCTCCCACGCCGCCCAGGAGGGAGAGCAGGAGGGATTCCGCGAGGAACTGGCTCCGGATGCGGCCCCGGGTGGCGCCCAGCGAGCGGCGCAGGCCGATTTCCGCGCGTCGCTCCAGGACCGAGATGACCATGGTGTTCGCGACGCCGACGCCGCCGACGAGCAGAGCCACGGCGCCCAACCCCAGCAGCAAGCCGGTGAAGGCTTCGGTGGCGGCTTGCTTGGCGGCCAGCGCGTCCGACGGGCGCGAGACCTCCACCTCGTTCGGCGCTTCCGGGTTCGCCGTGGCGCCGAGGACCGAACGCACCGACTCCACCTGGGTTTCCTGCGACCGCGTGTAGATGGTCGTCGGGTGCCCGTCGAAGGACAGCGAAGCCTCGGCGGCCGGCCACCCGACCAGCGCCGCGGCGTCCAGTTCCGGGGCCAGTTCCGCCGGTTCCAGGATGCCGAGCACGGTGAACCACTCGCCGCCGATCAGCACCTGGGCGCCCGGTTGGCCGATGCCCAGGCGTTCCGCGGCCACCGCACCGAGCACGGTGGCGCGGTACGAACCGGTCGCGTCGTTCAGCCAGCTCCCGCTCCGCACCCGACCCGCGACCGTGGCCAGCAGGTCGCTGCGGGCGGCGTAGGTGGAAAGGCCGTTGGTCTGCGTCTCGGGGATCTTGTCCGAGCGGAACACCTTCGCGTCCTCGATCCGGCCGACCGCGGAAAGCGACTCCACCGGCGAAATCCGCGAAGTCATCGCCTCCGACGCCAGCGGCAGCTGCGCCTGCTCGCCCATCATCGTCGTGCCCGGCGCGACGGTGAGCAGGTTCGTGCCCAGCGCGTCGAGCGTGCGGTCCAACTCGGCCCGCGACGACGAGGAAATCCCCACCACGGCGACCATCGCGGCGATGCCGATGGCGATGCCCAGCGCGGACAGGAAAGCTCGCATCGGCCGCGTCCGCAGGCCGATCGCTCCCACCTTCAGCACATCACGCGGCCACATCCGCGCCGGTGCGAGTACGTCCGCCATCAGCTCACCCCCACGAGCTGACCGTCACGCATCCGCACCTGCCGCGGCAGCGAATCGGCGATGTCCCGGTCGTGCGTGATGATCACGACCGTGGTGCCCGCCGCGTTCAGCTCCCGCATCAACCGCATCACGCCCTCCCCGGACACCGTGTCCAGCGCACCGGTCGGCTCGTCGGCGAGCAGCAGCGGCGGATCCCCGGCCACCGCCCTGGCCACCGCGACCCGCTGCCGCTCCCCACCGGAGAGTTCGTGCGGCCGGTGGTCCATCCGGTGCGCCAGGCCGACGCGCTCCAGCGCGGCACACGCCCGCCGTCGCCGCTCCCCCGCTCGCAAACCCGTGTAGAGCAGGCCGTCCGCGACGTTCTCCAGCGCCGAAACGCCGGAGGCGAGGTGGAACTGCTGGAACACAAACCCGATCCGGCGCGCCCGCAGCACGGACAGCTTGGCGTCGGACAGCTTCGCCACGTCGTAGCCGTCGATGTGCACGTCCCCCGAAGTCGGCCGGTCCAGCGTGCCCAGCAGGTTCAGCATGGTCGACTTCCCCGAGCCCGACGGCCCGACGATGGCGACCAGTTCCCCCTGCTCCACGCGCAGCGAAACCCCGCTGAGCGCGGCGACCCCGCCGGGGTAGGTCTTGCTCACCTCGGTCAGCGAGATCACTTCGGCACCCCCACCACCGTGCCCTCGGTGATGCCGCTGCCGGAGATCTCCACCCGGCCGTCCGCGAACAACCCGGTGTCCACCGGCACGTACCGGGTCGCGGTGCCTTCCACGACCTCCACCCCGAAACCGCCTTCGGCCAGCGCCAGCAGCGCGGCCACCGGGACGGTGAGCACGTTCTCGCGCTTGTCCGCGGTGAAGGTGACGTCCACCGAGGCCAGCGCGTACGACTCGGCGGCCTGCTGGTCGTCGAAGCCGATGATCACTTCGACCTTGGTGGTCGGTTCCTGGTTCTGCCCCTCGCCCGGCTGGATGACCGTGGACACCTCGTCGACGCGACCGGTGATCTTCTTGCCGTCCGGCAGTTCGACCTGCACTTCGGTGTCCTCTTTGGCCAGTCGCTGGTCGGCGGGCTCGAGTTCCACGGTGATCGCCTTCGCGACGCCGGTGTGGGTCAGCACCTTCTGTCCCGGCGTGGCCGGTTCGCCCGCCTTGGCCTCGACGCTGTCCACCCGCAACTCACCGTCGGCGAACACCACGCGCCCGAGTTCGACGATCCCGGTCTCGTCGAGCCCCAGGTCCTCCTGCCAGTTCGCCACCGCGGTCGCCGTGGCCGAGGTGTACTCGTCGTCGACGGTGAAGCCGGTGTACCCGAGGTCGCGCAGGTTCTCCTCCAGCTGCCGCACATCCGGGCCTTCGACGCCGTCGGTCAGGTTGCGGTACGCGGGCATCGAGCCGTACATCAGCACCACCGGCTTGTCGTCCACTTTGTACAGTGGCTGTCCGCGCGCGATCCTCGCGTCACCTTCGGGAACGGAGGTGAGCGTGCCGGGCAGGCGGTTGCTGATGGTCGTGGTGACGCCGTACCCGAGTTCGCCGTCCGCGTCGTGCGAGTCGTTGAGCGTCTGCCGGGCCACTTCCGCCGTGCTGGGCGGCAGTTCGCTCGCCGCGGTGTCACCGGCCTCGCTCCGCATCTGGGTGAACACCAGCATGCCCGCGGTGGCCGCGCCGGCCACCACCACCACGGCCACCCCGGCCGCGACCTTCCTCCGCATCACTTGCCCTCCGGCAGCGCCATGAGGTCCTTGCAGGCTTCCTGCGCCTTCTCGAAGTCGGGGTCCTCGGCCTGCTGCTTGTCGATCCGGATGCCGCCCTGGTTCGGGTCCGGGTCGGCGAAGGCCTCCACGCCGTTGGCCCGCATGCATTCGGCGAACTTGCGGGCGTTCTCCTGCATCTGCGGGTTCGCCTTGCCGTTGGCCTGGGGGCTGTACTGGCGGCAGGCCTCCTGCGCCTTGTCCACCACTTCCTTCGGGATCTTGCCGTCGAGTTTGAGCTGCACGCCCTTGCCCGGCTCCGGGTCGGGCATGTCCACGCCGTTCTCGCGCATGCACTGGGCGAACTTCACGCCCATGTCACCGGCTTTTCCGTCCGGCGCGGCGCTCGCGGGTGCCCCGGTGGCCGGCTGCCCCGCCGAAGCCACCTGATCACCGCCGTCGTCGGCGCCACACGCGGTGAGCAGCAGGGTCAGCGCGGTCAGCGCGCCGAGGGTGAGCCGTCGCATCAGTCCTCCTGTGTCGGGAATCGTGGGAGCCGATGCAAGCCGAAGGGCCGTTTCCGCAGGGTTTCCGCGTTCGCTAACGGGGACGAAACACCGCGATCGGGGATCATGCGCGGATGAGGGTGCTGGTGGTCGAGGACGAGCCGCTGCTCGCCGACGCGATCGCGGAGTGGCTGCGGGACGAGGCGCACGCGGTGGACATCGCCTACGACGGCGGTGCCGCGCTGGAACGCCTCCACGTGCACGCCTACGACGTGGTGGTGCTCGACCGCGACCTCCCGGTGGTGCACGGCGACGACGTGTGCCGCGAGGTGGTCGGCTCGGAGTCACCGGCCAGGGTGCTGATGCTGACCGCGTCCGCCGAGATCACCGACCGGGTCGGCGGCCTCGCGCTCGGCGCCGACGACTACCTGACCAAGCCGTTCGCCTTCCCCGAACTGGCCGCCCGCGTGCACTCGCTGGGCAGGCGCTCCCGTCCGGCCGCGCCACCGGTGCTCACCCGCGCGGGCATCACCCTCGATCCCGCGCGGCACCAGGTCTTCCGCGACGGCCACTACGTTCCACTGTCCAAAAAGGAGTTCGCCGTGCTGGCCGAGCTGCTGCGCGCCGACGGTGCCGTGGTGTCGGCGGAGTTCCTGTTGGAGAAGGCGTGGGACGAGCACGTCGACCCGTTCACCGGCGTGGTCCGGCTGACCATCCTGAAGCTGCGGCGCAAGCTCGGCGAACCGTCGGTCGTGGAGACCGTCACCGGTGTGGGATACCGGATCCCGTGACCGGCCTCCGTCCCCGCCGGGTCACGCTGCGCACGCGGCTCACGTTGATCTACGGCGGGTTGTTCCTGGTCGCGGGCATCGTGCTGCTCGGCGTCACCTACGCGCTGTTCAACCAGCAGCTGACCGGCACCGGGCCGAAGATCGTCTCGAAGACCCAGCTGCCCGAACTCGGCCCCGGGCGCAAGCACCTGGTGGTGATGACCGGCAACGGCGACGTCCTGTACGGCTCCGGCGCCGAGCAGTGGATGAGGGACCAGCAGGAGCAACTGCACGACGCCGCGACGACCTCGCTGTTCACCCAGGGCGGCATCGCGCTGCTGGTGGTCGGCGGGCTGGCCGCCGGGTTCGGCTGGCTGGTCGCCGGGCGGGTGCTGGTGCCGTTGCACCAGGTCACCCACACCGCGCGCCGCATCGCCACGGCTCCGGCGGCGGACCGGAACCTGCACGAGCGCATCGCCCTGCACGGGCCGGACGACGAGGTGAAGGACCTGGCGGGCGCGTTCAACACGATGGTCGAACGGCTGGACCGGTCGTTCGACGGTCAACGCCGCTTCGTCGCCAACGCGTCGCACGAACTGCGGACCCCGCTGACCGTGAGCCGCTCGCTGGTCGAGGTCGCGATGCACCGGAAGACCGCGTCACCCGACGTCAAGCAGCTCGGCGAGACCCTGCTGGAGATCAACACGCGGCACGAGCGGCTGATCAACGGATTGCTGCTGCTCGCCGGTTCGGAGAACGAGATCCTGGACCGGCGGCCGGTGGACCTGGCCGACGTGGTGACGCACGTGGTCGCGCAGACCGCGGCGGAGGCCGAGCGGGCGGGGATCGAGGTGCGCACCGACGCCGCGGAGGCGATGACCACCGGGGACGCGGTGTTCCTGGAACGGCTGGTGCAGAACCTGGTCGAGAACGGCATCCGGCACAACACCGGCGGCTGGGTGCACGTGGTCAGCCGCACCAGGGCGGACGGGCGCGCCGAGGTCGAGGTGCGCAACACCGGCGCGGTGGTGCCGCAGTACGAGATCCCGGCGTTGTTCGAGCCGTTCCGGCGGCTGGCCACCGACCGCCTGGCCACCGCGAAGGGCGCCGGGCTCGGACTGTCGATCGTCCGCTCGGTCGCCAAGGCCCACGGCGGCGAGGTGACAGCCCACCCGCGCGACGGCGGCGGCCTGGTGGTGTCGGTGGTACTGCCTCAGTAGGCGACCGAGAAGCGCTTCCGCTGGTGCGCGGGCTTGTCGATCTCGTCGACGAAGGCGAGTGCGTAGTCGTCGCCGCTGATGCTGTCACCGATGATCTGGTCGCCGCCGACGCGGTAGCGGCCGAGCTTCTCGCCGGGGTTGAACGAGCCGAACGCGGGCGCGGGGCTGACGTAGAACCAGTCGACGTCGTCCGGGAGCGCGCGCAGGGCTTCGAGCACGCCGACGTGGGCCTGCGCCTCGCCCTTCGCGAAGGCCGGGAAGGCGGGCGTATCCACCAGCTGCGGGCCGCCGGGCGAGACCTGCAAGCTGCCCGCGCCACCGACCACGCCGATCCGGGCCCCGGTCTTGGCGAGCGCCGGGACCGCGTCGACCAGGCTCTTGCCGTCAGCGGGCGCGGCGGGCACCGCGACGACGAGGACGTCCGCGCCCTTGGCCACGTCCAGCACGAAGGCCTCGTCGTGCACCGAGCCGCTGGTGACGCCGGCGCGTTCCTTGCGGGCCACGCGAACCACCTCGTGGCCACGCCCCTCCGCCTCGGCGGCGATCTTGCCGCCGGCGTACCCGGTCCCGCCGAACACCACAATCCTGGCCATCGTCTTCGTCTCCTGTCGAGGTCGGGCAGCGAGCGCACCCAACGCTAATCGCGATCCCCCACCCCACCGGCCCACCCACCCCCACCTCTAGTGGATTTCCGGTTACGCGGGCTTCCAGCGGCCGCTCAGCTCACCCGGCTGGGGTGGCGGGCCTGGTAGTGGCGGGTCAGAGAGGGCCGACAGCGTGCGCAGGAGCATGGCCAGCACTCGACGCCGGAGTTGGCGGGTTCGGGTGGGGTCGTCGACGCGGATGGCGGCGCAGGCTTCCAGGGTGAGCCCGATGTCCTGCGGCACCGCGTCCTGGCGCAGCGCGCCCGCCTCCTTCGCGCGGTCGACCAGCGTCGTCGCGAGTTCGTTGGAGCGCAGAGCGTCCGCGCCCATCTCGGGCGTCGGGGTGAAGGTGCCCGCCAGGTGCACGGTCAGCGAGTGCACATCGGCGTCGACCACGCGCTCGACGAAGCCGGTGAACGCGCGCCCGGCGTCCTCCTCCTCCAGCGCCGCCTCGGCTTCGGCGTTGTAGCGGCGCAGGCCCTCGTGGCACAGGTGCCGCAGCAGGTCCTCCTTCCCGGGGTACCGCCGGTACAACGCGCTGATGCCCACCCCGGCGCGCTTCGCCACGGCGGACACCGGCGCCTTCGGATCGGCCAGGAACACCTCGCGCGCGGCTTCGAGGATGAGGCCGTCGTTCTGCGCGGCCTGCTGACGGCGTCCCGACAGGCCGCTGCTCTGCGTAGTTGCCATGTGCACCAGATTAACACTGGAACAGACTGTTCCGCTCTGCTAGTCTTCAAACAGAACAAATCATTCCGTTCCGACGCTCACGCAAGGAGCCCGCCGTGATCCACCCCTTCCGCATCGAGATCCCCCAGGCCGACCTCGACCAGCTCGCCGACCGCCTCGAGCACGCGATCCTGCCGAACGAACTCCCCGGCACCGGCAGCGACTACGGCATGCCGGTCGAGCGCGTCCGCGAGCTCCTGCGTCACTGGCGCGAAGAGTTCGACTGGCGCGCGCTGGAGGCCCGCCTGAACGCGTACCCGCAGTTCGTCACCGAGATCGACGGCGAGGACATCCACTTCCTGCACGTCCGCTCGTCCCGCGAGGACGCCACGCCGCTGATCCTGAGCCACGGCTGGCCCGGCACCATCCTCGAATACCTCGACATCATCGAGCTGCTGACCGAGCCGGAGAGCGGCCCGGCGTTCCACCTGGTCATCCCCTCCCTGCCCGGCTTCGGCTTCTCCGGCCCGACCCGCACCACCGGCTGGAACCGCTTCCGCACCGCCCGCGCCTGGGCCGAGCTGATGAACCGCCTCGGTTACCAGCGCTATGGCGCGGTCGGCAACGACGCCGGTTCGCTGATCTCACCGGAGGTCGCCCGCGTCGACCCCGAGCACGTCATCGGCGTGCACGTCACGCAGCTCTTCTCGTTCCCCTCCGGCGACCCCGCCGAGATGGCCGACCTGAGCGAGACGGACCAGGCCGCGCTCCAGCACCTTCAGTGGTTCTACGACAACCACTTCGCCTTCAACCAGCTGCACAGCCAGAAGCCGCAGACGCTGGCCTTCGCGCTCGCGGACTCGCCGGTCGGCCTGCTCGCCTGGAACGCCCAGCTCTTCGGCGAAACCCTCGACCCGGCGTTCGTCGTGGGCAACGTGGCCATCCACTGGCTGACCGGCACCTCCGGCTCGGCGATCCGGTTCTACTACGAGGACGCGCACGCTGAAGCGCACACCGGAGCCGAGCCGCAAGGGCCGACGACCACCCCGATCGGGCTGGCCATGTTCGCCGGCGACTTCCACTCAATCCGCCGGTTCGCCGAGCGCGACCACCGGCGGATCACCAGCTGGAACTCCTACGACACCGGCGGCCACTACGCCGCGCACGAAGCGCCGAAGGTGCTCGCCGACGATCTCCGGGAGTTCTACGCCACGCTGGCTTGATCTCCACCTTACTGGAGGTTGAAGGCTGGGACCGTGACAACAACGATGAGAGCGGTTCGGGTCAGCGGGTTCGGGGGACCCGAAAAGCTGCGGGTGGACGAGGTCCCGGCCCCCATCGCGGGGCCGGGGGAGGCGGTGGTCGGAGTGGCCGTCGCGGATGTGCTGTTCCTCGAAGCCCAGTTGCGAAGCGGCTGGGGAGCCGAGTACTTCGGGATGACGCCGCCCTACGTGCCGGGGACCGGCGTGGCCGGGCGGGTACTGGCCGTCGGTGAAGGCGTCGACCGCGACTGGGTGGGCAAGGAGGTCGTCGCCGGGATCAGCGGCGGCGGTTACGCGGAACAGGCGCTCGTCCCCGCCGGGAACCTCGTCGAAATCCCGGACGGGCTCGATGTTCGGACCGCCGCGGCCCTGCTCCAGATCGGACCGGCGGCGTTGAGCCTGGTCGACGCCGCGAAACCGCGGCCCGGCGATCGGGTGCTGATCACCGCGGCCGCCGGTGGGCTGGGCAGCCTGCTGATCCAGGTGGCCAAGGCCGCCGGCGCACACGTGACCGCGGCCGCCAGGGGCGCCGAGAAACTCGCGCTGGCCAAGGAACTCGGGGCCGACGTGGTCGTCGACTACAGCACCGGGGACTGGGCCGACGGCCTCGAAGTGGACGTGGTCTTCGACGGGGTCGGCGGCGGCATCGGCCAAGCCGCCTTCGGCACGGCCACTCGCCGGTTCTTCGCCTACGGTGTGCCCAGCGGCGGATTCGCCGAAGTGGACACCGCCGAGGCCGACCGTCGCGGAGTCGAGGTGACCGGGATCGAACAGGTGCAGTTCAGCCCGGACGACCTGCGTGTCCTCGTCGCCCGGACGCTCGCCGAAGCCGTCGCCGGACGGGTGAAACCGGTGATCGGCCGGATGTTTCCGCTCGCCCGAGCAGCCGAAGCACACGCCACAATGGAAAGCAGAACAGTGCTTGGCAAGACGCTCCTGCTCGTCTGAACCTGGGAAAAGGACAACATGGCACAGGCAGTCCGGTACGCCGAATACGGCGGCCCCGAAGTACTCCGGCTGGAAGAGATCGACCTGCCCGAACCCGGGCCGGGCGAGGTCCGGCTCGCGGTCCGGGCCGCGGGGATGAACCCGGTCGACTGGAAGATCCGCCGCGGCCTGTTCACCCCGGGTCAGGAACTGGCCGAACCGCGCGGCACCGGTGTCGAGGCGGCGGGCGTGGTCGAGGCGGTCGGCCCCGACGTGGACACCGCCGCGCCCGGCGACGAGGTCTTCGCCGGCGTGGGCTCCGGCGCGCTCGCCACGCACGTCATCACGCGCGCGGACAGCCTGGTGCACAAGCCCGGCTGGCTCAGCTTCGAGGAGGCCGCCGCGTTGCCGGTCGCCTCCGAGACCGCCGTGCGCACCCTGCGGTACCTGGATGTCCAATCAGGACAGACGTTGCTGGTGCACGCCGCGGCGGGTGCGGTCGGCCTGGTCGCCGGGCAGCTGGCGATCGCCCGCGGCCTGACCGTGCTCGGCACGGCCAGCGAGGCGAGGCACGAGTTCCTGCGTGAACTCGGCGTCCACCCGGTGGCCTATGGCGACGGCTGGGCGGACCGGGTTCGCGAAGCCGCGCCGGACGGCATCGACGTGGTGCTCGACGGCTCCGGGCGTGGCGTGCTCAAGGAATCCGTGGCGCTGACCGGCGACCCGGCCAAGGTGGTGACCATCGCCGACGGCAGCGCCGCCGACCACGGCGTGCACTTCACCAGCGGCGGCGGCGAAAAGGTGCCTGCCGCGGAGGTGTTCGCCGAGGTGCTGCCGCTGCTGCACGCCGGGAAGCTGCGCCTGCCCATCGCGCGGACCTTCCCCCTGGCACAGGCCGCCGACGCGCACCGCCTCAGCGAGGACGGCCATGTGCTGGGGAAGATCGTGTTCGAAGTCGGCTAGCCGTCGGTGCGCTCGGCGGCGGTCGCGCGCATCCTGGCTTCCTTCTCCTGCAGTTCCGGGGTGAAGGCCTCACCGAAGTCCTCGGCCTCGAGCACGCGCCGGACCTCGATCTCCTGGTCGGGGCCGGGGACCCGCTTCACCCAGCTGAGCGCCTCTTCCAGCGAAGCCACCTCGATCATCCAGAACCCGGCGATCAGTTCCTTGGCCTCGGTGAACGGCCCGTCGGTGACGGTCGCCGTGCCGTTGCTCAGCTTCACCCGCGCGCCTTCCGCGCTGGGCGCGAGCCCCTCGCCGGTGAGCAGGATGCCTGCCCCGACCATCTCCTCGTTGAACTTCGCCATCTCGGTGAGTTCGGCTTCGGTGGGCGCCCGGCCGCTGTCGTTCGACTCGTCGGACTTGAGCAGGATCATGAATCTCATGGTTTCTCTCCCTCGAAGGTGACGACCTCCACCCTTCACCTCCCGTACGAGCGCGCACCACCGGCACGCCTTCACACGAGCAAATTTCTATGTGCGCGCGGCCTTTTCGCCTGCGTACGTTCCAGGACATGCGCGAACGAATCATCCGATCCGGCGACGTCGAACTGTGGACCCAGGCGATCGGCGAACCCGATGCCCCGGCGCTGCTGTTGAACGCCGGGGACTGCCAGTCGTCGATGGACTGGCCGGAGAACCTGGTGCACCTGCTCGCCGCCGCCGGGCACCTGGTCCTCCGCTACGACTACCGCGACACCGGGCGCTCCACGCACCGCGAGTTCCCGCCGAATCCGTACAACTTCGACGATCTGGCCCGCGACGCGGTCGCGGTGCTCGACGGCTGGGAGCTCGAGCGGGTGCACTCGCTCGGGTTCGGCATGGGCTCGGCGGTCAGCCAGTTGCTCGCGCTGGACCACCGCGAACGGCTGACCGCGATCACCCTGCTCGGCAGCTGCGCGATGGACGTGGACTTCTTCGGTAACTGGGAACGCGCGCTCACCGGAGAGCCCACGCTCGACGGCCTGCCCACGCCGAAGCGCTGGTTCGTCGAACTCGCCTTCAACCCCGCGTCGGTCTCGGAAATCGAGTTCTACCGGCGACTTTCCGGCGATCAGCTCCCCTTCGACGAGAGCGAACTACAGCAACGACTGGATCGTGCGCGTGCACACGCGGCGGACGAGGAGCCGGTCGAGGACCACCCGCACGGCCAGATCCGGCAGGACTGGACCGAGCGGGCCACCGACCTGGCGGGCATCACCACGCCCGCGCTGGTCATCGAGGCCCCGCTCGACCCGATCCACCCGCCGCCGCACGCGCGGCACCTCGCCGAGTCGATCCCGGGCGCGCGGCTGACGACCATCCCCGGCATGGGTCACTACCTGGCGCCCGCGATCCACCGGCCACTGACCGACGCGGTCACCGCTCACACCTTGGTGAGCACCTCGACCAGGCTGGAGAAGCTGTCGCCCCCGTGACCGTCGGCGGCCCGGCGTTCCAGCAGGTCCTGGATGGGCAGCTGGAGCGCCGGATCGATGCCACTCGCCCGGCTGACCTCGACGATGTGGCGCAGCGCCGAGCGGTTCAGGTCGACGCTGGACACCCCGGCCGCGTACTCGCCGGTCTCGATCTCCCCGGCCAGCTCGGGCATGAAGGCGATCATGCCGCCGAGCCAGTGGTCGAGCAGCGGCAGCATTTCCCCTGGAGCGACACCGACCGTGCGCAGCAACGCGGTCGCGTGCAGGAAACCGGCGAGCGTGGAGTACCCGGCGCTGAGCAGCGCGAGGTCGTAGAACTCGGCGAGTGCCGGTTCTTCGCCGAGGAACTTCGTGGTGCCCAGGAGTTCGAGCACGTCCTTCGCACCTTCGAACGCCTCGCTCGACCCGCTGTAGAGCAGTAGCGCGTCCGGTGTGCCGAGGGTTTGCGGGACAGCCATCATCGCGCCGTCGAGGTAGGCCGCGCCGCGTTCGGTGGCCCATCCGGCCAGCTCGCGGGCGTCGTCTGGACCGCTGGTGGTGACGTTGACCAGGGTGCGGCCGGTCAGGTCCGCGGTGGTCAGCACCTCCCGCACCGCGGCCGCGTCCAGCAGACTGGCGATGACCACCTCACCGGCGGCGACCGCTTCGGCGACGGTTCCGGCGCGCTGGGCGCCGCGAGCCACCAGCGCGTCCGCCTTCGCCGCGCTGCGGTTCCACACCGTGGTGCGGTGACCGGCGGCGAGCAGGGTCGCGGCGATCGGCTCGCCCATCTTGCCGAGGCCGAGGACTGTCACGTGTCGGTTCGTCATGAGCCCAAGCTGCCGGGGGTCGCTTTCGGTCCGTTGTCGGCCGCCTGTCGGTTACCGTGGCGCTGTGCGATTCGGCGTGCTCGGGCCGCTCGAGGTGCGGACCGCGGCCGGGGCGCCGGTGGGGGTGCCCGAGCTGAAGGTGCGTGCCCTGCTCGCGGCGCTGCTGGTCCACCGCGGCCGCCCCGTGTCGGCCGACCGGCTGATCGACGACCTCTGGGGCGACCGCCCGCCGGCCAATCCGCCGGCCTCCTTGCAGACCAAGGTTTCCCGGCTGCGGCAGGCGATCGGCCGTGACCTGGTGGTCGCCGAAGCACCGGGATACCGCCTGGTCGCCGAGAGCGTGGATGCCGACGAATTCACCGCCCTCATCTCGCGGGCGCGTGCCGCGGGAGATCCGCGGGTGCGTGCCGATCTGCTCACCGAGGCGCTCGCGTTGTGGCGCGGTCCGGCGTTCTCCGGCTTCGACGACGAGGAATTCGCGCGGACCACGATCGACCGGCTGGCAGAGCAGCGCCTGGCCGTCGTCGAAGCGCTCGCCGAAGCACGGCTGGACCTCGGTGAGCACAGCCTGCTGGCGGGTGAGTTGGGTGAACTCGTCGCCCAGCATCCGCTGCGGGAACGACTGCGGGCCGCACACTTGCGCGCGCTCTACCGGTCTGGTCGGCAGTCCGACGCACTCGCCGGTTACGAGGACCTGCGGTCACGGCTCGCCGACGAACTCGGCCTCGATCCGAGCACTGAGCTGGTCGAACTGCACCAAGCGATGCTGGAGCAGAGCCCGGCGCTGGAGGCCCCGCGGCCGTCGACGAATCTTCCGTCCTCGTTGACTCCGCTGATCGGGCGGGCCGACACGGTCGCCGAAGTGGGGAAGTCGCTGGCGGACCACCGGCTGGTGACGCTCACCGGTCCCGGCGGCGTCGGCAAGACGCGGCTCGCCTGGGAAGTGGCCGCGGGCATCGCGGACGCGTGGCTCATCGAGTCCACTGTGGATTCGCTGGCGGACGCGGTGGCCACCACGCTGGGCCTGCGGGACGAGCCACTGGCCGAGGCGCTGCGGAACCGGCGGTTGCTGCTGGTGCTGGACAATTGCGAACGCGCACTGGACGAGGTCGCCGAACTGGCGTCGAGCCTGCTCAAAGCCGCGCCCGGCCTGCGCGTGCTGGCCACCAGCCGGTCCCCGATCGGGATCGCCGGCGAGGTGATCCACGAGGTGGTTCCGCTGCCGGAGGCCGACGCGGTCGAGCTGTTCCTGTCCCGTGCCGCCGCACTCGGCTTCACCACCGACGAACTCGCCGCGGTACGGACGATCTGCGCCCGGCTGGATGGCCTGCCGCTCGCGGTGGAACTCGCCGCTGCGCGTGTTCGCACGCTGGGCGTCACCGAACTGCTCGCCCGCCTCGACGACCGCTTTCGCCTGCTGGCCAAAGGGATGCGTGACGCACCGCTGCGGCATCGGACCTTGCGTGCGACGCTCGACTGGAGCTGGGAGCCGCTCAGCGAGGCCGAGCGGACGGTGCTCCGACAGCTCTCCGTGCACGTCGGCGGTTGCACACTGGAAGCCGCGGAGGCGGTCTGCGAGACGGAGGACGTCGCCGAACTGCTCGACAGCCTGGTCGACCGGTCACTGGTCTTCGTGCGGGACGGCCGGTTCCGGATGCTGGAGTCGGTAATCGCCTACTGCGCCGAGAAAGGCGAGCTGGACACCGTCCACAGGCGACACCGCGAGTACTACCACCGACTCGCCGAGCGAGCCGACCTTCGCGGCCCGGAACAAGCCGCTTGGCTGGAACGACTGGACGTCGAGCACCCCAACCTGCGCAAGGCGCGGGTCGGCAAGCCCCTGGCCTGGTACTGGGTGATGCGCGGGCGGTTCGCCGAGGTGCAGCGGCACGTGCCCGACGCGCTCCCCCTCGGCCTCGCCCTGTTTCGCAGCGGCGAAGACCTCGCACGCAGCGAAAAGCTGGTCAACGACGCAATCCAGACCACAAAGGACGAATGGGAACTCGCGGTGGCACTGAGTGTGCGGGCCGCGCAAGCGTTCACCCGAGGCGACCTCGCGGCGGTCGAGCGTGATGCCGCGGAGAGCGCTCGGATGTTCCGCGGGCTCGGCGACCGGTGGGGACAGCTGCAATCGGCCTACGCTCTCTCCGCGCTGGCCGAAGTGTCCGGCGACTACCCCGAAGCAGCGCGCCTGCATCGCGAAGGACTCCGGCTGGCCGAAGAACTGGGCCTGGGCGCGGATGCGGCCGACCGCCTGACCGGCCTGGGCCGGATCGCCCTGCTCACCGGGGATCTCGATGAAGCACGCGCGCTGCACGAACGCGCGCGGCGGCAGTCGGCGGAACTCGGCTACCGAGCGGGCGAGGTGCACGCCGAACTCGGTCTCGCGCTGATCGCCCGGCGGGCCGGTGACCTGGAGCTGGCGGAGGCCACGCTGCGTTCGGTGCTGGCCTGGCACCGGGAGGCGAAGTTCGATCCGGGCCCGGCGCTGGTGTTCGCGGAGTTGGGTTTCGTCGCGGAACTACGCGGGGATGTGACAGAAGCGCTTGCGCTGCAACAGAAAGCGCTGAAGGCGGCCGAACGAACCGGCGACCCGCGTGCCATCGCCCTCAGCCTCGAAGGCCTGGCGTGCGCGCATTCGCTGGCCGGCGACCAATCGGAAGCCCGCCGCCTGCTGTCCGAGGCGACTGCCCGGCGGGAATCCGTCGGCGCTCCCCTGCCGCCCGCCGAACGCGGCGACATCGCCCGCGCCCTCGGCCGTGAATGAAGGAGTTACGCGGGAACACGCCGAGCGCTGGGGGTCACTCGGCGTGTCCCGCCGCTCGTGGTGGTTCGGGGGAACGGACGAATTCGACTTCCGCCTCGTCCAGATCATCGACGTCGAGCGGGCAACCGTCCGCGGTGAACAGTTCCGAACCGCCTGCCAGTACCACCGTCAGTGCCGTGGGTGTCGTCACGCTCCCCACGATGCATGACGAGGACTAGGACTTCGGCTAGATGGCTCAGGCGGGGACCGTGGCGTCGAGATCCTGGGCCAGCAGCTCGGAAAGCTCGCGCAGCGTCTCTTCCGCGCCTTCGCCTTCCACCACCAGCACCACGTCTTCGCCGCCACCGACGCCGAGCGACATCACCGCGAGGATGCTCGCCGCGTCGACCAGCGCGTCTTCGGAGCGGCCGATGCGGACGGAGGCGGACTGCTTGCCGGCGGCCTCGGCGAGCAACCGGGCCGGCCGTGCGTGCAGACCGACCGAAGAACCAATGGTGACTCGTGTGCTGAGCACGCTTCCGTCCTTTCGATCAGGCGCCAGGTGCCTCCTCAGGGTAACCGCGAGCATGTTGGTTATCAAGCGTTTCGCGTTGGTTTATCTGCGTTGAAGTTGGTTCACGTTCGCTTCACCCGATCAAGCGAGCTGTTCGCGCAGGTCCTCCACGCGCCGCACCTCGTCGGCCACTTCACCGTCACCGAGCGGCCCGAAAGTGTCCACTTCGGACAGCAGAGTGCGGGCCCTGTCCTCGTCGCCCAGCCGCACCGCCAGGTCCGCCCGCAGCACCAGCGCACGGAAACGCAGCACCGCGGGCACTTCCTCGTCGAGCGCCAGCGCCCGGTCGAGCACCCGCACCGCCGCGGGTGGATCGTCGTGCGAGTCGGCCAACATGGTGGCAGTCTCCAGTGCGCGGCCGAGCTTCGGGCCATCGATCGGCCCTTCGGCGAGCCCGTTGTTCGGCGCGGTCAAGGGCTGGCCGATGCGGACGTAGTTGCCCGACGGGTCGATCACGATGAACTGCCGGGCGCCCGAACGCAGGTTCTTGAGCGGGTTGACCCGCGGCATCCCGCGCGAGGGCACCTTGCCCAGCGCCGCGCGCAGGCCACCGGTGAACCGCTCGTACAGCACGTCCACCCGATCGGTCAGCACGTAGCAAGTGCTGAAGTTGTCCTGCGGCACCAAGCCTTTCAGCACGAAGAAGTGCAACTCGACGTCGTCGAAGGCGATCGCCGCGTACACGATGGGCGCCTTCTGCTGGTAGGTCACTTCGAAGCCGAGCGGGCGGTAGAAGTCGAGCGTCTCGGCGATCGAAACGCAGGGCAGCAGCGGAATGGTCTTCTCCACGGTGGGCCGCCTTCCGGGGCGTCACTCAAATTTGAGTAGGAGACCAGAGGCTAGCACGCTGGGTACTCAAACTGGAGTGTTCAGCCGCGCGAACGCAGGCGTCGCAACATGCGCGCGTCCTCGAACCCGACCGACCGGGCCGCGTGCTCGACGGTCACGCCCTGGGCGATCAGGTGGTCGGCGCGTTCGACCCGCAACACCTGCTGGTAGCGCAACGGGGTCAGCCCGGTGACCCGGCCGAACAACCGCGTGATCGTGCGCTCGCTGCACCCCGCGGACCGCGCGAGGTCGGCCAGGCGCAGGCGCTCGGCGAACCGCTCGTCGATCAGGTCCTGGATCCGGTGCACGGCGTCGTTGAGGTGGTCGCGGTGCCGGAGCATGGCGCTGGCCTGCAGCTCCTCACCGTTGCGGCGGGCGTAGACGACCATTTCGCGGGCGATCCGCGCGGCCATGCCCGGCCCGTGGCGCACGGCGATCAGGTGCAGGGAGAGGTCGATGCCGCTGGCGATCCCGGCCGAGGTGACCACCCGGCCGTCGGTCACGTAGAGCACGTCGCGCACCACCGTGGCCAGCGGGTACCGGCGTGCCAACTCCTCCTGCAAGGCGTGGTGGGTGGTGCAGCGGCGGCCGTCGAGCAGTCCGGCCCGGCCGAGCGCGTCGGCTCCCGCGCACACGCTCGCCACCAGGCCGCCCCTGTCGTGGTGCGCGCGGATCCGGGCCAGCGTCTCCGCCGCGATGGGTCCCGTGCCGGGGAGTTCGGGCGCGCGCCAACCCGGGACGAGCAGGATGTCGTCCCGGGTCAGCTCCGGCCAGTCCACTTCCGCACCCACCGGGATCCCTTGCGCCGTCGGCACTTGCGGGCGTTCGGCGAGATAGCGCAAGCGATACCCCAGGCCGAGGTCATCGGCGCTGGAGAACACCTGCGCCGGCCCGGCGAGATCGAGCAGGTGCAGCTTCGGCACCAAGAGGAAGGCGACCGTGGTTGGGGGGTGCGGGATGGTCACGATCTGGTCAGCGTACCCGCGACCTCGTCCACGGTCCGGATGGTGGCGAACCGGCCCGCCAGCGCGTACTCGGTGCGCGCGATGATCTCGTCGGTCTGGAGCGTGCGCGGGTCGGCGAGCACCTCGTCGGCGCTGCGGTCGGCGGGCGCGTCCCAGTGCGGGAGCGGCGTGGTCGCGGTCGCCTCGGTGACGAAGGTGACCTCGTAACCCAGGTCGGAGGCGACGCGCGCGGTGGTCTCGCAGCACTGCTCGGTGCGGATGCCGCTGATCACCACCTCGCGCACGCCGTGCGCGGTCAGCGTCTGCTGCAGGTTCGTGGTGGTGAACGCGTTGTGCGCGGTCTTGTGCACCATCGGCTCGCCGGGCTCCGGTTCGAGCCCCTCGATCAGCCGGACGAACCCGCTGGCCGGGTCGAACACCCCGCCGGAGCCGGGCTCGTTGTGCAGCACCCACACCACCAGGTCGCCGTCGGCGCGCGCGGCGGTCACCAGCCGGTTGACCCGGTCGACGATCGCCGGGTTCGAGACGTGCCGCCAGTTGTCCCGCTGCCGGAACGATTCCTGGACGTCGATCACCAGAAGGGCTCTGTTCATGCCCCCAGCCTGCGCCCTGCGGCCGGGCCGCACCAGACCGGATCCGGCCCCGATGCGGACCGATCCGGTCACGGTGTTGCTTGTTGTACCTACTGGTATGTACGGTCTGGGAATGGACACGCGCGACAGGTTGATCGAGAGCACGCGCGAGCTGCTGTGGGAACGCGGGTACGTCGGCACCAGCCCGAAGGCCATCCAGCAGCACGCGGGCGCCGGTCAGGGCAGCATGTACCACCACTTCGCCGGCAAGCCCGAACTCGCGCTGGCCGCGGTGGAACGCACGGCCGAGGCCATACGTGCCCAGGCCGACAGCGAACTGTCCGGGCCGGGCAAGCCATCCGAGCGCATCGCCGCCTATCTGCAGCGTGAACGGCAGATCCTGCGCGGCTGCCCGATCGGCAGGCTCACCCAGGATCCCGACGTGATGGGCAGCCCCGAGCTGCGCCGTCCGGTCGAGGCGACCTTCGACTGGCTACGGAACCGGCTCGCCGACGTGATCACCGAAGGTCAGGCCGATGGCGAATTCGCCGGGCTCGATCCGGCCCACACCGCCGCCACCGTGGTCGCCACGCTGCAGGGCGGGTACGTGCTGGCGCGGGCGTCCAACTCGTCCGAGGGATTCGAACGGGCCGTCGAAGGCGTGCTCACCCTGCTCGTCCGGCGGCCCTGATGCAGGCGATGCAGTACGAGATCACCCTGCCCGCCGACTACGACATGGGCATCATCCGGCACCGCGTGGCGACCAGGGGCAGCGCGCTCGACACCTTCGACGGCCTGGGGTTCAAGGCGTACTGCGTGCGTGAGCGCGGGGTGCACGGGTCGCCGGTCAACCAGTACGCGCCGTTCTACTGGTGGGATTCGGCCGAGGCGATGAACCGGTTCCTGTGGGGCGACGGGTTCCGCGGCCTCTGCGACAGCTTCGGCAGGCCGCCGATCGCGCACTGGCTCGGGGTCGAAGTGGCACGCGGCCCGGCACGCACGGCGACCACCGGCATCCGCACGTCCGAGTCCATTGTGGACGGCGAGGCGCCCGCGGACGCGGTGGCCCGCGCCCAGTTTTTCGTGGACGATTCGGTGTACGCCACCGTGCTCGCCGTCGACCTTCGCCACTGGGAGCTGACGCGGTTCACCCTGTACGACGGCGAGCCCCCAGCCTCCGACGGCATCCGGTACCAGGTGCTACACCTGTCCGATCCGGCTCATTCGGTCCCGACGTCTTCAGCCGTACCGCGGGCGAGTGCGGCCAGCTGATCCAGCGCGGCTTTCAACTGCGCGGGCGGCGGGCCGCTCAAGGCGAGCCGGACCGCGCTGGGGGCGTGACCGGCACCGACGGTGAACGCGGCCGCCGGGCTCACCGCGATGCCCCGGCGGGCGGCCGCGGCGACGAAGGTCTCGGCCCGCCACTGCTCCGGCAGGTCCCACCAGCAATGGAATGACCGCGGATCCGCGCGGACGGTGAACTCCGCCAGGCACTCCGCCCGCAGTTCCTGTCGCGCCAGCGCGTCGAGGCGTTTCGCCGCCTCGATCTCGGCGAGCGTGCCGTCGGCCATGCAACGGGTGGCGACCTCCATGCCGAACCGCAGCGCTGTCCAGCCACCCGAGCGCATCGCGGCGGCGATCCGGTCGGCGAAGCGGCCCGGCGGCACCACGAAGCCGAGGCTCATGCCGGGCGAGAGCCGCTTGGACAGGCTGTCCACCAGGATCACCTGTTCGGGTGCGAGGGCGAGCAGTGGCGGCAGGTCGTCGCGGAGGAAACCGTTGATGCCGTCCTCGATCGCGGGCACGCCGAGTTCGGTCAGCGCCTCGGCGAGCGCTTGCCGCCGCCCGGCCGACATGGTCATGCCGAGCGGGTTCTGCACCGCGGGCTGCACGTACACGGCCCGCAGCGGACTGATCCGGTGGGCCGCGCGCACGGCGTCGGGCACCATGCCGTCGGCGTCCACTTCGATCGGCACCAGGGTGATGCCGAGCCGCGTGGCGATCGCCTTGACCACCGGGTAGGTGAGCGCTTCGACGGCGATGCGCTCGCCGATCCCGGCCAGCGCGCTGAATGTCGCCGCGATGGCCTGCCTGCCGTTGCCGGCGAAGAGGATCTTGCCGGGATCGGGCGTCCAGCCACCGCGGGCGAGGGTGGCCGCCGAAGTCTCGCGCACCACCGCCGTCCCGGATGGCGTGGTCGGCCGCAACCCCTCCCCCAGCGCCTCCGGCCGGAGCAGTCCGCTCAGGCTCTTGGCCAGCAGTTCCGCCTGCTCGGGCAGCAGCGGGAAGTTGAGTTCGAGGTCGATCGGGGCCGCGGCCGGGTCAGCGAGCGCGGGATCGGCGGGCGGGCCCGCCGCGCGGATGAAGGTGCCGCGGCCGACCTCACCGACGGCCAGCCCGCGGCGGACCAGCTCGCTGTAGACGCGGGTCGCGGTCGACGCGGCGATGCCGTGCTCGCGGGCGAACCGACGCTGGGGTGGCAGGCGGTCGCCGGGGCGAAGCCTGCCCTCGCCGATGTCGGCGGCGAGGCGGTCGGCGATCAGCCGGTAGTCATCCATGCATTGTCCCAAATTGCACCGAGGTAATTGTTTTCATTGCCTAGGCAATCTACTCGGGCATAGCCTGCGATTGTCAACCAGCTACCCGAGAGCAGGCACGATGCCCAGAATTGACCTCGATGCAATTTCGGTGGAATACACCGATCAAGGCACCGGCGAACCGCTGGTCTTGGTGCACGGGCACCCCTTCGACCGGTCCATGTGGCAGCCGCAGATCGAGCGGTTCGCCGGTGCCCAGTGGCGGGTGATCGCGCCCGATCTGCGGGGTTACGGCGAAACCACCGTGGTGCCGGGCAAAACCCACCTGGAGACCTTCGCCCGCGATCTCGGTGAACTGCTCGACCGGCTCGACGTGGACCGGATCGTGCTCGGCGGCCTCTCCATGGGCGGGCAGATCGTGATGGAGTTCCACCGGCTGTTCCCGGAGCGGGTGCGCGGGCTGCTGCTCGCCGACACCTCGCCGGTCGGGGAAACGGAGGCGGGCAAGCGGTTTCGCAACGAGACCGCCGACCGGCTGCTGCGAGAGGGTCTCGGCCCGTATGCCGACGAGGTACTGTCGAAGATGGTCGCGCCGCACAATCTCGAAGCGCTGCCCGCGGTCGGCGAGCACGTGCTCGGCATGATGCGGGGTGCACCGGCGGAGGGCGCGGCGGCGGCACTGCGTGGTCGCGCGGAACGCCTGGACTACGTGGAATCGCTCGGCACGGTCGCGGTGCCCACGCTGATCGTGGTGGGCTCGGATGACGAGTACACGCCGGTCGCGGAGGCCGAACTCATGCACCGGCGCATCAGCGGTTCGAAGCTGGTCGTCATCGACGGTGCCGCGCACATGCCCAATCTCGAACGGCGAGACGAGTTCGACGCCACGCTTGAGGCGTTCCTCTCTTCGTTCGCGGGTGCCCGGGGCGGGGAAGTACGGTTCGGCTCGTGAGTACGCGACAGAAAACCGTCTTCGTCACCGGGGCCAGCGCGGGCTTCGGCGCCGCGATCGTCCGCCGGTTCGCCGCCGAGGGCGCCAAGGTGATCGCCACCGCGCGGCGTGCGGACAAGCTCGCCGAACTCGCCGGCGAACTGGGCGACTCGGTGCACCCGCTGGAACTGGACGTGCGCGACCGCGAGGCGGTGAACGCGGCGTTCGCCGACCTGCCCGCCGCCTTCGCCGAGGTCGACGTGCTGGTCAACAACGCCGGCCTGGCCAAGGGCCTCAAGCCGGCGCACCAGGCCGATCCGGACGACTGGCAGCAGATGATCGAAACCAACTGCGCCGGCCTGGTCCACTGCACGCGCGCGGCGCTGCCCGGCATGGTCGACCGGGGCCGCGGGCACGTGGTCAACCTGGGTTCGGTCGCGGGCACCTACCCGTACCCCGGCGGCAACGTGTATGGGGCCACCAAGGCTTTCGTGCACCAGTTCAGCCTGAACCTGCGCAGCGACCTGCACGGCACCGGCGTGCGCGTGACCTCGGTCGAACCCGGCATGGTGGGCGGCACGGAGTTCTCCGTGGTCCGCTTCGAAGGCGACCAGAACCGGGCGGACGAGGTGTACTCGGGCATGCAGCCGCTGACCGCCGAGGACATCGCCGAATCGGTGCACTGGGTCACCGCGCAGCCCGCGCACGTCAACGTGAACGTGCTCGAACTGATGCCGGTGGCGCAGAGCTTCTCCCCGTTCCAGGTGCACCGAGCCTGACCGGGCAAAGCACGCGATCGGGCAAGCAGCAGCCATCCCCAGCCGAAACGGGCACCACGGCCGAACAGCAAGCCCGCACGGGGCCACACCAGTCGGCCGCGATCAGCCCTGCGCGTCATCAAGCTCCAGTGTCGGCCAGGTCCAGGCGACCAAGCCACCGAGCCTGACCGAGCAAGGCGCACGATCGGGCAGGCAACAGCCACCCCGAGCCGGGTCAGCCCTGCGTCATCCAGCCCAGCGTCATCCAGCCCAGCGTCGGCCGGGCGAAGGCGGCGAGAGGGTGCCGGAGTCAGGAAGCGGTGCGGGCGGGTAGCGCGATACCACCGCCTTTCAGGTGCGTGCTGCCGAGGTTCGCCCGCCGTCCGGCGAAGTGGCCATCGGTGTAGCCGGTGCCGGAGAGGTGGCGGGGTGAGGCTTTGCGCAGCCTGCCGTACTGAGCGTCGTAGGCGTCGTTGACCAGCTTCTTCCGGTCCAGCACGATGAGTTCGGCGGACGCACCGCCGGGCTCGTCGTGTTCGGCGACGGCTCGGGACTCCGCGGCTTTGAGACGCAGGCGCACGGCCGAGGAGAACCCGGCCAGCCAGGTGCGCCGGTAGGCCGCGACCGTCTGCCCCTGCCCGGCCCAGCCCGGCCGCACCCTGGCCAGCTGGGTGGTCGCCTGCAGCAACAGGCTGGTGTACAGCAGTTCCACCCGGTCCAGATCGGACCGGAAGCCGAACACGGTGACCGCCTGCACGGTCTGGCCGCGGCAGAGCAGCACCACCCGGCACCGCAGCGGATCGGCCACGCAGCTCAGCAGCTGGGCCTTGTCCTTGCTGTACGGGTTGTGCATCGGGATCTTGACACTGGTGATGGTGTCGGTGTGGCGCCCGGCCGCGGCCAGCACGGCGCGGTCGATCCCGTAGCGGGCGATGAGCTCGGCCGCCTTGGTGTTGTACGCCTCGGCCTCGGCTTCGGTGACCGCCGGGTCCTCGGCCTTCGCGAGCAGCTTGCGCACCCGCACGAGCAGTTGATGTTGATCGGACACGAACACATGTTCGCACCCGGGTCCGACAAAATCGAGCCGCGATTCGCTCAGGTGTGCGGTTGACCGCATTTTCCCTGTTCAGCCTAGAGTCCGTGCATGCAGCGAAGAGTGCTGATCGTGGAGGACGAGCGGACCATCGCCGAATCGGTCGCCGCCCGGTTGCGGGCCGAGGGGTTCGAGGTGCAGGTCGCGCACGACGGACCGGCCGGGGTCGCCGCCGCCGAAGCGACCGAGCCCGACCTGGTGGTCCTCGACATCATGCTCCCCGGGTACGACGGTCTCGAGGTGTGCCGGCGCATCCAGGCCCGCCGCCCGGTACCGGTGCTGATGCTCACCGCGCGCGCCGACGAGAACGATCTGCTGGTGGGGCTGGCCGTCGGCGCCGACGACTACCTGACCAAACCGTTCTCCATCCGGGAACTGGCCGCCCGCGTGCACGCGCTGCTGCGGCGCGCCGGGCGCACGGCGGCGGCCGAGCCCGAGCGCATCGTCGTCGGTGACCTGGAGATCGACCCGGTCCGCCGCCGCGTGCGCCGGGCGGGCAGCGAATCGCACCTGACCCCGATCGAGTTCGAACTGCTGGCCAACCTCGCGCGGCGACCGGACGCCGTGGTCACCCGCGAAGAGCTGGTTTCGCAGGTCTGGGGCTGGGAAGGCCCACCGCGCACAGTGGACAGTCACGTGAAAGCGTTGCGCCGCAAGCTCGGCGCCGACCTGATCCGCACGGTGCACGGCGTCGGTTACGCACTGGAGGCCCGATGAGCCTGCCCCGGCCGCTCGACCCGGTCCGCTCCATCAAGCTGAAGCTCGGCCTGCTGGTGATGGGCGCGACCGGGGCGGCACTGGTCTTCTTCCGCTACCAGATCGGCTGGCTGCCGCCGCGGACCGCGCTCGCCGCGCTGGTCATCGCGCTGGTCACCACGCAGGTGCTGGCACACGGCATGACCAAGCCGCTGCGGCAGATGACCGCGGCCGCCCGCGCGATGGCCGAGGGCGACTATTCGCGGCGCGTCCGCGCGACCTCGCGGGACGAGGTGGGCGAGCTGGCGCTGGCGTTCAACCGGATGGCCGCCGATCTGGGCGCCGCCGACCAGCAGCGGCGCGAGATGATCGCGAACGTCTCGCACGAGCTGCGCACGCCGATCACCGCGCTGCGGGCCGTGCTGGAGAACGCCGTCGACGGGGTGACCGGCGAAGACGCGTTGAAGACCGCGCTCGGGCAGACCGAACGGCTCGGCAGGCTGGTCACCGAGCTGCTCGACCTGTCGCGGATCGACGCCGGTGTCCAGCCGCTGCACCGCGAGTCGTTCGAGATCGAGCCGCTGCTGCGGGAAGCCGTCGCGGAAACCCGGGCGGACGTGCGGTTCACCGTCGAAGTGAGCCCACCCGGCGCGCGGGCCTTCGCCGATCGGGAACGCCTGCACCAGGTCGTGGCGAACCTGCTGGACAACGCCGTCCGCCACGGACCCGCGGACGGCGAAGTCCGCGTGCGCGCGACCGCGATGGGCGCCGGCCTCGCCATCGAGGTCGCCGACGACGGGCCGGGCATCGCACCGGCCGACCGCGAGCGCGTGTTCGACCGGTTCACCCGCGGGGAACGCGCCGGCGACGGCGGCACCGGGCTCGGTCTGGCCATCGCCCGGTGGGTCGCCGAACTGCACGGCGGCCGGATCGCCGTGGTCGGCGATACCGGCTGCCGGATCAGACTCGACCTGCCGGGGTCCTGAGCGCCGGTGCGGGCTCCGGGATCCGACCCGGCCACCAGGAAACCCGGCCCAGCAACGACATCGCGGCCGGCAGCAGCAGGATCCGGACGATGACCGCGTCCAGCAGCACCGCCAGCGCCAGCCCGAGGCCGATCTGCTTCATCTCGATCCGGTCGATGAACATGAAGCCGACGAAGACCGAGACCATCACGAGCGCGGCACTGGTCACCACGCGCGCGGAGCCGGTGATGCCGTCGACCACCGCCTCCCTGGTCGGCAGGCCGCGGGCGACCGCCTCGCGGATCCGGCTCACCACGAAGATCTGGTAGTCCATCGACAGTCCGAAAAGGATCGCGAAGAGCATCAGCGGGGTGCGTGAGCCGATGAACCCGGTGGAGGTGAAGCCGAGCAGGCCCTCCGCCCAGGTGCTCTGGAAGACGACCACCAGCGCACCCCACGCGGCCAGCACCGAAAGCAGGTTGAGCACCAGGCCGAGCGCGCCGATGACCAGCGAGCGGAAGGCCAGCGCCATCATCACGAACGTGGCCAGCAGCACGAACCCGACCACCCACGGCAGTCGTTCCCCTTGGTGCGCCGAGTAGTCGACGCCGCGAGCGGGTTCACCCGACACCGCGATCGACACCCCCGGCGGCACCGGCTGAGCCCGCAGTTGCGCCAGTGAGCTGTCGGCTTCCGGGGTGCCCGCCGAGTACGGGATCGGCAGCTCCAGTCGCTGGATCTTGCCGTCCACAGAGGACACGACACGTGAGTCCGCGGTGCTCAGCCCGGCGACCGCGTCAGCGGCCAGTTCGGCGGTCTCCCCGCGGATGACGACCATGTGCGACGCGCCGCGATCGGGGAAGGCGGCCACGAGTTCGTCGTAGGCCGCGATTTCCGGCACCGAACGCGGGAAGGTGTTGATGCCTTCGACGCCGAGCTTCATGTTCAGGCCCGGGATGGCGAGCGCGCCGATCAGCAGCAGGCCCACCAATAGCGTCGGCACCGGGTGTTCGACGGCTGGGCGAAGCAGCCGGTCCCACAGCTTGGACGGCCGGGCGTGGCGCTTGCCTTCGATGCGCGGGCCGAGCTTCGCCAGCAGCGCGGGGAGCACGGTCAGCGCGCTGAGCACGGCGACCGCGACCACGATGATCGTGCCGGTGGCGATCGACGAGAAGATGACGTCACCGGCGAGGTAAAGTCCGGCCAGCGAGACGATCACGGCCGCCCCGGACACCACGATCGCGCGTCCCGAGGTCGCGGCGGCGATCTCGACCGCGGCCACATGGCTCAATTCTCCGTTCGACCGATCACGCTCCTCACGCACGCGTTTCAGCGCGAAGAGTGAGTAGTCGACGCCGACGGCCATGCCCATCATCAGCAGGATGCTGGTGACCGCGCCGCCCGCGTCCGGGAAGAACGCTGAAGCCAGGCCATAGAGCCCGACCGAGCCGAGGATGGCGGTGAGCGCGAGGAGCAGCGGAATTCCGGCGGCCAGCAGTGAACCGAAGACCAAGAACAGGATGAGCAGCGTCACCGGCAGCGTGATGGCCTTGGTGACCAGCACACCCTGGCCGAGTTGCGCGCTGAGACCGCGTTCCACCGACGCATCGCCGGTCTGCACCAGGCGGACCTCCGGATGCGCGGCGGCCACCGCGCCGGTCTGCTCGAGGACCGGTTCGACGTGGTCGCCCGCCTGCTGGTCGTCACCGGCCATGGTGATCACCACGAGCAGGCTGCGGCCGTCCGGCGAGACCTCCGGCTCGGCGACGTCGGCCACGCCTTCGAGGCCGCGCACCCGCTGGGCGACCTCGGCCGCGACCGGTTCGGCGGCGGGCGTGATGAGCACGTTCTCCACCGCTGGCCGGGAAACCCCGCCCTCGGCGGCCGTCGCTTCCGCCCGGCCCGCCTCCCCGATCCAGAAGTCCGGGCCCTGGGCCTGGTTCGTGCCGGTGAGGGTGCCGGCGGCGAAGGCGATCGGGACGAAGGCGAGCCACCCCACGATGGCCTGCCACGGATGGGTCGCGCTCCAGCGCGCGATACGCCTTACGGTCATGGGTCGAGCGTTCCGCGTGGTGGCGGCCGGGGCACTGGGGTGCACCGGTGCAGGGAGGGTGGGGTTCGCCCTACTCTCGCGTTCGGAGGGCTTCGGCGGTCATCACCCGGAAGAACGGGACGATCGTCAGCGCGCCGAGGGCCGCGAAGAAGCCGAACGCCACGCTGAAGCCGGCGAGTTCGGTGAGCACCCCGGCGAGCGCGGCGGCGACCGGCGCGGCACCCCAGCTGACCAGTCGGTACGCGGCGTTGAACCGGCCGAGCAGGTGGTCGGGGACCAGTTCCTGGCCGAGCAGGCGCGCGTTGACCGTCCACATCGTGCCGCCGACCCCGGCGGCGAACGCGGCCGCGCCGACCGCCCAGGCGCTGGTCCACAAGGCGGGCACGGCGACGAGGAGCACCGAGCCGACCAGGTCGGCGAACATCGCCCAGCGGCGGCCGACCAGCCGGTTGACCGGGCCGACGATGAGCGCCCCGAGCACGCCGCCCGCGCCGAGGCAGGTGAGGAGCAGGCCGTAGCCGCGGGCGTCGAAGCCGAGCGGTCCGGGGGCGACGGCGTAGAGCGGCAGGATCGCCAGCCACGCGTTCCACGCACCGGCCATCACCGCGACGAGGAGGGCCATGGTGCGGAGAACCCGGTGCTGCCAGAGGAAGGTGAGGCCGTCGCGGATCTCGAGGTGGACGGAGCGGCGTTCGACGGGTTTCGCGGCGAAATCGCCGGCGAGGATCAGGAGGAGCAGCGCACCGGCGGCATAGACGAGGCCGGTCACGCCGAGCGCGAGCCCAGCGCCCGCGGCGACGAGGAAGCCGCCGACGGGCGCGCCGAGGAATCCGTTGCAGAGGTACTCGACCGCCGTGATGCGCGCGGTCGCCTTGTGCCGCCGGAGGGGTGCGACGGCGGCCGGGATGATCGAGGCGCCCGCGGTCAGCGCGACCACCTCCGCGACGCCGAGCACCCCGGCGACGCCGAAGATCAGCGGGAGGGACAGCGCGCCGGTCAGGTAGGCCGCGAGGGCGACGGCGATCGACGCCAGGCGCGCCACCTCGGCGGCGACCATGAGGCTGCGGCGGTTGAGCCGATCGACCAGGACACCGATGTGCAGCGCGGTGAGCAGCCAGGGCAGGGAGAGCATCGCCGCGACACCCGCGACGAGGGTCGGCGAGCGGGTCAGGGAGGCGGCGAGGAGGGGCAGCGCGACCTTGGTGACCGCGTCGGCGAGGTTGGTGGTGGCGGTGAAGACCAGCAACGACCACTCGTTGCGAAGGTGCGGCGGGGCCTGGGCCTGCTTGGACACCGGATCTCCTAACCTGTTGCGAGGCATAACCGGTTATAAGCCTCTATCGGTTACACTCGGGTTGTCAAGCCGGGAGGTGGTTGGTGTGGCAGGAGCGCCGCTGGTGCTGCCGGAGTACCTGGAGCCGGTGCTGGCGTTCGTGAACTCGATGGATGTCGAGGAAGGGACGGACGAGCTGACGGATGCCGCGGCCCTGACCAGTTGGCTGGCTTCGCGTTTCATGGTGGATTCGGCCCCGGCTTCTGCCCGCGAATTCCGCCTGGCCCTCTCCCTGCGGTCGGCCCTGCGGGGCCTGGCGCTGGCGAACCACGCGGACGTCGAGCCGGTGGACGTAAGCTGCTTCGCGCGCCTGCCGTTCGCCGCCACTTCGGGGCCTGATTTCGAACCGCAGGCGACCACCCCGATCATGCGGGCCCTGACCCAGCTGGCCATCGGATACGCCCGGGCGCAGGCCGCCGGTTCATGGCAACGCCTACGCCTGTGCCCAGGCGACAACTGCTACTGGGCCTTCTGGGACTCGTCCCCCCGAGGCGCGCGGCGGTGGTGCAGCATGCGGGTATGCGGAAACCGGGCGAAGGCACGCACCTACGCCACCCGCCCACGGTGACCCTTCGCTTCGGGGTTCCCGCCTACGACTTCCCGCCTACCTCGGCTGCTTGAATACCGGATTCGGCTGCGTGAGCGCCGACCTCGGTTGCGTTAGCGTGGAACTCGGCTACCTCAACGTGAGACTCGGCTACCTGAATGCGGAACTCAGCTGCAGGAATGTGGGTTTCAGCTGCCTGAACGTGGAGTTCGGCTGCGCGAACGTGGGACTCAGCTGCCGGAATGCGGAACTCGGGGCGCCCGAGCGCGGCACTTGCCTCCTTCAGCACGGAACTCGGTTACGGGGAACTCGGCTGCATGGGCGTGGAAGGCCTCCGCTGCGGACCCGAGCCCTGAACGCGGAATTCAGCTGCCCGACGGTGGGGCTCGGCTGCTCGAACGTAGAACTCGGGCGCGCGAACGTAGGACTCGGGTGCCGGACCATTGGACTCGGCTGTGGATATGTGAAACCTGGGTGCCTGAGTGACGAGCTCGGCCACAGGAACGCGGGGGTCGCCTACCCGAACGTGGGGCTCGGGCGCCCAAGTGTGGGGTTCAGCTGCGGTAATGCGGGTTTCGGCTACTGAACGTGAAGTTCCTGCCTGAACGTTGGGGTCATCTGCCTGAATGTTGGATTCGGCTGCGCGAACGTAGAACTCGGGTGCATGAAAGTGGAACTCGGGTGCACGAACGCGGGATTCTCCTGCCTGAACGCGGAACGTGGCTGCATGCGTGTGACTCGGGTGCTCGAACCTGAA
This sequence comes from Saccharothrix sp. AJ9571, assembly GCF_021725495.1. NCBI lineage: Bacteria > Bacillati > Actinomycetota > Actinomycetes > Pseudonocardiales > Pseudonocardiaceae > Saccharothrix > Saccharothrix sp. AJ9571. Next base: position 3,314,331 of record NZ_CP091382.1, on the reverse strand, counting down.
GTCACCCGCCCGAGCGTGTGACTCGAATGCTGAAGGTGGAACTCGGGCGTTTGAATGTGGGACTCGGGTGCATGAATGTGGAACTCGGCTGCCGGAGCGTGGGTTTCGGCTGCATGGGTGTGGAACTCGGGCGTCCGAACGTGGAGTTCGCCTGCCTGAATGTGGGGTTCGGGTGCGCGAACGTGGGGTTCGGGTGCGCGAATGTGGAACTCGGGTGCGCGAACGTGGGGTTCGGGTGCGTGAGCGTGGAACTCGGGTGTCTGAATGTGGGTTCGGCGGAGGTGGGGGTGGGGTTAGGTGTAGGGGGTGGCTTGGAGGGTGTAGTAGTCGCGGTATAGGCCTGGGGTTTGCATGAGGGTGGCGTGGGTGCCGTCTTGGATGAGGTGGCCGGCGTCCATGACGAGGATGCGGTCCGCGTGGCGGATGTTCGCCAGTCGGTGGGTGACCAGGACGGTGGTGCGGCGGGTGCCGTCGTGGGTGGTGGTGGCGTGGCGCAGGCCGGCGAAGACGCGGGCTTCGGCTTTCGCGTCGAGTGCCGCGGTGGGTTCGTCGGCGATGAGGATGGCGCCGTCGCGGAAGATGCCGCGGGCGACGGCGAACCGTTGCGCTTGCCCGCCCGAGAGTTCCTGGGCATCTTTGAAGTAGCGCGAGACGACGGTGTCCGGGCCCTTCGGCAGCTCGTCCAGTACCTCGTCGGCGCCCGAGTTCGTCAGCGCGGAAGTCCACTGTGGCCCCGAGGACGGACGCGAGAGGCGGCCGATGCGGATGCTGTTCCCCGCGGTCATCGGCCACCGCGTCGGTTCCTGCGAGATCACCGCGACCTGCTCGTGCAGCGAGAACGCGTCCACCGAGGCGACATCCACGTCGTCCCAGTAGACCCGTCCGCTCGTCGGCAGGTACAGGCCGGTCAGCACCTTCCCCAGCGTGGTCTTGCCGCTCCCGTTCGACCCCACCAGCGCGACCACCTCACCCCGCCGCAAGGTCAGCGAGATCCCGTCCAGCGCGGGCTTTTCCTGCCCCGGATAGGTGAACGAGACGTCCTCCAGCCGGATGGTCGCCGGGTTCCGTGGTGCGGGCACCTCCGAAGGGGGCCGCGCCCGCAGGCGCGACTGCTCCTTCAGCTCCCGGTGGAAATCCACGTAGAACGACTCCTCGAACAACGAGTTCACCGCGTAGATCGTGTTCGACAGCGAAGACGAGGCCGTTCGCATCGCCACCACCGCCGTGCCCGCCAGCGCCAGGTCCATCGCGCCCGTGTACAGCAGCCACCCGAGCACCACGTACGCCAGCCCGGTGCCGAGCCCGGCCAGCACCCGGCCCAGCAACCGGATCACCGTGGTCTGCCGCTCCAGCCGCACGTCCGACTCGGTCAGCTCGTCGCACAACGCGCGGTGCTCGGCCAGCAGCGGTGACTGCAGCGTCAGCGCGTGCCGCTCCAGCGACGCGTCCCGCCCGGTGAGCACGTCGTCGACTATCCACTTGCGACGCTGCCGCCCGACCATGTGCAGGAACGTCCGGTAGTTCAGCTTCGCCACCCGCATCGACGCCCAGCCGTCCGCCACCGCGGCGACCAGCAGCACCGGCGCCAGCCACGGGTTCAGCAATCCCGCGGTGACCACCGCCGCCAGCATCGCGATCAGCGACGAGCACAGGTCCGACAACCGGGTGACGCTCTGCGCCACCGCCCGCACCCCGTACTGCCCGCCCTGCCGCGCCAGCTCCCGGAAATCCGCGTCCTCGAAGGCGATCAGGTCGACCGTGACCACGGCGACGGTCACCTCGTCCTCGGCCAGCCGCTCCACCCGCGGTTTCAGCTCGCCCTGCACCGCGCCGACCGCCGACTCCAGCAGCGCGCGCACCGCGTACGACGCGACCAGCACCCCGATCGCGGGCAGCGACCCGAGCACCCGATCGGGCGTCGGCCCCTCCTCCAGCAACCGGGTGAACACGTCGGCCGTGGCGAGCAGGCCGAACGCCGTCACGCAGCCGGACAGCACCTGCAGCACGCCGAGCAGCACCGTCAGCCGCGGCGAGGTCTGCCAGGCCAGCCCGACCACCATCGCGGCGGCACGCGGCATCGCCCGCAACGTCGCCCAGGTGCTCGAGGCAGCGACGCGCCGATCGACCGCCGCCCATTCCGGCTCGTCGATCTCGTCGGTGCCGATCAGCCGTTCGCCCGTGGAAGCCACGCAGGGAATGATCCGGGCAGCACCGACAATTTCGCTAGCTCATGCGGTCGACGACAGTCACGCCGCTGTGCGCGGCCACCGGTTCGTCCATCGCCACCAGCGCGTCCGGCACCTCGTCGAGGCTGATCCGGCGGCCGATCAGCCGGTCGAGGTCGAGCCCGGCGGACGCCACCAAGCCCAGCATTTCCGGGTATTCGTGCGCCTGCAGCCCGTGCGTGCCGACGATCCGCAGCTCCCCCGCGATCACCTCGTGCATCGCGATCGGCGCAACGCCCTGCTCCGGGGGCATCAGCCCGACCTGCACGTGGATCCCCCGCTTGCGCAGAGAAGAAACAGAAGCGGCACAGGTCGCCGGCAAGCCCACGCAGTCCAGCGACAGGTGCGCCCCGCCGCCGGTGATCTCCTTGACCGCCGAAGCCGTGTCACCCCCGGAGACGGTGGCCTCGGCACCGAGGTCGACGGCGAGCGCCAGTGCCGCCGGTGAGAGGTCCACCGCGACCACCCGCGCGCCCGCGGCGACCGCGAGCAGCACCGCCGAGATCCCCGCGCCACCGCACCCGTGCACGGCGACCCATTGCCCCGCACGGACTTCCCCCTGCCGCACCACCGCGCGGAACGCCGTGGCGAACCGGCAGCCGAGCGCGGCGGCGGTGACGAAGCCGAGTTCGTCGGGCAACCGCACCAGATTGGCCGTGGCCCAGTCGATCGCGACCCGCTCGGCGAACGAGCCCCAGTGCGTGGCGCCCGGCTGGAACTGCCGATCGCAGATCTGCTGGTGCCCTGCCACGCATTGCGCGCATGTCCCGCACGCGCACACGAACGGCACAGTCACCCGATCCCCGATCGACCACCCGCGCACCTGGGGGCCCAGCGCGCTGATCCGCCCGGCCAGTTCGTGCCCGGCCACGTGCGGCAGCCGGACGCTGGAGTCGTGCCCCTGCAACGAGTGCCAGTCGCTGCGGCACACCCCGGTCGCCTCGACGGTGATCACCGCGCCATCGGCGGACGGCACGGGATCGGGCACCTCGCGCAAAACCGGGCGAACCCCGTACTCCTCGAACACCACCGCGCGCATCCCACTCCCCGTCCCTGATTTGACCCGAACCGGTGATGAGATCAAACTCTGCCCCCAACGTCGAGCAGGGTCCAGGGGGCGGCATGAGCGAACTGAACCACGCGCTGAGCACCCGGCAGCTGTCGATGATCGCGATCGGCGGGGTGATCGGCGCCGGGCTGTTCGTCGGCAGCGGCAAAGCCATCAAAACCGCCGGTCCCGGCGTGCTCATCGCCTACGTGGTGGCCGGTGTGGTCGTCGTGCTGGTGATGCGGATGCTGGCCGAGCTGGCGGTCGCCTCGCCGGACACCGGGTCGTTCGCCACCTACGCCACCCGCGAGCTGGGCCCGTGGGCAGGCATCACGATCGGCTGGTTGTACGCCTACCAGTGGTGCGTGATCATCGGCTTCGAGGCGATCACCGGTGCCGCGATCACCGTCAAGCTGGTGCCGTCGATCCCGTCCTGGCTGCGATCGCGCTCTTCATCGCGCTGGGCGTGAGCGCGATACTGGGCCTGTTCGGCGACCACCCGGCGCCCGGGATGAGCAACCTGACCGGCCAGGGCGGCTTCCTGCCCCACGGCTGGGGCGCGGTGCTGACCGCGATGACCGTGGTGTTCCTGTCCTTCTTCGGCACCGAGATGGTCACCGTCGCCGCGGGCGAGGCGCAGCACCCCGAGGACGCCGTGCGCAAGAGCATGCGCAGCGTGGTGTGGCGGATCCTGGTCTTCTACATCGGGTCGATCCTGGTGGTGGTGACGCTGCTGCCGTGGAACTCCGCCGAGGTCACCGCCAGCGGCGTACGCCGCCGTGCTCGGCGAGCTGGGCTTCCCGGCGGTGAGCGTGGTCATGGACCTGATCGTGCTGACCGCGGTGCTGTCCTGCCTGAACTCCGGGGTCTACGCCTCCTCGCGCATGCTCTACTCGATGGCGGGCCGCCGGGAGGCGCCGCCGGTGTTCGGCCGGACGAACCACCGCGGCGTGCCGGTGGGCGCGGTGCTCGCGTCCTCGTCGATGGGCTTCGCCACCGTGGTGGCCAACTACTTCCTGCCCACCGAGACGGTGTTCACCTTCCTCATCGACTCCTCGGGCGCGGTGGCGCTGATCGTCTACCTGTGGATCACCGCCACCCAGATCCGCGGCAGGCTGCGGGTGCGCCGCGAAGGCGGCGAGGCCGGGTTGTCCCTGCGGATGTGGGCGTTCCCGGTGCTGTCGCTGCTGGTCGTGGTGGTGCTCGCCGCGGTGGTGGTGGCCATGCTGGTCAACGGGTCCAGCCGGACCTCCATGCTGCTGACCCTGCTGGTCACCGCGGTCGCGATCGGGGCTGGCGTGGTGCAGCAAAGGCGGCTGGGGTCCGCCGCCGCGGTGGGCCGAGCAGGCGGGTGAGTGAGCCGGGCGGCACCTCGAGCACGTCCTCCAGCTCGGTCAGCGCGGCCAGCGACTCAGGGCGTTCCGGGCGGCAGCGGCCTGACTGCCAGTAGCTCAGCGTGGCCAGGCTGACCGGCACGCCGCGATCGAGCAGCCGGAACCGGATGCGCTCCAGGCCCAGGCCACGCGCCCGGATGGCGGCTCGCAGCGCGGCCGCGAACGGACCGCTCTCCAGCAGAACCCGGACCTCACGGCTTTCGGTGCGCACGGTCATCGCGACTCCGCTCCTGGTACCCGGCCCAGCAGCGTATTCCCGGCGGCGGCTTGATCGGTAGACCCGCTCCCCAAGCGCAACAATGCCCGTGCGGGAGGGCGAATCTCCAACCGGTGGAAAGGTCCTAACGGGACTTCAACGGGGGCGCACGGCCACGCTGAGCGCCTGCGCGATCTCCTTGCCGAGCGCGTGCGTGGCGGCGTCCGGCGGTGAGCCGACCCGGACCACGATCGGGCCGCCGAACGGCTGGCGCTCCACCACCTCGATGCGCTCACCGAGGTTGATCGCGTGCTCGGTGAGGTAGCGCAGCAGGTCGGGGTCGGTGTCCCAGACGCGCACGATCTCGCCGACCACACCCGGCTGCAGCTCGTCGAGGATGGCCGTCGGCAGTTCCTCGATGCTGCCGTCGACGGCCGGGATCGGGTCGCCGTGCGGATCGCGCACCGGGTTGCCCAGCTTCGCCGCGATGCGGTCGATCAGCCGGTCGGACACGGAGTGCTCCAGCGCGTCCGCCTCGGCGTGCACCTCGTCCCAGGTGTAGCCCAGCTCGGACACCAGGTAAGTCTCGATCAGCCGGTGCCGCCGCAGCACCGCGCGGGCCAGCCGGTGGCCCTCGGCGGTCAGCTCGATCCCCCGGTACGGCACGTGCGCGACCAGGCCCAGCTGGGCCAGCTTGGTGACCATGCCCGACACCGAGGACGGGCTCACCTCCAGCCGTCCGGCCAGCGAGGTGTTCGACACCGCCTCGCCGCGCTCCACCAGCCCGTAGATCGCCCGGACGTAGTCCTCGATGGACGACGACCGCCGAATGGTGCTGTCAGACATGCCCCACAGCCTACGGGTTCCGGCCGGGCCGCCAGCGGTAGCGGATCCAGCCGGGGACCGGCTCGGCGCCGAGCTGGGTGTAGAAGGCTTCCGCCTTGGCATTCCCGGCCTGCATGTCCCATTCGACCCGGCCGGGGGTGCGGGCGGCCAGCTCGTCGAGCAGCTCGCGGCCGAGGCCGTGGCGGCGGTGTTCCGGACGGATGAACAGGTCGTCCAGCCAGATCCCGGGGCGTGCTTCCCAGGTGGAGAAGTTCCACGAGCAGAAGGCGAACCCGGCGACCTCGGCCGAGTCCGGCGGCGTGGCGATCAGCACCCAGGCCTTCGGCGACGGCCCGAACAGGAACCCGCCCAGTTCGTCCCGGTCCAGCTTCAGGTCGTCCTTGCCTTCGTAGACAGCGTGCTCTTCGATCAGCGCGCAGATCTCCTCGATGTCGCCGGCGACCGCGTCGCGAACGGGCATCAGTCCTCCTCTGTGTTGTCCGCTCGGGGGACGACCCCCGGACCCCCGAACTACTCTGTGTTGGCCGCTCGGGGGACAACCCCCGGACCCCCGAACTACTCGTGGACGATCTCACCCGCCACAGCCGTCGCGAGCACCCTGGCCTCCGGCAGGCTCTCGGCCACCGTCGGATCCGCTGACAACACCACGAAATCGGCCAGCTTGCCCGGCGTGAGTGTGCCGAGCTCGTGCTCCCGGAAGGCGGCATAGGCGGAGCCGTGCGTGTACGCGCGCAGGGCCTGTTCCGGGGTCAGCCGCTCCTGCGGGCCGAGCACGTACCCGGCCGCGGTCTCGCGCCGGACCATGTCGTTGAGGCCGAGCAGCGGCGCGCCGTCCACCACCGGGCGGTCCGAGCTGGCGGGCAGGACACACCCCGCGTCGAGCACGCTGCGCAGCCGGTAGCACCAGCCTTCGCGCTCGGGCCCGAGCGCGGCGCGCATGCCGTCACCGATCTCGTTGACGAACCGGCCCTGCGGGGACGGGATCAGCCCCAGCCCGGCGAGCTTCGCGACCTCCTGCGGCCGCAGCACCCCGCAGTGTTCGATGCGGTGGCGGTGATCGGCGCGCGGGTGCGCGGTCAGCGCGGCTTCGTAGGCGTCCAGCACGGTGGTCACCGCGCGATCGCCGATCGCGTGCGTGGCGATCTGCCAGCCCGCCCGGTGCGCGCGCAGGATCGTCTCGGCGAGTTCGTCCTCGGGGACCTGGAAGTAGCCGCGGTTGCCGGGGTCGTTCGCGAAGTCGTCGTGCATCGCGGCGGTCCGGCCGATGAGCGAGCCGTCGGCGAACAGCTTCATCGGCCCGATCCGCAGCCACTCGTCACCCAGGCCGCTGCGGATGCCCAGGTCGATGCCGAAACCGACGTCTTCCAGGTCGTGCAGCACGCTGGAGGCGACCATGACCGTGGCCCGCACGCCGAGCAGGCCGCGCTCGCGGGCGAGTTGGTAGGCGGCGACCTCCGCGGGCGTCTCACCGACCAGCCCGCCGCCGACACCCGCCTCCTGCACGCTGGTGATGCCCTCGGACAGGTACCGCCGGGACGCCCGGCCGAGACCGCGGACGACCGTCTCCAGCGGCGTCGGGTAGGTCAGCGGGCGCAGGAGCAGCTGGGCCTGCTCGCGCAGCAGTCCGGTCGGTGAGCCGTGCTCGTCGGTGACCACGTCCCCGCCGACCGGGCAGTTCGCCAGGTCCAGCTGGTCGAGCACCCGCGAGTTGACCACGGTCATGTGCCCGGAGGTGTGCTTCAGCCGCACCAGGTGCTCCGGCGCCGCCCGGTCCAGGCCGTGCCGGGTGGGGTGGCCGCCGTCGAGCTTGTTCTGGTCGTACCCGCTGCCGATGATCCAGGTGCCGGGCGGCACCTCACGGGCGCGAGCGGCGATGGCGTCGTAAACCTCGTCGACGCTGCGGCACGGGCCCAGCGGCACGTCGTCCAAGCCCATGCCGAACCACGCCATGTGGTTGTGCGCGTCGTGGAAGCCGGGCACCACCGAGGCACCGCCCAGGTCGACCCGGCGGCGGGCGGACAGCTCGCGCGCGTCGTCCCCAAGCGCCACCACCCGGCCGTGCAGGACCGCGAGCGCGTCGGTCCTGGACTCGCCGGTCCATACCCGCGCGTTCTCGTACACCGCGTCCACCTGCATGAATTCACCCTATCGATCGATCGATAGGACGTCTAGGCTGAACCCATGACCGGCACCGTGGAACTCACCGTCGAAAAGGGCATCGCCGAACTCTGGCTGAACCGGCCGGACCGGCTCAACGCCGTCTCCGCCGAACTCGTCGAGGACCTGCTGGCCGCACTGGACGCGGTGGCGGGCTCCGGTGCGCGGGCCGTGGTGCTCGCCGGGCGCGGGCGCGCCTTCTGCGCCGGTCACGACCTCAAAGAACCGATCCAGACCGGCGACTCGCGGCAGCGGATCGAGCGGCTGCAGGAGGTCACCCGGCGGCTGCGCAACCTGCCGCAGCCGGTGGTCGCCGCGGTCCACGGGTACGCGGTGGGCGCCGGGGCCGAGTTCGCGCTCGGCTGCGACCTGATCCTCGCCTCGCCGGACGCCGTGTTCGCCTTTCCCGAGGTCGGCCTGGGGCTGAGCGTGACCGGGGCGGCGTCCCGGCTGCTGCCGCTGCTCGTCGGCCCGCTCAAGGCCAGGGAACTGCTGCTCTTCGGCGAGAAGATCGAGGCGCCGGTGGCCAAGGGCATGGGCCTGGTGAACCAGCTGACCGGCGACGACGACCTGCACGACACCGCGCTGAGCTGGGCGGAGAAGCTCGCCGAGCGCCCGGCGGCCGCGGTCACGCTGGCCAAGCGCGCCATCGACCACGGCATCGACTCGGCGCTGGAGGCCACCCTCGAACTCGAGGTCGCCCACGCGCTGATCACCGAGACCTCCCCCGACTTCGCCAAGTCGGCCGACGACTTCCGGAACCGGTCATGACCGGGCCGCGCCCACGCTCGGGGGACGACCCCCGGGCCCCCGAAAGGCTCGACGGAGTGGACGACCTGGTCGCGCTGGTCACCAGGGCCGCCGAGCAGTGGCCGGAGAAGGAAGCCTGGCACTTCGACGCCACCGGCGAACGGCTCACCTTCGCCGACATCGACGCGCAGAGCACCGAATTCGCCATCGCACTCGCCGAACTCGGCGTCGAAGAGGGCGACCGCGTGGCGGTGATGCTGCGCAACCAGCCGGAATTCCCGTTGCTCTGGCTCGCACTGGCCAAACTCGGCGCGAGCCTGGTGCCGATCAACACCAACTACCGCGAACTCGACGGCGCACACGTGCTCACCCATTCCGGCGCGAAGCTCGTGGTGGCCGCCGAGGAATTCGTCGACCTGCTCACCATCATCGCCCCGGAAGGCAGCGTGCGCACGCCGGACGAGCTGACCAAAACGGGGCCCGCGCGGGAATTCACCGCGGCCGGGGAGCGCGCGGCGAACGTCCAGTACACCTCCGGTACCACCGGCGCGCCGAAGGGCTGCGTGCTGCCCCACCGCTACTGGACCACGCTGGCGAAGTCGCTGGTGCTGCACGATCCCGAGGTCTACTCCGGCGACGTGCTGCTCACCGCGCAGCCGTTCCACTACATCGATCCACAGTGGAACGTGGCACTGGGGCTGGCTTCCGGGGCGAAGCTGGTGGTGCTCGACCGGTTCCACCCGTCCACCTTCTGGGCGAAGGTGCGTGAACACCGGGTCACCTGGTTCTACTGCCTCGGCCTGATGCCCACGCTGCTGCTGCGGCAGCCGGAGTCCCCGCAGGACCGCGAGCACCACGTGCGGGCCATCTTCGCCTCCGCGATCCCCCGCGACCTGCACGCCGAACTGGAGGCGCGCTGGGGCGTGCCGTGGTTCGAGGCGTTCGGCATGACCGAGACCGGCAGCGACATCCGGGTTTCCGTGGCCGACCACGACGAACTGGTCGGCACCGGCGGCATCGGCAGGCCGAACTCCGCCCGCGAGGTGATGATCGCCGACGAGCACGGCAAGCCGTTGCCGCGCGGGGAAACCGGGGAACTGCTGATCCGCGGCATCGGCCTGATGCAGGGCTACCACGACGATCCCGAGGCGACCGCGCACGCGTTCCGCGGTGGCTGGTTCCACACCGGTGACCTGGCGCACATGGACACCGGTGGCCGCGTATTTTACGTGGGCCGGACCAAGGACATGATCCGGCGCAGCGGTGAGAACATCTCCGCCGACGAGGTGGAACGCGCGCTGCTGCTGCACCCCGAGGTCCGGCTCGCCGCGGTCATCGCCGTCCCGGACGAACTGCGTGGCGAGGAGATCAAGGCGTACGTGGTGCTCTCCGGCGAGCGCGCGGTCGACCCGGAGGAACTCGCGAGCTTCTGCGGGGAAAAGCTGGCGTACTTCAAGGTGCCGCGGTTCTGGGTCTACGCCGACACCCTGCCGCTCACCCCGTCCGAGCGGGTGGCCAAGGGCGAACTGCGCAAGGAAGACCCGCGTGCGGGCGCGTACGACAGAACGGAGTCCCGGTGGCTGCCGTGACCACCGGCGACCGCGTCCGCCGGGCGGCGGTCCGGTTGTTCGCGGAAAAGGGTTTCCACGGCACCGGCATCCGCGACCTGGCGCAGGCCGCGGGGCTGTCGTCGGCGAGCCTCTACCACTACATGGGCACCAAGGAGGAACTGCTCACGGGCATCATGCGCGAATGCCTGGAACGGCTGCTCGATGGGGCAGCCAAGGCCACCGAAGGTGTTGCGGATCCACGGGAACGCCTCGGCAGGCTGGTCGCGCTGCATGTGATGAGCCACGCACTGCGACCCGACGAGACGCGGGTGGTGGACAACGAACTGCGCGCGCTCTCCCCCGCCGCGCAGGAACCGGTGGTGCGCCTGCGGGACGCCTACGAGCGGCTGTGGACCTCCGCGATCGCCGACGGCGTCGCCGGTGGGGTGTTCTCCGCCGACGAGCCGTCGATCACCCGGCTGGCGCTGCTGGAGATGTGCAACGGCGTTTCCCGGTGGTATTCACCACGCGGACCGCTCACCTTGGAGGCACTGGCCGCCGAATACGCCCGGCTGGCGCTGCGGGCGCTGGAAAGCGCCGGTAACGGGCCCGATCCGGATCTCCGATATTGCCGAGCGGTGGTCGCGGACGTGTGGAACACGCCAAATCCGCACGCGGCGCCTTGCTCAGACGGCATTACTGGGGGACGCTCGAAGGGTGACTGAGCACACGATCCAACTCGAACTGGACGAATCCGGTCTCGCTCCCGGTCTGCCGACCCCGGCGAACCCCCGTGATCAGGTACAGGACGTACCGTATCGCCCGGTCGGTTTCCGTGACGACGATCTGCCCGCGGCGCTGGAACGCTGCGCGACCTGGCTGCGCCAGGCGCAGGAATGGCTCGGTGAGCCCATCGACGTACTGGCCCTGCACCTGGACTACGACGAGCGCGAAGGCCGGCCGTACTACGACCTCAAGCTCCTCTGCAACGAGGAGGACCTGGCCGGCGTCCCCCTCGCCGTCCGCGCCCAGTCCACCTAGACCCTTCGCGCGTGGTGCGCAGGGCTGCTCCCCGCAGCCCTGCGCGCTCACGCCCCCGGTTTGACCAGTACGCGGGCCACCTTGCCCTCGGCGAGTTCGCCGAGGGCAGCGGGCACCCCGTCCAGGCCGATCTCCTTGCTGACCAGCGCCGGCAGGTCGAGGCGGCCCGCTCGCACGTGCTCGATGTAGGCAGGCAGCTCCCGCTCCGGGTCGAACGAACCGTTCACGCAGGTCAGGATGCTGCGGGCGAAGTGGTAGAGCTCCAGCGAGCTGAACTCGACCACCTCGGTCTTGCCTCCGATGCCCACCACGGTGAGCGTGCCCCCGCGCCGAGCGGTCTTCCAGCCCTCCTTGATGGTCGTGGCCAGCCCCACGCAGTCGAACACGTGGTCCGCGCCACGGCCGCCGGTCAGCGCCTTGACCCGCTTGCGCACCTCCGGCCCGGCGAGCAGCGTGTCGGTGGCCCCCATCGAGGCGGCCAGCGCGAGCTTCTCCTGGACCCGGTCCACCGCGATGATCGGGTTCGCGCCCGCGATGCGCGCGCCCTGCACGGCGGCCAGGCCCACCCCGCCGAGGCCGACCACCACCACCGACTGACCACTGTGGACGTTCGCGGTGGACAGCACCGCGCCGACACCGGTGGTCACCGCGCAGCCGAGCAACGCGGCCAGGTCGAGCGGGATGTCCGCGGGCAGGCGGCGGCAGGCGGACGCCGGAACCACGGTGTACTCGGCGAAACCGCCGACCCCGAGGCACGGGTGGACCTTGGCGCCGTCACCGTCCACGCCGTGCGAGCCGGCCCAGTGCTGCGCGGTGTTCTCGCACAGGTACGGCTCGCCCTGCTCGCAGTACCAGCAGTCGCCGCACGGCGGATTCCACAGCAGCAGCACCGGATCGCCCTCGGCGAAGCCCTCCACGTCCGGTCCGGTCCTGGCGACCAGCCCGGACGTCTCGTGCCCGAGCACGACGGGCTTCTCGTGCGCCAGCGTTCCGTTGATCACCGACAGGTCCGAGTGGCACAGGCTGGCCGCGACCACGCGCACCAGCACCTCGCCGGGCCCCGGCTCGCGCAGGGTGATCTCCTCGACGCGCGCCGGCTCGTCACCGCGCACGACGACCGCGTTGGTCCTCACCCGAGCACCCCGCCCAGCTTGACGTGCCCCTTGAGCAGGTTGCGCGCGATGGTGCGGCGCTGGATCTCGTCGGTGCCCTCGTAGATGCGCAGCAGCCGCAGTTCGCGGTACCAGCGCTCGATCGGCAGCTCTCGGGTGTAGCCCATGCCGCCGTGGATCTGCAGCACGCGGTCGACGATCTCGTTGGCCTTCACGCCGCCGTAGAGCTTCGCGATGGACTGCGCGTGCCGCGAGTCGAGGCCCTGGTCGACCTGCCAGGCCGCGTGCAGCACCAGCCAGCGCAGCGCCTCCAGCTCCACGCCGGAGTCGGCGATCATCCACTGGATGGCCTGCCGGTCGGCGATCGGCGCGCCGAAGGTCTCGCGGGTGTTGGCGTGCTCGATGGCCATGCCGAGCAGTCGCTCGCACGAGCCGATCGCCCGCGCGGGCAGCAGGTAGCGGCCCCGGCCGATCCACTGCATGGCGAGCTTGAACCCGCCGCCCAGCTCACCGAGGATCTGGCTCTCCGGCACCCGGACGTCCTCGAAGACCAGCGCCGCCGGGCCCCATTCGCCCATCGTGTCGATGTACTCCGAGCGCCAGCCCATGTCGCGGTCGACCAGGAAGCAGGTGACCCCGCCGTCGGCCCCCTTCTCCGGGTCGGTGATCGCGAAGACCATGGTGAAGTCGGCTTCGTTGCCACCGGTGATGAAGGTCTTCTCGCCGTTGATCACCCAGTCGGAGCCGACCTTGCGCGCCGAGGTGCGGATGGCCTTGGCGTCCGAGCCCGCACCCGGTTCGGTGATCGCGAAGCACGACTTCCGCTCGCCCGAGATGGTCGGGAGCAGGTACCGCTCCTTCTGCTCCTCGTTGCCGTGGAACAGGATGTTGTCCGCCGCGCCGCCGAAGCGGAACTGCACGAAGGTGCGCCCCAGCTCGGCCTCCAGTAGCGCGGTCATCACCGCGGACAGCCCCATGCCGCCGTAGCTCTCGGGCGTCTGCACGCCCCAGAACCCGGATTCCTTGGCCTTGAGCTGCAGTGCGGTGAGTTCGTCCCCGGTCAGGCCGGGCTGCCCGGCGCGCTCGCGCCGCAGCACCTCCTGCTCGAGCGGGATCAGCTCCCGCTGGACGAAAGTGCGCACCCAGTCACGCACTTCCCGTTCTTCGACACTGAGGGTGAAGTCCATCGGCCGGCCTCCCGCATATGACTAAGCGCTTGCTTAGTCGACGGTAGCACTCAGCTGTACGAAGACCAGGTGTTGCCGTAGGTTTCCCGCGGAAAACTGATCACCAGGCCCGGGCAAGGAGAGCCAATGGCGACCGAACCGCCGCAGACGCGCCGTCGCGACCGGACGCACTACCTGTACATCGCGGTGATCGCCGCGGTGCTCCTCGGCTGCGTGGTCGGCTTCGTCGCCCCGGGGCTGGCCAAGGAACTCAAGCCGCTCGGCACCGGGTTCGTGAACCTGATCAAGATGATGATCTCGCCGATCATCTTCTGCACCATCGTGCTCGGCGTCGGCTCGGTGACCAGGGCCGCGAAGGTGGGCAAGGTCGGCGGCCTGGCCATCGGCTACTTCCTGGTGATGTCCACCGTGGCGCTGGTGATCGGCCTGGTGGTCGGCAACATCCTGCACCCCGGTGACGGGCTGAACCTGACCGACTCGATCGCGAAGTCCGGCCAGAGCCAGGTCAAGGAGAGCGAGTCGACCACCGAGTTCCTGCTCGGCATCATCCCGGCCACGCTGGTCTCGGCGTTCACCGAGGGCGAGGTGCTGCAGACCCTGCTGGTCGCGCTGCTCGCCGGGTTCGCGCTGCAGAAGCTGGGCTCGAAGGGTGAGCCGATCCGGCGCGGGGTCGAGCACATCCAGCGGCTGGTGTTCCGCATCCTGGCGATGATCATGTGGGCGGCACCGGTCGGCGCGTTCGGCGCGATCGCCGCGGTGGTCGGCGAGACCGGCTGGGCGGCCCTGCGCAGCCTGGCCGTCATCATGATCGGCTTCTACCTGACCTGCGCGATCTTCGTCTTCGTGGTGCTGGCGCTGATGACCTGGCTGATCGCGAAGATCAACCTGTTCTCCCTGCTGCGCTACCTCGGCCGCGAGTTCCTGCTGATCCTGTCCACCTCGTCGTCGGAATCGGCGCTGCCGCGGCTCATCGCGAAGATGGAGCACCTGGGCGTCAGCAAGCCGGTGGTCGGCATCACCGTGCCGACGGGGTACTCGTTCAACCTCGACGGCACCGCGATCTACCTGACCATGGCCTCGCTGTTCATCGCCGAAGCGCTCAACGCGCCGCTGTCGGTCGGTGAGCAGATCTCGCTGCTGGTGTTCATGATCATCGCGTCCAAGGGCGCCGCCGGGGTGACCGGCGCCGGGCTGGCCACGCTGGCGGGCGGGTTGTCCTCGCACCGGCCGGAACTGGTCGACGGGGTCGGCTTCATCGTCGGCATCGACCGGTTCATGTCCGAGGCGCGGGCGCTGACCAACTTCGCCGGCAACGCGGTGGCCACCGTGCTGATCGGCACCTGGACCAGCGAGATCGACCGGGAGCAGGTGCACGAGGTGCTCGCCGGGCACCGGCCGTTCGACGAGGCGACGCTGCTCGACGAACATGAAGAGGACACCCATCCCGTGGCGACCAAGGAGAGTTCGTGATCGACTGCACGGTCTGGTGGGCGGCGCCGCTGCCCGCCACCGCGGACCGGCTGGCGCTGCTGGCCCCCGAAGAGGTCGACCGGTACCAGGCGTACCGCAAGGACGAGGACAAACTGCGCTTCCTGACCGGGCGCGTGCTGGCGAAAACGGTCTCCGGGGAGCGGCTGGGCCGCTCCCCCGGCTCGATCGAGCTGGACGCGACCTGCGAGGACTGCGGCAAGCCCCACGGCCCGCCCCGGGTGCCGGGCGCGGATTTCCGGTTCTCCATCTCCCACTCGGGCGACTGGATCGGCCTGGCGGTCGCGGAGGCGCCGCTCGGCCTGGACGTGGAAACCGCCACCCGGCGCGCCGACGACTCGCTCATCGAATACGCCCTGAACGCCGATGAGCGAGCGGCTCTGAACGGTCTCTCCGCGCCGGAGCGGACGGAGGCCTTCTTCACCTACTGGACGCGCAAGGAAGCCTTGATGAAGGCGACCGGACGTGGCCTGAAGATCCCGCTGCAGGCGCTGACCCTTTCCCCGTTCGGCGAACCCGCCCGCCTGCTCCACTCCGGCGACGCGGCTTTGACGCCGGACGGCACGCGGATGGCCGACCTGCACCCGGGCCCCGGCTACCGGGCCGCCGTGGCGATCCTGACCACCGACGAGATCAAGGTGACCGAGTCGGTCTGGCCAGCCTGAAAGCACGGTGAAAGCGGCGTGGCGAGCATGTTCGGCGAACGAAGGGAGCAATCATGCGACGGACCCTGGTCACCATCGCGGTACTCGCCACGGCTTTCGGCCTCGCCCCGGCTGCCGCTTCGGCGGCACCGGCCGCGGTGAGCACGTGCAACACGGTCAAGAAGCTCACGGTCACCGGCGGTTACTTCCGCCAGCCCGCGCACACCTCCGCCGGCCGGAACTGCCAGCTCGCGTACGGCGACTCCGGCTCCGCCGTGGTCCCGCTCCAGCAGGCGCTCAAGTGGTGCAACCAGAAGGCGAACATCAGCGCCGACGGCGACTTCGGCACCATGACCAAGAAGGCGCTGGCCCACGCGCAGGCCAACGCCGGTGTGGACGACGACGGCATCTACGGCCCGGTGACCCGCGGCGTACTCGGCTGGCCGGTCATCGGTTCGAACGGCCAGCCGAACGGCAAGTGCGCCAAGGACGTCTGAGCTACCGCGCCGGCTGGAAGGTGAGCTCCGGGCTGTACCGGGACTCACCGTCCGCGGTGTCGCCCAGGTAGAAGTGGGTGGACATGCTCCGCTCCCCCAGGTCGAACACGGTGCGCCACAGGGTGCGCAGCGGGTAGGCCCCCGGCGTGAACCGCACCTCGTCGAGGGCGTCGCGGAGCAGGGACGGCGACATCGGGCCCGACTTCGTCCGCTTGTCCAGCCGGTCGAGGCGGTCGTGGGTGAACATGGTCTCCTCACCGTCCCGTGACGAGTCGGCGGGGCGGTGGAGCAGGTGGTTCGTCACGCACAGGGCGTCGCCGTCCGGCTCGACGATGTGCTCGACGCCGCCGTGCGCGTGCTCCCAGACGAAGGCCCGGCCGGACGGGTCCGCGATCAGGTAGTGCAGCGGCACGCCGAGGTCGTACTGCTTGGCGCCGAGCAGCGCCGCCTTGGCCTGCTCGACGTTCTCGCAGGTGTCCAGCAGGAACCGGGGCAGCTGCGCCGGGCTGAGCCCGACCTGCGGCCCGGCGGGCACGGGCGCACCCGCGTTTTCCGCGTCGGCGATCAGGAGCACCACGGCGAGGCCGTGCTCGTTGATGCCGTCCATCGCGCAGTCCAGCTCGCTCATCGTCACGAAGGTCACGGCGGGCCCGTCGTCGGGCACGCTGGTGACCACGTACGGGCGTGCAGCGGCGGGCGGCTCGTCCTCCGGGGTCTCGCCGCCGGACATCAGCGCGAACATCGTCTCCCAGCCGACGGTGAAGAAGTCGTAGTTGCGCCCGACGAGCCCGTTGGTGGTGGCGGACGGCGCGCACCAGCTGGCCGAGCAGCCCGAGCCGAGCGGCACCCCGCCGAGCGAGTCCAGGTGCACCCGCTCGTCGTCCGGCGCCACACCGGCCACCTCGGCGGCACCGGCCATGCGCGCGTGGTGCTGCGGCCAGTGGCGTTCGAACCACGCCCGGCGGGCGCGGCTGATCGTCGGGTCGGCGGGCAGCGGCTGCCAGCCGTGGTGCGTCTTGGCCTCTTCGGCGAGCGCCCGGCCGATCTCGGCCTGGCTGCCGGACACCCGCAGGTGCCGCACGGTCATGAATTCGCCGGATCCGCCGGCCACGATCTCACTCATGAGATACACCGTATTGGCGATGTACTGCCTCTCGACTGTTTTTGTTGTTATTCATGGCTTTCTCTCAGACTCTGTGCTAGTAATCCGGCCTAGTGAACTAGTACAATCGGGGTATGCCGGACCCGCCGTACCGTCGGATCGTCAGCTCGGTCCAAGCCCGCATCGCCGCCGGTGAGCTGCGCGCGGGTGATCGGATGCCGTCCATCCGCCGGGTCGCCGAGGACTGGGGCGTGGCCGTCGCGACCGCCACCAAGGCGATGGCCATCCTGCGCGACGCCGGACTGCTCGAAACCAGGGTCGGCTCCGGCACGGTGGTCAGCGCCCGCGCGGGTCAGCGACGCCGGGAAAGCGGCGAACCGGTGCCGGGCCGGGAACGGCTCGTCCGCACCGCCATCCGGATAGCCGACACCGAGGGCCTGGACGCGGTGTCCATGCGACGGCTCGCGACCGAACTGGGCGTGGGCCCGATGTCGCTGTACCGGCAGGTGAGCGGCAAGGACGAACTGGTGGCCGAGATGGCCGACGCCGTGTTCGGCGAACAGGACCTGCCCGATCCAGGGCCGGACGGCTGGCGCGCCAAGCTGGAACTGGTCTCGCGCCAGCTGTGGCAGCTCACGCAGCGGCACCACTGGCTGCCCGGGGTCATCTCGTTCACCCGGCCGCAGCTGCTGCCGAACGCCATGGCGCACATGGAATGGACCCTGCGCGCGCTGGACGGCCTCGGCCTGTCCGCGGCGACCAAGGCACGGGAGGCGATCATCCTGCCCGCGCTGGTGATGACCACGGCGATGTCACTGGCCGCCGAGATCGAAGCCGAGCAGGACACCGGCGAAACGTTCGACCTGTGGTGGCTGGCCCGCGAACACCGGACCGGCGAACTGCTGCGCAGCGGCGCTTTCCCTTTGCTGGCAACCATTCCGCACGGCGTCGTCGCCGACCTGGACGGCCTCTTCGAGCACGCCCTCACCCGCCACCTGGACGGCCTGGCCACCGCACTCCCCCACCCCCTCCCGGGCGAGTCCCACACCCAGGAAGCCGAACCCCACACTCCCGCAGCCGAGTCCCACACTCAGGAAGCCGAGTCCCACACTCCCGCAGCCGACTTCCACACTCGATGAAGCCACCGGGACACAAATGTGGCTTTGGGGGCGGATCCGCCCTCCCGTCGCCCGGGGCCCTGGGTCAATGCTATGAGTGGGGCATTACTTGCAATGAACGCTAGTAATGCCCCACTCATAGCATTCGGAAGGGCTTCGGGTCAGGGGTGGCCGAGGCCCATGGCGCGCAGGACGGTTTCGAACTTCGCGGTGGTTTCGGCGAGTTCGGCTTCCGGGTCCGAGTCGGCGACTATGCCGCCGCCGGCGTACAGGCGCAGTGAGCGTTCGGCGGCTTCCGCGCTCCGGATCGCCACCGCCCATTCCCCGTCGCCCGCGGCGTCCACCCAGCCGACCGCGCCCGCGTAGTACCCGCGGTCGAACGGTTCCAGTTCCCCCAGCACGCGCCGCGCCGCCTCCGTCGGGGTGCCGCAGACCGCCGGGGTCGGGTGCAGCGCGGCCGCGAGGCGCAGCGCGGTGATGGACGGATCGGTGAGCCGTCCGGTGACCGTGGTGCCGAGGTGCCACATCGTCGGTGTGCCAACGACTTCCGTCGGTGCCACGCGCAACCGCGTGCAGAACGGCCGCAGCACCTCCACCATGTCCTCGATCACCACGGCGTGTTCCCGACGGTCCTTTGCGGACTCCGCGAGCCGCCGCGCGTTCTCCGCGTCGATGCGGGGATCGGCCGAGCGCGGCGCGGATCCGGCGTGCGGGTGCGAGAAGACGCGATCGCCGTAACGTGACAGAAGTAGTTCCGGTGTCGCACCAACGAAGGTCGAGCCACCCGGCAACGGTGCGGCGAAGGTGAACCCAGCTGGGTTACCCCGCACGAGGTTCCGCAGGATCGCTTCGGGCCGGATCGGCTCGTCGAATTCGAGGTCGAGCACCCGGGCCAGGACGACTTTGCGCAACCGTTCGTCACGCAACATTTCCACCGCGCGAGCCACGGCGGCCACGTGCTCAGCCGGTTCGGGCACCGCGCGCATCGAACGCGGGACGCCGATTCCGGTCTGCGGGAGGGACGCCGCGGCGGGGTGCGCGGGTCCGCTGATCCGGACCTCGCGGGGGAGCAGGATGTGCCCGGGGGAAGTCGCGTCCGGGCCGGTGTCGAACGGCAGGATGCCCGCCGCCAGTGGCACATCGGGGTCGGCCAGCGCCTCACGCACCCGTTCGGCCAGTGCCACCGGGTCCCGTTCGGACAGCACACCGTCCACTCCGGAACCCAGCAGGGTGCGGCGCTCGGTGCCGAAGAAGAAGTCGCCGGCGGCGTAGCCGTCCAGCAGGTCCGCCACCCGTGCACCTTCGTGCGCCGTAGCCGTCATCGGCTCACTCCCTCTCGGCGGCCTCTCCGCGTCCACCTCCGAGTTTCCGCCTGCCACCTCGGTTTGTCCGTGGCCGGTCGGGGTTAAGTGAGCAAGAGCACCACCTGGACGTGCGCGAAGACCGGTGACGGACTGCCCGTCACCGGTCTCGCACGCCTGGTGAGCTGCGCGAACTACTTCAGCGCGTCGATCAGCGCCTGACGCTGGACATCGCCCAGCCCGGCGGCGCGCCGGTCCTCCGGGATCTTCGCCTGCTCGAGCAGAGCGGCGACCTTGACCGCGCCCAGTCCGGGCACGGCCTTCAGCAGCTGCGTGACCTTGGTCTTGCCAATGGTCTTGTCCTCCTTGGCGCGGAGCAGCACCTTGTCGATGCTCTCCTTGCCGGACTTGATCGAAGCAAGCAGCTCGGAGCGGGCCTTGCGAGCCTCGGCCGCCTTGGCGAGGGCATCGGCACGCTGCTCCGGCGTCAACGTAGGCAGAGCCAACGTATTAGTCCTTTCCTTCTCAGGTGTCCGCTTGACGCGGCGGTGGCCGGAAGTCTCGACGCACGCTTTGCCTCATGCGCTGGCCAGGCCACCTCGTACCACCGGCCCAGTAAACGCCACGAGGCCCACCCTTGTGCAACCGACACGCACTTAGTACCCGTCCTTGCCCGTCCGGGCAACCCCACATCCCCCGCTCCGGCCTGCGAAAACACCCCGTCCCACTGTCCGGTTGGGAGCGAGATCATCCGCGCCGCCCATCGCCAGGGTGATCACCGCGAGATCCGGTAACCGATTTTCCGGACCGGCGATTTTGTTGCCACCAAAGAAATGCCGGTAATTCCGCGGACAAGTACGCGCACGGTGCGACGGCTGCGGCGTCACTCGTCCGAAGGACCGTTCACAACTCGGCCACAGCCGGTCCCGGACGGCCTCGCGACACTGCCCGATCGGCTCTACTCGGTTTAGAGTCGGCCCCAGGTTTGGTCCACCGGAGCACCGATCGGGAGACGTCGATGTTGAGCACGATGCAGGATGGGCAACTTTCGCTCGGCAAATTGCTGCGCCACGGCAGCAGCGTGCACGCCAAGAGCGAAGTCCGCACCTGGACCGGTACAGAGTCCCGCCGGGAGACCTACGGCGAGCTCGGCGCGCACGCCGCGCGCCTGGCGAACGCGCTGCGCAGCCTCGGGGTAACCGGCGACCAGCGCGTCGGCACCTTCATGTGGAACAACGCCGAGCACCTGGCCGCCTACCTGGCCGTGCCCGCCATGGGCGCGGTGCTGCACACGCTCAACATCCGGCTGTTCCCGGAGCAGCTGGTCTTCGTGGCGAACCACGCCGAAGACCACGTGGTGATCGTGGACGGCACGCTGGTGCCGCTGTTCGCCAAGCAGCTGCCGCAGATGAAGACCGTGCGGCACGTGCTCGTCGCCAACGGTGACGCTTCGAGGCTCGAAGCACCGGACGGCGTGCAGGTCCATTCGTACGCCGACCTCCTCGCCGAGCAGTCCAGCGAGTTCGACTGGCCGGAAGTGGACGAGCGGTCGGCCGCCGCGATGTGTTACACCTCCGGCACCACGGGTGACCCCAAGGGCGTGGTCTACTCCCACCGCTCGATCTGGCTGCACTCCATGCAGGTCTGCATGTCGGACTCGATGCGGCTGGCACAGTCCGATTCGGCGCTGGCCATCGTGCCGATGTTCCACGCGATGTCGTGGGGCCTGCCCTACGCCTCGCTGATGGTCGGCGCCACGCTGGTGATGCCGGACCGCTTCCTCCAGCCGGAGCCGATCGCGCAGCTGCTCGCCGCCGAGAAGCCGACCTTCGCCGCCGCCGTGCCGACGATCTGGCAGGGCCTGCTGCAGTACCTGGACGCCAAGCCGCAGGACATCTCGCACCTGCGCGAGGTGGTCGTCGGCGGCTCGGCGGCGCCGCCGTCGCTGATGCACGCCTTCGAGGAGCGCTACGACGTGCCGGTCCTGCACGCCTGGGGCATGACCGAGACCTCCCCGCTGGGCAGCGTGGCGCGCCCGCCGGAGTCCGCGACCGGCGACGAGCGCTGGCGCTACCGCTACACGCAGGGCCGCTTCCCCGCCTCGGTGCAGGCGCGGCTGATCGGCGACAACGGCGAGGTGCTGCCCTGGGACGACAAGGCGGTCGGCGAGCTGGAGGTGCGGGGGCCCTGGATCGCGGCGGCCTACCACGGCGGCGCCGAGGTCGATCCGGAGAAGTTCCACGACGGCTGGCTGCGCACCGGTGACGTCGGCCGGATCACCCCGGACGGCTTCCTGACGCTGACCGACCGCGCCAAGGACGTGATCAAGTCCGGCGGCGAGTGGATCTCGTCGGTGGACCTGGAGAACACGGTGATGTCGCACCCGGCGGTGGCTGAGGCCGCGGTGATCGGCGTGCCGGACGAGAAGTGGGACGAGCGGCCGCTGGTGGCCGTGGTGCTGCGTGAGGGCCAGACGGTCACCGCCGAGGAGCTGCGCGAGTTCCTGGCGGGCAAGGTGGCCAAGTGGCAGCTGCCGGAGAACTGGACCTTCATCGAGGAGGTGCCCAAGACCAGCGTCGGCAAGTTCGACAAGAAGCGGCTGCGGGCCTTCCACACCGAGGGCAAGCTCGACGTCTCCCAGTTGTGAGCCGGTTGTAAGCGACGAACGGACTACGCCGAACGTGACAATTATTCGCGTTCGGCTTCCCCGGGGTTCATCCGGTGGTTAACGTCGTGCGCCAGCGTGCACGTGACCACCGGATGACTGGGGAGTGACCGCATGAGCGGACTGAGCAGGCGGGGATTCGTCACGGCGGCCGGGGCCACGGGTGCCGGACTGCTGCTGAGCACCCCGATGGCCTCGGCCATCGACCGCGCGATGGGCTACAGCGCCGCGCGGGCGGTGAGCACGGCGGGCACCACGCTCGAGGCCGTCGCCACCCCGGTCACGCCCGGTCCGGCGTACAGCAGGCTCACCGCGAGTCCCGGCTGGCCGCTGGTGGTGCGCGAGGACATCACCGCGGCGAAGTCCGGCCGCGACGACCGGCGCACCGCCAGGGCGTCCTTCGTGCAGTTCACCGACATGCACATCACCGACGTCCAGAGCCCGGCGCGGTTCGAGTACCTGCACCCGTTCACCGGCTCGGCCCACCGCCCGCAGGAGGCGCTCGGGCCCGCCGCCACCACGTCGCTGCTGCGCCGGGTCAACGGCCTGCCCGGCGGTCCGTTCACCGGGCGCGGGTTCGACTTCATGATGACCACCGGCGACAACACCGACAACCACGAGCAGATCGAGCTGGAGTGGTTCCTCGACACGCTCAACGGCGGCACGGTCACCCCCAACACCGGCGATCCGGCCCGCTACGAGGGCGTGCAGGACTCGGGCGCGCCGCTGTACTGGAACCCCGGCAAGCCGCTGGACGACGCGTACACCCGGAAGGGCTTCCCGCAGCTGCCCGGCCTGCTCGACGCGGCCATCGCGCGGTACGACTCCCCCGGCCTGGACATCCCGTGGCTGTGCACCTTCGGCAACCACGACAACACCCCGGTCGGCAGCCTGCCGGCGAACATCCCCGGCATCGACCACTGGTACACCGGCCGGTACAAGGTCATCGGCAAGGACGAGAGCGAAGCCAAGAAGCTCGCCGACTCCTTGGAGCGCGGCGGAGTGGCGGTGGCGCAGCTCTTCGGCGGTTCCGGCACGATCCGCGAGGTCACCCCGGACGAGCGCCGCCGCACCTTCTCCACCGCCGAGTTCGTGCAGGCCCACCTCGACGCCTCGAACACCGGCCCAGGGCCGGTCGGCCACGGTTTCACCGGCGACAACGCCGACGGCCGCGACGTCTACTACACCTTCCGCATCGCGCCCGGCCTGACCGGGATCAGCCTGGACACCACCACGCTGGCCGGGCTCGCCGACGGCTCGATCGGCCTCGGCCAGTACCTCTGGGTGGAGAAGACGCTGCGGCGCGGCAGCTCGAAGTACTACGACTTCTGGGGCAACAAGGTCACCCAGCAGGTCACCGACGAGCTGTTCGTGCTGTTCAGCCACCACACCAGCGACACGATGGGCAACATCCTGCCCGACTCGCGGCACCCGCTGGAGCCGCGGCTGAACGGCGACACCTTCGTCGGCCTGCTCAAGCGTTTTCCCAACGTGCTCGCCTGGGTCAACGGCCACACCCACCTCAACGGGATCGTCGCGCACGCCGGCGCCACGCCCGCCCAGAGCTTCTGGGAGATCAACACCGCCTCGCACATCGACTTCCCGCAGCAGGCGCGGATCGTCGAGGTGGCCGACAACGGCGACGGCACGCTCTCGCTGTTCACCACGCTGGTCGAAGCCGACGCGCCCTACGCCGCCGACTACGGCGACACCTCGGCGCAAGCGCTTGCATCCCTGTACCGCGAGCTGTCGTACAACGACATCCACGCCGATCCGATCCGCCTGGGCCGGTCCGCCGACCGGAACACCGAACTGCTGCTGGTGAACCCGCTAGCTTGAGCGGATGACCGACTTCTCGAAGCTGATCCCGTTCGCCGAACGCCTCGGCGTCGACATCACCGAGGCGACGGCGGAGCGGGTGCGCGGCCGGATCGACTGGTCGGCGGACCTGACCAACACCGGGGGTGGGCTGCACGGCGGGCTGCTGATGTCGCTGGCCGACACCACCGGTGCCGTCTGCGCCTTCCTCAACCTGCCCGAGGGCGCGCAGGGCACCACCACGATCGAGTCGAAGACGAACTTCCTGCGCGCGGTCCGCGAAGGGCACGTGGTGGCCACGTCGAAGCCGCTGCACGCCGGGCGGCGGGTGATCGTCGTGGAGACCGAGGTGCACGACGGCGCGGAGAAGCTGATCGCCAAGGTCACGCAGACCCAGGCGGTGTTATGAACCTGCACCCGGCAAGTGGTTTACACCAGCTGGCCGACCGGTGAAAATCTCTGACACCCGGGGAGTCCGGTTCTGGAGGGTGTGAAAAGCATGCGTGGACGTCTGTTGCTGTCGTTGCTCTCGGTCGGCCTGCTGGCCACGACCGCCGCCCCGGCGAGCGCCGCGCCACCGATGCAGGACGAGGCGATCGACTACCACGAGTGGGCGTCGACCAGGGACTTCCGCGCGGGCACGCTCGACGGCGTGGCGCTGGGCCCCGGCGGGCTGCGGCTGACCCGCCCGGTCGGCACGATCGAGCGCACCGAACCGGCACTGGGCACCACGCGCACCTACGAGTACGGCCGCTGGACCTCGCCCGACTACCGGCACGGCTTCGACGCCACCGAGCTGATCGCCTCGTGGAACGCGCTCACCCCGGCGAAGACCTGGCTGCAGGTCGAGGTCAAGGCCACCACGGCCACCGGGGAGAACACCGCCTGGTACATCCTCGGCCAGTGGGCCTCCGGCGACCAGGACATCCACCGGACCACGGTCGACGGCCAGTCCGACGCGCACGCCTCGGTCAGCGTGGACACCCTGGTCGCCAACGACGGCGTCACGCTCAGCTCGTACCAGGTGCGCGCCACGCTCTACCGGGAAGCGGGCAGCGCGGCCACCCCGACGGTCAGCTCGCTCGGCGCGATGGCGTCGAACGTGCCGGCACGGTTCGAGGTGGAGCCGACCGAACCGGGCGTGGCCACCGGGATCGAGCTGGCGGTGCCACGGCACGCGCAGAACCTGCACAAGGGCAAGTACCCGGAGTTCGGCGGCGGCGGGCAGAGCTGGTGCAGCCCGACCTCGACCGCGATGGTCACCGAGTTCTGGGGCCGCAAGCCGAGCGCCGCGGACATGTCGTGGCTGCCCGCGGACTACGTGGACCCGACCGTCGCGCACGGCGCCCGCTTCACCTACGACTACTCGTACGAGGGCACCGGCAACTGGCCGTTCAACACCGCGTACGCGGCTTCGCTCGGGCTCAAGGGGCACATCACCCGGCTGCACTCGCTGAACGAGCTGGAGTCCTACATCGCCAAGGGCATCCCGGTGATCACCTCGCAGTCGTTCCTGGCCGACGAACTGGACGGCGCCGGGTACGGCACCGCCGGGCACATCTTCGTGGTGGTCGGCTTCACCGCCGAGGGTGACGTCATCGTCAACGACCCGGCGACGAACAGCAACGACACCGTGCGCAACGTGTACAAGCGGGACCAGTTCGAGAAGATCTGGCAACGCACGAAGCGGTACACCGCCTCGGGCAACGTCGCCTCCGGCCCAGGCGGCGTCGTCTACCTGATCACCCCACCCAAGTAACCCACCCCACCATGCGTGGGGGGTCGGGACAGGTGCCGTGAAAGCCACATTCACGGCATGGGTGGAGCCCTTCCACCGTGGCTGGCTTGAGGTCCCGAGCGTGGGGTTCGACGTCCTGAACGTGGGGTTCGGATGCCTGAGTGTGGAGTTCGGCTGCGGGAACGTGGGACTCACCCGGATCCCCTCGTCCCGGGCGAGTCCCACACTCAGGAAGCCGAACCCCGCACTCAGGCAGCCGAACCCCACACTCGCCGCCCCATCCGAGCCCCCGCCAATGCTATGAGTGGGGCATTACTTGCGTTCAACGCTAGTAATGCCCCACTCATAGCATTCAGGGCAGCTCGCGGCGGCCGGATTCCGTCGGGTCGGGGTCATGCGGATGTCGCGATGGGTGCATGTGGCGTGGCAGAGTTCGGGTGACTGACCCGAACGCGGAAGGTGGTCGCATGCCGTACGAAGTCCAGGGCGTGGTTTCGCGGGTGAAGGGCGAGCCGGTCTCGCTGGAGACGGTGCTCGTGCCCGACCCCGGTCCGGGTGAGGCGGTGGTCTCGGTGCAGGCCTGCGGGGTCTGCCACACCGACCTGCACTACCGCGAGGGCGGGATCAACGACGAGTTCCCGTTCCTGCTCGGTCACGAGGCCGCCGGGGTGGTCGAGCAGGTCGGCGCCGGCGTCACCGACCTGGAGCCGGGCGACTTCGTCATCCTGAACTGGCGCGCGGTCTGCGGCACCTGCCGCGCCTGCAAGCGCGGGCGGCCGTGGTACTGCTTCTCCACGCACAACGCCCAGCAGCCGATGACGCTCGCCGACGGCACGAAGCTGAGCGCGGCGCTGGGCATCGGCGCCTTCCTCGAGAAGACGCTGGTCCACAGTGGACAATGCACGAAGGTCAGCCGCGAGGCCGAGCCCGCGGTGGCCGGGCTGCTCGGCTGCGGGGTGATGGCGGGCATCGGCGCGGCGATCAACACCGGCGCGGTGGGCCGCGGCGACTCGGTGGCGGTGATCGGCTGCGGTGGCGTGGGTGCCGCGGCGGTGGCCGGGTCCCGGCTCGCCGGGGCGGACCGGATCATCGCGGTGGACACCGACGAGCGCAAACTCACCTGGGCCAAGGACTTCGGCGCCACGCACACGTTCAACGCCGCGGGCAAGTCCGAGGACGAGGTCGTCGAGGCCATCCAGGAATTGACCGGCTCCTTCGGCGCGGACGTGGTGATCGACGCGGTCGGCCGCCCGGAGACCTGGCGCGAGGCGTTCTACGCACGCGACCTGGCGGGCACCGTGGTGCTGGTGGGCGTGCCGACCCCGGACATGCGGCTGGAGATGCCGCTGATCGACTTCTTCTCGCGCGGCGGCTCGCTGAAGTCGTCGTGGTACGGCGACTGCCTGCCGTCGCGGGACTTCCCCCTGCTGGTGGACCTCTACCTGCAGGGCAGGCTGCCGCTGGACAAGTTCGTCACCGAGCGGATCCCGCTCGACGGCGTGGAGCAGGCGTTCGCCCGGATGCACTCCGGTGACGTGCTGCGCAGCGTGGTGACCTTCTGAGGAAGCTGTTCGACGACGAGGACTACCCCGCCGAGCCGTATCCGGGGGCCCGGCCGGGGTGTTCCTTCGTGCACCTCGACGGCGCCGGGTACGAGGTGCCGGACCCGCCCGATCTCGAAGGGCGCATCCCGGTACTGGCCTACGGCTCGAACGCCTGCCCGTCGAAGATCACCTGGTTGCGGCGCACGCTCGGGCTCACCGGTGCGGTGATCGTGCTGCAGGCGAAGTGCACCGGCCTCGCCGCGGTGTGGGCCGCGGGCAGGCGGGTGGTCGACGACCAGCGCCCGGCCACCCTGGCCGCCATGCCGGGCGTGGTCGAGGAGCACGCGGTCTGGCTGGCGACGCCGGAGCAGCTGCGCGTGCTGGACGTCTGCGAGGGCCGGGGAAACCGGTATCACCTCGCGCGGGTACACACGGGCGAGGTAACCCTCACGAACGGCGCGTCCTTACCGGACGTCCTCGCCTACGTGGCGGCGTCACCGATCCGGTTGCCGTTGCTGATCGGCGGGAGTCCGGTGCGGATCGCCGACGTGGCACAGGCCCAGGCCGGGGCCATGACCGGGGAGACGGCGGAGTCGCACGGTCTCGAGGTCACGGTCATCGAAACCGATTAAACCTCCCATTCACGGATTTCCCCTATTTCGTGAATCGCATTGTTGTGATTCCACCGCCGGTCATTCACTCGTTTGTGTCGGCCGGTTGCAGCTGTGCAACGGCGGGATGATCGTGAGTGCAGACCCGCACTAATCCAGCAAGCGAAAGGATGCGGTAGCCATGACCGGCACGATGCGCCCGCAGGATCTCATCGACTCACCCGTGGTCGACCCGGCCGGAAGCAAGATCGGGAAGGTGGGCACGGTCTACCTCTCCGACGACACCCACCAACCCGAGTGGGTGACGGTGAAAACCGGGCTGTTCGGCCACCGCGAGAGCTTCGTCCCGCTCAACGGCGCGGACCTGGCGAACGACGGCCTGCACGTCCAGGTGGACAAGGACCAGGTGGCCGACGCCCCGCAGATCGACGCGGACGGCCATCTGTCCCCCGAGGAAAGTGGCGAACTGTACCGCTACTACGGCTTGCCGATGCAGCGTGACCGCGCCGGCGAGGACCGGGCGGACCGCGAGCGCGACAGCATGCGCCGCGACAAGGCCGAAATGGGCGGCATGGCGGGGGCCGCGGGCACCGCCGGAGCCGCAGGCACCGCCGGGATGACCGGCAAGGACAAGGAAGCGACCGCCGCCAAGCACGAGCACCGTGACGCCAAGCGGCAGCGCGACGGCGAGGACATGATCCGTTCCGAGGAGCGGTTCAACGTCGGCACCGAAGAGGTCGAGAGCGGACGCGTGCGGTTGCGCAAGTACGTGGTCACCGAGGAGCAGCAGGTCTCCGTGCCGGTGAGCCACGAAGAGGTGCGCATCGAACGCGAGCCGATCACCGACGGCGAGGCGGGCAAGGCCCGGATCGGCGAGGCGGAGCAGGACGTCATCCTGCACGCCGAAAAGCCCGTGGTGCGCAAGGAAGCCGTGCCGGTGGAGCGGGTGCGGATGGGCAAGGAGCGGGTGACCGACACCGAGACCGTCACCGGCGAGCTCCGCAAGGAGCAGATCGAGATCGACGACGACTCGAAGCTGCGTGACCGCGACCGCAAGGACCGGTGAACCAACGGCCGT
This sequence comes from Saccharothrix sp. AJ9571, assembly GCF_021725495.1. Classification (NCBI taxonomy): domain Bacteria; kingdom Bacillati; phylum Actinomycetota; class Actinomycetes; order Pseudonocardiales; family Pseudonocardiaceae; genus Saccharothrix; species Saccharothrix sp. AJ9571. The sequence continues at coordinate 3,285,221 of NZ_CP091382.1, read as the reverse complement.
GAGTGCGCGGGTGCCTGGTATCCCCGCGCACTCACGGCCGTCCATCAGCCGATGAGCTTGCCCGGGTTCATGATCCCGGTCGGATCCACCGCGGCCTTCGCGGCCGCGAGCACCGAAAGCCCGATCTCCCCGATTTCTTCGCCCAGATACGGTGCGTGGTCCATTCCCACCGCGTGGTGGTGCGAAATGGTACCCAATCCGGTAATCGCCGCACTGGCCGCTTTCTTGGCGCGCAGCCATTGCCCTTCGGGGTCCTTGTCGGAACGCGCAGCGAGCACGGTGAAATAGAGCGAAGCACCCGTTTCGTAGGCGTGCGAAATGTGGCACATCACCACCGAAGAATCGAACGAATCCCGCAGGGCCGTGCGCACGGCGTCCCGCAGAGTGTCCACTGAGGACCAGTGCGCCGCGGTCTCCAGCGTTTCCACGCAGACGCCGAGGTCGAGCAACGCGTCCCGCTGCCGCGGCCCGTTGAACCGGCCCTTGCGCCAGGACTCCCCCGCCGCCTTGCCGAGCGAAAGGCCACCGGCCGCCCGCACCTGCCGCACGGTCTCCGCGCGGCGCAGCGCGATCTCCCTGGTGGACTGCGCTTCCCAGCCGAGGATCAGCAGGCAGGGCCGCGAAACCCCGCGTGCCTTGAGGTAGCGGCTCACGGCCGCGGTCTTCCAGCCACCGCTCAACGACAGCGACACCTCGGTTTCGTCCTCATCGGACAACCGCGTCACGTCGGCCAGCGCACCCGACTGCGCCAGCCGCCGCACCAGCGCGGCCGCGGTGTCCCAGCCGTCCAGCACGTAACCCTGGTACCGGCGGACCTTCGGCACGGGTCGCACCCGCAGCCCGACCTCGGTCAGCACGCCGAGGGCGCCCTCGCTGCCCACGGCGAGCTGCCGCAGGTCGGGCCCGGCCGCCGAAGCCGGCGCGACGCCGAGGCGCCACTGTCCACACGGGGTGGCCAGCCGGACGCCGGTGACCATGTCTTCGAACCGGCCGTAGCCGCTGGACGCCTGCCCGGCCGACCGCGTCGCGGCGAACCCGCCGATGGTCGCCCGCTCGTGGGACTGCGGGATGTGCCCGAGCGTGAACCCGTGCTCCGCCAGCAGGTCTTCGGCTTGCGGACCGCGGACCCCGGCCTGCAGCACGGCGATCCGGGACACCGGGTCGACCGAAACCAGCCGGTCCAGGCGCACCAGGTCGAGCACGATCACCGCGGCCTTGTCCCCGCGGGCCGCCCGGACCCCGCCGACCACCGAGGTGCCGCCGCCGAACGGCACCACCGCGACGTCGAACCGCACGCACACCTCGAGCACGCGCTGCACCTCGTCCGGGTCCGCGGGCAGCACCACCGCGTCCGGCACCGGCAGTTCGCCGGGGTGCCGCCGGCGCAGGAGGTCCAGGTAGGACAAACCGCCCGCGCGGCTCAGTCGTTCCGCACGCTCCGTTTGCACGTGCGCGGCGCCGACGACGTCACGCAGAGCCTCTTTCGCGTCCGCTGCCAGCGAAGATTCCGATATTCGCAGTCCGGCGGATGGAACGACCGGTGCGGGACCACCCGGATTCCCGATACGCTCGGTGAGCCAGCGCATCGCCTTCGCCGGGAGGTGGGCGGCGTCCGCGCCCTCGGGCGTCCACGCAGCCCGCAGGCGGTGGTCAACTAGTTCACTCACCGGTATAGTGTTACATATGCCTGTCGAACGTAACATAAGCGCAGCTCGCAGCGCGTCGGCACTGGCCGACACCCGCAACCGGCAGGCCGCCACCCGGGTTTCCGACGACGTGCTGCTCGACGCGGCTCGCGAATGCGTGCTCGCGGTCGGTGTGCGCCGCACCACGCTCGCCGAGATCGCCCGCACCGCCAAGGTGAGCCGGATGACGCTGTACCGCCGGTTCCCGGACGTCCGCAGCGTGCTCGCGGCCTTGATGACGCGCGAATTCGGCGCGTTACTGCAGGGGGCGAGCGCCCGCGGCGGGGCCGCGGCGACTGCGCGCGGCAGACTGGTCGAGAGTGCCGTCGAAGCCGTGCGCGCCCTCGTCGGCGATTCCCTCATGCGCATCGTGCTCGATGTGGACGCCGAACTTGTGCTGCCCTACATCGTCGAACGCCTCGGTGGCACGCAGCGCCTCGCCGAGCAGGTGATCGCCGCGCTGCTGGCGGCGGGCTGGGCCGACGGCACCATCCGCCGCGGCGAAACCGGCGCCCAGGTGCGCGCGGTGTTGCTGGTGGTCCAGTCGTTCGTGCTCTCATTGCGGCCCGCGACGGCCGATGTGGACGAAGAAGCGCTGCTCAGCGAGTTCCGGCACCTGCTCGACGCGGCGTTGCGGCCGTGAACCCGGCTTCCCTCAACGCCGCCCGCCGAAGCACCGAGCTGGCGCAGGTGGCCGGCGGTGAACGGGTCGACCTCGCGGTGATCGGGGGCGGGGTGACCGGCGCGGGCATCGCGCTGGACGCTGCCGCGCGCGGGCTGTCCGTGGTACTGCTCGAAGCGAACGACCTGGCCTTCGGCACTTCGCGCTGGTCGAGCAAGCTGGTCCACGGTGGACTGCGGTACCTGGCCAAGGGTGACTTCGCGCTGGCGCACGAAAGCGCGGTCGAGCGCGGCATCATGATGACCGTCACCGCGCCCCACCTGACCCGCACGCTGCCGCAGCTCTTCCCGTTGCACACCACGACTTCGCGTGCCCAGCAGGGCGTGATCTCGGCCGGATTGCAGGCCGGGGACGTGCTCCGGCGCGTCACCAGGACGCCGGGTCGCGTGCTGCCGCGACCGCGCACGATCACCCGGCACGAGGCGCTCGCGCTCGCGCCTGGCTTGCGGCGCAACGGTTTGCGCGGCGCGCTGCTGTCGTTCGACGGCGCGCTCACCGACGACGCCCGGCTGGTGGTGGCACTGGCGCGCACCGCCGCCTCGTACGGCGCCCGGATCCTGACGCGGGTACGCGCGACGAAGCTGCTGGCCGATCGCGTGCAGGCGCGGGACGAGCTGACCGGGCAGACGCTGGAGGTCCAGGCGCGCCAGGTGATCAACGCGACCGGTGTGTGGGCGGGCGAACTGGTCGAATCGGTGCGGTTGCGCCCGTCGCGCGGGTCCCACCTGATCCTGCGCGGGGCCGCGGCGGGCACCAGCGTCAGCTCGGTGATGATCGGCGTGCCCGGGGAGACCAACCGGTTCGTCTTCCTACTGCCGCAGCCAGACGGGAATGTCTACTTGGGACTGACTGACGAACCCGTCAGCGGCCCCATCCCTTTGGTGCCCACGGTTCCTGAATCCGATGTGGACTTCCTGCTCGAAGTCGCCTCGTCGGCACTGGCGCGGCGGCTGACCCAGGACGACGTGGTCGGCCGGTTCGCCGGGCTGCGCCCGCTGATCGCGATGCCCGGCGGCGGCCGCAGCGCGGACCTGTCGCGCAAGCACGCCGTGCTGCGCTCACCGGACGGCGTGCTCACCGTGGTCGGCGGCAAGCTGACCACCTACCGGCGCATGGCCGCCGACGCCGTCGACGCGGCCGGACTGCACTCGGGACCGTCCACCACGCACAAACTCCCGCTCGTGGGCGCCGCACCACGTTCACGGTTGTCCACTGTGGACGCCCCACGACGACTGGTGGTCAAGTACGGCACCGAAGCGCCGCGGATCTCCGCGATCGGCGAACTGGACCCGGCACTGGCGGAGCCGGTGTTCGCGGGCAGCGAGATCTCGGGCGCCGAAGTCGTGTGGGCCGTCCGGAACGAAGGCGCCCTGGACGTCGACGATGTCCTGGACCGCCGCACCCGCCTGGGCCTGGTCCCCGCGGACGCCTCCGCCGCCCGGGACCGCGTCGCCGACCTGGTAGCCCGCTCCCTGCGAGGCCTCCCCAACCCCACCTGACCTCGCCGGACGAGTCCCACACTCCCGCAGCCGACTTCCACACTCGCCGCATCCGCCCCGGGCCAAGGTGGCAATGCTATGAGTGGGGCATTACTAGCGTTGAATGCAAGTAATGCCCCACTCATAGCATTGTCGCCGCGCGTAGTGGGACGTGTCCGTTGCGTAAAGTTGACGTGTCGTTGGGTTTTTGCAACAGTGTGTTCCATGAGTCCGGTAAGACGTGGCAAGGAGCTGCCGATCCACAACCGGCTCCAGGTTCTGCGGGCCGAGCGGGGGATGAGCCGCGCGCAGCTCGCCGAGGCGGTGGAGGTCAATCCGCAGACCATCGGCGCGCTGGAGCGCGGTGACCACTACCCCAGCCTCGATCTGGCGTTCCGGATCTGCGAGGTGTTCGGCCTCCCGGTCGAAGCGGTGTTCAACCGGCAGCCGTTCACCCCACTGTCCACACAGGTCTATTCGAGGGGGAACCCATGACCTCACTACGCGAACGCGTCGACGCGGTGCAGACCAGGCGACTGGAAGCCCAGGATCGCCGGGAACGCGCGCGGGCGCTACAGCTGCGCCACTGGCGGACGCGGCGGCACCGGCGGCGGTTCGCCGCGCTGGTGCTGGCGGGCGATCTGATCCTCATCGCGGCGGCGCTGGTCGCGCGCCAGGAGACCGCCGCGGTCTTCGCCGCGCTGTGGTTCGGCGGGCTGGTGCTGTGGCTCGTCAGCTTCACCGTCCTCCGGGTGCTCAGCGGCCGGATGAGCACCGCCTTCTCCGCACTGCTCGACGAGCGCGAGCGGGAGTGGCGCCACCGCGTCAACTACGCCGGCTACCAGACGTTCAGCGTCCTGTCGCTGATCGGCTTCGGTTACCTGGTGCTGATCGCGGACACCGCGGACGCGGGCCTGCGCGGGGCCATGATGCTCGCCGCGCTGATGGTGGCCGGGCTCTCCGTGCCGACCTTGGCACTGGCCTGGTCCCTGCCCGACGACGACCCAGAAGACTTCATCGAACCGGGTACCGGGGAGGAATCCGATGTCTGAAAACCGGCTGGAGATCGACGGCGTCTCCAAGCGATTCGGCGACCTGCTCGCCCTCGACCAGGTCAGCTTCGACGTGCGCGGCGAGCTGTTCGGCTTCGTCGGCAGCAACGGCGCCGGCAAGACCACCACCATGCGCATCGTGCTCGGCGTGCTGGCCGCCGACGCCGGTCAGGTGCGTTTCGGCGGCTCCGCGGTCGACCACCGCACCCGCACCCGGATCGGCTACATGCCGGAGGAACGCGGCCTGTACCCGAAGATGAAGGTGCTCGACCAGCTGGTCTACCTGGCCCGCCTGCACGGCATGAGCACCGATCGGGCGCACACCAGCGCCGAGTACTGGATCAACCGGCTCGGCCTCAAGCAGCGCCGGACCGAAGAGGTGGAGAAGCTCAGCCTCGGCAACCAGCAGCGCGTGCAGCTCGCCGCCGCGCTGGTGCACGACCCGGCGGTGCTGGTGCTGGACGAGCCGTTCTCCGGCCTCGACCCCCTCGCCGTGGACGTGATGAGCGAGGTCCTGCGCGAGAAGGCGGCCGACGGCGTGCCGGTGGTCTTCTCCAGCCACCAGCTCGACCTGGTGGAGCGGCTGTGCGACCGGGTCGGCATCATCCGCAACGGCCGCATGGTGGCCACCGGCGCGGTCGGTGAGCTGACCGCCGACGCGGCCGTGCACCTGCGGATCACCGCGCCAGGAGCCGCGCCCGGCTGGGCGGCGGGGGTGCCCGGCACCCGCGTCCTCAGCGAGGGCCCCACCACCGAGCTGGAACTCGAGCCCGGCGCCGACGACCAGGCGGTGCTCGCCGCCGCGCTGGCCACCGGCCCGGTCACCGAGTTCAGCCGCCGCCAGCCGTCGCTGACCGAACTGTTCCGCAACGTCGTCACCGAGGAGAAGGCCCGATGACCACCACCCGCTCGGCAAGCGGCTTCACCGCGGTCCGGCTCATCGCGCAACGCGAGCTGAACACCCGGTTGCGCACCAAGTCCTTCGTCATCGGCACCCTGCTCATCCTCGCCTTCCTCGGCGGGTACGTGCTGCTGCAGGCGTCGCTGTTCAGCGGTGCCGACAAGAGCACCGTCGGCCTCGCCGGGCAGACCGCGAGCATCGCGGACACGCTGAAGCAGCAGGGAAAGCTGCTCGAGCGGGAGATCGAGACGGTCACCGTCACCGATCTCGACGACGCCCGCAGGCAGGTCGCCGACGACGAGCTCGACGCCGTGCTCACCGGCAGCCGCGCCGACCTCCAGGTGCTGGTGAAGACCGAGCTGGACCCGCGGCTCGGCGCCATCCTGAACCAGATCGCGCAGAACGAGGTGCTGGGCGCCGAACTGGCCCAGGCGGTCGGGGACCCGGAGCAGGTGCTGGCCGCCGTCCAGGCCACCACGGTGAAGCTCACCCAGCTCGAACAGCCGGACCCCGAGCGCGGCCAGCGGCTCGCCATCGGGCTGGCCATGGTCGTCCTGCTCTACATGAGCATCACCACCTACGGCTCGCTGGTCGCCCAGGGCGTGGTGGAGGAGAAGTCCAGCCGGGTGGTGGAGATCCTGCTGTCCACCGTGCGACCGTGGCAGCTGCTGCTGGGCAAGGTGATCGGGCTCGGCCTGGTCGGGCTGGCGCAGTTGCTGATCCTCGCCGGTGCCGCGCTGGCGATGACCACGATCTCCGGCGTGATCACCCTGTCCGGCGTGGCCACCAGCACGATCGTCTGGGGCCTGGTCTGGTACCTGCTCGGCTTCTTCCTCTACGCCACCATCTTCGCCGGGGCCGGCGCGCTGGTCTCGCGCCAGGAGGACATGCAGTCGACGATGATGCCGGTGACCATGGTGCTGTTGATCGGCTTCCTGGTCGGCTTCAACGTGCTCATCCAGGACCCGGACAGCAGCCTGGCCGCGTGGCTTTCGCTGATCCCACTGCTCTCGCCGGTGCTGATGCCGGGCCGGATCGCGGCCGGGGTGGTGGCCGGCTGGGAGGTCGCGCTGGCGCTGGTGCTCACCGTCGCCGCGGTGGCGCTGTTCACCTGGCTGGGCGGCAAGATCTACCGCAACGCGGTGCTGCGCACCGGGAGCCGGGTCAAGCTGACCGAGGCCCTCAAGGGCTGACCGTCCACTGTAGACACTGATTTCGGGCACAAAAAGACTCGTGAGTGCGCAAGGGGCTTGCGCACTCACGAGTCCGGTGCAGCTCAGCGGTCGGAGATGGGGCGGTAGTCCCGCTCCTTCTCGCCGGTGTAGATCTGCCGCGGGCGGCCGATCTTGGTGGCCGGGTCGTTGATCATCTCGCGCCAGTGCGCGATCCAGCCGGGCAGGCGGCCGAGCGCGAACAGCACGGTGAAGTACTGCGTCGGGAAGCCCAGCGCCCGGTAGATCAGTCCGGTGTAGAAGTCCACGTTCGGGTAGAGCTTGCGCTCGATGAAGTAGTCGTCCGAGAGGGCGGTCTCTTCCAGCTTCTTCGCGATGTCGAGCAGCTCGTCGTTCACACCGAGCTTGTTGAGGATCGAGTCCGCGGTGGTCTTGATGATCTTCGCGCGCGGGTCGTAGTTCTTGTAGACCCGGTGCCCGAAGCCCATCAGGCGGACACCCTTTTCCTTGTTCTTCACGCGGTTCACGAACTGCGCCACGTCGCCGCCGTCGGCCTGGATGCCCTCGAGCATGTCCAGCACCGCGCTGTTCGCCCCGCCGTGCAGCGGGCCGAACAGGGCCATGATGCCCGCGGAGATGCTGGCGAACAGGTTGGCCTCGGAGGAACCCACCAGGCGCACGGTCGAGGTGGAGCAGTTCTGCTCGTGGTCGGCGTGCAGGATGAACAGCAGGTCGAGGGCCTTGGCGACCTCGGGGTCGACCTCGTAGGGCTCGGCGGGCAGCCCGAAGGTCATCCGCAGGAAGTTCTCCACCAGGCCGTAGGAGTTGTCCGGGTAGAGGAACGGCTGCCCGATCGACTTCTTGTAGGCGTAGGCGGCCAGCGTCGGCACCTTCGCCAGGAGGCGGATCGTGGACAGCTCCACGTTCGGCTCGTCGAACGGGTTCAGCGAGTCCTGGTAGAAGGTGGACAGTGCGGACACCGCGCTGGAGAGCACCGGCATCGGGTGCGCGTCCCGCGGGAAGCCGTCGAAGAAGCGCTTGAGGTCCTCGTGCAGCAGGGTGTGGCGGTTCACCTTCGAGGTGAACTGCTCCAGCTGCGCGGGCGTCGGCAGCTCACCGTAGATGAGCAGGTACGAGACCTCGATGAAGTTGGAGTGCTGGGCGAGCTGCTCGATCGGATAACCGCGATAGCGCAGGATTCCGGCGTCACCGTCGATGTAGGTGATGGACGACGAGGCGGCGCCGGTGTTCACGAAACCGGGGTCGAGCGTGATGTACCCGGTGGAAGCCAGCAACTTGCCCAGTTCGATACCGGGGGCGCCCTCGACAGCGTGAACCACTTTCAGCTCGTGCTCGCCGTTCGGCAGCCGCAGCGAAACGGTCTGGGAGCCGCTCGGCGCGGACGTAGCGTCCGACATGAAAGTCCCTCTCACTGTTCACACGGGCCGGCGGCGCCTGCAGGTCGCACAGGTTGCCTCATGTCTCGCGCGAGGCGGCCGTTGGCCTCGCTGCACACCGCCCCGCTGGGGTATGAATTCCCCCCTACGCTAGTCGAGAGAGGGCCTCTCGCGCAGCCACTGTGTTATCCGTGACGAACGGTTTGCGACGAGATTCACACGCCTGGTGAGTGTTACCGCTATCCGGGCGCGTCCAGGTCGGCCTCGGTGGGCGGTTCGGCGCCACTGCGCGAGACGGTGACGGCCGCCGCGCGGGCGGCGTAGGTGAGGGCCTCGGTCCAGGCCGCGGCGTCCAGCGCGGCCGGGTCGAGCACGTCCCGCTTGGCGAACCAGGCCAGCAGCGCGCCCTGCACCGTGTCACCGGCGCCAATGGTATCGACCAATCGCGCCGGAGCCGACGGGACACGGGCCGGTTCGCGCTCCCGGGTGTGCGCCGAGAGACCGTCCGCGCCGTGGGTGAGCACCACCGCACCGGCACCCGCGTCGAGCCAGGAGCGGGCGGCGGTCACCGCGTCGGCGCCGCCGGAGAGCCACTCGGCGTCCTCCACCGAAAGTTTCAGCAGCCGGACGTGCGGCAGCCAGGAGGTGAACCGGGCGCGGTAGGCGGCCGGGTCGGCGATCAGGGCGGAGCGGATGTTCGGGTCCAGCGCGGTGAGCAGTCCGCGCTCGGATTCCCGGCGCAGCAAGGATTCGTACGCGGAAGCGCCGGGTTCGAGCACCATGCCGAGGGTGCCGAGCGAGAGCACCTTGGCCGACTCGGGCAGCGGGCCGGGATCGGTGAACAACCGGTCCGCGGTGCCCTCGGTGTAGAAGGTGTAGTGCGCCGAGCCGGTCTCGTCGAGCGCCACCACGGCCAGCGTGGTCGGCTCGTCGCCGCGCTGCACCAGCGCGGTGTCCACTTGGGAGGCGTGCAGGCGGGCGATCAGCGCCTCGCCGAACCGGTCGGTGGACACCCGCGAGAGGAAGGCCGCCGGCACGCCGAGGCGGCCCGCGGCGAGCGCCACGTTGTACGGGCCACCGCCGAGGCGGGGCAGCAGCGGCCGGAGGCCACCGTCCAGATTGGACTCTCCGGGCACCAGGTCGACCAGTGCTTCACCACCGACAACGATCACGCGGAGGATGCTACCCCGTATTTTTCGCACGGGGACGACCCCCGGACCCCGAATTGCTACGGGGCCAGCCCACCCAGAAGCAGTTCGGCGAGCGCGGTGAACGCCTCGGCGTCGGAGACCTCCACCCGCGAGGCGATCACCCCGGTCTGGATGCCCTCGATGATCAGCCCGGCCATTTCCGCGATCAGGGTGGCCTGGACCGTGCGGAAGACGCCGTCGCGCACGCCCTTGTTGATGAAGCCGCGGATGCGCTCGGCGGCGGCCCGGCTGTTCAGCTCGTACGCCGCGCGCGCGGGGGCGAACTCGGCGATGTCGCGCATGAACTCCGGGGAGGCGCGCTTGAGGTGCTCGGCGGCGCCGTCGAGGTAGGTGCCGATCAGCTGCCGCGCGTCGTCGAGGTCGGCGATGCTCGCCTCGATCCGCTCGGCCGCGCCGCGGAAGAAGCGGCCGACGACCTTCACCGCGAGCTGTTCCTTGCTCGGTGCCAGCGCGTACAGCGTCGACTTGGAGCAGTGCATCCGCGTGGCGAGGTCGTCGAGGGTGAACTCGGCGAAGCCCTCGGCGAGGAAGAGTTCCTCCAGGTCGGCGAGCAGGGCGCGCTGCCGTGCGGTCGGCTGCCTGCGGGGTGCCCGCGCTCGGGCATCGACATCAGCCATGTCGATACAGTACTCTCAACTGTCCCGCAGTACTGTTTTCAGTACTCTGAGCTTTTCTCATCGTGGAGGACAGTAATGCCGGCCGAGCGTCTGCTTCCGACCACCGAGGCCGAGGATCTGCTCGGCCTCGCCCGCGAGATCGCACGCGACGAGCTGGCGCCGCTGGCCGGTGAATACGAAGACGCCGCGCGCTTCCCGCGGGAGCAGTTCACCCTGCTCGGCAAGTCGGGCCTGCTGGGGCTGCCGTACTCGGAGCGCTGGGGCGGCGGCGAGGTGCCGTACGAGGTCTACCTGCAGGTGCTGGAGGAGATCGCGGGCGCGTGGATGTCGGTGGGCGTCGGGTTGTCGGTGCACACCATGTCCTGCTTCGCGCTGGCGCACCACGGCACCGACGCGCAACGCGACCAGTGGCTGCCGGACATGCTCGAAGGCGGCCTCCTCGGCGCGTACGCCCTGTCGGAACTCCAGGCGGGCTCGGACGCGGCGGCCCTGTCCACCCGCGCGCGGCTCGACGGCTCGGAGTACGTGGTCAACGGGACCAAGGCGTGGATCACGCACGGTGGTGAGGCGGACTTCTACACCACGATGGTGCGCACTTCGGACGAACCGGGCAGCGGCGGCATCTCCTGCCTGCTGGTCGACGGCGCGACGCCGGGCCTCTCGGCCTCGGCTCCCGAGCGGAAGATGGGCCTGACCGGCTCGACCACCGCGCAGATGCGGTTCGAGAACGCCCGCGTGTCGGCTGATCGACTGGTCGGCCAGGAAGGCCACGGGCTGAAGATCGCGCTCGCCTCCCTCAGCTCGGGACGGCTGGGGATCGCCGCGTGCGCGGTCGGCCTGGCGCAGGCGGCGCTCGACGAGGCAGTCGCCTACGCGAAGAGCCGTACGCAGTTCGGGCGGTCGATCATCGAGTTCCAGGGCGTGGAGTTCATGCTGGCCGACATGGCCGCCGCCGTGGAATCCTCGCGGGCGATGTACCTGGACGCGGCACGCCGCCGGGACCGCGGCCTCCCGTTCCAGCGGCAAGCGTCGATCGCGAAGCTGGTCGCCACGGATGCCGCGATGAAGGTGACCACGGACGCCGTCCAGGTCCTCGGCGGGGCCGGGTACACGCGGGACTTCCCGGTGGAGCGGTACATGCGGGAGGCGAAGGTGCCGCAGATCTTCGAAGGCACCAACCAGATCCAGCGCGTGGTGATCGCGCGGGAGCTGCGGAAGGCGTGAGCCGCAGCTCCCGCCGAGATCAGATGATCTTGAACGAGTTGGCCCGGTCGTTCATCCAGCCGAAGCCACCGGCCTCCTGGGTGAAGGTGGCCGAGCCGAGGCTGCACCCGTCCCCGTCGAACAGGATGACCGTGTTCGACGTCTTCAGCGACGAGAACTTGTTCTTGTAGAAATCGTCGAGCTGCACGCACTGCCCGAAGCCGGCGCCGGTGCCCCACCCGCCACCGGAGCCGTCGAAGTTCGCGTGCACCCAGAACTGCACCGTCGGCAGCGCGCTGCTCTCGACCGCCTGCGCGGGCAGTGCCGCCCCCACCAGCGTTCCCGCCGCCACCAGCGCCCCGGCCAGCGCGCCCAACCTGCGTGACACCATGCTTCACTCCATCCCCAGTTCGGTACCGCTTCGCACTGGAAACGTAAGGGGCGGACCGGACGTGAGGGACCCCCTTCACCCGTCGCTGAACCGGACCCCTGGCGATGGACACGAATGTGGCTTTGGGGGCCGAATCCGCCCCCAAAGCCACATTCGTGTCCCTCCGGGCGACGAGTGGCATAATCCACTTGTGATACCCGACTGGCGACCGAGGTTGCTGACGGTTGCGGAGTACGCCGCGCTCGGTGAAACCGAGCATGGCTACACGGAGCTTCAGGAAGGCCGCCTGGTGGTGTCGCCCAATTCGGGCCCCGCCCACAACATCGCTTCCGGGGAGTTGTGCGTCCAGCTGAGGGACCAAGTGCCCACGAAGTGGCACTCGCTTCTGGCCATCGACATCGATCTGGAGCTGGCGGGGCCGGAGGAACCGGGGTTCTCCCGGCGGCCCGACCTGATCGTCGCCGAGCTCGCCGGGGTTCGGCGCGCGCAGGAAAGCGAGCAGCTCATCCGCGCGAAGGACGTGCTGCTGGTCATCGAGATCGTGTCGCCGAGTTCACGGCGCACGGACACGGTGATCAAGCACGGTGAGTACGCCGACGCGGGTATTCCGCACTACTGGATCGTCGACCTGACCGAGCCGATGTCCCTCACGGCCTGCCACCTCGCGCCGGGCTTCGGGTACCAGAACGCGCCGGAGGTTTCCGGCAGGACCACCCTGCCGGAACCCTTCCCGCTGGAGATCGACCTCGGTCAGCTTTCCCTGTAGCGGCGTGGGGCGACGACGCCTTCGCAGCGGGCCTCGTCGAAGTGGTAGACCTCGCGGCCCCGGATGAACACGCGCATGGCCCGGTTCATCACATCCAGCGGGTCACCCGACCAGATGACCACGTCGGCGTCCAGGCCCGGCTTCAGTGCGCCGATCCGGTCATCCAGCCCCAGCATCTCCGCCGGGTTGACCGTCAGCGAGCGCAGCGCGGTCTCCGGGTCCAGCCCGTCCTTGACCGCCAGCGCCGCCTGGTAGACCAGGAAGTTGATCGGGATCACCGGGTGGTCGGTGGTGATCGCCAGCTTCACCCCGGCGCGCGCCATGATGCCCGCCGAGCGCAGGGTCCGGTTCCGCAGTTCGACCTTGCTGCGCGTGGTGAACAGCGGCCCCAGGATCACCGGGATCTGCCGCTCCGCGAGCAGGTCGGCGATCAGGTGCCCTTCGGTGCCGTGGTTGATCACCAGTTTGTAGCCGAACTCGTCGGCCAGCCGGATCGCGGTGACCATGTCGTCGGCCCGGTGCACGTGCTGGTCCCAGTACAGCTCGCCGTCGAGGACCTTCGCCAGCACCTCTTTGGTCAGGTCCGTGTCGAACGGCTTGCCCTCACTGCGGGCGTGCTCGCGCTGGGCGGCGTAGTCACGCGCCTTCGTGAACGCTTCGCGCAGCACCGCGGCCACGCCGAGCCGGGTCGACGGCGTCTGGCCCTTGTCGCCGTACACGCGCTTCGGGTTCTCCCCCAGCGCGCTCTTCACGCTGACGTGCTCGGCGAAGACCATGTCGAGCGCGGTCCGGCCCCAGGTCTTCACGCCGACGGTCTGCCCGCCGATCGGGTTGCCCGACCCCGGCTTGATCACCGCGCTGGTCACCCCGCCGGCCAGCGCGTCGTCGAAGCCGGTCTCGGTGGGGTCGATGCCGTCGATCGCGCGGAACCGGGCGCCGTTCGGGTCGGTCATCTCGTTGACGTCGTTGCCCGACCAGCCCTCGCCCTCCTCGTGCACGCCGAGGTGCGCGTGCGCGTCGAAGAACCCGGGCAGGACCCAGCTCCCGGACGCGTCGATCAGCTCGGCGTCCTCGGGGATGTCGACCTCGGCCTCGGCACCGACGGCGGTGATCCGGCCGCCGTCGATCAGGACCGTGCCCCCGTCGATCGGCTCGCCGTCGACGGGAACCACATAGCCACCAACAATCGCGCTCACCATGGTCGACACGCTAACCAACGGATCGGCGAACCGCCTCAGGACACCCGGATTCCCCAGCTCCCGGTCCACGACTCGCCCTCGGCCAGCTCGATCAGGTCGGTGCCGGAGTTCAGCGCGTCCGCCGGGCAGGTCATCGGCTCGATCGCGACGCCGCGGCCGCGGCCGACCAGTTCGGCCGGGGTGAACACCTGCACCCACTTGAAGTCCGGGCCCGCCCAGACGTCGAGCACCTTGTCCTCGTGCGAAAGGCGGAAGTGGTGGTTGCCGTCTTCCTCGGTGGTGAGGCCGCCGAACGCCGTGTCGAGGTCGACGCCGCCGAGGATCACGCCCTCGCGGAAGTCGTACTCGGTGCCCTCGACGTCCTGCTCCTCCTTGTACGGCATCTGCGCGTCGGCGTCGTAGGGCCGCACGCGGGTGGCGGGCAGGGTGAGCGTGAGGTCGTCGGTCGGGGCGTCGCCGATGCGGAAGTACGGGTGCGTGCCGAGACCGACGCCGATCGCGGACTCGCCCTCGTTGCGGATCTCGTGGGTCACGGTCAGCTCGCGCGGCGCGATCTCGTAGGTGATCGTCGCGCGCAGCGGCACCGGCCAGCCCGGCTGCACGGGCACGTCGACGGCCATGGTGATCGACGACTCGGCGTGCTCCAGCAGCTCCCACTCCTCGCGGCGGGTCAGGCCGTGGATCGCGTTGCCGCGCTTGTCCTCGGTGACCTCGAGCTCCTGCTTCTCCCCCTGGTACACCCACTGCGCGGCCTTGGTCCGGTTCGGCCACGGGAGCAGCACCTGCCCGGCGCCCTTCGGCGGCTTCTCGTCCTCACCGAAGGTTTCCACGAACGGCACCCCGCCGATCTCGAAGGCCCGCAGGCCGGCGCCGATCTCGGTGACGACCGCCCGGGCCCCGCCGCGGGTGATCTCGAACTGTGCTCCTGTGGGATTGGCCATGGGGCATAAATCTACCGGCTGGACTTTCCGGCCCGGGTGCGCGAGCTTGTTCCGGGTGAAGGTGCATCACTTGAACTGCGGCACATTCCGCCCCGCCGGCGGCAGGCTCGTCGACGGCCAGGGCGGTGCGGCCCACCGGGCGCGGCTGGTCTGCCACTGCCTGCTGATCGAGACCGACAACGGGCTGGTGCTGGTCGACACCGGCCTCGGCCTGCAGGCGCTCGAGCAACCGGGGCCCTGGATGGGGCCGTCGCGCTGGCTGCTCGGGGCGCGACCGCGGCGGGAGGATTCGGCCGCGCACCAGGTCACCGCGCTGGGGTACGCCCTCGGCGACGTGCGCGACATCGTGCTCACCCACCTCGACTTCGACCACGCGGGCGGGCTGGCGGACTTCCCGCACGCCACCGTGCACGTCTACGAACGCGAGCACCGGGCGATGACCGCGCCCGCCAACACCGCCGAGCGCATGCGGTACCAGCAGGCGCAGTTCAAGCACGGCCCGAAGTGGCGCACCTACGCCGAACCCGGCGAGCAGTGGTTCGGCTTCGGCGCGGTCCGCGACCTCGCCGGGCTGCCGCCGGAAATCCTGCTGGTGCCGCTGGCCGGGCACACCATGGGCCACGCGGGCGTCGCGGTGGACACCGGCGACGGCTGGCTGCTGCACGCCGGTGACGCGTACTTCTTCCACGGCCAGCTGAACCCGGGTCAGCCGCACTGCCCGCCGGTGCTCACCACGTTCCAGAACCTCACCCAGTCTGACCGGACCGCCCGGCTGGAGAACCTGGACAGGCTGCGGGAGCTGGCGATCGGGCACCAGGACGAGGTGACCGTCTTCTCCGCCCACGACCCACTGGAACTACGCCACGCCCAACGCCCCTGACCGACACGAATGTGGCTTTGGGGGCCGATTCCGCCCCCAAAGCCACATTCGTGACAGGAGCGCCGGGCTCGGCGCCACCCGGCACGACACCGGAGCAGCCACCCACTCCCCCTCCCCACCCCGATCCGAAGCCCAGAACACGGCGAAGACCTCGGTGTCAAGGCATCTTTCCCGCCTTGACACCGAGGTCTTCGCCGTAGTCACAATCAAAATCGGGGTGGAGCCTCCGAACTCAGCCCGCCGGGGGTTCGCTCGGTTCCCGGTCCGCTTCCGCATGGGTGGCGTGCATGACCAGCCAGTTGATCCCCCACAGCACCAGGCCGACCGCCAGCAGGATGGCGGCCACGGTGTAGTCCCTCGCCGGTCGTCCGGACAGCGGGGTCACCAGGTACACGCAGAAGATCGCCGCCAGTACGGGGATGACCGTCGGCGCCCTGAAGTGCTTGTGCGCCGCCTTTTCCTTGCGCAGCACCAGCACCGCCACGTTGACGATGGCGAAGACCACCAGCAGCAGCAACGCCGTCGTGCCACCCAGCACGCCGATGTCCACAAAGGACACGAGGCCGATGGCGATCAGGCTGGTGAACACGATGGCCACCCACGGGCTGCGGCGGAACGGGTGCACCGTGCCCAGCGCCTTCGGGATGATCCGCTGGTTCGCCATGCCGTAGAGCAGGCGGCTGGCCATCAGCATGTTGATCAGCGCCGAGTTGATCACGGCGAACAGGCCGATCGCGGAGAAGACCTCGCGCGGGAAGCCCGGCGCGCCGACGTCGAGCACCTTCAGCAGCGCGCTGCTCTTGGCCGCCTCCAGGTCGTCCGCCGGGACCAGCAGCGACGAGGTCACCGAGACCAGGATGTAGATGGTGGCGGCGATGACCATGCCCCACAGCATCGCCTTCGGGAAGATCCGGACCGGGTCCTTGCACTCCTCGGCCATGTTCACCGAGTCCTCGAAGCCGACCATGGCGAAGAACGCCAGCGAGGTGGCCGAGGTGATGGCCACCAGCATGGTCTGGTTCTCGGTGTCGAACTGGGTCAGCCGCGAGGCGTCGCCGTTGCCGTTGAGCACCGCCCACACGCCGACCCCGATGATGATCAGCAGCCCGGCGATCTCGATGCAGGTCAGCACCACGTTGGTCTTCACCGATTCGGCGACGCCCCGGAAGTTGATCGCCGCCAGGCCGATCACGAACAGGATGGCCACCAGCGGCATCGGCGCGGTGATGAACTCCGCGAGGTAGGTGTCACCGAACGCCTTCGCCGCCGAGGAGGCGGAGGTGATGCCGGAGCACATCACCGCGAAGGCGACCATGAAGGTGAGGAACCGGAGCTTGAAGGCCTTGTGCGTGTACAGCGCCGCACCGGCCGCTTGCGGGTACTTGCCCACCAGTTCCAGGTAGCTGAACGCGGTCATGAACGCGACCACGAACGCGATCAGGAACGGCAGCCACAGCGCGCCGCCGACCCGGCCCGCCACCTGCCCGGTGAGCGCGTAGACGCCGGTTCCGATGATGTCCCCGACCACGAAGAACAGGAGCAGCTTGGAGCCCATCACCCGCTTGAGGCTCGGCTGACCGGCCGGACCGGTCTGCTCGGGCTCGGTTGTCGTCGTGTCCGCCATGCGGCAAGAGTGTGCCGCATCACTTCCGTGACCGACAGTCCGAATTGATCAGTTCTTCGTCACGTCTTGGCGACGAGGGCCCGATACCGCCAGAAAGCGGGCAGGAGCAGCACCGCGACCAGGAGTAGGAGGATCACCAGTACTCCGCCGCCGCTGGTCGCGGCGGCCGTGCCGATCCCGGCCGCGGCCCAGCCGTGCGACAGGTCGGCGATGCGCGGCCCGCCCGCGACGACCACGGTCAGCGCGCCCTGCATCCGGCCGCGCATCTCGTCGGTGGAGGCGGCCTGCAGGATGGCCATCCGGTAGATCGCGCTGACCATGTCGGCCGCGCCGGCCAGTGCCAGGAAGACGACCGCCAGCCACAGCGAGTCGGTCAGGCCGAAGGCGAACACCGCCAGGCCCCAGACGATGATCGCGATCACCACGGCCACACCGTGCCTGCTGATCCGCGTCAGCCAGCCGGACAGCAGCCCGACCAGCATCGCACCGAGCGGGATCGCGGTGTAGAGCCAGCCGAGCGCGAGCCCGCCGCCCGCCGGGTCGCCGAAGGTCCGCTCGGCCATCTCCGGGAACAACGCGCGCGGCATGCCGAACACCATCGCGATCACGTCGACCACGAACGAGGCGAGCAGCACCTTCTGGGTGGCCATGTAGCGGAAGCCGTCGAGCACGTCGCGCAGCCCCGCCCGGCGGACCAGCCCGGACAGCGGCAGCATGGGGGGCAGCTTCCACACCGCCCACAGCGTGAGCGCCAGCGCCACCGTGTCGAACAGGTACAAAGTGGACAGACCGACCACCGGGAGCAGCGCACCGGCGGCCAGTGGGCCGAACACCGCGCCGAACTGGCTCATCGTGCTCTGCAGGGCGATCGCCGACGGCAGCAGTTCCTCGGGCACCAGCCGGGAGACCACGGCGCTGCGCGTGGGCATGTTGATCGCGAAGAACGCCTGGTTCACCCCGAGCAGCGCGAGCACCACCCAAACCGAGTTCACCGCGAAGAAGGCCTGCGCCCAGAGCAGCGCGGCGGTCACCGCGATGCCGGTGTTGGTCACCATCAGCAGCTTGCGGCGGTCGACGGTGTCCGCGATCGCCCCGCCCCACAGGCCGAAGACCAGCAGCGGGACCAGCGCGACGGCCCCGGTCAGGCCGACCCAGCCGGACGAACCGGTCAGGTCGAACACCTGCTTGGGCACCGCGACCGCGGTCAGCTGACTGCCGATGGCGGTGACCACGGTGGTCAGCCAGAGGCGGCGGAAGGCCGGGATCCGCAACGGACGCGTGTCCATCACGATCGAACCGAGTACCTTGCGCGCGCCCTTCGGTTTGCTGGTTTCCGCGCCGGCGCTCACCGCAAGAGCTTAGCCCCGCTAAGCTCTTGCGGTCGCGTGATTTTCGCTACGGCACGGTCGCTACGGGGCGACGCGCTCGATCTTCCAGCCGTCGTCGGTGCGGACGTAGCGCAGCCGGTCGTGCAGGCGGTCGCGCTGGCCCTGCCAGAACTCGACCACGTCCGGGCGGATGCGCCACCCACCCCAGTGCGGCGGGAACGGCACCTGCTCCACGTCGGCGAACCGGCGCTCGATCGCGTGCAGCGCGTTGTCCAGCGCGCGGCGGCCGTCGACCACCCGCGACTGCGGGGAGGCCCAGGCACCCAGCTGCGACCCGCGCGGGCGGGACGCCCAGTACTCGGCGGTCTCGGTGATGTCCACCTTCTCCACTTCGCCGCGGACGTGCACCTGGCGGTGCAGCGGGTACCAGGGGAAGGTCGCCGAGGCGTACCGGGTGACGGTCAGGTCGTGGCTCTTGTTCGAGGTGTAGTTCGTGTAGAAGACGACCCCGCGCTGGTCGAGGCCCTTGCAGAGCACCGTGCGCGAGGACGGGCGGCCCTCACCGTCGGCGGTGGCCAGCACCATCGCGTTGGCCTCGGGGACCCCCGCCGAGATCGCCTGGTCGAGCCAGGACTGCAGTTGTTCGGTCCAGGTGCCTGCGAGGTTCCCCTCGTCCAGCGACTCGCCTTCGTAGGCCACCCGCATGCCGGGCAGCCGGATGGCTACGTCGGCCGCACCGTTCGCGTTGTCGAGCTCCGGCATGTTCCGCAACCTCCGTGCCCTGTAGGGCCGTCATTTGTGCCCCCGACGGTAGGCGTTGGCACACCGTGGCGAAACCCACAGAACGGTGACTCCTGCCACCTCGTTGTCGCCCACTCGTAACTCACCGCTTACCTGACGCCACACGGGCGCAAAACCGCGTCCCTACCTTCGGTCTGTTTACCGGACTGGAGGTACCCATGACGGAGACCGTTCCAACCCCGAAAACCGAACCCCGCCGGCGCTACGCCAAGCTCGCGGCCAACGAGAACCGCGAGGACTACTCCCTCCGCTTCGCCGCCCACTCCTTCCGCCGCTGGCGCCCGCTCGTGGTCGCGACCACGGCCCTCGGCGGCATCGCCTACCTGGCCGACTTCGCCATCGGCGCCAGCATCGTGTTCAGCTACGGCTTCACCTCCGGGGTGCTGGCGATCCTCGCCGCCGCGCTGGTCATCTTCGTCACCGGCACGCCGATCGCCGCGGCCTGCGCCAAGTACGGCGTGGACATGGACCTGCTCACCCGCGGTGCCGGGTTCGGCTACTTCGGCTCGACGCTCACCTCGCTCGTCTACGCCAGCTTCACGGTGATCTTCTTCGCGCTCGAAGGCTCGATCATGGCCCAGGCGTTCGACCTGGCGCTGGGCGTGCCGCTGCCGGTCGGCTACCTGCTGTCCACGCTGATCGTGCTGCCGTTCGCGCTGTACGGGATGGGTGCGCTGGCGAAGATGCAGACCTGGACGCAGCCGCTGTGGATCGCCGGGCTGATCCTGCCGTTCGTGGTGGTCGCCGTGCGGGAGCCGGACCGGCTGGCGGAGTTCGCCTCGTTCGGCGGGACCGCGGGCGCCGGGTCGGAGTTCTCCGCGATCGGGTTCGGCTTCGGCATGGGGGTGGCGCTGTCGCTGATCGGGCAGATCGGTGAACAGGCCGACTACCTGCGGTTCATGCCG
This sequence comes from Saccharothrix sp. AJ9571, assembly GCF_021725495.1. NCBI lineage: Bacteria > Bacillati > Actinomycetota > Actinomycetes > Pseudonocardiales > Pseudonocardiaceae > Saccharothrix > Saccharothrix sp. AJ9571. Next base: position 3,264,988 of record NZ_CP091382.1, on the reverse strand, counting down.
GAGAAGACGGCCGCGAACAAGCGCTCCTGGTGGGCGGCGGTGCTCGCCGCGGGCCCCGGCTGGGTGATCCTCGGCGCCGCGAAGCAGATCGGCGGCGCGCTCCTGGCGTTCCTCGCGCTCGGAGCGGTCGGCGAGGCACACGCACTGGAGCCGATCGCGCCCTACCTCGAAGCGGTCAAGCCGGCACTGGGTCCGGTGGCCCTGACCTTCGCCGCGCTGTTCGTGGTCGTCTCGCAGATCAAGATCAACACGACGAACGCCTACTCGGGCTCGCTGTCGTTCGCGAACTTCTTCTCGCGCGTGCTGCACCGCCACCCGGGGCGCGTCTGGTACGTGCTGGTGAACTGCGGGATCGCACTGGCGCTGATGGAGTTCGGCGCGTTCGCGCTGCTGAACAAGATCCTCGGTTTCTACTCGAACGTGGCCATCGCGTGGATCGGCGCGGTGTGCGCCGACCTGCTGATCGTCAAGCCGCTGGGGTGGTCGCCCCGGTACGTCGAGTTCAAGCGGGCCTACCTGCACAAGATCAACCCGGTCGGCTTCGGCTCGATGGTGTTCGCCTCGGCGGTCTCGATCACCGCGTACTTCGGGGCTTTCGGGGTCTACCCGGCGGCGTTCAGCCCACTGCTGGCGCTGGTGACCGCCGTCGTCTGCGTCCCGCTGCTGGCCCGCCTGACCGGGGGCCGGTACTACCTGGCGCGACCGAACACGGTGGCTTCGGGAGACCTGCGGGCCACGCACGAATGCACGGTGTGCGGGGATTCGTACGAACTCCCGGACGTCGCCGACTGCTCACGACAACAGGGGGCCATCTGCTCCCTGTGCTGCACCCTGGACGCCACCTGCCACGACCAGTGCCAACACCCCGGCGCCTCCCCCGTCGACCTCCCCACGCCCACCCCACGCACCCCCCTGCCTTAATACGCCCCCGCAATGTCACGAATGTGGCTTTGGGGGCGGATTCGGCCCCCAAAGCCACATTCGTGTCCCGGCGGCCCGGCGCCGGGACACGCCGAGTGTGGAACTCGGCTACGGGAGTGCGGAACTCGGCTGCACGAGCGTGGAACTCGGGTGCCTGAACGTGGAACTCGGCCGGAATAAAAGAATCCGGGGTGCCAAGGGGAGGTGGGTGGGGAACAGGAGGTGCAGCCACACTTCCCCTTCCCCATCGAGGTTTTCGCCGTAGTCACACTAAAAACCGGGATGAAGCCTCAGCAGGAGGACGCGGAAGCCTTCCCGGCGAACCGATTCCCCAGCCATTCGATGGCGAGCGGTCCCCCTGCCGCCACGCCGCCGATGTGTTCCAGCAACGGCAGCGTCTGCCACTGCACCGTCACGCCCTTCGCGCAGTACCGCGACAGCAGCGCCTTGCCCACGTTGAACGGGATCAACTCGTCCAAAGTGCCGTGGTACAGGAAAACCGGCGCCATCGGGGCGCGGTCGCCCGCGCGGTTCTCCGTCAGGCGCGCCTGCCAGCGCGGGTCGCTCAGGGGGTCCGGGACGGTGACGAAGTCGCGCAGCCGGGCGAACGGGGCGGCGGCGCCGAGTTCGAGGGTGCAGGCGCCCTGGATCCGGTCGACGATCTCGCGCCCGCGGTCGTTCAGGATCGACTCGAACGGCACCTCCGGGTACGCGGTCGACAGGCCCGCCGCCGCACCGAGGACCAGGCCGAACGCCGGGCCGCCGTCGTTGAACTTCGCCACGGCGGCCATGTCGGCGGGCACGCCGCCCGCCGCGACGCCCGTCAGGTCGAGTTCCGGCGCGTACGACGGCTGCAGTTCACCGGCGAAAGTCGCCGCCTGCCCGCCCTGCGAGTAGCCGAACACGCCGACCGGCCCATCGGCGGACAGCCCCGCCTCGCGCACCTTGAACGCGGCCCGTGCGGCGTCCAGCATCGCGCGACCTTCGGACTGGCCGGTGGCGTAGGTGTGCGTGCCCGGTGTGCCGAGGCCCTCGTAGTCGGTCAGCACGACCGCCCAGCCCTTGCTCAGCGCCTGCCCGATCAGCGCGACCTCGTTCTCCGTGCCGGTGCGCAGCTTGTACGAAGGCGCGCACGCGTCCCCGATGCCGTGCGTGCCGACGGCGTAGGTGACCAGCGGCCGCGGCCCGTTCGTCCACGGGACCGGCGGCAGCAGCAGCGTGCCGGACACCGCGTTCGCCTCGCCGGTCGCCGAGGTCGAGCGGTACAGCAGTTGCCAGGCCTTCACCGGCGCCGGGAACGGGCCGACCTTGACCTCGACCGAGCGCTGCCGCAGCACGTCGCCCGGCGCGCCGGTGAGCCGGTCGGGCGGGGTGTAGAAGGGATCCTCCGAGGGCACCGGCGGACTGGCCGCCTGCGCGGGAAGGGCACCGGCGGTCAACGCCACCAGTACGACGGACAGGGCGGCCAGGGCTCGGCGCATCATCGCTCCCGAGAGGAGTGGTAATCAGGATTTTCGCAATGTAGGCCGTTGGCTATGATTTGGCAATCCTGGTTACCGAAATTCACCGGTTGGAGGTCGGGTGGTTCGCACCTACGGCGGTATCGCGCCCGAGCAGCGCCGCGCCGAGCGCCGCGAGAAGCTGCTCGCCGCCGCGCTCGAACGCTTCACCTCGGACGGCTACGCCCAGACCAAGATCGCCCGCCTCTGCACCGACGCCGGCGTGTCCACCCGGAACTTCTACGAGGAGTTCAGCAGCAAGGAACAGGTGCTCCTGACCCTGCACGCCCGCATCAACGAAGCCGCCTACGAACGCGTCGGCGCCAAGCTCGACGAACTGGGCGACCTGGACGCGGTCACCCGGATCTCCGCCGCGCTGGACGTCTTCGTCGCCACGGTGACCGCCGACCCGCGCCTGCCGCGGCTCAACTACGTCGAGGCGGTCGGCGTGAGCCCGGAGTTGGAGCGCCAGCACCAGGACTGGGTCACGCGCTGGGCCGAGTTCATCGCCACCGAAGCCGAGCGCGCAGCACAGCACGGCCTCGCGCCCGTCCGCGACTACCGGCTCACGTCGATCGCGCTGGTCGGCGCGGCCACCGGCCTGCTCCGCGAGTGGCAGGCCCACGAACCGCCCTTGCCGGTGGAGGCCATCGCCGCCGAACTCAAGGGCGTCATGCTCGCCGCGATCACCCGCACGTGAGCATCCGCTCGGCCTCCACGGTGCTGTCGGCGAGGGCCGTCACCAAGGCGCCACCCCCGGCCAGCGGACTGACCGACCACCACTCGCCGCCGGTCGGTTCCACCGGCTTTTCGTCCAGCAGCAGGATTTCCGTGGCGAGCACCCGGCGGCCGGCCAGGTAGGCGAGGCTCGCGCCCAGTGCCGGGTCACCGATGTCCAGGGTCTGCCGCAGCACCGCGCGGCCGTCGCGAACCACGTGCTGCGTGGTGGTCAGCCGCCCGGGCGACTCGCCTTCGCGCCCGAGCACCAGCACCTCGCGAGCCCGGAACGCGGCATCCCCGGCCAGCGAAACGTGCAGCTCGGCGACGTGCCGCGCGCGGGCCGTGACCACGGTCGGCTCGGGCAGGTACTCGAACCGCCCGCCCGCCTCGACCACCACCTCGACCACCGACGAACTCGCCTCCCCGCGCGGACCCGGCAGCGCGAGCGTCGCCGCCACCCCGGACAGCGTCAGCCGCGCTCCCGCGCCGACCCGCACGACCAGCCGCAGCTCGTCGCCGCCCAGGGGTGAGGTCGCCGAGTTGACCAGGTGCACCAACGCATCCCGGGTGAACCGCCGACGCGGGAAGAGCGTGAGCGGCGCCATCGAGCGCAGCTCACGCAACACCGTGCGGCCGTCGGGACCGAGCTCGGCGACCAGTCGCGCGGTGGCCTTCACCCCGCGCGGACCGGCACCAGCGAGCGCACCCAGTCCGCCACCGCCGGCGCGTCCGGAGTGTCCACAAGGGACTGCGTGATCACCGGCAGTTCGCCGCGCATCCGGTGCGCGTCGGAGGTCATCACCGCCATGTCCGCGCCGACCAGGTGGGCGATGTCGATCTTGTTGATCACCAGCAGGTCCGCCGTGGTGACCCCGGGACCGCCCTTGCGCGGCACCTTGTCGCCGCCCGCCACGTCGACCACGAAGACCTGGCTGTCCGCCAGGCCGCGACTGAACACGGCGGTCAGGTTGTCCCCGCCGCTCTCGATGATGATCAGATCGAGGCCGGGGAAGCGCTCCTCCAGTCGTTCGGCGGCATCGAGGTTCGCGGTGATGTCGTCGCGGATCGCGGTGTGCGGGCACGCCCCGGTCTGCACGGCCTCGATCCGCTCGGGGTCCAGCACCCCGGCCTTGCGCAGGAAGTCGGCGTCCTCGGTGGTGTAGATGTCGTTGGTCACCACGGCCAGGTCCAGTTCGTCGCCGAGCGCGCGGCACAACGCCGCGACCAGCGCGGTCTTGCCGCTGCCGACCGGGCCGCCGATGCCGATCCGATACGGCCGCCCGTCCATCGACACGGCCGGGAACTGGTCCGGTTCGGTGGCGGTGGGATCGAAGTTGACCGGGTGCACGTGCCCGTGGCCGTGTCCGTGTCCGTCAGCTGGCAAAGAGACGCACCTCTTCCTTGTGTCCGCGCGCATGCGCTTCGGCGAGCAGGTCCAGCGCCGGCGCACCCGGCGCCGGGAGTTCGGCGGGGTGTTCCCCTGCGACGGCGGCCGCGTCTTCGGCGACCGCGTGCAGTTCATCGGAAAGCCGCGCCACCACGGCGTTCACCACGAACGGGTCCAGCCCTAGCAGCCGCACCGCCGCGCTCGCCGGGCCGCTGACCGCGAGGTAGGCCACCGCGAGCGCCGCGTCGATCGGCGCTCCCCCGGCGATCCCGGTGAGCGCGCCGACCGCGATGGGGTGGTGCGGCCGGGGCGTGACCCGCAGCAGTTCGTCCAGCACCGGCGACGGCCAGGCGACCTTGCCCGCGCGCACGGTCCCACGCCCCTGCGCGCGTGACGATTCCCGTTGCGCGGCAGAGGGTGTGCGTGCGTCGAGTTCGGCGTCGAGCAGCGCCCAGTCCGACTGGCGGCAGGCCGCCGCGGCGAACGAAGCCGCGAGCAGGCCGGCCGTGCGCAACCGTCCACTGAGGAACGAAGGAAGGTCGCGCTCGGCACGGACGAGCTTGCGCACCACGGTTTCCTCCAGCCCACCGGAGTGCACGTGCCCACCCCCGGGGAACCGGGAGTCGGCCATGATCAGCGCGGAGACGTCGGTGCTTCTCATCAGAACAGGAAGTACCGTTGGGCCATGGGCAGTTCGTCCACGGGTTGCGGCTCGATCAGCTCACCGTCCACGTACACCGCGAAACTGTCCGGCTCCACGCGGATGTCCGGCAGCGCGTCGTTGAGCACCATGTCCGCCTTGCCGCGCGAGCGCGTGTTCGCCACCGGCACCACCCGGCTGGCCAGCCGCAGTTCGTCGGCGACCCCGGCGTCGATCGCTTCGGGTGCCACGAAGGTCAGGCTGGTTTCGGCGGCGACCACCGCCGAGGCACCGAACATCGGCCGCGCCAGCACGGGCTGCGGTGTCGGGATGGAGGCGTTGGCGTCCCCCATCGCCGCCCACGCCGCGAACCCGCCCTTGAGCACCACGTGCGGGCGCACGCCGAAGAACTTCGGTTCCCACAGCACCAGATCGGCCAGCTTGCCGACCTCCACCGAGCCGATCTCGCCGTCCATGCCGTGCGCGATGGCCGGGTTGATCGTGTATTTGGCGACATAACGACGAGCCCGCAGGTTGTCCGCCGCGCCGTCCCCCGGCAGCGCACCCCGGCGGCGCTTCATCACGTGCGCGGTCTGCCAGGTCCGGATGATCACCTCGCCGATCCGGCCCATCGCCTGCGAATCGGAGCTCATCATCGAGATCGCGCCCAGGTCGTGCAGCACGTCCTCGGCGGCGATGGTGGTCGGTCGGATGCGGCTCTCGGCGAAGGCCAGGTCCTCGGGCACCGACGGGTTGAGGTGGTGGCAGACCACCAGCATGTCGAGGTGCTCGTCGAGGGTGTTCGCGGTGTGCGGCCGGGTCGGGTTCGTCGACGACGGCAGGATGTTCGGCAGCCCGGCGACCTGGATGATGTCCGGCGCGTGCCCGCCACCGGCCCCCTCGGTGTGGTAGGCGTTGATCGACCGGCCGCCGATTGCATCCACAGTGGACTCAAGGAACCCGGCCTCGTTCAGGGTGTCGGTGTGGATCGCCACCTGGACACCGGATTCGTCGGCGACGGTGAGGCAGGTGTCGATCGCGGCAGGCGTGGTGCCCCAGTCCTCGTGCAGCTTGAACCCGCCCGCACCGGCGACGAGCTGCTCGCGCAGCGCCTCGGCGCGCACGGTGTTCCCCTTGCCCAGCAACAGGATGTTGATCGGCAGGTGGTCCATCGCCCGCAGCATGCGCCCGAGGTTCCACGCGCCGGGCGTGACCGTGGTGGCCTTGCTGCCCTCCGCCGGACCGGTGCCGCCGCCGACCAGCGTGGTCAGCCCGGCGGCCAGCGCGGTCTCGACCAGCTGCGGGCAGATGAAGTGCACGTGGCAGTCGATGCCCCCGGCGGTCAGGATCTTCCCGTTGCCCGCCAGCACTTCCGTGGCCGGGCCGATCACCAGTGCGGGATCGACGCCGTCCATCGTGTCCGGGTTCCCGGCCTTGCCGATGCCGACGATCCGGCCGTCGCGCACGCCGACGTCCGCCTTGACCACACCCCAGTGGTCCAGCACGACCACGCCGGTGATGACCAGGTCGGGCGCGCCTTCGGCACGCGTGGCCATGCCCTGCCCCATCGACTCGCGGATCACCTTGCCGCCGCCGAAGAGGACCTCGTCGCCCGAAGCCGGGCCCCGGCTGCGGTCCTCGGTGACCTCGATCAGCAGGTCGGTGTCGGCCAGCCGGATCCGGTCGCCGACGGTCGGCCCGAACAGCTCGGCGTAGCGCTCGCGATCGATCTGCGGCACGGTCAGTCCTTCCTCAGTCCCGGGACGACACCGCGACCGGCGAACGGCACCAGCACCACTTCGCGTTCGATGCCCGGTTCGAACCGGACCGAGGTGCCCGCGGGGATGTCCAGCCGCCGGCCCGCCGCCCGTGCGCGATCGAACGCGAGCGCCGGGTTGACCGCGGCGAAGTGGTAGTGCGAACCGACCTGGACCGGCCGGTCGCCGGTGTTGCGCACGCGCAGCGCGACCCGGTCGCGCCCGGGGTTCAGCTCGACCGGCTCGTCGCCGGTGATGATCTCTCCTGGCCGCATCGCCACGCTCCCTAAACGATCGGATCGTGCACGGTGACGAGCTTGGTGCCGTCCGGGAAGGTGGCTTCGACCTGCACCGAATCCACCATTTCCGGAATGCCGGACTGCACCTGGTCCCGGCTGAGCACGGTCCGCCCACTGGCCACCAGTTCGCTGACCGTGCGGCCGTCCCGCGCGCCTTCGAGCACGTGATCGGTGATCAACGCGACGGCCTCGGGGTAGTTCAGCTTCACCCCGCGCTCGAGCCGGCGTCGTGCCACGTCCGCGGCCACGTGGACCAGCAGCTTGTCCCGTTCCTGCGGGGAGAGGTGCATGGCTAGAGGTCTACCACCGGTAGGCCCGCCGGACCGGTCCGCGAAACACAGGATTTACGTCCAGGACACCCGATCGTCTGAATCGTTCTCGTAATCGTGACCGAAACCACGACATCTTTCGATTGATCCGCGCCGGTGACAGGAGGATGGTTTGTCCATCGCGCGAAGGGGCGCAAGCGCCGTCCCCTGCCGCGCCACGCACGCACATCATTCGGGGAACGCGCATCGAAAGGTTCCGCTCAAGTGACGACAGCGCCCGTATCACCAGCACCGCCCGCGGAGGCGGACGACGGCTTCCGCCCGGGACTGGAGGGCGTGATCGCCTTCCGCACCGAAATCGCCGAACCGGACCGCGACGGCGGCGCGCTGCGCTACCGCGGCGTCGACATCGAGGACCTGGCGGGCAAGGTCACCTTCGGCGACGTCTGGGGCCTGCTGGTCGACGGCAGGTTCGGCCAGGGCCTGCCGCCCGCCGAGGCCTTCCCGATCCCGGTGCACACCGGTGACGTCCGCGTCGACGTGCAGGCCGCGCTGGCCATGCTGGCGCCGATCTGGGGTTACCAGCCACTGCTCGACATCAGCGACGAAGACGCCCGTGACCAACTGGCCCGTGCCTCGGTGATGGCCCTGTCCTACGTCGCGCAGTCCGCGCGCGGGGTCGGGCAGCCCGCGGTGCCGCAGGCCAGGGTCGACGAGGCGAACACCATCACCGAGCGGTTCATGGTCCGCTGGCGCGGCGAGCCGGACCCCGCGCACGTCAAGGCCGTGGACGCCTACTGGGTTTCCGCCGCCGAGCACGGCCTGAACGCCTCCACCTTCACCGCCCGTGTGATCGCGTCGACCGGCGCGGACGTGGCGGCGGCGCTGTCGGGCGCGATCGGCGCGATGTCGGGTCCGCTGCACGGTGGCGCGCCCGCGCGCGTGCTGCCGATGATCGCCGAGGCCGAGCGCACCGGTGACGCGCGTGCCGTGGTCAAGGGCATCCTCGACCGCAAGGACCGCCTGATGGGCTTCGGGCACCGGGTCTACCGGGCCGAGGACCCGCGGGCGCGCGTGCTCCGCCGGACCTGCCGCGAGCTGGGTGCCGAGCGGTACGAAGTGGCCGCCGCGCTGGAGCAGGCCGCGCTGGCCGAGCTGCGCGAGCGCCGCCCGGACCGCGCGATCGAGACGAACGTGGAGTTCTGGGCCGCGGTCATCCTCGACTTCGCGCAGGTCCCGCTGCACATGATGCCCGCGATGTTCAGCTCCGCGCGGACAGCGGGCTGGGCCGCGCACATCCTCGAACAGAAGCGAACCGGCCGCCTGGTGCGCCCGTCGGCCAAGTACGTCGGCCCCGGCCCGCGTCAGCCGGAAGAGGTCGAAGGCTGGGACTCGATCAAGCCGTAGGAGACCGCGCCGGTCAACGAAGGAAGGCGCGACGGGCCGCCCAACTACACGACGTGCTCTCCTCCGTCGACCAGCTCAACAGCGATCCCCGCCCCGCCAAAGGCGAGGCCAAAGACACCACCGCCGCCGGGTCATGCTCGCCGGCAGCGGCAGGAGATCGCGCCGGTCAACGGAGGAAGGCGCGACGGGCCGCCCAGCGGCACGGCGTGTTTCCCTCCGTTGACCGGCTCAACAGCGATCTCCTCGCCTCGCCGAAGGCGAGGCCAAAGACACTGCGACCGGCTCAACAGCGATCCCCCCGCCCCGCCAAAGGCGAGGCCAAAGACACCGCCGCCGCCGGGTCATGCTCGCCGGCAGCGGCAGGAGATCGCGCCGGTCAACGGAGGAAGGCGCGACGGGCCGCCCAGCGGCACGGCGTGTTTTCCTCCGTTGACCGGCTCAAAAGCGATCTCCTCGCCTCGCCGAAGGCGAGGCCAAAGATACCGCCGCCGCCGGGTCGTGCTCGGCGGTGACCGCCAGCATCGCGACGAGCTGGTCCACCAGCCAGGTGTCCAGCTCGTCGCGCGGCAGCACGCCTTCCTGCAGCCAGCTCAGCAGCGTGCCTTCGACCACCGCCGTCCAGCAGCGCAGGGTGACCAGCAGCATCGGTGACGGCTCGGCCACCCGTGCCTCGGTGAGGATGAGCTGGACCGCGCGATGGCGCACCTGGTCCACCAGCGCCTCGGTTTCCGAGGTGGCGATCACGGATCCGCTGCGCAGCAAGGCGATGTAGCCCGCGCGGTACTCGCCGGCCACCGTGATCAGCCCGCGCACCACCGCACGCAGCCGGTCCAGCGGCGGCCCTTCCGCGCTGACCGCGAGCCGGTCGACCAGCCCGTCGGTGACCGTGCGCAGCGCGGCCACCTGGAGTTCCCGGACGCTGGAGAAGTAGCGGTAGAACAGCGGCCGGGACACCTCCGCGCGCGCCGCGATGTCGTCCACCGAGACCTGCTCGGGTGGATTGGTGCTGAACAGGTCCAGCGCCGCGGCGATCAGGTCCTCGCGCCGGGCTTCGCGTGACATGCGCCGGGGTTTGCGGTTCACCTGGGCGTGAGGTCCAGTCTGGCGGCCGCCCGCAGCACACCCGGCGTCAGCCGGGACAGCACCAGCGCCGCCTTCGCCTCCGGTGTGGACGTTGCGACCGCCGTGTTCTTCTCCACGGCGCGCAGGATATCGCGCGCCACCTTCTCCGGGCCGAAGCTCCGCTTCGCGTACAGGCTGGTGCTCTTGCGACGGCGCCGCCGCTGTTCCACCTCGTCCACGCCGACGAAGCGGGTGCGGTCGGTGATGCCGGTGTGGATGATGCCGGGGCAGATCGCGGTCACCGCGATGTTCTCCGCCGCCAGTTCCGCGCGCAGGCATTCGCTGAGCATCAGCACCGCGGCCTTGGACGTCGCATACGCGGGCAGGATCTTGGACGGCGCGTAGGCCGCCATCGAAGCGAGGTTCACGATGTGCCCGCCTTCGCCGCGCTGTTTCATTTGCTCGGCGAACGCGCGGCAGCCGTGGATCACGCCCCACAGGTTCACGTCGAGCACGCGTTCCCAGTCGTCCACACCGGTGTCGAGGAACGGGCCGGACACGCCGATGCCCGCGTTGTTCACCACGACGTCCGGCACACCGTGTCCGGCGCGCACCGCCTTCGCGAAGGCGTGCACCGCTTCCCCGTCCGAAGAGTCCACTGTGTACTCATGCCCGCGCACCAGCCGCGCGGTCTCCGCGACGGCCTTGGCGTTGAGGTCGGTGACCACCACTTCGGCGCCTTCGCTCGCGAAAGCCTGCGCGGTGGCACGGCCGATCCCGTTGCCCGCACCGGTCACCACCACCAACTGGTGGGCGAACCGGCCGCGCGCCTTGGCGGTCACCCTCGCCCGCGCGAGCGCGCGGGGCTCGGGCGCGCCTTCGACGTGCTCGATCAGTTCGGTGGCGGCGCGGGCGATCAACCCCGGCTTCGACCGCACCACCCAGTGCGAGCCGGTGATCCGCCGGACGCGCAGATCCGGCACCCAGCGCTCGATCTCCGTCTGCATCGGGGTGCTGACGAACCCGTCGCCGGTCGGGGCGAGCACCTGGACCGGCATGCTCGCGGCGCGCGGGACCGGACGGCTGAGCCGGGACAGGATGTTCGCGCGGTACAGCTTGAGGCCGTGGATGCCGTCGGAGATCTCCGGCGCCTTTTCGGCGGGCTCCAGCAGGGCGATCAGCCGTCGCATCAGGCCGGTGCGCCAGAGCAGTTCCGGCACCAGCGGCACCTGGAAACCGGTGATGTACTGCGAGTGCAGGAACTGGTTGAGCGCGTTGCGCAGGCGCTTCGGCGTCGGCCGGGTCAGCTGGGCGCGGAACCAGGCGCCGGCGTGGTCCAGGCTCGGGCCGGAGATCGAGGTGAACGAGGCGACCCGGCCGGGTGCCCAGTCACCGGTCACCGCGTGCCAGGCCTGGATCGAGCCCCAGTCGTGGGCGAGCAGGTGCACCGGCGCGTCCGGGCTGACCGCGTCGGCGACCGCCGCGAGGTCGGCGGCTAGCTGGTCGAGCCGGTACGCCTGGCGGGCGCGCGGTTTGCCCGACTCACCGGCACCGCGCACGTCGTAGACCACCACGCGGTAGAGCGCCCGCAACTCGGCGGCGACCTCGTCCCACAGCGAGCCGTTGTCCGGGTACCCGTGCACCGCCAGCACCACCGGAGCGTCCGCGGGCCCGGCCTCCCGCACCGAAAGCCGCACGCCGTCGCTGGCCGTCACCCACTTGTGAGACATCTCGTCATGTTAGACAGATTGTCAGCAAATCAACCATCCCTCTTCCGGAGGAAGATCCAGCCGGTCCAGAGGGTGTCGACGACGAAGACCAGGCACCAGATCCGGCCCGCGTTGAGCAGCCAGTGGCCGCTGTCGTTGAGGATGAAGTCCGGATCGTCGCTGCCCAGCGCCGCCAGCGGCCAGCTGTACCCGGCGATCGCCAACGCGGCCTGCGCCACGACGAACACCGCCGCGTGGATGGCCCAGTTGCGCCAACCCGGCTTCTTCGACTCGGTTTCCGCCTCCGGCTCCGGCTCGGGTTCCGGCTCGGGCTTGGGCTCGGCGGGTGCCACCGGTTCGACCGCCACCGGCCGGTCCACCACGCCCACCCGCGCCACCGCCTTCGGCACCAGCACGGACGTGCTCAACAACAGCCCGGCGGCCCCCAGGCAGGCAACCCACCAGCCGTCACCCGCCGAGTACAGCAGGCCAGCGGTGAACGTGCCGATCGTGGCGCCCAGCAGCGTCGCGCCTTCGTAGATCCCCATACCGCGTCCCAGGCTCACGCCCGCCGCCTCCGCGACGATCGCCTGCTCGACCGGCACCGCGGCGGCGAACGCGACCGCGGACAACACCCACAACACCGCCAGCACCGGCGGGCTCGGCGCGAACGACAGCGCCGCCGCGAACACCGCGCTGCACACCATCGCCAGCGACAGCACCTTCCGCCGCCCGACTCGCCGCACCACGCGGTGCAGGTAGTCGGGCAGCACGCTGTAGACGATGAACCCTGGCAGGAACACGGCCGCGATTTCGCCGAGTTCGAGCTGGTGCCCGCGTTGCAGGTGCATGAGCAGCAGCAACGCGACCCCGGCTTCGGCGAGCGCGGTGACCACGACGAGCCCGAGCATCGGCCACATCCGCCCGCCCAGTTGCCGGAACTTCGGCGCGTCGTCCGGCATCGGCGTGGCCTTCGCGCCGGAGCGCACCAGCACCACCGCCGCGACCAGGCAGGCAGCCGCCCCGAGCACGAAGACACCGCGGTAGTCGATGCGCGCGACGAGCGACAGCGCCGCGATGAACGCGATCCAGGTGCCCGTACCCTCCGCGGCGAAGAGCTTGCTGAACGCGCCGTCGTCGTCACGCAGCCCTTCCCCGACCCGCGCCCGCAGCGCGACCCAGAAGAGCGCGCCACCCGCTCCACCGAGCACGGCCGCCCCATAGGCGCAGGCCATCGACGGCGTCACCGCGTACACCACAAAGGACAGTCCATAGAGGACGGCACCGAGGGCGGCCAGCCTGCCGCGGTCGAACCGGTCGGCGAGCGCGCCTGCCACCGGCCGCACGGCGAACGAGACCAGCGTCTCCAGCGCGGTCAGCGCACCGACCTCGGCCGCCGACGCGGCCAGGTGACTGCCCGCCCACAGCGGCAGGAAGAAGTCCAGCACCTCGGCCGGCCCCCTGGTCAGCCCGGCGGCCAGCCGGTCCCGTCCGGCGCGTTCCCCCACGGAAGTCATGCCCCGCCCCCTGTTTGAGAATACGATCGTATCTTAAACCCGGCGTCAAGGTACGGTGGCGAGGTGCCGAAGGTGGTCGACAGAGCCGAGCGCCAGCGTGAGATCGCCGGGGCGCTGCTCACCCTCGTCGCGCGCGAAGGAATCGAGGCGGTGAGCATCCGCGCGGTCGCCGCCGAGGCCGGGATCTCCGCAGGCGCGGTGCAGAAGTACTTCGCCAGCAAGGAAGACCTGCTGCGCGAGGCCTTCGACCTGACCGGCCTGATCCTGGTCGAGCGCTGGCGCGGGCTCGACACGACCGGCCCCCTGCTCGACGTGCTGCGGCGGCACATCCTCGCCGCGTTGCCGCTGGACGCGCAGACCCGGTCGGAGCTGCTGGTGGTGCTGGCGTTCACCGTGCAGGCCGCGACCCGGCCCGAATGGGCGGAAAAACTGCGCGAGGACTACGCCTGGACGCTGCAGGTGACCACCGAGTTCCTCCAGCACGGCCAGGACAACGGCGAATTCCGCACCGACCTCCCCGCCGCGGCGCTCGCCGAACTGGTGATCGCGCTGACCGAGGGCATGGCGAACCGCATGCTGCACACCACCCCCGGCGGCGAGGTCCACACCAGCCTCCTGCGGTCGCTGGACCTGGCCCTGCGCGAGCTGGTCACGCCTCGCTGAGCCCGGTGTCCACCGATCGGGGGACAACCGGGTTCCACCCGCTGGTCGTCCCGGGTGCGCGCGGCGTCGATCAGGCTGAGCGGCATGGAAGTTGCGGTGAAGGTGCGCGGGCTGCGCAAGGAGTACCCGGGCCACACGGCCGTCGGCGGCATCGATCTGGACATCCGGCAGGGCGAGGTCTTCGCGCTGCTCGGCCCGAACGGTGCGGGCAAGACGACCACGGTGGAGATCCTGGAAGGACACCGCCGCCGGACCGCGGGTGAGGCCAGCGTGCTCGGCGTCGACCCCGGTCGCGGTGACCGGACCTGGCGCGCGCGGCTCGGCATGGTGCTGCAGACCGCGACCGACGCGGCCGAGCTGACCGTCGCCGAGTCGGTGCGGCACTTCGCGCGCTACTACCCGCGCCCGCGTGATCCCGACGAAGTGATCAAGCAGGTCGGGCTCACCGAGAAGGCGAACGCCAGGGTCAAGGCGCTTTCCGGGGGGCAACGGCGGCGGCTCGACGTCGCGCTCGGCATCATCGGCCGTCCCGAACTGCTGTTCCTCGACGAGCCGACCACCGGGTTCGACCCGGAGGCACGCAGGCAGTTCTGGGAGCTGATCCGGCTGCTCGCGCTCGACGGCACGACGATCCTGCTCACCACCCACTACCTCGACGAAGCCGAGGCGCTGGCGAACCGCGTCGCGGTCATCGCGCGCGGCGAGATCGTCGCCGAGGGCACCCCGGCGACGCTCGGCGGCCGCGCCGGGGCCGAGGCGACGGTGCGCTGGGAGGACGCCGAGGGTCTGCAGGAACGCCGCACGGCGACGCCCACCGAACTGGTCCGCCAGCTCTCCGCTGGGGGTGGAGAGCTGGCCGGACTGACCGTCACGCGGCCGAGCCTGGAGGACACCTACCTCGAACTGATCGGACAGCAGTCATGAGCACCACCGCGGCACCGCCGGGCACCCTGCCGAGCACACTTTCGATGGGGCTCGCCAGGGGCGGGGCCGAACTGCGGCAGTTCTTCCGGCAGCGGGAATTCGTCATCTTCACCTTCTCGCTGCCGGCGTTCCTGCTGGTCCTGCTCGGCTCGATCTTCGGGGACACGCTGCCGGGTTCGTCGATCACCTCGAGCCAGGTGTTCGCGGCCAGCATGATCGGCGCGGGCATCATCTCCACCTCGTTCGTCACCATGGGCACCGGTGTCGCGCTCGACCGCGAGGACGGCACGCTGAAGCGCCTGCGCGGCACGCCGATGCCCGCGACCAGCTACTTCATCGGCAAGCTGATCCTGGTCGCGGTGGCGAGCGTGGCCGAGGTGCTGGTGATGCTGGTCGTCGGCATGGTGATGTTCGACGTCCGGCTGCCCTCCGACCCGCTGGACTGGTTCACCCTGCTGTGGGTGTTCGTACTCGGGGTGATCGGCTGCGGCATGCTCGGCATCGCGGTCAGCTCGGTGGCCAAGGGGGTGAACGGCGCTTCGGCGGCCAGCCAGATCGTCTTCCTCGGCCTGCAGTTCACCTCCGGGGTGTTCGTGATGATCTCCCAGCTGCCGCCCGCGATGACCGCGGTGTCCTCGTTGTTCCCGGTGAAGTGGATCTGCCAGGGCTTACGCTCGGTGTTCCTCCCGGACGAACTGGCGGCCTACGAATTGGCGGGGAAATGGGAACTGGGTCTGACCGCGGGCGTGCTGAGCGCCTGGTGCGTGGCGGGCCTGCTGCTGTGCCTGCTGACCTTCCGCTGGAGCAACCGGTCGAACTGAAGCTCCTGCGGTACTGGGAGCTGTTCTACCTCTTCGCGCTGGTGGCCACGCTGATCGCGCTGCAGTTGCAGGCGGAGGAACCGATGCCGGAGCGGACCGGCGGCTCGGCGCTGCTGGCCGCCGGTTTCGGCTGGTACTGGTGGTTCGGGCACCGGCCGCTGGTCCGGACGGCTGGCGAGGTCTCGACGCCGGTCGGCGTGCTCGCGGTGGCCGGGGTGCTCGTCTTCTTCTTCGGCGCGCTGCTGCTCACGCCGGGCGCCGCCTGGATCACGCCGTCGGTCATCTCGCAGGTGTTCTGGCTGCTGTCGCTGCGCACGTCCGTGGTGGCGGTGGTGCTGATCAGCTTCGTGCCGGGCATCATCTCGCTCAGCCGCGGCGGGAACATCGCCGAGCAGCTCGCCACCACGATCCCGGCGGGGGTGATCTTCTGCGCGCTGGCGCTGATGCTCGGGCTGTTCGTCCACCGGATCGCGCAGCAGAAGGAGGACCAGACCGTCCTGATCGAGCGGCTCGCGGCCAGCCGGTCGGAGGTCTCGCGGTTGTCGCACGAGGCGGGGACGGCGGCCGAACGCGAGCGGCTGGCCAGGGAGATCCACGACACGCTGGCACAGGGGTTCACCAGCATCGTGGCGCTGGTGCAGGCGATCGAGTCCGAACTGGACACCGACCCGGCGGCGGCGCGGCGACACCTGGAACTGACCGCGCGGACCGCCCGCGAGAACCTCGATGAGGCGCGCTCGATGGTGGCCGCGCTGACGCCGTCCGCGCTCACCTCGGGCACCTTGGCCGACGCGGTCCGGCGGCAGGCGGATCGGCTGGCCGCCGAAACCGCGCTCACGGTGACCTGCCGGATCGACGGTCCACTGCCGAAACTGGCCACCGCCGCGGAAGTGGTGCTGCTGCGGGCGACCCAGGAAGCGCTGCACAACACGCGACGGCACGCGCACGCCACCACGGTCTCGCTCGGGTTGTCTATTGTGGACGAGCGGGTCCGGTTGACCGTGCGGGACGACGGGGTCGGCTTCGACCCGGACGCACCCCGGTCCGGCTACGGCCTGGCCGGGATGGCCGCGCGGGCCCGGCAGGTGGGCGGCGAGCTGACCGTCCACAGTGGAACCCGTGGGGGGACCGAACTGGTGGTGGAGGTGCCTGCGTGATCCGGATCCTGCTGGTGGACGACCATCCCGTGGTACGGGAGGGGTTGCGCGGCATGCTCGACACCGAACCGGACCTGACGGTGATCGGGGAGGCGGGCTCCGGCGAGGAGGCGGTGGCGCTGAACCGCGTCAAGCAGCCGGACGTGATCCTGATGGACCTGCGCATGCCGGGCCTGGACGGTGTCGGCGCGACGCGGCAGATCCTGCGCTCCGACCCCGCGCGGCGGGTGGTCGTGCTGACCACCTACGAAACCGATGCCGACATCCTGCGTGCCGTGGAAGCGGGTGCCGCCGGTTACCTGCTGAAGGACGCCTCCCGAGCCGAACTCGCCGGGGCGATCCGTGCCGCCGCACGAGGTGAGACCGTCCTGGCACCTTCGGTCGCCGGACGCCTGGTGAAGCAGGTGCGCACGCCCTCCGGACCCACGCTCTCACCGCGGGAGGTCGAAGTCCTGCGCCTGGTGGCGCGGGGCCACACGAACTCCGAGATCGGCCGGGACCTGCACATCAGCGAAGCGACGGTGAAAACGCACCTGCTGCGGGTGTTCGGCAAACTCGACGTCTCCGACCGCACCGCCGCCGTCACCACCGCCATGTCACTGGGCCTACTACCCCCCTGACCACCACACTCAGGCACCCGAACCCCACGTTCGTGCACCCGAGTTCCACACTCGCGAGCCCGAACCCCACATTCGGGCCCGCCCGAGTGCGGGACTCAGGTGCGCGAGTGTGGAGTTCAGGTGCGTGAGTGTGGAACTCGGGTGCCTGAGTGTGGAACTCGGGTGTCTGAGTGTGGGGGTCGGGCCTCAGGAGAGGTGGTCGACGGTCCATTCGATGGACTGGGTGAGCTTGGTGATGTCGTCCGGGTCGATGGCCGGGAACATGCCGACGCGCAGCTGGTTGCGGCCCAGTTTCCGGTACGGCTCCACGTCCACGATGCCGTTGGCCCGCAGGACCTTCGCGACGGCGGAGGCGTCCACCTCGTCGTTGAAGTCCACCGTGCCGACCACCTGCGAACGCAGCGCGGGGTCGGACACGAACGGCGTGGTGTACGAGGTCTTCTCCGCCCACTGGTACAGCCGGGTCGACGACTCGGCCGTGCGCGAGGTGGTCCATTCCAGACCGCCGTTGCCCAGCATCCACTCGATCTGGTCGGCCAGCAGGAACAGCGTGGCCACCGCGGGGGTGTTGTACGTCTGGTCCTTGCGCGAGTTGTCCAGCGCCGTGGTCAGCGACAGGAACTCCGGCACCCACCGGTCCGAGCCGCCGATCTCGCCGACCCGCTCGACCGCGGCGGGCGACATCAGGGCCAGCCACAGGCCACCGTCGGAGGCGAAGGACTTCTGCGGCGCGAAGTAGTAGACGTCGAAGTCCTCGGCCTTGACCGGCAGGCCGCCCGCGCCCGAGGTGGCGTCGATCGCGACCAGCGCGCCCTCGCTGCCTTCCGGACGGCGCACCGGCACCGCGACGCCGGTCGAGGTCTCGTTGTGCGCCCAGCCGACCAGGTCCGCCCCGGCCTGGTAGGCGATCTCCGGCGCGGTGCCCGGGTCGGACTTGACCACGATCGGGTCGGCCAGGAACGGCGCGCCCTTGGTCACCGTGGCGAACTTCGAGGAGAACTCGCCGTAGGTGAAGTGCTGCGCCCGCTCACGGACCAGGCCGAACGCGGCCGCGTCCCAGAACGCCGTGGTGCCGCCGTTGCCCAGCACCACCTCGTAGCCCTCGGGCAGCGAGAACAGCTCGCTCAACCCCGCGCGCACCCGGCCGACCAGTGACTTCACCGGCTTCTGGCGGTGGGAGGTGCCCAGCAGGGCCGCCCCGTCGGCGGCCAGGTGGGCGAGCTGCTCCGCGCGCACCTTGGACGGCCCGCAGCCGAAGCGGCCGTCAGCGGGCTTGAGGTCTTCCGGAATGGTCAACGCTGCGACGTCGGTCATGTGCGCAGTCTCTCACCCGATCCGCCAACCCTTCGGGTCCACCCCGCCGGGCACCGGGGCCGCCGGGTCGTACGGGGTGCGGGTGAACACGAACGTGGCGAGGTCGAGGTGCGTGACCGTGCCGTCCGGCCCCTTTTCCGCCCGCAGCGTCTCGCCGGTGTAGTACCCGTCGAGCCCGACCCAGGTGCCGTCCGGCTGCGGGCGGAACCGCGACGCGCGGCCCGCACCGTTCGCCGGGCTCAGGTCCAGCCAGCCACCGGGCAGGACACGCAGGTGGTACGGGCTCGGGCCCCAGTGCCAGAGCCCGGTCATCGCGAGCAGCTCCGGCGAGACCTCGGACGGCCGCCACTCGGCGGGCAGCCGGGGCTCGTACTCGTCGGCGATGGTCAGCAGGTCCAGCGCCAGCGACATGATCGCCACGCCGGCCGTCGAGTTGGCCATCGCCAGCACGCCGGTCTGGGTGGCCGGGTCGATCAGCGTGACGGCCAGGAAGCCGGGCATCGACCCGGTGTGCCCGGCGAGCCGCCGCCCGTTGTGCCGGAGCACCTGGAGGCCGAGGCCGTACCCGGAGCTCCAGGCGTCACCGTCGTCGACGGCGGCCATCTCGCGCATCTCGGCGACGGTCTCCGGGCGCAGCACCTCGCCGGTGCGGCCGCCGACGAAGGCGGTCCACGTCGCCAGGTCGCGGACGGTGGACCAGAGCTGCCCGGCGGGCGCCATCGCGCCGGCGTCCGGCGACGGCTCGGGCAGCAGCACGTCGGCGAACGGGTGCACCGCCCAGCCCCGCGCGTGCTTGCCCTCGGGGTGGGGGGTGGTCCTGGTCATGCCGAGCGGGGTGAGGATCCCGGTGTTCAGCGCGTCCAGCCAGCTGGTGCCGCGCAGGCGCGAGACCAGCTCGCCGAGCAGGCCGTAGCCGACGTTGGAGTAGTGGAACCGGGCGCCGGGACGCAGCTTGATCTCGTCGGCGCCGAGGCTCGCGTCGAGCGCGGCGAAGTCGGCCCCCGGGCTGCGTTCCCACCACGAACCGGGCGACTCGGCGGTGACGCCGCCGGTGTGCGACAGCAGCTGCGCGACGGTCTGCCCGCCGAGCGCGGTGCCGGGGACGTGCTTGTCCAGCGCGTCGGTCAGGTCGAGCTTGCCCTCGTCACGCAGGCGCAGCACCTCGGCGGCCACGATCGACTTGGTGATCGAGCCGAGGCGGTACTGGGTGTCCTCGTCCGGTGCTTCGTCGCCGACCGTGCCGCGGGCGCCCGACCAGGCGATCTCCCCGTCGCGGACGATGGCCGCGACCAGTGAGGGCGCGCGGTTGGCGGACTGCTCCGTGGCGAGGCGGCGGAGCAGGGCGAACTCGGTCGTTGGCAACATGTCCGTCATTCTGCCCGCGGGGTCCGACAAGTTCGAGCGACCCACGCGATCGCGGCGAGCAGCAGCGCCCCGAGCAGCACGTAGCTCTCGCGCAGCGGCCACACGTCCCGGTTGTTCCACAGTGGACTGTCCAGGAAGACGTACACCGACAACGCCGCGAGCACCAGCAGCACCACCTGCCGCACCCGGTCGCGGTCCCGCACGGCCAGCAGCACCAGCAGTCCGACGATCGGGCCGCTCCACACCCAGTGGTGCGTCCAGGACACCGGCGACATCAGCAGCGCCCCGAGCGCACAGGCGAACATCGCCAGCACGGGGTTCCCAGCCGCCAGCGCGCGTCGCATGACCAGCGCGGTCACGGCCAGCGTGACCAGCACAGCGCCCGCCCAGAGGACCGTCTGCGTCCCGGTCGCGAAGCCGAAGCGCGCGATCATGCCGCGCAACGACTGGTTCCCGATGTACCCCGGGTCGCCGATCCGCTCACCGGCGAAGACCAGCTCGGTCCAGTAGTGCACCGAGGCCGACGGCGCCACCAGCCAAGCGGCCAGCGCACACCCCGCGAACGCCACCACGGCGCGCGCGGCCGCCTTGAAGTCCTTCTGCAGCAGGAAGAACAGCACGAAAGCGGCCGGGGTGAGCTTGACCGCGGCCGCCACGCCGAGCAGCAGCCCGCGCGAGCGGCGGGTGGCCAGCAGGTCGACCGCGACCACCACCATCAGCAGCAGGTTGATCTGGCCGAAGCCGAGCGTGGCGCGCACCGGCTCGCTGATCAGCGCGACCGCCTGCACGCCCAGCACCGCGGCGCCGGCGGCGAGCAGTTTCGGCTGGTAGCCGGCCAGGCTCAGGGCGATCACCACGCCGAGCGCGAGCACGCCGACCACGGTGATCGCCACCAGCGCCACGTCCAGCGGGATCACCAGCAACGGCGCGAAGGCGATCGCGGCGAACGGCGGGTAGGTGAACGGCAGCCAGGTCCCGTTGCGGGTGGGCGGCAGCGGGCCGTACGGATCGCCGCTGGTGAAGAAGGCCTCGGCACCGATCCGGTAGACGTCCAGATCGAGCCCGTCGAGCCGCTTCCACACCAGCACCACGGCCAGCAGCACCAGCTCGACGGCCACCAGCCCGACCAGCGTACGGCGGCCCGTGCTGCCGGATTCCAACCTGCGCGTCACCCGGACATCCAACACGAGCCCGCCCAACCCGCCGCCATCCCTCCGTCCCAATGCTATGAGTGGGGCATTACTCGCATCCAACGCAAGTAATGCCCCACTCATAGCACTCGCCAGCCGCCAGGCCCCCACCATCACAACTCGCGCCCGGGTACCCAGCAGGAGCACCCCGCCCAGACCCCCCACCCCACCCCGGTCCACAGCCAAAAACACGGCGAAGACCTCGATGTCAAGGCATCCCTCCCGCCTTGACATCGAGGTCTTCGCCGTAGTCACAATCAAAAACCGGGGCGGATCCCCACCTCAAACAAGCTCAAGCCAGCGCGACCGTCGGCGGCAACCGGGCCGCTCTCATCGCCGGGTACGCCCCAGCCACCGCCCCGACGACAGCCGCCACCCCGACCCCGCCGACCAGCGCGGGTACCGGAAGTACCGCAGGCCAGTCCTGGCTCAGCGCGTACCCCGCGGTCGCCAGTACCCCGAGCAGCACCCCGCACGCGCCACCGAGCGCGGACAACAGCATCGATTCGGTGAGGAACTGCCCGCGCACCTGTCTCCGGGTGGCGCCGAGCGCCCGGCGCAGGCCGATCTCCCGGCGGCGTTCGAGCACCGAGATCACCATGGTGTTGGCCACCCCGACCCCGCCGACCAGCAACGCGACCCCGCCGAGGCCGAGGAACAACGCGCTGTAGGTGTTCTCGGTCAGCCGTTGCGCCTCGATCGCGTCGGACGGCCTGCTCACCTTGACCTCGTCCGGGTGCGCCGGGTTCAGCGTGGCCGCCAGCACCTGGCGGACACTGTCCAAACGCGACTCTTCGGCCCTGGCGTAGACCGTGCTGGGGTGCCCGTCGAAGTTCAGGTGGCGCTGGGCGGCGGTCCAGCCGACCAGCACCGCGCGCTCGATCTCGGCGGCCAGCGGCATCGGGTCGAGGATGCCGATCACGGTGAACCAGCGGTCGCCGATCCAGACCTGTGGCCGCTGCTGGGCGTCGATCCGGTCGATCCCGAGCCGGGTCGCCGCGACCGAGCCGAGCACCACCACCGGGTAGTCGGCGTTGGCCGCGCCGAGGAACTCACCGGCCTTCAGCGTGCCCCCGAGCAGGCCGAGCAGGTCCGGGTTCGCGGCCTGAACGGACAGTCCCGAGGTTTCCGATTCGGCGACCTTGTCCGTGCGGCGCACCGTTTTCCCGGTGTTGCCGGTCGCGGCCGCGCCGAGCACCGGCCCGATCCGCTCGGCCATCGGCACGGCCGTGTCCGGCAGCACGGCGTCCTCGCCGAAGAACGTCTGCCCCGGTTCGGCGCGCAGCAGGTTGGTGCCCAGCGCGGCCAGTTGCTCCCGCAGCGCCTTCGCACTGGACTCCGGGATCGCCAGCACCGAGACCATCGCCGCGATGCCGATCGCGATGCCCAGTGCGGAGAGCACCGCGCGCAACGGCCGGGTGCGCATGCCGTGGGAACCCAGCGAGAGCAGGTCGACCGGGCCGAGCCGGGAGGGCGTCGGCGGCTTCACCGCAGCGCTCCGGCCGGGGTGCCGGTGTCGAGCCGGATCGTGCCGTCGAGCACCTCGATCCGCCGGGGTACCCCGGCCGCGATGTCGCGGTCGTGGGTGATCAGCACGACCGTGGTGCCGTCGTCGCTCAGTTCGGCGAGCAACCGCAGCACCGACGCGCCGTTGCCGGTGTCGAGGTTCCCGGTGGGTTCGTCGGCGAGCAGGATCAGCGGGCGGTTGACCACGGCCCTGGCGATCGCCACGCGCTGCCGTTCCCCGCCGGACAGTTCGCTCGGCAGGTGCCCGGCCCGGTGGGCCAGGTGCACGCGGTCGAGCGCGGCCAGCGCCATCTCCTTGCGACGCCGCCGAGGCACCCCCGCGTACAGCAGCCCGGTGGCCACGTTGTCCACGGCGGACACCCCGTCGTTGAGGAAGAACTGCTGGAACACGAACCCGATCCAGCGCGAGCGCAAGGCCGACAGCTGCCGGTCGGACAGGTCGGCCACGTCCAGCCCGCCCACCTCGATCCGGCCGGTGCTCGGCCGGTCGAGCGTGCCCATCAACTGCAGCAGGGTGGACTTGCCGGACCCGGACGGCCCGGCGATGGCGACCATCTCACCGTCCTCAATGGACAGCGAAACTTCGCGGAGCGCGTGTACCCCGCCGGGATACGTGCGCCCGGCGGCGTGCACGGCGAGCACCGGCGTCATGAGGTGGTCACCACCTTGGTGCCCTCGGCCAGCCCGTCCCCGCTGACCTCCACCTTGCCCCCGGCGAACAACCCGGGATCGACCGCCACCAGCCGCCGTTGCGCGCCTTCGACGACCTCGACGGCGTACCCGCCCTCGGCGAGCGCGAGCAGCGCCCCGACCGGCACCACCAGCACGCCTTCGCGCTGCCCGGTGGTGACGACCACCTCGACCGGCGCGGCGTCGAAGCCCGCGGTGGCCGGGTCGTCCAGCGTGACCGTCACGGCGACCTTCGGCTTCTCCTCGGCACCCGGCGCGTTCTCGTCCCCGGAGTCCGCCTCCACCTCGGTGCCGATGGCCGAGACCGTGCCCTTGACCTGCTTGCCCCCGGCGATCGACAGGTCCACCTTGTCCCCGGTCTTGAACATGCCCTGCTTGGCCACCTCGACCTCCATGGTGACCACGCGCTCGGTGCCGGTCGCCTTGAGCAGCGGCCCGGTGCCTTCGCCGCCGAGCTTCGCGCTCACCGAGGACACCCGCAGCGCGCCGCTGTCCACCACCACGTCGGCGGGCGCGACCTTGCCGGTCTGCTCCTGCTCCAGCGACTTCTGCCACTTGCGGACCGCGGTCGCGGTGGCCGCGGTGAACTTCTCGTCCGGCTTGCCGAAACCGCCGAACCCGAGGTCGCGCAGGTTCTCTTCGAGCACCTTCACGTCCGGGCCGGTGCCCGCGCCCTCGCCGAGTTCGCGGTAGAACGGCACCACGCCGTAGAACAGCGGCACCGGCTTGTCGTCCACCTTGTACACCGGCTCCCCGCGGTCGACGACCTCACCGGCACCGGGCAGCCAGGTGATCGTGCCCGGCTTGCGCCCGGCCACCTCGCGTTCGGCGCCGTAGCCGAGCGTGCCGTCCACCTTCGCCTGCTCGGCGAGGTCACCCCTGGTGATCTCCGCCGTTTCCACCGGTGCCGCGGGCGGTGGCCCCTCGTCGGCCGAGCCCGCCGCCACCCGCGCCACCACCACGACCGCGCCGGTGCCGAGCACCGCGACCCCGGCCAGCGCCGCCAGCAGCCACCGCGTGCGCCGGCTGCGGCGCACCTGTTCGATCTCCGTCACAGCGGCCGCTCACTCCCCCGGCTCGGTGTGCATCATCGGCACGGACCCGCCCGAGCACTCCTCGAAGGCCTTCTTGGTCTTCGGGTCCTCCGGGTCACCACCGGGCATGGCCAGCCCCGGGTTCGCCGGATCCGGGTCGGGCACGTCGATGCCGTGGTCGCGGAAGCACTGGGCGGTCTGCCGCATCCGGTCCAGCTCTTCGGCGGTCGGCGGCTTCACCTCGCCGCCGTTGGGCAGCAGGTGGCGGCACGCGTTGTGCGCCTTCTCCATCTTCGGGGCCTCGTCGGGTCCCGCGGCTTCCATGACCATCCTGCCGTCCACCGGGTCCGGCATGTCCACGCCGTTGTCCCGCATGCAGCGTGCGAAGGCCAGCTGCTCGTCGTGGGTGAACTCGTCGTCCGCCTCGGCCGGGGCTTGGCTGTTCCCCGTGTTCGTGCCGTCGAGGCTGGCCACGCCGTCCCCGCCGGGGTCCTCACCCCCGCAGGCGGCCAGCGACAGCGCCGCCACCACGAGCACCAGTCCGTACCTGAACCTCATGCCGTCTCCTCACTGGTAACCGTGGACGGATTTCTACGGATCCGGCGGTCTGCGCCCGTTAAGCGAAGTCGCTTATCTCCCGCTTATCCCCCCTTGGCGGAAACTGTGCGGACGAAGAGAACAGGGAGGCCTGGGTGCGGGTGCTCGTCGTCGAGGACGAACGGCTGCTGGCGGACACCGTCGCCGAGGGACTGCGCAGGCTGTCCATGGCGGTGGACGTCTGCTACGACGGCGCGCAGGCGCTGGAGCGGATCGGGGTGCACGCCTACGACGTGGTGGTCCTCGACCGCGACCTGCCGGTGGTGCACGGCGACGACGTGTGCCGCGCGGTGCTGGGCAGCGGCGGGGTGGCGCGGGTGCTGATGCTGACCGCGGCGGCCGAGGTGGAGGACCGGGTCACCGGGCTCGGCCTCGGTGCCGACGACTACCTGACCAAGCCGTTCGCCTTCGCCGAACTCGTGGCCAGGGTGCAGGCGCTGTCGCGGCGGGCCCGTCCGGCGCTGCCCCCGGTGCTCGAAGGCGGTGGCGTGGTGCTGGACCTCCCGCGCCACCAGGCCGCCAGGGACGGCCGATTCCTGCCGTTGTCACCGAAGGAGTTCGCCGTGCTGGAAGTGCTGATGCGGGCTGAGGGCGCGGTGGTCAGCGCCGAGGAGCTGCTGGAGAAGGCGTGGGACGAGCACGCCGACCCGTTCACCAACGCCGTCCGGGTGGCGGTGATGACCCTGCGCCGCAAGCTCGGGGTGCCCGGGCTGATCGAGACGGTGCCCGGCGCCGGTTACCGGTTCGGCTCGTGAGCGGCCTGCGGCTGTCCGTCCGGACCAAGCTGACCGCGTTGTACGGCGGGTTGTTCCTGGTCACCGGCATCATCCTGCTGCTGATCAACTACCTGCTGGTCAGCGCCACGCTGCCGGCCACGCAACAGTTCGCCAGCGCCGCGGTGGCCGCCCGCATGCCCACGGGCCCCACCGACACGGTGGTGACCCAGGCAGGCCCCGCGGTCGAGCTGGTCAGCACCTCGCTGGCCGAGTACCGCACCTCGACGCTGGCCACCCTGCTGCTGCAGTCGGGCATCGCGCTGGTGATCGCCGTCGGCCTGGCCGTGCTGCTGGGCTGGCTGACCGCGAGCCGGGTGCTGCGGCCG
Organism: Saccharothrix sp. AJ9571; assembly: GCF_021725495.1. Classification (NCBI taxonomy): domain Bacteria; kingdom Bacillati; phylum Actinomycetota; class Actinomycetes; order Pseudonocardiales; family Pseudonocardiaceae; genus Saccharothrix; species Saccharothrix sp. AJ9571. The sequence continues at coordinate 3,238,797 of NZ_CP091382.1, read as the reverse complement.
GTGCACGAGGTCACTTCGGCCGCACGCAGGCTGGGCGCGGAGAACCTGGACCGCCGGATCAACCTCGACGGCCCGTCCGACGAACTGAAGGAACTGGCCGACACCTTCGACCGCATGCTCGACCGGCTCGCGGGCTCGTTCGACAGCCAGCGCCGGTTCGTCGCCAACGCCTCGCACGAGCTGCGCACCCCGCTCGCGGTGCAGCGCACGCTGATCGAGGTGGCGCTGGCCGATCCGGAGGTCACCCCGCAGGTGCGGCGGCTCGGGCAGCACCTGCTGCACACCAACGAGCGCAGCGAGCGGATGATCGAAGGCCTGCTCACGCTGGCCCGCAGCGATCGGGGGCTGCCGAGCCGGGTGCCGGTTCAGCTCGGCGAGGTCGCGGCGAACGTGGTGCGCGCGCTCGGCCCGCAGGCCGGGGAACACGAGGTCACGGTCACCATCGAGGACGCGGAGCGGACCGTCGCCGGTGATCCCGTGCTGCTGGAACGCCTGGTCACGAACCTGGTGGAGAACGCCGTGCGCTACAACCGGCCCGGCGGCGCGGTCCACCTGCGCATCGGCCGGAACCCCGCGCTGACCGTGCAGAACACCGGCCCGGTGATCCGCGCCGACGCCATCCCCGCGTTGTTCGAGCCGTTCCGGCGACTCGACCACGACCGCACCAGCGGCGCGTCGGGCGCCGGACTGGGCCTGTCCATCGTGCGTTCGGTCGCCCAGGCGCACGACGGGAGCGTCTACGCCCAGCCCGCCGAATCCGGCGGACTCGTGGTGGGGGTCTGGTTACCGGAATCGAGATGACCCATCACTCCGCGTGTCGGCGAGCGGGGATCGCCGGACTTCGGCAAGATCTCCACCGGCAATGTCGAACGGATGGCACAAGCATCGGCGCGCCTACCACGTCAAGCCGACGCGCCGAAGTAGCCTGGACACCCACACGAGTGAGCCTCGTGCGGTACAGGGTTCAGCGATTTCGGCCACGGTTTGACGGAGTGGAGAGCAGCGGGGAGGCGAGGAAGGTGCGAGCGCTGAGGGTGGTCGGGCTGCACGAGGACGGCCGGTCCATCGTGTGCGAAGACACGGCCCGTGGTGAGCGCTTCCTGCTGCCCGCCGACGAACGCCTGCGGGCCGCTGCCCGCGGTGACATCACGCGGCTGGGGCAGATCGAAATCGAGCTGGAGAGCCAGATGCGTCCACGTGAGATCCAGGCCCGGATCCGGGCCGGGGAATCCGTCGAGCAGGTCGCCACCAGCGGGGGCATCCCCGTGGCGCGGGTGGAGCGGTTCGCCTACCCGGTGCTGCTGGAGCGCTCGCGCACGGCGGAGATGGCCCAGGCCGCGCACCCGGTCCGCGAGGACGGGCCCGACGTGCAGACGCTCGGTGAGGTGGTCGCCTACGCCTTCGGGGTGTTCGGCCAGGACTACACCGGCGCCAGCTGGGACTCGTGGAAGGGCGAGGACGGCAAGTGGGTGGTGTGCCTGAACTGGCAGACCGGCCGCTCGGACAACCGCGCGCACTGGTGCTTCGCGCCGGGTGCGCACGGTGGCACCGTCTCCGCGCTGGACGAGAACGCCCAGGCGCTGATGGACCCGAACGCCTACCGGTCGCTGCGCGCGGTCGACGCGCTCGGCAGGCCGTCCGCGCCCGCGCCGGTGGAGGAAGAGCAGCCCGCGCTGGACGTCGAAGCGGAAAAGGTGGCCGAAACCCCGGTCGCGGAAGTGCCCGAGGTCGCCGGTGAGACGGCCGCGGTCGCCGCCGGTGACGGCGGGCTGCCGCTGCCCGGGGTCGAGGAGCAGGTCGAATCCGCCAAGGCGACGCCACGCCCGCCCAAGAAGAAGGGCAGGCCGGCCGTACCCGCCTGGGAGGACGTCCTGCTCGGAGTCCGCTCCTCGCGGGGTTGACTTGACCGAACCCGAGAACGGTGACGAACCGCTCGACCCGGCCGAGGAAGAAGGTCCGGTCGGGGGCGGGTACACCGGCGGCGTGCGCGAGCTGATCGACCCAGCCGAACCGGACGACGAGTCAAACGACCGTTGATGCACGAATGTGGCTTTCGGGACGAAAACGTCCCGAAAAGCCACATTCGTGACACCGGCCTAACCGAACACGACCGCCAGGACGCCGATCCACGAGAACGCGAGTCCCCCGGCGGCGCCCAGCACCACCCACCGCACGATCGGCAGCTTCCGGCCCAGCCACAGCGAAGGCGCCAGGCCCGCCGAGACCAGTACCGCCGCGACGAAGGCCAGCAAGCCGCTCGTCTCCGCGGCCAGCGTCCGCGCCAGCGCGAGCATCGCGACGAAGACCACCACCGCGACGAAAGCGGCGACCGTCAGCCCGGTGGCCCACGGCGTCGGCTCCGGCGGGCGCGGCTCGCGGACTAGCGCTTCCGGAGGAGGGATCACCGAGCCCGCATCGGTCACCGGGTCGACGTAGTAGACCGGCGTGCCCATCACCTCGGCCACCCTCCCGGCGAGCTGGCGACCGCGCTGCGACACCACCGCAGCGGCCTCGCGGTCGGGGCTGGAGCGGCGGACGGCGGCGGCGACCCTGGCCCACTCGTGCAGCGCGTCGGCGAGGTCGGCGCCGAGCGCCACCTGGTGCGGGTCGACCTCCTCGCCCAGCACCGCGCGCTCACCACGGACCCGCAACTCCACGCGCCGGCCTCCTGATCTTCGTCCGTCCCGCCCCAAACCTACCGAGCGCCACCGAGTTCGTAGAACGCGACGGCGGCGGCGGTGGCCACGTTGAGCGAGTCGACGCCCTCGGCCATCGGGATCCGGACCGCCAGATCGGCCGCGGCCAGTGCTTCCTCGGTCAGCCCCGGCCCCTCGGAACCGACCAGCACGGCCACCCGCTCTAGCGCCGGAGCACGCAGCTCACGCAGGTCCACCGAGCCAGGACGCGGGGTCAGCGCGGCCACGCGGAAGCCGTTCTCCCGCAGCAGCCCCAGGCCGTCCGGCCACGGCTCCAGCCGTGCGAACGGCACCCGCAGCACGTTGCCCATGGACACCCGCACGCTGCGGCGGTACAGCGGATCGGCGCACCCCGGCCCGATCAGCACGCCGTCGATGCCGAGCGCCGCCGCGTTGCGGAAGATCGAGCCCAGGTTCTCGTGGTCGCCGACGCCTTCGAGCACCGCCAGTTTCCGCGCCCGCGCGACGAGTTCACGCGCATCCGGCTGCGGTGCCCGGTCCGCGACGGCGAGCACCCCGCGGTTGAGGTGGAACCCGACCACGTCGGCCATCGTTTCCGCCGGTGTGACGTACGCGGGGACCTCGGCGGGCGCCAGCTCGTCGGTCAACTCCTCGATCCGCCGCTGAACACCGAGCAACGCCCGTACCGGGTAAGCGGATTCGAGCAGCCGGCGCACCACCACCGTGCCCTCGGCGATCACGAAACCGCGGCCACCGGGGCGATCCGGCCGCCGATCCGCGGTCGAAAGGTTTCGAAAGTCGTCCAACCGGGGATCTGCCGGGTCATGGATGTGAATGGTGTGCGCCACCCGGCGAGTCTGCCATCCGCTCGTCCCACCCCGAGGTGGGCCGAACGACCACGGCGGTCTAGTGCAAACGGATGATTATCGCGGATAGTTAAGGAAAGGTAACTCACAGCACCGCTTTGGGCCTAGCTCATCTGCAGGGGCTGTGCAACGGTTGTCCGCCGGGCTGGCAAACCACCACAGGACTCGGGCGGCCTCGGCCGGAAAGAACAGGGATGGGCATGGGCAAGGACGTGTCAGCGGACCCGTTCAACCCCCGCGACCGCGGGCGCTACCGGCGCAAAGTCCAGCGCTGCTTGGACACCCTCGCGCGAATGCTCTCGGACGGGAGTTTTTCCTTCCCCCGCAAGCACATCGGGCTCGAGGTCGAACTGAACCTGGTGGACGGCAAGATGCGCCCGGCGATGACCAACGCCGCGGTGCTCGAAGCGCTGGACGACCCGTCGTTCACCACCGAACTGGGCCAGCACAACATCGAACTCAACGTGCCGCCCCGGCCGCTGGCCGGGGATTCCGCGCTGGAACTGGAAGACGAGCTCCGGTCGTACCTCACCAGGGCCGGCGCCAAGGCCCGCGAGAAGCACTCGCACCTGGCGGCGATCGGCATCCTGCCGACGCTGACGCACGACCACTTCGACGAGAAGTGGCTCACGCCGAACGCGCGCTATTCCTTGCTGAACGACCAGATCTTCGCCGCGCGCGGCGAGCAGACCGTGCTGTCGATGGAGGGCACCGCGCTGCCGGGGCAGCAGGCCGAGCGACTGCGCAGTTACGCGGAGTCGATCCTGCCCGAGGCCGCGTGCACCTCGGTCCAGTTGCACCTGCAGGTTTCGCCGGAGGAGTTCGCCCCGCACTGGAACGCCGCGCAGTGCCTGGCGGGCGTGCAGGTCGCGCTCGGCGCGAACTCGCCGTTCCTGCTGGGCAAGGCGCTCTGGCACGAAACGCGGATCCCGCTGTTCCTGCAGGCCACCGATACGCGGCCGGAGGAGCTGAAGAACCAGGGCGTGCGACCGCGGGTGTGGTTCGGCGAGCGGTGGATCACCTCGATCTTCGACCTGTTCGAGGAGAACGTCCGCTACTTCCCCGGGCTGCTGCCGGAAACGGATGCCGAGGATCCGGTTGAGGCGCTGGAATCCGGGCAGGCGCCGAAGCTGAGCGAACTGCGCCTGCACAACGGCACGGTCTGGCGCTGGAACCGGCCAGTCTACGACGTGGTCGACGGAAAACCGCACCTGCGCGTGGAAAACCGGGTGCTGCCCGCCGGGCCGACGGTGCTCGACACAATGGCGAACGCGGCGTTCTTCTACGGCGCCCAGCGCGCACTGGCCGAAGCCGACCGCCCGGTCTGGACCCAGATGTCCTTCCAGGCAGCCGAAGAGAACCTGTACGCGGGCGCCAGGAGCGGGCTCGACGCCCAGCTGTACTGGCCGGGCATCGGCTGGATCCCGCCGGACGAACTGGTGCTGCGCATCCTGCTCCCGCTCGCGCACGAGGGGTTGCGGCAGTCGGAAGTGTCCGATGTGGCCAGAGAGCGGTACCTCGGCGTCATCGAGCAGCGCTGCCTGACGCGGCGCACCGGCGCCCGCTGGCAACGCGAACACGTGCAGCGCGCCGAGGAACGCGGAGCCGACCGGGACACCGCACTGGCCAGCATGCTCGCGCGCTACCTCGACCTGGCGCAGACCGAAGAGCCGGTGCACGCCTGGCCCGGTGACTAGGCGCTGTCCTGCATGTCTGGTCGATGGGCTTCGTGATCCAGGTGATTCCTGGCGGCCCCTCGGTCGACTGAGCCCACTTCGATTGCTATGAGTGGGGCATTACTTGCATTCCAAGACAGCGCGCAGCTCCGTTGAGGGTGGCGGCGGGCGACGGGAGGGCGCAAGTAATGCCCCACTCATAGCATTGGCCGCCTGGGCGCGGAGAGCGCGACCGTGGCGTGCAGGACAGCGACTAGCGCCGACCGGCGGGCCGCCGGGATAGAATGGGCCGCTTCCCGGGAGGTCGGATGCCCAAGATCATCGGTGGCTCGCTGAACGCCCACCGCGAGCAGGTGCGTGCCCGGGTGTTCACCGCCCTGCGCAACCAGCTCTACGAGCGCGGCTTCGACGCGATCACGCTGGCCGGGGTGGCTGCCGAGGCGGAGCTGGGCCGCACCGCCATGTACAACCACTTCCCGGACAAGGAGAGCCTGCTCGTCGCCTTCGTCGAGGAGGAGGCCGCGCAGTACGTGCGGCGCCTGGAAGCCGCGGTGGACGCGGCCAGCGACCCGGTGGACCAGCTGGCGGTGTTCGTCCGGCTGCAGTTGCGCGCGCTGTCCGAGTACCACCTGCCCCCCGGCGGCGCGCTGGCCACCACGCTCGGCCCGGCGTCCTACCGGCGCATCGCCGCGCACGCCGACCCGATCACCGGGCGGCTGCGCACCATCCTCACCGACGGCATGGCGGCCGGGCGGCTGCCAGAGGAGGACCCCGACATCCTCATCCCGATGATCACCTCCGCGCTGGCCAGCCGCCAGATCATCGACGTGCCCGCCGAGCAGCTGGACGCCGCGATCGCCGGCGCCGTGCGGTTCATCCTGCGTGCGGTCGGGGTCAAAACCGGCAAATAAGGCTCGCCTTACCGGCCGGAGTGACCTACGCTCTTTCTGACAGGTTGTCAGATCGTCAGGAGGGCGTCCCATGACAGCACCGGTGACCGAGGAACTGGCCCTGCGCCCGTTCTCCGAATCCCTCCGCGGCTCGACCAAGGCCGTGCACGAGCGCGCCCACCACTCCAGCTACATGGACGCTCTGCTCAGCGGGTCGCTCACGCTGGAGGGCTACGGCCTGCTCGCCGCCCAGTACTTCTTCATCTACCGCGCGCTGGAGCAGGTCACCGACGCCATGGCGGGCGACCCGGTCGGCGGCGACTTCGTCATCGACGAGCTGCGGCGGCTGCCCGCGCTCGAAGCCGACCTGGCGTTCCTGCTGGGCGAGAACTGGACCGACAAGATCGAGCCGGTGCCCGCGACCACCGCCTACGTCAACCGGCTGGGCCGGATGGCCGACTGGCCGGGCGGGTACGTCGCCCACCACTACACCCGCTACCTCGGCGACCTCGCCGGCGGCCAGGTGGTGCGCGCGCTGCTCAAGAAGACCTACGGCGTCACCGGTCCCGGCGCGCTGTTCTACGACTTCGAGAGCGCAGGCAGCCCCAGCGCCTTCCGCAAGCGCTACCGCGCCCTGCTGGACGCGGCACCGTGGGGTGTGGAGGAACGGCGGCGGATCATCGACGAGACACTGCTCGCCTTCGAGCTCAACATCGCCGCGCTCGCCGACCTGGCCGACCTGGCCGGACTCGAGTCGGCCTGATCACACCGCGTTGACCTCCACCTAGCTCGAGGTAGGAGGCTGGGTTTACAGCGGCGGCCCCCCGGGGTACCGCCACCGGAGGCGGTGTCCCAGCGGGCGACCCAGCTCGCCCCGGCCTGGTGAATGGCACTAGGTTTGGCAGCGCCAGTACAACCTGCGTCGATCAAGAAGAAGGAGGGCCGATGGCCCGCTACGAGCTTCCCGACCTCGACTACGACTACGGCGCCCTCGCCCCGCACATCTCCGGCGAGATCAACGAGCTGCACCACAGCAAGCACCACGCGACCTACGTCAAGGGCGCGAACGACACGCTGGACAAGCTCGCGGCCGCCCGTGAAGCCGACGACTTCGGCTCCATCGTCGGGCTCGAGACCACGCTGGCCTTCAACCTGGCCGGGCACGCCAACCACGTGGTGTGGTGGAAGATCCTGTCGCCGGAAGGCGGCGACAAGCCGACCGGCGAGCTGGCCGCCGCCATCGACGAGGCGTTCGGTTCGTTCGACAAGTTCAAGGCGCAGTTCACCGCCGTGTCCACCACGATCCAGGGCAACGGCTGGGGTGCGCTCTCCTGGGACCCGATCGGCAAGACGCTGATCACCCAGCAGCTGCGGGACCACCACAACAACCTGATCCTGCCGACCACGCCGATCCTGCTGGTCGACGTCTGGGAACACGCGTTCTACCTGGACTACAAGAACGTGAAGCCGGACTACGTCAAGGCGCTGTGGAACATCTTCAACTGGGCCGAGATCAGCAAGCGGTTCGACAACGCCGTCGCCGGTGGCAACGGCCTGCTGCTTTCCTGAACGAAGGTCCGCCGAACGGGGCTCTCCTGCCGGAGGGCCCCGTTTTTCGTCGGCAGCCGAGCGTGCTAGTCCATTGTGGACAGTGGATCGCACTGACTGACGGGCACCCCGGACGTGAACGAGGCCCCGCTCCCGGGGTTCCCGGTCGCGAGGCCTCGTTCGTTCCCGAACTGACTGCCGCTCCCACCACGAAGCGGACGAGTTGAGGTTAGCCTAACCTGATTCGTCCGCGCAAGGGTCAGTTGCTGTTGCCCGGCTTCCAGCCGAGGTAGTTCGCGAAGTAGCCCTGCCTGGCGTGCCCGATCTTGCCGTTCACGCTGGTCGCCCACACGCCACCGCTGCCGTCGGCCAGGCCGACGTGCCCATATGCCGAGATGTTCCAGAAGACGAAGGCGCCGCGCGGCGGGGTGCCGGTGGTGCGGCGGGCGCCGTCGGAGGACCGCCAGTGCGCGATCGCGCTCGCGTGGTGGGTGCTGCGGTTCCAGGCCAGGCGCACGGCGCGCTCGCAGTAGCCCTGGTACGCGGTGCTGCCCTCGCGGTTCTTGAACCAGTTGATCGCGCCGTTGGCGGTCTGCGCGGCCTCGAAGCCGCCGTCGGCCTCCGGGCCGAGCAGCGCGGTCGGGTCGGCGATGTCCGCGGCGGTGATCTCGCTGTACAGGTCGGCGGGCGGAGCCTGGTCGGCCGAGGCCGTCACCGTGCCCGCGGTCCCGGCGAAGGTCAGCGCCGCGGCGAAGACCAGCGCCCGGCCGAACTTGTTGAGCTGCATGTTTCCTCCCAGTGATGAGTTCACCGAGAAGCGTGCCGCCGCCCGCTACGCGTTCGCTAAGCGCGCCGGTCCAGCACGCGCAGCCCGGGGAAGCGCCGCCGCGGCAGGCTCACCCCGCCGCGGCGCACGAGGATCACCGCGCACACCAGCGCGGCGAACGCCGAGATCGCGCCACCGATGATGAACGGCGACCGGCCGCCGAAGGCCTCGGCCATCCAGCCGGTCATCGGCGCGCCGATCGGGTTGCCACCGACCAGCACCAGCACGTACAGCCCCATCACGCGCCCGCGCATCTGCGGGCTGACCGCGGTCTGCACCAGCGCGTTCGCCGTGTTCAGGAAGGTGATGGTGGCGTAGCCGAGCGGGATCAGCGCGATGCCGAAGGCGAAGTAGGTCGGCATGTACCCGGTGACGACCTCCAGCAGGCCGAGCGCGAACGCGGAGAGCAGCAGCACCCGCACGCGCGGGCGCCCGCGTGAGCCCCGCCTGGCCGACATCAGCGCCCCGGTGAAGGTGCCGACGGCGAGCAGCGTGGACAGCAGGCCGTAACCGTCGGCCTCGGTGCCGAACACGTTGGCGGCCACGATCGCCAGCGAGGTGAAGAAGGTGATGCCGAAGGTGCTGACGAAGAACACCAGCACCATCACGGTCATCAGGTCGGACCGCCGCCGCACGTAGTGCAGGCCCTCGCGCAGCTGTCCCTTCGCGCGTTCCACCCGCGGCCCGCGGAAGAGCTTGTCGGGGTTCATCAGCAGCAGTCCGGCGAGCACGGCCAGCGTGCTCACCGCGTTCGCCAGGAACAGCCAGCCGGTGCCCACCCAGACGATCACGAAACCGGCGATCGCGGGCCCGACGATCCGCGCCATGTTGAAGATCGTGGAGTTCAGCGCGACCGCGTTCGCCACGTGCTCGCGGCCGACCATCTCGGCCACGAACGACTGCCGGGTCGGCACCTCCACCGCGGCCACGCAGCCGAGCACGAAGCACAGCACGAACACGTGCCACATCTCGACCACGCCGGTGATGTCCAGGATGCCGAGCACCAGCGCCTGCGTGCCGGCCACGGCCTGCAGGCCGAGCAGCAGCTTGCGCTTGTCCGCGCGGTCGGCGAGCACCCCGGCCCACAGCGAGAGGAACAGGATCGGGGTGAACTGCAGGCCGACCGCGATGCCCAGGGCGACCGGGTCGTTGCCGCTGAGGGTGAACACCAGCCAGTCCTGCGCGATGCGCTGCATCCAGGTGCCGGTGTTGGAGATCACCTGGCCGCTGAAGAACAGCCGGTAGTTGCGGACCTTGAGCGAGCTGAACGTGCCGGACCGGCGTGGGGCGGTCGCGGGAAGGGGTACCGCTTCCCGGGTAGCTGTCGTCGCGGGAGTGGACTCGGCTTCGCTACCCAGGTTCCTCGGCACCGCTGTTAGTTCCCCGCCATCCTGTCGATGATCTCGGCGGCGTGGGAGAGCACTTGGCGCTCCTCGCCGCTCAGTTCCGCCAACTGCGCGTCCAGCCAGGCCTCCCGCACGGAGATGGTCTGGCGGATGTAGGCCAGCCCGGTCTCCGACAGCTCCACGATGGCCTGCCTGCCATCGGTGGGGTGCGGCCGCCGTTCGACGTGCCCCAGCTCCTCGAGCGCCGCGATCACCCTGGTCATCGACGGGGGCTGCACGCCCTCCTTGGCCGCCAGCTGCCCCGGGGTCAGCGCCCCGCACTTGTGCAGCGTGGACAGCGCCGAGATCTGGGTGAGCGAGATCGTCTCGGTCGCGCTCTGCGCCCGGAGCCGCCGGTTCAACCGGACGACGGACAGGCGCAGGCGGCTCGCGAGCGACCGATCCTGCACACTGTCGGGCATATAGTTAGCATACCTCACGATCGCCGGGCGGCGTAGCTCAGCCCAGCACCGCCCGGATCGGACCGAGCGCGAAGTAGATCACGAACGCGACCGCGACCACCCACATCAGCGGGTGCACCCGGCGGGCCCGGCCGGTGGCGAGCTGGATCAGCACGTAGCTGACGAACCCGGCACCGATGCCGTTGGCGATCGAGTAGGTGAACGGCATCACCACGATGGTCAGGAACGCGGGCAGGGCGATGGAGAAGTCGCCGAAGTCGATCTCGGTGACCTGCCGGATCATCAGCGCGCCGACGATCACCAGCGCGGGCGCGGCGGCCTCCACCGGCACCACCTCGTACAGCGGGGTGAAGAACATGGCGACCAGGAAGAGCAGTCCGGTGACCACGTTCGCCAGCCCGGTCCGCGCGCCCTCGGCGATGCCCGACGCCGACTCCACGAAGACCGTGTTGGAGCTGGACGAGGCCGCTCCCCCGGCGATGGCCGCGGCGCTGTCCACGAACAGCGCCTTGCCCACACCCGGCAACTGGCCGTCCTTGTCGATCACGCCGGCTTCCTTGCCCAGCCCGGTCATCGTGCCGATGGTGTCGAAGAAGTCGGTGAGCACCAGGGTGAACACCAGCAGCGCGGCGGAGATCGCCGGGATCTGCACCCACGCGTCGAAGTTGAACTCGCCGACCAGCGACAGGTCCGGCACGCCGAGCACGTTGTCCGGCAGGCCCGGGTAACCGAGGTTCCAGCCGCGCGGGTTGGTGCCCTGCGACGGCCCGGCGTCGACGATGGCCTCCAGCGCGATGGAGACCACGGTCGCGGTCAGCACGCCGATCAGGATCGCGCCGCGCACCTTCTTGGCCACCAGGATGCCGGTGAACACCAGGCCGAACACGAAGACCGCGGTGGGCCAAGAAGCGATGGAGCCGTCGATGCCGAGCCCGACCGGCACGGTGGTCTTCGCCGCGTCCGGCACCCGCCGCACGAACCCGGCGTCGACCAGGCCGATCAGGCAGATGAACAAGCCGATGCCGACGGCGATGGCGGCCTTGAGCGGCGCGGGCACCGCGTTGAACACCATCGTCCGCACCCCGGTGACCACCAGCAGCAGCACCACGAGGCCGTTGACCACCACCAGGCCCATCGCGGCCTGCCAGCTCATCTGCGGCGCGATGGTGACCGCGACCAGCGAGTTCACCCCGAGGCCGGTGGCGATGGCGAACGGGTAGTTCGCCACCAGTCCGAAGAGGATGGTCATCACCCCGGCGACCAGCGCGGTCACCGCCGCGACCTGCCCGACCGGGAGGATGGCGCCGAAGGCGTCCTTGTGCGCGCCGGCGTCGTCGGCGGAGAAACTGCCGAGGATCAGCGGATTCAGCACCACGATGTAGGCCATCGTGACGAACGTGACCACGCCGCCGCGGACCTCGCGGCCCGGCGTGGAGCCGCGTTCACTGATCTTGAAGAAGCCGTCGATCTTGCCCGCCCGTCGCCCGCCGCCACCCTCAACGGAGCGCTCCGCGCCAGTATCGCTTCTCATCCCGGGTTTCCCTGCCTCCGCTGTGATGCCGACGCCGGGTACCCTGCCTGACGTGGCCGAATCGATCAATTCCGGCGGGGTAAAGAGCGGGTTTCAGCACACTCCGGAGCTACCGGAGCGCTGGATCGCGCTCTGGCCCGTGGTGGTCGCCGGCACCGGGTTGTGGTCGCTGGCCTTCGTGGTGCTGCTCGTGGTGAAACTGGTCAACGGCACAAGCTCGGACGTGTGGCTGTGGACCTGCGCGGCCGGCGTCGGCCTCGGCTTCATCGGCCTCGGCATCATGACCTGGCAACGCGCCGCCTTCCGCCGCGGCTCCAAATCCGCCCAACGCGCCGCCTGACCCCACAGCCGACCCCCACGTTCGCGCAACCGACCCCCACGTTCCCGCAGCCGAACCCCACGTTCCCGCAGCCGAGTCCCACGTTCAGGTAGCCGAGTTCCACACTCGGGCAGCCGAGTCCCACACTCAGCCAGCCGAGTCCCACCCTCAGGCGCCCGCGCCAGCCAAGTCCCGAGGCGAAGCCCCATGGGACACAAATGTGGCTTTCGGGGCGGATTCGGCCCCCAAAGCCACATTCGTGTCCCGCCGGATGCAGCGAACGCGGGGTTCATCTGCACGAGTGTGGAACTCGGCTGCACGAACGTGGGGTTCGGGTGTTTGGGTGTGGGGCTCGGTGAGGGTCAGGCGTGCAGGCTTTCGGCGGTGGGTTCGTCCAGGAAGGCGGTGATGGTGTGCCGGTCGTCCCAGCGGTCCATCGCCCAGGCGAGCGCTCGTGCCAGGCCCTCCGAGGTGTCGGCCGCGTGCAGGCCGCCGTCGAACCACCATGGCACGGCCACCGAGGCGCCGCCGTGGGCCACGGTCAGCTCCTCGTGCATGTGCACCCCGCCCTCGGGTAGCTCCAGCCCGAGCAGGTCGGCGACCACCACCACGGCGGCCAGTTCCCGCCACGGGATCAGCTCGCCTTCACTGTCCACCCGCACCTCGGCGACCTTCTCCGCGGCGAGCGGCAGGTCGAGCAGGTCGGCCAGCCGCGCCGCCCGCTCGGCCCCCGGTAGCGCGGCGACCACCCGCGACGCGGGCAGCACCCCGAGCGGCCACGGCGTGTCGAGCACGACGGCGTCCTCGGCGTCGCACACCGAACCGTCCAGCGCCCGCACTCGCGAAGGCACGTAGTCGTCCGCGAATTCGGCGTCCGCCAAGACCGTGTGCGCCCGCGCCGCCAAGCCCGGGGAGACCTCGCGCGAGGCGTCCGCGAGCCGGTCCATCAGCTCGGCGACGTCGTCGGCGTCGGTGATGGCCAGGGTCGTGCGCACCCCGGCGGCGAGCAGCACCTCGTCCGGCAGGTCCACGTCCGGCACCGGGTCGTAGAGCCCGGCGAGCGTGGTCGCGGACGGCATCCGCCATTCCGCGGGCGCGCGCCCGGCCAGTTCGGCGTGCACGGCGAGCCACCGCGCGGTCCGGCTGTCCGGCCGGGCCAGCACGCGCCAGGTGTTCGGCCGCGCGGCGAGCAGGCGCAGCGCGTCCGGCCAGCGGTCGTCGGCGACCAGGTCGAGGTCGCGGACCTCCGGCTCGTCCTCGTCGTCCTGCAGCACGAAGGTGTCCAGCACGCCCGCACCGGTGAGCACATCGGCGGGCCAGTCCTCGGCGAAGTCGGCGTCGAGCACGTCCAGCGGGGCGTCCTCGCCGATCGCGTCGGCGTCGAAGATCTTCAGCAACGGCGAACTCGGCAACACCAGTTCCTCGGCCCGGCGCCAGCCGTGCTCGGCGGGCAGCACGAGCGAACCCAGCCAGTCGACCGGTGCCTCGTAGGCCAGTCGCAGCACGGCCCCGGCCAGCGGCACCACGTCCGAGCCCTCGGCACCCCGCTCGACGGCGTCCCGCAGGGCGGGCGACTCCAGCAGGTCGCGGGCTTCGGCTTGCTTGGCACCCAACCGCTCCAGCAGCGGGTGCGCGGCGTCGGGGTGCACCAGCCGCAGGCCGCCGATACCGGCCTCGGCGAGCAGTTCGAGCAGGTCGTCGGCGGCACCGAAGAGCAGTGAACCGCGTGGACCGGGCAGCGTGCGGCCGTCGACCAGCGGCACCGGCAGCCCGCCGAGCTCCTCTGCGGACACCGTGTGCGCTTCGAGCAGCGGCAGCAGCTGGTCGTACAGCTCGCGCCACCACGACGGTTCGCGTGCGATGCCGGTGATCTGCTCGATCACCTGCGCGAGGGAGATCGGCTCCACCCCGACCGGCGCGAGGGCGCGCTGCACCTTCGGTCCGGACAGCGAGATCAACCCCGGCACGACTTCGGCCAGCATCTTCACCAGCTTCGGCGACTCGGCGGAGAGCACGCGCGCCCGGCCGCCGGTCAGGTCGTCGCCCTCGGCCGCCGGGAGCCAGGCGTCCTCACGCAGCCGCGTGGTGATCAGCTCCCGCAGCGTCGTGTCCACTTCGGACAGGGGGAAGGTGGCGGCCGGCACCAGCGCGGGCCGGTACTCCGCGTGCATCTTCCGCACCAGTCCCGGGTACGCGGCCGCGGCGGCCACCAGCGCCGGTCGCACGCCCGGCCCCGGCAGCACCCGGCGCCGCGACGGCTCGATCGGGATCGCCGCGATCAGGCGCGCGGGCAGGGACAACCGCTCGTCGGTGGGCGTCGGCGCGTGCAGCACGCTCGACTCCAGCGGGATCGGCTCGCCCGAAGCGAGCACCTGCACCGCCCAGACGCAGTCGATGTCCAGCGAGCCGTGCGTCAGCCAGCGGCGGGTCCTGCCGTCGGGCGCGGTGATCACCAGCGCCCCGGCGACCTCGGAACGCAGCCACACCCGGCCGTCGAGTTCCACGCGGTTCAGCCACGGCAGGGCGAGCAGCAGGTCCTCGGCGGCGGAGTCCAGCTCCGCCAGCAGCGCCGGACCGTCCACATCGGACCGCAAGGGCAGTCGGACCTCGGTGTCGAAACCCGAGGGCAGCGGCGGCTCGTCCGGCTCGGTGGGCCACGGCAGCCGCAGCACCGGCACCTCGCCCTCACGACCGGCTTCGGCACGCGTCTGCGCGGCGGAAAACCGGATCCCGCCCGGCCTGGAGACCACGCGCGGTTCGTCGGTCACGGTCAGCACGGCGGCGAAGCCGACACCGAACTGCCCGACCAGGCCCGCGCCCTTCGACGACGCCCGCAGCGAAGCCAGCGAGGCGACGCCGGGCGCGTCCAGCGGCGCACCGGTGTTGGCCACCCGCAGCTCACCGTCCACAAGGGACACCCGGAGCGTGCCGGGCCTGCCGCCCAGCTTGGCGGCGTCGGCGGCGTTCTGCGCCAGTTCGACGAACAGGCGGTCCCGATAACCACCGACGCGCAGGTCGCGCTCGGTGTTCGTGTCCTCGGTGAACCTCGTCGGCGAATCTCGCCAGGCGGTCAGTACGGGGGTGCGGATGCTCTCGGTGCCGAAGGGGTCACTCGGACTTGTCACTCGCGAGATTCTCTTCCTCCGCCGGAGTCGTGTCCAGCATGGAGTCGTCGTAGACCAGTTCGGCCACCGGCACCGACGAGGTCACCTCGACGCGGATCTCCGAATGCGCGCCGCAGCCGTACTCCACGTCGACCACGTGCCCGTCCGCCGGGGAGATGTCGTTGGCGCAGGCACCGAACCCGGCTCGCAGCGAACCGGCGAGCGGCAGGAAGAACCCGCAGGTGCCGCAGGACCCCGGCGCACTGCGCGCCATGTCCGAGCGGGGGCCGAACTCACCGCTGTGCCAGCGGGTGGCGGCGTCCTCGCGGCCGTAGCGCGACAGCACGTGCACGCGGCCGAGCCCGACCTCGAGCGCGACCTCCTCCACCGCCGGGTCGTCGGAAGCCAGGTAACCCGGAGCCAGTCGGGGGTCGTTCTCGTCGGCCGGGAAGATGTCCCCGACACCGAGGTCACCGGCGCGGACGCGGCGTTCCCACGGGATCCACGAGGGCGCGGTCAGCGCCTCCGGCCCTGGTCGCAGCACGACCTCGCTCACCGTCACCGGCTCGCCGGCCCCCGCGGTGGCCACCGTGACCGACCAGCGCCAGCCGCGGTACCCGGGCACGTGTGCCTCGAACAGGTGGGTGATGGACACGGCGTCCTCGCGCTCGACGCCGGCGTGCGCCCCCACCTGCTCGGCCCCTCCGTCCCGCTCGGCGGCCGCGCGAGCCAGCTCGACGGCTTCGACCAGGGACTCCCGCAAGGAACCGTCGTCGAACGTCAGCAGCAGCGTCATGGTGTCCATGATGCCGCACGCGTTCGTGGGAAGCTGGGCAGGTGCGCACTCCAGTTGCTACGGCACTCGCTCTGACGATCGGGCTGACCGGCTGTGCCGCGAACGGCACGGAGGGTCCGGCGACCGAACAGCTGCGCGTGCAGGTGCTCGAAACCCTGCCCCACGACCCCGGCGCCTTCACCCAGGGCCTCGAACTGGACGGCGGCACGCTCTACGAGGGCACCGGCCTGGTCGGCAAGTCCGCGTTGCGCGCGGGTCCGCTCGGGCAGCCGCCGGTCACCGAGATCCCGCTGCCCTCGCCGCTGTTCGGTGAGGGCATCACCGTCACCGGTGACTCGGTCTGGCAGCTCACCTGGCAGAACCAGACCGCCATCGAATACGACAAGGCCACGCTGACCGAGCGGCGCCGGGTGTCCTACGAAGGCGAGGGCTGGGGCATCTGCCAGCAGGCCTCCGGGCGGCTGGTGATGAGCGACGGCTCGGCCGAGCTGACCTTCCGCGATCCGGCGACCTTCGCCGAAACGGGTTCGGTGGGCGTCCAGCGGGATAAGCTCAACGAACTGGAGTGCGTGGGCGACTCGGTGTACGCGAACGTCTGGCAGACCGACGAGATCCTCCGGATCGGTCCGGACGGTGCGATCACCGGGCACATCGACGCCTCCGGCCTGCTCAGCGCGCCGGAAGCGGGGGGTGCGGACGTGCTCAACGGCATCGCCGCCGTGCCGGGTACGGACGAGTTCCTGCTCACCGGCAAGCTGTGGCCGAAGATGTTCCGGGTGAAGTTCGTTCCCACCGCGCCTTGACCCGGCGAAGGCGACCGGTGGTACGGCAAGATTGCAGGTGTGATGCGTTTCGGTTCGTCCTCGCGGTCGGGAAAGGGTCGCGCCGGCAAGAAGGGCAAGCGCAAGTGGACCCCGGAACCCGGTAGCACCACCCGCCACGATCCGCCCCCGCCGCCGCCTTCGCGCGAGCGGCCGCCGACGCGCGTCATGCCAGCCGACCGGTCCGGGGGACCGTCGCCCGCCGAACAGAGCTATCCGCGCACCCGCACACCCGCCTCCGACTACCCGCCGCCGCGCGAGCCCCGCCGGGTGCCGACGGCCGACGAGGCCCCCACTGGCGCCATCCCGACTTCGCCGCCGTCCTACGCGCCGAACCCGGACCACTTCCTGACCCAGCCGGTCCGCCGCGAACGCGAGCGCGAACGGCAGGCACCCCCGCCGCCCCCGCCACCGCGGCAGGGCACCCGGTCGAACCTGCCGCCGGTCCCGCCGCCCCCGCTGAACCGCCCGCGCGGGCACTCCGGTGAGCACGAGCGCTACGACTCCGGCGGCTTCGCGAACGAGCAGCAGCGACGCTCCTTCGAGGAGTCCGAGCACACCGAGGCCGCACACGGGTTCGAAGCACCCGCCGAACCCCCGCGGGGCCGCAGCCTGCCCCGGCTGCCGAAGAAGCTGACGGTCACCAGGGTCGCCGCGCTGCGCAGCCGCCAGCTGACCGGCCAGGCGGTGGACGCCTTCCAGCGCGCGGCCAAGGCCGACGGCGCGGACAAGTCCGGGCTGACCTCGCTGACCTACGCGACCATGCTCAACTACGCCAGCGACGCCGCGATGGCCATCGCGCTGGCGAACACGCTGTTCTTCGCCGCCAGCAGCGGCGAGAGCAAGAGCAAGGTGGCGCTCTACCTGCTGATCACCATCGCGCCGTTCGCGCTGGTCGCGCCGGTGATCGGCCCGGCGCTGGACCGCATCCAGCGCGGGCGGCGCCTCGCCATGTGCGCCACCTCGGCCGGTCAGGCGCTGATGTGCGTGTTCATGGCACTGCACTTCGACGACTGGGGCCTGTACCCGGCGGCGCTGGGCAAGATGGTGCTGTCGAAATCGTTCATGGTGCTGAAGTCCTCGGTGACCCCGCGGGTGCTGCCACCGGAGATCACGCTGTCCAAGACCAACGCCCGGCTGACCGTGTTCGGCCTGGTGGCGGGCGGGGTGTTCGGCGCGATCGCGGCCGGGCTCAACGGCTTGTTCACCTCCGCGGGCGCGTTGTGGTTCACCGCGGCGATCTGCGTGGTCGGGGCGGTGCAGGCGATGCGCATCCCGTCCTGGGTCGAGGTGACCGAGGGCGAGGTCCCCGCCTCGCTCGCCGCGCACCCGCAGAAGAAGAAACGCCAGCCGATGGGCCGGCAGATCGTGGTCGCGTTGTGGGCCAACGGCTCGATCCGGCTGGTCACCGGCTTCCTGTTCCTGTTCGCCGCGTTCGCGGTCAAGGCGCAGACCGAGGGCAGCGGGCAGAGCCCGTTCATGCAGTTGCTGCTGCTCGGCGTGATCGGGGGCGCGGCAGGGGCCGGCGGGTTCCTCGGCAACGCGCTGGGTTCGCGGATGACCTTCGGCAAGCCGGACCAGGTGGTGATGGGCTGCGCGGCCGCGACACTGGCCTCGACCGTGCTCGCCGCGATACTGGCCGGGCTGGCCACCGCGGCGATCGTCGGCCTGGTCGGTGCCACGGCGAGCGCGCTGGCGAAGATCAGCCTCGACGCGGTGATCCAGGCGGACCTGCCGGAGGAGTCGCGGGCGTCGGCGTTCGGGCGGTCGGAGACCGTGCTGCAGCTGGCCTGGTGCTTCGGCGGCGCGATCGGCCTGCTGCTGCCCGCGAGCTACTGGATCGGCTTCCTGGTGATCTCGGTGCTGCTGGCCTTCGGCGTGGTGCAGACGATGCTGGTGCACCGCGGCAGCTCGCTCATCCCCGGTCTCGGCGGCGACCGTCCACTCCGGCCGGACGCCACCACCACCCCGCCGCGCGGCGTGCGCAGCGAGGGACCGGCTCCCTCGCGCGGACCGGCGGGCTCGTAGAGTCCGGGGTATGCGTCGTGTTCTGGCCGTGCTCGCCGGTGGTGCCCTCGCGCTGGCCGGCTGTTCCCCGGTCCCCCGCCCCGAGGTGACCTTCTTCGCCGACGGCAACACCGTGCGGACCGGACCGTTCATCCACTGCGACGAGCGGGTGAGCTCCTGCGAGCAGGACGACGCCGCCGAGGCGCGGTTGAAGGTGCGCCCCGGCAAGCCGGTGCAGATCTCGCTGCCGCGGGAGATCGTGGACACCCCGTGGCTGGTCAACGTCCAGTACCAGGACGCGTCGGGCGCGCTGCAGCCGGTGAAGCAGGAGTTCTTCTCCCCCGGCGAGCAGCACGCCTACACCGCCACGGCGGGCCCCGGCGACCAGCTGGTGGTGGTCGAGATCCAGCAGATCAGCGCGGCCACCGCGATCGACGCCACCGGGGCGGCCATCGAAGACGAGCAGGGCAACCCGCAGCTGGTCGTCCGCGGCATCTGGACGCTCCAGATCGAAGCCGGGGCTTAGGGGTCCAGGTCCCGCGCCACCGCGCGCATGATCTCGGCGACCTGCTTGGTGTGCTTGCGGTCCGGATAGCGGTCGCGCCGCAGGTCCGGCTGCACCTTGAGCTCGAGCAGCTTGATCATGTCCTCGATCAGGCCGTGCAGCTCTTCGGCGGGACGGCGGCGGGCCTCCGCCACCGAAGGCGGCGGGTCGAGCAGCCGGACGGACAACGCCTGCGGACCGCGGCGGCCGTCGGCCACCCCGAACTCCAGCCGCTGACCGGCCTTGAGCGCCGCTACGCCCTGCGGTAGCGCGGCCTTCCGGATGTAGACGTCCGCGCCGCCATCCTGGGTGACGAAACCGAAACCCTTTTCCGCGTCGTACCACTTGACCTTGCCGGTCGGCACTGCCCTCACCCGTTCCTTCACTCACGTGTACCCGTCGCGCAGCCATGCACGACGAACGCGCGCCAGGGGCGTACCCAGACGCGCGTACCTACAAGCGTATCCCCCGCCGTCCGGTGAAGCGAAGCACATACCGGACACACCGCGTCGCGCTCTAATCTGGAGCGCATGGAGAGCGCGCCCCGGACCAAGCCGTTGCTGATGCGAGCCGGGATCGGCCTGTTCGCCGTCGGCATGCTGGCGGTGCTCGCCGTCTTCGTGCTGTTCGCCGCGGGCCTGGAGGACCTGCCGGTCTGGCTGAGCGCGGGCGCGGGCGTCATCACGCCGCTCGGGCTCGGGCTCGGGCTGTGGGCACTGGTCCGCGAGCACCGCAAAGCGGCTAAGCGCGCGGACTGATCCCCGCCAGCCAGGCGGGGAACTCCGCCAGGCTCTCGAACACCACTTCCGCCCCGGCTTCGAGCAGCTCGGCGCGGCTGCAGGGCCCCGTGGTCACCCCGACCGGCACGGCTCCGGCGGCCAGCGCGCCGTTGATGTCCCCGAGGTGGTCGCCGACGTAGACCTCGGCGCCGTGCTCGGTGAGCGCGGCGGCCTTCCCGGTCGACCACAGCTCGCCGACCAGCACGTCGACCTCGAAGCCGAGCGCCTTGATGTGCCGCGCGGCGTTGGGCGCGAACTTGCCGGTGACCACCACCGTGCGCCCGCCCGCGCGGTGCACCGCGTCCAGCGCCGCGTGGGCGCCGGGCAGCGCCACCGTGCTGGGGACGACCAGCTCGGGGTAGATCTCGCGGAAGCGGTCGACCAGTTCGGGAATGCGCTCCTCGGGTGCCTCGAAGCCGCGGAGCACGGCGTCCAGCGGCGGGCCGAGGTTGGCGGCGAAGTGCTCGCCGTCCAGCGGCAGGCCGGATTCCTCGGCGAGCGCGTCGAGCGCCGCGACCATGCCGGGCCGCGGGTCGATCAAGGTCATGTCGAGGTCGAACCCCACGGTGATCCCCACGCCTGCACGGTAGCCGATTTGACAGTCCTGTGGACGACGTCAACGGCCTTGACATATGCGGGCACTGTGTCAAGCTGAGGATGTGTCCGAGGTCACGTCCTTCACCCAGCGCGCCAAGGCCTCCCTGCGCGAAGAACTGCTCCTCGCGACGACGACGTTGCTGGTGGAGAAGGGCTACGCGGCGCTGCGGATGGTCGATGTGGCCACGCGGGTCGGGGTGAGCAGGCAGACGGTCTACAACGAGTTCGGCACCAAGGCCGCGCTCGTGGAGGCGGTCGCGCTGCGCACCACCGCGGAACTGCTCAACGGCATCCACCAGCGGTTCGACGCGGAGCCGGACCTGCTCGACGGCGTGCGCGCGGCCACCGTGTTCACCATCGAGCACGCGCGGGAGAACCCGCTGGTCGCCGCCGCACTCGGCGCCGGCCCGGCGGAGGACCTGCTGCCGCTGCTGACCACCCGGGCGGAACCCGTGCTCCGCGCCGCGGCCGACGCGGCAGCCGAGCACTACCGCTCGCGCGCGCCGTGGCTCGACGACGAGCAGGTCGACCTGCTCGCCGAAACCGTGGTCCGGCTCAACCTGAGCCACCTCGTGCTGCCGACGCACTCCCCCGCCGAGGCGGCGGACCAGGTGTGCGCGGTGATCGCCCCGGCGATCGAGAAGTACTCCTCGTCCACAGCGCTCACACCGGAGTGAGAGGTTTTCTATGACCACCACGGAACTGCGCAGCGGCTTCAGCTCCCTGCGGCGGGGCGGCCTCAACTGGGACTCGTTCCCGCTGCGCCTGTTCGTCAAGGGCAACGCCAAGTTCTGGAACCCCGCCGACATCGACTTCAGCCAGGACGCCGCCGACTGGCGCACCCTGTCCGACGACGAACGCCGCTCGGCGACGTACCTGTGCGCCCAGTTCATCGCCGGTGAGGAGGCGGTGACCGAGGACATCCAGCCCTTCATGAAGGCGATGGCGTCGACCGGCCGCTTCGGCGACGAGATGTACCTGAGCCAGTTCTGCTTCGAGGAGGCCAAGCACACCGAGGTGTTCCGCCGCTGGATGGACGCCGTCGGCCTGACCGAAGACCTGCACCCGTACGTGGCGGAAAACCCGTTCTACCGCAAGCTTTTCTACGAAGAGCTGCCGCAGTCGCTCGGCGTGCTGGCCTCGGACCCCAGCCCGGTCAACCAGGTGCGCGCGAGCGTCACCTACAACCACGTCGTCGAAGGCAGCCTCGCGCTGACCGGGTACTACGCCTGGCAGAAGGTGTGCACCTCGCGGAACATCCTGCCGGGCATGCAGGAACTGGTCCGCCGGATCGGCGATGACGAACGACGGCACATGGCCTGGGGCACCTTCACCTGCCGCCGCCACGTAGCCGCGGACGATTCGCTGTGGGAGGTCGTGCAACAGCGGATGGGTGAACTGCTGCCGCTCGCGCTGGGCATGATCGAATGGGTGAACGACCAGTTCGAAGAGCCGCGGCCCTTCGACAACGATCCGCAGGAATTCATCTCGTACGCCGCCGACCGCGCACAACGACGGCTGGGCGCCATCGAATCCGCACGGGGCACCCCGGTCGAACAGATCGACCTGGACTACACCCCCGAGATCCTGGAAGAAACCTTCGGCGAAGAAGACGCCAAAGCCTTCGCCGAAGCCCTCGCCTAGCCCCTCCCCGGGACACGAATGTGGCTTTGGGGGCCGATTACGCCCCCAAAGCCACATTCGTGACACCACCCACGTCCCACCCCTCACATTCGCGCCTCGCCCCCCCTTCATGCCGTGAATGTGGCTTTCACGGCACATTCCGCCGTGAAAGCCACATTCACGGCACCCAACCACCTCCCGGGGACACCAACCGCCACCCGGGCACAAAAGGGGAGCACCAGAGCCACCCACCCCTCCCCATCCCCGGTCCCAAGCCCAAAACACGGCGAAGGTCTCCATGTCAAGGCATCCTTCCCGCCTTGACATGGAGACCTTCGCCGTAGTCACACTAAAAACCGGGGTGGCACCCCCAGAAATCAAAGACCCAGCAAAGATACAGCTTCCTCCCGCATCTGCACCTTCCGCACCTTCCCCGTAACCGTCATCGGGAACTCCTCCACCACGTGCACATACTTCGGCACCTTGTAATGCGCCAACTTCCCCGCACAAAACTCCCTCAACTGCTCCACGCTAAAACCCGAAACCCCCTCCCGCAACCGAACCCAAGCCATCAACTCTTCCCCATATTTCGCATCCGGCACCCCGATGACCTGCGCGTCCAGAATATCCGGATGCGTGTACAGGAATTCTTCGATCTCCCGCGGATAAACGTTCTCCCCGCCCCGGATCACCATGTCCTTGATCCGGCCGGTAATACTCAGGTAACCCTCGTCGTCCATGATGGCCAGGTCGCCGGTGTGCATCCACCGCGCCGCGTCGATCACCTCGGCCGTCTTGTCCGGCTGGTCCCAGTAACCGAGCATCACCGAGTACCCGCGCGTGCACAGTTCGCCCGGCTCGCCGCGCGGCACAGTCAGCCCGGTCTCCGGGTCGACCACCTTCACCTCGAGGTGCGGCCCCACGCGACCGACCGTCGACACCCGCCGCTCCACCGAGTCGTCCGCGCGCGTCTGGGTCGACACCGGTGAGGTCTCGGTCATGCCATAACAAATGGACACCTCTGCCATGCCCATCCGCTCGATCACCTGCTTCATCACCTCGACCGGGCAGGGCGAACCAGCCATGATCCCGGTGCGCAGGCTGCTCAGATCATAGGAATCGAAGTCCGGTTCGGACAGTTCCGCGATGAACATCGTCGGCACCCCGTAGAGCGAGGTGCACCGCTCGGCCTGCACCGCGGCCAGCGCCGCCGCGGGCTCGAAGGCCTGCGACGGGATCACCATGCACGCGCCGTGCGTCGTCGCCGCGAGGTTGCCCATCACCATGCCGAAGCAGTGGTAGAACGGCACCGGGATGCAGATCCGGTCGGCCTCGGTGTACCCGCACAGCTCGCCGACGAAGAACCCGTTGTTCAGAATGTTGTGGTGCGACAGGGTCGCGCCCTTCGGGAACCCGGTCGTCCCCGAGGTGTACTGGATGTTGATCGGATCGTCCGCACCCAGCGTCGCCGCGATCTCCTCCAGCCGAGCCTCGTCAAGATCGTGGTCCGACAACGAATCCCACGCCTCGCTGCCCAGCAGCACCACCTGCTCCAGCGCCGCGCACTCCGGCCGGACCTCCTCGATCATGGCCGCGTAGTCCGAGGTCTTGAACGACTCGGCCGCCACCAGCAACCGCACCCCGGCCTGGTTGAGCACGAACTTCAGCTCGTGCGAGCGGTACGCCGGGTTGATGTTGACCAGGATCGCGCCGATCTTCGCCGTCGCGTACTGGAGCAGCGTCCACTCGGCCCGGTTCGGCGACCAGATCCCGACCCGGTCCCCCTTGACGATGCCGCGCGCGACCAGCCCGAGCGCGAGCGCGTCCACGTCCGCGGCCAGCTCGGTGTAGGTCCACCGGCGGCCGGTGAGCCGTTCGACCAGCGCGTCACGGTCGCCGAATCTCGCCACCGTGCGGGCCAGGTTGCCGCCGATCGTGTCACCGAGAAGGGACACGTCGGAGGTCCCGGAGGAGTAACTCGGAACAGCGGGCATGGTTCCTCCAGCAGGTCGGCGTTGACGCGCCTTCCATCGTAGATTCGACGGCATGCGCATGTACCTCGTGGACTCGTTCACCGATCGCGCCTTCGCCGGCAACCCGGCCGGCGTGGTGCTCCTGGACTCCCCCGCCGACGAAACCTGGATGCAGTCCGTGGCCGCGGAGCTGAAGCACTCCGAGACGGCCTTCGTGGTCACGACAGCCGAGGGCGCGAAGCCGCTGCGCTGGTTCACGCCGGTCGCCGAGGTCGCCCTGTGCGGGCACGCCACGCTCGCCACCGCGCACGTGCTCGGCGGTGATCAGGTCTTCAGCACCAAGAGCGGCGACCTGCGCTGCACCGCGGCGGACGGCTGGGTGCGGATGGACTTCCCGGCCGACCCGTCCGAGCCGGTGGACGTCTCACCGGGGGACGCGCTGCCGGGGGTGATCGTCGAGCACGTCGCCAAGGGCCGGTTCGACCTGCTGGTGGTCGCCGAAAACGCCGCTCAGGTCCGGGAACTGGTGCCGGACCTCGCGGCGATCAGGGCGATGGACGTGCGCGGGCTGACCGTCACCGCGCCCGGTGACCGGGACGGGATCGACTTCGTCAGCCGGTTCTTCGCCCCGGCGAAGGGGGTCGACGAGGACCCGGTGACCGGCTCGGCGCACTGCACGCTGGCGCCGTACTGGGCCCAGCGCCTCGGCCGCGAGAAGCTGGTGGGCGAGCAGGCGTCGCCGCGTGGCGGCATCGTCCGGGTGGTGCAGGACGGGGATCGCGTCACGCTCGCGGGCCAGGCGGTGACGGTGTTCTCCGGCGACCTCCACGCTTGACCCGGAGTTCACGGGACAATAGGGGCATGAGGACGATCCTGAATGTCATCTGGCTGGTGCTCTGCGGCTTCTGGATGGCGGTGGGTTACGCGATCGCGGGGATCATCTGCCACATCCTGATCATCACCATCCCGTTCGGCCGGGCGGCGTTCCGGATGGCGAACTACGCGCTGTGGCCGTTCGGCCGGACCCTGGTCGACCGGCGCGGCGCCGGAGCGGCCTCGGTCGTCGGCAACATCATCTGGATCGTCGTGGCCGGGTGGTGGCTGGCGATCGGGCACCTGCTCACCGGGCTGGCGCTGTGCGTCACGATCATCGGCATCCCGCTGGGCGTGGCGAACTTCAAGCTCGTGCCGGTGTCACTGGTGCCGCTGGGCAAGGACATCGTGCCGGCACCGTGAGTGCCGCCAAACGCTATGAATGGGGCATTACTAGCATTCAACGCAAGTAATGCCCCACTCATAGCATTGGCACGAGGGGCGGGTCAGAACGCGGCGACCGGGGTTTCGTCGTAGTAGCCCCGGAAGTCCGCGGCCGCGCGCGAACCGGCGAAGTTGGCCTCGACCTCGGCCTTCTCCTTGGCGTTCGGGTTCGGGTTGGTGCACGAGACCGGCGCGCTCGAACCGGACATCAGGTCCTGGCACAGCCCGGTCCGCCGGTCCGGCAGGCCGAAGATGTGGCCGATCTCGTGCGCGGCGATCCGGGTCACGTCATAACCCTGGTTCACCGCCTGGCGGCCGAACCAGATCTTGCCCCGGCCGAGCGAGGTCGTCTGCGCCCGCGGCCACCCGTTGTCGGCCACGATGACCAGGGCGGCGGGCGACCCCTTCACCAGCCGCACGTTGCGCACGCTGTTGTTCCACACCGCGGCGCCGGCGTCCACGGCGGCCTTGAACTCCGCTGCCCCGCTCGAGTCGTAGTACACCGTGCGCACGGCCACTTCGGCCGCCGACGCGGGCAGGCTCGTGGCCACCTGCGAGAGCACGAGCGGGAACAGCAGCGCGAGCGCCGCCAGTACGGATCTGAAGGCCTTCGGAGTCGACACTTTGGAAACTCCTCACTGGGGTACGGGTTCTTCCGCTCCTCGAAGCGAACCGCCCACGCCCCAAACCCTCAAGGGTGAGGTTTTCACAGTTTTGCCGGTGATCTGGTGGACCGGCTGCTCACCGAGGTCCGCCGGGCCGCCAGATCAGCTGGGTTCCCGACCAAAGTCGGCTAGAACGGACGATCGCCGGCGATGGCGACGCGTTCGGCGACCCTGGGGTGCGGGAAGTAGTCGTTCACCGCGTAGTGCTGGGTGGCGCGGTTGTCCCAGAACGCCACCGAGTTCGGCCGCCACCGGAAGCGCACCTGGAACTCCGGCACGTGCGCCTGCTGGAACAGCAACCGCAGCAGCCGGTCGCTCTCCTCGCGCTCCAGTCCGACGATGTGCGTGGTGAACGCCTGGTTCACGAACAGCATCCGGCGCCCCGACTCGGGGTGCGTGCGCACCACCGGGTGCTCCACCGGCGGGAAATGCGCCTGCTGCGAAGCCAGGAAGTCCACGTCGGAGAAGCGCTCGAAGCCGGGGATGAAGTCGTGCACCGCGGTCAGCCCGTCGATCCGCGCGCGGACGTCCTCGGGCAGGTTGTCGTAGGCGGCGGCCATGTCGGCCCACATCGTGTCGCCGCCGAACGGCGGCACCTCGATCAGCCGCAGCACCGAGCCGAGCGCGGGCTCCGGCCGGAACGTCACGTCGGTGTGCCAGATGTTCTCGAACCCGGGCATGGCCGCGCCGCGGGCGAACCGGGTCACCTGCTCGCTGTCGCCGGTCGGGATGAACGGGTTCGTCTCGAGTGGACCCCAGTTGCGCGCGAACGCCCGCTGCTGGGCGGAAGTGATGTCCTGGTCGCGGAAGAACAGCACCTTCCACTCCAGCAGCGCGCGGTTCAGCTCCGCGCGCAGTTCGGCGGTCAGCGGCTCACCGAGGTCGACGCCGTCGATCTCGGCACCGATCACCGGGCCGAGCGGCATGAGCGAAAACAGTGGGTAGGGCCGGGATTCGCCGTGGTTCAGCACCCGCGGGCCTTCCAGGATGCCATCGGCGGGAACGTGGGCCGGGCGCAGGGCAGCACGAATCGGCAGGTCTACGGACAACGCATTTCCTCACTGTGCAAAGGGATCGGTGCTAGCGCGGGAAGAACGCGCTACTTCGGCGGGGAGCCGTAGCGACCACGACGCACGAGCAGCGCGCCGACGCCGCAACCGACCAGGCGGTGAGGAGACCGCCTCGTCCGCGGGACAACACAACGGTGACCCAGGGTTTCGGACATGGGAGGACTATGGACCTGCGTCCGGACGATGGTCAAGATCTCCCATACGCTGGGAGTTCTACTCCTCTGGATCCCAAGGCAGGGGAACGATGAGGCACGGCCCGCCGACGAACAGGCCGCCGTCGACGCCGAGCACCTTGCCGCCCGCGTAGAGGTACGGCGCTTCGATCTGCATCGGGTGGATGCCGAGCTGGTCGGCGATCACGCTGTGCCCGTGCACGATCCGCTCGCCGCCGAGCCGCTCGAGGAGCAACTGCGCGATCTCCGGCCCGTTCGGCCCGCGGAAGGCGTAGCGCGTGGTCATCCGGCGCCACACCTCCCACCACTCGGAGATGTCGTCGCCGGCGAGCACCTCGCCCACGTTCTCGTTGATCTCCGCCACGTCGGCGCCCCATTCGAGGTACTCGAGCGTGTCGGAGTGCATCAGCAGGTAGTTCTCGGCGTGGGCCAGCAGCGGGCGCTGGATCAGCCACTCGATGTGGCGCTCGGTCAGCTTCTCCTGGTCGGACTGCTGCCCGCCGTTGATCTCCCAGCTGCGGCCGAAGCTGCGCGGGCCGAAGTCGGACGGCACCTCGGTGTCGCCGAAGCGGTGCCTGCCCAGCAGCAGGATCTCGTGGTTGCCGAGCAGGCTCTCCACCTCGCCACCGGCTTCGGCGGCCTGCTCCTGCAGGCGCATCACCAGGTCGATGACACCGACGCCGTCGGGCCCGCGGTCGACGAAGTCGCCGAGGAACCAGACGCGGTTCTCGCCGCCGGCCCAGTCACCGCTGTCGTCGACGAGTTCCTTCGCGAGCAGCGCCTCGGCCAGCCCGTCCCGATGCCCGTGCACGTCACCCACCACATAGGTCGGCGGTCCCGCCGCACCGGCATCGTTCATCCCACGAAGATAAGGCCTGCTCACTCGAGAGGTTCGTCACCCCTGCGCGAAGGGATCCTTCGTCCGCCCGATCAGGTCGGCCACCGAGTCGAGCACGCGGGTGGGCCGGTACGGGTACAGCTCGGCGCTCTCCCTGGTGGAGATCCCGGTGAGCACCAGGATGGTCTCCAGCCCGGCCTCGATCCCGGCGTGCACGTCGGTGTCCATCCGGTCGCCGATCATCAGCGTGTGCTCCGAATGCGCGCCGATCGCCCGCAGCGCCGAGCGCATCATCAGCGGGTTCGGCTTGCCGACGAAGTACGGCTGGCGGCCGGTGGCCTTCTCGATCAGCGCGGCGACCGAGCCGGTGGCCGGCATCGAGCCCTCCAGGCTGGGGCCGGTGGCGTCCGGGTTGGTGGCGATGAACTTCGCCCCCGCCTCGATCATCCGGATGGCCCTGGTGATCGCGGTGAAGCTGTAGGTGCGGGTCTCGCCGAGCACCACGTAGTCGGGGTCGCGGTCGGTCAGCACGTAACCGGCCTCGTGCAGCGCGGTGGTCAGCCCGGCCTCGCCGATGACGAAGGCGGAACCGTTCGGGCGCTGGCGGTGCAGGAACTCGGCGGTGGCCAGCGCGGAGGTCCAGATCGACTCCTCCGGCACGTCCAGGCCGGTCCGGGCGAGCCGCGCCCGCAGGTCGCGCGGGGTGTAGATGGAGTTGTTGGTCAGCACCAGGAAGCCGATGCCGTTGGCCTTCAGCTCGGTGAGGAACTCGTCGGCGCCGGGCACCAGGTGCTCCTCGCGGACCAGCACCCCGTCCATGTCGCTGAGATAGCTCCAGCGCGGTTCGTCGCTCATGGCCGCCACCTTATTAGCCGGTGGGGGTCTCGACGATCACCTGCGTGGCCTTCACCACGGCGACCGCCAATGAGCCCGGTTTCAGCCCCATTTCGGTGACGGCCTCGCTGCTCATCAGCGACACCACCCGGTGCGGCCCGCACTGGATCTCCACCTGGGCCATCACCTTGTCCTGGACCACCTCGGTGACCAGTCCGACGAACCGGTTGCGCGCGGACCGGCCGACCCGCGACGGGTCCGGCGGCTCGTCGGCCTGCGCCTTGGCGAACGCGGCGAGCTCGGCGCCGTCGACCACCTTGCGCCCGCTGCTGTCGTCGAGGGCGGTCAACTGGCCGGCGCGGACCCAGCGGCGCACGGTGTCGTCGCTGACGCCGAGCAGGCGTGCGACCTCGGCCAACCGAAACTGCGGCATGTTCGCCACGCTAGCTCCGCAACTGCGGATGCGCCATCATCCTCGTTTCCCGCTCGACCACTGCTCAGCCGGATCCGCACTACGCTGGGCAGGGTGACGGCGGTGAATCTAGGCATTCCCCGGGTGACCGGGAAGCGGCAGGACCCCGCCGAGCCCCGGCCCGACCATCCCGGCCTGCTCGACACCTTCGGCCGGGTGGCGACCGACCTGCGGGTGTCCCTGACCGACAAGTGCAACCTGCGCTGCACCTACTGCATGCCCGCCGAGGGCCTGGACTGGCTGCCCGGCGACCAGGTGCTCAGCGACGACGAGCTGCTGCGGCTGCTGCGGATCGCGGTCGAACTGCTCGGGGTGACCGACATCCGGCTCACCGGCGGTGAACCGATGCTGCGCCAGGGGCTCGAGCGGATCATCGCGGAGGTGTCGGCGTTGCGGCCGAAACCCCGGCTGTCGATGACCACGAACGGCATCGGCCTGGCGAAACGCGCCGAGGGCCTGGTGGCCGCCGGGCTGGACCGGATCAACGTCTCGCTGGACACCATCGACCGCGACACCTTCGCCCGCTTGACCCGCCGCGACCGGCTGCGCCACGTGCTGGAGGGCCTGGCCGCCGCGCGCGACGCCGGGTTGTCGCCGGTGAAGGTCAACGCGGTGCTGATGCGCGGGGTCAACGACCACGAGGCCGTGCCGCTGCTGCGGTTCTGCCTGGACAACGGCTACCACCTGCGGTTCATCGAGCAGATGCCGCTGGACGCCCAGCACGGCTGGGACCGCGGCGGCATGATCACCGCCGAGGACATCCTCGGCCTGCTCGGCACCGAGTTCGCCCTGACCCCGAGCGAGGTACCGCGCGGCGGCGCGCCCGCCGAACGCTGGCTGGTCGACGGCGGTCCCGGTGACGTCGGCGTGATCGCCTCGGTGACCCGGCCGTTCTGCTCGGCCTGCGAGCGCACCCGGCTGACCGCGGACGGCTCCATCCGCTCCTGCCTGTTCAGCAACGAGGAGACCGACCTGCGTGTCCTCTTGCGCACGGGCGCGCGCGATGAGGAGATAGCGGACGCCTGGCGGGCCACCATGTGGGGCAAGCTGGCCGGGCACGAGATCAACGAGGCCGGGTTCGCGCAGCCGATCCGGCCGATGAGCGCGATCGGCGGTTGATGCGGGTGACCACGGTCCAGGTGCGGTTCTTCGCCTCCGCTCGGGCCGCGACCGGGATGGACAGCGAGGTGCTCACGCTGCCCTCCGGCTCGTCGGTGGCCGAGGCGGTCGAGCAGTTGCGGCAGCGCCACCCCGAGCGGCTGCCGAAGGTGCTCGACGTGGCCAGCTTCCTGCTGGACGGCGTCGCGGTGCGCGACACCTCCCACCGCCTGCCGGACGGCGCCGAACTCGACGTCCTGCCGCCTTTCGCCGGCGGTTAACCCCGGTGTCACCCCCCGGACGCCACGCTCACCGAGGCTGACGCGCATGCGCCGCCTCCTCGTGCTCCTGCTGACCGCGTTCGCCGTGGCCGGGCTCGCCACACCCGCGTCAGCCGCCGCTTGGGTCCGGCCGCTCGCGCAGGCGCACGCGCACAACGACTACGAGCACGCACGGCCGCTGCACGACGCGCTGGACCAGGGGTTCACCAGCGTCGAGGCGGACATCTACCTGGTCGGCGGGCAGTTGCTGGTGGCGCACGACCCGGAGGACGTGACCCCGGAGCGCACGCTGGAGGCGCTGTACCTGGAGCCGCTGCGTGAGCGGGTGCTGCGCAACTTCGGGCACGTCTACCCACGGCGGACGCCGTTCCAGCTGCTGGTGGACCTCAAGAGCGGCGCGGAGGACACCTACGCGGCGCTCTCGCGGGTTCTGACGTCCCCGCGCTACTCCTTCCTCTTCACCGCCTACCGGGACAGCTGGGTGCGTGAGAAGGCCGTCGAGGTCGTGCTGTCCGGCAACCGGCCGCGTGCGGTCCTCGCGGCGGAGAAGCACCGCCTGGCCTTCTACGACGGCCGTATCGCCGCTACGGACGATTTGGGGCCCGGTTCCGACGCCCGCCTGACGCCGTTGGTCTCGGAGAACTGGACCAAGCTGTTCACCTGGACCGGCGTGGGCGAGTTCCCCGCCGGCGAGCGCGCCCGCCTGCGGGACGTGGTGTCCGTCGCGCACGCTGCCGGGCAACGGGTACGGTTCTGGGCCACACCCGATGCCCCCGGTCCGGCACGGGAAGCCGTGTGGACCGAGCTCGTGGCCGCGGGCGTGGACCACGTCAACACCGACGACCTGACCGGCCTGGCGGCATTCCTGCGCGATTCCGGCCGGTAAACCACACAGTTCGGTTATCTCCACCAACGGCCTAGACGGGCGTTTTCACGTGACCCAGACCTCACGATCAGTGAATGATCTCGGGAAGGAAACGGCCCGATAACGGCCAGTTGAGCTGCGAAAACCAGCGAATCGTCGAAGGTTGCGCGTCGTTACAGTGACGTAGCTCACACCCCGATTAATTTCCGATCACGGCGAAGGTTACGTACCGTCGCATTTCGGTTGGCCCCGAACCGACCAGAGCAACACCGGGATTCCGAAGCGCCGAACCCTGTCCGGCGGAATCCCGGCCCATACCCCGAGCGAAAGAAAACTTTCCGGACAGGGACGACGAGAACACCCCGAGTTCAGCAGGCGCGGGAAGTGAGTAGTAATCCCATGGCTTACCGAGGCAAGCACCGCAAGATGTCCGCCGCCACCAAGCACATCGCCCGCGTCGCGATCGCCGGCATGGCTGTCGGCGCCCCGCTCGCCATCGCCGCGACCCCCGCGCAGGCCGAAGGCGGCACCAACTGGGACGCCATCGCCCAGTGCGAGAGCGGCGGCAACTGGTCCATCAACACCGGCAACGGGTACTACGGCGGGCTCCAGTTCTCGCCGAGCACCTGGAAGGCCTACGGCGGCAAGGGCAGCGCCCACAACGCCTCCCGCGAGGAGCAGATCGCCGTGGCCGAGCGCGTCAAGGCTGGTCAGGGCATCAACGCCTGGCCGACCTGTGGCAAGAAGGGCGGCTCGTCGGCCAGCTACAAGGGCACCAACACCGGTGGCTCGGCCAAGAAGAGCGCCCCCGCGAAGAAGGCCGCGCCGAAGTCCGCTCCGAAGTCCGCTCCGGCCCCGGCCTCGGCCGCGCCGAAGTCGGCCCCGGTGACCACCGGCGTCGCGAAGTCCAACCCGATCGGCGACTACACCGTGGTCGCGGGCGACACCCTGTCGAAGATCGCGCAGGCGCACGGTGTCGACGGTGGCTTCTCGAAGTTGCAGGAGCTGAACAAGGAGTTCATCCCGAACGCGGACTTCATCGTGGTCGGCCAGAAGATCGCCACCAAGTAAGTTCCGTGTGTGCGATCACGGCCCGATAACGCCGTGACGAGCAAAAAGGCCCCACCGCCGATCCCCTGGGCGGTGGGGCCTTTTCGCGCTCTCTATCACCACTCACCGCAACCCCCCAATAACCCCCCGAACCCATTCCCCCACGTTCAGCCACCCGAAATCCACGTTCGCGCACCCGAGTCCCACACTCAGGCACCCGAACTCCACATTCGGGCCCGCGAGCCCATCTCCGGGCAGGCAAGGTCGATACTCGCGCGGGCGAGTCCCACGTTCGGACACCCGAACTTCCACACTCAGGCAGCCGAGATCCACGTTCGCGCAGCCGAGTCCCACGCTCAGGCAGCCGAGTCCCACACTCGGGCAGCCGAGTCCTGCGCTCAGGCAGCCGAACTCCACTCAGGCAGGCCAGTTCCACACTCGAGGCCTGGGAGTCTCGGCGAACGCGAGGGTCAGGCGCCGCCCGAGTGTGGAGTTCGGCCTCCTGAACGTGGAGTTCGGCTGCCGGAGCGCAACACTCAGCCCGCGTGAGTGCTGGACTCGAGCGCTCGAACGTGACACTCAGGTACCAGAGTGTGGAGTTCAGGCTCGCGAGTGTGGGGTTCGGGCGCCTGAACGCAGGACTCGGGCGCTGGAGTGTGGAACTCGGCTGCCTGAACGTGGGACTCGCGTGTCTGGGTTAGGGGGAGTTGACCCATTCGTCGGTGCCGTCGGTGAAGGTTTGGTGTTTCCAGACCGGGAGGCGCGCCTTGACTTCGTCGACGAGGTCGGAGCAGGCGAGGAAGGCTTCCCGCCGGTGGTCGGCGGCGACGGCGCAGGCTAGGGCGACGTCCCCGATGGCCAGCGTGCCGATCCGGTGGCTCACGGCCACCGCCCGCACCCCGTCGAAGCGGGCGGCCAGTTCCGAGACCACCCGCGCCAGCACATCGCCGGCACTCGGGTGGCCTTCGTACACCAGGCCCGTCACGCCCTTCCCGCCGTCGTGGTCCCGGACCACCCCCGAGAACGTCACCACGGCCCCAGCCGCGTCGTCCCCGACCAGGGCGGCGTGTTCCGACGCCGAGATCGGCGCATCCGTCACCGCCGCCAGCGCGATCCGCGCCCCGGCGGTCGCCGGACCCGCCACATGATCACCCCCGTGCAACTGCTCCACAGCGTGGTCCAGCACGCCCTCCAGCACGCCGAGTCCGTCCTTCACCCCACCCCGCGACCCCGGCAGGTTCACCACCAGCGTCCGCCCCGCGACCCCCGCGAGACCCCGTGAGAGCACCGCTGTCGGCACCTCGGGCAGCCCGGCCGCCCGCACCGCGTCGGCCACGCCCGGCAGCTGGTAGTCCAGCAGCGGCGCGGTCGCCTCCGGGGTGCGGTCGGTCGGCGAGATGCCGGTCCCGCCCGTGGTGATCACCACGTGCACGTCCTCGGCCAGGCACGCCCGCAGCGCGCAGGCCACCGGCTCGCCGTCCTCGACCACGATCGGGTCCGGCACCTCGTAGTCACGCTGGGTCAACCAGTCCGCGATCACCGGGCCGGTCCGATCCGGGTACACCCCGGTGGCCGCCCGGTTCGACGCCACGATCACCCTCGCCGCACGCTTCACCGGCCACCTCCCGCCGAACCAGGACGCTCCCAGAGGCCGGTCTTCCCGCCCTCCTTGCGGTCGAGCCGCACCTCGTCCAGCGACGCGGCCGGGTCCACCGCCTTGATCATGTCGTGCACGGTCAGCCCCGCCACCGCCACCGCGGTGAGCGCCTCCATCTCCACGCCGGTGCGGTCCTTGGTCCGCACGGTGGCCAGGATCCGGACCTCCGCCTCGCCGAGGGTGAACTCGACCTCCACCCCGGACAGCGCCAGCTGGTGGCACAGCGGGATGAGGTCGGGCGTGCGCTTGGCGCCCATGATCCCGGCGATCCGGGCGGTCGCCAGCGCGTCACCCTTGGGCAGGCCGTTCGACGACAGCAGCCCGACCACCTCCGCGGTGGTGCGGACCACGCCGCTCGCCCGCGCGATCCGGACCGTCGGGTCCTTGCCGGAGACGTCGACCATGCGAGCCGCGCCCGCCGGGTCGACGTGCGTAAGTTCGCTCACCCGCCGGAGACTACCCGCGCGGCGTTCTTCACCGCTTCGGCGACCGCGGGCGCCACCGCCGAGTCGAACACGCTGGGCACGATGAACGAGGCGTTGAGCCGCTCGCCGTCCACCACGTCGGCGATCGCGTCGGCCGCGG
Organism: Saccharothrix sp. AJ9571; assembly: GCF_021725495.1. Taxonomy (NCBI): domain Bacteria; kingdom Bacillati; phylum Actinomycetota; class Actinomycetes; order Pseudonocardiales; family Pseudonocardiaceae; genus Saccharothrix; species Saccharothrix sp. AJ9571. Next base: position 3,203,588 of record NZ_CP091382.1, on the reverse strand, counting down.
CCAGCAGCATCTCGTCGTCGATGTGCCGGGCGTGCGCGTCGAGCAGGCCGCGGAAGACGCCGGGGAAGGCGAGCACGTTGTTGATCTGGTTCGGGTAGTCGCTGCGGCCGGTGGCGACCACCGCGGCGTGCCGCTGCGCCTCCAGCGGGTCGATCTCCGGGTCCGGGTTGGCCAGCGCGAACACCACCGCGTCGTCCTTCATGGTGGCGACCTGCTCGGCACCGAACAGGTTCGGCGCCGAGACCCCGATGAACACGTCCGCGCCGACCAGCGCGTCGTGCAGGGTGCCGGACATCTCCTCCTTGTTCGTGGCCGCGGCGATCTGGGTCAGGTTCTCGTCGAGGTTGCCGCGCGCCGAATGCACGATGCCGTCGATGTCGGCGGCCACGATGTCGCCCGGGTTCTTGCGCAGCAGCAGGCGGATGATCGCCGAGCCCGCCGCGCCGACCCCGCTGACCACGATCTTGCAGTCCTCGATGCGCTTGCCGACCACCCGCAGCGCGTTGCGCAGCGCGGCGACCACCACGATCGCGGTGCCGTGCTGGTCGTCGTGGAAGACCGGGATGTCGAGCAGTTCGCGCAGCCGCGCCTCGATCTCGAAGCAGCGCGGCGCGGCGATGTCCTCCAGGTTGATGCCCGCGTAGACCGGGGCCAGCGCCTTGACGATGCTGATGATCTCCTCGGTGTCCTGGGTGTCCAGGCAGACCGGCCAGGCGTCCACGTCGGCGAACTTCTTGAACAACGCCGCCTTGCCCTCCATCACCGGCAGCGCCGCGGCCGGGCCGATGTTGCCAAGGCCCAGCACGGCGGAGCCGTCGGTGACCACGGCGACGGTGTTGCGCTTGATGGTCAGCCGCCGCGCGTCCTCGGGGTTGGCCGCGATCGCCTGGCAGACGCGGGCCACGCCCGGGGTGTAGGCGCGGGAGAGGTCGTCACGGTTGCGGAGCGCGACCTTGGGCGTGACCTCGATCTTGCCGCCGAGGTGGATCAGGAAGGTGCGGTCGGAGAACTTGCGCACCCGGACGCCGGGCATCGCGTCGAGCGCCTCGGTGATGTCCTGGGCGTGGTTGGCCGACAGCACGTTCGCGCTGATGTCCACCACGATCGAGGTGGGGTGTGACTCGACCACGTCGAACGCGGTGAGCACGCCGCCGACGCGGCCGACCGCGCTGGTCAGGTCCCCCGCCGCGCTCGCCGAAGACGGCGCCTCGACTCGGACGGTGATCGAATATCCGGGACCGGGAACCGGCATGGGAGAACCCCCGCGATCTGTGCTGGAACAGTGGTGCACAAACCCTAGTCCGGTGATCGCCGACACTGGCGATCTGCCGGTTTACCGGCCGGTAACCGCTACTTGTTGATCTCGGTCTCCGGGTGCACGTAGGGCACCGAGTCCAGCGGGAAGGTGACGTCGCCGAACGGGGACAGCGCGCCCTGGCGGTCCGCGGCCAGCTCCGACACCGGGTGTTCCCCGTCGGCCACGTGCGGCCAGGTGGGGTCGATGCCGCTCTCTTTACCGGTCTTGGCCTTCGCCACGTCGTCCTCCATGGTTCGAACTCGCGGGTCCAGTGTGCCAGGTGGCCCCGGCGCGGGTCCGAACAGGCGATATTCTGTGACGGATGCCCGGAACCTCATTGGCGGACTGGCTGCGCTCCAGACCGGACGGAACGCTCGCCGCGCTGTTGCAGACCCGGCGCGACCTGGCGACCCCGCCGCCGTCCAACAGCACGGTGCTGGCCACCCGCGCGGGCACGCCCGGCTCGATCGCCCGTGCCTGCGAGGACCTGGACACCTTCACCCTGGCCGTGCTCGACGCGCTGCTGCTGGCCGGCGCCGACACCGCCGCGGTCACCCGCGCCGAAGTGGACGGTCTGCTCGGGCTGCCGTCGAAGTCCGGATTGGACCGCCTGCGCGACCGCGCGCTCGCCTGGGGTGAGGACGACGCGATCCGCGTGCCGCCGACGGCCAGGGAGGCGCTCGGCCCGTTCCCCGCCGGGCTCGGCACGCCGTCCAGGGCACTGGCCGGTGTGGACCTCGCGGCCGCGGTCGACGAGGTGACCGAGGCCGAACGCGCGCTGCTGCAGAAGCTCGCCGCCGGGCCGCCGATCGGCAACACCCGCGACGCCGGCGCGCTGGTGCCGCTCGACGAGGCGACCACCCCGGTGCAGAAGCTGCTCGCCCGCGGGCTGCTGCTGCGCCGCGGCGACACCACCGTCGAACTCCCCCGCGAACTCGGCGTCCTGCTGCGTGGCGGGCACGCGTTCAGCGCCGCGCAGCTGACCGAGCCGGAGCTGCCGACCCACCCGCACCAGAAGTCCACAGTGGACGAAGCGGCGGCCGGGGAGGCGATGGAGTTCATCCGGCACACCGAACGGCTGATCGCGCTGTGGTCGGAACAGCCGCCGCCGGCGCTCAAGTCGGGCGGGCTCGGCGTGCGCGAACTGCGGAAGCTGGGCAAGGAACTCGACGCCGACGACCAGCGCGCGACGCTGGTCGCGGAGGTCGCCGTCGGCGCCGGGCTGGCCGGTGACGACCAGAGCGGCACCCCGGAATGGGTGCCGACCGTGCTCGCCGACAGCTGGCTCGCCTCCGAACCGGCGGCCCGCTGGGCGATGCTGGCGCAGGCGTGGCTGGACCTGCCGCGCTCCCCCGGTCTCGCCGGGCAGCGCGACGCGAAGGACAAGCCGCTGGCCCCGCTGTCGGAGGACCTGCGCCGCCCGCTCGCGCCCGCCGGCCGCCGCCGCGTGCTGGCCACGCTCGCCGACCTGCCCGCGGGCACCGGCGTGAAGAGCGTCGAGGAGCTGGTCGCCGCGCTGGCCTGGCGGGCACCGCGGCGGGGTGGGCGGTTCCGGGACGAGAACGTGCGCTGGACGATGTCCGAGGCGACCGCCCTCGGCCTGGTCGCGCTCGGCGCGCTCACCACGGCCGCCGGCGCGCTGCTCGAGGACGATCGTCCTCATGCGACACTCGCGATGGCCGACGCGCTCCCGGATCCGGTGAGCCACGTGCTGGTGCAGGCGGATCTCACGGTGGTCGCCCCCGGTCCGCTCGAAGCCGATCTGGCCGCGGAGATCACCGCGGTGGCCGACATCGAATCCGCCGGGCACGCCACCGTCTACCGCGTCACCGAGACCTCGGTCCGGCGCGCGCTGGACACCGGCCGGACCGCGGCGGAACTGCACGCGTTGTTCCGCGAGCGCTCGGCGACGCCGGTGCCGCAGTCGCTGACGTACATGATCGACGACGTGGCGCGGCGGCACGGCCGCCTGCGTGGCGGGGTGGCCGCCTCGTTCCTGCGCTGCGACGACGAGGTGCTGCTCGCCGAGGTGCTCGGCAACCCGGCGGCCGAGCAACTGGACCTGCGCAAGATCGCGCCGACCGTGCTGATCAGCACCTACCCGCTGGCCGAGGTGCTCGACGGCCTGCGCGCGGCGGGGTTCGCCCCGGCCGCCGAAGGCCCGGACGGGCGCGTGGTCGACCTCAACCGCGACCGGGGACGCCGGATCCCGGCCAGGGGGCGGAACGCGCGGCGCGTGCTCGCCGAGCCGACGGGACCGGGCGGCGACCAGATCGCGTCGATCGTGACGAACCTGCGGGCGGGCGACCGCGCGGCGGGCACCCGGCGCGGCACGGCCGTGCACGCACCCGGTGGCGGCGGTGCCGACACGTCGATGACGCTCGCGCTGCTCGCCCAGGCCACGCGTGAACGGCGTCAGGTGTGGATCGGCTTCGTCGACGCCCACGGCACGGCGGCACAGCGGGTGGTCACCCCGGTCCGGGTCGGTGGCGGCATGCTGGAGAGCACGGACAACGAGCGGTACCCCTTGCACCGCATCACTTCGGCCGCCCTCGTCGAAGACTGACGACGGGTCACGAACGTAGAACTCGCCTGCACGAGTGTGGGTTTCAGCTTCCTGAACGTGGAACTCGGCTGCACGAGTGTGGGGTTCGCCGCGCGAATGCTATGAGTGGGGCATTACTTGCATTGAACGCTAGTAATGCCCCACTCATAGCATTGGTCAGAGTTCTCGTAGGCCTTGGAGGACGCGTTCCATGAACTCCCGTGCGGAGGGGTCGCCCTGGATGAGGCTCGACTGGTGGATCAGTACCAGGCCCGCGTCCGCCAGGTCGCCGACGAAGACCTTCACCACGCCCAGTGGCAGGCGCAGGTAGGCGGCGATCTCCGCGATCGAATGCGTGTCGTAGCAGAGCTCGCAGATCAGCCGGTACTCCGTCGGCAGCGCGGCGTTCTGCGCGCGCCCCAGGTCCGTGGTGGAGATCAGTGCTTCCAGCGCCAGGTCGTGCGCGGAGTGCGTACGGCCACCGGTCCGGGCGTACGGGCGGACCAGCGAGCGCGAAGCGCGGCCCGCGGGCCAGACCGGGGCGGGTGGCCGGGCGGCCGGGCGGACCGGGGCCATGGCACGCATCGGCGCGGGTTCCGGGTCGGGTTCGTGCGAAGGCCACGAGGGGGCCTCGGGTTCGGGCGGCGGCGGTGAAGGCGGCGGTGAAACCGGGAGGGAGAACCGGCCCGTGGTGTATTTGGCGATGTCGAACCGGCTCGGCGAGTCCAGCGCCTCGCGTTCGCTGCCGGCGTGCAGCGCGTCCCAGTCGGCGCTCACCGGCTGCGGATCCAGCCCGAAGTTCCCAGGGGTGCCCATGTTCAGCCGCGTACCCCGCCTTGCAGTTGCGCACGCAGCTCCGGTGTCAGCTGCTGGCCGACCCGGTCCACCAGCAGGGTCATCTCGTAGGCCACGGTGCCGATGTCACTGGTCGGCGCGGCCAGCACGGCCAGGCTCGAACCGTCCGAAATGGACATCAGGAACAGGTAGCCCCGCTCCATCTCCACCACCGTCTGGTTCACCACTCCCGCCTCGAAACACCTGGCCGCGCCCTGGGTCAGGCTGACCAGCCCGGACGACACCGCCGACAACTGCTCCGCCCGCGCCACCGGCAACCCGTCCGAACTGGCCAGCAACAGTCCGTCCGCGGACAGCACCACGGCATGGGCAGCACCCGGCACCCTGCGCACGAAGTCGGTGACGAGCCAGCTGAACCCACCGGACGAGGTGGTAGCCATCACTGTCCCTCCCTTGCTCCGGCGACTACCCGGCGCGACGCTTCCCGCGACCAGCGTATTCGCGTCGGGGGCAGGGTTCGACCCCGCCCCGCGGTGAAAAGGAGGAACTTCAGCCCGCCCGCAACGCGGTGTCGTGCTGGATGGCGTGCTGGACCACCGAGATCAGCACCTGCTTGGCCGAGTCGCGCTCGCGCGCGTCACAGGCCATGATCGGCACCGACGGGGAGATGGTCAGCGCGTGCCGGACGTCCTCGATCTGGTGGTGCAGCAGGCGGTCGAAGCAGTTGATCGCGACCACGTACGGCAGTTTCCGGTTCTCGAAGAAGTCGATCGACGGGAACGCGTCGGACAGCCGCCGGGTGTCCACCAGCACCACCGCGCCGATCGCACCGAGGGCCAGGTCGTCCCACATGAACCAGAACCGGTGCTGGCCCGGCGTGCCGAACACGTACAGCACGATGTCCGAGTCCAGGGTGATCCGGCCGAAGTCCATGGCCACCGTGGTGGTCGTCTTGTTCGGCGTCGCCGACACGTCGTCGACGCCGGAACTGGCCTCGGTCATCGAGGCCTCGGTGGTCAGTGGGTCGATCTCGGAGACCGCACCCACCAGCGTGGTCTTTCCCGACCCGAACCCGCCCGCCACCACGATCTTCGCCGACGAGGTCGGACCCGCGGCCGCCGACGTGTTCGCGTCGGAGCTAAATTCTCCGAAGCCCACTGAGCACCCTTTCCATGAACTCGATACTCGGCCGGTCCCCGACGACCGTGTTCCCGCTGTGCACGAGAACCAGGCCGAGTCCGGCGACGTCACCAATCAGCACCCGCACCACACCGAGGGGCAGCCGCAGGTGCGCGGCGATCTCGGCGACCGACCGGGTGTCCAGGCACAGGTCGCAGATCGACCGGTGCTCGGGCACCCGGACCGAATCGATCAGCCTGCCCCGTTCACTGGTCGAGATCAAGGCCTCGATGGCCAGGTCGTAGGTGGGTTTGGTCCGCCCGCCGGTCCGGAAGTACGGCCGGACCAGTCCGGAGGTCTCCACCGGCTCTTCCGGTGGCGTGCTCGGGCGCGCGGACGGGATGAACTGCTCCGGTTCCGGCTCGTCGGGGCCGCCGAAGGCGGTGAACCCGCCTGCCGCGTCCCGCAGCGAACCGCCGCCGACGCCGTAGAGCTCCGAGACCGGCCCGCTGAGCAGGCGGTCGCGGAAGTCGTCGACGTTGAAATCGGCGGGCCCGCGCGTGGCGGGTGGTTCCCCCGGATCGAGCCAGGAGGCCGGATCGGGTGCCGCCGGCTCCGGCGGCAGGTCCTCCCCGCCTCTCCTGGACCGCCATTCGCGATCTATCCGATCGCGGAAGCTCTTCCAGTCCTCTCCTGCGACCTCGCCCCCACGGCTGTCCGAAATGTTCGAGTTGTCCGACTCATTCGGCCAACGCGCACTGGAGAAGTCGTCGTCGAAACGACGTTCGCCTCTCGAGCGCCCCGAGTCCACGGTTATCTCCTCTGTGTCCCGCGGCCCGCCCTAGCGGCGGACAGCGCCCTGCAGCTGAGCGCGCAGTTCCGGGGTCATCTGCTGGCCGACCCGTTCGACCAGCAGGGTCATCTCGTAGACGACCAGCCCGATGTCGCTGTCCGGTGCGCCCAGCACCGCCAGGCACGAGCCGTCCGAAACCGACATGAGGAACATGAACCCGTTGGCCATCTCGACGACCGTCTGCGCGACGGCTCCACCGTCGAAAACCTTCGCCGCCCCGCGCGCCAGGCTGGTCAGCCCGGACGCCACGGCCGCGAGCTGATCCGCCCGGTCCTTCGGCAGCCCTCGTGAGGCCGCCAGCAGCAAGCCGTCCGCCGAGACCACGACCGCATGCGCGGCACCGGGTACCCGGTGCACGAAATCGGTGATGAGCCAAGCGAAACTGCCCTGCTGACCGGTACCCGGCTGCGGCACCGCCTTACCAGGCTGCGGCTGCCCGCCCGGCTGCACTGACCCCGCCCGTGTCACTCTCACTCCTTCGCGCTTGGTTCAGTAGGTCGTTCCGCCGCGCCGCCCTCTGCGACGTCCGCGTACGTGTCCGGCTCCGTGTGGCCGGCCTCCGGATTGTCCTGGACGGCATGCCTGCCGCTCTGGTAACCCCGCTGGAAGCTGACCATCCGGCTGCGCGCGACCGAAGCGGATCGGGTCGTCAGAGCCGGAGCGGCTTCCGCCTGCGCGGAGGAATTATCGGTGAACGCACTCTGGTCCGTCGACTCCCCGGTCACCGATCCGGGGACCAGGTAGGCATTGGGCACCCGTTTGGGCAGGCCGGCCTCGGTGACCTCCTCGCTCTTGTCCTCCAGCAGCGACTGCGCGGCCTGCCACCCCTCGTCCGAGGCGCTCTGCCATCCACCATCGCTCACACCCGCTCCCTCTCGCCCCTCCGGCGCGGCCGCGGTCTCCTCTGGCGAGTCCACGGGCCAGCCGGGCTTTTCCGGTTCGGTCTCCTCGGCTTCACTGAACCACCGGGAGAGCACGGACTGGTAGATCGGCAACCGGCGAGTCGGGACGTCGTCCTCGAGCGCACTGCGCGCGCCCTCGGCCGAGTCGTCCGCCTCGGGACGGCCCATGGGCGGCACGAAGGTCGGTTCACGGGTGGGCAGGGCCAGCGGGAAGGGCTGTTCGGGACCGTGCCCGTTGGAGTCGGCGCGCTCGACCCGGCCGGCGCCGTTGGACGCCGGGCTGCTGGTCACCGTCGGGTGCGCGTTCTCGTCGAACTCGTCGACCGGGAAGCCGAGGTCGTCCACCGGCCGCTTCGGCAGCTGGGAGGCGGCCAGCGGAGCGACCTGCGGCGGCTCCGGTGCGTCGCTGAGGAACGGGCCCGCCGCGCTGGACGAGCCGTGCACCAGGTCGTCGAGGCTGATCGGCTGGTCGAGCGCGACCAGGCCGCCGGATCCGCCTCCGGTGTGCCCGGACGACGGCGCCGCGGGCACCGGGGTCTGCGGGCGGCTGATCTCGGCCGGTTGCTCGGGCGGCGCGGCCGGGGTCAGCGGGGTCAGCGTCATCGGCGAGGTCAGTGAGTCCGCACCCAGCGCGCTTTGCGGCTGCTGCCTGCCGAGCGGGGCCATGTTCGGCATCGAGGACTCGGACCGCGGGCGCTCGGTGACCGGCATGGTGGTCAGCAGCTGCGGCGGGACGACCACCCTGGCGATGATGCCGCCGTCGATGTCCTCGTTCTCGCGCAGCTGCACCTCGATGCCGTGGCGCTGGGCCAGCCGCGCGACCACGTACAGGCCCATCCGCCTGGTCACCGAGACGTCCAGGTCGGGCGGGTCGGCCAGGCGGCGGTTCGCCTCGGTGATCTGGTCGTCGGACATGCCGACGCCCTTGTCGGTGACCTGGATGGCCAGCGCACGGCGGCGGGTCATCACCGCGCGCACGGTCACCTTGGTCTCCGGCTCGGAGAAGTAGGCGGCGTTGTCCAGCAGCTCGGCCAGCACGTGCACGAGGTCGTGGATGGTCAGGCCCTGCACCGCGACGTCCGGGATGACGCCGACCTCGACGCGCGAGTACTGCTCGATCTCGGACACCGCGGCGCCGATCACGTCGGCGGCGGGCACCGGCCGCGGCACCGACTTGGCGAGCCCGGCGCCGGAGAGCACCAGCAGGCTTTCACCGTTGCGGCGCAGGCGGGTGGCGAGGTGGTCCAGCTCGAACAGGCTGGCGAGGTGGTCCGGGTCCTGCTCGTCGGCCTCGAGCCGGTCGATCACGCCGAGCTGGCGCTCCACCAGCCGCTGCGACCGCCGGGACAGGTTGACGAAGATGCCGTTGACGTTCTCCCGCAGCATCGCCTGCTCGGCGGCGAGGCGCACGGCCTGGGCGTTGACCACGTCGAAGGCACGGGCCACCTGGCCGATCTCCTCGGTGGTGTGCACCGGCACCGGGTCGATGGCGCGCTCGGCGGCGGCCTTCGGGTCCGACTCCGACATGATCTTCCGCACCGCTTCGGGCAGGTGCCGTTCGGCCACTTCGAGCGCGTTGGTCCGCAGGCTGCGCAGGGGCAGCAGCATCGAGCGGGCGACCACGAACATCAGCGTCAGCGCGATCAGCAGCCCGGCCAGGATGCCCGCCGAGACCAGGATCGTCGTGCGCTGCTCGGTGCCCGCCAGCCCGCTGGTGTAGGACCCGGCCTCGTCGAGCAGGCGGTTCTCCACCTGGCTGATCAGGTTCAGCGTGGCCGCCGAGGACTGCGCCACCGCGCCGGGGTCGATCGCCACGTTGATCTTCGCCTCGGCCCGCAGCAGCGCCAGCTGCTGGTACTGGAAGCGCCGGGAGACCAGCTCACCGGTGATCGTGTTCGAGTAGTCCTGGCGGGCCTGCGGGGTCGCCACGTTGCTGAAGGCGTCGATCTGGGAGACCAGGTTCGCCTCGGCGGTGTTGATGCTGGAGAGCTCCGCGGGCTCGAAGCTGCCGCGGATCGCCGCGTTGCGCAGGAAGGCGTTCTGCTGGGCCGAGTACTCCTTGGCGTGCGACAGCGCGGCCAGCGCGTCGTGCCGGTCCTGCAGGCCCTTGTCGGTGACGTCGGCGCCGAACTCGTCGGAGACGGCCAGCAGCGCGTCGATGACGCCGGCGTAGGACTCCAGCGCGGCCAGCGCGGCGAAGGAGGTGTCGTTCGCCGAGACCCGCAGCTGGCCGAGGCCGTCGAGGCGGGCGGTGGCCTGGCCGAACAACGCGGTGGTGACCGGGTCGTCGATGCCCTCGACCTCCGGCGCCTCCCGCAGCGTGGCGGAGGCGAGGTCGGTCCTGGCGATCTGGTCGTCCAGTTCACCGCGGCCGGCCGGGCGCCCGGAGACGATCCACGCCGACATGGTCTCGCGCTCGGACTGCAGTTCGTCGACCGTGCCGGCGACCTTCTGGCTCAGCTCGATGCGCTGCTCGGCGCGGTCGTAGACGCCGATGTCCTCGAAGCCGTTGTAGACCCGCAGGCCACCGAGGAAGAGGGCGGCGATGGTGGGTAGCAGGAACACCACGATGAGCTTGTTGCTCACGCGCCAGTTCTTCAGCCCACGGGTCCGCTGACCCCCAGGTGGCGGGGTGAAGGAGGCGCCGGCCCGTGACGTGGTTACTCCGTTCGGGCCGTCCTGAGTTGCCGCGTCATTACCTTCTGCGACACGAGGGTGCGCCGAGGACACCGCCTTGCGACCGTGCTCCCCGCTCGTGAGCTGGGGCACCGAGGAGTTCCTTCCCGTTTTCGTTGCATCCGTCCGGTGGCAACCAGGTTCCCACGCGCCGGGAGGTCGGGCAGCCCGATCCGTCCGGCTGGGTCGCCGGCACGCCGAGGCCACCCCGAGCCGGGCGCATGACATCGATCACCCGATTGGGGCTAGAGGGTATCGACAACAAGCGCGAAACGGAAGCAGGGCGACCTGCGTCACTCCCGCGAACGGGGCAACTGTCAAGCGACCGAAATTCACTTCCCGGCACCACGGTGATCTTCCCGCTGACCTGGTTATCCGGGGGTGAAATTTTGGCGACCGGGGCCTGTTCCCACGATGTGAGAGGCAGGCCCGGACCTGTGGAAACAGTGTTTTCCCCAGTTCCCGGCGGGTCGCGACGCGGATCACCCCTGCTTGACGCACCCCAGAGGACTGAACCATTCTTCGGCCCAAGCGCCGTGTGTTCGCTTCGCACCACTGGGTGAGCCCGGAACGTCACGTGCTACCCGAAGTAGCACTCCGGAGTGACACCGCTCGGACCGGCGCACGGTGGTTAGTCGAGGAAGGAACAAGTCGACCATGGCCAAGGCGTCTTCGACGCGCAGGAGGATCGCGCTCGTGTGCGCGGTAGTCACGCTGGGAGCGGCGGCGGGCGCCTGCTCCGGCGGCACCGACGCGGTCCCGGGCACGAACAGCGCCGCCCAGAGCATGCTCGACCGCGCGCCGGTCGCCACCGAGGCGGAGCTGGCGGCCAGCCCCACCGCGCTGGCAATCAAGCAGCGGGGCGAGCTGTTCATCGGTGCTTCGCTGGAGACCCCGCTGATGTCCCAGCAGAACCCGACCACCGGTGAGGCCGAGGGCTTCGACGCCACGCTCGGCAAGCTGCTCGCCAAGTACATCCTCGGCGAGCCCAAGCGCAAGATCATCACCACCACCCCGCAGATCCGGGAAGCGCTGATCCAGAACAGCACGGTGGACGCGGTCATCCAGAACTACTCGATCACCGCCAAGCGCGCGGAGAAGGTGTCCTTCGCCGGGCCGTACTTCATCTCCGGCCAGGCCGTGGCGACGCTCAAGGGCAAGCCGGACATCGCCGGGCCCGAGGACCTCAACGGCAAGAAGGTGCTGGTCGCCACCGGCAGCACCGGTGCCGGGGTGGTCAAGGAGCTGGCCCCGCAGGCGCAGCAGATCTCGTTCAACACCGACCCGGAGTGCGTGCAGGCGCTGGAACAGGGCCGCGGTGACGCCTGGGTGAAGGACCTCCCGGTGATCGCCGGGGAGACCAAGCTGAACGACAAGATCCAGCTGGCCACCGGCACCTTCGGCAACGACCCGTACGGCATCGGCATCAAGCACGGGGACGACTCGTTCAAGAAGTTCGTCAACGACTGGCTGAAGAAGATCCAGGACGCCGGGCTGTGGCAGCAGGCGTACGAGGAGTCCCTCGGCACGGTCATCCCGGGTGAGACCCCGGCGCCGCCCGCCATCGGCTCGGTCGCCGGCTCCTGATCCGCCGGCGGGCGGGGGCCGCGCGCTCCCGCCCGCCGCAGGCAGGCCCCACCAGGATGAACGTCTTCCTCGACCACCTCCCCGACTTCGGCCGCGGTGTGCTCACCACGATCGAACTCACCGTGCTGTCCTTCACCGGCGCCATGCTCGTCGCGCTGGTGGTGGTCTCGTGCCGGGTGTCGCCGGTCAAGCCGCTGCGTGCCTTCGCCATCGCGTACGTGGAGGTCTTCCAGAACATCCCGCTGCTGCTCTGGCTGATCCTGATCATCTTCGCGCTGCCCGAGATCGCCCTCAACTTCGACCTGTTCCTCTGCGCGGTGCTCGCGCTCTCCCTGTATTCGGCGGCCTACTACGCCGAAGCGCTGCGCTCGGGCATCAACTCCGTGCCGAAGGGCCAGGCCGAGGCCGCCAGGGCGCTCGGGCTCGGGTTCCTCCGCACGCAGACGAGCGTGGTGCTGCCGCAGGCGCTGCGCTCGGTGCTCCAGCCGCTGTGCAACATCACCATCGGGCTGCTGATGAACACCGCGCTCACCGCGGGCACCGGCCTGTTCGAGCTGACCGCCGCGGCCAACGCGGTCAACGTGATCACCTCCGATCCGCTGCCGGTCTACATCGGCGCCGGGGTGGTCTACGGCCTGCTCGCGCTGCTCATCTCGCTGGTCACCTCGCGGTTGGAGAAGAAGCTGGTGATCCACCGGTGAACGTGCTCTTCGACGAGCCGGGGCCCCAGGGCAGGCGCCGGATCCGGATCGCCACCGCGCTCGCGTTCCTGCTGGGCCTGGGCGCGCTGGCCTTCGCGCTGTACCAGTTCGGTGTGAACGGCCAGCTCGATCCGGCGAAGTGGCAGCCCTACGGCACCTGGCCGATGTGGAAGTACCTGCTCAACGGCCTCGGCGGCACGCTGCTCGCCGCCGGGCTGGTGCTGGTGCTGGCGATGCCGCTGGGCCTGCTGCTCGCGCTGGGCAGGTTGTCGCAGCACCGCTGGATCCGGCTGCCCGCGCGCACCTACATCGAGGTGTTCCGGGTGGTGCCCGCGCTGCTCATGGTGTTCATGATGCTGTTCGCGCTGCCGCGGTACGGGCTGGACCTGCCGACGCTGTGGAAGCTGGTGGTGCCGCTGACGCTGAACCGGTCGGCGCAGCTGGCCGGGGTGTTCCGCGCGGGCATCCTCTCGCTGGACGCCGGTCAGGGCGAGGCGGCGGCCGCGCTCGGGTTGCGGCCGCGGCAGGCGATGTGGCACGTCATCCTGCCGCAGGCGCTGCGGCACGTGCTGCCGTCGCTGATCAGCCAGACCGTCGGCACGGTGAAGGACACCTCGCTCGGGTACGTGCTGAGCTTCGCCGAGGTGATCACCATCGGCAAGCAGCTGGCCTCGTACAACCGGTACCTGGTCCAGACCTACCTGGTCGTCGCGCTGATCTACTTCGTCGTCAACTTCACCCTGTCGAGGCTCGGGCGGTGGCTGGAACGCCGGGAGCGCCGGGTCGGTCACGTGGCCGCGCCCGCCGACCCCGGGATCGTCTGAACCACCGCTTTAGAACGGGTGCTTACCCTGCGCTCGTGGGCGTGCAGCAGGAAACCCGGACTCCGCTGAGGTACTGGCTCGCCGTGTTCTCGGTGACGGTCGGGACCTTCGCCATCGTCACCTCCCAACTGCTCCCGGTCGGGCTGGTGCCGCAGATCGCCGTGGCGCTCGGCGTCTCGGAGGGCACGGTCGGGCTGACGCTGACCGTGCCCGGGTTCGTCGCCGCCTTCGCCGCGCCCGCGCTGACCGTGGCCGCGAGCCGGTTCGACCGCAGGCTCATCCTCACCGGGCTGAGCGCGTTGCTGGTGGCCGCGAACCTGGTCAGCGCGATCGCGACCGACTTCACCGTGCTGTTGATCGCGCGCGTCCTGGTCGGGCTGAGCGTCGGCGGGTTCTGGGCGATCGCGGGCGGGATCGCCGTGCGACTGGTGCCGGAAGCGGTGGTCGGCCGGGCCACCGCGACGATCTTCGCCGGGGTGTCCACGGCGACCGTCGCGGGCGTGCCCGCGGGCAAGCTCCTGGGCGACCTCGCCGGCTGGCGCGCGGCCTTCGCGGTGCTCGGCGTGGTCGCGCTCGGCGTGCTGATCGTGCAGGCGTTCCTGCTGCCCGCCCTGCCCGCCGCACGCACGACGAAGCTCGGCGACCTGCTCTCCCTGTTCCGCCACCCGGAGATCCGGATCAGCTTCGTCGCGGTGTTCCTCCTGGTGATCGGGCACTTCAGCGCGTACACCTTCATCACGCCGATCCTGCGCGAGTCCGGCGGCACCCCGCCCGCGCTGATCACCGCGCTGCTGCTGGCCTACGGCGGCGCGGGGTTCGCGGGCAACTTCCTCGGCGGCACCGCCGCCTACCGGCGACCACGCCGCACGCTGATCGTCGCGGCCGCCGGACTCGGCGGCTCACTGCTGCTCTTCCCGCTCGTGGGCCAGACGCTCCCCGGGTTGATCGCGCTGCTGCTGGTCTGGGGTACGGCTTATGGCGCGGTGCCGGTGAGCCTGCAGATCTGGCTGGGCAGCGCGGTGCCGGACCGCCGGGAGATCGCCGGTGCCCTGTTCGTCACCGCGTTCCAGGTGTCCATCTCGCTCGGCGCGTTGTTCGGCGGGCTGTGGGTCGACTCGCTGGGCACCACCGGCGTGCTGCTGTTCGGCGGCGCGCTCACCGTGCTCACCTCGGCCGGGCTCCTGATCTTGCAGCGCGAGTCAGCCGTGGACTAGTTCCGACCACCGGCGCACGGCGTCGGCGTCGACCGGCTCCACCCAGCCGAGCGGCCGCACCCCGGACCCGACGTGGAACGCCCGCACCCCGGCTTCGCGCAGCCGCGCCACGTGGTCCGCGCGCAGGCCGCCGCCGACCATCAGCATCGGCGGTTCTTCGTGCGAAGCCAGCTGTTCGAGCGTGCGGATGCCTTCGGTGACCCCGTCGGCGTGCCCGGCGGTGAGGATGGTGTCGCAGCCGAGGCGCGCGGCCCTGGCGTAGGCACCGCGCACGTCACGCGCGTGGTCGACCGCGCGGTGGAAGGTCCAGCTCGCACCCCGCAGTTCCCGCGCCAGCGCGCGGGTGGCCAGTTCGTCGACCCTGCCCTCCTCGGTGAGGAAGCCGAGCACGAACTCCTCGGCGCCCAAGGCCAGCAGCTCGTTCGTGCGGGCCCGCAGGGCGTCCAGCTTGGCCGCCAGGAAGGAACCGGACTCGCGCAGCATCACCCGCACCGGCAGGTCGGTCGCGGCGAGCACCTCGCGCACCACCGCGTCGGACGGGGTGAGCCCGTCGAGCGCCATGTCGGTGACCAGTTCGACGCGGTCGGCGCCACCGAGCTGGGCCTGTTCGGCGTCCCGCGCGTCGAGCGCGATCACTTCCAGCAACCCCCGGTCGCGGCTCACTCGAGTCCTCTCTCCCGTTGCCGGTCGCGCACGTAACGACCGCGCTCGACCCCGTTCTGCAGACTGGACATCCGGCCGCGCACGGCGTCGGGGCTCAGGGTGAGCACCGCCTGCTCCGCGTTGGTGCGGCGGTGCCGGGCGGCCGGTTCGTCCCCACGGGCCTCCTCGTCGCGGAACCAGCGCGTGAGCACCTCGACGTAGGCGGGCATGCGCTCGGTCGGGCCGTCGATACCGGCCTCGTCCTCGACTTCGACGTCGTCCTCCGTGGGCCATTCCGGCGGTTCGAACTCGTGCACCGGCGCCCTGGCGGGCGGGTCGATCGGCCGTCGCGGCTCCGGCGGCTCGGGGTCGTAGGCGGGCCAGTCCGGCTCGTAGGGCTCGTCGTAGGCCTCGTCGGGCCAGGTCGGCTCGAACCGGGGCTCGGGCTCCGGTACGGGCTCCGGCTCTGGTTCTGGTTCCGGCTCTGGTTCTGGTTCCGGCTCTGGTTCTGGTTCGTACCGCGGCTCGGGTTCCGGCCGGGCCACCACGATCTCGGCGGGCGGCTCGCTGAACGACGGCAGCACCGCGACCGGCTCGGGCGGCAGCAGTGAGACCGGGGACGACACGCTGACCAGCTCCGGCGGCACCACCACGGTCGCGGTCATGCCGCCGGTGCGCCGGTTCGCCAGGCGCACGTCGATGTTGTGCCGGTTGGACAACCGCGCCACCACGTAGAGCCCCATCCGGCGGGACACCTCGACGTCCACCTTCGGCGGGTCGGCCAGGCGCGCGTTCGTCCGGCGTACCTCCGCCTCGGCCATGCCGCTGCCCCGGTCCACGATGTCGATCCGCCAGCCGCCGTCGTCGAGCACCAGGCTCACCACGGACACCGTGGTGGCGGGCGGCGAGTAGGCGGTGGCGTTCTCCAGCAGTTCGGAGATCACGTGGACCAGGTCGCTGACCGCCTCCGCGCGCACGGTCAGCTCCGGCGCCGCGGGCAGTTCGATCCGCTGGTAGTGCTCGACCTCGGACAGCGCGGCACCGATGATCTCGTCCGCGCTGACCGGCCCGGCCACCTCGCGCGCCGGATCGGTGCCCGAGAGCACCAGCAGGTTCTCGCTGTTGCGGCGCATCCGGGTGGCGAGGTGGTCCAGTTCGAAGAGGCCGCCGAGGATGTCCGGGTCCTGCTCGTCGGCCTCCATCCGGTCCAGCACGGACAGCTGCCGCTCGACCAGTTCCTGGCTGCGCCGCGACAGGTTGACGAACATCGAGTTGACGTTCTCGCGCAGTTGCGCCTGCTCCCCCGCCAGCCGCACGGCCTCGCCGTGCACCGCGTCGAAGGCCCTGGCCACCTGGCCCAGTTCCTCCTTGCTGAACACCGGGACCGGCGCGATCCGCGGCGCCGACGGCGAGCCGGGGTACGGGGGTTCCGGGTCGGTGAGGATGCCTTCGACGGCCGCGGGCAGGCGGTGCTCGGCGACCTCCAGCGCGCTGCGCCGCAGGATCCGCAGCGACCTCAGCAGCGAGCGCGTGACGATCACCGCGAGCACCCCGCCGAACAACACGACGCCGAGCACGATGGCCGAGTCGCGGATGGCCGAGGCCCTGGCGTCGGTGGCGAGCGCGTCGGTGCGGGTCTGGCTGGACTGCTGCAGCGCGTCCTCGACCTGGCGCACGAGGTTGATGGTGTAGGTCGACGCGATGTCCCACTGAATGGGATCCAGGCCGGTCAGCGGCTGGTCGGTCTCGGACCGGCGCAGCACCGACTCGACCATGTTGTTGCCGTTGTCGACGACCATGCCGAGCACGGTGTCGTCGTACATCCGGCGTTGCTCCGGTGTGGCGAACTGGCGGAAATCCTCCCGCGCCGCCTCGAATTCGGCTTCCGCGCCGAGCAGCGCCCGCGTGCGGTCCACGCTGAGCGAACCCTGCGCCAGCGCTTCGGCGAGCACCGCGCGCTTGACCGACATCGTGTCCTTCACCTTGGCCAGCGCGTTCACCGCCAGTCGCAGGCGGGAAAGCCCCGGATCGGTGATCTCGGCCGCGGATTGATCACCGACCGTGAGCGTGGCGGTGATCAGGTCGCTGTAGGAGCGCAGCACCGAATCCGGGGGGAATTGGGAGAACTCCCCGGCATATCGGAGGCCGGTCAGCCCGGCCAGCTGATCGCGCAGTCGCCCGAAATCGGCGGCGACCTCGGGGGCCAACCCGGATTCGGTATCGCTCAGCACACGTTCGAACGCCCCGAGCGATTCGTTGACCTTGTCGCGCTGCCCGCGCAACTCGTCGAGGCCGGTTTTCCGCTCAGTGGCGACAAAGCGGACGGTGAGGTCGCGCTCACGCTGGAGGCGGTGGGTCAGTTCGGCGAGTGCCGTGTCGACCTTCACCCGGGTGGCCGCTTCGGCCAGCCTGCCCGCTTCGCCGAGATCCAGCCGCACCCGCAGGCCGACCAGCGTGATCACCGCGATGGTCGGGATCAGCAGCACGGCGAACAACTTCGTGCGCAGCCGCCAGTTGCGCAGCCGCCACCGGCCGCCGGGGTCCCCGGTCAAACTCTGCGCAGATGTGGAATCCGTCGCATAACCCTTTCGGGGCTCGTTTCCGCGACGGTTCACCTGGCTTCCTTTTCCACCCAGCTCGTTCGAACGCGGGCCAGCCGCCGGTAACCTACTGGAGAGTAGTGCACGACTCGAGTAGTCCGATGGTAGCTGTCCGCCAGCACCGCCCTTGCGGCGATGGTATGGGCAGAAGCCTTTAAGCTCCAAACAGATGCGAGTTTTCCCGGCTACGAGAGGCAGCGATGGGCACCGGAGCGCGGCGAGCCGTCACGGCAGTGCTGGTCGTGGCGCTGACGGTCGCGCTCGGTGGCTGTTCGGCCTTCGAGAAGAACCCGCAGGCCACCCCGGCCGCGCCCGAACGTGACACTCTCCGTGTCGGTGTTGGTAACCCGATCGAGAGCGCCCCGCTCCGGATGGCGGTAGCCGAGGGCTTGTTCACCCAGGCCGGGCTCAAGGTGGAACTGGTCGAGCAGGCGGGTGCCGACGAAGGACTGGGCCGGCTGGCCGCCGGTGAGCTGGACGTCGCCTTCGGCCGCGACGTCGCGTTGTTCAAGGCCGCCGGAAACGGTGTGGCGCTTCAACTCCAGGGCGAGGCGTACACCGCGGGCGCCGGCACGATGGCACTGGTGACCCTGCCCGGCTCGGCCTACGACTCGCCCACCGCCAAGCGTTCGCCGACCATCGCGGTGGACACCCTCGACGGGCTCGGCACGCTCACCACCCGCTCGGTGCTGGCCACCGCGGGTGTGGAGGCGAACCGCATCAAGTTCACCCAGCGTGGTGCCGACCAGATGATGTCCACATTGCGGGACGGCGACGCGGACGCGGCCTGGCTGGTCGAGCCGCAGATCACCTTGGCGCAGCAGGAGTTCGGCGCGAAGGTGCTCGCCGACACCGCCCGCGGCGCGACGCTCGAGTTCCCGGTGTCCGCCT
Source organism: Saccharothrix sp. AJ9571 (assembly GCF_021725495.1). Lineage (NCBI taxonomy): Bacteria > Bacillati > Actinomycetota > Actinomycetes > Pseudonocardiales > Pseudonocardiaceae > Saccharothrix > Saccharothrix sp. AJ9571. Next base: position 3,184,942 of record NZ_CP091382.1, on the reverse strand, counting down.
ACGCGTCGAACGCCGTGTTCGCCCAGGCCAACCCGCGCACGCTGGCATTGTTCCGGTCACTGCTGAGCCAGGCGCAGCAGAAGGCCGCGGACCCGGCCATCGTGCGGCAGGCGCTGCCGTCGTTCGCCGGCATCAACGCGAACACCGCCGCGCTGGTCTCGCTGGGCAGCTACCCGAGCTCGCTGAGCGGCGTGCGGCTGCAACGGGTCGCGGACCTCATGCACAGCGCGGGCGTGCTGAAACAACGCCTGGACGTGCAGGCATTGATCCCCGCGGCCAACTAGGCGCTGCCCTGTGGGTCTGGTCGATGGGCTTCGTGATCCAGGTGGTTCCTGGCGGTGCGGGCGATTCGGCCTCGTACTGGCCGTACTCGGCCGAACTCGCCCGTGCCGCCTGGGCGCGGAGAGCGCGACCTTGACTCACCGGACAGCGCCTAGCCGAGACCGAACTCCGCCAGGCCGCTGCGGAGGAGCTTGAACGCCTTGCGCGCGTCCGCGACCGCGTCCGGGTAGGCGTCCGAGGCGCGGGCCCCGTTCGTCAGGCGGCGGATGTTGTCCATCAGCAGGGTGCGCTGCGTGGCCACTATCTGCGCGGCGGCCAGCCGGGCGATCAGGTCGTCGGCGCCGTCCCCGCCCACCAGTTCCTTGACCAGTTCGCGCTCGCTGCCCTCGTAGAACTGCAGCAGCCGCGCGGACAGGCTCGGCGTCGCGACGACCATGGCGTACAGCGCGATCTGGTTCGGGTCGTCGTTGAGGCCGGTGACCGGGTCGCGCCGGAGCAGCCCGTCCAGGAAGTGCGCGCGCAGGGCGATCAGCGGTGTCTGCCGGGCCGTGCGGCTGCGCACCACCTGCGCGTTCTCGCCCTCGTGGTGGGCGAACCGGTGGACCACCAGATCCTCTTTGGTGGGGAAGTAGGCGAACAGCGTGCGCTTGGAGACCTCCGCCGCGTCGGCCACTTCGGCCACCGAGACCGAGTCGAACCCCGAAGCGAGGAACAGGTCGATCGCGGTGTCGGAGATGAGGCGTCGCGTCAGCTGCTTCTTGCGCTCCCGGAGACCCAGCTGTTCCACCACCCGTCCATCGTAGCCAGCCCGGGCGCCGATGACGCCTCCCAACGAAGCCCGTCTCGCCGAGTCTTCGGCTCAGCGGAACCCGGGGAACGTATAAAGGAGGGCGTGACCGATGGCCCGCTGATCGTCCAGTCCGACAAGACCGTGCTCCTCGAGGTCGACCATCCGCGTGCCGAGGACGCCCGGATCGCCATCGCGCCCTTCGCCGAACTCGAACGCGCCCCCGAACACGTGCACACCTACCGGGTGACCCCGCTGGCGCTGTGGAACGCCCGCGCCGCCGGGCACGACGCCGAGCAGGTGGTCGACGCGCTGACCTCCTTCTCGCGCTTCCCGGTGCCGCAGCCGCTGCTGATCGACGTGGTCGACACGATGGCCCGCTTCGGCAGGCTCCAGATCACCAACCACCCGGCGCACGGCCTGGTGATGACCACCACCGACCGCGCGGTACTCGAAGAGGTCTCCCGCAGCAAGAAGATCGCCCCGATGCTGGGCAGCAGGCTGGACCCGGACACGGTGGCCGTGCACCCGTCCGAGCGCGGGCGGCTCAAGCAGATGCTGCTCAAGGCGGGCTGGCCCGCCGAGGACCTGGCCGGGTACGTCGACGGCGAGGCGCACCAGATCGACCTCGACGAGGACGGCTGGCAGCTCCGCGAGTACCAGCGCCAAGCCGCGCAGGCCTTCTTCAAGGGCGGGTCCGGCGTGGTCGTGCTGCCGTGCGGCGCGGGCAAGACCCTGGTCGGCGCGGCCGCGATGGCGCACGCCAAGGCGACCACGCTGATCCTGGTGACCAACACCGTGGCCGGGCGGCAGTGGAAGCGCGAGCTGATCGCGCGGACCTCGCTGACCGAGGAAGAGATCGGCGAGTACTCCGGGGAGAAGAAGGAGGTCCGCCCGGTCACCATCGCGACCTACCAGGTGATCACCCGCAAGTCGAAGGGCGAGTACAAGCACCTGGAGCTGTTCGACACGCGTGACTGGGGCCTGGTGGTCTACGACGAGGTGCACCTGCTGCCCGCGCCGGTCTTCCGGATGACCGCCGACCTCCAGTCGCGGCGACGGCTCGGGCTGACCGCGACCCTGGTGCGCGAGGACGGCCGCGAAGGCGACGTCTTCTCGCTGATCGGCCCGAAGCGCTACGACGTCCCGTGGCGAGACATCGAGGCGCAGGGCTGGATCGCGCCCGCCGAATGCGTCGAGGTGCGGGTCACGCTGACCGACAACGAGCGCCTGCTCTACGCCACCGCGGAACCCGAGGAGCGGTACAAGCTCGCGGCCACCGCCAACACCAAGACCCCGGTGATCAAGTCCATTGTGGACAAGCACCGCGGCGAGCCGACGCTGATCATCGGGGCCTACCTGGACCAGCTGGAGATGCTCGGCGCCGAGCTGGACGCGCCGGTGATCCAGGGGTCGACCAGGAACAAGGAGCGGGAGGAGCTGTTCGACAAGTTCCGCCGCGGCGAGCTCGCCACGCTGGTGGTGTCGAAGGTGGCGAACTTCTCGATCGACCTGCCCGAGGCGTCGGTGGCCATCCAGATCTCGGGCACCTTCGGCTCGCGGCAGGAGGAGGCGCAGCGGCTGGGGCGGCTCCTGCGGCCGAAAGCCGACGGCCGCCAGGCGCACTTCTACTCGGTCGTCGCGCGGGACACCGTCGACACGGAGTACGCCGCGCACCGGCAGCGTTTCCTGGCCGAGCAGGGCTACGCGTACACGATCCGGGACGCCGACGACCTGCGCTGAGTTTCACCGGCTTCGCGGCGGGTTAGCCCTCGTGCTGTGACGGCGGACATCAGGATCGGCACTTCGGGCTGGCGGTACGGGCCGTGGCGGGGAAAGTTCTACCCGAAGGGACTGGTCCAGCGGCGGGAGCTGGAGTACCTGTCGCACCGGTTCAACACCGCCGAGCTGAACGGCTCGTTCTACTCGTTGCAGCGCCCGGAGCGGTACCGCACCTGGTTCGCCGAGACCCCGGGCGACTTCGTGTTCGCGGTCAAGGGCGGCCGGTTCATCACGCACATGAAGCAACTGCGCGACGTCCGCACGCCGCTGGCGAACTTCTTCGCCAGCGGCGTGCTGGCGCTGGGCCACAAGCTCGGCCCGTTCCTGTGGCAGCTCCCGCCGCGCCTCGCCTTCGACGCCGAGCGGCTCACGTCGTTCTTCGACCAGCTGCCGCGCACCACCCGCGCCGCCGCGGCCCTCGCCGAGGAGCACGACGACAAGCTCAAAGGCGAGGCCTGCACCTCCCCGGGCCGCAACCGCTCGCTGCGGCACGCACTGGAGGTGCGGCACCCGAGCTTCGAGTCCGATGAGGCGGTCGAGCTGCTGCGGAAGCACAAGATCGGCCTGGTGGTCGCGGACAGCGCCGGCAACTGGCCCCTCATGGAGGACGTCACCGCCGACTTCGTCTACGTCCGCCTCCACGGCGACGAGGAGCTCTACGCGAGCGGCTACTCGGAGAAGGTCCTCAAGCGGTGGGCCACGAAGATCCGCGCGTGGCACCGGAAGGACCTGGACGTTTACGTCTACTTCGACAACGACATCAAGGTCAAAGCCCCCGGCGACGCCACCCAACTGGGCAACCTGCTCGGCCTCGACCTGACCACCCCTGAACGAGGGTGACAACCGCGGACTTTGCAAGTAGTTTGAAACTATGTCCGCACCGGAGGTCAACTTCTCGGACCTGTCCAACAAGCCACTGGCCGTGGTGGGGCAGGTCGAGCGCTCGGCCACGCGGTCCGTGCGAATCCGCCGCCGCGGCAAGGACGTGCAGGACCTGGTGCTGGTCACCGAGGAGCGGGCCGCGCAGGTGACCGAGGTGGTCACGGCGACCACGAGGATGTTCCTGGCGCTGATGGAGCACGACGACGTGGCCCGCGCGCTGGCCACGGAGGTCGTCCCGGCGGCGTTCCCGTGGGTCAGGTTCCTGCCGAAGGAGGACGTGCAGGCGTTCGTCGTCGAGCTCGTGGAGACCCTGGCCGCAGCCGAATCCCTGCGCAACCCGGCTCCCGTGGCGAACCTGGTGGCCGCGTGGCGGCACACCGCCGAAGTGCACGCGGACCCCGCCCTGGCCGAAATCCTCCAGCGCGACGGCGAAGACCTGGGCCCGGTGCCCGCCCCCAGCGAGGCCGAGTGAGCCCCAAACGCGGCGACCGCGTGGCTCCCCCGCCGGTGGGCGACGAGTGGGATGTCCGGTTCAGCACCAGCGAAGCGGTGAAAGGCTGGCAGGACCTGTGCCAGCAGGCGCCGGGCAACACCCGCGATGCCTGGGAGACCATGCGGCACGATCCAGGCCCCGGGCCAGGCAGGCCCACGGGCAGGCACCACCAGCTGAAGGGCACCCTGGCCACCGGGAAGCACTGTGGCCGAGTGCTGCCGATGTGGCAGATCGAGGTCACCGGCGGTGGCCGGATCTGGTACCTCGTGGACACAGCCGCGCACACGGTCTGGGTGCAGCACGCGGGCACCGGTCACCCGAAAGCCACCGACTGACCGTCGGGCTCCCGCGCGCCTCTTCCTCGGATTGCCGTCGGCGGAGATCGGCGATAAGCCGTAGGATGTTCGCGATACGCACAGCTGGTCAGAAAAGGGCGTACTCATGTCCCACGGCCGACACTTCGTCCGGTCCGTCGCCAGAGCCATGGCGGTGCTGCACGCGTTCAGCGCGGACAGACCCGAGCTGACCCTGAGCGAAGCGGCCAAGGCCACCGGCCTGGATCGGGCGACGGCCCGCCGGTTGTTGCTCACGTTGACCGAGCTGGGCTACCTCACACGCCACAACCGCGTCTTCCGGCTCGCCCCGCGCACCATGGAGGTCGGGCGCGCCTACCTGGCCGGCCAGGTCAAACTGGCCGAGGATCACCAGTCGTAGGACAGCCACGGCTTCGCCACGTTGACCGCCGCCTCCTCGAAGGCCCGGTTCGCCCGCTGCAGGGGGTATCGCCGTCGCGCGAGTTTGCCTGGCTCGAATTCCCCGCTGGCCAGCGCGTCGACGGTGGCCGGGAAGTCGGTCGGGTGGTCGTAACCGCGTGAACCGCGCACGGTCAGCTGCCGCTTGAGCACTTCCGCGTTGTCCAGTGGCGCGGCGGCGCCGGTCAGCATCATGACCGTGCCGCCGGGCAGCAGGCCGCCGATGCCCTCGGCCAGCGCCGTGCGCTTGCCGGAGTTGTCGAAGACCACGTCGAACTCGTCGTCGCCCGCAGTCCACGGCAGTGCGCCCAGCGAGCACGCCAGGTCCAGTCGCTCGGTGACCGGGTCGCGCACGATCACCTCGAGCCCGCGCGCCCGCAACACCAGGCACAGGAACAGGCCCCGGGTGTCCGCGCCGAGCAACAGCGCGCGCTGCCGTGGTTGCACGGCCGCCCGTCGCGCGGCGGCCACCGCCTCGGCCAGCGGTTCGACGCAGACGAGGTCCTCGTGCGGCACCGCCCGCGGTGCGGGCCAGGTGAAATGCGCCGGGACCGCGACGAATTCGGCGAGCAGCCCGGTCCGGTCCAGGCCGATCGACTCGCGTTCGGCGCAGGCGGAGGAAAACCAGGCGGCACAGGCACGGCAACCACGGCAGCAGAAGTCCGGCTCGACCACGACCTGCTGCCCCAGCCGGTACGGCCGGGTCACCCGTTCGCCGATCGCGGCGATCTCCCCGACCCCCTGCCGCCCCAGCACCCACGGCAGCGAACCGACCGGCCGCCGCCCGCGGAAGGCCGCCACGTCCTGGTCACCGACGCCGAGCGCGCTCATGCTCAGCAGCACCTCATGGGGACCGCACTCCGGCGGATCCAGCTCGATCGCCTCGAGCCTGCTCGGACCGGTCAGCACGACGGCCCTCATCCCACCTCCCGTGCACCCTGCGCACACGCGATGTTAGCGCAGGTGGTGCCCATGATCAGCAGGTGACAGCGAGGAGTCAGCCGTCAGTGAGCGGGGTGCGGTTGAGTACTCGTACGGGCGAAGTGCCCACGCGCTGCACTACTGGGGGTCAGCGCGTGGGCATGTCCGTGCCGACCAGCCCGGCGAGCTTGGCCCGTACGTCTTCGGCGAACGGATGCCCGCTCTCGGTCAGCACGTGCACCGCGCGCAGCCAGTGGGCGCGCGCCTCTTCTCGATCGCCGAGGTGCAGGTAGATGGTGCCGAGCTGGGCGAGCACATCGCCCGCCTCGTAGAGCTCCCCACGCGAGGTGAACATGTCGATCGACTGGCGCACGCACGCGATGCCCTCGTCGGTGCGCCCGAGCCCGAGCAGCGCCCGCCCCCGGCTGTGCACCAGGAACGGCTGGCTGTCGGCCTCGTCGATCCGCTGCCAGACGTCCAGCGCCGCGTCGACCAGTGCGAGCGCGGTGGCGTGCCTGCCGAGGTAGGTGCTGGTGTCGGCCATCGCCTGCAGGCTGTTGGCCTCCAGCGAGGCCACCCCCAGCTCGCGCGCCAGCCGGATGGCCTCCTCACCGTGCTCCAGCGAGCGGTGTGGCTCCTCGGTGTTCTGGTAGGCCATCGACAGGTTGTACTGCACCCTGGCCTCGCCCTCGCGGTCCCCGATCTCGCGCTGGATGGCGAGCACCCGCAGCAGGTAGCGGATGGCTTCCGGTTCCTCCCGCGCCACGCCGTGCAGCACCCCGAGCCCGCTGAGGATGCCCGCCTGCCCGCGCCGGTCGCCGCAGGCCACCGCGGACGACAGCGCGACGTCGAACACGGCTTTCCAGGCGTGCAACGGAGTCCGGACCACGAAGTACGACTGCAGCACCCAGGCCAGTTGCCACGCCTGGTCGTGCGCGCCGATCCGGTTGGCCAGCCGGACCAGCGCGGCGAGGTTGCCCACTTCGGCGTCGTGCCAGGTCAACGCGGCCGCGCGATCCGGGAACGTCTCGTACGGGACCAGTTCGCGCGACGGGATGAGGTCGTACCGGCGGCCCGGCCGCAGGTGGACCGCGGCGGCGCGCGTGCTGTCGAGCGCCCAGCTCAGCAACCGGTGCAGCGCGGCCGTGCGGGTGTCCTCGGTTTCCGTGCGGCGGCACAGGTCGGCGGCGAACTCGCGGATCAGGTCGTGGAACTGGTACCGGCCTGGCCGCGGCTCGCCGATCAGGTGCGCCGACGCCAGCCGGTCCAGGCTCATCCGCGCTTCCCGCAGGCCGATCCCGGCGAGCGCGGCGGCCGACGCGGCGGTGAAGTCCCGCGCCTCTTCCGGCAACCCGAGCAGCCGCAGCAAGCGGGCACACGAATCGTCCAGCGCGTGGTACGAGCGCGCGAACACGGCACGCAGATCGGTCTCGTCGCCGTCGTTGAGGTCGAACGAGTCGAGCTTGTCCTGCTCGCGGTCGAAGTCGGCGACGAAGTCCGCCAGCGGCACCTCGGGGAACTGTGAGGCCCGCACGGCCAGGATCCGGATCGCCAGCGGCAACCGGCCGCAGCGCGCGGCGAATTCGCGCGCGGCGATCGGATCGGCCCGCACCGCGTCCTGGCCGACGATGCCCGCGAGCAATTCGACGGCGTCCGTCACCGGCAGTTCGTCCAGTGGGATGCGGCGGGCACCGTGCACCGCGGCCATCGACCGCAACCGCGACCGGCTGGTCACCAGCACCAAGGAACCGGGGCCGGGCAGCAGCGGGCGCACCTGTTCGGTGCTGCCCGCGTTGTCCAGCACCACCAGCACGCGTCGGCTGGCCGTGTGCGTGCGCCACAACGCCGAGCGCTGCGCCAGCCCGGCGGGGATGTCGTCGGCGGGCACGCCCATCGCGGTCAGCATCATTTCGAGTGCCGCCTGCGGTTCGAGCGGACCGCCGGGGCCGTATCCGCGCAGGTCGGTGTAGAGCTGGCCGCCGGGGTAGCGCTCGGCGACCTCGTGCGCGAAGTGGACGGCCAGGGTGGTCTTGCCGACGCCGCCCATGCCTTCGATCGACGCGATCGGCGCCGATTCGGCGCGCACGAGTTCACGCAGGCGTGAAAGCGCCTGGTGACGGCCGATGAATCCGGCGAAGTCGCCGGGCAATTGACGTGGCACCAGCGTTTCGCCGCGCTGCCGGGTGTAGGTGCCGTGCTCACCGGCGAGCACGGCCTGGTGCGCGCGCCGCAGCGACGGTCCCGGATCCAGGCCCAGCTCCTCGGTCAGCGCCGCGCTGATCGACCGGTACACCGCCAGCGCGTCGGACTGCCGCCCGGACCGGTGCAGGGCGAGCATGAGCTGTTCGTGCAGGCGTTCCCGCAGCGGGTTTTCCCTGGCCAGTGCGAACAGCTGGGGCACGACGGCGTGGTGCTCACCGAGCCCGAGCATCACCTCGGCCCACTGTTCGCGCACGCCGAGCCGTTCGTCGTCGAGCTGGCTGACCTCGTCGCGGACCAGCGCGTCGGAGTCCACATTGGACAAGGCGGGCCCGCGCCACTGGACGAGCGCGTCGGTGAACGCGACCGCGGCTTCGCGCAGCTCACCGCGCTCGGCCGCCTGCCTGCCGCGCTCGGCGTTCGCCCGGAACCGGCCGAGGTCGATCGCCTCCGGTGCCACCTCCAGCACGTAACCGCCGCGTTCGGTGCGGATGCTGGCGTGCTCCCCGAGCGCACGCCGCACGCGCAGCACGTAGGTCTGCAACGCGCCCTTCGACCAGCGCGTCTCGTCACTGTCCCAGAGCCACCACGACAGCTCCTCGACCGTGACCACCCGGTTCGCCCGCAGCAGCAACCCGGCCAGCACGATCAGCGGCTTGCTGCCGCCGACCGGCACCGGCGCCCCGCCCGCACGCACCTCGACGGGGCCGAGCACGCCGAACTCGAGCGCCGGGCCCTGGTTTGCCACCATGTGGTCCATGCCCTCCCTGTCCACGTCATCGGTCCTGGTCTACGCGGCGCCGATGCGGCACCGCTTCCGCGGCATCACCACCCGGGAAGGCCTGCTCCTGCGGGGCGAGGCGGGTTGGGGTGAGTTCTGCCCGTTCGCCGAGTACTCCGACGCCGAGAGCGTGCCATGGCTCGCCTCCGCCGTGGAAGCCGGTGAGCGGGGCTGGCCCGAGCCGGTGCGGGACCGCATCCCGGTCAACGCCACGGTGCCGGTCCTGGATCCCGACCGCGCGCACGAACTGGTCGCCGCGTCCGGCTGCCGGACGGCGAAGGTGAAGGTGGCCGGCGCGGGCACCACGCTGAGCGAGGACTGCGACCGGGTGGCCGCGGTGCGCTCGGCGCTCGGCCCTGCCGGCGCGATCCGCGTGGACGCCAACATGGCATGGGAGGTCGACGAAGCGGTGCACGCCATCCGCGAACTGGATCGCGCGGCGGGCGGGCTGGAGTACGCCGAGCAGCCGTGCGCGTCCATCGAGGAACTGGCCGCCGTGCGGCGCCGGGTCGACGTGCGGATCGCCGCCGACGAGTCGATCCGGCGTGCCGAAGACCCGTTGAAGGTGGCCGTCGCCGGAGCCGCCGACGTCGCGGTGATCAAGGTGGCGCCGCTCGGCGGGGTGCGGCGGGCGTTGCGCGTGGCCGAAGCCTGCGGGCTGCCGTGCGTGGTGTCCTCGGCGGTGGAGAGCAGCGTCGGGCTGGCCGCCGGGCTGGCGCTGGCCGGGGCGCTGCCGTCGCTGGACTTCGCCTGCGGGCTCGGGACGGCCGCGTTGCTGACCGACGACGTCACCTCCACTCCACTGTCCCCTGTGGATGGTTACCTGCCGGTGCCGCGCCGGGCGCCGGAGCCGGACCGGTTCGAGGCGGTCCGGGCCGACGACGCCCGGCGGGCGTGGTGGCTCGACCGGCTGGCGCGCGTTCAGCCGATCCAGGCGGCGGCGAACCGGTCGTAGGTGCCGTCGTGGCGGGCGAGGTTGAGCCACTGGTCGACCCATTCCTGGAACACGACGTCCCCGCGCGGCAGCAGGTAGGCCTTCTCGGCGAAGGTGAACGGCTGGTCGGGGTGGACCGAGCACAGCTCGGGGTGCTCCTTGGCCTGCCAGCGGGTCTCCACCGCGTCGGTGATCATCAGGTCCGCACGGCCTTCGATGATCTCGGTGAAGATGGTGTTGTTGTCCGGGTGGCGGACGATGGTCGCCTGCTTGAGGTAGACGTCGGCGAACTGCTCGTTCGTGCCGCCGGGGTTGACGATGGCGCGCACGCCCGGCTGGTCGATCTGCTCGAGGGTCTGGAAGCGCTCGGCGTTCTCGCAGCGGGTGATCGGGGTCTTGCCGTCCTTGACGTAGGCCTCGGTGTAGAAGGCGCGCTTGGCGCGTTCGATGGTGATCGAGATGCCGCCCATGGACAGGTCGCAGGTGCGGCCGAGGTCGTCGACGAGGGTCTTCCAGGTGGTGGGGACGATCTCCAGGCGCACGCCGAGCCGCTGGGCGAAGTCCCCGGCCATGTCGATGTCGATCCCGCTCCACTGCCCGGTCGCCGGGTCGCGGTAGGTGAACGGGCGGTAGTCGCCGGTGCTGCACACCTTCACCTCACCGCGGGCGAGCACGCGGTCGAGTTCGCTGCCGGGTTGCTTCGCGGGGCCCGCGGCGCTCGCCGTTCCCATGCCGAGCAGGGCCAGCGCGACGAGCCAGAGCGCCGTTTTCCGAACCGTCATACCCCGCAGCCAACCACATCCTCGGGGTCCCCGATTCCGGGTCGGGCCAGGGCTGTTCCCTGATGTCCGCGTGCCCGGCCCGGCCACACCATGGACGTATGACGAACAACGTGTACCAGCCAGAGACCAAGAAGCTCCGCCGCAGCAGCAGCGACAAGATGCTGGCGGGGGTGTGCGGCGGCTGGGCGCGCATGCTCGGCGTGGACGCCGCGATCCTGCGCATCCTGCTGGTCGCCGCCACCATCTTCGGCGTCGGCACGCCCGTCCTCGTCTACGCCGCCTGCTGGCTCCTCATGCCCGAAGACCCCACCCCCACCCCCTGACCCCCACGTTCGCGCACCCGAACCCCACGTTCGCGCACCCGAGTTCCACACTCAGGCAGCCAAATCCCACGTTCAGGCAGCCGAGTTCGACACTCGCGCGGGCAGCGGAGGGTGATCGAGCGCGGGGCTCGGAGATTTCGGGGGCTGGGGGCCGCGGCCGGGGGGCATGGACACGAATGTGGCTTTGGGGGCGTATTCCGCTCCGAAAGCCACATTTGTGTCCCCTCCCGGGGGCCGGGCCGCGGCCGGGCGCCCCTGGAAAGACCGAAGGCCCGGTCCACGTGTACGTGGGCCGGGCCTTGGTGACTAGCGAAGGGCTGGACTCAGAAGTCCATGCCACCCATGCCGCCCGACGGGTCGGCCGGGGCGGCCGAGGCCTTCTCCGGCTTGTCCGCGACAACGGCTTCGGTGGTCAGGAACAGCGCCGCGATGGAGGCGGCGTTCTGCAGCGCGGAGCGGGTGACCTTGGTGGGGTCCGGCACGCCGGCGGCGAGCAGGTCCTCGTAGACACCCGTGGCGGCGTTCAGGCCGTGACCCTGCGGCAGGCCCTTGACCTTCTCCACCACGACGCCGCCTTCGAGGCCGGCGTTGATGGCGATCTGCTTCAGCGGAGCCTCGACGGCGACCTTGACGATGTTCGCGCCGGTCGCCTCGTCGCCCTCGAGCTTCAGGCCCGCGAAGGCGGCCTCGGCGGCCTGCAGCAGCGCGACGCCACCACCGGCGACGATGCCCTCTTCGACGGCGGCCTTGGCGTTGCGCACCGCGTCCTCGATGCGGTGCTTGCGCTCCTTGAGCTCGACCTCGGTGGCGGCACCGGCCTTGATCACGGCCACGCCGCCGGCCAGCTTGGCCAGCCGCTCCTGCAGCTTCTCGCGGTCGTAGTCCGAGTCCGAGTTCTCGATCTCGGCGCGGATCTGGTTGACGCGACCCTGGATCTGGTCGGCGTCACCGGCACCCTCGACGATGGTCGTCTCGTCCTTGGTGATGACCGCCTTGCGGGCGCGGCCCAGCAGCGACAGGTCCGCGTTCTCCAGCTTGAGGCCGACGTCCTCCGAGATCACCTGGCCACCGGTCAGGATCGCGATGTCCTGCAGGATGGCCTTGCGGCGGTCACCGAAGCCGGGCGCCTTGACGGCGACGGACTTGAAGGTGCCGCGGATCTTGTTGACGACCAGGGTGGCCAGCGCCTCGCCCTCGACGTCCTCGGAGATGATCAGCAGCGGCTTGCCGGACTGGATGACCTTCTCCAGCAGCGGCAGCACGTCCTTGACGTTCGAGATCTTGGAGCCGTACAGCAGGACGTAGGGGTCCTCCAGCTCGGCTTCCTGGCGCTCGGCGTCGGTCACGAAGTAACCGGAGATGTAGCCCTTGTCGAAGCGCATGCCCTCGGTCAGCTCGAGCTCGAGCCCGAAGGTGTTCGACTCCTCGACGGTGACGACACCTTCCTTGCCGACCTTGTCCAGCGCCTCGGCGATCAGCTCACCGATGGTGCGGTCGGCAGCGGAGATCGAGGCCGTGGCAGAGATCTGCTCCTTGGTCTCGACCGGCACGGCGGCCTTGTGCAGCTGCTCGATGATGGCTTCGACGGCCTGCTCGATGCCACGCTTGAGGCTGATCGGGTCAGCGCCGGCGGCCACGTTGCGCAGCCCCTCGCGGACGAGGGCCTGGGCGAGCACGGTGGCGGTGGTGGTGCCGTCACCCGCGACGTCGTCGGTCTTCTTGGCAACTTCCTTGACGAGCTCGGCCCCGATCTTCTCCCAGGGGTCCTCGAGCTCGATCTCCTTGGCGATGGAGACACCGTCGTTGGTGATCGTCGGCGCGCCCCACTTCTTTTCGAGCACGACGTTGCGGCCACGCGGGCCGAGCGTCACCTTGACGGCTTCGGCGAGGATGTTGAGGCCGCGCTCAAGACCGCGGCGGGCGTCCTCGTCGAACGCGATCAGTTTGGCCATTGCGGTGTGGTCCTCCGATATTGGGCGCCGCCACTGGCACAGCGGCGGCAGGAACACTTCCTCGGCCAGGTTCGGTGCCCGCGACGGACGACCGGCTCGGTTTCCCGGGGCTCGGCCTCACCGTCCCGACCATGAGGCGGGCGATCGGTACCGCCCGTCTGGCACTCTAACGTATCGAGTGCTAAAGCCTGTTTAGCACTCCCCCGGGGCGAGTGCAAGAAGTGCTGGTCAGCCGCCCGGCTTGATCGGGATGGAGGTGGGCGGGGGCTTGTTGCCGCCGGTCTCACCGGGTTGCCCGGTCGCGGGACCCTCGCCGACCGGGATGGACGGCGCGGGCTGGTTGGTGCCGCGATTGGCCGGGGGGTCCCCGGCGCTGTCGTCACCCTGGGTGAGGAAGAGGACCAGCACGATGCCACCGGCCACCACGACGAGCCCGACGATCAGCCAGATCAGCCAGGCCTTGCTGCTCTTCTTCTCCTCCCACGGAGACATGCCCGCGGGGGACGGCGGGCGCAACCGCATCGGGTCACCGGGCGGCGGGCCGTACCCGGGCGGCGGCCCTTGCGGGGGCATGCCCGGTGGCGGGCCGTACCCGGGCGGCGGAGTGCCGTACCCCTGGGGCGGCATGCCTTGCGGCGGCATGCCCTGGGGCGGCATCCCCTGCGGGGGCATGCCGGGCGGCGGCCCGTACCCGGGCGGTGGCTGCTGCTGCGGTTGCTGAGGACCGCCTTGTCCGTACGGGTGCATCCGGGCCCCCTCGCCCTGCGGTGGTCGTGGTTGGGGTGCACTCTGCTGGCCCGGCGAGCTGACGGCAACCGGTTGCGGCTGCGACGGCGGCCCGGTGGCCACGTGCGACGGCGGGCCGGCGGCGACCGGCGGCGCGGACTCCAGCGCCCGGCGGGCCGCGGCGACCAGCTCAACGCAGCTGGCGTAGCGGTCACCCGCGCTCTTCGCCATGCCCTTGCGGATCACCTCGTCGATGGCGGGCGGCAGCGAGACCACCCGCGAGACCGACGGCGGTTCTCCCTGCAGGTGCCCCTTGATCACCGCGGGCACGTCGCCCTTGAACGGCGGGCTGCCGGTCAGGCAGGCGTAGAGCACGCAGGCCAGCGCGTACTGGTCGGTGCGGCCGTCGAGCGGTTCCCCGCGCAGGTGCTCCGGCGCGGCGTAGGTCGGTGAGCCGAGGAAGTCGCCGCCGCGGGTGCGGTGCCCGGTGGCGCCTCGCCTGGTCAGGCCGAAGTCGGCGACGTAGACGTGCTCGCGGGCCGATTCCCGGCTGGTGACCAGCACGTTCGCCGGTTTCACGTCGAGGTGCACGAGGCCGCGGCCGTGCAGGGTGTCCAGTGCGTCGGCGACCTGTTCGAGCAGGCCCAGCGTCCGGTCCGGGGCCATCGGGGCGCCGTTGATCAGCCCGGCGAGGTCCTTGCCGTCGACCAGGCGCATGGCGATGTAGAGCATGCCGTCGAGTTCGCCGAAGTCGTAGAGCGGGACGACGTTGGCGTGGTCGATCGCCGAGGTGCTGCGCGCCTCGTCGACGAACCGTTCGCGGAACTCGGCGTCGGCGCCCAGGTGCTCGCCGATCACCTTCAACGCCACCTTGCGACCCAGTCGCACGTCGGTGGCCCGATACATCACGCTCATGCCGCCCTTGCCGAGCACCCCGTCGATGCGGTAGTTGCCCAGCCGGCGACCGGTGAGGTCCCCCGACACATCGCCTGTCACGCCGTGCAGCCTAATGCCCTGTCCACGGCAGCCGCTCCCGGTTCGGCGTCTCGGCGGTTTTCACCCGGTGGAAGGGCTCAGGGAACCTTGCGGACGTCGGCCGCCTGGCTGCGGCCGTCCCGGCCCGACTGGACCTCGAACTCGACCCGGTCCCCCTCGTCCAGGGTGCGGAAGCCGTCGGCCTGGATCGCCGAGTAGTGGACGAACACATCCGGGCCGTCCGAGCACTCGATGAAGCCGTAGCCCTTTTCCGAGTTGAACCACTTGACCGTGCCGTTCGCCACGCCCGTCCTCCTTGTAGTGCACGCCGAAGCCAAGGGTGAGGTGGATTCACGCTACCGGATCGAACAGACCCGGCATTGGTCAAATCGGCGCAAAATCGCCTGCGCTAGCGGGCACTCCGAGCCTGCACGAGCACCCGGCCGGGACCGGCGAAATCGAGCGCGAGCCCCTCCCCGGTGCGCACCGACTGCGGGCCGGACGGATCGATCGCGCGCAACCGCACCTGGACGTTGTCCGGGTAGGCGACCAGGAAGCCGGGCGTCACCGTGACGATCTCGCCGGGGTCCAGGCTGAACACCTCGACCGGCCCGGTGCAGCTCAGGATCAGCGGCCCGACGCCGGCGTAGTGGTCGAGGAACCCGCCGTCGCCGCCGAACAGCGACTGCAGCGCGGGCCAGTGCTGGTCGCGGCGGACCCCGGCGGGCCGGGCGAGGACCGCGTCCTTGGCCACGCACCAGCCCTGGGTGCCGTCGAACTCCAGCGGGTAGACGTCACCGGCCCGCTTGGGCGCGAGGTCGACCCAGCCGCCCTCGGCGGGCGCGGTGAAGACCACCGGGCCGCCCTTGCGCGACGGCGCGCTGGGCGCCACCCCGAAACTGCTGGCCAGCAACGCTTCCGCGGCCGCCTGCACGGCTTCGCCAGGACCGAGCACGACCCTGGCGACGCCGAAGGCAGGCGTGTGCCGCGTGTGCACCCGCATCTTCGCGCCCTACCGCTGCGGTACCTGTGCGACGATCCACGCCGCCAGCGCCGCCGGGTTGCGGGTCTGGGTCAGCACCTGGCCGGGACCGGCGAAGTCGAACACCAGCCCCTCGCCGCTCTTCATCGACTGGATGAAGCCGCTGGCCACCTTGCGGGTCTGCGTCTGCACGGTGTCGGCGTAGGCGACCACGTGACCGGAGTCGACGGTGATCACCTCGCCCGGCTGCAGCGTGACCGTCTCGAGCGCGCCGTAGCAGGCCACGACCAGCTGCCCCTGGCCGTGCGCGTGGGTGAGGAAGCCGCCCTCGCCGCCGACCAGGTTGCCGAAGCCGCCCCAGCGGGTTTCGGTGGTCACCGCGTGCGAGGAGGCGAGCCAGGAGCCCTTCGTGACGCACCAGCCGGTGCGGCCGTCGAGGTTGATCACCTGGATGTCGCCGGGCAGGTTGGCCGCCACGTCCACCCAGCCACCGTTCTGCGGGGCGGTGAAGGTGGAGATGAAGAAGGACTCCCCGGAGAGAAAGGCCCGGCCGAGGCCCTTCATGATCCCGCCCTGCGCCTTGGACTGGACCTGCACGCCATAGCTGGTCGCCATCATCGCGCCGGCCTCGACCTGGGCGGGCTCGCCGGGGGCGAGCGACAGCCTGGCCACCGCGAACGACGGTTGCTGGCGGACATTGACCTGCATGGAACCCCTCCGTGACCTCATGTCGAATCGCCGTGCGGCGGGGAGAGTCTTGCACGACGGGCCCGGCCGGGGAGGATGGTCCGCGTGATCTCCGTCGAACACCACCGCGCCGAGGTGACCGCGCTGCTCGGCGGCCGGACCCCCGTGCGCCTGCCACTGGCCGACTGCGCGGGGCTCGTCCTCGCCGAGGACGTGACGGCGGACGTGTCGCTGCCGCCGTTCGACAACTCCGCGATGGACGGCTACGCGGTGCGCGCGGTCGACGTGGCCGAGGCGAGCGAAAGCACGCCGGTGACGCTGCCGGTCGCCGAGGACATCCCGGCCGGGCGGGTGGATTCGCCCCCGCTGCTGCCCGGGACCGCGCACCGGATCATGACCGGCGCGCCCATGCCGCCCGGCGCCGACACCGTGGTGATGGTGGAAAAGACCGACGGCGGCGTGGAAACCGTGCGGGTGTTCGCCGCGGTGCCACCGGGGAACCACTTGCGGCGCACCGGCGAAGACGTGCGGCGCGGCACCACGGCGCTGACCCGCGGCACCCTGCTCGGACCGGCGCAGGTCGGCCTGGCCGCCGCGGTCGGCCTCGACTCCCTCGCGGTGTTCACCGCGCCGCGGGTGCTGGTGGTGTCCACCGGTTCGGAGCTGGTCACCGCGCCTGCCCCGTTGAAGCACGGGCAGATCTACGAGTCGAACAGCGTGATGCTGGTGGCCGCGCTGCGGGCGCTCGGCTGCCACGTGGAGACCATCCGCAGCGTGGTCGACGACGTGACCGAGTTCCGCGCGGTGATCGAGCCGCGGCTGGCGTCGGTGGACCTGCTGATCACCTCGGGCGGGGTGAGCGCGGGGGCGTACGAGGTGGTCAAGGACGCGCTGACCGGCGCGGGCGTGGAGTTCCGGAAGGTGGCCATGCAGCCGGGCGGCCCGCAGGGGCTCGGCCGCTGGAACGGCGTGCCGGTGTTCACCCTGCCCGGCAACCCGGTGAGCAGCCTGGTCTCCTTCGAGGTCTTCGTCCGGCCCGCGGTGCTCGCCGCGATGGGACACTCCATTGTGGACCGTCCGAGGGTGCGCGCGAAGCTGACCGAGGCACTGCGGTCACCGGCTGGGAAAGCCCAGTTCCGCCGGGGCTTCTACTCGCACTCCGACGGCGAGGTCACCGGCGAGGTCGGCCCGCGCGGCGGTCCCGGCTCGCACCTGCTGGCCGCCTTCGCCCAGGCGAACTGCCTCATCGTGCTGCCGGAGGACGTCACGGAAGCGCCGAAGGGCTCCGAAGTGAACGTCCTCCTGCTCTGAATTGATGACTTTTGGTCATCACCTCCACACGAACAGTGGTCAGGCTGCCGGTGGGTGGAATACAATCCGGCTTCCGCGGGTATTCAGTCGTCGTACCGGGCGCGTGCACTCGTCGGGGGGTGCACGTACCCGGTCGGTAACCCGGCAGCCGATGTCGGGCGGTAGCGTGGCCACACCACGCGGCGGGCAAGCCGTCCGCCGACCACGACCCCCGGGGATTCAGCAGAGATGAGCGCCGGAACCAACGCGCCAGCCAACCCGATCAAGCACGCGATGACCCTCGCGCGTGAGACCGTGCCACCGATGCACCGGGCCGGACGGCCCTTCGTGCTCGGCGGGCTCGCCGCGACACTGGTGCTGCGCCGGTTCTCCAAGCCGCTCGGCCTGCTCGCGGGGCTCGGCACGGTCGCCACCGCCGCCTTCTTCCGCGAGCCCGCCCGCGTGCCACCGGCCCGTTCCGGGCTCGCGCTGGCCGCCGCCGACGGCCTGGTCTCGCTGATCGAGGAGGCCACCCCGCCGCCGGAGCTGGGCCTGCCCGCCGAGCCGCGGATGCGCGTCAGCGTCTTCCTGTCGGTGTTCGACGTGCACGTCCAGCGCGTGCCCGCCACCGGCGTGGTGGAGAAGGTCGCCTACCGGCCGGGCAAGTTCCTCTCCGCGGACCTGGACAAGGCCAGCGACGACAACGAGCGCAACTCCCTGCTGCTGCGCACCGAGGACGGCCACGAACTGGTCGTCACCCAGATCGCCGGGCTGGTCGCGCGCCGGATCCTGTGCGAGGTCGGCGACGGCGAGAAGGTCACCGCTGGCGACACCTACGGGCTCATCCGGTTCGGCTCGCGGGTGGACACCTACCTGCCGCCCGGCAGCAAGGTGCTGGTGAGCAAGGGCCAGCGCACGATCGGCGGCGAGACCGTGCTGGCCGAACTCCCGGCAGCGCAGTCGTAGGGGGCCCGCCGTGACCGTCCGGACCAATCCGGGCGTTCGGCTGCTGCCGAACGCGATCACCGTGCTCGCGCTGTGCGCCGGGCTGTCCGCCGTGCAGTTCGCGCTCACCGGGAACTACGCCATGGCGATCGCGTCGATCGGCATCGCCGCGGTGCTCGACAGCCTCGACGGCCGCATCGCCCGCATGCTCGACGCGACCTCCAAGATGGGCGCCGAGCTGGACTCGCTGGCCGACGGCATCTCCTTCGGCGTGGCCCCGGCGCTGGTGCTCTACATCTGGCACGCCGACGGCGAGCGCATCGGCTGGGTGGCCGCGCTGCTCTTCGCCGTCTGCATGATCCTGCGCCTGGCGCGGTTCAACACCCTGCTCGACGACACCGAGCAGCCGCCGTACGCGGCCGAGTTCTTCGTCGGCGTGCCCGCCCCGGCCGGCGGGCTGCTGGTCCTGCTGCCGCTCACCCTCAGCCTGCAGTTCGGCGAGGGCTGGTGGTCCTCGCAGGTGGTGGTGCTGGTGTGGACGGTGGCGATCGCCGCGCTGGCGATCAGCCGGATCCCCACGCTGTCGCTGAAGACGGTCAAGGTGGCGCCGAAGGCGGTCGGGCCGCTGCTGGTGCTGGTCGGCGTGCTGGCCGCGACGATCATCCTGTACCCGCTGATCGCGCTGGCCGCGGCGCTGCTGCTCTACCTGGTGCACGTGCCCTACGCGGTGCGCCGTTTCCGCTGGCTCGCCCGGCACCCCGAAGCCTGGGACGTGCCCGCCCGCGAACGCCGGGCGATCCGCCGGGCCCGCAGCGCGCGCCGGCTCGGCCTGCGCCGTCCACTGCGGCGCCGGGTGGCCGGTGCCGCGCGGCGAGCCGTCCGGCGCAACGGGGCCCACGAGGTCAGCCAGGGCCCGCGCGGGCGCCACGACCGCAAGCGCAGCTGGCGCAGCCTCGGCTTGAGGCGCGGACAGGGCCGGGCCGACTAGGGTCGTCGGCGTGAGTTCGCCGCAGATCACGCTGACCGTCCGCCACAGCCCGTCCGCGACCGACACCCGCCGCGGTGTGGTCCGCCTCCACCCCGAGGTGCTCGACGCGCTGGGCCTGCACGCCTGGGACGCCGTGCACCTGACCGGTGCCCGCGTGAGCGCCGCGCTGGCCGCCCCCTCCGACGGCGACGGCCCGCCCGGGGTGGTGCTGCTCGACGACGTGACGATGTCGAACCTCGGGGTCACCGAAGGCGCGGAGGTGGTCCTCGCCCCGGCGGAGGTCTCCGCCGCGAAGTCGGTCACCGTCGCCGGTTCGCGCCTGGCCAGCGTCTCGCTGCCACCCGCCACCGTGCGGCTCGCGCTGATCGGCAAGGTGCTGACCGTCGGGGACGCGGTTTCCCTGCTCCCCCAGGACCTCGCGCCGCCGCCCGGCGCGGACGTCTCCGCCGTGCGCAGCAAGCTTTCGAACGCCATCGGTGGCACGTGGACCAGTGAGCTGCTGACCATCACCGCCGCCGAGCCGTCCGGCCCGGTCGCGGTCGGACCGTCCACTGTGGTCGCCTGGCGCGACGGCGCCCGCACCGGCGACGCGGTGCCCGCCCCCGAGCCCTCGGCCCGCCCCGGCACCACGGTCACCGTCACCGCGGCCGCACCTCAGTCCACTGTGGACGACTTCATCGACGCCGAGGTGGTCGAAGAGGCCGAGGACGAGCCGGTGCCGCCGATCGCCGACCTGGCCGGTGCGTCGAGCTGCGCGCGGCGCCTGGGCGAATGGTTCGAACTCGCCTTCCACCGCCCCGAACTGCTGGCCAAACTGGGCACCTCGGCACGGCTCGGCGTGCTGGTCTCGGGGCCCGAAGGCGTCGGCAAGACGACCTTGGTGCGCTCGGTCGGGCAGGCCGAGCAGGTGCGCGTGGTGACGCTGGCCGCGCCGAACATCGCCGTGCTGGAGCCGAACGCGGCCGCCGCACGGCTGAACGAGGCGATCGAGCGGACCGCGAACGGCACCACCCCCGCGGTCCTGCTGATCACCGACATCGACACACTGCTGCCCGCGTCGTCCCCGCCGCCGGTGGCGACCGTGCTGCTGGAGCAGTTGCGCGGCGCGCTGACCCGGACGGACGTGGCGCTGATCGCGACGACCGCGCACCCGGAGGCCGTCGACCCGCGCCTGCGCGGCGGTGACCTGCTCGACCGCGAACTCTCGCTCGCGCTGCCGGATGCCAAGGTGCGCACGGAATTGCTGCGCATCCTGCTGCGCGACGTGCCGCTCGACGGCGACGTGGAGGTCGGCGCGATCGCCGAGCGGACCCCGGGTTTCGTCGCGGCGGACCTGATCGCCCTGCGCCGGGAGGCCGCGCTGCGGGCGGCGTTGCGGCAGCGGGACACCGATGAACCGGTGATCGGCGCCCAGGACCTGCTCGACGCGGTGTCCAGCGTGCGGCCGATCTCGATGTCCACTTCGGACAACCTGGCCACCGGCGGGCTGACGCTGGAGGATGTCGGGGACATGGTGGAGGTGAAGCAGTCGCTCACCGAAGCCGTCCTGTGGCCGCTGCGCTACCCGGATTCCTTCGCCCGCCTGGGCGTCGCGCCGCCGCGCGGGGTGCTCCTGTACGGCCCTCCCGGCGGTGGCAAGACCTTCCTGGTGCGCGCGCTCGCGGGCACCGGGGCGCTGAACGTGTTCGCGGTCAAGGGCGCCGAGCTGATGGACAAGTGGGTCGGCGAGTCGGAGCGAGCGGTGCGGGAGCTCTTCCGCCGAGCCGCCGAAGCCGCGCCTTCACTGGTGTTCCTGGACGAAATCGACGCACTGGCCCCGCGGCGTGGCCAGTCGAGCGACTCGGGCGTCTCGGACCGGGTGGTCGCCGCACTGCTCACGGAACTGGACGGCGTGGAGCCGATGCGCGAGGTCGTGGTGCTCGGCGCGACCAACCGCCCGGAACTGGTGGACCCGGCGCTGCTGCGGCCGGGTCGGCTGGAGCGCATGGTCTACGTCCCGCCACCGGACGCCGAGGCACGGGCCGCGATCCTGCGGGCCAACTCGAAGAACACCCCCTTGGCCGCCGATGTCGACCTGGACCGCGTCGCGTCCACTTTGGACCGCTACTCGGCCGCGGACTGCGCCGCCCTCATCCGGGAAGCCGCCCTCACCGCCATGCGCGAGTCACTGGACGCCACCGAGGTCACCGCCGCCCACCTGGAAAAAGCACGAGCCGCCGTCCGCCCCTCACTGGACCCGGGCCAACTGGCCGCCCTGGAAGCCTACGCCGCCAACCGCGCCGACTAGCCCCCTTGCCCACGTCACGAATGTGGAACTCGGCCGCCCGAATGTGGACTTCAACTACCCGAACGTAGAACTCGGCTGCACGAACGTAGAAC
This sequence comes from Saccharothrix sp. AJ9571, assembly GCF_021725495.1. Taxonomy (NCBI): domain Bacteria; kingdom Bacillati; phylum Actinomycetota; class Actinomycetes; order Pseudonocardiales; family Pseudonocardiaceae; genus Saccharothrix; species Saccharothrix sp. AJ9571. The sequence goes on along the minus strand of NZ_CP091382.1, from coordinate 3,163,100 downwards.
TCGCCCATCCCGCGAGTCCCACACTCAGACACCCGAACCCCACACTCAGGCACCCGAGTCCCACACTCCCGCAGCCGAACCCCACACTCGCCGCACCCCACCGGACACGAATGTGGCTTTGGGGGCCGAATCCGCCCCCAAAGCCACATTCGTGACACCGCCCCTCGCGAGCCGAACCGGGGGACGGCCAAACGCGACCCGGAAGCTCAAGGGGAGAGCGCCCACACTCCCCCTTCCCTCCCCGGTCCTCAGCCAAAAACACGGCGGGGGTTCTGTTGTCAAGGCATCTTTCCCGCCTTGACAACAGAACCCCCGCCGTCGTCACACTAGAAAACCGGGGAGCCGGAACGAGCCCTACTTCCCCTTCGTATCAGCGGACCCGTAGTCGTTCGTCACGATCACGATCACCCCGCCACTCGACCCCGCGATACCTTCGAACCGCGGCTCCACCCGCATACCGAAGGCAGCTCCCAGGGCCCGCGCCGCGGTCTCCTCGTCGGCTACGCCCGGGCGGAAGTACGCGGTGGTCGTCGGGATGATGCCGCCCGAGTAGTTGCTCGTCTCGGCGACGACCCACCCCTGCGAGCGGAAGTCGTCCCCGGCGCGGGCGGCGAGGCCGTGGATGGTGCTGTTGTTGTAGACCCGCACGGTGACCCACTTCGCCGCGGCCTGCTCCTCCGGCGTACCACCACCGGGCGCGGGCGGCACCGGCTGACCCGGCGGCGGGTTCTGCGGATTCTGCGGGTTGTTCGGGTCACCCGGCGGCGGCGTGGACGGCCCGGGCTGCGTCGGCGGCAGGACCTCCGACGAGCCGGGCGGCGGTGACGCCGGCGGCGGGTCCTGCGGGTTGCCGGTGTCGCCCGGCGGTGGCGTTTCGGAGGTGGGCGAAGGTGAGGCGGTGTCGCCACCGTTGCCGCCGTTGAGCGAGACGACTCCGCCGGCCACCGCGGCCACCAGGGCCAGCGCGATCAGTACGAAGCCGGCCATCCGCAGCGGCCGCCCCTGGAACCAGCTCATGGAAGATCTATCCCCAACCGTCGTGCCGCGCGGGTCCGCTGGCGGGCGGCACGCGTCTTGCGCAGGCGCTTGACCAGCATCGGGTCGGCCTGCATCGCCTCGTGTTTGTCGATCAACTGATTCAGCACCTGGTAGTACCGCGTGGACGACATCGCGAAGAGCTCCCGGATGGCCTGTTCCTTCGCGCCGGCGTACTTCCACCACTGCCGCTCGAACGCCAGGATCTCCTGCTCGCGCGCCGAGAGCCCGGCCGGGCCGGCGTCCGCCGGGCGGCGACGGCGAGCCATCGACTCCGCGGCGTCCATCTGGGCCCTCGCAATCAAGTTCGCTTGCGTGCGCGAATCACACGGTTGTCGTTTCCGCGGCGCCCATTAGATCACGCGCGTAGCTCCCCGGCCCGGCATCACACCCGGCGCGTCACGGCAAGACCCTCGGTAAGCTCCCGGACCGTGACCGTCCACCCCATCGTGATCGCCGGCGAGCCCGTACTGCACCAGCCCACGCGTGAGATCGACAAGTTCGACGACGAGCTGCGCACGCTGGCCGACGATATGTTCGAGACCATGTACGCCGCGCAGGGGGTCGGCCTCGCGGCCAACCAGATCGGCCTGGACCTGCGCATCTTCGTCTACGACTGCCCCGACGACGAGGGCGTGCGGCACAAGGGCGTGGTGGTCAACCCGAAGCTCGAGACCTCCGAGATCCCGGAAACCATGCCGGACCCGGACGACGACTGGGAGGGCTGCCTGTCGGCCCCCGGCGAGTCGTACCCGACCGGCCGCGCGAGCTGGGCGAAGGTGACCGGCCAGGACCTCGACGGCAACCCGCTCGAGGTGGAGGGCACCGGCTACTTCGCGCGCTGCCTGCAGCACGAGACCGACCACCTCGACGGGTACATCTACCTGGACCGCCTGGTCGGCCGGTACGCCCGCGAGGCAAGGCGCATGCTCAAGCGCAACAAGTGGGGTGTCCCGGGCAACGCCTGGCTGCCGGACCCGGACCACGACCCCGAGGCCGACCCGGACGACTGAATGCTATGAGTGGGGCATTACTTGCAATGAACGCTAGTAATGCCCCACTCATAGCATTGGGCGAGGCCGGTCAGCAGGAGCCCAGGTAGCGGCACCGCACCGCGGTGGGCTGCTCGATCACCTTCTTCTCCTGCACCGACCACGCGAGCCGGACGAACTGCGCGTGCGTCCAGGCCAGCGGGGTGGCCGACTGGTTGCCCTTGCCGGTCGGGAAGCCCGGCTGACCCGACGGCGCGTTCTCGTCCCACACCTGCTCGGGCATGGTGTCGCCGGTCCCGGCCACCCGGCCGAGGTCGCGCAGCCGCCGCTTCGCCGCGCCCAGCTCGCCGTTGGCCAGTTCGTACTCGCCGCGCTCACCGGCCAGCAGCGGCCACAGCCGCCCGAAGGTCTGCCGGGAACCCGGCGGCAGCTCCATCTCCCACTGCGAGCCGTCCGCCCGCTCGCCGTAGCCGTCGCCGGTGTAGCGGTGCCAGAACTGGCCGGTCGGCGTGGTGTAGGAGATCTCGTTGTCGACCACCTCGAGGCTGTTGCGGATGACCGGGTCGTCCGGCGCGTAGATGCCCAGGCGCACCAGCTCGAGGAAGCCGGCGTCGGCGACCGCGCGCTGGTCGGCGTCGTAGCTGGAGTTGCCCAGGTTGTAGACGGTGCCGTTGTTCGCGTTGCCGTCCTTGGTCAACCGCACGAAGTACGGGTCGTCCGACAGCGGACCGTTCGTGGTCACCGTCCACTCGGCGAGCTTGCCCTTGAACTCGTCGGCCTTGGCGAGGTACCGCTCGGCCGACGCCGCGTCGCCGTGCTCCTTCGCCAGTTCCGCCGCGCACACCAGCCCGGCGATCACCGAAGCGATGGTGGACGGCGAGTACCCGTCCTGCTCCTCCCAGCGTTCCTGCTGCGACCACGGGGACGCCTGGCCGTTCGGGCCTCGGTAGTCGATCAGGAAGTCGGCGGCCTTGCGGATGTTCGGCCACAGCTCCGCGTCGATGCCGACCTGCTGCGCGAGCACGATCGGCAGCGCGGTCTCGTCGAGCTGGATGGAGGTCCAGTACGGGGTGCCGTCGACGTCGGTGTTCTGCGCCAGGTGCCCGTCGGCCTGCTGCTGCCGGGTGAACATGTACTCGATCGACCGCTGGGCCGCGCCCTCGTCGCCGGCGGCCAGCATGCCGGTCGCGATCTGGTAGAGGTCCCGCGGCCAGACCAGGTGGTAGGTGCCCGAGGGCAGCCAGCCCGGCCCGTTGTCGCCGAACTGCCACGGCATGCTCGGCGAGGCGATGAACGCGCCCGGGTTCAGCTTGTCCTCGCTGGCGGCGAGCATCAGCATCGACGCCTTGTACAGATCGCGCTTCCCGGCCACCGAGGCCGGGACGTCCTTGAGGTCGCGCAGGTAGTTCCGCCAGCCCGCTTCGTTCGCCTTGCGGGCCGGGCCGAACCCGGTCTTCAGCGAGGCCTTCGCGGTGGCGGCCGCCTGCTCGCCGAAGCCGAGCGAGAGCGTGGCCCGCCGGGACTTCAGCCCGTCGGCGGCCAGCTGGCCGGTCTGCACCACGTTGCCCTTGCCCGCGGTGTCGTAGCTCTTGAGCTGGAACGACTTGAGCAGTTGCGTCGCGCCGTCGGAGGTGCCGGAGAAACCGTTGCTGGTCTTGGTGAACGCCGGGTTCGCGGCCAGCGCCGAGGTGACCTGGCCGTCGGTGGCGACGAGGGTGTCGCCCTCGGTCTTGGCCGAATCGTCGGTGCCGTTGTTGTCGAGGTCCGGGTCGAGCACCGCGTAGAGCTGGTACGGCTTGCCGGTCAGCGAGGTGAAGTCGACGTCGACCAGCACGCTCGCGCGTTCGGGGTCGGTGACGTAGGTCTTGCGCAGTTTCCAGCGCTTCTTCTCGTCGGTGATCGTCTGCTCGTAGGTCAGCCCGTCCGGCGAAGTGCGGCGCACCTGCTCGAACTTCGCGTCGGCGTCGGTGGCCGCGAAACTCTTACCGTCCGTCACCACGAAGCCGAGCGAGCGGATGCTCGGCGTGGACAGGTCCGGGTAGTAGACGTCGGAAAGTTGACCACTGTGGAGGGTGAACCAGACGTTGCTGGCCTGGTCGCGGGACCCGCCGAACCCGGTTTTCCCGGCGGGAAGCCAAAGCGGGTGGGCACCGGGCCCTCCGGGGGCCGCACCACCCCCCGCTTCCGCCGCGGCCACCGCGGGTAACAATCCCGCGGCCAGCATCCCGGTCAACGCGAGGATCAACGGCCTTCGCATGCTCGCCCCAATCTGCACCGTTACAGAAGCTGGCCCATTCTGCTCGGTGCCGAAAAACCGCGCATGCCCCATACAGGTGAGTTTCTGGCAGAACTCCCACAGCCGGGGTCACTTGGCAAGGCGGCGGTCGGCATGGCATGGTCGGGGGACAACCGAACACCGCAACCGCGGGAGCTCGCGCCTTGGCGGGCTGAGAGGGTGGCTGGTGTCCTGTCCACGGGACCCGGTGCCGCCGACCGCATGAACCTGACCGGGTAATGCCGGCGTAGGGAGTGAATGTCGTTGACGACACTGGAAAATGACGCCACCGTCACACCGACCGTGACCACCGGGCCGATCACCGGCTCGCACAAGGTCTACCACCGCACCGAATCCGGCCTCCGCGTCCCGGCGAGGCGGATCGATCTGTCCACAGGGGACCACTTCGACGTCTACGACACCTCGGGCCCGTACACCGACCCCGACGTCACCATCGATGTCCACAGTGGACTACACCGGCTGCGGGCCGGGTGGGCCGACGGACGCGAGCACAACACCCAGCTCGGCTGGGCGAAGGCGGGCGTGATCACCAGGGAGATGGAGTTCATCGCCGCCCGCGAGCGCGTCTCCCCCGAGTTCGTGCGCGACGAGGTCGCCCGCGGCCGCGCGGTGATCCCGGTCAACCGCAGGCACCCGGAGAGCGAGCCGATGATCATCGGCAAGAACTTCCTGGTGAAGATCAACGCGAACATGGGCAACTCGGCGGTCTGGTCCTCGGTCGAGGAAGAGGTCGACAAGATGGTCTGGGCCACCCGCTGGGGTGCCGACACCATCATGGACCTGTCCACCGGCAAGCGGATCCACGAGACCCGCGAGTGGATCCTGCGCAACTCGCCGGTGCCGGTCGGCACCGTGCCGATCTACCAGGCACTGGAAAAGGTCGACGGGGAACCGGAAAAGCTGTCCTGGGAGGTCTACCGGGACACCGTGATCGAGCAGTGCGAGCAGGGCGTGGACTACATGACCGTGCACGCCGGGGTGCTGCTGCGGTACGTGCCGCTGACCGCCCGCCGGGTCACCGGCATCGTCTCGCGCGGTGGTTCGATCATGGCCGCGTGGTGCCTGGCACACCACCGGGAATCCTTCCTGTACACGCATTTCGCCGAGCTGTGCGAAATCCTGAAGCAGTACGACGTCACCTTCTCCCTCGGTGACGGCCTGCGCCCCGGTTCCATCGCCGACGCCAACGACCGCGCGCAGTTCGCCGAACTGGAAACCCTCGGCGAGCTCACGCACATCGCCCGCGAGCACGACGTGCAGGTGATGATCGAAGGCCCCGGCCACGTGCCGATGCACAAGATCAAGGAGAACGTGGAGCTGGAGGAACAGCTCACCGGCGAGGCGCCGTTCTACACCCTCGGTCCACTCACGACGGACATCGCGCCCGGGTACGACCACATCACCTCGGCCATCGGCGCGGCCCAGATCGGCTGGTACGGCACGGCGATGCTCTGCTACGTCACGCCGAAGGAGCACCTGGGCCTGCCCAACCGCGACGACGTGAAGACCGGGGTGATCACCTACAAGATCGCCGCGCACGCCGCCGACCTGGCCAAGGGGCATCCGTACGCCCAGGAGTGGGACGACGAGCTGTCCAAGGCTCGCTTCGATTTCCGCTGGAACGACCAGTTCAACCTGGCGCTCGACCCGGACACCGCGCGCTCGTTCCACGACGAGACGCTGCCCGCCGAACCGGCCAAGACCGCGCACTTCTGCTCGATGTGCGGGCCGAAGTTCTGCAGCATGCGGATCACCCACGACGTGCGCAAGTACGCCGAGGAACACGGACTGTCCACTGTGGAGGCGATCGAGGCCGGGATGCAGGAGAAGTCCGCGGAGTTCGGCGCCCGGGGTGGCAAGGTCTACCTGCCGGTGGTCGAGCGCCCGTGACCGCCACGCCGCGCACCGCGCTGACCATCGCCGGCTCCGATTCCGGTGGTGGCGCGGGCATCCAGGCCGACCTGCGCACGTTCTTCGCCAACGGGGTGCACGGCATGACCGCGATCACCGCGGTCACCGTGCAGAACTCGCTGGGCGTGCAGGGGTTCACCGAGATCCCGGCCGACGTGGTCACCGCGCAGATCAAGGCGGTGGCCTCGGACATGGGCGTGGACGCGGCGAAGACCGGCATGCTGGCCACCGCCGAGATCATCCAGGCGGTGGCGAAGACCCTCGACGAGGTCCACATCGGACGGAACGCGGAGATCCCGTTCGTGGTGGACCCCGTCGCGGCATCGATGCACGGTGACGCGCTGCTGCGCGAGGAGGCGCTCGAGGCGATCCGCACCGAGCTGTTCCCGCGCGCCAGCCTCGTCACGCCGAACCTGGACGAGGTGCGCCTGCTCACCGGGGTGGAGGTGACCGGCCGCGAAAGCCAGAGGGAGGCGGCCGGCGCCCTGCTCGAGTTCGGGGCGCAGTGGGTGCTGGTCAAGGGCGGGCACCTCTACGAGGACCCGGAGTGCACCGACCTGCTCTCCGACGGCGTCCAGTGCATCGAACTGACCGGGCCGCGGTACGACACCCCGCACACCCACGGCGGCGGTGACACCCTGGCCTCGGCGATCACCTCGGGGCTGGCGAAGGGGCTCGGCGTGCCGGACGCGGTCGAGGCGGGCAAGCGGTTCATCGAACGCTCGGTCGCCGAGGCCTACCCCCTCGGCGCCGGCGTCGGCCCGGTCTCACCGTTCTGGCGGCTCGCTGGCGACTAGTCCCGGGCAGCAGCCGGTCGTCGAGAGTTCGTGCACGAGTTTTCGGCTGCACTGCTGGAAATCGGCCAGTTCGTCCGGGTCGAGGTGGGCGCCCAGGGTCTCGGACAGCACGCGCACGTAGACCTCGCGTGCCTGCACGAGCGTCCGGTCGCCGTCCTCGGTGAGCACGGCGTAGACCTCGCGGCGGTTGTGCTCGGGCCGGTCCCGCCGGACCCAGCCGCGGTCGACGTGGCGGTCGACGATCCGGGTCAGCCCGCCGCGGGTGACGCCGAGCCGGTCGGCCAGTTCGAGCATCTGCAACTGCCCGTCCGGGCTGCCGCGCAGGGCGGTGAGCAGGTCGTGATCGGCCAGCGAGCAGCCCGCTTCGGCCTCGATGCCCTGGTCGAGCAGCCGCCGGATGGCGCTGTAGAGCTGGTGCAGGTTCCCCCACGCCCGGGTCGCTTCACTCTCCGAGATCACCGGTCCAGTGTAACTCCGGCCGGTTGACGCCCTAACGATTGTAGATACGATGGTTGTCATGGAAATCGTTCCGGTGAAGAACGGCTCCCGCGGCACGCGCGGCGCCAAGGCGATGATGTGGACGATGAAGGTGCTCCGGCGCCGGCTGATCGACCAGCACCGCAAGCAGGGCGACAAGTTCCGCGGGATGGACGTGCTGTACCTGACCGCGATCGGCGCCAAGTCGGGTGAGCCGCGGACCACCGCGCTGGCCTACTTCCGCGACGGCGACGGCTGGCTGGTCATCGCCTCCGCCGGCGGCTCGGCACGCAATCCGGCCTGGTACTACAACATCGCCAAGCACCCGGACCGGGTCACCATCGAAGTGGGTGGTGAGAAGATCCCGGTCGTCGCGGAACAGCTGACGGGCGAGCGCCGGGCGGAGGTCTGGGCGAAGGTGGTGGGCGAGCACTCCGGGTTCGCCGGGTACCAGGCCAAAACCGACCGCGAAATCCCGGTCCTCCGGCTCACCCGCTCGCCGGGGTCCTGACCAGGGCGGGACACTGGGGGCATGACGGAAGCCACCAGCCCGCCTGCCGCGCTGACCATCGCCGGCTCCGACTCCGGCGGGGCCGCCGGACTGCAGGCCGACCTGCGTACCTTCCTCACCTGCGGGGTGCACGGGCTGGTCGCGGTCACCGCGGTCACCGTGCAGAACACGCTCGGCGTGCACGACCGCACCGACCTCCCGCCGCACATCGTCGCCGGGCAGATCGAGGCGGTCGCCGCGGACATGCGCGTGGGCGCGGCCAAGACCGGCATGCTCGCTTCCGGCGAGATCATCGAGGCCGTGGCCGCGGCCTGCGACGCCGCCGAGATCGGCCGCGACCGGCGCATCCCGTTCGTGGTCGATCCGGTGGCCGCGTCCATGCACGGGCACCCGCTGTTCGACGACGCCGGGCTCGGCGCGCTGCGAGAACTGCTACTCCCCCGCGCCACCGTGCTCACGCCGAACCTGGACGAGGTGCGCCTGCTCACCGGGCTCGAGGTGACCGACCGGCACGGCATGCGCGAGGCCGCGGTCGCCCTGCACGCGCTCGGCCCGCGGTACGTGCTGGTCAAGAGCGGGCACCTGGTGAGCGATCCGGAGTGCGTCGACCTGCTCTTCGACGGCGAGGACTTCGTCGAGCTGCCGGGGCAGCGGTTCTCGACCCCGCACACGCACGGCGCCGGCGACGCGATGGCCTCGGCGTTCACCGCGGGCCTCGCGCGCGGCATGCCGGTGGTCGAGGCGGCGAAGTTCGGCAAGTGGTTCGTCAGCAACGCGGTGGCGCACTCGTACCCGATGGGGGCGAAGGTCGGCCCGGTCTCGGCGTTCTGGCGGCTCGCCCCGGAGGACCGCGCGTGACCCGTGAGCGGGTGGGCGCGTTCGTCGAAAGCAGGCGGTTCCAGAACTTCATCATCGCGGTGATCGTCGGCAACGCGATCACCCTCGGCCTGGAGACCTCGCCGCGGATGGTCGCCGAGTACGGCACCCTCCTGCACACCCTCGACTACCTGGCGCTGGGCATCTTCGTGGCCGAGCTGGCCGTGAAGCTGTGGGCCTTCCGCGGGGCCTTCTTCAAGGACGCCTGGAACCTGTTCGACGTGGTCGTGGTCGGCATCGCGCTGGTCCCGGCGACCGGGCCGTTCGCCGTGCTGCGGGCCCTGCGGGTGCTGCGCGTGCTGCGGCTGATCTCCGTGGTGCCGTCCATGCGCAAGGTGGTCACCGGCCTGCTCGCCGCGGTGCCCGGCATGGCCTCGATCGCCGCACTGCTGGCGTTGATCATCTTCGTCGCCGGGGTGATGGCCACCAAGCTGTTCGGCGGCATCACCCCGGAGCACTTCGGCGACCTGGGCACCTCGCTGTTCACCCTGTTCCAGGTGATGACCGGCGAAGCCTGGCCGGAGATCGCCGACGACGTGATGGCGCAGGCACCCGCGGCCTGGATCTTCTTCGTCGTCTACATCCTGATCTCGAGCTTCGCGGTGCTGAACCTGTTCATCGCGGTGGTGGTCAGCGCGATGGAGGACGAACTGCGCGACGAGCTCCGCGAGGAAGAGGACAAGCAGGCGCAGGCCCAGGCCGCGGCGAACCGCGAAATCCTGGACGAACTACGTGCCCTGCGTGCCGAAATCGCCGAACTGCGGAACCGTTAGGCTTCTTCGTCGTCGGACAGCAACGCCTCCAGGGCCGGTAGCGCACCGATCAGCCGTTCCCGCAGGTCGGGCGGCAGCCGGTCGATCCGCCGGTTCAACTCCTGCACCCGGGTCGACCGGACGCCGGAGACCATGCGCTCACCCTCTTCGGTGGCGGTGGCCAGCCAGGCGCGGCGGTCGATCGGGTCGGACTCGCGGCGGACGTACCCGGCCTCCACCAGCGCGGCCACTATCCGCGACATGGTCGCCGCGGCCACACCCTCCTTCGCGGCGAGGTCGCCGAGGCGCAGTTGCCCGTAGTTGACCAGGGTGGCCAAAGCGGAGATCGCGCCGTGGCCGGGGCCGGGCGCACCCGCTTGCCGCAACGAGCGGGAAAGCCTGCCCACGGCCAGGAAAAGCCGGCCGGACACGTCCTGAGACGGTGACGTGGTCACCTCACGCTCCTTACCGCGCACGCAAGGTGTGGCGCGGATCAGCCCCGAGTGGTCGAAAGTGCCGTCAACCATACGTGCCGCCACCCGTGGTTCCGCGTGAACCCACCGCGATTGTGATGGAGGCCTTCCGCTCAGCGGGGTGGCGAGGAGGCCTGGGCCCAGAACCGCTGCGGAATCCGGCCCGCCCCGCGCGCCAGCCGCCCGGCGTTGACCGCCGAGCGCATCGCCAGCGCCATGCGCTCCGGGTCCTGCGCGCGGGTGACCGCGGTGGACAGCAGCACGGCGTCGCAGCCCAGCTCCATCGCGAGCGTGGCATCCGATGCGGTACCGATGCCGGCGTCCAGCACCACCGGCACGCGGGCCCTGGACACGATCAGCTCGATGTTGTGCGGGTTGCGGATGCCGAGCCCGGTGCCGATCGGGGCACCCAGCGGCATCACCGCGGCGCAACCGGCCTCCTCCAGCCGCAGCGCCAGCACCGGGTCGTCGTTCGTGTACACCAGCACGGTGAAGCCGTCGGCGGCCAGCTGCTCGGCGGCGTCCAGCGTCTCCAGCGGGTCGGGCAGCAGGGTGCGGTCGTCGGCGTGCACCTCGAGCTTGATCAGATCCGTCTCCAGCGCCTCGCGCGCCAGCCGCGCGGTGAGCACCGCCTCGGCCGAGCTGCGGCAGCCCGCGGTGTTCGGCAGCAGCTTGATCCCCAAGCGCCGCAACAACTCCAGCACGCCGGACCCGCCTTCGGCATCGGCCCGCCGCATCGCCACGGTGGTCAGCTCGGTGCCCGACGCGACCAGTGCGCGCTCGAGCGAACTGAGGCTGCTCGCGCCGCCGGTGCCGATGATCAGCCGGGAGTTCAGCTTGTGCTCGCCGATGAGCAGCTGGTCGCCGGTTTCGGTCATGTCAGCCTCCTTGGACCGCGGTGAGGATGTCGAGCGAGCTGCCGTCCGCCGGGACGAATTCGGCCCAGTCGCGACGGGCGATGACGTCGGCGTCGACCGCGACGGCCACGCCCTTCTCACCGATCCCGAGCGCTTCGAGCAGCTCGCGCACGGTGGTGCCGTCGGGGAACTGCCGTTCGTCGCCGTTGACCACGATCCGCATCAGACACTCTCCTTCTCACGAAGCCGGGCCGGGTCGGCCGCGGCCACCCCGGGTGGCGGCGGTGTGCCGTCGAGCGCGGCGAGCACCGCGTCGGCGGTGATCGGCGCCATCAGCAGGCCGTTGCGGTGGTGCCCGGTCGCGGCGAACACCCCGTCGGGCAGCCTGCCGATGAAGGGCAGGTTGTCCACGCTGGCCGCCCGCAGCCCGGCGGCGGTCTCGGCCAGCTCGTACTCGGCGATCGCCGGGAAGACGCGCTCGGCGCCGTCGAGCAGCTCACGCACGCCGCGGGCGGTGACCACCTCGTCGAACCCGGCCTCGTACTGGGTCGCGCCGAGCACGAGTTCGCCACCGGCACGCGGCACGAGGTAGATGGGCCGCCCCTCGGCGAACGCGCGGACGGTGTGCGCGGGCGGCGGGAGCGTGGTGCGCCGGGAGCGCAGGCGCAGGATCTCGCCCTTGAGCGGGCGGACCGCGTTCGCCAGCGCGGGGTGCAGCCGGGCGCTCCACGCGCCTGCGGCGAGCACGACGAAATCGCTGGCCAGCGTGCGTTCGGTGGTCCGGACGGTCTCGGGCCCGAGTTCGACGACCTGTTCCCGGATCGGATCGAGGTCCCGGCTGAGGGCGTCGAGCAGCGCCCGGTTGTCCACGGAGAGGTCGCCCGGCACGGCGAGACCACCGCGGATCGAGCCCGCCAGTCCCGGTTCCAGCTTGCGCAGCTGTCGGCTTGTCAGCTTCTCGGCCGACCGGCCCACGTGCTGGAGGTAGGCCGAGAGCTGGTCCAGCACGCCCAGGTCGGCGCTGTCCAGCGCGGCGACGAGGGTGCCCCGCTCGGACAGGCCACAGCCGCCGAGGCGCCGGGCGAACTCGGGCCAGCGGCGCAGCGACTCCTCGCCGAGGGTGAGCACGTCCTCTTCGCCGGGCCACGCCTCGGTGACCGGCGCGAGCATGCCGCCCGCGACCCAGGACGCGCCCCGGCCGGGGTGGGGGTCGACCAGGGTGACCTCGTGGCCCGCGGTGGTCGCGCGCCAGGCCACGGCGAGGCCGATGATGCCGCCGCCGACCACGGTGACGCGGTGTTTTCGCTTCATGGAAATCACGCTCCCTGCGCCGGCATGACCCGGATCAGGTTCCACGGTCGGAGCGGCAGCTCCCTCTCAGCCCGTGCCTCGGGCTCCCGTGCGGACGATTCCACGGTACACACCGGGTACCGTCGCGACCATGCCTGGGCTGAATGGTGACGAGATCCGGAAGCGCCTCGACGAGGCGCGGCTGTACCTGTGCGTGGACGCGCGTTCGGCGCACGGGGACCTCGCGGAGTTCCTCGACGCGGCACTGGCCGGCGGGGTCGACATCGTGCAGCTGCGGGACAAGACCAGCGGGTCACCGCTCGAGGCGAAGCAGGAACTGGCGGCGCTGGAGGTGTTCGCCGAGGCGTGCGCCCGGCACGACGCGCTGCTGTCGGTGAACGACCGGGCCGACGTCGCGCTGGCCGCCGGAGCGGACGTGCTGCACCTGGGCCAGGACGACATCCCGGTGCCGCTGGCCCGCCGCATCCTCGGCGACGAGGTCGTCATCGGCCGCTCCACCCACTCCGGCGCGCAGGCCCGCGCGGCCGCCGCCGAACCGGGCGTCGACTACTTCTGCACGGGCCCCTGCTGGCCCACCCCGACCAAACCGGGCCGGGAAGCGCCGGGCTTGGACCTGGTGCGGGAAACCGCTTCGCTGGGCACGCCCCGCCCGTGGTTCGCCATCGGCGGCATCGACCTGCCGCGGTTGCCGGAAGTGCTGGAAGCCGGCGCTTCCCGCGTCGTCGTGGTCCGCGCGATCACCGAAGCCGACGACCCCCGAGCGGCGGCGCACGCGTTGAAATCCGCACTCGCGTAAGTTACTTCGGCTGGGCACCAAATCTTTCACCTGACCGGGCGTCCGCGGCCGTCACGTGACCGATAAAGGTGATGGCCGGAAACTCACTGCCAGTGGCGCCGCCGCGAGTACCCATTGTCTCCCGGCGCGCAGGTCCGGATGGCGTAACACACCGACTTGTGCCAGTTGCCCCCGCAGCACAAAAATCTTTGAAACCCTCGTCGCGGTAGCGTGAAAGCACCATAATCGGGCCATCGGTTTCTGCGCACGCGACAGGAGAAGCGCAAGTGCGACGGCGAGGCACGTCGGCACCACCGCCTACCTCATCGTGTGATCGGCCGGCGCCAGGGAGCACGGCGAGCGCCACACCTCTATTGAGTGAGGTGGTCCGCCCTTGATCTGTTCAGCCATGACACTGGGTCACCTGAACGCCCGGACGAACGTACTTCCCGCCACGCAAAAAGGTGGGAATTCACCTGCTACCAACAGTGCATTCAGGTACACCGTAAAGTGCGATTCCGACTGGTCATTCGCCGAGAATTTCCCTGGTAACCTCTGGCCCTCCACAAGCCGTCTTTTACTTGCAAGGGGGAACAACCATGTCCGGAGACAGCGCGAAAACAGTGGTCATCGCCGTGGACGGCCCGGCGGCCGCCGGTAAGACCACCACCTGCCTGGCCCTGGCCGACACCTTCGACCTGCGGTACCTGGAAAGCGGGCGCACGTATCGCATCGTGGCCTACGAGGCGATCCGCCGCGGCATACCGGTGGACGACCGCTCCGCCGTCGTGGGACTGTGCGACCGGCTGATCGACGAAAGCCGGACCGGCAACCTGTTCACCTCCAGCCGGTACAGATCGCAGGAACTGAGATCTAATCCGGTCGACCTGGCGGTTTCCGCGGTGGCCAGGATCGGCGAACTGCGCGGCCGCGTCACCGAACTGATCCACCAGTGGGCCCGCGTGCAGACCCGCTGCGTGGTCGAGGGCCGCGACATCGGAACTGTGGTCTTCCCCACAGCGCCGGCGAAGTTCTACCTGACCGCGAAACCGGAAATACGGGCCCGGCGCCGCGTGCACCAAGAAGGGCACGGCTCCTACGAAGAGGTGCTGGAAGACGTCATCCGGCGTGATCAGGCCGATATGTCCCGGCCGGTGGCGCCACTGGTGCCCGCCGAGGACGCGGTCGAGATCGACACCACCGAACTGTCGGTGGCGCAGGTGGTGGGACGAATGGTTTCCGTCTGCCGGGACCGGGGTGTAGCGAATCCATGATCGACAACGACACAGGGTTTTTGACCCCGACGTGTCCGGCCAACACCCGGCGATCGGACGGTGACGACGTGCTGGGCTGCCTGTTCTGCGAAGTCGGCGACCCGCTGTTGAACAACGTGGTGATCGAACGAGAATTGTTCTACGTCCGCTGGGACAACTACCCCGCCGCGAAGGGCCACGTCGAAATCGTGCCCTGGCGGCACGTGGCCAGCTATTTCGACCTCAGTGGTGAAGAAGCCGCCGCCGCGCACGCCATCATCAAAGAGGCGCGCGACCTGCTGGACAAGGAATACCAGCCGGACGGTTACACGATCGGCGTGAACGAGGGGCGGGCCGCCGGTCGCACGATCGACCACCTGCACATCCACCTGATCCCCCGCCACGACGGCGACGTGCGCGATCCGCGCGGCGGGGTCCGGCACGTGCTGCCGGGCACCGATGCCGACGAGTGGGGTGCCTAGCCCTTGTAGCCGGTCGCGATGAACCAGGTGTCTCGCGAGCTGCGGTGGACGGTGGTCGACGCGAACCCGACGGACAGCAGTTCCGCCTCCACCGATTCCGGGGTGCGCTGGGAGAACCACCGCGCACACGCCAGGCGCTTGCCGTCCTTCCAGCCTTCGAACGAACCGGCCTGAAGGCTGATCGCGGCCCGTCCTCCCGGCCGGAGCACGCGGTACATCTCGGTGAAACTCCGGCGGTGGTCACCACGCGGCACGTGGAGCACGCTCGCGCACGCCCACACGCCGGCGAACACGGCACCCGGAAACGGCAGGTCCAGCAGGTCGAGCTGCACCACCCCGGCCGGGGCGCACCGGGACCGGGTCAGCTCCAGCATGCGCTCGCTGAGGTCCCCCGCGACCACGACCAGGCCCCGGCACCCCAGGTACTCGGTGTCCCGGCCGACTCCGCAGCCCAGGTCCAGCACCGGACCGGCGGGCAGCGCGCCGGCGAAGCGGTCCAGGTCCTGGTCCAGCCCGGGGAACAGGTCGAGCGTCGCGGTCGTCACCGCGTATTCGTCCGCGTGCTCGTTGTAGAGCTTCCTGGTCGCGCGGGTGATCCGGCCGGTCGTGTCCTCGTTCAGATGCACTCGAACTCCTCGCGGCCGATGTAGAGGCTCAGTGCGGTCATCTCCTCCCACACCTCCGTGCGGTTGAGCACGTCGAAGCCGTGGCTCGCGTCCAGGCTGACGCAGCCGATGAACCGGCTGCGCCCGTTCCGGATGGGCGTGGCGAACACGGCCCCGCGGTGCCTGACCCGCTTGAACTCCTCCCAGGTCAGGTTCATCACCCAGCGGTGCTTGTGTTCCTCGACGTAACGGTCGAACTCCTCCTCGGTGGTCAGCTCCTGCGCCAGCGGCTCGACGTCGAAGGCGGTCTCGCAGTCCTCCTTCCAGCACAGCCCCACCACCCCCACCCCGCGCGCCGGGGTGAAGGACCGCGTGTTCGGATAGGTCGACATCCGGTAGGTGCCGAGCCGCTTGAGCACGCCCCGCACCGGGTGGCGCAGCGTGCGGCGCTTGCGCCACACGTGCAACGCCAGGTCACCGGTCTCCAGCGGTGGCTCGATGTCCCTGCTGAGCTCCAGCAGCTTCCCGAAACTGGAGAGGATGTAGCGCCGCATGGCCACGTTGCGATCGGCCAGGCTGCGGATCTGCCAGCTCTCGAACGGGGTCAGCGCGCCGAAGATCCCGGCGATGCCCAGCAAGATCAGCATCGGGGCGGGCTGGGGGCCGACCAGCGCGTCCCAGAACGGCTTCGACGGGACGTTGTACGCCTTGCCCGCCAAGGCCAGCGTCGCCGACAACAGCACGGTCTTGTCCAGCAGCCTGGCTGTCGACCGTTTCACGCTCGGACGTCGGCCGGTGCGTGCCGCCACGCCTTGCCGGGCAGTGCGCCCCGCGTGCCATCCGGCCGGACCAGCACGACCTCCCGCCGCTCGGTGACCACGCCGACCCGGTGGAAGTCGAGGCGGCCGGACAACGCGGCCAGCTGGTTGACGGGCGCGGTGAACACCAGCTCGAAGTCGACCGAATCACCGAGCACGACGGCCAGCGGGTCGAGGCCGAGGTGCGCGGCGACCGCGGACACCGCGCCGGGGATCGGCAGCGCCTCCTCGCGGACCTCGACCCCGACGGAACCCGCCTGCGCGACGCCTTCCAGCGCGGCCTTGAGCCCGTCCGAGGTGTCCTGGCAACTGGTCACCACCCCGCTGGCGCCGAGGGCCATTCCGCTGTCGATCCGCGCCTCCGGCCGACGCCAGTAGTCGAGCATGGTGCCGAGGTGGTCCTCCTCGATCCCGGGCTCGGGGTCGGCGGCACGCAGGTAGGCCATGGCGGCTCCGGCGAACCCCGTCGGCGCGGTCAGGCAGATCGCGTCCCCCGGCTTCGCGCCGGTCCGGAACAGCGCCCCGCCCGCCGGGCAGACCCCGAGCGCGGAGGCGGACAGGATGAGGCGCTCGGCCCCGCCGATGTCGCCGCCGACGTTCAGGCAGCCGGAGGCGTCGCAGGCGTCGCGGATGCCCTCCAGCACCCGCCGGAACACCGCGTCGGTCATCTCCGGCGGGTAGCGCACCACCGACAGCACGCCGATCGGCTTGGCCCCCATCGCGGCGATGTCGCTCAGGTTCGCCGCGACCAGGTAGTAGCCGAGGTCGTACTCGTCCAGGTGCCCCATCTCGTACAGCCGGAACTTCGGCCCGCGCACGTAGTCCGAACCGACCACCAGCTCGTGGTCGCCGTGGAAGCGGTAGACCGCGCAGTCGTCCTGCGCTTCCACCCCCGCCACGAGGTCCACGCGGCTTCGGTCGGGCCAGTTCACCGGCGTGAAGGCGTCGGGCTGACGGCCGAACAGCGGCACGATGGTCTCCGCCAGTCTGGTCGGTTCATCCGAGAAGGCGCGGTCATCGGGCACGGGGTTCCTCCATGGCGAGCCGGGCAGGCCAGTCACGGACCCGCCGCATGGTCGAGCGAAGCGCGTCCTTGCGCATGACCACGGCGTAATCCCATTCCGGGTCTTCGATCGAAAGAATCGAACCGGCGACCGCGCGCAGGTACTGCCGCCGCTGTGTGGTCGGCAGGTAAACGCGGCAGTGCCCTTCGTGCAAACGCAGGAAATAGGCGGAATCCGGCCACGGTGGCCGCACCAGGTCGGTGATCGAATCCAGGTCGTGGTAGCGCAGTCCGTCGGCGAGCATGATCCGGTCCACCGCGGGTCCGGAAACGGGGAGCAGGTGCAGGTGCGCGTGCGTGATGCAGGCGTGGCTCACCTGACCGGCACTGGAACCGTGTTCGAGGAACAATGGCTCGCCGAAAACCTCGCGGTACAGCCCGCGCACCCGCTCGATCAGTGCCACGGCTTCCCGTTGGTGCTCGCCGAGCGCCTGGGCGAACGACAGGTAGTGCCGCTTCGGCAACAGGAGCAGGTGCCCGGTGGTCAACGGCGAGAGGTCCGCCAGCAGTTCGAAGTTCGGCGTCGAATGGACGCGTCTCGACGGCGGGTCGCCTTCGTAGAAACGACGGAACGAGGTGTCGGCCGCACCGGAAATCTCTTCGCAGAAATCCGCACCGGTGCACGGCACGGCTGTGATCATTCTTCCCCCCGACGTCGCCTCGCGATGCGCCATGCCGGGGTATTTTTCCGCATCGGCCGCACGTTACGGGGGTTTGCCCGGCAGGTTAGCTCGAACGTCGCAAGAGCAGGCAGGAAAGGTAGACCGACTGTTTGCCGTACCCCCGAACAGGGAGATCAAGTGTCCCCACTGGCCTGCGGCACCCGCGTAAGGTGTCCAGTTTCTGTCCGGGGAGGATTTGCGCATATCCATTTCCGCATTCCGCTCGGGAGAATTCCCGGCGCCCGGGTACGCGGAACCGCCCGGCGACGGGTGGTCGCCGGGCGGTTCGGGTGGGAGGGTCAGCCCTGCGGGGTGCTGGGCTGGGCGCTCGGTTGCTGCGGCTTGGTGGTCGTGGTGACCGGCGGTTCCGGGGCGCTGCTGGCCGGCTCGTCCGACGGCTCGGCCGGGGCCGTGGTGGTCGGCTCGGTGGACTCGCTCGGCGCGGACTCGGCCGGCGTGCTCGCCGGGGCCTCCCGGGATTCCGAGGCCGGGGCCTGCTCGGCCGGTTCACCGCCCCGGGTCCCGCCGCCGCCGACGATGTGGCCGATGGTGCTGCCGCCACCGCCGGAGACGCTGCTGCCGGTGGCGAACTCGAACCCGGTGATCACCAGGATCGCCAGCACGAAGCCCACCACGCTGGTGCCGATGAGCAGTGGCCAGCGCAGTTTGCGCAAACGGCTGACCGCCTGCTCCTCGGTTTCCGGTGACACCGTCGAAACGGGCGATTCCGGCGATTCCGAGGAAACCGTCTTCGAGTCCGAAGGGGACTCAACGGTCACCACCTGCGTTCGCGAGCCCAGCGTCCGCGCGCGCAACGCGGCGAGCTTGGTCCGTTCGAGCGAACGCACGTACAGTTCGCCACCCACGGTGGTGATCACACTGGCCAACCCGGCGCCGACCACGGTGCCCGCCACGCCCAGTGTCGAGCCGAGCAAGGCGGCGGTCACCGCCGCCAAGGCGGCCGCGGCCACCTGGATCGGTCTGATACCTGACTTCGTCTCTTTCTCCTCTGACATGGATCCGTTCTTCTCCGCCCCTGCGTTTTCGCTCTTTCTCCCAACGAATAAGTCGCACGGGATGCTCCCCGCGTTGCCCGATGGTGAGCCCCGCCACCCTCACTATCCACAATGGACTATCCACCCACGGCGGCCCGATCCTTGGCATACTCCCGCCATGCAGCTGATCTCCCTCGAGCACATCCGGACCGCCGCCGGCCGCATCGCGGGTGCCGCGATCCGCACCCCCCTGCTGCCGCAGCACTGGGCGACCGGCGCGCCGCTCTGGCTGAAAGCCGAGAACCTGCAGGGGATCGGCGCGTTCAAGATCCGCGGCGCCTACAACGCCATCGCCGCGCTGAGCGAGCCGCAGCGGCAACGCGGGGTGGTCGCCTACTCGAGCGGCAACCACGCGCAGGCGGTCGCCGCGGCGGCGAAGATGTTCGGCGTGCGCGCGGTGATCGTGGTCCCGGACAGCACCCCGCGCAACAAGGTCGAGGCCACCACCGCGCACGGCGCCAAGGTCATCGAGGTGCCGATCGCGCAGCGCGAACTCGCCGCGCAAACCCTCGCCGACCAGCACGGGTTCAACCTCATCCCGCCCTTCGACCACCCCGAGGTGATCGCCGGGCAGGGCACCGTCGGCCTGGAGATCGCCGAGGACCTGCCCAGTGTGCAGGTGGTCCTCGTGCCGGTCAGCGGCGGCGGGCTCGCCTCCGGCATCGGCACCGCGATCAAAGCGCTGGTACCCACGGCCAGGGTGTACGCGGTCGAGCCGGAGCTCGCCGCCGACACCGCGGAGGGCCTGCTGTCGGGCAACCGGGTGGACTGGCCGGTCGACTGGCGGGCGCGCACCATCGCCGACGGCCTGCGCGCCCAGCCGTCCGAACTGACCTTCGCGCACCTCAAGCGGGTCGTCGACGGCATCGTCACGGTCAGCGAGGATGAGATCCGCGCCGCCGTGCGGGTGCTGGCGACCCAGGCGCACCTGGTCGCCGAACCCAGCGGCGCGGTGACCACCGCCGCCTACCTCTTCCGGCGCGCTGAACTGCCGGAAGGCCGCACGGTCGCCGTCGTCTCCGGCGGCAACATCGACGCCGACCTGTTCGCCGAGCTACTCCGGGCGTGACCGCGCGTAGGCGGCCGGCGGCGCCTCCACCCCGCAGTGCAGGCACTCCCCCGGTTCCGGGTGGTCGTGCTCGGATTCGGACTCCCCGCCGAGCACGTCGTTGCGCACGCCGAGCGCCACCAGGCCACCGGCCACGGCCAGCCCGGCGCACACCAGCAACGCCGTCCGCCAGCTCGCGGTGAGCGCCACCGGATCGGCGTAGGCCGCCCCGGTCAGGCCCGCGACCGCGGGCAGCAGGGCGACGGCCAGCAGCCCGCCCGTCCGCGCGACGGCGTTGTTCACCCCGGACGCGACCCCGGCGTACTGGTCCGGCGCGGCGGCCAGCACGGTCGCCGTCACCGGCGCCACGACCGTGGCCAGGCCCAGCCCGAACACGGTCACCGCGGGCAGCACGGCCCCCAGGTACGACGCGCCCGGCTCGACCCGGAGCAACAGCAGCATCCCCACCGCGACCAGCATCGGGCCCACGACCAGCTGCAACCGAGGCCCGATCTTCTGCGCCAGCCGACCCGAATAACCCGAGAGCACCAGCATCACCACGGTGATCGGCAGCCCGGCCACCCCCGCCGCGGTCGGCGAGTACCCCAGTGACACCTGCAGCTGCAGCACCATCAACATCATCACGCCACCGAGCGCGGCGTAGACGACCAGCGTGAGCGCGTTGGCCACGGTGAACGTCCGGCTGGCGAACAACTGCGGCGGCACCAGCGGATCGGCCGACCGCCGCTGCATCACCACGAACCCCACCAGCCCGGCCAGCCCGACCACCCCGGACCCGGCCACCAGCACGTCCCCGGCCCCGCGCACCGGCAGTTCGACCAGCGCCGCGGTGACCCCGGCCAGCCCGAGCGCGCCGACCACCGAGGCCAGCACGTTCGGCCTGCCGGTGTGCTGCTGTTCGTCGCGCGACTCCGGCACGTACTTGCGCGCCAGCCACACGCAGACCACCGCGATCGGCAGGTTGATCAGGAACGCCAGCCGCCACGACCACAGCTGCACCAGCAGGCCGCCGACCAGCGGGCCGACCGCGGCGGCGATCCCGCCGAGCCCGGACCAGGCGCCGATCGCCCTGGCCCGTTCGGCCCGCGGGAACGCCGACTGCAGGATCGCCAGCGAACCGGGTGTGAGCAGCGCTCCCCCGGCTCCCTGCAGGATCCGGGTGGCGACGAGCATCTCGGTGGACACGGCGAGCCCGCACAGCACGGACGCCACGCCGAACCAGACCACGCCGATGACGAAGACCCGGCGCCGCCCGTACCGGTCGCCGAGCGAGCCGGCGATCAGGATGAGCGACGCCAGCGCCAGCAGGTAGCCGTCGAGGATCCACTGCAGACCGGAAACCGAGGCCTCGAGCTCCCCGCCGATCCGCGGCAGTGCGACGTTGACGATGGTGCCGTCGAGCATGGCCATGCCCGACCCGAGAATGGTCGTGGCGAGCACGCCACGCGCGGCCGGTGTTCCCCAGCGGACGAGGTCTGGGGAGCTCGACGGCTTTTCCCGGGGGTTGGGGGGTCGCCCCCCGTGCGATGTCACGGCCGATTCAGCGTGGTGACGAACTTGTACCGGTCACCGCGGTAGATCGAACGGACGAACTCGACCGGCTTGCCGTCGGCGGCGAACGAGTGCCGTGACAGCAACAGCATCGGCATGCCGACGTCGGCGCCGAGCAGTTCGGCCTCCTGCGGCCCGGCGAGCGCGGTTTCGATGGTCTCCTCCGCGCGCTCCATCTCCACGCCGAACTGCTCACGCAGCACCGCGTACAGCGAACCGCCCGCGCTGACGTGCTTGCGCAGCCCGCGGAACCGGCCCAGCGGCAGGTGCGTGGTCTCCAGCGCCATCGGCTCGGCGTCGGCCAGGCGCAGCCGGCGCATGCGCAGCACCTTCGCCCCGGCCCGGATGCCGAGCAGCTTCGCCAGCTCGCCCTCGGCGGGCAGTTCGTCGATCTCCAGCAGCTTCGACGACGGCTCGCGCCCGGACGCCCGCATGTCCTCGGTGTAGGACGACAACTGCAGGCGCTGGGCGAACTTCGGCTCGGCGGCGAACGTGCCCTTGCCCTGCACCCGGTGCAGCCTGCCCTCCACGGTCAGGTCGGCCAGCGCCTGGCGGACCGTGGTCCGCGAGACGCCGAAATCGCCGGCCAGCGCCCGTTCGGTGGGGATGGACGACCCGGCAGGCAGCGCCTCCAGCAGGTCCAGCAGGTGCTGTTTCAGAGCCCAGTACTTCGGCTCGCGCTGCCCCCGGGTCCCGGTGGCCGAGCCGGGTTCCCCGGGCGGTGATGTCTCCAACATGAGCGGCTCCTTCACAACACGCGCGACTCCTCAGGGAAAAAGTACTCTTCGACGGAACCAGGTCGACCGGCTAGCATTGGTCTAGACCTATGTGAGGAGACGCATGACGACCGTAGAGGGTCAGCAGCCCGGCGCGCACATGGCCGCCGAAATCGCCGAACAGCCCGCCGTGCTGGCGGCCCTGCGCGAGCGCCGCTCCGAGATCGCGGGGGTGGCCGAAGCCATCGCGAAACACCCGCCACGCTTCGCTTTGCTGGCCGCGCGGGGGTCCAGCGACCACGCCGCGCTCTACGCCAAGTACCTGATCGAGGTGCTGCTGGGCTTGCCCGCCGGACTGGTCTCCCCGTCCACCGTGACGCTCTACGGAGCCGCTCCGGACCTGCGCGACGTGCTCCTGGTCACGGTGAGCCAAAGTGGAGGTTCACCTGATCTGGTGGAATTCACCGAGGCGGCGCGGAAGCAGGGCGCACGCACCGTGGCGGTCAGCAACACTCCGTCGTCACCGCTGAGCGCCGCCGCGGAACTGGCCGTGGACATCGGCGCGGGCCAGGAGCAGGCGGTCGCCGCGACCAAGACCTACTCGGCCACGCTGCTCGCGCTGTACCTGCTCATCGACGCCGTGCGCGGCGGCAAGGGCGCGGACGCCGACGGGCTCGGCGAACTGGCCCAGCAGACCCTCGACCGCTCGGCGGCCGGCGTGCAGCGCGCGGTCGACCGGTACCGCTTCGTCAACCGGGTGATCACCGCCGGGCGCGGTTACTCCTACGCGACCGCGCTGGAAGCCTCGCTCAAGCTCGCCGAGACCAGCTACCTCGCCGCGCGTGCCTACAGCGGCGCCGACCTCCTGCACGGCCCGGTCGCCGCGATCGACGGCGAGACCGCGGTGCTCGCGCTGACCAACCGCGGCAAGGGCGGCGAAGCCATGCGCGACGTGCTCGACGCGGTTTCGGGCCGGGGCGCCGACGTGCTGGCCATCGGTTCGGCCGCCGCCGACGTGCCCGCCGCCCTGCGGATCGAGGTGCCGCCGGTGGCCGAAGAACTGGCCCCGATCCTCGACGTCCTCCCGGCGCAGAGCCTGGCGCTGGGCCTCTCACTGGCCAGGGGCGGCGACCCCGACCGGCCCCGCGGTCTCAACAAGGTCACTAAAACCCGCTGATCGCTCGCCACGATGGGTGACTAGTGACCTGTTTCACGGCATAGTTCACCTTCGTGTTGCGAGGAGGCCCTGAGTGAGTGACCCCAGCCGCCCCTGCGTCGTCGGTGTGGACGCGGGCGGGACGTCCACCCGCGCGCTCGCGCTCGACGCCGACGGCATCGTGCTCGGCAGCGGCCGCGCGGCCGGTGCCAATCCGAACGCGCACCCGCCCGCGCAGGCGGCGGCGAACATCGCGGCCGCCATCGGCGACGCCCTGCGCGACGCCGATCCGGCCGCGGTCAGAGCGTGCGTGGTCGGCATGGCCGGGGTGAGCAAGCTGACCGATCCCGCGATGGCGAAGGTCTTCGACGAGGCGTGGGCCGGGCTCGGGCTGCACACCGCGGTGCGCATGGTCACCGACGCCGAGGCCGCGTTCGCCTCGGCCACCGACGCCCCGGACGGCACCGTGCTGGTCGCGGGCACCGGCTCGATCGCGGCCCGCATCCGCAAGCGGCGCCTGGTCTCCACCGCGGGCGGGTACGGCTGGCTGCTCGGCGACGAGGGTTCGGCGTTCTGGATCGGCCGCGAGGCCGTGCGGTCCACACTGGCCGCACTCACCGCGGGCGGGCCGTTCGAGGGATTGCCCGCCGCGGTGCTCCGCGAAGCGCTGCACATGTCCGATTTGGACGCCTTGCGCGCGCAGACCGAAACCGACCGGTTGCTCACCTCGCGCCGGCTCATCACCACGTGCAACTTCGAATCGCCGATCCGGCTCGCCCGGTTCGCCCCGCTGGTCAGCGCGAGCGCCGCCGGAGGTGACGCCACAGCACGGGAAATCACCGACCGCGCGGCGGAGTTGCTGGTGGCCAACGCCCTCGCGGCCCGTGAAGCGGGCGAGGACACGCCGGTGGTCATCGTCGGCAGCGTGCTCGTCGGGGACAGCCCGGTCGGCGCGCGGGTACGGGAAACGCTGAGTGCCCTGGACATCCGTTCCGCCACCGATGGCGTACTCGGCGCCGCCTGGCTGGCGGCAGTGGACGCCTTCGGTGAGAACGCTCCGCGACCGGTGCTGGAAATCCGGTAGCGCGCGTCGACTACGCACGTGGTTTACGAGTACGGTGGAGGGCGGCCCCCGGACCCTCCCCCCTCGCCGGGGGCCGTCTACTTCTCTTCCGGCGACCGCGGGTGCCGCAGGCCGGGGTGTTCGGCGGGCAGCGCGCGGTGGAGCACCCAGCCGCTGACCGCGAGGGTGAGCGCCACCAGCGGCCAGGAAAGCACCGTCCTGGCGATGCCGAGCGCGACCACCTGACCGCTCCACCACAGCGAGCCGTACACGAGCACGCGCAGGGTGTACTGGCCGAACACCCACACCCAGCTGGCCCGCGAGTACGCGCGCAGCAGCTCGGGATCGCGGCGCCAGCGGGTCTTCTGCCCGAGCGCGAACCCGACCACCACGCCCAGCAGCGGCCACCGCACCACGATGCTCGCCGCCCACAGCAGCGCACTGGCCACATTGGACAGCAGCTGGATCAGGAAGAAGTCCTCCGCGCGCCCGGTGTGCAGCGCGATCAGCGCCGCCGCGATCACCGCGGCCAGGCTGACCACCACCGCGCGCGCCTTGTCCCCGGTCACCAGCCGGAAGGCGCCGAGCAGCACGGCGACCCCGATCGCCACCCCGGCGCCCCAGGCGATCGAGGAATCCGCGGCCAGCCAGCCGACCACGAAGGCGGCCGGCGGCACGCTCGCGTCCAGTGCGCCCTTGCGCCCGCCGAGCAGTTCGGCCAGGGACTCGCGCGGTTCGGTCACAGGCGGCTCCGTCACCCCTACAGCCTGCCTCAAACCACAGAGGAAGGGCACCCTTACCTTTGGCGGACACCCCGGGTACACCTAGATCATTCCCGAGGATGATGCCGGGCGCCCGCGCGAGGGCGTCTAATTGCGGGTGCCAAGATGTCTCCACACGTACGACACTGTGACGTCCGAGCAAAACAGAGGTTGCGGCAATCGGGATTGTGGGGCGATCTTCGAGTGTTGAACCCGGCTACGGAGGAGTTTTTCGCAGGGCACGGGGTGGAGGGAGACCCAGATTGTATGGCTTTGACAGCTACGTCGCCGTCGGCGACAGCTTCACCGAAGGGCTGAACGACGACCTTCCGGACGGCAGTTTCCGGGGTTTCGCCGATCGGCTGGCCGAGATTCTGGCTGGGGGCCGGAGTGACTTCCGTTACGCCAACACGGCGCTGCGGGGCAAGATGATCGCCGAGATCGTCGACGAGCAGATCCCGGTGGCACTGGAGTTCCAGCCGGATCTGGTGACGCTGTGCGCCGGCGGCAACGACATCGTGGTGCCCGGGGTGGACGTGGACGCGGTCGCCGCCCGCTTCGAGGAGGCCGTGGTCGCGCTGCGCTCGGCCGGGATCACCGTGGCGGTGTTCACCGGACCGGACACCAAGGTGATGTCGGTGATGAACCGGCTGCGCGGCAAGGTGGCCATCTACAACGCCCACCTGCGCGCGATCGCCGAGCGGCACGGCGCGCACCTGGTCGACCTGTGGTCCATGGAGGCGCTGCACGACCGGCGGGCGTGGAGCGACGACCGGCTGCACTTCACCCCGGAGGGCCACCGCCGGATCGCGCTGTGCACCGCCGACGTGCTCGGCGTGCCGCTCGACCAGGACTGGCGCGAGCCGTGGCCTGCCGCCACCGAACCGGACACCTGGATCTCGCTGCGGCGGTCCGATCTGGAATGGACCAGGGTGCACCTGCTGCCGTGGATCCGCCGCCAGCTGCGCGGTGAGTCCCTCGGCGATGGGCTCACGCCCAAGCGGCCCCGGCTCGACCCGTTGCGTCCCACGGATGGTGGATTGGTGGAGTCCCAGCCCTTGCCCTGAGCCATTCGGCGGACACGGGCCCCGGGGGTCGGCTAGTGTCCGCTACCTGAATGACTGGGGGAGGCGGTTTCGTCGTGTCCACTTGGCAGCAGCCCACCGACGCCGGCCAGTGGCTGGACGCGGTGCCGTGGGTGATCACCGACTCGCAGCTGGGGGCGGCCGGTCCGCCCGCCGGCGGGTTCGCGATGAGCCGCAGCGAGATGATCACCGTGCTGACCGAGGCCAAGCAGCTGCGGGTGCTGGTCGACAAGCAGATCATGACCACCCAGCCGCTCAGCCGGATCACCCCGCCGGGGCGTGATCCGGCGAGCGAGCGGTACGTCGCCGCGGCGAACCTCACCGGCTTCAACTACCTCAACCACCTGCGGTTGCAGTCGAAGTACCTCGGCGACCTGGTCGGCAAGCTGAACAAGGCGCTGGGCAACGTCGAGGAGACCGACGCGAACTCGGCCGCCGCGGCGCGGAAGGCCGGCGAGCACTGATGGGGTGGTTCCTGGGGGACGGCGGCCCGTGGGCCGGGCTCGACGAGTACCTGAAGAAGCTGGAAGAGGACGGCGCGTTCATCCCGCCGGGTGATCTGGTGCGGATGGTTCGCGAAGGCGCGGGCCCGGCCAGCCTGCAGGAAGCCCGCCAGCTGGGTCTCGAACAGCACGACGAGCAGCGCGAGCTGGAAGACGGCGCGCGACGGCTGGTGGCGAAGCTCGAATCCGCGTGGACCGGCAGCGCTTCCGACGCCGCGCGCGCGAACATCCAGCCGCTGGCCACGGTCGCCGAGATCGCGGCGAAGACGCTGAAGACGAACTCCGAGGTCGTGCAGAACCAGGTGCACAGCTTCGAAAACCTGAAGTCCTCGCTGCACCAGGTGCCGGACGACGCGCCGGAGAAGGGGTTCTGGGACAGCGCGACCCCGTGGGACACCGACACCGAGGACCAGATCAACCAGCGCAACCAGCAGGTCTCGGAGAACAGCGAGAAGTACTCGGCCTACGTGCAGACCAGTGACGACAACAAAGCGTCGATGGTCGCCGACTACGGCCACGTGCCCGGGTACAGCGGAAATGATTTCGCGGTCGAGCCCCGCAAACCGGGTGATCCGGACGAACCCGAACACGACGGCAAATACCGGGTACCGGAAAAGAAAAGCGACGATTCCACCCAGATCAGCGGATTCACCGGTCATCCCCAGACCGGCATTCCGCAGCCGAACATTCCCCCGCCCGTCCAGCCGCCGGGGCAACCACCGGTTCAGCCACCGCCGAATCCGCACATTCCGATCGGCACCACGCCGTCCGGCTACCAGCCGCCCTCACCGCCCAAGCCCTCGAAGCCTTCGTGGCCCGGCATCTCGGGCATGGGGCCGGGCGGTGGTGGCTTCGGCCCGCGGGGTGGCGGTGCCGGTGGTGACTTCGGCGCGGGTGCCTTCGGGCCGGGCGGCGGCATCCCGTCGGCCGGTGTCGGCGGTGGTGGCTCGGGCGGCGGCGGTGGTGCTTCCGGGGCGCCCGGTGCCGGTGGCCGGGTCGGCGCGGGCCTGCCGGGCGGCGCGGGCGGTCCGGGTGCGCCCGGTGGCGCGCAGGGCGGTCCTGCCGCTCGCGGTGGCGCGGGTTCCGGCATGGGCGGTGGCGGTGGTGGCGGCGGCGGACGCGGCCAGGGTGGTGAGGACGGCGAGCACCGCCGTGCCTCCTACCTCGAGGAAGCCGATCCGGACGCGATCTTCGGCACCGACGAGCGGACGGCGCCGCCGGTGATCGGGCAGTGAGCGTGCGCGTGCCGCGGCCGATCGTGCTGCCGCTGGCGGTGTTCCGGCAGGCGTGGAAGTGGCAGGGGCTGGGGCCGCTGCACCCGGTGATCGGCATCGAGGAGCGCTGGGCCGACACCGACACCCAGCGGGACCTGGAGAACCGCATCCTCGACGGGCTCAACCGGGCGGGGCTGGCCCGCAACGGCGTGCTGAGCAGGCACTTCAAGGACGTGCTGAAGGTGCTGGCCGAGGCCGACCGCGAGTTCTACGGCTGGGTCGGGCTGGTCGACTCCGGCCGTTCGGCCGGGGTGCTGGTGGCCACCGACGAGTTCGGCAGCGCCGTCCGGGTGTTCCGCGACGACGCGCACCTGCGGCTCGACCAGGCCGAGTTCGACGCCCCCGAGCGCAGCCTGGTGGACTCGCTGCCGCGGGTGCCGCCCGCGGCGGTGCCGGAGCTGCGCGTGCCGCGGTCGAAGGCGGACGCGGTGACCGAGGTGACCAGGACCCGGCGGACCGGCGTGCACAAGCTGCACGCCGCACGCCCGGACCGCGGCGGCTCGCGACGGCGCAGTGCGCCACTGACCGTGCTGGACCTCGCCGGGCGCGGCCGGGTGATGACGTTCGTCACCGAGGGCAGAGGGGCCGAACCCCAGGTCACCTGCGCCCCCGGCGGTCCGGAGGCGCTGGTACGCCACCTGCACGCGGCGGATTCCGCGCTTCGGCCGTACTGAGGAAGACCGCTCGGGTTATGGTCGGGGCATGTCCGGTCGCCTGTTGCTGATCCCGTTGGCGCTGGTGGTGACCGCCGCGATGGCGCTGGTGATCACCTGGACGGACGGCGCCCGGCTGAAAGCCGAGATGACGCAGGCCACGAGCACGCCGGCCGCGTCACCCGCCGGGCAGCCCGCGACCGGTGCGGCGGGTGGTGAGCTGCAGGCCGAGATCGACGGCGTGCTGGCCGCGCACCCGATCACCTTCACCCCGGACACCGCGGAACTCACCCCGGAGGGTGAAAACACCGTCGGGCAGATCCGGGACCTCCTGGCGAAGGCACCCGCCTCGGCCACCTTCGAGGTGGGCGGGCACGTCGCGAAGACGCCGGGGGACGAGGAGTCGGGACTGGAGCTGTCGCGGCAGCGCGCCGAGGCGGTGGCCGCACTGCTCGGCCTCGGCGACCGCATCAGCGCGAAGGGGTACGGGGACACACGACCCAAGGCGGGCGGTGGGGACGACCGCCGGGTCGAGATCACGGTCAAGTAGGGGGAGTTGGGCGATGTTGTGGTTGTTCGGCCAGATCTGGTTGTGGCTGCTGGCCGCCTTCGGGCTGGGTGTGCTGCTGACCTGGCTGGTGCTGGGCGCGGTGCACCGGAAACAGCTGGCTGCCGCGGAGGCCGCGGCCCTGCCGCCGCTGGAGCCCGCCGGACCGCTCGAGTCCGCCAGGCCGCTTGAGCCCGCCGGGTCGCCGCCGCTGGAGCCCGCTGGGCCGCCGGAGGAGCCCGTCCTGCTCACCCACCCGGCCGATGACCAGCCGGCCTCCTACGACTACCCCAGCGACGACTACGACGCGCCCTACCCCGCGACCGCCGATGCGGGCTATCCCACCGGTGGCCAACTCGGCACGACCTACCCGGCGACCACCGACGACGGCTACCCCGGCACGACCTACGCGGCAGCCGCCGATGAGGGCTACCCCGCCGTTGGCCATGCCGATGCGACTTACCCCGCGGACGACCACGACGAGGTCTATCCCCGCACCGCCCACTCCCCCGGGCGCGGCACGGGCCTCTTCAACGACGACCACACCTACCCCAGCGACGACGAGGCCTACCCCGGTTCGAGCGGGCACAGCTACGCGGCCTACCCCGGCGGCCAGTACGCCGCCAACGGCTACCCCGCAGCCCACGACGGCTATCCCGACGAGGACTACCCGGACCAGCCGGCCGAGGACCACCCCGCCGCCCCGGCCAACCACCGCTACTCCACCGCCACCGGCTACCCCAGCGAGCCGCCCGCCGTCAACGGCCAAGCCCCAGCCGACCACGGCTACTCCAACACCGAGCCCGCCGACACCGGCTACCACGGTGACGAATCCGGCTATCCGGACGCCGAACCCGCCCACGCCCCCTATCCCGGCGGCGCCCCTACCGGCAACAGCTATCCCGGCGGCTCCCCAGCCGACCACGGCTACCCCGGTGAGCCGTCCCCCGACACCGGCTATCCCAGCGGCGAACCCGGCAGCAACGGCTATCCCGGCGGGCCGTCCGCCGACACCGGCTATCCCGGCGAAGCCCCAGCCGACCACAGCTATCCCGGCGGCACCCCAGCCGACCACGGCTACCCCGGTGAGCCGTCCGCCGCCAACGGCTATCCCAGCGGAGAATCCGCCGACACCGGCTACCCGGACGACGAACCTGCCGACGCGCCCTATCCCGGCGGGCAGCACGCCGCCAACGGTTACCCCGGCGATGACGAGGACGGTCACCGCTATCCCGGCGCCCACCGAAGCCCAAGCCAGAGCCCAGCCCAGAGCCAAAGTCAGAGCCGGCACCAAGTCGACTGGCCGGTGGAGAACGCCCAACCGGCCTGGCCGACCGACGAGGACTGGCCGCCTGCGGAGCCGCGTCGGCGCGACTGGTAATTTCGGCTGTCCATTCGAGGAGGGTCGATGCCGCTGCCGCACTGGACCGCGGACGGGGTGCTCCCACCCGGCGCGCATCCGGCGGATCTGGCCGATATCTACGAGCGCCTGGTCTGCGACGCGCCCTACCAGAACGAGCGCGAGATCCTGTTCAGCGCGCTGAGCAGCTATCTCGGCGTCGTCTGCCGGGTCATCCCGTCCGGCCGCGCCTGGGTCGACGGCGGGCTCGCGTTGTGGTCCAACGAACCGCCGGGCACCGTCGACGTGGTGCTCATCCCGGACGAGTGGGGAAGCCTGAAGAAGCTCGACGGCGCCGCCCGCGCCGCGCTCTACGGGATGGTCACCCTGCGCGGCGCGATCATCGGCCAGCCCGCCATGTACCTCGATCAGGTACAACCGGTCGGCGGCCTGCTCGACGGCTACCTCTGCGTCCCCGGCCACGAAGAGGTCTGGGCGCAGACGTGGTCCTCGGTGCGCGGCCCGTACGGCCCGATCGAGGGTCTCGTCAAGGGGTACGCGGAGGTGCGCTGGTGAACAAGTTCCGCGAGCTGGCCGAGGACATCCCCGGCGGCACCTGGCTCGACGACCTCGCCCGTGCGTCGGCGATGGCGGCGCACGCGAAGTTCGAGCGGACCTCCCGGTCACCGCTGCTGCGCGTGTCGGTGCTCGGGTCCTCGCAGCAGGACGCCTACACCTTTTCCGACATCGGCCGCGCCCTGCAGGACGCGACGGCGAAGATCGGCCGGATCATCCGCGATCCGCAGAGCGAGATCACCTACGTGCAGCCCGCCGACCGCGAGAAGGCGCCGCTGATCCAGCGCGGGCAGGCGGGCAACACGCTGTTCTTCGGCTTCCCCGAACCGGAACCCGCCGACGCGCTGATCCACGACGGCATCGAGACGCTGTCCGAGCGCGCGGTCAAGGAACTGTGCGACTTCCTGCCCGCCAACGGTTCCGACGACGGCGCGCTGGACGCGGTGCTGCTGCAGCGCGACACCGTGCGCAACGCGGTCAGCGACATCGTCGCGGCGGTCACCAAGAACGCGGGCATCGGCATGCAGCTGACCACCACGGCCGGTGAGGACGTGGCGCGCAGCATGACCACCGAGCAGGCGCGCGTGCTGCGCGGCAGCCTGCGGGAGTCGCGCGAGGAGGTCGGGTACGAGACGGTCTCCGGCAGGCTCGACGGCGTGCGCACGCGGCGGCGGATCTTCTACCTGGAGCGGGAATCCGGCGGCACGGTCCAGGGCGCGGTGGCGCCGGACCTGCTGGACGAGATCAAGCTGAACCTGGACCGCCCGGTCACCGCGCGGCTGCGGGTCGTGCGCACCACGACCATCGACGGCCGCCGCGGCCGACCGGTCTACGAGCTGCTCGAGATCACCCCGGAAACCAGCCTCTTCTGAGTGCGGTGTGGTGTCGAACGGGCGCGCTCCCGTTCGTAGCCAAGGTGAGAGGCCCACCGACCGCACCCCCAGGAGCGCACCATGACCGCGACCTACACCTTCGACATTTTCTCCAGCCTCGACGGCTTCGGCTCCTGCGACAGCAACGGCGACTGGGGCGGCTACTGGGGCAAGCAGGGCCCCGAGCTGCTCGAACACCGCCTCGGCTTGTACCGCGAGGAGCAGCGGATGGTCTTCGGGGCCACCACGTTCCGTGCGCACGCGCGGATGGTGGCCTCGAGCGCCGAAGGTGACGACGTCCGCGACCCGTGGGTGGCCCGGATGCGGGACCTGCCTGCCACGGTCGTGTCGAGCACCTTGGAAGACACCTTCGGCTGGCCGGACGCGACCATCGTGCGGGGCGACGCCGTCGACATCGTCACCCGGCTCAAGGAGGAGTCCGAGGTGCCGTTGCGTTCGCACGGCAGCCTGTCGCTGAACTGGGCGCTGATGGCCGCCGGGCTGGTCGACCGCGTGCAGGTGACGATCTTCCCGGCGCTCACCGGGCGAACCGGGACGGACCCGATCTTCCGAGGCGCGGCGGACTTCGACCTCGAACTGCTCGAGAGCCGCACGCTCGACGGTCGCATCCAGGAGTTGGTCTACCGGCCCACGCTGCACGCGTGACGGCCGGCCGGCGCTCCCCCTCGGCGCGCCGGCCGGCCGGTGCACGCCGGACCCTCCCCCTGGCCGGTCCGGCGCGATGGCTCCCGCGCGTCCCACCACGCCGCGGAAGCCGCGGTGATCGCCGGCCCCTCGGCCCTCCCCGGCCGCCGGACGATCACCGCGTTTCGAACACTACGCGTGAGCGTCGACACGCTGCTAAGAGTTCACTAAGTAGATATTTCACCTGTCCGCGAGAATCTTCCGCTCACCGGACAGGGATGGTGACTTACCGCTATTCCGTCACTGCTGCCAGTTCGTCACCGAGTTCGCCCGGCCACGGCGCACCCGCGTCCCGGAACCGTTCTTCGGCGAGTTTGAGCTGGTCGAAGGCCTGGGACCGGTCACCGCGAGCCCGCAGCACGCGCCCCAATGCCGCTCGCGAAACGCCTTCCTGCAACACGAATCCGCGACTAGTGGTCAGGTCGATTGCCTGACGCGCACAGCGTTCCGCCTGGCCCAATTCGCCGGTGCTCAGGTACAGCTCCGCCAGGTTGTTCAGCGATACCACTGCGTAACTGTCGTCGCCGAGTTCGCGGTCGATCGCCAGCGAACCGAGCTGGTGCTCGATCGCCTCGGCGTACCGGCCGGACAGCTTTTCCGCCTCCGCGCAGTTGTTCAGCGCCTGCCCGCGCAGCGCGAGATCACCGGTGCGCTCGGTCTCGTCGATCGCCTGGCGCAGCCGCTCGATAGCCTCGTCGTACCGTCGCGAACTGCTCAACGCCGCGCCCACGTGGATGTTCGCCGAGACCAGCAGCCGCTTGTCCCCGACTTCGACGGCCAGTTCCAGCGCGTGTTCCGCGTCGGCCAGCCCGCCGCCGTCGACGCCGAAGGTGAGCGCGATGGCGCACCGCGAGATCAGCATCCAGCAGTGCGCGAGCGGATTCCCGGACGCCTTCGCCGCCGCCAGCCCCAGTTCGACCAGGCCGGTCCACTCGTCGCGCAACGGCCGCACCACGCGGTAGGTGTGGACCACGCGCGCGAGCCACCA
Source organism: Saccharothrix sp. AJ9571 (assembly GCF_021725495.1). Taxonomy (NCBI): domain Bacteria; kingdom Bacillati; phylum Actinomycetota; class Actinomycetes; order Pseudonocardiales; family Pseudonocardiaceae; genus Saccharothrix; species Saccharothrix sp. AJ9571. The sequence continues at coordinate 3,129,241 of NZ_CP091382.1, read as the reverse complement.
GGCGTCCTCGAACCGGCCGGCGCGGTAGGCGGCTTCGCAGGTCTCCAGCAGGTTCGGCCATTCCAGCGCGAACCAGTCGAGCGCGTCGTCGAAACCGGACAGCGCGGGCGACGCCTCTTCCGGCAGCGAGGTGGTGAAGTCGAGCGGGTCCACGATCCGCAGCAGCCGCCGCCGCGCCCGGTCGGCCGCCGCCTGGTAGTACCGCACCGACCGCCGCAGCACGGCCTCGCGTTCGGTGGCGGCCAGCTCCACCTCGGCGAGATCACGCAGGTAGAGGCGGATCAGGTCGTGCGGCGCGAACACGTCGCGGCCGACCTCGGTGAGCAGGTGGTACGCCGCGAGCGTGCGCAGCCGCCGTCGTGCCTCGGGCACCGCCGTGCCGCCGATCGCCGCGGCCAGGTGCGGGCCGATCGTCGCCCCGGTGAACGCGCCGAGCAGGCGGAACAACGCGCCGACCGCCTCCGGCAGCCCGCGGTGGGACACGTCCAGCGCGACCCGCACGCTCGCCTGGGCCACGTCCGCCCCGGCGACGTCCAGCGCGGTCAGCCGGGTGCGCTCGTCGGCCAGCTCCGCCACCAGGTCGTCGACAGTCCACTGTGGACTTGCGGCCAGCCGGGCGCCGGCCACGCGCAGGGCCAGCGGCAGGTACCCGCACAGTTCGGCCAGCTTGTCGTAGTCGCCCGGCCCCGCCACCTCCTCGATCAACCGCACGGCGTCGGCGGGTGGCATGGTCTCCAGCGTCCGGATGCGGGCCGCGTTGGCGATCACCAGCCCGTCCAGGCGGGCGCGGCTGGTCACCACGGCCACCGAGCCGGGCGCGGGCGGCAGCAGCGGGCGCACCTGCTCGGCCGAGCGCGCGTCGTCGAGCACCACGAGCACGCTCGCGTCGGACAGCAGCGAGCGGTACAGCGCGATCCGTTCGTGCGCCTTCTCCGGGAGTTCGGCGGGCCGCACGCCGAGGCCCAGCAGGAACTGGGTGGACACGTCGCCCGGCTCGAGCGGCGGGTGCGCCGGGTCGAACCCGCGCAGGGACGCGAACAGGACGCCGTCCGGGAAGTTCTCCGCGTTGCGGTGCGCCCACGAGATCGCCAGCGTGCTCTTGCCGACGCCGGGCGCCCCGGTCACCACGCCGACCACGCTCACGCCGTGGCGCGCCTGCTCGGTCAGACCGTCCAACCAGGCCAGTTCCCCTTCCCGGCCGGCGAACCGGGGGATCGCGGCGGGCAGCTGGGCCGGGGTGACGCGGACCAGCCGGGGCGGTGGTTCCTTCGACGTCGCCGGGTCGGTGAGGTCGTCGCGCAGGATGCGGTCGTGCAGTTCGCGCAGCTCAGCGCCGGGGTCGATGCCGAGCGTGCCGACCACGTGCCGGGCCGCGCGGCGGTACACCGCGAGCGCGTCGGCCCGGCGCCCGGCGTGGTAGAGCGCCCGCATCAGCTGGCCGATCGTGCGCTCCGCCAACGGGTTCTCGCGCACCATGGTGGTCAGCTCGGAGATCAGCTCGGCGTGCCGCCCGAGTTCGAGGTCGGCGTCGACGCGGGCGCCGTGGACCGCGAGGCGCAGGTCCTCCAATTCGGGCGCGTGCACCGAATCCGGCACACCGGACAGCACGGGACCTTTCCACAGCGCGAGCGCCTCGGCGAGCACGGACGCGCGGCGCTCCGCCCCGGCGGCGGTGGCGTATTCGAGCAGCGCCCGCGCGCGGTGGACGTCGATCTGCGACGGGTCGACGGTCAACTGGTAGCCGGGCGGACGGGTGTGGATCTGCGCGCCGTCACCGCCGTCACCCTGGATGGACCGCAGCACGCGGCGCAGGTGCGAGACGTTGCCGTGCACGATGGTCCGCGCGGTCGCCGGTGGATCATGACCCCAGAGCGCGTCGATGATGTCGTCCAGTGGAACGACTTTGTTGGCACGCAAGGCCAGTAGCGCCAGCAGCCCGCGCACCCCCGGACCGCCGACGGGCACCGGCCGCGAACCGGCGAGCAGTTGCACCGGTCCGAGCAGCTGGAACCAGGCTTGCCGGGACGCGAAATCCCCTTCGCTCACTACGCCTCCCCTGCGTCGTGGACGAGCAGGACAAGACGTTACTCGCAAACCCGGCGGAAGGCGGGGCTGGAACAACGGAGCGGAAAACAACATCGCCCTGCACCATCAGTCCCGATCTGATGGTGCAGGGCGGTGTTGCCGACTGCCACGTGCCGGTGCGGGTGGGCTCACCCCGAGCGAGGAGTAACCGCCGCATCACCGGCGAACCGTGACGGAGACAACGTAACAGGCTGCGAAGGGTTACTGAAGAGCCACCCCTCGCAGCCCGCCGCGATTCAGCGCCGGACCGGCGTGAAATCGCGGGCGGCGATGAACTCCGGGCGCGGCTTTCCCGCCGCGAACGGATCCACCACCGCGTTGTCCACGCTGTTGAACACCAGGAAGATGTTCGAGCGCGGGTACGGGGTGATGTTGTTCCCCGACCCGTGCATGATGTTCGAGTCGAACCACAGCGCCGAGCCCGCGTGCCCGGTGAACTGCTCGATGCCGTGCTCGGCGGCGAGCTTGGCGATCTCGTGCTCCGAGGGAACCCCGACCTTCTGCTCCTTGAGCGAGGACTTGTAGTTGTCCTCCGGGGTCTCGCCCGCGCACTGCACGAACGTGCGCTGCGAACCCGGCATCACCATCAGCCCGCCGTTGAACGGGTAGTTGTCGGTGAGCGCGATGGAACAGCTGACCGCCCTCGGCACCGGCATGCCGTCCTCGGCGTGCCAGGTCTCGAAGTCGGAGTGCCAGTAGAACCCGTTCCCGCGGAACCCGGGCATGTAGTTGACCCGGCTCTGATGGACGTACACGTCGGACCCCAGGATCTGCCGCGCGCGGTCGAGCACGCGGGGATCCCGGACCAGCTCGGCGATCAGCTCGCTGATCTTGTGCACCTCGAAGATCGAGCGGACCTCGCCGCTGGACTTCTCGGTGACCACCCGATCGTCGGCCTTCAGCACCTCGTCCCCGGACAGCCGGACGAGTTCCTGCCAGTAGGTCTGCACCTCGGCGGGGGAGAGCAGGCCCTCCACCATCGAGTACCCCTTGGCGTCGTGCGAGGCCAAGGTGGCGGCGTCGATCGGACCGTCGGCTTCGCTGCCCCACACCGTGGGGTCCAGGCGGTCGATCGCCCCGGACTCCCCAGCCGGGAGTCGGGTCGGGTAGGCGTCCCCGATCCGGGTGTCCATCAGAGTCAAGCTACTCGCCTCCTCGAATAGTGCTCTTCGCTCAGGATTCCTCGGTCACCAGCGGATACACACCGTTTTCGTCGTGGACCTCGCGGCCGGTGACCGGCGGGTTGAACACGCACACCGTCTTCATGTCGGTCTTCGGCAGCACCTGGTGCTTGTCGTGGTCGTTGAGCAGGTACAGCGACCCCGGCTTGAGCTCGTGGCGCTCGCCGGTGGCCTTGTTGACCACTTCGCCTTCGCCCTCGTAGACGAACACGGCCTCGATGTGGTTGGCGTACCAGAAGTCGTTGACCGTGCCCGCGTAGAGCGTGGTCTCGTGCACCGAGAAGCCGACCTTCTCCTTCGCCAGGATGATGCGCTTGCTGCGCCAGTTCGGCGTCTTGATGTCGGCGTCGGTGTCGGTGATCTCGTCGAGGGTGCGGACGATCAAGGTCGTGTCTCCTTCACTTTCCTACTTGGTCAGCACGGCGCGGATGGACTCGCCGATGAGCTCCAGTCCCTGTTCCAGCTCGGCGTCGTTGAGGGTCAGCGGCGGCAGCAGCTTCATCACCTCGCCGTCGGGTCCGGAGGTCTCCATCAGCAGACCACGCTCGAAGGCCTCCGCGCACACCGAGTTGGCCAGTTCTCCACTTTGGAATTCCAGGCCACGCGCCAGGCCACGGCCCTTGGCGACCAGTTTGGCCTCGGGGTAGGTCTGCACGATCTCGTCGAAGACCGACGCGATGCGCTCACCCTTGGCCCGGGTCGACCGCTCGAGCTTGTCGTCGCTCCAGTACACGCGCAGCGCCTCGGCCGCGGTGACGAACGCGGGGTTGATGCCGCGGAAGGTGCCGTTGTGCTCGCCGGGCTCCCACACGTCGAGTTCCGGCTTGATCAGCGTCAGCGCGAGCGGCAGGCCGTAGCCGCCGATCGACTTCGACAGGCAGACGATGTCCGGCTTGATGCCGGCGTCCTCGAAGCTGAAGAACGGGCCGGTGCGGCCACAGCCCATCTGCACGTCGTCGAGGATGAGCAGGATGTTGTGCCGTTCGCACAGGTCGGACAGGCCCTTGAGCCACTCCAGCCGGGCCGCGTTGATGCCGCCCTCGCCCTGCAGCGCCTCGACGATCACCGCGGCGGGCTCGTTCAGGCCGCTGCCGGAGTCCTTGAGCAGCCGCTCGAAGTACAGGAAGTCCGGGTAGGCGCCGTCGAAGTACCGGTCGTACGGCATCGGGGTGGCGTGCACCAGCGGGATACCGGCACCGCCGCGCTTCATCGAGTTGCCGGTCACCGACAGCGCGCCCAGGGTCATGCCGTGGAAGGCGTTGGTGAAGTTGATGACCGACTCCTTGCCGGTCACCTTGCGGGCCAGCTTGAGCGCGGCTTCGACGGCGTTCGCGCCACCGGGACCGGGGAAGACCACCTTGTAGTCCAGCTCCCGCGGCAGCAGGATGTTGTCCTGCAGGGTCTGCAGGAAGTCGCGCTTGGCCACGGTGAACATGTCCAGCGCGTGGGTCACGCCGTCGCGCGCGATGTAGTCCAGCAGCGCCTGCTTGAGCGCCGGGTTGTTGTGGCCGTAGTTCAGCGCGCCGGCGCCGGCGAAGAAGTCGAGGTACTCCTTGCCGGTCTCGTCGAAGAGCTTGCTGCCCTGCGCCCGGTCGAAGACCACCGGCCAGCCGCGGCTGTAACTGCGCACCTCGGATTCGAGTTTCGAGAAGATTTCCATGTTCATCGGCAGTTCCGTCCGTCCCTGTGGATTTTCCCCATTGGCCATGTGCGAATCACTTGCGCGCCAGCGGCCCGATTCGATAAAGGTCCTCTGGCTCGTGCGCACCGTCGTCGTCCGGGAAATCGGCGGAAGCGAACAGTTCTGCGCTTTCCAGATCCGCTTCCCAGCGCTTCGCGAAGGACTCGAAGAGCTTGATGGACGCCTGGTTGTCCGGGGTGATGGTGGTCTCGAGGTAGCGCACGCCCTGCCCGACCAGCCGGTCGAACAACGCGTCGAGCAGCGCTCCGGCCAGCCCTTTTCCGCGTTGGGACGCGTCGACGGCGACCTGCCAGACCAGCGCCGTCTCGGGATCGGACGGCTTGCGGTAGGCGATCACGAACCCCACCGCGGCACCGTCGTCGCGCGCGACGACGGAGGTGTCCGCGAAATCGCGGCACCACAGCAGATAGGCGTACGCCGAGTTCAGATCAAGCTTCTGCGAATCGCGCGCGATTCGCCAGAGTTCGGCACCGTCTGCCTTGGTCGGGGATTCGATCAAGTGCTTTCCGGACATGTCGAACGAACTTAACAGAATCGCAAAGGGGCATCAGCCCGAACGGACTAGTCCACCCGCGCTACCTGCGCAGACGCAGAAAACCCTGTGAGTATGGCAACAGTAACGTAGGATCGCCGGTTTCGCTGGACTACAATGCCGCAGCCTGCCGACACCGCTTCGTGACGAAGCGGTTTCACTTTGGCCACGGTAGTGGCAGCGCTCACGAGACGCGACCCGAAGCGCACGTTTGGCCTAAGCATACGCTGGGTACTCCGGTACTTTTCCCAGCGGGAGCGGCCTACTCGCCGACCTCGCCGTCGGCGAATTCACGCAGCACATCGAGGTGCCCGACGTGCCGGGCGGTCTCCTGGACCAGGTGGGTCAGGACCCACCGCACGGTCTTGTCCTCCTCCGCGCGGCGGACCGGGTCACCGGCTGCCAGCCCGGCCAGCGCCTCACGCGAAATCCGCCATTCCCGCTGGTAGAGGGCCACCACCTCGGCCGGCGAGTGCTCCTTGCCGAGGCGGAACAGGTGGTCGTGGTCGGCGGTGTCACCCCAGAGGTCCGGCAGGTCGCTCCCGCCGCCGACGATGGTCAGCCACCACCGCTCGACCGCGGTGAGGTGCCGCAGCACGCCGAGCGCGTTCATCTCCGGCGACGCCGGGAAGGGCGTCCCCACGGCCTCGGCCCGGCTCAGCCCGGCGACCTTGTTGACCGCCGTCGCGCGCAGGAAGTCGAGGAAGCCCCAGAGCAGGGTCAGCTCGTCGCCGGCGCGGGTTTCCGGCCACGAACGCGCGACCGCGTCCGCCATTTCATTCGAACTCGAGTTCGACACCAGGAAAAGGTATCAGGCGGAGAAGTGCTCCAATAGCAGGACCTGCGCTTCGCCGACGGCGAAGCCGAGCACCGCGCCGGTGGCGATCAGGATCCATTCGTCCTGCTGGAACGCCGGGCGGAGCAGGCCCTCGAACTCCTCCGGGCTCAGCTCCTTCATCTTCGTGATCAGCAGGTTCCGGATGTCCATCGCGTCTTCGGCGTAGTCCTCGACGTAGGTCATCGTTTCCGGCAGCCGCGCCATGATCAGCTCGGAGATCCGCAGCTTCATCGCCTGGTACCGCTTGCTGCCCACGGCCAGCACCACCAGCGGCCGCGCCAGGCTGGTGTGCTTGGCCAGTTCCGCGTCCACCTGCCGCTGGACCAGCGCGAGCACCTTGTCCGACGCGGGTCCGCGCAGCACCGCTTCGATCACGTTGTGCGGGGTGATGATCTCCTTGGCGATCAACGCGCCGTAGGACTCCGAGACCTCGGCACGCCGCTTGAGGAACAGGCCCTGCCACTCGAACAAGCCCAGGTACCGCTTCGGCTGCTTCGGGTAGAAGATCATCTTCAGCGCCAGCCAGTCGGTGAACCAGCCGGTGAACAGGCCGAACAGCGGCATGATCAGCGGCACCTTGAACAGGATCCAGACCACCATCTGGACCACCCCGATGGCGCCGCCGAAGAAGATGCCGGAACGGGCGATGAACTTGAACTCCTGGTCACCGGCCTCCTGGAAGATGCGGTTGAGCAGCCGCTTGTCCTTGACCAGGCTGGTGACCACCATGTCCTTGAGGTCGAAGACGCTGTCCACGTCCTGCTTGACCCCGTCCATCAGGGAGGCGACCATGCGCGGGGACTCCGCCTGCACGCGGCTGATCACCAGGCGCTGCACCCGCGACGGCAGCGATTCCCACAGCCCCGGCTGGTATTCGGCGGCCACCACGCGCACGATCTCTTCGATGCCGGCCAGCAGCGGCTTTTCGATCTCCTTGGCGATGCGGCCGGGATCGAGCCGGTTCAGCACGTCGCTCGGCTTGATCAGCTGCTGGGTCATCGTGTCGCAGGCGATGCCCGCCATCCGGGCCGCGCGCTTGGGCACCACGCCCTGCCAGCCGAAGAACGGTTTGACACCAACGAATTCCAGGGGCTGGAACATCATCCGGATGGCCACCAGCTTGGTGGTGTACCCGATCAGCGCGGCGATCAGCGGGATGGAGCAGTAGAGCGGCCAGTTGCGTGCGAAGTCCTCCACGATGCCGCCCATGGCTCATGATCACACGGGCGTCCACCTGGGACAATGCTCAGCTCCGGGCCGGATCGCAGGCAGCCCAGAACTGTTTGCCGAGTCGCGAAACGTGCACGGTCCGGCGAACGAACTTCACCCGTTTGACCGAGCTCTCCGCGGCTCGCACCAGGTCGTCGGTCATCAGGATTTCGTACTGGGTCTCGAGTTCCGGCACTTCCTCGTCCAGCTCCGCCAGGCCGAGGCCGAGCAAGCGGGTGACGTAGCTGGGGACGTGGTCGAGCAGGGTCACCCCGGCCGCCTTGCCCACGGTGGAGGCGTTGCGCAGCACGACGCGCCCCGCGCCACCGAGGCTCGTGCGCTCGGTGACGTCGATCAGCGGGAACGGCGCGCCGTCGGACAGCGCCGAGAGGATCCGTGCTTCGTCCGGCGTGAGCTGGCGCAGGATGATCGCGTACAGGTACTCGCGGGAGCGCTCGCGACCGAAGCCGATGGACCGGTTCAGCAGCTCGGCCATCGCCGCGCGCAGGGGCTCGACGGTGTCCGAGGACGGCATCACCACCACCGTGCCGCGGATCTCACCGGTCAGCGGTTGCCGGATGTGCCGTCCGTTGCCGACGTTCATCGCCGAAGCGGCGCTCAGCGCGGCCAGGTACGGGTCGTCGACCTCTTCCAGCCGCTTGCGCAGCTCGGTCAGCGCGAGCCGTTCGAGGGAGCGCAGGCCGCGTTCGGCGGCGTCGGCACCGGGCAGGCGCTTGCCGAGCGTGTAGCCGGCGCGGGCGGCGATGCTCGCCAGCCTGCCCGCACGCTCGGCGAAGTTCTCCTGAGCACCCACGGTGCCCCTCCCCTCCTGACGCCCCGGATACTACTTGTCAGTAGGTTCGGTAGGCCGAACGGACGCCCGTCGCTTCCATCACACCACGAGCCAGGCCTTCGCGGCGGCCAAGCCGTCGAGGGTGATCTGGTGCCCGCCGGCGTGCCGGTGCTCGGTGATCTCGGCCGACCGCTCGCGCAGGAACTCCACGTACTGCCCGGTCGAAGCCAGCGGGGCCATCGGGTCGCGTTCGCCGTTGGACAGGAAGACCCGGGTGCGCCGCAGGTCGTGCGCGGGCGGGTCCGGCACCGGTGACATCGCGGCGAACAGCATCGCCTCGGTCAGCGCGTCCGGGCGGAGCAGCACGGTCGCGGCCGCGATGTTGGCACCGTTCGAGAAGCCGACCGCGACCAGCCGCCGGTCCCGCAGGCCGTACAGCGCCCGCGCCTCCTGCACGAAATCGGCCAGCTGGTTCGCGCGGAAGACGACGTCCTCGGTGTCGAACACGCCCTCACTCAGGCGGCGGAACCACCTCGCGGCGCCCTGCTCGGAGACCGGCCCGGCGGGCGCCAGCAGCGACGCCCCCGGGTTCAGCTCCCCGGCCAGGCCGACCAGGTCGTCCGGGCCGCCGCCGGTGCCGTGCAGCAGGAGCAGCACGGGCGCCGACGGGTCGCCTTCGACGAACTTGTGCTCGAGTGCGAGGTCGGTCATTTCCGCTCCATGTCGTTCTCGGCGGGCAGCTCCAGCTTCGGCAGCGAGGCCTCGATCTGCTCGCGGGTCGGCTCCAGCCACGGCGGCAGCTTCAGCGCGCGGCCCAGTTCGAGCAGCGGCTCGTCGATCGCGAAGCCGGGCTCGTCGGTGGCCATTTCCAGCAGCGTGCCGCCGGGCTCGCGGAAGTAGATCGAGCGGAAGTACTGGCGGTCCAGGATGGAGGTGACGTTCACCCCGCGGTCGACCAGTTCCTCGCGCCAGGCCACCTGGGTCTGCTCGTCGGGCACCCGCCACGCCACGTGGTGCACGGCGCCGGAGGCGACCAGGCCGCGCGGCGCGTCCGGGGTGACCAGCACGTCGACCAGCGCGCCGGGACCGCCCTCACCGGCGGCGAAGCGGAACCGGTTGCCGTCCTGCTCGACGAAGCTCAGGCCGATGCCGTCGGTCAGCATGCCCGCCGTCGCGTCCTCTTCGGACACCGAGAGGGTGACCGAGTGCAGACCGCGGATGGCGTGCTGCGCGGGCACGAGCGGGGTGTCCCACGGGTCGCGGGGGTCGCCCTGCGGGTGCGCGACCAGCGCGAGCTTGAGCCCGTCGGGGTCGGCGAAGGAGAGCGTGTCCTCGTTGTCGCGGTTGGTCACCCGGCTGGTGCGCAGGCCGGTGGCCTCGAGGTGCTGCTTCCACCAGCCGATCGAGTTCTCCGGCACGGAGAAGGAGGTGGTGGTCGCCTGGCCGGTGCCGTGGCGCCCGCTGGGCGCGTCCTTCCACGGGAAGAAGGTCATCAGCGTGCCGGGCTTGCCGGACTGGTCGCCGTAGTAGAGGTGGTAGGTGCCGGGGTCGTCGAAGTTGACCGTCGTCTTCACCAGCCGCAGGCCGAGCGTGCGGAGGTAGAAGTCGGCGTTGCGCTGGGGGTCGCCACCGATGGCCGTCACGTGGTGGAGGCCGCTGGTCTTGATGGACATCGCTACTCCTCGGGAAGCGGGGGTGTTCTCAAGCTAACCCGATAACCTCTCGCGTGCAAGATATATTCCGGCGAGAGATTTGAGGTACACTCGCGCTCGTGACGCGACCGGATCCGTGTACCGACGACGACGAGATCGTGACCTGGTGGGGCCTGGTGATCGAGGGCTACCTGGCCACGCAGAACAAACTGATGGGCGAGATCGCCGACCGCTTCGGCCTGGCGCCCGCCTCGTTCGACATCCTGCTGCGGCTGGTGCGCTCGCCGGACAACCGCATGCCGATGACCCGCCTGGCCGGCGAAGCCGCCCTCTCGAGCGGCGGCTTCACGAAGGTGGCGGACCGCCTGGTGGCCGCGGACCTGATCTGCCGCGTCCCCTCCCCGGACGACCGGCGGGTCACCTACGCCGTGCTCACCGACCACGGCCTGTCCGTGGCACTGGAAGCACGGCGGGCATGCGCCGAAATCCTGCGCAAAATCGTCCTGGCCCCGCTGGGCACCGACGCCTCCACCTCCCTGGCCGACGCCATGCGCACCCTGCGAACCCACAACACCTAACCCACGTCCCCGCACCCGAGTTCGACATTCGGACCGCCGGGCAAGCGAGACCCACATTCAGGAAGCTGAACTCCACACTCAGGAAGCCGAACCCCACGTTCAGACACCCGAGTCCCACACTCGGGCAACACCCGGCGAGCCTCGGGCAGCCGATGATCACGCCACGATGGGCCGCCGCAACGGACGGGCTCGCGGACGGCCGGGCAAGTCCCACGCTCGGGCAGCCGAACCCCACACTCGGGCAGCCGAGTTCCACGTTCCCGCAGGCGAAACCTGCGCTCACGCAACCGAGTCCCGCACTCAGGCAGGCGAACTCCACGCTCGGGCAGCCGAACCCCACGTTCAGGTACCCGAGTTCCACACTCGGGCAGCACCCGGCGGACCTCGGGCAGCCGATGATCGCGCCACGATGGGCCGCCGCACCGGGGCGGGCTCGCGGTCGACCAGGCGAGTCCCACGTTCGAACAGGTGAGTTCCACACCCGAGCAACCGAACCCCACACTCAGGCAGCCGAGTTTCACGTTCCCGCAGGCGAAACCTGCGCTCACGCAACCGAGTCCCGCACTCAGGCAGGCGAACTCCACACTCAGGCAGGCAAGTCCTGCATTCAGACAGGCGAACTCCACGCTCGGGTAGCCGAACTCGACACTCCAGCAGCCGAGTTTCGCGTTCCCGCAGGCGAGTGCTGCATTCAGGCGGGCGAGTTCGACATTCGGGTAGTCGAGGTCCGCGCTCGGGTGGGCAAAATCTGCACGCAGGGGGTCAGGCGGGTTGGGGTTCGGCGTGGGTGGTGCGGATGCGGATGGCGGTCCAGGTGATGAAAGTCCATAGGACCAGCGAGGACAGCAGGTCCGTGAAGATGGTGGCGAACCAGAAGGCGGGGATGTCCGGCACCCCGAAGAGGAAGTGGCCCAGGCTCGCCACGCCCGACAGCGAGAAGACCAGCAGGTAGGCGTTCGCGGCCCAGTAGCGGCGGCGGGTGTAGGCCGAGTAGCCCAGGGCGGCGAAGGCGGCGAAGACGAACCAGCCGCCGCCGACCAGGAATTGGGTGGCGGGCAGGCTCAGGCCTTCGACCGGCGGGTAGTCCTCCGCTCGGATCGTGTTGTGCGCGTAGTGCAGGCCCGTGGTGAGCAGGCTCCCCGCCAGCACCCAGCGCAGGATTCGCAATCCCCGATCATCCATCGTCGCCTCCCGGACTTGATAGATCGCTCTAGCGCCGAGGGTAGGGCTGAAGAGGCCCCCGCGACAAGGGACAAGAGCACAGGAGTCGCGGGGGCCTCGGGAAATGTCAGCGTTGGCGACCGTACAGACGCATCGTGATGGGGCCGAACACGGCGATCAACACGGCACACGAACCGAAGACCCACAGCAGTTCCGAACCCACGACCGTGCCGTGCATCAGTCCGCGCACCGAGCTGACCAGGTGCGTCACCGGGTTCACCTCGACCACCGTGCGCAGCCACGACGGCATGGTGGCCGGGTCGACGTAGATGTTGCTGCCGAAGGTCAGCGGCATCAGCACCATCATGCTCCAGCCCATCACCGACTTCGACGTCGACAACTTCAGCCCGAACATGGTCCACACCCAGGACAGGCTGAACGAGAACACCAGCAGCATGGCCACCCCGGCCAGCACCCCGACGAACCCACCGCCGGGCCGGAAACCCAGCAACAGTCCCAAAAGGATGGTGATCGTCGCACCGAGGAGGTACCGCACGGCGTCGCCGAACAACGCGCCCACGATCACCGACGGCCGCCAGATCGGCAGCGAGCGGAACCGGTCGAAGATGCCCTTCGAGATGTCCTCGTTGATGCCGACGCCGGTGTACATGGTGATCATCACGACGCTCTGCACCAGGATGCCCGGCAGGAAGAACTGCAGGTAGTTCTCGGTGGAACCGGCCAGCGCACCCCCGAACAGGTAGGTGAACATCAACGTCATCATGATCGGGAACGCGGTCACGTCGAACAATTGGTCCGGCACGTGCTTGATCTTCAGCAGCGCGCGCCAGCCGAAGGTGAACGAGGTGGACAGCGCGCTCGGCTTCGGCGGCCGTTCGCGGGTGGCCAGTGCCTTGAGCAGCCCGTCGTCGACGACCTGGGCGGACGTGGCCTGCGCTGATGTGGTGGTCATGCCACGCTCCCCTCGAGCTCTTCTTCGGTCTTTTCGGCGGTGTGCCCGGTGAGCGCCAGGAAGACCTCGTCCAGGCTCGGCTGCCCGAGCGAATAGGCGGCCACCTTCACCCCGGCGGCGGGCAGTTCGGCCAGCGCCGCGGCCACCTTGTCCGGCTCGGGTACACGCACTGTCAGCGCCACCGGATCGGAATCGTGCTCGATCGGCACGTCGAGCACCCGCGAGAGCACGCGACCGGCCTCCTCGCGCATTTCCGGCTCGGCCACCCGGACGTGCAGGGCACCCGTGCCGACCGAAGCCTTGAGCTGCCCCGAAGTGCCTTCGGCGATGATCTTCCCGCGGTCGATCACCGCGATCCGGTCGGCCAGTTGATCGGCCTCCTCCAGGTACTGCGTGGTCAGCAGAACCGTGGTGCCGCCGGCGACCAGCGCGCGCACGATGTCCCAGACCTGGTTGCGGCTGCGGGGATCGAGGCCGGTGGTCGGCTCGTCGAGGAACATCAGGTCCGGCGCGACGACGATGCTGGCGGCGATGTCGATCCGCCGACGCATGCCGCCGGAGTACGTCTTCACCAGCCGCTCGGCGGCCTCATCGAGCCCGAACGCCTCGAGCAGTTCGGTCGCCCGCCGCTTCGAAGCGGCCCGCGAGAACCCGAGCAACCGGGCCAGCAGCACCAGGTTCTCCATGCCGCTGAGGTCCTCGTCGACCGAGGCGAACTGGCCGGTCAGGCTGACCCGCTTGCGCACCGCGTCGGCCTCGGTGGCCAGGTCGTGCCCGAACACGCGCGCCGATCCCCCGTCCGGGCGCAGCAGGGTGGCGAGCATGCGGATGGTCGTGGTCTTGCCTGCGCCGTTCGGCCCGAGGAAGCCGTAAACCCGCCCCTGCGGGACGGCGAGGTCGACCCCGTCCACCGCTCTCGTCTTGCCGAACGTCTTGACCAGGCCACTGGCCTCGATCGCCAAATCCATGAAACCCCCAAAGTTTGATCACCGGTACCGCTGGACTAGTTCTGCGAAGCGCTGCTCGGGCCAAGCTGGCCGGTCCCCGAGGACCAGCTCGGTGAACAACTGCTCGAGCCGGATCTGCCAGGCGGCGAGTACCGTAGCGCGCACCCCCGACAATTTCGCCGGGATCGTCTGGGTCAGCTCCACGTGGGTGGCGAGTTCGGGATCGTGGACGAGGCGCCAGCGCACCAGCCCGGCCGGCTCGCCGTCGTGGAGCCACCGGTAGGTCAGGTCCTGCGGCGCGCACACCGCGGTCACCTCACCGGCCGGCACCGGGCCGATGGTGAACGGTAGCGGCGGCTCCTGCCCGAGCTCAACCGGTTTCCCCTCGGAGAGCGCGGCCCACACGGTGTCGAACGCCCGCCACACCACGTCGAGCCGGAACACCACTCCGTCCTCGGTGACCTCGCCGCGCGCGACCTCGTATTCACGCAGGTAGGACACCATGAGCGGACGGTGGTCGAGCGGTTCCTCGGTACGCCCGTCCAGTTGCGCGGAGAGCGCCGCGAGGCAGGTGTCCCAGCCCGCCGCGGTGCGGTGCGCGGTGAACCGCGCGCCTTCGGCCATGGTGTGCGTGAACACCAGCACGCAGCCGGATTCCGCGGGCAGGATCTCGAACCGCAGCACGTCGGCGTTCCAGCGGAAGGCGTACACCCTGGGTGAGTCGTATTCGAGGATCTCGCCGTAACTCGGCTCGTCCTCGCCGGGGAAGGTGAACTCCATCTTCGCGCCCGGTTTCAGCTCGGCGGCGATCAACGCCGGGAACCACCGCGCCATTTCGGCGGGTTCGGTGATCGCGCGCCACACCTTGGCCGGCGGGTGCGCTAGTTCGCGCTCGAACCGCAGTACCGGCTTGTCGCCGATCGCGCTCAACACGGCCGGATTCATGACGGGTCCTCCTCATCGGGCATGGTTTCGAGGTGGCGTTCGAGCGCGTCCAGGCGCGAATTCCAGAGCGCGCGGTACGGCGCGAGCCACGCGTCGATCTCGGCGAGCGGCTCGGGGCACAGCCGGTACCACCGTCGCTGCGCGTCCTGGCGGACTTCGACGAGTCCGGCTTCGCGCAGCACCTTCAGGTGCTTCGACACCGTGGGCTGGGTGAGCGTCAACCGGTCGACCAGTTCCCCGACCGGTCGTTCCCCGGCGCGGAGCAGGTCGAGGATCTCCCGGCGGCGGGGCTCGGCCAGCACTTCGAACGTAGTTGCCACTCAAGGAATATAGCCCGCATGGCATACAACCTGTCAAACGGCGACCCCGCAGGCTGGACTGCACAACCTGCGGGGCCTCGGCCAAGCGAGCGCCCGGGCACCGGCTCGACCTGCTGTCCTTGGTACCCGCAACGGCCCAGCGCACACACGGACTCGCGCCGGGCTCGTGTGCCGGACAGAATGGCCCGATGGCCGATCTGAAACCACGCAGCCGGGACGTCACCGATGGAATGGAACGAGCGGCGGCGCGCGGCATGCTCCGCGCCGTCGGCATGGGGGACGACGACTTCGCGAAACCGCAGATCGGCATCGCGTCCTCGTGGAACGAAATCACCCCGTGCAACCTGTCGCTGCAGCGGCTGGCGCAGGCGAGCAAGCAGGGCGTGCACGCCGGCGGCGGCTTCCCGATGGAGTTCGGCACCATCTCGGTGTCCGACGGGATTTCCATGGGGCACGAGGGAATGCACTTCTCGCTGGTGTCCCGTGAGGTGATCGCGGACTCGGTGGAGACGGTGATGCAGGCCGAGCGGCTGGACGGCGCGATTCTGCTGGCCGGGTGCGACAAGAGCCTGCCGGGCATGCTGATGGCCGCCGCGCGGCTCGACGTGGCCGCCGTCTTCCTCTACGCGGGCTCGACCCTGCCGGGCACGGTGGACGGTCGGGAGGTCACCATCATCGACGCCTTCGAGGCGGTCGGCGCGTGCGCGCGCGGGCTGATCACCCGCGAAGAGGTCGACAAGATCGAGCGCGCCATCTGCCCGGGCGAGGGCGCGTGCGGCGGGATGTACACGGCGAACACGATGGCCTGCGCGGCCGAGGCGCTGGGCATGTCGCTGCCGGGCTCGGCCAGCCCGCCGTCGGTGGACCGCCGCCGCGACCGGTTCGCGCGCGAAAGCGGCGAGGCCGTGGTCGGCTTGCTCGCCGCGGGCATCACCGCGCGGCAGATCCTCACCCGCGAGGCGTTCGAGAACGCGATCGCCGTGGTGATGGCGCTCGGCGGGTCGACGAACGCCGTACTGCACCTGCTGGCCATCGCGCACGAGGCGGAGGTCGAGCTGACGCTGGACGACTTCACCCGCATCGGCGACCGGGTCCCGCACCTGGCCGACGTGAAACCGTTCGGGCGGCACGTGATGACCGCGGTCGACCGGGTCGGCGGGGTGCCCGTGGTGATGAAGGCACTGCTGGACGCGGGCCTCCTGCACGGCGACTGCCTCACCGTGACCGGGAAGACGCTCGCGGAGAACCTGGAAGAATTGGCTCCGCCGGAACTGGACGGCGAGGTGGTGCGCAAGCTGTCCAACCCGATCCACCCGACCGGCGGCCTGACCATCCTGCACGGCAGCCTGGCGCCGGAAGGTTCCGTGGTGAAGAGCGCAGGCTTCGACTCGACGCTCTTCGAAGGCACCGCAAGGGTTTTCGACGGCGAGAAGGCAGCGATGGACGCACTGCCCACGCTGCAAGCCGGTGACGTGGTGGTGATCCGGTACGAAGGCCCGCGCGGGGGCCCGGGCATGCGCGAGATGCTGGCGGTCACCGGCGCGATCAAGGGCGCAGGCTTGGGCAAGGACGTCCTGCTGCTCACCGATGGACGTTTTTCCGGTGGTACCACGGGATTGTGCGTCGGCCACGTGGCACCGGAGGCCGCGCACGGCGGCCCGATCGCTTTCGTCGCCGACGGGGACCCGATCGTGCTGGACCTGACCACCCGAACGCTGGACCTGCGGGTGAGCCCCGAAGAACTCGCGCGACGCCGAGAAGGCTGGACGCCCCCCACCAGCCGACGAACCGGGGTTCTCGGGAAATACGCACGCCTAGTGGGCTCAGCCGCCCAAGGCGCCGTCTGCTCATGACCAGTGTCACGAATGTGGCTTTGGGGGCCGATTCCGCCCCGAAAGCCACATTCGTGACATCGCCAGGCCCTCCCGGTGCCGTGAATGCCACATTCACGGCACTTTTCGCCGTGAATGCCACATTCACGGCACCACCCGGCACCAACGCGCCCCGGCCACACACGGCACCCGACACCACACCCGCGCCCCGGCCACAAACGACCCAGCACCACACAAACCCCGGCACCAAACGTGACCCGGCGACGGGAGCCAGCACCGCCCACACTCCCCATCCCGCCCCGGTCCCCAGCCAAAAACACGGCGAAGACCCCTCAAGAACCCGTATGCAACTCCAGTATCCGACTGACCTCAGCAGCCAACCGATCCCGCCCCGCAGCCAGATAAGCACACGGATCATGCACCGCCGGGTTCCGGTGCCGGTATTCCATCACCCCATCAGCGAACACCCGCCGCACCAAATCGGCACAAGTCAACCGCATGATCCCCGCCTGCACAGCGGCAACCAGCTCCCCATCAGTACCAACCGGACAGTCCGCCAGCGCCAACGGCACACCAGTCCGCCGGCGCAAGCGCGAGATCAAATCCAGATCAGGCATGCCGTCCCGCGCCCCCACAGCCAGCGTGTCCACCCCGGTCGCCGCGGCGAACTCGCCGGCGTTCGCCGGGTCGACCCGGCCGCCCAGGCCCGCTTCCACCCAGACCCCGTTGCGGTGGCAGTATTCCACCACCTCCCGCGTCACCGCCAAGTCCGAAGTGGACACCCGGAACAACACCGAGCCGAAGCCCAGTTCCACCACCTCGGTCATGCGCGAGAGCGAGTCCACGTGGTCGAAGTGCAGCGCCACCGGGACGGTCGCCGACTTCGCCGCGGCCAGTGCGGCGGCGGCGATCGGCGCCAGCGCGCCGTGGTAGCGCACCGCGGCCCGGCTGATCTGCAGCAGGACCGGCGAGCGCACCGCCTGCGCGCCGTCGATCACCGCGGTCAGCTGCTCCAGCTGGATGACGTCGAACGCGACCCGGCCGGGCCGCAGGATTTCACGCGCCGAGACGAGCGGCATCGGTCACCTGCCAGGCGAGCAGCCCCGCGCCGAGGCAACCGGCGCGATCCCCGAGTTCGGCCACCCGCAGTTCGGGCGGCCGCTGGAAGGTCAGGTACCCGGCCAGCGCGCGGCGCACCGGCTCCACCAGGAACTCCCCCGCGCTGAACAGCCCGCCCCCGAGCACGACCACCTCCGGGGCGACCACCGTGGTGAGCAGGCGCAGCCCGCGGGCCAGCGCGTCGACGGCCTCGTCGAAGATCGCCTTCGCGTCGGGGTCACCGGCGCGTGCCGCGTCGACCACCACCCGCGCGCCTTCGTCCGGGCGCCCGGTCCGCTCGGCGTACCGCCGTCCGATCGCCGAGGCCGACGCGACCGCCTCCAGGCACCCGACCGCACCGCACGGGCACGGCAGGCCGTGGCCGACGTCGGCGTGCCCGATCTCCCCCGCGTACCCGCCTGCCGCGTACGGCTTCCCGTCGATCATGATCGCGACCGCGATCCCGGTGCCCACCGGCAAGAACGCGCAGTTGACCACCCCACGCGCGGCGCCGGCGGTCGCTTCGGCGAGCCCGCCCGCGCGCACGTCGTGGTCGAAGGCCACCGGCACCCCGAGCCGTTCGGCGAGGATCGCTTCGAACGGCACGTCGCGCCAGCCGAGGTTGGACGAGTAGTGCGCCACCCCGCCGTCGACGATGCCCGGCACCACCACACCGACGCCTGCGGGCGCGCGTCCGCCGGTCAGTTCCGCGGTGATCGCCACCACCTGCTCGGCGACCGCCGCCGCGGTGGTGTGCCCGCCGAGCGCTCGCGCGGTCGGCTGCCGCAGCACCGCCAGCTCGGTCAGGTCACGGTCGAGCAACGCGGCTTTGATCGCCGTGCCGCCGATGTCCAGTGCCACCACCGCAGGATCCATGGGCTGATTCTGCCGCCTCACCGATCTCGCTGGGAGCCCGGATCAGCTCCCGAGCACGCGGTGGGCGTTGGCCACCCTCGCCTGGTTGGCCGTTTTGATTTCGTCGAACCGCGTCCGCTCCCGCTCGATCACCTGCCGTTGCAGCCCGGTTTCGGCCTCGTGCCAGATCCGCGCCAGCCCGGTGGACTGCTTGCAGCCCACGTCCGCCTGCGCGGTCCGCACCTCCTCCGGCGAGGGCGCCGGGGAATCCAGCTGCCACTTCGCGTCGGCGATCGCGTCTTCCGGGGTCGCGTAGGCGAAGCCGTGCCCTGCCATGCAGGTGCGCCAGCCTTCCCGTGCGGCGGCAACGGGTTCGAGCTCGGCGGACGCCTCCAGCGCGCTGAAGTCCTGATCGGTCAGCCAGCCGGTGTCGGCGGCCGGGGCGTCCTTGCGCAGTTCACGCTGGGCTTCGTCCGAGCAACCGTTTTCCCCGTCGAGCAGCGTGCGTATTTCCTTACTCAGCCCGGCTTCCCATTCCTGCTGCCGCAGCGACCGGTTTTCGGTCGCCTGGTCACTCGGAAAATGGTAACCGAAGCGCGTCGCCACCGATTCGTCCACCAAACCGTATCGGCGACTGTTTTCCGTTCCGGCGGCCGCGTTCGAACCGCTGATCTCCGGAATGTCCACCTCGTGCCCACGCGCGCGCATGCACGTTTCAGCCAGCGTCGATCGCGCTTTTTCCACGGTGACCCGATCCGGCGTGGCCAGCTGGTATTCGTCGAAGGGCAGCACGAAACCGCTCACCGGCAACGCCTCGGCGGGCAGCGGCGGTGGTGGTTCCTCCCCGGCGCAACCGGCGAGGGCCAGCAGGCCGAGCAGCACAGGGGCGATCCGGGCACGCACAACGACTCCCTCCGCGGAAGCGGTCGTGGGTGCACCGGGGGCCCGGCGCACCCACGAATCGGCTGGTTACAGGTCCGGCGCGCAGATGTCGACCGCGCTGAGCCGGTTGTCCCCGACGGCGTTGTTCGACAGGAAGCCGTCGTCCTGGTTGTTCTCGATCCGCGTGTGCGCGCCCGTGCCGCCCACGTGCTGCCACAACCGCACCTGGCAGCCACGGCGGTTCTTCACCGAGCTGGTCTCGTTGTCGATGCTGTCGTTGGACCCGACCCAGTAGTTGTTGCGCAGGTCCCAGTCATCGCTTCTGAGGTCGAGCCAGTGGTTCGTGTTGCCGTTGTTGTAGTCGTTGTTCTCGAACAGACAGAAGTTGCCCGAGCTGCAGCTACCCGCCAGGACACCGGCCGAAGCCGGCATCGCGGCGAGGCCGAGGCCACCGGCCGCGGCGATGGACACAACGGCAGCCGAAATGAGTTTCCGCACCGATTTGCTCCTTTTCCCGTTTGACGGGTCGAGCATTTCGCGAATGGGAGAGGATCACCAGGTGACGATGTGGACTACCACGGATGATGTTCGTCATCACCGGTCGAGCAGCAGCGCGATCCCGTCGAGCACCCTGGCCAGCCCGAATTCGAATGTCTCGTCGAACAGGGTCACCTCGGACTGCTCCGACATCAGCTCGCTCAGCCTGGGGTGGTCCTCGGCCACCACGTTGCCGGCGAGGTCGCGGCCGGTGGTCTCCCACCACTGCTCGATGTCCACCCCGGACGCCCGCCGGGCCTCCCAGTCGTTGGCCATCAGCAGGCCGATCCCGCTGGTGTAGTGGTTCACCGTCAGCACCAGCTGGAACTTCATCACCGCGGACAGGCCGAGCCCGTCGAACGAGGCGAGCGCCCACTCCACCTCTTCGGTCATGTTGGGCAGCAGCACCGTGCGCGGGGTGGTGACGAACGGCAGCACCCACGGGTGCCGCTGGTACAGCTCCCAGTCGTAGCGTGCGACCGCGGTCATCCGCTCCCGCCAGCCGGTCAGCCCCGGCGAGCGCGGCGACTGCCGGGCGATCACCTCTTCGACCATGAGCGAGAGCAGTTCGTCCTTGCCCGGCACGTACCGGTAGAGCGACATCGTGCCCGCGCCGAGTTCGGCGGCGATCCGGCGCATCGACAGCGCGCTCGCGCCTTCGGCGTCGGCCACCTCGATCGCCGCCTGGACGATCGCCTCGATCGTCAGCGCCCGGTCCGGGTCCGCCGTCCGGGCCACCGTCGCCCCGGCGGCCACCCGCGCGCGGTAGGCCTTCGCCTGGCAGGACCGCGAGCAGTACCGCGGCCGGCGGCCCCGCGCGGGCACCTCGAGCGGCTCACCGCATTCCACACAGCTCATTTCCACACGCCCCATTTTTGTGACGAAATGCTACCACGGCGTCCGTGACGAAATGGTCGCGTGACGATTTGACCAGCATATATGCTGCTTGTGCGCCCGATTACGGCATGCGTATCTTGTACGCACGATCTCCGCGTACACCGTATTCCGAGGGGAATCACCATGACCGCCAAAGCCAGCCGCAAGGACTGGTTCGGCCTCGCCGTGCTCGTACTGGCCTGCCTGCTCGTGTCGATGGACATGAGCGTGCTGCTCTACGCGATCCCGTTCCTCAGCGAGGACCTCACCCCCAGCAGCACGCAGCTGCTGTGGATCATCGACATCTACGGTTTCCTGCTGGCCGGGATGCTGATCACCATGGGTTCGCTCGGCGACCGGATCGGCCGCCGCAAGCTGCTGCTCGGCGGCGCGGCCCTGTTCGGCCTGGCGTCGGTGGCCGCCGCCTACTCCACCAGCCCCGAACTGCTGATCGCCAGCCGCGCGCTGCTCGGTGTCGCGGGGGCGACGCTGGCGCCGTCCACCCTGGCGCTGATCCGGAACATGTTCACCGATCCCGACCAGCGCCGGACCGCGATCGGCATCTGGACCGGCGGGTTCGGCGGTGGCGTGATGATCGGCCCGATCGTCGGCGGGGTGCTGCTCGAACACTTCTGGTGGGGCTCGGTGTTCCTGATCAACGTGCCGGTGATGGTGGTGATGCTGGTGCTCGCGCCGCTGCTGCTGCCCGAGTTCACCGATCCGCGGCCGGGCCGGTTCGACCTGCTCAGCGCGGGTCTCTCGCTCGCCGCGGTGCTGCCGATCATCTGGGGGATCAAGGAACTGGCCGCGGGGGCGAGCGACTGGCGGGCGATCGCCGCGCTGATCGCCGGGCTCGCTCTCGGCGTGCTGTTCGTCCAGCGGCAACGCTCGCAGGAAGACCCGCTGATCGACCTGAACCTGTTCGCCGGCCGCCGGTTCAGCACGGCCATCGCCACCACCACGGTGACCCAGTTCGCGATGATGGGCCTGGCCTTCTTCAGCTCCCAGTACCTGCAGTCGGTGCTCGGGTACAGCCCGCTCGCGGCAGCACTGTGGACACTGCCGACGATGATCGGCATGTTCGCCGGGCTGGCGCTCGGCGGCACGCTGGCGACGAAGGTCCGCCCGGCCTCCCTGATGGGCGGCGGCCTGGCGATCAGCGCGGCGGGGTATGTGGTCTTCAGCTTCTCCACGCCGGACAGCGGGCTGGCCCTGCTGCTCGCCGGGGGCGGGCTGATGACGCTGGGCATGGGGATCGTAACCGTGCTGGCCACCGAGGTGGTGCTGGCCACCGCGCCGCCGGAGCGCGCGGGCGCGGCCTCGGCGTTGTCCGAGACCAGCACCGAATTCGGTGGTGCGCTGGGCATGGCGGTGCTGGGCACGATCGGCGCGGCGGTCTACCGGTCGGCCGTCGACGTGCCGGCCGGGCTGCCCGCCGAGGCCGCCGAAGCCGCGCGCGACACCCTCGGCGGCGCGGTCGCGGTCGCCGCGAACCTGCCGCCCGAGGTGGCTCCCGGCTTCCTGCGCGGTGCCCACGAAGCGTTCACCGACGGCATGAACGTCACCATGCTGATCGGGGCCGGTGTGCTGCTCGTCGCCGCCGCGCTGGTCGCGGTGCTGCTGCGCCAGGTCAGCCTGTCACGAGTCGAAGTCCACGGTTAGCCGGTCGGCCGACGGGAAGCTCTGGCAGGTGAGCACGAAGCCCGCGTCCACTTCGGACTGCTCGAGGGCGAAGTTGCGCCGCATGTCGGCCTTCCCGTCGGTCACCTTCGCCCGGCAGGTGCCGCACACCCCGCCCTTGCAGGCGAACGGCAGATCGGGCCGCAGCCGCTGCGCACCGTCCAGGATGGACTCTTCGCGGGACAGCGGCACGGTGGTGGCCCGGCCGTCCAGCACGATGGTCACGTCGCTGCTCGGGCCTTCGATGCGCGCGTCCGGGTGCCGGACGGGCGCGGGCGGCAGGTCGTCCACGTAGAACAGTTCCTGGTGCACGCGTTCCCGCGGCACACCGCGGCGCTCCAGCACGTCCTGCGCGTCGGTGACCATGCCATACGGCCCGCACAGCCACCAGTGGTCCACCCGCTCGGCGATCATCAGCCGGTCGATCAGCTCGCTGAGCTTCTCGCCGTCCAGCCGCCCGCTGAACAGCTCCGCCTCCCGCGGTTCCCTGGACAGCACGTGCACCAGTTCCAGGCGTTCGCGGTAGCGGTCCTTCAGGTCGGCCAGCTCGTCGGCGAACATCACCGTGTCAGTGCGGCGATTGCCGTAGAGCAGCGTCGCCGAGGACCCCGGGTCGGCCAGCACCGAGGACACGATGGACAGGATGGGGGTGATGCCCGAACCGGCCGCGACCAGCACGTGGTGCGCGGCCTGGTCCAGATCCGGGGTGAAGTTGCCGGTCGGCGGCAGCACCTCGACGACGTCCCCGGCGGCCACCTCGTGCACCAGCCAACTGGAGAACATGCCGCCCGGCACCTCGCGCACCCCGATCCGCGGCCCCGCGCCGGCGGGCGCGCAGATCGAATAGGACCGGCGCTCCTCCCGATCCCCGACCACCCGTCGCAGGGTCATCGACTGACCGGGGAGGAACGCGTACTCCTCGGCCAGTTCCGGGGGGACGTCGAAGGTGACGGCCACGGCGTCGTCGCACAGGCGCTCCACCCCGGCCACCCGCAGCGGGTGGAACTCCGAGCGCCGGCGGGTCCTCGTCGTCGTCACTCAGATCTCCTTGAAGTGCTCGAAGGGCTCGGCGCAGGCGCGGCACCGGTTCAGCGCCTTGCAGGCCGTGCCGCTGAACTCCGACAGCCGTTCGGTGTCCGCGGAACCGCAGCGCGGGCAGGTGGTCCGCGACGGTGGGGCGCTCAGGGTCAGCGGGATCGGGCCGGACGGCCGCTTCGGCGCGGTGCCCGGCGGGGCGATCCCGGCCTCCGCGAGCTTGCGGCGCCCGGATTCGCTGATCCAGTCGGTGGTCCACGCCGGGTGCAGCACCGTGCGGACCTCGACCTCGCGGTACCCGGCGTGCCGCAGCGCGTGCTCCAGGTCGTCGCGCATGGTGTCCATGGCCGGGCAGCCGGTGTAGGTGGGCGTGATCGCCACCGTCACCCGTCCGTCCTCTTCGGACACCTCACGCAGTACGCCCAGCTCCGCCAGGGTCACCATCGGCAGCTCGGGATCGGTGACCGTCTCGGCCACGGCGTGCGCGCTCACCACGTCGCTCCGGGGTGCGCGCGGGCCACGCTCTGCATCTCGGCGAGCAGCGAGTCCAGCTCATCGGTGTGCCTGCCTTGGCGGCCACCGCTCCCGGCGACCGGCGAAGCGGACGGAAGTCGCAGCGTGGCCGCGGAAAGCACCTGCGCGAGCACGTCGTCGAATTCGGCGCGCAGCTCGGCATCCGTACCCTGGAACAGTTCCGCGGTGTACGACCACACCGCGTCGAGCCCGGCCTGCATCTTTTCGTGCGACAGCTCGGTCCCGTCGCCGAGCCGGACCGTCCACTGTGCCGCGTAGTCGCGGTGGTAGACCAGTTCCTTGACGCCCTTGGCCGCGATCGCCGCGAGCACCTGGTCCGCCGACGAGGTGAGCCGCTGGAACCGCGCCAGCCGCCAGGTGCTGAACACCAGCAGCCGGGCGACGGAGAAGGCGAAGTCCCCATTGGACAGTTCGACCAGGCGCACGTTGCGGAACTCGCCGCTGTCGCGCAGGAACGCCAGCTCGTCCTCACCGCGGCCGGTGCCGTCGGCCTTGCCCGCGCGGGCCAGCAGCAGCCGGGCCTGGCCGAGCAGGTCGAGACCGATGTTCGCGAGCGCGACCTCGTCCTCCAGCTCGGGTGCGTTCGTGCACCACTCCTGCAGCCGGTGCGACATGATCAGCGCGTCGTCACCGAGCATCAGGCAGTAGGCGGCCAGCTCGGCGGCGTCCACTCCGGACGGCACCGTGGTGTCCACACCGGACAGCGGGTCGTCGAAGCCGGTGCCGAACGCCCAGCGGGAGTCGTCGGTGCCTTCGCTCAGGGCCTCGTACGCGTTGTCAAAGGACATCCTTCACCTCTTTGCGGGGGTCCGGGGGCGTCCCCCGAGCAGAGTCACAGCACTCACATGTGGGGGACGTTGTCGGGAATGTCGTAGAAGGTCGGGTGCCGGTACACCTTGTCGCCGCTGGGCGCGAAGAACGGGTCCTTCTCGTCCGGGCTGGACGCGGTGATGGCGGCGGCCTTGACCACCCAGATGCTCACACCCTCGTTGCGCCGGGTGTACAGGTCACGCGCGTGCCGCACGGCCATCTCGTCGTCCGCGGCGTGCAGCGAGCCCACGTGCACGTGGTTCAGCCCGCGCTTGCCCCGCACGAAAACCTCGTACAACGGCCAGTCGTGCTTCATGCCGACGCCCCCTTCTTGGCCGCGTGTGCGGCGGCTGCCTCACGCACCCACGCGCCTTCGTCCTGCGCCTTGCGCCGCCGCTCGATCCGCTCGGCGTTGCACGGGCCGTCACCCGAAATCACCCGCTTCAGCTCGGACCAGTCGATCTCGCCGAAGTCGTAGTGCCCGCGCTCGGCGTTCCACTTCAGGTCCGGGTCGGGGAAGGTGACCCCGAGCGCCTCGGCCTGCGGCACCGACATGTCCACGAACCGCTGGCGCAGCTCGTCGTTGGTGTGGCGCTTGATCTTCCAGGCCATCGACTGCGCGGTGTTCGGCGACTCGGCGTCCGGCGGGCCGAACATCATCAGCGACGGCCACCACCAGCGGTCCACCGCGTCCTGCACCATCTCGCGCTGCGCGTGGGTACCCCGCATCATCGTCATCAGCAGCTCGTACCCCTGCCGCTGGTGGAACGACTCCTCCTTGCAGATCCGGATCATCGCGCGCGCGTACGGCCCGTAGGAACTGCGGCACAGCGGGACCTGGTTGCAGATCGCCGCGCCGTCGACCAGCCAGCCGATCACGCCGACGTCGGCGAAGGTCAGCGTCGGGTAGTTGAAGATCGAGGAGTACTTCTGCCTGCCGTTGATCAGCTTGTCGGTCAGGTCCGCGCGGTCGGCGCCGAGCGTGGTCGACGCCGAGTACAGGTACAGCCCGTGCCCGGCCTCGTCCTGCACCTTGGCCAGCAGGATCGCCTTGCGGCGCAGCGACGGCGCCCGGGTGATCCAGTTGCCCTCCGGCTGCATGCCGATGATCTCGGAGTGCGCGTGCTGGGCGATCTGCCGGATCATCGTCTTCCGGTACGCCTCGGGCATCCAGTCGCGCGGCTCGATCCGCTGGTCGCGCGCGATGGTCCGCTCGAAGTGCGCTTGCAGGTCCTCTTCGGACAGTTCGGCGACCGCGGTCATTTCGCCTCCTTCTCCACCAGCGTGAGCACGTCGTACTTCGCCACCGACGCACCGTCCTGTTTGGTCACGTCGGCGTCCCACCGCACTTCGCCGTACTCGGCGTTCTCCCGCGGGGTGATCTGCTTCGCCGTCAGCGTCACGGTCAGCTCGTCACCGGGGAACACCGGCGTCAGGAAGCGGAGGTTTTCCAGGCCGTAGTTCGCCAGCACCGGACCGGGCTCCGGGGAAACGAACAACCCCGCGGCGAACGACACGATCAGGTACCCGTGGGCGACCCGGCCGCCGAAGAACGGGTTCGCCTTCGCGGCCTCCTCGTCCATGTGCGCGTAGAAGGTGTCCCCGGTGAATTCGGCGAAGTGCTCGATGTCCTCCAGCGTCACCGTGCGCGGGCCCGCCGTCACGGAGTCGCCGATCTTCAGCTCCGCCAGCGACTTCCGGAACGGGTGCGTCTCGGTGGCGCTCCGGTCGGCACCCTCCACCCACCGGTTGGTCACCGCGGCCAGCACCTTCGGGCTGCCCTGCACGGCCGTGCGCTGCATGTGGTGCAGCACGCCGCGCATACCGCCCATCTCCTCTCCGCCGCCCGCGCGACCCGGGCCGCCGTGCACCAGCTGCGGCATCGGCGAGCCATGGCCGGTGGACTCCTTCGCGTCGTCGGCGTCGAGCACCAGCACGCGGCCGTGCCACGGCGCGACCCCGAGGACGACCTCCCGCGCGAACGCCGTGTCGCCGGTCACCACCGATCCGGCCAGGCTGCCCTGGCCACGGGCGGCCAGGTCGATGAGCTGGTCGACCGAGGTGAACGGGATCAGCGTGGACACCGGCCCGAACGCCTCGACCTCGTGCGGCTCGGCGCGGTCGGCGTCGTCGGCACGCAGGAGGACCGGCGAGATGAACGCGCCGCGCTCGGCGTCGGCGTCCACCACGTCCACGCGCTCCGGGTCACCGAAGACGATGCGACCGGCGTCGAGCAGCGACTTGAGCGAGCGGCGGACTTCCTCGCGCTGCTCCAGGCTGGCCAGCGCACCCATCCGGACGCCTTCGCTGGTCGGGTTCCCGACGGTCACCTTCGCCAGGCGCTCGCTCGCCGCCTGCGCGACGTCGTCGATCAGCTCGGCCGGCACGAACGCGCGCCGGATCGCGGTGCACTTCTGGCCAGCCTTGACCGTCATCTCGGTGACCAGCTGCTTGACGTACAGGTCGAACTCGGTGGTGCCGGGCTTGGCGTCCGGGCCGAGCACGGACAGGTTCAGCGAGTCGGCCTCGGCGGTGAACCGCACGGAGTGCCGCACCACCGCCGGGTGCGCGCGCAGGTGCTGCGCGGTCGACGCGGAACCGGTGAACGAGACCAGGTCCTGCCCGGCGACGTGGTCGAGCAGGTCACCGGCGCTGCCCGCGACGAACTGCAGCGCGCCCTCGGGCAGCAGCCCGGACTCGATGATCAGCTCGACCAGGCGGGCGGTCAGGTACGCGGTCTGGCTGGCCGGCTTGACCAGGCTCGGCACTCCCGCGATGAAGGCGGGCGCGAACTTCTCCAGCGGACCCCAGACCGGGAAGTTGAAGGCGTTGATCTGCACCGCGACACCGCGCATCGGCGTGCAGATGTGCTGGCCGGCGAAGGTGCCGCCCTTGCTCAGCGGCTCGACCGCGCCGTCGACGTAGACGGTGTCGTTGGGCAGTTCGCGCTTGGCCTTGCTGGCGTAGCTCAGCAGCACGCCCATGCCGCCGTCGATGTCGAACTTCGAGTCGCCGAGCGTGGCACCGGTGCGCGCCGACAGCGCGTACAACTCGTCGCGGTGCTCGCGCAGGTGCAAGCCGAGCGCTTTGAGCAGGTTCGCGCGCTGGTGGAAGGTCAGCTCACGCAGGGCGGGGCCGCCGACGCGGCGGCCGTGCTCCAGCGCGGCGCCCATGTCGATCCCGGCCGAGGAGATCCGGGTGACCTCTTCCCCGGTGACCGCGTCGTGCAGCGGGACACCTTCCGCGTCCGGTGTCTGCCACCCACCCGAGACGTAGCTGCGGAGCACTGCCATCGAGTCCGACCTCCCGGAATTACCAACCGTACGTTCAGTAAGTACTGTAACCGGGCGAGCTGGTGAACACCAGCTATCCGCCCCAGGCGAGCGGCAGGTGCAGCACGCCGTTGATGAAGTTCGACGTCAGGTACCGGACCTCCCCGGCCGGCCGGACCTGCGGCAGCGCGCGCAGGAACTCGGCGAAGAAGATCCGCATCTGCAATCGCCCGAAGTGGGCGCCGAGGCACACGTGCGGGCCCTGCCCGAAGGCCAGGTGGTCGTTCGGCTCACGGGTGATGTCGAACTCGAACGGGTCCGGGAACGCGCGCTCGTCGAAGTGCGCGGACGCGTGGTAGACGACGACCTTGTCGCCGGCGCGGATGAGCTGACCGGCGAGTTCGACGTCCCTGGTCGCGGTGCGCCGGAAGCTGAGCACGGGCGGGTGCCAGCGCAGCATCTCCTCGATCGCGGACGGCAGCAGTTCCGGGTGCTCGCGCAGGCGGGCGTACTGCTCGGGGTGCTCGACCAGGGCGTGCACGCCACCGGGCAGCGCGCTGCGCACGGTGTCGTTGCCCGCGATCACCACGAGGAAGAAGAACATGTCCAGCTCGGCGCCATCGAGTTCGGCGCGGACGAGCGCGGTCATCAGGTCGTCGCCCGGTTCGGCGCGCTTGCGGTCGGCGAGTTGGCGCGCGTAGGCGAACATGTCCGCGAGCAACGCCGGAGACCGCGGGTTGAGCGGCTTGCCGTCGTCACCGAGGATCACCTCGGCGTGCTCCGGATCCTGGTAGCCGATCACCCGGTTGGTCCAGTGCAGCAGCAGTTCGCGGTCCTCGGCGGGCACGCCGAGCAGGTCGGCCAGGTTGAGCAGCGGGAAGTCGTCGGTCACGTCGACCGGCAGGTCGCATTCGCCACGATCCGCCACCGCGCCGATCAGCCGCCGCGCGCGTTCGGCGATCCGCTCGGCCGAGCGTTCGAGCCGCTTCCGGGTGAACACCGCGGCGACGACCTTGCGCAGCCGGTTGTGCTCCGGCGCGTCCATGTTGAGGATCGCCCGGCGGATGAACGCCAGGTCGTCCGGCTCGGGGTCGCGGATCTGCGTGGCACCGAGCCAGGACGAGAAGTCCTCGGGCGTGCGGAGCACGTGCTTGACGTCCGCGTGCCGGGTCACCGCCCAGTAGCCGGGCCCGGCGGGCCAGCCCAGCACCTCCCGCTCCTCCTGCCAGGCGACCGGCGCGGTGTCCCGCAGCTCCCGGAAGGCCTCGTGCGGCAGGCCGCCGGCGAAGACCGTCGGATCGAAGACATCCGGCATGGCTCAGCTCCAGTCGTGGAAACCCTTGCCCGTCTTGCGGCCCAGCTCGCCCTTTTCGACTTTTTCCCGCAGCAGCCGCGGCGGCTCGAAGCGGTCGCCGAGGGTGCTCGCCAGGTACTCGGCGATGGCCAGGCGCACGTCGAGGCCGACCAGGTCGGTGGAGCGCAGCGGACCCATCGGGTGGCGGTAGCCCAGTTCCATCGCGCGGTCGATCGACTCGGCGTCGGCCACGCCCTCCTCCAGCATGCGGATGGCTTCGAGGCCGAGCATCACGCCGAGCCTGCTGGTGGCGAAGCCCGGCGAATCCCGGACCACGACCTCGCTCTTGCCGAGCACGCCCACCCAGTTCAGCACCTGGTCGCGCACCGAGGCCGCGGTTTCCGGCCCGAGCACCACCTCGACCAGCTTGGAGGCGGGCACCGGGTTGAAGAAGTGCATGCCGAGGAACCGGTCCGGCTTCGCCAGCGCGGCGGCCAGTTCGGTGATCGACAGCGAACTCGTGTTGGTGGCCAGCACGGTGCCTTCGCCGACGGCCCGCTCCGCGGCGGTCAGCACGTCGACCTTCAGCTTGGCCACCTCCGGCACGGCCTCGACGACCAGCGCGGCGTCAGAGGGCAGCTCGTCGATCGCGGTGCACACGCTCACCCGTTCGATGACCTCTTCCGGGGTGCCGTCGAGCTTCCCGCGCTCGGCCGCCCGCCGCAGGCCGGTCAGCACGCGCTCCCGCGCGGCGTCGGCGGCCGAGGCGTCGCCTTCGACGACCACCACCCGCGCCCCCGTCGCGGCGAAGACCTGCGCGATCCCGGCCCCCATCCGGCCACCGCCGATCACCCCGATCGCTTCCACGCGCACCTCCACACTTGACACCGCATTCGACCGGAAACATTATTAACCGTCCATTCGGTCAGTTAGCAAGAGTGGAGCGCCGATGGATACCAACGCCGCCCAGCGCATGTTCGAGGCCGACGAGGCGTCCAGGGCGCTGGGCATCGAACTCGTCGAGGCCGCCGGTGGGCGGGCCGTCGCACGGATGAAGGTCAGCTCGTCGATGGTCAACGGGCACGACCTCGCCCACGGCGGCTACCTCTTCCTGCTCGCCGACACCACCTTCGCCTGCGCCTGCAACAGCCATGGCCCGGTGACCGTGGCGGCCGGCGCGGAGATCGACTTCGTGGCTCCGGCCCGGCTCGGTGACGAACTCACCGCGACCGCGGCCGAGCGCACCCGCTACGGGCGCAACGGGATCTACGACGTGACCGTGCGCCGGGCGGACGGCGCGGTGATCGCGGAGTTCCGCGGCCGCAGCCGCGTGATCGGACCGAAGGACAAGTCGTGAACAGAACCGAGCTCCAGGCCGTCCAACTGGAACGTCTGCAGTGGACACTCGAGCACGCCTACCGCAACGTGCCGCTCTACACCAGGAAGTTCGACGAGGCCGGGGTGAAGCCGTCGGACTGCCGGTCGCTGGCCGACCTGGCGAAGTTCCCCTTCACCACCAAGCACGACCTGCGCGACAACTACCCGTTCGGCATGTTCGCCGTGCCGCAGGACCAGGTCCGCCGGATCCACGCCTCCAGCGGCACCACCGGCAAGCCCACCGTGGTCGGCTACACCGAACGCGACCTCGACACCTGGGCCACGGTGATGGCGCGCTCGATCGAGGCGGCGGGCGGACGGCCGGGGCACAAGGTGCACGTGGCCTACGGCTACGGCCTGTTCACCGGCGGCCTCGGCGCGCACTACGGCGCGGAGAAGCTGGGCTGCACGGTGATCCCGGCGTCCGGCGGCATGACCGCGCGCCAGGTGCAGCTGATCGTCGACTTCGAGCCGGACGTCATCATGGTCACGCCGACCTACCTGCTCACCCTGCTCGACGAGTTCGACCGCCAGGGCATCGACCCGCGGTCCACCTCGCTGAAGGTGGGCATCTTCGGCGCCGAGCCGTGGACCGAGCAGATGCGCGCGGAGATCGAAGACCGCATGGGCATCGACGCGGTCGACATCTACGGGCTGTCCGAGGTGATGGGTCCCGGGGTGGCCCAGGAGTGCGTGGAAACCAAGGACGGGCTGCACATCTGGGAGGACCACTTCTACCCCGAGGTGATCGACCCGATCGACGAGCAGGTGCTGGGCGAGGGCGAGATCGGCGAATTGCTGTTCACCTCGCTGACCAAGGAGGCGCTGCCGATCATCCGGTACCGCACGCGTGACCTGACCCGGCTGCTGCCGGGTACCGCGCGGCCGGAGTTCCGGCGGATGGAGAAGGTCACCGGGCGCACCGATGACCTGATCATCCTGCGTGGGGTCAACCTGTTCCCCACCCAGATCGAGGAGATCGTGCTGCGCACCGAGGCACTGGCACCGCACTTCCAGCTGGTGCTGACCCGGCCGGAGCGGATGGACCACCTGACCGTCCACGTCGAGGCCCGCGAGGACGCGACCGCCGCGCAGCGCGCCGCCGCGGCGGCGGAACTGGTGCGCGAGGTGAAGGACCGGGTCGGCGTGACCGTGGACGTGTCGGTGGTCGACCCGGACACCCTGGAACGCTCGATGGGCAAGATGCGGCGCGTGCTCGACCGGCGAGAGCGGGCATGACGGCGGCGAAACCCGCGCGGCGGGGCAGGCCGGGGTACGACCTGGAGTCGCTGCTGACCGTCGCGGTGAAGCTGTTCAACGAGCGCGGGTACGACGGCACCAGCATGGAGGACCTGTCCAAGAAGCTGGGCATCACGAAGTCGGCGATCTACCACCACGTGCCGAGCAAGGAGGAAATGCTCCGGCTCGCCGTGGACCGCGCGCTCGACGGGCTGTTCGCCGTGGCCGACGAGGTCGCCGACGCGGACGGCCCGGCGATCGACCGGCTGGAGCGGCTGGTGCGCGGCAGCGTCGAGGTACTGGTGGACCGGCTGCCGTTCGTCACGTTGCTGCTGCGGGTGCGTGGCAACACGAAGGTGGAGCGGGCCGCGCTGGCTCGACGGCGCGAGTTCGACCGGATCGTGACGGACCTGGTGAAGGCCGCCGAAGCGGAAGGCGACGTACGGCCCGACGTGGACCCGGCGGTCACCAGCCGATTGCTGTTCGGCATGGTCAACTCCCTGATCGAGTGGTACCGCCCGCGCGGCGGCGCCTCGGCCCAGGAACTCGCGGACGCCCTCTGCAAAATCGCCTTCACCGGCCTACGCCAGCCCTAACCCCCCGGTTGATTGCTATGAGTGGGGCATTACTTGCGTTGATTGCAAGTAATGCCCCACTCATAGCAATCGAGGGCGGTCGGCGGGCCGTCGAGGCGGGGGTGATGATGTAGCTCGTGGAGATTGCCGCTCAGATCGTCGGGCTCGTCGTGGGTGTGCTGGTGGTCACGGCGATCGCGCGCCGGTTCGACTGGTCCGAGCCGCTGTGCCTGGTGCTCGCCGGGGTCGCTGCCTCGTTCGTGCCCGGCGTGCCCGACTACGAACTGCACCCCGAGGTGGTCCTCCTCGGCCTGCTGCCACCCCTGCTCTACGCCACCGCGATCCGCACCTCCCTGGTCGACATCCGCCGCAACCGCGGGCCGATCGGCCTGCTCTCGGTCGGCCTGGTCGCGTTCACCACGATCGGCGTCGGCCTGGTCACCTGGCTGGTCATCCCCGGCCTGCCGCTCGCCGCCGGGCTGGCGCTCGGCGCGGTGGTGGCGCCGCCGGACGCGGTGGCCGCCACGGCCGTCGCCCGCCGGGTCGGCATGCCGCGCCGGATCGTGCGCATCCTCGAAGGCGAGAGCCTGCTCAACGACGCGTCGGCGCTGGTCGCGCTGCGCACCGCGATCGCGGCCATCGCCGGTTCGGTGTCCCTGCTCGAGGTCGGCGGGGACTTCCTGCTCGCCGCGGGCGGCGGCATCCTGGTCGGCCTGGTCGGCGGGAAGATCGCCTACCTGCTGCGCGCGCGGATGGAAGATCCCGTGCTGGACACCGCGACCTCGCTGGTGGTCCCGTTCGCCGCGTACCTGGCCGCCGAGGAGATCCACGGCTCCGGCGTGCTGGCCGTGGTGATCGCCGGGCTGATGCTGGGCAACCACGAGCCGCGCATGCTCTCCGGCTCGTCCCGGCTGGCCAACCGGCTGAACTGGCGCACCATCCAGTTCCTGCTGGAGAACCTGGTCTTCCTGCTGATCGGCCTGCAACTGCGCCGGATCCTGGAGGAGGCGGGCCGCTCGGAGCTGGGCATCGGCTCGCTCATCGGCGTCTGCGCGGCGGTGCTGGCGGCCACCGTGCTCACCCGGATCGCCTGGATGTTCGGCATCGGCACGATCCGCAGGCTCCTGCGGGGAAAAGCGTGGCCGTGGTCGTACTCGGCGGTGATCTCCTGGGCGGGCATGCGCGGGGTGGTCACCCTGGCCGCCGCGTTCGTGCTGCCCGCCGACACCCCGCACCGGTCGGTGCTGGTGCTCGCGGCGTTCGTGGTAGTGGCGGGCACGCTGCTGCTGCAGGGCATGACGCTGCCGAGGCTGGTCCGCCGGCTCGGCCTGCCGCCGCCCGACCCCGCCGAGGACGCGCTCCAGGAGGCGGCGCTGCTGCACGACATGACCCGCGCCGCGCTGGACGAACTGGAGCGGGTGCGCCGCCCGGAGGATCCCCAGGAAGTTGTCGACCGGCTGCGCGACCGGGTGAACCACCGGTCGGACGCGGCGTGGGAGCAGCTCGGCCGCCAGAGCGAGCTGAACGAGACCCCGAGCGACGTCTACACGCGACTGCGCCGCGAAATGCTCGAGGCCGAACGCACCGTCCTGCTCGACACGCGCAAGACCGGCCGCATCGACGACGAGGTGCTGCGCCGCGTGCTGGAGGCCCTCGACATCGAGGAGTCCATGCTCACCGAACCCGAGGAAATCGACTTGGACGACGAACGCGAGCTGAGCACCCCCGCCGCGACCGCGGGCAGCTGCAAGCACCTGGCCAAAGCCCCCGCCGACACCGAACCGGAGACCCCGGACGGCTGCGCCGAGTGCCTGCGCGACGGCACGTCGTGGGTGCACCTGCGCCTGTGCCTGACCTGCGGGCACGTCGGCTGCTGCGACTCGTCCCCGGAACGGCACGCGAGCGCGCACTTCCACGACACCCGGCACCCGGTGATGCGCAGCTTCGAGCCCGGCGAGAGCTGGCGCTGGTGCTTCGTCGACGCGGATCTGGGCTAGCTAGGCTGGACCCGGTGAAATCATGATCGATGGCCTCGCGACCGCCCTGATCATCGCGACCCTGGTGGGTGCGGTGTGGGCACTGGTGCACGTCCTGCGGAACCGTCCGCCGAACCGGCCGCTGTACGGCGCGCTCGCGGTGATCGAGGTGGCGCTGCTGGTGCAGACCGTCGCCGGGATCGTCAACTTCGCGAACACCGACCGGCCGGTCGACGGACCGGAGTTCCTCGCCTACCTGATCGGCATCCTGGTGATCCTGCCGATCGCGGTGCTGTGGTCGATGGCCGAGCGCACCCGGTGGGGTACCGGGGTGCTGCTCGTGGCCTGCCTGGCGTTGCCGGTGATGATCGTGCGGATGCAGCAGATCTGGGAGTTGCGCGGTGCCTGAAACGAAACCCACCACCCGCAGCGGCCCCGGCCGGGTGCTGGTGGCGCTGTACGCCATCTTCGCCATCGGCGCGACCTCGCGCTCGGTGGTCCAGATCCTCACCCGCTTCGACGAGGCCCCGCTCGCCTACTCCCTGTCCGCGGTGGCTGCCGTGGTGTACATCTTCGCCACCTTCGGCCTGGCCGGCGGTGGCCGCGGCGGGCGCACCCTGGCCACCGCCTCGTGCCTGTTCGAACTGGTGGGTGTGCTGGCCATCGGCACCTTCAGCCTCCTGGACCCGGAGGCCTTCCCGCACGCCACGGTGTGGTCGGCCTACGGGAAGGGCTACCTGTTCATCCCCTTGGTGCTGCCGGTACTGGGCCTGCTGTGGATCCGCCGCACGGTCCCGCGAACCCCCTGAAGCCACACCCTTCCGTGCCGATCACCGCCGTGGCCGGTCCGAACCCCGTTCCCCCGTTGCCGAGTTTTCCGCTCGCCTTGGCTGTTCCGCCCCCTGCTGCTGGCGCGGCACCGCGTGCTGTTCCGGGGCGTGGTGCGATTCCGCGACTTCGTAGTCATGCCGGCACCGGCGGCCGAACCGCCGGGCTCCGCCCGTCATGACCGCATCCCCTGGTGCTTCCGGGTGACCGTCTTCATGACGCCTCCTTCGCCGGCGCCGATTTTACGCCCGGCGCCGCCGAATGCGCGCATCGATTTCGCGTCGCGGAATCAAGGGTGACCGGAATTCGTTGAATCCCGCAGGAGGCGAAACATGATCGAATTGGCCGAGCGCCTGCTCACCGAGCACCGGACGATCGCCGTGGTCGGGCTGAGCACCGATCCGATGAAGGCCGCGCATTCGGTACCCGCGGCGATGCAGGCGGCCGGATTCCGGGTGATCGGCGTGCACCCGAGCGCCGATCGGCTGCTCGGCGAGCCCGCCTACCGCTCATTGAGCGACATCCCCGAACCGATCGACATCGTCAACGTGTTCCGCCCGGCCGCCGAAGCGCCGGGGATCGCGCGGCAGGCGGTGGCCATCGGCGCCAAGGCGGTGTGGCTCCAGCAGGACATCTTCTCCCCCGAAGCACGCCGGATCGCCGAAGAAGGCGGCTTGGACTACGTCGAGGACCAGTGCATCGCCGTGGTCCGCGCCCTCTCCGGCGCCCACAAAAACTAAGCGACCCGCTTCGCCGCCGGCGGCTGGTGGCGGTCGGACCGGGTGCGGCGCCGCGCCCGCGAGGGCTCGGCGTCGGCCGTGGCGGTGAAGGTGTCCGCGTCCTCCCGCACGTGGCTGCCGGGTTCCGGCGCCCGCCACCGGCCGAAGCCGAGCAGGACGGTGCACAGCACGCCGATCAGCAGCGGCACGTGCCCGCTCAGCCGGTACCAGCCGACCTCGCCACCCAGTACGTCCACAGTGGACAGGAACAGCAGCACCCCGGCGAAGCTGAGCAGCAGCGGCAACTGCGTCCGCGCCCGGTACGGCCGCGCGGCCACGAACAGCAGCCCGATCGCGATGGCGAAGTTGAACGCCGCCGTCTCGTGCTGCAGGTGCCCGCCGTGCGCGTCCCCGGTCAGCCCCGGCATCGGTCCCAGCAACTGCGAGACCACCACCGAAAACTGGCACACCGCGACCAGCACCAGCGCCCACCGCAGCCGGTCGACCCCCGGTTTCGCGCTGACCCTGGCGTACACCCGGTCCGGCACCACCGGCGGGTCGCCCACCGGCGCCAGCCGGGCCAGCCGGGTGATCCCGGCCGCCGCCTCCCGCCAGGCGGCGCAGTCGGCGCAGCCGTCGACGTGCGCCTCCAGCTCGGCCATCGGCACGCCCGGATCCTCACCGTCCAGCGTCGCCGAAATCCCCTCGCGAACGGTCGAACACTCCATGGTTGTCCAGTCGTCGGCGCCGAGACAAAAGTTCCCGCATCCCGAGGCGGTCATGGCGTCGTGGTCGGACCACCGCTTAGGGTGATCCCTTGTGGATGACGACGAGATCACCCGCCACGCGTTCCGCGCGGCCGGCGGCGATCGGCGCGCCGCGGAGCAGTTCGTCGCCGCCACCCGGCACCAGCTGCACCGCCTGCTGAGCTACCTGTCCGACCCCGGCGCCGCCGAGGACCTGGTGCAGGAGACCTACCTGCGTGCCTTCGCCGCGCTGCCCCGGTTCGCCGGGCGCTCCCCCGCCCGGATGTGGTTGCTGGCCATCGCCAAGCGCGTCGCCGCCGACCACCTGCGTGGCAACCGCCGCCGTCCGCGCACCACGCCGGTCGAGGACTGGATGGCCGAGGCCGAGCAGGCGAAGGCGCCGGACCACGGCAGGCTCGTGGTGCTCCAGCAGCTGATCGGCCAGCTCGACGACGACCGGCGCGAGGCGTTCGTGCTCACCCAGATCACCGGCCTGTCCTACGCCGAAGCCGCGGAGATCTGCGAGTGCGCGGTCGGCACCATCCGGTCCCGTGTGTTCCGCGCCAGGGACGAGCTGACCGAGGCGCTGGCGCAGGGCGAAGGCGGACGCCGATCGGCCACCAGCGGCTGGTGACCGGGGGTGATCCCCTCTTCACCCACATGTGGACAACACCTGTGGACAACTCTTCTGATCAGCGAGAACGCAGCACGATCGACGTGTCCAGTGGCGGTCGTTCCAGCACTTCGACCGTGTGCCACCCACGCGGGGGACACCCATCCGCGAGTGCGCGTTCGACCTTCGCCGCGCGTCGCACGTGCCGCGTGAACGACCGTTCCGCGAGCACCCGCCCCCGCGCCCGCTGACCCGCCGCGGCCTCACCCGGCGTGGTGTGCACCCACAGCAGGTGGCGACTCCGCCCGGCCAGCAGGGCCATCACGATCAGCATCAGCCGGGTGCTCGCCCTGGTCGCGGGCTCGTGGGCCACCACGGCCCGGCCGCGGCGCAGCGAGAACAACAGGATCCGCGAACGGTGCCCGAGGTGCACCAGCGGCCGGTACCAGCGATAGCGCACCCATGGCGGCAGCACGCGGCTGAACCAGGCACGCACCTGGTCGGAGTCGAGCAGCTTGGCGCCGGCCTCGTTGTCCGCGCGGGCGAGCAGCGTGCTCTTGCCCGCTCCCGGGATCCCGGCGACCACCACCAGACCGTGGACCGGTACCGGCAGTTCCACCTTCGCCCGACACATGCGCGGGGAACGAGCCGCCTGCCCGGATCGTTCCGATCGCCCGGCTTCATCCATGCGGAAAGTTTCCACCAACCGTCGCGAATCGGTTACGCACCGGCGACCGCGGTGCAACTCGGCTCAGCCACGGTCACAGGGTTCATCCCCGTCCCCACCTGGAGGAACCGTGACCCGATGGACCGCTTCGGCCGTCGCCGCCGCACTGGCCGCGACCGCCATGACCGTGACGCTCGCCACGCCCGCCGCGGCCACCCCGCCGAACATCCCGAGCAAGGCCACCGCGCAGTCCGAGCTGAACTCGCTCACCGTCGCCACCGAAGGCAGCCTGAGCGGTTATTCGCGCGACCTGTTCCCGCACTGGTCCACCGTGTCCGGCAGCTGCAACACCCGCGAGACGGTGCTCAAGAGGGACGGTCAGAACGTGGTGCAGGACTCGGCCTGCGCGGCGGTCTCCGGCAGCTGGTACAGCCCCTATGACGGCGCGACCTGGACGAACGCGGCCGATGTGGACATCGACCACATCGTGCCGCTGGCCGAGGCGTGGCGCTCCGGGGCGAACTCGTGGACCACCAGCAAGCGCCAGCAGTTCGCCAACGACCTCAGCCGCCCGC
The DNA here is from genome assembly GCF_021725495.1 of Saccharothrix sp. AJ9571. Classification (NCBI taxonomy): domain Bacteria; kingdom Bacillati; phylum Actinomycetota; class Actinomycetes; order Pseudonocardiales; family Pseudonocardiaceae; genus Saccharothrix; species Saccharothrix sp. AJ9571. The sequence continues at coordinate 3,090,305 of NZ_CP091382.1, read as the reverse complement.
AGCTGATCGCGGTGACCGACAACGTCAACCAGGCCAAGGGCGATCAGGACCCGGCGTCCTGGCAGCCGTCGGTGTCGTCGTACCGGTGCACCTACGCCAAGATGTGGATCCGCTCGAAGCACTACTGGGGCCTGCGGGCGCAGTCTTCGGAGAAGTCGGCGCTGCAGACCATGCTGAACACCTGCTCCTCGTGAACATGTGACGTGCATCACAGCGAATCCGCGTGATGAGTGCCTGGTCCGGACGTCACAGACGTACCGGACCAGGCGCGCTCGGGGGCACGCCTGGCTCGGGAATCGTTTCCCGGGAAGCGGCGGGCGGAGGTGCCGATGCACAGGTGGTACGGGATGTCGAAGGTGCACCGGTGCCGCCTGTCCTCGGCGCCCGAGGGTGTGGCCTGGCCGGAGTTCGAGGCCTCGCTGCGGTTGTCCACCGCGGGCCTGGCCACCATCGAGCCTGCCACCCGCGACCAGGCCGACCGCGAGGCGCGGCTGACCCTGGTCAGCTCGCCGACCGGCAAGATCACCCAGGCCGACCTGCCGCCGGTGCGGGTGTCCGTCGAGGAGTCCGAGGAGTTCGTCGGCTTCTACGTGCTGGAGCACTCGCCGTGGTGGGTCACCACCGGCGGCCGGGAGATCATGCACGCTCCCGGCGAGCTGCTGATCGCCGCGCCGGGGCCACTGCGGGCGCTCAGCCGCGCCCGCGGCCTGGCCACCGGCCTCTGGGTGGCGGCCGACCGGCTCACCGTGTCCCGTCGCGACCTGGATCGCTTGCGCCGGCGGCCGACCGCGCTGCCGCCCGCTCTGCGCACGCTGCTGACCACCGCCGCCGACAGCCTGGCCGAATCCGGCGAGCTGGACGTGCTCGGCGCGGAGAACTACCTGACCGGACTGGCCGACCTGGTGGTGCGCTCCCAGCTCGGCCGGGCCACCGGCCACGAGCCGAAGCAGGTCCGCAAGCAGCAGATCCGCGAGTACATCCAGCAGCGGCTCGACGACCCCAGCCTGGACGTCGACTCGATCGCCGCCGCCCACCACATCTCGCGCAGCGCGCTGTACCAGATCTTCGAAGACGAGGACGGGGTCGCCGGGTACGTCCGGCGACGCCGCCTCGTCCGGGCGAAGGAAATGCTGGCGGACCCCCGCCGGACGAACGAAACCATCGGCGCGATCGCCCGTCAGGCCGGATTCACCAGCCACGCCCATTTCAGCCGCGTCTTCACCCGGACCTTCGGCGCCAGGCCGAGCGAATTCCGCGGCGGGTGAGCGGCCCCGTCAGGCGCTGAACCGGACCGGCGGCAGTGCGTCCGGTTCCACGATCCCGAGCCGGAACGCGCGCCCGACGGCGTCGCACCGGTTGCGGGCCACCAGCTTCTTCAGGATGGACTTCACGTGGGTCCGCACGGTTTCCACGGAGATGTTCAGCGTCTCCCCGATGGTCCGGTTGTCCAAGCCCTCGGCCATCAACCGCAGCAGTTGTGACTCGCGCACGGTGAGCGGGCTCACGTGCGGCTGGGCGGACGGCGTCGCCGTGGCGTCGGTGAAGCCGGGACGCAGGCGCGGCGAGAGGTAGTTCTGCCCGTGCACCGCCCGCCGGAGGCCGGTGGCCAGCACGTCGGCCGGGCTCGCGCTGTCCAGCACCACCGTGGCACCGGCTCGCACGGCCTCGCTGACCCGCACCGGGACCGGCCGGTCGCCGCCCGGATCGAGCATCACCACGATGCCGCGGGTGGACCGGCGGCGGGCGAAGACCTGCACGAAACCGAGGTGCGGATAAGCCTTTTCGTGCACCCAGAACAGTCCGTCACCAATACGCTGGGCCAAACGGGTGGCGACTTCGAGATCGGTAGCGGAATGCACGACCACGCGCCCGAAAATTCGTTCCAGCGCCCTGGCCATTCCTTCGCGGATCAACGGGACCGGACTGACCACGACGGCCGCGGGCACCTCCGGCCGCGGCGCCGGACGTTCGTCGAAAGCCGGGAAAGATCGCAGGTGCAGCGACCTTTCGACGCTTCCGCCCACCTGCTGCCCCTCGGTGACGTACGACATGGTGTTCCTCCTCGGCGGCGGCGCGGAGAAAATCTCCGGCGAGTTCCCGCCACTCTAGACAGCCCGCTTACCGGATTCCTTTGCCCAGTTGTGCGCCGCTATTGCGGATCTGCGCAGCCACCGGAAGCCCTTTGTCCATCGGTACGGAATGTTTGTCCATCCGTCCACATCGGGCGGTACCGGCCCATGTGGACGCATAATGGCGGTGGGGAAGGGAGGTGGGTGATGACGCACCCCTCTTCCGGGCAGGGCGCGCCGCTCAGCGCGGTGTACGCACTGGAGTTCAACTCCGCCAAGGGACCGGTGGACGGCGACGTGGAACAGGTCGCCGCCCTGCTGATCGGCCGGGCCCGGGTGGAGGGCGTGCTGTGGGGGCTCAAGCCCAGTTCGGCCCGGATGAGGGTGCGGGCCGGCCTGAGCGCGGCGATCGGGTCGGGCGCCTACGACCTCGACCGCTGCATCTGGCACGTCAACCCGGACGACGAGGACGGCGAGTGGCTGCTGTTCACGCTGTGCGCCACCGCCGAGCGCACCGTGCTGGTCAACCGGCGGCGGCTGATCGTGCCCGCCGGGCAGCTGATGGTGAGCACCTCCTCGGTCGCCCACTCCATCGTCCACAACGGACCCAACGAGTGGTGGGCTGTCCGGGTGGACGCGGCCGCGGTGCACCTGCCGCACCGGGCGGTGGAGGAACTGCTGTTCCGCCCGCTGCCGGTCGGCGAGCTCCTCACGCGGCTGGTGGTCAACACCCTGCCGGAGCACCCGGCCGACGAACCGTCCGGCGAGATCGACGCGGCGGGCTTCGACCACTACCTGGCCGGGCTCGCCGAGTTGCTGCTGCGCTCGGTCGGCCCGCGCGGCGGCAGCGCCAGGACCGGCTCCACTCGGCGGCAGGAGGTCGAGCGGTTCATCCGGCAGCACCTGGCCGACCCCGGGCTGTCGGTGACCTCGGTCGCCAGCGCGCACGCGGTCTCCCGGCGACGGCTCTACCAGTTGTTCGAGGACACCGGCGAGGGCGGCGGCATCGCCGAGTTCATCCGGCACTCGCGCATGGAGCGGGCGCGGGAACTGCTCGACGACCCGGCGCACCGCGGGGAGTCGATCGCGCAGATCGCCGCCCGCTGCGGCTTCGTCAACGCGGCGCACTTCACCCGGCTGTTCCGAGACGCCACCGGCCTACCCCCCGGCGAATACCGACGCCGCCGCACCCACCAGTAACCAAGCCCGCCGCCCAGCGAGCCCCACTCTCCCGCACCCGAACCCCACGTTCAGGCACCCGAACCCCACACTCAGACACTCGAACCCCACACTCAGGCATCTGAGCCCACGAGGTGGAAACGCTATGAGTGGGGCATTACTAGCGTTCAATGCAAGTAATGCCCCACTCATGGCACTCCCCGGGGTCAGCCGCCCCCGGCCACCGCGCGTGGACCACTAAGCTCGCGCGGTGGGTAAAACGCTGCGTGACTTCGGTACCGGTGCCGGGCTGCTGGCCAGGGGGTTCGGCCTCGTCTTCAGCAACGGCAAGCTGTTCCTGCTGGGGGCGATCCCGGCGTTGCTGACCAGCCTGCTGCTCTTCGGCGGCATCCTCGCGCTCGCGCTGAACGCGGACGACCTGATCACCTGGGCCACCCCGTTCGCCGACGACTGGTCGCAGACCTGGCAGACCGTGCTCCGCGTGGCCGCCGGGATGTCCATCGTGGTCGCCGCGGTGGCGATCTCGCTGCTGCTGTTCTCCGGGCTGACGCTGATCCTCGGCGGCCCGTTCTACGAGGCCATCGCCGAGCACGTCGAAGACCACGAACTCGGCGGCGTACCCGGCACGCAGCAGGTCGGCTGGGCGCGGTCCGCGTGGCTCGGCCTGCGCGACACCCTGCTGCTGGTGCTGCTCGCGATCCTGTTCGGCATCCCGCTGTTCGTGGCCGGGTTCATCCCGGTGCTCGGGCAGACCGTGGTGCCGGTGGTCGCCGCGCTGGTCGGCGCCTGGCTGCTGGCGCTCGAGCTGACCGCGATCCCGTTCTCCCGCCGCGGGCTGAACCTCAAGGTGCGGCGCCGGACGCTCGGCGGCAGGCGCGCGATGACGCTCGGTTTCGCGACGCCCACCTACCTGCTGTGCCTGATCCCGCTCGCGGGCATCGTGGTGCTGCCCGCGGCGATGGCGGGCGGCACGCTGCTCGCCCACCGCGCGCGGGAGTTCAGCACCGGTTCAGCATCTCCGACAGCGCCGTCTTCTCCCGCTCGGTGACCGTCAGCCCGTAGTGGTGCTTGACCTCGATCCAGTCACCGGCGTAGGTGCACCAGTAGGAGACCAGCGGCGGCTTCCACTCGTCGGGCGCCTTGTCGCTCTTCTGCTGGTTGACGTTGTCGGTGACGGTGATCAGCTGCGGGCGGTCCATGTCGTTGGCGAACTCCTCCCGCCGCTGTTCGGTCCACGACCGCGCGCCGCTGACCCAGCTGTGCCCGAGCGGCACCATGTGGTCGATGTCCACATCGGACGCCTTGGTCCAGGTCTCGCCGTCGTACGGGCTGACCCACTTGCCGGAGTCGGGCGCGCAGTCGGGACCGGCCTGCACGTTCTCGCCGTCGCGTTTGAGCACCAGCTCACGGGTGTTGCAGTTGCCGTCGTGCGCGGACCAGTGCGGGTACTGCTCGCGGTCGTAGCCGTCCATGCTCCCGCGTTCGCCGATCACCAGCTGGCCGAGCAGCTGCCGCGGTGGTCCCGCGTCCACCCCCGGCCCGGCGGGCGCGGGCTCCACCGGGGGAGCACACGCCGAGACGAACGCCAGCAACACCAGCAACACCCACCGCGACCTCATCACGAACGGAGTATGCGGCCGGAACCCGTCCGAGCGGTACCGACGCGCGGGTCAGATCACCGCGGCCAGGCGCGTGCCCTGGTCGATGGCCCGTTTGGCGTCCAGTTCCGCGGCCACCTCGGCTCCCCCGATCAGGTGCACGGGCACGCCGTCCAGCTGCCCGGCCAGCTCCCGCACCGGCTCCTGCCCGGCGCAGACGACCACGGTGTCCACGTCGAGCACCCGCGGTCGCTCGTGCCGGGGCCCGAAGCTGATGTGCAGGCCGTCGTCGTCGATGCGCTCGTAGTTGACCCCGGGCAGCTGCTCCACGCCCTTGTTCTTCAACGCCGCGCGGTGCACCCAGCCGCTGGTCTTGCCGAGCCCCTTGCCGATGCGCTCGTCCTTGCGCTGCAACAGGTACACCTTGCGCGGCGACGGTTCCGGACGCGCCTCGGCCAGCGCGCCGCCGGCCACGCCCCACTCCGCCTGCCACTCCGCCAGGTTCAGCGCCGGTGACGAGGTGTGCGTCAGGAACTCGCTGACGTCCACGCCGATGCCCCCGGCCCCGATCACCGCGACCTTGTCCCCCACCGGCTTCCCGTGCCGCACGACGTCCACATAGGACAGTACCTTCGGGTGGCCGATCCCGGGGATGGCCGGCACGCGCGGGGTCACGCCGGTGGCCAGCACCACCTCGTCGAACCCGGTCAGCTCGGCGGCGGTGGCCCGGGTGTTCAGCCGCAGCTTGACCCCCGCCAGGTCGAGCTGACGCCGGTAGTACCGGATCGTCTCGGCGAACTCCTCCTTGCCGGGGATGCGCCGGGCGATGCCGAACTGCCCGCCGATCTCGGCCTCGGCTTCGAACAGCTCCACCTGGTGCCCGCGCTGCCCCAGGTTCACCGCGGCGGACAGCCCGGCGGGACCGGCGCCGACCACCGCCACGTGCTTGCTCCGCCGCGCGGGCAGCAGCACCAGTTCGGTCTCGCGCCCGGCACGCGGGTTGACCATGCACGAGACCTTCTTGTGCACGAAGGCGTGGTCCAGGCAGGCCTGGTTGCAGGCGATGCACGTGTTGATCTCGTCGCTCAGCCCGGCTTCGGCCTTGCGCACCCACTCCGGATCGGCCAGCAGCGGCCGAGCCATCGACACCAGGTCCGCGCCACCGCGGGCGAGCACCTCTTCGGCCACCTGCGGCATGTTGATCCGGTTCGAGGTGACCACCGGGATGTCCACGTGCGGCTTGAACTTCGCCGTGACCTCGGTGAACGCGGCGCGCGGCACCGAGGTGACGATGGTCGGCACGCGGGCCTCGTGCCAGCCGATGCCGGTGTTGATGATGGTCGCCCCGGCCGCCTCGACGGCCTTGCCCAGCGCGACGATCTCGTCCCAGGTCTGCCCGTCCTCGACGAATTCGGCCATGGACAGCCGGTAGACGATGATGAAGTCGGGCCCGACGGCCGCCCGCACGCGGCGCACGATCTCCACCGCGAGCCGCTGCCGGTTCTCCGTCGAGCCGCCCCAGCGATCGGTGCGCTTGTTGGTGCGCGGGGCGAGGAACTGGTTGATGAAGTAGCCCTCGGAGCCCATGATCTCGACGCCGTCGTACCCGGCTTCGCGGGCCAGCGCGGCACAGCGGGCGAAGTCGTCGATCTGGCGCCGGACCCCGCGATCGGACAGGGCACGCGGGCGGAACGGGTTGATCGGCGCCTTGATCGCGGACGCCGACACGCTCAGCGGGTGGTAGGCGTACCGGCCCGCGTGCAGGATCTGCAGGGCGATCTTGCCGCCCGCCTCGTGCACCGCGCCGGTGACGCGGCGGTGCCGCTTCGCTTCGGCACGCGTGGTCAGCTTGGACGCGAACGGCAGCAGCCAGCCTTCGCGGTTGGGCGCGTAACCGCCGGTGATCATCAGGCCGACGCCACCACGGGCGCGTTCGGCGAAGTATTCGGCGAGCTTGTCCACGTCACGGGCGCGGTCCTCGAGCCCGGTGTGCATCGAGCCCATCACCACGCGGTTGCGCAGCGTGGTGAACCCGAGGTCGAGCGGAGCGAGCAGGTTCGGGTACTCGGTCATCGGCCATCCCTTTCCAGTGCTTCCGCGACCTCGTCGCACCATTCGACGAACGACTGCTCGGCGCGCACACCCCCGCGCAGCACGAGGTACTGGTGGAGGTCCTGTCCGCTGAGCCCGCGCGGGTCCGGGAAATCGCGCTTCTCGATCTCGCGGTAGACGTCGAGGCGCTCGGCGTGCCGATCCCGGTGGCGGCGCACCTCGGCCAGCACGACGGCGGCGTCGCCCAGGCTCGCGCCACGCACCTTCACCGCGAGTTCGTCGCGCAGGATCGCGGGCTCGTTCGGCTCGCCCAGCCATCGCCGCAGCTCGGCGTGGCCGTCCTCGCTGACGCGGTAGACCTTCTTGTCCGGCCGCCCGTCCTGCGCGACCAGTTCGTTCGACAGCCAGCCCGCCTCGGTCATGCGCTTGAGCACGCGGTAGATCTGCTGGTGGGTGGCGCCCCAGAAGAAGCCGATGGACCGGTCGAACCGGCGGGCCAGCTCGTAGCCGGAGCCGTCCCGCTCGGTCAGCGAAACCAGGATCGCGTGTTCGAGGGCCATGGTTCCGGAGGCTAATAGGCAACTAGGTGCAGTGCAACTAGGTGCATAGTGTGGTGAGCAACTCAGCCACCGCCTCCACCGCGGGGGACGCCCACTGCTCACGCCCTCGGAGCAGCCACAGGTGGTAGCGCGCGATCGGCGGCGACCGCAGCTCGACGAGCCGCCCGGCCTCCAGCTCCGGTGCCACCGTGACCGTGGGCAGCAGCGCCAGCCCGAGCCCGGCTTCCACGCACCGCTTGACCACCTCGACCCCGCCGTACCGCGGCGGGGTGTCGGCGACCATCTCGGCCAGCTCGTCGTTGTAGCCGCAACCGCGTTCGAGCAGGAGCACGCCGGCTTCGGTCAGTTCGGCGGCGGTGATCGCGCGGGTCCGCGGCAACGGCGTGTCCGGTGGTGCGACCAGTGAGAGGCGCTGCCTGCCCAGGTCCACGCTGTCCACTGTGGAGTACCGGATGGACGGCTCCAGCGCCAGCGCGAGATCGGCCTGCCGCTCCCCCAGCGCCCGCACGGCCGCACGGGTGGGCGCGGGCACCAGCGTGAGCCGCACCTCGGGCAGGCGCCGGGTGATCTCACGCAGCACGGACGGCAGCCGGTAGGCGCAGACGGACTCGGGTGCGTACAGCCGCACCGGCCCGGCGGGTCGCCGATCGGCGACCTCGGCGAACATCCGGTCTTCGAGGTCGAGCAACTGCCGGGCGTGCTCGGCGAGGCGGGTACCGGCGTGCGTGGGCGCGACCCCGGCGGTGTGCCGGTCGAGCAACCGGGTGCCCGCCAGCCGCTCCAGCGCCTGGACGTGGGCGGTGACCGTGGACTGGGCGAAGGTCAGCTCGCCGGCAGCCGCGGTGATGTTGCCGGTGCGGACCACGGCGAGGTAGCTGCGCAGCAGGCGGGTATCCATCGGCATCCCCGATCGTCGGCATCGAAACTGATCGTTGGACATGATGGCAGGTGCGGCCGCAAGCTGGACGCATGACGAACATCGAGCGGTACACGGCCTTCGACGTCGACGGGGAAGGCGGCAACCCGGCCGGTGTGGTGCTGGACGCCACCGGCCTGGACGAGGCGCGGATGCTGGCGATCGCCGCCGACCTGGGGTACTCGGAGACCGCGTTCCTGTTGCCGGACAACCGCATCCGCTACTTCAGCCCGCTGGCCGAGGTCCCGTTCTGCGGGCACGCCACCATCGCGACGGCGGTGGCGCACGCCGAACGCTCCGGTGTCGGCACGCTGGCGCTGCGAACGCAGGCGGGCGAGGTCGTCGTGCGAACTCGGCACGAGGACGGTCAGTTGCTCGCGACGCTCACCAGCGTGGCGCCCTCCGTGCGTGACGCGGCTCCTTCGCTGGTCGACGAGGCTCTCGCCGCGCTGCGCTGGGACGCCGCCGACCTCGACCCGGCGCTGCCCCCGCGCGTCGCCTTCGCCGGCGCGAACCACCTCGTGCTCGCCGCGGGGTCCCGTGAACGCCTGGCCGAGCTGGACTACGACTTCGACGCGCTCGGCGCCCTCATGGCCCGGGAGGACTGGACCACCGTGCAGCTGGTCTGGGCAGGCCCGGACGGTTTCCACTCGCGCAACCCGTTCCCGCCCGGCGGCGTCCACGAGGACCCCGCGACCGGCGCCGCGGCCGCCGCGTTCGGCGCCTACCTGCGCGAACTGGGCACGACCGGCCGTCTCACCATTCACCAGGGCGAGGACATGGACCGCCCCAGCCGCCTGCTGGTCGACATCCCGGCCACCGGCGGCATCTCGGTCAGCGGGACGGCGGTTCGGCTCTAGGCGCTGTCCGGTGGGTCTGGTCGATGGGCTTCGTGATCCAGGTGGTTCCTGGCGGTGCGGGCGATTCGGCCTCGTACTGGCCGTACTCGGCCGTACTCGCCCGTGCCGCCAGGGGCCGCCTGGGCGCGGAGAGCGCGACCTTGACTCACCGGACAGCGCCTAGACCTCCAGTGGGGTGGAGGTTGCAGCATCGAGGCGGCAACGCACCCCGGGGATGGAGAGACGATGAGTGAGTGGCAGATAGCGGACCTGGACCTCGACGCCTACCTGGCGCGGATCGGGCACGAGAAGGTGAGCCCGTCGGCCGCGGCCCTGCGGTCGTTGCACGAGGCGCACGTGCGGTCGATCCCGTTCGAGAACATCGACGTGCTGCTCGGCCCGCACCCGGGGCTGAAGCTGAAGGTGATCGCCGACAAGATGGTGCACCGCCGTCGCGGGGGGTACTGCTTCGAGCACAGCCTCCTGTTCGCCGCCGCGCTGGAATCGCTCGGGTTCGACGTGCGCCGCCGGATGGCGCGGGTGAACCCGGAAAAGCCGAGCGCGCGCACGCACATGGTGGTCATCGTGCGGATCGCCGGCGTCGACCACCTCGTCGACGTCGGCTTCGGCACCGGGCTGGTCACCGCGATGCCCCTGGTCGACGGCCTGGAGCGGGAGCAGAACGGCTGGCTCCACCGGATCACCCGCGAAGGTCCACTATGGACTTTGTGGCGGCACGAGCACGGCGAGTGGGTGCCGCTGCACGCCACCGACGACCTGCCGCAGCACCAGATCGACTACGAGGTGGCCCACCACTACGTCTCCACGCACCCGAAGTCGCCGTTCACCGGGCAGCTCGTGGTGATGACGCGCGGCGACCGCCTCAGCAAGCGGCTGGTCGGGGACGAGCTGACCACCGAGCACGCGAACGGTGAGGTCACGAAGGAGCCGGTGCCTCCGGCCGACCTGGACGGGGTGCTGCGCTCACTGGGTGTCGAGCTGAATACCACAGACCTGAACACCCTGCTGGGCTAAAGAACGCCCTCATCGTGTGGCAGCGCTGGCCGCGACGACCTCCGGCGACCACAGTGGACGCACCCCGCACATCGCGTCACCGTTGAAGGAGAACTTCGTGAACAAGTTCCGGCTGGCCGCCCGCCTGGCGCTGCCGCTCGTGATCGCCGGTACCGCACTCGGCGCCACCCTGCCCGCCGGTGCCGAGGAGCCCCCGCTGACCCCGCTCGGCGAGGGGGTGCTGCACGGCGCCCAGACCACCGCCGAGGTCGTCGACGGCAACGTCGAGCACGGCGCTGCGACCCTCTCGTCCTCGGTCAGCACCACGCTGAGCACCCTGCCCGGCGACCTGATCCGCACCGGCGAACACCCGCTCGTCCTCGGCGACCTGGACGACCTGCGCGGCCTGCTCACCCACCGCCCCTGACCCACCCGCAAGTTCACGCCGTCCACCGGATCGAGGCTCGCTGGCCCACCAACCGAGCCTCGCCCACACCGCAAGTTCGCGCCGTTCACCGGATCGAGGCTCGCCGGCCCACCAACCGAGCCTCGATCCACGCCGCGAGGTCGCGCCGTTCACCGGACTGGGGCGCGTCGGGCCGCCCCAGCGGCACGGCGCGCCCCAGTCCAGTGAACGGCTCAAAAGCGACCTCGCCGCCCCGCCGGAGGCGGGGCAGACAATGCAGAGCCGACAAGGGGACTCGAACCCCTGACCTGCTGTTTACAAGACAGCTGCTCTACCAACTGAGCTATGTCGGCCTGTGCTCGGCAGTATATAGATGTCACACGCACAGCTCGTCCACGACATCCGTCACGCGGTTCCGGGTGCGGTACGCGGCCAGTTGCCGGTCCGCTCCGCCGCCGGTGGAGCGCAGGCGGGCGAGCATCTCTTCGGCGAACTCCAGGTCCCCGGTCGTCCGCAGCGCGTCCCGCAGGCCGACCATCAGTTCGTCCAGCACGGCCCACACCGGCACCAGCTCGCCGCTCTCCGGGTGCAGGCAGGAACCGCTCAGCCCGTCCCGCGCCGCCCGCCAGAGGTTCGCGCGCAGCACCTCGTCGGGCACGTTCACCGGGGTGCGGGCGTCGGCGACGTCCCGCAGCGCCACGTTCACCAGCCCGCGGATCAGCACCGCGGCCAGCGTCGCCTCCTCGGGCGTCGCCGCCACGTCGCAGATCCGGAACTCCAGCGTGGGCTGGTTGTCGGACAGCCGGACGTCCCAGTACAGCATCGCCCGGTCCATCATCGCGCCGCTGCGCAGCATCGCGGCGACGCTGTTCTCGTAGTGCTCCAGCGAGACGAACATGGGCGGCGGTCCGGCCGACGGCCAGCGCGACCACAGCACGTGCCGCCAGCTCCGGTACCCGGTGACCTCGGCGCCGGAGAACGGCGAGTTCGCGGTGAGCGTCAGCAACACGGGCAGCCAGGCGCGGGTGTGGTTGCTGACCCGCACCGCGGTCTCCCGGTCGGCCACCTCGACGTGCACGTGGCAGCCGCAGGTGGCGCTCGAGCGGGCGATCGCGCCGAACCGGTCGGCCATCCGCCGGTAGCGCTCCTTCTGGGTGATTTCGTGCGACGACTCCGGTAGCAGCGGCGTGCCGCTCGGCAGCAGTCGCAGGCCGCGCTCGGCGGCGCTCGCGGCGAGGTCCGCTCGCATCCGGGTGAGGTGCCCGAGGACCTCGTCGGCGGTGCGGCACACGTCGGTCGCCGTCTCCACCTGGGATCTGATCAGCTCCTGCTGCAGTTCACCCCCGCGCTCCTCGGTTCCGAAGACCAGCTCCGGCCCGCGCGGTACCAGCTGCCCCGAGGCGTCGACCAGGAAGAACTCCTCCTCGACGCCGAACGTCAGTTCCTCGCCGTGGAGACCCATCCACCACTCCTTCACCCGGTCGCGTTGATCTTTCTGGATTACCCGGACCGGGTGATCGGTAACCCTGGGCCGGAACGTGGTGGACGCCACGGTTCCGATCATGCAACGGTCGGAGGCCGAGCGTCGATGGTCCCCGGGAATGACCAGGGAGGTGGACGGGTAGATGAAGATCAACCAGCGTGGCCGGGCAGCCGATCGCAAACGCGGTTGGCAGATCCTCGAAGCGCCGGCGAACGAGCGGCCGCCGAGAACCCGCCGCCGCCGTCGCGACAGCGGTTCCGAACCACGCAGCCGCGCTTGGCAGATCCTCGAAGCCGACACCGGCGAGCAGCCCGCGGCCTCGCAGAAGACCGCCATCGGTCCCGCGCTGCCGGACGACTCCACCGTCAACTTCGTGATCGACCTCGCCCTGCGCATCGGCGAGGTGCAGATGTCCAGCGGCGCCGGCGCCTCCGACGTCACCGCGACCATCCTGGCGCTGACCTCGGCGCTCGGCCTGCCGCACTGCGAGGTCGACGTCATCTTCACCTCGATCACGGTGACCTGCCACCGCGGTTCCGAGCGCTCCCCGGTGACCGCGCTGCGCGTGGTGCGCGCCCGCGGCCTGGACTACAGCCGCCTCACCGACACCGAGAGCCTGGTCCAGCGGGTCACCCGCGGCCACGTCAGCGCCGAGGACGCCTACGCCGAGCTGCAGCTGATCACCAGCAGGCCGCACCCGTACCGCCGCTGGGTGTCCACCCTGGCCTGGGGTGCCATGGCCGCGTTCATCTCGCTGCTGATCGGCGGCGACTGGGCGACCGCGCTGATCGCCTTCGTGATCAGCGCGGTGATCGACCGCGTCGGCCGCGTGCTCAACCGGTACGCGCTGCCGTTCTTCTTCCAGCAGGTGGTCGGCGGCTTCATCGCGACGCTGGCCGCGGTGCTGGTGGTCAACACCAACCTGCTGCCCATCGAGAGACCGACCATCGTGGTCGCCGCCGCGATCACCGTGCTGTTGTCCGGGCTGAGCACGGTCTCCGCGGTGCAGGACGCGATCACCGGCTACAACGTCACCGCGGCCGGGCGCACCACCGAGGTCGCGATGATGTCCGCCGGGCTGATCACCGGCGTGGTGCTGGCGCTGAACACCGCGCCGCTGTTCGCGATCGTGCAGAAGACGCCCCCGCCTGCCGTCTACAGCAACACCGCGCTGGACCTGCCGATCATGGTGGTCGCCGGCGCGGGCGCGGCCCTGTGCTTCGCGCTGGCCAGCTACGCCAGGCTGCGGTCCCTGCTGATCGCCGCCGCGGCGGGCGCGGTCGGCAGCGTCGGCTACGGCGTGCTCGGCCTGCTCGGCGCGGACCAGATCACCGCCTCCGCGGTCGCCGCCACGCTGGTCGGGTTCTCCGGCGGCGTGCTGGCGCGGCGCCTGCGGGAAACGCCGCTGGTCATCGCGGTCTCCGGGATCACCCCGCTGCTGCCGGGGCTGTCGACCTACCGCGGGCTGTACGAGATGGGCGTCGAACCGGGCGGTGAGCTGGGCACGCTGATGACCGCGGTGGCGGTCGGGCTGGCGCTGGCCGCGGGCGTGGTGCTCGGCGAGTACTTCGCGCAGCCGGTGCGCACCAGCCTCGGCAGGCTCGAACGCAAGCTGGCAGGCCCCCGGATGGCGGGCCCGCTGCGGCCCAAGACCGGCCGCGTGGAGTAGCCGGAACCGCGAGCCGGGTGATCCTCCGGGACAAGTCTCACCTCCTTTGGTCAGCTGCCCCCGGGCGGGGCGCGATAGTCTGCGACCCATGACCGAGCCTGTCAGCACGGCCGCCGAATTCGTCGTGGTGGCCAACCGGTTGCCGGTGGACCTCGACCGCTCCGCCGACGGGACCCAGCGCTGGACCGCGAGCCCCGGTGGGCTCGTGTCCGCGCTCGAGCCCTTCCTCCGCTCCCGCAAGGGGGCCTGGGTGGGCTGGCCCGGCGTGCCGGACGTGGAAGTCGACGAGTTCTCCGACGACGGCTTGGTGCTCCACCCGGTCACGCTCAGTTCCGAAGAGGTGACCGACTACTACGAGGGCTTCTCGAACGCCACCCTGTGGCCGCTCTACCACGACGTGGTGGAGCGGCCGGTGTTCGACCGCGCCTGGTGGGACAGCTACGTCAAGGTCAACCGGCGCTTCGCCGAGGCCAGCGCGAAGGTGGCGGGCGAAGGCGCCGTGGTCTGGGTGCAGGACTACCAGCTCCAGCTGGTGCCGAGCATGCTCCGCGAGCTGCGGCCCGACCTGCGGATCGGCTTCTTCCTGCACATCCCGTTCCCGCCGGTCGAGCTGTTCATGCAGTTGCCGTGGCGCGCGGAGATCGTGCGCGGCCTGATCGGCGCCGACCTCGTCGGCTTCCACCGGCCGGGTGGCGCGCAGAACTTCCTGTGGCTCGCCCGCCAGCTGATCGGCCTGGAGCCCAGCCGTGGTGCGGTCGGCGTGCGGTCACGGCCCGGTGTGGTCCAGGTCGGCGACCGGACCGTGCGCGTGGGCGCGTTCCCGATCTCGATCGACGCGGCCGGGCTGGACACCCTGGCGCGCACGAAGAAGGTGGCCGACCGCGCCGCGGAGATCCGCCGCGACCTCGGCAACCCCAAGACCGTGCTGCTCGGCGTCGACCGCCTCGACTACACCAAGGGCATCGACCTGCGCCTGCAGGCCTTCCACGAGTTGCTGCAGGAAGACCGCGTCAAACCGGAGGACGTGGCGTTCATCCAGCTCGCCACGCCGAGCCGCGAGCGGGTCGAGCACTACCAGCGCATGCGCGGCGAGATCGAGCAGATGGTCGGCCGGATCAACGGCGAGTTCGCCCGCGTCGGTCACCCGGTCGTGCACTACCTGCACCAGTCCGTCGACCGGACGGAGCTGGCGGCGTTCTTCTCCGCCGCCGACGTGATGGTGGTGACCCCGTTGCGCGACGGCATGAACCTGGTCTGCAAGGAGTACGTGGCCTGCCGCCACGACCTCGGGGGCACGCTGGTGCTCTCCGAGTTCGCCGGCGCGGCGGCCGAGTTGAGCAGTGCCTTCCTGGTCAACCCCCACGATCTCGACGGGGTTAAGAGCGCTTTGGCGGCTGCCATTACGCTCGACCCGGCCGAGGGAAGACGGAGGATGCGCGCGCTTCGACGTCAGGTCCTCACCCACGACGTCGACCGCTGGGCACGCTCGTTCCTGGAAGCACTCGGGTCCGAGCCCTCCGCCTGAACTCGCCCAACTCCCATACCCCACGTACCTGCTCCTAGGAGGAGTGTTGACCGCCGAGGCCCTGCCCGCCGAGCTGCGGCGTGCGATCGTGCAGATCGCGCGGACGCCGCGCTTGCTGGTCGCCTGCGACTACGACGGCACGCTGGCTCCGATCACGTCCAACCCGGACGAGGCCCGCCCCCTTCCGGAATCGGTCGGTGCCCTGCGATCACTTGCCGGCCTGCACGAAACCACCACCGCGGTCATCTCCGGCCGCGCGCTGCGCGATCTCGCCACGCTTTCCCGGCTCCCGGCCGAAGTCCACCTGGTGGGCAGCCACGGCTCCGAGTTCGACATCGGCTTCGTGCACGCGCTCGACGCGAAGGCCCGCGAGCTGCACCGCAAGCTCGAGGCCGAACTCGAGAAGCTGGTGCTCGATGTTCCAGGTGTTTCCCTAGAGGTGAAACCCGCGAGCATCGCCGTGCACGTGCGCCGCGCCGAGTACGACGCCGGCCGCCGCGTGCTCGCCGCTGTCCACAATGGACCATGCACCTGGCAGGGGGTGACCACCACCGACGGCAAGGAGGTGGTCGAACTGGCCGTGGTGCAGACGGACAAGGGCCGCGCACTGGACACCCTGCGTCACCAGGTCAACGCCACCGCCGCGGTGTTCCTCGGCGACGACGTCACCGACGAGAAGGCCTTCGCCCGGCTTTCCGGCCCCGACCTCGGGGTCAAGGTCGGTGACGGGGAAAGCCTTGCCGCCTACCGGGTTCCGGACACCGTCGACGTGGCCACCGTGCTCGCCTTCCTGCTCGAGGAGCGGCGGCACTGGCTCTACGGCGAGCAGGCGCCGCCGATCGAGCGGATCTCCATGCTGGCCAGTGAGCGCTCGGTCGCGCTGCTGACCCCGGACGCCAAGCTGACCTGGCTGTGCCACCCGGGTCCGGACGCGCCCGCGGTCTTCGCCGACCTGCTCGGCGGCCCGGGTGCCGGGCACTTCTCGATCAAGCCGCACCGCAACGGCCTGCCGCTGGGCCAGCGGTACCTGCCGAACACGATGACCGTGGAGACGCGCTGGTCGCGGCTGCTGGTCACCGACTACCTCGAGCCGGACAGCCCGCCGCACCGCACCGACATCGTCCGGGTCATCTCCGGCGAGGCCGCGGCCCAGGTGGTCTTCGCGCCGCGGCCGGAGTTCGGCGGTGTGCCGGTGCGGCTGGTCACCGAGGAGGACGGCCTGCGGGTGCTGGGCACCTCGGAGCCGATCGTGCTGCGCGCGCCGGGTGTTCGCTGGGAAATCAACTCCGACGGCATGCACGACACCGCTGTCGCGTTGGTGGAGCCGAAGCCGGAACGCCCGGTCGTCCTGGAACTCCGTTGCGGCACCACGGATCTCGGCGCGCACGAACTGTCCGAGATAGACCGCCGGGCCCGGGCGGGGGCGTACTGGAGCGACTGGGCCGCCACGCTGAAGGTGCCGACCGTGCAGCCGGAACTGGTGTCGCGCTCGGCGCTGACCCTGCGGGGGCTGTGCAACACCGACACCGGCGGCGTGCTCGCCGCGGCGACCACCTCGCTGCCGGAGGAGATCGGCGGCGTCCGGAACTGGGACTACCGCTACTGCTGGATCCGCGACGCCGCGATGACCGTGCGGGAGCTGGTCACCCTCGGTTCGCTGGACGAGGCCGACGGCTACCTGCGCTGGCTGCACGGGGTGCTGGCCACGCTGGCCGGTCCGGAACGGCTGCACCCGCTGTACACGCTGTCCGGCAGCGTGATCGGCGCCGAAGCGGTGATCGAGTCGCTGCCCGGGTTCGCGGGTTCGCGGCCGGTGCGCGTCGGCAACCTGGCGAACCACCAGGTGCAGCTGGACGTGTTCGGGCCGGTGGTGGAGCTGGTGGTCACCCTGGCCGAGGCGCGCGGGGAGCTGCGTGACCAGGACTGGCAGATGGTGCGGGCGATGGCCGAGGCGGTCACCCGGCGCTGGGACGAGCCGGACCACGGCATCTGGGAGGAGCGCCACGTGCCGCGGCACCGGGTGTACTCCCGGGTGATGGGCTGGGTGACCATCGACCGCGCGATCAAGCTGGGCGAGATCTACGACCGGGAAATCCCGGCGGCGTGGCCCGGCCTGCGCGACGCCATCGCCGCCGACGTGCTGGAGCACGGCTGGAACGACGAGGTGCAGGCGTTCACCACCGCCTACGACGGCACCGACCTGGACGCGGCGTCGCTCTTCGTCGGGCTCACCGGCCTGATCGACCCGGGCGACCACCGCTTCCAGTCGACGGTCACCGCCATCGAAGCCGAACTGCGCAGCGGCTCCACCGTCTACCGCTACCACCGCGACGACGGCCTCCCCGGCAGCGAGGGCGGGTTCCACATCTGCGCCGCCTGGCTGGTCGAGGCCTACCTGCTCACCGGACGGCGGACCGAGGCGGAAGAACTGTTCGAGCAACTGGTGGACGCCGCTGGCCCCACCGGTCTGCTGCCCGAGCAGTACGACCCGATCGCGGAACGGTCGCTGGGGAACCACCCGCAGGCGTACTCGCACATCGGCCTCATCCGCTGCGCCAACCTGCTGGCCCAATAACCACCCCGGTGGGCGTGCCCCGCACGCCCACCCCCTCCCCCTCTCCTCCCCACCCTCCACGCACCACCCCTCTCACACGGCACCCCCACCCACCCGCCGCCCCGGGCTGCCCCCATGCGGAACTCGCCCACCCAAACGCAGCCCCCGACTACCCGAGTGCAGAACTCAGCCACCCGAACGCGGGGTTCGCGTACCTGAGTGCGGGACTCGAGTGCCGGAGTGTGCGACTCGGCTACCTGAACGCAGAACTCGCGTACCTGAGTGTGGAACTCAGCAGCCCGAACGCGGCACTCGCCCGCCTGAATGTCGAACTCAGCTGCCGGAGTGAGGGACTCGCGCGCCCGAACGCGGAACTCGGCTACCCGAGTGCAGGACTCGGCTGCCTGGATGTGGACTCGCCGACACGAGTGTGGAACTCGGCTGCCCGACCGCGGGGCTCGCGTGCCCGACCGCAGGGTTCGCGTGCCCGACCGCAGGGTTCGCGTGCCCGAGCGTGGGGCTCGGCTGCCTGAACGTGGAACTCGCGTGCCCGAGCGTGGAACTCGGCTGTCTGAACGTGGAACTCGGGTGTCTGAACGTGGGGTTCGGGTGTCTGGGTGTGGGGCTCGGGGTGGGGGTCCACTTGGTGAGAGTCACATTCAGGCGGCCGAACCCCACACCCAGGTAGCTGAGGTCCACGTTGGCGCGGGCGAGTTCCACGTTCAGGTAGCCGAAGTCCACGTTGGGGGTGGGTTAGCCGCCGGCTACGGAGGGGATGATCATGAGTTCGGTGTGCGGGGTGAGCGGGGTGTCGGGGCCGGAGAGGCGGCGGCATTCTTCGCCGTCGACGTAGAAGTTGACGTAGCGCCGCAGGGCGCCCGACTCGTCCCGTAGCCGGCGTTCCAGTGCGGGGTACCGCGTGCGCAGTTCGTCCAGGGCCGCCGTGAGGGTGGCGCCCTGGACCTCCAGCACGGTCTGTTCCCCGGCCATCGGCCGCAGCATCGACGGCAGGTGGACCTGCACCACCTAGATCACCGCGGCCCGCACGCAGAGCACATCAGGCAGGTGCTCGACCACGCGCTGCCAGTTGTCCCCCTCGTCGGCGCTGGCCCAGACCTCACCCGATCGTGAGCCGAAGTACACGCCCGCCGGGTCGGCGTCGTCCACGCACATCGCGTCACGCAGGACCGCCGAGTAGAAGCCGCTGTCGGGCAGCCCGCCGGAGAGCTCCGTCCAGTGGT
This sequence comes from Saccharothrix sp. AJ9571, assembly GCF_021725495.1. Classification (NCBI taxonomy): domain Bacteria; kingdom Bacillati; phylum Actinomycetota; class Actinomycetes; order Pseudonocardiales; family Pseudonocardiaceae; genus Saccharothrix; species Saccharothrix sp. AJ9571. Next base: position 3,071,200 of record NZ_CP091382.1, on the reverse strand, counting down.
CGCCGCCGTCTTCGCTGCGGTAGACCCGGCAGCGCCCGTCCGGCGGGAAGCGGTGCTCGTCCGCCTGCAGCGGGAAGTTGTAGATGACCTCCGGCTTGTGCGGGTGCACCACCATGGCGAAGCCGAAGTCCGACGGCAGCCCGTCGGCGATCGACTGCCAGCTCTTCGCGTGGTCCTCGCTGCGGTACACGCCGTGGTGGTTCTGCGCGAACAACCGGTCCGGGTGCGCCGGGTGCCGGGCCACCTTGTGCACGCACTGCCCGAACTCCGGGTACTCCTCCGGCAGGAACTTGACGTGGATGCCCTGGTTGGCCGGCGCCCAGGTCTGCCCGCCGTCGGTGGTGTCGTAGACGCCGCCGGTGGACATCGCCACGGTCAGCCGCCGCGGTTCGGTCGGGTGCGGGAGCACGGTGTGGATGGCCATGCCACCGAAGCCGGGCGTCCACTGTGGACGATGCGGGTGGTCCCACAGCCCGCGGACCAGCTCGAAGGACTTGCCGCCGTCGGCCGAGCGGAACAACGCCGACGGCTCGACCCCGGCGTAGACCACGTCCGGCTCCGGCGCGGGCGTCAGCTGCCAGACCCGTTCCAGCGCGGCCCCGGTGTCCTCCGGGAAGGCGATCGGCGCCTGCTCCGGCTCCTGCCAGGTGGCGCCGAGGTCGTCGCTGGTGGCCACCCCCGGCCCCCAGTGCTGGCTCATCACCCCGGCGAGCAGCCGTGGCGAACCGGCACGGGTGTCGATCGCCAGCGCGTAGATGTCGGTCATCGGCAGGTGCGGGCCGGTGACCGTCCAGTCGGCCCGCGAGTTCGAGCTCCTGGCCAGCCAGAGCCCCTTGCGCGTGCCGATCGCGAGCAGCGCTTCCATCAGTCGCCTCCCAGTGTGGTTCGGATCACGGGCGGGAGCCTACGCCGGGGGACCGACAGAAACCGGACGCCGGAAGTCGCGGCATGCTAACGACGGCGCCCGGTTCCTGTCACGCAGTTTCAATCGAGGCTGAAACAGTTCTACGCGGAATACCCCTTCGGCGGAATGAGCGTCGCCAACTGGTTGAAGGTGAGCCAATAGACGCCCTGGCTGAAGCCTGCCGAATCGGCGATCTTCACCGTCATGTTGTCGCTGTTGTAACCGGTCACGGTGAAGTAGTGGTAAACGGTGTAGTTCGGGTAGCCGGGCGGGTGGTTGTTCGCCGGCGCGACGATGTTGGCCACGATCGGGTAATTGTTGTTGATGTCGAGCACGATGTCCTGCCAGAGCAGGTTCCGCTGGGCCGCGGTCGGCGGGTCGTTCGGCATCTCCTTGGTCTCGTACCAGCCGGTGCCGAGGTTGTTGTTCAGCACCCTGGTGACCTGGCCGATGTGGTCGGTTCCCCCGGTGTGCGTGGGAAGTTGCTGGGCGAGGCTGGCCTGGGACGGCGGGTTGGACATGCGTGCGGAGAGCGCCATCCGCGTCGCCGCCGGGCCGCACCAGTAGCCCGTCTGCTGCCACTCGTGGCGCACGTTGAGTTCGACGAAGGCGGGCAGTTTCGAGATATCGACCTCGGCCGTTTCGGCCGGGCGTGAGGCGACAGCGGCGGGTGCGGCATAAGCGAGGGCGGGCGCGGTGCTGATTCCGGCGATCACCGCGGTGAGCACGGCGAGAACCTTGCGTCTCATCATTTCGGAGTTTCCTTCCCCAGTGCGTTGCCGGTTGGTTTCCGTCACACGAGGGAAATAGTCCGGAAAATGCCGACCGCTGTCGCCGGTGTCACCCGATCAGCTCACTACCAAAGTAGGTATTCGTTTTTCTTCCGCGCATGACGCGGCGCCCCCGGTGGCAATTCCACCGGGAGCGCCGCGCGTTCAGGTCAGGCCGCGTAGCCCTTCGGCGGGATCAGCGAGGCCAGCTGGTCGAAGGACAGCCAGTAGATCTGGTTGCCACCGAAGTTGGCCGAGTCGGCGATGTGCACCGTCATGTTGTCGCTGTTGTAGCCGATCACGGTGAAGTAGTGGTAGATCGTCTCGTTCGGCGGGTAGCCGGGCGGCTGGTTGCCCGGCGGGGCGACGATGTTGGCGACCACCGCGTAGCCGTTGTCGACGTCGGTGACGATGTCCTGCCACAGCAGGTCCTTCTGCGCCTGCGACGGCGGGTCGTTCGGCATCTCCTTGACCTCGTACCAGGTGGTGCCGAGGTTGGCGTTGAGCGCGTTCGCGATCTGGCCGATGTGGTCGGTGCCGTTCTCCGTGGTGCCCATCTGGGCGGCCAGGTCGCCCTGCGAGGGCAGGTTGCCGGTCCGCGCGGACATCGCGATCCGCGCCGCCGCCGGGCCGCACCAGTAACCGGTCTCCTGGACCTGGTACTGGACGTTGAGCGACTTGGCGCCGGCCACCCGGACGTCGGAGGGTGCGACCGCGGCGGGCGCCGAGGCGAACGCGGCACCCGGCAGGACGAGCGCACTCGCCGCGGCGACCCCGACGATCGCCCGGAGGAAACCTCTACGCTGCACTTGTTGCTCCTTCCCCAGTATTTCGTCGGTTATTTTCCGTCGAATAGCCGACATCCTGAAGACAGCGGGCAACGGTGCACAAGACGTTTCAGGCAGAGCCGAAATACTCAGGCGCGCGCGTGCTCGGCGGCCGACAGCGCCAGACCGACATTGGCGACCTCGAGCACCCGGATACCGGTCGGGAACTTGCCGGAGTCCGGCGGCACGAGCGCGTGGGTGAAGCCCAGGCGGGCGGCCTCGGCGATGCGCTTGCCCACGTTGGACACGCGCCGGATCTCCCCCGCCAGCCCCACTTCGCCGACCGCGACCAGCCGCGGTGACAACGCGACGTCGGCCACCGAGGAGGCGATCGCCAGCACCAGTGCCAGGTCCACGGCGGGTTCGGTGATCTTCATCCCGCCGACCGTGGCCAGGAAGACGTCGCGCTTGGCCAGTTGCAGCCCGGCGCGGCGCTCCATCACCGCGAGCACCATCTGCACGCGCGACGAGTCGAGCCCGCTCACCGCGCGGCGCGGCTGCGGCAGCGTCGATTCGGCGACCAGCGACTGCACCTCGCTCATCAGCGGGCGCTTGCCCTCCATCGCCACGGTGATCGCGGTGCCGGAGACCGGCTCGGTGGTGCGGTTCATGAACAACCCGGACGGGTCGGGCACGCCGACGATGCCGGTCTCCCGGAGTTCGAAGCAGCCGATCTCGTCGGCGGCGCCGAACCGGTTCTTCACCCCGCGCACCATGCGCAGCGTGGAGTGGCGGTCGCCCTCGAACTGGAGGACCACGTCCACCAGGTGTTCCAGCACGCGCGGCCCGGCGATGGACCCCTCTTTGGTGACGTGTCCCACGAGGATGATGGGCAGCCCGCGTTCCTTGGCCAGCGCGACCAGCCCGGCGGTGACGGCGCGCACCTGCGTGACCCCGCCGGGCGCGCCCTCGGCCTGCGGGGAGGACATGGTCTGGACCGAGTCGACGATCAGCACACCGGGCTTGACGTCGTCGACGTGGCCGACGACCGCGCCGAGATCGCTCTCCGCGGCGAGGTACATCTGTTCGTGGACGTTCCCGGTGCGCTCGGCGCGCAGGCGGACCTGGCCCGCGGACTCCTCGCCGGTGACGTACAGGGAAGGGTGCTCGCCGGCCTTGCCCGCGGCCCACTGGTAGGCGACCTCGAGCAGCAGGGTCGACTTGCCGACACCCGGCTCGCCGGCGAGCAGGATCACCGCACCGGGGACCAGTCCGCCGCCGAGCACGCGGTCCAATTCGGGCACGCCGGTCTGGCGGGCCCTGGCGGCTTCGACGTCGACCTGGCCGATGGGCCGCGCGGGCGCACTGGGCGCGCCCGCCACGATGCGCGCGATCGCCGGGCGCGCGTCCCCGCGCTCCTCGATCGAGCCCCATGCCTGGCACTCGGGACACCGGCCGACCCACTTGGCCGCCTCGTAACCGCACTCGCCACAGCGGTACGAGGTACTGCTCTTCTTAGCCACGGACGCTCACGCTAGCGACGAGCACCGACAGTTTTCGAAGAACCTCAACCGCCGTGGTTCTCGTGCTGGTTCTCCATGGGGCCCGAGTGGGAGGCGGGCGGGTCGCCGTGGTCGGCGGGGGCACCGGCCTGGTTGCCCTGCTCACCGCTGTGCTCACCACCGTGTTCGCCTTCGCCGCCGTGCTCGAGGCGCGGCCGGGTGGAGCTGGCGATCGGCACGTCGACGACGATCGAACCGGCGTCGCGGAAGGTGAGGGTGAGCTTGAGCGTCTGGCCGGGGTAGACGGGGGCCTTCAGGCCGAGCAGGTTGATCACCGCGTGCCCGACCGGGTGGTCCTCGTGCGCCGGCGCGGGCGCGGGCGGCGGAGCCGGGGCGACCGGCGGCTGGTTCGCACCACTCGGCTGGTTCGGCGCGCTCGGCGGCTGCTGCGAGGGCGGGGCCGGCGGCGGCGCCACGGGCGTCGCCGGGGCGGCACCGTGGTCGTGCGGCAGGCTCGCCATCGGGCTGACGGTCAGCTTGCTGCCCGCCACGAGCGCCTTGAAGCCCTGGATCTCCGTGCCGGTGGCACCTTCGGCGGTGACCGCGACCAGCTCGTCGTCGGTGGGCCCGCTGTTGGTCACGACCAGTTCGACCGGGGCGTCGGCGCCCGCCGGGTAGTACGCGGCGTCGCCGGGGAAGGTCAGCTTCGCGTCACGGACGGCGATCTTGCCCAGGTCGGCGAAGCCACCGGTGACCGCGGACAGCTGGGTGTCGGTCTGGGTGATCTGACCAGCGCCGCAGCCCGCGAGCGCCAGCGCCGCGCCAAGGCCGAGCGCGGCCACGCCGAGCACGCGTCGTTTCTGCTGCCTCACGGTCTCGTGTCCCTCCTGCGCGTCCTGTTCCCCGCGAAGGGTAGCCCGGCCTCCCGTGCGCGCCCGAACCCGGTGGCCGTTGCGCGTGGCGGATTCGAAGATCAATGGTCCTAAGTGGATTTCCCGGTGGCCGGGCCGCGATTTGCGGCTCACCTGCATGAGCATGGGAAATGCACGTTTGTCAACCCCCGTCCGGCCCACGATCCGGCCGCTGACCTGCGACGACGGAACTCGGGGCGCTAGATGGTGTCAGTCGAGCCGTGCTAGGATGGTGATAGCGAAAGGGGCAGAGGACACATGGTTTTCAAGGTCGGAGAGACCGTCGTCTACCCGCACCACGGTGCCGCACTCATCGAAGCGATCGAGACCCGCGTGATCAAGGGCGAGGAGAAGAAATACCTCGTCCTCAAGGTCGCGCAAGGGGACCTCACCGTTCGCGTGCCCGCAGACAACGCCGAGATCGTCGGCGTGCGGGATGTCGTCGGGCAGGACGGTCTGAATCGCGTGTTCGACGTGTTGCGTGCGCCGCACACCGAGGAGCCCACGAACTGGTCTCGTCGGTACAAGGCCAACCTCGAGAAGCTCGCCTCCGGCGATGTGAACAAGGTGGCCGAAGTGGTGCGCGACCTCTGGCGGCGTGAGAAGGACCGTGGCTTGTCGGCAGGCGAGAAGCGGATGCTGGCCAAGGCACGGCAGATCCTGGTGAGCGAACTGGCACTGGCCGAGGGCACCGACGAAGGCAAAGCCGAAGTCCTGCTCGACGAGGTTTTGGAAACCGCGGCGGTCTGAGCGGCTGAACCACCGGTCAGATCACGGCGATGAACCATGCGGCACTGCTCGTCGCGGACACCAGCCAGGGTGCACTCGCGTCCCTGCGTGGCGAAGCACTGCTCACTCATGCGGTTCGTGGCCTGATCTGTTCCGGCTGTGAAGATCTGACGATAGTGCTGGATTCGGACCGCCGGCTCGCCGAAAGCGAGTCGGCGGTTCGAGTCGTACCCGGGGCCGCTGGGCGGTACCGGGTTTTTCCCGGATGCGCGGATCGTAGCGAGTCACTCCGGCGGGCCGTGCACGTGGTCGGCCGAACACCCTCCGAAGTGCTGGTGATCCACGACGCCACCCGCGCCCGCACCCCGGCGGCGCTGGTCGAGGCGGTGGTCGCGGCCGTGCACGGTGGTGCGCCGGCAGCCGTCCCCGTGCTGCCGATGACCGACACCGTGAAGCTGGTCGACCCCGGAGCCCGCATCACCGGCACCCGTGATCGCGCACGCCTGCGCACCCTGCAGACCCCGATGGCCTTCCACGCCGACTTGCGCGCCGAACTCGCCGAGCACGGCCCCGAGCGGCTGCTCGACCGGCTCGGCGCGCGGGTCCGGCTGGTCGAGGGCCATCCCGACGCCGCCAAGCTGGCGTCGGAGTTCGAACTCGCGCTCGCCGAAGCGGCGCTCGCCGAAGCCACCGGAGGCCCCCGTTGATCCCCAGAGTCGGCCAGGGTGTGGACGTGCACCCGGTGGAAGCCGGTCGCGACTGCTGGGTCGCCGGTCTGCACTGGGAAGGCGTGGACGGCTGCGCCGGGCATTCCGACGGTGACGTCGCCGCCCACGCGCTCTGCGACGCCCTGCTCTCCGCCGCCGGTCTCGGCGACCTCGGCGCGGTCTTCGGCACCGGCGACCCGCGCTGGGCGGGTGCGCACGGCGTCGACCTGCTCGCCGAAGCCCGTCGCCGGGTGGAGGAAGCCGGGTTCACCGTCGGCAACGCGGCGGTCCAGGTGATCGGCAACGCACCGCGCATCGGCAAGCGCCGCGACGAAGCGCAGCAGGTGCTGTCCGAAGCGGCGGGCGGGCCGGTCAGTGTGGCGGGCACCACCACCGACGGCCTCGGCCTGACCGGCCGTGGCGAAGGCATCGCGGCGATCGCCACCGCCCTGTTGATCCCGGTAGCCTGACGCCGTGACGATCACTGCGGCGATGTTCGACTTCTCGGGGACCGTCTTCCGGCTGGAGCAGGACGAGACCTGGCTCACCGACCTCACCGACGACGGCGGCGCGCCGCTGGACCTCGAAGCCCAGACCGAGCTGATGCGGCGGATGACCGCCCCGGTCGGGCAGGTGGCCCGGTTCGACGACGAGCACCAGCACGCCTGGGAGAACCGCGACCTCGACGTCGAACTGCACCGCAAGGTCTACCTCGACGTGCTGCGCCAGTCCGGCGTGCCGGACCTGCGGCAGCGCGAGGCGCTCTACACCCGGCTGATCGATCCCGCGATGTGGACGCCGTACCCGGACACCGAGGCGGTGCTCAAGGGGCTCGCCGGTCGTGGCGTCAAGGTGGCCGTGATCAGCAACATCGCCTTCGACATCCGCCCGGCCTTCACCGCCCGCGGCTGGGACGCCTACGTGGACACCTTCGTGCTGTCCTTCGAGGTCGGCGCCATCAAACCGCAGCCGGAGATCTTCCAGGCCGCGCTCGACCAGCTGGGGGTCACCGGTCCGGAGGCGCTGATGATCGGTGACGCCGAGGAGGCCGACGGCGGTGCGCGGGCGCTGGGCTGCGCGTTCGCCCTGGTCGATCCGCTGCCGACGACCGAGCGCCCGGACGCCCTGCTGACCGCGCTGAGGACCCACCAGCTGCTCTGAAGCCGGATCGGTGCGACCACCGTCACGGCGAGCCCGTACCATTTCGGCGTGGCCCTACACCTATACGACACGGCGTCCAGGAGTGCGCGGGAGTTCCAGCCCGCCCGCAGTGGAACGGCGTCGATCTACCTGTGTGGTGCCACCGTGCAGGGCGTTCCGCACATCGGGCACGTCCGCGGCGCGCTGAACTACGACGTGCTCCGCCGCTGGCTTGTCCACAGTGGACTCGACGTGCTGTTCGTGCGCAACGTCACCGACATCGACGACAAGATCCTCACCAAGGCGGCGGCGAACGACCGGCCGTGGTGGGAATGGGCGGCGACGCACGAGCGCGCCTTCGAGGACGCCTACACCGCGCTCGGCTGCCTCCCGCCCTCGATCGCGCCGCGGGCCACCGGCCACGTGACGCAGATGATCGAGCTGATGCAGCGGCTGATCGACCGCGGGCACGCCTACGCCGCCGGCGGCGACGTGTACTTCTCGGTGAAGTCCTTCGACGGTTACGGCACCCTCTCCGGCCAGCAGCTCGACGACGTCCAGCAGGGCGAGAGCCTGGGCGAGGGCAAGCGCGACCCCCGCGACTTCACGCTGTGGAAGCGCGCGAAGCCCGGCGAGCCGTCGTGGCCGACACCGTGGGGTGACGGGCGGCCCGGCTGGCACCTGGAGTGCTCGGCGATGGCCACCGCGTACCTCGGTGGTGAGTTCGACATCCACGGTGGTGGCGTCGACCTGGTCTTCCCGCACCACGAGAACGAGCGCGCGCAGTCGAACGCGGCGGGCGACCCGTTCGCCCGCTTCTGGCTGCACAACGCCTGGGTGACCATGTCCGGCGAGAAGATGTCGAAGTCGCTGGGCAACGTGGTCTCCATCCCGGAGATGCTGCGGGACTACCGCGCCGTCGAACTGCGCTACTACCTGATCCAGCCGCACTACCGGTCGACGATCGAGTACTCCGACGCGGCGCTTTCCGAGGCGGCGCAGGGCTATCGCCGGATCGAGCAGTTCCTCCGGCGGGTGGCGGGCGCGACCGGCGCGGTCGAACCGGGCGAGCTGCCCGCGGAGTTCTCCGCGGCGCTCGACGACGACCTGTCCACCCCGCAGGCGTTCGCCGTGATGCACAACACCGTGCGTGACGGCAACGCCGCGCTGGACTCCGGCGATAACCAGCGGGCGCGTGCACTCGGCGCCTCGGTCCGCGCGATGACCGCGGTGCTCGGGGTCGACCCGCTCGACCCGCGCTGGGCGGCGGGTCAGGAAGGCCCGGCCAACCAGGCGCTGGCCGATCTCGTCTCGGGACTCCTCGAGACCAGGCAACAGGCCCGCAAGGAGCGGGACTTCACCCTCGCGGACTCCGTCCGCGCGTGGTTGCTCAACGCGGGTGTCGCGGTGGAGGACACCCCCAACGGTCCACAGTGGACCCTTAAGGACTCGTAGCAATGGCAGGCAACTCCCAGCGTCGCGGCGCGATTCGCAAGGAGGGCACCAAGAAGGGTGCCGTCAAGGGCTCGGGCGGCCAGCGGCGCAAGGGGCTCGAAGGCAAAGGCCCGACCCCCAAGGCCGAAATGCGCCCGGGGCACCCGAAGCAGCGGCGGGCCACGGCGAACGCGCGCGCGGCGAAGAGCCGCGCCGAGAAGGCCGAGGCCCCCGAACTGATCGCCGGGCGCAACCCGGTGGTCGAGGCGCTGCGCGCGAACGTGCCGGCGACCGCGCTGTACGTGGCGCTCAACATCGAGACCGACGACCGCGTCAACGAGGCCGTGCGGATGGCGGGCGACAAGGGCATCTCGATCCTGGAGATCCCGCGCGAGGAACTCGACCGCAAGACGAACCGGGCCATGCACCAGGGCCTCGGCTTGCAGGTGCCGCCGTTCGAGTACGCGCACCCGGACGACCTGCTGGTCGCCGCCCGCGACTCCGGCGAGCCGCCGCTGCTGGTGGCGCTCGACGGGGTGACCGACCCGCGCAACCTGGGCGCGGTGATCCGCTCGGCGGCCGCGTTCGGCGCGCACGGGGTCGTGCTGCCGGGCCGTCGCAGCGCGGGCATGACCGCGGTGGCGTGGCGGACGAGCGCGGGCACGGCGGCGAAGCTGCCGGTGGCGATGGCCACGAACCTGACCCGGCAGCTGAAGTCGTGGGCCCAGGAGGGCCTGATGATCGTCGGCCTGGACGCCGACGGCTCGATGGACATCGACGAGCTGAACCTGGCGACCGATCCGCTGGTGATCGTGCTGGGCTCGGAAGGGCGCGGGTTGTCGCGGCTGGTGCGCGAAAACTGTGACGCGACGGTGTCCATCCCGATGGCGGCCGGCGTCGAGTCGCTGAACGCCTCGGTGGCGGCCGGGGTGTTGCTGGCCGAAGTGGCTCGACTGCGGCGCGTGACCGGCCGGATCTGACCGCTGGCGCCGGTTCCCCTCGGCTAAGGTCACAGAACTGACACGTCACCAGGGGGAGCCGCTCGGCCATGTCGTTCGTTTCGCCGCTGTTCCTGTGGTACTTCATGCCGGCGGTGCTGGTCGCCGTGCTGTTGTGCCCGCGGAGCTGGCGGAACGGCATCATCGCGGTCGGCAGCCTGATCTTCTACGCCAGCGGTGCCGGGGCGTTCACCCTGCTGCTGCTGGCGTGCATGGTGCTGAACTACCTGGCCGGGCCGTCGCTGGAGCCGCACGAATGGGACCGCACCCGGGACGCGCGGCGGCGCGTGCTGTTGTTGTGCGTCATCGGCTTCAACGTCGGCATGCTGGTGGTGTGGAAGTACGCGGGGTTCGCCACCGAGCAGATCGCGTGGTTCGCGCAGGCGCTCGGCGGTGACTTCCCGATCGTGCAGCTGGCCCTGCCGATCGGGATCTCGTTCTACACCTTCCACCACATCTCGTACGTGGTCGACATCTACCGCGGTGAGCGGAAGGCGCTGCGCAACCCGGTGTCGTTCGCGACGTACATCTCGATGTTCCCGCAACTGGTCGCCGGGCCGATCGTGCGGTACCGGGAGATCGCCGACCAGCTGCCGCAGCACCGGTCGCACCGGCTCGACGACATCGCCGCCGGCTTCCCGCGGTTCGCGCTCGGGCTGTGCAAGAAGACGATCATCGCGGACTCGATCAGCCCGATGGTCGACGCGTGCTTTTCCACGCCGCCGGGTGACATGACGTTCGCGGTGGCGTGGCTGGGGGCGCTGGGGTACACGCTGCAGTTGTTCTTCGACTTCTCGGGTTATTCGGACATGGCGATCGGGCTGGGGCGGATGCTCGGGTTCCGGCTGCCGGAGAACTTCGCGCGGCCGTATTCGTCGGTCACCATCACCGAGTTCTGGCGGCGGTGGCACATGTCGCTGTCGCGGTGGTTCCGGGACTACGTCTACATCCCGCTGGGCGGCAACCGGGGCGGGGCGGGGAAGACGTACCGCAACCTGTGCATCGTGTTCGTCCTGACCGGCTTCTGGCACGGCGCGGACTGGACCTTCCTGGTGTGGGGCGCCTTCCACGGCGCGCTGCTGATCATCGAACGCGCCTTCGGCTGGTCGGCGGCCCCGGCCGACCGCTACGCCATGATCGCCCGGCGCGCGCTGACCTTCGTGCTGGTGGTCTTCGGCTGGGTGTTCTTCAAGTCGGCGGACCTGCCGCGGGCGCTGAACATGATCGGGCACATGCTCCTGCCCGACTTCGACGGCTTGACCGATGTGGTCGCCTCGGCACTGACGAACCAGCGGCTGGTGCTCCTGCTGGTCGCGATGGTGGTCGTATTCCTACCGGCGCACCCGGTGACCGGCCCACTGCTGGAGTCGTCCCGAAGCAAACCGGCCACTGGGCTGCGCATCGCGGTGATGACCGTGGGCCTGGTGTACGCGTCGATCCTGGTGGCCACGGGCACCTTCAGCCCGTTCCTGTACTACCAGTTCTGACGGCCCAGCCGGGTTGCGCCAAGTGTTGGCGGAACTTGGCCCAAGGTTGGCGCAGCTTTCGATTGGCATATGTAGTAGTTGAGCGCTCCGCGAGTGGCGCATCTGGTAGGCGACGAGCTTGCGCCCAGTGTTGGCGGAACTTGGCGGAGGCTTGACGCTGCGGTTGCGCCAAGTCGTAGACTGACTTGGACTTGCTGCCGCGGCCCGGGAGGACGGTGCCTCGTGAAGACACCGATGCCACCGCCTGACCTGTCCACGCTGCTCAACCGGCTCCGGCGGGACAAGCCCCGGCGCCTGCTCGAGCTGCTGACCCGGTACCGCCCCATCAACGTCAGCCAGGCGCCGTACCTGCCATGGGACGAGCTGCGCTTCCGCACCCCGCCGGAGGGGTTCGACGTCGAGGAATGGTGGCTGGCCACGCGCCTGCGCCGGAACAGCGTCCTGCGTCAGATTCCGCTGGTCGACGTACAGGGCGAACCCTTCGCCTACGCCCTGCCCGACGAAGTGCTGCGCCTGTCCGAGGAGATCACAAGGAACGCCAGCGGGCAGATCAGCACCAGTGAACAGGTCACCGATCACGACACCCGTGACCGGTACCTGATCAGCTCATTGATCGAAGAAGCGATCACCTCCAGTCAACTGGAAGGCGCCTCGACCGAACGGAGCGTGGCGAAGGAAATGCTTCGCAGCGGACGCGAACCCGTCACGGTCAGCGAAAGAATGATCGTCAACAACTACCACGCCATGACTCGCATCGGCGAACTCCGGAACGAAAAGCTCACCCCGGAACTCATCTGCGAGATCCACCGCATCGTCACCGAGGGAACCCTCGAGAACACGACGGCGTCCGGCCGTTTCCAGTCACCGGACGAGGAGCGCATCAACGTGCTCGACGAGACGGACAAGTTGCTCCACCGCCCTCCACCTGCCGAACTGTTGCCCGAGCGCATGGCCAAGCTGTGCGACTTCGCGAACGGCGAAACCGGCTCCGCCTACCTCCCACCGGTGCTTCGTGCGCTCACCATCCATTTCATGGTCGGGTACGAACACCCCTTCGAGGACGGGAACGGCAGAACCGCGCGCACACTCTTCTACTGGTCGATGCTCAACCAGGGTTTCTGGCTCACCGAGTTCCTCACGGTGTCCAAAATACTGCGGAAAGCGCCCGCCCGGTACGCTCGGAGTTTCCTCCACACCGAGCAGGACACCAACGACCTCACCTACTTCTTCCTCTACCACCTCGACGTGCTCAAGCGAGCGATCGAGGACCTGCAACAGCACCTGTCGGCCAAAATGGAGGAGGCTCGCCTCCTCCAGCAGTCCTTGGCCACCCTCCCCGGCGAGTTCAACCACCGGCAGGTCGCCGTGCTCGACAACGCGGTCAAGAACCCCGGTCAGAACTACACGGCGAGGTCACACGGCCGCAGCCACCGGGTGTCCGAAGAGACGGCCCGCAAGGATCTCGGCCAACTCGAGGAACGCGGCTTCCTGCTGCGCGTCAAAGCGGGCAAGAAGTTCGCCTGGCTTCCGGCTCCCGGCCTCGTGGGAAAGCTCAGCAAATAACCTCACCCGGCTTTGCGGAAGTGGTCGACCAGGCGGGAGTAGCTGTCGTGGGCGTGGCCGTTTTCGATGGCGGTGGTGACCAGGCGCTGGGTGTAGGCGGGGAGGTCCACATTGATGCCGCGGGCCGTGCTTTCTCGGAGCAGGTCGTTGACCGAGGGCAGGTGGTGTTGCAGGGCACCGAAATCGAGGGCGTACTGCTCACTGTCCACTTCGGAGGCGAGCATGGGCAGGTGGCCCAGCAGGGCCGACATGGAGGGGGCGGCGTTCGCCATGAAGTCGCTGACCGAAATGCCTGCGTCGGTCAGGAGGGCGGCGGCGTGCAGGAAACCGTTCAGGGCGCCCCACATGGTGTCGTGCACGGCCATGCCGTACAGGGTGGGGGCACCCGCGTCGGTGGAGATGTGGGTGCTGTGGCCGCCCAGCAGGTCCAAAGTGGACCGGAAATCCTCGAACACGGACACCGAACCGCCGTAGAAGATCACCGAGTCCGGGTGGCCGATGCCGGGGGCGATGGTCATGATCTGCCCGTGCAGGTATTCAACCCCGGCTGAAACCGCCCATTCGGCGACCTCCCGTGCTTCGAAGGAGGTGCCGTCCGTCAGGTTCAGCACCGAGCGTCCACGGAGGTCGCCGGCCGAGGCCAGCAGCGACCGCGCGACCGCGTTGCCCTTCACGCTGACCACGATCAGGCCGCCATCGGCGACGGCGTCAGCGACCGTCGGGGCCTCCCGTGCACCCGCCGGCGCCTTCCCCGGCGTGCGGTTCCACACCGTCGTCCGGTGCCCGCCCGCCACGAAGGCGGCGGCCAGCGCCGAACCCATCTCACCCAGTCCCAGCACGGTGATGCTCATCATCCACGTCCTTTCCGACGTCGTCGCACTTCAGCGACCGTAGGACGTCAAGCAAGGTCGAGGTAAAGCCCGGCATCCGACCGGGGGCTGGTTGCCCGCTCCACACCGGAATGAGAAGATCCGGGTCCGCCCGTCGACCGGCACCGGAAAGGAATCTCCGAGTTATGCCCGACCGCGTCGACGATTCTCCCCCGCTCGATTTCGCGCTCTACGGCCTGAGCGACACCTGGCAGGGCTCGCGCTGGCTGGCCGCGCTCGAGGGCAAGGCAGGCGAGCCGCTCTGGGCAGCCTGGCTCGGCCACTTCTCGAACGCGGCTGCGGTCTTCACCGGCTCGGCCGCCCGCGCCCGCCACGACGACCTGCACACCGCCCCCGGCTCGGACCGGCTCAGCCAGGTGGCCTTCACCGCCGCCTTCGCCATGTCCAACTTCACCCTGCCCAGCGCGCCCGACCAGCGCCCGGAGCCGGTGCTGGACGCGGTGGTCTCGGAGGTCGAGCACGCCGCGGCCGACCACGCGCGCTGGGAGAACGCCTCCTGGGAACTCGGCGGCGAACTCCTCGCCGCCAAGGTGTGGCGCTTCGCCGGCGCCTGGTGCGCCTTCTCCGACGCGCTGAACGACGAGTACCTGTTCGCCTACGGCATCGGCGTGGAACCGGACGACCTCGAGTTCAGCAGGGTCACCGACACCCAGCAGTACGGCTTCTCCCGCCGCCAGCGCCTCGGGCCCGCCGCGCTCGCCGAGATCAGGAAGCCGAATCTGCCGCGTCCGACGCGGCTGCACGAGGACCACCGGAAGCTCGTTTCCTGAGCCCACGCGCGACGAGCATGGCCGCGCCGATCAGCACGGCGGCGGCCCCGAACCCGATGCCCGTGTTGACGGCCCAGGCGAGGGGGCCGGGCAGGGCTTCCGGGGGTCGCGGCTCGGCCAGGCCCGCGGCGACGAAGGCAGTGGGCTGCGGCAGGCTCCGATCTTCATCCCCCACCCGCTCGGCGACCACCCGGCCGCGAATCGCGGTCAGCGGCAGCGCGGCGAGTTCCGGGTCGTCCACGAATGCCCGTGAATCGAACGCGTTTCCCCGGTTGTCCCCGAGCAGGAACACGGAATCAGGCGGCACATTCACCGAAAAGGGGAACACCCCGCGATCCGGGCCGAGGTACTCTTCGTGCACGGAAATTCCGTTCACGGTCATTCGATCCTGCTGATCACAACAGACCACGGTGTCCCCACCGAGACCGATCACCCGGCTGACCAGTTGCCCCTCCCGCTGCCACGCGCCGGCGTCCACGACGACCACGTCACCGCGGTGCACCTCCCCGGCTTCGGCCAGGAGCAGCAGGCTGCCCGGGGGGTAGGCCGCGCCCATCGAACCGTCTTCGGCGGCCGTCCGCACGGCCTGGTCCGAATCGGCCAGTGCGGCGGTGATGCGGGGGTGCAGGAAACCGAACGCCACCAGGAAGCCGCCGATGACCACCAACGGCAGCAGGATGAACGGCGCACCCCGCCACCACCACGGCCGGACGTCCGGTTCCGACAATTCTCCACCAACCCCAGGCACCGCATTCACCCCGCTCGAAGATCGCCAGCGAGAAAATATCGGCGACCAGTGGTAAATGGTGGGGTCGCGACAGAACCGTAGCGAAAGTCTCAGGCAAAGCTCAGAAGGTTGCTTGCCCTACTCACCTATGCCGGGCAACACATTGTTCAACGGCGGGTGCGAACGTTCGGGCAGCCACCGCCGGGTAAACCTGCGAGAATCGAGCGAAACGGCGACACGGCACGGGTGAGTCCTCTGACCTCGATCACGATCGGCATCGGCGTGGCGACCCTGGGTGCCCCGGGAGTCGAGGCACTGGCGGTCGCCGAAGACGGCCATCTGCTCGCATCCACGCTGGTCCCGCTGCCCGGCCCGGTCCGCCACGGCGCCGGGCGCAGCGAGCACGACCCGCGCACCTGGTGGCCCGCGGTCGAGCGCGCGCTCTGCCAGGTCACCGCGGACCTGCCTCGCGCGGAGATCGGCGCGGTGGCGGTCACGGCGACTTCGGGGACGATCGTCCCGGTCGACCGGCGCGGGCTGGCCGCCGGTCCGGCGCTGCTCCCGGACGACCGGCGCGGCGCCGAATTCAACAGCCGGGCCGCCGAACTCGGCGCCTCCCGCTGGGCGGCGCTCGGGCTGAGCCTGCCGCCGACGGCCGCGCTGGGCCGCGTCGCCTGGCTCGCCGAGCACGCCCGTGAGGCGGCCGGGATCCGGCACGTGCCGGAGTTGATCGGGCAGCAGCTCACCGGTTCACGGGTCGCGACGGACGCCGCGAACGCGCTGTGGACCGGCTACGACCCGCTCACCGGCGAATGGGCGAGCGAGGTGCACGACGCCCTCGGGGTGCCGCCGAAGTGGCTGCCGGAGGTGGCGCGCCCGGCGACCGTGCTCGGCACCGTCTCCCGCACCACCGCCGCGCTGACCGGCCTGCCGAAGAACTGCCCCGTGGTGGCCGGGATGACCGCGAGCTGCGCGGGGCAGATCGCCGCGGGCGCGGTGTCCCCCGGCCGGTTCGCCGCCCTGCTCGGGCCGACGTATGTCCTCAAAGGAGTAACCGAGGCACTGGTGCCGGATCCCAGCGGGACGCTGCACAGCCATCGGCACCCGGACGGCTGGTGGTTGCCGGGCGGGACCTCGGACCTCGGCCAGGAACCCTTTCGGGACACCGATCGGCTGGACGAAGCGGCTGCCGCTCGCGGACCCGCCGGACTGGTGGTCTACCGGGAAAGCCGGAGCACCGGGGAAAGCCGCGTGCACACCACGGCCGAACCGGCGGACGAGGTGGAACTGCACCGCGCCCGGCTGGAGGGCGCCGCCTTCGTCGAGCGGCTCGCGCTGGACCACCTGCGGCGGCTGGGCATCGAGCCCACCGGACCGCTGCTGAGCACCGGCCCCGGCACCAGCAGTCTGTTGTGGACGCAGATCAGGGCCACCCTGACCGGACTGGTCATCGAGGTGGCCCCGCACGGGGATCCGGCCTACGGCGCGGCACTGCTGGCCGCGGCCGGCGTGCGGCCCGGTGGGCTGCGCACGACCGGCGGCGGCACGCTGGTCGAACCGGTGGTGGCCGAGCAGCCGGCGCTCTCGGCCTCCTACCACCGGTTCTGCCGCGAACTACACGATCGTGGCTGGATCGACGACGAACTTCACGCGGTCACGACGAGCTGACCGGTGACGGCTTCGGCGACGGGGTCTTCACCGGCGCCTTCGCCTGCTCGGCTTCCTCCGGCTCGGGCGGGCCGAGCTGCTTGACCGCTTCGAGCACGGCGCTCTGCGCGGCGCTGATCCGTTCGGTGACGCGGCGGCGCAGGTCCAGCGCCAGTTCGCGGTCCTTGGTGGCCGCGGCGAGCTTCTTCTCGGCGTCGGCGAGCAGGCTCTGCGCCCGCGCCATGACCTCGGCCTCCTGCTTCTCCAGTACGGCTTCGGCCTCCGACTTGCGGGCGAGCAGCTCGTCCGTGGCCTTCTGGTCCGCTTCGTCGCGGCGGCCCTGCGCCTGCTCGTCGAGCCTGCGGCGGTCTTCGGCAGCGGCCTCGTTGAGCTTCTCGATCTCGGCCCGGCCGTCGGCGAGCAGCTGCTCGTGCTCGGCGGTGCGGTCCTTGGCCAGCTGTTCGGCGGCGCGGCGGGCGTCGCGCGAGTACTTGTCGGCCTCTTCCCTGGTGGCGGCGGCGTCTTCCTCCGCCTTCGCGCGCAGCTCGGCGATCTCCTCCTCGGCGAGCTGCATCATCATGCGGACCCGCTCGGCCATCGCGGAGGCCCCGGTGGGGCTCGCGGTCAGCCGGGCGAGACCGCCTTTTGCTTCATCGAGTTCCTTTTGCGCGTAGCTGAGCGCCTTGGACAACTCGGCGACCGAAGCCAGCGCCTCATCACGACCTCGCGAAGCGGCTTTCAGGTCGGCCGACATGCGCGAAAAGCGCTCGTCGACCTGACGCTGGTTGTATCCGCGGCGAGTCATTTCGAACTGGGCGGGGCCGGGAGCCGGAGCCGGGGCGGTCTTGTCGGCAGCAACCATTCGTGCACTGTAGTGACGCGAGGGCTCGCAGCCCATACCGCCATCCGGGGTATCGGTTACTGTTGTCGCGCGGCCAACGAGTGGAGGGTCCGTGCGCGCCATCCTCGACGACATCGCCGCGCATTGGCACGTCTACGCGACGATGCCGATCATCGCGGCGCTCATCGGATACGTCACCAAACGCGTGGCCATCAAGATGATGTTCAAACCGCTCGAATTCCGCGGCATACCGCCATTCCTCGGCTGGCAGGGCGTCATCCCGGCGAACGCGCGGCGAATGGCGACCACCGCGGTCGCGCTGCTCACCAGCCACCTGGTGAACCCGCGCGAACTGTTCGCCAGGCTCGATCCGGACCGGATGGTCGCCGAGCTGGAGGAGCCGCTGCTGCGAGCGGTCGAGGACGTCACCCGCGAGGTGATGGAGCAGCACCAGCCCCGGTTGTGGGAACTGCTGCCCGCCAGGGCGCAACGCCTGCTGCTCGACCGGATCCGCGCGCAGGCGCCGAAGGTGGTCGCGCGGCTGCTGCGCGAGGTCTCCGCCAACATCGACGACGTTCTCGACGTGGACCACATGCTGATCGAGGCGATGGTCCGCGACAAGGCGCTGACCGTGCGGCTGATCGAAGAGGTGGCCCAGCCGGAACTCCGGTTCATCGCCCGATCGGGTGTCTACTTCGGATTCGTCATCGGACTGGTGCAGTTCGCCGCGTGGGCGCTGACCAAGGAACCGTTGATCATGCCGCTGTTCGGTTTCCTCACCGGATTCGTCACCGACTGGCTCGCGTTGAAGATGATCTTCTTCCCGCGTGAGCCGAAGGGCTTCCTGTTCTTCCGCTGGCAGGGCCTGTTCCAGAAGCGCCGCACGCAGGTCGCCCAGGACTACGGCACGCTCATCGCCGACGAGGTGCTGACCATGTCGAACGTGCTGGAGGCCGTGCTCACCGGGCCCAAGTCGGACAAGCTGTTCGCGCTCATCCAGCGCGAGGTGCAGCGGACCATCGACGAGCAGGCGAGCATCGCCAAGCCGCTGGTCGCGCTGACCGTCGGCGGCCGGGAGTACCAGGAACTCAAGCGAGCCGCCGCCGCGAAGGCGATCGAGCACCTGCCGGAGACCGTGAAGCACCTGGAGCAGTACGCCACCGAAGCGCTCGACGTGCGCAACACGATCGTGGACCGGATGACCAGGCTGAGCCCGCTGGAGTTCGAAGGCATCCTGCGCCCGGCGTTCCGGCAGGACGAGTGGAAGCTGATCGCGGTCGGCGCGGTGATCGGCGGCATCGTCGGCGAACTACAAGTGCTCCTGCTGCTGCACTGACCGCCGCCCCGATGTCACCGCTCCACTGGACACAAATGTGGCTTTCGGGGCGATATCGGCCCCCAAAGCCACATTCGTGACACAGCCCAGCCCCACCAACACCGCCGCCACCAGCAGCACCGCCACCACCACCAGCGCAACCGCCCCACCAGCACAACCGACCACCCGCCCACCAGCACAACCGCCGCCCGGGGCACCCCACCAGGGACCCGCCCAGACCCCCCACCCCGCCCCGGTCCACAGCCAAAAACACGGCGAAGACCTCGATGCCCAGGCATCTTTCCCGCCTTGACATCGAGGTCTTCGCCGTAGTCACACTGAAAACCCGGGGCGGCCCCATCCCACCCGTCCCGAAAGCCCCCAAAAGCCCCCCGCTACCGTGCACGCGACAAGCAGTGAGGGGGAACACGGTGGACGCGGTGCTGGCTGACTTCGCCGAGCACTGGCCGCTGTACGCGCTGATCCCGTTCATCGCCGCGCTGATCGGGTACGTGACCAAGCGCGTGGCCATCGAGATGATGTTCCGGCCCCTCGAATTCGTCGGCCTCAAGCCGTTCTTCGGCTGGCAGGGCGTGGTGCCCAAGCACGGCGGGCGGATGGCGTCGGTGGCCACCGACCTGCTCACCGCGAACCTGCTCGACCTCAAGGAGATCGTCGACCGGATCGACCCGGACAAGATCGCCGGTGAACTCGAGCAGCCGCTGCTGCGCGCGGTCGACGAGATCGCGCGGGACGTGCTCGCCGAGTACCACCCGCGGATGTGGGAAGCCCTGCCCACCATGGCGCAGGAACTGATCATCAAGCAGCTGCAGGCGTCGGCCCCGCGGGTCGTGCGCGAGCTGATGCTGGAGATCCGCGAGAACCTCGACGAGGTCCTGGACGTCAAGGACATGACCGTCCAGCACCTGACCAGGGACAAGGCCCTGCTGGTGCGGTTGATCCGGGAGACCTCGCGCCCGGAGATGGCGTTCATCGCGCGCACCGGCATCTACTTCGGCTTCGGGCTCGGCCTGGTGCAGGCCGTGGTGTGGGCGGTGACCAAGGAGCCGTGGGTGCTGCCGATCTTCGGCGGCTGCATCGGGCTGTTCACCGACTGGCTGGCGATCAAGCTGATCTTCGTGCCGCGTGAACCGGTGCGCGTGCTGCCGCGGGTGACCCTGCAGGGCAAGTTCCAGCAGCGGCGGACCGAGGTCGCGCGGCAGTACGGCGAGCTGATCGCCCACGAGGTGCTGACCGTGCACAACCTGGTCGACGCGATCCTGCGCGGGCCGCGGTCGGACCGGCTGGTGGCGATGGTGCAGCGCATGGTGGCCAAGGCCATCGACGAGCAGACCAGCGTGGCCAGGCCGGTGGTGGCGCTGACCATCGGGCAGCAGCGGCTGGCCGAGATGAAGCAGGCGGCGGCCGAGCGGGCGGTGCGGCGGCTGCCGGAGACCGTCCGGTACGCCGAGGGCTACCTGACCAGGGCGATGGACGTGGCGCACATGGTCGAGGAGCGCATGCTCAACCTCACGCCCCAGGAGTACGAGAACCTGCTGCGCCCGGCGTTCCGGCAGGACGAGTGGAAGCTGATCGCGGTCGGCGGGGTGATCGGTTTCCTCGTCGGTGAACTGCAGGTCCTGCTCATGCTCCACTGAGTACGGTGGGGGCGTGTCCCGACGACCCCAGCAGCTGCCCGCGGTGCACGAAGCCTGGCTGCCCCGCGAACACGCCCTCTACCGGCCCCGCCACAGCGGCCGCCAGCGGACGGCGCTGATCTGCGCACTCGCCTTCTTCGTCACGCCGACGCTGCTCTGGGTGTTCGGCGCACGACCCGCCGAGATCGAGAACCACAGCCTCAAGTCCTTCCCCAGCTTCTCCGACGGCTGGGGCATGGTCACCGACCTGCCCGAATGGGCCACCGACCAGCTGATCTTCCGCAGTGGCGCGATCCAGGCCGCGGACGGGATCAGCCGGACGCTGTTCGGCGAATCGGCTCCGCTGGACCAGGGTGGCGCGCCGAAGTCCGGGCCGCTGCCGGGCAGCCCGCCGCCGCCCGCGGGGGAGCAGCCGCCGGTCGGACCGGGCGGGCCGACCAACGGCGACGCCGGGTTCCGCCAGGTCGTGGAGGGGTCGGACGGCTGGCTGTACTACGGCTACGACGCCGAGGCGAAGTGCTCACCGACCCGCAGCCTCGCCGAGACGACCGGCCAGCTGGCCAAGCTGCGGGCCGCGGTGGAGAACTCCGGACGCCAGTTCGTGCTGGTGGTGGCCCCGGACAAGACCACGATGGTGCCGCAGCACCTGCCCTCGACCTATCCCGGCAAGGACTGCGTCACCAGCGCCACGCCGGAGCTGTGGAACCGGATCGTCGGCCAGGCCGGCGCGGTCGACCTGCAGCCGTACCTCCACGACGCGCAGCGGAAGATGAACCGCCCGATCTACCCGTCGAACGACTCGCACTGGACCGACGAGGGCGCGATCGTGCTGTCGCGGCAGGTGGCCGAGGCGATCCGGCCGGGCGTGACCCGGCTCTGGCAGACCCCGTTGTTCGGCGAATACACCATCGACGCCGACCTCCCGCCGCTGCTCGGCAAGCGCGCGCCGAAGACGAACACCAAGTACGAGCTGCGCCCCGACGGCGTCGACGACCGCGCGGCCGAACCGGTGGACAACATGGAGGACCCGCAACGCCGCACGCAGCGCCCGCTGCCCGGCATGGTGACCAAGAAGACGCTGCTCTACGGCGACTCGTTCATCAAGGTCAGCTCGCGGTACCTGACCGCCGCGTTCAGCGACGTGACCCTGCTCGCCTACCACAACCAGCGCAACGACACCTCGGCCGCGGTGAAGGCCTTCGCCGACTCCGAGGTGGTGGTGCTGGAGGTGGTCGAGCGCGGGATCGCCGCCGGGAACCTGCCGTTCCTGCAGGACGGGTTCATCGACTCGGTGCGGACGCAGCTGGCAGCGAAACCGATTCGCTGAGCTGTTCCCGCTTGCGGGCGCGCCCGCGCGCGTAGGAGATGATCCGGCAGACCAGGTAGATCAGGAACGAGATCGCGGTGACGAAGGCGCTGGCCGGGGCGCCGGGCGCCAGCGAGAGGACGATCCCGCCGAGCGCGGCCACTTCGGCGAACACGATCGCCAGCACGGTCGCGCGCAGCGGGCTGGCGGTGACCCGCGCGGCCGCCGCGGCCGGGGTCACCATCAGCGCGACCACCAGCAGCGCGCCGACGATCTGCACGCCGATCGCGGTCGCGATGCCGACCAGCACGGCGAAGATCACCGACAGGGTGTGCACCGGCACGCCGCGCGCGAGCGCCACCGAACGGTCCACGCTGGCGAACAGCAGCGGCCGGTAGATCACCGCGAGCACAGCCAGCACCACCGCGGCGGCGATCACCAGCACGGTGGCGTCGACCGAGTCCACGGACATGATCTGCCCGGTCAGGATGCCCATCTTGTTCGCCGCGCGCCCGGGGTAGATCCACAGGAACAGCACGCCGAGGCCGAGCCCGAAGGACAGGATCGCGCCGATCACCGAGTCGCGTTCGGACTCCCGGCCGCCGAGCAGGCCGAGCAGCAGCGCGGCGGCGACGGCACCGGCGAGCGCGCCGTACTCCACGCCGATGCCGAGCAGCAGCGCGCCCGCCGCGCCGGTGAACGCCAGTTCCGCGGTGCCGTGCACGGCGAACGACATCCGGCGCATCACGATCAGCGGGCCGAGCAGTCCGGCGACCACCCCGAGCACGGCGGCCGCGAGCAGGCCGCTCTGCACGAAGGGCAGGCCGAGCAGGCGCCCGGTGAGCGCGAAGTCGAAGAGCTTGTCCATTCAGGAAACCTGGTCGGTGAGGTGGTGGGGTTCGTCCTCGCAGAGCGCGCTCTGCGCGCCGGCGACGTGGATCTGCCCGCCGACCCGCAGCACCTCGACGTGGGTGCGGTACAGCTCGGACAGCGTCGCCGAACTCATCACCTCGTCGGGGGTGCCGATGCGGAACTCCCCGTTCACCAGGTACAGCACCCGGTCCACATAGGACAGGATCGGGTTGATCTCGTGCGTGACGAAGAGGACGGCGGTGTCGGCCTTGCGACGCCGCTCGTCGATCAGGCCGCTGACCACCCGCTGGTGCGCGAGGTCCAGCGAGAGCAGCGGCTCGTCGCAGAGCAGCACTTCGGGATCACCGATCAGCGCCTGCGCCACCCGGAGCCGTTGCTGCTCACCGCCGGAAAGGCGGCCGACGGGTGAATTCGCGTAGGCCTCGGCGCCGACGGATTCGAGGGCGTCGGCGATCCGGCGGCGGCGCTTCGACAGTCCGAAGAGGCCGGTGCCCCAGCGGTGCCCGTCGAGGCCGAGGCCGACGAGATCGGTGCCGCGCAGGGTCAGGCCCTCGTCGAGCGCGCGTTGCTGCGGGATGTAGCCGATGTTCGGGTTGCTGCCGCCGGGCGCGTGCCCCGCCACGCGGACCGAGCCCGCGGTCAGGCCCTGCTGGCCGAGCAGGACCCGCAGCAGGCTGGTCTTGCCCGACCCGTTGGGGCCGAGCACGGCGAGGAACTCCCCCGGCTGCACCTGGAGGTCCAGACCGGACCACAGCGTGCGCTCGCCGAAGCGCAGGCGCGCGCCGGAGATTTCGACGGCAGGCCGGGTCATCGGCCCAGCGCCGCGGCCAAGTCGTTCACCTCTTGGGTCATCCAGGCAATGTAGTCGGTGACCCCGGCGGGCAGCGTCTCGGTCACGTCGACCACCGGCACGCCGGCGTTCTTCGCGGTGGTCACCAGTTGCTCGGTCACCGGGCTGGTGGTCTGGGCGTTGTTGATCACCGCGTGCACCTGCTTGCCGGAGACGAGCTGGTTCATCGCGTCCTGCGCGGCCGCGGGCACCTCGGATTCCTCTTCGATGGCCTTGGCGAACTCCGGCGGCGTGGCGTCGGCGACCTTCGCGGTCTCGAGCAGGTAGTGCGCGATCGGCTCGGTGGCGACCACCTTGCGGTCCGGGTTGGCGGTGCCGATCTGCCCGGCCTGCTTGGTCAGCTCGTCGAGCTTGCCCTTGAACTGCGTGGCGTTGGCGGTGAACACGCCGGCGTCGGCGGGCTGCAGTTCACCCAGCTGGGTGGCGATCTGGTCGGCGACCTTGCTCACCGTGGGCAGGTCGTACCAGACGTGCTCGTTGGCACCGCCGTGCTCGTGGGCGTGGCCTTCCTCGTGGGCTTCTCCGGCGTGGGCCTCACCTTCGTGGGCCTCACCTTCGTGGGGCTCGGGGGCCGCGGAGGCTTCGGGGGCGGGTTCCTCGTGGGCGTGGCCGCTGACGTCGAAGGCGACCACCTTGCGCGCGTCCGGCGCCTGGTCAGCCATCTGGGTGAAAAACTCGTCGTAGCCCCCGCCGTTGGCCAGCAGCAGCTTGGCGCCGGTGACGTCGGCCGCATCCTCCGGCGTGGACTGGTAGGAGTGCGGATCGCCGCTCGGGTCGTCGATGATCGCCTTCACCGAGACCTTGTCGCCGCCGACCGCGGTCACCACGCTGCCCCAGACGTTCGTCGAGACCACCACCGGGACCTTGCCGTCCGCGGTGGCGGCCTGCTCACCGTTACCGCAGGCCACCGCCCCGAAGGCGAGCGCGGCGACGGCCGTGGTGGTGGCGGCCAGGCGGTACGGGCGGCGAGAGGTCATGGTGGTTCTCCTGAACGGGGGCGGTCCGTGCACCGCCAGTAGCTAATGGAAACCGTTGTCGAATTCACTTTACCGCATCGGGTGATGGGGGCAGATCAACTGTGACCAGGACCCGCTTCACCATCGGGAACTGAACCGTTACGGTGACCGGATGGGTCGTCCAATTCGCACCAGGCGGCAGGCGACGCTGGCGTCACTGGCGGCCGAGTTGGGCGTGTCCAGGACCACGGTGTCCAATGCCTACAACCGGCCCGATCAGCTCTCCCCCGAGCTGCGCCGCCGCGTGCTGGAAACCGCACGACGGCTGGGATATCCCGGCCCGGACCCGGTGGCCAGGTCGCTGCGCACCCGCAAGGCGGGCGCGGTCGGGCTGCTGCTCACCGAGAACCTCTCCTACGCCTTCCGCGACCCCGCCGCCATAGGAGTCCTCGAAGGCCTCGCGCTGGCCTGCGAAGACGCCGGCGTCGGCCTGCACCTGGTGCCCGCCAGCCCGGGTCGCGAGGACGTCGCGGCCGTGCACCGCGCCGGGGTCGACGGTTTCGTCGTCTACTCCGTACCCGACGACGACCCGCACCTCGCCGCGGTGTTGCAGCGGCCGGTGCCCACGGTGATCGTCGACCAGCCGCGGGTGGAGGGCGTGGACCGCGTCGGCCCGGACGACGCCGCCGCCATCACCGGCCTGGCCAACCACCTCGTCGAACTCGGCCACCGCCAGGTCGGCGTGCTGTGCATGCGGCTGGCCCGCGAGCGCAACGACGACTTCGCCTCGGTGCCGCGCCAGCGCGAGGCCCACTTCCACGTGCAGCGCACCCGGCTGGCCGCGCTGGCGAAGGCCTTCGAGGTCGTCGGCGTGGACTGGTCGAGCGTGCCGGTGGTCGAACGCTTCGAGCACACCGTGGACGACGGCGCTTCCGCCGCCCGGCAGCTGCTGGACGCGTATCCGCAGGTCACCGCCGTGATCTGCACCTCGGACATCCTCGCGCTCGGCGCGCTCGCCGAAGCCGACCGCCGCGGCCTGCGGGTACCCGCCGAGCTGACGGTGACCGGCTTCGACGGCATCGCCGAGGCCGAGCGGCACGGCCTGACCACCGTGCACCAGCCCGTGCTGGACAAGGGCAGGGCGGCCGGGAAGCTGCTGCTGGCCTCGGCCGAGCACGGGGCACCGCGGGTGATCACCCTGCCGACGGAGCTGAAGGTCCGCTCGACCTCAGCCCCGCCGCGCACCGCCGAGCAGATGTGGTTCGGTCCCTAAGCGACACGCCCCAGCAGGTTCACCAAGCGCGTGGTCTCGTCGGCGCCAGCCGAGCTGCGGACGGCCGGATCGAACACGCCGTCCGTGCCTTCACCGCCGAACGGGCGTACGTAGTCGTCCACCTTGCGCACCAGTTCGAGGTCGAGCGCGGGCGGCACCCCGAGCGCGGTGGCCAGGTCCCAGCTGTGCACCAGGATCTCGGTGAGGAAGAACGTGTCGAGCATGGTGCTCAACGGCACCCGGCCCACCGGTGCGGCCACTTCCACGGTGGAGTCCGCCTTCGCGAGCACGTCCTCCAGCCCCTGGCGCGCCTCCCGCCACGCGGCTACCGGGTCGGCCTCACGGGTCTCCTTCCCCGCCTGCGGGAAATCGGCCCCCAGCACGAGTTCACGGCCGAGCCGCACCACGGTGATGACGTGCCCGGCCAGGTCGGCGATCGCCCACTTCGCACAGGGTGTGGGCCGTTCCCAGCCGTCGGCGGGCACGGCGGTGAGCAGCTGCTCGAACCGGTCCAAAGCGATCTTGATGGTCATTTCGTTCCCTTCGTCGGACGGGCTTTCACCAGCCCGACGAACGAGGTCCCGGCAGACCGACCCCAAGCCCGCCCGTCGCCCACCGCCACCCTCAACGGAGCGCTTCGCGCCGCTCTAAACTCACGGCAATGTCCATCGATGCCGACACCCTGATCGACTGGTTCGCCACCCACGCGCGCGACCTGCCGTGGCGGCACCCCGAGCGCACCGGCTGGGGCGTGCTGGTCAGCGAGATCATGCTCCAGCAGACGCCGGTGGCCAGGGTCGAGCCGATCTGGCACGAGTGGATGGCACGCTGGCCGCTGCCGTCCTCGCTGGCCGCCGCCTCCCAGGGCGAGGTGCTGCGGGCCTGGGGCAAGCTCGGCTACCCGCGACGCGCGCTGCGGCTGCACACCGCGGCCGGGGTGATCGCCGCCGAGCACGGCGACGTCGTTCCGTCCGATGTGGACACCCTGCTGGCGTTGCCCGGCATCGGCGCCTACACCGCGCGTGCGGTGGCCACTTTCGCCTACGGCAAGCGGGCTCCGGTGGTGGACACCAACGTCCGGCGGGTGGTCGCGCGCGCGGTGCACGGGGCCGGTGACGCCGGTCCGCCGTCCAACACCCGGGACATGAACGACGTCGAAGCGCTGCTGCCGCCCGAAGAAGACCGCGCGGCCCGCCTGTCCGCCGCGCTGATGGAACTCGGCGCGCTCATCTGCACCGCCCGCACGCCGCGCTGCGCCGACTGCCCGCTCTACGCCGAGTGCGCCTGGCAGCGGGCGGGACGCCCGGCCTACGCGGGTCCGCCGAAGGTGGTGCAGAAGTTCGCCGGCACCGACCGGCAGGTCAGGGGCCTGCTGCTGGACGTGCTGCGCGGCACCGAAGGGCCGGTGGAGAAGGCCAGGCTGGACCTCGCGTGGTCGCAGTCCGGGCAGCGGGACCGGTGCCTGGACTCGCTATTGGTGGACGGTCTGGTCGAGCAGACGGCCGACGGGTTGTTCGCTCTCCCGGGTGAACATTGATCTTTAAGGCAGCTTCTTACATTTACAGACCAAAGTTGGTTATCTATTGTCTTGTGGCCGCGTCGGCGGTTACGGTTCCGGAGCGCACCCCCCTGCGATGTACCCCTGCGCACAACCGAATGACCGCCTGAAAACGATCTGGGCCGGTGGGCCTCGCGCGCCGCCGCGCCCTGTCCGAGGGAGATCGACACATGGCCGGAAACCCGGGTTTCGACCGACGAACCGCGCTCAAGGGCGGGCTGACCGTGACCGCCATCGGCGCGTTCGGCAGCCTCACCGCCCGTGCCGCGAACGCCGAACTCGCCGCCGGCGCGGCGCCGGAACCGACGATCCACGGCACCGCCGCCTGGGGCGCCCGCCCACCGAGCGGCGCCATCACCATCGAGAACCACAAGCCCACCTACATCGTGGTGCACCACACCGTGGAACCGGGCAACACCAGCGACTTCTCCCTGGAGCGCGCCTTCGCGATCTCCAGGGCCATCCAGAACTTCCACATGGACACCCGGGGCTGGATCGACACCGGGCAGCAGTTCACCAACAGCCGCGGCGGCCACATCACCGAGGGCAGGCACGAAAGCCTGAAAACCCTGCGGGGCGGCACTAAGCACGTCCAGGGCGCCAACGTCGGCGGGTACAACAGCCAGATCATCGGCGTCGAGAACGAGGGCCTCTACACCGAGGCCGACGTGACGCCCGCCCTGTGGAACTCACTGGTGAAGCTGGTCGCGTACATGGCGAGCCAGTACGGCATCGGCACCGCGAACATCAAGGGGCACCGGGACTTCAACTCCACCGAGTGCCCGGGCGGGGTGCTCTACGGCCGGTTGCCCGAACTGCGCACGGCGGTCGGGAACGCGCTCGGCACGCGGGTCGAGCAGCCGCTGGAGTGGCCGCTGCTCAAGCCGGGCGACACCGGGCCGAAGGTGCTCGCCGCCCAGCACCTGCTGCGTGACTCCGGAGCGCTAAACGTGCCCGCCGACGGGGTTTTCGGTCAGTCCACAAAGGACGCCGTGGCCGGGCTCGTCGCCGCGCGCGGGATCGAGCCGCACCAGTGCACCGCTTCGGTGCACGTCGACGAGACCGGGTTCTTCGGCGCCGACATCTGGCCACAACTGGCGCGCCCGGTGAAGCCGGGCACCGACAGCGAAGCGGCCCGCGCGGCCGCCGTGCTCACCGACGCCGCCGGCGCGCGTTCGTCGGCTACTCCCGAACTTTCCACGCAAGCGTGGAAAGAATTAATTAACGGCTGAGCACCTCAGACAGGAACGCCTCGACCGCGCCCCGGTACGCCCGGGGCGCGGCGAGGTGCACCACGTGGTGCGCGCCGGGCACTTCGACGTGCCTGCCGTCCACCGCCCTGGCCGCCACCTCGGCCTGCTGACCCGGCGGCATCGACCCCCGCCCGCCTTCGACCACCAGCAGCGGGCAGCCGATTTTGTCCACAATGGACCAGTAGTCGCGCACGCCCCATTCGCCCGCGATCTCGTACAGGTTCTCGAGATCGGCCGCGAGGTGGAAGCCGTCCTCCCGTTCCACCACGCATTCGGTGAAGTAGTCGCCGAGGTCGCCGAAGAACGCGCGGACGTGCGCCAGTGATTCGAACGGGACCGGCCAGGAGTCGAAGTACGAGCGCCATTCGTCCACGCTCTTGCCGACCTGGTCGGGTGCCATGTCCTCGGAAACCACCGCACGCACCAGTTCGGGCGCGGTGGCCGCGGCGCCCCAGGCGT
This sequence comes from Saccharothrix sp. AJ9571, assembly GCF_021725495.1. Classification (NCBI taxonomy): domain Bacteria; kingdom Bacillati; phylum Actinomycetota; class Actinomycetes; order Pseudonocardiales; family Pseudonocardiaceae; genus Saccharothrix; species Saccharothrix sp. AJ9571. The sequence continues at coordinate 3,041,912 of NZ_CP091382.1, read as the reverse complement.
GCAGGCCACCCATCGAATGCCCGATCACGATGGCCGGGCCTTCGCCGAGCCACCTGATCGTGTCGAGTACGTCGTCGACGAAGCGCTCGGTGTGCCACGGCCCGGTCTTCGCGGCCCGCCCGTGCCCGGCGGCGTCCAGCGCCACGACGTGCCCGTATGGCTTGAGCCACTGCGCGACCGTCCACCAGGTGCGGGCGCGGCCCATCAACCCGTGGAGCAACACGATCGGCGGACCCTCGCCGCCGAAGTCAACAACAGTGTCACGCCGGTCCATCTATGCTCCCGCCCATGCGCCGCCGCCAGTACCTCGTCCTCTGTGGCCTGGTTCCGCTCATTATCGGCTGCACCCCGGGCGGTCCGGACGCACCCGCGTCGGACTCGGCACAGCCCGGGGTCGCCTCGGCGGGCGCGCCGGGCGCGGGTGACCCGGCGTACCCGAACGACGGCAACGGTGGTTACGACGCACTCGGCTACGACGTGTCGATCACCTACGACCCGCCCGCCCAGCGGCTCGACGGCGACACCACCGTCACGGCGAAGGCCACCCAGGACCTGAACCGGTTCAACCTCGACCTGCGCGGGCTGGACGTGGCGTCGGTGGAGGTCGACGGACAGCAGGCGGAGTTCACCCGGGAGAGCGACTTCGAGCTGGTGATCACCCCGGCGCAAACGCTTGCAACTGGGCAGACGTTCAAGACGCGGGTGCGCTACTCCGGCGTGCCGGGCAGTGGTGAGGAAGGGCTGGGCGCGGGCGGGTGGCACCCGTCCCCGTCGGGTGGGGCCTACGTCGTCGGGCAGCCGCACTCGGCCGCGTACTGGTACCCGGTGAACGAGACCCCCCGCGACAAGGCCACCTTCCGGGTCACCGCACGGGTGCCGGAGGGCTGGTCGGTGGTCTCCGGCGGGGTCGAGGAGCAGACCGCGACCGACGGCGGCTGGACCACCTCGACCTGGCGCGACGACACCCCGGTCGCCAGCTACCTGACCACCGTGGCGATCGACCGGTTCACCTTCGAGCGGAGCACGCTGCCGGACGGGAAACCGCTGGTGAACGCCTACGCACCGGGCGCGGAGGGCCAGCGCTCGGTGGCGGCGCGCACCGCGGAGGCGGTGGAGTTCCTGGCGTCGCGCTTCGGGCCGTACCCGCAGACCGCGACCGGCGGTATCTACACCGACGACCGGATCGGGTACTCGCTGGAGACGCAGGGGCGGCCGACCTACGCGAACTGGGCGGACCTGGAGACGGTGGTGCACGAGCTGGCGCACCAGTGGTACGGGAACTCGGTGTCGGTCCTGGACTGGTCGGACGTGTGCCTGAACGAATGCGTGGCCAGCTACAGCCAGTGGCTGTGGGCGGAGGCGAAGGAGGGCGCGGACCTCGACGAGCAGTACCACTCGACCCTCGACCGGACGCGGGAAAGCACGCGGCTGTGGTCGGCGAAACTGCACGAGGCCACCGCGGGCGCCGAATTCGACGGCGTCTACGACAAGGGCATCCTGGCCATGCACGCCCTGCGGCGGACGATCGGGGACGAACCCTTCGCCGCGGCGCTGAAGGAATGGCCCGCGCTGCACAAGGACGGGAACGCCACCTGGCGGGAGTTCGAGGCGTTCATCGCCGCGAAGGCGGGCCGCACCGACCTGGCCCCCTTCTTCGACGCCTGGTTCCGCGGCACCACCCTCCCCGACGACGAGCACCTCTACCCCGGCTCCCTTCGCCGCTAGCTCTCACCACCCCCGGCGAATGCTATGAGTGGGGCATTACTTGCATTGAACGCAAGTAATGCCCCACTCATAGCATTCGGCTGGGCTCGCTGCCCTGGGACGGGAGCCAGCTCGGCACGTACGCTGAACCCATGGCAGTGGTGAAGATCAACGCAATCGAGGTTCCCGAGGGCGCCGGACCCGAGCTGGAGAAGCGGTTCACGAACCGCCTCCACGCGGTGGACGGGCAGCCCGGCTTCATCTCGTTCGAGTTGCTGCGCCCGGTCGCCGGGGACAACCGGTACTTCGTCTACACGAAGTGGGAGTCCGAGGAGCACTTCAAGGCGTGGGCCGACGGCCCGGCCAAGGAGGCCCACGGTGGGCAGCGCAAGCCCGTCGCCAGCGGCGCGAGCCTGCTCGAGTTCGAGGTCGTGCTGAGCACCGAGAACTAGCACCGAGGACCAGCACAGACGTGAGCCCGGAAGTGGAGCGCGCCGCCGAGTGGATCGGCGGCGCGGGAGCGTTGCTGGTCTGCGCGGGGGCGGGTATGGGCGTCGACTCCGGATTGCCCGATTTCCGTGGTGACGAAGGCTTCTGGCGCGCCTACCCGTCGTACGCGCGCCTCGGCCTGAGCTTCGTGGAGCTGGCCGACCCCGGTCACTTCGGCGCCGATCCCGAGCTGGCCTGGGGTTTCTACGGCCACCGCCTCCAGTTGTACCGCGAAACCGTGCCCCACCCCGGGTTCGAGCTGCTCCGGAAGTGGGGCGCGGCCACGCCCGGTGGCTCGCGGGTGTTCACCTCCAATGTGGACGGTCAGTTCCAGAAGGCGGGCTGGCCGGACGCGCACGTCGGCGAGGTGCACGGGTCGATCCACCACCTGCAGTGCTTCACCGGCTGCACCGGCCGGATCTGGCCGGCGGACGTCGAGGTGACCGTCGACCCGGAGACCATGCGTGCCCGGCCCCCGTTGCCCGCGTGCCCGGACTGCGGCGGCCTGGCGCGCCCGAACATCCTGATGTTCGGCGACTTCGGCTGGCTCCCCGGCCGCAGCGACGGCCCGCTCACCGCGCTCACCGAATGGCGCCGGAAGCACCGCGACCTGGTCGTCGTCGAACTCGGCGCGGGCCAGGCCGTGCCGACCGTGCGCCGCTACGCCGAACTCGCCAGCGCGGCCACCGGCAAGCTGATCCGGATCAACCCGCGTGAAGCCGACGTGCGCCACGGGCGCGGCGTTTCGCTGCCGCTCACCTCGCTCGACGCGCTCTCCCGGATCGACACCCGGCTCACACCGGCACGGTGAGCTGGGCGAACACCGCGTCGTGGTCGCTGGCCGCGACGTCGAACACCTGGAAGTCGCGCACCGCGACCCGGTCGTCGACCAGGATGTGGTCGATGGTCACCGGCGGCGGGAACAGCTTCCCCGGCCACGTCGGCCGGTAGCCCTTCCCCAGTTCCGCCGCGGCGTCGGCGTACCCGGCGTCGATCAGTTCTCGGAACGACGCGTGGTCGAAGGTGGCGTTGAAGTCCCCGGCCAGGATGCGCACCGGCAGGTCCGCGGTCGGCTCGGGCAGCCCCGCCAGTTCGGCCTTCCAGTCCACCGGCGACTCGACCGGCGGCATCGGGTGCACCGCGACGACCTCCACCCCGGTCCCGTCGCCGAACTCGACCCGCGCGCTCGGCTGGCGCAGCTTCGACGGTCCCGCCAGTTGCAGCTCGGTCAGCGGGTACTTCGAGACCAGGCCGGATCCCGCGCCACCGCGGATCGGGTGCAGCACCCGGTGCGGCAGCAGGGTGAACAACCCCGCGCGCTCCAGGTCCCCCACCATCGCCGGGCTCAGCTCCAGCAGGCTCAGCACCTCGACCTGGTTGGCCCGCACCAATTCCACAATGGACTGAGCCTCCGCGCGGCCGAGGAACAGGTTCGACGCCAGCACCCGCAGCTCGCGACCATGGGTCACCCCAGGCTGTTCCTCCGCGACCATCCGCGGCACCAGCACCGACACCAGCGCGGCGACCAGCAGCAGCACCGCCGCACCGGCCTTCCACCGCTTCAGCACCAGCGCCAGCACGCCGAGCAGAAACCCGGCGACGGTCAGGTAGGGCGTCAACGCCAGCGCCGCCGTGGTGTAGGCGTTGCCGTCGATGCCGAGAAGGCGCATCGCGGCGAGCACGGCCAGCGGCACGGTGGCGAGCACCAGCAGTCCGGTCACCACGCGCGCACCCGCGCGCACCTTGCGCGGCGGCGCCTCCTGCTGATCGATCATGCCGCCAGTATGCCCGGATCCGCTGACAGGACCTGACAGCGCGCTGTGCGCGGCCTGCCAGGTCGCCCGGCCATGGTGAGCGGCGAACGCGACACGTGAAGGAGGAGGACATGTCGCACGCGATCCGGGCCGAAGGCCTGGTGAAGACCTATGGGGAGACCAAGGCGCTGGACGGGGTGGACCTGGAGGTGCCGACCGGCAAGGTGGTCGGGGTGCTCGGGCCCAACGGCGCAGGCAAGACCACCGCCGTCCGCATCCTCGCCACGCTGATCCAGCCCGACGCCGGGCACGCCGAAGTCGGCGGGTTCGACGTGGTGAAGGACCCGGTGCGGGTCCGCGGGCTGATCGGCCTCACCGGGCAGTACGCCTCGGTGGACGAGGACCTGTCCGGCACCGAGAACCTGGTGCTGATCGGGCGGCTGCTGGAGTTCAGCCGCGCCGACGCCAGGGCCCGCGCCAAGGAGCTGCTCGAGCAGTTCGAGCTGACCGACGCCGCGACCAGGCCGATCCGGACCTACTCCGGGGGCATGCGACGGCGCTTGGACCTGGCCGCCAGCCTGGTCGGCCGGCCGCGGGTGCTGTACCTGGACGAGCCGACCACCGGACTGGACCCGCACGCCCGCAACGAGGTGTGGGGCGTGGTCCGCGCGCTGATCGCCGGGGGCACCACGGTGCTGCTGACCACGCAGTACCTGGAGGAAGCCGACCAGCTGGCCGACACGATCACCGTGTTCGACCACGGCCGGGTGGTCGCCAACGGCCGCTCCGACGAGCTGAAGCGGCGCGTCGGCGGGCAGACCCTCCAGGTGCGCCCGACCTCGGTCGCCGACCTGGACCTGGTCGAGCGCATCCTCGGCGAGCTGACCGGCGTCCGCCCGCACCGCGAGAGCGCCACCGGCCTGCTCACCGCGCCCGTGTCCGACCCGATGCTGCTGTCCACCCTGGTCCGCAGGCTCGACGAAGCCGGGGTGACCGCCGACGAACTGGCGTTGCGCCTGCCCAGCCTGGACGAGGTGTTCCTGGCGCTGACCGGGCACGCCGCCGAGGAGACCACCGAACGAGAAGGGAGCCTGGTGTGACCACAGCGATCGCCGCGCCGCCACCGCGGTACGTCAGCCCGGCCAGGAGCCTGAATCACGGGCTCACCCTCGCCTGGCGCGGGGTGCTGAAGATCCGCAAGAACCCCGAGCAGCTGGCCGACGTGGTGCTGATGCCGATCGTCTTCCTGGCCATGTTCGTCTACCTGTTCGGCGGCGCCATTTCCGGCGACACCGGCGCCTACCTGACCATGGTGGTGCCCGGGGTGATGGTGATGAACATCATGCAGGTCAGCCTGACCATCGGCGTGCACATGAACACCGACGTGTCCAAGGGCCTCTACGACCGCTTCCGCAGCATGCCGATCGCACGCTCCGCCCCGCTGTTCGGCGCGGTGCTCGCGGACGTGGTGCGCTACCTGGTCTGCCTGGTCGTGCTGCTGGTGGTCGCCACGGTGATGGGGTACCGGATCGCCACCGATCCGCTGTCGCTGCTGGCCGCCACCGGGCTGGTGGTGTTGTTCGGCCTGTGCTTCTGCTGGATCTCGATCTTCGTCGGGATGCTGATGCGCACGCCGGGCGCGGTGCAGGGGCTGATGTTCGTGTTCATCATGCCGCTCAGCTTCGGCAGCAACGTTTTCGTGCCGTCGGACACGATGCCGGGCTGGCTGCAGGCGTGGACCGACATCAGCCCGGTCAGCCTGCTCTCGGACGCCCTGCGCGGCCTGCTCAACGGTGGCGCGGTGACCGGACCGCTGCTCGGCGCGCTGGCCTGGATGGCCGCCGTGCTGGCGGTGTTCTTCCCGCTGGCCATGCGGTCCTACCGCAAGCGCGTCACCTGAGTCAGCTAGACGCTAACCGCCCGCCCGTGCGAGGAACTCGGCTATCGCGTCCTCTTTGGACAGCTGACTCCCGTACAAGTAGGCGGCTTCGTAGGCGGGCTCGCCGAGTTCGGCGGTCAGGTTCGCCATCAGTTCGCGCACTTCGGGCTCGCCGAGGTCGAGCACCCCCCGCAGTCGCGTGCTGATGCCGAGCATGGCCGCCGACTCGGCCGCGGCGCCTTCGCGGTGCTGCACCATGGCCAGCAGTTCGGCGCTGCGTGCCAGGTCGGCGACGTCCCGGCGGTTGGTGGCCGACTGGGCGCCGGCGGCGATGTGCACGCGTGCGTCGGCCAGCCGCCCTTCGGTCACCGCGAGGGCGGCGAGGCCGCGGCTGGCCCATTCCAGGGTGGTGCCGGGCGGGAACGGGGTTTCCACGGGCCGGGCCGACAACTCGGCGAGCACCTCGCGGCAGTAGGCGGCGTCGCCGCCGCGCCGGGCCAGTTCGGCCTTGCCGTACAACAGGAAAATGGCGTTCTCGTCGCTGGGGTATTCCTCGCTGAGCTGTTCGAGCCTGGCCATTTCCGCCCAGGCGCCGACCAGATCGCCGGACCGGGCGCGTTCCATGGCCAGCCGCCAGAACTGCTGCCCCATCTCCTCGGCCAGGTTCAGCTCACGGGCCAGCCTGAAACCGCGTTCGAAGGCTTCGATGGCGGCGGCGTGGTCACCACGCAGCGAGTGGTCGTCGGCCACCATGCTCCACGCCATGCTCATGCCCCAGCGGTCGCCGAGCGCCTCGAACTCGCTGAGCGCGGTGGTCCTGGCGGAGTGGGCGGCCTGGCGGTCGCCGCGATCGCCCAGCACGAACCCTTGCACCCACAGCCCGGAGGCGCGGGCCCACTTGTCCCCGCTGTCGAGCGCGCGGGAGATCTCCCGGTCCGCGAGTTCGTAGTCCCCGGCCACGAAGGACACCATCGGCAGCGCGATCGCCAGCATGGCGAACCGGTCGGCGGCCCCGCTTTCCACGCATTCGTCCACCATCGCCCGGAAGTCCGGCGCGTTCTCGGTGCCGAACATGATCACCTGGGTCATGCCCTGGATGAGCCGGAAGATCGCGGCCGCGTACCGCGGTAGTTCCTCGCCCAGTTCGAGCACTTCCCCGGCGACCTCGACGGCCTGCGGGTGCTGGCCGCGCACCATCCAGATCCAGAGCATGGCCAGCGCCAGGCGGTGCGCGATCTCGACGTCACGCGTACCGATCGCCCAGCGCAGCGCGGCCATCAGGTTGTCGTAGTCGGCGTCGAGCACGGCGATCGCTTCGAGCTGCTCCGGGGTCCGCAGCCGCGGTTCCTCGCGCTCGGCCAGTTCGAGGAAGTGGGTCGCGTACCGGCGGCGGTAGGTTTCGCGCTCGCCTGCTTCGTCCAGGCGTTCGTCGGCGTAGGCGCGGATCGTTTCGAGCATCCGGTAGCGCGGCTGCCCGTGCTCGTCCGGCCGGGCGTCCACAATGGACTTCTCGACCAGCGAACCGAGTACGTAGAGCACGTCGCCGTCGCAGACCCCTTCGATGGCCTCGATGGTGCCGCCGCCGGAGAACACCGACAGCCGCCTGGCGAGCACGCGCTCCGGCTCCTCCAGCAGGTCCCAGCTCCACTCGACCACCGCACGCAGCGTGCGCTGACGCGGGAGCGCGCTGCGGCTGCCCGAGGTGAGCAGGCGGAACCGGTCGTCGAGGCGCTGGGCGATCTGCGCCGCGGTCATCGAGCGCAGGCGGGCCGCGGCCAGTTCGAGCGCGAGCGGCATGCCGTCGAGGCGGTGGCAGATCTCCACGACCGCGGCCGTGGTGGCCTCGTCGAGGGTGAAGGCCGGGCTGACCGCGGTCGCGCGGTCAGTGAACAGGCGAACGGCGGGGGCGCGATCGGCGGGGACCTCGCGGCTGGGCAGTTCGAGCGGGCCGAGCGGGCACAGCACCTCGCCGGTGATCGCGAGCGCTTCGCGGCTGGTGGCCAGCACGCGCAGGCCGGGCACGCGGGCGAGCAGGTCGCTGGTCAGGTCCGCGACGGCCTCGATGACGTGCTCGCAGTTGTCGAGCAGCAGCAGGCACGGGCGGTGGCCGAGCCCTTCGGCGATCTGGTCGAGCACGTCGGGCACGGTCAGGTCGAGCGAGGCGCTGTCGATCACGCGGCGATCGCGGATGCCGAGCGCGGCGGTGACCGCGGCGGGCACGTCGGCCGCGTTGCGCACGCCCGCCAGCGGCACGAACCAGGCGCGGCCGTGACCCGCCTCCGGGTGCCGGACCGCGGCCTCGGTGGCGAGGCGCGTCTTCCCGGCGCCACCCGGTCCGACCAGGGTGACCAGCCGGTGTTCGGCGAGGCGCGCGGCGAGGGTCGCCAGCTCGTCGTCGCGGCCGACGAAGCTGGTCAGGCGGGCGGGGAAGGCGGCGGGGTGGGCGGCTTTGGCTGGTTGCGGCAGCTCGCCGCGGAGCACGGCCAGGTGCGTCTCGGTCAGCTCGGGCGACGGGTCCACGCCGAGTTCGTCGGCGAGCGTCTGGCGGACTTTGTCGAAAACGGCGAGAGCCTCGGACTGGCGTCCGGCCATGGACAGGGCACGCATGCGCAAGGCCGCCAGGCGCTCGCGGAGCGGGTGTCGCCCGGCGGCGGCTTCGAGGTCGGCGAGGATCTCGGCGTGCCTGCCGAGTGCCAGTTCGGCCTCGAACCAGTCCTCGTGGGCGGCGGTCCGGAGGTCGTCGAGGCGAGCGGCGGGGGCATGGGCGAATTCGGCGTCGAGGATGTCGGCGAGGGCGGGGCCCTGCCAGAGCGCCAACGCCTCGCCGAGCAGCGCCGCGGCCTTCGCCGGACGCCCCTTGAGCTCGGCACGCCCCTGCGCGGCGAGGGTCTCGAACCGGGCGGCGTCGACGTCGGCGGTCAGCTGGTAACCGCCACCGGCCGAGGTGAGCACGCCGGTCTCGGGCAACGCCTTGCGGAGGCGGGAGACGAGGGACTGGAGCGCGTTGGCCGCATCCGCGGGCGGCTCGGCACCCCAGAGATCGGCGACCAGGGTCTCGGCCGTGACCACGCGGCCGGCGGCGAGCGCGAGGCGGGCGAGGAGCATGCGAAGGCGCGCGCCACCGAGGGCGGTCGGAGGCCCTTCATCCGCGTAAACGCGGACGGGCCCGAGGAGGACTACGCGCACTCCCCCACCATCCCAGACGAGGCGACCCGCGCGCCTGGGGATTGGGGGCTGGTGCAGTGTCACAAATGTGGCTTTGGGGGCGGATTCTGCCCCCAAAGCCACATTTGTGTCCCCGGAGGGGCCCGCAACAAGAGAAAGGCGCCCCCGGAGCGGAGGCTCCGGGGGCGCCTTTCGTCTACGGGAACCGCTACTCGCCGTCGGTTTCCTGGTGGTCGTCACCGGTACCGGCGCCGATGCTCACCGGCGGGGAGTCCGGCACGCTGGACGGCCGGGCCTCACCGCGGAAGGTGAACTTCGCCTGGTCGTCCTTCTCGCCCTCTTCGCCGTTCCAGCCTTCGACGTCGACCACGATGATCTGACCGGCCTGCACCTCGCCGAACAGGATCTTCTCGGACAGCTGGTCCTCGATCTCCCGCTGGATGGTGCGACGCAGCGGCCGGGCGCCGAGCACCGGGTCGAAGCCGCGCTTGGCCAGCAGCGCCTTCGCCTTGTCGGTCAGCTCGATGTCCATGTCCTTGGCCTTCAGCTGCGTCTCGACCCGCGCGATCATCAGGTCGACCATCTGGATGATCTGATCCTTGGTCAGCTGGTGGAAGACGATGATGTCGTCGATCCGGTTCAGGAACTCCGGCCGGAAGTGCTTCTTCATCTCCTCGTTGACCTTCTGCTTCATCTTCTCGTACTTCGACGAAACGTCGTTTCCGGATTGGAAGCCGAGGCTCACGGACTTGGAGATGTCCGAGGTCCCGAGGTTCGAGGTGAAGATCAGCACGGTGTTCTTGAAGTCGACGGTACGACCCTGGCCGTCGGTCAGGCGACCGTCTTCCAGCACCTGCAGGAGGGTGTTGTAGATCTCCTGGTGCGCCTTCTCGATCTCGTCGAACAGCACCACCGAGAACGGCTTGCGCCGCACCTTCTCGGTCAGCTGGCCACCCTCTTCGTAACCGACGTACCCCGGAGGGGCACCGAACAGCCGCGAAGCGGTGTAGCGGTCGTGGAACTCACCCATGTCGATCTGGATGAGCGCGTCGTCCTCGCCGAACAGGAAGTTCGCCAGCGCCTTGGACAGCTCGGTCTTACCGACACCGGACGGGCCGGCGAAGATGAACGAGCCGGACGGGCGCTTCGGGTCCTTCAGGCCGGCGCGGGTGCGGCGGATCGCCTGGGACACGGCCTTGACCGCGTCCTCCTGGCCGATGATCCGCTTGTGCAGCTCGTCCTCCATGCGGAGCAGACGCGTGGTCTCCTCCTCGGTGAGCTTGAACACCGGGATACCGGTCCAGTTGGCCAGGACCTCGGCGATCTGCTCGTCGTCGACCTCCGCGACGACGTCCAGGTCACCGTCCTTCCACTGCTTCTCCCGCTCGGACTTCTGGCCCAGCAGGGTCTTCTCCTCGTCGCGCAGGCGCGCGGCGCGCTCGAAGTCCTGCGCGTCGATGGCCGATTCCTTGTCCCGGCGCACGTCGGCGATCTTCTCGTCGAACTCGCGCAGGTCCGGCGGCGCGGTCATCCGGCGGATGCGCATCCGGGCACCGGCCTCGTCGATCAGGTCGATCGCCTTGTCCGGCAGGAACCGGTCGTTGATGTACCGGTCGGCCAGCGTGGACGCGGCGACCAGCGCCGAGTCGGTGATCGAGACGCGGTGGTGCGCCTCGTACCGGTCACGCAGGCCCTTGAGGATCTCGATGGTGTGCTCGAGCGAGGGCTCGCCGACCTGGATCGGCTGGAAGCGGCGCTCCAGCGCCGGGTCCTTCTCGACGTACTTGCGGTACTCCTCGAGCGTGGTCGCCCCGATGGTCTGCAGCTCACCACGGGCCAGCATCGGCTTGAGGATCGACGCCGCGTCGATCGCACCCTCGGCGGCACCCGCACCCACGAGGGTGTGGATCTCGTCGATGAACAGGATGATGTCGCCGCGGGTCTTGATCTCCTTGAGCACCTTCTTCAGGCGCTCTTCGAAGTCACCGCGGTACCGGGAACCGGCGACCAGCGAGCCGAGGTCGAGGGTGTAGAGCTGCTTGTCCTTCAGCGTCTCCGGGACCTCGCCCTTGACGATGTTCTGCGCCAGGCCCTCGACGACGGCGGTCTTGCCGACGCCGGGCTCCCCGATCAGCACCGGGTTGTTCTTGGTCCGGCGGGAGAGCACCTGCATGACGCGCTCGATCTCCTTGCCGCGCCCGATCACCGGGTCCAGCTTGCCCTCGCGGGCGGAGGAGGTCAGGTTGCGGCCGAACTGGTCGAGCACCAGTGAGGACGACGGGGTGCCCTCGCCGCGGCCGCCTCCGGCCTCGGCGGGCTCCTTGCCCTGGTACCCCGACAGCAGCTGCAGGACCTGCTGGCGGACCCGGTTGAGGTCGGCGCCGAGCTTGACCAGCACCTGCGCGGCCACGCCCTCGCCCTCGCGGATCAGCCCGAGCAGGATGTGCTCCGTGCCGATGTAGTTGTGGCCGAGCTGCAGGGCCTCGCGCAGCGAGAGCTCCAGCACCTTCTTCGCCCGTGGCGTGAAGGGGATGTGCCCGCTGGGCGCCTGCTGCCCCTGGCCGATGATTTCCTCGACTTGCTGGCGAACGCCCTCCAGGGCGATGCCCAGCGACTCGAGCGCCTTGGCGGCGACACCCTCACCCTCGTGGATGAGACCCAGGAGGATGTGCTCGGTGCCGATGTAGTTGTGGTTGAGCATCCTGGCCTCTTCTTGGGCCAGGACGACCACCCGCCTCGCGCGGTCGGTGAACCTCTCGAACATTCCCACTCCCTCGACTGCTGCGCCGGCGGTGAGTACCCACCGATTCCTTCCACGATGAGTTCAGCACCGTAAGACCACTGTAGTAGCCATGCGGTCGCGCTGGCGTACCACTACGTCAGTTGGTGCCCCAGTCAGTCGGCATACCCGGCCACCCTCGGGCCGGGCTCGATGGCAGATGTTTCCGCTGATGGTTGACGTGAGGTCCAACGTCGCAGGTAGCCGCAGGATTCCGCGGGCACCACGCTGTCCGCTCAGCGCGAACAACACGAAGACGGGGATTCCTCCCACTTTCGAGGAACCCGGGTGGCAGGATCGGCGACCTTCGGTAAGGTAAGGCACGCCTAATCACCCGAACAGCCCCGGCAGGAGGCCCGATGTCGTTCCGCGGTCCCGGCGACCTCACGCGGGTGGCGGTCGGCGGTGTCGGCGGGCTCACGGAGTCGCTGCGCCGGGTCGACGGGCTGCAGAGCCGGGCGGGCATCCGGTTCGACCTGCCGCACGGGCCGAGCCGCGGGCAGTGGCAGCGCTGCGGGGAGCTCCTCGCCGAGCCGAGCCTGTTCACGCGCTGGCACGACCTCCTCGGCGACTGGCTGCGCGCGCGGCACGGCGAGGCGCCGAAGCGGACGGCGGCCGGGTACGTGATGTCGTGGTACCTGCACGTCCCCGCCTACGCCGCCGCGCTCCTGCTGCACCACGAGCGGCGGGTACCCACGCTGCGCCCCGCCGAACTGGCGTTCAAGCTGTCCGGCGACCGGCCGCACCCGGACGGCATCGCGGTGCTCGGTACCGAGTTCTACTGCCTGCCGAGCGACCCGGGCTCGTCACTGCCGGAGGCGACCGTGGTCGCGGACGAGCACGAGCTGGTGGCCGTGCTGCGGAGCCACTACATCGCGCACGCCGCCCGGTTCGTCCGCGCGTACCGGCAGGTGAGCCCGCTCGGCAAGCGGACGCTCTGGGCCGCGGCGACGGACGCGCTCGACAACTCGCTCTGGTGGGCAGGCAGGCACGGCGGGGACGAAGGCGCCGGGGTGGCGGACGCCGCTTTCGTGCTCGACGCCACGTACGCGCCGCTGACCTCGGCGTCCACCTTGCGCCTGAACGACCAGCGGGAATGGGTGCGGCGGCGGGAAAGCTGCTGCTTCTCCTACCTGCTGCCGGCCGAAGCCGAATGCGAAGGCTGCCCCCGCACCTGTTCCCGGGGCTAGGCGCTGTCCTGCGCCTGGAACGGTAGTTATCGCGCGGGCGTCCAGGAGGGATCACGGCCGGTCAGGCCCAGCAGGCGGTCCAGGATGGGCGCCGAGGCCGGGACGGGCACTTCCGGGCCGTAGACCTTCATCTCCCGCGCCATGTCAGCGGTCGGCACGAGCAGGTCGTAGAGGTCCGTGGCGACCTCGGTTTCGAGGCCGAACGGCCGCCCGGTGGCGGTGGCCAGGTCCCAGCCGTGGATCACGAACTCGTCGTAGACCATGGAGTAGAGCATCGACGCGGGCAGCGGTTTGCCGCCGAAGTCGGTCATGCCCTCCCTGGCACCCGGGCGGAGCAGCGCTTCGGTGAGGTCGGCGGCCTGCCGGTCGAGCCGGACGGCCCAGTCCTCACCCAGTTCCAGCGCCACCTCGCCCTCCCCCGGCGCGGGCGCTTCCGTGCGCCGGGCGGCGGCCAGCAGGAATGGTCCCCAGTACAAAAGGTGCCGCAGCAGCGCCCGGACGTCGTAATCGGCACAGGGGGTGGGGGCGGCGAAGTCGGCGGGCTCGATAGCGCGGACGATCCCGGTGAAGCGATCGGCGGCGAGCGGAAGGAGTTCTGGCATGCGCCGATTAGCGCACACCCGCTGATCAGCGGTCTAGAACAAACGCGACAAGGCGGGCCGTTCGAGTTGACCACCCATCAAGGCGGAATAGCCCATCCGCCGATTACCGCGGGAAAACCTGCGCAACCAGCGAATGGGCCGAGCGGGCGCCTGCGCTAAGCAGCCGATCGCGATCGGCCGAGGCGGTGAAGCCAGGAGTGAAGTGGCCCACCATTATTCCGCGGTGCGACATGACCGAAGGGGGGCACCGGCGACCGACGCCGATGCCCCCGGGCAGGAAGAAGCGGGTGTGACTCAGTTCTTCTTGTGGTAGGCCTCGACAACCTCGGACGGGATGCGACCGCGGTCGGAAACCTGATAGCCGTTCTTGCGCGCCCAGGCCCGGATGGCCTGGTTCTGCTCGCGGTCGACGGTGGCCGGGCGGGCGACGGCCTTGGTGGCCGGGCGGCCACCGGAACGCTTGCGGCCACCGGCACGGCGGGCGTGCTCGACGTACTGGGCCAGCGCGTCGCGCAGTTCCTCGGCATTGTCGGCCGACAGATCGATCTGGTAACTCACACCGTCCAGACCGAACTCGACGGTCTCTTCGGCCTCCGAACCGTCCAGGTCGTCCACAAGTGAGACAAGGACCTTCTGCGCCATTGGGGTTTCCTCCTGCTTAGGGCTAGCTCGCAACTTGGTCAGGAAAGATCGGGTGGGGCCACAAGCCCCTTGACAGGAGCTTCTCGGTTAAGACATTAATACTCGCTCCCGCGAGTAAACGCAAATCTCGATTGGGTTATTCGGGTCGAACCAGCGGGAACAGGATGGTCTCCCGGATACCGAGCCCGGTCAGCGCCATCAGCAAGCGATCGATACCCATTCCGACTCCACCGCTCGGCGGCATTCCGTACTCAAGGGCGCGAAGGAAATCCTCATCGAGGCGCATGGCCTCACTATCGCCCGCCGCGGCCAGCTGGGACTGCGCGACGAGCCTTTGCCGTTCGACCACCGGATCGACCAACTCGGAGTACCCGGTCGCCAGTTCGAATCCCCGAACGTAGAGGTCCCACTTCTCCGCCACCCCCGGCTGGGAGCGGTGCTGCCTGGTCAGCGGGGAGGTCTCCACCGGGAAATCCCGGACAAATGTGGGGGCGTGCAGGTGATCACCGACGAGGTGTTCCCACAGTTCCTCGATCAGTTTGCCGTGCCCGAGTTTGGGATCGAGTTCGAGATCACGGGCGGTGGCGAAGGCCCGCAACTTCTCCACCGGGGTCTCCGGGGTTACTTCCTCACCGAGTGCCTCCGACAGGGAGCCATACATTGTCAGGGCGGTCCACTCGCCGGACAGGTCGTACTCACTGCCGTCGGAAAGGGTCACCACCTGCGTGCCGAACACCGCCTCCGCGGCTTCCTGCACCAGCTCCCTGGTCATCACCGCATTCGTGTCGTAAGTGGCGTACGCCTCGTAGTACTCCAGCATGGCGAACTCGGGCGAATGGGAGGAGTCACTGCCCTCGTTGCGGAAGTTCCGGTTGATCTCGAAGACCTTCTCGATACCACCGACCACGCAGCGCTTGAGGTACAGCTCCGGCGCGATGCGGAGGTAGAGGTCCATGTCGAAGGCGTTGGACCGGGTGACGAACGGGCGGGCCGCGGCCCCGCCGTGCAGCGTCTGCAGCATCGGCGTCTCCACCTCGGTGAAGCCGCGGCGGTGGAAGGAATCACGCAGGGAGCGCATCACCCCGGCACGGGTTTGGACCACTTCCCGCGCCTTCGGGCGCACGATGAGGTCCACGTAGCGCTGCCGGGTGCGGGTCTCCTCGGCCAGTTCCTTGTGGGCCACCGGCAGCGGCCGCAGCGCCTTCGAGGTCAGCCGCCAGCCGTCGGCCATCACCGACAGCTCACCGCGCTTGGAGGTGATCACCTCGCCGGTGACGAACACGTGGTCACCCAGGTCCACATCGGACTTCCAGGCGGCCAGCGCGTCCGCGCCGACCTTGGCCAGGCTGATCATCGCCTGCAGTTCGGCGCCGCCCTCGCGCAGGCTGGCGAAGCACAGTTTCCCGGTGTTCCGCAGGAACATCACGCGGCCGGTGATGCCCACCCGTTCCCCGGTCGCGGTGTCCGCGGGCAGATCGGGGTGGGCCGCCCGGATTTCGGCGAGTCCGTGCGTGCGCGGCACCTCCACCGGATAGGGCTCGATGCCCTCGGCGAGAATCCGCTCCCGCTTCTCCCGCCGAACGCGCATCTGTTCGGGCAGGTCGTCTTCATTCGCAAGGTCGGATGCGGGGTTCTCGCTCATGCGCACAGCGTACGAACCCGTTGATCGGCTACGCCAACCGGATTACTGAATCTGCGCGGAGCTCCGTTGAGGGTGGCGGTGGGCGACGGGTGGGCGAAATCGCAATCGGGGTGAACGCGGCGAACGCACGCCGTTTCCGGCGTGCGTGAAACCGCGCACTCAGCGTTCGGACTGCTCCTGCAACAGCGCGTCGAGGCGCGCGGCGTCGACCGTCTCGGCGACCGGGAAACCGGCCGGGTCCATGCCCTGCTGGATCACCGGCAGCGAGCCGTTGAGCAGGCCGGAACCGTCCGGCACCTCGGCCGGGTCGTCCCCCTTGATCAGCACCCGGTTGCCGGCGTCGACGAAGACCACGCGCGGGGTGAACGCGGCGGCTTCGGCGTTGTCGAGCTGCGCGTAGGAGATGATGATGACCAGGTCACCCGGGTGCACCAGGTGCGCGGCGGCGCCGTTGATGCCGATGATGCCGCTGCCGCGCTCGCCGGGGATCACATAGGTTTCCAGCCGGGCGCCGTTGGTCACGTCGACGATGCAGACCTGCTCGCCCGGCAGCAGGTCCGCCGCCTCCATCAGGTCCTCGTCGACCGTGAGCGAGCCCACGTAGTGCAGGTCCGCCTGGGTCACCGTGGCCCGGTGGATCTTGGACTTCAGCATCGTGCGGTACATGTGCTGCGCTACTCCCCGGTTGGCATTCCGTGCTCGGCGGCCGCGCCGAGCAGGACGGATACGTTGTCGATCAAGCGCGTGCGGCCTACGCGTGCGGCGATCAGCAACCGTGCTTCCCCATCGACGGGGGCCGGGCCGAGATCGTTCCCGCGAAGTTCCAGATAGTCGACGTCGACCTGCGGGACGGCCGCCAGCGTGGCACGAGCCGCGGCCAGCACCGCCTCCGCGCCTTCGCGGCCGGCGTGCGCGCCCGCGGTCAGCGCCTGGGACAGCACCACCGCGTCCGTACGGTCGGCGTCGGAGAGATAGGCGTTACGCGAGGACAGGGCCATCCCGTCGGCTTCCCGCACCGTGGGAACACCGATCACCCTGGTCTCGAAATCGAGGTCCGCGGCCATCTTCTTGATCAGCACTAATTGCTGGTAGTCCTTTTCGCCGAAGAACGCGTAGTCGGGGCGGACGATGTGGAACAGTTTCGCCACCACCGTGAGCACCCCGGCGAAATGCCCTGGCCGCGACGCGCCCTCCAGTTCGTCCCCGAGCGGTCCGGGGTGGACCGTCACCTGGGCGTTCTCGCCGTAGAGGTCGGCGGCGACCGGGGTGAAGGCGAACTCCGCCCTGGCCTCGGCCAGCACCTCCAGATCGCGCTCCAGCGGCCGCGGGTAGGCGTCGAAGTCCTCGTCCGCGCCGAACTGCAGCGGGTTGACGAAGATCGAGGCGCCGACCACGGTGTTCGGCAGCCGCTTCGCCCGGCGCAGCAGCTCCCGGTGCCCGGCGTGCAGCGCGCCCATGGTCGGCACCAGCGCCACCTGGTGGCCCACCCGGCGCAGGGCCGTGGTGACCCGGCGCAGGTCGGCGGCGCGGTGGTAGCTGTTCAGCCCGCCCCTGGTGAACTTCGGCGCGGTTTTCGGTGTGGTCATTCAGGAATCAGCCCCTCGGGCGTGGTCGTCGAGCAGGCCGGTCAGCTCGGCCGCGGTGTCCGTGGCCAGCAGGCCGGCTCCCGCCGCGCGGGCCGCCGTGCGGCGGGCCAGCGCGGTGTAGGAAGCCGACATGCCGGGCGCGCGTTCGGCCAGCACGTCCAGGTGCGCCCGAACGGTCCCGGCGTCACCTCTGGCCACCGGACCGGTCAGCGCGCGATCGCCCTGACGGAGCACATTGTCCAATGCCGCGGAGAGCAGCGGTCCGAGGACCCGCTCGGCGTCGGCGATCCCGGCACCGCGCAGCAGTTCCGCGCAGTCGGCGATCAGCGTGACCAGGTGGTTCGCGCCGTGCGCCAGCGCCGCGTGGTAGAGCGGGCGGGCGGGTTCGGGGATGCGCACCGGCTCCCCGCCCATTTCCATCACCAGCGCCTCGCCGACGTTCCACGCCGCGTCGTCACCGGTGGCGGCGGTCACCCCGACGCAGCAGTGCGCCATCCGCTCGATGTCCTCTTCACGACCGGTGAAGGTCATCACCGGGTGCAGCGCGAGCGGCAGCGCGCCGACCTCCGCCGCCGGGGCCAGTATCTCCACCCCGTGCGCGCCCGAGGTGTGCACCAGTATCTGACCGGGGCGCAGGGAATCGGTGGCCACCAGGCCGCGGACCATGCCGGCCAGCGCGTCGTCCGGCAGCGCCAGCAGCACCAGGTCGGCGCTGCGCACCACCTCGTCCGGCGGCCGCAGCGGCACCCCTGGCAGCAGTCGTTCGGCGCGGCGGACCGAAGCGGCCGACAGCCCGGAAGCGGCGATCACGGTGTGCCCGGCCCTGGTCAGCGCGGCCCCGAGCACGCTGCCGACGCGACCGGCCGAGACCACGCCGACGGCGAGTCTGGCCGGACGATCCATGGCGCGGTTGTCTCCGACGCTCATACCGGTTGATGCTCCCTCATGCGTTCCGGTCCCGCCCCATCGCGCCCCGCCGCCGGAAGACTGGGAGATTAGCCGCCACCGGGGGCGGTGTCGGCAGGGAGGTGATGAGCTTCACCCGGTCCGGCTCCCCCGCGAAGGCCTGCTCCGCTTGGACAACCGGACCGCTTCGGCCCTCGCCGAGCGCAGCGTGGCGACCAGTTCCTCGTGGTGGCTCTCCGCGTCCGCCGGTGCCGTCCCGGTGGCCATCGCCCGGCGCAGGAAGGCCAGTTCGGTCACCGCCGACTGGTAGGTGCCGACCGCGCGGCCCGCGGCCCGGCCCGACTCCTTCGCCGCCAGCCGCCGCCACTTCCGCCGTCCCGGCAGGCTGGCCAGCAGGTCCACTTCGGACGGTGCGATCCAGCGCGTGCTGGCCATCGCGGGCAGTTCGGCGGCCACGATCCGCTGTTCGCGTCGGCGGTGCCAGACCACCAGCATGGCCACCCCGATGAACATGGGGACCATGATCAGGAAGTAGATGTTGAGGAAGGCCTCGGCCCCGCCGAGGGTGGCCGCGCCGTTCCACAGCGCGTGCAGCGCGACCGCGGCCAGGTAACCGCCCAGCGGCGCCAGCACCCGCACCGGACGGCTCACCGAGCGCGCGGCCAGCCCGATGCCGAGCCCGGTGAACACGGCGAACAGCGGGTGCGTGAACGGCGAGAGCACACCGCGGAGGATGAACGCGGCGAGCACGCCCGCGTGCGAACCGTCGCCGAAGCCGTTCTCCGCGAACGCCCGGCCGAAGTAGTAGATGTTCTCGGTGAAGGCGAACCCGGCCGCGGAGAACCCGGCGTAGACGATGCCGTCCACCACGCCGTCGAACTCCTTGCGGCGGCGCAGGAGCACCAGGAACACGATGGCCGACTTGGCCGCCTCCTCGACCAGCGGCGCGGACACCACGGCGCTGAACGTGCTGCCCTTCCCGCTGCCGAGCAGCAGGTCGCCGACGGTCTCCGCGGTGTTGTTGATCAGCAGCGCGGTCGCGGTGGCGACGAAGGCACCCCAGGCGAAGGTGACCAGCAGCAACTTGGCCGGTTCGGGCTCCCAGCGGTCCACCCAGAGGAAGACGGCGGTGACCACGCCGACCGGGACCAGTGCGGCGACCACGCCGATCACCACGGCGAGCGCCCCGACCCGCGAGGTCAGCACGCCGAACAGGACCAGGCCGCACAGGGCGAGCAGGATCAGCCCCAGCACCGGGAGCAGCACGGTGATCCGGCGCGGCCTGTGCCGTCGCTGGACCGACGAAGTCGCGATCACGGTCTGCAGACCCTACGCAGTGCTGTCCGGACGAGCGCTGTGTCCTCCGCCCGGGGTAGCGCGCGTCAGTCTTCGGCTCGGCGCCGGCGCCGCGGGGTCGTGCCACCGGCACCGTGCGCGGCGAGCAGTTCGTTGACCGAACGGCCGGCTGCGTGTGTGCCTTCCGGCTTCTCTTCCTCGGCCTTCGAGTGCCCGGCGGAGTGGCCACCGGAATGCCCGCCGGAGTGCCGTGAACCGTTGGCCGGGGCCGCCTCGGCGAGGCGCTCCCAGGACGGCGGCTCACCCTCGGCGCGCCGCCTGCGCCCGCCGCCGTTGACCGGCTGGGCGGGTTCGGCTTGGGCCGCCGGTTTCGGCAGCGGCAGGTTGGCTGAGGACTGGTAGCCCTCTTCCTCGCCCCGCCGACGGCGGCCACCCGGGCGGCTTTCGCCCTGGACGGCCCGCACCGGCGGGTTCTGCTGGGCGGCGGTCTCCTGCGGCCGGTGCGCGCCCCTGGCGGGCTCCTGCTTCGGTTCCGGCTGCTTCGGCTGCGCGGGCTCCGGCCGGACGGCTTCGTACTCACCGGTGTGCTCGGCGCGGCGGCGGCCACCCGTGCGCGGCGGCGGGGTGCCGTTGCGGGAGGAGCCGTTGCCGTGCGCGGCGGGGGCACCGTTGCGGCGGCCGGACTCCCACGTCGGCTCGGCGGCCCAGTCGAGGTCGAACTCCTTCGACAACTCGGTCGGGCGCCCGGTGGGCAGGTAGCGGTCGGCCGGTTCGGCACGCGCGGCGGCGGGCTTCGGGGCCGGTTGCTTCGGCTTGACCGGCTCGGGGGCCCGTGCCGGCTGCGGTTTGGCGGCCGGGCGCGGCGGCGTGATGCCGGGACGCGTCATGTCCTCGCGACGCGGGCGGCGTTCCTCCGGCTGCGGCGGGGGTGGCGTCCGCCGATTCGACGACGCGGCGTTGTCCAGTTCGACCTGCTTCGCCTGACGGCGCGCGGTCTCCGCCCTGGCCTCGCCCGCGGCCTTGCTGGCGCGCGCGGCGGCCGAGCCGACGGTGTCCGCCGGGCGCACCCGCCGGGTCGGCGGACCGGCTTCCTCCGGCGGTTCCTGGCGGCGCTGGGGCTGCGCCTGGTGCTGGTGTTGCTGATGTTGCTGGTGCTGGTGTTGTTGCTGCGCGGACGGCGGGTTGAGCACGTTCGGCAGGCTCTGCGAGCTTTCGCCCGGCTTCTGCACGGTCTCCGCGTCGATGATCCGGCGGCGGCGCTCCGGGTGGGTGACCACCTTGCGCTCGATCACCCGCTCGATCAGCTCGGTCGGCCGGTCACCGGTGTCCGGATCGCCCGACTGCTTGCCGGAGCCGATCTGCGCCGGCTTCGAGACCGAGCCGGACGCCTGCACCAGCCGCTGGTCCTCGCTGAGCGAGCGCATCCTGGTGGCCTGCGCGGTCAGCGCGACCTGTTCGAACAGCACTTCGCCGCCGAACAGCGACTGCAGGCTCTCCCGCAGCGCGATCACCTCGGACCGCAGCGCGTCGAGCTCTTCGCGCGAATCCTCCTGCGCCCGTTCACGGCTTTCCGCTTCGAGCTCCAGCTCGAACTCGCGGCGCGCGGCGATCTCCCGTTCCAGCTCCAGCTCGTAGACCGCCTGCGCCTGTGCGACCTCGTCCTCGGTGGTCGTCACCTGCTTGCGGTACTTGGCGGCGATGAAGGCACCGATCAGCGCGGCCCAGAGGGCGGCGATGATGCCCAGTCGCAGCCAGCGGAGGTCCTGGGCGAGCACGAGAGCGGCAGTCGCGGCGACCGCGAGGGCAAAGCCGACTACGAGCCACGGCCTGCCCGAACGGCGGCCGCGCGAGTCGTCACCCACGCCAGTCATGCTCAATACCGTACCTTCTAGTAACCCGACCGAGACCCATTCGGTACTTCGAGCGGTGATATCCGTGCGTTAACCGGTCGGGTACCCACGATGATCGGGATCACGCGGTTCCGGCGCGCGGCAGCAGTGCTCCAGCCAGAGCGCGGCGCCGATGAGCACCGCCGCGCAGAGCGCCCCCACCGCGGCGCCAGGCGTGTCATCAGCGGCAGCGGCGAGTTCACCGCCTCGCGGGACAAGGTACGCCAAGGCGCCCAGCCACGCACCCAGCATCAGCGAGCCGAGCAGTGAGGACGCCTTCGCCAGCGCGACCGCGCGGGCGATGCCGATGGCGTCCAGCACCCGACCGGCCCGGATGCGATTACGCAGCGTGACCCCGAGGATGACCTCGATCACCGCCAGGATCAGCAGCGGCAGCCCGGCGAGCAGCGGGAACCGCGGCAGCTCGCCGTAGAACAGTTCGAACAGGCCGAAGCCGAGGACGAGGCCGATCAGCCCGGCGAGGACGAGCTCGCGGGGCCTGGTGAAGTGCATGGCGCCACGGTACCCAGCCGCGGCTGGCACGCTTGACTCTCCAGTGACTGGAGGGTTCAGCATGCGTCCTGTGCCTACCGCGACCGCGCCCCGGTTCACCATCGGTGAGCTGGCCAGGCGCACCGGCCTGCCGGTGAAGACGATCCGGTTCTACTCCGACGAGGGTCTGCTGCCGCCGACCGGCCGCACCCACGCCGGGTACCGGCTCTACGACGCGCAGGCGATGGCCCGGCTCGAACTGGTCAAGACCCTGCGCGAGCTGGGTCTGGGCCTGCCGGAGGTGGAACGCGCGCTGGGCGGGCAGACCTCCGTCGCCGAGCTGGCCGCGGTGCACGTCGACGCGATCGAGGAGCAGATCCGGCGGCTCAAGCTGCGGCGATCGGTCCTGCGCGCGGTCGCGAAACGGGGTTCCGAACTGGAGGAAGTGAAGCTGATGAACAGGCTGGCCTCGATGTCCGACGAAGAACGCAGACGGCTGATCGACGAGTTCTGGGACGAGATGGTCGACGGGCTCAACGTCGACCAGGAGTTCTACGACCGGATGCGCTCGGCGAAGCCCGAGCTGCCCGACGACCCGACGGCCGAGCAGCTCGAGGCGTGGATCGAGTTCGCCGAGCTCATCGGCGACCCGGACTTCCGGGCGTTGATCCGCGGGCTGAGCGAGACCCATTCGGCGGCGCGCGACGAAGGGGAGTCGATGGCGCCCGCGGACCAACCGGACCACACCGCCTTGTTCACCCGGGCGAACGAGGCGCTGACATCCGGCCTAGCACCGGATTCCCCGGAAGGGCGAGCCATCGCCGACGAACTGTTCAACGCCTGGGCGGGCGAGCGGAACCCTGACGAAGTGTCATATCGGCGTGAGGTTTTGGCCCGATTCGGCCAAGGCGGTGATCCACGCGCCGAGCGGTACTGGCAGCTGCTCGGGATCATCAACGGCTGGCCGCCGATCCCCACCCAGGCACCCGCCGTGCAGTGGCTCGTCGAAGCGATGCGGGCCGCGATCGACTGAGTTCGCCCGCCCAGCAGTACAGCATGACCGCGGCGCCACCTCGTCGCAGCGAACGTTTCAGAGGGAGAGATCCACGCGAAGGCAGACGCCCGCGCGTTCGTCCGCCGGGAGGGCTTCGAGCAGCGCCGCGATCGGGCCGTGGCCGGGCAGCACGGCGTCCGGCTCGATTTCCAGCCACGGGATCAGCACGCTGGCCCGCGTCGGCGTGCCGGGGTGCGGGAGCAGGAGTTCCGGATCCGTCGAGCGCACCCCGTCGACGGTCACCACGTCGACGTCCAGGGTGCGCGGCCCCCAGCGCTGATCACGCACCCGGCCCGCCGCACGCTCCAGTTCCTGCCCGGCGCGCAGCCAGGCGCAGTGGTCGCGCGCCGGATCGTCGACCACGCAGACCGCGTTCAGGAAATCCGGCTGGTCTTCGACGCCCCACGGCTTGGTCTCGTACACGCTCGACACCGCGACCGGCCGCAGCGCGGTCACCACCGAAGCCAGGAAACCCAGCCGGTCCCCCAGGTTCGACCCCAGCGAGAGCACCGCGCGGCTCATCCGCGTGTCCCTCGCCGCGATCGGCGGATCGTCACCGCCACGTCGTCGAAGGTGAGCGGGATCGGCGCCGACGGCTTGTGCACGGTCACCTCGGCCGCGTGCAGCCGCGAGTCCTTCATCACCTCGTCGGCGATCCGGCCGCCGACGCTTTCGATCAGGTCGTACGGCTCCCCGGCGACGATGTCCGCCGCCAGCTGCGCCAGCTCGCCGTAGTGCAGCGTCTTGGTCAGGTCGTCGGTCGCGGCCGCCTCGTCCAGGTCCAGCCACACGGTGATGTCCACGACGAACTCCTGCCCGTCGCGCTTCTCGTGCTCGAACACCCCGTGCCGCCCGAACACCCGCAGCCCGGTCAGCGTGATCCGATCGGTCATCCCCGCCTCCAGGCCGCGGCGACGGCCACGGCGTCCAAAGTGGCGCCGACCTCGTGGACGCGCACACCCCACGCCCCGGCCGCGGCGGCCAGTGTGGACACCGCGGCGGTGGCGTGTTCCCGACCGGCTGGCGGGCGCGGCTCGCCGGCTTCGTCCGCCAGCAACCGGCCGAGGAACCGCTTGCGCGAAGCTCCCACGAGCACCGGGAAACCCAGTGACAGCAATGAATCCAGCCCGTGCAGCAGGGCCCAGTCGTGCTCGGCCTGCTTGGCGAAGCCCAGCCCGGGGTCGAGCACGATGGCGTCTTCGGCGACCCCGGCCGCCAGCGCGGCGTCGACCCGTTCGGACAGTTCCGCCCGGACTTCCGCGACCACGTCGGTGTAGACGGCCAGCTTGGTCATCTCGCGGCTGTGCCCGCGCCAGTGCATCAGCACCCACGGCACCTCGGCCGCCGCGGCGACCTTCGCCATGTCCGGATCGGCCAGACCGCCCGACACGTCGTTGATGATCCGCGCGCCCGCGTCCACCGCCGCCGCCGCGACCGCGGCCCGCGTGGTGTCCACCGAAAGCACCACGCCCTCCTCGGCGAGCGCGCGGATGACCGGCAGCACCCGCTCGGTCTCGGTCGGCGCGTCCACTCTGGACGCACCCGGCCGCGTCGACTCACCACCGACGTCGATCACGTCCGCGCCCCGCGCCCACATCTCGCGGGCGTGCGCGAGGGCGGCGTCGAGATCGAGGTAACGGCCGCCGTCGGAGAACGAATCCGGCGTGACGTTGAGCACGCCCATCACCACGCACCGCCCCGGCGCGGGCAGCGCCCAGGTCATCGACGGCCCTTGATGAGGTTCAGCGCCTCGGCACGGGTCGTCGGCGAGGTGCGCATGATCCCCCGCACGGCCGAGGTGGTGGTGCGCGCGCCCGGCTTGCGGATGCCGCGCATCGCCATGCACAGGTGCTCGGCCTCGACCACCACGATCACCCCGCGCGGCTCGAGCTTGCGATCCAGCGCGTCGGCGACCTGCGAGGTCAGCCGCTCCTGCACCTGCGGGCGCTTGGCGTACAGGTCGACCAGGCGGGCCAGCTTCGACAGCCCGGTCACCTTGCCGTGGCAGTTCGGGATGTAGCCGACGTGCGCCACCCCGTGGAACGGCACGAGGTGGTGCTCGCACGTGCTGTACATCGGGATGTCGGTGACCAGGACCAGTTCTTCGTGACTTTCGTCGAAGGTGCGGTCCAGCACCTGGTCCGGGTTGCTGTACAGCCCGGCGAACATCTCGTGGTACGCCCGCGCCACCCGCGCGGGCGTCTCCACCAGCCCTTCGCGGTCCGGGTCCTCGCCGCACGCGAGCAGCAGCTCGCGCACGGCCTTCTCCGCACGATCCTGATCGAACACGGGTCCATCATCGCTGACCCGGGGTTCAGCGGCGCTGCTGGCCGTCCTGATCGTCACCTTCGGGCCGCTGACCACCCTGATCGGCGGGCGGCGGCTGGTCGGCGGGACGCCACGGCTGGGCGGGCTGGCCACCCGGCGAGGTGGCCGGGGTCCACCCGGGAGGCGCGCCGTAGTGCGGCGGCCCGGACGGGTTCTGCCCGCTGCCCGGCTGGTACGGCGGCTGCCCGCCGTACTGCTGCGGCTGCGGCCAGTGCGCGGTGCCGTTCGGCCCGTTGTAGGGCCCGCCGCCGTTCGGGTAGCCACCGGGCGGCGGCGGGGCGAACGGGTTCGGGTTCGGCGGCGGTTCGGGGCTGCCGTACGGCGGCCCGCCGGGCAGGTCGCCACCACCGGGCGCGGTGCCGACCGGGGTCGGCGCCGGGCGCGCCACCGGCTGCTCCTGCGGCGGGGGCCACGGCTCACCGCGCTCGATCGCCAGCTCGCCGGGGGTCTTGATCGGCGGCTTGTCCGACGGCTTGCGCTCACCGAACTCGTTAAACACGGTGATGTGCGGGCGCTTCTCCACCGAGGCGAAGATGCGCTGGAGGTCCTTGCGCTGCAGGGTTTCCTTCTCCAGCAGCTCGATCACCAGTTCGTCGAGCACGTCGCGGTAGGTGTTGAGCACCTCCCACGCCTCGGTGTGCGCGGTCTCGATGAGCTTGCGGATCTCTTCGTCGATCTCGTGCGCGACCTCGAGCGAGTAGTCCGCCTGACGGCCCGCCGAGCGGCCGAGGAACGGGTCGCCCTGTTCCTGGCCGTACTTGACCGCACCGAGGCGCGCGCTCATGCCGTACTCGGTGACCATCGCGCGAGCGATCTTGGTCGCCTGCTCGATGTCCGAGGAAGCACCCGTGGTGGGCTCGTGGAAGACCAGTTCTTCGGCTGTCCGGCCACCCATCGCGAAGACGAGCCTGCCGATCATCTCGGAGCGGGTCATCAGCTCCTTGTCGTCCTCGGGCACCAGCAACGCGTGCCCGCCGGTCCGGCCGCGGGGCAGGATGGTCAGCTTGTACACCGGCTCGATGTCCGGCATCGCCCACGCGGCGAGCGCGTGCCCGCCCTCGTGGTAGGCGGTGATCTTCTTCTCCTTCTCGGAGATGATCCGGCTCTTGCGCGCCGGTCCACCGATCACCCGGTCCACCGACTCCTCGAGCGCGGCGTCGGTGATCACGTGCCCGTTCTGGCGGGCGGTGAGCAGGGCGGCCTCGTTGATCACGTTGGCCAGGTCGGCACCGGACATGCCGACCGTGCGCTTGGCCAGCGCGTTGAGGTCGGTGCCCTCCGCGATCGGCTTGCCCTTGGAGTGCACGGCGAGGATCGCCCGGCGGCCGCGCATGTCCGGCGCGGACACCGGGATCTGGCGGTCGAACCGGCCGGGGCGCAGCAGCGCCGGGTCCAGGATGTCCGGGCGGTTGGTCGCGGCGATCAGGATGATGCCGCCGCGGGCGTCGAAGCCGTCCATCTCGACCAGCAGCTGGTTCAGCGTCTGCTCGCGCTCGTCGTGCCCGCCGCCGAGGCCGGCACCGCGCTGGCGGCCGACCGCGTCGATCTCGTCGACGAAGATGATGCAGGGCGCGTTCTGCTTGGCCTGCTCGAACAGGTCGCGCACCCGGGAGGCACCGACACCGACGAACATCTCCACGAAGTCCGAACCGGAAATCGTGTAGAACGGCACGCCTGCCTCACCGGCGACCGCGCGGGCCAGCAGCGTCTTACCGGTACCGGGCGGCCCGTAGAGCAGCACGCCCTTCGGGATCTTCGCGCCGAGCGCCTGGTAGCGCGCCGGGTTCTGCAGGAAGTCCTTGATCTCGAACAGCTCTTCGACGGCCTCGTCGGCGCCGGCGACGTCCCCGAAGGTCGTCTTCGGCATGTCCTTGTTGAGCTGCTTGGCCTTCGACTTGCCGAAGTTGAGGACGCGGTTCCCGCCGCCCTGGGCGTTGTTCATCATCCACATCAGCAACAGCAGCAGCAGCGCCAGCGGGATCATGTAGATCAGCAGCTGGGTGAAGATCGAGTCCTGGCTCACCGTGGTGGCGTACTTGATCGGCTGGCCGTTGTTCTTGGCCTGGATGAGGCCGTTGTACAGCTCGTCACCGGCCTCGGCCGGGTACTGCGTGCGGATCTGCGTGACCTGCTTGCCGTCGACCTCGATCGGGTTGGCCAGGGTCAGCTTGAGCTGCTGTTCCTTGTCCTCGAGGTTCGCTTCCTTGACGTTCCCGCCGGTGACCTGGGCCATCGCCTGGGAAGTCGGGGTCTGCGTGTACGCGCGATCGCTGTCGAAGATCGTGGAGAACACGAAGTAGAGCAGCACGAGGGCCAGGATCCACAGCAGTGGGTTCTTGAGCAGGCGCTTCCGGTCCATATGACTCGGCCGTGGTGGCCTCAGCCCTCCCTGATTAGGCGGTTTGTGTGACATCCGCCGTCACGATCTTGACAACTTCAGCGGCGCACGGGGCTACGCGTCCCACCAGGGTACCGCCCGTACCGGACGGGCACCCTTGCGAGCCTCCCGCAGGTCAACGGATGTGTGCCCGTCCGTGTTCCCTACCGGGTCTCGGCGAGGGTGGCCACCATCTCACCCAGGCGGCTGCGCAGCGTCTTCGGGTCGGCGGGGGCCACCGTCACCCATTCGCTCCCATCGCGGCCGGCCCGGGAAAGGCTGAGGTAACGGCCGGTGGCGGTGTCGAACCAGGCCAGCACCGGCGAGCGGCGGCGGGTGCCCATCGAGTTCCGCGTGTTCGCTGCGAGCTGACCACCGCGGATGCGCGGCTGCCCGGAAAGCAGGGCGTACGCCTCACGCGGGTCCGACGGGCGGTCGGCCAGCGACGGGCGGCGGCGCTCACGGCCCCGGCCCGCGGACTCGCCCTCCTTGGCCGCGCCGGAGAGCACCGGCCGCTTCGGCGGGGTGCGCATGGCTTCCTGCAACGGCAGCGTGATGGACGCCTCGGTGCCGCGCGGCCCGGCGGGCAGCAGGTCCACCACCGAGGAGACCAGGCTCTCCGGGTAGGCGGGCCGGATCCAGATGCCGTCGTTGTCCTGCACCGCGACCACCGCGTCGCGGCCGTCGGAGGCGGCGAGCACGCCGACCGGCGGGGCCTGGAAGTCGGGGATGTGCAGGGCGTCGATGCTGGAGGAGGGGCGGGCCAGCAGGGTCAGCCACTCCTCCACGTGCGGTTCGAGCCTGCCGTGCGCGTCACGGATGCCGCGGGCCTTCAGCTCGGCGTTCGCCCGCTGGCGCAGCGCGATCCGCTCGTCCTCGGTGTCCCCGTGCGAGCGGACCCGCAGCGGGTACGGGAGTTCTCCGAGGTTCATCGCTTCCCAGAGGAAGTCGAACGCCATCGGCGAGAAGAACTCCTGTGCGGCGGCCAAAACGCGCTCCTCCTTCGGGTCAGATGCGGGCGGCGCCCGCGTCGCTGGCGGCTCCCGCGAGCATCTCCCCGAGCCGGTTCCGCAGCGTGGCGGCGTCCGCCGGGGCGATGGTGATCCAGTCGCGGCCGTCGCGGCCGCGGGTGGCCTGGGTGAAGTACCGGCCCGACTCGGTGTCGAACCAGCTCAGCACCGGCGTGCGCACCCTGCCGCCCGTCCGGTTGCGGGCGTTCGCGCCGATCTGCCCGCCACGCAGGCGCGGCTGCGCGTGCAGCCGCGCCAGTGCCTTGCGGTCGTCGTCGGCGCTGGACCGGCCGTCGGCCCCGGCCGGGGCGCGGCGCTGCATGAAGTCCACACCGGACCCGGAGATCAGCTGCTCCAGCGGCACGGTGATCGACTTCTCACTGCCACGCGGCGCCGGCGGCAGCAGGCCGACGATGGCGCTGGCCAGTCCGTCCGCCGGGGTCTGGTGCAGGTGCAGGCCGCGGTGGTCCTGCACGGCGAGCAGGCCCTGCCCGCCGAGCGCCGAAGCCACCGCCAGCAGCGGCTCGATACCCGGGTTCGGGATGTGCACCGAATCCAGGCTCAGCTCCGCCCCGGCGAGCACGCCGAACCAGTCCTCGATGTGCGGTTCGGGGCGGCCACGGCTGTCGGCCACCCCGCGCTGCACCAGGCCGGTCAGCACCTGCTGCCGGAGCGTGGCCCGCTCGTCGACGGTGTCGCCGTGCGAGCGGGCCTTCAGCGGGTACGGCAACTCGGCGTTGCCGTAGGACTCCCACAGGAAGTCGAGCTCCAGCGGAGTCAGCAGCTCCGCCTGCGCCATTAACGGTCCTCGTCGTCGGTCCAAGCACCGATCACCGGCGGCGGCGTGGCCTCGTTCGCGCCGAACGCGTCGTCGGGGTCGGGCTCGATCAGGAACGAAGCGTGGGTGTGCTCCTCTTCCTCCTGCGCCTGGGCGCCGTGGGCACCGCCCATGCCACCCATGCCCATCGGCGGCGGCGTGCCCTGGCCACCGATCGTGCCGCCCGGCGAGACCAGGCCCGGGTTCTGCGGCGCGGCGCTGGCGGCGCTGTTCGGCTGGGCCTGCGCGGCGGCGCCGGTCTCCGAAGACGCGGAGCGGGTGGCACCACTGCGGTTGCCACTGCTCAGCGCGCGGCCACCGGCGAGCCCGGCGGCACCGCCGAGACCGGCCGCACCCAGCGCGGACGCCGGGCTGCCCGCCGGAGCGGCGGGGGCGGCGGGCGCCGAGGGCACCGCACCGGCACCCGTGCCGGCACCGACGCCCTGGCCGGGCGCGGTGTACCCGGCCTGCGTGGTGGCCGAGCTGACCGACGAACCGGGGGCGACCCCGGAAGCGGCGGAAGAGCTGTTGCCGAGACCGGTGGTCTCCGCACCGGAGTACCCGGCGCCGTACGAGCCGTACGGACCGGTCACCGAGGCACCGCCCACCGAGGACACACCCGCGCCGACGCCGGTCAGGCCGAGCCCGGACGGGCCGGTGCCGCCGTACGGCTTGAGCCCGAGCGACTCGGGGCCGAAGCTCGGCGTGGTGCTGTCCACCTCGGACATCGCCTGGGTGTAGCGGTTGAAGAAGGCGACCTGCTGGGCCTTGACCTCGTCCGCGGCGTCCGACTGGGCCTTCATGTCGGCCACCATCGCCGCCGGGCCGCCTGCCAGCATGGCCTCGGTCTGCTTCTGCGGGTCGAACTTCATCGGCGCAGGCATCTTCTTCACCTCGGCCGCCGCGGCGGCCTGCTGGGCCAGCCGGGTGGACATGGTGCTGGCCGCTTCCGACGCGGTGGAGCTGGAGTTCGCGATGGCCACGAGCGTGCCCTGCGCCGCACCGGCACCCTGGCCGACCCACGCCGCGCCCAGCTCGCTGATCGCGTTGTAGAGGTCGTTGGCCGCCTGGTTCAGCTCCTTGCTGTGCTGGGTCCAGACCTGGCTGGTGGCCTCGGCGGTGCCGGGGTCGTTGTTCACCGTGGCGCCTTCGTAGAGCTGCTGGCTCTCCTGCGCCTGCCAGTTCGGCGGGTTGGTGATCGCGCGGTCGGCACCCATGTCGGGGCCGTCGGACCGGCCGCGGGCGCTCTCCACGATGTCGACGGTCGACGAGTTGTCCCCGAGCGGGACGTTCGACCCATCCTGCGGTGCCATGCTCGATTACCCCCTGAGTCTCACGCGCGGCCGTTGAGCGCGTTGACGGTGTCGTGCTCGAAGTCCTGGTAGTGCTTCATCGCGGCGAGAATGCCCTGCTCGGCCTGCTCGTACTGGAAGAGCAGGTTGCGCAGCGCGGTGGCGTAGGAATCCCCGCCACCGTCCGCGCGCTCCGAGACCTTCGCGGCGATGGCCTGGCCGACCGGGTTGGCACCGAGCTTCGGTGGTTCGGCGAGCGTGCCCGCACCACCGATCAGGGCTTCGACGGCGTCCTTGCCCGTGCGGATCTTGTTCAGCACGGTCTGCGCGGCGTCGGGGTCCACCCCCACCTGGCCGGTGGCCGCGGCGTTGCGGAAGGCGGCGGCGTCCGCCAAGCTGCTGTTCCCCATCCTGCCTCTCCTGTCCCCAGTCCGGGCCGCGTCCACGCGCGGCGAGATCCGTCCTTCGCATAGGTTAACGCACCCGATGCCGACCTATGACGCGTTCTCCGGTGATGTGGTTCCCGGTTTTTCCGCCGGTCAGGACGAGTAGACCTTCGGGTCCAGGGTGCCGATGTAGGGCAGGTCGCGGTAGCGCTCGGCGTAGTCGAGGCCGTACCCGACGACGAACTCGTTCGGGATGTCGAAGCCGATGTACTTGACCGGTACGTCCACCTTGACCGCTTCCGGCTTGCGCAGCAGGGAACACACCTGCAGCGAGGCCGGGTTGCGGCTGGCCAGGTTCTTCAGCAGCCAGGACAGGGTGAGCCCGGAGTCGACGATGTCCTCGACGATGAGCACCTCCCGCCCGGCGATGTCGCGGTCGAGGTCCTTGAGGATGCGCACCACGCCCGACGACGAGGTCGCCGAACCGTAGGAGGACACCGCCATGAACTCCAGCTGGGCGGGCACCGGCAGCGCGCGGGCGAAGTCGGTCATGAACATGACCGCGCCCTTGAGCACGCCGACGAGCAGGAGGTCGGTGCCGCCGGGCGGGTAGTCCGCGGCGACCTGCTCGGCCAGTTCGGTGATCTTGTCGTTGATCTGCTGCTCGGTGATGAGCACGGAGGCGATGTCGCCTTCGTACACGGGGATCCCCTTTAGCTCTAGGTCCGTCCGGGTGGGAGCAGGCTCAGCCTGCCATGCGCCCTCCCGGCCACCAAGTCGCCGGGTAACCACACACCACCCTGTCCCCGCCAAGCACCGACCAAGTCGTCGACGGACCGCAGGTGCGCGTCGGTCAGTTCACGCACCCCGGCGTCGAGCAACCAGCGCCGCAGTGCCCGGCGGCGCAGGGGCGCCGGCGCCGTGAGCAGCGGCTCGATCTCCAGCACCGGGCCGTTGCGGGCGTTGAGCAGCACCTCGTCGGCGAGCTGGTCGAGCGCCTCGGAATCCTCGCGCAACTGCTTCGCCGTGCGCGCCAGCGCGGCGGCCACGCCACCGGAAAGGACGTCCTCCAGAAGTGGCAGCACTTCGCGGCGCAGGCGGACGCGGGTGAAGCGGGGATCGGCGTTGTGCGGGTCCGACCACGGTTCGACGCCGAGCGCCGCGCACGCCGCTTCGGTCGCCGACCGCGGCAGGTCCAGCAAGGGCCGTCCCCACGGCGGGTCGAGCGGGCGCATGCCGGACACCGACCGCGGGCCGGAACCCCGGCCCAGCCCGAGCAACACGGTCTCCGCCTGGTCGTCGCGGGTGTGCCCGAGCAGGACCAGCGCCCCCGGTATGGCCGCCGACAGCGCCGCGTACCTGGCCTTGCGCGCCGCCGCCTCGGGTCCGCCGGGACCGGTCACCTCGATCGGCAGCACGGTCGCCTCGTCCACGCCGAGCTTGCTCGCCGTCGCCGCCGCGTGCTCGGCCACTTCGGCGGATCCCGGTTGGAGCCGGTGGTCGACCACCAGCGCGCGCACCCGCAGGCCCATCCGGTGGCCGACGAACGCGGCGGCCTCGGCGAGCGCCAGCGAGTCCGCCCCGCCCGAGACCGCCACCCCGAGCTCACCCGTGGTCAGCGCCGAAGTCCGCACCGGCTCACCGAAGAACTCCCGGACCGCGCGGCGAACCCTGGCGACCGCGGGATCCGGTTTCACCGGCCCATGCGCCGCAGCCAGGCGTCCGGATCGGCGATCTCCGCCCGGGTGGGCAGCGTGTTCGGCGAGGTCCAGACGGCGTTGAACCCGTCCATCCCGGCTTGGGCGACCACGTGCCTGGTGAACGCGGCGCCTTCGGCGTACTGGCGGATCTTCGCGTCGATGCCGAGCAGGCTGCGCAGGAGCCGGTCGAGCAGGCCCCCGCCCTGGCGCCGCTCGGTGAACCGGCCGCGGATGGTGGCCACGCTCGGCACCACGGCCGGGCCGACCGCGTCCATCACGTAGTCGGCGTGCCCTTCGAGCAGGGTGGACAGCGCGAGCAGCCGGTCGAACACGGCCCGCTGCTGCGGTGACTGGAACAACTCGGCGAGGTTCCGGCGGTTCTTCACGTCCTTGATCGTGTCCGGCAGCCTGCCCAGGAGGTCACCGAAGCCGTCGGCGTCCGCGAGCCCGCCGACCAGGCGCTCGACCTCGTCGGCGAAGTAGTCGCGCAGCCAGGTGACCGCGGTGAACTGGAGCCGGTGGGTGCACTCGTGCAGGCAGACCCACATCCGGAAGTCCTTGGCGGGCACGTTCATCGCGCGCTGCGCCGCCACCACGTTCGGCGCGACCAGCAGCAGCCGGCCCTCCTTGTCCGGCCCACCGAACGGGTCGTACTGCCCGAGCACGCGGGAAGCCAGGAACGACAGCACCACGCCGGTCTGCACCCCCGCGCCTGCGGCGAGCACCGGCGCGAACGGCCCCTTCTCCCTGGCCAGCGCCTTGCTGGTGAGCGCGTCGAGGCCGGCGGCGGCCGAGCGGACCCACGCCGGGCGGTCGACCACCTCACCGGGCAGCAGCGGCAACCCGGCGCCGAGCCCGGTCAGCTCGCGGACGTGCGCCTCGGCCTCCACGGTCAGCTCGCGCAATTCGGTGACCGCGGTCTCCGCCTCCGCCCGCGGCACCACCGGTCCACTGCGGACCAGGAAGGCGCCGGTGGCCGCGGCCAGCCGCCAGTCGACCACCGATCTGGTGCGGTCCGTTTCGCCTGCGGTTTCCGGGGACTTCGGGGACTGGACGGTCATGCCTTCGACGATACGGCTTATCGGCAGCCGCAACCGCGCAACTCGGCGACCACCGCGTCCAGCGCGCTGCGGGCGGCGTCGGACTCCGAGCCCAGCGACATCAGCGCGAAGACCAGCAGGTGCCCGTCCTTGTCCAGGACCACCCCGGCGAGCGTGTTCACCCCCGAGAGCGTGCCGGTCTTGGCCCGCACCCAGCCCTTGCCGGCTTCCTCCGGGCCGGAGGTGTACCGGCTGACCAAGCGCCCGGTGCTGCCCCCGGCCACCGACAGGTCGCCGAGCAGCGGCCGGAGCTTGGCCGTGCGCGGATCCTTGCCGTCCGGGGCGGCGGCCACCGACAGCACCTCGGCCAGCACCTTCGCGGGGATCCGGTTGTCCACCGAGAGGCCGCTGCCGTCGAACAGCTCCACGCCTTCGAGGTCGAAGCCGTTCTTCTTGAGGACTTCCTCGGTGGCCTTGGCGCCGCCTTCGAACGACCCCTTCTCGCCGGTGGCGAGCGCGGTCTGCCGGGCGACGACGTCACCCATCAGGTTGTCGGAGTGGTTCAGCACGTTGCTGATCAGTTCGGTGAGCGGCGCGGACTTGATCTCGCCGAGCACCTTGGCACCCTCGGGTGCCTTCGCGTTGCCCCCGGCCGTGGCGCCGAGCTTGCTCGCGAACTTGTCCGCGAACGACTTCGCCGGGTTGGCCACGCGCATGGACTTCTCGTCGGTGGCACTGCTGCGCCCGCCGTCGAGCATCACCGGCTCGACCACCGCGGCGTAGGTGGAGGGCGCGTCCTCCGGCGCCCAGCCGGGGCCGAAGGTGTCGCCCTGAAACACGCTGAGGTCGAGCTGGACCTGCTCGATCTTGCCGCCGGAGGCCTCCATGACCTGCTTGACGAGGTCGTCGAGGTGCGCGGAGCCGGGGTAGACGGAGTCCTTGCCGTCGGGCAGCGAGTTGATCGTCGGATCGCCGCCCGCGACCACGATCGCCGTGCCCGGGTCGGCGCCCTGGACGACCTTGGTGGAGATCTGGTGCCCGTGGTCCACCGCCAGCAACGCGGCGGCGACCGTGAGCACCTTCGTGGTGGAGGCGGGGGTCAGCGGCTTGTCGGCGTCCTTCGCCCAGAGCGCGGTGCCGGTGGCGGGGTCGATCACGCTGCCACTGAGCGTGCCGAGCGCCGCGGCGCCGGCGGGCCCCTTGAGCGCCGCCGCGACCCCTTCGGGCGTCGGACTGGGCGCGGAGGGACCGGGCGCCTGCAACTGGCGGTTCACCGCGAGCGCCGCGGGCGGGTCACCCTTGGGCTTGTTGGGCGCCCACGGCAGCTCCAGCCGATTCGCCACCGCCGGCTGCACCGCGGCGACCGTCCCGCCGCCCAGCACCAGCAACACCACCAGCGCCGCCGCGATCCACGGCCACTTGCGCCTCCGCTTCGGCGCCACCTCGGTAGCCGCCGGCGGCCCCTCCTCCGACCCGGTCGTCGCCGGCGCCGGCCGCTGCTCCCCGGACGGCTCGATCCGCATGGGCTGGGCGTGCCCCGCCGCCGGCACCACCGGCACCTGAGGCCGATTCGACTCCTGCTGCTCTTGCCCCGGCTGGCCCTGCTGATGCTGGCCCCGCTGGTCCTGCTGCCCTTGCTGCCCCGGCTGGCCTTGGCCCTGCCGGTCCTGGTGGCCTTGCTGTTCTTGCTGGCCCAGGTGACCCTGCTGCTCTTGCTGGCCGCCTTGGCGACCTGGCTGCCCTGGGTAGCCCGGCTGACCCGCGTGCCCCAGCTGGCTCGGCTGACCCTGGTCGCTCGGCTGGTCCTGGTGGCCTAGCTGGCCTGGCGACTCTTGCCGACCGCCCTGGTGACCCAGGTGACCTTGGTAGCCCGGCTGACCCGAGTGACCCTGCTGTCCCGGCTGGCCTTGCGATTCTTGCTGGCCACCCTGGTGGTCCGGGTGACCTTGGTAGCCCTGCCGGCCCGGGTGCCCCAGCTGGTCCTGGTGGCCCGGCTGCTCTTGCTGGCCGCTTTGGCGACCTGGCTGCCCTGGGTAGCCCGCCGAACCCTGCGGGTTCCGCTGCTCCTGCTGGTCCGCCTGATCCTGGTAGCCCGGCGAGCCCTGCTGCTCTTGCTGGCCGCCTTGGCGATCTGGGTAACCCTGGCCCGCCGAACCCTGCGGAGTGCGCAGATCCGGCTGCCCTGGCTGCCTCGCCTGGTCCGGGTAACCCTGAGAGCCCTGCTGGCCCGGCTGATTCTGCTGGTCCTGGAAGCCCCGCTGACCTTGATAGTCCTGCTGGCCAGCCAGTCCCGACTGGCCCGAGCGATCCTGCTGCCGCTGCTGCCCTTGGCGACCGGGGTGGCTTTGGTAATCCTCCTGGCCCTGGCGGCCCTGGCCCTCCTGGTCCGGCGAGCCCGGGTAGTCCTGGCGGCCTTGCTGGCTTCCCTGCCCGCGCTGGCCCTGATAGTTCTGCGGCGGCTGGTTCTCCGGGTTCCGCTGCCAAGGCGCCCGGCTGTCGCTCCCCGCCTGCTCCTGGCCGGGGTGCGGCAGGGCGGCGGTCTGCTCAGCCCACTGCCGCACGGCTGCCTGCTGCCCCGAGTACTGCTGCGCCTGCTCAGCGGGCCACTGCGTCGACTGCTCCTCCGTCTCCGGAGGCGGGGCCGGTTGGAACAGCGAGCCCTGCGGTTTCAGGTGTTGCACCGGCTGGGCGGCCCGCGGGTGCGCCTGGGCGCCCGGTCGCCGCACCCATAGGGTCTCCTGCTCCGCGAGCGACTGGGTTCCGTCGTGGTCGTCCGACGGCCACCCCGGCTCGTCGGGCCTGCTGCTGTCCGGCACGCACCCTCCTCCGGTGTCCCCCAGCTCACACCAAGAACCCATCGGTGCGGGTCCATGGTCACGCGTGGTCCACACTAGTGGTGTCAAGCCAACGAACCGGTGAGCCGCCCGCCTTTGCTCGGGCTTGCCAAAACAAGATCAGCGAGGATCGGCGTGGAGTTCGACGTCACGATCGAAATCCCCAAGGGGGAGCGCAACAAGTACGAAGTGGACCACAAGACCGGGCGCATCAAGCTGGACCGCACCCTGTTCACGGCCACCCAGTACCCGGCCGACTACGGCTTCATCGACGACACCCTCGGCCAGGACGGCGATCCCCTCGACGTGCTGGTCCTGGTGCAGGAGCCGACCTTCCCCGGCTGCCTGATCCGCTGCCGCGCGATCGGCATGTTCCGGATGACCGACGAGAAGGGCCCGGACGACAAGGTCCTCGCCGTGCCGGCCGCGGACCCGCGCCTGGAGCACCTGCGGGACATCCACCACCTGAACGAGTTCCACAAGCTCGAGATCCAGCACTTCTTCGAGGTCTACAAGGACCTCGAGCCCGCCAAGAGCGTGGAAGGCTCCACCTGGGTCGGCCGCGTCGAGGCCGAGTCGGAGATCGAGCGCTCCTACGAGCGTGAGAAGGACCGCCTGGCGAAGCTCGCCGCGAACAACGGCGAACACTGAGACGAACGCTATGAGTGGGGCATTACCAGCGTTTTTCGCTAGTAATGCCCCACTCATTGCATTCCGGCCCTAGTGCGCCAGTGCGGGCACCAGTTTCTCTTCGGCCTCCTGCCGCAGTTCCAGCGCCGACTTCTCGGCCAGCGGCGTCTCCCGCAGGAACCACAGCAGCACGAATCCGGCGGCCAGCACCACGCCGCCGACCAGGAACACCGTGCTCATCGCGCTGGAGAAGCCCTCCAGGATCGGGCGCGCCAGCACCGGGTCCAGTCCACTGAGGAACGACGTGTCGTTCAGATCCAGCTGTCCGCTCGACAACCGCGCCGCGAACTCCGCGTTCGCCGGGTTCGCCAGCGCCGCCGTGTAGGCCGGGCTCGCCGAAGCCGAAGCCACCGCCGCCACGATCCGGTCCCCCACCGAACCGAACAGGATCGACAGGAACACCGCCGTGCCCGCGGTCCCGCCGATCTGGCGGAAGAAGGTGGTCGACGAGGTCGCCACGCCCAGGTCCGTCGGCTCGACGTCGTTCTGCGCGGCCAGCGTCAGCGTCTGGAAGGCACCACCGAGGCCGAGGCCCATCAGGAACGACATCGCCATCACGATCCCCAGCGGGGTGTCCACGCCGATCGTGCTGAACAGGAACATCGCCGCCGTCATCAGCCCGAGGCCGATCACGCCGAACACCTTGTACCGCCCGGTCAAGGCCACGATCCGGCCCGAGAGCAGGCTCGCCACCATGATCCCGGCGGTCAGCGGCAGCAGTTGCAGCCCGGCTTCGGTGGGCGTCGCGCCCTTGACGATCTGCAGGTACAGCGGCAGCGACATCATCGCGCCGAACATGCCCGCACCCTGCACGAAGGTGACCACCGAGCTGAGCGCGAACGCCGGGCGCCGGAACAGCCGCAGCGGCAGCAGCGCCGCGTCACCCATCCGCCGCTCGTTCAGCACGAACGCCACCAGCCCGGCCGCCCCGACCAGGTACATCAGCACCGATGTCAGCGAGCCCCAGCCCCATTCGCGGCCCTGCTCGGCGACGATGAGCAGCGGCACCAGGCCCACGGTCAGCGCGGCCGCGCCCAGGTAGTCCACCCGCTGTTGGATACGGGTGTGCGGGATGTTGAGCACCCGGGTGACCACCACCAGCGCGAGCAGCGCCACCGGCACGTTGATCAGGAACACCCAGCGCCAGCCCGCCAGCCCGGCGAACGAGTCCACCCCGGCGAAGGCCCCGCCGACCACCGGCCCGAGCACGCTCGAAATGCCGAACACGGCCATGAAGTACCCCTGGTAGCGACCGCGTTCCCGGGGTGCGGTGATGTCGGCGACGATGGCCAGCGCCAGCGACATCAGGCCACCGGCGCCCAGGCCCTGGAAGGCGCGGAAGGCGGCCAGTTCGTACATCGAGCCCGCCATGCCGCTGGCCAGTGAGCCGACCAGGAACAGCGAGATCGCGGTCAGGTACATCGGCTTGCGGCCGTAGAGGTCGGACAGCTTGCCGTACAGCGGGGTGGAGATGGTCGCGGTGATCAGGTAGGCGGTGGTCGCCCAGGCCTGGAGGGTCTGCCCGTGCAGTTCGTCGGCGATGGTCTTCATCGCCGAGGACACGATCGTCTGGTCGAGCGCGGCCAGGAACATCCCCATCATCAGGCCGGAGAGCACGGTGAGGATCTGCCGGTGCGACAGCCCTCCCCGAGCCGCCGGCTCGGTCGTCGCGGTGGGTTCGGCCATGTCTCGCTCCTCGGATCGTGCCCCCAGTGGGCGCTACTTGCTTGCGTCATTCAACTACCTGACCTACGCAAGTATTCCCATATCCCCTTGTACCGTGCAACCAAATATTTGTGCGCTGTGTCACCAGGGACGCGACACCCGATCTTCGGAGAGGACCACCTGACCGGTGACGAAATGGCTTCAAAGCCCGAAATTCAGCGGTTTGCCCGGTTTCGCGGGGTTTCGGCAAAGCTGTGCGTACGACCACCGTCCGTGATCGTCGCGCCGAAGGACCCCTGGAACCGCGAACTGGAGCAGCGCTTCCCCGGACTCGTCGACCGCATCCTCGCCGCTGCGGCCGAGTGACCGCGGCGGCGAGGGGCGGGAATCAGGCGGTGTAGCCCGGGATCGGGTAGGCGCTGAGGAACTCGCGGATCTCCGCGGCCACGGCGTCCACAGTGGACTGCTCATCGGCGGCGGCCGCGGTGACCGTGCGGTCGATCCACTCGGCGACCTTCACCTGGTGCTCCGGGCGCAGGCCGCGGGTGGTGATGGCGCCGGTGCCCAGCCGGATGCCCGACGGGTCGAACGGCTTGCGCGGGTCGAACGGCACGGTGTTGTAGTTCAGCTCGATGCCCGCCCGGTCCAGCGCCTGCGCGGCGGGCTTGCCGCCGATCGCCTTGTTCGTCAGGTCGACCAGCAGCAGGTGGTTGTCGGTACCGCCGGAGACCAGGTCGAAACCGCGCTCGATGAGCGCCTCCGCGAGCGCCTTCGCGTTGGCCACGATGGCGTGCGCGTACTCGCGGAACTCCGGCTTCGACGCCTCGCCGAGCGCGACCGCGATGGCCGCGGTGGTGTGGTTGTGCGGGCCGCCCTGCAGCCCGGGGAACACCGCCTTGTCGACGGCCTTCGCGTGGTCGGCGTCGGACAGGATCATCGCGCCGCGCGGGCCGCGCAGCGTCTTGTGCGTGGTCGTGGTGATCACCTGCGCGTGACCGACCGGCGACGGGTGCGCACCACCGGCGACCAGACCGGCGATGTGCGCGATGTCGGCGACCAGCACCGCGTCCACCTCGCGGGCGATCTCGGCGAACGCCGGGAAGTCGATGGTGCGCGGGATCGCCGTGCCACCGCAGAAGATCAGCTTCGGCCGGTGCTCGCGGGCCAGGTCACGCACCTGGTCCAGGTCGACGCGGCCGGTCTCCTTGCGCACGCCGTAGCGGACCGCGTCGAACCACTTGCCGGTGGCGGAGACGCTCCAGCCGTGGGTCAGGTGGCCGCCGTCGGGCAGCGCCATGCCGAGCACGGTGTCGCCGGGCTTGGCGAAGGCGAGGTAGACCGCGAGGTTCGCCGGGGAGCCGGAGTAGGGCTGCACGTTCGCGTGGTCCGCGCCGAAGAGCGCCTTCGCGCGGTCGATCGCCAGCGTCTCGATGGGGTCGACGAGCTGCTGGCCCTCGTAGTAGCGCTTGCCGGCGTAGCCCTCGGAGTACTTGTTGGTCAGGACCGTGCCGGTGGCCTCGAGCACGGCCTGCGAGACGTAGTTCTCCGAGGCGATGAGCCGGATCTTCTCGTGCTGGCGGCGTGCCTCGTCCTCGACCAGACCGGCGATGACCGGATCGGTGGCGGCGAGCGTGGGCAGGGCTGGCTGGTGCGTCATGGTTGTCGTCTCCATGGACGGTCCACGACCCGAACCCAGGCGCGCGGTGCGGGGCCGTTGCGTTCGCTTCCCGGTGGTGCTCCACCTCAAGGCGCCAGTCGCTGCTGCCCCCCGAACTCTAGTCGACGCCCGCCCCTCCCCCGATGCTCGGAGCGCCAACCACCCTTCCGGCCGAAACCCGACCGCCCCCGACCAGGAGCCGATTCGCAGGCCGGCACATACACCCCCGCCCATCCCTGGGGGGCGTCCCCAAACCCAGCGTACCGAGGCCCCCGGGCGACGGGGTGGCTGAGCGGGATCTGTGGACAGCGGCCTCGACTGTGGATGAGCGCGCGGTTTCCGACGGTGGGGTGTGCGAAGCTGAGCCCCATCGAGCGGCGCGAACTCACTCCACCTTGACCCCC
The DNA here is from genome assembly GCF_021725495.1 of Saccharothrix sp. AJ9571. NCBI lineage: Bacteria > Bacillati > Actinomycetota > Actinomycetes > Pseudonocardiales > Pseudonocardiaceae > Saccharothrix > Saccharothrix sp. AJ9571. The sequence goes on along the minus strand of NZ_CP091382.1, from coordinate 3,000,643 downwards.
ATCGAGCGCGCGGTCCCGGCGATCGTCCGCATCGCCGCTTCCAAATCGCCGGTGTTCAGGTCCGGCAGCTTCCGTGTAGCGATCTCCGTGACCTGCGCCTGGCTCAGAACGCCGGCGGTTTCGTGACCCGGCCGCGAAGAACCCTTGCTGCCCAAGGCTTTCCGGATCAGGAAGGCCGTCGGCGGGGTCTTGTAGGCCAGTTCGAACGACCGGTCCTCGAACACCGAGACGACCACCGGCACGATGTCACCGCGTTGTGCCGCGGTGGCCGCGTCGTAGGTGCGCTTGACCTCGACCAGGTTGACGCCGGTCTGCCCGAGCATCTTGCCGAGGTCGACCACCGGCGCCTCACCGGCCGGGAGTTGCAGGGTGGTGCGGAACTGGAGCTTCTTCGGTGCCATGTCCCGGCACGCTAAGCACTCCAGTCAGAGGAGGGTCAACCCTCGATCGGCTCGATGCCCTCGGCGTGGCGCCGCGCCAGCTGCTTGTAGATCACCGCGTTGTGCTCGACCCAGCCACGCGCGGAATCCGACAGCGGCACGAACTTCTTCGCCGGGCTGCCCATCGCGATCACCGCGGGCGGCACCACGGTGTTCGGCGTGACCGTGGACCCGGCGGCGATCAGCGCGCGCTCGCCGATCTGCGACTGGTCCAGGATCGTCGCGCCGTTCCCGATGAGCGCCTGCTCGCCGACCGTGCAGTCGTGCACCAGGCACATGTGCCCCACGGTGACGTTCCTGCCGATCTCGCACACCCCGTCGTTGACGTGCACGACGGAGTTGTCCTGGATGTTGGCGCCCTCGCGAATGATGATCTTCCCGAAGTCGGCGCGGATGACCACGCCGTACCAGATCGACACGTCCTTCTCGACGGTCACCGCGCCGATCAGCGTCGCGGTCGGGGCGATCCAGGCATCGGGGTGGACGGTGGGGCTCACGCCCTCGAAGGAGAACAGCGGCATGAGCCCCACCCTATGCGGTTACAGCGAGGCGTTGATCAGGATGTCAACGGCCTTGTCGTTGCGGGCGGTCTGCGCCGGGATCACCTCGTCGGGTGGGTAGAACCCGGGGTTCGAGCCCTTGGGGTACATCTCGAAGGTGTAGCTCAGGATCTTGTGGTCGTACCACATCCAGTCGTCCACCGAGCCGTCGGTGATGTACAGGTCGCTCGCCTGCTGCGGCGTGTACCCGTTCGTCGCGGCCATCTGCTGGCCGAGGGTCTTGAACTTCTGCGCCTCGGCCGCGGTCATGCCCGGTGCGGTGTCGGCGTAGGTGTAGCCGAACGGCCACAGCACCAGCTCCGAATAGGTGTGGAAGTCGATGTGCGACTTGATCTGCTGCACGCCGCCGATCCGGCGGGTACCGACCCAGTTCGCCACGGCCTTGACCTCCGGCGCGGAGAACGCCGCCGTGCCGCGGTAGGTCTCACTGCTCGGGCTGCCCGAGGAACCACCGCAGCAGCCCCACTTGTGGCCCCAGTTGCGGTTCGGGTCGGTGCCCTGGCCCTGGCGGTTCTTGCGCCACATCTTGTAACTGCCGCCGGCGATGTCGTACTCGGAGCCGTCCGGGTTCACCGTCGGGATGACCCAGATCTCCTTGGTGTCCACCAGGTTCTTGACGTTGGCGTCGGTGGTGTACTTGTCGGTGAACCGCTTGACGATGTGCAGGCACATCTCCGTGGTGAGGTGCTCGCGGGCGTGCTGGTTGCAGGTGAACAGCACCTCCGGCTCGGCCTCGTCGGTGCCGGCGTTGTCGCTGATCTTGATCACCGGCAGGTTGCGGCCCTGGTAGGAGGTGCCGATGCTGCCCAGCTTCACCAGGTTGCCGTGGTCGGTGACGGTCTGCTGCAGTTCGGCGACCACCTCGGCGTAGGTGTGGTAACCCTCGTCGCCCGCCGGGAAGTCGGCGGCCGCGGTGGTCACGTCGGCGGCGCGGTTCGCCCGGTACTGCTCGAACCCGGGCCGCTTCTCCACCTGGAAGCCGAGTCCGCGCAGCTTCTGCGCGTCGCTCCCGGTGCCGATGATCGTGGTGGTCTCGCCCGCGGTGACGACGTCCACGCCGGTGGCGGAGACCTTCGTCCGCAGCTGTGGGGAGTTCGTGCCGAGTACCTCGTAGAAGTCCGTCTGCGTCGCCGCTTCGGCCGCGGCGGTGTCCGGTGCCGCGCCCACCGAGGGACTGGCCGCCACCGCCGTCGCGATCAGGGCGGCAGCCGACAGCGCGGCCGCCACGCTTCTTCTCTTGCGCATCTGCTCTCCTCGTCGTCAAGCCCGGAACAAGGCCTGTCGACCCACCCTGCTCACCAAGAGGGGTCGGCACAATCCGTAGCGCTACGGATTCAAAGCGCCGTAACTACCCGTAGCCCGGCTCAGGTTGCCAGTGATTAACCAAGTCCCGTCACCTACGGAAGACGCTTGACATCGCCGCTCGCCACGGGCGAGTCGGGCACGCACGTACCGGCTCCACTTCGGCACAGCCGCTAGCCTCATGCTCTGGAGGAGGTGCCCGTGGCGAACATCCCGAGGTTGCGCACGTATTCGACCCGGCAGCTCGTTGACCTGGCCTTGAGCGGCGATATCCGGGTACCGGCATTCCAGCGCCCGTTCGTCTGGCACGCCTCCCACGTGATCGACTTCTTCGGCAGTCTGCTGCAGGGGTACCCGGTCGGCATGTTGCTCTGCTCCGAGCAACGGGCACCAGCGGAGACGCTGGCGTTCGGCCCGGTGGTGGTCGACGCTCCAGCTCGCGAGCGCGCACTGTGGGCCGTCGACGGTCACCAGCGGATCACCGCATTGGTCGGCGCGCTCGGTCCGACGGACGACGCCAGCGACCCTCGCTTCGAGGTCGGCGTCGATCTGAACACCCGGCAGGTCAGTGGCGCGAGCGACCACGCCTCTGCGACCTGGGTGCCCTTGCGGACCTTGTTCGACCCGAACCGGCGATTCACCTGGGTCCGGGAGAATTCGAACTGGCTCTCAGAGCACCACCACCAGCTCCTCGATGAGCTGTCAGCCCTGCTCACCGACACCCTGCTCCCGGTGCACGTGCTCACCACCGGCGACCCGACGCAGCTGGCGGAAGTCTTCCGCAGGCTCAACACCTCGACGAGGTCGCTGACCGATCGAGATTTGGCACGAACCCGGCGCCCGGCCAGCGACACCCCGTTCGAACGAGCCGGGTTCGGCCGGGTTTCGGCACGGCAGTTGCAGCTCATCCGTCAGGCGGTACGGACGCTCGCCCCCGAACCGGCCACGCAACAGGTTCTCGTCCAGATCGCGACTACGCTTCGCCGCGACGTCCACATTCCACATCTGCGACTGCTGCCGCACGAATCGACGCTTTTCGGGCTCGCCGCGTTCTTAGCCAAATTCGGCACACCGCAGAGCCGCACCGCGGAACTCGTCCGCCGGTGGGTCTGGCGAATGGCCATTGTCGAATCGGTTCCGCACCCGGAGGCGTCGCTCTCCCGGGTGGCTGCCGCGGATTCGCCGGACGCCGCGATCCTCAGCCTGCTGGAAACCGCCCCCACGGAGGCCGGTGACTGGTGCCCCGACCTCATGCACCACACCGACTGGCAGGCGTCCGACCGCCTCAACGCACTCGGTCTGTGGTCGGCCGGGCCACGGCACCTCGATGAGAACCACGCGCCCATCAGTACGGCGGAAATCTTCGACAGCGACGAGCCGCTTCCCCGCGTGCACCAGGTCGACGACTGGCCAGGCATCCTGCTGCATCCGCCGATGAGCCGCCCCGACTTCGCCCGGCAGGACCCGGACACCTTGGCCAGTCATCTGCTCGATACCCGAGCGAGGGACCTCCTGCTCGACAACGACTACGAGGGCTTCGGAGCACATCGTGCGGAATTGCTCTCCCGGGCGGTCCGCGCCACAGTCGATCGCAACGCGGAGTGGGGCGCCCGCGACTCGTTCTCGGCTCGCAGCCTGCTGGGCAAGGCAGCACACGATGCGTAAACCGGTGACTGGCCGGGCCGTTGTCCTGCTGGGGGATCGTCAGGTCGGCGAATTGAGCTTCGCCAAGGGCGGCAGCTCGTTCGACTACACGGACGACCTGTCCGCCCGCGAACACGAGGTGCTCGGCCGACACGACCGAAGTAAGCCCGGACCGCGTGAGCGGCCTCGTGCTGGAGACGGCGGCCCGCATGGTCGAAAGCTGGCAGAACATCCGCACGGAGCGAAAGCTCTTCCCGTCACTGATCGACCACATCGACCAACTGCTCGCCCGTCATCCCCTCCTCACCCGCTCGATCGGGTGAATCTCGGTCACCCAGGAGGGCGCGCAGGGAGGGCGCAAAAGAAACCAGGGCCTCTCCGGATTCCGGAAAGACCCTGGTCAGCGGTGGAGCCGCCTAGGGGAATCGAACCCCTGACCTATTCATTACGAGTGAATCGCTCTGGCCGACTGAGCTAAGGCGGCAGGACCGGTTCCCAGTGTAACGGTAACCTCCGGCGTCACTTCACCACCCCGCCGTCGTTAAGCACGGCACCAGCGCATGCCCAGCTCAGGAGGACCCCGCCGATGCGGTCGAGTCTGCCCCGGACACTCGCCCTGCCACTGACGGCAGCGGTGCTCGCCCTCTCCGCCTTGCCAGCCATGGCCCAGCCCACCGTCCCCACCACCCCCATCCCCCAGCCGAACGACCCGGGCCAGGCACCGATCACCCAGCCGTCGAACCCGCAGCCGCTGGGTCACGCGGTCGGCGACGCGGGCACCGGGCTCGGCGTGCTGCGCCTGCTGCCGAACGCCGTGCCGACCAACGCGATCCTGCCCGGCCTCGGCGAGGAACTGCCCAGGCAAGCCGCCCTCGAAGCGGGTATGGGCCTGGCTAGCGCGCAGGCGAACTCCGAGGCGTACCTCTCCTACGAGCGCTCGGTCGCGCAGTCCTCACCGCTGGGCATCTCGATCGCGGGCAACTCGCCGCAGGCGCCGGGCTCACTGGTGCAGACCGCGCTGCCGGACAACGCCGAGCCGCGCACCGGCGGCCTGAACGCCCCGAAGAACCCGCTGCTCAACGTGGGCCTGCTCAACGGCAGCGCACACGCGCGCTGGAGCGCGATCGAGGGCCCGTGCGTCGGCACCATCGCCGACGCGGCCACCGAGGTCGCCAGCCTGTCCGTGCTGAACGCGATCCCCTCGCTGCCGAACATCGGCCTGCCCAACCTGCAACTGCCCGCCGGCGCGAAGCTCGCGCAGGGCTTCGAGCCCGGCAAGGGCCTGCAGGCGCTCGGCGGGCTGCTCTCCGGTGGCGGGCAGACCAGCGCCGACGGCACCAACGCGCTGCTGAGCCTGCCGAACACGCTGTCCGCCCGGTCCACCGTGCGGCTGGTCGACATCCCCGGCTCGAAGAACAAGGCGGTCGAGTCCACCTCGACCCTGCAGGCGGCGAACATCAACCTGCTCAAGGGCACCCCGCTCGAGCTGACCATCAAGGTGGCCAGCCAGCCGACGCTGCGGGTCACCTCGACCGGCAAGCGGGAGACCTCGAAGGTGGAGTACACCGCCCCGGTGCTCACCGTGGAGCGCCAGGGCAAGGTGCTCTACACCCTCGACGCGGCCAACCCGACCAAGGACATCCCGGTCGGCCTGCCGCTGGACGGGCTGACCCAGCAGTTCGGCCCGCTGGAGAGCGTGCCGGTGGTCGGCGGGCTGGTGTCGACGCTGACCAAGGGCGTGCAGCCGATCGGCGAGACCGCGGGCAAGGTGCTCGACCTCGGCGTGCTGCGCCTGGGCATCGCACAGCTCGACGACAAGAAGCTCGACATGACCGACCCGTTCAAGGGCTTCCAGCTCGGCGCCGCGGCCCGCCTGCTCGACCTGCAGGTGCTGCCGACCAAGGCGCTGAAGGACTCGCTCGGCGCGGCCGGGGCCTCGCTGCCCTCGTCGCTGGCGCAGCTGACGCTCGGCGAGCAGGTGGCGCGGGCGTACGCACCGGAGAACGGCGTCGAGTGCGGGAGCACCTCCACCACGCCGCCGCCCGGCGGTGGTGAGACGCCTGGCGTGCCGAAGAAGCTCGCGCAGACCAGCGCCGCCTACGCCACCGTGCCGCTGTTCTGGACCGGGACCGCGTTGCTGCTGCTCGGTGTCGTGATGGTCGCCGCACTACCGCGCCGGACCCGAAAGCCCGCACCGGCCCCCGCTGCGGTCAAACCCTCCCCACGCCCCCGAAGCTGAGGTGCCGTGAATGTGGCTTTCACGGCGGAATGTGCCGTGAAAGCCACATTCACGGCATCAGCCCTGGCGCAGGGTGGTGACCATGGCCTCGATGGCGATGCGCGGCTTCACGTTCCACTCGATCGCCTCGCGGCATTCCAGCACCGCTTCCAGCCGCCGCAGCGTCGATTCCGGTGACCACTGGCGCGCGGCGGCGGTGATGTCGTTGGCCCGGTCGGGGTGCGTCAGCGACGCCCCGGACCGGCTCAGCGTGACCAGCACGTCGCGGTAGAACCCGGCCAGGTCGATCAGCGCCAGGTCGAGCGTATTGCGCTGGGTCCGCGTCGAGCGCGACTTCTGCTTCTTCTCCAGCGCCTTCACCGCGGCTTCCGCGGCCCGCTTCGCGCCACCGAGCCCCTTGCCGGTCGCGTCACCGCCCATCGCGGTGCGCAGTTCGGCCTTCTCGGAATCGTCGCGGACCTTGCTCTCCTCGGACGCGTCGGCCTCGGCGACCTTGATCAGCCCGTCGGCGCAGGTGAACACGTCCGACGGGGTCCGCAGGCCCAGTGGGATGCGCAACACGGACTCTCGCCGTTCGCGCGCGTTCTCGTCCGTGGCCAGCCGCCGCGCGCGGCCGACGTGCCCGCCGCACACCGAAGCGGCCCACTCCGCGCGCTCCGGCGGCACCCCGTCACGCTGGATCAGCACCTCGGCGATCGCGGCCGCCGGCGGCGTGCGCAGGTTCACCAGCCGGCACCGCGACCGGATGGTCACCGAGATGTCCTCCGGGTGGTCCGACGGCGCGCAGAGCACGAACACCGTGCGCTCCGGCGGTTCCTCGACCGCCTTGAGCAGCGCGTTCGCCGCGCCCTCGGTGAGCCGGTCGGCGTCTTCGATGATCACCACCTGCCAGCGCCCGGTGGTCGGGCGCCGGGCAGCCGCCTGCACCAGCGCCCGCATTTCGGCCACCGAGATCGACAGGCCCTCCGGCACCACCAGCTTCACGTCCGCGTGCGTGCCAGCCAGCGCCGTGCGGCAGCCGGGGCACTCCCCGCAGCCGACGCCGATGATGCACTGCAGCGCGGCGGCGAAGGTGCGCGCCGAGACCGACCGCCCCGACCCCGGCGGGCCGGTGAACAGCCAGGCGTGCGTCATCGCGCCCGCCGCCGTTGTCTCCCCGTCGACCAGCTTCGCGGCGGAAGCCGCCGCCGCGGAGAGCACCTCGACCGCGGGCTCCTGGCCCACCAATTGCGACCAGACGCCGGAAGTCACGCCGTGCCCTCCTCCACCACCACGGGCGCCAGCCCGGCGTACGGCCCCACCAGCACCGCCCGCACGGCCGTCCGCACCCGTTCGCTGACCTCGTCCTCGGTACCTTCGGCGTCGACCACCACGTACCGCTCCGGATCGGCCGAAGCCAGTTCCGTGAGCACGTGCTGCACGCGCCACTGCTGGTCCGTCACGTGCTTCTGGGTGGGTTCGGTGACCACGTCGGGCGCGGCGTCCAGCAGCACCGTCACGTCCGGGCGCAGCTGCCCGGTCGCCCAGTCGGCCAGTCCTTCGAACTCCTCCGCGTCCAGCCCGGCCACCGCGGACAGGTGCGCGAGCGGCGAGTCGACGAACCGCTCCATCACCACCACCGATCCGGCGTCCAGCGCGGGCTGCACGTCCCGCTCCACGATGTCCGCGCGGACCGCCGCCGCGGCCAGCGCCTGCGCCCGCGCGCCCGACAGCGACGCCCCGGACAGCAGCGCTTCGAGCCGCTGCTCGTCCAGCGCCGGGTCGGCCGCGAGCACCACCGTGCGCGGCCCGCCGTCGAGCCATTCGGCCAGCTTCGCCGCTTGGCTGGCGGTGTCCGTCGCCGTGGTGCCCTCCACCGCGATCAGCAGCCCGTTCACCCGCCGCGGGCGGCGGCGCAGCGCGTTGCGCAGGTCGGACAGGATCGGCTCGCTCCGGCGTGAGTCCATCTGACGATAGGCGATGACCCCGACAAGAGCGGCCAGCAAGCCGCCGCCGAGCATCACCGGGCGCGTGCCGTTGACGAGGATCGTGCCACCCCACACGTTGACCTCGCGCGGCTGCATCAGGCCGACCAGCAGCGGCACCAACGCCATCGAACCGCCGAGCACCACCTTGAGCATGGACTGGTAGATCGCGTTGATCCGGCCGCGGATGGCGTCGTCGATCTGCGAGCCGATGATCGTCACACCGGTCAGGAAGGCCGCGCCGGCGCAGGCGCCGACCACCGCGACCACGATCATCGACACGGCCAGGTGCGGGGAGAGCGCGACCAGGATCAGCGCCAGCCCGGCGAGCACGATGGCGACGCCGAACAGCCGGTCGTGCGGCAGCCGCCGCGCCAGCTTCGGCGCGCCGACCATGCCGGCGATCAGGCCGAGGAACACCGAGATGAGCAGCAGACCCCAGGCGGACTCGCCACCGAGCAGGCTCGATGCGTAGGTCTGCGCGGAACCGACCACGGCCCCACCGGCGGCGAACGCGCCCATCATGCCGATCAGCAGGCCGCGCACCAGCGGTGTGGTGCGGATGTAGCCGCCTGCTTCCTTGATCATCTGGAAGAAGCCGGGCTGCTCGTCGGCAGGCTTGGCCAATTCGCTGCGCCGGGGCGCGGCGTGCACGTTCCGCAGCGACAGCTCGGGGATCCGGAAGGCGATGCTCAGGCAGCTGATCAGGTAGAACAGCGCGGCGATGATGATGCCGAGCTTGATCACCCCGTTCGCGCCGAGCAGGTCGTCCGGCAGGTGGAAGGTGGTGCGCACCCCGGTGATCACGGTGAACAGCCCGGCGCCGAAGAGCACCGCCACGCCGTAGGTCATCACCAGGCCGAGCTGGTTGGCCGTCTCCACCTGCTCGGGGCGGCGCAGCAGGTTCGGCACCGCCGCGTCCTTCGACGGGATCCACATGCTCGCCGCGCAGTTCAGCAGGAAGATCGCGGCGTAGATCCACCACAGCGTGTCCACCAGCACGATGGACAGCAGCAGCCCGGCGCGGAAGATGTCGGCGACCACCATCACCTTGCGGCGGTCGAACCGGTCCGCGAGCAGCCCGCCCAGCGGCGCGAACAGCAGGCCGGGGATCAGGCTGGTGAAGATCACGCTGGTGAAGGCGAAGTTCTTCGCGATGTACCCGCTGGCCATGTTGCTGGCCAGCGCGGAGACCGCGAGCAGTTGCAGCCAGTCCGCGGTGCTGCAGAAACCGGTGACGCCCCAGAGCCGCCGGAAGGGCTTGATCGCGAGCACCCGGCGCGCGCGGTAGATCGTCGACGTGTTCGCCGACGGTTTCGCGTCCGCCTCCGCGGTCACGCCCGTTCCCTCACTGTTTGCCCCACCTCGCACGACGGATCCCCCGGCATTCGCGGGTCAGCGTAGCCGGGGTCGGCTGAGAGGCGCGGCAGGAGGGTGCGGCGGGAAGGATCAGGTGAAGATCCCGGCGATCCCGCTGACGAGGCTGGAGACCAGCTGGATCGCGATCACCACGAACAGGATCAGCAGCACCACGGCGATCGCCACGCCCGCGGAACCGCGCGAAGCGGGCGTCCGCGGCCGCGGTGCCCTGGGTGCTTTCTGCGCGGCGGACTGCCGGGCACCACGCAGGCGCTGCCGGATCAGGTTCTGCGGCCGGACCGGCCAGGTGCGCTGGCGCGGGATCACCCCCATCGGCGCCTGCAGCCCGGTCGCCGGCGTGGGTGGCTCCTGCGCGGGCGGTGGCGGGGTGGCCCCGGCTTCGGGTGAGGTCCGGGGGCCGAACAGGTCCGGCTCGTTGGCCATCGCCGCGCGGACCATCTCCCGGACCGCCTCGGCGTCCGGCTGGATCGGCTGGGCGATCTCCATCCGCTCCACGTCGTCGGCCGCCGATCCGCCATCGGCGGAACCGGCCAGGCCGGTCATCGGGTCGGCGAACGCCGAAGGCGGAGGCGGGGGCTGGGTCCCGTCGCCGTCGTACAGCTTTCCGTCGGCCACCGCACACTCCTCGTGGTCCCTGACAAGGGTCACCCTCCAGGGTATCCACGATCGAGCGGGCCGAATCCGCCCAATGGGCGAGGTTTTCCGCCCACCGGACCCGGCCCGCCCGGACTCAGCTCTTGGACTTGGCCGTCGACTTCGCCTTCGTCGTGGTGCTCTTCGCCGGTGCCTTGCGCTTGACCGGAGCCTTCTTCTTCGGCGCCGGGCCCTTCGCCCGCTTCTCGGCGAGCAGTTCCGCGGCCCGCTCGGCGGTCAGCGACTCGATGCTGTCCGTCTTGCGCAGCGTCGCATTGTACTCACCGTCGGTGACGTAGGGGCCGAAGCGGCCGTCCTTGACCACCATCGGCTTCTTCGACACCGGGTCGTCGCCCAGTTCCTTGAGCGGCGGCTTCGCGGCGGCCTGCCGTCCCCGGCGCTTCGGCTCCGCGTAGATCTTCAGCGCCTCTTCGAGGGTGACCGAGAACAGCTGGTCCTCGGTCTCCAGCGACCGCGAGTCGGTGCCCTTCTTCAGGTACGGCCCGTAGCGCCCGTTCTGCGCGGTGATCTCGTCGCCGGACTCCGGGTCCTTGCCGACCACCCTGGGCAGCGACAGCAGCTTGAGCGCGTCCTCCAGGGTCATCGTCTCGATCGACATCGACTTGAACAGCGAACCGGTGCGCGGCTTCGGCTGCTTCGCCTTCGCGGCCTTCTTCTGCGCGGCCGTCGCGTCCTCGGGCAGCGGCTCCGGCTCGGGCAGCACCTCGGTCACGTACGGCCCGAAACGGCCTTCCTTGGCCACGATCTCGTGCCCGCTGACCGGGTCGGTGCCCAGCGACCGCCCCTCCTGCGGGGTGGAGAACAGCTTCTCCGCGATCTCGGTGGTCAGCTCGTCCGGCGGCAGGTCCTCGGGCAGGTTCGCGCGCTGCGACGCGCCGTCGACCTCGCGCTCGAGGTACGGCCCGTAGCGGCCGACGCGGACCACCACGGTCCGGCCCTCGTCGTCGTTGAACAGCGGGATCGAGTTGATCTCCCGCGCATCGATGTCCTCGACGCTGCCCTCGACCAGCTTCTTCAGCCCGCCGAGCCGGCCGATCGAGCCGTCCACGCCCATGTCGCCGCCGAAGTAGAACTTCGACAGCCACTGCGTGCGCTGCTCGTCACCGGCGGCGATGCGGTCGAGCTCGTCCTCCATGCCGGCGGTGAAGTCGTAGTCGACCAGCCGCTCGAAGTGCCGCTCCATCAGGCCGATCACCGCGAAGGCCACCCACGAGGGCACCAGCGCGGAGCCCTTCTTCCAGACGTACCCGCGGTCCTGGATGGTCTTGATGATCGAGGCGTAGGTGGACGGGCGGCCGATGCCCAGTTCTTCGAGCTTGCTGACCAGGCTCGGCTCCGAGTACCGCGCCGGCGGCGAGGTGGTGTGGCCGTCCGGGCTCAGCTCGGTCGCGGTCACCGCCTGGTCCTTGACCAGCTGCGGCAGGCGGCTCTGCTTGTCGTCGGCCTCGCCACCGGTCTCGGTGTCGACCGCCTCGACGTAGGCCTTGAGGAACCCGGCGAAGGTGATCGTGCGGCCCGACGCGGAGAACACGCACTCCTCGCCGGAGGTCGCGTTGCCGGTGATCCGGACCGACATCGTGGTGCCCTTGGCGTCGGCCATCTGCGAGGCGATGGTCCGCTGCCAGATCAGCTCGTACAGCCGGAACTCGTCGGTCTCCAGCTCACCGGCGACCTGACCGGGGGTGCGGAACACCTCACCGGCCGGGCGGATCGCCTCGTGGGCCTCCTGCGCGTTCTTCACCTTGCGGGTGTACTGGCGCGGCTTGTCGGCCACGTGGTCCTTGCCGTACAGCTGCGCCGCCTGGCTGCGTGCCGCCTGGATCGCCGTCTCCGACAGCGTCGTGGAGTCGGTACGCATGTAGGTGATGTAGCCGTTTTCGTACAGCCGCTGGGCGGTGCGCATGGTGCGCTCCGAGGAGAACCGCAGCTTGCGCCCGGCTTCCTGCTGCAGCGTCGAGGTCATGAACGGCGCGTAGGGCCGCCGGGTGTACGGCTTCTCCTCCACGCTCGAGACGGCGAACGCCTGGTCGCGCAGGGCCTGCGCGAGCTGGTTCGCCCCGGTCTCGTCGAGGATGCGCACCTCGGAGGCGGACGCCTTGAGCTGTCCGTCCGGGCCGAAGTCACGGCCGGTCGCCAGGCGGGAGCCGTCGACCGAGAGCAGCCGCGCCGGGAAGGTCTGCGGCGAAGCGTCCGGGCCCGCGTCCATGGTCGCGGAGATGTCCCAGTACGACGCCGAAGTGAAGCGCATCCGCTCGCGCTCGCGCTCGACCACGATCCGGGTCGCCACCGACTGCACGCGGCCCGCCGAGAGCTTCGGCATGACCTTCTTCCACAGCACGGGCGAGACCTCGTAGCCGTAGAGCCGGTCCAGGATGCGGCGGGTCTCCTGGGCGTCGACCAGGTCGCCGTCCAGTTCGCGGGTGCTGGCCGCGGCGGCTTGGATGGCCTGCTCGGTGACCTCGTGGAAGACCATGCGCCGCACCGGCACCTTGGGCTTGAGCGTCTCCAGCAGGTGCCAGGCGATCGCCTCGCCCTCGCGGTCGGGGTCCGTGGCGAGGTAGAGCTCGTCGACGTCCTTGAGCAGGTTCTTCAGCTCGCTCACCTTGGACTTCTTGTCCGGGGTGACCACGTAGAGGGCCTTGAAGTCGTTGTCCACGTCCACGCCGAGGCGGGCCCACGACTCGCCCTTGTACTGGGCGGGCACGTCGGCGGCCCCACGCGGGAGGTCACGGATGTGGCCGACCGAGGACTCCACGACGTAGTCGCGGCCGAGGTAGGGCGCGATCTTGCGGGCCTTGGTCGGCGACTCGACGATCACCAGGCGCCGCACGGCGCCGTTGCTCCCGGTGCCGCGGCTCGTCGCCCGGCCGCCCGCGGCGCCATCGCTGCCCGCAGTCTTCTTCGTCCGTGTCGATCCAGCCACGCTGTTCCGCTCTCCGCTCATCCCTCGCCGCCGTCACCGTGACGCCTGTTCGACCCGCCAGTGTGCACGCCACCGCCCGTTCGTGTCCGCACAGGTGGCGCAACACGCCGATTACCGCACGTCCAGCGCATCGGCCGACGGGCCGTGGACGTTTCCCTTTCCAGAGCTAACACACATCGTCCACCGGAATAACCATCGGCCCCTGAGTAATCGATCGCCTACCCTCTGCGTTGGCACTGACGCCCCACCGGAAAGGTATTCCCGATGATCCGACGCCTGCTGGGCGCCACCTTCGCCGTGACAGCCGGATTCGCGCTGGTCAGCGCGCTCCCGGCGGTGGCGAGCACCGCCGTCGACTTCGCCGGCGCGGTCGCGCTGTCGAACTGCTCCGGCTCGGTGGTGAAGACCGCCACCGCGGCCGCGGACGACCCCGCACTCGTCCTGACCAACGGCCACTGCCTGGAAGAGGGTTTCCCGGACGCCGGTGAGGTGCTCGTCGACCAGCCGTCCACACGCACCTTCTCCCTGCTCTCGGCGGACGGCAGCGGCGCAGTCGGGCAACTGCGGGCCAACCGGTTGGAGTACGCCACCATGACCGGCACCGACGCCGCGCTCTACCGTCTCGACGTCAGTTACACCCAGATAGAGCAGTCGTACGGGATCTCCGCGCTCGAACTGGCCGAGCGGCCGAGCGCCGGTACGGCCATCAGCGTGGTCTCCGGCTACTGGCAGAAGATCTACCGTTGTTCCGTGGACGGATTCGTGCACGAACTGCGCGAAGGCGACTGGACCTGGCGGGACTCGATCCGGTACACGCCGGAGTGCCAGACCATCGGCGGCACCTCGGGCTCGCCGATCGTGGACGCCGGCAGCGGCAAGGTCGTCGGGGTGAACAACACCGGCAACGAGTCGGGCCAAGAGTGCACCATGAACAACCCCTGCGAGGTGGACGAGCAGGGCAACGTGACCGTGCGCGAGGGCACGAACTACGGGCAGCAGACCCACCACATCCCGGCGTGCGTCGGCGAGGGCAGCCGCGTGGACCTGAGCCGGCCCGGTTGCGACTTGCCCAAGCCGAAGTTTTCACTGTTCAGGCCATAGCGGCCGCGGGGTTTTCGACCGGGGTTTCGATCACGCCGCCCGGCCACAGCGCTTCGGCGCCGGGCGGCGGATCCCCGATCAGTTCGGTGAGCGTGTCCAGCCGCCGCCTGCCGGTCACCCGCACCGCCGGACCGCCGCCGCGCGGGCCCACCACCGACCCCGGCACCCCCACCGCCGCCAGCGCGGCGGTGAGCGGCGCATGCGTTCGCGGGACCTCGGGATCGAACGGGAAGAAGTAGCCGCGGGACTCGTTGCGCCCGGCGGCCAGCGCCCAGAGCCGGAGCATTCCGCCGTCGAGCCGGAACCCCGGCGGCACGACCTTCTCGTCACCGTCCAGCCAGGCGTTCGCCATCGGCAGCAGGTCGACCTGGAAGGCCGTGCGGACCAGCGGACTCCCGCATTCGGCCCGGGTCAGCGTGACCCGGACGCCACGCCAGGCGAGTTCGGCCGCGAGCAGCCGCGCCCGCCACGGCTGCTCGACGACAACCTGCAGGCGCGCCGCCGTCCGCCCGAAGGCGGTCGGCCTGCCCTGCGCACAGAGCACCCCCGCGAGGTCGGACAGCTGTGGCCCACTCGCTTCCACGGAGAAGAACGAGATCTGCCGCACGCGGGCAGTTTAGAACACTCGTTCGAGTATGGATAGTAACCGCGCCGCTACGGCTTCCGGGCTCGCCGGGACTCAGGCCGTCGGCGGCGGCGGGGTGGCGAGGCTGGGCGAACTGCTCTCGCCGGTCAGGGAACCGCAGGTCGGGGCCTGTCGGCTGGCGGTCCGCAGAACCGGCGAAGCGGAGAGGCCGCTGAGCAGGTCGGCTTTCGCGATCTCTTCGAGGGCGTTGCCCGCTTCGCTGATGGCCGCCTGGCCGTCCTTCGTGCCCGGTCCGGCGGTGTCCAACTGGTTCTTGGCGTGCTGCACGCGTTCGCGGATGCCGGTGTAGCTGTTCACGGCCGCCTGCTTGACCTCGTCGCCACCCGGCGCGGGCGAGGCGGGCAGGCCGTTGAGGTTCACCAGCGTGCGGTCCAGGCCGCCGACCAGCGTGCCGAGCATCTCGCTGGCCGTGCTCGCGGCGCTCTGCGGGCTGGTCGGATCCACCCGCGGCATCCCGGCCATCGTCTCCAGGAGGCCCACCACCGCACCGCAGTACTGGTTGGTCCAGGTCACCGCTCGATCGCCTTCCGGCGCGGACCGCGGCTGCGCTCCCGGTTGGACCAGCGTTCCGGTCCCGTTCTCGCCGGACGGCTGCCCGCAGGCACCCAGCAGCACGCCAACACCCATCACCACGGCGAAAACACCCATCCGGGGCCGCAACGCCTACACCTCCTGTGACACCGGGGGCAAAGCCGCATCCGACGGTACAGCGCCCAGAGGTGTTCGCAACCCATTGGGGGCCCGGTTGGCAAATTTCTGCCTGACCGGACCCCCGTGGACGAACTGGGTCAGCCGTTGAGCTTCTGGCAGTTCGGCTGGTCCTTGCCCGCGGCCTCGACCTCGGCCGTGCCCTTCGCCGAGGACATGCCGGTGCTGGCCTTCTGCAGCCCCTGGCCGACGTTCTGCAGGCTGGTCGCCGCTTCCTTCACCGCGCTGGCGTCACTGGCGGGCGCGGCGTCCAGCTTCTCCTTGGCCGACTTGGCCTCGTCGCGCACCGGCTTGAACAGCTCCAGCACCGAGGCCTTCGCGTCCTCACCGGCCTGCATCGGGGCCGTGCCCAGCTTCTCGAGGTCGTCGACCACCGGGCCGACGCTGCCCTCGATCTTGCCGAGGAAGTCGCCCACCGCGCTGCGCGCGCCCGCGAGGTCGCCGGGCTGCATCTGCGGTGGCTGCAACTGGCCGAGTTCGGCCAGCGGGGACAGCGCCCCGCAGAAG
Organism: Saccharothrix sp. AJ9571; assembly: GCF_021725495.1. Lineage (NCBI taxonomy): Bacteria > Bacillati > Actinomycetota > Actinomycetes > Pseudonocardiales > Pseudonocardiaceae > Saccharothrix > Saccharothrix sp. AJ9571. The sequence goes on along the minus strand of NZ_CP091382.1, from coordinate 2,984,575 downwards.
TCGTTGACCCAGGCACCGGTGGCCGCGCCGGCCTCGGCGGAAGAGGGAGCGGGCGACGTGGCGGACGGCGCCGGGGTGGGCGCGGCCGTGTTGTTCGTCGCGGGCTGGTCGGCACCGCAGGCGGTGAGGGACAGGGCCAGGCCGAGTCCGGCGGTGGCGATGGCGAGGCGCGAGGCCTTCTGCCTCATCTGTGCTCCTTCGATTCGGGGTGTGCAGACGAGGGCGCTGAGCGTACTCCGATCGGCGCAGCGCGCTGGGCCGCCTCCGCCACACGTGGAAACGGGCCCGTCCGCACACCGTTGTGCGGACGGGCCCGTCGGTTCGAGCGCGGTCAGGAAGCCTTGGCAGGCTCCGCGTCGTTCGAGGTGTCGGTGATGGAGGTGCTCCGCCGCTTCGACACCACGATGGCCACCACGATGATCGCCACCGCGACCAGCGAGATGGCCAGCCGGATGCCCAGCGAAGCGTCCTCGCCGATGGAGAACTGCACGACCGCGGGCGCGATCAGCAGCGAGACCAGGTTCATCACCTTGATCAGCGGGTTGATCGCCGGGCCGGCGGTGTCCTTGAACGGGTCACCGACGGTGTCACCGATGACGGTCGCCTCGTGCGCCGGCGAACCCTTGCCGCCGTGGTTCCCGTCCTCGACCAGCTTCTTCGCGTTGTCCCACGCCCCACCGGAGTTGGCCAGGAACACCGCCATCAGCGTGCCGGTGGCGATCGCGCCGCCCAGGTAACCGGCCAGCGCACCGGTGCCGAGGCCGAAGCCGACGGCGATCGGCGCGAACACCGCGAGCAGACCCGGGGTGGTCAGCTCCCGCAGCGAGTCGCGGGTGACGATGTCGACCACCCGGCCGTACTCGGGGCGGGTGGTGCCCTCCATGATCCCGGGGATCTCGCGGAACTGGCGGCGCACCTCGTAGACCACCGCACCGGCCGCGCGGGAGACCGCGTTGATGGCCAGCCCGGAGAACAGGAACACCACCGCGGCACCGAGCAGCACACCGACCAGCGTGTTCGGGCTGACGATGTCGCTGACGAACCACTTCATCGCGTCCGCGCTCGCGCCGGTGACGCCTTCGAGCGCCTGGCGGATCGAGTCCTGGTAGGAACCGAACAGCGCGGTCGCCGCGAGCACCGCGGTGGCGATCGCGATCCCCTTGGTGATCGCCTTGGTGGTGTTGCCGACCGCGTCCAGCTCGGTGAGGATGCCGGCGGCCTTCTCGTCCACGTCACCGGACATCTCGGCGATGCCCTGCGCGTTGTCCGAGACCGGGCCGAAGGTGTCCATCGCGACGATGACGCCGACGGTGGTCAGCAGGCCGGTGCCGGCCAGCGCGACCGCGAACAACGCGACCGAACCACCCAGCAGGTAGGCGCCGAACACCGCGCCGCCGATCACGAGGGCGGTGTAGACGGCCGACTCGAAACCGACCGCCAGGCCGGACAGGATGACCGTGGCCGCCCCGGTTTCCGAGGTCTGGCCGACGTCCTTGACCGGCTTGTACTCGGTGCCGGTGAAGTAGCCGGTCAGCCACAGGATCACGCCGGCCAGCACGATGCCGATGATCACCGAGAAGGTGGCGATCACCGCGGGGTTGCCGGTGGTGGCGGCGAACTCGGCGCCGAAGTCGGCGAAGCTGCCGGGCAGGAAGACGAACGCGGCGATGGTGGAGAGCACCGCGGAGATCAACGCGGAGATGTAGAACGCCTTGTTGATCGTGGTCAGCCCGCTCTCGCCGACCTTCGCCTTGGTGATGTAGACACCGATCACCGCGGTGATCACCCCGATGGCGGGCACGATCAGCGGGAACAGCAGCCCGTCGACACCGAAGGCGACACTGCCCAGGATGAGCGCGGCGACCAGGGTCACCGCGTAGGACTCGAACAGGTCCGCGGCCATACCGGCGCAGTCACCCACGTTGTCACCGACGTTGTCGGCGATGGTGGCGGCGTTGCGGGGGTCGTCCTCGGGGATGTTCTGCTCCACCTTGCCGACCAGGTCCGCGCCCACGTCGGCGGCCTTGGTGAAGATGCCGCCGCCGACCCGCATGAACATGGCGATCAGCGCGGCGCCGAAGCCGAAACCTTCGAGCACCTTGGGCGCCTGGCCCGCGTACACCAGCACGACGACCGCGGCACCGAACAGGCCGAGACCGACCGTCGCCATGCCGACCGCACCGCCGGTGCGGAAGGCGATGCGCATGGCCTTCTCCCTGCCGCCGTCCTCGCGCGACGCGGCCGCGACCCGGAGATTCGCCTGCGTGGCGAGCCACATGCCGAGATAACCGATCGCGAACGAGAACCCCGCGCCGACGAGGAAGAAGATCGAACGGCCGATGCGTTCGTTCAGGTCCTCCGCCGGCAACGCGAACAGCAGCAGGAACACGACCACGCCGAAGACGGCGAGCGTGTTGCGCTGGCGCTTGAGGTAGGCGGCCGCGCCCTCCTGCACCGCCTTGGCGATCTCCTGCATCTTCTCGGTGCCCTGGCCGGCGGCCAGCACCTCCTTGAGCAGGAAATAGCCAACGACCAGTGCGGCAAGGGCGACCACGGCGACCACAGCCACGATGCTGTAGTCACCTCCGGAGAGCACTGGGCCCTCCGCGAGGAACTGCCGGGACATTCGTCCTCCTGGAAATGTCGCCTGTAATCGGCGTGACCAGGCTCGATGGGAGCCGTGTCGACGCCGACATGGGATCTACACCACAAGTGGTGTGGTTCGCCGGAGTGTATTGGTACAGCGAGTGGCGTCGGCAAGGCGTCCCGTCGAGAACACGCTCCGTGAAGGCCGTGAGCTTGCTCACTTGACCGTTCTTGTTGCCCCGCAACACACATCCGGAGACTGTCGGTGCACTGTGCGAAGCTCGTCGGGTGCGACCAGCGACGAGCCGTGACCGAGGGCGGCACCTGCTGTCCCGGATCACCGCCGGCCTCCCGGAGGCGAAGAACCCGGTCACGCACGTAGCCGAGTTGCCCGCCCGCGCGCCCGGCTACGGCGACTGGCCGTCGTGGGCACCCGAGTCGGTCACCGGGCCGTTCGCCGCCGCGGGGGTCGAGCGGCCGTGGACGCACCAGATCGAGGCGGCCGAGGCGGCGTGGTCCGGGCGGCACGTGGTGATCGCGACCGGCACGGCCTCGGGCAAGTCGCTGGCCTACCAGCTGCCCGTGCTCTCCGCGCTGACCGCCGATGAGAAGGCGTGTGCGCTGTACCTCTCCCCCACCAAGGCGCTGGGCGCCGACCAGCTCCGCACGGTGTCCTCTTTGGACGTTCCGGGCGTCCGCGCGGCCTCGTTCGACGGCGACACCCCGATGGTCGAGCGCGACTGGGTCCGCGCGCACGCGCGCTGGGTTTTCACCAACCCGGACATGCTGCACCGCGGCATCCTGTCCGCGCACGGCCGCTGGGCCCGGTTCTTCCGGAAGCTGTCCTACGTGGTCGTCGACGAATGCCACACCTACCGCGGGGTCTTCGGCTCACACGTCGCGCTGCTGTTGCGGCGCCTGCAACGGGTGGCGCGGCACTACGGCGCCTCGCCGGTTTTCGTGCTCGCCTCCGCGACCACCGCCGAGCCGTCGGAGTTCGCCGGGCGGCTCACCGGGGTGGACTGCGTGCCGGTCACCGAAGATGCCTCGCCACGCGGCGCTCGCACGGTCGCGTTGTGGGAGCCGCCGCTGCTCGACGAACTGGCTGGGGAGAACGGCGCCCCGGTCCGCCGCTCGGCGGGTGCCGAGGCCTCGCGCATCCTCGCCGAGATGGTCATCGAAGGCGCCCGATCACTCGCTTTCGTCCGCTCCCGCCGCGGCGCGGAACTGACCTCGCTCGGCGCCCGCCGCATCCTCGCCGAGGTCGATCCGATGCTGCCGGAGAAGGTGGCCGCCTACCGCGCGGGCTACCTGCCGGAAGAGCGCCGGGCACTGGAAAAGGCGCTGCTGAACGGTGACCTGCTCGGCGTGGCCACGACCAACGCGCTGGAGCTGGGCGTCGACATCGCCGGCCTGGACGCCGTGGTGCTGGCCGGTTATCCCGGCACGCTCGCCTCGTTCTGGCAGCAAGCCGGGCGGGCCGGGCGCTCGGGTGACCAGGCACTGGTGGTCTTCGTCGCCCGCGACGACCCGCTGGACACCTACCTCGTGCACCACCCGGCCGCCGTGCTGGAACGCCCGGTCGAGACAGCCGTGCTCGACCCGGGCAACCCGTACGTGCTGGCCCCGCAACTGGCCTGCGCGGCCGCCGAACTGCCGCTGACCACCGGCGAGCTGGACGCCTTCGGCGGCGACACCGCCCGCGAGGTGCTCGATTCGCTGGTCGCCGATCGCGTGCTCCGCCGCCGGTCGAGCGGCTGGTACTGGACCTCGCGGGACCGCCCGCAGCACCAGGTGGACATCCGCGGCTCCGGCGGTGAGCCGATCGCCGTGGTGGAGGGCGACACCGGCCGCCTGCTCGGCACGGTCGACCCCGGCTCGGCCTGCCACACCGTGCACCCCGGCGCGCTGTACCTGCACCAGGGTTCGTCCTATGTGGTCGACGAGCTGGACCTGGAGACCGGCCTGGCGATGGTGCACGCCGAGGAGCCGGAGTGGAGCACCTCGGCCAGGGAGGTCGTGGACATCACCGTGCTGGAAACGCACGAACGCCGAGAGTTCGGCGGGGTGACCGTCTGCCTCGGCGAGGTCGCGGTGACCTCGCAGGTGATCGGCTACCTGCGCCGCCTGCCGTCGGGCGCGGTGCTCGACCAGGTCGCGCTGGACCTGCCGGAACAAGTGCTGCGCACGCGGGCCGTCTGGTACACGATCACTGACGACCTGCTCTCCGGTGGGGACCGGGAAGCCGGGTGCAGGGCACCGGGTCGCGCCGGGGTCGAGTCGGCGCGAATCCCCGGTGCCCTGCACGCCGCCGAGCACGCGGCGATCGGCCTGCTACCGCTGTTCGCTACGTGCGACCGCTGGGACATCGGCGGCGTGTCAACCGCGCTGCACGCTGACACCGGGGAGGCGACGGTGTTCGTGCACGATGGCCATCCCGGGGGTGCGGGATTCGCCGATCGCGGTTTTGCCGCGTTGGTCCCTTGGCTGGCCGCTACGCGGGAGGCGATCGTCTCCTGCGAGTGCCCGGCGGGGTGCCCGTCCTGTGTTCAGTCGCCCAAGTGCGGGAATGGGAACGAACCACTGGACAAGGCGGGGGCGGTGACCGTGCTGGATCTCGTGCTAGGGGCTGTTGGTCATCACGAGGTCCCGCGTGGTCACGGGGTCGATCAGGCCGCCGACGGTCCGGCGACGGCCAGCTGAGCACGCGCGCCGGCCAGCGCGCGGAAGAGCACGTCGTGCACGACAGCCGCGTCCGGCAGTCGCCAGCCCCAAACCTCGGGCTTGACCCGCCAGTGCACGACACCGTGCTCGAACGGGGTCGGCGGGAGCGGGATCCAGCTGCCCTCGCCGTGGTACCGGACCGACTCGCGGTCCCGCAGTTCGGCGGGGCACCCGGTGGCCGAGGCGGTGGTGAGGAACAGCCACCGGCCGTTCGGCATCGCCACGATCGGCGCCGGCTGGCCGAGTGCGCGCAGCAGACCGGCCGCGCGGCGGCCCAGCTGGTCGTCCACCTCGACCGCGTCGACCACGGTGCCGGTGGCGACCAGGAGGCTGTACGGCGCCTCGGTCCACCAGGCCGCGACCCGGTGCGGGTGGGCACCGACCTCGTCCTGCCAGTTCTGGTGCACCGGAACCGGGGTCTGCCAGTCGGGGTCGGCCCCGGTCTGGTCAGTCACCGACTCCCCCACCGCCGGGTAGGTGCCCGGCAGCACCGGCCAGCCACGCCCGGCGAGTCCGATGGCTTCGGCGCGCAGTTCGATGCGGAAGGCACCGCGCCAGCAATCCGACCAGTCTGTGTCCAACATTCCTGCCTGCTCTCCTAGCTGCTTGACCGCGTGAGCGGCTCTGCACTCCAATAAACGGCAACTTGCACAAGGCCGGAAGTACCGGCGCGACAGCCGGTTCGTATCGGACGACGAACGAATCGCCGGGGACCGGCGAACCGAAGATCGGCCGAATCGCCGCCTCGGCGACACCTCCCGTTCACCGGAAGCGGACATTTCCTCGCCGCCACAACGGTTTTCGCCCCTCCGGCACCGATCCCGAAGCACACAGTGGTACGTGCACGCAACAGAACGTGATACCGCTCACCGCGCCTGGCCGACCGCTGCTCGTGGCTCCGGGTGACCGTTCGCCGTACGCGCGAGCAGTGGGACCGTTCAGCCCTGCCGTTCGTCGCAGACCTCACGACGAGCTGTCCACCGGCCCGGCTCGCGCCCGCCCGGAAGCGGGTGGCAATCGGCCCAGCGGACCGGGCAGCGCGGTCCGCGTCTCGATCAACGCGTCCCATCGGTCGAGCCGGCATCCGGCCAGCTCCACCCGCATTTTCGCGGCCACCGCACCGGCCTTCGCACAGGCCGCCCCCGCCCCTTCGACCGCGGCTCCGGCGGCGGCGAGCGCCGCCAGGTCGGCGGCTGCCGCCGCCCGCTGGCGGACGAGCACCACCACGCCGATCCCGTAGAGCGCGGTCACCACGACCATCAGGGCGGCGACCACGGACGCCGCCCAGACGGTGGCCACGCCGTCATCCCGGCGCATGAGCCACCTCCGGCTCGTACATCGCGTAGGCGTGACCGTTCAGCCGCAACCCCGGCAGGAGCTTGGCGCCCGCCACCACCTCGACGGTGAACGCGTCACCCTCCGGCCGCACGGCGTACTCGGCACCGACCGGCCCGATCTCGCGCACCGCCCGTTCAGCCGACTCCGGCTGCCCGCGGGCCACCAGCCGGGCTGCCTCCCGTGCCGCGTCGGCGCAGCGCAGCTGGTCGACCATGGCCACCAGGCCACCGATGAGCAGGAGGAAGAACGCCGTCAGCGCACTGAGGGCGATGGCCGCCTCCACGCTCACCGCGCCACGGTCGCCCGGCCTCACGTCTGCCCCTGCAATGCGCCTTCGAGCAGGTCGGCCAGCAGCCCGGCCACCATGTCGCTGGTGGCCAGCGAATAGAGCACCGCGGCGATCGCGACGGCGACCAGCGTGACCATGAGGTATTCGACGGTCGAAGAACCGGCGTCCATGGGTTTCCTTTCGTGGTTCACAGCAGTTGTCCGGCCAGGCCGACGAGCAGGGGCAGCAGGCCGAGGCAAAGGAAGGCGGGCAGGAAGCAGAGCCCGAGCGGCCCGGTGACGAGCACGCCTGCCCGTTGCGCACGAGCCTCGATCCGGTCCGCCATCGCCGCGCGGACCCGCTCGGCCATCACCTCGGCGACCCCGGCCAACGCCGCCCCGGACTTCGCGGTGCGACGAGCGGCTCGCGCCAGTTCGGCGGTGTCGGCGCAGGTGCTCGCCGCCTTCCAGGCTTCGACCGGGTCCGCGCCCAAGGCGAGCAGTTCGCCCGTCGATCGCAGGGTCGCGGCCACCTCGGCAGGCGCGCCCGGCGCGACCGCGCGGATCGCGACCGGCACCGGCAGCCCAGCTCTCAGAGCCGCGGCGAGCAGATCCCAGCAAGTCGCGAGGCGGCGCGCGTCCGCAGCGGACGGAGCCCGCGGACGTCCGACGGCGAACCGCGCGACCAGCGGCAATCGACGGCGCTCGACCTTGCGTGGCAATCGGGTCTGGCCCGGCCAAAGCGCTATGGCTCCGGCGAGCAGCGCCACCGCGACGGCGGTCATAGCGCCACCCTGGTCAGGCGGGCCGTCCAGGCGAGGCCCGCGGCCATCAAGGACGTACCGAGCACGAGCACCACCTGACCGAGGCCGGTGTGGGCGAGCATGTGCAACGGCCGCACGTCGATCGCCTCGCCCATACCGATCCCGAGGAGCGGCACCACGGCGAGCACCAGCACGCTGGTCCTCGGGCCCGACATCGCGGCATGCGTCCGCTTGGCGAACTCCACGCTCGCGTCGAGATCGCGCCGCACGGCACCCAGCACCTTCGCCATCGGCAGCCCGTAGCGCTGGGCCAGCGTCCAGGACCGGGCGAGCTGACCGACGGACCCTTCGGGCAAGCCGGGCACCTCCCGCACCGAGGTTTCGCCGACCTGGACCGCGCCGGAGACGGCTCGGATCGCCGCCGCGACCTGGGGAGGCGCGTCCATGGCAGCCGACTCGGCAGCCACGGCGGGATCGGCGCCCGCGTCGAGTTCGGCCGCCATCGTGCGGATGGCTTCGGCCATGCTCGCGGCCGTGGCTATGCGGGCTTTGTTGGTGGCAGCCGATTTCCAGAAGTACCGGCCGGCCGCTGCCAGCACCAGGGCCACGACCGGACCGGCCGGGCCGAGCACGAAGAAAGCCGCCAGCAACGCGATGGCACCACCGAGGACGGTCGCGAGTAGACGGCCGCGATCGCCCGTTTTCCGGTGCGTTCGTCCTCGGAGGCGGAGGCCGGTGGCTCGGCCGGGCCAGGTGAGCAGCGCGGCCGCGGCAAGCAGCAGGGTGAGGGTCAGCATCGGGCGCCTCCCGGAAGGAGGCTGCGCAGGGCGGGTCCGTGCTCGGTCCAGATCCCGTCTTGCCAGGCCGTGAGGGCTTGGAGCCCGTCGCCGCCTCGGCGCACCACGGCGATTTCGGTGAGGCGCCGGGTGTTGTCCGGGCCGCGGACCATGTGCAGCACCACCCGGATCGCCGCGGCGACCTGGCTGTGGACCGCGTCCCTGGACAAGCCGCCGAGCGCCGCCAGCGCCTCGAGCCGGGCCGGGACTTCTGTCGGCGAATTGGCGTGGAGGGTGCCCGCGCCGCCTTCGTGCCCGGTGTTCAGCGCGGCTAGCAGCTCGCACACCTCGCGGCCGCGGACCTCGCCGACGACCAGCCTGTCCGGCCGCATGCGCAACGCCTGGCGGAGCAGGTCGCGCAGGGTGACCTCACCGGCACCCTCCACATTGGGCGGACGGGCGACGAGCCGGACGAACTGGGGGTGCGACGGCTGGAGTTCCCCGGCGTCCTCGACGCAGACGATGCGCTCGGTCGCCGGGACCATGCCCAGCAACGCGGAGAGCAGGGTGCTCTTGCCGGCGCCGGTGCCACCGGTGACCAAAAAGGCCAGTCGCGCGGCGACGATCGATCGGAGCACGGCGGCCCCGGTCGCCCCGAACGTGCCGAGCCGCTGGAGTTCGGCGAGGTCGTGCACCGCCGGGCGGAGTACGCGGAGGGACAGGCAGGTCCCGTCGGGAGCCAGAGGCGGCAGGACGGCGTGAAGCCGGATGCGGCCGTGCGGACCGGACCCGGGGAGCCAACCGTCGACGAAGGGCTGGGCGTCGTCGAGCCGCCGCCCGGCGTTGAGCGCCAAGCGCTGCGCGAGCCGCCGGACCGCGTCCTCGTCGGCGAAGCTGATGTCGGTCCGCTTGAGTCCTTCGGCGCCGTCGACCCAGACCTCGGCCGGTGCGGTGACGAGCACGTCGGTCACGCCGGGATCGGACAGGAGCGGTTCGAGGGGCCCGGCGCCGACGAACTCGTGCCGGATGAGGCGAAGGGTCTCGAGCAGTTCCTCGTGCCCGGCGATGCCGGTCGCCTCGGCGCGCACGGCCTCGGCCAGCGCGGTGGGCCCGGCGCCGTCACGGGCGAGGCGTCTTCGGACGCGCTCGAGGAGATCGGCGGTCATGACGCGAGCTCCGGATTGCTCGGGCCTCGTTGGCAGTGGGCCGGGAAGTGCCGATCGGTGTCGGCTGATGTGTAGGGGGCAGAGACGAGCGAAAGGGGACGAGCGTCGTCACGGGCGAGGCAGGTACGGATGCGCTCCGCTAGATCAGCGGCTTCCGGAGTCGCGAATGGACGGTAGGGCGCTCGGCTCACGAGCGGCGTCGCCGACGGTGGATGTGGCGATGGGGCGGAGTTCGAGGCCACCGGCTGAGGCGATCGAGGCGACGCGGACGAGGCCGACGCCGAGGCGAGTGGGTGGGGTGGTTGAGGGCGCGGGCACCGGGATGTCGCCGGGGCAAGCGGCCGAGGGGGTCGGGATGTGGCCGACGCCAGGGCGCTCGGGCGAGGCCGTTGGGGCGTGGGGCAGGCGAGCGAGGCGAACGGCCGAGGCGGGTGGGGTTTCGGGTGTGGGAGCGAGGCCGTCGGCTGAGGTGTCTGCCGGGACGCGAGTGAGGGCGAAGCGATCGGTTGAAGGGGCGGAGATACGGGCGAAGCGGCCGAGTGGAGAAGCGAGGGCGAGGCCATCGGGTGAGTAGGCGTGGGCGAGGACGAGGCGACCGGTTGAGGAGGCGGGGATGCGGGCGAGGCGGTCGGGTGGGCGGGGGCGCGTTGGGCGGGGGTGCGTGGGGTGGTCATGGGGTGGGCTCCGGGAGGGTGGTCAGGGCGGCCAGGGCGGTCGTCGCGGTGGTGTGGAGGGGGCCGTGGGGTTTGGGGTGGAAGTGGCCCTTTTCGATGGCGTGGGCCAGTCGGCGCTCGGTGCGTAGTTCGGCGAGCAGGGGGACGTCGACGGTGGCGGAGACGTAGGCGGCGGAGAGGTCGCCTGGGGATGGGCCCCGGACGATCAGGCGGACGTCGGCACCGGTGCGGCGTAGGAGGTCGACGACCCGTTTGGCGGCCGAGCACGCCCGTACTTCCGGTGGCACGACCACGAGCACCAGGTCCGCGCGGGCGGCGGCTTCGGCGGCGCCGCCGCCTAGATGCCGTGGTAGGTCGCAGATGACGAGGCGGCCCGCGCGGCGGGCGGAGGTGACCACGCCGGCGATGGCTTCGCCGCTGGGGTCCGGGCCTTTCTCGCCGGTGGACAGGAAACGGATGCGGCCGGTGCCGTAATCGCGATGGGGTAACGCCGTTTCCAATGCGGACAACAGGACCTGCCCGGAATCCACCCGTAATGCCGGCCACCGCAGACCCTGGTGGTTTTCGGCGCCGAAGAGGACATCCAGGCCACCGCCCAATGGGTCGCAATCGACCAGTAGGACGTTTTCGCCGGCGGACGCCGCGGTGGTGGCGATGCCGGCGGCGAGCACGGAAGCGCCTGCGCCACCTCGTCCGCCGACCACCGCGAGCACGCGGCCGCCGGGGCGCGCCGGACCCTCGACTATTTCGGCGAACGCCTTCAGCACCGCGGTTTCGTCATCGGGCAGGGAATGCACTTGTTGCGCGCCCACGGCGAACGCGCGCTGCCAGGTACCCGGCGCCGGCGGCCCTTTGCACACCACCAGCACGCCTTTTCTCGGTGGCAGGCGAACCGGGTCGTCTTCGGCGACGGCGACCTCGTCGACCAGCACCAGTGGCGCTTCTTTCCAGCGCGCCCGGGCGGCGACGAGATCGGGCACGCACTCGGTTTCGCAATTCGCGACCGCGGCGAGGCGCAGTACTTCGTCGAGCACGACCGTGTCGGCCGCGACGACGAGCGCACGATTTCCGGTCACAGTTGTCCCCCCGTTTTCCGCTGGACGGGCCTGGGGTGGCCCGGCTTCCACGGTCGCCCGTGCGGGCGGGGCGGGACAAGATCGAGGTGGGTCCCCTGTGGACAAGTGGCCTGCTGTGGACAACTTGGGGAGCCCGGGAAATAGAGCGACCCCCGCCAGGGGGGAGGGGCGGGGGTCGCTGGAGGTCCAGCCCCGGGGGGTCGGACTGAACCGGCCCGGGTGACACCGGGCCAGTCCACTGTAACCACCGGATCAGCGCGTTATCGCTGTTCAAGACGCCCACAATTCGGTAACGGAACTACGGGTCCACGACCGGTCCCTGTCGTGGATTTTCAACCCCCGGCGCGGGACGGTGTCGGGCCCACCCCCGGACCGCGCTTATGGTTGTGGGGTGGCAGATCCCCGCTTCACACCGTCGGCGTCCCCGGTGGCCGCGTTCTTCGACCTGGACAAGACGATCATCGCCTCGTCCAGCGCGCTGGCGTTCAGCAGACCGTTGCTCAGCCGCGGGTTGATCAACCGCCGCGCCGCGCTGAAGAGCGCGTACGCACAGCTCGTCTTCTCGCTTTCCGGGGCGGACGCGAGCAAAACCGAGCGGATGCGCGCGGAGATCTCCGCGCTGTGCCGCGGCTGGGACGTGGAGCAGGTGCGCGCGATCGTCGCCGAGACCCTGCACGACGTCGTCGATCCCTTGGTCTACGCCGAAGCCGCCGAGCTGATCGCCGAACACCGCGAAAAGGGCCACGACGTGATCGTGCTGTCCGCGACCGGTGAGGAGGTGGTCTCGCCGATCGCGGAAATGCTCGGCGCCACCCACAGCGTGGGCACGCGGATGCAGATCGTCGACGGCCGCTACTCCGGCGAAGTGGACTTCTACTGCTACGGCGAGAACAAGGCGGTCGCGGCGAAGCGCCTGGCCGCCGAGCGCGGGTACGACCTGGCCGGCTGCGCCGCCTACACCGACTCCAGCACCGACATCCCGTTGCTCGAAGTGGTCGGCAGCCCGCACGTGGTCAACCCGGACCGGCTGCTGCGCCGGCTGGCGGCCGAACGCGGCTGGCCGGTGCTCGCCTTCACCCACCCCGTGCCGCTGCGGACCCGCCTCGCGGGCCCGGCGCTCGCGGTCGGCATCGGTGTGGGCGCGGTGGCCGCCGGTGCCACCTGGTACGGCCTCGCCAAACGCCGGAAAAGCAAGCCCTGAAACTCCACCCGGATGCCATAACCGCTGGTGACAGCGGGTGCGGGGGTCACTGAATCGGGTCTCTGTACCGGTGCACCCGATCAAGCCCTTGAAGTGACCGGCGTCACTGGCGTACAAAGTGAGTGCGGACATCTTGTCGGCCAGGGACGAGGCGAAGAGAAGCCTCACTCCACCCCGAAAGAACTCCGTGCGCGGACTCCGGGCACCCACGCGCAGCACGCCGCGGGAGGCTTGTCGTCTAGGGATTGCGTACCGGGACGCCGGACGCCGAGTCCAGGTAGGTACGACTGGAGTTGCACGCTTGGTAACCCAGCAGTCCGCGCGAGCAGGCGGTGCCGATTCGTCGGTACCGCCTGCAGCACGTTCGGGGCTTGAACGATATTCATGACACGCCGGAGTCACGGTGTGAGCGCTGCGTACTCCGAACGGCACAGCGGGTCGTTGACCTGCCCAGCTCCGGTGAGTAGCTTCCCGATGCCGGTCCATTCAAGTGAGTCACCCACGCCACACCGGCTACACCTGTCAGCAAGCAGAACAGAACAGGGAGGCCGACGTGAGTATCGCGCGCACGCGAAACCACCCCCGGAGGCATCATGCGGTCGCCGCTTCGCTCGCCGCGTTGCTCGCCACCACCGGTCTCGCGGGGGCCGTTCCCGCCTCCGCGATGAACCCGGCGGACAGCCCGGTGAAGCGGGAGCAGGCGGCGCAACGGCTGGACGAAGCCGAGACGGCCGAAGCGCGGCAGTCGCTCGCGGGCATGACGCTGGAGCAGAAGGTCGGCCAGTTGTTCGTCGCCGACGTCTGGGGCAAGTCGGCCGACGAGGTGCACTCGGGCAACCAGACCAAGTACGGCGTGGGCACCGCCGCCGAAGTGGTCGAGAAGTTCGGCGTCGGCGGGGTCATCTACTTCAACAACCCCGGCACCGACAACATCGACGACCCGGTCCAGCTCGCGAAGTTCTCCAACGGCCTGCAGCGGGCCGCACTGGACTCGAACGCGCGGCTGCCGCTGATCCTGTCGATCGACCAGGAAGGCGGCCGGGTCACCCGCATGGGCAAGCCTGCCACCGAGTTCCCCAGCAGCATGGCGATCGGCGCGGGCCGCAGCACCGAGGACGCCCAGCGCCTGGCCACCATCAACGGCCACGAACTGCGGGCCGTGGGCATCTCGCAGAACTTCGCGCCGGACGCGGACATCAACTCCAACCACCTCAACCCGGTGATCGGCTCGCGGTCGTTCTCCGCCGATCCGGCGCTGGCCAGTTCGCTGGTCACCGCGGAGATCGACGGCTACCAGCGCTCCGGGCGCGCGACCGAAACGGTGTCCACCGCCGCCAAGCACTTCCCCGGCCACGGTGACGCCGCCGAGGACAGCCACACCGGCCTGCCCCAGATCGACCGCACCGAGCAGGAGTGGCGCGAGATCGACCTGCCGCCGTTCCAGGCCGCGATCGACGCGGGCGCCGACTCGATCATGACCGCGCACATCACCGTGCCGAGCCTGGACCCGTCGGGGAACCCGGCCACCCTGTCCAAGCCGATCATGGGTGACCTGCTGCGCGGCGAACTCGGCTACCGCGGTGTCGTGGTCACCGACTCGCTGCAGATGGCGGGCGTGCGCAAGCTGCACCCGGACCACGAGATCCCGGTGCTCGCGCTCGAGGCGGGCGTCGACCAGATGCTCATGCCGCCGCACCTGGACGTGGCGATCAACGGCGTGCTCGACGCGGTGAAGAGCGGCCGGATCACCGAGGACCGGATCAACGAGAGCGTCATCCGCATCCTCAAGCTGAAGCTCAAGCGCGGTGTCTTCGCCAAGCCGATGGCCGACGTGAACGCGGTCGCCGGCAAGGTCGGCACCCCGCAGCACCTGGCCGACGTGCAGGCGCTCACCGATCGCACGACCACCGTGCTGCGCAACGACGCGAACCTGCTGCCGCTGCCGAACGCGGGCAAGGTGCTGGTCACCGGCTGGAACCGGCCCGACTACCCCGGCTACGGCGCCGAGCCGGTCGCCGCGCTGGCCAAGGCGCTGGGCGCGACCGGGCTGTCCACCGGCACCAGCCCGAACGCCGCCACCGTGGCGAAGGCCGTCGAAGCGGCGAACGCCGCGGACACCGTCATCGTGCTGACCAGCGGCCTGCGCACCAGCGCGAACCAGGTCAACCTGGTCAAGGGCCTGCTCGCCACCGGCAAGCCGGTCATCGCGGTCGGCGTGCAGGAACCGTACGACCCGGGGTACGCGGACGTGCCGACCTGGGCGGTCACCTACGACTGGCGCGAGGTCACGATGAACTCGCTGGCCAAGGTGCTCAAGGGTGAGGTGGCGCCGCAGGGCAAGCTGCCGGTCAACATCCCGGCGGCCGACGGCCAGGTCCTCTTCCCCTTCGGCCACGGACTGGGCTGGTAACGCGATGGGCTTCACCAGGAGGCGCCTGCTCGGCGGCGCGGCGGCGGCGTCACTGCTGACCGTGGGCAGCGCGAGCGCGCAGGAGAACACGGCACAGCACCACGGCGTGGTCACCGGCGCGGACCAGCTGGCCAAGCAGGGCTGGCAGCCGCTCGCCGGGCGCAAGCTCGGCGTGCTGTCCAACCCGACGGGTGTGCTGGCGAACTACGAGCACATCGTCGACTCGATGGTGGCCGCCGGCGTCCGCCCGCTGGCCGTGTTCGGGCCGGAGCACGGCTTCCGCGGCAGCGCGCAGGCCGGCGGGTCCGAGGGCGACTACGTGGACCCGCGCACCGGCGTCCCGGTGTACGACGCGTACGGCGCCGACGCCACGAAGCTGGCCGGGATGCTGACCAAGGCGGGCGTGGACACCGTGGTGTTCGACATCGCCGACGTCGGCGCCCGCTTCTACACCTACATCTGGTCCATGTACACCGCGATGGTGGCCGCCGCGAAGACCGGCGCCGCCTTCGTCGTGCTGGACCGGCCGAACCCGCTCGGTGGCAAGGCCTACGGGCCGATGCTGGACCCGGCGTTCGCCTCGGGCATCGGCCGCAAGCCGATCGTGCAGCAGCACGGCATGACCGTCGGCGAGCTGGCCCGCTTCTTCCAGGGGGAGTTCCTGCCCGCCGAGGGCGTGCAGCTGGCGAAGCTGGAGATCATCCAGGTCAGGGGCTGGCGGCGGGACACCTTCTTCGCCGGCACCGGGCTGCAGTGGACCCCGCCGAGCCCGAACGTGCCCACGCCGGACACCGCGCTCGCCTATCCGGGCACCTGCCTGTTCGAGGGCACCGTGTTCTCCGAGGGCCGCGGCACCACCAGGCCGTTCGAGATCATCGGCGCGCCCAAGCTGGACTGGCGCTGGCGCGAGGCGCTCGACGAGCTGAACCTGCCGGGCGCGCGGTTCCGCGAGAACTACTTCGTGCCGACGTTCCACAAGTTCGTCGGCGAGACCTGCGGCGGGGTCCAGCTGACCGTCACCGACGCGCGGGCCTTCGACGCGATCCGCACCGGCGTGGCCATGCTGGTCACCGCGAAGCAGGTGCACCCGGACCTGTTCGGCTGGCGGCCGGACAACTTCATCGACAAGCTCTCCGGTTCCACGCGCCTGCGGACCATGATCGACGCGGGCGCGGGCGTGGACGAGATCGTCGGCTCGTGGCAGGGCGAGCTGGCGGACTTCGACCGGAAGCGGCGGCAGTACCTGCTCTACCGGTAAGGGGAACCGATGCGGACCAGGCTCGGCGCGCTGATCGCGATCGCGGCGGTCACCATGGCAGGCATGACCTCGAGCGTGGTCGCCGCGGAGGGCGAGGCGGTGGCGGGCCGGTTCGACCGGCCGCAGCCGGGCTTCGCCCCGCCGGGCACCACCCTGCGCCCGGCCACGCCCGCGGAGGCCGGGCTCGACCCGGCGCCGCTGGTGGCCGCCGAGCAGAAGGTCGACGCCTGGACCCGGCCGGACAGCACCGGGCACCCGCTGTTCGCCGGTGCGGTCGGCGTGCAGATCCACGACGGCATGATCGTCAACACGCACACGGCCGGGTCCGCGCTGCGCTACGCCGACGGCGCCGGGACCGAACTGCCCGCCGGGCAGCAGGTGCCGATGCGGATGGACACCATCTTCGACCTGGCGTCGATCTCGAAGCTGTTCACCTCGCTCGCGGTGATGCAGCTGATCGAGGCCGGGCAGGTCCGGGTCGACGAGCCGGTGGCCACCTACCTGCCGGAGTTCGGCGTGAACGGCAAGGCGGGGATCTCCGTCGGTCAGCTGCTCACGCACACCTCCGGGCTGGAGCCGTTCCTGCCGCTGTGGCGCGACTGGCCGGACAAGGCCGCGCGCATCAAGGCGGTCATGGACGTCAAGCCGATGTACCAGCCGGGCAGCACCTACAAGTATTCCGACCTGAACCTGATCACCCTGGGCGTGCTGGTCGAGCGGCTGACCGGGCAGCCGCTGGACGTACGGGTGCGCGAGCACATCACCGAGCCGCTGGGCATGGTGGACACCGGGTACAACCCACCCGCGGAGAAGCTCGACCGGGTCGCCGCGACCGAGTTCATGGCCGTGCCGGACCGCGGCATGGTCCGCGGCCAGGTGCACGACGAGAACGCCTGGTCGCTCGGCGGGGTCGCCGGGCACGCCGGGGTGTTCTCCACCGCCGCCGACCTGTCCCGGCTCGGGCAGGCGATCCTCAACGGCGGGGCCTACGGCGGCCAGCGGATCCTGCGCGAGGACAGCGTCCGGCAGATGCTCACCGACTACAACCAGGCCTTCCCCGGCAACGCCCACGGCCTCGGCTTCGAACTGGACCAGCTCTGGTACATGGGCGGGCTGACCTCACCCGCCACCGCGGGGCACACCGGGTTCACCGGCACCTCGCTGGTCATCGACCCGACCTCGCGCTCGATCGCCATCCTGCTGACCAACCGGGTGCACCCGACCCGGAGCTGGGGGTCGATCAACGTCGCCAGGGAGGCTTGGGCCACCGGCCTGGCGCGCGCGCTCGCGGTACCGCCGAAGCACGGCGCCGACGCGTGGTTCACCGAAATCGGCAACCTCTCCACGGCGACCCTCACCACGAAACCGCTTACGCTCGGTAGCCGCCCACTGCGGGTGACCTTCGACGCCTTCGTGGACACCGAACCGACCGATCAGCTCATGCTGGAGTCCACGGTGGACGGGACAAGCTGGCATCCGGTGTCACTCCGGGCCGTCGGCCCCGGCGCGCCCGGCGGGGAGGTCACGGCGCTGTCCGGCACCGGGCACCGATCTTGGTGGACGGTCAGCGCGATGGTGCTGCCGAGTGAAATTGTGGCCCTGCGCTGGCGTTACACCACGGACAAGGCGTACACGGGCCGCGGCGTGCTCTTGGACGGCGTTAAGGCCGTTGTGTCCGGTAACGCCGTCCTCGACCTGGAACGCGCGCCGGAAGCTGTAACGCCCGAGGGATGGCAGTTGCGTAGTCGTTGAGTCACCAAGCGCTCATTGAACGGGCGCAAAGATGTTGAATCTTCTACGACTAGTCACAACTTCGTTACCCGTTCGGCTCAGTCGAGGCAGATAGTTTCACTGGGTGTAGCAAGTTGCGAAGTTGTTAACAAGTGAACGTTAACATCTTCGACCTGGTTAGCGACTTTCACAGCAACCAAGTTCGCGCTGCCCGACCAGGTAACACCGTCGGGTGGCACTCCTCTCGAAGGGTGTGGGTTGCCTTGTCGCAGATTCCTACGGTTAGTAAGTTTCCCACGGTGACCAGCCCTGAGTCCGCAGCGGACTCCACCCCGGAAACGCCCGCCGTCGTGCGGGAATCCGAAGCCAGCCCGCTGGTCCGGATCCGGTCGCTGCTCCCCGGCCTGGCCAGGGCGGAGCAGCGCGTGGCCAAAGTCGTCCTCGATGACCCGTCCAACGTCGCCAGACGCAGCATCACCGAGGTCGCGCTGGCCGCGAACACCAGCGAGACCACGGTGACCCGGTTCTGCAAGGCCATCGGCGTCGGCGGCTACCCGCAGCTGCGCATCGCGCTGGCCGCGGACACCGCGCGGTCCGAGGTCCACTCCAGCCGCAACCTCGGCGGCGAAATCGGCCCGGACGACGACCTGGCCGCGGTGATCGGCAAGGTCAGCTTCGCCGACGCCCGTGCGGTCGAGGAGACCGCCGACCAGCTCGACGTGGCCGCCCTGCAGCGGGTCATCGAGCTCATCGCCGGCGCGGGCCGGGTGGACGTCTACGGCGTGGGCGCCAGCGCCTTCGTCGCCGCCGACCTGCAGCAGAAGCTGCACCGCATCGGCCGGGTCAGCTTCGCCTGGTCCGACACGCACATCATGCTGACCTCGGCCGCCGTGCTGAAGCCCGGCGACGTCGCGGTCGGCATCTCGCACACCGGGGCCACCACCGACACCGTGGAAGCCCTGCGCGTGGCCCGTGAGCACGGCGCCATCACCATCGCGCTGACCAACTTCCCCCGCTCCCCGATCACCGAGGTGGCCGACCACGTGCTCACCACCGCGGCCAGGGAAACCACCTTCCGCTCGGGGGCCACGGCCAGCCGGATCGCCCAGCTCACCGTCATCGACTGCATGTTCATCGGCGTGGCGCAGCGGCACATGGACGCCGCCGTGTCCGCGCTGGACGCCACCCGTGACGCCGTCGGCCACCACCGGCTCGGCGTCCGGCCGGACGGCCGCCGCCGGCCAAGGGAGACCGGGAAATGAGGGATGTGAAGGTGAAGGACACAGTTCGGCCCCTCGTCGGCCTGCGCCGCCAGGTGGTCCACGTGGACTCCCCGACGGAGCAGCGGAATCCGCGCACCATGGACATCGACCTGATGTCCACCGTGGGCATCCTCGGCGCGCTCAACGCCGAGGACAAGCTGGTCCCGGACGCGGTCAACGCGGTGCTGCCGCAGATCGCCCGCGCGGTGGACTTCGCGGTGGAGGCCCTCCGGGGCGGGCACCGCGTGCACTACGTCGGTGCCGGCACCTCCGGCAGGCTCGCCACCCTCGACGCGGCCGAACTCGTCCCGACCTTCAACGTGCCCGCCGACTGGTTCGTCGCGCACCACGCCGGTGGGCCCCGCGCCCTCCGGCAGGCCGTGGAGAACGCGGAGGACGACGACACCGCCGGTGCCGCCGAACTCCGCGAATCGGTGGAGCCGGGCGACTTCGTGCTCGGCCTCACCGCCTCCGGGCGCACCCCGTACGTGCTCGGCGCGCTCGCGGCCGCTTCCGAGGCGGGCTGCCGGACCGCGCTGGTCTCCGGCAACCCGCGTTCGCAGAACGTGCCGGGCGTGGACGTGCTGATCGCGGTCGACACCGGCCCGGAAGCCATCGCCGGGTCCACCCGGATGAAGGCGGGCAGCGCGCAGAAGATCATCCTGACCGCGTTCTCCACCGCCACGATGATCAAGCTCGGCCGGACCTACTCCAACCTGATGGTCAGCATGCGGGCGACCAACGCGAAGCTGCGCGGCCGCAACGTGCGCATCCTGCGCGAGGCCACCGGCATGAGCGAGCAGGACTGCTCCGAAGCGCTGGCCGAGTCCGGTGACGACCTCAAGGTCGCGCTGGTGCACCTGCTGTCCGGAGTGGACACCACCACGGCGGGCAAGGCGCTGGAAGCCAACCAGGGGCACGTGCGCAACGCCTTGGCGTCACTGCACATGCGCGCCAGCTAGGACAGAGCGCCCCGTTGAGGGCGGTGGTGGGCCGGCGGGGGCTAGCCCGCCGAGTCCGCGATACCGGTCGCTTCGCGCGCGCCGGTTTCGTAGCTCTGGCAGCAGAACAGCAACCACTCGCGCACACCGTCCGGCTCGCCCGAGGCGAACGCCTCGGCGGCCGCGGTGTACTTCCGCACGTGCCGGAAGCACGCGACCTCGGGCACGGTGAGCGCCTTCGGATCGAGTCCGGTGGCGACCATCGAGAGCCGCGCGGCGGCACGGGCGAGCACGCCGTCGGCGGTACCGAACGGCCGCAGCGTGAGCAGTTCGCCGTGCACCACCGCGGTGAGCACGGGTCCCGGCACCGAGGTCGCGCCGGTGACCAGCTGCCCGAGCAGTTCGAGGCGCCCGGCGGTGCCCTGGCGGGGTCTGCCGAGCGAGTCGGCGTCGGCGGTCAGGTCCGCGGCGGCGAGCACGTGCAGCTTGGCCAGCGCCTGCAGCGGCGCCCGGCGCCAGACCGGGAGCAGCGACTCCACGGCTTCGGCCACGCGCAGCGAGCCCGCGAGCACCGGGTCGCTGACCGAGCCCGCCACCGGGATGTCCGGATCACCGCCGTCGATCCCGGCCGACGCGCGGGCGGCGCGCACCGAGGCCTCCGCGGCGGTCGCGGCACCGGCACGCAGGTTCGCCGGGTGGCGGTGCACGGCGAACACGGCGTCCTGCGCGGACTTCACCGCGGCGGCGACACCGTCGAGGTCCAGCAGCGGGGCGAGCGGATCGGTCATGCGTCCAGCACCTGCTCATCCCGCTTGACCACCGGCGGCTGCGAAGACCACGGGAAGTTGATCCACTTGTCCGTCCGCCGCCAGACGTAGTCGCTGCTGATCTCCGAGTGCGGCTTCTCGTAGACCACCGCGCAGCGCACCTCGGCCACGTGGTCGACGCAGAAGTCGCGGACCAGCTTGAGCGTGGCGCCGGTGTCGGCCACGTCGTCGGCGATGAGCACCTTCTTCTGCGTCAGGTCGACCACGTTCGGCACCGGCGGCAGCATGACCGGCAGGTCCAGGCGCTGATCGACCCCGGTGTAGAACTCCACGTTCATCACGTGCAGGTTCTTCACGTCCAGCGCGTACCCGAGCGCGCCCGCGACGAAGAGCCCGCCGCGCGCGATGGAGAGGATCAGGTCGGGGTCGTACCCGCTGCCCGCGACCTCCTCGGCCAGCGCCCGGCTCGCCTCACCGAACAGTTCCCAGGTCAGCTCTTCGCGTTCTGCCACTTCCCGAGCATAGGCACAGACCAAGTGGCCTGCTGTAATCGGGTGAAAATGGCTCTGTGCCAAGTCCACTCGAGTTCGTAGGTTCGAGGCTGTGATCAACGAATGGACCCGTCGGCCGACGCTCGTCGGCAAGCACGTGCGCCTAGAACCCCTCACCACCGACCACGCCGCCGGGCTGCGCGAGGCCGGGTCCGACCCAGTGGTCTGGACCTGGTTGAGCACGTTCCGGCCGGAGACCGACGCCGAGGCCGAGGCGATGGTCGACGACATCCTCGCCGACCCGGACCGCGTCGCCTTCGCGCAGGTCGACGTGCGGACCGGTGCGGTCGCCGGCACCACCTCCTACTACGGGATCGTGCCGAAGCACCGGATCCTGAGCATCGGCCACACCTGGATCGGCCGGCCGTGGCAGCGCACCGCGGTGAATACCGAGGCCAAATTCCTGTTGCTGCAGCACGCTTTCGACGAGATCGAGGCGAACAGGGTGTCGTGGGAGACCGACATCCGCAACGAGCAGTCGCAGCGCGCGATCGAGCGGCTCGGTGCGGTCAAGGAAGGGGTGCTGCGCGGGCACCGCGTCCGCAAGGACGGCTCGATCCGGGACACCGTGCTGTATTCCGTCACCAAACCGGAATGGCCGTTCGTGCGCGACCGGTTGGCCGCTCGTCTGGGCTGAGGCGCCGTTCGTCCGCGCCCGGCGGCCCACCGGCGGCATTTTCTCGTACCAGCCGATCGACCTGCGCGTGTGTAACCTCAAGGCAACCTTTTACTTCGGGTACCAACGTCGCTACGGTGCCCCCGGGGTAGCCGAGGATTTCGCGATTCAGGAGGCAGCGCACCATGACCGAGCAGTCGCCGGCGCTCGACAATCTGCTCAACGAGAGCCGGACCTTCCCGCCCAGCGACGAATTCGCCGCCCAGGCCAACGCGACCGCGGACCTCTACGCCGAAGCCGACACCGATCGCGAGGCGTTCTGGGCCAAGCAGGCCGAACGGCTGCACTGGGAAACCAAGTGGACGCAGGTGCTCGACTGGTCCGACGCGCCGTTCGCCAAGTGGTTCGTCGGCGGCAAGCTGAACGTCGCCTACAACTGCGTGGACCGGCACGTCGACGACGGCCACGGCGACCAGGTCGCCATCCACTGGGTCGGCGAGCCGGGCGACACCAGGGACCTGACCTACGCCGACCTCAAGCGCGAGGTCTCCAAGGCCGCCAATGCTCTCGCCTCCCTCGGCCTGGTCGCGGGCGACCGCGTGGCGATCCAGCTGCAGATGGTGCCCGAAGCGATCGTCGCGATGCTCGCCTGCGCCCGCCTCGGCCTCACGCACAGCGTGGTGTTCGGCGGCTTCTCCCCCACCGCGCTGCGGTCCCGCGTGGACGATGCCCAGGCGCGAGTGGTCATCACCTCCGACGGGCAGTTCCGCCGCGGCAAGGCCGCGCCGATGAAGGCCAACGTCGACGAGGCGCTCGAGGGCGCGGACTCGGTGGAGAAGGTCATCGTCGTGCGCCGCACCGAAACCGACGTGCCGTGGACCGAGGGCCGCGACCTGTGGTGGCACGAACTGGTCGACTCGCAGTCCGAGGAGCACACCCCGGAGGCCTTCGACGCCGAGCACCCGCTCTACATCCTTTACACCTCCGGCACCACCGGGAAGCCGAAGGGCATCCTGCACACCTCCGGCGGTTACCTGACCCAGGCCGCGTACACGCACCACACCGTGTTCGACCACAAGCCGGGCGAAGACGTCTACTGGTGCACCGCCGACATCGGCTGGGTCACCGGGCACACCTACATCGTCTACGGCCCGCTGGCGAACCGCGTCACGCAGGTGGTCTACGAAGGCACGCCGAACACCCCGCACGAGGGCAGGCACTGGGAGATCATCCAGCAGTACAAGGTCTCCATCTACTACACCGCGCCCACGCTGATCCGCACGTTCATGAAGTGGGGCAAGGAGATCCCGGAGAAGTACGACCTGTCCTCGCTGCGCGTGCTGGGCAGCGTCGGCGAGCCGATCAACCCCGAGGCGTGGATCTGGTACCGCGAGAACATCGGCGCGGGCAAGGCACCGATCGTGGACACCTGGTGGCAGACCGAGACCGGCGCGATCATGATCTCGCCGCTGCCGGGCGTCACCGCGGCCAAGCCGGGTTCGGCGCAGCGCGCGCTGCCGGGCATCTCCGCGAAGGTGGTCGACGACCAGGCCACCGAGGTCGGCCGCGGTGGCGGTGGCTACCTCGTGCTCGACCAGCCGTGGCCGTCGATGCTGCGCGGGATCTGGGGCGACAACGACCGCTACCGCGAGACCTACTGGTCGCGGTTCGCCGACCAGGGCTTCTACTTCGCCGGTGACGGCGCGAAGTACGACGACGACGGCGACATCTGGCTGCTCGGCCGGGTGGATGACGTGATGAACGTGTCCGGGCACCGGATCTCCACCACCGAGGTCGAGTCGGCGCTGGTGTCGCACCCGACGGTGGCCGAGGCGGCCGTGGTCGGCGCGGCCGACCCGACCACCGGGCAGGGCATTGTCGCCTTCGTCATCCTGCGCGGCAACGTGGCGCAGGACGAGGCCAAGGGCGAGGAGGCGATCACCGCGCTGCGCAACCACGTGGCGAAGGAGATCGGCCCGATCGCGAAGCCGCGTCAGATCATGGTCGTGCCGGAGCTGCCGAAGACCCGCTCGGGCAAGATCATGCGCCGCCTGCTGCGCGACGTGGCCGAGAACCGCCAGGTCGGTGACGTCACCACGCTGGCCGACTCGTCGGTGATGGACCTGATCTCCTCCGGCCTGAACTCCGGCAAGTCCGACGAATAACCCCGGTTCCCGGGTCGTGGGCGGTTACGCGCCCACGACCCGGAACACTGCGAAGCGGTCGGCCTTCGCCTCGAATTCCTCGGGGCTGCCCTCGGTGACCGCGCCCGCTTTCACCATCATGTCCACGCCGTTGGGCACCTTTTCCGGGAACGCCCGCAGCATCGGACCCCGATCCGCCACCGGCACCTCGATCAGCCGCACCCGCCTCTTGCGACGGCCGTGCGCGAGCGTGCCTTCGCCCGCCACTCGGGCGTTCCGCACCCAGTCGGCGCCGGGGTAACCGCCGAGCAGGTACCGCTCACCGTCCACTTCGTACGGTGTGACCGGGGTGCTCCGCGGTCGTCCGCTCTTGCGTCCCACCACGGTCAGCACGTGGACATCGCCGAGCCGCAGGCCCGAACCCTGCAATGCCTTGACCACGCGGTTGATCGTCCGCAATCCGCGTGGCAGCGAAACTCCGCTCATGACTCTCCCTCGCTCCAGCCCAATCCAGGCAGATCCGCCAGGATTTCGCGCAACCAGGCCAACTCCGCGCGGCGCATCGCCTGCGCGTACTCCACTTCCAGCAGCACGGCCCTGGGCAGCCCGGTGGCGAGCGCGTCGCGCAGCCCGTTCTCCCAGTGCTCGGTCAGCCCGGCCAGCTCCTGTTCCCGTCGGCGCAGCAGTTCTTCCGCCTCCGCAAGGGAAAGCTGGCCGATGTGCGCGAGTCCGGCGGCGAACACGGGGTACTCCTCCGCCCGCTCACCGACGTACTCGCGCAGCGATTCGACCAGCTCCTCGCGACCCGCGCCGGTGATCGCGTAGACGGTGCGTTCCGGACGTGCCCCTTCACGTGCCGTGCCGGAAACCTCGATGAACCCGAGTGCCACGAGCCGTGCGATGGCGTCGTAGAGCGAGCCCCCGCGCATCCGGACCACGTCGGCGATGTGGCGCTCCTTGATCAGGGACTGCAGTTCGTACGGGTGCCTCGGCTGCTCGTTGAGCAGGCTGAGCACGGCGAGGTTCAGCGGGGTGCGGCGGGCACGCACGACGGCTCCCATTAGTCGAAGTCGGCTAGTCGAACTCGACTATAGCGAGGTCCGCTACGCTTGCCCACCCCCGGCGCGCGGTGATCGAACGCATGTTCTAGGCTGTCGCGCTGGGAGAACCCATCTATGCGGCAAGGAGACAAGACCTGCGATGACCGTGGATTCCTTGACAGAACCCGAGGCGCCGGCCGCGGAGCCGGTCTCCGAGAACGGCCAGGCGGAGGCTCCCCAGGCAACCGAGGACGCCAAGCCCAAGCGCGGTCGCCCGAAGGGCCCGACCACCGCGAAGAAGACCCGGACCGTCGAGCTGACGCTGACCGTCACCGGCACCGCCGACGGCGAATGGCAGGCTGAACTGAAGCACGGCAGCAAGTGGATCGCCCGGGGCATCGAGATCCCGGCCGCGGCCGTGTCCCGTGCGGCCAAGGAGCTGCACGAAGAGCTTTCCGGCCCGATCGACGAGGTCATCAACGCCGCCCGCGAACAGCAGGCGCAGAAGGTGGCCCAGCTCGAGGCCGAGCTCGAAGAGGCCAAGAAGGCGCTCGCGGAACTCGAGCAGTAAGACTTTTCCACAACGGAATCGGGGCTGACGCGAATCATCGCGGCAGCCCCGATTCTGTTTTAGGTGCTCAGCGGCGTCCGCCACGGCAGTGGTGACTTGAACTCCAGCCAGTGGCTGTCCACCACCGCCTCGACGGTGTGCGGCACGTCGCGCGGGTGCACCACCGTCTCCCCCGGGGTGAGCCGGACCTCGCGGCCGTCGATCGTGCCGCGAAGTTCACCGGAAAGCAGGTAGATGATGCTGTCGTGGTCGTGCCGGTGCTCCGGCGAGCCGACGCCCGCCGGATAGCGGATCTCGTACAGCAGCCCGGAATCCACGGTTTCCCTGGTACGGAAGGTGCCGGTGCCGCCGAGCAGCGGAAGACCCTCCACAGTGGACAGCGTGCGCCAGTCGCTCATGCCAGCGTCCTCGGCTCGTGCCGGACCGGGAAGTTCATCGACCGGGCGATGAAGCACTTCGCGTGCGCGACCGCGTGCAGTTCCTCCGCGGCCGCCACCATGCCCGGCTCGGCCACGGTGACCACCGGGCGCAGCGTGACCTCGCGGAACTGCCCGCCGCCGTCGGCATCCTCCACCATCACGCCGTCCGCCTCGTCGGCGTAGCCGGTGATCACCACCTTCTTCGCCGCGGCGAGCGCGAGCACCCAGAGCATGTGGCACTCCGACAGCGAGGCGACCAGCAGTTCCTCGGGGTTCCAGCGGGTGCGGTCGCCCAGGAAGGCCGGGTCCGCCGAACCGGCGAGCACCGGCTTGCCCGGGATGTAGACGTCGTGCGCCCGCGAGTAGTCGCGGTAGCGGGCGGTGCCTTCGCCCTGGTTCCCCGTCCACGTGACGGTCATGGCGTAGTGGTGTTCCTTCATTCGGCTCACGTCCTCCAGCTGCCTGGCATGTACTATTCGTATACAGGTCGTATACAAAACTAGGGGGGACGGATGGCCGCCCGGTCCGGCCGCGAGAAGGCCTACGAGTTCCTCAAGGGTTCGGTGCTGCCGGACCCCGCAGCGCAGGGCCAGTTCATCAGCGAGCAGGAGCTCGCGACCCGCATCGGCGTCTCGCGCACGCCGATCCGCGAGGCACTGCTGATGCTCGCCGCCGAAGACCTCGTGCAACTCGTGCCCAACCGCGGCGCCTACATCGCCCCGCTCACCGGCCGCGACCTCTCCGAACTGATCGAGCTGCGCGGCATGATGGAACGCTTCGCCGCGGAGAAGACGATCGCCGGTGCCGGGGCGCCGGTGGAGCAGATGCGGGCCACCCTCCAGCGGCAGTCCGATGTGGACGATCCGGCGCAGGCGAGGGAATTCATCGAGCTGGACACGGTTTTCCACACCCTGCTCATCGACGCCGCCGGGAACGCCATGCTCAGCAAGGCCTACGCCGGACTGCGCGACCGGCAGCTGCGGGCCGGACTGGTCGCGTTGTTCGCCTGCCCGAACCGTCAGCTCGCCGTCTGCGAGGAGCACCGGGCGATCGTCGACGGCCTGGCGGCGCGGGACCTCGCCGCCACGCACGCCGCCATCGACCACCACCTCGACACCACCCTCAAACTTCAGTTGACCAGCTGATCGACGTCTTCGCGCGGTTCGTACTCCGCCGGGTCGGGGTCGCGACTGAGCAGCACGCCGATGATCGTGACGATCGCGGTCAGCAGCACGTACCCGGCGATCGCCAGCCACGTGCCGAAACCGGCGAACAACGCGGTGAACAGCAGCGGCGCGAGCGCCCCGCCGACCACGCCGGCCAGCGTGTAACCGAGTGAGCTGCCGGTGTAGCGCAGGCGCGGCGAGAACTGCTCGGTGACCAGCGCGGCCTGCGGGCCGTACAGCAGCGCGTGGATGACCAGCGCGAGCACGATGCCGACCACCACGGCGAGGAACGAGCCACCGCTGACCATCGGGAAGAAGACGAACGGCCAGATCCCGGCCGCGATCGTGCCCGCCAGGTACAGCTTGCGGCGGTTGACCCGGTCGGACAGCGCGCCGGCGGCGGGGATGAGCACGAGCTGGAACGCCGAGCCGATCATCACCGCGGTCAGCCCCTCGCTGCGCGACATGTCCAGTTCCTGCGTCATGTAGGTCAGCACGAAGACGGTGAACAACGCGTAGAGCACGTCGGGGCAGACGCGGATCAGCACGGCTGCGACCAGGCCGCGGCGCTCGTCGCGGAACACCTCGGAGATCGGCGCCTGCGGCCGGTCGCCCTTCTCCGCGATCTTCTTGAACACCGGGGTTTCTTCCAGCTTCAGGCGAATCCACAGTCCGAAGAAGACAAGGACACCGGAGAGCAGGAACGCGATCCGCCAGCCCCAAGAGTTGAACTGGGCTTCGGTGAGCAGCACGGCCAGCAGGGCGAGCACCCCGTTGGCGAGCAGGTTGCCCGCCGGCGGTCCGACCTGGGCGGCCGACGCCCAGAACCCGCGCTTGCGTGGATCACCGAACTCGCTCGAAAGCAGGACCGCGCCACCCCACTCACCGCCGATGCCGACGCCCTGGGCGAACCGGAGCGCGACCAGCAGCACCGCGGCGAAGCCACCGATGTTCTCGTAGGTCGGCAGCACGCCGATCAGGAAGGTGGCGACGCCGGTCAGGATCAGCGTGAACACCAGCACGCGCTTGCGGCCGATCACGTCGCCGAGCCTGCCGAAGATGAAGCCGCCGAGCGGGCGGGCCAGGTAGCCGACGGCGTAGGTGGAGAAGGCGGCCATGGTGCCCGCCAGGTTGTCGCCCGCGGGGAAGAACAACTCGCCGAAGATGGTCGCCGCGGCGACCGAGTAGGCGGCGAAGTCGTACCACTCCAGCGCGGTTCCCGACAGGCTCGCCGCGAAGGCGCGCCGCAGCGAGCGGCGGTCCACCTGTTCTTGTGCAGTCATCGCTCACATCCCGTTTGGCCGTGGTGCCGAGTTGCGGTAATACTGGTTGTATACATCTTGCATGCGCAAGTCCCAATTGAGTTTTACCAGGTCAGGAGGTTCCATGCCGGAGTACCCACGGCTCAGCTTCACCCTGCCGGACGGCACCGAGGTGCACACGGAAGTGCACACGCTGCTGAACGCGGGCTACGCCGGCCGCAGCCAGGACGACGTCGCCGCGCACGTGGCCGAACTGGCCGAACTGGGTGTCCCGGCGCCGTCGACCACGCCCGCGCTGTACCCGGTGGCGCCCTACCTGGCCAGCCAGACCGACGAGGTCCCGGTGCAACACGAACGCACCTCGGGCGAGGCGGAGTGGGCGCTGGTGATCACCGGCCCGTCGCCGGAAGACGTCCTGCTGACCGCCGCGTGCGACCACACCGACCGGGCGCTCGAAGTGCACGGGGTGGCGTGGAGCAAGAACGCCGGCCCGGACGTCCTCGCGCGCCAGGCGTGGCGACTGGTCGACGTGGAAGACCGGCTCGACGACCTGGTCCTACGCGCCTGGGCGGACGACGTGGAAATCCAGCACGGGAAACTCGCGGAACTGCTGACCCCGGCTTACTGGCTGGACGTCCTGCGCTCCCGCGGCTGGTACGAACCAGGCGTGATCCTCATTTCCGGCACGATCCCGATGCACCACGGCGTGGACCAGTTCACCGCTTCCTGGAAGGTCGAACTCAGCGACCCCCACACCGGAAACGTCATCGACCTGGCCTACCGAGTACGCCCGCTCCCGGCCCCCATCGGCTGACCGCCGCCAATGCTATGAGTGGGGCATTACTTGCGTTCAATGCAAGTAATGCCCCATTCATAGCGTTCGCCTAGGCGTGGGGCGGATCGGCGGGGCGCTTCCGGAATTGGGTGTAGGTCCAGAGGGCCCCACCGCCCAGCATGAAGGCGCCGCCGCCCAGGAGGAACCAGGTGGTTTTGGTGTTCTCCCCGCGTTGCTCCGCCAAGGTTCGCTCGTTCGAGGGACCCGTGCGCCGGGAGATCTCCGTGCAGGTGTCGCCTTCGCTGATCGTCTGGCTGCCGCACTTCACCGTGTCATCGCTGAGGGTCACGATGCCGCCGACCAGCAGGAAGATTCCCACCGCGGTGGTCAGCAAGGCATAGATCCGGTCCCGCAAGAGTCCCCCTCGGCGACGCGAAAAAGCGGCCTCCATGATGGCACGCCTCAGCGCACCCCGGACATCATCTTCTTGATGAACGGCGAACCGAGCACCAGCAGGATCCCGATCCCGATGCAGATCGCGCCCAGCGTGCCGAAGTACGGCCCTTCGTTCTCCGCGCTGTAGAACCGCGCCAGCCAGCCGGACAACGCCGTGCCCAGCGCGACCGACAGGAAGTTCAGCGCCACCATCTGCGTCTGGAACGCGGCGGGCGCGAGCTTCGTCGACAGCGACAACCCCACCGGCGACAGGCTCAGCTCCGCCCAGGTCACCACCAGGATGATCCCGGCCAGCGCCAGCAGCGGCGTCGACGACGGTCCGCCGCCTGCCAGCGGCAGGAACAGCAGGAACGAAACCCCGGCGAGCGCGGTGCCGAGCGCGAACTTGACCGGCGACGACGGCTGCCGGTCGCCCAGTTTCGTCCAGATCACCGCGAACACCGGCGCGAACAGCAGGATGAACACCGGGTTCACCGAGTTCATCCACGAAACCGGCATTTCCCAGCCGAACAGGTTCCGGTTCAGCCGCTCGTCGGTGTAAGCCGCGATCACGGTGAACTGCTGCTGGAACAACGCGAAGAAAGCGGCGCTGGCGATGAACATCGGGATGAACGACGCCACCCGCCTGCGCTCTAGCGGGGTGGTCTTCTTACTGGTCAGCAATACCGCGAAGTACGCGACCGAGGCGACGATGATCACCAGGATGGTGCGGTCGGACAGGTTCTCCGCGGTGACGAACCCGGTCAGCACCGCCACCACGATCAGCGCCACCACCGCCACCGCGACCACGGCGACCAGCGGACGGCGGTTCGCGGGCAGCGGGTTCGGCACCACACGGCCGCTTTCGGGCAGGTTCTTGCGCCCCAGCGTGTACTGGACCAGCCCGGCGGCCATGCCGATCGCGGCCAGCCCGAAGCCGTAGTGGAAGCCCAGTTCCTCCTGCGCCAGCCCGGTGAGCAGCGGGCCGATCCAGCCGCCCACGTTGACGCCCATGTAGAAGAGGGTGAAGCCGCCGTCGCGGCGTTCGTCGTTCTCCGCGTAGAGCCCGCCGACCAGCGCGGTGGCGTTGCCCTTCAGCCCGCCGCTGCCCAGGGCGACGCACACCAGGCCGACGCCGACCCCGGCGAACCCGGGGAGCAGCGCGAGGCTGATGTGCCCGGCCATGATCAGCAACGCGCTGTAGAACAGCGTGCGCTCCGAGCCGAGCAGGCGGTCGGCGATCCAGGCGCCGACGATGGTGGAGAGGTAGACCAGGCCGCCGTACGCGCCGACGATGCCGAGCGCGGTCGGTTTCTCCAGGCCGAGGCCACCTTCGGTGGTCGCGTAGTAGAGGTAGATGGCGAGGATGCCCTGCATCCCGTAGAAGGAGAAGCGTTCCCACATCTCCACGCCGAAGAGGTTCGCCAGCCCTCGTGGGTGCCCGAAGAACCCCTTGTCCTTGCCGACCTCGGTAGAGGTAGTACTCACGATGTGTCCATCCTGTTTTCCGAGACATCGTTGTCGAAGCGAATGCTAGGACTGCCGGTGAACAACGAACAGGTCCGGTCGTCTTGACGGTGCTGTCCGGCAAGTCACCCGTGGCGCGCCCCACGTTCGCCACCGGGACCACCCGTTCGGGCACTAAAATCCCGTAAAGGTGTGCCGGGAAGTCTGGTCGGCGAGGCAACAGCCGACCCCGGAAACGGAGCACTCGTGAGCACACCGGAATCCCGGTTCCCCGCCAAGGCCGCCGAATTCGCGCGCTACCTGCGCACCGAGACCACCGGCGGGCTGATCCTGCTGGCCGCGACCGCGCTCGCGCTGCTCGTGGCGAATTCCCCGCTCGGCGAGGTCTACCGCGCTATCCGGGATTTCTCGCTGGGCCCGCATTTCCTGCACCTGAACCTGTCCATCGGGGACTGGGCGAAGGACGGCCTGCTCGCGCTGTTCTTCTTCGTCGCCGGGCTGGAACTCAAGCGCGAACTGGTGGTCGGCGAGCTGTCGAAGTTCAAGCAGGCCATCCTGCCGATCTTCGCCGCGCTCGGCGGCATGGTCGTGCCCGCGGTGCTGGCGCTGGCCATCGGCTGGGGTGAGCCCGGCATGGACCGCGCGTGGGCCATCCCGGTGGCCACCGACATCGCCTTCGCGCTCGGCGTGCTGGCGTTGACCGGGTCGAACCTGCCGAGCAGCGCGCGGGTCTTCCTGCTCTCCCTGGCGGTGGTCGACGACCTGGGCGCGATCATCGTCATCGCGGTGCTGTTCACCACCGGCTTCAACCTGCTCGCCGCGGGCGTCGCGCTGGTCTCGCTGGCGCTCTACGCCTGGCTGCAACACCGGCGTGTGCGGGCGTGGTGGATCTACGTGCCGCTGGCGGTGATCACCTGGGTCGCGGTGCACTCGGCGGGCATCCACGCCACCATCGCCGGGGTCGCGCTCGGCCTGCTCACCCGCGTCCGCCCGGACGACGGCGAGGAGCAAGCGCCGGCGATCCGGCTGGAGCACCGGCTGCAGCCGTGGTCGGCGGCGCTGGCCGTGCCGCTGTTCGCGTTGTTCGCCGCGGGCATCGAGATCGACGGCGACGCGCTCGCCGCGGTGTTCACCTCGGCGCTGCCGCTGGCGGTGATGATCGGGCTGATCGGCGGCAAGGTGATCGGCATCCTCGGCGCCAGCGCGCTCGCCCTGCGGCTGGGGTTCGCGGCGAAACCGCGGGGCATGGGCTGGCGGGATCTGACCGCGCTGGCCGTGCTCGGCGGGGTCGGCTTCACCGTCAGCCTGCTGATCGCCGACCTCGCGCTGGACGGTGACCTGGCCGAGCAGGCGAAGGCCGCCGTGCTGATCGCCTCCGCGATCGCCTCGCTCGCCGCCGCCGCGCTGCTGCTGCGGCGCAGCCGGGCCCACGCGAATACCGAAGACACCGACGACCAATAGCGCGCCCGCCGCGCCCGATGAACCGGCACGTGGCACGATGAAGCCCGTGAGCAGCCCCAAGCACCAACTCAACGATGCCGATGGCATGGGCGCCGTCCCCTACCTCCCGCTGTCCGACGACCGCGAGCGGAACGGGGACCAGTCGATCGGTGCGCTGGTCAAGGACGCCACACAGCACCTGTCGACGCTGGTCAGGGCCGAGGTCGAACTGGCCAAATCGGAGGTCGTCGGCGAGGTCAAGAAGGGCGTCAAGGGCAGCGTCTTCTTCGTCATCGCCCTGGTCGTCGCGCTGTACAGCTCGTTCTTCTTCTTTTTCTTCCTGGGCGAACTGCTGTCGGAATGGCTCGTGCGCTGGGCCGCGTTCGGCATCGTGTTCGCGCTGATGCTGGTGGTCGCCGCGTTGTTCGGCTTCCTCGGCTACCGCAAGGTGAAGAAGATCCGCGCGCCGGAACGCACGATCGACAGCGTCAAGGAGACCGCCGCCGCGCTGAAGCCGCGTCAGCATTCCGGGGACGAGCTCCCCGCGGTGCGCGACTGAGCCAGCCGTGCGCGCAGGTCCCGATCCCTCGATCGTCCGGATCGACGGGCCATGGACCCATCGCGACGTCTCGGCCA
The DNA here is from genome assembly GCF_021725495.1 of Saccharothrix sp. AJ9571. Taxonomy (NCBI): domain Bacteria; kingdom Bacillati; phylum Actinomycetota; class Actinomycetes; order Pseudonocardiales; family Pseudonocardiaceae; genus Saccharothrix; species Saccharothrix sp. AJ9571. Next base: position 2,951,112 of record NZ_CP091382.1, on the reverse strand, counting down.
ACGGCATCCGGCTGCACGTCGCCGAACTGGGCACCGGGCCGCTCGTGCTGCTGCTGCACGGGTTCGGCGAGTTCTGGTGGACCTGGCACCGGCAGCTGACCGGGCTGGCCGAGGCCGGGTTCCGGGTGGTCGCCGCGGATCTGCGCGGCTACGGGGATTCCGACAAGCCACCACGCGGGTATGACGCGTGGACCCTCGCCGGTGACGTCGCCGGGCTGGTCAAGGCGCTCGGGGAACGCCGCGCGCACCTGGTCGGGCACGCCTGGGGCGGCATGCTCGCCTGGACCGCGGCCACGCTGCACCCGCGGATCGCCGCGTCCGTCGGCGCGCTCGGTGCCGCGCACCCGCTGGCCCTGCGTGGTTCGGTGGCCAGGACGGCCTGGCGCGGCCGGGGCGGCAACCAGGCTCGCGCGCTCGGCCACCTCTTCGGCTTCCAGGTGCCGATGGCCCCGGAACGCAAGCTGGTCCGGGACGACGCGGCCGAGGTGGAACGCCTGATGCGCGGGTGGTCCGGTCCCCAGTGGACGGAGACGGCCGAGTTCACCGAAGCCGCCGCGAAGTTCCGGCAGGCGATGCAGGTGCCAGGGGTGGCGCACAGTTCGCTCGAGTACTACCGGTGGGCCTTCCGCGCGCAGTTCCGCGGTGAGGGCAGGCGGTTCACCGAAGCCGCGGACAAGCCGAGCCCGGTGCCGGTGCTCCAGGTGCACGGCCAGGAGGACCGGTGCGTGCTGCCGCGCACGGCCGAAGCGTCGGCACGCTGGCGCGGCGAGGATTCGGTGTTCACCTCACTCGCCGGCGTGGGCCACTACCCGCACCTGGAAGCCCCGAAGCGCACCACCGAGATCCTGGCGCAGTTCCTCGCCAAGGCTTAGTCGCTAGGCCGCGCACGGGCCGGTGCTGACCGCGGCGCCGTAGCCGGACGCACCCGCCACCTCGGGCGCCACCTCCGCGGCGGTCAGCGTGAACCCGGTGTCCGGGTCCTCCACCGCCGCGCCGAACACCACACCGACCACCTCACCCTGCGGGTTCACCAGCGGCCCGCCCGAGTTCCCGCTGCGGATCCCGGCGCGCACGGTGAACACGTCCCGCTGCACGGTGTTCGTGTCGTAGATGTCCGGCCCCCGCAGGGTGATCTGCTGCCGCACGCGGGCCGAGGTCGCGGTGTACGGGCCGTCGAGCGGGTAGCCCAGCGCGATCGCGTCGTCCCCGGCCTGCGCGGGCCGGGCGGCGAACTCCAGCGGCTCGGCCTCCAGCCGCGGCACGGCGAGGATGGCGACGTCGGTCGCCGGGTCGAAGTGGACGACGCGGGCCGGGAGCCTGCCTTCCGGCGTCTCGACCGCGGTCTCGTCGGTCCCGGCGACCACGTGCGCGTTCGTCATCACGCGCTGCGGCGCGATGACGAAACCACTGCCCTCCAGCGCGCGGGAGCAGGCGGGCGCGTTGCCGCGGACCTTCAGCACGCTGCCGCGCAACTGGCGCACCACCGCGCTCGCCTGGAGGTTCTCGTCGGGCGGCGCGACGTCCGCCTTCGGTGCCTGCTGGAAGGGCGCCACGATGGACGGGAAGCCCGACGCGTCGAGCAGCTTGCGCAATTCGTTCGGCAGGCCCTGCGCCGAATCCGGCATCACCTGGTCGACCCCGCCGAGCACGGTCGAGTTGTTGATCGCCTTGGCCAGCCCCGGCAGGCCGGCCACGCTGGTCAGCGGAACCGCGATCAGCCAGGCGACGACGAAGACCACCAGGCCCTGCACGATCGCGCCGAGCGTGTTGTCCACTCCGGACAGCTTCGGCGAGCTGATCTTGTTCCGCAGCTTGCGGCCAGCCCACACGCCGAGCGTCTCGCCCAGCGCCACCAGGAAGACCACCACCCCGACGACCATCGCCACGCGCAGCGCGGGGTTGTCGAAGAGGTCCACGATGAGCGGCGCCAGCCGGATACCCACGACGGCCCCGATCAGCACCCCGAGGAAGGCGGGCAGCGCGACGAGCACCCCCTGGCGCGCCCCGGAAACCGCCGCCAGCACCGCCAGCAGCACCACGAGCACGTCAACCCAGTTCACGATCGCTCCCTCTCCACGGAGCCACCGTTGTACACCGCCCGAGCCCGCGCCGCGTGCGCGGCCAGCGCTTGATCGAGATCCCGTACGTCAGTTTTGTCCCATTCGCGTGACCAGCCGCCGAGGTCGAGCACGGCGGCCAGCAGACCGGCCGTGAAGCCCCACACGAACAGCCCGTCGACGTCGAACACCGGCCCCACCCAGTCGTATCCCGTGCGGCGCACCTGGTACCGGTTGGCCGGGTCGAGCAGGTCCTCGATCGCGACCCGCGCGACCGCCGCGGTCTCCCCCGGATCTACGGCGTGGACCGGCGAAGGGTTCACCCAGTGCGCCAGCACGGGCGTGACCGAGAAGCCGGAGACCGGCACCCAGAGGTCGGGCAGCACGGCCACCGGGCGCACCCCGGACGGCAGCACGCCGGTCTCCTCCTCGGCCTCGCGCAAGGCCGTGCCGACAGGTCCGCCGTCGCCCTCGTCGGCGCCACCACCGGGGAAGGCGACCTGACCGGCGTGCGAACCGAGCGTGTCGGCGCGGCGCAGCAGCAGCACGTCCGGCCCGCGCGGGCCCTCGCCGAACAGCACGAGCACCGCGGCCGGGCGCGTCTTCGTGCCCCGCGGCGGGTGGAACTTGGTGAACGCCGACGCGTCCACCTTCCCGCTCGCGGCCACCAGCCCGCGCAGCCACTCCGGCACGCTCTCCGCGTCGACCAGTGGTCCGTTCTCAGTCATGCGGCATACCTCGCGACGGCTTCGCGCACCTGGGCCACTTCGGCGAGCAGGCGCGGGTTGTCGATGAACCGGACCTCCCCGCCCGGGGTGACCACATAGGACGCGGGCAGTGCCGGCGGGACCTTCAGCGCACTGCGTACCGGCCCGGACTGCCCGTCCCCGTCGTACACGGCGGGCAGGCGGACGCCCAGCTCGGCGAGCAGTTCCAGGCCGTCCGACGGCGAGCTGGCGACCTGCACGGTGAGCACGCGCGCGGCCCCGGGCTCGGCCGCGTAGGCGGCGAGCACCGGCAGCTCGGTGCGGCAGGGCTGGCACCAGGTCGCCCAGATGTTGACCAGCGTCGGACCGGAGCCGACCGCGGCCGCCAGGTCGACCTGACGGCCGTCACCCAGGCAGTCCGCCGCCACCCCGGCGAGGGCCTGACCGGGGGTACCGGCCGTGCACGCGGCCAGCGCCGCCTTCGCGCGCGCCGGGCCGAGGTCTTCGGCCGGCGCGGTCCCGTCCCGGTTCGGCAGCACGGCGACGATCACCGCGAGCAGCAGCACCCCGGCCGCGACGGCCCACTTGGTCGCCGTGGTCAAGACCCGGTCACCATCGCCAGCAGGTGTTCGCGCTCCTCCCCCTTGACCAGCTTCGCGGCCTCTTCGAACTCGATCGGGCCGGTGCCGTAGGAGGGGCAGTCGCGAGCCAGCGGGCAGGCCCCGCAGGCCGGTTTGCGGGCGTGGCAGACGCGCCTGCCGTGGAAGATCGTCCGGTGGGACAGCATCGTCCACTCCTTGCGCGGGATCAGCTCGCCGATCGCGTGCTCGACCTTCACCGGATCTTCGAGGTCGGTCCAGCCCCAGCGGCGCACCAGCCGCCCGAAATGGGTGTCGACCGTGATTCCCGGCACACCGAACGCGTCACCGAGCACCACGTTCGCCGTTTTCCGGCCGACACCGGGAAGGGTGACCAAATCGGCCTGGTTGCCCGGCACCTCGCCGTCGAACCGTTCCACGAGCGCGGCCCCGAGGCCCATCACCGAGTTCGCCTTGGCCCGGAAGAAACCGGTGGGCCGCAGGTATTCCTCCAGCTCAGTGCGGTCGGCGCCGGCGTAGTCGGCGGCCGTGCGGTAGCGCGCGAACAACGCGGGGGTGACCTGATTCACCCGAACGTCGGTGGTCTGCGCGGACAGGACCACCGCGACCAGCAGCTCCAGCGGGGTGGTGAAGTCCAACTCGCAGTGCGCGTCGGGATACGCCTGATCGAGGCAACGTTTCATCCGCCGGGCGCGTCTCACCAATGCCAGGCGGCTTTCGCCATCGACGGAACGGGCGGGGGCGCCACCCTTACGGGGGGCTTTACGGGCTTCGGGCGGCACCCCGATAGCCTACGGGCGCCATCAGTTCAGGCGCGAAAAGGACCGAGCCGCAAGCGAGGATCTGAAAGCTATGACCGTCTGGTTCGTTATCGCGGTACCGCTCGTGATCATGTTCTTCGCCCTGATCATGGAGCGCGTGGAGAGCCGCCTCCGGCACGTGGCCGTGCAGGAGGAAGAGGTCGAACAGTTCCTGGAGCAGGCCCAGCCCAACGAGATCAGGGCACTGCACGGACACGGCATCGGGCGGGCGCTCGAGCTGTTCCGGCTGCGCCGGCTCGGCGGACGGGCGGCCAAGCTGCGGCCCCGCCGGGTGCGGAGTTAAGCTCTGCCGCCACCGAGATCGTCTTTTGCTCCTCTCGTCCGCGCGATGAGGGGTGTGCGGGTGAACACCGATCGCCCCGGCTCCGGCGAGCCATGAGGCGATCTCGCTGGCACGCCCTACACTGCACGCAAGTGATCGGCGACACGCTCATCCGCCCTGGAACCGCGGTGTCGCCACCGATGAGGAGGCACGAGGTGGACGAAACCCTGGCCCGCGCGGGCATCTTCCAGGGGGTGGAACCTGCCGCGGCTGAAGCGCTGGCGCAGACCTTGGAGAGCGTCGAGTTCCCCCGCGGCCACGTGATCTTCAGCGAGGGCGAGCCCGGCGACAAGCTCTACATCATCCAGTCCGGGAAGGTGAAGCTCGGCCGCAAGTCCGCGGACGGGCGGGAGAACCTGCTCCAGATCATGGGCCCGTCCGACATGTTCGGCGAACTGTCGATCTTCGACCCGGGGCCGCGCACGTCCAGCGCCACCACGGTGACCGAGGTGCGCGCGGTGATGATGGACCGCCCGGCGCTGCGGCAGTGGATCTCCACCCGGCCCGAGATCGCCGAGCAGCTGCTGCGCGTGGTCGCCCGGCGGCTGCGGCGGACGAACAACATGGTCGCCGAGCTGATCTTCACCGACGTGCCCGGCCGCGTCGCGCGGGCGCTGCTGCAGCTGGCCCAGCGCTTCGGCAGTCAGGAAGCCGGCCTGCTGCGGGTCACCCACGACCTGACGCAGGAGGAGATCGCCCAGTACGTCGGCGCCTCGCGCGAGACCGTCAACAAGGCGCTCGCCGACTTCGCGCACCGCGGCTGGCTGCGGCTCGAAGGCAAGAGTGTGCTGATCCTGGACCCGGAGCGACTGGCCAGGCGGGCCCGATAGGTCCGCGGCTCAGCCCCCTGTTCTGACACAACATGAGGGGCCGGGCGCCACCCCCGACGTGGCGCACCGGCCCCTCATGCCGTGCGCGGACCATCCCCCGACGATCCGCGCTCCCCGCCCTCCGGTGGCAGGCCCCGACCCGTGTGCCGGAGGGAGCTGAGAAGTCATATGCAGTTCTGACGATTCATCCACCATGACACGGCCCCCACCCCTCACTTCAAGGCCGTTCACCCTCAAGGACGCCAAGCGCCGTAGTTTGTTGCGCCGTTCAACCCAAAAAACGCGCTTCGTTATCCAACCGAGACCCGTTTGGCCCAACGCGGACGGTCCTGCCCTGTCCTCTTGCCTGTTGAACGCGGTCGGCGCCGGATTCATTCCCGTCTCATCCCATGTCCGCAGCGGATTTGTGGTCACGAATTGGTGACGAAGGTCGCCGGAAAATAAGTGGTACAGACGTACCAGTCGTCGCATACTGGTACGCATGTCCCACTCTGTCTCCGGTGGCCGCACCACGCTGGCCGACTACCGCGCCGCGCTGACCGCGCCGGGCTCCCGCGGCCCGGCGGTCGCGTCCGTGCTCGCCCGGCTGCCGATCGCGATGATCGGCATCGCCGCACTGCTCTACGTGCAGCGGGAGACGGGCTCGTTCGCCGCCGCCGGGCTGGTCTCGGCCGGTTCGCTGGTCGGCGTGGCCGCCGGTTCGGTGGTGCAGGGACGGCTGATCGACCGCTTCGGCCCGACCCGGCCGCTGCTGATCAGCACCACGTTGTTCGCGGTCGCCGTCGCGACCTTGATCACCTTCATCGAAGCCGGTGCGCCGACCGCGCTGCTGGTGCTGCTCGCCGGCGGGATCGGGATCACCGAACCGATGGTCGGCTCGGCCTCGCGGGCGCTGTGGGGACGCCTGCTGCCCGCCGGTCCGGCCAGGAGCGCCGCGTTCTCCTACGAGGCGATCAGCATGGAGGTCTTCTTCATCCTGGGCCCGGGTTTCGCGGGCGCACTGGTGGCCGCGCCGTGGCCGGGCACCGGCCTGGTGATCGGTGCTTCGGTGATGATCGCCGGTTCGACCCTGTTCGCGCTGAGCCCGGTCGTCCGGGCCTGGGGCTCGGCACCGTCGCGGCGGCGCCCGCTGCTCGGCGCCCTGGCCAGCCCCGGGATGCGCACGCTCGCGGTGGCCGCGCTGGGCTTCGGCGTGGTGATCGGCTTCGTCGAGGTCGCCGTCCCGGCGGCGGCGACGAACGCCGGGCACGCCACGGTCGGCGGGCTGCTGCTGTCGGCCTGGTCGGTCAGCTCGGTCGTCTTCGGCGTGGCGTACAGCCTGCGCCCGTGGCCGCGGTCGATGGGCCTGCGGTTGCCGGTGCTGCTCGCCGCGTTCGGCGTGATGGTGGCACTGCTCGCGCTGCCCGGTTCGCTCTGGGGCCTGGCGCTGGCCATGCTCGGCGCGGGTGCGCTGATCACCCCGCAGTCCACCGCGCACTCGGCGGCGATCGAACTGGTCGCCCCGGAGGGCACGGCCGCCGAGGCGTTCGGCTGGGTGATCACCTCGGTGACGCTGGGCCTGGCGTTCGGGCAGTCGGTCAGCGGCTACCTGGTCGAGGCCAGCGGGCCGCCCGCTTCGTTCCTCGCCGCCGGGGTGGCCGCGGTCGTGCTGGCCGCCGTGGTGTGGAGCCTGCGGCGCACCATCCGCCCGGCCACCACGACCGCGCCCGCCGAACTTGTCGGTACCGCCGCCTAACCTCCGCGGCATGGACCTCACCGCGCCCACCTCGGCACTGGCCGCCGCCTTCGCCGAAGCCGTCCGCCTGCTGCCGTCCGGCGGGCCCGGCCTGCTCCTACATGCCGACGCACACGGGCTGGTGCTGGCCGGGAACGACCACGAGCGAGCCGTGCGGCTGGCCTGCACCGCGCTGACGCACACCGACGGCGAGGTGCTGGTGCCCGCCCGGCCGCTCGCCGAGACATTGAAGGTGCTGGACGAGCCGGAGGTCCGGCTCGTCGTGGAGGGCTCGCGGCTCGCCATCCGCACGGCACGCGGCCGGTTCGCGTTGCCGTTGCTGGACCGGTCGTTGTACCTGGACGGTGGCGAGCTGCCGGTGGCCGGTTCGCTCGATGGCGGGCTGCTGTCCCCTGCGCTGGCCGCCGTCGCCCCGACGGCGGCTCGGGACGACGCGTTGCCCATGTTCACCGGCGTCCGGGTCCGGTCCGGGCCCGGCGAGCTGTCGCTGCTGGCTTCGGACCGGTTCCGGATGGCGGCCGCCGAGGTGCCGTGGTCCGGTGGCGAGGTGGACGCGCTGGTGCCCGCGGCCCTGCTCGCGGAGGTCGGCAAGCAGGTCAGCGGCAGCGTCTCGGTGCACGCCGACGCCAACCGCTTCGGCCTGAGCTGGGGGCGCAGCACGGTGACCACCGCGGTGCTGGACGGCGGTTTCCTCACGGAGGACAGCATTTCCATCGGTGCCGTGGAAACACGGCTCACCATCGCCGCCGACGCGCTGGCCGCCGCCGTCCGCCGCACCAGCCTCTACGCGGGTCCACGAGGCGTCGTCACCCTCGACGTGCAGGACGGCGTGGTGCGCGTCGCGGGTACCGACCCGCGCGCCGGGGAAGCCGAAGAGGAGGTCAAGTCCACAGTGGACGGCAACCGCCTCGCCCCGTCGTACCAGGCGCGCTACCTGCTCGACGCGCTGCGCCCGTTCACCGGCGGGGAGGTCGTCCTCGCCATCCAGCCGGGCCTGCGCGCCACCGTCCTGACCACGGAAGCCACCTCACTGCGGTACTACGTCATGCCCATGCAACCGCGCTGATCAGGGGCCTCGACGCGCTGCAACCTCGCCAGCCGGATCGCCCGCTCACGCGATCGCGCTGCGGCGCGCACACCAGAGAGTTCGGCCAACGTGATCGAACTAACGGCGGGCACGAACTCGGGACGCTGGCTGTGCGGCACAGCTACAGCGTGCGCAGGTAGTCGAGCTGGGCTCGGACGCTGTGTTCGGCGGGCAGCCACAGCGCCCGGTCCACGTCCGCGTAGACCAGTTCGACGACCTGCCTCGGCGTGGCGTCGGGGCCCAGTGAGCGCAGGGCCGCCCGTACCTGGTCCAGCCGTTGTTCCCGGTGTGCCAGGTACTCGCGCGCGGTGGCGGCCAGGTCCGGCAGTTCCGGGCCGTGGCCCGGCAGGCCCGGGGTGCCCGGCGGCAGCTCGGCCAGCAGGCGCAGCGAGCCCAGGTACGCGCCCAGGTCGTCGAGCACCGTGGTGCCTCGGCCCAGGATCGTGTCGCCGGTCAGCACCTCGCCGCCCACCCGGAGCGACACCGAATCGGCGGTGTGGCCCGGCGTGTGCAGGACGCCGATTTCCAGCCCCGCCACCGAAATCACCTCGTCCGGCCGCAGTGCCTCACCGCCCGCGCACAGCGAAGGCTCGAAAGCCCGCACCGGTGCGGAGACCTGCGAAGCCAGCCAGGGCGCGCCGTCGGCGTGATCGGGGTGGTGGTGCGTCAGCAGGATCAACGAGACCGGCGCGCACGCGGCCAGCTGGGCGAGGTGCGCCCGATCGTCATACCCCGGGTCGACGATCACGCACGAGGACGCCCCCGGCGCCCGCAGCACCCAGCTGTTCGTGCCTTCCAACGTCATCGACGACGGGTTGTTCTCCAGCACCACCGACGCGGTCGGCGAGACCTGGCGCAGCACACCGTAGGCGGGAGGGGTCACGACGGCTCCAGCACGATCCGGGCCCGGTCGCCTTCACGGACCAGGGTCGGCGTGATCTTCTTGATCGAGCGCTCCGCCGTCAACGCCTCCCGCACACTGGTGAACTCACCGATCTCGGTCAGCGTGAACCAGGTCGGCGGCATCAGCGTGCTGCGGCCGGCTTCGGCGTCGCCCAATGCGTCCGCGGCCGCCTGCCAGCCGGAGGCGTCGGCTTCGGTGGTGGCGCCGTCCGCCCGCTGGCCCTCGGGCAACGCTGCGACGAAGAACCGCGTGTCGTAGCGCCGCTTCTCCTGCGGCGGCGTGACCCAGTTCGCCCACGGGCGCAGGAGGTCCGCCCGCAGGGTCAGCCCGGCCTCGGCCAGGAACCCGGCCAGCGACTGCTCCCGCGAGATCAGCCGGTCCCGCACGCCCGCGAACTCGGCGGTGTCCGCGACCACAGTGGACTCCGTACCGGCCAGCAGCACACCGGACTCTTCGAAGGTCTCCCGCACGGCGGCGCACACGAGGGCGCGGGCGAGCGACTCGGAACACGAGAACTTCGACGCCCACCAGGCCGCGTCCGGACCGGCCCAGCTGATCGACGCGTCCGCGTCCCGTTTGTCCACCCCGCCGCCGGGGAACACCGTCATGCCGCCGGCGAAGGCCATCGCGGCCACGCGCCGCTGCAGGAACACCTCGACGCCCGCCCCGCCCTCGCGGAGCAGCACGACCGTCGCGGCGTCCTTGGGAGTGGCCGGTGGCCCCTCCGGCGTCGGCAGATCGGAAGACGACGTCAGCGGCATCTTGGTCAGGTCGACGACGACCTCGTCAGGTAGTTCGGCCACGTCCCGCAACATACGTCACCGTGGCCGCCCGAACCGCCTCAGGCGCCGGAGAAACCGTCCACCCAGCGCCGGTTGCCCTCCCCGCCCCTGCCCGCCCCGTTGAGGCGCAGGCGTGCCGCTTCCGCCCGCTCCCGCTGGGCCAGCTCCGCGTGCAGCTCCCGGAGGAGCTTGCGGTCCCGGTCGCTGAGTTTTGGGTCGTTGAGGTCCAGTTCGGGCAGCTCGACGACGTCACCACCGGGCAGCTTCGCCGAAGCGATCGCGCGGCCGGTCTCGTGGTCCTCGGCCAGCGCGCGCCGCAACTGGGCGACCTCGGCCGAGCTCATGTCCGTCGTGCTCTCCACGCCGCTGCCGAACTCGGCCTGATGGCTGAGTGCCTCCTGCCGTGCGGCGGTGATCGCAGGAGGCTCAGCTTTTCCCACCGGAGCGGGTTCCGGCGCCGGTTCGGGGCGCTGGACCACTTCGGTGCGCTGCGGCTCGACCGGCGGTTCGGGGAGCCGGTCGTCGACCAGCTCGTGCCGGGGCTTCGACTCGGCGGAGGCCACCGGGACCGGGCTGTGCGCGGACGCCTTGGCGGGCGCGGCGGAGACCGCAGGCGGCGCCTGGCTGCCCGAGGGCGCGGTCCCGGCGTGCCAGGCGCGGTTCGCCGAGGTCATCGCGTGCTTGTAGTAGCCGGTGCGGTCGGCGCCGGGGCCGGTCACCTCGACCACGGACCGGATGCCGACCCGGCGGAGCGCGGTGTCCACCCGGAAGGCGACGGCCGGTGGGTGCCCCTCGGGGCCGATCTCCACCAGCACCACCCGCTGCGGCAGCGGACCGGGCACGCTCCCGGCCGGCGTGTTCCGCCAGACCGCGTGCACCGAACGCAGGTCCGGCAGCACCTGGAGAGCCCGGTCCAGCGCGTCGGCGATGCCGCGCTCCGGCTCGTTCTCCCCGGTGAACCGGTGCGTGATGTCAGGCTCGTTCTCGTCGATGAGCACCTCGTCGACCAGTGTGGCGTCCGAGCGGCTCATCTCCAGGATCAGCGCGAGTTCGCGCTGCTCGACGGAGCGGACCGGGATCTTGCCCGCGATCAACGCGCCGGCGGTCAGCTCGGCCGCCTCGTCGAGGCGCGAACGCGCGACCAGTTCCCGTGCCTCGGACAGCGCACTGTCGTCGAGGCGGCCGGCCATGGCGAGCAGCAGGTTGTGCAGCCGGAGCGGCACACCGAGCCCGTCGTGGGCCTCCACCATCGCGATCTCTCCCTCCAAGCTCGCTGGAGGTAGCGAGCCGTTACGCGGCGACGAGTCGATGCCCGGCGTCCACGGCGCCCACGCAGACGAGTTCCGAGTTCGCCAGCGCGGCTCGGTGGTACTCGGGGAGTTCGAACCGCGGCGGAAGCACTTCGATGCTGGGTTCCTCGTCCCCCAGCACACGCAATACCCGCTGCAGCTCACCGGTCAGCCTCGGCATTCCGGACACCGCGCTCACCAAGAGGACCCTCTTGGGTTCACGATCACCCGGAGTGCCGTTATGCCGCCAGCTCGCCCGCACCTCACCCACGTCTGGGCGACCACGCAACGTTGCGTGCACGACCACGGACACAGAGTCGACGGAGTTCACCCGTTCGGGGGCACTCTTCGTGAATGTGTACCGGTTCTCGTTGCCGTCGTCTACCCCAAGGGTCGAACTGACCTGGTGCCAATCGGCGCCGTGCGGAATCAATCCAGCGACAAGCAGGCGGTACTCGGGCTGATCGAGGTCGACGCTGTGCTTGAGCAAAGATCTTGGAATGGTCCGCGCGAGGGTGGCCATGGCACCCTCGGCGAGCCAGTCGCGGAAGCGCCAGAGCGTCTTGTCGGGCAGCCGTCCGGCGAGCCGCAGGAGCAGCTCGTGCGTCGCCTGCTCGATGTCGGGGTCCATCACGAAACCTCCACGATGATTTCGATCTCCACGGGTGCCCCCAGCGGGAGCTCGGCCACGCCGACGGCGGACCTGGCGTGCACACCGGCCTCGCCGAAGATCTCGCCGAGCAGCTCCGAAGCGCCGTTGATCACGGCGGGCTGCCCGGTGAAGCCTTCGGCGGAGGCGACGAACCCGACGACCTTGACCACCCGGGTGATCGAGTCGACGCCGGTCAGCGCGTGCACGGCGGCGAGCGCGTTCAGCACGCAGGTGCGCGCGTGCGCCTTGGCCTCTTCGGGGCTGACCTCGGCGCCCACCTTGCCGGTGGCGGCGAGTTCGCCCTGGACGAACGGGAGCTGCCCCGAGGTGTAGACGTGGGAGCCGCTGCGCACCGCGGGCACGTAGGCGGCGAGCGGTGCGGCCACCCCGGGCAGGCCGATGCCCAGTTCGGCCAGCCTGGCACTCCAGCTCATGGTCAGCCCTTCTGCCGCTTCAGGTACGCGACGTGCTGCTCACCGGTCGGGTTCGGCAGCACGGTGACCAGTTCCCAGCCGTCCTCGCCCCACTGGTCGAGGATCTGCTTGGTCGCGTGGATCAGCAGCGGAACGGTCGCGTACTCCCATTTGGCGCTCATGGCCGCGAGCGTAACGACCCCGTCCAGCCCGCCGGGGACGAACCCGGCGCAGTAGGTTGGCCGAGTGGAGACCTGGCGGATCGTCGCGGCCACGTTGCTGGTGCTGGCCGGGCTGGTGGCGGTGCCGATGATCATGGCGAAGGTGCGTGATCGGACACAGTCCTCCGCGTCGGTGGTGATCTCCGGCGTGGTGTCGCTGACCGCGCTGGCCGTGCTCACCCTGCTGGTTCTCACCGTCCTTCCCCCGATCGCGAGCTGGGTGGCGGCTGTGGCGGTGCTCGCCGCGGTCGGCGTTCTGCTGCTCACCGGGTAGGAGCTCATTTAGGCTGGCGACGTGACCACTCCCCCGGCCGGCTGGACCGACGAACTCGCCAGAGCCCGGCTCCACTTCGTCACCGGCAAGGGCGGTACGGGCAAGACCACGCTCGCCGCCGCGCTGGCGCTGGCGCTCGCCCACGGCGGGCGCCGGGTGCTGCTGGTCGAGGTCGAGGGCAGGCAGGGGGTCGCGCAGCTCTTCGACACCGAGCCGCTGCCCTACGCCGAGCAGCGGATCGCCTCCGCGCCGGGCGGCGGCGAGGTCCGCGCCCTGCACATCGACGCCGAGGCCGCGCTGCTCGAGTACTTCGAGATGTTCTACAACCTGGGCTTCGCCGGGCGGACGCTGCGGCGCATGGGCGCGATCGAGTTCGCCACCACCCTCGCGCCCGGTCTGCGCGACGTGCTGCTCACCGGCAAGATCAAAGAATGCGTGCGGCGAACCGAGTCCGACGGCCGCTACTCCTACGACGCGGTGATCGTGGACTCGCCGCCCACCGGCCGCGTGGTCAAGTTCCTGGACGTGACCAAGGCGCTGACCGACCTCGCCAAGACCGGCCCGATCCGCGGCCAGGCCGAGGGCGTGGTCCGGCTGCTGCACTCCGGCGAAACCGCCGTCCACCTGGTCACCCTGCTCGAAGAGATGCCCGTGCGCGAGACGGTCGAGGCGGTCGCCGAACTCGACGGCGCCGATCTGCGCCCGGGCGCGGTGCTGGTCAACCGGGTCCGCCCGCCGAGGCTGCCCGCCCGCTCGATCACCGCCGCCGCCGACGGCCGGGTGGACGCCTCCCGCGTGCGCGACGGCCTGACCTCGGCCGGGCTGGCGCTGGACGAGGACACGCTGGAAGCCCTCGTCGAGGAGACCGTGGAGCACGCCATCCGCGTGGCCGCCGAGCAGCGCGCCCGCGAGCAACTGTCCGAAGCGGACCTGCCCACCATCGAACTGCCGGACCTGAACGACGGCGTGGACGTGGCCGCGCTCTACGACCTCGCCGAGGCACTGCTCGAGCAGGGGGTGCGCTGATGGCCGAAGTGCTCGACACCGACGCGCTGATCGACGACGAGAACACCCGCGTGATCGTCTGCTGCGGTTCCGGTGGCGTCGGCAAGACCACCACCGCGGCCGCGCTGGCCCTGCGCGCGGCCGAGCGCGGCAGGCAGACCGTGGTGCTCACCATCGACCCGGCCCGCCGCCTCGCCCAGGCGCTCGGCCTGCGCGAGCTGGGCAACCACCCGAAGCAGGTCAGCGTCGAAGGCTTCGAGCCCAAGGGCGAGCTGTGGGCGATGATGCTCGACATGCGCCGCACCTTCGACGACATGGTGCGCGTGCACGCCGGCCCGGAACGCGCCGAGCAGTTGCTGGCCAATCCCTTCTACCAGACCATTTCCACCTCGTTCTCCGGTACGCAGGAGTACATGGCGATGGAGAAGCTGGGCCAGCTCGCCGCCACCGGCGACTGGGACCTGATCATCGTCGACACCCCGCCGAGCCGGTCCGCGCTGGACTTCCTGGACGCGCCGACCCGGCTGTCCACCGCGCTCGACGGCCGGATGATCCGGCTGCTGACCGGTCCGGCGAAGGCGGGCAGCTGGGGCCTGCGCAAGGTGGTCGGCGCCGGGTTCAGCATGTTCGCCAAGGCCGTCTCGACGATCATCGGCGGGCAGCTGCTGACCGACGCCTCGGCCTTCATGCAGGCCTTCGACACCATGTTCGGCGGCTTCCGCGAGCGGGCGCGCAAAACCGCGGAACTGCTGCGCTCGCAGGGCACCGCGTTCCTGGTGGTGGCCGCGCCGGAGCCGGACGCCCTGCGCGAGGCCAGTTATTTCGTGGACCGGCTGTCCGAGGAGTCCATGCCGCTGGCCGGGCTGGTGGCGAACCGTACCCACCCGGTGCTCGCCGAGCTGACCGCGCCGAAGGCACTGGCCGCGGCCGACTCGCTCGAACGCTCGGACAAGACCTCGCCGCTGGCGGTGGCCGTGCTCCGGCTGCACGCCGACCGGGTGGCGCTGGCCGACCGCGAGCGGCGGCTGCTGGCCCGGTTCACCAAGGCCCATCCGGGGGTCCCCGTGGCGAGCGTGCCCGCACTGCCGAGTGACGTGCACGACCTCGACGGACTGCGTGACATCGGGGACCGGCTGGCCGGCGGCTGACGCGCTAACCGACCCGGACGGCGTCTTCGGCGTCTTCGGCGTCTTCGGCGTCGATCCCGGCGAATTCGCGCTTGGCCGTCATCAGCAGTTCCTGCCAGGACCCCACGTCCGGGCGGCGGCGCAGCAGCGCGCGGCGTTCCCGTTCGGTCATCCCGCCCCAGACCCCGAAGCTGATCCGGCTGTCCAGCGCCTCGGCCAGGCATTCGGTGCGCACCGGGCACCCCATGCAGACGAGTTTCGCCCGGTTCTGCTCGGCACCCCGGACGAACAGTTCGTCCGGATCGGTGTCCCGGCAGGACGCGTGGACTCGCCAATCGACCTTGTTGTTGTTTTCCATGCCCCCAAGCTCCCTACCTGTTCGATCCCGCAGGCGGGCCTCCCCGGGGTGCGGCACAGCCACCCTGAGTACCCCGCGAGCCGGTCTCTCCCTGTGCTCACGTCGACTGCCGGTGGCCCTCCCTTGGCCACCGGTACCGCCGAACCGACCAGTCCGGGTCACGCCGGACTCACCCATCCGTTGGCTTCTTCCGTGAGTTGTGACGGACTGTATTGGCCATCGGTTCCCCCGCCAAGTTGCCGGTGGTCTTTCGTTACCTCTGCACACGCCCGACGAGGTCACTCGAGCCACACGCGGCACGCGTAGGCTGGGCGCGTGCGGAAAGCGGACGGACTGTTCAAATTGCTCGGCCTCTGCCTGCTCGCGGGGGTGCTCGTAGCCGGTGTGCTGTTCCCGGTGGCCGGTGCCGCCGGAGTGGTCTCCAACCAGGCGAGCGAGACCGTCGACAGCATGTCGTCGGACCTCGCCACCGACCCTCCGCCGCTGGTCAGCACGGTGACCGACAAGGACGGCAAGCCGATCGCGACGCTGTATTCGCAGTACCGGATCCCGACCGCGGCGAACGAGATCTCCGACGCGATGAAGTACGCGCTCATCTCCGTGGAGGACCGCCGGTTCTTCGAGCACCGCGGGGTGGACTGGAAGGGCACCATGCGCGCGGCGATCTCCAACGCCAGCGACGGGGACACCCAGGGTGCTTCCACCCTCACCCAGCAGTATGTGAAGAACTACCTGATCAACGTGGTCTACCGGGACAACAAGGTCGGTCAGGAAAAAGCCCAGGAAGCTTCCATTGCGCGAAAGCTCAAGGAAGCCCGGATCGCCATCCAGCTCGAAACGAAGATGAGCAAGGACCAGATCCTGGCCGGCTACCTGAACGTGGTCGAGTTCTCGCGGCAGATCTACGGCATCGGCGGCGCGGCGAAGGCGTACTTCAACAAAACGCCGAAGGAGCTCGACGCCAAGGAATCGGCACTGCTGGCCGGACTGGTGAACAACCCGATCATGTTCGACCCGTGGAAGAACCCGGAGCGCGCCACCGAGCGCCGCAACCTGGTGCTCGACCGCATGGTGGACAACTTCAAGCTCGACCGCGCGGACGCGGAGAAGCTGAAGAAGGAACCGCTCGGCGTGGTCGAGGGCGCCCCGAGCAAGCCGGCCGCGAACTGCACCGGTGCCGGCCCGGAAAACGGTTTCTTCTGCCAGTACGTCGAGGATTACCTGCTCAAGAGCGGAATGTCGAAGGACGACCTGTACACCGGCGGGTACACCATTCGCACCACCATGGACCAGCGGGCCAACCACGAGGCCAAGGTGTCCGCGGAAGCGCAGGTGAAGAAGAACCAGAAGAACGTGGCGAACACGCTTTCCTTGATCAAACCCGGCAAGGACCGGCACGAGGTGGTGGCACTGGCGGCCAACCGCGACTACGGGACGGACGCGGACAGCGGGCAAACCACGTACGCCCTGCCCTCGGGCATCTACAACACCGGTGGCGCGGGTTCGAGCTACAAGATCTTCACCGCCGCGGCGGCGCTGGAGAAGGGCGTCGCGGGAATTCACAGCACCATCCAGACCCCGGAGTTCTACACCTCGAAGGTGTTCACCGGTGGCGGTCCGCAGTGCCCGACGGTGGCCCGCGGCACCCGCGCCTACTGCCTGGCCAACGCCAGTGACGGTTACGGCGGGTCGATGACGCTGCAGAACGCGCTGGCGACCTCGCCGAACACCGGGTTCGTCATCCTCGAGGAACAGACCGGGATGGGCCCGGTGGTGGAGATGGCCAGCCGGCTCGGCCTGCGCGACACGATGGCCAGCAACCTCGGTGGTGGCCAGGTGAAGCCGGACTCGCAGGAATCGGGCGAGAACGTCAGCCAGAGCGTGTTCTTCGGCCCGAGCGAGCGCTCCCCCGGCCAGGGTTCGTTCACCCTCGGCCCGAGCCCGACCTCCGGCCTGGAGCTGGCGAACGTCGCCGCGACGATCATGAGCGGCGGGGTCTGGTGCCCGCCGACGCCGATCGCCCAGGTGCTCGACCGCGACGGCAAGCCGGTGCCGATCAAGGAGCAGGCCTGCGAGCAGGCGATCGAGGAGCCGCTGGCGAACTCGCTGGCGGTCGGCATGAGCAAGGACGAGATCCCGCCGGGCACTTCGGCCGCCGCCGCCGCGGGCGTCGGCTGGAACCGGCCGATGATCGGCAAGACCGGCACCACGCAGGGCAACGGTTCGGCGACCTTCGTCGGCGCCACCCCGCAGCTGGCGGGCGCGGCGATGGTGTTCCGGCCAGAAGGCGGCAAGGGCGGTATTTGCGACGGTGGTGTCGGGAACGTCTACACCTGTGGCACCGGGAACATGTTCGGTGGCAAAACCCCGGCGCGCACGTGGTTCGGGGCGATGTCGAAGATCCTGGAAGGACAGGACGCCCCGCAGCTGCCCCCGTCCGATCCGCGCTTCGAGCGCGCCGGGCGCCGCTGATCCGGTAGGCCGTTGAGACGACATCCTCACCCGGGCAGGTCGGTAACACCGTATTGTGGATGACGTGAGCACGCAGGGTAGTACTGGGAAAACCGGACGGCGGGGCAGGCGGATCCGCAACTACGCACTGGGCACGATCGCCTTGGGCGCGGCCGGGATCGGTTACGCCGCCGGGATCGAGCGCAGGCACTGGACCCTGCGCACCGAGGAAATCCCCGTGCTGGCACCGGGATCGCGGCCGATCAAGGTGCTGCACATCTCGGATCTGCACATGCTGCCCGGCCAGCGGTCCAAGCAGCAGTGGGTGGCCGCGCTCAGCGAACTCAAGCCGGACCTCGTGGTCAACACCGGCGACAACCTCGCGCACCGGCAGGCCGTGCCGTCGGTGCTGCGCGCGCTCAACCCCTTGCTCGAAGTACCCGGCGTCTTCGTCTTCGGCAGCAACGACTACTACGGCCCGAAACCGAAGAACCCGGCGCGCTACCTGATGCCGAAGGGCCGCAAGAAACTGATCCACGGGCTGCACCTGCCGTGGCGCGACCTGCGGGCCGCGCTGATCGAACACGGCTGGCTGGACCTGACCCACGTCCGGCGCACGGTGGAGGTCGCCGGACAGCAGGTGTTCGCGGCCGGGGTCGACGACCCGCACCTGCACCGCGACCGCTACGCCGACATCTCCGGCGAGGCCGACCGCGCCGCCGCGCTGCGCATCGGGGTCACGCACTCGCCGGAGCCGCGCGTCCTCGACCCGTTCGCCGCCGACGGCTACGACCTCGTGCTCGCCGGGCACACCCACGGCGGCCAGCTCCGCATCCCCGGGTACGGCGCGCTGGTGACCAACTGCGCCCTCGACCGCAGCCGCGCCCGCGGCCTCTCCCGCTGGGGCGCGAACATGTGGCTGCACGTTTCCGCTGGTCTGGGCACTTCGCCGTACGCGCCGGTGCGCTTCGCCTGCCCCCCGGAGGCCAGCCTGCTGACCCTGGTCGCCAGGGACGATCGGCCCGGCGGAGTCCACAAGGCCACCCGCCGCAAAGCCCGCACCGACGTCCGCTAGACTTCTCCACGACCCGTTAAGCAGTACCCCGGGGTGTGGCGCAGCTTGGTAGCGTGCCTCGTTCGGGTCGAGGAGGTCGTGGGTTCAAATCCCGCCACCCCGACGCACGAAAAATGGGGAGGCCCCTGTTCGCGGAAATCGCGAACAGGGGCCTTTTCGTGCGGTGCTTGTCCGGGGGTCGGACCCCCGGGCCCCCGCCAGGGAGGCTCCGCCCCCTGGACCCCCGAATGCGGACGGGGTACATCTGATCTTGAGGTGCCGTTCCCCTGGGCGCGGCCGGGGGTACATCTGATCTTCGAGTGCCGTTCCCCCGGGCGCGGCGAGGTGCAGTTGATCTTTGAGTGCCGTTTCTGGGTTGTCGGTTGCGGGCGGCCCGTTGGCCTGAGTGTTCGGGGCCAAGGCGCTTGTTGAGGGAGTCTTCTGGGGGCGAGCCCTCTGGATCCCCGGGTGCGGCCGGGGTACATCTGATCTTGAGGTGCCGTTCCCCCGGCACGGCGGGGGCACATTTGATCTTGAGTGCCGTTTTCTGGCTGTCGGTTGCGGGCGAGGGCTGTCGGCCCTGGGTGGTCGGGGGCGCGGCGCTTGTTGCGGGAGTTTCTGGGAGGCGAACCCGCGAACCGGTGCCGGGGGCGTGTGGGTGGGGTTATCGGTTGGCGATTATGTCTACCCAGCATTGGCTGAATTGGCCGTCTCCGGCGCGTGACCACACCCAGGCGCTGCGCGCGGCGCTGGCCAGTTGCGGGTGGTCGGCGCCCGCCGAGTCCAGACCGGCGATCAGCCCGTTCTCCACCTCGCGCGACAGCTCGCGGTAGGTCAGGTCCGCGCGGTACCGCACGTGCTCCCGCACCCCGCCGAAACCCGCCCTCGCCACCTTGTCCGCGATGTGGCGCCCGGCGAACGGGTCCCCGCCGTCGCGGCGGCGGAGCAGGTAGTGACCCCGCAGCGCGGCCACCACGTTCGCCGTCTTCGGCCGCAGCTTCGCCCGACTCCAGTCCGGTGTGGACAGAGCGAGCACACCGCCGGGCCGCAGCACCCGCCACAGCTCGGACAGCACCACGTCGCTCCGCGAGACCATTTCGAACAGGCCGTGCGCGAACGCGAGGTCGAAGCTCCCGTCGGGCAGCGGCAGCGCGTACTCCGAACCGGCGACGAAGTCCACAGTGGACGACCCGACCGCGTAGCCCGCCGTCTCACCCACCGGACCGGGCACGTGGTCCACCCCGACCACCTGCAGCTCGTCGGCCGCCGAGGCCAGGCCGTGCGTGGTCACCCCGGTGCCGCAGCCGAGGTCGAGCACGCGCATCCCCGGCCGCATCCAGCGCAGGGCGAACGCCGTCCGCTCGGCGCCGACGCGCGCGGACACCTCCGAGAGCTCGAACGGGGGCCGTCCCGGCGCGAATGCCTCCTGCACTCCGCACACAGTACGGCCAGACCACGACACGTTCGAGCAAAAGATTCTCCGAGCCCGGGGTCCCCACCCCGATGGCCCAAGCTGGCAGGATCGAGCCGTGAGCACCCCGTACCCACCCGCCCAGGTCCCTGACCGCCTCTTCGACGACGAGGCCGCCGAAGCGCGGTGGCGAGCCCGCTTCGGCGCGTCCCGGATGTCGGCGCCCGACTGGGCCGTCGACGCGCCGGAAGCCAGCATCTACGTCTCCAACGCCAGCGGCGTGTGGGAGGTCTACGCCTGGAACCGCGCCACCGGCGCCCACCGCAAGGTCACCGATCGGCCGAACGGCACCATGCACGCCGTGCCCTCCCCGGACGGCCGGTGGATCTGGTGGTTCAACGACACCGACGGTGACGAGTTCGGCTCGTGGGTGCGCCAGCCGTTCGAGGGCGAGGGCACCGTGGAGCCCGCGATCCCGGACGTGCACGACGGCTACTCCGCGGGGCTCGACATCGGCCACCGCGTCGTGGTGGTCGGCGTGTCCACCGACGACGGCAGCGAACTGTTCGCGCGCACCGGCACCGAGACCAAGACCTTCTACCGCCACGAGGACGACGCCGGTATCGCCGGGCTGTCCCGCGACGAGACGCTGGTCGCCATCGCGCACTCCGAGCACGGTGATTCGCGCCACCCGGCCGTCCGCGTGCTGCGCACCGAGGACTTCGCCACCGTCGCCGACAAGTGGGACGGCGAGGGCAAGGGCCTGACCCCGCTGGAATTCTCGCCGGTGTCCGGCGACCAGCGCCTGTTGCTGCTGCACGAGCGCCGCGGCCGCGAGGAACTGCTGGTCTGGGACACCGCCGCGGACACCGAGACCGAGCTCGAGCTGGACCTGCCCGGCGAGGTCAGCGCCGGCTGGTACCCGCAGGCCGACGCGCTGCTCGTGGTGCACTTCCACCAGGGCCGCAGCTCGCTGTACCGGTACGACCTGTCGACCGCCGAATTGTCCTCATTGGACACCCCGCCGGGGCGCATCGGCGGCGCGGGCGTGCGCCCGGACGGCACGGTCGAGTACTCGTGGTCGAACGCGGCGAAGCCACCGATGATCCGCGCGCGCACGGCCGACGGCGACGAGCGCGTGCTGCTGACCCCGCCGGGCGAGCCCGCGCCGGAGTCGGCGCCGGTGGTCGACGCCTTCGTCGAGGGCGTCGGCGGCCGGATCCACGCGCTGTACTCGCGGCCGGTCGGCGCGCCGGACGGTCCGCTGCCGACGGTGTTCGCCCTGCACGGTGGTCCGCACGCGGCCGACGAGGACCGGTTCTCCGCCTACCGGGCGACCTGGCTGGACGCCGGTTTCGCGGTGGTCGAGGTGAACTACCGCGGGTCCACCGGCTACGGCTCGGCCTGGCGGGACGCGATCGAGGGCCGTCCCGGGCTGACCGAGCTGGAGGACGTGGCCGCGGTGCACGACTGGGCTGTCGGGAGTGGACTCGCGGACCCGGCGAAGTGCGTGGTCAACGGCGCCTCCTGGGGCGGCTACCTGACGCTGCTGGCACTGGGCACGCAGCCGGAGCGCTGGGCGGCGGGGATCGCCGGGGTGCCGGTGGCGGACTACGTCGCCGCCTACGAGGACGAGATGGAGCAGCTGCGCTCGTTCGACCGGGCGCTGTTCGGCGGCTCGCCGGAGGACGTGCCCGCGGTCTACCGCGAGTGCTCGCCGATCACCTACGTGGACGCGGTCACCGCGCCGGTGCTGGTGCTGGCCGGGGACAACGACCCGCGCTGCCCGATCCGGCAGATCGAGAACTACCTGGACAAGCTGGCCGCGCGCTCGGCACCGTACGAGTTCTACCGCTACGACGCGGGCCACGGCTCACTGGTGATCGCCGAAACGGTCAAGCAGACCGCCATCGAAGTGCACTTCGCACAACGCGCCCTCGACCTCGCCTGAACGCTAGCCCTCGGCCTGGCTTGAACGCTATGAGTGGGGCATTACTTGCATTCATTGCTAGTAATGCCCCACTCATAGCATTCGTCTGGCGGGCTGGGACGGGGTCAAGCGGCTTGGGCCTGCCACATCCAGTGGGCCTCTTCGAGCTTGTTGGTGATCTCGATCAGCAGGTCCTGGGTGACCAGGTCGCTCTTGTCGGTCTCGTCGATGCGCTTGCGCAGCCGCTGGATCAGCTCGGTGAGGATGTCGACGATGGCGGCGACGGTCTTCTCGTCGGACTGCCAGTTGTCCGGGTAGTCCGGCAGGCTCGAGCTGGCGACCACCGTCTTGGCCTTGCCGTTCGGCGAGATGCCGATGGCGTTGGCCCGCTCGGCGACCGAGTCGGTGTAGGTCCGCGCGGTGTCCACCAGCTCGTCGAGCTGCAGGTGCACGCTGCGGAAGTTCTTCCCGACCACGTTCCAGTGGGCTTGCTTGGCGATCAGCGACAGGTCCACGAGGTCGACCAGGGTCGCCTGGAGCACGTTCCCGGTGACTTCCTTGTCGCTCTCGCTGAGCGGACTCTTGATCGGCGCGTGTGCCATGGTGTGCCGTCCTCTCAATCCGTGGTGGTGGCGGTGACCGTGACCGCGATGTTGCCGCGGGTGGCGCTGGAGTACGGGCAGAGCTGGTGCGCCTGGGTCACCAGTTCGTTCGCCTTGCCCTGCTCCATGCCGCTGAGCTTGGTGTCGAGTTCGACGCTCAGTTCGAACTTCCCCTGCTCGTTCTTGCCTATGCCGACCCGCGCGGTGACTTCGGACGCACCGGGGTCGACGCCGAGCCGGCGCGCGGCCATCTTCAGCGCGCTGTGGAAGCAGGCCGCGTAGCCGGCCGCGAAGAGCTGTTCCGGATTCGTGTGTTCCCCGCCGGGACCGCCGAGCTCCTTGGGTGTGGTCAGCGTCTCGTCGATGATCCCGTCGGACGAGGTGACCTCGCCGTCCCGGCCTTCGCCGCGGGCCACCGCCTCGGCGGTGTAGAGCGCCTGGACCAATCTCCTCGCCTTCCTCCGCTGTCGGGTGCATCGGGTCTTCACCCGGTACAACGCCAGGTGGACGGCCGAAAATGCCGTGCCATGACAGGCGTCACCCGGGCGGATACCCTGGCGCGGACGGCCGAATCAGCGCCCGGCGCGGAAACGCGCGAATTCCACCACTTGGGTACCGATGGTGCGGAGGGTGAACTCGGCTTTCTCCGAGGAGCAGCCGCCTGCCTCGTCGAATTTGACCTCGGCGGAGTTGATCGCGCCGCCGAGCGGCGTCGGCCATCCCCGCAGGGCATGCGTGATGGTGCGGAGCTGGGCGAGCGTGGCGACCGAGGCCTGCCAGCCGAAGGCGATCGAGGTCAGGCCGACCGCGCGGCCGTCGAGGTACGGGCGTTCGTCGCCGCGCAGGTCCTCGATGTAGTCCAGGGCGTTCTTCACCAGGCCGGACAGGGCGCCGTGGTAACCGGGCGAGGCGATGATCACGCCGTCGGCGGTGCGCACTTGTTCGACCAGGTACGCCGCTTCCGGGGTGCGGTCGATCTCCCCGGCGTCGTAGAAGGGCAGCGCCAGCTCGGAACCGGTGATCGCGAGGGTTTCCGCGCCCGCGCTCTCGGCGCCTGCCAGCGCCATGCGGAGGGCACGCTCGGTCTGGGAACCGTCCCGCAGCGAGCCGCCGAGGCCCACCACCTTGATGGCCATCCCCATCACCGCGCCTTCCACGTCCCCGGCAAGCCTGTCACCACTCACTCATTCGAGGCTAGCCCCTCCACTTAACTGGAGGACCAGGCATTCCACCCGAGTTCCGCGTCACACCCACCCCCTGGCGAGCGGTGCTACTGGCAAGTAGCCTCATACCGCCAGTATCTCGGCCGGGAGGAAACCCACCATGACCGTGCCCGTGCAGATCCGCGTGCAAGCCGCCGCGGCCCAGTTGCTCTACGCCCTGCCGACGCCGGTCAAACGGCTGATCGCCGGGGCGCCGATCCGGCTGGACGGGCAGGAGCTCGCGCTCGACGCGCAGTTGCTGCTGAGGTTGCAGCAGCTCACCGGTGCCGAGCTGGCCGGGCATTCGGTGGAGCGCTCGCGGGCGGACCTGGACGTGTCCCGCCACCTGGTCAGCGGCAAGCCGATCGAGCCGGTGCACACCCGCGAGCTGACGATCCCCGCGCCGACGGGCGGTATCGAGGCGACGCTGTACACCCCGGAGGGCCTGCCCGAGCCGTCCGGCCTGCTGGTGTTCTTCCACGGTGGCGGCTGGGTGGTCGGCACCAGGAACAGCCACGACAACACCGCGCGCTTCTTGGCCAAGCACGCCGGCGTGCGCGTGCTGTCGGTGGACTACCGGCTGGCGCCGGAGCACCCGTTCCCGGCCGCCGCCGAGGACGCGCTGGCGGCCTTCGACTACGCCCACGCCAAGGCGGGCGAACTGGGTGCGGACCCGGCGCGGATCGCGGTCGGCGGGGACAGCGCGGGCGGCAACCTCGCGGCGGTCACCGCGCTGGTGACCACCCGGCGCGGCGGCCCGGCCCCGGCGTTCCAGCTGCTGTTCTACCCGGCGGTGGACCTGAGCACGCGGCGCCGGTCGCGGGAGATCTTCGGCGACGGCTTCTTCCTCACCGACGCCCAGATGACCTGGTTCGCCGACCACTACGCGCCCGAAGGCGTCGACCGGACCGACATCCGCATGTCGCCGCTGCTGGCCGAGGACCTCAGCGGACTGCCGCCCGCCTACCTGGCCACCGCCGGGTTCGACCCGCTGCGGGACGAGGGCGAGGCGTACGCGAAGAAGCTCGAAGAGGCGGGCGTGCCGGTGGCGCTGAACCGCCAGGAGGACCTGATCCACGGCTACGTGAACTTCCTCGGCATCGGCCGCCGATTCCGCGAAGCCACCGCCGAAGCCGCGGGCGCGCTGCGCCTCGGGTTGAGCAAGAAGAAGAGCTGACCCAGCGCGGCCCGGCGAGTCCGAAGACTCACCGGGCCGCTGTGTGGTGGGAGCGTCCGCCCTCGACGGGCGGGGGTCCTACTTCCCGAACGCCGCGGCGACCTTGTCGCCGAGGTTCTTGTCCACATTGCGCCAGTACTCGAAGACACGCTCGAGCACCGGCTGGGAGACGTCGTTCGAGGCGTGGCCGATGATGTTGCTCGCCAGCCGTTCCCGCTGGTCGTCGTCCATCACCTCGCGGACCAGGGTGCCCGGCTGCCCGAAGTCGTCGTCCTCGGTGTGCAGCTTGTAGGCCGAGCGGACGACCTCGTCCTCGACGCCGTAGGCCGACGCGGTCTCGCTCGCGTCGGCGTGCGGGCCGCCGAAGGAGTTGGGCGCGTAGACCGGGTCGCCCGGGTTGGTGAAGCGCATCTGCCCGTCGCGCGAGTAGCTGTGCACCGGTGACTTCGGCGCGTTGACCGGCAGCTGGGTGTAGTTCGCGCCGATGCGGTAGCGGTGCGCGTCCGGGTAGGCGAAGAGCCTGCCCTGCAGCATCTTGTCCGGCGACGGGCCGATGCCCGGCACCAGGTTGGACGGCTCGAAGGCGGCCTGCTCGATCTCGGCGAAGTAGTTCGACGGGTTGCGGTCGAGCACGTAGCGGCCGACCTTGATCAGCGGGTAGTCACCCTGCGGCCACACCTTGGTCAGGTCGAACGGGTTGAACCGGTAGTCCGCGGCGTCGGCGTAGGGCATCACCTGCACGTGGAGCGTCCAGCTCGGGTGGTTGCCCTTTTCGATGTTCTTGAACAGGTCGCGGATGTAGAAGTCGGAGTCCACCCCGGCGATGCGGTCGGCGTCGGCCTGGGTCAGGTAGCCGATGCCCTGGTCGGTCTTGAAGTGGTACTTGACCCAGAACTTCTCGCCGCCGGCGTTCTCCCACAGGTAGGTGTGCGAGCCGTAGCCGTTCATCTCGCGCCAGTTCGACGGGATGCCGCGATCGCCCATCAGCCAGGTGACCTGGTGCGCCGACTCCGGGCGCAGGGTCCAGAAGTCCCACTGGATGTTGTGGTCGCGCAGGTGGTTGTCGGCGCGACGCTTCTGCGAGTGGATGAAGTCCGGGAACTTGATCGGGTCGCGGATGAAGAACACCGGGGTGTTGTTGCCGACCAGGTCGTAGTTGCCCTGCGAGGTGTAGAACTTCACCGCGAAGCCGCGCGGGTCGCGCCAGGTGTCGGGCGAGCCGTTCTCACCGGCCACCGACGAGAAGCGGATCACGCTCTCGGTCCGCGTGCCCGGCTGGAACAACGCGGCCTTGGTGAACTGGCTGACGTCCTCGGTCACCTCGAGGAAGCCGAACGCACCACCGCCCTTCGCGTGCACCACGCGCTCCGGCACGCGCTCGCGGTTGAACTGCGCGTTCTTCTCGATGAGGTAGTGGTCCTGCAGCAGGATCGGGCCGTTGGCCCCCAGCGTCAGCGAATCGTTGTCGCTGGCGACCGGGATGCCCACGTTGTTGGTGGTCGGCTGGGTCACGCCGGGGCCTCCTGTAGTGGCGGGGTGAAGCTCGTGCACCTCCCACTGTGCCGAGTTTTCTGGAACGAGTCAAGAAAACTGGCGGCCGCCGGGTAAAAAACTTGCACGGGCGTACCAGGAGTTGGTGTGATCGGTTCCGTGCCGCTCCAGCCCTACCGCCGCCTGCTCGCGCTGCCGTCGGTACCCAGTTCGATGCTGCTGATGTTCTTCGCGCGGCTGCCGGTCACCGCGATGGGGATCACGCTGACGCTGCACGTGGTCAGCGACCTCGGCCGCGGTTACGGCGAGGCCGGACTGGTCGGCACGGCGTCCACGGCGGGCAGCGCGCTCGGCGCGCCGCTGGTCGGCCGGATGATCGACCGGTACGGGCTGCGGCCGGTGGTGCTGGTCTGCGGCACGGTCTCGGCCACCTACTTCCTGTCCACCCCGCACCTGCCGTACCTGGCGCTGGTGCTGGTCGCGCTGCCCGCCGGGGTGCTGGCCGTGCCGGCGGGCTCGATCGCGCGGCAGGTGCTGGCCGCGCTGGTGCCGGAGACGCAGCGGCGGACGGCGTACTCGCTGGACACCGTGTCGCTCGAAGTGACGTTCATGATCGGCCCGGCGACCGGGATCCTGCTCAGCACGCAGTTCTCGTCGGCGGTCGCGCTGACTTCGATCGGCGCGCTGTCCGGTGCGGTGGCGGCGCTGCTGTACCTGACGAACCCGCCGGTGCGCGCGGGGCACGAGGCGATCACCGGCACGCGGCCGCCGCTGCGGTCGTGGCTGAGCCGAGAGCTGATCGCCACCCTGCTGATCGCCGTCGGCGCGTTGTTCGTGCTGGTCGGCATGGAACTGGCCGCGCTGGCGTCGCTGCGGGAGAACGGCGAGGTCGGCTGGACGGGCGTGGTCATCGCGGTGATGTGCGTGGCGTCACTGGTGGGCGGCATCGCGCACGGGGCGGTGCACCGGTCGTTGTCGCAGGTGACGCTGATGGTGCTGCTGGCGGTGCTGACGATCCCGGTCGGCCTGGTGGACTCGCCGTGGTGGCTGCTGGCGCTGGTACTGGTGCCCGCGAACGTGGTGTGCGCGCCGACGATCGCCGCCACCACGGAGGCGGTCACCTCGCTGGCGCCGGTGCGCGTCCGCGGGGAAGCGATGGGCCTGCAGGACTCCGCGACGCGCATCGGCCTCGCCCTCGGCGGTCCGGTGGTCGGGTTCGTGATGGACCACTCGTCGCCGGGCTGGGGCTTCGTGGCCTCCGGCCTCGGCGGCCTGCTGCTCGCCTCGACCGGCATCCTGCTGCGGCTCCGCTTCCGCGCGCGGACGGCGGCGGCTTCCTAGAGGCAGGCCTTCTGCAGCTGTTCGAGGTCGGTGAGGCTGCGCTGGAGCCAGTCGTTGACGTTGCCGAGCTGGTCGGACTTCTGCTGCTCGAGCTCGACGTAGGAATCGGCCATCGCGAAGAGGGACTGCTGCACGTCCTGCTCGGCGACCTGGTTGCCCAGCTCGCGCAGCTTGGTGGCCTTCTCGCCGGCCTGCGCCTGGAGCTGCGCCGGGTCCACGCTGGGATCGAAGTTGGCGATCCCCAGCGCCTCCGTGCACGCGGCGGCTTTGCTGGTGGCGTTGTTGGCCTGGTTCACCGCCTGGGACACCTCGTCACACCCGGCGAGCACCAAGCCCAGCACCGCGATCCCGATCAGGTGTCGTCCAGCAAATTTGGTCATAGCGCCCAACCTACTCGAACCCGACAACCCCAGGACGGGAAGCCTTTTTGTTTTCCGATTTCGCCCCCGTGCATCCCCCGGCCCTTCCCTGGGGGGCGTCCCCGAACCCAGCGTACCGAGATCGGTGGGGTCGCAGGGGGGATGCACCGGATCTGTGGACAACCGGTGCTGTTGTGGACCGATCCCGCGCCCCTGGGGACACGAATGTGGCTTTCGGGGCGTAATCGGCCCCCAAAGCCACATTCGTGTCACGGAACCAGGGCTCACCCCTTGACGCAGACGACCTGCTTCAGGTGGGCGACGACCTCCACCAGGTCCGACTGCGCCGCGATGACCGAGTCGATGTCCTTGTAGGCGGCCGGGATTTCGTCCACCACGCCCGAGTCCTTGCGGCATTCGACGCCGTCGGTCTGGGCGGCGAGGTCCGCGGCGGTGTACAGCTTCTTCGCCTTGTTCCGCGACATCCGCCGCCCGGCGCCATGGGAAGCCGACTGGAAGGAGTCCGCATTCCCCAGCCCGCGCACAATGTACGAACCGGTCCCCATGCTGCCCGGGATGATCCCCATGTCCCCCGAACCCGCCCGGATCGCGCCCTTCCGCGTCACGAGCAGCTCGACACCGTCGTACGTCTCCTCCGAAACGTAGTTGTGGTGGCACGAGATGGCGTCGTCGAAGGTCGTCTGCGGCACCTCGTCCTTGAGCGCCTGCTTCACCAGCGCGACCATCGTCGCCCGGTTCCGCGCGGCGTAGTCCTGCGCCCAGAACAGATCCCGCCGGTACGCCTGCATTTCCGGCGTCCCCGCGACGAAAACGGCCAGATCGCGGTCCGGCAGGTCGGCGTTGTGCGGCAGCTTGCGCGCCACGCCCATGTGCCGCTCCGCCAGCTCCTTGCCGATGTTGCGCGAACCCGAGTGCAGCATCAGCCACACCCGCCCCTCGTCCGCGCCACCCTGCTCCAGGCAGACCTCGATGAAGTGGTTCCCGCCGCCGAGGCTGCCGACCTGCCGGTGCGCGCGCTCGCGCAACTCCTGCACGCCGGGGTGCAGCTCACCGAAGCGGTTCCAGAACTCCGACCAGCCACCGACACCGTGCACGCGCGCGGTGTTCACCGGGTTGCGGTGCATGCCGAAGCCGACCGGCACCGCGGATTCGATGCGCCGCCGCAGCTTGCCGAGGTCGTCGGGCAGGTCGGCCGCGGTCAGCGAGGTGCGCACGGCACTCATGCCGCAGCCGATGTCGACCCCGACCGCCGCCGGGGACACCGCGTCGCGCATCGCGATCACACTGCCGACGGTGGCGCCCTTCCCGTAGTGCACGTCGGGCATCACCGCGAGCCCGTGCACCCACGGGAGGTTCGCGACGTTGTGGAGTTGGCGCATCGCCTGCTCTTCGACCGAACGCGGGTCCGCCCACATCCGGATCGGCACGCGCGCGCCGTCCACCGCGGTGTACATGGCTGTTCCTTTCCCCAGGGAATTCCGACGAACCCAGAATCACTCGTTCGGCCGTTCAGCTCAACCGTTTTTACTCCGGTGACGCAGGTCACATCCGGCCAACAATACCCTGGTGAGCTGCGATAAAGGCGCGACCTAACCGAAGACTGGAGCACGCCTTGTCCCTGCTGTCCCTCCCCCGTGAAATCCGGCTCATGCGCGCGCTGTCGAAGGAGGCCAAACGCCGCGGCATCAGCTATGACGAACTCAGCGCCACCATCAGCACCGAGGAACTCGTTCTCCTGGAAGGGAAACAGCCGGACGTGCGGCGGTGGGGCCTGTTCCCGGACGAGGAGATCACCGTGGCGGCACCGGAAAGCCGCACGGTGGCGGCGGTCAGAGCCGGGGACTGGAGGCCGGCCGCGGCGGCACTGGCCGAGCGCACCGACTGGGACCGGCGCGCGGTCGAGGTGGAGGCGCTGGCCGAGGTGGCGGCGGAGGACAACAGCTGGCTGAGAACCTGGCGGGCGCAGGCGCCGGGGGACGTCAACGCGCTGGTGGTGCAGGCGCAGGCGCTCGTCCGCCACGCCTGGAACCTCCGCGGTTCGGCCCGCGCCTCGGACACCTCACCCGAGCAGTTCGCGGCCTTCCGCCGGGCGCTCATCGACGCGCACAAAGCCGCGGAACTGGCGTGCGACGCGGTCCCCGAGGACCCCACCCCGTGGCTGAGCCTGGTCACCATGGCCCGCGGGCTCCAGGTCGGGCACGAACGCTTCCGGCAGTGGTGGGCCGGGTTGATCGCGCGCGCCCCCGCCCACCGCGCCGGGCACGACCAGGCGCTGCAGTACTGGTGCGCGAAGTGGGCCGGCTCCGACGAGCAGATGTTCGGCTTCGCCGAGGCGGCCGCCGCGAACCACCCGGCGCTGTCGTCCCTGCCGCTGCAGGCCGCCTACGAAGCTTCGACGAAGAACCCGAAGGTCTGGCTGGACCGCCGGATCCACCAGCAGACCGACGCGCTGCTCGCCTGGCTCTCCGGTGACGGCGCCACGAGCCCGTACGCCCGCACCGATCGCAGCATCGCCGCGCTCGCGCTGCTCGAGACCAAGCGCTACGACCAGGCCGTGGAGCAGTTCCGCCACGTCGGCCGCCACGCCGACGCGTGGATCTGGCACGACGACGAGTTCCCCCGCCTGAAGTTCCTGCTCGCCCGCGGTGAAGCCTGCCGCCGGGCCCGCCGCCCCTGATCCGGGCGCGGAAAAGGCCGTGGGTGAGCGACACCCACGGCCTTCCCAGACGAACCGGTCAGCCCAGCTGCGGGGCGAGCGTCTCGGCGATCTCGTAGGTGTTCAGCGCCGCGCCCTTGCGCAGGTTGTCCCCGCACACGAAGAAGTCCAGCGTGTTCGGGAAGTCCAGCGCCTGGCGCACCCGGCCGACGTAGGTCGGGTCCTCGCCGACGACCTCGGCCGGCGTCGGGAACACGCCGTTCTCCGGGTCGTCCACCAGCACGATGGTCGGCTGCGCTTCGAGCACCTTGTGCGCTTCCTCCACGGTGACCTCACGCGCGAAGGTGGCGTGCACGGCCAGCGAGTGCGTGGTGACCACCGGGACGCGCACGCAGGTCGCCGAGACCTTCAGGTCCGGGATGCCGAGGATCTTGCGGGATTCGTTGCGCACCTTGAGTTCTTCGGAGTACCAGCCGTCGCCCTTGTAGGAACCGGCCGAGGGCACCACGTTGAACGCCAGCGGTGCGGGGAACGGGGAGTCCGAAATGGACAGACCGGCCGCCTCCAGCGTCTTGCGCACGTCACCGGCGGACACCCCGACCGGCTTGCCAGCGACCGCTTCGAGTTCGGCGTACAGCCGGTCGACACCTTCCTTGCCCGCACCGGAAACCGCCTGGTACGAAGCCACCACGAGTTCCTTCAGCTCGAACTCGCGGTGCAGCGCGCCCAGGGCCGCCATCATCGACAGCGTGGTGCAGTTCGGGTTCGCGATGATGCCGCGCGGGCGCTCGCCGACCTTGTCCGCGTTGACCTCGGGGACCACCAGCGGCACGTCGTCGTCCATCCGGAAGGCGCCGGAGTTGTCCACGGCCACCGCGCCACGGGCCGCCGCGACCGGCGCCCATTCCGCGGAGATCTCGTCGGGCACGTCG
Organism: Saccharothrix sp. AJ9571; assembly: GCF_021725495.1. Taxonomy (NCBI): domain Bacteria; kingdom Bacillati; phylum Actinomycetota; class Actinomycetes; order Pseudonocardiales; family Pseudonocardiaceae; genus Saccharothrix; species Saccharothrix sp. AJ9571. Next base: position 2,919,302 of record NZ_CP091382.1, on the reverse strand, counting down.
AACATCGCCACGTCGACGCCGTCGAAGGCTTCCGCGGTCAACTCGATGACGGTCAGCTCCTCGCCGCGCACGGTGAGCTTCTTGCCCGCCGAGCGCGCCGACGCGATCAGCCGGATTTCGCCCCACGGCACGGTTTCCCGGTTGTTGATGATGTCGATCATCACGGTGCCCACCGCGCCGGTGGCACCGACCAGAGCCAGAACAGGAGCCATTTCTATCGACCACTTCCCGCGTAGACGACGGCCTCTTCGTCGCCGCCCAGTTCGAATGCGTCATGGATGGCGCGCACCGCGTCGTCGAGTTGCGCGTCCCGGATCAGCACGGAGATGCGGATCTCGGAGGTGTTGATGATTTCGATGTTCACCCCGACCTTGGACAGGGCTTCGCAGAAGGTGGCGGTGACCCCGGGGTGCGAGCGCATGCCGGCGCCGACCAGGGAGACCTTGCCGACGTGGTCGTCGTAGAGCACCGAGGAGAAGCCGAGCTCCTCCTTGATCTTCTCCAGCGCCGCGACCGCCTTGGGGCCGTTGGCCTTCGACAGCGTGAAGGTGATGTCCGTGCGCCCCGACGAGGTGTTGGAGACGTTCTGCAGCACCATGTCGATGTCGATCTCGGCGTCGGCGATCACCCGGAAGATCCGGGCGGCGGCACCGGCGTGGTCCGGCACCCCGGTCACCGTGATCTTGGCTTCGGAGCGGTCGTGCGCCACACCGGTGATCAACGCTTGTTCCACGGGGATCTCCTCGATCGATCCGGTCACCGTCGTGCCCGGCTTGTCACTGTAGGAAGAACGGACTCGGATCGGCACGCCGTAGCGCCGCGCGTACTCCACCGACCGCAGGTGCAGGATCTTCGAACCGCTCGCCGCGAGTTCCAGCATTTCCTCGTACGGCACGGAATCCAGCTTGCGCGCGTCCGGCACGATGCGGGGGTCGGCCGAGTACACACCGTCCACATCGGAGTAGATCTCGCACACGTCGGCGTTGAGCGCCGCGGCCAGCGCCACCGCGGTGGTGTCCGAGCCACCGCGGCCGAGCGTGGTGATGTCCTTGGTGTCCTGCGCCACGCCCTGGAACCCGGCGACCAGCGCGACGTAACCCTGTTCCAGTGCTTCGCTGACCCGGCTCGGGGTGACGTCGATGATCCGCGCGTTGCCGTGCACGGCCGTGGTCACCACCCCCGCCTGCGATCCGGTGAACGACCAGGCCTGCGCGCCCTGGGCGGAGATGGCCATCGCGACCAGCGCGTTGGAGATGCGCTCACCCGCGGTGAGCAGCATGTCCATCTCCCGCTCCGGCGGAACCGGGTTCACCTGCTGGGCCAGGTCGAGCAGTTCGTCGGTGGTGTCGCCCATCGCCGAGCAGACCACCACCACCTCGTTCCCGGCCTTTTTCGTGGCCACGATCCGCTCGGCCACGCGCTTGATCCGATCAGCGCTCTCCAACGACGATCCGCCGTACTTCTGGACTACGAGCGCCACGGCCCGAACCTCCTCGCCGAGCGGGCGCCGAGCCCGCTCCATCGAATTCGACTCAGTCGGTGAGCCTACCGGGATCAGGCCGTCCGGGCGTGTCGTCGTGTGGCCCCGACCACTGCGAATGGCCTGCTCGACTAGGCTGTCCGGCGTGTCCAGCACATCGGTGACCGACCTCACCGGCGCGGCCGGGGCGGGCCGTGACGGGAATTCCGGCGGTGCGCATCACCGGCAGCCGGACGAACGCCGGGACGGGCTGCGCAGAGCGGGGTTCTTCCTCCTGCCGGCGATCCTCTTCCTCGCCGTGCGCCAGCTCGGGGTGCTGGTGCTGTCCGTCCTTTCCGGAGTGAACAACACCACAACACACGATTCGCTGACGGCGTGGGACGGGCAGTGGTTCCTCGGCATCGCCCAGGGCGGTTACGCCGGGGTGCCGCCGGGTCTGGTGGACGCCTTCGGCCGCCGCGGCTTCGACACCCCGCTCGCCTTCTTCCCCGGCTACCCGACCGCGGTGCGCTGGCTCACCGGCCTGACCGGGCTCGAGCTGTCCACGGCGGCTTTCCTCATCAGTGGCTTCTTCGGCGTCGTGACCGCCTACGCCCTGATGAAGCTCGGCCGGATGATCCGGGGTGGCTCGGACCGGACCGGCTACATCCTCGTGGTGCTCTTCGCCGCCTCGCCGATGGGCGTGGTGCTGTCGATGGCCTACTCGGAGTCGATGTTCTGCGCGGCCGCCGCGTGGGCACTGGTGTTCTTGCTGGACCGGCAGTGGCTGGCCGCCGGCGCCTGCACCGCGGTGGCCGGGCTGGTGCGCCCGACCGCGGCGGCGGTGCTGCTCGCGGTCGGCGTCGCGGTGCTGCTGCACGTGGTCCGCAAGCGCGAGTTCTGGCACCCGCTGGCCGGGCTGCTGGTCGCGCCGGTCGGTCTGGTCGGCTACCTGACCTGGGTCGGCGTCCAGCTCCGCCCGCACGCCGGGTGGTTCGACCAGCTGCAGGCGTGGACCGATCTGCAGCGGCGCGGGTGGGACTCGCGGTTCGACTGGGGCCAGGCCACGGTGACCTTCGCGGGCAAGGCGCTCGGCCGGTCGGGCAACGTGCTGGAGATCGCCACCATCGCGATCCTGGTGGCCGCGCTGGTGCTCGTGGTGATCGCGATCAAGCAGCGGCTGGAGCTGCCGCTGGTGCTCTACGGGGTCGGCGTGCTGCTGATGGACCTCGGCTCGAACGGGCTGATGAACTCCAAGGCCAGGCTGCTGGTGCCGGCGTTCACCCTGCTCATCCCGCTGGCGCTGGCGCTGGCGAAGCGCCGGACGTCGACCGTGGTGCTGACGCTGTGCGCGGCGGCCGTGGCCAGCGCGTGGTTCGGCGCGTATTCGCTGACGATTTGGCAGTATGCGATCTGATGAAGGACGCCGAGACGAGTGTGCCGGTCCACGACCTGATCCGGCGGCGCTGGAGCCCGCGGGCGCTGGACGAGACGGCCGTGGTGACCAGGGCGCAGCTGACCGCGCTGCTAGAGGCGGCGCGCTGGGCCCCGTCCTACGGCAACACGCAGCCCGCGCGGTACCTGGTCGGCTTTCGCGGGGACAAGACGTTCGACGGCATCCTCGGCACGCTGAACTCGGGGAACCAGTCGTGGGCGCACCGCGCGGGGGCGTTGCTGATCGGCGCCGTGGTGACCGCGAACGACAAGGGTGACATCCCGTACGCCGAGTACGGCCTGGGCCTGGCGAGCGAGAACCTCGTGCTGCAGGCGATCGCGGAGGGGCTGGTCGCGCACCAGATGGCGGGCTTCAACCCCCACCTCGTGCGGCGCGAGTTCGACCTGCCGGACGACGTGACCCCCCTGGTCGCCATCGCCGTCGGCACCCTGGGCGATCCCGCCCAGCTGGACGAGCGGCGCCGGGACCGCGAAACAGCCACGAGGCGACGGGTGCCGCTGTCGGAATTCGCCTTCACCGAGACCTGGGGTCAGGCGTTCTGACCGGTCAGGCGCCACCCACGCGGCGGATGATCTTCGCCACGAGCGACGACACGATCAGCCAGAAGATCGCCGCGATGCCGTAGTTGACCAGCACCTGGGCCTTGGGGTCGGAGATGTTGGTGAACAGGTCGCCGAAGCCCAGCGCGAGCGGCTCCGCCCAGCTGCCGATGAACTGCGTGATGCCGTTCTCCGGGTTCGCGCCGCCGACCACCAGAATCACGTGCACGGCCAGCACCAGCGCGAAGACCAGGCCGACCCAGCGCACGATCGCGGCCAGCAGGCCGACGATCCGCAGCCTGGTCGCGCGCCGGTTCGCCCGGCGCTGCTCCTCAGCGGCGTCGTTCTTGAGCGCCTCCTCTTCGCGGAACATCTCCGCGCGCGCCGGCGTGCCGGCGACCGGGGGCAATGCCTGCGTCGGGGCCTCGTCGTGACCCTTCACCGGCTTCTCGGAGTGCTCACCCATGCCAGGCAGTTTCGCACGGCGACCGCACCGGGGGCTACTTGTGAGTAACGATCGCGGGTTTGTTCCCGAGCCGTGACCGTGGTTAAGCTGACCGGCGTGGCACGCGCTCTCCTGCTTCGCTGCCGCGACGGGGCCTGACCAGACCGGCTCCTCGTCGCGGGGCTTTGTGGTGCTGGCAAAACACCGCGCCGGTCGTTCCCCGAAGTCCGAAGCAGCAGGAGTAGCCAGATCATGAGCACGCCCGAAAAGCCCGCGGCCAGCCGGATTCGCAAGCCCTCCCGGCCCGCCCCGGCGGACCAGCCCCCGTGGAATCCCCAGCGCGGCACCTCCATGCCGGTGCACCGCTACCGCCCGTGGTTCGAACTGGTCGAAAACATCGAAGTAGCCGACCGCACCTGGCCGGACCGCCGCATCGAGCGCGCGCCGCTGTGGTGCGCGGTCGACCTGCGTGACGGCAACCAGGCGCTGATCGACCCGATGTCGCCCGCCCGCAAGCGCAAGTTCTTCGAACTGCTGGTGCGCATGGGGTACAAGGAGATCGAGGTCGGCTTTCCGGCCGCCAGCCAGACCGACTTCGACTTCGTCCGCGAGATCATCGACGAAGGCGCCATCCCCGACGACGTGCACATCCAGGTGCTGACCCAGTGCCGCCCGGAGCTGATCGAGCGCACCTTCCAGGCGCTGGAGGGCGCCCCGCGCGCGATCGTCCACATCTACAACTCCACCTCGATCCTGCAGCGCCGCGTGGTCTTCCGCGAGGAGCGCGAGGGCATCAAGAAGATCGCGCTGCAGGCCGCGGACCTGGTGGTCGAGTACGCGGCGAAGTACTCCGACACCGACTTCCGCTTCCAGTACTCGCCGGAGTCCTACACCGGCACCGAGCTGTCCTACGCCGCCGAGGTGTGCAACGCGGTCACCGACATCTGGAAGCCGACCCCCGAGCGCCCGGCGATCCTGAACCTGCCCGCCACCGTCGAGATGGCCACGCCGAACGTCTACGCCGACTCGATCGAGTGGATGCACCGCAACCTGGAGCGCCGCGACTCGGTGATCCTGTCGCTGCACCCGCACAACGACCGCGGCACCGGCATCGCCGCCGCCGAGCTGGGATACCAGGCGGGCGCGGACCGGATCGAGGGCTGCCTGTTCGGCAACGGCGAGCGCACCGGCAACGTGGACCTGGTCGCGCTGGGCATGAACCTGTACAGCCAGGGCATCGACCCGCAGATCGACTTCTCCGACATGGACGAGATCAAGCGCACGGTCGAGTACTGCAACCAGCTGCCGGTGCCCGAGCGCAGCCCGTGGGGCGGTGACCTGGTGTTCACCGCGTTCTCCGGCAGCCACCAGGACGCGATCAACAAGGGGCTGGACGCGCTGGGCAAGGCCGCCGAGAAGGCGGGCGTGCCGGTGGACGAGCACCCGTGGGAGGTCCCGTACCTGCCGATCGACCCGAAGGACGTCGGCCGCAACTACGAGGCCGTGATCCGGGTGAACTCGCAGTCCGGCAAGGGCGGCGTGGCCTACATCATGAAGAGCGAGCACCAGCTGGACCTGCCGCGGCGGCTGCAGATCGAGTTCTCCAAGACCATCCAGCGGCACACCGACACCGCCGGTGGCGAGGTCGACGCGACCACCATGTGGACCGCGTTCTCGGCCGAGTACCTGGAGCCGAAGGTGCCGCTGGAGCTGGTGCGCCAGCACGTGACCGACAACGGCGGCGGTGAGTACGAGATCGCCGCGACGGTCCGGGTGGACGGCGACGAGCACGAGATCACCGGCCGCGGCAACGGCCCGATCGCCTCGTTCTTCGACGCGCTGGCCGGGGTCGGCTTCGACCTGCGGCTGCTGGACTACAGCGAGCACACGCTCACCCCGGGTGACGACGCGAAGGCGGCGTCCTACATCGAATGCGCGATCGACGACCGCGTGTTCTGGGGCGTCGGCGTGGACCCGTCGATCGTCACGGCCTCGCTGCGGGCCGTGGTGTCCGCGGTGAACCGCTCGCACCGGTAGGCGGACGTGCGCGCCGAGCGGCTGGTCGCCCTGTTGTTCACCCTGCAGCGCAAACGCGGGGCGACGGCGGCGGAACTGGCCGGCGAGCTCGGCGTGTCCGAGCGGACCATGCACCGCGACCTGGCCGCGCTCCGCGACGCCGGCGTTCCACTGTGGACCGAGCAGGGCCGCAACGGCGGGGTGCGCCTCGTCGATGGCTGGCGCGCCCGCCTCGACGGGCTGACCTCGCGGGAGGCCGTGGCGATCTTCGCCTTCGGCGTCCCGGAGGCGCTGGGCGCGCTCGGCCTGGGAACCGCGGTGTCGGCGGCGCACGCGAAGGTGTCGGCGAGCCTGCCGAAGGAGCTGCGTGAGCAGGCGGAACACGTGGCCGGGCGCTTCCACCTGGACGCGCCCGGCTGGTTCCGCGGCGAGGACTCGGCTGGCTCGCTGGCCGTGGTGACGCGGGCGGTGTGGGAGTCGCGGCAGCTCCGGATTTCCTACCAGCGGCGGGACAAGCTCACCGAACGCCTGCTCGAGCCGCTGGGCCTCGTGCTCAAAGCGGGGGTCTGGTACCTGGTCGCCCGGGTCCCGGAGGACGACGCGATCCGCACGTACCGGGTGGGCCGGATCACCGACGCGGAGCTACTCGACCAGCGCTTTCCGCGGCCCGCGGACTTCGACCTGGCGGGCTGGTGGCGCCAGTCGTCGGCGGAGTTCGAGCGGTGGACCATGCAGCTGGAGGTCACCCTACGGCTGAGCGCCCGAGCCTTCCGGCGGCTGCCACAGGTGCTGGGGCTGGAGTCGATGGGTTCGTCGCTGCTGGAACACCACCCCCTCGCGGACGGCTGGATCCAGGCGCGGCTGATGATGGAAACCGAGCACATCGCCGTCGGACAGCTGACCTCTTTGGGGAGTGAGGTGGAGGTCCTTTCACCCGCCTCGGTCCGGGCGGCGCTGGCGGACGTCGGCGCCGCGATGGCCACCCGAAACGCCCCGCGGCCCGCCATTGCCGATCCGGCCAGCCAGGCGTAGCATAAATGTCACGCTACGCCGGAGGTGTCCCATGACGAGGTCCCAGTTCTGGGACGACCTGGTGGAAGACCTCCGTGACCCGGAACTGCTGCGGGCCCACATCGTCGAAAGCGTCCGGATCGAGACCGTCGACCGGCTGATCAACGGCCTCGACCAGGCGCGGCGGGACGACGAACTGAGCAAGGCCGAGCTGGCGCGGGCGATCAGCGAGACCCCTTCGGTGGTACGGCGGCTCCTGTCGTCGCCCGGCCAGCGCAACCCGACGATCGGCACGCTGGCCGAAATCGCGGCGGCACTCGGCCTGCGCATCACACTGGAGCCGCTGACCGCCGATGAGCAGGCGAAGGTCACGCAGCCACTGCGAACCGGGATGACGGATGCCCCGGAGGACGTCGCCGAACACATCAGCCGGCGACGCGCCCTGATCAGCTGAACGACCGCGGATTGCGGCGCCGATACTTGCTCACGCCTTTCGCCTCGTAGTCGAGCAGGCAGAACAGCCGATAGTGATGCCTTCTCGCGCGGTGCAGGAGAAACGTCGCGGATACGTTCGTAATCCACGTGAACGTGTCGCGGACCGGTGTCATGAATGTGGCTTTCGGGACGTCTGGCGTCCCGAAAGCCACATTCGTGACATGGCTGGTGGCTCCACGGCCGAACGCAGGCTCGCCCGCCCGAACGTAGAACTCGGCCCCTGAACGTGGGACTCGGCTACCCCGACGTAGAACTCGTTTGCCCGAATGTGGAACTCGGCTACCTGAACGTGGAATTCGCGCGCTCGAATGTCGAACTCGAATGCACGAGTGTGGAACTCGGGTGCGCGAACGTAGGACTCGAATGCACGAATGTCGAACTCGGGTGCGCGAACGTGGGACTCGGGCGGGGGTGGGGATTGGTTAGCGGTAGCCGGTGGGGTTGGCGGGTTTGCCGACTGATTCGACTTCGGTGATGTAGCGCCAGGCGTCCGGGCGGCTGCCGTCGATGTCGTCGATCGAGTACAGCTGGGCCAGCTGGCCGCTGCTCACCGTCTGACCCGCGAATCGGCCCCGGTCCGGGTCTGCGGCCAGGGCGGCGACGGTGCGGCCCGCGAACGTCGGGGTTTCCGAGATGCAGAAGTGCGGGTGTTCGGCCGTCGCGTCCTGCCAGTTGGCTTCGGTGACGCCGAACGCCTCCAGCATCGCCTCCGAGCGCAGCCAGCCCGGGGTGAACCCGATCGCCGTGCAGTCGTACGGCTCCAGTTCCGCCGCCTGCCCGATCGCCAGCAGGTGCCCGTTCGCCTTCGCCAGGTAGTACGGCAGCGTCGCCCCCTTGCGGTAGTTCGCGTTGTACTCCTGCGTGCCGTCGGTCATCTCGACCACCAGCCCACCCGGCTGCCGGATCATCAGCGGCAGCAGGTGGTGGCTGGTGATCAGGTGCGAGTGCACGCCCAGCCGCAGCTGGTGCAGGCCCTTCTCCAGGTCGTGCTTCCAGATGGGCGCGTCCCACTCCAGGAACCCGTCACCGCCCCACAGGCCGTTGACCAGGATGTCCAGCTTCCCCTGCTCGCGGTCCACCCGCGCCGCCAGCTCGGCCACCTGCGCGCTCTCCAGGTGGTCCACCCGGATCGCGATCGCCTTGCCACCCGCGCGTTCCACCAGTTCCGCGGTGTCCTCGATGGACTCCGGGCGGTCCACTTCGGACCGCTGGGTCCTGGTGGTGCGGCCCGTGACGTACACCGTCGCCCCCAGGCGGCCGAGTTCGACCGCGATGGCCCGGCTCGCGCCGCGGGTACCCCCGGCCACCAGCGCCACCTTGCCCGACAGTGCGCTTCCCATGCGTGCTCCGTTCTCGTCGTTCATCAACGAGACCCAGCATCGGCCCGAACCATGACAGAACCTGGCATGGTTCCGGGAATTCGCCCGGAAGTCCCGGTCGTCGCGGCGACCTCGGCGTGCAGTGCGTCGAGCACGGCGGCCACCGCGGGACGGCTCGCCGCGCCCTTGCGCAGCACCACCTCGATGTGCCGGGCGGCGCGGATCCCGGCGAGCGGGCGCCGCAGCAGGCAGTCGCCCGCCGAGCGGCTGATCGCGTACCGCGGCAGCAGCGCCACCCCGTGCCCGGCCCCGACCAGCGCCTCGATCACCCGGAAGTCGTTGATCCGCTGGAACACCGTCGGCTGCACGCCGGTCCGCACGGTCAGCGACCGCAGCACGTCGTCCACCGGGAACCCGACGTCGACCCCGATCCAGCGCTCCCCCGCCAGGTCGGCGAGGTCGACGCGTTCCTCACCGCCGAGCCGGTGTCCCGGTGGCAGTGCCACGTCCAGCGGCTCACGCAGCAGGTGGACCACGTCGTGCCGGTCGGAGCCGAAGGGTGGCGCGTGCTCGTCGCGGTGGGTCACCACCAGGTCGAAGTCGGCGACCAGGCCCGGCACCTCGGGCCGGGTCATGTCGATGTCGCGCACGTCCAGCTCGAGCCCGTCGAACTCGGCGACCCGGTGCAGCAGGCCCGGCAGCAACAACAGCGCGCCCGACGGGAACATCGCCAACCGGACCCGGCCGCGCGGCACGCTGCGGTAGGTGTCCAGTTCGGACTCCGCCCGCTCCAGCGCGGCGAGGACCTCGTCGGCCCGGGCGACCAGCGCGCGGCCCGCGTCGGTGAGCCGGAGCCCGCGGCCCGCCGGTTCGGTCAACGGCAGGCCGACCTCCGCCTGCAACGCCCGGAGCTGCTGCGAGACCGCCGACGGCGTGCAGTGCAACGCCCTGGCCGCCGCCGTCACGCTGCCCCGGTCGGCGAACTCGCGCAGGGTCCGCAACCGCCCGATGTCCATGCGCGGCAGCCTAGAGCAATCCTGAAGACGCGCTTCAAGGTCATTGCAAATATTCTCGCTGGTCCTTCACGATCGTGGGCTGCACAGTGGACGCATGGCCCGCCGAGATCTCTTCACCGCGTTGCTGGTCGCCGTGCTCTGGGGCTGCAACTTCCTCGCCATCCACGCCCTGCTCGGGCACTTCCCGCCGTTGTTCGCCGGCGCGCTGCGGTTCGCCGTCATCGCCGTGCCGACCATCCTCTTCGTGCCGTGGCCGAAGGTGAAGCTGCGTCACCTGCTCGGCTACGGCCTCGGCTTCGGCACCGGCCAGTTCGCCTTCTTGTTCATCGCGATGGACATCGGCATGCCGACCGGGCTGGCGTCACTGGTGCTGCAGGCGTCGGCGCCGTTCACCGTGCTGCTCGGGACGGTGTTCCTGCGCGAGAAGTTCAGCCGCCGCCAGACCGTCGGCATCGTCGTCGCGATGGGTGCGATGGCGGCGATCGCCGCGCAGCAGGCCGAGACGGCCGCGCTCCTGCCGGTGCTGCTCACCCTGCTGGCCGCGCTGAGCTGGGCCGTCGGCAACCTCAGCACACGACGCGCCAAGCCGTCGAACGCGCTGCACTTCACGCTGTGGATGTCCGTGGTGCCGCCGCTGCCGATGCTCGCGCTGTCGATGCTGGTCGAAGGCCCGGGAGCCGGTTGGACCGCGCTGACCACGATCGCCACCCCCACCGGCTGGACCTCGATGGCCGGGCTCGCCTACATCGTGCTCTTCGGCACCATCATCGGCTCCGGCCTGTGGACCCTGCTGATGCAGCGCTACCCGGCGGGCCGGGTCGCGCCGTTCTCGCTGCTGGTGCCGGTGGTCGGCATGTCGGGCGCGTTCGTGTTCCTCGGCGAACGGCCGCACCCGGTGGAAATCCTGGCGGGCTTGGTGCTGGTGGGCGGGGTACTGCTCGGCTCGACCAGCGGATCAGCTGATCGACGCCAGCGCCGTGCCGAGCGGAACCTCACCGGCGAGGACGTCGAACCCGCGGTTCTCCGTGAGCGGCTCGCTCAGTGACGCCACCAGCACCGCGGCCACGTCCTGCCGCGAAATCCGCCCGGGCTCGAGGTGCCCGGCGAGCCGGACCCGGCCGGTGAACGGGTCGTCGGTGAGCGTGCCGGGCCGGACCACCGTCCAGGTCAGGCTGGACCGGCGCAGGATGCTGTCGGAAGCCTGCTTGGCCAGGAGGAACGAGCGCACCAGCCGGTCGCCCTGGTCCGGGGAGTCGGCGAACTGCGCGGAGAGCTGGAGGAAGCGGACCACACCCGCCTTCTCGGCCGCGCGGACCGCGGCGATGGCGCCGTCGCGGTCGACCAGGTTCACCGCGGACGGGTCCGGATCGGCCGCCCCGGCGGTGTTGATCACCACGTCGGCCCCGGCGCAGGCGTCGACCAGCGCCTCCGGGAAGGAGGCCAGGTCCGCGATCACCGGCTCGGCACCGAGCGCGGCGGCTTCCTCGCCACGACGTTTGCCGCGGACGCCCGCCCGCACCGTGTGACCCTGCCGCAGCAGCATCCGCACCACGTGGATCCCCGTCCGTCCGGACGCCCCCAGCACTGTGACCCGCATAACAGTGATGTTGCCATGAAAACGGCCCCACCGGCGGAAACCCGGTGGGGCCGTTATCGCAATAGCCCTACACGTCCATCGCCTCGACGACCGAGGCCACGTGCGGGACGTCGGGGTTCACGCCCGCGTCCACCTCCACCAGTTCCGCCGGCACCTCGTGCGGCTTGATCCGGCCGTCGCGGATGTCTTCGGCCCAGTGGCAGGCCACCCGGTGACCGGGCGCCGCGCCCTCGAGGACCCGCAGCTGCGGGCGCTCGGTGTCGCACAGCGTCTCCTGCTTCCACGGGCACCGCGTGTGGAAGCGGCAGCCGGTCGGCGGATTGGCGGGCGAGGGCAGGTCACCGGCGAGCAGGATCTGCTCGCGGCTGTCCTCCACCACCGGGTCCGGCACCGGGATCGCCGAGAGCAGCGCCCGGGTGTACGGGTGCAGCGGCTCCTCGTACAACGCGTCGGAGTCGGCCTCCTCCACCAGCGAACCCAGGTACATCACGCCGATCCGGTCGGAGATGTGCCGCACCACGGCCAGGTCGTGCGCGATCACCAGGTAGGTCAGCCCGAGGCGGTCCTGCAGCTCCTCCATCAGGTTGACCACCTGCGCCTGCACCGAGACGTCCAGTGCGGACACCGGCTCGTCGGCCACGATCAGGTCCGGCTCGACCGCCAGCGCCCGCGCGATGCCGATGCGCTGGCGCTGTCCCCCGGAGAACTCGTGCGGGTACTTCCGCAGCGAACTCTCCGGCAGGCCGACCGAGTTGAGCAGCTCGCGCAACCGCGCCGCGGTCTGCTCCTTGCCCTTGTCGAGCCCGTGCGCGCGCATGCCCTCGACCAGGATGGACTCCACCGACTGGCGCGGGTCCAGGCTGGACAGCGGGTCCTGGAAGATCATCTGCATCCGCCGGCGCATCTTGCGCAGGTTCTCGCCCTTGAGCTTGGCCACGTCGGTGCCGTCGAAGACCACCGAACCCTCGGTCGGCTCGGTCAGCCGCAGCATCGCCCGCCCGAGGGTGGACTTGCCGCAGCCGGACTCGCCGACCAGCCCGTAGGTCTCCCCGCGCTCGATCGACAGGTCCACCCCGTCCACGGCGTAGACGTAACCGACGGTCTTGTCGATCACCACGCCGCGCTTGATCGGGAAGTGCACCTTCAGGCCCTCGACGCTGACCAGCACGTCGTTGTTCTCGCTCATCGGGCTCCCTCCCCCGCGGTCGCCTTCGGCAGCGCCACCGGGTTGTGGCAGCGCAGCAGCCCGGCCCCGTCCGGCTCCAGTGCCGGGGTCACCTGGCGGCAGGTGTCCAGCGCGTTCGGGCAGCGGGGCGCGAAGGCGCACCCGTTGTCCCACGGAATGTTGTCGGCCACCGAACCGCGGATCGGGACCAGTTTCTCCCCGCGCCCGGCGTCCAGCCGCGGGATGGAGGCGAGCAGCCCGTGGGTGTACGGGTGCCGCGGCTCGGCGAACAGCGCGTGCCGCTCGGCCCGTTCCACGATCTTGCCGCCGTAGAGCACGTTCACCTCGTCGCAGAGGCCGGCCACCACGCCGAGGTCGTGCGTGATCATGATCAGCGCGGTGCCGGTGTCGCGCACCAGTTCCTGCAGCAGCGCCAGGATCTGCGCCTGGATGGTCACGTCGAGCGCGGTGGTCGGCTCGTCGGCGATGAGCAGCCGCGGCCGGCAGGCCAGCGCGATCGCGATCAGCGCGCGCTGCCGCATCCCGCCGGAAAGCTGGTGCGGGTACTCGGTCAGGCGCCGGGTCGGGTCCGGGATGCCGACCTTGGCCAGCAGGTCACCGGCCTCGACCATGGCCGCCTTGCGGGACATGCCGCGGTGGCGTTCGAGCACCTCGGTGACCTGGATGCCGATCGGGATCACCGGGTTCAGCGAGGACAGCGGATCCTGGAACACCATGCCCAGGTCCCGGCCGCGCCGGTCCCGCATCTCGCCCTCGCCGAGCTTCAGCAGGTCGGTGCCCTCGAACTTGACCGAACCGGTGACCTTGTTGCCGCGCTTGGCCAGCAGCCGCATGATCGCCAGCGAGGTCACCGACTTGCCGCAGCCGGACTCGCCGACCAGCCCGACCGTCTGGCCGGGTTCGACGTCGAAGCTGACCTCGTCCACCGCGGTGAACGGCCGCTCGCCCTTGCGCTGGAAGACGACCTTCAGGTCGCGTACTTCGAGCAGAGCCATGTCATCTCACCGCCTGTTCTTCGGGTCGAGTGCCTCGCGCATGGACTCCCCGAGCAGGGTGAAGCCCAGCGCCACGATGATGATCGCGATGGCCGGGTAGAAGGCCAGTTCCGAGCGGATGTCCAGGAACTGCCTGGCCGCCTTGCCCAGCATCAGGCCCCACTCCGCACGGGTCGGGTCCGGGTCGCCGAGGCCGAGGAACGACAGCGCCGCCGCCTCGATGATCGAGGTGGCCAGCGTCAGCGTGGCCTGCACGATGACCGGGCCCAGCGAGTTCGGCAGCATGTGCCGCAGCACGATGGTGTGCCGCTTGACGCCGAGCGAGGTCGCCGCCAGCACGTGGTCGCTGGAGCGCTGCGCGAGCATGGTGCCGCGCAGGAGCCTGGCGAAGATCGGCACGCTCACCATGGCGACCGCGATGATCACCGTCCACTGGCTCGGCTTCGCCGCCAGCGCGGCGATCGAAATGGCCAGCAGCAGGCTCGGGATGGACAGCATGACGTCCACCAGGCGCATCAGCACGGTGTCGACCCAGCCGCCGAACGCACCCGCGATCCCGCCGATGATCATGCCGATGACCAGGCCGATCAGCGTGGCCATCACGCCGACGAGCAGGGTCTGCTGCGCGCCGACGAGCATCCGGGAGAGCAGGTCGCGGCCGAAGTCGTCGACACCGAGCGGGAAGCCGGCCTGCGGACCGGGGATGATCCCCTGGCCCAGCGCCACTTCGCTCTGCAGGTAGCGCTCGTACGGGTCCTTCGGCGTGAGCAGCGGCGCGAACGCCGCGAGCAGGACGAACAACCCGGTGATCACCGCGCCGGTGATCGCCACCGGGCTGCGCGACATCCGGCGGATGGCCTGCTGCGCCAGGCTGTGCCCGGCGGTGGCGGCGAGGTCGTCGACCTTGTCCTTCTTGCGGGACAACATGTTGGTCATCGCACACGCACCCTCGGGTCGATGATGCCGTAGGAGACGTCGACCAGCATGTTCACCAGCACGTAGACCACCGCACCGAGCAGGATCAGCGCCTGCAGCCGCGGGTAGTCACGCCGCTCGATGCCCTCGGCCAGCAGCGAGCCGATGCCGTTGAGGTTGAACACCCGCTCGGTCAGCACGGCACCGCCGAGCAGCAAACCGGTCTGCAGGCCGATCGTGGTGGCCACCGGGAGCAGCGCGTTGCGCAGCACGTGCCGGCGGCGGATGGTCGGCCCGGCGAGCCCCTTGGACTGGGCGGTGCGGATGAAGTCCTCGTTCAGCACGTCGAGCACCGAGGCGCGGGTGATGCGGACGATCACCGCCAGCGGGATCGTGGCCAGCGCCGCGGCGGGCAGCACCAGGTGCACGATCGCGTCCCATGACGCGTCCCACTCCTGGGTGAGCAGCCCGTCGAGCACGGCGAAGCCGGTCACGTCGGTGGCGCCGATCAGCGTGTCCTGCCGTCCGCCGACCGGGAACAGGCCCAGTTTCTCGGCGAAGACGAACTGCAGCAGGTAACCGAGGAAGAACACCGGCACGGCGACCCCGACCAGGGTGGCCATGATCGTGGCGTTGTCCAGGAAGCCGCCGCGGAAGCGGGCGGCGACGTAGCCCAGCGGGATGCCGAGGCCGACCGCGAGCAGCAGCGCGGCGATGGACAGCTCGAGCGTCGCGGGGAGTGCGAAAGCGATCTCGGAGAGCACGGGCTGGGTGGAGATCAGCGAGCTGCCGAAGTCACCGGTGAGCACGCGGCCGAGGAACTTGAAGTACTGGATGAAGATCGGCTGGTCGAGGCCGAGGATCTGGTTCAGCTCGGCGATCTTTTCGGGGGTGGCCTTGTCGCCGAGCAGCGCGCCCGCTGGTCCACCGGGCAGTGCGCGGAGCCAGGCGAAGACAAGGATGGACAGGATCAACAGCGTCGGGATCGCTTGTAGCAACCGACGCACGATGAATCGGAGCATGGGAAGGAGGTCTCTCTTGATAGCCCAGGTGGTGGCGGGCCAAGGGGCGGGACGCAGAATACGCGTCCCGCCCCTGGTCGGCTAGGTGTAGCAGGCTCGGGCTATCCGAGGCTCACCGTGTTGAAGCGCTCGTCGGTGAGCGGGCTGGGCACCATGCCCTGCACCTTCGGCCCGACGACCAGCGCCGGGGTCGGGTACGCGATCGGGACCGCGGGCAGGAACTCCATGATCTGCTTGTTCACGCCCTGGTAGGCCTGGGCGTGCGGACCGTCGCCCTGGGTGCCGTCGGCGGTCGCCAGCGCCTGGAACAGCTGGTCGTTCTTGAACCCGAACTCCGGCTTCTCGCGGCCGAAGAAGGTCCCGACGAAGTTGCCGGCGTCGTTGTAGTCACCGGTCCAGCCGAGCAGGTGCAGGTCGTGCTTGCCGTGCTTCTGCACGTCGTCCTTGTACCCGCCGTTCCACGGCTTGGCGATCGGCTCGATGTTGATGCCGATGGCCTTGAGGTCCTCGGAGATCGAGGTGAAGGTGTCGGCCGGGTTCGGCATGTACGGCCGGGTGACCTCGGTCGGGTAGTAGAACTTCAGCGTCAGGCCCTCGGCACCGGCTTCCTTGAGCAGCTGCTTGGCCTTCTCCGGGTCGTACGCGTACTTCGGCACGTCCTCGGTGTAACCGGCGATCGCCTTGGGCACGAACTCGGTCGCGACCTCGGAACCCTCGGCCAGCTTGCTCTTCACGAACTGCTCGCGGTTGATGCCGTGGGCCAGCGCCTGGCGCACCTTCACGTCAGCCAGCTTCGGGTTGCCCGACTGGTTGATGCCCAGGTAGAGCAAGTTGAACGAGGGGCGGATCAGCACGTTCTGACCCTCGTTGCGCAGCAGCTGGTAGTCCGCGGGCGCCGGGTAGTCGAAGCCCTGGATCTCACCGGCCTTCAGCGCCTGCTTGCGCCCGTTCTCGTCCTTGATCACCTTGAAGATGAGCTTGTCGAGCTTGGCCTTTTCCCAGTGGGCGTCGTTGCGGACCAGGGTGATCTCGCCCTTGCCCTGGTCGTAGCCCTCGAACTTGAACGGACCGGTGCCGGTCGGGTGCAAGTTCGCGTAGTCGCTGTAGGAGAAGGAGTCGCCGGTCTGGGTGACCTGGTCGGCGTTGTACTTCTTCAGCGCGTCCGGGCTGGAGATCGACAGCGACGGCAGGGTGAACGCGGCCGGGAAGGCACCCTTCGACTTGTTCAGGTTGAGAACGGCGGTCGAGTCGTCCTTGGCTTCGCAGTTCTTGTAGACCGGGTCGCCGGCGGCGTCGCCCTCGTTGGCCGCGAAGCCCTCGAACACGTCGCCGTAGTAGATCATCTGGCTCTGGGCGGCTTTGCCCTTCATGTTGAACCAGCGGTCGAAGTTGAAGCAGACGGCCGCGGCGTTGAACGGGGTGCCGTCGTGGAAGGTCACGCCCTTGCGCAGGTTGAACGTCCAGGTCTTGCCCTCGTTGCTGGACTCCCACTTCTCCGCGAGCGAACCGACGACCTCGGCGGTACCCGGCTTGTTCTGCAGCAGCGTGTCGTACATCTGCCGGGTGATGCGGAAGGTCTCACCCTCGTCGTTGAAGACGGGATCGAACATCTTCGGGTTGCCGGCGGCTCCGAAGATGAACGTGCCTGCGTTGTCGGCCCCGGCGTCACGCTGGGATTCGGCACAGGCGGTCACAGAGAGCGCGAGCGCACCGGATAGCCCGATCAGGGCGATTCGACGCGTTCGAGCGCCTCGCGATTGGAGCATGTTGGCACCCCTTGGACATGTTCAGATCGGACCGCCCGGTTATCGGACAGCCGGGCGGCGCATTGGTTGGTGGCCGACACTAGTCGGTTATCGGGCGCTCACTTAAGCACTCGAGGTTACGATCGCGCTACGTGAGTGACTCCGTCGGCGCATTGCGCTCACGAATAATGACTGTGCGTGGCGAATTTCGGTGCCACTGGTACGAACGGACGCACCGCGTTGGACTCGATGCGCACCGTCGCGGCGGCCGCGGTGCGGTCGGCGAGGAACCAGCCGAGCTCGAAGTCCTGCCATTCGCGCAGGTGCTTTCGCTCCCTTTCCCCGTCGCGGGAAACGGCGCGTTCCAGCCGGGTGGCCTGGTCCAGACCATCGAGCCAGGCCAAGCACGTTAGGTGAGCACGCACCGAGGCGCGGCCCGCGGAAACGCCCTCGAGCACCAGGACCTCGGGTACACGCACAGTGATCAACTCACCCGGGACGGGGATGCCGGAGGTCCAGTCCATCCGGCGATAGGCACCGCCGCGGCCGCGCGCGAGCGGCCGGAGCACGCCGTCGCGCAACCGGGGCCACCAGGACACCGGATCGTCCCAGGTGGCGAATTCGTCGGTGCCGATGCCGAGCGCGTCGACCCCGCGCTCGGTGAATCCGGCGAGCAGGTTGCCCGCCAGCGTGGTCTTGCCCGCGCCGGACGGCCCGTCGACGGCGACCAGCCGGACGCCGCCGAGCGCGGGCCGTCCCGCGAGCACCCGCTCGACGATCACAGGGCGCGGCGGCCCGACAGCGCGCGCCCCAGTGTCAGTTCGTCGGCGAACTCCAGGTCGCCGCCCATCGGCAGGCCCGAGGCCAGCCGGGTGACCGACAGCCCGGGGAAGTCGCGCAGCATGCGGACCAGGTAGGTCGCGGTGGCCTCGCCCTCGGTGTTCGGATCGGTGGCGATGATGACCTCCGTGACCTCCTCCCCGCCGATGCGGGCCAGCAGTTCACGGATGCGCAACTGGTCCGGGCCGATGCCGGACAACGGGTCGAGCGAGCCGCCGAGCACGTGGTAGCGGCCCTTGAACTCGCGGGTGCGCTCCACCGCGAGCACGTCCTTCGGCTCCTCGACCACGCAGATCAGCGAAAGGTCGCGGCGGACGTCCCGGCAGATGCGGCAGGTCGTCTGCTCGGAGACGTTGCCGCAGATCTCGCAGAACTGCACGCCCTCCTTGACCTTGCCCAGGACCTCCTGCAGCCTGCCGATGTCCACCGGGTCGGCGCCGAGCAGGTGGAAGGCGATGCGCTGGGCGCTCTTCGGCCCGACCCCGGGCAGCCGCCCGAGCTCGTCGATGAGGTCCTGGACCACCCCTTCGTACAAGGTGACGCCTTACTGACCGGGAAGCCCGGGCAGGCCGAGACCACCCAGGTCCGGCATGCCGCCGCCACCGAGACCGCCGGCGAGCGGGCCGAGCTTCTCCTCGGTGAGCTTCTGCGCGTTGGCCGTGGCGTCGCGGACGGCGGCGACCACCAGGTCGGCCAGGGTCTCGGTGTCCTCGGGGTCGACCACCTTGGGGTCGATGGTCAGGCTCTTCAGCTCGAGTCCGCCGCTGACCACCGCGGTCACCAGTCCACCGCCCGCGGTGCCGGTGACCTCGGCCTTCGCCAGTTCGTCCTGCGCGCTGACCAGCTGCTCCTGCATCTTCTGCGCCTGCTGCAGGATCTGCTGCATGTCGAAGCCGCCGCCGGGTTGCACCATTCGTCCGTCCGATCGCTAGCTCGGGTGAGTACGCCTACCTCCAGCCTAGCCGGGGCCACCGGTGTGACACGGTGTCGGTGTGATTCGACAGGCGCTGGCCGTGACGGCGATGGTGCTGGTGGCCGGCTGCTCTGCGGAAACACCAGCTCCAACGGCGGCCCCGCCGCCCCTGGTTACCTCGCCACCGATGGCTCCGCCGTCGTCCGCAGCACCGCCGGTGACCAGCACTCCGCCCCCGGTCGAAGCGCCGGTGGTCGTGCTCGACCCAGGGCACAACGGCGGCAACGCGGCCAACCCGGCGGCGATCAACCGCAAGGTGCCCGCCGGGCGCGGCCGGACCAAGCCCTGCAACACCACCGGCACCACCACGAACGACGGTTACGCCGAGCACGCGTTCACCTTCGACGTGGCACAACGGACCGGAAAACTGTTGGCGGACAAGGGAATCCGCGTGGTGTTCACCCGGGACGACGACACCTCGGTCGGGCCGTGCGTGGACAAGCGCGCGGAGATCGGCAACTCGGCGCAGGCCGCGGCGGTGGTCTCCATCCACGCCGACGGCAACAACTCCCCCGGCGCGAACGGCTTCCACATCGCCTATTCGGCGCCGCCGTTGAACGACGCGCAGGGCGAGCCGGCCGCGAAACTGACCCGGTCGCTGCGGGATTCCCTGCGGGAGAACGGATTTCGCTATTCCGACTACCTCGGTGAAAACGGGCTTTCGGCGCGCGAGGACCTGGCCGGGCTGAACCTGTCCGAACGCCCGGCGGCCCTCGTCGAATGCGGGAACATGCGCAACGCCACCGAAGCCGCGCGGATGTCCACCGCGGACGGTCGGCAGCAGTACGCGGCGGGCATCGCCGGTGGCATCCTGAGTTACCTGGGCGCCTGAGTCATCCGGGTGCCTGAGTCATCTGGGCGCTTGGGCGTCGAAGCGCTCCTGCGCGTCGACCACCGCTTCACCGCAGCTCTCCGCCCACTTGGTGAGCACGGCGATCGGCTCCACCAGCGTGCTGCCGAGGTCGGTGAGCCGGTACTCCACGCGCGGGGGCACCTCGGCGAAGACCTCCCGCTCGACCAGCCCGTGCCGTTCGAGGCGGCGCAGGGTCTGGGTGAGCATCTTCTTCGAAATGCCGCCGATGAGCCCGATCAGGTCGCCGTGCCGCCGCGGGCCGCGGCTGAGGGCGAAGACGACCACCACCGCCCACTTGTCGGCGATGATCTCCACGGCCAGCCTGGCCGGGCAGTCGGCGAGGAAAACATCGGCTCCACCAGCGAAGTCACCCACGGTTCCCAGGATACCGGCCGGTGCCCGTCGGCTTCCTAACCTCGGTCGCATGAAGCTTCCCGAAAGCACGCACCGGCTGTTCGAGTCCACGCACCACGCCACCGTGGTCACCATCAACCCCGACGGCACGCCGCAGACGTCCCTGGTCTGGGCCGAACGCGACGGCGACGAGATCCTGATCGGCATGGAGGGCGGCCGCCCGAAGGGCCGCAACCTGCGGCGCGATCCGCGCGTCACCCTGCTCATCGAAGACCACGAGCCCGACGAGGTGCGGGGGCTCCGCCAGTACCTCCTGCTGCACGGCACCGCCACGATCACCGGCCCCGGCATCCCGGACGAGTTCGACGCCCTGATGGACGCACAGGCGCGGCGCTACCTCGGGCTGCCGCAGTACCCCTTCGAAAACCGGAGCTCCACCACCGCCGTGATCGCCCGGATCACCCCCACCCGAATCACCGGCAACGGCCCCTGGGCCTGAATGCCATGAATGGGGCATTACCAGCGTTCAATGCAAGTAATGCCCCACTCACAACACTCGCCCCAACCCGACCCGAGACCCCAGAACGCGGCACCAGCCACCCAAGTGGGAACTCGGCTACCCAAGTGCAGCAGCTTCCGAACGCGGAACTCGGCTACCTGAACGCGGGACTCGGCTGCAGGAACGCCGAACTCGGCCGCCCAAGTGTGGGACTCGGATGCAGGAACGCGGGACTCGGCTGCCTGAACGTGAGGTTCGGCTGCCCGAACGCGGAACTCGGCTGCAGGAACGCCGAACTCGGCCGCCCAAGTGTGGGACTCGGATGCAGGAACGCGGGACTCGGGTGCCTGAGCGTGGAACTCGGCGTCCTGAGTGTGGAGTTCGGGTGCCTGAGTGTGGGGTTCGGCGTACGGCGCTTTCCGCACTCCCGCAGCCGAGTTCCACACTCGGGCAGCCGAACCCCACACTCAGGCGCGCGAGTTCCACACTCCTGCAGGCGAGTTCCACGTTCAGGCAGCCGAAGCCCACGTTCGGGCAGGCGAGTTCCACGCTCCCGTAGCTGAGTCCCACATTGAGGCGGCGGAGGTCTGCGTCGTCGCGTTGGGTTGGGTTAGTCGAGGGGGCGGGCGCCCAGGTGTTCGGAGAGCAGGCGGTGTGCTTTTTCTTCTACCTCGTCCGCCTGCGGGACCGGGGGCGGCGGTGGCGGCGGGACCGAGCCGTTGGGGGGCGGCGGGGTGGTCGCCGCTTCCAGATACTCGTCTTCGTCCTCGGGCTCCGGCGGGAGGGGGATGTCGGGCTCGGAGGTGGCGACCTTCGGCTTCGGCGGCTCCGGCGGCGGCTGTTGCGGCTGCGGCTGCGGCGCCGGCTTGCCCTCGGAGGGGCGCCGGAACCGTTGCTGCGGCCGCTCCTCGGCCACCTGCTGCGCGCTGTGCTGCTGCTGGGGCGCCTGCCGCTGCTGCTGCGGGGCCGCCGCCTGGGGTTTGGCGTTGCCGTGCACGCAGGTGACCCGCCACTCGCCGCCGAGCACCTCGCGCAGGGCGCCGGCGATCTTGTCGGAGTTGTGCGGCTCGGCGAGTCGGCGCGCGAGGGGTTCGGCGGTGTGCGTGAGCACCACGGACGACCCGTCGACGCTCTGCACCCCGGCCTGCGTCAGCATCGCCTCGGTGCTCCGGCCACCAGGGATCTTGCGGATGGCCGCCAGCAACTCCGGCCACACCCGGCGCACGGCCGCCGCGTCCAGCCCCCCGGAAGCCGGTTCCGGCTCAGGTGCGGGCTCCGGCGCAGGCGGAACCACGGCCGGGGCAGGCGGCGCGGAGACGGCGGCGCGCGTGGCACCGGCGGCAGGCGCGACAACCGGAGCGACAGCCGGAGCCGGAGCCGGAGCGGGCTCGGCGGCGTCGCCGGGACGTCGCGAAGGCCTCTGAAAACGCTCGGATGCACTCGAAGGAGCCGCAGCCCCATCAGCAGCAGGAGCCGGAGCAACCGTGGCCCGCCGCTCCAGCCGTTCCAGCCGCTGCAGCAACGCCGCCTCACCATCAGCGGCCGAAGGCAACAGCATGCGAGCGCACAAAAGCTCCAGCAACAACCGCGGAGCCGTGGCGCCCCGCATTTCCAGCAGGCCGTTGTGCACGATCTCCGCATACCGCGACAGCGTCGCGAGCCCGGCCCGTTCGGCCTGGGCGACCATGCGGTTCAGCTCGTCCTCCGGCGCGGAGACCAGGCCGCGGGTGGCCGCGTCCGGCACCGAGCGCAGGATCACCAGGTCGCGCAGGCGGTCCAGCAGGTCCGTGGCGAAGCGGCGCGGGTCGTGACCGGCTTCGGTCAGGCGCTCGACCGTGCCGAACACGGCCGTCGAGTCGTCCGCGGCCAGGCCCTCGACCATGTCGTCGATCAACGCGACGTCGGTGACCCCGAGCAGCGACACCGCGCGGTCGTAGGTCACGCCCTCCGGCCCGGCGCCGGCGAGCAGCTGGTCCAGCACGGACTGCGTGTCCCGCGCGGACCCCCCACCGGCGCGGATGACCAGCGGGAAGACCGCGGGCTCCACCGGCACGCCTTCGGCCGCGACGTTGCGCTCCAGCAGGTCCCGCATGGAACTCGGCGGGATGAGCCGGAACGGGTAGTGGTGCGTCCGCGAGCGGATGGTGGTCAGCACCTTGTCCGGCTCGGTGGTGGCGAAGATGAAGATCAGGTGCTCTGGCGGCTCTTCGACGATCTTCAGCAGGGCGTTGAAGCCCTGCGTGGTGACCATGTGCGCCTCGTCGATGATGAACACGCGGTACCGCGACTCGGCAGGCGCGTAGAAGGCGCGGTCACGCAGTTCGCGGGCGTCCTCGACACCACCGTGGCTGGCGGCGTCGAGCTCGGTGACGTCGATGCTGCCGCTGCCCTCGGGCGCGAGCGCGCGACACGAGCTGCACTCGCCGCACGGATCGGGCGTGGGCCCCTGCTCGCAGTTCAGCGACCGGGCCATGATGCGCGCGCTGGAGGTCTTGCCGCAGCCGCGTGGCCCGGAAAACAGGTAGGCGTGGTTGATTCGCCCGGCCGCGAGCGCGGTGCGCAGGGGCTCGGTGACGTGCTCCTGACCCACCACCTCGGCGAAGGTCGCCGGGCGGTACTTGCGGTACAGCGCTAATGCCACGGCGGCAGCCTACCGGCAGGCACCGACACCACGGACGGGCCCGAGGGGCAACGGCCCCCGGAGACGAAAGGGGACCCCCGCACCCGTCAGAGCCTGCTTATCCTTGCTGCCTTCCGGCCCTGGGGAGGTTCACAGGATGGACGCCGCGGGGGTCCGTCGACCAGTGTACCTACCGATCGCGCCGGTACTGAGCCGGGGAGGTCCGAGTGCCGCGGTCCTCGTGCGAACCGGCCTTGCCGCGGTCGACGTGGAACGTGGTCAGGGTGCTGACCGGCGAGTTCGGGTCGCGCCGGTCGCCGATCACCCGCATGTGCGTGCTCCACCGCCGCGGCGTGACCTCGTGGACGTCGTAGCCGTACCGGTTGCCCTCGAAGTACTTCAGGTGCGGGTTCGCCGCGCCCATCACCGGCCCGTTCGCCGCGTTCCACTCCGGCGAGTAGGCGCCCGAGGAGATCGAGTGCGCGGTGAACTCGGTGCCGATCACCGGCGCGTCCGGGTTGTCGAAGTCGGGCCGGATGTCGTCGACGAAGGCGGAGTGCCAGTCGCCGGTGATCACCACGAGGTCCGGCATCCCGGTGTCGTGCACATGGGTGAGCACCTCGCGGCGTTCGGCGAGGAAGCCGTCCCACTGGTCGGTGAAGTAGTAGCCGCCGCCGGGCTTGGCGAGCTGGCTCAGCATGATCGAGTTCACCCAGCAGTGCCACGCGTCGCCGGCGTGGCTGATCCGGTCCTTGAGCCACGCCTTCTGCGCGCCGCCGAGGATGGTGCCGTCGGGCAGGTTCTGCGCCGACCGGTACTGCCGCAGGTCCAGGATCGACAGGTCGAGCAGGTCGCCCCACGACCGCTGCCGGTAGACCTGCGGCGTCGTCGGGTGGTCCGGGCGGACCGGCATGTGCTCGAACCACGACTGGTACCCGGCGTCGCGCCGCGCGCGCAGACCCGGCGTGGTGCCGCTGTAGTCGTTGACGACCTCATGATCATCCCAGGTGATGAACCAGGGGTGGGCGGCGTGCGCGGCCCGCAGCGACGGGTCGCTCTTGTACAGCGCGTGGCGCCTCCGGTAGGCGGGCAGCGTGGTCACCGCGGGACCTTCGTGGTCGCGCACGTGGTCACCGCCGACCTGCCCGTGCTCGTAGATGTAGTCGCCGAGGTGCACCACGAAGTCGAGGTCCTCCTTGGCGATCCCGCGGTGGGCGGCGTAGAAGCCGTCGTGGAAGGCCTGGCAGTTCGCCGCGGCGAAGCGGACGCGCCGGACGTGACCATCGGGCGCGGTGCGGGTCCGGCCGGTGCGGCTGGTCTTGCCCAGCGCGCGGAACCGGTAGTAGTACCGCCTCGCGGGCTCGAGCCCGGTGACCGCGATGTGCACGCTGTGCCCGAGCGCCGCGGTGGCGGGCGCGGTCCCGTGGGCGACCCGGCGGCGGAAGGCGGAGTCGGTCGCGACCACCCATTCGACCTCGACGGTGTCCGGCAGCGGTTGTTCCTCGGCGAGCGGTTGCGGTGCGAGCCTGGTCCAGAGCACCACGCTCTCCGGCAGCGGGTCACCCGACGCGACACCCACCGTGAACGGCGCCTCGTCCCAGCTGGCGCCGAGCGCGAAGGCGGCCTCCTCGGCCTGCGCGAGCGTGAGCCCGCCGCTCAGTGGCCAGGCCACGCCCAGTGCGCCCGCGGCGGCGGCCCCGCGCAGCAGATCCCGACGGTTCAGCGGCATTTCGGCTCCTCAGTTCGGCTCCCGACACCGAACCCGGCCTACCTGACGCGCACCCCACCCACAAGTGAATGCTTCATGGAGACGGGAGTACAACGGAGAATTCCGTGCGGCCGGGCTTGCTCCGCACCCACACCTTCCCGTGGTGCGCGGCCACCACGGCGGCCACGATGGCCAGCCCGAGCCCGGTGCCGCCCGCCGCGCGCGAGCGTGAGGTGTCCCCGCGGGCGAACCGCTCGAACACCTCCGGCAGCACTTCCGGCGGGATGCCCGGCCCGTCGTCGGCCACCACGAGCCGCACCTGACCGTCCGCTGTGGACAGTGCGGTGCGGACGGTGGTGCCGGGCGGGGTGTGCGCGCGGGCGTTGCCCAGCAGGTTCAGCACCACCTGCTGCAACTGCCCGGCCTCGCCGACCACGCTGATCGGCTCGGGCGGCAGGTCCAGCAGCCAGCGGTGGTCCGGACCGGCCGCGTGCGCGTCGGCCACGGCGTCGGCGACCAGGCCGGACAGCTCGACCGGGGCGTGCACCACGGGCCGTCCCTCGTCCAGGCGCGCGAGCAGCAGCAGTTCCTCGACGAGGTCGGTCATCCGGGTCGACTCCGATTCCACGCGGCCCATCGCGTAGACGAAGTCCGGGGGCAGATCGGCGGTGCTGCGCCGGGTCAGCTCGGCGTACCCGCGGATCGAGGCGAGCGGGGTCCGCAGTTCGTGGCTGGCGTCGGCGACGAACCGCCGCACGCGGCTTTCGCTGCGCTGACGGGCGGCCAGCGCGGCGGAGACGTGGTCGAGCATCCGGTTCAGCGCGGCGCCGACCTTGCCCACCTCGGTACGGGTGTCGGTGTCCACTTCGGACACCCGCATCGGCAGCGCCGGCTCGCCGCGGTCCAGCGGCAGCTCGCTGACCTGCGCGGCGGTGGTCGCGACCCGGTCCAGCGGGCGCAGCGTGCGGCGCACGGTCAGCGCGGCGATGCCGCCCGCGAGCACCAGCCCGCAGAGCGCCACCCCGCCGAAGATCCAGCCGAGCCGCCACAGCGTGTCGTTCACCTCGGTCAGCGACAGCGCCCGGAAGACGATCTCGCCCTCGAGTCCCGATGTCGCCTGCAGCCGGTATTCGCCGAGGTCGCCGATGGTCACGGTGACCGGCCTGCGCGGGGTCGTCAGCCCGACGAAGGTCTCGGCTTCGTTCTGGCCGAGGTCGGTGTATTCCCCGTTGACCAGGATCTTCGCGTCCCGCACCTGCCCGCGGTACACCAGGCCGACCACGGTGCCGTCCGGCTGCCCGAGCGGCATCAGCTCGAAACGCGCCCGCCGCCCCGGCGGCAGCGCGTCACCGGGTGGCGGCGGGCGGTTGTCCAGTGCGGTCAGCTGGCTGTCCACCCGTTCCAGGAGGAAGTCCCGCAGCGCGAACTCGGTGACCACGCCGATCGCCAGGCAGACCAGGGAAAGCAGGGCCAGCACCTGGGCGATCAGCCGCCGTCGCAGCGACCACGGCCGCCGCAGCTCAGCTCGCAGGCTTGAGGACATAGCCCGCACCCCGCATGGTGTGGATCATCGGCGGGCGGTCCGCGTCGATCTTCTTGCGCAGGTAGGAGATGTACAGCTCGACGATGTTGGCCTGCCCGCCGAAGTCGTAGCTCCACACCCGGTCGAGGATCTGCGCCTTGCTCAGCACGCGTTTCGGGTTGCGCATCAGGTAGCGCAGCAGCTCGAACTCGGTGGCGGTCAGCGTGATCGGCGTGCCGTCGCGGTGGACCTCGCGGGTGTCCTCGTCCATGGTCAGGTCGCCGACGGTGAGCAGCGAGTCCGTCGCCGAGGTGACCACCCGCGCGCGACGCAGCAGCGCCCGCAGCCGCAGGGTGACCTCCTCGAGGCTGAACGGCTTGGTCACGTAGTCGTCGCCGCCCGCGGTGAGCCCGGCGATCCGGTCCTCGACGGCGTCCTTCGCGGTCAGGAACAACACCGGCAGGTGCTCGAACTCCGACCGCAGCCGCCGGATCACCTCCAGCCCGCTGAAGTCGGGCAGCATCACGTCGAGCACCACCGCGTCGGGGCGGAACTCGCGGGCCACGCGCACCGCCGACGTGCCGTCGCCCGCCGTGCGGATCTCCCAGCCCTCCATGCGCAAAGCCATGGACAACAGCTCCGCCAGCGGCGGCTCGTCGTCGACGACGAGCACGCGCACCGCGCGGCCAGGCATACCGGTCATGGATAGCAGTGTCAGCCACCCTCGTAGGCGCCGCCTGTGGAACACCTGTGCGCCCCCTGTGAACGCC
Organism: Saccharothrix sp. AJ9571; assembly: GCF_021725495.1. NCBI lineage: Bacteria > Bacillati > Actinomycetota > Actinomycetes > Pseudonocardiales > Pseudonocardiaceae > Saccharothrix > Saccharothrix sp. AJ9571. The sequence goes on along the minus strand of NZ_CP091382.1, from coordinate 2,891,947 downwards.
CGCCCACGGCTCCAGCCCAATGCTATGAATGGGGCATTACTAGCATTGAACGCAAGTAATGCCCCACTCATAGCGTTCCGACTCGGCGGGCTTGAGGCCCCTGAACGTGGAACTCGGCTGCCTGAGTGTGGGGTTCGGCTGCCTGAGTGTGAGGTTCGGGTGCCTGAACGTGGAACTCGGCTGCGGGAACGTGGGACTTGGCTGCCTGAACGTGGGACTTGGCTGCCTGAACGTGGGACTCGGCTGTGGGGACGTGGGGAAGCTCGTACGGGTGGGGGTTGGATGTGCCAAGCTCGGCTGGGTGCGGGACATCACCGGGTCGCTGGCGCGCCAGGCGTGGCTGATCGCGGTCGTCTGCATGGTGGCCGACGTCAGCGTCGCGCTGTTGATCGGGCCGCCGCTGGACCACTGGCAGACCTGGGTCATCGGGCTCGGCACGATCGCCGCCGATCTCGCGCTCGCCGGGCCCGCGCGGCTGTCCGGCCTGGTCGCGCTGGGCCACGCCGTGCTGTACCCGCTCACCCCGCTCCTGCTCAACGACCTGCCCGGCGCCGAGGCCTCCAACACCGCGGGCATGCTGATCGCCGGGTACCGCGCCGGGGCCTGGCTGACCACGCTGCCCGCGGTGGCCTCGCTGCTGGCGCTGATCGCCGGGTCGGCCGCCGGTGAGCTGCTGGAGGCCAACCTCGCCGGGCGCGACTGGCGGCTGCTCAGCGCCATCCTGCTGGCCAACACCGTGCTCCCCTGGCTGGTCGGCCGCTACACCACCGAGCGCCGCGCGCAGATCGCCGAGCTGGAACGGCGTGAGGATGCCGCGGTCCGGCGGGCCGTGGCCGAGGAACGCAGTTCGGTCGCCCGCGACCTGCACGACGTCATCTCCCACCACGTCAGCGCGATCGGCATGCACGCCGGCGCGGCCCGGCTCGGGCTGGCCGAAGCCGGTGAGACGCCGGTGCACCGGTCGCTGTCCGCGGTGGAGACGGCCAGCCGGGCGGCCATGGAGGACCTGCGGCGGATGCTCGACCTGCTGCACGGCGAGCACACCGCGGTCCGCCAACCGGGGACCGGCAACCTGGAGGAACTGCTGGAGCGCACCCGCGCCGCCGGGCTGCCCGCGCGGCTGCACACCCAGGGCGTGCCCGGCGAGCTGCCGGGCTCGGTGGACGTCGCGGTCTACCGGGTCGCGCAGGAGGGCCTGACCAACGCGCTGCGCCACGGCGCGGGCGGGCCGGTGGACGTGAAGTTGTGCTATCGAACCGAGGAGATCAGCTTGAGCGTGACCAACCCGATCAGGCCCGGCCCGGCCGCCAGGACCGGCGAGGGCACCCGGCGTGGCCTCGCGGGCCTGCGCCAGCGGGTCGCGTTGTTCGGCGGGGAGTTCTCCAGCGGGCCGACCGACGACGGCCGGAGCTGGCGGATCTCGGCGACCTTCCCCGTGGACGGCGCATGAACACGCGGGTGCTGCTCGCCGACGACCACGCCATGTTCCGCTCCGGCATGCGCGCGGTCCTGGACACCCAGCCGGACCTCGAATGCGTCGGCGAGGCGTCCGACGGCCGGGCCGCGGTCGCCGAGGTGGCCCGGCTGCGGCCCGATGTCGCCGTGCTCGACGTGCGCATGCCGAAACTGGACGGTCTCGCCGCCACCGAAGCCATCCTGACCACGCCCGGCTGCACGACGAAGGTGCTCGTGCTGACCACCTACGACCACGACGACTACGTCTACCGCGCGCTGCGCGCCGGGGCGAGCGGCTTCCTGCTGAAGAACCTGCCGCCCGAGGAACTGGTCTCGGCCATGCGCGTGGTCGCCCGCGGTGACGCGCTGATCGATCCGTCGGTCACCCGGCGCCTGGTGTCCCGGTTCACCACCAGCATCGAGCCGCCCGCCGGACCCGCCGAGCTGGACCGGCTCACCTCGCGCGAGCGCGAAGTCCTGCTGCTCATCGCCGACGCACGCAGCAACGCCGAAATCGCCGAGGAACTGCACGTCGGGGACGAAACGGTGAAAACGCACGTGTCCCGCATCCTGGCGAAGCTCGGCCTGCGCGACCGGGTGCACGCGGTGGTCTACGCCTATCAGCACGGCCTTGTCAGGGCGGCCCCCCGGGACTGACCCCGGGGGTCGTCCCCCGTGCTGGGGACACGGGAATCCCCCGCCGCTGTGACGCGCCGCACCCCCTGGACTGCCTAACTTGAGGCAGGTGAGGGTCAAGGGGTGGAGCGCGTCGGCCGTGCTGCTGGTTTTGCTCGGCCTGGTGCTGGGCGCGGGTCCGGCGGCAGCCGATGGCGGGCCGATCGGCACCGACGTGCACGTGGCGCAGACATTGGGCGAACGCGAGCTGACCGTGGTGCTGCGGCGGGTGACCGAAGTGCCGGGACCGCTGAGCGTGGACGTCATCACGCACGCGGGAACGGCGCCCGGCACGCTGGAGCTGAGCGCGCTTTCGGCGGGACGCGCGGTCGCGAGCACGCAGGTGGAACTCGGTGCGACCCCGGGTACGTACAGCGGGACGCTCGGCGTCGACCACGCGGGCCCGTGGGAACTGGCCATCAGGGACAGCGCTGACAGCACGCAGGTAGCGCGCATCCCGTTCGTGGTTCCCGCGCAGGTCCCCGCACCCTGGGAAAAGGCGGCGTACGGCGGTTTCGTCGCGGCGGGTGCCTTGCTGCTGGTGGCGTTGTTCGCCGCGGTGCGCGCCAGGAAGTCCTGGCACGCGGTGGTTCCGGCGACCGGGGTGGTCGCCGCGCTGGCGGTCGCGATCACGGCGGCACTGCTGTCGTCGACCATCCCGCCGCCCGCCCGCGACGTGCTCGACCCGACCATCGAATCGGCCGGCGACCCGTACGCACTGCCGCCGTCCACAATGGACACGAGTCGGCCACCGCTGAACCTGGCGGTGTCCGGCACGCCCGCCGGGTTCACCCTGCGGCTGACCGATGGCGCCACCGGCCGTCCCGCCGACGACCTCGTGGTGCACCACAACGCGCTGGTGCACCTGGTGGCGATCGGGCCGTCCGGGCGCTTGCGGCACCTGCATCCGGTGCGCACGGCCCCCGGCACCTACACCGCCCGGCTCGACGCCACCGAAGGCGGCCGGTACGCGTTGTCCGCCGAAGTCGCCCGGCGCGGCGGTGGCACCCAGCTGCTGCGGTCCACTTTGGACGTCGAGGGACCGGCTCCCGCGCCGGTTTCCCAGCCGCCCGGGTTCGGCACGCAGGAGGTCGGCGGTGTCCCGGTGACGCTGAGCGCGGGCGAGGTGAACGCGAACGCCGCCACCACGATGACCGCGAAGTTCGGCGACACCGGCACGCTCCAGCCGTGGCTGGGCATGACCGGGCACCTGATGGTGGTCGGCCCCCTGCCCGACGGGACCGCGGTCGGCACGGCCGCCGCGACCGCGCCGACCTGGGCCCACGTGCACTCGATGACCGGCCTGCCGTCGATGTCCGGCCGGTCGGGGCAGCCGGACGAGACGGTCGCCGCCTACGGCCCCGAGGTCCGGTTCACCTACACCTTCCCGGCACCGGGGAAGTACCGCCTGTGGTTCCAGGGCATGCGGGACTTCGCCGTGCTGACCGCGCCCATCCAGCTCGACGTGCCGGAGGGGGACCGCCCGTGAAGAAGCCGACCACGCTGGTGATCGCCGGACTCGCCGTGCTCGCCGTGCTGGCCTGGTTGCTGTGGCCGTCCACTTCGGACGGTGCGACGAGCCTGCACGCCGCCGGCGCCCGCAACACGGTGAACCTGCAGGTCAACGAACCCAAGGCCGGGTTGAACGCGTTCGACCTGGAGGTCACCGATCCGTTCGGGCACCCGGTCGAAGGGCTGGAAGTGACGCTCGAACCGGTGATGGCGCAGATGGGCCACGCACTGGAGCCGGTGCCCGCGCGGGAGCGGGTCCCCGGCCGGTACCACGCCGCGGAGACCCTGCTGCCGATGTCCGGGCAGTGGGAGATCACCGTCCGGCTGCGCGCGGACAGCGGCACCGAAGAACTCGTCTTCCCACTGCTCGTGGGGAACTAAGGGAGGAAACGATGGATCTCACGGTCCCGCTCACCGGTTCGGTGGCGGCCACCAGGAGCGCGTCGAGGGCCTGGTTACCGGCCTCCGGCCTGCTCGCCGGCACGCTGGTCACGCTGGTCGGGCTGACCTGGGACGTGGAGTGGCACGACGACGTCGGCCCGGACACCTTCTTCACCCTGCCGCACCTGTTCCTCTACACCGGCAGCGCGATCGCCGGGCTGATCAGCCTGGTGGTGGTGCTGTCCACCACCGCGGCCCAGCGCGCCGGGCGGCCGGTGGACGAGGCGGTCGGCGGCAAGGCGGTCGGCGTGTTCGGCCGGACCTTCGCCGCGCCGGTCGGGTACCTCATCGCGGGCACCGGCGGCGCGTTGTTCCTGCTGTACGGCCTGTGGGACCTGTGGTGGCACAGCCTGTACGGCTTCGACGCGGTGATCGACTCGCCACCGCACATCGGGCTGCTGCTGTCGGTGATGGTCACCATGGTCGGCACGGTGATGGTGTTCGCCGCCGCCCGTGACCACCGCTGGGGGGTGTTCGGCACGCTGGCGAGCATCGCGGTGCTGCTCTCGTTCAGCTCGGTCACCGTGCTCGGATTGTCCGCTGTGGACACCGAAATCAGTCCGGTCACCATCGGCATGACCTTCCTTTCGGTGATGCTCGTGGTAATGGGCCGCGGTTTCTTCGGCAGGCCCGGTGGCGCGCTCGGCGCGGCCGTGCTGCTGAGCGCCTGGCAGGCGTTCTCCTGGTGGTTCTCGCCGTGGGCCGCGCACGCCTACGCCTCGGCGGTCGGCCTGCCGCTGCGGGACAACGTGGACGACGTGGCTTCGATGCCGTCGCTGATGCCGGTGTGCCTGATCGGCGCGGCTCTGCTGGCGGAACTGGTGCTCTGGGTGAGCGGCCGGAGCGGCTCGGCACCGCGCTGGGCGGGCGCGCTCTCGGGTGCCGTCGCCGGGTTCGTGATCGCGGGCGCGCAGCCGTTCCAGGACACCTGGCTGTACGACGTCCGCCTGGCCGGGGCCGGCGAAATCCTGGCCACCGCCGGTGTGGGGGCCGTGTTCGGCCTGCTCGGCGGCTTCCTCGGCTGGCGCTTCGGCGGAATGCTGCGGCTGCTGGCCCCTCGATCCGACAAGGAGACCGTGTGATGCGCAAGTTCCGCGACGGCGCGGCCGCCCTGCTGGCGAAGATCGGCCTGCTGGCCGCGTCGGCACCGCCGGCTTCGGCCTACGAACCGGTGAACATCGTGCACACCGAGCGGGTGCAGGCCGGGCCGTACGGGCTGACCGTCGGCTTCAGCACCTGGCCGCTGAAGGCCATGCAGTCACTGGACTTCACCTTCATCCCGGACGGCGGCATCGCGGACAAGTCCGGCACGTTCGCCACCACGAACCCGGAGACCGGCCGCCAGGGCCGGTCGAACCCGCTGAGCAGGCACCCCCGCAAGCTGGACGTGTGGGGCCTGGACATCAGGGCGCTGGACAGCCAGGGCGACTGGAAGTTCCGGTTCGTCATCGACGGCCCGGCCGGGCGCGGCGAGGGTGAGCTGAGCAAGCTCCCGGTGCTCGAACAGCCGGGGCCGCCGATGGCGCTGAGCTGGTCGATCAGCGTGTTGCCGCTGGCCGGTCTCATCGGCTTCCTGGTGCTCGCCTGGCGCCGGACCCGCACTCGCGTCGCGGGCTGATCCACACCGCCGGGAGAGCTTTTCCACGGATCGGTGAAAATTCCCTGACCAGATCTGTGAATTAGCGCACTCTCTTCCACGGGCTGAGAATGCGCGGCTCTCCCGGCGGGATTTCAGTGCAGATCGAACTGACCTGCCTTCACCGCGGTCACGAAGGCGTTCCATTCGCCGGCGTCGAAAACGAACACCGGACTCTCCACCAGCTTGGTGTCACGCACCCCGACCAGGCCGGGCACGCCCAGGTTGACCTCCACGCAGTTGCCGCCGTTGGGCTCACTGGCGAAGGACTTTTCCCAGGCCGAAGCCTCGAACCGCGCCGCGGCCGTGCCCGGGTCGTAATCGGTGACCCGGGGATAATCCGCCATCTGACCTACCTCCATGCATGTCTCAGGGTCCCACCACTCCCGGCCCAGGTGAGGCTGCTACTGGCAACCCTCCGTGAGAAATCCGCCCTGCGGGTGGGGCCACCCGGGTGATCACCCGTCGATCGCTCGACAGCAAGATTAATCTAGGAGTAGGATTATTCCTAGCGGGATGGGGGGCACGGTCAGGATATCGCCGCACCACGGAGACAGCCGCGAGACATCGGCTCCACTCCGGCGAACACGGCGAGGCGGATCGGCCACGGGATCCTCACCGGGGAGGACACAGGGGTGGACAGGCTTTCGGATCGAACCGACAACATCGACAACATCCGCGCCGGGAACGGGAGGAGCTGAACCATGACCGTGCGACTGCTGGCACCGACCGAGCGGCACGAAGAGCCGGACTCAGCCCTTCCTGGCGACCCCGCCGAGCATGAAGGACGCTGGCGGATTATGCGCGACCTCGGCGGTAGCCTCGGATTCCGCCTCGTCAAGACGCCACTGCGGAAGCCAGACCACCCCCGGGTCCACCAGCGCGAAGTCACCGAACAACGCGGTGAACTCGGCGCGCGTGCGCAGGGTGACGGGGGTGCTGGACTGCTTGTACTGCTCGTGGACGGCCTCGAGCTGAACCAGATGCTCGGGCGGCACTCCGTCGGTCGTGCCGTGTGACATGATCAACAGCGAACCCGGTGGCAGTAGCGCGCGATAACGCTCGACCGCCGCTTCTCCGCCTTCTTCCGGCGAGACGAAGTGCAGCACCGCCACCATCAGCAGGCCGATCGGCCTGGCCGGGTCGAGCACGCCGGTTTCGAAGGCCTCGGTCCACACGCGCTCGACGTCGCGCATGTCCGCGTTGAGCACCGCGTGTCTGCGAGGATCGCCGTTCTCCTCCAACAGGATCCGGCTGTGCGCCACGGCGACGGGCTCGTTGTCCACGTAGACGCAGCGGCTGTCCGGGTCGATCCGGTCGGCGACCTGGTGCACGTTGCCCACGGTCGGCACCCCGGACCCGAGGTCGAGGAACTGCGTGACGCCGTGGCGCACGGCGTAGGTCACCGCGCGGCCGAGGAACTCGCGGTTCACGTGCGCGTTGAGCTTGCCGTGCGGCACGGCCTTGAGCGCCTTCTCGCCGAATTCGCGGTCGATGGCCCAGTTCGCGTCACCGCCGAGGAACCAGTCGTAGATGCGGGCCGCGTTCGGCCGCTCGAGGTCGATGCCCTGCGGAGCGAAGGCCGGCTCGTCGTTTTCGGTCATGGCGCGGCTACCCCCTGTGGTGCTCACCCGCCCCAGCATACGGCCGCAGCCACTGCTGACGGCAACTTTCTACCCGGGCGCCGAACTGTCCTTCGCCAACTGCGCGCGGTAGTGCTCCGCCAGTTCCTTGAAGAACTGCCGGGTGTCCTGGTGCTCCAGCGCGGCGCCGCGCAGCCGGTCCCACGAGTCGACGAAGAGCTGGAAATCCTTCTGGTCGTCGAGGTACAGCCCGCCCGCGGAATGCTCGATGTAGACGAAATCCCTGGTGCGATCGGGAAAACGCATGATGGTGAAGTCGTTGGGCACCGAGGCCAGCCGCGCGTCGAACGGCAGCACGTGCAGGTAGACCCTGGCGCGCTTCTCCAGTTCGAGCAAGTGCTCCACCTGGTCGAGCATCACGCCGGGCGAGTGCCCGCCGGGGGCCCGGCGCAGCGCGGCTTCACTCAGGATGAAGCGGTAGTACGGCGGCTGCTGCTGGTCGAACACGGCCTTGCGGTCGAGCCGGTTGCGCACCAGTGAGGTGACGTCGGTGGCGCCGGCTTCGGTGAACTGCTTGAGCATGTAGTGCTCGGACTGCAGCGGGCCGGGGATGCGCTCGCCGTGCCAGGTCAGGATTTCCGCGGCGGCGGGTTCGAGGTCGGTGAAGGTGCGGAACCAGTGCGGCACCACCGAGCGGTAGCCGGACCAGTGCCCGCGCTGCCCGGCCGCGGCGCGCGCCAGGTTCATCAGGGTCTCGGCCTCGTCACCGACGATGCCGAAGGCGTCCAGCATCGCGCGCACGTCACCGAGTTTGACGCCGACCGCGCCCGACTCGATCTTGTTCACCTTGCCCTGGGTGCAGCCCAGCACGTCGGCGACCGCCTGTTGCGTCATCCGGGCCGCGTTGCGCGCGTGGCGCAACTCGTTGCCCAGCTGCTTGCGGCGGGAGGTGATGGTGCTCGCCATCAGCGTCCCCCGACCTGGCAGGCCAGTCTCACGGCACCCCTCAGAAGGTTTCGTATTAATCGGCGATGACGCTCCGACATTACCCTCTCACGCAGCGGAAATCGACTGGTCCGGCCAGGCTGGTCCGGCAACTCGCCCGTAACCGGAGTACGCGACTAACCTGCGATCAGGATCGATACGGAAGGCGGCACATGACCAAGAAGGCGAGCATCGGGGTCACCGGCCTGGCGGTGATGGGCCGCAACCTGGCCCGGAACCTGGCCCGGCACGGGCACACGGTGGCCCTGCACAACCGCTCCGAGCAGCGCACGCGGGACCTGGTGGAGCAGTTCGGCTCGGAGGGCGAGTTCGTCCCGGCGTACTCGGCGCAGGAGTTCGTCGACTCGCTGGAACGCCCGCGCCAGGTGGTGATCATGGTGAAGGCCGGTGCGCCGACCGACGCGGTGATCGAGGAATTCGCGCCGCTGCTGGAAAAGGGCGACGTGATCGTGGACGCGGGCAACGCGCACTTCGCCGACACGCGCCGCCGTGAAGCCGACCTGCGCGAGCGCGGGCTGCACTTCGTCGGCACCGGTGTCTCCGGTGGTGAGGAGGGCGCGCTGCACGGCCCGAGCATCATGCCGGGTGGCTCGCGGGAGTCCTACGAATCGCTGGGGCCGCTGCTGGAGGACATCTCCGCGAAGGTCGACGGCACGCCGTGCTGCGCGCACATCGGGCCGGACGGTGCCGGGCACTTCGTGAAGATGGTGCACAACGGCATCGAATACGCCGACATGCAGCTGATCGCCGAATCGTTCGACCTGCTGCGCGGCGCCGCGGGCTACGAGCCGGCGCAGATCGCCGAGGTCTTCCGCACCTGGAACACCGGGCGGCTCGACTCCTACCTGATCGAAATCACCGCGCAGGTGCTCGCCCACACCGACGCGGCGACCGGCAAGCCGTTCGTGGACGTGGTCGCCGACCAGGCCGAGCAGAAGGGCACCGGGCGCTGGACCGTGCAGATCGGGCTGGACCTCGGGGTGCCGATCAGCGGCATCGCCGAAGCCACCTTCGCGCGCTCGCTCTCGGGCCACGCCGGCCTGCGCGCCTCCGCACGCGGCCTGGCCGGCCCGTCGCGCGCGAAGCTGACCGGCGCGGAAGCCGAACGCTTCGCCGACGACGTGGAGCAGGCGCTGTACGCGTCGAAGGTGGTGGCGTACGCGCAGGGGTTCAACCAGATCCAGGCCGGGAGCACGGAGTACGGCTGGGACATCGACCTGGGGCAGATCGCCACGATCTGGCGGGACGGCTGCATCATCCGCGCCAAGTTCCTGGACGACATCCGGGCCGCGTACGCCTCGGAGACCGAGCTGCCGACGCTGCTCACCGCGGGCCTGTTCCGCAAGGCCGTCGAAGACGCGCAGGACGCCTGGCGCTCGGTGGTCTCGACGGCCACGCGCCTGGGCATCCCGGCACCGGGCTTCGCCACCTCACTGGCCTACTACGACGGCCTGCGCGCGGAACGCCTGCCCGCCGCCCTGATCCAAGGCCAGCGGGACTACTTCGGCGCCCACACCTACCGCCGGGTGGACCGCGAAGGCTCGTTCCACACCGAATGGGCCACCGACGACCGCCCAGAACACCCGGCCTAACCCCTCAGCCCATGTCACGAATGTGGCTTTGGGGGCGAATTCGGCCCCCAAAGCCACATTCGTGTCCAGTCTGATGCCGCGAGTGCGGGGTTCAGCTGCAGGAATGCGGGACTCAGCTACCTGAACGTGGGACTCGCCCGGCTCCCGGTGCATCCCGGGCGAGTCCCACGTTCGTGCAGCCGAACCCCACGTTCAGGCAGCCGAGTCCCACATTCGTGACACCTCGAACGCTATGAATGGGGCATTACTTGCAATCAACGCAAGTAATGCCCCACTCATAGCATCTGGCCGAGGGGTCAGCCGGCGGTTTGGGCGATCCAGGTCGCGTAGGCCGGGACCGAGGTGTAGATGGACGGGCCGGTGGCGCAGGTCGGGTCGCCGTTGCCGGTGCGGCTGGTGACGCCGATCAGCTCGTACTTGCCACCCGCCGAGACGACCTGCGGGCCGCCCGAGTCGCCGTAGCAGGCGCCCGCGTCGCCGCCCGGGTTGTCGGTGCACAGCTCCAGGCTGCCGTCGATGCCGGTGCACTGGTCCGCGGCGACGACCTGGGTGTCCAGCTGCTGCAACTGCACCGGCGCGTCACAGCCACCGCGCTCGGGGCAGGTCTGGCCCCAGCCGAGCAGGCGGGTCTGGGTGCCGGCGTCGGTGGTGGTGCCCAGCGAGACCGGCGCCGAGCCGGCCGGCGCGGACAGCTTCACCAGCGCGATGTCCCCGCCCGCCCCGGTGCCGGTGTAGTCCGGGTGCACGACGACCTCGGCGGCCTGTGCTTCCTCACCACCGGAGGTGCGGTCGTTGCTGCCGATCCGCGCGCTGATCGAGTCGGCCGAGGAGCCCTGGACGCAGTGCGCGGCGGTCAGCACCCATTCCGGGGAGATCAGCGAACCACCGCAGAAGTGGTTCCCGCCTTCCTGCAGCGAGACCATCCACGAGTACTCCTGGTCGGCGTCGTTCCCGCCGACGATGAACGGGGTGACATCGGCACCGGCCGGTGTCGCGCCGGCCACCGCGGCCACCGCGCAGGCCGCGCCGGTGAGCAGGCCCACGACCAGAGAACGTGCCTTCATCCGCATCTCCTTCTCGCTGCCCCCTTGCCTCCCCGGGGGATGACACGCAGCGTAAGCACTGTTGGTAAATCATTAACACCCTTCGAAAGTTCCAACTCACTCGACAGCATGAGCGAAGGAACCTTGCGTAACAGCCGGTTTTCCACTAGCGGGTAAGTTGCCCCGGGTGAGCTACCACCTCCAGACCCGTGGCCCGGCCTACCGCTGGTGGCGGCCACTGCTCGGCGCGGCGGTGCTCGTCGCGGTCGCCTTCGCCTGCCTCGCCGTGTTCACCGCACTCGCGGACGCCCTGGTCACCAGCACCGACCAGCTCTGGGAAATGGTGCTGAGCTTCGGCGCCCTCGCGGTCACCCTGCCCGCCGCCTTCGCCGCCGCCCGCTTCGGTGAGCGCCGACCGGCCGGCACGGTGTCCAGTGTGGACGGTCGGCTGCGCTGGCGGTGGCTGGCCGAGTGCGCCGGCTGGGCGGTGGCCGCCTTCGCCGCGGCGACCGTGGTCGACCTGCTGCTCGGCGCCGGCTGGGACGGCAGCGGCTGGCCCGGCCTGCCCGCCTACCTGTCGATCGTGGCGCTCACCCTGCTGCTGGTGCCGTTCCAGGCCGCGGCCGAGGAGTACGTCTTCCGCGGCTGGTTGCTACAGGCCTTCGGCGCCTGGCTGCGCACGCCGTGGCCGGGCGCGGTGCTCAGCTCGGCGGCCTTCGTGGCGACGCACGGCTACACCTCGATGCCGATCATCGCCGAGTTGTTCGTGTTCGCGTTGATCCTGTGCTGGCTCACCGTGCGCACCGGCGGCCTGGAGGCGGCGATCGGGCTGCACGCGGTGAACAACATCGCCACCATGGTGCTGGCGGGCGGGGCCCCGATTCCCGACCAGAGCACGGTGACCGCGACCTGGGGTGACGCGGTGCTCATCGCGGCACCGTCGGTCCTCTACGCCTGGCTGGTCGACCTCAGGTACCGGAAGCGGGCCGCTGAGCCAGAATCTGTGCCAGCACCCGACTGATCTCGGCTTCCACCTCCTCCTTGGTGATGCCCGCTTCGGTGAGCACTTCCACCGCGCGACCTTCACCGAGTTCCAGCAGGCTCAACAGGAAGTGCTCCGCACCGACGTAGTTGTGCCCGAGCCGCAAGGCTTCCCGCGAGGTCAGTTCGAAGAGTTTGCGCCCACGCGCGCTGATCGTGGCTTGCTCCGGCACGGTTTCCGCGGCGGGCTCGAACGAGGCGACCAGCCGCGCGCGCAGCTCGTCCGGCGAAGCTCCCAGTGCCACCACGGTTTTCGTGGCCAGGTTCGCCGGATCGCTGAGCAACGCGACCAGCAGGTGTTCCGGTTCGATGCGGGCGTTCCCGGCGGCGAGCGCGACCTGCTGCGAGCCGACCACGGCCTGCCGCGCGCGATCGGTGTAGCGGGCGAACGACTGCATCACCTCGGCCAGCGACTGCCCGTCGCTTTCCTTGGGCACGAACCGTTTCTGCACGGCCTGCTTGCTCACGCCCATGCTGCGCCCGATGTCGGTCCAGGACGCGCCGGAGCGCCGCGCCTGGTCGACGAAGTGGCCGATCAGGTGGTCGGCCACCTCCCCCAGGTGGTCGGCGGCGAGCACCGCCTCGGACAGGTGCTGCAACGGGTCGGCGCCGGGGTGCTGGTTCTTGATGAGCTCGATCATCGTGTCGAGCTTGACGGGGTTGTCCATGCGTCAACCATAAGTTGACGATTGCTTATCGTCAACCCTGGGTTGACCAGCTCAGCCCCTGCCCCCGACCGCCAACCCCATGCGTTTGGCGCGCGGCGCGCCCAGGGTGCGGGAAATCCCCCGGGCCGCCGCTCGCACCGCCGGCACCAGCGTGCGCGGATCGGTCCCGGTCGCCGGGACCGCCACCGAGATCGCCGCGACCGCGGTGTCCTCGGCGCCGAACACGGGTGCGGCGACGGAAAGCCCCACCAGTTCGATCTGGCCGTCGCTGATCGCGATGCCGTCGCGGCGGACGTCGGCGAGCACCCGCCGCAGCCGCTCCGGCGACGCGATCGTCTTGTCGGTGAACCGCTTCATCGGCCGCGCGAGCACCCGCTCGGCCACGTTGGCCGGGGCGTGCGCGAGCAGCGCCAGCCCGACACCGGTGGCGTGCGCGGGCAGCCGCCCGCCGGCCCGTGACGGCACCGGGGTGTGCCCGGAAAGCCGTTCCAGGTAGACCACGTCGGGTGCGTCCAGCACGGCCAGTTGCACGTTCTGCCGGGTGGCCTCGTGCAGGTCCTCCAGGAAGGGCATCGCGGTGTCGCGCAGGCCGAGGCCGTGCGGTGCCAGCGAAGCCACCTCCCACAACCACAGGCCGACCCGGTATCGCCCGGAGTCGGCGCGCTCCAGCGCACCACGCCGGACCAGCCCGCCGACGATGCGGTGGGTGGTGGACAGGGGCAGGCCGGTACGCCTGCTCAGCTCGGACAGGGTCAGTTCGGGGCGCTCCGCGCTGAACGCGTCGAGCACGTCCAGCACCCGGTCGGCGACCGATGGAGTTCCCGGGGCGTTGTGCCGCATTAAGCCAGCCTCGGTGGTCAGTGCGCGACGGAGCGGCCCAGCGGGTTGCCGGTCCGCTCGGCGTCCGGCCCGCTCTGCTCGCCGAGCACCCCCGTCGACTGGGCCGGAACGACCACAACCGCCACGGGTCCCCCGGTGGAGCGCCAGCCAGACGGCGCGTGCACCGAAGCGGTGAGCAGTACCGCGAGCACGGCGAGCGTGCGCAGGTACATGGGTATGTCTTCGACCTGGATCACTTTTCTCATCGGCGCTCTCCCCTGCTAGCCGAGGATCGCTCCCAGCTTTCAATGTCCGCGGCTGACCGGCCAGGGCCCCATGCCCCATTCCGGTCCGGGTCCAACGGCCCTACCGCGAGCACCACGGAATCAAGGAGGCGCGGCGGCGGCCGCCAGATACACCGGATACCGCGGAAATCTCAGACTTTTCCGCGGACCCAGTCCTCGCCGCTCGCCTCGACCGCCGCGCTGCCACCGGTCAGATCCGCCAGCCAGGCGCGGAAATCGGCCACCTGGTCCGGGCGCACGCCGACCTCGAACCGGGCGGCGTCGTCGTAGGAAGTGCCGGTGACCCGGTACTTCGACGCATGCAGCTCGCCCTCGACCCGGCCCGCGCGGCCGTAGTCCACGCTCACGCGCAGCAGGTTCAGCCGCCGGTACTCGACCGTGCCGACGACGTCGAGCGCGTCGGCGACCGCCTGGCCGTACGCCCGGATCAGCCCGCCCGCGCCGAGCAGCACGCCGCCGAAGTGACGGCTCACCACGGCGACGGTCCCGGTCAGCCCGCGCCGCCGCAGCACCTCGAGCATCGGCGTGCCCGCGGTGCCCGCCGGTTCGCCGTCGTCGCTGGAGCGCTGGGTGCGGCCGTCCGGGTCGAGCACGAACGCGTGGCAGTGGTGGCGCGCCGCCGGTTCCGCACGGCGGCGCTCGGCGATCACCTCGCGCGCGGCCTCCGCCGAGTCGACGGGCGCCAGCGCGCAGAGGAACCGCGACCGGCGCACCTCGATCTCGTGCACCCCGGCCGCGGCGACCGTGCGGTAGGTGTCGCGGTCAGGGGTGGGACCGCCTGCGTTTGGTGGCATACACCGCGGCCTCCGTCCGGCGTTCGAACCCGAGTTTGTGCAGCAACGACGATACGTAGTTCTTGATCGTCTTCTCCGCGAGCCCGAGCCGTCCGGCGATCTGGCGGTTGGTCAGCCCGGCCGCGATCAGCTCCAGTACCCGCCGTTCCTGCGGGCTGAGCTGGGCATATCCCGGGTCGGCCGGGCCGTCGTCGCCGCGGAGGCGGCTCATCACCGACGCGGTCAGGTGCGCGTCCAGCAGTGAGCCGCCCGAGGCGACCGTGCGGACGGCGTTGACCAGATCGCCACCCGAAACCTGCTTGAGCATGTATCCGGCCGCCCCGGCCATGATCGCGCCGAACAACGCCTCGTCGTCGGAGAACGAGGTGAGCATCAGGCAGGCGGGCGGTGGTTCCATCGAGGCGCGGATCTCGCGGCACACCGAAATGCCCTCACCGTCGGGCAGGCGCACGTCGAGGATCGCCACGTCCGGCAGGGCCGCCGGGATCCGGATCAGCGCCTCGGCCGCGGTCGACGCCTCACCGCAGACCACCAGGCCGTGGGCCTCCAGGACCGTGCGCAGGCCGGTGCGGACCAGTTCGTGGTCGTCCAGCAGAAAAACCGAAACCGTCATCGGACCTCCGGGAGCCGGATCACCCAGTCGAGGGTCGTCCCGCCATCGGGCCCGCCCCGTACCGCACAACTGCCCTGCCACCGCTCGGCGCGCGCGGTCAGGTTGGTCAGCCCGCTGCGCCTGGCCGGTGCCGCGGGCATGCCGATGCCGTTGTCCACCACCGTCAACCGCAGGCCCCGGCCCTGCGCGTCGACGGCGACGTTCACCGACACCTTCGTCGCCTTGCTGTGCCGTGCCGCGTTCGACAGCGCTTCTCGCAACGTGGCGAACAGATCGGCCTCCACCGCGGACGGCACGGCGGCGTCCACCGCGCCGGTGAAGCCGACGCGGGGCGCGAACCCGAGGCTGCCCTCCGCCTCGGCGCAGGCCTGCGAGATCCGCGTCCGCAGGCCTTCCGCGGGCTGTTGCAGGGCGAAGATGCTGTTGCGGACCTCGGTGATGGTGGCGTCCAGGTCGTCGACGAACCGCCGCAGCTGCCCGGCCACGCGCGGCTCGTCGAGCAGCAGGCCGGTCGATTCCAGGCCGAGCGCGATCGCGAACAACCGCTGGATCACCAGGTCGTGCAGGTCGCGCGCGATGCGGTCGCGGTCCTCCAGCACGGCGAGGCGCTGCCGGTCCTGCTCGGCCCTGGCGAACTCCATGGCCACCGCGGCGTGCGCGCCGAAGGTCAGCGCGAGCCGGACCTCGATGTCGGTGAACCGCACTTCGTCGCGCAGTTTCGCCACCACCAGCACACCGAGCGACTCACCGCCGACGCGCAACGGCACGGCCACCGCCGAGTCCAGATCGGCGACCACCGGCGGCAGGTCCCGCCCGGACCCGGACTGCTGCACGGTGACGTGGTCGCCGTAGCGGCGCACCACCACGGGTTCCCCGCTGGTGAAGGCGATCCCGGTGGCGGTGCCCTCGGTGGGCACGGTCAGCCCGGTCAGCCGGTCGGCGTCCGGACCCGGTGGTTCGACCACCTCGAACACGAGCACGGCGGCCGTCTCGTCGACCGGGCGCGCGATGCCGCCCGCTGTCGCGCCGGCCACCAGCCGCGCGCGTTCGGCGATCAACCGCAGCGTGGCCTCGGGATCCTCACCGGCGAGCAGCGCGGAGGTGACGTCGTTCGAGGCGCGCAGCCAGCGTTCGCGTTGCTCGGCCTGCTCGTACAGCGCCGCGTTGCCGATCGATCCGCCGGCCGCGGTGAGCAGGGTGCGGACGCGGTCGGCGTCGGCGTCGGTGAATTCCTTGCCGCGGAGCCGGACTTCGCCGAAGCGCTCACCACGGACGTCGATCGGCACCACCAGCTCGCCCGCGGCATCCGGCGCGGCCGCGCCGGTGCGCCGCACCACCCCTTCGGGCGCACCGGTCAGCTCGCACGCGGCGCCGGCCACCCGGTCGAGGATCTCGGGCACGCTCGCGCCGTGGGCGATGCTGATGACCGCGTCCAGCATGTGCTGGGCGCCGTGGTCGTTCACTGGGCGCGCACCAGTCCCGTCCGGCAGGGGGAGCTTTCGCCAGAGTGGTCGACTTCGGCACCCTGTTCGTTACTGGCCCACTCGCAACCGGCGCCCCGCCACCACTTCGAGGGAAATCCGCACCACGCACTCCCCGCCGGTCAGCTCGTGCGGGTTGGCGTGCCCCAGCACGGTGACCCACCAGCCTTCGCCCAGGTCCGCGGTCAGCGAATCCGCCTCGAAGGCCAGCACGTTCCCGCGGGCGGCGGCCGCCAGCACGCTCGTGGACGGCACGTGGAAGCGGACCGCGTGCTCGTCGAGGACGAACCGGACCGGCTGCACCGCGGGCATGCCGCGATCGGTGAACACCACCCGCCCGAGCCCGGCCGTGCCCAGCAGCTCGAGCGACTGGGCCCGGTTGAGCACCTCCTGGCCGAACGAGTCGAGCATCCCGGTTCCACCCGTCCTCACCGCCGCGACTTCCCCCATGTCGACACCGTGCCGGGAAGCGGGGCGGTCCACTAGGGCCGTTGGACCCGGTGCCGCTCGCCGAGCATCAGCCAGGTCACCAGCCCCACCATGACGACCGAGGACAGCACGGCCATCACCACGGCCACCACCAGCACCCCGCCGCCGTCGGCCCCCGCGGTGGTCGCCAGGTACCCGGCGCCCGCCACCAGCACCGGCGCCACCAGCACGGTGGCCGTGGCCGGGAACGAGGTCGGGCGCCGGGTGCCGCGGAAGGCGATCGCCAGGCAGCACAACGCGCTGACCAGGAACACCGCGCCGAGCGTGTCGCTCAGCCGGTGCCAGCCGAGCACCACGGTGGACGCGGCCACCCAGGCCACGACGACCGCACCCGGGATGGCGGCCCACACCCGGTACCGGCGTGGCAGCACCAGCATGGTGGCCAGCAGCACGGCGATCGCCGCGGTCACGTGCCCGCTCGGGAAGCTGTTGTGGCCCGGCGCGCCGTCGCTGTCGCCCAGCCGAGGTCGCGGCAGCACGGCGAGTTTGAGCAACTGCGCCGCCGCCAGCGAGCCGAGCAGCGTGACCAGCGCGCCACCGGCCAGCGCGTACCGGCGCCTGGCCAGCGCGAGCAGCGGCAGCACCACCGCGGTCACCCCGAGCAGCGGCACGAAGTCGACGTCGCGCAGCAACCCGGCCACGGAGTCCGTTGTGGACGGACGACCGGCGAGCAGCGCGGTGTCCTCCACGCGCTGCCCGCTCTCGGTCAGCACGAAGAACCAGTAGGTG
Source organism: Saccharothrix sp. AJ9571 (assembly GCF_021725495.1). Lineage (NCBI taxonomy): Bacteria > Bacillati > Actinomycetota > Actinomycetes > Pseudonocardiales > Pseudonocardiaceae > Saccharothrix > Saccharothrix sp. AJ9571. Next base: position 2,874,066 of record NZ_CP091382.1, on the reverse strand, counting down.
TAGGCGAACGCGAGCACGCAGCCGAACGCGCCCGCGAGCGGGGTCGTGGCGATCCGGCGGCGGCGCCGTCCACGACGTGCCGGGCGGGCGGGCGCCTCGTCCACGGACATGGACGCAGACGCCGGGCCGACCGAGTTTTCCAGAACCAGACTGACCTGCATGAATCCCATGGTCGCCGCGCTGTTTCGCGGTCTCGTCCGGGTAATGTCATGGTTTTGCCACAAAGGCAGGCGCGGATCGCGGGGACCGGCCCCCGTCGGTTTAATGACCGGGTGGCCATGGTCTTACTGGTGGAGGACGACCGCGCCGTGCGCGAGGGCCTCGGGCTGGCCCTGCGCCGCCAGGGGCACGTCGTGCACGCCGCCGAATCCGGCGAGCAGGGGCTCGACCGGTTGCGCGAGCACCGGCCCGACATCGTCGTGCTCGACCTGATGCTGCCCGGTATCGACGGCTTCGAGACCTGCCGCCGCATCCGCGCCGACGGCGACACCCCGATCATCATGCTCACCGCGCGCAGCCACGACTTCGACGTGGTGGCCGGGCTCGAAGCCGGTGCCGACGACTACGTGGTCAAACCGGTCGAACCCCGCGTGCTCGACGCCCGCATCCGCGCGGTGCTGCGGCGGGCGGTCAGCGAGCAGCAGAGCGACACCGAGCAGTACGGTGAGCTGGTGATCGACCGCACCGGCCTGGTGGTCACCCTGCGCGGTGAGCCGGTGCCGCTGACCCCGACCGAGCTGAAACTGCTGCTCGAACTCTCCCGCACCCCCGGCCGCGTGCTCAGCCGCCAGCAGATCCTCGAAGCGGTGTGGGAGCACGACTACCTGGGCGACTCGCGGCTGGTGGACGCCTGCGTGCAGCGCCTGCGCGCGAAGATCGAGCGGGTACCGGCGAGCCCGCGTCACGTCGAAACCGTGCGCGGGTTCGGGTACCGGTTCGCCCGCCCATGACCCGGAACCGGCCGTGGCAGTGGCTCTCCGGGCTGCGGCCCCGCCTGCTGGCGGCGTTCGCGCTGGCCACCGTGCTCGGCGCGGCGGCGGCCAGCGGCGCGAGCTACGTCTCCGCCCGCAACACCATGCTCGGCAGCGCGCAGGACGACTTCATGAACGAGATCAAGCGCCAGGTCACCGAGACCCTGCCGCAGTTGTCCGTGCCGCCGGGGCAGGCCGACCTGGAACAGCTCGCGGGCAAGCTCACCGGGTCGACCCTGGTCACCTTCGAGGACAGCGCCTCATCGGGTCGCGGGCTGCCGCTCAGCTCGGTGCCCCGGGAACTGCGGGATTCGCTCCAAGGCAACGACCACATCGAGTTCCAGCGCGTGCTGGTTGACGAGGTGCCGATGTTCTACGTCGGCATGCCGGTGCTGGCCCCCGACGCCACCGGCGCCACCCGGCCGACCGGCATCGAGGTGTACGCGTCGATGTCGCTGTCCGACGAGCAGCGCGCCATCGAGGAACTGGCGCAGTGGGCCTGGCTGACCGTCGCGCTGGTGTTCCCGCTGGCCGCCGCGCTCGCGCTGCTCGCCGCCCGCGGGGTGCTGCGCCCGGTCCGCCAGCTCAACGTCGCCGCACGGCGGCTGGCCGAGGGCAAGCTGGACACCCGCCTGCGCGCCCGCGGGTCCGACGAACTCGCCGATCTGGTCAACACCTTCAACGAGACCGCGGTCGCGCTGGACCGGACCGTCGGTGAGCTGCGGCAGATGGAGGCCGCGGCCCGCCGGTTCGTCGCCGACGTGTCCCACGAGCTGCGCACCCCGCTGACCGCGATGAGCGCGGTGACCGGCGTACTGGACGAGGACGCCGGCCAGCTGCCGCCGGACACCGCCGTCGCCGCGCGCCTGGTCTCGGAGGAGACGCGCAAGCTCGCGCGGCTGGTGCAGGACCTGATCGAGATCTCCCGCTTCGACACCGACCGCGCGGACCTGCGGCTCGACGACTGGGACCTGGCCACCGCGATCGGCGACAGCCTGGCCGCGCGCGGCTGGCGGGACAGCCCCGATCTGGTGACCGAGCTGCCCGAAGGCATCGGCGCCATGGTGGACCGGCGGCGGCTGGACGTGATCGTGGCGAACCTGGTCGGCAACGCGCTGCGGCACGGCGGTCCCCCGGTCGAGGTGAAGCTGCGCGCGGACGCCGCGATGGTGCTGGTGGAGGTGTCCGACCACGGCCCCGGCATCGATCCGGCCGTGCTCCCGCACGTGTTCGAGCGGTTCTACAAGGCCGACAGCGCCCGCGCGCGGTCCGACGGCAGCGGCCTCGGGCTGGCCATCGCGCTGGAGAACGCCCGGATGCACGGCGGTGGCATCCACGCGGAAAACCGGCCGGAAGGCGGCGCGCGCTTCACTCTGCACCTGCCCCGGTTCACGGAGGTGGCGCGGTGAAACGGATCCTGCCGCTGATGCTGGTCCTGCTGCTCACCGCCTGTGGTGTGCGACCCACCGACGGGGTGATTTCCGCTGGTCCGGCACCCGCGTTCCCCGGGAGGAACCAAACCGAAATGACCCTTTATTTCCTCCTCGACGGACGCATCTACCCGATCACCCGTACGACCCCGGGCGTGGCCAGTCCCGAAAGCACCCTGCGTGCACTGGTCAGCGGCCCCAACGACGAGGAACGGCGCCGCGGCTTGGACTCCGCCGTCCCGAGGTCGTCGAAGGTGGCCTACAACGACCTGCTCACCGTGTTCCTGCCGGTCCCGCTGGCGGACCTGCCGGAAACCGCGCTAGACCAGCTGAGCTGCACCACGGTGACCACCGGCCTGTGGGGCGACCTGCGCGTCGTCGGCAGCGACGCCACCACCCGCGACCTGGTCGGCTGCCCGACCTTCTGACGATGTTCGCCCAGCTCAGACCCCGCATCCGGGCCGGAGCGGGGGTCCTGTAGCCTTCTCGGCGGAGGATTGGCCGAGCGGCCTAAGGCGCACGATTGGAAATCGTGTTGGGTGTAAAAGCCCTCACGGGTTCGAATCCCGTATCCTCCGCCAACTGCGAAGCCCCGGGTAGGCCATCTGCCCGGGGTTTTCGCTGTGCGTGAGCGCGCTCTACCGCGTCCTACCCGTTCGCCTGATGCTCAGGCGCGCTTTCGGCCCGCATACTGCAACGAAACTAGTGCTGCCACTCGTTGGAGTCAGTAGATGAGGCCACGATCTCGCGCGGCCGCATGCCGCCCACCGCGTCCCACCCGGGCGCGAAGGGCGCCGACGGTAATACTGGCACCAGATGGATCTTGCGGGGGGATCGGTTCTGCGTCCGGGCGCGCGGCCACTAGTGTTCGGGCCGACCACCGGCCCCGGACAGCACCTCGTCCGGGGCTTGGCCCGTTCCGGGCCGCGGCCGGGCACCACCGCCGGCGGCCGGGCACAACCACGCACCAACGATCGTTCGAGGAGTCCGCAGCCCCATGCCCGGAGTGGATGAGATCCGCGCAGGAATCGCGCTTTCCAAGGAGAAGGCGTCGGCCAGCGTCGCCGCTCTCCAGCAGGCCGCCCAAGCGCTCGAAGAAGCCCAGCTTTCGCTGGCGCAGGCGACTTCGGGCAGCACCCAGCCCGAAGTCGGCCAGGCCCACGGCATGTTCGCCGAGGCACTGCAGGGCATCACCGGCACGCAGAGCACGATCCAGGCCGCCATTTCCGCCGCCGACTCGTACTCGGCCCGGCTCTAAGCCCGCCGATGTCGGTCTCCGAACTCCACGAACGGCTGACGTCGGTACGGGCCGCCGCGGCCGACGCGGTGGCGCACCTCGATCGGGCGGCCGAATTGCTCAACGAGGCGCGCCGCGCGATCGTCGACCCGCAGGCGCAGGCGGATCCCTGGATCCCGCCGCAGCTGTCCCAGGCGGCCGATCAGCTCGACACGCACAAGGCCCGGATCGCCGGGGCGGACGAGGCGCTGGGCACGTATCTGGCCATGCTGTAGTGAGGCGGCGGGGATGAGCAAGCGCAGCGAGCAACGCGGACGCGTGACGGCGGCACTCGACCAGCTCCGCCGCCACCTCGGCCTGGCGCTCGGCGCCGCGGCCGGTGCCCGGCAGGAGGCCGAGGCCGATCTCGCCAAGCTCGAACTGGAGCGGATGATCGTCCGCGCCGGCATCGAGCGGGCGGGCGCGGACGAAGCCATCGCCGAACGCGCTCGGCAGCCGGGTATGGCCGACGTGGTCAACTGGCTGCACACCGTCCGCGGTCAGTTCTACGCCGACTGGGCCGAGGGCCCGAACACGCTGCGCGAAATCGTCGGCCGGGCCGCGCCCGGACCGGCCGGTGACCCGCCGGGGCACTGGCTCGGCCGGGTCAGCGCCAACCCCGGCACCTCGGTGCCGGAGCTGTGGCGGATCGGCACGTCCACTGTGGACAGCAAGACCACCGGGGTGGCGCAGACCTTCGACGTGGCCGTGCCGCTGCTCGACGAGTCCCACCTGTCGATCACCTCGGCCCCGAAAACCCGGCCCACGGTGGACGCGCTGGTGGAGAACCTGCTGATGCGCGTGCTGTCCACCTTCGAACCGGGTGCGGTGCGGGTGCACCTGTGGGACGTCGGCCAGCTCACCGCGGTGCTGCCGAACCTCTACCCGCTCAGCCGCACCGGCGCGCTCAACGTCTGCGACCCGACCCGCCTGCAGGACCTGCTCGACGAGCTCGCCGGGCACATCCGCCGCATCCACGCGCACACCATGCAGGGCGGGCACACCTCCCTGCGCGCGATGCGCCTGGCCACCGGCAAGCGACTGGAGCCGTGGCGGATCGCGGTGCTCTTCGGCAACGGCGAGGAGCTGCAGTCCGAGCGCCTGCGCGACCTGCGCCGGGTGGCCAGCAGTGCGCTGTCCGCCGGGATCTCACTGGTACTGGTGGACGTGCCGACCACGCTCGGTGGTTCGGTGGAGAACATCAGCCTGATCGACGAACGCCGCGCGATCACCAGCATGACCGGCACCGATCTGGTGGTGTCGCTGGACCCGCCGCTGCCGTCCAGCCAGGTCAGCACGGCCGCGACCCGGCTCGCCGAAGCGCTGATCCAGAAGCAGGGCGGTCCGCGCTCGTTCGCCGACCTGCTGCCCGGGGAGTTCGGCCAGGAGCGCTCGGCACACGAACTGCGTGCCCCGGTCGGGTTCTACGAGGGCGACCCGGTCGAAGTGGTGATCGGCGACGCCAGCCCGCACGCGCTGATCGGCGGTCCCAGCGGCTCGGGCAAGACCAACTTCCTCTACGCGCTGCTCGGCAGCCTCGCCGCGCGGTACTCCCCCGACGAGCTGGCGCTCTACCTGCTCGACTTCAAGGAGGGCGTGTCGTTCGCCGGGCTGGCGCCGGGGCGCAAGGACGCCAGCTGGCTGCCGCACGCGCGGCTCGTCGGGGTGAACGTCAACACCGACCGCGAGTTCGGCCTGGCCCTGCTGCGCTTCCTCGCCGACGAGCTGCGGCGGCGCTCGGCCGCGGCCAAGGACCACGAGGTGACCAACCTCGCCGACCTGCGGGAACAGGATCCGCACGGGCACTGGCCGCGGATCGTCGCGGTGATCGACGAGTTCCAGTACCTCTTCGCCGGCCGGGACACGGTGACCGCTCAGGCGACCTCACTGCTCGAGGACATCGCGCGGCGTGGCCGGTCGCAAGGCATCCACCTGGTGCTGGCCAGTCAGGACGTCGCGGGCATCGAGGCGTTCTGGGGCAAACCGGCCATCTTCGAGCAGTGCACACTGCGCATCGCGATGCCGAAGGCGCGCCGGGTGCTGTCCGAGACCAACGAAGCGGCCGTCTCCGCGCCACGCTGGCACGCGGTGGTCAACCACGATTCGGGCGTGTCGCACGGGAACCAGCTCGCCCACGTGCCGGACGCCTCCACGAAGGACGTCTTCCCGAAACTGCAGCGCCAGTTGTGGGAACGCTTCGCCAGCAACGCCGAACCCCGGCTGTTCGACGGTGCCATCTCCCCGAGGCTGGAGGAGAACGAGGAATTCAAGCAACTGGGCGTGGGCATGCGGCCGCGCACGCTGGTCGGGCAGACCATCGACGTGCACAACGCGGCACACGGCGTGGAGCTGTCCCCCACCCCGGGCCGGAACTTCGCGGTGCTCGGCACGGCGATCCGCGAAGCACTGTCCATCATGGACTCCTGTGCTCGCTCGCTGGCGCAGCAGTACGCCCCGGGGCAGGTCGAATTCCTGGTGTGCAACCTGGTGGACCGCTGCCAGCCGTCGGTCGACGCGCTGTGCAAGAAGCTGGCCGGTGACGGGCACGAGGTCACCACGATCGCCGGGGCCGACCTGCCCGGCAAACTGGCCGAATACACCGAGCAGCTGTCCACTGTGGATAGGCAACGCGTGCTGCTGCTCTACGGCGCCGAAGCCGCACTGCCCGCGCTGGAGGCCAAGGCGCCGGGCGTGCTCAAGAGCGGGCTGGACCACTTCCGGGTGCTGCTGAAGCAGGGTCCCGGCTCGGGTTTCCACACGATCGGCTGGTGGCGGGCGATCGCCAGGCTCAAGGACACGCTCGGCTTCGCCGGTACCGACGACATCGGCGCCTGGGCGGCGCTGGACGTGCAGGGCAGCGAGCTGAGCCCGTTCTGCGCCGGTCAGGTGGTGCACTGGTCGCCGCGGCCCGGGCGCGCGTTGTTCTTCGACCGCACCACCCACGCCAGCCCCGAAGTGCTGATCCCCTTCCACCACCCCGATCCGGAGCAGGTGCGCCCATGACCAGCGCCGCCATGCGGTACAAGGAGATCATCGGCCTGGCCCGCGGCGCGGAGGAGAACCTCCGCACGTGGGAGCTGGCCAGGGCCGACGAACTGGAGCACGTGCTGGCCGACGCGCACCAGGCGGTCGCCGCGGCGAAGGAACGCGAGGCGCAGACGATCGAGCGCGTCAACCGCTGGTGGCGCATGGCCGAGGACAACGTCTCCCGCCTGTCCTGGCTGGAAACGGGCGCCGGCCCGGAACCGAGCCCGTCGGCCCGCGGCGCGTACCTCGACCGCTACCTGGAAGAGGTCCGCGCCGCGTACCAGGACTTGGTGCAGGCGATCCTGAAGCTGGGCTGGCGCTCCCGCTAGACACCCGGCTTCTTGGAGAGGAGCTGCTCGAGCCAGTCGAGCAGGTCGAAGAGGCCGTCCTGCACGGCGTTCCCCGTGCCCGGCCGGAACCGGACCAGCTGCGGGTCGTGGTCGCTGGCCTGCTCGGCGAACTCGGCGTTGATGTGCACCACGTCGTAGTCGACGCCACGCGGGGCCTTCGACGCCAGGATGTGGTCGAGCACCTGCGAGTTGCCCTCGTACACGTAGCTGTACCGCTCGTTCTCCGGCAGCGTGTCGATCAGCGCCTTGAGCGCGCCACCCGCGGTCAGCGTCTGCACGGTCGGCGAGAACGGGAAGTCGTTCAGGTCACCGGCGACCACCACGTTGGCGTTGCTGTCCACGGCCAGCAGTTGGTCGACGAACCCGCGAAGCGCCTGCGCCTGCTGGAGCCGCTGGACCTCCGAGGTCCGCGCGGGCGGCTGGAACCGGCCGTGCGTCGGCTGGTCACCGCCCTTGGAGGCGAAGTGGTTGGCCACCACGAAAACCTTGCGGCCTTGGAAGACGAACTCGCCCGCCAGCGGCTTCCGGCTATTCGTCCACGCGGGGTTGGACGGGACGACCCGTCCCGGTGAGACGGTCAGCTTGGCCTTGCCGCGCTCCTTCTCCACGTCCACCGGAGTGGTCGCGTCGCCGCCTGGCCGGTCCACAAAGGACACGCGAGCCGGGTTGAAGAGGAAGCCGACGCGGATGTTGCCGCCCGGCTCACCGCCGTCGCTGACGTCCCGCGGGTCGATCTGGCGCCATTCGTAACGCGGGCCGCCCGCCTGCAGGATCGCGTCGGTGAACCGCTTGAGCGTCTGGTCGGCGGCGACCACGCCGTCACCCTCGGCGGCGGCGCCGTTGTTGTCCTGGATCTCCTCCAGCGTCACGATGTCCGGCGAGGCCAGGTGCTCGACGACGCCGTCGGCCAGCGCGTCGAACTTCGCCTGCTCGTCGGCCGCGGACAGGTTCTCCACGTTGTAGGTCGCCACGGCCAGCTCACCGGTGCGCTGCTTGCGCGTGGTCTCGCGGACCAGGCCGTTGTCCTTGACCTCACCGAGCACGGTGGCGAAGAGCGTGTAGCCGCCGAAGCTGTCGTACTCCACCGGGCCGGCGGTCAGGCCGGTCAGCACGTCACCGGTGTTGGCCCGCGGGAACGGCCGCTCGGCGAACGGGATCAGCGATTCGATCTTCAGCACGCCGGTGTTCGGCCGGTCGTAGCCGAGGTAGGCGCTGCCACCGCGGACGGTCGCGTGCTCCTGGGGCTTCGTGGTCACGTACAGCTCGTTGTACTCGGTGCTGCGCCCGACGATCCGCGTGTCCGAGACCTGCACGATCTCGCTCTCGTGGGCTTCCCAGAAGTCCAGCGAGTACCTGGCCGGTTCGAGTTCGAGGCCCTCGATGGTGCCACCCGGCTGCGCGACCAGCTCGCCCGGCACGGTGTCCGGCCCGGCGGTCGTCGGCGCGGGCAGGGCGTTTCCGCTGGAGTCGACCGTCCACTGTGCACTGGTCAGCTCGGTCAGCGACTGGTGGTTCGAGCTCGCCGGGTTGTCCGGGTAGAACTCCTTGACCGTGCCGGTCGCGGTCACCGCGTCGCCGACCTTGACCGCGGGCGTGGCACTGCCGGTGAAGACGAACAGGCCCTCGCTGGTGCGCGGGTCGGTGTCCGGATTCGGGTCGGTGAGCCAGAAACCGCGCGCGCTGCCGAAGGTGCGCAGCGCGGTGACCACGCCGGTGACGTCCTTGACCCGCTTGCCGTCGAACGGCGAAAGGCGCTTGGTGCCCTGGATGTCGTGGATCCGCGCGGAAACGCCGGGGTCGTTGCCGCCAGGGGTCTCCCCCTTGGTGTTCACCGGGGTCGGCTCGCCGGTGGCGAAGTCGGCCGCGTTGTCGTCGGTGTCGGCGAGGCTGGCGCGTGCCGAGGAGGTCCCGTTCGCGGTCGCCGGAGCGGCGGTGCCTTCGCGGACCACGGCCGAGCCGTAGCCGACCAGGTCGCGGATGCGGGGGTCGGCACCGCAGTCGGCGACCGTGCGGCAGGTCAGCCGCTCGGTGCTGGTGACCAGGGCGACCGTGCCCGCGGTCGCGGCGAGCGCGATGGTGCCGGTGGCGTCGGCGGACGGCAGCTGGGTGGTGCCCCCGGCCCCGCTCGCCTGCGCGACCAGGTACCGGCCGCCGGACGGCAGGGTTCCGCTGAGCGGGGTCACCTGCCACTGGCTGGACGGGTTCGCCGACGCGGGCAGGTACTGCACGCTCCAGCCGTCCAGGGAAATCGCGGCGTTGGCGGTCGCCAGCTCGATGAAGTCCGTGGTCAGGGCGGCACCGGAGTTGCCGCCGCCGCCGTAAACCTCGGAGATCACCGCGTCCGGGCTGGGCACGGCCAGCGCGGCGGGGGCGAACGTGGCGGCAAGGGAGACGGCCACCGCACCGGCGAGGGTGGCCGGCACGGTTCGTCTGCGTCGGAGCGAGGTCACGCAGGCATCCTTACCCAGACGGGTGAACGGGGGAAGACGTGTGCGCAACGGTTACCAGCGCGAGTCCGGCGGCGGATGACGAAAGGCGGGCACCGGGGTGATCCCGGTGCCCGCCTTCGCCGTGCGTCGAGGAGGGTACTGCGTCAGTGGCTCAGAGGCCCAGACCGTCGGTGAGGTCGCCGACCAGCGGCAGGTTGCCGACCTGCGGGGCGAGGTCGCCCACCGGGGTGCTGTCGACGATGCCGCCGAGCGGGCTGTCCTGGACCACGCCGGTGACGTTGCCGACCACGCCGGTGACCTGGTCGAGGCCGGGCAGCTCGTTGGCGACGGGGAGGTCGATCGGCAGGTCCGTCGGCAGCTCGGTGGGGAGCTCCGAGGGCAGCTCGGGCAGGTTCACCGGCAGCGACGAGGTGATGTCGTCGAGGCCGTCGAGGCCGAACGAGCCCAGCGGGGAGTCGACCGACAGGCTCAGCGCGTCGGCCGGGTCGCCGGACAGGTCCGCACCGACCTGCAGGCCCAGGTCGCCGACCGGGGTCTCCAGGCCGCCGCCGACCGCGGCACCCTCGGTGCTCACGGCGAGGGCGCCGTCGGCGTCACCGAGGAAGGTCTCGACGCCGGTGCTGCCGGAGATGCCGTCGAGGCCACCCGCGGCGGCCAGGCCGACGCCCGCGGCGTCGGTGCCCACGCCACCGCTGGCGGCGATACCGCCGAGGCCGGCCGCGGCCGCGCCCTGGGCGGCGATGGTCTCGTTGCCGAAGCCGAGGCTGCCCGCGAGGCCGCCGGTGCCACCGGCGGTGGCCACGCCCAGGGTGCCCAGGTCGGTGGCGAGGCCCTGGCTGGCGGCGAACTCGGTGCCGTCGGCGGCGATGGCGCTCGCGCCGGTGAGGAACTCGTTGGCGAAGCCGAAGCTGTTGGCGAAGGCGCCGTCTTCGAACTGGGTGGCGGAGGTGAAGTCACCCAGGAACGGGGCGACGTGGCCGGTCACCTGGTGGGCGAAGAACTCGAGGGTCTGGACGGCGTCTTCGGCACCGTCGGTCGGCAGCGCGCCGAGCAGGTCGGTGACCGGCAGTCCGGCCTGGTCGGCCACCAGCGGCAGCACCTCCTGCACGTCCAGCGCGGTGACCTCACCCAGGCCGGCGTCGCTCAGCACGGCGGTGGGGTCGGCGGCGAAGGCGGACCGGGCAGCGTCGTCGGTCAGCAGGTTGAGCACGAAGTCGTGCAGGGTCACGTCCTGGAGAGACAAGGTGGAACTCCTCATTGGCGGGAAAGCGTCAGGCACCACGCCGAAAACCGGCTCGTGTGCCGGGACTGACGTTATGGACTCGAGACCGAACGGACATCGGGGATCACGCGCGGCGATCCCCCTCATCCGAACGAGGGCTCACCCACTCACCCATTAGGGGGTTAGGGGATCACCAACTGGGGGTTGCTCGCTACTGGGACCTTCCCCACAGCTCTCCTGGGCGATCCGCCATTCGGGGGGCGGCGCGCGGCTGCCGTGACTAGCATTGCGCGATGCTCCGGGCTGATCAACTGCGCTGGGTCGGCCTCGCCGGCGTCCTCCTCCTGGTGGTGACCACCCTGGTGAAGGGCGGGGCGCCGGTGCTCGCGGCGGGGATCGCCGGGATGGGCCTGCTGGTGCTGGCCTGGACCCTGCTCGGCCGCGTGCTGGTGGAGCTGCCGGATTCGCGCTGGCTGCGGTGGACCCTGGTGCTGTGGGGCGCGCCGCTGATGATCGCTCCGCCGCTGTTCAGCGGGGATGTGCACAGTTATCTGGCGCAGGGGGAGATCGCCGCGCACGGGCTGGACCCGTACACCTTCGGCCCGGCGGAGGCGCTGGGTACGGCGTCCGCGATGACCGAGCGCGTGAGCGGCTACTGGCGTGACACGCCTTCGCCGTACGGGCCGCTGTTCAGCCTGCTCCAGCGGTGGATCGCCGGGGTGGTGGGCGAGAACCCGTATGCCGGGGTGATCGCGCACCGGCTCATCGAACTGGCGGGCTTGGCGCTGATCGTCTGGGCCGTCCCGCGCCTGGCGAAGGCGGCGGGTGTCTCCGAACGGGTGGCCCTGTGGCTCGGCGTGCTGAACCCGCTGGTCCTGTGGCACTTCGTCGCGGGCGTGCACAACGACTCGCTCATGCTGGGCCTGATGCTCGCCGGTACCGCGTTCGGGCTGGAGAGCCTGCGGTCGTCGCGGATCGACTGGTCGCAGATGTCGATCGGCCTGCTGCTGATAGCCGCCGGGGCGCTGGTGAAGCTGCCCGCCATCGTCGCACTGGCCGTCCTCGGCACGGCGATCGCGCGTCGTCAGGGCGCCACCTGGGGCCGACTGGCCCTGGTGGGCGCCGCGATGGTGGCCGGCATGGCCCTGGTCTCGGCCGCGGTGTCCATCGGCACGGGTTTCGGCTTCGGCTGGCTCCGGACCTTGGGCACCTCCGGCAGCGTGAACAGCTGGATGGCCCCCACGAACTGGTTCGGCTTCCTGACCGGTGGCGTGGGCTCCCTCTTCGGCGCGCACATCACGCAAACCATGATCGGCGTCGGCAAGATCCTCGGCTACGTCGTGATCGCTTGCGGCATCGGTTTCGTGTTGCACCGCCAGTTGAAAGGCCGCATGAACGCGGTCTCGGCCCTGGGCGCCATGCTGTTGGCGGTCGTCGCCTTCGGGCCGGTGGTGCAACCCTGGTACATCCTGTGGGCCGCGATCCCCTTGGCCGCCTGCTTGCCGACGGGCCGCTTGCGCGGTGTGCTGGTTGGCTCCCTGGCCGTCTTCGCCGTGGTGCTGCCGCCGCTCTCGGGCAGCCCGGGCGTCCTGATCACCGGGTACCTGGGCAGCGTCATCATCGTCGCCGCGTCCTACCTGGCCTTGGACCGCCTGGCGCGCCGCACTACCCCGGAACCGGTGAAGAGCGCCTGACACAACGGTCGGCAGTTGCTCACACGCACAGGCGCGCTGCGGAAACGTCCGCAGCGCGCCTGGCGTGAGCTTTAGTTCCTAGCTACCGGCCGAGGCCAGCTGATGATGGCGGTGGCGCAACAGGTAGACGAAGCCCATGAGCCCGACCGCGGTCTGCAAGCCGGCCTCACCGAGCAGCAGCGCGGCGGTCACCAGCACTGCTGTCGACGTGAGCAGGACCGCGAAAACCCGCAGGGCGGTGTTGCGCCGCCCGTAGAACAGTTGATGGGGAATGCTGTGCCAACTGGCGCAATGGCGGCGGGGCTCAGCGGTCAGCGAAAGCGGCGACACCCCTGACGCTCCGGCCGTGAGCAGTTCATCAAGGCCGACGAAGTTCGTTTCGCCGGCGGGCAAGGGCTCACGTCCGTGAATATTCTCAACCCGACCGGGCGGTTGGTCCTCTGGCCATTCACCTTCGGGCGAAGCTATCGTGGTCACGCTTGTTCCTTCCTGTGGGTCTCAACGGCTGGTGAAGGTGCAAGCACCTTTGTGGCCCCCTGTTGCACCAGGGGGCCACATCTCTTTCACCGGTGTGGACAGGGCAGGAAAGGTTCGACCTGACCGCGTCCACGGAACACATCATGGCGAAGGCGGTCCCGTCGGGTCGAGCCCGGCAAGCAACCAAGCGCCCAAAGGCGGCCGATCACTCAATTCCGACCAGGCGAGCCGAATCTTGTCCCTCGAACGGCCGCCATCACCCATTTGGGCAGCGTCTTTCCCGGTTAAGTAAACACCGACAGGTGCTTTATCACCCGGCTTGATGAATCGCCTTGTAGTGGGTGACTCCTTTCAGGGAACCGGGGTTGCCGAGAGATAGATCTTGACGTGCAACCGCACGTGCAGACGCTCGTTCGGGGTGAGCGAGACCGTTCGTCGCGCTATAACGACCGTTAGTCCAGGTTGGCGACACCTACCTCGAGGAAGCCGCAGACGACAAAACGCCCGGTGAGTCTTGGGAGACTCACCGGGCGTTTCGCCTGGCTCTGGCGGTAGCGGTGGGATTTGAACCCACGGACGGGGGTTACCCGTCACACGCTTTCGAGGCGTGCTCCTTCGGCCGCTCGGACACGCTACCGCCGACTAGGTTACTGCATGGCCGTCACCGGGTGACGGCGGGGGCTCGTCAGCGGTCTTCGGGGCGCTTGCCCTTGAGGTCCTGCACCGCACCCTGGGCCTTGTCACGGAGGTCGTGGCCGGTTTCCTTGACTTCGCCCTTGGTCTGGTCCGCCTTGCCCGAGTCCCGCAGGTCCTCGTTGCCGGTGGCGTGACCGAGCTTCTCCTTGGCGGCGCCCATCGCCTGCTGGGCCTTGTCCTTGGCCTTGTCCACGAGGCTCATGAGGGTCCCTCCATTCAGTTGGTCCCCCCTCGGGTACCCACGAACCGGAATGGGAACCGCTGGTCACTCGCGGAGGTGGGCGCGGCGACCACCGAAGAAGTCCGCCAGCAGGGCCGCGCACTCGGCCTCCAGCACCCCGCCGTAGACCTCTGGCCTGTGGTTCAGCCGCGGATCGCGGACCACGTCCCACAGCGAACCGACCGCGCCGGTGCGGGGTTCCCAGGCGCCGAAAACCACCCGCGACACGCGCGAAAGGACCAGTGCGCCGGCGCACATGGTGCAGGGTTCGACGGTGACCGCCAGGGTGCAGCCGTCCAGGCGCCAGCCGTCGCCGTGGGCGCGGGCGGCCGCGCGCAGGGCCAGCACCTCGGCGTGCGCGGTCGGGTCGCCGAGTTCTTCGCGGGCGTTGCGAGCGCTCGCCAGCACCGAGCCGTCCGGGGCGTAGACCACGGCGCCGATCGGCACGTCGCCGGTGGCGAAGGCCCCCCGTGCCACCTCGATGGCGGCCCGGACCTCGGCTTCGAACCGCATCACACTTCGTCGAGCAGCTTCGTGAACTCGTCGCCGAAGCCGCAGCGCTGCGCGATCATCAGGAGCTGGTCGTCGGGGTAGCGGTCCACCTCGCCGACGATCACCTCCAGCTCGGCGCCCGGCAGGCCGAAGTCGGCGAGGATCTCCAGGTCGCCTTCGGGCCAGATGGCGTCGTCGTCCTCCTCCGGCGGGTCCACCCGGAGCAGGTCGAGCACGTCCGCGGCGATGTCGTAGTCGAGCGCCGCGGCGGCGTCGGACAGCAGCAGTGCCGCGCCGCGCGGACTCGGCCGCACGATCACGAAGAACTCGTCATCCACCGCGAGCAGGCCGAAAACGGCCCCGGTGGACCGCAGTTTCGCCAACTCGGTGATCGCGGCGTCCAGCTCCGCCAGTGCCCCGGTGTCCAACTGCGAGCAACGCCAACGACCGTCCTCGCGCACCACGGCCACCGCGAACCCGGTGATCGCCTCCTGCCCCGCCATGCGCACACCGTATACCGCGCGCTCAGCGCGCTGCGCCCGCGAACCACCCCGAGCCGGCACTGGTGCCACTATCGGGACATGAGCCCTTCCGGTCCCACCGATCTGCCGCCCCTGCCGGGTGCCCGTTTCGCCGGGTTGCTCACCGCGGCCAAGGCACTCCAACCGAAAACCGTCGCCCTGCGCCGCGAACTCCACCGGCACCCCGAACAGGGTCTGCACCTGCCGAAAACCCAGGCCGCGATCGAGCGCGCGCTCGACGGGCTCCCGCTGGAGCTCACCCGCGGAAAGTCGACCACCGCGCTCACCGCGGTCCTGCGCGGCTCGCGCCCCGGGCCAGCGGTGCTGCTGCGCGGCGACATGGACGCGCTTCCACTCACCGAGGACACCGGCCTCGAGTACGCCTCCGAGGTCGAGGGCACGATGCACGCCTGCGGCCACGACACGCACGTCGCGATGCTGGCGTCGGCGGCGCGCCTGCTGTCCGACCGGGTCGACGACCTGGCCGGGTCCGTGGTGTTCATGTTCCAGCCCGGCGAAGAGGGCTATCACGGCGCGCGCCACATGATCCACGAAGGCGTGCTCGACGCGGCCGGTGAGCAGGTCAGCGCGGCCTTCGCGCTGCACACCTACGCGAACGCCGAGTCCGGCCGAATCCTCACCCGCCACGGCCCGGTCCTCGCCTCCGCGGACAGCTTCCTCGTCCGCGTGACCGGCAAGGGCGGCCACGGCTCGGCGCCGCACCAGGCGCTCGACCCGATCCACGCCGCCGCCGAGATGGTCGGCGCGCTCCAGACGATGATCACGCGCCGGGTCAGCGTGTTCGACCCGGCCGTGCTCTCGGTGACCCGCATTTCGGCCGGCACCACCACGAACATCATTCCGGAGACCGCCGAGCTCGAAGGCACCATCCGCACGCTGTCCGAGCGGACCCGCGCGCTCGTGCGGGCGGAGTTGCCGAAGGTCTGCGAGAGCATCGGCGCCGCGCACGGGTGCCGGGTGAT
Organism: Saccharothrix sp. AJ9571; assembly: GCF_021725495.1. Taxonomy (NCBI): domain Bacteria; kingdom Bacillati; phylum Actinomycetota; class Actinomycetes; order Pseudonocardiales; family Pseudonocardiaceae; genus Saccharothrix; species Saccharothrix sp. AJ9571. Next base: position 2,858,257 of record NZ_CP091382.1, on the reverse strand, counting down.
GGTGGACATCGAGCCCGGCTATCCGGTCACCGCCAACGATCCGGCCAAGGCGGACCTGGTGAACTCGCTGGCCGAGGAGGTGCTGGGCGTGCAGTACGTCCAGCCGATGCTCGAGCCGATCATGGGCGCGGAGGACTTTTCCTACGTCCTGCAACGGGTTCCGGGTGCGTTCGCGTTCATCGGCGCCTGCCCGCCGGGGACCTCTTTGGACGATGTCGCGCCGAACCACTCGAACCGCGTGCGGTACGACGAAGACGCGATGGCGAACGGAGTAGCCCTGTACGCCGCGTTCGCACTAGCTCACCTGCGTAGCTGATCCCACCCGTCGCCCACCACCACCCTCAACGGAGCGCTCCGCGCGCTCTCCTCGAATGAGAAGATGACCCCGTGCGAGACGTCTGCGTGATCGGGCTCGGGTTGATCGGCGGTTCGGTGCTGCGTGCCGCCGCCGCGGCGAAGAGGACGGCGTGGGGTGCCACGACGTCCGAATCGGACGCCGCGGCGGCGAGAGCGCAGGGCTACGACGCGGGAACCGACGTGGCCGCCGCGCTGCGCCGAGCCGCCGAAAACGACGCACTGGTCGTGCTGGCCGTGCCGCTGCCCGTGGTGGACGAAACGCTGCACCTAGTCGCGGAGCACGCGCCGAACGCGCTGCTCACCGACGTGACGAGCGTGAAAAGCCCGGTGCTGCGGGCGGTCCGGCGCTGGGCGCCGGAGGCCCGGTACGTCGGCGGGCACCCGATGGCGGGGACGGCACAGTCCGGTTGGGACGCTGGTGACGCGGAGTTGTTCCGGGATTCGCCGTGGGTGGTCGAAATCGAGGACGACACCGACCTCGGACTCTGGGCCGAGGTCGCCGAGTTCGCGATTTCGCTGGGCGCGCACGTCGTACCGCTCTCGGCGACGGCGCACGACGAGGCCGTCGCGCGGATTTCCCACCTGCCGCACCTGCTCGCCGCGATCCTGGCGACCGTGGGCGCCGAGGGCGGGCCGGTGGCGATGTCGCTGGCAGCGGGCTCGTTCCGGGACGGCACGCGGGTGGCGGGTAGTCGCCCCGAGCTGGTCCGGGCGATGACGGAGGGCAACCGGGAGGCATTGCTCTCGGTGGTCGACGACGCGCTGGGCAGGCTGGGCGCCGCCCGCGGCTCACTGGCCTCGACCGGCGGGCTGGCCAAGACGATCCAGGCCGGTCACCAGGGCGCGCAGGCGTTCGCGGAGCACCGCGCGCAGGATCGCGTCGGCGTCCAGCTGAGCCTCGCGGCGCCGGACGCGCGGGAGGCGTTGCGCGCGCTCGGGGAACGGGGCGGCCGGATCACCGGTATCTCCGGTGACCAGGCCACGGCCGAATCAAGCTGAGAAACCCCTGCTCAGTGCGCGGGCGGGGGCGGAGTCGGCGGGGTCGGCCCACCAGCCGGAGGGGTCGGGCCGCCGGGCGGCGGAGTCGGCCCACCAGGGGTCGGGCCACCAGGAGTCGGGCCACCGGCGGCAGGGCCACCGGAAGGCGGGGTCGGGCCGTCGCCGGGCGCCTGCTCGCCACCGCCCTGGTTCTTGTGGAGCAAGCCCTTCGCCTTGCCGGTGGCGTTGTCGATCTTGTCGGCGTGCTTGCCGAACTTCGACTTCGCCACCCCGCTGGCCTTGTCGAGCCCCTGCTCGATCTTGCCGCTGTTCTTGCCCAGTGCGTTCTTGGCCTTGTTCTTCAACTCGTCGAAGTTAATGCCCATGTACCCATGGAACAGCAGTTCAGCGGAAGCGCAACCCCACTCGTCAGGTCCAGCGATCGATGAGGAACCGCCGGACGAACCGCATGGGTGATCGTTCGGTCAGATCCGGCCCGCGCACGGCGTCGAACACGGCGGTCAGCCCGTCGACCACGCCGGAGAGCTGATCACCGCGGGGCATGGCCATGCTCGCCGGGTCCCGCTGCTCCCGCACCGCCGCCGCCAGCTCGGTCAGCGCCGCGGTGACGTGCTCGACCTCGCGGGGTTCCGGGGGCGGCGCACCGTGCTCGACGGTCACCACCACCTCGGTGATCGCGTCGGTGAGCCGCTCCATTTCGACGATCACCGGCCACCACGCCACGGCCTGCCGCCCCGCCGCCGACGGCTCGACGATGACCTGCTGGAACGTGGTCCGCAGGTCGGCCAGCGCCCGGTACGCCCGGCGACGGGCGCGCGAGCGTTCGGCCCGGTCCTCCGCCGAATCGACCGGTTCCAGCGCCCGGCCGGCGTAGGTGGTCACGGAGTCCAGCGCGTCGGCGAGCTGCCCGCCCACCCGCGGCCGCATGCTGCCCGGCCAGAGCAGGTACCCGAAGAGCAGCACGATCGCGCAGCCCAGCACGGTGTCGACCAGCCGCGCCAGCACCACCGCCCAGTCGCCGTGGCTGGACAGGTCCATCTGCAGGATGATCAGCGGCGTGACGAAGGTGGCCAGCAGCCCGTAGTTGCGGACCTTGCCGATCGCCACCCCGGCGGCGAACACCGCGCTGAACACCACCAGCCACCAGCCCTGCGCGCCCAGCCCGAGCACCGCCGCGCCGATGGTCACGCCGGCCACCGTGCCGAGCCCGCGCAGGACCGCGCGGCCGAACACCGAGCCGAAGTCCGGCTTGAGCACGATGCCGACGGTCAGCGTGATCCAGTACGACCGTTCGAACGGCACCAGCAGGCTGACCACCTCGGCGATCGCCACGCACAGGGTCAACCGCAGGGCCGCGGCCCAGGTCACCGGCCCGGCCAGGGAACTGAGCCAGTCGCGCAAACGCTTGCGCAACGGGACCGGCTCGCGGCGCTTGCGTTCCTTGCCCTTGCCGATCTTGACCAGCCCCGCGCGCAACGCCAGCGCCATCGGCTCGTCGATGTCGAGCTCGGGGACCGGCGGCAGCTCGGCGTCCATCCGGACCGCGGTGGCCAGCCGGACCAGGTAGTCGATCAGCTCGCGCGGCGGCCGCTCCCCCGCGTTGACCATGGCCACCGACGCCTCGACGGCCGGGGTGCTCGCCGAGAGCACGGTGAGCAGCCGCCGGTAGGTCTCGTCCCGGCCGGACAGCCAGGACCGGGCGGTGAGCAGCCGGTCGTAGGCGGTGTTGAGCGCGGAGGTCAGCTGGTGCCGGGCGGCGCGCTGGGTGTCCTCGTCCTCGGCCGACAACATCGCCGCCAGCTCGATGAACACCTGGGTGACCGCGGTCCGTTCAGGCGTGGTCGCTCGGACCGTCCAGCCGAACAACGCGACCGTCAGTCCCCAGGCCGAGCCCACCACGAAGCACAGCAGGGAGATCTCGAGCTGGACGCCGAGCAGGTGCTGCCCGGTGCCGAGCACGCAGAAGACGAACATCTGCAACGCGGCGATCGACGCGTTGCTCCCGGCCGCGCTGATCAATGCGGACAACGCCGCGACCACGATCACCACCGGGATCGACGCGGCCGGGTTCCCGCCGCTGAACAGCCCGGCGGCGTATCCGGCGAAGGCGGCGACGGCCGCACCGGTGATCCGGCGCGCGCGGTAGCGGTACGGCCCGGCGGCTTCGGAGAGCACGGTCGGCAGCGCGCCGGTCGAGACCACCGCGCCGAGCGTGATGTCGCCGAGCGCGAACCCGATCGCCAGCGGCACGGCCAGCGCGATCGGAGCGCGGATCGCGCGCGTCCACGGCAACGGGTCCGGCTTGCTGCGCAGGAGGTGCACGAGCCAGTTCGGGGCGGACAGATCGCGCGAGCTCACGCCCTCACTGTCTCATCCCGACACGACGTGATCAGCCCAGATGCGGTAGCCCTCGGGTCCGGGGTGGAATCCGTCGGAGGCGAACGCGCTCGCGGTCATCCGGTCCACCGGCATCACCACGTGCCGCACGCCGGGCAGCGCGGCCAGCGAGGCGGCGGCCGCGTCCAGCGCGAGCGAGCGCAGGCCGAGCACGTCGCGCAGCGGCCGCGGCAGCGCCGGGAACCGCCCGAGGTGCGGGACGCCGGTGAGCACCACCGGCACCGGGCCGAGCGCCCGCCGTACCGCGCAGACCAGCCGCAACAGGTCGCGCCGGTAGCGGGCGGGCGAGTGCAACTCGATCGTGTCGTTCACGCCGAGCGCGATCACCACCAGATCGGCCGGTTCGGCGACCGCGCCGGGCAGCAGTTCGTCGTGGACCACGCGGGCGTTCGCCCCGGTCCGCCCGGCCACGCGCCACGCCACCCCGCGTCCGGTCTTGGCGGCCAGCGCGACCGCCAGCCGCCCGGTGAGCGCCTCGTCGTGGTCCCCGGCGCCCACCGCGTCCACAGTGGACTCTCCGAGCACGAGCAACCGCAACGGGTCCGGGCCGGGCACCAGGCCGCTCAGCGGACCGGCCGCGCCCGGCAGGCGTGGCGTGTCCCGGCGCACGCGCAGGCCCTGGCGGATCAGCACCGGTGCGAGCAGCAGGGTGGCGAGGTCGGCGCGCCGCCTCACTGGTCCTTCTCCCGCCGCCAGCGGTCGATCAGCACGGGGATCTCCTTGCTGATGAACTCGAAGAACTCCTTGGTTTCGGCGATCCGCCTGCCCGCGGGCGTGTCCTGGCCGACCGCGTCCACCCCGCGGGCCAGCACCTCGGACAACTGCTGGTAGATCGTGTCCTTGCGGCCGAAGCCCTCGTACCACTGGTCGTCGCCGATCAGGTAATGGTCACGCCGCTCCCCCGGCTCGCGCGCGCGGGTGACCAGGCCGATGTGCGTCAGGTAGCGCACCGCGCCGGACACGGCGGCGGGGCTGATCTGCAGCACGTCAGCCAGCTCACCCGCGGTGAGGCTGCCCTTCTGGGTGGCCAGCAGCGCGGTGAACACCCGCGACGGCATGCGCTGCAGGCCGGCGTCGGTCAGCATGATGGCGAAGTCCTCGATGAACTGCCTGGTCTCGGCGTCGCCTGGTGGGCACTGGTCGGCTGGGGTGGTGGCCATGGCTCCATCCTTCCCGACCCGGTGAACAGCCATCACGGGGTCCATACGTTTTCTTAACTTCACAACTTTGTGAAATAAGTGTAACTTCGGCCGCATGGACACCGCCATCTCCATCTCCGGCCTGGTCAAGACCTTCGGCCGGACGAAGGCCCTCGACGGCCTCGACCTGTCCGTCGCCTCGGGGGAGGTGCACGGATTCCTGGGCCCGAACGGCGCCGGGAAGTCGACCACGGTCCGCGTCCTGCTGGGGTTGCTGCGTGCCGACGCCGGGTCCGTCCGCCTGCTCGGCGGCGACCCGTGGCGCGACGCGGCCACCCTGCACCGACGGCTCGCCTACGTCCCCGGCGACGTCAACCTGTGGCCCAACCTCTCCGGCGGCGAGGTGATCGACCTGCTCGGGCGCCTGCGTGGCGGGCTCGACCAGCGCCGCCGCGCCGAGCTGATCGAGCGGTTCGACCTCGATCCGAAGAAGAAGGGGCGCACCTACTCCAAGGGCAACCGGCAGAAGGTCGCCATCGTCGCCGCGCTCTCGTCCAAAGTGGACCTACTGCTCCTGGACGAGCCGACCTCCGGGCTGGACCCGCTGATGGAGGCCACCTTCCAGTACGCGATCCAGGAGGAGCGCGAGCAGGGTCGCACGGTGCTGCTCTCCAGCCACATCCTGGCCGAGGTCGAGGCGCTCTGCGACCGGGTCAGCATCATCCGCAACGGGCAGAACGTGGAGACCGGCACGCTGGCCGAACTGCGCCACCTGACCCGGACCTCGATCACCGCGGAACTGGCCGGCCACCCGAACGGGCTGTCGAACCTGCCGAACGTGCACGACCTGCACGTCGAGGGCAATCGCGTCCGGTTCGACGTCGAGACGCATTCGCTCGACGAAGCGCTGCGGCAGCTGACGGACGTCGGCGTGCGCAGCCTCATCAGCCAGCCGCCGACGCTGGAAGAGCTGTTCCTGCGCCACTACACCGCCGAAGCCACCGCGTCGAAGCACGAGGCGAGGGCCCGATGACCACGAACCCGTTGCTCGGCACGCGTCACCTGGTGCGGCTCGCCCTGCGCCGCGACCGGATCGTCCTGCCGGTCTGGATCCTGCTGCTCGGCGTGATCCCGGCGGCCGTCGCCGGATCCTACGCCGAGCTGTACAAAACCGAGGCCGAGCGGCAGTCGCTGACCACCGGCATGGCGGCGAACCCGTCGCTGAACCTGATCTACGGCCCGCCGTTCGACCTCTCCGACGCCGGCGGGTTCACCGTCTGGCGCTACGGCACGCTGATCCCGTTCTTCCTGGCCATGGCCTGCATCTTCACCGTCACCCGGCACACCAGGCAGGAGGAGGACACCGGCCGCCAGGAGCTGCTGTCCTCCGGCGTGCTCGGCCGGTTCGCCGCGCTGACCGCGGGCGTGGTGACGGGCGCGCTGACCGCGGCGGGCACCGGCCTGCTCACCGTCGTCGCGCTGGCCGGCGCGGGGGTGCCGGTCAGCGGTGCGGTGGCGTTCGGCGCGGCGATCGCGCTGGTCGGGCTCGTGTTCACCGCCGTGGGCGCGATCACCGCCCAGCTCGCCGAATACGCGCGCACGGCCAACGGACTGGCCATGGCGGTGCTCGGCATCGCCTTCCTGCTCCGCGCCGTCGGGGATGCGGCGAAGGACGTGGGCTGGCTGTCGTGGCTGTCGCCGATCGGCTGGTCCACGCAGGTCCGGCCGTTCGCGGGGGAACGGTGGTGGGTGCTCGGGCTGCTGTTCGGCACGGCGATCGCATTGGGGGCGGTCGCCTACGCGCTGAGCACGCGGCGGGACGTGGGCCTCGGCCTGCTGCCCGCACGGCCCGGCCCCGCCACCGCCGCCCCCGGCCTGCGCAGTCCGCTCGCACTGGCCTGGCGGCTACACCGCGGCTCGTTCCTCGGCTGGACGATCGCGTTCGCGGTGATGGGCGCGTTGTTCGGCTCACTCGCCGCGGGCATCGGTGACGTGGTCGGCGAAAGCCAGGCCACCAAGGAAATGCTCGCGCGGATGGGTGGCGCCGACCAGATCGTGGACGCCTTCCTCGGCACGCTCGGCCAGATCTTCGCGATCATCGCCTCGATGTACGGGGTGCAGGCGGCGCTGCGGATGCGGGCGGAGGAGGGCGCGGTCCGGGTGGAGCCGCTGCTGGCCACCAGCGTCGGACGGCTGCGCTGGACCGCGGGTCACCTGCTGTTCGCGCTGCTCGGGTCCGCGGTGATGATGGCGGTGGCCGCCGTGCTGGCGGGACTGCTGCACGGATTGCGCGTCAGCGACGTGGCGAACCAGGTGCCGTCGGTGCTCGGGGCGACCATGGCGCAGCTGCCCGCGGTGTGGGTGGTGCTCGGCGCGGCCGTGCTGCTGTTCGGCTTCCTGCCGAAGTACGCCACGCTGGCCTGGGCGGTGGCGGGTGTGTGCGTGATGCTGAGCCTCTTCGGGCCGGTGCTGCAGCTGAGCCAGGTGGTGCAGGACATCTCACCGTTCACGCACGTGCCGAAGCTGCCGGGCGCGGAGTTCACCGCGACACCGCTGCTGTGGCTGGCGGGGATTTCCGTGGTCGCGCTCGGCGTGGGGCTGGCGGGCTTCCGCCGTCGCGACATCGGCTGACCTACCCGGCGCGGACGGCCCCGCTCGCCTCGACCACGAGTCGCTGCTGCGGGCCGCCCGCGCCGCAGCCGGGACCGTTCGGGTAGGTCTGTTCCGGGGTGAACGGCAGGGTCGCCGTGACGACCTCCGCGCCGGTGAGCCGGAGGGTCGCCTGGACCTCGGTCAGCGGCAGGTCGTGCACGTCCCCGAAGGCGTGCTTGCCGCCGGTCTGCCGCATCCGCGCCGAGCACACCTCGCCTTCGCAGGTGGTCTCCGCGGCCGCGGTCGACGGGTACAGCTCCAGGTCGACGGTCCGGCAGCGGCCGTCCCAGCAGAGTTCGAGCGTGCCGGAGCCGACCTTCGGCGCGACGGCCGGATCGACGTCCACGCTCACGCCGGTGCGGCTGCCGATCGCGGTGCAGGCCATTCCCCCACCGGAGCAAGCGGACAGCAGGGCGAACAGGAGCACCAGTGGGGCGAGGACGCGCATACCGCCAAGACGCGACCCGGCCCCGGCCGGTTGCTTCTCCTTCTCAGGACGGCAATCGGACGCCGAGCAACACCCGAACGGGGTAGAGACCGTACGGGCGGTCAGCCGCTACGGTGACCGCGGTAACAGCTCGATGACGTGCTGTGAGCCCCCGCAGGAGGAGTCCTGATGGCTACCCCCACCACGAACGAAGGCGGTCAGGAGACGGGCTCGGGCTTCGGCCGCCGCGGTTTCCTGGCCTTTCTGGTCGCCGCCCCCACCCTGACCATCGCCGCCGATCTGGCCGTCGACCAGCAGGCCGAAGCGCAGATCCCCAGCCTCCCCGGCCCGGCCGACATCGTCGACCTCGGCGACGTGCTGATCCTGGCAGGCACGCCCACCGCGCACATGCTGGTGCTGGAAGTCGGCGAGGACGACCGGATCCGGCTGCACCTGCCGCGCGCGGAGGTCGGCCAGGGCATCACCACCGCGGCCGCGATGCTGGTCGCCGAGGAACTCGGGGTGACACTGTCCCAAGTGGACGTTTCACTGTCGGACGCCCGCTCGGAGCTGTTGTTCAACCAGTTGACCGGTGGTTCGAACAGCATCCGCTCGATCTACGGCCCGGTGCGCGCGACCGCCGCGGCCGCCCGCGCCCGGCTGGTCACCGCGGCGGCCGCGAAGTTCGGCGGGAACGCGGCGAAGTACGACGTGCGCGGCGGTTCGGTGATCGCGCCGGACGGCCGGACAGCCACCTTCGGCTCGCTCACCACGGCAGCGGCGAAGGTGCGGCAGTCCGCGGTGGCCACCGAGCCGAAGGCCGAGTCGGAGCACCAGCTCGTCGGCCGGCCCACCTCACGCATCGACGCGCTCGCCATGGTCACCGGCAAGCGGCAGTACACCCTGGACCTCGACGTGCCGGGCGCGCTGCCGACCGTGCTGAAGCGGCCGCCGACGATCCGCGGCACGGTCAAGTCCTTCGACGACTCGGTCGCGCGCGCCATGCCCGGGGTGGTGGACGTCGTCGCCATCGACAGCGGCGTCGCGGTCATCGCGGAAACCTTCGGCCAGGCGATCGACGCCAAGGACCAGCTGAAGGTCACGTGGAACAAGGGCACCATCGACGAGCTGTCCGACGCCGACATCAAGAAGAAGCTGCGCGCGGCCGCGCTGCCGTTCGTCGTGCCGCCGCTGCTCACCCAGCACGTGGACGCCGAGTTCGACTTCGCCTTCGTCAGCCACGCGCCGCTCGAGACGAACTCCGCGATCGCCGACGTCCGCGCCGACCGCGCCGAGATCTGGTCCTCGCTGAAGTCGCCGATCGTGGCCAAGCAGACCATCGCCCAGGAGATCGGGCTGCCGGAGAACAGGGTGACCGTGCACGTCATGCCGGGCGGCGGGTCGTTCGGCAGGCGGCTGTTCTTCGACGGCGCGCTGGAAGCGGCGAAGGTGTCGAAGAAGGCGGGCCGCCCGGTCAAGCTGATGTGGACCCGGATCGACGACATGCGTCACGGCCGGGCCCGCGCCGCCACCCATCACAAGGTGCGCGCCACCTTCGCGCTGGGCAACGTGCTCACCTACGAACACCGGGTGGCCGGCGTCGAGACCGACTTCCGGCACGGCCTCGGCGAGATCCTCACCGCGACCGCGGCCAGCCTGCCGGTGGCGGGCAACCTCAGCTTCGCCCAGACGGTCTTCCTGACCACGGTCAAGGTGCCCTACAACTTCGGCGTGGTCACCGAGCTGCTCAACGAGGTGCCGCTGCCGATGAACACCGCGAGCTGGCGGTCGGTGTACTCGGCCACCACGCGCGGCGCCGAGGAGATCGTGGTCGACGAGATCGCGAAGAAGCTCGGCAAGGACCCGTACCGGTTCCGGCGGTCGGTCCTGAAGGACGACAAGCAGCGCGCGGTGCTGGACAAGGTCGCCGAAGCCGGGGAGTGGGGCAAGAAGCTGCCCGCCGGGTTCGCGCAGGGCATCGCCTTCCACGAGGAGTACAAGTCGCGCACGGCCTGCCTGGTCGAGATCGACGCGCGCGACCCGAAGAAGCCGCGGGTCACCAAGGCCACCATCGCCGTCGACGTCGGCAGGCCGATCAACCCGCGCGGGCTGGAGGCGCAGATGCTCGGCGGGCTGACCGACGCCATCGCCACCGTGCTCAGCGCCGGCCTGCACGTGGACAAGGGCCTGCCGCTGGAGGGCAGCTACTCGCAGTTCCACTACGCGCGGCAGAAGGACACGCCGCGGGACGTGCGGGTCTTCGTGTTGCCGGCGAACGGGGAGCCGGGCGGCGCCGGGGAACTCGGGCTGCCCGCCGCGGTCGGCGCGGTGGCGAACGCCTACGCCAGGGCGACCGGCACCCGGCCGCGCAGCTTCCCGATCAACTTCGACGTCGACTTCGACCCGTTCCCCCGCTGAGGAGTGCACCCGTGCCCACCTACACCTTTTCCGTGAACGGGAAGACCGTCACCGTCGACGCGCCCGCCGATCTGCCGCTGCTCTGGGCGCTGCGGGACAAGCTCGGCGTCAAGGGGCCGAAGTACGGCTGCGGCATCGACGTCTGCAAGGCGTGCACCAGCCACCTCGACGGCGAGGCGATCAACCCGTGCGTGGTGCCGGTCGCCGAAGCGGCCGGTCGCGAGGTCACCACCATCGAAGGGCTGGCCGACGGGGACAAGCTGCACCCGGTGCAGGAGGCGTGGCTGGAACTGGACGTGGCGCAGTGCGGGTACTGCCAGCCCGGCCAGATCATGGCCACCGTCGCGCTGCTGAAGAAGAACCCGAACCCCACCGACGCCGAGATCGACGCCATCGAGAACGTCTGCCGCTGCGGCACCTACTTCCGGATCAGGGAGGCCATCAAGCGGGCCGCGGCGAAGTGAGCACAATGAGCGGATGACTTCCCCAGGATGGCCGATCGCAGGCAAGTCACCGGCCATCCTGGCCGCCTTCACCCGCAGCGTCGCCGAACACGGCTACGACGGCACGAACTTCGGCGACATCGCCGGTGAGCTGGGCATTTCCAAGGGCACCATCGTGCACCACTACGGCACGAAGGACCGGTTGCTGGCCGCGCTGCACGAGTCGTACATGCAGCGGCGGCTGGCCGAGGCCCGGCTGATCGTCGACCGCCTGCCGAGCCCGCCGGAGCAACTGGCCGGGCTGCTGTTCGCGTTCATGCTCTACCAGGTGCACGACCGGGCGGCGACGGTCGCCTTCCAGCGCGAGATCGCCCGGCTGGCCGAACACGAGTCGATGGCCGAAGGCGTGCGGCTGCGCAACGAGTACCTCGCGCTGGTGCGGTCCGTGTTGACCGCGGGTCAGCGTTCGGGTGATTTCCGCGAAGGTGATTTCCGTCTCCGGAGCCTGCTGATGTTCGGCTCCGCGCACTGGGCCTGGACCTGGTTCGATCCGGGTGGTCCGGACAGCGCCGAACAGGTGGGCGCCTGCTTCGCGGACCTGGTCCTGGCCGGTTTGCTCGCCCGGCGGGAGGCGCTGGCCGAACTGACCTCTTTGGACGGACCGGTGCTCGCGGCCGTGCGCGACTGCTTGGGTTGATCAGTTTTACGGTGGTGAGCACGGCTCCGGACAGGGAGACTGGTTCCCGACAGACCAGTGAATGACGGAGGCCCGCATGCCCAGTACCGGAAGCGAACAGGGCGGTACACAACTGAGCCCCGCCGCCAGGGAACGCCTGGAGGGGGAACTCGCGCGCCTGCGTGAACAGCGTGCGGTGAACGCGCCCAACTTCCGGGACGAGGACCCGATCGGGGATAGCGCCGACCAGGCTGACCTGATCGAGCGCGCCGAGACCACGGCGTTCATCGACCGGCGCATCCGCGAAGTGACCGACCTGCTGACCCACGGCCAGAGCCAGACCGCGGCGGCGAAGGAAGGGCTGCTGCCCGGCGGCACCGAGGTGACCCTGCGCTTCGCCGACGGCGACGAGGAAACCATGCAGGTGGTCGAGTTCGCCGACGAGGCGACCGCGCCGGACGCGTCCGCGCTGACCAGCGACAGCCCGCTGGGCCGTGCGCTGGTCGGCCACCAGTCCGGCGACACGATCACCTACCGCACCCCGGGTGGCGATCTGAGCGCCGAGATCGTCTCGCTGAAGCTCCCGGCTTGAGGGTCGTGAGTGCGCAGGGCCGTTCCGGCGGCCTTGCGCACTCACGACCGGCTCAGCGGTAGCCGGCGCGCTTGAGGGCGTCGGCCAGTGCGCCACCCCCGCCGCTGTTGCTGTTGCTGTTGTTGCCGCCACGGTCGTTGCCGCCCCGCCGCTGGCCACCGCCCTGTTGCTGGCGGCGCGGCTGCTGCGGCTGGCGGCGCTCGTTCGAACCCCGATCGGGACGGCCGCCCGGCGTGACCTCGTCGTCGAGGCGCAGGGTCAGCGAGATGCGCTTGCGCGGCACATCCACGTCGAGCACCTTCACCCGCACGATGTCACCCGGCTTGACCACCTCACGCGGGTCCTTGACGAAGTTCTTCGAGAGCGCCGAGACGTGCGCGAGCCCGTCCTGGTGCACGCCGACGTCGATGAAGGCACCGAACGCCGCGACGTTGGTGACCACGCCCTCCAGCGTCATGCCGGGCTTGAGGTCGGACAGCTTGTCCACGCCCTCGGCGAAGGTGGCGGTCTTGAACGCCGGGCGCGGGTCGCGGCCGGGCTTGTCCAGCTCGGCCAGGATGTCGGTGACGGTCGGCAGGCCGAACGTGTCGTCGACGAACTCGCGCGGGTCGAGCTTCTTGAGCACCGGCGAGTTGCCGATCAGCGACGGCAGTTCCGTGCCGGTGGCCGACAGGATGCGGCGGACCACCGGGTAAGCCTCGGGGTGCACCGCGGAGGTGTCGAGCGGGTCGTCCCCACCGGGGATCCGGAGGAAGCCGGCGCACTGCTCGAAGGCCTTGGGGCCGAGGCGCGCGACCTCCTTCAGCGCGGTGCGCGAGCGGAACGGGCCGTTCTGGTCGCGGTGGGCGACGATGCTCTCCGCGAGGCTGGAGCCGATGCCCGACACCCGGGTGAGCAGCGGCGCGGACGCGGTGTTGACGTCCACGCCGACGCCGTTCACGCAGTCCTCGACCACCGCGTCCAGCGACCGGGACAGCGAGACCTCGGACAGGTCGTGCTGGTACTGGCCGACCCCGATGGACTTCGGATCGATCTTGACCAGCTCGGCCAGCGGGTCCTGCAGGCGGCGCGCGATGGAGACCGCGCCGCGGATGGACACGTCCAGCGAGGGCAACTCCTGTGACGCGAAGGCCGACGCGGAGTACACCGAGGCGCCCGCCTCGGAGACCATCACCTTGGTCAGCTTGAGCTCGGTGAACTTCTTGATCAGGTCGTCGGCCAGCTTGTCGGTCTCGCGGGAGGCGGTGCCGTTGCCGATCGCGATCAGCTCGACCTTGTGCGCGTGCGCCAGCTTGGCGAGCTTGGCCAGCGCCTCGTCCCAGCGGTTGGCAGGCTGGTGCGGGTAGATGGTGTCGTGGGCGACGACCTTGCCGGTCGCGTCGACCACGGCCACCTTGACGCCGGTGCGGAACCCGGGGTCCAGCCCCATCGTGGCGCGGCTGCCGGCCGGGGCGGCGAGCAGCAGGTCGCGCAGGTTGGCGGCGAACACGGCGACGGCGTCGTCCTCGGCGGACTGGCGCAGCCGCATGCGCAGGTCGATGCCGAGGTGCAGCAGGATCTTGGTGCGCCAGGCCCAGCGGACGCAGCCGAGGAGCCAGGTGTCGGCCGCGCGGCCCTTGTCGGCGACGCCGAAGCGCTGCGCGATGCGCGTCTCGAACTCGCTGGGACCGGTGATGACCTCGCCCTCCGGGGTCTCGTCCGGCTCCATGGTGAGGTCGAGGATCTCTTCCTTTTCCCCGCGGAACATGGCGAGGATCCGGTGCGAGGGGAGCTTGGTGTACGGCTCGGAGAAGTCGAAGTAGTCGGCGAACTTGGCGCCTTCCTCTTCCTTGCCCGACCGGACCTTCGACTTCAGGCGCCCACCGGTCCACATCTTCTCGCGCAGCTCGCCGAGCAGGTCGGCGTCCTCGGCGAAGCGCTCGACGAGGATCGCGCGTGCCCCGTCCAGCGCGGCCTGCACGTCGGCGACGCCCTTCTCGGCGTCCACGAACGCGGCCGCGGCGGCCTGCGGGTCGGTGCCGGGCTCGTTGAGCAGCCCGTCCGCGAGCGGCTCGAGCCCCGCCTCGCGCGCGACCTGCGCCTTCGTGCGGCGCTTGGGCTTGTAGGGGAGGTAGATGTCCTCCAGGCGGGCCTTCGAGTCGGCGGCGAGGATCTGCGTCTCGAGCGCCTCGTCGAGCTTGCCCTGCGACCGGATCGAATCGAGTACCGCGGTGCGCCGGTCCTCCAGCTCGCGGAGGTAGCGGAGCCGGTCCTCGAGGGTGCGGAGCTGGGTGTCGTCCAGCATGCCGGTGACCTCTTTGCGGTACCGCGCGATGAACGGCACCGTCGAGCCGCCGTCGAGCAGCCCCACCGCGGCGGAAACCTGCCGCTCCGCCACGCCGAGCTCCTCGGCGATCTTGCGCTCGATGCTGACCGTGCCGCTGGAAGTAGCCAAAACCCTGTACCGCCTCTACCTAGTGCTGCTGACTGCGCGGAAGCATTCTCCCCATCCCCCGCACTGCCCGGCCACCCTATCCCGCCGGCCCGACGTCCCCCGCTTTTCGACCCCGGGTTGTCCACAACTACACCCCCCTGTGGACAACTCCTGGGGACAACCGCGGGGATCGCTATGCTCGGGTGTCAGTGACAGTGGGGTTGGGTTTCTCGAACTCGCTAGAGCCAGCCCGCGTCCCTGGCGATCCGGATGGCGTCGATCCGGTTGCGCGCCCCGACCTTGCCGATGGCGTTCGACAGGTAGTTCCGCACGGTCGCCGGGGACAGCGACAGGCGGCGGGCGATCTCACCGGTGGCGATGCCGCTGTCGGCGGCGCGCAGGACGTCGGTCTCCCGGGGGGTCAGCGGGCTCAGGCCGGTTTCCAGTGCCATGGCCAGCAGTTCCGGGTCGATCACCCGCTCCCCCGCGGCCACCCGGCGGACGCCGTCGGCGAGGGTTTCGGCGGGGGCGTTCTTCACGATGAAACCGCGCACGTGCGCGGAAAGCGCGCGCAGCAGGTGACCCGGCTGGTTCATCCCGGTCAGCACCAGGGTCCGGCAGTCCGGCAACTGCTCGTGCAGTGCCTCCGCCGCGCTGAGCCCGTCCAGGCCCGGCAGGCCGATGTCCAGCACCGCCACGTCCGGGCGCGTCCGCAGCGCGGCGGGCAGGATCTGGTCCCCGCGATCCAGCTCCGCCACCACCTCCACCCCGTCCTCCATGGACAGCAGTGCGGTCAGCGCCCCCCGGATCATGTGCATGTCCTCGGCGATCAGAACCCGGATCACGTTGCCTCCTGCGGAATTTCTACTGACAACCGGAACCGGCCGTCGCCGGTGTGCTCGACCACCGCCGAGCCGGACAGCGCGACCACCCGGTCGGACAGCCCGGCCAGGCCGCTGCCCTCCCCGATCTCGCCGCCGGCCCCGTCGTTGACGATCTCCAGCGCGTACTTCCCGTCCCGCGTCCCGCCGGTTATCTCACAGCAGGCGGCCTGGCTGTGCCGCAGGACGTTCGTCACGCCCTCGCGCAGCGCCCAGGCGAGCGTGGCGTGCACCCGGTCCGGCAGTTCGTGCGGCGCGGGCAGGTCCAGGTCGACCCGCACGCCGATGCCCGCCGCCTCCAGCAACGCCACCGCGCCCTCGGTCTCCTTCGGCAGCGAAGCGACGTGCTCATCGCGCGTCACCTCGCGCACACCCCGCAGCGCTTCCTGCGCGACCACCACCAGGCTCTCGATCTCCGCCTTCGCCTTACCCGGCTCGTGCCGCAGCAGCCGGATCGCCAGGTCCCCCTTGAGCGACACCGCGAACAGGCTCTGCCCCAGCAGGTCGTGCAGGTCGCGGGAGAGCCGCAGCCGCTCCCGCTCGGCCGCCAGCTCACCCAGTTCCATGCGCGCGACCTGCAGTTCCTCGACCAGCCGCACCAGCCGCGCCGCGCCGTAGAGCGCCACCGCGATGATCGACAGCAGTATCCCGGACAGCACCACGAAGACGAACTGCACCACGTCGTCCAGCGAATCGGACTGCCACGCCGACGAGACCGCCGTGACCACCAGCGGCACCGCGGCCACCGGCAGCGCGCACCGCCGCGGCACCACCATCAGCGCCGACGCCGCCAGCAGCACCTGCGCGTCCAGCCACGGGCGGCCGAACCACACCAGCGGCAGGTACGCCAGCACCGCCATCGCACCCAGCGTCCACTGCCAGGCATCGGGCCGCTCCCCGCGTGCCGCGGCCATGCTGTGCCGCAGTTGCAGCCCGGCCAGCAGCAACCCGAGCGCGACCGGGATCAGCGCCGGGTACGGCGTCGGCGGTGTCTGCGGCGTGCCGACCAGGGTGAACACCGGCGGCGCCACCGCGATCGGCAGGTTCACCACCACCAGGAACAACCGGGTGCGCCGGGTGGTCCAGAACGGGTTCACCGATCGCCGCCGCGCGCGCTCAGCCCGCGCGCGACCCGGCGGCGCACCGCGGTGAGCGTGGCACGGGACCGCAGGGCGAGCGCCCGCAGCTCCGCGTCGGCGGCATCCGGGTCACCGGTCAGCGCGGCGGCCCGCCCGCCCTGCTCGATGATGGCCTCCAGCTCGACCCCGACCGTGCGGCGCACGTCCCGGTCGATCCGGATCCGCTCCCGCACGGCCGCCTGCTCGGCCAGTTCGAGCCGCGCCTCGTGCAACTGCCGCGCGGTGGCGATCACCCAGGTCAGCAGGGCCAGCGACAGGGCGAAGAACAGCGCGTCGAGCACCAGCGAGACAGCCCACTCCAGGTGCCCGGAACCCGTGGCCAGCGGCACCAGCGCGGCGGCCACCCCGGCGAAGGTGAAGAAGGACAGCGGCGGCGGGATGACCAGCAGGACCGAGGCCGCCAGCGCGTAGAGCGCGCCGAGCCAGTCGATGCCCGCCACCGGGATCGCGCCGATGATCAGCGCCGCCATCACCCCGAGCGTCCACAGCGACCGCGGTGGCCGCTCCCCGCGCGCGGCGAAGAGCACGTTGCGGATGTGCGGCGGCAGGTAGCAGACGGTGAAGATGAGCGCGGGCAGCACGCGCACGGTGTCGATCGGCAGCGTGGCGACGCGGTAGATGGTCAGCACCGGCGCGACAGCGCCGTAGAGCACGACGCCGACCGTCGCCAGCCGGATCAGCCGGCTCGAACGCTGCTGGTCGTTCAGCTTCATCACCCATGATCGCCCAAGTGGCCGCCAGGATAGGGGGCACAACTCCACCGGTGCCAGGGCGAGGATCACTCCGGCCAGCTTTCCAGCACGCCGGGCCGCCGGGGCAGATGCGGATGTACCCGGCGGACCATGATGGACGTCATGGACGCACCCGGATTCGACGTGCCGGCCTTCCTCGCCGAACGCCTGCGCCCGGCGAGCGTCGCCACCACCGGGCGCGGTGGCGGTCCGGCACTGGCCACGATGTGGTTCCTCGCCGAAGACGGCCGGTTCTGGTTCAACTCGCCGAACGACCAGCCGAGCCCGTTCCTGGCCGCGGCCCGCGCGGGCCGCGAGGTCGCGGTGCTGGTCTCGACCTTCGACCCACCGCACGACGTGCGGCAGTTGCGCGCCACCGGACCGGCGCGGATCGAGGAGACCGACGAGGGCAGGCTGCGCCGCCTCTACGCCCGATATGTTCCACAGTGGACGGATGAGTGGGCGGCACACGCGTTGTCGCCGGAGTTCACCCTGTGGTCGATGTCGCCGGAACGCGGCATGGCCGTGGCCTTCCCCGAGCTCGCCGACAGCCCGGCGTTCCGCTGGTCGGCGCCGATCACGTTCCCGCCTGCACCTCGGCCGGGCTCGTCAGCCGGGTGAAGTTGTAGGCGAGGAACTCCCACACGCCCGGCACCAGCAACACGGCCAGCACCAGGAACACCGGGAAGATCAGCCGGTTCTCCACGTTCTTGCCGGTGCGGAACCGCAGCTTGCGCGGCGGCCGGATCTCGTACCAGGTCTCACCCTTGATCAGCAGCGGGAACAGGAACGGGCAGCCGGATTCGGTCAGCGAATCGCCGAGGCAGTGCGTGAAACAGCCCGCCGCCACGGCGATGCCCAGCCAGCCCGCGATCTGG
This sequence comes from Saccharothrix sp. AJ9571, assembly GCF_021725495.1. Taxonomy (NCBI): domain Bacteria; kingdom Bacillati; phylum Actinomycetota; class Actinomycetes; order Pseudonocardiales; family Pseudonocardiaceae; genus Saccharothrix; species Saccharothrix sp. AJ9571. The sequence goes on along the minus strand of NZ_CP091382.1, from coordinate 2,840,115 downwards.
TCCAGCTCGGCGAACGCCGCCGGTCCGGCGCTGAGCACCCACCAGACGATCGCCACCCCGGCCACCGGCAGCACCCAGTCGCCCAGCGCGTCCTCGGCCAGCAGCAGGCCGAAGACCACCACGCCCGCCACCGCCCACGGGCCACCGGCTTCGGTGCCCCAAGCGGTGAGCAGGCCGAGCGCGGCGGCGAACAACACGGTGTGCGACAGGTGCCGGTGCGTGCCGGTCCGCCGCTCGTCCTTGGGTCCCTTGGTCACCTTGTAGAGCCCGGCTGACGTCCGCCGCAGCAGCCACGAGAGCGCGCCGGTGATCGGCCCGAGCAGCTTCGACGCCCGTGCGCCCGGATGGTCCAGGTCGGGGAGCAACGCGAACCCCGCGGTGGTGGCGGCGAACGCGACCGCCTGGTGCACCGTGCCCGCGTCGACCGCCGGCGCCAGTGCCAGCCCCGCGCACCAGCCCGTGAGCGCGTGCGTCCGCCCCATCATCCCGCGATCCCCCAGCAGTCCCGGCAGCCCCAGCAATCCCACCATCTAACCGGGCCCCGGCCGTGGTTCACACCACCGGGTGAGTCAAAGCTCCTTGCCGAACCAGTGCTCGGCGTACGGGTCATCGCCGTAGGGCGGAATCGGCTGGTAGCCGTGCTTGGCGTACAACGCCCGCGCCTCCACCAGGTCGTCGCGGGTGTTGAGCCACAGCGACTTCGCACCGAACTCGCGCGCCACTGTCTCGGCCTCGCGCAGCAGCACCCCGGCGCCACCGCGGCCGCGGTGGCCCGCGTCGACGAACATCCTGGTCAGCTCGGCGACCTCGGGCGAGAACACCCGCACGCCGACACACCCGGCCGGTTCGCCGTCCAGCCGCGCGACCAGGAACAACCCGGTCGGCGGGGTCAGGTCGTCGCTGGGGAACTCGGTCATGATCTGCTCCACCTCCCCGGGGACCATCGGCCGCCCGTGGTACCGGGCGGCGATCTCGTCGTAGTAGCGGAACAGCACGCGCACCGCTTCGGGATCGGTGGGCGCGAAGCGGGCCACCGTCCAGTCGAGCAGCTGGTTCTCGGTCACAAGGCCGATTGTCGACCGGCCGTCCAGCGGTTTTCGCCCCGGCACGCCCGGGCGGCACGCCGTCCACCGACGCCACGAACCGGCGCCGTAGCATGGCGCGATGTCCAAGCGCCTCGGCCTCAACCTCTCCGACGACACGCACGCGCAGATCAAGGCCCGTGCGGACGCGGCGGGTGTCTCGGTGCACTCGTGGATCACCGCCGCGATCGAGCGCGAGAACTTCCGGCAGCTGTGCCAGGACACCAACGACTGGTGGGCGAACCACCCCGAGACCGCCGAGCGCCAGCTCACCGACTACCGCCACCGGCGCGCGGTGAAGGGCGGCCGTGACTCCTCCGCCGCGTAGGGGTGAGATCCGGCGGGTCGCCGGTGACTCGGGCCGCCGGGTGCTCGTCTACTCGGGCAACATGTTCAACGACCTGCCGGACGTGCCGTACGTGATCACCATGGAGGTGACCTCGGTGCCGGAACCGATGGACGTCGCGCTGGCCGACGGCTCGCGCGTGGCCTACACCCGGCTCGACCACCTGCCGAAGTCGCTGCTCGGCGACCCCATCGGCACGGTGCCGCACGAGCTGATGGAACGGATCAACACCCGGCTGTTCATGGTCCTGGCCACGCAGTGATCCGGCGCGGTGAGGCGATCTTCCTGCTGGCCGTGATCGCGGCCGGGCTGCTCTGGTCGGGCATCGGCGCCAAGAGCGCGCTGACCTGGCTGCTCGAAGTCATCTGGATCTTCATCGGCCTGGTGCTGCTGCTGGTGTTCCGCAAGCGGTTCCCGCCGACCCGGCTGCTCTGCTGGCTGCTGGTCTTCCACGCGCTCGTGCTCTGCTACGGCGGCCACTACACCTACGCCGAGACCCCGCTCGGCAACTGGGTCCAGGACAACTGGGGCACCTCGCGCAACCACTACGACCGCTTCGCGCACGTCGTCCAGGGCTTCGTGCCGGCGATCCTGGTGCGCGAACTGCTGCTGCGGCTGACCCCGTTGCGTCGCGGTGGCTGGACCTTCCTGCTCACCGCGAGCGTTTGCCTCGCCTTCGCCGCCTGCTTCGAGTTCGTCGAATGGGGGTCGGCGGTGGTCCTCGGCGCCAACGCCGAGGACTTCCTCGCCACCCAGGGCGACATCTGGGACACCCAGTGGGACATGTTCCTGTGCGTGTGCGGGGCCGTCGCGTCGCAGCTGCTGCTCCGGCGCCCGCACGACCGTCAGCTCAGTGCTCTGAGTCCAGGTGCTCCATGAGCGGTTCCGGGTAACGCGGACCGGCGGCGGCACCGGCGGGTACCGCGGCCTCGATCTCGGCGAGGTCCCCCTCGGACAGTTCGAGGTCCACCGCGGCCAGCGCTTCGGCCAGCCGCTCCGGCTTGCGCGCGCCGACCAGCGGCACCACGCGCTCGCCTCGGGTCAGCACCCACGCGATGGCCACGGCGGCGGGCGTGGCGCTCTTGGCCTCGGCGACCCGGCGCAGCGCGTCGGTGAGTTCGAGGTTCCGGCGCAGGTTCTCGCCCTGGAAGCGCGGGCTGATCGCACGGAAGTCGTCGGCGGGCAAGTCGCGGTCCGGCGTCCAGTGCCCGGACAGCAGGCCGCGCGAAAGCACGCCGTACGCGGTGAGCCCGATGCCCAGTTCCGCGCAGGCCGGCAGGATCTCGCGCTCGATGTCACGGGAGAGCAGGGAGTACTCGATCTGGAGGTCGGCGATCGGGTGCACCGCGGCCGCTCGCCGGATCGTCTCGGCACCCACCTCGGACAGGCCGATGTGCTTGACGTACCCGGCTTCGATCATCTCGCCGATCGCGCCGACGGTCTCCTCGATCGGCACCGCCGGGTCGAGCCGCGCGGGCCGGTAGATGTCGATGTAGTCGACGCCGAGGCGGCCGAGCGAGTACGCGAGCGCGTTCTTCACCGCTTCGGGACGGCCGTCGAAGCCGAGCCAGTCGCCGGACGGCCCGCGCAGCGCGCCGAACTTCACGCTGATCACGGCCTTCTCGCGACGCCCGCGCAACGCCCGCTCGATGAGCAGCTCGTTGTGGCCGGCGCCGTAGAAGTCACCGGTGTCGAGCAGCGTGAGGCCCGCGTCCAGGGCGGCGTGGATGGTGGCGATCCCGTCGTCGGCGACGGCCGGGCCGTAGAGGTCCGACATGCCCATGCAGCCCAGTCCCAGCACGGGAACCTCGGGGCCGGTGGTGCCGAGTGAACGGGTCCGCATCACAACTCTCCTCCATCGGTCGACAGACGCTCAACATAATTCCCCGCGGCGGGTAACCTGCGCCGGTGGCCAAGGTGAGCGTGTCGGCTCGAATCGCTTCGACGCCGGAACAGACCTGGTCGGTGGCGGCCGACCTGACCAGGTTCGACGAATGGCTGGTGCTGCACGAAGCCTGGCGCAGCCCGATCCCGCCGGAGATCACCCACGGCACCACGTTCACCTCGGTGGTGTCGGTGAAGGGGTTCCGCAACCGGATCACCTGGCGGGTGGACAGCTACGACGAGCCGAGCGCGATGTCCATCTCCGGCGACGGGGTCGGCGGCGTGCGGATCGCGCTTTCGCTGGGCATCCGGCCGGTGGCCTCGGGTTCGGAGGTCAGCATCGACGCGGACGTGCGCGGGAAGCCGGTGTTCGGCCCGCTCGGCCTGGCCGTCGGCCGGGCGGTGCGCGGGGAGCTGCAACGCTCGATCACCAACCTGAGCGCGCTGATCGGCTGACGCTCAGCAGATCAGCGGCCAGAGCACGCACCTCGACGTGGTGGTCGTCGACGGCTTCTTCGACGTGGTGGTGGTCGGCGGGTCCTCCCCACCGGGCTCCGACGGCTGGTTCGCCGTGGTGGTCGTGGTGGGCTTCTTCGAGGTCGTGGTCGTGGTCGGCTCGGTGGTGTCCGGCTCGGTCTCGGGGGTCTCCTCCTCGTACCAGGCACCCCCGCCCGGCACCAGCTTCGGCTCGTCGGAAGCGACCGTGGCCTCCGGGCCGGCCACCCCGCTCGGCGTGCGCGCCGGCGGCTGGATGATGCCGACGTCCTCGACGATGGTCTCGGCGCGGTGTTCCGGGGCGGGTGCGTGGACCACGCGGACCAGCAGCGCGGCGATGCCGCAGCCGATCACCACGGCGGCCATCACGGAGAACAGCTGGAGCCGCGAGCGCGACTTCGGGCGGCGCCGGGAGTCCCAGCCCTCGCGCTCCAGCAGCTGGGCCACCGTCACTTCGTGTTTCACGCGGGAGACCCTTCGACAGTAGAAGACGCGCGGAGACGTCTTTTTACCGGAAATCAGGGCCTGGTGGGACCATTTCCCACAAAGTCGACCCAAGATACTAGGCCGGACGTCGCAGCGCTGGCTCAACCAGACGAATCCACCCTATCGGGCTGACCCTCCGTGGTTGCTGACCGTCCGTAACATCACCGCTGGTGACGGGCTCGCGGACGCCCGCGAGCCCGCCGAACTCAGCCGGCGGCCAGGGTTTCCGGCGGTTCCGCCGAGGCGGTGCAGCCGGGGAGCAGGTCACGGGTGGCGGTGAATCCCGGACCGTCGAGGAAGTGCGCGGAGGCGAATCCGGCCTTGCCGTCGAAGGTGCCACGCAGCCAGAGGTCGTTCCCCTCGACGGTGGCACCGGAAATCCAGCAGTGGACGGTGAAGTGGCCGCCGGAGCGCACCAGCCCGACCTTCGCGCAGGCAGGCCCGGGGCAGTCGCGGACGTTCAGGCCACCGGCGCCGCTGAGGGAGAAGGCGATGCTCGGCAACGCCTTCTCGTTGACCGGCCCGCTCGGCGCGGGGACGCCGGACGCCGATTCGGTGGACTGCGGCAGGAACAACAACAACACGAGGAAGCCGACGAGCAGCACGGCGACCGCCGCGGCACGAACCAGGGACCCTAATCGGAGTGCGACGAACATGATCGGTCCTCTCCGCCCGGTGGGCTCGGTGGTGCCCCCTCCATCCGGTTGCTGCGGCCCGAGTGCGACTCCTTCCGCCGAGGCTGGTTGATCGGTGACGTGTGGTGGGAGCTACGCGGCAAGCATCCCGCATTGCATGCCCGTCGTGCAATTCCCAAAACGGCGATCCCGTAACGAAGCGCCCATCCGCAGCAACCTGGGACCACCCTGTTCACTCGGTTAGCCCAGCCAACTGGCCTAGGCGTGCTTCAGAAGCACTCGACCGCCGTGGTGTACGCTCCCGCTCTGGGATTCCCACGAGGTACATCCCTCAGCGAGATAGTCACTGGCAGCACTCCCAAGAAGGTCCCATGGCATCGATCCAAGGCCCGGTCATCCCGCGGCGGCGCATCGCCGAGCACCTGCGCAGGTTGCGCGAGGAAGCCGGGCGCACGCTCGAGGACGTCGCCTCGGAACTGCTGATCTCCACCTCCAAGTTGTCGAGGCTGGAGAACGCGCAGGGCAGCCCGCAGTCGCGCGACGTCAGGGACCTGATCCGGCTCTACGGCATCGAAGGCACCGAACTCGCCGACAAGCTGATGCGCTGGGCGCGCAACGCCGGCAAGCAGGGCTGGTGGGCCGACTACTCGCAAACCCTCCCGAGCGGCCTCGACTCGCACATCGCCTACGAAACCGAAGCCTCGGTGGCCCGGGTCTACACCATCCCCGTGCTCCCGGTCCTGCTGCAGACCACCCCCTACACACGGGCGTTCTACCGCAGTTCCGAACCGTGGTGGACCGACCACGACATCGAAGAACTGATCAAAGTGCGCCAGCGCAGGCAGGCCGCACTCGAGGAACGCGACGGCCTCCAGCCGCTGAAGCTGATCGCCATCACCCACGAGTCGAGCATCCGCCAGTCGATCGGCTCGGCGGAGATCATGCACGAGCAGCTCGGCCACCTCGTCGAGCGGTCCACCGCGCCGAACATCGAACTCCGCGTGTTCCCGTTCAGCAGCCCGCCGCTGTTCACCAGCACCTGCATGTACGCCTATTTCGAATTCCACGACGCGATGGACCGCGACGTGGTGAACGTCGAAACCCATGCTGGTTTCCGGTACATCGAAACCACCGAGCAGGTGAGCCGGTACCGGCGTTACTACGAAGAGCTCTACGCCCACTCACTGCCACCCGAGGAAACGCGCGCACTGATCAGGTCGGTGCAGGAGCAGTACTACTCCTGACGTTCCCGGAGGCTCTTCTCCCGTTTGGACAACCGATGACAACTGGACTCCTTACCCGGCTGCACCCGGAAGCCCTTGCCGTGGCCCGGAAAAAGCTGGTCACCGACGGTTTCGTGATCACCAGTGATCACGAACTGGGTTTGCCCCGATCCGTGCGCGAAACCATTCATCAGAAGTATTTCGAGGGTGGTTTTCTGCGCAATTACCCCGGCGACATCCCCGCCGACCGGGAACGCGCCCGCGACGTCGTCCGCTATGACTGGCGCGGTGACCAGTTGAGTCTGCGCGAACACGACTGCGTCGCCATCGACGGCCGTGGTGACTGGAGTTCGGAGCGCCGCGAATTCGATCGCGTGCCCTTGCTGGAGAACACCGATTTCGCCCACTGGATCGAAGCGGCGGTTTCCCTGGTGCCCGAACACCGGCGGCAGCAGCGGGGGACCTTCGGCATCAATCTGTTCCGCACCCACACCAACGTGGTGACCCGGCCGCACCAGGACCAGGAAGAGTTCATCTACGTCTACGTGGTGGACAAACACGGCAGCGGCGCCGAGACCGAGCTGTTCGACGTCGACTCGGACGAGGTCGTGCAGAAGGAGATCCTGCACCCCGGCGACCTGCTCGTGTTCGAAGATCGCCGATTCCGGCACAGCACCACGCCGCTGGTGCCGCCCGCGAACGAGCCCGCCCGCCGCGACGCGTTGGTGTGCACGATCAACTACGCGCACACGTACCCACTGGAAGACTGAACGGCGAAACCCCGGAGGCCGCACTCAGCGTTCACGTCTCCGGGGTCCGGTCATCCGTTAGGAGTAGTGCGACCGTCAGAAAACGCGTGAACTCTCGGCGCGGAAGCACCGCAAGTGGAAAGTTCGCTGCTAAAGTCCGGGCCACTGTGCCACTGACGTGTGTGCCCAACCCTGTGCACCACATGCTGACCCGGGACGTGCATGCCGGACAACACTGACGGAACGCCGAAGTACCACCAGATCGCGAACAGCATTCGCCGGCAGATCATCACTGGCGAGCTGAAGCCTGGGGACAGCGTGCCGTCCGAGCGCCGCCTTGAAAAGGACTGGAACGTCGCGAGGCCGACGGCCGCCGATGCGTTGCGCCTGTTGCGGCACCAGGGGTATGTCGAGAGCCGCCACGGTTCGGGCACCTACGTGCGCGCGGATCTGCCCGGCGGGCACGGCAGGCGGTTCGCCCAGGCGCGCACGGTCGAGGTCAGCTTCGGCGCCGGTGGGGCACCCGAAGTCCTGCTGGTTGAGGAAACCGCGGTGCCTTCGCACGTCGCGGACGCGTTCGGGCAGCACGCCGACATCCCGGCCGTGCGGCGGCAGGTGCTGGTCAACGACGAGAACGGCACGCCGTCGGAGTTGCGCACCTCGTGGTTTTCCAAGGAACTCGCCGCGCAGGCACCCCAGCTGCTCGACCCGGCGAAGTCACCGGCCTCGATCGACGACTACGTGACGGCGCAGACCGGACGCAAGCCCTCTTATGGCCGCGACCAGGTGTCCGCGCGGCTCGCCACCGCCGGTGAGCGGAAACGGCTGCAACTGCCGAATCCGTCGGCCGTACTGGAACAGCACCTGATCCTCTTCGACGCCGAGGGGAACGCGTTCCGCTTCGACGAGTCCGTCTTCCCCGCCGAAGTGTGGAAGCTGCTCTACCCCTACCCCCTTTCGGACTAGCCTCTTGATCAGTGGACTAGGCCACCTTACAACAGCAGTGGCCTAGTCCACAACCCGCAGTCGCCGCGTCGGCACGCATGGCGATCACGGCCCTGTCGGATCCGCACCCGCGCTGGCAGACTCGGTGGCCATGAAGCGGATCCTCGGCGTTCTCGCCGCTCTCGTGCTCACCACGGTCGCCGCACCAGCCGCCCACGCCGCACCAACCGTGCCAGCCGTCGGAGCCGGGCACCTCGACCCCCGGCCCGGCACCACAAAACTGGCCTTCGAACTGCAGAAACTGCACTGGCTCAGCCACGGCCGGGTCCAGGTCGGCAAGATCGGCAGGTCCAACGAGGGCCGCCTGGTCTGGCACGCCAAGGTCGGCACCGGCCCGCTGCGCATCCTCTACGTCACCCAGCAGCACGGCGACGAGCCGCTCGGTACACCCGCCGCACTGGAGTTCCTGCGCCAGGTCGGCACCGGGAACGCGAACTGGCAGCGCAAGCTGCGCAGCCAGGTCACCGTGGACATCGTGGTCCGCGCGAACCCCGACGGGCACGAGCGCGACTGGCGCTTCAACTACGCCCCCGACGCCGATCCCGAGTACGGCGAAAAGGGCAAGGGGTACGACATCAACCGCTACCACGACCCGGCGGTCGCCCCGGCCGACAACCCGGCCACCGAGGCGGGCCTGATCCAGCGGCACTTCGCCGCCTTCAAGCCGTCCATCGTGGTCGACTACCACATGCAGGGCCGCTACCGCGGCGACGACGGCCGCGAGATCACCGCGTCCGCGTTGTGGCCGACGCACCCGGACGTGAAGCCAGCGGACGTCGACTTCGCCAAGCAGCTCACCGTCGTGGCCCAGCGGGCGATGGATGTCGGCGGCGGCAACGTGTCGCAGTACCCGGGCGGCGACTACGAAGGCATCGCGCGCAACGGTTACGGCCTGCTCGGCACCGGCAGCGTGCTGATCGAGCTGAGCGACATGGGCCCGGAGCACGAGCAGGCGCAGATCCGCTCGGCGCTGGCGGCCATGCTGGCGATCGCGAAGAGCGCCGGCGACGGCTCGGTCCGCGAGATCGACCCGGCCGTGGCGGAGCAGATCCCGCCGCGGGGCGCCCCGATCGACGACTGATTCAGGCAGGCCTGAAGAGGGCTGCGAACCGCGAAACCCCGGGAGTACGGTCCCGCGTTACAAAGTGACCAGAACTGGGGTGTACATCGTGATCAGTTTTCGCAGACTGGCTCCGGCGCTGGCCGGGGCCACCCTGGCCGCGGCCCTCTTCGCGCCGCCCGCCTCGGCGGCGATCGACCTGCCACCCGGGATGACGGCGAGCTACCTCGCCCTCGATCGCGCCTCCGGCCACACCGTCGCGCAGGACGAGCACGTGCGGTTCCGCTCGGCGTCGGTGGTCAAGATCCTGATCGCCTTGGACTACCTGGAAACCCTGGGCGCGGGCAAGGAAATCCCGGCCGCGGACGCCGCGCTGATGCAGCCGATGTTGCGCAGCAGCGCGAACGATCCGGCCAGCCAGCTGTGGGTTCGCGGTGGCTACGGCGAAATCGTCAACCGCATGGTCGCCAAGCTGGGGCTGAGTGACACCGCTCCCCCGGCCAACCCCGGCATGTGGGGCTTCACCTCGACCAGCGCGGCGGACGTGGTGAAGCTATACCAGTACATATTGGACAGTGCGGATGCCGGGCACCGCACGTTCATCATGGGACACCTGCGTGCCGCGACGAAGTGTTCCGGCGCCTGGGACCAGTCGTGGGGAATCCCGAGTGCGGTGACCGAACCGTGGGCGGTCAAGCAGGGCTGGTCGGCCTGGGGTGACACCCCGCCGCCCGGCGAGGAATGCAGTGGCGGCCGCGGCGCTCCCGCCCCGGAAGGACCGTCCACTTCGGACGTCGACCTGACCAGCCCGCTGATGCACACCAGCGGCACGGTCGGTGGCAACGACGACAAGATCGTGGTGGTGCTGACGCTGCAGGCCGTGGGCACGCCGTTCCGGGAATCGGCCAACCGGATTACCGAACTCACCAGAACGGTCGTTTCCACTGCCTGAGCCGACGATTTCCCGGTCCGCGGCGGGTTATCGTGCCGTATGAGCCGTCAGCGGGCCGACTTCACGTCCTCGCTCTACCTCGGCATGCGGCATGCGAGCACGGAGTTGCCCGGCTGGTCCGCGCTGACCACCGGGCGGCCCGCCGCGCTCGGCGTGCCCCCGGTCGCCGAGGGTGTGGCGAAGGCACTGGCGGAACTGCAGGGCACCGAACGCGCGCTGCTGGCGCGGTCGACCCTGCACGGCTTCGCCGACAGCCTGGAGGTGCTCGGCGACGAGCGCACCGGCATCGTGCTGGACGCGGCGGCCTACCCGATCGCGCGCTGGGCGGTCCGGCGGGCGGCCGGACTGGGCCGCCCGGTCCTGCGGATCCCGCACCAGGACCTCGGTTCCCTGGCGAACGCGCTCGACCGGCTGCACGCGCGTGGCCTGCGGCCGCTGGTGGTCGCGGACGGGGTGTGCGGCGGGTGCGGCAAGCCGTTCCCGCTGTCCGCCACGGTCAGCCGGCTGCCCGCCCGCAACGGGGTGCTGCTGCTGGACGACACCCAGGCGCTCGGCCTGTTCGGCGACCGGCCTGGCCCCGGCCACCCGTTCGGCGACGGCGGCGGCGGTTCCCTGCGGCTGGCGGGCACCAAGGGGCCGGTGGTGCTGGTGTCCTCACTGGCCAACGCCTTCGGTGCGCCGGTCGCCACGGTCGCCGGTCCGGAGCTGCTGGTGGACCGGATCCGCAAGCACGGCGGCAGCGCCATGCACGCGAGTCCACCATCCACTGTGGACGTCGCGGCCGCCGCACACGCATTGCGGCTCAACCAGACCGAGGGCAATGCCGCACGAGAACGGCTGGCGTCCCGGGTCCGGCAGTTGCGACGTGCCTGTGGTGAACAGGGATTGCCGTTGTCCGGCGGCCTTTTTCCCGCACAGGCGACTCCGCCGGTCACCGCCGCCGCCGGCCGCCGGTTGCTCAAACGGCTGGCGACCGGAGGCGTGGATGCGTTGCTGCGAAGGGATTGCCAGGGCGGCACGGCGGTCACGCTCCTGGTGACCGCGTCGCACACGGTCACCGAAGTGACCGAAGCGGCGACTCTGCTGAGCACCGCCTGGAACGAGCTATAGCCCGGCTTTGCGCAATTCGTCGAGGAAAGCCGGGCGCCGCTCGTTATCGCGGCGCAACTCGTCCACGTAGTCGTCGAACTCCTCGTCGCTTTCCAGGAGTTCGTGCACCCGGCGGAGTTTCTTCAGCAGCACCACGGCCTGTCGGTAACCGTCGCGGCTGGCCTGCTTGACGCAGTCGGTCGCGAGCAGGCGGTACACCCCGGCAACCTCGGCGGGCCGGACCTCGGCGACCTGGTCGGCCACGCGCAGCCAAGCCGACTGGGAGCAGCCGAACTCGGCCGCGGCGTCCCACGCCTGCGCCGCCTCACCTTCGGCGAGAAGGACGTCGATCAGCTGGTCAGCCTGGCGTTCACGCGCGGACGCGCGGAGTACCCGGAGCACGCGCTTGCGCGGCTCGGGCCAGGTGCCCAAGCGTTCGCAGAGTTCCTTGAGCTGGTCGTACGCCTGCTTGGTCGGCGAGCGCCAGAGAAACCGCTCGAGCACGGCCGACGCCTGGTCGGGGCGGTCGGCCTCGAGGTGCACGGAGACCAGGAACTCGGCCAGCTCGCCGCAGCGGGTCGCGGGCAGCTCGGTCATGCTGTGCTCGGCGCGCTCGATCGCCTCGTCCACGCGGCCGGCGTCGTAGAGCGCCTTGGCGATCCGGACGTGGTCGACGCGGGGGTCCTCGGCGAGCAGGCTGACCAGTTCGTCGACGTCACCGAGCGCCTCGACGGCCTGTTCGCGCAGCTTGCGCTCGTCACCGGCCAGCTCGACGAGGTGACGGAGTCCGTCCTCTTCGAGCGCCTCGGCGAACGGCCGCACCTGCAGCCAGCCGGGCAACGTCTTCTCGAACCCGGCGATCCAACTCGCCAGCTCCTGCCGGTCGGGCCGGTTCACCGCACAGGCACGCGCGTACAACGCGATCGCCCTGAGCAGATGAGCGGCCGCGGCGCCGGACTCGTCGTCGATGTCAGGCGCGACCTGGGCCATCACTTCCACGGCCCGGCGAATGAGGTCCCGATTCTCGGCGAGTTCCTCTTCGAGCAGGTCGAGCACGTCGCGCGCGTCCTCGAGGAACGCCTGCTCCTGCTCGAGCGCGTCCACGCGACCGCTCAAGGTCCCGGTCTGCTTGGCCATCGCCCGCAACGACAACCGGCGCAACAACGAGGCATCCCGGCCGGCTTCGTTCAGGACGAGGTCGACCAGTTCGTCCTTGGTGAGTTCGTCGATGTACTTGCGCACGACGGCCTGATCCCCCACCGGCTTGCTCCCACGCAACCACGCAAGCCCGACGGCCACCGCGTGCTTGCACACCGCCCCGTCCGCCGCGAACGGACAGGTGCAGCGGGCCTCGATGGTCCCCCCGCGATGCTTGAGCCCCACCCGATACGGCTCCGACCCGATGACCACCGCCGTGACCCCGTCCACCAGCCCGCCGAGGTCCTCCACCTTGCCGACCATCCCACGCCCACGCTGGAACACCGCGTTACCGGCGAGGGAGCGCAGCTCGTCCTCACTGAACCAAGTCACGCCCACCATTGAACCCCCGCTGTCCATCGGCTGTAGTGGCACAGGCCGCCGCCGTCAGCGTGTCTGCGGCCGCTGGCTAATCCTCCGGCTTAAGATCGAACGCGTGTTTGACCGCCTCCGTGACCACGGCCACCGCGGCCGGCAGCGGCTCGTGCTCCCAGATGCGCACGACCCGCCAGCCAGCCTGCTCGAGGGAGCTGGTGGCAATGCGGTCGCGCTCCTGGTTGCGCCGGAGCTTGGGCGTCCAGTACCACTCGTTGGACGTCGGCTCCCGGCCGTGCTCGGGGCAGACGTGCCAGAAGCAACCATCCACGAAGACCGCGATCCGGCGCGCGGTGAACACGATGTCCGGCCGGACTCGCACACCCTCCGGGAGGTCGAGTCGCATGTCCTTCCGGTACCGGTAACCAAGCCGATGCAGCTCCTTACGGAGTGCGACTTCGGGCTTCGTGTCAGAACGCCGGTTGGCGCGCATGTTGCGCGAACGCCCCTCGTTCGCCGGCGCAGGATAGATCCCTTTGGCGTGGGCCTGCGCTCGCACATCCGCTCGGTCAGACACAACTACTCCGGCATGATCACTAGGCCCGTGCTCGCCGCAGCGAGTCTCGTGGTGGAAGATACCGGGCAACCACCGCCCACGCCGCGCCACCCCGAAGGGATGTTCCATGGCTAAGTCCTTCGAGGCCGTCGAGATCTGCGCAGGTGCAGGTGGCCAGGCTCTCGGACTGGAGAAGGCGGGCTTCAAGCACACGCTCGCCGTGGAGCTCGACGAAAACGCTTGCACAACGCTCAAGGCGAACCTGCCGGAGGAGATCGTCAAGCAGGGCGATGTCGCCGACCCGGAAGTCTGGAAGCCAGCCGACTACGCCGAGGTGTCCCTGCTGGCCGGCGGAGTCCCCTGCCCCCCCTTCTCGATCGCGGGCAAGCAACTGGGCGCCAGCGACGAACGCGACCTGTTCGCCTGGGCAGTCGAGCAAGCGTGCCTCATCAAGCCGCGGGCGCTGCTCCTGGAGAACGTCCGCGGACTGAGCATGCCGCGGTTCGCCGGCTACCGGCAGCACGTCCTGGACCGGTTGACCGCAGCGGGTTACGTAGCTGAATGGAAACTCCTTCAGGCTTCGAGTTTCGGTGTTCCTCAGCTACGCCCGCGCTTTGTACTCGTGGCGCTTCAGGAAGCCGATGCCGAGTACTTCACCTGGCCGGAGAAGTCAACCGAAGAGGTCACCGTCGGTGAGGCGATCAAGGACCTGATGGCGGCCGGCGGATGGGAAGGCACCGATGCCTGGGCTGCCAAGGCGAACAAGATCGGTCCCACGATCGTCGGTGGTTCCAAAAAGCACGGCGGCGCCGATCTCGGTCCCACGCGGGCAAAACGAGCCTGGGCCGAGCTGGGCGTCGATGCGATGGGTGTAGCTGACGAGCCGCCAGGACCGGGCCAGAAGTTCTCCGTGGGGCCGAAACTCACCTGCGACATGGTCGCGCGGATCCAGGGCTGGTCTGGCGAGTACCGCTGGGAGTTCACCGGCCGCAAGACCTCGCGCTACCGGCAGATCGGCAACGCGTTCCCACCCCCGGTCGCGCATGCTGTGGGTACCGCCATCGTGAACGCGTTCGAACGCCGCGGTAGCAAGGTAGTCCGCGAGCTCACCGAGCACGACCCCGTCTACCGGGTGCTGCGCACTGCGAGCGATTTCGTCAAGGCGGAGAAGCTGATGGAAGCCGGGGACAAGATGGACGCATCTGACCTCGAGCGGCGCATCAGTCTGTTGAGCAAGGACTTCGAAATCGAGATCGAACCAGGCAACGGCACAACGCTGTACCGGCTCGGCCAGTTCAAGGCATTCACCGGCCAGGAGCAGCACGATCGGCATGAGTACTTCTTGAAGCACCGCGCCAAGATCAGCTAGTCTGCGTTCATCCACGAGGGGTGAGATGAACGCACGCTTCGCCAAGCAACTGCTGGGCTGGAAAAGGTCGAGCAAGAACAAGCTGAACCACGAGCTCGTCGCCAACTGCGCTGACAGCGACAACGCCGAATCCCTGCGTATCGCGGGTGGCATGCTCGATGCACTCGGTGTGGAAGGCGGTGTGCCGTCGCGGGTCCCAGCCAGTCCGGGCACCCCGCTCGAAGAGGCTGTCCGTGAAGACCTCAGTTCTTCACTCGGCAGGCTGCACCCCGATCGCCACTGGGATGTCACCAGAGGCGCGGTCATCGCCGAATTCGATCAGTACGCGCATCTTGACGAGCTGGACCAGCTGGTCAAAGCAAACCCCGAGTTGCGGATCACCATCGGCACGGACTACCTCATCAAGCCCGACGTAACGGTTGCGATCAAGGGCGTCAAGACCGCGTCCGCCCGCCCGCTGCTGCACGCCGCCGTCGCCTGCAAATGGACGATTCGATCGGATCGAGTCCAGAACATCCGCCACGAATGCCTGCAGATGATCCGGCATCGCCGAGGCCGCCAACCTCACCTGGTCACCGTGACCGCGGAACCATTGCCAAGCCGCCTGGCTGCTATCGCCAGGGGAACTGGCGAAGTGGACGCGGTCTACCACGTCGCCTTCGACGCACTGGCCACGAGCGTGAAGGAAAACGCCAACCCCGACCAGGCCGCCGCGTGGCGAGAAGTTGTCGGCCAGCGCAGGCTTCTCGACTACGGGCTACTGCTGGAAACGCTGGCTTCTGGCTAACCGCGGTGGTCGAGGTGATCCATCAGAGCCCGGACGTCACCCATGTCCATGCCCGCAGCCAGGGCTGGCTCCTCCTCTGGATCACCGAGTTGCCGCACTGACGGATCATCGAGTATCCGGCCCATGAACTCGAGCTTCTCCCTGAGCCTCGTCGCTACTAGCTCATCGATCGTCTCCCGCGCTGCGAGCACAGTCACACGGGTCTGCGTGTCCGGCGCAAGGCCCAGGCGGTGGATTCGGTCCAGGCTTTGCAAGAACCGGCCGGCCTGGAAGTCCCGGTCCACATAGACGGCGTCATGGCACACTTGGTGCAGGCTGATGCCTTCCCCGAGTGTCGCGGGATTGGACACGAGTACGGCGCAGCCCGGATCTTTGCGGAACCGCCGGATCTGTTCTTCCCGATCAGTGGTGCCGCCGTGCACCACGGCCGGCGAAAACTCCTTGAACAGCAGCTCCAGCGTCATGATGCTCCGGACGAAACTCGACCAGACCAGCGTCTTCCGCCCGCGTGTGGCATTGTCGGCCACGACAGTCAGTGCCTCCTGGTATTTGGGTGGCACTTCGTAGCTGGGCAGCTCCTTGAGCAGCGTGTAGAGCTGATCGTGTTGAGGAATCTCCAACGGGGGAACCTGGAACGACAGGGGCTCATACCGAGTGGACCCCTTGGCCAGCAGGGCAGGGCTGGTGGCGGCCATCAGCAGGCGCAGCACGGTGTTCCCCAGCGCTTCGAAGTCCGAGCGGCCGCGCTCCGCACGAGCGGTGAACCGGCCGACCAGAGCATCGTAAATCTCCCGGTGCAGACGCGGCATCTCCACCTGGCGGATCGTTGTCGCCACTGGGGGGAGCCCCAGCTCGTGCTTGGTCGTCCGGGTGTACAAGGGTTTCAGCACCCGGCTCGCATGGGCGAGGTTGCCACCATCCATCGCCTGGGTGACGACCCGGCGGCCCCGGCCTGGCCATACGAAGGCCATGAGGCTCTCGAGATCCTTGGCACCGTTAGGAGCCGGTGTCCCGGTCATGATCATGCGAACCCGGCTGAGCGGGCCAAGTGCCAGGCAGGTGGCGCCGTAAACGCCAGCTCCACCGAGCTTCATCCTGTGCGCTTCATCGAGAACCATCATCGTTGGAGCGGATTCCAGCCACTCCGCCAGTTCAGTAGCTACCCGGTCCAGCCGCTCGTAGTTCACCAGCAACAGCTCCGTGCCAGCCGGCACCCGCTTGGTCAGCACATGCATGTTCAACGGCTGCTCGAAACAAATCACGCTCTCGAACTGCCATGCCTCATAAGCAGACTTTGGGCTCACCACGAGCAGCCGGTCCACCTGACCGCGCTCGCGCAGTGCGGCGAAGACCGCCAGAGCCACACGCGTTTTGCCTGCCCCGGGAACGCTGAAGTTAGCGCTGTGCCCCAGCGACAGCAAAGCTGCCGCGTCCCGAAGCTGGAACTCCGTCAGGTCGCCGATCCAATCGGCGCCCAGCAGCCCAAGGACGTCATCCGCGGTGATTGTCAACTCATCTGGCTCACCCGCGAGCCGACGCTCCGCGCGATCCGCGTCATTGAGCATTTCTTCAGCAACGGCGCGGAACTGTTCCTCCCAGACAACTCCTTCTGGATCCGGCCACTCAGCCAGCACTCCGATGCCAGCCAGGAATTCCTCTACCGGGATGGTCGCGTCCTGCAGGTCGGCCAGGCGGCCAGCCGGGAACCCCGTGAGCAGCCTGACCAAAGCCGACTTGAACTCAGCTGTGGTCCGCAAGAGAGCCTGGGTGCGGGTGATGTCGAAGCCGATGATTAGACTCGGCTCCCCCCGGCTGGCACTCAGGACTCCACCTGCATGGCATCGAGCAACCACGACACACCATCGCCCGGCTCGGCGATCGTCCTCCTGGCTTCCCTGGCAAGCTTGGCAAGGCTCTTCTTGAGGTTCAGCATCTCCTCGTCGAAGAGTTCCTCGTCCAGGCTCCTCGAACCGCGGGAGATCACCAGGTCAGTCGTGCACTGCTCGACCATGCGGGTGGCCTCGACCAGTCGGTCCGGCGCCGCTTGCTTGCGCTTGCGCACACGGTCGTCCTTACCCGCGTAATCCAGCGCCCGTTCCATCGCTCCCAGGATGACCTGCGTCTTCTGCTCCGCTTTCACCCGTGTTGCTTCGGGCAGTGCCGCGCCAGCTGCGGAAACCGCCTTGGCCTTCAACACCGTGTCGGTGAGCGCCTTAGCTGCGGCCAGTGTCTGGGAAGGTCCCTTGACCGTCCTGCCAAGCCCAGGGATCTGCACAGAGGATGTTTCGGTTTCGGGCTTCAGCTCGTCCGGCAGCAACTGCCGTAGGTACCGGTCCTGGAAGTCAGGCTCGATCAACCGCACATCGGTCTTCGACTTGCCCAGCATGATCGCCGCAAGCCTGGACTCGAGGATCAGGGCGGCTTGGTCCTGGTTTACCGCAGCATCCTTGGCATAACGACGGTGCAGCTCACGGAGCTTCTCGGTCTGGTCTTCGAACGCCACCAGCGGGAGTCGCACACCGCTCTCTTGGCTCCGCTCGATCATCGACCTGATACAGGAGAGCACCCACTGGTCCTGCCTGCACGTTGAGACCCGGATCCGGAAGATCGACGCGATGGCCTCCGCTGAATGCCCTTGCGCAGCAAGCTCATCGATCGCTAGAAGCCGGTTGATGTATGAGTAGTCGCGACGGTGTTCCTTGCGCAGCTGAAGCGAGAGCTCGATGTCACGAACGTCGTTCCAGTCACACGAGTCGGGCAGCACCCCCACGCGCATGTTTTGCGTGGGAGGGCCAAGATCAAGCAGTGCGGCGCGGCGGGTGTTGCCGTTGACCAGAACGCCATCGGGCGTGATTAACCCCGGCTCGTTCTGACCGTAGGTCTCGAGATCGCTCTTCAGCTTCGCGAACTCTGGATCGTCGGACGCTGGATTCGCCGGCAACGCTTTCAGCAAGAAACCCAGGTACTCCTGGCTTTCCGGCGCCCAGGGCTGCGTCTCGAGAAGTTTGTCCCGCTTGGGATCGTGGCTGCGCTGAGCCCTGATCCGATGTGTCGCCGGGTTGTAGTACAGCTCCCCGATCGGCATCTGGATCACATCGAGGTGTGTCGGCCTGCCGCGCCAGTCAACAGTCACCGTCTCCCGCGGCCCGCCAGCATCAGCGACCTCCTTGCGACGACGGCCGATCAGCACACGGTTCTCATCAGCACGCGGCGGTCGGCCATAGTCCTTCGTCACTGTTCACTCCTGGTACTGGTGGTCGCCGAGATCAGCCAAGTCCCAGCGTGGCACGCAATGCCGCGCGGGACTCCTCCGGGAGGGCCCGGTAGTTGCTCCAGACGCGCTCCGCCGGCGTGAAGACGCGCTCGCCCGCTTCCATCCATCCGGCGAGCAGCTTCCGGCTCTGCGGATCAAGCGCGTCGGCCTCTTCGGTCACCCCGGCCAGATCAACCACCATTCCACGTCCGCCAACACGGCACTTCTTGCATTCCGTCACCAGCTGAACCTCGGTTTTGCCGTCAGCCTTCCGCACCTCGCGGCGCGCGATGTCGAGCTGAGGACGCTCGTAGCTGCCGGGATAGGTGTCGCCCGTGGTGATGCCGCATGACCTGCACATGTAGTCGTCAGCAGCCATGACCTCCCGTCGGCGTGCAGCACTGACCACCGCGCCCGCCGGCCGGGTGGCTTTGCCGTGCTCCCAGACAGACACCCCAGCTCGGACGAAGCGCTGCTGGTGGGCTTCCAGGCTTGGATCCTCCCTGTTGGTGTCGATGCGCCACCCGAAGTCTCGCAGGTCCCGCATGCGCCGATCCACCTGCGACACACCGGGAAACGCCTGGCGTAACTCCTCCTTGGTGAACTCCTGCCCTTCACCCACAACAGTGAGCAGCCACAAAGCAACGCGTTTCATCGAACCCAGGTCGGGATCCGTCCACGAGGGAAGCACCTTTGTGTCTCCTTTATAAGGCTGACGACCACCGTCACGGCTTAGCTGGCCGCCACTAACCTTGATAGCACAACTGGGCATGTTCAGCCAACTATCCGCGCCGGAAGCTTCAGCAGAGACAACGATGTTCTAACAAAAAAATTTCACCCTGGAAGCTAGGTTGCGTTTGCCCTATAATGCCGCCGCTTCGATCTCGACCTCAGGGCAGGCTATTATGATTTTGACATCACGACGCCACTCGGGTATAGTGCGCGAATTTCGGAATCATTGCGGTCGCAAGTCCCAGGCGTGCCCAAAAAGGACTCAGGACAACCCGGGTCTCATCGAGGCGGGCAGACGCTTCTTCCAACATAAGGCGAGGTCAGGGCACATGGAAGAGATCAACGGCACCATAATCTCCACCCCAGGGGGACCGGCGCAACGACACTTAACGTTCTCTGGTTATCCCCGCCAGCAGGGGGACCGGCGCAACGACACATTGAGGCCCGTGTCGACATGTCTCCATTGTTGACGGGTCACCAGATGTGTCGGAAGTTGGCCAAAATCAGCTGCAACACACCCGCAGGAGGGCGGTTCGTAATCTACGCTCGTACCGTGTAGCCTGAGCCCACCTTTCGCGATTTAGATCACGGAGGGAGGTTCAAGAATTGCTGCCACGAGTGCCACGGCAGCCCACTAGGAGGAAATTGAAAAGTTCGAAAACTTCACATCGCAAAGCTGAGTGGTCATGCGCGTTGCACATGCCCCGAAGTCATCTTAATGAACCTTGAAATAGTTGGCTGCCCATCGATGACGGGAAGACCTCCCGCCAATCGGCGAGCAGCAGAGAAGAGTCGACCGGCTTCGGTTAGGCGCCTGACCGGCCGACCCTCCTCCTCGGAACCGTCCCGATCGACTTGCTTCGACTTAGGAGGTCCTTAGTGAAGGGTAGTCCTCGCGACCCTGAACTGCCGGAACCCGTCGCGTATCTCACCCAGTGGAAGCTCTACTGGCAGCAGCGCCAGCAGGCCATCTGGCGAACGCTGTTCAGGCGCGCGGCACTGATGGCCGCCGAGGAGGTGATCATGTTCTGCGTGGAGTGGCTGACGAAGTACCCATGGTAGCCAACTTCGTGAGCTAACTCGGGGGACCTGGGCCGCGCCCAGGCGACGCGGCCCAGGTCCTTGGGTGAATTGCTCGACAATTGGCATGAACGTAGGGGTCTAACCCTGCGGAGGTGACACTCGTGGCGCATGCTCCTGCTCGTGTTCCGCCGTGTTGCTCAGTGGGCGATGCGGGTGAGCCGGCCGCGTGACGCGGCGCGGGTCTACGCGCACGCCCGCCCCGAGATCGCGCGGCTAGGCCCGGGTCGGCGCCCTTCACCGTCTGGCCAGCGGGTACTACGCCGTCGTGCCGGATGATCGGGTGGCTGCCGGAGCTAGAGCCGGCGGCGGTGGAGATCGCGGTGGCCGACGAAGGTGTGGACACCGTCGCGGCGATGGGTTGTCCGCAGCCCGGCTGCACGGTGCGATTCCCCGCGCGCTGGGCGTGGCCATCGTCGCCGCGGGCCGGCATCGGTCGCCACCGCGGTTCGGCGACCGTGCCGCGACCCGCGATGTACGTCCGCCGCAAGGTATCCACTTTGGACGTAGAACGGCAGAGCGACGAGCTGGGTACATACTGGGTAACCACCGCTGAGCAGACCGTGCTCGACCTCGCGGCCCGTACTCGGCTCGGCGACCTGCCCGACGAATCCACCGCTACGGCACACGCCCTGCTGCCCCGCGCCGACCAGGACATCCTCGAGGAGCTGGCAATCGCCCAACGTCGGCAGGCGACCCTCCGACGGCTTCTCGCTGGAGACTGACCTACATGCTCGAACCGGAAGAATGCGCGGTGGCCGAACAGTTCGGCGTCACCAGCGCACAGGTGCGCCGCGACCACCTGATCCCCACTTGCTAGCCATCCTCAGCGACGAATTCGCGGATCAAGTGCTCTTCTTCGGCGGCACAGCGCTTTCCCGCAGTTTCGCCCCCGGCGGTCGTCTCTCAGAGAACATCGACCTCATCGCACTGACCTCGCGCACGAAGATCGCCAAACAGCTCGAACGGACCATCCGGCGGCGGACTCGCCGTGAGTTCCCCGGCCTCCGCTGGGAGCCCGCCGCTAACCCGCGTCCGCGACACCGACCCCGCCGTCCTGATCTCCGCCGACGGTCTCACGGTCCGCGTGCAACTGCTCAACCGCACCGGCTATCCGCCATGGCCGACCGAGCCGCGCGCCTTGGCGCAGCGCTATTCCGACGCGCCAGCAGCCACGCTGACCGTGCCGACCATCGAATCCTTCGCCGCGTGGAAACCGCCGCCTGGCTCGATCGCGCCGCGCTGCGGGACCTGTACGACCTCTGGCTGCTCGTCGGCTTTGACGCGCTCCAACCGGGAAGCCGCCGTCCTCTTCCGAAAATTCGGGCCGACGAACAAACCACCGCACGCCAGCGCGTTCGCCCGAGCACCGGACGAAAATCACTGGCAGCGTGAGCTTCCGGCCAAACCCGCCTGACCATCACGGCCGACGAGGCCCGCGCCGTGGTTCAGTGCACCTGGGACCAGGTGCACTGAAAAGAAAAGAGCCCCCTGTTGCCAGGGGGCTCTTCGCCGTCTCAACCAGACGCGCGCCCGAAGGGATTCGAACCCCTAACCTTCTGATCCGTAGTCAGATGCTCTATCCGTTGAGCTACGGGCGCTCGTGTTCAGTTGTGCCGGTCGGACGACCGGGTGTGGTGCTCGGCGGACCGAGCTCCAGCGGAGGCTCCGGGATTTGAACCCGGGAGGGGGGGTTACCCCCAACCGCATTAGCAGTGCGGCGCCATAGACCAGACTAGGCGAAGCCTCCCAGGTCGAACGACCACTGCTCGTAAAGATTACACACCGCCCCTCGACCGCGTGAAGCCACCCCCCAGATCAACCATAACCCCAGGTCAGCGGGCAGATAGGGCCACGAATGGGGTAAGGGCGTCCGGGTTGAGGAGGGCGTCCCGGCTGACCGCGCGTTCCGGGTCCACGCCGGAGAGGATCTTCTTCACGGGCACCTCGCACTTCTTGCCGTTCAGCGTGCGCGGGACCTCCTCGACCACCACGAAGCGGTCGGGCACGTGACGCGGTGAGAGGGCGCTTCGCAGCTCCTTGCGCAGCGCGGGCTCGATGTCCTCCAGAGACGAACCTGGGGCCAGCACCAGGAAACAGAGCAGTTCACCTTCGGCACCCGCGGCCGAGGTGTCGATCACCAGCGAGTCCGCGACCTGATCGAAGTTCTCCACCACGCGGTAGAACTCCGCCGTGCCCATGCGGACGCCGCCGCGGTTCAGGGTCGAGTCGCTGCGGCCGTAGATGACCGCGGAGCCCCTGGATGTGATCTTGATCCAATCTCCGTGGCGCCAGATGCCCGGGTAGACGTCGAAATACGCCTCGCGCAGGCGGGTGCCGTCGGGATCGTTCCAGAAGAACACCGGCATGGACGGCATCGGCTCGGTCACCACCAGTTCGCCGACCTCCTCCACGACCGCGTTCCCGGCCTCGTCGTAGGCCTGCACCGCGGCGCCCAGCGAGCGGTTCGACAGCTCTCCCAGCCACACCGGTGTGTCCGGTGACGCGCCGACGAACGCGGTGCACAGGTCCGTCCCACCCGACACCGAGCAGATCTGCACCTTCCGCCCCACCTCGTCGGCGATCCAGCGGAAACCCTCCTGGCTCAGCGGCGCCCCGGTCGAGCCGAGGGCGCGCAGCGCGGTGAGGTCGTAGTCCCGAGAGGGCCTGACGTGCGCCTTCAGGCAACTCTGGATGTACGGCGCCGACGTGCCGAAGTACGTCACGCGGTGCTGCTCGGCCAGTTGCCACAACGCGTTCAGGTCCGGATACCCCGGGCTGCCGTCGAACAGCACGATCGTCGACCCGACCAGCAGCCCCGAGATGAGGAAGTTCCACATCATCCAGCCGGTGGTGGTGAACCAGAAGAACCGCTCACCCGGCCCCAGATCACTCTGCAGCGCCAGCGCCTTCAGGTGCTCCACCACGATGCCGCCGTGCCCGTGCACGATGCCCTTCGGCAACCCCGTCGTGCCCGAGGAGTACAGCACCCACAGCGGGTGGTCGAACGGCACCGGATCGAATTCCAGCGGAGCGTCGGCGTGCGACGCCAGCAGCGTGTCCCAGTCGTGCGTGCCGGCCAGCGGCCCGCCGGCGTAGTCGACCAGCACGGTCGCCTTCAGCCCCGGGATCTCTTCGCGCAGCTTGGTCACGGTCGGCCGGGTGTCGAACCAGCGGCCGTTGTAGGCGTAGCCGTTCACCGCGATCAGCACCACCGGCTCGATCTGCGCGAACCGGTCCACGATGGCGCGCACGCCGAAGTCCGGCGAGCACGAGGACCACACCGCGCCCAGGCTGGCCGCGGCCAGGAAGGCGACCAGGGTCTGCGGGCTGTTCGGCGCCAGCGCGACCACCCGGTCGCCCTTCGTGACACCCAGCTCCTTCAACGCCGAACGCGCGGCGGCGACCTGGGCGCGCAGGGCGCCGTAGGTCAGCTGCGCCGCCAGGCCGTCCTCGCGGTGGAAGATCACCGCGAGCTCGTCGTCGGCCTTGGGCGCGCCCGCGACCCCGGGGCTCAGCGCGTGCTCGGCGTAGTTCAGCGTGCCGCCCTCGAACCAGCGCGCGGACGGCATGGCACCGGAGAGGACCTCGGTCGGCTCGTCGTGCCAGCGCACGCCCATGAACTCCGCGGTCGCGGACCAGAACCCGGCGGGGTCGGTGGTGGAGTACTCCCACAGCGAGTTGTAGTCGTCGGTCGCGACCCCGCGGTTGTCCCGCAGCCACCCGCGGAACTGGTCGATCTTGGTGTCCCGGTTCACATCCGGCCGCCACAGCACTTCAGGGGTGTCGCTGGTCATACGGCGGAGCCTACTGACCGACGAGCTCCCCGACCATGTCCTGAGCCCACACCCTCAGCCGGAGCGGGTCCACCGGCGTCGCGGTCAGCCAGCCGCCACGCGTGCGCAGGGCATACCGGCCTTCGTCGGTGTCCACCCAGTTGACCACGCTGCCCGCCCGCGACCAGCGCCCCGAACGGCCGCGCACACCGGCGCCGATCTGCCCGCCGCCGGTCCGCCTGGTGAGCAACCGCAGCAGGATGCCCGCCTCGCCGCCGCGCACGCCGCTGTCCTCGAGCCTGCCCAGGAACCCGGCTTGGCCGTCGCGTTCGCCTTCCGCGCAGGCTTCGTGGAAATCCTCCACCCGCACGTTCGCCGGACCACCCGGCGCCGCGGGCAGCGGCTTGAGCGCGTCGAGCATGGTCGCCACCAGCATCGGCTCACGCACGGGACCGACGCGGACCTCCCCGCCGATCACCTCGGCCGTCGCCGCGCCCTGGCGACCGGCAGCCGAGAACGACCGGACCTCGCCACGCTCACCGGCGAGGTGGAGGTCGAGCCGCAGTTCGCTTTCGCCCAGGATCTTGAGCAGCTGCACCAGATCCCGCGCCGGGTAGTCCATCGTGCCGAGGTCCCGCGCGCTGAGTTCGGCGTCGGCGGCTTCGGCGTGCCACCGGCGCGCGGCAGCCGTCCGCCCGACGTGCCGGATGCCGAGCACGCTCGGCGGTTCACCGAGCCCGAGTCGCGTCCACAGCAGGAAGAATTCGTTGGGGTACAAGCGGATCCAGCCGCTTTCGGGGTCACGCACGGCGACGCGGCCCTTCCTCACCGAGCACCGGCGGCGCGACCTTGAGGTCGGCCGCGAAGATGTTGTCCTCTTCCTGCAGGTAGCCCGGCAGCTTGTGCTCGACGTCCTCCTGCCGCTGACCGCCCGCGCCCATCGGCATCGCGCCCATCGGCATGCCGCCCGTGCCACCACCACGCGCGGCGGCCGCGGCGGCCGCGGGCGCGACACCCGGCCCCGGCGCGCCCGGGTGCGCACCTGCGCGCCCGCCCGCGATCGGGTCCTGCATGGCACCGCCGACCTGGCCACCGCCACCGACCATCGGAACCGGGGCCGACGGCGACGGCTCACGCGGCGCGTAGCCGCCGATCACCCCGTCGACCGGGTTGTCGGTCACGCCGCTGGCACCGGTCGAGTCGTCCGGCGGTGCCGCTTCGGGTTTCGGCTCGGACGGCGTCGGCTCGTCGGGCGGCACTTCGGGCGTGCGGTAGGTGATCTGCTCGCCGGTCGGCGTGCTGAACTCCGGCACGGTCCCGTAGACCTCGTACGTCTCCTCCTGGAACTGCTTCATCACGTCGGCGGCCCGCTGGTGCAGTTCGTCGCCGCCGCGCCGGTCGGCCTCGTCGTCGGCGATCAGCTGCGGCCCACCGGCGAACGACATGGCCGCCGTGCCGTCCGCGGGCATCGGGTACGGCAGCGCGGTCATCCGCGGCTCGGGCATGGTGTTCATCGCGACCCGCACGTTCTCCGCCTGCCGCGTCACGCAACCGCAGACCTCGGTGGCCCGGACGCCGGTCTCGTCGCACCAGGCGGCGAGCCGCTCGACGGTCCCCTTGGTCTTCTCCGCGGACGCCCCGGTCCAGCCCTGGCTCGCCTTCGCCATCGCGGCCCGCAGTTCGGCGCCGATCTGCGTCAGCTTGTCGCCGAGGGTCGCCCAGGTCGCGGCGACGGTCTGCGCGCCGCCGAGGTCCACGTCCTCGTGCACCATGGTGTACAGGTCGGGGTGCGGGTAGGTCAGCCAGTCGACCGGGATGCCCAGATCACCGGCGACCGGTTCGGGCTCCTCGGACGGGTAGGGCGGCGGGTACGGCAGGCAGCGCGCCTCGTCGGGACGGTTCACCTGAACTCACCGCTGTCCGCCACGTCGTCCAGGCGCCGGCGCGCTTCGGCCAGGAGCGCCTGCGCTTCCGCGTCGGTGGCCTTGAAGTTCTTCCGCGCGGCCCGCACGGTGAGTTCGAGGTCGTTGAGCACGCTCCCGAAGTCCTGCAGCACCGGGGTCGCCGCCGAGTTCGCCGCCTCGCGCAGGCGCTCGCCCATGGTGCGGCCGACGAAGTTGGCGCCCAGCCGCAGCGGTACGTCCAGTTCCTTCGAGTCCCGGATCAGCTGGTTGACCGTGGCCTCGATTTCGGCGAGCGCGCCGAGCAGCCCCTCCGCTGCTTCGTCGCTGAGCTGGAGACTGCCCTTCTTGGCCTCCATCTTGACGTTCCGGACATCCCCGGCGATCGGGGCGAGCGCGCCGCCCGCCGCGGACCCGAAGGCCGGCGGTGGTGTGCTCGCGGGTTTGTTCACAGCAGCCATTTCGAATCCCCACCCTGCGTGACACTCAAAGCTGAACTGTACCGGGCTTGGACGCAGGGCAGTACCGGTTCGCTCCCGCGTCAGCGCAGATGCGCGTCGAACCAGCTGAGCGTGCGCTGCCAGGCTTCCGCGGCGGCACCGGGATCGGCGTCGAACCGGTGGTTGGCGCCCGGGTAGCGGACCACGTTCGTGGCGACCTTCGACGACGCGGCGACCTCGCGCAGGCGCTCCACCTCGGCCACCCCGGTCTCGTCACCGGAATCGCCGTAGATGCCGAGCCACGGGCTGGTCAGCTTGCCCGCGATGTCCACCAGCGCGGGCAGGTCGTTCGTCGAGGACTGGCCGCCGACGCTCACCGCCGCCCCCAGCCGCCTGCTCGAAGCCACCACCAGCGCCGCCGTGCCACCGAGGTCGAAGCCCACCACGCCGAGCAGATCGGCCTGCACCCCGCGCTCGACCAGCCAGGCCAGCGTGATGTCGGTGGCGTCGAGCACGTCCTGCCCGGTGAGCTTGCCGTCCTGGCCCGCCTCGTAGATGTGCGGTGCCACCGCCAGCCAGCCTTCCTCGGCCAGGCTGGACACCAGGAAGCGCACCCCGTCGGTGACGCCGTCCGCTTCGTGCAGTACCACCAGTCCGCCGCGGACCACGCCGTCCGGCTCGGCGAAGGTCAGGCGCAGCGCGCGGCCGTCGGCGCGCCGGTAGTCGTCGGTGTGGGTATGCGTCATGTACCTACTCAACCACTGAGGGGTGAACGTGAGTCAACCTCAACCAGCGGATCCAGCCGGGTTAACGTGGCAGGAGCAGACCAAGTGACCCACGAGGAGCCTTGATGCCCACTCCGTCCGTCGTGCCGACCCGCGCCGGTCTCGAGTCGCTGCCCAAGTACGTGCCCGGGCGCTCCCTGCCCGGGGCGATCAAGCTGGCCAGCAACGAGGTACCCGCCGGTCCGCTGCCGAGCGTCGCCTCGGCGATCGCGGCTTCGGCGGCCGAGATCAACCGGTACCCGGACATGGGCGCGTGGGCGCTGGTCGACCGCATCGCCACCCGGTTCGCCGTCCCGCAGGAGCGGATCGCGGTCGGCTGCGGCTCGGTCGCCCTGTGCCAGCAGCTGATCCAGGCGCTGTGCGAACCGGGCGACGAGGTGATGTTCGCCTGGCGCTCGTTCGAGGCCTACCCGATCCTCACCCAGATCGTCGGCGCCACCGCGGTCACCCTGCCGCTGGACGCCGGGCACACCCACGACCTCGACGCCATGCTCGCCGCGATCACCCCGAAGACGCGGCTGGTCTACGTCTGCAACCCCAACAACCCCACCGGGACCGCGGTCCGCCGCGCCCAGCTGGAGCGCTTCCTCGACGCCGTGCCGCCGCACGTGCTGGTGGTGCTGGACGAGGCGTACCGCGAGTTCGTCACCGACCAGGAGGTGCCGGACGGCCTCGCGCTGGCCGCCGATCGCGGGAACGTCGCCGTGCTGCGGACCTTCTCCAAGGCCTACGGGCTGGCCGGGCTGCGGGTCGGCTACGCGGTCGCGCCGGCGCACATCACCGCGGCCCTGCGCCAGGTCTACATCCCGTTCAGCGTCAACTCGCTCGCGCAGACCGCGGCCATCGCCTCGCTCGACGCCGAAAACGAGCTGCTGGCGCGCTGCGCGGAGATCGTCAGCGAGCGCACCCGCGTGCGGGACGCCTTGCTGGAAGCCGGTTACCAGGTCCCGGAGTCGCAGGCGAACTTCGTCTGGCTGCCGCTGGGCGAGAAGACCATGGAGTTCGCCGAGCACGCGCTGGCGAACAAGGTGATCGTGCGACCGTTCGCCGGCGACGGGGCCCGCGTGACGATCGGCACCCCCGAGGAAAACGAGGTCTTCCTGTCCGCCGCCCGCTCGTTCCCCGCGCTCACCTGAGCACGAGCTGGACGATCGCGGCGAGGCCGACCACCACGATCACCCCGCGCAGCACCACCGGGGAGAGCTTGCGCCCGATCTTCGCGCCGAGCAGGCCGCCGAGCACCGAGCCGGCGGCCAGCAGGCCGACCACGGCCCAGTCGACCGGCGCGACGAAGGCGTAGATCGTGCCCGCCACCACGTTCACCACGGCGGAAAGCACGTTCTTCATGCCGTTGAGCCGCTGCACCGGATCGGAGAGCAGCATGCCCATGCAGGCCACCATCATGATGCCCTGCGCGGCGGTGAAGTAGCCGCCGTAGATGCCGACGAGGAAGAGCAGGAACAGCAGGAGCGGCGCGTAGATCCGCTCCGGCTTCTGCTTGTTCTCCCGGCGCGAGGCCACCCAGCCGGACACCTTGGGCTGGATGATCACCAGCACCACGGCGAGCCCGACGAGCACCGGCACCACGGTCTCGAAGGCGTCCTTGGGCAGGGCGAGCAGCAGCAGCGCCCCGCCGACCGAGCCGAGGAAGGACGCGACGCCGTAGACGGCCAGGCGCTTGCCCTGCCCGTGCAGTTCGTGCCGGTAACCCCAGGCACCGCTGATCGTGCCGGGCGCCAGCCCGATCGCGTTGGAGGTCGTCGCGGTCACCGGCGGATACCCGAAGGCGACCAGCACCGGGAAGGTGACCAGGGTGCCCGAACCGACGACCGCGTTGATGGTGCCCGCCCAGACCCCCGCGAGAGCGATCAGAATCGCGTGCCACCACGTCACTGGGTCATCACAACCGGCACCCTAAGCATCCGCACTCCGGCACACGCACCGGGTGTGTCCCGCTAGACAACGTGACACACGTCCCAGGAGGATTCGGAGCGGGTTTCAGGTTTTGCGTCGCGGGGTAAAAATGCTTCGCGACAACGGGTCGACTGACGAGGTGGACGTGACAAACGGCAAGCAGCCCGCGCTGGACGAGATCGGCCCGCTGGATGACATAGAGGTGCGGCTCGGCGCCGATCTGGCGCACCTGCCGATCATCCGCGCGCTGGTGTCGAACCTGGCCGTCCGCGCGGACTTCGACCTCGACACCATCGCCGACCTGCGTCTGGCGATCGACGAGGCGTGCTCCACGCTGATCACCCGCGCGCAGGCGGGAAGCCTGCTGACCTGCCGGTTCGTCCTGGAGGACGGCCAGCTGCGGTTCCGCGGCACGGTGCCATCGACCGACGGCGAAGCGCCGAGCTCCGGGTCGTTCGGCTGGCGCGTGCTGACCACCCTGGCCGACTCGGCAGCCAGCTGGGTCGACGTACCGGCCGGTGGTGAGCAGGTAGTCCACATCGAACTCGCCAAGCGTCGCGCCGACGTACGGCCGGGCGCGTGACGGGTAACCAGCCGGACAGCAACGGGTACGAGCACCTCGCACCACTGTTCGGCGAGATGGCCGCGCTGTCGAGAGACGATCCGCGGCGCAGCGAGGTACGCGACAAGCTGGTGACCGGTTACCTGCCGCTGGCCGAGCACATCGCGCAGCGCTTCGCCGGTCGCGGCGTGGCCAAGGAGGACCTGGTCCAGGTGGCCAGGGTCGGGCTGATCAACGCGGTCGACCGGTTCGACGCCGAGCGCGGCTTCGACTTCCTCTCCTTCGCCGTGCCGACGGTGATGGGCGAGGTGCGGCGGCACTTCCGCGACACCGGCTGGGTGATCCGGGTGCCGCGCCGGCTCAAGGAACTGCACCTGACCATCAGCACCGCCAGCACCGAACTGGCGCAGCGCCTCGGCCGCGCGCCGACGCCGAGCGAGCTCGCCGCGCACCTCGGCATCGACAAGGACGAGGTGTACGAGGGGCTGGAGGCAGGCAACGCCTACCACTCGATGTCGCTGGACGAGGTGCTCTCCGGGGACACCGACAACGTCTCGCTCGGTGACACGCTCGGTGAGGAGGACAGCGCGCTCGCGGACGTGGAGAACCACGAGATGCTCCAGCCGCTGATCCGCGACCTGCCCGAGCGCGAGCGGAAGATCCTGGCGCTGCGGTTCGTGCACAACCTGACGCAGACGCAGATCGCGGAGAAGATCGGCGTCTCGCAGATGCACGTGTCGCGGTTGCTCGCCCGCACGCTGACCCAGCTCCGGGAAGGACTCAGCCGCCGGCCGGGCGAATGAGAGTACGCTCCATTCACAAAGTTGTGAAACTTGTGATTGGAGTGTTCGATCCATGGTGCGGGTGCAGCTCAGCGGAACCAAGGAGACGATGCTCGCCACGCTCTGGGGGCGTGCCCTGGACAGCCGGTCGGCGCGACCGGTGCTGGGGGACACCGCAGCCGACGAGGCGATCGGCAGGCTGGACTACGACTTCGGCAAGCTGATGAAACCCGGCATGGCGCTGAGCGTGGCGCTGCGGGCGAAATCGATCGACACCTGGGCGCGCGAAGCGCTCGCGGCGAACCCGGGTGCCAGCGTGCTGCACCTCGGGTGCGGCCTGGACACCCGGGTCTTCCGCATCGACCCGCCGCCGGAGTCGCGGTGGTTCGACGTGGACTTCCCGGAGATCGCCGAGCTGCGCCACCAGCTGTGGCCCGAACTGGACGAGCGCGAGAACTACCGGGTGCTGGCCACTTCGGTGACGGACTGGGCCTGGCTGGAGGAGGTGCCCGCCGACCGGCCCGTCGTCGTGGTCGCCGAGGGCTTGACCATGTACCTGCGCGACGCCGAGGCCGAGGGCCTGTTCCGGCGCGTCATCGAGCGCTTCCCGTCCGGCGAGTTCGTCTTCGACATCTTCAGCAAGCTGGGCATCAAGGCGCAGAAGATGAATCCGGTGGTGCGCAAGAGCGGGTCGACGCTGTACTGGGGTCTCGACGATTCGCGCGAGCTGGAGAAGTTCGGCCTGGAGCTGGTCGACGAGCACTTCGCGCAGCAGTTCGCGTCCGAAGAGGACCTGCCGAAGCTGCCGCTGGTGCCCCGGCTCCAGCTGGCGGCATTGCGGTGGGTCCCCGCGGTGAACAGGATGGGGCGCATAGTCCGCTGCCGGTTCTGAGACTTCGGGGGGTGCGCCGATGAAGCTCCAGCGCGAGCCGATGCTGGCCACGCTGTCCGACCGCCCGTTCACCGATCCGAACTGGATCTTCGAGCGGAAGCTGGACGGCGTGCGGGCGCTGATCATCCGGGAGGACGGCGGCGAGCCGCAGCTGTGGTCGCGCAACCAGAAGCTGATGAACGGCGCGTACCCCGAGCTGGTCGAGGCACTGGCCACGCAGGGCGGGCCGGATTTCGTGGTCGACGGCGAGGTGGTGGCCTTCGACGACGAAGGCCGCACCAGCTTCGCGCGCCTGCAGCACCGGATGCACCTGCGTGACCCGAGGGCGTCGGTGGCCACCGGCATCGAGGTCTTCCTGTACCTGTTCGACCTGCTGGCCTTCGGTGGCATGGAGGCGACCAGCCTGCCGCTGCGGCAGCGCAAGCAGCTGCTCGCGGACGCGTTCGACTTCGACGAGCCGCTGCGGCTGTCCGAACACCGCGACACCGAGGGCGAGAAGTTCCTGGCCGAAGCCCGCGACGAGGGCTGGGAAGGGCTGATCGCCAAGCGCGGTGACGCGCCGTACCGCCCCGGCCGGTCCTCCGACTGGCTGAAGTTGAAGTGCGTGCGCGAGCAGGAGGTGGTGATCGGCGGCTACACCGACCCGACCGGGTCACGGGCGGGGTTCGGCGCGCTGCTGGCTGGGTACTACGAGGGCGAAGTGCTCCGGTACGCCGGCAAGATCGGCACCGGCTTCGACCAGCGGACGCTGCGTGAGCTGCACGGGCGGTTGCGGGAACTGTCCCGGCCGGACTCGCCGTTCACCGGCGAGGTGCCCGAGCGGCGGCCGCACTGGGTGGAGCCGGAGCTGGTGGTGCAGGCGGGCTTCGCGGAGTGGACGTCGGACGGCCGCCTGCGGCACGCCCGGTACCTCGGGTTGCGGACGGACAAGGCACCGCGGGAGGTGGTCAGCGAGATGCCCGCACTGGACGTGAAGACCACGCGCCTGGACAAGGTGTACTACCCGGCCGACGGGGTGACCAAGGGCGAGGTCATCGAGCACTACCGGGCCGTGGCCGAGGTGATGCTCCCCCACCTGCGCGGACGCCCGCTGACCATGCGCCGCTACCCGCACGGGGTCGGCGGCGAGAACTGGTTCCAGAAGGAAGCGCCTTCCCACTGGCCGGACTGGATGCGCACCGAGGACGTCCCGCAGCACGACGGCCAGGGCAGCACCCGGCACGTGCTCGCCGAGGACCCGGCGACCCTGGTCTACCTGGCGAACCAGGCCGCGCTGGAGTTCCACATCTGGACCTCCAGTTGGGACGCGCTGGACCACCCGGACCTCGTGGTGATCGACATCGACCCGCCGAACGGCACGGCCGTGGACTCGCTGCGCGAGGTCGCGCGGGCGGTGCGGGAGCTGTACAAGGCAGTCGGGTTGACCGCGTACGTGCAGGCCACCGGCGGACGCGGGTACCACGTGGTGGCGCCGCTGGACCGGTCCAGTCCACACGAGACGGTGGTGGCGTTCGCCCGTGAGGCGGCGGACTTCCTGGCCTCCAAGGCACCGGCCTTGCTCACCACGGAGTTCCGGAAGAACAAGCGCGGCAAACGCATCTTCCTGGACACGGCTCGCAACGGGTACGCGCAGACGTTCGTGGCGCCGTACTCCCTGCGCGGACGGGCGGGCGCGCGCGTGGCCACCCCGCTGGACTGGGACGAACTGGGGCGCACCGAGCCGGACGGTTACGACATCCCC
The DNA here is from genome assembly GCF_021725495.1 of Saccharothrix sp. AJ9571. NCBI lineage: Bacteria > Bacillati > Actinomycetota > Actinomycetes > Pseudonocardiales > Pseudonocardiaceae > Saccharothrix > Saccharothrix sp. AJ9571. The sequence goes on along the minus strand of NZ_CP091382.1, from coordinate 2,807,027 downwards.
AAGTTGCGGCGGCGCCTGGCGCAGAAGGACGATCCCTGGCAGGACATGCACGAGCACGCGGGATCGGCCGAAGAAGCCAGGGCCCAGCTCGCCGAGTTCGCTTAGGAGGCTCGAGATGGCGCGACCGATGTGGTCCGGTGCGGTGAACTTCGGCCTGGTCACGGTGCCGGTGGAGTTGTACAGCGCCACCGAGGACCACACCGTGCACTTCCGGCAGTTCCAGCGCGGCACCTCCGACCGGATCCGGTACCGCCGGGTGAACGAGCGCACCGGCAAGGAGGTCGAGTACGGCGACATCGTCAAGGGCTACGAACTCGAAGACGGCGACTACGTGCTGATCGAGCCGGAGGAACTGGACGAGATCGCGCCGGGCCGTTCGCGCGCGCTGGACATCGAAGCCTTCGTCGACCTCGACGAGATCGACCCGACGTACTTCCAGAAGACGTACTGGCTGGCGCCGTCGAAGGAGGAGTTCGAGCGGGCGTACACGCTGCTGCTGGCCGCGATGGACAAGACGAACAAGGCGGCGATCTCGAAGTTCGTCATGCGGGGCAAGGAATACCTGGCCGCCCTGCGCGCGGGCGACGGCGTGCTGGTGCTGAACACGCTGCACTTCCCGGCCGACCTGCGCGACCCCGCCAAGGAGCTGCGGAGGCTGCCCGCGAAGGCGAAGCCGCGCGGCAAGGAACTGGACATGGCCGTGGCGCTGGTGGACTCGATGTCGGAGCCGTGGAAGCCCGAGAACTTCGAGGACACCTACACCAAGCGCGTGGAAAAGCTGGTGAAGGACAAGAAGGCCGGGCGCACGGTCACCCCGGAGGACGAGCCCGCCCAGGCCACGCAGGTGGTGGACCTGTTCGAGGCGCTGGCGAAGAGCGTGAAGGGCCGGAAGCCGTCCTCTTCCTCCGACTCCTCCTCCGCTGCGGAGGACCTGTCCTCGCTGAGCAAGGCGGACCTGGACAAGATGGCGCGCGAGCTGGGCATCAAGGGCCGCTCGAAGATGACCAGGGCCGACTTGGAGAAGGCGGTCAAGAAGGCTTCGTCTTCGTCTTCGTCTTCGTCGAAGAAGAAGGCCTCCTGACCGTTTTCCTGCTCAGACGCGGGCGCCGAGTACCTGGTCCACGAACCGGTGCAGCTTGGCTTCGAGCCGCGCGATCCGCTCGTCCAGCGTGACGGTTTCCTTCGGCTGCGGTGTCTCCGGCTTCAGCTTGCCGCGGATGTAGTCGCAGCAGCGCAGGTTGGCGCAGACGTACAGCCCGAGCGTGTTGCCGTCCTTTCCGGACTGACCCGCCCGGCGCGCGGAGAACAACGCCACGTCGACCACTCCGTGCGTGGTCATGCACAGGCCGCACATGTTGCTGCGCAACCGGCTCTTCGGCGGCTGCGTCGCCCGCAGCGACAGGCCGACCACGCCGCTGTCGTGCCGGGTCACCAGGTACGCCCGCTGCACCGCCCGCGGATCCCGCCAGGCCAGGAAATCCAGGTCCGGCCAGGGGATCTCCTCCGTCCGGGCGGGCAGCGTCAGGCCCTTCGCCTCGCCCTTCGAGCAGTTGACGAACGACGCCCTGATCTCGGCCTCTGTGAGCGGCTCCACCGCGATTCCCCTTTCCGACGCAACGACCGGCCAGGGTAATTTCCGGCGCGGGCCGCGGCCACGCATTTTCCCGCGGCGCCATACGATCACCACGTGCGCATCCGTGAGTCTCTTCCGCCGAGATTCCCCCTGTTGCTGCGCACCAGCCTGGGTTTCGCCGCGCTCGGCATCGGCTCCAGCGTGTGCGGTTCCGGCGTCGTCTTCGTGCTGCTGGCGCTCCAGGACATCCCGCACGACGTGGGCGAACACGGCTGGACGATGGTGATCAGCTCCGCCGGGTACATCGTCTTCGCGCTGCTCGCCGGTTCGTTGTGGACGGCGCTGCTGCAGCGGCGGACCGCGGTCTGGTTCCTCTTCGACCGCGAGCCGTCCGAGGACGAGGTGCGCCGCGCGCTGCGGATCCCGGTCGACCTCGCGCTGGTCAGCGGCACGTTGTGGCTGACAGGCGCGCTGGTGCTCGGCGGGCTCGCGTGGGTGCTCGGGTCACTCTGGGACGCGATGGGCGTCGGCCTGACGATCTTCCTCGGTGGCCTGACCACGGTCGGCCTCACCTACCTGCTCGCCGAACGGCTGGCCCGGCCGGTGATGGCGCTGGCGCTGAAGGCCCGGCCGCCGGAGGGCACGCTGTCGGTGACCGTGCTCACCCGGCTGGTGGTGACCTGGGCGCTGGCCAGCGGCGTGCCGATGCTGGGCGTGCTGGTCGTGGTCCTGCCGCCGTACCTCGGCACCCGCGACCCCACGGCGAGCCTGATCCTGCTGGCCTCGATCGGCCTGGTGATCGGCGCCATCGCCACCGCGCTGCTGGCGCGCTCGGTCGCCTCTCCGCTGCACCAGCTCAAGCTCGCCCTCGATCGGGTCGCCCGCGGGCGCACGGACGTGCACGTGCCGGTCGACGACTCCAGCGAGATCGGCCGGCTCCAGGCGTCGGTGAACGACATGGTCGACGGCCTGCGGGAACACGACCGGCTGCGCGACCTGTTCGGCAGGCACGTGGGCGCGGATGTCGCACGGCACGCCATGGAGTACGGCGCGTCGCTGTCCGGCGATGTGCGCGAGGTGACCGCGTTGTTCGTCGACGTGGTGGATTCGACGGCGATGGCCTACCAATCACCTCCGGTCGAGGTCGTGCGGAAGCTGAACCGGTTCTTCGCCGCCGTCGTCGATGCCGTCGGCACCCACGGCGGCCTGGTCAACAAGTTCCAGGGCGACGCCGCCCTCTGCATCTTCGGCGCCCCCACACGGCTCGCCGACCCCGCCACCGCGGCTTTGCAGGCGGCCAGGGCCATCCGCGACTCCGTGCGCGAGGCCGGTGAACTGGACCTGGGCATCGGCGTCGCGAGCGGCCCGGTGTTCGCCGGGCAGCTGGGCTCGAGCAGCCGTTTCGAATACACCGTGATCGGCGACGCGGTGAACGAAGCCGCACGCCTGACCGACAACGCGAAGGGCGTCCGCCACCGCATCCTGGCCAGTCAGGCCGTGCTCGACGCCGCGACCACGACCGAACGCGAACTCTGGCGCCGCCATCGCCGCCTCCGACTCCGGGGACGCCAACAACCTACCGTGACCTTCACGCCGCGCTCCTGAGTTGTCCACAAGCGGGGTGGTTGTCCACAGATTCGGGTCGGGCGGAGCGGGCGAGCACCGCCGCGGGGCACAGTCGAGGGGTGCCCCACGGATTCCTACGCACCCACCAGCGCCGGCCAGCGCAGCAGGGTCGCGCCCCAGGTCAGACCGGCGCCGAAGGCGCTCAGCAGCACCTTCTGCCCGGCCAGCAGGTTGCCGTCCCGCTGGGCGTCGGCCATCGCCAGCGGGATCGACGCCGCGCTGGTGTTGCCGGTGCGCTCGATGTTCACCACGACCGCGTCCTGCGGCAGCCCGAGGTGCTTCGCGGTGGACTGCAGGATGCGGATGTTGGCCTGGTGCCCGATGAACCGGTCCACGTCGCCGACGGTCCAGCCCGCCTGGTTCAGCACCGTGCGCGAGGCTTCGGCCATGCGCGTGCCCGCCTGCCGGAACACCGCCTGCCCCTGCATGTCGAGGAAGTAGTCGCGCGGATCGTCGGACCGCCGCTGCTTCGCCCCGCCGGCGGGCACCATCAGCAGGTCCGCCAGCGCGCCGTCGCTGTGCAGTGCGAACGGGCCGAGCGCGCCGAGTTCGTCGGCGTCGCCGGCCCGCAGCACCACGGCACCCGCGCCGTCCCCGAAGATCGGCACGGTGCCGCGGTCGTCCGGATCGACCAGCGTGGTGAAGGCGTCCGCCCCGATGACCAGCACCCGCCGCGCGATCCCGCCCGCGATGAACCCGCTCGCGGTCGCCAGCGCGTAGAGGAATCCGCTGCACACCGCGTTCACGTCGACCGCGTTGACCTCGCCGAGCCCGAGCCGGGCGGCGACCTGCGGCGCGCTCGCCGGGCACACCTGGTCCGGCGTCGCGGTGGCCAGCACCACCGCATCGACCGCAGGGGCGTCGACCGCGGGGGCGTCGGCTCCGGCCGAGGCCAGTGCCAGCTCCCCGGCCGCCACCGCCATGTCCACAGTGGACAATCCGGGGCCTGCGACCCGCCGCTCGGCGATGCCGGTGCGGCTGCGGATCCACTCATCCGAGGTGTCGAGCCGGGTGGCGATCTCCTCGTTGGTGAGCACGCGCGGCGGAAGCCACGCGCCGAGTCCACAGAGCACGGCGGCCACTACAGATTCCTCCACCGGCCAGAGGAAGGGAAAACCTGGCCGCTCTTCACTTTTAAGACCTACCTCCCGGTATACCGGTGGGTTGTGTCTCAGGTCTCAACTCGAAGAATTTTCGCGTTACCCGGGAGGTCACCCGAGGAAGGCCAGCACCGCGAGAACCCGCCGGTGCCCGGCTTCGTCCGGCGGAAGATCGAGTTTCGCGAAGATGTTGCCGATGTGCTTGTGCACGGCCCGGTCGGTGACCACCAGCCGCTTCGCGATCTCCCCGTTCGCGAATCCCTGCGCCATCAGTTCCAGCACCTCGCGCTCGCGCGCGGTCAGCGCCGCCAGCGGGTCGTGCCGCCTGGTCAGCAGCTGCGCGACCACCTCGGGGTCCATCGCGGTGCCGCCGCCGGCGACCCGCTCCAGCGCGTCCAGGAACTCCGCCACCCTGGCGACGCGGTCCTTGAGCAGGTAGCCGACCCCGCCCTCGCCGCTGGAAAGCAGCTCACCGGCATAGGTCTGCTCGACGTACTGCGAAAGCACCAGCACGGGCAGTCCCGGCGTCTCGCGGCGGGCACGCAGCGCCGCCCGCACCCCTTCGTCGGTGAACGACGGCGGCAATCGTACATCCACAATGGACACATCGGGCCGGTGCCTTGCCGCCGCCTCGACGAAGGCCGCGCCGTCGGTCACCGTGTCGACCACCTCGTGCCCGGCGGTGCTCAACAGCAGCTTCAGCCCCTCGGTGAGCAGGACGTTGTCCTCGACGATCAGGACCCGCACGGGCAGTCCATCGCCACCACGGTCGGACCGCCCACCGGGCTGTCCACCATGAACTGCCCGTCCAGCGCGGCGATCCGGCGCCTCATCCCGGCCACTCCGGTACCCCTTTCCTCGCTGACCCCGCCGCGCCCGTTGTCCAGCACGATCACGCTCAAGGTATCGCCGATCCGGGTGACCGTGACCTGCGCACCGGTCGCTCCGCTGTGCTTGACCACGTTGGTCAGCGCCTCGTTGACCACGAAGTACGCGGCCGCCTCCACCGGGGCAGGCAGCTTGCCGAGCGTGGGCACGTCCAGCTCCACCGGCAGCGGGCAGTTGGCCGCCACCGCCGCCAGCGCGCCTTCCAGACCGCGGTCGGCCAGGATCGGCGGGTACATCGAGCGCAGCACGCCGCGCAGCTCGGTCATCGCCTCCTCGGCACCCTCCCGCGCCTCGGCGAGCAACTTGGCCACCGCCTGCGGGTCGCGGGCGAGCTGCTGCTCGGCCAGGCCCAGCCGCATGGCGATGGACACCAGCCTGGCCTGCGTACCGTCGTGCAGATCGCGCTCGATGCGCCGCAGCTCGGCACCGTGCGCGTCGACCGCCCCGGCCCGCGTCTCCTCCAGCGTCTCCACCCGCTCGGTCAGTTCCTCCCTGGCCGACGGCGCCAGCAGCAACGCGGAGATCCGGGCGCTCAGGTCAGCGATCCGAGGCGCCACGAACACGGCGAGGACGACGCACAGCAGCAACTGGACCAGCCCGAGCCCGATGGCGCTGCCCCAGTTGGTCACCGGGATGTTCGCGAGCACCCGCATCGGGTCGTCTTCCGGGAAGAGCCACCACAGCGCGATCGCCGGCACCGCGAGCAGCGGGATCAGGATGAAGCCGGTGCCGATCGTGCCCAGCACCAGCCCGGCGAGCAGGTGGACCGGCAACCAGCGCAGGTCGCGAACGGTCGCCGGATCGGCCAGCAGCTCACGCACCTGGCCACCAAGCCGCTCGTGGCCGGGGATCGTCCGCCCCAGGCGACCCCCCGCCCTCCGCCGCTCGAAGTCGGCGGCCATGGCCAGCCACCGCAATTCATGGGGCAACGCCAACAACCCGATCCCGAGCAGGCTGACCGCCGCCGTGAAGATCATCACCGGCAGCATCACCGCCGCGGTGATGCCGGTCCCCAGGGTCCCGAGGCAGTACCGAAGTGACTCGGCCACCCGGCGCCATACGTTGTCCATACCGCTGATTCTTCCCCCACCCCGGCCCTCGCGCGGTGTCGCCAGCTACACCATCCACCCCGCCGCCCGCTCCCATCACCCTGACTCCCCGCTCCCGCCGCCCTCAGCACCTCACCTCAGCCCCCGGCAGTCCGCCGCCCTCGGCTCCCCGCCGGCCACCAACCGAGATTCCGCATACGGCCAGCAGCCGGGGCGCGCTTGGAGATCAGCGGGGTGACGCCACGGGCTCGGACCAAGCGCCGGTACTTGTCGTGGTCATAGCCGCGGTCGGCGTAGAGCCGCTGCGGCAGCCGACGTGGCTTGCCGACCACGCCCCGAATGGGCGGGACGGCGTCGAGCAGCGGGATCAGCTGGGTGACGCCGCCTGCGGTGTCCTCCGGTCAGCGTGACGGCGAGCGGAGTGCCGTGCGTGTCGGTGATCAGGTGGTGCTTGGAGCCGGGTTTGCGCCGGTCGACCGGGCTCGGCCCGGTGTGGTCCCCCCTTTGAGCTCCAGCCGCGCCTACAGCTCGTCGGTCAAAACCTGATCACGCATCCGACAATGTTGGAAGATCCGACACCGCAGCCGAAGCCGACACGCCAGCTCTCTCTTAGGCTCTGCCCATGTCGACTGGGGACGTACTGGACACGCGTGCGCTCAACCGCGCCACGTTGAGCCGTCAGTTGTTGTTGGGGCGCGCGCGGATGGCCGCGTACGACGCGGTGGAGCACCTCGCCGGTTTGCAGGCGCAGGCACCGTTTCCGCCGTACTACGCGTTGTGGGCGCGGCTGGACGGCTTCCAGCCGGACGAGCTGTCCCAACTGCTGCTGGACCGCCGGGTCGTTCGCATCGTCACCATGCGTGGCACGGTGCACCTCCTCACCGCCCGCGACGCGCTCGACTGGCGCACGCTGACCCAGCCCCTGCTCGACAACTACATGCGGACCAATCCCACCTGGCGCGGGCTGGACTGCCCCGCGGTGGCGGCGGACGCACGCGAACTGCTCGCCGAGGGGCCGTTGTCCGGCAAGGCGCTGGGCGACGCGCTGGCCGAGCGATGGCCGGGACACACGCCGTCCTCGCTCTCGCAGGCGGCCAGGAACCTGCTGCCCCTCGTGCAGATCCCGCCGCGGGGTGTCTGGGGCCGGGCGGGACAGCCGACCTACGTGGTGCTGGACGAATGGGTTGGCGAGCCGACGGTGGCCAACCCGTCCCCGGAGGAGTTCGTGCTGCGGTACCTGCGGGCGTTCGGTCCGGCGAGCGTGATGGACGTGCAGGCCTGGTGCGGGCTGACCCGGCTCGGCGAGGTCGTCGACCGGCTGCGACCGCGCCTGCGCACCTTCCGCACCGAGGCCGGGCGCGAGCTGTTCGACCTGCCCGACGCGCCCCGGCCGGATCCCGACACCCCGGCGCCGGCGTGCTTCCTCGGCGGGTTCGACCAGAACCTGCTCTCGTTCGCCGACCGCACCCGCATCCTCAGCGAGGAGTACCGCAAGCGGATCTTCACCAAGAACGGGCTCATCCCGCAGGTGGTGCTGACCGACGGCTTCGTCAGGGGCCGCTGGACCATCGACCGCTCCGGTGGGGTCGCCACGCTGACCGTGGAACCCTTCGAGAAACTGTCCAAAAAGGACGTCAGTGCACTGGAGGCAGCCGGGGCGGAGTTGCTGCGGTTCGCCGAACCGGCCGCGGAGAGCCACGTGCTGATGGTTCCCTCCGGGTAACTGACTTTCGTTGCGGTAACGGATTTTTCCTGAATACGTTCGGCGGGGTCCGAGCGAAAGGGAAACGCAATGAGCGCAATCGTGGTTTTCGGGGCCGGAGGCCGCGCGGGCCGGGCGATCGTGGCCGAGGCGGCCGGGCGTGGCCACCGGGTGACCGCCGTGGTGCGGGATCCGGCCAAGCACGCCGACCTGACCACCACCGGGGTCACCGTGGTGACCGGCGACATCACCGACGCGGCCGGTGTCGCCGAGGTGTCGGCCGGGCACGACGCCGTGGTGAACGCGGCGGCCGAACTCGGCAGGCCGGCCGACCTGGTGTTCGCCGGGGCGGCACTGGCCCTGTTCGAAGGCCTGCCGCGCGCCGGGGTCAGCCGGCTGGTGGCGATCGGCATGGCAGCCAACCTGGAGGTGTCACCGGGGGTGCGGGTGCTGGACGAGCCGGGTTTCCCGGCCGAGTACCTGCCGTTCGCGCTCGGGCACACCACCGGCCTGCACCTGCTGCGCGCCGCGCCGGCCGAGCTGGACTGGGTGATGCTGAGCCCGCCGATGGTGCTCGACGAGGGACCGCGCACCGGCCGCTACCGCACCGGTGGCGACCAGGTGCTCACCCCGGGCGAGCCGGGCCACCTGTCCTACGCGGACCTGGCCATCGCGGTGCTCGACGAGATCGACACCCCGAAGCACCACCGCACGCGGATCGCCGTCGGGGATTAGCCGCGCAGGTGGATGACGGTGGGGCGGTGCGCTTCGAAGGCGTCGCGGAGGACGTCGACCAAGCCGTCGCAGTCGGGCAGGGTCACGCCGTGGCAGCCCATCGACCGGCCCAGTTCCGCGAAGTCGGGGCTGGGCAGGTCGACGGCGATCGGGAGGTCGCCGCGTTCGGCCATCTCGTCGCGGATTTCGCCGTACCCGCCGTTGTCCACCACCAGCACCGGCAGCGCCAGGCCGAGCGCGGCGGCCGAGGCGAGTTCCGCCACGGTGAACATGATGCCGCCGTCGCCGTGCAGCGCGGCCACCCGCGAGGACGGGCGGCCCAGCCGCGCGCCGATCGCCGCGGGCAGGCCGTAGCCGAGCGTGCCGAGGCCGGTCGGGTACAGGAAGGAGCCGGGGGTGTAGCGCGGCAGGTTCGACAGCGCGCCGTAGTAGCAGACCATCGCGCTGTCGGCGGCCAGGACGCCGTCACGGCCCAGCGTCTCGTCGAGCGCGGCGAGGATCGGCAGCCACGGCCCGCCCTGCCGGGTCGCTTCGGCGAAGATCTGCTGCCGCCAGCGGGCCACCCGGTCGAAAGAGTCCGAAATGGACACCCGGGTGATGCCGTCGAGCAGGGTGTGCAGGGTGCTCGCCGCGTCGCCGACCAGCGGCACGTCCGGATTGGCGTTGGTCACCACGCCCACCGGGTCGATGTCGACCCGGATCAGCTTGCCGGGGAAGCGCAGCGGCCCGTGCCACAGGTCCGCGGGCGCCAGTTCGGTGCCGACGGCCAGCACCACGTCGCAGTCGGCGGCGAACTTCGCGACCGACCGGTGGTGCAGCCCGGCGCCCAGCGCGCAGGCGTGGTCCTCGGGCAGGATCCCCTTGCCGTTGGCCGAAGACAGCACCGGCGCACCGAGCCGCGAGGCGAGTTCGGCGAGGGGTTCCGCGGCGGCCCTGGCGCCACCGCCGACGAGCACACCCGGCCGTTCCGCCGAGTTCAGCAACTCCAGCGCTCTGGCCAGTGCGCCGGCGGCCGGGACCGGTGGGGCCACCGGGATCGGCGGCACCGGGTCGATGTCGTCGGCCTCGTCGATCAGGTCGAGCGGGATTTCCAGGTGGAGCGGGCGCGGGCGTCCCGAGCGGAGTTGCGCGAACGCCTGCGCCACGGCCACCGGGATCTCGGCCACGCTGGTCACCCGGTGGCTGCCCGCGGTCACCGCGGCCATCGCGCCGGTCTGGTCGCGGACCTCGTGCAGGATTCCGTTGCCGCGTCCGGGGTGGCGTACCGGCGGTCCCGGGGAGATCAACAGCATCGGCACCGAATCGGAGTACGCCTGCGCGGCCGCGGTCGCCGCGTTGAGGATCGCCGGGCCGCTGGTGGTCAGGCACACGCCGGGCTTGCCGGTCACCCTGGCGTAGCCGTCGGCGGCGAACCCGGCGCCCTGCTCGTGCCTGGTCAGCACGTGGCGGACGCCGTAGCGCCCGAGCTCGGCGTAGATGCCGAGGTTGTGCGTGCCGGGGATGCCGAACAGCACCTCGACCCCGTGCGCGGCCAGCGACTCCACCAGCGCGGCCCCACCGCTGAGCTTCACGTGCGTTCCTCTCCGGCCCTGGTGAGCTGCGCGTCCACGGCGAGCACGCCGTCGGCACCGACCCGCACCGGGTTCAGTTCGATCTCGGCCACCGCCGCGCACCCGGCCAGCACCGAGGACACCGCCGCCACCGTTTCGGCCAGTGCCTTCACGTCCAGCGGTGCCCGTCCTCGCCAGCCGTCGAGCAGCGGATAGCACCGGAGCCTACGCAGCATCGTCAGTGCGCGCTCGGTGTCGACCGGACCCAGTTCGATCGTGGTGTCGCGGTGCAATTCGGCGTCCGTGCCCCCGGCGCCGACCACCACCAGCGGCCCGAACGACGGATCGCGGCGGGCGCCGATGATGATCTCCACGGTGCCCTGCCGGGTGTCCATTTCCTCGAGCACGTACGTGCCGGCGCCGAGCCGGTGGATCATGTCCTCCAGCGACCACACCGCCGACATCGCGTCCTTGAGTTCGAGTTCGACCCCGCCGGTGTCGTCCTTGTGCGCCACGAAGTCCGCTTTGAGCGCGTAGGGCGGGTTCAGTAGTTCCGCAGCGGCCAGCAGGCTTTCGCGATCGGTCACCGCCACGCCAGCGGGGAACCGCACCCCGGCCGACGCCACCAGGTCGCGGGCGGCGAGATAGCCCTCGCCGACCGGCGCCGCGCTGCCCCACACGAGCGGCAGCGGGCAGGGCGGCGCGAAGCTCGCGGCGGTGCCGAGCGCACCGGCGGCCGCCTCGACGGTGTGATAGGTCGGCACGCCGCAGTCCCGCAACGCGCGCACCGCGTCGGAATCGGCGGACATGCTGTGCACCACCACCGGGATCCCGGTGCGGTGCACGGCGAAGCCGAATTCGGCGACCACCCCGAGTTCGGTCTCCCGCAGCATCGGCGTGTCCTCGCCGTAGCTGCCGAAGTACCCGGTCAGCAGCACCGCGTCCACCTCGCCGCTACCGGTCAGCTCGCGCACCACGCGGGCGTAGCTGCGCAGGTCCTGCTCGCCGCCGCCGGCCAGGTCGACCGGGTTGATCGCGTTCGCCGCGTCCGGCAGGCCTGCTTCGATCCGGGCGGCCAGCACCGCGGGCAACGGCGTGACCCGCAGTCCGGAGCGCGCGGTGACGTCGGCGGCGACCGCGCCCTGACCACCGCTGTCCCCGACGATCGCCACCCGGTTTCCCCGCGGCCGCACGGTGAGCAGCAGGTAGCGCGCCAGGTCGATCATCTCGGCCGGGGTGCGCACGCGGACCGCGCCCGCCGCCCGGCAGGCCGCGTCAACCACCTCAAGGGAGGAAGCGGGCGCGCCGGTGTGCGAGCGCGCCGCGGGGCTCTCGCCGACTGTGAGCACCACGACCGGCTTGCCCGCCTCGGTCAGCCGGGTGACCGTGCGGACCAGTTCGCGGCCGTCGCCGAAGCTTTCCGCGTAGATCGCCACCACCCGCGTGGACGCGTGGTCGACCAGTTCGCCGACCGCTTCCTCCAAGGTCACGTCGGCCTGACGGCCCACCGAGACGAACCGCGAGACGCCGATGCCCACCTCCGCCGCCAGCCTGGCCAGCTCCAGGCCGACCTGGCCGCTCTGCGAGACGATGCCGAGCGCGCCCGGCTCGAACCGGCCCCAGGCCAGCGCCAGCTGGGTGTCCGCGTCGAACAGGCCGAGGCAGGCCGGGCCGAGCAGCCGCGCCCCGCCCGCGCGCACCCGGCGCGCCAGTTCGTAGTCGTCCTCGAGGCCGCCGCTGATCCCGACCAGACCGCGAACGCCCAGCTCCAGCGCCTGGTCGACGATCTCCGGCACGACCCGCGCCGGCACGCTGAAGACCACCAGCTCAGGCGGTTCCGGCAGGTCGGCGAGGGTGGCGTACGGGATCCGGCCCGCCACCGAGCCACCCCGGTGGTTGACCAGGTACACGCGGCGCCGGTCTTCGCCGGTGAGCGCGCCCCTGGCCAGCCAGTGCCCCCACTTGGCCGGGTCCGCGCTCGCGCCGACCACGGCCACCGAGGCCGGGTCCGAGAACGGGGACGGCGGGGTCACTTCCTCGCTCATGCCCGCGCGGCCCCTCTGGCGATGAGCTTGGCGTCGTGCATCCAGTTCTCCACGAGCGTTCCCGGCAAGTCGGCGAGCCGGAAGGCTACCGCTTGGTCATCACTGATCGGTACACCGAACCGCACGCGCCCCACCCCCACGGCTACGGGTTCACCACGGCGTCGATGAGCTGGGCACCGTCCAGCAGGGCACGGTCGTTGTGGTCGGCGCCGTGCACCGGGACCGCGCGGGCCCGGCCGGCGGCGGCCACCTCGACGCTCTGTTCCGGCGGCACGATCGAATCGGCGTCGCCGTAGACCACGGTGATCGGGGCGGTGACGCGCCGGACGTCCTCGGCCACCGGGAAGCGGTCCCACAGCAGTGAGCGCACCGGCAGGAACGGGTACTGCAGCTGCCCCACCGAGGGCAGGTCCGTGAACGGCGATCGCAGGACGAGCGCGGCGGGTGGTCGTTCGGTCGCCAGCTTCGTCACCAGCGAGCAGCCGAGGCTCTCGCCGTAGTAGCGCAACCTGTCCTGCGGAACGCCCAGCTCAGCGGTGAGAAAGCGGTGTGCTGCACGGATGTCCTGCGTCAGCCCCTCTTCGCTCGGCGAGCCGGGGTTGCCGCCGAAGCCGCGGTAGTCGAAGAGCAGCACGCTCAACCCGCGGCCGGACAACGCGCGGGCCAAGGGCGCCCGCATCGACCGGTCACCCGCGTTGCCCGGCGCGACGAGCACGGTGAAGCCGGTGTCCGTGCCGCGCGCGGGCACGAACCAGCCACCCAGCCGGATCCCGTCCGCGGTGTCGAAGGTGACGTCGCGTGCGCCCGGCAGGAAGGACGCCGCGGCGGGCACCGGATCGGTCGCGGGGAGGTAGACGATCCGGCGCTGGAACGCGTAGAGCAACGAGACCAGGAGCAACGCCACCGCGACCAAGCAGCCCAGTCCGATCAGCCACGGCCGCCACATCCGTTAAGTGTGCCACGCAAGCCCCGTGGCAAGAGTGTTATTCGATATTCACCCGAACGTGTGGGTCCATCCGTAGGAACTTTGGTTGCTTACTGGACGTGACATCCCGGCTCACACGTCCGAGGGAGTTACTGCCGGAACAGGTGAAGAACATCAGTTGACTACCCAGTGTCATCCGAGGTCCACCGGAAGTCGGCAAAACGGTGACATTCCGTTCCGAATCGACCTTTTCACCTGGGGATTCGTGGAGGTGTACAAGGTTTACCTGCGGGTGCCGGACTGCCTAGGCTCCGCCTAGCGCGGTGACCTGCCCCAGTCACCCGTTGTCGAGGAGCGAGCCATGAAGTGGATGGCCCAACGCCCTGCAACCGTCGTGCCGGCCCTGCCGGCCACGTCAGCCACGTCGGCCACACCGGTCACGGCGCTGCCGTCGGTCTGCCCACCGGTGGGTTCGGTGCTGTCCGTGCGGACGAGTTCACCTGTGCTCGTCGGCCGGGACACCGAGCTGACCACACTGGTCGAACTGGTCGCCGAACGCCCGTCCGCCGTGCTGCTGGAAGGCGAAGCGGGCATGGGCAAGACGCGGCTGGTGCAGGAACTGCTGCGGCGGCCCGAACTGGCGGGCACGCGGGTGCTCACCGGCTCGTGCCAGCCGCTGCGCGAGCCCTTCCCGTACGGCCCGGTGCTGGAAGCGCTGCGCGGTGTCGCCGACTTCCCGATCGGGCCGCTGAGCCCGGTGGCCGGTGTGCTCCGGCCCCTGCTGCCGGAGATCTCCGACCTGCTGCCACCGCGACCGCAGCCGCTGACCGACCCCGCCGCCGAACGGCACCGCGAGTTCCGCGCGATCCGCGAACTGCTCGGCGCCTGCGGTCCCGCGCTGCTGGTGATCGACGACCTGCACTGGGCCGACGAGCGCACGCGCGACCTGCTGTGGTTCGTGCTGTCGCGGCCGCCGGAGCAGCTCGGCGTGGTGGTCACCTACCGCAGCGAGGACCTGCGCACCGGCGGTCCGCTCGGCGTGCCGTACCGCCCGGCCGAGGGCGTGCGCGCGGCCCGCGTGCAGCTCGGCCCGCTGGACGTGCCCGCGGTGCGCATGCTGGCCTCGACCATCCTCGACGCGCCGCGCGTGGCCGAGGAGTTCGCCTCGAAACTGCACGAGAGCACGGCCGGGATCCCGTTCGTGGTCGAGGAAACGCTGCGTGCGCTGCGGGGTCCGGCCGGTGCGGTCGAGGTCGACCGCGCGACCGGGCACCGGCTGCTCGACAGCCTCGAAGTGCCGGTGTTGCTGCGGGAGGCGATGACCGAGCGGATGAGCACGCTGTCCGACACCGCGGTGCGCGTCGCCCGCTCGGCCGCGGTGCTCGGGGTACCCGCGGAGATCTCGCTGATCGGCGCGCTCGCCGGGCTGCGCGGGCGGCCGCTGTCCACCGCGCTGGCGCAGGCGCTCGACGCCGGTGTGCTGCGCGAAGTGACCCGCGACCGCTACGGCTTCCGGCACGCGCTCGCGATGAAATCGGTCTACGACGCCATCAGCGGCCCGGAAAGACAGTTGCTGCACGCGCGCGCGATGCGGGCGTTGGCAGCTTCCGAGCCCCCACCCCTGGTGCAGCTGGCCGGGCACGCGAAGTCCGCGAGCCGCGTCGGCGAATGGCAGCGGTACGCCGAAGCCGCGGCGGACCAGGCGATCGAACTCGGCGAGACCTCACTGGCCATCGACGCGTTGCAGGCGGTGCTCGACGGCACCACGCCCACCGCCGAGGACGCCGGGCGGATGGCCGAAAAGCTCAGCCGGGTGGCGTTGCGCGGGCTGCGCCCCGACGTCACCAGGACCCTGGAGAAGGTGATCGCGCAGCACGAGTTGTCGCCGGTGGTGCGCGGCACGATCAGGATGAACACCGGCCTGCTGCTGGTGCGCAAGAGCGGTGAACTCTCCCGCGGCCGCGCCGCCGTGCAGAAGGCCATCGACGAACTCGCCGGTGATCCGGAACTCGCCGCGCGCGGGATCAACCTGCTCGCGCAGCCGATCGACGGCACCACCCCGCTTTCCTGGCACCAGCACTGGATGGAGCGCGCACAGGAGGTCTACGACCAGCTCGACGACCCGGAACTGCGGCTCGCGCTGACCGCCGACCGCATCGCCGGGCGCGCGCACATCGGCGACGGCTCGGCGTGGGACGAGTTCGAGCGGTTCAAGTCCGACGCCGGTGAGGTCGCGGTGACCGTGGCCGAACGCGTGCAGCAGGCCCGGTTCTGGTGCAACCTCGCCGACGCCGGTGCCTGGGTCGGCCACCTCGACCGGGCCGCGCACATCCTCAAGGACGGCCTCCGGATCGCGAACTGCGCCGGCGCGCTCTTCGTCACCGGCAACGGGCAGTCGACCAGGGCGCGGCTCGACTGGCTCACCGGCAACTGGTCCGGGCTCGCCGAATCCGCCGAGAACCTGCGCGAGAAGTACCGCGACCTCGCGGCCATCACCTCGGAATCGGCGCTCGTGCTCGCCGGGCTCGCCTGCGTGCGCGGTGAGTTCGACGAGGCCGAGAAGCACCTCGCGGCGACGAACCTGCTCAACCCCGAGCAGGGCGTGATGACCGTGGTGCTCTGCGCGGCCGGGATGCTCGCGCGGGTGCGGCTCACCGCCGGTGACGTGCCGGGTGCGTGCGCCGCGGCCGACCACGGCATGGCGACCGCGCGCCGCAAGCAGATCTGGGTGTGGGCGGCGGAGCTGGTGCCCTCGGCGGTCGACGCCTACGTGCACGCCGGCCGCCTCGAGGACGCCGAGCGGGCCATCGAGGACTTCGCCGAGGGCATCGCCGGGCGTGACGCACCGGCTGCCGCCGCGGGACTCGCCGCCGCTCAGGCGATTCTGCTTGCCGCACAAGGGAAGCACGCGGACGCGGCCGACCGCTTCACCACCGTGCGGGAGCTGGCGGACGCGATGCCCATGCCGTACCTGGCGCACTGGGCCCGCGAACGCGGGGCGCTGTCCCGCCTCGAAGCCGGTGACACCAGCACCGCGTTGACCGAACTGAGCGCCGCCGCCGACGGGTACGAGGCGCTCGGTGCGGCCAGGGACGCGGGCCGCTGCCGTCACCGCCTGCGCGAGCACGGCGCCTGGGCACCGTCACAGCGAGGCAGGCGCGGTTACGGACAGCAATTGTCACCGCGTGAGAAGGAGGTCGCGGAAATGCTCGCGGCCGGGCGCACCAACCGTGAAATCGCCAACGGGCTTTTCCTCTCGCCCCGCACGGTGGAACAGCACGTGGCGAATGTCCTGCGAAAACTCGGTGCGCGGTCCCGCACCGAGGTCGGGCGGAAAACAGCTTTAAATACGTACCCCTAGTGAAGGATTTGCGGATTGTTCGCCGGGTGGCCCCGGGTGAGGATTTTTCGTGAGCGACCGGCAACCAGGCGGTCACTCACCCCCCGTTCCCATCAAGCACAGCGCCACCGGATCGAACGGAGTACCCATGGTGAACTTCCGCAAGCCGTTGTACGCGGGCCTGCTGGCCGCGGTGACCGGTCTGACCGTCGCGGTCGGCGGTACCGCGATCGCCCAGCCGGACGAGGGGCAGATCCGGACCTCCGGCACCGGAGCGGCGATCCCGGGCAGCTACCTCGTCAAGCTGAAGGACCAGATCGGCATCACCTCGGTCAGCGACACCGCGGCGGAACTCACCGCGAAGCACGGTGGCTCGGTCGGGCTGACCTACACCGCGGCCATGCAGGGCTTCTCGGCCAACCTGAGCGAGCGGCAGGCGAAGCGGCTGGCCACCGACCCGAGCGTGGAGTACGTCGAGCAGGACGCCACGTTGACCATCCAGGGCACGCAGACGAACCCGGTGTGGGGCCTGGACCGGATCGACCAGCGCAACCTGCCGCTGAACAAGACCTACACCTACCCCAACGGCGGTGAAGGCGTCACCTCCTACATCGCGGACACCGGGATCCACCTGACCCACCCGGACTTCGGCGGCCGGGCCACCAGCGGTTACGACTTCATCGACAACGACACCAACGCCTCCGACTGCCAGGGTCACGGCACGCACGTCGCGGGCACCGTCGGCAGCACCACCTACGGCGTGGCCAAGGCCACCAGCCTGGTCGCGGTGCGCGTGCTGAACTGCTCCGGTTCCGGTTCCTACGCCCAGATCGTGGCCGGCATCGACTGGGTGGCCAAGAACGCGAAGAAGCCCGCCGTGCTGAACATGAGCCTCGGTGGCGGCGCGGCCTCCAGTGTGGACACCGCGGTTCGCAACGCCAGCAACGCGGGCGTGACCGTGGTCGTGGCGTCGGGCAACTCCAACGCGAACGCCTGCAACTCGAGCCCGGCCCGCGCGCCGGAGGCGATCACCGTGAACGCCACCGATTCCAGTGACAACCGCGCGAGCTTCTCGAACTACGGCACCTGCTCGGACATCTTCGCGCCGGGTGTCAGCGTGACCTCCACCCGCAACGGCGGTGGCACCGCGTCGATGTCCGGTACCTCGATGGCCTCGCCGCACGTGGCCGGCGCCGCCGCGGTCTACCTGTCGGCGAACCCCTCGGCCACCCCGGCCCAGGTGCAGACCGCGCTCAAGAACGCCGCGACCAACGGCGTGGTGAAGAACCCGGGCTCCGGCTCGCCGAACAAGCTCCTGTTCGTCGGCTGATCCGCCCGATACAACGAAACCGGCCCACCGCGTTCTCGCGGTGGGCCGGTTTTCGTTGCTGTGCTCAGCGTCCGCTCCTGGCCTGGGACACCATCTGGTCGAACACCGGGCCGATGAGGTCCTCGAACTGGTCCTCGATCTGCTTCACCGGGTTCTTCGGCTTGGGCGCGCTGGTCTTGGGCGGAAGAGCGCTGCGGGCCTCACCGGCGCTCGACGGCTTCTTCGGCTTCGGCTTGCTCTCCGACGCGGCGACCACCGCCTTGGCCTGCTTCGGTTTCCGTTGCGGCTGCCGGGTTTCCGGCGCGACCGGCGACTCCACGACGGGCTCGGGTTGCGCGATCACCCGTGGCGGCGCCTGAATCGGCGCCTGCGCGGTTTCCAGCGGCGTGGGCACCGGCTCCCCGCCGGGCGTGCCGAGCCAGCCGACGAAGAACAACGCCGCGGCGGCGCCCATCACCAGTGCGGCGTGACGCAGGCCACCGCGTTCGGCGGCGGCCACCGGCTCACCGACCCGGGCACCCGCTTCGCTCGCCCCGATGATGCCGGTGCGGTCGTGCAGGTTCTCCGGTGCGGGTGTGCCGTGGGGTGGTTGCCGCCGAGGAGTCCGCGTCACCAGCCAAACCTCCGATGCTTGGTGTCACCGGCTTTGCGCCGACCGTGACCACGCGAGTGAGGCGAAGCTACCAGCGGGTTCAGCCCCGGCGGAACCGCATCCGGCCCACGGACCGGCTCGTGGGCCGAGAACAACTCGATCGGGTGACGGGAAAAATCCTCGCCGGAGCCGGCGGGCCGTTCGCCCCCCTTCGGCGAACGGACCGCCGGCTCGACTCGCTCAGTGGTTCCCGGTGTTCCCACTGTTTCGACGCAGGTGGGCGATCAGCCGTTCCCGCATCGCCGCACCCACGTGTTCCGGCGTGCCCATCGCGTGCACCCCGCGGCCGGCGCCCGCCCGCGGAATGGCGGGCAGCCGCCCGGTGTCCACACTGGCCAGCAACTGCTCGGCCAGCGCCGGATCCCCACTGGCGAGCAACCTGCCCAGCGCACCGCGGTGCATCTGGCCCAGCCGGATGCGGCCACGGGGGTGGGCCGCCCGGCCGCGCACCGCCGGGTCGATCCGGAGCCGCACCCGGCACGGTCCAATGTGGATCGCCGGGTCGGCGGTGAAGAACTCCAGCTGCGCGTTGAGGTCCGCCTCCGCGTCGGCGTAGTCGCCGATGTCGTAGCCCGCAGCGATCTCGCGCAGGAAACCGGCCAGTGCCGGCCGGACGGTGGCCGTGGCGTCGCGCACCCGGCGGCGCACCACCTGCGCCGGGCTGTCCACCCGGCAGGTGCCGCGGACGCACGCGTCGAACAGCAGGTCCGGGTCCTCGGCGGGCAGCGCCTCGCTGAAGCCGACTTCGTGGTCCGCCAGGTCCACCACCCACGACCGCAGGTAGTTCCCCAGCCAGGCGTCCGGGACCCGGCCGTCCGCGTCCACCACCACCGGCTCGCCCTCCCTGGGCTCGAGCACCAGCGCGGTACCGCGCTTCGGCGGGGTGATCGGGGCGAACAACCGGACCGCGCGTGGGCGGCGCACTTCCAGGATCGGGTCGAAGGTCGGGTCCGTCACCAGTACTCCGTTTCTCGGAAAAGCGCCAACGCACTCCACGCGTTCCCGGAAACGAATCCCCGGCTTTGCGCTGAATGTCGTACTCGGCAAGTCTCAAAGGAAGTCACCGGGAAAAACAAGGCCGTACCCGTGTCGAAAAAGATGACACTTCCGGGACAACTGCCACCGAGCGGAAGGAAGGCCGCTCAGCGCCCTTCCGCGTGCTCGTACACCGTCGGGACCACGGGGGTGTAGCCCGCCGAAACCGAATCGCCGAACAGCGGGTTGAGCTGGACGCCGAGCAGGAAACCGCTGATCAGGCCGATCAGCAGGGCGGTGGCGACGATCCTGACCATCAGCGCCGGTGCGCACATCATTCGCATTTTCGAATCCCCTTTTCCGGTAGCTGATTACCGTGGCAAGATCACGATATCCCGCACACCGGGGAGCTTCTGCGTCAAATGACGTGCAACGGCGAATCAGCGCTCGTCGTCTTCGAGCAACGCGCGCAGAGTGGGCACGTGGACCTGGATCCAGCCCCGGCCGGTGGACACGATGTGTGCCCGCCGGAGTTCCTCCAGCACCCGCGTCACCGAAACCAGTGACGCCAGCACCATGTCCGCCAGTTCCCGCTGAGTCAAGCGAATCACCGCCAGTTCCCCGGAACGGATCTCCGCGTCGGCGAGTTCGAGCAGGCACTGCACGGTGCGGCGGCGGGCGTCGAGGCGGTGCTGGTGGCGGTGCAGATCGCTGTCGCGCAGGCGCGCCACCGCGTTCATCAGCACCGGCCAGGCGATCTTCGGCCGCTCACGGCACAGCGCGGCGAACCGGACCGCGGGCACCACGAGGGCGCGCACCTGCCGCAGCACCTGCACGGTGGCCGAAACCGGGCCGCCGTCGACCGCGGCCATGTCGCCGACGAGTTCGCCGGGCCCGCGGCGCGCGATGACCGTGCGGTTGCCGCTCGGGTCGGCGCGGAAGACCTCGACCAGCCCGCCGTAGAGCACGAAGACCCCGTCGGCGCCTTCGCCCTCGCGGCACAGCGTGGCCGGGCGCGGGTAGGAGCACAGCGCCCCCGCGCCCGTCAGCGCCTGCCGGTCGGCCGGTTCCAGCGCACCCCAGAAGGTGTCCGGATCGGCCTGCGGCAGCGGATCACGCCAGCTCACGCGCACGCTCGCACGACGAAGTCCCCCTCCCCCGGTACCGGTCGTGCCCCGCTCAGGCCTCGCGGTCGCGCACCACGGAGTCCGCTCCGGGGCTGACCAGCGCTTCGTGCCCGTCGGGGAAGCGCACCCGGTAGGGCGGGTTGCCGTCCGCGCCGAGCACCTCCACGATTTCGGCGGACCGGTCCTGCTGGCCGACCACCCGGCCGTGGGTCAGCAACTGGTCGCCGACGCGTGCCCGCATGGTTCCTCCCTTCGTCACCGGTGCTACCAGGATGCCCGTTCTGCTGGCCCCGGCACAGCGTGCGCGCGGGTGAAACGCCCTTTTCGAGCCACTTTCGAGCCGGGCGACGTAGGGTGGTGACATGTGCCGCAACATCACCAACCTGCGTGGACTGGAGCCAGTCGCCACCGACGAGGAGATCCAGGCCGCGGCCGCGCAGTACGTCCGGAAGGTCGGCGGGGTGAGCTCCGTGTCGGCCAACAACCGCGAGGCCTTCGAGATCGCGGTGGCCGAAATCGCCGCCGCGACCGAGAAGCTGATCAACTCGCTGCCCGCGCGCCGCAAGCCGCCTGCCGTGGTGCCGCCGCTGCGCCGGCCCGAGGTGCAGGCACGGATCGCCGCCCGCGAAGCAGCGAAGGCCGCCAACGCCTGACCGTTTCTGGTCAAATAGGTGACATGACCGTGCCGTCGACGCGGGGCCTGGCGCGCCTGCTGCCGCAACCGCCCCGGGTGCCGACGCCGCTGGGTGCCGTGACGTTCAGCGGGGTGCTCGGCACCTGGCACATCTCGCCGCGCCCGGCGACAGCCTTCCGCCTGCCCAGCGGCGGCACGCTTTCGCGCTGGACCCACCGGGCCGTGACGCTCGACCTGCTCACCGGCCCACTCCCCACGCCGGGTTCGCCGTGGGGCGCCGTCTGGTACGTCGTCGCCCACCGCCGTCTGGAGGTCGTCGACCTGACGCTGGGCCTGCCGGGCGCCACCGGCTCGCTGGATTCCAGCACCCTGACCGTCACCGAGGCAGGCACCCAGGTCACCCTGGCCGGCCCAGCTCCGGACGCACTGGCGGCCTACGCCCGCGAAGGCACGCACCTGCCCGCCCGCTGGGCCACCACACCCGGTGTCGTCACCCAAACCGCCGCCGGCGCCCTGACCTGGCGATTGCCCGCCCTCCTGCCGGGGGAACACGCGCGGATCGGCACAGCCGTCGCTTGGAACTCCGCTTCAGCCGAAGATGCCGCCTGGTTCGCCGCTTCGGTCCCCCTGGAAACCGCCCTCACCGCCCTGGTCGGACATTGACGAACTGGCGGATGCCGTCTGTCCGCCGTGCGGAGCACGCTCGCGGGGATTGCCGGGTTTTCACCCGCGGCCCCCAGGTGCCGTGAAAAGATCTTGGCGTGAAGAAAACACTGGGGCGTCTTGGCGCCGTTACCGTCATCGTCGGTTCGCTTTTCGGGTTCGCGGCAGGCACCGCTTCCGCGGGGAACCCGCAGTACATCCGCAGCTACTACTGGCAGGCCGAATGCGAGCGCGCTGCGGACGGAATCCGCAGCGGGGGCGACCTCGCCGCGTACTGCACCTGGGACAAGGGGCACACCGAGTGGGATCTGTTCGTCCTCTCGCTCTGAGCTGACCCCCGAGGTGCTGCTTCCCGGTCGTCTTGGCCGGGGAGCAGCACCTTTTTTGTGGCGGTTCGGGCTCAGCGGTACCAGCACGTCACCGCACCGGGCCGCCGAGCGAGCGCGGAGCAGGTCGGTGGCCACCGGTGGGAGCGTCCTGATCAGAGGTGCGGAAGCGGAGGGATTTGAACCCCCGGTTGGTTTCCCAACGCTCGCTTTCAAGGCGAGTGCATTCGGCCGCTCTGCCACGCTTCCCTGTCCCCGAGCCTAGCTGCTTCGGGTCACCAGCCGCCGCCGAGGTGGTTGTTCACCCGCGTGAATGCTTCGCCCAGCACGATCTGTTCTTCTTCGGTCAGCAGGTCGATCAGGTGCGCCCGCACCCCCGTCACGTGCGTGGGCGCCGCTCGCTGGAGCAGCGCTCGGCCGTTCTCGGTGAGCACGGTGATCACGCCGCGTCGATCAGCGGGGTCGCGTTCGCGCTGGACATAACCCTCGTGCTCCAGCCGCCCCACCTGGTGCGAGAGGCGGCTCTTCGTCGACCCGAGCATGGCCGCCAGCTCCGACATCCGGGCCCGCCCGTCGTCACTGGCCGAGAGCGCGACCAGCACTTCGTAGTCGATGAGCGAGAGGTCGTGCTCCTCGGCGAGTTCGCGGTGCAGCCGCTGGCGCAGGTGCAGCGTGGCGACGATGTAGGACCGCCAGGCGAGCATCTCCCGCTCGCTCAGCCACCGCGGTTCTTCCTCGCTCATGCTACGCAGAGTAGAACCCCGGCGGCCCCTCCCCGGCGGCGGGGATCTTCCGCCGAAAGTGGTCGCGGAAACGGTTGTGAGTACGTCCGCAGAAGCGCATTCTGGACTCCAGCGGATGGCACGACCCGCACCGCGGCACACCGGTCAGGCGCGCCGGGACGGGCCTCCACCCGGGAAAGGGTTAGGTGGTGCAGTGACTGGTGATTCCTCGCGGTCGACCGCCGGCTGTGTTCCCGCGACCAGGACAGTCCCCGTGGCGACCAGGTCGTGATTGTGAACAGCACGAGCGCGGGCTTCCTTACGTGCGCTCGGGTCTGAAACGCGCATTTCGGCGTCGTTCGAGCCTGTGCCATCGGTGGGGCCTCCGTGACCTCACCGGCAGCGCTCCTCGCCGGCCCGGCATGCGGCCGACCGCGGTAGTTTCCATGACAACCTCGGTAGTCCTGGGTGCCGTCCCGCAACGGACGGCACCCAGGCTTTTTCTTGCCCCGGCAGGGTTTCCGGTCGGCGGTTAGGCTTCTCGGGTGCGATTCGACGAAGGTGCAGGCCTCGATCTGTCCGAGGTCCAGGATCAGCGTGGTGGTGGCGGGGTCGGTGGCCGGGTCGCCATCGGCGGCGGCGGGCTCGGCGTGCTCGGGCTGGTGGTGTACTTCCTGTTCTCCCAGTTCGGCGGGGTCGCCCCGAGCGGGTCCGGGCTGTCCGGCCTCGGCTCCGGGCAGCAGACCGACAACACGTCGCTGTCGTCGGAGTGCCGCACCAGCGCGGACGCGAACCGCAACCGCGACTGCGCCACGGTCGCGGTGATCAACTCGATCCAGGACTACTGGGCCGCCGAATTCGCCCGGTCCGGGCAGACCTACCGCAAGGCCACCACGACCTTCTTCAGCGGCGGCGTGCGCACCGGCTGCGGCAACGCCACCTCCGACGTCGGCCCGTTCTACTGCCCGGCCGACTCCAAGGTCTACATCGACCTGGCGTTCTTCGAGGAACTGCGCTCGCGCTTCGGTGCGCAGGGCGGACCGTTCGCGGAGGCGTACGTGCTGGCGCACGAGTACGGGCACCACGTGCAGAACCTCAACGGCACCTCGGACCGCGTGCGCAGCCGCAGCGGCCCGGCGTCGGACTCGGTCCGGCTCGAACTGCAGGCCGACTGCTACGCCGGGGTCTGGGCCAACCACGCCACCACCACCCCGACCGAAACCGGCAGGCCGCTGGTCACCGACATCACCCAGGACGACATCAACCGCGCCCTGGACACCGCCGCCCGCATCGGCGACGACTACATCCAGCGCGAACTGGGCGGTGGCCGGGTGGACGAATCGCAGTTCAGCCACGGCAGCTCGAAACAACGTGAAAAGTGGTTCACCACCGGCATCACCACCGGCGACCCGGCCCGGTGCGACACCTTCAGCACCCGAGACCTGGGCTGACCCCCGCTCCCGACCGCTCATGACCGCGGCACTCAGCTGCACCCGAGTCCCACATTCAGGCGCCCGAGTTCCACGTTCAAACACCCGAGTCCCACACTCGGGCACCCGAGTTCTACGTTCAGGCGGCCGAGTCCCACACTCGGGCACCCGAGTTCCACGTTCAGGCGGCCGAGTTCCACATCCCAGCGGCCGAGTTCCGCACTCGCGGCGGCTGTGTCCCACGTTCAGGCGGCTGAGTCCTGCGTTCGAGGCCTGAGTGTGGAACTCGGGTGCGCGAGTGCGGGGCTCGGCTGTCCGAACGTGGGACTCGGCTGTCCGGACGCAGGACTCGGGCACGGGAGCGCAGGACTCGGCCGCCTGAACGCGGCTTTCAGCTTCGCGAACGTGGGACTCGGGCCTGCGAATGTGGGGCTCGGCTGCACGAACGTAGAACTCGGGCAAGCGAACGTGGGGTTCAGTTGAACTCAGCTGCACCAAGCTGGGGCCCGGCGAGCCGAACGCAGCCCGCAAGTGTGGGACTCGGCTGCCTGAACGTGGGACTCACCTGCCCGAGTGCGAACCCAGGCTTTTGAACGTGGAACTCAGCGGCCCGAGTGCGGAACCCGGCTGCCTGAACGCGGAGTTCCGGTGCCAAACGTGGGACTCAGCGACCCGAGTGTGGAACTCGGGTGCCTGAACGTGGAGTTCGGGGGTCTGAACGTGGAGTTCGGGGGTCTGAACGTGGGGCTCGGGTGCGCGAGTGTGGGGGGCGGGGGTTTGGACGTGGAGGGCGCCGGGGGTGGAGGTGGGGCGGGTGGGGGTCGTGAGGGTGGATGGCGCTCACGACCCCCGGCGGTCAGGAGGCGACGGAGTGCGTGTGCTCGGCGTGGGCCGAGAGGCTGCGCTGCGTCTTCCGCTGGTCCGCGGTCTTCTTCTTGTTCTTCGCGCCCTGCGGCCCGACACCGTTGACCTCTTCGGTGCTGATGCCGTAAACGGCGGTCACCCAGGCCAGCGCGTCGGAGTTGCGGTCGAGCGCCTTGCGGTCCACGTTGCCGAGGTTGTCGCACGGCTGGTGGTAGCACGGGTCGTAGGCCACGCCGGCCTTGCCGCCCCACTTCGCGGCCTGCGCCTCGGTCTTGATGCCCTCGGCGCCGGTGAACAGGCCACCGGCCGGGATGCCCAGCGCGATGAAGCCGCCGTAGTCGGAGCGGCCGCTGAAGTCGGTGTCCTCCACCGGGATGCCCTGCGCACTCAGGTAGCCGACGAACTGCTGCTCGATCTGCGCCGAACCGTACGGGCCGGGGCCCGAGCCCTCACCGGCCGAGTCGTCGCCGTCGTAGGCGAAGTACGCGGCGTTCGGCGAGCCGATCATGTCGAAGTTCAAGTACAGCGCGATGTCCAGCTGCTGCTCGAAGCTGAGCTGGCTGGTGTAGTAGTCCGAGCCGACCAGGCCGAACTCCTCGGCACCCCACCAGGCGAACCGCACCGCGTTGTTCACCTTCGGGCTGCCGCCCAGCTGCAGCGCGGTCTCCAGCAGCCCGGCCGAGCCGGTGCCGTTGTCGTTGATCCCGGCGCCGCCCGGCACGCTGTCCAGGTGGGCACCGGCCATCACGACGTTGTCCTTGCGGCCCGTCTTGGTCTCGGCGATCACGTTGGAGGTGGTGCGTTCCTCCTGGATGGTGCGCAGTTCCAGGGTGACCGAAGCGCCGTTCTGCCCGGCCAGCGTCTGACCGGCCGCCTGGGTGATGCCCCCGGTCGGGATCTTCGCGTCCGCCGGGTCGCCGAGCGTGCCGTTCAGGTCGCCTTCGGTGTTGTTGTAGATGATCGCGCCGACCGCGCCGGCTTCGGCCGCCGCCTGCTGCTTCTGCGCGAACGAGCAGGCACCGCGGGAGACCAGCACGATCTTGCCGGTCACGCCGGTGTAGTCGCTCGCCTCGCAACCGGGGGTGGCATCCCCCGGGACCACCGCGAGCGGCGCGGTGATGCCGCCGACCGGCGTGGACGGGCTGTAGGTCATCACGATGATCGGCACGTCCGCCCCGGCCACCTCGAGGCTCTCGGCGAGCGTCTCGGAGTAGGTGAACGGGAACTGCTGCCTGGTCACGGTGAAGCCCGCGGCCTCCAGCTTGGTGGCGACGTAGTCGGCGGACCGGTCGTAGCCAGGGGTGCTGGCGGCACGGGTCCGGCCGTTCTGGTCGGCGATGCGCTGGAGGGCGATCAGGTGCCGGTTCACGCCACCCACGTCGACCTTCTTCACCAGCTGTTTCGCCAGTGCAGGCCCGTCCGGCACCGCCTGCGCCTGCGCGCCGGCGGCCGGGGCGGTGCCCAGCGCCAAGCCCGCGCAGGCCGCCAAAGCGACCGCAGGCGCGAGCTTTTTCCTCACGGATGACATCGAGCGGTTCCCCAATCAGTCGAATCGGCACCGGCCGCGCTCAGCCCCGACCCGGCCGGCTACCGAGATGCGCATCACTTTCAGCTGTTTTCCGGTGGCGGTCAAGGTGCATTGGTAGGATTTCCGACAGTCAGCGTTTCACCTTTGTTTACCGGCGCCGGTAACGAATTGACATGACGGGTTTATGGTCGGCGGTATGCACGCGATCACGATCAGCAAACCAGGCGGACCGGAGAACCTACGCTGGAGCGAGGTCCCCGACCCGGAACCAGGCCCCGGCGAGGTGCTGGTGGAGGTCACCGCGAGCGCGGTGAACCGCGCCGACCTCATGCAGCGGCAGGGTCTGTACCCGCCGCCGGCGGGCGCCAGCGAGATCATGGGCCTCGAATGCTCCGGGGTGATCGCCGAACTCGGCGAAGGCGTGGAGGGCTGGGCCGTCGGCGACGAGGTCTGCGCGCTGCTCGCCGGCGGCGGTTACGCGGAGAAGGTGGCGGTGCCCGCCGGGCAGCTGCTGCCGGTGCCGGGCGAGGTCAAGCTGGTCGCGGCGGCCGGGCTGCCCGAGGTGGCCTGCACGGTGTGGTCGAACGTGGTCATGCACGCGGGCCTGGCCGAGGGCGAGGTGCTGCTCATCCACGGCGGCGCCGGCGGCATCGGCACGCACGCGATCCAGGTCGGCAAGGCGCTCGGCGCGACCGTGGCGGTCACCGCGGGCTCGGCCGACCGGCTCGACCGCTGCCGCCAGCTCGGCGCCGACGTCACCATCAACTACCGCGACCAGGACTTCGTCGAGGTGCTGAAGGCCGAAACCGGGGGCGCCGACGTCATCCTGGACAACATGGGCGCCAAGTACCTCGGCAAGAACGTCGACGCGCTCAAGCCGGACGGCAGGCTGATGGTGATCGGCATGCAGGGCGGGGTCAAGGGCGAGCTGAACATCGGGCAGCTGCTCGGCAAGCGCGCCAGCGTGACCGCGCTCGGCCTGCGCGGGCGGCCGGTGGAGAACAAGGCACGCATCGTCAGCGCGGTCCGCGAGCACCTGTGGCCGCTGGTCGAGCGCGGCACCGTCGCGCCGATCGTGGACCAGGTGCTGCCGCTGGCCGAAGCGGCCACCGCACACCGGACCCTGGACGAGGGCGGCGTGTTCGGGAAGATCCTGCTGTCCCGCTCCTGAACCGGCTCAGCGGAGTTCTTCGAGGACCCGCACCAGCTGGTTGATCTCGAAGACGTTGGAGTAGTGGGCGAGGCCGATGCGGACCGCACCGCCGACCTCGCCCACGCCCAGCGACGCGAACACCCCGCCGGTGCCGTCGTCGGCGAACGCGCAAAGTCCTTGCGAGGCAAGGTATTCGGCCACTTCGGGCGCTTTCTTGCCCGCCACGGTGAAGGCCAGTGCCGGGATGCGGCGCATGGCGTCACCGATCACCATCACGTGCCGCAGCGACCGCAGTTCCGTGCTCAGCTGGGCCAGCAGGCCGGCGTGGTACGACTTCGCCGACCCGAGCGAGGTGACCAGCTTCTCCCGCCGCGAGCCGATCGCGGCATCGTCCAAACCGGACAGATAGTCCACCGAGGCGACGAGCCCGGCGAGCAGCGGGTAGGCGTGCGGGCCCAGTTCCAGCCGGGCGGGGCCGCGGGCGCCCGCCTCCAGGGAGACCGACGGCAGCCGCTCCAGCAGTTCCGGATCGCGGAAGACCAGCGCGCCGACCGCGGGACCGCCCCAGGCCTGCGCCGAGACCACCATGATGTCCGCGCCGAGCGCCTGCAGGTCCAGCGGCACGAACGGGGCCGCGTAGGTGGCGTCGACCACCACCAGCGCGCCCACGCGCTTGGCGAACTCGATGATCGTCGGCACGTCCGGGCGGGTGCCGACCGAGCCGGACGCCAGCGTGACGGTGACGACTTTAGTACGGGCGGACACCAGGTTCTCGTACTGCCACGCGGGCAGCTCGCAGGTCTCGATGTCGATCTCGCCCCAGCGCACCACCGCGCCGACGCGCTTGGCCGCGCGCCACCACGGTGCCAGGTTCGCCTGCTCGTCGAGCCGGGACACCACCGCTTCGTCGCCGATGGTCCACCGCTCGGACAGCACGTCCACCAGGCGCTGGAGCAGCACCGAGGCGCTCGGCCCGAGCACCACCCCGGCCGGGTCGGCGCCGACGAGGTCGGCCACCGCGCGGCGGGCCGCCGAAACGATGCTCTCCGCACGCTGTGAGGCCGGAAAAGCGCCGCCCGGCCCGGAAACCGGCGCGCGCATCGCCGTCGACACCGCCGAGGCCACCTGTTCCGGTACCAGCATCCCGGCCGCGCCGTCGAAGTGAATCCAGCCGTCACCCAGCGCGGGGAACAACCCACGAATCCGAGCGACGTCGAAGGCCATGCGCACACGGTACGGAGCCCGGGAACCACAGTGTGCTCCGGGGTTGGCCTGCGAACCGCGTGACCAGCCACGGACCGCTAGGCTCGGGACCATGACCGAGCCGAATTCCCCGAAAGACACGAACGGCGAGTCCGCCCAGCACGTCGTGGTGGTCGGGCCAGACGGGTCCCCGGTCGGCACGGCCCGGATCGCGCCGAGCGAGGAAGCCGAGCAGAACGAGACCGTCGGCGACCTCGTCGAAGAGCCAGCCAAGGTCATGCGCATCGGCACGATGATCAAGCAGCTGCTCGAAGAGGTCCGCGCGGCGCCGCTGGACGACGCCAGCCGCAACCGCGTCCGCGAGATCCACGCGACCTCGGTCAAGGAGCTGGAGCAGGCGCTGGCGCCGGAGCTGCGCGACGAGCTGGAGCGCCTGGTCTCGCCGTTCACCGAGGACTCCACCCCGACCGACGCCGAGCTGCGGATCGCGCAGGCGCAGCTGGTCGGCTGGCTGGAGGGCCTGTTCCACGGCATCCAGACCGCGTTGTTCGCCCAGCAGATGGCGGCCCGCGTGCAGCTCGAGCAGATGCGGCGCGGCCTGCCGCCCGGCGCGTCGGCCGCCGGCGGCGACCACCCCGGACCCGGCATCAGCGGCACCGGGCAGTACCTGTGACCGGACGGGCGCGCGGACAGACCATTCGCGCGCCCGTGAAAACCGGCCCATTCAGGCGATCTTGAACCGACTCCGCGGCCCCGGGTAACAGCGCCTGCCGGTTCACGCCGCGTCCTCGCCTGCGTACACTGCGCCTTTCGGCGCGGCCTAGGCATCGGGGCGAATTGGGGGCCCCACCAGCCGAGCCTGCCAACGAGGGAGGCCCACGCGGTGCTCGACAGAATCCACCACCTGCTCAGGGGCGAAAACGTTCGCCGGTCGGTGCGCGACAAGTTCATCCGCGCCATCGCCGAGGCGATGGAACCGTTCCAGCACGAGCAGCGCGAACGGCTCGACCGGCTCGAGCACGAACTGCGCCAGGACGCCAAGCACGCGTTCGACCGGTTGGTGGAATTCGAAATCCGCAGCAGGCGGGACATCGTCTACGCGGCCGACCAGGAAGCCGCGATCGAGGCGAACCGCTTCGTGCGCAACCACATGCCGACGGCCCCGCACTTCGGGGACCCGCACGCGACGCTGGAGCACGCGCTCTCACTGGCGCCCGCCGAGGGCATGGCGCTGGAGTTCGGCGTCTACACCGGCACCACGCTGAAGATCATCGCCGCCGCGCGCGCGGGCGAGGTCTACGGCTTCGACTCGTTCAAGGGCCTGCCCGAGGACTGGCGCAACGGGTTCCCGGCGGGCACCTTCACCGTCGACGGGCTGCCGGACGTCTCCGGTGCGGAACTGGTGCCCGGCTGGTTCGACGAGACCCTGCCGGAGTTCCTCGACGAACACCCCGGCCCGGTCGGCTTCCTCCACGTGGACGGCGATCTGTACAGCTCCGCGAAGACCGTGCTCGACCTCGTCGGCCCGCGGCTGGTCGACGGCAGCATCGTGGTCTTCGACGAGTTCTTCAACTACCCGGGCTGGCAGCGGCACGAATACCGCGCGTGGATGGAGTACGTCGGCGAAACCGGCGTCGAATTCACCTACGAGGGTTACACCTACTCGGACGAGCAGGTCATCGTCCGCATCGGCGGGCGGTGAGGGCTGGTCTCGGTCAGGTGAAGCCCGTCGGTACCCTCGTATCTCGTGCACGCCACCAGCACCATCGAACAGGTACCAGCGCCCCCGCCTGCCTCCGACAGCCGCACGTTCAAGCGGGCCATCGGCGATCTCCGCCAGGGCTACGCCCACCGTGAGCTGTGGAGCCACCTCGGCTGGCAGGACATCAAGCAGCGCTACCGCCGCTCCGTACTCGGCCCGTTCTGGATCACCATCAGCCAGGGTGTCATCGCGCTCGGCCTCGGTGTCCTGTACGCGGTGCTGTTCGGCGCGCCGGTGTCGACCTTCCTGCCCTACGTCGCGACCGGGCTGATCGTCTGGACGTTCATCAGCGGCTGCCTCACCGAAGGCATGGAGTGCTTCATCAGCAACGAAGGGCTGATCAAGCAGCTGCCCTCGCCGTTGTCGGTGTACGCCCTGCGCACGGTGTGGCGCCAGATCCTGATGTTCGGCCACAACATCATCGTCTACGTGATCATCATGCTGATCTACGTGGGCACGCTGAGCGGGCCGTACACGCTGACCGGCAACGGCACCTGCGGCGGCACGAACGCCGCGTGGACCTGCCACCCCGGCCTCGGCCTCGACATGCTGCTCGCCATCCCCGGCTTCGTGCTGGTCGCGGTGAACGCGGGCTGGGTGACCATGCTGCTTGGCATCATCTCCACCCGCTTCCGCGACATCCCGCAGGTGATCAACGCGCTGGTGCAGCTGCTGTTCTACCTGACCCCGATCGTCTGGCCGCTGGACCAGGTCAGCGCCGTCGGCGGCAACCGGCACCAGCTGGCCGAGACCGTGCTGCCGATCATCCAGCTCAACCCGATCTACCATCTGGTCCAGGTGGTCCGCGCGCCGCTGCTGGGGCAGCACCTCAGCATCTACAGCTGGCTCGCGGTCGCCGGGATGGCGATCATCGGCTGGGGCCTGGCCCTGGTCGCGATGCGCAACTACCGTGCCCGCGTCTCCTATTGGGTGTGACAGGAACTAATGGTCAGCATTGAAGTTCGCAACGCCTACGTCGACTTCCCGATCTTCGACGCGAAAACGCGTTCGCTGAAGAAGAAGGTCATCGGCAAGGTCGGCGGCAAGATCGGGACCGGGAGCCGGATCCCGATCATCGAGGCGCTGCGCGACGTGACGATCTCGCTCTCCGAGGGCGACCGGGTGGGCCTGGTCGGGCACAACGGCGCCGGCAAGTCCACCCTGCTGCGACTGCTGTCGGGCATCTACGAGCCGACCCGCGGGTCGGCCAAGGTGGTCGGCAAGGTCGCGCCGGTCTTCGACCTCGGCGTCGGCATGGACCCGGAGATCTCCGGCCTGGAGAACATCATGATCCGGGGCCTGTTCCTCGGCATGACGCGCAAGGAGATGGAGAAGCGGGTCGACGACATCACCGAGTTCACCGAACTCGGCGACTTCCTCCAGATGCCGCTGCGCACCTACTCCACCGGCATGCGCGTGCGCCTGGCGCTGGGCATCGTCACCTCGATCGACCCCGAGATCCTGATCCTGGACGAGGGCATCGGCGCGGTCGACGCGGCGTTCATGGCCAAGGCGCGCGACCGGCTCAAGGACCTGGTCCGCCGGTCCGGGCTGCTGGTCTTCGCCAACCACTCCGACGAGTTCCTCGCCGAGTTCTGCGATACGGCGATCTGGATGGACGAGGGCGAGGTCAAGCAGCAGGGTCCGCTGCGGGACGTCCTCACCTCCTACAAGGGCCGCGACCCCTTCCAGAGCCTGAGCCAGGAGACGCTGGAGCGGATCGGGCAGGCCCCGGTCCTGAGCGGGAACGGCGGGGAGTAGACGTGGAGCAAGCGCTGGCGGCGGGTTCGGTGGTGGCCGTGGTGGTCACGCGCCACCGGCGCGAACTGCTCGCGGACTCGCTGAAGGTCATCGCCGCCCAGACGCGGCCGGTGGACCACCTGGTGGTCGTGGACAACGGGCCGGACCAGTCCGCCGAAGACGTGGTCGCCGGATTCCCGTTGCCCGTCACCTACCTGGCGTCGCACCGCAACCTCGGTGGCGCGGGCGGGTTCGCGCTGGGCATGCTGCACGCGCTCTCGCTGGGCGCGGACTGGGTGTGGCTGGCCGACGACGACGGCAGGCCGGGCGACGAGAACGTGCTGGCGGTGCTGCTGGAGGTCGCCGAACGGCGCAACCTCGCCGAGGTCTCGCCGGTGGTGACGAACATCGAGAACCCGGACAAGCTGGCGTTCCCGCTGCGCCGCGGCCTGACCTGGAAGCGCTCGGCCGCCGAACTGGGCGAGGACTTCCTGCCGGGCATCGCCTCGCTGATGAACGGCGCGTTGTTCCGTGCGTCCACTTTGGACGTGGTCGGCGTCCCGGACCTGCGCCTGTTCTTCCGCGGCGACGAGGTCGAACTCCACCGGCGGCTGGTGCGCTCGGGGTTGCCGTTCGGCACGTCGCTGCGCACCACCTACCTGCACCCGGACGGCTCGGACGAGTTCAAGCCCATGCTGGGCGGGCGGTTCCACGCGCAGGACCCGTCGAACGAGGTGAAGCGGTACTACACCTACCGAAACCGCGGCTACCTGTTGTCACAGCCGGGCATGCGGAAGATCGGCGCACTGGAAATCGTGCGGTTCGGCCTGTACTTCGTCGGCGTGAAGCGGGACCCGAAGGCCTTCCTGCAGTGGCTGAAACTGGTACGACAGGGACGCCGGGAACACTTCTTCCGCTACTGATTCAGAGCGCGTACGGGTACCACGCGAAACCCGCGGCTCTCACGGCGATCCACTGCCCCGGCAGTGGATCGCTTTTCGTTACCCTCACTGATCCTCTTCGGCATACGGCGACGGCCAGTCCGGCTCGACGAACAACCCCGGCAGGTCCTCGGCGGTCAGGTCCACAGTGGACCCGACGTACAGGTAGTAGTCATTGCCGACGTGCGCGTAGAACCGGTCGTCGTCCTCCAGGCGGCACCAGACGCCCTCTTCCCGCAACATCGCCCGGCAGACCTCGATCGCCTCGTCCAGCGAGAGCCACTGCCCCTCGCTGATCGCCGCGTCCTCCCCGGCCTCGAGCCCGCGAACCCGCAGCCGCGTCACCCCGGACGACTCAGCCGCGATCCGCACCGCCCGCAGGTACAGCCCCTCGACGCGCTCGTACTCGTCGCGCTCCACCAACTCACCGACGTCGGAATACGCGGTCCACTCGTCCGCCGGATAGGACCCCGCGTCCCCGAACTTCGCCGGATCGTACTTCGTGACCTTGAACTGGAACGGAGGCATCAGTCACCCACCCGGAAGAGTTGCCACGGATCGTTGCTGCCCGCGGGCCTGCCGAGACCATAGGTCCCTTCACGGGTCCGCTTCGAGCCGAGGTCCGCCACCGAGTCCGCCTTCTTGAACAGGCCGCCGTTGTGCCCGTCGTTGTCGTAGACGTACACCCGCTTCCCGTCGGTGAACACCGGCTGGCCCTTCACCACGTTCGGCTTCTTGTTGTACGGCTTGAGCCCGACGAACTTGGCCAGGTCGCGCTGCTGGTTCGCGGTCAGTTTGCCCGCCGGGGTGGCCGAACCCTTGTGCCGCACGGCGTTCTCCCAGCAGGACTTGTCCTTCAGTCCCAACGGGTCGAGCAGGGTGACCGGGTTCGACACGTACGCGTGCGGGTTGATGCCGCCGTCGAGGCCCAGCGGGTCGCTGGACAGGTAGCGCCCGGTTTCCGGCGCGAAGTAGCGCTGGTAGTTGTAGTTCAGCCCGGTCTCCGAGTCGTGGTACTGCCCGGGAAAGCGCAGCGGGGTGCCGGCCGGACCGCCATCGGTCAGTTGCTCGCCCCACAGGTTCGAGCGGAACCGCCACACCAGGTTGCCCCCGCTGTCCACCATCTCCACCGGCGCCCCGACGAGATCGGTGATCATCGAGTAGAACCTGGTGTCCACTTCGACCTGGGACCAGGTGCGATCGACCTGGGTGACCGGACGGAAGCTGTCCGGCTCGAAGTCCCAGGTGGTGGCCGCACCGCCGGAATGGTGCTGTTCGGCGAGCACCTCGCCGTCCCAGGTGAAGTCGACCGACTCGGTCACCGACACGCCGTCGTCGCCGATCCGCTGCTTCGCGACGCGACGGCCGAGGGCGTCGTACCGGTAGCGCCAGCGAACCCCGTCGGGAGTCATCACGCCGACCAGGCGGTCGTCGGCATTCCACTCGTAGTGCCAGTTCTCCGGTTTGGCGGACAACCGCTTCCGCTGGCGGTGGGTGACCCGTCCCTGGGCGTCGTAGTGATAACGGACGTTGCCCGCCCTCGTGAGGAGCGTGCCGTGGAACTCGCGCCGGCCGTGGGCCTCGCTCACCGAGCCCGGCCACGCGCCCGCGGCCAGGTTGCCTGCCGGGTCGTAGCCGTACTGCTCCGCTCCCGCCGCGCTCCGCACCCCGGTCACCCGGCCCACCGGGTCCAACTCGAAGCTGCGCAGTCCGGCGAAACTGTCCTCGATGGCGCTGACGAATCCGTCGGCGCGATAGCGGTAGGCCCGCTTGCTGAGGACCTGCGCCGACCGGCCACCGATGGCGACGGTGGACACCGTCTGCGCCGCGACGCGGTGACTGGCGTCCCACGCCTGCGCGAGGATGGTACCGGTGTCCACCAGCCGCTCGACCTCGCGCCCCGCCTGGTCGTAGCCGAAGGTGATCGTGCGCCCGGCGGTTCGCAGGCTCACCGCGTTGCCGTTCGCGTCGTAGTCCCACTCGCTGACCGCCCCGGCAGGCGTGATCCGCCGCCGGCGGCGGCCCATCAGGTCGTAGACCGATTCGAGCGTCCGCCCGTTGACGGTTTCCTGGACCACCCGGCCGGCCGCGTCCCGGACGTAGGACACCTCGGCGTCGGCGTTCACCGCGCGCATGAGCCTGCCGACCGGGTCGAACTCGAAGGCGGCCCGCGTCCCGTCGTGGTAACGGCATTCGACCACGTTGCCCGACGCGTCCCGCTCCAGTTCGACGCGCTGGCCCAGCCCGTTCGTCCGCGCGGTCAGCTGACCGGCGGCGTCGCGGTGGTAGGCGACGACCCGGCCGTTGAAGTCGGTCTCCCGGATCAGGCGCCCGGCCGCGTCGTAGTCGTACCGCCAGCTCGCGCCCTGCGGGTTGATCACCTCGACCAGCTGGACATTGGTGTCGTAGCGGAATTCGACCCGGCTGCCGTCGGGCCCGATCTGGACGGACGGCCGGTCGAAGTGCGTGGTCTCGATCCTGGTCTCGCGTCCGAGCACGTCGAGGTACCTGGTCTCGTTGCCCTCGCCGTCGTACAGCCACCGTTCGACGGAACCGTCGGGGTGCACCCGTGAAGCCGGTTTCCCTTCGACCGTCCAGCCGAGCCGGGTCGTGCCGCCGACGGGGTCGCTGATCGCGGCCACCCTGCCGAAAACGTCCCGGGTGTACGCCGTGACCGCACCCTGCGGGTCGACCACCCGCACCGGCAGGCCGGTCGCGTCGCACTCGATCCGGTGCACCTGACCAAGCGCATCGGTGACCGCGGTGAGCCCACCCCGGTCGTCGTAGGCGTACTGGGTGCGCGCACCGGCTGGATCGGTGGTGGAGAGCAGGTTTTCGCGCTCGTCATAGGTAAAGCGCCAAACGCCACCGTCGGGCTCGATCCGCACCAGCGGCTGCCCGCTGGAGTTGTACTCGGTGAGCGCCTGGGTGCCGTCGGGCCGGGTTTCGACGAGCACGTTCCCCGCTTCGTCGTAGCGATACCGCGTGACGCGGCCCAGCGCGTCGGTTCTGGCCAGGAGCCGGTCGAAGGCATCCCATTCCTGCCGGACCTCACCGCCGAGCGGATCGATCTCCCGCACCAGTTGCCTGGCTTCGTTGTAGTGGAACGCGGTGATGTTGCCGAGCGAATCGGTGAACCGCGTGATCCGGTTTTCGGTGTCGTAGGTGAAGGTGCCGTTGAGGAAGCCGCCCGACCCCTGGTTGGCGACGCAGCGGCCATCGGCGTCGTAGAAGTAGCGGTACCACTCGCCATTGCGGTCGGTCCACTGCGTGATCCGGCCGGCGTGGTCGTAGTCGAACCGCATCGCCCGGTTCGACGAATTGACCACGCCGGTGAGGTTGCCCGCCGCGGAGTAGTCGTAGCGGAGCAGCACGATCGGCTCGCCGTCCGGATTGCGCAGGCTCAGTCCGGTGATCCGGCCCCCGTCGTTCGCCACGTCGAGGTGGTACCCCCCGCTGTGGTGCACGCCGATGAGCACGCCGTCGCCATCGCGCTCGAAGTCGATCCGGTTCCCGTTGCGGTCCATCACCGTGGCGAGCGCGGAAACCGCGCTTCCGGCCGGGAAGTGCAGCAGCTGATCGGTGTCGGTGCGGGTCAACTGGAAGCCGTGCTCGGTCCGCGCCAGCGGCCAGCGGGGGCCTGCCTCCGGCAGCACTGCCCCGGCCACGGGCGGCTCGGGGTAGACGAGCAACATGCCGTCCTCGGCGACGAAGACCACGCCGCGCTCGTCGAACTCCAGCCGTTGGTCCACTGTGGACGCCCAGGATCGCCCGAAGGCCCGGCCTGCGCGGTAGGAGGACACGTGTGTGCGGGTGAGCACGAGCGGCAGCACGCCATCCAGTTCGACGTCGGACTGCGCGATGATCATTTCACCGGAGACGACGTCGATCGGGTCGTTGCACTTGTTGCGCGAGTTTTCCGGGGTTTTGGTGTTCTGCGGGTTGTCCGGGCGGTTCGTGTCCGGATCCTTGGCCGAGCTCGGGGTGGTGCCGTCCGAAGGTTTCGAGCCGGGGGTGTCGGCGCCGCTGGGCGTGGTGTCCGCACTGGACGGAGTGGTGTCCGGGCTGTTCGGCGAGTTCGGGGTGTCCGGCGACTTCGGGGGTGTCTTGGCCGACGAGGGTGTCGTACCGCCGCCTGGTTTGCCGCCCTTGCGCAGCATCTTCGACAGCTTCTCGATGATCTCACCGAGTTTGTCGATGATCTTGCGGATCTTCGGAGACACGTTGCCGATGGTCTTGACCAGCTTGCGGATGAACTCGCTGATCTTGCTGATCGTCTTCGTGATCGCCGCCGTCGCCTGCGCCGCGATGACCGGCGTGGCAAAACCGAGGGTGGCGGCAGCCTCCAGCGCCCAGGCGATCAACTTCCCGACCAGCTCCGCGACCAGATCACGCACCAGCTCGCGCACTGCGGCGACCACCGTGCCCATGATCATCACACCGGCGGAAATCCCGTCCGCCAGCGAAGCGGCACCTGCCAGGGCATCCGCCTGCTCCGCAGCCGCGCCACGGTAGGCATCCGCGCCCTCGCCCTGCCAACCCGCCGTGCCGTTGGTGACCTCATTGCCCAGATCCCCGGCGATCGCGTTGACCTCGGCAGCGACATTCGCCCACGTTTCGGAGAAGGACTGGATCACCGGCGGGTCGCCCGCCAGCCAGTCCAGGGCCTCCTTCAGGGGCTGCACGTGCTCGATCAGCCATGAGACGCCGTAGGAAGCGAGCGTGCCGATGGGATCGACCACCATCGACAGCACTTCCAGCCCGACGCCGACCGCACCCAGACCGGCCTCGACCCACGAACCGTCCGAGACGCCGTTCGCCAGGTCGACCGCCGACTCGGCGATGCCGATGCCGGTGACGCCCGTCGTCTGCGACTGGGCCTGCGCGACCAGCGGATTGCTCATCCGATCCGTCCCCCTTCAGCGACACCTGAAGGGTACGACGGCCGGAAGGGTGTTCCCGGTTCCCGTTACTCGCCGATGACCGGGGGCGCGGTCCGCTGGTCGGTGCCGAAGATCTCGTCCGGGTCGCCTTCGAGCAGGTACGCGGGCCGCGTGTGTTCCTGGTCCTCTTCGCCCTGACCACCGCGGCCACCGGCACCACCCATGCCGCCGCCCATACCCGCCCCGCGGGCACCGGCACCACCGCCGGGACCACCCATGCCGCGACCGGCGGCTTCCGCCGCGCCGACGCCGCCCGGCTTCGCCATGCCCGCGCCGGAGGACGCGCCCGCACCGGCACCGCCGCCACCGGGGCCGAAGCCACCGCCGCCCCCGGCACCGCCGCCACCACGGCCGATCTTGCTGTTGTAGTCGGCGGCACCACCGCCGCCACCACCGGGACCGAACTGACCCATGCCGCCCATCGGCATCGGGGCGTACGGGCTGGTGTTGGTCGGGTTCAGGTTGCCGCCACCGGTGTTGGAGAAGTTCGGCGGCTGGTACCCCGCCAGGTTGGTGTTCGACGAGAGCGAGCCCGCGCCGATCTTGGATCCGTCCTGCAGCTGCGCCGGGGTGCCCACGGAACCGCTGCCGCCGCTGCCGACGCCGGAGCCACCGCCGACACCGGAACCACCACCCACACTCGAACTGCCGCCGCCCGGGATGCTGCCCGCCGAACCGCCGTCGTAACCGGAACCGCTGGTGCCGTCGTTGCCGTTACCACCGGGCGGGGTGACCGAGCTGCCGCTGCCGTCGTCGAACTTCGGCGGCTCGGCGAACACCGGCTGCTTCGAGGCGGCCTCGTACAGCTCCTTGTCGTACGCCGACATCACGCCGGCGGCTTCGGTGTGCGCCTGCTGGCTCTGGTTGTACGTGTCGATCGAGTTGTTGATGTTCGAGATCAGGTCGAGCGGGTTGCTGCCCCACTTGTCCATCTCGGTGTTCCAGTCGAACGGGATCTCCTCGGGCATCTTGTTCTTCGCCCGGGTGGCCGCGTCCGCCTGCTGGAACATCACCTCGGAAGCCAGTTTGGCGTTCTCCGAGTTGCCGTCCGACCAGGTCGCGAGGCTGCTGAAGTACTTGCGCGCCGAACTGGCGCCCTCGCCCTCCCACGCGCCCATGGACTTGCTGACCGCGTCACCGAGCGAGGTGGCGAAGTCCTTGAAGTCCTTGTGCAGCTGGTGGTAGGCGTCGGAGACCTGGACGATCTGCTCCGGCTTGAGGTTGTTGTTCACATACCCGGAGATCTGGGCGTGGTCGTGACCGAGGTAGTCGGCGTCCGACGGCTTGAGGCCCTCGACGTACTGCACGTCGCTGTTGGCCGACAACGTCTTGACGTTGTTCTCGCCCATCTTGTCGGCCTCGGCCTGCGCCTTCATCCTGGCCTGCATCTCCAGGATGGGACCGAGCAGCCAGCTGTCGTTCGGCACCCCGTTGGCCGCCTGCTGTTGCAGGTAGGCGTCGCGCTGCGAGGGCGACATCTCCTGCAGCTGCTGCGGCGTCTTCGGCGCTGCGGGGGTCGGCGTGGTCATCTCGGTTCCCCTCAGACGTTGTAGGTGGCCACGTCGGACTGGGCCGTCGATTCGGTCTCGTCGTAGATGCCCGCGGCGCGCTGCAGCGCCTCGGTGGCCTGCACGAGAACCTGGTCGAACTGCTGGAGCACC
Organism: Saccharothrix sp. AJ9571; assembly: GCF_021725495.1. Lineage (NCBI taxonomy): Bacteria > Bacillati > Actinomycetota > Actinomycetes > Pseudonocardiales > Pseudonocardiaceae > Saccharothrix > Saccharothrix sp. AJ9571. The sequence continues at coordinate 2,766,840 of NZ_CP091382.1, read as the reverse complement.
ACGTTCGCCGAGCCGGCCTCGTTGTCCGCGCCCTTCTGGTCGTGCGCGGCCACGGTGTGCCCGTAGTCGTGGCTGCCGAGCTGCGGCACCTGCTTGAGGGCGTCGTTGAAGACCATCTGCGCCTTGAGGCGGTCGCGCATCTTGGTGATCGACTCGATCATCCCGTGGACCGCGCCCTCTTCGATCTTGAACCCGCCCGACTTCGCCGCGTCGACCAGCTTCTGGGTCTCGGCCTTCGTCGAAGCGATGGCGTCCGCGTTCATCGAAGCGGCGAGCGGCTTCAGGCTGGAGAACGAGCCTTCAGCGGGAATCATCCTTGCCCAACTCCTCAGTACGACAGCTTGCCCACCGGGATTCTACTCAGCACTCCGACGCTGGTGAATCACAAACGGTTCCGATGGCAAATGAGTGCGCTCACAGGTAGCCCTCGAGCTGCTGGAACAGCTGCTGGGCGATGCGCGCGTTGTCCGCCGGGGCGTAGGTCAGCCACTGCTGGCCGTCGGCGGCCTGGCGCATGGTGCTGAAGTACCGGCCGTCCTCGTTGTCGAACCAGGCGATCGGCGCCAGGTTCACCGGCGAGCCGTCCCGTGCGCGGACGAACGCGGTGAACTGGCCGATCCGCTTCTTCGGCTTCTCGAAGATCCGCTCGACCGCACGCAATTGCGGCGGTGCCGAGGACTGCGAGCGCGGCGCGGCCACCCCGGCGAACGGGTCGTAGCTGTCGTCGGCGTGCCGCGGGCGCTTCGGGCGCGGCGCGGGCTTGGCGATGGTGACCGACTGGCCGGGCCCCGGCGGGGTCATCGGCAGCAGGTCGACGATGGCGGGCACCACGCCGGTCGGCCGGGCCTCCTCGAAGACCAGCAGGTTCTCGTCCTGGCGGACCACCACGCCGAACTGGCCGTCCGAAGCGGACCTGGCGAACAACCGCTTGCCGCCCTCGAGCTGCGCGGCCGCGGTGATCGCCACCGGCGCGCGGACGAAGGCGCCCAGCGCGATCTCCACGTCCCCGTCGAGCCGGCCGCGGCGCAGGATGCCGCGTGACTCCAGATCGCGGAACACCGCGTCGCGCACCTGCGCGCGCTGGGTGTGCGTGGTGCCGATGTGCGGGATCTTGAAGGGGAAGGGCGCGCGGCCGAGCCGGGTGTGTTCGAGCAGGATGTCCACCGCCGCCAGCGACAGCGAGAACGAGTGGGCCATTTCCTCTTCCCCCGTGTGCGCGTGGAACCGGTCGCCACAGCACGTTAGCCCACCCACGCGCTCCGCTGTCAGCGAACCGCCTTGTCCGTGCCTGATCGACACTGCTCTGCTGGGGTGCATGAGCGAATCCAGGCCCGCGCTAGTCCTGCATCTGGCCACCGGTGGCGAGCCACTGGTCTTCGCCCTCGAACCGGGGGCCGACCTCGAGGAGTTCCAGAAACGGCTGCGGCTGCAGCTGGAGCACGGTTCGGTGGACGCGGTGAAGACCAAGGAGGGCACCACGGTCTTCGTGCACTACGGGAAGGTGGCCGCCGCCTACGTCGAAGACCTGCAGCGCAAGGGCAAGGTCTTCGGGCTGCACTAGTCCCTGACGAGCAGGTCCAGCAGCGCGCCGCGACCAGCGTGAACACCGACTCCCTCACGAGCCGAGCCAAAGCCGCGCCGAATGCTATGAGTGGGGCATTACTAGCGTTGAATGCAAGTAATGCCCCACTCATAGCATTCCAACCCGGCCGACCGGCCAGCGCAACCGCCGCCCCGGGCGCCCAGCGCGACCGCCGCCCGGGCGCCCAACGCGAGCATCCGCCCAGACCCCCCACCCCACCCCGGTCCACAGCCAAAAACACGGCGAAGGCCCCCATGTCAGGGCATCTTTCCCGCCTTGACATGGGGGCCTTCGCCGTCGTCACAATCAAAAACCGGGGCGGGGCCCCAGCCCACGAATCAGAGTTCGTACAGGCGCGTCCAGTTGTCCCGGCTGGTCAGTTCCGGCATGGCCCGCTTGTACTGCTCCTGCACCGCGGCGCCTTCCTTCCGCAGCCGCTGCAGCACCTTGATGCCGCGCTTGCCCAGCTCGAACATGCGGTCCCGGTCGTACTTGCGGACACGCACACCCTCCTGCGAGGCGTCGGTCACCACGGCGGTGTCGAACAACGAGATGTGCCACCAGTTGGCCTCGTCGTTCGGCACCGCGCCCAGGCCGAAGCGGTGCTTGCCGAGCACGCGGTCGAGGATGCGCTTGAGCAGGATGACCCGCTGCAGGCTCGGCCGCGGCGCGGAGTTGATGATGCCGATGTCCGCCGACGCGATGCCCGGCACCTCGGTCGCCTTGTGGCGCTTGGTCTCCGGGTACTCCTCGCGGATCCGCCGGATCTCCTTCATCGCCGCGACACCGCCATCACGCAGGATCTCCGGGCCCTCGAGGAAGTCCTCGACCGCCTTGATCAGCGTGGCCGACAGGCCGTACTGCATGCCCAGCAGGTACCGGACCAGCTGCGCCACCAGCACGCGCGAGAGCAGGTTCAGGTTGAACGGGCTGTGCAGCGCGGCGGTGATGATCGAGTTGCGCAGGTTGAAGTACCGGTGCCACTCGTCCCAGTCCTTCCAGCCGAAGTCGGCGTGCCAGACGCCGGCCCCGGGGAGGGTGACCGTCGGGAAGCCCTTGCCGCGGGCGCGGTAGCTGTACTCCGCGTCGTCCCACTGGAAGAAGAACGGCAGCGGGTAGCCGATCTCCTTGACCACCTCGTACGGGATCAGGCACGACCACCAGCCGTTGTACCCGGCGTCGAGGCGGCGCTCCTGGCGGTTCGGCTTGCCGGTCTCCTCGTCCACGCCGAGCAGGTCGGCGGTGTTCAGGGAGTGCTCGACCGGCTGCCCGGGCTCCAGCGTGTTCAGCCGCGCGTATTCGGCGCCGACGTGCAGCTGGTCCGGGTGCAGCAGGTTGAGCATCTGGCCGCCGACGATGATCGGGTTGGCCGCGCGGTTGGAGAACGCGGTCAGCCGGATCACCAGGTCCGGCTCCAGCAGCACGTCGTCGTCCATGAACAGCACGTTCGCGTGCTCGGTCTCGGTGTGCCCGGCGACCTCGTACAGGCCGCGGGTGAAGCCGCCGGCGCCGCCGAGGTTCGGCTGGGTGATGTAGTGCAGCTTGTCGCCGAGGTCCTTGACCACCTGGGCGAAGCCGTCACGGGTCTCCACCCGGTCGGTGCCCTGGTCGGCGACGTAGATCGCGTCGAGGGTCTCCAGCGAGCTGAGGTCGCCCGCGAGCGCCTGCAGGTTCGACAGGCAGTCGTCCGCGCGGTTCATCGTGCAGATGGTCACCGCGGTCGGGCGGATCTGCTCCGGCGAGTCGACCGTCCAGCGCACGTTCTGCACGGTCAGCCGCTGGCCGGTCTCGGTGGACAGGTCCAGCCAGAGCGCGCCGCCGTCGTAGAACTTGTCGATCTTCGCTTCGAGGGCGACCTGGGTGCCGTCCGCGCCGGTGATCTCGCGCGCGGTGATCACGCGGGGCTCGCCCTCGACGTCGGAGGCGCCGATGGTGAGCAGGCCGTCACCGGAGACGGTGGCCTCGACCCTGACCTTGTCCGCGGTGGTCCAGCGCTGCCAGTAGCTGGCCGGGAACCGGCCGAAGTAGGTGTTGCCGGAGACCTTCGCCGACGGCTCGAGGGTGACGCCCGCGCGGTGACGGGCGGCCACGCCCAGGGTCACCTCGGCGTAGAGGTCCTTCGAGACCACGTCGGACGGGCCGGCGAACAGACCGCGCTGCGCGAGCAGCCGATCCTGGGGAGCGCGCTCGGAGAACACCGTCTGCTCCTCACCGGAGGCGTTGGGGCGGGTGCCGTTCGGCGCCGCCGGGTCCTTGACCGCCGCGCCGCCGGGCTGTCCGGCTACTGCTTTACCGGGCATTAATCCTCAGTCCTCCATGGGGGATTCCAACACGCGGTCACAAAGTACAGGTTGAGTCTGTGAGTTCTTCACAGACGGTCATCGCCTCACGACTTCTCGCGAAACACGACCCACTTGAGCATCACGAAGTTGATGGTCGTCGCCATGCCCTGGGCGATCACCCAGGCGAGCGCGACCTTCCAGCGGAATTCGGGGAGCAGGCTCAGCGCCAGCGCGTTCGCGCCGACGTTGACGAAGAAGGTGACCGTGTAGAGCAGGACGAACCCGCCCACCTGGCCGGCCCCGCCGGTGGAGCCCGCGTTGAACGTGAACCGGCGGTTCAGGAAGTACGCGGTGGTGGTGCCCGCGACGAAGCTCACGGCCTTCGCCAGGTGCACCCAGGTTTCGGCCTGCAGCAGCAGCCAGTAGAGCCCGGAGTCGACCAGCGCGCAGAAGCCGCCGATCAGCACGAACCGGGCGAGCTGGCCCAGCAGTCCTGGCGGGGCCGATCGGGACGGGCCCGCCTCTGGCTCGGTTGCCACCACAGCGCTACCTCATCGACCTGGGGTCATGGACGGCAGCCAGTGTAGAAGCGGTTGGTTAAAGGACCGTGATGGGGCGGTGGCTACCCTGGTCCGGGTGAGCCAACCGAGCCAGAAACCGCAGACCGAGCGACGGACGCTGACCGGCTGGGGGCGCACCGCGCCGACCGTGGCCGAAGTGCTGAGCACGCCGGACGCCGACCAGATCGCCAAGGCGGTGGCCCAGGCGGGCGGCCGCGGCGTGATCGCGCGCGGCCTGGGCCGGTCCTACGGCGACCCGGCGCAGAACGCCGGCGGCCTGGTGGTCGACATGACCGCGCTGGACCGGATCCACTCGATCGACCCCGACAACGCGGTGGTCGACGTGGACGCCGGGGTGAACCTCGACCAGCTGATGCGCGCGGCGCTGCCGCACGGGCTGTGGGTGCCGGTGCTGCCGGGCACCCGCCAGGTGACCATCGGCGGGGCGATCGCCAACGACATCCACGGCAAGAACCACCACTCCGCCGGCAGCTTCGGCAACCACGTGCTGTCGATGGACCTGCTCACCGCGGACGGCCAGGTCCGCACGCTGACCCCCGAAGGCCCGGAAGCCGAGCTGTTCTGGGCGACCGTGGCGGGCATCGGCCTGACCGGCATCATCCTGCGCGCGAAGATCTCGATGAAGAAGACCGAGAGCGCGTACTTCCTGGTCGACGCGGACCGCACCGGCAACCTGGACGAGACGCTGGAGCTGTTCACCAACGGCTCGGACCTCAACTACGACTACTCGATGGCCGTGCCGGACCTGATCACGCGCGACGAGCGGATGGGCCGGGCGACCTTCTCCCGCGGTTCGCTGGCCAAGCTCGACGACCTGCCGCCGAAGCTGCGGGCCGACCCGCTGAAGTTCGACGCGCCGCAGCTGCTGACCCTGCCGGACGTGTTCCCGAACGGCCTGGTCAACAAGCTGACCACGACCTTCGCCGGCAACCTCTGGCACCGCACGGTGCCGAAGAAGGGCGCGCGCGGCAAGATCCAGAACCTGACGCAGTTCTACCACCCGCTGGACATGCTCAGCGAGTGGAACCGCGGCTACGGCTCGAAGGGGTTCCTCCAGTACCAGTTCTCCGTGCCGTTCGGGGCGGAGAAGCAGCTCAAGGGGCTGTGCCGGCGGATCGCCGAGTCGGGCCACTACTCGTTCCTGAACGTGTTCAAGCGCATGGGCGAGGCCAACGCTGCCCCGCTGTCCTGGCCGTCGCCGGGCTACATGCTCAGCGTGGACTTCCCCATCCGGGGTGATCTCGGCCGCTTCTGCACCGAGCTGGACGAGCACGTGCTCGCCGCGGGCGGCAGGCTCTACACGGCGAAGGACTCGCGCACCGCGCCGGAGACCTTCGCGAAGATGTACCCGCGCCTGGAGGAATGGCGCAAGATCCGCAATGCCGTTGACCCCGAGGGCGTGTTCGCGTCCGACATGAGCCGGAGGCTGGGACTTTGATCGACGCCGTGGGAAACCCGCAATCGCTGCTGCTGCTCGGCGGCACCTCGGACATCGCGCTGGCGATCGCCGAGAAGTACCTGAGCGCCGCCCCGCTGCGGGTCGTGCTGGCGGCCCGCCCGTCCGAGCGGCTGGAAGCCGCCGCGCAGCGGCTGAAGAACGCCGGGGCCCAGGTGTCCACGGTGAACTTCGACGCCAAGGACACCGGTTCGCACCCGGCGGTCCTCGAGCAGGCCTTCGCCGACGGTGACATCGACGTCGCGGTGGTCGCGTTCGGGCTGCTCGGCGAGGCCGAGGAGGTCTGGCAGGACCACGCGAAGGCGGTCGAGCTGGCGACGGTGAACTACACCGCGGCCGTCTCGGTGGGCGTCGCGCTGTCGGAGAAGCTGAAGCGGCAGGGCCACGGCTCGGTCATCGCGCTGTCCTCTGTGGCCGGTGAGCGCGTGCGGCGCTCGAACTTCCTCTACGGCTCCACCAAGGCCGGGTTCGACGGCTTCTTCCTCGGCCTCGGCGAGGCGCTCGCGCCGCACGGGGTGAAGGTCACCGTGGTCCGTCCCGGCCAGGTCAAGACGAAGATGACCGAGGGCATGGCCGACGCCCCGCTGACCCAGACCGCCGAGCAGGTGGCCGAGATCGCGGTCGACGCGGCCCGGCGCGGCAAGGACCTGGTGTGGGCCCCGGCGCCGTTCCGGTTCGTCATGTCGGCGCTGCGGCACGTGCCCCGGCCGATCTTCCGGAAGCTGCCGATCTGACATGGGTGAGGCCGAGGCGCGGCTGGACGCCACCATCAAGGCGTTCGAAGAGCAGGCCGCGAAAGCTGGTGAGCTCCAGCAGAAGATCGGTGAGCTGCGTGGCTCGGCCCGCAACGCCGACGGTTCGGTGACGGTGACCGTCGCCCCGTCGGGTGCGGTGCTGGGCCTGCAGCTGGCCCCGCACGCCATGCGGAAGTCCCACACCCAGCTCCAGCAGGAGATCCTCGGCGCCATCCGGCAGGCCACGCAGCAGGCCGCGGCGCTGCTGGAGCAGACCGTGGAGCCGATCCTCGGCGACCAGGCGGAGAAGTTCAAGGAGGCCTTCAACGCCCACGCCGTGCAGCCGCTCGGGCCCAGCGACCCGCCGCCGCCGGAGACGCTGGCCGGGCCACCCCAGCCGGCCCCCCAGCGATCGGCGCCACCCCGGAACCGGCCACCGGCCGGCGACGTCGAAGACGAGGATTTCGGCGGGCCGATCTTGAGGTGATGGGGGCCAGATGACGGCGATGCGGGTGCACAGCGAGGCGCTGATCGCGCACAGCGAGGGGTCTCGGGACGCCTCGGACAACTTCGGGCAGCTCGCGAGCCTGCTCGAACAGGCCAGGGTGAGCGACGACTGCTTCGGCCCGCTCGGCGAGGTGATGGCGTTCAAGTACTTCGACGCCCTCGAGGAGTGCCAGGGCCTGGCCACCCAGGCGAAGTCCTTCTTGGACGAGATCTCCGGCAAGACCACGACGGCCGCGGAGATCTATGAGAAGAACGACTCGGCCACCAAGGACGCGCTGACCAAGATCGAGGCCGATGTGGACAGCGCGCCCGGCCCCGGCAGCCTGGCCGACCTCAACAGCGCCGGGGACGGCACCCGCAAGAGCTACTTCGAGCAGCACTCCGAGTACGGCAGCTCGGTGCTGAGCGCGGTCGGCGACGCCAAGCGCGCGAGCAGCCCGCCGGACGTGGCGATCGCCGCGGTCAACGCGCGCATGGAGCAGCTGCAGCTGGTCACCAGCCCCGGCCAGTCCTTCGTGGAGAACGGACTGGGTTTCCTGATCGGCATCGTGATCAGCCCGCTGGTGGAGTTCGTGCTCGAGCCGGCGATCGGTGATCCCGAGCAGATGCGCAGCACCGCCAAGGGTTGGGAGCAGGTGGCCCGGTGGGTCGACGAGGCCGGGGAGCACGAGAAGCAGCGCGCCGACGCCACCGGTGAGGCGTGGCAGGGCGAGGCGGGCGACAAGTTCCGCGCGCAGATGGGCGAGTTCGGCGAGGGCGCGAAGGCGTTCGCGAACGACCTGCGCGGGCTCAAGCAGATCCTGGAGATCGCCGCCGACCTGTTCGACGCCTTCGTCGAGATCGTCATCGACATCATCTCCGAGCTGGTGATGGGCCTGATCATCGAGTGGCTGGCCGCGCTGGCCGCCTCGTGGATCACCGCGGGCGCGTCGATGGCGGCGGCGGGCGCGGCCACCACCGCGCAGGTGGCCGGCACCGGCGCGCGGCTCGGCATGAAGGTCAAGATGCTGCTGGGCAAGCTCAAGCCGCTGATCGACAAGCTCGAGGACATCCTGCAGACGCTGCGCAAGGGTCCGCTCAACGACCTGGTCCGGCGCACCGAGAACCTGCGCGACGGCAACTGGTTCCAGAAGCGGCTGGCCGACCAGATCGACAAGAACCCGCTGGCGAAGATCGTCACCAAGGCGGATCCGCTGACCGGGGCGTCGAAGACCGGCAACCGGTTCGCCGGCCGCTACGGGCTCGGCGACGGCTCGGACGCGCTGACCGCGAACCTGGCCGAGGCCGGGCTGCGCGCGGCGGGCATGTCCGGCACCACCGCGGTCGGCAAGGCGGCGTTCCGCGGCACCATGGAGAACGTGCCGGGACTGGCGATGGAGCAGGGCATCAAGTACGGCTACGACCAGGCGTCGGACCCCTCCAGCGAGGAGGAACGCCGCGAGGCGACCGACCGCGGTTTCACGCTTGAGTAACTACCTGCACCGGACGCTGGGCGCGGGCGCGCACGCCCGCGCCCTCGTCTGCCGTCCGGGGGAACAACTGCTGTGGGCGGGTTTCGCGCGCACGCACTACTACGACATCAAGCGGCTGTCGCCGGTCGGCGAGCCGAAGGGCGGGGCGCTCGGGCGCGGGATCGCGAACTTCACCGGTGACGTGGTCTCCGAGATGCTCGGCGGCTCCGACGAAGGACGTGACAAACCGCCGCCCGCGGACGTGCTGGTGTCCGGGCCCGCCCCGGACTGCCTGGCGCACCGGTACCTGCGTGACCTGCCGTCGATCAGCCGGGTGCTGCTGCGGTTGTGGGTGCTGACGCCGGACCGGCTGGTCGTGCTCACCGAACGCCCGCCCGTCGTCGAAGAGCCGCCGGAACCAGCTCAGTCGTTGCTGGGCAAGGCTTCGCGCTTCGGCAAGGGGCTGGCGAAGTTCGGCAAGGACGTGGCCGCCATCGTCGCCGACAACCGCACGAAGTTCGGCGACAACCTCGAGGGCGAACCGGTGGCGCCCAAGGACTTCCTGCCCGCCGTGGAGATCCCGGCGGCGCAGATCGCCGGGACGTCGACGACCGAGCGCGGCGTCCGAGTGTCCCTTGTGGACGATTCTGGTTTCGAGTTCGTGCGTGGCGTGGCTGCGTCGAACTGGGAAATCCCGACCGCCGAGGCCGACCTGAAGATCGTCACCAAGGAGATCAGCGGGCACTGGCTGCGGTCCGGCGAACGGCTGGTGCTCGCGTGCGCCCCGATCAACGGCTACACCGGCGTCCGGCTCGGCGACGACCTCCGGCTGCCGCACGAACCGCTGGGCGAGGTGCCGGAAGTCAAGCTGGGCAAGCTGAAGTGGCCGCGCCCGGCGGAATGGACGCTCAGCACCCAGGGCGCCGACTGGACCGACGACCCGACCGTCGCGTTCTGGGCCCACGCCACCAGTCCCGGCCAGGACGCCGTCCGCTTCGCCGACCACCTCGCCCACACCCGCGGCGACGCACGGCTGACGCTGACCACGACCCGCGCGGCCGTGGTCTACCCGTCCAGCCTGCTCGCCGACGCGGGTGACGGCCCGTTCACCACGTTCTGCGAGGTGGACGCCTCGCGCGTCCGCCGGCTGTCCGCCGACCGGGTCGACCGCAGCGTGCCGTCGTCGCCGGTCATCCGGCTCGACTTCACCGACGGCTCCACACTGCTGGTACGCGACCCGCTCACCTCGCGACGCCTCGGCAGGTGAATGCGCAGGGTCATTCGCGGGCCAAGCCGAGGAACTCCTGCTGCTCGCGTTCGTAGCGCTGGGTGAGCCCGTTGCCGTAGCGGTCCCACCAGTTCTGCACCTGACCGCCCTGGCGGGTGGTGGTGTCGCCGTAGATCTCGCGGTCGTACTCCAGGCGCGTGTCGCGGAACTGCTGCTGGAACTCCTCTGAGGACAGTCCCTGGATGTGCTGGATGGTCTCCGGGGTCAGCGTGCCGCTGCGCACGATGTCGGCGCCCGCCATCGAGTTCAGGATCGCCTGCACCCCGCCGACGCCGCGCATGTGCGCCCCGGACATGATCGCCGCCTGGACCCCGGCATCGGTGAAGTTCAGTGCGCCCGCCTGCCGCGCACTGTCCGACATGTGCCGGGTGACCACGGCGATCTCCTCCGCGCTGCCCTGGCCGAACTCGCGCCGCGCCGCCATGATCTCGCGGTAGGCGGTGCCGTTGCCCTCGCGGAAGCCGTAGGCCTCCTGCCGCCCGCCCTGCTCCCCGGACGCGCCCTCGGACCGCATGATCGACTCCACCACGCGCGGGTCGAGCTGGTCGGCGTTGCCGCCCGCCGCGGCCCCGCCGCCGCCCTGTGCCTGCGCCTGCTGCACCTCGCCGTTGCCGCCGCCGTAGCCCTGCGCGGTGGCGCGGTCGGCGTCGTCGTAACCGTCCACTGCGGACTTCAGCTTCTCGGTGAGGTCCTCGATCAGGTTGACGAACCGGCTGAACCCGCTGACCAGCTGCTGCTGCATGCTCGCGTTGGCACCGGCGACCGAGCCGCCGATCTGCGCGAACGCCAGGCCGTCGAGCACCAGCCGGTCGAGGTCGCGGGTGGTCTCCATGGCCGTCGAGCCGAGTTCCCGCACCGTGCTGGTGATGCTGCGGACCTCGGCTGGCTCGATTCGGTACTCTCCTCCGGCCACGGCGACTCCTCTCGATCCGGCTGGGCAAGTCGAGAATTCACCAATTCCCGCCCGGATCGGACGGCCGAATTACCCACTGGGGCGGCGGCACATCAACCGATCGGCTGAGGGCCGTTCCACCGCCTCCCTGATGTTTGCCGGGGGTTTCCGGGACAGGATGGCGGTATGACGACCGTCGAACTGCCCGCACCCGGCACCTACCGCATCGATCCGGCGAAGTCGCAGGTGGGCCTGGCCGGGCGCCACCTGTTCGGGCTCGCCCCGGTGCGCGGCCGGTTCGCCATCCGCGCGGGCACCATCCAGGTCGCCGACCCGATCACCGACTCCCTCGCCGAGGCGTCGATCGACGTCAGCAGCTTCGACACCGGCAACAACCAGCGCGACAACGAAGTCCGCTCCCCGCGCTACCTCGATGCCAGCCGGTTCCCGCTCATCGAGTTCATCTCGGGCCGCGTGATCCAGAACAACGGCACCTGGAAGCTCACCGGCAACCTGACCGTCCGCGAGACCACACGCGAAGTCGCCCTGGACATCGAAACCGCCTCCCGCACCGACGACGGCTTCACCGTCCGAGCCCACACCAAGGTGAACCGCACCGACTTCGGCGTCACCACCCTCCGCGGCCTGGGCGGCAGCGTCTTCACCCTCACCCTGACCGTCACCGCACAACCCGCGCCCCAGCCCTGACCCGTCACGAATGTGGCTTTCGAGACATCCAACGTCCCGAAAGCCACATTCGTGACACCGAGGCGCCCACAGTGCCGTGAAAGCCACATTCACGGCACATTCCGCCGTGAAAGCCACATTCACGGCATCAGGCCCCCCACCCCCGACGCGACCGCCACCCGGGGCACCCACCGCGAGCAGCCGCCCAAAACCCCACCCCACCCCGGTCCACAGCCAAAACACGGCGAAGGCCGTAGTCACAATCAAAAACCGGGGCGGGGCCACCCCCGGCAACTCACCAAGGCTCCCCCACCGGCCGAGCATTCGCCGCACTGACCAGATACAACTGCTGCGTCCCCGACCAAGGCGAAGTGATCGTCCAGCTCGCCAGCGCCGTAGGTGGCGGGGCCTCGTGGGTCACTTCGAGTACCAGGTCGGTGTCCGCCGGGGCGAGGGTGTGGTCGAAGAACCGGAAGTTCAGGTCGATCAGCGCCTTGCCCAGTGCGCTCGCCCGGCTCTCGCTCTCCGCGATCGCCGGGCCGACGGCACCGCGGTCGGAGAACAGGTCGACGATCGGGCAGTCGCAGGCGTAGGCCAGCGCCCCGATCTCCCCCGCGCTGTGCACCTTCCGCCCCTGCGTGACCTGCGCCAGCTGCTCGCCGATCTCCAGGTACTGCTCGGACGCGGCGTGGTTGCTGGTCAGCGGCGCGTACTGCCGCGGCAACCCCGGCGCCAGGTACACCGCGACGGCCACCGCGGCCACCACCGCCGTGCCTGCCAGGCCGACGCCCGCGAGCACCCGCTGCCGGAAGGCCACACCGTCCACCGAAGCGACGGCCGCGGCCAGGAACACCGTCGTAGCGGCGATGCTGGGGCCGTAGTACCAGTGGTACGGCGGCACGTTCAGCCACGAATATGCCAGGTAGTGCGCGAAACCGGCCAGCGCGAGCACCCCGAACGGCAGGATCCGCCGTGCGGTGTCGCTGCCGCGCGTCAACAGCGCCAGCCAGAGCAGGCAGAGCACCGCGGCCAGCGCGACCGGCAGGAAGGACAGCACCGTCTGCGCCGGGTAGTCCTGGAAGTACAGCAGCGGGCCGTTCGTGAAACTCCACTCGCCCCACGACCGCTGCAGCGTCTTGATGATCACCGTGTCCGGCACGGCCGAACCCAGCGTGAACCAGCTGATGGTGAACCACGGCCCGGCCACCGCGAGCGCGGCGAAGAAGGTGCGCCAGATCCCGGTCCAGAACGACCGCCGCGCGACGAAGACGACCAGCGCCATCACCAGCAGGTCGAGCCGGATCAACGCGAGCGCGCCGATCACCACCCCGAGCGCCACCGGACGGCGTTCGGTCGCGTACACCAGCGCCCAGACCACCCCGGCGGCCCCGAGCGCGATCTCCAGCCCGATCGACGAGATCAGCAGCGGGTTGATCGTGGTCAGCGCCATCCCCAGCGGCGCGAACCAGGCGGGCAGGCCGATCCGCTCGCCGAGGCGGCGCAGGCCGAGTGCCAGCAGCACCTGCGCCAGCACGAACAGCACCGCGGCGGCGAACACCGCGTCCCGGACCACCACGGTCAGCGCCGCCAGTGACAGCACGTTCAGCGGTGAGGTCGCGGTGTTGGCCACGCCGTCCGCGATCAGCCCGTAGTGCCCGTGCAGCGCGAGGTTCTTCGCGTACGACAGCGTGATGTAGGTGTCGTCGATCAAATGGGGCTTGGCCAGCACGAACACCACGGCGGACACCGCGGCGGCACCGGCAGGGAAGGCCCAGAACCTGATCGAGCGCGGACCCGGTCGGCCGCCCGAGTCCGGCGGGGTGACGGACTCGGCTGCTTCGGCTAAGGCGCTACGCATCGCTGAAGAGTGTAACTCCTACTGTGACCCGTCCGTTATCTGCTCGATATCGAGTTCGGCGGACCTACGGCCGAGCGGCCGGGACCAGCGAAAAGTGCCCGACACCCTTCGCCGCCGAGTGGACCGTCCAGCTGTCCGGGCCGGTGGCCGGGCCGCTCGCGTACTTCAGCTCGTACTGGATCGGCTCCGGCTTGATCGACCGGTCGAAGAAGAAGTAGTTCACCCGCAGCGCGAAGCTCATGATCGGGTTGGCCTCGGCGATCCGCTTCTCCACCTTGTCCACCACGCGCCCGCGGTCGGAGAACTCGTCGACGATCTTGCAGTCGCAGTAGTAGGCCAGTGTGCCGATCTCGCCGGGGCTGGACACGGTCGCGCCGTTGAGCCGCTTGCCCAGCTCCTGGCCGACGCGTGCGTAGTCCGGCGCGCTCGCCCAGTTGCCGAAGATCAGCGGCGACTCCCACGGCACGCCCGGCTTGGCGACCACCGCGATGTTGCCGAGCAGCGCCAGCCCGACCAGGCCGAGCACCAGCGCGGGAGGCCGCGACTCGAGCCGCTCCTGCTCGCGCGAGCGGGCCAGCCAGAACGCCAGGATGGCGATACCGGACATGCTCAGCGAGACGAGCGGCGCGACGAAGTACCAGTGGTACGGGCCGACGCCCATCAGCGTGTAGACGCCGTAGTAGACCACCCCGCCGGCGCCGAGCGCGGCCAGCGGCCCGATCTTGAGGACCGTCTCTTTGAAGCCCTCCCGCCCGCCCTCGTTCTCCCAGCGCACAGCGAACCGCACGAGGAACCAGCTGACCAGCACGAACAGCCCGGCCAGGGCGGGCGCGAAGGCGATCGCGGTGACGATCTTGCGGCCGGTGAAGTACATCACCGGCCCGGTGAAGAAGCTCCACTCGCCGAACAGCCCGCCCTGCAGCTGCTTGATCACCAGCGTGTCCGGCACCGCCGAGCCGAAGGCGATCCAGCTGAACAGGTACCAGGGCCCGGCCACGGCCACCGCCGCGAGCACCGCCTTGACCAGCTTCCGCCGGATCGCGGCCGCGGAGAACGCCAGGATGAGCACGAAGACGACCAGGTCGAGCCGGGTCATCACGGCGAGCCCGGAGACCACCCCGAACCAGACCGGGCGGCCCTCCACGGCGAACACCGTGAGCAGGATCAGCACCGCCGGGATGAGCAGTACTTCGAGGCCGATCGCGGAGAGCACGAACGGGTTGAGCAGCACCACCGCGATGCCGAGCACCCCGGCGAACGAGGGCAGCCGCAGCGCGGCGACCAGGCGCATCCACGCCCAGCCGAGCACCGCGCCGGCCACCACGGTGACCAGGCCCAGCGCGATCACCGGGTGGGCGTCGCCGAAGATTCGGGTGAGCAGGGTGGCCAGCGCCAGCAGCAGGATGTTCAGCGGGGAGGTCGCCGAGTTGGCGTGCTCCCCGGCGATCAGGCCCCACTCGCCGTGCACCGCGAGGTTCTTCGCGTACGCCAGCGTGATGTACGCGTCGTCGGTCAGGCTGTCCTTGACCACCAGGAACAGCGCCGCGGTGGCGACCACCGCGAACACCGGCAGCCACCACGCCGCCCGCACGTGGTCGCGGACAGAGGTGCCCACCTCAGCTTCGTCCGAACCAGCCGAGATCGGCTCCACCGTCTGCCCCATCGACATGTGTGTCTTCCCGTTTACAGGTAGTAGGCCAAGCCGAGCGTGACGACCCACGCCACGCCGAGAACCTGCAGCACCCGGTCGCTGAGCGCGATCTCCTCCGGCTCACCGGCCTTGCCGCCGTCCACGTCCACCGCGTACCGCAGCACCGCGACCACGAACGGCACCATCGAGACCACCGGCCACACCGAACCGTCGGCGCGCTCACGCAGCTCGAAGGCCCACAGGCTGTAGGACATGATCAGGATGGCGGCCGAGGTCGCCCAGACGAAGCGCAGGTAACTCGCCGAGTACTTCTTCAGCGACGAGCGGATCTTCGCCCCGGTGCGCTCGAAGAGCATCACCTCGGCGTACCGCTTGCCCGCCACCATGAACAGCGAACCGAACGCGGTGACCAGCAGGAACCACTGCGACAGCGCGATGCCCGCGGCGACACCACCGGCGATCGAGCGCATCAGGAAGCCCGAGCCGACGATGGCCAGGTCGATCACCGGCTGGTGCTTGAGCCCGAAGCAGTAGGCGAGCTGCACCGCTTCGTAGACACCGAGCACGATGGCCAACTGGGGGCTGGCGAGGAAGGAGATCCCCAAGCCGACGCCGAAGAACACCACCGCCGCGCCGTAGGCCACCGGCACCGGCACGATCCCGGCCGCGATCGGCCGGTTCCGCTTGGTCGGGTGCGCCCGGTCGGCCTCCACGTCGATCGCGTCGTTGATCAGGTAGATCGACGACGCCACCAGCGAGAACGCCACGAAGGCGATGGCCGCGTCGAGCAGCACGTCACCGTTGCCGAACTGGGCCGCGGTGAACGGCGCGGCGAAGACCAGCACGTTCTTCACCCACTGGCGCGGGCGCGCGGTCTTCAGCACGCCCAGCGCGGTGCCCACCGGCCCGCGTGCCTTCGCGGGCGCGACCGGCTCCGGTTCCGGCGCGTCTTCGGCCGTCTCCAGTTCGTCGGACAGGACCGGCTGTTCCTCGGTCTTGGCCTTCTCGTCGGTTCGCTCGGTTGCTTCACTCATCTTTGTTTCAGCTTCCGTCGGATGAGACCGCCGACGACCCCGCCCAGTGCGGCTCCGGCGAGCACGTCCGTCGGGTAGTGCACGCCGAGCACGAGGCGTGAGGCCAGCATCGGCGGCACGAGTGCAGGCACGAGGTTACGCCCGGTCAATCCGGAGTAGAGCACCGCCGCCGCTGTGGTGGAGGTGGCGTGCGAGGACGGGAAGCTCAGTTTGCTCGGGGTGCCGACGAGCACCTCGACGCTCGGGTCCTCCGGCCGCGGGCGGCGGACCACCCGCTTGACCGCGATCGACGCGGCGTGCGCGCCGACCACCCCGGCCGCCGCGACCAGCCAGTCCTTGCGCCGCTTCTTGTCGACCGCGGCACCGACCAGGCCCAGCGCGAACCAGCCCGCGCTGTGCTCGCCGAAGTGGCTCAGGCCGCGCGCGGCCTTCACCGTGGCCGGGCGCTTGATCGCGCCCTGGACCTTGGCGAGCAGCGCGACCTCGGCCGCCGGCCGGTTGCGCGGGGCGTCCACGCGCGGGTCGGCGACCGCTTCCGGGCCGGACTTGTGCTCAAGCATCGAGCGACCCGTCGAGCGGGGCACCGTCGGTCAGGTGCGGCGCGATCTTGTTGTCGAACGCGGTCAGCGCCGAGCCGATCGCCATGTGCATGTCCAGGTACTTGTAGGTGCCGAGGCGGCCGCCGAAGAGCACGTTGCGCTCCTTGGCCTCGGTCTTGGCCAGCTCCCGGTACTTCTCCAGCTTGCCGCGGTTCTCCGGGGTGTTGATCGGGTAGTACGGCTCGTCCTTCTCGTCGGCGAACCGGGAGTACTCGCGGAAGACCACGGTCTTGTCGGCCGGGTAGTGCTTGCGCTCCGGGTGGAAGTGCCGGAACTCGATGATCCGGGTGTAGGGCACTTCCTGGTCGTTGTAGTTGATCACCGGCGCGCCCTGGAAGTCACCGGTGCCCACGACCTCGGACTCGAAGTCGACCGTGCGCCAGGTGAACCGGCCGGCGGAGTAGTCGAAGTAGCGGTCGAGCGGACCGGTGTACACCGTCGGCGTGCCCGCCGGGATCTGCTCGCGCACGTCGAAGTAGTCGACGTTCAGCCGGACCTCGATGTTCGGGTGGTCCGCCATCTTCTGCAGCCACGCGGCGTAGCCGTCGACCGGCAGGCCCTCGTAGGTGTCGTTGAACCACTTGTTGGTGAAGTCGTAGCGGACCGGCAGGCGGGTGATGATGTCCGTGCCCAGCGCCTTCGGGTCGGTCTGCCACTGCTTGGCGGTGTAGCCGCGGATGAACGCTTCGTAGAGCGGGCGCCCGATCAGCGAGATCGCCTTCTCTTCGAGGTTCTGCGCGTCCTCGGTCTTGATCTCCGACGACTGCTCCGCGATGAGCGCGCGCGCCTCGTCGGGGGTGTGCGACTTGCCGAAGAACTGGTTGATCAGCGCCAGGTTCATCGGCAGCGGGTAGACCTGTCCCTGGTACTTGCCGAACACGCGGTGCTGGTAGTTCGTGAAAGCGGTGAACTGGTTGACGTAGTCCCACACGCGCTTGTTCGAGGTGTGGAACAGGTGCGCGCCGTACTTGTGCACCTCGATCCCGGTTTCCGGTTCCGCCTCGGAGTAGGCGTTGCCGCCGATGTGGTCGCGGCGTTCGAGCACCAGCACCCGCTTGTCCAGCTGGGTGGCGGCCCGCTCGGCGACGGTCAGGCCGAAGAATCCGGACCCAACCACGATCAGGTCGTAACCGGCGAATTCGTGTTCAGTAATCTTGACGGGGTTCGTCTGCGCGCTCACGGGCGTCGAGGGTACTCACGTACCGGGGACGGACCGCGCCCCGCCCATCGCCTAGGCCGAATCACACCGTAGGAAGCCGTGCCAACACCGGATACGTTCTGGACCTCCCTGAGCACGATCAGTGTCTACCTGATCGTGCTGGCGGTGCCGGGCGGCTTGATCGGGATCGGCGCCGGCCTGCGGGGCTGGGCGCTCGCCGGGCTCGCCCCACTGTTCACCTACCTTTCACTCGGCTCGGCCGGGCCGTGGCTGTCCATGGTCGGCCTGCCGTACAACACCGCGACCGCCGCGGCCTTCTCCCTGCTGCTCGCGGGCATCGCCTTCGGGGCGCGCGCGCTGGCGCGCTCGCGCGGCTGGGTCTCGAAGGTCCCCGTGCCGCGCGGCCCGACCTGGAGCAAGCGCGCGCACGCCGCGGTCGTCGGCTGCGTGCTGCTGGCCACCGGGCTGTCGATGGTCGTCGTGCTCTCCGCGGCCGACGACGCCAGCTCGGTCTTCCAGCGCTGGGACACCGTCTACCACGCGAACGGCATCCGCTACATCGCCGAGACCGGCGACGGCTCGCTGGTCGGCATGTCGACGATCAACTGGTACCCCGACGGTTCCTTCTACCCGAACGCCTACCACCTGGTCGGCGCGCTGGTGTACTCGATCTCCGGGGCTTCCATCCCGGCCGCGCTGAACGGCATCACCGTGCCGATCGCCGGCATCTTCGCGCTGGCGCTGGTCGCCGCGATCCGCCAGTTCGGCGGGCGCGCGGCGTTCGCGGGCAGCGCCGCCATCGTCGCGGGCGCGGCCACCACCGGCGCCTACGAATCGGTGTCCAGCGGGCTGCTGCCGTTCGCGCTGGGCATCGTGCTGACCCCGCTGGCCGCGGTCGCGCTGCAGCGCTTCCTCACGCGTCCGGACGTCGAATCCGGCATGGTGTTCACCTTCACCATCGTCGGCCTGCTCCTGGCGCATTCGAGCGCGTTGTTCGGCGCCATCCTGTTCACCACGCCGCTGCTGCTGCAGCGCTGGTTCCGCCGCGAGGGCGTCTGGTGGCGCGACCTGCTGCGGATGGTCCCGGCCGGGCTCGCCGCGCTGGTGCTGGCGGCCCCGCAGATCCTCGGCGCGATCGCCTTCACCTCCAGCTCGTACCCGTACATCCCGTGGGCGTCGGACCTCCCGGTGTCCTCGGCGCTGGCGCAGCTGCTGACCTTCCGGCAGGTGCTGCAGGAGCCGCAGATGGTGCTGTGCGTGCTGCTGGTGGCCGGGATCCTGACCGCGCGGGCGCTCGGCTCGATGCGCTGGGTGGCTGTTTCCGCGTTGCTGCTGTCCGGGATGTTCGTGCTGGTCGCCTGCTACGGCGCGCTGCCGTGGGTGATCTCGTTCTCGCGGCCGTGGTGGAACGACCGGTACCGGCTGATGTCGCTGGCCGCGATCCCGCTGTGCCTGCTCGCCGCGCACGGCCTCGCCGAACTGCAGCGGCTGCTGGCGAAGGTGGCCGCCGGCTGGGACTGGGTCAAGGCGCGGCCGCGGCTGCCCGCCCGGATCGGCGTGGCCAGCGCGGTGCTGCTGGTGAGCGTGCTGGCGGTGGGCACGAACGGCTTCTACACCACGGCGAACGCGACAGCGGTGGCGTACGCGTACCACAACGGCCCGGAATCGGCGGGCCGTCCGGTGCCGGTCACCGACCTCGAAGTCGACGCCATGCAGGAGATGGGCAAGCTCGCCGTGCCCGGCGAGATGGTGCTCAACGACCGGCTGGACGGCACGGCGTGGCTGTTCGCGATCTCCGGGGTGCGGCCGGTGGCCGGGCACTACGACCCCGGCGTGGCCCCGCCGGACGCGACCTACCTGTCGAACCACTTCCGCGAGTACGCCACGAACCCCGAGGTGCGGGCCGCGGTCGAGCGGCTGAACGTGCACCACGTGCTGCTGGGCTCGGGCTCGATCAAGGTGGACGTGCTGCGGGCGCCCGGCCTGCGCGACCTCGACGGGCTGCCGTTCCTGGAGAAGGTCTACTCGAACCCGGACGCGATGATCTACCGCATCCTGCGCTGAGCTCCCCGTCGCTCGAAAAACGGGGAGACCTCCGTGTGACCGGGCCGCCCCTTGCCCGTCGGTGCCACACGGAGGTCACCTCGCCCCCATCACCCCCGGGGTGGCTTCATCCGCTGAAAAGATGACTCCCAGGAGTGGTAATCGGTTTCCTCCACGACCAAGTGTCACCCGATCGAGTGAACCTCACCCCGCCTGCAATCGCGGTAGCACGTCGGCCGCGACCTCTTCGAGCACCGACTCCCGCCCCTCGTACCAGCTGCTCGAGCGCGGCCAGTGCGACACCACGTCGGTGAACCCCAACTCCTGGGCGCGCCCGGCGGCCTCGGTGAAGGCGTCCACGCTGCTCAGCGAGTACACCGGGGCCGCGTCCAGGCTCAGGTAGCGGTCGATCGAGTTCCGGCCGCGACCGGCGGCGTCCAGCGCCTCGTCGAACTTGGCCACGGCCTCGGCGACCCCGCGCCACCACTGCTCGTGGTCGTCGGTCTTGCGGCCGGTGGTCACCCAGCCCGAACCGAAGCGGGCGGCCACCCGCATGGTCCGCGGCCCATTCGCGGCGACCAGGAACGGCAGCCGGGGCCGCTGCACGCAGCCGGGCAGGTTCCGCACCCCGCGCGCGGTGTAGTACTCGCCGGGGTAGTCGAACTTGTCCTGGGTCAGCAGGCCGTCGAGCGCCTCGACGAACTCGGCGAAGCGGTCGGCGCGCTGGCGGTCGGTCAATTCGGCCTCGCCGATGGCCACGGCGTCGTAGTGCGCGCTGGTCACCCCGGCGCCGACGCCGAGCAGCGCGCGGCCGTCGGAGATGTCATCGAGCGTGATCAGTTCACGCATGAACGGGACCGGGTGCCGCGCGACCGGGGAGGCGACCAGCGTGCCCAGCCGGATGCGTTCGGTGACCGTCGCGGCGGCGGTCAGCGTGGGGATGGCGCTGAACCACGGCCCGTCGACCAGGTCCCGCCAGCCGAGATGGTCATAGGTCCAGGCGTGGTCGAAGCCGTACTCCTCGGCCGCCCGCCACTTCGGTTCGGCCGCCCACCAACGATCTTCGGGAAGGATCACAATGCCTACGCGCACCAGCTCAGCGTAGGGGCGAAGCGGTGGGTGACCATGCCGGGTCGAGCCCGGATCAGGTGCACTCTGGAAAACTGGAGGTGTGGAGAAACCCCTGCTGATCGCCTCCGACATCGACGGCACGCTGCTCTCGCCGCTGGCCGAGCTCACCGCCCGCACGCTCGCCGCGATCCGGCGCGCCGCGGAGGACGGCGTGCCGGTGGTACTGGCGAGCGGCCGCCCGCCGCGCTGGATCCCGCCGGTCGCGCGACCGGCCGGGCTGACCGGTTACGCGGTGTGTTCGAACGGTGCGGTGATCTACGACATCGGCAAGGACGAAGTGGTCGAGATCCGGGGGCGGCTCGAGCCGATCCAGCTCAACGACTTCGCCAAGGAGCTGGAGAAGGCCATCCCGGACTGCCGCTTCGCCGCGGAACGCGTCGGCAGGCGGGCGGTCGACCCGGACACCCACAACTACGTCTACGAGACCGGCTACCGGAACCCCTGGGGCGACGGCGAAGGCCTCTCGGTGCCGCGGGCGGAGACGCTGGGGCACCCGGCGGTGAAGCTGCTCGTGCGGCACCAGGGCATGACCTCGGGCGAGATGGCCGAAGCCGCGGGCGCCGTGCTGGGGGACGCCGTGGACATCACCTTCTCGTCGAACGCGGGCCTCATCGAACTGGCCGCGCCGGGCATGACCAAGGGCAGCGGGCTGACCTGGGTCACCGACCGGCTGAACGTGCCGGCCGAGCGCGTGGTCGCCTTCGGGGACATGCCGAACGACATCGACATGCTCCGCTGGGCGGGGCACGGCGTCGCCATGGCCAACGCGCACCCGGCCCTGTTCGACGTGGCCGACGAAACCACCGCCCCGAACTCCGAAGACGGCGTCGCCCAAGTCCTGGAACGCTGGTTCTGATCGTGAGGCCGCGCCGATAACTGGAATGGACGCCGGGTCCGGCCCCCAAGGCCAGGACCGGGGCCCACTCCAGCCACCAGCTCAAAAGCGACCTCACCGTCTCGACGAAGCCAAGACCAACAACACCGCTACTCGCCACTCGTGAGGTCGCGCCGATGACTGGAATGGGCGCCGGGTCCGGCCCCCCAGGCCAGGGCCGGGGTCCATTCCAGTCGCCGGCTCAAAAGCGACCTCACCGTCTCGGCGAAGCCGAGACCAACAACACTGCTACTCGCCGCTCGTGAGGTCGCGCCGATGACTGGAGTGGACGCCGGGTCCGGCCCCCAAGGCCAGGACCGGGGCCCACTCCAGCCACCAGCTCAAAAGCGACCTCACCGTCTCGACGAAGCCAAGACCAACAACACCGCTACTCGCCACTCGTGAGGTCGCGCCGACGACTGGAATGGGCGCCGGGTCCGGCCCCCCAGGCCAGGACCGGGGCCCACTCCAGCCACCAGCTCAAAAGCGACCTCACCGTCTCGACGAAGCCAAGACCAACAACACCGCTACTCGCCACTCGTGAGGTCGCGCCGACGACTGGAATGGGCGCCGGGT
This sequence comes from Saccharothrix sp. AJ9571, assembly GCF_021725495.1. Taxonomy (NCBI): domain Bacteria; kingdom Bacillati; phylum Actinomycetota; class Actinomycetes; order Pseudonocardiales; family Pseudonocardiaceae; genus Saccharothrix; species Saccharothrix sp. AJ9571. The sequence continues at coordinate 2,744,455 of NZ_CP091382.1, read as the reverse complement.
CCGGCCCCCCAGGCCAGGACCGGGGCCCACTCCAGCCACCAGCTCAAAAGCGACCTCACCGTCTCGACGAAGCCAAGACCAACAACACCGCTACTCGCCACTCGTGAGGTCGCGCCGACGACTGGAATGGGCGCCGGGTCCGGCCCCCCAGGCCAGGACCGGGGCCCACTCCAGCCACCAGCTCAAAAGCGACCTCACCGTCTCGACGAAGCCAAGACCAACAACACCGCTACTCGCGGCGGGCGTCGAGGGCGGCGGCGGCTTCCGGGGTGGGGGCGGTGCCGCCCAGGTGGGCCGGCAGCCACCAGCGGTCGTCTTCGGTGGCCGGCTGGTCCGGGTACTCCGCCTGCACCTGCTCCAGCAGCGCGCTCATCCGCGCCCGCAGGTCCTTCGTGAGCACCTCGGCGTCCTCGTCGGGCTTCGGCTGGAACGGCTCGCCCGCGCGGATCAGGATCGGCACGTGCCGCTTCGTCAGCGTGCGCGGGCGCCCCTTCGTCCACAGGCGGTGCGTGCCCCACAGCGCCATCGGCACCACCGGCACCCCGGCTTCCGCGGCCATCCGCACCGCGCCCGACTTGATCTCCTTCACGGTGAACGACCGGCTGATCGTCGCCTCCGGGAAGACGCCGACCACCTCGCCTGCCCGCAGGCGCGCCACGGCCTCCCGGTACGAGCTCGCGCCGGCCGAGCGGTCCACCGGGATGTGGTGCATGCCGCGCATCAGCGGCCCGGCGACCTTGTTCGAGAAGATCTCCTGCTTCGCCATGAACCGCACCAGCCGCTTGGCCGGTTGCGCGCCCAGCCCGCAGAAGATGAAGTCCAGGTAGCTCACGTGGTTGCAGGCGATCACCGCCCCACCGGTGGCGGGGATGTGCTCGGCTCCGTCCACCCGAAGTTTGTTGTCCAGCACGCGGAACATCAACTTGGCCGCCAGCACGACGGGCGGGTACACGATTTCAGCCATACCAGTCAGGTTACGCGACCGTAGGTTACTGTCCAGTTCGTCATCACGGGCAGGGCACGTAGGTGAACCGCGGATCCAGGTCCAGCCGCTCGATCAACCGCGGCGCCTGCTCGGCCCGCGGGTACACCGCGATCCACCGGTCGGTGCCCTCGCGGCGGAAGGTCGCCACCGAGTACAGCGCCGCGTAGGCCGGGTCGGCCCCGCAGCGCTGGCGGTCGGCGTACCCGTTGCCGGTGGTCACCGCGAGCGCGGGCCGCCTGCCGTTGACCACGTAGTCGTAGTCGTTGGCGATGTGCCCGACCGGCCCGAGCGACTCGTCGCGGTGGCCTTCGCGGGCGATGTGCTCGTCGGTCAGCCCCAGCACGTCGACGACCACGATTTCGGTGCCCGCCCGGTAGGACAACGCGCCGTTGGCGTAGGTGCTGATCACCGTCCCCGGCGGCAGCCGGTCACCGAGCCACGAGCCGATCTCCTCCATCTGCGCGATCTTGTGCCGCCAGTCGTGCATCAGCGGCAGCGCCGCCGGGCTCATCGCGGAAACCAGGAACGACAGCAGGCACAACCCGAGCGCGACCGCGGGCACCAACTTCCCGCCCACCGGCTGGGTCCGCGCCCGCGGCGACGGCACGACCCCGGTCACCACGCCGTACGCGGCGACCGCCCCCACCGCGAACAGCACCGGCACCGGGGCCAGCAGCCGCCACGCGGGCATCCAGTCGCCACCGGCGTAGGTCATGAACAGCAGGTAGGTGAACCCGAGCGCGAACACCAGCCACACCGACGACCGCGCCCGGCGTTCGTCGTCGGTCATCTCCCGCCTGCGCCGCAGCAACGCGGTCACCGCCGCCACCGCGATCAGCAGGAAACCCTGGTGCACCAAGGCGAACGAGGACAGGTAGCGCCAGCCCTGCTCGAGTTGCCAGTCCAGCGAACCGCCGAGCTTGGCCGCCACCGCGTTCGGCACCAGGTGGCCGTAGTAGGTCACCCGCCAGGCCGTCCACGGCACCACGAGCACCAGCGCGCCCAGGGTGAACCCGGCCGGACCCCACCAGTTGACCCGCTTGCGCGCGGCCGCGTTCACCAGCCACAGCCCGGCGACCACGGCCAGCACCACACCGTCCGGCCGGGTCATCGTGGCCAGCGCGACCACCACCCCGGCGACCACCGCGCGCCCGGCGGCCAGCGCGTGGCACATGATCAGCGCGAGCAGGAGGAACAGCGGGGTCTCCAGCCCGGACGGGCCGTAGGCGGCGAGCCCGGTCGCGCCCGCGGTGAGGATCGCGGCGGCGACGCCCAGCCCCGGCGTCTCGGTGACGATCCGGTTCACCGTGGAGTACGCGGCGAGCACGCAGCCCAGCGCGCACAGCACGCCGAGCACCGCTGCGGTGTGCACGATGTCGAAACCGAAGAGCGTCTTCGGGATGGCGACCAATACCACCCAGAGGAAGTTCGAATAGCCCTCGACGCGTTCGCCCGCGTTGAACACCGGGCCGTGGCCTTCGGCGATGTTCTGCGAATACCGGAAACTGATGAACGCGTCTTCGGCGACGGTGGCGAACAGCAGTTGGTGAATCAGCGACAGGACCAGCGTCAGCGACAACGCGGCGACCCGCCACGCCTTGACCGCGTTGATGCGCCGCCAGCCGGCAAGCACACCGATGGCGAGCGCCAGCCAGCCGCCCAGCACTACGAAAACCACGACCCCACCCCTCCGCCAGCGACACCGGCCCCCATCCGGTGGGTCACGTAAAGGTATCGAACCACGCCCTGGAACGTTTCATTTCACCCGTTGGAGGCAACCGAGTCACCCGGCCGAGCGTGAACCGCAGGTATCGCCGATGAATCCGGGGTGTTTCGGCGACACTCGAATTCCGATTCCCGCCGGCACCGCCCGGCGGCCTCACCAGGTGCGGGTGTGCTGTGCCCATTTCGACTTCCGGCTGGTCCACGCTGTGGCCCGTCTGCGGTTTCCTGCTGGTGCTGTGCGCGCCGGGGTTGCTCGTCGGCGTGGCCGCGGGGCTGCGTGGCTGGCGGCTCGCGGGGCTCGCCCCGCTGCTCGGCTACGCCGTCGGCGGCATCTTCGGCCCGCTGCTGCCGTTGCTCGGCCTGCCGTTCAACTGGGCTTCGTTCCTCGTCTGCACGCTGCTGCTCACCGCGGTCGCCGCGGCCACCCGGCGCTTCCGCCGCCAGGAAACCGTCCACGAACGGGTGTGGACCGGTCGTGCGCATGTCGGCGTGGCGGCCTGCCTGCTGCTCGCGGCCGGGATCAGCGCGTACGCGGTCTACAGCGGGCTCGGCGGCATCAACGCGATCTCGCAGGGCTTCGACGCGCCGTTCCACGCCAACGGCATCCGCTACATCGCCGAAAGCGGTGACAGCGGCTTGTTCGGGCTGGGTTCACTGCACTGGTACGACGACGGGTTGTTCTACCCCAACGGCTACCACCTGCCCGCCGCGCTGGTCTTCCAGCTCACCGGCGCCGGCGTGCCCGCCGTGCTGAACGCGCACACCATGCTCTCCGGCGGGCTGCTGGCGCTGTCCACGGTGACCATGGTCCGCCACTTCGGCGGGCGCGCGGTGCTGGCCGGGGCGTGCGCGCTGACCACCGTCGGCGCCACGATGGTCACCTACGGCGCGTGGAGCAGTCCGCTGCTGCCGTACACCCTGGCCGTCGCGCTGACCCCGCTGATCGTGGTCGCCGGGCACCGGTACCTGGAGCGGCCCGCGCTCGACACCGGGCTGGTGCTCGCCGCGGGCGCGGTCGCGCTGCTGGCCATCCATTCCAGCGCGTTGTTCGGCGGCCTGCTCTTCGTGGTGCCGCTGCTCGTGCAGCGCTGGCGCACCGCGGGCCGTGACCTGCTCGCGTTGCTGCCGCTCCTGCTCGGGAGCGCGGTGCTCGCGCTGCCGCACCTGCTCGGCGCGCTGAACCTGGCCGGGAACTTCACCTACACCGGCTGGGCGGCGAACACCTCGCCCACGCAGGCCGTCGGCGAACTCCTGTTGTTCTCGCACAATTCACTCGACCCGCAGCTGCTGCTGGCCGGTGCCGTGGTGGTCGGGCTGATCGGTTTCCGGCGGCTCGGCGACCTGCGCTGGATCGCCGGTTCGGCGGCGCTGTTCGGGTTGCTCTACCTGGCCGTCGCGATCTCGGACCACCCGCTGGTGATGGCCATCGCGCGGCCGTGGTGGGACGACAAGTTCCGGCTGGTCGCGATGGCCGGGCTGGCCATGTGCGTGCTCGCCGGGCACGGCATCGCCGAGGTGCAGCGGGTGCTGCGCGACCTCGGCGGCCGGTTCGCGCCCCGGGTGGCCGGCGCGCTCGCCGCGGTGTTCGTGCTCGGGGGTTTCCTGGTGCTGTCGCAGGGCTCCTACCTGCGCAACAACGCCGACTACGTGGCGCTGACCTGGGGCAACACCGCCCGCAAACCGGGCGCGGTCGTGGTGGTCACGCCGCACGAGGCCGCCGCCATGCTGGAGCTGGGCAAGCGCGCCCAACCCGGTGAATGGGCGATGAACGACTGGTTCGACGGCAGCGTGTGGACCTACGCCATCGGCGGCGTCCGCACGGTCATCGCGCACGACGAACGCGCCGGGCGGCAGGCGGACACCGAGTTGCTCACGCAGCACTTCGCCGAGTACGAGACGAACGACCGCGTGCGGGCCGCGGTCGACCGCCGGAACCTGCACTGGGTGCTGGTCACGGCCAAGAGCGACGACGCGAACTCGATCCCGCGCTCCCCCGGACTGGCGCGGCTGGACGGCCTGCCCTTCCTCGAGGTCGCCTACCGCAACCCCGACGCCACGCTGTACCGGATCCGGCGCGGGGAGCAACCGGAGGAGACGGTCGCCGCGGCCGCATCCCCCGGTTCGGGTGAACCCGGCGCTGGCTAGGCTCCACCCCAGATTCAGCGCGGAACCACCTAGTCCGGGGGAAGTGTGCCCACCAGTACCAGCCCAGTGTTCGACGTCGTCACCATCGCGCTGTACGCGCTGGTCATCTTCCTCCCGGGGCTGCTGACCGGGTACGCGGCCGGGCTGCGCGGCTGGGTGCTGGCGGGCATGGCGCCGCTGTTCAGCTACGCCATCGGCGGGCTGGCCGGGCCGTGGCTGGCGGCCATCGGGCTGCCGTTCAACGTGCTGACCTTCGTCATCGCGACGGTGGTGTTCACCGGCATCGCGTTCGGCGTGCGCTGGTTCGTCTCGCGGCGGTCGCGCCCGGAGCCGGACGCGCCGCTCTGGGCCCGCAGCGGGCACCTCGCGGTCGTCGCGTGCCTGGTGTTCGCGGCGGCGGTCGGCATCTTCACCGTCTGGCGCGGGCTGGTCGAGCTGGACGCGATCTCGCAGGGCTTCGACGCGGTCTACCACGCGAACGCGATCCGCTACATCGCCGACACCGGAGACGGCAGCCTCTTCGGCACCAGCCAGACCAACTGGTACGCCGAGCGCGGCGGGCTGTTCTACCCGAACGCCTACCACCTGCTCGGCACGGTCGCCTTCCAGCTCAGCGGGGCTTCGATCCCGGCCATCATGAACGCGAACACGCTGCTGCTGCCCGGGTTGCTGGCGCTTTCGCTGGTCGCCGTGGTGCGCGAGTTCCGCGGGCGCGCGGTGCTGGCCGGTTCGGTCGCGCTGGTGGCCATCGCGCCGACCGCGGTGATGTACCAGTCGATGTCGCGGGGGCCGCTGCTGCCGTTCCTGCTGGGGCTGGCGCTGACGCCGCTGGGCACGGTCGCGCTGCACCGGTACCTGGTGCGGCCCGCGATCGACACGGGCATGGTGTTCGTGCTGGCGGCGGTCGGATTGCTGACCGTGCACTCGTCGACCCTGTTCGCCGGGATCGTGTTCGCGCTGCCGATGCTCGTCCAGCGGTGGCTGGTGGCCCGGGAGTGGCGGGCGGTCGGGCGGGACCTGCTGGCGCTGCTGCCGATCGGCGTGGCCAGCGTGGTGGTCGCCGCGATGCAGTTGTTCGGCGCGATCGGGCTGGCCAGCGGGGATGTGCCGTACTGGGGCTGGCCGAGCCAGGGCACCACGGCCACGGCGCTGGGCACGCTGCTGAGCTTCCAGCACGACATGCCGCGCCCGCAGATCTGGCTGGCGGGCGCGCTGTTCCTGGGTTTCCTCTTCTTCCGCCGCATGAACGAACTGCGCTGGATCGGTGGCACCGCCCTGGTCTCGGGCCTGCTGTACGTGGCGGTGTCCTCGTCGAACCACCCGCTGGTGATGGCGATCTCGCGGCCGTGGTGGGACGACCCGTACCGCTTCGTGTCGATGGCGATGGTGCCCTTGTGCGTGATCGCCGCGCACGGCCTGGCCCAGCTGGCGACGTGGCTGAAGGACGGGATTTCGCGGTGGCGCTCGCCTTCGTGGCTGGCGCCGGTGACCGCGGTGGTGGTGCTGGCGGGTTTCGTCGGCATCACGAACGGCCTGTACACCGGCTCGAACACCGGCTGGGTGACGCCGGGTTACGGCAACGGGCCGGGGGTGGACAAGCACAAGCTGGCGGTCAGCCCGGACGAGGCGCAGGCGATGCTGGAGCTGGAAAAGCGCGCGCAGCCCGGCGACTGGGTGATGAACGACCGCTTCGACGGCGGCGCCTGGGTCTACGCGATCAGCGGCGTGCGCGGCGTGGCGGGCCACTACGACCAGGCCCTCCCCCCAGCCGACGCCCTCCTGCTGGCCGACCGCTTCCGCGACTACGACACCGACCCCGCGGTCCGCGCGGCCGCGCAACGGCTGAACATCCGCTGGGTACTCGTCGGCCAGTACGGCTACCCGCCCGAAGCCACCCGGCAAAAGGGCCTGGTCGGCCTGGACTCGGAGCCCTTCGTAAAACTCGTATACCGAAACGCGGACGCCTCCCTCTACCAACTAACCCCCTAACCCACCTTCAGGCGCCCGAGCCCCCAACAGCCGAGCCCCACACTCAGGCGTCCGAGTCCCACACTCCTGCACCCGAGTCCCACACTCAGGCAAGCGAGTTCAACGTTCCGGCAGGCGAGTTCCACACTCGTGCAGCCGAGTTCGACCTTCGGGCGGCTGAGTTCCACATTCGAGGAACGTCCCGCGGGCCGAGTGCTCAAGGCGCCTGAGTGTGGAACTCGGCTGCTTGAGCGCAGGCCTCAGTCACGCGAATGCGGAACTCAACTACGCGAGTGTGGGACTCGGCTGCCCGAGTGTGGAGTTCGACTGCGGGAACGTGGGGTTCGGCTACCTGAGCGTGGAACTCGCGCGCGAGTGTCGAACTCAGCTGCCTGAACGTGGGCTTCGGCTGCACGAGTGTCGTGCCCCGGCTGCCCGGCTGCCCGAGTGCGGAGTTCGGGCGCCTGAACGTAGGACTCGGCAGCCCGAGCGTGGGGTTCGGCCGCCTGAACGTGGGGTTCGGGTGCCTGTGCGTGAGGTTCGGCTACCTGAGCGTGGAACTCGCGCGCGAGTGTCGAACTCAGCTGCCTGAGCGCGGGTTCGGCTACACGAGTGTCGTGCTCGGCTGCCGAGTGCGGAGTTCGGGCGCCTGAACGTAGGACTCGGCAGCCCGAGCGTGGGGTTCGGCCGCCTGAACGTGGGGTTCGGGTGCCTGAGCGTGAGGTTCGGCTACCTGAGCGTGGAACTCGCGCGCGAGTGTCGAACTCAGCTGCCTGAACGTGGGCTTCGGCTGCACGAGTGTCGTGCCCGGCTGCCCGGCTGCCCGGCTGCCCGGCTGCCCGGCTGCCTGGCTGCCCGAGTGCGGAGTCCGGGCGTCTGAACGTGGGACTCGGCTGCCCGAGCGTGGGGTTCGGATGCGGGAACGTGGGGTTCGGGTGTCTGGGGGTGGGGCTTGCTCGGGAGCGTGGGGTTCGGGTGCCTGGGTGTGGGGTTCGGGGGCGGGGTGGGGTGGGCGTGAGGAGGTGCCCCTGGGGGTGGAGTTGTCCACAGGGGTGGGGGTGGGTGTGGATGGGGGTTTTGGCTGGTCGCGAGGGGTAATGGGGTGGACCGACTGGGTAGTACCCCACAGGGGTCAGGCGGTGCGCCGCGCTTGCAGGCGGGCGGTGAGGGCGGCGCCACCGGCGGTGATCAGGTCGGCCACGGTGAACATGACCCGCGAGGCCACGGCGAACGCCAGTGCCTGCGGGCTCGAGATGGCGGTGGCGGTGAGGACGGCGACCATGGCGAACTCCCGCGCGCCCACCCCGCTCGGCAGGATGAAGGCGAAGGTGCCCGAGGTCATCGCGATCGCCATGGCGCCGATGCACAGCACGAACCCGACGAAACCGGGGGCCCCGACCGAGTTCGCCAGCAGCCACAGGTGCAGCCCCTGCAGCGCGTAGACCAGCACCAGCGCGCCGAACACCTTGCCGATCAGCTTGTACGACAGGCGGTGGTCCAGCGGCGGGCGGCGCAGAATACGAAGAACCAGCGACGTGCCCCAGGTCAGTACGCGCGGGTGCAGAGCGGTGAACCCGACGGGCAGCAGAACGAGCAGCCACCAGGCATACGGGCTGTTCGCGAACACCGCCGGCATCGCCAGGATCGACAGCACCAGCGCGGCGACCACGCCCACGCCCAGGTGGATCAGCGACGCGGTGAAGATGCGGGCCCGCGCCAGGCCCGCCTTGCGGCCCAGCTCCATCTGCAGCAGGTACGCCCACACCGAACCGGGGATGTACTTGCCCAGCGAACCGACCAGGTTGATCTGCGCGCCCCGCGCGTAGCCGATGGGCTTGCCCAGCTCATCGACGATGATCTGCCAGGCGTACACCCCGACCGCGATACTGCTGACCAGCGCGACCAGCGAGAGCGCCGAGGACAGCCACGGGATGCCCTTCATGGTCACCCAGAACTCGTCCCAGCTGGTGATCAGCGAGCGGGCGGCGAAGAAGATGACCACGGCGATGGCCAGCCACCGGGCGGCGTCGAGCAGTTTCGCCCTGGTGGACTTCGGCCCCTTGGCCACCTCGGCGGCGGTCTTGTCCGGCTCGACGGTCGTCATCGGTCGTCGTGTCTCCTCGTCGGGCGTGCTCACACCTGAACACTCACCAAGCGGCTGAACTCGGCCAGCAGGTCGTAACCGTCCCACACGGCGGAGAAACTGAGCGCCGACCCGAACGGAACGATTCGGTCCACGCCGCGTCCCGCCAGTTCGGTCGCGAACTCAACCAATTCTTCGCGGCCGAACCCGAATTGGCTGACGGTTTGATCCTTGCGCACCACGATGGGCACCAAGTCCGAGAGGGTACGCACACTCGCCGAGCCGAAGGTGCCCGCCCCCAGCCATTCACGCGGGAGCGCGGAGGGTTCCGTCAGTTCGAGGGTGGCGACCGCGTTGCCGTCGAAGGTCATCTTGCTGATCAGCCCGTCGACCGCGGCGCCGTAGGCCGACACCCGCTTCTGCACGGCCATCGCGGGCTCGGTGACGTGCTGCTTCGCGGTCAGCACCTCGCTGAGCAGCCGCCGGAACTCCTCCCCGGCGGAGGCGGCCGCGTCGGCGTCTCCGACCCAGAAGATCGCCCGCGGTGACGAGCAGGCTGCCTGGTCGAACCAGTACGAGTCGTTGTAGAAGCCCTCGGCCGCACCCCGGCGCTCGGCGTCCGAAGCGGCCTGCCAGCCCGCGACCGAGACCACCGCGAACGAGGACCGGTCCGGGAAGGTCAGGTCCCGCGCGTGCGGCGCCAGCGGGTACTGCCGCAGCGCCCTGACCGAACCGTCGCCACCCCAGATCACCCGCAGGTCGGCGGCCAGCGACAACGCGCCGCTGATCTCGTCGCTGCGGTCGTAGGTGATCATGCGCTGGGTCTGCGTGATCAGCGCGGCGGTTTCCGGATCCACTTCGGACAATGCGGCGTTGAGCGCGATCAGCACTTCTTCGGCCGCACCGGCCGAACGCGAGGAAACCCGCACCACGTTGTGGTTTCCCGCCAAAGCGGACAACGCCCACGAATACACGAAAATGGTGTCCACATTGGCCGGTGGCACGTGGAAGACCAGGCCGCGCGGGAAACGCAGGGCGTCCCCGTCATCGGCCAACCGCGTCAGCGCCTTCCGGATTTCCGACTTGCGCAGGAAGAACCCGAGCGAAGCCAGTTCCGGATAACGCCGGGCCACCGCGGGCGCCAGCAGTTTGCGCGCGAACTTGGTGAGGAATTCGATGATGCGCGGGTCGCCGACCGTCAGGCGGCCACCGTCGGGCTCGGCGCGTAGCCGGTCGACGAGGTCACCGACGACCACCGGATCGCCCAGGGGGAAACGCTGCGTGAGGCTCATGCCGCCTGCCCCGAGAAGGTGTCCGAGCAGCCGCGGGCCTCGGCCTTGGGCAGCCTGCCCAGCACGGAGAAGTGCTTGCCCGGCCAGTCGCCGTCGTCGATGCCGTTGTACACGCCCAGGTCCTCGGTCAGCAGCACGTGACCCGGGTACGAGCGCGGCAGGGTGCTCACCACCTCGATGACGCCCGGCTTGCCGACGGGTTGCTCGGCCCAGGTCTCCGGATCGCGGATCACCACGTCGGCGAAATCGGGGCAGTACAGCGAGTTGCCCGACGGTCCTTCCAGGAACACCGTGCCGATCTGCTCGATCATCCCGTAGTAGTTGTAGATCTGGTGCAGCCCGGTGTCCTCTTTGAACCGCCTGCGGAACTCGGAGTTGTCCACCGACCGGTCGATCAGCTTCTTCCAGCCACCGGAGTGGATCAGGATGCCGTTCGACAGGTCGAGACCGTGGTCGCGGGCCACCTCGTACAGGTAGAGCCAGACCATGAAGGTGAAGCCGAAGATCAGGAACGGCTGGTCACCGTGGCGTTCCAGGAAACCCTTGACCGCCTCGACGTCCGGCTGGTCGTTCTCGTCGAGCACGTAGACGTGCTTGCGGCCGAAGTTGGCCATGCCCAGCACGCCCGCGCCGCGCGCGGAGAACGACCGGCGGTTCTTGATGATGCCGACGGTGTCCACCATCAGCATCGGCAGCCGCTCGCCGCCCAGCACCGTCTGCAGGGTGGCGCCGAGCTGCTTGGTCTGCGCGCCCGCGGCCTCTTTGTCCAGGTAGATGCGCGAGGCACCGGACCCGGTGGTGCCGGACGAGGTGAGCGTCTTGAAGACCTCGGCGTCCGGCACGCTCTTCAGGTCGTGCGTCTTGAACATCCGGACCGGCAGCCAGGGCAGCTCGGCGATCGAGCCGAACTCGGCGTCACGGGCGATGCCCAGCGAGGACAGGATCCGGTCGTACCCGGCCGAGTTGGCCCGGTGGTGGGCGGTCAGCTCGGCGAGCTGGGGCAGCAGGGTCGCTTCCCGCTCCGCCTGCGACAGCGTGAACACACTCATACCTGGCTCTCCAGCGTCCGATAGTCGATCTTGCCGCTGGCCAGCAGCGGCACGGTGTCCAGAGGACGCACGTCGAAGCCGCTGGTGTGCAGGTGCAGCCGCTCCGACAGGGCGCGGGACGCCGCCTTGCAGGTGTCCCGATCGGCGCCCTCGGCGAACAGCACGACCTTGTCCCCGGCCGCGACCGCCGCCACCACGTCGATCCCCACCGAAGCAGAACGCACGGCCTGCTCGAGATCATCCAGGCTCACCCGGTTGCCGAAGACCTTGCCGATCCGCTTGAGCCTGCCGGTGATGAACAGGAAGCCGTCCGCGTCGAGGTAACCGAGGTCGCCGGTGGCCAGCTCACCACCGCATTCGTCGCCCGCGGCCAGCTCACCCTCGTTCTCCGCGTACCCCATCATCACGTTCGGCCCGCGGTAGAGGACCTCGCCGACGATCTTGGGGTGCGTGGTCTCCACGCCGTCGTCGCGGCGGATGGTGAACTTGCCGCCGGGCAGCGCGGGACCGACCGAGCCGAGCTTCTCGGCGAGCCGGTCGGCGGGCACCGTGGAGATGCGCGGGGCCGCCTCGGTCTGGCCGTACATCACGTACATCCGGCCGCCGACCGCGCGGATCTTGTCGTTGAACTCGGTGATCAGCTCGCTGCGGAGCTTGCCGCCGGCCTGCGTCAGCGTGCGCAGGCTGGGGTAGCGCTCCGGGTCGAACTTCATCCGCCGGAGCATCTCGTAGTGGTAGGGCACCCCGGCCAGCGAAGTGCACTTGTGCTCCTCGACGGCGTTCCAGAACCCGCGGCCCAGCACGCCGGACGGCTCGACCACCACGGTCGCGCCCCGGATCAGGTGCGAGTTCAGCACGGACAGCCCGTAGCTGTAGTGCAGCGGCAGGCAGGTCGGCGCGACCTCGTGCGCGTCGATGTCCAGCACCTCGGCGATGGCTTCGGCGTTGGACAGCACGGCCGAGCGCGACAGCCGGACCAGCTTCGGATTCCCGGTGGACCCGCTGGTCGGCAGCAGCACGGACAGGTGCGGGTGCGGTTCGACGCCGTCGAGCGCGTCCCGCACCCAGTGGCCCTCGGCGGGCGTGTAGCCCTCGGGCGCGTCGGCTTCCGGCGCCTGCAGCACCGCGGCGGGCCGGAACCGCTCGATCAGCCCGGCCAGCACGTCGGCGTCCAGCGCCGGGTCGATCAGCGCGATCGCCCGGCCCGCCTCGAAGGCGGCCAGGTACCGCAGCACGCTGTCCAGGTCGACCGAAGTGCGCGCGAACAGCACGCCCGGCGGCAGCAGTTGCAGGCCCGCGGCGATGCGCGCGACCTCGGCCTCGAGTTCCGGCCCGGCCAGCGTGCGGCCCCCGGCCGCGTCGATCAGCCGGGCACCCGCACCCACCAGCGTCACAGAACCAAGCCTCCATCGATGCCCAGCACCTGACCGGTGATGAACGAAGCGTCCTCACCGGCCAGGAAGCGGATCGCCGCGGCGACCTCCTCCGGCCTGCCGAGCCTGCCGAGCGGGGTGCGCTCCGTGTTCGACGCCCGGACCTCGTCGGTCAGGCTCTCGGTCAGCGCGGTCTCGATCACGCCCGGCGCCACCGCGTTCACCCGGATGCCGGAGCGTCCCAGCTCCTTCGCCGCCGACTTCGCGATGTTCGCCACCGCCGCCTTCGACGCCGCGTACACGGTCTGACCAGCGCTTCCGTACTCGCCGACCACGGAAGCCAGCACCACGATCGAGCCGGTCCTCTTCCGCATCATCACGCGGGCGGCGGCCTGCACCGTGTGCAGCGTGCCCGCCACGTTCGTGGCCAGCGTGCGGTCGACGTCCTCCGCCCGGATCATCCCGAGCAGGCCGCCCTCCATGATCCCGGCGTTGGCCACCGCGATGTCCAGCTGCCCGTGTTCCTTGGCGACCCCGCGGACCAGCGAGGCGACCGCCTTCGGATCGGTGACGTCCAGTGCGAGCCCGCTCACCTGGCCGTCGACCGACTCCGCCGCCTCTTTGGCGGCCGATTCGTCACGGCCGGTGAGCACCACGGTGGCGCCCGCCTCGGCGAGCGCCCGTACCGTGGCCAGCCCGATGCCGCGGGTCCCGCCGGTGACCAGTGCGACCTTCCCCGAGAGCGTGCTCACGCCTGCTCCTGCAGCTCCTTGACCATGTCCACGGCCACCTTGAAGCTGCTCATGTCGATCACCTGGTCGGTGTCGAACTGCACGTCGAACTCGTCCTCGATGGCGGCGACCAGCGCCATGTGACCCACGGAGTCCCACGCCTCGATGTCGCGGTACTTCAGGTTCTCGACGTCGACCCCGTCATCGAGCTGGAGAGCCTCGATGAAGACTTCCTTCAGCTTGTCCTGCACAGCCATGTCTACCTGGCACTTCCTTATCGAATAGGGCCTTGTCGAGAGGGCCGATGACCATCGTCGACGGTACCAACCCCGGGGGGTCAGCCCGCGAGCGCGGGCAGCAGCTCACTGAGCGTTTCGATGTAGGTGTCCGCGCCCTCCGGCCGGAACTTCAGCGCGTCGTTGCGGACGATCACGCTGTGTGCTCCGGCGGCGTGCGCGGCTTCCACGTCGTGGTAGGTGTCGCCGACCAGCGCGGCCTCGCCCGGCGTGGCGCCGTAGTGCTTGAGCACCGCGTGCACGCCTTCCGGGTCCGGCTTGAGCTGGGCGACGTCCTCCCGTCCGATGACGTGCAGGCCGTCGGCGAGGTTGCCCAGCGCGTCGAACACGCAGTGCCGCGAGTTGCGCGTCACGATGGCCACCGAGTAGTTCGGGAGGCCGGTCAGCGACTCGAGCAGCTCGCGGGCCCCGGCGGTGAACTCACCGCGCGGCACCGACTCGCGCTCGTACCGCGTCACGACGTCCAGCCCCTCGGTGTTGCCCTCGTCGAGGTACTGCTGGAACAGCGGCCCGAGCTTGGCGTCCGGGGCGAGCCCGAGGTCGGCACGCAGGCCGGCGAAGTCGACCGGCAGCCGGAAGAGGGTGCCGTCGAAGTCGAAAGCGAGTGTCGTGAGCACCGTCAGATCTTCTTGGCGGCCCATTCGCCTTCCCTGACCAGCTTGTAACCCATGTCGATCATGCGGACCCAGTACAGGTCGTCCGGCAGCGGGTTGTACACGGCAGGCTTCTCGGTGAGCTGGTTGCCCAGGCCCAGCTGGATGTACATGTCGGGCATGTTCAGCCCGGCGTGGGCGAAGAAGTTGCTGGTGGTGAAGAAGCGGCCCACGTTGATCTCGGTGACCATGGGAACACCCTGGGCGTTCTCCTTCATGTCCACGCAGAACACGCCGCTCGGCTTGGCCGAGACCGCGCGCACGGCCGCCTCGCCGATCTTGTTCACGTCGTCGCGGTTGACCGTCTTGGCCACCGACGGTGACGAGCTCTGCCCACTGGGAGTGAGGTTGCCGAAGATGTACTCGATGCGGGAGCGGGCCTGCGAGGTGATCAGCTCGCCCTCGTGCCACAGGCTCTGCCAGGCGAACTCCTCGCCGGGCAGGTACTCGCTGGCCATGAAGTCGCCGTAGTCGAGGCCGCGGAAACCACGCCAGTAGTCGATCCAGGCGTCGCCCTGGTAGTAGGAGTTGATCGGCAGGCTGCCACGGGAACCGGCACCGCGAATGGCGCGCAGCCACACCCGCGGATTGATCTTGAGCAGTTCTTCCAGCGCGCCCTTGAGGTCGGACTGGGAATCGATCTTGACCGCTTCCGGAACGGAAACGCCGTTGGCCTTCATGTGCGCGTTGAAGGCCATCTTGTCCTGGCACAGCGCGATCGCGCGGGCGTCGGGCAGGAACGTCGGCGCGTTCAGCCGGTCGCGGTTCTCGGCCAGGTAGCCGACCTCGACGTCGGGCTGGGGGTGCACGAAGTCGATCTTCTCGGCGTCGATGACGCGGTTGATCGCGTCGGCGTAACCGGGGTCGGAGACCGGCGGCACGAGGTACTTGGCGTCGACGTTGAGCAGCTCGAGGTGGAAGGGCTTGATGTCGGTGCCGACCACCGTGTACTCGTTCGGCGAGACGGCGAGCGCGTCCCGGAAGTTGTAGGCGGCGGAACCGCCGGCGCCGGTGATCAGAATGCGTGCACTACTCATTTTGTGTGTTTTCGCCCTTTAGTGTTCAGGCCCGCGCACCAGGGCCGAGGCGGCAGCGGGGAGCCACTTGCGACCGGCGGGTATCGTGACGCCCGCGTCAGTGCCAGCACCGGTGCCGACCCAGGGGGCTACTAGCCATGCCGAGGCACGACTGTACCTGACGCGCCGGAAGTGTCCGCCGAGGTGAAAGACTGCTGCATGATCCCCATTACCGTGGTCGACGTCCGCGATGCGGAGGACCTGGTCGTCGAAGTGCTGCGATCCGGCGCCATCGCGCAGGGCCCGATGGTGAAGCGATTCGAGGAAGCATTCGCCGCCGTCTCCGGCACCAAGCACGCGGTGGCGGTGAACAACGGCACCACCGCGCTGGTCGCCTCACTGCAGGTGCTCGACCTGCAGCCGGGTGACGAGGTCATCACCTCGCCGTTCACCTTCGTCGCGACCCTCAACGCCATCCTCGAAGCGGGCGCGACCGTGCGCTTCGCCGACATCCGGCGGGACGACTTCGCGGTCGACCCGGACGCGGTCGCCGCCGCCATCGGCCCGCGCACCAAGGTGCTCATGCCGGTCCACCTCTACGGGCAGACCGCGGACATGGGCAAGCTGGCACCGCTGGCCGCCGAGCGCGGGTTGCACCTGGTGGAGGACTCGGCGCAGGCCGTCGGCGCGACCTTCGAGGGCCGCCGGTCCGGCTCGTTCGGGCTGGGCTGCTTCTCGCTCTACGCCACCAAGAACATCACCACCGCCGAGGGCGGCGTGATCACCACGGACGACGACGGGCTGGCCGACCGGCTGCGCGTGCTGCGCAACCAGGGCATGCGTGCCCGCTACCAGTACGAGGTCGCCGGGCACAACTACCGGATGACCGACCTGCACGCCGCCGTCGGCATCCCGCAGCTGGAGAAGCTGGATTCGATCACCGCGGCCCGCCAGCGCAACGCCAAGCGGCTCACCGAGGGCCTGTCCGGCACCCCGGGGCTCGAGCTGCCGCAGGTGCTGCCCGGCCGCGAGCACGTGTGGCACCAGTACACCGTGCTGGTCGGCCCGCACGCGTTCCTCTCGCGCGACGAGCTGGCCGCGGCGCTGACCGAGCGCGGCATCGGCAACGGCATCTACTACCCGAAGGTCGTCTTCGACTACGACTGCTACCGCGGGCACGAGCTGATCCCGGACGCCGACCTCGCCAGTGTGCCGATGGCGTGCTCGGTGGCCGCGCAGGCACTTTCGCTGCCCGTGCACCCGAAGCTCTCCGAGGACGACGTGGACAAGATCATCGAGACGGTTCGCGAGGTGCTCGGCGCATGACGCACCGCATCGCACTGGTGGGCACCGGCACCATGGGCTCGCTGCACGCCAGGGTGCTCTCGCAGAACGAGCGCGTGGAGCTGACCCGCGTGATCGACCCGCGCGAGGAGGCAGGCCGCGCCGCCGCCGAGCGCTTCGAGACCCGGTGGACGCCGGAAATCGGCGATCTGTCCGATGTGGACGCCGTGGTGCTGGCCGCGGCCACCGAGGTGCACCACCCGCTGGCGCTGGAGATCCTCGGCCAGGGCAAGCCGCTGCTGGTGGAGAAGCCGGTGTCGAACAGCCTGGAGTCCTCGAAGGAGATCGTCGAGCTGTCCGCGGCCAAGGACATCCCGCTGATGTGCGGGCTGCTCGAGCGCTACAACCCGGCGGTGATGACCGCCCGGGCGCTGGTGCAGGAGCCGATCCACCTGATGGCCCGGCGGCACGGCCCGTACGCCCCGCGCATCAAGACCGGCGTGGCGTGGGACCTGCTGGTGCACGACGTGGACATCGCCATCCAGTTCTTCGGCGGGCAGACCCCGGCGCGGATCACCTCCGGCGCGGGGTACTTCCACCCGTCGTCGGTCGAGGGGGCCGAGGACACCATCGAGACGGTGCTGACCTTCCCGACCGGGCTGGCCACGGTGTCGGCGTCGAGGCTGGGGCAGCGCAAGGTGCGCTCGCTGGTGGTGTCCGAACTGGACCGGCTGATCGAGATCGACCTGCTGCGCCGGGACGTGACCATCTACCGGCACGTCTCACACGACGCGGCCAGCTCGGACGGCCTGGGTTACCGCCAGCAGACGGTGATCGAGATCCCCGAACTGGTCACCGCCCGCGAACCGCTGGCGACCCAGCTGGACCGGTTCGTCGACCTGCTCGAAGACAAGATCGACGCCACCGCCGAACGCGACTCAATCCTGCCGTCGCACTACGTGGTGGCCACCGTCAAGGAATCCGCCTCCACATCCGCTTGATTGCTATGAGTGGGGCATTACTTGCAGTGAACGCCAGTAATGCCCCACTCACAGCGTTTGGCCGCGCTGTCAGTCTTCGTTGACGTACTCGTTGATGTCCTTGTCGGAATCACGGATGCGCTTGAACAGATTCTCTCCGAGCGCGCTGCCGACGAATCCTCCCGCCCAGACCCCAGGGATGCCGGCCCGCTTACCGAGCGCGCTCCCCACGGTGCCGCCGATCGCGCCCGAAACGATCTCGCCCGTTGTCTTGCCCTCTTCGATATCGAGGTAGATACCAGCGCCGCCCCAGGCCGTTCCCCCGAGCTTGCCCGCTGCCTTCACCAGCTTCCCAGCGCGCTGGACTGGGCCCACCACTTGTTGGTGACGCTCGGCAGCGGCCGTTGCCTCGGCGAGGCGTTGACGAACCAGCTCCGCTTGGGCCGGGGAGACGGAACCGTCGGCATTGCGGACCTTCGACGCGGTGACGTAATCACGGAATGCGCGAGTGGTCTCGTCCTGTGAGGTTTTGATTTCCTCGGCGAGTTCGCTGTTCTTCCGGCCGACCAGCACATCGGTGACGATTCCACCCACCGAAGCCGCTTCCTTGGTCCCCGTCTGCACATCTTCGACGACGCTGTCCACGGTGTCCCGAAGCCCCTTTCCCAGCGCCGGCATCCCGGCGTCGCGGAGGAATTCCAGGCGACGAGCCTCACGTCCGGCGTCCTTGGCGACCTTGACCGCTTCGTCCTTCTTCGGCCCGTCGGGGAGCGTGTCCGCGTATTTTTCGAGGGTCTTCGCGTCTTTCGCGGCAGGCTCAGCCGCCCTGTCGATCTCGTCCTTGACCTCCAGCGCCCGCAACCCGCTGATCGGCTCGTCCAGCTCGATCGTCTTCGGGGCCGGCTTCGGCTTCCCGACGTCGCGGAGGCGTTCGCGCCATTGGGCGTCGGCTTCGGCTTCGGCCGCCAGGTTTGCCGTGGCTTCCCACGCTCGCACCGAACCCGTCGGGCCCTCGTCGCGTTGCCTGGCGAGCTCGTTGGCCCTGATCCGCGCCGGGCCCGCCGTCTGCTCGATCTCATCGCTGACTTCGATCGCACGGGGACCGCTGTTCGGAGAGGCAGGCGTCGCCTTCCGCTTGCGGGCATCACGCCGCTCAGCCTTCGCCTGCTTCCGCTCCTCCCTCGCCTTCGCCCTCGCGTTCCTCGCGTCTTGCTCAGCCCTCTCAGCCTCTTCGCGCTCAGCTTCCTTCTTGCCGTACTCCGAATAGTCCGGCGTCAACTGGCGAGCATCACGCCGATCAGCCTTGGACTGCTCCCGCTCCTCTGCCCCCGCCTTCACCATCGCGTTCTTCTCGTCCCGCTCAGACTTGGACTGCGCCCGTTGTTCTTCCTTCGGGTCGGGCTTCTTGTCGTTCGTCCGCGGCGGCTCCTGGGAACCTCCCGCCCGGCCACCGCGATTGTCGTGGTTCACCGCAGGCGCGGGCTTCTTCTCCTGCGCAGCAGGAACGTTCGCATTCGTCTTGAGCTGGCTCAGTTCCTTCTGTTGCTGCTGCGGGGTTTCGCCGGGAGGAGGTCCGGCCGCCGCAGGAGCACCTCCGTCGCCACCGGCGTCTACCGGCACCCGTGGACCGGCCTGGGCGGCGGTGGCACCGAGGACGCCGAAGACCACGGAGATGAAGCCCCCGGAGACGGTGTAGAGGATGGTTTTCTGGACGGAGACTCTGGTGTTCTTCATGGCCTAACCGCCATTCGTGACAGAGACCGACACGAAACCGTTCGCGGTCTTCTTGCTGTTGGTGCGGCTCTCGCCGGGCTTCACATCCGAGGAGCTGAGCTTGACCTTTCGGGACTTCTGCTGGTGTTCGCCGCGCTGCTCCCGATCTCCAGTTCGCCATTTCGCCGGGTTTTGCGGTCGTAGGCCTCTTCGGCCAGTGAGCGGCCCATCAGGCCGCCGAAAACGCCGGCGGCGACGCCGGCGACCATGCCTGCGACCGGGCCGACCATCAGGCTCGGCACGACGCCCGAGACCACCGAGGCAGCGAACCCGCCGAGGCCGGTGGCAGTGGCGCGGCTGAGCGGTTTCCGCTCGTGGTCCAGGTAGTAGTCGTCCTCGGGGTATTCCTCGACCTCGGGCACGATCTCCGGTTCCGGGGTGCGCTGATGGCGCCACGCGTTGTCCGGGATGACCAGGAAGCGGACGGTGTCGCTCTTGCGGCGCAGGCCCGCGCGCTCGACCGCGGCCCGCACGATCTCGTTCATCGTGCGAGGCGCGGCCAGGATGGCGGTCATTGCTGGGCGAGGTCGCGCAGCTTCTTCGCGACCTCCGGGGAGACGTCGATCTTGCCCGGCAGCTTGATCTTGACGACCTTGCGCTCGGACTTCTCCTTCTTCTCCTGCCGCTTTTCCTTCTTCTCCTTGATCTCCTTGCGAGCCGACTCGACCTCACCCTTGGCTTCGGACAGCTTGGTCCGCGCGCTGGACAGGTTCTTCTCCGCGTCGGCCACCGACTTCTCGGCCTCGCCGAGCTTGGCCACCGCCTTGTCCAGCCGCTCGTTCACGGCCTTGGCCTTCTTCTCGCCGTCCTGCTTCTTGTGGTGCACCACAACGGGTTTGCCCGATTCGGCGATCACCGTCTTGGTGCCGTTCGTGGAAATGGCGTAGGACTTGGCCGACGGGCCGCTGGACGTCGCCGACGCGCTGATCGAGGGCTGCGCGGCCGCCTGCACGATCACCGGCTTGCGCACCACCTTCTCCACCACCTTGCGCGGCCGCTCGGCGGGCTTGCGCACCTGCGGCTTCTCCGCCGCCTTCTTCTCCGGCACCGCCTGCTTGACCGGCGCGGCGGGCTGCGCCGCGGGCGGCTGCGCGGCCGGAGCAGGCGCCACCTTGGCCGCAGGAGCAGGAGCAGGCGCAGGCGCGGCGGGCGCCGAGGCCGCGGCGGGCGCCGGTGCGGCCTGCGCGGCACCCGAGGATTCCGGCTTCGGCTCGTCCTCCATGGTCATCGCGTTGACCGTCGACGCGCCGATCGCCGCGGTGATCAGCCCGGCCACCCCGTAGACCGCGGCACGCTTCAGATTGCTCGTTTCGCTCATGGATCCCACCTCGTCGCTCCACCAGTGACGGGCCGAGCCTGGGCCCATCCGGTCCAGCGGGGATACATCCCCGGTACATCGGGCCCGGTCCCCGCGGAAGTGCGGTAGAACTGAGCTCCCAGCGCGCGAGAACCCCGGGGAGGGTGGTTTGACCGGCGACGAATCCGTGACACCCCGACGCAGGTTCCGGCCGGGCCGCGGCGTCCGGCTCACCGCGTTGATCGCGGTGCTCCTGCTGGGCCTCGGCGTCGCGTTGTGGATCCCGTGGCAGTCCAAACCTTCCGAGGACGAACTGCGTGAGCAGGCCGGGCTCAAGGGCAAGGTCGAACTGCTCATCGGCACCATGGACGACATCCCCGGCGCGGGCTACAAGGACCCGGTGACCGGCCGCTACAGCGGGTTCGACGTGGAGATCGGCTACCTGATCGCCGCCGACCTCGGGTTCCGGCCGGACGAAGTGCGGTTCCTGACCGTGGAGAACGAGGACCGCAGTCGCATGGTGGCCTCGGACGAACGCGGGCAGCGGCAGCGCGTCGACCTGGTGATCGCGGTCTACAGCCGGACCGACGAACGCGAGAAGCTGCCCGAGGTCAGCTTCTCCCAGCCGTACCTGGAAACCGAGCAGTCGGTGATGACCCTGCGCGGCCACGACCCGGTCGACGACCTGACCGCGTTGCGCGACCGGTCGGTCTGCACGATCAGCACCTCCACCTCCCGCCACCCCGCCGAGGCGGCCGGCGCGCGAATGGTGAACAAGAGCAAGATCAGCGACTGCCTGCAGCCGCTGCGCGACCGGCAGATCGACGCGATGACCACCGACGCGGCCATCCTCGCCGGGTTCGTCGCCGCCGAGCCGCAGACCTTCCAGCACCACGACGTGGGACTGGAGACCCCGGAGTCGTGGGCCGTCAACACCGGCGGCAACGAGCCGCTGAAGACGCTGGTCGACCTCTCGCTGTACCGCTCGAAGCACGATCCGGCCGACAAGCGCTGGGAAGACGCCTACGACCGGTACCTCCGCCCGCTCGAAGCCGCCAGCGCACCGCAGTTCATCGCCGACGACCAGCAACCCGACGTGGAAGAGGTGGAGGTCCGGCAATGGCCGTGGGAGAGGCTGGCCGGCGTCGTGCGCCCGGCGGTGACGCGGAGGCGCGCGGGTTCGAGTGGACGCTCGCGCTGCTGCCCGCGTTCCCGATCGTGCTGCTGGTGCTGCGCCTCTGGCACCTGAGCCGCCAGGACCTGCACACCATGCTCCTGCTGGTGCAGAACGTCGGCCCGCTCGACCTGGTCAGCTCGCTGGTGATCACGCTGATGTGGGTGCCGCCGGTGTTCGTGCTCGGCGGGCACGCGCTCGGCCTGCTCTACGTGGTGAGCGCGCCGCCGGGGGCACTGGATTCGTGGCTCAGCCGGACCGCCGACCGCACGCCGGACTGGGCGCTCGCGGTGACCGCGATGTGGGCGGCGATCGCCTGGGAACTGCGGTTCCTGCCCGCGCTGGCGATGGTCACGCTGGTCATCCTCGGGCTGACCGTGCGGCGGCGGTACCCGGAACGGACGCGGGTGATCCGCGGGGTCTGCCTGGTGGTGCCGGTCCTGCTCGCGGTCGCGCTCTACCTCTGGTTCGGCAGCACGATCGCCGGCGCCTTCGCGCGCGGGGAACTGGTGCTGGCGCTGCTCCTGCTGGTGCCGCCGCTGCTCACGCCCCTGCTGACCGGGCCGATCCCGGCGCGGTTCGCGCGGGTGGCCACGCACGGTCCCGCCGCGGCTGCCGCGCTGCTCGGGCCGTTCCTGCTGCTGGCGATCTTCCTGCAGGCGCCGGTGCTGCCGTCGGTCGCGCTGGAGCTGAGCGAACCGCGGCAGGTGGTGCTCGGCAGCGTGGTCACCGTGGACGACACGATGACCACCCTGCTCGACGACCAGGCCGAGGTGCGGTTCGTGCCGAACAGCGACGTGGTGGCGAAGGTGCTGTGCGAGGGCAGCGAATCGGTGCCCTACAGCGCGGCCACCGCGCACGGCTGGCCGGTGGAGGAATCGGCGCTTTCGTGGGCGCTGCCCGCGAAACGCCCGACCGGGCCGGACGACCCCCGGTGCGAGGGCCGTCCGCTGGTCACTCCTTCGGCTCGCTGAAGTCGCCGGCCGGGGCACCCCACGGGCCGGTCGCCATACCGCGCTCCTCGGCCAGCTTGCGCCGCCGCTCGTTGTCCTCGCGGACGCGCTTGACCTCGTTCTCGATGTGCTCGTCGTCGTAGCGCTGGAACACCCGCGCCGGGTTGCCAGCCACCAGCGAGCGCGCCGGCACGTCCTTGGCCACCACGGAGTTCGGCTGCACGGTGGCGAAGTCGCCGATGGTCACCCCGGCCATGATCACCACCAGGCCGCCGATGAAGCAGCCCTTGCCGATCTTGACCGGCTTGCGCTCGATCAGGTCGCTGCCCGAGTGGTTCTGCAGCGTCATGTTCGCCAGCCAGCTGGAGTGGGTGAAGATCAGCGTGTTGACCCCGATGCTGGTGTGCTCGCCGATCTCCATGCCGCCGGAGGCGTCCAGGATGGCGCCCTCGCCGATCCAGCAGTGCTCGCCGATCCGCAGGTTCTCCGGGCTGACGATCTTCGCCCGCTGCCGGATCCGCGTGGTCTCCGGCAGGCCGAACAGCTTCGCGCGCTCGGCGTCGTTCATGTACTCCCCGACCAGTTCGGTCAGGATCTGCGGGCGCAGCCGGTTGCTGCGCTCGTCGTCGAAGAACATTCAGCGGCCCTTCGGGGTCGACTCGGCGATCAGCTTCTCGAAGGTGCGCAGGTGCTCGTCGCTGACCACGTCGAGGCCGAAGTTGTCCCGCACCATGGCGCTCTGCCGCTTGGCCAGCTCGGCGCGCTTCTCCGGGTCATCCAGCAGGTCGATCACGGCCTCGCCGACCGCGGTGGCGTCGTCCGGCGGCACGATCAGGATGTTGTCGCCGTTGCGCAGCTCGATGCCGGGGTAGTTGTCCAGCGTGGTCGAGGTGATGGTCGCCGTGCCGGACAGCATGGCCTCCAGCGAAGCCGTGCCGCAGCCGCCGTTGAGGTCGTGCGTGACGATGTCGGCGGCGGCGAAGTACGCGGGCACGTCGGCCTTGGGCACCGCGCCCTTGACGATGAACTTCTCCGCGATGCCCAGTTCCTCGGCGCGCTTGATGAACGCGTCGTGGTAGACCCGGCCGACCACGATCACCTTGGTGTCCGGGTGCTTCTCCAGGATCGCCGGCATGGCGTTGACCAGCGGCATCCGGTCGCGCAGCGGGATCACGTGCCCCAGCGAGACGATCAGCGGGCCGTCCCCGATGCCGTTCTCCTCGCGCACGTCCTTGGTCAGCGGCTTCTCGAAGTGCGCGGTGTCCACCGCGATCGGGAAGTACTCCGAGTTCTCGTCGCCGGTGCCGTAGCGCTTGACGCAGTAGTCCACGCCCAGCTTGTCCAGGATGACGTACCGCGGCTTGATGATGCCGAGGATCGGCCGCACCAGCACCGCGTCGAGCATCCGGAACACCGAGCTGTACAGCTTCTTGTCGCTGATCAGCAGGGTGTGGATGGTGACGACCACCGGGATGCCGCGGCGGCGCGCGTACAGCCCGACCATCCACGACAGGTCGAAGAACTGCCCGTGCAGGTGGATCACGTCCGGGCGGAACTCGTCCAGCATCCTGAACAGCTTGCGCCAGTTCCCCGGCCGGACCGACGCGAAGGTCATGTCGAAGTCGATCGACAGGCCCAGCTGCGGCATCTTCATCGCCGGCAGCCGGACCACGCGGTAACCGTCGCGTTCCTCCTCCGCCGGTGCGTCGGAATACGCGGCGGTGATCGCGAGCACCTCGTTGCCACTGGCCGAGTACTGCTCGGCCAGCGACGCGGACATGTGCGCGCTGCCCCCCACCCGTGGCGGGAAGAAGTTGTTGACCACGACGATGTTCATCGAGCGCCCCTCTGCCGATCCGGCCGGTGGTAAGCCCATCAGCCGGCGGCCTGGCTCATGTGCAACTTGACCAGGTCGTGCATGCCCTGCTCGACCGGGATGGTCGGCTCCCAGCCGAGGACCTCCTTGGCGCGGGTGATGTCCGCCGCCCGGCGCGAAACCAGCACGTCGCGCTCGTTGAACTGCGGCTCGACCTGCACGCCGACGGCGTCGATCAGGATCTTGGCCAGGGTGGCGATGGAGGTGTCGATGCCGGTGCCGATGTTGATCGGCAGGTTCGACTTCTCCGACTCCAGCGCGGCGACGACCGACCGGGCCAGGTCGTGGACGTGCACGAAGTCCATCGACTGCTCACCCTTGCCGTCGATGATCGGCGGCTGGCCGTTGCGCAGGCGGGTGATGAAGTGGTTGATCACCGAGGTGTAGTACGCCTCGCTCTTCTGGCCGGGGCCGTACACGTTGAAGAAGCGCAGGGCGTTCCAGGACAGGCCCTTCTGCCGCTCGTAGAAGCCGAGCAGGTCCTCACCGGCGCGCTTGGTGATGCAGTACGGGGTGAGCGGGCGGAGCTTGTCGTCCTCGTGCATCGGCAGGCGCTCCGGGTCGCCGTAGACCGAGGCGGTGGAAGCGAACACCAGGCGCTGCACGCCCTCGTCCGCGGCGGCGGCGAAGACGTTGTGGTTGCCGGTCATGTTGATGTCGATCGACTCGTGCGGGTCGGCGATCGACTTGTTGATCGACACGGTGGCGAAGTGGACCACGTGCGTGCAGCCGCGCATGGCCTCGCGCACCGCGCCGCCGTAGCGGACGTCCTTCTCGACCAGCTCGAGGTTGCCGGTGGCGGCCCACTCGTTCATCCGCTCGCGGTCACCGCGGGTCATGTTGTCGAAGGCGCGGACGAAGTAGCCGCGCTCCATCAGCATCGGGATCACGTGCCCCGCGATGAAGCCGCCGGCGCCGGTGAACAGGACCGTCTTCTTTTCGGACATGGTGTGCGATATCTCCTGTGCTGTGGTTCGTCCGCTGGGTCAGGAAAGCTGGGTGACGACTTCGGTGACCGCCTCGATCACCCGGCTGACCTCGTCGTCGGTCAGGTTCGAGTGCATCGGGATGGCCAGGTGCCGCCGGAACGCGTCGGCCGACACGGGCAGCTGCTGCTTCTGCCCGTAGATCGGCTGGACGTGCGAGGCATAGGTGCCGAAGTTGCAGCCGACGCCCCGCTCACGCAGCCGCAGGGCGACCTTGTCGCGGCTGATCTCCGGCGCGATGGTCAGCACGTAGGCCTGCCACGGGTGCTCGCGGTCCGACAGCGCGACCGGCACCTCGACGCCGTCGAGCGAGGCGAAACCCTCGTGGTAGGACTTCGCGGCCGACCGGCGCACGGACAGCAGGTTCGGCAGGCGGTCCAGCTGGACGTTCATGATCGCGGCCTGCACGTCCGACATGCGGAAGTTGTAGCCCAGCTCGTGGAAGGTCGGGATGGGCAGCTCGTCGCTGCCCTCGCGGCTGAACGCGGGCTCGATGCCGTAGGTGTGCAGCTTGCGCGCCCGCGAGATGAGGTCCTCGCGGTCGGAGACCAGGGCGCCACCTTCACCGGCGGTGATGCCCTTGCGGCCGTGGAAGGAGAACGCGGCCAGGTCGGCGAGGCTGCCCGCCGGGCGGGTCTTGTAGGTGGCACCGGCCGAGCAGGCGGCGTCCTCGAACAGCCAGAGGCCGTGCTTGTCGGCGATCGCGCGGTACTCGTCGAAGTCGCCGGGCTGGCCGAACACGTCGACGGCCAGGATGCCGACGGTCTTCGGCGTGATCAGCGACTCGATCGACGCCGGATCGGCACTCCAGATGTCCGGGCGGATGTCGGCGAACACCGGGGTCGCGCCGGCCTGGAGCACGGCGTGCCCGGTGGCCGGGAAGGTGTAGTCGCCGACGATGACCTCGTCGCCCGGCTGGACGCCGAGCACCTTCAGGCCGAGGAACAGCGCGGTGCCGCAGTTGCTGGTCGCCAGCGCGTGCTGGGTCCCGACCGCGGTGGCGAAGCGCCCTTCGAACTTGCGGCAGGTGGGGCCAGCTCCGGCCAGCCATCCGGACCGGAAGACCTCCGCGACGGCGGCGAGCTCTTCCTCCCCGACGGTCGGCTGGCCCAGGACGATCGGATTGGAGCTGTCAGACATACCTCTCCCATTGCATGAGGACGGGTCGCAGTGTATTAGAGCGCCCGCTCGTCGCCCACCGCCACCCTCAACGGAGCTGCGCCACTCATATTCTTGGCAGCCCCGTACCTCGACGCACCGACCTGGGGGAAGGTTGCCCGGAGTGTCACAGGTCGCGCCGCAGCTGGTCCAGCAGGCGGACGACGTCGGCGGCCGACGCGGGGGCCAGCTCGAGCCGCTCGTCCGAGGGTAGTGGGGTGATCTTCATCGTCCACCGGCCGTCGACGTTGTCGTAGACGCGGACCGGGTGCGGACTGCGGCGGCGGGTCCCGTTACGCCGGATTTCGGCGTAGAACTCGGCGACGCCGTACTGCGGCAGGGCGGCCACCCGCTGCGCCCGCCGGACCTCGGCACTGGGCACGACCAGGTCGTTCGTCGCCAGCAGCTCGCTGCGGAGCACGCTGATCGGCTGTTCACGGGGCTTGCGCCAGTCGGAGAGGACCTCGGTGAGCAGGACGCTGGGGTCCTCGCGCCAGAAGGTGCGGATCCAGACGTCGTCGTCCTCGCGGGCGGCGATCAGGCCGAACCAGGGGCAGCGGGCGGCGAGCACCCCCATCGGACGGCGGTCGCCGGTGTGCGAGACCCAGCCGTAGCCGGCCTCGGGTGGGGTGCTGAGCAGGGTGGCGATGGCGTGGAGGTCGGGTTCCTCCTGGTCGGCGGGGCCGCCGTAGCGGGCGCGTTCCTGGTCGAGGACCTGCTCGGCCTGCGCGCGCTCGGTTTCGTCCAGCCACACCGGCTCGGGGGCCAGCACCACGTGCGGCTCGCCGCCGGTGACGTCGGTGACCAGCGCGGCGAGCCGGTCGGCGAGGAAGTGCTCAGGCTCGGCGAACCACACGACGACCGCCCCGGGTTCAGCCGCCGATGACGGGCACGGAGGCGGGCAGGCCGGTGCGCGGGTCGGTGACCTTCTTGCCGTCCTCGGCGGGCTGGAAGTGCTTGTCCTCCGGCACGCCGTAGCGGCGCTCGTGCTCCTCGTCCTCAGCGGCCCGACCACGATCGGCGGCGGGTGCTCCGGCGATCGGGATGGCGCCCTTCGCGGTGCCACGGGTGGCGGGGGCTCCCGAGGTAGCTGGGGTGGCCGGGTTGACTGGCGTGCCCGGGGTGGCCCGGGTGCCGGGGCCGGCCGGGGTGCCTGGCGTGCCCGGAGTGGCTCGGGTACCGGGATTCGCCGGATTGCCCGGCGTGGCCCGCGTGCTGGGGTTGCCTCGGATGGCTCCGCTGCCGGGCTTGGCCGGGGCGCCGGGGGTCGCCACGTGGCCCGGAGTTGCCGGGGTGGCGAGCTTGGGCGCGGTGGGGCCGGGGCTGCCGCCGGTGGGCGTGCCGATCACCGGCGCCTGACCGGTACTGGACGCGGCCGCAGTGGGAGCCGGGGCGACCGGGCCGTTCTCGGGAGCGGTGGCCACCGCGGCCTGGGTGCCCGCCTCCGGCGCGATAGCGGGCACCGGCGTGGTGGCGGGCTCCGGTGTGGTGGCGGGCTCCGCCGCATCCGAAGAGGCGGGTTCCGGTGCTTCCGTTGTGGACGGTGGGCCGCCGCCCGTGCCGCCGAGCTGGGTGCCTTCCGCCAGGCTGATCGAGACCTCCGGCGCGCCGATCTCGCCGTAGTTCGTCGGCATCATCGTGGCGTTGTAGGCGGAGTGGTCGGCCCAGAGTTCCATCGCCGCGACGTTGCGCTGGGCGGCCGCCCCGGCTTCGGTGACGAACTGCTCGTAGCCCGCACCGGCCGACCCGAGGGTGATCACGTTGGTGATCGTCGAAGGCGCGGCGGGCACCGGCGGCACCGGCTCGACCGAGTTCTTCGCCACCCAGAACGACTCCACCTGGCGGCGCAGCAGGTCCTGCGCGAGGTTCAGCGCCTCGGACGCCTCCGCGTGCTGCATGGTCAACGGCCCCGCGCCCCGCTCCGCCGCCCCCGCCGCGTCCCCGGTCCACCCCTGTTCGAAGGCCGCCGCCACGTTCGCGATCTCCTGCGCGAGCACCTGGTACTCGGCCGCCACCGAGTGCAGCGCCTCCTGCGCCACACTCAGGGGCTCCGGACCGCGCGCGTGGGCGAAGTTCTCGTATATCTCTTGCCCGTTCATCACGGTCAAGCCCCCTCTTTGATCGTCTGCAGGATCGCCTCGGCCACGTTCTTCGCGCCGAGGCACGCGTCGTTGTCCTTGGTCGTGCGAATCGAGACATCGAAGAAGAGGCGGTCGCTGAGCGCCACGGCGAGGCCGCAGTCGCCCTGCGCCCGCAGGTCGGTGAGGTCCACGTAGACGGCCGGATAACCGTCGACCTCGGTGGGTTCGAAGTAACCGCGGTCCCACCAGCCGGTGTCGTTCAGCGCGTAGAGATTGCTCAGGCCGGTGTCCACGCTGGTCAGATAGGAGACGCCGGGACTGGTCGAGCCGTCGCCCACGTTCCAGATGCAGCCGGAGCCCCTGCCGTCGCTGTTCACCCGGCTGGAGGTCACGTTGAACTCGGCCTGCTGGGTGGCGGTGAGGCTGGCGCAGGGATCGTTGACGTACTTCTCGGCGTCGAGCGGCCGGGGCACCGGCGGCGCCTTGGTGTGTTCGCCCACCGGACTTTCGATGATCGGTCGCGCTTCGGGTATCGCCCGCCCGGCCATCGGCGTGCCACACGCCGCGGTGGAAATGGCCAGTACCAGAGCGATCAATCCGGCTCTTCGCAACCGCGAGATCATTTCTCGAACACCGCTCCGGTACTGACATCCTTGTTGACGTAGGCGCCCGATGCCGCCTGCAGGACGGCGAGATAACTCGTGACGTAGTCGTCCATCGCCCGGTTGTGCTGCACGGCCGACTCGATCGACAACGCCGCGGCTTTCGCCTGCCCTTTCGCGGCATCGTCGGCCGCGGGCGGCTGGACCGCCTCCCTCGCCCGGCGCAGCACGTGCGACTGGTCGCGGATGCGGTCGCGGAGGGCTTCGAGTTCACTGATTCGCGCGGCCACGGCGTCGGCGTCGAAGGTGTACCCGCCCGCCATCCGCGCCCGCCCCCTCAAGATCGAATTCAACGAATCCGGACAACTACCATAAGTTATGAACTCATTACAGACAACCCGAACAATGCATTAGTAACTTCGTCAAGTAATGTACGGGTCCACTACGTACCCACGGGACAAGATCGAAGCGATCTCGGGGACTACGGCGGCACACCCGAATGGCCGCAGGGCAGCTGATTTCGATGCACCAAGTGCAGAACAAGAGCCCGTTCAGCGGAGTGCGCCGCGAACCCGTCCGGATACCCTGAACCACCGCCGCCACGATTAGTTGTTCACGACGCATCAGAAGGGTGCATCATGTTCACTGCGCTGGCTGCCAGTGCCATTGCCCTGTCGGCAATAACCACCCCCAGTTCCGCGGCACCGGCGGAGGCCCCACCGGACCAGGTGACGATCAGCATCGTCACGGTGAACGGATCGGGTTGTCCGGCTGGGACATCCGCGGTCGCGGTGTCACCCGACAACACCAACTTCACCGTCACCTACAGCGATTACCTCGCGCAGACGGGCGCCGGCTCCAGTCCGACCGAATTCCGGAAGAACTGCCAGCTGAATCTGCGGGTGAACTACCCGCAGGGCTTCACCTTCGGCATCGCGCAGGCCGATTACCGCGGTTTCGCCCACCTCGCCAAGGGAGCCTACGGTTCCCAGCGCGCCAACTACTACTTCCAGGGCAATTCGGCCAATGCCACCCAGGTGCACCCCTACTACGGCCCGTACAGCGACAGCTGGCAGGCCACCGACAAGACCGACTTCGCCTCCATTGTGTACGCGCCGTGCGGCGAAGTGCGCCACCTCAACGTGAACACCGAGCTGCGGGTGAGCGTCGGGACCTCGGACCCCAAGGCCACCACCAGCTTCATAACGATGGACTCGACCGACGGCAACGTCGACACCAAGTACCACTTCTCGTGGAAGAAGTGTTGAGAACAAACCACGCATAAACCAGGGCTCCACCCTGCCCTTTTTCCCTTTCATAAAACTACATAACAAGGCCACCCGATCAGCGGAATTGCGGTAGCGGCACCGGCGCTAGCATTCAGGAACCGCCGCCACCTGGTTTGAAACCCCGGAAAGGTGTGCACATGTTCAGCGCGCTGGCCGCTACCGCATTGGCAATGTCCATCGTGATTCCCCCGGGTGGTGCTCCCGGCACCACACCACCGCCCGACCATTTCACGATCGACGTGGTCACCGTCAACGGTTCCGGCTGTCCGGCGGGCACCGCCGCCGTCGCCGTGTCCCCGGACAACAAAGCATTCACCGTGACCTACAGCGATTTCCTGGCCCAGGTGGGCGTCGGGGCCACCCCGACCGACTTCCGCAAGAACTGCCAGCTCAACCTCCGGATCAACGCGCCGTCCGGATTCACCTACGGCATCGCGCAGGCCGATTACCGCGGCTTCGCGGCACTGGCGAAGGGAGCCACCGGAACCGAGCGCGCCAACTACTACTTCCAGGGAATGTCCCCGACCGCGTACGTCAACCACAACTACGCCGGGCCGCTCGAGGACAACTGGCAGGCCACCGACCAGACCGACCTCGTTTCGGTCGTCTACGCGCCCTGCGGCGAGAAACGGCACTTCAACATCAACGCGGAACTGCGGGTCAACGCGGGCACCTCGGATCCCAAGACGACCACCAGCTTCATGACCATGGACTCGACCGACGGCAACTTCTCCACCACCTACCACTTCGCCTGGAAGACGTGTCCATGACCTAGAGCCGCTGGGGGGCGGGACTTCGGCGGCGTTTCCCGTCCCCCCAGCACCCACCCGGCCGCCCGGGAGAGGATGTGCCGGTGCGCTTCGGCATCCTCGGCCCGACGGAGGTCCTCACCGCCACCGGCAGCCGCCTGCCGGTCGGCGGGCCGGGGGTGCGCGCCCTGCTCACCCTGCTGCTGCTCGACGCGGGCCGCGTGGTCCCCGCCGAGCGGCTGGTCGAGGGCCTCTACGGCGACGCGCCGCCGGCCAATCCGGCGAACGCGCTGCAGTCGCGGGTCTCCCGCCTGCGACAGGCCGGTGTGACCGTGGAACTCCTGCCCGCCGGGTACCGCCTCGCCGCGGACCCGGCGGACGTGGACGCGCACCGGTTCGCACAGCTCGCGGAAAGTGGCCGCCGCGCGCTGTCGGCCGGTGACCACGCGGGTGCCGCCGCGAAACTCCGGGACGCACTGGCGCTCTGGCGGGGACCGGCCCTGGCCGACGCCCCGTTCGCGGAAGCCGCCGCCGCGCGGCTGACGGAACTGCGGCTGGGCGCGGTGGAGGACCGGATCGACGCCGAGCTCGCCACCGGCGCACACCGGCCGCTGGTCGCCGAACTCGGCGAGCTGATCGCCGACCACCCACTGCGCGAACGCCTGCGCGGGCAACTGGTCCGCGCGCTGCACGCCGGTGGCAGGCGGGCCGAGGCGCTGACCGCCTTCGAAGACGCACGCCGGACCCTCGTCGAAGAACTCGGCGTGGACCCGTCACCGGAATTGGCCGCGATCCACCTCGAGGTGCTGCGCGCCGAAACCACGTCCGAGACCGCACGATCCGCGCTGCCCGCCGCTTTGACCAGTTTCGTCGGCCGGGACGCCGACCTGCGCCGCGTGACGACGCTGCTAGGTGACGGACGGCTGGTTACGCTGACCGGTCCCGGCGGGGCGGGCAAGACCCGGCTGGCGATCGAGGCGGCCCAGCACTGGCCCGGCGAGACCTGCCTGGTCGAACTGGCCCCGATCGACACCGACGTGGCGCAGGCCGTGCTCAGCGCACTGGGTCTGCGCGAATCGACCTTCCCCGCGGACCGCCCGGCCACCCCGCCCGCCGACCGGCTGCTCGCCGCGCTCGCCACCCGGAACCTGGTGCTGCTGCTGGACAACTGCGAGCACGTCGTCGACGAGGCCGCGCGGCTGACGGCCCGGCTGCTGGCCGCGTGCCCGGCGGTGCGGGTGCTGGCGACCAGCCGTGAACCGCTGGCGATCACCGGGGAGACCACCTGGGCCGTGGCACCGCTGCCGGTGCCGCCGCCTGGCCTGGCGCCGGTGGACGCGATGACCTACCCGGCCGTGCGGTTGTTCGCCGAACGGGCCGCCGCCGTGCGCCCGGGGTTCGCCGTCGACGAGCGGACCGTCGGGGACGTGCAGCGGATCTGCGCGGCGCTGGACGGGCTGCCGCTGGCCGTCGAACTCGCCGCGGCCCGCGTGCGCTCGCTCCCGCTCGGCGAGATCGCCGTCCGCCTGGACGACCGGTTCACCCTGCTTTCCCGCGGCGAGCGGACCGCGGCGCCCCGCCACCGCACGCTCCGTGCGGTCGTCGAGTGGAGCTGGGACCTGCTCGAACCCGAGGAGCAAACGCTTGCGCGACGGCTGGCGGTGTTCGCGGGCGGCGCCGACCCGGCAGCGGCCGCGACGATCTGCGGGCCGGGCGAAATCGGCGAGCTGGCCGAGAAGTCCCTGGCCGACCTGGGTGCCGACGGTCGCTACCGGATGCTCGAAACGATCAAGGCCTTCGGCGCGGAGAAGCTCGAAGAAGCCGGTGAGACCGAGAAACTACGACGTGCGCACGCCGAGCACTTCCTGGCCTTCGCCGAGCAGGCCGAGCCACGCCTGCGCACGGCAGGCCAGCTCGACTGGCTCGCCCGCCTCGACGCCGACTACGAGAACCTGCTCGCCGCGCTGCGGTGGGCCACCGACGCGGATCCCGGGCTGGCGCTGCGGTTCGTCGCGGCCCTGTGCACGTACTGGTGGATGCGCGGCCGCCGGTTCGAGGGCTCGATGCTCAGCCGCGACGTGGCGTTGCGCGTCGGCCCCGAACCACCGCCGGACCTGCACGACGAGTTCGTGCTGTGCGTGGCCAACGCGGCGAGCGGCCTGCCCGCGCACGAACCGCTCGAAGCGCACCTGGAGGCCGTCCGCCGGTTCGCGCGCGACTGGAACCGGCCACCTCGGCACCCGATGGTCGCCATGGTGGTCGGCCTGGTCATCGGCCCGCCCGACCCCGGCAGCCCGGCCGACCGCCTCGGTGAAGAGGCGTTCTCGGCCGACCCGTGGAGCCAGGGCCTCGCGTTGATGGGCACCGGGCTCAAGCACATGCTCCAGGGTGACAACGAGAACGCCGAGCGACTGCTGCGCGCCGCCGTCGACGCCTACCGCGAGCTGGGTGAGCGCTGGGGCCTGTCGCTGGCGCTGAGCCACTACGCCCTGCTGCTCGGCAGGCGCGGCGACCTGGCGGCTTCGGTGGTGCTCTCCGACGAGGCGCTCGAACTGACCGAGTTGATCGGCGCCACCGACGACACCACCGAACTGCTCTACCAGCAGGCCGACCGGCGGCGGTTGTTCGGCGACCTCGACGGCGCCGAGGCCGACTACGAACGCGCCATCCAGCTCGCGCGGCGGGCGGGCACCCCGGAGGCGCTGGCGTCGGCGTACCTGGGGCTCGCCGAAATCGCCCGGCTCCGGGGCCGGTTCGGACCGGCCCGCGAGCTGGTCGCGCGGTCACGCGCGGAATGCCCGGCCAGCGGGTTCACCCCGGAGATGATCCGCGCCCAGCTGCTGGTCACCGAAGGCCGGATCGACGAAGCGACGGGAGCACGGGAAAGCGCCGAGCGCCGGTACCGGGAGGCGTTGAGCGCGCCGGTCAGCGCCCGTGACCACACCGCGGCGGCCGACGCGGTCGACGCGCTCGCCGGGCTGGCCTCGCGCGACGGCGAACCGGAACG
This sequence comes from Saccharothrix sp. AJ9571, assembly GCF_021725495.1. Classification (NCBI taxonomy): domain Bacteria; kingdom Bacillati; phylum Actinomycetota; class Actinomycetes; order Pseudonocardiales; family Pseudonocardiaceae; genus Saccharothrix; species Saccharothrix sp. AJ9571. Next base: position 2,709,930 of record NZ_CP091382.1, on the reverse strand, counting down.
GGCGGCGTTCCTGCTCGGCGCCGCCGTCGCGTTGCGTGGGGTCGCCGTCGCCGGTGACCCCGACGTCGCACGGATCACCGCCGCCGTGCGCGAGGACCTCGGCGACGACGGTTTCGACCGCGCCTACGCCCGCGGCCAGGCGCTGAGCCCGCCGCTGGCCCTCAACGCCGCCGGGGCATGACGAGCCGGAGGCCGAAGCGGTCACCGCCGCGGACCATGCCGATCAGCGGCTTGATCAGCAAGCCCAGCACCTTCGCGGCCGACGTCCGGCCGTGGGCGCGCGCCAGGTCCGGGCCGAACGCGCCCATGAGTTCGACCAGCGCGGGCAGCGGCCGGACGAACAGCGTCATCTCCCGGATCAGGCCGTCGTCGTCCAGCCGGACCAGCGCCGACTCCTCGATCGCCACCCCGTTGATCCGGCCGGTGTAGACCAGCGTGCGGGTGCGTTCGTCGCCGACGTCGGTGTGGAACCGCATGCCCTCGATCCGACCCAAGGCGACTTGGACGATCTCCGCGATCTCGGCCTTGCCGGTGAACCGCGCACGGTCGGTCAACGGCGAGATCAGCACCGCGTCCTCGGCGAAGGCGCTCAGCGCCAGGTCGAGATCGGCCTTCTCGCCGCCTTCGCGGTAACGCTCGGTGGCGGTCACAGGTCCTCCCGGAGGGTCAGCCGCCGCAGCCCGTGCCACAGCAGGTCGGTGGTCAGCGCGACGACGTGGGCGCGCGGCAGGTCGCGGTTGTGCCACCACCAGCCGGCGATGGCGTTGACCGCGCTTTTGTAGGTTTCGGCGAACAGTTCGTTGGCGCGCGAGCGGTCGAGGTCGGTGCTCAGGGGCACGGCGGCGAAGAGTTCGGCGAGCTTTTCGGTGGCGCGGGCCTGGCCGCGGCGGTGCACCTCGGCCACCTCGGGGTCCGACGGCGCTTCGGCGAAGATCATCCGCCAGCCCTGCTGGTTGCGCTCGATCCAGCCGAAGATGGCGTCGACCGTCGCCACGAACAACTCCTCGGCGTCACGCGGTTCCGGCAACTCGCCCCAGGCTGCCTGCAACCTGTCCACTTCGGACTGCAACAGCCCGGCGTAGAGCTGCGCCTTGGCCGGGAAGTGGTCGTAGAGCACCGGCGTGCTGATCCCGGCGCGGGTGGCGACCTCGCGCATGCCCGCCGCGTCGTACCCGCGCTCGGCGAACACCTCGGCCGCCGCGGCGAGGATGCGCTCGCGGCGCTCGGACCTGGTCAACCGTTTACCTGACATTGGTTAGGTACTGTACCTGACGGCCGTCAGGTTGATCCGGGCGAGGGCGCCCGGACCGCTCACGTACGCTGGCCGACCGTGCGGAAGAACGTTGTTGTCATCGGCGGCGGGATCATCGGACTGGCCACGGCGTGGGAGCTGACCCGCCGCGGCGAGCGGGTCACCGTGCTGGAGAAGGAAGACCACTGGGCCGCCCACCAGACCGGGCACAACTCGAACGTGGTGCACGCCGGGTTGTACTACAAGCCGGGCTCGTTCAAGGCGCGGATGTCGGTGGCGGGCAACCGGTCCATCGTAGACTTCGCCAGGGAGAACGGCGTCGGCGTGGAGGTCTGCGGCAAGCTCGTCGTGGCCACTTCGGACGCCGAGTTGCCCGCGCTGGCCGTGCTGGCCGAACGAGCCGAGGCCAACGGCGTGCCGGCGAAGCTGATCGGCGCCGACGAAGCCCGCGACTACGAGCCCGAGGTCGCGTGCGTGAGCGCGCTGCGGGTGGAGTCCACCGGCATCATCGACTTCCCCGGGGTGTGCCGCGCGCTGGTGCGCCTGCTCGAGGAAGCCGGGGCCGACCTGCGCCTGGGCACGCCCGCGCTGGGCATCCGCAGCCGGAACTCGAAGGTGGAGATCGCCACCGGCACCGAGGTGCTGCGGGCCGACGCGCTGGTCAACTGCGCCGGGCTGCACTCGGACCGGATCGCGCGGCTGGCCGGGCTGACGCCGAAGGCCCGCATCGTGCCGTTCCGCGGTGAGTACTACGAGCTGCGCGAGGACCGCCGCCACCTGGTGCGCGGGCTGATCTACCCGGTGCCGGACGCCTCGCTGCCGTTCCTCGGTGTGCACCTGACCCGGATGCTCGACGGCAGCGTGCACGCCGGCCCGAACGCCGTGCTCGCGCTGCGCCGCGAAGGCTACCGCTGGGGCGACATCTCGCCCGCCGACCTCGCCGAGGTGGCGCGCTTCCCGGGCATCTGGCGGCTGGCGAAGAAGTACGCCTACCCGATCGGCCTCGACGAGGTGCGACGGTCGTTCTCGAAGAAGCGGTTCGCGCACAGCCTGGCGAAACTGGTGCCCGCGGTGCAGCCGGAAGACATCGTGCGCCACGGCTCGGGCGTCCGGGCGCAGGCCCTGCTACCGGACGGCTCCATGGTCGACGACTTCCTCATCGAAACCGCGCCGAACCAGGTGCACGTCCTCAACGCCCCCTCCCCCGCGGCCACCAGCGCCCTGGAAATCGCCAAACACGTCGCCGACCAGGTCTAGCCGTTGTCACGAATGTGGCTTTGGGAGCGGATTCGGCCCCCAAAGCCACATTCGTGACACCAGGCCGAGGCCCCACCATCGCAACCGCCACCGGGCCACCCACCGCGAGCATCCCCCCACCACCATCGCAACCGCCACCCGGCCACCCGGCCACCCAACGCGAGCATCCGCCCAAACCCCCACCCCACCCCGGTCCACAGCCAAAAACACGGCGAAGGCCTCCATGTCAAGGCATCATTCCCGCCTTGACATGGAGGCCTTCGCCGTAGTCACAATCAAAAACCGGGGCGGGCCCCCGTACGAATGCATTCCCCGCGCCCCCCTCAGCCACCGAGTGTGGAACTCAGCTACGCGAGTGTGGAACTCGGCTGCCTGAACGTGGAACTCGGCTGCGCGAACGTGGAACTCGGCCCCAAGCCGAAGGGCGAATGCTATGAATGGGGCATTACTAGCATTGAACGCAAGTAATGCCCCACTCATGGCATTCAAGCGGGGAGGTTGGCGGTGAGTAGGGGTGCGGCGCGTTTGAGGTCTTCGCAGTAGGGGCCTTCGTCGTTGTCGCTGCGGTTGATCAGGACGCTCGAGTTGTCGTCGTAGGCAAGGATCACCGTGCAGGCGCGCTTGTCGCCGGGGTGTACGGCCCAGGTCCGGCCGCCCGCGTCGAAGGTCTCGCCCGACGGTTCGTGGTGGTAGTCCAGTTCCGCCGCCGAGCGGTCCGGGGCGACCATCACCACCAGCAGGTCGTGCTCGCTGTCCCCGGACACCTTCCACTCGCACCCGCCGGGCAGGTCGCCCGCCCAGCCCTTCTCCAGCTTGCGCGGGTTCGGCCTCAGGCCCAGTTCGTCGGCCTGCGCCTGGGTCAGCAGCGCGCAGCCGTCCACCGACGCCAGCGGGCTCGGCGGGGCGGGCGGTGGCGCGGGCTGCCCGCCAGGCAGCTGCGACGCGACCAGTTGCACCACCTCGCGCACGGCCTCGCAGGACTTCTCCGGCGTCCGCCGGTCACCCGAACCAACAAATACGAACGATCGTTCGGATAGTTCCGTGGCGTACGTGCAGTAGCTGTCCCCGAGCAGTCCGTCCAGGTACCGGGTCCAGGTGAACCCGCCCAGCTCGATCGTCTCCCCGGCGGTCGACGAGCCGAAGTACTCGGTCAGGCTCATGTCGCTGCTCAGCCCGACGGTCACCGAATCCCGCCGGTCGTCGGTGGCCTGCTTCCACTCGCAGGTGGGCGGCAGCTCCAGCTTCGGGTTCGCCGGTTTGCCCACACCCGGCTCCACCAGGTCCAGCCGCTTCACGTATTCCGGCGTGAGCAGCGCGCACGGGTCACCCACGGCCGGAGGCGGCGGCGCGGCACCCGGCATCGCCTGTCCGGGCACCTTCGCCGCGCACCCGGCGACCAGCAGCACCGCGGCGAACGCCGCCACCAGCCTCACGAACGCGGCAGCTTGGCCGCGACCAGCGGCGCGGCGGCCTTGGCCAGCTCGCACGTCTTGCCCGCGTCGACGAAGTTGCTCGACGAAATCGACACGTGCGACTTCTCCGAGGTCGCGCTCGCGACGCGGCACATGCCGTCGATGTCCGCGGGTTTGTCGTAGATCAGCCACCGGCGGCCCCCCAGGTCCTCTTCGGCGTCCGGTTCCTCCCCCAGCGCCGAGTCCTCGATCGACTCCTCGGGCTGGAAGGTGACGGTGATGTCCTCCCGGCCTCCGCTCTCGTCGGCGGGTGACCACTCGCAGCCCTTGCCCGACTTCCCCAGCTCGAACGGCTTCGCGCTGGACCCCAGCAGGCCGATCTGCTCGGCCTCCGGCGCGGTGAGCGTGGTGCACGGGTCCTGCCCGGCCAGCGGCGACTCCTGCTTCGGCGGCGGCGGTGGCGCGGGCGCGCCGCCGGGCAGCTTCCCGGCGACGAACGGCGCGGCCAGCTTCGCCACCCGGCACGGGTCCCCGTCGCCGGAGAAGTCACTGCTGCCGACCCGGATCCAGCTGCGGTCCGGGAACTCGACCACCAGATCGCACAGCGACTCCAGCACCACGCCCTGGTACACCTGCCACGGCAGGCCGCCCGCCTCGAACGAAGCGTCCGCCACCGCCCCGGCCATGTACTCGCGCACGGTGATCTCGGGCGTGCTGATGCCGATGTCGACGCCGCCGCCGCTCTCGACGGTGAACCGGCAGCCGTGCGGGATCTTGCGCCGCGCCTCGGCCGGGTAGTACTGCGGATCGCTCAGTTCCAGGAACGCCAGCTGCTCGGGCGTGAAGAGTTCGCACGGCTGCAGCGCGGCGAGGCCGGTGAGCACCGGACCGTCCTGCGCGGGCCGCGGAATACCGCCGACCTGACTGGTGCAGGCGGTCAGCAACAGCAACGCGGCGAGCGGGACGATCCGGCGGAACATGCGCTCACCGTACTGGGGAGAGCACCTCACGACCCCCCAAATAGGGGCGGAGGGCCTCGGGGACCCGCACCGAACCGTCGGGCTGCTGGTGGTTCTCCAGGATCGCCACCAGCCAGCGGGTGGTGGCCAGCGTGCCGTTCAGCGTGGCGGCGGTCTGCGGCTTGCCGTTCTCGTCGCGGTAGCGCACCCCGAGGCGGCGCGCCTGGAACGTGGTGCAGTTCGAGGTCGAGGTCAGCTCGCGGTAGGCCTGCTGCGAGGGCACCCACGCCTCGCAGTCGAACTTCCGCGCCGCCGAGGTGCCCAGGTCGCCGGTGGCCGTGTCGATCACCCGGTAGGGCACCTCGATCTTGGCCAGCATCTGCTCCTCCCAGTCGAGCAGGCGGGCGTGCTCGGCCTCCGCGTCCTCCGGACGGCAGTAGGTGAACATCTCCACCTTGTCGAACTGGTGCACGCGGATGATGCCGCGGGTGTCCTTGCCGTACGACCCGGCTTCGCGGCGGAAGCAGGAGGACCAGCCGGCGTAGCGCGCCGGTCCGTTCGACAGGTCCAGGATCTCGTCCGCGTGGTACCCGGCGAGCGAGACCTCCGAGGTGCCGACCAGGTACAGGTCGTCGTCACGCAGCCGGTAGACCTCCGACGAGTGCGCGCCGAGGAACCCGGTGCCCGCCATGATCTCCGGGCGCACCAGCACCGGGGTGATCATCAGCGTGAAGCCGTTCTCCGCGGCCTGCGCCGACGCCATGTTCAGCAGGGCCAGCTGCAGCTGCGCGCCGATGCCCTTGAGGAAGTAGAACCGCGAGCCCGACACCTTCGCGCCACGCTCCATGTCGAGCGCGTCGAGCCCTTCGCACAGCTCCAGGTGGTCCTTGACGGCGAAGTCGAACTCACGCGGCGTGCCGACGTGCTTGACCACGGCGAAGTCGTCTTCCCCGCCGACCGGCGCGTCGGGGTGCACCACGTTCGGCACCAGCCGGTGCAGCTCCTCGAACTCCTCGGAGGACTGCGTCTGCTCGACCTCCGCGGCCTTCACCTGCGCGGCCAGCTCCTTGCCCCTGGCCAGCAGCGCGTCCCGCTCTTCACCCTTCGCCCTGCCGATCTGCTTGCCGAGCTGCTTCTGCTCGGCGCGCAGGGAGTCGGCACTCGCGATCGCGGACCGGCGGCGGGCGTCGAGGTCGAGCAGTTTGCCGACCACGCCCTCGTCCTCACCACGGGCGCGCTGCGAGGCGCGCACGGCTTCCGGGTCTTCGCGGAGTGTCCTGGGGTCAATCACGAGAACCGAGGGTAGTCGCAGGCCCGGCGACGAAGGCCGCCACCACCCGCCCCAGCTCCTCGCCCGCGTCCTCCTGGAGGAAGTGGCCCGCGTCACGGATCGTCGGGTGGTCCAGTCCGGCCGCGCCACCGAGCTTGCGCACCTCCGGCTCCCAGCCGGCGGTGATCGGGTCGCCGTCGGAGAAGGCGGACAGGATCGGCAGGTCGGCGGTGGCCAGCGTGGCCAGTGCGAGCCGGTTGGCCGCGCTCGCCGGGTCGTCCGGGGTGGTCGGCACCAGGCCCGGCATGGCCCGCGGACCGGCCTTGTACATCTCGTTGGGGAAGGGCGCGTCGTAGGCGGCGCGCTCGGCCTCGGTCAGCTCGGTCCGCGTCCCGGCCTGGACGAACCGGGCGATGTCCATGATCGGCGCGGTCTCCATCGCCTCGCGGAAGGCGTGCCACTCGGCGGGCATGTCGTGGTCACCGGTGGGCAGGCCGGTGTTCGCGGCGACCACGCCGGAGACCAGCCGGAGGTTCTCCGCGGCCAGGCGCAGCCCGATCAGGCCGCCCCAGTCCTGCCCGACGATGGTCACCTCACGCAGGTCGAGCGCGTCGAAGACGAGCGAGCGCACCCACTCCACGTGCCGGGCGTAGGAGTGGTCCACGATGTCGACCGGCTTGTCGGAGCGGCCGAAGCCGACCAGGTCGGGCGCGATCGCCCGGAGGCCGGCGTCGGCGAGCACCGGGAGCAGCTTGCGGTAGAGGAACGACCAGGTCGGTTCCCCGTGCAGCAGGACCACCGGCGGCCCGTCCGGCGGACCCGCCTCCACGTACGCCATTCTGACGATGCCGCAGGCCGGGTCTTCCAGGTCCGCGTAGAAAACGGGGAAGTCGAAATCGGGCAGGTCCGTGAACCGGTCGTCCGGTGTCCTCAGCAGGCGCACGCCCCCCACGCTAGTGGACGGCCGCACCGGTCATCAGCTGATGCCGACGGCCACCACGAGACCGAGCGCGATGTGCGCGGCGGCCACGACGACGCTGGCCGGGGCGAACTTGTCGCTCTCGATGGTGGAGCCGACGTCGATCCGGGTGGCCCACTCCAGCAGGCGCACGGCCAGCACCTGGACCACGATGCCGAGCAGGCCGTAGACCAGCGAGGTGATCAGGCCCTCGGTCAGGTCGCTGGCCGAGTTGAAGATCGCGACGACCACGATGAAGGCCATCGACAGCAACCCGGAGGCGGTGACGATCACCGCGTTCGGCAGCCCCCGGCGGACCAGGTCGGACAGCTTGCCCGGGGTGGTCCAGTCGATGGCGTAGAAGCCGAGCAGCATGAGCAGCAGGCCGATCACGCCGTAGAGCAGGATCGCGCCGATGCCGCGGACCAGGTCCGAGCCGAACGTCTCGGACAGGGCGAGGGTCGTCGTCACAGGTACTCCCAGGTGCTAGGGCGGGTGATCAGCGCGGATTGTGCCTGATCACCCGGTTCACGCTCTACTCGGGGATGCGGTGCGGGATGAACGCGGCGCCGTCGTCGGTGACCAGCCCGGCGGTTTCGCGGATGCCGAGCCCGGCCGCCTGGTCGCCGACGATCCACGCACCCAGCGCCGGGCGGAAGCCGTCGAACTCGGGCAGCGGGTCGAACGCCTGGTAGACGTAGCCCTCCGCGCCGTAGACGCCGCCGGTCTCGGTCTCGTAGCCGGTGGCCACGATCTGCACGTTGGCGCCTTCACGGCCGAGCTTCGGCTTGCGCACGTACTCGGTGAGCAGGCCGGGGTCGTCGTTGAAGGCGGGCAGCAGGTTCGGGTGCCCGGGGTAGTTCTCCCAGAGGATGCCCAGCAGCGCCTTGTTCGACAGCAGCATCTTCCACAGCGGCTCGACCCAGAGCGTGCGCGGCAGCGACTCCACCGCGTACCGGCCGAACTCCTCCTCGACCACCCACTCCCACGGGTAGAGCTTCACCAGCGTGTTCATCGGGGCCTCTTCGAGGTCGACGAACCGCTTGAGCACCGGGTCCCAGCCGACCTCCTCGATGGCAAGGCCGACGGTGTCCAGCCCCGCCTCGGCGGCGGTCTCCTGCAGGTAGGAGGTGGTGATGTGGTCCTCACCGGTGGGATCGGCGGTGGACCAGCTGAAGTGCAGTTCCTTCGAGGGCAGCAGGTCGCCGATCTCGGCCCAGCGCTCGACCAGCTTCTCGTGGATGGAGTTCCACTGGTCGTCGTCCGGGTAGACGTCGGTTTTCCAGTACCACTGCACCACCGCGGCCTCGAGCAGCGAGGTCGGGGTGTCGGCGTTGTACTCGAGCATCTTCGCCGGGCTCTTGCCGTCGTAGCGCAGGTCGAACCGGCCGTACACGTGCGGGTCGCGGCGCTTCCACGACTCGGCGATGTGCGGCCAGACCCACTCCGGGATGCCGAACTCGCGGTAGCGCTCGGTGAGGATGACGTTGTCGACCGCTTCCAGGCACATCGAGTGCAGCAGTTCGACGTCCGCCTCGACCGAGAGCACCTCGTCCATCGGCAGCACGTAGTGCACCGATTCGTCCCAGTAGGGCCGCGACTGCCCGCTGCCGTACCGCGCGGGCGTGCCGAAGACCAGTCCCTGCTCCTCGACGGTGCGCTGCCAGTTCTGCCGGGGCGTACTGGTTTCCCTGTGCAAGTCAGGAGCCCCCGCTCTTGCCGTTGCTCGAGTTGCTGATGCCGAAGCCGCCGCGCTGCACGGACTTGCCCGACTTCGTGGTCACGTTGGCGTTCGACGGCGCGGTGTACGACCCGCCGCTGATCTTCTGCCCCGGGGCGCCGGTGCCGCCGTAGTTGTAGTGGTACTGGTTGTAACCACCGCCGGGGATGGGGATGAACATGAACCCGCCGCTGTGGTAGCCGCCGTGGCTGCTCGCGTAGTTCTCGTCGCAGTAGTCGTCGTTGTCGACCACGGTGCCGTCGGCGGTGGTGCAGGTCGCGGTGACCTCGTCCGGCGTCGCGGCGACGTACCAGGCGGCGACGAGGCCGACCAGTCCGACGGTGACGCCGCTGCCGATCAGCACCTTCCGCTTGGTGGAAGCCTTGCGTTCGACCTCGGCCCGCGTCTGCTGTTCGGTGATCTCCCGATCACGCTCGGCGGCGAGCGCCTGCTTGCGGGCGCGCTGCTCCGCCAGGGTGGGTTCGCGGGGGGTGGTGCTCTCCGCGTCCTGGAAGCGCATGGATCCGCGCTTGGGCTGCTCGGGAGGCTGTGTGCCCCCAGGTGTGTTCTCCGTCATCGAACGCTCCGTAACCGCTGGCCAACCGCACTTCGCCCTACCCACATTAGTCACCCGAACGCTGGCGCATTCGCGCGACGCAGGCATCATGGAGTAGATGTCTGCAGAAGTGGAACGGTTCCGTTCCCGGAATGAGCGCTTGCGCACGTGGCTGCTCATGGCCGGGGTGTCGCTGGGCGCGATCATCGCGCTCTCGCTCAGCGTGCTGTTCTCCTGGGGCAACGAGGACATCACCGGCGGCGGTGGCGGGGGTCGCTCGGAGGCCGAGATCGCCGCGCGCGAGGCCTTCCACTCCCCACCCGGCAGCTGCCTGAACTGGGAACTCCCGGACGCCGGCGACGCGCGGAAGGTCGGCTGTGAGCAACCGCACCTGTTCGAGGTGATCGGGGTGGTCGACGTCGCGCCGCAGTACCCGCCGGGCGTGCCGTCCCCGGATCTGACGCAGTGGCGCCAGCTCGCTCAGGAGCGCTGCGCCGAGACCGCCGAGACGTATCTGAAGAAACCACTGGACCCGCTCGGCAAGCTTTCGATCGGCGTCCTTCACCCGAGTGACCGGGAGTGGGCCGAAGGTGACCGTCAGATGCGGTGCGGGCTCCAGTGGGCCGCGCCCGGCGGGCAGTTGCAGAAGCTGACCGGACCGGCGGCCGAAGAGGACCAGTCCAACGTCTGGCAGGTGGGCACCTGCCTGGCGCTGACCGGCAAGACCGTCGGCGACCCGGTCGACTGCACCCAGCCGCACGCCTACGAGATCATCGGGCTGCTGGACCTGGCCGACGAGTTCGACGGCGACGAGGTGCCCTCGGCGGACGACCAGAAGACCTGGCTGGACACCGAGTGCAGCAGGATCGCCGACGAGTACACCGGCGGCACCGACCTCACCGAGAAGAAACTGATCCTGACCTGGGACCTGCGGGAGGCCGAGAGCTGGGAAGCCGGCTCGACCAAGGTCAACTGCAAGGTCGGCGCGAAGCTGGAGGACGGCAGCGGGCTGGCCCCGGTGACCGGCAGCCTGCACTCCGACGGACAGGCGCCGAAGACCTCCACCCCCGCCGCGCCCAACTCGGAGGTGCCGCCGACCTCGGTGCCCGAGGACCCGAACAGCGGCAACGAGCCGCCCGCGGACAACCACGAGCCCGTCCCGTCGTCCGGGGACGTGCCGCCGCCCTTGCCGCCGGACGCGCCACTCCCGGGGGCCTGATGCCGGTCGACATGCCGCTCGCGCGGTTCGAGGAACTGGTCGCCGAGGCGCTGGACGAGGTCCCGCCGCAGTTCGCCGCCGCGATGGACAACGTGGTCGTCCTGGTCGAGGAGTTCAACCAGGAGGAACCGGACATCCTCGGGCTCTACCACGGCATCGCGCTGACCGAGCGCAACTCCGACTACGGCGGGGTGCTGCCCGACCGCATCTCGATCTACCGGCAGCCGCTGCTGGCGATGTGCGACTCGGAGGCCGAGGTGGTCGAAGAAGTGCTGATCACCGTGGTGCACGAGATCGCCCACCACTTCGGCATCGACGACGCGCGGCTCCACGAACTGGGCTGGGGCTGAGTGGTTTTCCCTAGGGGATCTGCCGGATGACCGCACAGGCGGGAGTTCGGGACAATGGGGGACATGACCGGCATTTTCTGGATCGACATGGTGTTCGGCCTGGTGCTCGGCCTCCTGCTGTTGTGGCCCGCCCTGCTGCTCGCGCTGGTGGTGTGGCGGCCGAAGGGCGGCCTGCTGCCCGAAGCGGTGCGGCTGCTGCCCGACGTGCTGCGGCTGCTGCGCCGGATGGCCGCGGACAAGAGCCAGCCTGCCGGGGTGCGGATCCGGATCAGCCTGGTGTTCGCCTACCTCGCCTCGCCGATCGACCTGGTGCCCGACTTCGTGCCCGCGGTCGGCAGGCGGGACGACGCGATCCTGGCCACCGCGGCGCTGCGCTCGATCGCCCGCCAGGTCGGCATCGGGCCGCTGCACCACCACTGGTCCGGCAGCCCGCAGGGCTTCGCCGTGCTGCGCGAACTCTGCGACCCCGAGGTGATCGCGTCGCGCGAGCCGGACTACGCCGAGCGCCCGACCAAACCCACTCAGTACCCGTAAAAACGCAACACTGCGAAACCAGGCCGCGCCTGGCACGGTTATAGCCGTGAACCTCCCGAGAGTGCTGGACGTGGTCGCGGACCGGACCATCGTTCCCGGCTACACCAAGCTGGGGTTCTTGCTGCGCAAGCGCTTCTGGCAGCCGTTGCCGCCGGATGCCTTGCGCGGCAAGCGGGTGGTGATCACCGGGGCGAACTCCGGGTTGGGCAAAGCGGCGACGGCCGGGATGGCCCGGTTGGGTGCGTCCATTCGGCTGGTCGTCCGCGACCCCGAGCGCGGCGAACGGGCGAAAGCGGAAATACTGGCCGAAATCCCCGGCGCCGACCTCCACGTCGACCGCTGTGACGTGTCCGATTTGGACGACGTACGGCGGTTCGCCGGCACGCTCACCGGACTCGACGTGCTCGTGCACAACGCGGGCACGATGCCGCCGGAACGCGCGGAAACCGCTCAGGGCAACGAGATCGCCCTGGCCACCCACGTCCTCGGCCCGCACCTGCTGACCTCGCTGCTCACCCCGGCCCTGCGTGACGGCGAGCCGGGGCGGGTGCTCTTCGTGTCCTCCGGCGGCATGTACACCCAGCCACTGCGCGTCGACGATCCGCAGTACCGCGAAGGCGAGTACAACGGCACCAAGGCCTATGCCAGGACCAAGCGCATGCAGGTGGTGCTCGCGCTGCTCTGGGGACGGCGCCTGGAGTGCGACGGGATCACCGTGCACGGCGTCCACCCCGGCTGGGCGGCCACCCCCGGCGTGACCGGCTCGCTGCCCGGCTTCGCCAAGGTGATGGGCCCACTGCTCCGGGACGCCGAGCAGGGCGCCGACACCGTGGTCTGGCTGGCCGCCGCCGACGAGGGCGGACGGGCGGAGCGCACCGGGCAGTTCTGGCACGACCGTGCGCCGCGTCCGGCGCACTACCTGCGGCGAACCCGCGAAACCGCTGCGCAGCGCGACGCGCTGTGGCAGTTCTGTGAGGAGCGGACGAGAAGATGACCGAGTTGCTGCTGGGCCCGCTGTTGCGGCACGTGAACCACGAGTCCGCCACCGTCTGGGTGGAGACCGACGGCCCGTGCGTGGTGGACGTCCTCGGCGCCAGTACGCCGACGTTCGAAGCGGGCGGCCGCCACTTCGCGCTCGTGGTGATCACCGGGCTGGAGCCCGGCACCACCACCGCCTACGAGGTCCGGCTGGACGACGAGGTGGCCTGGCCGCCGCCCGGCTACACCCGCCCCGCCAGCCGCATCCGCACACTGTCCGAAGAGGACACCAAGTTCCGGATCGTCTTCGGTTCCTGCCGCAAGCCGCGGGAAATGCCGTCGATCGGGCACGACGCGCTGATCAGCTACGCCCGCCGGATGGCCGTACTGCCCGAGTCCGAATGGCCGGAATCGTTGCTGCTGCTGGGAGACCAGGTCTACGCCGACGAGACCACCCCGCAGATGCAGGAGTGGCTCAAGACCCAGCGCGACACCAGCGAGCCGCCGGGCGTCGAAGTGGCCAACTTCGAGGAGTACGCACAGCTCTACCACGAGGCGTGGAGCGACGAATGGCTGCGCTGGCTGCTGTCCACCGTGCCCACGTCGATGATCTTCGACGACCACGACGTGCGCGACGACTGGAACACCTCGCACACCTGGCGCGAGCAGATGGCCGAGAAGGACTGGTGGCCGGAGCGCATCCAGGGCGGGCTCGCCTCCTACTGGATCTACCAGCACATCGGCAACCTCTCCCCGGCCGAGCTGGCCGAGGAGCCGATGTTCCAGCAGGTGATGAAATCCGGCGTGGACAACCTCCCGGCGCTCAAGGAGTTCGCCGAGGAGGCCGACAAGGAAGCCGACGGCATGAAGGGCGCCCGGTGGTCCTACCGGCGGGACTTCGGGCCGGTGCGGTTGCTGGTCATCGACACCAGAGCGGGCCGGGTGGTCTGCCACGAGGAACGCTCGATGGTCGACGAGGACGAGTTCCAGTGGATCGAGAAGAACGCCGAGGGCGACTTCGACCACCTGCTCATCGGCACCTCCCTGCCGTGGCTGCTGCCCCACGCGCTGGCGCACGTCCAGTCCGCCAACGAGGCGGCCTGCCGCCGTCCCGGCTGGCGCGGCAAGCTCGCCGAACGGGTGCGCCAGACCGCCGACCTGGAACACTGGTCGGCCTTCCGCGAGTCCTTCGACCGGCTCAACGAGCTGATCACCCGCACCGGCAGGGCCGAGGGCGGACCGGCGTCGATCTCGGTGCTCTCCGGTGACGTGCACCACGCCTACATCGCCAAGGCTGGCTACGCACCCGAAGTGCCGGCGGCGATCCACCAGCTGGTCTGCTCGCCGCTGCACAACACGGCCCCCACGGTGATGCGCGGGGTGTTCAAGATGGGCTGGTGGCGCTCGGCCACGGCGGTGGCCGGCCGGTTCGCCCGCCGGGCCGGGGTGCCGCCGCTGCCGCTGCGCTGGGACCGCGTGTCCGGTCCGCACTTCGGCAACGCCATCGCCACCATCGACGTCGACGGCTGCGACGCGGTCGCGTTCCTGGAGATCTCGGGCGAGGCCGGGTTGACGCGCCTGCCACTGGTGCGGCTGACTGAGCACTGATCATCGGGAGGACCGTTGTCCAGTGTCGTCGACCGCATCCGGGAGACCTCGGGCGAGCAGCGCCAGGCCGAGATAGTCGAGGTGCTGGTCGACGCGTTCGACGAGCTGATGCGCGCGGACGCCGGCGCGTTCCGCCGCAAGTTCCGCAAGATGGCCGCCGCGCCGTTCGCCTTCTACCGCGGTTCGGCGTGCCTGTTCTACGCCGACATGGCCGCCGAGCACGACCGCTGGGCGGACGAGCGGACCGGCCGCGTGTGGATCGAGGGCGATCTGCACGCGGAGAACTTCGGCACCTACATGGACGCCGCCGGGGCGCTGGTGTTCGACATCAACGACTTCGACGAGGCCTACCTCGGCAGCTTCACCTGGGACCTCAAGCGCCTCGCCGCCTCCGTGGCGCTGATGGCCTGGGGCAAGGCGATCTCCGACGTGGACATCGAGCGGCTGATCACCACCTACCTGCGCAGCTACGTCCGGCAGGTGCGCGAGTTCGCCGACCGGCCCGGCGACGAGATGTTCAAACTGCAACTGGACAGCACCGAGGGCCTGGTGCACGACCTGCTGCTGCAGGCGCGGCTGTCCACCAGGGTCGGCCTGCTGGACCAGGTGACCGTGGTCCAGGACTACGACCGCCGGTTCCGCCTCGGCCCCGGCGTGCGGCGGCTGGACCAGGCCGAGCGGTCCACCGTCGAGCGGGCGTATGAGTCCTATTTGGACACCATCCCGGCCGGCAAGCGCTTCGGTGACGCCACCTACCGGGTCAAGGACGTGGTGGGGCGCAAGGGTTTCGGTATCGGCTCGGCCGGGCTGCCCGCGTACAACATCCTGGTCGAGGGCCTGACGCAGGCGCTGGACGACGACGTGGTGCTGTCGATGAAGCAGGGCGGCATCCCGGCGCCGAGCCGGATCGTCAACGAGAACCGGATCCGGGGTTACTTCCGGCACGAGGGCCATCGCACGGCGGTCTCGCAGCGGGCGCTCCAGGCGCACGCGGACCCGTGGCTCGGCTACACCGAACTCGACGGCACCGGTTTCGTGGTGGCCGAGCTTTCGCCGTACGTGGCCGATCTGGACTGGTCGGAGCTGACCGAGCCGGAGGACATGGCGCCGGTGCTGGACTACCTCGGCCGCGCCACGGCGAAGATGCACTGCGTCGCCGATTCGGACTCCGAGCAGACGCTGGTCGAGTTCCAGTGCGAGGAGGCGATCGCCGCGGCGATCGGCACCGAAGAGGACGCGTTCGTCAAGGAGCTGACCGAGTTCGGCATGGCCTACGGGGAGCTCGCCCGTGACGATCACCGGCTGTTCGTCGACGCGTTCCGCAACGGCCAGATCCCCGGCGTCTGAGCACGGGAAGATCTCAACCGGCCCGTACGCCTGTACACGCAGGTCAGCGAGGTGCTCCAATACCCGATCGTGGGCGATGACGAGGCCGGCACCGCCAGCCAGCTGTCCCGGGGCCAGGTGGCGGCCGGGGTGGGCGGGTTCGTGCTGGGCGCGGCGGTGGTCGGTTTGCTCTGGGCGCTGTCCGGCACGGAGACCGGGCCCGCCGCCGACGCGCGGGCCGCGTGCGCCGCGCTGGAGCGCATCGGCGACCTGCCCGACCCCGGCGACGGGCAGCTGAGCGGCAGCGATCTGCCACCCGGCACCCTGGACCGGCTGGCCGCGGCGAAGTCGCTCTCGGAGGCCGCGGCCGACGTGCAGTCCGCCTACGTCGCCCTCGCCGACCACATCGACGGCGTGCACCGCATGGTCATCAGCCTCAACTTCGACGCGGGCGGCCGCTGGCACCTGACCCAGGCGACCGCCATCTGCGGCCGCACCTAGCACTGGGCACTGTCGTACCCGGCGGTTCCGGTCACGGAAAACCGTTTTCCAACCCGGCGCCATTCCAGTAAATCCGGCAGATGGACGTCGAGAGAACCATTCTTCGCTACAAATCTTCGTCAATTCTTTCCGGCTTCATCCCCGCATTCGGACCGGAACGGGCGATAAGCCATTCGGCCGCTTACCGATGCCGGGACCTGCTGCTACGTTCAATCCGTTCGGCGGGCGCCTTTTCCGTTCGGCGCTCCGACCCGCCCGCCGAGCTGGTTTCTTTTCATTCTTCTGACATTGTGCCGCCGAATTCCGGCACCGAAAATCCGACTGGGGACGACCATGAAAAATCCACGACAAGCGAGACGCCCGGTGGCCGTGCTGGCCGCCGCCACCGCCTTCGCGGCGCTGCTGGCCACGCCGGCGGCCGCGATCACCCACGGCACACCCACCGGCGACTACGGCGACCCGTACCTGCACACCGCCCGCATCACCGTCGGCGACAACTTCCGGGCGTGCTCGGGCACGCTCGTCGCCGACCAGTGGATCGTCACCGCGGCGAGCTGCTTCGCCGAGAACCCCGCGCAGGGCTTCCGCATCGCGGCCGGGCCACCGCCCCGCCCCACCACCGTCCAGTTCTGGTACGGCGCGGTGCAGCCCCTGAGCGGTGGCACCGGCGTGCTGCACCAGCGGATCGTCGAACTGAGGCCGCGCGAGGACCGCGACCTGGTCTTCGCCAAGCTCGAACAGCGAGTCGGGATCGGCAGCGCGCGGTTGCCGTCGCGAGCGCCCCAGCAGGCGGAGGCCCTGCGGATCGCGGGCTTCGGCCGGACGGCCACCGACTGGGTCCCGCTGAAGCAGCACGTCGCCGACACCGCGGTGTCCTCGGTCTCCGGAACGACCTTCACCGTTTCCGGCGCCTCGGACACCTGCCGCGGCGACGCCGGCGGTCCCGCCTACCGGGGCGACCCGTACAAACCCGAACTCGTCGGGGTGCACGCCACCTCCTGGCAGAAGGGCTGCTTCGGCTCGACGGAAACCCGGAGCGGATCCGTCGAGACCCGGATCGACGACCTGATCGACTGGTTCGGCGAGCACAACCCCGACCAGTTCATCAAGTGCAACAACTTCGTGGGCGTCTTCTCCGTCAAAGCCGGTGTCGCCAAACACACCAACAACGTCCAAAGCCCCAACAGCACCAAGTCGCCCGCCCTTGACGGGGTGGACAACTGGAACACCTGGTACCCCAACAGCGGGACGGTGCCCGGCACGCTGAAGGCCGGGCCCGGCCACCCGGGTGCCGAGCCCGGCGTGCTGTGGTCGGTGCACCAGAAGACCGGCAGCGGCGACGCGTTCAACGACGGCGACCTGCGGCTGTGGAACACCCGGTGGGCCGAGATCACCGGCGGCACACGGGTGGGAACCGGTTGGCAGCACTACCTTTCCCCCGCCAACCGCGACCGGCTCACCGTCGACGTGAAGGGCCGGATCTACCGCGTCGACCCGAACGGCGACCTGCGGCTGTTCCTCTGGGACACCGCGGCCGGGCGCTGGCAGAACGACGCGGGCGTGGTGCTGGACACCGGCTGGAGCCGGTTCAATTCCATCACCGCGGCCGGGGACGGCGTACTCTACGCCCGTACCACCACCGGTTCACTGATCCGCTTCCACTACGACCACACCACGCGGACCTGGGTACAGCGCGAGCGGACGACCCCGGGCAACTGGAGCGGCTACGGGCAGCTGGTTTCGCCGGGCGCGGACGTCATCTACGGCACGTTGCCCGGCACGCAGCAGGTCGCGTGGACGCGGTACGACCCGCGCGCCGGCACGTGGGCCACGCACCGGGTGGTCGGCACCAACGCCCAGTGGGGCGCCGGCCAAGTCGTCACCATGGTGCCGGACGACTGCACGATCGCGAAGCCGTAGCGGCGGAACGGCCGGTGGCACCGCTCAGGTGCCACCGGCCAGGCACCTAGTCAGTGATCGTTTTGACCGTCAGCTGGTTGCCCGGGATCTGCTCGCTCGCGCAGCCGGTGCCCTCGAACGGCACGATCTTGTACGCGGTTTCCTGCGGCGGGTAGACCTTGATGCCGCTGACCTGCGTCGGCTGGCAGGTGCCGGGGTCGTAGTTGCCGACCTGCACGAAGCCGACGTCCGCGGTGGCTTTCTGGCCCGGCGCCAGCTGGATCGGCTCGCCCTTTTCGCCCTCGCGGAAAGCCGCCGGGCCGACCTGGTGCTCGTCGCCGCCCGCGGCGTAGGAGACACCGGGGAAGCCCTGGATGGTGCAGGTGCGCGTACCGCTGTTGACGAACTCGAGCGGCCGGTACGTGGTGCCCGCGGCCGTGTCACCCTCGCCGAGGGTGATGGTCAAGTCGCCCACCTTGCACAGGCCGGCGTCGGCCGCCGGTTCCCCGGCCTGGGTTTCCGCGCGTTCGGTCGTGGTCGGTGGTGTGGTGGTCTCGGTCGTCTCCGCGGCCGGGCTCGGCGTGCCCGCCGGGGCGGCTGTCTGCGGCGGCGACTCGCCGCACGCTGCCAGCCCGAGACCCAGAGTCGCGAAGGTCGCCACGGTGACCCAGTTACGATTTTTCATGTTGTCTCGCCTCCCCGTTACCAGGTGACTACCCAGTAGACGTACCGACCACACCCGGGGTTGCCCCGGTAGCTTGGAGGCATGCCCGGATTCTGTGACGAAGCGTGGCGGCACACGGCGAAGCTACAACAGTCCGTGTTGACCCACCCGTTCAACGAAGAGCTGGCAGCGGGCACCCTGTCGCCCGATCGGTTCCAGTTCTACCTCGCCCAGGACGCGCGTTACCTCCTCGGTTTCGGGCGCGCGCTGGCGGTCGCGGCGACCAGGGCACCCGACCCCGCGGACCTCAGCTTCTTCGCCGGTGCGGCCAAGGAAGCCGTGGTGGTCGAACGCCTGCTGCACGAGGGCTACTTCGAGAAGTTCGGCCTGAGCGAGGCCGACCTCGACGCCATCGAGACCTCACCGACCTGCCTGGCCTACACCTCGTACCTGCTCGCCGTGGCGCAGACCGGCGGCTACCCGGAGCTGATCGCCGCGCTGCTGCCGTGCTTCTGGATCTACCAGCACGTCGGCGAGCACATCGTGGCCAACCAGCGCGCGGGCGAGGAAAACCCGTACCAGGCATGGATCGACACCTATGCGGACGACGAGTTCGCCGCCGCGGTCACCAGCTGCCGGGAAGCGGTCGACCGGGCCGCCGGATCGGCTGACGCGGTGACCCGATCGAGCATGCTCGCCGCTTTCACCCGGGCGTGTGAGTACGAATGGCTGTTCTGGGATTCGGCGTACCGGCTGGAAGCCTGGCCGACCGCCCACCTGCGCTGACTCAGACCGGGGTGCCGACCCAGCGCAGGCAGTGCCAGCCGCCGTCGGTCGATTCCAGCTCCACGATGCCGGTGTTCGGGATCAGGCTGGAGTCGGCCAGTTCGGGCAGCACGTTGTCGCAGAGCCATTCGGCGGCCAGCCGGATCGAACCGCCGTGCCCGACCAGCACCACCACGCCGTCGGAGTCGGCGGCCTCGTGCTTGGCACGCAGGTCGGCGATCGCCTTTTCGTAGCGCGACCGCACCTGGCTGCCGCTCTCCCCGCCCGGCAGCGGCACGTCCAGATCGCCCTGCGTCCACGAGTGCATGACCGCGGCGAAGGACTTCATCGCCTCGTGGTCGGCCCGGTCCTCCAGGTCGCCGACGTTGATCTCGTGCACGCCTTCGACCGGCTGCACCTCCATGCCGAACACCGCCGCGACCGGCGCCGCGGTCTGCTGCGCCCGGGTCGCGAAGGAGGCGTAGACCGCGCGCACCGGCTCGTCGGCCAGCCGGTCGGCCAGCGCGGCGGCCTGCTCCCGGCCCAGTTCGGTCAGCGGCGGCCCCGGCAGCGCGGTGTTCAGCGTCTTGAGCACGTTCGCCTCGCTTTGCGCGTGCCGGACCAGGTACAGCTTCACGCCAGTTCTCCTCTCCGGACCGCGGTCACCCAGTCCACGGCACCGGTGAAATCGTCGTTCGACGCACCCGTCTGGATGGTCGCCGCCACGCGGTCGGCCCGCGGGTGCGAGCCGAGGAAGCGCAGTCCCGAGCAGCGCCGCCGCAACGCGGCCAGCGCGTCCCCGATGCGCGGTTCCGAAATATGCCCCTCGAAGTCCATGAAGAACAGGTACTCGCCGAAATTGCCCTTCGTCGGCCGCGCGTCCAGCCGGGTCAGGTTGATGCCGCGCGTGGCGAGTTCGGTGAGCAGTTCGGCCAGCGTGCCGGTGCGGTTGGCCGCGGCCGCGACGATCGCGGTGCGGTCCGCGCCGGTCGGCTCGGGCAGCGTGCCCGGCGGGCGCAGCAACAGGAACCGCGTCCTGGCGTCACGCACGTCGGCGACCTCGGTGGCCAGCACCCGCAGCGGGTAGTGCTCGGCGGCCACCGGCGCGGTCACCGCCGCGTCGAATTCGCCTTCCTGCACGGCCACCGCCGCGGCCGCGGTGGACGCGGCAGCCACCGGCCGCGCGTCCGGCAGGTTCACCTCCAGCCACTGGCGCACCTGGGCGAGCGCGTGCGGGTGGCTGGCGACCGTCCGGATCGGGGCGCCGTCGGTCCTGGCCAGCACGCTGAAGTGCACCGGGAGCAGCGCCTCGGCGACCGCCACCAGCAACTCCTGCTCGGCGAGGCCGTCCAGGGTCGCGGTGACCGGCCCCTCCACCGAGTTCTCCACCGGCACGCAGGCCGCGTCGGCCTCCCCCTTGCGCACCGCGGCCAGCGCCGCCGGGATGGTTTCCACCGGGAGCAGGTCGTCGTCAACGGTCAACGTCCGGGCGGCCTGCTCGGTGAAAGTCCCCTGCGGGCCGAAATAGGCGATTCGAGACACCCCGCCAGGCTACGCAGGCCGGGCCCCCACTTTCACTCGCATAGCCGGTAGGCCGGGCGGTTACGCGTTCCGCCGTTTTTTGCGATGCTGGGGGCGTGACCGCACATCCGGGCACGCACACCAGCCGCCGGAGTTCGCCGGCCCGTTCCTCCGCGAGCAAACCCGAACTGGTGTTGTGTGCCGTCGAAGAACCGCTCGCCCGCGCCTGGCGTCAGGTGGTGGACACAGTGGACGGTCCGATCCGGGTGCACCGGGGTTCGGTGCTGGACGTGCCCGCCCAAGCCGTGGTCAGCCCGGCGAACTCGCACGGCTGGATGCGCGGCGGGGTCGACGCGGTGTACTCGCTGGCCTTCCCCGAAGTGGAGCAGCGCGTACGCAGTGCGGTGCTGGCCTACCACGGTGGTGAGCTGCCGATCGGCGAAGCGCTGGTGGTGCCGACAGGGCAGCTCGCGCCCGCCTGGCTGATCAGCGCGCCGACCATGCGCGAGCCCGGCGAGGGCCTGCCGCCGGACACCGTGCACCCGTTCCTCGCCGCCCGCGCGGTCTTCCGGCTGTGGCGCGACGGGCACTTCGAGCACGGCGGCGAGGTCCGCCACGCCGTGGAGACCATCGCCATGCCCGGGTTGGGCACCGGCGTCGGCGGAGTGGCCCCCGACACGTGCGCGCGTCAGGTCGCCGCCGCGTGGACCGAGGTCTTCCCGGGCTGACGCCCAGCTCAGACCCGCGTTCCCGGCACAACCCCGAGCGCGCCTCGAGCCGGGGTGGACTTCGTCACAGCGCGTTCGCCCTCGGTAAGCCCTACCGTTAGATCGACGTTGTTACCCACGTCGAAATTGCGGCGCAGCAGCCGGCCTCGACGCCGAGGGGAGTGCGGATGTCACGGGTTCGTGAGCTCAGCCCCTATGTGGAGCTACACCGCGAGCAATGGCGGGAGCTGCGCAGATCCACTCCACTGCCGCTGACCGCGGCGGAACTGCTCCGCCTTCGCGGGCTCGGGGAGCAGGTCGACCTGGCCGAAGTGGCGGAGGTCTACCTGCCGCTGTCCCGGCTGATCAACCTGCAGGTCGCCGCCCGCCAGCGGCTCTACGAGGCGACGACGACCTTCCTCGGCGAGGACTGCCGCGGCACCAAGGTGCCGTTCGTGATCGGCATCGCCGGCAGCGTGGCGGTCGGCAAGTCGACCACCGCGCGCATCCTGCGCACCCTGCTCGCCCGCTGGCCGGACCACCCGCGCGTGGACCTGGTCACCACCGACGGGTTCCTCTACCCGCGTGTGGAGCTGATGCGGCGCGGCATCATGCACCGCAAGGGCTTCCCGGAGAGCTACGACCGGCGGGCGCTGCTGCGGTTCGTCACCGAGGTCAAGTCGGGGGCCGAACGGGTCAGCGCACCGGTCTACTCGCACCTGGCCTACGACATCCTGCCCGGTCAGGAGCAGGTGGTGGAGCAGCCGGACATCCTCATCATCGAGGGCCTCAACGTCCTGCAGCCCGGCCCGCGGCTGACCGTGTCGGACCTGTTCGACTTCTCCATCTACGTCGACGCGCACACCGGCGACATCGAACGCTGGTACGTCGAGCGGTTCCTGAAACTGCGCCACACCGCCTTCGCCGACCCGGCTTCGCACTTCCACCACTTCGCCGGCCTGCCGGACGACGAGGCCCGCGCGGAAGCCCGCCATTTGTGGCACACCATCAATGAACCGAACCTCATCGACAACATCAAACCCACGCGCCCCAGGGCCACCCTGGTTTTGCGCAAGGACGCCGACCATTCCATCAACCGCGTCCGGCTGCGAAAGTTGTAATTCGGCTGTCGAACCCGCCGGAAATGACACTGTGTTCGACGGCATCGGCCGTTCGGACCAGGTGTTCGCAGGTGCACTAACCGGTTGGCCGATACCGGGACGGACCTGCCGCGGTGACCCTGGAGGAGTAAAGACATCCTGACCAGGGAGGAGGCGCGGCCATGTTCACGACCATCATGACCTGGGTCGGCGCGATGTTCGGTGTCGCGGTTCTGCTGGTGATGGCCGCCGGGGCGTTCGTCGTCGATTTCGACGACGCCGCCGACGACCGCAAAGCCAAAAACGGCAAGCCCTGACCCGGTTTTCAGCTGAGTCGGGTCAGCGCCCGCCGGTAGTTCTCGATATCGAGTTCCATTCCGCCGTCGCTTTCCGGACTCGCGTTTTCCAGCAACACGGTCCGAAGCCGTTCCAATACGCGCTGCCGATCGACGCCCTGATCCCGCAGCGCACGGGCGGCCGCCCAGACCTCGGGCGGATCGTTGTCCCACAACTGGTGCACCACCATCGCCTTGGTGCCGAGCAGTTCGGCCGAGCCCGGGTCCAGCTCCTCGTTGGCGACAGCTTCGTGCAGTTCGGGGTGCTCGCCGAGCACCAGCAGCACCCGGTCGTCGAGGTCGTTCGGGTCCAGGTCGACCTCTTCGTCGCCGATCGTGGTGCTCGCCTCGGGCAGCGCGAACTGACGGCGATCCAGCACCTCCTCGACGTCCTCGTCCTCGTCGACCCCGTCGAGGTACGGATCGCCCCCCTCGAAGAAGCCCGTCGCGATTTCGAGCAGCTCGTCGAGCGCGTCCTCCGACAGTTCCCGCTCGGCCGCCCGCCAGCGGATCCAGGCTTCCAGCAGCTCCGGTGACGCCTCTTCCGGCAGCTCGTCGGCCAGCAGGACCAGCAGCTCGGGCCCGATGTGCATCGCCCAGCGCGGCTCGACCTGCCTGGAGAACTCCACCAGCCACTCGACCAGCTCGCGGTGCTCCTCGTCGTCCTCGATGTCCGGGTTCGCCGCGAAGAACCGGCGCGCCGCGGCCTCGACGTCGACCACCGGGTCCTCGATGTCCGGCGGCGGGTCGCCGAGCAGCCGCTGCCGCGAGATGAGCAGGCCCTCCAGGATGGCGTGCTCGGGCAGCCAGGTGTGGGTGCGCACGATCGCGTGGGCGAGCTGGCGGCGCGCGACCGAGCCGGACACCCGCTCCAGGGTGTCCTCCTCGGCCAGGTTCGCGCGCAGTTCGGCGAGCACGTCGGCGGGGTTCTCGACCAGCTCCAGCTCGTCGATCTCCCCGCCGAGCCCGATGCCGACCAGCAGACCGTGATCGGGTTCCCCGGCGCGCTCGAACACGCACAGCAGCAGGTGTTCCTCGTCGAAGCGGTCGCGGCACAACCAGCACGCGCCTGCCTGCGCGCGGCCGACCACGTCCGTCCACGGCGGCGGCTCGACGCCCGCGGCCATCACTTCGCGCAACGCCGCGTCGGCCTCGGACTGGGCCTGCCCGTCGACGGCGAACACCCGCAGCGTGGCGAGCAGGTTCGCGGCGCCGGTGCCCGGGTGGCGGCGCGCGTAGGCGATGAGGTCGAGCAGTTGCCGTTCGACGGATTTCTCCCCCGGCCCGGCCCGCCACACGGCCGCTTCGGAGCCCAGCACCTCGACCTCGAGCAGGTCGGCCGTGGGCTCCAGCGTCGCGAACTCGGCCAGGATCCGCCGGTGCGCGCTGTTTTCCGCGGCGGCGGCACCCGACGGCTTCTTGCGGCCACCGGCGGGCTTCTTCTTGCGACCACGGCTCACGGGGCTCATGCGGTCATCGTGTCACGCGGGACCGACGAACTCAGCGCTGGGCTTTCGGCAACGCGATCCGCGCGTTGCGGATTTCGGCGATCAACCGGGTTTTCCGCTTGTGTTCCTCCAGGAGCACGGTCAGATATTCGCCGAACTCCTGGGCGACACCGGCGCGCCGGTACAACCCGCGCAGTTTCCGCAGTTGTTTCGCCGCGTGCCGGTAGTGCCCGGCGTCGCCGTACGCGATCAGCTCGGCGACGTGCTCGCGGTAGATCGGCAGCACGTCGGCCGGATGCTCCCGCTCGCGGAATTCGGCGACGCGCAGCTTGTCCGCGAGCGGCGACTGCTCCTGACGCACGATTTCCCAGGCCTCGTCGTACTTTTCGGCTTCGAGCAGCTCACCGATGTCCGCTGGGGGCTCGGCCTTCGGAGGCGGCGGGGGCGGCGGGGGCGGCGGCGGTTCGGCGGGCGGGGTCTCGGGCACCTGCGCCCGGACCACCGGACCTTTCCCCCGCACCAATGCCTTCGCCGCGTGCGCGATCGCCTCGCTGTGCCGGCCGGCGTCGCGCAGCACCCGCACGATGCGCAGGCTCACTTCACGGCTGGGCGGTTTCGCGGACAGGATGGCGACCAATGCGTCCACGTCACCGGAAATTTCGGCCAGTTCCTCCCGCAGACGGGCGGCGACCAGCGACCGCCGCGGGTCGTCGTCGGCCGATTTGTCTACAAAGGACTTTATCCGCGCGAGCCCCTTGTCCCCCAGAGACTTAGCGAAGGCCCGCAGGTCGAGCACCGGCCACCCGGGACGGTCGAAGGCGACGGTGAGGATCCAGTCGGCCAGCACCTCGGGGGCCGGCGGGTGCGCCACGCAGGCCCGCGCGTAGAGCCCCACGGCCCGCCGGAGCTGCCCGGCGGTGTCCTCACCACGGGCGAACGCGTCGCCGATCTTGTCCATCGCCCGCTTGGCCAGCGGGGCGAGATCAGCGCGGGTCCCGGCGTCGAGCAGGCGCTGGAGGGTGTCGAGCACCGGCTCGATGCCGTGCTCACCGTCCTCCACCCCGTCCGCCTCGGCCAGCTCCACCGCCCGTTCCCGGAGCCGTTCGCCCAGGCCGGGATCGCGCTCGGCCTGTTCGTGCAGCAGCGCGGCGAGCGTGGGCACGTCCAGCGAGCACAGGTACTCGAGCAGGCCGGGGGAATCGGGGTGCGCGGTCATCGGGTCACATTGTGGGGCAGTAGCCCGAACGCATCACCGGGGATCACCGTAATGCCGTAGTCGGCCTCAGCCGGAAGGCTTCGGTGAACCGGCCGTAGGCCACCACGTTGTCCTCGTACTGGCGCGAGTCGCGGTCGAAGGCGCCACCGCAGGTGATCAGCCGCAGTTCCGGCTGGGCGGTGTCGCCGTAGACGTCGTCGGACGGGAACTCCGACTTCGGGTGCCGCTGCACGCGGTAGACGGTGAACACCGCGCTGATCCCGTCACCGCGGTGCACGGTGACCCGGGTGCCGACCTCCAGCTCGGCCAGCCGCGAGAACACACCCGGCACGTGGTCGTAGTCGACGTGCCCGGCGATCACCGCCGGTCCGACCTCGCCCGGCGTCGGGCTTTCCGTGTACCAACCCGCGGTTTTCGCGTCCCCGGGCACCTGGAGCGCGCCGTCCGGCCGCAGCCCGAGGTCGATGATCTGTCCGGTGTGGACACCGATCTGCGGGATCTCCAGCCACGCGGGCTTGCCCGGTGGCAGCACCTTCGCGTCGAGGCGGTCGGCGCTCGCCTCCGGCGCGACCGGCTCGGCGGGCGCCGCGGCCAGCGTGGAGGTCACGCTGGGCAGCGGCGTCTCGAGGACGGGCGCGGCCGCGGTGCGTGGCGCGGGGTGCTGCTCGGGCGTCGGCAGCGCGAACAGCACCACCCCGACCGCGATCACCACCGTCAACGCCGATCCGCAGGCCGCGGCGACCTTCCAGCGTGCCCGGTCCACGTCAGCGCCCGGCTCTGCGACGACTGGCGAGCACCGCGGCGGCGCTCCCACCGAGCAGGGTCAGGCCGCCGAGCGCGGCGAGCGGCGCCGACGACGAACTGTCCTCGGACCCGCCGGTGTCGACGCCACCCGATGGGGTCTTCTTGACCTGGCCGGACGGTTCACCGAACTGCGATTCGCAGGCGTAGCCGTCGTCGTCGGCGTCGAGCCCGTGCGGGTCGCTCGGGTCCTTCGCCCACTCGGCCTGCGCGTCGGCCTGGGTGGCGAAATCGGCGCAGTCCTTGTCCTTGGCAGTCGTGCTGGTCATGGTGGCGCTCGACGCCGGCGGCACCGACGGCGCCGAGCTGCTGGAGGACGCGGAGGAGGAGGTCTCGGTCTGGATTCCGGCGGGGAGTTCGTCGGCGAGCGCCGGACCGGCACCGAGGGCGAACAGGGTGGTGCCGGTCACCACGGCACCGGCGGCGAGGCGGAAAGAGCGCATGGGGAGTGGTCCTCCGGAGGAACGAGCGGGGGCTGAGTCCCGGATGGTTCCGTTTATCGCCCCGTCGTTCCGGGTGTTACGCGCTCAAGCGGGTGATGCCGGGCGTGATAGGCAGTGCCGGTGACCCTCGAAGACCTGATCCGGCGGCTCCGTGAGTTCGCCGACGCGCGTGACTGGGAACCGTTCCACACGCCGAAGAACCTGGTGATGGCGTTGTCCGGCGAAGCGGGTGAGCTGACCTCGCTGTTCCAGTGGCTGACCCCGGAGGAGTCGGCGGGCTGGCGGTCGGATCCGGAGCTCGAGGCGAACGTGCTCGACGAGATCGCGGACGTGACGTTGTACCTGGTCCGGCTGGCCGACGTGCTCGGGATCGACCTCTACGAAGCGGCCAACGCGAAGATCGACCGCAACGAACTGAGATTCCCCCGAAAGAGTTAACGAGCCGCGTTCACGCGCCTGCGGTCGCTCCGCGGTTCGGGCACGGCGGCGTCGTGCCGCTGTTCCTCGGTGGGCAGGTCGGCGAGCAGTTTCCTGGCGAACCGCGGCCCCTCCCGGACCACCACCACTTCGGCGCGCTCGCCGTGCACCGGCAAGTGCGTGGCGCCGAAGAGGAGGGTGCGCCGGTCGATCACGGCGATCTTGCGGTGGGCCGTGCGCGCGCGGATCACCGTCGCGCCACGGCCGCGCAGGGCGCGGATCAGCGGGTTGCCGTCGGGCCGCAGCACCGCGCGCACGTCCACCCCGCGCTCGACCGCGGCGGCCACCGCGGGCAGCAGGTCCGGCACCTCCTCCTCGCTCCACGGCGCCCAGAGCCACACCGATTCGCGCGCCCGCGCGAGGTGGTCGGCGATGTCTTCGGTGGTCACCGGGGTGAGCAGGTCGCCTGCCTGCCGCACCTCGATCGCCTGCTGGAGGCGCAGCGCGTTGACCGCGCCGAGTGCGCTGCCGATCGGCGCGGCCTTGACCGCACCCAGGTCGGCGAGCAGGTAGAGGCGGTGGCGGGCGGCGGCGACCCCGGCGGTGAGCAGGGTGCGCTGCGTGGTGTCGGTGGCGCTGAGCAGGTCGACCGCGACGGCGTCGAACCGCAGCCCGGCCAGCGCGCGCGGGGTGCCCGCCGCGGCTGTCAGCGCCGGGTCCGCGTCCCGCACGGCGGCCAGTTCGACGCCGAGCCGCCGGGGGTAGCCGGTCAGCAGGCCGAAGGACTCCCCCTGCCCGCCGTGGACCTCGGTGAGCCGTCCGGCCAGCAGCCCGTCGATCGGCGACCAGCCGGTGGCCCGCAGGTGCGGACGGCACAGTTCGGGCAGGGCCAGCGTGTCGACCAGCACGATCTCCGGCACGGACTCGTGGTCGCCGTCGAGGAAGCCGTAGGCGACGGCATCGGCGAGCGCGCGTTCCCCGGTGTACTGCCGCCGCAGCACCACGCAACCCTCGTGGTCCTGGGCGGCTTCCGGGGTCTTGATGCCGCAGTGCGCGAAGACGTCCGTGGCCAGCCAGGTGCGCACGACCGAGGTCTGGGTCAGCTTCGCGGGCCGGATTTCCGGCCCCGGCAGGCGGAAATCACCGAACAGCACGGCGGTTTCGGCGGCCCGGGACACCGCGAGCAGCGCGTCGGCGAGCCGCAGGGAGGCGGCGCGATCGACCAGGACGGCGTCGAACGTCCGATCCGGAATGGTCTCGGTGACCACCACGCGCCCCTCGGCGACGGCCGTCGCCTCGGCTTCACGATGCTGGTGGATGGCTTGCTCGGTCAGCCACACCAGGCGCTGCTCCAGCCGGTTGCGCCGGGCGGCGCGGTCCTCGGCGGTGGCCCGCAGTTCCTCGCGCTCGGCGTACAGGTCGGCCAGCGCGCGGCGGGTCTGCTCGGCGTGGCGCTGCCGGTCCTCTTCGGACACGACGCCGTTGGCGCGGGCCTTGAGGATGTGCCGCCGCAGCGCGACGACCTTCAGGTAGGCGTCGCTCTCCACGCGCGCGGCTTCGTCCAGCGCGTGTTCGGCCCTGGTCAGCCGCACGTCGAGGCGGGTGATGTCGGCTTCGGTGATCGGGTGCGCGGCGGCGAGGTGCTCCTCGATCAGCTCGCTGAGCCTGGCCTGCTCACGGGTCTGGCGCCGGTGGGCCGGTTTCACCTTGGACAGCGAGCCCTCGGGGGTGAGGCGCTCCAGCTCGGTGATCAGCTCGGCGGCCTTCTCCAGCTGACCGCGTTCGTACTCGACCTGCCCGCGCTCGACCCGCGCGGCCCGCAACGCGGCCTGGGTCTCTTCCAGCCGGACGGTGGCGGCGCGGTGCAGCTCGGTGGTCCGCGCCAGCTCGGTCTCCAGCTCACCGACGCGGTCCTCGTGCTCGATGCGCTGGGTCAGCGCCTGGAATTCCTCGTGGTCGTACCCGCCCAGCTGTTCGTCCACAAAGGACACCCGGGCGACGACCCGGTCCAGCTCGGCGAGGTCGTCGAGCACCGAGGTCAACTCGGGGTTCGCCGCTGGCGGCTCGGGGGCGAACTTGGCGACCAGTTCCGCGTCGGCGGAAAGGACGAGCACACTCTTGCCCGCCGCGGCGAGGTCTTCCGCGGCCTGGGCGAGCACGCGGGTCGCCCCGGTACCAGGCGGCGCCCACACCAGGCGGACGCCGGGTTCGAGGCAGGCGCGGTAAGCGGACTTCTGCTCGGCGTTGAACTCCTCCGGCGCTTCCCCGTCGGGCACGGGGTCCAAATCGGCGGCGGCGAGTTGGTCAGCCAGCGGCGCTTCCGCGATCGCCTGCAACCCGTCGGCCACCCTCCGGCGCAGATCCCGGGGCGAGCGCACCTCGGCCCACACCCGATCACACCCGGCGGGCAACGGCCCGGCCACCCGGAACCGCACCACCCCACCCCGCATGCGGCTCTCCTGCACCGGCACCGACACCCCGCCGGCCACCCCCGCGACGCACAGCCGCACGAGGTGCTCGGGGCCGATCCAGCGCCCGCGGAGGTCAGCCGCGTACCAGCCCTCCGCGGCCAGCGGCCGCACCTTGCCCAGCACCAGCCAGCCGCCACCGTCCCTGGCGTGCCCCAACTCCACCACGACCGCCCGGGCAGCCTCGTCCCGCCAGTCCGCCATCCCACTCCCGTCCCAGCTCACCGGTCCTCGACCACCGAGTAAACCAAGAGTGCGGAAAGATTCACACAGAGTAGCCCGATGGAGCGATTCCCCTGACTAACATCGGCCGAGCCGAGCAGGACCGATGACCGCGCGCACGAGGGGAACATGGAAGAAACGATCGCCGCCGAACTCGCCCACGCCGCCGCCACCGGGAGCCGGGAACTCGACCGGCTCTGCGAGCGCCACGCCCAGCGGTTCTTCGACGAAGGTGTCGAGCCCGGATTCGCCGTGGAGTCGGCGGACTTCAACGGCGACGGCCTGCTCATCTGCGCTGACCGCTACTGGCGGCTCCGCTTCCTCGACCGGCCGACGGTGGAGACGGCCACGCGGTGCGCGCGCTGGCTCGCCGACCACGTCGCGGCGGACGCCCGCACCACGGTCACCGAGAAGTGGGCCCTGGGCTACGCCTTCATCACCCGGGACAACATCCAGGCGGGTGCGGAGGTGGAACGCGCGACCGGCGCGCTGGTCAACGGCGAAGACCGCTCGCCGGAGATCGCCTACTTCGCCACGCTCTACCACGCCGGCAAGTTCCGGGCGAACTTCAACTGCGAGGAACTGGGCGAATTCCTCAAGTCGTCCCTACTGGCCATGGCGGCGGGCAAGCTGCGCGAAGGGCCGTTGTTCCTGGCACTGGAGGCGTTCGCCGCGTTCGGCAGGCACTCGGTCACCTCGGAGCACGCGGTCCGGCTGTTCGAGCAGGCCTGGAAGGCGCCGGACCGCACCTCGGCGGTGGTCGACATCTGCTTGAACGGCCTCTGGTGGAGCCGGCCCTTCGACCGGCAGGGCGAGCTGCTCCGCACCCACGCCGGTGAAGCCGTGGAGAAGTACCCGAAAAACCACATCTTCCACTACCGGCTCGCCGCTGGTCACCGGATCTGCGAGGCGTACGACGAGGCACTGCGCAGCATCGACACCGCGCTGGAGCTGCTGCCGACGATGGGCAACCGCAGCAGCCACGGCCTGCTCCAGGACCAGTACCTGGCCGAGCGGAACGCGATCCGGACCGAGGAGCGGCGCGCCCGCTGGATGACCGAGCAGCAGCGGCTGCTGGCCGAGTTGAAGGCGGAGAACGCGGCGCTGCGCGACACCGTGCAGTCCTCGCCGGTGCGGATGGTGGAGGTGGTCGCCGTGTTCACCGCGGCCATCGCGTTCGCCGTCGGATCGTTGCAGGTCACGCTCAACGGCGCGTTGTCCAAGGGCGACCGCTTCGTGCTGATCGCGACGCTCGGTGCCGGACTGCTGTTGTTCGCCCTGCTGATCGTCGGACTGACCTGGTTCATGACCCGCGTCCGGCGGCGGAGGTGAAACGCGGCGGTCTTCCTCCGCGATGAGCAGGCATTCCGGCAGCTGGCCGGCGTCTTCTGGGGGAAGTCATGTCCGAACAGCAGTTGCCCACCCGCCCGTTGGCGCCGTTGCGCGGGCAAGCCAGGGCCACGAGCGCGCTCGTGGCCCTCTCCGCGCTGGCCGGGGTGGCGGTGACGGTCGCCGACTGGCACACGTCGTCGGTGGCCGACGACTACATCGCCGACGTCGCCGGGCTCACCATGGCCGATCTGCGTGACGCCGAGGACCTGAGCCTGGTGCTCGCCGTGACCCATGTGGTGGTCACGCTGGTCGCGGGCGGCCTGTTCCTCCTCTGGAGCTGGCGCGCGCGGCTCAACGCCGAGGCCCTCTCCCCTGCCCGGCACCACCGCGCGCGCGGCTGGGTGGTCGGCGGCTGGCTTTGCCCGCTGGTCAACTTCTGGTTCCCCGCCCAGGTGCTCTCCGACATCGAGAAGGCGAGCCGCGCCGAGGCGAGGACCGAGACCGACCTGACCCACCTGCGCGGCGACCCGCTGATCGGCCGCTGGTGGGCCGTGCTGGTGGCGAGCGTGCTGCTCGACCAGTACGTCACCCAGATCGTGCTGCGGACCGTCTCCGCCGAGACGCTGCGGGAAGCCGCCGTCCTGACCACGGCGGCCACCGCGCTCCAGGCGATCGCGGCGGGCATGGTCATCGTGCTCGTCCACCGCGTCACCGCCGCGCAGGCCGCGTAACCTCGGGGCGTGCCCATCCAGGTTCTGCTCGTCGACGACCACGAGGTGGTGCGGCGCGGGCTGCGTGATCTGCTCGGCGACGAACCGGACATCGAGGTGGTCGCCGAGGCGGGCGGGGTGGACGAGGCGCTGGCCGTGGCGATGCACCTCGAACCGGACGTCGCCGTGGTGGATGTGCGGCTCGGCGAGGGCAGCGGGGTGGAGTTGTGCCGCGAACTGCGGTCACGCCCGAACCCGCCGCAGTGTTTGATGCTCACCGCCTTCGACGACGAGGAGGCGGTCGTCGGCGCGATCATGGCCGGGGCCTCGGGGTACCTGTTGAAGCAGGTGCGCGGGCAGGACGTGGTCAACGCCGTGCGCGAGGTCGCCGCCGGGCGGTCGCTGCTCGATCCGCGGACCACGGCGAAGGTGCTGGACAAGATGCGGCAGCCGCCGGCGGACGAGCTGGCGGGCCTGACCGAGCGCGAACGCAGCATCCTCGAGCTGATCGGCGAGGGCATGTCCAACCGGGAAATCGCCGAACGCCTGTTCCTGGCGGAGAAAACGGTGAAGAACTACGTCACCTCGGTGCTGGCGAAGCTCGGCATGCAGCGGCGGACGCAGGCCGCGGCCTGGATCGCCCGCCGCGAGAAACGCTAAAGCGGCAGGTCGAAAGCCACCAGGGTGCCCAGGCTCGGGGACGAGTTCAGGTAGAACTTCCCGCCCGAGGCGTCGGCGCGTTCGGCCAGGTGACGCAGGCCGCGCTTGGCCACGTCGTGCGGGACGCCGGAACCGTTGTCCCGCACGCGCAACCGGATCTCACCGGCGTCACGGAGGAGCGTCACCCGGCATTCGCTGGCGCCGGAGTGTCTGACCACATTGGACAGTGCTTCACGCAGGGCGGCGCGGATGTGGTCGGCGCGCTCGGCCGGGATGTCGGCGAGTTCGCCGGAAAGTTCCAGGGTCGGCGGGAAACCGAGCAGTTCACCGGCGATGCGGACCTCGGCGCGCGCGGACTCGGCGAGGTCGGTGGCGGGCAGTTGTTGCTGCTCCGGCTCGGGTGACCGCAGCGCGCGCACGGTGCCGCGGATTTCCTCGATCGTCTCGTCGAGCTGGTCGATCGCCTCGCCCAGCCGGGCCTCATCGGCGCGCGCGAACCGCTTGCTCATGCGCCGCCGCACCCGGTCCAGCTGCATCCCGGCGGCGTAGAGGCGCTGCACGATCACGTCGTGCAGTTCGCGGGCGATGCGTTCGCGCTCCTGGTACAGCGTCACGCGATGACGCGCGTTGGCCCCTTCGGCGAGCGCGAGCACCACACCGGCCTGGGTGGCGAAGGCGGTCAGCACCTCGACGGTCTCTTCGGAGAACGGCTCGCTGCCGCGTTCGCGGTAGACGGTGAGCACGCCGAGGCGGCGCCCGCCGCTGCCGAACGGCGCCGCCGCGAACGGCCCGAACCCGCTGAGTTCGCGGGGCACGTAGGGCGCGGTGCGGGGGTCGGTGGTCACGTCGGCGGTGACTACCGACTCGGCGCCCTGCGCGACCCGGCCCGCGGCGGATTCGGCGGGCAGCACCAGGCCCAGCACGTTCTCGCCGGGTGTGCCCGCCACCGCCTCGACCACCACCGTGCTGTCTTCGGCGCGGGTCATCAGCAGGCCGAGGTCGGCGCGCGCGAGTTCGGCGGCGTGCCGGACCACGGAACCCAGCACCGCCGCCGGGTCCTCGTCGGACAGGGCGGTGGTGGTGATCTCGGTGGCGGCCGCGAGGGCGCGCGCGGCAAGTGTCGGGTCCATCAGCGCCAACAAGTTAAACACCGCTTCTCGACAGCACGCGCACTCGCCCGTCCCGCACGTCCAGGTGGAGATCCGCGGCGGCGGCCTCCTCCATGCGGTGAGTGACCCAGATCACGGTCTTGTCCGCCAGTGCCTCGTCGAGCCGGGAGCGAACCTCGTAGGCGGTCTGCTCGTCGAGGTGCGCGGTCGGCTCGTCGAGCAGGACGAGAGCGCTCGCCTCCGCGGCGAGCACCGCGCGTGCCAGCGCGACTCGTTGCGCCTGCCCGCCGGACAGTCCGGCTCCTCCGCTGCCCAACATGGTGTCGAGGTCCACGTCGGTGAGCCCGGCGGTGTCGAGCGCCGCGCGCAGCCGGTCGGGGGTCGCGTGCGGATCGGCGAGGCGCAGGTTCTCGGCGACAGTGGTGGCGACGAGGCCGGGCTCTTGAGGTGCCCACGCGACCGCTTCCGGCATGACGGCGCGACCGCGTTCCGGAGCGAGAAAACCGAGCAGGAGCGCGAGCAGGCTCGACTTGCCCGCACCCGACGGACCGGTGATCGCGACCTTCGCGCCTCGCGGGATGGTCAGCGTGATGTCCCGCAGCACCGGCTCGGGCGCACCCGGCCAGCGCAGGTCGACGTCGGCCAGTTCGACGTCGTCGGCGTGCGCGGCTTTCGGACCGTCGGGCGCGGTGAAGATCGCGGCGAGCCGGGTGCGGGCGCGGCGGAGTTCGTCCCAGTGCTGCGCGACCGGCGGCAGTTGCAGCAGCACCTCGGCGAGCGCGAGCGGCACCAGGGCGACCACCGGCGCCAGCACCGGGGTGAGCGTGCCGTCGGCGGCGGCCGCCATGGTCGACGCGACCGTCGCGCCACCCATCGCGAGCACCACCAGCGCCTCGGCGGCGCCCGCGCCGAACGCCTGGCGACGCGCGTTCGCGGTGAGCCGGTCGTCGGCGATGGCGAGTGCGCGCCGGTGTTCGCGGTAGGCGCCGAACGCGAGCAGTTCCGCGGCGGCTTCGAAGAGTGTGAGGACCCGGGCGGCCACGTCACGCCGTCCCTCGGCGAGCGCCGAGGTGGAGCGGCGTTCGAGCCGGAGGGCGAGTGCGGGCGCGAGCAGCCCGGCGACCAGTGCCGCCACGGCGAGGTACAGCCCGGCGATCGGGAGCACGGCCGTCTGCACGGCGACCGCGCCCGCCACCACCAGCACCGCGACCAGCGGCGGCGAGATCACCCGGGGCAGCAGGTCGCGCACGGTGTCCACATCGGACACCATGCGGCGCTGGCCCTCGCCGTGGCGCAACGCGGCGGTGCCGACCGGGCCGATGCGCACGAGCGCGCGCCACAGGTCGACGCGCAGGCGGGTCGCGGTGCGGAAGGCGCCGTCGTGCGTGGCGAGCCGTTCGACGTATCGGAGCGCGGCTCGCGCGAGGCCGAACGTCCGGACGCCGACCACCGCGACGGTCAGGGTGAGGATCGGCGGTTGCTGCGACGCCTTGGCGATCAGCCAGCCGGAGGTTGCGGTCAGCGCGATCCCGGCGAGGAAGGCGCCGGCGCCGAGTGCCGCTCCGGTGAGGAAGGAGCGGTCGGCGAGCGCGCGCAGCGCGAGCGGCTTGGCCTTGTGCTCGACCGGCGCGTCCGCAGCTGTGTTCTTCTCGCCGGATTCCTCTTCGGTCGACGTCTTCGACCGGTCGTGCGCGGCGATCACCACGGCGGCGCCCATCGCGGCGGCCTGGTTGATCGCCTTCATCACGCGCTTGGCCGAGGCACCGTCGAGGTGGGCCGTGGGCTCGTCGAGCAGCAGGAGCCACGCGCCGTGCCGGACGCGGAGCAGTGCCCTGGCCACCGCGACCCGCTGGCGTTGTCCAGTGGACAGGTGGCTAAGTGGCTGATCCACCAAACCACTCAGCCTCAGAGCCACTAGGCCACTGAGCAACTCGTCCTCGGTGGGTTCGACGTCCCGGTCGGCCAGCGCGAGGCGGAGTTCGTCGCGGACGGTGCCGCCGGTGAACGCGGGCGACTGCGGCACCCAGGCGATCTGGCGGCGCCAGTGCGCGAGGTCGGCGTCCGCGAGTGGCTGTCCGCCGACGGTGATCACGCCCGAGTCGGGCCGGGTGAAGCCCAGCAGGGTGGCGAGGGTGGTGGACTTCCCGGCGCCGCTCGGCGACCGCAGCCAGGTGATCTCGCCGGGGCGGGCGGTGAACGTCTCACCGTCCGGCGCGAACCCGTCACGGCGGCGCACGCGGAGGTCGCGCACCCGAATCTGTCCTTTGTGGACCTTGGTGACCCCCGGAGCGGGTACCGGTTCGGCGAGGACCTCGCTGACCCGGCGCACCGCCTCGACACCATCCTCGCTGGCGTGGAAGGCGGCGCCCGCGGCTCGCAGCGGCTGGAAGCACTCCGGCGCCAGGATCAGCACGCCCAGCCCGATGGCCAGCGACAGATCACCCGACACCAGCCGCACGCCGATCACCACGGCGACCAGCGCCACCGAGAGCGTCGCGGCGAGTTCGAGCACGAAGGCCGATGAGAAGGCCACGCGCAGGGTTTTGAGGGTGTCGCGGCGATGGCGGTCGGAGACCTGGCGCACCGCCTCGACCTGCGCTCCGGCTCGGCGGAACGCGGCGAGCACCGGCAGCGCGCGCACCAGTTCCAGCAGGCGGCCGGACAGGCGGTGGGTGGCTTCGGTCGCGTCGGCGACCCGGTCCGCGGTGTACTTCCCGACCAGGATCGCGAACATCGGCAGCAGCGGCACGGTCAGCGCGATGAGCACCGCCGACGGCCAGTCCGCGAACAGCACCGCCGCGCCGGCGCCGAGCGGGACCACGGCGGCGGTGACCAGTGCGGGCAGGTAGGTGGTGAAGTAGGCGTCGAGCGCGTCGAGACCGCGGGTGGTCAGCGCGGTCAGCTCGCCGGTGCCGCGGGCGGCGATCCATTCCGGGCCGAGCGCCGCGGCGTGGTCGGCGACCTTGGCGCGCAGTTCCTCCTTGGCGCCGGCCGCGGCCCTGGCGGAGACCACCCGCACCGCCCAGCTGACCAGCGCGCGTCCGAGGACGGCGCCGAGCAGCCAGGCGGTGCGGCCACCGATCCCCGCGTCGCCCCCGACGACCGACGCGAGTACCGAAGCGAGCAGGAACGCCTGCGCCACCAGCAGTGCGGCGTTGGCCGCGGCCAGCACCGCGGCGAGGACCAGTGCCCGGCGCGCCACCGGGGAAAGGGCGGGCAGCGCGCCGAGCGGGCCGGGTCCCGGCCGCACCTTGTCCACTGTGGACAAATTGGCGGGAAGGGTGGTGCGGCCGGGGGTCATGGGGTGTGCACCGGCGGGATGTGGCGGGTGCCGATCCGCTTGCGGAACACCCAGTAGGTCCAGCCCTGGTAGACCAGCACGGCCGGGGCGCCGAACGCGCCGACCCAGGTGATCACCTGCAGGGCGTACGGGCTGGAGGCGGTGCCGTCGATGGTCAGCGTGTTGGCCGGGTCGCCGGTGGACGGGAGGACGTCCGGGTAGAGGGCGCCGAACAGGGTGATCGCGGCGGTGGCGATGAGCACGCCGAGCGCGGCGAAGGCCTGCCCGTCCCGGTCGGCGGCCAGCCGCGTCCAGGCCACGATCGCCGACAGCACGGCCACGGCGAGCGTGATCACCGTCCACAGTGCACCTTCGCGGAGCTGGACGAGCACCAGGAAGGCGAACATCGGCAGCAACGCGAACGGCAGCACCTTCAGCGCGACGGCCCTGGCGTGCGCGCGGAATTCGCCCTCGGTCTTGAGGGTCAGGAACGCGGCGCCGTGCACCAGCGAGAAACCGGCGAAGGCGAGTGCGCCGAGCAGGGTGTCCCAGCGGACGGCCTCGAAGGGGCCGCCTAGGCGATCACCGTTGGCGTCGAGCGGGAGGCCGAGCATGGTGGTGGCCAGCAGCAGGCCGACGCCGAGCGGCGGGAGCCACGAGCCGAGCACGATCACCCGGTCCCAGGTGCGGCGCCAGCGGTCGGAGTCGACCTTGCCGCGGTACTCGAAGGCGACGCCGCGGCCGATCAGCGCGAGCAGCACCACCAGCACCGGGAGGTAGACGCCGGAAAGCAGGGTCGCGTACCAGCCGGGGAAGGCGGCGAAGGTGGCGCCGACCGCGACGATCAGCCACACCTCGTTGCCGTCCCAGACCGGGCCGATGGTGTTGATCATGACGCGCCGCTCGGTGTTGCCGCGGCCGAGCACCGGCAGCAGCATGCCGACGCCGAAGTCGAAGCCCTCGAGGAAGAGGTAGCCGAGCCAGAAGACCGCGATGATGATGAACCACAGCGTCTCGAGGTCCATCTAGCCCACCTCCGTAGGTGTTGTGCCACGTGAAACCTGTTTTCCCCAAGTTGTGCACAACGGGAGCAGTTGTCCACAGAAACCTGTGGACAGCCCCACGCGCGCCCGGGGCTGGATACGCTGGACCTGGGAACGCCCCCCTGGGAGTGGCGGGGGTTGTAGCTGGGGTGGGTGTGGATGGCCCATGGGTCTCGGCTTTCAGTAGGCGAACGACAGGGCTTTGTCGTCGTCTTCGGGGGTGGGTTCGGCGGGCGGGGGCATGACGCCGTCGACGCCGCCCCGGACGTACTTCCGCAGCAGGAACACCTCGACCACGCCGAGTGCCAGGTAGATCGTGGTGAGGCCGATCAGCGAGGTCCACACCTCGCCGGTGCTCAGGTTCGACACGGCCGTCGCGGTGAACATCCACACGCCGTCCACGCCGGTCGGGTTCGGGACCACGACGAACGGCTGCCTGCCCATCTCGGTGAAGATCCAGCCGGCGCTGTTCGCCACGAACGGGGTCACGATGCCCAGCAGCATCAGCCGCGGGAACCACGGGTTCGCCGGGATCCGCCCCCGCCGGGTCAGCCACAGGGCCAGCACGCCGAGGCCCGCCGAGATCGCGCCGAAGCCGATCATCGCGCGGAAACCCCAGTAGGTCACCGGCAGGATGGGCACGTAGTCGATCGGCTGCCCGGCCAGTTCGCCCAGGCGCGGGTCGTCCGGGTAGTGCGTGCCGTACCTGGCCTCGTACTCGGTGACCAGGTCCTCCACGCCCTTCACCTCGGTGGTGAAGTCGTTGTGCGCCAGGAAGGACAGCAGCGCCGGCACGGTGAAGGTCTTGACGTCCTCGCACTCGGCGTCCGCCACGTCGCCGATCGCCATGATCGAGAAGCTGGCCGGCGCCTCGGTGTGGCACAGCGCCTCCGCCGAGGCCATCTTCATCGGCTGCTGCTCGAACATCAGCTTGCCCTGCACGTCACCGGTGATCGCCAGCACGGCGAAGGCCACCACACCGACCCAGCCGCCGAGCCGGATCGACGAGCGCCACACCGCGCGGTGCTCGTCGTCGCCCGACCGCTTGCGCCACAGGTGCCAGGCCGCGACGCCGACCACGAAGGCCGCCGCGACCGAGAAGGTGCCCGCGACGGTGTGCGGGATGGCGGCCAGCGCGGTGTTGTTCGTCAGCACCGCCCAGATCGAGTTCATCGTCGGCTTGCCGTCCACGAAC
The DNA here is from genome assembly GCF_021725495.1 of Saccharothrix sp. AJ9571. Taxonomy (NCBI): domain Bacteria; kingdom Bacillati; phylum Actinomycetota; class Actinomycetes; order Pseudonocardiales; family Pseudonocardiaceae; genus Saccharothrix; species Saccharothrix sp. AJ9571. The sequence continues at coordinate 2,670,695 of NZ_CP091382.1, read as the reverse complement.
TCGACGCCGACCGGGTGCTGCATCCACGAGTTCGCCGCCAGGATGAAGTACGCCGAGGCGACCGTGGCCAGCGAGAAGGCCCACACGCACGCCAGGTGCACCTTTTTCGGCAGCCGGTCCCAGCCGAAGATCCACAGGCCGAGGAAGGTCGACTCGACGAAGAAGGCGACCAGCCCCTCCATCGCCAGCGGCGCGCCGAACACGTCACCGACGAAGCGGGAGTACTCGCTCCAGTTCATCCCGAACTGGAACTCCTGCACGATCCCGGTCACCACGCCCATGGCGAAGTTGACCAGCAGCAGCTTGCCCCAGAACTTGGTCATCTTGAGGTAGCGCACGTCTCCCGTGCGCACCCAGGCCGTCTGCATCCCGGCGACCAGCAGTGAGAGCCCGATGGTCAGCGGGACCATCAGGAAGTGGTAGACGGTGGTGATGCCGAACTGCCACCGCGCGAGTTCGAGTACTTCCACGCCTTCGACTCTCGTCTCGGGCGGGGCCGGCTACCAGTTCAACTGGTCCCGTCTATCCCAGGACTTAGGTCCTGATCAGCGAGTCTCTTCGCCGAGCCAGGTGAGGTAGGCCGGGCTGCCGCCGGTGATCGGCGTCGCGATCACCTCCGGCGTGTCGTAGGTGTGGTGTTCCAGCAGGTGGGCGGTCAGTTCCTCGATGCGCCGCGCGGTGGTCTTGACCTCCACCCGCCACTCCTGATCGGTCTGCACCGCGCCCTCCCAGCGGTACACGCTGGTGACCGGGCCCACGACCTGCGCGCACGCGCCCAGCCTCGCCTCGATGGCACCGGCGGCCAGCGCCTTGGCCGCGTCCTCACTGTCGGTGGTGGTCGTCACGACGACGTTCTCGGCAGTCATGAAACCAATGTACCCGGACGGGGAAGAATTTATTTCGGCATGCCGAAAATCATTTCGTCCGGGTACTGAAACGCCGATTCGCGATTCCCATCTGCTTCACATCTCCGAATCTCGCCTTTATCGTTGAAGTGAAAGAAGGTGAAGTTCGCTATGTCTGCCGCTCTACTGGCCCTGATCAGCACTTTTGGCTTGGTTCTCGCCGTCGAACTGCCGGACAAGACCCTGGTCGCCACCCTGGTGCTGACCACCCGTTTCCGGGCCTGGCCGGTATTCGCCGGGGTCACCGCCGCGTTCGCCGTGCAGAGCACGATCGCGGTGTTGTTCGGCAGCGTGCTCACCTTGTTACCGGAAACACTCGTGTCCGGAATCGTCGCGGTGATGTTCGGCGTCGGCGCGTACTTCCTGCTCCGCGAGGGCTTCGCCCCGGCGGCGGACGGCGAGGAGGGGGCCGCGCGCATCGGTCCCGGTCCGGTCACCTTCCTGCGGTCTTCGCTGACCTCGTTCGGCGTGCTGTTCGCGGCCGAGTGGGGCGACGCCTCGCAGCTCGCCACGGCCGGGCTCGCCGCCCGCCTCGAGCAGCCGGTCGCGGTCGGCGTCGGGGCCTTCTGCGCGCTGGTCGCGGTGGCCGGGATCGCGGTGTTCGTCGGGCAGAAGGTCCGCAGCCGCATCCGCCCGAAGCTGATCCAGCGGGTGGCCGGTTTCGTCTTCAGCGCGTTCAGCGTCGCCGCCCTGTGGCAGACCTTCGCCTAGAGCTCTATTTTTGGCCGCGCCTCCGGCACGGCGGGCGAGGTCGCTTTTGAGCCGTTCCCTGGGCCGCGGCACGCCGTGCCGTTGGGCGGCCCGACGCGCCCCAGCCCAGTGAACGGCGCGACCTCGCGAGACAGCGAAGGTCTCATTCGCATAACATGACTGGCTCGTGTCTGTTCTACGAAGCCGAGGTGAACGCGAGTGAGCACGCTGCCGACCAGGGAGCCCGGACTGGCCGGGCGGCTGGCGCTGGCCGGCATGGGGGTGGCGGTGCTGATCGCGATCCACCTGCACATCCGCCTGTCCGCCGAGGTCAGCCCGCTGTGGCGGACGCTGTCGGAGTACGTGAACGCCGGGGCCGCGCCGATCTTCGGCGTGATGTGCCTGGCGCTCGCGGCCGGTTCGCTCGCCCTGCTGGTCGGGATCGCCAGGTCCCGCCGCGGTGGCGCGGTGCCGGTGCTGCTGGGGCTTTGGTGTGCGGGGCTGGTCGTGTGCGGGCTGGTGCCCGTCGACGCGGACGGCGCGGCTCGCACGCTCAGCGGTCAGTTGCACAACGGGGGCGCGGTGCTCGCGTTCATCTCGTTGCCCCTCGCGGGCTGGCTGCTCACCCGCCGCTCGGACGCCCGCTGCCCGTGGGAGCCGCGGCGGACCACCATCCGGCGGCTGTCCGTGGCCAGCGCCGTCACGCTGGGCGTGGTGCTGGCCAGCTTCGCCTGGATCATGAGCACCGGCCCGGCGGACCCGGTGATCACGCTCGGCCTGTTCGAGCGCGTGCTGTTCGCCGTCGACCTGGCCCTGCTCCTCACCATGACGCGGCCACTGCTCAACTCAGCACACCGGTGAGGTCGCGCCGTTCATTGGGCTGGGGCGCGTCGGGCCGCCCAGCGGCACGGCGTGCCGCGGCCCAATGAACGGCTCAAAGCGACCTCACCCGCCGTGCCGGAGGCACGGCCAAAAACTCAGCTCAGCACGCCGGTGAGGGTCGCGGCTGCTTCGACCACCCTCGGGCCCACAGCGGCCGTGTCGAGGGGGTCCAGGGAGATCACGCCGACGCTGGCCCGCAATCCCGGTAGTCCGCGGACCGGCGCCGCCACGCCGGACGCGCCGGGCTGCAGTTCGCCGCTCGTGGCGATCCAGCCCGGCTCGCCGCGCAGCATGATCGCCTTGCCCGCGGCGCCGGCGGTGATCGGGTGGCGGCTGCCGACGCGGTAGGCCACGTGGAAGTTCGTCCACGAGGGCTCGACCACGGCGATCGCCTGCACCTGCTCCCCCTCGGCGACCGAGAGGTGCGCGGTGGCGCCGACCGCCTCGGCCAGGTCCCGCAGCACGGGCTGCGCCGCCTGCCGCAGCTGCGGCAGCACCTGGCCGGACAACCGCAGCAGCCCGACGCCCAGGCGCACCTTCGACCCGTCGCGCCAGACCAGGCCGCGTTCGGCCAGCGGCACCAGCAGGCGGTAGACCGCCGGGCGGCTGGCGCCGATGGCGACGGCCAGCTCGGAGATGGTCGCGGCCTCGCTGCCCGCGTCCGCCACCGCCTGGAGCAGCGCCAGCCCCCGCTCGAGGGTCAGCGAGCCCTCGCGACTCATCTCCCGCTCACAGCAGGCCCAGGCCCTTGAGATCGCCCAACGGCTCGTCCAGCGTGGCCGAGGCGTAGGAGCCGAACAGCTCGCGCACCGCCTTCGCGGCCGGCTCGGACAGCTCGGTCGCCTCCTGGGCCAGCTTGGCGCCGTCGGTCTCCTCCAGCGCCGCGCGCACGTCCTTGCCGGACAGGCAGCGACCCGACGCGACCAGCAGGTTGAGGAAGCCGTGGTGCTCGAAGCCGGTGTGCGCGTCCGCGTGCCGGACAGCCCGGTGGAGGCTGTTGGTCGCCTTGAACGAGGCGCCGGTGTGCGCGCTGACCACGGCCAGGAAGTCGGCCACCTCGTCGACGCTGGGGAAGTTTTCGCTGGACAGGCCGCCGCAGCGGATCTTCGGGCGGCTCCCGTGCTCGATCACCTTGCGCACGCCGTCCAGCCAGCCGACGCCGCGGCGCGGCTCGACCACCCGGATGACGTCCTCCGGCACGAACTCGGACACCCGTTCCAGCCACACCTCGTCCACGTCCGACGGCGCGGGCATTTCGACCATGCGGAGGTCGAGCAGCTCGTCCCGGGATTCCACGATCGAGATCGCCTTCGGCACCCCGCCCAGCCCGGTGTCGATGATCAGCGACAACGGCAGCGGGGTCTTCGGCTTGATCTTGATCAGCTCGGTGATCAGCTCCGGCAGCCTCGACGCCTGGCACAGGAACAGGCCGACGAGACCCGCGTGCTCACCCGCCCTGGTCTCCAGGTACGAGCGCAGGGCTTCGGGCATCGCGGCGTCCCCGGGCGGGAAGAGCGCGGAGTCGTCGACGAGCCGGGCGAACAGGGGCGGGATTCCGCGAGGTCCGGGGGGCGTGAGTTCCACAGCGCTTGACACGACTGACACGCTAGTAGCGTACGACATCAGGACAAACACGTCCGTAAATCGGACACATTTTCGAGCCTTCCGGAGGGGTCCGTGCCTTACTACCGCCGAGTCGGGGAGATCCCGCACAAGCGGCACACCCAGTTCCGCTCACCGCAGGGCGGCCTCTACGCCGAGGAGCTGATGGGCGTCGAGGGGTTCTCCGCCGACTCCGCCCTGCTCTACCACCGCCACCTGCCCACGGCGATCGTCGACGCGGTCGCGGTGCCGGACGAGCGCGGCTCGTTGCAGCCGAACCACCCGCTCAAGCCGCGGGCGTTCCGCACCCAGGACCTCAAGTTCACCGCCGACGCCGACGCGGTGACCGACCGGCGGCGGCTGTTCGGCAACGCCGACGTGACCATCGGCTTCGCCGTGGCGACCGTGCCGAGCCCGCTGTACCGCAACGCGGCCGGGGACGAGCTCCTCTACGTCCAGGGCGGCAGCGGCACGCTGGAGACCATCTACGGGGCACTGGAGATCGGCGACGGCGACTACGTGGTCATCCCGACCTCGTGCACCTACCGCGTGGTGCCGCGCGAGCCGCTGCAGCTGCTCACCATCGAGGCGCGCGGGCACATCGGGCCGCCGAAGCGGTACCTGTCGAGCAAGGGGCAGTTCCTGGAGCACTCGCCGTACTGCGAGCGAGACATCCGCGGCCCGGAAGCGCCGATGCTGACCGAGGGCGAGGACGTCGAGGTCCTGGTGCGCCACCGCGCCGGGCTGACCCGCTACACCTACGCCAACCACCCCTTCGACGTGGTCGGCTGGGACGGCTGCCTGTACCCGTGGGTGTTCAACATCGACGACTTCGAGCCGATCACCGGCCGCGTGCACCAGCCGCCGCCCGTGCACCAGACCTTCGAAGGCCCGAACTTCGTGGTCTGCTCGTTCTGCCCGCGCAAGGTCGACTACCACCCCGAGTCGATCCCGGTGCCGTACAACCACGCGAACGTCGACTCCGACGAGCTGATGTTCTACGTGCGCGGCAACTACGAGGCACGCAAGGGCTCGGGCATCGGCATCGGCTCGCTTTCGCTGCACCCGTCGGGCTTCACGCACGGCCCGCAGCCGGGCGCGGCGGAGGCCTCGATCGGCGCGGACTACTTCGACGAGACCGCGGTCATGGTGGACACCTTCGCGCCGCTGGACCTCGGTGAAGCGGCGGACGCTTCGGAAGACCCCGGTTACGCCTGGACGTGGTCGGGACGCGGGCCCAGCCGCTGATCGTTGTGACAAGGTTTCCCGCTCCCGCGCGGTTTCCGGGGATGATGGTTCCCCGACCGCGCGGAGGTTCCAGATGACCTTGTCCGGCCAGGAAAGTCGAAGACGCAGGCGCACCGGGTCCTTCATCGGCGCGGTGGTGCTCGCCGCCGGGTTGATCGTCACGCTCCGCCTGGTCACCTCGGATGGCGGTGACCAGGCGGAAGAGGCGAAGTGCACCGGGGAGTCGCTGCAGTTGCGGGTGCCTCGTCCCCGGAGAAGGCGGGCATCGTCAAGCAGCTCGCCGGCGAGTACAGCGGGCGCACGGTCGCCGGTACCTGCGTGGACGTGCTGGTCCAGTCGAAGAGTTCGGGCGCGGCGATGCAGGCGCTGGCCGGTGGCTGGAACGAGGCGGTCGACGGCCCGCGCCCGGATGTCTGGACGCCGGCCGCGTCCGGCTGGGCGACCCTGCTGCGGCAGCGGCTCGCCACCCAGGACCGCCCCGACGTGCTGCTCGACCAGCAACCGCCGTCGCTGGCCAACGCGCCACTGGTGATCGCCATGCCGGAACCGATGGCCAAGGCGCTCGGCTGGCCCGGCCAGGGCATCGGCTGGCGCGACCTCGCCGCGCTCGCCACGGATCCGGCGGGCTGGGCCAAGTACGGGCACCCGGAATGGGGTGCCTTCCGGCTCGGCAAGACGAATCCGAACCTGTCGACCTCCGGGCTGAACGCCACCATCGGCACCTACTTCGCGGCCACCGGCACCTCGTCCGACCTGACCGCGCCGGACCTGGACAAGCCCGAGGTGAAGTCGTTCGTCGGCGGCGTGGAGCAGTCGATCGTGCACTACGGCGACACCACGCTCACCTTCCTGTCCAATCTGCTGCAGGCCGACGACCGGGGCGCGGCGCTGTCCTACGTCTCCGCGGTGGCCGTCGAGGAGAACTCGCTGATCGGCTACAACCAGGGCAACCCGACCAACGACCCGGCGAAGCTCGGCCAGCACCCGCGGCCGAAGGTGCCGGTGGTCGCGGTGTACCCGGCCGACGGCACGCTGAACTCCGACCACCCGTACGCGGTGCTCAACTGGGCCGACGACCCGCGCCGCCAGGTGGCCGCGGACTTCCTCGCCTTCCTGCGCTCCGACGACGCCCAGAAACGCTTCCTGGACCAGGGGTTCCGCAGCTGGGACAACAAGCCAGGCCCACAGGCCACTGTGGACAACGGCGTGCTGCCGGAGACGAAGCTCAACCTCATCCGGCCGCCCAGCCCGCCGGTGCTCGACCTGGTGCTGAAGTCGTGGTCCGAGCTGCGCAAGAAGGCGAACGTGCTGCTGGTGGTGGACGTCTCCGGCTCGATGGGCGACTCCGCCGAGGGCACCGGTAAGTCCAAAATGGACTTGGCGAAGCAGGCGGCGGTGAGCGCGCTCGGCGAGTTCGGCGACCGGGACCAGGTCGGACTGTGGATGTTCTCCACCAAACTGGAGGGCGATCGGGACCACCGCGAGCTGGTGCCGATCGGGCCGGTCGGCCAGGACGGCCGCCGGGACGCGTTGCGCTCGCGGCTGGAAGGCCTTACGCCCCAAGGTGGAACCGGGTTGTACGACACCTCGCTGGCCGCACACGAATACCTCAAGGCGCACCTGGCTCCCGACGCGATCAACGCCGTGGTGGTGCTCACCGACGGGCGCAACGAGGACCCGGGCAGCCTCGACCTCGACAACCTGATCAGCAGGCTTCAGGTGGAAAGCGGCAGTGAGACCGTGCGGATGTTCACCATCGCCTATGGCGGTGACGCCGATCAGGACGTGCTCAAGCGCATGGCCGAAGCGACGCAGGCGGCGGAGTACGACTCGTCCGAACCGGACACCATCAACCAGGTGTTCACCGCGGTGATCTCCAACTTCTGAGGCGGTCCATGGGTTTCCGGGAAGAACTGCGCGAGCCGTGGGGGCTGCTGCTGGCGGGCACGTCCGCCGGGGTGGCCTGGGCGGTGCAGCTGCCGTCGGTCGCCGCGGCCGGGGTCGGCGTCGCCGTCCTGCTCGCCAGGGCGGCGATCGCGGGCTTCGACCGCCCGGAGAAGCCGGAAACCGCGCTCACCGGCGAAGAAGCCGCGTACTACGACCGGGCCGAGCGGGCGCGCGAGAGCTTCGGCGCGATCGGCGCCTCCCTGCCGCCGGGACCACTGGCCGAGCAGATCGCCGGCATGAAGCCGATGGTCGCGGAAACCGCGGGCAGCCTGCGGCGACTGGCGGAACGCTCGTCGACCACCCGTGATGCGCTGGGGCGCATCGACACCGGAGAACTGGCCGCCGAGGAACGGCGTCTGCGCAAACGCGGGACCGACGAGGCGACCCTGCGCTCGCTGAACGCCGTCCGCGCCCAGCGTGACGTGGCCAAACGGCTCACCGACCTCCGCGCGAGGTTGCTCGGCGAACTGCACGCGGGCACGCTCGACCTGGAGAGCCTGGTGACCCGGGCGGTCGAACTGTCGGCGACCGCCGACCCGGCTCCGGCGTCGGGCACCTCCCTCGACGGCCTGGCCGAGCAGTTGGAGGCGATCCGGCGTGGCGTGGTGGAAGCCGACGAAGCCGCACGAAGGGTGCTCGGTTCCTGACTTTGCAAACCCGCGCCAGCAGGTTAGCCTCACCTAAGTAGGAGGTGGACCTTGACCGAGCCCACGACCGCGACTCGCCGCCCGCCGGCCCCGAACCCCGCCGAGCGCGCCAAGACCATCGCGTCGCGCGACTGCCCGGCGACGCTGGTGCCGTCGGTGGACCGCGGTGAGCACGACGGCAGCCGGGTCACCCCGGTGCTGCACCACGTGCACGCCAGCGGCAGTGTCAGCCTGCTCCTGCCCGACGGACATCCGCTGCTCGAAGCCGCGGCGGAAACCCAGCGCGGCGAGTTCGGGGTCATGCTCGAACTCGCCGACCACGCCCCGGTGCCCCTGCGCGAGCCGATCCGCGGCCTGCTCTGGATCACCGGGTTCCTGCGCCCGCTCGACCCGCCCGCCGCGCGGGCGCGCGCGGTCGCGATCGCCGTCGACCGGCCGGACCACCGGCTGCTCGACGTGAACCACGGGCTGACCATGCTGCGCCTGACCCCGGCGTCGCTGGTACTCGCGGACGCGGACGGCACGCATTCACTGCGGCCGCACATGTTCAGCGCGGCCACGCCCGATCCGTTCCACGACTACGAGGCGCGCTGGCTCCAGCACCTGGAGACCGAGCACGCCGACGTGGTCGAACAGTTGGGGCGGCACCTGCCCGAGGAACTGCGTGGCGGGGCGATCCGCCCGCTGGGGCTCGACCGGCACGGGCTGCGCCTGCGGGTCGAGTCCGTCGCGGGCGACCACGACGTGCGACTGGCCTTCTCCAAGCCGGTGGACGACCCGGCACAACTCGCCGTGGAAATCCGCAAGCTGGTCGGGTGCCCGTTCTTGTCAGAGACTTAGTCGTCGGCCAGTTCGGGCGGGAAACCGCCGGTCGCGATCGGGCCCCAGCGCTCGATCGTCAACCGCAGCAGCGACTTGCCCTGCTTGCGCATGGCCTCGCGGTACTCGTCCCAGTCGGGGTGCTCACCGGAGATCGCGCGGAAGTAGTCGACCAGCGGCTCCACCGACTCGGGCAGGTCGAGCACCTCCACCGTGCCGTCGACCTGCACCCACGCGCCGTTCCACTCGTCCGAGAGCACGCAGATCGACGCGCGGTGGTCGCGGCGGAGGTTGCGCACCTTCGCGCGCTGCGGGTAGGTGGCGATGACGATCCGGCCCTCCTCGTCCACCCCGCAGGTCACCGGCGACAGCTGCGGGCTGCCGTCGGCGCGGCGGGTGGTGAGGATGCCGTGGTGGCGGGGGCGCAGGAACTCGACCAGTGCGGCGCGTTCCACGGGGGTGTTGGTCGCGATGGTGCGTGGCATGACTTCGACGCTATCCGGCACCGGGTAGCTTGCGCGAATGCGCTCCTGGCTGATCAGCGACCGCCCGGCGTCCCCCGAGGTGGTCACCGACCCGGCTCGACGGCGGCTGCTGAAGTTCGAGCTGCTCATCGTCTTCGGCATCACGCTCGGCCTCTCCGGCGTGCGGAGCCTGCTGTCCTTGCTGGACTCCCTGCTGCGGCCCGAACCGCTGAACGAGCAGCAGGTGGCGCTCAACGTGCCGCAGGCCGCCGCCGGGCTGATCGACCTGCTCAAGCAACTGCTGAGCGCCACGCAGCTGGTCGGCTGGGGCGCGCTCGGGGTGTACTTGCTGTACCGAGGCGGGATGAAGCTGGCCGAGGTCGGCTTCGACCGCACCCGGCCGCGGCGCGACCTGCTCTGGGGTGCCGGGCTGACGGCGTTGATCGGCATCCCCGGGCTGGTGCTCTACTTCGTCGGCTGGCAGCTGGGATTCAACCTCGCCGTGCAGCCGTCGACGCTGACCGAATCGTGGTGGCGGCCGATCACGCTGACCCTGTCCGCCTTCGGCAACGCCTTCGCCGAAGAGGTGCTGGTCGTCGGCTACCTGCTGACGCGGTTGCGGCAGCTGGGGTGGAAGGAGAACTCGAGCCTGTTCGCCGCGGCCGTGCTGCGTGGTTCGTACCACCTCTACCAGGGGCTCGGCGGGTTCGTCGGGAACCTGGTGATGGGGCTGGTGTTCGGCCGGATCTGGCAGAAGACGAACCGGCTGTGGCCCCTGGTCGTCGCGCACACGCTGCTCGACGTGGTCGCCTTCGTCGGGTACGCGCTGCTGCGGGGCAAGGTGTCGTTCCTGCCCTAGCTTCAGTGGCAGTCGCCGTGCCGCCCGAGGGTCTCCTCCGGGGTGGCGCCGGGGCGGGTCCACTGCGGCACGGGACGGCTGTCCGACCCCCACGTGGCGGTCCCGTCCGCGGCGGAACGCCAGTACCAGCACGGGGTGTCGCCCTCCGGCCAGCCGTCCGGCTTGTCCTCCCACGCCTCACCGCGGCCGTAGGGCGTCATGTCGAGCACGCCGAAGGCCCCGGCGGCCTGCTCGTTGCCGCGGCCCGTCGTGGAGTAGGTGAGGAAGGTGCGCTCGCCGTCGCGCAGGAAGCAGGAGAGGTAGGCCATGTCGCCGCCGACCGGCGCGGGCACGTCACGCACGGAGTACCAGGGGTGGGTGTAGCCCATGAACTCCACGAAGGGGGCGACCTCGTCCCACCGGCCCGTGGTCACCACGGCGAAGGAGACCCCGCGGGCGTTGAGGTAGACCTCGGTGTCCCGCAGGTGCCAGACCATGTTGGTGCAGCCCTCGCACTGCCCCTGGTGGGGCGCGCCGTCGTGCCACATGTGCTGGTAGACCACGAGTTCGTCGCGGCCGTCGAACAGGTCGGTGAACGGGACCGGGCCGTCGGCACCGACCACCTGGACCGTTCCGTCGAACTCCACCATCGGCAGTCTCCGGCGGGCTGCGGCGATGGCGTCGCCTTCGCGGGTGTGGGCCTTCTCGCGGACCAGCAGCTCGTCGCGGGCGGCCTGCCAGGTGGCCTGGTCGACCACGGGCGGGCGGCCGGTGCGGGGATCGTGCGGCATGGTTCTCTCCGTTTCCGTGCGGTGCGTGCACCGAACCTACGAACGCACCCGCACCGGAACGACTCCCGCGATGCTCTTTTTTTGCTTTTTCACAGGGCCAGCGGGGCGGAGCCGAACGCGACGTTGAAGCGGTCGCACCAGATGACCACGCTGCGCAGGCCGGTCAGCTGCGCGCCGGCGGGGATGGCGTAGTTCTGGTTGCCGTCGGTGGCCTTGATCTTGCCTAGCTTGACCACGGCGCCGTCGTCGTACTTGCCCCACTCGCCGCCCGCCGTGGCGTCGGAAAGCCACACGTGCACGTCGGGGCCGTCGGAGGTGGAGAAGCCTTCGAGGCGCAGCACGCGGTTGCCGTCGCCGAGGTCCACCACGCGGGCCTTGCCGCTGGTGTCGTGTTCCTGGCTGACGAACTCGCCGGTGGCGAGGTCCTTCGGCCCGGTGGGCTCAGGTGTTTCGGGTGTTTCGGCGGGCTGGGGTGCTTCGGCGGACTGGGGTGCTGCGGCGGGTGCTTCGCTGACCACGGCCACCGGGAGCGCTTCGTCCACCGAGCTGCGGGTGAACGCCTTCCACGGCTGGAAGGCCCACAGTCCGACGGCGACGACGACCAGCCCGAGGCCGAGAACGATTTTCCAGGTGCGCGACATGCGTCCACCCTGGGCCACGCGCGCGCCCGGCGACAGGGGGCGGGCGCTTACCGATCCATTACCGCCGTGGATGTGATTAGTCTCAGCAGGTGACCGTCGAGCAAGCGACTTCCGAAACCGTGTCCGCGGCGCCCGCGCCCCTGGTGGAGAGTGAGGTCGGGCCGCTGCGCTCGGTCCTGCTGCACCGGCCGGGAGCCGAGCTGAAGCGCCTCACGCCGCGCAACAACGACCAGCTCCTGTTCGACTCGATCCCGTGGGTGGACCGCGCGCAGGAGGAGCACGACGCGTTCGCCGAGGTGCTGCGCGGGCGCGGGGTCGAGGTGCTGCTGCTGGCCGAGGTGCTGCGCAGCGCGCTCGACGACCCGCGCGCCCACACCGCGGGCGTGCACGCCGCGGTGGACGCCCGCAGGCTGGGCACCGAACTGGCCGACGTGCTGCGCTCGCATCTGTCCTCTGTGGACGCTTCGGTGCTGGCGGAGGTGCTGATGGCTGGGATGACCTTCGAGGAGCTGCCCGCCGCCGAAGGCACCTCACTGGTCCGGAAGATGAACCACCCGCGTGATTTCGCCGTGGACCCGCTGCCGAACCTGTTGTTCACCCGCGATTCGTCGGCGTGGATCGCGGACCGGGTGGCGATTTCCTCACTGACCATGCCCGCGCGTCGCCGGGAAACCGCGGTGCTGGACCTGATCTACGCCTACCACCCGCGGTTCCAGCGGGCCGCGCGTGCGTATGGCGCGCACTCGGCGCCGATCGAAGGCGGGGACGTGATGTTGCTGGCGCCGGGCGTGGTCGCCATCGGCGTCGGCGAACGCACCTCGGCGGCGGGGGCGGAGTCGCTGGCCCGCTCGGTGTTCGCCGACGACCTGGCGCACACCGTGCTGGCCGTGCCCATCGAGCAGTCACGGGCGACGATGCACCTGGACACCGTGTGCACCATGGTCAACACCGACGCGGTGGTGATGTACCCGCTGGCCAGGGACTCGCTGGTGGCCTTCACCCTGCACCCCGGCGACGACGGCGGCCTGCGGGTCGACGGCCCGGAGCCGTTCCTGACGGCCGCCGCGAAAGCCATGTCCATCGACCGGCTGCGCGTCATCGACACCGGCCTGGACCCGGTGACCGCCGAACGCGAACAGTGGGACGACGGCAACAACACCCTGGCCGTCGCGCCGGGCGTGGTGGTCGGCTACGAACGGAACGTGGAGACGAACGAACGGCTGGAGGCCGCGGGCATCGAAGTCCTGCGCATCGCCGGCTCCGAACTGGGCTCGGGCAGGGGCGGACCGCGGTGCATGTCGTGCCCGGTGGTGCGGGACTCGGTCTAGGTCCCGGAGAGGCGGCGCGCTCGGGGCCCGTGCCCTGAGCGCGCTTCTCACCCACGCGCGAACGCGGCCCTCACCTGCCCGAACGCGGGACTCACCTGCCCGAACGTGGGACTCGCGTGCCTGAACGTGGAGTTCGGGTGCCTGAGTGTGGGGTTCGGGTGGTTGAACGTGGGACACAACGGGTAATTGATGAGGTTTGGCTTGGCTTAATTAGTTGGGCCTACTTTTGGGAATGGTAACCTAATGCGGCGGGAATCACCAGAGTGAAATGGAGATAATGGCGCGTCTGGGTTATCGTTGAATGCATGGCCCTCACCAAGAAGAATCCGCGTTCGAAGTTCTACGAGCTGCTCCAGCAGCAGGTGCACAACGAGTTCAACGCCTCCCAGCAGTACATCGCCCTGGCGGTCTGGTTCGAGAACGAAGACCTGCCGCAGCTGGCGAAGCACTTCTTCCGCCAGGCGAACGAGGAGCGCAACCACGCACTCGCGCTGGTGCAGTACATGCTGGACACCGACCACCACGTCGAGATCCCGGGCACCGGCGAGGTCCGCAACGACTTCGACGAGGTGCACGAGCTGATCGAGCTGGCCCTCGCGCAGGAGAAGGAGGTCGCGGCCGACATCAAGACGCTGGCCAAGGCCGCCCGCGACGAGGACGACTACATCGCCGAGCAGTTCGTCCAGTGGTTCCTCAAGGAGCAGGTCGAGGAGATCTCCGCGATGTCCACCCTGCTCAACATCGTCCGGCGCGCCAACGGCAACCTGTTCGAGGTGGAGAACTGGCTCTCCCGCGAATCGGTCGGCGACGGTGGTGGCGACCCGATGATGCCCCCGGTGGCCGGCGGCGCCATCTGAGCGGCCCCGAGCCCCGAGGGCCGACCGGACCCGGGCACCCCCACCGCGGGAGTGCCCGGGTTCACTCGTAGCAGTCCTGGTAGCTGTCGTCGAGGTAGATGTGCTCGATCACCGAGGCCTCGCCGACCACCACGCGGTACCGGTAGCCGTTGCCGACGGGCACCACGTCGCCGTGGGGGCCGGCGGTCGCGTTCGGGTAGACGGCCTGCAGCTGACCGCGGGTCGACCCGGTGCCGATGCCCTCCGGCGTGGTCACGTCCGCCGACGGGTTGATGTGGACCACGCCCCGGTTCGGGGAGACCACCACCGAACCGCCGCTGGGCACCCCGGCCCCGCTGAAGTAGTAGGTGGCGCAGCCGCCGTCCAGTCCGCTGCTGCTCTCCGGCGTGAAGTTGATCCCCGCCGACGAAGCCTGCTCCATGGTGGCGTTCAGCAGAAGCTTGCCGTACCCGCCGTGGCCGAGTAGCGGACCGGGTATCGGCGGTTTCGAGGCGGCGGGCACGTCGGTGCGCATCGGGCTCATGGGTGCGCCCGCGGACGGCTGACCGGCGTGCTGGCTCGGCGGTGGCGCCGGAGCGGCCGGCGGCGGGACCGGGCTGGTCGGCGGCGGCACCGGGGCCACCGTGGCGCTCGGCCCGATCTGCAGGCTCGGGCCCAGGCCGGACGAGTGGGCCACCGGCGGCGGTACCTCGCGCTGGAACCCGCCCCCGGTCAGCGCCACCCCACCGGCCACCAGCGCGGCCACGCCCAGCGCTCCACCGGCGACGGACATCCGGCGACGGCGGACGCGGCGCCGCTTGGCGCCCGCGACGATGAGCTGCCCGGCGTCCGGCTGGGGACGCAGTTCGAGGCGTTCGTCGTCGAACAACCGGCGCAGTTGCCCGGCCAGTTCGTCATCGGCTGCGCTCATCCCGCTTCCCTCCCTCCGCTCTCCTCGACCGTGGCCGCCATCTTCAGCCGCAGGGAGGCGAGCGCCTTGCTCGCCTGGCTCTTCACCGTGCCCTGGCTGACGCCGAGTGACGCCGCGATCTCCGCTTCGGACAGTCCTTCGTAGTAACGCAGCACGACGACGGCGCGTTGCCTCGGCGGCAAAGCGCGTAGTGCCTGCCACAGCGGTTCGTGCTCGAACGGGTCCGCGTGCACGAGCGGCTGCGAGTCCGGGATCTCGGCGACCAGGTTCTCCCGCTTGGTCCGCCGCCACCGGCTGATGTGCGCGTTCGCCATCGAGCGGCGGATGTAGGCCATCGGGTCGCCGGTCTTGCGCTGCACGTGGGTCCAGCGGGAGCCGATCTTCTCCAGCACCGTCTGCACCAGGTCGGCGGCGTCGTGCGGGTTGCCGGTCAGCGCGTGCCCGTAGCGCATCAGGCCGGGCAGGTTGGCCGAAACGAACTCCCCGAAGTCAACGAGGTCGCCCGGCACCGCCAATCCCCTCTCCCGGCGCGCATCGACGACGCGGTTCTCGGCCAGCGACAGCACTGGCACCACCGGCGCGCACGCGGTCACCGTATCGCCTCCAATTCCGGTGAGCGCTCTCGACCGCTCCCCACCACCGTCTGTCTCACGCATCCGTGCCCCCGCAGGTTGTCCATCGGCCGTTCTCGATCGAGGGACGCACCGCAGGGGTCGCCGTTGTGATCCGTTACCGGTTCGCGATGGCTGGTGGGAGGTGGAAACGGCCGTCCGGGCCCGGCGGGAATCCGTGCACCGCGACCACGGCGGCGCGCGGGATGGGGCCGTACACGTGCGGGAAGCGGACCCCGGCCGGGTGCGGCGGCACGCCGTCCTCCCAGCGGACCGGCACGCCGAGGCGATCGGGGTCGATTTCGAGCAGGACGAGATCGGTGCGGCCGGCGTAGAGGGCGTCGGCGGGCAGGTGGGCGGTGCCGAAGTCGGAGCAGTGGATGAAGCCGGCGTCGTCGAGCGAGGGCGCGCGGTAGTCGCCGCCCTCGCTCGACGCCCAGTCCTGCTTCGAGCAGATGTGCAGCAGCACTAGCGGATGGTGATCTGGCGGCCGATCAGGCCGTCGCGGGCCCGTCGCTCGGCGGCGTTGAGCGGCTCGTCGTCGAGCGAGGCCAGCGCCTTGTCCAGCCGCTCGCCGAGCTGCTCGGCCGGGTCGGCCCACTCGCGGGCGTGCGCCTCGGGGTCGAGGTCCCAGACCGGCACCAGCAGGCCGTGCGCGCGGAACGAACCCGCGTACCGCGAGTCCTCGCCGAGGCCGATCTCACCGGCGGCGGAGAGGCGGGCCAGCGCCTGGAGCACCTTGCCCTCCGGCTCCGGGCGCACCCAGCGCAGGTGCGCCTTCTCGCCGGCGTCGACCCAGTACGCGCCGGTGCCGAGGCGCTCGGACGGCATGATCGCGCCGTTCGCCCGCTCCAGCGACAACGCCACCTCGCCCTCGGCCTCGGTGCCCTCGGGCAGCCACCACGAGAAGTCGCTGTGCATCCGGACGTCCAGCTCGGCGTTCGGGGCGAGCAGGTCCTGCAGCCGCTCGCCGTCGGAACCGGGGGTGATGGTGTCGGGCACGGAGAGCACGTCGCCCTCCTTGGCCTCGAGCGCCCAGCGGACCGACCGGCCGATGTCGCGGCTGACGTCGGTGGAGCGCGTCTGCACCTGGAGGCCGACGAACGCCTGGCCGTCGGCGCGGACGAACGCGGCGGCGGCCATCGGCAGCACCGTGCCGAGCACCACCTTGCGGCCACCGGTGTCCTTCAGCGGCAGTTCGACGGTCGCGGAGGGCACGAACTCACGCAGCGCGATCAGCTCCGGCTCCCCGGCGAGCCCTTCGAACGGCCGGCCGACGAAGACTTCGCGGACCTTCTTCGGTTTGTCCTGCTTGGGCCCCTTTTTGCGCGCCGCCTTGCCCACAATTCCTCCTCGCGATCGGTCGGGCCGACGGTACCGCGTTGTCTGCACGGGGGCCGAACCCCGGACCCCCGAACTACCTGACGGTTACGCTCACCGGGTGTTCGACCCGAGCGATCCCGAGTTCCTGGCCGATCCCTATCCGGCGTTCGCCGAGTTGCGCCGCCAGGGGCCGGTGCACCGGCACGACGGGCTCGGGCTGGCGATCGCGGTGTCGCACCCGGCGGCTTCGGCGGTGCTGCGACACCGGTCGCTCGGCCGGATCTGGCGCGACGCGACCCCGGCCGAGCAGTTCGTCTCGTTCAACCTGCTGCACCGGAACTCGTTGCTGGAGAACGAACCCCCGGCACACACGCGACTGCGGCGGCTGGTCTCATCGGCCTTCGCGCGCGGGCACGTCGAACGGCTGCGGCCGCGGGTCGAGGACATCGCCGGGCAGCTGGTCGACCGGCTCGCCGCGCGCATCCGGGACGAAGGCACGGCCGACTTCCTCGCCGAAGTCGCGCAACCACTGCCGGTCGAGGTGATCGCGGAACTGCTGGGCGTGCCCGCCGAGCACCGGCCGCTGCTGGTGCCGTGGTCCAACCAGATCGTGAAGATGTACGAGTACGGCCTGCCCGCCGACAAGCGGGCGGCTGCCGAGCGGGCGGCCGGTGAGTTCGTCGACTACCTGCGGAAACTGGCCGTCGAGCGGGCCGCGAACCCCGGCGACGACCTGATCAGCGACCTCGTCCGCGTGCGCGACGACGACAACAGCAGGCTTTCGGACGACGAACTGGTCGCCACCGCCGTGTTGTTGCTGATGGCGGGCCACGAGGCGACGGTCAACGTGCTCGGCAACGGCCTCCGCGCGTTGCTCGACCACCGCGACCAGTGGACCCGGCTGCCCGCGAACATCGATTCCGCCGTGGAAGAAGCGATCCGGTACGACTCGCCGCTGCAGTTGTTCGAGCGGACCGCGACCGAGGACGTGGAGATCGCCGGGTACCGCCTCGAAGAAGGGCAGAAGATCGGCGCGCTGCTCGGGGCCGCCGCCCGTGACCCCGAGGTGTTCGCCGAGCCGGACACCTTCGACGTGACCCGGTCCCCGAACCCGCACCTCGGGTTCGGGGCCGGTATCCACTTCTGCCTGGGCGCCCCGCTGGCCAGGGTGGAAATCGCCGCCGCGTTCCGGGCGCTGACCGCGCTGCCGGAGCTGGAACTCGCCGGAGAACCACCGCGACGCCCCGAGTTCGTCATGCGCGGTTATCAGGAACTACTGGTCGGCGCGGGCCGGTAGCCACGCGCGCACAAGAAAATTCAGCGGGGTGCGGTGGCCGGGCGGGCCGGGCGCAGCTCGGGTTCCGGGGCGCCGGTCACCTTGAGCACGCGCAGGTGGCGCAGCTTGTCCGCGCCGACCGGCGCCAGCAGCCCGGTCATCCGGCGGACCAGCAGCGCGGTGAGCACGGCCAGCGCGGCGGCGGACCCGTCGGTCAGCACGGCGAGCAGCACGCCGTCGGCCTGGGCCTGGACGCCGTCGCGCAGGCGCCAGATCACCGAGATGACCAGCAGCAGGCCGTTCAGCACCCAGGTCCCCCACCAGGCGAGCACCAGCCGCGACGGCCGCGGCCGCTCGGAGCCGGGACGGCGCAGCACGGAGTGCTCGGTCTCGGCGATGATCGACCCGGCCATCACCAGGTTCGGGCCCGGCACGAAGAACCCGGCGACCACCTGCCACGGCGGCCGGGCCGGGCGCTCCCCCAGTTCGTCGGCGGCGACCACCCTGGCGACCAGCAGCCACCACAGGCTGACGCCGGCGGCGAACAACGCGAGCACGAAGGTCAGCAGTGCGCCGGTGAGCACCAGCGCGTCCGAGGTGCCGACGACGTCGGCGTCGAGCGCGTCCTCCCGGCTGATCAGCAGCAGCACGTAACGCCAGCCCTCGGCGAACGCGGACAGCGTGGCGAAGGCGGCCAGCGCCCACAGCAACATGGTGGCGTTGCGGTAGAGCGCGCGCAGGCGTTGCGCCGGGCGCGGCGAGTTCGACGGGGTGCCGGGGACCGCGGTCGGCAGCCGCCACACCACGTTCGGGAAACCCCAGCGCGGCGGCACGCGGTAGGCGGGCGGGCCGTAGTAGCGGTGGTCGACCGCACGCCGGCGCGGCGCGTGGTACGGCGGGGTCGCCACCCAGCGCACCCGCGGCCGGTAGGGCGGCGGGTGCTGGTGCTGGGGTGGCGGGTAGTGCTGGGGGTGCACGCTCACACCACCTGCGGCTCGGCACCCTGGTCGGTGACCATCGGCAGGCCGTTCGCCTGCCAGGACTCCATGCCGCCCGCCACGTTGACCGCTTCGCGCCCCTGCCCGTTCAGCCAGGCCGCGACGTTCGCCGAACGCACGCCACTACGGCAGATCACGTACAGCCGGTCGGCCTCGGGCAGCTCGCCCAGGCGGCCGGGCAGCTCGCCCATCGGGATGTGCACGGCCTGGGGGGCGTGCCCCGCGGCCCACTCGTAGTTCTCACGGACGTCGAGCAGCGCGAACTCACCGGGCAGCTCGGGGACGTCCACAGTGGGCACTTCAGCAGGGTTCACCACCCCACCATGCTCGCACGAAGGCGCGTTCAGCGCGTGTGAACAGGGCAGCTCTCGACTCGATAGACAAACTTGTCTATGGTGGCCGTCATGACAGACCTCAGTGATCCGCGGAGCTGGTTCGTCGAACCGTTCTTCGCCGCGCTGCTCGACGGCGTACCGGACGCGGCGGAGATCCGCGCCCGCCTGGAACGCGAGACCGAAGACCTGCTCGACCAGACCGAAGACCTCGTCGTCGACGAGGCCGCCCGCAGCCACGTGGTGCTCACCGCCTACGCCGTCGCCGCCTACCGCTGGCTCCAGGACCGGGTGGCGGACCCGCTCGACGCCGTGCGCGAGGCCGTGGTCGGCCCGTTCGGCGAGTGGATGGCCGACACCGTGCGCACCGAACTCGACCAGGCACCCGATCCGTTCGCGACCATGGTGGCGAACCTGCGGGAACAGGAGAAGTCCCTCTACGGCAAGGGATTCGCCTGGGAACGGGTGGTCGACGACGACCGCGCCATCCTGTCCCGCGCGCACCGCTGCGTCTACCACGACGCGAGCACCCGGCTCGGCGCGCCGGAACTGACCGCCGCCGTGTGGTGCGAATGGGACAAGCCGATGCTGGCCGCGGTCGACCCGGACCGCCACGGCATGCGTGCCGCGCGCCCGGTGACCATCGGCTACGGCTGCGACCACTGCGACTTCGCCTTCGAGCGGACGAAGTGAACGTCCGCCTGCTGGTGCTCGCGCTGCTCGCGGAACAGCCGCGGCACGGCTACGAGATCCGCAAGTGGCTCGTCGACAGCCACGCCGAGAAGTGGGCGGAGGTCAAGCCGTACTCCGTGCACCACGCGCTGACCCAGCTCGCCAAGGAGGGCTTGGCCGCGCTCGACCGGGTCGAGCCGACCGCCCGCCGCGACCGGTCGGTGTACGCGATCACCGACGCCGGCCGCGAGGAGCTGCGGCGGCTGGCTCGCAAGCTGTGGGGGCAGCTGCCCAACGCCTATCCGGCGAGCGTCTACCTGCTGCTGACCTTCGTCGACGTGCTCCCGCCCGTGGAAGTGCGCTCGCTCGCCGAATCGCTGGCGCACTCCCTGCGGGCGCAGCTCGCCGACTGGGAGGCCGGCCAGGCGGCGAAAGCTCCCCTTCCGCCGCTCTGGCAGGCCATGTTCGACAACGGCCGGGCGCACCTGCGCGCCGACCTGGAACTCGTCGAAGCGGTCCTCAGTGCGGAGTCGCTTTCTCCGCCCCCAACCCGGTGAGCGAGCGGACCTCCATCTCGGCGTACTTCTCCTCGTTGTGTTCCTTGGACAGGACCGTGCCCAGCCAGCCGAGGAAGAACGACAGCGGGATCGAGACCAGGCCCGGGTTCTGCAGCGGGAACCAGTGGAAGTCCACGCCCTTGATCATCGAGTTCGGCAGTCCGGAGACCGCGGGCGAGAAGATGATCAGCACGACGGTGACCCCGAGGCCGCCGTAGATCGACCACAACGCACCCGAGGTGTTGAACCGCTTCCAGAACAGCGAATACAGGATGGTCGGCAGGTTCGCCGACGCCGCGACCGCGAAGGCCAGCGCGACCAGGAACGCGACGTTCTGATCCTTCGCCAGGATGCCGCCGACGATCGCGACCGCGCCGATCACCACCGCGGTGATCCGGGCGACACGGACCTCGGCGTTGCTGTCGGAGACCTTGCCCTTCTTGATCACGTTGGCGTACACGTCGTGCGCGAACGACGCCGACGCGGTGATCGTCAACCCGGCGACCACGGCCAGGATCGTCGCGAACGCCACCGCCGCGATGAACCCGAGCAGGATCGGCCCACCCAGCGCTTGTGCGAGCAGTGGCGCGGCCGAGTTCTCCTTGCCCGGTGCCTTGTTGATCGCGTCCTTGCCGACGATGGCGCCCGCGCCATAACCCAGGACCAGGGTGAACAGGTAGAACAACCCGATCAGGCCGATCGCCCAGACCACCGACTCCCGCGCGTCCTTCGCCGTGGGCACGGTGTAGAAACGCATCAGCACATGCGGCAGACCCGCCGTACCGAGCACCAACGCGATACCCAGTGACAGGAAGTCGATCTTCGACGTCTCCGAAACGCCATACCGGGTTCCCGGGTTCAGCACGGCGTCACCGGCGCGCTGGGCCGCGCTCCCCAGCAGGTCCGACAGGTTGAACCCATAGCGCGCCAGCACCCACACGGTCATCGCGAACGCGCCGGTGATCAGCAGCGCGGCCTTGATGATCTGCACCCAGGTCGTGCCCTTCATCCCGCCGACCAGCACGTAGATGATCATCACGATGCCGACCACCGCAATCACCACGGCCTGCCCGGCGGTGCTGGAAATGCCCAGCAGCAACGAAACGAGGATGCCCGCGCCCGCCATCTGCGCCAGCAGGTAGAAGAAGCTGACCGCCAGCGTCGAGGTCGCCGCGGCCGCGCGCACCGGCCGCTGCTTCATGCGGAACGCCAGCACGTCGCCCATGGTGAACTTGCCGGTGTTGCGCAACAGTTCGGCGACCAGCAGCAAAGCCACCAACCAGGCGACGAGGAACCCGATCGAGTAGAGGAAACCGTCGTATCCGTAGACCGCGATCGCCCCGGCGATGCCGAGGAAGGAAGCGGCCGAAAGGTAGTCACCGGCGATCGCGATCCCGTTCTGCGGCCCGGAGAACGCGCGCCCGGCGGCGTAGTAGTCCGACGCCGTCTTCGTATTCCGCGAGGCCCGGAACACGATCACCAGCGTGACCACCACGAACGCGCCGAAGATGCTGATGTTCAATGCGGGGTTCGACCCCTGCACGCCCTGCGCGAGGTCGTTCACTTTCCCTCCCCCACTGTGTTCTCAATGTCCTCGCGGATCTTGTCCGCGACCGGATCCAGGTGGCGATTCGCGTGCCGCACGTACAACCCCGTGATCACAAAGGTCGACACGAACTGCAGCAGGCCGAGGACCAGGCCCACGTTGATGTTGCCGACGAGCTTGGTGGACATGAAGCCGTGCGCGTAGTCGGCGAGCACCACGTACAGCAGGTACCAGCCGAGGAACAACACGGTCATCGGGAACACGAAGTTCCGCAGGCGTTTGCGCAGCTGACGGAACTCCGGACTGGCCTGGATACGCTTCCAGTCGGCTTCGGTCAGCGGTTCACTACTGCTCACAGGAGACCTCCCTCGATCCAGCGGTGTGCCGAGGATCATCCTCCTGATGGGGGAGGTGCGCAGGTCGCACGATCAGGGGAGAGCGGTGACCGAGAGTGGGAAGTTACTTCCGGTGCCGACCGCGGCCGGTGCGAGCCTTTTCCTCCGCCTGCCCGAAGCGCGCCACCGCGCGATCGCGCATGAAGCCCAGCGGGTCCGGCGCGTGCAGGCGCAGCATCACCGCGTTCAGGTCGTCGGGCACCCGGTGCGCGGTGGCCTTGCTGACCAGCATCGTGGCCAGGAAGGCGGCGGGCACGGTGAACAACGCGGGCTGCACGGCGAACCACGGTGCCCAGTCGCCGGTGTACCCGCTGACGATGGTCACCGCGAGCGCACCCAGCACCAGCGTGCCGCCGACGACCATGCCCGCCATCGCCCCGGTCCAGGTCAGCTTCCGCCACCAGATGCCGAGCAGCAGCATCGGGCTGAAGGTGGACGCGGCCAGCGCGAAGGTCATGCCGACGCTGAGCGACAGGTCGTCCTGGCGCAGGGCCAGCGCGATGCCCAGCGGGGCCAGCGCGACCAGCACGGTGGCCAGCCGGAAGTCGCGGACGCGGCCGGGCAGCACGTCGGTGGACAGCACCCCCGCCACGCTGACCAGCAGGCCGGAGGCGGTGGACAGGAAGGCGGCGAAGGCACCGGCGGCGGTGACCGCGCCGAGGATCTGCCCGCCGAGCCCGCCCAGCATCGCCGAGGGCAGCAGCAGCACCGCGGCGTCGGTCTGCCCGGTGACCAGCAGTTCCGGCACGTACAGCCGGGACAACGCGCCGAGCAGCGCCGGGAACAGGTAGAACAGGCCGAGCAGCAGCAGCACGTGCACCGTGGTCCGGCGCGCGGCCTTGCCGTCCGGGTTGGTGTAGAAGCGGACCAGCACGTGCGGCAGGCCCATCGTGCCGAGGAACGTGGCGAACATCAGCGAATACGTGCTGAGCAGGTCGGTCACGTCGGCGGAGGCGGGCAGCAGCCAGGTCGAGTTCTCGGCCACCGCCCCGGTCACCACCGGCACCGGTGACCCCGCCGGGAAGCGCAGTTTGGTGCCCTCGCCGACCTCGGGGGTGACCTCGGGCGACCAGAAGACCACGCCCTCGGACTTCGCCCCGTCCACCACGCCGTCCGCGTAGAGCACCGTCGGCACGGCCACCTTCAGCGTGACCGGGGTCTGCACGTCGACCGTGGTCTCCTCGGTGAACATCGGTGGCGCCTGCGTGCCCAGCGAACCGGCGGTCGGCCCGGCCCCGCCCCCGATGAACACCACGCACAGCACGAACGTCGGCGCGGCGATGGCGAACAGCTTCAGCCAGTACTGGAACGCCTGGACCACGGTGATCGCGCGCATGCCACCGGCGATCACGTTGATGGTCACCACCACGGTCACCACCACCGCGCCCGCCCACGCGGGCGTGCCGAGGATGGTGGTCAGCCCGAGCCCGGCGCCCTGGAGCTGCGGGACCATGTAGAGGATGCCGATGAACACCACGAACGCGGTGGAGAACCGGCGCAGCGGCAGCGAACCGAGCCGCGCTTCGAGGAAGTCCGGCAGCGTGTACGCGCCGGAGCGCCGCAGCGGCGCGGCGACGAACAGCATCAGCGCCAGGTAGCCCGCGGTGAAGCCGATCGGGAACCACAGCGCGTCGGCGCCCTCCTTGAGCACGATGCCCGCGACCCCGAGGAACGAGGCCGCCGACAGGTACTCACCGGAGATGGCGGCCGCGTTGCGCCGGGACCGCACGGTCCGGCGGGCGACCAGGAAGTCGTGCGTGCTGCTGGCGAACCGCGAGGACCGGTGGCCCAGGTAGAACGTGACCATGCCGACCAGCACGATGCCGGCCAGCGCCCACGGGTTCAGCTGCACTCGAAGATCCTCGCACGCGGTCCGGGAATCTCAGTCCTCGATCATGTCGACGAAGGCCCGCTCATGGCGTTCGGCCAGGCGGTTGTACCACAGGCCGACGGCGAGCAGCAGCGGGAACGGGGCCACCCCGAGCAGCAGCCAGGCCACCGGCACGCCGATCACCCGCAGCCCAGCGAAGTCCGGGGACAGGAAGAAGGCCAGCGGCAGCGCGCCGAGCAGCACCACCACCAGCAGCCCGAGCGCGAGCCCGGTGCGCAGCTGCTTCTTGACCAGGTCCTTGATCAGCAGCTCGCCCCAGCTGGTCTGCTCCTCCAGTTCGACGCGGGCCCGCAGCGCGTTCGTCTGCTTCGGCCCGGACAGCACCACCCGCTGGCGCCGCGGCCGGGAGTGGTGCTCGGGCTCCGGCAGGTCGTCGGGCAGGGCGCCCGCCGGGACCGGTTCGGTCTTCGAGGTGGGTGGCAGCGGCCCGGCCTGCGGCTTCGCGTGGCGGCCCAGGTTCTTGCCGAGCGTCGGGTCGGGCTCGCGCACCCCGCCGATCTGGCGGTACGGGTCCCCACCGAGGGTCATGGCTAGCTGTTCCGCGACGAGCCGACCAGCCGGTCCTTCAGCTCACGGGTGTGCCTGCGGCTCACCGGCAGCAACTTCTCCTCGTTGCCGATGACCACCTGGTAACCGCCCTGGCCCATCCGCAGCTCGGTGATCAGCTGCAGCGCCACCAGGTAGGACCGGTGGATGCGGACGAAACCCGCCTTCTCCCAGCGTTCCTCGAGCTGGGCCAGCGGGATGCGCACGAGGTGGCTGCCGTCGGTGGTGAACAACCGCGCGTAGTCGCCCTGCGCCTCGACCCAGCGCACGTTCGCGCGCGGGATGAGCTTGGTGTTGCCCGCCAGTTCGACCGCGATGACCTCGTCGTCGGTCTTCACCGGCTCCTGCCCGGCCGGGGCGGCGGGCGCGGGCGCGGCCTGCAGCGACTGCAGCACCCGCTTGATGGCCTTGTCCAGGCGCTCCTGCTTGCACGGCTTGAGCACGTAGTCGACCGCGCCGAGGTCGAAGGCGTTCACCGCCTCCTCCGGGTGCCCGGTGACGAAGACCAGCACCGGCGCCGGGTTCAGCGTGGCGAACACGCGCGACATCTCCATGCCGGACAGGCCGGGCATGTTCAGGTCGGCGAACACCGCGTCGACCGGGGCCAGGCCGCGGTCCTTGCGGTAGCGGACCTCGGCGTCGTCCGAGGCCAGCAGCCGCAGCGCGTCGGTGGCGTCGGTGCAGGTGAAGATGCGCCGGATGGCCGGGTTGTTCTCCAGGCAGTGGGCGAGTTCGGACAGGCCGTGCGGCTCGTCGTCGACGGCCAGCACCAGCAGGCCCGAAGTGTCTTCGTGGGTACTCACAGTGACAAGCATCCTGCCTAGTGAAAGTGGCTATGTCCAGCTTTGGTGGGAAGGAGTCCGGTTCAGTTATAAGCGACGCGGGGGCGGAATGTCTGCCGCCCCCACGTCGCCGATTGGTTACGGTGCGAAGGTGAACCAGTTGACGTTCACGAAGTCCGACGGCTGCCCGCTGCGGAAACTCAGGTAGACGTCGTGGGTGCCGGTGACCCCGCTGATGTTCGCCGGGATCGTCTGCCAGCTCTGCCAGCCGCCGGTGTTGCCCACCGCGAACGACCCGATCGGCGGATTCGACAGGCTGTCCAGCCGCACTTCGATCAGCCCGCTCACCCCGCCGCCCGCGCCGGAGGCGACCCGCGCCTTGAACTGGGTGGCCGTCTGCGAACCGAACCGGATGCCGTTGTACCTGGCCCAGTCGCCGTTCGCCGCGGTCGCCACGTTCTGGCCACCGCCCGCGTCGGTGGTGATCTGCGTGCTCAGGCCGTTCTGCTGCTGGTGGTTCTCCGCCTGGATGGTGCCGTAGGCGTCGGTGCCACCGGGATCACCGGTGCCGCCACCGCCGCGGGTCCACGCGGCCACGTAGTCGACCACCATCGGCCGTCCCGGCACGGTGGCCGCGGTCGGCGTGCCGATGCCGGCCACCCCGTTCGGGAAGGCACCGCCCATCGCCACGTTCAGGATGATGAAGTACCCGGCGTGGCTGGTCATGTTGGTCCACGTGGTCGCGTCCAGCTGGTTCTGGCTGACCTGGTGGAACTGCTGACCGTCGACGTACCAGCGCAGCTGGTTGGGGCTGGTGCTGCGGTCCCATTCGAAGCTGAAGGTGTGGAAGGCGCTCTGGCAGCTGGCGCCGGGGCAGGTCCGGCTGGTGCCGATGCCGTTGTTCTCGTTGCACGGCCCGCCGGGCGCGGTGCCGCAGTGCAGCACGCCCCACACGGAGTTGATCCCGTTGACGTTCTCCATGATGTCGAACTCGCCGATGCCGGGCCAGTTCCACCAGTTGCCGCGGTAGGGCGAGCCGAGCATCCAGAACGCCGGCCAGTAGCCCAGCGCGGCTTCCCCGGTGACGTTCGGCATCTGCAACCGGCTCTCGACGCGCAGCACGCCGTTCTCCGGTGCCTTGAAGTCCTGCTTGTTGGTCTCGATCCGCGCCGAGGTCCAGTTCCCGGCGCCGTCGCGCAACGGCGTGATGCGCAGGTTGCCGCTGCCGTCGAGGCTGACGTTCGCCGGGTTGTTCGTGTGCGCGGCGATCTCGCCGGTGCCCCAGTTCGCCGGGCCACCGGGGTAGCCGTGGCCGAGGCTGAAGCGCCAGTTGTTGCCGTTGGGCAGGGTGCCCGCGGCACCGTCGAAGTCGTCCGCCCAGACCTGGGTCCAGCCGGTCGGGGGTGGGGGCACGGACGCCCCGGCCGGCACCGTCAGCGGAACGGTGACCAGGGCCGCACCGGCGACCGCGGCGGCGAGCGCCCGGCCGAAGCGGCGTCTTTTCACGGGTGGGGAGTGGGGAGGAACGGGCATGGGGGTGACCTCCTTGTCAACCCGTACCGATGGGGAGCAGTTTTGTTGTGGCCAACAACAAAGCCTGACTATGACACCCCAGCCCTCAACCCGATGTCTGTAGCCCGTTCAGGTGCGGACCCGATCAGTTCCGGTCAACCCCGATCACCCAAACCCCCCATACCCCCCAAACCGCCCCTCCGAATGCTATGAGTGGGGCATTACTTGCATTGAATGCTAGTAATGCCCCACTCATAGCATTGCCGGGTGAGGGGTGGGGGGTGGTTAGAGGCCGAAGCGGGACCAGGTGGCCTTCGCGGTGACGGCTTCCAGTACGGCCGCGGCCGGTGCGCCGATGCCGAGCTTCGCCAGCAGCGGCTTCTTCGGCTCGGCGATGGCGATCTCGGCGTCCGGGTAGCGCTCGGCGAGCACCTCGCGCAGGTTGCCGACCCCGTCCACCAGGCCCAGTTCGACCGCCTTCGCGCCCAGCCAGACGTCCCCGGTGAACAGCTCGTCGCCACCCTTGAGGCGGTCACCGCGGCGCTCCTTCACCCAGCTCACGAACAGCTCGTGCAGCTGCGTGTGGAGCTTCTTGAGCCACTCGACGTCCTCGGGCTTCTCCGGGCTGAACGGGTCGAGCCGCGACTTGTTCTCGCCCGCGGTGTGCAGCCGCCGCTCCACGCCGAAGCGCTCGAGCAGGCCGGTGAACCCGAAGCCACCGCTGATCACGCCGATCGAGCCGACCAGCGAAGTGCGGTGGGCGAAGATCTCGTCGGCCGCGCAGGCCAGCCAGTAGCCGCCGGAAGCCGCGACGTCCTCGGTGAAGGCGAGCACCGGCACGCCCTTCTTGTCCGCGAGCTGCCGGATCCGCTCGGCGACCAGCCCGGACTGGGTGGGCGCCCCACCCGGCGAGTTGATCAGCAGCGCGACCGCCTTGAGCCGGTCGTGGCCGAAGGCGCGGGTCAGCGCGGTCTCCAGGGCGGACAGGTTGATCGCGCCCCTGGACAGCGGCGAGGCCTGCGGGGTGATCACCCCGTGCAGCTTCACCACCGACACCACGTCTTTGCGCTCGCCGCGGTCGGCGAGACCGGGGATCCGGGAGGTCAGCTTGTCCGTCACGCTCATGCGGCCACCCTACTAGGGGGTGTCCGCGGAGGCCGGTCGATGGACTTCGGGATCCAGGTGGTTCCTGGCGGTGCCGGGCGTTCGTCCTCGTACCGGGTTTGTACTCGGACGAAGGCCCGGTGCCGCCAGGGGCCGCCTGGGCGCGAAGGGCGCGACCGAGGCTTCGCGGACGCCCCCTTGCGATCAGCGGGGTCCCGCCGCCGTCGGACGGCCCTCGCGGGTGGACTGCGGGCGGTGCCGCGCGGTGTGGCCGCGGCCGCGCTGCGGCTGCACCACCGGCTGCTGGTGCACGACCGCCGCGGGCACCGAGTCGGCGGCGGGATCGCGGTCCTGCGTGGCCTCGGTGTACTCCGGCACGGTGGCCCGCACGCCACGCGCGTACTTCGGCACCCGCAGGGTCACCTTCATGCCCGCGCCGGGCGCGGTCTCCACGGTCAGCGCGTACTCGTCGCCGAAGAGCTGGCGCATGCGCTGGTTGATGTTGCCCAGGCCGACGTGCGCGCCGGACTGGTGCGAGTCGTGCAGTTCGGACAGCCGCGCCGGGTCCATGCCGACGCCGTCGTCCTCCACGCTGATCAACGCCTCGGCGCCGTGGTCCTGCGCGATCACCGTGACCGTGCCGCCGTTCGGCTTGTTCCACAGCCCGTGCTTGACCGCGTTCTCCACCAGCGGCTGGATGATCAGGAACGGCACCACCACCGACAGCACCTCGGGCGCGATCTTCAGCCGGACGTTGAGCTTGCCGGCGAACCGCGCGCTCTCGATGGTCAGGTAGCGGTCGATGTTGCGCAGTTCTTCGGCGAGCGAGGTGAACATGCCGGAGCTCCGGAAGATGTACCGGGTGAAGTCGGCGAACTCCTGCAGCAGCTCGCGCGCCTCCTCCGGATCGGTGCGGATCAGCGAGGAAATGGTGTTCAGCGCGTTGTAGACGAAGTGCGGCGAGATCTGCGCCCGCAGCGCCTTCACCTCGGCCTGCTGCAGCTGGAGCTTGGAGTCCTCCAGGCGGGCCAGCTCGAACTGGGTGCAGACGAACTGCGAAACCGCGTCGGCCATCTCGACCAGCCGCTTGCCGCGGGTCCGGCCGACCACGATCAGCACCGCCTGCGTCTGCTCCTCGACGATCAGCGGCACGATCACCGCGGTGCGCATCAGGCAGTTGCCGCGGTGGTTGCAGGGCAGCTTCTCGTGCCCGACCACCTCGCGGCGGTGCCGCCGGATGGTCACCGCGATCGCGTCACGCAGGTCGTCGTAGTGCTCATTGGCTTCGCCGTCCCAGGACAGCAGCGTGCCGTCGGCGTCGGTGATGCCGACCGCCACGCACTTGAGCGTCTCGAGCATCTGCGTGGTGATCCGGTCCGCGGAGTTCTCGTCGAGGCCGCGGCGCAGGTCCGGGGTGGCCTTGGACATCCGGCGGACGGCCTCGAGCACCGCGTCGTCGACGAAGCTCGCCGGACGGCGGCTGCGGACGAGCACGACGATCAGCAGGATCACCGCGACGGCCGCGACGCTCCACGGGATGATCTGCGCGAGAGGCAACCCGGACACGGCGTTCATGCTCTGCGCTCCGGCATCCGGGTGCAAGGGGGTTTCCTCCACTTTCTGTGCATGATCGACAACCAGCAGCTACCCATTGTGACACCCGTCGGGGGTCCCCCGCCGCTGACCTGGTACTTCACCGGTCCGCAGGGTGCCCAGGCCGGCGGCACGCTCAGTGCATGACAAAGCGATCACGGCCGCTCCACGCTGAGTCGGCGGCGGGCACCCCGAACGAGGAGCCGACGGCCATTCGGGCGAGGCGCTCACTTGAGCAGCCGGGAGAGCCTCCGGTCGGCCAGCGGTTTGCCGCCGGTCTGGCAGGTCGGGCAGTACTGGAAAGCCTTGTCGGCGAAGGAGATCTCCCGCACGGTGTCGCCGCAGACCGGGCACGGCATCCCGGCGCGCGCGTGCACCCGCAGTCCCGAGCGCTTCTCGCCCTTCAACCGCGCGGCGGCTTGGCCGACCGAGCGCTCCACGGCGTCGGTGAGCACGCCGGAGATCGCGCCGGACAGCCGGTCCAGCGCTTCGTCGGAGAGCTTGCCGGTGGTGGCGTACGGCGAGAGCTTCGCGGTGTGCAGGATCTCGTCGGAGTAGGCGTTGCCGATGCCCGCGATCAGGGACTGATCGGTCAGCGCGGTCTTCAGGCGCTCGGTCCGGCCGCGGAACAGCTCGGCGAGCTTCGTCCGGTCCACGGTCAGCGCGTCGGGGCCCAGCCGCGCGATGCTGGGGATTTCGGCAGGGTCGCGGGTGATCCACACCGCGAGCCCCTTCTTCGTGCCCGCCTCGGTCAGGTCGAAACCGGGACCGGACAGGTGCACCCGCAGCGCCAGTGGCCCCTTCCCGGGCTTGGGCGGGGTCGGGGAGAGCGAATCCGACCAGCGCAGCCAGCCCGCCCTGGCCAGGTGCGTGACCAGGTGGATGCCGTCGCAGTCCAGGTCGAGGTGCTTGCCGAACCGGCCCGCCGCGGTGACCTCGCGGCCCTTCAGTTCCGTCCACGCGGGACTGACCGTCTTCAGCACGGTCATCGAAGCCACATCCACCCGGCTGACCACCCGGCCGACGGCGAACTCACGCAGGTGGTGCGCCAGCGCTTCGACCTCGGGCAGTTCGGGCATGGCCTACTCCACCGGGTGCAGGGGCCCGTCGAAATCGGGCAGCGAGTGCTTCTGGATGGTCTTGGCGATCCGGCTCATCTCGCCGCGCACGGAGAACATGCCGCGAACGGTGCCCACCCAGCGCTCCGACGGGCGCTCACCGGTGGCGTCGCCCTCGGTCTCGGCGACCACGGTCCACGGCCGCCGCAGGATCCAGCGCAGCGGGAAGAAGATCACGATCAGCAGCAGGGCCAGCAGCACCCAGCTGGGCACCACCACGTCCTCCGGCGTCCACACCACCAGGATCACCGCGAGCACCACGGTGACGAACAGCATGGCGATACCGGGGGCGTGGCTACCGGCCACGTCGTGCTCGAAATCGTCCGCGGTGGCGGGTGGCCGCCACTCCAGCTGGCTCCGGAGAACCCAATCACGACCGTCGGCACCATGTACCAGGCGGTTCATCCACAGCCTCCAGGCGAGCAGCGCGGCACGAGCCAGACCACGGTACCGCGAGCCGCTCGTCCAGCGCGAGACCGGAAAGTCACCCGCCGGTAGCTGTCGGTGGCGAGTCGGTCACCTCGTCGGCGGGCACCTCGGCGTCACCGCTCCTGGTCGGCCGGATGCCGCTGGTCGGCGCGGGCAGCACCGAGGTCGCCGGCTCGGTCGTCTCCGGGACGTCGGTGGTGCTCAGGAGCTCGTCCGTGGGCGGGTCGACGTCGTCGCGCGGGGTGTTGCCCACGCCGGGGTCGTCCGGGCCGGTCACCATCGGGTCGTCGCCGGGCGGGCCCGGGAGATCCACGGTGCCGGGCAGGTCGTGCTCGCCGGGCAGCACCACCCCGCCGGCCGAACCGCCCGGCAGCGCGGGCAGCTGACCGGGACCCGGCTGCACCTCCGGGTGCTGCGGCAGGGGTGGCACCGGCGGGGAAGCCTGGTTGTGCAGCGACTCGGTGGCGACCACCGGCGTCTGCACCCGGTCGGGCGGCACCGCCGCGGGTTCGGCGGCGATCAGCTCCTGCCCGCCCAGACCGGGGAGGCCGAGGTGGAACGGCTGCGCCGAGTGGTCCACCAGCGGGCCGACCGCCACGCCGACCGCACCGGCCGCCGCGGTCGAGGCCAGCGCCATGCCGACCTTCATCTTCGAGCCGACCAGCAGCCCCTTCAGCCCGGCGAGAAGACCGCCCGCCTGCAGGCCCTCCAAGGAGAGCGCGGAGACGGGCAGCAGGAGCACGATCACGCCGGCGTGCGCGCGAAGCGAGGAGCAGACCTCCCGCAGTTCGTCCGCGGTGGCGCGGCAGGAGGAGCAGCCGAGCAAATGCGCCTGGATACGGCGCGCCTCGGTGCCGGTGACGCTGCCCGCGGTGTAGCCGCCGAGCTTCTCGATCACCGCGCGGCAGCCGTCCGCGCCGCGGTGCACCGACAGGTGCGCCTGCAGGTACGCCGCACGCAACCCCTGACGGGCGCGGCGGGCCAGCGCCGCCGTCGCGTTCGCGCTCAAACCGAAGTGGGGCGCGACCACCGCGGGCTGCTCACCCTCCACTTCGGTCTGCCACAGCACGGTCCGCCAACGCTCGGGCAAGCTGGTGAAGGCACGGGTGATCAGCGTGTGCTCAGCCGTACGGGCGTGCGCGTCGGCGCCCGCCCCGGCCCGGTGAGTCAACTCGTCCTCGGAGACCGGCACATCGCGGCGAGCGCCGTGCCACTCCCACGACACCCGGCGGGCCACGGTCAGCAGATAGGCACGCACGTTGTCACGCGGACCGGACCCGCGGCGCAACGCCTGCAGCACGCGGAAGAAGGTCTCCGCGGTGATGTCCTCGGCCTCCGACCGATCCGACGCCAGCCCCAGCGCCAACCGCCGCACCGCCGCCGCGTGCAGCTCGAACAGCTCGCCGAACGCCGCGTCTTCCCCGTCCCGGAGTCGTTGCAGCAGCGCGGGCTCACCGGAAACCGGCGGCGGGACCGTACTTTGCTCGGTCATCCAGCCAGGCACCTCCCCGCCAAACGCTAACCCGTTCGGTTGAATGTGGACACCATACGGAGCGAACTCGTGGCCGTCACCCCTCGTGCGCCAAGGGTAACCAAAGAGCCACAGTCCGGGTGGGTAAAAGTGCCCCTCCCGGACCGTTGTATAGTTTGCCCCGCACCGGCGGAAACCGCCGGGCAGGCGGACGTAGCGCAGCTGGTAGCGCATCACCTTGCCAAGGTGAGGGTCGCGGGTTCGAGTCCCGTCGTCCGCTCTCGATCTTCCGTGCCCGGTGTTCGGCGTTCCGCCTTCCCCGGGGTCGATCCTCGAATCCTCCTTTGTGGGGCCAAGCCCCACACCCCGGCCGGGGGCGAGCCCCCGGACCCCCGTCTGGCTCGGCCTGCGGCCATCGTCCTACTCCTGCTGGCATGGCTCGGCCTGCGGCCATCGGAACCACTTCTGCCGGTGTGGCTCGGCCTGCGGCCATCGTCCTACTCCTGCTGGCATGGCTCGGCCTGCGGCCATCGGAACCACTCCTGCTGTGTTCTCTTGGCCTGCGGCCATCGACTTCTGCTGGGCCGTCTCGGCCTGCGGCCATCGGGGCGCTTCTGCTGGCGCGGCTTGGCCTGCGGCCATCGGGGCTGCTCCTGCTGGTGCTCTTGATCGACTTTCTGGTGGGTCGTCTCGGCCTGCGGCCATTGATTTGTTGAGCGGTCTGCTTGCGAAGCCTTTCTCCATCCTTGGTGGTGCGTGACGGGTGGAGTTGGGGCGGGGTGATCACTGGGTGTGATGGGGGGTGGGTTTGGGGGTGGGGGTGCGGCCGAATGGGGGTGGCTGGGGGTAGGGGGCGCCACGGTGCGTGTGGGGTGGAATCTTGGTCTAGTCCAATTGTGTCGTGGTCTAGACCACGGTGACGGTGGTCACCTAAACTCGGTGGACCCAGCTCCCCCCGAATCGCTTCGCTTATCCACCAAGGAGCAAGCATGGCCAAGAAGATCCTGGGCAGAATCGCCGCCGTCGCCGCCGGTTGCGTCGCCTTGCCGGTGGTGCTCGCCGGCGTCGCACAGGGGCACGGTTACACCACCAACGCGCCGAGCCGCGCGTACCACTGCAAGACCGGCGCGGTCGCCAACTGCGGCCCGATCCAGTGGGAACCGCAGAGCGTCGAGGGCCCGAAGGGCTTCCCGGCGGCGGGCCCGGCCAACGGCAAGATCTGCGCGGGCGGGCTCGGGCAGTTCGCCCAGCTCGACGACCCGCGCGGCGGCAGCTGGCCTGCCAAGCAGGTCGGCAGCGGGTCGAACCTGACCTTCAGCTGGACGCTCACCGCGGCGCACGCCACCACGTCGTTCCGCTACTTCATCACCAAGAACGGCTGGAACCCGTCCGCCCCGCTGACCCGCGACCAGCTGGAGAGCCAGCCGTTCTACTCGGTGCCGTTCAACGGTCAGCGCCCCGGCTTCACCGTCACGCACACCGGCAAACTGCCTGCCAAGTCCGGCAGGCACCTGGTGCTCGCGGTGTGGGACATCGCCGACACCGGCAACGCGTTCTACCAGTGCGCGGACGTGCAGTTCTGAGTTTTCCCGTCAGTTGAACAAGACTCCGGGACGGGCCGGCCTGCCACCCTGCAGCGGCCGGTCCGTCCCGGGTTTCAGAATTCGGCGTAGGCGTCCGCGTCGGCCACCGTCGGCACCACCGGCGAGAGGAACGGGTCGGCGCATTCGGTGACCTGCCCGCGCACCATCCGGTAGACACGGAACTCGTTGCCGTGGGCGAAATCCTCGTCGTCGTGGACGTGCAGCAGCCCGTAGGAGGCCGGTGCCAGCTCCCCGACGCGGATGAACAGGTGCAGCAGCGAGGCGCCCACCGTGCTCGGGCGCTTCAGCACCCCGCCGAGGTGCAGCACCGGCACGCCGTTGGCGTAGCGGAGGTCCACCAGCTGGGCGTTGCCGAACTCCCGCACCACCCGGCCGACACGGTCGACGGCGCGTTCCAGCAGCCCGTCCGGTTCGTCGCCGTCCGCGCTGACCTGGATCGTCACCCACCCGTGGTATTCGAACATGTCAAGAGCCTAGGTCCAGCGGCTAAGCCGGCTCCTTGAAGGGGTCGTGCTCGGCGAGCAGCTTGTCCAGCCGCGCCTGGTCGACCCGGCTCACCAGGTAGCTGTCCTCCTGGCGGTCGCGCACGACCTTCGCCAGGGTGAAGGCCGAGGTGATCGCGAAGAGCATGCTGACCGCGAGGAAGGCCCGGATCCACGGGTCGACCGGGAGGAACGCGACCCCCACCGCCACCGCCACGAGCGCGATGCCGAACGAAAGGGCCGCCTGCGCGAAGAAGGCCCCGGTGGTCGGAGCTGAGGACGAAACCGCTTTACCCATGGGTGAAACGGTCCGCCACCACAGCCGCGATGTCTTGAGTACACCTACTCAACCCCAGGTCACGACTTCACCCGCACGCTCCCCAGGCCGCCCTGGCGTCGACCCCGATCAGGTCCAGCGCGAGGTCGAACAGGCTCGCACTGCGCCAGCGAGTCCGTCGGAAACAAACGCAACAAACGCAGTGAACGCAACACGTTCAGGCGACCGGCTCCCAGAGGGTGAGGAAGGCGGCGGCTTCGCTGCGGATCCAGT
The DNA here is from genome assembly GCF_021725495.1 of Saccharothrix sp. AJ9571. NCBI lineage: Bacteria > Bacillati > Actinomycetota > Actinomycetes > Pseudonocardiales > Pseudonocardiaceae > Saccharothrix > Saccharothrix sp. AJ9571. Next base: position 2,635,334 of record NZ_CP091382.1, on the reverse strand, counting down.
GGTCCAGGCGGTCGCGGTCCCGGCGGCCCAGGGTGTACGGCTTCGCGCGCCGGACGTCCAGGACCATGGGCTCGCCGCCGCTGGGGAGCAGTTCCTTCATCCGCAGCTCCATCAGGCGCAGCGCCAGGTGCGCGGCATCCCGGTTGAGCGGCTCCTCCTTGAAGTACAGGTGCACGGCGTGGTCCTGCCCGTTCGCCGAGCGCAGGCCGAACTGCGGGGTGATGCCGACCTCCAGCCCACCGCAGCGCCACCGGCCGCGCCCGACGTTGAGCACGGCGGGTTTGCGGCGGCCGAGGTAGCGCAGCCAGCCTTCGGCGACCGCCTGGTAGTGCGGCGCCGACCGCGGGGTCGCGTTCGCGACCAGGATGTCCATCGCGGCGGCGTCCATGTCCGCCTCCCGCCCGGTGCGGATCGCCGCGGCGGCCCGCCGGTAGAAGTCGAAGCCCGAGGGCTCCGGGTTGTCGTACATCCGCCGTTGCCGCCGCACCAGCGTGGCGCGCTTGGCGCCCGCACTGCTGCTGCAACTGACGAAGGTGGGCAAAGTTACATAGGCCACAGCGCCTCCCAGCACTCCCGCGCGACTCCCCCAAGTATAGAACATATGTTCGAAAAATGCCCGTGGAGCTGGGGATTCTTCGGGTCGCAATCGGGTGGATGCGGCCCCCGTGTGACACCTGCCCCCTGGCCCATGCCGACGTTCGGCGGTTGTCCTGGTTTCGACCGGGTTCCTAAGGTTCGGACAACGCTGGGGAAACACCGACCGATGGGGTGCACATGGCTGGGATTCGACGTCGCGACGTGATGACGGGGGCCGTCGCGCTCGCCGGTGCGGCCGCCATCGGCCTGAACCCGGCCACGGCAGCGGCCGCGGGACAGCGGCAGCGCCCGGGCGCGGCGGCCAAACCGGACCTGGCCTTCGGCGACTACCCCGTGGTCGCGCGGGTGCGGTCGCAGCGCGCGCTCGAACACCTCAAGGTGCTCAGCGACGAGATCGGCCCGCGCATCGCCGGGACCGCCGGTGAGCTGAAGGCGCGCGACCACATCGCCAGCACGCTGCGGAAACTGCGGTACCAGGTGACCGTGCAGCCGTTCCCCGTCGCTGACAAGTTCCTCGGGCGGATCCGGGTCGGTGACGACACCTGGCAGACCGGTTCTTCGCCGCAGGGTGCGCAGAACGCCACCTTCGAAGGCGAGATCGTCGACGTCGGCAGCGGCGCGCCGGACAGCTTCCCGGCCGACCTCACCGGCAAGATCGCCTTCTACGCCGGCGTCGCGAACGACGCGAACGCCTACCTGCTCGCCGCCCAGCGCGGCGCGGCGGCGGTGCTGGTCGGCCGGTTGAGCGCGACCGCGGACCGCAAGCTGTCGGCGTTCTCCCCGACCCTCCCGACCGCGGTGCGGATCCCGGTCCTCGGCCTGGCGCAGGTGCAGGCGGAGAAGCTGCGCGACCGGCTGAGGTCGGGCGCGGTCCGGCTGGAGCTGTCATCGGACCACTACACGAACCTGACCTCGTACAACGTGATCGCCGAGCGGCCGGCCACCGTGCCGGGTGACGACCAGGGCGTGGTCATGGTCACCGCGCACTACGACAGCGTCCCCGGCTCGCCGGGCGCGAACGACGACGGCAGCGGGACCGTGCTGTGCCTCGAACTGGCGCGCGTCCTGCGCTACCTGCCGACGCGCAAGGCGGTGCGCTTCGCGCTGTGGGGTTCGGAGGAGTACGGGCTGATCGGCAGCCGGTACTACGTGAACAACCTGTCCGACGCCGAGGCGAGCCGGATCGAGGGCTGCTTCCAGAACGACATGGTCGCCACCAGCCACGACCCGGCGACGGTCTACTGGCTGCTGTCGGTCGACGGGGCGGACAACGCGGTCACGCAGGCGGTCGGCGCGGCGGCGGAACGCCTCGGCTACGACCCGCGCGTCCAGGGCCCGGTGGCCCGCGGCTCCAGCGACCACGTGCCGTTCTTCGAGCGGGGTATCGCTTCGGGCAACTTCAGCTGGCGCGGTGAGAGCGGCCCGGCGGCCCTGGAGCCGACGTACCACACGCCGGAGGACACCATCGCCGACAACGTCAGCCTGGAGCGGCTGCAGGTTTCACTGGAACTGATCGGCGCCGCCGCCTACGACCTGCTCCGCCGGGAGTGACTCAAACCTGGAGGTCCGTGGTGTCCACCGCGGTCTCCAACGAGTGGAGTGACACATACCGTTGCTTCTGCACGAAGCCGGAACCACGGCCGGTGGCGTGGTGGGGCAGCGCTTTCTGGAGACTCCGGTGATCCGGGTGCCCGGGAGCGGTGAGCAGGAACACCTGGTACCGGCCGCCGGTGAGGGTCGCGGCGGACGCACTGATCACCGCGGCGACCTTCCGGTCCCAGCGGTCTTCCGACCGGCTGAGCCTGGAAGCTTCGTCGAGGGTTCACTCGACGTTGTCCCGTCGGTGCAACACGGCGGGAACGTCGGCCTTGACCTCTCGATCGGCGTAGAAGGCCACGCGCTCGACCGGGCGGAAGGCGCGCCCGGACTGGCACACGTAGGCACGGCAGTCCTGGTACAGCGGCCAGGCCTGCCTGGCGGGCACCGCCACGGTGTCGGCGATGGTCACCGGCCGCTGGGCGTACACGGCCATCACGGTGCTGCGCTGCTTCAGCCAGTTCGCCGCATCGGCGTCGATGTAGGCCGCGAGGTCGAAGATCTGCCGCACCTCGAAGGGTATGTCGACGTTGATCGTTGAATCGTGGTGCGCGAGCCGGTTCCTGAACTTCCGCACCCGCTCGACCGCCACCGCGACCTGCTTGCGCTTTCCCGACGAGTTGGGGAACGCGCGATGAAGGCAGTCGCGCCAGAGTTCTTCGTACCTCGTGCCCAGCAGGCCGGACCAGAACCCGAAGCTCAGGCCCGCGATGATCTGGTGCCGGGATTCCTGGCCCAGTGGCCGAAGCCGCTCACGAACCGTAGCCACGGCCTCGGCGACGTGCTCTCCGCCGGGAGTGGGCAGCAGGAACCACGGGATGCCGCGCTGGTCCTCACGGAAGTGCCGGCGAAGACTCCGGTCGAGCGCGTTGCGCAGCAGCACCTCGAGGTGTCCGACCACCTCGAACGCGGCCGAGGACGTCCGGCTGCCCCATTCGTACAACTCGAGCGCTTTCGCCTTGTCACAGCCGACAGTGGCGAGGTAGGGAGCCATCCGCGGCTCGGAAAGCATGTCCCAGACCACATCGACATCGACGGATGGCATGCGGAGATGCTACTGTCTGTAGCGAACGCCCCAGTGTCGCCTCTGCCGCATGCGCCTGGGGCTTCTTTATGCCCGCGGTCAGCTTTCGGTGACGCCGAGGCCGATGGGGCACGAGACGCCGGTGCCGCCGAGGCCGCAGTAGCCGTTCGGGACCTTGTGCAGGTATTGCTGGTGGTAGTCCTCGGCGTAGTAGAACTCGCCGAGCGGGGCGATTTCGGTGGTGATCGTGCCGTGGCCCGCCGACTTCAGGGCCGACTCGAAGGCGGCGCGGGAGGCGTCGAGTTCCGCGCGCTGCGTTTCGTCCGCGTAGTACGCGGCCGAGCGGTACTGGGTGCCGACGTCGTTGCCCTGGCGCATGCCCTGCGTCGGGTCGTGGCCTTCCCAGAAGACCTTCAGCAGCTGCTCGTACGACACCTGCGCCGGGTCGAACACCACCAGCACGGCTTCGGTGTGCCCGGTCAGCCCGCTGCACACCTCTTCGTACGTGGGATTCGGCGTGTGACCACCGGCATAACCGACCGCGGTCGAGTACACGCCGGAGGTCTGCCAGAACAACCGCTCGGCGCCCCAGAAGCACCCCAGGCCGAACACCGCGGTGCGCAGGCCCTCGGGGAACGGCGGCTTGATGCGGCGGTCGGGGAACACCGCGTGGAAGTCCGGGGTGACCAGCGGTTCGGCTCGGCCGGGAAGGGCCTCCTCAGCCGAGACGGAGCGGGATTTGTCACGTCCGAACCAGGTCATATCCCCACTGTACGCACCCCGGCTCTGCCCTCGCCGGAGCTGATCACGCACCATGAGAGCCACTATGGGTGACCGGGGAGGGAAACGCAGCGTGGTCGTCACGGCCGCGCTGCTCGTCGCGCTCGCGGTCCCGCCGACGGCCGCCTGGTTCGCCTGGGGCAGCGGCGCCAACCCGGAGGCCGTGGTCCAGCCGATCGAGCTGGCCGACCCCGAGCCGCGCCGCCCCGGCCCGCCGCCGTTTCCGCTGGTCACGCCACCCGGCGACCTGCTGATCGACCGCGGCAGCAGCAAGCTCTCCTCGCTCGTCACCTACCAGCTCTTCAGCCAGGAAGAGCTGGACAAGCTCGTGGCCACCGGAGTAGCCGCGGCGCACCTGCGGATGACCCGCGAGAACGGGGTGAACCTCCTGCTCAGCCGGTTCACCGCCCGCGACGACGCGCACCCGGAAGTCACCAAGGAAGCCCTCGACGGCATCTACGCGGCCGGTGGGCACCAGCTCGTCACCCCGGCCCCCGAGGGCGTCACGGTTCGCCGGTTCACCGAGGCGCCCGACGCCCCCACGATCTCGTACCACGCCCACTACGTCCGCGGCCGCGATGTGCTGCGCATCGACGCCTCCGGGGAAGCCGGGCTGGTGGGCGAGAAGATCGACGCGGCCTTCGGCGCCCTGCTCGGCAAGCAGACCGGCGAGTTCCCCGCCGGGGAGCCGCGATGAGAACGCCGGTGACCCTGCTGTCCGCGAGCGCGGCGGTGCTGACCGCGTACGGCTACCTCTTCGGCCAGTGGGCCGACCTGCACGACCAGCGCTTCGCCGTGCTCGACGTGACCAGGGACTGGATCGCCCGCCCGCTCGGGCTCGGCGAGGACTTCGGCCCGCTCGGGCTGATGCTGCTGCTGGTCGCGGCCGGGTACGCGGCGGCGGCCGGGCGCTCGCCGCGCGAGCTGTACCCGATCGCGGCGCTGGTGGTCGTGCTGCACCTGGTGCCGCCGACCGCGGGGCTGGTGCCGCTGGGCTGGTTCGCCGTGCTCACGCTCATCGGGTTCCTGCTGGCCAGGGGCACGCACCTGCTGCCGCCTGGCTACCGGTGGACCGGTCAGCTGGCGCAGCTGGTGCTCGCGCTGAACGCCGTCGCGCTGACCGGTTTCGTGCCCGATCTGCCCGCCGCGGCCGCCTTCTACCCGCTCTTCGTCGCCGGGCAACTGCTGCACACCAACCGCGCCGGGCTGCTCCCGGCCTGGGGTTGCGGCCTGCTGATCGCCGCCGTGCTCGCCGTGGTGTCGATCGCCGACCGGGTGGTGCCCGAACTCGGCGGCTGGTGGTACCCGCTCGCCGCGACCTACGCCGTGCTGCTCGGCGCGGTCGCCTTCCTGCTGGCCGGGCCCACGGCCGAGCGGATCGCCGCGAACCCCGTCGCCGGCTGGCTCGCCGAGCGCGTGTGGTGGCTGATCCCGCTGTACGCGGCGGTCGGGCACCCGCTCGCCGAACTGCTCCCCCACCCGGCCGGGCTGGTGCTCGCCACCGCCGGGGTCGGCCTGCTCGCCGAAGCCGGGCACCGCGGTTCCCGGCTCCTGTTCCAGCGCACCCGGGAGGCGGTGTGACCCAGACAGCCGCCCGCCCGGCGCGGCCCGCCGCGCCCGCCCGCGGTTCGCACTACATGCACGGGCTCGACGTGCTGCGCGTGCTCTGCTCGGTCGCGGTGCTCTACAACCACGTCGCCGGCTGGGCCAAGATGCGCGGCTCGGACGAGTTCTGGGTCGCCGACCTGATCGAGGGCGGGGTGGTCGCGTCACTGCACCTCAACGACCTGCTCGGGTTCGTCGGCGTCGGCTCGTTCCTGGTGATCAGCGGCGTGGTGGTGACGCACGTCAGCACCCGCGAGACCTCCGGGCAGTTCCTCGCGCGCCGCGCGGTGCGGTTGTTCCCGGCGTTGTGGGTGGCGATCCTGCTGGCCTGGGTGCTGGCGCTGACCGGCGCGCTCGGCGTGAACCAGCCGCCGGACTTCGGCGATCTGCTGCTCAACCTCGGCCTGCTCAACTACAGCTTCGAGGACGCGTCCACGCTGCTGGCGGTCACCTGGACGCTGACCGTGCAGGTGGTGTTCTACCTGCTCGCCGCCGCGACCATCCCGCTCCTGCGCCGGTGGCCGTGGCTGCCGCCGGCCATCGCGGCGGCACTGGTCTCGGTGCTGATCTCGGTCACCAACGACCCGTCCACCGCCGGACCGGCGCACCTGCGGATCATCGCCTCCTTCCTGCCCGTGTTGTTCCTCGGCCAACTGGTGATGCTGGTGCGCGGCAAGCGGCTCGCGCCGGTACCCGCGATCGCGCTCGGGCTGGTGCACCTGTGGCTGGCCACCCGCGCGGCGGCGACCTGGAGCGGCACCCCGGACGGCCCCGCCTACGTGCGTACGCTGGTGCTGATCCTCCTGCTCCTGTTGTTGTGCACCAGGGCGAACGGCCGGATCGCGCGCTCGCGGGTGATCAAGGTGCTGGCGGATCGGACGTACGCGGTCTACCTGCTGCACTTCGCCGTGGTGCTGAGCGCGCTGAACCTGCTGGCCGGCCCGCTGGGCTTCTGGCCGGCGCTCGGCATCGGGCTGGCTGTGCTCGCCGTCACAACGGAATTGCTGCACCGGTTCGTCGAGCGTCCGCTCGCGCGGGCTTTCCGCCGCTGGGAGGCCCGGCGAGCGGGGGCCGAGCCGGAACTCACCCGATCCGGGGACCGGTAACCTGCTGTAGGGCACACTGGTCCCCCCGAACAGACCGACCATGGAGCATGCGATGGGCTGGCAGGAAGAGCTGCGGGTGCTCGACGCCAAGCTGGCCGACGGCAGCCTGACGCCGTCCGAGCATCGCAAGATGCGTGACGAACTGCTGGCCGCGGCGTCCGGCGGGGGCTCGACGTCCCCGGTCGCCGCGCCGAGGCGCGCGCCGGACGACCCGGCCGCACGGGAAGCCATGCAGGAAACGGCCGTGCTGCCGCGGATCCCGGTGGCGGGTCAGCCGATGCCCGCCGGACAGGGGAAGCAGCCGCCCGCGGCGATCGCGGGCGGGCGCCCGGCGCCGAGGATGGTGGAGTCGCGCCCGACGCTGCCGCTGGGCAACCAGGACCCGAGGCAGCCGCCGAACGCGGCCGCGCTGCTCTCCGGCGACCGGCCGACCACCGCGCCGAGCCCGGCCGACCAGCGGGTCACCGAATCGATGGCCGTGCCGCCGCGCGGGCTCACGCGCGGCCGGAGCGTGGTCTCCCCGGTGGCGGCCCACCAGCCGACCCGCCCCTACGCCACCGAAGCCCAGCGCAGCTGGCAGCACCCGCCGCACCAGCCCGACTACTACGACCAGGACGACCACGGTTCCCGGCGCAACGGCTCCACCTGGCTGTTCCTCGGCGTGGGCCTGCTGCTCGCCGGTGGCCTGCTGGCCGGTGGCGTGTGGTTGCTGGCCAAGGACGAGCCGGCGGGCACCGCGGCCGCGCCACCACCGGCGTCCGCCACCGTGCCCGCGCCGTCGAGCCAGCTGCCCCCACCGCCCGCCGACCTGCCGATCGAGCAGCGGCTGCCCGCGCTGCCGGGCACGCAGAACGTCAACAACTCGACGATGCCCGTGGACAAGGGCACGCAGCTGAAGCTGTACGCGCCGGAGACGGCGAACATGTTCAAGCAGAACGGCGCCACCGAGGTGGTCTACCGGTCCAGCTCGGACGGCAACGACGGGTACCTGGTGATGGTGGTGCCCGCCGGTTCGCCGGAGGGCGGCAAGAAGATCGCCGACGAGCTGCGCGAGGCCGCCGCGGACACCGGGTTCACCCGGCTCGACCTCGGCATGCCCCCGGAGAAGAGCGCGCTGGCCGGCGCGAACACCATCGGCCGGATGAACGCGACCTGGTACAACTCGGAGAACCTCGCCGTCGCGGTGTGGGTCTCGCAGGGTCTCGACGGCCAGGAACTCGCACTCGGGGAGCGGCTCAAGAACACGCTGGCCAAGGTCGAAGCGGTACTGCCGCCGAGCTGATCAGGGCGTCTGACCCGGGCGGAGCACGGCCCCGCACGAACCACGCAGCGACCCGGTGCGTTCGGCGAGCACGCGGTTGGTGACGACTTCGGCGTAGTCGCGGACCTCCTGCAACTTCGCCATCGACGGCACGGCGTCCTTGCGCACCCAGTCGCCCTTGGGCCCGCCTTCGAACAGGGGGTAGTAGTCGCGGTCCAACCGGGGGTCGGCGGTGACGCCGCTGATCTCCGACCACGGCTGGTGCGTGTGCACGAAGGTCGGCTTCACCTCGTCGAACAGGTAGTCCCGCAGGCCCGCGTGATCGCCGGACCCGGCGAGTTCGGCGATGCGCGCGTGCGTGAGCCCGACCAGGTCGACCACGCGCAGCCTGCTGGTCAGCGCGGTTCCACCGACGTCGGGGACGAGCAGCGTGCCCTCGCGGATGCCGAGCACGTCGGCGTATCCGTTGAACACCCGGCCGTAGCGCTCGGCCACCACGCACGCGGGCACGATCGGCGCCTCGGCGTGCTTGCGCGCGGAGTCGGCGAACGCGGCGAACGTCGGCAGCGACGCGAGCACCACCACCCCGATCACCGCGACCCGGCGGATTCCGCGGGCGAAAGCCAGCGCCTCCCCGAGCACGAACACCAGGAGCAGCGCGCCGATGGCCCAGAACGGCGTGGCGAACCGGAGTTCCCCGTTCGGCTCGGGCCCGAGCACGCAGAACACGACGGCCGCCAACCCGAGGAACAGCAATAACACGCTCAATGCGTCCCGTCGCGGCGAGCCCTTCGCCAGCAGCACGCCGACCCCGGCGGCGAGCAGCAGGGAAAGCCACGCACCGGCGTACGCCAGCAGGTCCCCGGCGAGCGCGAAGGTTTCCAGTGAAGGGAAATCCTGTCCTTTCGCGATCGCGGTGTTCGGCACCAGCCTGCCGAATTCGAGGTACCGCCAGCCCAGGTAGCCGCCGTACGGCACGGCGAACGCGACCAGCGACGCGACCCCGGCGGCCAGTGCGTCCGGCAACCGGTGCCGACGCGCGAACACCAGCAGCACCAGCGGATACGCGAGGACGTACAGCGCGCCGTCCGGCCGGGTCAGCGCGGCGAGCGCGGCCAGCAACCCGGCCTGCACGCCGATTCCGGTGCGCGACAGGTCGTTGCGGGCCAGCGCGCGCAGGATGATCGCCGCCAGCCAGCAGACAGCCAATGCGTAGAGCGAATTCTCCAGCCCCGACACCGTCCACAGCACGTACGACGGGATGACCGCCAGCACCGCGCCCGCGCCCAGGGTGAGTAGCGCGGGCCGCCGGGTGAAGCCCTTCGCCGCGTAGTGCCAGGCGGCGAGCACGCCCGCGGTGCAGAGCAGCCCGAGCAGTTTCGGGAAGAGCACGTAATCCGGGACGCCGAGGATCGTGCCGGAATCGAACAGGCCGAGCAGCTTGCCGAGCACCAGCAGGAGGAGCCAGGACGGGTTGGAGAAGCCTTCGACCGAGTCGCCACCGGGTTGCAGCACCGGACCGGCGCCGTCGGCGACGTCGCGCGCGTAGGCGAAGGTGATCGCCGCGTCGTCGACGAGCCAGTTGCCGTAGAGCGAGCCGTGCGCGGCGACCAGCGCGGTCCCGGCGCAGACGGCGGCGAACGCGCGGAGCCGGGCCGCCCCGGCGGGCTGGGCCGGGGCGGGTCCGGATCCCGGCCCACCGGATTCGGTCAACTCGAGGTCCTCCCCCTCTTGCGCGAATACACTCACTTATCAATCGCCGAACGCTCGGCATTACGCGCCACTTGTCACCCGATGGAAGTCCGGCCCGATCCGAGGGCCGGTCACCCGGGCGTGCACAATGGCGCAGGTCACCGCACCAGTAGTCGCAGGCGGCCGCGAAAAGATCCGCACCGCCGGAAGAGAGGGGCCAGAGGGTGTCCTGGCAGGAGGAGCTCCGCAAGCTGGACGAGGAACTCGCCTCGGGCCGGCTTTCCGCCGATGACTACCGGGTTCGCCGGGATCAGGTGCTCTCCTCGGCGGTCGCGCCGGGTGAGAACCCGGCATCCCCGCAGGCGCCGCAGCAGCAGCCCTACGGCGGGCAACCGCAGCAGTCGCCGATGTTCCAGCCCCCGCAGCAGCAGCCGGGCAGCGCGGACGCCACGCAGGTGGTCGCGCCGGTCAGCCCACCGCAGGGCGTGCCGCAGCCGAACGCCGCCGAGGCGACGCAGATCGTCTCGGGGGTCGCCGATCCCGCCGTCGATCGCACGCAGGCGGTCCCGCGCTGGCAGACCCAGGCACCGCCGCAGCCGAACTACCAGCAGCCCGCTTACCCGCAGCAGCAGCAGAACTCGCCGGCCGGCGGCTTCGCGCAGCCCGGGTACCCGCAGCAGCAGGGGCCGCACTCGGGCGGCTTCGCCCAGCAGCACCCGCACCAGCAGCAACACCCCCAGCAGACGCAGCCCGGCTGGAACCAGCCCGAAGGCGACCTGAGCCCGCCGTGGGGCGGCTCGGAGTTCCCGCCGCTCGCGCCCACTTCGAGCTCGGAGTGGACCCGCCAGGGTCCCGAACTGTTCGAGGAGTCCAGCGGCAAGGGCAAGGGCGGCAAGGTGGCCCTGCTCGCGCTGGTCGCCCTGCTGGTGGTCGGTGGCCTGGTCACCGGCGGCATCCTGCTGTTCTCCGGCGACGAGGACCCGCAGCCGACACCCCCGGTGGCCCAGTCCACCGGCGCGCAGGCTCCGCCGCCCAGCCCGGCCCCGCCGGTCAAGAGCACGCCGAAGGCGGTGGACCCGAGCGCGCCGCTGATCGAGCGCATCCCGGCGCCGCCCGGCACGGCCGACGGCGGCAGCGGCAAGATCGAGCTGGCCCAGCTCGGCGAGAAGTCCATCATGGACGGTGAAGTGGTGTCCGCGCTGAACACCAACGGGGCCACCGAGGCCGCCTGGCGCGGTTCGGTCAAGGGCGCCGACGCGAACAGCCCGTACCCGGACAAGTTCTCCATCAGCGCGGTCCGCCTGCCGAGCGCGGACAAGGCGCAGAGCGCGCTGGCCGCGATCACCGGCCGGTTCGACGACCTCGAGTTCATCGCGGTCAAGGACCCGCTGGAGAACATCCCGTCGGACGTCCAGTTCTACAAGGACGTCAACGAGAAGAAGGCGGCCTACTACGGCGTGTGGACCTCGCAGGACGTGCTGATCCAGGTGCACGTCTCGCTGGACCCGCTGCCGTCGCCGGCGCAGGAGGCCGAGGCCTCGATGAGCGGTAGCTACCAGCGTCAGGTCATCGCGACGCTGGCGAACTTCCCCGTCACGAGCTGAGGGCGGCGGTGGGTTCCCGGCTCACCACGGCGCTGGCCGGCGCCATCGTGGCCAGGGCCGGGGACCGGTCCGCGCTCAGCGACGAACTGCACTTCGCCGCCAGGGAGCCCGGCGAGCGGCGGCACCTCGACCGCGGCCGGGCGAACCTGTTGCGCGCGCTGGACTTCCCGGCCGGCGCCAAGGTGCTCCACCTCGGCGCGGACAGTGGTTCGCTGACCCGGTACCTGGCCGAGACGGTGTCCGAAGTGGACGCCGTCGAGCCGGACGCCGAGCTGGCGAAGATCATCGTCGACCGCACCGCCGGGCTGTCCGGGGTGCGGGTGCTCGAAGGCCTGCCCGATGGCCGTTACGACGTGGTCGTCGCCGCGGAGATGCTGGAAACGCTGGTGGCTCCCGGCGAACGGGCCGCGTTCCTGCGCACCGCGCGCGAGCGGCTGGCGCCCGGCGGCACGCTGTGCCTGGCGGTGGAGAACCAGTTCGGCGTGCGGAACCTCGCCGGTGCCCCGGATCGGCACACCGGCCGTCGCTGGGACGCCATCGAAGGCCATCCGTTCGGCGGTCCCGCCCGGCTGCTCGCTCGCCGTCCGCTGGAGCGCCTGTTGCGCGAAGCCGGTTTCGACGCCGTGCGCGTACTCGGCTGCTTCCCCGATTTCCGTTGGGCCCGCGTGGTTTTCGACCGCGAGCTGCTGGAGGCCCATCCTCGGCTGGCCATCGAACTGCCGCGGTTGCCCAGTGCCGACGAGGGTTTCGACGCCCCGCGCCCGGTCGACGAGGCGAAGGTGTGGGCGCAGCTGGTCGAAGCGGGCCAGGCCGAGGACGCGGCGAACGCCTTCCTCGTGCTGGCCACGGTTTCCGGCGATTCCCCGCTGTGGCCTGACGGCAGGCTGGCGAAGTACTTCAACACCGATCGCGCGGCACGCTGGTGCACCGGCGCCGAGGTGACCAGGCACGAGGTCCGGCGTGAGCCGCTGCTCGCACCGGACGGCGACGGCCCGGTTTCGGTGCAGGCGTGGACCGATCCGATCCACGACGGCCCGACCATGGTCGGGGTGCTGGCCGAACGCCCCTGGGCCGCCACGGAACTGCTGGGGGCCTGGCGCGACCTGGTCCACGAGCACGCGGGCGAACTCGGCCCGGCGCTGTGGGATCTGCTGCCGCACAACATCATCGTCACCGAGGACGGCGAACTGCGGCCGATCGACCTGGAATGGCGGTTCACCGAGGCGGACCAGCGGACCGTCGTGGCACGCGGCCTGCTGCTCACCGCCGAACGGCTCGCCGGACTGGCGTGGCCGGGTGCCGGACCGTCGAGCACGGTCCGCGACGTGGCCGCCTGGCTGGGCGCGCTGCTCGGCGTGGCACCGGACTACGTGGACGAAGCGGTCGGCCGGGAAGCCCGGTTCCAGGCCATCGGGGCGCACGGGGGCACCCCGACCGAAGAGGCAGTGGGCACAATACGGGCGGCCTGGCACGAGCGGCTGGCCGAAGCCGTGGCCGTGCGGGACGAACTACCAGGGGTGGAGAGATGAGCGAAACGCTGGACGAGACCGTCGCGCGCGTGATGGCGGACGTGAACACGACGATCGTCGACGGCGACAGCATGTACGACGGCAGCACCGAGCACTACTTCAGCGTCTCCCGTGACGCGCTGCGCGCGGTGCTCGCCGCGCTGCACGTCACCGGGCGCCCGGAACCCAAGCGGCTGCTGGACTTCGGCTGTGGTTACGGCCGGGTGCTGCGCTCGCTGCGGGCCGCCTTCCCGTCGACCGAGCTGATCGCCTGCGACATGGACCCGGCCGCGCTGTCCAGCTGCGCCGAGGCCTTCGGCGCGCGGGCGGTCACCGGCGCCCCGGACCCCGACCACATCGAGCAGGTCACCGACGTGGACCTGATCTGGTGCGGTTCGGTGCTCACCCACCTCGACGCCCCGCAGTGGGGCCCGCTGCTGCGGTACTTCTCGCGCGCGCTGGCTCCCGGCGGCGTCGCCGTGGTCACCACGCACGGCCGCCGGATGGCGATGCGCGCCGAAGCAGGTAAGGAATACGGCCTGGACGCGCGGGCCATCGACCGCGTGCTCGCGGCGTACAAGTCCTGCGGTTTCGGCTACAACGACTACGTCGGCTACGACGGTTACGGCATCTCCCTCAGCTCCCCCGGCTGGGCCGTGCAGCGCGCGCTGGAGGCGCCCGACCTGCGGCTGGCCGGGTACGACGAAGCCGCGTGGGACCGCCACCAGGACGTGATGGTGCTGGTCAAGGACGCCGGCGCGACGCTGAAGGCGGACCTGTGAACGACGGTCCCAGAGTCCACTTCGAACTGGACCACCCGCCCGCCGAGTTCGTGGTGCCCGGTGACGTGCTGCCGGTCAGCGGCTGGGCGTTGATGGACGGGTACGCGCCGAGCTTCGCCGAGGTGCTGGTCGACGGCGCGGCCCCGATGAGCGCTCGCATCCGCATCCCGCGTCCCGACGTGGCGGGCGGTTTCCCGAAGTACGGCGAAGCGGGCACCTGCGGTTTCGAGGCACGTGTGGCGCTGGACCTGCCGCCGGGCGCCGAGCACCGCGTCTCGCTGCGCGTGCGGTTGCGGCACCACGAGGTCGGCGAATGGACCTCGCCCGCGCGCTACTGCACGGTCCGCAACCCCGCGCGCGACACCGACGACGAGCAGCTGGCCGCCGAACTGCGCACGCGGTCGGGCAGCCTGCTGACCCGCGTGCACACCGAGGCCGATCCGCGGCACGTGCTGGTCTTCGCGCACGGGCTGAACCTCGGCGGCGGGCAGCTGTGGCTGCAGGAGCTGCTGAACGGGCTGGTCAAGCAGCACGGCTGGCGGGTCACCGTGGTGACGCCGGTCGACGGGCCGCTGCGGCAGGACTGCGCCGATCTCGGCATCGACGTGCACCTGACCCGGCCGTACCAGGTGGACACCGTGGCCGCCTACGAAGGCCACATCGCCGAGCTGGCGCTGATCGCGAAGACCTCCGGCGCGAGCGTGGCGCTGGTCAACACGATCACCGCGTTCCCCGGCGTGGACGCGGCCCGCCGCGCCGGTCTGCCGGTGACCTGGGCGGTGCACGAGAGCTTCCCGCTGGGCACCTTCGCCTACGAGACCTGGCGCTCGGGCATGAATCCGACCGTGCGCGCCCGCTGGGAGCAGTTGTTCGCCGAGGTCGAGCAGCTGACCTTCGTCGCCGACGCCACCCGTGAGATGTACGAGCGGTACAGCCCGGCCCACCGCGGCCGCACCATCCGCTACGGCTCGCCGATGGTCCGGTTCGACGGGCGGACCAGCGGCCGGGTGCGGCACGAGGCGCGCGAGCGGCTCGGCCTGCCGCCGGACGCGCTGGTGGTGCTCAACGTCGGCATCATGGAACCGCGCAAGGGCCAGGCCGGGCTGATCGCGGCGATGGACCGGGTGCGGCGGCGGCACCCCGAGGTGCTGCTCACCGTGGTCGGCTACCACGAGTCGCAGTACGGCCGGGCCACCGCGGAACTGGTGCGCCGGATGGGCCTCGGCGACTGGGTGAACCTGGTCGAGGTGCAGCGCGATCCCGTGCCGTGGTTCCAGGCGGCGGACCTGTTCGTGAACAGCTCGGACCTGGAGTCGCTGCCGCGGTCGATCCTGGAGGCGATGTGCGTCGGGCTGCCGGTGGTGGCCAGCGACGTGTTCGGCGCGCGGGAGATCGTGGCGGACGGCAAGACGGGCTGGCTGTTCGAGCCGAACGACGTCGACGCGCTGACCGTGGCCCTGCTCCGCGCGCTGGAGACGCCGGCGCGGGAACGGGCCGAAATCGCCGCGCGGGCGTTCGCCGAACTGGCCGATTGCCTCGACCCGGCGGGATACGCCGCGGAGTACTCGCAGGTGCTGGAATCCTTGGGGACTGATGATGACTGACCGTGAATTCAGCACCCTGCCCGGACCGGTCCGGGCCGAGCTGACCCGGCTGCGTGCCGAGCGCGAGGTGTACACCGCCGAGCGCGATCGCCTGCGCACCGAGCTGGCCGAGACCGAAGCCAAGCTGACCGAGGTCACCGGGGAACGCGACGAGCTGGCCGAGACCTTGAACGGCGAGCGGTCCGAGGTGCACCTCGCGTCGCTGACCCGGCGAGCCGAAGAGGCGGAAGTGCAGGCGCGGGAGAAGAGCGCCGAAGCCGAGGCCCTGCGGCAGGAGACCACCGCCGCCCGCGCCGAGCGCGACACCCTGCGTGCCGAGCTTTCCGACCTGCGCGGTGAGCGCGACCGGCTGCGGCTGACCCTGCTCGACGCCGAACTGAGCCTGGCCGGGCAGCCGATGCCGGTCCGCCGCGCGCCGGCCGGTCCGGAGGACGAGGAACGCGCGGCCCAGTTGGCGGCCGAGGTGGCGGAGCTGTCGAACGAGCTGGAAGCGACCAAGGCCACCATCAGCTGGCGCGTCACCGCGCCGCTGCGAGCCGTGCGGAAGCGGACCGCGCGCTGATGGCGGACCTGTGCTTCGTCTCGGGGATCGGTGGCTCGGTCTTCATGGACGAGCTGCTCGACGTGGTCGCCGACGCCGTGCGCCGGGCCGGTGGGCGCGCGCGGACCGCGGCCGGGCGGTTCCCCGAGCCGCAGGCGGACACGGTCTACGTGATCGTGCCGCACGAGTACTTCATCGTCACCCCGGAACACCTCCAGCCGTCACCGGAGCA
The DNA here is from genome assembly GCF_021725495.1 of Saccharothrix sp. AJ9571. NCBI lineage: Bacteria > Bacillati > Actinomycetota > Actinomycetes > Pseudonocardiales > Pseudonocardiaceae > Saccharothrix > Saccharothrix sp. AJ9571. The sequence goes on along the minus strand of NZ_CP091382.1, from coordinate 2,619,402 downwards.
GCTGGCCCGCACGATCGGGTTCTGCGTGGAACACCCCGGCACGCTGTCGTTCGAGCGGACCGCGCGGTTCGTGCCCCGGCTGGCCTGCGGGGTGGACATCAACCTGGACTCCACCGCGGAACTCCGGCGGCAGGGCAACCGCGTCGAGCACTTCCAGCTCGGCTACACCCCGCTGTGGGACCGCTGGGGCGGCGACCCGGACAGCCCGCGCGAGGTCGACGTCACCTACCTGGGCACCGAGGAGCGGCGGCGGTCGCGGCTGATCGGGTCGTACTGGCGTGACCTCGACGGCGTGCGGTCGCGGTTGTTCGTGCCACCGCACGAGATGATGGGCCCGCCGCGGGTCGACTTCCTGCCCGGTTCGGCGAAGCACGAGCACCTGGCGAACTCGCGGACGCTGCTCAACCTGCACCGCGGCACCACGGTCGCGCTGGAATGGGTGCGGGTGCTGGAGGCGATGTGCAACGGGTGCGTGGTGCTGACCGAGCCGTCGGCGGACATGGAGCCCGCGGTCCCCGGTGAGCACCTGGTGGTCGCCCGGCCGGAAGCGCTGGGTGCCGCGGCGGCGGCGCTGGTCGCGCAGCCGTCCCGTGAGCGGGACCTGCGGCTGGCCGGGTACGAATTCGTGCGCGACAAACTGGACCTGCCGGGGTCGGCCCGGATGTTGATGGAGCTGGCCGACGGTTTGGTGACCGGGTCCTCGGAGCTGGTCGAGACGCCGCTGACGCGGCTCGCGGTCGGTTCGCGGTCGGCGGCGGAGTCGCTGTCGGTGGACACGCCTTCGTGGGACGTGCGGTTCGCGCCCGGTCCGCAGGGGCCTTCGGGCGAGTCGGACGCGGCGGCGTGCGCGATGGCGGTCGACCGGATCCGCTACGCACGGCGGGCGGCCACCCGGCGGTGGATCCCGGGTGCGCCGGTTTTCCCGGATGCCGCGCGCGGGCCGGTCGACGTCCTGCTGGTGCGGCGGCCTGGCGAGCCGGACCCGATCGAACTGGCGAACGACCTGCTCAACGGCACGGTGCTGCCGCGCCGGCTGCTGGTCGGTGAGGACGGCGCGCTGACCAGTTCGGCGGCGCGGCCGTACGACGTGCTCGAACACGAATTCGCGCTGGGACGCGGATTCACCCGGAACGCGCTGCTGGAACGTTCGGACGCGCCCTGGTTGCTGGTGCTGGACGCCGGTCTGCGCGCTTCACCGTTCCTGGTGGAGCGGTTGCTGGAGCCGGGAACGGACGTGGCGCACTGCCTGGTCGGCGATCCGGTCGACGGCCTGGTCGCCGCCCTGCCCGCCGAAGCCCGCCGCCTGCGACGGCTGCCGTACCTGGGGTGCGGGTACCTGGTGCACCGGTCGGTGGTGGACACGGTCGGCGGGTGGACCGAGGAGCCGCTGTTCGACGAGCTGGAGGACCACGTGTTCTGGCGGGGCGTCGTCGATGGCGGGCACCGAAGCACCCTGGTCCAGCAGGTGTTGTTGCGACGCACGCGCCCGGACCCGGCCCCGCGCCCGGTCGACCTGGATCCGCACCGCGTGTGGGCGGCCATCCAGGCGATCTAGCCGACCGAACGGGTGAGGTCGGACGGGTCGGGGGAACGCATCCCACTCCGGTGCGCCTCAGTGAAGGAGCATCCGAGCGAGAAGGGAGGCGGCCATGTGGGTGGAGATCACCGTCGTCGCCGCACTGGCGGTCGTGTTCCTGGTGCGCCTGGCCCGCCAACTCCGCCGAGGCTGACCCCCGCTCTCGGGCGTGCGGTGGACCTGACAACACACATCGCTCCGGAGCCCGCATCACGGGCTCCGGGGCGATGTGTGTCGGTCAGCGAGCGGGGCGGTGGAACTCGGTCAGCTTCTCCAGCTCCGGGATGATGCCCGCCGGGGTCGGACGGGCCAGCCACGCGTCGTGCATGGCCTTGGCCGCTTCGGCGTAGGACGGCTCGTTCAGCACCGCGACCAGCGCGGCGCGGATCTCCGCGGCGGACTGGGTGATGCGGTTGATCTGCACGCCCGCACCGGTCTCCTTGACCAGCCGCGCGGTGAGCCACGCGTCGACGCTGCGCTCGGTGACGGTGACCGAGATCGACTCGCCCTCGCCGCTGAAGACCATCCGCTGCGGCTCTTCGGTGTCGGCGATGATGTGCGGGATGCCGGCGGCGAGGGTGGCCACGAACGAGCCGCTGCCGCCGTGGTGGATGGCCGCGACGCAGGTCGGCAGCAGGCTGGTCAACGGCACGTAGTCGACGATGCGCAGGTTCTCCGGCACCGGCGGCGCGCCGACCAGCTGGTTGTCGTTGAACGTGCCGACGACCTCGATGTCCAGGCCCTCGATCGCCTCGAAAACCTTGGGGATGAGGTCGACGCCCTCGTGGTAGGCCCGGGTCGAGACGCCGACGGTCAGCGCGACGCGCGGCCGCTGGGGACGCTCGTGCAGCCACTCCGGCAGCACCGCGCCGCCGTTGTAGGGGACCCAGCGGACGGGCACGGTGGAGATGTTCCGCGACAGGCGCATCGACTCGGCCGGGATCGCGTCGATGGTGAAGTGCCCGAGCAGCACGTCGTCGCCGACCTCGACACCGTGGCGGTCGGCCAGCGCACGCAGCGAGATCTCCAGCGGGTTCACCGGCGTCTCGTGCCCCTCGGCCCGCCGCTCGGCGAACTTCTCGATCGCCCAGCCGCCGTAGTCCGGGCCGTTGAGCACGCGGCCCGACGCCGCGCCCGCGGCCTTGGCGACGACCCCGCCGCACGGGAACCAGGACTCCCACAGCACCAGGTCCGGCTGCCACTGCTTCGCGAAGGCGATCAGGTTGTCGATGTCCTCACGCGGCTCCGGCGGCAGGTAGTACCGGGCGGAGAACAGGAAGAACTGGTAGTAGGCGTCCCAGTTGTCCCGCTCGTCGCCGCTCAGGTCGAGCTTGGCCGCCAGCTCCTCCATCTCCTCCGGGCTGGGCAGCAGGCCGTACTTCGCCCAGTTCTGCAGCGAATGCGGCTCCGGCTCACCGGTCTTGACCGCGATCAGGCCCGCGGCGACGATCTGCTCCTCGGCTCCGGGCGGGCAGGCCACGACGACCTCGTGCCCCTCGGCCTGCAGCGCCTGAGCGTGCGGGATGAGGTGGTTCAGGTGGGTGACATGCGGGAAACCTGTCACGAGGACTCGCATCGAACATCTCCTCAAACGTTGTCGGGCGTCGTGGTGTGGCGGCGTTGTCTGGCGGCGTTGCGGGCGTCCTCGTCCGAGGCCGCTGGTGACCGGCCGGGCCGGCGGGTCCGGGGTCGCCCCCGGCAGGTGTCACTGCTGATTCTGCGGCCCCGACGGGTTCCGGCTCTTCCTCATCGCTGCGGAGTCCGCGCAGCTCAGTGGCCTACTTGCGGACGCCGACGAAGATGCCGGGGCTGGTGGCCCGTCCGTCGCCCAACTGCAGTGCGGGAAGGAACTCGACGGTGCAGCCCGCCCGCTCGAAGGCCGACTCGTACTCCTCGCGGGTGAACAGGCCGACCGACAGGACGGAGGAGAACTTCCGGATGCCGTCGGAGTCGGCCACGATCGCCTCGAAGGCGATGCGGCTGCGACCCTCGTGCACGGTGGAGTGGCTGACGCGGGTCACCACGCGGCCGTCCTCCTCAGCCAGGTGGCTGCCGATGTAGCCGTCGATGAACAGCTCGGGGAACCACCACGGCTCGACGATCACCACGCCGCCCGGCACGGTGTGCGCGGCCATCCTGGCGACCGTGGCGGCCACCTCATCGGCGGAGCCGACCTCGCCGATCGCGTTGCCGAGGCAGGTGACGGCATCGAAGGTGCGGCCGAGGTCGAAGTTCACCATGTTGCCCAGGTGGACGGCGGACTGCGGGAGCCGGGTGATCGCGACGTCGCGCATGGCCGGCGTGAGTTCGACGCCCTCGACGTGGTCGAACCTCTTCGCGAACGCGGCCAGGTGGGCGCCGGTGCCGCAGGCGACGTCCAGCACGCTCTTCGCCCCGGGGAACCGGGACAGGATCAACTGAGCGTGCTTCTCGGTCTCGGCTTCGAAGTCCTTGCCGCGACTGCTGAAGACCAGTTCGTACAGTTCGGCGTGCTCTGGGTCGTAGTCCATCCGCGCTCCTCCTCCAGACCGGAGCCGTACCCCGGCTTGCCGTCAGGTCGGCTGTGCCAGCGTCACGCCGCCGGGCGGGCCGCCGCATCTCCTGGCTTGCGCCCGTCGCGCCGGCGCGTGGTCAGCCGGGAAAAAGCGCGCAGGACAAAGGAAGGCCGCCGGCGCCCGTTGTGCCAGCATCGATCGGTGGACAGGGGTGACCCACGTGAAGGGGCGCACGAATGATCAACATGTTTCAGCCGCAGGTCGGAGCCGAGGAACTGGCCGCCGTCGCGGAGGTGTTCGAGAACCAGTGGCTGGGGTACGGCCCGCAGACCAAGGCCTTCGAGCAGGAGTTCGCCGACCACCTCGGGGTGCCCGCGGAGACGGTGCTGTTCATCAACTCCGCCACCTCCGGCCTGCACCTGGCGATGGAGCTGCTGAACATCGGCCCCGGTGACGAGGTCGTCTTCCCGTCGGTGAGCTTCCCGGCCAACGGCCACTGCGTCGCCGCCGCCGGCGCCACCCCGGTCTTCTGCGACGTCCGCCCGCGCACCCTCAACCCCACCGTCGACGACGTGCGGGCCGTGCTGACCCCGCGGACGAAGGCGGTCATGCTGCTGCACTACGGCGGCCAGCCCGGCGACATCGTCGAGATCGCCGAGCTGTGCCGGGAGCGCGGCATCCCGTTCATCGAGGACGCCGCCTGCGCCATCGGGTCGAGCATCGACGGCCGGGCCTGCGGGACCTTCGGCGACATCGCCATCTGGAGCTTCGACTCGCGCAAGATCATCACCACCGGCGACGGCGGCATGATCTACGTCCGCGACCCGCAGCTGGCCCGCCGCGCGCACCGCCTGGCCTACCAGGGCCTGGACGACCGGGGCGCGTTCGCCGCGATGAAGAACGACGGCACGCGCCGCTGGTGGGACCAGACCATCCACGAGGTCGGCAGGCGCCTGATCGGCAACGACCTGACCGCCGCCATCGGCCGTGTCCAGCTCGGCAAACTGGCCGGCTTCGTCCAGCGGCGCGGCGAGATCATCGCCCAGTACGACCGGCTGCTCGAGGGCGTTCCCGGGGTGCGGCGCCCGCCGGAGCTGCCCGAGGGCCACGTCTCGACGAACTACTTCTACTGGGTGCAGTTCGACGACGTGACCCTGCGCAACACGGTGGCCGAGGACCTGCTGGAGCTGGGCATCTACACCACCTACCGCTATCCCCCGCTGCACAAGGTCCCGCTGTTCGCCACCGGGGTGCTGCTGCCCGGCACCGACGAGGCCGAGGCGATCACCCTGCTGCTGCCGCTGCACCAGTCGTTGACCGACGCCGAGGTCGAGCGGGTGGCCAGCAGCCTGATCTCGGTCCTCGACCACCGCCGCGCACTCCGCGATGCCGGGTGAGCCGACATGAAGGTCCGCGAACTCGCCGTGGCGGGCGCCCTTGAGCTGACGCCGGACGCGATCCACGACGACGACCGCGGGCTGTTCGTCTCGCCGTTCCAGGAGTCGCACTTCCAGCGGGCGACCGGCCAGCGGCTGTTCACCGTGGCACAGACCAACCACAGCCGGTCACGCCGGGACGTCGTCCGGGGCATCCACTTCACCGTGACACCGCCCGGCTGCGCCAAGTACGTCTACTGCGCGGCGGGATCGGCCCTCGACATCGTCGTGGACATCCGCGTCGGGTCGCCAACGTTCGGTCGCTGGGACGTCGTGGAGGTCGACCCGATGTACTTCCGGGCGGTGTACTTCCCGGTCGGCGTCGGGCACGTGTTCATCGCGCTCGAGGACAACACGGTGATGAGCTACATGATCTCCGGCGAGTACGTCCCGGAGCACGAGCTGGCGTTGTCGCCGCGCGACCCCGACCTCGACCTGCCACTGCCCGCCGAGCCGATCCTGTCCCCGCGGGACCTGGTCGCGCCGACCCTCGCCGACGCCCACGAGCAGGGCTGGCTGCCGAACTACGACGACTGCATGGACGTGGAGGAAGAGCTCCACGAGCGCAGTTGAAGAGACGTTCCCGCGCACGCCGCGGGCACACACTGGAACACCGAGAGACTCGCGTGGTGATCTCCGGGAGGAGCCGCATGCGATCCATCCCGCCGGTCGGGTGCCGAACTCGAACGGCCGTCACCGGGAAGGCGCCATGAACATCGCCGAGAACATGGCCATCGTCGAGTGCACCGCGTGCCGCATCTGCGGCAACACCGAGCTGCTGACCGTGCTTGACCTGGGGAACCAGGCGTTGACCGGCATCTTCCCCCGGCCGGGTCAGGTGGTGCCGACGGCGCCGCTGGAGCTCGTCCGGTGCGGCTCCGGCGGCTGCGGGCTGCTGCAGTTGCGGCACACCTCCGACCTGACGCTGATGTACGGCGAGCACTACGGCTACCGCTCGAGCGTCCGCCCGTTCATGGTCAACCACCTGCACCGCAAGGTCGACGTCCTCACCGGCATGGTCGACCTGGACCGGGGCGACCTGGTGCTCGACATCGGCAGCAACGACTCGACGCTGCTGCAGGGCTACCGCGCCCCGGGGCTGACCAGGGTGGGCGTGGACCCCACCGGCGAGAAGTGGCGCGAGTACTACCCCGCCGACATCGACCTGATCCCGGACTTCTTCACCAAGGCCTCCTACGCCGAGCAGTTCGGCACCCGCCAGGCCAAGGTCGTCACCTCCATCGCGATGTTCTACGACCTGCCCGACCCGCTCGGGTTCATGTCCGACGTGTACGACATCCTCACCGACGACGGCGTGTGGATGATCGAGATGAGCTATGCGGTCCCGCTGCTGGAAACGCCGGTCTACGACGCGATCTGCCACGAGCACCTGGAGTACTACTTCCTGCGTCAGATCGAGTGGATGGCCGAGCGGGTCGGGCTGACCCTGGCCACCGCCGAGGTCACCGACGTCAACGGCGGCAGCCTGTGCGTGACGCTGGTGAAGAACCCGGCCAAGCACAAGATCGACACCCCCCAGATCGAGCGGATCCGGCAGTACGAGACGTCACTGGCGCTGGACACCGACGCGCCGTACGACGCCTTCACCCGCCGCGTCGAGCAGCACCGCGTCGACGTGCGGTCCTTCCTGGACGAATCGAAGGCCGCGGGCAAGCTGACCCTGGGCTACGGCGCGTCGACCAAGGGCAACGTGATCCTGCAGCACTGCGGGGTCACCACCGACGACCTGCCGTGCATCGGCGAGGTCAGCACCGAGAAGCACGGCCGCGTCACCCCCGGCACCGGCATCCCGATCGTCTCCGAGGAGGACGCCAAGGCGCAGCGGCCGGACCAGTTGCTGGTGCTCCCCTGGGGCTTCCGCGACGGGTTCGTCGAGCGGGAGCGGGATTACGTGGCGGGCGGCGGCAAGCTGGTCTTCCCGCTGCCGTCGATCTCGGCGGTCTCGCCGCTGAGGAGGAAGGGAGAGGAGCGCGATGTCGACTTCGGCCGGCCGAGCTGAGGACTTCCTGGCTTCGGCGCTGACCACGATCAGCGGGCAGACCGAGGACCCGGACCTCTTCCTCAAGCAGCGGTTCACCGCCTCCAGCTACCAGGTCGACGAGATCCCGCTGGACACGCTGGCCGCGTGGCGGCTCGGCGACCGGCTCGAGCACCACACCGGCCGGTTCTTCACCATCGAGGGACTGTCGGTGCGGACCAGCTTCGGCCCGAACCCGCAGTGGTGCCAGCCGATCATCGTGCAGCCCGACATCGGCATCCTGGGCATCCTGGTGAAGAAGATCGACGGCGTCCACCACTTCCTGATGCAGGTGAAGATGGAGCCGGGCAACACCACGCTGGTGCAGTACGCGGCGACGGTGCAGGCCACGCAGAGCAACTACCAGCGGGTGCACGGCGGCAGGCCGACGCCGTACCTGGAGTACTTCCTCAAGGGCAGCCGGGGGCACATCCTGGTGGACCGGCTGCTGTCCGAGCACGCGTCCTGGTACCTGTACAAACGCAACCGCAACATGATCGTGGAGATCCCGCCGGACGAGGACGTCGAGGAGCGCGACGACTTCACCTGGCTCACGCTCGGCCAGCTGCGCAGGCAGCTCGCGCTCGGCAACGTCAACATGAACGCCCGCACCGTGCTGGCCTGCGTCTCCTACGAAGGTGCCCGTGACCTGCAGTCGGCCGAGGGCTTCCACGCGCAGACCGTCGCCTCGCACAACGCGCAGCGGTCCGACGCGGACCTGTCCGAGGCGATGACGTGGCTGATCGACCAGAAGGAGACCTACACCCTCGACGTCAAGCGGATCGCCCTGTCCGAGATGGCAGGCTGGGCCGCCGACGGCGGCAGCATCCGGCACCGCGACGGCCTGTACTTCCGGATCATCGGGCTGTCGGTGGCGGCGACCAGCCGGGAGGTCGGCACCTGGTCGCAGCCGATGCTCGAGCCGGTGCCGGGCAACCTGGTCGCCTTCCTCTGCCAGCGGCAGAACGGCGTGCTGCGGTTCCTGACCCAGGCGATGATCCAGCCTGGGTCGACCGACCGGCTCGAACTCGGCGCGTCCATCCAGCTGGCCCCGGGGTACTGCCGCGACGCGCGTGACCTGCCGCCGCTGGTGGAGTACCTGAACTCGGCGGTCGGGCAGGTGCGGCTGCAGTCGGTGCAGTCCGAGGACGGCGGCCGGTTCCACCGGGCCGACACCGAGCACCTGGTGATCGAGATCCCCGAGGACCACCACGTCGAGGTGCCGGACAACTACCGGTGGATGACGCTCGGCCTGCTCGGGCGGCTGATGCAGTCGGGCTACTACCTCAACGTCGAAGCCCGCAGCCTGATGGCGTGCCTGCTGTGAGGCTCCTGCTCATCGGCCTCTCGCGGTTCGCCCGGCGGCGGGTGCTGCCCGCGGCGTCCGCGCTCGAGGGCATCGAGATCGTCGATGTCGCCAGCGCGCACGGTGGTGCCGTTGACGACCTGCCCAAACCGGGGCGGCGGCACACCGACTGGCGCGCGGCGCTGGACGGCACCGAGCCCGCGCTGGTCTACGTCTCGACGGTCAACAGCACGCACGCCGAGGTGGTCCGGCACGCGTTGCGGCGGGGCCACCACGTCGTGGTGGACAAGCCCGCCTTCCTCACCCTGGACACGGCCGAGGAACTGGTCGCGCTGGCTCGGACCGAGGCGCGGGTGCTGGCCGAGGCCACGAACTACCCGTTCCACCCGATGTTCTCGCCGGACCTGACCAAGGACATCACCAAGGCCGTCGCGGTGTTCACCCCGCCCGTTCCGCCGGAGGACTTCCGGCACGACCGGTCCTCGGGCGGCGGCGCCTTCCTCGACACCGGCCCGTACTTCGCGTCACTGGGCCGGGTCCTGTGGGGCTTCGAACCGGACGACGTGCACGTCATCGTGGGCGACCGCACCGCGGACGGCCTGGAGCTGGCCTACAGCGTGCTGGCCGGCTACCCCGGCGGCCGGACCATCGTCGGGCAGTTCGGCTTCACCACGCACTACCGCAACGCCCTGCAACTGCTCGGGCCCGGCGTCGCCGTCGATGTCCCCAGGCCGTTCTCCGCGCCGCCGGACCTGACCGTCGACCTGCACATCGAGGTCGACGGCCAGCACCGGACGCGGAGCGTGCAGCCCGCGGACAGCATGGAGCTGTTCCTCGCCGCCGTATTGGACGCGGTGCGAGAGGGTTCGCGGGAGTTCGACACCGCCCTGCTCAGCGACGCCCGGACGCGCGACCGCGTCGTGCGGGCCGCCGAACGCTAGCGCCCGCGTCGTCGTACTCGTCCCGCCCGAACGTGGGACTCGGAGGCCGGAACGTCGAACTCGGCTGCCTGAACGCAGAACTCACGCCCGGGAACGTGGAACTCGGCTTCCCGAACGTGGGGTTCGGGTGTGGGGTCAGGCGGCGGCGGTGGCGGTCAGGGCGTGGCGGTACCAGTCGGGCATGTGGGCCTCGTCGCGCGGGAACTCGTGTTGTTCGGCGGCGACGTCGTGTTCGCCCAGTGGTTCCCGGAAGGCGGGTTCCCGCTCGGTGTACTGGATGCTGAACCGCTTCTCGGCGTCCAGCACGTACCGGGCGCCGAACCAGGTGCCTTCGCCTTCGCGGTACATGCCGCCCCGCAGGTCCTGGAAGCGGTGCCAGGCCTCGGTGGGCGGGTTCCACACCTCGGTCTCGCCGTCCTCCCCCGTCAGCCCGGTTCGCACGTCGATGTGGGCGCCGACCTGGCGGTATTCGATCGCCAGCTGCTGCCACTGCGCCGGGAGCGCGGCGAGCACGGTGTTCGTCAGCTCCTCCAGCGTCTCCTGCTGCTGCTCACTGTCGAGAGACGGCCACGCGGCCATGGCGGATCGGTCCCCTCATGATCGAACTACTGTCCGAAGTGACCATATCGCTCCAATGGCGTAACCGCAGCGTTTTCAACGTGAGCTTTGTGACGTTTAGTGAGCGCTCCGTGGTTTGACCAGGCCCGACTCGTAGGCCAGCACCACCAGCTGCGCCCGGTCCCGCGCGGCGATCTTCGTCATGATGCGGCTGACGTGCGTGCGCGCGGTCGCCGAGGAGATCACCAGGTGCTCGGCGATCTCGTCGTTCGACAGCCCGCCCGCGACCAGCGCCAGCACCTCGCGCTCCCGCTCGGTGATCTGGTGGATCGCCCCGGTGTCCACCTTCCGGTGCTCCGGCCGCCCGACGAACTCGGCGATCAGCCGCCGGGTCACCGTCGGCGCCAGCAGCGCTTCGCCGGAGGCGATCACCTGGAGCGCGCGCAGTAGTTCGACCGGTTCGGTGTCCTTCAGCAGGAACCCGCTCGCCCCCGCGCGCAACGCCTCGTAGACGTACTCGTCCACGTCGAAGGTGGTCAGCACCAGCACCTTCACCCCGGCCAGCTCGGGGTCCGCGGTGATCCGGCGGGTGGCCTCCAGCCCGTCGGTGCCGGGCATGCGGATGTCCATCACCACGATGTCCGGCCGGTGCGCGACCGCCTGCTCGACCGCCTCGGCCCCGTTGCCGGCCTCCCCGCAGACCTCGAACCCGTCCTCGGTCTCCAGCAGCACCCGGAAACCGGCCCGCACCAGTGCCTGGTCGTCGGCCAGCACCACCCGGATCGTCATTCGCCGTCCCTCCTGTCCCCGCCGACCGGCAACCGCAGCCGGACCTCGAAACCGCCGCCGTCCACCGGACCCGCCTCGATGCTGCCGCCGAGCGCGTCGGCGCGCTCACGCATGCCGCGCAGGCCGTTGCCGAGCCGCGGCGGTGTCGCCCCCATGCCGTCGTCGCGCACCCGCAGCTCCAGCCGCCCGCCCGGCCGTCCGAAATGTATGTCCACAATGGAGGGTTGGTTGGCGTGCCGGACCACGTTGGTCAGCGACTCCTGCAGGATGCGGTAGGCCGCGCCGTCGGTGGGCGCGGGCAGGTCGCCCGGCCTGCCGTGCACCCGCACGGTCAGCCCGGCGGCGCGGGCGTGCTCGAGCAGTTCGTCCATCTGCGCCAGCCCCTGCACCGGGCCGCGTTCCTGGCCCGAGCGCAGCACCGCGAGCGTGGCCCGCAGGTCCACCAGCGCCGATGCGCTGGCCTCTTTGATGTTGAGCAGCGCCTCCTTCGCCTGCTCCGGCCGCCGGTCGGCGACGTGCACGGCGACCCCTGCCTGCACGTTGATCATCGCCAGGCTGTGCGCGACCACGTCGTGCACCTCCCGCGCGATCCGCAGCCGCTCCTGCTCGGCGAGCCGCTGCTCGTGCTCACGCGCCTGGTCCTGCGCGGCCCGCGTCGCCGCCCGGCGTGCCCGGATCGCGGCCCCGATGCCGACCATCGCCACCGCGGCCCCGGCCAGCGCGCCCGAAGCGGGCGTCGGCACCGGGTTGCCGGTGGACACCACGTGGGCCACGTACAGCGCGACCAGCAGCCCGCCGCCCGCGATCGCCCCCGGCAGCACCCCGCGGACCACGGTCAGCACGAACAACGAGATCGCCGAGGTCACGCTGATCGGGCCGCCGGGGTAGTCCGACCAGTAGTAGGTCACCGCCAGCGCCGAGCAGAGGCCGAAGACCACGATCGGGAACCGGCGCGCGAGCAGCAGCGGCAGCACCGCGGCCACCAGCCAGCCGTACCCGAGCGCGTCCAGCGGGCGGAACGGCTCGGCCGCCGGTTCCCACTCCGACTGCCATCGCGACGCGCCCGAGGTGAACCCCACCACGAACACCAGCACCACTCCGGTCAGGACCAGATCGGCCCAGCCCGGCCTGCGTGTTCGACTCCCCGTAACCACTCCTAGGAAGCTACGGCACCGGATGGACCAGCACGTCCGTTCAAAAGCGGCTGTTGGGTTACGACGTGTGCCTTACGCGCACCCCGGCACCGGCCCCGGCTCGGACCTCGACGGCCTGGGGTGTGGCCGCGCTCGGCATGCGGAATGCGTTCGTGCTGATCGTGACGATTCAGGCGCCCACTTCACCGGAGTTTTCGCTATTCTCGAGAAACTGCCGGCTCCGCCGGCGTTCGTCATTCCCGCCATTCCGAATGCTGGAGCAGCAATGCGTCCCAGAGCAATTTCACCGCGGGTGAGGACTCACCGCGGCGGGCGAATGCGCCGACGAGCACTTCCAGTCGCGGATCCACGTCGTTGACCACCGGAATGACACGCAGCCCGCCGCCCTCGGGGATCCGGCCGTCGGTGGCGGCCTCGCCGATCCCACGGGTGACCAGCATGCAGCCGCGCACCAGCCCGGAGTGCAGCAGCTCGAACCCGTAGTTCAGCGTGTCGATCTCGGCGGCCACGTCCAGCTTTTCGCGGTAGCCGGAGCCGAACCAGCCGCGCAGGATCTCCGCGATCAGCCCGGTCGCGGAGACCACCAGCGGCAGCGTGTGCAGCTCCCTCGCGTGCAGCACCCGGCCCGGCAGCTGGGTCTCCGGCAGGTTCGTGATCACCGACAGCCCGCTGCGGCGCCATTCCAGCACCTCGCACCCGGCGAGTTCCTCACCGCCCGAGGTGACCACGCTGCCGCACACCACGTCGGCGCGCTTGTCCGCGAGCGCGGGCAGCAGGTCCTTGGTGCGCAGGTGGAGGAACCGCAGTTCCACGCCGAGCCGCGAAAGCTCGCCGGCGATCTTCTCGCTGACGTCGGTGACGAAGCCGAGGGTGAACCGGGTGGTGCCGACGGTCAGCGTTTCCCCGGCGCGGCGGCGGCCTTCGTCGATCTCGTCGAGCCAGTCGGTGAGCGTGCGCCGCGCGCGTTCCACGATCGCCTTGCCGGTCTCGGTGAACAGCACGTCCTGCCCGCGGCCCTGCTTGACCACCAGCGGCTCGCCGCAGAGCTCGCCGAAATTGCGATTGAGCGTGTCGAGCTGTTTCTGGATGCTGGACTGCGCGCGGCCGAGCACCCTGGCCGCGCCCAGCGCTGTCCCGGTATCACGGACCGCGATCAACGTGCGCAGCTGATCCATCGTGGTGTCCAGCAACGATTGCGGACTCTGGAGCAACCGATTCATGGGGCGGAGTGTAGACCTGCGGAAACTGATCCCCGCGCCACTTCAACAAATCTGAAAATTACTTGCGACAATTGCTTCTCAACCCCACCCGCCGCGTGCCAGTATTTCGCCCGCCGCCGGAGGCTGCCCCGAGTTCCCATGTTCGTCAGGAGAAACACGCCCGTGACCCACCCGCCCTTGACCGCGGCCGAACCCGCGGCTCCGCCCCGGCGCCCGGCCACCCTGTCCGCCCTGTTGCTCACCACCGCGGTTTCCGCCCTGTCCGCGGCGGCCGGCGCGGTGCTGGTCTTCGCGGGCGGCGCCGAACTGGCGGCGGAGAACGTGCGCTCGGTGTTCGACCAGCTCGCCCCCGACCTCGGCCTGCCGTCCGGCACGGGTGCCGCCGAGCTCGAGGAGCTGTCCGGCTCGCTGTGGCAGGAAGTGATCGACTCCCGTGCGAGCAGCCTCGCCGTCCGGGGCGGGTTCGCCGTCTTCCTCGCCGTGTGGCTGCTGGTCGCCGCGCTGTGCGCGAGCAAGGCGGCCACCTGGGCGCGGGTGCTGATCACCATCGGCTCGGTGCTGGTGGTGCTGACGCACCTGCTGATCGTCGCCGACTACCCACCGGGCGCGGTGGGTCCGCTGGGCTGGGTCGCCGTGGCGACCGGCCTGGCCGCGGTGGTGCTGTGCTGGTTGCCCGCGAACAACCGGTACGCACGCGCCGCGAAGCTCGCTCGCCGACCCTGAGGGGGGTCGTGAGTGGTCAGGGCTGTTCCGGCGGCCCTTCCCACTCACGAGGCAGAGCGGGGCGCAGGTCGGGCCGGGTCGCCGCATAGCGGTAGGCCCGGTCCTTCGCTGTCCACGGCACCGGGGCGGAGATGGTCAGCACACGCCGGGCCCGGCGCAGCTCGCCCGGCGTGTGCAGGAGCCGGAGGTCGTTGCCCAGCACCTCGGCGAAGGCCTCCGGCGCGGTGTCCTCGTCCACGAACAGGTCCGTCCACAGCGATTCCAGGATCGCCTCCGGCGGCTTCGGCGCCTCCAGCCGCCTCCGATAGTTCGCCCAGAACTCGCCGGTGAGCGACGGATCGAGCGCCCGCCGGATCTCCACCGTCACCGGATACGCGTCGAGCAGGTCGAGCAGGCCGAAGCCGAGCAGCAGCCGCGCGTAGGGGTTCAGATAGGGCTCTTCGAGCAGTTCCCGCGCCCATTCGTGGGCGACCTCGTCCGCGCTGAGCACTTCACCGCGCGCGGACCACACGCCGTCGTCCTCGAACACATCCCGATCGGCGAGCCAGGCCCGCACCCGTTCGACCACGTCCACCCCGCCAGTGTGCGCGCACCGGAGATTTCCGGCAGGAAGGGCGTCGGAGTTCCGGCTTCCCGGACGACGATGGGGGTGTGAACGAACCCAGGGTGCACCGGGACCCGGCGTTCGCGCTGCTCGAGCTGTACGACGCGGCGTTGCCGGAGGTCTACGGCTACCTCCTGGCCAGGTGTGGCAACCGGGCGGTGGCCGAGGAACTGACCTCGGAGACCTTCCTCGGCGCGGTCCGGACCTACCGCAAGGCGGGCGCGGGACCGGTGTCCGTGCCCTGGCTGATCGGGGTGGCCAGGCACAAGCTCGCCGACCACTGGCGCCGCCGGGCCCGCGAAGAACACGGGCTGCGGCTGGTGCACGACGAGCGGCCCGAGGTCGTCGACCCGTGGGACGCCGAACTCGACGTGCTGCGGGCGCGTGAGGTGCTCGCTTCGCTCGGCGCCCACCACCAGGCCGCGCTGAGCCTGCGCTATCTCGACGGCCTGCCCGTGCCCGAGGTCGCCGAGCACCTCGGGCGCACGGTGCACGCCACCGAAGCCCTGCTGGTCCGGGCGCGGACCGCGTTCCGCCGAGCCTACGAGGAGGGTGAATCGTGACCGATCCGTTCGACTCCCTCCGCGCCTCGAGCGGCCCGGCCGACCCGGATCCGCGGTTCGCCGGCGAACTGCGCGACCGGTTGCGCCGCGCGGTGCTGAATGGAGGAGCAGAGATGACCACCACCGAAACGCGTGCCGAGGTGCGCTCGCTGACCCCGTACCTCGTGGTGACCGACGCCCGCCGCGCGCTGGAGTTCTACGTCGAGGTGTTCGGCGCGACCCGGCGGGCGGATCCGATCGTGATGGACGACGGCCGGGTCGGGCACGCCGAACTGGCCATCGGCGACGCCGTGCTGATGCTCGCCGAGGAGTTCCCCGAGCTGGGCAACGTGGTCGCGCCGGAAGGCGGTCCGCTGATCCGGGTCGAGGTGCCGGACGTGCGCGCCTCGGTGGCGCGGGCGGTCGAGCTGGGCGCCGAGGCGCAGGGCGAGGTCGAGGACCACGGGCACGGGCTGACCGGGCGCATCAAGGACCCGTTCGGCCAGCGCTGGCTCATCAACCCGGCACCGGTGCGGCCGTTCGAAAGCGGGCCGGAGATCCGGCACGGCCACGCGCTGTACTTCACCTTCCAGGTGCCCGACGACGCCGCCGCCAAGGCCTTCTACGGCTCGGTGCTGGGCTGGCAGTTCAGCCCGGGCAGCGTCGAAGGCGCCTGGGGTGTCGAGGGCAACGGACTGCAGGGCGGGCTGTGGGGCGGGGACCGCCAGGCAGGCTGGAAGCTGATGTACGCGGTGGACGACCTGGCGGCCGCGGTCGACCGGGTCCGCGCGGCGGGCGGGCGGATCGTCGAGGGCCCGAAGCGGGAGCCGTACGGCCTGACCGCCGACTGCGTCGACGACCAGGGCATCGAGTTCTGGCTCTGGGAGGCATGAGGATCAGCGTCGCGCAGCGACTCCGTCGAGGGTGGTGGTGGGCCGGCGGGCGGGATCACCTTCCGGTCGCGTACCCCTGCATCCCGCGGGGGTTCGCGGCCGCTCGCAGTACGCCGTTTTCGTTGGACACCGCGGAAAGCCGGCCCAGGCCCCACTCGCCACCATCGACGACCTCGTGCCCCCAAGCCCGCAATTGGTCCACAGTAGACCGCCCGAGTCGCGACTCCACCACGATCTCACGCGGGGTCCACGAACGCGGGTAGAACGAACTGGGGAACGCGGTGGTGTGCCAGGCCGGGGTGTCGATGCTCTCCTGCAGGTTCAGCCCGCCGAGGGTGTGCGCCAGCCAGAAGCACAGCTGCCACTGGTCCTGCTGGTCGCCGCCGGGCGTGCCGAAGGCGATCCGCGGCACGCCGTCGCGCAGCGCCATCGACGGTGAAAGCGTGATGCGCGGGCGCTTGCGCGGCGCCAGCGAGTTCGGCAGGCCCTGCTCGAGCCAGAACATCTGCCCGCGTGAATCGAGGCAGAAGCCCAGTTCGGGGATCGCCGGGCTGGACTGCAGCCAGCCGCCGGACGGGGTCGCCGAGACCAGGTTGCCGAACCGGTCGGCGACGTCGATGTGCACGGTGTCGCCGCGGGTCTCGCCGGTCGGCATGACCGTCGGCTCCCCGACCGCGCCGACGGCGGCGGTCGCGTCACGCAGCGAATCGAGGATCTGGGGCAGCTTCGGCGTACGCCCACCCGGTGAACCGGGACGCAGTTCGCCGCTGGCCTCATCACCGATCAGCTCGCGGCGCTGGGCGGCGTATTCGCGGGAGAGCAGGTCCTCCAGCGGGACGTCGGTGTCGCCGTACCAGGCCTCCCGGTCGGCGAAGGCCAGCTTCGCCGCCTCGACCGCCAGGTGCACCGTGCGCGCGGTCGCCTTGCCGTCCACATAGGACAATTCGTCGCGCAGGCCGTCCAGCAGGAGCACCTGCTGCGCCAGCGCCGGCCCCTGCGTCCAGCCACCGGCCTTGACCAGGCTCCAGCCGTCGAGGTCGACCACCACGGCGTCTTCGTAGGTCGCTTCCCAGTTCGCCAAGTCGTCGCCGGTGAGCAGCCCGGCGTGGTCACGACCCGAATCGTCGCGGAAGGCGTTGCGGGAGAAGGCATCCACGTGCTCGGCGACGAATCCCTGAGACCATGCGCGACGGGCCGCGTCGATCTGCGCCTCACGGCCGCTGACCGCCTCGGCCTCTTCGAGCAGCCGCGTCCAGGTGCGCGCCAGGGTCGGGTTGCGGTGCACGCCCCTGGCCGACTTGCCGTCCGGCAGCCAGATCTCCGCCGACGTCGGCCAGTGGTCGGTGAACAGCTCCGCCACCAGGTCGATCGTCGCGCTCACGCGGTCGACCAGCGGCACGCCGTTTTCGGCGTACGAGATCGCGTACCCGAGCACCTCGCGCAGGGTCTTGGTGCCGTGGTCACGCAGGAGCAGCAGCCAGCCGTCCCAGGCACCGGGCACGGTCGCCGGCAGCAGTCCGCTGCCGGGGATCAGGTCCAGGCCCAGGTCGGCGAAGTGCCCGGGCGTCGCGGCCGCGGGCGAGGGCCCCTGCGCGGCGAGCACGCGCGGCGTCGGGTCGTCCGCGGTGGTGAACAGCGCCGGGACCTGGCCGGCCGGGCCGCACAGGTGCGGTTCGGCGACCTGGAGCACGAAGCCCGCCGCGACCGCCGCATCGAAGGCGTTACCGCCGCTTTCGAGTACCGCCATCCCGGTGGCCGAGCCGAGCCAGTGTGTCGACGCCACCATGCCGTATGTGCCGGTCAGCTCCGGCCGAGTCGTGAACACAGGCCCGATAGTACGCGTTGCTAACGGTTTTGCTCAGCCGCGATCAGGCCCGCGGCTACCTGCTTCGCCGCCCTGACCGCGTCCGGCACCAGCTTCAGCGAGTCGGCGACGGTCGCGCCTTCGAGCAGGATCAGCAGCTCGTCGGCCAGCTTCGAGGACAGTTCCGCTCGGGCGGCCAGGTCACGCAGGAGGTCGTGCAGCCACCGCTTCTGCTCGGTGATCGCCTGCCGCCCGGGGTGGTCGCCGTCGGGCAGTTCGGCGTGCGCGTTGACGAAGGCGCAGCCGCGCGGGTTCATCGAGCGCATCCAGCGGTCCAGCGCTTCGAAGACGAGCAGCAGGCCCTCGGCGGGCGGCGCGTCACCGACGACGGCGTACACGTGCGACCGCCACCGCTCATCGCGTCGCCGCAGGTAGTGGCCGATCAGCGCGTCCTTCGAGCCGAACCGGTCGTACAGGGTCTTCTTCGTGACCCCGGACTCACCCGCGATCAAGTCCACGCCGACCGCGTGGATACCCCTGGCGTAGAAGAGCTCTTCGGCGACTTCGAGCACGCGCTCGGCCGCCGGGGTCAGTTTCACCGCAGCCACGATTTGACAGTACACCGATCTGTCTACCACCCTCGTAGAGGTAAACCGTTCTGTTTACTCAGGGAGGCGTGCATGCGGATCGGGTTCGTGCTGATGTGGAGCTCCGGCTTCGTCGGGGCCGCGCTCGCCGCCGGTACCGCGAGCAGCCTGACCACGCTGGCGTGGCGGTGCTTGGTCGCGGCGGTGCTGATCGGCGGCTGGTGGTGGCTGACCAGACGACGGGCGCTGAGCTTCGCCGAAATCCGGCTCCAGGTGGGCATCGGCCTGCTGTCCCAGTGCGTCTACCTGTTCGGTGTCTTCTGGTCGGTCGGCCTCGGCGTGCCGACCGGCACGGCCGCGCTGATCGCCGCGTTGCAGCCGATCGTGGCCACCGTGCTCAGCCAGTTCGTGCTCGGCGAGCACGCGTCGGCCGCCCAGTGGACCGGGCTGGCGATCGGGCTGGGCGGGGTCGCGCTGGTGGTCGGCGGTGATCTTTCCGGCGGTGACGCGCCCGCGATCGCCTACGCGCTGCCGGTGCTTTCGATGCTCGGCCTGGTCGCCGGGACCTTGATCGAACGCCGGGCCGACGTCCGCACCCCAGTAGCGGACAGCCCGCCCGCCAGCCCACCACCACCCTCAACGGACACGCTGCGCGTGCAGACCAACCTCATGATCCAATGCCTGACCAGCGCGGTCGTGTTCACCGCACTGGCCGCCGTCACCGGGCAACTGGTGCCGCCGGGCAACGGTTCGTTCTGGCTCGCCATCGCCTGGCTGGTGCTGCTGTCCACCTTCGGCGGTTACGGCTTCTACTGGCTGAACCTGCGGCGCAGCTCGGTGACCTCGGTGTCCAGCCTGCTCTACCTGACCCCGCCGACCACCATGCTCGCCGCGTTCCTGTTCTTCGGCGAGACGCTCGACGTGCGCGGCCTGCTGGGCGTGGCGGTCTGCGCGCTCGCGGTGTTCCTGGTGCTCAGGAAACAGCGGTCTTCGGAAACAGTGCCTCCCGAGCGCGGCCGATGCCCTGCCAGCTGAGCCCGGCGTCGAGCACCCGCCGCGGTTCGAGCAGGTTGCGGGTGTCCACCACGGCGTCGCCCTCCATCAGCTCGGCCAGGTACACCCAGTCCAGCCTGCGGAACTCGGCCCACTCGGTGAGCACCACGACCGCGTCCGCCCCCTTGGCCACCTGGTACGGATCGTCCACCACGACCATGCCGGGCAGCTCGCCGCCGACCGCCGGGTCGTAGGCGGTCAGCTCGGCGCCGTGCGCGGCGAGCACCGACGCGACCGCCAGCGCGGGCGAGTCACGCAGGTCGTTGGTGCCCGCCTTGAAGGCCAGGCCGAGCAGGCCGATCCGGGCCCCGGCGAGCGAGCCGCCGACCGCGCCGGCGATCTTCGCGATGATCCGGTCGCGCTGGGCCACGTTCTCGTCGATCGCCGCACGCAGCAGGCCGAACTCGAAACCGGCGGCCTCGGCGATCCGGGTCAGCGCGTGGGTGTCCTTCGGCAGGCAGGACCCGCCCCAGCCGGGGCCGGGCTTGAGGAACGAGCGGCCGATGCGCCGGTCGTGGCCCATGCCCTCGGTGACCGCTTCGATGTCGGCGCCGAGCCGCTCGCACAGCTCGGCGATCGCGTTGACGTAGGAGAGCTTGGTGGCGAGGAAGCAGTTCGCCGCGTACTTGACCAGCTCCGCGCTGGCGGCGTCGGTGACCACGCTCGGCGCGGCCAGTTCGTCGTAGAGCCCGGCCACCCAGTGCGCGGCGGCCAGGTCGTCCGAGCCGACCACGATGCGGTCCGGGTGCAGGAAGTCGGCCACCGCGGTGCCCTCGCGCAGGAACTCCGGGTTGGACACCACCGGCACGTCCGAGCGGCCGAGCAGCTCACGGATCCGCCGCGAGGTGCCCACCGGCACGGTCGACTTGGTGATCAGCGCGCAGCCCGGCGGAATGACGTCGCCGATCTCGGCGGTCACCGCCTCCACCGCGCGCAGGTCGGCCGCGCCGCCCGCGCCCATCGGCGTCGGCACGCACAGGAAGACGCCGTCGGCCCCGGCGGCCGCGGTCCGCGCGCCCACCACGAAGGACAGGCGCCCGCTGGTCAGCCCGCGGCCGACCAGCTCGGCCAGTCCGGGTTCGAGGATGTCCACCCGCCCGGCGGCGAGCCGGGCCACCTTCGCCGCGTCCACGTCGACGCAGGTCACCTGATGACCGATCGACGCCAGGCAGGCGCCCGTGGTCAGTCCTACGTATCCGGTCCCCACCACCACGATCCGAGCTGGACTCATGCGGTGAAGGTGACAGCCGGAGTTGACCGCGAAACCAACAGCAGCGAACACACCCGCGTACTCCTGCGGACGGGTGGGGTCGACCGCTGCGAACGAGCGTTAACCTGGTGCCGTACTCGGGTTAGAAGGGACACCGCAGACATGCAGATCACCGACACCGCGGCCGTGGTCACCGGGGGCGCGTCCGGGCTCGGCGGCGCGACCGCCCAGGCGCTGGCGGCCGGGGGCGCGAAGGTCTTCGCGCTCGACCTCGCCCCGTCGATCGCGAAGGCGGACCAGGTCGACGGCATCACCTACGTCGAAGCCGACGTGACCGACCCGGAACAGGTCCGCGCCGCCGTGGCGCAGGCCGCGGGCGCCGGCGCGCCGCTGCGGGTGGTGGTGAACTGCGCCGGCGTCGGGCCGTCCGCGCGCATCCTGTCCAAGAAGGGCCCGCACGACCTCGACCTGTTCCGCAAGGTCGTGGAGATCAACCTGATCGGCACGTTCAACGTGGTCACCGTGGCCGCCGAGGCGATCGCGAAGACCGAGCCGCTGGCCGACGACGCGCGCGGCGTGATCATCAACACCGCCTCGGTCGCCGCCTTCGACGGGCAGATCGGGCAGGCCGCCTACGCCGCGTCCAAGGGCGGGATCGTCGGGCTGAACCTCTCCGCCGCGCGTGACCTCGCTTCGCACGGCATCCGCGTGATGACCATCGCGCCGGGCATCATCGACACCCCGATGCTGGCCACGGTCAGCGAGGACTTCCGCGCCGGGCTGGCCGCCGGGGTGCCGTTCCCGAAGCGGCTGGGGCAGCCGGAGGAGTACGCCAAGCTGGCGCTGTCGATCATCGACCACGACTACCTCAACGGCGAGGTCATCCGGATGGACGGCTCGCTGCGGATGGCGCCGCGCTAGAGATCACCCATGTAGGGCACGTTCTGCGCTTCGTCGGTCATCCAGCGGCGGAGCGTGAACGTGGCCAGCACGTCGTCCTCGTTGTACCGCAGGATGCGTTCGGCCTGCTCGGGGCGCGGTTCGTCGCCGTCGAGGCCGACCGCGTCCCGGTACCAGCGCATCGAGGCCTCCCCGCTGGCCTCCGGATCGCGCCAGCTGAACCCGGCCACCGGGGCGATCACCTTGAGGCCCTTGCCGTGCGAGCAGAGGAACTGGTCGGAGACCAGCTGGAACAGGTCCACCCACTCGTCGGAGTCCACAAAGGACTGGATTTCCGAGCGCGGCGGGATGCCGTCCTCCCCGGCGAAGCGCTTGACCGTGCCGAAGAGCCAGCGGTTCTCGGCGAGTGCGTTGTAGCAGTAGGCGCGGAAGGTCAGCCCGGCCTTCTCGGTGCGCTGGCGCACTTCGGTGAGCCAGCCCCAGAACTCGGCGAACGAGCGCGCCTCGTCCGTGGTCGGCAGCGGCTCCCAGGTGGCGAAGGCGTGGTACCCGGGGCGCACGCCGATGTCCGCCCCGGAGAGCAGGCAGCCCCACAGGTAGGCGCCGGAATCGCCGAAGCTCTCCATGTCCACGTCGACCTCGACGTCGGCGCGCGGCACCTCGATCCGGTCGACCTTGCGGACCACGTTCAGGTCCGCGAGCCAGGCCCTGGCCAGCATCACCGAATTGCCGAAGGACTCCCCGGTCAGCGGCACCGGCGGGCCCTCGGCCGGGTCCAGCGCGGCTAGCTTGTCCACAGTGGACACCCCGGCGCGGCGCAGCTCCACGCCGTCCTCGCCGCGCACCACCAGGCTGACGTCCCTGGCCGCGAGCAGCTGGTCGCCGCAGATCGGCCACCACTGGCAGTGGCGGCATTCGAGCACGCGCGACGGCTGCGCGAGCGGCTCGTCCCCGGCGGCGGCCGCCTTCGCCACGGCGAGCCGATCGGCGAAGCGGACGTCGTACTCGTCGAGCGCACCCCGGCCGCCGGGCCAGGTCGGGGCGGTGAGGTCGTGCCAGAGCACCACGTCCGCGTCGAGCCCGATCACCCCGCCGAGCGCCCGCGGGTCGGCGAGGCCGAGCTTCTGCAGCATGCGGCGGATGTGCGCCAGGCGCAGCTGGTCACGCGGGTGGGAGCGGACCTTGCGCGCCGGGTCGGGGGTGGCGTTGTCCGGGTCGAGGTCGGTGAGCCCGGTGGTCATCGCGCCTTCGCCGCGGTCGGTGATGCGGTGGCGCACCACGAGCACCGGGAGGTACCCGGCGGCCGTGCGCACCAGCACCTCGACCCCGCCGCGGCGGCCGCCGTCGTGGTCGACCGGCAGCAGCGCACCCCAGATGAACGGGGCTTTCGTGGCCAGCGCGGATTCGGTGAGCGCAGCCCGGTCCGGCACGGGCAGCTCGCGCGGCACGCTCGCCCAGCCCTCGCCGGTGGCCGCGATCAGCCGGCGGGCGATGTCCTCGCGGTGCGCGGCGGCGTCGGCGATGCGCTGCGCCGCGGACGGGTCCTGCGGGGCGCGGGGCACCTCGCGCATGGCCGGGTCGTGGTCGAGGTGCACCCGACGACGACAGCGGGTGACCGCTCCCGCGTCCAGCAACACCTCGTGGTCCATCCCCCTACTCTAGGTCGCGGGTACGACAAAAGATCACGCGCCGTCGATGTCGGGTTAGCGCGTGCCGAAGTGCTCCGATCGTGGGCGGGCAGTAAGTTCACCGTGGACGCCGGTGGGCACGGAAGGTGACGCGCGATGGGCCGCAAGAAGATCGAGAAGGAAGCCGAAGGGCTGTTCACCCCGAAGAAGGCCCGCAACGCCCTCGCCTTGGCGAAGGTGGTCGGGCCCGCGGTGATCCCGGTGGTCGCCCCGTTCGCCGTGCGCGCGGCCGGTGCCGCCAGGGACGCCTACGACCGGCACCAGGCCCGCAAACTCGGCATCGACGTCGACCGGCTGGGCGAGTTCACCGGCCGGGGCGCACGGCTGCACGCGCGCATCGTCGGCGTCGGCGAAGGCCTGGACGACCTGCGCGCCTCCCCCCACGCCTCGGCCGAGGACACCAAGTTCGCGGACCGGGCCGCCGGAACCCTGCACCAACTGGCCGCCTCCGTCCGCGCCGCCGAACGCATGCCGACCGCGCGGCGCAAAGCCGCCCACCGAGCCGTCGGCAGCGAACTGGACCACCTGGAAGGCCAACTCCTCCACCGCCTAGGCATCTAACCCCTCCCCCCACCCCCGAACCCCACACTCGTACAGCCGAACGCCACGTTCACGCACTCGAGTTCCACGTTCAGGCAGCCGAACCCCACGTTCGCGCGCCCGAGTTCCACACTCAGGCAGCCGAACTCCACGTTCAGGCGCCTGAGTTCCACACTCAGGCAGCCGACATCAACACTCCGGTAGCCGAGTTCCACACTCGCGAATGGCAAATGAGCGGGCAGCCCCCGGCGCACGCGCGGTGAACCTCGCCCCGAGGCGAAACGCGAACGTAGAACTCACGCCCCCGAATGCAGAACTCGACTGCACGAACGCGGAATTCAGCTGCCCGAGTGTGGAACTCGGGTGCCTGAACGTCGAACTCGCGTGCCCCAGTGTGGAGTTCGGCTACTCGAGTGCGGAGTTCGAATGCCCGAACGTGGGACTCGGCTGCACCAGTGTGGAGTTCGGGGCGTGAACGTGGGGGTCGGGGTGGAGGGGGGGTGGAATGTGGCTTTGGGGTGGGCCAAAGCCACATTCGTGGGGGGTCAGCCGGCGGTTACGAAGCCTTTTTCGACCATCCAGTCCCGGGCGACGGCGCCGGCGTCCTGGCCGTCGATGTCCACCTTCTTGCCCAGCTGGATCATCTGGTCGTTGGTCATTTCCGCGGCCACCGGCCGCAGCACGTCGGCGATCTCCGGGTGGGCGTTCAGGTAGTCCTGCCGCAGCGTCGGGCAGACGTTGTACTGCGGGAAGAACTTCTTGTCGTCCTCCAGCACCGCCAGGTTCAGCCCGGCGATCCGGCCGTCGGTGGTGAAGACCTCGCCGAAGCGGCAGGTCTCGTTGGCGATCGAGGCGTAGATCGCCCCGGTGCCGAACTGCTTGATCTCCGTGGTCGGGAAGTCGTAGAGCTTCTGCACCCCGGGCAGGCCGTCCTGCCTGCTGGCGAACTCGGTTTCCACGCAGAACACCGCTTCCTGCGGGTTCTGCTTCAGGTAGTTCGTCATGTCCGAAGTGGTCTTCAGGTTGTGCTGCTGCGCGAACGCCGCCGTGGTGGCGAAGGCGTAGGTGTTGTTCACCGGCGAGTAGTCCAGCCAGCTGATCCCGTTGAGTTCGAGGTCGGCCTTGCGCACCGCCTCGTACTGCTCCCGCTCGTCCGGGATCGGGTCGGTGTTGCCCAGGTAGTTGATCCACCCGGTGCCGGTGTACTCCCAGGTCACGTCGATCTCACCGGCCAGCAGCGCCTGCCGCGCGTTCGTCGAGCCCTTGATGTCGGACAGGTCGGTGACGTCCATCCCGGCCGCCGACAGCGCCAGTTCGGCCATGTAGGCCAGCACGATGTTCTCGGTGAAGTCCTTCGAGCCGACCGTGACGTCCACACCGGACAGTGCGGGCACCGCCTTGATCGAGCCCGGCCCGACCGCGAACGGCAGTGCGGCGTTGGTCTCCAGGCCGCACGCGCTCACCGACAAGGCCAGCACGGCGGCACCCAGTGCCGCGGTGATCTTGCGGATCCGGCGGTTCATCGCAGCCCCTTCGGTCCCAGGTATTGCTCGGCGACGGCGCCGAGCCAGTCCACGATCAGCGCCGTGCCGACCGCCAGCACCGCGCCCACCACGATCACGCGGTTGAGCTGCAGCTTGTAGCCGGTGTCGATGAGCACGCCGAACCCGCCGCCGTTGACGAAGACCGCCAGCGTCGCGGTACCGACCGCGAGCACCAGTGAAGTCCGGAGCCCGGCGAGGATCAGCGGCACGGCCAGCGGCAGTTCGATGCGCCGCAGGACCGCCGACGACGACATGCCGATGCCGCGCCCGGCGTCGATCAGCGCCGGGTCCACCTGCTGCAACCCGACCATGGTGTTCCGCAGCACCGGGAGCAGCGAGTAGAAGGCCAGCGGGATGGAGACCACCCACAGCCCTTCCCAGCCGGTCCACAGGAAGAACAGCA
Organism: Saccharothrix sp. AJ9571; assembly: GCF_021725495.1. NCBI lineage: Bacteria > Bacillati > Actinomycetota > Actinomycetes > Pseudonocardiales > Pseudonocardiaceae > Saccharothrix > Saccharothrix sp. AJ9571. Next base: position 2,593,398 of record NZ_CP091382.1, on the reverse strand, counting down.
CCAGCACACCCAGCGCCGGCGCGGCCTGCCCGATGTTCGCGATGGCCAGGAACACCGGTGCGGCCGGTTTCGCCCAGCGCCGGGTCAGCGCGACGCCCAGCGGCACCGCGATGACCACCACCATGGCGGTGACCACCACGGTGATCAGCAGGTGCTGGCCGAGCGTGGACAGCAGCGTGCTCGCGTTCAGCGTCTTCAGCTCGTTCGGCTTCAGCTCGCTGGAGAACACCCACGCCAGCACCGCGCCGACGACCACGACGACCACCAGCGGCTGCGCGAACAACCGCACCCGCTCCGCGCGCGCCGAGCCCGATCCGGTGGTGAAGCCGGAGGTGTCGGTCTGCGCCGTGGTCATGCGTCGTCCCCGTGCTCGGCCCGCAACTGCCGGACCGTCTCCATCACGGTCTCGATGTCGACGCCGCCGACGTACTCCCCGCGCGTCCCGGTGACCACCGCGCGGCCGCCTTCGGTGAGGATCGCCTCCAGCGCGTCCTGCAGGGTCGACTGGGTGCTCACCGAGTCGTTGATCGGGCGGGCGACCGCGGCCAGCGTGCTCGCCGAGGCCAGGTCACGCACGTGCACCCAGCTCAGCGGGCGGCGCCGGTCGTCGAGCACCAGGCCGTAGGTCTTGCGCGCGTCGGTGAGCCGCTTGCGCACGTCGGCGGGCGATTCGCTGTGCGTGACGGTGATCATGCCCTCGTCGCTGTAGTCGATGTCCCGCACGCGCAGCAGGGTCAGCTGCTTGAGCGAGGCACCGGCACCGACGAAGCCTGCCACCGTGTCGTTCGCCGGGTTCGCCAGGATCGCGTCCGGGGTGTCGTACTGCAGGATCGTCGAGCGGTCACCGAGCACGGCGATCTTGTCGCCGAGCTTGACCGCCTCGCTGAAGTCGTGCGTGACGAACACGATCGTCTTCTTCAGCTCGGTCTGCAGCCGCAGCAGCTCGTCCTGCAGGTTGCCGCGGGTGATCGGGTCGACCGCGCCGAACGGCTCGTCCATCAGCAGCACCGGCGGGTCCGCGGCCAGCGCGCGGGCCACCCCGACGCGCTGCTGCTGCCCACCGGAGAGCTGGCGGGGGAACCGGTCGCGGAACTGGCCGGGGTCGAGCCCGACCAGGTCCATCATCTCCTCGACCCGGTTGGTCACCTTCTGCTTGTCCCAGCCGAGCAGGCCGGGCACCACGGCGATGTTCTGCGCCACGGTGAAGTGCGGGAACAGCCCGGCCTGCTGGATCGCGTAGCCGATCTTGCGGCGGAGCTGGTCCGGGTTGAGCGAGAGCGCGTCCTCGCCGCCGATGGTGATCTTGCCGGAGCTGGGCTCGATCAGCCGGTTGATCATCCGCATGGTGGTGGTCTTGCCGCAGCCCGACGGCCCGACGAAGATCACGATCTTCCCGGCGGGCACCACCATGGAGAAGTCCTCCACCGCCGGGTGCTGCTGTCCGGGGTAGCGCTTGCTCACCTGCTCGAGCTGGATCTCCACCCCGGAGACCTCTTCGCTGTTCGCGACGGCGGTCGCCGACGTTGCCACGTTCTCAGCCACGGACACCCCTTGAGATGGTGAAACGGGAGATCAGGAAGTACACGCCCTCGAGGAGCAGCGCGAGGATGACCACGCCGATCGTGCCGACCAGCGCCTCGTTGAGCGCGTTGGCGCTGCCCGCGCGGACCAGGCCGGAGAACACCTCGTCACCGAGGCCGGGGCCCTTGGCGTAGGCCGCGATCACCGCGATGCCCATGAGCATCTGGGTGGCGACCCGCATCCCGGCCAGGATGGCTGGCCAGGCGAGCCGCAGCTCGACCCTGGTCAGCACCCCGACGCGGCTCATGCCGATGCCCTTGGCCGCGTCGGCGATGGCCGGGTCGACCCCGGCCAGCCCGACGATCGTGTTGCGCACGATCGGCAGCAGCGCGTAGAGCACCAGCGCGATCACCGTCGGCTCGGTGCCGAGGCCGACCACCGGGATCAGCAGGCCGAGCAGCGCGAACGACGGGATCGTCAGGATCGCGCTGGCCAGCGCGGTGGCCACGGCCGAGCCGACCGGGGAGCGGTAGACCGCCACCCCGATCAGCACGCCGAGCACCGCGGCGATGATCGTGCACTGCACGACCGCGCTCACGTGCAACCACGCCTCGAGCGAGATCCGATCCCACCGGTCGGCGACGAATTCGAAGAGGTTCACGGCCGGCGGCCCTTGAGCAGCCGCCGCCGGGGCTTGGTGTCCCCGTTGGTGCGTTCCTCGTGGATCTGTTCCAGAGACCTCATCATCTCGTTCTCCCGCAGTACCAGGGGATCATGGCGCAGGTCGCGCCACACGGCGACACACAGACCGATCATCACCACCACGAAGGGCACGGCGATCAGGATGGTCAGGTTCTGCAACCCCTTCAGGCCGTCGTTCCCGCCGACCAGCAGCATCACCGCCGCGACCGCGCCCATCAGCACGCCCCAGAAGATGACCACGTTCTTCTTCGGGTGCACCGATCCGCGTTGCGACAGCGTGCCCATCACCACCGACGCGGCGTCCGCGCCGGAGACGAAGAAGATCGACACCAGCACCATGACCAGGATGGCGATCGGGATGAACCACGGCAGCGTCTCCAGCAGTTCGAAGGTCGCCGACTGCTCGGTGCCCGCCCCGGCGATGTCCACGCCGTTCTGCTGGCGGTCGATCGCCGCGCCACCGAAGATGGCGAACCAGATCAGGCTCACCACGCTCGGCACCGCGATCACGCCGAGGATGAACTGGCGGATGGTGCGCCCGCGCGAGATGCGCGCGATGAACATGCCGACGAACGGCGTCCACGAGATCCACCAGGCCCAGTAGAAGACCGTCCAGCCGGACAGCCAGGTCTGCATCTCCTCGCCACCGGTGGCCCCGGTCCGGCCGGACATCTCGGCCAGCTCGCGGAAGTAGTCCCCGATCGCGCCGGGCACCAGGTTGAAGATCAGCACGGTCGGGCCGACCACCAGCACGAACAGCGCCAGCACCGCGGCCAGCACCATGTTGATGTTGGACAGCCACTGGATGCCCTTGGCCACCCCGGACACCGCCGAGGCGATGAACGCGATGGTCAGGATGGCGATGATCGCCACCAGCACGCCCTTGCCGGGGTTGTCGATCCAGCCGACCGCGCCGAGCCCGCCGCCGACCTGCAGGGCGCCGAGGCCCAGCGAAGCGGCGGAACCGAACAGCGTGGCGAAGATCGCCATCACGTCGATCGCCTTGCCCAGCGGGCCTTCCGTGCGGCGCTTGCCGAGCAGCGGCGCGAACACCGAGCTGATCAGCTGGCTGCGGCCCTTGCGGAAGGTGCTGTAGGCGATCGCCAGGCCGACCACGGCGTAGATCGCCCACGGGTGGACGGTCCAGTGGAACAGCGTGGTCGCCATCGCGGTGTGCACGGCCTCGTCGGAGCCGGCCACGGCGGTTCCCGGCGGCGGGCTCGCGAGGTGCGAAACCGGTTCGTAGACACCGAAGAACATCAGTCCGATGCCCATTCCGGCGCTGAACATCATGGCGATCCAGGACGACGTCCGGAATTCCGGCTTCTCCTTGTCCTGGCCGAGTGGAATTCGGCCGTAACGACTGATGGCCAGGCACACGGCGAACAACACGAATCCGGAGGCGGTGAGCACGAATGCCCAGCCGCCATAAGGGATCACCGCTTTGTTGAGCAGTGTCTTGGCGACCGAGGCCAGGCTTCCGGGGGATCCGACGCCCCAGGCGATGATGGCGATGGCGAGCACCGCGGCGACGCCGAAGACCACCTTGTCGGTCTTGGCTGGTCTGTCCGCGGCGAGTTCGAGTGGAACGTGCTCCTCTGGTGTGTGCCCTGCGCCGGTGGTGTCCGGCGCGTTCGCGAGATCGGTGCGCTCCGTGCTGTGCGCGCCCCCGACCTCGCCTTCGCCTGGCTTGCCGTCCTGCGGACCCGTAGTCATACGCACGCGCCGACGAATCGGCGCGACCTCCTTCCGACCCGGTTGTAACCCGTTTGGTGCAGCACCCTAACCCGTACCCCGTACGCGGCGTGCCCCGAATCGCTGACCGGGTCAAGCCGCCATTGGGTGCGCTTACATTTGCGGATCACCCCGGAATCGGCAAGCACGGGACCGTGTCAATCGGCACCCGATTTATCGCCGCGCCCGGTTCCACCTGGGACGATCACGATTTCCCCCCACTTTTGCGCGAAGTCGCCGATACCCCGCGTTCACCAGCCGGGACGGGCTTCGCCGCAGGTGGGAGCGTCCCATACGCTGGTCTGGTGAGCCCGGTCCGCAGTGAGCACAGCGCGTTACGCCTCGTGCGCGGGACGTTGCTCGCCTCGGCATCGGCGGCCCTCGCGGTGACCGCCCACGCGCTGGCCGACGGCGCCATGCCCAGCCCCTCGCTCACGCTCCTGCTGACCGCCCTGATCGGGTGGACCTCCACGGCGCTGGCGGACCGCACGAAGGGGCTGCCCGGCATCCTCCTCGTGCTGGGCCCGGCGCAGGTGGTGATGCACTTCGTGCTCACCGAACTGAGCGGGCACACGTCCGTCCACAGTGGCAGCGGCGTGCTCGAAGGCACCCTGCCGATGACCGCGGCGCACGCGCTCGCGGTGCTCGGCACGGCGGCGCTGCTGGCCCGCGCCGAGTCGCTGCTGGCGGTCGTGGTGGCGAGCCTGCGACTGCTGCTGCCGGTGGTCTGGACCGCGGCCCCGGTGCGCGGCGGGCCCGTGCGGCCGGTGACCGTCCACCCCGAACTCTCCGCCGGGCCGGTCCCGGTGTTCCTGCGCACCGTGCTCGGCCGTCGCGGTCCGCCCGTCGTCGCCTGAACCTTCCTTCCGGACCGCGTAGGCACTGTGGCGGTCCTCACGAAACCCCCTTGTTCAGGAGCGAAACTTCCATGTCGACAAAGCGATTCATCCAGCGTGCCGCCGTGCTCGCGGGCGTGACCGGGCTCACCGGCCTGATGGGTGCCGGGCTCGCCTCGGCGCACGTCACCGCGGACTACTACGGGCAGGAGCCGCAGAAGGGCGGCCGCGGCCTGATCGTGCTGCGCGTGCCCAACGAGGAGACCGACGCCGGCACCACCAAGGTCGAGGTCGCCTTCCCCGCCGAGTACGGCATCACCTCGGCCAGGACCAAGCCGGTGCCCGGCTGGACCGCCGAGATCACCAAGGCCACGCTGCCCACGCCGGTGAAGAACGGCAAGGGCGCCGACGTCGCCGAAGTGATCAGCAAGATCACCTGGACCGCGCAGGACGGGAACAAGATCGCCGCCGGATCCGCGGAATACCAGGAATTCGAGTTCAACGCCTCCACTCTGCCGTCCACTGTGGACACCCTGGTACTGCCGGCCACGCAGACCTACGAGAGCGGCAAGGTGGTCGCGTGGGACGCGCCGCCGCCCCCCGAAGGCGGCGAGGAGCCGGAGCACCCGGCGCCGACGATCAAGCTGGCCGCGGCGAGCAGCGGTGGCGACCACGGGCACGAAGCCGGCGCGGCAGCCTCGGGTGAGCAGGCTTCCGGCCACAACGAGGCGTCGGCCTCCGCGGGCACCGACAACACCGCGCGCTGGCTCGGCGGGGCCGGTCTCGCCGTCGGCGCGCTCGGCCTCGGGGTCGGCGCCGGCGCGACCATCCGCGCCCGGAAGTCGGGGAAGGCGAGCTCATGAGGCGCGTCCTGGTCGCGCTGCTGACCGCGACGGCGCTGCTCGGCCTGGCCTCCCCGGCGCTGGCGCACAACGTGCTGGTGTCGTCCGACCCGGCCAAGGGCGCCTCGCTGCAGGAAGGTCCGCAGCGCGTGACGCTGACCTTCGACCAGTACGTGCAGGCGGCCGACGTGAACCAGGTCGCGGTCACCGGGCCCGGCGGCTCGCAGTGGGCCGAGGGCACGGTCGAGGTCAAGGGCAACGTGGTCACCGCGCCGCTGCGCCCGCTCGGCCCGGCCGGTGAGTACACGCTGGGCTTCCGCATCCTGTCCGCGGACGGGCACGCGGTGAGCGACGAGATCAAGTTCACCCTGGCCAAGGCGGGCACCGGCACCCCGGCGGCCGCCGACGCCGCGCGCTCCGGCGGCACCGGCGGCGGCGCGGCCGACAACGACTCCGGCGGTGTGCCGCTGTGGGTGTGGATCGCCGGCGCGGTCGTGCTGCTCGCGCTGGGCCTGGTGTTCGCCCTGCGGGCGGGTAAGGAACCGACGAAGTCATGACGCAGGCCGAGACCACCTCGCCGGTCCGCTATTCCACGCTGGTCTGCGTGGTCACCGCCGCACTGGTGGGCGCGCTGATCGGCGTGGCCCTGTCGGCGACCGCGCCGATCCCGGGGGTGACCGAGGTCAGCGAGGTGGTCTCGGTGGCCATCCCGATCGTGCGGGTGCTGCTGGACATCGCGGCGGTCGCCACGATCGGGCTGTCGCTGCTGTCGGTGCTGGTCGGCTACGACCGGCCGAAGCTGACCGAACCGATCCTGCGACTGGCGCGGCCCGCCGCGGTGGCCGCCGCGCTGGTCTGGTCGGCGACCGCGTTCGTCGCGCTGGTGCTGCAAACCGCGGAGTTCCGCCCGGGCGCCGAGACCATCGGCGCCGGGGACGTGTGGGCCTACATCGTGCAGATCGGCGCCGGGAAGGCGCTGCTCGTGGTCGGCGTGCTGGCGCTGGTGCACGCCGGGCTCGGGGTGCTGGCGCTGCGGCACGGGGAGAAGGTGCCCGCCGAAGTGCGGGTCGGGCTGGGCCTGTTCGCGCTGCTGCCGCTACCGGTCACCGGGCACGCGTCGAACTGGGACTACCACGACTACACGATGATCTCGATGGAGCTGCACGTGATGAGCGCCGTCGCCTGGACCGGCGGCCTCGGCGCGATGACGGTGCTGCTGATCGGGAACCGGACCCTGCTGGCGCACGCCCTGCCGCGGTTTTCGAAGCTGGCCACCCTCTGCCTGCTCCTCTCGGCGGCGACCGGACTGTTCAACGGCATCGTCGAGATCAACCTGAACCCGACGATGGACCTGCTCACCGGCCTGTTCACCACGCCGTACGGGCAACTGGTGGTGCTGAAGCTGGTGTGCACCGTCGTCATCGCCGCGCTCGGCGCCCACGTCCGCTGGCGGCTGATGCCGAAGATCATGCGCCACGAACGCACCGCCCTGGCCCTGTGGGCGACGCTGGAACTGTCGGTGATGGGCCTGGCCTTCGGCTTCGCCGTGGTCCTGACCCGAGCCCCAGTCGCCTGACCAACCGTTGAGCCCCAGCAACCCACCCGAATACAACCCCCGCCACTCCCAGGGGGGCGTCCCCAAGTCCAGCGTAGTCCAGCACCCCGTCGGCGGAGGGGCGTGCGCTGGAGTTGTCCACATGTGCGTGGTGCCTGTGGATCAACGGGCGGCGTTCGGCCCAGTTGCGTTAGGCTGAAAGGTTGCTTCCTGGCGACTGTATTGCCCGGGGTGGAACCGAGCCGCCAAGCTCTGACGTCAGCACGCGTGTGCACAGCGGAGGAGCAGGTGTGACGACCGGCCAGGCCCCGATCACGACCGCGCCGGCGCCACGGCGATCGCCCGAGGCGGAACCGGCGGTACCCAGGGAACTGGAGCAGCCACCGGCCCACTTCACCAACCGCACCGAGCAGCTCGCGGTGCTCGACCGGTTGCTCGACGAGCCGGGCGACCGGCCGGTGGTCCAGGTGGTCTGCGGGCTCGGCGGCATCGGCAAGTCGGCGCTGGCGCGCCAGTGGGTGCACCGCGTGCGCGCCCGCTTCCCGCGCGGGCAGCTCTACGCCGATCTCGGCGCCTTCAACGCCACCGGACCCACCGATACGGGTGAACTGCTCAAGCGCTTCCTCGTCGCGTTCGGCATCGACGCCAAGAAGCAGCCCGCCGGGCTCGACGACCTCAAGGCGATGTACCGCACCGAGACCGCGGGCCGCCCGTTGCTGGTGGTGCTCGACGACGCCGTCTCCTCCGACCAGGTCGCTCCGCTCGTCCCCTCCGCGCCCGGCAGCATCGTGCTCGTGACCAGCCGTTTCCGCCTCGGCGGGCTGCGGGCGAGCCACGGTGCGCGGCGCCTCGAACTGACCAAGTTCGAGCACGACCACGGCATCCAGCTGCTCTCGGCGATCGTCGACGACGAGCGCACCGACGAAGCCGACCCGTACCTGAAGAAGATGGTCAGCTTCTGCGACGGACTGCCCATCGCCCTGCACGTCCTCGGTGTGAAACTGGCCAACCAGCCCCACCTCTCCTCTGCACGAGCCGTCGCCCAGCTGGAACGATTGCGGCTGGCGGCTTTGGCGGACCACAAGGAGAACCTTTCGGTGACCAGCACGTTCGACCTCTCGTACCAGGACCTGTCCCCGGACGCGGCGCAGCTCTACCGCGCGCTCGGCCTGCACCCCGGGCCCGAATTCGGCCTCGGCGCGGCGACCGGTGCCGCCGGGCGGTCGGTGGACGACACCGAGGAGCTGCTCGGCGAGCTCGTGCAGTCCGGGCTGCTCGAAGCGCAGAAGGGCCGCTTCGGCTTCCACGACCTGGTGCGCCTGCACGCCGAGGACAAGGCCGCCGCCGATCCCGAGGAAGCCGAGGCCGCGCGCCGCCGCATCCTCGAGTGGTACCTGCGTGCCGCTCGTCGCACCGAGGACACGCTCACCGTCCCCGACCAGGACCGCATCCCCTACGAGTTCGGCGACCGCGGCCCCGACCCCGAGTCGCTGCCAGGCAACGACGACGCGCTGCCCTGGCTCGAGCGCGAGCGCCCCAACCTGATCGCCGCCATCCAGGCCGCCCAGGCCCAGGAGCTGCCCGAACTCGCCTGGCAGCTCGCCGCCGCGATGTGGCCGCTGTTCCTGCTCCGCAAGCACTACCGCGACTTCCTCACGGTCAGCCAGCTCGGCGTGACCTGCGCCGAGCAGTGGGGCAACCCCTCGGCGAAGGCGCTGATGCTCAACCGGTCGGGCGCCGCCTGCCGTGGCGCCGGGCGGTTCGACGAGGCGGTCGAGTACTACACGGCCGCGAAGCAGGCCCTGGCCGACGGCGGTGACCAGGCGATCGCGATCCGGTCCGTCGAGGGGCTCGGCCTGGTCGCGCTCGCCCAGGACCGCGTCGAGGACGCGCTGACCCACTTCGACGAGGAGCTGACCTACGCCCGCCGCCTCGAACGCGCCCACGACGTGAACCTCGCGCTGGTCAATCTCGGTGCCACGCTGGTCAGGGCCGGGCGTGCGGCGGAGGCCGTCGACCGGCTCGAGCAGGCCAAGTCGCTGCTCGACGCGCAGGGTGACGAGTACAACCGCGCGCGGGCGCAGATCGACCTCGGGCGGGCGCTCGCGCACGACGAACGGTTCGACGAAGCGCGCACCGAGCTCGACGCGGCACTCGCCACGATGGAATCGGCCGGATCCGCCTTCGAACAAGCGCGTGCGATCCACGCGCTCGGCGATGTCGCGAAGCTCTCCGGGGATATCGCGGAGGCCAAGTCGCGTTACGAAGCGGCGCTGCCCATTTACACAGAGCTCAACCGTCCCGAGGCGAAACCGCTCGCGGAAGAGCTCCGCTCACTCGCCTGAGCAGGCAGGACGATCTTCCAACGGGATTCCGGTGGCCGTGAGTAATCAGTGCACGTTCATTCTGCGTAACCAATCTTCTTCCGTGGAGTGATCAGTCGGACCGAATTCACTACCCGCAGCCTGCTGTTCGTACAGAAACGACGAACGGTCATTCCCCGTCGCTGAATGTCCGCGATTTTTGACCGCTGTTCAGCGGTACCGACTCCATCGGGTGCCGGTGCGCCCGGCGCGCAGGTCGGCCAGGCGCATGCGGAGCTGCCCGCGGACGTACGGGTGGCTGCGCAGGATGGGCAGCACGCTGGTGGTGAGCTTGAGTTCGCGGGCCGCTCGCAGCGCCGGGAAGCCGGACCAGCGGGTGACGTCGAAGCCGTAGCCGTCCACCAGCTCGCGGTAGCGCCCGGCCGGATCACCGAACCGCTCACGGCCGACGGCCAGCGGGATCAGGTCCCATTCCGGCGGGCCGGCGCAGGACGAGTCGAAGTCGCAGAGCACCGGCCCGTCCGGCCCGGCGATCACGTTGCCCGGGTGCGCGTCGCCGTGGACCAGCGCGGTCGGCAGCGCGAATTCGACCCCGGCCAGCTGTTCTTCGACCTCGGCGCACCGGTCCAGCAGGAAGCGCCGGTCACCGGCGGACAGCTCCTCGGCGTCGGCGACGCGAGCGCGGACGTCGTCCAGCGGCGCCCACCCGCCGACGCCGTCGGGCGGGTCGAGCCGGTGCACCCGCCGCAGCAGCGCGGCCAGGTCGGCGGCCGTGCCGTGCCCGGCCTGACCCGGCACCCGCTCCCACACGGTGACCAGGTGTTCGCCCAGCTCGAGCGGCTGCGGCAGGTCACCGAAGAGGCGGATGGCCGGGACGCCGTGCCGGGCGAAGTACCGCGCCACCTCGACCACCTTGTAGGCGCGGTGGCGCAGCGCGCGGGACCCGACGATGCGCACCACGACCGGTGCGCCCGCCAGCGAGTAGACCGCGTTGTTGGTGAACCGCAGCAGCTTCGCCCCGCGTGCTTCCACGCCGAGCAGGGCGCACGCCTGCGCGAGCACCCCGTCCAGCTTCTCCCTGGTGAACCGGCCGTCCAAGACGCTTTCCAGGGTCGCCGTCACCGGTCCTGCCCGCCTCGCTCAGGCGGCGTAGAACGCGTTGATCCGGTCGGCGAGGTCGCGGGCGTCGGCGTTGTTCCGGCGCCGCTCGGCCTCGACCTTCAGCGGCATCATGCGGTCCTTGATCCGCGCCGACTTCAGGCCCTCGGCCGCGTCCAGCGCCTTGCCGCCCACCCGCGCGCCCTGGTCGAGGTCGCCCTCGAGCAGGTGGTTGGTGGCCAGCGCGCTGAGGTTGAACACCCGGCTGCGGGCCATGTCGTCGCCGTAGGCCTCGACCGCCCTGGTCAGCGCCGGAATCGCGTACTTGGTGTGGTCCACCTTGCCCTCGATGGCCAGCGCGGTGTGCACCGTGCCGATCATCGCGTAGACGTCGGTCTCGTTGAAGAACTGCACCCAGGACTCGGCGTTGGCGATGTCCGCGCGGGCGAACTCGTCCTTGGTGCGGCCGAGCAGCTTGAGCGCCTGCTCCTCGTTGCCCATCATCGCGTAGGCCCAGGCCTGGTTCGCGCACAGCACGGAGATCGCCAGCTCGGAGCCCGATTCCTGGGCCGCGATCTGGCCCAGCTGGAACAGCTTGAGCGCGTCGTTGGGCGCGTCCTGGTGCAGGTAGACCCGGCCCATCCGGTACAGCACGTTGGCCACCAGCGGGTTGTTGTCGCCCTGCTTGGCCAGGTCCAGCGCGTTGGCGAAGTGCCCGCGCGCCGAGTCGACCAGGCCGGTGTCGAACGAGGTCCAGCCCGCCAGGCTGTGCAGATCGGCCAGCGCCACGTAGAGCCGGGACTTGACCAGTTCGGCACCGCTGGATTCGAGCATCTGCTGTCCCCAGGACAACTGCGCGACCACCGCGTCGCGGCAGAAACCGCCGCCGTACTGGTAGTCCAGCGCACGCAGCGCCCGGGTGGCCGCCTCCATCTGCCGGACGTCGGTCATCCCGATCCGGCCAGGCGCCGGTGTCCTCGCGGGACGCGTCGCCCAAGCCTCGGACGCCGGTCCGAAGACCGCTGCACCCATGGTGACCTGCGCGGCGTGCGCGAGGAACTTCCGCCGTTTCACGGACTCGTCCTCCTCAGCCTGCCGGCCGTCGGCGTTGCCGACGACCTGTATCGCCGTGGCCTCGTCGTAGGCGAGGCCCATGTATCCCCTGGCGACACCCAGGCCGTCGGCGATCCGGACCAGGACGTCGTAGGCCATGACCTGGCGTCCCTTGAGGATCTCCGACACCTCGGACTGCGACTGGCCGGTCATCGCGGCGATCTGGCGCTGGGACACACCGTGCTTGCGCAGCTGGCGGTAGACCGAGCTGATCTCGCGGGCGGCCAGCGCCTCTCGCATCTCCGGCTGCTCCCAGGCAGTCGGCGGGATGGGATGACCAGCTTGTCCCTGGCGGGACTCCGTGCTGTTCATGGCGTCCATTCGCGCCCCCTCACAGTCCGTCGGGCGTCTGTCCACAGCGTAGGCACACCCATTCAACCGTGCGAAACGTCGATTGTTGAGTCTGATCGGCCCGGGCGAACTCCGCCGACCGCTTATCGTGGAAGTCTGGCCGGTCGCCGCTATGACGCCGGTGCAGCCTTCTTTCCGCCTCGCTTTCACCGCAATGTAGATCGCAGTTCTCCGTGAGCACTCCGGCACCCCCGGTGATCACGGACAGCGACCACCAGCGGCCGCCCTTCACGGAGAGCTACGAGAACTACGAGAACACGGAATACGACGAGCGACGAGCAGAGCGGAGTAGCCGGTGGAGTTCCTGGACTCGATCCCGACAGGTCGTACGGCCACCGTGACCCCTGTGCGTTCTTCCGTCCCGCGTGCCGTGCCCCAGGCGGTCGACCCCCGTTCGGCGAACCTCCGCCGGCACGAGGGCGGCCAGACCGTGTGGCGCGTGCAGTGCGGTGACCTGATCAACCGCGAGCGCTGCGTCACGGTTTTCGTCGACGACAGCCAGGTCGTGCTGGTCGGCCCGCCCGGGGAAACCGCGCGGATGACCGGCAGCCAGCTCGGCCAGCTCCGGACCGCGCTCAACGAAGCCGCCAAACTGGCGGAAAGGTAACGGTGAGTTCCAGGTGGACCAGATCCTCGGGCAGGTACTCCGCAATGCCGTGTGGGAGCGCCTCGACATGCTCTCCGACCTCGCCAACCGCGCCGACGCGCAGTCACTGGTCTCGGTGGCCCGTTCCGAGCTGCCGCGGCTGACCGAAGGGTGGCGCGCCATGCTCCGCGCCCACGAGCCCGACGAGCGCGGTGACTGCCCGACCTGCTCCACCCGGTGGCACCGCTGCAAGGCGCCGTGCTCGGTGTGGCAGGTGGCGCACGAGCACCTCGTGGCAGGCGGGCTCGCGCCCCAGCCCGGCGTGAAGGACAAGGGCCGTCGCGTACCGGCGCAGAACCGCGCCGAGAACCGCACGCCCGGCCGCCACGCGCTGGTCACCCCGCCTCGGCAAGCGGTCGCCACCACCTGAGACTCCCCCACCGGTGCCCGATCCCCCGCGGGCCCCCCCGACCGGCGGTCGGCTCATCCGTACCCCCGAGCGAGATGAGTCGACCGCCATCCAACTCCCCGGCTCCCCACCGGTTCTGCGATTAATCGCAAAATTTTTGTGAACCGGCTAGCCAGCGCGGTAATCGAACGCTAACGTGAGCATCAAGCCCACGGGCCCAAAATTGCATAACGCAACCCGTGGTGCTCCCCGCCCTCCCGAGCGGGCCCCGAAACCCCGCGGACCGGTGCCGTTGCACTCCCCCTCCCCCGACCGGCACCGGTCCGCGGTCCCATCTCCACTTCTGGTCAGCGCACTGATCGGATCCTGGTGACCGCTAATCCTGCGAACAGCGTGGCCACCGCCGACGCCGCGAACAATCCGGGATAGCCGCCGAATCCGGCCAGGATTGCCATCGCCAGCAGTGGCGCGACCACCTGCGGCAGCGCGTTCGCGATGTTGACCACGCCGAGGTCCTTCGCCCGGTCCTGCGCGGCGGGCAGCACCTGCGTCAGGATCGCCATCGCCACCGCCCAGTAAGTACCGAAGCCGATGCCGAGCAGCGGAGCCGCGAACAGCGCCGCGACCCAGGTCTGCGAGAAGACGAGCAGCAGCGCGGCCAGCGCCATCGCGGCCGATGCCCAGACGACGTACAGCTTGCGGCGGCCGGAGCGGTCCGACAGCACCCCGGCGCCGAGCGCGCCGACGATCAACGCGACGCCGTACAACCCCATCAGCACCAGCAAGCCGGTGTCCGGATCCGGGTGGCCGACCGCGTCCTTGAGGAAGAACAACAGGTAGAGCGTGCCGAGCGCGTTGCCGAGGCCGATCAGGAAGTGGCAACCCCACGCCCGCGCGAAGTCCGGGTGCCGCCGCGGCGAAATCCACATCCGGCTCGGCAGTTCCCGCAGCGAGCCGCCCGGACGCCAGGCGGCGGGCAGTGCGGCGTCCGGCGTGCGCAGCACGAACACGGCGGCGCCCACGAGCACGACGAGCGCGCAGGCGAGGTACCCGCCGGCCAGGCTGGTGACGAGCACGGTGACCAGTACCGCGCCGAGCACGGTGCCGAACATCTGGCTGATGCCGATGAAGCCGCCGATCTGCGCCCGCTGGCCGACCGGTACCCGATCGGGCAGTGCCGAGGTCAGCGTGGCGAGCATGCCGTTCAGCCCGGCCTGGGCCAGGCACCAGCCGAGCGTCATCACCAGCACGTTCGGCGCGACGGCCAGCAGCGCGAGCCCGGCGGCGCCGAGCACCGCGCCCGCGACGGTCCACGGGTGGCGGCGGCCGAAGCGCGAGGTGGTGCGGTCCGAGAACAGGCCGATGGCGAGATTGGCGATCAGCGAGACGAACGCGCCGACGCCGGTCACGATGCCGAACACCAGTTCCTTGCCCGCTGCGTCGAGCAACTCCGCCTGCCGCGGCAGCAGCACCTGGATGGGGGCGTAGAAACCCAGCCACAGGCCGAAGTTCGCGAAGAACAGCAGTGCGGTCCAGCCAGGGCGGACCCGGGTGGTCGGTTCGGCGAGGGCGTCGGGCCTAGTGTCCATGGGCCGCGATCAGTTCGCGGAACCAGAAGAACGAGTCCTTCGGGGTGCGGGCCTGGGTTTCGTAGTCGACGTGCACCAGGCCGAAGCGGGGCGCGTAGCCCTTGGACCACTCGAAGTTGTCGAGCAGGGACCAGACGAAGTACCCGCGCACGTCGACACCGGCGTCCATCGCGGCGCGCACCGCCCAGAGGTGGTCGCGCAGGAAGTCGATGCGCTCGGGGTCGGGCACGCGACCGTCGGGCGTGACCTCGTCGGCGAAGCTGCAGCCGTTCTCGGTGATGTGAATCGGCGGGAGGCGGTCGCCGTAGCGGTCCTTGAGTTGCACCAGCAGTTCGCGGAACCCGTCGGGCACGATCGGCGAGTCGTTGTTGGTCCTCGGATAACCCTCGATCGGGCGAAGTTCGAACGGCAGCGGATTGCCCTCGCCCGGCCCGGCGGCCCCCTGCGGTTCGTAGTAGTTGACGCCGTAGAAGTCGATCGGCTGGGTGATCGTCGGCAGGTCGTCGGCGAACCCGGCGGGCAGGTGCTCGTGGAACTCCTCGGGGTAGCTGCCGAGCAGCACGGGATCGGCGAAGAGGCGGTTGAGCAGCGCGTCGAGCCTGCGTGCGCCCTCGCGGTCGGCGGCGGAATCCGTGGCGGGCCAGATCGGCGAGTGGTTGTTCGCCGTGCCGATGGTCTTCGCACCGGCCGCGCGGAGGGCCTTGACCGCGAGCCCGTGCGCGAGGTGCTGGTGGTGCGCGGTGGGAATGGCACCGAGGAGCAGCGTCTGGCCGGGCGCGTACTCGCCGACCGCGTACCCGAAGATCGACATGACCATCGGCTCGTTGAGCGGGATCCACATCTTCACCCGATCGGCGAAGTGCGTGCCGAGGATCTCGGCGTACTCGCCGAAGCGCTCAGCGGTGTCGCGGGCGAGCCAGCCACCGGCGTCTTCGAGGGCTTGCGGGGTGTCCCAGTGGTAGAGCGTGGCGACCGGATCGATGCCCGCCGCGCAGATCTCGTCGAGCAGGCGGTCGTAGAAGCTGAGGCCGCGGGGTTCCGGGGTGCCCTTGCCGGTGGGCTGGACGCGGGGCCAGGCGAAGGAGAACCGGTAGGCGTCGACGCCGAGGCGGGCCATCAGCGCGATGTCCTCGCGGTAGCGGTGGTAGTGGTCGGCCGCGACCCCGGCGTGTTCGCCGCCGGCGACCTTGCCCGGCGTCGCGGTGAATGTGTCCCAAATGGACGGTCCGCGACCGCCCTCGGTGACCGCGCCCTCGATCTGGAAGGCCGAGGTGGACACGCCCCAGCGGAAGCCGGGCGGGAAGTTCGGGTTCTCCACCAGCTACTCGCTTTCCCGCTCGGGGTAACGTGAATAGTTCTCATATCCTAACCCGTTCCCTCGACCGGGGGGAAGGGTGCGTACGCGGTAGGGTCCTGACCAGCGGGGAGCGACATCGGCAAGATCGAATGCCGGGGCGTTGCGGCTGGGAGGAGCAGGACGTGTCCGAGAACAAGGCACACGGGGAAACCACCGCACTGCGCCGGCAACCGGTGCAGCAGCGCAGCGCCAAGCGCGTCGAGCAGATGCTGGACGCCGGCGCCGCGCTGATCGACGAGATCGGTTACGAATCGCTGACCACCACGCTGATCGCGAAGCGCGCCGGCGTGGCGGTGGGCTCGCTGTACCAGTTCTTCCCGGACAAGCGGGCCGTGGTGCAGGCGCTCACCCAGCGGAACCTGGACCGGTTCATGGCCGCCATCGGGGAACGCCTGAGCGGGGTCGAGCACTCGCACTGGTGGGACGTCGTCGACTCCATCCTGGACATCTACCTGGACATGCACCGCAATGTCCCAGGCTTCTCGAAGGTCCACTTCGGCGATGTCGTCGACCGGCAATTGCTGGACGAAAGCCGGGACAACAACCGCGTCATCGCGGATGCGCTCACGGAGTTGCTTTCGAATTACCTGGACGTGCCGCAGGAACGCCTGTGGTTCGCCATCGCCATCGCGAACGAAGCCGCGGACTCGCTGCTGAAACTGGCCTTCCACCGCGACCCGAACGGGGATGCGGAAGTGGTGGAGGAAACGAAGTACCTGATCAAAACCTACCTGGCCAGCCGCCTGGGAGAATAACGGGAAGCCCGCTTCCAGGACGATCCGCTCTCGACCACGCGCACTTCCGGACTTCTCGGAGCTCCGAGCCGCTTCCGGGATCCCCAGGCACTTCCCGGACCGATAGCCGCCCCCGCTTCCGAGAACCAGGCCTTTTTGGAAACCGGGACCACAAGCCAAAGTCAGCACCCTCCCGATCATTTTCAGGAACCCGGGAACCCGAGCCGAGCTACCACCCAGATTCCCCTCCCCACCCCGGTCCACAGCCAAAAACACGGCGGGGATTTCTTTGTCAAGGCAAGCTTTCCCGCCTTGACAAAGAAATCCCCGCCGTAGTCACAATAAAAAACCGGGGTGGGAGCCAGCCCATGCATGCCCCATGTCAAGACCCCACCCCATCCATCCACAGCGCAATGCCCATTGTGGACAACTCCCCCGATTCCCAGAGCCCCCAACCCCACCTCGAGTAGAGTGGAGCCCGGGGACGCCCCCCAGGGAGCGGCGGGGGCTGGAGTAAGGCCCTTGGGGATAGAAGACCGGGGTGGGAGCTTCCCACTTGGCTGGTTTGAGGCTTTGAGCGTGGAGTTCGGCCGCCGGAGTGTGGGGTTCGGCTTCCTGAACGTGGAACTCGGGTGCAGGAACGTGGGACTCGCTGGGGCGTCAGCCGAAGTTTTGGTGTTCGCCTCGGTAGGTGGGGACGGTTTGGTCCACGCGATCACCTTGGATCAAGTGGTAGTGGGTGAAGCGTTCCGCCAGTTCCCCTGCTTTGGCGTGGCGTAGCCAGACTCGGTCGCCGACGTTCAGGGTGCGGGCGCCTTTGCCGGAGACCGGGGTTTGCACTTCGCCGGCGCCTTCCAAGCCCAATAGCTTCAGGCCCGTGGGCAGGTAGGGCGAGGGCAGGCGCGAAGGTTGCGCCGGGCCCGAGGCGACATAACCGCCCGAGAACAGGGTCGCGATGCCTCGGGTGGGCTTGCGGACCACCGGTAACGCGAACAAAGCCGCCGGGCGCGGGTGGAAGCGGGTGTAGCCGTCGAACAGGGTGGGGCCGATCAGGCCGGAGCCCGCGGCGATTTCGGTGACCGAGGCGTCCGAGCCGGTGACTTCGACGCTTCCGGTTCCGCCGCCGTTGACGAACTCCAGGTCCGCGACCTCACGCACCGCGCGCACCGCCGCACCGCGGCGGCGCAGCAATTCGGCCGCTGACTTCCGTTGCATCCACTGCACCACGGTCGACTGGGCACGCCCACCGGTCGCGTCCGGGAAACCCGCGATCTGGCCTTCGTAGGCCATCATGCCGACCAGCCGGAAACCCGGCCGCCGCTCGATGATCGCGGCGAAGTCGCGGGCCTGGCGCGGGGTGAAGACCGGTGATCGACGGGTGCCGACGTGCAGTGACCGTAGTGGGCGCCACGAAGCGTCCAATTCCAGGCACACGCGGATTTCCGGGTGCTCCAGCCCCAGCGCCGAGTCGACCACGTCCAGGTGATCCGGTGAGTCCACCATGATCGAGATCGACGCGCGGGCGCGGTCGTCGGCAGCCAGGCGGCGCAGGGCGGCGTGGTCCACGGTCGGGTAGGCGACCACGACGTCCTCCGACGTGCCGCTTTCCACCAGCCACAACGCCTCGGCCAGCGAGTAGCTCATCACGCCGCGGAACCCCGGCTTCGCCAGCACCCGCTCCAGCAGCGCCCGGCAGCGCACCGACTTGCTCACCACGCGGATGGGCTTGCTCGCCCGTCGCACGAGATCATCGGCGTTCGCGTCGAAGGCGGCGAGGTCGACGATCGCCAGCGGCGGATCGAGGTCCTTCGTCGCCAGCTCGAGCGCCGTGGCGTCAGGGAGGTTCACCCCCAGTACGGTACGACAAACAGGCTTGAAACGCGAATACTATTCACTTATCGTTCGCTTACGCCATCCAGCGACGGGATCAGTTGATGACACGGTGGACGAACTGGGCCGGGACCGCAACGGCCAGCCCGCAACGCGTGCACAAACCGCGCGGCCTCGCGGAAATCTCCGAAGCCGTGACCGACGTCGCGGTCGACGGGCGTCGCGTGCGCGCACTGGGCAGCGGCCACTCCTTCACCCCGATCGCGGTCGCCGATTCCGACGCGCTCTCGCTCATCCACTGGACCGGCGTGGCCTCGGTCGACCTCGAAGCCAAGCGCGTCACCGTGCGCTCCGGCACCACGCTGCGCGAGCTGAACGCCGAGCTCGACCGGCTCGGCCTGGCCATGACCAACCTGGGTGACATCGACGCGCAGACCATCGCCGGCGCCATCTCCACCGGCACGCACGGCACCGGCGCCCGATTCGGCGGGATCTCCACGCAGATCGCCGCGCTGGAACTGGTGCTGGCCGACGGCACGGTGGTCGGCTGCTCGGCGGACCGGAGGCCGGAGCTGTTCCACGCCGCCCGCGTCGGCCTCGGCGCGCTGGGCGTGATCAGCACGGTCACCCTCCAGTGCGAACCGGCCTACGTGCTCGCCGCCGAGGAACGCGCCGAACCGCTGGAGGGCGTGCTCGAGTCCTTCCACGACCAGGCCGACGCCAACGACCACTTCGAGTTCTACTGGTTCCCCTACGGCCGCAACGCGCTGGTCAAGCGCAACAACCGGCAGCCGGCGGGCACCGAACCCGAGCCGCTGAGCCGGACGCGGCAGTTCATCGACTACCGGATCATGGAGAACACCGCGTTCGGCACGCTGTGCCGGATCGGGCGAACAGTGCCCAAGCTGGTCCGGCCGCTCGGCAAGTTCGCCTCGTCCGTGTTGTCCGCGCGCGAGTACAGCGACACCTCGCACCGCGTTTTCGTCACCCATCGCGGGGTCCGGTTCGTCGAGTCGGAATACGCGATCCCGCGTGAAGCACTGCACGACGTGTTCGGCGAACTGCGCGCACTGGTGCCGAAGCTGGAGAACCCGGTGGCCTTCCCGGTGGAAGTGCGGGTGGCCGCCGGCGACGACATCTGGCTGTCCACCGCGCACGGCCGCGACTCCGCGTACATCGCGATCCACCAGTTCGTCGGCATGCCCTACCGCGAGTACTTCGCCGCGTTCGAGAAGATCGCGAGCGCGGTCGGCGGCCGTCCGCACTGGGGCAAGATGCACAACCTCGACGCGAGCGCGTTGCGAGAGCGGTATCCCCGCTTCGACGACTTCCTCAAGGTGCGCAAGGAGGTCGACCCCAGCGGGGTGTTCACCAACGCCTACCTGGACCGAGTATTGGGCCCTCTCGCTTAGATTCTCTCCAATGCCTCGTCGATCGGTGTGTGGCCTTCGACGAGTTCGAGGGTCCGGTGGATGGTGCGCGACTCGTCCAGCAGGGCGACCAGCACGGCGGCCACGTCGTCGCGGGTGATGGCGCCGCCGTCGACGGACTCGGCCAGGTGAACCTGGCCGGTGCCGGGGTCGTCGGTGAGGCGGCCCGGGCGCAGGATGGTCCAGTCCAGGTCACGGGCCCGCAGGTCGTCCTCGGCGGCGGCCTTGGCCTTCAGGTAGACCGAGAACACCTCGTCCATGCCGGGGTCGTCGGCGCGGTCCAGGCCCATCGCGCTCACCTGGACGTGGCGCCGCACCCCGGCCCGCTCGGCGGCTTCGGCGAACAACGCCGCGGCCCCTCGGTCGACGGTGTCCTTGCGGGCGGTGCCGCTGTTCGGGCCGGCACCGGCGGCGAACACCGCGGCGTCCGCGCCCCGCAGGACCTCGGCGACGGCGTCCACCTCGGCGTTCTCCAGGTCGAGCACCACCGGTTCCGCGCTGGAGTCACGCAGGTCGGCCGCCTGCTCCGCGTTCCGGATGAGGCCGACCGCGTCGTCACCGCGCGCGGCGAGCAGCCGCTCCAGCCGCAGCGCGATCTGTCCGTGTCCGCCGGCAATCACAACTCGCATGCCACCGACCCTAAGCGGAAAGTCAGTCGACGGCAGCGGGGACGTCGTGCGCGAGCAGGAGCTCGTAGGCGACCTCGTTGATCCAGCGGGAGATCGGGTCCCCGGTGACCAGCAGCCGCTCGCTGTGCCCGAGCAGGTCGGTCTGGACCTTGGCCTCCTCGTCGGCGGTCAGCACGGCCATGCCGTACGTGCGGGCGCGTGGCAGGCAGTTGTCCACGTAGTCCTCGGTCAGCGTGGCGGCCGAGGGCAGGACCATCGCGGTTTCGCCGTAACGGGCGAACGGCACCAGCGCGGCCACGCCGGTCCGCCAGTGGCGCTGCACGGTGAGCACGCCGACGATCTCCACCGCGGCGGCAGGCGCGCTGCCGACGAACTCGGGCCAGGTCCAGGTGTCCACCACGGCGCGGTCGATGACCGGGCCGACGCCCATCGCGATGCGCTCGGCGTGGGGCACCGTGCGCAGCCGGGCCACCAGGTTGACCTTGCGGCCGAGCAGGCGGGTCTCCGGCAGCACCACGCCTTGCCAGCCGAGCCGCGCGGCGGCTTCGGTGGCGAGCTCGTCGGCCGTCGAGGGCAGCTGGTGCGGCGGCACGACGCGGCTGGGCAACGACCGCGTGCCGTTCGCACCGCCGGTCACCGCGACCTCTCCTGGTGTCACCGCCACGGGTCCGCCTCCTCTTCCTGTCGTCGCGAGTCCTGGTGTGCCTCGTGAAAAGAGGCACATGGATTTGGTACCAGGGCCTTCCGGTGAGAGCGCCACGTCAACCGGTCACCTGCGATCGGCGGCAGTCAGCCATCGGTGACCGGTCGACCAGCGGTCATCGGACTTCGGTCCCACGGTGCCGCCGGACGGGTGAGGAGCCGCTGAACGGCCGCTTCGCCGGGCTCAGTTCCATTCCGCGGAATTGAGCATCCCGGCCAGTCCCGGCACGTCCCACTCGTCCACGATCACCACGCCGGACTCCGGCACGAACCAGATTCGCTGGGTCACCCGTACCTCGCCGACACCACCGTTCGCGTCGCGCGGAACGCATTCCACGGTCCACCGCTCGAACCGCGCCGGACGCCCGCCTACCTGGGTTTCGGTGGTCTCTTGCAGGGTGGAATTCCCGTTCTGCCACAGGTCCTTGCGGCCGACGGCATTGCAGGCGCGACCGTTCGAGCTGCGCCGATAAGGCTTTCCCGGCACATATGCGGGTTGTTCGGCATTCGCTTTTGTGTTGTCGGTCACCATGAAGTACCGGCAGTTGAAGTACTTCACCGGATCCGCGCATTCCGCGGCGTCGACGATCACCTGTTCCAAACCCTGCGAACGCTGCGTCCAGGTCGGCGGCACCCGGAAGGTGAGCGGCCCCGCATCGAGCTCCACCTCGGCCCCGGTGGAGCGGCTGGACGGCGGCGCGCTGGACGGCGGCACGGCGCCGACCTTCGCCAGCACGCCGGGCGCGAAGAGGCCGCCGAGGCTGTCGTAGGAAAGCTTGGTCTCGTTGACCCCGCACGCGGTGGTGCCACCGAACGACTGCATCTCCACGGCGAATTCGACGCCGTCCGGGGTCAGCAGCGCCTCGATCGGCCGCTCGATGGAGTCGGGTTCGGTCAGCCTGTCGACCGGGATCGCCGGCGTGCGCGACTTCTCCCCGCACGGGTCGCCACCCGGCCACAGCACGTCCGCGAGTTCCGCCAGGCCCGGCGGGTTCAGCTTCTCCGGCCGCAGGAGCTTGTCCGTGGTCAGCAGTTCGCCGGTGTGCAGGTCGAAGGTCAGCGCCGAGGTCTTGAACGTCCAGGTGGAGTGCGGCGGGTTGGCCACCTCGTGGGTGTAGCGGACGGACAGCAGGTCGTCGTTGTGCAGGCCGATGGTGGCGTCGGTGCCGATCGAGGCCGGGCCGCCGGTGTTCGGTCCCCACTCCGGCGCGGACCGGCTGATGTAGGCGACCCAGCGGTCCACCGGCTCGCGCAGCGCGGTGTTGATGCGCTGCACCACGGCCGGGTCACTGCCGCCGTTGACGGTGAGGAACTGCGCGTTGACGTCCACAGTGGACCCCGGTGCCCTGTCCGTGGTGGTGTTGGTGTTCACCTGCAACGCGACGTTCCGCACCTCCGGCGGCGGCTCCTCGCCGGAGTTGGCCACCACCACGACGACACCGGTGCCGACCAGCGCCGCGCCCGCCAGGATCGCGCCCGCCTTCACCAGCACGCCGCTCCCGGCACCCGCGGCGGCCACGCCACCGGAACCGGCGACCGCGGCCGCCCCCGCACCGGCCGGAGCCACCACCGACGCGCCCGCGAGCATGGCCAGTGGCGACAACGCCAGCAGCGCGCCCGCGCGCTGCGCGAGCCTGCCCCAGCCGCGTTCCTCCCAGTCCCGCCCGTACGCGGCGACCGCGGTCGATTCCAGTTCGGCCAGGAACGCGTCGGCGGACGCGGGCCGCTCGGCCGGGTTCTTCGCCATGCCGCGGGTGATCAGCCCGCGCACCGGTTCCGGCGCCTCACCGAACGGGATGGGCGCGTGGGCGTGGAGGTTGCGCAGCACCTCGGTGCTGTCCGCTTCGAACGGCCGGTGCCCGGCGATGCACTGGAAGAACACGCAGGTCGCCGCGTAGACGTCCGTCGCGGGTGAAGCCGTGTTCCCGGCCCACTGCTCGGGCGCCATGTACGCGGGCGTGCCGACGGAAAGCCCCGCCTGCCCGGCGAGCACGGCGATGCCGAAGTCGACCAGCTTGCTCTGGCGCTGGGCGTCGACCAGCACGTTGTCCGGTTTGTAGTCGCGGTGGACGATGCCTGCGTGGTGCGCGGCGGACAGCCCCAGCAGCGAGCCCTTCAACACGGCCAGTGCGGCCTCCGGGTCGAGCGTGCCGTCGGACCTCAGGATCTCGCGCAGCGGCACCCCGGGCACGGCCTCCATCACGATCGCCGCGCCCCGCGGGGTTTCGATGAACTCGTGCAGGCGCGCCACGTGCGGGCTGACCACCTGCGACAGCACCCGCGCCTCCTGCCGGAAGGCGTCCACCAGCCGCGGGTCGTCGAGGTGCCGGGCGAAGAGGTACTTGATGGCCACCAGGTGCCCCGTCCGGTCCTGCCTGGCCAGCACCACGCGGCCGAAGCTGCCCTCCCCCAGGCGGTCCACCTCGGTGAACCCCGGCAGCGTCCATTCGCCGCTCACCGCCACATCGCACTCTCCAGGATCTTGTCCAGACCGGGCGTGTCCCAGTCGTCGACGAAGATGATGCCGGTCTTCGGCAGCACCCACGACCGTTCGACGAAACTCGCGCCGCCCGAGCACGTGAAGCGCCACTCCTCGTAGGCGGCCTTCTTCGCTCCGACGGGCCGCAGGTCCTGCTTGATCCGCTCGGCCCCGGTGGTCACCTGGTCCGGTGCGTCCGCCGGGGTGCACGGGCGGCCCGGCAGGTGCTCGTTGGTGGTGTCGTAGGCGATCCGCACCCCCGGGCAGCCGTCCAGCACGCAGTCGGCGGACCGCGCGAGGAGCGGGCCGGTGCTCGCCTGGTTGGCCAGCCGCCACTCCGTCGGCACTTCGAGGGTGAAGGAGCCGAGGTCGAGCCGCTGGGTGGGGGCCGGTCCGCCCCGGTTCAGCAGGGCGGCGGCTTCCGGGGTCATCAGGTCGGCCACCTCGGCGTACGGGACCACGACCGTGACGTGGTCGCAGGCCATCGGGCCGCCGAAGGCCGGGCCGTACACGTCGAACTCCACCGCGTCGGCGGCGAAGATCGCCTGGACCGCCGGGTCGCCGTCGCCCGCGGTGTAGGGCTCGGTCAGGTGCCCCGGCTCCAACGGCCGGCGTTCCTCAGCGGGCACCCCACCACAGAAGCCGCCGGCTGAGCGGTCGAGCAACCGCTCCTCCAGTGCGGTCGCCCCGGCTTGGGTGGCCGCGGCGTCGGCGAACACCTTCGGCGTGTCGAGCACTTCGCCGGTCCGCAGGTCGACGGTGACACCGCGGATGCTGAACCCGCCGCGGTTGCCGAACTGCGTCGAATCAGTGCTCCGGAGGTAGCGCACCGAGAGCACCCTGTCGTCCTGCCGCCGGATCTCCGCCTGCGTGCTCAGGTGCGGGGTGTCGGTCGCCGGATCGGTGCCCGCTTGGCGGACGTACTCGATCCAGCCGTCGACCGGGGCCATCAGCGCCTGGTTGACCCGGTCCTGCAGCACCGGGTCGGCGAGGCCGCTGATCGCCACGAACTGGCCCTCGAAGTCGAAGGTGCCGAAGTTCTCCGTGCGGGTGCGCACGTCGGCGGTCATCGCGACCCGTTCGACCGCGGGCGGTGGTGGCGGCGGTTCGTCCTCCCCGGTGGTGGTGTTGACCACGATGACCGCGCCGGTGCCGACCAGTGCCGCACCGGTCAGGATCGCGCCCGCCTTGACCAGCAGGCCACCACCGGCGCCTGCGGCGACGACGCCGCCCGATCCGGCGACCGCACCCGCACCCGCTCCGGCGGGCGCCAGCATCGTCGCCCCGGCGAGCATCGCCAGCGGGGACACCGCGAGCAGGGCGCCCGCGCGCTGCGCCAGCCGGGTCCAGCCGCGGCTCTCCCAGTCCTGGCCGTACGCGGCGACGGCGGCGGCTTCCAGTTCGGCCAGGAAGACCGCCGCGGTTTCCGGCCGGGCGGCGGGCTCCTTCGCCATGCCGCGGGTGAGCAGGCCCGACAGCGAGCCGGGCAGTTCACCGACCGGGATGGGCGCGTGGGTGTGGAGGTTGCGCAGCACCTCGCGGTCGTCCGCCTCGAACGGCCGGTGCCCGGTGAGGCACTGGAAGAACACGCAGGTCGCCGCGTAGACGTCGGTGGCGGGCGTGGCCGCGTTCCCCGCCCACTGCTCGGGCGCCATGTACGAGGGCGTGCCGACGGACAGCCCGGTTTCCCCGGCCAGCACGGCGATGCCGAAGTCGACCAGCTTGCTCTGGCGGTCCGGCCGCACCAGCACGTTGTCCGGTTTGTAGTCGCGGTGCACCACCCCGGCGGCGTGCGCGGCGGACAACCCCAGCAGCGAGCCCTTCAACACGACCAGCGCGGCTTCGGGCGCGAGCTGCCCTTCCGCGGTCAGGATCGCGCTGAGCGGGACGCCGGGCACGGCCTCCATCACGATCGCCGCGCCCCGCGGGGTCTCGACGAACTCGTGCAGCTTGGCCACGTGCGGGCTGACCACCTGCGCGAGCACCCGTGCCTCCTGGCGGAAGGCGTCCACCAGGCGCGGGTCCGCCAGGTGCTCGGCGTACAGGTACTTGATCGCGACTTCCGCGCCCGTGCCGTCCTGGCGTGCCAGTACGACGCGGCCGAAACCGCCTTCCCCCAGTGCTTTCAGTTCGGTGAAGCCGGGAAGTGCCCACTCGCTCACCGCCAGACCGCCTTGGCGAGCGCCGCGTCCAGGTCGGCCACCCCCCACTCGTCGGCGATCACGTAGTTCTTCGACGGCACGAACCAGATCCGCTGGGTCAGCTCGGCTCCGGCTTCCGTACCGCCGGGCTCGACGCACTGCACGGACCACTTCTCGTAGGTCGCGTCCTGGTCGCCGACCTTCACCGTGGAGCTCTCCACCAGCGTCGCCGCGCCTTCCTGCTTGAGGTCCTTGCGACCGGCGGCGTTGCACGCGCGACCGGCCGCGCTGCGCACGTACGGCTTGCCGGGCTCGTACTTCGGCTGTTCCTCGCTGGCCTGGGTGTTGTCGGTGACGAGGAAGTACTTGCAGTTGAAGTACCGCTTCGGATCGGCGCAGCCGGTGCCGTCCACCACCACCTTCTCCAGGCCCTGGTTCTGCTGGGAGAACCGGGTCGGCAGGCGCAGGTTCAGCGGGCCGAAGCGGAACGCCTCGTCCTTCGGCGGCGGGGTCGTCGTGGTCGGCGGTGTGGGCACCAGCCGCTGGTCGGGGAGCAGTTTGAGTACCTCCGGGGAGAGCAGGTCGGTCATCCGCGCGTACGGGAGCAGCACGGTTTCGGGTTTGCAGGCCGGACGTCCGGGGCGGGCTTCGGGATGCAGCGCGAAGACCACGCCGTCCGGGGCGAGCGCGATCTCCACGCCGGAACCCATGTTGGGCCGGGCGTCGTCGAAATCGCTGACGCCGAGGGGCTTTTCGCGGGTGAAGCCGGGTTGGTCGTCGCAGAGCCGGTCGAGGTCGAGCCGCTGCGACAACTGGGTGAGACCGGTGGCGGTGAAGGCCTCCGGGGCCAGGATCTCGCGCACGCCCAGCGGTCTGCCGTCCTTGAGCGCGATGGTGGTGGTCTGCGTGTACGGCCGTTCGCCGCCGTAGCTGTTGTCGTAGCGCACGGACAGCAGTTCCTCGGTTTCCAGCACGATCCGGGGTTTCGAGGTGGACGCCTTGCCCGCGAGCTTCCCGTCCGCGTAGACGGCGCGCGAGTTCTCGCGGTGGTCGTCGAAGGGCTGCCGCAGTGCTTGGTTGACCCGTTCGCCGACGGCGGGATCCAGGTAGCCGGTGACCCGGACGAGCTCGCCTTCGATGGTGAACGTGGCTTCCTGCTCGGACACCGGTTCGACGGCCACGGTCAGCACCTGCTGCAGCGGCTGGGGCGGGCCGGCGGGCGGCGGATCCTCCTCCGCGGTCACCACGAAGACCACCCCGGCGGCGACCACCGCCAGCCCGAGCACCACCGCGCCGCTCTTGACCAGCATCCCGGACGGCGGCGGTTCGACGGGCTCGGCGGTCAGGAGTTCCCGGCCCCGGCGTTCCCACTTCTTGCCGTAGGTCTCGGTCGCCACCTTCTCCAGCACGTCGGCGTACTGCTCGGCGTTGGCGGGCCGGTACGCCGGGTCCTTCGCCATGCCCCAGTTGAGCAGGGTCCACAGCGGTTCCGGCACCTCGCCGAACGGGATGGGCGCGTAGCGGTGCAGGTGCAGCAGGGCGTCCGGGTCCTCGGCTTCGTACGGCGGGTGCCCGGTGAGGCATTCGAAGAACACGCAGGTGGCGGCGTAGATGTCGGCGGCAGGGGTGCCGGATTCACCGGCCAGCGCGGCGGTGCCGAAGTCGCCCAGCTTGACGTGGCCCTCGTCGGTCACCAGCACGTTGCTCGCCTTGACGTCGCGGTGCACCAGCTCGGCGGCGTGCGCGTCGGCCAAGCCGAGCAGGGTGTCCTTGAACACGGTGAGCGCGGCCTGCGGCGGGAGCGCGCCGTTCTCCTTGATCAGGCGCTCCAGCGAAACACCCGGCACGGCCTCCATCACCAGCGCCGCGGTCTCGGCCCGCTCGATGAACTCGTGCAGCTGGACGACGAACCGGCTGTTCAGCCCCTGCCAGCGGGCGGCTTCCGGGCGGAAGTCGTCGAGCGGGAACCAGTCGAAGAGGTACTTGATGGCGACCACCGCGCCGGTGCGGTCCTGGCGGGCGAGGACCACGCGGCCGAAGTTGCCGTCGCCGAGGGACTCCAGCTCCGTGAACCCCGGCTCGCTCACCCGCGCCTCCCCTGTCCCAGTCGGTTGGAGGTGATGTGCACCGCAGCGGTTCCCGTCGACCAGAGTTAGGGTTACCCGTCGGTACGCCAACCCGCCGGAGGTTTCGATGCGCTCGCCGAAGGACTTCTTCGCCCCACTGGCCGTAGGGGCGCCGGAGCCGGTGCGGCAGATCCCCGCGCTGCCCTCGCGGATGATCCACTTCTTCGACCCCAGCAACGAGAAGATGGCCGCGAAGGCGCCGCAGATCGCCAAGAAGGTCGACGTGCTGCTCGGCAACCTCGAGGACGCGGTGAAGGCCGAGCGCAAGGAGGCCGCGCGGGCCGGGCTGGTGGAGATCGCCAAGGCCAACGACTTCGGCAGCACCCAGCTGTGGACCCGCGTGAACAGCCTCGATTCGCCGTGGGTGCTGGACGACCTGATCACCCTGGTCACCGAGATCGGCGACAAGCTCGACGTGATCATGGTGCCGAAGGTGGAGGGCGCGCAGGACATCCACTACGTCGACCGGCTGCTGGCGCAATTGGAGGCGCGGGCCGGGCTGACCGAACCGCTGCTGGTGCACGCGATCCTGGAGACCGCGTCCGGCGTGGCCAACGTCGAGGAGATCGCCGGGGCGAGCCCGCGGATGCAGGGGATCTCGCTCGGACCGGCGGACCTGGCGGCGAGCAGGCGGATGAAGACCACCCGGGTGGGGGGCGGACATCCGGGTTACCTGGTGCGCACCGACCCGGTCGGTGAGGACCTCACCACCGGGCGGACCACCTACCAGCAGGACCTGTGGCACTACACCGTGGCGCGGATGGTCGACGCGTGCGCGATGCACGGGATCCTGCCGTACTACGGGCCGTTCGGCGACATCCGCGACGTGGTCGGCTGCGAGGACCAGTTCCGCAACGCGTTCCTGCTCGGGTGTGTGGGCGCGTGGAGCCTGCACCCGGCGCAGATCGACATCGCGAAGCGGGTGTTCTCGCCGTCGCCGGAGGACGTGGCCTGGGCGCGGCGGGTGATCGCCGAGATGGGCGACGGCACCGGCGCGGTGATGATCGACGGGAAGATGCAGGACGACGCCTCGGTGAAGCAGTGCCGGGTGGTGGCGGAGCTGGCCGACGCGCTGGCCGCGTCCGACCCGGAACTGGCCGAGGCCTACAGGGAGGCGCAGTCTTGAGACCACGCAGGTCCGTGCTCTACATGCCCGGGGCGAACGAACGCGCGCTGGAGAAGGCGAAGACCCTCCCGGCGGACGCGCTCATCCTCGACCTCGAGGACGCCGTCGCGCCGGACGCCAAGGAAGCGGCCCGCGAGCGGGTGTGCGCGGCGGCCGGTTCCTACGGTTCCCGTGAGGTGACCATCCGGGTCAACGGCCTGGACACCGAGTGGCACGACGCCGACCTCCGCGCCGCCGCGCAGGCGGGCCCGGCCGCGGTCGTGGTGCCGAAGGTCAACTCGGCGCGCGAGGTGCACAACATCGAGCGCGCGCTCGAACTGGGCGGCGCACCCGCGGAGACGAAGATCTGGGCGATGCTGGAAACCCCGGTGGCCATGCTGCACGCCGAGGAGATCGCGCGGGCTTCGGAGCGGCTGACCGTGCTGGTCATGGGCACCAACGACCTGGCGAAGGAACTGCACGCGGAGTTCGTGCCGGGCCGGGCGCCCCTGCTGGGCGGGCTGTCGCTGGCCCTCCTCGCCGCCCGCGCCGCCGGCAAGGTCATCCTCGACGGCGTCTACAACGACGTGAAGGACACCGCGGGCTTCGAAGCGGAATGCCTGCAGGGCCGCCAGTTCGGCTTCGACGGCAAGACGCTGATCCACCCTTCGCAGCTGGAGCCGTGCAACCGCATCTTCGCGCCCTCGGACGAGGAAATCGCCACGGCGCAGAAGATCACCGCCGCCTTCGAAGAAGCCCGGGCCGCGGGCCGCGGGGTGGTCACCGTCGATGGGCGGATGATCGAAAACCTGCACGTCGAGAACGCGCGGCGCATCCTGGACCTGGCGGAGGCGATCGGCAAGGCGGAGTAGCGGGCCCACCGCCTAGAGTTGGCGCATGACCAGCCGGTTGCGTTCGATCGAGATCGAGGGCTTCACCTCGATCCGTTCCGCCACGGTTGAACTCGGCGCCCTGAACGTGCTGGTCGGCGCCAACGGAGCGGGCAAGAGCAACTTCGTGCACGCCTTCGAACTGCTCGGGCGGATCGCGGACCAGCGGCTCGGACTCTTCGTCGGACTTTCCGGCGGCGCCTCGGCGTTGGTGCACCACGGTGCCGCGGAACGACGCATCCGGCTGCGAGTGCACACGGATGACGGCGACTACCTCGCTGTGCTGGTGCCCGCCGCCGACGATGAGCTGATTTTCGATGTCGAGAAGGTCTCGCCCGCGCAGCTGCACGAGTCGCCGTATCGAGGCGGCCACCGCGAGTCGCATCTGCACGGCGAGCCGATCCCCGAACTGCTTCGCGCTTGCCGGGTGTTCCACTTCCAGGACACCAGCCGTGACGCACCGGTCAAACAGCGCGTACCGACAGCCGACAACATCTCCCTGCGCGACGACGCCGGAAACCTGGCCGCGGTGCTGCTCGGCCTGCAGTCCGGTGAGGACACCCAGGAACAGGCCGCTTACCGGCGCATCGTCCGCACCATCCGGCTGATCGCCCCCTTCTTCGACGACTTCGTGCTGGTTCCGGAGAGCAGCGATCGGGTGCTCCTGCGCTGGCGGCAGCAAGGTTCCGACGCGGTGTTCTCGGCCAACCAGATGTCCGACGGCACGCTGCGGTTCGTCTGCCTGGTGACCTTGCTCCAGCAGCCGAGATTGCCCGCCGTCGTGGTGCTCGACGAGCCGGAACTGGGGCTGCACCCGTCGGCCATCGTGCTGCTGGCCGACCTGATCAAGCAGGCGGCCGCGCGCAGCCAGGTCCTGCTCGCCACGCAGTCGGTCACCTTGATGAACCAGTTCAGCGTGCCGGACCTGATCGTGGTCGAACGGGACGAGCAAGGTGGCTCGGTCTTCACCAGACCCGCCCCGGAGCGGCACGTGATCGGCGACCGACCGAGAACGCCCGCCGGGGTGGCGTGACCAGCTGGGCCAAGATCGAGCTTCCCGGCCGACGCACCCGGCATGGCGGACCGGCCAACCGGTTCGGCAGCCGATCGGGTGCGCCACGTCGAGCGGGCGCTGGCGGCCAGGATCGGCGATCACCGGTTCATCCCGAACCTCATCCTCCAGGAGACCGAGACGTGGGTGTTCGCCGCCGGGGATGAGCTCGCCGAGCTGCGTGGGACACCCGAGCTGGCCGAGCGGCTCAGGGCCGACACCGCGGCGGCGGGCGGGGCCGAACTCGTCAACGACTCGCCCGAGACCGCGCCGTCGAAACGGCTCATCGCCTACTGCGGCGGCTACGCGAAGGTGGTCGAGGGGCCGTTGGCCATCGAAGATCTCGGGCTTGAACGGCTCACGCAGCGCTGCCCGCATTTCGCGCAGTGGCTGGCGCGGCTCGGCTGACCTGGCGGGGCGGGGGTGGAGGGGATGGCCGACAATCAGGACGAAGACGGCCCCTCCCCGTTAGGAAGCACCTTGACCGATCTCACCGCGCTGCGGGCAGAGCACGAACGGCTGTGTGCCGAAGGACTGAAGCTCGACCTGACCCGTGGCAAGCCCGCGCCCGACCAGCTGGACCTGTCCACCGCCCTGCTCGATCTGCCGGGGGCCGCCGAGTTCCGGGCGGCCGACGGCACGGACACCCGCAACTACGGCGGTCTCCAGGGGCTGTCCGAGCTGCGCGAGATCTGGAGCGAGGTGCTCGGCATCCCCGCCGGGCAGTTGCTCACCGGCGGCAACTCCAGCCTCGCGCTGATGCACGACACCGTCGTCACCGCGCTGCTCGGCGGGACCACGGACGGGCCCGCCTGGTTCGGGCAGCGGATCAAGTTCCTCTGCCCGGTGCCCGGCTACGACCGGCACTTCGCCATCTGCGAGCAGTTCGGCATCGAGATGATCCCGGTGCCGATGGACGACAACGGCCCCGACCTCGCCGAGGTCAAGCGCCTGGTCGCCGAGGACGCGCGGATCAAGGGCATGTGGTGCGTGCCGAAGTACAGCAACCCGAGCGGCGTCTCCTACTCCGCCGAAGTGGTCGCCGAGCTGGCCGCGATGCCCGCGGCGGCGGCGGACTTCCGGCTCTTCTGGGACAACGCCTACGCGGTGCACCACCTGACCGACACCGAGGTGCAGATCGCCGACGTGCTGCGGCTCGCCGCCGAGGCCGGTCACCCGGACCGCCCGTTCGTGTTCGCCTCGACCTCCAAGATCACCCTCGCCGGGAGCGGGGTGTCGTTCTTCGGCGGCTCCGACGCGAACGTCAAGTGGCTGCTCGCGCACCTGAGCAAGCGCACCATCGGCCCCGACAAGGTCAACGAGCTGCGCCACGCGCGCTTCCTGCCCGACGCCAAGAGCGTGTCCGAGCACATGCGCCGCCACCGCGAGATCATCCGGCCGAAGTTCGACCTGGTGCTCTCCATCCTCGAGGAGGAGCTGGGCGGGACGGACGGCGTGAGCTGGACCAAGCCCGAGGGCGGCTACTTCATCAGCCTCGACGTGCCGGACGGCTGCGCGAAGCGCGTGGTCGAGCTGGCTGGTGAGGCCGGCGTGAAGCTCACCCCGGCGGGCGCGACCTTCCCCCGGGGCGAGGACCCGCACGACCGCAACATCCGCCTCGCCCCGACCTTCCCGAAGATCGAGGAGGTCGAGGCCGCGACCCGCGGGCTCGCGGTGTGCGTCCGGCTCGCGGTGGCCGAGAAGTAAAACGGCTGGCATCACCTCGCACGGATCAATACCGTGCGAGGTGATGAAACTGGGGGCGGATTTCACGCGGCTCTTTTCGGCCAACGCGGCGACCAACATCGGGGACGGGGTGGCGCTGGCCGCCGGTCCCCTGCTGGTGGCCTCGCTCACCAGCGATCCACGCCTGGTGGCCGGGGCCGCCTTCGCCCAGCAACTGCCGTGGCTGCTGTTGTCACTGGTCAGCGGCGTCTTCGTGGACCGGCTGGATCGGCGGAAGCTGATCGCCGCGGTCAACGGGTTCCGCGCGCTGGTGATCGGCGGGCTCGCGCTGGCCGTGTCCACCGAGGTGGTCACCGTCTGGCTGATCTACCTGGCCTTCTTCCTGGTCGGCACCGCGGAGACGCTGGCGGACAACGCCTCCAGCACGATCGTGCCGAGCCTGGTGCCGGAACCGCTGCTGCCCAGGGCGAACGCCCGCCTGGCCGCGGTGCACATGGTGGCCAACCAGTTCGCCGCGCCACCGCTGGGTGCCGCGTTGTTCGCGCTGACCGCCGCGATCCCGTTCGGGCTGAACGCGGTGATGTTCGTGGTCGCCGGGCTGCTCGTGCTCGGCATCAAGGGCGGGCAGCGGACCGTGCCCGTCACGGAGAAGCGCCCGATCCGCACCGAGATCGCCGAGGGCGTGCGATGGCTGGCGAACCACCGGGTGCTGCGCATGCTCGCGGTGACCCTCTGCCTGATGAACGTGACGCTGTTCGCCGGGTTCGCGATCTTCGTGCTCTACGCCCGCGAACGGCTGGGCCTCGGCGACGTCGGCTTCGGCCTGCTGCTCACCGCGACGGCCGTGGGCGGTCTGCTCGGCACGATGATCGTCAGCAGGCTGCGCGAGCGCTTCTCCGACTCGGCGTTGCTGCGCATCGGGTTGATCATCGAGACGCTCACCCACGTCGGGCTCGCGCTGACGCGGGAGCCGTGGATCGCCATGGCGACCTTGGTGATCTTCGGGGTGCACGGCTCGATCTGGGGCGTGATCTCGATTTCCTGGCGCCAGCGGGTGGTCCCGGAGAACCTGCGCGGCCGGGTGCACAGCGCCTACATGGTGTTCGCCGTCGGTGGCGCCGCGCTGGGCAGCCTGATCAGCGGCCCGGTCGCGAAGGAATTCGGCATCACCGCGCCGTTCTGGGGTTCGGCGGTGGTGATGACCATCCTCACCGCCCTGGTTTGGCGCTTGCTGGGACGTCACCTCATGAAGCAGGCCACGGACGCTGCTCGGGCCGAAGTCGCTCCACTGCCGTAGCCAGCCGGAGGACGCCGAGGTCGTCGAACCGGCGGCCGGAGATCTGCAGCCCGATCGGCAGGCCCTCGGCGGTGTAGCCGCAGTTGACCGAGATCGCCGGCTGGCCGGACATGTTGTACGGCACGGTGAACGCGATGTGCTCGAACGGCTTTTCGGGATCGTTCGTCGGCGACGCGTGGTCCGCCGGTGGCGCGGAAACCGGGCAGGTCGGCGACAGCACGAAGTCATAGGGCTCGGTGGCGCGCAGGGTCGCCGCGTTGATCGTGTCGACGCAGGAGAAGCCGCGGTACCCGGTCAGCCCGTCGACACCGGCCGCCGCCCGCGCCCAGTCCGCGATGTACGGCAGCACCTTGTCCTGCCGCTCGGCGGGCAGCGAACTGATGTCCGACCAGGCCCGGATGCGCCAGAACACGTCGAGGCCGTCGAGCAGGTCCCTGGTCAGGAACGGGTCCACCGGCGCGACCACCGCGCCCGCGCCCTCCAGCAGCCGGGCCACCTCGGTGACCGCGGCGAGCGTGGCCAGGTCGACCGGCAGCCCCGCACCCGGGTCCACGTGCAGGCCGATGCGCAGGCCGCGCACCTCGGAATCCAGTTCGTGCCACGGGATTTCCGCCGGGGGCAGGCTCATGTGGTCGCGGGCGTCCGGCCGCGCGATCACGTCCATCAGCAACGCGGTGTCGGCCACCGTGCGCGTCATCGGCCCGGCGACCCGGCCGATGTACGGCGGATCGACCGGCACCCGGCCGAAGCTCGGCTTGAGCCCGGCGAGGCCGCACCAGCCGGCCGGCAACCGGATCGAGCCGCCGATGTCCGTGCCGACGTGCAGTGGGCCGTACCCGGCGGCCGCCGCCGAACCCGCGCCCGCGCTCGACCCGCCGGGCGTGCGCGTGGTGTCCCAAGGGTTCCGTGACGCGGTGTGGAAGCTGGACAGGCCGGAGGTGAGCATGCCGTAGTCCGGCATGGTGGTCTTCGCCAGCAGCACGCCGCCGGACTCGCGGATGCGCGCGGCCACCGGCGCGTCCTCGGTCGCGGGACGCAGCTCGGTGGCGGCCGTGCCCAGCGGCGTCGGCGTGCCCTCGGTGGCGATGTTCTCCTTGAGCGTCAACGGAACGCCGTCGATCGGCCCGAGCGGCTCGCCCGCGTGCCAGCGCGCCTCGGACTCCTTCGCCAGCGCTCGCGCGGACGACGAGTCGTAGGCGTAGAGCGCGTGCAGTTCCGGTTCGCGGGCTTCGATGCGGTTGAGCACCGCATCGGTCACCTCGACCGGCGAGACCGTGCCCGCGCGGTAGGCCGCGACGAGTTCGGTGGCGGAGAGATCGGGCAACTCGGTCATGCGGTTTCCTCCAGAACTCAGGCGGGCGGGGTGAAGCGGCCGTCGACGGCGGTCCA
The DNA here is from genome assembly GCF_021725495.1 of Saccharothrix sp. AJ9571. NCBI lineage: Bacteria > Bacillati > Actinomycetota > Actinomycetes > Pseudonocardiales > Pseudonocardiaceae > Saccharothrix > Saccharothrix sp. AJ9571. Next base: position 2,557,892 of record NZ_CP091382.1, on the reverse strand, counting down.
GCCGCCGTCCACCGCGAGCACCGAGCCGGTGACGAAGGTCGACGCGTCGGAAGCCAGGTAGACCACGGCGCCGGCGAGTTCCTCCGGTTTCGCCCACCGGCCGAGCGCGCCCTTCTCGGCGTACGCCCGGTACCAGTCCGCGTCGGCCTTGATCTGCGCGGTCAGCGGGGTTTCCACCACGCCCGGCGCGATCGCGTTCACGCGCACCCCGGCGGGCCCGAACTCGGCGGCGGCGGTGCGGAAGAACTGCACCAGCCCGGCCTTGGTGGCCGCGTAGACACCCTGTCCCGGTTCGACCGTGGTGCCGCGGATCGACGAGAAGCCGATGATGCTGCCACGCTCGCGCTCGACCATGCCCGCGCCGAACGCCCGCACCACCTCGAAGGTGGCGCCGAGGTTCAGCCCGACCACGCGGTCGAACTCCTCGCGCGTGTAGTCGAGGATCCGTTTGCGCACGTTCATCGCGGCGGTGAGCACGAGGATGTCGATGTCACCGAGGTCGGCGGCGGCCCGCTGCACGGCACCGGCGTCGAGCAGGTCGATCTCGTAGGACTCGCCGCCGATCATCTCGGCGGTGGCGATCGCGGTCCCGGCGTCGCGGTCGGCGCAGACCACCGAAGCCCCCTGTGCGGCCAGCGCCCGTGCCGCCTCTCGGCCGATGCCGCTGCCCGCGCCGAGCACCACCGCGTGCCGTCCGTCCAGCCGGAACAGTTTCTCGTAATCCCAAGCCGGGGGGCGACCCACGGACCCCCGAGAAAAGCTCGAAGTCACGGCCGGATCACCGCCATCCGCGTCACGGTCAGTTCCTCGACGGCGAACCGCGGCCCTTCCCGCCCGATCCCGGAGTCCTTGACCCCGCCGTACGGCATCGTGTCCGACCGGAACCCCGGCACCTCGTTGACCACCACACCACCCACTTCCAGCCGGTCCAGCGCGCGGAACGCGGTGTTCAGCGAACGGCTGAACACACTGGCGTGCAGCCCGTACCGCGACGCGTTGACCAGTTCGAATGCTTCGTCCACATCGGACACCCGGCGCAGGCAGACCACCGGCCCGAAGATCTCCTCCGCCCAGCAGTCGGCGTCCTCGGGCACGTCCGCGAGCACGGTCGGCCGCACGATCCCGCCCTCGGCCCCGCCACCACCGAGCACCTTCGCGCCCGCGCCGACCGCCTGTTCCACCCAATCCAGCACGCGCCGGGTCGACCGCTCGTCGATCAGCGCGGACACCCGCGTGGTCTCCTTGCGTGGATCGCCGATGACCACCTCACCGAGCCGCGCGAGCAGCTTCTCGGTGAACTCATCAGCCACCGAATCGACCACCAGCAGCCGCTGCACCGAAATGCACGCCTGGCCGGAGGCGTAGAAACCACCGCGCAGCACGGCATCCGCGGCCGCGTCCAGATCGGCGTCCTCGGCGACCACCAGCGCGGCGTTCGAACCCAGCTCCAGCAACGTCTTGCGCGGAGCCGCGTCCCGCGCGATCCGGTGCCCGACCGCGGCCGAGCCGGTGAACGACACCGCGCCCACGCGCGGATCGGTGACCAGTGCCGAGCCGACCTCCACGTCCCCGGTGACCAGCTGGACCATCGACACCGGCGCGCCCGCTTCCGCCGCCGCCTCGCGCACCAGGTGGACCAGCCACAACGTGGCCAGCGGAGTCGCGGGCGCCGGCTTGGCCACCACCGGGCAGCCCGCCGCGATCGACGGCGCGATCTTGTGCGAGGCCAGCAGCAGCGGGTAGTTGAACCCGGCGATGCCGACCACCACGCCGATCGGCTTGCGCGTCCAGAAGCCGACCAGCCCGTCGCCGGAGGGCAGCAGGTCCAGCGGCACGGTTTCCCCGTGCAGGCGCGCGACTTCTTCGGCCGCGGCCTCCCAGGTGACCAGCGTCCGCGCCACCTCGACGCGGCAGTCCACCAGCGGTTTCCCGGTTTCGGCGACCAGCAGCTCGACCAGTTCGTCCTGCCGTTCGGCGAGCCGGTCGCGCACCCCGCTCAACACCGCGCGCCGGGTGCGCGAGGGCAGCGCCGCCACCTCGGGCGCGATCGCCACCGCCTCGTCCAGCGCCCGGCGGGCCAGCTCGGCCGTGCCCACCGGAGCTTGTGCGACCACACTGCCGTCGAACGGAAACCGCACCGGCTCGGTGTCCGAAGTGGACACCCAGCCGGTACCGATCGGCAGGCCGTCCGGATACCGCATCAGTTCTCCCCGATTTCGCTCAATACCTTCCGCAGCGTCGGTGCGGCCGCGACCAGTTCGCGGGTGTACTCGTGCTCCGGCGTGTCGTAGACCCGGTCGACCGGGCCCAGCTCGACGATCTCGCCCGCGCGCATCACCGCCACGGTGTCGCAGAGGTGGCGCACCACGGACAGGTCGTGCGAGACGAAGACCAGCGTCAGCGAGAAGCGGTCCGCGAGATCGGCGAGCAGGTCGAGGATCTGGCCGCGCACGGACACGTCCAGCGCGCTGACTGCCTCGTCGGCCAGCAGCACCGCGGGCCGGGGCGCGAGCGCGCGGGCGATGGAGATCCGCTGGCGCTGTCCGCCGGAGAACTGGTGCGGGTAGCGCTGCCCGGCGTCGGCGGGCAGGCCGACGGCGTCGAGCAGTTCGGCGACCCGCTCTGCCCGGTCCGCGGCACGGCCCAGCGGTTCGGCGATGATGTCCCGCACGCGCATCCGCGGATCCAGCGAGCCCATCGGGTCCTGGAAGACGATCTGCAGCGACGACCGCAGGAAGCGCAGCCGCCGCTCGGGCACCCCGTCGACCCGCTGCCCCTGGAAGCGGATCTCCCCGGAGGTCGGCTGGTCCAGCGCGGCCAGCAGCCTGACCAAAGTGGACTTCCCGGAACCCGACTCACCGACGATGCCGAACCGCTGCCCGGCCTCCACGGTGAACGACACCCCGCGCAGCGCCTCGGTCCGCTGGTAGACCCGCCACACGTCACGGACTTCGATCATCGCCGCGCCTCCAGGTCCGACGCCGCCAGCAGCTTCTTCGTGTACTCGTGCCGCGGCGTCAGGAAAACGTCGCGCACCGGGCCTTCCTCGACGATCCGGCCGTCCAGCATGACCAGCACGCGCTGGCAGACCTGGGCGACCACGGCCAGGTCGTGGGTGATGAACAGCAGCGCCTTGCCGTCCACCCCGGCCCGGATCAGGTCAAGGATCTGCGCCTGCACGGTGACGTCCAGCGCGGTGGTCGGCTCGTCGCAGATGAGCAGCCCGGGGTTGTTCGCCAGCGCGATCGCGAGCACCACGCGCTGGCGCTGGCCGCCGGAGAGCTGGTGCGGGTAGGCGCGGGCGATCCGCTCCGGATCGGGTAGGCGCACCTGGTCGAGCAGGTCGAGCGCGGCGCGTTTCGCCGACCGCCGATCCGGCCGCGTGCGGTGCACCCGCATCACCTCGGCGACCTGGTTGCCGATCCGCATCGACGGGTTCAGCGCGGTCATCGGCTCCTGGAACACCATGGCCACCTCGCGCCCGCGCAGCCCGCTCAGCTCCCGCTCGGAGGCGCCGAGCAGGTCACGGCCGTCGAGTTCGACGGTGCCGGTGGCGGTCACGCCGTACGGCAGCAGGCCGAGCACCGCGGACGCGGTCAGCGACTTGCCGGAGCCCGATTCCCCGATCAGCCCGACCCGCTCACCACCGTCCACAGTGAACGAAACGTCGTGCACCAGGCCGTACCCGCCGGTCTCGATGCTCAAGTTCTCAACTCGCAACACGGCGGACCTCCAGCTTCGGGTCGAACCGGTCGCGCAGCCCGTCCCCGAGCAGGTTGAACCCGAGCACCGCGATCGCGATGGCGATGCCGGGCACCAGCGCCAGCCGCGGCTGCACGGCGAGCAGTTCCTGCGATTCCTGGAGCATCCGCCCCCACGACGGCGTCGGCGGCCGCGTGCCGAACCCGAGGAACGACAGCGCCGCCTCGGCGAGCACCGCGATCGCGAACGACACCGAGGACTGCACGATCAGCAGGCCCGAGATGTTCGGGAACACGTGCCGGACCGCGATGTGCCACCGCGAGCGACCGGCCGCGCGGGCGGCGAGCACGTACTCCGTGTTCATCACACGCAGGGTGCCGGACCGGGCGATGCGCGCGAACGACGGCACGGTGGCGATGCCGATCGCGATCATCGCGGTGAACGTGTCGGCGCCGAACACCGCGCCGAACAGGATCGCCAGCAGCAACGCGGGGAACGCGAGCACGAGATCGTTGACCCGCATGATGAACTCGCCGAGCCAGCGGCGGGACATCCCGGCCAGGATGCCCAGCGGCGTGCCGATCACCGCGGCCACCCCGACCGCGACCACGCCGACGTACAACGTGGTGCGCGCGCCGACCATGATCTGGCTGGCCACGTCCCGGCCGAACTTGTCCGTGCCGAACACGTGGTCGCCGGTCGGCCCGAGCAGCCGTTCCCCCGCGCTGACCACCGTCGGGTCGTACGGCGTCCAGAGGAACGAGAGCAACGCGGCCAGCACCACCAGCCCGACGAGAACACCGCCGATCTTCACCGTGCACCTCGCAGCTTCGGGTCGAGCGCGGTGTAGAGCAGGTCGACCAGGAAGTTCACCAGCAGCGCGCCGGCCACCAGCACCAGCACGATGCCCTGCACGGTCAGCAGGTCACGGGCGGCGACCGCGTCGAGCAGCATGCTGCCGAGTCCTGGCAGCACGAACACCCGTTCCACCACCACGGCGCCGACCAGCAACGTGGTCAGCTGCAGGCCCAGCACGGTGACCACCGGGATCGCCGCGTTGCGCAGCCCGTGCCGGATCAGCGCCCGCCCCGGCATCAGCCCCTTGGACCGCGCGGTCCGCAGGTAGTCCTCGCCGAGCACGTCGAGCACGGACGACCGGACGTACCGGGTCAGCACCGCGCCCTGCACCACGCCGAGCGACAGCGCGGGCAGTATCAGCCCGCGCAGGAACTCGCCGGGGTCCTGGATCGGCGGGGTCCAGCCGCCGGCGGGCAGCCACTGCAACTGCACCGCGAACACCTGCACCAGCAGGATTCCCGCGAGGAACGCGGGCACCGCGATACCGAGCTGGGAGACCGTCGAAATGGCCGTGCCGCTGGCCCGGCGGTGGCGGACCGCGGCGAGCGTGCCGAGCGGGACCGCGATCAGCAGCGCCACCAGCATGCCCGCGCCGACCAGCCACAACGTCACGCCGAGCCGGTCGGCGAGCTGCGGCCCGATGGCGTCGCGCGTGACGTAGGACTTGCCGAAGTCACCGCTGAGCACGCCGCCCATCCAGTCGAAGTACTGGGCGGGCAGCGGCCGGTCGATGCCGAACTCCTGGCGCGTCTGCGCGAGCAGTTCGGGCGTGGCGTTCACGCCGAGCGCGACCTGGGCCGGGTCACCGGGCAGCACCGCGGTGAACACGAAGACCACGATCGAGGCGGCGAGCAGGCTCACCAGGAAGATCGCCGTGCGGCGCAGGATCCGGGCGGTCACTCCGACCTCCCCAGCGTGGTCAGGTCGAACGACTCGCTGACCTGGTTGCGCACGATCCCGGTCACCTTCTTCTTGGCGGCGACCACGTTCGGGAACAGGAACAGCCAGTCCGCGGCGGCGTCGTCGCTGAGCGTCCGCGCCACCTCGCGCATCGCGCTGACCTGCTCCTCCGGGGTACCCGCGTCGGCTTTCGCCAGCAGGTCCCGGGTTTTCTGGCTGTCGTAACCCCAGTAGAACGACGGCCTGCCGAACGTGGTGATGTCGCGGGCTTCCACGTGCTGGATGATCGACAGGTCGTAGTCGTGGTCGGTGAAGACCTGCTTGAGCCACACCGCCGGGAAGTCCAGCGGCTCGATGGTCACCGTCACGCCGACCTCGGCCAGTTGCGACGCGACCACCTGCGCGCTGGAGACCGCGTACGGCAGGTTCGGGATGCGCAACCGCAGGTTCAGCGCGGGCTTGCCCGCCTCGGCGAGCAGCGCGCGAGCCTGTGCCGGGTCGTGCGGGTAGGCGGCGGAAAGGTCCTCGTACCAAGGATCGGTGGGCGGGACCATGCTGCCGATCAGCGTGCCGCGGTTGGCCCACGCGGTGGCGAGCAGCGCCTCGCGGTCGATCGCCAGCGTCAGCGCGCGCCGCACGCGCACGTCGTTCAGCGGCTCCTTGGCGTTGTTGAACGCCAGCACCACTTCGCTGTTCGTGGTGCCCTGGATGACGTTGAACCGGCTGTCCGCCTCGAACTGCGGGATGGAGTCGGGCGCGGTGATCGTGCCGATCACGTCGATCCCGTTGCTCAGCAGGGCGTTGTTCAACGCGGTCGGGTCCTTGTAGTACTTCAGGTAGACCGTGCGGTAGGCCGGTTCCGGACCGCGGAAACGCTGGTTCGCCTGGAGCAGGATCGAATCACCACGCCGCCGGGAGGCCACTTCGTAGGGCCCGGTACCGACCGGCTTGTTCGCCAGGTCCGCGATGCCGGTCGGGGTGAACATCGCGCCAACGCGGCTGGCCATGTCGAACAGCCACGCGTTGCTCGGCTTGGTCAGCACCACCCTGGCGCGCAACGGATCGAGGACCTCCACCCGGTCCACGACGTCCATTTTGGACTTGATGGAGATGGTCCAGTCGGTCTTGACCCGGTTGATCGAGAACTTCACGTCCTCGGCGGTGAACTCGGCGCCGTTGCTGAAGGTGACGCCCGGTTTGAGCGCGAAGTCGTACACCAGCCGGTCCTGGCTGACCGTCCACGAGTCGGCCAGCAGCGGCACCACCCGGCCCTGGTCGTCGAGCTTCACCAGGCCCTCGTAGACGTTGTACAGCAGCGCCTGCGGGATGGCGGCACCATCGGTGCGGGTGAAGTCGAAGTTCTGCGGCTCGGCGGCGAAGCCGACGGCCAGCGTGGACCCGTCGTCCGGCACGAAGGCCGACGAGCCCGCGGAGCAGCCCGAGGCCACCAGCAGCAGCGCGAGGGCGGCGGCGACAAGTCGGGCTTTCATCACTCCTCCAACCCAGTAGACTGGTCGGACCAGTAGCTGCAAGCAGGGAAGCACCGCACCCACCCCGAGGTCAAGAGGTGCCCAGGATGGAGTTCGAGCCGGTCGCTCCGGTCCGCGCCTACGAGCGGGTCGTCGAGCAGGTGGAACAGGCCGTGTTCAGCGGCCGCCTGAAAGCCGGGGAACGGCTGCCCAGCGAACGCGAGCTGATGATGCAGTTCGGCGTGAGCCGGTCGACCGTCCGCGAGGCGCTGCGGGTGCTCCAGGCGGGCGGCATGATCCGGTCGAAGCCGGGCGATCCACGCGGGCCGGAGATCCTGCCGGCGTCCCCGGCGAACCTGCACAAGTCCATGCACCGGCTGGCACGCGCGGAAACCATGAGCCTGACCGAACTGCTGCAGTTCCGGATGCTGCTGGAGGGTTCGGCGTACCTGCTGGCCGCGCGGTTGCGCACGGACGAGCAACTGGCCGAACTGGAGACGGCGATGGCGGCGATGACCGTCGCCGCCGAAGCCGGGTACGAGGAGTTCAGCCGCGCCGACATCGCCTTCCACGAGATCATCGCGCGGGCCACGCAGAACACGCTGATCGTGGTGTGCGGTGAAGTCGTGCGCGGCATCGTGCTCGACCTGATCGAGGACAAGCTTTCACACGCGGACGACCGCCGCGCGCTGATGTCGGCCTGGCTGGCGCACCACCGCGAGGTGTTCGATGCGGTGCGCGTCCGGGATGGTGAGCGGGCGCAACGACTGGCGCGGCGCGCGATCTACGACCATTACTCCGATTACGTTCCAGTGCGGGACCGGCCCCTGTTGTTCCCCTTGCTGGGCACGGCAGAATGACCCGGTGAGCACTGAGAGCGTCGGACTTTGCCTGTCCGGCGGCGGATATCGCGCGATGCTCTTCCACACCGGCGCGCTGTGGCGGCTGAACGAACTCGGGGTGCTGTCCCGGCTCGACGTGATCTCCAGTGTGTCCGGCGGTTCGATCACCGCGGGCGCGCTCGCGAAGGCGTGGCCGGAACTGGAGTTCTCCGACGGGGTGGCGACGAATTTCGTGCCGGCCGTGGTGGAGCCGTTGCGGCGGCTGGCGAACCGGAACATCGACGTCCGCGTCATCCTGCGCGGGCTGCTGCTGCCGGGCCGGTCGATCGGCGACGAGGTGGTCGCCGTGTTGCGCAAGCACCTGTTCGGCGATCGGCGGATGAGCGAACTGCCGGAGTCACCGCAGTTCGTCTTCAACGCGACGAATCTGCAGAACGGCGAACTCTGGTGGTTCTACCGCGACAAGGAGCCGCCAACCGCGACGGGCGAGCCGATCCTGCTGGCCACCGCTGTCGCCGCGTCCTCGGCCTTCCCGCCGTTCCTGTCGCCGGTGAAGGTGCCGACCAGCGCGAGTGAACGCGAAAGCGGGCTGCCGGAAGAGGCCGTGCTCAGCGACGCCGGGGTGTTCGACAACCTCGGCCTCGACCCGGTGGTGCCGCGCTGCGACACGGTGCTGGTCAGCGACGCCGGGCAGAAGTTCGACTTCCAGCCACGGGTCAAGCGGAACTGGGCGCTGCACCTGCTGCGGGTGCTCGACGTGATCGACAACCAGGTGCGCTCGCTGCGCAAGCGCGGCCTCATCGAGTGCTACGTCGAAGGCGAGGCGGCCGGTGCCTACTGGGCCGCCCACAGCGACATCGACGACTTCGAGATGCCGGACACCCTGCCCGCCCCGAAGGCGAAGTCGGACCAGCTGGCCGCCGTCCCCACCCGCCTGCACCGGCTCGACGCCGACCTGCAGCGCGGCCTGATCAATTGGGGCTACGCCGTCACCGACGCCGCCCTGCGCAAACACGTGGTGACGAACGCCGAACCCCCGACCGGCTACCCCTATCCGGAATCCCCGCTGGGTTGACCTCTGGAACGCGAGCGCGATCTGCACTCGCACACCGTTTAACCGAGAGCGCGTTGCAGGTCTCGCCAGAGGTCCTCGGGATCTTCGAGGCCGACCGAGAACCGGACCAGGCCCGGCGGCACGTGGGCGTCGCCGGCCAGCCAGGCGCGGCGTTCCACACAGCTCTCGACACCGCCGAGGCTGGTGGCGTGCCGGATGAGGCGCAGGCCCGCGCACACGGCGTCGGCTGCCTCGGCGCCGTCGAGTTCGAAGGCGATCATCTGCCCGGAGCCCGGGTAGCGGACGCGCGTGACGTTCGGGTGCTGACCGAGGCGTTCCGCGAGGAACTCCGCGCTGCGTGAGGCTTCCGTCAGGCGCACCGGCAGTGTGCGCAGCCCGCGCAGCGCGAGGTACGCCTCGAGCGCGCCGGGCGTCGCGCCGTTGCGGGTACGCGCGTCACGCAGTGCCTTCGCCAGCTCCTCGTCCTTCGTGACGGTCAGGCCGAGCAGCAGATCGCTGTGGCCGCCGATCAGTTTGGTCGCGCTGTGCACCACGATGTCGGCGCCGAGCGCAAGCGGCTGCTGGCCGAGCGGGGTGGCGAAGGTGTTGTCCACCACCACCTTCGCCAGGTGCCCCGCGGCCGCGTCGGCCACCGCCTTGATGTCGATCACGTCGAGCGTGGGGTTCGTCGGCGACTCCAGCCAGACCAGGTCGGCCCACTCGGCGGCGGCCGTCCACGCGGCCAGGTCCGACGGCTCCAGCTCGACCGCCCGCAGGCGCCCGTTCTTCGCCGCGTGCCCGAGCAGGCCGCGGGTGCCTGCGTAGCTGAACCGCGGCACGGCCACCTCGGCCCCGACCGGCAGCAGGTCGATCACCGCCGCCGTGGTCGCGATGCCCGAGGCGAAGGCGGTCGCGTGCCCGCCCTCGAGCAGGCCGATCGCCTCCTCCAGCGAGGCCCAGCTCGGGGTGCCGTCCTCACGCGAGTACGCCCGCGCCCCACCGGCGTGGAAGGTGCTCACCGGCACGATCGGGGTGTTCAGCGGCTCACCGGGCTCCTGCGGCCGTCCCGCCGCCACCGCCCGGGTACGGGGTGACCAGTCTTCGAAGTCCACCCGGCCAACCTAACCGCAGGTCAGCGGGCGTGCATGGGGAGGGCCGCCCTAACGGCCGTAATCCCACCCGCGAGCCCACCACCGCTCTCAACGGAGGTGGCGCGCACCCAGGCTTTCCACCGTTTTGCGATCCGCGACCGGACCGTCGTACGCCGGAGTCTTCAGCTTCGCCGGGGTTTTGCCGGTGAGGGCGGCCTGGACCTGGGTGGCCACGCCGATCATCCCCGACCGCCGCGGGTGGTAGTTCAGCGCGGCGAGCAGGTTGATGTCCTTGCCCTGGATCCACGCGGCGCCGCCGGGCGCGCAGGCGTCGTGCCCGAGCGAGGCGGGGTACATGTCGACGAAGGTGGTGTCGCCGTCCTCGGCCGCGGCCTTGGCGAGTGCCCCGTTCAGTTCCTGCTCCACGCTGTCCAGCCAGCGCAGGTCACCGTCGGCGAAGGGCAGGATGTTCGGGCAGGTCCCGGTCGGCGGGCCGATCCGCGGATAACCGACCAGCACCACCTTCGCGTCCGGGGAGCGCTCGTGCACGCCGTCGAGCACGGCGGTCACCCGCGTGCCGGTCTGCTCGATGCGCTGCTTGATGGTGTCCACGCCGTCGACGGTGAACTTGTCCCGGCACGGCGAACCGGTCGGGTCCTGCTCGCGCAGCGGCGGGCAGTCGCCGATCAGGGTGCCGAACACGCCGTAGTCGTTGCCGCCGATCCCGATGGTCACCAGGTCGGTGTCCGCCTCGAGTGCGTTGAACTGCGGCGGGTTCGAGCCGAGCGGCACCGACTGCGCGGCGGTCATGTTCGTGGTGTCCGCGCCACCGCAGCTGACGTCGGTGAACGAGCCCACGTCCAGGTTGCGCGCCAGGAACGACGGGTAGTTGTTCGTCGAGCGCGCGCAGCCCAGCGGATCGAGCCGCATGAACGGGATGAGCGGACCCGAGGTGTAGGAGTCCCCCAGCGCGACGTAGTGCTCGTAGGCGGGTGCCGCCGAGGCGACCCCCGTACCCGCGGTGATCCCGGTCAGCAGCGCAGCGGCGACCAACGCGCCTTTTCGAATGGACACGCCCCAACTCCCTCGTTGGCCCTCAGTAAGCGAGTGACTTCATATCGTACATGGAGTATGCGGAGTTCGAGTCCCGCCGGACACCCGCCATCAGGCTGGTTGCCTGCGGGCGGCGAACTCCACCACCTGCTGGTAGGTCGGGCGGTTCTGGGTGCTGATCTTGTCGTGCGTGATGCCGCCGAGCGGTCGGTGGATCAGCGAGTCGGCGCACCACTGGTCCCCGGCCGAGCAGTCGCCGTCGCCCGGGTAGACCTCGGTGATCGGCTGCGCGGCGGCCTGCTTCACGGTGGTCAGCAGCAGCGTCCGGCACTGGGCCAGATCCCCGCCACCGCAGTACTCGGCGCCGAGCGGGCCGGCCACCTGGTCACCGAGGACCGACCGGAGGTCCTTGTGCACGTAACCCCACCAGCCCGCCTGGTACGCCGAACCCTGGTGCCCCTGGCCGACGTGCTTGCCCGGCACCTCGTTCTGCCAGCCCGACGGCGATTCGTTGATCTTCAGCACGCCGGTCATCGCGGTGAAGGCGGGCGTGCCGAGCCCCGGCTCGAACTGGGCGCGGACCAGCAGCGGCCACCAGGCGTCCATGATCTTGATGGCCTCGGCGTCGGCGTAGGCCTTGCTGCCCGGGCTGGTCTCCGCCCGCAGCGCGCCCCGGCTCTGCCAGTCCTTCAGCTTGGTGAGCGCGGCCGCGGCGGCCGGATCGGTGACGGCCGCGCTTTCGATCACCCGCAACAGCTGCGGCAGGACCTTCTCCGCACGCAGGTCCGCCAGTCCCGCCGCGGCCATCGCCTGGGTCAGGTTCACCCTGGTCACCTTGGTGCCGCTGTCGATCAGCGCCCGGACCCGGCGGTCGAGCAGATCCCCGCGGTGCACGGCGGACTTCTCGTACCCGCTGGCCGCGTAGTCCTTGGCCTGCGCGTTGTTCCAGCTGATGTAGTAGTCCTGGTTGATCGAATTCGGGTGCTGCTCGAACGGGGTGTAGTCGGCACGGTTGGTCGCCGGGTTCCAGTTCTGCCACTCCAGTCCCGCGCCCGCCTTGATCGGCATGCTCGGGTCGGCGTTCGGGTGCCGCACCGGGTTCGCGCCGGAGTTGTAGTAGGCGGTGTCCTGCGCGTCGGCGTAGAACCAGTTGAACGTGTAGTTGATGTGCGAAGCCGCGCGCTGGAAGTCGGCGGCGGACTTCACCGCGCCGGGGTCGTTGAACTCCTGGAACCCGAGCAGCGCGTCGACCTCGTGGAAGTAACTGCTGCGCAGGGCCGCGTAGGCGACCGGCTTGCCCTCGACGATCGCGCGGTGCGTCACCGGCCCGTACTTGGTGCGGAAGGCCCGCAGCGTGTACGACCCGGCCGGGGTGCCGTCGGCGAGCGTCGGCTTCCACGAGTTCTTGCGCTCGATGATCTCCATCGGCGTGCACTGGCCGTTGAACAGGTAGGCGTTCGACTCCTTGGTCGCCGGGGCGCCCGAGGGATCGCACAGTTCCAGCGCGTAGGTGTCGATGATGTCCTGGTTCGCGCTGGTCGCGCTCCACGCGTAGTCCTGGCCGCGCCCGAGCAGCACGTAGAGACTGACGCCGGCGAACGAAGCACCGCGCGCGCTGATGCCGGGGCCCTGGAGTTCCTGGAGCATCAGCAGTTGCGGCGCGAAGTAGCTGGTCTGCGGGCCGAACACGGAGACCGGGTGCCCGCTGGCGGTGTGCTGCCCGGAGACCACCAGCGCGTTGGACATGCCGTGCTTCTCGCTCAGCAGATCCGCCGGGAGCACGCCGTCGGCGAACATGTCGCGGGCCGGTTCCTGCGCCGCGGGTGCGGCGGGCTTCACCGAAGCGCCCTGGCCGCCGACCTCGTCGAAGACCGTCTGTTGTGGACTGACCGAGCCCGGCTCCGGCATGGCCGCGCCCTGCGGGTTCACCGGCGTCTTGCCGTACGGGAAGCTCTGACCCTCGTGCAGCGTGTACACCGTCTCGGGGTCGTTCTCCGACCGCAGGCTGCGCCAGACCTCCTCGCCCTGCTCGACGCCGTAGCGCTCCTGGATCGCCAGCTTCGCGATCGCGGCCTGCACCTCGCCGCCGCCACCGCCACCGAACTGCGCGCCGACCACCGCGGACAGCACCACCATGTCGGTCAGCTTGAACGGCTCGATCTTGCCCGCGTTGGTGATCGCGTCGATGTGCCCGGTCAGCACGTACTCGCCGGGGAAGTACCGGCCGGAGTGCGATTCGCTGATGTACTTGTTGATGCCTTCGACGTAGGCGGCCGCGTCGGCGTACCCCTGCGCGCCACGCGGGCCGGAGTTCTTCACCTCGTCGATCTGGCGTTGCAGTTCTTCCTCGGTGTAGGGCGCGCTGGCGAAGAACTGGCGCTCGAGTTCGCGGTTGCCCTCGGCTCCACCGGCGAACGAGGACAGCTGGCCCCGGCCGACGCGGCGCATCACGTCCATCAGCCACAGCCGGTCCTGCGCGGCGGCGTACCCGGCGCCGAACTCGGTGCCGGACCGCGTGGTGCCGGTGATGTGCGGGACGCCGGTCGCCTTGTCCCGCACGATGGTCACGTCGGACCGCGGCTTGATGGTGCTCTCCACCTGGCCCGCGGGCACGCCGAAGGAGGCGTCGTTGAAGAACTTGCCGATGGTCTCGGTGGTCAGGCCGCGGTAGTTCGCGCCGAGGTCGGCGTACTTGCCGAGTTGGTCGGCCGAATGCGCGGGCCGGGTGCCGAGCACCCGGTGCGCCAGGATGCCGGCGAGCGTGGCGTTGCCGTTCTGGCCGGGCGGCAGGATGTCGCCGCACTGGCCATGGCAGTAGTCGATCGGCGGTGGCGCCTGGCCCACCGCCTGCGGTGGCACGACCACCAGGGTCGCCGCGAGCGCCCCCAGCCCGATGAACGTCCCGATGCGTCGGCGCATGCCACCGGCTCCCTTCGACGGTGTGACGTGCAGCACGGTACGCAGGCGGAGGCGGGTTTGTGAATACCTCTCACATTGTGTCGTCCCGACGGAGTATCGCCACCTCCGGCGCGGCCCGCGGCCATCGCCTACGGTGGGTCCTCTTCGAACGAACAGGGAGGAACGCGGTATGGCACTGGAGAAGCCCGAGGTCGACGCTCCGGAAGGGGCCCCGCCCGCCGAGCTGACGGTGGTCGACCTCACCGAGGGCGACGGTCCCCAGGCGCAGGCCGGGAGCACGGTCTCCGTGCACTACGTGGGAGTCGCGTACTCCACCGGGGAGGAGTTCGACGCCTCGTGGAACCGCGGGCAGACGCTCGACTTCCCGCTCGGCGCCGGCTACGTCATCCCCGGCTGGGACCAGGGCGTGGCCGGGATGAAGGTGGGCGGGCGACGCCGCCTGACCATCCCGCCGCACCTGGGCTACGGCGACCGCGGGGCCGGCGACAAGATCAAGCCGGGCGAGACCCTCATCTTCGTGGTGGACCTCGTCGGCGTGCGCTGAGCTTTCCGCTTCGGCGGCGGTCAGCGGCGCGGTAGGCTTTCCGACCGTGCTGCTGACCGAGTTCTGCACCCGGTTGCCCGAACTGCGCCGACGGCTCAAGGACGGCGATCGGGTTCTGGTCGAGCAGGCGGTGCTCGCCGCGCGCGACGGGAAACCGGTCGACGCGAAGGTTTCCCAGCTACTCGGCCCCGGCGTCCAGATGACCGAGGTGTACGGCCCGTCCACCGGCGTCAGCGGCGCTTTCCTTTGTCCCACCGGCAAATGCGGCCGGGTCGTCTACCGCCGCGCTGGAGACGAGCTGCCGGTCTGCCCGCTGTTCGAGCGGGATCTGCGCTTCGTGGCCGACGGATGATCGTCACCACGCTGGTCACCGAATTCGGCAAGAAGGCCGCCGAGCGCTGGCTGGCCCTGCTCGCCGTGCCGGGACTGGTGTTCACCGGCTTCGCCGTGGTCGCCGCGCTGCTGGGGCACGCGCGGTGGGCCGAGTTCGGCACGATCGGCGCCCGGCTGTCGGGGTGGTCCGACGGCACCACGCGAACGTTGCTGGTGGCGATCCTCGTGGTGGCCGCCGCCGCGGCGGCCGGTTATCTCGCACAGGCGCTCGGCGGCGGCGTGGAAAACCTGCTCACCGGGCAGTGGTCCCGGCTGGGCCGCTCGCTCGCCACTTCGCTGACCGCCCGCCGCCGTAAGCGGTGGGACGCGCTGAACGACGGCGAACACAACGAAGAACGCAACCGCCTCGCGCTGAGCCCGCCGATCTGCCCGACCTGGATCGGCGACCGGCTGTGCGCGCCCGCGGTCCGCGTCCGGCAGGACTACGGGCTCGATCTGGCCGGCACCTGGCCGCGGCTCTGGCTCCTGCTGCCGGATTCCATGCGCGAGCCGCTGTCCGCCGCGCGCGCCCGGCTCGACGCCGCCTGCGCGCTGGGCGGCTGGTCGCTGCTCTACCTGGCGCTCGGGGCGTGGTGGTGGCCGTCGGCGGTGGTCGGCGTCGCGTTGGCCCTGACCAGCCGGCGCCGCGCCCGATCCGCCGCGGCCGGGTACGCCGACCTGGTCGAATCCACCGTCGACGTGCGCCGCGACGAGCTGATCCGCCACTTCGCCCGCGACCCGGAGATCGGCCGCGTGCAGGGCCTCGAACTGACCGAACGGTTCCGCAAGGGCACCTGACGTGTGAAGAACCTTGTTCCGCGAGGGATCCGGCAGTACCTTCGGTGCGTCACATGTGACAAGGGGCTGAGCACTGTCACACGTGCCTGATCGAGGGGGCTTTACATGACATCACCGGACTGGATGCTGCCGGGATTCACCGAACTGGCGCGGCTGGGCGAAGGGTCGTTCGGGCGCGTGGTGCTGGCGCGGCACGACCAGTCCGGCACCGAAGTGGCGATCAAGTACCTGTTCGCCCGGCACCTGGGGGATCCCGAGCACGTGGCCCGCTTCCGCGAGGAGGCCCGGCAGGCCGCGCGGGTGATCAGCCCGCACGTCGCGCGGCTGCACGAATTCGTCGAACGGCCCGAGGGCGCGGCGATCGTGATGGAGGCCGTGCCGGGGGTGTCGCTGAAGGCGGTGCTGGCCGAAGGGCCGCTCGAACCGGAAGCCGCGCTCGCCGTGCTGAAGGGCTCGCTGCTCGGGCTCGCCGCCGCGCACGCGGTCGGCACCGTGCACCGCGACTACAAACCGGACAACGTGCTCGTCGGCGCCGACCGGCAGAGCAAGCTGGTCGACTTCGGCCTGGCCGTGCTGGCCGGGTCCACCGGCGTCCCGGCGGGCACGCCCGCGTACATGGCGCCCGAGCAGTGGTCCTACTCCGTCGCCACGCCATCGACCGACGTCTACGCGGCCACCTGCGTGTTCTTCCAGTCCGTCACCGGGGAACGGCCGTACGCCGCCGACGATTCGACCGTGCTGCGGGATCTGCACGAGTACGCGCCGATCCCGTTCGGCCAGGCGCCGGAACCGATCCGCGAGCTGATCCGCCGTGGCATGGCGAAGAAACCGGAGCAGCGGCCGGGCAACGCCGCCGAGTTCGTGTCCGAAGTGGAGCGTGCGGCCCGCGCGGGTTACGGCGACGACTGGGAAAACCGCGGCCTGGCGCGGCTGGCCGGTCGAGCCGCCGCGGTGATGGCGCTTTCGCCGGTGGCTCTGCTGGCGGCCGCCGCGCACCTCGCGCCGGCCACCGGTGCGATGGCGGGCAGCGGAACCGCGGCCACCGTCGGGGCGGGCGCCGGCAAGGCGGTTCTCGGTACCACCACGGCGAAAGTGGTCGCCGGGTTGGCCACGCTGGCAGTGCTCGCCGGGGCCGGCGCCGCGGTGGTCATCGCCAACCAGGGCGACGCGCCACCGCCGCCGGAACCCACGCCGATCGCCGCGCCCGCGCAACCCGGCCCCGATTTCGCCATCCGCACCACCACCAGGGACGTGGAAGGCACGCCGATCTCGGTGGAGGTCCAGCACGGCCAGGTGACCGGGCTGCCGAACGCGGACGTGGAGCGCAAGGTCAACGAAGCACTGCGGAACCCGGACGAACGGTTCGGCGGCTACCTGCTCACCTCCTACGGCCCGAACTCCTCCCCGAATTCGAAGGGCACCGCCGAATTCCGGCTGCGGGGACCGCGGCTGGTTTCGCTCAGGCACGACTTCAGCACGCCCGGCTCGGACGCGAGTGTGGCGCCGATGTCGGTGACCGTCGACCTGGAAACCGGCGAAATCGTGGAGATCACGGACTTCTTCGCCGACGTCACCGATTCCGGCGCACAACGACTGCAGGAGCGGATCGCCGGACGGATCGCCGACTGCCCCGGCGTGGAACCGTTCTCCGCCGACAGCTTCCGGGCGGTCCGCAGCGCGCCACCGGTCGTGCAGCCGATCGCCGCCGCCGACGGCCTCGACCTGATGGTGAACCTCGGGCGGACCTGCGGGGTCCGCGAAGTGACCGTGCCCTACGCCGAACTCGCCGACCTGCTCGGCCCGGCGTTCGCCGCGAAACTGCCGCCGGGCACCGTGCCCGCCACGCAGGCGCCGCCGAAGAGCTCCTCGAAACCGGCGGCGGGTGGCGAATCGGTGCCGCAGACGCCCGAGGGCGCGGCGATCGTGCTCGAGCGGTACTTCCACGCCACGGCAGCGAAGGACCTGGAAGTGGTGTGCGAAATCAGCAAGCCCGCGTGGGAATCGGAAGGCGACCTCGCCAGTTGCGTCGAGGCGTTCACCGCGCTTTTCGACTACCTCACACCGCAGGAAATCACCGAGGCGAGGAACGCGAAGGTCGATCCGGCCAAGCTCCGGCAGGACGGCCCGACCCGGATCCACGCGCCGCAGGCCGCGCTGGCGAACATCACCGGCGTCGACCCGAAGGGCTTCACCCTGGAGTGGCGCGGCAATTCGTGGTTCATCACCGGCTGACACCGCCTGAACCGACTGAAAAGAGGGGGAAGTTGCCATGAGGGACGAAGAAGAGGGCTGGAGCCTCACGGATGCGTGGGACTACGGCGACGAACCCGCAGCCGTGCCGGAGCCGGTGCGCCAGGAGGCGCTCGTCACGGTCACCGGCGACCGGGTGCGGCTGGCCGCGGACTGGCGGGAGCGGATCGACCCGCGCTCGCTGCACACCGAAGTGCTCACCGCGGTGCAGACGGCGGCGATCACCGTGACCGCACCCGCACGCGAACCGGTGCACCCGGATCCGGACCAGAGCCCGATCACCCCGGCCGACGCGCTGCGCCTGCTCGACGCCGTGCAGGCCGATCTCGACGCGTTCGCCCGTCAGATCGCGGCCTTCGACGACCGGCCGGAGTGGGTGGACAGCCGGGGCGGGCACGCCGCCGGATCCAGCGTCCACGGTCAGGTCCGCGAATTCGAAATCGACGCGAAGTGGGCACGCAGTGCGCCGAACGCCGAGATCGAAGAGGAACTGAGCGACGTGCTGACCCAGTTGCGCCGCAAGGACGACGGCAGCGAACTGATCCACGGTCCGCGGACCTCCGCCGTCGCCGAACTGCGTGCCCTCACCGCCGATCCGCAGGCGCTGCTGCGCCGGGTCGGCCTCCTGCCAGCGAAGGGACCGTCGGCGTGACCGCGGAGAAGTTCGACCCGAACAAGCCGAGCGCGCGCGACATCCAGGTGGCGCTCGGCGACCTCCGGCACGACGCCGGCGTCTGGGACCACGCGGCGAAACTGCTCGCCACCCCGCGTCAGTCCGCGCAGGGCCTGGCGCTGAAGGAAGGCGCGCTCGGCTACGTCGGCGCGCCCACCGGCCTCGACGAAGACTTGGAAGCCGCCAGGAAGCAGCTCGCCGGGATGCTCACCCAGGCCGAGGTCTACTTCGGCACGATCGCCGCCAACCTGCGCAAGGCGGCGAACGCCTACGAGGCGGACGAACGCGACCACCTGCACGAACTCCACAAGTACTACTGAGGGGCCTTCCGATGGACATGCTGGTGACGCCGAATGTGGATCGCGTGCTGCGGGAGGCCTGTGCCTACCGCGAGAAGCTGGAGAAGGAGCTCGACGCTTTCGTCCGGGAGGTGCGCAAGCAGATCGGGCAGTTCCCCGACCTGCTGGAGAAGCTGCTCCAGCCCGCCAAGAACCAGCTGGTCGCGCTGGAGAAGGTGATCAAACAGCTGAAGGACCAGGCCGCACCGTGGTTCACGAACATGGGCTCGCCGTCGACCCTGCGCGAAGCCGCTGATGGCTGGAGCGAGCTGGTCAACACCAAGGTCTCCGCCATCTCCGACGACGAACTGGGCAAGCTGACCGCCGCGCACCGGTGGCACAGCGACGGCGCCACGGCGTACCGGCAGCTGATCCCGGTGCAGCAGAAGAAGCTGGACGAGGTCGCGGATCTGGCCGCCGGACTGCGGGAAAACCTGCGCGGCATGGCGAACGCCGTCGAAAGCTTCTGGACCGCGGTGGGCCTCGGTTACGCCAGTTGCGTCACCGCTGTGCTCGGCATCGTCGGCGCCGCCGCCGTCGGCGGCCCCCTCGGCGGCGCACTGGGGGTCATCGCCCTGGTGTCGGCGGTGCTCAGCGAGCTGCTGGACCTGCTCACCGCCGCCGTCGACGGCCTGCTCACCCAGTTCCAGACCGCCAAGGACGCCCAGGCCGCCCTCACCGAAAGCCTCGCCAACCTGGGCACCACCTGGCCCAAAACCACCACCGACCTGGGCGACGGCTCCATCTCCGACCACGACCGCTCCCACTGGCGCCTGAACCTCTGACCCACACCTATGACTCACCCCACACCCGCCCGCAAACCCACGCCCCCAAACACCGATCAACCCCCGACCAGCCACAACCCGACCAGCGCCCACCGGCAGAGCCACAACCCGACCAGCGCCCACTAGACAGAGCCACCCCCCGAACAACGCCCACCAGGCAGAGCCACCACCCGAACAACCACACAACGCAACCCACCACACACCGGCCGTCATACAAGACAGCCCGCCCACAACGTCGCTGGTGATCACGCAAAGAACCACGCTGGGTCAGCAGAAGCTCGCACCGCAGGGGGTTTGGGGGGCTCGGCCCCCCAACAAAGGAAGGACAACGGGAAAGGCCCCCGCGGCGAAGCTCGCGGGGGCCTTGAACAGAGTGGGCGAGGAGGGAGTTGAACCCTCACGTCCTTTCGGACACACGGACCTGAACCGTGCGCGTCTGCCATTCCGCCACTCGCCCGAGTGGTTCACTGCGACAGCGAGAGCAGCCTATCAGGCCGTCTGCGGCGGTTTCACCGGGGGCCGTGTAGAACAGCCCGCACCCGGATAGGATCGGTGCGGAAGCACAGACGCGTGAGGGGAGGGTTTGCCCGGTGGGCCGCGCTAAGCGTTTTGATCGGCGCCTGGAGGGCCTGGTTGGCAACACCTTCGCGCGCATGTTCGGTGGCAATGTCGTCACTCAGGAAGTGGCGCAGGCACTGGAGCGTGAGAGTGAGGACAACGTTCGTGAGCTGGCCGGAGGCCGTGAGCTCGCGCCCAACCACTACATCGTGTCGCTGGGCCCGACCGACCACGACCGCATGGCCGGTGACGAACAGCGCGTCACCCGTGTGCTCGCCGAAGCGGTGGCGGAGCATCTCGCCGAGCAGGGGTGGGACACCTATGGTGACGTCGTAGTTTCGCTCGAGCGCACCGAGGCGCTGCATACTGGACAGTTCAAGACACGCTCGTCCGTCGATCCCGATGTCAAGGCCAGCGAGATCACGGCCCCCGGCAACGGAAGTCCTGGACGGTCAGCACGACCCAGCAACGCAGGAGACCCAGCAATGAGCCAGCCTCCCGGCTACGGCCAATACGACCAGGGTGACCCGTACGGCCAGCAGGGCCAGTACGGCTACGGACAGCAGGGCCAGCCCGGTTACGACCAGGCCGGCTACGGCGGCCAGCAGCAGGGCGGCTACGACCAAGGTGGCTACGGCGGCGGTCAGCCCGGCTATGACCAGGCCGGCTACGCCGGTGGCCAGCCGCAGCCTGGCTACGAGCAGGGCGGTTACGGCGGCCAGCAGCAGCCCGGCTATGACCAGGGCGGCTACGGCGGTGGCCAGCCCGGATACGACCAAGGCGGGTACGCCGGACAGCAGCAGCCCGGCTATGACCAGGGCGGCTACGGCGGTGGCCAGCCTGGCTACGACCAGGGCGGTTACGCCGGTCAGCAACCCGGTTACGACCAGGGCGGGTACGCCGGACAGCAGCAGCCGGGGTACGACCAGTACGGCGGCCAGCAGCAGGCCTACGGCCAGCCCGCCGCGCCGGACCCGTACGCGCAGGCCGGCTACCAGCCGCCTGCCACGCAGAGCCCGAACCGCCAGCTCGCCGCGAGCCTGCAGCTCGACGACGGGTCCAACCGCACCTACTCGCTCAAGCAGGGCGGTAACGTGGTCGGCCGCGGGCAGGACGCCGACTTCCGGCTGCCGGACACCGGGGTCTCCCGGCGCCACCTGGAGATCACCTGGGACGGGCAGAGCGCCACGCTGGCCGACATCGGGTCCACCAACGGGACCACGGTGAACGGCACCCCGGTGCAGACCTGGCAGCTGGCCGACGGCGACGTGATCAGGGTCGGTCACTCGTCTCTGGTGTTCCGCACCCAGGGCTGACGTAGGCCCCGTCCGAGCGCTCCCGCAGAATGAGAGTCCGCGGGAGCGTTGCGACGTACCGTCGTCGCCGCAAGAAGCCGTACTGAGGAGCTGACACACAAGGTGCCAGAGCTGGTCGTCCAACTGACCAGGGTGGGATTTCTCGTCCTGCTCTGGCTGTTCGTGCTGGCCGCGCTGCGGGTGGTCCGCTCCGACCTCTACGCGGCGTCGGGCCTGCGGGTGGCGCTGCCCAGCCTGCGCCGGAACAAGAACAAGGAGAAGAAGCCACCGCGTGGCGGGAAGGTGCCCCGGCAGATGGTCGTCACGCACGGCGCACTGGCCGGCACGCGGATCGCGCTGGACGGCCGCCCGATCCTGATCGGGCGGGCCGACGACTCGACGCTGGTGCTCGACGACGACTACGCCTCGACCCGGCACGCTCGCCTATCACTGCGTGGGGAAGACTGGTACGTGGAAGATCTGGGCTCGACGAACGGGACCTACCTCGACCGGGCTAAGGTCACAGCACCCCTCCGAGTTCCACTCGGGGTCCCCATCCGGATCGGCAAGACGGTGATCGAGCTTCGCCCATGACCCTCGTCCTCCGCTACGCGGCCCGCAGTGACCGTGGCCTGGTGCGATCCAACAACCAGGACTCCGTCTACGCCGGCCCCCGCCTGCTCGCGCTCGCCGACGGCATGGGCGGGCACGCCGCCGGTGAAGTGGCCAGCAAGGTCGTCATCGCCTCCCTCGCCCCGCTGGACGACGACGAACCCAGTGACGACCTGCTCTCGCAGCTGCGCGACGCGGTCGCCGCCGGCAACGGCGCGATCGCCGAGCTGGTCGCCAACGACCCCGACCTGGACGGCATGGGCACCACGCTCACCGCGGTGCTGTTCTCCGGTTCGCGGCTCGGCCTGGTGCACGTCGGCGACTCCCGCGCCTACCTGCTGCGCGACGGGCAGTTCACCCAGATCACCCGCGACGACAGCTTCGTCAACGAACTGCTCGAACAGGGCCGCATCACCGAAGAGGAAGCGGCCACCCACCCGCAGCGTTCGCTGCTGCTCAAGGCGCTGACCGGGCACGAGGTGGAGCCCAGCCTGACCGTGCGCGAGGCCCGCGCCGGCGACCGCTACCTGGTCTGCTCCGACGGGCTGTCCGGCATGGTCAGCGACGAGACCATGGCCGAGGCCATGCGCATCCCGGACCCGCAGGACTGCGCGGACCGGATGATCGAGCTGGCGCTCAAGGGCGGCGGCACGGACAACGTCACGGTGATCATCGCCGACGTGGTCGACGTCGACTACGGCGAGAACGCGCCGATCGTCGGTGGCGCCGCGGGCGACGGCAGTGACGACTACAACCACCAGGGCGACTCCCCGGCCGCGCGGGCCAGGGCGCTGACCGCGCCCCCGCCCCAGCCGCGGCGCCAGGACTCCGCCCCGCCCCCGGCTCCGAAGGCCCGGCGGCGGAAGCTGTTCCGCGTCTTCGGCGTGCTGATCCTCGTGCTGATCGTGCTCGCCGCGGGCACCATCGCGACCAGGTACTGGGTGCTGAGCCAGTACTACGTGGGCGCGGGCGGAGGCGACGAGGTGGTCATCTACCAGGGGGTTTCCGGCAGCGTGCTGGGTCTGGACCTGCAGGAGCAGGTGGAGGACTCGTGTGCGCCCGGCGCCAACCTGTGCGACCGGCTGCTGCTGTCCGACCTGCAGGAAGCGCCCCGCGAGGACGTGCGCAACGGGGTCCGGATGGACAGCCTGGCCGCGGCCCGCGACTACATCGACTCGCTGTGGGACAAGCGGCTGCCGATCTGCCCCGAGCCCCCGAGCCAGGGCGGCGGGATCCCGGGTGAGGTCCCGGGTTCCGGTGGCGGCCTGATCGGCGGCTTCGGCGCGCAGCAGCAGACCCCGGTCCAGCCGCCGCCGTCCTCGGCGCCGCCGGTCGAACCGTCCTCCGCGCCGGTGGAAACCCCGAGTCCGGATCGCCCGGGGGTGGACTGCCGGCTCGCCACGGGCGGCGTCCGCTGATGGCCCAGCCCACCTCCGATCCCGCCGGTCAGTACGTCACCAATCCCCCGCGTGAGCTGCCGACCCGGCGCGGGACGGAACTGACCATGCTCGGCTTCGCCTCGTTCATCGTGACCGCGGCGTTCATGCTGGTGGAGGCGAACCAGGAGCAGGAGCTGAGCCTCGCCATCCTCTGGTACGGGCTGGCCTACATGGCCATCCTCACCGTGGCGCACCTGGCGGTGCGCCGGTGGGCGCCCTACGCCGACCCGCTGATCCTGCCCTGCGTGGCCCTGCTCAACGGGCTGGGCCTGGTGATGATCTACCGGATCGACCTGGCGCTGACCGAACGGGCGCTCCAGCTCGGCCGCGAGTTCTCGCCGGAAGCACCGAAGCAGGTGATGTGGACGGTCATCGCGCTGGTGCTGTTCCTCGCCGTGCTGCTACTGGTCAAGGACCACCGCACGCTCACCAAGTACGCCTACACCTTCGGCCTGGTCGGCATCATCGCGCTGGGCCTACCCGCGGTGCTGCCCAGCTCGATGTCCGAGGTCAACGGGGCCAAGGTCTGGATCCGGCTCGGTTTCGCCCAGATCCAGCCCGGCGAGTTCGCGAAGATCCTGCTGATGATCTTCTTCGCGTCGTTCCTGGTGTCGAAACGGGACCTGTTCATGGTCGCGGGCAAGCGGGTGCTGGGCATCGAGCTGCCACGTGCGCGTGACCTCGGCCCGATCCTGATCGCCGCGGTGGCCTGCCTCGGCATCCTGGTCTTCGAGAAGGACCTCGGCACTTCGCTGCTGTTCTTCGGCGTGGTCCTGATGATGTTGTACGTGGCCACCGAGCGGATCATCTGGGTGATCGTCGGCCTCGGCCTGTTCATCGGCGGCGCGCTGATCGCCTTCCAGCTGTTCACCCACGTGCAGACCCGCGTGGCGAACTGGCTCGACCCGTTCGCCGACCCGACCGGCGACGGCTACCAGATCGTGCAGGCGCTGTTCGGGCTCGGCACCGGGGGCATCGGCGGCACCGGTCTCGGTGCCGGGCGGCCGGAGATGGTGCCCGCGTCGAGCACCGACTTCATCACCGCGGCGATCGGCGAGGAGCTCGGCTTCATCGGGCTCTGCGCGCTCCTGATGGTCTACCTGATCCTGGCCATGCGCGGCATGCGCAGCGCGCTGGCCGTGCGCGACACCTTCGGCAAGCTGCTCGGCGGTGGCCTGTCCTTCGCCATCGTGATGCAGCTCTTCGTCATCGTCGGCGGGGTCACCAAGCTGATCCCGATGACCGGTATCACCACCCCGTTCCTGTCCTACGGTGGTTCGTCGCTGCTGGCGAACTACATCCTGATCGCGCTGCTGCTGCGGATCTCCGATGCCGCCCGCCGCCCGCAGACCAGCGTGAAGCCGCGCCCGCAACAGCAGGCGCCGCTGGCCGAAGCTCATACGGTGATGGTGGAGCGTCCGAAATGAACACACCACTGCGCCGCGTCGGCGTGACCATGCTCGTGATGTTGCTGCTGCTGCTGGTGAACGCCACCTACGTGCAGTTCATCAAGGCCGAGGACTACCGCACCGACCCGCACAACGCCCGCGTGCTGCTGGACGAGTACTCCCGCCAGCGCGGCAAGATCATCGCGGCGTCCAACCTCCAGGTGCTGGCCGGGGTCGAGCCGACCGACGACAAGTACAAGTTCCTGCGCACCTACCCGGCGGGCCCGATGTTCGCCCCGGTCACCGGCTTCTACTCGATCCGGTACGGCGCCGGCGGCATGGAACGCGCCCAGGACGAGGTGCTCAACGGCTCCGACCCGCGGCTGTTCGTGCGGCGGCTCTCGGACATGGTCACCGGCCGCGACCCGCGGGGCGGGAACGTGGCGCTGACCATCAACCCGGCCGTGCAGAAGGCCGCCTACGAGGGCATGACGAAGAAGGGCTACACCGGCGCGCTGGTGGCGCTGGACCCGAAGACCGGCGAGGTGCTCGCCATGGTCTCCACCCCCTCCTACGACCCGGGCGGGCTCGCCTCGCACGACGGCAAGGAGCAGGAGAAGACCTGGACGGCGCTGGACGCCGACAAGACGAAGCCGATGCTGAACCGGGCCATCTCGGAGACCTACCCGCCCGGCTCCACCTTCAAGATCGTCACCACCGCCGCCGCGCTCGAAAACGGCATGAAGCCGGACAGCCAGATCACCACCGCGGCCAACGTCAAACTGCCCGGCACCAGCGCCGACCTGGAGAACTTCGGCGGCGCCACCTGCCAGGGCAGCACGCTCAAGGACGCACTGGCCTACTCCTGCAACACCGCCTTCGCCGAGATCGCCGGCAACCTGGGCAAGGACAAGCTGACCGACACCGCGGAGAAGTTCGGCATCGGCCAGGCCGACCTGACCGTGCCGATGCGCGTGGCCCCCTCCGGCCTCGGTGACCTGGCGGGCAAGCCGCAGCTGTACCAGAGCGGCATCGGCCAGCGCGACGTCCGGCTGACGCCGCTGCAGGTGGCGCTGCTGTCCGCGGGCGTGGCCAACGGCGGCACGGTGATGAAGCCGCAGCTGATCAAGTCGCTGCTGGCCCAGGACCTTTCGGAGATGGAGCGGTTCAACCCCGAGGAGCTGACCGACGACCCCGCGATGTCGGCGAGCAACGCGGGCATCCTGCGCGAAATGATGCTGGCTTCGGAAGCCAACACCAAGGGCGGCGGCAAGAACGACGCGCTGAAGATCGCCTCCAAGACCGGGACCGCCGAACACGGCAACGACCCGAAGGCCACCCCGCCGCACGCCTGGTACACCGCCTTCGCGCCGGCCGACGACCCGAAGATCGCCCTCGCGGTGATCGTCGAGTCCGGTGGTGACCGCGGCCTGGCCGCGACCGGTGGCACGGTGGCCGCCGAGATCGGCCGCGCCGCCATCGCCGCCGCGCTCGGGGGTGGATGAGCCGATGCTGTCCACGGGTCAGCTGCTCGCCGAGCGCTACCGGCTCACCAGCCGGATCGCGGTCGGCGGCATGGGTGAGGTCTGGCAGGCCAGCGACACCCGGCTCGACCGCACCGTGGCGGTGAAGGTGCTCAAGGCCGAACTCTCCGGGGACGCGGAGTTCCTGCACCGCTTCCGCACCGAGGCGAGGACCACGGCTTCGCTCAACCACGCCGGCATCGCCGCGGTGCACGACTACGGCGAGACCGTGGCCGACGAGCTGAGCATCGCGTATCTGGTGATGGAGCTGGTGGAGGGCGACCCGCTGGCGGCCATCCTGGCCAAGCAGGGACGGCTCTCCCCCGAATTCACCCTGGACCTGCTGGAGCAGGCCGGGCGCGCGCTGCAGGCGGCGCACGAGCGCGGGCTGGTGCACCGGGACGTCAAACCGGGCAACATCCTGGTCACCCCGACCGGCCAGGTGAAGCTGACCGACTTCGGCATCGCCAAGGCCGCCGACGCGGCGCCGGTCACCCGCAACGGCATGGTGATGGGCACCGCCCACTACATCGCGCCGGAGCAGGCGCTCGGTGCGGACGCCGAACCGGCCAGCGACGTCTATTCGCTGGCGGTCTGCGGGTTCGAGTGCCTCACCGGTTACCGGCCGTTCCTGTCGGAGAACGCCGTGACGGTCGCCATGATGCACATCCGCGACATCCCGCCGCCGCTGCCGCCGGACGTGCCGCCCGGTCTGCGCGCGCTCATCGAAGCGACGCTGGTCAAGGACCCGCGGCAGCGCTACAACAACGGCGGCGAGTTCGCCAACGCCGCCGCCGCGGTGCGCGCCGGGCGGCCACTGCCACCGCCGATCGGGCTCGCCTCCGCCTACGCGCAGGCCGCGGGGCAGCAGATGCCGGTAAACTCGCACGCGCCGGTAGGTCCCGTATCGCACCCGGCACTGCAGCCGGTACCGCCGCCGGCGCTTCCACCTGGCCCGACGACCGGCGTCGGGCCGATGGTCCCACCGCGGCGGCGCAGTCACACGGGGTTGTGGATCCTGCTGGCACTGGTGGTCGTCGCGGTGCTCGTGACAGCCGCGCTGGTGATCCCGAAGCTGCTCAGCGGCTCCGGGCGCGACACACCGTCGGGGAACGTCGAGACCAGCGAACCGGTGGGTGAACCGGGGTACGAGCCGACGGTGCAACGGCCGGCGAAGCCCAGCGAGGGGCCGCCGCACCACACGCCCCAACCGGGGCCGGGTCAGATCGAGGACGGAGACAACGCGACGGAGGGTTCCGTGCGTTCACCCGGAGACGACGGCTTGCCAGGGATGATGGACCCAACATGGATGGAACGGAACGGCACGCACCGATGAGCACACCCCGACTGCTCTCCAATCGTTACGAGCTCGGCGACACGCTCGGCTACGGCGGCATGTCCGAGGTCCACCATGGGCACGACGTCCGCCTCGGCCGCGAGGTCGCCATCAAGATCCTGCGCGCCGATCTGGCCAGGGATCCCCAGTTCCAGGAGCGGTTCCGGCGCGAGGCGCAGAACGCCGCCGCGCTGAACCACCCCGCCATCGTCGCGGTGTACGACACGGGTGAGACGGAGACCGAGTACGGTCCGCTCCCCTACATCGTGATGGAGTTCGTTTCCGGGCGCACGCTGCGCGACATCGTCAAGACCGAAGGTCCGATGACGCAGAAGCGCGCCATGGAGGTGATGGCCGACGTCTGCGCGGCGCTGGACTTCTCGCACCGGCACGGCATCGTGCACCGCGACGTGAAGCCGGCCAACGTGATGATCACCGCCAACGGCGCGGTCAAGGTGATGGACTTCGGCATCGCCCGCGCCATCCACGACGGCCAGGCCGCGATGACGCAGACCGCCGCGGTGATCGGCACGGCCCAGTACCTCTCGCCGGAGCAGGCGCGCGGGGAGTCGGTCGACGCCCGCAGTGACGTCTACGCCGCCGGTTGTGTGCTGTACGAACTGATCACCGGGGAGCCGCCGTTCACCGGTGACTCGCCGGTCGCGGTCGCCTACCAGCACGTGCGGGAGGACCCGAACCCGCCGTCGTCGGTGAACCCGGCGGTGTCGCCGGAGCTGGACGCGGTGGTGCTCAAGGCGCTGGCCAAGGGCCCGGCGAACCGGTACCAGTCGGCCGCCGAGATGCGCTCGGACATGGTCCGCACGCTGTCCGGCCAGCACCCGCTCGCGCCGATGGTGATGTCGGAGGACGAGCGCACGCAGGTGATGAACAGCCGTCGCACGCCCGCCGCCTACGACGACGACGGGTACGCCGGTGACGGCTACGACGCGGACGCCGAGGACAGGGCCAGACGCAGCAAGCGCAACAAGATCTTCGCCGCGCTCGCCGTGGTCGGGGTGCTGCTCGTGGCCGGGATGATGTACCTCGCCGGCGTGTTCGACGAGAAGAAGGAACTCGTCGCGATCCCGTCGGTCCAGGGCCAGCAGGAAGCGAACGCGTTCGAGGCGCTGCGCGCGGCGGGCCTCCAGCCGGAGAAGGAACCGGTCATCTGCAAGGCACCGCAGGCCGGTACTACGTCGCAGTGCAACAGCGACCAGATCAACAAGGTCGTCGCGACCAACCCGCAGGTGGGCGTCGAGGTGGCCAAGGGCTCGGTGGTGAAGGTGCAGATCGGCACCGCGCCGCAGAAGGTCAAGGTGCCCGACCTGGTCGGCAAGGAGCAGGGCCCGGCGTCCGACGCCGCCAAGGAGGCCGGCTTCGAGATCGACACGAACATCGAAGAGGTCGAGACCAGGGACCCCAGTGAGTACGGCAAGGTCATCGAGCAGAACCCGCGCTCGGGCGTCGAGGCCGAGCAGGGCACCTCGATCAAGCTGACCGTGGGGAAGCGGCCGAACCAGGTGCTCGCGCAGAGCCAGGTCGGCAAGAAGTTCAGCGAGGCGAAGAAGGCGCTGGAGGAGCTGAACCTGAAGGTGAACCGCAAGGACGTCACCTCGGAGAAGCCGAAGGACGAGGTCATCGCGCAGAACCCGGTCGGTGGCACGGTCGACGAGGGCACCTCGATCACGCTGGAGGTCTCGACCGGGGCCAAGGAGCAGCTCTCCATGCCGGACGTGCAGGGCGCGACCCTGGAGCAGGCGAAGAAGGCGCTCAAGGAAGCCGGCTGGAGCGGTCAGCTGGTGACCCTGGAGGACGAGGTGAACGACGACGACCTGGATGGCCGGGTCACCAACACCGACCCCTCCGGCGGCTCCACGATCACCAAGGACCAGACGATCACCCTGTTCGTCGGAAAGCTGAACCGCCCAGGCGGCCCCTCCATCCCCGGCATCCCCGGCGGCAGCTAGCCCCCTCCGCCCCCGCGACTGAGTGCTATGAGTGGGGCATTACTTGCGTTCAATGCAAGTAATGCCCCATTCATAGCGTTCGGCGTCTGAAGCCGCGCTCGCTGGTCAGGCGATGGCGGCCTTTTGCAGGGCGCGCGTGGCGGATTCGAGGTTTCGCACGGTGACGTCGGCGACCGGGTGGCCCGCGGTGGCCATCCAGTTCGCGAGCATGCGGTGGCCGCCTTCGGTGAGGACGGATTCGGGGTGGAACTGGACGCCTTCGAGCCGGAGGGAGCGGTGGCGCATGCCCATCACGATGCCCGACTCGGTCTTGCCGGTGACCTCGAACTCATCCGAAATGGTGTCGGGCAGCACGGTCAGCGAGTGGTATCGCGTCGCGGTGAACGGGCTGGGGAGGCCGGCCAGGACGCCGGAGCCCGAGTGGTCGACGCGGCTGGTCTTGCCGTGCAGCAGTTCCTCCGCGCGGTCGACCGTGGCGCCGAAGGCGACGCCGAGGGCCTGGTGGCCGAGGCACACCCCGAGCATCGGCAGGTCCCGCGAAGCGCATTCGCGGACCACCTCGATGCTCTGACCAGCGCGTTCGGGGGTACCCGGGCCGGGAGAGACCAGTACGCCGTCGAACTCGCCGAGCTTGGTGGTGTCCACCACGTCGTTGCGCCAGACCGTGCAGTCGGCGCCGAGCTGGGCCAGGTACTGGACCAGGTTGTAGACAAAACTGTCGTAGTTGTCGACGACGAGCACGCGCATGCCGTCAGCTTAGCGGCGTCCGCATGGTGGACGGGTACGCCAGATCACAGTGAAAGTTAGGATCGGCTCACCTTACCGTGGAAGCGTAGACCCATCTGCGACTCGAACGAGGTAGTGCATTGAGCCGTCCACTGCGTGTGGCGATCATCGGCGCCGGCCCGGCCGGCATCTACGCCGCCGACATCCTGGACAAGTCCGATACACCCACCCACATCGATCTCTTCGAGCGCATGCCGGCGCCGTTCGGGCTGATCCGCTACGGCGTGGCACCCGACCACCCGCGCATCAAGGGCATCGTCACCGCCCTGCACAAGGTGCTCGACCGCCCGGGCATCCGGCTGATCGGCAACGTCGACTACGGCACCGACCTCAAGCTGGACGAGCTGCGCGAGTTCTACGACGCGGTCATCTTCTCCACCGGCGCCTCGGCCGACCGCCCGCTCGACATCCCGGGCATCGACCTGCCGGGCAGCTACGGCGCCGCCGACTTCGTCTCCTGGTACGACGGCCACCCGGACGTGCCGCGCACCTGGCCGCTCGAGGCGACCAGCGTGGCCGTGCTCGGCGTCGGCAACGTGGCGCTGGACGTGGCTAGGGTGCTCGCCAAGACCGCGGACGAGCTGCTCAGCACCGAAATCCCGCCGAACGTCCACGAGGGGCTCAAGGCCAGCCCGGTCACCGACGTGCACGTGTTCGGCCGCCGCGGGCCCGCGCAGGCCAAGTTCACCCCGTTGGAGCTGCGCGAGCTGGACCACTCGCCCAACGTCGAGGTGATCGTCGACCCCGAGGACATCGAGTTCGACGAGGGCTCGATGTCCGCGATCCGCTCCTCGAAGCAGGTCGACATGGTGGTCAAGACGCTGCAGGAGTGGGCGATCCGCGACTCCCGCAACCGGCCCAAGCGGCTGCACCTGCACTTCTTCCACTCGCCGGCCGAGGTGCTCGGCGACGGGCGGGTGACCGGCCTGCGCACCGAGCGGACCGAACTCACCGGCGACGGCAACGTGCGCGGCACCGGCGTCTTCCACGACTGGGACGTCCAGGCGGTCTACCGGGCCGTCGGCTACCTCTCCTCGCACCTGGCCGAGATCCCGTTCGACCACCTCACCGGCACCGTGCCGAACCAGGCGGGCCGCGTGCTCGACATCGACGAGAACCAGGTCCCCGGCGTCTACGTGACCGGCTGGATCAAGCGCGGCCCGGTCGGCCTGATCGGGCACACCAAGGGCGACGCGGCCGAGACCATCGCCAGCCTGCTCGCCGACGCCGACACGCTCACCGGCGCGAGCCGCAACGAACCCGACGCGATCATGGACTTCCTGACCGACCGGGGCGTCCCCTTCACCACCTGGGGCGGCTGGGGCAGGCTCGACGCGTACGAGCGCTCGCTCGGCGAGCCGCAGGGCCGCGAGCGGGTGAAGGTGGTCGAGCGCGAGGAGATGCTGCGCGTCTCCCGCGGCTGACGACGGGCTGACGGGCTACTGCACCGCCACGTCGTTGAACGGCAGCAGCGGTTCCAGCCACGGGAACACCACGAACATCAGCAGGGCGACCACCGCGAGGGCCAGCACCACCGCGGTGGTCGCCCGCACCGCGAACGGGCCGGGCAGGCGCCGCCAGATCCAGCCGTACATCAGGCCTCCCCGATCGCCTTGAGCAGTTCCGGATAGCCCGCGCCCGGCGCCTTGGCCAGTTGCTTGACCAGCGCGCCGTGGATGATCAGCCGCTCCCGGTCGGAGAACTGCGGGTGGCAGGTGGTCAGCGTGACCAGTGGCGCGCGCAGGGCGGGTGAGGTGAGGCTGTCCGCGCGGTACGGCACCGGCGCGACCGCGTCCCCGCGGTCCGGGCTGACGATCCGGCGGCCGACGGTCTCCTCGTAGTCCGGCACGTCCCGCAGCGTGGGCACGCCGGCGCACTTCGCGTCGCGCCCGCGGCCCTCGGCCCAGCCCGCGAGCTCGTCCTGCTTCGGCAGCATCCGGTAGACGAAGAAGTCGGTGGCCGTCTCGACCACGATGGCGTCGCACGACTCGAGCAGGTCGAGGTCGTTGAACGGGGCGCCCTTGCCGACCCGGTGCCCGGCGACGGCGAAGTTGCCCGGCTCACCCGGCCACGCGGTGTCCTTGTAGTGCCCCGGCCCGACCTCCAGCGCGTCCGCGCCGACGCCCTCCTGGATGGTGAAGCGGTAGTCCGGGCCGAACGCGGGGATGTAGAGGCGCGCGAAAGCCTGGCCGTCCGCCGGGTCCAGGTGCAGTTGCCGCTGCGGGTCGGCCCACTGCCCGTCGAGCGAGGCTTCGGCGTCGGCCTGCTTCTCGGCGGAGAACCAGTCGGTCACCACCAGCTCGTAAGTGACGAACAACAGCACGACGATACCGAGCGTTATCAAAACTTCACCGACCGTGCGAACGCCGGTTCGCCAGCGGGGATCGGCGCGTTCGGCCGTCCTGACCGGGCCGGAATCGGGCCCGACGAGCTCGCGCTCGCCGTCGGACACCGCCACAGGGGCTCCCTTCGCGCCAAATCTCGGCCGGACGGAGTAGTCGTCCCCCGTTCTTGCCCGGCCCCGATTACGTTAACGTGTCGGGGTGGCCCTGGTTGCGCACCGGCCACCCGAACGAGCCCATGAGCAGCGAGGACTCCGATGCCCAAGTCCAAGGTCCGCAAGAAGACCGCCTACACCCCGCCCACCGACCGGCGCACGCCGGTCAAGGTGCGGGCAGCCGGTCCGTCCCCCCTGATCTACAAGATCGTCATGTTCGGCCTGATGCTGCTCGGGCTGGCCTGGCTCGTGGTGAACTACCTCGCCAGCGACAAGATCGCCTTCATGACCGAGCTGGGCAACTGGAACTTCGCCATCGGCTTCGCGCTGATGATCTCCGGTCTGCTCATGACGATGAAGTGGCGTTGATCGGCCGAGTGGCGGCTTGACAGCGAATAACACCAGTGTGACTAGTCCCCAGTGTGGATAAGCCCTGTGGATAACCAGTCGGCAAGCTGGGCGCCGAGACCAGCGCTCGTCGGGGTCGGCTGGCTGCTCGCCGCCCTGGCGACCGCCGCCGCCGTGCTCACCGGCTTCTCCGGCGACCGCGCGGGCCCGGTGCTGTTCGGCGTCGCCGCGCTCGCACTGGCCGGTTTCGCGGCCAACGGGAGCGCCATCCGGCCGAAGCTGAGCGCGGACGCGCACGGCGTCCGGGTGCGCACGCTCACCGGCGACCACCGCCTCGCGTGGTCCCAGGTCCGCGTCCGGCTGGTGAACACCCGACGGCTCGGCCGTGAGGTGCCGACGCTGGAGATCGAGTGCGAGGACATCCCGCCGCACCTGCTGGTGCTGGGCTGGGTGGAACTGGGCACCGATCCTCGCGACGTGCTCGACGTTCTCAGCGCGCTACGAGCTCGCAGCTGAGACCGGGTCCTCGCAGACGATCTCGCCGCTGCCGCGCACGACCCCGCACACCTGATCGCCGAGCTGGGCGTCCCGGACCAGGATCATCGCGGCCAGCGCGACCGCGATCAGCACCAGCGCGATGACCTGGTAGCGCAGCTGGTTCACCTGCGGCGCGTAAACCATCGCCGCCACCGCGACCGCGCCGATCACGAAGCCGCCGAGGTGGCCGAGGAACGAGATGTTCGGGATGGAGAAGGTCAGCACCAGGTTCAGCCCGATGGTGACCAGCGCCATGGTGGGGTTCAGCTTGAGCCGGAAGACCGCGATCAGCACGCCGCCCATCAGCCCGAAGATGGCGCCGGAGGCACCCACCGTCGGCTGGCCGACGTCACCGAAGACGAACTCCGCCACCGAGCCGCCGAGCAGCGAGAGGAAGTAGACGGCGAGGAACCGGCCGCGGCCGAGCAGCGTCTCCATGTCCCGGCCGAGCACCCACAGCGCGAGCATGTTCATCGCGATGTGCAGCAGGCCGAAGTGCAGGAAGCCGGAGGTGACCAGGCGCCACCACTCGTCGAAGAAGGTGATGCCGTAGGGCCACAGCGAACCCTGGGTCATCAGGTCGGCACCCGAGTTGTTCATCGGGTTGCCCGTCTGGACCACGGTGGCGATGAAGACCAGCACGTTGACCGCGATGAGCACCGGCGTCACGACGGGCTTGCGGACCCGGGCACCGGCCACCGTGCGGGCGCCATACCCGGCGGCCTCGTACTGCTTGCGCTGCGTCCGGTCGTGGACCTGCCCGGCCTGGACGCAGTCGACGCACTGCGAGCCGACCGAGGCCTCCCGCAGGCAGTCCGGGCAGGCCGGCCGGTCGCAGCGGACGCAGCGCAGACCGGTCTGCCGCTTGGGGTGCCACCAGCAGGCGGGCAGGGCCTGCTCGTACGCGGGCCCTGAAGGCGGGGGATACGGGGGCTGAGTCACGATGTGTCCAACTTACCCGCATCCACCCCCTGCTTCAGCGCTGTGAGCTCAGCCCAGCGAGATGCGCTCGATGACCACGTCGTTCAGCGGGCGGTCCGCCGGGCCGGTCGCGGTGCGGGCGATCTGGTCGACCACGTTGCGCGACTCCTGGTCGGCCACCTCACCGAAGATGGTGTGCTTGAAGTTCAGGTGGGTGGTCGGCGAGACGGTGATGAAGAACTGGGAGCCGTTGGTCCCGGGGCCCGCGTTCGCCATGGCCAGCAGGTACGGCTTGTTGAACTGGAGCTCCGGGTGGAACTCGTCGCCGAACTTGTAGCCGGGGCCGCCGCGGCCGGTGCCGGTCGGGTCGCCGCCCTGGAGCATGAAGCCGTCGATCACGCGGTGGAAGATCGAGCCGTCGTAGAACGGGCCCGAGTTCTCGCCCTTCGCGTTCGGCTGGGTGTAGTCCTTGCTGCCGTCGGCCAGGCCGGTGAAGTTCGCCACCGTCTTGGGCGCGTGGTCGGGGAACAGGTTCAGGTGAATGTCGCCTTGGTTGGTGTGCAGCGTCGCCTTGCGCGCGCCACCGGCGGGGGATCCGTTGCTTTCGGTCACGGGGCCAATCGTGCCATCTGCGGCGGGATCCGCGGAAAAGGGGCACGATAGGTTAAGGGGAACCAGACAGATGCCAGACGAATCGACGGAAGGTGAAGGCCATGACCCGGGCCTCAGAAGCGGTGGGTGAGTCGGTGAAGACCGGGCTGTCCACGGCACGCAAGCGCGCTGTAGAAGCCGGAACCCAAGCCGCTCAGGTGGCCGAGCTCCGGCTCGCCGAAGGCGCCGAAGTGGCACGCAAGGAAGGACGCCGGGCCAGCAAGAAGCTGGCCAAGCAGGCCAAGAAGACCGGCAAGGACCTGGCGCGCACTTCGCAGTCCGCCCGCAAGGAGGCCGCCGAGCGCATCGCCGAGATGCGCAAGCCGGGCCGCAAGGCCAAGAAGGCCGCGATCAAGGCGGCCAAGTCGGCTGGGCAGTCCAAGCGGCGGGGCAAGAAGGACTTCAAGGCCGCCAAGAAGGACTTCAGGGCCGCGCTGATCGAGGCGAAGATCGCCGCCAAGGGCGACAAGAAGCGCAGCAAGTGGCCGTGGCTGATCGGGATCGCCGTGGTGGCGGCCGGTGCCGCGCTCGCACTGCGCTCCAAGCCCGAACCGCCCATCGCCCCCGCTCCGCCGCGCACCGGCGGGGACGGCGGCACCAAGCCGCAGGCTCCCAAGCCCTCGACCACCCCCGAGGCGCCCAAGGCCGCGGCACCGGCACCGGCACCGAAGCCCGCACCCACCCCGGCGCCGACCCCGGCGCAGGGCAAGACCGCCACTCCGAAGGCGCAGGGGGCCAACGGCCAGCAGGCCCAGCGGACCTCCGGCACCGAGAAGAAGAACTGACGCTCCACGAACAAGAGGGCCCCCGGGACGTTTCCCGGGGGCCCTCTCTATCGCTCAGTCAGCGAGTCACGCGGTGGCGGCGTGCTTGTCGATCAGCTTGCCCAGGCGGGGCAGGGCCTCTTCGACGTTCTTCTTGCCGTTCGGGCGCAGCTTGCCGTAGACCTTCTTGATGCTGTCGCGGCTGCTCTTCTCCGCACGGGCGTCGGTGACACCCAGCAGCGCGTCGGCGGCCTCGTCCGAGCGGCCGGACAGGTAGGTGCCGAAGTCGGCGCCGCCCTTGGCCTTGTAGTCGCCGTAGAACGGCTCGAGCGCGGCCGCGAAGTCGTCGAGCAGGGTGTCGACGGCGGCGGGGATGATGCCCGGCTTGATCTTCTTGACGGCCGCGTAGCCGGTCTTGACGACCGCGCCCGAGACACCGCCCTTGTCCGAGACCTCTTCGTCCACCAGGGTCTGCAGGTCGGTCACGACAGCCGGACGACGACCGGAGTCAAGCAGGATTTCCTTCAGGGTTTCAGCCACGGCTTCATATCCTTCATTGAATCGAATTAACCGACTGTGTGTCCAGCCTTCACGCCCGGTAGCGACCGACGTTTCCGGCTGACTGTGCGCGAGTCCTCGACGCCTGCGCGTGGCGGCCAGGGTAATACAAGATCAAGTTGCGCCGGTGAGTGGGAACCCGTATTGCTCACCACCCCAGTGCCGCGATAGCTTGCTTGGCCACTTCGCGGGCCTTCACCGTCTGCCCCTGGTTCGTGGTGACCACGACGGCGTTGCCGCCCTTGGCCACCGCGTAGACCGCGCCCTCGCCGTCCGGCTGCGAACCGCCCTGCCAGCCCGCCGGCTGGTCGGCCGGGTTCGAGGTGGCGATCGGGGCCGCCTGGTCGACAACGGCCTTGGCCACCGCGGGCTCACCGGCGTAGACGCGCGCGGTGAGCTGGAGTTTTCCGTTCAGGGCGTAGAAAAAGCAGGTGGGCGGTTGATCGGCGGACAACCGCACCTTCGACACCCGCTGGCCGTTCGCCTTCTCCACCGCGGTTTCCGCGAGGTACGGGCACTTGCCGTCCGCCGCCGGTTCGGGTGCCGCGGGTGCCACGGGCGCGGCGGAAGTGGTGGGCGGCGCTGGTGGTGGAGCCGGTGGCGCGCAACCGGACGACAGCGCGAGCACCACGGCGGCGGCGAAGACGTGTGGGCGCATAGCCCGGTCAGTCAACCAGAACCGCCGGACTCTGCCAGTATGAGCAGGTGCTCACCCCTGACCAGTACCTCGGCGTGGTCGCGGAACGCGTGCAGCGGTCCGGCGGTCAGCTGCGGCAGATCCAGATCGGCCCGGTCAACGCCGTGCTCGGCCTGTTCACCGAGTCGATCATGATGTCGACGATGAACTACGCGGTGGTCGCCGCTCCGCTGGCGGACGTCACCGCCGCGGCCCTGCACGACTTCACCGGGCACGCCACGCAGCACGCCCGCGCGAACGTCGTCGGCACCGTCGGCTTCACCGCCGCGTCGATCGTCATCGCCGGTCTGGTCGGCGAACGGGTGTACCCGGACGCGATCCAGGCCGCCACGGCGAAACCGAGCGTGCAGTACGGCGCGGACACGCGCATGGTCGCGGTCGACCTGACCGGCGGGCAGATGCACACCTTCACCGGCAGCAGGGTCTGGGGCGCCGCGGTGCAGGGCTCGATCAAGGCCAAGGTGTTCTTCACCTTCCCGCAGCCCGGTGAGGCCTACCAGCAACTGCAGTGGCAGCAACAGCAGCCGGGCTACGGCCAGCAGGGCCAACAGGGCCAACACGGTCAGCAGGGCCCCGGCCAGCAGGGCCCCGGCCAGCAGCCACCGCAGCAGCAATACCCGCCGCAGCAACAACCACCGCAGCAGCCGTACCCGCCCCAACAGCAACCGCAGTACGGCCAGCCGCAGCAGTACCCCCAGCACCCGCCGCAGCAGCCGTACCCGCCGCAGCAGCCCGGGTACGGCCAGCCCCCGCGCGGCTACTGACCGAGCAGCGGCTGTCGACTCACCGGCAGTGAATACCCCTCCTCCCAAGGGAAGTAGCCGCGCCGATCATCGGTGACCACCTGCAGGGCGGGCACCGGCGAGCGGAACAACCGGTTGGCGTCGAGAAGGTACGGCCGCGAATCGGGCACCGGGACGAGCGTGGCGCGGTGGATCCGCTCGTCGAAGGCGACCAGCTTGCCCGCGTGCAGGCGCTCGCCGCCGACCACCCGCGCGGCCAGTTCGTCCAGCATCAGCGCGGTGTTCTCGGCGCCGAAGCCGAACATGAGCAGCTCCGGGTGGTCCACCGCGCTCAGGCCCACGGTGTAGCCGAAGGGCGGGCCGTCGGCCGCCCAGCCCTGGACGTACTTGACCGCCCATCCGGAGATCCGGATGAACTCCCACGTGCGGTCGTCCTCGTCGAGAATGGTGTTGTTCAAGACGCACCCCCGGAATCAGCTTCGAACCTTTGTTCGATACTACCGCGTGCCACCGACAGTTTCCGCAAGCTCACTGGACAATGCGTCCAGAAGCTGTACATACTGTCCAAGTGACTGCCGACGCCGTGCTCAACGCCCTGCGACCCGTGCTCGACGGGCTCGCCGCGACCTTCGGCCCGAACTGCGAGGTGGTGCTGCACGACTACCGCAGGCGGGACGCGTCCGTGATCGCGGTCGCCGGCAAGGTGACCGAGCGGGCGGTCGGCGGGGCGATGAGCGAGATCGGCCTCGGCCTGCTCGCCCGCGGCAAGAACGCCGAGGACCAAGTCAACTACGTCACGCGCACCGCCTCCGGCAGGCTGGTCAAGTCCTCGACCATGCTGCTGCGCGACGAGGCCGGCGAGGTCTTCGGCGCGTTGTGCGTCAACGTCGACATCACCGAACTGCGGCACACCGCGGTGCTGCTGGGCGAACTCTCCGCGCTGGATGCGATCCCCGACGACACCACCACGTTCACCAACGACGTCACCGAACTGGTCCGCGCGGTGGTGCAGGCGGAGGAACTCAAGCTCGGCCGCCCGGTGGACCGGCTTTCGCGCGCCGAGCGCCTCGAACTGTTCCGCGCCTTGGACGAGCGCGGGGTCTTCGGCCTGCAGAAGGCGATGCCCGAAGTGGCCGCCGCGCTGGGGATCTCCCGCGCGTCGGCGTACAGCTACCTGACCGAAATACGGAAATCCGGGGAGAACTGATGGTCACCATCGAAGACGTCGAAGCGGCGGCAGCGAGACTGGCCGGCCAGGCCAACCGCACGCCGGTGCTCACCTCGCGCACGCTGGACGCACGCACCGGCGCCGAGGTTTTCCTGAAGGCGGAGAACTTCCAGCGCGTCGGCGCGTTCAAGTTCCGCGGTGCCTACAACGCGATCGCCCAGCTCAGCAGCGATCAACTGGCCGCGGGCGTGTGCACGCACTCCTCGGGCAACCACGCCCAGGCCGTGGCGCTGGCCGCGCGCCTGCTCGATACCAAGGCCACCATCCTGATGCCGGAAGACGCACCCGAGTCCAAAGTGGACGCTGTGCTCGGCTACGGCGCCGAGGTGCGCCGGTTCGACCGCTACACCGAAGACCGGTTCGCCCTCTGCGAGAAACTGGCCGACGACAACGGGTACGCGCTGATCCCGCCGTTCGACCACCCGCACGTGATCGCCGGCCAGGGCACCGCGACGCTGGAATTCCTCGCCGAATGCCCGGATCTCGACGCGCTCATCACCCCGATGGGCGGCGGCGGGCTGATGGCGGGCGCGGCCACCGTGGCGAGCGCGCGGCGGCCGGAACTCGAACTGATCGGCGTCGAGCCAGAAGCCGGTGACGACCAGAAACAGTCCCTGGAAGCGGGAAAACTGATCTCCGTGCCGGTGCCGAAAACCGTGGCCGACGGTCTCGCGCTGCCCTCGCCCGGCGTGCTGAACTTCGAGATCAACCGCAAGCACGTCCGCCGGATCGTCACGGTCACCGACGAGCAGATCCTCGACGCCATGCGGTTCCTGTTCGAGCGCACCAAGATCGTCGTCGAACCGAGCGGCGCGGCGGCGGTCGCGGCGCTGCTGGCCGAGCAGGTGCGGCTGCCCGGCAAACGGGTCGGCGTGATCCTGTCCGGCGGGAACGTCGCGGCGGACCGGTTCGCCGCCCTGCTGCGGACCTGACCACGTCCGCCGAGGGTGCCGGTGGGCTTGACCGATCCACTCCCGGGGCCTAAGCAGGGAGTCCGGTCCCCCGAGACGTGGAGGCTCGTCATGCGACGAAGTCTTGTCCTCTTGACCACCATGGCCGCCGCGGCGGTCACCCTCGGCGGCGCGGCCGTCGGCGAAAAGCCCGGCGGCGGCCAGGTCGTCCCGAATCCTGACGCCCAGTTCACCACCGTGTTCGCCAATCCGCTCGGGCTCGAAGGCCTGACCAGCGATCAGCACGGCAACCTGTACTCCCCCGGCCGCGGCGGCAACCCGTCGTGCCCGGTGTTCAAGGTGCCGTCTCAGGGCGGCGAAGCGAAGATCGTCGGCACGCTGCCGTCGCCGTGCAGTCCGGCCGGGCTGACCTTCGACTCCG
The DNA here is from genome assembly GCF_021725495.1 of Saccharothrix sp. AJ9571. Classification (NCBI taxonomy): domain Bacteria; kingdom Bacillati; phylum Actinomycetota; class Actinomycetes; order Pseudonocardiales; family Pseudonocardiaceae; genus Saccharothrix; species Saccharothrix sp. AJ9571. Next base: position 2,517,064 of record NZ_CP091382.1, on the reverse strand, counting down.
CGGGCAAGTTGTACGTGGCGAACGCGGACAAGGTCTACGCGTTCACCCCCGACGAGCAGCAGCCGCCCGCCGCCGAGGTGTTCGCCTCGGGGGTGCCGGGTGCGAACGGCGTCGCGTTCGACCGCCGGGGCAACCTGTGGATTTCCGACGGGACCACCGGCCAGGGCCGCGTCTGGCGCGCGGGCAAGGACGGTGTGCCCGCCGAAGTGTTCCGCGTGCAGCCGATCGCCAACGAGGTGAACCTGGTCGACGGCGTCGGCGGGGTCGGCCGTGACGTACGAGCGCTGCCGCCCGGCACCGTGACCATCACGCCGACCGGTCGCGCCGCGGCGAACACCGAAGGCTCCCAGCACCTGGTGGCGAACGGACTGGTGTTCGCCAAGGACGGCTCACTGCTGGTCGCCGACACCGCTCGCGGCGCACTCTGGCGCGTTTCGCTCGACTCGAAGGGCGACCTGCGCTCGGCCACCGGCTGCGACACCACGTTCACGCCGAACACGTTGTGCCTGGACAACATCAAGGTCGCCCACCCGTACCTCGAAGGCGCGGACGGCATCACGCTCGACCAGCGCGGCAACGTGTGGGTGGCGGTCAACGAGCGCAACTCGGTGGCCGTGGTGACCACCGGCGGCAAGGTGGTCGAGTACTTCCGCAACGCCCCCGACCCGGCGACCCGCCTGCGCAACACCGGGCCGCTGGAGTTCCCGACCAGCCCGGTGCTGCTGCCCGGCGGCAAGCTCTGCCTGGCGCATTCGGACGGCGGCCGCCGCGACAACTTCCCGCCGACCGGCGGTGAAGTCGGAGCCGACAAACCGAACCGCGCCAAGCTTTCCTGCCTGACCGACGCAGTGTCTTAGAGCCGGGGACGCCCGAAAAAGAAGATTAAAGCCAGCCACTTCCCATCGGCTCGACGATCCGGTGCAGTTCAGCGGCCCAGTCGACCTGGCCGATCGTGTGGTAGTCCACCCGCAGCAGATTGACCAGGTCGCGGCCGTTGCTGAGCAGCCCGGCCTTCTTGTCCGCCTCGACCACCACGTCCATGCCGTCCGGCCCGGCCACGAAGCTGACCTCGAGCTGCTTGAGCCGGGGGTAGCGGGGCGAACCGCGGAACTCGATCTCCTGGTAGAACGGCAGCCGCTGGCGGGTGCCGCGCAGGTGCCCGGACTCGACGTCCGCCGAATGCAGCTGGAACCCGAGGCTCTCCACCGCGGCCAGCAGCACGTGCTGCGCGGGGAGCGCGCCGATGCCGATCGGGTCGTTGTCGGTGGCGTCGATGGCGCCGGCGATCTCCAGCGTGGTCCGGACGGCCACCATGGTGCCGTGCAGCTGCCGGTTGTCGTAGAAGTTGATCGGCGTTTCCAGCGGCACCGGCAGCCGGAACGGCAGCTCGATGGTCTGGCGCGGGCCGAGTGGCACGTTGCGGCGGACGTCGGTGCGGCCGAAGGTGCGGTGGGCGTCGACCTCGCGGTCGTTCACCTCGTGCTCCACGCGCGTGACCATTTCGATCACCACACCGGGGATTTCCTGCTGCACTTCGCCACCACGCAGCCGGATGGCCCCCTCGATCACCCCACCCGGCTGTACACCGGGGGTGAACAATTCGGTCTCGACCTCGGCTCCGCCCACTCCGACGGCGGCGAGCAGCTTTTTGAACATGCCGCGAGTCTTCCGATTTCCGCGCCCGGTGTCCATGATCGTCGGCATGTGTCGTACCAACGTGATCGAGCGTGCGCTGAACGCGGAGATTTCGGCTGGCCGGATGCCCGGTGCCGTCGTCGGCATCCTGCGCGGCGGCGAGACGGTGTACCTGGAGGCGTTCGGGTACCGCGATCCGGTGGCCCGCACGCCGATGACCACGGACACGCTGTTCTGGCTGGCGTCGATGACCAAACCGGTGGTCACCGCGGGCGCGTTGAAACTGTACGAACGCGGACTGCTCATTTTGGACACTCCAGTCGGGGAACTGCTGCCCGCGCTGGCGGATCGGCAGGTCGGCGGCGCACCCGCGAAGCGGCAGCCGACCGTGCTCGACCTGCTGCGGCACACCTCCGGCATGGTGGAGGGCATGCTCGGCTCGAGCCCGGTGCACGAGCTGTACACCGAAGCCATCGGCGACGGCATGACCTCCTTCACCGGTGAGGAATTCGTCGACCGGCTCGCGCCGTTGCCGCTGCTGCACCAGCCGGGCGAGGTGTGGCACTACGGCTGGGGTCTCGATCTGGTCGGCCGGATCATCGAAGGCATCACCGGCCGGCGGCTGGGTGATTACCTGCGTGAGCAGGTTTTCGAACCGGTCGGCATGAATGACACGGCATTCGGCGTTTCCGACGAAAGCCGGTTCGCCCGTGCTCTCGATCCCACGGCCATTCCGGATCTGTCCCGCGCCCGCTTCGACTCCGGCGGCGCCGGTCTGGTCGGCACGGCACCGGACTACCTGCGGTTCATCGGCGCGCTGCTCGGCTACGGCGAACTGCTCCACCGCAAGACCCGCGAGTTCATGACCACCGACCAACTGCCGCCCGGCACCGACGAATCCTGGTTGCGGCGCATGGAACCGGGCTACGGCTTCGGGCTCGGCGTGGCCGTGCGGCGGGGTGTCGCGGGCGGGCCGACCGCCGGTTCGCCCGGCGAGTTCACCTGGGCGGGCGCCGGCGGCACCTACTGGTGGGCGGATCCGGCCGAGGACCTGGGCGTGGTCTTCCTGACGCACGCGCCGGATCAGACCCGCCGCTACTACCCGCTGATCCGCGCGCTGGTGCTGCAGTCGCTCGACTGAGCCCGTCCTCAGCGGGCACTGGCTACCGTCGACCGCGTGTTGCTGGAACGGGAACGCGAACTGGCCGCGATCGACGCCCTGCTCGCCGGGCGCGGTGGTGCTCTGGTGGTCGAAGGCGCGGGGAAGTCCGCGCTGCTGAAGTCGATCCGGGCGGACGGCTTCCGGCGGCTGTCCGCGTACGGAACGGCGTCGGAGTCGACGATCGCCTTCGCCGGACTGCACCAGTTGCTCGGCCCGCTCGCGCCGGAAGCCGGGTCGCTGGCTCCCGCGCACCGGGACGCGATCCACACGGCGCTGGGTTCACTCGATTCGCCGTGCACGGATCTTGTGCTGTACACGGCGGTGCTGCGGTTGTTCGAGTCGGTTTCGCCGCTGCTGGTCACCGTCGACGATGTGGATCTCTGGGACCAGTCGTCGATCGCGGCCTTGCTGTTCGCGGCACGCCGGGTTTCGTCGGTCGCGATCGTGCTGACCGCCCGGGAAGGCTGGAATCCCGGACTGCCGTCGCTGGTGCTGCCCGGCCTGCCGTACCAAGCGATCCTGACCGAGCCGGAGGTCCTGCCCAACGAATCACTGGCGGCCCGGCTCGAAGCGCACTCGGCCGACGCCGCCCGGCGCGGGGGAATCGCCTCCGCCGCAACGGTTCTGCGGGCCGCCGCCCGGCTGTCCCACGAGCCGGAACGCCAACGCCGGTCGGCCGCGGCCGCGTACCTCGCCTGGAAGTCGGGCCAGTCCGAACTGGCCCGCACGCTCGTCGCCGAGGCCACTCCGGAGCGACACGATCCGGCTGTCGCGCGGACGCTCGACCGCCTGCACGGCCTGATCGCCCTCGGCGACGGTGACCAGCTCTCCGCACACGACCACCTGCTGCGCGCGGGCCCGGATCCCGGCTTGTTGTTCATGGCCGCGGCCGCCGCGCACCACGCCGGACTGCCGCTGGAGCCCATCGCCGCGCGCTTCACCGATCCCGAATTCGGCGAGTACGCCGGACTGCTCGCTCGCCTGACCTCGCTGTCGGCCGACGCCCACACCGCGGATCCCTGGCGCCTGCGTGCCGCCGCACCTTCGAGCCTGCGCACGAGCGATGCACACCAATGGCTTTGGCCACTGGTGCTGAGCATGTCGGGACCGTCCACGCGGCAGGCCTACGACTTCGGCCGTTCGGCGCTGGACGAGTTCGCGGTCAACGGGATGCACGCGGTTCTGACGTTGCCGATGCTGTGGTTGTCCGAGCTGGAGTTCGACCTGGGTCACTGGGACCGGGCGCAGGCACGCGCGGAGGAAGGTATTCGGTCCACAGAGGACACCGGTCAGCGGGTACGGCGAGCCGATTTCCACGCGACTCTGGCGCTGCTGGCCGCCGCGCGCGGTTCGGCCGTCGCCTGCCTGCGCGAGACGACCGCCGCGCGTGACCTGGCCGTCCCGCTGCACAACCACCTCGCCGCCTCCCGCGCCACCTGGGCGGCCGGCCTTTTCGAGCTGTCGAACGGGAATTTCGACGCCGCGGCGGAACACCTGTCGTCGATCACCCACCACCAGGTGGCGCGCCTGGCCACCGCCGACCTGATCGAAGCCCTGGTGCGCGCGGGCGATCCGGCCGAGGCACGCCGGACTCTCGAAGCCTGGCGCCCGTGGGCCGACCGCACCACGTCACCGCTGGTGCACGCCCGCCTGGCGCGCAGCCGCGCCCTGCTTTCCGATGATGACGACACGGGCAAACTCTTCGGCGACGCGGAATCCTTCGTCGGTGATCACCCCTTCGAGCAAGCGAGAACCCAACTCCTGCACGGGGAATGGCTCCGCCGCACCCGGCGTCCCTCGAAAGCCCGGCCGCTCCTGCGCTCGGCACTGGAAACCTTCACTCGCCTGGGTGCCGCGACCTGGGCCGCCGCCGCCGAAGCCCAACTACGCCCCACCGGCGGCGGCCGACCCCGAACCGGTGCCGCCCTCACCGACCAGGAACTCCGGGTCGCGCGACTCGCCGCCCACGGCTTGAGCAACCGCGAGATCGGCACGCGATTGTTCCTGAGCCCGCGCACGGTCGGCTACCACCTGTACAAGACCTACCCGAAGCTCGGCATCTCCACCCGCTCGCAGCTCCGTGCGCTGGATCTTGGTCGCGGTTGATCGACTCCGCGGCGGGTAGCCGCCGGGCATGGCGCAGCGGACGACGGTTGCGCGGCAGGATCTCGTCGCGCGCACCAGGCAGTGGTTCGAACGAGCGAAGTCGGACAGCCACGAGCGGCACACGCTCGAGCTGATCGGCAAGAGTGCGCTCGCGGCAACGGTTTCGTGGGTGATCGCCTACGACCTGATGCACGCGCGGTCGTCGGCGTTCGCGCCGTTCTCGGCGGTGCTGATCATGCAGGTGACCGTGTACCAGTCGTTCGTGCAGTCGTTGCGGTACGTCGGCGCGGTGGCCGCCGGGGTGGCGCTGCAACTGGTGCTCGGGCTGCTCGCCGGGCCGGGCGTGGTGACCTTCGTGCTCATGACGGTGACCGCGTTGCTCATCGGCCGCTGGCGGCCACTCGGCTCGCAGGGTTCGCAGGTGGTGACGGCGGCGTTCTTCGCCTTCTCCACCTATGTTTCCGCGAGCACCGAAGTGGAGCGGTTCACCCAGCTGGGCCAGATCATCCTGCTCGTGGTCCTCGGCTGCGGCACCGGTGTGCTGGTCAACCTGCTGATCCTGCCGCCGATGCGGTACCGGAGCGCGGAACACGGCATCCACACGCTCGCGCACTCCCTGTGCGATCTGCTCAGCGATGTGCACCCCGCGCTGCGGGAAGGACTGCTGGACGAGGAACGCACCAGCCAGTGGCGCCGGCGCGCGGCGCAGCTGGGTCCGCTGTCGGCGCAGGCACAGTCAGCGGTGCGCACCGCGCAGGAAAGCGTGTACCTGAACCCGCGCCGGCTGTTCCGCCGCCACTCGCACCACACCGAATTCTCCGGCTACCAGGCGATCATCGACGCACTCGAACGCGTCACCTACCAGGTCGGCTCGATGACGCGAAGCTTGGACCAGTGGCACAGCAACGAAAATCCCGGCGACTTCCGGCTCCACTACGGCGATTTCCTCGCCGCCATCGGAGAAACCATGCACACCTTCACCGAACTCGACGAAGATCGGCTGGCCGAACAAGCACGACACCTGTGCGCCACCGCCGACGAAGCGCGACGGCGACACCGGCGCCTGGCCGACTACGCCGCCCACAGCGACCTGCCCGTCAGCGACCCGTCGCTCCCCTACGGAATCCTGCTGGCCGAAGCCACCCGCCTGCTCGACGAAGCCCAGCACACCTGCGACGTCCTGCGACACCAGGCTGACCCGCGCGAAAAGGGGGCTGGATGACCCGCGGTCATCCAGCAAGGTACGGAAGATCGTCCTTGTCTTCGACACGGACGGATCAGGCCCGGCGAAGAAGCGAATGGGGCCAGGCCCGAGGAATCACCCTCCGGCCTGGCCCCATTCGGGTTCCAGCACGTGTGGAGCTGAGGGGAATCGAACCCCTGACCCCCGCCTTGCAAAGGCGGTGCTCTACCAATTGAGCTACAGCCCCGGAGCGAGCGGCCGAACCGGCCGCTCGCGGGAAGTTCAGTTGTTCGCCGCGTCCGAGGTCTTGGTCGGAGCGCTGCCGTTCGGCGAGACGGCGCCGAGCGGCTTGCCGGTCGGGGCGGTGGCCTCGCGCCAGAGGTCGGCTTCGGCCTTCGCGTCCTTGTTCCGCTTCACGACGAAAAGAACGCCGGCCGCGACAACCGCGAGCGCCAACAGCTTCTTCACCCTGGACCCCTCTCCACGAACAGAAAACCGTCCCGCTTGCCCGGTCGATGCTACTGCACCCGGCGGGGGTGGCGTTTGCGCGGTCCACTACCGGGTAGCCGAAGGGGAGCACGTTCGCCGACAGGAGGGACGAGATGAGCAACCGGGACGAACAGCAGGAAGGCGTCAAGGGGGCCGTCGAGGACGTCAAGGGCCGGGTCAAGGAGACCGCGGGCACCGTGCTCGGCAATGACGACATGCAGCGCGAAGGCCAGGCCCAGCGGGACAAGGGCCAGTCGCAGCAGGAGGTCGCCGACAAGGAGGACGAGCTGCGCCGCGCCAAGGAGAAGGCCAAGGTCGACGAGGCCAGGCAGCGCGCCGAGCAGTAGCTCCCCACACGGACACGAACAAGGGCGGGGAACTCTCCCCGCCCTTGTTCCACGTGGAACCTCAGTCGATCCGGTCCTTGGTCTTCTCCACGACCAGGCGCACGTTCTCGATGCGCCCGCAGTTGGTCTTCAGCAGCGTGTCCCTGGCAACCAGGAACGCCGCACCCAGCTTCGCCCGCTCGTCCGACGGCACCTCTTCGCGTGCGTCGTTGAGCAGCGTCTGCTCCTCTTCGTTGACGTGGTGGTTCAGCACCTCGGCGAGTTCTTCGAGCTTCTCGTCGTAGTCGTCCCCGTTGAGGTCCTCGACCTCCAGGAATTCGAGCAGCGCCTTGTTGATCTCGGCGTGCTCCTCCTCGCTGTGCTCCACGTCCTCGTCGTCGGAGGCCTTCTTCTCCAGCTGCGGGTAGACCTCGCGCTCCTCCGCCTCCCCGTGCGCCACGAGCAGCTGCGCCAGTTCGTCACGCAGCCCAGCCCGGTCGGAGGTCGAATCCCGCAGTCCGCGCATCAGCTCTTCGAACTTGCGGTGGTCGTTCAGGATCAGTTCGACGACGTCATCGGACATCGGGGTCCTCCAAAGCGAGCCGGTGGTGGTCAGCTACGCCAGGAAGTGCCCCGCGGACCCGGAAACGAAACAACCCCCGCCACGGGTGACGGGGGTTCGTTCTCAGGGTGGGCCCACCAGGACTTGAACCTGGGACCTCTTCGTTATCAGGCAGGCTCCAGCCGCATTAGTGCAGGTAGAGAGGCATTACGAGCGGCGATCCGGCGTCCGCCAATGTCCACCGTTGTACGTGATCATCCCGCCTGAGTGTCACCCAGGTTGTCACTCAGGCTCCGCGCCCCGAGACGAGATTTTCCGGGGTGCGCCCGTCGACGAAAGCCCGAATCTGCTCGGCTGCCACCGAGTAGCAAAGTGCGTTCGTACCGGGCACGGTCCGGGCAGAGTGCGGGCTGATGATGACGCCCGGGCACGCCCACAAGGGGTGATCGGACGGCAGGGGCTCCGGGTCCGTGACATCGAGAGCTGCCCGCAGTCGCTGCTTGTCCAGCTCAGCCACCAGCGCATCCGTGTCGACGATCTGCCCACGCCCCGCGTTGACCAGTAGAGCGCCGTCGTCCATTGCAGCCAAGAAAGCCGCGTCCACCAGGCCGCGTGTCGCGTCGGTCAGCGGTGCCGTGATCACGACGATTTGGTGACCACCGATCAGGCCCGGCAGCTCGTCCGCCCCGTGCACGCCGCCGCGTGCCGTGCTGGCGACCAGCGTTGCCGTAGCGCCGAATGGTTCGAGCATCCGGGCAACCGCGGTTCCGATTCCCCCCGCCCCGACGATCAGAACCCGCTTGCCCGCCAGCGTGTCAGCGTCGAATTTCCGATGCGCCCAGACTGCCGAGTCCTGGAACCGCACGAGCGCTGGCCACTGCCGGAGCTGCGTCAGGATGGCCGACAGAACCCACTCCCCCACTGGCCCCGAGTGCCCGCCCCTTGCCGTGGCTAGAGCGACATCTTCCGGCACGTCACCGGCCCACTCGTCGGCCCCGGCCGACAGTAGTTGCACCATGCGGAGCTCAGGCAACAGGCGGAGAAGCGGGATCGGCCGGTGACTGCTCCGATAAGGCGGCAACAGGACGTTGGCCGTGCGCTGCTCCGCGCTGAGATCCTTCTCGTTGGGGTCGTAAGGCAGGATCGAGACACCTGGCAAGGCACCCAGGATCTCGTGCCCCACAAGGTCATCCTGCTCGTTGCTGACCAGTACTTTCAGGTTCACGCGGCCTGTCACTTACCTTCCTCTGCCTCGACCACATCGGCCAGCAACCGGCGAGCCTGCTCGTCCAGCGGTTCGCCCGACGTGGAGTTGTCGACCACGACGTGGGGCGCGGCCGGGCGGAGGTCCATGTTCAGCCCGGCGACGTACGAATCCCAGTCGGCAAGCTTGGCCGAATCGCGCGCTGCGCCACGGTGGCGGATGTAGGTCCGCATGGTTTCGATGTCGCAGTACACCCACACGAAGGTCAGGACCGCGCCAAGCTTCTTGCACTGCGCCTGCGTGTTCTTCACCCACTCCTCATCGCCGAACTCGCGTACGAAAGGCGCTGTCACGATCGCGCTGTTGCCGCACTGGAGGTTTTCGAGCATCGCCTCATTCAGCGACTCGTACTCCCCCGGGCGAAGGATGTTCACGTAGGTGTCCGACTCGCGGTCATTCCGCGAGAGCCCTTGCAGCTCAAGAGCTGCCTCGACCACGAACCGGGTCAGGGTGTCCTTGTCCAGGATCGGCCAGCCGGTCTGGCGCGCGAGGATGCGCCCCAACTCGCTCTTGCCGCTGCCCGGGTATCCGCCGACCATCACCACCCGGGGCGCCACCGGCCGGATCTCCTGGTGCGCTGCCTGGTCAGGCGCGTTGACCGTGCGAGCGGAACGCGCCTTGCTCACGATCAGCCCTTCCTTGCCGAGCAGGTCCATCGCCTCGTTGATCGTGAAGACGCTGACGTCGAATCTGCTGGCCAGGTCGCGCGTTGACGGCAGTCGCTGCCCGTGGCGGAGCACGCCCGCCGCGATGTCGTTCCGGATGTTGCGGGCGACCTGCTGGTGAAGCGCCTCAGAGCGCGCCACAGAGGCCCGTGGGCGAGACATGCGAACTCCTAGCCGTCGCGATCAGTTGAATGGCAACCATATCAGAACCTATCAGAGTCGGCCGAGCGAAAGCCCAGGTCAGAAGCGATCTGTCAACTTTTCGGCCCCTAACAGTTGACCTGGAGACCGTTCAGTTGTTAGCTTCTTGGTGGTCGGGGTCACAAGGCCCCGCAGACCTACCGAGAAGGGCTCCAAATGAGGCACGCGAAGTTCGCCAGCACCGAGGCCCGACGGGCGTTCGAGCTGGTCAACGAGGTTTCCGGGGTCAGTGAGGCCGATACCGGCATGTGGCCGGACGGGCTGACCGAGGACGCGATCGACGCGCTGATCTGCGAGGTCGACGCGGAGCTGGACGCCGAGGAGCGGACCGCGCTGGTGCGGGTGGACCGCTCGTTCACCGACGCCCGCCGGGCGGCCCGTGCGGCGCGGCGGTCGGGCCGTGAGGTGCTGCGGTCGCTGCCGGTGCGGCTGACCTCCGAGTCGGGGGAGGCCGCCTGATGGGCACCGAGTACCCGGCCGTGCAGACCGCTCACGAGCAGGCCCGTGACGAGTTGCGCCGCGCGGACACGAAGGCCACCGCGCTGCTGTCTGTGGTCAGTCTCGGACTGGCCGGGGTGGTCGCGCTGACCACCCGGCAGACGTCGGCGGCCACGATGGCCGCGTTGTGGACGGCCGCCGCGCCGATCCTGCTCGCGGTGCTGACCCTGCTCGCCGCGATCCGGCCGCGCATCACCCAGTTCCCCACCCCGGGCACCTGGCTGGACGCGACATTCAACGGCCCGGCGGTGCTGCTGGAAGCCCAGTCCAGCGCGGCGGCTCACAACATCGCCGCCGACACCGCCAACCTCGGGGCGCTCGCGGTGGAGAAGTTCCGCCGGATCTCCCGGGCGGTGTCGCTGCTGATGGTCGGGCTGTCCGTGCTCGCCGTCGCCCTGGTCCTCGGGGGGCTCACATGAGCAGCGACACCAGCCACCCCACCCAGTTCAGCCCCGACGCGGCGGCTCATCCCGCCAAGAACGCGCCGACCGCGCCGGGTCTCACCGCCAGCCACGTGAATGACCATGCAGAGAGGTTCCCGATGGTAGCCACCACCACCCCGGTCACCGGTACCGCCGATGAGCCGGTCACCTACACCCCGGCGGAGCTCAACCGCCTGATCTCCCGCGAGATCGCCGGACGGCTGAACGAGGTCGCCGACCTGTTCGCCGCGAACGCGATGCGGCTGGACATCGCCCACTACGCCGCGCCGTTCCTGCCGCGCGCCTACTGGGAAACGCTGTCGCTCACCTACTGGCGCATCGCCCATCAGCTCGAACTGCTCGCCGCCGACGAGTTGGCCGGCATCGCCCCGGCCGGGAAGGCGGTGGCGTGATGGCCACCGACACCCGCACCCCCAAGGCCGTGCTCGTCGACCTCATGCAGGAGACCCCAGCGCAGGAGGCGCCGCCCGCCGACCGGATCGAGTGGCTGTGGGCCATGGCCGACCAGCTCGCGGCGGCGGGCATGCCCAAGCTCGCCGAAACCGCCTACCTGTCCGCGCGTCGGCTGCTCGCTGAGCTGGTCGACGACGTGGCCGGAAAGGCGGGTGCGTGATGAGCAAGGACGTGTCCCCGTCCGGGATTGAGCTGATGATGCGACGCCGCCACCGCGCCGCGACAGGCAAGGACTGGCGGCAGGTGCCACTGGCGGAGCGGCGGAGCTGGTTCGCCGAGCAGGAGCCGCAGATCCGCGCGGAACTGGGCATCGCCGCCGACGCGGTGTGGGCCAACGGGAGTTGGCAGCCCGCCGGACAGGCCGACCTGTTCAACCTCACCGGGGAGGTGGCCTGACATGGAACCGACCACCCTCTACGTCCTGGGCGGGCTGGCCCTGGTCGGGCTGCTCGCGGTGTGGCGCTCCGGACGCAAGGCCGGGCGCAAGGCCCACAAGGGCGTGCGGGAGGTGACCCGGATGACCGGCAACGCGCTGCGCACCCTGGTCACCGCCGCCGTGATCGTCGGTGTCCAGTACGGCGCCGTCTGGATCGGCAACCCGACCGTGACCGCGATCGCGCTGATCGTGCCCGCGCTGCTGGCCGGTGCGGCGGTGGCGCGGCTGCTCGCCGTGACCGAGATCGTTGCGACCACCCGGGGAGGGCACCGATGAGCACCACTATCAGCACCTTCTACCTCGAGCCCGCCACCGGGAAACCGCTCGGACTGCGCTGGATCGGGCTCCCCGCGATCGAGGCCGATGGGCTGGCGTGTGTCGCGTGTGGACGCCACTACCTGACCGCCCCGGTGCGCCGGGTCCCGGTCGGCCGGGCCGACGCCACCGACTCGCAGGTCTTCGCCTGCGCCGACGTGTGCGCCGACGTCGTGGCCCAGGAAGCGAGGAACGCAGCATGAGCACCGACGCACAGCACAAGCCGCTCACCGAAGCGGACAAGCTCCGCCAGGACGCCGAGTCCGCCGCCCAGGTCCGGGCACTGACCAACCACCCCGACGTGATCGCCCTGCGCACCGAGAAGGTCCGCACCCAGGTCGACGCCGCCATCTGGATCGGCATCTTCCTCGGACTCGCCTTCACGATGGTCAACGTCCAGACCTTCGCCGCCGCCGGAGCCGCCGCGTGGTCACTGCCGTGGCTGTCCGCGTGGCTGCTCGACCCGATGGTGTCCCTGGTCCTGGTCGCCGTGCTGCGGGCCGAGCAGGTCACCGCCCGCTACCAGGTCGGCACCGGGGTGTGGGCGCACCGGACGAAGTGGTTCGCGTTCCTGGCCACCTACGTCATGAACACCTGGAAGTCCTGGGTGGCGCTCGACGTGGCCGGGGTGGTGCTGCACTCCGTGCCGCCGGTACTGGTCTTCCTCGCCGCCGAGACCGCGCCGGTGCTCCGCGACCGGCTGACCGAAGCAGTGATCAAGGCCGGGCAGGCAGCCCAGACCGGAACCACCCCGGAGGTTATGCCGGCGTCTTCCCCGCCCCCCGCCGACCAGGGCACGGACACGGCACCGACCGTTCCCGAACCGGCCCCGGCCGAGCAGGACAAGCCCGTCCGGCGGGCGCCCGCGAAGCGCAAGGCTCCGGCCAAGCGGAAGACGGCCGGGCGCAAGCTCGCCGCCGACTACGTGAACGAGGCCCGCGCGGCATGGGCACCGGGGATCGAGATCACCCCCGCGTGGATTCGTGAGGTCACCGACTGCGGCCGGGGCACTTCCTCCACCGTCGCTGCCCAACTCCGCACCCAGATCGAGGCGGAGACGGCCACCACCGTGACCACCACCCCCACCGGCCCGGCCGGGCTGACCGACGAGAGGACGGCCGCCTGATGTCCACCACCGCAGACCACAGCCACCCGTTCCCGGCCGACGACCAGAACCACCAGGGAGACCACTCCGTGAACACCCCCGCCGAACACCCCAACACCCCGGCCGTGAACGCCGACCAGAACACCACCACCGACCCGGCCGCGAACGGCCCAGTGAACACCACCCCAGACGCGACCGATGTCGCCTACACGCGTTCGGGGAACGTGGTGCCGATCCGCCCGGACGCCGCCCGCACCCCCGCCGACATCCCGGCACAGGCCGACGTCATCGACGCCGAGATCGTCGACGACACCCCGGCCCGGCCGGTGCTGGTCGACGGTCCGGAGGTCAAGCGGACGTGGTGGGAGACCGCCGGGGACGCGACTGCCCGGCCGCTGGTCGCCAAGTGGCTGACCTCCGCCGAGGAGTTCAAGTCCCGCGTGAAGTTCCTGGTGAGGTATGCCGCGCACGCCACCGCGTTTCACGCGCTGCGTGTGCCGGTCTACGTGCCGACCGCGATCCTGCGCAGCTTCGGCGCGATCGGGCGCCTGGTGGCCCGGCTGCGGGCGTGGGTGTTCGACGCCGAGTCCAAGTCGGTGCGCCTGGCCGCCCGCGACCGCGCCGACGTGAACGAGTACATGCGGCTGCGCGAAGCCCGCGCGGAGACCGTTCGCCGCCGCATGGGGCCGGTCATCCTCGGGCTGGTCGTGCTGACCGCGATCGTGTTCCTGTGCCTGTCCTACCTGCCGACGTTCTGGAACTGGACGCTGCTGCTCTCGGCGCTCGCGCTGATCGGCTGGTGGGGTGCTCCCGCCGACAAGCCGGTCGCCGGGCGCGCGATCGACTCGACGAAGACGCCGAAGCTCACGTCCACGATGATCGAGGATGCCCTGTGCTCGCTCGGGATCGGTGGGCTGAACCAGGCGTACAGCAAGGGCAAGCGGATCGAGTTCCCCTCCCCAATCCAGCGCGATGGGGACGGCTGGCGTGCAGACATTGATCTCCCGCTGGGCGTGACGGCCGGGGACATCATCGCCAAGCGCGAAGAGCTGTCCTCCGCCCTGCGCCGCCAGATCGGCTGCGTGTGGCCGGAAGGGGACGCGAAGGTCCACGAAGGACGGCTGGTCCTCTGGGTTGGGGACAAGGACATGTCCAAGTCCAAGCAGCCCGTGTGGCCGCTGGGCAAGCCGGGCGCGACCGTGGATCTGTTCAAGCCCCAGCCGTTCGGCACCGATCAGCGTGGCCGCTGGGTCACCGTGACCCTGATGTTCGCCTCCGTGGTGATCGGCGCGATCCCGCGCATGGGCAAGACCGTCACGCTGCGGGAACTGCTGCTCATCGCCGCGCTCGACCCGCGCGCGATCCTCTACGCCTACGACCTCAAAGGCACCGGCGACCTGTCCCCGCTCGGGCCGTGCGCGCACGCCTACGGCGTCGGTGACGACGCGGAAGACCTGGAACGCATGGTGGTCGAGATGCGCGAACTCCGGGACGAGATGCGCCGCCGTACCAAGGTCATCCGGTCGCTTCCGGAGTCGGTGTGCCCGGATAACAAGGTCACCCCGGAACTGGCCGGGCGCAAGGACTTGCGGCTCGCGCCGATCGTGGTCGGTGTCGACGAGTGCCAGGTGTGGTTCGAGCACCCCAAGTTCGGCGAAGAGCTGGAAGAGATCTGCACCGACCTGGTCAAGCGCGGCCCCGCCCTGGGGATCTCGCTGATCCTGGCTACCCAGCGCCCGGACGCGAAGTCCCTGCCCACCGGCATTTCCGCGAACGCCATCCTGCGGTACTGCCTCAAGGTCATGGGCCAGCAGGCCAACGACATGGTGCTCGGTACCTCGCAGTACAAGTCCGGTATCCGCGCCACCATGTTCGCCCGCTCCGACCTCGGGATCGGCTACCTGACCGGCGAAGGCGACGACGCCCAGATCGTCAAGAGCGTCTACAAGGACGCCACCGACTCCAAGAAGATCGCCGCCGGGGCGCGCGCACGCCGCGAAGCACTCGGCAACATCACCGGCCACGCCGCCGGGGAATCGGTCGACGTCGAAGCCGCACGGCTCGATCCGCTGGCCGACGCTCTCTCGGTGTTCCAGCGCGGCGAAGACAAGTTGTGGTCGGAGATCATCGTGACCCGGCTGGCCGAACTCCGCCCGCAGTCCTATCGGGACTGGACCCCGGCCAACCTCGCCACCGCGCTCAAGCCGCACGGCGTTAAGCCCCGGCAGGTCTGGGCTACCGACCCCGTGACGGGCAAGGGCAGCAACCGCAACGGCTACACCCGCGACGCCCTCACCACCGCCAAAGACAACGGAGCGTAACCGAAACTCGGGGCTAGGGGCGGCCCGCGATCTAGAACCGGCCGCCCCTAGACCTAGACCCCCGCTCTAGACACCAAACCAGTCGTGACCAGCACCCTAGGCGCCTAGGTAGCCCTACTGCTGACCTGCGGAATCCCCGCGCAGCCAGGGTTTCGACCCGTCCGGGCAGCACCTAGGGCCTCCCTCAACGCGCCCGCAAGAAATCACACAGTGTTATCGCACGTGGAAGGTCTCCCATGGACACCGCACCCGCTCTGCTCGACCCGCAACGCCAGTTCCTCGGCTGCCTGATGCAGCTCCCCACCCGTCCGGCCCGGCGCCTGCTCGCCGGGATGCGCGCCGACGACATGGCCACCCCGCTGCCCGCCGTGGTGCTCCAGCTCGCGATCGAGACCGTGGCCGCCGACCGGCCCCCGGCCCCGGCCGCACTGTTCGCCCACGCGGTCGCCACCGGCCGCGCCAGCGGAGACACCCGGCGCCGGTTGGTCGGCCGCTGGATTGCCGACGCCTACAGCGACGCACCCCCGGCGGTGCTGGCCGACTACCTCAAAACCGTGGTGCTGGCCGACGCGTGGCGCCGGGCCGTGGCCGAGCACGCCGCGCGGCTGACGCAGGCCGCCGCCGAGAGCCCGGCCGAGATCGTGCGGGACCGGTGCCAGGACACCGCCCACCTCGACGCCCTGTGGGACCGCTACACCGCCGCCACCGGCCACACCGGACCGGCGACCCGACTCGGGGCGGTGGCCTGATGACCACCACCGACGCCCACGCCGGCATAAGCCCGGACACCGACGCAGTGGCCGCGATCGACGCGGTGATCGGTGACCCGCATCGGGCCGGGGAGAGGCTGTGCGCGAAGTGCGGGCGCCCGTGCGGCGACTCCCCGTCGGATGACTTCTGCTCGGAGAATTGCCAGAGCCTGTGGCGCACGGAGAACGCCGCCGTGCTGCCCGGTCACGAGGTCCTGGACCGGGTGCGCGACTTCGTGGCGCGGTTCAACGCCTTCCCGTCCGCGCACTGCGCTCCCATGCTCGCGCTCTGGTACGCCCACACCCACGCCGCTGACCACTTCTACGTCACCCCGCGGCTGATCCTGTCCTCCGTGGAACCGGGCAGCGGCAAAACCCGCGTGCTCGAAGTCGCCCAGTTCCTCGTGCGCGCACCGGAAATGACCATGTCCGCGACCACCGCCGCGCTGTTCCGGATGGTCAACGACGGCCCGATCACGATCCTGTTCGACGAAGTGGACGCCATCTTCAACGCCAAGACCGGCGGCAACAACGAGGACCTGCGCGGTCTGCTCAACGCCGGGTACAAGCGCTCCGCCACCGTCGCCCGGTGCGTCGGGGACGCCAAGGCCATGAAGGTCCAGCGGTTCCCCGTCTACGCCCCCGTGGCACTGGCCGGGATCGCCGGAGGGATGCCCGACACCATCACCACCCGCGCCATCACCGTCCACATGCAACGCCGCACCGAAGACGAGGAGGTTGCCGAGTTCTGGGAGGAGGACGTGGAGCGCGAAGCCGCGCCCCTGCGGGAAGCGCTGGCCGCCTGGATCTCCACCGTCACCGCGAAGGTCAGCCAGGGACGCCCGCCGATGCCCGCTGGGGTCCGCGACCGCTCCGCCGAGATCTGGCGCCCGCTCATCGCGATCGCCGACGCTGCCGGAGATCACTGGCCCGACACCGCCCGCGCGGCTTGCTCGCACTTCGTCACCAGTGCTAGCACCAACACCAGCCGGGGCACCCGCACCCAGCTCCTGTCCGACCTGCGCGACCTGTTCCAGCACCGGCAGGCTAACCGGCTGGCCACCTCCGAGATCCTGGCCACGCTGACCAGCCTCGAAGAGGCGCCGTGGGGTGATCTCAACGGCAAGCCACTCGACGCCCGGCGCCTGTCGACTGAACTCCGGCCCTACGGCGTGAGGTCCAAAGACGTCCGCCTTCCCGGTTTCACCGCGCCGGTCAAGGGCTACCGCGTCGACGGCCCCGGCGGGCTGGCCGACGCCTGGAACCGGTACCTGCCCAAGCCGAGCACCCCGGATGGTGCCGCGACATCCGCGACATCCGCGACACCGCAGGTCAACCCCGTCGCGGATACCGAAACCGCTGCCGCGACAACCCGCGACAACCCGCCCGGCCCGTCCGGCTGACCCGGATATGTCGCGGCACGTCGCGGCACCCGAAAACCCATCCGCGACGCCCTGACCAGCAATGTCGCGCTTGTCGCGGATGTCGCGGCAACAACCAGACCACCACCGGCAGAAGGAGCCCCCATGCACATCACCGCCACCGGACAGCACGACCCCAAGGGGAACCGATGGACACCCGCACCACACCGGCCACCGTGCCGGAACGGCATCTCTACCGCATCCCGGAAGCCATGCGCCTGCTCTCCATGAGCCGGTCGGTCATCTACGAGCAAATCCGCGCCGGGCGACTGACCACGGTCAAGCAGGGGCGCACGCGGCTCGTTCCGGCGATCGCAATCAACCAGTACGTGGAACTGCTGATGAGGGAGTCAGGGGGCAGCTATGGCGAAGCGGCGTAGCCGGGGCGACGGCGGACTTCACTGGGATGACAACCGGCAACGGTGGATCGCCTCCGTGACCACGGGGTACAGCCCGGCCGGGAAACGGATCGTGCGCAAGGCCAGCGGCAAGACGAAGACCGAAGCCATGGACAAACTTCGGGAACTGGTCCGTGAGCGTCAGGACGAAACCCCGGCGGAAGCGCGGAACTTCACCGTTGCCGACGCGGTGAATGACTGGCTTGCTCACGGGCTGCACGGCCGGAGCGCGAAGACCGTGGAGACGTTGACCATCCTGGCCAACGGTCACGTGATTTCCGCCCTGGGTGCCCGGCAACTCCGGAAGCTCACTGCGGAGGACGTAGACAAGTGGCTCGCGGAGAAGGCGAAGACGCTTTCGACGCGGACCCTCCGCGACATTCGATCGATCCTTCGGCGGGCAGTCCACCGGGCACAGGCACGCGAGAAGGTGCGGCGGAACGTGGTGCTGCTCTGTGACGTGCCGGTGGGCCAGGAGGGACGGAAATCGAAGGCGCTGAATTTCCAGCAGGCGAAGGCCGTGCTCGCGGCGGCGGACAAGTCGGCACTTCGCGCGTACATCGTGCTGTCCCTGCTGATTGGCGCGCGTACCGAGGAACTGCGACCGCTCACGTGGTCACACGTGGACCTGACGGGGAAACCCGACGCGGACCCGCCAATTCCGCCGCACGTCATGGTGTGGCGGTCGGTGCGAGTGCACGGGGACACGAAGACGCGGAAATCCCGGCGGTCCCTCGCGCTGCCTGCCCGCTGTGTGGAGGTGCTGCGGATTCAGGAACGGAAGCAGGCATTCGCTCGCACGCTCGCCGGAGACGACTGGCAGGAAAACGATCTGGTGTTCGCGTCGGCGGTCGGCACCGAGCTGGACGCGGCGAATGTCCGGCGGGAATTCCGGAAGGTGGTGAAGGCGGCGGGGCTCAACCCTAAGGAGTGGACACCGCGTGAGCTACGGCACAGCTTCGTCTCCCTGCTGTCCGACAACGGGATGCCGATCGAGCAGATCTCTCAGCTCATGGGCCACAACGGGACCACGGTGACGGAGCTGGTCTACCGTCACCAGCTCCGGCCGGTAGTCCAGCACGGGGCGGAGGCAATGGATCGGATCTTCGCCAGCGAGGAAGGCCACGAAGTGGCGTAGTCACCCAATTAGTCACGCAGACAGCAAAAGGCCGGTTCGCGGATACCGCGAACCGGCCTGTTCACCAGGGTGGGCCCACCAGGACTTGAACCTGGGACCTCTTCGTTATCAGCGAAGCGCTCTAACCGCCTGAGCTATGGGCCCTGGGAACGAGAAGAAGCCTACCTGACGCCTTCTCGCCCCTTCGCACGGGGTCACTCCCTCTCGGAGAGGGTCACCTCCAGCCCGCCGGCGAGGTCGGCGGAGACGTTGTAGATGAACGCGCTGACCGTGGCCAGCGCGGACAGCAGCACGATGTTGATCGCGCCGACGATGGCCGCGATGCCGAACACGCGACCGGCGCTGATCAGCGGTTCCGCCGCGGTGGCGGTGCCCTCACCCTGGACCAGCGAGGTGTAGGTGCCGTTCAGCTTCTCCCACACGCCCATGCC
This sequence comes from Saccharothrix sp. AJ9571, assembly GCF_021725495.1. Classification (NCBI taxonomy): domain Bacteria; kingdom Bacillati; phylum Actinomycetota; class Actinomycetes; order Pseudonocardiales; family Pseudonocardiaceae; genus Saccharothrix; species Saccharothrix sp. AJ9571. Next base: position 2,497,763 of record NZ_CP091382.1, on the reverse strand, counting down.
GTCGAGCACGGTGTAGAGCACGCCGACCGCGACCAGCCAGACGAAGAACATCGCCACGCCGAGCACCAGCGACAGCTTCAGCACCGACCACGGGTCGAACCGCTTGATCTGCAGGCTCGCCCGCCGCGGACCGCGGCCGGGGCGCCGCAGGGCGGTCGGCGTGGGGCGCTTGCCCGAGCCGCTCGACCGCTGCTGGCCGGAGTCGCTGCCGCCGAACAGCCGCGAGGTGGCCGAACCGGTCGCCTGCGGCTGCTCGGGCGGGGTGTGGTCGTACTGCACCGGCGGGGGTGCGGCCGCGGGCTGGGCCTGGGTGGCCTCGCCCCCGCCGGGCCACTGCTGCTGGACCGTCGCCTCGCTGCCGGACTCCGCCGAAGCCGGGGCCGACGGCTGAGCCTGAACCGGTGTCGAAGCCGGAGGCGTGGCCGACGGCGTCGCGGCCGAGGGGGCGGCGACGGCGGGCTCCGGGGCAGCCGGAGCCGAACCGTTGCCCTCGTCCTTCGCCACGCGCTGCCACGGCGGCGTCGCCGGCCCTGCCGCCGTGCCGTTGGATCCGTGGTTCTCGGGCTTGTCCGATGGTGTCACGAAGCGTCAGTCCTTACCGAGTCCGGAACCACTACTCCTGTGGCTCCTGCGTGTCGTCTCCTCCGGCTGCACCGTTGACGTCCGACGGCTCGTCCGCGTTGCGCGCGACGGCGAGAAGGGTAGTGCCTTCGCCGAGATTCATCAGCCTGACGCCCTTCGTCTGCCGCCCGGCCTTGCGCACCTGCTCGGCCGGGGTCCGGATGACCCCACCGCTCGACGTGATGGCGTACAGCTCGTCGTCGACGTCGACGATGAGTGCTGCCACCAGCCTGCCACGGCGCTGGTCGTGCTGGATGGTCAGAACGCCCTTGCCGCCGCGTCCCTGGATCGGGTAGTCCTCGATCGGCGTCCGCTTCGCGTACCCGCCGTCCGTCGCGACCAGCAGGAACTTGTCCTGGGTGACCACGTTGATGCCGAGCAGCTCGTCGCCGTCGTTGAACCGCATGCCCAGCACACCGGAGGTGGCGCGGCCCATCGGCCGCAGCGCCTCGTCGGTGGCGTGGAAGCGGATGGACTGGCCGTCCGAGGAGACCAGGAGCAGGTCGTCCTCCGCGGAGACCAGCACCGCGCCGACCAGCTCGTCGCCCTCGCGGAGGTTGACGCCGATCAGCCCGCCGGAGCGGTTCGAGTCGAAGTCGGCCAGCTTGGTCTTCTTGACCAGGCCCTTCCTCGTCGCCAGCACCAGGTACGGCGCGACCTGGTAGTCCTTGATCTGGATGACACTGGCGATCTTCTCGTCCGGCTGGAAGGCCAGCAGGTTCGCCACGTGCTGCCCGCGCGCGTTGCGGTTGGCCTCGGGCAGTTCGTAGGCCTTCGCGCGGTAGACCCGGCCCTTGTTCGTGAAGAACAGGATCCAGTCGTGCGTGGAGCAGACGAAGAAGTGCTGGACGATGTCGTCCTGCTTGAGCGTGGCGCCCTGCACGCCCTTGCCGCCGCGCCGCTGCGAGCGGTACAGGTCGGTCTTCGTCCGCTTCGCGTACCCGGTCCGGGTGATGGTGACCACCACGTCCTCGACCGCGATGAGGTCCTCGATGGAGACATCGCCGTCGAACGGGATGATCTGGGTGCGCCGGTCGTTGCCGTGCTTGTCGACGACCTCGGTCAGCTCGTCCGAGATGATCTGCCGCTGGCGCTCCGGGCGATCGAGGATGTCCTTCAGGTCCGCGATCTCGGTCTCGATCTTGGCCAGCTCGTCGACGATCTTCTGGCGCTCCAGCGCGGCCAGCCGGCGCAGCTGCATGTCGAGGATGGCGACGGCCTGCACCTCGTCGACTTCGAGCAGCTCGATCAGCCCGGCCCGCGCCTCCTCGGCCGACGGCGACCGGCGGATCAGCGCGATCACCTCGTCGAGCATGTCCAGCGCCTTGACCAGACCCCGCAGGATGTGCGCGCGTTCCTCGGCCTTGCGAAGCCGGAACTTGGTCCGGCGGACGATGACCTCGACCTGGTGCTTGACGTAGTGCCGGATGATCTGGTCGAGCCGCAGCGTGCGCGGCACGCCGTCGACCAGCGCCAGCATGTTGACGCCGAAGTTGTACTGCAGCTGGGTGTGCTTGTAGAGGTTGTTCAGCACGACCTTGGCCACCGCGTCGCGCTTGAGCGTGACCACGATGCGCATGCCGCGTCGGCTGTTCGACTCGTCGGCGATGTCCGCGATACCGGTGAGCTTGCCGTCGCGAACCAGGTTGGCGATGTTCTCCACCAGGTTGTCCGGGTTGACCTGGTAGGGCAGCTCGGTGACCACCAGGATGGTGCGGCCCTTGGTGTCCTCTTCGACCTCGACCACAGAGCGCATGCGGATCGAACCGCGGCCGGTGCGGTAGGCGTCCTCGATACCGGCGTGGCCGAGGATGAGGCCCTTGGTCGGGAAGTCCGGGCCCTTGATCCGCTGCAGCAACGCGGCGAGCAGCTCGTCCTCGGTGGCGTCCGGGTGCTCCAGCGCCCAGATCACCCCGTCGGCCACCTCGCGCAGGTTGTGCGGCGGGATGTTCGTCGCCATCCCGACCGCGATCCCGGAACCACCGTTGACCAGCAGGTTCGGGAACCGCGCCGGCAGCACGTCCGGTTCACGGGTACGGCCGTCGTAGTTGTCCGAGAAGTCGACGGTGTCCTCGTCGATGTCCCGGAGCATCTCCATCGCCAACGGCGCGAGACGGGCCTCGGTGTTGTGGCTGACGAAGCCGTCGGTGACGAAGGCGTGGTCGTCCGTGTCCACCCGCAGGCTGTAGACGGGCTGGGCCCCGGCTTCGGTGACCGAAGCGACTTCCGCGTAGTAGAACCGCCCGTCGACCAGCGGCTCGACCACCGACAGCGCGGCCGCGTCGGTGATGTGCGCGCTGATTTCTTCGCGCCGATTCTCCCACCGCTCCACGCGGTCGACGTTGTGCCGGCGCAGCCAGTCGCGGTCGGCCCGGCTGGTGGCCCCGTGCGCACGCAGGAACTCGCCGACGTGGGGCACGTGGTCCGAGGACATCGACCGGGAGTCGACCGGGAGCGCGTCGAGGATGCGCTCGAGCTTGGCCTGCTTGGCCCCGTGGAAGCTCACCCTGGTGGCGAACAGCCGGGCGTCCCGGCGGTTGGTGACGACCACCTTCCGCTCGCCGTGCTCGTACCGCACCAGCTTGGCGACCACCCCGAACTCCAGGAGCAGCTGCTGGACCTCGCGGGCCAGCCGGTCGCTCCGGGTGGAGTAGGAGATCTGCACGGAGTCCCTCGGCAGCGCCGAGCACGAGCCGTCCCCGGTGAACAGCCCGATGAGGAACGCCCGCTTGACCGTCTTCCCGGACTGCCAGACGAACTCGGGCACCCGCTTGTCGGCGCTGCGCTGGCCGACCATCTCGCCGAGCGAGCTCGCCCGCAACGCGCTCATGTTGTGGATGTCGAGTTCGTGCAGCAGCGAACCGGAGGCGATCCGGCGCTGGGAAACGTAGCGAGGGCCACCGACCACGTGGTCGTAGCTGTCGACGACGTACCGGAAGAAGTCCTCGTCGATGTTGTTGAAACCGGCGCGGCCTTCCGAGACGAAGCCTTCGGCGACGAACGCGCCGGCCAGCAGGCCCTCGACCCACCGGCGGACCTCGGACATGTGGTCCTCGGCCGCTTCGACGCGCTGCATGACCACGCGGTCGCCCGGCCTGACCTCTTCGAGGAGCTTCCACAGCAGGGTCGGCACCCCGAGCACGTTCACCAGGCAGAGCACCGGGTGGTTGTGGGTGCCGGTCAGCTCGAAACCCTCGCGGGTGGCGAGCTTGAGCGTGGCGTGGTCACCGGAGTGGAACAGCATCTCGGCCCGCACCGGATCACCGTTGCGGTCGAGCACCTTGAGGTCGATCGGGTTGTCGCTGTTCGGCGCGGCGTCCGGCACGATGTCGCCGATCCGGACGGTCGAGCCGTCGGCCAGCTTGACCCGGGTGTCGCCGACCACGCAGTACCGCATGGCGGCGGCCGGGTCGTTGCCCGAGGAGCCGAAGTTGCCCTGGCCGTCGATCAGCGGGTTGCGCATGGACCACGGCTGCGCGAGCCGGACCAGCGCGTCGTAGATCGCCGAGTCACCGTGGGGGTGGTAGTTGCCCATCACGTCGCCGACCACGCGCGAGCACTTGTTGTACCCGCGTTCGGGCCGGAACCCGGAGTCGTACATCGAGTACAGGATCCGGCGGGCCACCGGCTTGAGCCCGTCACGCACGTCCGGCAGCGCCCGCGACACGATCACGCTCATCGCGTAGTCGATGTAGGAGCGCTGCATCTCCTGCTGGATGTCGACCGGTTCGACGCGGTCGTTCTCCGGCGGCAAGGTTTCCGTCATCTGGTCCTTCTATGGTTCAGGAAAAGTCCGTGGCGGGGACTCACACGTCGAGGAAGCGGACGTCCTTGGCGTTGCGGGTGATGAACGAGCGGCGGGCCTCCACGTCCTCGCCCATCAGCACCGAGAACAGCTCGTCCGCGGTGGCCGCGTCGTCCAGGGTGACCTGGCCCAGCAGCCGGTTGGCCGGGTCCATCGTGGTCTCCCACAGCTCTTCGGCGTTCATCTCGCCGAGACCCTTGTAGCGCTGGATCGCGTCGTCCTTGGGGAGCTTCTTGCCCGCCGCGACACCCTCGGCGATCAGGCCGTCGCGCTCGCGGTCGGAGTAGGCGTACTCGGGTTCCTGCCGCGGCCACTTGATCTTGTACAGCGGCGGCCGTGAGAGGAAGACGTGGCCGTGCTCGACCAGCGGCCGCATGAAGCGGAACAGCAGGGTGAGCAGCAGCGTGGTGATGTGCTGGCCGTCGACGTCGGCGTCGGCCATCAGCACGATCTTGTGGTAGCGCAGCTTGGCCAGGTCGAACTCGTCGTGGATGCCGGTGCCCAGCGCGGTGATCAGCGACTGGACCTCGGTGTTCTTCAGCACGCGGTCGATGCGGGCCTTCTCGACGTTGATGATCTTGCCGCGGATCGGCAGGATCGCCTGGTACATCGAGTCCCGGCCCTCCTTGGCCGAGCCGCCTGCCGAGTCACCCTCGACGATGTAGAGCTCGCACTCCTCCGGGTTGGTGGAGCGGCAGTCCTTCAGCTTGCCGGGCAGGCCGCCGATCTCCAGCGCGCCCTTGCGGCGGACCAGGTCGCGTGCCTTGCGGGCGGCCATGCGCGCCTGCGCCGAGGAGATCGACTTGTTGATGACCGTCTTGGCCTCGGCCGGGTTGCGCTCGAACCAGTCGGCCAGCCACTCGTTCGTCTTGGTCTGCACGAACGACTTGGCCTCGCTGTTGCCCAGCTTGGTCTTGGTCTGGCCCTCGAACTGCGGTTCGGCCAGCTTCACCGAGACGATCGCGGCGAGGCCCTCGCGCACGTCGTCACCGGTGAGGTTCGTGTCCTTCTCCTTGAGCAGCTTCTTGTCGCGCGCGTACGCGTTGACGATGCGGGTCAGCGCGGCGCGGAAGCCCTCTTCGTGGGTGCCGCCCTCGTGCGTGTTGATCGTGTTGGCGAAGGTGTAGACCGACGGCGTGAAGCCGGTGTTCCACTGCATCGCCACCTCGACCTCGAGGCCGTCGCCCTTGGCGTCGAAGGAGATGACGCTGTTGTGGATCGGTTCCTTGCTGCCGTTGATGTGCTTGACGAAGTCCTCGAGCCCGCCCGGGTAGCAGTAGACGCGCTCCTTGACCCTGGCCCGCTGCCCGGAGGCGTCCTCCTCGGTCTCCTCCTCGGCCACGCGCTCGTCGCGCAGGCTCAGCGTGAGGCCCTTGTTCAGGAACGCCATCTCCTGCAGCCGCCGGGCGATGGTCTCGGCGCTGTAGGTGGTGGTCTCGAAGATGTCCGGGTCGGCCCAGAAGGTGACCGTGGTGCCGGTGCGGTCGGTCTCGCCCGCCTCGATCAGCGGGCCGGGGACCGATCGGTCGTAGTGCTGGGTCCAGATCTTGCCGTCGAGGTGGATCTCCACGTCGAGGGCGGAGGACAGCGCGTTCACCACGGAGACGCCGACGCCGTGCAGCCCGCCGGAGACCGCGTACGAGTCGCTGTCGAACTTGCCGCCCGCGTGCAGCACGGTGAGCACGACCTCGACGGTCGGCTTCTTCTCCTTGGGGTGCATCTCCACCGGGATGCCGCGGCCGTCGTCGATCACGCGGACGCCGCCGTCTGCCAGTAGAATGACGTCGACCTTGGTCGCGTGCCCGGCCATCGCCTCGTCGACGGAGTTGTCCACAACTTCCTGGACCAGGTGGTGCAGGCCGCGTTCGCCGGTCGAGCCGATGTACATGCCAGGGCGCTTGCGGACCGCTTCAAGACCCTCGAGCACGGTGATGGACGATGCGTTGTAGTCGTTCTTGTTCGCTGTCACCGGCGTGTTTTCTCCTCGTCTCGAGCAGCGCGGTCATCCCGCTACGAACATGGTACTTGGCCACGTTCGCTCACATGCGGCAAGGACACCCCTGATTTCGTCACAGAGCCACGAACTCGAGTCAAGTCGACTCGGGCAATGGTTCCGCGTGGCTCCGCGCGCTCTCGGGGCAATGAGTCAGCTCGGAGTCAAGCCCTGCTCACCCGTATGTGTCGCGGGGGCCGCGACCGGAGACGTGGCGTGGTCCCTTTCGCCAGCTCGGCGCCGTCGGACCTTGGATGCGCATGCGCTTGACCACGCCGTTCCCCACCCCGGCGGCGATCTTGCCGAGCAGCTGACCCTGCAGCAGGCGCAGCTGCGTGGCCCACGCCGTGGAGCTCGCGCGCACGGTCAGTTCACCGTCTTTCAGCGCGACCGGCTGCGCGTGCTCGGCCACCTCTTCCCCGACCAGGCGAGCCCAGTGGCCGAACACCTGGCCCGAGGCCAGCCGCCCGTTCCACCCGCGCTCGACCGCGATCCGGGAGACGATCCGGCCGAAGGGCTGTGGATCGCGCGAATCCGCGCCGGGCCCGGACCACCGGCGGCGGCGCGGGTCCTGGCGGGTGCCGGTGGCCGGCCGCTTGCCGAGCGGGGTCTTCCGCGACTGAGCCTTGGCGCGAGCTGCCTCCAACGCGGCCTTGGCGAGGTCCCTCCCGGACTGTGGAGGATTCTGCTCGCTCGGCCTAGCGGAATTCTCACGCTCCGTGGTCGAACCCGGGGGTGCGGCTGCCTGCGACCCCGAGGATCGCCCATTCGGCCGCGCGGTCACTCCTCGCGATAACTGATTCACGGTGTTATCCACACTATCCACAGGTTTGTCCCCAGATAGGTGGGCAACCGCTCTGGTCGCGGTCACCCCGGGTCGCCGATTCGATCTTCCGCCTTGCTCTTCCGTGTTCGTCGTGCCGGTCCGGCTCAGGCCGGCCGGACCTCTCCCTCCGCGACGGTGAAGCGCCGTCCGGTGAGTTCCTCGGGCACGTCCTCCGCCACCGCCGCGGTCACCAGCACCTGCTCGGCACCGGCCGCGACCTCCGCCAGGCGCGCGCGGCGCCGCCGGTCCAGCTCGGCGAAGACGTCGTCGAGCAGCAGCACCGGCTCACCGGCTTCCGCTCGCAGCAGTTCGTAGGAGCCGAGCCGCAGCGCGAGCGCGAACGACCAGGACTCGCCGTGGCTGGCGTAGCCCTTCGCCGGTGCCTCACCGAGCACGAGGTCCAGCTCGTCCCGGTGTGGCCCGACCAGGCTTACCCCGCGTTCGAGCTCCTGGGGCCGCGACTCGCCGAGCGCGGCCACGAGGATCTCCGTCAGCTTGCCGATATCGGCCTTCTCACCTGCGGGAACGCCGTAGCCCGCCGGCAACGCGTCGCCCAGGCTCGACCGGTAGGAGATCAGCGCCGGTCGTGAATCCGGCGCCACCCCCTGGTAGGCGGCCGAGGTGTGCGGGGCCAGGTCCGCGACCAGGTCGAGCCGCCCGGCGAGCAGCTGCGCCCCGGCTGCGGCCAGGTGGTTGTCCCACACCTCGAGCGTGCTCAGCGCGTACGGGTCCTCCCGCGCGCTGCCCCGCTTCTTGCCGGTGGTCTTGAGCAGGGCGTTGCGCTGGCGCAGCACCCGCTCGTAGTCCGCGCGCACCCCGGCGTACCGCGGCGCGCGCTGCACCAGCAGCTCGTCGAGGAACTTGCGGCGCTCCCCGGGATCGCCGCGCACCAGCGCCAGGTCCTCCGGGCAGAACAACACCGTGCGCAGGATCCCGAGCACGTCGCGCGGCTTGCCGACCGCGCCGCGATTCACCCTGGCGCGGTTCGCCCGGCCGGGCGTGATTTCCAGTTCCACGGTCAGCTCGCGGTCGTCGTTGACCACGGCCACCCGCACCAGCGCGCGCTCCTGGCCGTGCCGGACCAGGGGCGCGTCGGTGGCGACCCGGTGCGAACCGAGCGTGGCGGCGTACCCGATCGCCTCGATCAGGTTCGTCTTGCCACGCCCGTTCTGCCCGATCAGCACGGTCGGGCCGGGTTCGAGCGGCAGGTCGGCGTGCTCCCACGAGCGGAAGTCCGTGACCTGCAGATGACGGAGGTACACCGGGACCGGCTCAGCCGCCGGCCTTCTTCACCGCGTGGCCGCCGAACTGCTGGCGCAGCGCGGCCACCGCGCGCATCGCGGCGGAGTGCTCCTGACGCGAGGCGAACCTGGCGAACAGGGCGGCCGAGATGACCGGCGCGGGCACGGCGTTGTTGATCGCCTCTTCGAGGGTCCACCGGCCTTCGCCGGAGTCCTCGACGTAACCCTCGAGGTCGTCCAGCTCCGGGTCCTCGTCCAGCGCGCGGACCAGCAGGTCGAGGAGCCAGGAGCGGACCACGGTCCCGCGCTGCCAGCCCTTGATCACCGACGGCACGTCCTCGACCACGTGCGAGGCCTCGAGCAGCTCGAAGCCCTCGGCGAACGCCTGCATCAGGCCGTACTCGATGCCGTTGTGCACCATCTTCGCGTAGTGCCCGGCGCCGACCGAGCCCGCGTGCGAGAAGCCTTCCTCGCGCGGGCCTTCCGGCCGGAGGGCGTCGAAGATCGGCATCGCGCGCTCGACGTCGGCGGCCGCACCGCCGACCATCAGGCCGTACCCGTTCTCCTTGCCCCAGATGCCACCGGAGACGCCGACGTCGAGGTAGCCCACGCCCTTGGCGGCGAGCAGCTCGGCGTTCAGCTTGTCGTCGGTGAACTTGGAGTTGCCGCCGTCGATGAGGATGTCGCCCTCTTCGAGCAGGTTGCCGAACGCGACCACGGTCTCCCTGGTCGGGTCCCCCGCGGGCACCATCACCCAGACGATGCGCGGCGCGGCCAGCTTCGAGACCAGCTCTTCGAGCGAAGCCGTGTCGCTGACTTCGGCGTTGCGGTCGTAGCCGACGACTTCGTGCCCGGCGGCACGCAGCCGCTCGCGCATGTTGAAGCCCATCTTGCCGAGCCCGACCAACCCCATCTGCACCATGTGAAAACTCCCCTTGCTCCCGATCAGTCGCCGACAGTTGACGCCGGTGCTCAGCCCGGCAGGCGGACCGGCATCAGCAGGTAGAGGTACCCGGGCACCACGTTGCCCTCCTCGTCCGCTGGCTTGATCAGCGCGGGGCGGTTGGGCGTGGTGAAGGTCAGCTCGGCGCGGTCGGCGTGCAGCGCACCGAGCCCGTCGACCAGGTAGCCCGGGTTGAAGGCGATGGTCACCGCCTCCCCCTCGTAGTCCACCGGCAGCTCCTCTTCGGCGCTGCCTTCGTCATCGCCCCCGGCGGACAGCCGCAGCAGTCCCTCCGAGAACTCGAGCCGCACCTGGGTACCACGCTCGGCGACCAGTGACACACGCTTGATCGCTTCGGCGAGCGCGCCGACGCCGATCACCGCGCGCGAGGTGTGGTTCGCGGGCAGCAACTGGCGGTACGGCGGGAACTCGGCGTCGAGGAGCCGGGTGGTCGCGTAGCGGCCGGAGCCGGAAAGACCGAGCAGGCCCTCACCGCTGGCGAGCGCGAGCTTGACCGTCGCGCCGCTGCCGCCCATCGACTTCGCGGCCTCGGCGAGCGTGCGCGCGGGCACGAGCACCGCGGCGTCGGCCAGCCCCTCGGCCGGCTTCCAGGTGAACTCGCGCATGGCCAGGCGGAAGCGGTCGGTGGCGACGAGGGTGACCGTGTCGCCGGAGATCTCCAGCCGCATACCGGTGAGCATCGGGAGCGTGTCGTCCTTGCCGGAGGCGACCGCGACCTGGGACACCGCCTGGCCGAAGACCTCTCCGGCCAGTTCACCGGCGAAAGCGGGCTGGGACGGGAGCTGCGGGTAGTCCTCGACCGGCATGGTCGGCAGGCTGAACTTGGCGTTCCCGCAGGTGATGGACGCGCGGGCGCCGTCAACCGAGATCTCCACCGGCTGCGCGGGCAGCGCCTTGGTGATGTCGGCGAGGAGGCGGCCGGAGACGAGCATGCGGCCGCCGTCGGCGATGGTCGCCGGGACGCCCACGGTGGCCGAGACCTCGTAGTCGAAACCGGAAACGGTGAGCGCGTCGCTTTCGGCGGTGTCGGAGGCCTCCAGGAGCACTCCGCCCAGTACCGGGACGGGAGGCCGCGACGGCAGGCTTCTCGCCACCCAGGCGACGGCGTCTGCCAGCCCGTCGCGCTCGACGCGGATCTTCATGCGCTCATCCTTTCGCGGTAGCCGGGCCCCTCCGGCCCGAGAAGATCGACAAACGCCTCTGGCGTCCGCCCAGGTCGGGTGGCAGCGACGAGCGCCGACAGGCGGACCTGGTGTGGGTACTCACGTTAGAGCGTGACCGGCTCCCCCGTCATCCGGCCTCCTCTGTCGACAAAGCGATGAAGCGACAGCCAGGCGGGACTTGTCCCCAATTTCGACCTGCCCCTGTTTTTAATCAGTTCTCTAAGAAGAAGAATTAACAGTGACAGTAATAGGGGCTGTGGATTGTGTGGATAGAGCCTGTTGCCCCAGCGTGTACGGCGCGGCGAGCTGTGGACACCGGTGGAGCGGATCGGTGGACAGCTTCGGCGACCGGTGGACAACTTCAGCCACCCACAGGTTCCATCCACATCTGTCCACAGTTGTCCACACAGCTGTCCCCACCTGTGCGCTGCTTTGTACCCAGGCAATGCACCGGCGCCGGCCGCCGAACTCGTCTCCGAGATCGCCCTGCAGGGTGATGTGGACAGTTTTGTGCATCTCCTGTGCATGGTTGCCGGTTTGCCTGTGTTTTTCCTGTGGAGAAACGGAAGATCGCCAGGTCGGCTGCCTGGGGACTACTTTTCCCTTGTGGGCCAAGCGGTTTCGCGAAGCGTCGCGTACGCTCCTTCATGACGCGAGGCGCGCGAAGCGCCCTTCGCGCGCCTCGCGGCTTTCCTTGCTATACAAGCGCTTCGCGCGCGTACGCGGCCTACGCGCTGGTAACCGGCTGAACCGGTGTGGGAAACCCCATATAGTGGTTACATGGATCTGGGCACCAGGTTGATCACCGGCGAGGACGGGCAGCCGTTCCCGTTCGACCCGGGTGCGTTCTTCCTCGAGCTGCTCCTCACCGGCGGGCCCGAAGGCGAGCAGTGGGAGTTGCTGCGCGGCACGTCCGACCTCGCGAGCTGGCTGGTCGACTCACGCCTCGCGCTCACCGCGCCGATCGAGGCGGAGGACGTGCGCATCCGCCCGGCCGAGCTCCGCGCCATCAAGCACCTGCGGGACACGCTCTGGACCGTGGCGCACGTGATCGCCGCCGGCGAGGAACCGAACGAAGACGAACTGGAAACCATCAACGCGGCAGCCGAGTCGTCCCTGCGGCCGCGGGTCGCGCTCGACACCGGCGTGTGCGAATGGGCCACGCCGATCACCGGTACCCAGGTGCTCGGCACCGCGGCGCGCGAAGCGATCGACGTCATCGGCGGTGACCGGATCGACCGGCTGCGTGAGTGCGAAGCGGAGGACTGCGGGCTGCTCTTCCTCGACACCTCGCGGCCGGGCAACCGGCGGTGGTGCTCGATGCAGCGCTGCGGCAACCGCAACAAGGTGAAGGCCTACCGCGAACGGCAGGCCCAGGACTGACGGATGGCCGCTACTGCCGCGCGCGCTGCTTGATGCGCGAGGTCAGTTCCTGCACCTGGTCGTAGATCCGCCGGCGCTCGGCCATCTCCTTGCGGATCTTCTTCGCCGCGTGCATCACCGTGGTGTGGTCGCGGCCGCCGAAGGTCTGCCCGATCCGCGGCAGCGACATGTCGGTCAGCTCGCGGCACAGGTACATGGCGATCTGCCGGGCGGTGGCGAGCGCTTTCGTCTTGCCGGGGCCGCAGAGCTCGTCGAGCGAGACGTCGAAGAACTCCGCGGTGACGCCCATGATGGTCGGCGCGCTGATCTCCGGTGCGTGCGAATCGGGGATCAGGTCGCGCAGGACGATCTCGGCGAGGCCGACGTCGACCGGCTGCTGGTTCAGCGAGGCGAACGCGGTGACGCGGATGAGCGCGCCCTCGAGTTCGCGGATGTTCGCCTCGACCCTGGCCGCGATGAACTCCAGCACCTCACCGGGCACCGCGAGCCGGTCCTGCGCGGCCTTCTTCCGCAGGATCGCGATGCGGGTCTCGAGCTCGGGCGGCTGGATGTCGGTGATCAGGCCCCACTCGAACCGCGTGCGCAGCCGGTCCTCCAGGGTTTCCAGCCGCTTGGGCGGCCGGTCGGAGGAGACCACGATCTGCTTGTTCTGGTTGTGCAGGGTGTTGAAGGTGTGGAAGAACTCCTCCTGCGTGCCTTCCTTGCCCTCGAGGAACTGGATGTCGTCGACGAGCAGGATGTCGATGTCGCGGTAGCGGCGCTGGAAGGCCACCTTGCGGTCGTCGCGCAGGGAGTTGATGAAGTCGTTGGTGAACTCTTCGGTGGAGACGTAGCGCACGCGCATGCCGGGGAACAGGCGCTGGGCGTAGTGCCCGACGGCGTGCAGCAGGTGCGTCTTCCCGAGGCCGGACTCGCCCCAGATGAACAGCGGGTTGTACGCGCGGGCCGGCGCTTCGGCGACGGCGACCGAGGCCGCGTGCGCGAACCGGTTCGAAGCACCGATGACGAAGGTGTCGAAGGTGTACTTCTCGTTGAGGCGCGTCTTCGAGGTCTGCGGTTGCGCGGGCGCGGTGTACGGCTGCCCGGCCACCGGCTGGCCGGAGAAGGTCGGCCAGATCTCGTGCACCGTGGCGAGCGCCTCGCCCTCTTCGTCTATCTCTTCGTCACCGTCGTCGAGGGAATCCGACTGATCGTGTGAACGGGAGAGCCCGCCGGGGTCCGGCCGGGGGGTGCGGGTGGGCGGCATGCCGGGGGGCATCGCCGAGCCTTCGAGCGGGGGCGCCGGCGGCGGACCGGGCATCGGCCGCGGGGTCTGGGGACGCGGGCCGGGCATCGGCGAACGCGGCGCGGAACCGTTGTCCACCCGCTGGGGTGATGGCGCGTACCGGCTGGGTGGTGGCGGCACGGGCGGACCACCCATCGCGCCGTCGTTCGTCTCGACCTTGACCGCGAGCGAGACCGCGCGGCCGAGGCGGCGCGAGAGCGCGTCGGTGATCGGTTCGCGCAGGGCGCGTTCGATGGCTTCCTTGGCGAAGTCGCTCGGGGCGGCGAGCAGCGCGGTGCCGTCCAGCAGGCCGATCGGCCTGGTCACGCGCATCCAGGCGCGTTGCTGGGGGGAGAGCGTGCTGTCGGACAGTTCGCGGACGACCTGCTCCCAGACCACACCCAGGTTCAACTGGTGGTCGGACACCTGTGCTGTTCCCCTCCCCTCGTCCATCCGCGGTTCACTCACACGGAGCGGTCTACCCTATCCCCAAGCCGAACCCGCGCAGCAGGTATCCACAAGTTGTCCACAACTGTGTACTAATGTACGGCGATGCCCAGCCGCCTCACCCGGCGGCTCGGTGATCTACCGGCGGCGAGCTTCCCACCCGCTCCCGACCGGCGAGGACCTGCCCCGGTGACCGGGGCTCGTGACCGAGGAGAGGCACGCTAACAAGCCTCGCCCGATGCCACAAGACGTGGTCGTGGGCCAGCTTTTCACGGTGCACGGCGTGTCGCCAGCCGACCCTCCACCGTGGCCCGCCCGCCCCGGCCGACGCGGTCGCCGTGTGTTATCGAGGGGCCGGTTTCAGTGTCACCGGGCCGGGTGCGTACCCTCGTAAGGTCTCCCGCAGGCAGCGGGTTCGTTTCGCGTGCCCGTGTTCTTTCCCGCCACCGAGGTGGGGTCGCGGCCGGAGCAGGAGACGAACACACACGTACGCGCTCGCCCGGTTTCACGTCTGCCCGCAGGCGTCGGCGAGTCAGAGAGCAGGAGAAGTCGACCGTGGCAAAGGGTAAGCGCACCTTCCAGCCGAACAACCGCCGACGCGCGCGGACCCACGGGTTCCGGCTGCGCATGCGGACCCGTGCCGGCCGGGCCATCTTGGCGGCCCGTCGTCGCAAGGGCCGTCAAGAACTGTCCGCCTGATCCCGGCGGCCCGCCATGTTGCCGGCCACCGCTCGACTGCGGCGGAGCGAAGACTTCCGTTCGGTCATGCGCGGTGGCGTCCGGGCCGGACGCAAACGCCTGGTGGTCCACGCGATCCCGGGCGACGCGGAAGGTGCCAGTGGCAGCAGGGCGGGCTTCGTCGTGAGCAAGGCCGTCGGGAACTCGGTGGTGCGCCACCGGGTGGCCCGGCGGTTGCGTCATCTCGTATCCGCGCGGCTTGGAACGCTTCCGGGTGGTAGCTCGTTGGTCGTTCGGGCCCTGCCTGCCGCTGCCACCGCCACCAGCGCGGAACTCGGTTCGGATCTCGACTCGGCGTTGCGCCGGCTCGGCCTCGTGCCCGGTTCCGCCGGCGGGGCACGCAAGGATCCACCCTCGCGCGTAGACGGGCCATCGGTGTGAGCGAAACACGAAGTGATGAGGGCAGCCCGGCACCCGTGCCGCGGCCGGGCCCGGTCGCGTGGGTTCTTCTGCTCCCGGTGCGCTTCTACCGCAAAGCGATCTCTCCCTTCCTGCCGCCCAGCTGCCGGTTCTACCCCAGCTGCAGTGCCTATGCGCAGGAAGCACTGACCCGGCACGGCGCTGCCCGCGGGAGTTATCTCGCGGTGCGCCGGCTGCTGCGCTGCGGGCCGTGGACCCCTCCCGGCCGGGACCCGGTACCCGAGGTCTTCACCTGGCGCCACCACCGACCTGGTACATCTACCGAGGAGTAGTTCAGTGCTCGACTTCATCTACTACCCCGTGTCCTTCATCCTGTGGTGTTGGCACAAGGTATTCGGGCTGGTGTTCGGCGAGGCCAGCGCCGTGGCCTGGGTCCTGGCGATCATCTTCCTGACCTTCACCGTCCGCGGCATCATGTTCAAGCCGTTCGTGAACCAGGTCCGGTCGATGAAGAAGATGCAGGACTTCGCGCCGGAGATCAAGAAGGTCCAGAAGAAGTACGCCAACGACAAGCAGCGCCAGGCGCTGGAGATGCAGAAGCTCCAGAAGGAGCACGGCGTCAACCCGCTCGGCAGCTGCCTGCCGATGCTGCTGCAGATCCCGGTGTTCATCGGCCTGAACCACGTGCTGCGGATGTTCACGGTCAACCCGAACGGCGGGGAGAAGACCGAGAACTACTTCTTCGACAAGGGCGGCGTCGAGTCCTACGTCAACGCGAAGCTGTTCGGCGTCAACCTCGGCGACGCGATCCACAACACGCAGATCCTCGCGGGCGAATCGGCGTCGAGTGGCTGGCACTGGTACGTGGCGCCGGTCGCGATCCCGCTGATGATCGTCGCGGCCATCGCGACCCACCTGACCGCGCGGCACTCGGTCGCCCGCCAGAACCCGGCGTCGGCGACCCAGCAGACCGCGATGATGAACAAGCTGACCCTCTACATCTTCCCGCTCGGTGTGCTCGTCTTCGGCGCGCTCTTCCCGATCGGCCTGCTGATCTACTGGCTGGCGAACAACGGCTGGACCCTCATGCAGCAGCGCCTGGTCTACACGAAGATCGACAAGGAAGAGGAGAAGAAGAAGACCGAGGCGATCGAGAAGCGCAACACCATCGCGCCGAAGGTCGGCCAGAAGCCCAAGGTCGGGCAGAAGCCGGTGCAGAAGAAGAACCCGGCGGCCCAGACCGGCGCGGACAAGCCGGGCCAGTCGCAGGCGAAGAAGAAGCCCGGCTCCCCGCACGGTTTCGCCCAGGGCAGCACCGCCGCCGGCAAGAAGGGGTCCGGCGCGGCGAAGAAGCCGAACTCCGCCTCGGCGCCGAATTCGGACTCCCCCTCGAACACGAACTCGAACTCCAACGAGAACGGCACGGGCGTGCCCGGCCTGATCAGCGACTCAACGAAGAAGTCTGGCCGGAAGCGCCGCTGAGCGCGGGCTGGAGAGGAGACAAGGCATGGCGGAAACGGCCGAAGCGGTCGACACCGAGAGCGAGGAGACCGAGGTCGCCGAGGCGACTGAAGCTCCTGCGGCTCCGGCGAAGAACGGTGTGGATGACGACCTCCTGGTGAAGGAAGGCGACATCGCGGGCGACTACCTGGAGCGCCTGCTGGATCTGCTGGACTACGACGGTGACATCGACCTGGATGTCGAAGCCGGCCGGGCCATCGTCAGCATCGACGGCGGTGAAGACCTGGAGAAGCTGGTCGGCTCGCGGGGCAACGTCCTCGAAGCCCTGCAGGAGCTGACGCGCCTGGCGGTCCAGCAGGAGACGGGCTCGCGAAGCCGGCTCATGCTGGACATCGCAGGCTGGCGGGCGGACCGCCGGGAGGAACTGCGCGAGCTGGGCCGCTCCACCGCGGAGACCGTGCTGGCCAGCGGCGAGCGAGTCCGGCTGCAGCCGATGAGCCCCTTCGAACGCAAGGTGGTCCACGATGCCGTCGCCGCCATCGACGGCGTGCGGAGCGAAAGCGAAGGCGAGGACCCGAAGCGCCGAGTGGTGGTCTTCCCCTCCTGAAATCGCACCACCTGACGCGGCCCGCCGGACACCTTCCGGCGGGCCGCTTCGTTTTCCAGCCGAGTGCTACTCCCCGGTTGCCGCGCCCGGCCTTCCTGCTGAGACTTATTGGTTCAGAGCCGCGAGCCGTGCTTGGCAGATGCCTGCGCGCGCTGCGTGCACGCCATCCACTTGATCCGACCGCCTCCAGATCCATCCTCCGTCTCGCAGCAGTTTGCCGCGTTGATCACGAGCCGACTGGTTCGCTCGCCGCACAGGTAGGGGTCCCTACGGTTTGTCAACCGGGAGGGTTCCTCAGGTCTACTCGGTCAGCCTGCGGATGAGATCGTCCAGGCGGGCGCTGAGTTCTTCTGTGTTGGCGAGGTCGTAATGAACGCGGTCGACAACGCTGATGTCGAAGTCTTCGACCTCGAGTTCGGCTTCGCCACTGGCCCAGATGATGAACCAGCCCGCCATGTGAGTTCCAACCAATGCTATGCCGCCGCGGCTGTTGTGGGCGCCCGGTAGTACGTCTTGCTGCGGAGCATGCCGGAGCGTCGGGGTAGCCGGGGCGGTCCCGGCGTAGACAGCGAGGTTTCCGGATCTCCAGCGTCGCGATGGGCCGAGGACGCGTTCGAGGGCGAGGTGAATACCGGTGAGCAGTCCGCGGATGCGGTTGTTGATCCGGGTCGCCTCGGCAGCGAGATCATCGTCGTAGCCGATGAGCACATTCAGCTCGGCAAGCGCGTCGTCATCGACGCCGAGCTGGCGCGGCGTGTGCGGCAAGGTGCGCGCAGCGTCGGCGATGATGATGTAGGCGTCGCGGGCATCGGTCTTGGCGTTGCCGGGGTCGGCGATCCGGCGCATCGGCGGCCTCGGCAGGTAGGCAACTTCGTGACCGTAGGCGCGGGCCACCGCCACCGGCAGAGCACCGATGGTCGCGGGCTGATCGACGACGACCAGGACCGGTCCATGAGTGGCGAGCTTGTCGAACATCGCCCGCAGCTTGGGCTCGGTGTTGGGCAGCGGCGCGTCGTGCAGCCGCTTCCCTGCCGGATTCAGGTCGGCGGCGTGATGCTCCCTGAGACCGGTCCCGGTGGGCCCCCGCTTCCCCTGACGTCGAGCGTCCCCTTGATCGACCCTCGCGTTTCACGTGAAACGGGGCGTCAGCATCGGCAGACGTACACCGGCTGGGTGATCCGGTGTCGCGTCGGCTCAAGGAACTGCACCTGACCATCAGCATCGCCAGCACCGAACTGGCGCAGCGCCCCGGCCGGCGTCGTGCGAGCTCGCTGCGCACCTTGGCATCGACAAGGACGAGGTGCTCTCCCGGGACGCCGACACGTCGCGCTCGGCGCGTTTCACGTGAAACTGAGGCGGCCTGTCCACAAGGGAGGCGGTCATCCACAGATCGGCTCCGGCCGCCGTTGTGAGAGTGGTGCGGCGGTAGAGTGAGTTTGGGGACGCCCCCCTGGGAGTGGCGGGGGTTGTAGATCGTGGGTTGCCTGCGTGGGCCGGTGTGGGTGTGGCGTGGAGCGCTGGGGTGAGTCGTCCGGCGGCGCGGCTGGGGTGGGTGCGCGGCTGAGTGTGTTTCACGTGGAACTGTGCGTGGGATGGTGCACATCTGTGGGTGCGTCGCGCGGGTTTGGGGTGGGGATCGGGGACAATCGGGGGCACGTCGTTTCACGTGAAACGGCGGTCGAAGAGGAGTTCTGAGTGGGTGTGGAAGACGTCATCGGTACGCCGGCGGCGGCAGAACAGGTGTTTGGGGAGCGTCTTCCCGTGGCTGAGCGGTTCGCGGCAATGCTGGCCGAGCACGGAGTCGATCGCGGACTGATCGGACCCCGTGAGGTCGAGCGGTTGTGGGGGCGCCACATCTTGAACTCCGCGGTGATCGGCGAGAAGATCAGCACCGCTGCTCGCGTCGCCGACGTGGGGTCCGGGGCTGGGCTTCCGGGGGTTCCGCTGGCGATCGCTCGACCGGACCTCGATATCGTGCTCATCGAGCCGATGGCGCGGCGCGTCGACTGGCTCGCCGAAGTCGTGGACGAGCTGGATCTGTCGTCGTCCGTCACCGTGGTGCGTGGGCGAGCGGAGGAGAAAGCCGTCCGGGCCGTGGCGGCCGAGCGTGACGTAGTGACCGCGCGGGCGGTCGCTCCCCTGGCGAAGCTCGCCGGTTGGTGCCTGCCGTTGGTGCGCACCGGCGGCACGCTGCTCGCCTTGAAGGGATCGAGCGCCGCGGAGGAGATAACGCGAGACCGGCTCGCGGTGCGCAAGGCCGGTGGTGGTGAAGCGACGGTGGCGGAATGCGGTGGCGGCCTGCTCGATGTGCCGACCACCGTGGTGCTGATCCCCCGCGTCTCACCCGAGAAGACGAAGCGCCGTCGTTGAGGAGATGTTCCACGTGAAACGAATCCAGAACAGCTCGTCCCTATCGAGGAGGTGCTTCGGCCGGTGAACCCACCGTCGTCAGCAAACACCGGACATGACGTGGGGTGGACTCCGATCGCGGAAGAAGCCATGCGCGCCGCGCGGGTCCTGCACCCGGAGTCCTACCGACTCCCCAGGCCGGATCACCGCCGCGTCCTCACGGTCGCCAACCAGAAGGGCGGGGTCGGCAAGACCACCAGCGCGGTCAACCTCGCCGCCGCCCTCGCTGTCCACGGGCTCAAGACGCTCGTCGTCGACCTCGACCCACAGGGCAACGCCAGCACCGCGCTCAACGTGGAACACCGCTCGGGCACCCCCTCGGTCTACGAGGTGCTGCTCGGCGAGGTCACCCTGGCGGACGCCGCGGCGATCAGCGAGCAGTCCCCCCACCTCTACTGCGTGCCCGCCACGATCGACCTCGCGGGCGCCGAGATCGAACTCGTCTCGATGGCGTCCCGCGAGACGCGTCTCAAGGAGGCGCTGACGAGCGAAGCGATCGACCAGCTCGGCGTCGACTACGTGTTCATCGACTGCCCGCCGTCGCTCGGCCTGCTGACGGTCAACGCGATGGTCGCCGCGCAGGAGGTGCTCATCCCGATCCAGTGCGAGTACTACGCCCTGGAAGGACTCGGGCAGCTGCTCAGCAACATCGAGCTCGTCCAGCAGCACCTGAACCGCGAGCTGATCGTGTCCACCATCCTGCTCACCATGTACGACGGGCGCACCAAGCTCGCCGACCAGGTGACCCAGGAGGTCCGCAACCACTTCGGCGAGGTCGTGCTGAGGACGGTCATTCCCCGCAGCGTGAAGGTCTCCGAGGCGCCTGGCTACGGCCAGACGATCCTCGCCTACGACCCCGGTTCTCGCGGGGCGCTGAGCTACTTGGACGCGGCGCGTGAGATCGCCGAGCGCGGTGTGAAGAACGGTGAGAAGCGATGAGTGCCGAACGCAGGGGTGGGCTCGGACGTGGCCTTGCCGCCCTGATCCCCACCGGTCCGGTCAACGCCGAGGGCAAGCCGGTCGAGCTGAAGTCGGCCCCCGCGGTTGAGAACGGGCAGAACGGGTCGGCGCCCGCGTCGGCCGGTGAGGTCGCCGGAGCGGTCTACCGCGAGGTGCCGATCAGTGCGATCAAGCCGAACCCGAAGCAGCCCCGGCACGTCTTCGACGAGGACGCGCTGGCCGAGCTGGAGCACTCGATCCGCGAGTTCGGGCTCATGCAGCCCGTCGTGGTGCGCCAGCTGCCGGGCGACGAGTACGAGCTCGTCATGGGCGAGCGGCGCCTCCGGGCGTCGCAGCAGGCCGATCTGGAGAAGATCCCGGCCATCGTCCGGCAGACCGCCGACGAGGCGATGCTGCGTGACGCGCTGCTCGAGAACATCCACCGGGTTCAGCTCAACCCGCTCGAAGAAGCCGCCGCCTACCAGCAGCTGCTCGACGAGTTCGAGGTGACCCACGAGGAACTCGCGGGCCGCATCGGCCGCAGCCGGCCGGTCATCACCAACACCATCCG
This sequence comes from Saccharothrix sp. AJ9571, assembly GCF_021725495.1. Classification (NCBI taxonomy): domain Bacteria; kingdom Bacillati; phylum Actinomycetota; class Actinomycetes; order Pseudonocardiales; family Pseudonocardiaceae; genus Saccharothrix; species Saccharothrix sp. AJ9571. Next base: position 2,476,971 of record NZ_CP091382.1, on the reverse strand, counting down.
CCTGTTGAAGCTGCCGCTGCCGGTGCAGCGCCGGGTCGCCGCCGGCGTGCTGTCAGCCGGTCACGCGCGTGCCCTGCTGTCGCTGGAGAGCGCGGAGGACCAGGAGGACCTCGCGACTCGGATCGTCGCCGAAGGCATGTCGGTCCGCGCGACCGAGGAGGCGGTGACGCTCAAAAAGAGCGAGTCGCCGCGCAAGGCGAAGCCCGCTCCCCGCAAGCCGATGCAGGCGCCAGGGTTGCAGGATCTCGCCGTGCGGCTCTCCGACACGTTCGACACCCGCGTCAAGGTCGACCTCGGCCGCCGGAAGGGCCGGATCGTGGTCGAGTTCGGGTCGGTCGACGACCTCGAACGGATCGTGGCCTTGATGGATCCGAACAAGACAAATCGGACATAGAAAACCGATTAGGGATCACCCCGGGTCGTTTCGTCACGGTGATGATTTCTCAGCGTTGATCCACGAGCACGCAGCGGCATCGAAGATCGCGTCGCCGGATCGGTCCGATCCGGCGTTGGCGTCAGCGCGAGATCGCGCGGTCGATCAGTTCGGCGAACACCGTGCCGAGCGAGCCGCCGCCGGCTTCGATCGCCATCGGCACGGTCGAGGTCTCGGTGAGACCGGGCGACAGGTTCACTTCGAGGAAGTGCACGGTCCCGTCGGCGCCGACCACCGCGTCGGTCCGCGAAATATCGCGAAGCCCGAGCAACTGGTGCGCCGCGACCGCGAGTTCGCCGACCGCCTTCGCCGACTGCTCGGTGAGCCGGGCCGGCGCGAAGAAGTCGGTCAGGCCGGCGGTGTAGCGAGCGGTGTAGTCGTACACCCCGCTCTCCGGCACGATCTCCACCGCGGGCAGCGCGGTCGGACCGGTTTCGGTTTCGATGACCGCGACCGCCACCTCGACGCCGTCCACGAACCGCTCGGCGAGCACCGTGTCGCCGTACGCGAAGCAGCCGACCATCGCCGCCGGGAGTTCGGCGGCGTCGCGGACCACCTGGGTACCGAGCGCCGAGCCACCCTGATCCGGCTTCAGGATCAGCGGCAGGCCGAGCCGCTCGACCATCGCGTCGAGCACGGCCTGCGCGCCCAGTTCGCGAAAAGTGCTGTGCGGCAGTACGACCCAGTCCGGCGTGGCGAAGTCCGCCTTGGCGAGCACCGCCTTCGCGGTCGGCTTGTCCCAGGCGCGGCGACAGCCCTGTGAGCTGGTGCCGACGAACGGCACGCCCAGCATTTCCAGCACGGTCTGCACCGAGCCGTTCTCCCCCTGGCCGCCGTGCAGCGCGACAACGGCGGCGTCCGGCCGCTGGGTGCGCAGCCGTTCGAGCAGACCGGCGTCGGTGTCCCACTCCTCCACGCCCAGCCCCTGGGACCGCAGCGCGGCGGAAAGCCGCCTGCCGGAGCGCAGGGAAACGTCGCGTTCGTGGGACAAACCGCCAGCGAGCACGGCAACGGTGCGTTCGGCCACCGGGGAACTCCTTGGATTCGTGGTCGTCAGGCGGTGTCGGGCGACGGGTTTTCCGGCCCGGACACCACGCGGGGGTTCACGCTACCGAAGGTGCGCATGAGGTCCATTTCGGATTCGAGCACGGCGGCGAGCCTGCGCACGCCTTCCTTGATGCGCTCCGGCGTCGGGTAGCAGTACGACAGGCGCATCTGCCTGCTGCCGAACCCGTCGGCGTAGAACCCGGTGCCCGAGGCGTAGGCGACGCGGGCGGTCACCGCGCGCGGCAGCATAGCCTTGGTGTCGACGCCTTCCGGCACGGTGACCCACACGTAGAACCCGCCGTCGGGGTGCGTCCACGAGCAGCCGGGCGGCATGTGCTGCTCCAGCGCGGACAGGATGGCGTCACGGCGTTCGCGGTAGTTCTCGCCGAAGGTCTTGATCTGGCCCTTCCAGTCGTGCGTGGCCAGGTAGCGCGAGACGACCAGCTGGTTGAGCGTCGGCGGGCACAGCGTCGCGGACTCCGCCGCGAGCACCAGCTTCTCGCGCACGGCGTGCGGCGCGAGCACCCAGCCGACGCGCAAGCCGGAGGCGAAGGTCTTGGAGAACGAGCCGAGGTAGACCACGTTGTCCGGGTCCATCGACCGCAGCGCCGGGTACGTCTGACCGTCGAAACCGAGCAGGCCGTACGGGTTGTCCTCGACCACCAGCACGTCGTGTTCGCGGCAGATCTCCAGGATTTCCGCGCGCCGCTCGACGGCGAGCGTCACGCCGGCGGGGTTGTGGAAGTTCGGGATGGTGTAGAGGAACTTGACGCGCTTGCCGTGCTTGCGGCACTGGTCGAGCGCCTCGCGCAGCCCCTCGGGCACCAGCCCCTGGCCGTCCATCGCGACGTGCACGACTTCGGCTTGGTAGGCGGCGAAGGAGCCGAGCGCGCCGACGTAGGACGGGCCTTCGGCGATCACCACGTCACCCGGGTCGCAGAACAGCCGGGTCACCATGTCCAGGCCCATCTGGGAGCCGACGGTGACCACGACGTCGTCCGGGTGCGCGCTGATGTCCTCGAGCGCCATCACCTCGCAGATCTGCTCACGCAGCGCGGGCACCCCGTGCGCCGAGCCGTACTGCAGCGCGACCAGGCCGTCGTTCGCGATCAGCTCGGCCATCTGGGAGGACAGCGAGTCCAGCGGGAGCGCGGCCAGGTTCGGCATGCCGCCGGCCAGCGATACCACCTCGGGGCGGCTGGCGACCGCGAAGAGCGCTCGGATCTCCGACGCCGTCATGCCCGCGGTGCGCGCGGCGTACCGCGGCAGGTGCGGGTCGAGGTTGTGGTGGCCGCTCTGCGGCTGTCTTGCTGGGCGCTTTTCGCTCATCGGGCACTTCGCAAACGCTGTCGGCCGGCATGGTCGGTGCTACTCATACGTAGATCCATCGAGTGTAACCATCCCCTCTTCCGGTCCTCGGCTCTTCCGGTGCTCATCACATCCCCCTATCCTGTGATCCCGGGCCGGTTTGCTCTTGCGGTGAACCGTGCTCCCGCAAGGGGTTCGCAACTCAGGGGAGGTCGTCGGGTGTCGCGACGCGTCGTGGGCGTCACGCTGGACAACCTGGACCAGGTACCCCTGCACTGCCGGCGGTGCGTGTACTGGGAAGTCGCGCCGCACCTGAAGGCGCAGGCGGAGGAGTTCGGCGAGACCGAGGTCGAGAAGGAAGCCTGGGTGTCCAGCGTGCTGCTGGAATGGGGTTCCTGCGGGCGCATCGTCTACAGCGACACGCTGCCGATCGGGTTCGTGCTCTACGCCCCGCCGAACGCCGTGCCGAGGGCGAACGCCTTCCCCACTTCACCGCCCGGACCGGACGCCGTGCTGCTCACCGCTTTCCACATCGCGCCGGAGTTCCGCGGTAGCGGGCTGGGGCGGATGCTCGTGCAGTCCGTCGCGAAGGATCTGACCAGGCGTGGCGTGAAGGCGATCGAGGCCTTCGGCGCCACGGAGCCCATGCCGAATTCGGAGCACGCCTGCGTGCTGCCCGCCGAGTTCCTGCAGGCGGTGGGCTTCAAGACCGTGCGCCCGCACCCGCAGTTCCCGCGCCTGCGGTTGGAACTGCGGTCGGCGATCTCCTGGAAGGAAGACGTCGAAGCGGCGCTCGAGCGCCTGCTCGGTCAGGTGACCATCACCACCGCCGAGCCGAGCATCGCCCGCTCCTGACTGGGTTATCCACAGTTTGTGAACAGTGTGACGAGTTGTCCACAGATTTGTGCCCAGTTGTCCCCAGGTGCTGCTGTGTCCTCTGGTACTGCTCCGGCTGATTGGTGTTCAAGACCGTCCGCGAAAGGTGCTTAACCGGCCATCTCGGCTCGGTTACAGTCGGTTCTCGCCACAGCACTTTCTGAGATCGGTGTGCTGTTCGCCATGCCGTCGTGCCGGGGAGGGCAACGATGCCGGTGCAGATCGCCGCGTAGAGCGGGGAGGCGACGAACTGCTCGAACAGGCGGTCCGCGACGGGGACGCGGTGGTGATCAGCGCGGACGGGCGCCTGAGAAGAAGCGACGAGGTGCCGGTGGGCGGTTGGACCTGTCCGAGATCGACGGCGGTGAGCACGGCGGCATCGTGGTGTTCAAGCGCGGAGCCGAGGTGGTGCGTGCCGTTCGGTTCGCGGAGTTCCCGTTCGCCGCGGACGGCGCGGATTACGGCCCGACTGTGGTGGTCGGGCCGCCGCCGCGGGGGATCGGGGGGTTTCTCGAGTTGACCGGGGGTTAGTCGGCCTTGGCCAGTTCGTAGGCGAGGACGTCGGCGAAGGTGAAGGTGCCGGTGGGCTGGTCGCCCTCGCCCAGCAGGTACAGGCGCTTCACCGCGATCAGGATGCCTTCGGCGACCACGTCCCGGAAGGCCGGGTCCGACATGCGCCGCCGGTCGTCCGGGTTGGTCAGGTAGCCGATCTCCACGCGCACCGCGGGGCAGCGGGTCATGCGCAGGATTTCCCAGGTCTTCGGGTGCGCGCGGCAGTCGAGCAGACCCGTGCGCGCGGCCAGCTCGCGCTGGATGAAGCCCGCGAGCAGTTCGCCGACCGTGGAGCTGGTGCCGTTGCCGGTGCCGTAGTGGAAGCTCGCCACGCCCTGGGCGTACGGCGAGTGGTTCTGGTCGCTGTGCAGCGAAAGGAACAGGTCCGCCCCGGCCTCGTTGGCGAAGGCGGCGCGGTCGGCTTCGGCCGGGCTGTGGTCCGGGCCCCGGGAGATCAGGGCTTCCATGCCGGTGGCCTTCATCCGGCCTTCGAGCCGCCGGGCCAGGTCCCAGGCGATGTCGGCCTCGCGCAGGTTGCCGACGACCACACCGCCGTCCTGACCGCCGTGGCCGGGGTCGATCACGATGCGCTTGCCACGCAGCCGCGGGCCGGAGCGCCGGACCTGCTCCTGCTCGCGCAGGAACACCGGGCGGCCACCGCGGGCGCGCGGGGACAGCTGCCGCAGCGCGCGGACCGTGCCGCCACCGCAGATGCCGTCCACGACCAGGCCGTAGTCGCGCTGAAAGGTCCGCAGCGCCTGCTCGGTCTGCGGGCCGAAGACGCCGTCCGGGCGGCCGGCGTCGAAGCCGAGCTCGGTCAGCCGCTCCTGCAGCGCGAACACGTCGTCACCGTGCACCGGCGCGGAGATCAGGTAGGCCAGCGGGCGGCTGCCCAGGTGGTAGCTGGCGCCACGCAGGGCCCGGTAGGTGGCCGGGCCGACGATCCCGTCGGTGATCAGGCCCCGGCGCTGCTGGAACGCCCGCACGGCTTGTTCCACCGCCATGTCGAAGGAGCCGGGCGAACCGTTCACCGGGGGCAGCAGATCCAGCGCGGCCAGCATCGACCTGATCTCGGCGACATCGGGGCCGGCGTCACCGCGGCGGAGTACCCGCATGCACTCCTCGCTCTTCCTTGGGCGCCGAATCGGCGCTGGGCGAATTCTCACTGGGCAGCAAAGCCCTGGAGTTCTATTGTGCCCTGCGAACTCTCGGTGAGCGCGCAGGGTTGCCTAGCGTGCTCCCGGTCATCGGACCGGGTAACCGGTTCATCGCCGCGAACCCCGCTGGTGTGACGGCCTGACCGGCGCGGGTACGCGAAAAAGCCCGGGTGCCCCGCACCATTCGATACGGTTCACCCGGGCGGGTTGGTTCAACCCCGCGTCACAGCACCTCGGACAGGTCCGAGAGCAGCGCGGCCTTCGGCTTCGCGCCGACGATCTGCTTCACCGGCTTGCCACCCTGGAACAGGATGAGCGTCGGGATCGACATGACCTGGTAGTCACGCGCGGTGTTGGGGTTCTCGTCGATGTCGAGCTTGGCGATGGTCAGCTTGTCGCCGTGCTCCGCCGCGATCTCCTCCAGCACCGGGGCCACCATGCGGCACGGGCCGCACCAGGTCGCCCAGAAGTCCACCAGGACCGGCTTTTCGCTGGTCAGGACATCGTCGGTGAAGCTCTTGTCAGTCACCTTGACCGTGTCGGCCATCATCTCTCCTTCATCGGTGGACCGGAAAGTTTCAGTTGGCGCCGGGGCCGTAGCCCCCGCCGACCAGCTCCGGCGCTTCCTGCGCCTGCTCGGTCACGGCGTGCTCCGCGAGCCAGCGTTCCGCGTCGATCGCCGCCGCGCAGCCCGAGCCCGCCGCGGTGATCGCCTGCCGGTAGGTGTGGTCGACCAGGTCGCCGGCGGCGAACACGCCGTCCACGTTCGTGTAGGAGCTGCGCCCCTGGGTCACCACGTACCCGTTGTCGTCCAGATCCACCTGTCCGCGGACCAGTTCGCTGCGGGGGTCGTGCCCGATCGCGACGAAGAAGCCGGTCACGTCGAGGGTCGAGGTTTCACCCGTGCGGGTGTCCTCGAGCTTCAGCCCGCTGACCTTGTCCTCGCCGGCGACACCGGTGATCGCCTTGTTCAGCGCCCACTTGATCTTGTCGTTGGCGCGGGCGCGCTCGAGCATGATCTTCGAGGCGCGGAACTCCTCGCGGCGGTGCACGATGGTCACCGACTTCGCGAACTTGGTCAGGAAGGTGGCTTCCTCCATCGCGGAGTCGCCGCCGCCGACCACGGCGATGTCGTGGTCGCGGAAGAAGAAGCCGTCACAGGTGGCGCAGGACGAGACCCCGCGGCCGAGCAGCTCCTGCTCCCCCGGCACGTGCAGGTAGCGCGCGGCGGCCCCCATGGCCAGCACGACGGCCCGCGCGGCGTACCGCTTGCCGTTGACCGTGACGTACTTGACCTCGCCGGTCAGGTCCAGCGCCTCGACGTCCTCGGCACGCAGGTCGGCACCGAAGTGCTTGGCCTGCTCGCGCATCTCCTCCATCAGCGCCGGGCCCTGGATGCCATCGCGGAAACCGGGGTAGTTCTCCACCTCGGTGGTGGTCATCAGCGCCCCGCCGAACTGGGACCCCTCGAACACCAGCGGGTCCAGCTGCGCGCGCGCCGCATACACCGCCGCGGTGTAGCCGGCGGGACCCGATCCGACGATGATCAGGTTCCGAACGTCCTCTGCAGCCACCCTTTGCCTCCGCTCGTAGTAGCCGTGTACCTGGCCTAACACGATCGTAGGTCGCGGTGTTCCCGAGGGGTGACGCACACCGCAGCTCACGAGAAAGGGGCGGCACCTCGAAGGTGCCGCCCCTGCTCAGGCGCCTATTTTCCGCCGACCGTCTTGTCCATCAGCTTCTGGCAGTCCGGGGTCAGTGCGACCAGCTGGAACTGGCCGATGACGCCGGGCGTGAGGATCACCATCGTCGCCGGTTGCCCGTCCACGGTGACGCCGCGGATGCCAGCGGGCTTCACCGCGGGGTCGAAACCCTGCTCGGTCAGGCACTGGTCGACGCGGTCCTGGGTGCCCAGCGGGCCGTAGTCGGTCTTCCCGGTGGAGCCGATGATCTCGCCGATCGGGATGTTGTCCTGCTGCAGCGCCAGCGGTGGCTCGTTCGAGCCGAGGCCGGGTGGCGGCTGCGCAGCCGGTGGCTGACCGGTGCTGTCGCCGCTACCTCCCGGGACCGCGATGGCGATCGCCGCGATGGCCGCCGCCGCGATGCCGACCACGCCGGCGCCCCAGCCGGCGATCTTCGCCCGGCGCTTGCGGCGGGCGACGTCGATGCCGACCACGGGCGCGACCGGCGGTGCCATCGGCTCCGCCACCGCCGGACCGGCGTTTCCCGCCGACCGCGCCATCTCTTCGGCCAGCGCGGCGTCCAGCCGCGCCGCGAACTCCGCCGGCATGGGGTCCACGTCGGCGTCACCGAGGGCGGCGAGATCGGCCGTGGTGGACTCCAGCGCCTCGATGATCGCCGAAGCTTCGGCGTCCGCGCGGACGAGCGGCCACAGCTCGGCCGCCTCCCGCTCATCGAGCACTCCCGCATGCAGGTCGGCGAGCACGTCGACAGACCAAGGCGGGCCCACGGCCCCGCCAATCCCCCGACTCTCGTCCGTCATCGTCCCTCCCTCTGACCCTGCGTCCCGAGCGGACGCGTCACACGCCGCTCGGTGCGGTCATGTTTGCTTTCGTTAGTTGGGACGCCGGGTTCCGCGTCGGGGTTCCGCAGATGTCCGAGAACCTTGGCGAGCTTGGCGCGGCCCCTGGCACACCGGCTTTTCACCGTGCCCTGGGCGATTCCGAGCATCGCCGCGGTCTCGGCCACCGAGTACCCCTCCACGTCGACCAGCACGATCGGGGCGCGCTGGTCCTCGGGCAGGTGGTCCAGCGCCTCCTTGATGACCAGGCGGGTTTCCCGCTCGGACATCGAATCGCGGGGCGTGGCCGGTTCGTTGTGGCTGGTCTCGGGCAGGGGGACGGTGGGCCGCGCCTGACGGCGGCGGACCCGGTCGAGGCAGGCGTTCACCACGATGCGGTGCAGCCAGGTGGTCACCTGCGACTCGGCCCGGAAGTTGCCGGCCGCGCGGAACGCCGAGATGAAGGCGTCCTGCAGGGCGTCGGCCGCTTCCTCGGGATCTCGCAGGGTGCGCAGGGCGACGGCCCACATCCGGTCTCGATGTCGGCGGACCAGCTCACTGAAGGCATGTGGATCGCCCGCGGCGTGCGCCGCGATGAGCGCGGCGTCCGTGGGAGTTGCAGCGGTCACTCCTGAGAGCCTATCGACTACCCCTTCCCCCACACGAGGGACACTAGGCAGCCGACAAAAACTCCAAATCGTTGATCTGCGTGACGTGCTTGTCGCCGTCGGTACCCAGCTTCGTGATCCACACGATGACGTACCGGCCTTCGGCGGGCCCCTGCATCTTGATCTCGGTGTCGGGTCCGGTCAGCTCACCCGCTCCGACCAGGCGCGTTTCGGCGAACTTGGGGTTCTTCTTGTCCGCTGTCCTGATCTCCACCGTGGTGCCGGGGCTGTCCGCGGCGATCTTCACCGCGCTCAGCTTCACCGGCTGGTCGAAGCTGTGGAGCAGGCCGACGCCGGGCTTGAGGTCCGGGAACTGCTGGCGGTACTCGTCGGTGCGCCAGAACGTGTCGCGCTTGCCGTCGAGCACGTTCTTCGCCCGCGCCGGGGCATCACCCTCGCCGCTGGGGTTGTAGACGTTGACGCTCCCCGGCTTCACCGGCGGACCGCCGGCGGGCTGCTCCCCAGGCGGCGGAGCCGGGTTGCCGCCGGGATCGGGTGCCGCGGTGGGCGTCGGCTCGGCGACGTTCACCGTCGGGCCACCGGCTTCGGGGCTTTCCTGGAAGAACGAGATCGCCAGCATGCCGAGCCAGGCCAGGATGCCGACCGCGGTCACCACCAGCACGGTCACGCCCAGCGCCAGCTTCCGCCGCCGCGCCGAGTCCTTGACCGGCTTCTTCGTGGTCCAGATCGCGCCGTCGGGGTCGGCCTCTTCCTCCGGCGGGGCGCCGACCTGGTTGATCAGCTGGGTGCGTTCCTCTTCCTCGGCGGCCTGGCCGAGCACCGCGAGGATGGCCGAGCTGGTGCGGATGCCCCCGTGCCCGCCGTCCTCGATGGTGCGCACGGCCAGCGACGAAAGCGTCTGCGGCACGCGGGACTGCAGCGACCGCGGCGGCACGATCCGGCCGTTCGGCGCGTGGGGCGCGCTCGGAATGGCGGGCGGCCCGCCCGGCAGCGCCCAGCGGCCGGTGAGCAGGAGGTACAGCACGCCGCCGATGGCCTTGACGTCGTCGCGCAGGGTGGCGTCGGGCAGCGGACCGGGGAAGGCGAGGCGCAGCGCGCCGTCCGGGGTGAGGCGCAGGCGCTGCGGGTGGTCGAGGCCGAGCACCAGACCGGACTGGTGGGCCTGCTCCACGGCCTGCGCCAGCGCGCCGACCATGCGTGCGGCGGCGGCGGGCTCGACCGGCTTGTCCGCGACCAGGTCGACCAGGTCGCTGCCCTTGGTCCATTCGGCGACCACGATGCCGAGCAGGCCCTCACTGGAGGTGATGCCGTTGCCGAGGTTCAGCACATCGAGGACGCGGGCTACCCCGTCATGGTTGAACTTGGCGGCGTGCGCGGCGCGTTCGAGGGTGCGGCGGGCCGAGCGGGCGGCGTCCGCGTCGGCCGGGTCGCCGACGAGCAGGGTCAGTGCGACATCGCGCCGGAGCTGGCCGTCACGAGCGCGCCAGAGGTGCGCGTCGGCGCGTTCGTCGATGCCGAACTGCGCCAGCAGGCGGTAGCGGCCGTCGCCGACCACGGCCCCGGGCGCCAGCGGTCCACTCCGGGCACGGGCTCCCACCTTCCCCGCACCCCCTTCTTTTCGGCTCGTGTCCACCGCACTCTCCTGCATTTCTCCAACCGAGGGTACGTGAATGTGACACGAGCACTATGCCGTTCCACGCCGAAATCGTTACCCCCGCTTGATCAACCGGGTGATTCTCGAGGTCGCCGGTTTCAGCTCCTCGACCTTCAAAGCCATCAGCACACCGAAGGAGACCCCGATCCCGACCACGCCCTGGAGCACGAGCCGCACCCAGGCCTGCAGGGTGGCGCCCAGCGCGTCGGGCACGATCATGCCGACGACCAGCGCGGCACCGACTCCGGCGGCGCTGGCGACGATGGTGAACAGGATCACCCCCAGTACCCGTTTGCTGCGCAGGTTGCCCAGGCGGACCCAGAGCCAAACCTGCCCGAGCATCGCGCCGATGACGAAGACGAGCGAGTTCACCATCATCACGCCGAGCACGATGTGCTGCGGCGCGAGCAGCGCCGAGGACAGGTAGAGCAGCGGGATCTTGACCCCGGTCATCACCACCATGATCAGCGTCGGCGTGCGGGAGTCCTTCATCGCGTAGAACACCCGCATCTGCAGCATGACCAGCGCGTACGGCAGCAGGCCGAAGGCCGACACGGCCAGCGCCTGGCCCAGTCGCTCGGCGTCGGCCAGTTCGCCCTTGCCCCAGGCGAACAGCGCGACGCCGATCGACGTGCCCGCCACGGTCATCACCGCGGAGATCGGCACCAGCATCACCGTGGAGATGCGCGAGGCGTAGGACATGTCGGCGACGAGCTTCTTGGTCTCGCCGTCGGCGGCCGCACGGCTCATCCGCGGCATGATCGCGGTCAGCAGCGAGACGCCGATGATCCCGTACGGCAGTTGGAACAGCAGCCAGGCGTTCGAGTAGATCGACACACCACCGGCCTGCCCGCTGGTCAGCACGTTGGTGTTGATGATCATGCCGATCTGGCTGATCGCCACGTAGGCGAAGATCCACATCGCCAGGCCGCCGAACTCCTTCAGCCGCGAGTCCAGGCCCCAGCGCCACTTGAACTTGAAGCCGGACCGCTTGAGGGCGGGCAGCAGGAACAGTGCCTGCACGGTCATCGCGGTCAGCACGCCGAGGCCGAGTACCAGCACCTTCGGCTCGCTCATCTTCGACGGCACCAGCGTCGGGTCACCGGGCAGGATGGCGTAGAGGCCGATGGTCACGAAGATGACCAGGTTGTTGATCACCGGGGCCCACTGGGCGGGCCCGAAGATCTGTTTGGCGTTCAGGATCGCCGAGAGCACCGCGAACAACCCGTAGAACAGCAGGCCGGGCAGCAGCAGGTAGGCGAACCAGGTGGCCACCTCCGAGTTGCCCCCGCCGCCCTCGGCCATCAGCAGGCCGGTGACCTGGGGGGCGAAGGCGACCGAGAGCACGGTGCCGAGCAGCAGCACCGTGGTCGCCATGGTGAGCAAGCGCTGGGTGTAGGCCTCGCCGCCGTCCTCGTCGTCCTGCGAGCGGACGAGCAACGGCACCACGACACTGGTCAGCACGCCGCCGAGCAGCAGTTCGTTGATGATCAGCGGCAGCGTGTTGGCCACCGTGAAGGAGTCGTAGATCACCCCGAGCGAGGCCACCGCGCCGAGCATCACCTTCCAGGCGAACCCGGTGATCCGGCTGGTCAGCGTGGCGATCGCCATCCGGCCGCTGGACTTGGCCAGCGACGGGGTGCCGCTCGCGCCACCGCTGGGCTGGGCCTCGGTCGGCGTGACGCCGTCGGAGATGCGCGGGATGAAGCGGGTGGCGTACTCGTCGTACGGCCGGTGCATGTCCGGGTCGGCGGTGGGCCAGCGCGCGCCGGGCGGCAGGCCGCGGTCGACCGGGATGAGCTGGGTGTATTCGACCCGGGGCCGCTGGGGTGGCGGACCGTCGGGGCGATCGCGGTTCCACGGGCGGACCGGCGGCTCGGGTCGCGGGGGCCGCTGCGGGATCGGCGGCGGCGGGCGCAGCGGGCCGCGGGGCTGGCCCGGTTGGGCGTGGGGGCCGCTGACCTGCGGGCGGCCGGGCTGATCGGGATGCACCGGCGGTGCCCCCGGCCTGCTGTTCGGCGGCGGCGGTGGCGGTCCGGGACGGCGATCCACGGGCGGACCGGGACGACCGTCCGGACCGGGGCGGCCGTCGCGACCGGACCGGCCGTCCGGCGCCGGGCGGCCGTCGCGAACCGGAGGGCCGTCGAAGCGATCGGGGGCCGGGCGGCCATCCGGGCCCGGGCGGGCATCGGGCCAGCCGTCGATTCCCGGCCAGCCGCCGGTGCCCGGGCGCCCATCGGTGCCCAGGCGGCTGTCGGGGGCCGGGCGACCATCGGGGCCACGGCCGTCGGGACCAGGACGGCCATCCAGCGGGGGGCGACCGTCGGGGCCTGGCCGACCGTCCGGAATTGGGCGGCCATCCGGGATCGGGCGGCCGTCCGGGCGGGGTGGGGGTGGAGGGACCGGCATCGCGCGGGTGGGGGGCGGAGTTTTCCGCACGGGTACCTGGCGGGGGCGGCCGTCCGCGGGCGTGGGCCGTTGCGCCCTGGCCGGCGGGGTCCGGTCGGGCGGTTGCTGTCGCTCCGAGCGTTCGGGTCGAGGCGGCGTGGCCTGGGGTGGCCGGTCAGACCGCTGTCGCCCGGGTCGCTCCGGTGGCGAGCCCGGCTCTCTGTCCAACACGTGCCCAATCCATCGGCTGCCTACTCAACGATGCCCAGGGTAATGGCCGCGGGGTGGGCGGTTCGAATTACCGCGTCGTTCGAGCCATCGGGCGAAGCGCGACAGAGCGTAGTTGGCGGTGAAGTAGATGGCCCCGATGACGAGGTAGGTCTGGATGAGCAGCTGGTTCTGGTAGTAGCCGATCAGCACCTTGCCGCTGAAGAGCAGCTCGGCGTAGCTGACGAAGAAGCCCAGCGAGGTGTCCTTCAGCACGCCGCCGGTCTGGCTGACCAGCGACGGCACCACTCGTCGCAGCGCTTGCGGCAGGATGACCAGCCGCATCGCCTGACCGTTGTTCAACCCGAGCGCGGCCGCGGCCTCGCCCTGCCCCCGGTCCAGCGAGAGGATGCCCGCCCGGAAGATCTCGCCGAACTGCGCCGAACTCGACACCGCCAGCGGCACCACGAGCTTCCACAGCAGCGGCAGGTCCAGTCCGAGGCTCGGCAGCACGAACAGCACGACGTAGATGAGCAGTACCGCGGGGATGACCCGGACCGTCTCCATGTACGCCCGCGCGAATCCGCTGACGACCACGTTCCGTGACACCCGGGCGACGGCGAGCAGCAGTCCCGCCAGGCCGCCGAGGCCCGCGGACAACCCGGCGGCGAGCAGGGTCTGGCCGAGCGCGGTCAGCAGGTAGCGCCAGTTCGGCCACTGCGTGTAGGGCGCCCACTTCTTCCAGTCCAGCTCGCCGTTGATCGCGAACTGCCGGACGGCCAGCGCGAACAGCAGCGCGCCCGCCAGCACGCTGACCGCGGTGGCGACCCGGATCCGGCGCCGGGCCCGCGGGCCCGGCTCGTCGAACAGCACGTTCACCGGTGGATCACCAGCCTCCGCTCGAGCAACCGGGTGGCGGTGGTGATCAGCAGCGCGAGCAGGGCGTAGACCACCGCCGCGCCGGAGAAGATCAGGATCGGCTCGGCCTCGACCAGGTTGACGCGGTTGGCCGCGGTGCTCAGTTCGACCAGCCCGGCCCCGGCGGCCAGCGCGGTGTTCATCAGCAGCATCACCGTGAGGTTGCCGAGCGGCTGCACCACCGAGCGCAGCGCCTGCGGCAGCACCACCCACCGCAGCGACTGGCCGAAGCCGAGGCCGAGCGCTCGCGCGGCCTCGGCCTGACCGGCCGCCACGGTGTTGATGCCGGTCCGCAGCGCCTCGGCGTAGTAGGCCGCCGAGTACATCGCCACGGCCAGCACCGCGGTGGTGAACAGCTCGAACCGGATCCCCAGCTTCGGCAGGCCGAAGACGAAGAACAGGATCCAGAGCAGCAGCGGCACGTTCTGGAAGACCTCGACGTAGGCCGTGCCGAACAGGCGCAGCGGCCGCACCGGCGAAACCCGGAACGTGACGATGACCAGCGAGATGGCGAGGGCACCGAGGAATGACAGCGTTGTCAGCTCAACCGTCGTCGCCACCCCCTCGGCGAAGGTGCCGAGGTTGTCGAGCAGTACGTCCAACGTCAGGAGCCCGGCACGGAACCGATGGCGGGGGGCGCCGGCGCTTCACCGGACACCACGGTGCCCAGCGAGTCCTTCCACACCTGCTGCCAGATGCCCGCCTGCTGCAACTGGACCAGCCAGTCGTTGACGAACCGCTTGAACGCGTCGTCGCCGAGCTTGAGGCCGATGCCGTACGGGTCGCTGGTGAACGGCTCGCCGACGATCTGGAGCTTGTCGTTGAGCCTGGCCGAAGCCGCGAGCAGGGTCAGGTCCTGCACGTAGGCCTCACCGCGGTTCTGCTCCAGCGCCTGCACGCACTCCGGGTCGGTGGCGAAGCTGACGATGTCCGCGTTCGGGGCCTGCTGCTTGATCGCCTCGATGCCGGGGGTGTTCGCGCCCGCGATGACCTTCTTGCCGTTGAGGTCGGACGGCTTCTTGATCGCCGTCTTGTCCTTCATCGTGGCGATCGCCTGGCCGGACATCAGGTACGGGCCGGCGAAGGCCACCTTCTGCGCGCGCTGCGGGGTGATCGTGTAGGTCTGGAAGACCACGTCGACGGTGCTGTTCTGCAGCAGCGCCTCACGCGTTTCGGAACTGGAGTTGACGACCTTCGCGTCGGGCGAGCCGATGATGTACTTGGCCAGCAGCTTGCCCAGGGTGGCGTCGAAGCCCTCGGTCTCCCCGGTGGCGGGGTTCTGCTGCGAGAGCAGGGGCGCGTCCAGCGAGCCGCCGATGAGCAGCTGACCGCGCTGCTTGATCGCCATGGCGGTCGGGCTGGCGGCGATGGCCTCCGCGGTCGCGACCGGCGCGCGGTCGATGATCCCCTGGCCGGTCGAGCCGGGTGCACCCGGCAGCGCGCCGGGTTCGGAAGAGCAGGCGGCCGCCGTGCTCAGGGTGGCGATGGCGCAGGTGAGCACGAGCATCCTGCGGGTTCTTGACGCTGCCATGGTTCGCGTAGCCCCTCACCATTCATGAAACCGATTCACGGTTTAGTGGGAATGGACCGAAGAATGGTCCAGTCCACCCATCGGCGTCAAGGAGTTACTGAGGGTAAATTACGAACACACCGGCTCAGGAGGCCTGGGCCTGGTCCTTCCCGCGGATCCGCCGGTAGATCCGGCGACCGGACAGCAGCAGCAGGGCCGCGCCAGCCACGATCGTCACGATCAGCGTGATCAACCCGAACTGGGTGGAGTTCAGCTCCATCCGCGCCGGTGCGCCCAGCGGCGTGCCCCCGGGGGTGCTCAGCGAGACGTCCACGCTGAAGTGCCCGGTGCGCAGCGCCTCCGCCTGGATCAGGTGCGGCACCGAGCCGCGGGCGGGCAGCGGGCGGTCCGGGATCTGCTCGGGCCGCAGGCCGGTGAAGTTGCTCAGGTTCACCCGCACGGTCACGCCGACCGGCAGCGAGTTCTTCAGCGTCACCGGCAGCGGCGAGGTGTCCGAAGCCAGCGAGATCTGCTGGCGCGGGGTCTCGACGGTGATCTGGCCGCGGAGCCCGTCGAGCTGGCTGCGCGCGTCCCCGGCGGCGGCCAGCGCGCCCGCGGTGTCGGCGCGCCAGGCCGTCGAGGAAGCCCGCATCAGCCCGGCGCGCACCGGCTTGACCAGGTCCTCCGGCTCCACCTGGGTGGTCGGGTCCTCGGTCAGCGAGCCGCCGAAGTCGGCGGTGTCCTGCTCGGTCTCGTGCAGGGAGTTGATCACCGGCTGCGGCAGCTCGGCGGGGGCGTCCTTGGCCGAGTAGTCCATCTTCGCGGTGCCCTTGACCGGCGCCGCCAGCTCCTCCAGCACCGGTTTCGGCGAGACCATGCCGAGGCCGGCGTAGTCGCCGACGGTGCGCAGCAGCAGGGTCAGCTCGTCGACCGGCGCGGTCCAGCGGCGCGGCGGGGCCAGCAGCAGCGGCGCGCCGCTGGTGTCGGACTGCGCGCCGGTCTGGAAGGCGAGCACGGCGAGCGCGTTCTGCGCGGTGACGTCCGGGTCGTCGGCCGGGGTCAGGTTGGCCGCGGTGCCGTCGGCCGGGCGGGTCACCGCCATCGACCGGGTGAGCAGCGGGTCGATGGCCACCCCGCGCAGGTTGGTGCCTTCGATGGTGGCGGGCGCGGTCAGCGGCCGGGTGGAGACCAGCTGGTCGGACTCGGCGATCACCGTGGTCACCCTGGCGTCGGCGAGCGTGCCGAGGGTGGCCGAGTCGAGCCCGCCGTTCGGCCACAGCACGCCGGGCAGCGGTTTGACCCCGAGCAGGCGCTCGTAGAGGGAGGTGTTGTCGACCGCGGTCTTGGTCAGCGCGGAGTCGCCGTCGGTGACCTGGCCCAGCGCGGGGAGGTCGGCATCGGCGTAGGGCAGTTGCAG
Source organism: Saccharothrix sp. AJ9571 (assembly GCF_021725495.1). NCBI lineage: Bacteria > Bacillati > Actinomycetota > Actinomycetes > Pseudonocardiales > Pseudonocardiaceae > Saccharothrix > Saccharothrix sp. AJ9571. The sequence goes on along the minus strand of NZ_CP091382.1, from coordinate 2,460,354 downwards.
CACGCACGCGCCCTGGAGCAGCTGACGCAGGGCGCCGAGCCAGCGGGTCGCGGTCTCGTTGCCGCGGCCGGGCGCCTGCCCGCCGTCGGTGGTGCGCACCAGGTAGCCGCCGGTCATCTTCTCGACGGTTTCGAGCAGGTCGGGGTCGATCGCGAAGCACAGCGAGTCGAACAGGCGAGAGTCGCTCTGGACGTTCTTCGCCGCGGTGATCAGGTTGTCGAGGCGGCCACCGGGAGCCAGGTCGATGGCGAGCTGGTCGTCGGAGAGCACCAGCGTGCCGCCGAACGGCGCGGCCACCACGCGCGGGCGGGTGTCCGCGATCGGCCACAGCACGGACAGCTCGGTGGGGCGCTCCGGCCGCGGCGGCGCGCTCTGCCCCGGCACGCCGAGCACCGGCAGCAGCATGCTGAACGCGGCCAGCCTGGCCTGGCCGCCGCGGTCGGGCGTGCCGTTCACGTTGACCAGCAGCGGGTACACACCCGGCTTGCTGACCAGCGCCTTCGCGTCCCCGCCGAGGGGCACGGTGATCTGGAGCGGAACCGTCTGACCGGGCTCCACCACGCGTGCGACGTCGGTGTAGTCGGTGATCGAGGCGTCCGTCGGCGGCGCTTCGGCCAGTGCCTCGCCGAGCTGGCGGGAGGTGGTCTGGCGCTCGCCGAGCTGCAGGCGCACCCGCACACCGGTGATCCGGCGGTCACCGGTGTTGGTCACCGTGCCGGACACGGTCAGCGTGGACGAGGTCGACACCAGCAGGCGCGGGTTCATCTCGTCGATGTCCAGCCGGAGCCTGCTCGGCGCCTCCGGCACCGGCTGGGCCTGGGCAGCGTTCGCCGGAACACCGATGAACGCCTGCACCACCAGGAGGAACGCGGTCAGCGTGGCCGAGGCCAGCCTTTTCACTCGGGGACTCCCTCTGCGGAGGAGCGGGAAGCTTGTTCCGCGAACAGTTCGCGGGCCTTGCGGACCAGGGTGCGCTCGTCGGCGTAGGCGAGCTTGGCCTCCAGTTCGGCCACCGGCACCCACGCGACCTCGGTCACCTCGACGTCCTCGTCGGACAGCTCGCCGCCGAAGGCTTCGAGCAGGAAGTGGTGCACGGTCTTGTGCACCCGCCGCCGCTCGGCGACGAACCAGTAGTCGATGGTGCCCAGTGGCTGGAGCACGTGCGCGGAAATGCCGGTCTCCTCCTTCACCTCGCGCACCGCGGTCTGCTCGGTGGTCTCACCGTCTTCGATATGCCCTTTGGGGAGCGACCAGAGCAGTTTCCCGCGCCGGTCGAGCCTGCCGATCAGCACCGCGTTCTCCCGCTCGGCGTCGACCACCAGCCCACCGGCCGAGGTCTCGTCCACCGTGGTCAGCCTTCTCCCGCGGCGGCGCCGGGATCGGCGTCCCGGTTTGGCGCCACCGGAGCGACCGGCCGATCCAGGCATGCTGCGATGCTAGAGCAACAGCGTGCGCCGGTACGCTGGCTTCTCGTGTCCGTGTTGATCTGTGTGTGTAGTAAGTGCACCGCCTACGTGGTGGGATCCCAGTGAACGAACTCGCCGTCCAGCGGAACGCGGTGATCGAGCTGATGCGCATCTCACCGGTGGCCGATCAGCTCGCCGCCCGCTTCGCCGCCGCCGGCCACCGCCTGTACCTGGTGGGTGGCAGCGTCCGCGACGCCCTGCTCGGCAGGCTGTCGCCCGACCTCGACTTCACCACCGACGCCCGGCCGGACCAGGTACTGGCCGTGGTCGCGGGGTGGGCCGACGCGGTGTGGGACGTCGGCATCGCCTTCGGCACGGTGGGGGTGACCAAGGACGGCTCGCAGCTGGAGATCACCACCTTCCGGGCGGACAGCTACGACCAGGTCAGCCGCAACCCGGAGGTCACCTTCGGCGACAGCATCGACGGTGACCTGCTCCGGCGTGACTTCACCTGCAACGCGATGGCGATCGAGTTGCCGTCGAAGTCCTTCGTCGACCCCCACGGCGGCCTGGACGCGGTCCGGATGAAGGTGCTCGACACCCCCGCCACCCCGCAGGAGTCGTTCTCCGACGACCCGCTGCGCATGCTGCGGGCCGCGCGGTTCGTCTCGCAGCTCGGCTTCGAGCCCGCGCCGCGCGTGGTCGAGGCGATGACCTCGATGGCGGGGGAGATCAGGCGGATCACCGCCGAGCGGGTGCAGGCCGAGCTGTCGAAGCTGCTCACCGGCGCGCACCCCCGCCTCGGCCTGGAACTGCTGGTGGACACCGGGCTGGCCGACCACGTGCTGCCCGAGGTGCCCGGCATGCGCCTGGCCATCGACGAGCACCACCAGCACAAGGACGTCTACCAGCACTCGCTGACCGTGCTGGACCAGGCGATCGGGCTGGAGCGCCAGGAGGACCCGGACGCCGAGCCGGACCTGGTGCTGCGCCTGGCCGCGCTGCTGCACGACATCGGCAAGCCGGCCACGCGCAAGTTCGAAGACGGCGGCGGGGTCAGCTTCCACCACCACGAGGTGGTCGGCGCGAAGATGACGCGCAAACGTTTGCGCGAGCTGAAGTACAGCAAGGAGATCGTCGAGCAGGTCTCCCAGCTGGTCTTCCTGCACCTGCGGTTCCACGGCTACGGCAAGGGCGAGTGGACCGACTCGGCGGTGCGCCGGTACGTCACCGACGCCGGTCCCCTGCTGTCCCGGCTGCACAAGCTGGTCCGCGCCGACTGCACCACGCGCAACAAGCGCAAGGCCGCCGCGTTGCAGCGCACCTACGACGACCTGGAAGCCAGGATCGCCCGGATCGCCGCCGCCGAGGACCTCGCCAAGGTGCGCCCCGACCTCGACGGCAACGAGATCATGAAGCTGCTCGGCCTGCCGCCGGGGCCACTGGTCGGCCAGGCGTGGAAGTTCCTCAAGGAGCTGCGGCTGGACCGCGGTCCGCTGGAGCACGACGAAGCCGTCGCCGAGCTGCGCCGCTGGGCGGCCGAACAGGGGCTCACCGGACCGGACCAGACCACGCCGGGATAACTAGAACGTTCGGCCGATCTTCTCCGACTGTTGATCCGAATGCCGATCGGATGAACGATACTCACTTCCCCCACAGGTGAGATGGAGAGTCATGCGCCGCCAGGGACCGCCCCAGCAGGCCAGCTTCCTCGTCACCCTGCTCCGGCGGGGTGCGCCGGCGATCGCGACCGCCAGCAGCGAGCTGTCGGACGAGGTCGCGGACCCGACCCCGGTCAGAGCGCTGCGCCGGATCTCGGCGATGGCCGCGCCGGTGGACCCGCGCGCCAGCGACGGGCTGCTCCTGCGCGCGGGTCGCTATGTCGCCTTCGTGCCGATGGTCTACCGGCTGATCGCGGTGCCGGGTGCGCTCATCGCCTACCTCGGCAGGCACGGCGGCACCGGTGCGGCACCGGTGCTCACCGTGGCGATCCTGTCGGTGCTGCTCAACGCGTACGGCGTGCGGTGGATGCTGCGCTCGGCGCCGTTCCGCAGCGACCGGGCCGCGGTGCTGCTGACCGCCGACGCGGTGTTCACCGCGCTGGCGAACCTGGTGGTCGCCGCGCTGGTGCCGCCGGAGGTCTTCGTCGACGCGATCGCCGTGCCGGGCAAGCACCTGCTCGGCACGGTCGCGTTGTTCACCCTCGCGCTCGGGCTGCCGTACGGGATCGGCCTGCTGGCCGGCAGCATTCCCCTGCACCTGCTGATGAGCTGGGCGAACACCGGCACCTTCAGCCCCGGCCGGGCGTTCGCCGGGCTGGGCACGATGGCCGGGGTGCTGCTCACCGCGTCGGGTGCGCTGGTGCTGATCGGCCTCGGCACCCGGCTCGCGCTGGCCTACGGCATCCGCAACGGCCGCCAGGCCGAACGCGCGCGGCAGCACCGGCTGATGCACGACACCGTGCTCCAGACCCTGGAGGCGCTGGCACTGCCGGGACAGGGCACGGCCGAAGAGCAGCTCGCGGAGGTGCGCCGGCTGGCGCGCGCGGAGGCCGTCGAGGTGCGCGAGTACATCGAGGCGGCGGCGAACGAAGGTGCCCGCCCACTCGGGGAAAAGCTCGCGTCGCTCGCCGCGGAGATGGCGCGTGACGGGCTGCGCGCGCAGGTGGTGATCGCCGAGCTGGACGAGGACACGCTGTCCGAGGTGCGTCAGATCGCCATCCGGGACGCCGTGCGCGAGGCCATGCGCAACACGATGAAGCACTCCGGCACGGACAAGGTGCTGGTGCGGGTCGAGGAGCGCGACGGCGGCATCGCGGTGATCACCCGCGACCACGGCACCGGCTTCAGTTCGGACACCCGCCCGCCCGGGTTCGGCATCAGCGAGTCGATCACCGCGAGGCTGGCCGAGGTCGGCGGGAAGGCGACCGTCGAATCCACGCCGGGCAACGGCACCCGCGTGACATTGTGGGTGCCGTGCTGACGGACTCCACCTTCGAGACCTTGGTCGCCTGCCTGACCGCGTTGCGTGACGAGGACCGGCCGAAAGCCGCCGTGCTGGCCGGGCAAGCCGCGGGTTCCGGTTCACGGCTGGGTGCCGCACTGGCCCGCCACCTCGGTTCGGCCACCGGCGGTCACGTCTACGACCAGCCCGCCGCGTTCACCGCGTTCATCCGCGGCGGCGGCAACGTCCACCTCTACGACCAGCTCGCGCGGCGGCTCGCCGCGGTGTACGACGACCGCCGCCCGGCTTCGCTGCTCGACCTCGGCTGCGGTGACGGGCTCGCCCTGGTGCCCGCGCTGGACCTGGCGGCCCACCGGCCGTCGCGGATCGACCTGGTGGAGCCGTCGGCCGCGTTGCTGGAGACCGCGCGCGAGCGGGTCACCGGCGACGGGGTGCACGCCGAGCAGACCACCGCCCAGGAGTTCCTGGCCGGCACCGGAGCGGACTGGGACCTCGTGCAGTCGACGTTCGCGCTGCAGTCGCTGGAGCCGGACGACCGGCTGGAGGTGTTCCGCGCGCTGCACGGACGCACCGGTGAACTGGTGCTCGCCGAGTTCGACGTCCCGGACGTCACCGAGGGCAGCCCGGAACACCTGGCGTCGCTCGCCGCCCGGTACGAGCGCGGGGTCGCCGAATACGACGACGACCTGGTCGCGCAGGGTTTCCTGATGCCGATGCTGCTCGGCCTGGTGTCTCCGGGCGGCGTCCGCAACAACTGGGAGCAGCCCGCCGGGGACTGGGTGAAACAGCTGACCGAAGCCGGGTTCGACGACGTCGAGGTGACGTCGCTGGCCGACTACTGGTGGTCCCCCGCCGTGTTGATCCGCGCGACTACGCGCTGACCTTCTCCATCGCGCCGGTCTCCACGTGCTGGCCGAGTGGCCGCGGCAGCAGGTACGCGACCGCGCCGCCGGGCAGCGCGCCCCACGGCACGGTGATGCCGGTGAGCACGCGCAACGGCCGGTGCAGCACGTAGGTGTGCTGCTCGCGCTCGCGTTCGAAGGCGAGCGAGGTCTCCGGGAACCGCACGTGTTCCGGGTGCACCAGGTTGCCGCCCTCACCGCCGAAGCGCTGCACCACGGTGCCCGCGGGCAGCACGATCATCCGCTTGGCGCGGAAGAAGTTCAGCGGCGGCTCACCCCGCAGCGGCAGGATCGGCCAGTCCGTCGGGTGCCCGGCCTCGGCCTCCTCCGGCTCGCGGGCCAGCGCCGGGTACAGCACCATCGTGCCGATCAGGTGCCGGGCCGCGTCCTGCACGTGGTCGAAGGGCACCGGGTCCACCGGCTCGCCGTTCTCGAACCGCGCGACCTCCCAGTGCCCGCCCACCCGGCGCAGGCACCAGGCGCCGTCGGCGGGCTCGCCGACCCGGTAGAGCGAAGGCGCCACGCCCAGTTCGGCCAGCCTGCGGTGCAGCACCTCGAACACCTCGGCGGCCCGCAGTTTCGGCAGGCCGTCGCCGTCGCGCTCACCGCGGGTGTGCTTGTCCGGCCCCGGCAGGTCCTCTTCGGACTGCGGCGGGTACGGCTTGCCCAGCACCTCGGCTTCGGCGGTGTGCCGCAGCTTGTCCGGCACGTACGGCGGCCGGTGCAGGCTCGCCCGGATGTGGTCGACCAGCTCCGGCTCCGGCGGCACCCCGTACTTGCGCAGGTAGTGCGGCACGGCGGCGGGCCAGATCCACCGGCCGTCGGTGTGGAAGGCGTCCGGCACGTCGGGGCGGCCGTGCGGGGAGAACAGGTCGGGCAGCGGCACCGGGCGGCCCGAGGCCACCGGCGAGCGGTACAGGTAGTCCAGCACGCGGCGCACCTCGTCCGGCGGCAGCGGCGGCCGGTTCACCACCGGCTGCTCACCCTCGGCGTGGCTGTCCACCACCTTCGCGTGCCGGAAGGTCACGTCCAGCGGCAGGCCCGCCTTCGCCGCGAGCCAGTTCGGCACGTGCTTGCGGTCGCGCGGGTACAGCTGCAGTTCGGCTTCGTAGGCCTTCGCGGTCGGGCGCCCGCCCTCCCCCGGTGACAAGCGCCAGTGCGGCTCGGCGTCCACGTCGAAGTCGAAATCGAAGTTCGAGCCGGAGTCCAGCGTGAAGGTGCCCTCGAACCAGGTGCCGGTGGACGGCTCGTACATCGCCGCGCGCAGCTGGCTGAACAACTGCCCCAGCTGCGCCGGCGGCGACAGCGAGACCACCAGGTCACCGGCGATCGCGCGGACCTCCAGCTCGGAGTACCCGCCGACCTGCCGCAGCTGCGCGCCGACCCGTTCCCAGCCGTCCGGCAGCACTTTGAGCATGGTGCGGCCGATCGCGCGCAGCAGCGCGTTCGCGTCACCGGTGCCGCGTTCGGCCCGGGGGGCGTCCGCCGGGATGAAGTCGTGCCGCTCCTGCCAGAGCGCCTCGATCTCCTCGGGTTCCGCGGTGGTGGTGAAGTCGGTCAGGCCGAGTTCGCGGGCGCGGACCTCGTCCTGCCCGGTCCACCGCAGCGTCAGCGCCTCGCCGTTCTGCGGGGCGACGCGGTAGATCTCGTCGGCGAACAGGCAGTGCGTCTGCACGCTGAAGGTGCTCGCGGCCTCGGCCTCGGGCACCACCTTCGCGGGGCTGCCGTTCCACTCGGTGTCGAAGTCGGCGGGCGCTTCCTCCCCCGGAAGCGCCACCAGCAGCACGGTGCCGTCGGCGGTCGAGCGCTGGGCGCGGAACACCTCACCCTGCCAGGCCGCGTAGAGCGAATCCGGTCGCTCAGCCGCGTCTATCCGGTAGCGCACGCCTCTGTCCCCCTTGTATGCCCCTCGGTGAGATCCGAGTCAAATCTAGTCGCCCGGCCGATCGGTGTTCCACGTGGAACCATGATCAGGAGTTCGGGTACTTCAGCTCCCAGAGCGAGTGCGACGGCGGCTCCTGGCCGAACTCGGCGAGTGCGTCGGCGATGAGTTCCTCGATCGCATCCCGTAGTTCCAGTCGCTCCAGCCAGCTCGGGCGCAACGCCCCGGCGCCGTACATCGCGCCGGCGATGTTGCCGCAGATCGCCCCGGTCGAATCGCTGTCCCCGCTGTGGTTGACCGCTGCGAGCAGGGCGTCGTCGAGGTTGTCGGTGGCCAGGGCGACGTAGACGGCGATCGCCAGCGCGCTTTCGCCGATCCAGCCGCCGCCGTCGATGGTGGCGATCTTCTCCGGCGTCGGCGGTCCCTGCTCGGCGAGTTGCACCCCGGCCCGCAGCGCGGCGGTGGTCTCCTCGTGGTGCTGCCAGTGCGACAGCTGCCGGAACGCCTCCTCGATCGCGGACGGCAGCGCGCCGCCGTCGATCAGGTGCCGCACGATCACCGACAGCGCGCCCGCGGACAGGTAGCCGGTGGGGTGGCTGTGGGTCAGCGCCGCGCTCATCGCGCCCACGCTGAACACCGCCCGCGCGTCACCCGGCCACAGCGCGGCCGGTGCCGTCCGCATCACGCCACCGCAGCCCTTCGACGTGTTGAGCCGGTGGTGGAACGTGCCCATCTGCCCGTTGTGGCCGTAGGACATCAACGCGGTCAGGCAGGTCTTGCCGGGGGCGCGCCTGCTGAACAGCTCGCGGTGCGAGATCAGCCAGCCGTCGGGTTCGGTGCTGGGGTTGCGCGGCCCGCGGCAGTCCTCCCACGCGAGGTCCTGGGTGTGCAGCCAGCGCTGGTAGGCGCTCTGGACGAAGTGCTCCAGCCCGGTCTGCCCGCCGCGCCGGAGCTGGGCGTGCCCGCGGATCAGGCCTTCGAGGGTGAACAGCGTCATCTGCGTGTCGTCGGTGATCTTGCCGAGGCCGCCGAACGCGGGCACCAGGTCGGTGATCCCGGCCGGGCCGCGCAGGTGCCGGATGACGTCGATCGGCTCGAACTCGTCGGCCGCGCCCAGCGCGTCCCCGATCGCCCCGGCGAGGATGCTGCCGCGGAACCGCTCGTCCCGGTCGGGCAACGCGCGAGGCCGGCCGACGGTCGCGGCCGGGCGCAGGCCGGTCGGGTAGCGATCGCCCCACTCGGGCGGCTCGGGCCCGAATTCGGCGAGTGCGTCGGCGATGAGTTCCTCGATCGCGTCCCGTAGTTCCAGCTGCTCCAGCCAGCTCGCGCGGAGCGCGTCCGGGCCGTACATCGCCCCGGCGATGTTGCCGCAGACCGCGCCCGTCGAGTCGCTGTCGCCGTCGTGGTTGACCGCCGCGAGCAGGGCGTCGTCGAGGTTGTCGGTGGCCAGGGCGACGTAGACGGCGATCGCCAGCGCGCTTTCGCCGATCCAGCCGCCGCCGTCGATGGTGGCGATCTTCTCCGGCGTCACCGGTCCCTGCCGGGAAAGCTGGATCGCCACGTCCAGCGCGGCCTGGGTCTCACGGTCGTCGGTGCGCCGGAGGTGCTGGATCGCCTGGTCCACCGCGTCCGGCAGCGAGCCGCCGTCGAGGAGGTGCGCCACGATCACCGCCAGCGCGCCCGCCGAGTAGTAGCCGGTGGGATGGCTGTGGGTGAGCATCGCGCTGAACACGCCGGTCTCGAAGACGTCCGGCCACAGCGCCGCCGGGGCCGCGCGCATCACGCCGCCGCAGCCCTTCGAGTCGTTCAGGGTGTGGGACAGCGTGCCCATCTGCCCGGTGGTGCCGAACTCCTTCAACGCGGTGAAGCAGGTCGCGCCCGGGGCCCGGCGGTCGAACAAGTCCTGGTGGGTGATGAGCCAGCCGTCCGGCCCGTCCGTCCGGTCCTCCGGCCCGCGGGCTTTGACCCACGAGACGCCCTGGGTGTGCAGCCAGCGCTGGTAGGCGTCCTGCAGGAAGTGCTCGCGGCCGCGCTGCCCGCCCGCGCGCTGGTGCGCGTGCGCCCGGATCAGGCCTTCGAGGGTGAACAGGGTCATCTGCGTGTCGTCGGTGATCCGCCCGGGGCCGCCGAACGCGGGCACCAGGTCGGTGATCCCGGCGGGACCGTGCAGTTCGCGGATGCGCTCCATCGGGTCGAATTCGCGGGCCGCGCCCAGTGCGTCACCGACGGCTCCGGCGAGGATGCTGCCGCGGAACCGTTCCTCCCTGGACAGCACCGGCTGATCCCGGGGCTCGAAGTCCGCCACCGGATCGGCGGTCAGGAAGCGGCGGCCGCCGGCGTCGGTGCCGAGGAACAGCTCCACCCGTTCGACGCGGACCGCGTCCGGGGTGGCCTTCGCCGCGCGCTGGCGTCGCACCAGGCGCGCCAGCACCGCCAACTCGTCTTCGCTGAGCTCGTCCATGCACTACCCCCGCGGATATCTGGCTTCCCACGCCGCCTGCTCCGACGGCTCGCGGGCCACGCCGAAGCGGTGGAAGTGGTAGAAGGCGTCCCCGGCGACGTTGTCGATCAGGCCCAGCTGCGGCAGCCGCGCCACCCAGTCCTGGGGCAGCCCGGGAATGCCGCGTTGCGCGCCGACCAGCGCCCCGGTCAGCGCCGCGGTGACCACCGAGCTGCCGGACTGGTGCGCTGCCAGCAGGATCGCGCCGCTCGGGTCGTCCCCGCGCTTGGCCGCGGCGAACAACGCGCGCAGCAGCACCGAACGCGGCGACCGGCCGTCGCCGATCCGCTCGATCTGCGCGGCCGCGTCCCCGTTCCAGTCGTCGCGCAGCTCGATCACCTGGCTGAGCTCCGCCCGCAGCGGGTCCTCCGCGTCCAGCGACTGCCGGACCGAGACGAGGTGGTTGTAGACCGGCATGGCCATCTGGTCCGGCAGGCCGTCGGCCGGGCTGAGCAGGCCCCACAACACGCGGACCAGCAGATCGGCGCTTTCGGTGAGCTCCGGGCCCGCCGCCGCGCCGATCAGCTCGTGCGCGATGGCCTGCGAATAAGCGACGTCGATGCCGTCGATCGGGGTTCCGCCCGCGATGGTCGCCGCCAGCGCGGGCGCGAGCAGGGCGGAGAACTCGGCCGGTGCCGGTCCGGTGCCCGCGGTCGCGTTGTTCAGCCAGCTCTCGGGCCTGCCCACGCGCGGCAGCGACGCCGGGACCTCGGCGGTGTCGTTCACCGGCGGCAGCCCGCGGATCACGGCTTCGGTCTGGAACAGCAGCTGCCGGGTGAGCCCGCCGCGATCCAGCGTGCCGCCGTCCCAGCTGCCGTGCTTTTCGGCCTGTGCGCCGATCGAATCACCCAGCGCGAAGCCGATGTAGGCCCCGGCCACGCGGTTCCAGCGGAAGTTGCTGCCCTGCTGAGTGGTGAGCTTCCTGAAGAACTTGCCGAAGTGCCACGGGGACGGGAACGAGGTGCCGTCGGTCCGGCGGTGCTCCACGAACCCGGCCGCCCACAGGTCTTCCGGCCAGCTCACGGTCGCCCCGGTGGCGGGCGCGCGGAGGTTGCGGAACCACAGCGCGTACGCCCGCGCGTACTGGAGGCATTCCTGCTCGGTGAGCACGTAGCCGTACCGCTTGGCCTGCTCGGCGGCGAACGGCAGGTGCCCGGTCAGGTAGCGCGGCGGATCGATGCCGAACTCCTCGACCAGCGCGTCGACCGTCTTGAGCACGAGCTCGCTGTACTCCGCGGGCGTACCCGGAACGGGCTCGGGGCCGAAGTCGTCACCCAGGTCCGGCAGCACGTGGCTGCGCACCACCTCGGCGCTGTACGACTCGGGGTCGAGCAGGATCGAGCCGCCGCCCTGCTCTTGGAACAACCGCCGGATCGTGGTGCGCGTCCACGACCGCACCGAAGCCGGCACGCGGTCCGGGGAGGTGTAGGTGGTCTGGTTCCCGACGTCGAGCACCTCGCACTCGGTGAGGTGCCGGAAGTAGGTCCGGTCGTCGATCCAGCCGATCGAGCGGTACTGCCACAGCTTCTCCGCGTCGGACCGCGGGAAGGGGTAGCCCATCTTCAGCGGGCCGCGCGTGTACTTCGGGTTCGGCTTGACCGCGCCGTCGGCGGACTCCCAGCGCAGGATCGCGCGCTCGGGCGGGGCGAGCTTCGGGAAGGCGGTGGCGTCGAAATCCGAGTCGACCACGGCGGGCCAGGTGGCGTCGCTTTCCGCGGCCACCGGCGTCGGCGGGTTCGGCACGGCCATCGCGGCGGCCAGGTGCCGGGGCTCGTCCCCGTTGTCGGGCACGAACAACACCGGGGTCGGGAACAGGCCCTTGCCGATGTCCGTGCCGTCGAGGAAGGCGGCCGCGTTGTACGGCACGTTCCAGCCGTCACCGTTGCGGGCGACGAACTCCGTACGCACTCGGAGGTCGGTCTCGGCGGGGTGCTCGCGCAGCCACGCCTCGACGCGCCCGATCGCCTGCTCCCGGGAGTTCTCGGTGATCTCGTTGGTGCTCACGATCGCGGGTACCGCCTCGCCCATCCTGAAGTGCTCTCGAAAACCGGGCTGTACTGGTCGAAGTGCCAGAACGCGTCGCTCGCCAGCTGCTGCACGAGGTACCGCGAGCGCACCCGGGTGGTCCACGGCAGCCCGGGGACGCCGAGCCGCGCGCCGAGCAGGGCACCGGCGAGCGCACCGGTGAGCGGGCGCCTGCCGTCGTGGGTGACCGAGCGCCGCAGCGCCATCTCCGGGTAGTTCTCGTAGCCGCTGACCGCGCTGAGCACCTGGGCCAGCACGGTCTTGGTGTCGTGCCCGGCCCCGAAGTCGGACGGGCGCGGCAGCACCGGGATCTTCGAATCGGGGCTCATCCGCATGAGCGACTGGTCGACCGTGTCCTGCAGGCCGGGCCAGGAGCCGTCGCGGAAGAAGGAGCGCGCGGTGGCGATCGGCGGGCACACGGTGTCCTCGCCGCTGGTCAGCAGCAGGTCGAACAGCGACGCCAGGAACGCGGCCGCCTCGGCGTCCTCTTCGCCACCGTGGGTCAGCCCGGCGAGCACGCGCGCGATCTGGTCGACGCCGCCGGAGCCCGCGTAACCGTTGGTGAGCGCGGCAGGCAGCGCGGTCAGCAACGCGCCGGGACCGCTGGCGGTGCCCGGCCGTTCCTGGGCGAGTTCGCGGATCGCGGCCAGCTCACCGGGGTCCGGATCGGCCCGCTCCCGCAACTCGGGCACCTGGACCAGCCAGCCGTCGACCGCACCCGGCACCTGCTCGCCCTGGGTGTGCAGCCAGCGCAGCAGGCCGCGTGCCGCCGTGGCCGGGAGCAGGCCGACCTGCGCGGAGTCCTCGCGGTGCGGGCTGCGGATGGTGCCTTCGGTCAGGAACAGCAGCTGCTGGGTCAGCGGCCCCAGCGGCACCTCGCGGTCCAGCTTGCCGTGGATGCCCAGCGCCTCACCGAGCGCGAAGCCGAGGTACGCGCCGGTCACCCGGTGCCAGCCGTGCTTGAACCCCGGATTGCCCTGCTCGAAGTACTTGCCGAAGGTGTTCAGCCGCGGCACGGCCTCGCCGTTGTCGCCGTAGCCGGGCTGCAGCCCGTTCGACGCGAGGTCCACCGGCCAGCGGCCACCGTCGTCGAGCCGGACCCGCTCACGCCAGGTGCGCCCGAGCACGGTCAGCCGGATTTCCTCGTCGGTCAGCTCGAAACCGTTGTGCCGGGCCCAGTCGACCGCGTGCGTCGGCGGCGAGACCGGTGTCGGCAGCACGATCTTCGCGGCGGCTTCCTCGGCGAAGGTCTTGATCTCCTCGCCGGCGGCCAGTCCGGTGATCTTCTTGTCCACGGTCTGCTTGAAGCGCGGGAAGCGGCCCAGGATCCCGGTCAGCTCGGTCCCGCTGACCTGCTGGCGGTACTGCGGGCCGCCGTCGAGGTTCAGGTTCGGCGGCGGGTCCAGCTTCATCAGGGTGGCCAGGTCGACGTGCCACCAGCGGTGCGTGTGCTCCGGCAGGTGGCGGGGGTCGCTGTAGGTGAGCAGCCGGTGCGCCTGCTGGTCGTAGGCCGTGCGCGGCACCCGGTCGTTGTCCGCGATCGGGATGTAGACCTCGGTGCTGACCAGGCCGATCAGGAAGCGCTCGCGGTCCAGCCAGCCGGCGTCGTGGAAGGCGAGCAGGTACTCGAGCGCGTTGCGCGGGCGGTCGCGGCCCAGCCGGATCGGGCCCGGCCGGTAGTCCGGGTTCTCGCGTTCCTCGTCGGTGTCGCTGCCGTCGGGCAGGATCTTCTGCCAGCCGCCGATCGCCGCCTCGGGCACGCCGAGGTGGCCGAGCCCGGACTCGCGGAACTCCTGGTCGACGATTTCCTTCCAGTGCTCCCGGCCCGGGTACCGCGCCGGGATGCTCAGCCCGCCGGGGTGCGGCGCCGCCTGGCGCAGCTGCCCGTCCGGCTCGCGCACCACCATGTTCGGCGGCGGGAAGATCTCCTTGCCCGCGTCACCGCCGTCCAGGAAGGCCACCGCGTTGTAGGGCACCGACCAGCCCTCGGGCACCCGGCGCACCTTGGCCGTGTCCACCCGGACCGTGCGCTGGTCCGGCCCGTGCACGGCACGCAGCCAGTCTTCGACCCTGGCTACCGCTTCAGCCGCTTCCACGCTCAGACCGTTCCTTCCAGACTTCCGTCACTGGTGTGCTCGGTGATCGTCCTGGGGAGAACGTAGGCGATCGCTCCCCCGGGCAGGTTCGCCCAGGGCACGGTGATCCCGGTGATCACGTACAGCGGGCGGGCCAGCCGGTACCGGCGCTCGGCGCTTTCCCGCTCCAGCGGCAGGGAGGTGGTGGGAAAGCGCACCCCGGTGTGGTGGACCAGGTTGCCGTGGTCGTCCCCGAAGCGCACGACCACCGTACCGGCGGTGAGCCGGATCAGGCGCTTGTTCCGCAACAACGTCAGCGGCGGCTCGCCGTCGACCGGCTGGATGGGCCAGTCGGCGAGTTCGCGGGCGGTCTCCAGCGGGCTCTCCGCGCCCGCGGTGATGCGGGCCGGGTGCAGCAGGACCGCGCCGAGCAGCTGTTGCGCGGCGTCTTCCACCCGGGTGAAGTAACACGGGTCGACCGGCTCGCCGTCCTGGTAGCGCGCGACTTCCCAGCCGCGCTCGGTGTGCAGCAGGCTCCACGCGTTGTCCGCGGACCCACCCAGGCGGTAGGCGTTCGGCCACACGCCGGCCTCGTCGAGCCGGGCCCGCAGCGTGGCCAGCGTTTCCGCGCCGTCCAGCTCCGGTCCGACCTGGGTCTCCAGCTCGGCGGCGAGATCGCCGGTGCTCGGCTCGAACTGCTCGGGATCCGGTTTCGGCCGCGGTTCGCCGAGCAGGTCGGCGGCCGCGGTCAGCCGGTGCAGCCGATCCACGTGCGGGGGCTGGTACCGCTGCGCGCGGATGTGCGCGGCCAGCTCCTGATCCGGTGGGGTGCCGTGCTTGCGCAGGTAGTGGGCGGCCGACGCGTGCCAGATCCAGACGCCGTCGGTGTGGTAGCGCTCCGGCACGTCCGGCGCGTCCTCCGGGGCGAAGATGTCCGGGCCCGGCTGGTCGCCGATCAGCACCACCGGCGAGCGCTCGAGGTAGTGCAGCAGCGCGGGCACCTCGTCCTCGGGCACCTTCGGCCGGTCGACCACCGGCAGCTCACCCGGGGTGTAGGCGTCGACGATCCGCGCGTGCTTGAAGGACACGGCGAGCGGCAGGCCCGCTTTCTCACGCAGCCACTGGGGAATGTGCTTGTCGTCGCGCGGGAACTCCTCGATCTCCCTGGCGAAGGCCAGGCGCGTGGGCAGCCCCGGCCGGTCCGGCGGGCGCTTCCAGTCCGGCGGGTCGAGCAGGTCGAAGTCGAAGTCGAACTGGCTGCCGCGCAGGGTGTAGCGCGCCTGGAGCCACGCGCCGACGCCCTTTTCGTACATGCCCGCGCGCAACTCGGTCAGCAGCTCGCCCACCTCGGGCGGCGCGGACCAGAAGAGCGTGCCGTTCGCGCCGGTCGAGCTGACCTCGACCTCGGTGTACCCGCCGAGCTGGCGGAAGTCGACGGTCACCGAGCCGTTCTCCGGCCGCAACGGCACCAGCGCGCGGCCGATGCCGATCAGCAGCTTGGCGCGTTCCTCTTCGGACAGCGGCTGCGCCGGCGGCGCGAGGTTGACGTCGATCCGTACCTGCCAGAGCGCGGTCAGCTGGTCCGGGGTCGCCTTGTCGACGTATCCACCCGACTCGCCCTCCGGGATGCCCAGTTCCGCCGCGCGCTCGGCGTCGTCCTTGCTCCACGACAGCAGGAAGTGCGGGGCGGTGTAGCCCGCCACCTGGAACTCCTCGTCCTTGTAGGTGGCGAACGCCTGCAGCCAGGACCGGCCCGCCAGGCCCTGGTGCAACTCGTGTGGCTGGGTCATGGGCGGTCCTCAGTCCTTGCGTCGGACCGTGAAACTGGGCGGCTCACCCGCCGCCCGCCGAGCGAGCTCGTCCTCCCACATGGCGAAGGTCCGCCGCTGGATCGACTCGATGAGGTCGAGTTCCTCGTCGGTGACCCGCCGGTTCTCCGCCTTCGCCTGCGCGTGGATCGAGTCGATCGTCTCGTAGAGCGCGAAGATCGGCCCGTCACCGGTCAGCCCCCGGCGGATCCGCTCGGTCCGCTGGACGAACCGCTCCCGGCTCAGTGCGCTGATGTCGCTGTCGGAGGTCGCGAAGAGCACCTTCTGGATGGGCTCGTGGTCCGGCTCGAACTCGCCGGTGTCCCAGTTGAGCAGGGACCCGGCGAGCCCGCCGTCCGGGGTGGAGTCGATGACGAAGGTGCGCCCGAAGTACAGGAAGTACGACGGAGTTTCGATGGTCATCGCTCTGTCCTTCTGGTGTAGTCCCGCGGCTCGGTCTCCCGGCCACCCGCGAGCCGGAAGGCTTCGCCGAACCGGATCCGCTCCTCGTTGAGGATCGAGCCGATCATCGCCCGCTCCTGGGCGGTCAGCGGCCGGTCGCCGTCCTCGCCCTTCGGCCGGCTCTCGTCCTCGTTCGCCACCGCCTGGAAGTCCCGCCGGACCTCGTAGAGCGCGTGCTCGTAGTCGGCCACGTCGTCGATGGACTTGACGTGCAGCCGCAGCTCGGCGACGTGGTACTGCCCGTCACCCAGGTCCAGCTTGACGTTCATCTGCAGGTCCCGGTAACCGCTCTTCTGCGGGTCGAGGAACCGGTCGGAGAAGTCGACCACCTGGATCTTCGACCCCGGGCGGCGGCTTTCTTCGAGCACCTTGGCCAGCCCCTGGTACGCCTGGTCCACCGTCCGGTACTGGACGATCGAGCCGACCAGGTCGTTCAGCTTGTCGGCGTGGCCCTTGTACCCGTCGATCTTGTCCGCGGCGCGCACCTTGCTCTTGGGCACTTCCCGCGACTTGACCTTGACGCCCTCGGCGTCCCCGGCGATCAGCTGGGCGAAGTCACGCAGCATGGCGTTCTTCGCGTCCCAGTCCTGGTACAGGTACTCGAGGTACTCGCGCCGGTAGTCGAGGTCGTCCTTGCGGTCCTTGTCGAAGCCCGGCTGCCGCAGGTCCTCGGGCTCGGCCCGCTCGATCTCCCGGAAGGCTGCCGCCGAAAGCTCGGCCTGCTCCGGGGTGAGGTCGCTGGGCGCGGGCTTCGGGTCCGCCTTGTACGAATCGGCGAGGTCGCCGGGACCGCCGCCGTAGTCGCGGACCTCCCGCACGCAGGACTCCAGCACGTCGACCGCGCCCGGGTACTTCAGCACGTTGCAGAGCGTCTGCGGCCGGGCGAGCAGCGAGTTCTCCAGGAACGGGGTGTCGCGCAGGACCCGGGCCACGGCGGGTCCGGTGTCCGAGTCGAGCATCATCGCCCGGATCGCGTCACCGATCGGCAGGCGCTGGTCGCCGACCTTGACGGTGGCTTCCGGGTCGCGCGCGGTGATCTCGTTGCCTTCCCGGATCGCGTCGCGCACCCGGTCGCTGTCCAGGTACGCCTCGATCTCCTCGCGGGTCGGCAGCGGCCGCTCGTCCGGCGTCGGCGAGTCCTGGTCCCGGTTCTGGTTTTCGTTCTGGTTCTGGTCCTGGCTTTGCCGGTCGTCCGGCTCCGGCGTCGGGTCCTGGCGCGGCGGCTCGGACATGCCGTAGCCACCACGGTCGGCCGCCGGGGTTCGGTCCGGCACGGTGTGCGACACCGACGGCACCGGCCGCCCATCCGGCCCGATCCGCGACGGCCGCACCTCGTACCCCGAGCGCGGCGGCAGTCCCGAACCCGCGGGCGGGTTGTTCTGCTGCCACGCGATCCGCGGGTCCACCGGAGCGTCCGGCTTCTGGAACGCGATGCGCGGGTCCACCGGCGCGTCCGGCTTGGGCACCGGCTGGGTGGTCTCCGCACTGGCCGCGGTGTCGGTGGTGTCTGTGCTGTCTGTGCTGTCGGTGTCGGGTTTTGCCTGCTGCTTCTCGTTGTGCAGCTCGGCCGCCTTCGCGGGGTCGAACGGCATCGTCTTCAGGTCCACCGGCGGATGCGGCAGGCTCATCAGCGAGTTGCTCTGCGGGTCGATGAAGGCCACACCCTCCTTGGTGTGCACCACTTCCGCCACGTGCCCGTAGGTGTTCCCGTCGTCGCCGACGTACTGCACCGCGATCACCGCGCGCGAGCCGATCGGCTGGTCGCGCATGGTGCGGATGACGTCGTCGTAGTCGCTGTGCCCCTGCCAGTCGCCGCCGCCGAGGTTCTCGCGGACGTAGTCGAGCGTGCCCATGGACGCCATGTCCTCGGGCAGCAGCCGCCCGGCTTCCGCGTCGATCCCGTTCAGGCGCAGCGCGTGCGCCACCATGCCGCGCGTGCAGTTGGTCTGGTAACCGTTGGCGAAGGCGTCCGGCGAATGGAAGTTCGGGTTGACCCCGGCCATCTCCGGGTGCCGCTCGGCGAGGTACTTCGCCTGCTGGTTCGGGTTCGCGGTGTCGGCGTGGATCGCCGGCTCGCTCGGCGGGTTGGTCGCCCTCGCCAGCGGGGACCAGTCGTGGTCGCCGACCTGGCCGGCGTCCATCGCCGGACCGTCGGGCCCCTGGTCGGCGCCCGCGTACCCGCCGTTGTCGTTGCCGCCGAGCGCGTCGGCGATGTCCCGCTGCGGTTGCGGGGTCGCGGTGCCTTCGGGTGCCGGGTTGAGCGTGGTGAGGCTGTCGAACGGCGACGGGGCCGTCTTCGCCCTGGCCGCGTTCTCCCGCTCGTTCGCCGCGGTCTGCTCGCGCCGCTCCGCCATCTGCTGCTCGGCGGCGTCCTTGTCGACCCAGCGCGGATCGCCCTCGACGATCTCCTCGGCCCGGATGACCAGCTTCTCCCGGCCGGTCACCGGGTCCACGACCATTTCGTTCTCGTGGACGAAGAGCTGGGTGGCCGGCTTGCCGAGCGACTCGCCCTCGCTGTGGTTCTGCGACAGCTTCTCCACGTCGCGGAACGTCTTCGAGTCGATGTGCATCTCGACGTCAGGGCCGAACTTGCTGTCCTGGTCCGGCGAGAGCTTCTTGCTCGCGCTCACCGGCGTCGTCTCGACCGCGGTCCGGCCGACCGGGTACTGGTCGCGGAACTGCTGGATCCGGACCGGGTCGCCGCCGAAGTTCAACCCGCGGAGCAGCTCGCCCGGCGTCGGCTCGATCTTGTTCAGCGCGCCGACCAGCGCCCGGACCTGCTGCTGCGACCGGTCGAAGTCCGGGTGGCCCGGTCCTTCGCGGTGCGCGGCGTTGGCGGTCGAGTAGAAGTCGTGGCCGGTGTAGCCGCGGATGACCGTGGCGTCCTCGTCGGACAGCCTGGCGTAGCGCGGGTCCGCGTCGCGGGCCTTGACCGCGTCGGCGGTGACGGCTTCGTGCCTGCCCTCACCCTGGAACGCGTCGGCGACGGCGCGGTGGTCCTCGGGTGTGGCCTGGAAACCGTCGTCGAAGAGGTAACCCTCGTCGGGCCGCCCGTTGTCCGGCTCCACCAGGTCGCCGAGCGGACTCTCCGGCTGCGGCGTGTCTGTGTCTGGGTCTGGGTTTTGGCCGGTGTCGTGGCTGGTGTCGTGGTCCAGCACCGGCCCGTCGCCCTGGTGGTAGGGCAGCGTGGCCACGCTCGACGGCTGGTCCGGCAGGTCCGCGAGGCGGTTGTTCTGCAGGTCCACCAGCGCGAGGCCGTGCTCGGTGTTGACCGCGGTGACCAGGTGGCTGACCACGCGCTTCGGCGAACTCGGGTCGGCGGGATCGCTCGGCACCTCGGACTCGAAGGCCAGCACCGACCGCGAGCCGACCGGGCGCTCGGCCAGGTCGCGCAGTGCGGTGTCGAAGTCGCCGTGTTGCTGCCAGTCGCCGCCCAGCTTGTCCTGGACGTAGTCGAGGTTCGCGTCGTGGCTGACCTGGTCCGGCGGCACCGGGTCCGCGGTGCTGTCCTGGCCCTGCATGCGCTCTTCGAACGCGACCACCGAACGGCTGGAGTTGGTGCGGTAGCCCTCTTCGAGCGCGTCCCAGCCGTGGAAGTTGTGCGCGTTGACCGCCTGCGTCTCGGGCAGGTTGTCCATCAGGAAGCGGACCTGCTGCTCCGGCGAGTTCGCCGTACCCGCGTGGATGGCGGGCTCGCTCGGCGGGTTGGTCGCCTGGGCGAGGCTGCCCCAGCCGTCGGCGGGCTCGCCGCGGTGCTCGAGCGGCGCGGGTTCGGGTTCGGGTGCCGGGGGCGTCGTGTCGGGTTGGGGCTGCCCGCCGCCGAGCTTGTCGGCGATGCTCTGGTCCCTGGCAGGCGCTTCGGCCAGTTCACGAGCCTGCTCGGCACTGAGCTGCCGCCGCTCGTCCATCTTGTCGCGCACGGCGTCGTCTTTGAGGTAACGCGGGTCGTCGGGGCCGATCTCCTCGGCCTCGATGATCCAGGTGTCGCCGACCTTCTCGTTGCGGGTGACGAGCAGCTGGGTGCCGGGCTTGAACAGCACCTCGCCCTCGCGCTTCATGCCGAGCTGATCGATGTCGCGCCCGGTCTTCGAGGTGATGCGCAACTCGACCTGGCCGCCGAACTTGCTCGACGGATTCTTCTCGGTGACCTTGCTCGAGCTGTTGAACTGCGTCTCGACCGCGATCTCGCCGACCCTGTACTGCGCCGCCAGCAACTCCGCGGCGCGCCCCATCACCCCGACCCGGCGGGACACCAGCCCCTCGTGCGGCGGGAGCTCGTTGAGCCCGGAGGAGATGGCCCTGGCCTGCTGCACGGAGTTCGCGAAGTTCTCGTCCTGCGTGCGCAGCGACTGGTTCAACTGCTCGAACACGTCAGGCCGGGTGTAGGTGTGGACCGCGTACACCCCGTCGTCCGACATGTCCTGGAACCGCGGATTCTCGGCGCGACGCGCATACGCGTCCCGGCGGGACAACTCGTGGGGCAACTCGGCGTTGTTGTCGACCCCGTCGGAACGGAACGTGTCCATCTGGGCGTCGGCCAACGCCCGGAAGTCCTCGGGTCGATCGGTCCGGAACCCCGGGTCCGTCACATAGTCCTCAGCGACACGATCCCCGTCGTCACGCCTGGACGCCTCTTCCTCACGCCCGTCCCGATCCGACGCCTCGTCGTCCGCCTTCTGCCCGTCCTTCTCCTTCTGCTCCGAGCCGTCGCGCTCAGCCGCCTTCTCGTCGGACGGCTCCAGCGCGTCCTTCTCCGGCGCACCCTGGTCAGGCCTGCCCTGTTCCGGCGTGCCTTGCTCAGCCTTGCCCTGCTCCGGCGCCCCTTGCTCAGCCGCCTTCCGCTCCGGCGTGGGTTGTTCGGTCGTCCCCTGCCGTTCCGGTGTTGTCTGCTCAGGCGTGCGCTGGGCGGGAGCCTGGCGCTCCGGTGCTCGCTGTTCAGGCGTGCGCGGAGCCCCCGGCTGCTGCGGGATGTCCGGCCGCGTGGCCGTCGGATTCGGATCAAGCGGCGGCTTCTGCCACGCGTTGAACGGCTGCGGCGGCCCCTGCCGCCCAGGCGGCGGACCCTGCTGCGGGATCCCACCCTGCGGTCGCGGCCCCGGCGGCGGCATCGGCGGACGCCCACCCGGCCCCGGCTGCTGCGGCCCACGCTGCGGCGGCCCCTGCTGATACCCAGCCTGCGGCGGCCGAGGCCCCTGCGGCGGATACCCCGGCGGCCGAGGCGGTCCACTCCGCCCAGGCGGCGGCTGGTCCAAATTGCCACGCATCGGCTGAAACGGCCGCTGCCCCGGCGGCGGCCCCTGCCGCGCCGGACCCGGCGACCCGGGCCCTTGCTGCCCGGGACCCTGCTGCCCAGGCCTTTGCTGACCGGGTCCCTGCTGCCCAGGACCCTGCTGTCCAGCCCCCTGCGGACCCAGCCCCTGCTGTCCCGGGCCTTGCTGCCCAGGCCCCTGCGGACCAGGACCTTGCGGACCCGGTGCCTGCTGGCCCGAACCCTGCGGACCAGGCCCCTGCTGTCCAAGGCTCTGTTGTCCCGAGCCCTGTTGCCCTGGCCCTTGCTGCCCAGGACTCTGCTGCCCAGGACTCTGCTGCCCAGGCCCCTGTGGGCCAGACCCATGCGGACCCGGTGCTTGCTGGCCTGAACCTTGCTGTCCGGGTCCCTGCTGCATAGGGCCCTGCTGGCCCGGACTCTGCTGGCCCGGACCCTGTGGCCCTGGGCCTTGCTGCCCGGGTGCCTTCGGGCCGGGGCCTTGCTGTCCTGAGGTCGGCTGTCCGGGTCCCTGCGGGCCTGGGCGTTGACCGGGCGCGTGCTGGCCTGGACCTCGCGGTCCCGGGCCTGGTTGGCCGGGCGCCTGCTGTCCTGGTCGGGGTCCCGGCCGCGAGCCCTGGGGCACGCCGGGACCTGGGGGCGGCGGGCCTTGCCGCGGGCTCTGGCCGTTCGGACGGTTGCCGCCCGGTTGGCCGCCGCCCTGCTGCATCGGCGGCGGGAAGCCGCCTCCGCCCTGTTGCTGCGGTGACATCGGCGGAGGTGGCGCCATGCCGGGACCACCCTGCGGCGGTCCGTCCTGGCGAGGCCCACCCGGCGGCGGAAAGCCGCCACCGGTGAAGCCCGCGGCGGCTACCGAGTCCTGCGGGCGCTGCGGGCCGAATCCGCCACCCTGCTGAGAAGGCGGGTTGTTGCCCCCGCCTTGCTGCGGGGCCATGCCGTAGCCACCGCCGCCGGAGTTGCCGCCCTGCTGCGGCGCCATGCCATAGCCGCCACCCGACGAACCACCGGATGAAGACGGCGATCCGCCTGATGACGAAAAACCGCCTGAAGACGCTGGTGAACCGCCCGAGGAGGACGGCGAACCGCCCGAGGGAGATGGGGAACCACCTGAGGTGGCTGGGGAGCCGCCCGAGGGAGACGGGGAACCACCCGAGGAAGATGGGGAGCCGCCGCCCGGGGACGGGGAGCCGCCGGGTGAGCCGCCTGCGGGGGCGGCTTGTTGGGGGGCTTGCTGCTGCGAGCCGGATGACTGTTGCTGTTGGGCGCCACCGTCGTTGGCGGTGGATGGCGTGTGCTGCGCCGCGGCGGGGGCGGGTGAGGAGGACTGCTGGCCCGCGCCGGAGTCGGAGCGTTCCATCGTCGCGGCGGAGGACTGGCCGACATGGCTTGAGCCGGCAGGGGAAGGGCTGCTCGACGGGGAGCCGCCCGAGGAGTTGCCGCCCGGGGATGAATCGCCGGAAGACGAGGAAGCCGAGGGCGAGCCACCCGGTGACGAGCCACTCGAAGATGAGCCGCCTGGGGATGAATCGCCGGAGGATGGGCCGCCCGAGGACGAACCATTCGAGGGAGAGCCTCCCGAAGGCGCGCCGCTGGAGGATGGGCCGTCGGAAGGCGAGCCGCTGGAAGACGAGTAAGCCGATGGCGAGCCATCGGATGGCGAGCCACCCGAGGATGAATCGCCGGAAGTCGAGCCCGGCGAAGAACCGCCGGAGGAGCCACCAGCGGGCCCGCCCGAAGAGGAGCCGCCCGAAGACTGGCTACCGGCGGAGCTGCCCCCCGAAGAACCCTCCGAGGATGAGCCGCCGGAAGAGCCTCCTGAGGAATTCCCCGATGAAGAGCTGCCGGAGGAGCCGCCCGACGTGGAGCTTCCGGAAGAACCGCCCGAGGAAGAGTCTCCCGAAGAGCCGCCTGACGCAGAACCGCCGGAAGAACCGCCCGATGAGGAGTTCCCCGGTGACGAGCCGCCGGAAGAGGAGGAAGAGCCGCCCGGTGAGGAGCTTCCCGATGAGCCGCCCGAAGAGGACGACGAGCCGCCGGAGGAGCCGCCTGAGCCTGAGGTGTCTACGTCCGGGGTGTTCACATTCGGAGCGTTCGCACCCCGGATCCCGTCGATGTTCCCCTTCGCCCCGCCCGTGGCACCCTCGGTCGCCCCGCCCGAGGCGCCCATCAGGACGTCCGAAGCGCTCAGGTTCCCCAGTTCCCCGGTGACCGCCGCCTCGCCGACGGTGGTGGCGACGCCTTCGGCCGCCCCCCGCGCCGCGCCGCGGATGGCGCCGTCGGCGATCTGGCCGCCGACGCTGTCCGAGACCCCGCGCGTGGCCCCCTTCGGGATCGCCTCGCTCGCCGCGCCGACCACGCCTTCGACGGCACCGCCGATCGCCGCGTCCGAGGTCTTGCCCCAGTCCCACGACTTCCGGTCCCCGCTGGCCATCTGGATCCCCTGGATCCCGGCGTCCAGCGCCACCCCGGTGGCCACATTGATCAGGACCTCTTTGAGGACCCGCTTCAGCACTTCCTGCGCGATCTTCTTGAACCCCTGCTGCATCAGCTTCTGCAGCAGCTGCCGGAAGATCATCTGCACGGTCATCCGGGTGGCGATCTGCGCGGGCACGATGCCCGCGGTCGACCCGCCGAAGGTGACCGCCGCCGCCGCGATCATGGCCGCAATGGAGATCGCCAGCATGATCAGCGAGGCGATGATCATGTACTTCGTGTACTCGACGTCCAGCGCCGTCGCGTCCGCCGAGTCGCCGAGCGCCTGGCAGGCCTCGGCCAGCGACTTGAAGTAGGCTTCGTCGCCCTCGACGAACTTCTTCCACGCCTCGGCGAACTTGTCGGCGCCTTCACCGGTCCACGCGCTGAGCACCTCGTCGGCGCCCTTGGTGCCGATGTCGGCTGCCGGGTTGATCGCCTTCGCGGCGGTGTGCCAGGCGTCCCGGAGGTTCCGCAGCTTGTCCTCGTCGCCTTCCGGCCAGCTCTCGCCGACGACGATGGGCAACAGCCACTTGACCTCGTCGGGCATCTCCATCCCCACGGGTCAGACGCCTCCGCCCTCTTTCAGCACCCCACGCACCGTCTCGTCGGCGCCTTCCATGCTCTGCACGGCCGTTTCGACGTTGGTCCGCAGCGCGCGGATCCCTTCGACGATGGATGTGAACGCTTTCACCGCGCCCTCGGCACCGGGCACGTAGTCCTTGGCGAACTCCTGCCCCGACTCGTCGTCACCCCAGCAGGCGCCCTCGGCGGCCAGCGCGTCGGCGAGCGCCTTGCCGGCGTCCTCGAGCTGGTCGGCGGCGATGTTCAGCTTGGACGCGGCGGTGGTCGCGGCGTCCGGGTCGAGCGTGAAGCCCTGACCTCCCGCACCCCCGGCGGACATCAGCGGTTCCCTCGGGTGAGCCAGCTGTCCGGCGGCTCTTCCTCATCCTCGACCGGCGTGGGCCGTGCCCGGCGCGTGGTCGGCTTCGGCTGCGGCATGGCCGACGGTGGCGGTGGCGGCGGAGGTGGTGGTGGCGGGGGTGTCGCGGCGGGCGGTGGCGGCTGGCGGCGGTGCGCGAGGATCGAGCCCTCTTCTTCGAAGGACTCCGCCCGCTTCGGCGGTTCCGGCTCCGGCGGTGTGAAGTCCGGGATGGACGGCACCAGCCCGGCCAGCGAAGGCGCGTCCTCGAACAGCTCGGTCAGGTCCGGCATGCCCTCGGTCAGCGGCGACATCAGCTCCGCGACCTGCTGCTTGACCTGCAACCCGCCGGTGCGGACCACTTCCAGCACCGAGGCGGCGAGCGCGGCGGGCCCGCCGCTGCGCTCGAAGGCGGTCGGCGCGAAGTCGAGTTTGCTGAGCACGCCGTTGGCGTCGATGGTGGCGCGGACCAGGCCGTCCTTGGAGGTGACCGTGGCCGAGGCCTCGGCGGCGGCGGCCTGCGCGTCCCGCAGCTGTTCGGTCTGCCGGTTGAACTGCTCCAGTAGGCCGTCGACCCGGTCCTTCATGGCGGCGTTTCGCGCCTCGAGCCGGGCTCGATCGTCCCCTGGCGTGGTCACAGTGCCCCCGAAATCAAGCGAAAAGTTGTGCTGGCGCCACCCTAGTGGTTGCACTGGAGGGGCACGGGGGGTTCCAGCCAACGGAGACCGATCATTCGCTTGTGCGAATGCGGGTCCACAGTGGAGCCAGGAATACAGTGGAGCCAGGAATTAGGTGGCCGGCGCACTTTGGTCGCCTCTCGGCGGCTAGGCGCAGTGTGGCTCCAGCCGGACGGTATTCCACAAAGGCGGTTCTTCAGTGAGCCCGGGGGACACGGAAGTGCGCCGACCACTGGGCTCAACGGGTCAGCGGCCGCTCTTGTTCCCGCGTCGGCCCACCTTCTCCGGAGCGGGAGTGGGATCATGGACGGCGTGCGAGCGGACGCCGAGGTGGAACCGGGATCGTTGCTGGTCGCTGCCCCCACCATGTTCGACCCCAATTTCCGGCGGACCGTGGTGTTCGTCATCGACCACCGCGACGAGGGCACGCTGGGCGTGGTGCTGAACCGGCCGAGCGAGGTCCCGGTGGACGACGTGCTGCCGGTCTGGGGCAGGCACGTGGTCGAGCCGCAGTCGGTCTTCGTGGGCGGGCCGGTGGAGAAGAAGACCGCGTTGTGCCTGGCCGCGCTGCGGACCGGTCAGGACGCGGCGAGCGTGCCGGGCGTGATCGCGGTGCGCGGGCCGGTGGCGCTGGTCGATCTGGACGCCGATCCGGACACGCTGGTGCCGAAGGTGCGAGGGCTGCGGGTGTTCGCCGGGTACGCGGGCTGGGATTCCGGTCAGCTGGCGGGCGAGATCGGCCGCGGTGACTGGCTCATCGTGCCCGCGCTGCCCAGCGACGTGCTGGCCACGCCGAACCGGGACCTGTGGGGTCAGGTGCTGCGGCGCCAGGGGGTGCCGACGGCGCTACTGGCTACGCACCCTGGGGACTTGCAGCGGAACTGAACGCTCCGCAACCACCGGCACCGCAGGCGCAGCCCGAGCAGCCCGACGGCGCGGGCGCCGGTTCCGGCACGGCCAGCGCCGCCCGGTTGCCGAGCACACCGCCCGCGGCGAGCAGGACGAGCGTGCCGAGCACCCCGACCACCGCGGCGATGATCACGCCACCGACGGTCGGCATGACCAGCGCGGCCACGCCCGAGAGCACGCCGATCGCGCCGCCGACCATGGTCGGCAGGCCGGCGACCTTGTTGCCGACGCGGAAGGCCTCGTCACTGCGCTGGGTCGCGGCGGTGCGCACGCCGGCGCCGCGCTCCCTGGGCAGCCGCTCACGCCAGCCGAGGACTCCGCCCCAGCCGACCAGGACACCGAAGACGATGGGGATCAGCGCGACTACCAGCACACCACCGAGCATAAGCGTGATGGTGCGGCAACCTGCTGGACACCCTGATCCGCTGTGCTGCACGCCATGCTCAAGCGCCTGTTCGGCACCGCGCTGACCGCGGTGGTCTCGCTCGCCCTGCTCACCCCGGCCGCGCACGCCGGCCAGCACGTTCGCCTGCTCGGCGAGCAGATCGTGCCGCACGGCCTGACCTTCGGCGGCACCACCGTCGGCGGGTTGTCCGGCATCGACCGCGATCCGCGCACCGGGCAGTACGTGCTGATCAGCGACGACCGCACGAACGCCCGCTTCTACACCGCCGACATCGACCTCACCGGCGCGATCCGGTTCACCGGCGTCCACCACCTCAAGCAGCCCGACGGCACGAACTACCCGCCGCAGGGCGTCGACCCGGAAGAACTGCGCGTCGACCCGTGGCTGGGCGGTTACTACTGGTCGCAGGAAGGCGATCGCACGCCGACCGTGTTGCTGGACCCGTCGGTCCGCGAAGCGCGGCGCGACGGCGGTTACGTCCGCGACCTGCCGTTGCCGCAGGACGTGAAGATGCGCCCGGAGTCCGGGCCGCGGCAGAACTACGGTCCGGAGGGCATGACCTTCGCCGCGCACGGCGCCCTGGTGGTGACCGCGTTCGAAGGCCCGCTGCTGCAGGACGGCCCCGAGGCCACCACCGAGCGCGGCGCGGTTTCGCGCATCCTGGTGCAGGGGCGTGTCGGGCCGGTGTTCGCGCAGTACCGCTACCAGCAGGAGCCGATCTTCGCGGAGGCCAATCCGCCGGGCGCCTTCGCCAACAACGGCGTGACCTCGATCCTGCACGCCGAGCACAACCGCTTCCTGATCATGGAGCGCTCGTTCGTCACCGGTGTCGGCAACAAGGTGCGCGTCTTCGAGATCGATCTGACCAAGCCGGGCAAGAAGAAGCTCGTCACGGACCTGTCCACGCTCGGCCTGTCCACAGTGGACAACGTCGAGGGGATGACCTGGGGACCGCGGCTGCCCTCCGGCGAGCGCACCCTGCTGCTGGTCAGCGACAACAACTTCGCCGCGACCCAGGTCACCCAGGTGATCGCGCTCGCCGTGCGCTGACGGGCGGGCGAAAACCGCCTGGCCATGGCGGCTATCATGGAGGGCATGAACACGGCTCGGCTGCTTCTTGGCCTGCCGCGCTGAACCGACGGACGGTTGAGCGCGGCGACCCCTCACGCCTTTGGCGGAGGGGTCGAGTTGTTTCTGGAGTTCGACACGGAGGACAACGGCCATGACCGAGGCGACCCCGGACACCCCCCAGCACCGCTACACCGCGGCGCTGGCCGGGAAGATCGAGCAGCGCTGGCAGGACTACTGGGCCGACCACGGCACCTACCACGCGCCGAACCCGGTCGGGGCGCTCGCCGATCCGGAGTCCGACCTGCCCTCGGACAAGCTGTTCGTGCAGGACATGTTCCCCTACCCGTCCGGCGCGGGCCTGCACGTCGGCCACCCGCTGGGCTTCATCGCCACCGACGTCTTCGCCCGGTACCACCGGATGATCGGCCGGAACGTGCTGCACACGATGGGCTTCGACGCCTTCGGGCTGCCCGCCGAGCAGTACGCCGTGCAGACCGGCGCGCACCCGCGCAAGACCACCGAAGAGAACATCGAGACCTACCTGCGCCAGATCCGCAGGCTGGGCCTTGGCCACGACGAGCGCCGCCGGGTGTCGACCATCGACCCGGAGTACTACCGCTGGACCCAGTGGATCTTCCTGCAGATCTTCAACTCCTTCTACGACGAGAAGCTGGGCAAGGCCCGCCCGATCGTCGAGCTGGAAACCGAGTACGCGCAGGACAAGCGCCGGACGCCCGACGGCCGCGGCTGGTGCGAGCTGACCCGTGCCGAGCAGCGCGACATCATCGATTCGCACCGGCTGGTCTACATCTCCGAGGCGCCGGTGAACTGGTGCCCCGGCCTGGGCACGGTGCTGTCGAACGAAGAGGTCACGCCGGACGGCCGCAGCGAACGCGGCAACTTCCCGGTTTTCCGCCGCAACCTGCGCCAGTGGATGATGCGCATCACCGCCTACGCCGACCGCCTGGTCGACGACCTGGACCGGCTGGACTGGCCGGACAAGGTCAAGGCCATGCAGCGCAACTGGATCGGCCGGTCGAACGGCGCCAGGGTCGCCTTCGCCGCGGGTGAGGCCAAGATCGAGGTCTTCACCACCCGCCCCGACACCCTGTTCGGCGCCACCTACCTGGTGCTGGCCCCCGAGCACCCGCTGGTCGACGAGCTGACCACCGAGGCGTGGCCCGAGGGCGTGGACAAGTCCTGGACCGCCGACGCCGCCACCCCGGCCGAGGCGGTGGCCGCCTACCGGCTGGCCGCCTCCCGCAAGTCCGAGCTGGACCGGCAGGAGAACAAGGACAAGACCGGCGTGTTCACCGGCACGTACGCGGTGAACCCGGTCAACGACAAGCGGATCCCGATCTTCGTCGCCGACTACGTGCTGATGGGCTACGGCACCGGCGCCATCATGGCCGTGCCCGGCCAGGACCAGCGCGACTGGGACTTCGCGGAGAAGTTCGGCCTGGAGATCATCCGGACCGTGCAGCCGTCCGACGGCTTCGACGGCAAGGCGTTCACCGGCGACGGCCCGGCTGTCAACTCTGGCTTCTTGGATGGTCTGGGCGTCGACGAAGCCAAGAAGACCACCATCACCTGGCTGGAAGAGCACGGCCACGGCCGCGGCACCGTGCAGTACAAGCTGCGCGACTGGCTGTTCTCGCGCCAGCGGTACTGGGGCGAACCGTTCCCGGTGGTCTACGACGAGGACGGCCGCGTGCACGCGCTGCCGGAGAGCATGCTGCCGGTCGAGCTGCCCGAGGTCGACGACTACTCGCCGCGGACCTTCGAGCCGGACGACCCGAACACCGAGCCTTCGCCGCCGCTGTCGCGCGCGGAGGACTGGGTGAGCGTCGAGCTGGACCTGGGCGATGGCGTGAAGACCTACCGCCGCGACACCAACACCATGCCCAACTGGGCCGGTTCGTGCTGGTACCAGCTGCGCTACATCGACCCGGAGAACCACGACGCCTTCGTCGACCCGGAGAACGAGCGCTATTGGACCGGGCCGCGCCAGGCCGAGCACGGCGTCGGTGACCCGGGCGGGGTCGACCTGTACATCGGCGGCGTCGAGCACGCCGTGCTGCACCTGCTGTACTCGCGGTTCTGGCAGAAGGTGCTGTTCGACCTGGGCCACGTGTCCTCGGACGAGCCGTACCGGAAGCTGTTCAACCAGGGCTACATCCAGGCCTACGCCTACCGTGACGCGCGGGGTGTTCCGGTCGAGGCCGAGCAGGTCGTCGAGCGGGACGGCAAGTACTTCTTCGGCGACCAAGAGGTCAAGCAGGAGTACGGGAAGATGGGCAAGAGCCTGAAGAACGTGGTCACGCCCGACCAGATGTCGGCCGACTACGGCGCCGACACCTTCCGGTTCTACGAGATGTCCATGGGCCCGCTGGAGCTGTCGCGGCCGTGGGCGACCAAGGACGTGGTCGGTTCCCAGCGCTTCCTGCAGCGGCTGTGGCGCCTGGTGGTGGACGAGACCACCGGCACCCCCCGGGTGTCCGATGTGGACGCGACCGAGGCCGACCGGCGGCAGCTGCACAAGACCATCGCCGGGGTCCGCGAGGACTACGCGCAGATGCGGTTCAACACCGCCGGCGCCAAGCTGATCGAGCTGAACAACCACCTGACCAAGGCCTACGGCGCGGCCGAGGCCACGCCGCGCGAGCTGGCCGAGCCGCTGGTGCTGATGCTGGCGCCGCTGTGCCCGCACGTGGCCGAGGAGCTGTGGCAGCGCCTGGGGCACACCGGTTCGCTGGCGCACGGCCCGTTCCCCGCGGTCGACGAGAAGTACCTGGTCGACGACACCGTCGAATACCCGGTGCAGGTCAACGGCAAGGTGCGCACCCGGATCACGGTGGCCGCCGACGCGGGCAAGGACGCGGTGCAGGAAGCCGCGCTGGCCGACGAAAAGGTGGTCGCGCTGCTGGCCGGTGGCGAGCCGCGCAAGGTGATCGTGGTGCCGGGCCGCCTGGTCAACGTGGTCGTCTAGCGCCGCGACGGAAAGCCGCCAGCTCCACCGGGCTTCCGCCGGTTCGATGGGTGTCGTACGAACACCCATCGAAGTACCGGAGGAGAACAGAATGTCGCTCGACGGCAAGGTGGCACTGGTGACCGGCGGCAGCCGCGGGATCGGCGCGGCGGTCGCGCTGCGGCTCGCGGCCGACGGCGCCGACGTGGCGCTGACCTACCGCGACAACGCCGATGCCGCGACCGAGGTGGCCGAGCAGGTCAAGGCGGCCGGGCGCCGGGCGCTGGTGATCCGCGCGGACAGCGCGGACGCCGCCGACTGCGTCCGCGCGGTCGAGGAGACCGTCGCCGAGTTCGGCAGGCTCGACGTCCTGGTCAACAACGCCGGGGTCGGCATGGTCGCGCCGATCGGTGAGATCGCGCTCGAGGACGTTGACCGCGTGCTCGCGGTCAACGTGCGCGGGCCGTTCCTCGCGGCGAAGGCGGCGGCCTCGCACCTGGGCGAAGGCGGACGGCTGATCACCATCGGCAGCTGCGTCAGCGAACGCGTGCCAGGGCCGGGCATGTCGCTGTACGCGCTGAGCAAGACGGCGATGGTCGGGCTGACCAAGGCGCTGGCCCGTGAACTGGGCGCGAACGGCGTGACGGTCAACCTGGTGCAGCCGGGCCCGACCGACACCGACATGAACCCGGCCGACGGCCCGTACGCCGCCGACCAGCGCGCGCTCACCGCGCTCGGCCGTTACGGCACAGCCGGCGAGGTGGCCGCGACGGTCGCCTTCCTGGCCGGGGACGACAGTCGGTACGTCACCGGCACGGCGGTCTCGGTCGACGGCGGCCACGCGGCTTGAGCACCCGCCCCGGTGACCGGCCGGTCACCGGGGCAGCAGCCCGATCTCCCTGGCCAGGTCGGCGAGCATGGCGTCGAACAGCACGTCCGGTTTGCTCACCGGGATCGGGTAGTTGCCGAACACCTCGAGCGTGACGTGGCCGTAGATCCGCGCCCAGAACTGGATCATCAGGTACGTGGTGCCGAGGTCCAGCTTGTCGGCGGGGAAGTCGAGACCCGACTCGCCCAGCACGCAGAGCAGGTCGCCGCGGTAGGCCGCCAGGTCGTCACGCAGTTCCGCGGGCACGAGCTCGTCGGCGGGCGTGTCCAGCTCGTGGGTGGCGAGCAGGTGCCCGGCCGTGGTCAGGAAGATGCGGCCGAACGGCTCGTCCGCGCGGCTCAGCGTGGCGGCGCTGCTCGGCGCCGAACCGACCTGGCCGGTCGGCGACGCGAAGACCAGCGTGAACTCGCGGGTGTGCGTCAGTGCCCAGTGCCGGAAGCCGCGGCACAAGGCGAAGAGCTGCACCGCGCCGTCGTTCTCGGCGAGTTCGGCGACCTCGGCCGCCAGTTCGTCACCCAGATCGCCGACGATGTCCAGGCGCAGGTGCGCGAGCAGGTCGTCACGGGAGCCGTAGTACCGGTAGAGCGCGGGCGCGGTGATGCCCAGCTCCCTGGCGATGGCCCGCAGCGTCACCGCTTCGGGGCCGTCCGCCACCAGAAGGGCGCGCGCGGCCTGCCGGATCTCGTGATCCGTCGCCGAGCGTGCACGGCCCCGCCGGTTGGGGTTGCTCATACGGCTGGCTCCGATGGGTCGGGGTGACTACGCGTCCCCGGCATTCTAGGAACCCGCGCCCCCCGGTCCGCCTCATTGCCGCCGCAGCCACGCCGAGGCGCGACTGAGCCGGTTGGCCAGCCAGGCGGTCAGCGCGGCACCGGGCAGCCCGATCAGCGCGTGCACCACCCAGGCGCCGAACAGCGACGGACCACCCCAGGCGCCGCTGTGGTCGGCGTCGGGGTCCCAGAACACGCCGTAGGTCGTGACGCGGACGATCAGGTAGCCGGTCAGGCCGAGCAGGAGCACCTGGAGCACGGTGCACAGCCCGGCGAGCAGAAGTTTGAGCGGATGGCGGGCGCTGGTCGCGGCGGTCATGGGATCCCCTTCCCTCGTGCTGGCGTTCTTCACGC
Organism: Saccharothrix sp. AJ9571; assembly: GCF_021725495.1. Lineage (NCBI taxonomy): Bacteria > Bacillati > Actinomycetota > Actinomycetes > Pseudonocardiales > Pseudonocardiaceae > Saccharothrix > Saccharothrix sp. AJ9571. The sequence continues at coordinate 2,427,626 of NZ_CP091382.1, read as the reverse complement.
TATGCACGGGGATGACCCGCGAGAACCCGGTGGGCCCCCGGCTTCGGCGGGGGAAAACCCGGGGCGCCGCCGGCACCGATCACTCGGGGGGCTACGTGATCGGTGCCGGCGACCCGATGCCGTTCCGCCGGCCGAGGCCGCTGGTCGGGCAACGCCACCGCACGAAATGCGCTGGCGTGTCTGTAGAGCTGAACCCCACCCCGAAGTGACGCCCGCGAGCGGAAATCACTCCGAACGGGTGACGCTCGGCTAGTACTCGCCTGATTGTCGCATTCCGGAGCGAATAAGTTACAAAGTCCTTCACATTCGCATAGGAGCAGGTTCGGTGTCTTCGGCTGAACGGGTCGCGCTGACCAGCCTCGCGTACCGCGCACCCGCCGCCAGCAGCACCAATCCGGCACCGAGGAAGGCGCCGACGCGCGCCATGCCGTCGAGCGAGGCGAGGTCGAAGAGCACCAGCTTCGCCAGCGCGGCGGCCACCAGCACCAGCCCGGTGAGCCGGAACGCCTTGCGCCGGATACCGCGCAGCAGCAGGACCAGCGCGGCGACCGTCCACGAGACGGTGATCAGCGCGTGGCCGGTCACGAAGCCGAGTTCGCCCTTGACCAGCAGTTGTGCCGGGTAGAGCACGGTGCCGGCCGCGCCGTAGAGCACCGCCATCCCGGCGGCGACCGCCACCAGCGGCGTCACGGACTTGGCGGCTTCCGTGCGGAAGGCGGCGATGGCCAGCAGCACGCCGGCGAGCGCGATGAGCGGAGACACCACGGCCGCGGTGAGCAGCACGTCGGTGGCCGGGCCGGTGCGGGGTGCGCGCAGCAACATGACCGGCGACGCGACGCCGCCCATCGCGGCCAGCAGCCCGGCCACGCCGAACGCGGCACCGGCGGCGACCATGCCCTTGCTCCTGAGCCGGATCGCCACCGCGGCCAGCGCGATCGCCTCGGCGAGCACCACGAGCACCCGCGACTGGCCGGTCAGCGCGACCGCCGTCGTCTCGAAGGCCAGCATCGACGCCAGCACCCCGGCGACCATCGAAACGCCTGAAGGCAAACGCTTGCGACCCACCACCCAGAGGCCGATGAGAACCGCGGTGAGGCCACCGGTGATCGCCGCGGCAGGCAGCCGGTCCAGTAGGAACGGGAGCAGCATGACCGGCAGCGGCGCGACCGCGAGCAGCGCGATCGGGGTGACGTCCTCGCGGTGCACGGCGACCGTCGCGGTGGACGTGGCGAGGACGAGCAGCGAGGTGAGCACCGTGAGCACGGCGACGGCCACATCACTGCCGGTGTCGAACCACGAGCCGCTGGCGAAGGAAACGGTCAGCGCGCCACCCGCGATCGGCGGCAGCCCGGCGGCCAGCACCACGCCCGGCCACTGGCGGGTCAACTGGATCGGCGCGGCGGCGACCGACAGCAGGAGCAGGAAGGTCATCAGCAACGCGGTGAAGCCCGCGGTGAGCACCGGCGCGCAGACCGCGCACCCGAGCAGCACGAACACGGCGAAGCCCTGCGCCTTCCAATACCCGGCCAGCGCCAGCCCACCCCCGGCGACGAGCAGTCCCAGCACCATCCCGGCCCAGGACGGGATCAACCCGAGCAGCGTGGTCGCCGCGACGATGTCCGCATAAAGCACCGCGACGCCGGTCGCCGCCAACGCGACGGCCCCGGTCCGAGCCGTGGGGTTGCGGTGCAGCCAGCTCCCGAGCCCAGCCAACGTCCCCCCGAGCACGGCGCCGAGCACCACCCGCGGCACCGGCCCCACCCAGCCGCGCTGGATCGCCAACACCAGCAACAACACGACGCCGAGCAACGTGACCGCCCCACCGATCCAGGCCAGCACCTTGCTCCCGGCCCCGTCCCTGGCCAACTTCTCCGCCAAAGAAGGCTTGGGCGCCGGAGGCTGCCAAGGCCCCCGGGGAAACGGCGGCACCGCCCCATACGGCTGCCACCCATACGCCCCCGCCCCCGGCGCCTGCCCTTGCTGGCCCCGCGCCCCCAGCCCCGGCTGCCCCGGCGCCGGCGCCGATGCCTGCACCCCCAGCCCCGGCTGCCCCGGTGCCTGCGCCCCCAGCCCCAGCCCCAGCCCCGGCGCCTGGGTTCCTGGCCCCTGCTGCCCCGGCACCCCAAGTTCCGGTGCCTCCGGCTCCAGCCCCTGCTGCCCCGGTGTGCCCGGCCCGTGCTGCCCCAGCTCAGAGGCCTGCTGCTCCAGCCCCTGCGGCCCTTGTCCCGAGGCCTGCTGCCCCTGCGGCGGCACCTGCCCACCAAGCGGCGTCGCCCCCAGCGCCAAGCCGCCTCCCTGCGACTGCGCTCCCGCCTGCTGCGCCATGCCTTCCTGCGCCCGCGTGCCTGCCTGCGGCGACATGCCTCCTTGCTGCGCCGCATCCGTCTGCGCCGAGGTGCCTGCCTTCGGCGAAGTTCCGGTGTGCGGCGAGGTGCCTGCGTCGGGCTCCGTCGCCTGTGATGGAGGGGCCGCCTCCGTGTGCTGCGCCGTGCCCGTCTGCGCGGGTGGCGGCGTGGCTGCCAGCGCTGCGGGCGCCTCCGCCGGGCTGACCTGCGTCGATGGCAGGGCGCGCAGTTCGGCGCCCAGGGTCGTGAGTCGGCCGGCGATCTCGCCGAGTGCGTCGGCGATCCGCGGCAGGGTGTCGATGGTGCCGCTTGGGTTGCCCATGCGTACAGGGTCGGCGAACGGACGCGCGGGCGGATCCGTAGCTCTACTCAAACCACCGTGACGATTGGGTGACGGGCGGTCCTGGCAGGCTGGGGGCATGACCGCTGAAGTTCTGGTCGCCGGGTCGATCAACGCCGACCTGGTGGTTCCCGCCGATCGACGGCCGGGTGCGGGCGAGACCGTGCTCGGGGGCGACACCGAGTTGCTGCCCGGGGGCAAGGGCGCGAACACGGCGGTGGCCGCGTCGCTGCTCGGGGCCCAGGTCGCGATGGTCGGCGCCATCGGTGACGACGCGAACGGCAGGCTGCTGCTCGGCGCGCTGCGCGAAGCCGGGGTGCGGGTGGACCTGGTGCGGACGGCGGACCGGCCGACCGGCGCCGCCTACATCGTGGTGACCCCCGACGGGGAGAACTCGATCCTGGTCTCGCCTGGTGCGAACAGCGCGCTGGAGCCGTCGGCCCTGGATGGCGCCTTCGACGACGCGCGGGTGCTCGCGGTGTCGATGGAGATCCCGCTGCCGACCGTGGAGCACGCGGTGATCGCCGCTTCGGAGGCCGGGGTGCGGGTGCTGCTGAACCTGTCGCCGGTGGCGAAGGTGAGCGAGCGGGCGCTGGCCGCGGTGGACGTGCTGCTGGTCAACGAGCACGAGGCGGCCTGGCTGCTCGGCGACGCCGACGCCGATCCGCGGGGCTTGCTCGAGCTGGGGCCGTTCTCGGCGGTCCTCACCCGAGGCGCGCGAGGCGCACTGGTGATCACCGAGGACGGGACGACCGAGGTGCCGTCGCCGGAGGTCGAGGCCGTGGACACCACCGGCGCGGGCGACGCCTTCACCGGTGCGCTCGCCGCCTCGCTGGCCGAAGGCGCCACGCTGGTCGACGCGGCCCGCCTGGCGGTGAAGGTCGCGGCCATCTCGGTGACCCGCTCCGGAGCCCAGCCATCTTACCCGCGAGCCGGCGAAATCGACTGACGCTGTCCCCAATCCAGCCGGTCTGTGGACAGCTCCGCTGACCCCCTATCACCCCCGCCACCAGCGGATATGATGTTCGTGGGGACGCCCCCAGGGAGCGGTGGGGGTCGGGTAAGGAATTCGGGTGGGGCGTTCGGTGTTGGCGTCGGGGTGGGGTCGGATCGGTTCGACGTGGTGTGGCGTCGTGGGTATGTGGCCCGGTTGAGGGCTGTGGTGGCGGCGCGGCGGCCTGGGGAGTTGGAGCTGATGCCGCTCGCGGACACGTTGTCGGCGCTCGGGCACCAGGGCGAGACCGATCTCGGGCGGCAGCGGGTGCCGGTGGCGGACATCGTCGGCACGATCGCGCGGGCGGGTGACTTCGATCGGCTGTTCCGTCCTCGTAATCGGGCGCTTCGCCCGCGGTGGGATTCGCTGGCCGACGCCACGAACACCGAGCCGGTCCGGTTGGTGCGCCTGGGACAGATGTACTTCGTCGAGGACGGTCACCACCGCGTCGCGATCGCCAGGGCCCGCGGGGTCCGCCACCTCGACGCGGCGGTCCGCAAGATCTGCACGATCTCCTGCGCCACCCGCTGCCTGACCGTCGCCGATCTGCCGGTCAAGGCGGCCGAGCGGGTGTTCCTCGAGCGCGTGCCCCTGCCTGACGACGTGCGCTGGGGGTTGTGGCTCGACCACCCCGCCGACTGGCTGCGCCTCGCCGAGTCCGCCGAGGCCTGGGGTTTCCGCCACTGCCTGCGTGACCGCGTCCGCCTCGCCGAGGCATGGTGGGACCAGGAGGTCCGTCCGGTGGTCGCCGGGCTCGCGTTGCGCGGCATCGAGCCGTACGACGTCCGCGCCTACCACCGGGCGCTGCGCGAGAAGGAGATGCTGGGCGCGGAGTGCTTCGACGAGGTGCTGGTCGCGAACATCCGACAGCGACTGATCGGGGACTACACTGGTCCGCCGTGGCACGGTATGGTCTAGACCATGTCGCAGGTGACGCAGGAGCAGGGTCCGCTTTCCGGGGTGGCGGTGAGTCCGGGGCGCGCGAGCGGTCCGGTGGTGCGGGTGGCCGAGCCGCTCGGGGCGCCGCCGAGCACGCCCGCCCCGCCGGATCCGGCCGCTGAGGCCGCGCGCATCGAGCCCGCCGCCCAGCTGGTCGCCGCCCGCCTGGAGAAGCAGGCCGAGGCCGTGACCGGTGAGGCCGCGACGATCCTGCAGACGACCGCCGCGATGGCCGCCGACCCGACGCTGGTCAGCCAGGCCGAGAACCTGGTCAGGACCGAGCGCCTGCCCGCCGCCCGCGCGGTGCACCAGGCCGCCGAGGGCTTCGCCGAGATGCTCGCCGCGGCCGGTGGCTACATGGCTGAGCGCGTCCGCGACATCCACGACATCCGGGACCGAATCATCGCCGAGCTGCTCGGCCTCGCCCCGCCCGGCGTGCCCGAGCTGGCCGGGCCGAGCGTGCTGGTCGCCCGCGACCTCGCGCCCGCCGACACCGCCGGACTCGATCCGGCAAAGGTGCTCGCCCTGGTCACCGAGGAGGGCGGCCCCACCAGTCACACCGCGATCCTGGCTCGCGCGCTCGGCATTCCCGCCGTGGTCGCCGTCCGCGGCTTGCTGGCCTTCGACGCCGAAGCGCTGGTCGTCGACGGTGACACCGGCGAGGTCGGCCTGGCCGACGCCGACGCGCCGATCCTCGCGGCGACCACCGGCGGTCCGGCCGAGTGGAACGGCACCGGCGTCACCGCCGACGGGCACCGGGTGAAGGTGCTCGGCAACGTCGGTTCCGCGGCCGACGCCCAGGCCGCGGCGGACGCGGGCGCCGAGGGAGTCGGCCTGTTCCGCACCGAGTTCTGCTACCTCGACGCCAGCACCGAGCCCACGGTCGAAGCCCAGCGCGCGGCCTACACCGCGGTGCTCGCCCCGTTCGAGGGCAAGCCGGTCATCGTCCGCACCCTCGACGCCGGTGCTGACAAGCCACTCGCCTTCCTCTCCCCCGACACCGAGCCGAACCCGGCGCTGGGCGTGCGCGGCTTGCGCATCGCCTTCGACCGGCCCGAAATCCTCGACCGCCAGCTGGAAGCCATCGCGCTCGCCGCGCGGGATTCCGGTGCCGAGGTGTCGGTGATGGCGCCGATGGTGGCCACCGCGGCCGAGGCCGCCTGGTTCGCCGAGCGCGTGCACGCCGCCGGGATCGCCAGGGCGGGCGTGATGATCGAGATCCCCGCCGCCGCACTGGCCGCGCGTGAAATCCTCGACGCCGTCGACTTCGTGTCGATCGGCACCAACGACCTCGCCCAGTACACCTTCGCCGCCGATCGCCAGCTCGGCGCGGTCGCCGCGCTCAACGACCCGTGGCAGCCCGCGTTGCTGCGGCTGATCGCGTTGATCGGCAAGGCGGCCGCGGAAACCGGTAAGCCCGCCGGCGTCTGCGGCGAAGCGGCGGCCGATCCGCACCTGGCGCGCGTGCTCACCGGACTCGGGCTGACCAGCTTGTCGATGAACGCCGCGGCGGTGCGCGCGGTCGGCGCGAGCCTGGCGGCGGTCACCCGCGAAGAATGCGAATCCGCGGCAGCGGCGGCACTCGCGGCCGCCGATCCGGCCCAAGCCCGTCAGGCCGTCAAGTCCAGGTGACCCGCCACGGCGTGCGCACCTGGAGCCGCCCGAACCGGTAGTAGCGCGGGGTCCGGATCTGTACGGATCCCGCGTACACCGAACCGCTCAGCACGAAGCGCGGGCGGCCGGACGCGCGGTCGAACTCGGTCCGGTCGGTCAGGCTGCCCGCCCGCACCCGGACGTCCGATGTGGACAGTGAGGCGTGCGGCGGCAGCAGCAGTTCCACCGAACCGGCCGCCACGTTCAGTTCGATCCGCACCTCGGTGTGGCTGATCGCCGCTTCGCTGAAGTCCAGTTCGGTCGAACCCATCTGGTTCTGCACCAGGATTTCGTGCGGCACCCGCCACTGCCCCGACCGCTTCGAGCTGCCCAGCGTGGTCTTGAGCACCAGCCGGTCGCGCCGGGCGGGCACCGTGCCGTTCGCGCCGTGGTGGACCAGCCCCGGCAGATCGGTGAGCACGCGGTTCAGCTCACCGCGGGTGCGCGCGGCCAGCGCCAGGTCGGTGCGTGCGGTGAACTCCTCCAGGTCGAGCAGGCCCTGCCCGACCGCCTTCTGCAGCAGCACCGCGACGTGGTCCCGTTCGGCGTCGGAGACGCGCAGTTCGCGATCGCTCACCAGCGGTGGCGACGACCGTTGCGGATCACCAGCGGGCCGCCGTGCACCCGGCCGGTCACGATGATGGTCGGCGAGCCGGAGGCGGGCTGCCGCTTGCGCTTGTCCTCCACCGAGCCCCACTTGATCTCGGTGATGGCGTTGAGGTCCACCCCGGCCTCGTCCGGGACGACCAGTTCGACCCCGCCCCACTTGGTGTCCAGCTCGATGTAGACCACCGGCGAGGTGAGCACCGCCTCGGTGAAGTCGAGCTTGGTGCTCGCGTACTTGTTGCGGACCCGCAGGTGCGACGGCACCTGCCACTGCCCGCTGCGCTTGAGGTTCGAGGCGTGCGCCCGCAGTTCGAGCGGCTTGCCGGACGGCGGCGTGTACGGGTAGCTGTGGGCGGCCGACGGCGCCGGGGCCGCTCCGGTGGCCAAGACCGGAGCGGCGTCCCGGTGCACCAGCCCCGGCAGGTCCGCGAGCACGGAGTTGAGCTCACCGCGGGTGCGGGACGCCAGCGCCTTGTCGGTGCGTTCGGTGAACTCGTCGAGATCGAGCATTCCCCGGCCGATCGCCTTCTGCAGCACCCCCACCACGTGCTCGCGTTCCGCGTCGGAGACGCGCAGGTCGCGCGGGCTGAATTCCTTCGGCTGCTCGGGGGCGGCCTTCTCGGCCTCCCCCTCGTCGTTCGACTCGGCCGGTACCGGAAGCTGGTCGGTCTGCGGCTCACCCATGCGAACCATGCTAAATCGGGGACGGGCGCAGCGGATCCGGGATTTTCCCTGACTGGACCCCCGGGGTCTAGTCCGTGTCCAGGCCGTGCTCGATGGCGTACCTGGCCAGTTCGACGCGGTTGTGCAGCTGAAGCTTCCGCAGCGTGGACTGCACGTGGTTTTCCACTGTGCGGTGGGAGATCACCAGCTTCTCGGCGATCTGCCGCGCGGTCAGTCCTTTCGCGACCTGCCGCAGCACGTCGGTCTCGCGCTCGGTCAGCCGCGGCGGTTCTCCGGCGACCGTCGGCGAATCGGCCATCCGCCGGTACTCCCCGAGCACCAGGCCCGCGAGTCCGGCGGTGAACACCGTGTCGCCCGCCGCGGTCCGGCGCACGGCCTCGGCCAGTTCGGTCGACGACGCCGACTTCACCAGGTAACCGGAGGCGCCCGCCTTCACCGCTTCCAGCACGTCCTCGTGCTCCCCGCTCGCGGACAGCACGAGCACCTTGGTCTCCGGCAGCGCGCCGGTGATCGCCCTGGTCGCGGTCACCCCGGAGGTCTCGCCGAGGTTCATGTCCATCAGCACCACGTCCGGGCGCACGGTCTTGGCGATCCGGATCGCCGCGTCGCCGTCGGGCGCGGTGGCGAGCACCTCGAACCCGTGCACGCCGAGATCCCTGGCCACGCCGTCACGCCAGATCGGGTGGTCGTCGACCACCATCACCGAAATCGCGCTCATCCCGAGGCTCCCTTCGGCACGCGGATCTCCCATTCCGTCCCCGCTCCGGGCGCGGTGTCCAGGCTGATCGTGCCACCCAGCCCGGCCACCCGGCCCCGAATGGAGTTGGCCACCCCTAGACGTCCCTCGGCCCGTGCCCGTTCCAGTCGTCCCGCGGGAATTCCGGGACCGTCGTCGCGAACGGACACGATGACCTCGCTGCCGAGGTCCTCCAGCAGCACCCACGCCTGGGCGCCTTCGGCGTGCTTCGCCACGTTGGCCAGTGCTTCGCGCACCGCGTCGACCAGTTCGGCGGTGACCGCCGCGGGCAGCGACACCGGCCCGGCCGGAGCGGAGATGTGCACGGTCGGCGTGCCCAGCAACTGCAGGGCCGCGCGCAGGTCGGTGGTCTCGTCGGTCGGCCGCGTCGGCTCGGTGGTGACCAGCGCGCGCAGGGCGATCTCCTGCTCACCGGCCAGTTCCGCGAGTTCGGCGGCTTCCCCGCCCAGTTCGGCACCGCGTTTGCGGACGCGGGCGAGCACCTGCAGCACGCTGTCGTGGATCGACCGCGCCAGCCGCTCGCGTTCGGTGGTCGCCGCCTCGGTGCGCAACGCCTGCGCCAGCGCCGAACCGGACCGGCGCGCGGTGGTCGCGGTCATGCCGATCAACAGGCCGCTGGCCAGCAGCAACACCCCGTCACGCGCCACATCGACGGTGAACTCCCCGCGGGCGAACCCGGTGGCCAGCGCGATCACCAGGCCGCCGAGCAGGCCGCCGGTCGCGCCGAACCGCGCCCCCGCCACCAGTTGCGGCACCGCCGCCCAGACGGTGGTGATCAGCGGATCGGCCGCGTCGAACTGCGCGTCGGCGAGGATCCAGGGCGAGGTGAGCATCAGCCCGGCGGTGACCACCACGTCGGCGACCACCAGCCAGCGCCAGTGCCACCGCTGCGCCTCACGGGCGTAGACCACGCTGGTCAGGCCGGTCCAGACGGTCATCACGCCGAGGACCGCCCAGGCGAGCCAGGCACGGCGGTACTCGTCCTGGTGCACCACCACGATGCCCGCGGCGAACACCAGGGTCAGCACGCGCAGCCCGATCGCGCCCCACCACAGCGGCGAGGCGAGATCGCGTGCGGTGGGCCCGAAGCGCGTGCTCACTTCTTCCCGGGATCCCCGGATTCGACGCTGTCGTCCTGGACCGTCGTGTTCGGCTCGGCGCTCTGGTCGTGCAGCACGTCCACGTCGGCCGGATCGGGGTCGCGTTCGTGCAGCAGCGACTTGATGCCGGAGTTGAGCACGGCCAGCAGCGGGACCGCGAGCAGCGCGCCGGCGATGCCCGCGGCGACCAGACCGGCGGTGATCGCCAGCACCACGGCCAGCGGGTGCAGCTTGACCGCCCGGCCCAGCAGCAGCGGCTGCAGGATGTGGCTTTCCAGCTGCATCACCAGCACCACCACGCCGAGCACGATCAACGCGGTGACGATCCCGTTGGTCACCAGCGCCACCAGCACCGCCACCGCACCGGCCAGCACCGCGCCGATGATCGGCACGAACGCGCTGAGGAACACCAGCGTGGACAGCGGGATCACCAGCGGCACCCCGAGGATCCACAGCCCGATGCCGATGCCGACGGCGTCCACCACGGCCACCGCCGCGGTCGCGCGCACGTAGCTGACCAGCGAGGCGAAGCCGCGGCGCCCGGCCACGTCCACCCGGGTGCGCACCTGGCGCGGCACGCCGCGGGTGAGGAAGGTCCAGATCTGCTCGCCGCCTGCCAGGAAGAAGATCAGGATGAACAGCGTCAGCACGAACCCGGTGAGCACCTCGCCGACCGTGGTCGCGGTGGTCAGCGCGCTGTCGGTGATGGTCGCCTGGTTCTTCTTGAGGAACTCGATGGCCTGGTTGATGAAGTCCTGGATCTGCGTCTGGCGCAGGTGTATCGGGCCGTTGACCAGCCAGTTCTCGATCTGGTCCAAGCTCTCGGTGAGCTGCTGCTGCAAGGCGGGCAGGCCGCTGGTGAACTGCACCACGACGAAGGTGAGCAGGCCGCCGAGCAGGCCGAGGCCGCCGATCAGCACGATGCCCGCGGCCAGTCCCCGAGGCACGCCCACCTTGACCAGCGAGGCCACGCCCGGCGCCATCAGCGCGGCCAGCAGCAGCGCGATGGACAGCGGGATGACCACCACCGACATGTAGCCGACCAGCCAGACGATCACGTACAACGCGGCGATCACCACGAGGAACCGCCAGGCGAGCGCGGCGCCGATCCGCAGACCGCGCGGCACGACGGTGGTCACGTCGAGCTCGACCGGCAGTCCGGGGTAATCGGGGGCGGGCACGTGGACGGGCTTGTTCTCCTGCTCCGGCACATCCGACAACCTAGTCGGCGCCGGGTAGCGCCAGCAGGTCGACGGGCAGAAACACGCCCGTCGACCACGTGTGGTGACGGCTCGCGACACCCTGTGCACTTCACACGATCGGGCCATCAAGTCGCGTCGAAGTCGCGTCGGCGGGTCCCGGTAGGACAGTCTCGGGATCGCGCCGACAGAACGTGAGCGATTCACACCCTGCGTATCCGAGATGGGATACCCGGCGCCCCAGTACAGATCGAACTCAGGCGAGGAGCACGCAGTAGTGGCGGAAGTGGCGGCGGACCAGCGAGGCGCGCAGCGCGCCGGTCGCTGGGCTTCGCGCGCCCTCGTGGTCGCCGGTGGCGTGCTCGCCGGCACCGCCGCCGCGTGGGCCTTCGCCACCGGCGCTTCGGCCACCGAGGTCCCGGACGCCACCGAACCCGGCACCGCCGACCTCACCCCGGTCACCGACGCGACCGTCGCGGGCCTGAACGACACCACCGGCGGGGTGTCCGAGCTGACCGGCGACGTCGCCGGCGCGGCAGCGCACGCCACCTCGGTGCCGACTTTCCCGCGGCAGCAGCAATCCGCGGACGAGATCGACGAGGACGTCGCCGCCGCGGTGAACGAGTTCACCGGCGACGCGGTCGTCCGCCCGGTCGAGCGCACCCTCGGTGCCTTCGAGCACATCGTGCGCCAGCCCCAGGACGCGCCGAAGGTCATCGAGCAGACGCTGACCCCGGCCCAGCACGGAGTCGACTTCGGCCGGGACTTCTGGGTCCTCCTGCAGCCGACGGCCGACAGCCCGCTGCCGGTCGGCAACGGCGACCCGGAAATCCCCGAGCAGCCGCTGACCGTCGCGCCGGACGCCCGCACCGCCGAGGTGTACACCGTGGCCGTGCCCGCCGGGGCGATGGACGACTCCGGCTCCTGGTTCGACGGCTTCGGCGCCGCGCGCGCCGACGGCCCCTCTGACGAAGGCGACGCGGGCGACCGCGAGCTGCCTTCTCCCGTGCGCGCGCCGCTGGCGCCGCTCACGGCACCCACCCTGCCCGGCGGCGGCAACTCCGCCGGTGGGCACTTCGACGGACTGCTGGCCGGCGTTCCCGCCGGTGCGGCCGCCGCTTTCGACACCGCGACGATCGGCTCGGTCCGATCCGGTGTGCGCCACCTCATGGTGGACCCGGGCGCGCAGCCCGGCGTCACGCCTGACTGATCACCGCGCGGGGCAGGACGATCGCGTCCCCCGCCGGTCACCGTTCGTGCCGGTAATGCGCGTTCCCTCCTGATTCCACCCCGCGGCTTCCCGCGATCGCTCGATCGATCGCTGCCCTCCTCCCGAACGCACGCTGCAGAACGCAGGTTGCCAGGGAGCCACGAGCCCGCAAGGGAACCCAAGGAAAAAGGAGAACACCCCATGCAGACCTGGGCGAAGCGCGGATTCCAGACCGCGTTGGTCACGGGTGGTTTGCTGATGCTGGGCACCGGCATCGCTTCTGCCGACGAGAACGTCAACCCCGACAGCCCCGCCGGTCCGCTCGACGCGAACCTGAACATCCCCGTCCAGTTCGAGAAGAACGCACTCGGCACCCCGGGCGGTCAGGTCAACTTCCCGGGTTACCGGGGCGACATCAGCACCGACACGGTCACCTCGCCGGTGAAGAACGTCCCCGCGCTGCAGAAGGCTTCCGCTCCCGCCGGTAAGGCGACCGCCCCGCTCGCGGGCGTGACGGACAAGGCCACCAGCGCGCTCTCCGCGGCCGGCGCCGAGCGCCAGGAGGTCTCCGGTGTCGGCTTCGAGCCCACCGCGGACCCGGTCAAGGGCAACAAGGTCGACCTCGATGTGACGGCGCCGATCCAGATCTGCGGCAACGCGGTCGGGGTCGTCGGCGACGCCGCCATCGACGACGCGGACTGCGGCACGCAGTCGTATGAGAACGACCAGGACACCACCACCGACGGCAAGCACTCCGGCATCGCCGGGAACGCGGTCGTGCTGGACTGGGCGCTGCCCGTCCAGGTCGCGGGCAACGCGGGCGGTTTCGCCGGCGGTTCCGGCTACACCTCAGGCAGCGCCGGGCAGGAGGTCGCCGAGACCGGCGACATCAGCACGGACGGCACCGGCTCCGGCGCCTCCGGCAACGTGGTGGCCGGCCAGTTCGCCACCCCGGTGCAGGTCACCGGCAACGCGGCCTCGTGGATCCTCGGCAACGCCTACAGCGAGTTCGACGCCGAGACCGAGGCCGAGTCGGGCGGCTGGATCAAGAGCAACGGCGACGGCGGTGCGGGCACCGGCAACGTGGTCGGCGTGCCGATCGCGCTCCCGACGAAGGTCAACGGCAACGCCGCGGGTGCCTGGCTCTCCGACGCGGACTCGGTGTCGTACTCCGAAGCCGACGCCACCGCCGGTGACACCACGCCGGGGCTGAACAACATTCCCGCGTACATCACCACCGAAGGCGACGACGCGTTCCTGGCCGGGACCGTGGTCCAGCCGCAGGGCGCGCTCATCGCCAACGTCGCGGGCAACGCGGCTTCGTGGATCGGCAACGCCACCACCGGCAACGCGCTGGACGACGACCACGCCGACGGCGGCTCGTCCTCCAGCGAGGTCGAGGCCGGTGGCTTCTCCAGCACCTCGGGCCTGGACGGCTCGGCCAACGGCAACATCGTCGACCTGCCGGTCGCGGTGCCGGTCGAGGCGTTCGGCATCGGCGGCACCTACATCGGCAACGCGCACGCCGCGCACGACAACGAGACCGGCGCCAAGGCGGGCGAAGGCACCTTCACCACCGGGGACGGCTCGTTCCTCGGCGCCAACACGGTCACCGGGCAGCCCGCGCTGACCGGCGAGGTGTTCGGCGTCGGCGCCTCGCACATCGGCAACGCCTCGGGCACCTCGCACGAGACCAAGTCCGTGCAGGCCGGTGGGTACAACGGCAGCACCGGCAACGACAGCTCGGCCTCGGGCAACGTCGTGCAGGTGCCGCTGGCCATCCCGGCCGAGGTCTTCGGCATCGGCGCCTCCTACATCGGGCAGGGCGAAGGCACCGCGTCCGAGGTCAAGAAGATCAACGGCGCCGGTGGTGGCAACACCGACGACGACAACGGGTTCGGCAGCTCGAACCTGGTCTCCACCCCGCTGGCCGTGCCGGCGCAGGTGTTCGGCATCGGTGCATCGCACCTCGGCCGCGGCACCGGGGAAGCCACCACCGACACGCAGGTCACCGCGGGTCACGCGGTCAAGGCGACCGGGGACAAGGCGGCCGCTTCGGGCAACATCGGCTTCGTGCCGGTCGCCCTGCCGGTGCAGGCGCACGGGCTCGGCGGGTCCGTGATCGGGTCCGGCTTCGGCACCAGCGAGAACCAGACCGACGCGACCGCGGGCGGCGACGCCACCACCGGCGGTGAAGAAGGCGCGCTCGCGGGCAACATCGTCCAGGCGCCGTTCGCCGGTGCCGCCACCGTGTTCGGCTCCTCGGCCGGGCTGGCCGCGCTGGTCGGCGGGGACACCGCCGAGAACGACGTGGTCGCCGAGGCCGGGGGCGACTCCGAGACCAACGGTGACGCGGCTGCCTTCGCCGGCAACGTGGTCAGCGCGCAGGGCCTGCCCGTCGCGCAGGTCTTCGGGGACGCCGTGGCCGTGGTCGCCAAGTCCTCGGGCGAGGCGGTGAACAGCACCGACGCCACCTCGGGCGGTGACATCACCACCTCGGGTGTCGACGGTGCCTTCTCGGGCAACATCCTCGACGTGCCCGCCGCCGCGGTCGCGCAGGGCTTCGGCGACGCGGTCGCGGTCGCCGGGGCGGCCGACGCCACCGCGGAGAACGTGACCAACGGCAAGGTCGGTGGCGAGACCACCACCGCGGGCGTCATGGACAAGGTGTCCGGCCTCGACGGGCAGCTGCCGGTCGGCGTCGTGGGCCAGGTCTACGACATCCCGGTGGCGGTGCTCGGCGCGGCCTACGCCCAGGCCACCAACGCCACCGACGTCCTGGCCGGCGAGAACGAGGCGCAGTTCATCCACAGCTTCGACGGCAAGGAACTGCCGGTCGACGCGCTGCCCAAGCTGAGCTGGCCGTCGCTGCCCGCCCTGCCGGGCACGCCGGGTCTCGGCCGCGGCCTGGACCTGCCCACCTCCGGCCTGCCGGTGCCGGGCCTGTCCTCGGTCCCCGGGCTGCCGGGCCTGCCGGGTGCGGGTGCCCAGCAGCGCTCCGACACTCCGGTGCCGTACGTGCCGGGGGGTTCGGTGACCGACCTGCCCTCGACCGGTGACCTGCCGCTCGAACTGTCGAGCCAGGACCTGGCTTCGGTGGACGTGCTCGGTGGCGGCCTGCCCACCGACGCGGTGACCGGGCTGCTGGCCGGCGGCCTGCCGACCGACGCGCTGCTCGCGGGTGACGCGGAGGAGAGCCGCAACCTGCCGGTCGGCTCGCCGGCTTCGGGTGGCATCTCCACCGACGTGCTCGACGGTGGCATCCTGCCGACCGACGTGCTGCCGACGGACGCGCTGCTCGCCGGCGTGATCATGGGTGCGGCGGGTGCCGCGGACAGCCGGAGCCTGCCGGCTTCGGGCGGGATCTCCAGCGACGCGCTGGACGGTGGCCTGCCCACCGACGTACTGCTCGGCGGCAGCGGCCTGTCGACGGACGCGCTGGGTGGCGTGCTGCCGACGGGTGCGGTGGCCGAGCGCACCGGGCCGGTCGACAACCTGGAGCTGGGCCTGCCGACGGACGCGCTGCTCGGCGGCGGCCTGCCGACGGACGCGCTGCTCGGTGGTGGCCTGCCGACGGACGGGCTGCTCGGCGGTGGCCTGACGGACGGGCTGATCGGCGGCAGTGGCCTGTCGACGGGCGCGCTGGGTGGCGTGCTGCCGACCGGTTCGGCGACCAACCGCAACCTGCCGACCGACAACCTGGAGCTGGGCCTGCCCACCGACGCGCTGCTCGGCGGCGGCCTGCCGACCGAAGCGCTGACCGAGGGCGGACTGCCGACCCAGCAGCTGACCGAGGACGGCTTGCCGACCCAGCAGCTGCTCCAGGGTGGCCTGCCGACCCGGCAGCTGCTCCAGGGCGGCCTGCCCACCGGTGAGCTGACCGGCGGCGTGCTGCCGACCGACTCGCTGACCACCGGCCTGCTCGGCAGCGGCCTGCCGGTCGACCCGGCCGCGGCCACCACCGCGCCGATGAACAACGTCTCCACCCTGCCGTTGTCGGACGAGCTGGTGCCGGGTGCCTCGGTCATTCCGGCGCTGGTCCAGGCCGACGGCCCGCTGAGCGTGTTCCAGCGGATCCTGACCGGGTTCACCGGCCTGAAGTGAACTGACGCCTGAACGAAAACCGGGCCCTCGGAGCAGCCAGCTCCGGGGGCCCGGTTTTTCGCGTTCAGCCCAGTTGCACGGACCGTTTCGCCAGCCCGTACCAGAACCCGTCGATCACCGTTTTCGGCGTTTCGCCCCCGGCGCCGAGCGAGACGAACAGCGGCGCGAAGTGCTCGATCCGCGGGTGCGCGAGGCCGGGCGCCGGTGCCTTGCCTGCGAAGTCGAGGATCGCGTCCACGTCGTTCTTCGCCAGCGACTCGGCACCCCAGTCGTCGAATTCGGCGGACCACGACGGCGGCGCGTGATCGGCGTCGCGGTGCATGTCCAGTCCGCTCAGGTTGTGCGTGAAGAAGCCGCTGCCGATGATCAGCACGCCCTCGTCGCGCAGGGGTGCGAGGCGGCGGCCCAGGTCGAACAGCTGCTGCGGGTCCAGCGACGGCATGGAGATCTGCAGCACGGGCACATCGGCGTCGGGGAACATCTCCACCAGCGGCACGTAGGCGCCGTGGTCGAGTCCCCGCGCCGGGTCCTCGTGCACCGGGGTCTCCACGGAGCGCAGCAGTTTCCGCACCTTCTCGGCCAGCGCCGGAGCCCCGGGTGCCCGGTATTCCACCTGGTAGTAGCGCTGCGGGAAGCCCCAGAAGTCGTAGATCAGCGGGACGGTCGTGGTGGCGCCGATGGTCAGCGGCGCCTCCTCCCAGTGCGCCGAAACGATCAGGATCGCCGACGGCCGCGCCAGCCCGGCCGACCAGTCCGCGAGCTGCCGGGTCCAGGTGGCGTCGTCGGCGAGCGGCGGCGCTCCGTGACTGAGGTAGAGCACTGGTGCGGCGGACATGGCGGCCTCCCCGAGAGACTTCGTTGAAAATTCAACTATACGCCTGGTCCGGTGGAGGTGTGGCTGAGACGGTCCACCCAGCGGAACGGGGCGGGGCCTCTACGCTGGAGCCGACCATCACGCGGGAGGGTGCATGTCGGCGACGCGGCTGCTGGTGCTCGGCGCGGTCCGCGGCTTCGGCCGGGCCCACGGATACCTGGTCCGGACCGAACTGCTCACCTGGGGCGCGGACGAATGGGCCAACGTCAAATGGGGCTCGCTCTACCACGCGCTGCGTCAGCTGGCGAAGGACGGACTGCTGCGCGCGATCGAGGTCCCGGACTCCGGCGGCCGGGTCGACTACGAGATCACCGAAACCGGGGACACCGAGTTCTTCCGCCTCCTGCGCGACGCGGTGGGTCAGCCCGAAATCCGCCAGGACCTGCTGACCGCCGGACTCGCCCTGCTGCCCGCGCTGTCGCGGGCCGAGGCGATCGAGCTGCTGGAAAAACGGCTGCACGCCTTGGAAAGCGGGCGTGCCGACATCATCGAACAGACCAGCGCCTGGGCCGATCCCGGCCACGTGCAGGAGCTGTTCGACCTGTGGGTGCACAACGCGAGCAGCGGGGTGGACTGGACGCGCGGCCTGATCGAGCGGCTGAAGGCGGGCGCGCACACGATGGCCGGTGAGGACCCGTCCGGGTTCGGCATGCCGGGCACCTGGACTCCGACCCAGGTCTGAGACACCTCGGTCCGATGTGGACCGGAGCCGGTTGCCGGAGGGTTCCGGGCATGAGAACTCTGGTGCCCGGGGCGGTCTCCCTGTTGCTCGCCCCGCCGTTGCTGCTGGCCGGGGTGCTGCTGCGCCTGCCGCACGACCTGTTCTTCCCGGCTCAGCTCGCCGCGTACGAACAGTCGCCGTCGCGGATCTTCGCCGCGTACAGCTGTTTTCTCCTCGGCACGGTCCTGCTGTGGCCGGGGATCCTGCTGCTGGCCCGCCGGATCGGTGGTGGTTTCGGGCTGTGGGGCGGCATCCTGGTCATCTGCGGACTGGTGGCCCGTGCCTTCCACGCCGGGATCGACCACCTGGCGTTCCAGTTGGTGCGGGTGCTCGGCCTGGACACCGCGACGCAGGTGGTGGCTGATTCCTACGGCGCCTACCACGTGATGCGGGTGTTCACCGTGCCGATGATCTTCGGCTGGGTGGTACTGGCGATCGGCGCCTGGCGGTCCCGCGCGCTCGGGCGACCCGGGGCGGTGGCGCTCGGCTTGATGGCCGCGATGCCGGTCGGCGTGCTGAAGGGCACCGAATGGCTCTCGGTGGTCGCGGCGGCCGGGCTGTGCGTGGCCCTGGTCCCGCTGGGTTTCCGCGAGTTCCCGCGGCCGGCGCCCCGAGTGGCGCTGCGCTGGGGTTTGGTCGGCGCGGCTTCCGTCACGGCCCTCTACTTCCTCGGCCAAGCCGGATAACCGATGGCTATCACCGCAGGTCTTGGACAGGTGGCCGGGTGGCGCCCAGGATCGGAAGCATGACACTCACCGGGAAAACCGCAGTGGTGACCGGGGCTTCGAGGGGCATCGGCCGGGCCATCGCCGAACGGCTCGCGGCTGACGGCGCGCTCGTCGCGGTGCACTACGGGAGCAACGAAACAGCGGCCAAGGAGACGGTCGCGGGGATCGAGCAAGCCGGTGGGCAGGCCTTCGCCCTCCGAGCTGAACTGGGGGTGGACGGTGACGTCGACACGCTCTTCGCCGGTCTCGAGCGCGGCCTCGCCGGGCGGCCGCTCGACATCCTGGTGAACAACGCGGCGATCTTCTCCGGGAAGCTGGACGAGGTGTCGCCCGCCGAGTTCGACCGGCTGTTCGCGGTGAACGTGCGGGCGCCGTACTTCATCGTCCAGCGCGCGCGGTCGCTGCTCGCGGACCACGGCCGGGTGATCAACGTGTCCTCCGGCGCCACCCGGATCGCACTGCCGGAAACCGCCTACGCGATGAGCAAGGGCGCGCTGGACGCGCTCGGCCGGAACCTGGCCAACCAGCTCGGCGACCGCGGCATCACGGTGAACACCGTCGCGCCGGGCGTCACCGACACCGACATGAACAGCTGGCTGCGGGAAAGCCCCGGTGCCGGTGACGCGTTGGCGGCGATGACCGCGCTCGGCCGGATCGGCCGGACACCGGACATCGCCGCCGCCGTCGCCTTCCTCGCGTCACCGGACGCCGGCTGGGTCACCGGCACCTGGCTCGACGTCAGCGGCGGCCTCTTCCTGGGCCCGCTGCCTCAGCCCGCCGGGTAGGCGCACCAGGCGGTTTTCCTTCCGCGTTTCAATCGGCTCGGCAGGTCGTGTCCTCGGCGGGCAGGGTGCCGTCGCGGAAGTAGGTGTTGACGGCGTTCTGCGCGCAGGTGTTCGGGTAGTTGCCGAAGACCGCGTGCACCCGGACGTCCTGCAGGGTGACCAGCTTCGAACCGGTCATCACCCGGTGCAGGCCGACGCCGCTGGCGTACGGGGTGCGGGTGTCCCCGGTGGCCTGGACGATCAGCGCGGGCACCGAGTTGTGCACCTCGGTCGGGCGTTCGGCGGGCGGACCCCAGAACGCGCACGGCAGGATGTTGCTGGCGAAGGCACCGAACAACGGCTGCTCGGCGCGGCTGCGCTGGATGTCGCGCCAGTACGACTCCGGATCGCGCGGCATCGCCTGGTCACCGCAGATCACCGCCGCCTGCCCGGAGTTCTGCGTGGTCGCGTCGGGCTTGAAGAGGAAGCGCAGGTCGGCCTCCAGCGCGGGACTCGGCTGCACCGGCTTGCCGTCGGCGGCGTCGGCCAGCTGCCGCACGGTGCTCGCGGCGTCGGCATCGCGGCGTGCGTCGGCCAGCGGGACGAACAGCAGGACCGGCAGCACGTGCTGGTCGACCTGGTACTCACCGAGCTGGATCGGCTTCCGCGCGGCCTTCTGGACCAGGCCCTCGGTCAGCGCGCGGACCTCCTTCGCACTGCCGGGCGAGGTCGGCGGCGAACTTCGCGGACCGGTCGAACGCGGGACGATCCACGCCGGCCGACCGGAGCATGGTGCCCACCGGCCAGCCGCAGTCGACCGGCGCCGACCGGCCGATGCCGCGCGGGTCCATGCCGATCAGGTCGTAGCGGGCGGTCACCTCGGGCGTCATCGCCTGCCGCACGACGAGCATCAGATCCAGCCCGGGACCGCCGGGCCCACCGGGATTGGACAGCATGATCCCGCGCCGCTGCCCGGGATCCGTGGCCTTCAACCGGGAAATCGCCACGGTGATGGTGCGCCCGCGTGGTTCGGCGTAGCTCAACGGCACCCTGACGTCGGCGCACTGCGCGCCCGCTTCGTCCAAAGCCTTGTGGTCGCAGGCTTTCCAGTCCACGCGCTGGTGGTGGAACCGCTCCAGCCCGCCGCCGGCGCTCGCCGGTGCCGGGTTGGCCACCACCGTGCCCGCCAGTGCGGCGGCCACCCCGGCCACCAGCACTGTCCGCCCCAAAGTGCTTGCACGCAAAGGATTTCCTCCTCCGAACCCGGCGACCGCCGCTCGATCACCCGTGTCCATGAGGCTAGGAATCCCGGGCACGCCCGCCCAGGACGTCCGCACCCGGACCCGTGGTGGTGCAGGCTCCACCGCGCGGGTTCCGCTGGTGGCGTAAACGAGCCACGGCGCACGCGCGCGGACCTACCGTGGCCGCATGAACTCACCGATCACGGGCACGGCCGCCGGCGTGCCCTTCACCGCGTTGCCGCCCTCCGGCGGCGAAGGTCCCGCACCGCTGATCGTCACCTGGCACATGCTCGACGCCCCGCGCTCGGATCCCGCGTTCGCCGCCGCGTTGCCGATGCACGGCCTGCCCGCGTGGCGCGTGCACCTCGGCATGCCGATGTGCGGGGCACGCATGGTCGACGGCCGCCCCGACGCCGTGGTGGAGCTGATCCGGAAGGACCCCCTGATGTCCTTCCTGTACCCGTTCGCCCGGCAGGCGTTCGCGGAATTCCCCGCCGCGCTGGCGTCGCTGCGCGAGCAGTTGCCGGTGGACGACGGCCCGGTCGGCGTGCTCGGCGCGTCATTGGGCGGGGCGGTCGCGCTGCGGGTGCTGGCCGAGACCGACACCCCGATCTTCGCCGGGGCACTGGTGAACGCCGCCATCCGGATGCGGTCCGTCGTCGCCCTGTTCCCCGGCTACCCGTACGACGCCGAGTCCGAGAAGGCCGTCGACAGCCTGGACTTCCTGCCCAAGGCGGGTGTCGTGGCCGAACGCGCGCCGGTGCTGGTGGTGAGCGGCGAACTGGACCACCCCGACCTGCGGCAGGACGCGCTCACCTTCGCCGACGCACTGGGCGAGCGCGGTGAACTGCTGTCCATCCCCGGCTTGGCCCACCCACTGGCCGAGGAGCCCGGCATCGAGCCCGCCCCGCAACTGCCGCGCACCCGCGAAGTGGACGCCGGCCTCACCGACTGGTTCCGGCGCCGCCTCGCGGACCGCTGAATCCGACCTAACTCTGGGCCAGGTCGGAGAAGCGGCTGTAGTGCAGCTGGTGGGCGACCACCACGGTGCTGGTCGGGCCGGCGCGGTGCTTGGCCAGGATCAGGTCGGCCTCCCCGGCGCGCGGGTCGTCGCGTTCCCAGGCGTCGGGGCGGTTGATCAGCAGCACGATGTCCGCGTCCTGCTCCAGTGAGCCCGACTCACGCAGGTCCGAGAGCATCGGGCGCTTGTCGGTCCGCTGTTCGGGACCACGGTTCAGCTGGCTGATCGCGACCAGCGGCACCTCGATCTCCTTGGCCAGCAGCTTCAGCTGCCGCGAGAACTCCGAGACCTCCTGCTGCCGCGACTCCACGCGCTTGCCCGAGCTCATCAGCTGCATGTAGTCCAGCACCACGAGCTTGAGGTCGTTGCGCTGCTTGAGCCGCCGGGCCTTGGCGCGGATCTCCATCATCGTCATGTTCGGCGAGTCGTCGATGAACAGCGGCGCTTCGCTGATCTCGCTCATCCGCCGCGCCAGGCGGGTCCAGTCGTCGTCGGACATGCGGCCACCACGCATGTCGGCCAGGCGGATCTTGGCCTCGGCCGAGAGCATGCGCATGACGATCTCGGTCCGGCTCATTTCCAGCGAGAAGATGACGCTGCTCATGCCGTGCTTGATCGAGCAGGACCGGGCGAAGTCCAGCCCCAGCGTGGACTTCCCGACACCGGGACGGGCCGCGACGATGATCATCTGGCCCGGGTGCAGGCCGTTGGTCACCTCGTCGAGGTCGGCGAAGCCGGTCGGGATGCCCCGCGCCGAACCACCGCGCGAGGCGATCGCGTCGATCTCGTCCATGGTCGGCTGGAGCAGTTCCTCCAGCGCCACGTAGTCCTCGCTGGTGCGCCGCTCGGTCACCTCGTAGATGGCGGCCTGCGCGCGGTCGACGACCGCGTCGATGTCGCCGCCGGTGTTGTCCTGGTTGGCGCCGTAGCCGTACTGGACGATCCGGGTGCCCGCCTCGACCAGCCGCCGCAGCACCGCCTTCTCGGCGACGATCTCCGCGTAGTAACCGGCGTTCGCCGCGGTGGGCACGGTGGCGATCAGCGTGTGCAGGTACGGCGCGCCGCCGATCCGGCCGAGTTCGCCGCGGCGCTCCAGCTCCGCCGAGACGGTGATCGGGTCGGCGGGTTCACCCCGGCCGTAGAGGTCGAGGATGACCTCGTAGACCGCCTGGTGCGCGGGCCGGTAGAAGTCGTTCGGCCGCAGCGCCTCGACCACGTCGGCGATGGCGTCCTTGGACAGCAGCATGCCGCCGAGCACCGACTGTTCGGCCGCCACGTCCTGCGGGGGCTGGCGGTCGAAGTCCCCCGAGCGGCCGCCGCCACCGTGATCCGGCGGGCCGGGGTCTTCCGGCTCGTACCCTGCCCCGCGGTCATCGGTCATGGCCACCGCCGAAGCCTCCTCCCCGTTCGAACGCGTGTTCGAGTGTACGTCAAGTTTCCCCGCACGCTAGATCGCTCGGATGGCCGTAGCCAAATCGCCCCGTGGACAACCTGTGGACAGCTTGGGGATGGCTGCCGCCAACCAATCACAGGTGCGCTCCTGGCTGTGGACAGGTTGGGGGCAACTGCGAATCGCTCAGCGAAAACCGCAGGTCAAAGCATGTGTGCACAGTGTGGAAAAACTCGTCCGGCGTGTCGCGGTGAACCGGTCGTTCGGCGTGTCGCGAGCACGGGCACCCGCCGACTGGGGACAAACCCTGTGGATAACCGGCTGCGCTATGTGGGTGAACCGCAGGTCAGAGGCCCAGCGAAGTCAACTCAGCCGCGCCTGGGCGGCCCGCAACCGGCCCGCCAGCTCCTGCGGGGTGGCCGGGGTGAAGGCGATCGCGGGCTCACCCGCGCCCGGCACCTCCTCGGTCAGCCAGCGGCCCTCGACCGTGTCGATGTAGTTCACCGGCCGGTCGATCCGCTGCCTGCGGCCCGCCCGGTTACGCATCGCCACGTACAGGCTGCCGCCGCCGAGCCGGCGCAGGCTCAGCACCCGGCGCAGTTCCTCGGCCTCGACCGCGCCCGCGCTCGGCCGCGCGTCACGCATCACCGAGAAGCCGTCGTCCGACAACCCGCCGCGGCGCTTGCCGGTGGCTTCACTCTTCGGCACCACCAGGCGGTTGCCCTTGCCGGGGGCCAGGTTCGGGATCTGGGCGAGGAATTCGGGCAGCACCTCGTCCGGCCGGACCGAGGCCAGCACGGTGCCCTCGGCCGCCGGGTTCCGCGCGAGCACGAAGGCCTCACCGCCCGCCGAACCGGCGAGCAGGGTGTACTTCAGGGGCTTGCCCTCGAACCCGCCGTCGATCCAGGCGAAGTACTCCAGCTGCGGCCGCGCGATCGCCTCGATGACCGCGACGAAGCCGGGATCGAGCCCGCGCCGCCCGGCCAGGCCGTACCTGGCCAGCTCGGCGTTGGTCTTCTCGTCCTCCGCGCGCTGCGCTTCCTCGCTGAGCCAGGTGGGCGTGCTGGAGAGCACCGTGTGCGGCTCGCCGTCCCGGCGGCGGATCAGGTTGAGCAGGGTGCCCGTGGTCAGCGTGACCTGCTTCTCCAGCAACTTCGCCATCCCCCTGTAGTCGAGAAAAGGTCGCCCGGCCCGCCGGAAGCGGGCCGGGCGAAAATCCGATTGGGATATTACTCGCCGATCACCGGCGGAGCGGTCAGTTCGTCGGTGCCGAACACCTCGTTGGGGTCGTCGCCGAGCAGGAAGCGCGACTGCCGCTCCTCGTCCTCGGCGCCCTGGCCGCCACGGCCACCGCCGGCACCCATGCCGCCCATGCCCATGCCGCCGCCCATGCCACGACCGGCGCCCGCGGCACCGGCCGCCGCCGCACCGCCCATCGCGCCGCCCATGCCCTTGCCTGCCCCGGCTCCCGCGCCCGCACCGGACTGGCCACCGGCGCCGATACCACCGGCCCCGGAGCCGGAACCCGCGCCACCGGCACCGATGCCGCCGACGCCGATGTTCCCGCCGCTGCCCGGGCCGAAGCCGCCGCCGCCGCCACCGGGCCCGAAGCCGTCGGCGCCGGGGATGTCGCCCCCGCTGCCCGGCCCGAACCCGCCGGACCCACCGGGGCCGAAGCCACCGGCCGACGGGATCTTGCCCGGCGTGTACCCGGCCGCGCCGGTGCCGTTGTCCCAGGACGGTGGCTTGTAGCCGGGGCTGCCCGGACCGCCGGACCCACCGGGCCCACCGGGGATGTCGCCGGGGTTGTACCCGGGGATGTTGCCCGGGTTGTAGCCGCCGCCCGGGGTGCCCGCGCCGGGGATGTTGCCAGCCTGGTACCCGCCACCGGGCGTGCTGCCACCCCCGGGCATGTTCGCGCCGGGGATGTTGCCGGGCGTGTACCCGCCCTTGTCGTTGCCCTGGCCGTTCTGGTCGGCGCTGCCGTTGCCGTCCTTGTCCTTGCCGTCACCGTCGCTGCCGTCGCCGTTCACGTCGACCGCCTGCACCTGGCCCGAGATCGCGTTGTACGTCGGCATGCCCTGGCCGTTGTCACCGCTGGACTTGTAGTAGGCGTTGAACGCGTCGACGTTCGCCTGGCCCCTGGTGTTGTACTCCTCGATCGCGCGGTCGGTGTCGGTCTCCCACGGCGTGATGTCGTTGACGAACCCGCTGTCCGGCGGCTCCTTCGGCACCTCCTGCACCTTCGAGTGCACGGTGGTGAACGCGTTGTACTGCTCACCGAGGTACTTGTCGCTGTCGTTGAGCTTGTCCTTCGAGTCCTGCATCCACACCTTGAGCGGGTGGCCGCCGGACTTCGCCGCCGCGCCGGAGGTGCCGGTCCACGCGGCGTCCATCTCGGCGGTGAGCTGGTTGATGGTGGTGATGCGGGACTCGTAGTTGCCCTTGAGCCGACCGGCCGCGGCCTGGCCCTCGGCCAGGGACTGCGGGCCCTCGCCGGTGGTGATCTGCTGCCAGATCTGGTAGCAGTCGATCTTGCGATCACCCGAGCCCGCGCTGTAGCTGCCGGACTCGTCCTGCGTGGCCGCACCGTAGGCGGCGGCGCCCGCGACGATCGGGACTAAGAACAAAACCATGGCTCAACCGCCCTTCACGGTGTCGATCATCGCTTCGGCGGCCTTCTCGACCACCGGGCAGGGCCGCGACTCGTCCGGCCCGCTGGACAGCGTCGAGCTGACCCGGACCGCGAACTGGTCGTTCAGCCCGACGTAGAGCGAGCAGTCCCCGGTGCTGCGCGCGTCGGTGATGTCGGCGTAGACCGCCGGATATCCGCCGACCTCGAGCTCCTCGAAGTAGGCGAACTCGTCCTTCTGGTCGTAGATGTCGCTCAGCCCGTTCGGGTTCTTGGCCTGGGCGGAGATGTCGAGGCGGTTGGTGGCGCCCTCGGTGAAGTTCCAGTTGCAGGTGGGGCCGGTCGAGGAATCGCGCGGCGTGGGGTCGGTCAGCCCCAGTTCGGAGACCTTCGCCGAGGAGAGGGTGGCGCACACGTCGCCGGTGACCTTCTCCGTGTCGACCGGGCTGGACACCTGGGGTGCCGAACCGGCGGAGCCGCCGGTGCCTTCGGAAGCGGGCGGGTCGGAGGCTTCGGCGGGCGGCTGACCGCCCGGCACGGTGGCGGTCGGGATGTTCCCGGCACTGCCTTCCTTGCCGCCGCCACACCCGGCGAGCAGAGCGCCCGCCGCGAGCGCGGCAGCGGTGAGGCCGAGAAAACGCTGGGTCCCCATCAGCTCTGCTCACCCGTCTTCTGCAGCGCGGCCTTCGTGTCGGCCTCGTTGGTGGTCATGCTCTTCTTCGCCGCTTCGAGCGCCTCGATGTAATTCTCCACGTACTCGCGCATCTTCACGTTCTGGTCGATGAAGGCCTTGACCGACGGGATGGCGAGGTTGGCGAAGTCACCGCTGGCGAACTCCTTGCCGGGTGCCTTGACCGCCGCCATGTTCCTGGCGTCCTCGGCATCGGTCTGCAGGTCGTCCAGCAGGTCCTGCCACTTCTTGATGACCGCGTCGATCTGGTCAGCCTGGAAGGTGAAGCCACCGCCGGCGCCCCCCGGCGCGGACATGCTGACTGGGCCAGTCATTCCGGTTCGTCCCCTTTCGCCATCCCCGAGTACCCCACAGTGCGGTCCCGACCGTCAACACTCTGACGTGCCCGCGGCCGGAGCCGTTCCAGGTATACGCCAAAAGGGCCGCGCTCCTGGTGGAGGGCGGCCCTTTCGCTGACGCGTCGTTACTTGGCGACGACCTCGAGGCGGAGGTCGGCCTTCACGTCGGGGTGCAGCCGGGCGGTGACCTGGTGCTTGCCGACGGTCTTGATGTGCTCGCGCAGCTCGATGACGCGCTTGTCCAGCAGCGGGCCACCGGCCGACTTGACCGCGGCGACGATGTCGCCGGTGGTCACCGAGCCGAACAGCTTCTTCGAGCCCTCGGCCGCCTTGGCGGACAGCTGGATGTGGCCGAGGCCCTCCAGCGCGGTCCGCACCTCCTTGGCGTGGTCGAGGTCGCGGATCCGGCGGGACTCCTGGGCCCGGCGGATCGTGCTCACGTTCTTCTCCGCGCCCTTGGTGGCGGGAATGGCGTACCCACGCGGCAGCAGGTAGTTGCGCGCGTAGCCGTCCTTGACCTCCACGAGGTCGCCGGGACCGCCCAGGTTCGCCACGTCAGTGGTGAGGATGATCTTCGCCATGAGTGTGAACCTCCTTAGCGGGCGGTCGAGGTGTAGGGCAGCAGCGCCATCTCGCGGGAGTTCTTGACCGCGATGGCGACGTCACGCTGGTGCTGGCTGCAGTTGCCGGTCACCCGGCGGGCACGGATCTTGCCGCGGTCGGAGATGTACTTGCGCAGCAGGTTGGTGTCCTTGTAGTCGATCGCCTCGGGGCGACCCTTCTTCTCGGCCTTGCAGAAAACGCAGACCTTCTTCTTCGGCTTACGAATGGGTGGCTTGGCCACTGTCGACTCCTGGAATAGCTAACGAAAGGGATTGATCAGAAGGGGGGCTCGTCGTTGAAGCCGCCCCCGCCGCCGCCACCGGCGGGCGGGGCCGAGCCCCACGGGTCGTCGGCCGGGGCGCTCCCGCCGCCCTGGCCACCGCCGAAGCCGCCACCGCCGCCCTGGCCGCCGCTACCGCGGCTGACCTTGTTCACCTTGGCGGTGGCATAGCGCAGCGAGGGGCCGATCTCGTCGACCTCGAGCTCCACGACCGTGCGCTTCTCGCCCTCTTTGGTCTCGAAGGACCGCTGCTTGAGCCTGCCCTGCACGACCACGCGGGCACCGCGGGTCAGCGACTCGGCGACGTTCTCCGCCGCCTGGCGCCAGACGTTGCAGCGCAGGAACAGGGCCTCGCCGTCCTTCCACTCGCCGCTCTGGCGGTCGAAGGTGCGCGGGGTCGACGCGACGGTGAAGTTCGCGACGGCCGCACCGGACGGGGTGAACCGCAGCTCCGGGTCGGAGGTCAGGTTGCCGATCACCGTGATGACGGTGTCTCCAGCCATGGGCTCGCTACCCCCGTCAGGCCTTGACGGCCGGCTTGGCGGCGCGCTTGATCTCGCGGCGCATGACCTTCGTCCGCAGCACGGTCTCCTGCAGCGACAGCTGCCGGTCGAGCTCCTTGACCGCTTCCGGCGTCGAGTTCAGGTCGAGGATGGCGTAGATGCCCTCGGCGTGCTTGTTGATCTCGAACGAGAGCCGGCGGCGACCCCAGACGTCGACCTTCTCGACGGCCCCGCCCGACGTGCGGATCACGTTGAGGAACGTGTCCAGCGTCGGAGCGACGGTGCGCTCGTCAAGGGTGGGATCCAGGATGACCATTACCTCGTAATGGCGTGACACAACCACTCACCTCCTGTGGGCTCACGGCCATGGAATTTCCATGGCAGGAGGGCTTTGTCAGGAGGAAGCGTACCGGCAGAGCAGTGCGGCGCTTCGTTGAGGGTGGTGGCGGGAGACGGGCGGGCCGCTACGACGCTTTACGCAGCACCCAGGTCCGGACCAGCGCGGCGGTCACCCCGGCGAGCGCGACCACGGCCAGCAGCATCGGCAGCTGCACGCCGTTCTCGGGCTGCCCGGCGGCCAGCGAGTCCGCGTTGCCTGCGTTCTGCACCTGGGGTGCCTGGGTGGCACCCGGGTCCGCGCCGAGGATGCCGAACTCGGGTGAGGTCGGGCCGGGGGCGGCGGAGCCGTAGCGCGCGCCAGGGGGCAGCGCGACACCCGGCGTGGCGGCCGGGATGTTGCTGTAGTCCGGCGGCGGCGCCATCGCCCCGCCGGTGCCGAGCGGCAGCGTGCCGGGCGCCTGGCCCTGGTTGGTGCCGCCGGGCTGGCTGCCGGTGGACCCACCGGGCTGGGGTGCGGGCTGCTGGTCGCTGGTGGGCTCGCGGTGGTCGCTGGCGTAGGCGGTCAGGCCGCAGTTGCCCGCGACCTTCTTCTCCACGCTGGCGAGCGTCTTCTTGCGGTCGATGCCCAGGCCCCACGACCCGGTCTCCTCCAGCGCCTTCGCCACCGCGGTGCCGATGACCGAGCCGGAGACCTGCGTGCTGGCGCCCTGGCCCACCTGGCCGACCTTGATCGAGCTGACCTTCGCGATGTCGTTCCCGGCCCAGTCGCCCACGGCCAGCGTGCCCGCTTCCTGCGCGCCCGCCTTGACCAGTTCCTTGACGGCGGCGCCGCTGATCGCCACGGCGTCGCCGGTCACCCCGGTGACGCCCGCGGTGCAGCTGTTCGCCTGCAGCGTGGTCGCGGCCGCCGTGCCCGTGGACAGGGCGAGGCCGCCGGTGGTCAGTGCGGCGATGGCGGTGGCCGTCAGTACCGAGCGGAAGGTCCTGGTCAGTCGGTGCTGCACGAGCGCTGTCCTCCGGGTCGGGGGAATGAAACAGGTGAAGAAGTCACTCAAGATAACGAGCCGGGCACACAAAAGATACTCGACCGGGTTAATTGCGTTGACCCCGACGGGTGTTTTACGCGGTGACCTTGCGAAGTACCCAAGTCCGCACCAGTGCGGCGGTGACGCCGGACAGCGCGAGCACCGCGATCAACACCGGCAAACCGGTGCCCTCGCTGAAACCGCCGCTGTCACTGGCCAATGCCTCCGCGCCACCGGCGTTGTGCACCCCGTCCGGCGACTGCGGCAGGCCGTCCGCGCCGAGAATGCCGAATTCCGGTGCGTAACCCGGGATTTGCCCGCCGTAACGAACGCCCGGTGAAGGGCGGTAAATACCGGGGCTCGCCAGCGGAATGGTGCTGTAGTCGCGCATCGGCGCGAATCCGGTGGAAAAGTTCGTCGGGAGGTTCGCGAAGGCGGGCACGCTGCCGCCGAGCACTTCGCTGTTCGACTGCGGGATCGGCGTGACCGCACCGCCGGGGCCGGTCTGCGGGGCGCCACCGGTGCCGGGGCTGCTGCCCGGCGGGGTCTGCGGGCTGCCGGGTTTGCTCTCCGGGCTGTCCTGCCTGCTGCCGCCGAGCGCGCCGACGGTACCGCTGTGCACGCCGTCGACCACGCCCTTCGTGGCGTCCGCCAGTGGCGCGCCGACGCCGGGCACCGGGGCGACCACGGTGTCGATCACCTGCACGGTGACCTTGCACAAGCCGCCGAGCAGGCCGTCGACCACACCGGTGAGCACCTTGGTGGCCTGGCCGACCACGCCCAGGTTCAGCGGGATGCCCAGCAGCGGGGTGGTGGCGAGGATGGTGTCACCGGGCTTGGCGGTGATCGAACTACCGCACGGCACCTTCTTGGTGTCGGCCGCCGACGCGGTGGCCGGTGTGGCGATCGCGGCGGAACCCGCCAGGAGGAAGCTCGCCGCTCCCACCGCGGCTGTTCTCTGGATACGCCTTTGCATCGCGAGCCCTCTCACCCTGCTCATCCCTGCTTACCGGAGTAACGACGGTAACCGGGACGGGTGACGGCGCGCGCGCCGAAAAGACCGCGCGATCGGGTGGACCTGCGGTTACGGAGGGTCAGACGACGCGGCGGCGGAGCCAGGTGCGGGCCAGCAGCGCGGCCACGACGACCACGGAGAGCACCGCGATCAACAGCGGCACACGCTGCGGCGGGGTGGCCCCTGGCAGGGCTTCGGCGGTGCCGGAGTTCTCCGCGAGCACCTGCGGCGGGATCGGCGCGCCGAGATCCGGCGCGGCCGGCGGGGTGACCCCCGGCGGGATGACCGGGCCGATCATCGCGGCCGGGCCGATCAGCGCCTGGCCGAGTGGCAGGAAGCTGGAGTCGATCTCGCTGCTGGCGTCGCCACCGATGGCGTCACCACCACCGGGATCGGTCTGGATCGGGCCTTCTTCGGCCGGCGGCGCTTCGTCCTCCGGCGGCGTGGTGCCCGGCGGGTTCGGGTCCTCACCACCCGGCGGATTGCCAGGGGGGTTGCCCGGCGGGGTCGGATCGTCCGGCTCGGTCTCGTCCGCGCCGAGCAGGCTCTGCGTGGTCGCGCCGACGGTGTTGATCGTGGTCTTGACGGTGGCGCAGATGGCGCCGACGCTGTCCACCACCAGGCCGGTCTTGCTGATGCCCAGTCCGTCGAGTGCTTCCTTCACCGGGAGCGAGAGCAGCGGCTTGGGCTTGCCGTTGCCACCGGGCGCCTTCGAGCCGAGGCCGAGGTCGAGCAGGCCGGGTGCGTTCGCGAGGGCGCCGAGGTCGACGGTGAGCGGCTTGCCGTTCTCGCCCTTGAGCGTGGCGGCGCACTTGCCGACGATCACCGGGTCGGCGCCTTCGGCCGCACCCGCCGTGCCGGGCAGGGCCATCGAGGCGTACGCGGCGGAAACCGCCACCATGAAGCCGACCGTGCCGATCCGGTTCGCGTGCTTGCCCATGCGTCGCCTCCCCTGTTCACGCACCGCGCCCAAGGTAGCTCATGAACGTGATCGGCGGTGCTTCGAGTGGGAAGTTTTCCGCCTGTAGCGTGCTCCCATGCAGATCGGTGCCCACGTTCGTGACGACGACCCGTTGCCCGCGGCCAGAGAGCGGGGCGCCGAGGTCGTGCAGTTCTTCCTCTCGGATCCGCAGGGCTGGAAGGCGCCGAAGCGCCACCCCAGCGCCGACGCGCTCGTGGCGGACGAGATCGAGGTCTTCATCCATTCGCCGTACCTCATCAACGTCGCTTCGCTGAACAACCGCATCCGGATCCCGTCCCGCAAGGGCGTCGCGCAGCACGCCGCCGGTTCCGCCGAGGTGGGCGCGAAGGGCCTGATCGTGCACGGCGGGCACGTGCGCAAGGGCGAGGACCCGGCCGAGGGACTGGCCAACTGGCGCAAGCTGTTCGAGCGGCAGGCCGACAGCGGCGGGTTCGCGGTGCCGATCCTGATCGAGAACACCGCGGGCGGCGACGGCGCGATGACCAAGGACCTGGAGATGATCGCCCGGCTCTGGGACCAGGTCGGCGAGTTCGGCGCGGGTTTCTGCCTGGACACCTGCCACGCCTACGCGGCCGGTTGGGACCTCGACGGCGTGGCGGACCGGGTCAAGGCCATCACCGGCCGGATCGACCTGGTGCACCTGAACAACTCCCGCGACGAGTTCGGCTCCACCCGTGACCGGCACGCCAACGTGGTCGGCGGCGAGGGCACGATCGACCCGGAGGTGCTGGCCGAGGTCGCGCGCACGGCCGGGGCGCCGGTGGTGGTGGAAACGCCGGGCGACGGCCAGGCCGCCGACATCGCCTACCTGCGGGAGGCACTGGCCCGGTGACGAAGAAGCTCAGCCGGGCCGCGCTCGCCGTGCTCGTGGTGTTGTGCGGGGTGACCATGGTGCTGGGCTTCGCCAACAAGGACCGCTGCACCGGGCCCGAGTTCGACTCCTGGGGCCGCAGCGAGCCGGACTACACCCACCGCAGCTACGCCGACGTCTGTTATTCCGACATCCAGCACCTGTGGATCGGCAGGGACATCGACCGGCACGTCTTCCCGTACGTCGACGGCAAGCTCGAGAAGGGGCAGTTGGTCGGCGGCTCGGTCGAGTACCCCGTGCTCACCGGCGTGCTGATCTGGGCGGGTGCGTTCTTCGTCGACACCGACGCCGGCTTCCTGCTCGCGTCGTCGGTGCTGCTGGCGCCGTTCGGCCTGCTCGTCGCCTGGTTGCTGGGCCGGATGGCGGGCTGGAGATCGCTGTGGTGGGCGATCGGGCCACCGCTGGTGCTCTACGCCTTCCACAACTGGGACCTGCCGGTGGTCGCCTGCGCGGTCGCCGCCTTCTTCGTGACCCTCCTCGGCAAGCGGCCACTGGTGCACCGCGCCTCGATCGCCGCGGTCCTGCTCGGCCTGGGCTTCGCGCTGAAGTTGTACCCGGCGCTCTTCGTGGTGCCGCTGGCGTTGTACGTGCTGACCAACGGCGAACGCGAGGAAAGCCGCTACGACCCGCGGGGTGCGCTGCGGGTGGTCGCCATCGCGGCGGGTACCGGCGTCGCCGCGAACCTGCCGTTCATGCTGGCCGGGTTCGAGGGCTGGTGGGCCTCCTTCCAGTTCCAGGGCGATCGCAAGGTCGACGTGTCGACCAACTCCGTCTGGTTCTGGGCCTTCCGCCCACTGTCCGATCCGGACAACGAGATCTTCCAGGACCTGATGGGCCTGATCTCGCCGACGCTGATGCTGGCTTCGTTCGCGCTGGCGTGCGTGCTGGGCTGGAAGCGGTACCGGCGTGACGGCGTCTACCCGCTGCTGCCGGTTTCGGCCGCGATGCTGTGCGGGTTCCTGTTGCTGCACAAGGTCCACTCGCCGCAGTACACGCTGTGGCTGCTGCCGATGTTCGTGCTGCTGCGGATCCCGTGGGGCTGG
Organism: Saccharothrix sp. AJ9571; assembly: GCF_021725495.1. NCBI lineage: Bacteria > Bacillati > Actinomycetota > Actinomycetes > Pseudonocardiales > Pseudonocardiaceae > Saccharothrix > Saccharothrix sp. AJ9571. Next base: position 2,394,634 of record NZ_CP091382.1, on the reverse strand, counting down.
ATCGCCGGGTACCTGGTCGCCGACCTGGCCATGGGCATCGGCATCTTCCGCTGGTTCGCCGCGCTGCAGGACGGCGAGGGCAGCGGGATCTACGACGGGTTCGCCGCGCAGGCGGTGATGGTCGGCGTCTGGGGCCGGGCGGCGCTGCTGGTCGCCCTGTTCTTCCTCTTCCTCCGCGCGGACTCGGTGGTCAGTGCGCGCGACCGGCCCGGCCTCGCGCACCCACGGCTGGTGACCTGCGGCTGAACACGCCACCCCGGTAGACCACGACGTCCCTGGCGCGGTCGAGCACGCCGCCGCTGGGGTCGTCGTCCCCGGTGGCGCGCACCGGGTCCGAGGCGGGGCGCCGGATGTCGCGGATGATCAGCACGCACAACGCCACCACGGCCAGGTCGCGCACCACGACCGTGCCGAGGAACCAGCCCTCGGGCAGCCCGCGGTTGTCTTCGCCGAGGTAGAAGAACATGCGCGGGGCCCACACCAGCGCGTCGAGCACCATCCAGCCCAGCAGGAGCCGCCACCGCGGCAGCGCGAGCACCGCCAGCGGCACCAGCCACAGCGAGTACTGCGGGCTCCACACCTTGTTCGTCAGCAGGAACGCGGCCACCACGAGGAAACCCAGCTGCGCGAACCGCGGCCGGATCGCCGAGTTGAGCCCGAGGTAGGCGATACCGGCGCAGCAGCCGAGGAAGAGCACCGCGGTCACCGTGTTCAGCCAGACCGGGCTCTCCCCCGGCTTGAGGACGCCGTCGAACCCGGTCCAGCCGGTGAAGTGGGAAATGACGTTGTAAAGCGAATCCGGGTCCATCCCGCGTTCGCCGTTGAGCCGGAAGAACTCGCGCCAGCCGACCGGGTAGGCCAGCGCGATCGGCAGGTTCACCGCCAGCCACGACCCGGCCGCGGCCAGGGTGGCGGTGGTCCACGCGCGCATCTTCCCGGCTCTGACGCACAGGATCAGCAGTGGCCCGAGCAGGAACAGCGGGTACAGCTTCACCGCGGCACCCAGCCCGATCAGGATTCCGGCGAGCAACGGTTTCCGCCGCGCCCAGGCGAGTACCCCGCACGCGGCGAAGGCGGTGGCGAGCGTGTCGAAGTTGGTGAACGCGTGCACCAGCATCAGCGGGGACACCGCGACGAGCACCGCGTCCCACGGGCGTCTCCTGGAGGTCCTGGCCACCGCCCAGACCGTGGTCAGCCAGGCGATCGCCAGCCACAGCGCGGAGAGGTTGAAGTAGATGGCCACCGGGATGGCGCCGGGGAGGAAACCGCCGTCGGCCCCGGAGAGCCAGGCGTTGGTCAGCTTCGCGTTGACCCACTGGAACAGCCCCGACAGCACCGGGTACTCCATGTACCGGACCTGCTCGTCGCCGGTGTCCTCGTTCTCCACCCAGCTGGTCTTGTAGGGGAAGGTCTCGGGATCGTCGAGCCGTTCCGCGCTGTAGAGCGGGACCACGTCGGAGTAGCACATCGCCACGTACGGCCTGCCCGATCGCCAGTCGAGCTCCAGGCTGCCGTCCTCGGCGGAGTACTGCTGGATGCAGGCGGCCTTGCCGAACCAGCTCAGTGTGAGCCCCACCACCGCGAGCAGCAGCGCCACGCGCAGGGGTGACCAGAACCAGTGCCTGCCCAGCGCGGCGTGCTCGCCGATGGGACCACCGAGCGGGCGGGTCGCCCCGGCCGCGAGCGGGCTGCTGTGGCTGGGCAGCACTCTGTCCGCCGCGGCCAAGGAGACCGGTTCGGTCACGGCGGTCTGCTCGGGCTCGGTGGGCACGGCCCGGATGGTATCCGCGCCTCGGGTGACGCGCCGGTGAACCTGTTACGTGGACGGACCGGCGTAGAACCTGGCCAGTACTTCGGTGGCCGCACCCGCCGCGACCAGGCGATCGTCGTGTTCGGCGAGGATCAGGTCGAGCTTCTGCCACCCCGGCAGCGGCAGGGACGCGCTCAGCTGGGCGTCGATCTGCGCGCGGTACAGCTCGGGCCGCGCGCGCACCGAGAGCACGACCTGTTCGAGATCGAGTAGTTGCACCAGATCGACCAGGCCGACGCCGAGCAGGCGCGCGGCCTCGCCGGGATCCCCGCGCCGGACGGCGGCGTTGTGCAGCACCTCGATGCAGCCGCGCCTGCCGCACGGGCAGCGCGGGCCGTCGTACGCGATGGTGGTGTGCCCGAACTCGCCGGCGTTGGTGCGCGGGCCGCGGTGGACCTTGCCGTCGATCAGCAGCCCGGCGCCGATGCCCGTGCCGACCAGCACCACGGCGGCCGCGCGGGCCGGGGTGGTGGCGTGCCAGGCGTACCCGGCGGCGGCCGCGTTGGTGTCCTTGTCCACCAGCACCGGGAGGCCGGTGGCCTCGGCGAGCAGGTCGCGCAGCGGCACCTCGTGCCAGCCGGGCAGGTTGGTCGCCTCCCGCAGCACGCCGGTGGTGTGGTCCAGCGGGCCGAGCGCGCCGACGCCGAGGCCGAGGAGGGTGTCGCCGCGTAGATCGTCCACACAGGACTTGATCGCGCCGATCGCGTCGTCCGGGGTGAAGCCGGCCGGCAGGTCGCGGGTTTCCTCGGCGACCACCGTGCCGAGCAGATCGGTGCGCACGACGCGCAGTTCGTCCCGGTCGAGCTGGGCGCCGAGCGCGTGGCGTGCGTCGGGGCGGATGCGCAGCCGGATACGCGGCTTGCCCACCCCGCGTGAAGGCTCGCGCTCCTCGTCGAGGATGCCCGCGTCCAGCAGCGCGGGCACGATCTTGGACACCGCCTGCTGCGTCAGCCCGCTGCGTTCGGCCAGCTCGATCCGGCTGAGCCCGCCCGTGCGGCGGATCTCGCCGAGCAGCAGCGCCTGGTTGTGCTCGCGCAGGCCGCGCAGGTTCACCCCGGCCCTGGACTCGGTCTCCACCCGCCGATCCTCGCATGTGTTGCCGTTAATCAACAGTGTTGTTTTAATGGGACGCATGGCTGACTCGCGAGTGGGAATCATCGGGTACGGCACCGGCGGGCGGGTGTTCCACGCGCCCTTGGTGGCCGCCACGCCCGGCCTGTCGGTCGCGGCGATCGTCACCGGAAACGCTTCGCGCGCGGAGCAGGCGGCGGCCGACCACCCCGGCGCCGAAATCCTCGGTGACGCCGGCGAGCTGTACGGCCGCGGGCTGGATCTGGTCGTGGTGAGCACGCCCAACCGGACCCACGTGCCGCTCGCGCTGCAGGCCATCGAGCACGGTGTGCCGGTCGTGGTGGACAAGCCGTTCGCGCCGACCTCGGCGGAGGCGCAGCGGGTGATCGACGCGGCGGCCGCGGCGAACGTCGGGCTCACCGTGTTCCAGAACCGCCGGTGGGATTCGGACTTCCGGACCGTGCGCAAGGTGCTGGACTCGGGTGAGCTGGGCGAGGTCTTCCGGTTCGAGTCGCGCTACGACCGCTGGGTGCCGAAGCTGCGCGACAGCTGGCGCGAGTTCGCCGACCCCGCCGAGGCCGGCGGGCTGCTCTACGACCTCGGCGCGCACATCATCGACCAGGCGCTCCAGTTGTTCGGGCCGGTCACCGAGGTCTACGCCGAGCTGGACAAGCGGCGCGAAGGCAGCGCCGTGCACGACGACGTCTTCGTCGCGCTCACGCACGAGAACGGCGTGCGCTCGCACCTGTGGACCTCCGCGCTCGCCGCCACGCTGAACCCGCGGTTCCGGGTGCTCGGCGACCGCGCCACGTTCACCAAGTACGGCCTCGACGTGCAGGAACCGCAGATCAAGGCGGGGATGAAGCCGGGAGAAGCGGGCTGGGGCGTGGAGCCGGACAGCGACCAGGGCGTGCTCGGCACCGGCGAGGAGAAGCGCCGCGTGCCGACGGAAACCGGGCAGTACGAACGCTTCTACGCCCAGGTCGCGGCGGCGCTGCGCGGCGAGGGTGCCTACCCGGTCGACCCGGCGTCCGCGGTCGAGACGCTGCGCGTGATCGAAGCGGCCGCGGTGTCCGGCGCGGAGCGGCGCGTGGTGCAGACCCCACCGGCAAAGGTGTAGCGCGCGGTAGGGCTTCGCGCGGCGGGATCACCGACAGTGGGAAGGTGATCTCCGGGGAGTTGGCGTTCCTGCACGCCACCGTCATCGACGCCACCGGCGGCCGCCCGAAACCGGACGCGACCGTGGTGGTGCGCGACGGACGGATCGCGGCGCTGGGCCGGTTCGGGGAGACGCACGTGCCGCGTGGGGTGCGCAAGATCGACCTGACCGGGAAGTTCGTCGTGCCGGGGTTGTTCGACCTGCGGGTGCACGGCCCCGCCGACCCGGCCAGGGACGCACTCCTGCTGGCCTACGGCGTGACCACGATCCGGGCACCCTCGCCTTCGCCGTTGCCGCTGGACCCGGTGGAATTCGTGCGCTCGGCTCCGCCGCACGTGCCCGCGCTCGTCCGGCACGCCGTCCTGGACCGGCCGTCCCTGATCTCGGCGGACGACTACCGGCTGAAATACCTCCCCGCCGAGGTGCGGGACGGCTGGCGGTGGGCACTGGAGACGCTACGCCGGAAGCCGGACCGGCACTCCCTCTTCGAACACCGGCTGCGGTTCACCGGCGCCCTGCACCGGGCGGGCGTCCCGATCGTGGCGGGCACGGACACCGGTTCGCCGTGGGTGTTCCCGGGATTCAGCCTGCACGAGGAACTGGCCTACCTGGTCGAAGCGGGCTGCACGCCGATGCAGGCCCTGCAGTCGGCGACCAAGGAACCGGCGCGCCACCTGGGCCTGTCGGACACGCTGGGCACCATCGCGCGGGGGAAACGGGCCGACCTGCTCATCCTCGACGCGAACCCCCTCACCGACATCCGCAACACCCGCAAGATCCACTCCCTCCTGCACCGCGGCACCCTCCTCACCCCCACCGCCCGAGCCCACCTCCTCACCACCCCCCACCCCCCACGCCCAACCCCCCAAGTCCCACCCCCACCCCCCTAAACCCCACACCCACGCCCCCGAACCCCACGCCCACGCAGCCGACTTCCACGTTCAGGTAGCCGAGTTCCACGCTCAGCCACCTGAGTTCGACACTCACGCACGCAAACCCCACATTCAGGCATCCGAATTCGACACTTGCGCACGCGAGCTCCACACTCAGACACCCGAGTCCCACACTCGTGCACGCGAATCCCACGTTCGGGCGCCCGAATCCCGCACCCAGGTAGCCGAATCCCGCACTCGGGCAGGCGGACCCCACAACTCGCGCCCGAATTCCACGTTGAGGCACCCGAGTCCTGCACTCAGGCGCCCGACCTCCACATTCAGGCACCCGAACCCCACGCCTACGCAGCCGAGTTCCACGTTCAGGTAGCCGAGTTCGACATTCGGGCAGGTGAGTGTCGCGTTCGGCGGGCGAGTTCCTGCAGGGGCGAGCCGCTGGGAGGCCGAGCCACCGGGAGGCCGGGGCGAGGGTGGGCAGCCGAGGCGAGGGGGCGCAGGCGGGGGTACGGGGGTGGCCGAGGCTGCTGTCGAGCGTGGCGAGTCCGGCACCCAACCGAGGGCACCCACCCGGGCGCGCCTGGATCAAAGCACCCCGGATCAGAGCCCCCGGATCAAAGCTCCCCGGGTCAAAGAACCCAAGCCAAAGCGGCCCAGCCCAAAGCGGCCCAGCCCAAAGCGGCCCAGCCCAAAGCGGCCCAGCCCAAAGGGAGCCCGCATGAAGAAGGGGCCCTGCTTGCCGGAATACGGCGAGCAGGGCCCCGGAAAAACCAACTCAGTTGTCGTCTGGATCTCGGCCGTTGATGGGGTCGCCGCCGTTGTGGCCGCCGCCCGGGATGCCTGGGATGCCTGGCTTGTCCGAGTCGCTCGGCTCGCCTGAGGGGTCGCCCTCGGGGGGTTCCGACGGGTTGGTCGACTCGCTCGGCGGCGGCGAAGAAGGCGTCTGGCTGGGCTGCTGCGACTTGGACGGCTGCGAGGGCGGCGCTGTCGGCACGGTGCGGCCGATCATCTTCACCTCGGAGAACTTCTCCTTCGGCTTGCCCTTCAGGTAGGCGTCCATGAACTTCTTCCACATCTCGCCCGGCAGGTCCTTGCCGTAGATCTTCTTCTTGTTCGCCATCCGGATGACCTTGTCGGCCTCGGTGCCGACCCAGGCGCTCGTGGACACCGTCGGCGAGTAGCCGACCATCCACGCCTGCGAGTTCTCGTTCCCGAGGCTGTCCGGCTCACCGGCCTTCGGCGTGTACTGGTGCGTCCCGGTCTTCCCGGCGCAGTCGTACCCGCCACCGCACGCCAGCTTCGAGTACGGCAGCACCGGCACCAGCGACTTGGTCACGTTCCCGGCGATCTGCTTGCTCTTGTCCGGGTCGTCCTCCGCGAACGCCGGTTTCTCCGCGACCTCGGCCTCGTAGACGACCTCGTCGCGCGAGTTCAGCACCTTCGACACGAAGTGCGAGTCGCGCTGCATGCCGTCGGCGGCGAAGGTGGCATAGGCCGCCGCCATCTCCGCGGGCGTCACCTCCGCGCCCCGGCCACCACCGATGGACAGGTTGTTGTCGGCGTCCGTCAGCGGGGCCTTCACCCCGGCCTGGTGCGCGGCGTCGACGACCTCCTCGACCCCGGTCTGGCGGGCCACGAAGTCGTAGAACACGGTGTTCACCGACTTCTCCATCGCCTCGGCGACCGAGCACTGCGCACTGCAGTCCACGCCCTCGGAGTTGCGCACGGTGGCGTTCTGGATCTTCCTCGGCGAGGTGCCGTCATAGGTCTCGCCGAGGCCCTTGCCGGTCTTGAGCAGGGCGACCAGGTCGAACGGTTTGAACGACGAGCCCGGTGGCCGGGCCGTGTTCGCCCAGTCGCGCTGGTCCTCCTTGGTGTTCGGCCCGCCGTAGTAGGCGAGCACCCCGCCGGTCTTCGGATCGATCGCGACCAGTGCCTCGCGCAGATCTCCCGGCTGGCCCTCCATCACCTCGTTGACCGTCTTGATCGCCAGGTCCTGACCCTTGGGGTCGATCGTGGTGTAGATCTTGTAGCCGCCGGACTGGATCTTGTCCTCGGTGATGCCCTTGGACTCCAGTTCGTCCACGATCCGGTTCTTCAGCAGCAGGTTCGGCCCGCTGATGGACTGCTTGCGCACCTCTTCCAGCGGCCGGACCTCCGGGAAGGTGGCCTGCGCCCGCTCGGCGGGCGTCATCCAGTTGTTCTCCACGATGCGGTCCATCGCCACGCGCCAGCGCTCCTCGGCCACCGCGCGGTTTTCCGAGCGGCCCGGCTGCTGGATCAGGCCGGCCAGCAGGGCGGCCTCGGAGGTGGTCATGTCCTTGGCGCTCTTGCCGAAGAACGACTGCGCCGCGGTCTGGATGCCGTACGAGCCGCGCCCGAAGAAGATGGTGTTCAGGTAGGCCGTGATGATCTCGTCCTTGTTGTACTGCTTGTTCATCTTGAAGGACTTGACCAGCTCGGTGGCCTTGCGGGTGAGGGTGCCCTCTTCGTTCTCCGTGGCCTTCTTCACGTACTGCTGGCTGATCGTGGAACCACCACCGACACCGCCGGTGGCCTGGTTGTAGACCGCCCGCAGGATGCCGGTGATGTCGAACCCGGAGTTGGTCTCGAAGGTGGAGTCCTCGGTGGCGTAGATCGCGCGGCGCACGTGCTGCGGGATGTCCTCGGGCTGGAGCATCACCCGGTTGCCTTCTTGGGGGATGTCCTTGCCCAGTTCGGACTCGTCGGCGTACAGGTAGGTGACCACCTTGTCCTGCTTGGCCGCGACCTCCGCCGGGGTCGGCACGTCGACGGTGAAGTAGAGCACCGTGAACACCCCGGCCGGCACCACCACGAAGAGGCCGACGAGCACGTAGAGCGCCCGGCGCACCCGCTTCCAGCGGCGTCGCTTGCGCTGCGCCGGGGTCAGCAGCTTCTTGCCGTCGCCGCCGTCACCGTCGTCGTCCGCGGTGTACTCGTTGAACGCGGCCTGGTTCTCGTCCGGCGGCCGGCTGTCGCGCCGGTCGTCGTAGGCGTCGCCGGCGAAGCCCGTGCCGTTGTGCTCGTGGTGCGTGATCAGCTCGGGCTCAGGCTGCTCCGGCGTCGGCGGCACGAAGCTCGTCGGCTCCTCCTGACGCGGCTGCCGTCGCGGGGGGAGCGGTGGCTGGCCGGGCGGCGGCGGGCGGTACCCGCCTCCGTGCTGCTGGCGTGGGGGCAGCGGCTGCCGGTCCTCCTGCGGCCAGCCCTGCGCGCCACCGGGCGGCGGACCACCGCGTGGAGGACGGCCTCGGCCGCCCTGCTCGCCTGGCCACTGCGGTTCGTCACCGGCAGGCCACTCGTGGCTGCCGCGCTGCTGCGGTTGGCGGGGGCCACCGCGGTTGTCACCACCCGGCCACTGTGGTGCATCCCACTGGCCCGGTTCCTCTTCCGGCCACGAACGGCCGTACTGATCATTCACGAAAAGGCCTCCCAGATCGGCGGTTCGGGGGACGCCGTTCTGTGGTCATCGGTTCTCGCTTGCCCCTGTGACGCTGGGATCACTGCCCCGCCGACCTCCGCGGACGGGTACGAGGGTGTGGTTGTCCGGTCCCAAGGACGTATGACTGCACCAGGTGGTTCCACCCACACGTCCGGCAGACCTCAACCACGTACACGGTGAACTCGCCGAAATGGTTGGCCATTCTCGCGAGTTCCTCCGGAGCCCGCGCCGAACCCGCGGCGTGCTTGAGCTCGTCGCCGTACACCCAGGAGACCTCGGTGAGCGCCTCGCGGCGGCACACGGGGCAGTCGGCCTGGCCGGGCGTGCCGTGGAACTTGGCCGCCCTGAGCAGGTACGGAGTCGCGTCGCACACCTCCGCGGTACCGACGCGCCCGGAGTAGACCTCGGCGAGCAGCGCACGGCGCTGCAACGCGTAGTCCACGATCTGCCGGTGGGTTCGCACGCTGACAGAGTACGTGGCTCCGCGCCCGCGCCGATGAGCCGTTCTGCCTAGTGATCCCCCGCCTGGGTGCGACACGCCGACGGACTGATAACTCTCTGGTGAATTCCACTGGTGCCATTCGGTGGCTCCCAGTGATCCACCGGGTTATGTACGCCACTCCGATGTATCGGCGCGATATAGTGGCCCGGTAGGTTGCGACGCGCGGATGGAGTAATACGGAGCAACGCCGAGGCGCGTCGTTTGTTCCCGGAAGGGGGTGACCGGCGTGCTGGAGTTCGCGGTGCTGGGACTGCTGCACGAGGCACCCATGCACGGTTACGTGCTGCGCAAGCGGCTGCACGAAACACTCGGCATGTTCCGCACCTTCTCCTACGGCTCGCTGTACCCGACCCTGCGGCGGTTGCAGCGGGCGGGCTTCATCGTCGAGGAGGACGGCGAAGCCCCGGCGCCGGAGGCCGCCGCTCGAGCACAGAGCCGTGCGTGGGCGGCCCGTCGCGGGAAACGCGTGTACAAGCTGACCGCGGAGGGCAAGGAACGGTTCGCCGAGCTGCTCGGTGACGCCGGTCCGCAGACCTGGGACGACGAGGGTTTCGGTGTCCACCTCGCGTTCTTCTCCAGGACACCGGCCGACGTCAGGATGCGGATCCTGGAAGGCCGCCGTCGCCGGGTCGAGGAGCGCCGCGAGGGACTGCGGGCGGCCATGGCCAGGGCCGAGGAGAGGATCGACCGCTACACCCGCGAGCTGCACCGGCTTGGCCTGGAAAGCAGCGAACGAGAAGTGCGCTGGCTCAACGAGCTGATCGCGCACGAGCAGGCCGAGCAGCGGGCAGAGGAGCCCTGAGTTCCGCTCGGCCACTACCTACGTGAAGAACGAAACCAAAGGAGATTCCGGCATGGGCGAGAACCGCCGCAGCGTTCGGGTGGCCATCGTTGGCGTCGGCAACTGTGCCGCATCGCTGGTGCAGGGTGTGCAGTACTACCGCGACGCCGATCCCGCCTCGCGTGTGCCCGGGCTGATGCACGTCCAGTTCGGCGAGTACCACGTCCGGGACATCGAGTTCGCCGCGGCGTTCGACGTGGACGCCAAGAAGGTCGGCCGCGACCTCAGCGAGGCGATCGTGGCCAGCGAGAACAACACCATCAAGATCGCCGACGTGCCGCCGCTGGGCGTCACCGTGCAGCGCGGGCACACCCTCGACGGGCTGGGCCGGTTCTACCGGGAGACGATCGAGGAGTCCGACGAGCAGCCGGTCGACGTGGTCGCCGCCCTGCGCGAGGCCGAGGTCGACGTGCTGGTCTCCTACCTGCCGGTGGGCTCGGAAACCGCGGACAAGTACTACGCGCAGGCCGCCATCGACGCCGGGGTCGCCTTCGTCAACGCGCTGCCGGTGTTCATCGCTTCCGACCCCGAATGGGCGAAGAAGTTCACCGACGCGGGTGTGCCCATCGTCGGTGACGACATCAAGTCCCAGGTCGGCGCCACCATCACGCACCGCGTGCTGGCGAAGCTGTTCGAGGACCGCGGGGTGCAGCTCGACCGCACGATGCAGCTCAACGTGGGCGGGAACATGGACTTCCTGAACATGAAGGAGCTGGAGCGGCTCGAGTCGAAGAAGATCTCCAAGACCCAGGCGGTGACCTCGCAGGTCGACCGCGACCTCGGCAAGGGCAACGTGCACATCGGCCCGTCGGACTACGTGCAGTGGCTCGACGACCGCAAGTGGGCCTACGTCCGGCTCGAGGGCCGCGCCTTCGGTGACGTGCCGCTGAACATGGAGTACAAGCTCGAGGTCTGGGATTCGCCGAACTCGGCGGGCATCATCATCGACGCGGTGCGGGCCGCGAAGATCGCCAAGGACCGCGGCATCGGCGGCCCGATCCTGTCGGCCTCCTCCTACTTCATGAAGTCGCCGCCGGAGCAGTACGACGACAGCACCGCGCGCGACTCCGTCGAAAAGTTCATCGCCGGCGAAGCCTGAGTCCCAGGCGCAGCCCGAGTGCTATGAGTGGGGCATTACTAGCGATAAACGCTAGTAATGCCCCACTCATAGCGTTATACCCAGCGTGCGCGGTAGGTCGCTGATCTCGCGGAGGACGGCGGAGGCCTGCGCCAGCACCGCCGGGTCCGGCGGGAAGTGCGGGTTCGGCACGGCGAACACGCGCATGCCCGCCGCCATCGCCGACTTCAGGCCGTTCGTGGTGTCTTCGACCGCGGCGCAGTTCGCCGCGTCGACGCCCAGTTGCCGCGCCGCCTCCAGGTAGACGTCCGGGGCGGGTTTGCCCGCGTCCACCTGCTCGCTCGACAACGCCACGCGCACCAAGTCACGAAGGTCCGTCGCTTCCAGGAACGCCTGGATCAGCACCGGCGGCGACGAACTCGCGATGGCCACCGGGTACCGCTCCCCGACCGCGCGCACCGCTTCCGGCCCGCCGTCGATCACCGGCGGCCCGTCGGCGTACCGCTGCCGCATGCCGTCGACGACCACCTTCGCCACCTCGTCCGCACCGAGTCGGACGCCGAGGTCTTCCACCAGGTAGCGCGCCCATTCCGGGGTGCTCATCCCCTGCATCGCGCGGGTCGACTCGTCGCGCCACGTGCCGCCGTGCTCGGCGACCACCGCGCGCCGCACCTCGTCCCAGGTCTGCTCGGAGTCGACCAGTACACCGTCGAGATCGAAAACCACCGCGTCCATGCCGGGAACCGTACCTGCGCGGCGGATTACTACGACATGCTAAGTAAATTTAGTTAGCATGGCTAAGTTAATACTCGCGTGAAGAGGAGGCAGCGCCGCTGATGAGCGCCGGAAACCACGGAAGTCTGCTGGCCGCGATCAAGGGCCAGTCGAAGCAGGTTTGGATCACCGCCTTCGCCGCGGTCATCGCCTTCATGGGCATCGGCCTGGTCGACCCGATCCTGCTGTCCATCGCCGAGGGGCTGCAGGCCACGCCGTCCGAGGTGACCCTGCTGTTCTCGTCCTACCTGGGCGTGCAGGTGGTGGCGATGCTGTTCACCGGCGCGATGAGTGCCCGCTTCGGGGCCAAGCGGACCGTGCTCACCGGGCTCACGCTGATCGTGGTGGCCACCGCGTTGTGCGCGGCGGCCGGGTCGATCGAGCAGCTGGTCGGCCTGCGCGCGGTCTGGGGCCTGGGCAACGCCTTCTTCATCGCCACCGCGCTGTCGGTGATCGTCGGCGCGGCCACCGGCGGGCAGGCCGGCGCAATCCTGCTGTACGAAGCCGCGCTCGGGGTCGGCCTGTCGGTCGGGCCGCTGCTGGGTGCGCTCCTCGGCAACATCTCCTGGCGAGGCCCGTTCCTCGGCACCGCGGTGCTGATGGCGGGCGCACTGGTGCTGTGCTCGATCTTCCTGCAGAACGACAAGGACGAGCAGCGGCCACGCGTGCGCCTGCTCGACCCGATCCGCGCGCTGCGCCACGGCGGTCTGCTGCGGACCTCGATCGGCTCGGCGCTCTACACCGCCGCGTTCTTCGCGGTGCTCGCGTGGTCGCCGTTCGTGCTGGAGTGGAGCGCCATCGCGGTTGGGCTGGTGTTCTGCGGCTGGGGCCTGTGCGTCGCGGTCGCCGGGGTGGTCTTCGCCCCGAAGCTGGCGGCCAAGCTGGGCGAACGGCACGCGACCGTGGTCGCCGTGCTGGCCTACGCGGTGCTGCTGGCGGTGATGCTGGTGCCGAGCAAGCCGGTGCTGGTCGCCGCGATCGTCGCCTCCGGGCTGGTGTCCGGCCTGCTGAACACGCTGTTCACCGGCACCGCGATGTCGGTCAGCGACGCGCCGCGGCCGGTGGCCAGCGCGGGCTACAACTTCCTCCGCTGGATGGGCGGCGCGGTCGCGGCCACCGTGGTCGGGCACGTGGCCGAGTGGTTCGGCTCGCCGCAGGCGCCGTTCCTGGCTGCCGCCGTGCTCTGCGTGCTGGCCGGCGGGCTGCTTTCGCTCAAGCAGCGCACCCCGGACTCGCACCGGGTGCCCGCCACGGCGGCGCTGGTGGGCGAAGAGTTCTAGGCGCCTAGTGAACAAGAGGTGAACAACCGACCAACGGAGGTATTCCCTCCCTCGGTCGGTTCGCCTAGCGTCGGTCTCCCGAACTTGGAGGTCCGCGTTGAAGTTCCTGCCGTTGCTCTCCGGCCATTCACCCAGCCGCGCGGCCGTCACCTGCACCTACCGCTGCGGGGACGCCTGCTTCCACGAAGTGCCCAACACCTCGGACAACGCCACCTTCGCCGACGTGCTGAACGAGGTCAGCCGCCGCGGCGCGCTGAAGGCGGGAGCGGTGGTCGCGCTCGCCACGGGCGGCCTCGCCGCGACGGCCGCGCCCGCCCTCGCCGCCGCTCCCGACCACGGTCGACCCAAGCCGCCACCGGGACTGGACTTCCGGCGGGTCGAGCCGAACACGCTGGACGCGGTCGTCGTGCCGGAGGGCTACGAGCAGGGGATCATCATCCGCTGGGGCGACCCGGTGCTGCCCGGCGCGCCGCAGTGGGACATCACGAAGCAGACCGGCGACGCGCAGGCCAAGCAGTTCGGCTACAACTGCGACTTCGCCGCGCTCCTGCCCTTCGACCACGCCGGGCACGCGTCGCTGCTGGTGACCAACCACGAGTACACCACCGAAACGCACATGTTCCCCGGCTACGACGTGGACAACCCGACCGAGGAGCAGGTCAAGGTCGCGTGGGCGGCGCACGGGCTGACCGTGGTGCTGGTGACCCGGTCGCCGTGGAGCGGGCACTTCCAGCCGAAGATGTCGAAGTTCAACCGGCGCATCACGATGCACACGCCGTTCAAGGTGACCGGCCCGGCCGCGGGCAGCGACCTGCTCAAGACCTCCGCCGACCCGACCGGCACCGTGGTGCTCGGCACGATGAACAACTGCGCCGGCGGCGTCACGCCGTGGGGCACCATCCTGTCCGGCGAGGAGAACGTCAACCAGTACTTCGGCAACGCCGATCTGGTGCCCGACGAGAAGACCCGCAAGCGGCTCGCGCGTTACGGCATCAAGGGCACCGGGACCGTGCGCAAGTGGGAGCGGTTCGACACCCGGTTCGACCTGACCAAGCAGGTCAACGAGGCGAACCGGTTCGGCTGGGTGATCGAGCTGGACCCGCACGACCCGGGGAGCACGCCGGTCAAGCACACGCACCTCGGCCGGTTCAAGCACGAGTGCGCGAACATCCGCATCGCCGACGACGGCCGGGTCGTGGCGTACTCCGGGGACGACGAGCGCTTCGAATACATCTACAAGTACGTCTCGAACGGCAAGGTCAAGAAGGGCGACAGCACGCACGCCCGCCGCCACAACATGACGCTGCTCGACGACGGCACGCTCTACGTCGCCCGGTTCACCGGTGACTCGCCGGTGTCCGAGATCGACGGCAGCGGGAAGCTGCCCAGCGACGGCGAGTTCGACGGCGGTGGCGAGTGGATCCCGCTGGCCGCGGGCAACAAGTCCTTTGTGGACGGGATGACCGCCGAAGAGGTGTACGTGTTCACCCGCGAGGCGGCCGACCAGGTCGGTGCGACCAAGATGGACCGGCCCGAGGACATCCAGGCGCACCCGAAGACCGGCCGGATCTACTGCGCGCTGAGCAACAACGTCGAGCGCGGCAACCCCGGCAAGGAGGGCGCGACCGAGCCGAACCCGCGGCTGAACAACAAGCACGGCCAGGTGCTCGAACTCGAGGAGGACGCGCTCGCGCTGAAGTTCAGCTGGCGGTTGTTCCTGGTCTGCGGCGACCCGGCCGCGCCGGACACCTACTTCGCCGGCTTCCCGAAGGACCAGGTCTCGCCGATCTCCAGCCCGGACAACGTGGCCTTCGACCGCCACGGCAACCTGTGGATCTCCACCGATTCCGCCGGGGCGCTGGGCATCAACGACGGGCTCTACGGCGTGCCGCTGGACGGCAAGCAGCGTGGCAACCTGAAGCTGTTCCTGACCGTGCCGAAGGGCGCGGAGACCTGCGGCCCGATCATCGGCGACAAAGTGGTCACTGTCTGTGTCCAGCACCCCGGTGAAGTGGACGGCGCGAGTGCCGACAACCCCGTTTCACACTGGCCCGACGGGGGTGCCAGCGTGCCTCGGCCCTCGGTGGTGGCCGTCTGGAAGCCCGGCAGGCACGGGTTGTCCGATATCGGTGGTTGACCTCGGTTCAAGCTGAATGACCTGGTCATCGCGATGTGGCGCACACGCGCGCGGGCAGTGCGCCACACCGCGTTCTCCGGCTGTTCACGTGCAAGTCGGAACGGGCTCTCTTTGGTCGCTTAACGTCACGGCGTTCCCCTGACTGGACCACCATGGAGGCACCGTGTCCGTCGAGCCTCAGCGGCTCCTGCCGTTGTTCACTTCTCACCCCGGCGGCCGATCGGCGGTCACCTGTGAGTACCGCTGCGGCAACGCCTGCGCGCACCCCGAGCCGAACACCTCGGACAACGAGTATTTCGGCGATGTGGCGAAGAACGTGCTGTCGCGCCGCGGCGCGCTGAAGGCCAGCGCGGTGATGGCCGCGGCGGCGGGCGGGTTCGCCGCCCTCTCCGGGACCGCGGCGGCCGCGCCCGTGCAGGCCGAAGGGCACGGCAAGCCCGGCAAGCCGGCGAAGAAGGTGCCCGGCACCGACTTCGACCCGGTGCCGCCGAACACCAACGACGCGGTCACCATCCCGCCCGGCTACGACCAGCGCGTGGTCATCCGCTGGGGCGACGCGGTGGTGCCCGGCGCGCCGAAGTTCGACTTCGCCAAGCAGACCGCGGCGGCGCAGGAGAAGCAGTTCGGCTACAACAACGACTTCGTCGGGCTCATCCCGCAGGACCCGCTGGGCATCGCGAACCTGCTCGTGGCCAACCACGAGTACACCACCGAGGTGCACATGTTCCCGGTGGACCAGTACGACCCGAACAACCCGACCGAGGAGCAGGTCAAGATCGCCTGGGCCGCGCACGGGATGTCCGTGGTGCAGGCCCTGCGCGACCCGGTGCACGGCGGCCTGCGGGTGGTGCCGAGCCCGTTCAACCGCCGCATCACGCTGAACACCGAGTTCGAGGTGCGCGGGCCCGCCGCCGGTTCGCAGTTCCTGAAGACCTCCGCCGACCCGGCAGGCCGGACCGTCCGCGGCACGCAGAACAACTGCGCGGGCAGCGTGACCCCTTGGGGCACCGTGCTTTCCGGTGAGGAGAACATCAACCAGTACTTCGCCAACGCGGGTGCGGTGACCGACCCGGTGCAGGCCGCGCGGCTCAAGCGCTACGGCTTCTCCGGTGCCGCGAGCACCCGCAAGTGGGAGCGGTTCGACAAGCGCTGGGACGTCACCCAGGAGCCGAACGAGCCGAACCGCTTCGGCTGGGTGGTGGAGATCGACCCGCACGACCCGAACTCGAAGCCGATCAAGCACACGCACCTCGGGCGGTTCAAGCACGAGGGCGCCGCGATCAAGATCGCCGAGGACGGCCGCGTGGTCGCCTACTCCGGGGACGACGAGCGCTTCGAGTACATCTACAAGTACGTGTCGAACGGCAAGTACAAGAAGGGCAACAGCGCGCACGCCCGCCGCCACAACTCGAGCCTGCTCGACGACGGCACGCTCTACGTCGGCCGGTTCACCGGCGACAGCCCGGCGGCCGAGATCGACGGTACCGGCAAGGTGCCAGCCGACGGCGAGTTCGACGGCAGCGGCGAGTGGCTCCCGCTGGCCGCGGGCAACAAGTCCTTTGTGGACGGTATGACCGCCGAAGAGGTGTACGTCTTCACCCGGCAGGCCGCGGACAAGGTGCTGCCGACGAAGATGGACCGCCCGGAGGACATCGAGCCGAACCCGGTCAACGGCCGGGTGTACGTGGCGCTGACCAACAACTCCGACCGCGGTGCGGCGGGCAAGGCCGGGGTCGACGAGGCCAACCCGCGCAACGTCAACCGCAACGGGCACGTGCTGGAGTTCGAGGAGATCGGCGGTGCGGCGTCGACGAAGTTCGCCTGGCGCCTGCTGCTGGTCTGCGGTGACCCGAAGGCCGCCGACACCTACTTCGGCGGGTTCGACAAGGCGCAGGTCTCGCCGATCTCGTGCCCGGACAACGTGGCCTTCGACCCGCACGGCAACCTGTGGATCTCCACCGACGGCAACGCGCTCGGCTCGCACGACGGGCTGTTCTCGGTGCCGGTGAGCGGTCCGGAACGCGGCAAGGTGCAGCAGTTCCTCTCGGTGCCGACCGGCGCGGAGACCTGCGGCCCGGTGGTCACCTCGGACCTGGTGCTGGTCGCCGTGCAGCACCCCGGGGAGAACGCACCCAACTCGGGCAGCCCCACCTCGCACTGGCCCGACGGCGGCACCACCCAGCCGCGCCCGGCCATCGTCTCGGTGTGGCGCCAGCGGGGCAGGCACCTGCCCGGCAAGATCGGCATCCGCTGACCTCTCGGCCACCCGCTGACCGACCCGGCCAAACGCTATGAATGGGGCATTACTTGCAATGGATGCAAGTAATGCCCCACTCCTAGCGTTCTTACTCGGTGGCCCGGCGCATGGCGGAGGTGCCCAGGTAGAGGCCCAGTGCGGCGATGCCGAAGACCGCCAGTCCTCCGTGCAGGACCGAGGCGGTGGCCAGTTCACCGCGGAACAGCGCCCGTTCCGCATCGACCACATAGGACAGTGGGTTCAGCCGGGCGACGGTGTGCAGCCAGGCCGGGGCGCCGTCGAGGGGCAACAGCACGCCGGAGAGCAGCAGCAGCGGGAACAGCACCGTCTGGTGGATGGCCCAGAACAGCGAGTCCTGCTTGCGCACCGCGATCGCCAGTGCGAACGACAGCGCGCCCATGCCGAATCCGAGCACCGCCAGCAACACCAGGCCCGTGAGCACGCCCGCCGGGTGCAGGGTGAAGCCCAGCGGTAGCACCACCAGCGTGATCAGCACCGCCTGCGCCAGCAGCACCACCACTTCCTTGAGCACCCGGCCCAGCAGCATCGCGGTCCGGCTGAGCGGGGTGACCAGCAGCCGTTCCAGCGAACCGGTGCCGCGTTCCATCAGCAGCCCGTAGCCCGAAGCCATGGTGCCGAACAACGAGAGCATCACCAGGATGCCCGGGACGAACCACTGCCACGGCGAGCCGTCGCCGGGCAGCAGCGGGCCGAACAACAGCAGGAACACCAGCGGCTGGGCCATGGTGATCAGCAGACCGGCCGGGCTGAGCAGGTTCGGTTTGATCTCCCGGCCGAAGACCACCCCGGTGTGGGTGAGCAGGTTCATGCGTCTCTCCTCAGGCTGATTCGCGCAGGCTGCGGCCGGTGAGGCCGAGGAACACGTCGTCCAGGGTCGGGCGGCGGAGGTCGGCCGAGCGCACGGTGATCCCCTCCCGGTACAGCTCCCGCAGGTAGCGCGGCAACGCGGCGGTGGCCTGCCCGGCCAGCCGGATGGTCACCAGGTCCCCGTCGACGAGCACCTCCTTGGCCGGTGGCGCCAGTTCCGCCGCGCGGCGCGGTTCGTCGACGAGCACTTCGATCAGGTCACCGGCCAGGTTCGCCTTCAAGTTCGCCGCGGTGTCGTCGGCGATGACGCTGCCGTGGTCGATCACCAGCACCCGTTCGGCCATCGCGTCGGCTTCGTCCAGGTAGTGCGTGGTGAGGAAGATCGTCGTGCCGAACTCCCGCCGCAGGCGCAGGATGTGCTCCCAGAGGTTCGCCCGGTTCTGCGGGTCGAGGCCGGACGACGGTTCGTCCATGAACAGCAGCTTCGGCCGGTGGATCAGCCCGAGCGCGATGTCGAGGCGCCGCCGCTGGCCGCCGGAAAGCGTGTTGGCATAACGCTTCCCCAGCGCTTCGAGGTCCAGCATGGCGAGCAGCTCACCGGCTCGCTTCCTGGCTTCCGACCGGCTGAGGCCGTAACACCGGCCCTGGCTGAACAGCTCGTCCGCCACCCGGAAGTAGTCGCCCGAGCTCTTGCCCTGGCCGATGTACCCGATCCGCTCACGTGCGGCGGCCGGCTCGGTGCGGATGTCGTGCCCCGCCACCACCGCCGTGCCCGCCGTCGGCGGCAGCACGGTGGTCAGCATGCGCAGGCTGGTGGATTTCCCGGCGCCGTTCGGGCCGAGGAAGGCGACCAGCTCGCCTTCCTCGACGTCCAGATCAAGGCCCCGGACGGCTGCCACGGTCTCCTTCTTGACCTTGAAATGCCTGGTCAGACCGCGGGCATGGATCATCTGCAGCTCCCATACTCAAATTTGAGCCACCCCATTCACGGGCAGCGCGAGATCGATCTCAGTAGGTGATTTGCCGGATTTGAGGCTTGGAAAGCTTACTGCGAATACGTCATAAAACGTCAGGAACCTTGACAGTCGACGTTTATTCTGTGCACTGTGAAGCCGCCCATTCCGTACCTGCTCGCCTACGCGCACACGCTCGCGGCGCGGCAGGCCGCCGAGCGCCTCCGCCGGTTCGGGCTCACCGCGCGTCAGTTCGGCGTGCTGGTGCAACTCCAGCTCGAACCGGAGCTGACCATGTCGGAACTCGCGCGCCAGTTCGGCGTCAGCAGGCAGTCACTGCACGAGATGGTCGGCGAACTCGAGGACGCCGGGCACCTGTACCGGGTACCCGGCGCCACCGGGCGGACCGTGCGGCTGGTGCTCACCGAGGGCACCGAACGGCTGCTCGCCGCCGCCGAAGGCCCGATGATGCGGGCGGAACACGACCTCGTCGCCGGGCTGAGCGCGCGGGAGACCGAAGCCCTGCGTGGTCTGCTGCAGAAACTGCTCGCGCAGGCCACCGACGACGAAAGCTGGCTGAGCTACTGAAGCGCGTCCTTCTTGATGCGCTTGCCCAGCACGATGGCGACCCCGGCGGCGGCGATCATGCACAGGCCGACCGCCCACATCCCGGTCCGCTGGCTGCCGGTGGCGTCCTTGAGCCAGCCGGTGATGTAGGGCGCGGCGAACCCGCTGATGTTGCCCAGCGAGTTGATCATCGCGATGCCGCCGGCCGCCGCGGCCCCGGACAGGAAGCTCGACGGCAGCGCCCAGAAGGTCGGCAGCGCCGAGCAGACACCGGTGGCGCAGATGGTCACCGCGACCATGGCCATGATCGGGTTCCCCAGGTACAGCGCCACCGGGATGGCCGCGCCGCCGACCAGCATCGGCAGCGCCACGTGCCAGGTGCGCTCGCCGGTCCGGTCGCCGTGGCGCGCCCACAGCACCATCACCACCGCGCCGACCACGTACGGGATCGCGGTGATCAGCCCGGTCTCGGTGATCGAGAACTGCACGCCGAACTGCTGCTTGAACCCGGCGATGATGGTCGGCAGGAAGAATCCGAGCGCGTAGAGGCCGTAGGCGATGCCGAAGTAGACGAACGCCAGCGCCAGGATGCGCGGATGGGACAGCGCCTTGCGCAACGGCCAGTGGTGCTTCTGCTCGGTTTTCGCCTTCTCCGCGTCCAACGTGGACGAAAGCCAGGAACGCTCGCTCTCGGTCAGCCACTTGGCCTTCTCCGGGCGGTCGGTCAGGTAGAACCAGGTGACGAAGGCCAGCAGGATCGCCGGTATCCCCTCGACCAGGAACATGAACCGCCAGCCGGACAGGCCGAACACCCCGTCGCCGCCGGAGATCAGCAGGCCGGAGACGGTCGAGCCGACCGCCGAGGAGATCGGCACCGCGGCCATGAACATCGCCACGGCCTTCGCGCGCTGCGCTGCCGGGAACCAGAAGGTCAGGTACAGGATGATCCCGGGGAAGAAGCCCGCCTCGGCCACGCCGAGCAAGAACCGCAGGATGACCAGCGTGGTCGCGTTCGGCACGAAGGCCATCACGGTGGCCACCACGCCCCAGGTGATCATGATCCGGGCCATCCACCGCCGCGCGCCGAACCGGTGCAGCGCCAGGTTGCTCGGCACCTCGAGCAGCAGGTAGCCGAGGAAGAAGATGCCGGAGGCGAAGCCGAAGACGGTCGCGGTGAGCCCGAGTTCCTCGTTCATCCCGTTGGGCGCGGCGAAGGCAAGATTGACCCGGTCCAGGTAGTTCACGAAGTACAGCAGGCAGAGGAACGGCATCAGCCGCAGCGCCACCTTGCGGAGCACGCGGTCACCGGGATCAGTCGCCTTCATGATCGCCCATCACAGGCCCGTCGCGCCGCCGAGTCAAGGGCCTTTTACCGTGTCGGTCATGACTGAACAGCCGCTCGCACTGGTCACCGGAGCTTCGCGGGGCATCGGCGCCGCCGTCGCGCACGCGCTCGAACCCACTCACCAGGTGCTGCTCGGCGGCCGTGACGCCGCCGCGCTGGCCGAGCGCGCGGCCGGGTCACCCGGCACGCGGCCGTGGGCGGTCGACCTGGGCGACTTCGACGCCGCGCGCGATGCCGTCGCCGGGATCGACCGGCTCGACGTGCTGGTCCACTCGGCCGGGGTGGCCGAACTGGGGACCGTCGAGCAGTCCACCGCCGAGGACTGGCGGCGCAACTTCGAGCTGAACGTGGTGGTGGTCGCCGAGCTGACCCGGTTGCTGCTGCCGGCGTTGCGAGCCGCGAAGGGGCACGTCGTGGTGATCAACTCCGGTGCCGGGCTCACCGCACGCCCGGGCTGGGGCCCCTATGCGGCGAGCAAGTTCGCCGTGCGTGCCTTCGCCGACGTCCTGCGCGCCGAGGAGGAGCCGAACGGCATCCGCGTCACGTCCGTCCACCCGGGACGGACCGACACCGACATGCAGCGCGCGATCGTCGCCGGGGAGGGCAACGAGTACGACCCCGACCGGTACCTGCGCCCGGACTCGGTCGCCAAGGCGGTGCTGGCCGCGGTGTCCGCGAGCCCGGACGCGCACCTCACCGAACTCGTCGTGCGGCCCCGATGACCACCACACCGACCACGGCCACCAGCAGGTTCGCGTAGATCTCGTACCCGTGCAGCACGTCGAAGCGCGGGAAGACGTACCGGTTGAACGCGTTCAGGAAGGGCCCGAGGACCGGCTGGTAGGCGAGGTGGTCGATGGTGCCGCTGAGGCCCATCAGCACCAGCAGCCCGCCCAGGGTCTCCCACGACTTCCGCATGGTTTCGACGCTAGGGAGCACCGGCCCGCGGGGTGATCGGCCGAAGGTATCGGCCGCGGCGACTTCGGTATCGGATCCGCCCGCGGCGAGCCGATCGCTGGGTAGGTTCGCCGGGTGCGCACCCGCCGTGACTGGATCGTGGACACCGCGTTGTTCGGCCTCGCCGTGGTGTTCGGGTTCTGGATGGCGGTGGGCAGGCTGCGGTGGTGGCCGATGCCCGAACCGGCGTGGTTGTTCGACCTGGACCAGGTGGCCGGCGCGCTCGGCTGCGCGGCGCTGTGGTGGCGGCGACGCCGGCCGGTGCCGCTGGCGGTGGTGCTGACCGCGCTGTCGACGTTCTCCGAGCTGGTCGCGGGGGCGGCGATGGCGGCGTTGTTCACCGTCGCCGTGCACCGGCCGCCGCGGGTGACCGCGTTGCTGTGCGCGGGCGGGCTGCTCGCCCTGCTCGGGTACCAGGAGATCCGCCCGGAACCCGACGCGCCCGCGTATCTGATGCTGTTGTTCGGCGTGGTGGTGCAGGGCGCGGTGGTCGGCTGGGGGCTGGCCGTCCAGCACCGGCGCAAGCTGCTGGTGACGCTGCGGGAACGCGCGGTCCAGGCCACGCGCGAGGAGATCGCGCGCGAGATGCACGACGTGCTCGGGCACCGGCTTTCCCTGCTCAGCGTGCACGCGGGCGCACTGGAGTTCCGGCCGGACGCGCCCGCCGACGAGATCGCGCGGACCGCCAGGGTGATCCGGGAAAGCTCGCACCAGGCCCTGCAGGACCTGCGCGAGGTGCTCGGGGTGCTGCGCGCGCCGGTCGGTGACCGGCCCCAGCCCGGCATCGGTGACCTGGACGCGTTGCTCGAGGAGTCCCGTCACGCGGGCATGCGCGTCGAACTCCGGCGGGACCTCAGGGGCGAGCCGCCGGAGACGGTCGGCCGGACCACGTACCGGATCGTCCAGGAAAGCCTGACCAACGCACGCAAGCACGCACCGGGCGCGGCCGTCGAGGTCACTGTGGACGGTGGGCCCGGGGACGGGCTGACCATCGAGGTGACCAACGCGGCGGCAGGCAGGCCGGGCGGTTCGGGACAGGGGCTCGCCGGGCTGACCGAGCGCGCGGCCATCGTGGGCGGGCGGCTGACCCACGGCCAGGAGGCCGCCGGTGGGTGGCGGGTTTCGGCCTGGCTACCGTGGCCGCCGTGATCCGGGTGCTGCTCGTCGACGACGATCCGCTGGTGCGTGCCGGGCTGCGGATGATGCTCGGCGGCACCGAAGACCTGCGGGTGGTCGCCGAGGCCGGTGACGGCACCGAGGTGCTCGCGCTGGTCGAGGCGCGGGAGCCGGACGTGGTGCTGATGGACATCCGGATGCCCGAGATGGACGGGCTCACCGCCACCGAAGCCGTGCGTGCCCGGCCGTCGGCGCCGGAGGTCATCGTCCTGACCACCTTCGACGCCGATCGCCACGTGCTGCGCGCGCTGCGGGCCGGAGCCGCCGGGTTCCTGCTCAAGGACACCCCGCCCGGCGAGATCGTGGCCGCGGTCCGGCAGGTGGCGCAGGGCAATCCGGTGCTGTCCCCCGCGGTGACCCGGCGGCTGATGGACCGGGTCGCGGAGTCCGATCAGGACCGTCGCCGCACCCGCGCGGCGTCGCGGCTCTCCCGGTTGAACGACCGGGAGCGCGAAGTCGCCGTCGAGGTCGGCCGCGGCCGGTCGAACGCGGAGATCGCCCGCCCTGCACCTCGGGGTTCCGACGGTGAAAACGCACGTCTCGGCGATCCTGACCAAGCTCGACCTGAACAACCGGGTGCAGATCGCCCTGCTCGTGCACGACGCCGACCTGGTCTGACGCGCCGGCGCGGCGACGAGCTAGGCGCGCAGGCGAGCCGATGCCTCCGCGACGGCCGCCTGCGCGGCACGCCGGTCCACCTTGGTCGACTCCCCGTCCGCGACGACCTGCTCGCCCGCCACCCAGACATCCCGCACCCGCCGCGAACCCACGCCCCACACCAGGTTCGCCAGCAGTTGCGCGTCCGGCACGTCGAGGCCCGTGGCGAACGCCGGGTCGTCCAGGTCGATGTGCACCAGATCCGCCCAGCGACCGGCTTCCAGCGCGCCGATGTCCGCCCGGCCGAGTGCGTCGGCACCGCCGCGCGTGGCCAGCAGCAGCGCGTCCGCCGCGCTCAACGCGGTCGAATCCCCGGTCGCCAGCCGCGAGAACATCGCCGAGAGCTGCACCTCTTCCCACAGGTCCAGGTCGTCGTTGCTGGCCGGGCCGTCGGTGCCCAGGCCGACCGGCACCTTCGCCGAGCGCAGTTCCGCCAGCCGCGCGATGCCGGAGGAGAGCTTCGCGTTCGACCCCGGGCAGTGCGCGACGCCGACCCCGTGCCCGGCGAACAACGCGATGTCCTCATCGGACAGGTGGATCGCGTGGGCGGCGATCATCCTGGTGTCCAGCAGGCCGACCTTGGCCAGCAGCTTCGGCACCGAACCGTGCTCGGCGCGCTGCTTCTCGTCCTCCGCGCGGGCCTCGGCCACGTGGATCTGCACCAGCGCGTCCCGGTGCACGGCGGATTCCGCGGTCAGCCGCAGCGCTTCCTCCGGCAGCGTGTACGCCGAATGCGGCCCGTAGCTGAGTTCGATCCGCTCACCCGGGCCGAAGCGCAGGCCGTCGGCGTCGATCCAGGCGTCGATCGCGGTGAGCTGCGCTCGCCAGTCCAGGCCGGGCAGGTCCATGATCGGCGTACCGATCGACACCCGGGCGCCGGTGGCCAGCACCGCGTCGGCGAGCTGCTCGCCGTGGAAGTACATCTCCGCGCTGGTGGTGACGCCGTGGCGGAGCATTTCGACCGAGCCCAGCAGCATGCCGGTGCGGATGTCCTCCGGGCGCAACCGCGCCTCGGCCGGCCAGATGACCTCGCTGAGCCACCGCAGCAGCGGCAGGTCCGAGCCCATGCCGCGCAGCAGCACCATCGGGCTGTGCGCGTGCGTGTTGATCAGGCCGGGCAGCAGGACGCCGGTCAGCTCGGTGCGCGGGGCGTCGCTCTCGGGGGCGGTCGAGGCCGGACCGCAGTGGGCGATCCGCCCGTCCGCGTCGACATCGACCACCGCGTCGCGGAGCACGGCACAGGCGGGGTCGGCGGGGAGGACGACAGGAGCGTGGAAACGACGGCGCATCACGAGATTCTACGGGGTGCGGTTCACTCGTCCATCAGCCCGGAACGCCAGGCCCACGCGGCGGTCTCCACCCGGTTGCGCGCGCCGATCTTGCCCTGCACCGACGCCAGGTGCGTTTTCACCGTGGACAGCGACAGGAACAGCTCGGTGCCGATCTCGGTGTTGGTCAGCCCGCGCGCGGTCGCCTTCACCACGTCGATCTCGCGCGCGGTCAGCGACTCCGACGGCGGATCGACCGCCTGCCGGGCCGGTTTGCTGTCGAAGTGCTTCAGCAGGCGCACGGTGATCTGCGGCGACACCAGCGCGTCCCCGCGGGCGGCCGCGCGCACCGCCTCGATCAGCAGCGCGGGCCCGGCGTCCTTGAGCAGGAAGCCGCTGGCGCCGTTGCGCAACGCGGTGTGCACGTACTCGTCGAGGTCGAAGGTGGTGACCACGACGACCTTCAGCGGATCGGTCACGTCCGGCCCGGCCAGCTGCCTGGTCACCGCCAGCCCGTCCAGTTCGGGCATGCGGATGTCCAGCAGGCAGACGTCCGGGCGCAGCTCGCGCGCCTGGCGCACGGCGTCCACGCCGTTCGCCACGTCGGCCACCACCTCGATGTCGTCCTGCGCGTCGAGGATCATGCGGAAGCCCATCCGCACCATTTCCTGATCGTCCGCGATCAGCACCCGGATCATTCCGCTCCCGCCAGTGGCAACCACGCTTCGACCAGCCAGCCACCCTCCGGCGACGGCCCGGCCGAAAGCCGTCCGTGCAGCAGCGCGACCCGTTCGCGCATGCCGACCAGACCGTATCCGCCGGAGACCGGCGCGGTGCGCTGGCTCTGCCCGCGCCCGTTGTCGCTCACCCTGACGTGCAGCTCGCCCTGCTCCTCGCGCACCGCCACCCAGGCGACGCTGGCGCCGGCGGCGTGCTTGCCGATGTTCGTCAGCGACTCCTGGACCAGGCGCAACGCCGAACGGGCGACCTCCTGCGGCAAGTCGTCCGGCAGGTTCAGCTGGATCTTGGTGTACACCCCGTGGTTCGCCGCGTCGACCATCTTGTGCAGGTCGGCGGCCAGGTCCATGGTGGCCTGCTCGCTGAATTCGGTGGTGCCCGCCGGGTGGTCGCCGCGCATGCTGCGCACCAGCCGCCGCATCGCGGTCAGCGCTTCGGTGCCCGCGGTCTCGATCCGGTCCAGTGCGTCCAGCGCCACCTGCGGGTTCTTCCCGGCGACCATCTTCGCCGCCTGCGCCTGCACCACGATCCCGGTCACGTGGTGGGCCACCACGTCGTGCAGTTCCCTGGCCAGCGCCATGCGCTCGGAGGTCTGCGCGTCGGTGACCGCGGACTGCACCACCTGCTTGCGCTCGGAATCGCGCGAGCGCAGGAACAACCCGGTGGCCACCGAGATGCCGAGCAGCAGGACCGCGGAGAGCACGTGCGGCTGCAGGTCGCCGAGGTCGAACGAGGGCCCGTCGGGGCGGGTGTTGACCACCGCGCCGGTCGCCACCACCACGGAGAGGGCGGCGATGGCGGGGACGGCACGGGCGTTGCCGGCGTACCGGATCAGCAACACGGTCATCGCCGCCCCGGCGCCGACCTGGGCGATGGGGGTGCCGCCCGCGAGCACGTAGCTCGCGTGGCCCCGCAGCACCAGCCGCGTGACCACCACGGACACCAGCATCACCCCGGCGAGCGCCCAGGCCGCGGGCACCGGTTCACGGATCGCCACCACGGCGAGCACCACCGCGACGAACGAGCAGAGCAGGGTCGGCCCGACCCGCAGGCCGTAGTCGAAGCCGGCGGCCAGTTCGAAGAACATCAGCAGGGACAGCCCGCCGACCAGCGGCCACTGGCCGTTGACCACTTCGGCGAACCGGTTCTTCCGCTTGCGCTGCGCCGGGCGCCGGGCGCCCAGGCCGAACAACACGGCGGCGACCAGCAGCCCCAGGCCGAAGAACGGGGACCGGCCGCCCAACGCGGCGCTGACCGGGTCCATGTCCCCGCGCGTGGCGATGGCCAGCAGGCAGGAGACGACCAGCGAGGTGGTCGCGGCGAAGGCGACCCCCGGCCGGGCCGCCCGCACCACGAAGATCACGAGTTCGACGCCGGCCACCACCTCGGCGAAGGACAGTTCGTCCAGCACGGTCGAGTAGGACTGGACGCGGCCGAAGCGCAGCAGCGCCGAGGTGAACAGCAGCACGACCGCACCGGCGAACGCGGCGGTGACCGGCTGTTTGCGCGCCCAGACCGCACACGCCGACATCAGCAGGATGCCGGGCACCATCCCCAGGTCGCGCAGGCGCGGGCCGACGTCGTCGAACCCGGCGCCGGTGATGATCACCAGGTCGCACAGCAGTGCGGCGAGCAGCACCATGCCGGGCACGCCGAGCCACCGCAGGAAGGCGGAGACCCGGGCGGTGAGCTGGTCGGCGGTGGGCACGGAAGCGACGGTAGAGGATCGCACGGGTCCCGCACCTTGGCCGCCTGGCCATCTCCGCCTCGGCCGATCGGCCGAGGTCGCCGCGGCCCGCGGTGGCCGTCTGCCCGAAGCCCGGCCCCCGCTCGCTGCGCGAGTCTTCTCGGCGAAACGCGGTCCGAGAACGAGGAGACTTCCGGTGCAGAATCCACAGTGGACGAACGACGGCGCGCCCGTGCTGTCCGGCAGGGGACTGGTCAAGCGCTACGGCGCCCAGTACGCGCTGGCCGGGGTCGACATCGACGTCCGCGCGGGGGAGGCGATCGCCATCGTCGGGCCGTCCGGCTCGGGCAAGACCTCGCTGCTGCACGTGCTGGCCGGCATCCTCAAGGCCGACGACGGCGAGATCCTCCTCGGTGGCAAGCGGGTCGACCAGCTCAGCGAGACCAAGCGCAGCGAGCTGAGGCGCTCGGAGTTCGGCTTCGTCTTCCAGTCGGGCATGCTGGTCGCCGAGCTGACCGCCGAGGAGAACGCCGCGCTGCCGCGGCTGCTCGCCGGGGCGGGCCGCAAGGAGGCGATCACCGCCGCCCGCGGCTGGCTGGGCAGGCTCGGGCTGGCGGGCAAGGAGCAGCGGCGCCCGGGTGAGCTGTCCGGTGGCGAGGCGCAGCGGGTGGCGATCGCCAGGGCGCTGGCGCACCAGCCGAAGGTGATCTTCGCCGACGAGCCGACCGGGGCACTGGACACGCGCACCGGCCGCGACACGATGAGCGCGCTGCTCGCCTCCGCCGCCGAGACCGGCGCCGCGGTGATCGTGGTGACCCACGACCGCGAACTGGCCGAGTCCATGCCGCGCACGGTGGCCATCCGCGACGGCCGGATCGACGTGCAGGTCGCGGCATGAACCCGTTCCAGCTGGCCATGCGCGTGCTCCGGGGTGATCGCCGGACGCGGGTCTCGGCGATCCTCACCGGCGTGGGGGTCGCCGTGGCGACCGCGCTGGTCCTGCTGCTGGTCGGGCTGCCGTTCGGCACGCAGGCGCGGGCTGAACGCTCGTTGTGGCAGCAGCAGATGTACAGCTCGCAGGACGAGGGCGTGGCGACCCTGGCCAAGGTGATCTCCAACGACTACTTCGAAGGCCGGCAGATCATCCGCGTCGACGTGGCGCAGCTGTCGCCAGTGGACTCCCTGCCGGCCGGTATCGACCGGCTGCCCGGTCCCGGCGAGGCGGTCGTCTCGCCGGAGTTGGCGCAGCTGATGGATTCGCGGATGGCGTCGCAGCTGTCCGACCGCTTCGGCACGGGAGCGCGGTCGATCCTCGGCGAGGAGGCGCTGGCCTACCCGGAACAGCTGGTGGCGCTGGTCGGGCACGCCCCGGAGGACATGCCGCAGCATGCGAGGCCGGTGAACGGCTTCCCGAAGACCGGCGCGCAGCCGGACCCGCTGCTGCAACTGCTCTCCGGCGTCGGCGTGGTGGTGCTGCTGGTGCCGAGCCTGGTGCTGGTCGCCTCGTCCGCCCGCCTGACCGCCGCCCGGCGCGAGCAGCGGCTGGCCGCGCTCCGCCTCGCCGGGGCCACGCCGAAGCAGGTGATCGGCATGGTCGCCGCCGAAACCGCGCTCGCCGCGGTGGCCGGGGCGGTCCTCGGCCTCGCGGTGAGCCCGCTGGTCAACGCACTGGCCACGGTGGTCCCGTGGGCGGGCGGCACCTGGCAGTCGGACGACTTCGCGCTGCCGCTCCCGCTCGCCATCGGCATCACCGCGGCCCTGCCCGCGCTGGTGCTGCTGGCCGCGGTCGCCGGGCTCCGGCGGGTGGTCACCACGCCGCTGGGCGCGACCGGCGGGCACACCAAGAAGCCGCTGCACTGGTGGCGCCTGCTCGCGCTGCCCGCGGCCGGGCTGTTCTTCTTCTACGCGATTTCAACGACCAAGGACGGCGGCGGAGTGCTGGCCGTGCTCGGTGGGCTGGCCGTGCTGGTCGGGTCGGCGGCGGTGATCGGACCGTGGGTGACCTCGGCGGTCGGCGGCATCTTCGTCCGGGTGTGGCGCAAGCCCGCCGGACTGCTCGCCGGGCGGCGGTTGCGTGACGACCCGAAGGGCGCCTACCGCGCGTCGGCCGGGGTGGTGCTCGCGGTGTTCGCCGGATCCATGGCGCTGACCCTGCTGCCGAGCCTCGAATCGCTCGCCGGCGGCGGCCGTTCCTTCCACGATTCGGTGATCTACCTGGACACCGACGCGACGGCCGCGCAGCAGATCACCGACAAGGCGAACACCGAGCTGACCCGGTACGGCGTGCCGGAACGGGCTGCCTCCATCCCGCAGGTCGTGCTCCAGGAACCGGGTTCGGAGGGCGGCCGGTACACGCAGGTGCTCGACTGCGCGAGCGCACGCAGCCTGCTGCGGTTCGACCCGGGCACGTGCGACGGGAAGCCCGCCGTCTACACGGGCTCCGCGCTGGACCTGACCGGCATGAAGGTCTCCGGCGACGAGGGTCCGGGTCAGCCGCTGGTCGCGGGCACGGTCGTGCGCGAGGTCGCCCCCCGCGGTGAAGATCGGTTCACTTCGACGTTCGTCGACCCGTCGGCGGTGCCTGCCGGGATGCAGCCGCAGAACTACACGATCGCCGTGCCGACCACGCCGGAGACGCGCGAGGTGGTGCGGACGGCACTCGTCGGCGCGGCCACCGGAGAGCAGGTCAACAGCCGTGAGCTGGTGCTCGGCAACCAGCAGACCGAGCTGGGCGACCTGCGGCGGGTGACGGTGATCGGGCTGGTCGCGGCGGGCGTACTGGCCGGGTGCAGCGCGGCGATCGCCACCGCGGGCTCGGTGATGGACCGTCGGCGCACCTTCGGCGCGCTGATCGCCGCGGGCACCCCGGTGCGCACGCTGGCGCGAGCCCTGCGCATGGAGGCGGCGTTGCCCGCACTGGTCGCCACCATCGGCGCGGGCGTGGTCGGCGCGGTCGTCGGCCTCGGACTGTTCGGCCTGGTCGACGACGGTCCCGTGGTGCTCAGCCCGTGGATCCTGGCACCGGTGGTCCTGGGCGCCGGGGTCGCGGTGCTGGCAGCTTCGGTGTGCACCCCGGCCCTGAACCGGGTGCGCGCCGAACCCCTCGCCGACGAGTGAGGGGTCGCGGCCGCGCCCCGCCTTCGCGGCGGGGCGCGGTCAGCGGCGTTCGAAGATGAGGTCCCGGCTGACGCGGTCCTCTTCGTTGGCGCGATTCTCGAACTTGGTCACCGGGCGCCAGTCGGGACGCGGTGCCCAGTCGTCGTACCGGTTGACCAGGGTCGGCTCCGCGGAGAGCACCTCGAGCATCTGCTCGGCGTAGTTCTCCCAGTCGGTCGCCAGGTGCAGCGTGCCGCCGGGCCGCAGCCGCGAGGCGACGAGCTTGACGAACTCCGGCTGCACCAGGCGACGCTTGTGGTGGCGCTTCTTCGGCCACGGGTCCGGGAAGAAGATCCGCACGCCGTGCAGGGAGTCCTCCGGGACGTGCCTGGTGAGCAGCACGACGGCGTCCCCGTTGATCAGGCGCAGGTTCTCCACGCCGAGCTTCTCGGCACGCAGCATCAGCTGGCCGAGGCCCGGCTCGTACACCTCGACGGCGACGTAGTTCAGCTCCGGCGCGGCGGCGGCCAGCTGCGAGGTCGTCTCGCCCATGCCGGAGCCGATCTCGAGCAGCACCGGCGCTTCCCGGCCGAACCACGCGTCGAAGTCGAGCGGCCCCTCGGGCAACTCGGCCACCTTGCGGCCGAGCGACGGCCAGTGTTCTTCCCACGCGCGCTGCTGCCCGACGGTCATCCGGCCACCACGCTGCACGTAGCTGACCACGCTGCGCAACCGCGGCTGGTTCTCGCTTTCCACCCGGCAAACCTAACCGCCGGTCAGCGGACCGCTTCGAACTCCCCCAGCCGCGCGCGCAGCCCGGCCAGTCCGGGCACCGCGATGGGTCTCGGCGTGGAGCCGCTGTGCGCGGGCAGCACGTCGATCCAGCCGGTGTGGCGATCGGTGTTCAGGATGGTCGTCGGGATCCGGTGCCCGGAGGGACCGCCCTCCGACGGCATGAACTCCCAGTAGCCGGCTTCACCGTC
Organism: Saccharothrix sp. AJ9571; assembly: GCF_021725495.1. Classification (NCBI taxonomy): domain Bacteria; kingdom Bacillati; phylum Actinomycetota; class Actinomycetes; order Pseudonocardiales; family Pseudonocardiaceae; genus Saccharothrix; species Saccharothrix sp. AJ9571. The sequence goes on along the minus strand of NZ_CP091382.1, from coordinate 2,363,120 downwards.
GGCGCCCCAGGGGACGTACTCCCAGCCGATGCGCCTGCCGAGCAACTGCGCGATCCGGTCCTCGACGCGGAAGCCGCTCTCGCGGGAATCCAGTTCACCGGCCACCACGGCCCGCAGCCACCAGGGCGCGGGTACGCGGGCGCCACCCGCCGCTGTCGCCCGGTAGAGCGCGAGCACCTGGTCCTCGGGGGCGCGGTGCACCCACGCACGCCGGATGTCGGACGGTTTGACCGCCGCCGCCACGATGCGGGGCATTTCGATCGCCTGCGACCATTCGAGTCCCACCATCGGCTCGAGCCGGAGCTGGCGCGGGGCAGGTCGCTGGGCGGGGATGTTGCCTTCGACTCCTCGATCGGTTTTCACCACCGTCAAGGGTCACCTCCGTAGAGTTCCGTGACGGGTTCACTATTCAAAATGCCTGGTCAGCGGCCGGGTGTCTGCCCACTGTGAGCGAACCCACAGCGTATTTACATGGTCTTAACCAGGCGGCGTGCAGTAGTGCTTCCTGAGTATGTCGCTTAGATCTTGTAATTCGTTACTACCTGTTCGCGACTCTTTCCCGTGATCTTTTGCCCGAGCCGCCCGCTCGCAATGATTCCCCCATTTCCCACCCTTTTAGCCCCCAAACCGCCCACCCCCCACAACATTCCGCCACCCCGCCCACCCAACCCCACACCCCCAAACCCAAACCCACCCCGAACCCCACACTCCCGCACCCGAACCCCACGTCCAGGCACCCGAACCCCACGTTCGGGAAGCCGAGTTCCACGTTCAGGTCAGGCGAGTGCCACTTTCGGATGGCCGAGTTCGGCTCTGCGGTAGCCGAAGTCCACGTTCGTGGATATCAGTTCCACGCCCGAACCGGCGAGTGCCACGTTCAGGCACCCGAGTTCCACACTCACGCCCCCGAGTTCCGCACTCGAGCACCCGAGTTCCCCACTCACGCACCTGAGTTCCACACTCACGCCCCCGAGTTCCGCACTCGAGCAGCCGAGTTCCACGCTCGGGCAGCCGAGTTCCACGCTCGGGCAGCCACCCGGCGAACGAACGCAAAAATGAAAGGGCCCGGGTCGCCCCCCGAAGTGGCGACCCGGGCCCTTTCCCCCGTTCCGGTTCTGCGCACCCCCGTGCCGCGGAGCCGGATTCCCCTGTAGAGGCTTTATGCGTCCCGCTTCTTCGCGGTGGTGATGGCGATCACCAGCATGATCGCCGCGAAACCGGCGAAGTACGCCAGTGCCCAAGCCGGGCTCAGCGTGGACGACGACAGCGGCGGCCCCGCCTCCCCGCCCATGGCGCCGTTCGACGCGCCGTCGCCGGCGATGAACTTGTGGGCCACGTTGAACGGCATCCACTGGTGGATGTCGTCCCCGATCGACGGGATCAGCGGCACCAGGCCCTCGACCGCCAGGTTGTAGATCAGCAGCAGCGAGATCGCCCCGGCGCTGTGCCGGATCAGGATGCCGACGGCCACGGCCACCACCGCGGCCAGTGCGAACACCGGGCCGATGCCCGCCACGTTGATCCACTTCGCGGTGGTGTTCAGCGCCAGGTCGGCCTCGGGCTGCAGCAGGTTCGCGATGCCCCACGAGCCGAAGCCGGCGATCTCCCCGATCACCAGCGCCAGCAGCGCGACCACCACGGTCTTCGCCAGCAGCGCCGAACCCCGGTGCGGCACCGCCTGGAACGTGGTGCGGATGGTGCCGAAGCGGTACTCGGTGGTGACCGCCAGCGCGGCCAGCACCATCACCACGGCCAGGCCGAAGGAGTACCCGAATTCGGCACTGCCGACCGTGACGAACTCGACGTTCTCGGTGGTGCCGGTGACCAGCGCGGCGAACCCGATGGTGACCACCAGCGTGATCAGCGCGCACCACCACGGTGAGCGCGTGGTGAACAACTTGATGCGTTCGACAGCGAGCAGAGTCATGGTTGTCTCCAGAACGTCACTGACCGGTCGGCGCGAGGATCTGCGCCGCCTCGGTCTCCAGGCCGGTGTGGTACTCCACGGAGTCGCCGGTGATCTGCATGAACGCCTGCTCCAGCGAGCCCTGCAGCGGGCTCAGCTCGTGCAGCACGATCCCGTGCTGGGCGGCGATCTCACCGATCTTCGCGCTGTCCAAATCGGACACGATGAGCGCGTCGTCGTCCGCGGTCACCTGCGCGCTGGCGTTGGTCAGCAACTGGCCCAGCTGCGGCAGCTGCGGGCTGCGCACCTTCACCGTGTTCTCCGACGCGCGGGCCACGAAGTCCTTTGTGGAGCTTTGCGAGATCAGCTTCCCCCGGCCGATCACCACCAGCTCGCTCGCGGTCAGCGCCATCTCCGAGAGCAGGTGGCTGGAGACGAACACCGTGCGGCCCTCGTCGGCCAGCCGGTGCATGAACTTGCGGATCCAGAGGATGCCCTCCGGGTCCAGCCCGTTCACCGGCTCGTCGAACAGCAGCACCTCGGGGTCGCCCAGCAGCGCCGCGGCGATCCCCAGCCGCTGCGACATGCCCAGCGAGAACCCGCCGGCGCGCTTGCCGGCCACCGACGTCAGGCCGACGGTGTCGAGCACCTCGTCCACCCGGCTCGCGGCGATCTTGTTCGACTTCGCCATCCACGCCAGGTGCGCGCGGGCCGAGCGGTTCGGGTGCACCCACTTGGCGTCCAGCAGCGCGCCGACCGTCCTCAGTGGATTCTTCAGCTCGTGGTACCGCTTGCCCCCGATGCTCACCCGGCCCGCGGTCGGGTTGTCCAGCCCCAGGATCATCCGCATGGTGGTGGACTTCCCTGCCCCGTTCGGGCCGAGGAAGCCGGTGACCCGGCCCGCCGCGACGCTGAACGACAGCTGGTCGACGGCGAGCGTCTTCCCGTACCTCTTGGTGAGGCCTTCTGCCTCGATCATGTCTCCTCCTCGGCAGCGGAACGCCGGATGTGGCCCCATCGTTTCCCGGCGCCGCGCCCTCGCGCGTCATCCCTGGGATCGAACTTCCCACCCGACTGCAGTCGTAGCTTGGCCTGTCGCGAGGACCAGGGCGATCGGTGATCCCCCTGAGACGACCCTGAACTCGCTAGGAGACACCCGGGCGGGTAAGCCCGGTTTCGTACGCCAGCACCACGGCCTGGACCCGGTCGCGCAGCTCGAGTTTCGCCAGTATCCGGCCGACGTGGGTTTTGACCGTCGCCTCGGACAGGAAGAGCGCCTCGGCGATCTCGGTGTTGGACATTCCCTTGGCGATCAGGACCAGCACCTCGCGCTCGCGTTCGGTGAGCACGTTGAGCACCGCCGCGTCGCGCAGCGGGGCGTCCCCGGAGCCGACGAACCGGTCCAGCAGCCGCCGGGTCACCGACGGCGAGACCACCGCCTCGCCACTGGCCACCGAACGCAACGCCGAGACCAGGTGGTCCGGCGGGGTGTCCTTCAACAGGAAGCCGCTGGCGCCGCCGCGCAACGCCGCGTAGACGTACTCGTCCAGGTCGAAGGTGGTCATCACGAGCACGCGCGCGGTGCCGGCCTCGACGATCAGCTTGGTCGCCTCGACCCCGTCGAGCACCGGCATCCGGACGTCCATCAGCACCACGTCCGGCCGCAGTTCCTCGGCCAGCCGCGCGGCTTCACGGCCGTTGCCCGCCTCGCCGACCACGTCGATGTCGGGCTGGGCCCCGAGCACCATGCGGAACCCGACGCGCATCAGCTCCTGGTCGTCGACCAGCACCACCCGGATCACGTGTCCAACCTAACCGGCAGGGTGGCGTGCACGCGCCAGCCACCACCCGGCCGTGGGCCGACTTCCAGCTTGCCGCCGAGCACGTTCGCCCGTTCACGCATGCCGATCAGGCCGTTGCCGCCGGGCAGTTGCGTCATCGCGCTGGTGGCGCCGCGGGCGGGTACCGGCACCGGTCGCAAGCCGTTGCCGTTGTCGGACACTTCGATGCGCACGCCGTCGGCCTCGCGATGCACCTTCACCACCGCCTTCGCTCCGGGACCGCCGTGCTTGAGGGTGTTCGTCAGCGACTCCTGCACGATCCGGTAGACCCCGAGGGACACCCCGGCGGGCAGGTCGTCGAAGTTCTCGTCGACCTCCACGTCCACCGGCACCCCGGCGGCGCCGACCCGCTGGGCCAGCTCGGTCAGCGAGTTCGCGTTGGGCTGCGGCACGCGTGGTTCGTTGTCGGCGTCCTCGTTGCGCAGCACGTCGAGCAGCCGCCGCAGCTCGGCGAGCGCGCCGCGGCCGGTCTCGGAGATCGTCTGCACCGCGCGCTCGGCCAGGTCCGGGTTGGACCGGATGGCGTAGGAGGCGCCGTCGGCCTGCACCACGATGACGCTCACCGCGTGCGCCACCACGTCGTGCAGCTCGCGGGCGATCCGGCCGCGTTCGTTGGCCACCGCGATCCGGGTGGCCTGGTCTCGTTCGGTCTCCAGGAGATGCAACCTGGCCTCCACTTCCGCGTGGTACGCCCGCCGGGCCCCGACGAACTCGCCGAGCAGCCAGCAGAACGCGTTGGCGAGCACGATCAGCACGATGTTGATCGCCAGCTCGTCGGTGCGCTGCACGATCAGCTGGAGCACGCTGGTCGTGACGCTGATCAGCAGGTACAGCGCGCCGTGGCGCCGGCCGGCGTAGACGACCAGGGTGTAGACCGCGATCGTGCCGGCGAAGAACCCGGCCACGCCGAGCTCCAGCCCGCCGTGCACGGCGCCGAGCAGCAGCGCCGCGTAGGCCGCCCACACCGGGCGCTTGCGCCGGAACACCACCGGCAGCACGACCAGGAAGTCCAGCGGCACGGTGACGTACCACGGGTGGATCGCCAGCCCGGTCTGCTCAGTGGCCGACACCACGAACAACAGCAGGTCGAACAGCATCAGCAACAGGGCGATGCAGCTGTCCCCGACCATCGGGTGTTTCCGTAACCAGAGACTGAGCCGGCGCACGACATCCAGCGTATGTCCGCTGGCCGGAACACCGCGTCGCCCGCCGGGACCACCTTGGGTGCGACCGCAGGATGACGGGCATGATTACCCCCGGAACCGAGGCTTCGGGGAGGGACACGCGTGACGGCACCGGCGGAACAGGGTGGGCGCCTCGCGGGGCCCCTGTCCACCTCGGTCGGCAACCTCTGCCACCGGTTGCAGTCCCAGGTCTCCGCCCGCACCGCGGCCGGGTTCGCCGAGGTGATGCGCCGGCTCGGGGCGCCGCTGCAGGTGGCGGTGGCCGGGCGGATCAAGTCCGGCAAGTCCACCCTGGTCAACGCGCTGATCGGCCGCCGGGTGGCGCCGACCGACGTGGGTGAGTGCACCCGGCTGGTCACCCGCTTCCAGTACGGCACGGTGGACCGCGTCGAGGTGGTCTTCACCGACGGCCGCAAGCAGGTGCTGCCCTTCGCGCCGGACGGCAGCATCCCGGCCGAGCTCGGCGTGGACATCGACGAGGTCTCCCACCTCGAGGCGTACCTGACCAACGCCGTGCTCCAGGGCATGACGGTGATCGACACCCCGGGGCTCGGCTCGCTGGACGCCGCCTCGGTGTCGCGGACCGAGCAGCTGCTCGGCGCGGCCAAGCACCGCAAGGACGGCGAGGACGGCGAGGGCGGTTCCGACGAGCTGGACGACACCTCGCGCAACGCCGTCGCCGGTGCCGAGGCCGTGCTCTACGTGGTGACCCAGGGCGTGCGCGCCGACGACCAGCAGGCGCTGGCCGCGTTCACCGCCGCCACGGCCAGCCGCGAAGCCGGTCCGGTGAACGCGATCGCGGTGCTCAACAAGGCCGACACGATCGCGCCGGAGTCGGTGGACGGCGCCGGGGACGACGTGTGGAAGGCGGCGACCATGCTCGCCGAGAAGCAGGCCGCCACGCTCAAGCCGCGGGTGGCCGACGTGCTGCCGGTGATCGGCCTGCTCGCCGAGTCCGCCGAGGCGGGTGCCTTCACCTCCGCCGACGCCGACGTGCTGCGCCAGCTTTCCGAGGTCGACGACGCCTCACTCGAGACCATGCTGATCTCCGCGGACATCTTCACCAGCTGGGAGTGCGACGTCCCCTCCGGTGTCCGGCTGCGGTTGCTGGAGAAGCTCGACCTGTTCGGCATCCGCAGCGCGATCGACGCGATCCGCGCCGAACCGGGGCTTACCGCGGGCGCGCTGCGCCGCAAGCTCCTCGACGCTTCCGGTCTCGCCGCGGTGCGTGCCCGGCTGGCGATGGTGTTCGCCGCGCGCGCCGACGGCATCAAGGCCGCCGCCGCGCTCGCCTCGGTGACCGCGCTGGCGCACGCCTCCGGTGACCCGGCCGAACGCCAGCGCGTGCACGACGCGATCGAGGTGCTGCTCGCCAAGCCCGAGGCACACCAGCTGCGCCTGCTGGAGGCGCTGACGCTGGTCGCCTCCGGCGCGGTGGACATGCCGGAGGACCTCGCCGAGGAGGTGCTGCGGGTGGGCAGCAACGCCGACATCGGTGCCCAGCTCGGCATGCCCGGCCGCCCGCGCACCGAACTGGCGGCCTACGCGCTCGAACGCGCCGGGTGGTGGCGGTCGTTCGCCTCCTTCGGCGCGACCCCGGCGCAGAGCCGGGTCGCGCACGTGGTGCACCGGGCGTACTTCCTCATCTGGCAGCAGTTGCGTGCGGATAATCCGGCAGGTTGATGTTCGAGCTTCTCCCCTCACCCGCTTTCAGCATCAGTTTCAGCACCAGTTTGTTGCTCAGTGACTTGTTCCGCAGCCAGATTTTGAGCTGCGTGTCCGGGGCGAGGAACTTCCCGGTGCCTTCCCCGCCTTTCTGGCATCCCGTCGCGTATTCGCGCAGCAGGTTTTCGTAGCGGGTGAATGCCGTGCGGTGGTCGCCGGAATTCGCCAATTCACCGGCGAGCACGTAGGCCGCGACGATCGCGGTGCCGGTGCCCATGCCGCCGAGCGTCGCGCCGCACGCGGCGTCGCCGAGCAGCGCGATCCGCCCGGTCGACCAGTCCGGCACGTCGGCCCGGCTGATCGAATCGAAGTACAGCTCCTTCGCGGCCGGCAGCGTGCCGAGGATCTCCGGCGTCCGCCAGCCCATCCCGGCCAGGTTCTCGGCGATCAGCCGCTTCTGCTGCTCGCCGTCACGCCGGTCGTAACGCAGCTCCGGCGACTTGAACAACACGTAACTGCCCGCCATGGCCGGGTTCCGGTAGTCGACCGCGGCCGAGACGTACTTGCCGGGGGTGTTGAGGCCGACCGCCTCCTGCGCCAGCCACGAAGGCGCCGGCATTTCCCAGCCCGCGACGTAGTAACCGAGGTGCTTGACGTACTCCCGCTCCGGCCCGAAGGCCAGCGCGCGCACGTTCGAATGCAGCCCGTCCGCGCCGATCACGAGGTCGAAGGTGCCTTCGTCGCCGCTTTCGAAGGTGACGTGCACGCCGTCGGCGGTCTCGGTCAAGGCGCTGATCGAGTCGCCGAAGCGGTACTCGGTGGTGTCGGCGCTGTGCTCGCGCAGCAGTTCCGACAGGTCCGAGCGGCGGATCTCCACCGCGCCACCGGCGAATTCCGTCGGCAGCCGCAGCAGGGTCCGCTCCCGCTCGTCGACGAACCGGATCGGCGTGCCGCCGGTCTGCCGCTCGTGGATCCGGTCGAGCAACCCCATGCGCTCCAGCACACCCAGGTGCGTGGGCCCGCGGAAGTCCACCGCGTAACCGCCCTCGCGCGGCGCCGGGGCCATCTCGACCACGGTCGGCCGGAAGCCGTACCGCCCCAGCCAGTGGGCCAGTGCCGGCCCGGCCACGCTGGCGCCGGAGATCAGCACGTTCTTGCCGGTCATGTGACTCCCTCGAAACAGTGTCCAGTAGAAACAGTTGATTACTGTGTACATTGGAAGCAGTTCTGGTGGCAACCGCTTTTGCTCAGGAGAGACCGTGATCGCCGGCGCCAAGCTGCTCTGGGAACCGCACACCCCCGGCGCGCGCGGCCCGAAACCGGTGCTCGGCGTGGACCGGATCGTCGCGGTGGCGATCGGGCTGGCCGACGCCGAAGGCCTCGGCGCGGTGTCCATGCAGCGGATCGCCGACGAGCTGGGCTTCACCAAGATGTCGCTCTACCGGCACGTGCCGAGCAAGGCCGACCTGATCGCGGTGATGACCGACCAGGGCTTCGGCGCACCCGTCGACCTGGCCGGAGGCGGCTGGCGCGAGCAGCTCCACGAGTGGTGCCTGCTGATGTTCGCCGTGCTGCAACGGCACCCGTGGCTGCTGGACAGTTCGTTGTGCCCGCGCGTGTGGGGGCCGTGCGAACTGGGCTGGGTCGAACGCGCGCTGACCGCGCTGGAGGGCACCGGGCTGACCGGGGGCGAGCGCCTCGACGCCGTCGCCACGCTGACCGGGCACCTGCGGGCCATCGCCGAACAGGCCAGGAACTCGTCGACGCCGGAAGCCGACTTCTCCCGCACCCTCGCCGCGGTGATGGACGCGCACGGCGACCGCTTCCCGTCGATGGCCGCCGCGATTTCGGACGCCGCCGAGGGTGGCCAGGACAACGCGCTCGAATTCGGGCTGGAGCGAATCCTCGACGGTCTCGCCGTACTCATCGACCGGCGTTCCGTGGACTGAGTTAGGTTTCCCCCCGACGACTCGACGGGGTGTTGGGGGTGGCTGGGATGTCGTTGTGGTCCCGCAAGAACGACGGAGCCGACCACGCTGACGGAGTGGAGAACAGCGGAACCGCGGCGGGGGTCACCGCGTCGGAACCCGATGTGGAGCCCGTAGGAGTGATCGTGCCCGGCGGGGACGTGGACCAGGCGTCCGTCGAACGGCAAACGCTGATCCAGCTGTGCCTGTACGCGCTGGACCGCGCGCGCAGCGGCGGCGTGGTGGAACGGCTGGTGCAGGGCCTGGCCGAGGTCGGGGTGCGGGCATTGCGCCCGGACGGCGAACGGTTCGACCCGGCGGTGCACGAGGCGGGCGGCGCGGTGCCGACCGAGGACCCGGCACTGGACGGCGTCGTCGCGGAAACCGAGGTGGTCGGCTTCGCCGATCGCGACCGGCTGCTTCGTGCCCCGATCGTCACCGTGTACACCCGGAGATAGCTACGCTGCCTGTGTGACCGCACCAGCCGCACTCGGATCGATCGGTAAGCCCAGCCTGCCCGCGCAGGTGAAGCAGGCCAGGGAGACCCTGCTGACGCTGCTGCGCGAACTGGACCCGCAGGCCGCCCGGTGGGTGGAGGACCTGCGCAAGGCGCGGCCGAAGAAGCCCTCGGTGGTGGTCGTCGGCGAGACCAATCGCGGCAAGAGTTCCCTGGTCAACGCGCTGCTGGCGATGCCGGGCCTGTCTCCGGTCGACGCGAGCGTGGCCACCGCGACCTACCTGGTCTTCGAGCACGCCGAAACGTGGTCGGCGCAGGCCTGCTACCCCGGTCAGCTGGCCCCGGTCGGGGTCGAGATGAACGAGCTGGTCCGCTGGGTCTCGGCGAGCCACGAGCTCCCCGAAGGCCAGCTGCCGCCGCGGTACGTCGAAGTCAGCGGCCCGGTGCCGCTGCTCGAACGGGTGTCCATTGTGGATACCCCGGGCGTCGGCGGACTGGACTCGATGCACGCCGAGCTGGCGATGGAGGCCGCGGCCAACGCCACCGCGCTGCTCTTCGTGGTGGACGCCTCGGCGCCGTTCACCTCCAGCGAGCTGAACTTCCTGCGCAGCATGGGCGATCGCGTGGAAACCGTGGTGTTCGCGCTGACCAAGACCGACCAGTTCCGCGGCTGGCGACAGGTGCTCGACGCCGACCGCGAACTGCTGAACGAGCACGCGCCCCGGTTCGCCGACGCGGTGTTCCACCCGGTTTCCGCGCGGATGTTCGAGATGGCCGCGAAGGCGCCGAACGAGCAGGGCAGGACCATGCTGCGCGAGCGGTCCGGGGTGGCCGAGCTGCAAGCGGCCATGCAGGAGATGCTGGTGGGCCGGTCGGCCATGCTCGGGGAGGCGAACACGCTGCGCGCGTTGTCCAGCGCACTCGGCGAGCAGCATTCGAAGCTCCAGTCCGAGCGCCGCGCGCTGTCGGCGGGTGAGGCCGAGGCCGAGCTGCTGCGCGAACGCCGTGACCAGCTCGCCGCCGAGCGCCGGTCGTCCACCCGTGGCTGGCAGCTGCGGTTGCGCGGCGAGATCCAGCGCACCCGGGTCGAGATCGGGCACGACGGCAACCGGCAGATGCGCGACGCCCAGTCCTACTTCCGCCAGCAGATCGACGCGGCCAAGCGCGAGCAGATCCAGGAGCTGCCCGGCCAGGTCGACGTCGCGCTGCAGACCCTCTCGCAGCGCATGTCACTGGCGCTGGCGCAGCGGCTCAACCAGGTCACCGACGTGGCGCTGGCCGAGCTGTTCAGCCAGGAGGAACTGGACGTCATCCGCGCCCAGTTCGCCAGGGCGGGCAGCCCGCCGGTGGTGCTGCGCCCGCCGGACAAGCGGCCGCCGACCGCCGAGGACAAGCTGCTGGTGTTCATGGGCGTGTCCGGCGGGGTCGGGGCGGGCAAGCTGGTGGCCGCGCCGCTGGCCGGGCTCGCCCTGTTCAACCCGGTGGTGCTGCCCGCGACCATCGTGATCGGCCTCGGGGCGGGCTGGTGGATGGCCAGGACCCGGCGGCACGCGGCGGACAAGCAGCACATGAAGCAGTGGCTGGTGGAGTCCATCGCGGACGCCCGCTCCACGCTGGACCAGCTGGTCGCCGAGCAGCTGATCGAGGCGGAGCAGCAGCTGTCGCTGGCACTGGACGAGGCACTCGGCCGCCGGATCGAGGCGATCGAGGCCGAGCTGAAGGAAGTCGACAAGACGATCAAGATGGGCACCCAGGAGCGCGCGAAGAAGCTCAGCCTGGTCACCAAGCGGATCACGCAGGTGAGTGAAGGCCGCGAGCGCGCGGAGGGGTTCCTGTCCCGGATCCGGACGCTGAGGGACAAGACGTCGTGAACCAGCCACCGCAGCAGCCGTATTACCACGGGCAGCAGCCCTACGGCTATCCGCCGCAGCCGCCGCCGAAGAAGAGCCGCACCGGGCTGATCGTGGGGCTGGTGGTCGGGCTGGTGGTGCTGCTCGGTGGCGGTGCCGTGCTGCTCGTGGTGCTGCTGAACGACAGCGGTACCAGTGGTGATCCCCGGGCCACCGCCCAGCAGTACGTGGACGCGGTGAACAACAAGGACGCCGAGACCATCGTGGCGCTGAGCTGCTCGCTCGGCCCGCAGTACGTGGACAGCGTGCGCGAGGAGCTGACCGGCAAGGGGGTCGAAATGACCTTGTCGCCGGAGGAAGGCACGGAGTCGGCCGCCAGCGCCGGGTTCTGGATCGACGGGAAATTGGCCAACCCGGACAGCTACGAGGACGGCGAACTGCGGTACCGGCTCAACCTGAGCACCACGAACGACCGCTGGTGCGTGACGCTGGGCGCGCTCGGGATGCCCGCTTGACCATCGGAGTGACCGGCTGTTGTGCCAGGGAACCGAACCGGCATACGGTGAGTCATAACCGCTGAAGACAACATCCTTGAACTGCCGGGGCGACTCCTGGCGAAGGGGGAATTTCCCGTGTGGGTCGACGAGAGCGGTGGCACCGACACCACCGACACCTCCGCTGCCGCGGACGAGATGACGGTGACCGTCGACGGCGAGGAGTACACCGCTGACGTCAACTTCGACATGAACGAGGACGGTGTCAACGACACCGCCACGATCGAGACCGAGGACGGCGGCGTCCAGGCCTTCGTCGACACCGACGCCGACGGCGACGCCGACGAGTTCATCGAGCTGGACGCCCAGGGCGACGTGGTCTCGCACGCGGCGTACGACGAGGCGTCCGGCGACTGGATCGACGTCGGCTCCGGCGGTACCACCGGGGACGACACCGACCCCGGCACCCAGACCGGGAGCGAAGGCGGCATCACCGCCGACCTTCCCGAGGGTGAGGTGGAGGTCGGACCGGCCACGGTGGACACCGACAACGACGGCGTGAACGACACCGCCGTGGTCGAGGACTCCTCCGGCAACACGATCGGCTTCACCGACGTCGACGGCGACGGCGAGGCCGACCTCGCCGTGGTGATCGACCCCAGCGGTGAGTCCACCGTGTACGAGCACACCGGCGACGGCGAGTGGACCGAGAGCACCACCTCCGGCGCGGTCGGCGCGGTGGGCACGCCCAGCGCCGGCGACGACGCCTGGGGCGTCAGCGGTTCGCAGCCGGTCGAGGGGGTCGCCAAGATCGACTCGGTCACCGGCCAGTGGATCAGCCCGAACTGATCCCCTTCGTCCAGCAGGCCCGGTGCGACGTGTTCGCGCCGGGCCTTCTTGCTATTGCCGGGAAATCGGGCAATTCGCGGGCATAACGCGCGTTCGAGTGAGACGCAGCGCACTTTTCTCGAGTCGCGGAAGCGGCAACTCGACGGCCCGGCACAGGAAGAACTTTGCCGTTCCTCCGTTCCGGCGACAACTGAATCGATTCCCTTATCGTTCCTGTGAGAGAACCGACAGGCCACCCCTCGGTTACTTGCCGTCCATCCGGTTACCCTCCAAGAATCCCCAAATCAGCACACCGGTCCCGCGGCCGGTGTGCGAAGCCATTCGGTCGCCGGCGAAGGAGCCCGCCCCGGACGAGAGTTCGGTGTGGGCTTTTTTGCCGGAGTTCAGGAGAAGAGATGACTGCAGTAGCCATCCCCGGACTCGACGCCGCCCCCACCACGCACTCGAAGGTCCTGGCGTGGGTGCGGGAGGTCGCGGAGCTGACCACCCCCGACCGAGTGGTGTGGGTGGACGGCTCCGAGGAGGAGTCGGCGCGGATCAACGCCGAACTGGTGGAAGCGGGCACCTTCGTGCCGCTGAAGGCGAAGCCGAACTCGTACTGGGCCGCTTCCGACCCGGACGACGTGGCACGCGTCGAGGAGCGCACGTTCATCTGTTCCGAGCGCGAGGAAGACGCCGGGCCGACGAACAACTGGGCGCACCCCGGTGAGATGAAGGCGACCATGACCGAGCTGTACCGCGGGTGCATGCGGGGTCGCACGATGTACGTCATCCCGTTCTGCATGGGACCGCTCGGCGACGACGACCCGAAGCTCGGGGTGGAGATCACCGACTTCGCCTACGTGGTCGCCTCGATGCGCGTGATGACCAGGATGGGGCAGGCGGCGCTGGACAAGTTCGTCACCGAGGACGGCACCGAGCGCGAGTTCGTGCCCGCGCTGCACTCGGTCGGCGCCCCGCTCAACCCGGGTGAGCAGGACGTGCCGTGGCCGTGCAACACGACCAAGTACATCACCCACTTCCCCGAGGAGCGGATGATCTGGAGCTACGGCTCCGGTTACGGCGGCAACTCGCTGCTCGGCAAGAAGTGCTACTCGCTGCGGATCGCCTCGGTGATGGCCCGTGACGAGGGCTGGCTCGCCGAGCACATGCTGATCCTCAAGCTCATCTCGCCCGAGGACAAGGCCTACTACATCGCCGCGGCCTTCCCCAGCGCCTGTGGCAAGACCAACCTGGCCATGCTCCAGCCGACCATCCCGGGCTGGCGCGTGGAGACCCTGGGTGACGACATCGCCTGGATGCGCTTCGGTGAGGACGGCCGCCTGTACGCGGTCAACCCGGAGTTCGGCTTCTTCGGCGTCGCGCCGGGCACCAACTGGCACACCAACCCGAACGCCATGCGCACCATCGAGCAGGGCAACTCGGTGTTCACCAACGTCGCGCTGACCGACGACGGCGACATCTGGTGGGAGGGCATGGAGGGCCGGCCCGAGCACGCCACCTCCTGGACGAAGCAGGAGTGGACGCCGGACTCGGAGGAGAAGGCCGCACACCCGAACTCGCGCTACTGCACGCCGATGTCGCAGTGCCCGATCCTGGCGCCGGAGTGGGACGACCCGAAGGGCGTGCCGATCTCGGCGATCCTCTTCGGCGGCCGCCGCGCCACCACGGTTCCGCTGGTCACCGAGTCGCGCGACTGGCAGCACGGCGTGTTCATGGGCGCCACCATGTCCTCGGAGAAGACCGCCGCCGCCGCGGGCAAGGTCGGCGAGGTGCGCCGCGACCCGATGGCCATGCTGCCCTTCCTCGGCTACCACGCCGCCGACTACTTCAAGCACTGGATCTCGCTGGGCAAGGAAGCCGACGCGACCAAGCTGCCGAAGATCTTCTACGTCAACTGGTTCCGCCGCGGCGACGACAAACGCTTCCTGTGGCCCGGGTTCGGCGAGAACTCGCGCGTGCTGAAGTGGGTCATCGGCCGGATCGAGGGTCAGGCCGCGGCCACCGAGACCCCGATCGGCTTCGTGCCCACCGCCGACGACCTGGACATCGACGGCATCGAGGAGCCGAAGTCCGACGTCGAGCTGGCGCTGCGGGTCGACGCCGAGGAGTGGCGCCAGGAGCTGCCGCTGATCGAGGAGTGGTTCGCCAAGATCGGCGACAAGGTGCCCTCGAACCTGCATGACGAGCTGGAGTCGCTGCGCCAGCGCCTCGGCTGAGCGCACACCGAGAACGGCCCGCCCCGACCGGCGGGCCGTTTTTCGTCGGTGGGGCAGTTCGCACCCGGTTCCGGCCGGACTCCGTTGATTGTCGGCCTGAATAGCCCTTTTGGCCTTGTTTTCGGCCCAAAAGGGCTATTCGTTTCCGGCAGGAGAATCGCGAGTATGGTCGCCGCATGGGGATCATCACCGAATCCATGGGAATCCGCGTGGGCAGGCAATGGCTGTTCCGCGGGCTCGACTGCGCGGTGGGTCCAGGTGAGTGCCTCGCGCTGGTCGGGCCGAACGGCGCCGGGAAATCCACCCTGCTGCGCGTTCTTTACGGTATGCAGGCGCCTGCCGAAGGAAGGGTCGAGGTCGCGGGCCGCATTCCCGACGAGCGAAGTGTCGAGTTCCGGCGGCGGGTTTCGGTGGTGCTGGACGATTCCGATGTGTTCGCCGAACTCACCCCGGTGCAGCATCTGGAACTGCTCGCCGGAAGCTTCGGTACCGAAGTGGACGGTGCGCGATTGCTCGCGGAGGCCGGGCTGGCGGAACGGGCCGGAGTGGCCGCGGGCAGTCTTTCGGCGGGGCAGCGGCGGCGGCTGATGCTGCTGGGCGCCACCGCACGGCCGTTCGAGGTGCTCCTGCTGGACGAACCGGAGCGCGCGCTCGACGCCGACGGCCGTGACTGGCTGGCCGGGCTGGTGCGCCGGGCCAAGGACGACGGCGCCGCGATCGTGGTGGCCACGCACCACCCGCCGCTGCTGGAGACCGCCGAAACGGTGATCACCATGCCCGGTCCTGAGTGACCACTACGCTCGACCGGGTGCGGATCCCGGGCCGCCCGCGGTTCGGCGGGGTCTTCAGCGGTGACACCACCAGCTTCCTGGTCGTCTTCGGCATCGGCGCGCTGGCCACCGCGTTCGGCAAGCTGCCGTGGTGGCGGGAGTTCCTGCTCGGCGAGTCCACCGGGTCCACAGGAGACGGCTCCGCACTGCCCGGGGTGGTGCTGGTCCTGTCCGGACTGTCCGCCCGCGCCCAGCTTCGGCGCGGGTACCGCTGGGCCGATCCCGCCGAGCTGACCTGGCTCGTCAGCGATCGCGTGCCGGTGCTGGGCGCGCGGGTCTGGCGGGTGTGGCTGGGCTGGCTGCTCGCGCTCGGCTACGTCACCGCGCTCGGCGGTGTCGTCTACGACGTGTCCGCCGAGGTGTGGACGGCCGTGGGGCTTCTGCTGGGCGGGAGTTCGGCGCTGACGCTGGCGGTCGCGCGGCGGCCGGTCGAGACGGGGACCGCGGCCGGGCCGATCGCGCTGGCGGGTGCGGGGGCGGTGGTGGCGCTGACCGGCCCGCCGGCGGTGGTGCTGTCGGCCTTCGGGGCGGTGCTGCTGCTGGCCGCCGTGGTCGTCGGCTGGGGGTCCGGGTCGCTCCTGCGGCCGGTGGCGGCCGAGGCCGCAGGGCGGCCGGAGCTGGTTTCGGCGTGGCGCGAACGGGTGGTTCGCCTGGTTGCGGTGAGTTTCCTTGATCCACTGCTGATGTTGCCCTCGGCGAGGCCGGTGGACGTGCGGGTCACCTCGATCTGGCGGCTCGCGCTGGCCGGGGTGCTGGGGCGGCGCCGGTACGCCGCGGGAGCGGTGCTGATCGCCCTCGCCGCCGGGGTCGCGCGGCTCGCTTTCCCGGCATTGCCCGAGGTCGCGGTGGTGGCGGTCGCGGCGTACGCGGCGCTGATGCCGTTCGGCGGCGGGCTCGGGGAGCTCTGGCGCGGCCTCGGCCTGCGTCGTTGGCTCGACGAGCGTGACCTGCGCTTACGGGCGGCGTACGCACTGGTCTTCGCCGGGTTGGCACTGGCCTGGGCGCTGGTGCTCGTGCTGGTGGTGGCGCTGCTCGGCGTCTCGTTCGGCCCGGCGGCGTGGCTCGTGCTGCCGCTCGCCGCGGCCTCGGTGCTGCGCACGGCTTCACGGCCGCCGATGACCTACGACAACCTCGTCGTCACGGACACCCCGTTCGGCCAGGCGCCGGTCCGGCTGGTCACTCAGGCGATGCGGGGACCGGACCTCGGTGTGGTGGGCTCACTGATACTTACAGTGAGTTCTTTCGGCCCCGGTCCGGTGGTGGCGATTCTGGCCCTGACCACGTGGTCCTGCCTTCGCTGAGCCCCCGCGTTAGTCTCGCGTCGGCGAAGGGAGTCACTGTGGGTGGGGGGCATGCGGCGGGGACCGGTCGGCGGGCGACCACCGAATTTCCGCCGGAGTGGGGTGGTCGCCGGATCCTCCGGTTGATCACCGACGTGGCGAACGAGCCGGACGAACCACCGCGGCGGCTGCCCAACGGCCGCTGGCGCGCGTCCGGGGTGCGGGACGGGGTGTCGATCGTGGTGCTGGTCGAGCCGGACGGCCGGGTGGTCACCGGCTTCCCGACCGCGGGCCCCGGCGTGGTGCGCAATCCGGACACCGCCGCCGACCCGGCCAACCCAACCGTCGCCGACCTCACCGAGAGCCGGGTCAGTTTCTTCGCCGAACGCCTGCTGGCCCAGCTGGCGAACCGGCTGCCGATCGAGGTGCTGACGCACTACCACGAGATCTACCTGGCCGGGGAGTGGGAAGAACTGGTGGACGTGCTCGCCGCGCACCTGTTCACCGAGCGCACGCCGTTGAGCGTGGACGAGCACTCCGACCTGGAGCGCCTGCTCCACGTCTACGACCGCCCACCGGCGGGCTTCCACTTCCTGAACGACCGGCAGCACATCCTGGCCGCCCTGCAACCCGGGTAAGCGCTAGGCCGTTTTCACGCTGGGCAGGGGCTCGTCGGGCTCGGCGACCTCGCGCAGCGCGTCCAGCGGCAGCCGGACGGCGGCGGCGATGGCGGTGACGGTGAAGAAGGCGGGCGTCGGGATGCGCCCGGTCTCGATCTTGCGCAGGGTTTCCACCGAGATCCCGGCCTCCGCGGCCACCTCGACCATGCTCCGGTCACCACGGGCTTCCCGTAGCGCGGCGCCGAGCCGCTCGCCGCGTACTCGCTCTGCCTCGGTCAACGGAACCCGCACCATGCGACCCAGTCTAGGCGCTGTCCTGCGAGTCAAGGTCGCGGTCTCCGCGCCCAGGCGGCCCCTGGCGGCACGGGCGAGTTCGGCCGAGTACGGCCAGTACGAGGCCGACCCGCCCGCACCGCCAGGAACCACCTGGATCACGAAGCCCATCGACCAGACTCACAGGACAGCGCCTGGTGCCCACACCCATCCCCAACCTGTGGACAACTCTGTGCACAGGTTGGGGGTAACTCGGCCGCAACCGGAATGACACCCAAAATCTTGTATCCGGCAGGCCACCTCGCACGTCTGTGTAGTAACGGCCCGGCACAGAATCATCCCCAGCGAGGAGGTCGGAGATCGTGATCGCAGGTTTGGCGCTGCTGGTCCTCGGACTCGGCGTGACGCTGCTCGTACTGGCGAGCGGCGCGCTCCGGTACGAGCAACCGTCCATGCGCGCACGGAAAAGCCCCGCCGAACGGAAGTTCGACGGGGCCTTGATCCCACAGCCTCGGAGAGGCTCGTTGTCCTAGCGGGGGTTACGCACCGGCGGGCACCGGAAGCGGCATGCCCGGCAGGCTCTGGTCGGCAGGCACGATGCCGTCGACCAGGTAGTCCTCCACGACCTTGTCCACCGGCGCGTTGCCACCGGCGTAGATGCCGTGGTCACCCTCGGCGGTGACGGTCAGCATCCGCGAGTTGGCGAACGCCTCGTGCGCGCGCTGCGCGCCCTCGAACGGGGTCGCCGGGTCGTGCACCGACTGCACGATGACCACCGGCGGCACGCCCTTGCCGTTGACCTTCGGCAGCGAGATCGGCTTGTTCTTCCAGAAGATGCACGGCTGGATCAGCCAGCCAGCGCCCAGCAGCGGCAGGTCCTGGTCGATCAGCTTCTGCGACTGCTTGATCACGCTGCTGCGGGTGCCCGGCCACGGGCCCTCGTTGCAGGGGATGGTCCAGAAGCTCGCGTCGTAGGCGTCGTCGTAGTCGGTCGGCACCATCAGCGGCTGCGGGCCGATCACGTCGTTGCCGGACTGCTCGGCCTTGACCTTCTGCGCCGCCACCGACTTCTGCTCGGCGGTGGTGCTGCCCTCGGTCAGCGTGCGCACGGCCACCAGGTACTCGGCGAGCACCGGGAAGTTGCGCTTGGCGTAGAGGTAACCGGGGATGGTCGAGTCGAACTTCGCCGCGCTGACCTTCTCGCCGTCCAGCTCGACCGGGTTCTGCGTGAGCGAGGCGCGGACCTGCTCGTAGGTTTGGCGGGCGGCCTCACCGGTGCTGCCGAAGTGGTAGACCGAGTCGTACTTGGCCAGCCACGGCAGGAAGTCCTGGCGCCAGCGGCGCTCGAAGCCCAGCGGCTGCCAGTCGAACGACTTCTGCCAGGTGGTGGTGAACTCGGTGGCCGAGTCCAGCACGAACCGGCCGACGCGGTTCGGGAAGTGGGTGGCGTAGTGCGCGCCCATCCAGGTGCCCGCCGAGTACCCGACCCAGTTGATCTTGTCGCGCTTGAGCAGCACGCGCAGCAGGTCGATGTCGCGGGTGGTCTGGTAGGTGTTGATCAGCGGGCCCAGCTCGCCGGACTTCACCTGGCACGAGTTCGCCGCGTACTTGGTGGCGTCCAGGATCAGGTTCAGGTTCGGCTTGGACCGGTCACGCGGGTCCAGGTCGCCGCCGGTGCCGATGGCCCCGCCGCAGGTGATGTTGGTGCTCTTGCCGGTGCCGCGCGGGTCGAAGCCGACGACCTCCTGGCCGGCACGCAGCTTGGCCTGGTTGCGCAGGCGCGTCGGGAAGCTGCGGCCGGGCGCGCCGGGACCACCGGGATTGGTGATCACGCTGGCGGTCGCCTCGCCACCGGTCGCCTTGAGCCTGCTGACCGCGATGGTCAGGTCGATCTTGTCGGCGGCGCGGTCCCAGTTGCGCGGTGTCTGGTAGGTCGCGCACTCGATGCCCTCGGCGCCCGGCGGCGGCGCGGTGGGCAGTTCGTCACCGGTGCAGGTGTGCCAGTTCAGCACCTGGTCGGCGTACTGGGCCGGGATGCCGGTGGAGTTCAGCGGTTGCGCCCCCGCCGCGACCGGATCGGCCGGCGCCGGGGTGACCCCGGCCAGCAGACCGCCTGCCACCATCGGGATGACCACGGCTGTGCGCAGTCTTTTCATGTGTTGCCCCACTTGTCTCTTCGAGGTGCCGGTCACTCTTTTGCCCGTTTCCAGGCCGGCGAAAAAGTCATTGGCGGGTCATTGATATCGGTCCGCGACGGCATCGGCAACAGCCGTTAGTCGGATTCCGCTAACCCACCGGCAGCGGAGCGGCGCCGAGGTTCCGTAACTTCTTGGTCACGGGGACATCGGTTTGCGCGTAGCAGGTCAGGTTGGTGAATCCCTGCTCCCATTCGGTCTGGCTGGGCCAGCGCCAGGTCGCGACCACGTCGTCCCGGGTGGCGGTGCCGAGGTATTTGGTGAGCGTTTCACCGCAGACCGGGCGGGCGGCCGCATTGAATTCGTCCGGGGTCGGCACCGGGTCGCCGGGTTTACCCATGGTGACCACGCGGAGACCCTCCGCGTGGTGCGGTTCGGTGCAGGAGATCCGTTTCACCGCGGCTTCCAGCGGTTTGACCGAGGAGCACACCTGGTATTCGAAGAACTTCTCCCCGGACAGCGCGCCTTTGATCGAGCCGGTGCGTTCGACCGCTTTCCCGTCGGGGTCCAGCTGCGCCACCCCGCACCGGTACCAGCGATTGCCTGCGGCCCAGTCGTCGACGGGCGCCCAGAGCATCCAGGCGGCCAGGGTGGAGGCGTCGAAGTCGGTGCTCCCGAGGAACTTGGCCGCTTCGGCCCGGCACTCCGGCAGCGCGGCCTTGAAGATCACCGCGGCGTCCGGGCGCGTGGCGGGCAGGTCCGCGCCGAAGGTGCCGGCCTTGGTCACCTCGACGTGGTGCGGCTTCGCGCAGTCGACCGGGGCGGGGCTGGACCCGAGCACGCACTGGCCCGGCTCGGCGACCGGGTCCTTGCTGGGTGCGGGGGCCTTCGCGGCGGGGGACTGTTCGTCCGCCGTGCCCCCGGCCAGCGCCCGGCCGCCCACCTCGGTGGCGCAGCCCGAGACCACGAGCGCGGCGGCGAGCAGCCCGAAGGACAGCCGTCTCCCGGTCGATCGTGCCAGCGACGCCATATCAGCCACCCCCGCTCAGGTTCGCGCCCGACCCTATCCGACGGCTTTCCCCAGCTCGCGGTCCCTATGAGCAAATCGATACCGGACATGGGTGACGCACGGGGGCGGAGGTTCTAAGGTCAACGCGATCTCCGCCTGTGGAGCGCTCGATGAGGAGTTTGGTGAGGCCACATGTCGACCGGTAAGCCCGGGGGCCGGGTTTCCGGGCTGGTGTTCAGCCCGTGGAACCTGCTGCTGATCATCCCGTTGTGGGTCGTGATCACCCCGCTCTACAACTTCGAAGAACCCCGGCTGTTCGGGATGCCGTTCTTCTACTGGTTCCAGTTCGCCGGCATCGCGGTCGGGGTGCTGTGCACCACCGCGGTCTACCTGATGACCAAGGACAAGCCGACCAGCCGGACCGGGCAGCCCGAGTCCGATGTGGACGAGCTGGACGAAGGGAGCGCCCGGTGAGCACCATCCAGTGGCCGGAACTGATCATCTTCGTCCT
This sequence comes from Saccharothrix sp. AJ9571, assembly GCF_021725495.1. Classification (NCBI taxonomy): domain Bacteria; kingdom Bacillati; phylum Actinomycetota; class Actinomycetes; order Pseudonocardiales; family Pseudonocardiaceae; genus Saccharothrix; species Saccharothrix sp. AJ9571. The sequence continues at coordinate 2,342,030 of NZ_CP091382.1, read as the reverse complement.
GCTCTTCGCGGTGGTCACCGTGCTGGGCTTCGTGGCCTCCCGGTGGAAGGCCGGGGACACCCTCGACCACCTCGACGAATGGGGCCTCGGCGGGCGCAAGTTCGGCTCGTGGGTCACCTGGTTCCTCATCGGCGGTGACCTCTACACCGCCTACACCTTCGTCGCCGTGCCCGCGCTGCTGTTCGGCGCCGGTGCCGTCGGCTTCTACGCGCTGCCCTACACGATCGTCGCCTACCCGATCGTCTTCCTGCCACTGCTGCGGTTGTGGTCGGTGTCGCGCTCGCACGGCTACGTCACCCCGGCCGACTTCGTGAAGGGCCGCTACGGCTCGTCGATCCTGGCCACGCTGATCGCGGTCACCGGCATCGTCGCCACGATGCCCTACATCGCGCTGCAGCTGGTCGGCCTCGAGTCGGTGCTGCGCACGCTCGGCTTCAACGCCAGCGGCTTCCTCGGGCACCTGCCGCTGCTGATCGCCTTCGTCATCCTGGCGGTCTACACCTACCAGTCCGGGCTCCGGGCGCCGGCGCTGATCGCGTTCGTCAAGGACATCCTGATCTACATCGTCATCCTGGTCGCGGTGCTGTACCTGCCGAGCAAGCTGGGTGGCTGGGCGTCGATCTTCAGCGCGGCGGACGCCAAGTTCGACGCCACCCCGTCGGCGTCGGACGGCATCTTCCTCAACGTCAACAACCAGTTGCAGTACGCGACCCTGGCCTTCGGCTCGGCGCTGGCGCTGTTCCTCTACCCGCACTCGGTGACCGGCGTGCTCGCTTCGCGCGGGCGAACGGTGATCAAGCGGAACATGTCCGCGCTGCCCGCCTACTCGCTGCTGCTCGGCCTGCTGGCGCTGCTCGGGTTCGTGGCGATCGCCGCGGGCACGAAGCCGATCACCAACGAGGCCACCGGGCGGCCGGACGGCAACACGATCATCCCGCAGCTGTTCGCCGAGCAGTTCCCGTCGTGGTTCACCGGCATCGCCTTCGCCGCCATCGGCATCGGCGCGCTGGTGCCCGCCGCGATCATGTCCATCGCCGCGGCGAACCTGTGGACGCGCAACATCTACAAGGAGTTCATCAAGAAGGACGCTTCGCCGAAGCAGGAGGCCAAGCAGGCCAAGCTCGCCTCGCTGATCGTGAAGTTCGGCGCGGTGGCGTTCATCCTGTTCATCGACCCGCAGTTCTCCATCGACCTGCAGCTGATCGGCGGTGTGATCATCCTGCAGACGCTGCCCGCGGTGGCGCTTTCGCTCTACACCAGGTGGTTCCACATCTGGGGGCTGGTGGCCGGCTGGGTGGTCGGCATGGGCTGGGGGATGATCCTGCTCTACAACATCCCCAACCCGGCCAGCGGCAAGGCGCACTTCGGCGGGTCCGCGCTGGCGCTGGACAAGATCAACCTGTTCGGCTGGCAGCCGTTCATCGGCTCGACCGTGCAGATCTACGTGGGTGTGGTGGTACTGGCTGCGAACCTGGTGGTGGCGGTACTGGTCACCCTGGTGGCACGGCGGCTGAAGGTGAACAACGGCACCGACCAGACCATCGGGCCGGATTACCACGTCGATGAGCACGACAAGAATCTGCGTGCGGTGGGGGTGCATTAGGTAGGGGGCCTCGCCCCGGTTTTTGATTGTGACTACGGCGGGGATGGCCTTGTCAAGGCGGGAATGATGCCTTGACAAGGCCATCCCCGCCGTGTTTTTGGCTGTGGACCGGGGTGAGGTGGGGGGTCTGGGCGGGTGCTCCTGGTGGGTGCCCCGGGCGGCGGTCGCGTGGTGGGGCGGTTGCGGTGGGTGGCTGGGGCGGTGTCACGAATGTGGCTTTGGGGGCCGAATCCGCCCCCAAAGCCACATTCGTGTCCCCCGGGTGCGCGGGGCGGCGAGGGGGTGGGGGTGGGGTGCCGTGAATGTGGCTTTCACGGCGGAATGTGCCGTGAAAGCCACATTCACGGCATCGCCTCTTGGCCGCGCCGGGGGTCGCAGGTGGTCAGGCGGCGGCGTAGGAAGCGGTGTTGCGGCTCGGAGCCGGGGAGCGCAAGGGCCTCCCGGTAGTAGTGGGCGGCGTTCGTCGGGTCGCCGGCGAGTAGCCACAGTGCGCCGAGGGCGGCTGGGAGCAGTGGGTACGCGGCCAGCCGGGGTTCGTCCCGGAGGCGTTCGAGCTCGGAGATGCCTGCGGCCGGGCCGTCCGCCATGGCCAGGGCGATCGCCCGGTTCAGTTTGCCGACCGGTGACGGGCGCAGCGTGAGCAGCTGGTCGTAGAGGCCGACGATGCGCGGCCAGTCGGTGTCGGGGGTGGTGTGGCTCAGGGCGATCGCCGCCTCCACGTGGTAAGCCGACAGCTCCGGGCCGGTGCAGGCGGCGGCGAACAACCGGGTTCCCTCGGCGATCATCGTGTGGTTCCACCTGTCGCGGTCCTGCTCGTGCAACAGCAAAAGGTCGCCGTCGGCGTCCACGCGGGCGGGCAACCTGCTCGCCTGCAACAACATCAGCGCCAGCAACGCCCGGGCCCGCGGCGTGTCGGTACGCCGATCGGCCAGCACGAGCCTCGCCAGCCGGATGGCCTCGCCGCACAACTCGCCGCGGATCGCGTCTTCCCCGCTGCTGGCCTGGTAACCCTCGTTGAACAACAGGTAGAGCACCGCCAGCACACTGTCCACTCTGGACTCGATCGGCACGGGCAGTTCGAACGGCTGCGCGCTCCCGGCCAGCCAGCGCTTGGCCCGCACCAGCCGCTGCGCGACGGTGGCCGGTTTGTCCAGCAGGGCCGCGGCGATCTCTTGGACGCCCAGCCCGCCCACGGTTTTCAGCGTGAGCGCCACCTGCGCGGGCACGGGCAGTTCGGGGTGGCAGCAGAGCACCATCATGGTCAGCTCGTCGTCGGCACCGGCGGGCTTCTCCAGCTCTTCGAGCAGCAGCGGGAGCTTGGTCCGCAGCGAATCCTCGCGGCGCAGCAGGTCGATCGCGCGGTTGCGGGCGGCGCGGAAGAGCCAGCCGCGCGCGTTGTCCGGCACGCCGTGATGCGGCCAGGTGCGCAACGCCTGCTCGATCGCGTCGGCCACGGCTTCCTCGGCGAGGTCCAGCCGGGCCGGGCCGAGCGACCGGGCCAGCGTGGCGGTGATCTGCCCGGCGCTGTGCCGGAACAGGTGCTCCACCACGCCGGCCGTGTCGCTCATCGGTGCTACTCCTCCGAGCAGCTCTCGTCGGCGATCTTGCGCACCTCGATCGGCCCGAACCGCAGGTGCGGGTGGGTGCCGAAGATCTTCGCAGCCTGGTCGTAGTCGTCGGCGGTGATGGTGACGTACCCGCCGACGATTTCGGCGGACTCGGTGTGCGGCCCGTCGGTGGTGGTCAGCGCGTCACCGGAGCGCCGCAGCAGGCGCCCGCTCCTGGTCAGCGGGTGGCTGTCGCGCAGGCGTCCCTCCTGCGCCATCCGGTCCGTCCAGGCGATGTACGACTCGAGCACGCGCTGTGCCTCGTCGGGGCTCAGGTCCTCCACGCTCTTTTCTTCGCGGCGGATCAGGCCGAGGTAGTCGGGCATGTGGTTGCCTCCTTGGTGGTCGGGTGCACTGGAGACGAACGAACCCCGGCCGGAATCGACAGCGCGTCCGCTACAACTTCAGCCGCCAGGTCTGCCCGGTCACCACGGGCCCGAAATCGCTGGTCGGCTGCTCGTCGACCAGCTCGAACCCCGCTGCCTGGTAGATCCGGCGAGCCGAGGCCAGCAGGCTCACCGTCCACAACTCCATCGAGGTGTACCCGGTCGACCGCGCGAACGCCACGCATTCGCTGACCAGCCGCCCCCCGACCCCGTGCCCGCGCGCGCTCGGCTCGACCAGCAACAACCGCAACTTGGCCGTCTGCTCATCCGAGCCGCGGGTGCACATGATCGATCCGACCCGCTCGCCGTCCAACTCGGCGATCCACGCCGCCTCACGAGCCGGGTCGCGGTCAGCCAGGTAGTCGGACACCACCCGCGCCACCAGCGACTCGAACCCGTCGTTCCACCCGTGTTCCTTCGTGTACACCGCGCCGTGGCGGTGCACCACCCAGCCCAGGTCCCCGGCCCGGGGCGCCCGCAGCACCACCGTCGGATCGTGCTCCCCGCCGACGATCCGGGTGATCGTGCGCATCGCGTCCAGCAACTCGAGCTGGCGATCCTCACCGAATCGGCCCAGCAACGCGCCGATCTGCTCCGAACTGCGCCGATCCAGCTCCGCGAACACCTCACGGCCCTGATCGGTCAGCCGGACGATCTGCCGCCGCGCGTCCTCGGCACTGCGCTCCCGCACCAGCAGCGCGCGACTCTCAAGGCGTCCCAGCAACCGGCTCGCGTACCCCGCGTCGAGCCCCAGCACCCGGCGCAGCTCGCCGACCTCGCTCCACTCGCGCCGCGCCAGCTCGAACAGCACCCTGGACTCCGGCAGCGAGTACTCCGCCCCCACCGGCCCCTCGTCCAGCACGCCGATCACTCTCGTATACAGCCGGTTGAACGCCCGAACTTCCCGCACCCGATTCACCTGACAACCACAACAAAACTCAATGACGAAGTCAACCATTAAGCCACAAGGAGTCCCCCACCAGGGAACTCCGATTACCGGACCGCCGTTGGTTCCTCGCCAACAGGCCCAGCGCCCGCCAGCGCAAGGAACTCGCACCGTGGGGGTCCGGGGGGCTCGGCCCCCCGGGAAACACGCAGCTCACGGCATCCGGGAAGGGCGATGCCAAAGGCGAGCCCAAACATGGAAACCCCGTGATGCTGCCAGGTCGGGGGTCCGCCAGCATCACGGGGTCATTGGGGGTATCGACGCCTGGTCGTGTGGCGTTACACCCCGGTCGTATTGTGTTCTACGTCACTCGTGTGGGTGAAATACCACCCAGCCCACGAGGGGTCAGCGCATGTGGGGCTGACGGGCCTGGGCGATCGCGATGAGCTCCTGACGAACGGTCGCGGTGGCCGCGGTGTCGATCGCCCGGTTCAGCGCCCGGCGAGTGCGAGCCTCGGCGCGGCGGGCACGGAGCTTGGCGGCGATGTTGTTCATCGGTGTCTGCATCCCCTTCAAGGGTTTCGCTGGATCTCTCGGCTTACGTCGTCTAGTATGCCGCACTTTGCCCAGGATCTCCAATGATTATCCGGTGATCTGGCGCACGAGCCGATGAATCATCGGCAAACAAGGAGTAGATCCGACGAACCAAGCGAGCCCGGTTGCCCTCTCGGGCTATCTCGCCAAATATTGGAAAATCGCTATAAAGCCGCAGACGCGACTAGGTCCAGCAGGCGTCAAGCGGGAAGGGGTTCAGTCGTCGATGCGGCTGAGCAGGTAGTGGCCGAAGTGCGGGACGGTGAAGGCGATCCGGCCGCGTTCGGCCGAGTACACCAGGCCCTTCTTCATCAGGCTGTCCCGCGCCGGCGACAAGCTTGACGGCTTGCGGCCCAGGTAGACGGCCACATCCGAGGTGCTCGCCGCCTCGTCACGGCCCTGCGTCAGCTCGGCCATCGCCAGCAGGTATTCGCGTTCCGCCGGGGTCGCGCGCTCGTACCGCGAGCCGAAGAACCCGACCGCCAGCTCCGACTCCGCCTCCGGCGCGGCGACCTGCACGTCCTTGACGGTGATCGGATCGTCCGGCGCGGCGTCCCACGCGGCCTTCGCGTACGCCTGGATGAAGTACGGATAACCGCCCGAGGCGTCGAACAGGGCGTCCAGCGCCTCCGGTTCGATCCCCGCGTCCTCCCGGTCGATCGGGGCGAGTACCGCGCGATCGGCGTCCTCGCGGTCCAGCCGATCGATCCGGGCGTACCGGAAGAGCCGCTCCGAGTAGGACTTCGACGCCGAAAGCACCGCGGGCACGTGCGGCAGCCCGGCCCCGACGACCACCAGCGGCGCCCCCGACTGGGACAGCTCGTGGCAGGCCGCGCACAGCGCCGAGACGTCTTCCGCGTTGAGGTCCTGGATCTCGTCGATCAGCAGCGCGGCCCCGGTGCCGACGTCCGCGGCCAGTTCGGCGACATCGGTGAACAGCTCCACCAGGTCGATCTCGATGTCACCGGAGTCCGCGCGGCCCTGCGCGGCGGGCACGTCGATGCCCGGCTGCCAGCGGTCGCGCAGCTTCGCATCCGGTTTCGCGGCCCGCAGGGCGAACGCCTTGAGCACGCCCAGCACCGATTCCACCCGGTCCGGCGCGCGGTGGCGGACGGCCAGGTCGCGGATCGCCCGGTGCAACGCGGCGGACAACGGCCGCCGCAGTTCGGTGTCGGGCCGGGCCTCGATCTTGCCCGCGCCCCAGCCGCGTTTGACGGCCATCGAGCGCAGTTCCCCGAGCAACACGGTCTTGCCGACGCCCCGCAGGCCGGTCAGCATCAGGCTGCGCTCCGGACGTCCGCGGGCGACCCGTTCCAGCACCACTTCGAAGGCGTGCAGTTCCCGCTCCCGCCCCGCGAGCTCGGGCGGGCGCTGCCCGGCGCCGGGAGCGAACGGGTTGCGGATGGGGTCCACTCCGGCACCGTATCGGGCTTTCTAGCGTGCCAGCGATAATCGGGCAGAAATAGCAAGGCGTGTCGTGGCCAGGTCTGCAGCCCTGGCCACCGGCCTAATCGGTGAGGTTCCGCTCCCCGTAGACCTTCATCGCGTCGCGGATGTACGCCGCGTTCCCCTTGCCGTGCTGGTCGTAGGTCGCTGTGAAGCGCTCGTCCGACACGTACATCTCACCCAGGCCGATGAAGTAGCACATGCTCACTTCCACCGTCTTGGCCAGCCAGTCGTGCTGGCGCCGGGTGATCGCCTGCGCGACCTCGCCGTCGGCAGGCTCCCCCGCCCGCATCGCGTCGGCGAAGTCGCGGGCGATATCGACCTGTTCCTGCTGGAACGCCTTCTTCTCGGCGTCGCTCAGCGAACGCCACCAGCGATCGCCCTTCTCGTAGGCGTCCTTGCCCCAGCGTTCGACGACCTCGTCCTTGTACTGGGCGTTGTCGAACCCGTCGAAGACCTCTTCCGCCATCAGTTGCTCACCTCCTTCCGTCTTCCGCAGGGTCGTGCGCACCGATTCGATCTGCCGCCCGAGCCGCTCGCGTTCCCGTTCGAGCAGCTCCAGGTGGGTGCGCAAGGCCGCGGCGGGGTCCTGCTGCCCGGCCAGCACCTCGGCGATGGCGGGCAGCCCGAGCCCCAGTTCGCGCAGCAGCAGGATCCGCTGCAGGCGCACCAGTGCCCGTTCGTCGTAGTAGCGATAACCGTTGGACCCGACGCGCGTCGGTTCCAGCAGCCCGACCTGCCCGTAGTGGCGCAGGGTCCGGCTGGTGGTCCCGGCCGTGCGTGCGATGTCCTGGATGGACCACTCCACTGCTCCCACCCCTTCGCGACCTCGTGTTCCACGGTAGAAGTTGACGCAGCGTCAAGGTCAACCCGGAATCAGAAATCCGTTCCGCACCAGGGCGGCGTGGCACTGCGGAAGAGGGCGTCCGCTCTGGTCAGCGCCTCGGGGTCGCGGGCATGGAGCCGCCCGATCCCCGCCAGCGTGCTCGCCGGGAAGCCGCCGAGGTAGAGCATCGCCAGGGTGTCGACGTCCAGGTCGAGGTCGGCGTCGGCATCGGTGCGCTCGGCACCCTCCGGGCCGATCCGGTAGCGGCCCGCGTTCTCCGGCAGCCGGGCGTCACGCACTTCGAGCACCACCGGCTCGGCGTGGCCGTATGCCCTGGACGCAAGCGCTTGCGCCACGTCGGTCAGCCGCACCCAGAGGTGGTCCTGGATCGCCATGACCTCCGCGGCGCGCGGGTTCTCCAGCATCAGGTCGATCGGCTCGTCGATCGGCCGGGACTTCAGGCGGATCTTCACCACCAAGTCGACCGACAGCAGGAACCGCCACAGCCCGGCGAGGGCTCCGGGGTTCGCGGCGTGCAGGTCGCGGACGTCCAGTGCCTCGCCCGAGGCGGGCTGGTCGAAGGTGCCGAGCGATCTGGGGCGGTAGGTGACGAACCCGTCATCCACTCCCTGGTGGTCCTGGTGGACGGCGACCAGGTAGTCGTCGCGGTCGAGGATGCGGTCGTGGTTCCACCGCCACCACCCTTCGCCGCGCGTGATCATGCCCGGCCGGTGCGGGCCCATCCGCGAGTACAGCTCACGCGGCACGGTCCTCGCTTCGGCTTCGGACACCAGGCGCACCGAGCCGGTCACCGGCACGTCCGCCCGCAGCCGCGCCCGCGTGCGGTCGACCATCACGTGCTTGACCTGGCACGAGACGCCGTAACCGAAGCGGCCGTAGATCGTGGCCTCGCTGGCGTGCAGCACCGCCGCCGGTTCACCGCGTTCACGGCACTCCCGCAGTTGCGTGGTCAGCAGTTCGGAGACCACGCCGCGTCGCGTGCGGTCCGCCCGGACGCCCACCCAGGCCACCGCCGCCGCGGGCACCCGGCCACCCGGAACCGCCAGGTCGACGGCGGCGGACACGGTCATCCCGATCGGCCGCGCGCCCTCGAACGCGGCCCAGGTCCGCTCGGAGGGGAACGCGTGCCGGGCGATCGCCCACTGCTCGTCGGTGAGCGGCGGGGAGTGCAGTGCCCCGGCGACCGTGCTCTGCGCCGGTCGGCGTTCGTGCTCCTGCGTCCGGCGGACGGTGAATTCGGTCATGGCGATGATCTTCCCAGGGTTCACCTCGTGGTCGCCTTGGCCTGGTTAGCTCGCCAGCCATGAGAATCCTCCCCAAAGCGCTGGTCGCGGCTCTGGCCGTGACCGTGCTCGGCGGCTCCGCCGCGCAGGCGCACCCCCGCAAGGACTTCGACATCCAGGCGCACCGCGGCGGGATCGGGCTCACCGTCGAAGGCACGCTCGCCGCCTTCTCCACCGCCTTGGAACTGGGCGTCACCACGCTGGAGCTGGACATCCAGATCACCAAGGACGGCCGGGAGGTGGTCACCCACGACCGCAAGACGAACCCGGCGAAGTGCGCCGACACCCAGCCCGCCTTCCCCGGCGACCCGGCGTTCCCCTACGCGGGCAAGTACGTCAAGGATCTGACCTTCGCGCAGGTCCGAACCCTGGACTGCGGCTCGCAGAAGCAGCCGAACCACCCGGGCCAGCAGCTCTCACCGGGTGCGAAGATGCCGACCCTGCGTGAGGTGTTCGACCTGGCGCGCGACCACCGCGCCTGGGGCGTCCGGTTCAACATCGAAACCAAGGTGGAGGCGGCCGCGCCGCACGAGACCGCGCCGCGCGAGCAGTTCGTCGAGCGGGCCGCGCGCGAGATCACCTTCTCCGGGTTCGCCCACCACACCACCGTCCAGAGCTTCGACTGGGGCGCGCTGATGCTGATGCGCCGGACCGCGCCCTGGCTGAAGACGGTCGCCCTGACCCAGCCGGAATTCCTGCAGGTCGGACAGCCCGGCAAGTCGCCGTGGCTGGGCGGGCTGGACATCGACGACTTCGGCGGCAGCCCGGTGCGCGCGGTGAAGTCGTTCGGCGCGAGCGCGCTTTCGCCGGTGCACGGCAACCCGCAGGGCGGCTCGGTGACCGACCCGAACTACCTGCCGTTCACCACGAAGGCGCTGGTCGACGAGGCCCACCGGGCGGGGCTGAAGGTGGTGCCGTGGACCATCAACGACAAGCCGACCATGCACAAGCTGATCGACGACGGCGTGGACGGCATCATCACCGACTACCCGGACCGGCTCCGCGAGGTCGCCGCCGAGCGCGGGTTCAAGCTGCCGCGCGCGTATTCCACTCGCTAACGGAGTATGGGGCTTTCTAGCCTCAGGACTAGAAAGCCCCATAAGGCGTGAGACCGGAAGGTTTTGGGTACGTTCGAAGCAAGCTTGACTCGCTCCTCGCTCCTCGGAGAGGTGACCCCGTGATTCTGCGCCGATTGGCCCGCCCCCTGCTCGCGTCGATCTTCATCAGCGGCGGCATCAACGCGCTGCGGCAGGCGGAGGGCCATGCCGAAGCCGCCAAACCGCTGCTGGACAGCACGGTCGGCCGTTATGCCGACAAGCTGCCGGCCCAGGTGCCGACCGATCCGGTGACCCTCGTCAAGGTGGACGCGGCGGTGAAGATCGCCGCCGGTTCGCTGTTCGCGCTGGGCAAGGCGCCGCGGCTGTCCGCGCTGGTGCTGCTCGGCGGCCTGGTGCCGACCACCGTCGCCGGCCACCCGTTCTGGGCGGAGAAGGACGAGCAGGCCAAGCAGCAGCAGCTGGTCCACTTCCTGAAGAACCTCGGCCTGGCGGGCGGCCTGATGATCGCCGCCGCCGACACGCACGGCAAGCCCTCGCTGGGTTGGCGGGCCAAGAAGGCCGCTCAGGTGGCGAGCAAGCAGGCCCAGTCGATCCAGAAGTCGGCGGGCAAGCAGGCTCAGACGTGGCAGAAGACCGCCGAGAAGCAGACGCGCAAGGCCCGCAAGCGCGCCAAGCAACTCACCAACTGACCGGACACGAATGTGGCTTCGGGGGCCGAAGCCCGCCCCCAAAGCCACATCCGTGCCCGCCCCCCGACCCCCACACACGCGCAGCCGAACCCCACGTTCGCGCAGCCGAATTCGCACTCGCGCAGCCGAGTCCCACGCTCAGGCAGCTGAACTCCACGTTCGCGCAGCTGAGTCCCGCGCTCGAACAACCGAGCCCCGCACTCAGGTAGCCGAGTCCCGTGTTCGGATAGCCGGGCCCCACATTCGAGGCCCCAGCGAGTCAAGTCGGAACGCTATGAGTGGGGCATTACTAGCGTTGAACGCTAGTAATGCCCCACTCATAGCATTGGGAACCTACTTCTCCAGGATGGCGGTGATGCCTTGCCCGCCGGCCGCGCACACCGAGATCAGGCCCTTGCCCGAGCCCTTCTCCGCCAGCAGCTTCGCCAGTGTCGCCACGATCCGGCCGCCTGTGGCGGCGAACGGGTGTCCCGCGGCCAGCGACGAGCCGTTGACGTTCAGCTTCGACCGGTCGATCGAGCCCAGCGGGGTGTCCAGCCCCAGCTTCTCCTTCGCGAAAGCCGGGTCCTCCCAGGCCTTCAGCGTCGCCAGCACCTGTGACGCGAACGCCTCGTGGATCTCGTAGAAGTCGAAGTCCTGCAGGGTCAGGCCCGCGCGATCCAGCATCCGCGGCACCGCGTACGCGGGTGCCATCAGCAGGCCCTCGTCACCGTGCACGTAGTCGACCGCGGCCGTCTCCGAGAAGGTCAGGTACGCCAGCACCGGCAGGTTCCGCGCCTTCGCCCACGACTCGGTCGCCAGCAACACGGTCGACGCGCCATCGGTGAGCGGCGTCGAGTTGCCCGCCGTCATGGTGCCTTCGGGACCGCCGAACGTCGGCTTCAGCTTCGACAGCTTCTCGACGCTCGAATCCGGCCGCAGGTTCTGGTCCCGCGAAATCTTGAGGAACGGCGTCAGCAGGTCGTCGAAGAAGCCGCGGTCGTAGGCGGCGGCCAGGTTCCGGTGGCTCGCGGCGGCCAGTTCGTCCTGGTCGGCCCGCGACACGTCCCAGACCTTCGCGGTCAGCGCGGCGTGCTCGCCCATCGACAGCCCGGTGCGCGGCTCGGCGTTGCGCGGGATCTCCGGCACGATGTGCCCCGGCCGGATCTTCGCGGCCAGCTTCAGCCGCTCGCCGACCGTCTTCGCCGCGTTGAGCTGGACCAGGATCTGCCGCAGGTCGTCGTTCACCGCGAGCGGCGCGTCGCTGGTGGTGTCCACCCCGCCGGCGATCGCCGAGTCGATCTGCCCGAGCGCGATCTTGTTGGCCACCGTGACGATCGCCTGCAGCCCGGTGCCGCAGGCCATCTGCAGGTCGGCGGCCGGGGTCTCCGGCGACAGCTTGCTGCCCAGCACGCACTCGCGCGCCAGGTTGAAGTCGCGGGCGTGCTTGAGCACCGCGCCCGCGGCCACCTCACCGATCCGCTCGCCCTGCAGGGAGAAGCGGCTGACCAGGCCGTCCAGCGCGGCGGTCAGCATGTCCTGGTTCGACGCCCGCGCGTACGGGCCGTTCGACCGCGCGAACGGGATCCGGTTGCCGCCCACGATGGCGACCCTGCGGACCGGCGGTGCCTTCTTCGTGGCCATCTTTCCTCCGAGGCGAGTTTGTGGGGTACTCGTAGGGTAACCTACTCGCTAGTAGGTTAGGCTGCACAGTGACACCGGACGCAGGGAAGGGGCGGTCATGGCCGACAGGTACCAGCAGTTCGCGGGAAGCCAGCTCGGACGGTTCCTCGTGCCGCGACTCGGCTTGCCGAACCCGTACCCGCTACGCCGCTACACCCCCGGTCAGCCCCCGCTCGACGGTCCGGCCCTGCTCGGCGCGGCTGCCGGTGGACGGCTGGAAAAGGCCCTGTCCACCCAGCTCGCCGACGCCGGTCTCGAGGTGCTCACCTCGCCGTCCGACGGCAAGCACGGCGCACTCGTCTTCGACGCCACCGGCATCACCGAGCCGGGCCGGCTGCGTGAGATGTACCAGTTCTTCCAGCCGGTGATCCGGCAGCTCGTGCCGTCGGGCCGGGTGGTCGTGCTCGGCACGCCGCCGGAAGCGGTCGAGGGCCGCGAGCGGATCGCGCAGCGCGCGCTCGAAGGGTTCGTCCGTTCGGTCGGCAAGGAACTCAAGCGCGGCGCCACCGCCCAGCTCGTCTACGTGGCCGAAGGTGCCGAAGAGGCCACCGAATCGACCCTGCGGTTCCTGCTCTCGGCCAAGTCCGCGTTCGTCGACGGCCAGGTCATCCGCGTCGGCACCCACGGCAAGACCGCGCCCGCTCCCAAGGACTGGGCGAAGCCGCTGCACGGCAAGGTCGCGCTGGTCACCGGTGCCTCCCGCGGCATCGGCGCGGCGATCGCCGAGGTCCTCGGCCGCGACGGCGCCCACGTGATCGCGCTCGACATCCCCGCGCAGGGCGGCGACCTGTCGAAGGTGGCCAACAAGGTCGGCGGCGCCTCGCTGCAACTGGACATCACCGCCGCCGACGCGCCCCAGAAGCTGGCCGACTACCTCAACCAGCGGCACGGCGGTGTGGACATCGTGGTGCACAACGCCGGGATCACCCGCGACAAGACGCTCGGCAACCTGACCGAGGCCCACTGGGACGCGGTGCTTTCGGTGAACCTCGCCGCGCAGCTCGCGGTCAACGACAAACTGCTCGCCGACGGCGTGCTCAACGACAACGGCCGCATCATCGGCGTCTCCTCGATCGCCGGCATCGCCGGGAACCTCGGCCAGACCAACTACGCCACCAGCAAGGCGGGCGTGATCGGCATGGTCGACGTCGGCGCGCCGGAGCTGGCGGCGAAGAACGGCACGATCAACGCGGTCGCGCCCGGGTTCATCGAGACCAAGATGACCGCGGCGGTGCCGGTGATGATCCGCGAGGTCGGGCGGCGGTTGTCCAGCCTGGCGCAGGGCGGGCTGCCGGTGGACGTCGCGGAGACCATCGCCTGGTACGCGAACCCGGCTTCGGCCGCGGTCAACGGCAACGTCGTGCGCGTGTGCGGCCAGGCCTTCCTGGGGGCGTGAGATGGTCACGAAGGAACTGAGCACCGCGCCCAGCCTGGGCACGCTCTACCCGAAGGCGCTGCTCGGCGGGCTGCGGTCCGGGCCGTCCGGCGGGCAGTTGCCGGACACCGAGTTCGTGCGCACCGGCATCACCGTGGACCAGGCGCACCTGGCTGCCTACAACCGTGTCTGCGGCTTCCGGTTCGGCGACGAGCTGCCCGCGACCTACCCGCACGTCCTCGCCTTCGGCCTGCAGATGGCGCTGATGACCGAGCCGGACTTCCCGTTCCCGCTGCTCGGCATGGTGCACGTGGCGAACCGGATCACCCAGCGCCGCCCGGTGCGGCTCGGCGAGCGGTTCACCCTGCGCGTGCGCGCGGAGAACCTGCGTCCACACGAGAAGGGCAGGCAGTTCGACGTGCTCAGCGAGCTGGTCTCGTCCACTGAGGACACTCCGGTGTGGACGGACGTGAGCACCTACCTGCGCCGCGGCGACGGCTCGGGCGGCAAGGCTTCCGGGGAGCGGCTCGCGGCGCCATCGCCGAGTGCGATCTGGCGGGTGCCCGGCGACATCGGCCGCCGGTACGCCGAGGTTTCCGGCGACCGCAACCCGATCCACCTGCACCCGCTGACCGCGAAGGCGTTCGGCTTCCCGGCCGCGATCGCGCACGGCATGTGGACCAAGGCCCACAGCCTCGCCGCGTTCGAAGGCAGGCTGCCCGAGGCGTTCACCCTGGACGTCAAGTTCAAGCTGCCCGTGCTGCTGCCCGGCAAGGTCGCCTTCACCAGCTGGCGGACCGGGGACGGCTGGGCGTTCGAGCTGTGGGGCGCGAAGAAGCCGAAGCCGCACCTGGCCGGATCGGTGACCGCTCTTTAGGCGCCGGGGTCGGCAGGCTTCCAGACCGCGCCTTCGACCAGGTCGTTGAAGCCGAGCCAGACCAGGTTCATCAACCAGGAGGCGAGCACGCCGTCGGAAACGGCGGGGTGGTCGAGGGCCCAGTCCGCGAGCGATTCGGCGGCGCCGACCAGCGCCGCGGACAGGCCCTCGCCGGAGAACTCGGCCTGCTCTGCGAGTCCCTTGCGGGTGCCCGCGGAGACCACTAGCGCGGCCACCAGCTCGATCGCGCGCTTGCGCATGTCGGTGATCTCGGCGGCGAACGGGCCGCCGACCACCAGCGCCTGCCGGTGCAGCACGGTCCACGACTCGCGGTAATCGGCGACGAACCGGTAGAACGAGCGCAGGCCGTACCAGAGCTGCATGTCCGGTGGCAGGTCCGGCTGGACCCCGGCCTGGATGGCCTCCAGCAGCCGGGTCGCCTCGCGCCGGATGCACTGGGCGAACAGGTCCTCCTTGGAGCCGAGGTAGGTGTAGATCATCGGCTTGGAGACGCCCGCCACCTCGGAGATCTCGTCCATGGACGCGGAGTGGTAGCCGTAGCGGGCGAAGACCTGCACGGCGGCGTCCAGGATCTGCCGTTCCCGGACGGCGCGCGGGAGCCGCTTGGCTCGCTCGGGCGGATTCTGCACTTCCTCGGACACCTCGACCTCCTCGTCCGGTGAACGCTACCGGGCGCGGCGCGGCTGGTGTGACGGCACGGCGGCATCGACTTGCCGAGCTACCTACTCGCAAGTAATATTACTGTGGAGTAGGTACGACTGGGAGGCCGTGGTGGAGGACATCGAGCTGCTCGAAGGCCCGGCGTTGCTCGACGCCCTGCGCGAAACGGACCTGCGGCAGGTCGAGCCCGAGCAGTTCGCGCGGATCATCGCCGGCGCCTCGAAGGAACAACTGGACATCGTGGTCGCCGATCGGGCGCTGCGGGAGAAGGTGCTCACCGAGATCTTCCGGCGGATGAGCGCGCACCTGCGGCCGGATCGCGCGGCCGGGCTGGACGCGGTGATCCGCTGGCGGCTGACCGGTGGCGCCGCCCCCGACGGCTTCGACCGCTTCGAGACGGTCATCCGTGACGGGACCTGCACGGTCAGCCGGACGCCGGTGGAGAAACCGCGCGTGACCATCACCGTGTCCCCGGTGGACTTTTTCACGCTCATCACCCATCAGGCGACCCCGGCGGTTATGTTCGTCACGGGCCGCATCAAGGTGAAAGGCGATCTCGCATTCGCGGCCGGGCTCATCGGTTTCTTCGACCTTCCCAAGCCCTGAACGGCGATCTACACTCGTTTCCCGTGTCTTCCAACCCCGTTACCTGGCGCGAGCGCTGGCGCGGAACTTTGGCGCGGCGCAGTCGGCTGCCCGCCGAGCGCCCGCACACGGATTCGGTGCTGGACGCGTTCGCCGCCGAACTCGAATTCCGGCGGCTGAGCCCGGCGCAGTTCGTGCAGGTGCTGGAAACCCTGCACATGCTGGGTACGGTGGGCGCGGGTATCGAGCTGTCCTCGCTGTCCACGCAATTGCTCGTCGACGTGGTCAGCGGGGCCACGAAAGAGCAGATCAACGAGCTGGCCGCACACGAGGAACTGCGGTCGGTATTCCTCGACGAGATATTCCGAAGAATGTCGGACCACCTGATCCCGCAAAAGGCGGAGAACGCCGAATTCGTCATCGGCTGGCGTTTCCACCACGGGGACGGGGAAGAACCGTTCGACCGCTACCAGACGGTGGTCGAGGACGGCGTCTGCGTTTCCAGCAGCGACCTCGGCCGCTCCCCGGACGCCACGGTCACCGTTTCCGCCGCCGATTTCATCCGCATGGCCACCGGCGTGACCGCGGCCGCGGCGATGTTCGTCACCGGCCGGGTCAAGGTGAAGGGCGACTACGCGCTGGCCGTCCGGTTCAGCAGCTACTTCGACATCCCGGCACCTACCCCTCGCCCGGCCCGCCGGCCCACCACCGCCCTCAACGGGCGCGCTGCGCGCGACTAACCCTCAATCACCGGGTGGTTCTTCGCCTGACGGGGCTCGTCGGTGTCGACCACTTCGCTGTCCACCACGATCACCCCGCCCTGGAACGGCGAGCGCACGTTCGGCGCGGTCATCGCCCGCTTCTCGATCCGGCGCAGCCAGGAGCGGCGGAAGATGCCGCGCGTCGGCGGCAGGATCATCAGCAGCCCGGCGACGTCGCTGACGAAGCCCGGCAGCATGATCAGCAGGCCACCGAGCCCGATCAGCATGCCGTCGGTCACCTCGTTGTGCGCCGAGCGGCCCGATCGTGCCGTCTCCATGAACGCGCGCGCCGCCTTGCCGCCCTCGCGGCGAGCCAGCCACGAGCCGAGGAACGCGCCCGCCAGCAGCAGGCCGAACGTGCCGAAGAAGCCGATGGCCGAGCTGACCGCCCAGACGGCCGCCACCTCGGCTACCACGTAGAGCAGGAAAACCACAGCCATGTCCTGTTCAACGACGCACCCGCCCGATTTGCTCCCCGCCAAGGCGCTCGATCGTGGGGACCCGGCGTCAGGTCTCGTCCAGGTAGGCGGCGGCCTGGAGGCTGAACAGCTCCGCGTAGCCGCCGTCCAGTTCCATCAGTTCCTCGTGCGTGCCGTACTCGGCGAGCTTTCCCTTCTCCAGCAACAAGATCTTCTGCGCACGCCGGACCGTGGAGAAGCGGTGCGAGATGTACAGGGTGGTGCGCCCGTGGGCCAGTTCGCGCAGGCGCGCGAACAACTCGTGCTCGGCTTCGGCGTCCAGTGCCGAGGTCGGCTCGTCGAGCAGGAGGATCGGGGCGTCCCGCCGGAAGGCCCTGGCCAGCGCCAGCTTCTGCCACTCGCCGCCGGACAGGGAGATGCCCTGGTCGAACCAGCGGCCCAGTGGGCTGTCGTAGGTCTTCGGCAGCCGTTCGATCCGTTCGGCGACCCCGGCGCGGTGGGCGGAGTCCTCGACGCGCGGGCGGTCGCTCACGTTGTCGATGTCGCCGAGGCCGATGTTCTCGGCGGCCGTGGCGTGGTAGCTGACGTGGTCCTGGAACATCGCGCTCATCTGCCGCCGCAGTTCGTCCGGGTCGAATTCGCGGATGTCCACGCCGTCGAGCAGGATGCGCCCGCCGGTCGGGTCGTACAGCCGGCACAGCAGCTTGAGCAGCGTCGACTTCCCGGCGCCGTTGCGCCCGACCACGGCGACCGTGCTGGCGGGCTCGATGGTGAAGCTGACGTCGTCGAGCGCGGGTTCGTCGGCGCCCGGGTAGCTGAAGCTGACCCGCTCGAAGGTGACCCGCCCGAGCAGCGGCGACGGCAGCGGCCGGGGATCCGGCGGCGCCACGATCTCCGGTTCGGTGGCGAGGAACTTGTACAGCGTGTCCAGGTAGAGGTTGTTCTCGTACATCCCGGTGAAGGCGTTGAACAGGCCCTGCACCGAGGTCTGCACGGAGGTCGCGGCGGCGGTGTACAGCGCGAGGTCGCCCAGCGTCAGCCGTCCGGCGACGGCTTCGAGCGCGATGTACAGCGCGATCGCGGACCCGGCGAAGGTGGACAGCAGGCTCCAGCCCGCGCCGGCCAGGTTCCGGTTGCGGATCAGCTTGCGCTGCTTGGCGTAGGCGGCCGTGCTGATCCGGTGGAACCGGTCGACCAGGTACGGGCCGAGGCCGAAGAGCTTGGTCTCCTTGGCGTGGTTGTCCGTGGTGACCAGCATCGACAGGTACTCCATGCGCCGCCGGAACGGCGAGAGCATCAGCGTCAGCGTGAACGCGCGGGCGCCGTACTTCGACTGCGCGATGAACGCCGGGATCGGCGCGACCAGTGCGACCAGCGCCAGCAGCGGGCTGACGGTGATCAGCAGGGTGATCATGCTGCCGAAGGTGATCGAGGTGCGGATCAGGCCGAGGCCGGAGGTCAGCATGGACACCGGGCGCTGCGGGGCTTCCCGGTCGGCCTGGCGCAGCAGGTCGTAGGACTCCGAGCCCTCGAAGAAGGCCAGGTGCAGGCGGCTGGCGTGGTCCATCACCTGGTGGCGGATGGTCAGCACCATGCGCTCGGTCAGCAGTTGCTGGCAGATGTTGGTCAGCGCGGTGGTCACCGCGGTCAGGGTGAAGATGCCGAACTGGAGCGCGGCGAGCCAGACGATGGTGTCCGTGCCGCCGTGCCCGGAGATCGCCGCGACCACGGCGTCCATCAGCAGCTTGGCGGCGTACGCGGTGGCCGTGGGCGTGAGCCCGGCGATCAGGGTGAGCAGCGCGATGCCGATGGTCAGCAGGCGGCCCGCGTCCCAGGTCAGCCGGGCGACCCTGGGCAGCCCGCGGACCGTCCCGCCGACCGCTTCGCGCACGCGCCTGAACCGGGCGGCGAGGTCCTTCGGCTCGTCGAGGGTGGTGCGGGGATCGGGAATGGTGATCGGGCCGGTGAGCCCGCTTTCGGTCGCCTTGCCCGCCCGGCGCATCAGCCGGCGCAGGCCGGGCGGTCCCCCGCCGCGGAAATCGTTCACCGGCACGCCCCGTCGAGGAAGACGTCCACGATCTCCTCGACGGTGACCGCCTGCTCTGCGTCGCGGTGCCGGCCGAGCAACATGGAGGAGAACAACGCCGCGAGCTTCTCCGGCGGCAGGCGCAACCTGTCGCGCTCGGGTTCGAAGAGTTCGGCGATGGCGTCGCGCGTGGTCAGGAACGAATCGCGCCGGGCGTTGACATTGTGCTGCCCGGGTTCGGGACGCTTCATCGCGCGGCCGGAGGTGAACATGGCGCCGACCACCGCGCCCATGCGCTCGAGGTGCGCGGACAAGGTCGCCGCGGCCTCGATCAGCCGCTCGCGCAAGGGCTGCTCGATCGGGATCTCGGCGATGGCCTGCAACGCGGTGTCGGGCCGGACGGCCTCGGCGATGCACGCGTCGAGCAGCTCGTCCTTGTCCTTGAAGGCACGGAAGATCGTGCCCTCACCGATGCCCGCCGCACGGGCGATCTGACTGGTGGTGATCGCCGCCCCGTGCTCGGCCACCAACGGCAACACGGCCCGGACGATCATCTCGCGCCGCTGCTCGACACCCATCGCCGGCGCACGCCGCTTGGTCTGAGGAGGATTCATGTCCCCAGTCTGCGGAGTGAGCGCTCACTCCGTCAAGCGAATATCCGCCCTCCCACGCTATGAGTGGGGCATTACTTGCATTCAACGCAAGTAATGCCCCACTCATGGCAAAGGGTCAGAAGACGAAGGCGCTTGCCGGGTCGGCGAGGAGCATGCCGACGTCGGCCAGGAACTGGGAGCCCTGCTGGCCGTCGACCACGCGGTGGTCGAAGCTCAGCGCCAGTTGCAGCACCTTGCGCACCTTGATCTCGCCGTCGACCACCCAGGGGGTGTCGCGGATGGCGCCGAACGCCAGGATCGCCGACTCGCCGGGGTTGATGATCGGCGTGCCGGTGTCGACGCCGAAGACGCCGACGTTGGAGATCGTGATGCTGCCGTTCACCATGTCCGCCGGCGGCGTCTTGCCCTCCCGCGCGGTGTCGGTCAGCTCACCGAGCGCCTTGGCCAGCTCCGGCAGCGACAACTGCTCGGCGTTGCGGATCTTCGGCACGATCAGCCCGCGTGGCGTCGCCGCGGCGACGCCCAGGTGGACGTAGCTCTTGTAGACGATCTCCTGCGCCGCCTCGTCCCAGGTCGCGTTCACGTCCGGGGTCCGCTTCGCCGCCAGGCACACCGCCTTCGCCGCGAAGGCCAGCGGAGTCAGCTTGATCCCGGCGAAGGCCGGGCTCTTCTTCAGCTTCTCCCGCAGCTCCATCATCGGCGTCACGTCGACGGTCAGGAACTCCGTCACGTGCGGCGCGCTGAAGGCGCTCTGCACCATCGCCTGCGCGGTCGCCTTGCGCACGCCCTTGATCGGCACCCGGCGCTCACCAGCGGCGTCCACAGTGGACACAGCAGGTGCGGCCGCGGGCGAGGCGACCGGGCCCGAGGCCGCGCGCTGCACGTCCTCACGGGTGATCACCTGGCCCTCGCTCGCCAGCGCGTGCAGGTCGACGCCGAGGTCCTTGGCCAGCTTGCGCACCGGCGGCTTCGCCAGCGGCACGTAACCACCCTTGACCGGCTCGGCCACCGGCTCGGGCACGGCGACCGGCTGAGGAGGCGTCGCATCCTTGCGCGCCCGCCGCTTGGCGGTGACCGTCTTGGAGCCGTAGCCGACCAGCGGCTTCATCTCCTCCTCGACCGGAGCAGCCGGCGCGGCCGGAGCAGCAGCGGCCGGAGCCGCCGCGACGCCGTTCGGCGAAGGTGCCTCCGCCGGTGCCCCACCCGGATCGGTGTCGATGGTCAGGATCGGCGTGCCGACCTCGACCGTCTGCCCCGGCTCCACGTGCAGCTCGGTGATCACGCCCGCCCACGGGATGGGCAGTTCGACCGCGGCTTTCGCGGTCTCGATCTCCACCACGATCTGGTTGACCTTCACCTCGTCACCCGGCTTGACGTGCCAGTTGAGGATGTCGGCCTCGGTCAGCCCCTCCGCCGTGTCGGCCAGGGGAAACTGCTTGTACTGCGGCATGTTCGCGAATCCCCCTACCAGGCCAGCGAGCGGTCGACGGTGTGCAGCACCCGGTCCAGGTCGGGGAGGTAGTCCTCCTCGAGCTTGGCCGGCGGGTACGGGGTGTCGAACCCGGTGACCCGCAGGACCGGTGCCTCCAGCGAGTAGAAGCACTCCTGCTGCACCCGCATGGCGATCTCCGAGGTCAGCGACGACTCCGAAGGCGCCTCGCTGACCGCGATCAGCCGGCCGGTCCGCCGGACGGACTCGAACACCGGGTCCAGATCCATCGGGGAGAGCGTGCGCAGGTCGATGACCTCCAGCGAGGTCCCCTCCTCCTGCGCGGCGGTGGCGGCGTCCAGGCAGACCTTCACCGACGGCCCGTAGGCGACCAGCGTGGCCGCGTCACCGTGGCGAACCACGCGTGAGACGTGCAGCGGGTCCGGCGTGGCCGTGGTGTCCACTTCGGTCCGCAGGTTGCCCGAGTGGTAGAGCCGCTTCGGCTCGAACAGCAGCACCGGGTCGTCGCTCTCGATGGCCTGGCGCGTCATCCAGTACGCGTCGACCGCGTTCGAGCACGAGACCACCTTGAGCCCGGCGACGTGCGCGAACAGCGATTCCGGCGACTCCGAGTGGTGCTCCACCGCACCGATCCCGCCGCCGAACGGCACGCGGATCACGATCGGCACCTTGACCCGGCCCTGGGTGCGGTAGTGCAGCTTCGCCACCTGGCTGACGATCTGGTCGAAGCCGGGGAAGATGAAGCCCTCGAACTGGATCTCGCACACCGGCCGGAACCCGCGCACGGCCAGGCCGACCGCGGTGCCGATGATGCCGGACTCGGCCAGCGGCGTGTCCAGCACGCGCTGCTCGCCGAAGTCCTTCTGCAGACCGTCGGTGATCCGGAAGACGCCGCCGAGCTTGCCGACGTCCTCCCCGAGGATGATCACCTTGTCGTCGGCCTCCATGGCCGAGCGCAGGGCGAGGTTGATCGCCTTGCCGATGGTCAGGTTCTGCACCGCACCGGCGGCACCGTCCACCTTGGACTTCACGGGAGCGGCCATCAGTGCTCACTCCCCGCGAAACCCTCGAGGTAGGACAGGTACTCGCGCCGCTGCGCCTCCAGCACCGGCGACGGCTCGGCGTAGACGTTGGCGAAGATCCGCTCCGGCGGCGGGTCGGGCATGTTGAACACGAAGTCCCGCAACTCGGCGGCGAAGCTGTCGGCCTCGGCGTCGATCTTGTCGAAGAACTCCTGGTCGGCGCCGCCACCGCGGGCCAGGTACGCGCGCACCCGCTCGATCGGGTCCTTGAGCTTCCACTCCTCCAGCTCGTCGGAGAGCCGGTAGCGGGTGGGGTCGTCGGTGGTGGTGTGCGCGTCCATCCGGTAGGTGAACGCCTCGATCAGCACCGGGCCGTTGCCGTGGCGGCACTCGTCCAGCGCCCAGCGGGTGACCGCGAGGCAGGCGAGCACGTCGTTGCCGTCGACGCGGATGCCGGGGAAGCCGTAGCCGCGGGCGCGCTGGTACAGCGGCAGGCGCGACTGGCGCTCGGTGGGCTCGGAGATGGCCCACTGGTTGTTCTGGCAGAAGAAGACGACCGGCGCGTCGTAGACCGCGGACCAGACGAAGCCCTCGTGCACGTCGCCCTGGCTGGTGGCGCCGTCACCGAAGTAGACGATGGTGGCTTCGTTGGTGTTCTCGGCGTCGCCGCTGTTTCCTACTCTGCCCTCGAACTTCTGGCCCATGGCGTACCCGGTGGCGTTGAGCACCTGGTTGCCGATGACGATGGTGTACGGGTGGAAGCCGTGGTGCTTGAAGTCCCAGCCACCGTGGTCGGAGCAGCGGAAGATGCCGATCAGCTCGCGGAAGTCGACGCCGCGGGTCCACGCCACGCCGTGCTCGCGGTAGCTCGGGAAGGCCATGTCGGACGGGCGGAGCGCGCGGCCGGAGCCGATCTGCGCCGCTTCCTGGCCGAGCAGCGGCACCCAGATGCCGAGCTGGCCCTGGCGCTGCATCGCGTTGGACTCCCGGTCCGCCCGCCGGACCAGCACCATGTCGCGGTAGAGGTTCCGCAGTGCCTCGGCGTCGATGTCGGTGACGTAGGGGTCGAACCGCGCCGAAGCGACGCGTTCCCCCTCGGGGGTCAGCAGCTGGGTGAGTTCGGCTCCACCCTCGGTCGTTGCGCGCAAACCCGCGATCACCTGCTCGGGAGTGGGTTCCGCCGCTGTCGCGGCAGGCCCGGCGCCCGGTTCGGGATGCGTCCACTGTTCCGGGGACGACATTCGCTCGTTCTCCTCAGTTCGGTGCCGCGCAGCCGCTTGTGGCAGCCGCCGCGACTTCGCCGGCGGCCATCGGGTCTCGGTTGAGCGCCCAGCCCGTCGGCGGTGACGGTTCTCGCCGACATCCTGGCATGAGAACCGGCCCCTGGTGGATACCGGAGATTGATTCGTTGTCGCTAAAGCGTGGCTGAACAGGGAAAACACTAGGAAACCCAATGGTGGGGCCGCCGAAAGTAGGGTGCGCTGGTACGTCTGGACCAGCGGGGTCCCCGGCGTGGCCGGGCCACGGGCGCCCGCGACTTCCGGGCTGCTCGCCCCCTGTGATGTACCCCACCCCCTCTGTCAGGATCGAGGCATGGACCAGCGACTGCTCCGGGAGACGATTCAGGACACGTGGCGCACCGACGCCTTGGCGAGCCTTTCGGAGTTCGTCTCGATCCCGGCGTTGTCACCCGCCTTCGACGCCTGGTGGGCCAGCAACGGCCACCTGCACGCCGCGGTCGAGCACATGCGCGAGTGGCTGGATTCGCGGCAGCTCCCGGGCGCGGTGGTCGACGTGGTCAAGCTCCCCGGCCGCACCCCGCTCCTGCTGCTGGAGATCCCGGCGACCGGCGCGACCACCGAGGACACGGTGGTGCTCTACGGACACCTCGACAAGCAGCCGCCGGCCGGTGAGTGGTCACCCGGGCTCGACCCGTGGACCCCGGTGCTCAAGGACGGGCGGCTCTACGGCCGCGGCGCCGGTGACGACGGGTACGCGGGTTATGCCGCATCGACGGCGCTGGAGGCGCTGCACCGGGCGGGCGGCAGACATGCACGAACGGTCGTATTGCTGGAGACCTGCGAGGAGTCCGGCAGTCCCGACCTGGCGGCCTACCTCGATCACCTGCGTGAACGCATCGGCCGGGTCGGGCTGGTGGTCTGCCTCGACGTGGCGGGCGGGGACTACGAACGGCTGTGGCTGGCGACCTCCCTGCGCGGCATCGCCTTCCTCGATCTGACCGTGCATGTGCTCGATTCCGGCGTGCACTCCGGGCATTCGAGCGGCCTGGTGGCCAGCTCGTTCCGCGTGGTCCGGCAGCTGCTCGACCGGCTGGAGGACGCGCGCACCGGCGAGATGCTGCTGCCGGAGTTGAGCGTGGTGATCCCGGAGGACCGCCTGGCCGAGGTGCGGGTCGCCGTCGCCGAGGGCGGTCTGCGCCCGGAACTGCCGATCACCGAAGGCGTGCGCACGGCCACCGACGACCCGGTCGAACTGGTGCTCAACAACACCTGGCGCACCACGTTGTCGGTCACCGGGGCCAGCGGGCTGCCGTCGCTGGAGGACGCGGGCAACGTGCTGCGGCCGTTCACCGGGCTCAAGCTCAGCTTCCGGCTGCCACCGACCACCGACGCCGAGGTCGCGCTCGAGGCCATCACCCGCGCGCTGACCACCGACGTGCCGTACGGCGCCAAAGTCGAGATCGGCAGGCCCGCCGGGGCGTCCGGCTGGAACGCGCCGAAGCTCGCGCCCTGGCTGGCGACCACGCTGGACAAGGTGAGCGTGGAGGTCTTCGGCGAGCCGTGGCGGGCGCTCGGCCTCGGCGGCACCATCCCGTTCCTGGGGTTGTTCGCCGAGACCTATCCCGACGCGCAGTTCGTGGTGACCGGCCCGCGCGGCCCCGGCAACAACGCGCACGTGCCGGACGAATGGCTGCACCTGGAGCAGACCGAGCGCGTGACCGAGGCCGTGGCGAGGATTCTGCACGCGCACGCCGGCGAATGACCTGGTGGCAGGATGGATGAGGTGGAACAGACTGTGAATACGACCGCGATGCGTGAGACCGTGCGGCGGCTCTGGGCGGACGACATCCTGCCGAGCCTTTCGGGACTGGTGGCCATCCCCGCCCTGTCCCCCGGTTTCGACCCGGACTGGGCGGAGCACGGCCACCTGGCCGCCGCCGTCGAGCACGTCCGGACCTGGCTCGGGACCCGGGCGATCCCCGGCGCCTCGATCGACGTGGTGGAACTGCCCGGCCGCAGCCCGGTGCTGCTGCTGGACGTGCCCGCCACCGAGGGCGCCGAGGACAAGGGCACCGTGCTGCTCTACGGGCACCTCGACAAGCAGCCGCCGCTCGGTGGCTGGTCGGAGGGCTTGGACCCGTGGAAGCCGGTGCTCAAGGACGGCAGGCTGTACGGCCGCGGCTCGGCCGACGACGGGTACGCCGGTTACGCCGCGACGGCCGCGCTGGAGGCGTTGCGCGCCGCGGGCGGTTCGCACGCGCGAGCCGTGGTGCTGCTGGAAACCGGTGAGGAGTCGGGCAGTCCCGATCTGCCCGCGTACCTGGAGCACCTGAGCGAGCGCCTCGGTGACGTCACCTTCGTGGTCTGCCTGGATTCCGGCGGCCAGGACTACGAACGGCTCTGGCTGACCACCAGCCTGCGCGGCATGGTCCAGCTGCACGTGACCGTGCGCGTGCTCGACTCCGGGCAGCACTCCGGCCTGGCCAGCGGCGTCGTGCCCAGCTCGTTCCGCGTCCTGCGCGAGCTGCTGGACCGGGTGGAGAACGCCGAGACCGGGCACGTGCTGCTCGACGAGTTCTACGTGGACGTCCCGGCGGACCGCGCCGCCGAAGCCGAAGCCGCGGCCGCCGCCGCGCCGGGCGCGATGAAGCGGGCGTTCCCGCTGCACGGCGGCACCACCACGGTCGACCAGGACGACGTGGAGCTGCTGCTGAACAACACCTGGCGGCCGACGCTCTCGGTGATCGGCGCCTCGGGCTTCCCGGAGCCGATCGACGCGGGCAACGTCCTGCGGGCGCACAGCACCCTGGCGCTGGGCTTCCGCCTGCCGCCCACCGCCGACTCGGCCGCCGCGCTCGGCGCGCTGGAGAAGGCGCTGACCACGGACGTGCCGTACTCGGCCACCGTCGAACTGGCCGGCCTGGAACACGCCGACGGCTGGAACGCCCCGGCCACCGCCCCCTGGTTGTCGGCCTCGCTGGAGGAGGTCAGCTCCTCGGTCTTCGAGGCCCCCTGGCGAGCCATGGGCCTCGGCGGCTCGATCCCCTTCATGGGCCTGCTGGGCGAGAAGTACCCGAACGCCCAGTTCCTGGTCACCGGCGCCCTCGGCCCGGACTCGAACGCCCACGTCCCGGACGAATGGCTGCACCTGGCCCAAGCGGAACGCGTGACCGCCGCCGTCGCCCACATCCTCCACGCCCACGCCACGGCCTAGGACACCGACGACACGAATGTGGCTTTGGGGGCGGAATCGGCCCCCAAAGCCACATTCGTGTCACCTCGGCACTACCCCGGCCAAGTCCGAGGCGTGAATGGCGACTGGGCTCACCTCGCGATACGCGAAGGTGATGTCGTCCACTCCGCGACCAGGAAGACACAGGAAAGACCTAGTCGAAACGGCGCTGTAACGTCCCAATGCTGGGCAGTTGACCCGGCTGGTGGCAGGATGCAAAAACTCGCCGAGTTCTGACTACTAGGAGTGACACCGTGGCGCGTCGATACACACGCAGAGCGCTCACCATCTTGCCGGCGCTCGCCCTGGCCGTTACCGCGGCAGGCTGCGCCGAATCGGTCAACACCGGAGCCGACACCCAGGCCGGTGGGCAGATCACGCTCAAAGAAGCGGGCAAGCTGACGACCTGCACCCACCTGCCCTACGCCCCGTTCCAGTTCACCGAGGGCGACAAGACCGTCGGCTTCGACGTGGAGCTGGTGGACCTGGTGCTGCCCCTGGTCGGCGCGAGCGAGCAGAAGATCTTCGACACGCCGTTCGAGGGCATCAAGTCCGGTGAGTCGCTGAACATCGGCCAGTGCGACGTGGCCGCGGCGGCCATGTCGATCACGCCGGAACGCCAGGCCGTGATGGACTTCTCCGCGCCGTACTTCAACGCCAAGCAGGCGCTGCTGGTGAAGAAGGGGGCCGGTCTGGACAGCCTGGAGAAGCTGCGCGGCAAGAAGCTCGGCGTGCAGCAGGGCACCACCGGCGAGACCTACGCCAACGAGAACAAGGACAAGTTCGGCTACGAGGTCATCCAGTTCGAGGATCTCGCGCTCGAGCAGACCGCGGTGCAGACCGGCCAGGTCGACGCGGGCATCAACGACGATGTGGTGCTGCTGGACTTCCTCAAGGCCAACGCCGACGTGGAGGTGACCGCCACCTTCGACACCGGGGACAACTACGGCATCGCGGTGAAGAAGGGCAACGGCGCGCTGCTGGCCAAGGTCAACGAGGCGCTGACCAAGGCCAAGAGCGACGGCACCTACGACAAGATCTACGAAAAGTGGTTCGGCAAGAAGCCGACCGCCTGATCCGCGTCTGAGGGGAACGGCCGCCACGGCGGTCGTTCCCCTTGGTCGTGCCGACCACTTTCGAGGAGCCACTTCCCATGGCCATGTCCAAGCGCAAACGGCGCCAGGTGATCCAGCTGGCGCAATATGCGCTGCTGGTGCTCGTGATCGGGGTGCTCGCCCTGATCGCGGATTGGGCGACCATCCAGCGCGCGTTCTTCAACCTCGACGCCGCGTCCGAGCAGTTCCCCGGCATCATCACCACCGCGCTGAAGAACACCATCATCTTCACCCTGCTCGGCTTCGCGCTCGGCCTGGCCCTCGGGCTCGTGCTGGCGCTGATGAAGCTGTCGTCGGTGCCGCCGTACCGGTGGATCGCGACCATCTACATCGAATTCTTCCGCGGCATCCCGGCGCTGCTGGTGTTCATCGCGCTGGGCTTCGGTGTGCCGCTCGCCTTCGGTATCAAGTTCGACATCTACTCCACGGCCGCGATCGCGCTCGGCGCGGTCGGTGCCGCGTATATGGCCGAGACCATCCGCGCCGGGATCCAGGCGGTGCCGCCCGGCCAGGTCGAAGCGGCCAGGTCGCTGGGCATGAGCGAGGGCCGGGCGATGATCACCATCGTCATCCCGCAGGCGTTCCGGATCATCCTGCCGCCGCTGACCAACGAGCTGATCCTGCTCACCAAGGACTCGTCGCTGATCTACCTGCTGGGCCTGGCCAGGGACCAGTACGAACTGACCAAGTGGGGCCGCGAGGGCCTCAACGCGACCGGGTCGATGACCCCGATCCTGCTGGCCGGGCTCTGCTACCTGATCATCACCCTGCCGCTCGGCTACCTCTCGCGGTACCTGGAGCGCCGGACCGGCCGGAAGCAGACCCGAGGCCTGGAGGTCGAGGCATGAGCGACTTGATCGTCGAGGTTTCCGGACTGCACAAGGCGTTCGGTGAGCTGGAAGTGCTCAAGGGCATCGACCTGCTGGTGAAGCGCGGGCAGGTGGTCTGCATCATCGGGCCGTCCGGCTCCGGCAAGTCCACCCTCCTGCGCTGCGTGAACCTGCTCGAAGAGCCGAACCAGGGCAAGGTCGTGGTCAACGGCCACGAGATCACCGACCCCGACGTCGACATCGACCACGCGCGGCGCGGCATCGGCATGGTGTTCCAGTCGTTCAACCTGTTCGCGCACCTGTCCGTGCTGGACAACCTCACCATCGCGCAGCGCAAGGTGCTCAAGCGCGACAAGGCCGAGGCGGAGCGGATCGCGCACGACAACCTGAAGAAGGTCGGGCTCTCGGAAAAGGCGAACTCGCTGCCGATGCAGCTATCCGGCGGGCAGCAGCAGCGGGTGGCGATCGCGCGGGCGCTGTCGATGAACCCCGAGGTCATGCTGTTCGACGAACCCACGTCGGCGCTGGACCCGGAACTCGTCGGCGACGTGCTCAGCGTGATGCGCCAGCTCGCCGAAGAGGGCATGACCATGCTGGTGGTCACGCACGAAATGCAGTTCGCGCGTGAGGTGGCCGACGTGGTGTTGTTCATGGACGGCGGTGTGGTGGTCGAGCAGGGTCCGCCGGCCAGGGTGATCGGGGACCCGCAGCAGCAGCGGACGAAGACGTTCCTGTCGCGGGTGCTCAACCCCACGCACCCCGTCGAATAGGGGTCTTCGAATGCTGTGAGTGGGGCATTACTTGCGTTTGAGAACCGCGCGCAGCTCCGTTGAGGGTGGTGGTGGGCGACGGGAGGGCGCTGGTAATGCCCCACTCCTAGCATGGGTGTGTTCATGAGGAGGGGGAGCGCGGGTGGTGGTGTTCCGGCGAGGCGGGACCCGTGACGAGCAGGAGCCGGGTGATCCGCCCGAACCGCCCGACGCCTTCGACCCCTTCCAGCCCGATCCCGACAAGCGCTTCGAGATCCGCGCCGAGGACCTGATCAAGCCGTTGATCGTGCCGGAGGCGGGCGGCCTGCTCCGGTTGCGCAAGCAGTCGACCAACGCGCCGTTGGTGCAGGTCGAGGACGCCTACATCACCGGCCGCTTCGACCTGCGCGCGCTCGATCTGGAGTACCTCTTCCGCTTCGAGCGCTGCCGGTTCGAGGAAGCGCCGGACGTGCGCGAGGCGACCCTGCTCGGACTGGTGTTCCGCCGCTGCTGGCTGCCCGGGCTCAAGGCCCGCAACATGCGCAGCCGCAACGACGTCCGGCTGATCCGCTGCGAGGTGGAGGTCGAGCACACGGTCAAGGGGCACAGCGAGACCGCGGTCCAGCGCGGTGACGACCGCGAGCGCGGCCGCCCCGACGCGGCGATCAACCTGACCGACGCCGCCATCGAGGGTTCCGTGGTGCTCACCCGGACCCGCATCAGGCACGCCCGCGGCAAGGCCATCCAGGCCGACCGGCTGGAGATCACCGGCGCGCTGCTCGCCTACCGCCTCGAAGCCGACGGCGAGATCCGCGTCCCCGGCCTGAAGACCGGCGGTAACGTCAACTTCTCCGGCGCCACCCTGCACAACCCGGACGGCTTCGCGCTCAACGGCAACGGCCTGCACATCGGCGGCAGCCTGCTCTGCGAGGTCGACACCTACGGCCCGCCGAAGGCCCGCAAGCGCTTCTCCGCCAACGGCATCATCTACCTGCCCAGCGCCAAGGTGGACAGTGACATCGTGCTGCGCGGCGCCCGGCTGCACACCAGCCAGCACGGCCCGATCGTGGTGGACCAGTGGAAGTCCCGCGACCCCTACCTCGACCCGCGCCCGGCGATCAGCGCCGACCGGCTGCGCGTCGACGGCAACGTGGAGCTCAGCGACGACTTCCGCGCCACCGGCACCATCCGCATGGTCAACGCGCACATCGGCGGCACCCTGCGGCTCGCGCACGCCGAGATCTCCGTCGCCCGCGGGTACGTCGAGCCGTTCTACGACCGCGCGCTGCACATCGACGGCACCGAGATCAACGGCGACATCGAGGCGACCAGCCTGAACGTGCCGATGGGCCAGTGCCGCCTGTCGGACGTGACCGTCGGCGGCAACGTGCTCGCCTGGAACGCCACCCTGCACCACCACGAGCGCGACGTCTTCTCCGCCCGTCGCGCCAAGATCGCCGGGAACCTGCACATCACCGACGCGACCGTGGAAGGCACGCTCCGGTTGCAGGGCATCGAGGTCGGCGGCAGCATCGACCTCTACGGCACCGAGGTGGTCAAGCCCGCGGTCCGGCCGAACACCAGCTTCTCGGTGGACGTGCGGGCCGGTCGCATCGGCCGTGACCTGGTGTTCACCGCCAACCGCGAGCGCCGGTTCCACGCCGAGGGCGGGGTCAACCTGGACGGCGCGGTGGTCGCCCGCCGGATCGACCTGACCGGCGCGGTGCTCCAGTCCAGCGACCGCGACGGCATCGCGCTCGACGTCGGCTCGGTCACCGCCGACGAGTTCGCGCTGGTCCCCGACATCGCGCCCCGCGGTCAGGTGGTGCTGGCCGGGGCGCACTGCGTCACGCTCAACGACAACCCCGAGCTGTGGGAGGCCACCGGCGGGCTCGACCTGGAGGACTTCCGCTACGACTCGATGAAGGTGCCGATCGGCATCAAGGACGACGCCGCGGTCGAGCAGCGCATCCGCCTGCTGCGCCGGGCGATGGGCGGCTACCGGCCCGGCCCGTACGACCAGCTCGCCGAGATGCTGCGGACCAGCGGTAACGAGGAGCACGCCTCGACCGTGCTGTTCAAGAAGCAGCAGTTCCGGTACGAGTCGCTGGCCGACGGCTACCGCTTCCTCGGGCCGCTGGTCCGGTTGTGGAGCTGGCTGCAGCGCTCGATGGTCGGCTACGGCTACCGGCCCGGCCGCGCGGTCGGCTGGCTGCTGTTGCTGCTGATCTCCGGCAGCATCTGGTTCGCCACCGGGCAGACCGACCACCCGTGCCTGACCGACACCCAGAACTACGCGCAGAGCGGCGGCCGGTGCGCGGTGAACAGCGACGACAAGGGCCTGGAGTGGAGCCCGGTGCTCTACACCGTCGACCTGCTGGTGCCGATCGTCGACTTCGGCAACAAGAGCCGCTGGTTCATGGAGGGCGCCGACAAGTGGGTGGCGGTCGGGTTCACCGCGATGGGCTGGACGCTGGCGACCACGGTGGCCGCGGGCGTCACCAGGACACTGCGCCGGGGCTGACCTTGTATCTTGCGATACATGGCTGAACCGAACGCGAAGGGGCGGATCGAGGTCAACGCCAGTCCGCAGCGGGTGTACGAGCTGGTCAGCGATCTGGGCGTGCTGGCGGAACTGGCCGAGGAGTACTCCGGGCACCGGTGGCTCGACGGCGCCGACAAGGCGGTCGTCGGCGCCCGGTTCAAGGGCAGCAACCGGCGCGGGTTCCGCCGGTGGAGCACCACCTCGGAGATCACCGACGCCTGGGCGGGCCGCCGGTTCGCCTTCGAGGTCACCTCGGTGGCGGGGCTCCCGGTCTCGCGGTGGCAGTACGACATCACCGCCACCGAGACCGGCTGCGTGGTGACCGAAAGCACGTGGGAGCGCCGACCCGGCTGGCTGAAGCTGCCCACCTCCGCGGTCACCGGCGTCTTCCAGCGGGACGAGCAGAACCAGCGCAACATCGAAGCCACCCTGCGCCGCCTCAAAACCCGCGCGGAAGCCTCCCACTGACTGGGAATTGTCGGTGGCTCGTGTTAGCTGTGGGGGGTGAGCAATCGTCAGGCCCGGGTGCGGGCACCTGAGCTGGCCGGCCGCGAGTGGATCAACACCGGCGGTGAGCGCCTGCGCCTCGCCGACCTGCGCGGCAAGATCACCCTGCTCGACTTCTGGACCTCCGGCTGCATCAACTGCCTGCACGTCCTGGACGAGCTGCGCCCGCTGGAGGCCGAGTTCGCCGACGTGCTGGTGACCATCGGGGTCCACTCGCCGAAGTTCCTGCACGAGGGTGAGGCGGCCGCGATCGAGGCCGCGGTGCGCCGCTACGAGGTGCACCACCCGGTGCTCAACGACCCCGAGCTCACCACCTGGTCGCAGTACGCCGTGCGCGCGTGGCCGACGCTGGTGGTCGTCGATCCCGAGGGCTACGTCGTGCACGTCGCCGCCGGTGAGGGGCATGCCGAGGCGTTGCGCCGGGTGATCGCCGAGCTGGTGGTGAAGCACGAGGGCACGCTGCGCCGCGGCGGCGGTCCGTACGTGCCGCTCGACGAGGCCGAGAGCCTGCTGCGCTTCCCCAGCAAGGCGGTGTCCACTGCGAACGGACATCTTCTGGTCGCCGACACCGGCAACCACTCCATCGCCGAACTGGACGGTGACCGCCTGGTCCGCCGCTTCGGCACGGGCCGGCGCGGCGAGCCGTTCACCGAGCCGTCCGGCCTCGCCCTGCTGCCGCCCGAGGTCGCCGAGCGGGCCGGGTACCACGCGGTGGTCGCCGACACCGCCGCCCACCAGCTCCAGGGGTTGAACCTGGACACCGGCGAGGTCACCGTCGTCGCGGGCACCGGTGAGCAGTGGCGCGACGGCGACTCCGGCGGCGACGCGCTCAAGGTCGACCTCACCAGCCCGTGGGACGTCATCTGGTGGGAGCCCGCCGGCTCGGTCATCGTCGCGATGGCGGGCAACCACACGCTTTCCGCCTTCGACCCGGTCGAGGGCACCATCCGCCGCTTCGCCGGGACCACCGTCGAAGGCCTGCGCGACGGCGAGGCGAGCGAGGCCTTTTTCGCGCAGACCTCGGGATTCGCCGTCACGCCGGGCAAGCTGTGGCTCGCCGACGCCGAGACCTCGGCCCTGCGCTGGATCGACGAGTCGTCCACTGTCCACACCGCGGTCGGCGTGGACCTGTTCTCCTTCGGCCACCGCGACGGCGAAGCCGCCGAGGCGCTGCTGCAGCACCCGCTCGGCCTCGCCGCCCTGCCGGACGGTTCGATAGCGATCGCCGACACCTACAACGGTGCCGTCCGCCGCTACGACCCGCGGACCGCGCGGGTGTCCACTGTGGCCATCGGCCTCGCCGAGCCGTCCGGGCTGCTGGTGCGCGGCGACGAACTGCTGGTCGTCGAGTCCTCCGGGCACCGGATCACCGCGATCGCCGCCGACGGGGTCGAGAGCGTCGAGGGTGACGCGCACGCCGTGCGACGGCCGCCGTCCGTGCTTTCCCCCGGTGAGCTGGAGTTCAGCGTGGTCTTCACCCCGCCGCCCGGCGAGAAGCTCGACGACCGCTACGGCCCGTCGACCCGCCTGGAGATCAGCGCGTCCCCGCCGGAGCTGCTGGCCGAGGGCGCGGGCGTGGGCACCGACCTGGTCCGCCGCATCCGCCTCGCCGACGGCATCACCGAGGGCGTGCTCCAGGTGGTCGCGCAGGCGGCCAGTTGCGACAGCGCGACCGAGCACCCGGTCTGCCGGGTCACGCGGCAGGACTGGGGCGTGCCGGTGCGGCTGGAACCCGGCGGCGACCGGGCGCTGGAGCTGATGATGGCGGGTACCCCGGCGGAGTGAATTTCGCGGCGTAGCATTCGGGTCGTGTCCGAACAATCCGCGGCCAAGCTCGAAATCCAAATGCTGCACGACCGGGTGCTGGCCAAGCTGTCCGGTGAGGACGGTGAGCGCCGCAGCAGCGGCGGCATCGTCATCCCGGCGACGGCTCAAGTCGCGCGGCGGCTCGCCTGGGGTGATGTACTCGGTGTTGGCAACAATGTGCGCAACGTGAAGGTCGGCGACCGAGTCCTGTTCAACCCGGATGACCAACTCGAGGTGGAGATCCAGGGCGAGGGGTATCTGGTGATGCGCGAGCGCGACATTCACGCCATGGCGAGCGAGCGCACGGAGCACGGCACCGGGCTGTACTTGTAGGCGCTCGCCGCCACCCGACCGCTCGGGAGGTGGCAAGTGCGAGAAGAGCTCGACCGTCCGACGGCGACGGTCCCGGACCACTTCTGGCCGGAGTTCGACGCCGACTTGGTCGAGGTCGAACCCCCGGCCCCCCGGCAGCACGACGAGGGGCTGGCCGACTCCCTGCTGGACAAACCGGTGGTGCTGGAGCGCCCGCGCAGCGAGTCCACCCGCCGCCGGTTCGCCATCGGCCGCCTGTTCGTCGGCATCGGCGCCTTCCTCGCGTTGTTCCTCGTGCTCTACGCCGCCGACCTGTACTTCAGCTCGGGCACCGTGCCGCGCGGGGTGACCGTGGTCGGCGTGCCCGTCGGCGGGATGGAGCGCGGTGCGGCCGAGGCGCTGCTGCGCCAGGAGCTGGAACCGCGGTTGACCAAGCCGGTGCCGGTGCGCGCCGGGGACGTGACGGCCGAGCTCGACCCGACCACCTCCGGGTTCGACATCGACTGGGCGGAGACGGTGTCCAAGGCGGGCATGCAGCCGCTGGACCCGTTCACCCGGATCGCCTCGTTCTTCACCACCCGCGAGGTCGGCGTGGTCACCTCCAGCGATCCGGACGAGCTCAAGCAGGCACTGGCCACCTTCGCCGCCGACCGGCTCAACCACGCCATGACCGAGGGCGGCATCCGCTTCGAGTCGATCCAGAGCAGCGACGGCGGGGTGACGCCGATCGTGGTGGAGCCCCGGCAGCGGCAGGAGATGACCGACGTCCGGCGCGCCGCCGAGCTGATCAAGGAAAGCTGGATCAGCGGGGGTCAGGTGGAGCTGCCGGTGCAGGTGGGCCTGCCCAAGGCGACCAGCGAGGGTGTCCGGGCGACGCTGGAGCAGATCGTGAAGCCCGCCGTCGCGCAGCCGACCTACCTGCGCGGCGACGGGGGCGAGGCGGTGCTCAAGCCGGACGCGATCGCCGCCGCGATGCAGTTCACGCCGAACGACGCCGGCTCCCTCGACGTGCGGATCGACCAGGGCAGCCTGCAACTGCTCGCGCAGCCGCAGCTGGAGGACACCGAACGGCAGCCGAAGGACGCGAAGATCGTGTTCACCGACGCGTCACCGTCGGTGCAGCCGTCCGAGGACGGCCGGAAGGTGGCGTGGGCCCCGACGTTCGCGCCGCTGCTGGACGTGGTGAAGCGCCCGGACGCGCACGAGCTGCAGGTGACCTACGAACCCGTCCCGCCCGCCGTGCCCACGGACGCGGCGAACGCGATGGGCATCAAGGAGGTCATCGGCGAGTACACCAGCGAGGGGTTCTCGGGGGACGTGGCGCGCAACGTGAAGACCCTCGCGGGCAAGGTCGCCGGGGCGATCGTGCGGCCGGGCGACACGTTCAGCCTCAACGGCTACGCGGGCCCGACCACCGCCTCGCAGGGCTACATCAAAGCGCCGGTGCACGAGGACGGCACCGGCGCGGAGGTCTACGGCGGTGGGATCAACCAGTTCACGTCCACCCTGTACAACGCCGTCTACTTCGCCGGACTGGCCGACGCCGAGCACAGCTCGCACAGCTTCCACCTGGCGCGCTTCCCCGCCGGGCGGGACGCCAAGTCACTGGAGGACGACGGTTCCGCGGTCGACCTGCGCTTCACCAACGACGCCCCGACCGGGGTGGCCATCCAGACGCTGACCAGCGCGAACTCCGTGACCGTGAAGATCTGGGGCACCAAGCGATTCCGGGTGGAAGGCGAAACCGGCCCGCAGTCGAACGTCATCGCCCCACCGGAAGAACGCGGCTCAGGACGCCGGTGCAAACCCATCCGCGGCGTCCCCGGCTTCACCGTCACCGACACCCGCATCTTCTACGACCCGAACACCGGCGCCGAACTAGCCCGAGAACCACGAGTAACCACCTACGCCCCCCGCCCCCAAACCACCTGCCCCAAATCCCAACCCCCAGCCCCCTCCACCCCCCGCCCCTAACCCCAAGCCCACGTCCGTGCACCCAAGTCCCACCCCCCAGGCACCCGAACCCCGCACTCGATCACCCGAACCCCACGTCCGCGCAGCCGACTTCCACATTCCGGCACCCGAGTCCTGCGCTCACGAACTCAAGTCCCACACTCAGGCACCCGAGTCCCACGTTCAGAAACCCGAACCCCGCGTTCGTGGACTCGAGTCCCACGCCCGGGCACTCGAGTCCCGCGTTCCGGCGCCCGAGTCCCACACCCAGGCACCTGAGTCCCACACTCGAGCACCCGAACTCCACACTCAGGCACCTGACTTCCACGTTCAGACGGCCGAACTCCACACTCAGGTAGCTGAGTCCCACGTTCAGGCACCCGAGTGCTGCATTGGGGGAGCCGAGTTCCACGTTCGAACGCCGGAGTCCCACACACTCGCGCGGGAGAACCCCGGGTTTGGCCAGCCGGAATCGACACCGAGCGATCAAAGACCAAAGCCAGACAACCGAGCCCGCGATGGGCGGCTGAGTCTCACGTTCGGGCCTTCGAGTTCCGCCCGGTGCAGCCAGTCCCACTGAACTCCACGCCCGAACACTCGAACGCCACGCCCGTGCAGCCAACTCCACGTTCCGGCAGCCGAGTTCCACGCCCGTGGGCTGAGTCCCACGTTCACGCACTCGAGTCCTACATTCAGGCAGCCGAGTCCCACGTTCAGGCACCTGACTCCCACGTTCAGGCACCGAGTCCCGCGCTCGGGCACTCGAATCCTGCACTCAGGCAGTCGAATTCCACGTTCAGGCACCCGAGTCCCGCGCTCGGGCAGCTGAGTTCCACGTTCCGGCCATCGAGTTCCGCACTCAGGCAGTCGAAGTCTGCATTTAGGCACCCACGCTCGCCGAACGACTAGCCATCGCCCACGGGAGAACGCATGAAGGTGCGTCATCGACCCACCGACAGGCAGCCCCCCACCCTCCCCGGGGCGGCCCCTATCGCCAGTCTATAGCCCTCACTCCACGGATGGGGGTGCTTGAGATGGGGCCTGTGGACAAGGAGGTGCCTGTGGACGGAGGGTCAGAGTAGGACGACGCAGTCTTGTGCTTCCAACTGTGGCAACCACCCCGGCAACTCCAGTTGCTTGTTCCACCGCAGATCCAGCTTCCCCAGCTTGGGCAAGTCCAGCAGCGACTCCGGCAGCGAAGTCAAAGCATTCTCCCGCAAGTCCAGGTGTCGCAGGTCCGTCAGCGAGCCGAGAGTAGACGGCAGAGCGCTCAGGCGATTTCCCCGCAAATACAGTTCTCGCAAAGAACCCAGAGAACCAATCGACTCCGGCAGGGAAGTCAATCGGTTGTAGTACAAGCGTAGTTCCCGCAGGGAACGCATCGAACCGATATCAACGGGAAGGGAGACCAAAAGATTGTCGGTGGCCCCCAGATAGCGCAAGCCACTCAATTGGCAGAGCGAATCCGGCAAGGCCGTCAGCTGGTTGTCGCTCAGATACAGGTACTCCGTCAAAGAAGGCAGCGAACCCAGCGAATCCGGCACCGAAGTCAGCTGGTTGTGCCCCAGGTCCAGCGTGTGCAGCGACGTCAGCGTGCCGATCCGCGAGGGCACTGACGTCAGCTTGTTGTCCGCCAGGTTCAGCACCCGCAGGTCCGCGGCCGACCACACGGAGTCCGGTACTTCGGTCAGTTCGTGCCGGTAGAAGTCCAGTTCCACGGGCGCCACCGTACCGCCCTATCGAGTAATTGCCCTTCGCGCGCGCATGGCTACTGTGGGTCAGGACATACAGCAAACAAGGAGGTCGGGTGTCCAAGTTCGCCAAGGTACTGCCGGTGGTCGCGGTGGTGGGGATGTCGATCGCGGGCGCCCCCGCCGCCAGTGCCGGGGAGGGGCCCGCGCTGGTGCACGCGACGGTGACCAACGAGTGCAAGCTCAACGTCCGCGCCGAGCCGCAGTTGAGCGGGCAGTTGCTGGCCACGCTCTCCTGCGACAGCTACACCACCTGCTTGAACCTGCCGACCAACCCCGACGAACCATGCGGCAAGCCGGTGGTCGGTGGGGAGTACTCC
Organism: Saccharothrix sp. AJ9571; assembly: GCF_021725495.1. Lineage (NCBI taxonomy): Bacteria > Bacillati > Actinomycetota > Actinomycetes > Pseudonocardiales > Pseudonocardiaceae > Saccharothrix > Saccharothrix sp. AJ9571. The sequence goes on along the minus strand of NZ_CP091382.1, from coordinate 2,303,798 downwards.
TGCGTCGGCGGCAAGAACCTCCAGGTGAAGGACAACCGCTGGGCGCAGGTCACCTGGCGTGCGCCGAAGCCCGCGTACGTCGCGGTGGCTTGCGCGTCGTTCCGCGACTAGGTCAGACATGACGATGGGCGGCGCACCAAGGCGCCGCCCATCGGAACATCGAACAAACAAGCACTAGTGCGTGACGCGACGCCGACCGTAGAGCCCCGCGGCGATCGAAACGCCGATAGCCGCGACGATCACCTGCGTCAGCAGTTCGAGCCAGTCGAAGCCCTTGGTGTCCGCGTAACCCACCCCCCGCGCGATCGCGGTGCCGATGAACGCGGCGATAACACCGACGAGCAGGGTCAGCCAGATCGGGATGCCCTGCTTGCCCGGGGCGACCAAGCGGCCGAGGATGCCGATGATCAGCCCTACGACGATCGCGCTGATGATGCCTGCGATTTCCATTAGCCGTCTCCCTTACACCGTCTTGACGTCGGGGTACCTCCGACGAAAACGGCCAAACCCCGAAGGGGCCGAGCGGGTGAACCCCGCCCGGCCCCTCCCTGGTGGAGACCAGGATCAGAACGCGGCTTCCGGCACGTCCATCAGGTCGTTGTCCGCCGCCTCGACGATGGCGCGGCGCGAGGTCAGCTCCGGCAGCACGGTCTTGGCGAAGAACGACGCCACCGCGATCTTGCCCTCGTAGAACGGGGTGTCCTTGGCCGAAGCACCCGCGTCCAGCTTGGCGATGGCCACCTCGGCGGCCCGCAGCAGCTGCCAGCCGACCAGCAGGTCGCCCGCCGACATCAGCAGGCGCACCGTGTGCTGGCCCACCTTGTTGATGTTCTTCGGGTCCTCCTGCGACGAGGTCAGCTGCCCGATCATCGCGCCCAGCATGCCCTGCGTGTCCTCGAGGGCCTGCTTGAGCAGCGCGCGCTCGTTCTTGAGCCGGCCGTTGCCGCTCTCGGCGTCGATGAACTTGGTGATCTCGTTCGCGATGTGCCCCAGCGCCTGGCCCTTGTCGCGGACGATCTTGCGGAAGAAGAAGTCCAGCGACTGGATGGCCGTGGTGCCCTCGTACAGCGAGTCGATCTTCGCGTCGCGGATGTACTGCTCGATCGGGTAGTCCTGCAGGAAGCCCGAACCGCCGAGCGTCTGCAGCGACTGCACCAGCTGCTCGGTGGCCCGCTCGGACCCGACACCCTTGACGATCGGCAGCAGCAGGTCGTTCACCCGCTCGGCCAGCTTCAGCTCGTCCTCGCTGCCTTCACCGGTCCAGAGCAGGTCCTGGTAGGTCGCGGTGTAGAGGTACACCGCGCGCAGGCCCTCGGCGTAGGCCTTCTGCAGCATCAGCGACCGGCGGACGTCCGGGTGGTTCGTGATGGTCACCCGCGGCGCGGTCTTGTCCAGCATGTTCGGCAGGTCGGCGCCCTGCACCCGCTCCTTGGCGAACTCCAGCGCGTTCAGGTAGCCGGTGGACAGCGTGGCGATGGCCTTGGTGCCGACCATCATCCGGGCGTACTCGATGACCTGGAACATCTGCGCGATGCCATCGTGCACCTCGCCCAGCAGCCAGCCCTTGGCGGGCACGCCGTGCTGGCCGAAGGTCAGCTCGCAGGTGGTGGACGCCTTGATGCCCATCTTGTGCTCGACGCCGGTGACGTAGGCGCCGTTGCGCTCGCCCAGCTCACCGGTCTCGCTGTCGAAGTGGAACTTCGGCACCAGGAACAGGGACAGGCCCTTGGTGCCCGGCTTGGTCTCGATGCCGGGACCCTCTGGCCGCGCCAGCACCAGGTGCATGATGTTCTCGGTCAGGTCCTGCTCGGCCGAGGTGATGAACCGCTTCACGCCGTCGAGGTGCCAGGAACCGTCCTCCTGCAGCACCGCCTTGGTGCGCCCGGCGCCCACGTCCGAACCGGCGTCCGGCTCGGTGAGCACCATGGTGGCGCCCCAGGCCTTGTCGATCATCAGCTGCGCCCAGCGCTTCTGCTCGTCGGTCCCGTTCTTGTTCACGATCATCGCGAAGTTCGGGCCCGCCAGGTACATGAACAGCGGCGGGTTCGCGCCGAGGATCAGCTCCGAGGCCGCCCACTGCACGGTCGGGGGCAGGCCGAAGCCGCCGAGGTCATTGGTGAGGCCGAGGCGCCACCACTCACCCTCGTACAGCCGCTCGTAGCTCTTCTTGAACGACTCGGGCAGCTTCACCGAGAAGGTCTTGGGGTCGTACACCGGCGGGTTGCGGTCCGCGTCGGCGAAGGACTCGGCCAGCGGGCCGACGGCGAGCTTGTTCAGCTCGCTCAGCACCCCGCGGGCGGTCTCCTCGTCGGATTCGGCGAGCACGCCCTTGCCGAGGCGTTCCTGCACGCCGAGCACCTCGAACAGGTTGAACTCGAGGTCTCGTACGTTGCTCTTGTAGTGGCCCATTTCGTCGCTCCGTGTCGCTCGGGGTTTCCGGTGGGCACGCCGTAGCCGTCTACTGCCCTACTGGCCGGTAACTTCAGGATATTACCCCTCGGTAACTCACGGCAAGTGAATCCGTCCAGATGTGATCGACGATCCTCACCAATGGATGTGATCCCGATCACTTCTGTGGTTCGGCACTTTCCGGGAGCTGGGCGCAATCGTCCGGGTGGGTGATCAGGATGCCGGAGCGGAACGCGGTGGTCACCGCGTGCGTGCGGTCCCTGGCCGCGAGCTTGCGCAGGATGGACTTCACGTGCGTGCGCACGGTCTCCACCGAGAGGTAGAGCACCTTCGCGATCGCCGAGTTCTCCATGCCCTCCGCGATGAGCTGCAGCACCTGGTACTCCCGGCGGGACAGCGGCATCTGCGCGCGCGGGCCGGTCGCCGGGCGCCCGTCCGCCGCGGGCTGCCGCTTCGGCCGGACGGCCAGGGTCGCCAGCGCCGGGTCGAGGTACCGGGTCTCCATGTGGGCGCGGCGCATGGCCTCGACCACCCGTCGCGGCTCGGCGGACCGGGGCACCGCGGCACGGGCGCCGGCGCCGATGGCCGAGGTGAGGTAGCGCGAGGTGCGGGTGGCTTCGCGGATCAGCACGACCACGATCGGCGGGTGCTCGGCCGCGGTGAGCAGTCGGGTCAGGTGGCAGTTCGGGTCCAGCCCGGAGTCGAGCAGGATCATCTCCGGTTTGAGCTGCTCGCACAGCTGCAGCGCGGTGTGGTGGTTGGCGGCGTGGCCGACCCAGGTCATCCCGTGGGACCGCTGGATCAGCGCGGACAGCCCGTCCCGGAAGATCGGGACCGCCTCCACCGCCGCGACGGTGAAGCCGCGACCGCCGGTGACCGGGGGTATCGGCGGGGCCGATGCCCCCGGGGGATGTGCCCGGCCGGGGTCGGTGCTGCGGGTCATGCGATCTCCATCTTCGTGCGCGCATCGCCGCCGGGGTGCTGCCCGGCCCCCCGGCCGCGCACCACCACACGCCGGTCCCCCCTGCCGGGACCGGCCGACGATGTTCCTCCTGGTTGTGTGAGTTGCCGCCGGAGACCTCGTGACGCCAGATCCCCCTCATGGCCGCATCCGTGTTTGCGGAATCGACTGTCAGTAAGTTACCCGGGTGACCTGTCCCACGACGGTGCGAGACCCGCGCGAGGGCTGGTGACCGGGTCTACTGAGGGTGGGTTACGTCCTCCTCGCTCGCTACGCGGAGTCGCCGGAACTCCTCGCCGAGCGCCGCGGGCGTCCAGTGTGCGTTCAAACCGCTGGGATTGGGTAACACCCAGACCTTCGTTCCGGCGATGGTTTCGGCCTGCTCGCCCACGGTTGCTTTCGGCTGCCGGAACGCCGTCCGATAGGCGGTGATCCCCACCACCGCGAGCCAGCGTGGCCGGTAGCGGGCCAGTTTTTCGGTGAGGATCAGCCCGCCCTGGTGCAGTTCTTCCTTGGCCAGCTCATCCGCCCTGGCCGTGGTGCGCGCGGCCAGGTTGGTGATGCCGAGGCTCAGGTCGAGCAGGTCGTGCTGCTCGTCGGGGCGGAACCGCCGCGGGGTGAACCCGCTCGCGTGCAGCGCCGGCCAGAACCGGTTCCCCGGTCTGGCGAAGTGCAGGCCCACCGCGCCGGAGTAGAGGCCGGGGTTGATGCCGCAGAAGAGCACCTTCAGCCCGGGGGCGATGACGTCGTCGATCTCGCCGCCGTGGGCCGCGGCGAGTTGCTCGGGGGTGGGTCGCACGGCAACAAGTGTGCACACCGGCCCGGCTGGATACGTTGGTGTGATGTCGACCAAAGTGCTGGCTCTGACCATCGACTGCGACGATTCCGACCGGCTCGCCGAGTTCTGGTGCGCGGCGCTGGACTACCGCGAGATCGAGCGCTGGAAGGACTCCCACGGCCTCGAATACCTGACCATCGGGGATCCGGCCCAGCCGGACGGGCTGCGCCTGCTCTTCCAGCCGGTCGGCGAGGGCAAGGTGGTGAAGAACCGGCTGCACCTCGACCTCGGCCCGGTCGAGCGGGACCAGCGCGCGGAGGTGGACCGGCTCATCGGGCTGGGCGCCTCGCTGCTCGACGAGGCGCCCGACCACCCGTGGATCGTGTTGACCGACCCGGAGGGCAACGAATTTTGCGTCCTGCCGCGTCAGGACCACTGATAATTCGGGTTGTTGGCCAAATCACCACGAAATGCGTACCCTGTGTGATCTGACGCACAGCGGCGTGTGGAGGTGGCGTGGTGGAGCTTGTCCTGGTCGTGACCCTGGTGCTGGCGGTCTTCGCGGCCGCGGCGTTCGTGGTGTTGCGTGAGGACAAGCGAGCGGCTCGCCGCCACGCCGCCCAGCGCCGGGCGAGGCTGGCGCGGCTCGGTGAGGTGGACCCCCTGGCGCCCGCTCGCCTGGCCACCTCGATGAGCGACCGGCGCTTCGACGGCTGAGGCCGCACCCGCACGCAGCGCGAGGTAGAGCGCCGCGAGCACCCAGCCCAGCGCGGCCCCGATGGTGTTCGCGAACAGGTCGTCCACGTCGAAGATCCGGTAGACGAACGGCGCGGTGCCGAAGTTCGCGGTGCCCTGGGTGAACTCGATCGCCAGCGAGACGCCGAAGCCGATCGCGGCGGTCCGCGCGAAGCCCTGTCGCCACGCCAGCCCGGCGACCACGCCGAGCGGCACCAGCAGCACCACGTTCATCGCCAGCTGCTGGAAGGCCAGCGTGCCCAGCGCCTGCCAGCCCGCCAGGCCGTGCTCGCCCATCTCGGTGCCGATGTCGGCGACCCACTGGAACGGGACCAGCTGCACCGTCTGGCTCAGGCGCGCGGTGCCCGGTCCGGGGAGCGGCAGCAGCACCACGGCCAGCGCGAGGCAGGCGTAGAGGGTGAGCACCGCACTGGCCAGCAGCCCCTTCGGCCGGATCCGGCCGTGCCGGGCGTACTGCACGATCGCCTGCGGGATGACCAGCGTGCCCCAGACCGCGAGGAACGCGAGCAGTCCGTACTGGAGGGCGGTGGCCTGTGCGTGCGTCATACCCCAGAACGTTAGGAATTCGCAGGTCCCGGCCGCTTCGGTCGAAAAGCTGCCCGGTCCGGCGGCCGGTCGGCCGAATGGCCGAGGTGGGACCGGCCGGGTGGCCGGGGCGGCGGAACCTACCGTCGGTAAGTTCCAGCTGTTACCGTCGGGTAATGGGCAAGGTGGCCTTCGACCGGACGGGGTCCGGGGAACCGCTGGTGCTGATCCACGGGGTCGGGCACCGGCGCCAGGCATGGGCACCGGTGGTGCCGCTGCTCGCGCCGCACCGCGAGGTGATCTCGGTGGACGTGCCGGGCTTCGGTGAGTCGCCGATGTCGGACAAGCCGTTCACGCTGGAGAACGGCATCGAGGCGATGGCGGAGTTCTTCGACGGGCTCGGCCTCGACCGGCCGCACGTGGCGGGCAACTCGATGGGCGGGCTGTTCGCGCTGGGCCTCGGTCAGCGCGGCCTGGTCCGCAGCGTCACCGCGCTCTCGCCGGCGGGACTCTGGACGCGGCGACAGCAACTGCACGCGTTGCGGGTACTTCGCGCGCATCGCCACGCCGCGCAGCGCATGCCCGCCGGGATCGCGCGCCGGCTCGCGGCCACACCGGCCGGGCGGCGCGCCATGGTCGGGCTGATCGTCGCGAAACCGGCGCGCCTGGCGGCCGAGGTGGTGCTGGACGACATGCGGGCCTTCGCCGGCGCGCCCGGATTCGCCCCGGCGATCGCGGCCGGTCGCGACATCCGGTTCGACGGCCAGGTGGCCGACCTACCGGTGACCATCGCGTGGGGCCAGTACGACCGCATCGTCTTCCCGCCGCGTGCCGCCGAACTCCGCCGGATCTGCCCGCGGGCTGAACTCGTGCGCCTGCCCGGCTGCGGGCACGTGCCGATGAGTGACGATCCGGAACTGGTCGCGCACGTGCTGTTGTCCGGCAGCGAATTAACCCACTAGCCGCCTTTCTCCTCTGGTGGATGGCCTGGCGACCAGGCAGACTCCGTGCCCGAAACGGAGGAGAAATGATCTTGACTACCCGCCTGCGCAGGCGAGCAGGCACCCTCGGGGTGGCCGTGCTGGCCTCGCTCGGCCTCATCGCGGCGGGCGCACCCGCCTCCGCCGCGCCGGCCGCCACCACCGACGTCCGCCTGATCACCTTCAACGACCTGCACGGCAACCTCGAGCCGCCGTCCGGTTCCTCCGGCCGGGTCGCGCTGCCGAACGGGTCCACTGTGGACGCTGGAGGCGCGGCTCACCTGGCGTCGCACGTGAAGCGGCTGCGCGGTGAGGTCAAGAACTCGGTGGTGCTCTCCGCGGGCGACAGCGTCGGCGCCTCGCCGGTGATCTCCGCGCTGTTCCACGACGAGCCGACGATCGAATTCCTCAACTCGATCGGCGTCAAGGCCTCGGTGGTCGGCAACCACGAGTTCGACGAGGGGTACCAGGAACTGCGGCGCATGCAGTTCGGTGGCTGCCACCCCGATGACGGCTGCCAGTTCCGGGACAAGTACCAGGGCGCGAAGTTCCCGTTCCTCGGCGCCAACGTCACCTTCGACAACGGCATCCCGGCGCTGCTCCCGTTCAGCGTCGAATTCTCCGGTGGCGTGCCGATCGGCATCATCGGCGCCACGCTGAAGGACCTGCCGACCGTGGTCACCCCGGAGGCGATCAAGGGCCTGAAGTTCGGCGACGAGGTCGAGGCGATCAACCGCACCGCGACCCTGCTCGACCGCCTCGGCATCAAGGCGCAGGTCGTGCTGCTGCACCAGGGTGACAACACCGAAGGCGGCGGCCCCGACGACTGCAAGGCGCTGCCCGGTCCGGCCACCAAGATCGCCGAGAACGTCACCCCCGAGGTCGACGTGATCTTCACCGGCCACAGCCACCAGCAGTACAACTGCACGGTCAACGACCCGTCCGGGCAGCCGCGCACGATGATCCAGGGCGCCTCCTTCGGCCGTCTGCTGTCCGTTGTGGACCTCAAGGTCGACCGCCGCTCGCGCGAGGTGGTGCGTGAGCAGTCCAAGGCGCACAACGAGATCGTCACCCGCACCGGCACGCCCGACGCGGGCACGCAGAAGCTGATCGACGAGGCGAAGACCAAGGCCGCGCCGATCGCGAACGAGCAGGTCGGCACCATTTCCGGGGACCTGCTGCGCGCGGCCGCGCCGTCCGGCGAGATGCCGCTCGGCAGCGTGATCGCCGACGCCCAGCTCGAAGCCACCAAGTCGAACGGCGCGCAGATCGCCATCACCAACCCGGGCGGCGTGCGCGCGGACCTGGTGTACGCGTCCTCGCCCGCCGGTGAAGGCGACGGCGTGGTCACCTACGGCGAGGCGTTCACCGTGCAGCCGTTCGCGAACATCATGCAGACGATCACGATGACCGGCGAGAACCTCAAGGCCGTGCTGGAGCAGCAGTGGCAGCAGGCCTCGCCGCGGATCCTGCAGGTCTCGTCGACGCTGAAGTACGCGTATTCGTCGTCGGCGGCCCCCGGGTCGAAGGTCTCCGACCTGACCATCGACGGCCAGCCGGTCGACCCGGCGGGCACCTACCGGGTGTCGGTGAACAACTTCCTCGCCGCCGGCGGGGACGGGTTCACCGAGTTCACCAAGGGCACCGACCTGGCGGGCGGCCCGGTCGACCTGGACGCGCTGATCGCCTACTTCGGCGCGCACCCGGGCGTCGCCCCGCCGCCGGCGGACCGCATCACCGTCAAGCCGTAGTTCCGCGTGAAAATCCACCGGCCCCCCGTTCAACAGAACGGGGGGCTGGTGCGTTTGAGAGGGGTGAGCCCCACCTTCGACGAGTTCGTCGCGCAGCGACTCGACCCGTTGCTGCGGTACGCGACCGTCCTGACCTGCGACGCGCACCTGGCGCAGGACATCGTGCAGGAGTCGCTGCTGCGCGCGCAGCAACGCTGGCCGCGCATCGCCGCGACCGGCCAGCCCGCCGCGTACGTGAAGCGGATGGTGACCAACGAGTACCTCTCGTGGCGCCGCCGCCGGGCCAGGACCGACGTCTCGTTGTCGCACGCCGAGTGGGAGGCGCTGGGCCACAGCGACGATCCCGCCGATGACTACGACGCGCGGGACACGATGCTGGCCGAAATCGCGGCACTCCCGGCGAAACAACGCGCGGCCGTGGTCCTCCGCTACTACGAGGACTACTCCGACGCCGAGATCGCGGCCCTGCTCGGGTGCCGGGAAGGCACCGTGCGCAGCCACATCTCGCGGGCGCTCACCAGGTTGCGGGCCATCGAACTGGAAGCGGAGCAGGCATGACCGAGGAGCTGATCAAAGCCGCACTGGCGAAACAGGCCGAACGCGTGCCGCACGGCGGCCCGATCCTGCACGCACTGGCCGGTGAGCGGCGGTCTCCGCGGAAGTCGCTGGTGGTGAGCCTGATCGCGGCCCTCGTGGCGGTGCTCGCCGTGGGCGCGACCTCCTTGCTGGCGCCCTCACCGCCCCCGGTGCCGGTGGCCGGATTCGCGCAACGGGAGCTGCCCGGCCTGCCGATGCGGTACGACGTGGGCTGGCTGCCGGACGGGTACGTCGAAACCAGCCGGAGTTCCGCTTACGACTACATCCAGATCCGGACGTGGGGGTCGGGCGAGTCCCGCATCTCCCTGTTCGTGCAGGCGACCCCCGGACCGGACGGGCTGCCCGTGTGGACCGACGACATCACCGCGGCACCGGAGCCGCAGAGGACGAGCGTGCACGGCAGGCCCGGCGCTTTCGAGGCGACCGACGATCCCGAGCGGGCCTCGCTGGCCTGGCTGCCGGCGCCGAAGGTCCGGTTGAGCCTGCAGTTCCACGAGGTGGCCGAGCCGAGGGGCATCGCACTGCGAATCGCCGAGTCGGTGCACGAGTCCGCGGATGTGCTCACCCCCCAGTTCGACCTCGGCCTGCCGCCCGAACGGGTGGAGGTTTCGGTGGAGGGCAGTTCACCGTCGGCCGCGGTGACCAGGGCGTCCGACTGGAACACGTCGGGAAGCTGGAAGGAGTTCGACGCCGCGGTCGCCCCGGCTCCGGCGGATCTCCCCGGCGGGTACGAGGTGATGGTGCGCGGCATCCGAGGCAAGTTCGTCCCGTTCCAGCCGAAGACCGGCGCGGCGCTGAGCGTGCCGCTCGGGGACGGGCGCTGGGTGGTGCTGCGGACGCCGCCGGCCGAGTACGGGGTCCGGGGGCCGGGCTGGGAGTCCGCGCTGGTCGAGGTCGCTGAGAAGATCGTGCTCAATTCGGCGACTGATTTCTCGTGGGTGGGTACGCGTTGACGGTGGTGCGTTCGCTGGTCCTGTTCGTGCTGGCCGCGTTGGCCGAGATCGGCGGGGCGTGGCTGGTGTGGCAGGGCGTCCGGGAGCAGCGCGGCTGGCTGTGGGTGCTCGGTGGCGTGGTGGCGCTCGGGGCGTACGGCTTCGTCGCCACCCTGCAGCCGGACGCGCACTTCGGCCGGATCCTCGCCGCGTACGGGGGCATCTTCGTGGCCGGTTCGCTGCTGTGGGGCGTGGTGCTGGACGGTTACCGGCCGGACCGGTACGACCTGATCGGCGTGGCCGTCTGCCTGGTGGGGGTCGCGGTGATCATGTACGCGCCGCGCTCGTGAGTTCCCGTTCCTCCAAGCCGGGGCCGTGACAATGGGAGCATGCCTACCTAGGAAGACGCTGTCGCGCTGGCGAAGCGGCTGCCGGAAGTCGAAGAGTCCACTTCGTACCGCACGCCGGCGCTGAAGGTGGCGGGCAAGTCGTTCGCCCGCCTGCGCACCGAGGCGGAAGGCGGCTTGGTGCTGATGTGCGGGCTGGACGAGAAGGAGGCGCTGCTCGCCTCGGGCGATCCGGCGTTCTACACGACGCCGCACTACGACGGCTACGGCGCGATCCTGGTGGACCTGGCGAAGGTCGACGGGGAGCAGTTGGCGGAGTTGATCGAAGAGGCGTGGCGGACGAAGGCCCCGGCGCGACTGCGGTGATATTCGGTTGGGGGTGCGGCGTGGTGATCGCCATACTCGGCCGCATGGAGTTCGACAGCTTCGATTCGCGCGGCTACCGCACGGTCGACGTGCGCACCGGTTATGGCGAGTGGGTCAGCACGTACGAGGACACGGTCCAGGACGAAATGGACATCGCCGTGCTCGACGAACTGACCGTGCCACAGTGGTCGCGCACGACCAGGGCACTGGACCTGGGCTGCGGCACCGGTCGCACCGGCGCCTGGCTCCGCCGCCACGGCGTGCCCGCGATCGACGGCATCGACCTCACCCCGGAAATGCTCGCCGCCGCCCGCGCGCGAGGTGCACACGACACCCTCCTGGAAGGCGATGTCACCGACACCGGCCTGCCGGACGACACGTACGACCTGCTCATCGCCTCCCTGATCGACGAGCACCTGCCGGACCTCGCGCCGCTGTACCGCGAAGCCTTCCGCGTCGCCGCGCCGAACGCGCACTTCGCCCTGGTGGGCCTGCACCCGCACTTCATCATGGCGTCAGGCATGCCCACCCACTTCACCACCGCGGCGGGCGAGTCCATCGCCATCTCCACCACCGTGCACCTCATCAGCGACCACCTCACCGCGGCGCTGACCGCCGGTTGGCGCCTGGCCGAACTACGAGAAGCCGTGGTAGACGACCGATGGATCACCCTGAAACCGAAGTGGTCGAAGTACCGCCACCACCCGGTATCCGCCGCCTACGTCTTCCACAAGGAGAAGTGAGGCTTGAGCACGACAACACTCTGACTGGCTCACTGCACCGCCGGGAATGACGGCAGCCAGTCCTGCAGTGTGGTCTTGAGCTTCTCCTTGGTCTCGTCTTTGAGGTGTTGCCCCATGGGGTCGACGCAGTATTGGATCACTGCCTTGTGCCGGTCGGGCTGCTTGCACATGAGGATGGCGAGGACGCGAAGGGTGACAACTAGGGCCTTGCCCTTGGCCGTCAGGCCGAAAAGGATGAGCTTCTGCAGGTAAGTCCAGACGTACTTGACAGCAAGCTTGACGATCACGTCTTCGACGTGCGGGCGCTTCTCGTTCGGCCGGGATTTGATGACCACGTCCGCGACGTGATCCGGGATCTTGTCGACCATGGTCACGGCCTGGTCCAAGGTGTGGGCCAAGTGCGCCAGTATGTCGCACCAGAAGTGATCGGCCATGGCGCGCCGGGTTTTATCGGATATTTTCCTGCCCAGCTCATTCTCGATCTTGCCTATGATGCCGGCGGTCACGCTGGGTTTGTTGTCACTGGGTCCGACGCCGTTGAACATCACCTTGGTCAGCGAGTCGATCTGCTCCAGTATGTTGTCTTGCTGCTCGGGTAGATTGGCGGCGCCGGGGTCTTGACCCCCTTCGGCTTTGGTCTTCTGTGTATCTTCACTGCCGGTGGCAAGATCGGGTGTTGATTCGGGAGTCACGGGATTTCTTGCGGATCGACGGAGCCCGCCGATCAAGTCGGCTTTGAGTAATCTGGTGGCAGCGTTCTTGAGTGATCTTACTGCCAGGTTCGTAGAAGTCTTCAGTCTTTTGCTGGCGACTACTTTCCAGTTATCCTCAACGGCCTTTCGCAAGTCGTCATATCGCTTCGGGCTCGCATCCTTTGCGATTTCGAGTGCGCCTTGCCATCCGTGTCTCGTGCCTGCGCACCATGTGCACCTGCAGGTCTCGCTGGTCGCATCCTCGCAATTTTTGTAGTGAACCGTGCGCAAATCTGCCTCCCCGGATCTGGCAATATGCGTAGCTCAACAGTTGCAACCGGGCTGTCGTATTCACTACCGCCGATCCAGCGGTTGTCTCGTGGTTACTTTTATCGGGTTCTGGATAACTCACATGGCGGCGCTGTGTGGCATTCGAGGCTGCTCGAGAAGGTGAGTTCGACGTTCTGTGGCACGTCGGTGGCTGCCGCTCCCCGGATGGCTGCTGGCATCCGAGGAACCTGCGAGAGAGAGCGGGTGGGCGAGGCCGGGGAACGGGACATGGAAAGCAATAAGCCCTGGTTCGCCGGGAACGCGAACCAGGGCTTATGCCGGTGGAGCGGATGACGGGAATCGAACCCGCGTATTCAGCTTGGGAAGCTGATGTTCTACCATTGAACTACATCCGCAGTACTCGACCGAGCATACACGGTGTCCATCCCCGCCTTGCTCCGGCCTCCTTGAACCTACCGGGTTGACGTGGCACCCGGCAAGTGACAACACTTGTTGTCCAGAGGTGGTGAGGTTGCGTGGACGAGCCTGAGTTGTTCCGCCAGGGTGGGTTCCGGCTGGCGGCGCGGTTTTCCGGGGGCGACATCCGGGGTGACGAACAGCAGGTCCGCCGGTTGCGTGAGTTCGCGCAGGCCGAGGATCCCGCTGCCGACGCGGTGGTGGCGATGATGCGCGAGAACCCCGCGGGACGCGCGTTGTTCGAGCGGGCGCTCAAGGACGGCATCGACAGCATCGAGGAACCACCGGACGAGCTGCGTCGGTTCTTCCGGGCCGTCGAGGCGACGCCGTTGTGGGTGGATCGGGCCAGCGTCGAGCGTGGGGCGCGGGCGATCGTGCGCACCGGGCTGCTGGGCCTCTTCCCGCTGGGCGACATGGCCCTGATGGGCGGCTACCTCGCATCGCGGGCCACGAAGTCGCTGGTGGGCACCGGCGCCATCGAGCACAAGGCGACAAAACGACTGGTCGAGACGGCGACCTGGTGGATCGAAGTCACCAATCCCGGCGCGCTCGAGCCCGGGGCCGAGGGGTACGCCGCCGCGTTGCGGGTGCGGATCGTGCACGCGCACGTCCGCGCGGCCATGAACCGGCGGCCCGACTGGGACTACGACAAGTGGGACCGGCCGGTCAACCAGGTCCAGACCACCGGCACGCTGCTCCTGTTCTCCCTCGTCTTCGTCTTCGGCACCCAGCTGCTCGGCATCCGCTACACCGCCCGCGAGCGCGCCGACATCCTGCACCTCTGGCGCTACGCCGGCTGGCTCATGGGTGTCGACGAGGAACTGCTGCCCGCCGGTGAGCGCGACGCCTGGCGCCTGCTCTGGCTGCTCGCCGCCACCGAGTTCATCCCCGACGAAGACTCGAAGCGCCTGGCCAGGGCGCTGCTCAAGTCGCACGAAGAGATCGGCCACGGCCGCGGGGCCCTCGGCAAGGTCCTCTCGCACGTCTCGGTCCGCGTGCACTCCTCGATCAGCAGGCTCGTGCTCGGCAAGGCCAACGCCGACTTCCTCGAACTGCCCGACGACCGCGTCGCGCAGGGGGCGATCGTGGCCGCGGCCGGGGCGATCTTCGCGGCCGAGACGGTCCGCCGCACGGTGCCCGGGCTCACCGCGCTCCAGGAGCGCATCGGCCTGGCCGAGCGCCGCGCCTACGTCGCCCACCTCGCGAAACTCTTCGACATCGACGCGACCTACGCACAGCACATGCGGAGCGCGGCCTGACCCCGGCTAACCTGGGCCCGTGCTGCTCAGTGACCGAGACCTCCGCAAAGACGTCGAATCCGGACGGCTCGGCGTCGACCCGTTCGATCCGGCGATGCTGCAACCGTCCAGCATCGACGTCCGGCTCGACCGCTTCTTCCGGGTCTTCAACAACACCAAGTACACCCACATCGACCCCCGCCTCCAGCAGGACGAGCTGACCTCGCTGGTGGAGAAGGAGGGCGACGAGGCGTTCGTGCTGCACCCCGGCGAGTTCGTGCTCGGCTCCACCTACGAGAGCTTCACCCTGCCCGACGACCTCGCCGGACGCCTCGAGGGCAAGTCCTCGCTCGGCAGGCTCGGCCTCCTCACCCACTCCACGGCCGGCTTCATCGACCCCGGCTTCTCCGGCCACATCACCCTCGAACTGTCCAATGTGGCCAATCTGCCGATCACGCTGTGGCCGGGGATGAAGATCGGCCAGATGTGCTTGTTCATGCTGCACAGCCCGGCCGAGCACCCCTACGGTTCGGCGCAGGCCGGTTCCCGGTACCAGGGCCAGCGCGGGCCCACGCCGAGCCGGGCTTACCAGAACTTTCACCTGATCGACACCAAACGCTGACCTGGCGCGGAAAGCACTGCGAATCGTGTAACGAAATCCCCCGATCCGGCGAATAGTCGGCAGTATCCACTGGCTCCGATGGGGGTTTCGTGCGCAAGGCCGGGCTGGTCCGTATGGGCATGGCGATCGTGTTGGCCCTCGGCGGCCCGGCGGTTTTCGCGGTCACCCCCGCGTCCGCCGCCGACCAACCGGGTATCGAGCTGACCAAGGAGGTCACCGGCGGGCCGTTCCGCACCGGCGACCAGGTGACCTTCCAGCTCACCGTGCGCAACACCGGGGACGTGCCGCTCGCGCGCGTCACGGTGACCGACCCGCGCACCCCCGAGTGCTCGCAGAGCCGCGCCGAGCCGCTGGAGCCGGGCGGGGTCTGGGGTTACGGCTGCTTCGCCGCCGCGCCCGCGCAGGACTTCACCAACGAGGCGACGGTCACCGCGCGCCCGCCGGCCGGTCGCCGCGCGGAGGCGGCGGCCAGTGCGGCGGTGGACGTCATCCACCCGAAGCTCGACCTGCGGATCAGCGGTCCGAAGCTGGCGCGCCAGGGCGAGTCCGCGGCCTTCTCGGTCACCGTGCGCAACACCGGTGACTCGCCGCTGCGGGACGTCAACGTGGCCGATCCGAACTGCGGCAAGAAGCTCGGCAAGCTCGACGCCGGTGCGACGCAGACCTACGAGTGCACGGTCAAGGCCACCGAGAGCATCGACAAGACGATCCGCGCGAACGGCACCGACGGCACGCACCGGCTCGTGCTCGCCTCGGCCGAGCAGCGGCTCCAGGTGATCAACCCGGGGCTGTCGCTGACGAAGAAGGCGCTGGACGGCCCGTACCGGGTGGGCGATTCCGTGGTGTTCCAGGTGGAGGTCGCCAACACCGGCGACGAGGACCTGGAGGACATCAAGGTCGCCGACACCCTGGCACCCGAGTGCGCGCGCACGATCAACTCGCTGCTCGCGGGCACCTCCGAGGGTTACCAGTGCGCGATGACCGCCACCGAGGACGCCGAGGTCAAGACCAGCGCGAGCACCCTCGCCGCCGACAAGAAGCCGCTGACCAGCGAGGCGAGCGCGTCGATCGACGTGATCCACCCGTCGCTGAAGTTCGACCACACCGTTTCGCCCGAGCAGGCTCACCCGGGTGACGAGGTGACGGTCACGCTGACCGTGACGAACACCGGCGACGTGCCGCTGACCGACGTCGCGGTGACCGACGACCGCGAGCCGTCCTGCGGCTTCACCGTCGAGTCGCTGGACCCCGAAGCGGTCGAGACCCGCACCTGCACCTTCGTCGCCGATCAGGACGTGACCAGCACGGCCGCGGTGAGCGCGGTCGACCCGCTCGGCGGCAAGCTGGAGGATGAGGCGGACTCCGGCGTCGACGTGCTCGGACCCGGGATCACGGCCAAGCTCATCGGGCCGGAGAAGCCGGTCAACCCCGGGCACAAGGCCGCGCTGGTCGTCGAGGTGACCAACACCGGTGACGCGGTGCTGACCGATGTCGCCGTCGAAGACCCGCTGACCGGCTGTGCCGCGACCATCGGCACGCTGGAGCCCGGCGGGAAGCACGAAGTGAACTGCGAGTTCACCATCGGCGAGCAGGACGTCGTCTACTTCGTCAAGGTCACCGGCTTCGACGCCCTCGCCAAGGAAGTCCGCTCGAAGGACGAGCTGATGCTGCGCTCGGCCAAGCCCGGCCTGGAGCTGACCAAGGACGCCGGTGCGGAGCAGGCGGCGCCCGGCGCCACCGTCACCTTCACGCTGACCGCGAAGAACACCGGCAACACCGTGCTCGCCCCCGTCCAGGTGACCGACCCGACGCTGGCCGCCTGCGACCGGTCGTTCGAGCGGCTCGGCGTCGGCGAGACGCGCACCTGGACGTGCACCACCCCGGCGCCGAAGAGCGGGCAGCTGAGCAACACCGCGAACGCGAAGGCGACGCCGGACACCGACCAGGGGACGGTCGCGCTGACCGACTCCGACACCGCGGTGGTGCAGGTCGGCGGCGGTGCGGCGAACCAGTCGGGTGGCAGCGGCACGCCGAAGCAGACGGCGGCGAAGTCGCTCGCGTCCACCGGTGTCGACGCGCTGCCGACCCTGGTCGCGGGCCTCGGCTTGCTGCTCGTGGGCGGCGCTCTGGTGCTGGTTTCACGACGTGGCCGAAACCACGTGAACTAACTACCCACTGCTTACGTAGGGTCCACATGATCATGCTTTAGTGGTAATTTCCGGGCTCGTGCCAGCCGTGAACCCGCGTAAGAAGTCACTTTCAGTGGTACTTGGTGTCCTGATGGGTGGTGCGCTTGCCGCCGGTGGTTACCTGACGCTGGATCGGTCCGCCGAGACCGACGCCCTCGCGGGCCAGCAGCGGGTCACCGAGGACCTGAGTGCGTTCCGGGCCGCGCAGCAGACGACGGCGAGCGCGCCGCCGGTCACCACGAGCACGGCACCGCCGCCCTCGTCGTCGACCGCGCCGCCCAGCAGCAGCGAAGCGGCGCCCGAAAGCAGCAGCAGCGCGCCCACTTCGTCGGCCAAGCCGAAGGAGACGCCCAAGGCCAAGCCGGTCGACGGCTCGCGCGGCGCCCAGGTGGTTGCGCTGGTGAACCAGGAGCGCGCGAAGGCGGGCTGCGGTGCCGTCGGGATCGACGACCGGCTGGTGAAGTCCGCGCAGGCGCACAGCGACGACATGTCGGCGCGGAACTACTTCTCGCACACCACGCCCGAGGGCGTCACCTTCGACCAGCGCATCAAGAAGGCGGGCTACCCGAAGCCGGGCGCGGAGAACATCGCGAAGGGCTCCACCACCGCCGAGCAGACGATGAACATGTGGATGAACTCCGAGGGGCACCGGCGGAACATCCTCAACTGCGACCTGACCAAGCTCGGCGTGGGCGTGGCCACCGGCGGCTGGTACTGGACCCAGAACTTCGGCTACTGAGGTCCGCGAACAGAAACGCCGGCGAGCTCGTGGCCGCCGGCGTTTCCTCTGTGCATTTGGTAAAGGGGTGTCCGTCCCTACCGGCTTCCGGACCGCAGATCCACCATGAGTCGCACCCCCTGCGGGCCGGTATCCGCCGGACACCGGTGATCTACTACCCCGGCACCCGGGCCGGGCAAACCTGCTGTGCGCCGAGTCACATTTCGCCGTGGCGCCCGGCACCGGAGGCGAATCGCCGAACGCCCGCCAAGGCGTCCGAGGACAGGGAAACGAGGCCGTGGCGCAGCTCGCCCGCCATGGCGTCTTCTTCGGACAGGCCCTCCTGCTCCAGCACGGACAGCCGGTCCTCGCGCAGGCAGGTCTGCGGGAAGGCGGCGATCTGCGCGGCCAGTCGTTCGGCCTCGGCCCGCGATCGCCCTGGCGGGACCAGCCGGTTCACCAGGCCCATCCGGTGCGCCTCGTCGGCGGGCACCCCGCGGCCGGTCAGGATGAGGTCCATCGCGTTGCTGGTGCCGATCAACCGCGGCAGCCGGACCGTGCCGCCGTCGATCAGCGGCACGCCCCACCGGCGGCAGAAGACGCCGAACACCGCGTCCTCCTCGGCCACCCGCAGATCGCACCAGATCGCCAGCTCCAGCCCACCGGCCACGGCGTGCCCGGCGATCGCGGCGACGACCGGCTTGCCCAGCCGCAGCCGGGTCGGGCCCATCGGGCCGTCGCCGTCCTCGGTGACCTGGTTGCCGTCCTCGGTCCCGATCGCCTTCAGGTCGGCGCCCGCGCAGAACGTGCCGCCCTCGCCCCACAGCACCGCCACGCGGGCGCCCGGATCGGCGTCGAAGGCGCGGAACGCCTCCGCCAGCGCGGCGGCGGTCGGCCCGTCGACCGCGTTCCGCTTCTCCGGCCGGGACAGGATGATCGTGGTGACCGGACCCGTCGACTCACTTCGCACGCTCACACTCGTGCCCGTTCGACGATGGCGTCCACATCGGTCCCGGCGGGCAGGGTGCCGAACGCGACGCCCCAGTCCCCGCCGAACCGGGACGCGCAGAAGGCGTCCGCGACCGCCGCCGGTGCGTGCCGCACCAGCAGTGAGCCCTGCAGCACCAGCGCGAGCGATTCGACGATGCGCCGCGCGCGGTATTCGATCTGCTCGAAATCGGCGAGTTCCTTGCGCACCGCGGCGATCGCATCGTCCAATCGGGAATCAGCGCCGGTGGCCAGTTCGACTTCGGTGAAGAACGCGTCGACCGAATCCGGCTGTTTGGCCATCGCGCGCAACGCGTCCAATGCGGCGACGTTCCCGGAACCCTCCCAAATGGACATCAACGGCGATTCGCGGAACAACCGCGGCATTCCCGATTCCTCGATGTAGCCATTGCCGCCGAGGCATTCCAGCGCCTCCGCGGCGTGCATCGGCGCCCGTTTGCAGACCCAGTACTTCGTCACCGCGAGCCCGAGGCGCCGGAACGCCGCTTCTTCGCTGCGATCGGTGGCTCCGGCCAGTCTCATCGCGACGGTCGTCGCGGCCTCGGCCTCCAGCGCCAGGTCGGCCAGCACGTTCGTCATCAGGGGCTGCTCCGCCAGCCGTTTGCCGAACGCGGTGCGGTGCCCGGCGTGGTGCACCGCCCGCACGACGCCGTACCGCATGCCCGAAGCGCTGCCCAGCACGCAGTCCAGCCGCGTCATGTTGACCATTTCGATGATGGTCTGGACCCCGCGGCCCTCCGCGCCGACCAGGAAGCCGACCGCGTCGTCGTACTCGATCTCGGCGGAGGCGTTGGACCGGTTGCCCAGCTTGTCCTTGAGCCGCTGCAGGTGGATGCGGTTGCGGGTGCCGTCGGGCAGCACGCGCGGCAGCAGGAAGCAGGAGAGCCCGCCGGGCGCCTGCGCCAGCGTCAGGAACAGGTCGGACATCGGCGCCGAGGTGAACCACTTGTGCCCGGTGAGCAGGTATCCGTCCTGGGTGGGCCGGGCGAGGGTGGTGTTCGCGCGGACGTCGGACCCGCCCTGCTTCTCGGTCATCGACATGCCCGCGATCAGCCCGCGCTTGCCACTGGGTTCCCGCAGGCCGAAGTCGTATTCGCGGTTGGCGAGCAGCGGCTCGTAGACCGCGGCGAGTTCCGGGTTGTGCCGCAGCGCGGGCACGGCCGCGTAGGTCATCGAGATCGGGCAGCTGTGCCCGGCTTCGACCTGGCCCCAGGTGTAGAACTTCGCCGCCCGCGCCACGTGCGTGCCCGCGCGGTCGTCCTGCCACGGTGTGCCGTGCAGCCCGTGGCTCACCGCGACGTCCATCAGGTCGTGCCAGTGCGGGTGGAACTCGACCTCGTCGATCCGGTGGCCGACGCGGTCGTGCGTGCGCAGCTTCGGCGGGTTTTCGTTGGCCAGCCTGCCCCATTCCTGCGCCTGCTCACCCCCGGCCAGCGCGCCGAGTTCGCGCAGCTCCGGCTCGGCCCACCCGGCGCCTTCGCGGTGCAGGCCGGCCAGCAGCGCCGGATCGTCGGCCACGTTGTAGCCGGTGAGCAGCGGAACCTGGTTGGTGACCTCGTGGGTGGCGGGCATCAATGTCCTCCTAGGGCGCGCTGGACGAAGGTGCGCAGGGCGGGCAGGGCGCTTTCGGCGTCGTTCTCGGTGAGGGGTCCGATCAGGACTTCGGCGGCCGCGCCGACCAGCGCCGCCGCGGTGACCTCGGCGTCCTGGTGCGGCAGCGCGCCGGCGCTGATCCCGTCGGTGATCCGGCGGGCGACGACGTCGCGGAACGCCCGGCGGAACACCAGGCGCTCGGCCTCGATCGGCGCGTCGACCGGCTCGGCGAGCAGGGCGTAGGCCAGTCGCGGGGCCTTGAGCGCCCGCGTGGCGAAGGTGTCGAACACCGCGAGGATCCGGTCGGCGTGCTCGCCCGGCTCGGCCGAGGCCGCCTCGACCGCGGCGACCTCGCGGGTCACCACCTCGCGGAACACCTCGACCACCAGCTCCGCCTTGCCGGGGAAGTGCCGGTAGACGCTGCCGGTGGCGACGCCTGCCCGGCTTGCCACGGCCGCCATCGAGCAGCCCGCGTAGCCGTGCTCGGCCAGCAGTTCGATTGCGGTGTCCAGGATCTTCGCGCGCTGGGAGTCCAGGCGTGCCTGGACCCGGGGCGTGCGGCGGTACGGCATGGAAGGATTGAACGCCGATTCATTCCTTCGCGCAAGGGTCAGCCGGACGGGCGCCAGTCGCCGTACCGGTCCAGCACCGCCGACCGCAGCGCCGTGTCGGTCCGCGGCACCGGTTCCAGGAAGACCTCGGTGATGTCGGTGAAGGCGGCGGACAACTCGCCCGCCAGCCGCACGCAGACCCGTTCCAGCTCACCGGAGTTGAGCGTGTCGGCGAAGTCCAGTCGCGCGCAGACGAGCACCTGGTCGGTGCCCAGCAGCATGGTCTGCAGGTCGACCAGCGCGTCCACCTCCGGCGCGCTCGCCAGGTGGTCGCGAACCCCGCGGACCAGCACCGGATCCGCCTGCCGCCCGATGAGCAGGCCGCGGTTGGTGCGGCCCAGCGTGTAGGCGACCACGGCCAGCAGCGCGCCGATGGCGATCGAGGCGAGCCCGTCCCAGAGCGACGAGCCGGTGAGGTGGTGCAGCCCGATACCGGCGAACGCGAGCAGGATGCCGAGCAGCGCGGCGGAGTCCTCGAACAACACGGTCTTCGGCGCCGGATCGTCGATCAGCCGCAGGTGCTCGGCGACCGAGCGGTGCTCCTCCGCCGATTCGCGCCGGACCTGCCGCAGCGCCTGCAACCACGAGACGGACTCGAGGGCGAACGCGATCGCCAGCACCCCGTAGGCGATCAGCGGGCTCTCCTGCTCCTGCGATTCGCCGAAGACCGTGGAGAAGCCCTCGTAGAAGGCGAACATCGCGCCGGAGGCGAAGATCGACACCGCGGCCAGCAACGCCCAGAAGTAGCGCTCCTTGCCGTACCCGAACGGGTGCACGCGATCGGCGGGTCTTCCCGACCGGCGCAACGCGGTGAGCAGCAGCACCTCGGTGATCGTGTCGGCCACCGAGTGCGCGGCTTCGGACATCATCGCCGAGGAGCCGGTGATCAACCCGGCGATCGCCTTGAGCACCGCGATCGCCAGGTTCACCCCACCCGCGAGCAGTACGGTGAGCGTGCTGCCGCCGCCGGATTCACTTGCCACCGGCCGATGGTAAGCGCGGTTCAGAGCCGCCGCAGGCCGGTGAGCACGCGCTCCATCAGCGCCAGGTCGGGCCGCGTGCCCGGGGTCGCGACCGCGCCGTGCACCGCGACCAGGCCCTGTTCGGCCATGTCCCCCAGCAGGACCCTGGCCACCCCCAGTGGCACCCGCAGCCGGGCCGCGACCTCGGCGACCGAGCGCGGTTCCGTGCAGACCGCGCGCACCGAGTGGTACTCGGCGCCCAGCCGCGCGTCCCGCCACTGCGCGCACGCCCTGGTGGAGATCATCGTCTCCACCGCGAGGTGGCGTTTGGGTTTCGTGCGGCCCTTGGTCAGCACGTACGGGCGCACCAGCGACCGCTGTGCGGGCACCGGTTCCGGGATCATCCGCGGCTCACGAATCGGCTGGACCTGATCTTGGTGAATTGTCAAGCCGTTCCGTCTGCCGGACGAATCGTTCACAATGCGCCGCCCCTCCGCTCGCACAAATGAGCCCCACCGGCGACGTCGGCAGTGAGGAATCTTCATGCTACTGCCCCTGTCTATCCGCCAAATGGGAAAAGCCGGGGCCTCGGTGCCCCACCGGGAGTTTCGCCCGGCTGAATTTCGGGCGTCCACTTGTCCACTGCGGACAATGTCTTGTAATGCACGTGCGCAATGCACGAGCGTTTTCAGCGCCGGGTGAGCACGGCCAGCGGAACCAGCGCGGTGATCCCCGCCACAGCGGCCACGAGCACGTACCCGCCGAGCGCGAACAGCGGCCCGGCGGCCAGTCCGGCCAGCGCCGAAGTCGACCACACCACCGCGTCCACAGTGCCCTGCAACTTGCGGGCCTGCTTGCTCAGCAGGCTGCTGCCGCCGACGAAGACCAGGTTCCAGCCGTAGCCGAGCAGGAACAACGACAGCGGGATACCGGCGGTGTGCGAAGTCGGCGCGGCCATCGCGGCGGCCGAAGCCACCGCGAGCGTGCCGATCCCGGCGAAGATCGCCGTCCGGCCGCCCCACCGGTCGGCTATGCGCCCGGAGATCGGCGCCAGCGCGAACATGCCGATCATGTGCGCGGTCAGCGTCCAGCCGACCACCTCCAGCCCGTGCCCGTGCTGGTGCAACTGCGGCGCCGACATCGTCATCATGGCGACCATCGCCACCTGCGCGGCGACCATGGCGAGCAGTGGACCGCGTACCGAGGGCCGGGCGAACGCCGCCGCGAACCCCGCGTACGCCCGGGTTTCCGGCTGAACGTCCGGCTTGGACCGGGGCAGGGCCGCGCTGGCGACCGCGGCCACCGCCGTCACGAGCGCGGCGACCAGCAGCGGCCCGGCGAGCCCTGGCAGCCCGAGCACGTCGGCGGTGTGCGCGGCCGGGGCGATCAGCGGCGGCCCGGCCAGCGCGCCGACCGTGCCCGCCCAGACGATCGCCGAAAGCGCCCGGCCCTTGCGCTCGTCCGAATAGAGGTCGGCCGCCGCGTACCGGGACAGCTGCGCGCCGCCGTTGCCGAGGCCGAGCACGAGCAAACCGGCCAGCAGCACGGGAAACAGCCCGGTGATCGCCCCCGCCGCGGCGATCAGGGCGCCGAGCGAGCCGATGCCGTAGGTGGTGAGCAGTGACCGGCGGTGTCCGTGTGCCGCGACCAGCCGGGCCGAGCCGAGCGCACCCGCCGCGGTCCCGAGCACCCCGGCCGCCGACGGCACCCCGCTCCAGCCGGGCCCCGGCGACTCGGTCGCGATCAGCACCCCGGCGGTACCGGCTCCGGCCATCGCGATGTTCATGCACGCGACCCCGCTGAACAGGGCGGCCATCTCCCGGCGCCGGCTGACCCGCACGACTGTCATGAGGCCCAGGCTAGGGACGATCGAGCCCGAACCGAACAGGTTTCACGTGTGAAGAACGCTATGAGTGGGGCATTACTTGCAAAGACGCTACCGCGCGCAGCTCCGTTGAGGGTGGTGGTGGGCGACGGGAGGGCGCTAGTAATGCCCCACTCATAGCATTGGGCGGAGGGCTACTTGTCCTCGTCGGGGAGCGGGGTGCCGGTGGGCACCTCGTCCGTGGGGGTGTCGGCCTTGCCGTCCGGCTGGGCCTCCCCGCCCGGCTCCTCCAGCGGGTCCGAGCCGTTCGCAGGCAGCGTGGTGTCCACAGTGGACGGAACCGGCGCCGGCTTGCGCTTGACCGCGGTGAGCAGCAGCTGCGCCACGTCCACCACTTCGACCTTTTCGCTGGCCAGGCCGTCGCTCTGGCGCGAGGTGACGCCGTCGGTCAGCATCACGCGGCAGAACGGGCACCCGGTGGCGATCTTCGACGGTGCGGTGCCGAGCGCCTCGTCCACGCGCTCCACGTTGATCCGCTTGCCGATGCGCTCTTCCATCCACATCCGCGCACCACCGGCACCACAGCACATCGACCGGTCGCCGTGCCGCGGCATCTCCCGCAGCGAAGCACCCGAAGCGCCGACCAGCTCACGCGGCGCGTCGTAGACCTTGTTGTGCCTGCCCAGGTAACACGGGTCGTGGTAGGTGACGTCCTCGGCGATCGGCGCCACCGGCACCAGCCGCTTCTCCCGCACCAGGCGGTTCAGCAGCTGCGTGTGGTGCACGACCTCGTACTGCCCGCCCAGCTCCGGGTACTCGTTGGCGAGGGTGTTGAAGCAGTGCGCGCAGGTCACCACGATCTTGCGCTTGAGCGGCTCGACGCCCTCGAACACCGTGTTCAGCACTTCGACGTTCTGCTGCGCGAGCATCTGGAAGACGAACTCGTTGCCCGCGCGCCGCGCCGGGTCACCGCTGCAGGTCTCCTCCGGGCCGAGCACGGTGTACTTGACGTCGGCCATGTGCAGCAGTTCGGCCACCGCGCGGGTGGTCTTCTTCGCGCGGTCCTCGAAGGCGCCGGCGCACCCGACCCAGAACAGGTACTCGGTGTCGCCGAACTCGCCCTCGAACACCGGCACCTCGAAGTCCAGGTCGTCCGCCCAGGCCAGCCGGTCCTTGGCGTTCTGGCCCCACGGGTTGCCCTTGTTCTCCAGGTTCTTGAACATCCCGTTCAGCTCGGTCGGGAAGTTCGACTCGATCATCACCTGGTAGCGGCGCATGTCCACGATGTGGTCCACGTGCTCGATGTCCACCGGGCACTGCTCCACGCAGGCACCGCAGCTGGTGCACGACCACAGCACCTCGGGATCGATGACGCCCAGCTCGTCCGGCCCGCCGATCAGCGGGCGCCCGGCCTCGGCCAGTGCCAGCACGTCGATCCCGGCGTGCGGGTTGTCGCCGGTGAGCCCGACCTCTTCACCCGTGACGTCCTTGCGGCCACCGGCGAGCAGGTACGGCGCCTTCGCGTAGGCGTGGTCGCGCAGCTGCGTGATCAGCAGCTTCGGCGACAGCGGCTTGCCGGTGTTCCACGCCGGGCACTGCGACTGGCAGCGGCCGCATTCGGTGCAGGTGGTGAAGTCCAGCCAGCCCTTCCAGCTGAAGTCCTCGATCTTGCCCGCGCCGAAGACGTCCTTCTCCGGATCGGCTTCCTCGAAGTCGAGCGGCTTGCCGCCGCTCATCATCGGCTTGAGCGCGCCGAGCGCCACCCCGCCGTCGTCCTCGCGCTTGAAGTAGATGTTGGGGAAGGCGCTGAACCGGTGCCAGGCCACGCCCATGGTCATGTTCCTGGCGACCACCCAGACCCAGACCATCGCGCCCATCAGCTTGATGAAGGCGAACACCGAGACCAGGGTGGCGCTGGCGGGCAGCAGGTTGCCCAGCGGCTCGGAGACGAAGGCGGCCCAGGTCGGCAGGTCGTGGGAGCCGAGCGCGGACTTGGCCGCCCGCACGCCCAGGATGCCGATGCCCTCGAAGACCACGATGAACTCGACGAAGTACGCCTGGCGGAAGTTCGACCCGGCGAACCGGGACACCCGGTCGGCGCGGCGGGGGTGGTTCCGCTGGCGGATGACCGCCAGCGCCAGCCCGCCGACGATGGTGCCGACGCCGAGCAGTTCCATCAGCAGGTGCCACAGCGACCAGTGGTCGAGGATCGGCCAGCCCCAGGTCGGCTCGAAGACCTCGCCGTAGGCCTCGAACAGGGCCAGCGAGCCGATCAGGAAGCCCCACATCACCAGCCAGTGCCACGGGCCGACGTGCTTGAGCTTGTTCATCCGCGTGTGCGCGGCGAACTCCTTGATCAGCGTTTTCATCCGCGGGCCGAACGGGCCGTTCCGGGTCGGGTCCGGCTGGCCGAGGCGGATGATCTTGACGAAACGCACGATCGTGACGACGAACATGCTCCAGGCGACCAGGCTGACCGCGACGGCGATCAGCCCGAGCGTGAGCTGTACAGCACCCATGTCGGGGGCCTCCGGGGTTCATCTGGCATGTGGTGGTGCGAGGAGGGTAGCGCTGATTACTCATCAGTAACCAATCGGCGCGCTCGGCGTCCCCCTGATGTGGCGCAAACCTCGCTGGTTAGTGGAACGATCGTTCAGGTAGTTTCGGGGGATGGGCCCGTACCTCCTCCTGGCCATCGCCATCGCGGGCGAAGTCACGGCCACGATCTCACTGAAGCTCTCCGAAGGCTTCTCGAAGCCGATCCCCTCGGTGATCGTCGTGCTCGGCTACGGGCTCGCGTTCGCGATGCTCGCCCAGGTCCTCAAGGCGGGGCTGCCGATCGGGGTCGCCTACGCCGTCTGGGCCGCGGCCGGGGTCGCGCTGGTCGCCCTGATCGGCGCGGTCTTCCTCAACGAGGGCTTCAACTGGACCATGGGGGCAGGGCTCGTGCTGGTCATCGCCGGTGTCGTGTTGCTGGAACTGGGGCGAGCGCACTGAAACGGCAGGCGGACGGGCGAAGGGCGCGCGGGGAGAAGCGGCGTGCGGAACTGATCGACGCCACGCTGCGGGTGATCGAGCGCGACGGCGTCGCCGGGGTCACCCACCGGACCGTGGCCGCCGAAGCCGGGGTGCCGCTGACCTCGACCACGTACCACTTCGACAGCCTCGACGACCTGCTGATCGCCACCCTCATCTCGTGCGCGCGCGACATGGCCACCGAGGTGTACTGGATGATCGACCGCGCGCGCTCGCGCGGGAGCCGGGGCGCCGAGGAGGTCGCGGCGCTGCTCGCGGAAGCGCTCGGGCCGCGGCGCGGGCGCACGATGGCGGAGTACGAGCTGTACCTGCTCGCCGCGCGGCGCCCGGAACTGCGGCCCGCGGCCCGGCGCTGGCTGGACGTGCTGACGTCGATGGTCCGGCATGATGACGAGGTGGCGTTCCGGGTGTTCCTCGCGGGGATCGACGGGCTGCTGGTCCAAGGCCTCATCGACGACGAACCGCCGTCGGCCGAGGAGCTGCGGCCGGTGGTCGACTACCTGCTGAAACCGCACTGATGTTCACCGGGGTCGCGCGTGCCGACCGGGGTGGCGAGACGGTGTTCGCCGAGGCACACGGCTTCGCGCACCGGGCGTACGGCGTGCCGAACACGCTGGAGACGCGGTTCGCGCTTGCCAGCGGTACCAAAGGTTTCACCGCGGCGACCGTGTTTTCGCTGATCGATTCGGGGCTGCTCACCGAGTCGGCCACGGTCCGTTCGGTGCTGGGTGACGAACTGCCGCTGGTGCACCCGGAGGTGACCGTCGGGCACCTGCTGCGGCACACCTCGGGCATCGGCGACTACTGCCCCGACGACGAGAACCCGCCGCCGGGCCAGTGCCTGCTGGCGTCCACTTCGGACTACCTGGCCGCGATGGCCGGGCTGCCCGCCGTTTCCGCACCCGGCACGCGGTTCTCGTACAACAACGGCGGTTACGTGGTGCTCGGGGCGATGGCCGACCTCGTCGCCGCGCCGTGAATGTGGCTTTCACGGCACATTCCGCCGTGAAAGCCACATTCACGGCACCGGGTCAGGCCTTGTTCTCGTGGATGCCGGTCAGGTGCGCCCTGGCCACGGTGTTCGAGAACAGGTTGAAGCCGAGGAAGGCCGGCGTCGAGCTGTCCGGGATGCCCAGCGACTCGACCCCCACCGCGTGCACGGTGAAGATGTACCGGTGCGGCCCGTGCCCCGGCGGCGGTGCGGCGCCGAGGAAGCGGTTCAGGCCGCCGTCGTTCTTCAGGGTCACCGCGCCGGGAACGGGTTCCGGGTTCTTCCCCGCGTCCGTCGGCAGGGAGGTCACCGTGGCCGGGATGTCGAACACGGCCCAGTGCCAGAACCCGCTGGCGGTCGGGGCGTCGGGGTCGTAGCAGGTGACCGCGAAGCTCTTGGTCTCCGCGGGAAAGCCCTCCCACGACAGCTCCGGCGAGACGTCGTCGCCGCCGGCCCCGAAGATGCCGCTCAGCTGCGGCGTGGCCAGCGCGGCGCCCTCGGCCAGATCGCCGCTGCGCACGGTGAACTCCGGCACCTCGGGCAGGAAGTCGTACGGGTTGGGCGGTTGAGGCATTCCAGTCCTCCTCCTACGTGGGCTACCGCCAAAGGCTATCGGCGCGGCGCACCCCGGGCAGGGGTAGGGACAACCCCCGGGGACATCCGGGGGTTCACCCCGATGTACCGAAGGCCGTCCGAGCCCTAGCTTTGTGCACAGAAGAAACCTGCATCGGGAGGACTCAATGGCGCGGCCTGGGCTAGCCATCGGCGGTATCGCGTTGATCGTGGCCGGAGCGGCGATCGGGCTGGGGTGGTGGTGGCCCTCGACCAGCGAGGCAACGGCGCAGGTCAGCGAGCCGGTCCAGCGGGTGCGGATCGCGTCCGACTCGGGCAACGTGCACATCCGCACCGCGGACGTGCGGGAGAGCACGGTCGTCCAGCGCTTCGACTACCGCTGGGGCGAGCCGGGCCAGAGCTACTCGGTCGAGGGGAACGAGCTGGTGCTCGCCGACTGCGGCGACTGGTGCTCGGTGGACTACGACGTGGTCGTGCCGATGGGGACAGCGGTGACGGGGCACGCCGACTCCGGCGCGGTCGTGCTGACCGGCGTGGCCAGCGCGGACGTGAGCGCCGACTCCGGCGACGTCGAGGTGCGCAACGTGCCGGGCCCGGTCACCGTGCAGGCTTCTTCGGGGGACATCACGCTCGCCGACATCGGCGAAGCGGTGAAGGTCACCGCCGATTCGGGGCACATCACCGGCACCGGCATCAAGGGCCGGGTCGAGGCGGACGCGGATTCCGGGGACGTCGAGCTGACCATGGCCGCCGCGCAGGAGGTCCGCGCGCAGGCCGACAGCGGGCACGTCGAGGTAGCCGTCCCCGCGGGCTCGTACCGGGTGGAGGGCAACAGCGACAGCGGGAACCGGGACATCTCGATCCCGACCGGGGGCAGCGGCGCGGCCGTGCTGCTCCAGCTGGACACCGACAGCGGTGACGTCACCGTCCGCCAGGCCTGAACGAACGAAGGGGATCAGGGGCAATGGGGAAAGCAGGCTGGGTGCTGACCGGGGTGGCGGTGTCGGCGCTGACGCTGACGGGGTGCGCCTCGATGACGCCGGGGGAGACGTTCAGCGACGGCACGCCGGTGCCGGAGCAGATCACCAAGGTGCGGTTCGACGTGCCCGCCGGCGAGGTGAAGATCCGGGTGGAGAAGGGGGCGCCGGTCTCACTGCGGCGCGAGGTCCACTACCGGGGTGACCGGCCGGGGCGGTCGCACCGGGTCGACGGCGACACGCTCGTGCTCGACAAGTGCGGTGACGACTGCTCGGTGGACTACGACGTGGTCATCCCGGCCGCGTTGCCGATCACCGGCAGCCTCGCGGCGGGGGACGTGACCATCACCGGTGCCGGGGCGACCGACGTGCGCGCGGCGGCCGGTCGGGTGGTGCTCGACCAGCTCGCCGGTTCGGCCCAGGTGGAAGCCTCGGCGGGCAACGTCGACATCGGCTTGGCCACGGCGGCCGACGCGAAGGTGACGGCGAGCGCGGGGAACGTGACGGTCACCGTGCCGCAGGGCGCGTACCGGGTGCGGACCGAGGCCAGGGCGGGCGAGACCCACATCTCGGTGCCGACCACCGCCGACGCGCCGCACGCGCTGGAGGTCGACGCGTCGGCCGGTGACGTGACGGTCCGCACCGCGTGATCCGGCTGCCGCACCGGGCCTGACCGTGCTCGCCGTACCCGCTGCGCAGGGGGCAGCGGGTACGGCGAGCGGCGGAGTACCTGGTCAACGGCGCGCTCCCGGAAATCGGTGGCACCCGCCGGGAACAACCGGCGGACCCGGTACGTTGAGCCAGCAGAAAGGTTGAGCCCCCTCCGCTCAAGTCCTAGTTGACCAAGTGGCGGGGCTCCGGTTAGAACTTGAGTGAGCACCGCTCAACCACGGCGGGCGCACGAACCCAGAAGCACAGAGAGAGGGAACGAACCATGGCGCGAGCGGTCGGCATCGACCTCGGTACGACCAACTCGGTCGTCGCCGTCCTGGAGGGCGGCGAGCCGACGGTCATCGCCAACTCGGAAGGTTCGCGGACGACCCCGTCCATCGTCGCCTTCGCCAAGAACGGCGAAGTGCTGACCGGGCAGCCCGCGAAGAACCAGGCCGTCACCAACGTCGACCGGACGATCCGCTCGGTGAAGCGGCACGTCGGCACCGACTGGAAGACCGAGATCGACGGCAAGGCCTACACCTCGCAGGAGATCAGCGCGCGCGTGCTGATGAAGCTCAAGCGCGACGCCGAGTCCTACCTCGGTGAGGAGATCACCGACGCGGTGATCACCGTGCCCGCGTACTTCGAGGACGCGCAGCGGCAGGCCACCAAGGAAGCCGGCCAGATCGCCGGGCTGAACGTGCTCCGCATCGTCAACGAGCCGACCGCGGCCGCCTTGGCCTACGGCCTGGACAAGGGCGAGAAGGAACAGACCATCCTGGTCTTCGACCTCGGTGGCGGTACGTTCGACGTCTCGCTGCTGGAGATCGGCGAAGGCGTGGTCGAGGTCCGGGCCACCTCCGGTGACAACCACCTCGGTGGTGACGACTGGGACGAGCGCATCGTCACCTGGCTGGTCGACAAGTTCAAGGCCTCCAACGGCATCGACCTCACCAAGGACAAGATGGCGCTGCAGCGCATCCGCGAGGCGGCCGAGAAGGCGAAGATCGAGCTGTCCAGCTCGAACTCCGCGGGCATCAACCTGCCCTACATCACCGTGGACTCGGACAAGAACCCGCTGTTCCTCGACGAGCAGCTGTCCCGCGCCGAGTTCCAGCGGATCACCTCGGACCTGCTCGAGCGCACCCGCAAGCCGTTCAACAACGTCATCCGCGACGCCGGGGTCGCCGTCGGCGACATCGACCACGTGGTGCTCGTCGGTGGTTCCACCCGCATGCCCGCGGTCTCCGACCTGGTCAAGGAGCTGACCGGCGGCCGCGAGCCGAACAAGGGCGTGAACCCGGACGAGGTCGTCGCGGTCGGCGCGGCGCTGCAGGCCGGTGTGCTCAAGGGCGAGGTCAAGGACGTCCTGCTGCTCGACGTGACCCCGCTGTCGCTGGGCATCGAGACCAAGGGCGGGGTGTTCACCAAGCTCATCGAGCGCAACACCACCATCCCGACCAAGCGTTCGGAGATCTTCTCCACCGCGGACGACAACCAGCCCTCGGTGCAGATCCAGGTCTTCCAGGGTGAGCGGGAGATCGCCGCGCACAACAAGAAGCTCGGCATGTTCGAGCTGACCGGGCTGCCGCCCGCGCCGCGTGGCGTGCCGCAGATCGAGGTCACCTTCGACATCGACGCCAACGGCATCGTGCACGTGACCGCGAAGGACCTGGGCACCAACAAGGAACAGTCGATGACGATCACCGGTGGCTCCGCGCTGCCGAAGGACGACATCGAGCGCATGGTCAAGGACGCCGAGGCGCACGCCGAGGAGGACAAGCAGCGCCGCGAGGAAGCGGAGACCCGCAACCAGGCCGAGACGCTGGTCTACCAGACCGAGAAGTTCGTCAAGGACAACGAGGACAAGCTGCCCGACGAGCTCAAGGGCAAGGTCAAGACCGCGATCGACGAGGCCAACGAGGCGCTCAAGGGCACCGACTCGGCCAAGATCCGCGAGGCCATCGAGAAGCTGAACACCGCTTCGCAGGAACTGGGCACCGCGCTCTACGCCAACGCGAACGCCGCCCAGGAGGCCGCCGGCGCGGCCGGTGGTGACGCGGGTGCTTCGGCTGGGTCCTCTTCGGCCAAGGCGGACGACGTGGTCGACGCCGAGATCGTGGACGAGGACGACAAGAAGGGCGCGGAGGGCGAGAAGAAGTGACCCACGCGAATCGCGAAAACTCCGAGGGTCCCCGGCACGGGATCGGTGAAGAACCAGAGGAGCCGCGAGTCGTGGTGCGCGATCGCCGCAAGATCGACCCGGTGACCGGTGAGCTGCGCGAGCAGCCGGTGCTCGAAGAGGAGGAAGCGCCCGTGGCGGGCAAGCACGCGGGTCCCTCGCTCGGGGAGACCATCGTGGACGCGGCGGTGGAGCCGGTGTCCGACCTGGAGAAGCAGCTGGAGGAACGCACCGCGGACCTCCAGCGGCTTCAGGCCGAGTACACCAACTACCGCCGCCGGGTGGACCGCGACCGCGAGCAGGTGGTCAACGCCGCGAAGGCGGGCGTGGTCGGCGACCTGCTGCCGCTGCTCGACGACCTCGAGCGGGCGGACCAGCACGGCGACCTCACCGGCGCGTTCAAGGCGGTGGCCGACAAGCTGGTGGCCAGCCTGCAGCGGGCCGGGCTCGAGCCGTTCGGCGCGGAGGGCGAGCCCTTCGACCCGAGCGTGCACGAGGCGGTGCAGCACAACACCTCGTCCGAGGTGGCCGGTCCGACGGTGACCCTGGTGATGCGCCGCGGCTACCGCTTCGGCGATCGGGTGCTGCGGGCGGCGCTGGTCGGCGTGACCGACCACGAGCCCGGCGAGGCACCCGCGCCTGCGCCCGCGGCCTCGGCCTCGGCCTCGCCTGAGGTCGCGCCGGAGCCGGAATCGGCGCCGGAACTGGACGCCACGCAGTCCGGTGAGCTGCCCCTTGATGAGAACAGTCGCTGACGGAAGTCCGGAGGGAGGAGACGCCCGATGAGTGCTCGGGAGTGGATCGGCAAGGATTTCTACCGCGAACTGGGCGTCTCCTCCGACGCCTCCGCGGATGAGATCAAGAAGGCCTACCGCAAGCTGGCGAAGGAGAACCACCCGGACGCCAACTCGGGCAACGCCGAGGCCGAGAAGAAGTTCAAGGCCGTGTCCGAGGCGTACGGCGTGCTGTCCGACAGCACCAAGCGCAAGGAGTACGACGAGGCCAGGCGCCTTTTCGGGTCGGGCGGCCCCGGGGGTTTCGGGTTTCCCGGAGGCGGAGCCGGTGGCACCGACTTCGGCGATATGTTCGGAAACGCCGCCGGGCAAAGCGGGGGTTTCGGTGGCCTCGGTGACATCCTCGGCGGCCTGTTCGGCCGTCGCGGGGCCGCCGGTGCCACGGCGAGCCGCGCGCAGCGGGGCGCCGACGTGGAGACCGACGTCCGGATCGACTTCATCGAGGCGGTCAAGGGCGCGACCCTGCCACTGCGGTTGTCCAGCCCGGCGACCTGCGGCACCTGTGGTGGCAACGGCGCCAAGCCGGGCACCACGCCGCGGACCTGCGGGACCTGTGGCGGATCGGGGCTGGTCAGCCGGAGCCAGGGGGCGTTCGCCTTCTCGGAGCCGTGCCGGGACTGCCGCGGCCGCGGCACCATCATCGACAACCCGTGCGGTGAGTGCGGTGGCGAGGGCATTAGCACCCGCACCCGCACGCTGACCGTCCGGATCCCCGCCGGGGTCGACGACGACCAGCGCATCCGGCTGGCCGGGCAGGGCGAACCGGGCCGGGGCGGCGCGCAACCGGGTGACCTCTACGTCCGGGTGCACGTGGCACCGCACACGGTGTTCGGCCGATCGGGCAATGATCTGACCATCACCGTGCCGGTGAGCTTCACCGAACTGGCGCTGGGTGGGACCATCACGGTGCCGACACTCGACGGCAAGGTCTCGGTCAAGGTGCCGCCGGGCACCTCGAGCGGGCGGGTGCTGCGGGTGCGCGGCAAGGGCATCACCAAGCGAGACGGCACCCAGGGCGACCTGCTGGTCACCCTGCAGGTGGCGGTGCCGGCCCGCCTGGACGACCAGGCGCGGGCGGCGTTGGAGAGTTACGCGGAGGCCTCCGCGCAGCACGACCCGCGTCCGGAGATCACCGCCCTGATCAGGGAACGGAGCTGAGATGTTCGGTTCTTCGCTGCCGGGTGGCGTGCCGCAGGACGAAGACACCCCGGTGTTCGTGATCTCCGTGGCGGCCCAGCTCTCCGGGCTGCACGCGCAGACCCTGCGGTCCTACGACCGCCAGGGCCTGGTCTCCCCCGGCCGCACGGCCGGGGGAGGTCGGCGGTACTCCATGCGGGACATCGCCCTCCTGCGCGAGGTGCAACGGCTCTCGCAGGAGCAGGGCGTCAACCTCGCCGGGATCAAGCGGATCATCGACCTGGAAAACGAGGTCGACGCCCTGCGTTCGCGGGTCGCGGAGCTGACCGAAGAACTCGCCTCGGCCTACGCCGCCGCCGAACAGGCCGCCGCCGCGGTACACGCCTCATACCGCAAAGACCTCGTCCCCATGCGAAACCAAACCGCCCTCGTCGTCTGGCGCCCCCCACGCCCCCGCCGCTAACCCCACGTTGGAGCAGCCGAGTTCCACACTCAGGCACCCGAGTTCCACGTTGAGGCAGGCGAGTTCCACGTTCGCGCATCTGGATTCGTGTTGGGGGCGGGCGAATTCCTGCCGATGTGGCCGAGTCTCACGTTGGGGCAGGCGAGTTCCACACTCGGGCACCCGAGTTCCACATTGAGGCAGGCGAGTTCCACACTCGCGTAGCCGAGTCCCACATTCGGGCAGGCGAGTTCTGCACTGGAACAGGTGAGTTCCACGTTCGCGCGCCTGGATTTTGTGTCGGGGCGGGCGGATTTCTACGCAGGTGGCCGAGTTTCACGTTGGGGCAAGCGAGTTTCGCGCTCCGGCAGCTGAGTTACACTTCGAGGCAGGCGAGTCCCGCGCTCGCGCAACCGAATCCCACGTTAGGCACCCGAGTTTCACACTGGGGCAAATGAGTCCCGCACTCAGGTAGCCGAGTTCCACACTCGCGCAGCTGATTTCCACATTCAGGCAGCCGAATCCCGCGCTCCGATAGCCGAGTTCCACACTGGGGCAGCCGAGTTCCGTGTTCAGGCAGCCGAGTTCTCGTTGGGGCAAGCGAGTTCCGCGTTCGCGCACCTGAGTTCTGCGCTGGGGCGGGCGAGTTTCACGTTGAGGCGGTTGAGTCCCGCGCTCGGCAAGTGGGTGCAACGTTCGCGCACCTGAGTTCCGCACTCGGGTAGCTGAGTTCCACGTTCATTCCGGATGCCTCGCCTTCCGGCGCGAGCACTTCGATTTCGAACAGCAGACGCGTCTTTCGATCAGGATCAGTCGGCCTCCTCCTGGAGTCGGCGCAGGAGTTGGAGTGGGGTCATGCCGCACAGGACGGCTGCCTGCCGGAGGGTGACCTCGTCCAGCTCGATCACCGGGTCCGCAGCCGCGTGCTCATCAGCGGCTCTCGCCTCCGCCCACGCTTGAAGTGGGCCCAGCTCCGGATCCTGGGTCTGGGTGATCACCTTCAGCCGCAGCCGGAGACTCAGCTCCGGGCGCCGCAGATCGCGGTGGACCTGGGCGAGCACCTCGTGCGCGGTCGTGCCGAGGACTTCGCACAGCTCCACCAGCCGTGACACCGTCAACCGCCGGGCGCCGGACTCGTAGCTGCCCAGCGTGCCGATCGACAGGTCGTTGTGCAGCAGCGCGCACACTTCCTCCCTTCTGAGCTGCCGAGCGCGCCTGAGCTGCCGAAGCCGCTCGCCGAGCGCCTCGCGGAGCGCCTGGTCGAAGTCCGGGTCGACCGCCGTGCCGCTCACCTGCCCGCCCCTTCGATCCGCCCGGCGCGCTCACGCGCCTCGTCCGCGATCCCGGCCAGCAGATCGGCGAGTTCCCGCAGCTCAGCGGCACTGAACTCGGCCTCGTCGATCTCGCGGACCAGGCGCATCATCACGGTGCCCACGTCGCGGTTGCTCCTGATCAGCCGGACGAAGGCCCGCTGATTCCGTCGTCGAACCATCTCCACGCCCCCTCTCGTCTGATCAATAGTGGCACATGCCACTCTCGATCACGATCAGCGCGGGATGCGGCTCGGCGAGGCCGGATCCGTTGATCCGCAAAGGTTTTCGAGGTTCCGGGGTGGCACAAAAGTCACATTCGCAGACGGGTGATTGTGGCTGATTACCGTGCGCGGCAACGCTCCTGGCACAAAGTTCACATTCACGTTCGGGATGCTTCCTCAGCGCAGGAAGGGTTCCAGGACGCGCGGCGGCGGTCACGAATGCAGCGATGTCACGAATGTGGAACTCGGCTGCGCGAGTGTGGGGTTCGGATGCACGAGCGTGGAACTCGCGTGTCTGAACGTGGGACTCGCGTGCACGAGCGTGGGACTCGCGTGTCTGAACGTGGGATTCGGGTGCGTGAGTGTGGGGGTCGGGCGGGGGTTAGGGGGTGGCGGTTTGGACTAGGCGGGCGTAGGGGCCGTTGGCGGCTAGGAGGTCGGTGTGGCTGCCCAGTTCGGTGATGGTGCCGCCGTCCAGGACGGCGACGCGGTCCGAGGCGGCGGCGGTGTGCAGCCGGTGCGCGATGGCGATGACCGTCCGACCTGCGAGAACCTGGGAAAGCGAGCGTTCCAGCTCCCGCGCCGAGCCGGTGTCCAGCAGGGAGGTCGCCTCGTCCAGGACCAGGGTGTGCGGGTCCGCCAGCACCACGCGCGCCAGCGCCAGTTGCTGCGCCATCGCGGCGGGCACCGAGGCCGGGGTGACCTTGGTGTCCAGGCCGTCCGGCAAGGACCGGGACCAGGAGCCCGCGCCCACCGAGTCCAGGGCGTCGAACAGGGCGGCATCCGACCACGAACCCGCAGGTAGCGTGAGGTTTTCCCGCAGGGTGCCCGCGAACACGTGGTGCTCCTGCGTCAACAGCAGCACCTCACCCCGCAGCACGTCCTCCGGCAGCTGCGAGACCTCCGCGCCGCCGATGGTCACCGAGCCCGAGCCGGGGGTGGCGATGCCTGCCAGCAGCCTGCCCAGCGTCGACTTCCCCGCACCCGACGGGCCGACGATCGCCAGCCGCTGGCCCCGCGGGATCGACAGGGTGATCCCGTGCAGCACCTCCCGGTCCGCCGAGTACCCGAACCGGACGTCGCGCACCTCGATCTCCGTACCCGAAGGCACCGTGGATCCAGGGGAAACCGGAGAAGCCGCGTTCCGCACGCCGATCACCCGTCGCAGCGCCGTCGCCGACACCTGGACATCCTCGATCCACCACAGCAGCTCGTCCAGCGGACCCGCCAGCACCTGCACGTACAACACCATCGTGGTGATCGTGCCCAGCCCGGCCCACCCCTGCGTGTACGCCCACGCCCCGATCAGCAGCATCGCGCCCGCCGGCAGCGCGTGTGAAAGCTCCAGCCACGGCGCCCACCGCACCTGCAGTTTCCGCAGCTCACGCTCCTCGTCGACGGCCCGCGCCAGCCGGCGGTCACCTTCGGCCAGCCGCCGCTCGACCAGGCCCAGCGCGTCCGCGGTCCGCGCGCCCTCGGTCGACTCGTGCAGCCCCGACTGCACGTCACCCCAGGCGTCCAGCATCTTCTCGATGGTCGGCGGCACCCGCCGCCAGTACCACCGCGTCGGCAGGTACAGCACCGGCACCGCGACCAGCAGGCCCAGCGCCAGCAGCGGCGAGGTGAACACCATCGCCACCACGGTCAGCGCGACCGTGATCAGCGCGACGGTGATCTCCGGGACGGCGTACCGCATCGCGTAGTCGACCTTGTCGACGTCGGAGGTCGCGCGGCTGAGCAGGTCACCGGTGCCCGCCGCCTCCACGGTGCCCAGCGGCAGCTTCAGCGCGTCGTCGACGAACTCCTCGCGGGTCTTCGCCAGCACCCGCTCACCCAGCAGCCCCGCCCGCCGGTTCGCCGCCTTCTTCAGCACGGCCTGCACCACCAGGATGCCGACGAAGACCAGCGCCAGCAGGTCCAACGACAGCCCGCCGCCCTCGGTCACCGAGTCGACCAGCAGCCCCAGAATCTGCGGGCCGACCAGCCCGGCGGCGCCCGCCAGGCAGAAGAGCAGGATCACCAGCACGAAGTCCCGGCGGAACGCCCTCATCGTGCCGATCGCCCAGCCGCGGGCCTGCGCCACGTCGGCCAGCGGCAGCTTCAGCTGCACGGTTCCTTCTCCTTGTTGACGTACTCGTCGGCGACGGCCCGCCACAGCGGACTCTGGCTGAAGACCACGGTCGTCCGGCCGCGTCGCAGCTCGGCCACCCGTTCGGTGATGCGGGCCTCGGTGTGCGCGTCGACCGCCGAGGTCGGTTCGTCCAGCAGCAGCACGTCGGCGTCCAGCGCCAGCGCCCTGGCCAGGTTCAGCCGCTGCCGCTGTCCGCCGGAGACCTCCCGGCCGCGCTCGCCGATCAGCTCGTCGAGCCCCAGCGGCAGCGCGTCCACGATGTCGTCGGCGTCCGCCGCGGTCAGCGCGGCTCCCACGGTGATCGCGCCCGGCGTGACGATCTGCTCGCGCAGCACGCCCGAGAACCACACGTCCTGGTTGTGCGCGCAGACCACCCGCGAGCGCACCTCGGCCAGCGAAGCGCGCTGGATGTCGACCCCGGACACCATCACCGGCTTCAGCGCGTCGGTGAACCGCGCCAGCCGGGCGGCCAGCTCCTCGGCGTCCTTCGTTTCGACCACGGTCAGCTTCCCGGCGACCGCGGTGAAGCCCGATTCGGTGTCGTGCAGTTCCAGCGGCCCGTCGGGCAGCGCGATCGGCTCGGCCGGGTCGGCCAGTTTCGGCCGCAGGGCCAGCATCTTGCAGAC
The DNA here is from genome assembly GCF_021725495.1 of Saccharothrix sp. AJ9571. Classification (NCBI taxonomy): domain Bacteria; kingdom Bacillati; phylum Actinomycetota; class Actinomycetes; order Pseudonocardiales; family Pseudonocardiaceae; genus Saccharothrix; species Saccharothrix sp. AJ9571. Next base: position 2,265,371 of record NZ_CP091382.1, on the reverse strand, counting down.
CTTCCGCGACGCCACCATCGCACTGGAGAACGTGCCGGCCGCCTCCGTGGCGGTGCTCACCGGGATGATCAGGAAGGCCGAGGCACCGTAGAAGGCGACCAGCTCGCCGACGGTGATCGTGCCCGCGACCGCCAGCCGCGCGCCCAGCCAGGTGATCGCCACGGTGACCAGTCCCGGCAGCAGCACCTCGGCGCCGACCAGCCACGACGTGCTGCTGGCGACGCCGTTGCCCTGCTCGCGCACCCGCTGGCTGGCCGTGGCGAATCGCTTCGAGAACTGCCGCTCACCACCCACGCCCCGCAGCACCCGCAGGCCCGACACGATGTCCGCGGCCAGCGCGTTCACCGTGGTCAGGTCCTCGCGCTGCGCTTCCTGACGACGCTGCAGCGGCGCGATCAGCGGCCCGATCCCGGCCACCGCCAGTGGCACGCCGACCAGCGCCACTGCGGCCAGCAACGGCGAGGTGCCCAGCAGCACGATGCCCACGGTCAGGAACGCGACCACGGCACCGAGCACCCGGCCGAACACCTCGAAGATCGCGCCCACCCGGTTCTCGTCCGAGGACGCGATCGCCATCATGTCGCCGGTGTCCGCCTGCCCGCGCAGCGAAGCGCCCAGCCGCAGCGTGTGGTGCGAAACCAGGCGCTGGGTGGTGGACGCGGCGTGCAGCCACATGCCGTGCGCGGCGAAGAGCAGTCCCGCGCCGAACACCGTCTGCAGCACGCCCAGCCCGACCACCAGCGCCACGTTCCAGACCAGCTCGGGGGTGCTCGCCCCGGCGATGCCCGCGTCGATCGCCCGGCCGACCACCAGCGGCAGCAGGGCGCCCGGCACCAGCCAGGCCGCGCCCAGCACCGCCGCCCCCGTGGCCAGCCACGGGCGTGACCGCAACACCGCCAGCAGGTACCGCAGCGGGGTCAGTCGCTCGGGCAACCGCACGTCAGGCGCGGGATACGGTTTCGGGGGCACGATTTCCGACGGTATGCGGGACCGGTGTGCCGGGGCGACCCATTTTCCGGCGACCACCCGGCGGGGTGCGCCTCGTCATACCAGTACCCTCGGCGCTGTGGCGATTCCCAACGCGGACACCGTGACCAGCACCGATACCACCGAGCACGCCGCGGCGACGCCCGACGTGCCGCAGCCCTACCTCGAACTCGGCCTGGCCGAGGACGAGTACGCCCGGATCCGCGAGATCCTCGGCCGCCGGCCCACCGACGCCGAGCTGGCGATGTACTCGGTGATGTGGAGCGAGCACTGCTCTTACAAGTCCTCCAAGGTGCACCTGCGGTACTTCGGCGAGACCACCACACCCGAGATGCAGGAGAAGATGCTCGCGGGCATCGGCGAGAACGCCGGCGTGGTCGACATCGGCGACGGCTGGGCGGTCACCTTCAAGGTGGAGAGCCACAACCACCCGTCCTACGTGGAGCCCTACCAGGGCGCGGCCACCGGCGTCGGCGGCATCGTGCGCGACATCCTGGCGATGGGCGCGCGCCCGCTCGCGGTGGCCGACCCGCTGCGCTTCGGCCCGGCCGACGCGCCGGACACCCGCCGCGTGCTGCCCGGCGTGGTCGCCGGGGTGGCCGGGTACGGCAACTGCCTCGGCCTGCCGAACATCGGCGGCGAGGTGGTCTTCGACGAGAGCTACGCGGGCAACCCGCTGGTGAACGCGCTGTGCGTCGGCGCGATGCGGGTCGAGGACCTGCACCTCGCGCACGCTTCGGGCACCGGCAACAAGATCATCCTGTTCGGCGCGCGCACCGGCCTCGACGGCATCGGCGGCGTGTCGGTGCTGGCCAGCGACAGCTTCTCGGAGAACACCGGCCGCAAGAAGCTGCCCAGCGTGCAGGTCGGCGACCCGTTCACCGAGAAGGTGCTCATCGAGTGCTGCCTCGAGCTGTTCGCGGAGAAGCTCGTGGTCGGCATCCAGGACCTCGGCGGCGCTGGCCTGTCCTGCGCCACGTCCGAACTGGCCGCGGCCGGTGACGGCGGCATGCACATCGTGCTGGACCGGGTGCCGCTGCGCGCCGAGGGCATGACCCCGGCGGAGATCCTCTCCAGCGAGTCGCAGGAACGCATGTGCGCGGTGGTCGCACCCTCCGATGTGGACGCCTTCATGGCGGTCTGCGCCAAGTGGGACGTGACCGCCACCGAGATCGGCGAGGTGACCGACGGCGAGCACCTGGTGATCACCTGGCACGACGAGGTCGTGGTGGACGTGCCGCCGCGCACCGTGGCGCACCAGGGCCCGGTCTACGAGCGGCCCTACGCGCGCCCGGCCACCCAGGACGCCCTCCAGGCGGACACCAGCGCCTCGCTCGCGCGCCCGTCGACCGGTGACGAGCTGCACGAGACCGTGCTCAAGGTGATCTCCTCGCCGAACCAGGCGTCCAAGGAATGGATCACCAGCCAGTACGACCGCTACGTCCGCGGCAACACCGTGCTGGCCCAGCCCGCCGATTCCGGGGTGATCCGGATCGACGAGTCGAGCGGCCGGGGTGTCGCCGTGTCGACCGACTGCAACAGCAAGTTCGTCTTCCTCGACCCGTACCTGGGCACCCAGCTGGCGCTCGCGGAGTCCTACCGCAACGTGGCCACCAGCGGCGCCACCCCGGTCGCGGTGACCAACTGCCTGAACTTCGGCGCGCCGACCGACCCCGGCGTGATGTGGCAGTTCGAGCGCGCGGTGCACGGCCTGGCCGACGGCTGCGCCGAACTCGGCGTGCCGGTGACCGGCGGCAACGTCAGCTTCTTCAACCAGACCGGCGACACCGCGATCCTGCCGACGCCGGTGGTCGGCGTGCTCGGCGTCATCGACGACGTCCGCCGCCGCATCCCGACCGGCATCGGCGCGGAGGCGGGCGAGACGCTGATCCTGCTCGGGGAAACCCACGACGAGCTGGACGGTTCGGCCTGGGCGCACATCGTGCACGGGCACCTCGGTGGTGTGCCGCCGAAGGTGGACCTGCAGCGCGAGAAGCTGCTCGCCGAGATCCTGGTCGCCGGTTCGCGTGACGGCATGGTCTCCGCCGCGCACGACCTCTCCGACGGCGGCCTCGCGCAGACCCTCGTCGAGACCGTTCTCATCGGACAGTGCGGCGCGCGGGTGGTGCTGGACGACGAGCTCGACCCGTTCGTGCAGCTGTTCTCCGAGTCCGCCGGCCGCGTGCTGGTCGCCGTGCCGCGCAGCGAGGAGCTGCGCTTCACCGAGATGTGCACCGCGCGCGGGCTGCCGTGGCGCAAGACCGGTGTGGTGGACCCGGAGTCGGGCGCGCTGGAGATCCAGGGCGTGACCAGCTTCGGCCTCGACGAGCTGCGGGAGACCTGGGAGCGCACGTTCCCGGCGCTGTTCGACTGACGCTCAGCCCCGGACGGGGACGATCCGCACGTCCCCGTTCGGCTGGCGCTGGGTGGTCAGGCCGTCCGGCAGGTCGTGCGTGCGTTCCGGGCGGACCAGCGTGTTGTGCAGCTCCAGCGCCGAGGGCACCGCGGTGACGCGCAGGTCAACGTAGTCGTCGAACTTCGTGCGGTACAGGCTGAGCGACTCGGCGAAGGTGGTGCCGCCGAACAGCGCCTCCTTCGAGAACTCCGCGTCCCTGAAGGTCACCGGGCCGGTGAACTCGCTGCGCTCGAAGTTGGCCGTCGCGAGGAACTTCGTGCCGCTGAACCAGCCCCTGCCGAAGGTCGAGTCGTGCAGCCGCAGGTGGCCGTGCACCGTCGCCTTCGTCATCCACAGCGGACCTTCGACCCGCAGTTCGTGGAAGCGGGTGGTGGAGTGGAGGTCCGCTTCCCGCAGGGTCAGTTCGCCGATCCGGCGCCCGGACAGGTCGAAGTGGTCCAGCGTGGCCGCGGTCAGGTCGAGGTCGTAGGTCGCCGCCTCCCGGTCTTCGCAGGCCGGGAGCAGGTCGGCGATCAGCCGTTGCGCGGTCTTCCGGACCACGCCTTCACGCGCGGTTTCCGGTGTGTCTTCCGCCAGGTCGAACGGGCGGCGCAGGTACGAGCACAGCACGTCCAGCACGGTCTGCCGGTACGAAAGCCGGTTCCGCGCCAGGCCCGCCAGCGCGTGCAGCGCCCCGACCCGGACCTGGTCCGCGTCATCGCCCAGCAGTTCGACGGCTTTCGCGAACCGCTCGTCGGCCACCCGTTCCAGGTCGCGCTCGGCCCGGCGGCTCTCCAGGTCGTGCCGCTGCCGCTCGATCTCCTGCCTGCCCTCTTCGACCTTGCGCCGCCGGTCGTTGAGCCACAGCGCGTACAGCGCGACGATGGCCCCACCGGCCAGACCACCCGTGCGCAGTGCGTCGGCACGGGTGGTCTTGGGGTCGGTCAGCAGCCAGACACTGATCCCCACCAGCAGGACGACCGCGAGCGCGATCGTCAGCGCCAGCGGGGACTTCAACGCCCGCCGCACGCCGATCAGAAGGCGTAGAAGGTGCTGATGCAGAACCCGGCGTCGTCGAAGTTCGTCGCGCTCACCGAGCCCGAGACCGAACGTCCGCTCTCGGTGCCGGTGATGTCCGCGCTCACCAGCGTCTCGTCCGGCGGGGCCGAGGCGACGGAGTAGTTGCCCTGGCCGTCGATGGCGTAGCCGACCGTGGTCTCGAGCAGGCTCGCGGTGCTGGAGCAGGCCATCGCCAGCGCGCCCGACTTGTCGCCGGAGTTGACCTTGCTGATGAAGTCGTCGATCAGCGCCTTGCCGTCGGACTTGCCGGACCCGCCGGGGCTGGTGCTGGGCTTCGACGACGAGGACTTGGGGCTGGTGGTCTTCGGCTTGGAGGTCGGCTCCGACTTGGAACCCGTCGTGGGGCCGTCGCCGAGCGCCTTCCAGCACCACTTGTCGCCCGACTTGCTCACGGTGCCGTCGAACTGGGTGGTGTCGCCGTCCTTCTTCTCGGTCACCTCGACGGTGGCCACGTACTCGGTGTCCGACTTCTTCGTCGGCCCGCTGACCAGCCGGGCCGCGCTCAGGTCGTCGAGGTTGTCCGGCACGGCCTTGACCACATCGGAGGCGTCCGCGCAGATCAGCCCCTGCATCGCGGTCTTGTCCTGGGTGTTCAGCGCGGCCACGATCGCGTTCGTGGTGCCCTCGGGCCCCTCCTCGTCACCGAGGAAGAAGCCGGGCGCGACGAACCCGGTGATGCCCACGGTGATCAGCACGACCGCACCGATCGCCAGGCCGATCCACAGCCCGGCCATGCTCTTCTTCTTGGGCGGCGGGGCGCCGTACCCACCCTGCTGCGGGTAGCCCTGGTACTGCTGGGTCTGGTCGTAGCCCTGCTGCTGCTGACCGTACGGGTCGTAGCCCGGTTGCTGCTGCTGGCCGTACTGGTCGTACCCGGGCTGCTGCTGCCCGTACTGGCCCGGCTGCTGGAAGCCGCCCGACTGCGGGTACCCGCCCTGGCCCTGGCCCTGGCCGTACGGATCGGGTTGCTGGCCGTACGGCTGCCCCGGCTGAGGTGGGTAGGTCATGTCAAGCCTCCGTGAGTACTGCGTGCGCGAGCTGCGCCCCATAGCTGCGACGCGGTGACGGAGGTCCGGGTTCCCCGAGTCCGTGCGCGTTGCCCCTGACCGGCATTCTGCCTGGTCGGCCGAGGCCGTGGGCCAACTGGGATCAGAAAGCGAACACCGCGGCCACGCACGGGCCGGTGCTCAGGTCACCCGCGCCGAAAGTGGCGTGCACCTGGTCGCCGCCCGCGGAACCGGTGGCCGTGGCGACCACGGTGCCCGGGGTGTCCGAGGTGACCTCGTCGATCTTCAGGTTCGGCTTCTTGGCCACCAGTTCCTGCACGGTCGACTCGGTGGAGCCCTCCGAGCCCTTGCAGACGAAGCCCATCGCGCCGGAGGCGTCGGCCGCGTTGATCTTGTCGACCATGTCGCGGATGACCTTCTCCACCGCGGCGTCCCCGGTGCCACCGGGGGCGGGCTTGCTGCTGGAGGACGGCTTGTCCGCCGACGGCTTGCGCGAGGACGGCGCGGAGCTGGGCTTCTCGCTGCTGGGCGCGGGGGCTTCGCTGCTGGTCTGCCCGGCCGCGCTGGGCTCGTCCTTGCTGAGGAAGAAGCCGGGCGCGACGAACCCGGTGATGCCCACCGCGATCAGCACGACCAGACCGGCCGCCAGGCCGATCAGGAGCCCGGTCTTGCTCTTCTTCGGCGGCGGGCCGCCGAAGCCGTCACCACCCTGCGGGTAGCCCTGGTACTGCTGGGGCTGCCCGTACTGGTCGTAGCCGGGCTGCTGTCCGTACTGCGGCTGCTGACCGTACGGCTGCTGCTGTTGCTGGCCGTACTGGTCGTAACCGGGCTGCTGACCGTATGGCTGGCCCTGCTGCGGGAAACCACCGGACTGCGGTTGACCCGGCTGGCCGTAGCCGCCCTGGCCGTACGGATCGGGCTGCTCACCGTAGGGCTGCCCCGGCTGCGGTGGGTAGGTCATCAGGCTGCCTTCCGTAAAGCGGGTGTTCCGGGTCGGAATCTCACCACAGTCCGAGCCGTGGCGCGGCCCATTCTTCCGGCTGGGACCGCCGGAAGCACAGCGGCTCCCGTCCGATCGTGACCGAACGGGAGCCACTTCGCCGGAAACACCAGTTCAGGAGAGGGTGAACAACCCGACGCAGGCTTCACCGATCGCCGCCGTCGCGGTCACGCTCGCTTCGACGGGTTTGCCGTCCGCGGTGCCGGTGACCTGTCCGGTGAGCACCTTCGAGGACTTCGCCTGAAGTCCGCTCACCTCCAGCGACGGCTTCTGCGCGGCGAGCGTGCCCACGGCCGAGTCGTCACCGCGGCCGCCCGCGCACATCAGGTCCTTCGCGCCACCCGCGTCGCCCGCGTTCAACGCGGCGACGAAGTCCTTGATCACCTTCTCGACGCCGGGATCGGCGGGACCGGTGCCACCGCGGCCGCCGGGTGCCGGCTCCGGCGTGCTCGGCGCAGGGGTGGAAGTGGGGGCGGGCGCCGGAGTCGCGGTGGGGCGTGGCTCAGTGGTCCGGACCGGCGTGCTGGTGGTCGCACCAGCCACCGGCGCGGGGTCCCCGCGCAGGAAGCCCGGCGCGACGAACGCGGTCACGGCGAGCACGGCGAGCACCACCACGGCCGCGGCGATACCGATCAACAACGCGGTGGGCGGTTTCCGGCCGCCGCCGTCCTCCGGTTCGACAAAGGTCATCGGGCTGCCTTCCACTTCGCCGCGGGTGTCGTCCCGCAGGTCTACCGAAATCGGCTTGGAAGGCCCTTAGCTCAGCTGAAACCGCAGGTGGGAGCCCGGGGGACCCGGTCGAACCGGATCCCCCGGGACCGGCCGTCAGCTCGTGGCCATCTTCTGCAGCTGGGCGTAGTCCCCGTTCCACCGGTTGAAGTCGATCGGGGTGGAGGTGTACTGCCAGAAGGAGTAGAAGCTCCAGCCGTACGGCAGCGGCCCGACGGTGGAGCTGTACCGCGCGACCCAGAGCGGCACGGTGGCGCCGAAGTTCTGGGTCGAGCCGACGCACTCGTTCCACCAGTTGGTGTTCGTGTAGATGACCGGCCAGCGGCCGGTCCTGGCGTGGTAGCGGTCGTGGAACTCGCGGATCCACGCGCCCATGGACGCCTGCGACTTGCCGTAGCAGGTCGCGCCGTACGGGTTGAACTCGATGTCGAGCGCACCCGGCAGCGTCTTGCCGTCACCGGACCAGCCGCCGCCGTTGTTCACGAAGTAGTCCGCCTGCGCGGTGCCCGACGAGCGGTCCGGCAGCGCGAAGTGGTACGCCCCGCGGATCATCCCGATGTTGTAGGAACCGTTGTACTGCTGGGTGAAGTACGGGTTCTGGTAGCCGGTGCCCTCGGTCGCCTTGACGAAGGCGAACCGCTTGCCCTGGTTCCACCAGTGCTGCCAGTTGACGTTGCCCTGGTGCCCGCTGACGTCGATGCCCTCGACGCTCGCGGTGATCTGGACGCCGCCGGGCCCGATCGCCGGTTCCTTCTGCGCGGCGGCCTTGGTCTCCTCGGTGGAGTGGTCGCCTTCCACCCGGCGGATCTGCGAACCCAGCGGGTGGTCGAAGGTCCGGACGTACTCGTCGACGGGCATGCCGTCGATGAACGCGGGGACCGTTTCCTCGGGTGCTGAGCCGGTGTCGTCGTTGTAGGTGCTCGCACTTGCAGGGACGAGCGAACCGAGCAGGAGCAGGCCTGCCGCAACGGTGACGACCGCGCCGTGCAGGCGGCTGTGGCGGTCCCGGCTTTCTCTTCGCATGGACATAGGGGAATTCCCTTCACATATACCCTCGCGGTGAACGGCTCACTGCAGGTGGCCGTCCGGTCGTTGATTGTTGACGACCGGGGTCGGCTTTGTCACGAAATCGCGGGAAAGATGTATCCGCGGTGAGTAATTTTCGAGTGTTCGCGCGGCAACCCGGGACGGGTCAGCCGCGCGCCATCGCGGCGACGCGGTCCTCGGTGCCGTTGTAGTAGTTCTGATCGCCGGGCAGGCTCCCGCTGTCGGCGAACTGCCAGATGGTCTGGTACGCCCAGCCGGCAGGCAGCGGGCCGATCTCCGGGGCGTAGCGGGCCAGCCAGAGCGCGTTCGAGCCGCCGAAGGCGGTGCTGTCGCCGGTGCACTTCTTCCACCAGCCGGTGGAGGTGTAGATGACCGGCGGACGGCCGGTGCGCCGCGCGTAGGTGTCGGAGAAGTCCTTGATCCACGCGGTCATGCCGGCGGCGTCCTTGCCGTAGCACTTGTCGTCGCTGTACGGGTTGTACTCCACGTCGAGCGCGCCGGGCAGGGTCTTGCCGTCACCGGCCCAGCCGCCGCCGTTGTCCACGAAGTAGTTCGCCTGCTCGGCGCCGCCGGAGACGTCGGGGCGGCCGAAGTGGTAGGCGCCGCGGATCAGGCCGACCCCGTGCGCGCCGTTGTACTGCTGCCCGAACTGCGGGTTCGTGAACCCGGTGCCCTCGGTGGCCTTGACGTAGACGAACCTGGCGCCCGCACCGGCGGCGGCGTGCCAGTCGACCGCGCCCTGGTGCCCGCTCACGTCGTGGCCGAGGGTCTGGCCCTCGGCGGTGTAGCGGGTGTGGTCGGGCAGCCCGTGCACGCCTTCGACGGCGGCGATCTGCGAGCCCGCGTGATTGTCCTCAGCGAGCGAGTAGTCGGCGACGGCCGGGACGGCGCTGATCGCCGTGAAGGTGGTCAGCGCGAGACCGGCACAGATCGCGAGACAGGGAAACCGGCGCATGGCATCGCTCCTGCCGTGTGGGGGGCTGTTCGTCCACTCTCGACGATCCCCCCATCGCGGCGACCTCGCTCGGTGAGCGTCGCTTGATCGAGTGAATCAGCCCTGGTCAGCGGCTTCCTCGGCGAGCGCCTTGAGCAGGTGCTCGGCGGGCACCACGGCGGTGACGGCCTCGTGCGGGTTGATCGCCACCGGGTGACCGGCGAGCAGTTCGACCAGGTCCCGGCCGAGCACCGCGCGGGCGTGCGGCCAGTCCTTCGGCACCAGGTTCTTCGCGGTGTAGGCGGGCACCAGCACCCGGCCGTCGGTGTTGTGGAAGCCGATCACCGTGCGCTGCACCGGCGAGAGGGCGTAGACGAACAGGGTGGAATCGAGGATGACCCGCGGCAGGTCGCCCGCCGGGCGGTGCTGGGTGCGGACCAGTTGCAGCAGCCGCTCCAGGTCGTTGCCCGGCTCGGGGAAACCCAGCGCCTTGGGCGAGGGGCGGTAGCGATCGTTCGGGTGGAAGTCCTCGATCACCTGGCCCGCGGTGTTCACCGGGTAGGCGCCGACGACCGCCCACGAGGGCACCGGGCCCTGGGGGTCGAAGGCCTCGTCGATCACGTACAGCCAGCTGTCCGGGTTGGCCCTGGCGTTCGCGCGCATCTCGTCGGTGATCTTGGGTGCCCTCACCGGGACGTCCTGGGCCGTGGCCCGGTCCGAGTCATCGCGCTGCGCCATGTCGTCCCTTCGACGAATACTGGGTTTCGGGCAAGCCGAGTGGTGCTCCACTCTACTGTGGAGCGCATGCCCGCTTCGCGTTCGGTCGACCCCGCTGAGTTACGTGCCGCGGTCGGCGCGGTGGCACCGTGGCTGACCGGTGCCGGCCCGGAGCCCGCGCGCCCGGAACTGGCCAAGGCGGTCCGGCTGAGCCTGCGCACGCTGGCCGCCGACGCACCGGGGCGGTCGGTGGAGGTGCGGGTGCCGCCGTTCGCCGCCGTGCAGTGCGTCGAAGGCCCGCGCCACACCCGCGGCACCCCGCCGAACGTGGTGGAGACCGATCCGCGCACCTGGCTCGAACTGGCCACCGGGCGGCTCGACTGGGCGAGCGCCCTGGACGGTGGGCGGGTCAGCGCTTCGGGCAGTCGCGCCGACCTCGCCCACCTGCTGCCGGTTCTTCGTCTCTAGTTATCTCTTCCGTCCGACGGCACCGGCGATGCAGTGCTGGACCTGGTTCAGCGGCTTGATCCGCGGGCCGTCCGGCCACCAGTCGGCGCAGCGGGTCAGCCCGGGGTCGACCAGTTCGAGGTCACCGAACAGCTCCAGCAGCTCCTTGTGCGTGCGGAAGGTGCCCGAGCCCATCGGGCTGTGCACGAACACGTCCTCCATCTTGCGGGCGATCGGGCTGTGCTCGTTCTCCGGATCGAGGAAGTGGCTGATCGCCACGTACGAGCCGGGGGCCAGCGCGTCGATGTACTCGCGCATGAGCCGGGCCGGCTCGGCCGGGTCGCCGACGTGGTGGTGCAGCGTGCCCGCCTGCAGCAGCGCGATCGGCTGGCTGAAGTCGAGGTGGGCGCACACCTCCGGGTGCTCGAGCACCTCGCGCGGGTGGAAGATGTCCGCCGAGATCAGGTGGGTCCGGTCGTTCTCCTCCAGCAGCGCGCGCCCGTGCGCGAGCACCACCGGGTCGTTGTCCACGTAGACCACCGTCGACTCGGGGACCAGGCGCTGCACGACCTGGTGGGTGTTCTCCGCGGTGGGCAGGCCGGACCCGAGGTCGAGGTACTGGGTGATGCCGGTCTGCGACGCCAGGAAGCGGCAGGCCCGGATCAGGAAACCGCGGTTCTCGGTGGCCAGGTCCTGCGCTTCGGGAGCCTTCTGCTGCACCCCGCGCAGCACCTCGCGGTCGATCTCGTAGTTGTCCTTGCCGTTCAGGAAAGCGTCGTAGACCCGGGCGATGCTCGCTCGTGTCGGGTCCACCCCCACCGGTGCGCGTTCGGGCGAAGCAGCGGTTCCGGCAGGCATGTGTACCTCCTGGGATTGTGAACTGGGACACGTTCCACGTAGCGTAAAGGTGCACGCCCAGGTGGTAAACGACGGCGGGCTTGACAGTGCACAATGGGTATGTACGTTGGGTGGTCGCCTCACTGCTGGTGTGAGTGAACAGGGAGCGGAGCGCAAGTGACCTCGATCGAGGGGCCGAGTGGTGAGTCCTTCGGGCCCACCGCGCGCCGCATGGTGCTCGGCACCCAGTTGCGCAGGCTGCGCGAGCGCGAGGGCGTGACCAGGGCGGAAGCCGGTTACAGCATCCGCGCCTCCGAATCCAAGATCAGCCGCATGGAGCTGGGCCGCGTCGGCTTCAAGGAACGCGACGTCGTCGACCTGCTCACCATGTACGGCGTCGACGACCCCGAAGAGCGCTCCGCCTTCGTCGAGCTGGTCAAGCAGTCCAACCAGCCGGGCTGGTGGAACCGCTACAACGACCTGATGCCCCGCTGGTTCGACGACTACGTGGGGCTGGAAGAGGCGTCCCAGCGCATCCAGACCTACGAACTGCAGTTCGTGCCCGGCCTCCTGCAGACCGAGGACTACGCGCGCGCCATCGTCAGCCACGGCCGCCCCGAGTCGCGCGATGACGACGTCGAGCGCCGCGTGGCGATCCGGATGCGGCGGCAGAAGCTGCTGAACCGGCCGGAGGCGCCGCGGCTGTGGGCGGTCATCGACGAGTCGGTGCTGCACCGGCCGATCGGCGGCCGAAAGGTGTTCAAGGAGCAGCTGGACAAACTGCTCGAAATGACCACGATGTCGCACATCTCGCTGCAGGTGGTGCCGTACCGGCTGAGCGGTTACTCGGCCGAGGGCGCGTTCACGCTGCTGCGATTCGCCGAACCTGAACTGCCGAACATCGTTTACATCGAGCACCTCGCCGGGGCGCTCTACCTGGAGAAGCTGGCCGACTTCGAGATGTACAGCCGCGCGCTGGACCGCCTGGCGGTCGACGCGGAAACTCCCGAGCGCAGCCGCACCACCATCGCGAAGGTCCGTGCGGACCTCTGAATTTCACGCTGTGTAGCTGCCGACTAGGCCAGTCCAGCTTCTGTTAACACTGTCGTGAGTTATTGTTAATCTTTGACCTCACTCTGTGACAACGCGTGCATTAATTGCTGCACGTGCACCCTCATCGGCGTAGCTGCGTGCTAAAGTCATCGGCACAAGTCAAATGCACGTGCATTTGCACCCGCTGAACAACTGAGCCGGGGAAGGTGGGGACCGGGGTGACGCAGATCTCGAACGGCATGCGGGCCGACCTGCTCGCCGGTGCGCGGTGGAAGAAGAGCTCCCGCAGTGGGGCGCTCGGCAACTGCGTGGAGGTCGCCCCGCTGGCGGACGGCTCCATCGCGGTGCGCAACTCGCGGTTCCCGGCGGGGCCCGCCCTCGTCTACACCCAGGCCGAAATGGCCGCCTTCCTGGCCGGCGCCAAGGACGGAGAGTTCGACGATGTCCTCAGCTGAGCTCGCGGACGCCGCCGCGACCCCGATCAGCGACACCGAGACCAGGCTGCGGCGCCTGATCGACCGCGGTTACCAGTTCGTGCACCCGCGCAGCCCCGAGGGTGAAGTGCTCGCCGTGGTCGGGATCCGGGCGCACGAGGACGTCATCGACGTGGTCCAGCTCCACGCCGAGGACGACGTGATCGCCACCAGGATGCCCGGCGGTGAGCCGGACATCCTCGCCCCGCGGACCGTCTTGTGGCGGGTCATCGGCTCGGTGCCGACCGTGATCGACCAGCTGCTCGCGTTGCCGGAACGCCCGGCGGCGCCCGAGCCGGAGCACAGCGGCCGGGGTTGCTGGGTGCCCGGACGCGCCGGGGCGGCCAAGTGGCTGCCCGCGAGCGCCTGAGCCCCCGTGCCGCACACCAGCCCCGGGTGACCTGGTCACCCGGGGCTTCCGCGTGCCCGGTTCGACCACGCCGCACCCCGTCGTACACAGTGGACGCGGCGCCGGTTGTGATGCCGCGCGCAGCACGGCGGATCGCCGCGATCACCGTTTACACTGAAACTGCCTGACCACTTCTCCAGGGAGCTCCTCGGTGGTATCCGACCAGTCGAACACTGGACTTGCCCCAACCGACCAGCCCGACCCGGAACCCCGCGAAGAATGCGGTGTCTTCGGTGTCTGGGCGCCCGGCGAGGAGGTCGCGAAACTCGCCTACTACGGGCTCTACGCACTTCAGCACCGCGGGCAGGAAGCCGCGGGCATCTCGGTCTCCGACGGCAGCCAGATCGTCGTGTTCAAGGACCTCGGCCTGGTCAGCCAGGTGTTCGACGAGCAGGTGCTGTCCTCGTTGCAGGGCCACATCGCCGTCGGCCACTGCCGGTACTCGACCACCGGCGCGACCATCTGGGAGAACGCGCAGCCGATCTTCCGCACCACCGACACCGGCAGCGGCATCTCCTTCGCGCACAACGGCAACCTGGTCAACACCGCCGAGCTGCGCGAACGCACCGTGGCCGCCGGGCTCAAGCCGCACGCCGGGCTGACCGGCTCGTCCAGCGACTCGGACCTGGTCTGCGGGCTGCTCGCCTCCCAGGCCGCCGACCGCGGCATCGAGGCCGCCGCGATGGAACTGCTGCCCACCCTGCGTGGCGCGTTCTGCCTGGTCTTCGCCGACGAGTCGACGCTGTACGCCGCGCGCGACCCGCACGGGGTGCGCCCGCTGGTGCTCGGCAGGCTCGAACGCGGCTGGGTGGTCGCGAGTGAGACCGCCGCGCTGGACATCGTCGGCGCTTCGTTCGTCCGCGAGGTCGAGCCGGGTGAGCTGATCGCGATCGACGCCGAGGGCCTGCGGTCCTCGCGCTTCGCCACCCCGGAGCCCAAGGGCTGCGTGTTCGAATACGTCTACCTGGCCCGGCCGGACACCTCGATCGCCGGTCGCAGCGTGCACGCCACCCGCGTGGACATCGGCAAGCGCCTGGCCAAGGAGCACCCGGCCGACGGTGACCTGGTCATCCCGGTCCCGGAGTCCGGCACGCCCGCGGCCATCGGGTACGCGCAGGCCTCCGGCATCCCGTACGGCTCGGGCCTGGTCAAGAACGCCTACGTGGGCCGGACGTTCATCCAGCCGTCGCAGACCATCCGCCAATTGGGCATCCGGCTGAAGCTGAACCCGCTGCGGGACGTGATCCGCGGCAAGCGGCTGGTCGTGGTGGACGACTCGATCGTGCGCGGCAACACCCAGCGCGCGCTGGTCCGGATGCTGCGCGAGGCGGGTGCGCTCGAGGTCCACGTCCGGATCGCGTCGCCGCCGGTGCGCTGGCCGTGCTTCTACGGCATCGACTTCGCCTCGCGCGCGGAACTGATCGCCAACGGCGTCGACGCCGACGGTGTACGCCGTTCGATCGGCGCGGATTCGCTCGGCTACGTGTCGCTGGAGGGCCTGATCGCGGCCTCCGAGCAGCCGAAATCCCGGCTGTGCTCGGCCTGCTTCGACGGGGAGTACCCGATCCCGCTGCCGGACGACGCGCTGATCGGCAAGCACCTGCTGGAAGGCATGAACGGCGCCGCGGCCGCCGAAGGTGCCGCCAAACCCGTCACTCCTGCGGGGTACGGTGCCGAAGACGCCGTCCGGCGTCCCTAGCCGATTTTCTCCCAAGGACGGAGACCGCTTTCGTGAGCGAGTCCACGAACGCCACCTACGCCGCGGCCGGCGTCAGCATCGATGCCGGTGACGAGGCCGTCGAGCTGCTCAAACCGCATGCCCAGCGGGCGACGCGGCCGGAGGTGCTCGGCGGGGTCGGCGGGTTCGCCGGGCTCTTTTCGCTGAAGCTGGACCGCTGGACCGAGCCGGTGCTGGCCTCCTCCACCGACGGCGTCGGCACCAAGATCGCCGTGGCGCAGGCGCTGGACAAGCACGACACGGTCGGCATCGACCTGGTCGCGATGGTGGTCGACGACCTGGTGGTGACCGGGGCCGAGCCGCTGTTCCTGCAGGACTACATCGCCGTGGGCAAGGTGGTGCCGAAGAAGATCGAGGCGCTGGTCGGCGGCATCGCGGAAGGCTGCGTGCAGGCCGGGTGCGCGCTGCTCGGCGGGGAGACCGCGGAGCACCCCGGGATGATGGGCGAGCACGACTACGACATCTCGGCGACCGGGGTCGGCGTGGTCGAGGCCGCCGACGTGCTCGGGCCGGAGCGGGTGCGCCCCGGCGACGTGGTCCTCGCGATGGGATCTTCCGGACTTCACTCGAACGGGTACTCTTTGGCGCGCCACGTGCTGCTGGAGATCGCCCGGATGCCGCTGGACGGGCAGGTCGAGGAGTTCGGTCGCACGCTCGGCGAGGAAATGCTGGAGCCGACCCGCATCTACGCGAAGGACTGCCTGGCGCTGGCCGCCGAGACCGAGGTGCGCACGTTCGCGCACATCACCGGCGGTGGCCTGGAGGCGAACCTCGCGCGTGTGATGCCGCGCGGGCTGACCGCTTCGCTGGAACGCGGCACGTGGACGCCGGCGCCGGTGTTCGCGCTGATCGCGCACCGCGGCCGGGTGGAGCGGGCCGAGATGGAGAAGACGTTCAACATGGGCGTCGGCATGGTCGCCGTGGTGGCGTCCGAGGAGGTCGACCGCGCGCTCGCCGTGCTGACCGCGCGGCACGTGCCGGCGTGGGTGCTCGGTGACGTCCGCCCCGCCGAGGACCCCGACGGTCCGCGGGCGGTGCTGTCCGGTGACCACCCCCGGTTCTGACCTGCGCGTCGGCTCCCGGTTCGTGATCCCGGCCGGGGAGCTGAGCGAGCGGTTCTCGCGGTCTTCGGGGCCGGGCGGGCAGGGCGTGAACACCACGGACTCGCGGGTGGAACTCTCCTTCGACGTGGCACACTCGGCCGCCGTCCCGGAGTCGCTGCGGGCCCGCCTGCTCGATCGGCTGTCGGGGCGGTTGGTGGACGGTGTGCTGACGATCGCGGCGAGCGAGCACCGGGCGCAACTGGCGAACCGGGAAGCCGCCCGGGCTCGGCTGGCAATGGCTTTGGCGGAGGCTGCTGCGCCTCCGCCTCCACCGCGGCGTCCTACTAAGCCGACGCGGGGGTCGAAGGAACGTCGGATCGCGGCTAAGAAGCGGCGGTCGGATGTGAAGAGGAAACGTCGGTCTGGGTTCGAGGATTGAGGGGTGTGTTTCGCCCCGGTTTCTGATTGTGACTACGGCGGGGATGGCCTTGTCAAGGCGGGAATGATGCCTTGACAAGGCCATCCCCGCCGTGTTTTTGGCTGTGGACCGGGGTGGGGTGGGGGGGTCTGGGCGGGCGCTCGCGGTGGATGCCCCCGGGCGGCGGTCGCGTTGGGGGTGGGGTGCCGTGAATGTGGCTTTCACGGCGGAATGTGCTGTGAAAGCCACATTCACGGCATGGGTTACTCCCCGATCCAGTGGTATTGGCGTTCTGGGCGGCCGGTGCCGCCGTAGCGTAGGCGCACGTCGGCTTTGCCGGTGTCGGCGAAGTATTCGAGGTACCGGCGTGCGCTGGGGCGCGAGAGTTCTGTGGCCTGCGCGCATTCCGTGGCGGAGAGGCCGTCCGGGCGGGCGCGTAGGGCTTGTTCCACCAGTTCCGCGGTTTGCTGCGTGAGCCCTTTCGGCAACACGCTGGTGCCTCGCGGGCGAGCGGCGAACACGTCGTCCACGTCTTCCTGGTTCGACACTTCACGTCGTTCCGACAAGCGCGCGAGTTTTGCTTGCAGCGCGGCGAAGTGTTGCAGTTGGTCCCGTAGCGCCGAGGCCGAGAAGGGTTTGATCAGGTAGTGCAGCACCCCGCCGCGCATGGCGTTGCGCACGGTGTCCACGTCGCGCGCGGCGCTGATGATCACCACGTCCGTGTCTACAGTGGACGGATCGGCCCGCAGCGCGCGCAGTACCGCGATGCCGTCCATGTCGGGCAGGTAGATGTCCAGCAGCACCAGGTCCGGGCGCAGGTCGCGGACCGCGCGCAGGGCGTCGGCGCCGGTGTGGGCGACGCCGACCACGCTGAAGCCCGCCACCCGTTCGACGTATCCACTGTGGACCTTCGCGACCATGAAGTCGTCGTCCACCACCAGTACCCGGATCACCGCGTCACCCGTTCCGCGATCAGGGGCAGCACGGCGGTGAACACCGCCCCTCCCGATCGGTTCGGGGGGCCGGGGGTCGTCCCCCGTGCGGGCGGCGCGGCGTTGTGCACCTCCACCGTGCCACCGCGCCGGATGCAGGTCTGCCTGGTCAGCGCCAGCCCGAGCCCACGCTGACCACCGTGCTCGGCGGCCTTCGTGGTGAAGCCGTGCGCGAACACCTCGGTGGCGATTTCCGGCGCCACCCCCGGTCCGGAGTCCCGCACCACCACCTCCACCTGCGATTCGCCGTGCCGGATGCCGATTTCGATCCAGTCCCCGAGCTTCGGCCCGGCCGCGCGCAG
This sequence comes from Saccharothrix sp. AJ9571, assembly GCF_021725495.1. Classification (NCBI taxonomy): domain Bacteria; kingdom Bacillati; phylum Actinomycetota; class Actinomycetes; order Pseudonocardiales; family Pseudonocardiaceae; genus Saccharothrix; species Saccharothrix sp. AJ9571. The sequence continues at coordinate 2,247,763 of NZ_CP091382.1, read as the reverse complement.
CGCGTCGAGCGCGTTGTCCACCAGGTTGCCGACGACGGTGACCAGGTCACCGGAGAGCCGCTCGTCCACCGGTCCCAGTCTGCTGTCGTCGGTCAGCCGCAGCCCGGCGCCCTGCTCGGCGGCGAGGCTGGCCTTGGCGATCAGCAGCGCGGCCACCGCGATGTCGGCCACCCGGCTGGTCACCTTGTCCTGCCACTCTCCCTGCTCGTGCGCCACCAGGTCGACGTACTCGCGCACCTCGTCGTACTCGCCCAGTTCGATCAGCCCGGCGATGGTGTGCAGCCGGTTGGTGAATTCGTGCGCCTGCGCGCGCAGCGTGTCGGTGGCGCGGGAGTTGGCCGCCAGTTCTTCCCGCAGGTTGACCAGCTCGGTCCGGTCGCGCAGCGTGGCCACGGCACCCAGTTCGGCGATCGGCAACCGGTTGATCACCAGCACCCGCCCGGCCCGCAGCACGATCTGGTCCACCCCCTCGGCCCGGCCGGTGAGCACGTCCTTCAGCCGTTCGTTGATCTCCAGGTCGGCGACCGCGGTGCCGACGCACTCGTCCGGCAGCGCCAGCAGTTCCCGCGCGTGGTCGTTCACCAGGGTGATCCGGTGCTGCTGGTCCAGGCCGAGCACCCCTTCCTTGATGCCGTGCAGCAGCGCCTCGCGGTGCTCGGCCAGCCCGGCGATCTCGCGCGGCTCCATGCCGAGCGTCTGCCGCTTGACCCGCCACGCCAGCAGCGCCGAACCGGCGATGCCCAGCACGGTGGCGATGCCGAGCAACGCGAGCGCGTCACCGGCGGAGTTGCCGATGCCTTCGAAGAAGCCGGGGGTGGCCTTGCCCGCGGCCACGATGCCGTCGACCGTGCCGCGGTCGCTGATCACCGGCACGTGCGCGACCAGCGAGCCGCCGAGCTCGCCGACCCAGGCGCGGCCGCTGGTGATCATGCTGTCGCCGAGGTCCAATGTGGTGCCGACCTGCTTGGGATCGGGCGAAGTGATGATCCGGTGGGCGCGGTCGGTGATGATCACGAAATCGGCGCCGGAAAGGCTGCGCGCGCCCTCGGCGAACACCGGCAGCGGGTCGCGGCGCAGCGGGTCGGGCAGGTTCTCGCGCACCCCGGGCGTGGCGGCCACGTTCTCCGCGACCGACAGCAGGCGGCGCCCCTCGACGTCGGCGAACGACTTGTTCGACTGCGCCACCGAGAACAGCGCGACGCACGCGAGCAGGGCGAACACGATCACCAGCTGCCACCCGAGCAGCTGGCGCGCCAGTGATCCTCGCTGCATCCAGCCACTATCGCACCTCCGCGACCTGATGCCGCCGTGAGCAAAAGGAACACAAGTACCGATAAGCGCGCAAGCGAGACAGATGCCCCGCCCGGAGGCACGATGACTCGCTAACCGGGCCTCGGGGTAACCGAGGTCACCCAGGCGTACAACGGAGTGCCTGATGAAGAACCCCAAGACCTGGCTGTCGGTGCTGGTCGCCGCACTGCTGGTCCTGCTCATCCCACCGCTGGTGTCCACCGGCAGCGACGAGACCGGTGACCAGATCCGCAACTTCCGGGTGATGGTGCCGAACTCGCCGGGCGGTGGTTACGACATCACCGCGCGCACCGCGGTCAAGGCCATCGAGGAAGCCGGGCTCAACGGCTCCACCGAGGTGTTCAACCTGCCCGGCGCCGGCGGCACGGTCGGCCTCGGCAGGCTGGTCAACGAACGCGGCAACGGCAAGCTCGCGATGTCGATGGGCCTCGGCGTGGTCGGCGCGGTCTACACCAACCGTTCGCCCTCCTCGCTGCAGGACACCACGCCGATCGCGAAGCTGACCGAGGAATCCGACGTCGTGGTGGTGGGCAAGGACTCGCCGTACCAGAACATCGGCCAGCTGATCGAAGCCTGGAAGGCCAACCCCGGTGCGGTGCCGGTCGGCGGCGGCTCGGCCCCCGGCGGACCCGACCACCTCGCGCCGATGCTGATGGCCAAGGCCGCGGGAATCGCCCCGGCCACGGTGAACTACGTGCCGTTCGACGGCGGTGGCGAGCTGATGGCCTCGGTGCTCGGCGGCAAGGTCGGCTTCGGCGTCTCCGGCGTCGGCGAGACCCGCGACCAGATCGAGGCCGGCGAACTGCGCGCGCTGGCGGTCACCAGCCCGCAGCGCGTGCCCGGCATGGACGCGCCGACGCTGCAGGAGTCCGGAGTGGACGTCAGCTTCACGAACTGGCGCGGCATCGTCGCGCCGCCGGGGATCTCCAACGGGGACCGGGAAAAGCTGGTGTCGCTGTTCACCCGGCTGCAGGACACCCAGCAGTGGCAGGACGCGCTGCGGCTCAACGGCTGGACCAACGCGTTTTCCGCCGGTGACGAGTACGGCGCCTTCCTCAAGGCGGAGAACGACCGGGTCGCTTCGGTGCTGAAGGAGTTGGGGCTGGCATGACGACCACAGTGGACAACGAGCCGGTGGACGACCGGCCGCCGGAGAAGCAGAGCTGGTGGCGCGAGCACTCCGAGCTGGGCATCTGCGTGCTGCTGCTGGCCACCGGTGTGCTGGTGCTCACCGACGCGCTGAGCATTCCGACCGACTTCACCCAGCGTGGGCCGGTCGGGCCGAAGGCGGTGCCGGTGCTGGTCGGTTCCGCGCTGGTGCTGGTCGCCGCCCTGCTCGCGGTGAACGTGCTGCGCGGCGGTCGTGGTGAGGCCGAAGCCGGTGAGGACATCGACCTCGACGCGCCGACCGACTGGCGCACGGTGCTGATGCTGGCCGGGGCGTTCCTGCTGAACGCGGCGCTGATCGACACCGTCGGCTTCCCGATCTCCTCGGCGCTGATGTTCTGGGGTGCCGCGTTCGCGCTGGGCAGTCGCAACCACGTGCGTGATCCGCTGATCGCGGCCGCGGTCTCGGTGATCACCTGGCTGGCGTTCAACGAACTGCTCGGGGTCCCGCTGCCCGGCGGCCCGCTGATGGGAGTGCTGTGATGGACGCGCTGACCAATCTGCTGGACGGGTTCGGCACCGCGCTCACCCCGCAGCACCTGCTCTTCGCCGCGATCGGCGTCATCCTCGGCACCGCGATCGGCGTGCTGCCGGGCATCGGCCCGGCGATGGCGGTGGCCCTGCTGCTGCCGGTGACCTACGGGCTCGACCCGACCGCGGCGTTCATCATGTTCGCCGGCATCTACTACGGCGGCATGTTCGGTGGTTCGACCACCTCGATCCTGCTGAACACCCCCGGTGAGAGCGCGGCGGTGGTCGCGGCCATCGAAGGCAATCCCATGGCTCGCAACGGCCGCGGCTCGCAGGCACTGGCCGCGGCGGCGATCGGGCACTTCATCGGCGGCATCATCGGCACCACGGCGCTGGTGCTGCTGGCGCCGCTGGTGGCCAAGCTCGCGGTGGACATCGGCGCGCCGGACTACTTCGCCATCATGGTGCTCGCGTTCATCGCGGTGACCTCGGTGCTCGGCAAGTCCCGCGTCCGCGGGTTCGCCTCGCTGCTGATCGGGCTGACCATCGGCCTGGTCGGGCTGGACGAGATGACCGGGCAGTCGCGGCTGACCTTCGGCTCGCTGCACCTGTCCGACGGCATCGACGTGGTGATCGTGGCGGTCGGCCTGTTCGCCGTCGGCGAGTCGCTGTGGGTGGCCGCGCACCTGCGGCAGAAGCAGGCCAAGCCGATCCCGGTCGGGCGGCCGTGGCTGTCCAAAGCGGACCTTCGCCGGACCTGGAAGCCGTGGCTGCGCGGGCCGCTGATCGGGTTCCCGTTCGGCGCGATCCCAGCCGGTGGCGCGGAGATCCCGACTTTCCTGTCCTACGTCACGGAAAAGCGGCTCTCCAAGCACAAGGACGAGTTCGGCAAGGGCGCCATCGAAGGCGTCGCCGGTCCCGAATCCACGGCGAGCGCCTCGGCCGCCGGGACGCTGGTGTCGATGCTGACGCTGGGCCTGCCGACCACCGCGGTGGCCGCGGTGATGCTGGCGGCGTTCCAGCAGTACGGCATCCAGCCGGGACCGCTGCTGTTCGAACGCGAGTCGGCGCTGGTGTGGGGCCTGATCGCCAGCCTGTTCGTCGGCACGGTGCTGCTGCTGGTGATCAACCTGCCGATGGCGCCGGTGTGGGCGAAGCTGCTGCGGATCCCGCGGCCGTACCTGTACGCGGGCATCCTGTTCTTCGCCAGCGTCGGCGCCTACGCGGTCGGCGGTGAGGTGATCGACCTGGTGCTGCTGTTCATCATCGGGCTGATCGGGTTCACCATGCGGCGCTACGGGCTGCCGGTGCTGCCCGCGGTGCTCGGCGTGATCCTCGGGCCGAGCGCGGAACAACAGATGCGCCGGGCGCTGCAACTGTCCGACGGTCAGCTGTCCGGCCTGGTGAACTCGCCGATGGCGGTGGTGGTCTACGTGATCATCGCGATCCTGCTGGCTTGGCCGCTGCTGCGCAAACTCCGCAAGTCGCGCACCCCGGCCCAGGAACGCATCGACGCCTGACGGTGCCAATGCTATGAGTGGGGCATTACTAGCATTGAACGCTAGTAATGCCCCACTCATAGCATTCGCCTAAGCCGACTTGGCTGGCTTGAGGCCCCGAGTGTGGGGTTCGGCTGCCTGAACGTGGGACTCGGTTGCAGGAACGTGGGACTCGCCCGGCTCCCGATGAGGCACGCCTGCCCCCACTCATAGCATTCAGAGGCGGGCGAGGTAGCCGTTGTCGACCAGCCACAGGACGTTCAGCTGGGCCGGGGCGCCCGGCACCAAGGAACCGTTCAGCTGGAACTGCTGTCCGCCGCCCGGTTGCGCGAACCACGGCGCGACCGGGCCTTCGTAGACGTCGAACTCGCGCAGCACCCGGTAGGCGCGGTAGTTGCACAGTTCGGCCGGGGTGCCGACGAGGTTCGACGGCGGGATCGCGCGGGCGCCGTAGTGCGAGCCCTTCGGGGCCAGGAAACCGCCGTACTCACTGCCGTAGCGGTCGATCCGCTCGCCCGGCTCCAGCTCGCCGACCTCGCGGTCCGGCTGCCCGTCCGGGCCGATCACGTAACCGTCGGCGGGCGGATAGCGCCAGCTGCCCGCGGCTTCGTCGTAGTACTCGTCGAGGAACCGGTCGACCGGCTGGTGCCCGGTGCGGTGGTAGCCCAGCAACTGCCAGCCGACCACGCCGAGTTTCGGCAGTCGTTCCGGGCCCAGCCGCTTGTCGTCGTGGAAGAAGTCCGCCGAGCATTCGGTGAGGTGGCCTTCGGTCGAAGCCGAAGCCGTCGGCGGCACGACCAGCACCGCGGAAAACAGGGCCAGAGTGGCCGCGAGACTCTTGATCCAGCGCATGATCGGGAATTCTTCCCGGCCGCGAACGCGCCGGGTACCGCCTTATCCGGGCTACTTCGAAACCACCCGAAGGGCTTGGTCGATCACGCGCTGGATGTGCAGCCCCCGCTGGACGTCACACGGATGGGCCCGCGTACCGCTGGCGATCAGCGCGGCGAAGTCGTCGAGCAGGGCGGTGTAGCTGTCCTGCGGCGTGCCCGGCCGCTGGTTCACGCAGCGGAACCCGGTCTCGCCGTACACCGCCAGTTCCACCACCGTGGGCATGATCGGCAGCCGCAGCGTGAGCGTGGCGGTGCTGGTGATGCCGCCTTCGTGCTCGAGCAGCACGGTCCACAGGTCGCCGTCGTTCCGGTGCGCGGCGAGCACGCCGGTGATCGGGCCCAGCGCCGCGTCGAGCAGGTCGAATGCGTGCGGTCCGACGTCCGCGAGCGCGCCCGCGACCTCGTGCCGCCACGCCGAGTCGCGGTAGGTCTCGTTCAGCAGGGCGCCGGAGAGCCAGCGCGCGCTGCCGCCGGTCCAGCCGCCCGCTTCCTTGAGCCCGGCCAGCCACTCCTGCGTCTGGATGGCGAACCGCAGGGTGAACATGACCAGCGCGGCGACGTCCGCCTCGGCCACGGTCGCGGCCAGCCGTTCGGCGGTTTCGAGGTCCGCGGCGATCGGCTTCTCCAGGATCAGGTGCTTGCCCGCGGCCGCCGCGCGGATGGCGATCTCGCCCTGCACGGCGGGCGGGACCGCGAAGGCCACCGCGTCGACCTGCTCGAGCAGGTCGTCCACCGTTTCCACGGCCGTGGCGCAGTGCGCCTCGGCCAGTTCGCGCGCGGCTTCGGGGCGGCGAGTCCAGATCGCGGTCAGCGCGGTGCCGGGGTGCTCCGCCAATCCCGGCGCGTGCACCGTCTTCGCCCAGGGACCGCCACCGACAAGGCCTACGCGCAACTGCTGATCCACGGTGACATCCTGCCTCACGCCTGGCGTGGGTTAACGTCTGGTGCCCTCTGGAGAAAGGTCGTCCCATGCGCCGGCTTCGGTCAGTCCTCGCGGTCGCGGTGCTCACCGCGGCCCTCGCTCCGGTGACCACCGCCGCCGCGGTGGACCAGGGCAAAGGCACGCCGGGGTACTGCCAGGACGCCAACGGGGTCACCGTGGTGGTCGACTTCCACGAGCTGGGCGGGGAGCCGATCGTCCGCTGCGCCCCCGGCGAACAGGCCAGCGGCCTGAGCGCGCTGCAGAACGCGGGCTTCGAGCTGACCGGCTCACAGCGCTGGGGGCTGGCCACGCTCTGCCGGATCGAGGGCAAGCCGGGGCCGGAGGCCGAGGGCTGCGCCGACTACCCGCCGGTCACCGCGTACTGGAGCTACTGGCAGGCGCCGGAGGGCGGGAACTGGGCGTTCGCGCAGTCGGGCGTGCAGGACTCGAAGCCCCCGGCGGGCAGTTTCGAAGGCTGGTCGTTCGCCAAGGACAAGAGCGCCGACGCCACCCCGGCCCCGCGGCTCGCGCCGGTCCGGCAGACCGGGACCTCCGGCGTCACGCCGGGCGGAGTCGCGTGGAACGGCGGCGAGGCACTTCCGGCGCCGCAGGATTCCGGTTTCCCGTGGGGCGCGGTGCTCGGCGGAGCCGCGGTGCTCCTGGTCGGCGGAGCGGCCGGGATCACTGTCTACCGGCGGAAGCGCTCTGCCTGATCGCTTCCGTGGTTCCACCGCTGTGGGTTACTGTCAAGTGCTCGTGTGGGGGAAGCCGGTGCGATTCCGGCGCTGACCCGCAACCGTGAACGCCGCCTCGCGGCGTGAGCCGGACTGCCCGCCGAGCAGGCAAGGCTCCACTGTCGAGGATTGCGGGCGGAGTCCTGGGGAAGTGGCTCCGCGCCGCGCGTGTTTCCCGGGCGTCCCGGGAAAGGTCGTTCATGCGTGCCTTCGTCCGTGCGCTCGCCGGGATCACCGGTGCGGGAGCGCTCGTGGCCGCGATCGCGCTGCCCTCGCCCGCCGCCGAAGCCGACAAGCACACCGCCGCCGGGGCCACCGCCGCGAAGTGGCTGGCCGGTGAGCTGACCGGCGGCACGCTCCCCGGCTTCATGGGCACCGACTGGGGCCTGACCATCGACGCGTTGTTCGCGCTCAGCGCCACCGGACGGCCCGAGGTGACGGCCGTGGCCGACGCGATCAACACCGGCGGCGCGGGCTACTACACCTTCCCGATCGACGCGAACACGACCGCCTGGATCGCCGGGGCCACGGCCAAGACGCTCACCGCCGCGGTCAGCGCCGGTCGTGACCCGAAGAACTTCACCGGCCGCGACATCCGGCAGGCCACCCTCGAGCTGATCGCGCCCGACGGCGACTTCAAGGGCCAGTTGCGCAGCAAGAACACCGGCAACGACGAGAGCAACACCTTCGACCAGGCGCTCGCCGTGCTCGGCCTGGCCCGCAGCGGCGGCGTGCCCCCGGACGCGGTCGGCTTCCTGGTCAAGCAGCAGTGCCCGGCCGGTGGCTTCCGCCTCGGCGGCTCCTTCGCCGAAGGCTCGATGGCCTGCACCGACGACAGCACCATCGACCCGGATTCCACCGGCATGGCGGTGCAGGCGCTGCTGGAGGCCGACAAGACCGGGATCGCCGGGGCGAAGGCCGCCGTCGACAAGGGCGCGGCCTACCTGGCGCGGACCCAGCGCGCCGACGGCTCGTTCGGCGGTTCGGGGCCGACCGTCGGCTCCAACACCAACTCGACCGGTCTCGCCGGGCAGGCGCTGGCCGCCAGCGGGAACACCACGGCCGCGAACCGAGCCGCCGACTGGGTGGTGACCCACCAGCTGACCACGCAGAACGCCGGGAAGGCCACCGGCGAACTGGGCGCGATCGCCTACCACAAGGAGTCCTTCGACGACGCCGTGGCGAACGCGGTCGGCGGCAGGATCCCGGACATGCAGCGCGACCAGTGGCGCCGGACTACCGCGCAGGCGTTGCTGGCGCTGGCGAAGGTGCCGATCACCCACACGCCCGTCGACCCCGGTCCCGGCCCCGATCCGGTCGACCCGCCGTCGGAGACCTCGGTGCCGTCGTCGTCCTCGTCGGCTCCGCCCGCGTCCAGCTCGTCGAGCCAGTCGAGCAGCACCCAGCCGGGCACGAGTTCCTCCGCCGGTTTCGCGGCGGCGCCCCAGAACACCGCCGGCTCTTCCCCGCAGAAGAAACTCGCCCAGACCGGCGCCCCGGTCGCGGAGTTCGCCGTCGGCGGTGTGGTGCTGGTCGCCGCCGGCGTCGGCCTGCTGGTCGCCGGACGAAGGAGGAGCCTCCGATGAGACTCGCGCGGATCGCCGCGGCCACCGCACTGGTGCTGGCCGTGGCGCCGGTGGCCACCGCTTCGGCCGTCGACCACGGCAGGGGCACGCCCGGGTACTGCCCGGACGGCAACGGGGTCACCGTGGTGATCGACTTCCACGAGCTCGGCGGCGACTCGATCATCCGCTGCGCCCCGGGCGATCAGGCGAGCGGGCTGAGCGCGCTGCAGAACGCCGGGCTGGAGCTCACCGGCGTGCAGCGCTGGGGGTTGTCGTTCGTCTGCCGGGTCGAGGGCAAGCCGGGCCCGGAGTCCGAAGCCTGCATCGACACCCCGCCCACCACGGCGTACTGGGGCTACTGGCACGCGCCCAACGGCGGCGGCTGGTCCTACAGCCAGTACGGCGTGATGAACCGGAAGCCGCCGCTGGGCAGCTTCGAGGGCTGGTCGTTCTCGCTGGGCAAGACCGCGCAGACCAATCCGGCACCGCGCATCGGCCCGGTCCGGCCGGGCCAGGCCGTCGAGCCACCGCCGCCCGCCGACCAGCAGAACGGCGCGATCCCGGGCCACGACGGGGTGCCGATCGCCCCGCCCGCGCCGGAGGAAGCCGCTCCGGCTGTGGACGCGCCGCTCGCGGAGCCACCCGCGCCGACCAGTTCGGCCGCGCCCACGTCGTCGGCCGCCGTCGCGGCACCGGCCACGGCATCGCCCGCCGAGTCGCTGGCCGGTGGCGTCGCGCCGGGCGGGGTCGCCTGGACCGGTGGTGAGGCGCTGCCGTCCACCCAGGACTCCGGCTTCCCGTGGGGCGCGGTGCTCGGCGGGGCCGCGGTGCTCCTGGTCGGCGGGGCCGCGGGGGTCACCGCCTACCGTCGCCACCGTGCTTCCTAGGAACCTCCACCCGGCCGCGTGGTGGCTGTGGGCCCTCGGGCTCGCGGTCGCCGCCAGCCGCACCACCAACCCGTTCCTGCTCGGCCTGATCATCGCCGTGCTGTGCTTCGTGGTGGCGAACCGGCGCAGTGACGCGCCCTGGGCGTTGGCCTTCCGGCTCTACGCCTACATCGGGCTGTTCATCGTGGTGATGCGGGTGCTGTTCCGGATCCTGATCGGCGGGATGGACGGCGGGCACGTGCTGTTCGACCTGCCGGAGATCCCGCTGCCGGCGATCGCCACCGGGATCACCCTGCTCGGCCCGACCACGGCCGAGGAACTGCTCGGTGGCTTCTACGACGGCCTGCGCCTGGCCACCATGGTGCTCTGCGTCGGCGCGGCGAACGCGTTGGCGAACCCGAAACGCCTGCTCAAGGCGGTCCCGGGCGCGCTGTACGAGGTCGGCACCGCGGTCACCGTCGCCCTGTCGGTCGCGCCGCAGCTCGCCGAGAGCGTGCTGCGGGTGCGCCGCGCGCGGCGGCTGCGGGCGGGGCGCCAGAAGGGCATGCGGGCGTTGAAGGGCATCATCATCCCGGTGCTCGAAGACGCCATGGACCGCTCGCTGATGCTGGCCTCGGCGATGGATTCGCGTGGCTACGGGCGTCGCGGTTACCTGCCGCGGTCCGTGCGGATCGTCGTCGGGACCTGCGTGCTGGCCGGGCTGACCGGCGTCTGCGTCGGCGTCTACGGCGTGCTCGACGGCACGTCGACCTGGCTGGGCGCGCCCCTGCTGGTCGGCGGGCTGGTCGTGTCGGTGACCGGGTTCCTGCTCGGCGGCCGCCGCATCCGGCGCACCACCTACCGGCCGGACCCGTGTCACTGGCCGGAAACCGCGGTGGCCGTGGCCGGGGTCGGCGCGGCGGCGCTGCTGTTCGCCACCACCCAGCTCGACGCGGCGAACCTCTACCCGTCACTGAACCCGCTGCGCTGGCCGGAGGTTTCCCCGTGGCACGCTGGGGCGTTGTTGCTGGGGGTGCTGCCCGCCTGGTTGGCGCCGCCACCGCTGCTCTCCGGGGAGGGGGTCCGGTCATGATCGAGTTCTCGCGGGTGAGCCTCACCTACGCCGAGGCCACCACGCCGGTGCTGTCCGATGTGGACCTCCTGGTGGAGGAGGGCGAGCTGTGCCTGGTCGCCGGGCGGACCGGCTCGGGCAAGTCGACCTTCCTCGGCGCCATCAACGGCCTGGTGCCGCACTTCACCGGCGGGCACCTGCGCGGCAGCGTGCGGGTGGCGGGCAAGGACACCTCGCAGCACCCGCCGCGGGAGTTCGCCGAGCTGGTCGGCGTGGTCGGGCAGGACCCGCTGGCCGGGTTCGTCACCGACACCGTCGAGGAGGAACTGGCCTACGGCATGGAGCAGCTGGCCGTGCCGCCCGAGGTGATGCGCAAGCGGGTGGAGGAGACGCTGGACCTGCTGGGCGTCGCCGATCTGCGCCACCGTCCACTGAGGACGTTGTCCGGCGGGCAGCAGCAGCGGGTGGCCATCGGTTCGGTGCTCACCGCGCACCCGAAGGTGCTGGTGCTGGACGAGCCGACCTCGGCGCTGGACCCGACCGCGGCCGAGGAGGTGCTCGCCGCGATCACCCGGCTGGTGCACGACCTCGGCACCACCGTGGTGGTCGCCGAGCACCGGATGGAACGGGTCGCGCAGTACGCCGACCGGCTGCTCTACCTGCCCGGCGACGGCTCGATCCGCTCGGGCACCCCCGCCGAGATCCTGACCGACGCCGATGTCGCGCCCCCGCTGGTCGAACTGGGCAGGCTGGCGGGGTGGTCACCGCTGCCGCTCTCGGTGCGGGACGCGCGACGCCGCGCCGGGCCGCTGCGGGAACGGCTCGCCGGGCGGACGCCGGTGGCCCCCGAACGCGTGGACACGCCGGTGAAGCTGGCGGCGTCGAAGATCGTGGTGCGCTACGGCGAATTGGTGGCCGTGCGCGAGGTCAGCCTGGACCTGCGTGGCGGGCAGATCGCCGCGCTGATGGGCCGCAACGGCTCGGGCAAGTCGTCGCTGCTGTGGGCGTTGCAGGGCAGCGGCCCGCGTCACGGCGGCAAGGTGGACGTCGGCGGGCAGGACCCGAAGTCGCTCAAGCCGCACCGCGCGCGGAAGCTGGTCGGCCTGGTGCCGCAGACCCCCGGTGACCTGCTCTACCTCGATTCCGTCGACGCCGAATGCGCGCAGGCCGACCTCGAATCCGAAGCCGGGCAGGGCAGCTGCCGCGCGATGCTCGATCGGCTCACCCCCGGCATCGACGGCGGCAAACACCCGCGCGACCTCTCCGAAGGGCAGCGGCTGGCGCTGGTGCTGGCGATCCAGTTGACCGCCAGGCCCGAAGTGATGCTGCTCGACGAGCCGACGCGCGGCCTGGACTACCACGCCAAACGGCACTTCGGCGCGGTACTGGCCGAGCTGGCGGCGGAGGGCGCGGCCATCGTGCTCGCCACCCACGACGTGGAGTTCGTCGCGACGGCGGCCGACCGCGTGGTGGTGATGGCCGAGGGTGACGTGGTCGCCGACGGCCCGACCGCCGAGGTGGTGGTCGCATCGCCCGCCTTCGCGCCGCAGGTGGCGAAGGTGCTGGCGCCCGCGGAATGGCTCACCGTCGACCAGGTGGCGAAGGCGCTGGCATGACCGACTTCTTGGAACGCCCCAAGGTCGTCCGCATCACCCCGCGCTCGGCGCTGGTGCTGACCATCGCCGCGGTGCTCGGCCTGTCGATGTTCTTCTGGCCCCTGTTCGCCTCACCGGAGCCGAACGCGCAGGCGCACTCGGCGGACGCGCCGTTCATCTTCATGTTCACCCTGCCGGTGCTGATCCTGATCGTGCTCGCCGAGGTTTCCGGCGGCGGCATCGACTCGAAGGCGCTGGCCATGCTGGGCGTGCTGTCGGCGATCAACGCCGGGCTGCGGCCGCTGGGCGCGGGCACCGGCGGCATCGAGACGGTGTTCTTCCTGATCGTGCTGGCCGGGCGGGTGTTCGGGCCGGGCTTCGGGTTCGTGCTGGGCTCGACTTCGCTGTTCGCCTCGGCGCTGCTCACCGCGGGGGTGGGGCCTTGGCTGCCGTTCCAGATGCTGTCGTCATCGCTGCTGGGGTTGGGGGCCGGACTGCTGCCGCACCGGGTCCGGGGCAAGGCGGAGATCGCCATGCTCGGCGCCTACGGCGTGGTGGCGGCGTACTTCTTCGGGTTCGTGATGAACATGTGGTTCTGGCCGTTCCTGGCCGGGACCTCGATGTCGCCGGAAACCGCCGGCCTGGCCTTCGTCCCCGGCGACGACGTCGGCGCGAACCTGCACCGGTTCTTCGTCTTCTCGCTGCTGACTTCGACCTTCGGCTGGGACACCGGCCGCGCGGTGACGAACCTGATCGCCATCGTGCTGGTCGGCCCCGCCGTCCTGGCCACCCTGCGGCGAGCCTCCCGGCGCGCCGCCTTCTCCGCCCCCGTCACCTTCCGCCCCTAGCCCCGCGCGGCCTCCGGCCAACGCTATGAGTGGGGCATTACTAGCGTTCAATGCAAGTAATGCCCCACTCATAGCATCCGCCAGCCGGGTGCTCAGCTGTAGGAGTAGAAGCCCCGGCCGGTCTTCTTGCCCAGCAGGCCCGCGTCGACCATGCGCAGCAGGAGGGGCGGCGACGAGTACAGGGGCTCCTTGAACTCGGCGTACATCGAGTCCGCGATCGCCTTGATGGTGTCCAGCCCGATCAGGTCGGACAGCCGCAGCGGGCCCATCGGGTGGGCGGTGCCCAGCTCCATCCCGCGGTCGATGTCCTCGGCGGAGGCGAAGCCCGACTCGATCATCCGGATCGCCGAGAGCAGGTACGGCACCAGCAGCGAGTTCACGATGAACCCGGCGCGGTCCTGCGAGCGGATCACCGTCTTGCCCAGCGTCTCGGTGGCGTGCCGGTCCGCAGCCTGCACGGTTTCTTCGCTCGTCAGCAGCGAAGGCACCAGCTCGACCAGCGGCAGCACCGGAACCGGGTTGAAGAAGTGGATGCCGACCACCTGGGCGGGCCGCTTGGTGGCCATGCCCAGCTTCATGATCGGGATCGACGAGGTGTTGGAGGCGAAGATCGCGTCCTCGCGGGTGACCACCTTGTCGAGCGTGCCGAACACCTCGACCTTGGCCTGTTCCTGCTCGAGGATGGCCTCGACCACCAGGTCGCGATCGGCGAACGCGTCGAGGTCGGTGGTGAAGGTCAGCCTGCCCAGCGCCGCCTCGGCGTCCTCTGTGGAGAGTTTGCCGCTGCGGGTGCCGCGCTCGAGCGACTTTTCGACGCGCTTGCGCCCAGCGTCCAGCGCAGGCTGGGACACCTCGTTGACCACCACGTCGAGGCCTGCCCTCGCGTGTACCTCGGCGATACCCGAGCCCATCAGGCCCGCGCCGATCACTCCGACTCGTTCAACCCGCATCCGTGCCTCCTAGTTGGACCCTGTGGACCCTGTCCGTGGAGGCAGCACGCGTGACGCGAGGGTGGGCGCCGGGGTAACCGGCCGACCCACCCTCGCGTGCTCGCGTTCAGCGGCGATACTCGTCGTACTCGTCGTACGGGTCTTCGTATCGCTGATCGTCCTCGCGCTTCTCGCTACTGTCGGAGGACCTACCAGACAGCTCGCGCTGCAAAGCGTCGAAGTCGGTTTCGTGGGAGGAGTACTTGAGCTCCCGCGCCACCTTCGTCTGCTTAGCCTTAGCCCGGCCGCGCCCCATGGCTCGACCCCCTCGCACAGGGGCGGGGCGGCCGGGGGTAGCGGCGGCCCCGCATCGTCTCGACAATTCTTTCCTGAACACACCGTACCGTGTCCGGGGGGTGGAATGCGACGCGGCACGGTGTGCAAGACGCGACATTGACCTCCGGTGGTGATCCGCGCAGGTAGCCGTGTCACGATTCATGAGTGCTTCGTCCGTTCGTGGCCTACCTCCGGGTGTACGAGCCCCTGTCCGCGTTCGGCGATCCCGTCGACCCGCGCCTCGCCGACGCGGTGGAGAAGGCGATGCTGACCCGCGCCGGTGCGGGTGAACGCGAACAGCGCATGTGGCTCAGGTCACAGGTGACCACGCCCGCCCGCCTGCTGCCGGCCGAGCTGATCGACGGCCGCCCGGCGCCGAGCGCGAAAAGCGACGTACTGGTGCTCGATCCCACCGAGGTGCCGGTGGTGCCCGACGGCGGCGCCGAGATCGGCCCCGGTCCGCTCGTCTGCCCGCTGGACCTCCGCGCCCGCTCGGCCGCCGCACTGGTCAACTTCCTCGGCGACGCCCATCCCGCGCTCCGGGCCGCCGTGCTCACCTCCGGTGGCGTGACGGCCGAGTCCCTCCGCGCCAAGACCGCCGCCGCGCTGGCGGAGTTGCGCGGCTCGGTGGTGCACGTGCTGTCCACCACCTGGACCGTGCCGCTGCCGTGGTTCGCGCTGGTCGACCCGGACCAGCGGCGCCTGGTGCTCGGCGCGTCCCGCCACGACCCGCGGCGCGAGCTGTCCTGGCGGGTGGCCATGGGTGACGCCCAGCGCCGGGTCGAGGAGGCCTACGAGCTGGTCGAGCAGACCTTCGGCGACTCCGGCCCCAGCCGGGTGCTGGAGGAGACCGGCCGCTGGCTGGCCCACTTCCACCCCGGCTCCGCGGTGGAACTGGACTACGGCGGCCTGGTGCAGCTCATCGCCGACCCGATCCTGGAGTCGGACAAGACCGCCGAGGACGTCCACAACATCCTCGACGCGCTGCGCGAGGGCAACGTCGAAGAGCTGGCGGAGTTGTTCAGCGAGTTGCGCGACTACTGGAGCGAGCTCGCCGCCCGCGAGCGCTTCAACTAGAACGTCACCCGGAACCCGCCGACCTCACGGCCACCGCCGAGCACCCACCCGGCGCCGCGCGCGAGACCGTCCAAAACGGACGCCGCGGCTTCGGAGGCCGGGGTGTGCCCGAGCCGCCGCAGCGCGGTCACCAGCACCGCCTCACGGACGCGCTGACCGCCGTCGTCGATCTTCACCGTGACCGCGGACCCGTCCGGCAGCGCCACCGCGTGCACGCCTTCCGCGCCGCCCTTCGCCAGCAGTCCCTCGACCGCCAGCATCAGCACGGTGTCCTCGCGGCCGGTGCCGCCGATCAGCCACGGGTTGGCGCGCATGCACGCGGCGATCCGCCGCTCGGCCTCGTCGGCCGAGGTGACCAGCCGGGAGAACGAGCGCGCCAGCGCGGCCAGCGAGAAGGCGAACAGCGGTGCGCCGCAGCCGTCGACGCCGGTGTGCGCGATCTCTTCGCCGATCACGTCCTCGACGGCTTCGCCGATGATCCGCTGGAGCTTGTGGTCCGGTGAGAGGTAGTCCTCGGTGGACCAGCCGCGCTGCACGCAGGTGACCAGCATGCCCGCGTGCTTGCCGGAGCAGTTCATCGCCAGCCTGTCCGGCTCACCGGCGCGGATCGCGGCGATCCGGCTCGGGCCGTGCAGCGGGTAGTCGGCCGGGCACCGCAGGTCCGACTCGCTCAGCCCGTACCGCGACAGCAGGGCGGCGACCCGGCGGACGTGCTCGGGTTCGCCGTTGTGCGAGGCGCAGATGATCGCCAGGTCCTCGTCGTCGACCTCCAGCCCGGCACGCAGCATCCCGAGTGCCTGCAGCGGCTTGTTCGACGAGCGCGGGTACACCGGGACCCCGGTCTCACCCAGGTCGAGCACCGGCTCGCCGCCGGGTCCGGTGATCAGCAGTGACCCGCGGTGGACGCTCTCGACGAAACCGGAGCGGACCACCTCGACGAGCGTGGGGTTCAAGAAGCGTCCTCGCGTTTCCCTCGTTCACTGGCGAGCAGTTCGTCGACCGAGGCCAGCCCTTCGGCGTAGCGGCCGGCGATCTCGCCGTTGATGGTGTCGACCACGGCCTGCACCTCGCGGCGGCGCGTGGACACGGATTCCTCGGCGCGGCCGTACTCGGCCAGCGTCGCGGCGAGCTTGGCGTCGGCCAGTTCGGTGACGTCGGTCAGGTCGGAGTTGCCCGCGAGCGCCTCGGCCTGCCGCCGGTAGTCGCCCGCGCGCGACGGCTCCAGCTGCTGGAGCCTGCCGAGCTGACGGCGGTCGTGGCCGAGCGCGTTGTCGGACAGGATCGCCGCCAGCTGGTCGACCACGCTGCCGTTCAGCCCGCCGCTGGACCGGCGCTGCTGCTCGGCGCGCACGATGTCGATGCGGGCGTGCAGCACGCGGCGCAGGTAGGACAGATCGGTCTCCTCCTGCGCGGCCTCGTTGCGGCGCTCGCGCAAGGTGTTGAGCGTGAGTTCGTCGAGCCCGCGCACGTATTCGGGGTTCAGGACGCGGTCGATGCGACGGCGTCCACCAGGCCGGACTTCAATCACGTGATCATCCTTCGTGCTACCCCCCGGGTTCCGCGATGGGGTACCAGTGTGGCGCAAAACTTCGCTTGCGGAAGGGATTGCCCCCTCAGCCGCGCAGCCGGGCGGCTGCTTCGCGTCCCGGAGCCGCCTTTTCCGCCGGCACCGAGTCCGGGTCGACGGTGGCCTGGATGCGGCGGTCCTCGGCCCCGGCCAGCAGCTCTTCGGTGGTCGGCGCGGACCGCTTGAGCAGGGCGAGCGCGATCGGGCCCAGTTCGTGGTGCTGGATGACACTGCCCACCCGGCCGACGGTCTTCTCGCCGAGCAGCACCGGATCACCCGTCTCGGGGGTGATCTCCGGGGACCCGTCCAGGTGCAGCAACACCATCTGCCGCGGCGGGCGGCCGACGTTGTGCACCTTGGCGACCGTCTCCTGACCGCGGTAGCAGCCCTTGGCCACGTGCGCGGCCGAGCCGATCCAGTTCACCTCGTGCGGGATCGTGCGTTCGTCGGTGTCCACGCCGACGCGGGCGTGCAGGGATTCCACGCGCAGCGCGTCGAAGGTCCAGCTGCCCGTGGGGCGTGCCCCGGCGTCGGTGATGCGCGTCCACCAGGCGAAGAGGTCGGCCCGGGGCACGGCGAGGTCGACGCTGCTGCGGCCCGGCCACGGCATGCGCCGCGCGAAACCGCCCTCGAACCCGGTGACGCTGTACGGCGCGTCCCCGAGCGAAATGTCCAGTGCGCCCAGGATCTTGTCCGCGTCGGGGCCGAGCAGGGTGAGCAGGGCGAATTCGGCGGTGGTGTCGCGAATGTCCACTTGGGACCAGAACTTCATCGCCTCCAGGTAGCCGAGCAGCGGCTGCTGCCCGCCCTTGGGCAGCGCGCTGGTGGCCAGCGCACCCGGATCGGTGTCCAGGTGCACGGTCTCGCCCGTGTGCGCCAGCACCATGTGCGACTCCACGCGACCGTGCGTGTCCAGCACCAGCGCCTCGGTGCCGCTGTCCGCGGGCAACTCGGTGACGTGCTGCGAGATCACCAGGTGCAGCCAGGACAACCGCTCCGGCCCGCTGACGCTGATGAACTCGCGGTGCGAGCGGTCCACCACGGCCACCGACCTGGCCGCGGTCCGCTGCTCGGCGAACGGATCACCCCAGTGCCATGGCACGCCCGCCTCCGGATGGTCGTCCGGTGTGGCGACCGCGCGCGGAAGTTCGAGCAAAGGTGAGCTGTAGGGCATGGGTCCATGCTAGTGAGTACTGTCGCCCCATGCGCGTGCTTGCTTTCCTGGACGGAACTCTGGCCGATCCCGACGCCGCCCACCTCCGGGTCACCGACCTCGGCCTGCTCCGCGGTGACGGGGTGTTCGAGACCATCCTGGTGGCGAACGGGGAGCCGAGGGAACTGCGGCCCCACCTCGACCGGCTCGCCCGTTCGGCGGCGATGCTGGACCTGCCGGAGCCGGACGCGGCCGCGTGGGAGCGCGCGGTCCGGCTGGTCATCGAGAACTGGCCCGGTGACGGCGAAATCGCGGTGAAACTGGTCTACACCAGGGGATTGGAAGGTGATCCCGCCGCCGCGCCGACCGCTTTCGCGCTGGGGCTGGAGATCGATCCGAAGGTGCTGCGCGCCCGTGCCGATGGCGTCGCCGCGGTGACGCTGGAGCGCGGCATCGACCCCGGGCTCGCCGAGCGCGCGCCGTGGCTGCTGCTGGGCGCGAAGTCGTTGTCCTACGGGGTGAACATGGCCGCCCTGCGGGAAGCGGACCGCCGCGGCGCCTCGGATGTGATCTTCACCGCTACCGACGGCTCGGTGCTCGAAGGCCCGACCGCGACCGTGGTGCTGGTGCGCGGCCGGACGCTCTACACCCCGCCCGCCACCATCGGGATCCTGCCCGGCACCACCCAGGCCGCGGTCTACCGCGGTGCCGAGCGGGCCGGGTTCACCTGCCGGATCGAATCGCTGACGGTGGACGACCTGCACTCCGGCGACGGCCTGTTCCTGGCTTCCTCGGTGCGCAAGCTGACCAGGGTCCACACGCTGGACGGCAAGACCGTGCCCGAGGCGAGCGCCCTGCACCAGGAGCTGAGCGCCGCCTACGAGGCCGTCTACGCCTGAGCCCTCACCGCTCCAGCACGCGCAACAGGCTGCCGAAGTCGCGGTGCGCCAGCGCCTTGGCGCTGAACGCCTCGCGGACGTCGGCCGCGGTGATCGCCGGGGCGTCCACCCGCGAGATCCGCACGACCTGCGGCACCACGCCCTCGGCCAGGTACGCCGCGACCTTGTGGTGCCCGTCCAGGATGTAGCCGCTGTAGCGCTGCTTGCCCGCCAGGTGCAGCAGCACCGCTGTCGGCCGGTAGCCCGCGCGGATCGCCGTGCGGTAGTAGCCGACGCGCGACTCGTCCTCCGGCGGCCACACGTCCGTGGGCACCAGGTAGCGGTCGTCCTGCTCCTCGTAGATCCACTTCGGCTCGTCGGCTTCGACCCCCATGACGTACCAGCCGCGCTGGTCGGCGGACGCGGTGAACAGCGGCTCCGGGCCGCTCAGCTCGTAGCGCCCGTCCGCCAGCAACGCGGTGAGCGGCCGCAGCGTCTCCGTCAGCGGCCGCCGGATCTGCCCGGTGGCCAGCGCGATCCGCAGCCGGTCCGCCACCTCCGGGCGGGTGGGCGAGAACGGTGCCCTGGCGATCAGCCGCCCGATCGACCCCTCGTACGCCGAACTGTCCAGTAGTGCCACGGCGCCACCGAGGTACAGCAGACTTTCCACGTACCCGTGCTCGGTGACGCTCCCCCTGACCTCGACGACGCCCGCGCCGCCGGTGACCGTGACCTCTTCCATACTCAGGTCGACGAGCGGAAGCGCAGTCTGGTTCCTGGCCGTGCCTGTCCCAGCGCGGCGAGTGATCTCGCTCGCACTACCCCGAGTACCGGATAGCCCCCGGTGCTCGGGTGGTCGGCGAGGAAAACCACTGGCAGGCCGCTCGGCGGCACCTGGATGGCGCCGGTGAGGATGCCTTCGCTGGGTAGTTCCACGCCGTCACGTTCAACCGATCGGCGCAACGCCGGTCCGTCGAGCCGCAGCCCCACCCGATTGGACTCCGGGGTGACCGTCCACGGTCCCGCGAGTTGCGCGGCCGCGTCGTCGAACCAGTCGTCACGCGGGCCGAGGTGCACCGGGATGCTCAGCTCACCGGGGAAGACCGGCGGGGCCAGCACGTCGGCGCCCTCGGGCACCCCGGTCGGCGGGCCCACCGGCAGCACGTCACCCGCGGCGAGCGGCGGCGGGCCGATCTCCGAGAGCACGTCCCGCGACCGGCTGCGCAGTTCCGGCTCGACCGCGATACCGCCGGACACCGCCAGGTAGCAGCGCAGGCCCGTGGCCGGGGTGCCGAGCGCGAGCGTCTGACCGGCGCGCAGGTGCAGCGGGACATGGGAACCCATCGGCCCGCCGTCCACCAGGACGGGCACCGCCGCGCCGGTCACCGCGACCGTGCACGACGCCCCGGCTCGCACGCGCAACCCGCCGAGCAGCGCTTCGACACCCGCCGCCGACTCCGGGTTGCCGACGAGCCGGTTGGCCAGGCGCAGCGCGGGCACGTCCAGCGCGCCGGACGGCGGCACGCCCAGGTGGGCCAGCCCCGGCCTGCCGAGGTCCTGGACCAGGGCCGACGGGCCGGGGTCCACCACTTCGAGCGCCCGCTGTGTGGTCTGCACGGGGGACGACCCCCGGACCCCCGAACTGCTCACGAGAGGCTCCGGAAACGGACTTTGTCACCGGGGGAGAGCAGCGCGGGCCGGTCCGCGCGCGGGTCGAACAAGACGGTTTCGGTGTGCCCGATCAGCCGCCAGCCACCGGGCGAGGACCGCGGGTAGACCCCGGTGAACTCGCCGGCCAGGCCGACGGACCCGGCGGGCACCTTCGTCCTCGGACTGTCCAAACGCGACTGCCGCAGCGGCTCCGGCAGCCCGGTCAGGTAGCCGAAGCCGGGCGCGAACCCGGTGAACGCGACGGTGTACTCGGCGCCGGTGTGCAGGTCGACCACCTCCGCGGGGGCCAGGCCCGCGGTCCGCGCGACCTCGTCCAGATCGGCGCCGTCGTAGTGCACGTCGAGGGTGATCTCACGCGGGTCCCCGGCGGGCGGGTGGTCCAGATCAGCGGCCTCGAACAGGGAACGGAGTCCGGCGAGCCCGGCGCCGGGGGCCACGGCGACCAGCACGGTCCGTGCGCCCGGCACGATCTCGGTCACTTCGGGCAGCCCGGCTGTCGCGACCACGGCGCGGACCGCGCCGGCCTCCTCGAGCGAGGAGCACTCGATCAGCGTGGCGTCGGGTCCATAGGGGAGCCAGCGCATCGGGCCGCTGCTCAGCCCACCACGCGGTGCAGGTAGACCGAAACGTGCGGCTGCATCTCCTGGCCGACCATCGCGCGCTCCTCCACGTACCCGAGGTCGGTCTTGTTCACCAGGCCGTACAGCCGCTTGGCGCCGGTGACCTCCTTGGCCGACTTGCTGCGCACCACCGCGTCGGTGGCCATCTCCCACGACGTCAGGTTGCGCGGCTCGCCGTAGAACAGCTCGATGATGCCGGTGTTGTGCGTCAGCAGCAGCTCGAAGGAGTCGTCCGGCTGCGGGCGCCACCAGCCGGTCTCACGGGCGGCCGGGCGGATGACCTCGCCGTTCTCGTCGAGCAGCCAGGACCGCGCCTCGTGGTAGAGGAACGGGCGGCCGTCGTGCGCGATGGTCAGCTGCTGCGCGAGGCGGCGCGGGCCGTCGATGGTGGGGTAGTTGACCTCCCCCTCACCGCGCCAGACGCCGACGAGCGGCAGCAGGGGCACGCACTGCTCGTGCAGCTCGGGGCCTTCGCGCAGGTTCGCCGTGTCTGCCGGGATGGGCAGGTCGTCGAACTGGGGCAGGTTGAGCGCGCGCGTTTGCTCCGCGCGTTCAGCAGCGGCCTGGATCGCGTCGTCGCCGGAGGACATGGGTCAGCGGCTGTCGGTGTAGAGGCGGTACACCACGTAGGCGGCGAACCACGTCACCAAGACTCCCGACAGCACCAGCATCACCGTGAAGAAGATATGCACGCGAGCAGGATAACCGGAGACGAAACGAGGGGCCCTCCCGCCTGGGAGAGCCCCTCGCGCACAAAGCCGTGGTCAGGAGACCGCGACCGCCAGCCGGTGCAGGCCGGGGCCCTCGGCGGTGACACTCGCCTCACCGTTGCCGCTGCGGTGCAGCGCGCGCACGGTCCACTCGCCGGGCGCGGCGTAGAAGCGGAAGTCGCCGTCGGCCGAGGAGACCACCTCGCCGGTGAAGTCGCCGCCGGAGTCGAGCAGGCGCACGAAGGCACCGCCCAGCGGCCCGGTCTCGCCGGTCACCTTGCCTGCGAGCACGACCTGGCCGTTGGTGTCGAAGTCGGCCGGGGTGGCCTCCTGCGCCGGGGCGCCGCAACCGTCGTCCGCCATCACTTCGCTCCCGTCTCGACCGGCACGCCGACCAGCGAGCCGTATTCGGTCCACGATCCGTCGTAGTTCTTCACGTTCTGGTAGCCGAGCAGCTCGCGCAGGGCGAACCAGGCGATCGAGGAGCGCTCCCCGATCCGGCAGTACGCGATGGTCGCCTTGGACTCGTCGAGCCCCTCGGCGGCGTACAGCTCCTTGATCTCTTCCTCGGTCTTGAAGGTGCCGTCCTCGTTGGCCACCTTCGCCCACGGCACGTTCAGCGCGCCGGGGATGTGGCCGGGGACCTGCGACTGCTCCTGCGGCAGGTGCGCCGGGGCGAGCAGCTTGCCGGAGAACTCGTCGGGGGACCGCACGTCGACGAAGTTGTTCTGCCCGATGGCCTGCACGACCTCGTCGCGGAAGGCCCGGATCGAGTGGTCCTGTTCCTTGGCCTGGTACTCGGTGCGCTCGCGCTTGACGTCACCGGTGTCGAGGGGGCGCCCGTCGAGCTCCCACTTCTTGCGGCCGCCGTCGAGCAGCTGCACGTTCTCGTGGCCGTAGAGCTTGAAGTACCAGTAGGCGTAGGCGGCGAACCAGTTGTTGTTGCCGCCGTAGAGGATGACCCGGTCGTCGTTGCCGATGCCCTTCTCGGACAGCAGGGCCTCGAAGCCCTCCTTCGACACGAAGTCGCGGCGGACCGGGTCCTGCAGGTCCTTGCGCCAGTCGAATTTCACCGCGCCGCGGATGTGGCCGCCGTCGTAGGCGGTGGTGTCCTCGTCGACCTCGGCGAAGACGACGCCGGGGGTGTCGAGGTTCTCTTCTGCCCATGCTGTGGTGACCAGCACGTCTTCACGGCTCATGGAGCGGCACTGCCTTTCTTGGGTTCGGGACTTTCCGGTGATCAGGTGGGTTTCGCCGTCGGCGTGAACCGCCGCACCAGCAGGTACACCTCGCAGCCGAGGCAGAAGTTGAACGCCGCGTTCAGGAAGGCCGCGAACAGGGCGAACGCCGTGGCGACGACGCCGAGCGCGGTGATCCCGGTGGCGTAGCCGATGGTGCCCGCCAGCGCGAACACGAAGCCGACGGCTTGCGCGAACCGCAGCGGCGCCGCGTCCTCCCGCTCAGTGGGCGGTGCCAGCCGCGGGGCGACCAGGTAGCGGTAGAGCAGGGAGTAGGGGGCGGGCTTGAGGCCGATGAAGGCGCCGATGGCGAAGACCACCGTCTGGGCGGCCAGCAGCGGCCACCACCCGGTGACCAGGACCACGGCGAGCACGATCGTGGTCAGGACGGCCGAGAACCGGGGGCCCCGTGGATCGACCGCTGGTCCTGCCGGCATGGCACCTCCTTGGCTCTGTTTGCGGCGCGGGCACGCGCGGAAAACACACGAAATGAGCTGGGGAAAGCGGTTCACCGACGACAGAAGGGTGCGGTGAACGCGTCAGCGGCGACAGAGGCTGCTGCGGACCCGGCACAGGTCGACCGCGCGCCGCTGGGTGAGGTACCAGCGCCGCATGGAGGAATCCGGCTGGGGCGAGTGCACGAGCGTCAGCGTACCCACGCTCCCTCAGAGTGGGAAGATCGCTCACCTGATGAGACGGATCCCGCTATGCGGACGTCTTGAGGTAGGGCTCGAGTGCTTCCAGCAGGTCAGCGGCCTTGGGGACGCCGCCGACGCGCAGCAGTTCCCGGCCGTCCGGCGCGTAGGCGAGGGTGGTCGGCGTCCGCAGCACACCGAGGTGCTGGGCGACCTCCGGCTGGTTCGTCACGTCCAGGTCGACGTGCGCGAGGCCGTCGGTCTTCCCGGCGAGGTGGGTCAGCAGCGCGCGGGTCTGGCGGCACGGCGCGCAGAAGGTGGTGGAGATCTGCACCAGGGTGACCGGGGCGCCCGGATCGAGCGCGCCGGCCACCGGTGCGGGTAGTGCGGTCACGGGTTTGGGCTGCTTGATCCGGCCGTTGCGCCGCTGCAGCAGCAGGCCCGCGGCGGTCGCCACGACCAGCGTGCCGAGCAGCACCCAGATTCCGGCCAAGTCATCCTCCCGCGGTGGCTCCGGCTCCGGCGAAGGTGACGTTCTTCGCCTCGCCCTTCAGGATCACCGCGCCCTCCTCCACGCGCACCGCCTTCGGCGTCACCTCGAACGGGAGGCTGCCGGCGTCGACGGTGGCCTTGAAGTTGGGCAGCAGTGCTTTCTGGACCTGGGGTGGAACGATCGTGGTCTCGCCGTCATTCCCGAACTGGAGCCGCTCGGGGGTGATGTGGATGGCGGTGCCGTCGAGCTCGATCATCGCGAAGCAGTACAGCTCGAGCTTCTCCCCGGCCAGCTGCAGCGTGCCGGACATGCGCACCCCCGCCGAGGCGTCGTCGAGCGCTTCGTCGCCGGGCTCGATGGTGGTCGGGGCGTCGGGGTCCGAGCCGCCGTTGCGCACGTAGTCCTCGTCGGCCGGGTCGATGCGCAGGTTCTCGATCTTGGTCAGCGGCTCCACGCGGGCGATGTCGCTGTCCTTGATCTTGACCGAGCCCTCCAGCGTGCCGATCTTGATCGTCTCCAGCTTGCCGCCGATGAGGTCGGACAGCGGGGCGTCGACGTCGCGCAGGTCGGCCTTGAGCTCCACGTCGCGCAGGATGTCCTGGATCGGCACCCCGGCGGCGGACAGCGAGATGTGACCGTACTCACCGCCGAGCGCCTGGGTCAGGAACGGGAAGCCGTGCACGGTGACCGCCGGGTCGTCGGTCAGCTGGAACCGCTCGCGGGTCTTCTGCGACACCGTGTGCTCGGCGAACGCGGCGGCGCCGAAATCGGCCGCGGTCAGGATCGCGGCCAGCACGACCACCACGATGATGATCCGCCGGGCCCGTCTCCCGCGCGGCCGGCCATCGGGCCGGGGGGCGCTCGTGTCGTACTGGGTCACCGGGCCGCTCACTCGTCCGCGCTTCCTCTCACCAGGGGTTCTGGATCGACGCAAGCTGCCGTGATCGGATGTGACCAAGGCGGCAGCAGGATGTCTTTCCCGTGTTCAGTCGCTATTCTCACTCAGCACCGACCCGAGCAGTTCCGAAGCGGCGTGCTCGCGAAACGATAAGGCGGTGTGGCGATGAGCCTGGACCTGCTGGTACTCACTGCGGAACCGGATGCCACTTCGGTGCTCCCCGCGTTGGATCTGCTGCCGCACACCGTACGCGTCCGGCCGCCGGAGGTCACCGCCCTGCTCGACGCGGGCCACCGCGACGTGATCCTGCTCGACGCCCGCACCGATCTGGCCTCGGCGAAGAGCCTGTGCCGCCTGCTCAAGGGCGCCGGCGACGAGGACACCGCCACCCCGGTGATCGCCGTGGTCGGCGAGGGCGGCCTGGTCGCGGTCAGCTCCGAGTGGCGCACCGACGACATCATGCTCCCCACCGCCGGTCCCGCCGAGGTGGACGCCCGGCTGCGGCTGGTCAGCACCCGCGACGGCGGTGGCCAGCAGGCCGACGCCGAGGTCCGCATCGGTGACCTGGTGATCGACGAGGCCACCTACACCGCGCGCCTGCGCAAGCGCACCCTCGAACTGACCTACAAGGAGTTCGAGCTGCTCAAGTACCTCGCGCAGCACGCGGGCCGGGTGTTCACCCGCGCCCAGCTGCTTCAGGAGGTCTGGGGCTACGACTTCTTCGGCGGCACCCGGACGGTCGACGTGCACGTCCGGCGGCTGCGCGCCAAGCTCGGCCCCGAGCACGAGCAGATGATCGGCACCGTGCGCAACGTGGGCTACAAGTTCGAGCGCCCGGTCAAGGGCGCCGGCAAGTCGATGGCCGCCGAGCCGCAGGCCGAGGTGCCGCGCCAGGAGTACAGCAACCGTTAACTTGGTTGTATGAACGCGCAGTGGTCGGAGGAACTGGACGAAGCCGACGCCGGGCGGGTGCGCGAGCTGCTGCTCGCCGCCCGTGAGGCCGACGGCCGCCCGGAAGACGTCGAACCGCCCTCCGGTGGGCTGCACCTCCTCGTGCGCGAGGGTGGGGAGCTGGTCGGTCACACCCACCTCGACACCGCCGGGGATTCCTTCGGCCGCCAGGTCGCCGAGCTGGTCGTGCACCCGGACCACCGCCGTCGCGGGCACGGAACCGCGATGGCGCAGGCGCTACTGGCCCGTGACGGCGAACTGCGCGTTTGGGCCCACGGCGACCACCCGGGCGCCGCCAAGATCGCTTCGAAGCTCGGCATGCGGCGCGCGCGGGAGCTGCTGGTGCTCAGCGCGGAGGTCGAAGGCCAGGACTGGCCCGAGCCCAAGCTCGCCGACGCGGTCTCCCTGCGCACCTTCGAACCCGGCCGCGACGAGCAGGCCGTGATCGCGGTCAACGCGCGTGCCTTCGACTGGCACCCCGAGCAGGGCGCGTTCAGCGTCGACGAACTCCTGGCCACCGAGCGTGAATCCTGGTTCGACGCCGACGGCTTCTTCGTCGCCGAGCGCGACGGTGACGTGATCGGCTTCCACTGGACGAAGGTGCACCCACCGAACCCGACCCGCTTCGACGGCGAGCCCGTCGGCGAGGTCTACGTGGTCGGCGTGGACCCCGGGGCGCAGGGCGGCGGCCTCGGCAAAGCACTGACCCTGGCCGGGCTCCGATATCTGCGCGCGCGGGGATTGCGGCGAGTGATCCTGTACGTCGAAGGGGACAACGCACCCGCTGTCGCCGTTTACACGAAACTGGGTTTCCAGCGCTACGAAGTCGACGTGCAATATTCCCGTTAACCCGGAGCCATGAACTCGTCACGGTCGGCAAACGCCCAGGTCACGGCCAGGACACGAGGGGCTGTCGAGACTAGTCGCGCTGCTCACAATGGCGGCCTTGTTCACCTTCCGTTCATTTATTGACGGCCATCCGTCCATTGTCGCTGCCTACTGTCCGGAATCGGCGCGGTCACTAGCCGCGGCGAACACCCACGGACTCTCTTCCACGCGGAGGAAATGCAGTGAAGATCAAGCGGCCGCACGCGGTCATCGGCCTGGTGGCTGGCGCCGCCCTCGTGCTGACGGCCTGTGGTTCCGACCCCGCGGCGACCAACACCAACGCGCCGCAGACGGGTGCCGCCGCGGCGCCGTCGGGCACCGCCCAGGTCGACTGCGGTGGCAAGACCCCGCTTTCGGCGGAAGGGTCCTCGGCCCAGAAGGCCGCGATCGACATCTTCTCCCAGCAGTACCAGCGCAAGTGCGCCGGTCAGCAGGTGAACTACAACCCCAGCGGTTCCGGTGCCGGCGTCAAGCAGTTCATCGCCGGCCAGGTCGACTTCGCCGGTTCGGACTCGCCGCTGAGCGCGGAGAAGGGCGAGGTCGCCGACGCCAAGGAGCGTTGCGCCGGTAGCGACGCCTGGAACCTGCCCCTGGTGGTCGGCCCGGTCGCGGTCGCCTACAACCTGCAGGGCGTGGACAAGCTGGTCCTCACCCCCGAGGTCACCGCCAAGATCTTCAACGGTGGCATCAAGACCTGGGACGACCCGGCCATCAAGGCGGTCAAGGGCAACGAGAGCCTGACCCTGCCCGCCAAGCCGATCCAGGTCGTCTCCCGCTCGGACGAGTCGGGCACCACCGACAACTTCCAGCTGTACCTGCAGGCCGCGGCCCCGCAGGCGTGGACCCAGGGCGCCGGCAAGCAGTTCAAGGGCGGCGTGGGCAACGGCGCGGAGAAGTCCAACGGCGTGGTCGAGGCCGCCAAGGCCGCCGACGGCGCGATCACCTACGTCGAAGCCGCGTTCGCCAAGGACGGCGTGAAGGCCGCCCAGATCGACAGCGGTGCCGGTGCGGTCGAGCTGACCCCGGAGAACGTCGCCAAGACGCTCGACAGCGCGAAGTTCAAGACCGAGGGCACCAACGACCTCGCGCTCGACCTGAACGCGATCTACTCGTCCAAGGCCGCGGGCACCTACCCGCTGCTGCTGGTCACCTACGAGATCGTCTGCTCCAAGTACGCCGACCCCGAGGTGGCCAAGGCCGTCCGCGCCTTCCTGAACGTGGCCGCCACCGACGGGCAGCAGCCGCTGGCCGACAAGGGCTACGTGTCCATCCCGCAGAGCCTGCAGGAGAAGGTGCTGACCGCGGTCAAGGCCATCGCCTGACCTGCTTGCGGACAGCTTGAGACGAGGGTAGAGACAGGCCAAGGCGATCATGCCGATGAACGAGCCAACCTCGACGCGGACGCCCACCGGTGACACCGGTGGGCGTCCGCCGTCCGCATCCGTGCCGGAGGGTCCGATTTCCGAGCAACCAGCCCCCGCCAGCGCCCCCAGGAAGGGCAAGGTGCGGCCGGGTGACCGCATCTTCAAGAACCTCACCACCGGCAGCGGCATCTTCGTGGTCGTCCTGATCGCGCTGATCGGGTTGTTCCTGCTGCTGCAGGCGATCCCCGCGCTGCAGGCCAACCAGGTCAGCTTCTTCTCCAGCGTCTGGGAGACCGGGGACTCGAAGAACCTGCGCTTCGGCATCGCCGACCTGCTGTCGGTGACCGTGGCCACCTCGCTGGTCGCGCTGGTCATCGCGATGCCGGTGTCGCTGGGCATCGCGTTGTTCCTCACCCAGTACGCGCCACCACGGCTCGCCAGGCCGTTCGCCTACGTGATCGACCTGCTGGCCGCCGTGCCGTCGATCATCTTCGGCCTGTGGGGCCTGCTGTTCCTGGCGCCGGCGATGGAGCCGTTCGCGCAGTGGATCAACGACACCTTCGCCTGGATCCCGATCTTCAGCGACGGCAACATCGCGCCGAACATCCGCAGCACCATCTTCACCGCGGGGGTGGTGCTCGCGGTGATGGTGCTGCCGATCATCACCTCGCTGACCCGCGAGGTCTTCGAGCGCACGCCCACCGCGCAGATCGAGGGCGCGCTGGCGCTGGGCGCGACGCGCTGGGAGGTCATCCGGACCACCGTGCTGCCGTTCGGCAAGGCCGGGTACGTCGGTGCCTCGATGCTCGGCCTCGGCCGCGCGCTCGGGGAGACGATCGCGCTGTCGATCATCCTGTTCATCCCGGTCGGGCGGACCTTCGACTGGAGCGTGTTCGACGGCGGCGCCACCTTCGCCTCGAAGATCGCCTCCAACTACGCGGAGTTCAACGACGTCACCTCGGCGGGCGCCTACATCGCCGCCGGGCTGGTGCTGTTCCTGCTGACCTTCGTGGTCAACTTCGCGGCCCGGTCCATCATCGGCGACAAGAAGGGGGACTGAGCCATGACCGCGACGATTCCCGACGCCGACCGGCCGGCCACCACACCCGCGTTCCAGCAGGTCAGCCTGGCCCGCAAGAGCAAGAACGGGCTGGCGACGGTCCTGGTCTGGCTGGCTTTCCTGGTCGCCGTGGTGCCGCTGGTCTGGGTGCTCTGGACGGTGGTGGAGAGCGGGATCACCCGCATCCCGTTCTCCAACTGGTGGACCGAGGACTTCTCGCTGGTGCTCTCCGACGAGGTCGGCGGCGGCGTGCTGCACGCCATCGTCGGCACCCTGCTGCAGGGCCTGGTCTGCGCGCTCATCGCCGTGCCGCTCGGCCTGCTGGTGGCGATCTACCTGGTGGAGTACGGCCGGGGGACCCGGCTGGCCAAGGTGACCACGTTCATGGTCGACATCCTGTCCGGGGTGCCCTCGATCGTGGCCGCGCTGTTCATCTACGCGCTCTGGATCACCACGCTGGGCCTGCCGCGCAACGGCTTCGCCGTGTCGCTGGCGCTGGTGCTGCTGATGATCCCGGTGGTCGTGCGGTCCTCGGAGGAGATGCTCCGGATCGTGCCGGACGACCTGCGCGAGGCCTCGTACGCGCTGGGCGTGCCCAAGTGGAAGACGATCGTGAAGATCGTGCTGCCGACCGCGCTGAGCGGCATCATCACCGGCATCATGATGGCGCTGGCCAGGGTGATGGGCGAGACCGCGCCGCTGCTGGTGCTGGTCGGGTACTCGTCCTTCGTGCACTGGGACATGTTCCAGGGCGAGATGGCCTCGCTGCCGCTGCTGATCAACAACGAGCGCGCGACGAACTCGATGACCGAGGGCAGCGTCGGCTTCGACCGCATCTGGGGCGCCGCGCTGACGCTGGTGCTCATCATCGCCCTGATCAACCTCGCGGCCACCGTCCTCGGGCGCCTGGTCGCTCCCAAGAAGAAGTAGGAAGAGCATGGCCAAGCGCATCGACGTCAAGGACGTGGACATCTACTACGGCAAGTTCCACGCGGTGGACAGCGTGTCGCTGTCGGTGCCGCCGCGGAACGTGACGGCGTTCATCGGGCCGTCCGGCTGTGGCAAGTCGACCGTGCTGCGGACGCTGAACCGCATGCACGAGGTGATCCCGGGTGCCAGGGTCGAGGGCCAGGTGCTGCTCGACGGCGAGGACATCTACGCGAACTCGGTGGACCCGGTGCAGGTCCGGCGCACCATCGGCATGGTGTTCCAGCGGCCGAACCCGTTCCCCACCATGTCCATCAGGGACAACGTGGTGGCCGGGCTGAAGCTGGCTGGCACGAAGAACCGGAAGCAGCTGGACGAGGTGGCCGAGCGGGCGCTGCGCGGCGCGAACCTCTGGACCGAGGTCAAGGACCGGCTGAACAAGCCCGGCGGTGGCCTTTCCGGCGGTCAGCAGCAGCGGCTCTGCATCGCGCGGGCGATCGCCGTGCAGCCCGACGTGCTGCTGATGGACGAGCCGTGCTCAGCGCTGGACCCCATCTCCACGCTGGCGATCGAGGACTTGATCGCCGAGCTGAAGAAGGAGTTCACCATCGTCATCGTCACGCACAACATGCAGCAGGCGGCGCGCGTGTCGGACCAGACGGCCTTCTTCAACCTGGCCGGGGTCGGCCGCCCGGGGCAGCTCGTCGAGCTGAACGACACGGAGAAGATCTTCTCCAACCCCGACCAGAAGGCGACCGAAGACTACATCTCCGGCCGCTTCGGCTGAGGATCCTTCACCGCGGACGGCGGCCGAGGTAGCGGAGCAGTTCCGCGGCCTCGCCGCCGTTTTCGCTTTCCAGGGCGGGTGCGTAGGCGCCGTACGCGCGCAGCGGTTCGACGATGGCCTCGGCCACCGGCCGCAGGGCGCGGGCGAGGTCGTCGGTGAGCGGCGACGGCTGCCCGGTGGCGATGGCGATGTCCCAGGCGTGCACGGCGGCGTCGAGCGCGCAGGCCCCCGAGCCGAGTGCGGCGGACAGCTTGTTCGGCGGCACGGGCACCGGGACCTCGGTGGCGTCCTCGTCGACGGTCGCCCAGGCCGCGGCGGCGGTGCCGATCGCGGCCTCGACCACCGCTCTGGGGTCCTTGCCGTCGAGTTCACCCGACGGGGCGAACGGGTCTTCGGTCGGTCCGGGGCCACCGGTGAGGAACGCGGCGAACCCGAGCTGGTCGCCGGCGGCGTGCTGGAGGACCTGGGTGACGTTCCACTGGTCGCAGGGGGTCGGCAGCTGCCAGCCGTCGGCGGGTACGCCGCGGACGACGGTACGGAGGGCTTCGTGTGCTTCTTCGAGCGTCTTCATCCACATGCCGCTAGTGTATCAGAACGGAATGCTCCATTCCAATAGATTGCGGCATCCGGGATCGTCGGGGGCGGTTGGTACGTTCGGCTCATGGTCAGTGCGTACATCGATGGACCGGGGCAGCCGCTGCCCCGGTCCGGTCTGATCGCCATCGCCGGGCGGACGCTCGGGGCGATACCGCCCACGCTGCAGGTGCTCATCGGCATCGTCAGCGTGCAGGTCGGGGCCGCTTTCGCGAAGCAACTGTTCGCGGTCACCGGGCCGGCGGGCACGGTCACCCTGCGCCTGTTCTTCGCCGCGGTGGTGCTGCTGCTGATCTGGCGCCCGGCCCTGCGCATGGACCGCCGCGCGGTGCCCGTGGTGCTGGGGTACGGCCTGGTGCTGGCGGCCATGAACATCTTCTTCTACCAGGCGATCGCCCGGATCCCGCTGGGCATCGCGGTGACCATCGAGTTCCTGGGCCCGCTGGGCGTGGCGCTCGCAGGCTCGCGCCGCTGGCGAGACGCCATCTGGGCCCTGCTCGCCGCGGGCGGGTGATCCTGCTTTCCGAGACGCGCGGGGACCTGTCGATGCTCGGCATGGCCTTCGCCCTCGCCGCCGGTCTCTGCTGGGGCGCCTACATCCTGCTGGGCGCGGCGCTCGGGAATCGCACGAGCGAGGGAAACGGCCTGGCACTGGCCATGGCGTTCGGGGCGCTGGTGGC
This sequence comes from Saccharothrix sp. AJ9571, assembly GCF_021725495.1. Lineage (NCBI taxonomy): Bacteria > Bacillati > Actinomycetota > Actinomycetes > Pseudonocardiales > Pseudonocardiaceae > Saccharothrix > Saccharothrix sp. AJ9571. Next base: position 2,215,364 of record NZ_CP091382.1, on the reverse strand, counting down.
CATGCCCACCGGCATCCTGGAAACCGGCACCGGCCTGCTGGACCCGTGGGTCCTGTTCATCGGCCTGATGGTCGCGCTGCTCTCCTCGGTGATTCCCTATTCACTCGAACTCGAGGCGCTGCGCAAGATCCCGCCACGCGTTTTCGGCATCCTCATGAGCCTGGAGCCCGCCGTCGCCGCCGTCGCCGGCCTCATCGTCCTGGGCGAAGCACTCCACGTGCCGCAATGGCTGGCCATCTGCTGCGTCGTCGCCGCCTCCATCGGCGCCACCCGCTCCACCACCCCCTAACCCCACACTCGTGCACCCGAGTTCCACGTTCAGACACCCGAACCCTGCACTCGTGCAGCCGAACTCCACGTTCACGCGGGCGAGTTCGACATTCGCGCGCCCGAACACACCTGCGTGGCGAACGTGGATTCGCCAGCCGAATGTGGAACTCGCTTAACCGAGTGTCGGACTTGGGTGCCCGAACGTGGGACTCGGCTGCAGGAACGTGGGACACGCCCGACCGGCGCCCCATCCCGGGCGAGTCCCACACTCAGGCATCCGAACCCCACGTTCAGGCATCCGAACCCCACACTCGTGCAGCCGAACCCCACGTTCGCGTGGGTGAGTCGGGCATTCGCGCGCCCGAACCCGCGTTCGTACCCACGCCGCGAACGCGGGGTTCATCGGCCCGAATGCGGAACTCGGCTGCCCGAATGTCGAACTCGGGCGCCTGAACGTGGGACTCGGCTTTCCCAGTGCAGGACTCACGTGCCTGAATGTGGGGTTCGGCTTCCCCAGCGCGGGACGCGCGTGCCCGAACGTGGGGTTCGGGTGCGCGAGTGTGGAACTCGGGTGCGCGAGTGTGGGGGGCCGGGGTTAGCTGGTTAGGGCGGGGGTTAGGGCGTCCAGGGCGGAGTAGAAGATGCCCAGGCCGTCGTCCGAGGGGCCGGTGAGGGCGTCGATGGCGTGTTCCGGGTGCGGCATGAGGCCGACGACCCGGCCGTTCGCGCTGGTGATGCCGGCGATGTCGTTGCGCGAGCCGTTCGGGTTCGCGCCGACGTAGCGGAAGACCACGCGGCCTTCGCCTTCCAGCTGGTCCAGGGTGGACTGGTCGGCGACGTAGCCGCCTTCACCGGACTTCAGCGGGATCAGGATTTCGGCATTCTGCTCGTACCGGGTGCTCCACGCGGTGGTGTTGTTCTCCACCCGCAGCCACTGGTCACGGCAGACGAAGTGCAGTTTGTGGTTGCGCACCAGCGCTCCCGGCAGCAGTCCGGCCTCGCACAGGATCTGGAAGCCGTTGCAGATGCCGAGCACCGGCATGCCCTTGCCCGCCGCCTCGATCACCTCGGTCATCACCGGCGCGAACTTGGCGATGGCCCCGGCGCGCAGGTAGTCGCCGTAGGAGAAGCCGCCGGGCACGATCACCGCGTCGACGCCGCGGAGGTCGTGGTCGGCGTGCCACAGGGGGACGGCTTCGGCGTCGGAATAGCGCGCCGCGCGGGCGGCGTCGACGTCGTCGAGGGTGCCGGGGAAGGTGATGACCCCGATGCGGGCGGTCACGCGTCCACCCGCCGCACGGTCCAGTCCTCGATCACCGGGTTGGCCAGCAGTCCTTCGGCGATCTTGGCGAGCGTCTCGTCGTCGACGGAGTCGTCGACCTCGAGCACGAAGTGCTTGCCCTGGCGGACATCGCTCACGCCTTCGAAGCCGAGGCGGGGCAGCGCGCCCGCCACCGCTTGGCCTTGCGGGTCCAGGATCTCCGGCTTGGGCATGACGTCTACGACGACTCGGGCCACGGCTGGTCGCTCCATGTGTGTGCAGGTCAGCGGTACCCCACGAGCGTACTTGACGCCCACCGGCGAACCGGTGGGTAGCCCCCCGACAGAAGCCACCCACCGGACCGGTTCAGCGCACGACCTCCACCGTTTCGCCCGGCTGCAGGGCGTTGTAGAAGGTGACGGCCGCGTCGTGCGTCAAGCGGATGCAGCCGTGCGACTGCTGCTTGATGTTCCCTTTGTGAAAGGCGATGCCACTGTTGGTGAAGAACACCGAATAGGGCATGGGCCCGTCGAAGGCCTTGCTCCAGTGGTCGATGTCCTTGTAAGTGACCTTGAACGTGCCCGGCGGGGTCCGGTAGCCGGACTTCCCGGACGCCATCGGCACCGGTCCGTAGGTGACGTCGCCACCTTCGGCCAGCCACGCCTGCTTGGCGCTCAGATCCACGCAGGCCGATGCCTTCGCACTGCACGGCATCGACGTCGACGAACCAGCGCTCGCCGCAGGGGCACCGAAGAGCCCCAGTGCGCTGATCGCCGCGGTACCCGCGACCACACCGGTGATCTTCCGCAGCGTTCCCATGGTGGGCCTCCCATCCGCTCGCTGGTGCGAGCTCGTGTTTGGTGTGCTGCTGATGACTGGACGTGACGACCACGGAAATGGTTGCTTGCGAGTCGGTAATTAACCGGATCGGCCCCGTGACGACCACGGAGCGTGGCTAAACGCCGACATCCGGGGGACACTCGGTTCACCTCTTCCCCCGGGGGTCCGAGCAGACCATCATCGCCTTGGCGGAAGGTCAACAACAGGAGGCAACGTGGCCGAGCGGGAGACTTTCGACTACGTCATCGTCGGGGCGGGCAGTGCGGGCTGCGTGCTGGCCAACCGGCTCAGCGCGGACCCCTCGGTCGAGGTGCTGCTGCTCGAAGCGGGCGGCGAGGACACCGACGACGAGTTCCACATCCCGGCCGCGTTCCCGTCGCTGTTCAAGACCCGGCACGACTGGAACTACGAGACCGTCGAGCAGAAGTACCTCGGCAAGAGCACCTACTGGCCACGCGGCAAGGTGCTCGGCGGCTGCTCCTCGATCAACGCGATGATCTACATCCGCGGCAACCGCGCCGACTACGACCGCTGGCGCGATGAGCACGGCGCCGTGGGCTGGGGGCACGACGACGTGCTGCCGTACTTCGTCCGCGCCGAGCGCAACACCCGCCTCGGCGGGCCGCTGCACGGCACCGAGGGCCCGCTGCACGTCGAGGACCGCGTGTTCACCCACGAGCTGTCCCACGCCTGGGTCGATTCCGCGACCACCTGGGGCCTCAAGCCCACCGACGACTTCAACGGTGAGAGCCAGGAGGGGGTCGGCCAGTACCAGGTCACCTGCCACCAGGGCCGCCGCTGGTCCACCGCCGACGCCTACCTCCGTCCGGCGATGGACCGGCCGAACCTGACCGTGCGCACGCACGCGCAGACCACCCGCGTGCTGTTCGACGGCACCAAGGCGATCGGTGTGTCCTATTTGGACAAAGGTGCCGACCGCGCGGTCCACGCCGCGCGCGAGGTGCTGCTCTCCGGCGGCGCGGTCAACTCACCGCAGCTGCTCATGCTCTCCGGCGTCGGCCCGGCCGAGCACCTGCGTGAGCACGGCATCGACGTGGTCGCCGCGCTGCCCGGCGTCGGCGAGAACCTGCACGACCACCCGGCCGCCGGGGTCATCTGGGCCACCAAGGGCACGTCCGACCTGGTCAGCGCCGCCACCCCGCTGGGCATGGTGCGCTACCAGCTGACCAAGCGCGGGCCGCTGGCCTCGAACATCGGCGAGGCGGGCGGCTTCATGCCCACCATCGACGGCCTGGACGCGCCCGACATGCAGTTCCACGTGGCGCCGACCCTGTTCTACGACAACGGGATGCGCGAACCGACCACCCCCGGCTTCACCGCCGCGGCCACGCTGGTCGAGGTGGCCAGCCGCGGACGCCTGCGCCTGCGGTCGGCGAATCCCTTGTGGCGCCCCGAAATCGACCCGTCGTACTACGCCGAACCGGCCGACTTCACCGCCATGCTGGCCGGGTTGCGCACGCTGATGGACATCGGCCGCGGCGGCGGGCTCCAGCGGTACCTGGACCGGCCGTTCCTGCCCGACCGCCACGACATCGACGACGACGCGCTCGGCGAGCACGTCCGCCAGAACACGCAGACGCTGTACCACCCGGTCGGCACCTGCGCGATGGGCACCGGCGAGCAGGCCGTGGTCGACCCCGAGCTGCGGGTGCGCGGGGTGGAGAACCTGCGGGTGGTGGACGCGTCGATCATGCCCGTGGTGCCCAGGGGCAACACCAACGCGCCCACCATCATGGTCGCCGAAAAGGCGGCTGACCTGATCAGCGCTTCCCGTGCATGACGGTGATCAGCTTGGCCACCAGCGCGTCGGTCTTCTCCTTGCGGTCGAAGGTGGTCAGCGCGATCGGCGCGGTGAACCGCTGACGCGCGATGGCCTTCGTGCGGGCGAATTCGCGGAGCCCTTCCGGCCCGTGGATGCGGCCGAAGCCGGAGTCGCCGACGCCGCCGAACGGCAGTGAAGCGATTCCGGCGAAGGACAGCGGCGCGTTGATCGAAGCCATGCCGGTGCGCAGGCGCCGGGCCAGTTCCATGCCACGCGACTTCGAGAAGACCGTCGCCGCGAGGCCGTAGCGGGTGTTGTTGGCCTTCTCCACGGCCTCGTCCATCGAGGCCACCTTCGCGATGGTCACGGTCGGCCCGAAGGTCTCCTCGCGCACGGCTTCGGCGTCTTCGGGCACGCCGACCAGCACGGTCGGCTGGGCGTACCGGTCGCCGACCGCCTCGGCCCCGCCGACCAGCGCCTTGCCACCGCGCGACAACGCGTCGGTGATGTGGTGCTTGATGACCTTGAGCTGCGAAGGCATGGTCACCGGGCCGTACTGGGCGTCCTCATCGGAGCCCGCGCGCACGGCCTGGCTCTTCTCCACCACCTTCGCGACGAACTCGTCGTGCACCCGTTCGTGCACGTAGACGCGCTCGACGCCGATGCAGGTCTGGCCCGAGTTGGAGAACGCGCCCCACACCGTGGCGTCGGCGGCGGCCTCGAGGTCGGCGTCCGCGTCGACCAGCACCGGGTCCTTGCCGCCCGCCTCGATGACCACCGGGGTGAGCGTCTCGGCGCAGGCCGCCATGATCTTCTTGCCGGTCGCGGTGGAGCCGGTGAAGGCGATCTTGTCCACGCCCGCGCGGGTCAGCGCCGCGCCGGTGGCGCCGTAACCGGTGATCAGCTGCAGCACCGGCTGCTCCGGCACGACCTCGGCGAACGCGTCGACCAGCCACTTCCCGACGCCCGGGGTGAACTCGCTCGGCTTGAACACCACGGCGTTGCCCGCGGCGAGCGCGTAGGCGATGGACCCGAGCGGGGTGAACACCGGGTAGTTCCACGGGCCGATCACGCCGACCACGCCGAGCGGCAGGTACTCCACGGTCGCGGCCTGGTTCGACATCAGCAGCCCGGCGGAGCGGCGCTTGCGGCCGAGCACCTTGCGGGCGTTCTTGGCCGCCCACGAGATGTGCTCGATGGCCAGCACGGACTCCAGCTGCGCGTCCGCGATCGGCTTGCCGGTCTCGTCGCGGACGACCTGGCAGAGCTGCTTCAGCCGGCGCGTGAGCACCCCTTTCCACTGCTGCAGGCGCTGGGCACGCCCGCCGAAGCCGAGCGACTCCCACCAGACGGCCGCTTCGCGCGCCCGCGCGACGGCGGCCTCGACTTCGGCGGCGGTGTGCACCGGGTGGGTGCCGACCACCTCGTCGGTGGCCGGGCTCAGCGAGTCGAAGGTCTCCTGGGTAGCGGCGGATTTCGGCTGGACGGCGGTCATCGGCGTCTCCGGAGTTGACTCGGGTCGGGGGACCCCAGGCTACGAGGTTGCTGGCGGTGTGCCAACTACTCTGGCGGGGCCTCTTCCCAGGATGGCACAGGCGAGCACCGCGCTGGCCACGCCGAACACCGGCGCCAGCCACAGCGGCAGCACGCCGACCGTCAGCGACCCGATGCCGAACCCGCTCGCCTGCACCACGAACGTCAGCGAGAACCCCTCCGACCGGCGGCCCTCCGGCAGCAGCCCCTGCATCTGCACCGAAGCCACGGTGACCAGCGGACCGGTGCAGAACCCGATCAGCGCCACCCCGGTGAGCAGCCCCGGCCAGCCGAGGTCGAGCGCCACCGTGCAGCCGCCCGCGATGAAGCCGGTGAGGAGCGTGATCGCCTGCACCCGCGGCGCCACGGTCAGCCGGATGCCACGCCAGGCGTACAGCACGCCACCGGCGATGCTGGCGCCGGAGAGCACGGTGATGATCAGCGCCGCCGCGCCTTCCGCGGCCCCGAGCCGCTGCGCGAGCGCGTAGGGCGCGACTTCGACCGTGGACAGCAGGTGGCCGATGGTGAACTGGCAGGCCAGCCAGGGCACGGCCGCGCGGATCGGCAGGGGCGGCCGCTCGCCGGCGACCGGCACCGGTGCTTCCCGGCGTGGCACCAGCAGCGCGGCGAGCGCGAAGACCACCGCCATCGCGGCGATCGGCAGCACCGCGTGGACCGTGGTGAGCAGCGCGACCAGCAGCGGCCCGCCGATGATCACCACGTCGATCAGCATGGCGTCGACCGAGACCGCCCGCGGCAGCAGCGGACCGGAGACCGTGCCCGCGAGCAGCGAGCGGAACCCGCCGGACAACCCGCCCGCGATCGTGCCCGGCAGCACGACCAGCACCAGCAACACGGCCGGCGACGCACCCGCCGAGGCCGCGAACGCCAGCGCGCCGAGGCCGAGCGCCGCGCACAGCAGGAAGGCCACCAGCCCGCGTGACGGCCCGATCCGGTCGAGCAGTCGTCCCGCGGGCACTGAACCGGCGAGTTCGGCGACCACGAAGACGGCCATCATCACGCCGCCGAGGCGGTAGGAGCCGGTGGTCGCGGTGGTCAGCACGGTGAACGCGAGCGGTGCCATGGTGGCCGGTAACCGCGCCAGCTGCACCCCCATCGACCAGCGCCAATAGGCGCGGTGACGCAGCAGGCTCTCGGTGGTGGTCGTCATGCGAAGAGCCTGTTCGGCGGTCCCGATGAGCGATAATGATTCGGCTATGGCCGAAAGGACGCGATGATCGAGCTGGTGCTCACCGCCACCGGGGCGCAGCGACTGCGGTTCGCGATCTCCCCGCTCGAAGAGGTGCTCGGCGCCGTCCAGGTGCTGCAGGGCGTCCGTCGTCATCCCGCGTACGGCCCGTGGTTGAGCACCGCGCCGCACGGGTTGCCGATCAAGGAACTGCGCACCGTGCTGAGCGCGACCCGGTACATCACCGAGTTCCTCAGCCCGCCGCCGCAGAGCCCGCGCACGACCGTCGAAGCCCAGTTGGCGGAGCTGCGCCGGACCCCACCCGAGCAGGTCGCGCTGGAGCTGGCGATGGTCGACGCCGATCTGAGCGACCTGCCCGAGGACCCGGCGCAGGCCCGCGATCTGCTCGGTGACCAGCTGGAACTGGCCTGGCACGAGCTGATCGAGCCGCAGTGGCCGCGCCTGCACGAGGTGCTGGCCGCCGACATCGACCACCGCACCCGGCGCCTCGGCGAAGGCGGCATCGAACTGGCGCTGGCCGATCTGCACTCACGGGTGAAGCTCACCGGTGACGTGCTGACCGTGGAAAGCGCGACCCGGGCGCGCACGCCGCTCGACGAGCGCGGACTCCTGCTGCTGCCGAGCGTGTTCGCCTGGCCGAAGGTCGGGGTGATCCTGGTGCCGCCGTGGCAGCCGTCGCTGCTGTACCCGGCACGCGGGGTGGCGAAGCTGTGGCGGCCGGCGCAGGACCCGGACCCGCGGCTGGTGGCGGTGCTCGGGCGCACCAGGGCGCTGCTGCTGCAGGTGCTCGCCGAGCCGTCGACCACCACCGCGCTGGCCCGGCGGCTGGGCCTGGCGCCCGGCACGGTGTCCGATCACCTGGGCGCGCTGGCCGGGGCCGGGCTGCTGACGGCCACCCGCACCGGCCGGTCGGTCCGGTACGCCCGCACTCGACTTGGCGCTGACCTGGTCGGGGCCTAGGCGCTGTCCTGTGAGTCTGGTCGATGGGCTTCGTGCCGCCAGGGGCCGCCTGGGCGCGGAGACCGCGAGCGTGACTTGCAGGACAGCGGCTAGCCTGAGAAGTACCCGATGAGACAAGGGATGACGAGATGCAATTCGTCCATTTTGGACATTCTTGTGTGCTGGCCGAGACGGACGGCGCGCGGATCCTGTTCGACCCGGGCACGTTTTCGCGTGGGTTCGAGGACGTCCGCGACCTGGATGCGGTGCTGATCACCCACCAGCACTTCGACCACCTCGACGGCGATCGCCTGCCCGCGCTGCTCAAGGCGAACCCCGGTGCCAAGCTGATCATCGACCCGGGTTCGCAGGAGGCCGTGGAGAAGCTGGGGCTCGAGTCGCGGACGGCGCTGCCGGGCGACACCTTCACCTTCGGCGACACCGAGGTCGACGTGGTCGGCGGGCACCACGCGGAGATCCACCGCGACCTGCCCGCCGTGCCGAACGTCGGCTACCTGCTCGCCGACGGCGCCTTCTACCACCCCGGCGACGCGCTTTTCGTGCCCGACCAGCAGATCGACGTGCTGGGCCTGCCGACGGCGGCGCCGTGGCTGAAGGCCTCGGAGGGCATCGACTTCCTGCGGGCGGTGAGCCCCCGCGTGGCGGTGCCGATCCACGAGAAGATCCTGGCCATGCCGGAAATGATGTACGGCATGTTCACGAACCTGGGCCCGGAAGGAACCGAGGTCCGCCCGCTCCGCGAGGGCGAACCGACGCGGCTGTAGCGGTGGGCACTCGTCCTAGGCCACGCGTGCTGGTGCGGCGACCAGCCCATAAGTCGCACCCCGCGCGCCGGTTTCCAGTGCCACGTCGACGGCGTCGAGGAAGGCCTGGCGGCGGCTGGGGCGCAGCAGGTCGCTGGCGTCCACGCCCAGGCGCAGCAAGCCACCCCGGCGGGCCACGCGGGCGGCGGTGAGGACGAGCGCGAAGCAGCGCAGGGTCTCGGTCCGCTGCTTCTGGCTGCCGAAACCGTGCACCCGCGCCCGCCGCACCTCGCCGGTCTCCAGGTCCCGGATCGAGGTGACGTCGGCGCAGAAGCGGAAGCCGCGTTCCCGCAGGGCGGCCAGCGTGCCGCGCGAAGCCAGCCAGCGCGGCGGGGCGAACCCCTCGGTGCGCAGGCCGGCGTGGTCGAGCTGGGCCGTCGCGGCGATCAGCCGCAGGCGCGCCTCGTGCGCGGGCAGCGCGGCGAACTCCGCCTTGCGCCCGAGGTTCACCGTGCGGTGCGTGGGCGGGACGGTGTGGTCGTAGCCGTGCAGCAGCAGGTCGTCACCGCGGTCGACGCGCTGCTTGAGCCAGGACGTCACCCCGGTCGACGGAGTGCACAGCATGGACAGCGGCACGCTGCGCCGATCCAGCTCTTCGGCCAGCTCGGCGCAGCGGTGCAGCGTCCTCGGGTTCATGCCGGAAAGGGAAACGAGCAGCTTGGTGTCCACCCGCCCAGTAAGCGCGCCGGGAGTGACCGCGAGGTGACTTCCCGGAGGCGGGGCAGGAACTACTGCACGACGGGTTCCTTGGTGGGGGCGTCGTCCTCGCCGGCGGCCGCGTTGAGCTTGCGCTCCTCGCGCAGCGACCGGACCGCGGCGAAGACGCCGACCGCCCACAGGACCACGATCGCGGCGTAGGTGACCGTGTAGACCCAGTCCGCGGCACCGAACTCCTTGAGCAGGGTGCGTGCGTTGGTGAACACGATCAGGCCACCGGCCAGCGCGCCCAGCAGGCGCGGCGGGAGGTGGCGGACCAGCCAGGCGGCCACCGGCGCGGCGATGATGCCACCGATCATCAGCCCGAGCACCACGGTGTAGTTGAGGTTGTCCTCCTGCGACAGGGTGAACAGGAAGCCGAGGCTCGCCGCCAGCGCGACGATGAACTCCGAGGTGTCCACCGAGCCGACCACCTTGCGCGGCTCCAGCCGTCCCGACGAGAGCAGCGTGGTGGTCGCCACCGGGCCCCAGCCACCGCCGCCGGTGGCGTCGACGAACCCGGCCACCAGGCCGAGCGGGGCGAGGAACTTGGCGCCCGGCCGAGTGCCGGTGATCAGCTTGCTGAGCTTCAGGAAGGAGAACCGGATCAGCACGTAGAGCCCGAGCAGCAGCAGGATCAGCGTGATCCACACCGTCGCGTCCTCTGTGGACAGTGAGGTCAGCACGTAGGCGCCGAGCACCGCGCCGATCGCGCCGGGCAGGGCCAGGATGCCCACCGTGCGCCAGTCGATGTTCTTGAACTTCCAGTGCGACAGGCCCGAGGCCAGCGACGTGCCGACCTCCGCCAGGTGCACCGCGGCCGACGCGGCGGCCGGGGCGGTCCCGACCGCGAGCAGGGTCGTCGTGGCCGTCACCCCGAACGCCATGCCCAGGGTGCCGTCGACGAGCTGGGCCAGCAGGCCAGCCAATCCGAACAACAGGAACGTGCGCATGGGAACCTCGGTTCGCAGGATGGCGGCACGATTGCCGGAACCGCCGTGAACGGGGAGGGAGAAAGGAAGAATTCGACTGAACGAAGAGGGCCGCGGGTCAGCGGCGGCAGAGAGCGGAATCGACGCGCACGAGATCGATGTGCCTGCGCTGGACCAGCGCGACTACATCGAGGAGGTGCACCTGCGTCGTCACGATCACGATGGTCCCAGACGTCCACGTGCTGTTCCAGCACTTCCCAGATGGTGAGCGGTGCGGAGAAAAATGCCCCGAACGGCCTATGACTGGATTTCCTTCACCACCGACTACGGCCTCGACGACGGTTTCGTCGCGGCCTGCCGCGGGGTGATCGCCCAGCGCGCGACCCTCGTCCGCGTGCTCGACGTGAGCCACGCCATTCCCCCGCAGCACGTGCGCCACGGCTCGGCCGTGCTCGCCCAGACCGTGCCCTACCTGCCCGAAGCCGTGCACCTGGCGGTGGTCGACCCCGGCGTCGGCACCAGCAGGCTCGGCGTGGTCGTGGTGACCGACCGCGGGCTGCTGGTCGGGCCGGACAACGGCCTGCTGCTGCCCGCGGCCGAAGCACTCGGCGGGGTGCGCGCGGCCTACCAGCTGACCGAGCCCCGGTACCGGTTGCGGCAGGTGTCGGCCACCTTCCACGGTCGCGACATCTTCGCGCCCGCCGCCGCGCACCTGGCGCTGGGCGCGGATCCGGCGGACTTCGGCGAGCCGGTGTCCGACCTGGTCCGGCTGCCCGACCCCAAGGTGCTAGCCCGCCCGGGTCAGCTGGTCTCCGAGGTGCTGACGGTGGACCGGTTCGGCAACGTGCAACTCGCCGCCACCGCGTTGGACCTCGACCTGGCCGAACTGTCCGGGTTCCTGGTCGTGCGCTGTGGTGCGCACGAGCTGGTCGTGAGCCGCGGGCGCACCTTCGCGGACCTGCCACCGGGTGAGGGCGTGCTGTTCACCGACTCGGCCGAGCAGCTGGCGGTGGCGGTCAACGGCGGTTCGGCGGCCGCGTCACTCGGCCTTCACCCCGCGTGGTCCGCACGGGGGACGACCCCCGCACCCCCGAACTACTCGGGAGGTTCGGCGTCCCAGGTCTGCACGGTGACCGCGTCGCCCACGGCGAGCTGACCGGGCCGCACCACGGCGGCCTTCATGCCGAAGGCGATCTTGCCGGCCGGCACCCGGCGGTACTTGGCCAGCGAGCGGATCGGCTCGGAACCGGCGCGCTCGCCGGTCTCCTGGTCGACCAGCGGGACCGTGCAGCGCAGGCACTTCTTCGCGTAGGCCAGTTCGACGCCACCGGCGGCGAAGGTGCGCACGGTGTCTTCGACGTGCGGTTCGGCCCAGCCCGCGACCACGATGTTGGCGCGGAACCGGTTCATCGGCACCGGGTCCCCGCCCGCCGAGGCGATGCGCTCGTTGAGCGAGTCCAAAGAGGACTCCGAGACCACCAGCACGGCGTGGCCGTCGGCGAAGGCGGCGGTGCCCGCGGTCAGCCCGCTGGTCACCCGTTCGTGCTCGGGCGTGACCCGGAGGAACACCGACGGCTCGCCGAGCACCGTGGAGAACCACTCGGCGGCCTCGGCGCCCTGGTGCACGCCCTTGCCTTCGAAGGTGAACACCGAGGCCGCGTGCCGCGTGCCGTCCACGGCGACCTCGTGCACGAGGTCCTCGACGCCCGGCGCGCGCAGGCGCAGCCGGGCGCCGTCGTCGAGCACCTCGACCCGGACCGCGGCCAGCACCGGGTAGCGGCGCTGGCTGCGGAAGGTGCCGTCCGGCGCGGCCGCCATGAAGGTGCGGTCGTGCCGGATCCCGGCGGCGGTCACCTCGGCGACGGACAGCTCGACGCCGCCGCACCCCTTCACCGGGTAGTGGACGAGCTTCGCGATACGGGCCACGCCACCAGGCTAAAGGACCTGCGAGAGGAACCGCTGCAACCGCGGGCTCTCCGGCTCCTCGAAGACCTGCGCCGGTTCACCCAGTTCGACGATCCGGCCGTGGTCCATGAACGCGACGTGATCGGCGACCTGCCGCGCGAAGCCCATCTCGTGGGTCACCACCAGCAGGGTCAGCCCGCGCTCGGCGAGCCCGGCCATCAGCTCCAGCACGCCCTTGACCAGCTCCGGGTCCAGCGCGCTGGTGGCCTCGTCGAACAGCATCACCTCGGGGTCCATCGCCAGCGCCCTGGCGATGGCCACCCGCTGCTGCTGCCCGCCGGACAACGCCGCGGGCCGGTAGGGCGCCTTGTCGGCCAGGCCGACCTCGGCCAGCCGGTCGCGTGCGACCTGCTCCGCCTCGGCCTTGTCCAGCCGCTTCACGCTGCGCAGCGGCAGGGTGATGTTGTCCAGCACGGTCCGGTGCGGGAACAGGTTGAAGTGCTGGAACACCATGCCCACGCGCCGGCGCAGCTGATCGGCGTCGGTGGCCACCACGCTCTCGCCGTCGAGCAGGATGTCGCCGGAATCCGGCTCCTGCAGCCGGTTGACCACCCGCAGCAGGGTGGACTTCCCGGAGCCGGACGGGCCGATCACGCAGGTGGTCTCGCCCTTGCCGACCCGCAGGTCGACCCCGCGCAGCACCTCGAGCGTGCCGAAGGACACGTGGATGTCGCGCAGTTCCACACTCGCCGCGCCGCTCATGGGCCGACCTTCCCGCCGGCCACCAGGTCCAGCTCGTCCTCGTCGCGCCGGTCGATCTTGCGTCCCTGGCGCAGGCGCTTGTCGATGAAGTTGACCAGGTGCGTCAGCGGCACGGTGATCACCAGGTACAGGAACCCGGCGGCGACCAGCGGCGAGAGGTTGCCGGTGTTCGCCGCGAGGTCCTGGCCGATCCGGAACAGGTCGCGCTGCGAGGACAGCAGGCCGAGGAAGTAGACCAGGCTGGAGTCCTTGATCAGCGCGATGAACTGGTTCACCAGCGCGGGCAGCACCCGCCGCACGCCCTGCGGGATGACCACCAGCAGCATCGCCTTGCCGTAGCCCATGCCGAGCGCGCGGCTGGCCTCCAACTGTCCTTTTTCGACACTCTGGATGCCGGAGCGGAAGATCTCGCCGATGTAGGCGGCGGCGATCAGGCTCAGCGCCAGGATGCCCAGCGGGTACGGGTTGTTGCCGACGATGTCCCGCGCCAGCACGCCGAGCCCCTGGCCGATCAGCAGGATCGTCAGGATGGCGGGCAGGCCGCGGAAGATGTCGGTGTACACCCGGGCGGGCCAGCGCAGCCACCACTTCGCCGACAGGCCCATCACCGCGAGCACCATGCCGAGCAGGGTGCCCAGCAGCGCCGAGGAGACGGCGAAGATGAGCGTGTTCAGCAGGCCGGTCCCCAGCAGCTCCGGGAAGACCGCCCAGATGTACTCCCAGTTGAGGAAGGTGTCCAGCAGAACGTCCACTCAGGACGCCTTGAACTCGGGAGCGGCCGGTGCGGTGGGCAGGAACTGCTGGTGCAGCCGCGCCCAGGTGCCGTCGGCGATCACCTGCTCGAGCCCCTCGTTCAGCTTGCCGAGCAGCTCGGTGTTGCCCTTGCGCACGGCGAACCCGTGCGGCACGTCGGTGGTGAACGGCTTGACCACCTTGAGCTTCGCGTCGGGGTTGTCGGTGACGTTCTTCTCCGCGATGGTCAGGTCGAGGATGTAGGCCTCGACCGAGCCGGTCTTCAGCGCGGTGAGCGCGGCGGCGTAGTCGGGGAAGCGCACCGCCTGTGCGGCGGGCACGGTCGAGGTCAGCCACTTGTCGCCGACGGTCGCCTGGATCACCGCGACCCGCTTGCCCGCCAGCGAGTTCTCGTCGGTGACCGGCGAGCCCTCCTTGGCCTGGATGCTCATCACCTCGTAGTTGTAGGGCGCGGAGAAGTCGACGTTCTTCTTGCGCTCATCGGTCTGCGCGATCGCGGAGCTGGCGAGGTCGAACTGGCCGTTGGCGACCTGGCCGAGCAGCGCGGAGAACTCGGTCGCGGAGAACTCGAGCTGGAGGTTCTGCTTGGCCGCGATGGCCTTGAGCAACTCGTTGTCGAAACCGGTGTAGTTGCCGTTCTCCAGGTAGATGTTCGGCGGCGCGTCACTGAGCGTGCCGACACGCAGTGCGGCGGAACCATCGTCGCCGCCGCTGCACGCGGTGAGCAGCAGCGCGGCGGAAAGGGTGGCGAGCAGTGCCTTCTTCATCGTCATTCCCCTCAGAGACCCGGGTTCGGCACCGGCAGGCCGGGACCGCCCGGCACCAGCTCGGCGGGCAGCGGCTCGGTCTTGAAGAACTGCCCGTGCAGGCGCTGGACCGTGCCGTCGGCGATGGCCGCGGACAGGCCCCGGTTGAGCTTGTCCAGCAGTTCCTTGTTGTCCTTGCGCACGGCGAACGCGGACGGGGTGTCCTTGGTCTCGACCGTGTAGCCGAACTCCAGCGGCACGTCCGGGTTCTGGTCGAGGTACTTCTGCCCGATGTCCTTGGGCACCACCCAGCCGTCGAGCGTGCCGTTGCGGAGCTGCGCGAAACCGGCGTTGTAGTCCGGGAAGCGCACCACCTCGGCGCCGGCGACCTTCTTGCTCGCGAAATCGTCCTGCACGGAGGCCTGGACCACCCCGAGGCGCTTGCCGGAAAACTGCGGGATCTCCTTCAGCCCAGCGTCCTTCTTCGTCACGATCGTGGTGAAGCCGGTGCTGTAGCCGTTGGAGAAGGCGACGGTCTTCTTGCGCTCGTCGGTGGTGGAGATGGTGGAACTGCCGATGTCGAAGGTCCCGTTGTTCACGCTGGCCAGCAGACTGGCGAACTCGGTGCCGACGAACTCCACCGAAAAGCCCTCGCGGCGGGCGATGTCGCGCAGCAGCTCGTTGTCGTAGCCGGTGAAGGTGCCGTTCTCCAGGTAGATCGACGGCGGCGCGTCGGCGAGGGTGCCGACCCGCAGGGTCTGCCCGGCGGGGTCACCGGCGGACGACCCGCAGCCGGCCAGTGCGAGCAGCGCGGTGGCGATGGCAAGGGTTCTGGACAGCGTGGATCTCATGCTTCTTTCCGGGGTTCGGGCGCGCGTCGGCGCGGCAGGTTCGCGCCAACACTAAGGATTTCGCCCGTTCCGGAAATGCCGTCCCACACCGTGGACACGCCCCGGTGCGCTTGCTCACAGGAGGTCTAGAGGATGGGCGCCGGCGCATAGTCCGCGTGCTCGGGGAAGCGCCGCAGCACGCCCTCGACGCGCTTGACCACCGCGCCGACCTGGGCCGTGGCGACCCCGGTGAACGAGATGCGGTCGGCGAGCAGTTTCTCCAGCTCACCGGCGTCCAGCGGGATCCGCTCGTCGGCGGCGAGGCGCGCGACGAGGTTGTTCTCGCCGGTGCCCTCCTCGCGCATGGCCAGCGCGACGGCGACCGCGTTCTCCTTGATCGCCTCGTGCGCGGTCTCACGGCCGACGCCCGCCCGCACCGCGGCCATCAGCACCTTGGTGGTGGCCAGGAACGGCAGGTAGCGAGCGAGCTCACGGTCGACGACGGCCGGGTAGGCGCCGAACTCGGTGAGCACCGTGAGGAAGGTCTCGAAGAGGCCGTCCAGCGCGAAGAACGCGTCGGGCAGCGCGACGCGGCGCACCACGGAATCGGAGACGTCGCCCTCGTTCCACTGGTCGCCGGAGAGTTCGCCGATCATCGACAGGTACCCGCGCAGGACGACGGCGAGGCCGTTGACCCGCTCGCAGGAGCGGGTGTTCATCTTGTGCGGCATGGCCGAGGAGCCGACCTGCCCGGCCTTGAAGCCCTCGGTGACCAGCTCGTGCCCGGCCATCAGGCGGATCGTCTTGGCCAGACTGGACGGCGCCGCGGCGAGCTGGACCACAGTGGACAGCACGTCGAAGTCCAGTGAGCGCGGGTACACCTGGCCGACGCTGTCGAACCGGTTGGTGAAGCCGAGATGGGTGGCCACCTTCGCTTCGAGTTCGTCCAAAGTGGACTTGTCGCCGAGCAGGTCGAGCATGTCCTGCCCGGTGCCGACCGGCCCCTTGATGCCCCGCAGCGGGTAGCGCTCGAGCAGGTTCTCGAGGCGGTCGTACGCCACCAGCAACTCGTCGGCGGCGGTGGCGAAGCGCTTGCCCAACGTGGTCGCCTGCGCGGCGACGTTGTGCGAGCGGCCGGCCATCACCAGATCCGTGTGCTCGACGGCGAGGCTCGCCAACTTGCCCAACACCGCGACGACGCGCCCGCGGACGAGCTCGAGGGAACGCTTGAGCTGGAGCTGCTCGACGTTCTCGGTGAGGTCGCGGGAGGTCATCCCCTTGTGCACGTGCTCGTGCCCGGCGAGCGCGTTGAACTCCTCGATGCGAGCCTTCACATCGTGACGGGTGACCCGCTCCCGCTCGGCGATGGACGCGAGGTCGACCTGGCCGAGCACGCGCTCGTAGTCCTCGATCACCCCGTCGGGCACCTCGACCCCGAGCTCGCGCTGGGCGCGGAGCACCGCGAGCCACAGCTCACGCTCGAGCCGGACCTTGTTCTCCGGGGACCACAACGCGACCAGCTCAGCGGAGGCGTAACGGGCGGCGAGCACATTGGGGATGGAGGGCTTCTCACTCACCGGCTCAGGCTATCCCCCGATCACCCAACCTCCCGGGGTGCCCGTGCCTCATGTCACGAATGTGGCTTTCGAGACGTCCTGCGTCCCGAAAGCCACATTCGTGACACCCCCCGACGCCCTCACCCTCCCCTCCGGAAGGCAACCCCCTTCAGACCGAAACCCGGGAGCCTCACTCGCCCCAAGACCACCCGCCCTTTCAAAAGGAACGCGGGGCACCTCACTCGCCCCCAGGCCGCCCGCCAAACCGCGAGCCGAGAACCTCGCCCGCCCCCTTCAAAGGAAAGCCAGGAACCCCACCATCCCCGCCCAAAGAAAGCCGGGCACCAAAACTTGCCCCCAAGCCCACCCAGCCCTCCCCATCCCCGGTCCCCAGCCAAAAACACGGCGAAGGTCTCCAGGTCAAGGCATCGTTCCCGCCTTGACCTGGAGACCTTCGCCGTAGTCACACTAAAAATCCGGGGGTGGCCCCCAGCCAGAACACCGAGTACATCCCCCCACCCACCTCGGGGGGCGTCCCCAAGCCCAGTCTACCGCCCCCCACCCACGCATCCCCGTTGTCCACAGAGGTTGTCCACAGGTGGAGCTGAGTGTGGACAACTACGACAGGGCTTCCCGCAGCATGCGACCGGCCACCGCTCTCGGGTCCGGGTCGATTTCGATCAGGGCGTTCACCACGGCGCCGTCGACCAGGGCGACCAGGCGTTCCAGCTCGGCGGCGTCCACCGGCGTGCCGGAGCGGGCGAAGATTTCCAGGAGCAGGTGGTCCAGCTCCGCCGAGAGGGTCCGCATCAGGGGGCGCAGGTACTTCCGCCGTCCCGTGGCGACCAGGCGTTCGTACCGCAGCAACACCGCTTCGGCGTCGGCTTCGCGGTCGTCCCGCTTCGGGCCGAGCAGCAGTTCCAGCACCAGGTCGACCAGCGAGCGGTCCCCGGTCTCCTCCAGGCACTGCCTGCCCTGCACCAGTTCGAGCCGCGAGTGGTGCTCGACGGCCGCGGTCACCAGTTCCTCGAGCGAGTCGAAGTAGTACGTGGTGGAGGCCAGCGGCAACCCCGCGCGTTCGGCCACGGCCCGGTGGCGGATCGCGTCGAAACCGCTCTCGGCCAGCAGCTGCGAAGCCGCCTCGATGAGCGCGGCGCGGCGGCGCTCACCCTTCGGCGTGCTCGCGGCAGTGGTCATGGGCGGACATTTTGCCAGTCCGCCACGCGCCGGCCGGTCAGAACCGCTTCGCGAGCGCGTCGGCGACACCCTGCATGTCCTTGGCGAACGGGGCGTCGGTCGAACCGGCGGCCGGGATGCTCAGCACCAGCACGGTCGCGCCGGTCGGTGACTGGGCCTCCGCGCGCAGCGTCCCCTCCGGTTGGGTGGCCAGGGTCAGCGAGAGCCCGGCGGGCACCACCGACGCGGACACCACCCCGCCGTTGACCGGGAATGAGGCAGACCGGAAATCCGTCGAGCACACGCGACCGGGCATCGCCGTCCCGTCCGGGGCGGGGACCGGGAGCTCGCCAGCGAGGGCGGTGGCGAGCTCCCGGTCCGCCTGGTCGCACCCGAAGGTGCCTTCGGCCCGAGGGCCGGTCTCCCCGGTCGTCTCGCCCCCCTGCATGGGCGAGTCGGACGGGAAGCTTTCTGGTGCCGCGACCGGTGGACGTCCGGGCCGGTCCCCAGGTTGCCCCATGGGGCCCAACTGGGTGTTGCCGTTCACCTCTTCGGTCGAAGCGGGCGCCGCCGCGGACATCTCGTCCCCGCTCTCGCGGACGCCCGTGATCACCCCGGCACCCACGAGTACCACCAGGACGGCGCCGCAAACCGCCGAAACCGCGTTGCGCCTGCGCACCTTCGCCCGGTGTGACGCCCTGGTCACCCGGCCGAGGTCGAACGTCGGCTCGGGGGGCTCACCCGGCGCGTCGCGGAACAACGTCTCGAGCTGCCGGTCATCCACGGGAGTCCACCTCCTCACCGAGTCCACCCAGTACCTTCCGCAGGTTCTCCAACCCGCGGGCGGTCTGGCTCTTCACCGTCCCTTCGGAACACCCCAGCGCCTTCGCGGCGCCGCTGACGTCCAGCCCCTCGAAGTACCGGAGCACCAGCACCGCCCGCTGCCTCGACGGCACCCCGCGCAGCCCGGCCAGGAGGTCCTCCCTGGTCGCGACCTGATCGTCGAGCCGGGGGCCGCCCTGACCGGCGGGTTCCGGCAGCTCTTCCACCTGCCGCTCCCGCCGCCACGGCCGCCGTGACTCGTCGATCGAGGCACGGACCAGCGTCTTGCGCAGGTAGGCGTCGGTCGCCGCGCGGTCGCGGATCTTCCGCCACCGCCGGTGCAGCGAGACGAACGCCGTCTGCGCGAGATCGTCCGCGCGGTGCCAGTCGCCGCAGAGCATGTACGCGGTTCTACGCACGGAGTCCCGCTTGGCGGCGAAGTACTCCGCGAACTCCTGCTCCTCGCGCTGGTCCACGCGGTCGGCTCTCCGCTCCTCGGGTGTTCGATAGGGTAGACGGAACCGGGTCCGTCCACGGTTGCACGGGTTCGCGAACGGATCCACCGGAACCGTGATTCCACCGGAACGTTTGAAAGCGCAACGAACGATATGGTGTGATCCGCCCGTGACCTTCGCAACGAGCCCGACCATCGACCTTCGATCGGACACCGTCACCCGCCCGGATGAAACCATGCGCGCCGCGATGGCCTCCGCCGAGGTCGGGGACGCGGTGATCGACGTCGACCCCACCATGCGGCAGCTCGAGGAGCGCACCGCCGAACTGCTCGGCCTGCCCGCCGCGCTCTGGGTGCCGAGCGGGACCATGGCGAACGTCATCGCGCTGACCCTCTACCTCGGCCGCGGTGACCGCTTCCTCGCCCCGCGCGACGCCCACGTCCTGGTGCGCGAGCTGGGCACCTCGGCGTGGCTGGCCGGTGGCATGCCCGAGCCGCTCGAACCCGACGCCGGTCCCGGCCGCCCGACGGCGGCCTCGCTGGCCAGGGCGATCGGCCCGCGCGACAACAGCTACCTGCTGCTGCGGACCACGCTGCTCTGCCTGGAGAACACCCACAACGCCGCGGGCGGCTCGGTGATCCCGCCGCACGAGCACGCGCAACTGGCCGCCACGGCGAAGGAAGCCGGGCTCAAGGTGCACCTGGACGGCGCACGGCTGTGGAACGCCGCCGTCGCGCTCGACCTGCCGGTGGCCGCGCTCGCCGTCGGGGCCGACACCGTGTCGGTCTGCTACAGCAAGGGCCTCGGCGCGCCGGTCGGCTCCGCGCTCGTCGGCGGCCGCGAGTTCATCGAGCAGGCCCGGCGGATGCGTCAGATGCTCGGCGGCGGGGTCCGCCAGGGCGGCGTGCTCGCCGCGGCCTGCCTGCGTGCGCTGGACAACATGGACGACCTCGCCCAGGACCACGAGAACGCGCGGCGGCTGGCCGAGGGGCTGGCGGAGATCGGCTGGACGGTCGGCGCGCCGCAGACGAACATCGTGCTGGCCGGGGTCCCGGACGTGCCGCTGACCATTTCCCGGCTGGAGAACGCGGGCGTGCTCGCCTCGCCGATGGCGGGCAAGGTGCGGTTCGTGACCCACCGCGACGTTTCCGCGCCGGATATCGACGAGGCGCTCCGCCGGATCAAATCCGTTGCCGGTCAGTGAAAGGAACACGATGAACTGGGTGGTCTTCGACTTCGGTGAAGTGATCGTGCAACGCACGGAAGCACTGCCGGAACTCGCCACGCGTTTCGGCGCTTCGCTCGGCGACTTCGAGCCGGTCTACTGGAAATACCGCGACGACTTCGACGCGGGCGGCAGCGACCTCGAATACTGGTGCGCGATCGGCGCCGAACTCGGCACCGAGGTGGATGACACCCGTTCGGCGGAACTCACCGCGCTGGACATCGAGGGCTGGTCACGCACTGACCCGGAAACCCTGGCCCTGTTGGCCGAACTGGACGAGGCAGGCGTGCCGCTGGCCCTGCTGTCCAATGCCTCGTCGTCCATGGGCCGCTGGGTGGAAGAGCAGGAGTGGGCACGGCATTTCCGGCACTTGATCTTTTCCGGTGACCTCGGCGTGCTCAAACCCGATCCGGCGATTTTCGCCGCATTGCTGGACCGGCTCGGTGCACCCGGTGAAGAATGCCTCTTCTTCGACGACCGCCAGACGAATGTCGATGGTGCGATCGCTGCTGGATTGCACGCCGAAAGGTGGATCGGCAGCGCGGGAGCGCGGTCGCAGTTGGGCTGGAAGAGTGCTGCGGGGCCGCTGCCGTTCAGTTGACGAGCGGCACCACCTAGAGTGGGCACCGTCTGTTGCTTCCGTCACAGTTTTCCGAGGTGCTTGCATGACCGGTCCCGGCCCGGTGCCGATCGACTACTCGCAGCCGAGCCAGGCCCGTTTCCACGACGCGCTGCTGGGCGGTGTCGATCACTACGAGGCGGACCGGGCGATGATGCGGCGGGTGCTCGAGGTCGCACCCGAAGCACCGGTGGTGGTGCGGGAACTCCAGCAGTGGATGCTGCGGGCGGTGCGGTTCCTGGCCGAGCGGTGCGAGGTCGCGCAGTTCGCCGACCTCGGCGCCGGCCTGCCCACCGAACCGACCATCCACCAGGTCGTGCAGCAGTTCCACCCGCGCGCGCAGGTGGTCTACGTGGACAACGACCCGCTCGTGCTGGCGCACGGCCGCGCCCGGATGGCCAACTACGACTCCACGCACTTCCTCGGCTGCGACTACACCGACCCCAGGGAGACGCTCGGCGACCTCGCCGTGCACCTCGACCTGGACCAGCCGGTCGGGCTGGTGGTCTGCGCGCTGCTGCACCACCTCGACGACCTCGGCCAGGCCAAGAAGGTGCTGCACGGGTACGTGGACGCACTGGCGCCCGGGTCGTACGTGCTGCTCACGCACATGCACGACGCCGGCGACGGCAGCGAGGCGGACCGCGTCACCAAGGAGGTGCTGAAGCTCTACCAGGGGACCCCGCTCAGCGCGGTGGCCCGCTGCCGGGAGCAGATCGCCTCCCTGCTCGACGGCCTGGACATCCTCGAACCGGGCCTGGTGCACGCGCACGAATGGTGGCCGGACGGCCCGCGCATCCTGCCGGTGCACAACCTGCACCGGATGATGCTGTGCGCGGTGGCCCGAAAGCCTTAGGACAGGGCCAGCAGTACGACGTTGCCCGCCGCGAGCAGGCCGAGCACCAGCGCGGGCAGGTACCGGCCGAGCTGGTCACGCACCCGAAGGTGGACCACGACCGCCCCGGCCATCAGCAGCACCAGCCCCGCCGACGCGGCGATACCCAGCCACACCACCCAGAAGCCGATCAGCAGCCCGGCGACCGCGGCCAGTTCCAGCGCCCCGACCAGTCTGTCCCTGGCCGGGGTGACCCGCAGGTGCGCCGCCGACTGCCGCATGGCGGGCGCGCCCGCGAGCTTCGACCCGCCCGCCGCGCAGAACACCGCGGCCAGCACGACGGACAGGGGCGAGAACACCAGGCCGCTGGAGGTCATCCGGTCAGTCTGCCGCGCCGGCGGCCCCGCGCGCGAGGGTCAGGGACGCAGGCGCTTCGGGTCTTTCTTGCCCTTGATGGCGCCGTAGGCCGCGGTACCGACGAACAGCACGCCACCGATCACCGCCAGCCAGAACAGGCCCTCGACCACGAATCCGAGCACGGTGAACGCCAGCCAGATGACGATCAGCGCCCCGACGATCTTCCAGAACATGGCATCCTCCGCGTTGCTCGACTTGCCCCCACACTCCCACGCCGGGTGCCTGATCAGCTCGTCATCCGGGCAACGTTCAGGGAAAAGCCGGGGTTCCCCCGAGCCAGCCACCCAGGCGCCGGACGGCCTCGGTGATGTCCTCGCTCGCCCCGGCGAAGCTGAAGCGGACGAACTTGCCGCCGTGCACCGGGTCGAAGTCGATGCCGGGGGTGATCGCGAGCCCGGTGTCGGCGAGCAGCCGCTGGCACCAGCTCAGGCTGTCGTCGGTGTGCGCGGAGACGTCGACGTAGGCGTAGAAGGCGCCGTCGACCGGGGCCGCGTTCTCCAGGCCGATGCTTCGGAGGCCGTCGAGCAGCAGGTCGCGGTTGGCGCGGTAGTGCGCGACGTGCCCGTCCAGTTCGGCGTAGGACTCCGGGTGGAAGGCGGCGACCGCGGCCCGCTGGGCCAGCGCGGGCGGGCAGATGGTGAAGTTGCCGGTCAGCACGTCGACCGCGCGGTGCAGCCGCTGCGGCACCAGCATCCAGCCGAGCCGCCAGCCGGTCATCGCGAAGTACTTCGAGAACGAGCCGAGCACCAGTGCCTCGCCGGAGCTCTGCCAGGCGCACGCGGCCTCGGTGTCGTAGGTGATGCCGTGGTAGATCTCGTCGCTGATCAGCTGCACGCCGTGGGAGGAGCACCAGCCGGCGATGGCGGCCAGCTCACCCGGCGGCAGCACGGTGCCCGCCGGATTGGTCGGGCTGGCCACGATCAGGCCCTTGATCGGGCCGAGCGAGTCGAGGAGGTCCACGGTGGGCTGGAAGCGGGTGCTCGCGTCCACGCCGAACTCGACCACCTCGCAGCCGAGCGTGGTCAGCAGGTTGCGGTAGGCGGGGTAGCCGGGGCGGGCCATCGCGACCCGGTCGCCGGGGTCGAAGGCGGACAGGAACGAGAGCAGGAAGCCGCCGGAGGAGCCGGTCGTGACGATCACGTCGTCGGCGCTGACCTCGAGCGAGTACTGGCGGTCGTAGTGCTCGGCGATCGCTTCGCGCAGCTCCGGGATGCCGAGCTGGACGGTGTAACCGAGGTTGTCGTCGTGCAGTGCTTTCTCGGCGGCCTCGCGGACCGGACGCGGTGCGCCCGCGGTCGGCTGGCCTGCCGCGAGCGAGACGACGTCGCCGTGGGAACGGCGGCGGGCCTGGGCGGCGGAGAGCACATCCATCACGTGGAACGGGGGGACGTCGGCGCGGCGGGCCGGACCGGGGAACGTGGCCATGGGGCCGAGCGTAGGTGCGTTGCGCAAGTGTGATCTCCGCGGCCGCAACTGAACAGCGCGTTCGGCGTCCAGAAGGGTGTACCGGACCTTCTGGGGGTTGGAACGTGAAAAGCTGATCTTGGCGGCGACCGGGGTGGCCGCGGCCGTCGTGCTGGGGGCGTGCTCGGCCGGGGGCGGGTCGGGGGCCCCGGCCGGGGCGGCCGCGCCAGCCGGTGAGGTCGCGCCGGTGGTGACCACGACTTCGCCGCCCCCGGCGCCGGTGGAGACGACGAGCACCGCACCCGCGCCGTCGTCCACCTCGGAGAAGCCGACGACCACGAAGCCGAAGCCGTCGTCGAAGAAGCCCGCACCCAAGCCGAAGCCGAAGCCCGCGGCCGGGGTGCCGTGCTCGATCACCTCAGGGGCCTGCGTGGACCTGTCGGCGAAGAAGACCTGGATCCTGCGGGACGGCGCGGTGGCCTACGGGCCGGTGCCGATCACCGCGGGCAAGAAGGGCCACCCGACGCCGGTCGGCACGTTCAGCGTGTCCCACAAGGTGAAGAACTACCACAGCAGGGAGTTCGACGCGCCGATGCCGAACTCGGTGTTCTTCGTACCGGGCATCGCCTTCCACGCCGGCAGCCTGTCGCAGCAGTCGCACGGCTGCATCCACCTGTCGCCAGGCGCCTCGGCGAAGTACTTCTCCACCCTGAAAGTAGGAGACGCCGTCCAGGTCGTGCGCTGACCCGTGTCCTAGGGCCTCGGCCGCGGCGAGTCCCACGTTCCCGCAGCCGAAATCCACACTCAGGCAGCCGAACCCCGCACTCGGGCAGCCGAGTTCCACATTCACGGCCTCACGCCAGCCAGCCGGCAATGCTATGAGTGGGGCATTACTTGCGCCCTCCCGTCGCCCACCGCCACCCTCAACGGAGCTGCGCGCGGTACTTATGCAAGTAATGCCCCATTCATAGCATTGGCTGGGGGTCAGTAGCCCTGGTAACCGCCGCCGCCGGCCATGGCCTTCAGGCCGGGGTGGCCTTCGAAGCCGCCGTAGCGGTCGAAGGTGTAGCGGACGCCGGCGATGATGTTGTCCACCGGGTTGTAGATGTCGTCGTGGCCGGGCAGCTTGTGCGCCTGGAACGTCGGGTCGATGCACTGCATCAGGCCCTTGGACGGGGTGCCCTTCGCCGCGTTGGAGTCCCAGTCGTTGAGGGCGTGCGGGTTGCCGCCGGACTCCTTCTCGATGATCGTCCAGATCTCGTCGATGTTCTCTTCGGTGACCGGGATGCCGTTCTCCTGCAGGATCTTGATGGCTTCCCGGATCCACTGCTCGACGTTGCCGGGCGGCGGGCCACTCGAGGGCGGGCCCCCGCTCGGGCCGAGGCCGCCGCCCCCGCCGGAGGCACCGCCGCCACCGCCGCTGGACGAGCCGCCACCGCCACCGGAGCTGCTGCTGCCGCCACCCCCGGTGGAGTTGCCGTTGCCGTTGGCAGTGCCGGGCGGGGTGACCGAGGAGAAACCGCCCTCGATCTCCTGCTTCATCAGCTTCTGCGCCTCGCCGATCTTGACGTTGGCGTCGTCGAGCAGGCCCTGGATGTCCGTTTTCGCGTTGCTCGCGATGGTGTCGTTCGTTTCCTTGGCGGTCGCGATGATCTGCTCGGGCCCCGGGTTCGGCTTCTCACCCCGGTCGACCGCCTGCTGCGCGAGCGCGGCGGCGGAGTTCGCCGAGGTGATGTTGCCCTCGATCTTGCCCTTGGCGTCGCTGAACTTGCTCTCGATCTGCTGCTTGATGGTGCCGAGGTCCTTCTGCAGCCCCTCGAGCTTTTCCGCGACCTCGTCGAGCTTGTCCTTGAACTTCTTGCCCGCGTCCCCGACCTTCGCCACGTAGGCGAAGAACTCGTCGGCCGCCGGGCCGTCCCACACCTTGCCGTCCTGCAGGGAGGCGGCGGCGTTCTTCAGTTCCGCGGCGTGGTCCTCAGCGCCGGCGGAAGCCTCGCGGAATTCGTCGGCCGCCTGCTGAATGGTGGCCGGTTTGACCTTTTCGACCTCTTTGGCCTTGTTCTCCACCTCCGGCCAGATGGCCGGCATACCCAGTGCCACGATTCCGCCCCTTCACGCCAGAAGAAATGTCACGCCTGGCGTTGCTGCCGGGCAATGGCCTCGCCGGAGGCCTGGTCGTTCTCCGCGATCAAGCCCGCGGCTCGCAGCAGTGCGTCGCTGAGCGAGGTCATCAGCTTGCCGCCCGCTTCGAACTCCGAGTGCACCCCGGTCTGGAAACCGCCCAGTGCTCCCTTGACGTCCTCCGAGCCGCCCATGTCGCCGAAGGGGTTGTGCTCCCCTTCGACCGGCAGGACCTTGCCCTTGGACTTGTCGAACTCGTCGCGCAGCTTGGCCACCCGCCGCGCCGCGATCCCCATCGACTCCGAGTCGTACACAGGCACGTCCGGTCATCCCCTTCACCCAGCCAACGTCCGCCGATCAGACGAAGAAGTCACGGCGGCGGTTCCCTCGACCACCCTAGAACTTCCGCCGCCCCGCGTGCGTGGTTTCCCCCGCTGAGGTGTTTGTAGCATCTCCACCCGGGGAGGGTGCCGTGAAGCCGTTGAATCCGGGAGACCCGCGTCAGGTCGGGCGCTACCGGTTGCTGGCCGCGCTCGGGGAAGGCGGCATGGGCCGGGTGCTGCTCGGCGTCGCGCCGGACGGGCGGCTGGTGGCCCTCAAGCAGGTCCACCCCGGCTTTGCGCACGATCCCGGGTTCCGCGAGCGCTTCCGCCGGGAGGTCGCCACCTCGCGCATGGTCTCCGGCGCCTACACCGCGGCGGTGATGGACGCCGATCCGGACGCGCCCACCCCCTGGCTGGCGTCGGTGTTCGTGCCGGGGCCGTCGCTGACCGAGGCCGTGGCCGCCG
This sequence comes from Saccharothrix sp. AJ9571, assembly GCF_021725495.1. NCBI lineage: Bacteria > Bacillati > Actinomycetota > Actinomycetes > Pseudonocardiales > Pseudonocardiaceae > Saccharothrix > Saccharothrix sp. AJ9571. The sequence goes on along the minus strand of NZ_CP091382.1, from coordinate 2,188,662 downwards.
GTGGGCCGCTCCCGCCCGGCTCACTGCGGTACCTGGCCGCGGGGCTGGCGCTGGCGCTGACCGAGATCCACCGCGCCGGGCTGGTGCACCGGGACCTCAAGCCCAGCAACGTGATCCTCGCCGTGGACGGGCCGCGCGTGATCGACTTCGGCATCGCCCGCGCGGTCGAGGGCGGCTCCGAACTCACGCACACCGGCTCGATCATCGGCTCGCCCGGCTTCATGTCGCCCGAGCAGGCCGAGGGCCGCCCGCTCACACCGGCCAGCGACGTCTTCTCACTCGGCGCGCTGCTCGCGATGGCGGCCACCGGGCAGAGCCCGTTCACCGGCACGTCCACCCCGCACACGCTCTACAACGTCGTGCACAACCAGCCCGACCTGCGGGCCCTGCCACCCGAGCTCCGCCGGATCGCCGAGCCGTGCCTGGCCAAGGACCCCGCGCAGCGGCCCGGTCCCGGGTGGATCCTCGAACAGCTGGGCCCGATCGCGCCGGTCGCCGGGCCGTGGCCGCCGGTCGTGCCGCACCTGATCGAACAGCAGCGCGTCGCCGTGCAGGCGGCGCTGAACCCGCCCAAGCCCCGGAAATCACGCCGTGGCCTGGTGATCGCGGGGGCGGCGGCCGGGGTGGTCGCGCTGGTCGCGGGGTCCATTCTCGTGGTCGAGCTGACCTCGGCGGACCCGCCGCCCGCCCCACCGGCCGCCGCGGCCCAGCCCGCGCCTCCCACCACCAGGACGCCCGACCCCGATCCGCTCGGCGCCGACAAGCTGCGGACGGTGGACCCGTGCCAGGTGCTCGACGGCCGGTCCGTCCCCGGCGTCGGCGTGCTCGAACCCGAGATCGACGTGCACCTGTGGACCTGCACCTACACCGGGCCCAACGGCGACTGGGTGGACCTCGGCCTCGGCGACACCCCGCCGCTCCAGGGCGTGCCGTCCGGTGAGCTGGCCGGGCTGCCGCTGACGGTCAAGGACGGCAAGTCGTGCGAAGTGGCGGTGCCGGTCCACGGCCGCAGCGACGTGGTGATCAAGGCGTCGACCAGCGCCAGCGCGAAGCTGGACCAGCCGTGCGAGGTCGCCAAGGCCATGCTCACCGAGGCCGTCCAGCGCCTGCGGACGGACCCGCCCCAGCACGAGCAGCCGCCGGGCACGATCATCCCGGTCGACGTCTGCGCGCTCGCCTCCCCGGCCGAAGCCCAGCCCGTGCTCGGGCCGGTGCTCAAGGTCGAGCCGAAGGCGCTGCACGGCTGCCGCTGGGAGGTCTCCGGCTTCCTGGACGTCGAGCTGCTCACCAACTACCCGCCGTCGCAGTCGAAGGACAGCTACTACGACGTCACCGGCACCGTGGACGTCGACGGCATCCCGGTGTACCTGACCAAGAAGTACCGGGACGGCGCCGCTGCGAGCTGCACGCTGACCTGGCTGCACCGCCCCATCGACGACCGCAGCGCCGAGGTGGTCCAGATGCACCACAGCATCACCGGGAGCCGGCCCGCGCCCGAGGAGGTCTGCGGGCCGTCGCTCAACTTCGCCAAGCTGATCCTGCCGAAGTTGCCGAAACCGTAGAGTCGCGCCGTGCAGCCGCTTTCCCCGGACGAACCCCGTCAGCTCGGTCACTACCGCCTGGTCGCCGCACTCGGCGCGGGCGGCATGGGCCGGGTGCTGCTCGGCGTCGCGCCGGACGGCAGGCTGGTCGCGGTCAAGCAGGTGCACGCCCAGTTCGCGCACGATCCCGGTTTCCGCGAGCGGTTCCGCCGCGAGGTGGCCACCTCGCGCATGGTGTCCGGCGCGTACACCGCGGCCGTGATGGACGCCGACCCGGAAGCCGAAACCCCTTGGCTCGCCTCGGTTTTCGTCACCGGGCCGTCGTTGCGGGAGGCGGTGGACGCGGCCGGACCGCTGCCCGTGGCGGCCGTCCGGCAGCTGGCCACCGGCCTCGCCGCGGCACTGCTGGACATCCACCGCGCCGGGCTGATCCACCGGGACCTCAAGCCCAGCAACGTCTTGCTCACCGACGACGGTCCGCGCGTGATCGACTTCGGCATCGCGCGGGCCGCCGGGGACGGGCACGAGCTGACCGGCACCGGCGCGATCATCGGCTCGCCCGCGTTCATGTCACCCGAGCAGGCCGGGACCGCGCCGCTCACCCCGGCCAGCGACGTGTTCTCGCTCGGTGCGCTGCTGGTGATGGCGGCGACCGGGCGCGGCCCGTTCACCGGCACGACCACCGCGCAGACCCTCTACAACGTGGTGCACACGCAGCCGGACCTGAGCGGCGTGCCGCCGGAGGTGCGCCGGATCGCCGAGCCGTGCCTGGCGAAGAACCCCGCGCACCGCCCGACCCCGGCGCAGCTGCTCGACTTCCTCGGCCACGTCGCGCCCGGCACCGCGCCCTGGCCCGAAGCTGTGCACGCGCGAATCAGGCAGCAGGACGCCGAGGTACGCGCCGTGCTGTCCCTGCCGTTGCCGCCGTGGCGCCCGCCCGCGAAGCCGAAGAAGTCGCGGCGGTGGATCTGGGTGACCGCCGCGTCGGTGCTCGCCGTGCTGCTGGTGGCCGGTTCGGTGACCGTCTACCGCCTGGCGAAGGACGACAAGGACCGGCGGGACCCACCGGCCGCGATGTCCATTGAGGACGCCCTGACCCCGGAACGCCTGCTGCGCGCGGATCCCTGCAAGGTGCTCGACAGCGAGTACACCCCGGACGACAGCAACTCCTACACCTACCGCTGCAAGTACACCGGCACCGGGGACGTGCGGTTCGACCTGGTGCTCGGCGACGAGCTGTCCACCACCGGCATCCGCACCTCGCCGACGGTGATCGACGGCCACGGCGTGCTGCTGTCGGACATCAGCGCGGGCTGCGAAGCGATGGTCCGGCTGCCGTCGCGTCCCGGGTCCAGCGTGATGATCTACAACGAGAACAGCGACGGCGACCCGTGCGCGGTCGCCGAGGAAGCGCTGCGCGAGGCACTCGAACAACTCCGCAGCCCGGTGGTGGACCGGCCGGCGGTGCCGGGCAGCCTGCTCACCGTGGACCCGTGCTCGGTGGTCGACGACGCGACCGCGCAACAACTCCTCGGCGCCGCGGTGAAACCGGCGTCGAAGGCGTTGCGCCGGTGCGAGTGGGCCGCGCGGGACACGCTCACCGTCGTCCTCGACAGGGGTTACCCGGAAACCGAGGGCGAGGAGCTCGACCTCGCCGGAACTCCCGCCCGCCGCAAGGAAACCTCGGGCTCCGGCTCGCTGTCGTGCGCGCTGACCTGGGTGCACGGCCAGTCGGACGGCAAAGAGGGCGAGAACGTCCGGCTGACCTACTACTCGTCGACCGGTGGCAACGCCTGCGCGAAAGCCGAGGACGCGGCCAAGAGCGTGCTCCCCAAGCTGCCGAAGGTCTAGACCTCTTCGAGCAGTTCCCAGACGCGCTGCGCGAGCAGGGTGTTGTCGGCCGGGGCGACGGTGGCCCAGTTCCGGTTGTCGGTGTTGCGGGTCAGCTGGAACAGGTAGCGACCGGCGTCCGTGTCGTGGAAGGCGACCACCCGGGACGCCCGGTGCACCTGCCCGTCCCGGCTCTGCCGCTCCACGCCGAACTGGCCGCGGGCGACCGTGCCGATCAGCATGCCCGCCAGTTCCTGGCACTGCCACAACGGCACACCGCGGTCCTCCAACGCGGTGACCAGCGCTTTCGCGTCACCGCGGGCGTCGGCGTCGGCCTCGACGAGCACCTCGTGCGGCAGGCTCACCGAACGGCCCACCCCCGGTTGCACCTCGCCGAGCACCGAGACCGCGGCCTCGGCCAGCGCGCTGTCCCTGGTCGGGATGAGCCACACCTCGTCGCCGTCGACCACGCCGAGCAGCGCCTCGCTGCCCACGCTCACCGCGAGCCCGTGGATCTCCCGTTCCGCCCACACCCAGACGTCGATGCTGACCTTGGGACGGGCGAGCAGGTTGAGCATGTCGAGCACCGCGCCGTCAGCGCGGCGCCCTCTGGCCAGGCCGCGCCCGGCGAGCGTGCGCCAGGCGCGCTCGACCAGCGCGGCCCGTTCGGCGTGGGTGTGGCCCGGCGTCGGGACGTCGAGCGCGACATGCCGATCGGGCAGGCCCTGCGCCTCCCAGAGCATGTCGAATTCCAGCGCGGACAGCACCAGGCTGCCGTTGGGCGAACCCACGTCTTCGTTGCTCCTCAGCGCGCGTCGCCGGCATCGTCGCGGCCGATCACGTCGGGCGCCACCATCCGCTGGTCGGTGAACAGATCCTTGTCGTCGATGCCGAACTTGCGCACGTGCTCGGCGTCGTGCTCGCCGTCCTGGGTGGCCGCCTGCTCCAGGAAGCCGCGGCGCTTGTCGGTCTCGCCGCCCTGGCCGGACCGGCGCAGCGCCCGTGACTCCTCCTCCGGGAGGTCGCCCATCGGCACCTGGTTCGCCCGCGGGAACGCACCGGCGGAACCACCGCGGCCGACCCCGCGACCACGCCGGTCGCCGTCACCGGCCATCGCCCCGCCGACCGCACCGGCGCCGAGCGCCGCCGCGCCGGAGGCGAAGTCACCGACCCCGCCCGGCTTCGGCACCGCGGTGAACCCGCCGCCGACCGACTGCGGAGTGGGTGCCTGCGGGCCGGAACCGAAGACCTTGCCCTTGCCCAGCGGACCGTCCGCCGTGCCACCGCCCGGCGCACCACCCTTGCCGCCGACCAGGTTGTCCGCACCGCCACCACCACCGGCGAGGCCGCCGAGCTTGCCCGCGTACCCACCGGTCGACCCCGGCGCACCGGGGGCGCCCGGCGAGACGGGCGTGCCGATGCCGCCGGGGAACGGCTTGCCGCCGCTCTGCCCGCCGGGCGGGGTCTGGCCGATCCCGCCGGGCGTGTGCGGCACCCCCGGAGCACCGGGGACGCCGGGGTGCGTGGGGCTGGGGTGGTTCGGCGTGCCGTGCTGCGGTGGGCGGGCGGGCACGACCGGGCCACCGGACACCGGCGGAGCGGCCGCCGGGGGCGCGGCCGCGGGCGGGGTCGCCCCGCTCGGCGCGGTCGAAGAGTCCGGAATGGACACACCGGGGCGGCTGCCGCCCTGTGACTGCGCGGGAATGCCCATCGGCGGGGTGGGCGGGTCGAAGGAACCGGCGCCGGACTTCGTGGTCGGCATCGAGCCCTTGCCGCCGCTCGTGGGCGGGCAGTCGTCGATCGGCGAGCCACCGGCGTGCACGTTGGCGGCCTGGGTGCCGATGTCCAGCGGGCTGGGCCCGCCCGGCGCCCCGGCCAGGTTGAGCGCCTCGGGCGCGTTCAGCGCCTCGGTCCAGGACAGGTTGTCGCCGCTGGCCTTGGCGTAGTCGTTGAGCACGCCGACGGCCTGCTCCTTCGCCTCGCGGGAGGCCTTGACCGCCTTCGCGTGGTCGGTCTCGTAGCCGATCAGGCTCATCAGCCCGTCGCCGACCGAGTACCCGCCCGAACCGGCGCGGATCGCGCTCGACTCCGGCAGCTTGTGCAGGGTGCGGGTGAACGCCTCGCCCTGGGCGAAGATCAGTTCGGCGGACTGGGTGACCTTGTCCCCGGCGTCGCTGGAGAACCCGGCCTGCTCGACCAGCACCGCGCTGGCCCGGCCGCCGGCGCCGCTGGTCCAGGCCACGCCCAGCTTCGCCAGCTCCTCGCGCAGCGTCTTGTCGGTCTCGGCCAGCTCGGTGGCCACGGCCTTCATCGCGTCGACCGCCTCGCCGATGGCGCCGACCCCGGCGCCCGAGCGGAACTTGTCGATCTCGTCCGCGATGCCGTTGGGGGTGTACCCGTCGAATCGGTGGCCGCGGATCCGCTCCACCATCGCCGCAATGTCCACGATCTCTCCCCTAACCCCTGGATCCCAAGGTCCGAACCGCCAGCGTCGCGGCGTTGGCGGACATTTCGCACAGTTGCCGCTGGTCGAACGCGTCACGGGTGACCGGGTAGAGCTGCACCCGCAGCGTCTGCCCGGCGGCCACGCCGACCAGCGTCTCGCAGTCGCTCGGTGAGCTGCCGCGGCCGTGGTGGGCCAGCGCCGGATAGTCCCCGACCGCGATCGGCTCGGTGTTCTTGCTGCTCTTGCGCCGGTCACCGGAACGCCAGGCCTCGACATCGGCCTGGGTGATCGCCTCGACGTAGTAGGTGTAGTGCGGCTCGCCCTGGGCCACCGGCAGCGAGCAGGTCGGCCCTTCGCGCTGGTTGTCCGCGGGCAGCGGCTCCGGCTGCTCGGTGATCTTCAGTTCGTCCAGTTGCTGCTCGGTGAACAGCTTGCACGGGTCGACCCCGTCCAGCCGCAGTTCCGCCGGGCGCGCGGGCAAACCCGCCACCGCGGCCGCGGACGGCGGAGGCACGGGCGCCGGTTCGGGCGCGGACCCGCAGCCCGCCACCAACCCGGCGGCCAGGAACACGACAGGCCTAAGCCGGGTGGACACGCCGGTCCTCGAGGGCGCCCACGGTCGCTTCCTCGTTGCCCTGGTAGGTCTGCGAAGCGGTCCGGAGCTGGTCGGCCAGCGTGCGCAGACCGGACACGTAGGCGCGGACCTGCTTCTCGTACGAACCCTCGCCCGCGACCACGACCTCGTTCCACGCCTCCACGGCGTGCCTGCTCACGATGTCTTCCGACGGCGGATCGATCCACAGCTGGCCCAGGCGCTGCGCGAGCCGCTGCTCGAGCTGCTCGGCCTGGTCGTGGATGACCTTGGCCACCGCGTCCACCTGGCCGGGCTGGACCTGGAGGTCCTTCACCCCGGGCACCGACGGCACGGCCGCGGGCAGACCCGACGAGGATTGCCGGTAGACCGCCCCGGTCACCGACGGCTGGTTCTCTGACATCTGCGCACCCCACCTACTCCTCGCCTGTGCTGGCAGGCTACCAACGCACGGACAACGGCGGACCGCTCTTGGACGCGGAGAACCCGGTGGCGGTTCCCCCTCAGCCCGCCGGAACCGCGATCTCGCCGTGGACCGCGCGCAGCGCGATGTCGGTCCGGTGGTGCGAACCGGGCAGGTGGACCTTCCCGACCTTGGCGTAGACCTCGTCGCGCGCGGCGGCGAGGTCGGTGCCGATGCCGACCACCGACAGCACGCGGCCGCCGTGCGCGACCACGGCACCGTCGTCGCGGCGGCGGGTGCCGCCGTGCAGCACGCCGTCGGCCTCGGAGCCGGTGATCACGTCACCGGAGCGCGGCACGCCGGGGTAGCCGTCGGCGGCGATCACCACGGTGACCGCGGCGCCCGGCTCCCAGTCCAGCGGCGGGTGCTCGGCCAGCTCGCCGGTGGCCACCGCGTGCAGCAGCCCGCCCAGCGGGGTGTGCAGCAGGGCCAGCACCGCCTGGGTCTCCGGGTCGCCGAAGCGGCAGTTGAACTCGATCACCTGCGGACCGGCCGAGGTCAGCGCGAGCCCGGCGTAGAGCAGGCCGGAGAACGGGGTGTCCCGGTTCGCCAGCTCGTCGACCACCGGCTGCACCGCGTCGCGCACGATCTCGTCGACCAGGCCGGGCGGGGCCCAGGGCAGCGGGGCGTAGGCGCCCATGCCGCCGGTGTTCGGGCCCGCGTCGCCGTCGCCGACGCGCTTGAAGTCCTGCGCGGGCAGCAGCGGCACCACGGTCCGGCCGTCGACCAGGCAGAACAGCGACAGTTCCGGGCCGTCCAGGAAGGACTCCAGCAGCACCGGGTGGCCGCCGTCGAGCAGGGTCATCGCGTGGGCGCGGGCGCGGTCGAAGTCGCTGGTGACCACCACACCCTTGCCCGCGGCGAGGCCGTCGTCCTTGACCACCCAGGTCGGGCCGAAGCGGCCGAGCGCGGCGTCGAGGTGCGCGGGGTTGTCCACGACCTCGCTGTGCGCGGTCGGCACCCCGGCGGTCTTCATCACGTCCTTGGCGAAGGCCTTCGAGCCCTCGATCCGGGCGGCGGCGGCGGACGGGCCGAAGCACGGGACGCCGGCCCGGCGGACCGCGTCGGCGGCCCCGGCCACCAGCGGGACCTCGGGGCCGATCACCACCAGGTCCGCCTTCCAGCGGATGGCCAGCTCGGCGACCGCGGCGGCGTCGGAGACGTCGACGGCGAGCGGCTCGGCCAGCGCGGCGATGCCCGCGTTGCCGGGCGCGCAGGCGATCGCGGTCACCGCCGGATCGTGCGACACGGCCAGGACAAGGGCATGCTCACGGGCACCGGACCCGATTACCAGGACACGCACGGGACCAGGGTAGACGTGAGGCGTACCCGGGTCACCGCCGGGATTGCCAGGAGTGGGGCATTACTAGCGTTCAACGCTGTGAATGGGGCATTACTAGCGTTGAACAGAACTGTGCGCAGCTCCGTTGAGGGTGGTGGTGGGCGACGGGAAGGCGCTAGTAATGCCCCACTCATAGCATTCGGGTCAGCTGCCCAGGGCCTGCTTCGCGCCGGCGTGCAGCGGGACCGGGTCGGTGTGGCCGGCGTGCTCCTTGACGATCTGCTTCGCCGCCGGGTGCACCTGCTCCAGCTCCGCCTTCCGGTCGAAGATCAGCTTGGTCACCGCGCAGGCGTCCCCGGTGGGGAAGTCGTCGCGGACGACCAGCAGGTTCGGCACCACGATGGTCGGCACGTCCGCGGGCAGCTGGTAGGTGGCCGCCGGGATGGTCCCCGCTTCGTACACCGGGTTGATCTGCTGCAGCTTCGGCAGCAGCGGGGTGATGTCGATGAACTTCACGCCCGTGCCCATCGAGGTGGTCAGGTCGGTGATCTCGGGCGTCGGCAGCCCGCCGGACCACACCAGCCCGTCGATCGTGCCACCCTTCATGCCCTCGACCGACTTGCCCAGCGCCAGCCGCTGAGCCTGGATGTCGGCGTCCGGGTTCAGCCCGGCCGCGGTGAGCAGCCGGTTCGCGATCACCTCGGTGCCCGACTTCGGCGAGCCGGTGGAGATCCGCTTGCCGCGCATGTCCTCGACCGAGTTGATGCCCGCGTCCGCGCGCACCACCACCTGCGTCGAGTTCGGGTAGATCCGCGAGAGCGCCTGGATCTTCTGCGGTTTGCCGTCGAAGGCGCCCTTGCCGTTGACCGCGTCCGCCGCGGTGTCGGCCAGGGTGAAGGCCAGGTCGTACTCGCGGCCGGTGAGCTGCTGGATGTTCTGCACCGAGGCGCCGGTCTCCGCGGCGGTGGCCTTGAGCTTGGAGTTGTTGCTGAGCAGCTGCGCGATCCCGCCGCCCACCACGTAGTAGACGCCGCCGACGTTGCCGGTGGCGATGGTGATCCGGCCGTCGGCCGCCTCGCAGGCGACCTGACCGCCCTGCCCCTGCGCGGGTTCCGAGGTCTGCTTGCCCCCGCACGCGGTCGCCGAGAGCACGACGGCCAGCGCGCCTGCCAGCAAAAGCTTCGAACGCATGACTCTCTCTTCTCCTTAGACGGCTTCGCGGACGGGTTGCTTCTCACGCCAGACGAAGTGGGCGACCGCGGCGACCAGGCAGAGCCCGACGCCGACGGCGATCGCGATCGGTTCCAGGTAGAGCAGGCAGACCGCGGCGGGCACGCACAGCGCCCGCACCTGCCAGCGGACCGGGCCCGCCGCCCAGCCGCCGGTGACCACGGCGAGCACGGCCACCGCGAGCGCGGACACCACCGCCACCCACAGCACGGTCACGAAATCGGCCTGGAGCAGCAGGGCCGAACCGTTGTCGGTGAGCACGAAGGCGATCGGCACCAGGAAGGCGGGCAGGGTGTACTTCCACGCCTGCCACATCGTGCCGATCACCGAACCGCCGGTGATCGCGGCGGCGGCCACCGCGGCCAGCGCGGTCGGCGGGGTCACCTCGGACAGCACGGCGTAGTAGAAGATGAACATCGCGCGTTCGGCGTCCGCGACGCCGACGTCGGCCAGCGCCGGGCCGAGCACCACCCAGGCGATGATGAACGAGGCGGTCACCGGCACCGCGAGGCCGAGCACGCCGACCGCCACCGCGGAGAACAACACGGTGAGCACGAGCACCGCGGTCGGATCGCTCGAAATCGCTTGCGCCGCTTGGACGAGCGCGTCCGCGAGCACCTGGCCGAGGCCGGTCTTGGTGATCGTCGAGGTGATGATCCCGGCCGCCGCGCAGACCGCGATGACCGGCAGCGCGCCCCGCACGCCGAGCGCCAGCGCGACGCCCATGTCCTTCAGCCAGTCCCTGACCGGCTCACCCCGGGTCAGCCTGGCGATCAGCGCGAACAACGCCGCGACACCGGTGGCGTAGACGACCGCGGCGAACGGCGGGATGTCCAGTGCCAGGAAGACGACGATGATCGCCAGCGACAGGAAGTGGTACCCGCCGCGCAGCAGCAGCTTCCCGGCCTTCCCGTGCGCCATTTCGACGGCCTTGGCGCCGAACCGGCGGGCGTCGGCCTCCACCGCGAGCACGATGCCGAGGTAGTAGAGCAGCGTCGGCACGATCGCCCAGACCAGCACGGTCAGGTACTCGGTCTGCAGGTATTCGGCGATGATGAAGGCGGCGGCCCCCAGCGTCGGCGGCGACAGGATCGCGCCGATGCCCGAGGCGGCCAGCAGCCCGCCCGCGTTCTCCTTGGGGTAACCGGCTTTGCGCAGGATCGGCCAGGTGATCGAGCCGAGACTGACCGCGGTCGCGGTGCCGGAACCGGAAACCGTGCCGAGCAGGAATCCGGAGAGGACGGTGGTGCGCCCCGGCGCGGTGCGCGAGCGCTTGAACAGGGCGAAGCTGAACTCGACGAAGAACTGCCCGGCGCCCGAGGCGTTGAGCACCGCGCCGTAGATGGTGAACAGCACGATGTAGCTGGCGGCCACGTCCAGCGGGGTGCCGTAGAAGCCGCTCGCGTCGTTGTACAGCGCGTTGACGATCTGGCCGAAGTCGATGCCGGCGTGTGCGACGCCCCAGCTCTGCGGCAGGAAGCCGCCGTAGTAGGCGTAGGCCAGGAAGGCGACGCAGACCAGCGGCAGCACCAGCCCGGTGGTCCGCCTGGTCGCCTCCAGCACCAGCAGCAGGAGCAGCGCCCCGGCCACGATGTCCATTGTGGACAGGATGCCCTGGCGGTCGAGGAAGTCGTCGAAGCCGCCGCCGGGGATCGGCAGCACCGGGTACAGCCCGGTCAGCAGGGCGATCACCGCGAGCACCCAGTCGAGCACGCCGGGGTCGTCGGTCTCGCTGGTGTCCTTTCGCGACCGCGGCCGGTAGCAGAGGAACACCGCGGGCAGCGTGCAGCCGAGGAAGATCACCAGGTAGTACTGGACGCCCTGGGCGAACGGGAAGAACACCTGCTTGAGCACCAGCAGCGAGACGGCGAAGCAGACCACGCCGACGAGCAGGTCCGGCCGGCGCGAAAGCTGCCGCGCGGGCCGTTCCTCGTCTTGAACAGCGACCACATCCGCTGTTTCCGGTGCTTTCGTCGTTTCGGCCAAGGCACACTCCGCTCGCACGCCACCACGCTGAATGCACGCTACGGTGTCCCGGCTCACAGTTGAAGGGTTGATCCAGATCCCGTTAACCCGTAATCAACCGGCCGGACTTCCGGGGCGGTGAAGGTAGCGCCGACCCACACACGAGGAGGACGAAGATGGTGCGTAAGAGACTCGCCGTGCTGGCGCTGAGCGGGCTGGCCGTGCTCGGCCTCGCCGCCGTGCCCGCCGCGGCGCAGGCGGGCGAGGTGCGGACGGGCTTCGGCAAGGGGCACGATGAGCCGGTGATCGTCGGACACCGCGGTGCGCCGGGCTACCGGCCCGAGCACACGCTGGCCTCCTACGAACTGGCCTACCGCCAGGGCGTGGACTGGGTGGACGTCGACCTCGTGCCGACCAAGGACGGGCAGCTCGTGGCCCGGCACGAGAACGAGATCGGCGGCACCACGGACGTCGCCGCACACCCCGAGTTCGCCGGCCGCAAGACCACCAAGGTCATCGACGGCACCAGCTACACCGGCTGGTTCACCGAGGACTTCACCCTGGCCGAGCTGAAGACGCTGCGGGCCAAGGAGCGCATCCCGGACCTGCGGCCGAACAACAAGATCTACGACGGCCGCTTCCAGATCGCCACCTACCAGGAGGTGCTGGACCTGACCCGCGAGCTCGGCCGCGAGCTGCGCCGGGAGCTGGGCACCTACCCCGAGGTCAAGCACTCGACGTACTTCCGCAAGATCGGCAACCCGACCGAGCCGAAGCTGGTCGAGCTGATCAAGCGCAACGGGCTCAACCGCAAGAACGCGCCGGTGATCGTGCAGTCGTTCGAGGTGGGCAACCTCAAGGAGCTGAACAAGCAGCTCAAGGTGCGGCTGGTGCAGCTGACCTCGGCCACCGGGGCGCCCGCCGACTTCGTCGAGAGCGGCGACCCGCGCACCTACGCCGACCTGGTCACCCCGGCCGGGCTGAAGGAGATCGCCGGGTACGCCGACTCGCTCGGGCCGGAGAAGAACCAGGTGATCGGCCGGGACGCGGCGGGCAACCTCGGTTCGGCGACCTCACTGGTGGCCGACGCGCACAAGGCCGGGCTGCCGGTCGTGCCCTACACCTTCCGCAACGAGAACAACTTCCTGCCGCTGAACTTCCGCTCGTCGGCGAACCCGGCCGAGTGGGGCAACGCGTTCGGTGAGTTCGAAGCGTTCTTCAAGGCCGGGGTGGACGGCGTGTTCGCCGACCACCCCGACACCGCTATCGAGGCTGCTGGGTAAGGGTCAGCGCCCGGGCGCCCACGGCCAGGACGGCGAGGGCGCCCAGGGCGCCGACCCCGGCGAAGACGTAGAAGCCCCACGGGTAGGCGATCCCGGCGGACAGCAACGCGCCGCCGAGCAGTGGCCCGGTGATCGCGCCGAGCCTGCCGATCCCGGCGGTCCAGCCGAGCCCGGTCGCGCGGCCCTCGGCCGGGTAGGTCCTCCCGACGTAGGCGTAGACCAGCACCTGCGCGCTGAACACGAAGCACCCGGCGAGGAACACCGCCACGTAGAGCCCGACGGTCGGCAGCCGCACGCTCAGCAGCGCCAGGAACACCGCGCCCGCCGCGAACCACGCGATGGTCGACGGCCGCACCCCGGCGCGGTCCGCGACCCGCCCGGCGACGACGAGCCCGACGATCGCGCCGACGTTGAGGGTGAGCAGCAGGGACAGCGCGGCGCCGAGTTCGTACCCGGCCACGCGCATGATCTGCGGCAGCCAGGTGTTCAGCCCGTAGACCAGCAGCAGCCCCATGAAGGACGCGACCCAGAACGCCAGCGTGGCGCGCAGGAACCCGCCCTTGAACAACCCGGCGACGGCCTTCATGCCGACCTTTTCGGCCTTCTCGAAGACCTCCGACTCGGGCAGGTACTTGATCATCAGCGGCACCAGCACGAGCGCGGGTGCGGCGCCGATGACGAACATCCAGCGCCAGCCTGCCGCGGGCAGCACCGCGATGCCGAGCAACGCGGTGAGCACCGCGCCGACGTGGTAGCCGGTCATGATCGTGGTGGCCGCGCTGCCGACCTTGCCCTTCGAAAACTCGGTGACCAGCGTGATCGCCGTCGGCAGGCACCCGCCGAGCCCGAGCCCGGCGAGGAACCGCAGTATCCCGAACACCAGCACCGACGGCGCGAACGCGCACAGCAAGGTGAACAGGGAGAACCCGGCCACCGCCGCGATCAGCGCCTTGCGGCGGCCGATGGTGTCGGTGACCGTCCCGATCGCGAGCGCGCCGAGCATCATCCCGACCAGTCCGACGGTCGACACCGCGGAGCCGGTGGCGGGGGTGAACCCCCACACCCCGTCCTCCAGCAGCACGGGGATCACCGTGCCCAGCACCACCAGGTCGAACCCGTCGAGCAGGACCGCGGCCCAGCACAGGGGCAACACCGCCGAGGGCTTCACACCACACCTCCACCTTCCGGCGTCCCATCATGAGTGGCCAGCCCCACCCCACGAAGCCCCCATTCCACCCAATGAAACGCCCCCACGAGCCCCACGTCCAACAGCCGACCCCCACGTCCAAACAGCCGAGTTCCACGTTCAGGAAGCCGAAACCCACACCCGCGCAGCCGAACCCCACGTCCAAACAGCCGAGTCCCACATCCGGGTAGCCGAAACCCACACCCGCGCAGCCGAGTCCCACATCCGGGTAGCCGAGTCCCACGTTCAGGCAGCCGAGTTCCACGCTCGCGCAGCCGACCCCCACGCTCGCGCAGCCGACCCCCACGCTCGCGCAGCCGAACGCCGCATTCGGGCGCCTGAGTTGGAACGATCCAAGGGCCGGGTGGCGAGCGAGGGAAGCTGCCAGGCCAGCGCGCCCGGGCGAGTCCCACCTTCGGGAGGCCGAGTCCGAGCACCCGAACCCCAGCCGAAGCAGACCCGCGAACCTCCGAAGCCGAAGCAAGCGTCACCGACCCCGCCAAGCCGAAGCCCGAACGAGACCGCGCCCCTCCCAAACCGAAGCCAGCGACGTGAACCGACGAGACCGCCCAGTCCCTCCCTCACCCCGGTCCAAAGCCATCCCCGCCGTAGTCACACTAAAAAGCCGGGGTGGCCAAGAACCACTACAAGCTCCGAGTCAACTCACCCAGCAACCGCCAGGTCCGCAGCTGATCCGTCGTGCCCACCAGATCCGACTGCGTGACCACGACCTCCGTAGCCCCCGCTTCGAAGTACCGCCGGATCTCCGCCGCCACCAATTCCTCGTCGCCGACCACTGCCAGCTCAGCTGCCTTCGAGGCGCCGCTCAACGCCACGATCCGCTGGTACGAAGGGATCGTGTCGTAGAACCCGGTCTGCTCGGCGACGCGCCGACGGGCGGTTTCCAGGTCGTCCGTCACCACGGCGGGCAGCGCGGCGACGATCCGAGGCGCCGGGCGGCCCGCCGCGTCGGCCGCGGCCGTGATCGCCGGGACGATGTGGTTCGCCAGCGCCTTCGGGCCCGCGAGGAACGGGAGCGTGCCGTCGGCCAGTTCGCCGGCGGCTCGCAGCGCCTGCGGGCCCATCGCGGCGACCACCACCGGCACCGGGTTCGCGCCCGCCACCTTCGCCGGCATCGGTGGCTTCGCGGTGATCAGCTCACCCTCGAACGCCGTGGTGCCGGTCTCGAACACCGACCGCACCACCGTCAGGAACTCACGCAGCCGCGCGATCGGGCGGTCGTGGGGCGTGCCGAAGACCGGCTCGGCGAACTGCGCCGCCCCCAGCCCCAGTCCGAGGGTGAAGCGCCCGCCGGTGGCCGCCTGCGCGGTCTGCGCCTGCGACGCGACCAGCAGCGGGTGCCGCCCGGCGAGCGGCACCACGGACACGCCGACCGACACCTCCGGCACCGCGCGCCCGACCACCGTCGCCAGCGTGATCGCGTCGTAGCTGAAGACCTGGCCGAACCAGGCCGAACGCACCCCGGCGGCCGCCGCGCGGCGGGCCTGGCCGACGACGTCGTCCACGGCGTTGACCGCGCCGGCGGCCGGGGCGATGGCTGTTCCCAGTCTCATAACCGGCCCAACCTACGCCCGCGAGCCAGGATTCCCGGAGAACTAGAGGAACTGGTGGCGCACGATGGTCTGCTCACGGCCGGGGCCGACGCCGATCGCCGAGATCCGCGCCCCGGACAACTCCTCCAGCCGCTCCACGTACGCCCGCGCGTTCGCCGGCAGGTCCTCGAAGCTGCGGCACTCCGACAGGTCTTCCCACCAGCCGGGCAGCTCTTCGTAGATCGGCACGGCGTGGTGCACGTCGGTCTGCGTCATCGGCATGTCGTCGGTGCGCATGCCGTCCACCTCGTAGCCGACGCACACCGGCACCTTCTCCAGCCCGGAGAGAACGTCCAATTTGGTCAGGAAGTAGTCGGTGATCCCGTTGACCCGCACGGCGTAGCGCGCGATGACCGCGTCGAACCAGCCGGTGCGGCGCGACCGCCCGGTGGTCACGCCGAACTCGCCACCGGCCTTGCGCAGGTTCTCGCCCGCTTCGTCGTGCAGCTCGGTCGGGAACGGCCCGGAGCCCACGCGCGTGGTGTAGGCCTTGAGGATGCCGAGCACCGTGGTGATCCGGCCCGGCCCGATGCCGGACCCGGCGCTGGCGCCGCCCGAGGTCGGGTTCGACGAGGTGACGAACGGGTAGGTGCCGTGGTCGACGTCGAGCAGGGTGCCCTGCGACCCCTCCAGCAGCACGGTTTCCCCGCGCTCGAGGGCCTTGTTCAGCTCCAGGCGGGTGTCGGCGATGCGGTGCGCGAACTTCTCGCCCGCCGAGAGCACCTCGTCGGCCACCTGCTCGGGCTCGAGCGCCCGGCGGTTGTAGACCTTGACCAGCACCTGGTTCTTGAACTCCAGCGCCGCTTCCACCTTCTGGCGCAGGATCTTCTCGTCGAGCAGGTCCTGCACGCGGACGCCGACGCGGGCGATCTTGTCCTGGTAGCAGGGCCCGATGCCGCGGCCGGTGGTGCCGATCTTCTTCGCGCCGAGGTAACGCTCGGTGACCTTATCGATCGCCACGTGGTACGGCATGATCAGGTGCGCGTCGGCGGAGAGGAGCAGCCGCGAGGTGTCCACCCCGCGCGCTTCGAGCCCGGCGAGTTCGTCGAGCAGCACCCCGGGGTCGACCACCACGCCGTTGCCGATGACGTTGGTCACGCCGGGGGTGAGGATGCCGGACGGGATGAGGTGGAGCGCGAAGTCCTGGCCGTCCGGGAGCACCACGGTGTGCCCGGCGTTGTTACCACCCTGGTACCGGACGACCCACTGCACGCGGTCGCCGAGCAGGTCGGTGGCCTTTCCCTTGCCTTCGTCGCCCCATTGGGCACCGATGAGCACGATGGCCGGCATGTGACACTCCATGAGGTTTCGGCAACAAGGACTTGGCGCTGGTAAATGCCGGTGCATGACTGTAACGGAGGACCTGGGCGTGCGTGGAGTGGTGCTGGTTTGCGGGCCCGGCGCGCCGGATTTTCCGGCGATCGAGGGACTCACCACCGAGGCGTTGCCCGCCCGTCCCGGCAAGGCCGAGGTGGACCCGCTGCTGCCCGGATCCGGGCACCTGGTGGTCGCCGGGACCGACGCCGACCTGGCCGCGATCGTGTTGCGGCTGCTGCGAAAAGACCGCCTCGGCGCCACCACGGTCGGGTTCGTCCCGCTCGGCGGGGAGTCCGAGGTGGCGGGCCTGTGGGGGCTGCCGCGGGACCCGGCGACGGCCTTCCGGCTGGCCGTGCGCGGTGACGTCGACCCGGTCCCGCTGATCCGCGACGACGCGGGCGGCGTGCTGCTCGGCCGCGGCGAGATCGGCCCGGCGCAGGGCGTCGGTTACTGCGACGACCAGGTCGCGCTGCGTGGTCGCGCGCGGTCCATTGTGGTCACCCCGGACACCGAAGGCGGCGCCGGACTGGTCGTCCAGGTCACCAAGGGGCTGATCTTCCGGCGGCCGGTCACCTTCTACGGCCGCGCGTTCCAGCTCGGCTGCATCCCGGCGGTCCCGGTCTCCGACGGCGTGCCGTACCCGCGCGAGATGAAGCGCTGGACCTGGTACCGGCACACCGAGGACCTGCGGCTGGTGCGCGGCCTGGTCTGACGCCAGACGAAAGTGCCTACTGTTCACCCCGGGGCGTTGCTAGCTTCACCCTTGTGAGTCAAGGTCAGAAAGTTCCCAACAGCTGATCGGAAGGTGACAAGGGTGACCCTGCATCGCCGCACCGCACTGGCCACGCTCGGAATCTCCGCCCTGCTCGTCGCGGGGCTGCCGGGGATCGCTTCCGCCGAGCCGCCGAACATCCCGGACGCGGGCACCGCGCAGACCCAGCTGGGCGAGCTGACCGTGGCCCCCGACGGGTCCCAGGACGGGTACGACCGCGAGAAGTTCCCGCACTGGAGCGACCAGGGCGACAGCTGCAACACCCGCGAAGTGGTGCTCAAGCGCGACGGCACCGGCGTGGAGACCGGCACCGACTGCGCGGCCACCTCCGGCAGCTGGTTCAGCCCGTACGACGACGCCACCTGGACGAACGCGTCCGATGTGGACATCGACCACGTGGTGCCGCTGGCCGCCGCGTGGCGCACGGGTGCGGCGAGCTGGACCGACGCCAAGCGCGAGCAGTACGCCAACGACCTCGACGCGCCGCAGCTGATCGCCGTCACCGACAACGTCAACCAGGAGAAGGGCGACAAGTCGCCGGAAGACTGGAAGCCGCCGTCGACCGGCTACTGGTGCACCTACGCGCGCATGTGGGTCGGCGTGAAGCACAAGTGGGAGCTGACCGTCAACGACGCCGAGAAGACCGCGCTGACGGACATGCTCGGTAGGTGCTGAATCTTTGGCCGCGCCTCCGGCGCGACCTCGCGGGGGCGTGCCGGAGCTAGCGCACTAGCGCGACCTCGCGGAGGCGTGCGCCGGCTAGCGCAGACGGGCGATGATCTCCGGTGCGTGGCCTTGTAGCCGCAGGACGCCGCCGACGGTGAATTCGGTGAGCAGGTCGATCAGCGCCTCCGGGTCGGGCGCGGGGTCGTCCCAGCTCATGCCGACCAGCGCTTCGGTCATCGCGAAGTACATGGCCACCAGTGCCTTGTCGGTCCGCCCGGACTCGACCCCCTGCGCGGCCCACCGGGCCCGGCTCGCTTCGGCGTAGATCGTCGCGAGCCTGGCCCGCACGCGGTTCATCGCCGGATCACCGGCGCGCTCGGCCTGGAGCAGCAGGGGCAGCGCGTCGGGGTGCTCGGCGACGAAGGCGAACATCGCGGCGTAGTTCGCGCGCGCCCACACCCGCAGCTTCGGCTCGGAAGCGTCGAGCGCGGGCTTGCCGACCTTGGCGTGCACCAGTTCCTCGGTGGCCTTCACGGTTTCGGCGAAGAGTTCCTTCTTGCCGCCGTAGGTCTCGTAGACGGCCTGGCGGGTCAGTCCGGCGGCACTGGCGATCTGCTCGACGGTGGCCGCCTGGAGCCCGCTCCCGGCGAACACCTTCCTGGCCGCGCCCAGGATCAGCGCGCGCTGCTCGTCGACCGGTAGCTTCCGCGGCCTGCCCACCCGTCTTGACATGTGCGCCACCTCACCTGACCATATTTCCGACACTGTCGTCGGAAAAGTTGCGCAGCTCAACGGGGAGCCACCTTGCGCCGATCACTCAGCCGTGCGTTCGCCACGGCCCTGTCCGCCCTCACGTTCACGGGCCTCGTGGCGTTCGTCGCGGCACCGGCGACCGCAGGATCGTTCTACGATCCGCCGTCCCCGCTGCCGGCGGGCGAGAACGGCGACATCATCAAGCACGAACCGGCCGACTTCTTCATCGACCCGGTGAAGCTCATCCGGGCGCCGGCCAAGGTCCAGCGGATCATGTACCGCAGCCGCGACACGCACGGCGACCCGATCGCGGTCACCGGCACCGTGCTCACCCCGCACCAGGCGTGGACCGGCGGCGGCGAGCGGCCGATCGTCAGCTACGCGGCGGGCACCCAGGGCGTCGGCGACAACTGCGCGCCGTCCAGGGCGATGGCCGCGGGCATGGAGTACGAAGGCCCGTTCATCTCGGGGCTGCTGCTGCGCGGGTACGGCGTGGTGGTCAGCGACTACGAGGGCCTCGGCACGCCCGGCACGCACACCTACGCCAACCGCGAGTCGCAGGCGCACACCGTGCTCGACGCGATCCGCGCGGCGCAGCGGCTCGAAGCGGCGAACCTGCCCGACGACGGACCGGTCGCGATCGCCGGATACTCGCAGGGCGGCGGCGCTTCGGCGGCGGCCGCGGAACTGCAGCCGTCCTACGCGCCGGAGTTGAAGGTCAAGGGCGCGTACGCGGGTGCGGTCCCGGCCGACCTGGCGGCCGTGGCGAAGAACCTCGACGGCGCCTACGCGGCGGGATTCCTTGGTTACGCCCTGCTCAGCATGGACGCGGCCTACCCGGAGCTGAACATCCGCGGCCTGCTCAACGACAAGGGCAACAGGATGCTCGACCAGGTCGCGACGCAGTGCACCATCGAGGCGATCGCGGCGCACGGCTTCACCAGGTCGACCGGGCTGACCAAGGACGGCAGGCCGCTGTCGGACTTCTTGGACGAGGAGCCGTACGCGTCGCGGCTGGCGGAACAGCGCATCGGCGACCGGAAACCGGCCGTGCCGATGCTGGTGGTGCACAGCACGCTCGACGACATCGTGCCGTACGCGCAGGGCCGCGAAATGGCGCGCGACTGGTGTGGTCAGGGGGCGAAGGTGCAGCTCAGCAGCTCGCTCGTCCCCACACACGTGGGCGGTGCCGTCCGGGCTTTCCCTGAAATGTTCCTGTGGCTCGAAGGCCGCTTCGCCGGGAAACCCGCCCCGACCAACTGCGGCCGCTTCTAACGCCCCGGCAATGCTATGAGTGGGGCATTACTAGCGTTGAACGCAAGTAATGCCCCACTCATAGCACTCAGGCGAGGCCGGTGGCTTCGGCGGCGGCCGGGTCGGAGTCGGTGAGGAACTTGCGGCACCGTTCGTACTCTTCGGTCTCCCCGATGCGCTGCGCCGCCTTGCCCAGCACGGCCAGCGCGCGCAGGAAGCCCTGGTTGGGCCGGTGCGCCCACGGGACCGGGCCGAAGCCCTTCCAGCCCGCGCGGCGGAGCTGGTCGAGGCCGCGGTGGTAGCCGGTGCGCGCGTAGGCGTACGCGGCGACGGTCTCCCCGCTCTCCAGTGCCTTCTCCCCGAGCGCGGCCCAGGCCTCGCTGAAGTCCGGGTGCTCGGCGGCGACCTCGGTGGGATCGGTTCCGGCGTCGAGCGCGGCCTGCGCGGCCGTGCGCTCGGGCAGTTCGGTCGGGTCGGGACCCAGCAGGTTGTGCGTCATGCGGCCATTCTGCTCGCTAGAGGAACAGGCTCGTCACGATCCCACCGGCACCCAGCAGGAGCACCGCGACCAGCACGGCGGCGACCATTCGTTTCGGCATCATCGCCGACACCCTGCCGCCACCGCTCACCGGAAGGCAACCCCGCAACCCTTACGGGTGATCCCTGGTTTCCGCCAGTATTCCCCGCCCGCTCTATCGACCGTGACCTTGACCAGGGATGATGACCTTGTGACGAAGGCATTGAGTGCGTCTGGGGTCGCCGAGCCCGACGTCATCCCTAAGAGTCCGATCGCGAAGACGAAGCTGTTCTTCCAGCTGTACTGGAAACGGGGTGCGCCGGGGCAGCCGACCGCGCCGTGGGCGCTGAACTTCGCCTACGGCATGTGGCTGCTCGCGTTCGCGTTCAAGCTGATCGGCTCGTCGTGGGACATGTCGTGGCACTTCATGTGGCTGCGCGACGACCTGGCGCCGCCGCACCTGATCAACACCGTGGGCACCGGCATCGTGGTGGTGCTGGTGGCGATCCACAGCTACACCGGCCTCGGCTGCGACCGCCGCTCGCTGCGGCTGATGCAGGCGGGGACCGTGGTGTTCCTCATCGCCGGGCCGCTGGACGTGCTGAACCACCGGGTCAACGGCCTCGACCTGACCGCGTGGAGCCCCTCGCACCTGCTGCTCTACATCGGCACCGGGATCATGCTGGCCGGCGCCATCGACGGCTGGCTGAAGACCGCGCCCCCGGGCCGGTTCCGCTCGCTGGCGCTGACCGGGCTGTGGTTCTTCTTCCTGGAGAACACGTTCTTCCCGAACGGGCAGCAGGAGTACGGCATCCTCGAACTGCGTTCGTGGGAGCGCGGTGAGCCCTACGCCGAGCCGACCCTGCTGGAGTTCGCCGCCGAGCAGATCGGCCGCCCGGTCGACCGCGAGGCGGTGGTCCACTTCGCGATGCCGATCGAGGACTGGGTGTACCCGGTGTGGGGCATCGGCGTGATGGCGCTGATCCTGGCGATGGCGCGGCACACCGTGCGCAAGCCGTGGACCGGGACGACGGTGGCGGTGGCGTACGTGGCCTACCGCGCGCTGATCTGGCCGATGCTGCTCGGCGCCGGTTTCCCGACCTCGACCGTGCCGTTCTACCTGATCTTCGTGGGGCTCGCCGTGGACCTGGCGTTCCGCATCGGCCGGGAACACCGGATGCTCACCGCCGGCGTCGGCGGCCTGCTGGTGACCGCCTTCGGTTACGGCGCGCTGTGGCTCCAGTCACAGGTACGGCCGCTGCTGCTGGGCGAAGACGCCATCACCGAGTCGGCACCACCGGTGGAGTACCTCACGGTGCCTTTCGTCCTCGTAGGCGTGGCAGTCCTGTGGGCCCTGGCGGGCCCCCTCGGCCGACGCCTGAACGCCCCGCACAAGAAACCCTCCGAGTTCATCCCGGACACCGTCGTCTAGGGAGCACAGGTGCCGTGAATGTGGCTTTCACGGCACATTCCGCCGTGAAAGCCACATTCACGGCATACCGGCCCACCACTCAACAGAAACCCGGCAACGGAACAGGGGAGCGTCCACACGCCCCCATCCCACCCCCGGTCCACAGCCAAAAACAAGGCGAAGGCCTCCAGGTCAAGGCATCATTCCCGCCTTGCCCGGAGGCCTTCGCCGTAGTCACACTAAAAACCCGGGGTGCCTCCCGCCCAGGTCACTTGATCCGCTGCCCAGCCGACTTCAGCGACTCGGCGGCCTCCACCACGCGCTTCGCCATCGCGCCTTCGGCGGCCTTCAGGTAGCTCCGCGGGTCGTAGACCTTCTTGTTGCCGACCTCGCCGTCGATCTTCAGCACGCCGTCGTAGTTCTTGAAGAAGTGGTCCGCGATGGGGCGCGAGAAGGCGTACTGGGTGTCGGTGTCGACGTTCATCTTCACCACGCCGTACGACAGCGCCTCGTGGATCTCCTCCAGCAGCGAGCCCGAGCCACCGTGGAACACCAGCTCGAACGGCTTCGAACCGGCGGCGAGGCCCAGCTTCTCGGCGGCCACCGCCTGGCCGTTCTTGAGCACCTCCGGGCGCAGCTTCACGTTGCCCGGCTTGTACACGCCGTGCACGTTGCCGAAGGTCGCGGCCAGCAGGTAGCGGCCCTTCTCCCCGGAGCCGAGCGCGTCGATGGTCTTCACGAAGTCGCCGTCGGCGGTGTAGAGCTTGTCGTTGATGTCGTTGGCGACACCGTCCTCCTCGCCGCCGACCACGCCGATCTCCACCTCGAGGATGATCTTCGCGGCGGCGGTCTTGGCCAGCAGCTCCGCGGCGATCTCGAGGTTCTCGTCGAGGTCGATCGCCGAGCCGTCCCACATGTGGGACTGGAACAGCGGGTTCTCACCGCGCTTGACCCGCTCGGCGGAGATGTCGATCAGCGGCCGGACGAAGCCGTCCAGCTTGTCCTTGGGGCAGTGGTCGGTGTGCAGGGCCACGTTGATCGAGTACTTCTCCGCGACCACGTGCGCGAACTCGGCCAGCGCGCTCGCCCCGACCACCATGTCCTTGACCTTCTGCCCCGACGCGAACTCCGAGCCACCGGTGGAGAACTGGATGATCCCGTCACTTTCGGCCTCGGCGAAGCCGCGGATCGCGGCGTTCAGGGTTTCCGACGAGGTCACGTTGATGGCGGGATAAGCGAACTCGTTCGCCTTGGCCCGGTCCAGCATTTCCGCGTAGACCTCGGGGGTGGCGATGGGCATCGTTGGTCCTCCTCGAAGCAGGGTTCGCCGTTCAAGCGCATCTTACGAGCCACGCCGGGTACCGGGCGGGATAGCCTGATCAGGCGAAAAGAGGGGGTCCACCATGCGGGTTTTCGGCTCTTGGCGCGACTGGCCGTCGGCCGCGGGCGCGCTGGGCGAGGTGCTGCCGGAGGAGACGATCGAGAAGCTGGCCCACGCCTACGAGTTCGCCGCGCGGCACCACGGGGACCAGACCCGCCCGGCGGGTGAGCCGTACCCGTGGCACCTGCTGGAAGCGCTGGAGATCGCCGTCGACTCCGGGGCGCGCGACGAGGACGTGCTGGTCGCGGCCCTGCTGCACGACGTGGTGGAGGACACACCGTGCAGCCTCGCCGCGGTGCGGGCGGAGTTCGGCGCGCAGGTCGCCGAACTGGTCGACTGGGTGACCAAGGCCGGGTCGCGGGAGAGCTACCTCAGCCGGTTCGTCACCGCGCCGGAGGAGGTGCTCACGATCAAGCTCGCCGACCGCTACAGCAACGTGCAGCGCCTGCACACCCATCCCCGCCCGGCCAAGCGGGCCACCTACTACGCCGAGACCGTGCGCGTCTTCCTGCCACTCGCCGACCGGCTCCCGTACTTCCGGGACCGCTTCGCCGAGTGGCAGGAGAACTACGCCTACTTGGCGAGCTGAGCCAGCGCCGTCAGCGCGGGCAGCGGGTCGTCGCCGAGCGGCTGGATCGCGACGTGGTCGGCACCGGCGTCGAGGTGCGCCTTGAGCCCGGCGGCGATGTGGTCGGCGTCGCCGTGCAGGGCGAGCGCGTCGATCAGCCGGTCGCTGCCGTCACCGGCGACGTCCTCCTCGGTGAAGCCGAGCCGCTTGAGGTTGCTCGTGTAGTTGCGCAGCCGCAGGTACATCTTGACCATGTCGCGGCCGATCTCGCGGCCGCGCGCGTCGTCGGTGTCCAGCACCACCTTGTGCTCGGCGACCAGCAGCTTGTCCTTGCCGACCAGCTCACGCGCCTGCCGGGTGTGCTCCGGGATGGTCAGGTAGGGCAGCGCGCCCAGCGTGCGTTCGGCGGAGAGCTTGAGCACCTTCGGCCCGAGCGCGGCGAGCGCCCGTGCTTCCACCGGCACGCCGCCGGCGTCGAGCTGGTCGAGGTATTCGACGATCTTGTCGTACGGCTTCTGGTAGACCTGCGTGGCTTCCGGGTGCCCGACGCCCACGCCCAGCAGGAACCGGCCGGGGTACTTGTCCTCGATGCGGTGGTAGGACCGGGCCACCTCGGCGGCGTCCGCGGACCACATGTTCACGATGCTGGTGGCCACGACCAGTGAGCTGGTGGCGGCCAGCAGCTGGTCGACGAGCTCCAGTTCCGCCGGCGGCGAGCCGCCGATCCACCAGGTCCCGTAGCCGAGTTCTTCCGCCTTCGCGGCCAGCTCCGGGGTGGTGGTCCACAGCGGTCGCCAGACGCCGATCTTGCCGAGTTCGAATGCCATGTCCGTGCCAACGCGGCGTGTGACCGGATCATTCCAGCGCGTGCCTACCGACCAGTAGCCTACTGCCGGTAAGTTGCGGTACGGTGCCGGACGAGAACTCGACGAGGAGGCACCATGGCTCGCAAGGTCAGCGGAAAGGTCGTGCTCATCACGGGTGCGGCGCGCGGAATCGGCGCCGGGCTCGCGGAGCGGCTGGCGGCGCGGGGCGCGAAGGTGGCGCTGGTCGGCCTCGAAGGCGCGGAGCAGGCGAAGGTGGCCGAGCGCATCGGGTCCGCCGCGCGCTCCTGGGAAGCCGACGTGACCAGCTGGGAAGCGCTCGAGCGCGTCACCGCCGAAGTCGTCGCCCACTTCGGCGGCATCGACATCGTGATCGCCAACGCCGGCATCGCCACCACCGGCTTCGTCCGCTCGGTCGACCCGGCCGCCTTCGAGAAGGTCATCGAGGTGGACCTGCTCGGCGTCTGGCGCACCTTCCGCGTGACCCTGCCGCACGTCATCGAGCGCAAGGGCTACCTGCTGGCGATCTCCTCGCTCGCCGCGATCACGCACGCGCCCGGCATGGCCAACTACTCGGCCGCCAAGGCGGGCGTCGAGGCCTTCTCGAACAGCCTGCGGGCCGAGGTCTCGCACCTGGGCGTGAAGGTCGGCGTCGCGCACCCCACCTGGATCCGCACGGACCTGGTCGAAAGCGCCGACGCGCACCCGGTGTTCGGCAAGCTCCGCGCCGGCATGCCGGGCCTGGTCGGCAAGACCTACCCGCTGTCCACCGCGCTGGACTGCCTGGAGGCGGGCATCCTGCGCCGCGGCCGCACCATCCACGTGCCACGCTGGGTCGGTGCGCTGAAGTTGATCAGGGCGTTCCTGCCGCCGATCATCGAACTCGGCTCGCGCTCGCGGGTGCCGTCGGCGGACAAGGCGGCGCTCGAGGACATCGCCGCGCGCGGTGCCAGGGAAGCCTCGGTGACCGGCCACGGCGGCCGGGCCGCAACGACTGGAGTGTGAGATGTCACGTCGCGAACAGATCCGGATGACCGCCGACGAGGCGCGTGCCTACCTCGGTGAGCAGAAGGTGATCAACGTCGCGACGATCGGCCCGAACGGCCGCCCGCACCTGGCGCCGCTCTGGTTCTTCCCCCACGGCGACGGCTTCGCCACCTGGACCTACGGCAGCTCGCAGAAGGTGGCCAACCTGCGGCGGCTGCCGCAGGCCACGGTCCTGCTCGAATCCGGCGACAGCTACGAGCGGCTGCGCGGGCTGTCCATGGAAACGGACGTGGAGCTGGTCACCGACCACGAGCGGATCGTCGAGATCGGGACCAGGCTGACCCAGCGCTACGCCGGGGCGGCGCTGGGGGATCCGGTGCCGCCCGAGCTGGCCGCCTTCGTCGGCAAGCAGGCCGAAAAGCGCGTCGGCCTGGTGTTCACGCCGACGAAGACGGTCAGCTGGGACCACACGAAACTCGGCGGGACCTACTGAGCCGGTAGCCAGGCCCCGATCTTCGGCTCGAAGCCGCGCACGCTGCGTTCGGCGACCGCGCCTTCCAGGAAGTACGGGTCCTGGTCGATGATCTTCTGCAGGGCTTCTTCGTCTTCGGCCTGGTAGAGGGTGATGCCCCCGGTGCCGTCCGTGAGCGGCCCGCCGAGCGCCACCACGCCCTTCTCGGCCAGGTCGGCCAGGAACGCCCGGTGCGCCGGCCGCACCTCGGCGTACTTCTCCTGGACGTAGCGGATTTCGACGAGGAACCAGGCCATGATGCCTCCGGATGCGATTCTCGTGGTTCGGACACTGGCGCCGCCTGGCCAACCCGATACGCTTTGCGTGCGTGTTGCTGGTGTGAGCAGGCAGGCGCAGCAAACGGTAACCGACCCGGCGAGCAGTCCCGGGTACGGGCGGACACCACGGGACGGGCGGACCATGCACGAGGCGAGCGCTGAGCAGAGCGTGGAGCGCACGCTCGGCCACCTGCGCGCGGTCGACGGACCGGCGGCCCCGCCGGCGCCCGCCGCACCGCTGACCCTGGAGGACCTCTACCGCACGCACCGGATGCGGCTGGTCCGGCTGGCCATCCTGCTGGTGGACGAACCGGCCACCGCGGAGGACGTGGTGCAGGAGGCGTTCACCGGGCTGCACCGCAACTGGGGACGGCTGCGGGACGCCGCCGCCGCGGTGGGTTATTTGCGAACAGCCGTGGTCAACGGCTCGCGCAGCGTGCTGCGCCGCCGCAAGACCGCTCGCGAGTACGTGCCGCCGCACGCGGTCAACGCGCGGTCCGCGGAGAGCCTGGCGATGCTGTCCACCGAGCACCAGGCGGTGGTGAACGCGCTGTCCAAGCTGCCGCCGAGGCAGCGCGAGGTGCTGGTCCTCCGTTACTATGGGGGACTGTCCGAGGCGGAGATCTCCGAGGCCGCCGGCATCTCCAAGGGGACCGTGAAGTCGACCGCGAGCCGGGCGCTGGAAGCCCTGCAGCGGGCGATGCAATCACCCAACTAGCCCGTTCCGGCCCCGGAATCCGCCCTCGAACGGCGTATCTCCGCACATGGTTGGCGGGTTGTGACCCATCAGCTGGTTTAGACCAATATGCTGGAACGCGTGACGGGTGCCGAAATCGATTTCGTGATCACCGGAGGCCGGCTGGCCACACCGGAAGAGGAGACCAACGACGCCACCTGGCTGGCCGTGTCGGGCGGCTCGATCAGCGCGGTCGGCAGCGGCACACCGCCCGAGGGCAGACACCTCGACGTCGGTGGCGCGCTGGTCGTCCCGGGGTTCGTCGACACGCACTGCCACGGCGGCGGTGGTGGCTCATTTTCCAGCGGGCAGCCGGAACAGCTGCTGCGCGCGGTCGCCGCGCACCGCAGGCACGGCACCACCACCCTGCTGGCGAGCCTGGTCTCGGAGGTCGTGCCGGAGCTGGCGCGCCAGGTGGGCGCGCTCGCCGAGCTGGTCGCCGACGGCGAGCTGGCCGGGGTCCACCTCGAAGGGCCGTTCATCTCCAAGGCCCGCTGCGGGGCGCACGATCCGGGCGCACTGCTCGAACCGGACACCGCCACGGTGACCAAGCTGCTGCGCGAGGGCAAGGACGCGATCCGGATGATCACGCTCGCGCCCGAACTGCACGGCGGGGTCAAGGCGATCCGCCAGCTCACCGAGGCCGGCGTGATCGCCGCGATCGGGCACACCGACGGGGTCGAGGAGCAGATCCGCCCGGCGATCGACGCGGGTGCCACGGTCGCCACGCACCTGTTCAACGGCATGCGCCCGCTGCACCACCGCGAACCCGGCCCGATCGGCACGCTGCTCGACGACGAGCGCGTGACCGTGGAGCTGATCTGCGACCTGGTGCACGTCCACCCCACGATGTTGCGCCTCGCCGCCCGGCACGCCGGACCCGAGCGGACGGTGCTGGTCACCGACGCCATGTCGGCCACCGACGCGGCGGACGGCAGCTACCGGCTGGGCAGGCTGGAGGTGGACGTGACCGACGGGGTGGCCACGCTCGCCGAGAACGGCTCACTGGCCGGGAGCACGCTGACCATGGACGCCGCCTTCCGGAACCTGGTCAAGGGCGCGGGGCTGTCGCTGGCCGAAGCGGTGCGCGCCACCTCGACGCGACCGGCCGAACTGCTGGGCATCGAGAAGGAGACCGGCTCGCTCAAGCCGGGGCTGTCCGCGGACCTCGTCGTGCTCGACGACGAGCTGCGCCCGGCCCGCGTGCTGCGGCGGGGCCAGTGGATTCCTGACGCCGGCTGACCCGGATACCCTTTCGCTCGTGAGTGAGCCGGAAGACCCCGAGCGCCTGCTGGCCGAGGCGCTGCGGGCGCAAGCCGTGCGGGCGCCGCAGCCGGCACGGCCACCGGAGGCGGTCGAGGAACCGCCGACCGCGCACCTGGCCAAGCCCGCTTTCCCGGCGCCCGCCGGGTACGGCCTGCTGTCGGGCGCGGACGCCGGTTCGCTGGAACGCGAGCGCGCGGCGCTGGAACCGGCGCCGTCGCCCGCACCGGCGGCGGACCACCCCGTCGCGGCGACGCGGCAGGAAACGGGACCGGCCCCGGTCGCGGCGCGCTGGGTACTGCTGCTCGCGGTGCTGCTCGGCCTGGCGGCGGGTGCGGTCGCGGGCTTGCTCACCTTGCTGTAGCCCGCCCGCCGGCCCGCCACCACCCTCAACCGAGGCGCTGCGCGCCACTGACCAGATCCGGCCTGTACCGTGTCCCGGCGTGAGCGCAGCACTGAATATCGACCAGATGAGCATCATGCCGGACTGGCTCAACCCCGAGGTCCTGCTGAATGGGCTGGGCCCGACCGTGCTCGGCGTGCTGTGCCTGATCATCTTCGCGGAGAGCAGCGTGTTCCCGGTGCTGCCGGGTGACTCCCTGTTGTTCACCGCGGGCCTGCTCATCGCCAACGGGGATCTCGAGCTGCCATTGTGGCTCGCCTGCGTCTGCGCCACCGCGGCCGCGCTGATCGGCAACGTGGTCGGCTACGGCATCGGCTGGAAGGCCGGTCCCGCGCTGTTCAAGAAGAACTCGAAGTTCTTCAAGCAGGAGTACGTCGACCAGACGCACGCCTTCCTGGAGAAGCACGGCCCGAAGGCCGTGGTGCTCGCCCGGTTCGTGCCGTTCGTCCGGACCTTCATCACCTGGATCGCGGGCATCGGCCGGATGGACCCGAAGAAGTACTTCACCTACACCGTGCTCGGTGGCATCCTGTGGGCCGCGGGCCTGATCGTGCTGGGCTCGCTGCTGGGCACCATCCCGCTGATCCGCGACAACGTGGACGCGATCTTCATCCTGATCGTGCTGATCTCGGTGCTGCCGATCGTCTTCGAGTACCTGAAGGGCCGGCGCGAAAAGAAGCGGGCCGCCGCTCTCGCCCCGGCCCCCGAACCACAACAGCCGTAGCCCGCGCCCGGCCGAGGCCGAATGCTATGAGTGGGGCATTACTTGCATAGACAGGACTGTGCGCAGCTCCGTTGAGGGTGGTGGTGGGCGGCGGGAGGGCGCTAGTAATGCCCCATTCATAGCATTCAGAGTGTTCACATGGCGAACATGGAGCCCGGGTTGAAGAGGTTTTCCGGGTCCAAGGCGCGTTTGATCTCCCGGTGCACTCGCAGGCCGACCGGGCCGATCTCCCGCTCCAGCCACTCCCGCTTGATCTTGCCGATGCCGTGCTCCCCGGTGACCGTGCCGCCCAGTGACATGCCGACCTCGAGGATCGCGTCGAAAGCCCGCTGTGCCCGCGCGAATTCGTCCTCGGAATCCGGCGAGTAGACGATCGTCGGGTGCATGTTGCCGTCGCCGGCGTGGCCGACCACGGCGATCCGCAGCCCGACCTCCTCGCTGATCCGCTGGCACCCCGCGATCAGCTCGGCGATCCGGGTCCGCGGCACGCACACGTCGTCGGTCAGCCAGACGCCATAGGTCTCCAGCGCGGTCAGCACCACCCGCCGCGCCTGCAGCAGCATGTTGCCCTCGGCCAGGTCGTCCGTGGCGTAGGTCATGTCGGACCCGCAGTCGAGGCAGATCTGCTCCAGCGCCGCCAGTTCCCGCCGCGCCACCTCGCCACCGGCGTCCGACTGGCACAACAACAGGGCCTGGCAGTCCGACCCGGCGCCGAGGTCGGTGCGCAGATAGGTCTCGGCCGCCTTGATCGAGGTGGCGTCCATGATCTCCATCAGCGACGGCACCAGTCCTTCACGCACCACCCTCGCCACCGCCTCCCCGGCGGCCGCGGTGCTGGTGAACCCGGCGACCAGCGTGGCAGGCGCCTGCGGCAGCGGCTTCAGCGCGACCGTCGCCTGGGTGATCACGCCGAGCGTGCCCTCGCTGCCGACGAACAACCGCGCCAGGTCGTACCCGGCCACGCCCTTGACCGTGCGCCGGCCGGTCTTCAGCAGTGATCCGTCGGCGAGCACCACTTCCAGCCCCAGCACCGAATCCGTGGTGACCCCGTACTTCACGCAGCACAGGCCACCGGCGTTGGTGGACAGGTTGCCGCCGATCGTGCACCAGTCGTAGCTGGACGGGTCCGGTGGGTAGAACAGCCCGTTCTTCTCCACCGCGTTGCGGAAGTCGAGGTTGACCACGCCCGGCTGGACCACGGCGAGCCGGTTGCCCGCGTCGATCTCGACGATCTGGTCGAGCTTGGTCAGCACCAGCACCACGCAGCCGTCGATCGCGTTGGCCGCGCCGGACAGCCCGCTGCCCGCACCCCGCGGCACGATCGGCACCTTCGCCTCGGCGCACGCCCGGACCACCGCCTGCACCTGCTCGACGTCGGCGGGCAGCACCACCGCCAGCGGGGTGCCGACCGGGGCCAGCGGCATCATGTCGCGTGAGTAGGCGGCGGTGACGTCGGTGTCGGTGAGTACCGCGTCCTTGCCGATTTCGGCCCGCAACCTGGTGACCAAGGCGTCATCGCTCATCACCCCAAGGTAGGCCCTTCCCCCCAATGGAAGAAGTCGCCGGAAAATTTCGCCGCGGTGTGTATCTGCGGCCCGCCTCCCTGCGTCATATGGGGCAACGATCACTTGACCACCGGGGACGCCCGGCGGCCGGGGCGATCGCCAGCAGGGGCCGTGTGGTGTCCGACAGCCGAGGGGGCCGCCGGACACCACCGCCCCTGGGAAACCCGATAGCCCTGAGGAGGAGGTGCAGTGCTCGCACGCGGCGGGGAGTCCAGGCAGACGGGGCCGGTGTGGCCGGAAACGGCCCTAAGGGGGTCATCGGCCCGGCTTGGACCGGGACGGGCGAGCAGCGCACGGGGGAACAGGGCCACCCGGGAAGGGGGCAGGCGGCCGCGGGGGCGGGGTCGCCTGGAATGGGTGGGGTTCGCCGGTCGGCGCCGGAGTCGGTCCCAGACCGACGGCATCGGTGCCGGCCGGCACCCACTCCGGCAACCCGGAGTGGATGAGCACACCGCGAGGTGTGCTCTTTTCCGTGTTCAGGTAATACGCTCCTACTACGCCAAGTAAGTGACTTATGTATCCAGTGCTCACCCATGTGCTCTCTAATCCCGATGGTCCCGCGATACTGCGAGCGCCAACTTGAGGAGCAGCGGACACCCGTTGGGGGGTCGATTCAATGACCGAAGTGCGCACCGCGGAGGCGGATCCACCGTGGGAGGGCCTCCAGGGCACCGACCTGTACGCGGCCTGCATGCAGGCCGCCAGAGCGGGTGACCGGGTGGCCATGGATCGGCTCGTCGCCGAACTCACCCCGCTGGTCTGGCACGTCGCCAGGGCCAACGGCCTGGACCGGCACACCGCCGAGGACGTGGTCCAGACGGTGTGGCTGGCCCTGTTCAGCCACCTCGACCAGCTGCACGAACCACGGGCGCTGGCCGGCTGGCTGATCACCACCGCGCGGCGGGAGGCGCAGCGGCCCTACGGCCGCAAGACGCCGCCCGTCCCACTGACCGAGGAGATGGCCGAGCGGGTGCCGAGCACCCAGCCGGCACCGGAGGCCGAGGCCGTGCGCACCGACCGGGACAGCCGGATGTGGCGGGCGTTTCTCACCCTGCCGCAGAACTGCCAGGACCTGCTCCGGCTCACCGTCCTGGCGGGCCGTGCCGAATACCACTCGGTGGCCGAAGCACTGCGGATACCGCGTGGCAGCATCGGACCGACCAGGCGACGCTGCCTGACCCGGTTGCGCACATTGTTCGAGGCCGAAGGGGGCAGCCAATGAACGGAATCGAGGAGTTCGGGGGAAGCGCGAATCCCGAGGACGAGGCGCTGCTCATGGACCTGGACCGGCTGATGGACCAGCTGGACCCGCCACCGGGGGACCTGGTCGAGCGGGTGCAGTTCGCCATCGCGCTGGAAAGCCTCGACGTGGAGGTGGCCCGCTGGGTGCACGCGAACGCGCTGGAAGGCGTGCGCGGTGGCAGCGACGAGGGCACGATCACCTTCACCGTCAGCGATCTGACCGTGATGATCAACCTGACGAAGATCGGCAAGCACCACCGGATCGACGGCTGGCTGGTGCCGGCCGGCGAACACGGGGTCGAGGTGCGGGTGGCCGAGCACGGCACCACCTCCACCACGGCCGACGAAGGTGGCCGGTTCGTGCTGGACGACGTGCCGCGCGGCACCACGCAGATCGTGGTGTACGTCGGCACGGAGACCTCCCGGCGCACCGTCGTCACCCCGACCGTCGTGCTCTGAGCTCTGCCGTGAATGTGGCTTTCCCGGCTTCTTATGCCGTGAAAGCCACATTCACGGCGCGGCGGCGGCGAAGCAGGATCATCGCCTGGATCCCGGTGTAGGTGAGCAGGACCGTGCCGAGCACGGCCGTCACGTGCAGGCCGCTCACGAAGGCCGCCTGCGCGGTGTGCAGCAACTCGCCGCTGACCGTCGCCGTGGCGCCACCGAGCGTTTCGCGTGCGGCCTCGCCCGCGCTTTCCGGCACGCCCGCGCGGTAGACCGCCGTCGCCACACTGCCGATCACCGCGGTCCCCAGCGCCCCGCCGAGTTCGAAGCCGGTTTCCGAGATCGCCGACGCGGCACCCGCGCGCTCCGGCGGCGCGGCGGTGACGATCAGGTCGTTCGTCAGCGTCTCCGACAGTGACACGCCGAGGCCGACCAGCGCGAAGCCGACCACCAACACGGCCAGCCCCGAATCCACGCCGATCCCGAGCAGCAGCCCGAAGCCCGCCGCCGCCAGCAGCAGTCCGCTACCGACCAAAGTGGACACCGGGAGCCGCCGCGCCAGCCGGGCGGCGAGCAGCGCGCCCGCCACCCCGGCCACCGTGGTCGGCAGCAGCCAGAGCGCGGCCACCATCGGCCGCAGCCCGAGCACCAGCTGCAGGTACTGCGGCACCAGGAACAGCAGCCCGGTCAGTGAGAACACGCCGAGCAGGTTGGTCACCACCGAGGTGGAGAACTCGCGGTTCCGGAACAACGCGAGGTCCAGCATCGGATCGGTCAGCGACTGCTGCCGCCGTACGAAGAGCACCCCGAGCCCGGCACCGGCGAGCACGCTCACCACGGCCTTGAGGTCGAACCCGTGCTCGGCGAACAGCTTGATGCCGTAGACGATCGGCAGCATCGTCGCCAGCGACAGCACCGCGGACAGCGGGTCGAAGCGGCCGGGGTTCGGGTCGCGTGCCTCCGGCAGCAGCAGCGGACCGGCGATCAGCAGCACCACCATCACCGGCACGTTGATCAGGAACACCGAGCCCCACCAGAAGTGCTCCAGCAGCCAGCCGCCGACCACCGGGCCGAGCGCCATGCCGCCGGAGAACCCGGCGCTCCACACGGCGATCGCGACCCGCCGCTGCGCCTGGTCGACGAAGATGCCGCGGATCAATGACAACGTCGACGGCATCAGCGTCGCCCCGCCGACGCCGAGCAGCGCCCGCGCGGCGATCAGCAGCCACGCGCTGGTCGCGAACGCCGCCAGCACCGAGGCCACGCCGAACGCCACCGCGCCGGCGAGCAGCAGTTTGCGGCGGCCGACGCGGTCGCCGAGCGTGCCCATCAGCACCAGCAGCCCGGCGAGCATGAACGAGTAGATGTCCACGATCCAGAGCTGCTCGGTGCCGGTCGGCGCGAGGTCTTCGCTGAGGTACGGCAACGCGAACCCCAGCACGGTCATGTCGACGCTGATCAACAACACCGGCAACACCAGGACGGCCAACGCCGCCCATTCCCGGCGGCCTGCCTTGACCACGGTTTCTCCCCTGCTTACTGAACAGTCCAGACGGTACAGTTACCGCCTGATTCGAAAGTAAACCGTCCAGACGGTACAGTCAACTGGTGCCCAAGCCTTCCGCCCGTGAAACCGTGCTCGACGCCTACCAGGACATCCTCATCGAGCACGGCCCCGGCTCGGTGACGCTCGACGCCGTCGCGGCGAAGGCGAACGTGTCCAAGGGCGGCCTGCTCTACCACTTCAACTCGAAGGAAGCCCTGCTCGACGGCCTGCTGGAGCGCCTGCGACGGCTCTGCCTCGCCGACCTCGAGCACGCCAAGACCGCGCCGGAAGGCGTGGTCCGCTACTTCCTCACCTCGTCGGTGACCGACGCCTCGATGGACAAGCCGGCGCACCGGGCCTCGATGGCGGCGTTGCGCCAGGTCGGCAGCGATGCCCGGGTCACCGAAACGATCAACGAGTGCGCCCGGCTCTGGCGCGAACTGGTCGCCGAGCACATCGACGATCCGCTGACCGCCGAGATCGTCGGCGCCATCGGGGACGGCCTCTACCTGCGCGCCACCATGGGCGAGGAGACCGCGACACTGGTCGATCGGCTCGACGAGGTCCTGCGCCGCCTCGGTCTCTGAAAGCACCCCACCCGATCGAGGGTGGGCTCAGCCACAACGCGGGTAATCGAGTTGCGCGTGGCCCGCTTGCGGGCACATTCTTGCTTGAGGCAACTAGTTGCAGGGATCAAACAACCCAAAGCCGACATACCCCACGAAAGACCCGCTCATGGCACCTCTCCACGGCGAACCGCCCCCAGCCACCGAAGCCGAGCTCGATCTGGCCGACGAGCTCGGCTTCCAGCTCGTCCGCTTCATGCGCCTGGTCAACCGCGCCAAGGCGCAGGTGGCCAAACAGGGTCCCGACGGCATCGAACGGGCCGCCTACGCGATCCTGTTCACCCTGATCCACGAGGGCCCGCAGCGCACCAGCAAGCTCGCCGAAGCACTGCACTCGGAGATCTCCACGATCAGCAGGCAGAGCAGTTCCCTGGTGCAGCACGGCCTGGTGGAGCGCACCGCCGATCCCGAAGACGGCCGTGCCTGCCTGCTCTCGCCGACCGCCGAGGGCCTGCGGGTGTTCGAGGAGAACCGCAAGACGCGCAACGTGTGGCTCGCCGCACTGCTCGCGGACTGGCCGGACGGGGACCGGCAGACCCTGATGCGCCTGCTCGACCGGCTCAACGTCGGCATCGAGAAGCAGCAGGCGCAGCACGCCGAAGACCAAGCACAGCCCAAGGGGGGCACCCGATGACCCGCGCCGCCAACCCGGTGCAACCACCGCAGCACGCCGCGCCGGAACCCGAGCCCGAGCGCCTGACGCACCGGCAGATCGTCACCATCCTGATCGGCCTGATGTCCGGCATGTTCCTGGCCGCGCTGGACCAGACCATCGTCGGCACCTCGATCGTCCGGATCGCCAACGACCTGAACGGGTTCGACCTCCAGGCGTGGATCACCACCGCCTACCTGATCACCTCGACGATCGTCACGCCGATCTACGGCAAGCTGTCCGACATCTACGGGCGGCGGCCGTTCTACCTGGCCGCGATCTCGATCTTCGTGATCGGCTCGATCGCGTCGACCTTCGCCGACTCGATGTACCAGCTCGCCGCCTTCCGCGCGGTCCAGGGCCTCGGCGCCGGCGGGCTGATGTCGCTGGCGATGACCATCATCGGCGACATCGTGCCGCCCCGGGAACGCGCCCGCTACCAGGGCTTCTTCCTCGCCGTCTTCGGTGTCTCCACGGTGCTCGGCCCGGTGCTCGGCGGGTTCTTCGCCGACATCGACTCGATCGCGGGCATCACCGGCTGGCGCTGGGTGTTCCTGATCAACGTGCCGATCGGGCTGATCGCCTTCGCCGTGGTCGCCAAGGTGCTGAACGTGCCGCACGAACGCCACGACCACCGCATCGACTGGTGGGGCGGGCTGGCGATGGTGGTGGCCGTGGTGCCGCTGTTGATCGTCGCCGAGCAGGGCAACAAGTGGGGCTGGGGCTCGACCGAGGCGATCGCCTGCTACGTCATCGGCGGCGTCGGCGTCGTGGCGTTCCTGTTCGTGGAACGGCTGATGAAGGACGAGGCGCTGATCCCGCTGCGGTTGTTCGGCAACGCCACCTTCTCCGTGGCCATCGCCGGCAGCTTCATCGTCGGTATCGGCATGTTCGGCGCGATCATGATGATCCCGCAGTACATGCAGGTGGTGCAGGGGTATTCGCCGACCGAGTCCGGGTTGCTGATGCTGCCGCTGATGCTCGGCATCATGACCGCGTCGGTGGTCTCCGGGCAGATCACCAGCCGCACCGGGCGGTACAAGATCTTCCCGATCATCGGCACGCTGATCATCACCGCGGGTTCGGTGTTCTTCGCGCTGGTCGAGTACGACAGCGCGCTGTGGCACCCGCTGCTCGCCGCCGGCATCATCGGCCTCGGCCTCGGTAGCTGCATGCAGACCCTGGTGATCGCGGTGCAGAACGCCGGGCCGCGCAGCGACATGGGTGTGTCCACCGCGACCGCGACCTTCTTCCGCCAGATCGGCGGCACCGCGGGTGTCGCGGTGTTCCTGACCATCCTGTTCAACACCCTGTCCGACAACATCGCCAAGGCCTTCGGCGGCGCGCTGCCGCCGGAAGCCGGGGCGCAGCTGGGCAACTTCCAGTCCGACACCTCCGGCATCGCGAACCTGCCCGACGAGCTGAAGATCCCGGTGCTGACCGGGTTCACCGAGTCGATCACCACGGTGTTCTGGTGCGCGGCGGCGGTCACCCTGGTGGCCTTCGTGGTGCTGCTGTTCATGCGTGAGATCCCGCTCGCCGGCGGGGCGCCGTCGGCCGCGGCCTCGGTGCTCGAAGGCGGCGAGGCGCTGGTCGACGAGAAGCCCGAGAAGGCGACCGCGAAGACGGACACCTGGGAAGAAGTCGACCAGGCACTGCGCCAACCGGAACCGGAACTGGTGGGGGCGCACGCCCGGCCGGAAGGGAACGGACACGCCACAATGCAGGGCATGATCCAGCCGATTTCGAACGCGGCCGTCAGCGGGAGGCTCGAAGCCGGGCCGCCGATCACCGGGTACGTCCGGCGCCAGGACGGCAGCCCGGTGGTCCGGGCGGCGCTGACGCTGATCGACCAGAGCGGCCGCCAGGTCTCGCGCGCCACCGGCGGTGGCGACGGCGAGTACAGCATCGGCACGCCCAGCCCCGGCACCTACGTGCTGATCGTCTCGGCGGCCGGGCACGAGCCGCAGGCGTCCAGCGTGGTCGTCGGCGACGGCCCGGCGAAGCTGGACCTCACGCTCGCCGGTTCGGGCGAGGTCAGCGGCGTGGTCACCTCGCTGGGCTCGGGCGAGCCGCTGCACGGGGTCACCGTGACCCTGACCGACGAGCGCGGTGAGGTCGCCGGTGCGTCGGCCACCGACGACGCGGGCCGGTACGCCTTCCACGGCATCGGCGCGGGCAGCTACACGCTGGTCGCCAGCGGGGAGCACCTGCGGCCGGTCGCGGTCACCCTGAGCGTGCCGGACTGCGGGGTGCTGCGCCACGACGTGTCGCTCAGCGGCGCGGTGGTGCTCACCGGGACCGCGCGCAACGAAGCCGACCAGCCGGTGCCGGACGCGCGGATCACCGTGCTCGACCCGGAGGGCCGCGTCGCGGCCGTGTCGCGGACCAACCACTCGGGCAACTACGTGATCAGTGATCTCCCCGAAGGCACCTACACCGTCGTGGCCAGCGGGTACCCTCCGGCCACCAGCAGGCTCGAGCTGGCGGGTGGCGGTGATTCCACCCACGACGTCCGGCTCGGCTACGACCAGGTGATCGACGAGCTGACGAACGGACGGGCATGAGCACAGCGGGACTGCGGGCGCAGATCAGTGGCGCCGAAGGCTGGGCCGTGGCGCACGCCGTGCTGACCGTGACCGACCTGACCGGCAAGCAGGTGGCCAGGGTGGAAGCGGACGAACTCGGCGTCGTCGACACCCCGCCGCTGCCCGCCGGGGTGTACACCGCGGTGCTCACGGCGGCCGGGTTCGCCCCGGTCGCCCGCACCGCGCGGGTCGGCGCTGACGGCACGGGCTCGCTCGGCGAGATCGTGCTGGAGTCGAACGCGGAGGCGGTCCAGCTGCCGCCGGTGGGTCCGTGGGTGATCGACCCGGCGCACTCGTCGGTCGTCGCCACCGCCCGCCACCTCGGCATCGCCAGCATCAAGGCGCGGTTCTCGGAGCTGTCCGGGCACATCACCGTGGCGCGCCCGGCGGAGCGGTCGGTGGTCCAGGCCGAGATCAAGGCCGCGGCGATCGACACCGGCATCAAGATGCGTGACGACCACCTGCGCTCCTCGGACTTCCTGGACGTGGAGCGGTACCCGGTGATCGAGTTCGCCAGCACCGGGCTGCGCCAGCACGGGCCGGTGAAGTGGACCATGCACGGCGTGCTCACGCTGCACGGGCAGCGGCGGGAGGTCGAACTGGACCTGCGCTACGGCGGCTGCGAAGCCGACCCGTGGGGCGGGACGCGGGCGGCCTTCCACGCCGAGACACAACTGCGCCGGGACGACTTCGCGATCAACTACAACGCGATGGTGCGCGCGGGCGTGGCGGCGATCGGCACCGTGGTCCGCGTCGAACTGGACATCCAAGCCGTCCAAGGCGACTCCCTGCCCCCGATGTAACCCGGCGCCAATGCTATGAGTGGGGCATTACTTGCGTTGATTGCAAGTAATGCCCCATTCATTGCATTCGGCCGCGTGAACGAGTCGGACTAATCGGGCGAATCGGGCGTGGATTCAGGCTCGTCTCGGGCTCGGCACGTAGGCTGCGAACGTGATGGAGGTACTGGCCGCGGGCACCGGCGTGAGCTGGCTGGACACAGCGGGCCCGACGCTGGTGTGGGTCATCGTGCTCAGCTTCGTCTTCGTCGAGTGCGCGCTGATCGTCGGCCTCTTCCTGCCGGGTGACTCGCTGTTGTTCGGCGCCGGCGTGGTGCTCGCGCAGCACCACGCCGAGCTGAGCGCCTGGCTGCTGTCGCTGGCGGCGCTGATCGTCGCGGTGATCGGCAACCAGATCGGCTACTACATCGGCAAGCACACCGGCACCCGCCTGGTCGCCCGGCGCGGCGGCAAGGTGCTGAACCGGCAGAACCTGGAGCGGGCGCGCGCGTTCCTCGACCGGCGGGGCTTCTTCGCCATCGTCGCGGCGCGGTGGATCCCGTGGGTGCGCACGCTGGCGCCGCTGATCGCCGGTGCCGCGCGCATGGACCCGAAGCGCTTCGCACTGGCGACGGCGGCCGGCGGGGTGCTGTGGGTGCCGACGCTGGTGCTGCTCGGCTACTACGGCGCCGGGCTGCTGGACGTGCTGCCGTGGCTGAAGACGCTGGTCGTGTGGCTGAGCGTGGCGTTCTTCGTGCTCGGCACCGGCTGGGGGTTCTGGCGCTACCGGCAGGAAATGAAGAAGCCGGTGGACACCGACGCCGAGCTAACTGTCGGTATCGGCCCAGACCTCGAGCTGGATCCCGTCCGGATCACGGAAGACGACGACCTCGGACCCGGGCAGCGTGCGTGAGGCCTTGGCCGCGCTGTAGGTGACCCCGTGCTCGGCGAGGCGGCGCTCCCACCCCTCGAGCTCCTCACGCGAGCCGACGCAGAACGCCACGTGGTCGAGCCCGGTGCGCCGCTCGTCGAACCAGGGGCGCTCGGTGTCGGGGTGCTGCACCAGCACCAGGGAAAACCCGTGGTCAGCGGACTTGAGCACCACCTTCCGAAGCCCGGTCTCCGGATCCTCGCGCCGGGTGGCCTCCTCGAGCGCGAGGACCCGCACGTACCACGGCACACTCCGGTCCACGTCGGTGACCGTGAGAGCCAGGTGGTGCACGGACTTCAATCTCGGCATCGCTTCGCGGCCGCCCTTCCACTAGTGGCCCGGTTCCGACCTTCACCCACCCTCCGTGAATTCCCCGTCGCCGCCCACTTACCCGACCTTGTCGACCACAAAACGTGACCTCCCCGTGCCCCGGCTCAACGGGTGTCACCGATGACACGAATGTGGCTTTGGGGGCCGATTCCGCCCCGAAAGCCACATTCGTGACACTGGCAGGCGCCTCGGGACGTCTGTTCGGCGCCGCGAACGTTGGGCTGGGCGCGGAGTGGGGCTCGGCTGCCGGAACGTGGAGTTCGGCTGCCCGAACGTGGGACCCGGGTGCCTGAACGTGGGCCTCGGGTGCCTGAATGTGGGACTCGGGCGCCCGAGCGTGGGACTCGGCTGCCTGAGTGTGGAACTCGGCTTCGCCAACGTGGACTTCGGCTGCCTGAGGGTGGGGCTCGGGTGCCTGAGCGTGGGACTCGAGTGCGGGAGTGTGGGGTTTGGGTGCGGGAGTGTGGGGTGAGGGGCGTGGGGAGGCCGGGTTAGCGGCCGCCGGTTATGGGGAGGGTGGCGCCGGTGGCGTAGGAGGCGGCGGGTGACAGGAGCCAAAGGACGGCGGCGGCGATTTCTGCTGGTTCCCCCGCGCGTCCCATCGGCTGGGCGGGGCCCAGGTGGGCAAGGCGGTCCGGGACCCCGGCGGTGGCGTGGAACGAGGTGTTCACCAGGCCCGGGGCGACCGCGTTCACGCGGATGCCGGAGGAAGCCACCTCCTGCGCCAGGCCGAACGTCAGCGTCTCGACCGCCGCCTTGCTCGCGGCATAGTGCACCCATTCGCCCGCCGAGCCCAGGCGGGCGGCGGCCGAGGTCACGTTCACGATCGCCCCGCCGTCGGTCATCCGTCGAATGGCTTCCCGGCAGCACAGGAACACCCCGGTCACATTGACGTCCATCACCCGCCGCACGGTGGCGACGTCCTGCTCCACCAGCGGCGCCGCCCGCCCGACGATGCCCGCGTTGTTCACCAGCCCGTACAGCGGCCCCAACTCCGAAGCAGCGTCGAACAGGGCGATCACGTCCGACTCCGAGGACACGTCCCCCTGCACGGTCAACGCGCGCCGCCCCAACGAAGAAACCCGCGAAGCCACGGAAGCGGCGGCCGAAGCGTCTCCGGCGTAGTTGACCACCACGTCGTAGCCGCTCTCCGCCGCCTGCACGCAGATTTCCGCGCCGATGCCGCGGCTTCCCCCAGTGACGATCACCACGCTCATGGCGCCACCCTAAAGCCATGGAGCTCTAGAGCGAGAAGTTCGCCAGCGTCATGTCCTCCACGATCAAATCCGCCCGCGAAGCCGTCGTCGCGATCAGGTCGGCGTTGCGCTGGTCCGAACCCCGCGCCCGCTGCCGCGCCTCCACCAGCGATCGCCCGTAGTGCCGGTGCCGCGAGACCAGCCGCTCGATCCGGTCGTCCTCATCGGGCCGCAGGAACCAGGCCTCCCGGAGCAGCGGCGGGATGCGCGACCACGGCTCCTCGTCGAGCAGCAGGTAGTTGCCCTCGGTGATGACCAGCGGCACCTCCGGCGGCACGGCCACCGCCCCCGCGATCGGCTCCTCGATCTCCCGCCGGAATTCCGGCGCGTACACCGTCTCCCCGCCCGCCGCGAGCCGCGAGACCAGGCTGACGTAACCACCGGCGTCGAAGGTGTCCGGCGCGCCCTTGCGCTCGGTCCGCCCGAGCCGCCGCAATTCGACCTGCGCCAGGTGGAACCCGTCCATGCCGACCACCGCGGCCCGGTTGCCCAGCGCGTTCGCCAGCCCCCACGCCAGCGTGGTCTTGCCCGACGCCGGCGCGCCGACGATGCCCAGCACGGCCCGCTCTCCCGACTTGATCAACCCCTGCGCGCGCGCCAGCAGGTCCTCGAACGAGGTCATCGCACTCCCTTATTCCTCATCTCGCGGACCGCGGGCACCCATGCCCGCGGACCCGCATGCCACACCCGTTCGGCGGCCACCTCGTTGGCGAAGCGGATCCGCTCAACCAACGGAAGGCTTGCGCCGTAAGCAAAGGCCCCGTGCCAGACGTCCCCGGCGCCCAGCGTGTCGGCGGCTTCGACCTCGGGCACCGATACCTTGCCCGATCCGTCCACTCCGGAGCTTTTCGGGGGTCCGGGGGGCGTCCCCCATGCAGAAGACACTGTGTAGCGCACCGGCTCGGCACCTGCGGTGGTGATCACCACGGGCACCTCCAACGGGAAGGGCGCCCGGAAGTGCGCCGAGCAGGCCGCGATGTCCACCAGCGGCAGCAGTTCCGTCAGCACCGGCTTCCAGCTCCCGGCGTCGAGCACCACCGGCACCCCGAGTTCCCGTGCCCGCCGCGCGACGGCCAGCGCCAGCGCCGGGTGGTGCCCGTCCAGCAGCACGCAGTCCCCGGAAACCTCGTCCACCAGCGAAGAAATCGGGAAGTCCGGCACGTCCGCGGCGTTGTGCGAGACGACCGTGCGTTCCCCGTCCGAATCCCGCACCGATACCGCGCTCACCGGCGGCGGCGAAACCCGCGACGGCAACGCGTCGACCACC
Source organism: Saccharothrix sp. AJ9571 (assembly GCF_021725495.1). NCBI lineage: Bacteria > Bacillati > Actinomycetota > Actinomycetes > Pseudonocardiales > Pseudonocardiaceae > Saccharothrix > Saccharothrix sp. AJ9571. The sequence goes on along the minus strand of NZ_CP091382.1, from coordinate 2,145,640 downwards.
CGCACGCCATACGCTTCCAGGTCGGCACGGGCCAGCGAAGCGAGCGGGTGGGCGCCGAGCACGGTCAGCAGGACCGCCTCGCCGCCCAGCGCCGCCACCGTCACCGCGGCGTTCGCGGCCGGACCGCCCGCGGCCACCTCGACCGCGAGCGACTGCACCTTCTCGCCGGGTGACGGCAACTCCGCCACCCGCTGCACGAGATCCACAGTGGACAGTCCGGCGAGCACCACCTTCATCCGGACAACCCGGCCCGCACGGCCGCCGGGACCTCCTCCACCGACCCGTCCGAGCCGATCCGCAGCGCACCGGTGATCAGCCCGACCACCTGGTTCATCGTGTGCGTCTTCGGTGAGACCACGGCCACCCGCTTGCCGAGGCGGTGCACGTGGATCCGGTCGGCGATCTCGAACACGTGCGGCATGTTGTGGCTGATCAGCACCACCGGCAGCCCGCGCTCGCGGATGCGGTCGATCAGCGCGAGCACCTTGCCGGACTCGGCGACCCCGAGCGCCGCGGTCGGCTCGTCCATGATCACCGCCTTGGTGCCGAACGCCGCCGCGCGCGCCACCGCCACGCCCTGCCGCTGCCCACCGGAAAGCGTCTCCACCGGCTGCGTGATCGACTTGATCTGGATGCCCAGCTCATCGAGGATGCGCTGCGCTTCGGCCCGCATGGTCGCGGTGTCCAGCTTGCGGATCAGCCCGAACGGCCCGGAGCGCCGCTTTTCCCGCCCCAGGAACATGTTCGACGCGATGTCGAGCGCGGGCGCGACGGCCAGGTCCTGGTACACCGTCTCGATGCCGTACTTGCGTGCGTCGATCGGCGTGCGGAAGTGCACCGCCTCACCGTCGAGGAGGATCTCGCCCTCATCCGGCACCACCGCGCCGGACATCGCCTTGATCAGGCTGGACTTCCCGGCGCCGTTGTCGCCGACCACGGCGAGCACCTCGCCCGGGTACAGGTCGAAGTCGGCGCCGTCGATCGCGGTCACCCGGCCGTAGCGCTTGACCAGGCCACGAGCGGACAGGGTTGGCTGCTGAGTCGGAGAGTTCACCGCTGCCTCCTGGCGAATCGGTCCACCGCGACGGCCGCGATCACCAGCGCACCGGTCGCCACATCCTGGTAGAGCGCGTCCACGCCCAGTTGGGTCAGCCCGGACCGCAGCACCGCCACGATCAGCGCGCCCATCATCGTGCCGATCACCGAACCGCGGCCGCCGAACAGGCTGGTCCCGCCCAGCACCACGGCGGTGATCGAATCGAGGTTGCCCAGCTGGTAGGCGTTCGGGTCGGCGTTGGGCACGCGGCCCAGCGCCTGCCACGCGGCGATGCCGAAGATCACCCCGGCCACGATGTACACCGACAGCACCGTCCGGTTGACCTTGATCCCGGACAGCCGGGCGGCTTCGGGCGCGTTGCCCACCGCGTACACGTGCTTGCCCCACGCGGTCCTGGTCAGCGCGTACCACATGACCAGGTACATGATCAGCGCCAGCGTCATGCCGTAGGTGATCTCGATGCCGCCGAACAGGTAGCGGCGGGTGCCGAGCCAGCTGATCAGCCCGTCGGCCACCGGGATCGCCTCGCCACCGGCGAACAGCCGTCCCGCGGCGGTGAGCATGGTCAGCATGCCGAGCGTGACGATGAACGGCGGCAGCTTCACCTTGGTCACCAGCGAGCCGACCACCGCGCTGACCACCACCGTCGCCGCGATTCCCAGCAGCAGCGCGAAAATGCCGTCGACCCCGCCGGTGAGCAGCTTCGCCATGATCAACGTCGCGAGCACCATCGAGGCCGCGTTCGCCAGGTCGATGCCGGCGGTCAGGATGATCAGTGTCTGCCCGAGTGCGAGCGTGCCGATCACCAGCGACTGCTGCACCACCAGGGACATGTTGTCCAGGTTGAGGAAGGTGTCGGTGGAGAAGGAGAACACGAGCACGGCGACCACCAGCGCCAGTGCCGGGCCGACGGCCGGGGCGCGCAGGAAGAACTCGCCGATGGTCGGCCGGTCGGACTCGGCCGTAGCGGTGGCGCTCGTCATTTCTCACCCCAGCAGTTCTGCAGACCCCAGTCGGTGTTCTGGCTCTCCACACCCGGCATCGGCTTGTTGGTGATCACCACGGACCCGGTGTTGTTGAAGCCGCTCGGCTTCTTGCCGGTCTTGGCGTACTCGACGGCCGCGAGCACCCCCTGTTCGGCCATCTTCTTCGGGAACTGCATGACCGTGGCCGCGTACTGGCCGTCGCGCACGTTCTGCACGCCCTCGCAGCCGCCGTCGATCGAGCCCATCACGATCTGGCCGGTCAGCCCGCGCGCCTTGAGCGCCGCGTAGGTGCCGCGGCCCATCGGCTCGTTCATCGTGTAGACGGCGTTGATGTCGGTGGTGCGCTGCAGCAGGTTCTCCACGCCCTGCTGCGCGGTGCTCTGGTCGCCGTTGGCCGGCGTCGAGCCCTTGATCTCCGGGGCGCCATCGGCCAGGCCGATGCCGGAGAGGAAGCCGGTGTGCCGCTGCGTGTCGACCGTGCTGCCCGAGGTGCCGTCCACCATGAACAGCTTCGGCGGGGTGCCGCCGAGCGCGGCTTTGACGTAGGCGCCCTGCTGCTGCCCGGCCGCGAAGTTGTCGGTGGCGAAGGTGGCGTCGACCGCCTCCGCCGGTTCGGTCGCGGTGTCCAGCGCGATCACCAGCACGCCCGCCTTGCGGGCCCGGTCGATCGCGTCGAGCACCCCGGTGGAGGAGCTCGGCGTGATCAGGATGGTGGTGGCGCCCTGCTGGATCAGGTTTTCGATGGCCCGGACCTGGCCGTCGTTGTCGCCGTCGAACTGACCGGCCAGTGCGCTGAAGTCGGCGCCGTTGGCCTGCGCGGCCGCGCTCGCGGCGGCCCGGAGTTCGACGAAGTAGGGATTGGTGTCGGTCTTGGTGACCAGGCCGACCTTGGCCTTGCCCCCGTCACCACCGGAGTTGGTGTTGCCGCCCCAGTGCCGTTCGACGGTGCACCCGCCCGCCGAAACCAGCACCGCGGCGGCCAGCCCCGCGGTCAGAATTTTTCGCACGACATCCTCCGCGTTGAGGATCGGAACAGATGACCCGGGACGGTAGAACGGGCTATGCTGCCGCGCAAGCGTTTGCGCAAACGCTTGCCCTGAGCCCGGTGAAGGGAGCCCAGTGCCACCAGGACGCTCATCCCGCCCCACCCAGCGCGACATCGCCGAGATGGCGGGCGTCTCGATCACCACGGTGTCACACGTGGTCAACGGGACCCGCGCGGTCGCCGAGGACACCCGGGCCGCTGTGCTGCGCGCCATCGAAACCACCGGCTACACCGGCGACGCGATCGCGCGCTCACTGGTCACCGGAGGTACCCGTTCGATCGGCGTGGCAATCTCGCTGATGGCCAACCCGTACTTCGCGATGCTGATGCAGGCGGTGGAACGCGAAGCCGCCGCCGCCGGGTACACGGTCTTGCTGGCGGACACGCACGACGAACTCGAGACCGAACAGGCGACCGTGCGAACGCTGCGCTCGCGCCGGGTCGAGGGCCTGTTGATCACGCCGGCGCCGGGCGACGGGCAGGTGGTCGGCGAACTGGTTTCGCTGGGCGTGCCCACGGTGCTGGTCGACCGGCTGGCCACCCGCGGCGACGTGGACCAGGTGGGCGCCGAGAACATCCAGGCGACTTCGGCGCTGACCGAGCACCTGGCGTCGCTCGGCCACCGCCGCATCGGCCTGATCAGCGGCGCCGCCGGGCTGTCCACCAGCGAGGAACGCATGCTCGGCTACCGGCTGGGGCTCGGCCGCGGCGGGCTGTCGTGGAACCCCGACCTGGTCGAATGCGGGCATTCGTCGCGTGAGGGCGGGGGCGCGGCCCTGCGCAAGCTGCTCGCGCTGCCGGAGCCGCCGACCGCGCTGGTGGTGGCCAACGACGGCATGATGGTCGGTGTGCTGCACGAGGCACGCAGCCGCGGGCTGAAGATCGGGCGCGATCTGCCGGTGGTGGTCTACGACGACGTCGAGTGGGCCGATCTGGTCGACCCGCCGCTGACAACGATGGCACAGCCGATCGAGGAGATCGGACGCCGCGCGGTCCGGTTGCTGCTGGCCAGGATCGCCGACCCGGACCGCAAGGCCGAGGTGGTCCGGCTGGCCCCGGAACTGAGACACCGAGAGTCGTGCGGCTGCGCCCGGATTCACCCGGTTCGCTGAATTTCTGTTTCATCGAGTGACCGACGACCGGATGACGCCCCAATCGGGGATATCTTCGGCGCCGTATGCGAGAGCGTTCAATCGGGCGGGCACGTTCTCATCAGGCATCGAGGGCCGGGAGAGATGACCGCACTGTCTTACGACATTCCACTCTGGGGAGCGCCTGTCACCCATCGGCTGGGTGTGGCGATGGCGTTCGACGCCACCCCGTACGCGACCGACCTGTCCAGGGCGATCGAACTCGCCGCCGCCGACGCGGGTTGCGCGGTGACCTTCGCCGAAACCGAGGACGCCGCCGGGGTCGAGATGGACGCCGTGCGCTCGCTGCGCGCGGGCGGCATCGACGGCATCCTGCTCACCCCCGCCGCCGGGGACGACGTGGTGGTGACCGGTTTGGTGCGCCTCGGCGTGCCGACCGTGCTGATGGACCGCTTGGCCACCCGCGGGGACGTGGACCAGGTCGGCACCGAGAACATCCAGGCCATGTGCGACTTGGTGCGTCACCTGGCCGGGGCCGGGCACGAGCGGATCGGCCTGATCTCGGGCGCGCTGGGCATCGCCGTGAACGACGAACGCGCACTGGGATACCGGCTCGGCCTGGGCCGGGCGGGGTTGCCATGGCAGCCGGACCTGGTGGCGTGCGGGGAGTCGACGGCAGGAGGCGCGGCCGCCGCAGCCGGTCGCCTACTGGACATGGCCGATGCCCCCACGGCGTTGTTGGTGGCCAGCGAAGCGATGATGATCGGCGTGCACTACGAAATGCACCGCCGGGGCCTGCGGCCAGGCGAAGACCTGGCCCTCGCCGGCTACGGCGACGCGGACTGGATGGCCGCCGTGGATCCAGCGCTGACCACCATGGCGCAACCCATCGAGGAGATCGGCAAGCGTGCCGTGCACACCCTGATCGCCAGGATCGCCGACCCGGACCGACGCCCGGACTCCGTCCGCCTCCCACCCACCTTCCACCACCGCACCTCCTGCGGCTGCCGCCACCGCCCCGCGCCGTGAATGTGGCTTTCACGGCACATTCTGCCGTGAAAGCCACATTCACGGCACCTCGCCGGGTCACCCCCCCACCGGACACGAATGTGGCTTTCGGGGCGGATTCGGCCCCCAAAGCCACATTCGTGTCCTCGCACCCCCCGGCCCAGACGCGGCCGAGTGCGGAACTCAGCTGCCCGAGTGCAGAACTCGGCTACCTGAATGTGGAACTCAGCTGCCTGAGTGTGGAACTCGGCCGCAGGAGTGTGGAACTCTCCCAAAACGGGGCGAAACCCGGGCAGCGGAACAGGACTAGCCGCAGTACCCCCATCCCGATCCAAAGCCAAAACACGGCGGGGGTTCCTTTGTCAAGGCGAGCTTTCCAGCCTTGACAAAGGAACCCCCGCCGTAGTCACACTAAAACACCGGGATGGCCACTACGACAACGTCGCAGCCGCCTCCAACAGCATCCAGGCCCCCACCTGCACCGACATATCCCGGACCACCGCACCCCCCGTCCAAGAAGGACTGAACAACGGCCCCCCAGGCGCCTCCGCAGCACTGCCAACACAAGCGTCCGCGGAATCCAACACCAACCGACGAGCAGTAGCCGCCGCCGCACCCGGTAACTGAAGCGCCGCCAAAGCCAAGTACCGCGCCAAAATCCCGGCGAACAACCCCCCATCCCCAGCGCCCTGCGCGTGCAGCACACCCCCCGACGCGCAATGCGCGGCCACCGCCTCCACCGTCCGCGCGGCAGCGTCCACTTCGGACAATTCCAGGCACGTACCCAGGAAGACCCCCTGGCAGTACGTGTAAATGTGCTTCACCAGTTCCCCGGTGTCCACCCGCAGCCCGTCCCACACCAGTCCGGTCTCCGGATCCACCAACCGGGAGTCCATCCACTCGAACAGTTCCCGCGCCCGCACAAGGTCACCGACCCGGGCGTGCAGGATCGCCGCGGGTCCGTTCGCCGGGGCGTTCTTGAACTGGTCGTTCTTCCGCCACCAGATGCCACCGCCCGCGTCCTCGGTCCAGCCCGACCGCAGTTCCGCGAGGATGGCGTCCAGCGCGGGCTGGGCCGCGAGCCCGGTCACCCGCGAAGCCCGCTCCAGCGCGATGCCGAGCCACGCCATGTCGTCGTAGTACTCGTTGGTCCACTTGCCGAAGTTCCGCAACCGGATCGAGCGCGCGTACCGTTCGATCAGCCCCGCGCGCTCGGGCGAAGGCTCGCGCAGTTGCGCGTCGACCAGGCAGTCCAGTACGTGCGCCTGCCACCAGTAGTTCCAGTGCCAGTGCAGCCGCTGCCCGGCATCCGCGGGCCAGCCGCTGCGGGCGAGCACCGTGGACGGCAGGCCCCACACCCGCCGGAAGTGCCGCGTGCGCACCGCGTTTTCCGCGTCCCTGGCTCGTTCCGCCGCCGTCATGTCGTTTATTCTCCCTTGTCCACCGACATACCCGTCGGTATGTTCAGGCGATGGCTGCCGTCACCTGTCCACTCTGCGAAGCGACCTGCGGACTCGACGTCACGTTCGAGGGACCGAAGGTCACGAAGGTGCGAGGGGACGATGCCGACGTCTTCTCGGGCGGATACATCTGCCCGAAGGGCGCTTCGCTCGGCGCACTGCACCACGACCCCGACCGCCTGCGTGCCCCGCTGGTCAAGCGCGACGGCGAATTCGTCGAAGTGAGCTGGGACGAGGCGTTCGCCGAGATCCACGCGCGGCTGCTGCCGGTCATCGAGGCGCACGGCAAGGACGCCGTGGCGCTCTACGTCGGCAATCCCAGCGCGCACAACCTCGGCAACCTGCTCTACGGCCGCGTCTTCTACAAGGCGCTCGGCACCAAGAACGTCTTCACCGCGGGCACGGTCGACCAGGTGCCGAAGCACTTCTCCTCCGGCTACCTCTTCGGCAGCGGCCTGTCCATCCCGGTGCCCGACCTCGACCGCACCGAGCACCTGCTGATCCTCGGCGCGAACCCGCTGGTGTCCAACGGCAGCCTGATGACCGCGCCGGACGCGCGTGGCAGGCTCAAGGGCATCCAGCGCCGCGGCGGCAAGATCGTCGTGGTCGACCCGCGGCGCACGCGCACCGCCGAACTCGCCGACGAGCACCACGCGATCCGCCCCGGCACCGACGCGCTGCTGCTGTTCGCCATGGTCAACGTGCTGTTCACCGAGGGCAAGGTCCAGCTGGGCAGGCTCGCCGAGCACGTCAACGGCGTCGACGAGGTCCGCGAACTGGCCCGCGAGTTCACCCCCGAAGCCGTCGCCGGGCCGACCGGGATCGAAGCCGGGGAGATCCGGCGGCTCGCGCTCGAACTCGCCGATGCCGAGCGCGCCGCGGTCTACGGCCGGATCGGCACCACCACGCAGTCCTTCGGCACGGTCGCCAGCTGGCTGGTCGACGTGCTCAACACGCTCACCGGCAACCTCGACGAACCCGGCGGCGCGATGTTCCCGCTCGCCGCCGCCGGACAGCCGAACAGCTCGAACCCCAAGCCCAAGCCGTTCCGCACCGGCCGCTGGAAGACCCGCGTGCACGGGCTGCCCGAGGTGCTCGGCGAGGTCCCGGTCGGTGTGCTCGCCGACGAGATCCTCACCCCCGGCGAGGGCCAGGTGCGCGCGCTGATCACGGTCAGCGGCAACCCGTGCCTGAGCACGCCGAACGCCGAGCGGCTCACCGGCGCGCTGGAACAGCTCGACTTCATGGTCTCGCTCGACGTCTACCTGAACGAGACGAGCAGGCTGGCCGACGTGATCCTGCCCGGCCCGAGCCCGCTGGAACGGCCGCACTTCGACGTCGCGCTGTACCAGTACGCGGTCCGTGACGTGGCGAACTGGACGCCGGCCGCGTTGCCCACCGAGCTGCCGCAGGAGTGGCAGACGATGTTGCGGCTGACCGGCATCGTCACCGGTCAGGGCCCGAACGCCGACATCGGCGCGCTCGACGAGTTCGTCGCCGCCGAGGCCGCGCGCCGGTCGGGGCTGGATCCCGCCGTGTCGGACCGCACCGGCCCGGAACGGCTGGTCGACCTGATGCTGCGCGCGGGCCCGTACGACCTGACGCTGGCCGACCTGGAAGCCGCGCCGCACGGCGTCGACCTGGGACCGCTGAAGCAACGCGTGCCGGAGGTGCTGACCACGGCCAGCGGCAAGATCGAACTGGCGCCGGGCCCGATCACCGAGGACGTGCCGCGGCTCGCGCTCGAACTGGCGAAGGTCCCCGACGGCGAAATGGTCCTCATCGGACGGCGGCACCTCAGCTCGAACAACTCGTGGATGCACAACCTGGAACCGTTGGTACGCGGGCAGAACCGCTGCACGGTCCAGGTGCACCCCGAGGACGCGACCCGGCTCGGGCTGACCGACGGCGGCCAGGCCGTGGTGCACTCCCGCGCGGGCAAGATCGAGGTGCCGGTGGAGGTCACCGACGTCATCCGGCCCGGCGTGGTCAGCATCCCGCACGGCTGGGGCCACGACCCGCAGGGCATGCGCACCGCGGTCGCCACCGCGCACGCCGGCGTCAACACCAACGTGCTCTCCGACGAAACGCAGATGGACGCGCTCTCCGGCACCAGCGTCCTGAACGGCATCCCCGTCCAGATCGCTCCGGTCTAGGGAGTCACCACGCCCGATCGAGGTCGGCGTGCTGCTGGATCCAGGTGTGCATGACGATGCCCGCCGCCACGCCCGCGTTGATCGAGCGCGTGGTGCCGAACTGCGCGATCGAGACCACCAGCGCGGCGGCGTCCTGGGCTCCCGGGGACAGGCCGGGGCCCTCCTGGCCGAACAGCAGCACGCAGTCGCGCGGGAGTTCGGCGGTTTCCAGCCGGACCGCGCCCGGGGTGTTGTCGACGGCGACCACGGCCAGCCCGGATTCGGCGGCGTGGGCGGTGAATTCGCCGACGGTCGCGTGGTGGTGCAGGTGCTGGTAGCGATCGGTGACCATCGCGCCCCGGCGGTTCCACCGGCGCCGCCCGACGATGTGCACCGCGGCGGCGGCGAAGGCGTTGGCCGTGCGCACCACCGTGCCGATGTTGTGGTCGTGCTGGAAGTTCTCGATGGCCACGTGGAACGGGTGTCGTCGGCTGTCCACATCGGACACGATGGCCTCGCGCCGCCAGTAGCGGTAGGCGTCGACCACGTTGCGGCGGTCGCCCTGCTCCAGCAGTTCCGGGTCGTACCGCTCGTCCGACGGCCATTCGCCCGGCCACGGTCCGACGCCGACCTCGTGCTCGGCCACCCATTCGGTGGGTCCCGCCTCGGTCATCGGGCCGCCTGCCGCTGGGCCACTTCGAGCAGCAGGTCCGCGGTCTGCGCGAGAACCTGCTGCTGCGTGATCGGGCCGGGGAAGGAGGCGGCGAGGTCGTGCTCACCGAAGAACAGCATCCGGTCCCGCATGCGGGGATCGGTGGCGAGCAGGCCGGCCACCGCCGGGGTCAGCGTGGCGCGCGCGTACTCGTCGCTCTTCGCGTGCACGTGGTAGCGCTGGTCGAACGGGGGATGACCGATCTGCCGGTCGGAAGCGAGGAAGTTCGCCCACGACATGCCCTGCGGGCTCAGCGCGACCACCGTCCCGGGCACCGGCCGCGGCACCATGATCATGGTCATCGTGTGCCAGGTGCGGGTGGCCAAGCCGTCCGTGCCGTAGGTCAGTTGCAGCGCCACCACCGGTACGCCCCGCCACTGGCCGGTCAGCTGCGCGGTGGCCCGGATCGCGGTGTCCGCGTCGAACATGCCGCCGAGCGGCAGCCGGGCGCGGAGGTCCGGCACCGGGCTACGGTCGATCTGCCAGCCGAAAGCCGCCGCGGTCGCCTGGACCGCGTCCACGTGGGCGCGCGCTCTCGCCTGCACCTTCGGCCTGCTGACCAGGCCGATCACCAGGCCCAGCAGGATGATGCCGACGAAGATCGCAACGATGACCACGCCGCGATTCTGTCACCCGAGGCCGATGGGGTGGGCGTGCGTGCCCTCGGCGCCGGTGCCGTCGTCGCTGTCGCGGTGCTTCCAGTGCACGTACGCGCCGATGTAGGAGACCACCAGCACGACGAACGCGATCGACACGACCACCGGCATCATGTCGCGCGGGAACACCGTGTCGTAGAGGTAGTACGCGTTGAAACCGCCCGGCAGATCACCCAGGCCCTGCTGCGCGCGGAAGTGGTTCTCCAGCGCGGTCAGCGGGCAGGGGATCGGGAAAACGTTGACCAGGATGCCCCACGCCGCGAAAAAGACGTGCACGAAGATCGTTTTCGGCCAGCGCCACGCGACGAAACCGCCGAAGCCGATGTACAACAGGGCAAGCACGTGCACCGCGACCGTGACATCGGCGAAAAAACCGGCCATGCCATCCCTCACCCCATCCCCTTCACGTCCCCCTTACACCCAACGTACTCCAGTCCACTGGAGAACCGCTGGTGATCAGGGGTACCCGTACCCACTTCGGTACTAACGCGGTGGTGGTGGCGGGTCTTCCCCGGGGAAGCCGTCGGGTTTCTCGGCCGGGTACCGCTGCGGGGTCTCCCGCGGATACTGCTCGGGAGTCCCCGGCGGCGGTTCCTCGCGACGGGGGTACTGCGGGACCGGGCGGTCCGGCGGGTCGAGCGGGTCCTGTCGACGATCTGGCATGGTCACCCTCTTCCGACCACGCCCACCGCCGCTAGGAGAGACCGAGGTCGTGGGCGTCCAGCAGGTACCGGTACGCCAGCCCTTCCTTCTCGATCGCTTCCCTGGCCCCGGTGTCGCGGTCCACCACCGTGGCCACACCCACCACCGTGGCACCGGCCTCTTCCAGTGCCTGCACCGCCGTCAGCACGCTGCCCCCGGTGGTGGAGGTGTCCTCCACCGCGAGTACCCGCTGCCCCCGCACCTCAACCCCTTCGACCCGCCGCTGCATGCCGTGGGTCTTGGTGGCCTTGCGGACCACGAACGCGTCGAGCACCATGCCGTCGGCGGCCGCCGAGTGCAGCATGGCGGTGGCGACCGGGTCGGCGCCGAGGGTGAGCCCGCCGACCGAGACGTAGTCCCAGTCCGCGGTGAGCTGACGGAGCAGCTTGCCGATCAGCGGGGCGGCCGCGTGGTGCAGGGTCGCCCGCCGCAGGTCGACGTAGTAGTCGGCCTCCTTGCCGGAAGCCAGCGTCACCTTGCCGTGCACCACGGACAGTTCGGTGATGAGCCGGGCGAGTTCGAGTTTCGCCGCTTGATCAATGCCTGCAATCGCCACGGCGCTCAGCCTCTCACACGCCACCGACGAAACGGCTCAGGTCCTGCCCCGTCCGGCGAAGCGGCCGGCGGCGACCCGGATCAGCGACCGCGGGACCACGCGCAGTACCGCCACCAGCGCCTTGTACTGCGGACTGGGCACGGACAGCCAGCGACCGCGGCGCAGATCGGCGAGCCCCTCCTCGACCACGCGGTCGGCGCTCAGCCAGAAGAACTTCGGGCCCGGCTTGTCCAATCCGGCCCGCTGGTGGAACTCGGTGTGCGTGAACCCGGGGCACAGCGCCATCACGCGCACGCCCGTGCCCTGCACGGAACCCGCGACGCCCTCGGTGAACGAGGTGACGTAGGTCTTGCTGGCGGTGTAGGTGGAGCCGCGGCCGGGCAGGAACCCGGCCACGCTCGACACGTTGATCACGTCGCCGCGCCCGCGCTCCAGCATGCCGGGCAGCGCGGCGCGGGTCAGCCGGAGCACCGCGGTGACGTTGACGTCCAGTTGCGCCTGGAGTTGCTCCATCGAGGCGTCCTGGAGTTCGCCGCCGAGCCCGAAACCGGCGTTGTTGACCAGGATGTCCACCCCACCGGCGACACCGACGCGGGCCTCGACCTTCTCGCGGCCCTCGGCCGAAGCGAGGTCGGCGGGCAGCACCTCGGTGCCGACGCCGTGGCGCCCGGCCAGTTCGGCGGCCAGTCGCTCGAGCCGGGCCTGGTCCCTGGCCACCAGCACGAGGTCGTGGCCTTCGGCGGCGAACCTGCGGGCGAAGGCGGCGCCGATGCCGGCGGTGGCGCCGGTGACGAGTGCGGTGGCCACGGCGTCAGTCGCCCGCCTGCTGGTGCTGCTCGGCAGGAGCAGGAGCAGGAGCAGGAGCGGGGGCGGCGGCGGTGGCCGGGTTCTGCCAGTGCCTGCCGTCGTGAGCCGGGTCGACGGCCTCGTCGAACGGGTCCACGATGTCGGCGATCTCGCCGAGGTCGCGCAGCAGCCGCTCCAGGCGCGACGGCCCGGCGTTCGGCGCGACGCTGGCGAGCACCCACTCGTTCTCCAGCCAGGCCACGCCGACGTCCCCGCCGAGCGCGTCGGCCGCATCGACCAGGTCCTGGGTGATCACCGCGCGGGCACCTTCCGCGTCGTCGGCGAAGGCGTAGCGCTGGCCGACCGGGCCGAGCAGCTCCGGCATCTCCGCGCGCTGGAACGGCACGCTGGCCAGCCACAACTCCACCAGCACCTGGTGGACGCGGTTGCAGCGCACGGCCACGATCACCGCCGGGATCTGCCCGTCCGACTCGATGTCGAAGACGAAGACCGGGCGGCGGCCGTCCGAGGTGAAGGTGGACCCGCCCACGACGTTGACCGCGGCCTCGGCCCCGAAGTAGCCGATCGCGCCGCCGGTCCACTGTCGCGGCAGGCGTTCGTCCTCTTCGACGAACTCCCAGCCTCTGAGGTCAGCCCACCGCATTCGCTCCCGGTTGCGCGAGCCCTCCCGGGCCCGGTCGGCAGCCAGCAACCCCAGCCCCGCCAGCAAGGCGGCGGCGGCGATGACGAACCAGATCCACGCCGGTATACCCACGAACACCAGCGTATCGCCCTGGGCGTGAAGCCCGAGATCAGGACGCCGTGTCGCCCCTACCCGATCGAGTGGGGGCGGCACGGCGTCCGGTCAGACCCGCGTCACGGTGAGCGAGTCGCCCGCTTCGGCGGGGATGTCGACCCGCACCGTGTCGCCGTCGAGCACCTCACCGCCGAGCAGCAGCCGCGCCAGCTGGTCGCCGATCGCGGACTGCACCAGCCGCCGCAGCGGCCGGGCCCCGTAGATCGGGTCGAAGCCGGTCAGCGCGAGCCACTCGCGGGCCGCCTCGGTGACTTCGAGGGTGAGCCTGCGCTGGGCGAGGCGCTGGGCCAGCCGGTCCACCTGGATGTCCACAATGGACGTCAGCTGCTCGGTGCCGAGCGAGTGGAAGACCACCAGGTCGTCCAGCCGGTTCAGGAACTCCGGCTTGAAGTGCCGCTGCACCACCGAAAGCACCGCGTCCCGGCGCTGGCGTTCGTCCAGCGTGGCGTCCGCGATCGCCTGCGAGCCGAGGTTCGAGGTGAGCACCAGGAGGGTGTTGCGGAAGTCGACCGTCCGGCCCTGGCCGTCGGTCAGCCTGCCGTCGTCGAGCACCTGGAGCAGCACGTCGAACACGTCCGGGTGCGCCTTCTCCACCTCGTCGAGCAGCACCACGCTGTACGGGCGCCGCCGCACCGACTCGGTCAGCTGCCCGCCCTGGTCGTAGCCGACGTACCCGGGCGGCGCGCCGACCAGCCGCGACACCGAGTGCTTCTCGGCGTACTCGCTCATGTCGATCCGGAGCATCGCGCGCTCGTCGTCGAACAGGAACTCCGCGAGCGCCTTCGCCAGCTCGGTCTTGCCGACGCCGGTCGGGCCGAGGAACAGGAAGGAGCCGGTCGGCCGGTCCGGGTCGGCCACGCCGGCACGCGTGCGGCGCACCGCGTCCGAGACGACCTTGACCGCCTCTTCCTGGCCGATCACCCGCCTGGCCAGCTCCTCCTCCATCCGGAGCAGCTTGCCGGTCTCGCCCTCGAGCAGGCGGCCCGCCGGGATGCCGGTCCACGCGCTGACCACGTCCGCGACGTCGTCCGCGCCGACCTCCTCCTTGAGCATCACGTCGGCCTGCACGGCCGTCTCGCTCGCTGTGGCGGCTTCCAGTTCCTTCTCCAGCGCGGGGATCTTGCCGTAGCGCAGCTCGGCGGCCCGGCCGAGGTCACCGTCGCGCTCGGCCCGCTCCGACTCGCCGCGCAGCTGCTCCAGCTGCTCCTTGAGGTCGCGGACGCGCTCGATGGAGCCCTTCTCGTTCTGCCAGCGCGCGGTCAGCCCCGAGAGCGTCTCGCGCTTCTCGGCCAGCTCCGCGCGCAAGGTGGCCAGGCGCTGCTTCGAGGCGACGTCATCCTCTTTGGACAACGCCATCTCTTCGATCTCCATCCGCCGGACCGCGCGCTCGACCTCGTCGATCTCCACCGGCCGCGAGTCGATCTCCATGCGCAGGCGCGACGCGGCCTCGTCGACCAGGTCGATCGCCTTGTCGGGGAGGAAGCGGGCGGTGATGTAGCGGTCGGACAGGGTGGCCGCGGCGACCAGCGCGGCATCGGTGATGCGGACACCGTGGTGCACCTCGTAGCGCTCCTTGAGCCCGCGCAGGATGCCGATCGTGTCCTCAGTGGACGGCTCGCCGACCAGCACCTGCTGGAACCGGCGCTCCAGCGCGGCGTCCTTCTCGATGTGCTGGCGGTACTCGTCCAGCGTGGTGGCACCGACCATGCGCAGCTCGCCGCGGGCGAGCATCGGCTTGATCATGTTGCCCGCGTCCATCGCGCCCTCGCCGGTGGCCCCGGCGCCGACGATGGTGTGCAGCTCGTCGATGAAGGTGACCACCCGGCCTGCCGAGTCGGTGATCTCCTTGAGCACGGCCTTGAGCCGCTCCTCGAACTCACCGCGGAACTTCGCCCCGGCCACCATCGAGCCGAGGTCGAGCGCGACCACGCGCTTGCCCCGCAGCGATTCGGGCACGTCACCGGCGACGATGCGCTGCGCGAGCCCCTCGACGATGGCGGTCTTGCCGACGCCGGGCTCACCGATCAGCACCGGGTTGTTCTTGGTCCGGCGCGAAAGCACCTGCACCACGCGGCGGATCTCGGTGTCACGGCCGATCACCGGGTCCAGCTCACCCGCGCGGGCGCGCGCGGTCAGGTCGACGCCGTACTTCTCCAGCGCCTTGAACGTCCCCTCCGGGTCCGGGCTGGTGATCCTGGCCGAGCCGCGGACCGCGGTGAACGCCTCGCGCAGCGCGTCCGGCGTGGCACCGTGGCGCTTCAGCAGGTCGGCCACCTGACCGCCCTGCGCGGCCAGGCCGACCATCAGGTGCTCGGTGGAGACGTACTCGTCGCCGAGCTCGGTGGCCAGCTTCTGCGCATGGGTGATCGACTTGACCGCGTGCGTGTCGAACTGCGGCTGCGAGACGGTGGCGCCGGTCGCGGACGGCAGCGCCTGGGTGATCGGCTCCAGCTCCTTGTGCACCAGCTCCGGGTCCGCCCCGACCGCGGTCAGCAGCGGACCGGCGAGGCCCTCGCCCTGGGCCAGCAGCGCACCGAGCAGATGGGCCGGCGCGATGTCCGGGTTGCCTGCGACGGTCGCCGCCTGGGCAGCCGACGAGATCGCCTGCTGGGTCTTCGTGGTCGGGTTGAAAGCGTCCATCCCTCACCTCATGTCGTGCGTCGCTCGACGCAAGCCTTCCGGAAAAGTCCTCGACATGCACAACGTCAAAAAAGTTGAGCCTGTTCCTGTCAATGTCATGGCCGTGCCTTCGGCACGGCGGCGAGGTCGCTTTGAGCCGGTCACTGGAGGCCGGGTGCGCCGTGCCGTTGGGCGGCCCGGCGCACCCGGCCTCCAGTGACCGGCGCGACCTCGCGCGGGTGGGGGCAGGTCAGCGGGGGGTGGTGCGCTTGGCGAGGGTGCCGCGCAGGCTTTCGTTGGCCATCTTCAGCCGGTCGGTCAAGGCGTCGAGCTCGCCGGGGGCCCAGTCGGCGAGCGCGTCGGTGAGGAAGTCGGTGTACTGCCGCCGCCAGTGGAGCAACTCCTCCTCACCCCGCTCGGACACCCGGATCAGCGCGGCCCGGCCGTCCTCGGGTGCGGGGCGGCGCTCGATCAGCCCGGCCGCGGTCAGCTGCGCGACCTGGCGGCTCACCACGGAGACGTCGACCATGCGCCGCTTCGCCAGTTCCGACGGCCGCGACTCGCCCAGCTGGGCGAGTTCGGCGAGCAGCCACGCGGAGGCGGGGTGCAGCCCGTTCTGGGCCTGCCAGAGGTGCGTGGTCCACGCCTGCTGCAACTGCGCGTTCACTTTGAGTTGCCGTACCAATTCGAGCGCGGCCTCGTCCGTCGGACCCATCGGCCCAGCCTTCCCCTCGCGCCACCGGCGAAACAATCCGGGGGTTACTAGTTGTATGTGGCAACTAGTTTAGCAGTGACCGATCACACGGCGGACGTACTCAGTACCACCCGTCCGGAGCAACGTCATCGGCTCCTACCCGGTCTCCGGCTACCCTCCGGGGTGGACCACTGCCCTGTTTACCTCGAACGACTTATTCCGAAAGGGGGAATATTCCCTACGCCGGCACCCCTGGGTCAAGCCGCTGGCCTGCCCCGGTCGGCGGAACCCAGAGCTACGCGCATTAATGAATAATCCAGGCCACAATCGGCATGTGGACCAGTGGACCACCGGTCCCCGCCGCCGCCACCGACCACGCCACGCAACCGGACCAGGAGCCGATACCAGCCAGCGATGACAGCCGAACCGGTCAGCCCAGTACCCAGGACAGCCGCCACGCGGCAGACTCCGCCCGCCGTCGCGGCGATGGTGCGGCTGATCCGTGACACCTGGGCGAAGGCCGAGCCGTACACGCCGGAGATCTCCCAGTTCTTCTACGGGATGCTGTTCACCCTCGCGCCCGCCACCAGGGACTTCTTCCCGATCAACATGGAGGTCCAGCGGGGCAGGCTGGTGCGCGCGCTGGTGCACATCGTGCAGATGGTCGACCGCCCGGACGACCTGGTGCCGTTCTTGCGCCAGCTGGGCCGCGACCACCGCAAGTTCGGCGTCATCCCGAACCACTACGAGGCGGTCGGCACCGCACTGCTCGCCGCGCTGAAGACGCAGCTCGGGCCGGACTGGACGCCGGAGGTGGAGCGCGCCTGGGCCGAGGCGTTCACGATCATCGCGCGGGCGATGCAGGAGGCCGCCGCGGCCGACCGGCACCCCGGCTCGTGGACCGCGACCGTGGCCGAGCACCGGCGGCTCACCTGGGACCTGGCGCTGGTGCTGGTCGAGCCGGACCAGCCGGTGCCGTACGAGGCCGGGCAGTACCTGAGCGTGGAAGTGCCGCAGCGCCCGCGGCTGTGGCGGTACCTGTCCCCGGCGAACGCGCCGCGCGACGACGGGTCGATCGAGTTCCACATCCGCGCGGTCGACGGCGGCTGGGTCTCGCGCGCCATCGTCAGCCACACCGCGCAGGGCGATCGCTGGCGGCTCGGGCCACCGCTCGGCAGGCTGACCGTCGACCGCGAGTCCGGCCGGGACGTGCTGATGATCGCCGGCGGCACCGGAGTCGCGCCGCTGCGCGCGATGCTCGACGAGCTGGCGCAGTGGGGCGAAAACCCGAAGGTGAAGCTCTTCTACGGCGGCCGTGACCGCGAGGACCTGTACGACCTGGAGGAACTGCGCTCGCTGGCGGCGGTGAACCCCTGGCTGACCGTGGTCCCGGTGGTGGAGAACAACCCCGGGCTGCCCGGGTTCGAGCAGGGCACGCTGGCCGAGGTGATCACGAAGTACGGCGCGTGGCCCCAGCACGACGTGCTGGTCTCCGGCTCGCCGGCGATGATCCGGGCGACGGTTTCGCGCATGCTGGTCGCGGGCACCGCGCTGGACCAGATCAAGTACGACCCCTTCACCATCGACTGATCCTTTCACGCCGAAAAGCGGAAAATCGCGCTCGCCCGCAAAAACACCCGAACGGCGGCGCACGCTGTGAATACCCCCAATCGACACCGAGTACCGATATTGCTCCATTCGAGCTGAAAGCGTGGCGAATCGGCGCCACCGGCCGACTTGCGTCGTAGAGTCCCAGCCCCGTCGGGGAAACGGGAGTGTTGAAAAATCACGACGCATTCGAATCGATTGGAGAATTCGTCGCATCGATGGGTGTACACGCCATGTTTCCCGACGCGCTGCCCGTGACCATTCCGGCGAACTGGGGCAAATCCAGCCGGACGACAAAGTTGATCAATGAGAGTTTTGCCAAGGTGGAACCGAAGTCGGTCGAACTGGCGCAGTTCTTCTACGGCGTGCTCTTCACCGTTTCCCCGGAGACCAGGGCCCTTTTTCCCGTCAACATGAACACCCAGCGCGATCGGCTCCTGCGGGCGCTGGTGCACGTGGTCGGCCTGGTGGACCGGCCGGCCGAGCTGGTGCCGTTCCTGCACCAGCTCGGGCGCGACCACCGCAAGTTCGACGTGATCGCACGCCACTACGACGCCGTCGGCATCGCGTTGCTGACCGCGTTGAAGCGTTTCCTGAAGGACGACTGGACCTCGGAGGTGGAACGTGCGTGGACCGATGCCTATGGCGTCATCGCGAAGTCCATGCGGGAGGCGGCGGAGGCGGAGAAAGGCCCGGCTTGGTGGCCGGCGCGGGTGCTGGAACACCGGAAGGCGAGCCCGAACGTAGCGATAATCCGTGTACTGCCGAAACACCCGGTACCGTTTCGCGCTGGCAATTACTTGAGCGTCCAGGTGCCGCAACGGCCGCGAATGTGGCGGTACTTCTCCCCGGCCACCGCGCCACGCACCGACGGCGTACTGGAATTCCACGTGCGCGCGGTGGACGGCGGCTGGGTGAGCCGGTCGATCGTGCACCACACCAGGGTCGGTGACGAATGGCGCATCGGCCCGGCGCTCGGCACCCTCGCCGTGCGGCAGGCGGAGAACCGGAAACTGCTGCTGGTCGCCGGGGGCACCGGATTGGCGCCGCTGCGGGCGATCGCGGACGATCTGGCGCGGTGGAAGCGGAATCCGCCGGTGCACCTGTTCTTCGGCGGCCGGACCGCGGAAGATCTGTACGACCTGCCGACGCTGAAGATGCTGGCCGCCACGAACCCCTGGCTGACCGTGGTGCCGGTGGCCGAAGAAGGCAAGGTGCCCGACGGCGAACAGGGCACCCTCGCGGACGCCGTGATCCGGCGGGGCCCGTGGCCGAACACGGATGTCCTGATCTCGGGCTCGCCCTCGATGATCCGGGCCACCATGGTGCGCCTGATGGAGGAAGGCACGCCGGCCGCCCAGATCCGCTACGACCAGTTCACCGTGGACTGACCCGGGTCGTGCAGCGGCGGCCCCGGGGGATCGGGTCGCCACTGCACGACGACTGTGCGGACTCGGCTGCCCGAGTCTCGACCCCACCCGCCCGCTTGTCGACCGTGACAACCCGAATGCAGCACTGAACTGCCGCCCCACCCTGTCCAAACGTCGAACCCCGCTGCACTAACGCAAACCCCACCCACCCAACCGCAAACCTCACCCACCCAACCGCAGGCCTCGCCCACCCGAGTGTGGAACTCACCCGCCCGAACGCGGAACTCGGCTACCTGAGTGTGGAACTCGCCCGTCTGGACGTGGGACTCGCCACCCGAGTGTGGATCTCTTATGCCTGAACGCGGAACTCGGCTACCTGAGTGTGGAACTCGCCTGCCTTAACGTGGGCCTCGCCTACCCGAGTGTGGAACTCGCCTGCCTTAACGTGGGCCTCGCCTACCCGAGTGTGGAACTCGCCTGCCTCAACGTGGGCCTCGCCTGCCCGAGTGTGGATCTCGCCTGCCTGAACGTGGGACTCGGCTACCTGAGTGTGGAACCTCCCGAACTGCCGCCAAAGGCGAGTCCCACGTTCAGGCGCGCGAGTCCCACACTCAGGCAGCCGAGTCCCACACTCGGCAGGCGAGTCCCACGTTGGGGCAAGCGAGTTCCACATTGAGGCACTTGAGTTCCAGCGGTCGAGATCTACGTTCGGGCACGCGAGTTCCGCGTTCGTGCAGCCGAGTCCCACATTGAGGCGCCGAGTCCCGCGCTCCGGTACCCGAGTTCCACACTCGGGGAGCCGAGTCCCACGTTGAGGCAGCCGAGTTCCACGCTCGGGTAGCCGAGTTCCGCACTCGGGTAGGCGAGTTCCGCGCTCGCGCACCTGAACTCCGCGCTGGGGCGGCCGGATTCCACACCAAGGCAGGCGAGTTTCGCGTTGGGGCGCCGGAGTTTTACATCCCGGCGGCTGAGTCAGGTGTGGGTGAGGAGTCGGGTGAGGGCGGTTTGGGCGTAGGTAAGGGCTCGCACGTCGCGGGTCAGGTGGAGGGTGTGGTTCGCGGCGAGGACGATGCCGGTCAGGTCGAACAGGATCTGGTCGGCATCGCCCTCCAGCGTGCGGTCGGTGAGGGCCAGGCGGATGTGCATGCGCAGGTCCCGCTCCCACAGCGCGCTCATCCCGGCGATGGCGTCGCGCACCGGGCCGGGGCGGTGGTCGAACTCGGCCGCCGCGGCCAGGAAGAAGGTGCCGGCCGGCTGGGTCAGGTGGGTCAGCCAGGCCTGGCACAGCGCCCGCAGGCGCGGCAGGCCCGGCGTGGTGCCGGTGGACGGCTCCACGACCGCCCGGCCGAACTGCTCCGCTGCCGTGTCGACCACCGCGAGCTGCAGCGCTTCCTTGGCGCCGAAGTGCCCCAGCACCCCGGATTTCGACAGGCCCAGGTCGGCAGCCAGCCGTCCGATGGTCAGGCCGTCGAGGCCTTCGACGGTCGCCAGTTCGACCCCGCGCGCCAGGATCGCGGACCGGGTATCGCGGGCATCGGTGACAGACCGGCGTGGGCTCACGGGCGTAGTTTAGCTTCCGAACGATCGGACGCCAAACGAGCTATAGTGCGCACGTGATCCTTCTTCGACTGCTGTTCCGCCTGGTCTTCCGGCCGCGGGTGCACGGCCACGAGCACCTGCCGCGCACCGGCCCGGTCATCCTCGCGAGCAACCACCTGTCCTTCATCGACAGCGTGGTCCTGCAGCTGGTCACCCGGCGGCGGGTCCGCTTCCTCGCCAAGGCGGAGTACTTCCAGGGCACCGGACTCCAGGGCCGCCTCGTCCGCTGGTTCTTCACCGTGACCGGCGCGGTGCCGGTCGAGCGAGGTGCCCACCGCGCCGCTCAGGGCGCCCTCGAAACCGCGCTCGGCGTGCTCGCGAAGGGCCAGGTGTTCGGCATCTACCCCGAGGGCACGCGCTCGCTCGACGGCCGCCTCTACCGCGGTCGCACCGGCGTCGCGTGGCTGGCGCTGACGGCCGGCGTGCCGGTGGTGCCGGTCGCGCTGACCGGCACCGATCGGCTCCAGCCGGTCGGGCGGCGGTTGCCGCGGTGGCACCGGATCACCGTCACCTTCGGCCCGCCGATCCGCGGCACCGGGCAACCCAAGTCGGGCCCGGCCCGCCGGGTGGTGACCGACGAGGTGATGCGGGCCATCGGGGCGATGTCCGGTCAGGAGACGGCGCCGGAGTTCAACGCCGCCCCGCTAACCTGACCACATGCGGAAACCGGTGGTGTGCCTGGCGCTCGCCCTGCTGGCCACCGGGTGCGGGACGACCCCGCTCCAACCCCGGCAGGAGACAGGCACCGACCTGATCAGCCGCTACTTCGACAATTTCAACCGCGCGGGCGACCAGGGGCCCGAGGAGCAGCAGCGCTTCCTCGAGGACGCGCGGCACCCGGACTTCACCGGCCAGGAGTGCGACCTCGGCGACCTCACCATGGACATCTACCCGGCGATGTCCACCGTCCGCCCGGACCCCGACTGGTCACCCGACGGCGAAGATCCGCCGCGGGGCGAGGTGTTCGTGGTGGCGGTGTCGCTGACGGTCCGGCGGGCGGGCGCCGCGATCGGCGAGCAGATCGGCTCGCAGCGCGTAGTTCTGCTCGATCGCCGCGTTTACGGCTTCGCTCCGTGTCCGAAATCGTGAATCGGTTACGCTTCGTCGTCCGGTTGAGCGATATTCGCCGCCGCCGCGTCCCGATATCTCAAGCGCCGCCTCTTGCACGACGACGAACATCAGGTGGCGGAGGTGAAAGCGGTGTCCAAGGACGGGATCGCAGTCCACACCGAGGCCGGGGATCTGCCCGCGCTGCACGAGACCATCGCTTCCCTGTTCGCCGCCCAGGGCAACTGGGAACGCGCCTACCAGCACCTTCGCTCCGCGCTCGAGCGTGACTCGCTGACCGCGAGCTACAACCGCCGCTTCCTCGACCGGCGCCTGGCGCAGCTCGCGGACGGCGAGGTGGCGGTGGCGATGGTGGACATCGACCTGTTCAAGGACGTGAACGACACCTTCGGCCACCTCGTCGGTGATCGGGTGCTCCGGAGCGTGGCCGCGCTGCTGAAGCACGAACTGCCGCGCGGCGCCTTCTGCGCACGGTACGGCGGTGAGGAGTTCGTGCTGGTCATGCCCGGTTTGGGCGTTCGGGAGGCGCTGCGGGTGGCCGAGCGCGCGCGGGTCCGCGTGGCACGGCACGCCTGGCAGCGACTGCAGTCCGGGCTCGCCGTCACGGTCAGCATCGGCCTGACCACGAGGCCGGGACGTGCGGAAGAACGATTGCTCGAGGCCGACGCCCTGCTTTACGCGGCAAAACGCGCGGGGCGGAATGTGGTGGCTTATCCGGATTCGGAAAACCCCGGGCGCATTCGACACCGTGGGTAACCCCGGGTCAGCCGATTTCCCACTGCCGGTAATAATGGCTGGTCGATACGTGGCGGTCATCCGGCCAACTGGCACCGAGCGTAAAAACATCACGGGATGGTGTCGTCACGAACGGCGGGTATCCGTAGGATAACGAAAGCCATCCGGCTGGCGATGATCCACCGGAGCCCGCCACTTCGAGTCAAGTCGAGGAACGTGGTCGACTCACCACCGCCGAGCTGAAGGGAGACTGAGTGCCTGACGATCACCTTTCCTCCGGCACCGGTCGTTCTCGCAGGTCGCGGCGGCGTTCCATGGACACCTACGGCGGCATCAGCGTCAACGAGGTGATGGCCAAGGCAACCGGCAAGTACCCGGTACCCCCGGTGGCCGAACCTGAACCCGAACCTGAGCCCGAGTTCGAACCGGAGCCGGAGCCCGAGCCGCCCCCGCCACCGCCCCCGGTCCGGCAGCGCCCGGCGGGTCACCCCAGCTCACCCGGGTTGCCGCGCCCGGTGCCGCCGACGCGCAACAAGCACGAAGAGATGCCGCCCCAGCGCCGGCGTCCGGTCACCGGGCAGAACCCGGTCCCCGGCGGCGTGCCGCCTCGGCGGGCCCCGGTCCGTCGTCGTCCTGGCCCGCCCGCGAACGGCATGCCGCCCGCGGCGCAGGCGCCCGCCCCACCGGCGCCCCCGCGCACACCGCCGGCTCCGCCGAGGCCGCCGCGGCGTCAGCCCGCGCCCCCGCCGGTGTCGCCGCCGGAGGCGAAGACCACGGTCACCCCGCCGGTCACCCCGCCGCCGCGCCCGCAGGCGCAGCAGCCCCCGCCGCCTAAGCCGCAGCCACCCAAGCCGCCGCAAAAGTCGCCGCAGCAGTCGGAGCCCCGGCCGAAGCCGCTGCGTCCCGAACGGCCCAAGCCGTCCGCCGAGGACCGGCTGATCATGACCGACCAGATGGAGCCGCTCGACGACGCGACGATGTACCGCCGCAAGATCGACAACTCGCTGGCCCGGTTCTCCGCCGCGCACGACGAGATGCAGGCCGAAGAGGCCAAGCGCAAGGAGCGGATGAGCCGCTTCACCGCGGCGCCGGTCAAGCTGATCGAGCAGACGCGCACGAAGCTGCAGCGCGTGGCGCACCCCGGCGAAGGCGGGCGCCCGGCCAAGCCGCGGCCGCACCCGCTGGAGCACCTGAACGCCGAGGCACAGCCGGAAGAAGAGGAGACCTCGGCTCCGCAGACCCGGCTGCAGGAGAAGAAGCAGCGCCACCACGACCAGGCCACCAAGGCGGGCCGGATCACCGCGATCGTGCTGGCCAGCCTGATGTTCCTGCTCAGCGCGACCGGCTGGGGGATGAAGACCTGGTTCAACAGCAAGTTCAACGAGATCGTCGCGCTGGACGAGAACTCGGCGGACATCAAGAACGCCGCCGGGCAGAACGGTGACGAGAACTTCCTGATCGCCGGTTCGGACACCCGGGCGGGTGCGGAGGCCGAGGAGGGCGTCGGCACCGCGGAATCGGTCGGCGGTGCCCGGTCGGACTCGCTGATGATCGCGCACATCCCGGCGGACCGTAAGCGCGTGATCGTCGTCGGCTTCCCGCGTGACCTCGAGGTGACGCGGCCGGACTGCAAGCGCTGGGACTCCGCCACCGGGGCGTACTCCGAAGAAGTGGTGGCGGGCAGGGCGAAGGCGAAGCTGAACGAGGCCTACGCGATCGGCGGCCCGCAATGCACGACCAAGCAGATCCAGCAGCTGACCGGGATGAAGATCAACCACTTCGTCGGCATCGACTTCCACGGCTTCAAGGACATGATCAACGTGGTCGGCGGGGTGCCGGTGCACATCGAGGAACCGATCATCGACGACGTGCTCGGCGTGATCGTGCCGCAGGCGGGCGAGCAGCTCATCAGCGGTGACCAGGCGCTGAACTTCGTCCGCGCGCGGAAGGTGAAGGGCGACGTGACCTCCGACTACGGTCGGATCAAGCGTCAGCAGCTGGTGATCGGGTCCTTGCTGAAGAAGACGATGTCGCAGGAGGTCCTGTTCGACGGCGGCAAGCTGACCGGCTTCATCAACGCCTTCACCGCCGCCACCTTCGGCGACAACCTCGGCGTGGACCAGATGCTCACGCTGGCGCAGTCGATGAAGGGGCTCAACCCGGACACGGTGAAGTTCATCACCGTGCCGACCACCGGTGAGTCGAACAGCCGCGGCAACGAGGAACTGCTCCAGACCAAGTCGAAGGAGCTGTTCGAGGCGTTGATCGAAAACGGTCCCCTGCCTGATGAGAAGGCCCCCGCGCCACCGCCGTCGACACCCGGTGGCACGCAGAAAGGCCAAGCCAAGCCAGGGAACTAGGCGCTCCTCCGGTAAGTCAAGGTCGCGCTCTCCGCGCCCAGGCGGCCCCTGGCGACACGGGCGAGTTCGGCCGAGTACGGCCAGTACGAGGCCGAATCGCCCGCACCGCCAGGAACCACCTGGATCACGAAGCCCATCGACCGGACTCACCGGAGGAGCGCCTAGCCAGCCGAGATCGTTAGTCCGGATTCACGTCCGGTTCACCCGAGGATGCGGCGTTCGCGTGGTCCTGGCCGTATGGTGGCCGCATGCGCGAGGCTTACCACGTCGAACTCGAACAACTGGCCGACAAACTGGCGGCCATGTCCGTGCAGGTGGCGGATGCCATGGAGCGGGCGACCGCGGCCCTGCTCGACGTCGACCTCGCGGTCGCCGAGCAGGTGATCAGCGATGACGCCAAGGTCGACGACGCCAGGGCGGAGTGCGAGGAACAGGCGTACGCGCTGCTGGCGCTGCAGGCGCCGGTGGCCACCGACCTGCGGACCGTGCTCGCGGCGATCCACGCGGCGGAAAGCCTGGAACGCATGGGCGACCTGGCGCTGCACGTGGCCAAGGCCGCGCGGCGACGCCACCCGGAGCCGGTGCTGCCGGACCAGGTGCGGGGCTACTTCGCCGAAATGGGCCAGATCGCCGTGCGCCTGGCGCGGCAGGCGGAGCAGGTGATCAAGACCAAGGACGTCGACGCGGCCAAGGAGCTGGAGGCCGACGACGACCAGGTCGACGACATCCACAAGCACCTGTTCACCGTGCTGATGGACCGCGAATGGCCGCACGGCGTGGCCGCCGCGGTCGACGTCACGCTGCTGGGCCGGTTCTACGAGCGCTTCGCCGACCACGCGGTTTCGGTGGCGCGCCGGATGATCTTCGTGGTCACCGGCCGCATGCCCGGCTACGGCCCGGGTGACGAAGACCTGTAACCACCCCCCGCCTTGGTGGCTCCGGAGCGATCCCGCTCCGGAGCCACCTTTTTTGTGCGGTCCACTGTGGATTTCACCGGTGCCGGGGTGGCGGAAGCACGCGGCCGGGGTGGGGAACTGAGGCATGGGGTGGGGCTCGGGCGGCGCGGGCGTCGGGGTGGCGGGCGCGGGCTAGGGGCCGGGCAGGCGGATAGGGGTGGGCGGTCCCGCCGGGGCGGGGCGATGCTGGCGACGCGACATCCGGGACTTCACCGCCGCGTCAGGACAGGGGCCGCGAAATGACCGACAGGATCGACAACGCGTTGGACTGCTGGCGGCACCGGATGGACTGGCGGCCGGTGTCGGGCACCCCGCGGCTGTCCGGCCGCTGGGCGGTGGTGGTCGCCGATCTGGACGACGGGGCGCAGTTCGCCGCGGTGTTGCGGCAGTACGGGGCCGAGCCGATCCTGATCCCCGCCGGGAACCGCTCGGCGATGGCCGACTGCCTCCGGATCTTCCGCGAGTTGAACGGCGTGATCTCCCTGCTGGCGCTGCAGGAATCCGATGAGGACCTGCCGCCGGGGGTGGCGAGCACGGTCTACCTGATGCAGGCGCTCGGCGACGCCGGGCTCGCAGTGCCGCTCTGGTGCGTCACGCGTGGCGCGATGACCACCGGCGGTGACCCGGTGCAGGCGCTGCTCTGGGGGCTCGGCCGCGCCGCCGTGCTGGAGAACCCGCACCGGTGGGGCGGAATCGTGGACCTGCCCGGTGACCTGGACGACCACACCGCGCGCCACTTCGTCACCGCGTTGTCGCACCACGGCGGCGACAATCGGTTCGCCGTCCACAAAGACGGGCTCTACGCGGCTCGCACGGTCCGCGAGCCGGGGCACGACTGGACGCCGCGCGGCACCGTGCTGATCACCGGGGCCACCGGCGCGCTCGGCACCCGCGTCGCCCGCTGGGCCGCCGAACAGGGCGCGGACCACCTCGTGCTGGTCAGCCGTCGTGGCCCGGCGGCGGCGGAAGCGGCGGAACTGCGCAAGCTCCTCGCCGGGACCCGGGTGACCATGGCCGCCGCCGACGTCACCGACGAGGCTTCGCTCGCCAGGGTCAAGGCGGAGTGCGGCCCGATCGACGCCGTGGTGCACACCGCCGGGCACGATCCCGTCGGTCCCCTGCCCGAACTCCGCCCGGCCGACCTGCTCGCCAGGGTGATCGGCGCCCGCAACCTCGACCGCGTGTTCGCCGAGACCACGCTGGACGCCTTCGTGCTCATGTCCACTTTGGATGGTGTGCGTGGGCGGCTCGGCCAGGGCGCGGCGGCGGCGACGAGCGCATACTTGGCCGCGCTCGCCGCCCGCCGCCGCGCCCGTGGCGGCCGGGCCCACGCACTGGCCTACGACTGCCGCGCCACCGACGACCTGCGGATCTTCGTGTTCCCCGACGAGCTGGACAACCCCGGGCTGGCCCACGTCCTGCGCGAGCGTTCCGCGGAGTTCGCGGCCACCTACGCCGAATGCGAGCGGCAGCTGGCCCGCTACACCGATCCCCTGCACGGCCACGACTGGGCCACGATGGTCGCGCTCGCCGCGATGTGGCGGGCGCGCGGCGTCCGCCCGGCGCGCGTGCTCGGCCACGGTGCCGGCGAGATCGCGGCGGCCGTGGTCTCCGGCTCGCTCACCCTCGAAGAAGGCGCGAAGGCGATCGCCGTGCGGTCGCAGGAAATGGTCGCGGTGTCCCTGCCGGAAAGCGAGGTGGCCGACCGGATCGCCCGCTGGCAGGGCCGGATCGGCGTGCTCGCGGTGGAGGGGCCGGAATCGGTGGTCGTTTCCGGGGATCCGGCCGCGATCGACGAGCTGACCTTCCGCTTCCGCGCCGGTCGCATCACCGTGCGACGCCTCGTGCGCGCGTCGGCGGGCAACGCGGAGGCGTTCGAGCGCACCCTGACCGCCTACCGCGCGCACGGTTACCGCCTCATCGAGATGACCACACCGCCGGTGCCCGCCGAGGACCGCGTGCACTGGCTGGAGGTGGGTTGATGGTGTTCGACCTGGTCGAACCGATCGCCGGTACCGGCGCGCTGCTGTGCCGCGGTGATCTCCGCGCCGACACCCACCCCTGGCTCGCGGGCAAGCCGCTGCCCGCCGCGGTGCTGACCGAACTGCTCGCGCTCGCCGGTGCCGAAGCGGGCTGCCCGCACGTGCGTGAATTACGCGAGGAAGCGGAATTGGTGTTGCCCGAGGCCG
Source organism: Saccharothrix sp. AJ9571 (assembly GCF_021725495.1). Lineage (NCBI taxonomy): Bacteria > Bacillati > Actinomycetota > Actinomycetes > Pseudonocardiales > Pseudonocardiaceae > Saccharothrix > Saccharothrix sp. AJ9571. The sequence continues at coordinate 2,117,431 of NZ_CP091382.1, read as the reverse complement.
GCGGCGTACGGTTCCAGTTACGGGTTGGCGCGCTGGATAACGGAATGCGCGCTGTTCACCTGTACACGAGGAACAGTGACGACTGGGTCCGGCACGCGACCGGTGTGCTGGAGCCGGGAACAGAGGCGGAAATCACCGACGAAGACTGGCACCCACGTGCCCCGGCCGGGCGGGAAGCCGGGCCGGAGCTGAGCATCGTGCCGTTCCGCACCGCCGAGCAGGCGCGGGAACTCCTGCGCAGCGGGCAGTTCGAACCCGAACGGCTGGTGTTCGCCGATGAGCACGAAGCGACCGTGCAGGTACTGCCCGAGGTGCTCGGCTCGGCGAAACCGCCGATGATCGTGCGCGCCGGGGTCGCCTATGCCATGGACACCAACGATTTCGACGTCGACGAGCCCATCGTGGTGATCGGCGTGAGCGGGCGCGTCCCCGGTGAAATCGGGCCGCCGCCCGAGGACCGCGGCTGGGACGTCACCCCGCGTGGCGCATTCCTCAGCGCTCCAGGAGATTTCGACGCGGCGTTCTTCGGCATGACCGCCGAACAGGCGCTGGTGACCGATCCACAACAGCGGTTGCTGCTCGAAATAGCTTGGGAGGCCTTCGAAAAAGCCGGAATCGATCCCGAGCGGATGCGTGGCGAGAAGGTCGGCGTGTTCGCCGGGGTGGACGGCAGGCACTACGAGTCGCTGGTGTGGGCGGCTTCGATGGACGTGCCCGCCAAACCCGCGACCGCCGCCGTGCGCCTCGCGCAGGTGTTCGGCCTCGCCGGTCCGGCGGTGGAAACCGGCGACGCGTGCCGGATGGCCGTCGACTCGCTGCGCCGGGGTGACTCGGCACTGGCGCTCGCCGGTTGGGCGACCGTGCTGGCGACTCCCGACGCCGTGGGTGCCTCACCGGCCGAAGGAGCCGGGATCGTTGTGCTGGCCAGGCTTTCCGAAGCCGAACGGCGTGATTGCCCGGTACTGGCGACCGTGCCGGATCGGGCGGATTCGGTTCAGGTGCTGATCGACTCGGTGCGGCGGACCAGCCGGGAAGAGCCCGCCGAACCGATCACCGAACTGCCGATGGTGTGGCCGCTTTCGGCGAAAACCGAGGCCGCGCTGCGTGACCGGGCCATCCAGCTCTTGTCCTATGTAGACAAGGACGCGCCCGCGGACATCGGCTTCTCGTTGGCCAGGAGCACCGAGTTCGCCCATCGGGCCGTGGTGATCGGCGAGCAGCCCGGCGAATTCCGCGCGGCGCTCAAGGCGCTGGCCGAAGGACGAGCGGCGCCCAACGTGGTCACCGGCGAGGTGGCCGAGCAGACCGCGCCGGTGCTGGTGTTCCCCGGCGGTGAATGGGCCTGGGAGAACAACGAACTGCTCGAGCACCCGGTGTTCGCCGAGCGGATCGCCGACTGCGAGCGCGCGCTGTCCGCGCACGTCGACTGGTCGCTGACCGAGTTGCTGCACAACGAACGCGTACCGGATCGGGTGGACGTGGTGCTGCCGGTGCGCTGGGCCGTGCAGGTGGCGGTCGCGGCGCTGTGGGAGGCGTTCGGCGTGCGGCCGTCCGCGGTCGTCGGACACGGGGACGGCGAGATCGCCGCCGCCGTGGTCTCCGGCGCGCTGTCCTTGATGGACGGAGCGAAGGTGGCGGCCCTGCGGGCACGGGCCCTGCGCGGGATCGTCGGCCGGGGTGGCACGGTCGCGGTTTCCCTGCCGGAACACGAAGTGGTCGACCGGATCGGCTTCTGGCCGGGCCGGGTGGGCGTGGCCGCGATCGACTCGCCGGAGTCGGTGCTGGTCAGCGGGGACGCCACCGCGCTGGACGAGCTGATGTACCGGTTCAAGGCCGATCGGATCCGCGTGCGCCGGCTGACCGTCGAGTACGCCGCGCACTCGTCCCATGTGGACGAAATCGAGCAGCTGGTCAAGGACCTGCTCGCCGACGTGGTGCCCGGCAAGGCCGCGGTCCCGTTCTTCTCCACGGTCACCGGCGACTGGTTCGACACCACCGAGCTGACCGCCGACTACTGGTACTGGAACCTGCGCCAGCCGGTGTTGTTCGAGCACGCGCTCCGGGCGCTCGCCGACCAGGGCTGCGTGTTCGCCGAGGCGGCCGATCCCGGTGGCACGCACCAGTTCCTCACCGCGGTGGCGCGGCTGAACCTGCGCGGTGCCGCGGTCGACTGGAGCGCCTGCTTCCCCGGCGGCCGCCGCGTCGAGCTGCCCACCTACCCCTTCCAGCGCGAGCGGTACTGGATCGACCTCACGCGCTCTGCACGCCCTGACTGCTCGGGATCGCCAGCGTCTGCAGCTCGATCGGCAGATCACACCGCCGCTTGATGCCCAGCTTCCGGTAGGTCCTGGTCAGGTGTTGCTCCACTGTGGACACCGTGATGTAGAGCTTCCCGGCGATTTCCCGGTTCGAGCAGCCGCACACCGCCAGTGCGGCGACCCGGCTCTCGGACTCGCTCAGCTTGTCCAGCCCGCGCGCCACTTCGCTCGCCGGTCGCGCGGGCTTGGGCCGGGGCGACCGCGGGGCTGGCTGCCGCCGGTCGCCGGTCAGCAACTGCAGTGCCTTGGTCCGTTCGAGCCGGTCACCGCAGGACTCCAGCAGTTTGACCGCTTCGGCGACCAGTTGCGGTCGCTGGCCGGGATCGCTCGCCGCGGCCAGCACCCGCAGGGAGATGCCGCGCACGCGCGGGTGGTCCTGACCGGCGAGTCCGAGCTGCGCGTCGAGCAGCTTGCGTGCCTGCCCGCGGTTGCCCAGCTCCAGCCAGGCCTGCGCGGCGCTCGACCGCCACGGCACCACCGACGGCTGGTCCAGGCCCCACTGGTGCATCAGCTCGCCGCAGAACAGGAAGTCGGCGAGCGCGGCCTGGTGCCGCCCGATCGCCAGGCTGTAGTGCCCGCGGGCGTGGACGTAGTGCAGGCCGAACCGGGTGTCGAACATGGCCTGCGGCACCGGGCGCTCGGCGATCTCGGCGGCCTCGTCCATCCGGCCCATGCCGATCAGCGCCAGCAGCAGGTTCGCCAGTGGGAAGCCGATGCCGACACCCCAGCCGCGCTCGGACAGCACCCGCAGCGCTTCGCTCGCTTCCCGGTGCGCGACGGTCAGTTCCCCTTGGCGCATCGCGATTTCCGCGCGGACGGCGGCGAGCAGGGCCTGCCCGGTGCGGCTGGTGGTCCGCAGCCGGAGGTGGTGCAGCCGTCCCCAGTGCGCGGCGGCGTCCAGCCTGCCGGCGTAGATCAGCGTGAGCAGCGCGCCGAACTCCTCCTGCGGGGCGATCTGGTCGCGTTCGCCGAACTGGGAGCGCTGCAGCAGGTGCTCGGCCCCGAGCACGGTCGGCCGCTGGCTGGTGCCTGCCGGCTGCCCACCCGGCAGGAGCTGGTCGAATCGGATGCGCCGCTTCAGCCCGGGGTAGGTGGTGGAGAGCCAGAGTTCGGCCTGCGCGAGCTGCTGCGCGTCACCGGCCAGCCCGCGGATGGTGGCCAGCGCTTCCTCGTGCTTTCCCTGCCAGAGCAGGTATCCGACCAGATCGGTGCTGTCGCGGCCGGTCAGCCTGCCGTCGCGGGCCGCGCTCACCAGCGGTTCGAGGTGGCGGGTGGACTGCCCGGGGTCGAGCCGCCAGGTGACCCGGGCCAGCAGCGAGGCCAAGTCCAGCCGGTGCGCCGGATCGGTGGTGGTGTCACGGGCGAGTTCGAGGTAGCGCACGGCGTCGGCGGGCCGCTGGTCACGCAACGCGGCGTCGGCGGCGTCGGTCAGCACGGCCGCCGCCCAGTCGGGACGCAGGTGCGGGGCGCGCAGCAGGTGCCCGGCGACCACCTCGGGAGCCGCGCCCGCCGTGTGGGTCAGCACGGCCGCGCGCTCGTGCAGATCGGCCGCGGCCGCCGGGGAGAGCGTGCCGAGCGCCGCCGCCGCGACGTCCGGGTGGGCGTGGTCGGCCGCGTCGAGCAGCCCGCTCGCGCGCAGGGCCAGCAGATCGGCGTCGACCTCGCGGCCGAGCAGCTCGGCCACGTCGACCGCCGAACCGAGCACGGCGATCCCGCTCAGCAGCTCGACCGTCGACGGCGCGGCCCGGTGCAGGCAGCCGAGCAGCGCCTCGCCGAACCGGCCCTCGGCCAGCCCGCGCACCAGCTGCGGGTTCCCGCCGGTCAGCGCCAGATCGTTCCCGGTGGTCAGCGGATCCACCGACAGCACCTGGAAGTGCGGCTGGCGCGAGAGTTCCGCGCGCACCGCCGGACCGAGGGCCAGCGGACCGGCGCCCTCGGTGAGCACCAGCGCCACACGACGACCGCCGAGCCGCCGCACCAGGTAGAGCAGGCACGCCATGGACGGGGCGTCGCAGTACTGGGCGTCGTCGAGCAGGAGCACCAGCGGCTGGTCGGCCGCCAGCGCGAACAGGGCGCTCCCGACCGCGCGTGACACCCGCAGCAGGTCGTTCTCCGCGACCACGCTGTCCGGGTCGTGGTCCAGCGCCTTGAGGATCTGCTCGTCGGCGAGCGCGGCGGCCGGGAGCAACTGGGCCAGCGCGCCGAAGGGCAGGCGTTGCTCCGCACGGGCGCACCCGGCACGCAGGACGCGGGCCCCGGCGTCCTCCGCGAGCCCGGCGAACCGGGCCAGCAAGGTGGTCTTGCCGCACGTGACACCGCCGCTCAGCACCGTGGCGTTGCCCGTGCCCGACTCCGCGTCCGCCAGCCGCGCCTTCAGTGCCGCGAGCTGCTCGTCCCGTGCGATCTGCATGCTGTCCCCTTTGCCTGTTGTGCGGGGTTCGGAGCGAAATTAGCCCAGAAAACAGGGGTCGCCCCGGAGAATCGAGGTCGGCTCGAGTGGGATCCGACAACCCGTCGAGGTGCTCCCGGAGGCTCAAGATCGCTGTTCCGGTCGATCCGCCCCTGGCGATAGCGCAGCGTGAGTATGGTGAAGGGGCTCGACCGTTCAACGAAAAAACCGACCGACCGGTACCGAAATCGTTGACAAAACCGACCGCCCGGTTTTGAATTTCGGGTATCGGGCCGCTGGCAGGGGTGACCACCGGCTCGCCGACGAGCTGAGGGAGCTGTGATGGACATCCGGGTGCTGGGTCCGCTTGAAGTCCAGTTTTGCGGTAGATCGGTTTCGCCGACCGCGGCCAAGGAGCGCAAGCTCCTCGCCATGCTCACCGTGCACGCCGGTCAGCTCGTCCCCGACACGGCGTTGTTCGAGGAGTTGTGGGGCGCTGACGTGCCCCGCAGCGCCCGGACCACCCTCCAGACCTACGTGCTCCACCTGCGGTCGATGATCGGTGCCGCGGGCGCCGGAGCCGAGGACGGGCGCACCTGCGACCCGAAAGCGGTCCTCGTGCGGGAGGTAGGGGGCTATGTTCTCCGTGATGAGGGGTTCACGATCGACGTCAAGGAGTTCGACCGGCTCGCCGAAGCCGGCCACCGCGCTCGCGAGGCGGGCGACTTCGCCGGGGCGTCGGAGAAGTTCGGGCGCGCGCTGGCGCTCTGGCGCGGTCGCGCGCTGGCCGACGTGATGCCCGGGGGGATGCTCGAGGTCGAGGTGCACCGCCTGGAGGAGGCCAGGCTGTGCGTGCTCGACCGCCGGATCGACGCCGACCTCCGGCTCGGCAGGCACCACGAGCTGCTCGGTGAACTCACCGCGCTGGTCGCCAGGAACCCGACGCACGAGGGGCTGCACAACCACCTCATGCTGGCGCTGCACCGGGCCGGCCGCCGCGGCGACGCCATCGAGGTCTACCTGCGGTTGCGCACCCGGCTGGTGGAGGGGCTGGGACTCGAGCCATCGTTGTCCCTGCGTCGACTGCACCGGTGCATCCTCACCTCCGATCAGGAGCCGACCCGGCCCGGGGAAGCAGCCTTCCCCGCGCTGACCGCGTGAGGCGGGCCGGGATGAGCTGTCACACCGTTCGTCCCAGCAGTCGAGGAGCCCCCTGTGGCCAAGCAGCATCGGTCAGAGCAGACCAGGAACGAGATCGTGAGGTGTGCCGCCAGGCTGTTCGACCGTGACGGCTTCCCGACCGCCAGCATGTCCGAGATCAGCCAGGCGGCCGGGGTGACCAAGGGGGCCGTCTACTTCCACTTCGCGTCGAAGGACGAGCTCGTCGGCGCGGTGCAGGAACTCGGCTGCGTGATGCTGGAGTCCCACGCGGCCAAGCTCGCCTCCAACGAGGATTCCCCGCTGCAGACCGTGATCGACCTGACCCACACGCTCGCCGCGTGGCTGGACGCCAGCCCGGTGATCCGCGCCTGCATGCGCACCGCACGGGAGTGCGCCGACCGCGGCGCCCCGTTCAGCGACTTCTACCAGGCCTTCCTCAAGACCATCAAGGACGCGCTCGCGCGCGCGAGCGCCGCCGGTGAGCTCAAGACCGGGCTGGCGCAGGACGCCGTGCTGACCCAGGTGGTCGCCGCCGCCACCGGCCTCGAAGTGCTCTGGTGGGCCGGCACCCTGCCCCGGCCGCGCACCGAAGCGGTGAGCAAGGTCTGGGAGGTGCTGCTGCCCGGCATCGCGGTGCCCGCGCGCACCGGCCGGATCGAGCGCGCCGGCAGTTCCGCCGCCGCGGCGCGCCCGCCGGTCAGCTTCGGCTGACCCCGTTCGCCGGCTCGGGCTCAGGGTCTAGCTCAGGCTCCGGCTCGGCGAAGTTCGAGCCCTCCGGGCGGAACTTGTGCAGCCGCCGCGCGGGCACGATGCCCGGCAGCGTGAGCCGCCACATCATGGTGAGCCGCTCGGAGATGTCCTCGCGCTGGGTGAGCACCTCGGAGCTGATCTGCACGCCGGTGAACGAGGCGATGATGAACGTCGCGACGTCGTTCGGGTCCAGGTCCGGGCGCAGATCCCCTTGCCGCGCGGCGCTTTCCAGGCAGGTCTGTACCAGCCCGATCCAGTTCTTGTAGGCGTCGGGCGTCGGGGTGGAGAAGGTGCCCTGCTCGATGACCAGCCGGATGCCCGCGCGCACGCGGGGGTTGTTCTGCAGGCTGAGCCCCATCCCGTGGGACAGGTCGATCGCGGTCTGCAGGGTCACCAGGTCGGGGTCGTCCGGCGGGGTCCAGATGGTGAACTGCTCGGAGATGATCGCCTTGGCGATCTCCTCCTTCGAGGAGAAGTGGAAGTACAGCGCTCCCTTCGTGACGCCGGCGCCCGCGATGATGTCGGTCAGGGTGCCGCCCTGGAACCCGCGCTCGTCGAACACCATCGCCGCCGCATCCAGGATGGCCGTTCGCGTGAGCTCGGCCCGTTCCTGCTTGGGCACGTGCAACTCCCTGGGGTCGTATCGGGGGATCCAGTCGCCATCCTTCGGCTGTTCGGAGGACACAGGTGCCGGTTCCCTGGTCTGTTCGGACGACTTAGCGGCCGAGATCTTACGGCCTGTAAGCGGTTAACCAGGAATTTATCATCCGAAGGGGTTGTAAAAAAAACCGGGCAGTCAGTATGTTCAAAACGGTCATAACGTGAGCTTCCACACGAGGAGTGCCTGATGACAGCGATGATGACCCGGCCGGCTGGGGATGTGGTCACGGCGACGCCGGAGTTCGGTAACGCGGTGGTCTCACAGCGGTCCGACGTCATGTTCGACCGGACGATCCCGCGGGCACTGGTGCACCGCGCGGCCGTCTCCGAGGTGTTCCTGACCGACCTGTGCGCGCTCGACGACACCGAGTTCCAGGTGGGCGCGCAGTGGCCGCGTGGCCACGGCTTCTTCAGCCTCTTGAGACCGGACTACCACGACCCGCTGCTGATGGCCGAGACCATCCGCCAGGCCGGGTTGCTCATCGCGCACTCCGAGTTCGGGGTCGCGCTGGACTGGAAGTTCATCGTCCACCGGCAGACCTTCTCGCTCGGCTCGGACGGGTTGCGGCTCGGCGCGCGGCCCGCCGACATCGTGCTCGCGGTGACCTGCCACGACCTCAAGCGGCGGGGCAAGCGCGTGGCTGGCGGGCGGCTGGAGATCAACTGCTACCGCGACGGCGAGCGCATCGGTTCCGGTGGCGCGGTGTGGAGCGCGGTCTCCCCGTCGGCCTACCGGCGCCTGCGCGGGGACCGCGCCGGGGCGGTGACCGAGGTCGAGCCGCTGCCCGGCGTCGCGCCCGCCACCGTCGGTCGGGACCGCTCGCGCGATGTCGTGCTGTCGCCGGGAGATCGCGAGTGGGTGCTGCGGGTGGACCAGTCGCACCCGGTGATGTTCGACCACCCGGTGGACCACGTGCCCGGCATGGTGACCATGGAAGCCGCGCGTCAGGCGGCGAAGCTGGTCGTCGGGCAGCCGGACGCGCTGCCGGTGGGCTGCGACTTCCACTTCGAGCACTACCTCGAACTGGACGCGCCGGCACTGGTCAACGCGACCGAGGTGACCGCGGTCAGATCGGGCGTCCGCTCGGTGGAGGTGGTGTTCGGCCAGGCCGGGCGCACCGCCGCCTTCGGCACGGTCGACTTGCTGGTGCACGGCTGAAGCATGGGCGGAGCCGTTGGGGGACTGGGGGGAAAGCCGGTCCTGCTGACCGGGGCGACCGGGTTCATCGGGTCCGCGGTGGTTCGCGAACTGCGGCGGGTGGGCTGGTTCGACTGGGGCCCGCCGCTGGTGGTGCTGAGCCGGTCGCCACCGGACTGGCTGGCCGGCTCCGGCGTCGAGGTGGTCAAGGGTGATCTGGCCGAGCCGTCGGGCCTGCGCGGGATCGCCGACGGGATCTCCACCGTCATCCACATCGCCGCGCAGATCGGCGGCGACGCCGAGCGGTGCCGCCGGGTCAACCACGACGGCACGAGGTTTCTGCTGGAGGAAGCCGAAAAGGCGGGCATCCGGCGCTTCCTGTACATGAGCACGACGGCGGTCTACGGGCACGGGCCGCACCGCGGGATCAGCGAGTCGCTCCTGGCGCCGGAACCGGTTTCGGCGACCAGCCTGAGCCGCGCGCACGCGGAACGAGAGGTGCGGAAGTTCGGCGGCACGGTGCTCCGGCCGCACCTGGTCTACGGGCCCGGTGACACCTGGTTCGTGCCCGGCTTGTGCCGGTTGGTGCAGGCGGTCCCGGCGTGGATCGACGGCGGTGCCGCCCGCACTTCGGTGATCGACGTGGACGACCTCGCCGCGCTCGTGGTGCGGCTGATGGGGTTGTCGTGGGGGAAGAGCCGGGGCGCGGTGTTCCACGCCAACCACCCGCGGCCGGTGACCGTGCGGGAGGTGGTCAGCACGGTGTGCCGGGAGCTGGGCCTGCGTGTGCCGGTGCGGAACCTCAGTGCCGAGGCGCACCGGGCGCGCACGCGGAAGGTGCTGCCGGGGTTGACCGACCACCAGTTCGACCTGCTGGCCAGGGACCACTGGTACGACAGCGAACGCCTGTGGCGGCGCACCGACGCGGACCCGGGCGGCGGCTTCGCGGAGAAGTTCGCGCGGTCCGCCGGGTGGTACCGGACGCACATCTCACCCGACGCCACCGAGCCGGTGGACATCGGGGTTTCGGAGACGTGAACCCTTGCCGACCTGACCCTGATCCTGAGCCGACGAGCGGCGACGAATGCTATGAGTGGGGCATTACTAGCATTGAATGCAAGTAATGCCCCACTCATAGCATTCGCAGGGGCGGCGCTCAGCCGCCGGAGTGCATGTCCTCGGCTTCGGGGACGCAGTTGTCGTCGGGGTCGTCGAGCCAGCCGTGCGGGAGGGTGACCTTGCCCGGCGAGCCCTGGCGTCCGCGCGGGCCCTCGGCGTCGGCGGGGAAGGGCGCGTCGTGGTCGAGGCGGGTGATCAGGTCGTCGAGTTCGTCCATCGAGGAGACCATCGCGAAGCCGCGGCGGAGTTCGGAGCCGACCGGGAAGCCCATCAGGTACCAGGCCATGTGCTTGCGCAGGTCGCGCATGGCCTTGCTGGCACCGTCGTGCTCGACGAGCAGTTCGGCGTGGCGCCGCAGGACGGTCGCGACCTGCCCGAGGTTCGGCGGGGTGGGCCGCTCGCGCCCGGCGAAGGCGGCTTCCAGTTCGCCGAACAACCACGGCCTGCCGAGGCAGCCGCGCCCGACGACGACGCCGTCGCAGCCGGTCTCGGCCACCATGCGCAGCGCGTCGTCCGCGGAGAAGATGTCGCCGTTGCCGAGCACCGGGATGCTCGTGACGGCTTCCTTCAGCGCGGCGATCTTCGTCCAGTCGGCCTGACCGGAGTAGCGCTGCGCGGCGGTGCGCGCGTGCAAGCTGACCGCGGCGGCGCCCTCGGCCTCGGCGATGCGCCCCGCGTCGAGGTAGGTGAGGTGCTCGTCGTCGATGCCGACGCGGAACTTGACCGTGAACGGCACATCGCCCGCGGCCTTCGCCGACTCGCGCACGATGTCGGCGAAGAGCCTGCGCTTGAACGGCAGCGCCGCGCCGCCGCCCTTGCGCGTCACCTTGGCCACCGGGCAGCCGAAGTTGCTGTCGATGTGGTCGGCCAGGTTCTCCCCGACGATGATCTTGACCGCTTCGCGCATGGTCTTCGGGTCGACCCCGTAGAGCTGCATGGACCTGGGCTTCTCGTGCTCGCCGAAGGTCATCATGTGCATCGTGCCGGGGTGCCGCTCGACGACCGCGCGGGCGGTGATCATCTCGCAGACGTAGATGCCGGCGCCGTACTCCTGGCACAGCCTGCGGAAGGCCACGTTGGTGATGCCCGCCATCGGCGCGAGCACGACCGGGGGATCGACCTCGTAGGGTCCGATCTTCAGGCCGGGCTTGCTCAGGGTGGCGGTCATGCCCTCCATTGTCGCTGGTGGCCTACCTGCGGTACCCGAGGGTCAGCGTGTAGCCGGGCTCGTGGAGGTACGGGCTGCACCACCACTTGTCCGCGTCGCCGAACTGGATGTTGCGTTCGCCGACGTAGATGCAGTATTCGCGCTCGGCGTAGCGGCCGACCTCGGAGCAGCGGTAGAGGTGCCCGTCGCTGGGACAAGGCACCTCCCGCTCCACCGACGCGGCGGCGGGCACCGCGGTCAGGGCCAGCGCGGCGAAGGTACCGGTGAGCAGGGACAGAACACGCACGGCGCACTCCTTCAGCGGGGAACTATCGCACCGCTCAGCGTGGCGCCTCCCGCTGCCGGACCGCTGTCACTTCGCCAACTGGCTGATCCGCTGGGGCGAGACGTAAAGGACCCTGGCCACGTCCTGCTTGGACAGGCCGCTGTTCAGCAGGCGCCGCACCACTTGACGGGTTCGATCCGCTGCCTTGCGCTGGGCCAGATCCGCTTCGCGGGTGGCTTCCTTCGCCCGCTTGACATCGTCGCCCAACGGTCCGGGGATGTCGAAGTCGATCGAGACCGTGAAGTCGTCCGGTGAGATCTCCTCCATGATCGCCACCAGGTCCGCCGCCATCCGCTGGGCCTCGGCGGTGAACCGCCCCTGGGTCGCGCCCACGCCTTCGACCTGGACCACCCACCACTTGTCCTCGCGGTGAGCTGTTGCCCGGTACGTCTTCATCGCAACCGCCCCCTGCCGATGCTTCGAGACTCCTGCCGTGACCGTGCGGTGGTTCGGGACCGCTGGAGAGTCCATATAAAGCCCCTCTAGAGGCTGATCGAGGGCAGCGTCTGCGGGTGCCGTTTAGGTGGCGCCCGCCACAGTTCGATCGCTGTCGCGGACCTCGCGCCCGGGGTCAGGAAGTCTTCGCCAGCTGGCTCACCCGCTGGAAGGAGACTCCGAGGACCTCGCCCGTTTCGCGCTGGGAAAGCCCCAGAGCCAGCAACTCCTGCACCGCGGCACGGTTTTCGGCGGCTGCCTCGGCCTGCTTGCGTTGGGCCTCCGCGCGCAGAACTTCGGCGCGAGCCTGGTGGTCCTTCACCGAACTCGGCAGGTGCACTTCGAGGTGGAGGTCGTATTCGTCGCTGCCGAGGCCTTCCATGATCTCGATGAGTTCACCGGCCATCGCTTCGACGTCCCGGTAGCGGAGCGCTTGGGTGGATCGTTCGATCTCCCGTACCCGGATCAGCCAGAACTTGCCGTCGCGCGTGACCTCGGCGTGGTAGGTCTTCACTTCTTCCACCATCCCTTGCCCAAGACGCCTTCGCATTCCTTGAATATGTCGACCGCGAAGATCTCGCCGAGTTCGTTGTGGCGCGGGATGGGGACAACCACGCCGTTCAGGGTGTAAACGGTGTGGTTGGCGCCTTCCCGTGCCAGCACCCACTCCGCCTCCTGCTTTTTGGCTGCGATCGCGATCTTCTTGATGACCTGCCGTCTCTTCGCAGAGTATGTCTAGGGGCGGCTAGACGCAAACGTCAAGGCTGGGCTAGACAGTTGGCTCGATGGTGTCAGTGCGGGCTTCCTGGGGGCCAGTTCGTTTCTGAGCGAGGCCGCTCAGGCCCGGTGTTGGTACGGCGAGGGCGTGAGCCCCCGCCACCATCGGGATGTCCTGGCAGCTCAGTGCCTGGGTGTGCCGGTCCAGTTCGCGCACGTGGATCAGCCAGTACTCGCCATCGCGGCTGACTTCGGCGTGGTAGGTCTTCACTTCGCTCGTTTCGGGGTGGGGCGGCCCGGCGCGGGTCATGGACGGTCTGCCGCCGGTCTCGCGGCAGACCGTCCATGACACCCGCGCCACGCCAGGAGGTCAGAAGGTGACGTTCAGGCACGCGAGGCGCGCGCCCGCGGTGCCGGCGTGGCCGGGGTGGGTGTGCGTGTGGGTTTCGTGCACGACCACCGAGCCCGCGCGCCGATCGGCGTCGAACTGCCAGTCGACGTGGGTGGCGCCGATCCCGGTGCCGGTGCCATTGGTGGTGAGGTCGAGCCAGATCTCGTTCTCCGGGTTGGCGTACGCCGGGTCGACCGAGGGCGAGACCGGGTCCACCTGCTTCTGGTAGTGCGGGCCCGCGTCCGCGCCGGAAGCACCGCACGGGCGCGTGTGGGCGTGTGCGCCGTATTCGCGGTCCGCCCGCAGGCCGGTCACGACCAGGGTGACGCTGGTGCCCAACTCCGGGGCCGAGGCCGCGAAGACGCTCGCCGTCGCGCCGGCCGGGACCAAGTCCGGCTGGTACGTGTACGCCGGAGCCGCGGAGCCGAACGCGCCGGAAGCCGTGACCACCTCGAAACCGCCGGGAGCTGCCGAGGCCGGAGCGGCCAGGGCGAGCAGGGGCACGGCAAGCAAGGCGGGGACCAGACGTCGCATGGACACTACCTATCGCTCCGCGCGGTGACCGCGCCACTACTCCTGCCTGATGAGGTGAATCCCATCGCAGGCCTTGACAGCCCCCTCAATTCGATGAGCGTCGTACTATCGGTGGCGTGACAACGGAACGAACTCCGGCGGACCGGACCTGGCTGGTGGCTATCGCCGCCGCGCTCTGGGGGACCGACGGCCTGCTGCGCCTGCCACTGGCCCACGCCCTCCCGCCGGCGACCGTGGTGTTCTGGGAACACCTCATCGTCGTGCTCGCGCTCTCCCCGCTCGTCCCCCGCGCGCTGCGGGCGTTGCGCGCCTGCGGCCCGCGCGAGTGGATCGCCGTGCTGATCATCGGCGGCGGCTCGTCGGCGCTGGCCACGGCCCTGTTCACCGCGGCCTTCCGCACCGGCGACCCGGTCACGCCGCTGGTCCTGCAGAAGCTGCAGCCGGTGTTCGTCGTGCTCGCCGCCTTCTTCCTGCTGCGCGAGCGCATCCGCCCCGGCTACGCCCTGTTCGCCGTTCCCGCGCTGCTCGGCGCCTGGCTGCTGGCGTTCAAGAACCCGCTCGACATCGAGGTCGGCGCCCTGCGCGCGGCCCTGCTCGCGATCGGCGCCGCGGTGCTGTGGGCGGCGGGCACCGTGCTCGGCAGGCTCGTCTCGCACAGCCTGCCCGCCAAGGACGTCACCGTGCTCCGGTTCACCGTCGGGCTCCCGGTTTCCGCCGCGATCGTCGGCCTGCAGGGCGTTTCGTTCGTACCTGGTTGGGCGAACGTGCCCGGTCTGCTGCTGCTCGCCTTCATCCCGGGTCTGCTCGCGCTCAGCCTCTACTACGCCGGCCTGCGCACCACCCCGGCTTCGCGTGCGACGCTCGCCGAACTCGCTTTCCCGGTGACGGCCGCGGTGATCGGCGTCGCCTTCCTCGGCACCACGCTGACCGTCACGCAGTGGCTCGGCTTGCTCATCGTGGTCGCCGCGGTGACCGCACTCGGCTGGCACGAGAAGGTGCGAGCCAAGCCGATGGTGCTGGAACCGGTCCTCTAACCGAGGTCGCGCGCGAGCAGGTCCTCCTCGGTTTCCCGGCGGACGAGCAGGGAGGCGATGCCGTCACGCACGCCGACCAGCGGCGGCCGTCCGACCTGGTTGTAGTTCGACGCCAGTGCGTGGTGGTAGGCACCCGTGCCCGGCACCGCGAGCAGATCACCGGCGTGGACGTCGGCGGGCAGGGGCACGTCGTGGGCGAGGATGTCGCCCGATTCGCAGTGCCGCCCGACGACCACCATCGACTGCCGTTCCGCGCGTGAGCCCCGGTTCGCCAGTCGCGCGGTGTAGCGGGCGCCGTACAGGGCCGGGCGCGGGTTGTCGCTCATGCCGCCGTCCACCGCGACGAACGTGCGGCTGCCGCGTTTCACCGCGCACACCCGGTACAGCGTGATGCCCGCCCGCGCCACGATCGCCCGTCCCGGTTCGATGGTCAGGCGCGGCACCGGGAAGTCGTGCACCGAGCACTCATAGGACAGCGCGACCCGCAGCCGTCGCGTGTACCCGTGCAGGTCGAAGTCGACGGCGTGCCCGCCGCCGAGGTCCAGGTGGGTCAGCTCCAGCCCGTAGGTCTCGCGGACGTGCACCAGCGCCCGGACCATCCGCCGCGCCGCCTGCTCGTAGGCGTCCACTCTGGACACCTGCGAACCGATGTGGCAGTGCAGCCCGGTCAGCCGCAGCGACGGTTGCGCGAGCACGGCGGCGACCGCGCGGTCGAGGTTGTCGGTCACGCGCGGCAGCAGGGAGAAGCCGAACTTCTGCCCCTCGGTGCCGGTGGTGATCGCGGCGTGCGTGCCACCGTCCACATCGGGCACCACACGGATCAGCACCTCCTGGCGGCCGTGCGCCAGCGTGCCGAGCTGCTCGATCTCGTCGAGCGAGTCCAGCACGATCCGGCCGACGCCGTACCCGAGCGCGGTCTTCAGGTCCTCCGGGGTCTTCACGTTGCCGTGCAGGAGGATCCGGTCCGCGGGGAACCCGGCCGCCCTGGCCACGGCGATCTCACCGCCGGAACAGGTGTCCAGCGAAAGGCCCGCCTCCGCGACCCAGCGCAGCACGGACTTGGTGCACAGCGCCTTGCCCGCGAAGGCGATCTCCGCCTCCGGCAGGGCCTCGCGGTACGCCCGCGCCTGGTGGCGCACGTGTGCCTCGTCGAGCAGGTACGCGGGCGTGCCGAAGCGGGCGGCGAGCTGGGTCACCGGTACCCCGGCGAACTCCAGCTCACCGTCCCGGCCGATCCGGGTGCCGGGCGGCCATTCGGCGGGATCCAGCCGGTCCGCGACGGCACAGCCCAGGCTGGGGAGCAACTCGGCGAGGGTCACGACTACCTCCGGGGGTCGGGGTCTGCTACCCCGCCAGCACAACTCGCCCCGGTCCGGAGTGGACGGTCCGCCTACGGCCTGCTGACGGGCCCGCCGGTGTTGTTGACGCCCTGTTGACGCGGCGCCAGGTCCGGTACCTCGTGCACGCCGAATTCGCGGCGGAGGACCGACCGGGCGGCGTGGTAACCGGCCATGCCGTGCACGCCGGGGCCGGGTGGGGTGGCGGCCGAGCAGAAGTAGACGCCGCCGAGCGGGGTGCGGTACGGGTCCCAGCCCGGAAACGGCCCGCTGACCAGGCGGAACGGGGTGATCGCCCCGGCGCCGATGTCACCGCCGACGTAGTTCGGGTTGTACTCGCCCAGCTCGTGGGCGCTGACGCCGCGCGCGGCGAGCACGGTGTCGGCGAAGCCGGGCGCGTACCGCTCGATGCGCCGGGTGATCACCTCGACCGGATCGGCGCGGTCGTCGTGGGGCACGTGGCAGTAGGCCCAGACCGGGCGCCTGCCGGGCAGGCCGCGGCCGGGATCGGTGACCATCGGCTCGGCCACGAGGGTGAACGGCTCGCTCGCCCGCCGCCCGCGGGCGACGTCGGTCTCGGCGGCGTACACCTGCTCTCGCGTACCCCCGAGGTGAACCGTGCCGGCCCGCGCGATCTCGGGGTCGAGCCACGGGATGGGCTCGGACACCAGGAAGTCCACCTTGGCCGCCCCCGGCCCGTTTTTCGCCCGCCGAAGCCGCCGGGATGCTTTAGCGGGCAAAAGCTGATCGCCCAGGTCGAGGAGGGTTTTTCCGGTGACGTCGAGCAGGATGGCGGGCGTTTTGCGTAGTTCGCGAAGATCGGTGACCGGGGCCTCGGTGACCACCGAACCGCCGTGCCGCCGGAGGTCGTCGACCATCGCCTCGGCGATCCGGCGGCTGCCGCCGACCGGGATCGGCCAGCCGGTCGCATGCGCCAGGTGCCCGAGCAGCAGGGCCGAACCGCCCCCGGACAGGCTGGGCAGTGCGGTCACGGAATGCGCGGCCACCCCGCTGAGCAGAGCCGGTGCTCTTTTGCCCGCGAAAGCACGTTTCGCCAGGAAGGAGCCGTGGGCGAGCACGCGCGGCGGCAGCAGCAGGGCGGTCCGCGGATCGAGCGGGAAGTGCCTGCCGTCGCCGAGCAGGAGGTCGACCAGTTGCGTGCTGCGCTCGGCGAGCGGGCCCATCAGCCGCCGCCACAGCGGTGCGTCCACGCCCAGCCGACCGCAGGTCGCGGCCAGGTCGGTGTAGGCGATGGCGGATTCGGCGCCTTCGATCGGGTGCGCGTACGCGACCGCCGGGACCCGCAGTTCGACCCCGCGCGCGGCCAGGTCGAACTCGCGGAAGAAGCGGGAGGCGTTCGCCATCGGGTGCACGGCGGAGCAGATGTCGTGCACCACGTCCTGGTCGAACAGGGGGAGCGAGCGCAGCCCGCCGCCGATCTCCGCCGCCGCTTCGCGCACCTGCACCCGCAGCCCGGCGCGGGCCAGCACCACCGCAGCCGCCAGCCCGTTCGGGCCGGAACCGACCACCACGACGTCCGGTTCTCCGCTCATACGGCCGACACCGTACTCCCGCTACTAGTTTGTTTTGCGAACTAAGGGCCTGGTCAACTAGTGTGCGCGCGTGAGCCAATTCGACGAGCTGCTCGAGGCACTGCTCGCCGTCGCCGATCGCACCAGTGCGCGGATGGAGCGCACGCTCGCCGAGCTGTCCCTGACCGCGCCCCTGTCGCAGGCCCTGTTCGCCATCGACCCCGAGCAGCCGCCGCCCGCGATGAAGACGCTGGCCGAACGGCTGCGCTGCGACCGCTCCAGCGTCACCTTCCTGGCCGACCGGCTCACCGAGCGCGGCCTGGCCGAGCGGGTGCCGGGCGCGCGCGACCGCCGGTCCAAGGCACTGCAGCTCACCCCCGAAGGCGTGCGCGTGCGGACCGCGATGCTCTACGGCCTCGCCGAGGCGTCCCCGCTGGCCAAACTGGACCAGGCCGACCAGGAGGCGCTGCTGGTCCTGCTGCGCAAGGCGCTAGCGGCAGACTGACAGCGCGACCGGCCGGAACCCGAGGTTCAACCGCGGCCGGACCAGGTCGCCGACGATCCGCCCGAACGCGCGCGGGTCCCGCCGCCAGTTCTGCCCGGCCGAGACCAGCAGGTGCCCCGGCTGCCCCAGCGCCAGGTTCAGCGCGTTCATCGCCGACCACGCCCAGGTCCGGTCGGCGCTCCACACCAGCGACACCGGCAGTTCGCGCCGCCGCAGGCCCGCCAGCGCGGTCCGCAGCGCGGAAGCGCCGATCGAATCGATGAGGATCAGGCGCTGCACGGTGTGCAGGGTGGCGTGTGCGGTGCGCACGGCGACCGCGCCGCTGAGGCCGTGCCCGACGATCGCGACCGGCTCGCGGATGCCCGCCGAATGTAAAAATTCGGTCACCCATTCCGGATCGGAACCCGGCCGCGCGGGCGCGAGCACCCGCATACCGCGCGTAGCCATCGCTTCGAGCGCCGGGCGGAACGAATCGCCTTGGTCGTGCAGGAACAGCACCGGCGAGCCTTCGCCGCCCGCCGTGTACCGCTCGGTTCGACCACGGACCGTGGTGGTCAGTTCTCGCAGAACCATCGGATTTCCCCCTCGTATCACACACAGGAGGCGGGAAACCGGCCGCAGATACCGTCAGCTGCCCACCCCTTTGAGTGACATCGAGTGGGTGAGCTGGCATTATGCGCGACACCGTGGTCGGGGACGAAGGGAGCACGGTGAGCGCACAAGCCGCCCAACTCGATGACATCCGACTGGTCGCGCTGCCCAGTGCGGTCAACTGCTCGGCGATGTTCGTCAGATTCACCCTCGGTGAATGGTCGTTGAAGCCGTTGATCGACCAGGCCGAGAACCTGGTGGCGCAACTGGTCACCGCTTCGGTCGAGGGCGCCGCCCCGGAACGGCCTGGCTTCGTGCTGATCCGCCTCCAGGTGCGCGGTGACTGCCTGGTCATCGAGGTCGAAGACGGGCAGCCGCCGGAGACCGCACCCGAGCTGGACGGTGATCACGCCGGGGTCGAGCCGCTGCGAGGCGGTGGCAAGCGCATCTGGTGCGAGCTGCCGCTGCCGATCGGGGTCACCGCGGGTGCGGTGGCGCTGCCGCGGCGGGACGCGAACCGCTCGGCCGTGCCGGAGCCGCTGATGACCGGGGAGCCGATCGGCGCGGACGCCGACTTCCTCGGCAAGATCCTCACCGGGTTGACGCGCTCCGAGGTCTGACGCCGAGCACCACGCACGCGGCCGCGACCCCTCCGGCCGCCGCCGCGCCCAGCGCGAACAACGGCGATGGCTCGTGCCCCAGCAGCACCGAGGCGAACAGCCACGCCGTCACGCCGAACACCGCGCCCAGCACCGGTCCGGCGACCTTCGCCGCCCGCCAGCGGCGGCCCTGCCGCAGCGTGCGCAGGCCGGATTCGAGGTAGGCCGCGGCGAACAACGCGAGCAGCAGGCTGCCCGCGCCCAGTGCGCTGGCCAGCGGGTGCTGCTCGGTGACCAGCGTGAAGCGCTGCACGGTCACCGGATCTCCCGGCCGCGACAGGGTCAGCTCGCCGGTCACCGCGCCACCGACGATCCACCGCGACAGGCCCGGCTGCTCGACCTCGGTGACCAGCCGCCCGTCCTCGGTGGTTTGCGCGGGCGCGGAAGCCGAGCCCAGCGGCACGTTCGCCACCGACAGACCCAGCGTGACGTCCACCGGGCCGTCCCCGGCGTCGTCCACCTCGATGGAGATCGGCCGGCTCAGGTTCACCGTGGCCGGGCCGGGCAGCGGGGCGCCGGCGACCACGGTCGAGGCCTGGGGCACGTGCGGCAACCGGGTCGGCGAGAAGATCGCGAGCGCGGCGAGCACCAGCAGGGCCGCCACCGCGCCCAATATCGGCCAGCGCGGGGCCGAGGTGGCGGGCCGGGCGGTGGTCAGCGTCGGTGACTTCGGCACCACGTGCGGGGTCGCCAGCGCTGAGACCACTCGCGGTGTCAGGTGCAGCACCGGGACGCCGGACCGCTCCAGCCAGCCGGGACCGTAGACCGCCGTCGCCGCCGAGGCGAGGTCCGCCGCGAACGTTTCCGCCTCGCGATACCGTCCCGGCAGCTCCCGCGCGATGCTGCGCATGACCACCCCGGCCAGCGGCTCCGGCACCCCGCGGATCGGCCTCGGGTCGGTGAACATGTGCTGGCGCATCATGCTCAGCGCGCCCCGCGTGCTGTCGAACGGGACCTCGCCGCTGAGCAGTTCGTACAGCACGGTTCCGGCCGAATAGACGTCCGCCGCCGGGCTCAGCGCGTTGCCCATGGCCTGTTCGGGCGCGATGTAGGCGGGGGTGCCCTGCACCTCGCCGCCGTGCGTGACCAGGGTGGCGCCCTCGCTGATCACCTGCGCGATGCCGAAGTCGGCCACCTTGACCACCCCGCCCGCGCTGAACAGCAGGTTCTTCGGCTTGACGTCGAGGTGCAGCACGCCGGCGGTGTGCGCGGCGTGCAGTCCGGCGAGGGTGGCCAGCAAGATCGCGCAGGCCTGTTCGCCGGTGACCCGCCCGGCCGCGAACCGGTGGTACACCGTGCCGCCGTTGAGCTTCTCCATCACCAGGAGGCTGCCGTGACCGGCGTGGACGTAGTCGTAGACCGGCACGATGTGCGGGTGGTCCAGGCTCGCCAGCACGCGGGCCTCGTGGTCGAAGCGGTCGTTCAGCCCCGGCTTCCCGGCGACCTCCGCGGGCAGCTGCTTGATCGCCACCTGCCGTCCCAGCGACCGGTGGACCCCGGCGTAGACCACGCCCATGCCGCCGGAGCCGATCTCCGCGCCGATCCGGTACTGCGGCAGCGCGGCGCTGAGCGCGGTCGGGGCGGTCATCGGGCGTAGCCCTCGGTCGACGGGTCGATCGGCCGGGTGGTGACCGGGATCGTGTCGGCGTCGGCGTCCATCGGCTGGGTGTGCGGGGTGAGGTAGCCGAGCAGCAGCGCGATCGCGGCCGCGCCGAGCACCACCGGGACCTCGAGCGCCGGTTCGGGCGGCATCACCCGCAGGACCGAGAGCGTCACCACCGCGGTCAGCCCGGTGCCGAACCCGGCCGGCAGGAAGCGCAGGGCCCGGCGGGCGCGGCTGCGCGGGAGCCGGTGCCGCGCGAGCGCGAGCAGCGCGGTGGCCCAGGCGACGATCGTCAGCGACAGCACCGCGAGCCCGAAGATGCCGTAGACCGACCAGAACGAGCCGCGGATGTCGGTGACCAGCGCGGCACTGGCGGCCAGTTCGCGGTCGACATCGAGGAGTTCGACCGAGCCGGGCAGCAGGCCCATCGCCTGACCGTCCAGTTCGGCGAGGTCCAGCACGAGCGTGCGGGTGACCCGGCCGCCCGCCGGTACCTCGAAGGGGACCGTGGTGTCGTAGGAGAAGAAGGTCAGCGCCAGCGCGACACCGGAGACCCGCACGCTGCGCACGCGCACCGGCGCGCTGCCGCGGTTGATCGCGGTGAGCCCGAGTTCCACCGGTTTCGCCGGGTCGATGGTGACCGTGCGGTCCGCGACGTCCTGCCCGTCGACCGTGACCGCGACGGTGAGCGGCTCGTCCTGCGCGGCCGCGGGAATTGTTCCGATGAGTGAAAAAACCGCGGCGGAGACAACCGCGACGGCCATCGTGCGTCTCATCCGGTGTTCCCCGCCTCGAGTTTGCCGACAGTGCGAAAATGCTACAACACATAAGGATCGCGGTATGCGGATCAGCATCGCCACCTCGCTGCTTTTTGGCCTCGTTCTAGGGTTTTCGGCCGGATCGGGTGCGGCGTCGGCACAAGCGCCGTCGGTCAGTTTGAAACCGTCCAGCGGAATGGCGGGTAGTCAATTCACCATCGGCTGGGCCGGATTTGGAAAATGTCGGACAATTGCGTTCAGTTGGGACGGATCGGCGCTGGCTTCGGTGGTCGCCCCGGCGAGCAGCGGTTCGGTCGGCGCGAGCGTGCCCGCCGGTGCGGCACCGGGCGCGCACACCGTCCAGGGCGTCTGCGCGTCGCAGGAACTCAGTGCCTCCGCGGTGTTCACCGTGCTCGGGCCGACGAGCAAGCCGCCGGTCACCACGACGACCAAGCCCCCGGTGGTGACCACCAAGCCCCCGGTCACCACTACGACGCCTCCGACCACAACGACTACGACCACCACGCCGCCGCCCGCGATCGAGACCCCGGCGTCGGTGGCCGAGGAACCGCCGCCACCCGCCGACGGCGTGCTCGTGCTCGACCGCCCGAGCGTCAACCCGGGTGACCCGCTCGCCGCCTCCGGCGCCGGCTGCGACCCCGGCGGGAAGGTGGAACTGACCTCGGACGGCCTGCCCGTGGGGGCTGCGGTCGCCGACGCGGCCGGGGTGTTCGGCACGAAGGTCGAATTCACCCGGATCGAGCCGGGACGCCACTGGGTGGTGGCCGACTGCGGCATCCGCTTGGCCGGCGCGGTCGACCAGACGCTCACCAGCTCGACCGGCGGCGGCACCGCCGCACTCGTGGTGCTGGTGTTCTTCGTGCTGGCGGGCATCAGCTTGGTGCGCGTGCGCTGAGGCCCGGGTGCTGCTTCGCCTTCCGGAAGCCTTGACTTATATAAGTCGATGCTGAGATAGTCGGCCGGTGCACGCGTTCGACGTTCTCGGTGACCCGGTCCGGCGCCGCATCCTGGAGTTGCTCGCCACCGGCGAGCAGTCTTCGGGGGCGGTGACCGAGGTCATCCGCGCGGAGTTCGGGATCTCCCAGCCCGCGGTCTCGCAACACCTGAAAGTGTTGCGGGAGAACGGGTTCGCGTCCGTCCGGGCCGAGGGCACCCGCCGCCTGTACGCCGTCGACACCACGCCGCTGCGTGAGGTCGACGACTGGCTGGCGCACTTCCGCCGGTTCTGGAACCAGCACCTCGACGCCCTGGGCACCGAACTGGCCCGGGGCCAACGCGAACGCCGGAAGGGCCAGTCACGTGATTGACATCGTCAACCAGATCAACGCGGTGCGCCGCGAGGTCGCCAACCGCCCGGGTGCCGCGGGCGAGGTGCGCGCGCTGCGCCTGACCCGCACCTACCAGGCCGAAGTCGAAGACGTCTGGGACGCGCTGACCAACGAGGAGCGGATCCCGCGCTGGTTCCTGCCGATCACCGGCGAGCTGAAGGCCGGCGGCTCGTTCCAGTTGGAGGGCAACGCGGGCGGGGAGATCCGCCGCTGCGAACCGCCGACGTCGTTCGAGGTGACCTTCGGGGACGAGAACAGCATCGTCACGGTGGAGCTGACCAGCGGTGGCCAGGACACCACGGTGCTCGTGCTGGAGCACACCGTGCCCGGCGGCCTGTTCCCCGATTCGGGCA
The DNA here is from genome assembly GCF_021725495.1 of Saccharothrix sp. AJ9571. Classification (NCBI taxonomy): domain Bacteria; kingdom Bacillati; phylum Actinomycetota; class Actinomycetes; order Pseudonocardiales; family Pseudonocardiaceae; genus Saccharothrix; species Saccharothrix sp. AJ9571. Next base: position 2,094,605 of record NZ_CP091382.1, on the reverse strand, counting down.
CGCTTTCGGTCGGCCCCGGCTGGGACCAGGCGGTCCTCGGCCTGCGGCGGCACCTGGACGGCGAGGTCTTCGCCGACTCCGCCGCCGAGCACGACACGCCGGAATCACGTGAGTACGCGGGTGCCGCCGTGTACGCGTGGATGGCCGTCCTGGAAGCCGAAGGCCGCGTCGAGCCCGCTGAACTCAAGACCGCGGCGGAAGCCGCACACGAGCACTACAACCCTTCGTCCTGACCTTGGGGTGAGTCAGGTTGAGCGCAGCATCAACCTCGGCGTGAGCAGCACGGCGGTGGGTTTGGACTCCTGGCGCAGCACCGCGCGCAGGTGGCGGACGCATTCCGCGGCGACCTCGGTGATCGGCTGGGCGACGCTGCTCAGCCCGAGCACCTCGGCGGTCGGGGTGTCGTCGAAGCCGATCACCGAGGTGTCCGCGCCTGGGCGCAGGCCGCGTTCGCGGAGTTCGGCGACCACGCCGAACGCGAGCGAGTCGCTGGCGCAGACAAAGGCGGTCGGCGCGGGCCCGTCCAGGAGTTCGGCGGCGGCGGCCCGGCCACCCGCGACGCCATCGAACACCGACGCCTGCGGACGTGCGTCGATACCGGCGGCGGCGAGCCCGGCGGCCCAGCCGGCGCGGCGGTCGTCGCCGATTTCGGAGCCTTCCGGCCAGCCGACGAACGCGATCCGCCGGTGTCCGTTGTGCACCAGGTGATCCGTGGCCATCCGGGTACCGGCGGCGCCGTCCACGTCCACCCACGGGTGGTCGTCCTCGGCACCCCACGGGCGGCCGAAGGTGACGAAGGGCAGGCCGCGGTCGAGGAGCCAGCGGGTGCGCAGGTCGCCGTGGTGGGTGCCGGTCAGCACGAAGGCGTCGACCCCGACCGAGGCGACAAGATCGGCGTACGCGTGGGTTTCCTCCTCGTCGTCGTTCGCGGCGAAGAGCATGATCCGGTGGTCGTGGCGCTCGGCGGTGGCGGTGAGCGAGTGCAGGAACTGGTCGAGCACGCCGCCGCGAGCCGGCTTCAGCCGGAGCCCGATGATCTGCGAGCGTGCGGTGCGCAACTGCCGGGCGGCGGTGTGCGGGCGGTAGCCGAGTGCGTCGATCGCGGCCTGCACGCGCTCACGGGTCTCCTCGCTGACCAGTTCGGGTGAATTCAGCACGTTGGAGACGGTCTGCCGCGACACGTTCGCTGCCGCGGCCACCGAGTTCAGCGTGGCTCTGCCGCCCATGTCCAGCCTCTCCGTGTGCGGGTTTGAACGATCAATGTCGTGCAGCGCGGCCGCTGCTGTCAACAGCCGGGGCAGGCTTGACACGGCCTCCATTGGATCGTTCAAATGGTGGCTCCCCAGTGCTGAGGAGTGCGCATGTCCGGAAAGCAGCCGTTGCTGCACGACCTCGCGATCGCGCTGCGGGCGCCGACGGTGGTGCTCTCCGGTCGTGACGGGCAGCTCCGGCCCGCCGGAACCCAGGGTGTGCTGCACGGTGACCTGCGGGTGCTCGGGGAGGCCGTGGTCACGGTCGACGGCAGGGAAGCGGAGCCGATCGGGTTCACCGAGCCGGGGGCCGACCGGGGCGAGTTCACCGGGCTCCTGCGCGGGTTCGGCGATCCGGGACCGGATCCGACGGTCTGGTTGCGGCGGCACCGGACGGCCGGTCCGCGTGGCATGCAGGAGGAACTGGAGCTGGCCAGTTCCGCGTCCGCGCCGGTGCGCTGCGTGGTGGAGCTGACGCTGTCGGCCGATTTCGCGCCGATCGAAGAGATCAAGGGCGGCGGCTCGCGCGAGCCGGTGCCGCCCGTGCTGGAAGGTTCGGGCGTCTTCTGGAAATCCGGCGGGCTCACCAGTCACGTGGTCGCCGAGGGCGCCGAGTTCTCGTTGCGGGACGGGAAAGTCGTGGCCTGCTGGACGGTCGACGCGCCCACGCGACTGGGCTGGTCGGTCTCGGTGACCGACGAGGCGCCGCTGTTCGTGCCGGGTGCGCCGGTGCTCGCGACCCCTGAGGTGCGCGCGGACGACCGCCGGTTCACCAGCTTCCTGAACCGCTCGCTGGCGGACCTCACCGGCCTGCTCCTGGCCGAGCGCGAGCACCCGGAGGACGTCTTCGCGGGCGCGGGCGCGCCTTGGTACCTCACGCTTTTCGGCCGCGACAGCATTTGGGCGGCTCGCCTGCTGCTGCCGGTCTCGGTGGACCTCGCCGCCGGAACCCTGCGCACGCTGGCGCGCTCGCAGGGACGTGAGCACGATCCGGCCACCGGCGAGGCACCGGGCAAAATCCTGCACGAACGTCGTCGCGCCGACTTCAAGCTGCGCGGGATGTCGCTGCCCGCTTGGTATTACGGCACGGTCGATGCGACCGCGCTGTGGGTGTGCTTGTTGCACGACGCGTGGCGCTGGGGGCTGGCCGAGGAGCGCGTGCGTGAGCTGCTGCCGAACCTGCGTGCCGCGCTCACCTGGATCACCGAGCTGGCCGACACCGACGGCGACGGTTTCGCCGAATACCTGGATGAAACCGGCCGTGGCTTGGCGAACCAGGGCTGGAAGGACTCCCGCGACGCGGTCCGTTTCGCCGACGGACGGCGTGCCGAGCCGCCGGTCGCGTTGTCGGAAGTCCAGGGCTACCAACACGAAGCCGTGGTCCGCGCGGCCGGCCTGCTGACCGCACTGGGCGAACCGGCCGACGGCCTTGTCGATTGGGCAGCCGGCCTGCGCACGCGCTTCCGCGAGAAGTTCTGGGTCAACGGCTTCCCGGCCCTCGCCCTCGACGGCGACAAGGTGCCGGTCGACGCGTTGACCAGCAACATCGGCCACCTGCTCGGCACCGGCTTGGTTAGTGAAGCGGAGTCCGCCACCATCGCCGCACACCTCCTCGGCCCGGACCTGGCAGCGGGCTACGGCCTGCGCACCATGTCGTCCACAATGGACGGATACTCGCCACTGAGCTACCACTGCGGTTCGGTCTGGCCCCACGACACCGCGATCGTCGTCAACGGCCTCTCCCGCGCGGGGCACGGTCGCGCCGCCGCCCAGTTGGGCGCCCAACTGATCACGGCCGCGGACGCCTTCAACTACCGAATGCCCGAGCTGTACGCCGGTTTCAGCGCGGACGACTCACCGATTCCGTTGCCGTACGGCGCTTCTTGCCGCCCGCAAGCCTGGTCCGCCGCCTCGGCGGTTGTCCTACTGCGAACCTTCCTCGGTTTGCAGGTGGATATTCCGGCAGGCGCGCTCTCGCTCTCGCCCCCGCCCTCGCCGATCGGCGCCTTCGACGTCCGCGGCCTCCCAGTAGGCGGCGGCACCCTGAATGTCTCTGTAGACGCCGATGGCTCCATCCGCGATCTGTCACTACCACAAGGTTTCCACCGAGTGGACTGACACGCGCGTACCGCCACTGGCCCCGGTTGGCACGTTCCAATCGTGTTGCCTCGCACGGATGGCTCAGTGCCACCTTCAGTTCCTGCCGAGTGGACTGAGGCGCGCGTGCCGCCACTCTCCGGTTGGCACGTTCCAAATGGTTCGCTCGGCGCGGATGGCTCAGTGTCACCCTAGATCCCGCCGGGTGGCTGGGGCTTCACTGATCGCTCGACCATTGGCGGGTGCAGGCTCGCGGCTGGCCATTCGCCGATTTGTTACCGGCACCCGGACTCCGCCGGGCGGCTGGGCATAGCTGGGCTCTGCCATCGGCGGCGTAGGTTGCCGCGCTCGATCGTGCTTTCGCCGACGCTTTCGCCGGTTGGCACGTTCAAATCGCGTCGCTCGGCCCGGATGGCCTGGCGCCCTCTCCTGATTCCCGTCGAGTAGCTGGGCTCAGTGGTCGCTTGGCCATTGGCGGGTGCAGGTCGCCGCACGCTCGCGGCTGGTCCATTCGTCGATTTGTTACCGGCACCCGGATTCCGTCGAGCGGCTGGGCATAGCTGGGCTCTGTCATTGGCGGCGTAGGTTGCCGCGCTCGATCGCGCTTTCGCCGGTTGGCACGTTCCAATCGCGTCGCTCGGTCCGGATGGCCTGGCGCCACCTCTCGATTCCCGTCGGGTAACTGGGCTCACTGGTCGCTTGGCCTATTGGCGGGTGCAGGCCACCGCACGCCCGCGGCTGGCCCATTCGCCGATTCGTTACCCCGCACGGAGTTTGCCGAGTGGGTGGAGCGTCGCGCGGGTCGCGAGGGCTTTTCCGCCGCCTTCTTCGGCTGCGGTTGTGGTGGCGTGCCCGATCAGTGATTTGTTGCCCCTGCCCGATTCCGCCAACTGGAGTGGGTGTCGCGGGTGCGCTTGGCGGTTGCGTGCGGCTGCCTTGGTCAGCGTTCTGGTGCTGCTGCGCGGTTTCCGTTGAGTGAGTCGAGCCCGGCGAGCGCGATGTCCGCGGCTCGTTCGGCGGCTTTCCGGGTTTCCTCGGCGTCGTCGCCGCGGCCTCGGCTGGCGGCGATCGCCATTTTGATCGCGCCCACCAGTGCGCCGACCGCGGTGGCGGCGTCGACCAGGTCCAGTTCCCGCGGGCACGCGCGGTGCAACGCGTGCGCGAGCCGTCGCTGCGTGTCGAAGAGCAGGTGCAGTTCGCGCGCCTGCAACGCGGGCACCGAGGCGATCAGTTGCGCGCGTTCCAGATCAGTGTCCAGCACACCGTCCGAAAGCACCCGCCGCAGCAGTTCGACCGGGGTCTCGCCGGGCCGTCGGCCGGTCAGCAGTTCCAGCGAGCGCCCGAGCCGGGCGCGCTCGTCGTAGAAGACGATGTCGTCCTTGCTTTCGAAGTAGCTGAAGAAGGTGCGCGTGGAGATATCGGCCGTCGCGGCGATCTCCGCGACCGTGGTTTCGTCGAACCCCTTGTCGTGGAAGAGCCGGAGCGCGCCCTGGATGAGCGCGTTCCTCGTGCGCAGCTTCTTGCGCTCGCGCATACCCAGCTCGTTCGTCACCCGCGCGAGCCTAGTCGGCGATCCGTCCTACCTGCACCGACTGTGATTCCCGCGTGACTTCCGATCTCCGGGTCGCGGTCGGTGATCCACCCGATGTGCCCGGACCGCCGCGGTCCCTAGCTTCGCCACATGAGAAAACGAGCCATGGCACTGGGCGTGCTCGCCGCCGTCGCGCTGACGGCCCCGGCCGCGTCCGCGAGCAGCGGGTCCGCCCTGCCCGCACCGACCGGGCGGTATCCCGTCGGCGTAACCGAAGTGCACCTCATCGACCACTCGCGCCAGGACCCGTGGGTGCTGGGCGCGGTCCGCGAGTTGATGGTCACGATCCGGTATCCAGCCCTGCCCAGCCGGAAACCCGTCGCGCCCTACATGTCACCGGGGGTGGCCGAAGTCGCGTCCGAAGAGGACGCCGCGGCCATCGGCGTCGACCCCGGCAGGCTCGATTACGATTTCGCCACCCGTGCCCGCGTCGGCGCGCCTGCCGCCGGATGGCAGCCGGTGTTGCTCTTTTCGCCAGGGGGCAAGCAGTCCCGTGCGCTCGGCACGGCGCAGGCGGAGGAACTCGCGAGCCAGGGTTACGTGGTGGTCGCCATCGACCACACCCACGAAGCCGTGGCGGTGGAGTTCCCGGACGGCCGGGTGGCCAGGCACGCCATGCCACCGTCCAGCGTGGAGGTTTCCAAGCTGATGATGGCCACCCGCGTGCAGGACACCCGGTTCGTGCTGGACCAGCTGGAAGTGCTGACCCGCGGCGGAAAGCCCGGCCTGCCACCGGGTCTCGGCCGCGCGATGGACCTGAGCCGGGTCGGTGTGTTCGGCCATTCGGCGGGTGGGTTCACCGCCGGGGAGACCATGGTGGCCGACCGGCGCGTCGACGCGGGCGTCAACCTCGACGGCAGCATGGCCTACCACCAGGGGAACCGCGACTTCGGCCGCGTCGCCGACGAAGGTCTGGACCAGCCGTTCCTGCTGATGAGCGCCGGTGATCACAGCGCGGTATCGGACCTGTCGTGGCAGGAATTCCTGCGCCACCAACGCGGCTGGCTCCGCCAACTGCACCTGCCCGCCGGGGAGCACTTCAGCTACACCGACCACCAGTCGCTGGTGCCGCGGCTCGGCCTCGACCCGGCCGTGGTGGCGCCCTTTCTGGGCACGGTGGACGCCGGGCGCAGCGTGACCGCGCAGCGCGCCTACCTGACCGCATTCTTCGACGAGCACCTGCGGCACCGCCCGCAACCGCTGTTCGACGGACCGTCGCCGCAGCACCCCGACGTGGAGTTCCGGGGCTGAGTCAGCGCAGCGGGTCGAAGGCACGCAGCGCTTCGGGCCGCTCACCGCTGGTGATCCACGACGCCAGCAGCCTGCCGGTGACCGGGCCGTGGGCCACGCCCCACATACCGTGACCACCGGCGACGAACACCCGCGGGCGGACCGCCCCGATCAGTGGGCGGCCGTCCGTGGTCATCGGACGCGGCCCCACCCAGACGTCACGGCGCTCGTCCCAGCGCACGCCCTCGAGCAGCGGGCGCACGGAGGCGGTGATCGCGTCCGCCCGCGCGAGGTCGGCGGGGGCGTCCGGCTCGCGGAACTCCATCGTGCCCGCGACGCGCAACGCGCCCTGGTACGGCGTGCACGCGACCCGTGCGCCGGGCAGATAGACCGGGCCGGGCACCGGGCGGTCGACCGGCACGGTGAACGAGTACCCGCGGCCCGCCCGCACCGGCACGCGCACGCCCCAGCGGGCGGCCAGCCGGGAAAGCCAGGCGCCGGTGGCCACGACCAGCACGTCGGCGGCGTGGCCGTGCACCACCACCCCGTCGTCGCGGATGTCCAGGTCGACGGCCTCGAAGGTGCGGATCTTGCCGCCCCTCGCGAGCACGGACCGGGACAGCGCGTGGACGAAGGCGCCGGGGTCGAGGTGGCGCTGGCCGCCGATCCGCACGCCCGCGGTCAGGGTGGGGGCGGCCAGCGGCAGCTGCTCGCGCAGCTGGTCCCGGTCGAGTGCGACGTGCTCGACCGGCTCGCCGGCGTCGGCCATCCTGCGCAACTCCCGCAGCAGCTCCACCGCCTGACCGCGCGTCTCCAGCGCGGCGGTGATGGGCGCGGACTTCACGGGCGCGTCGACGCCGTTCGCGGTGAGGGTGTCGTAGGCGTCGAGGCAGCCGTCGTTCAACGGCCGGTTGGCCTGGACCGCCCGCCGCCAGGACGACCAGCGGCAGTTCAGCGCGAACCGGGCGAGGAACGCCCAGAGCGCCGGGTCGGCGGACACCGGGATCCGCAGCGGCGCGGCCGGGTCGAGCAGGGCTTTGAGCCCGGTCCGCAGCACGGCCGGTTCGTTGAGCGGGATGGTCAGCCCGGGCGAGACCCACCCGGCGTTGCCCCACGAGGCACCCGCGGCCACCCCGGTCCGGTCGACGACGGTCACCTCGACGCCGCGCTCCTGCAGGAACCACGCGGCCGACAACCCGACCACGCCCGCCCCGGCGACCACCGCCGACCGGGGCTGGACCATGACCGACCTCCACGGCCGCACGGGGGCGCTGAACTGGGAAAATGGTGGGCCGCCTGGGGCTCGAACCCAGAACCTACGGTTCAGCATTCAGTCTGCCACATCCTTTGTGGACATCTGCCAATGTTGCTCGTTACCAGCGACTTTCGCAGGTGCAAATGATTGTCGTATGTGAGTGTTTGTCATCGATGATCGCTGAATTCCGGGAGTAAATCGGCCGGATGATCTTGGCCTTTTACCTACAAGTGGGTGGCCTCTTCGCCATCTCGTCGACCTGGCAACGCCCGATCGTGCCGGGTCAAGGGGGCACCTTGGCCAGCCTGAACGTGCCTCTGGGAGCCGCCCCCTTGACGCGGTGCGATAGCCCTTCGGGAGGTCGACGAGATGGCGACAGGCCGCACACGGACGCGACTGCCGCTCCTCTGTCGACCATCTCGGAGACCTGCCCGTCCGGCGAGGACATCGGTTCTTCTGGATCTGCTCCCCGCGGCTATTTCGGCCCGCCTCGCCCCGGCCGGCGCGCGGGGACCGGCCGGAGGCCGCACGCCCCGCGCGCGCTCGTGCCGGGGCAAGGGGCGTGGGGCCGAGCGGCCCCGGAGGGGCCGCCTTGATCCTGTAGAGAAACTTCTCACCGACTGCCCATCTCACGCGCCGGTATGCACGGCCACCAGGCTCTTGTCGTCGTGACGCTTGGCCCGGGGCAGGGACTCTCCAGAGGGATCGAATGCCGATTCCCACGCCTGGCACTGCACCAGGAGTCCGTGCAACGCGTCGTAGTCCATGGCGGACACCTCCGGCCAGTCGTCCAGCCCCAGATGCTTCATCGGCTCGTAGGCGCCATCGCTCGCGAGGACCAGCCACGGCACTTCCTCAGCTCGATGACGCTCAACGAAGGCGTGGCGAGCTGCTTCCCGATCAGCCTCCGCAATCCAGTAGCCGCCCTCTCGGTTCCGTAGGGCAGCCTGCTGAGTCTGGAGGTCTCGAAGGATCTCGCGGTGCTCCTCGTCGTACCCGGCGCCAGCCGACAGTCGAGCCCGGTAGGCGCTGCGCGGCTCAAGGCCCAGCGCATCCATTCGGTCGTCGGTGATCACCTTGCCTGGCAGGATGGCCATGCTGTCCCCCAGCGCAAGCACGTCGAGCCATCCGTCTGTCTCCCGCGCGATTGTGACCGTGCTCGACGGCGACTCTCCTGGCGCGAGGTCCAGCCCGTCGGCTGTCTGCTTGATCGCGTTTCCGAGGATCGTTCGGAGGTCGCCAGCAGGTTCGGCCAGAAGTCCGTCCCGGATGCGGGCACCAAGTTGTGCTGCGTACGTCGCCGGGGCTACCGGGACGGAGCGGAACGCAGATGCTCCGTCGAGCAAGGCCACTGCATTCGGTGTCGTGAACACCTTGTCGTCACTGGCTTCTGAGGCTGGGAGCTGGGCCACAACCGCGCGCATCAGATCACCACACAAATGGTCCGGCGAGAAGTTCACTATGGACAATGCTCAGGTCGTCGTATCGTGCCCTCACCACCAGCGAACATGGCTGCTCCGCAGTGGTGCTGAACAGCCATGCGAGGTTCTTCACCAAGTAGTCGGTAGCGCCGAGAGAGCCGATGCTGTGGATGCCTGCGACGTGCACCACCACCCGGTTGTCCATCACGTGCCGTCCCACGTAGGCGACGTCAGCGGGCTTGGGCGTGGGGTCGTCAGCCGGTGAAGCGTGCCGCTCTCCCGAGGCTTGCTCCTCGATCCACCAGCGACCGTCCGCCTCGACCATCTGCAGAGCAGGGTCTTGGTCCAACAGCCAAGTGCCCACGGGCGCCGACTTCGGTCCACAAATCACAACGGCGTCACCTGCGGGAGGCGTGTTCCTGTCCGGCTCGATCTGGTACCGGCTGGTAGCGAAGGACAGCGAGTCCAGAAACCGATCGAACTGCTCTGCGGTCTTCGCGTCCTCCGCAGCGATCAAGGGCCGTTCACGGTCAGTGACCTGGTAGCGGTACGGCACTCCGATCGCGACAGGTCCTACACCGAAGAAGGCGCGTTCGGGTACCGGCGCCGTACTCCTGATCTGTGAGACGCGACCTTTGGTGATTCCGAGCTTGTCGGCGATCTCCGTGTAGCTCAGCCCCAGCTCTCGATGCGCCCGCTCGATCGCGTGGCGGCGAAGACGGGCAAGCTCCGCCGTCTGCTGCTGGTAGATCGTGAGCAACTGAGTAGCACGTCTTCCCTGTCGGAGGGGGTCGGGATCCCGGCGGACGTCCTCGAATTCGTTGCTCACCATCCCGAGTTTAGACGTGTTGACACGCGTGGCCAAGCGGGCGTACCTTGGAGTTCTCACCCCCTAAACCGCATCAGATACCGCCGGATATCGTGGGTTTATGGCCTTAAACCCAGTCCGGCACGGGAGGTAGACGTCATGAACGTTGGAACCGCGTTTCGGCATCCGGTAGACACGATGTCCGCTGAGCGCCCCGGTGGGCCCGGAGCGGGACGGGTGTTGGTCGTCAACTCGTCGTCGTTCGGGCCTGTGAGCTTGTCTTTGGCGTGGGTGAACGGCGGTGCGTTCGTCTTCTCGGCTGCTCAGCCGCCCGCGCGCAGGGTGCCGCTCGGTCAGTCCTGGTTCCGTGAGTCGCGGTGGGGCGCTGCCCTGGTCGTCTCGCTGCCGGACGGTGTGCACGTGTTCGACGCGACCGAGGTGCAGGTAGCGCTTCACGCGGCAGGGGTCGCGCTGGGGTTGCATGAGTCGGTCGACTTCTTGGCGGAGACCTTCTTGCGTGGTGTGGCGGCGCTCGGCACGGAGCAGGTTCGCCGTGTCGCTGCCGAGTGGCGGAAGGTGTGCGACGGTCTCGCCGACCTGCCGGATTCGGTGTGGTTCAGGGAGATGCGGCGTGTGTGGGGTACGCGCAAGCAGATGGACCGCGCCTCGCTGGCCAAGTTCGATCTGCTGGGCGCGGTGATGGGCCGTGGCTGAGATCGCCGTGCACCTGACGGCCCCGGCGCGCCCGGCGTTCGCGCTGGACACCGTCGAGCGTCGGTTCGCGCTGTACCTGTGTGAGCGGCCGTTGCCGCTGTCGCTTCGGGGCAACCGAGCCCGCCTCGCCGACCTTGTCGAGCTGGGGATCGAGCGGACCGGCCTGCTCACACTGCGGGAGATGGCGTCCGCCTTCCGCTACCTCACCGCCCGCGCCCGAGAGACTGGCTGCCCGGTGATCGCCGACGAGCTGCGGGCGGTGTGGCCCGACCGTGCCCGAGCCCGAGCGGCTCGCGCGCTCGCGTCCGCTCCTGTGTGGCCGGTGGTGGCTGCCTGATGCCGCTGACTCCCGCTGCCATCACCGGCCTGGTCGCCGAACACGTCGACCCGGCCGAGGTCGCGCACGTCCTGGCACGCCGGGACTTCGACTCCTGGGCCGAGAAAGTGAAGGCCGCCCGGGGGTGTGCGAAGCCGGTGCGCATGGCCGGATCAACCTCGCTGGTCGACGGCAACGGTGCGGTGGTCTCGGAGTTCTCGGGCAGTGTGTTCGTGCCGTGCAAGAACCGGCGCGCGGCGGTGTGTGAGTCCTGCTCGGCTCACTACGCCCACGACACGTTCCACCTGATCCGCTGCGGGCTCGCCGGGGGCAAGGGCGTCCCGGAGACGGTGACCGGTCACGTGCGGGTGCTGGCCACCCTGACCGCTCCGTCCTTCGGGCGCGTGCACTCCCGTCCGGCGCGCCACGGCAAGGTCCGCCGCTGCGGCTGCGGCACCGTCCATTCCACTTACGACAGTGCACTGGGGACACCGTTGGACCCGCAGTCCTACGACTACGCCGGGTCGGTGCTCTGGCAAGCCCACGCCGGAGAGCTGTGGCGCCGCTTCACCATCGCTGTCGGGCGCAAACTCGCCCGCGCCCTCGGCCTGCGCCCGGCAGAGCTGCGCCACGTGCTGCGCCTGTCCTACGCCAAGGTCGCCGAATACCAGCGGCGCGGCCTCATCCACTTCCACGCCGTGATCCGCATCGACGGCCCCGACGGACCTACCGGCCCGCCCCCGCCGGCCGAAGTCGACACCGACCTGCTGACCGCCATCGTCGAAGACGCCTCGGTCGCGGTCGCCGTGCGCACCCCGCATTCCACGGCTACCGGCTCCCGCGTGCTGCGCTGGGGAGACCAGGTCGACGTCGAACCCATCGGCACCGCCGACCCGGGGGCCGAGGGCTGGCACGACCGGCGCGTCGCCGGATACGTCGCCAAGTACGCCACCAAAGGCACCGGCCTGACCGAGGGCGCGGACTGCCGCATCCGCTCCGCCGAGCACATCGACGCCCTCGACGTCTCCGAGCACCACAAGCAGCTCATGCGCACCGCCTGGGACCTCGGCGGCCTGGATGAGTTCGCGGAACTGAACCTGCGCAAGTGGGCGCACATGCTCGGGTTCCGGGGCCACTTCCTGACCAAATCCCGGCGCTACTCGACCACCTTCACCGAGATCCGCCGCACCCGCGCCGAATGGCGCCTCGACCAGGAACGCGAAGCCCTCGGCCTCGCCGACGACACTGACTTGATCGCAGTCGGCGACTGGACCATGACCGGCCTCGGCTACCGCAACCCCGCCGAACGCGCCATCGCCACCCTCTACTCCGAACTCCACCTCGCAAGACGTCGCCTGGACGGCCAGGACGACTCAGGGGGAGCGTGATGGGACGTCCGCCTCTGCCGATCGGCACCTACGGGAAGATCCGGGTGACCGAGGAGAAGCCTGGAAGCTTCCGCGCGCGGTGCCTCTACCGGGACTTCGACGGCAAAACGTACGAGGTTGCTCGGTTCGGCGCCAGCGTGGCGAAGGCGGAAAACCGCCTGAAGGAAGCTATTCGCGACTGGGTTGCGCCCGCTGCTGCTGAGGGAGTGACCTCGGCGGCGAGGCTGACCGATGTCGGGCGGCAGTGGCTCCGCGAGCTGGAGCAGGATGCCGAGCGCAGCCACAAGAGCTGGGGGACGATCGACACCTACCGGAACCGGTTCGAGACGATCGTGGTCCCGGGCGTCGGCGAGTTGCGGATGCGGGAGATCGACAATCCCAAGGTCGGCGTACCGGCATTCGATCGCCTGTGCCGTCGCGTGCGCGACGAATCCAGCGTCAGCTCGGCGAAGACTGTCCGCGCCATCCTGTCTGGGATCTGCGCGTTCGCGGTGCGTCATGGCGCCCTTGACGCGAACCCTGTCCGGGAGATCGGCCGCTTGGAGAGCAAGAAGGCCAAGCACCAGCGAGTGAAGCCGCGGGCGTTGACCGCCGATCAAGTTCTTGACCTGCTGGGCAAGCTGGATACCGACAAGAAGGCGATCGCGGACGACTTACCGGACCTGGCCCGGCTGTTCCTGGGTACCGGGGAACGTACGGGCGAAGCGCTGGCGGCCCACTGGCCGGACTTCGATCAGGATCGGCGCCTGCTCGTCATGGCCGGAAATGTCATCCGCGCGAAGGGTCGGGGGAAGGTCCTGAACCGGGGTAAGACGCTGAACGCGGACCGTGACATCCCTCTGCCGGACTGGTGCGTGTCGATGCTCGTCCAGCGACGTGCGACGGCGGGGAACCTGGAAGGGCCGATCTTCCCCAGCGCCACCGGCACTGTCCGGGAAGCCTCGAACGTGCGCAATCGTGCGTGGAAGCCATTCGTCCAGCGAGCTGGCTACGAGTGGGTGACCTTCCGGACGTTCCGCAAGACCGTGGCGACCTTGCTCGATGAGGCTGGCCTGACTGCCCGGCAGATCGCTGACATCCTTGGACACGCGCACCCGTCGATGACGCAGGATGTGTACATGGGGCGTGGCGCGGTCAGCCGTTGCGGCGCGGACGCGCTGAACACGACGTTGCGGCCGAGTGAGTAAACCGGCCGTAGACCGGCCGGATGATCTTGACCTAGGTGAAGGCAGGTCGCTGACCTGGAAAAATGGTGGGCCGCCTGGGGCTCGAACCCAGAACCTACGGATTAAAAGTCCGCAGCTCTACCAATTGAGCTAACGGCCCGTACTCGGAAGTCTAGCGGGCGGGGGCCGGGCCCCCGGCAGGCCGGGTGCCGGTCCACAGTGGACCTGGTGGGGCGGGCTCACCGCTCGGGCCGGACCACCTCGGCCGAGAGCCACTCGACCCGCTCCCAGTTGCGGAGCTTGAAGCCCGCGTCGGCCAGGCCGTCGACGAAGGCCTCACCGGCCTGTTCGAGCGCCGGGTAGAGCTCGAGGTCGCTCTTGGCGGCCACGCCGACGCGCGTGTCGTCGGTGAGCACGTCGAGCAGGTTCGAGCCGTGCATGCGCTCGGCCACCGCCCAGGCGGTCGCGGGGTCGATCGGCTGGTCCAGCGTGCCGACCACCACGGTGACGTTCCACGCCGCCGCTTCGGCCGGGTGCAGGGGCAGCGGGAGGTAGGGCCAATCCGGTCGCGTCATGGTGCCGCTTCTTCCCCAGGTCCGCGCCCCGCGCGGCGGAGCTCGTGGCGGCCGCGGCGAGGGCGGGGTGTCGACTTCGGTCGGTTCCGCCACGTCATCGTGCCAGAGTCGGGCCGCCCTGACTGTCCATTAAGGACAGATGAGATCGGGCGGTTTGCCGGTCCCCGGGGTGGGCACTCCTGTGCCATGAAGTCGGATAGCGGGTTGAAGCGGCTGCGCGAGAGGTACGAGAACGGCGAGCGACGCCCGTTGCCGGGCTACCTGCTTTCGCTCGGCGCCTACGGGGTGTTCACCGGCGCGCTGGCGCTGGTGGGCAAGCGCACCGGCGCCCGCCTGCCGAAGCGGATCGGGCTGGGTGACACGGTGCTGCTCGCCGTGGCCACGCACAAGGCCAGCCGGTTGCTGACGAAGGAAGCCGTCACCAGCCCGCTGCGGGCCCCGTTCACCCGCTACGAAGCCCCGGCGGGCGAGGCGGAACTGGTCGAGTCGGTGCCGGAAGGTGGTCACAAGCACGCCGTGGGCGAGCTGCTGACCTGCCCGTTCTGCGCCGCCGTCTGGATCGCGACGGGCCTGTCGGCCGGCCTGGTGCTGGCGCCCCGGCAGACTCGCCTGGTGAGCACCGTCCTGGCCGCCGTCGCCGGCTCGGACCTGCTGCAACTCGGCTACGACCGAGCCAAGCACCTCACCGGCTGACCTCAGTCGGGCGCGGTGTTGTCGAACAGATCCGCCTGCCTGGGGCTCAACTGCGGCGGCCAGTAAGGCGTCCCGTCCAGTGTCGCCTCGCTGAAGCGGATGTCGCCGCTGAAGGTGGCCTCTTCGAACGAGGTGTGCCTGCTGAAAGCCACCTGGCTGAACCAGGCGCCCGGGCCGCCCGCGGAGCACGATCGTGCCCACTGTGCGAATGCCGTCCAAGCGTGAGTCGGTGGCGGGGCCGGCGGCTCGCACTGCGTCCGCCGGCTGCCGCCCGGGCGACGTCGACCTCAGGGGCGCGCCGCGTTGACCGGGGTGTAGCTCAGGATGATCAGGCCGGTGTCGTGCACCTCGACGCCGTTGTAGGTGAACTTCGCCTGCTGCGTGTCCCGGTAGAGCAGTTCCGAGGGCTGCGCCTTGCCCGACAGCACCGGGTGCAGCCACAGGCGCAGTTCGTCGAGCAGGCCGTTCTCCAGCAGCAGGCGGCTCACGTCGCCGAAGCCGTACTGCAGGAGGTTCGTGCCGGACTCCTTGATCCCGCGCACCCGCTCGGCCACGTCCGCGCTGATCACCTCGGTGTTCTCCCACTCCGGCTCGGTCAGCGTGGACGACACCACGTACTTCTTGATGCTGTTCATCCGGTCGGCGAACTCGTCCACCCCGGCGCGGGAGGACCAGGCGGCGGAGAAGCCCTCGTAGGTCTCGCGGCCCATGATCAGGGCGTCGGCGTCGGCGAGCTGGGCGCTCGCGGCCTTGCCTGCCTGCTCGCTGAAGTACTCGAAGTGCCAGTCCATCATGTTGCTGATGTCGCCATCGAGGGTCATGTAGGTGGCGTTGACGATCTTGCCCATCGGAAGCTCCTCGGCTCGGTGTGTGTCTGCCACTGCGTCGAGCCGGTACGCCCCACATCGACAGGTTCGTCCCGGATTTTCTCCGTGAAATTCCTGTGACGCTCAGCTACGGGTGCTAGCAGAACGTACGTGTGCTTGCCGTTAGGCCATTTAGCCCTTAACTTTTGCCACTAGTCAACATAAGTTGTTCTCATTTCGTCGGAAGAGCGATGTCCGTGCGCCACTAGAGGGACGCCCGGGTCGAAAGGCGAGGCACGTGGCAATGGTGTCAACGATGTCAACGATGTCGCCGCAGGGGCGATACGGCCGCTGTGTCGTCCCCGTCATCCCCGCTGTTCCCGTCGACTCCGCCGAGCCCGCCGGGCCCGAACCACCCGGCCCGCGCCCCTAGCCCCCTCCCGACCTCCCAAAACTCCCCGTCCCCGAAACGGAGATCGACCATGGACAACGCCGCCCAGCCCGCCCGATCCGGGCTGTCGCGCCGCTCGATGCTGGCCACCGCCGCCGCGGGCGTGCTCATCCCCGGCATGGTGGCCGGGGCCGCCGCCCCGCACGCCGCCGCCGCGGCCGGGCTCACCCGCAAGATCACCGTCTACGCCGAGCCGCTGCCCGGCGGCCAGTTCGGCTACGGCCTCGAACCGGGCAAGGCCACCATCCCCGGGCCGCTGCTGGAGATCTACGAGGGCGACACCCTCGAGATCGAACTGGTCAACAACACCGACCAGCGGCTGTCCATCCACCCGCACGGCGTCAACTACGACACCGACTCCGACGGCTCCCCGCTCAACGCCTCGTTCAACAAGCCGGGCGAGACCCGTACCTACATCTGGCGCACCCGCACGCAGTACAAGGCGGCCAACGGGTTCTGGATGCCGGGCAGCGCGGGCTACTGGCAGTACCACGACCACGCGATGGGCACCGACCACGGCACCGTCGGCCTGCAGAAGGGCCTCTACGGCGGGCTCATCGTGCGCAAGCGGGGCGACCTGCTGCCGAGCAGGCAGTACACCGTGGTCTTCAACGACATGCTCATCAACAACAAGGTCGCCCCGAACACCCCGATGTTCGAAGCCAACCAGGGCGAGCGGGTCGAGTGGATCTGCATCGGCCACGGCATCTTCCCGCACACCTTCCACCTGCACGCCCACCGCTGGGCGGACACCCGCACCGGGATGCTCAACGGCGAGAACGACCACGCCAACGTGATCGACAACAAGAACCTCGACCCCGGCGCGTCCTTCGGTTTCCAGGTCATCGCCGGTGAGGGCGTCGGGCCCGGCGCCTGGATGTACCACTGCCACGTCCAGAACCACTCGGACATGGGCATGGCGGGCATCTTCCTGGTCCGCAACCCCGACGGCAGCATGCCGGCCGGCGCGCAGGAGGCCATCGACCGGTTCAAGAACCACGACCACTCGGGCCACACCGCCGAGTCGAGCGCGACCGCGCACAACCACTAGTTCCCAACCACAGATGAAGGAGTCAGGGATGGGGCGAAGAGTTTCGGCAAGTTGGTCGAAACGGCGACGATCGGCGGCCGTGCTGGCCGTCGGGGCGGTGGTCGCGCTCGCGGCGCCACTGGCCACCACGGTCGTGGCGCAGGCGCAGCCGGCGGCAGCCGCGGCCGCGCCGGTCTCCGTGCTGGTTTTCCACGGCCCGGCGGCGGACCAGAAGGACCCGGTGCTGCGGGCCAGCGACGCGATCGCGCGGCTGGGCCTGGACAACGGGATCACGGTGACCTCGAGTTCGGACCCGGGTGTGTTCACCGCGGCGAACCTGGCGAACCACCGGGGCGTGGTGTTCCTGTCCGCGGAGGGCGTGACCCTGTCCAAGGAGCAGGAAACCGCGCTGCAGAACTACATGAAGGCCGGTGGCGGTTTCCTCGGCCTGTCCGACGCCGCCAAGGCGCAGGACGACTCCACCTGGTTCACCGGGCTCATCGGTGCCCGCCCGGTCGGCGCCCGTCCCGCTCCGGAGGCCGTCTCGGCGGTCACCGCCAGCGCGGAGAACCCGCCCAACGAGGGCAAGGACAAGCTGACCGACGGCAACGAGAACACCAAGTGGCTCGCGTTCGCCAAGAGCAGCTGGATCCGCTACCAGCTGGGCGCGCCCGCCGCGATCAGCAGCTACTCGCTCACCTCGGCCAACGACTTCGCCGGCCGCGACCCCAAGGACTGGACCCTGCAGGGTTCGGCCGACGGCACCACCTGGACCGATCTGGACAAGCGCACCGGCGAGGTCTTCGGTGACCGCTTCCAGACCAGGACCTTCGAGTTCACCAACACCACCAGCTACCCGCACTACCGGCTGAACATCACCGCGAACGCCGGTGAGTCGGCCACCCAGCTGGCGGACTTCGAGCTGTACAAGGCGAACTCGCAGACCCCGCCGCCGCCGGAGCCCGCGCCGGCCGAGGCCACGGTCAACGTGCTCGACCGCCACCACCCGGCGAACGAGGGCCTGCCGCTGAACTGGAAGCGGACCGACCGCTGGCTGAACTGGGACGTCAACCCGGTCGGCCAGGTGCACACCATCGCCCAGGTCGAGGAGAAGGGCTACAACCCGGGGCCGGGTGCCAACGGGCCGTTCCACCCGATCTCCTGGTGCCGTGACTACGACGGCGGCCGGTCCTTCTACACCGGCATGGGCCGCACCGAAGCCAGCTACGCCGAGGACCAGTTCCGCGGCCACCTGCTCGGCGCGCTGAAGTGGACCACCGGCATGGTGCGCGGTGACTGCAAGGCGACCATCGCGGCCAACTACAAGGTGGAGAAGCTGTCCGGGCAGAACGCCGCCGGGCAGATGGACCAGATCGGTGAGCCGCACGGGCTGACCGTCGCGCCGAACGGCCGCGTGTTCTACATCGGCAAGGCCGCCTGCGCGACCGGCCCGGTGCCCAGCTGGGACAACCCGAACGTGGGCCTCGGCTGCGGCACGATCCACCAGTGGGACCCGGCCACCAAGCAGGTCAAGCTGCTCACCACGCTCAAGGTGATGGGCAACCGGGGTTCCGGTGACGAACTGGTGAAGAACGAAGAGGGTCTGGTCGGCATGACGCTGGACCCGAAGTTCGCCGAGAACGGCTGGTTCTACGTCTACTGGATGCCGTACGAGTCCATCGACAAGGACAAGCGGATCGGCAAGCGCACGGTTTCGCGCTTCACCTACGACGCCGCGAAGGCCACCATCGACCAGGCCACCCGCAAGGACCTGCTGTCCTGGGACACGCAGATCCACAGCTGCTGCCACGCCGGTGGCGGCATGGCCTTCGACAAGGACGGCAACCTCTACATCGGTACCGGTGACAGCAACTCGTCGCAGGGCTCGAACGGCTACTCCGGCAACAACTGGACCGCCGACTACAAGGGCGTCTCCTTCCAGGACGCGCGCCGCACCTCGGGCAACACCAACGACCTCAACGGGAAGATCGTCCGGATCCACCCGGAGGCCGACGGCACCTACACCGTGCCGGCGGGCAACCTGTTCCCGCCGGGCACCGACAAGGCGCGCTCGGAGATCTACGTGATGGGCGTGCGGAACATCTCGCGCCTGCAGGTGGACCCGGTCACCAACTGGGTCACCGCCGGCTGGGTCGGTCCCGACGCGGGCTCGCCGAGCCCGGAACTCGGCCCGGCGAAGTACGAGACGGCGACCGTGATCACCGAAGCGGGCAACCACGGCTGGCCGTACTGCATGGGCAACCGGCAGCCGTACCGCGACCGCAGCAGCTCCGACGCCGCGGTGCTGACCGGCTGGTACGACTGCAACAACCCGGTGAACACCTCGCCGCGCAACACCGGCCTGGTGAACCTGCCGCCGATCAAGGACAACATGATCTGGTACTCGCCCGACGGCGGTGGCCCGATCTTCCCGAACCGCCCGAACAGCTCCGTGCCGACCTACAACGCCGCGGACGCGACCTACACCCAGCCCTACCTCAAGGGTGGCGGCCAGGCGGTCATGTCCGGTCCGACCTACCACCGCGAACTGGTGAACACCAACAGCGGGGTGGCCTGGCCGGAGTACTGGGACGACAAGTGGTTCATCGGTGACCAGTCCAACTCGCAGAACCGCGTCGCGGTGACGGTGGACCCGGCGGGCGTTCCGACGCAGCAGCCGCCCGCCTTCGCCGAGACCCTGCGGCAGATCATCCCGTCGGGCAGTGGTGACGGGAAGCTGCTCAGCTGGATGGACGCCAAGTTCGGCGCGGACGGCGCGCTGTACCTGCTGGACTACGGCAACGGCTTCTTCAGCCTCGACCCGAACCAGAAGCTGATCCGGATCACCTACACCGGCGGGGCGGCCACCCCGGCGCCCGCGGCGACGAACACCAACGTGCAGAGCAAGCCGCTGACGGTGGCGTTCAACGGGATGAAGTCCGGTGGCGTGTCCTGGGAGTGGGACTTCGGCGACGGCACCATGTCGACCGAGGCCAACCCCCGGCACACCTACACCCGCACCGGCCCGTTCACCGCGAAGCTGACCACCACCTACGCCGACGGCGAGAAGGTGGTCTCGCGGACCACGGCGAACGTCGGCTGCCTGGTCCCGGACGCCGGGGCCACGGTGACCATCGGTGACGCCGACACCGGCGTGCCCAACCACAACGCCGGTGGTGGCTGCAAGGTCGACGACATGATCGACGACGAGAGCACCTGGCCAACCAAGGCCGGGTTCGTCGACCATGTCAAGAACGCGACCAGGAACCTCAAGCAGCTCGGGGTGCTCACCGACAAGCAGCGGGACAAGATCAACGCCGCCGCGCAGAACTCGCCGATCGGGAACCCCGGCCACATCGGGTACACCCCGATCTACGACGGGACCTCGTTGAAGGGCTGGGAAATGGCTCCTTCCGGGGAGTTCAAGATCCAGCCGGACGGCTCGCTGCGACCCAGCGGCGGGCTGGGCATGCTCTGGTACGCCGGGCAGCAGTTCGGCAACTTCTCGCTGAAGCTGCAGTTCAAGGACATCGCACCGCAGGGCAACGCCAACAGCGGGGTCTTCGTGCGGTTCCCCGACCCGCGCACGCCGCTGGACCAGCGGCCGCCGGGTAGCTGCGGCACCACCGGTTCGGCGGCCACGTCACAGGCCTGGGTGGCCATCTTCTGCGGCCACGAGATCCAGCTCTACGACGGGGCCACCGGCGAACCGCAGAAGACGGGTTCGGTCTACAACTTCGACCCGAACCCGCTCGACGCGTCCGGTGCCACGCCGAAGGGGCAGTGGAACGAGTACGAGATCAAGGTTGTCGGGCAGCACTACACGATCATCCGCAACGGCAAGGTGATCAACGAGTTCGACAACAACCCGGGACTGCAGTCCTCGCGGGCGGGCGATCCGCCCACCGACCTGAGGCAGTTCGCCGACGGGTTCATCGGTCTGCAGAACCACGGTGACAACGACCTGATGGAGTTCCGCAACATCCGGGTGCGGCAGCTTTAACCGGTAGCCGGCCGGCCGGTGCGCGTCGCGCCACCGGCCGGCCCTTCAGGAAGGTTTTTCCCGCTATGTCCCGACGAATGCTCGCCGCGCTGGGCGCGGTGCTGACCATGCTGGGGCTGGTGGTGATGCCGGCCTCGGCGTCGTCGCCAGTGGTCGCCGCGGCCCAGACGCTGACCTGGACCTCGGACGAGAACGTCACCAAGTACACCTCCGCGCCCACCACCGCCGTGGCCGGCGAGACCACCATCGTCTTCGAGAACAGCGTGGCCACCGGGAACGACACCGGCATGCTGCACACGCTGACCTTCGACATGTCGACCCCCGGGTACAACCACGACGCGGCGGTGAACATCACCGCCAGCCCGACCGACGCGAACAAGGGCCGCCACGAACTGACGGTGACCCTGACCCCGGGCAAGTACCGCTACTTCTGCGCGCTGCCGGGCCACATCTCGATGCAGGGCGAGTTCACCGTCACCGAGGGCCCCGGCGGTGGCGACGACACCACCCCGCCGACCGTGACCGCCGACATCGCCGGCACGCAGGACGCCGACGGCAACTACGTCGGCTCGGCGTCGGTCGAGCTGACCGCCACCGACGCCGGCTCCGGCGTGGACAAGGTCGAGTACCAGCTCGACGGCGGCGCGTGGACCGCTTACACCGCACCGGTTCCGGTGACCACCGCGGGCGCGCACATGGTCCACTACCGCGCCACGGACAAGGCGGGCAACGCCTCCGCGGAGGGCATGTCCTCGTTCACCGTCGTCGAAGGCGGTGGCGGCGGGGACACCACCCCGCCGGTGGTCACCGCCGAGGTGACCGGTGAGCAGGACGCGGACGGGAACTACGTCGGTTCCGCGTCGGTCGCGCTGACCGCCACCGATGAGGGGTCCGGTGTGGACAAGGTCGAGTACCAACTGGACGGTGGGGCGTGGACCGCTTACACCGCACCGGTCGTGGTCTCGACGCCGGGCGCGCACATGCTGCACCACCGCGCGACCGACAAGGCGGGCAACGCTTCCGAGGAAGGCATGTCCTCGTTCACCGTGGTCGAAGCCGGCCCGGGTGAGGACACCACCCCGCCAGTGGTCGCCGCGGTCGTCGAAGGCACGCAGAACTCCGATGGCGCGTACGTCGGCTCGGCTTCGGTCAAGCTGAACGCGACCGATGAGGGGTCCGGTGTGGACAAGGTCGAGTACCAGTTGGACGGTGGGGCGTGGACCGCTTACACCGCACCGGTTCCGGTGACCGCGATCGGCGCGCATATGGTGCACTTCCGTGCCACGGACAAGGCGGGCAACGCTTCCGAGGAGGGCATGTCCTCGTTCACCATCGTGGAGGGCAGCGGTGACGTCGAGCCGCCCAAGACCTCGATGGCGGTGTCCGGGGTGCAGAACTCGAACTGGGCCTACGTGGACAAGGCGACGGTCACGCTGACCGCCACCGACACCGGCTCGGGCGTGGACAAGGTCGAGTACCAGCTCGACGGCGCCGCGTGGGCGGCCTACACGGCCCCGGTCGCGGTGACCGCGGTCGGCACGCACACGGTCAAGTACCGGGCCTCGGACAAGGAAGGCAACGTCGCCGACGAGCGCACCGGCACCTTCACCGTGGTCAAGGGCGGTTCCGGGCCGGGTCAGGACGTCTGCCCCGACTCCGACCTGCGCTCGACGGTGATCATCGGGGGGATCGACAGCCAGGTGCGCAACGTCGACATCGGCAACGGCTGCACGATCAACGACGTGATCGCCGAGAACGCCGAGTACGCGACGCACACCAAGTTCGTGCGGCACGTGAAGGCGGTGACGAAGGAACTCGTCACCAACGGGGTGCTGACCGGTCCCAACCGGGATCGCATCGTCACCGCCGCGGTCAACTCCGACGTCGGGATGCACACCAGCAACGCCGTCTGAGTCCTTTGTGGTCGTGGGTGCGTGGATTCCCCAGTGGGAGCTACGCACCCATGACTGTTTTCCAGGCCTGGTGCACGTCGGCCATCGACGGGTTGTGGTCGGTACCGGCGCCGAAGAAGGCGCACAGGGAATTCGTGTCGGCGTACCACAGCACGGTGTTCCCGCTGGGCGTCTCGATGTCGTGCGACTTCCCGGTCAGCTCACCGCCGCTCCAGGGGTCCTCGCTCAGCCACCGCGCGTCCGGCAGGTCGATGAACTCCTGGTTCAGCTGCCGGCAGGTCTGCGTGTTGTCCGAAGACAGGTAGTTCGCGAAGTAGGCGACGCCGTCGACCTCGAACCGGCAGCGCACGTGGTTGCGCGCCTGGTACAGGTCGCCCTGGCTGTTGGTGCCCAGTGCGTTCACGCAGTCGTCGGCCTTCGCCGCGGCGGGACCGGCGAAGGCGATCAACTGCTCGTCCTCGCGGAAGGCGGCGGGAGCGGGTTCCGGTGGCGCGCTGCTGGGGACGCCGGTGGGCGTGCTGGCGATCGGGGTCGCCGTGCCGATGGTGTCCGGGCGCAGCAACGCGGCGACCGTCACGGCACCGAGGGCCAGGACGACCAGGCCGATGGCCGTGACGACCGCACCCGTCGACTGCTTCGGCTCCGGCGGTGGCACGGGCATCGGCGTGGACCTCGGCAGCTCCGGCGGCGGCGGGATGATCGGTGTCCACTGTGGAATGACGGGGGCCGGGCCCAGCGCGCCCAGCGCGACGCTGGTCTCCGGGGAATCGACGATCGTCGGCAGCAGCCCGAGCCGCTGGCTGATCAGCCGCGCCACCAGTGGCATGCGCGTCGCCCCGCCGACCAGGTAGACGGCCGTGATCGGCGTGGTGCCCACGGTCTTCGCCAGCAGCTCGACCGCCCGCCGCAGCGCCGGTTCCACGAGGGTTTCCAGCTCCGGCCGGGTCAGGTGCGCGTCGGGCAGCGGGGGCGGCAGCGGGATGTCGGTCTGCGTGTACTGCGACAGCGCCTCCTTGCCCGCCCGCACGTCCTCGGCGAGCGCACGGGCCGCGCGACGGCCCGCCGCGTCGCTCGGGCGGTTCAGCTCGGCGCCCAGGTGCTCCAGCAGCAGGTGGTCGAGGTCCCGGCCGCCGAAGTCCGGCAGGCCCGCCTCGGCGAGCACGTCCCAGCCGGTGCCCGTCCGCCGCAGGACCGCGACGTCGGTGGTGCCGCCGCCCATGTCGAACACCGCGATCGCCTGCCCCGGCGGCACGTCGGCGGCCTGCGTGGCGGCCGCGACCGGCTCCGCGACGAGCTGGACGTCCCCGTGCCAACCGGCCTCGCGCGCCGCCTCCAGGAGCACCGCGCGGCGTGAGCTGTACCAGTCGGCGGGGTGGGTGAGGACCACCCGATCCGGCGCGGGTGCTTCGGCCGCGACCCGGCGCAGCACCGCCGCGATCAGCGAGACCACCGGCACGGCGGCGTCACCGAGCAGCACTTCACCGTCGTCGATGCGCTCCTTGGGGTGCGGCTCGAACCGCGCCGGGTCGAGCCGGGCGCCCCGCAGCGCCTCCTGCCCGACGACCAGGGTGCCGTCACGGCCGCGCAGCACCGCGGACGGCAGCACGGGCCACCCGTCGAACAGCAGCAGGCGCGCGGGCCCGCCCCGGGTCCGCAGCGCGGCGACCGTGTTGGACGTCCCGAAGTCGACAGCGAGTTCACGCACGGGCCAGACGCTAATCAGAAGATCGCGCCGAGGTGCGCGTTGTGGCCGAATAGCGATGCGCCACTTCCGCGAAGGCCGCCTTGGGGTGGCGCCGGCCGTCGGTGGTCACCTTGACCACGCCGAACCCGGCCATGTCGAGGTCCCGCCGCGGATCGGGGTCGTGCGGGAAGTCCGGCATCCAGTAGGTGAACACGAAGGCGCCGTGGACCTTCTCGCGCTGGTACAGCTCAATGAGTTCGCCCAGGTAGCCGGCCTGCGTCCGCTCGTCGCGCACGTGCCCGTCCCGGATCCGCGGCGGATCGGTGAACCACTCGACGATCAGGAAGGAGGCGGGACCGCGCTGGTCGGCGCCGAGGAAGGCACCGCAGCCGAACTCGGTGACGACCACCGGCTTGGCCGCCCGCCGGAGGAGCTCGCGCAGCCGGAGTTCGTAGGCCGCAGGGTCGGCGCCCATCCGGTAGAGGTTGACGCCGATCAGGTCGAACGCCGACCAGTCGACGTCCTCCCAGTACCCGGCCGCGTACGTGATCGGGCCGTGGAAGGTGGCGCGCGCGGTGGTCACCGCGCGGGCGAGCAGCCGGTTGAGCTTGCGCGTGAGCCGGCGCTCGAACGGCTTGCGCCACCCCGCCGGCCCCCCACCGATGGAGCTGGGCGCTGTCCCGCCGAAGCGCATCAGCACCCGCAGCCGGATGAACTCACGCGGGCCGGGGATCATGCCCGAGAGGCGCAGGGAGAACTCGCAGCCCACGACCAGCGTCACGCGGCCCGGGTACTCGGCGCGCAGTTCCTCGGCGCCCTGGGCGGTCTTCGTGACCCACTCCAGCACCTCGCGGTGGGGGCGGTCGCCGATCTGCGGCTCCAGCCAGACGTCGAGCCCGAGGTCGAGAGCGTGCCGGGCGGCCAGGAGCTGCCTCGCGCTGTCGGTCCCGGCGAGCAGCACCGTGGTGCAGTGGAGCTCCTCGCGGATCCGCCGCAGATCCTCCCGGACGACCTCGTCGGGTTCTTCCACCACCGTGTAGGAAATGCCGCGCAGGTCCATCTTTACCAGAGTACGTACTCTGGTAACGGGTTATCGTGGATCTTGATGCGTACCGTCAATCCCGAGCAGCACGCCCGCAAGCGGGCCCGGATCCTGGAAGCCGCGGCCTTCGAGTTCGCCGCGGGCGGGGTCGACGGCACCTCGACAGCGGACATCTGCCGCCGCGCGGGCATCGGCTCTGGCACGCTGTTCCACTACTTCCCGACCAAGCGGGACGTGTTCCACGCCCTCTTCGCCGACGACCTGGCGCGCAACGCGGAGGTCTGCGCGCAGGCGCTCACGGCCCAGGACCCGGCCGAGGGCGTACGCCAGGTGGTCGAGCACCTGATGGCGGACCTGGCCAATCCGCTGGTACCCGGCCTGATGGCGGCGGTGTTGCTCCAGGTCAACCGGGACCCGGAGTTCGCCGAGCTGATGGCAGGGGACGAGCAGCGCACGCGGGCCACCCTCACCGAACTGCTGGGGCGGATGGACCCCGCGCGCCTGGCGTTCCCGCCGGAGCGGGTGGCCGCCTGGATCCACCGCGTCGCCGACGCCACCTTCTTCGCCGCCGCCGAAGACACCTTCGACCCGGCCGCCGAACTCGCCGAATTCCGGCGCCTGGTCACCTGGCTCACCGGCGGCTGAGCCACGGCCGGGCGACCCCCGTTGAAATAGAGAGTACTCTCCAAAACAGGAGGTGCTCCCCATGGTGGTACTGCCCCCGGGCCAGTGGCCCGCAGAACGGCGCCGGTTCGGGTTGCCGGAGTTCGCCCGCGTGCGGCCGGAGGTGCCCGTGCGGCCGGTGGTGTCGGTGACCGGGGTGGTCCGGCGGCCGGTGCAGCTCGACGCCGGCGAACTGCTCGGCGCCGTCCGTCAGGTCCAGACCAGTGATCTGCACTGTGTGACCACTTGGAGCGCGCTACGCCTTCAGTGGGGTGGAGTGCCGTTCCGCCAGGTGCACGAACTGCTGGTCCGCCGGGTGCGCCCGCACCCGGACTGCCGCTGGGTGACTTTCGCCGGGCTGGACGGATTCCGCGCTTGCCTCGCGCTGGCGGACGCGCTGGCCGACGACGTGCTGCTCGCGGATTCCCTTGGCGGGCAACCGCTGGACGAGGACGCCGGCGCACCTTTGCGCCTGGTCGCGCCCGCGCACTACGGCTACAAGAGCGTGCGTCACATCTGCGCCATCGAGTACCGGACCAAGTACGACAAGGGATCCGCGGGCTGGAAGGCGCACCGGCGCGGGCGGGTCGCGCTGGAGGAGCGCAGTGCCTGGCTGCCGGGCCGGGTGTGGCGCCCGCTCTGGCGCCGATTCGACGGTGTGGGTAATTCTGCCGTCCTGGAAGTGGACGCCGCTTGACCTCAGCGAGCGCGATCGTACGATACGAACGAAAACCGATCACCAAGTCGGCCTTCCTCGTGAGGATGAATTAGTGCGGCATCCTTAAGCAGTCCTACCAGCGCTTTTACCGTTGATCTTGCTCGTTACACACCGACCGGGTGAACGAGAATTCGATGATGTTGACCCACTGTTGACTTACTCGTCAGTAACGGGGCTTCCCCTGCTCCGGACGGCTTGGGGGAAACCCCGAAATGGCGGATTGGCCGCCGGCCCCTCGGCGTGCGGAAATATTGCGGCATCCCAAAACGCCACTCGGCGCAGGGAATCTCCCCTTGAGAAAGGTTTTTGCTGGATGGACCTCCGGTACGAAGCATTCTGCTTCGCGGATCCGCTGTTCTTCGACGAACAGCGCGACGCCGGCCAGGCGAAGGACGATTTCGCCGCCGTGCTGCCGTCGCCGGATTCCGGCTGGCGGTCCGGTGAGCGCGGGATCTGGCGCTCGCTCTCCCCGGCAGACGCTGTTTTGCCTGCTCAGGGCTGGAAGATCCATGTTTCGGCCGGGATGGCCAACGCCGAGCGCGTGCTGCTCGCGGTCGCCACCTACTGCTTCGAGCACCGCATCGCTTTCAAGCACCTGCGGTCCAGATCCATCCTGCTGGCGCGGAATTCGAAATACGCGCCCCGGGACGGAAGCGGAAAACTGCTGACAGTTTATCCGCCGGACGAAGACGCGCTTCGCGAGGTGCTGGCCGACCTTTCCACCGAGCTGAAGGGCGAGCCGGGACCCTACATTCTCAGCGACCTGCGTTACGGCGACGGGCCACTTTACGCCCGTTACGGTGGATTCGCCGAACAGTGGGTCGAGGCCGACGGCACCCGCGTGCTGGCCATCCGCCGTCCGGACGGCACCCTGGTGCCCGACAAGCGCGCTCCGAGCTTTTACGTGCCCGACTGGGTGGAGCTGCCGGAATGCCTGGCGCCGCACCTGGCGGCCCGCAAGAGCGGTGATCCCGCGCAGTTCCCGTACCAGGTGAGCAAATCGCTGCACTTCTCCAACGGCGGCGGGGTCTACCTGGCCAAGCGCCTTTCCGACGACCGCGAACTGGTGCTCAAGGAAGCCCGGCCGCACGCCGGCCTCGACCGCGACCTGGTGGACGCGGTGACCCGGCTCGAGCGCGAGCACCGGATCCTCGAGCGGCTCGCGGGCATCCCCGGCATCCCGGAGGTCTACGACCGGTTCCAGGTCTGGGAGCACCACTTCCTCGCGATGCAGTTCGTGCCGGGCAAGCCGGTCGGCGCGTGGCTCGCCCGCAACTACCCGCTGACCCGGCGGGACGCCACCGAGCAGGACGTCGCGGAGTACACCGAGCGGGCGCTCGCCCTGATCGGCCGCGTGGAACGCCTGGTCGCCGCCGTGCACGAACGCGGGGTCGTCTTCGGTGACCTGCACGCGCTGAACATCCTGGTCGACGAGCAGGACGAGGTCTCGCTGATCGACTTCGAGCTGGCCGCCGGAGTCGAGGAGGGCACCAAGCCGGCGCTGGGTGCCCCCGGGTTCCGGGCGCAGGGCGACCGGGCCGGCTTCGAGATCGACGAGTACGCGCTGGCCGCGCTGCGGCTGTGGCTCTTCCTGCCGCTCAACACGATCCTCGAGATGGCCCCGCCGAAGCTCGGCCCGCTGGTGGACTTCATCGGACGCCGCTTCCCGCTGCCCGATGGCTTCGGGGAGCGCATCCTCGAAGTGCTCTCCCCACGGGAAGAGGCCGAGAAGCGCTCGGCGGTCACCCAGCTCGACGAGCCGAACCCGGACTGGGCGGTGGTGCGCAAGTCGATCGCGACCGCGATCCTCGCCAGCGCCACCCCGGATCGGCACGACCGGCTCTTCCCCGGTGACATCCAGCAGTTCGAGGTCGGCGGGCTCGGCTTCGGCTACGGCGCGGCCGGTGTGCTGCACGCGCTGGAGGCCGCCGGCGAGGGCCGCTACCCCGAGCACGAGAAGTGGCTGCTCGACGGGCTGGACCGGACCCCGCCCAGCCGCCCCGGGTTCTACGACGGCACGCACGGCATCGCCTACGTGCTGGAGAACTTCGGCTACCAGGACCGGGCGGGCGAGCTGATCGAGGCGTCCCGGCCGCTGGTCGAGCTGACCACCGACCACAACCTCGAAGGCGGGCTGGCCGGCATCGGCCTGAACTACCTCCACTTCGCGGGATCCCGGGACGACAAGGATTTCCGCGAGCACGCCGTCACGATCGGCGAGAGGCTCGGCGAGGCGCTGGCGAACGACGGCGGCCCGGCGAACTTCGCCAGAGCAGGGCTGCTCAGCGGCTGGTCCGGACCGGGCCTGCTGTTCGTGCGGTTGTTCGAGGCCACCGGCGACCGGTCGTGGCTGGACCTGGCGGCGCAGGCGGTCGAGCGCGACCTCGACGAGTGCGTGCCCGCCGACGACGGTTCACTGCAGGTGCGTGACGGTGAGTCCCGCACGCTGCCGTACCTGGGCATGGGCAGCGCCGGGGTGGCGCTGGTGGCGGAGGAACTCGCCGCGCACCGCCCGGACGCGCCGTGCCTGGAGAAGCTGCCCCGGCTGCTCGACGCCTGCCGCGGCGAGTTCGTCATCCACCCCGGCCTCATGCTCGGCCGGGCCGGCCTCCTGGTCACCCTGGCCGCGGAGGCCAGGCGCACCGGAGATCCGGTCGCCAAGGCGGCGGTGGAACTGCACCTTTCGCGATTCGCCTGGTACGCGCTGCCGTACCAGGAAGGGATCGCCTTCCCCGGCAACCAGCTCCTGCGGTTGTCGATGGATCTCTACACCGGCGGTGCCGGGGTGCTCCTCGCCCTGGCCGCCACCCTCGACGGGCACGGCGCCGTGGTGCCGTTCCTGTCCCCTGGACCCCGGTCGATTACGGCCGGTGGATGAACACCCGACGAAAGGAACTCCTCATGGAGCTCGTTCTGAACCTGCAGGCCATGGAAGACCACGAAGCCCCCGCCCTGACCGGTGGCGGCGGTGGCGGCGGCGGCTCGAACCTGAGCCTGCTGGCCTCCTGCAACAACAGCACCATCTCGCTGCTGACCTGCCACTGAGTCAGGTAGCTAGCGCACCGACCCCCACCCGGGTCGAGAAGTGAGACGCGGGAGCGGCACAGGCCAAGTGCGCCGCTCCCGCGTTCGCTTCATTTAACCGCGTCCGGGCAGGCCGGCATAGTTCGTTCGGAAGGTGGGACCCGATGGTGGGAGCGGGTGACCGGCTGCTGGCCGCGGTGGCCGGGCAGGACCGCACCCGGCTCGCGCTGATCCTGCTGACCGCACTCGCCGCCACCACCGCGGGTCTGCTGCTGCCCGGCGCGCTCGCCGCCGCGGTGGACGCCGCCATCTCCGGTCAGCGCAGCTGGCCCCAGGTGCTGACGCTGCTCGCGCTCGGCGCCATCGACATCACCGCCGACGTGCTCGGCGGACTGCTCACCGTGGCCGTCACCAGCACGGCGAGCGCGGCCCTGCGCCGACGGCTCACCCGGCACCTGCTCGGCCTCGGCACCCGGTCCCGGTTCGCCGAGGGCGACGCGATCAGCCGGCTCACCGGCGACTGCGTGAGCGCCGGTTCGGTCGCCTCGATCCTCGTGCAGCTGGGTTCGGCGGCCTGCCTCTCGGTCGGCGCCATCGTGCTGCTGGCCCTGCTCGACTGGCGGCTGGCCGTGGTGTTCTTCGGCAGCGTGCCGATCGCGCTCTGGCTGGCCCGGTCCCACCTCAAGCACACCGCCGACGACGTGCTGACCTACCAGCGGGTGTCCGGCGAGATCTCCGCGCGCCTGCTCGACGCCGTGCGCGGCCTGCGCACCATCGCCGCCTCCGGTACCGCCGACCGGGAAACCCACCGCGTGCTGCGGCCGCTGCCGGAACTCGGCAAGGCGGGCTCGGGCATGTGGCAGACCCAGGCGCGGATGATCTGGCGTGCCGCGCTGCTGCTGCCCGCGGTCGAGGTCGCGGTCCTGATCGCCGCCGGGTTCGGCGTGCTGCACGGCCGCCTGAGCGTCGGCGACGTGCTCGCCGCACTCGGTTACGTCGCGCTGGGCATGGGGCTGGTCGGCCAGATCCCGTTGCTGACCACGCTCGCCAGGGCGCGTTCCTGCGCCCAGCGGATCAGCGAGGTCCTCGACTCACCGCTGCCACCCCGTGGCCGCGTCGACGCGCAACCCGGTCCCGGTGCGGTGGAACTGCGCCACGTCACCGTTCCCGGCGCGCTGACCGAGGTCGACCTGAGCATCCCCGGCGGCACTTTCCTCGCGGTGGTGGGGAAATCCGGCTCCGGGAAGTCCGCGCTGGTGAGCGTGCTCGGCGGGCTGATCCGGCCGGAGGAGGGGCGCGTCCTGCTCGACGGCGTGTCCACCGGCCGCCTGCGGCCCGAGGTGCTCCGGTACTACGTGGCCTACGCGTTCGAGCGGCCCGCGCTGCTCGGCGACAGCGTGGCCGAAGCGATTTCGTACGGCACCCGGGCCGGTGAGGTCGCCGTCCGCAACGCCTGCCAGGCCGCGCAGGTGCACGATCTGGTGGTTCGCCTGCCCGACGGGTACCACACGCCGCTGTCGGAAACCCCGTTGTCCGGCGGGGAAGCGCAGCGGCTGGGCCTGGCGCGCGCGATCGTGCGCAACCCGCGGGTGCTGGTGCTGGACGACGCGACGGCCAGCCTCGACACGGTCACCGAAGTCCGGGTCGACGAAGCGATCGAAAACGCGCTGCCCGGCCGGACGCGGGTGGTCGTCACTCACCGCGCCGGAACAGCGGCGCGGGCGGATCTGGTGGCCTGGCTGGAAAACGGCCGCCTGCGCGGGCTCGGTACCCACGACGCCCTGTGGCGAGAACCCGGGTACCGCGCGGTTTTCACCGAGGACGACGAATGACAATCTCCAAGCTTTACTGGACTTCGCTCGGCAAGCGGTGGCAGGGCGGGCTGATCCTGTTCGGCTGCTCGATCCTGGAATCCGTGCCCGCGTTCCTGTCCGGGCGCCTGGTCGCCCTGTCGGTGGACCGCGGGTTCGCCGCGGGCGCGCCGACGACGGGTGTGTGGTGGCTGCTGGTCTTCGCGGGGGTCGCGGTGGCCGGTGCGCTCGGGTCACGCCTGGTCTGGCGCCAGCTCGGCACGGTGATCGAGCCGATCCGCGACGCGCTGGTGACCGCCGTGGTCAGCGGGGTCCTGCGCAACGGCGCCACCAGCCGGAACGCCCCCGACGCGAGCGGGGTCGCGCGGATCACCCAGCACGTGGAGGTCATCCGTGACGCCACCGCCGGGTTGCTGGTGCAGGCCCGCGGGATGCTGGTGACCACGGTAGCCGCGCTGGCGGGGTTGTTCACCGTGGCGGGCGGATTGGCCTGGCTGGTGGCTATTCCGGTGTTCAGCGCGCTCGTGTTGTTCGCCTGCCTGCTGCCCGCGCTCGCCTCGCGCCAGCGCGCGGTGGCCGTCGCGGACGAACGCACCGCCGAGGTCGCCGGTGGGGTGCTCGTCGGCATGCGGGACGTGGTCGCCTGCGGTGCCGAGCGGACCGCGGGGATGGCCGTGTTCGACGTCATCGACGACCAGGCACGCGCGGCGGTGCGCATGGCCAAGGCGACCGCGATGCGCACGCTGGTCATCGCGATCGGCGGCTTCTGCCCGCTGGTGCTGGTGCTGGTGTACGCGCCGGGCATGGTCGCCGCCGGGGAACTGACCGCCGGTGCCGCACTCGGTTCGCTGGTCTACCTCGCCACCACCATGCAGCCCGCGTTGCAGGGACTGGCTTCCACCGCGAGCACGGTGGTGCTGCGCCTGCTGGTCGCCCTGCGCCGACTGTCCGATGTGGCCACCGAACCGTCGTCGTCCGGCGGGGAGGAGGAACCCGCGTCGGCGGTGGTTTCCGTGCGTGGCCTGACTTTCGGCTGGGGCGAGCACGCGGAACCGGTGGTGCGCGGGCTGGATCTTGACCTGTCTCCGGGAGATCACCTCGCGGTAGTCGGCCCGAGCGGGATCGGCAAGTCGACCCTGGCCGGACTGCTCACCGGGCAACTGGAACCGCAGGACGGGCTGGTGCGCCTCGGCGGGGTGCCGGTGCGTTCGGCGCGGCCGGAATCGGTGCACCGGATGGTCGCGCTGATCCCGCAGGAGGCCTACGTTTTCGCCGGAACAGTGCGGGAAAACCTGGCGCTGCTGACCCCGGACGCGACCGACGAGCACCTGCACGAGGCCGCCCGCGCGGTCGGCGCCGCTGCCCTGATCGACCGCCTCGGCGGGCTGGACGGCGAACTCGGCCACGCCGCCGAAGGGCTGTCCGCCGGGCAGGCCCAGTTGCTGGGGCTCGCCAGGGTTTACGCGAGCCAGGCCGAGGTGATCATCCTGGACGAGGCGACCTCGCACCTGGATCCGGGCGCCGAGGCGCACGCGGAACGCGCGTTCGCCGCCAGAGGCAGGGTGCTCGTGGTGATCGCGCACCGGCTGAGTTCGGCGCTGCGGGCGGGCCGGTTGCTGGTGATGGACGGCGACCACACGCTGCTCGGCACGCACGAAGGACTGCTGGCCGAGTCTGCCAGGTACGCCGAGATGATGCGTGCGTGGACCGGCACCCCGGTACGGGTCCGGGCCTCGTAACCTACGCACCGTGACAGCGGAAACGGATGGGAACCCCTTCGACGGCGGTGTCACGTGGGACCGCCGTGGCGAACACTGGGTCGGGGTGTTCCACCCGGGGTACCTGAGCCTGTTCCGCGAGCACGTCGCCACCCTGCGCGGGATCATCCGGCGCCGCCTCGACCAGCACGCGGCCGGCGAACCGGAGCGCGAACCGGATCCGCGCGTCGCCGCGATCCTGCGCCTGCGCGGCGGAGCCGGTTTGTCCGAACTGGAAATCCTTTTCCCCGTGGTGAACCGCCTCGCCGAGGTGGAGGCCGAGGTGCCCGAGAGCGGCGGGGTGGTGGAACTGCGTGGCTGGGAGGACCGCTACCGCTGGGGCTCGGCCGCGCTGGACGTCTGCATCGCGATCACCGAGTGGGTGCAGCGGTGGACGTGCGGCGAGGAGGTCGACGGGGTGCACTGCCCCGACCCGGCCGCGCTGGTGCTGTGGAGCCGCCAGTGCGAATGGCTCAACGAGCACATCGTGGTGCCGCTGCGGCCGCCGGTAGCCCCCGCGCCGGAGCCCTGACCCAGCGGCCCCCTGAATGCTATGAGTGGGGCATTACTTGCATTGAACGCTAGTAATGCCCCACTCATAGCATTCGACGTGGGGCGGGGCCGGGGGTCGCGGCTCTTGTTACTCGTCAGTAAGCCTGGCACAATTTTCCTGATCGAGCACCGGCGATTACCGGTACGATAACCCGGCTCGGGCGGACCGAAGGGTGGCACGCCGCATGGGGTTGACCGTTGCGCGCACCGTGGTGCGTCTCCTGGCCGAGGCCGGGGTGCGGCGCGCGTACGCGATCCCCGGCGAGTCCGTGGTCGACCTGCTCGACGCGCTGCAGGTGGAGCCGAGGCTCACGCTGATCTCCGCGCGGCACGAGGCGGGCGCCGCCTTCATGGCCGACGCCGACGGCAAGCTCTGCGGCACGCCCGCGGTCGCCGTGGCGGGCAGCGGGCCGGGCGCGGCGAGCATGGCGGCCGCCGTGCACACCGCCTACCAGGACGAAACCCCGCTGATCGTGCTGCTCGGCCAGGTGCCGTCCGGCGATCTCGGCGAGGAGACCTTCCAGGAGGTCGACCTGGTCCGGATGTACTCGCCGCTGGCGAAGTGGACCGCGCAGGCGACCACCGCGGACGAGGTGCCCGGCCTGCTGGCCGAGGCGCTGCACGCGGTGAACAACGGCCGCCAGGGGCCCGCGGTGCTCTCGGTGCCCGCCGACTTCTGGGCCCGGCCGTTCGAGAGCGTGGTGCAGCGGCCCGCCGAGGTGGCCATCCCGCCGGGCTCGCTGGAACGGCTCGCCGCTGAGGTCGCGCGGCTGGTCGACGACGCGCGGTACCCGGTGGTCATCGCCGGTGGCGGGGTGCGGCTGGCCCGCAAGCAGCTGATCGACGCGGTGGACCACCTCGGGCTGGCCGTCTACACGGCCTACCGCAGGCAGGACGCCTTCCCGGAGAACCACCCGAACTACGTCGGCCACCTCGGGCACGGCATCCCCGAGGAGCAGTTGCGTGCGCTGGAGCAGGCGGACCTGGTGCTCGCGCTGGGCACCCGGCTGGACGAGGTGACCACGCAGAAGTACCGGTACCCGGCCTACACGCAGCCGCTGGTGATGGTCGGCGGCGGCCGTCCCGGCCCGCGCCGGCGCGGGCTGACCTTCCACGTCGACACCGACGTGGCCCGCTTCCTCAGCGAACTCCGGCAGGCCGCCGCGCCGCGCAAGCGCAACTGGACGGTGGCCAACCAGGCGGTCAAGGAGTTCATGCGCCCGCCGCAGCGCGGTACCTCCGGCCCGGTGCACCCGGCGGACGTGGTGCGCGCGCTGCGCCAGCTGGCCCCCGAGGACACCGTGGTGACCAGTGACGCGGGTAACTTCGCCGCGTTCGTGCACCGGTACTGGTGCTTCACCCAGCCGCGGACGCAGCTCGGCCCGTGCAACGGCGCGATGGGCTACGCGGTGCCCGCCGCGGTGGCCGCGAAGCTGGCCGAACCGCACCGGACCGTGGTCGCCATGGTCGGCGACGGCGGCGCGCTGATGACCGGGCAGGAGATCGAGACCGCGGTCCGGCACCGGGCCCCGGTGATCGTGGTGGTCTTCCAGAACGGGCTGTACGGCGCGATCGCCGCCCACCAGGCGCGGCTGCACGGCCGGCTGTCATCGGTGGCTGTCGGGACGGTGGATTTCGCTTCCTGGGCGAGGGGGCTCGGCGCGGCCGGGTACACCGTGAACGACCAGGAGGAGCTGGAACCGGCACTGGCCAGCGCGCTGATGCGGCAGCGGCCCTGCGTGGTCGACGTGCGCACCGATCCCGACGTGCTCTCGCCGGACCAGCGGCTGAGCACCATGCTCCGCTCCCGGCTGGAAAGCTGAGGGTTCTCCCGGTCTCGTAGACCGGATTTTGTCGGTGACTCGTGGCAGAATCGGCGCCACACGGACTCCAGCGGCACGGGGTCCGCGAGAGAGGGTGGCGAACATGGGGAACGAAGCAGCGGGGCACTCGGCCTCGGGCGTGGCGCCGGTGACCTTCAGCAACACCGAGGCACCGGAGCAGATCAGGTCGACGCCCAGCGCGGCCGACCGGGACGCGGTGACCAGGTCCCCGTTCTCGGCCGAGGCGGCGGCAGCGGGCCGCGCGGCGGACTGAGTTCGTGGTGGTGATGGGTTGGACAGGTCACCCGGACGGGCCGATCACTGGCGGACGGACCCGGTTGTGTGCTTTACTTCCAGTGGTCTCAAGCTTTTGTGTTCGTGCTGGGTGTTGACACCCGTTCTTCTCAGCCACGCTCGCAAGACTTAGCGGGCGTAGTGCGTTCCCCTCTTCGGGGAGGCAAACCGATCCGTTTCGACCCGAGGTGCCGACCTGGCCTCTCGTTTGTTTTTACGCATGGAGATTGTTTTATATGACTCAGGGCACCGTGAAGTGGTTCAACTCCGAGAAGGGGTTCGGCTTCATCACTCCCGACAACGGCGGCGGCGACGTCTTCGTTCACTACTCGGAGATCCAGGGCAACGGCTTCCGCACGTTGGAGGAGAACGCTCGCGTCGAGTTCGAGATCGGCCAGGGCCAGAAGGGCCCGCAGGCGACCTCGGTCAACCTCATCTGATTTGAGGCCTCAGCTCTTCGACGAAGGGGCTGTCACCGGTTCACCGGTGGCGGCCCCTTCGCCGTTTCTCCACCTGCTTCTCCACCCGTGGACGGGTCACCGGGCGCCGCTGCCGTCCTAGGCTGACCGGGTGCGGAACTCCGGCGGCATCGCCCCGTCCTGGGTGGTGATCCAGGGCCTCGGCACGGTCCTGATCGGCTTCTTCCTGCTCGTCGCGGACGATCGGGAGCCGTGGATCTGGGCAGGCTACGCGGTCTCGGCCGCGGCCTGGCTCGGCTTCGTGGCCGTGCTCGGCAGGCGACCCCGGCTCGCCGTGCCGATGCTCGGCGTCTCCACCGTCGCGGCCGCCGCGCTGGCCGGTCCGGCCGCGGGTATGACTGCGACGATCATCACCTCGATCACCATCGGCCGCTTCGCCGGGCTCACCACGGCGAGTGGCAGGCTGATCACCGCGGTGGTCGGCCTGGACCTGGTGCTGGTGTGCGGCGGCTGCCTCCTCTGGGACCGGTCCGCGTGGGACACCGGCGGCGCCACCGCCGCGGTGCTGGTCTCCGCCCTCTGCGGGCTGAACCGCCGCCAGACCGATCTCCGGGTCGTGCAGACCGAGCAGCTGCTCGAGCAGACCCGCCGCGCCCACGCCGAGCACGCCAGGGCCGCGGCACTCGACGAACGCACCCGTATCGCGCGTGAGGTCCACGACGTCCTCGCGCATTCCCTCGGCGCGCTGGGGGTCCAGCTCGAACTGGCGGAAGCGCTGCTGGCCGAGCGCGACGACCGCGAGGCCGCGCTGGTCACGATCCGCCGGTCGCGGCGGCTCGCGGTGGACGGCCTCGGTGAAGCCCGAGAGGCTGTCGCTGCGCTGCGGCAGGACCTGCCGTCGCTGCCGGAAGCGGTGCGCAGGCTGGTCGAAGTGCACCGGCGTGATCGCGGTCCGATCGAGCTGGAGCTGTGCGGGGAGGTGGTCGCCGTGCCGTCCGTGGCCACCGTGGCGCTGACCGCGGTCGCCCGCGAAGCGCTGACGAACGCCGCCAAGCACGCGCCCGGGGTACCGGTCGGTGTGGTGCTGAGCGCTGGTGAGAAGTGCGTGCGCCTGGAGGTGTCGAACCACGTGCCGCACGCGCCCGCCCGACCCGGCGGCTTCGGGCTGACCGGCATGCGGGAGCGCCTGGAGCTGGCCGGTGGCACCCTGAACGCGGGACCGGACGGGGGAGATCGATGGCTGGTGACGGCGGAGCTCCGGCGGTGAACCCGATGATCAGGGTGATCGTGGCGGACGACCAGCAGGCCGTGCGCGAAGGCCTGACCGCGTTGCTCGGCATGGCCGCGGACGTGGTGGTCACCGGCAGCGCGGCGAACGGCCGCCAGGTGCTCGACCTGCTCGCCGCCGGGACCGAGGCCGACGTGGTGCTGATGGACCTGCGGATGCCGGTGCTCGACGGGGTCGAGGCCACCGCCCGGGTCACCGCCGAGCACCCCGGCACCGCCGTGGTCGTGCTCACCACCTATGCCGACGACGACTCGATCGCGGGCGCGCTGCGTGCCGGTGCCCGCGGTTACCTGACCAAGGACGCGGGCCGCGCGGAGATCGCTTCGGCGTTGCGCTGCGCGGTCACCGGGCAGTCGGCCTTCGACCCAGCGGTAACCCGGAAACTCGTCGAGGCCTTCGACGCCGGCTCGCCCACCTCCCGCGTACCACCCGATCGGCTCACCGCCCGTGAGGCCGAAGTGCTGGGCCTGATCGGTGGCGGGCTGACCAACGCCGAGATCGCGGCGAAGCTGTTCATCGGGGAAACCACGGTGAAAACGCACATCAACAACGCCTTCGCGAAGATCGGGGTCCGCAATCGCGCGGAGGCGGTGCGCTATGCCTATCGCCACGGCCTGGGGTGATTTCGATTCGGCTCGGGCCCCGCAGGTCGGTGGTCCCCGCCGCGTCATCTCCTATACGTTCATGCCCGGGAACGCAGGAGGGTGGAATCTTCGATGACCAGCACCGTGACCCGGCCGGGGCAGCAACCCGGCGCCGGGCCGCAGCGCGGACCGGGTGGCGAACCGCCGCCACCGACGACCACGGACGAGACGCGCACCGGGCTGGCCGGCCTGTTCGCCCTCCCGGGCCTGGCGGTGCGCGCGGTGGTCCGGTCGGCCGCCGCCACCCCGGGCAGGCTGTCCGTGATCGCGGTCGGCCTGGTGCTGCTCGCGCTGATCACCGGCATCGTCGGCGCGATCTCGGTGCAGGGCAAGAAGGACACCATCAACGAGCTGATCGACCACCGGGAACCCCTCGCCGTGGCGGCGCAGCAGGTCTACCGCTCGCTTTCGGACGCCGACGCGACCGCGGCGAGCGCGTTCCTGGCCACCGGCACCGAGCCGCCCGCGCTGCGCTCGCGGTACGAGCTGGACGTGGCGCAGGCCGGATCCGCGCTGGCGAAGGCGGCGTCGGACTCCGGCGGTGTGCCCGAGGCCGCCGCCCAGGTCGACGTGATCAACCAGCAGTTCCCCATCTACACCGGGCTGATCGAGACGGCCCGCGCGAACAACCGCCAGGGCTTCCCGGCCGGTGCCTCCTACCTGCGTGAGGCGTCCGAGCTGATGCGGACGAAGATCCTGCCCGCCGCGGCCGACCTCTACCGCATCGACACCGAGCGGCTGATGGCCGAGCAGGACGACGCCACCGACGTGCCGTGGGTGGCCGGGGTGCTCGTGCTCGCGCTGCTCGGCTCGCTGATCGCCACGCAGGTCTACCTCAAGCGCCGCACGAACCGCGTGCTCAACGTCGGCCTGCTGGTCGCCACCGGCGCGGTGGTGCTCGCGCTGCTCTGGAGCGCGGTGGCGCTGGTGGTGCAGGGCATCGCGGTCGGCGGCGGCAGCGAGTCCGGCACCCGCCAGGTGGACCTCGCGGTGCAGGCGCGGATCGCCGCGCAGCAGGCCCGCGCCGACGAGACGCTGACGCTGGTCGCCCGCGGTGACGGGAAGAAGTACGAAGAGGAGTTCAACCAGCTGGCCGGGAAGATGGTCGGCCAGGACGGCAAGGGCGGGCTGCTCGGCGACCTGCGCTCGCTGGCCGCCGACGGCGGGAACACCGAGCAGATCGACCGCGCGATCAACGAGGCCGGTGTCTGGCTGGAGGCCCACCGCCGGGTCCGGGAGAACGACGACAGCGGCAAGTACGCCGAAGCCGTCAGCCTGGCCATCGACGAGCGCGTCAACGGCGGTTCGACCGGCGCCTTCCTGCGGCTGGACGAGAGCCTGGTGGCGGTGATCAGGGACGGCAGGCAGGAGTTCGTCGACGAGACCTCGGACGCGGACGCCGCGCTGACCCTGCTGGCGCCCGGCGTCGCGGTGCTCGCGGTGATCGCCGCGGCCGGTGCGACGATGGGGATCCGCGAAAGGCTGATGGAGTACCGATGACACGCACGAGGACCCGCCTGGCACTGGCCCTGGTGACCACGGCCGCGCTGGTCGCCGGCTGCGGGGGAGCCGGCACGCCGGTGGAGCCCGCGCCGATCGCGTCGGTCGAGCGGCCGCGCCCGGCGAACGTGGTCGAAGGCGCCGAACCGCCCGCCGACCCGAAGGGCGAGGACTGCAACGCCACCGCCAGCCTGCGCCCGGAAGGGCTCGGCATGCCGCCGGGCTCGACCATGGACAAGATCAAGGAACGCGGGCAGCTGATCGTCGGCGTCGACCAGACCACCTACCTGTTCGGCTTCCGCAATCCGACCAGCGGCGCGCTCGAAGGCTTCGACATCGACATCGCCAACGAGGTGGCGAAGGCGATCTTCGGCAACGCGTGGCGCTCGCACATCCAGTACCGGGCGATCTCCTCGGCGCAGCGCGTGGACCTGCTCAAGGAAGGCACCGTGGACATCGTGGTGCGGACCTTCAGCATCACCTGCGCGCGGCTCAAGGACGTCGGCTTCTCCACCGTCTACTACACCGCCGGGCAGCGGCTGCTCGCGCCGAAGAACGCCAACGTGCGCAGCATGGCGGACCTCGCGGGCAAGCGGGTGTGCGCGACCAGCACCTCGACCTCGTCCAAGCAGATCGCCGCGGACCCGGCCAACCCGGTGCTGGTGACCGTGGAGAACTGGTCGGACTGCGTGGTGCTGCTCCAGCAGAACCAGGTCGACGCGATCTCCACCGATGACACCATCCTGGCGGGCATGGCCGAGCAGGACCCGACCACCGAGGTGGTGGGCGAGCCGTTCACCGTGGAGTCCTACGGCATCGGCGTGCCGAAGCAGAACACGGACATGATCAAGTTCGTGAACGCGGTGCTGGACACCGTGCGGGCCGGGCCGTGGCAGGACAGCTACAACCGCTGGCTGTCGGAAAGCCTGGGCGCGGCGACCCCGCCGCAGCCGAACTACCGCTGACCGGCCCGCTCGCATCGGCGCTGTGAGCCACTCGGCGGCGTGGTGACCATCTAGGATCGGGCGGGGAAATCCGCGGTCGCTTGGAGGTACGCAGTGTCGGAGGAGCCACGCCGGCCGAGGCACGCCGCACCGGACGAGCCCGGTGACGGCTGGACCGAGCCACCCGCGGACGAACCCGGCACCGGCTGGCGCCTCTCCCCGGACGTACTGGGCGGTGTCGAAGAGCCCGAGCGAACCGTGCACCGCCCGGCGCCGGACCACCCCACCTTGCAGGGCATGCGCGCGGTTGCCCGCCCACCCCAACCCGGCCAGTCACCCTCGGGTTCGGGCTCGGGTTCGGGCTCGGGCTCGCCGAGTCAGCCGCTCGCCGCGCAGCCGGGCCAGTCATCCACGGGCCCTTCGAGTCAGCCGTTCTCGGCCCAGTCTGGCCAGGCGCCCACGGGCCCGCCTTTCGCCGCGCAGTCTGGCCAGGCGCCCTCCGGTTCGCCGAGCCAGCCTTTCGCCGCGCAGCCGGGTCAGTCGCCCTCGGGCTCATCAAGCCAGCCGTTCCCGACCCAGTCAGGCCAGGCGCCCTCCGGTTCGCCGAGCCAGTCCTTCTCCGCGCAGCCGGGTCAGTCGCCCTCGGGCTCCTCAAGCCAGCCGTTCCCGGCGCAGTCTGGTCAGGCGCCCTCGGGTCCTTCGAGCCAGCCTTTTGCCGCGCAGCAGGGCCAGTCGCCTTCGGGCTCGTCGAGCCAGTCCTTCTCCGCGCAGTCGGGTCAGTCGCCCTCGGGCTCGTCGAGCCAGCCGTTCCCGGCGCAGTCAGGGCAGGCGCCCTCGGGTCCTTCGAGTCAGCCATTCGCTGCCCCTTCGGGCCAGGCGCCGACGGGCCCGCCGAGCCAGCCATTTCCGGCCCAGGCAGGGCAGTCGCCGAGTCAGCAGTTCGGTGCCCAACCGGGCCAATCGCCCACCGGCCCTTCCAGCCAGCCGTTCGCGGCTCAGCCCGGCCAGTCCACCGGCCCGGCCAGCCAGCCGTTCCCCGCGCAGGGGCCATCGAGCCAGCCGATCCCGGCGCAGGGCCAGCAGCCCGGCCGGTCGCCGCAAGCTCCGCCGAACCAACCGTTCCCCGCGCAGGGCCCGCCCAGTCAGCCGTTCCCCGGGCAGCCGGGCCAGGCGTCGCAGCGGGGGCCGCAGGCGGGTGCCACGCAGTGGAACCAAGGCCAGCCGTCCCAGGGGAGTCGTCCCGGGCAGGCGCCGCGTCGTCAGTTGCCGCTGCCCTCCGACGATCCCCAGCCGACCAGCGTGCTCGCGTCCCCGGCGCCCGCGACCCAGAGCATCACCCCGCCCCCGCCGATGCCGGAGACCAGCGCCCCGGTCCTCCCCGATCCCGGCACCGAGAGCGTGCTCCCGCCGAGCAGCAGCGACGGCATGCCCGGCACCGGAACCGGCACCGGCTCGGGGACGGGCACCGGCCCCCACACTGGCTCCGGCGCCTTCCCCGGCACCTCCCGCCGCACCGGCTCGCGCACCTCTCGTCGCGGCAGGCTCGGCGCCGGGCTGGTCGACGTGCCCCAGGTGCCCTACCGCGACCCCGCCTCCGCCGTGCTCACCGATCCGATGGTCTCGGAGGAAAAGCGCTTCTGCGGCAACTGCGCCGCCAAGGTCGGCCGCGGCAAGGACGGCAAGCCCGGCTCGCCGGAAGGCGTGTGCGCCAAGTGCGGCAACACCTTCTCCTTCAAACCGAAGCTGCGCCCGCACGAGATCGTCGGCGGGCAGTACGAGGTGCTCGGCGCGCTGGCCTACGGCGGACTCGGCTGGATCTACCTCGCCCAGGACCACAACGTCAGCGACCGCTGGGTCGTCCTCAAAGGACTGATCGACACCGGCGACGCCACCGCGATGGCCGCCGCGGTCAACGAAACCCGGTTCCTGGCCGAGGTCGAGCACCCGAACATCGTCAAGATCTACAACTTCGTGCAGCACCCGGACCCGGTCACCGGCAACTCCGTCGGCTACATCGTGATGGAGTACATCGGCGGGCAGTCGCTGCGCCAGCTCGCGCTCGCCCACCACCGCACCGCGGGCCGCGCCGAGCCGCTGCCGATCGGCCAGGTGATCGCCTACGGCCTGGAGATCCTGCCCGCGCTGGGCTACCTGCACAGCCAGAGCCTGCTCTACTGCGACCTCAAGC
Organism: Saccharothrix sp. AJ9571; assembly: GCF_021725495.1. Taxonomy (NCBI): domain Bacteria; kingdom Bacillati; phylum Actinomycetota; class Actinomycetes; order Pseudonocardiales; family Pseudonocardiaceae; genus Saccharothrix; species Saccharothrix sp. AJ9571. Next base: position 2,051,547 of record NZ_CP091382.1, on the reverse strand, counting down.
CGGACAACGTGATCCAGACCCACGAGCAGCTCAAGCTGATCGACATGGGCGCGGTCCGCCGGATGGACGACTACGAGAGCCCGCTGTTCTTCACCACCGGCTACAGCGCGCCGGAACTGGCCACGCACGGCGCCTCCGTCGCCTCGGACCTCTACACCGTCGGTCGCACGCTGGCCGTGCTGAGCTTCGAATTCACCGGCTACACCAACAAGTACAAGGCCTCGCTGCCGCCGGTCGACCAGGTGCCGCTGTTCGCGCTCTTCGGTTCGTACCACCGGTTCCTGAAGCGTTCCACGCACACCGACCCGGAACGCCGCTTCCTCTCCGCCGAGGAGATGGGCGACCAGCTCACCGGTGTGCTGCGCGAAATCATGGCGATGGGCACCGGGAAACCGCGACCCGGCGCGTCCACCGTGTTCGGCCCGGAGACCCGCTCGTTCGGCGTGGACATGGACGTGCCCGAGGCGGGACAGCCGGTGCCGCTGCCCTCCCCGGAGGACGTGGTCGGCGGGCTGCCGGTGCCGCAGGTCGACACCGACGACCCGGCCGCCGGCGTGCTGGCCACCACCGCGGCGGCCGATCCGCGCGAGGCGATCGAGGCACTGGTGAACGCGCCGCACAACTCCATCGAGGTCCGCCTGCGCATCGTGCGCGCCCGGATCGAGCTGGGCGAGCTGGCCGAGGCGAACCGCCAGCTGCAGGCGGCGCAATACCTCGCGGTGAAGAACGGGTTCCCGCACGACTGGCGGATCGACTGGTACCGCGGGCTGATCGAGCTGGCCGGTGGCCGCCCGCGTGTGGCGCAGGTGGCGTTCGACGCCGTCTACGACGAGCTGCCCGGCGAGATCGCGCCCAAGCTCGCGCTGGCGATCAGCGCCGAGGCCAACGGCGACCACTTCGGCGCGTCGCGGTTCTACGAGCTGGTGTGGAAGACCGACCACAGTTACGTCAGCGCCGCCTTCGGCCTGGCGCGGGTGTATCTGGCGCAGGGCGCGCGCGCCGGGGCGATCGAGGTGCTGGAGACGGTCTCGTCCTCGTCCTCGCACTACATCGCCGCGCAGGTGGCCGCGATCAAGATCAAGACCCGGCCGAACCGCGAGTCCGGCGTGGCCTCGGACCGCGACCTGCTCGACGCCGGTGCCCGCCTGGAACGCCTGTCGCTGGACGCCGAACGCCGCACCCGGCTCTCGGCCGAGGTGCTGGAGGCGGCGTACGGCTTCGTGCGCGCGGGCGCCGCGAAGCCCGACACGCACCGCGGGCTGAAGGTGCTGGGCTGCGAACTGGGCTCCGAACGGGAACTCCGGTTTGGCCTGGAACGCTGCTACCGCACACTGGCCCGGCTGGTCGGCACCGCGGACCAGCGCATCGCACTGGTGGACAAGGCGAACGCGATTCGCCCGCGGACGTTGACCTGAGGACTGGTGGCCCGGTTTCGTTGCCGGGTCCCGTTTTTCGACGGTTGTCAGTGTCACGAATGTGGCTTTGGGGGCCGATTCCGCCCCCAAAGCCACATTCGTGACACTGCCTTAGGGGGCTCGTAGCTCCACGATGGTGATGTCCGGCGGCGCCCCTACCCGGACCGGCGGTCCCCAGAAGCCGGCGCCCCGCGTCACGTACAACTGCGTGGCGCCGTGCTGCGAGAGTCCGGCGACCGCGCCCTGTTGCAGGCTCACCAGCAGCTCGAACGGGGTGATCTGCCCGCCGTGCGTGTGTCCGGAGAGCTGTAGGTCCACGTCGTGGTCCACGGCGTCCTGCACGTCCACCGGCTGGTGCGCCAGGAGAACCACGGCCCGCGACGGATCCCGTCCCTGCATGGCTTTGCCGACGTCGGCGTTGTCCTGCCACTGGTACGCCGTCGCGTCGTTGACCCCGGCGAGGTCGAAGGTGCCGCCGTTGTGCGTGATGGCCACGCGCTCGTTGCGCAGCGGCCGGATGCCGAGCGTGGGCACGTGGTCGACCCATTCGGTGTAGCCCGAGTAGTACTCGTGGTTGCCGGTCACGAAGAAGGTGCCGTGTGTGCTTCGCAGCTCCCGCAACGGTTCCGCGGCTTCGGCCAGGTGCGCCACGGTGCCGTCGACCAGGTCGCCGACGATGGCCACCGCGTCCGGGCGCTGTTCGTTGACCAGGTCCACCACGCGCTGGGTGAACGACCGGCCGAGCAGCGGGCCCAGGTGCACGTCGCTGATCAAGGCGATCCGGAAGCCCGACGCCCGCGGGTCCAGCCGCCGCAGGGTGATCGGCACGCGGGTCACGCTCGGCCCGCCCATGGCCACCGTGGTGCCGTATCCGACGATCCCCGCCGCGGCCACCCCGGCGACCACCGCGGTCCCGCGCGCCAGGAACACCCGGCGGCTCACCCCGGCGATCGGTTCCTCGGACCTGGCCCACTTCCGCAGGAACAGGCGCGGGACCTCCAGCACCAGCGTGGCCAGCATCAAATAGTAGAACAGCGCCAGCCACAGGTACCCCGGCCAGGCGAACCACTGCGCCACCGCGGGATCGCTGCGCGTGCCGAAGATGAACGCGGCGATCATGAACGCCACGAGCAGGATCAGCGCCACCGCCGCCACCCGGCGCACGAGCCCGGGTGAGGTGGTGTCGCGAACCAGCCGTTTCCAGATGTAGAGGTGCAGGAGCGCGAGGCCCCCGCCGACGACGATGAGGAACATCAGGGGTTGATGTCCCAGTCCCGCTCCACCGCTCGCCCGCCGGCCTTCAGCCGCTCGACCGATTCCGGTCCGGCGTGCTTCGCGAAGTGCTCGAAGCCCACCTGGACGAACAGCCCACGCGCCCGCAGCGCCACCGGGCCGTCCTCGGCGTCGAGACGGCCGTCCGCGCTGACGTAGATCTTCCGTCCCGCGACGCCGTCGAGCTTGGCGCAGATGAACAGCGTCGAGCCGACCGGCACGGGCCGCACGAAGTCGGTCTCCAGCTTCCCGGTGACCGCGGGCCGCCGCAGCAGGTGCCCGACGGTGGCGCCGAGCGCCTCGTCGAAGGCGCAGGCCAGCAGGCCGCCGTGGGCCAGGCCGGGCGCGCCCTGGTGTGCTTCGGTGACCAGGAACTGCGAGTGGACCTTGCCGCCGTCACCGACGGTGGAGCGCAGCCGCAGCCCGGCGTCCTGCTGGTCACCGCAGCCGAAGCAGTGCTCGTAGTGCATGCCGAGCTTGGTGCCGGCCGGCGGTGCCTGCGGGTGCGGCACCGCGGGTTCGGTTTCCACCGGCGGCCACGGCTGGGCGGACTTCGTCATGCGTCCACGGTAATACGACTACGCGAAGTGGTTGAAAGCGCACTTAACTGACAGGAGCGGTCCGGTGCTCGCGCCCCCGGCGGGCGATGCGCGAGCTGACGATGCCGCGCAGCGAAACCCCGGCCGTCTCCGGCAGCAGCAGGATCGGGATCGCCGCGATCGCGGCCGCCGCCATCAGGTAGAACGCGGGCCACAGCGTGTTCCCGGTGGCGTCCACCAGCGAACCGACCACGAAGGGCGCGGTGCCGGCGAACAACGCGGTGGAGGTGTTGTAGCCGATGGAGAAGGCGCCGTAGCGGACCTGCGTCGGGAACATCGCCGGCAGCGTCGAGGCCACCACCGACAGGAACAGCACCAGGCACAGCCCGAACAGCGCCAGCCCGCTCCCGAGCATCAGCACGTTCACGCCGGTCTCGGTCTTGCTGTTCTCCATCAGGGTGAACATCGGGATCGGCAGCACCAGGAAGCCCGCGCAGCAGGTGATCAGGATGGGTTTGCGCCCGATCCGGTCGGACAACGCGCCCAGCGGCACGATCAGCACCAGCATGCCGAGGATCACCGACATCACGATCAGCAGCGGCGCGTGCCCTTCGAGCTCGAGCACGTCCTTCAGGTAGGTCTCGATGTAGCCGAACATCATCCAGTCGCCCACGTTGAGCAGGATGACCAGCCCGATCAGGTGCAGGATCGACCGCCAGTGCTTGCTGAACAGCTCCTTCAGCGGCGACTTCGAGACCTGCTTGGTCTTCTCGATCTCCTGGAACACCGGGGTGTCCTCGAGCTTGTTCCGCAGGTAGAGCCCGACCAGGCCGAGCGGACCGGCGAGCAGGAACGGGATGCGCCAGCCCCAGTCGGCCATCGCCTCGTTGCCGAGCAGCACGGTCGCCAGCGTCACCGTGCCCGCGCCGAGGAAGAACCCGACCAGCGTGCCGAACTCCAGCCAGCTGCCGAGGAAGCCGCGTTTGCGGTCCGGCGCGTACTCGGCGATGAAGGTCGCCGCGCCGCCGTACTCACCGCCCGCGGAGAAGCCCTGCAGGGACCGCAGCAGGATCACCAGCACCGCCGCGGCGGGCCCGATCGTCTCCCAGGAGGGCAGCAGCCCGATCACGAAGGTGGAGCCCGACATCAGGATGACCGTCAGCGCGAGAACCTTCTGCCTGCCCAGCTTGTCGCCGAGCGGACCGAGGACGAAACTGCCGAGCGGCCGGATGACGAAGGTCACCGCGAGCAGGGCGAACGTGGCGAGCGCGCCTTCGGAGGTGCTGCTCGCGTTGAAGAAGACCTGGCCGAGGATCGCCGGCATGAAGCCGAAGACCCCGAAGTCGTACCACTCGATGCAGTTGCCCATCGCCGAACCGGCGACGGCCTTGCGGATCTGCTTCGGATCCGCCTCCTTCGGCGCCGCGTCCGTGGCGCCGGCCGCCTGATCGGTCATTCCCGACCTCCCAACCCCTCGTCGCCCCAGGAATGATCATCCGACCCTAGAACGGGAGTGGGAAACTTTCTAATTGGGCGGTTGTGACGGTGGCGACGACTCCTGCTCGGCTGACGACGTGGGCATCGGGGGCCCCTGCGGTTTCGGTATCGCCGCAGGTGGGGAGCTGGCCGGCGCGGAACGTGGCGGTACGGGAGCCGTGGCGGGGGTGCTCGGCTGGGCGCTTTCGGGCGCATCGGGCGAAGCGGATCGGCCCGGCGTGTCCGGCGCGGTGACCGACGGCCGTTCGACGCTCAACTCCGGCGCCGGCCCGGCGGGTTGAACCGGTGCGGGTGGTGGTGGTGCGGGGGAGGCGGCGCCGCCCGCGAGGAAGACCACCACGGCGGCGGCCACCGTGGTGCCGGCGCTCGCCGCGATCGCGAGCCGCTTGCGCAGCCGCCGGATCCGGGTGCCGCGCGCGACGATCGTCTCCGCGCGCAGGACCAGCGGGGGCCCCTCACCGGCGACGGTGGTGGCGAGCAGCCTGCGGACCTCTTCCTCGTCCGGGTTCATTCCTCGCCTCCTTTCGCCGTCAGGGAAAGCTCGTGGAAGTGCGGGCCGAGCCGGTCGCGCAGGGTGGCCAGACCCCGCGCGCTCTGGCTCTTCACGTTGCCGGTGGAGCAGCGCAGGGCGGCCGCGGTCTCCTCCACGCTGAGATCGTGCCAAAACCGCAGCACCAGCACCGCCCGCTGCTTGGGTGGCACGGCCGCGAGCGCGCGCAGCACCACCATGCGCTGCTCGGGTCCGCCGGGCTCGCCCGCCTGCTCCGGCGGGAGATCGGTGAGCTGCTCGCGGCGGCGCCACGGCCGCCGTCGCTCGGCGAGGAAGGTGCGGGTGACCACCTGGCGGGCGTAGGCGTCGAGGCGGTCGTGCCGCTCCAGCTTGGGCCACACCAGGTAGAGCTTGAGCAGCGCGGCCTGGGTGAGGTCTTCCGCGTGGTGCCAGTCCCCGCAGAGCAGGTAGGCGGTCGACCGCAACTGGTGTGCGCGCTCGCCGAAGAACCGGGCGAACTCGTCGTCGTACGACGAGTCCGGCCCGGTCGATCCGGTCCGGCGCTTCACCGGGTCAGCGGTTGTCGCCCGTCGGCCCGGCCGGGACGGCCGTCGGCACCGCGGGCTTCGCCGACGGGGGTGCGGGCTTGGACGAGGTGGGTTCGGGCGGCACGCTCTGCTCGGGCTTCGCGCTCGGCGGCGCGGGTGCGGTGACGGTCGGCTTCGGCGCGTCCGGCTGGGCCGGCAGGGAGGTCGGCGGCGGCGCGGGCTGAGCCGGGGGCGGGCCGGCCGGCTGGGCGGGCGCCGTGACCGGCGGCGCCACCTCGGGCGGCGTGGTGCTGGCCAGCGCGGGCACGGTGATCGCCGCACCGACGGCGAGCAGCAGGGCTCCGGCCCCGAGCACGATTCGAGTACGCAATTCGGCTCCTAGTGGATGGTGAGCCGCCGGGGTGCGGCGGCGCTTGCACAGTCAGACATGCGCCGCCGCCCTTCCCGGGTTGCATCGAATTTCTCAGCTGTTCAGCGCGGACATCTTCAGCCACTGGTCCCAGGAGTAGGTCCAGTCGTGGTAAGCGCCGTCCTTCGCGCCCAGCTGCTGCGTGCTGCCCTCGATCTCGACGGGGTCGCCGGTCATCGCGCTGTCGTAGTACTCCTTGGCGTGCTCCACCGACATGTTGAGGCAGCCGTGCGAGACGTTCTTGTTTCCCTGGTCGCCCACCGACCACGGGGCGGCGTGGGTGAACTCGCCGTTGTTCGAGATCCGCACCGCCCAGTTGACCTTGAAGTTCTCGTAGTCGTAGCGGGCGTTGTTCATGAAGTAGGTGTCGTGCTTGGTCATCACCACGTGCGTGCCGCTCTTGGTGACGCGGCCGGGATCGCTGTCCAGGCCGTAGCTGACCGGGTAGTCGGCGACCTGCTGCCCGTCGCGGATCACCTGCATGCGGTGGGTCTGGGTGTTGCCCTTGACGATCTGCGAGCGCCCGATCTTGAACGAGGCGCTGACGTTGTCCTTGCCGTACACGCCGTTGGCCAGCTTCACGCCGTACAGCTTCGCGGTGACCTTGACCTCGGTGTTCGGCTGCCAGTAGCCCTTCGGCCGCCAGTGCACCGCGGTGTCGTTCTCCAGCCAGGCCCAGGAACCCTCGGTCTTCGGGTTGGTCTCCACCGAAAGCACGCGCTCGACCGCGGCCTTGTCGGTGACCTTCTGGTCCGGGAAGGTCAGGCTGATCGGCATCGCGATGCCGTAGGTCTGGCCGTCGCCGACGTTGAGCTGGCCGTGCTGCTGGCGCTTCGGCGTCACCGTGGTGAACGCGCCGCCGACCGGCGCCTGGGAGCCGTCGGTGCCGACCGCGGTGCCGCCCCAGGTGTAGGTCTTGCCGTAGCCGAGCGGTTCGGTGGTGGTCCAGCTGCGGTTGTCCGGCGCGGGCTGGCCTGCGACCTGCTTGCCGTCCGGGTTGGTGAGCGTGACCTGTGCGAGCGTGCCGTCGGTGACGGTCACCTGGATCGGGTCCCCGGGCGAGACCTCCTTGGCCCCGGCCGCCGGCTGCACCGCGATCTTGGCCGGACCGGGCGGCGCGGCCGGTGTCCCGTCGGCCCCCGCGGCGTTGGTCCCGGTTTCGCCGGTGCAGGCGCTCAGGCCCAGCGTCGCGATGAGGGCGAGCCCGGCCAGAGCCCGCCGTCGGAAGTGGTGTGTCACTGATGTCCCCTTATCGTCCCCTGACGCCCCTCTGACGCCTGGCGGAGCCCGCACGTTGACCCCGGCGAACGTGAGGAAGGTCACTTTCTGCGGGGGTGCTCGACGCGGTAAGTGCGGGCCTCCGGAAGGCGCGATGCTTACAACGTTTCGGTGACTTGGTGCCGCTGTTCTGCCCAAGAACGGTTTGTGGGGTTCAGATTCCGTGAGATCCCGGTACGCTTCCCACAGGCCGTCGTTTTGCGTGTTCGTGGCTTCACACTCGCGGAACTTCTGACGCGAGCCATGAGCGCCAGTGCTCTTCGCTCGACTCGTTGGAACCGCCCGGGACGGCCCGGGTACTGCTCCGGCGGAGGCCCGAAGCGGATCTGTAACGAGGAGTAAGCGGTGGCGCAAGGCACTGTGAAGTGGTTCAACGCTGAAAAGGGCTTTGGCTTCATTGCCCAGGACGGCGGCGAGGGCGACGTGTTCGTGCACTACTCGGAGATCGACGGGCGCGGCTTCCGCACCCTCGAGGAGAACCAGCGAGTGGAGTTCGAGGTGGGCCAGGGCCAGAAGGGCCCGCAGGCTCAGAAGGTGCGCGTCATCTGAGATCGGCCACCTGAAGCAAGAGAAACCGGGGCCCCGGCGGAACTTCCGCCGGGGCCCCGGTCATTTCCGCTTGTGTGCCGGGAGTTCTACTGCAGCTGGCCCGAGACGGGCTGCTCCCAGCGCTGGTCGAAGGAGAACTGGTCGGTGTGCGCGTCGCTGACGCGGTTGTGGCGGGTCTGGACCTGGTCCTGCGCGGAGCCGGCCTGGGCCTCCCACGAGAGGCGCTCGAGCACCCACTCCATGGCGAGGGCCTGCGGCGAGGTCTGGCGCTCCGCGGCGATGTCTTTCAGTTGCTCGCTGGCGATGGTGTTCATCCGGATCTGGAAGACCTGGGCTTCACCGAACCGGCGGCCGCTGCCGGTGCTCTCCGGGTCGTCCGCGCCAGGGGCGAGCGCGGCGAGGTAGCTGGTCAGCTCGTGGTCGTCCACCGTCGCCTCGGCCTCGCGCGAGGGGTGGTTGCGGTGACGTCCGGGGTTGACCGCCTTGATGTTGGTCCGGCTGCTCAGGCGTCCAAGTGAGGGAAGAGGCACCTCGACAGGATAACGGTAAGGTTTCGACACCGTGTCGAGTGTGGCGCGCGACACACCGTCCGTCGCCGATTCTTTTCCGCAATAGTCCATCCGCGCTAATCCCGATCAAGAAATCCGCACCCTCTGTAATCCCCCCACCCCACCCCGAAACCACCAACTCCATTCCGCAATAAGAAACCTGCCCACCTCCCCGACCCCTGCACAACGTTCAACCCCCTCAGAAAACGATTACACACAACAATTGATCAACAGCCAAGGATTACGCCAAAGGGACACACAAGATCAGCTGGTCCAAGCCCACATGACCAGCGCCCGCCAGGGTGAGAAGCACGCACCGCGGGGGGTCCCGGGGGGCTCGGCCCCCCGAGAGATACGAGGACACGGGGAGCAGCTGTAAAGCTGCGAACAGGAATGGAGAGGCCCCCGCGCCAGGGGGAGGAACGCGGGGGCCGGAGGGGATCTCCACAGGCGCTGACCGGGGGTGTGTCAGCAAGTCGATTGTTACACGACTCGGCGGGGTTCGGCGAGTGGTAGCCGGGAAAAATCCGGCGCTCGTGTCACTTGCGGTTTGCCGGACGTTCATTGTGGGCAGTCGCCGGGTGCAAAGCTCACCTGGCCTGCGAGTGCAACGCAGAGCGAACATCCGGTCATGGGAGGTTCACTCTGCGGGGGGCTGTGGGGGACGAGGTCCGGTCGCTAGCCTCGCGCCAAGCTTTCGCCAAACTCTTGAGGAGGAGCAGCCAATGAGCGGGTCTCTCGAAGTGCGACAGTTCCTCCTTCGCTACGAAGGCGACGCGGGGAACGCTTCGGCGAATGGTGGAGTGCCGACCCAGCGGTCGGGCAACGCGGACTCGCCGCGCATCTCCGACGACCAGGTCCGTCGGGCCAGGCTCGCGGTGGCGCAGGGCGCGACCGGGGTCGACGACTGTGCGGAGCTGCTGGAGATGCTGGGCCTCACGCCCGACGAAGAAGGCCGATTGCCGGTTCAGCGGTGATCGCGGTGGCCGGGCCGTGAGGCAGTAGTGGGGCCCAGGTGCACACCCCCTGGTGGTGCACCTGGGCGTTGTTTCGGAACGTAGTGCCGGGCCGTGAGCTTGGCAATCGATTTCTCATGCCGGTTTCACCGGAGGTGGATCGATAACGCCGTTATGTCCGGTTCAGGAACGCGGCCAGCTCTTCGGCCAGTTCCTCGGGTGCCTCTTCGGCCATGTGGTGGCCGGAGTCGATCTCGGCGCCGGTGAGCGGGCCGGTGGTCCAGTCGCGCCAGATGGCGAGCATGTCGCCGTAGAGGTCGGTCATGTCGTCGTGGGCGGCCCAGAGCACGTGGGTCGGGCACTGGATGCGGCGGCCGGCGGCGCGGTCGGCGTCGTCGTGGGCGCGGTCGATGCCGAGGCCGGCGCGGTAGTCCTCGAGCATGCAGAAGATCGTCGCCGGGTCGTGGATGGCGCGGCGGAAGTCCGTGAAGTTCTCCTCACCCATCCGTTCGGGTGTGTTCCGCGTGCCGACGTTGTACCAGGCGTCCGGGTCCGCGTTGATCGCCCGCTCTGGCTTGTCCGGCTGGGCGAAGAAGAACCAGTGGAACCAGTCGTGGGCGAACTTGGCGTCGCAGCGGGCGAGGGCCTCCCCGATCGGCACGGCGTCCATCACCGCCAGCGCGAGGACGCGCTCCGGGTGGTCGAGCGCCAGCCGGGTGGCCACGTACGCGCCGCGATCGTGCCCCACGACGGCGAACTCCTCGTGCCCCAGCCGCCGCATCAGCTCGACGCAGTCCCTGGCCATCACCCGCTTGCTGAAGGGCTCGTGATCCTCCGTGGTCGGCGGCTTGCTCGATTGGCCGTACCCGCGGGTGTCCGGGCACACCACCGTGAACCCGCGCGCCAGCAGCGGCGCGACCCGGTGCCACGTGGTGTGGGTGCGCGGGTGCCCGTGCAGTAGCAGCACAGGCGGCCCCTCGCCGCTGGTCTCGACCCGGAGCTTCACTTCACCGACATCCACCCAGTTGCTCACCGGGTCGAGCCTAGTGGGGGAAACCGCAGCTCGCAGGCTTGCGCGGGGCTTAAGGGATACCCCTTTGAAGGGGGGTTGGGGCGTGCCCTATGCTTATGTTCGCTCCCAGGGACGACCTGAGAGCGCGGTCGGGTCGGTTAACCGAAACCGACCGGGCTCCCATCGTCCAGCGGCCTAGGACTCCGCCCTTTCAAGGCGGCAACGCGGGTTCGAATCCCGTTGGGAGTACGCAGTACAGTAGTAGATGCAAGGCCCTGTGGCGCAGTTGGTTAGCGCGTCGCCCTGTCACGGCGAAGGTCGCGGGTTCGAGTCCCGTCAGGGTCGCAAGATCGTTCGGCTCTTGGCCGGCGTTCCCGGCCAGGTAGCTCAGTTGGTACGAGCGTCCGCCTGAAAAGCGGAAGGTCGCCGGTTCGACCCCGGCCCTGGCCACCGCTCGCAGAACCGCCTTGACTCAGGTCAAGGCGGTTTTTTCATGCTCGGGGTTGCTGGGGCTAGATTGCCGCCCTTGACCCCTGCTGGTTGCTCATTGTTCGGCGACAGTGGATGCCGGGAGTCCGGGGTTGAAGCGCCGTAGCATCTACCCGCGTGGCCGAGGAACCCGACGGGCAAGAGCTGACGCGTTGGAAAATCCACGGCGAGCGGCTTGTCGACGACACACGTCGCGACCGTGTGAGCATCGCCTCGGTCGAACTGCCCGACGGCGTGAAGTTCGAGCAATGGGTGTTCCGCATCCGCCCCGCCGCGATGATGGCCGTTCTCGACGAACAAGACCGAGTGCTCATGCTGTGGCGGCACCGCTTCATCATCGACCGGTGGGTGTGGGAGTTGCCCGGCGGCTACGTCAACCCGGACGAAGATCCTGCGGTGACGGCGGCGCGTGAGGTCGAGGAAGAGACCGGCTGGCGTCCGCTCGACGTCGAGCCGCTCGGCTCGCTGCAACCCATCGTCGGCAGTGCGGACGCCGAGAACCTGCTGTACGTGGCTCGACGGTCCGAGTACATCGATGAGCCCGAGGACATCAACGAAGCCGAGCAGGTGGCCTGGATTCCACTCGACACGGTCCGGGACCGCATCACCAAGGGCGAAATTGTCGGTGCCGCCTCGCAGGTCGCGCTACTTCACGTCCTCGCGTTCTACCGCTGAGCACTCGTACCGGAGTGGGCACGCCGACGTCGGCCGGCGATCGCGATCGCTCCACCCGTGGTGCGGAGCTGGTACGCCAAGGCGCTCGCCGGGATGGCGGCAACGTGACGGTGCAGCCCGTGACCTGTGGAACGCTTGCCTGAAAGTGGAAGGTGGCCGGGATGGCTCAGCGGATGGGAACGACGACGATCTGATCGGCGTCTTCGTAAACTATTCGGCCCGGTGGGTGGGGGGCGACCAGTTTGGTGCAGCGGATCCCGTGGGCTTCGAGGATTTGTAGGTAGCCCTCGGCGCGGCTGATCAGGGGTGTGGCCGAGTCTTTGAACCAGGCGGTCGCGCCTGGGTTGATCGTGGGGTCGTAGACGGTCGCATCGACGGTGGTCGGGTTGGTGTGGTGTGCCTCGTACCAGGTGTGGGTGGTGCGGCGGAAGTCTTCTTCCTCGGCCGTGAGCCGGCCTGCTTTGCTCAGGTTGTTGATCAGACCGAGGAAGCCTGGGTGCCGGCCGTCGGGGGTGGGGTCGGTGCTCTGAAACCTGACGTAGGCCATGCGCCAGTCCTAGCAAGGGTCGCACTTGGGGTGACTGGGCGTGGGCCGTTCGGGTTGGGGTGGGGGGTGCGGCTGGGTGAAATGTGGGGGTGCGCCGTGGTGGTTGGGGGTGCCGGGGCTCAACATCGGTACGTCCGGGGTAGGACGAGGCCGGTGGGAGTGCTGTGATGACCGCTCGGTACCGCGTGGAGGAGGATGCGCTCGGCAGGGTGGAGATCCCGTTCCAGGCGTACTACGGCGTGCAGACCGAGCGCGCGCGGCGCAACTTCGGGGTGTCCGGCCAGACGCTCGGCGCGCAGCCGGGGCTGGTGGGGGCGATCGCCGAGGTGAAGAAGGCCGCGGCGCTGGCCAATCTGGACGCCGGGGTGTTGCGCGAGCCGGTGGCCGAGGCGATCTGCCAGGCCGCCGACGAGGTGGTCGCCGGATTGCTGGGGCCCGACGAGTTCCCGGTCGACGTGCTCAGCGCCGGCGGGGGCGTCTCCCCGAACATGAACGTCAACGAGGTGCTCGCCAACCGGGCCAACGAGCTGCTCTCCGGGCGCCGCGGCTACGAGTTCGTGCACCCCGCCAACCACGTCAACGCCGGGCAGTCCACATCGGACGCGATGGCCACGGCGGTCAACATCGCCCTGCACCGCGACATCGTGCGGCTCAAGGAGTCCGTCACCTACCTCGCCGGGGTGCTGGAGCAGAAGATCGAGGAGTACCGCGACACCGTCAAGCTCTCCCGCACCTGCCTCCACGACGCCGTGCCGGTCACCTTCGGCCAGGCCTTCAGCGCCTACCTCGCCGTGGCCCGGCGCGGCGCGGACCGGCTCACGGACGCCGCCGAGCACTGCCTCGAGGTGCCGATGGGCGGCACGGCGGTCGGCACCGGGCTCGGCGTCGGCGCGCGGTACCTGGAGCGGATCTACCCCCGCCTGCGCGAAACCACCGGTCTGGACCTGCGCAGGCACAACAACTTCTTCGACGCCTTCCAGAACGGCGACGTCTTCCAGTACGTCTCCACCGTCTTCAAAGCCCTCGCCTGCGGGCTGATGAAGGTCGCCCGCGACCTGCGGATACTGGCCAGCGGCACGGAGATCCGGCTGCCCGCGGTCCAGGCGGGCTCGGCCTTCACCCCCGGCAACGTCAGCCCGGTGATGGCCGACCTCGTGGTGCAGGTCGGCTTCCAGGTCTGCGGCAACGACACCGTGGTCACCATGGCCGTCGAGGGCGCCGAGCTCGACTTCAACGCCTGGACCGCCGTCATCGCCAAGAACCTCTTCGAATCGGCGCACCTGCTGACCAACGCCATGCCGCTGTTCGCCGACAAGTGCCTCCGCGGCCTGGAGATCGACACCGAGGCCAACCGCCGCCACGCGGAGGAGGCGCTCGGATTGTCCACTGTGGTCGGTGGTGTCTTCGGCCAGGACGCCGGTATCCGGGCCGCGCAGCACGCGGCCGACCACGGCGTGTCGGTCAAGGAAGCGGTGGTGCAACTCGGGATCGCCCCGCGCGCGACGGCGGAGCGCTTGCTCGACCCGATGGTCCTCACCGACTCCGTGCGCAGCGCCAGCCTGCTCGACCAGATGGTCGCCGACGAGCGGTCCGCGACCAGGGCGCTGGTCCACGGCCTGGCCACCGAAGCCCGCCAGGCCATCTTCCACGCCGCCCGCCTGGTCGCCCGAGCGGACGAAGACGTGTCCCGCCAAGAGGAGCAAGCGCTGAAGGTGGTGGCCGAGGCGCTGGGGCTCAACGGGATCCCGGTGCCCGACACCGAGAACCTGCTCCCGGTCGCCGTCGAGACGCTGTCCGGGGCAGATCGTGAATTGGTCTACGCCTCCGCGGCTTGGCTCGCCGGAGCCGATTCGGTGACCGAGGCGCGGGAGTCCGCGTTGCTGGGGCAGCTCAGCGAGGTGCTGGAGCTGGAGCCACCCGTCGTCCAGGCGATCCAGGCCAAAGTGGACCTCCTGCGCGACCAGCGCCGCCGTTACCTGCCCCGATCCGAGCAGTTGCCGTGGTGGGAGGAGTTCGGGGAACTCCTCCGGCGCCTGCTCGAACTGGGCTGAGACGCGAAACGGCCCCCGTCCGCGAGCGAACGGGGGCCGGATCACGCGTGCGTCCTACTTGTGGTCGACCGCGCCCGTGCTCGGCTTCCAGGTGATGAAGCCGCCCTGGTAGTTCTGCCTGCGCCAGGTCGGCTGACCCGCGGGGGTGTACTCACTGCTGGTCGGGTAACCGAGGTAGCTCTTCTCCCAGCCCAGCGACGCCCACTTGTCCTTTATCTGGCAGCACATCGACTGCGCGCCGTAAGCGGGCGTCCAGTAGATCGAGCCGTTGTTGGCGAAGTGGTTGTACCGCCCGATGCCGTCCGGTGTGCTCCACTCGTCGGTCACCGGGTAGCCGAGGAAGCCCCCGGCACCACCGTCGAAGACCCACCGGTCGCGGATCTGCGACATGATCGACCACGCCCCGCTGCCCGGCGAGTTGTAGTGCCAGTAGATCGAGGCGTAGTTGCTGAAGTTGTTGTAGCGCCCGCCGTTCGGGCCCACCAGCTCGTCGGTGATCGGCATGCCGAGCACCCCGGTCGCGCCGCCCATCGCCAGCCACTTCGACCGGATCTGGGAGTAGACCGCCGCGGTGCCGTTGCCCGGCGTGGTCGGCAGCCAGTAGATCGACGCGTTGTTGGTGAAGTCGACGAACTGCCCGCCGCCGGTCGGCGTGGCCACCTGGTCGGTCAGCGGGTAGCCGAGGATGCCGTTCTCCCAGCCCATCCAGCCCCACTTGTCCCGGATCGGCCCGCCGATGCTGTGCGCGCCGGTGCCCGGGGTGTAGTAGATCGACCAGTTGCCGGTGAAGGCGTTGTAGCGGCCGACCCCGTCCGGGGTAGCCGTCTCGTCGTTCGTCGGCGCGCCGAGCACCTGGTGCCCGCCGAGCGCGAGGTACTTGGTCAGGATGGTGCCGTAGATGGCCACCGCGCTGGTCTGCGGCGAGGAGTACAGGCGACCCCGCTCGTAGGCCCGGTACCGGGTACCGCTGTCGTTGACCTCGGCCGCGACCGGGTTGCCGAGCAGCGTCCGGACGGCCGCGTCGGAGTTGTACCGGCTGTCGATCGGCGTCTGGTAGGTCACGTTCACCACGGTGTCCGCGGCGGGCATGGTGAAGGCCCGCGACAGGTTCGTCGAACCGTCGTCCCACTTGGAGAAGGAGGCGACGCCGTCGGTGGCCTTGGCCCCGGCGATCAGGTTCGGCGTGGCGCCCTCGGTCACCATCGCGACGTTCCCGTTGCTCTCCCCGGAGATGACCAGTGAGGCCGGGAAGTTGCTCTTCAGCGTCAGCTTGAACTCGTTCGGCCGGGCCACGTAGACCTTGCTGGTCGAGACGCCCTGGGAGTCGGTCACCTTGGCGGTGAACTCGATGCGGGAGTCCGTGTGGTCGGTGAACGGCATGGAGAACGAGCCACCGCTACCCGTGATGTTGGGGTGCACGTGGCAGGTGGTCTCTTCGGCGCAGTGCACGATCTCCGTGGACCAGGCGATCGTCAGCGGGCCGTCTTCGTTGTCGGTGGCCGTGCCGGTCAGGTTGATCTGCTCGCCCACCCGGAACTTCTTGCCGTCGGCCGGGGTGGTCAGCGTGAGCACCGGCGAGTGGTTCGACGGCGCCACGGTCAGCGTGGTGCTGTTCGTGCCGTTGGACTTGTCCTTGACCGTCAGCGTCGCGGTGAACTTCGCCGGGCTGGCCGGGTAGGTGTGCGACACCGTGGCACCGGTGCCGGTGGTGCCGTCCCCGAAGTTCCAGGTGTAGGTCAGGTCCGTGGCCGGGCCGTCGAAGTCCATCGACTTGGTGCCGTCGAAGGTGACCGTGCGGGTGGCCGGGTCCGTGGTGCTGGTGGCCTTCGCGACCGGCGGGATGTTGCCGGTGACGTAGACCACGCGGCGCACGTTGCCCGAGGCGATGTCGGCGTAGACCACGTCGCCGTTGGGCGCCGCGGCGAACTCCACCGGGCCGCCGAGGCCGGTGCCGAACGGCGCGTTGGCCACCGGGGCCTGCACCAGCTGGCCCTGGGCGTTGTACTTCAGCGTCCAGATGCGCTGGCTGACGTAGTCGCCGAAGAAGAACTGGCCCTTGTACTGGGCCGGGTAGCTGTCACCGGTGTAGGTGAAGCCGGCCACCACGGAGTTGCCCTGGCCCGGCGCCATGCCGTGCTGGTAGGTCCACAGTGGCGGGTTGTTGGTCACGCCGTTGCACTGCGGCTGCGTGCTGTAGGCCGGGGTGGGGCCGTTGCCCTCGAAGCAGGGCCACGAGTAGTTGCCCCCGGGGACCACGTAGTTGAGCTCTTCCCAGGTGCCCCAGCCGACGTCGCCGACCACCGGCAGGCCGCTGGTCTTGTCCAGCGAGAGCCGGAACGGGTTGCGGAAGCCCTTGGCGAAGACCTTGCTCTTCACCGAGTTCGGGCTGCCCGCGTCGTAGAAGGGGTTGTCCGGCACGCCCGCGCCGGCGGCGTTGATCCGCAGGATCTTGCCGTAGACCGAGTTCACGTCCTGCGAGCGGAAGGCCTCGACGTGCCAGGTGTCGGTGTCGGCGTTGTCCCCCACCGAGACCCACAGGTTGCCGGAGTTGTCGGCGACCATGCCCGACGCGCTGTGCAGTTCGATGGTGCCGGGGACGTCGAGCAGGACCTGCTCGTTGGCCAGCCCGGTCGGCTCGGCGCCGCCGGTGACCGTCCACCGGGAGATCCGGCTGATGAACCCGCCGCCGGTGGGGGCGTTGATGGTCCTGGCCAGGTAGATCTGCTTCGAGGTGGCGTAGTCGGGCGCGATCTCCAGCCCGGTCAGCCCGATGTCGTTGTTGATCCGGACCGGCAGCGTGATCAGCGTCTTCGGCCCGTTCGGCCCGATCCACTGCACCGCGCCGGTCTTGCCGGTGGCGATGATGGTGTCGTCGGGCAGGTACCCGAAGTCGGTCAGGTTCCAGGCCCCCAGGCCGGTCCCGGTGTCCTGCAGAGCGAACCCGGCGGGCAGCGCCAGCGGCTCACCCGGGTTCGGTGGTTGTGCGACGGCTACCTGCGCCCCCGGCACGGCGACGGCCAGGCCCGTCGCGAGCAACGCCGAGCAGGCGAACCCGAGCGCAGCCCTCCCCAGCTGGGAAATTCTCATGTGGCCCCCTTCAGAGCTTCGAACACTTCTCGCTCGAAAGGGTGATTTCGTTGCAGGTATCGGGGCAGGTTATCGAATTGTGACGAGATTGTCGGCTAGCCGGAAAACGAATCGCCCGAATCGGGGGGATTCGCCAACTCCGTCCCGAGGCCGACAAAATCCGCCATGAGTGCGGTGGTATGGGCGAAGAACGCGTCCGAGGGGTCCACGCTGCCGACGTACTGCCCGTTGAGCTCGAAGCTGATCAGGCCGAACAGCTGGGTCCAGGTGATCAGCAGCCGGGTGACCAGGTCCGGGTTGAGGTCCTCGCCGAGCGCGGGCAGCAGGCTCGCGGCCTGCTCGTGGAGTTCGGCGGGCAGCGGGTGCCCGCTCGGCGGCGGGTCGACCGGGGCGCTGCGGATGACGTGCACCAGCGCCATGGCGACGCGGGCCGCCGGCATCACGGTGTCCTGCGGGGCGCGGTAGCCGGGGATCGGCGAGCCGTAGATGAGGGCGTACTCGTGCGGATGGGTGCGTGCCCAGGCGCGGGTGGCCGTCCAAATGTCCACCCAGCGCTGCCGGGGCGGGAGGCGGTGGTCGTCGGCGGCCTCGGCGGCGGCGCCGATCGCGTCGTACGCGTCGATGATCAGCGCGGTGAGCAGGTGGTCGCGACTGGGGAAGTAGCGGTAGAGCGCCGACGAGACCATCCCGAGCTCGCGGGCGACCGCCCGGAGGGACAGTCCGATCCCCCCGGAATCCCCGAGCTGCCTGCGTGCCTCCTCCTTGATTTCGCTGGTGAGTTCGGCCCTGGCCCGGTCACGGGCGGTACGCGTTGCCGGCATGACGGTCACCCTACCGTCACCAGAGAGCGTCGAACAAATTAGAGAGCACCGCTCTTGACTCGAGCCGGGCCCACGTGTTCACTGATCACACACGAGAGCAGTGCTCTCGTAACCTGGAGGAGGACCCGATGACCACCGCCGCCCGCTACCAGCAGCCCGGCAAGCCCACCCTGTTCTTCAACGCCGTCGTCACCAAGCTGACCCAGCTCGGCCTGAGCGTCTGGGGCAGCCGTGAGCTGTCGGTGCGCGGCCGCAAGTCCGGTGAGTGGCGCAGTGTCCCGGTCAACGTCCTGACCTTCGAGGGCGAGCGCTACCTCGTCGCCCCGCGCGGCCTGACGCAGTGGGTCCGCAACATCCGCGTGTCCGGCGAAGGGCGCCTGCGGATCGGCAGGCGACTCGAGGAATTCCGCGCCATCGAACTGTCCGACGAAGAAAAGCCGGAATTGCTGCGGGCCTATTTGAAGCGCTGGAAATTCGAGGTCGGCGTATTCTTCGACGGGGTCGGCCCGGATTCGACCGACGCTGAACTCCTGGCCATCGCTCCTGGTTATCCGGTCTTCCGGGTGGGGTAGCTCGATCGGATGACCGGCCTTTCCCGGCGGCGTCCCGCTGTTTAAGCTGAGCCGCCGAAGGTGGCGGGAGAGCGCTGATGAACGGCAGAAGATGGCGTCGCTGGGTGATTTTCGCCGTGCTGGCCGCGGTGGCGTGCCTGCTGACCGCGTGCACCGGGGTGGCGCACGCCGAGGTCCAGGTCATCGGTGGCTACGTCTGGTTCGACACCGATCGCAACGGCCTGCAGGACCAGGGCGAACCGCCGGCCGAGGGCGTGCGGGCCACCCTGGTCGGCGAGGCGGGCGTCGCGGTCGGGACCACGCGCACCGGTGAGGACGGCCGGTACCTGTTCGGCGGCCTGCCCGGCGGCGGCTACCAGGTCTGCTTCGACGTCATCGACGACTACGGACTCACCAGGGCGAACGCCGGCAACGACGCGCTCGACTCGGACGCCGACCCGGAGACCGGGTGCACGCCGACCGGTTCGGCCGGCCTCAACCTGGACGCCGGGCTGATGGCCCCTGGCAACGAACTCGGCGACCACGTCTGGCTCGACCAGGACGCCAACGGCCTGCAGGACGGTGGCGAGCCCGCGGTCGAAGGCGTCGAGGCCGCGCTGTACGAAGGCGACGGTTCGCCGATCGGCCTCGCGGTGACCACCGGTCCGGACGGCCGCTACACCTTCGGCAACCTGCCCGACGGCTCATATCTGGTGTGCTTCGGCCTCGCCGGCCGCGAGGCCACCGAGCCCGGCGCGGGTGACGGCGCGCTCGACTCCGACGCCGATCCCGCCACCGGGTGCACCGAGCCGGTGACCGTCGGACCGGGCAACCGGCGGGACTTCACGCTCGATCTGGGTCTGCTCGAGCCGTCCGGTACGCCACCAGTTTCGCCCTGAGTTCGTCCGGCGGCGCCTGCTTCGTCAGCGTCTCCCCGTTCACGAACACGTAGCGGTTCGTGCCGGTGGCCACCGTCTCGCCGCCGCGGGAGAGGTCGAACTCCAGCACCATCGAGGTGGTGCCGAGGTGGCTGATGCGCACGGTCACCACGACTTCGTCGTCGAACCGCAGCGCACGCAGGTAACGCACGTTCGATTCGGCCACCACGAAGTCGACGCCGTAGTCGGCCAGCCCGGTCGGCTTGCCGAGCACCGCGCCGAGGAACTCGAAGCTCGCCATGTCGAAGTAGGCCAGGTAGTTCGCGTTGAACACCACGCCCTGCGGATCGCATTCGTGGTACCGCACGCGCAGCGGCAGCCGGACCGGTCCCATGATCCCCACCCTAACCGAGCCGTCGAGCACGCAGCCAGACGTTGAGCCAGCCGATGGACCGCAGGTGCACCGAGCGCACCGGTACCGGAATGGCGTTGGCGAGGCGGAGGATCCGGCAGAATCGGTCGAACCGCGCCTGCTGCTCGTCCGTCCACTTGAGACCGAGGCGGGCGCGCAACGCGGGTGGCAGCGTGCCGCCGATCATGAAGAGCTGGAACCGGTGCTGTGCCCGGCGCATCCGTGTCCACAGTGGATCAGGCAGCCGCTGCCACGGGTTCGGCACCTCGGCGATGGTCGCCAGCAGCGTGTCGATCGCCGGGTTCTGGCCGAAGCTGTCGACCATCTCGGCGTAGTACCGTTCGAACGCGGGCCAGTCCGGCGGCAGGTCGCGCTCGCGCAAGCCGAGGATCCGGCCGATGTCGCACATCTGCGCGTAGTACTCTGCCAGCTCCGAAGGCGGGATCTCGCGGCCGAAGAACCGTTGCGCGTCAACGGGAAGCATCACCAGCGTCGAGTGCACCCAGGCGTAGGCAGCGGGGTTCAGCGCGCTGTAGCGCCGCCCGCTGAAGTCCACGCCGGTGAACGACCGGTGCAGCTCACGCAGTCGCTTCGCCTCGTACAGCGCCCCGCGCCGCCCGCCGTACACGCAGATCGACAACGAGCCCGCTGTCCGCATGAGCCGCGTCCACGGGTCTTCGCGGTACTCCGAGTGGTCCTGCACGCCCGCGCCCACCACCGGGTGCGCCACCTGGAGCAACAGCACCTGCCCGGCGAGCAGCGACCCGCGGAAGTCGCCGAAGTACTTCCACGCGGCGGTCCCGCGCAACACCGGAGGCGCGTGCACGAGCGGGATCATGAACCCAGCCTAGGCGCCGGAACCGTGGATCAACATGGTCAGCGCGGTGGACGCGGACGGCGCTTCCCCGGTGGCCAGGCGCCGCAACTGGAGTCCGGCGATCAGCGACACCACCGGACCGGCCAGCCGCCGCGGCTCGGGCACGCCGAGCGCGGCGAGGATGGTCGTGGCCAGTTCGTCGTACGCCGCGAAGCACCGCTGCGTGGCGTCCCGCAGTCCCGGGTCGCGGCCCGCCTGCAGGTACAGCTCCAGCGGCGCGATGTCGTCGGTGGTGAAGGTCATCCCCGCCAGCACCTGCTCGACCGCCACCGCCGCCTGCTCGACCGAAATGCCGTCGGTGCGCTGGGTTTCGGCGAGTTCGGTGAGCTTCTTGGTCTCCTCTTCGGCGAAGAGCAGCATGGCCTGGCGCAGCAGTTCGGTCTGGCTCGGGAAGTGGTAGGTCAGCGAGCCGAGCGACACCCCGGCCTCGGCGACGATCCGGCGGTTGGTCAGCCCGGCGACGCCCTGCTCCCCGATCACCCGCAGCGCGGCACGCAGGATCGCCTCACGCGCGCTCATCCCGGCGGACGCCGATCCTGCCAGCGCTCCACCGATTCGAGTTGCGCCGCCACCGAGATCAGCAGTTCCTCCGATTCGCCGGGACCGAGCAGCTGGGCACCGACCGGCAGTCCGCTCGCGGTCAGCCCGGCGGGCACGTTCACGCCCGGCCAGCCCAGCACGTTCCACGGCCACGCGTACGGGCAGGCCGCGATCATCGCCTGGTCGGTGGCCCAGGGGGAGAGGCCGTCGAAGCTGCCGATCCGCGGTGGCGGGGTGGCCGTCGTCGGCGTCAGCAGCACGTCGACCTTGCGGAACACCGCGCCGATCTGCAGGCGCAGCAACGGTTCCGTGGCCTTCGCCAGCCGCAGCGCCGGACCGGCCAGCACACCGCCGTGGCGCGCGTTGGACTTGGTGCGCGGGTCGAGCAACGCGTCGTCCGGTACCCGGCGGCACCAGTCGCGCACGCCGGTGAGCGAGCGCGGCAGGAAGTTGAGGCCCACCATGCCGTAGTTCGGCTCGATCTCGACGATCTCGTGGCCCAGCCCGGCCAGCGACTCCGCCAGCCGCTCGACCGCCCGGCGCACCTCGGGATCGAGCCGGGTGCGGGTGGCGGTGAAGGCGATCCGGGTGGACAGGCCGATCCGCAGCCTGCCGGGGTCGCGGTCCGCCGCCGCGCGGAACATGCGCGTGGTGCCGGTCGCCGCGTCGAGCAGGGCGGCCGCGTCGGCGACCGTCCTGGCCAGCGGGCCGAGCACGGTCAGCCCGTGGAACAGCTCGGGGTCGGGTGCGGTCGGCACGCGGCCGCGGTGGGGCTTGATGCCGACCAGGTTCGTCCACGCCGACGGGATGCGGATCGAGCCGGCGCCGTCCGAGCCGAGCGCGCCGGGCACCAGACCGGCGGCCACCGCGGCGGCCGACCCGCCGGACGAGCCGCCCGGCGTGTGGTCCAGCTGCCACGGGTTGCGCGTGGCGCCGAACTCCGGGCCTTCGGTGAACGGCCATTGGCCCAGTTCCGGGGTGTTCGTCTTGCCGACGATCACCGCGCCGGCGTCGCGGAGGTTGCGCACCACGGCGGAATCGGCGCGGGCGGGCGGGAAGTCGCCGCAGCAGCCGAACGCGGTGGGCAGGCCGGTGATGTCGACGTCGTCCTTGATCGCCAGCGGCACCCCGAGCAAAGGGGCGCGCTTGCCCGCGGCGAGCAGTTCGTCGGCGCGGGCCGCGTCCGCCAGCGCGTCCTCCGGGCGCAGGCGCCGGAACGCGTTGAGCTTCGGCTGGGCCGTTTCGATGCGCGCGAGCGCGGCCTCGGTCAGCTGGACCGAGCTCACCTCGCCGTCGGCCAGGCGACCGGCCAGCTCGAGAAGACCGGGGAACGTGACGGTGCCGGTCATCGCGACCTCCTGCTCGTTCGTTCGAACGAACGATACCAGCGCTCTGGCATGCTGGCAGCCATGAAGCTCGATCGGTTCCCCCGCGTCCGCCTCGGCACCTGGCCGACCCCGCTGGAGGAGGCACCCCGGCTGAGCGAGGCGCTCGGCACCACCGTGCTGCTCAAACGCGACGACGTGAACGGGCTCGGTGTCGGGGGGAACAAGCTGCGCAAGCTGGAGTTCCTGCTCGGACGGGCGCTTGCCGACGGCGCCGACACGGTGATCACCTTCGGCGCGCTGCAGACCAACCACGGGCGCCAGACCGCCGCCGCGTGCGCGAAGCTCGGGCTGCGCTGCGAACTGGTGCTGACCGCGAAGGTGCCGCGTGACGGGGAAGCCTACGAGCGTTCGGGCAACATCATCCTCGACCACCTCTTCGGCGCGAACGTCCACCGCTGCGCCGACGAGGAGGAAACCGGGGCGACCTACGACCGGCTCGTCGCGGAGGCGGCGGCCGAGGGCCGGAAGGTGGCGACGCTGCCGGTCGGCGGCTCGGACGCGGTCGGCCTGCTGGGATACGTCGCGGCCGCCGCGGAGATCCGCGAACAGCTCGACGGACGGCCCGCGCGAATCCTGGTGCCGCAGGGCAGCGGCGGTACCGCGGCCGGGCTGGCGCTGGGCTGGGCCGGTCGGCTGGACATCGCCTGCGTTGGCCACTCCGCGGCGGAGTCCGAGGAAACCCTGAGCACGCTGGTCGACGCCGGCGCACGGCACCTCGGCATCGATCCGCCCGCGCTCGACCACGTGCGGATCACCGACCGCACCCTCGGCCCCGGCTACGGCGTGCCGACCGACGAGGTGTGGGAGGCGCTGCGTCTGTTCGGCCGGACCGAAGGCGTGGTGCTGGATCCGGTCTACACCGGAAAAGCCGCGGCGGCGCTGCTCGCCGAACCGCGGCCGGAAGAAGGTCCCGTGGTGTTCTGGCACACCGGTGGACTACCCGGTGTTTTCGGCTACGGCCCGGAAGCCCTCACCGCGGTCAGTTGAGCGTTTTCGCCGAGCGGGAAGCGGCGAGCGTCAGCGCGCCGAGCAAGGCGAAACCGGTGCCGAAGGTGATCCGCTGGGCGAAACCGACGGGCACCAGCGCGTTGATCCATTCCAGCGGCGGGATGTCCCTGGTGATGTAGCTGAGGCCGAACAGGAACAGCCCGCCGGCGTAGACCACGCAGATCCGGTTGAGCAGAATCCGGGAGTGGTCGAGTTCGACGCGTTCCCGCAGGGACATGCCGATACCGGGAAGGCACAGGAACGCGATCAGGCTCGCGTATTGGTGCACCACGCCCGAGGCGACGTCGCCGCCGGAATCCAGGGTGGCCGGGAAGAAGGCGGCGAGGGTGAGCCCGAGCGCGGTGGCGCCGAACAGGATGTGCGTGGTGAGGCCCAGTCGCATCCCGGCGGCGCGCAGGGCACCGAGCACGGCGACCGCGCCGACCGCGAGCGAAAGCAGTGAGGCTTCCAGCATTCCGCTCCCGCGCTCCGAATGCGCGTAACTGCTCAGCGTGTCCGTCACCGGATTCCGGCCGCTGACGCTGTGCAGAATGATCAGGGTGAACAACGCCCACCCGATCGCCGCGCCCGCGATGACCACCCAGCGCCGCGTTCTGGCGGCGGTGATCGCGTCGGTCGCGGCGATTTTTCTCGCCCCTGGATTCCCCATGCCGGAATGGTCCCGCTTCCCGGCGCCGGTGAGATCCGGGTAAAGCCCTGATATCCCCCGAAATCGATCAGTGACTCAGCGGAACTCGAGCACCACGAGAGCTTGGTCGTCGTGGCGTTTCGGACGCGGCCAGCGGACGCCGTGCGGGTCAGCCTCTTCGGCCTCTCGGACGGCTTTGAGCACCGCGTGCGGGCCGTGTTCACGCACCAGCGAACGCACCTGTGGCCAGTCGAACAGGTGGTAGTCGTCCACGCCGGTGGACACGCCGTCGGTGGCCATCAGCACGGTGTCCACCACCGCCAGCGGCCAGCTCGCGGTGACCGCCCGGCCCGCGGCGGCGGGATCGGCTTCGGCGACCCAGAACCCGCCCTCGGCGTTGCGGCGCAACCGGACGTCCCGGCCGGTCTGGAGTTCGCCGTTGCCGCGCAGGGAAGCGATCCGGTCGTCGGCGAGCAACTGCGGGCCGCTCCTGGCGAACACCACGATGGGGCTGTCCGCGAGCACGAGGCCGTCGAGCCGGTCGGCGGTCCAGCGCACCATGGCCACCGTGCTCGACGGGGAAGCGCCGGGGCGCAGCCCGTTTTCCTCGGCCACCGACGCGATCGACGCGGCGAGCACGGCGGCGAGATCGGCTTCGGGCGCGGCGCGCAGGCCGTCCGCGAGCCGGGCCGACAGCAGCCCGGCGTACCAGCCGCCGCTGGGCAGTTCGGGGCTCGGCGCGGTGGCACCGTCCAGCAGGACGACGGCGTTGTCCAGCACCACCACGTAGTCCTCGGTCGGGCGCGGAACCCCGTCCACCCCGACGCCGTCCTGTTCGGCGACCTCGATCGTGGGCATGCGCCCGACCCTAGCCTGTCGTCAACGAAAGTTGACAGACCGGCGATGTCAACCTACATTGACACCATGACGGAAGCGACGGATCTGGCCGAGCGGGCGGGCGACCGCGATCCCCGGGTGGGATTGCGGGCCGTCGCCGCGCTCCGCCGATTGCTGGAACAACTCGAAGCGGTGCAGGTGCGCAGTGCGCGGGTGCACGGCTGGTCGTGGCAGGAGATCGCCGGCGAACTGGGCGTGACCCGCCAGGCCGTGCACAAGAAGTACGGGAGGAGCTGACATGTTCGAGCGATTCACCGCCGACGCGCGGGCCACGGTGGTCAGCGCGCAGGAAGCGGCGCGCGAGGCCGGGGCCGGGGAGGTCGGGGCCGAGCACCTGCTGATCGCCCTGCGGGACAGCGCCGGAGGCCCGGCCAGGGAACTGCTCGACGCGCGATTGCCCGACCAGGCCGGGTTGATCGCGCAGTTCGAGGAGATCCGGCGGCGCGGCGGACTCAGCGACGCCGACACCGAGGCACTGGAACAGCTGGGCATCGACGTGTTCAAGATCATCGACGCGGTCGAGCGGTCGCACGGGGAGTTCGCGCTGGCGGGCCGCGGTTCGCGCCGTCGCGGGCGGTTCGGGCACGTGCCGTTCAGCAAGTCCGCCAAGTCCGCGCTGGAGCGCAGCCTGCGCGAGGCGCTGGAGATCGGCGACCGGTACATCGGCGTCGAGCACCTGCTGCTCGCGCTCACCGTGGAGCCGGGACCCGCCGCCGACCAGCTCGTCGCGTACGGCGTCGACCACGCGACGGTCCGGATGGCGCTCTCACGCCGTCGTACCGCGTGAGTCCTTTGAGCGCGGCCGCCAGGCCACGTACCCGAGCATCCACTGGGTGAGCGGGCCGATCGACACCGCGTAGAGCACGGTGCCGAGGCCGACGGTGCCGCCGAGCAGCCAGCCACCGGCCAGCACGGTCACCTCGATCAGCGTCCGCACCACGCGGACCGACCAGCCGGTACGGGCGGCCAGTCCGGTCATCAGCCCGTCCCGGGGGCCGGGGCCGAGGCGGGCGCCGACGTAGGTGGCGGTGGCCAGCGCGTTCAGCACCACGCCACCGACCAGCAGCACCACCTGCCAGAACAGGATGTGCTGCTCGGGCAGCACCAGCCGGACCAGGTCCACGGTGACCGAGATGATCAGCACGTTGAGCACGGTGCCGATGCCGGGCCGCTGGCGCAGCGGGATCCACAGCAGCAGCACGAGCAGTGAGGCGAGCGCGGTGACCATCCCGAAGGACAGGCCGATCTGCTTCATCACGCCCTCGTGCAGCACGTTCCACGGGTCCAGGCCGAGCCCGGCTCGAGTCAGCATCGCCATGCTCGCGCCGTAGAGCGCGAGCCCGCCGATCAGCTGCGGGAAGCGGCGCGCGGGGTCGACGTTCGCCTTGACGGGGTGTAGTTCGAGCTGGGCCACATGTCCCACTATCGGAAAGAGTGGCTCGATTTACCATGACCAATTCGCAATAATTGGTCTTATGAACGAGGTGGTCCCACCAGGTGGACGTGTATCCGGCTCCCGACTGGCCGCCATGCTGGGGGTCTGGCGGAAAAGTGGCTCGCGGCAGGGTGCGGCCGATCTCGCCGCCGCGATCGAACTGCAGGTCCACGACGGTCAGCTCCCGCTCGGCACCCGGCTGCCCGCCGAGCGGGAGCTGGCCGACGCGCTCGGCGCCAGCCGCACCATGGTCGGGGCCGCTCTGGACCGGCTGCGGGCGAACGGTGTCGTAGCCAGCCGCCGCGGCTCCGGCTCGTGGATCACCTCGCCGCGCCAGCCCGGGCTCGAGGCGGAACCGCTGGGGCGCGGGCTGATCGACTTCGTCCGGGCCGCTCCACCCGCGGTCGCCGGGCTCATGCCCGCCGTGGACGCCGCGCGCCAGCTGCTCGCCGTGGAACTGCCCGAACACGGCTACTTCGACCAGGGCCTGCCCCTGCTGCGCGAACGCATCGCGGCGCGGTTCACCGCCCGCGGCCTGCCGACCACCCCGGCCGAGGTGATGATCACCAATGGCGCGCACCACGCGTTCGTACTGGCCCTGCGCATGCTCGCCGGGCCGGGTGACCGGGTGCTGGTCGAGCAGCCGACCTACCCGAACGCGCTGGAGGCGATCCGCGGGGTGCACGCCACCGCGGTGCCGGTCGCGCTCGGCGACCACGGCTGGGACCTCGACGGCATCGAGGCGGTCCTGCGCCAGGCCTCACCCCGGCTGGCGTACCTCATCGTCGACTTCCAGAACCCGACCGGGCACCGGCTCGACGCGGCCGGGCGCGAGCGGCTCGGCACGCTGCTGACCCGGGCACGCACCCCGGCGGTGATCGACGAAACCCTGGTGGAGCTGGACCTCGAAGGCGATCCGCTCGACGGCCCGCCGCCGCTGGGCCGGTTCGCGCCGGACTGGACGATCACCATCGGCTCGGCGTCCAAATCGCACTGGGGCGGGCTGCGGATCGGCTGGATGCGGGCGCCGGAGGAGCTGCTGGGACGGCTGCGGTCGGCCCGGTACGCCGTCGACCTCGGTTCGCCGGTGCTGGAGCAGCTGGTCTTCGCGGAACTGCTCGCCGACCCGCAGCCGCGGATGGCCGAGCGCCGCGCGGAACTGCGGGACCGGCGGGACGCGCTCGTCGGCGCGCTGCGGTGGTATTGCCCGGACTGGGAGTTCCAAGTGCCGTCCGGCGGGCTTTCCCTGTGGTGCAAGCTGCCCGAGCCGATGAGCACCCGGCTCGCGGTCACCGCGGCGAACCACGGACTCCAGATCGCGCCCGGCTCGCGGTTCGGCGTGCACGGCGGCCTGGAGCGGCGGCTGCGGCTGCCGTACGCGCTGCCCGCCGAGCAGATCCACGACGCCGTGCGCCGGCTGAGCACCGCGGCGGCCGCGGTCCGCGGCTGCGACGGCTCCGGGTTGGACCTGCCGGTCGCCTGAAACACACTGCCGGCCCCAAAGCACTGCTGGCTCTGAAAAGCACTGCTGGCCCCAAAAAGCACAATGCGGCCGGTGCGCTGGATGTGGTCCGTCGCTTCCAGGGAGGTGAAACGGCGATGGAATCCAGCGCACCGGCCGCACGGCCGCTGCGGCTTCCCGGCACAGCCCCTCGACGTGCCGGGAAGCGCGCGGCCCTCAGGCGCGTACCGGGTGATCGCCGCTGCTCGGCGCGGTGAGCAGCGACATCCGGTACGTGCCTTGTGCGGGCCCCGGCGTCACAGGGGCAGTGCGACGCCGGGACCAGGTCCCGAAACGGCCGGGCGCGGTCGGCCGAACGGGAAGAAATGGATGCATGGGACTACCCCGGTCAAAGACACCGAATGGCGGTGTCGAACGGACTCCGGATGGCGGAACGCGGGAGAAGTTGATCTTGAACTGAACGCAGTTCTCCCCGCGGGACCGGCTCGGGTCAGTCGGGGGAGGTGGTCGGCAGGGCGGCTTCCCTGCCCGCACCGTCGGCCGCGTGATCGCGGCTGGTGCCGACCAGCCGGAGCTGGGTCGTGCTGTCCGAAGACGGCAGCACGCCGAGGTGGTTCCGGCCACCGTTGTTGTCCTGACCCGGGTGGGCGGACGCGGAATGCCCCGCGGGGGGCGCGCAAGGGGTCGACGGCGGAGTGCTGCCGCCGGGTGAACCGCCGCCACCGCCGGAACCGGCGCGGACCTTCGGCCCCGGGTCATCCGGAGCGGGCGCCGCCGGGGCGGGGGCGGAATGGTGCTTGGTGGTCGCGGTGACCGTGGTGAGCTGGTGGACCGGCGTGATCCGGGCGGGCTCGGGCTCCTCGACCGCGGTCGCCGTCGTGCCGGTGCTCCCGGCCTCCGGCGTGACCACGGCGACCGTGCTGGTGGTGCCGCGCGCGTCCGCGGTGGCGGGCGCGGGCCAGGGGTCGAAGCCGCCGTCCAGCTCGGGCAGCGGCACCGCGATCTCCGGGCGGGGGCAGTGGTCGACCGGCGCCAGGATGGGCGCGAGGACCGGCCGCAGCACCGCGTCGCCGACCGAGCCGACCGTGCTGGTGACCGCGTTGAGCACGCCGCCGACGGTGTTGACCAGGCCGCCGAGCAGGCCGCCGCTGGGCTTGGCCGGGAGCTTGGGCGCGTCCTCTTCGGCGGCGGCCGATGTGGTGGCGAGCAGCGTGCTGACCACCTCGGCGGGTTTCACCTTGGGCTTGGGCGTCTTCGCCTGCGTGGACCCGGTGGCCTCGGACTCGGTGGCCTCCGGCTCGTCCTGGTGCTTGGCGGTGGTGACCGGGGCTTCGGCGGGCTCGGCGGAGGACATGGTGACCGCCGTGGATTCCGCGGCCGTGGTGCTCGTCTGACCGGTGCCGCTGGAGGTCTCGGTGTCGTCGGCCCAGGCGGCCGAGCTGAAGGCGAAGGTGAGCGCGGCGCCGGCGACGGTGAGGCCCGTGGTGACCAGCAACCGGCGCGCGGCAGCACGGAGGCCGGAGCGCAGCTCCGGTTCCCTCGTGCTGTGCACCGCCATCACCACCGTCCTGGACCGGGTACCCGGAAGATCGTCGGTTCGCTGGGGACGGGGGAAGCGATCGCTGCGACGGACCCCCGGGTTCGCCTTCTTTCTAGCATTCGAGTGGAGTGTTTCACTTCGATCGCGTTCGATCCACCCCGGAAGGCGGAACAGAGCCCTCGCGCCCGGTGGCTCTCCGCTCAGTGTTGATCACGCAGAGTTGCCTATCTGTGATCGCCCGATAGCGCTGAGGATAACTACTCAACCCGCACCCCGGAGGGTGTTCCGCGGATCCCCGCCGCCCGGCGTGTCGTCCCAGTCGCCGGCGGTCTTCGCCAGGCGGAAGGGGAGCACGGTGTCCGAAGTGGACTTGAGGCGGCTGGTGCCACGGGCGCTGACCGGCGAACGCGGGGCGCTGGACCTGCTCGCGCGGGCCTGCGTGCGGCTGGCGCTGCGGGTCGCGCGCGCCCACCGGCTCGGTGACGCCGACGCGTGGGACGTCGGCCAGGACACCTGGATCGCGCTGGCCGCCCGCATCGGCACGCTCCGGGAACCGGCGCGGCTGCCCGGCTGGCTGGTCACCACCGCCCGCCGCCGCGCGCTGCGGGTGCTCGCCGGACGCCGTCGTGAAGTGCTTTGCGCACGCGACCTGCCCGACCGCGCCGACGAGGCACCGACCCCGGAGGCCGTGGCGCTGAACACCGAGCGCAGGCGCACTTTCTGGCGCCTGGCCGGGGCGCTGCCGCAGCGGCACCGGCTGCTGCTGTGCCTGCTCGCCGACCATCCCGAGCTGACCCACACCCAGCTCGCGGCCGAACTCGGCATCGCCGTCGGCAGCGTCGGCCCGCTGCGACGGCGGTGCTTCGACCGGATGCGCCGGTTGCTGGTGGCAGAAGGGTTATGTGGATAACTTGTGCAGTCGCTGGATCGCCTCGTCGAGGACCTCGTCCCGCTTACAGAAAGCGAACCTCAGCACGTGCTGCCACTCGTCCGGGTGGTCTGTGAAGACCTTGACCGGAACGGCGGCCACGCCGACCCGTTCCGGCAGCTGCCAGGCCAGCTCGGCGGCGTCGGTGAAGCCGAGCGGGCGGACGTCGGCGCAGATGAAGTAGGTGCCCGCGCTCGGCCGCACGGCGAACCCGGCCTCGGCGAGTCCGGCGGCCAGCCGGTCGCGCTTGCCCGCCAGCGAGGTGCGCAGCCGCTCGACCCAGTCCAGCTCGTGCTCCAGCGCGTAGGCCACAGCGGGCTGCAGCGGCCCGCCGGAGACGAAGGTCATGAACTGCTTGGCCGCCTTCACCGCGGCGACCAGCTCCGGTGTCGAGCAGACCCAGCCGATCTTCCAGCCGGTGCAGTTGAACGTCTTCCCGGCGCTGGAGATGCCGATCGTGCGCTCGCGCATGCCGGGGAACGTGGCCAGCGGCAGGTGCTCGGCGTCGTCGAAGACCAGGTGCTCGTAGACCTCGTCGGTGATGACCAGCAGGTCGTGCTCCACGCAGAGCCCGGCGAGCGCGGTCAGCTCGGCGCGGGTGAACACGGTGCCGGTCGGGTTGTGCGGGGAGTTGACCAGGATCGCGCGGGTCTTCGGGGTGATCGCGGCGCGCACGGCGTCGGTGTCCAGCGCGAACCGGCCGTCCCGCTCGACCAGCGACACCACGCGGCGGGTCGCCCCGGCCAGCGCGACGGAGGCGGCGTAGGAGTCGTAGTACGGCTCGATCACGATCACCTCGTCGCCGGGCTCGGTGAGCGCGAGCAGGCTGGCGGCGATGGCCTCGGTGGCGCCCGCCGTGACGAGGATCTCGCCGTCGGGGTCGTACTCGAGGCCGTAGCGGGCGCGGTGGGCGCTGATCGCCCGGCGCAGCTCCGGTCGTCCCGGGCCCGGCGGGTACTGGTTCGCGCCGCCGAACAGGGCGTCCTTGGCCGCGTCGAGCATGGCGGCGGGGCCGTCGGTGTCGGGGAAACCCTGGCCGAGGTTGACCGCGCCGGTGGACACCGCCAGTGCGGTCATCTCGGCGAAGATGGTCGAAGTGAACGGCTGCAGGCGTGGGACTAGAGCTGGTTCGCGCACGAGGGTGAATCTTCACGGAGAATGGCGGTGTGGAGCAACTGACGACACCCGCCGACCCACCGGGCGGACTGGCCGGCGAGGAGGCCAAGCGCGCCGGGCTGCGGAAGATGAAGCTGGTCGCGCTGTCCTTCCTGCTCGGCGCGTTCGTGATCTTCCTGCTGACCAGCTGGGCGCAGTCGCAGGGCTGGCCGGCCTGGGTGGGCTACGTCCGCGCGGCCGCCGAGGCGGGCATGGTCGGTGCGCTGGCGGACTGGTTCGCGGTCACCGCGCTGTTCCGCCACCCGCTGGGGATCAAGATCCCGCACACCGCGATCATCCCGAACAAGAAGGACGCGCTGGGCAAGAGCCTCGGTGAGTTCGTCGGCAGCAACTTCCTGTCCGAGGCGGTGATCCGGGACAAGCTCCGCCGCGTCGGCATCGCCGCGCGGCTCGGCGGCTGGCTGGCGCAGCCGGAGAACGCCGAGCGTGTGACGTCCGAAGTGGCGACCGTGCTGCGTGGCGCGGTGACGGTGCTGCGGGACGACGACGTGCAGGCGGTGGTCGAGCAGGCCGTCGCGCGACGCCTGCTGGACCGGCCGTGGGGGCCGCCGCTGGGCAGGCTGCTGGCGTCGGTGTTCGCGGACGGGGCGCACCACAAGCTGGTCGACCTGCTGTGCGACCGCGGGTACGAATGGGTGCGGGACAACCACACCTCGATGCTGCGGGTGGTCTCGGACCGGGCGCCGAGCTGGTCGCCGAAGTTCGTCGACGAGATGCTGGCGGACAAGGTCTACGGCGAAGTGCTGTCGTTCGCGTGGGCCATCAAGACCGACGTGAACCACCCGATGCGCCTGGCGCTCGACAAGTTCCTGGTGGAGTTCGCGCAGGACCTGCAGACCGACCCGAAGACGATGGAGCGGGCGGAGCAGGTCAAGCAGCAGGTGATCGAGCACCAGGAGGTGCAGAAGCTCATCGGCTCGGCGTGGGCGACCGCGAAGGGCATGCTGCTGACCGCCGCCGAGGACCCGTCGAGCGAGCTGCGCAAGCGCGTGCGCGACGGCCTCCTGACCCTGGGCGACAAGCTCGTCTCGGACGATGCCCTGCGTACGAAGGTCGACGGCTGGGTCGAAGGGGCCGCGGCCTACGTGGTGCTGAACTACTCGAACGAGATCACCACGATCATCACGGACACCGTGGAGCGGTGGGATGCCGCTGAGACGGCGCAGAAGATCGAGCTGCAGGTGGGGCGGGACCTCCAGTTCATCCGCATCAACGGCACCGTCGTCGGCGCCCTGGCCGGCCTGCTCATCTACACCCTGGCCCAAGTCCTCTTCTAACCCCTACATGTCACCAATGTGGCCTTCGAGCCCTCCCACCCCCCAAAAGCCACATCCATGACACCCCACGCCCCACCAGCCGACCCCCACACTCAGGCAGTCGAACCCCACGCCCCCGCTGCCGAACCCCACACTCAGGCAGCCGAACCCCACACTCAGGCAGCCGAGTCCCACACTCAGGCAGCCGAGTCCCACGCTCCCGCAGCCGAACCACACGTTCAGACCCCCGAACCCACTCGGGCACCTGAGTCCCACGCTCCAGTACCCGAGATCCACATTCAGGCAGCCGAAGCCGACGTTCAGGTAGGCGAACCCCGCACTCCGGTAGCCGAGTTCCACGTTCAGGCAGCCGGAGCCGACGTTCAGGTAGGCGAGCCCTACGTTCGGGCAGCCGTGTCCCACATTCAGGCAGCTGAGTCCCACGTTCAGGCAGTCGAACTCCACGTTCCGGTAGCCGAGTTCTGCATTCGGGCTGGCGAGTGTCGCCAGCGTGAACGTGAGGCTTGCCCGCTCCGGAGCGGGACTGGATCGCCGCGAGTGTGGGATTCGGCCGCCGGAGTGTGGAGTTCGGCTGCTGGAGTGGGGAACTCGGGCGCCTGAACGTGAGGTTCGGCTGCGCCAACGTGGAACTCAGTTGTCTGGGTATGGGACTCGGGTACCTGAAAGTCGGATTCAGCTGTCCGAACGCGGGACTCGGCTTCCTGAACGTGGAACTCGGCTACTGGAGCGTGGGACTCGGGCGCCTGCACGTGGAGTTCGGCTGCTCGAGTGTGAGGTTCTGGCCCAGGAGTGTGGGGTTCGGGTGCGCCAACGTGGAACTCGGGTGCCTGAGTGTGGGGTTCGGGTGCGCCAACGTGGGGCTGGGGTGCCTGAACGTGGGGTTTGGGTGTGTGAGTGTGGAGGTTGAGCGCGTGGGGGAGTTATCCACAGGGTGGGGAGTTATCCCCCGGGTTGTCCACAGGTGTGGGGGGTGTGGTAGGGCGGGGGGTGGTGCGTTGCCGCCACGCTCGGGCCTTTTCCCGGTTGCCGCACGAGCTCATCGAGCACCACGAGCGCGAGCGGTTCCGCGAGCGGTCGTAGAAGGCCCACAGGCAGTCGTCCGCGGGGCAGATTTTGATCCGGCCGAAGTCCCCCAGCAGGGAGAGGCGGGCGGCGGCCGCCAGGATCGCGCCGACGGCGGTGTCCGCGACGAGGGCCGGACCTTCGACGGTCACCTCGATTCGCACGGGCTCCGACAGCGGAGCCGGCGAAGCCGCCGGGTCACCGACCAGCGAGCGCAGCGACGAGCGGGCCGTGCGCGCCTCCCCGACCGTGCCCGGCCGCAGCGAGCGCGCCGAAGCCCAGTCGCGCCAGGAATCGGCGGTCTCCAGCTCGTCGGTGCCGTCGTCGACGTCCAGGGTGTTCAGGAAGTCGAGCACCAGCGTGACGTCGGCTTCCAGGGCGCTGCGCACGCCGCCCAGTGTAGGTTGTGACCCGTCCCACTAACCGTCATAATCGCTACGACGGTTACCCCAACAGGGAGGATCAACGATGGCCACCGCGGTACCCGCATTCGGCTCCGTCGTGCTCGACTGCGCCGACGCGCCCGAGCTGGCGGCGTTCTACGCCCGGCTGCTCGACTGGCCCGACCCCGAGGGCGACGAAGACTGGATGACCCTGCGCAACCCCGACGGCGGCCCCAAGATCGAGTTCCAGAGCGTCGCCGAGTTCCGCGCGCCCGAATGGCCGTCGGCGAAGAAGCCGCAGCAGTTCCACCTCGACCTGACCGTCACCGACATGGACGCCGCCCACGAGCGCGCGGTCCGCATCGGCGCCCGCCTGCTCGACGACACCCGCTACCACGACGGCAGCGGCTTCCGCGTCTTCGCCGACCCGGCCGGCCACCCCTTCTGCCTCTGCGCGTGCTGAAGCTCACCCATGCGAGCCCGGTTATGCGTAGGGTGGGCCACGTGATTTGTCCGAAGTGCCAGAACCAGATGAGGACGCTGAACAAGAACGGCGTCCACCTCGAACAGTGCGACGGCTGCCGCGGCATTTTTCTCGACCGCGGTGAGCTCGAGCAGATCGTCGCGGCCGAGGGTTCCTACTACGGTGGCGCTCCGGCGCCCTACCCGGGTGGGCACGCGCCGCGTCACGGCGACTCGCCGAAGCCGTTCCGGGGCGGGCACGGGGATTCCCCCAAGCCGTTCCGCGGCGGTCACGGTGACTCGCCGCGGCCATACGGCGGCCACGGCGGTGGTCGCGGTTACTCGGACTCGCCCCGCGCCCACCGCGGCGGGCACGGCTACGGCGACTCGCCGCGTGCCTACGGCGGACACGGTCATCGCCGCAAGGGCTTCCTCGAGAACCTCTTCGACTGAGTAGTGCTCGACCTGAAAATCTGCCCGGGGTGCGGTGACCGGGGCGACCACCCGGTCACCGGCACCACCCGGCTCCGATGCGACCGCTGCGGCCATCGCTGGACCTTCCGGCGGTTGCCGCTGTTCGCGCTCACCGGTCCCAGCGGGGCAGGCAAATCCACAGTGGGCCCCCGCCTGGCCGCCCGGCTCTCCGGCAAGGTCGTCGCGCTGGAGCAGGACGTGCTCTGGACCGGCGTCCTCCGGGAGAACTCGCCGGACGGCTACGGCCACGGCGCCTTCCGCGCCACCTGGCTGCGGATGGCCGCGATGATCCACCAGAGCGCCCGCCCGGTGGTGCTCTGCGGCACGGTCGCGCCGCCCGAGTTCGAGCCGCTGCCCGAGCGCGCCTACTTCGACGGCATCCACTACCTCGCGTTCGTCGCCGAGCCCGAAGCGCTGGCCGAACGGCTGCGTGCCCGGCCCGCCTGGCGCGAGTGGGATGAGCCGCGGATCGCGGAAATGCTGGAGTTCAACGAGTGGCTCCGCGAGTCGGCGGCCACGCTGGACCCGCCGGTGGAGCTGTTCGACACCACCAACGCGACCATCGACGAGGCCGTCGACCACGCCTGCGCCTGGGTGGAGAAGCGTTTACCCGCCTAGGCGCTGTCCGGTGAGTCAAGGTCGCGCTCTCCGCGCCCAGGCGGTCCCTGGCGGCACGGGCGAGTTCGGCCGAGTACGGCCAGTACGAGGCCGAATCGCCCGCACCGCCAGGAACCACCTGGATCACGAAGCCCATCGACCAGACTCACCGGACAGCACCTAACCGCCAGCGGTGCGGGCTGCCCGGTTCGTCCAGCCAGAACTCCTGCCGGTCGCCGTCGACGGTCAGGCCGAACCGCGAACGGCCGGGTTTGCCGAGCTTGCGCCAGCGGACGCGCGCCTGCTCGGCGAGGTCCCAGAGGAACCGCGGTCCGCCCTGCGCCACCTGGTACCGCCCGTTCCGTTCCGCGTGCCGCACCCAGGAACCGTCGGGGTGCAGCAGGTAGACCACGCCGTCGTCGTCCGGGTACGCGGGCAGCACGCCTTCCAGTTCCAGGCTGGCGAAGAACTCCAGCGGACTCGACGGGCTCAGCACCGCGGAGGCGGGCAGCGAGGTCCGGCGCGAGTGCCCGGGTTCGGTGTCGCGCACCTCGGCCAGCAGATCACCGGGGTCGGCGTGCCGGTGGGCCCGCAACGGCATGAACCGCCCGTCCTGCGACAGCACGCGCCCGTGCGCGACCGCGCCCTCCTCGGCGACCAGGCGCACCAGGCCCGCGCCGATCGGCCGGTTGAGCGTGGTGACGATCAGCCCGCCCGGCCGCGTCTGCTCGACCCAGGCCGGTGGGATGCCGGACACCGCGCAGGTGCACAGCACGCGGTCGAAGGGCGCGCTGCCGGGGAGGCCGCGGGCGCCGTCGCCGGTGACGCTCTCCGGTTCGTACCCCGCCTCGGCGAGCGCGGCGCCCGCCGTGCGCACCAGCGCCCCATCGATGTCCACAGTGGACACGTTCGGGGCCCCGACGCGGTGGCACAGCAGGGCGGTGTTGTACCCGGTGCCGGTGCCGATCTCCAGCACCCGCGCGCCGTCCCCGGTCCGCAGCGCCTCCAGCATGATCGCCATGATGGTGGGCATGCTGGAGGAACAGGTCGGCGTCCCGGTCACCACCTCCCCCGCGCGGGCCCGGTCCCACGCCGACTCGTCCCCGTCGAGCTGGGTGACCAGCACCTGGTCGGTGTAGACCTGGTCGAGCCAGCCGTCGTCGCCGCGGGCCACCGCGCGCCAGCCGCCGCCGACCGGCACGAAGAACCGCGACAGGAAGGTTTCGCGCGGCACGGCTTCGAACGCGGCCAGCCAGGCGGCTTCGGTCAGCACGCCGGACCGCCGCAGCCGGGCGGTCAGCGCTCGGCGCCGGTCCAGTGCCATTGGTCCAGGTTAACGCGGTGAGGTACACCTCACCCGATGGTTGCAAGCAGAGTGCTTGCAAGAGCTAGCACTGCCGCGTACCGTCGGTGGTGTCGAGAGGAGAGGTTCCGCGGATGACCGATCAAGGCGAGCACAGCAAGCCGATGGACAAGGTCGCCGACATCGCCTCCGACATCGGTGAGTACATCCGCCAGCAGCGCAACAGCGCGAAGATCTCGTTGCGCCAGCTGTCGAAGCTCGCCGGCGTGTCCAACCCGTACTTGAGCCAGATCGAGCGCGGGGTGCGCAAGCCGAGCGCGGAGATCCTGCAGCAGATCGCCAAGGGCCTGCGCATCTCCGCCGAGGCGCTGTACGTGCAGGCCGGGATCCTCGACCTGCCGAAGGGCGGGCCGGTCGGCGACGCGATTCGCGCCGACCCCGAGCTCACCGAACGGCAGAAGCAAGTCCTGCTCGACGTGTACGAGTCGTTCCGCCGTGAGAACCACGTGGCGGAGGCGACCGCGAAGCCACCAGCCGAGCGCCCGGTGGGCGCCACTGGCGAAGACAGCCACAAGGAGTGAGAACCGGATGAGCACCCCCACCAACCAGCGCACCGACGAAGCCCGCAAGAACCTCAACGCCGCACTGGAGCAGGTGCGCACCCCGCTGCTCGCGGCGCTGGGCGCGGGCAACCTGGCCGCCGAGGCCGTGGCCGACGCGGTGAACAAGGCCAAGGCCCGGGTGACCGAGGGCAGCGAGACCGCGCGCAAGAACATCGAGGAGCTGCCCTCCGACGTGGAGACCCTCCGCGAGCGGCTGGACCCCACCGAGCTGCGCAAGGTGATCGACGAGTACACCGACGCCGCGCTGAAGCTGTACCACCGCCTCGCCGAGTCCGGTGAGCAGGCGTGGGACCGCTTCGCCACGCAGCCGCAGGTCAAGAAGGCCATCGACCAGCTGGAAGAGGCCGTGCACACCGCGCAGGAGCGGGTCGAGGGCGTCTCCGTCGAGACCCGCGAGCGCGTCGAGGACGTGCTGGGCAAGGTCACCCGCAAGACCCGTTCCGTGGGTGAGAAGACCGCGCGCCGCGTGGAGCGGGTCGCCGACGAGGCCGCCGAGAACGTCGAGGAGTTCGGCGACGACGTGGCGCACGAGGTCCGCAGCGCGAGCCGCAAGGCCGCCAACCGGACCGCGCCGAAGCCGGCCACCGCCACCACCACCCGCAAGACCACCCCGGCCGGCACCGCGAAGAAGACCACCACCACCACCAACACCAGCACCCCGAAGACCGACAAGTAGGTCCCGGCTGCGCGCAGGCCCCGGCACCCCCTCTGGAGTGCCGGGGCCTGAGCCGTTCGCCCGGTTTGCCGTACCCTGGCACCGTGCCGTTAATCGCATTGTGGATCGTCGACATCATCCACTGGGTCGGGGTGGTGGCCGGCGCGTTCGCCTTCCTGCACTCGCTGACCCAGCGGGCGGACGCCTACACCGCGGCGGACCGCAAGACCAAGCCGATCTGGATGGCCATCACCGGCGGCAGCACGGCGGCGATGGCGTTGTTCGGGTTCTACGGTCCCGGCATGATCTTCTGGCTGGCCGGACTGGTCGCCTCCCTGGTCTACATCGTGGACGTCCGGCCGAAGCTCATCGAGGTCCAGCGCGGCGGCCACAACTGGTGACTAGGGCCGGCCCCTCGCCCACCACCCTCAACGGACGCGGTCCGCGCGGCTAGCCTGGGCCGGGTGAACACCACCTGGACCATCGCCGGTTCCCTGTCCGTCGAACCGGCCGCACAGCGCCCCGATCTGCTCGCCGAGCCCGTGGCCAAGGCACTGGCCGCGCTGGACGCCGAGGCCGGCGTCGCCGCCATCGATCCCGAGCTCGCCGACACCGCCGCCTTCTGCGAGGCCTACGGCTCCCCGCTCACCGCGTCCGCCAACTGCGTGGTCGTCTCCGGCAAGCGCGCCGGCGAGGTCCGCTACGCCGCCGCGATGGTGCTCGCCACCACCCGCGCGGATGTGAACAACGTCCTCAAACGCCGTCTTGACGTGCGCAAGGCCAGTTTCGCGCCGATGTCCGAGGCGGTCGAGCTGACCGGCATGGAGTACGGCGGCATCACCCCGGTCGGCCTGCCCGGCGGCTGGCCGATCCTGGTGGACCTGGCCGTGGCCGACGCCCCCGAGCTGGTGATCGGCAGCGGGATCCGCGGCAGCAAGCTGCTCGTCTCCGGCGCCTTCCTCGCGTCCCTGCCCGGCGCCGAGGTCATCGAGGGCTTGGGCAAGCCGGTCGCCTTGTGACCTCGGTCTGGCCGCAGCTCAACGCCGGGATCCTGACCGAGGCTGAGATCGGCGAGGTGGTCGCGGGCAAACGACCCGGCCGTGAGAACGACGACGAGCGCATCCTGTTCTGGCACCGTGGACTGTCCACAACGGACCTCTCGGTGGCGAACATGATCCTGCGCCGTGCCGAGGCCGCCGACGTCGGCACCATGTTGCCGTACCGATGATCTCGGCACCGGAGGAGCTCGACGCCGCGGCGATTCTCGCGGTGGCGGAAGGGAAGCGGGTCGAACTGGCGCCCGAGCTGCTGGCGTCGGTGGCGGCGAACCGGGTGCTGGTGCTCGACGCGCTGACCGCCGCCGCGCGTCCGGTCTACGGCGTGAACACCGGCATGGGCCGCATGGTGGACGTGGTGCTCTCGGCCGAGGAACAGGCCACGCACCAGAGTCGCCTGCTGATCGGCCGGGCGGTCGGCGGGCCGCCGTGGTTGCCGGAACGGGACGTCCGCGCGGTGTTCGCGGTGCGGTTGCGCGGAATGCTGCTGCCGTCCACGGGTGCCAGCGCCGAAGCGGTGTCGTTCCTGGTGGACCGCCTCGGGGACGGGTTCGTCCCGGCGGTCCCCCGTGAGGGAATCGGTTGTGCGGGCGAAATCATCCCGTTGAG
Organism: Saccharothrix sp. AJ9571; assembly: GCF_021725495.1. NCBI lineage: Bacteria > Bacillati > Actinomycetota > Actinomycetes > Pseudonocardiales > Pseudonocardiaceae > Saccharothrix > Saccharothrix sp. AJ9571. Next base: position 2,011,144 of record NZ_CP091382.1, on the reverse strand, counting down.
CCACGCGTTCCAGACGTTCCTCGGCATCGGCCGGATGCTCGACGGGCAGTCCGCCGCGGAGGCGCTCGAAGTTCGGGGCGCCGAGCCGTACGTGCCAGGGCCGAAGGAAGGGCTGACCTTCATCCAGGGCGCGCCGATCGCCACCGCCCACGCGATTCTCCGTGGTGCGGAAGCGAATCAGGTGGTCGACCTGGTCGCGGCGGCGCAGTTCCCGGGACGGCCGGGGGCCGTGCAGCCGCCGGTTTCCGTGCGGGTGGGTGCGCGGGCGACAGCGCATGCCCGCCGTGTGCTGGCCGAGTTGGCCGACGAGGTCGAGCGTGCTTTCGCCGTCACCGACTCGCCCGCCTTCCTGGACGGCGAGTTCTTCTCCACCGATGCCTTCCACGCGGCCGATCTCGGGCTCCGGATGGACGCGGTGAGCGCGGCTCTCGCGCACCTCGGCGAGATCAGCGTCCAGCGGCTGCACCGGCTGCTCGACGAACGGTTCAGCGGGCTCAATCCGCAGCTGGCCGTGGTCCCCGGACCGCAGACCGGGCTCACTCCGCTGCACAAGCGAGCCGTCGGCGAGTTGCACGCTCTGCGACGGCTCGCCACCCCCGCCACCCTCGGCTCGATCGACACCTCCAATGGTCAGGAGGACGTGCAAGCGTTTGCGTGTGCGGCCGGAGAGCAGTTGCGGGAGGCGGTGGAGCGACTGCTGACGATCACCGTCTGTGAACACATCGGCCTGGCGCAGGCGGCCTTCCTGCGCGGTGAACCGACCGCGCTGATCGAGCCGTTGACCGAGGACCGGCCGCTCGGACCGGAGATCGAGCGGCTGGTCAGGAGATGGTCACCTTGGCGCGACTGGGCAGATCGTTCTTTCGCGTGATCCGCAGTCCGCGCGGCACGGTGAACCGGGTGAGCAGCGAGAACGCGCCTTCGCAGACCAGCGCGAGCACGATCACCGCGACGCCGCCGCCGAGGATTTCGCCGTAACCACCGGCGCCCTGGGCGAACCCGTCGACGATGTAGCGCCCGAGGCCGCCGCCGTCGTTCACGATCGCGCCGATCGCCACGGTGGCCACCAGCTGCAGGAACGCCACGCGGGCGCCGGCCAGCACCACCGGCAGCGACAGCGGCAGTTCGATCCGCAGCATGATCTGGCCTTCGGTGTACCCGGTGCCGCGGGCGGCGTCCACCGGCGCCTGGTCGAGGCTGGTGACCCCGGCGTAGGTGTTGGTGAACAACGGGGGCAGCGCGAGCGCGACCAGTGCGATCAGCAGCGGCCAGAAGGTGGTGTCGACCTCCCACCGGCTGGCCAGGAACCAGAACAGGATGATCAGCCCGAAGCTCGGGATCGCGCGGCCGATGTTCACCGCGCTGGAGGCCAGGAACGCGGCCCTGCGGTAGTGCGCGAGCCACAGCGCGAGCGGGATGGTCAGCAGCGCGGCGATGACCAGCGACAGCAGGGAAAAGCTCAGGTGCTCGACCGTGCGGTACGGGATGCCCGACGGATCGGTGAAGCTCCAGCGGCCCGGCTCCCCGAGCCAGGCGGCGAGCTGGTCGAAGACGTTCATCCGCGGGCCTTCCGCGTCCAGGGCGCGAGCGCGCGTTCGCTCAGCCACAGCAGCAGGTCGACCAATACGGCGAGCAGGATGGACAGGCCGATGCCGACGATGATCGCGGTCGGGTTCGGTGTGGTGGTCTGGATGCCCTGGCGGATGAAGAAGCCGAGGCCGCCCATGCCGAGCATGGAGGTCACGGTGACCAGGCCGATCGTGGTCACCGCGGCCACCCGCAGCCCGGCGATGACCACCGGCAGCGCGAGCGGCAGCTCCACCCGGAACAGCAGGTTCACCCTGGTGAAGCCGAGGCCGATGGCGGCCTCGCGGACCTCGGCAGGCACCTGCTGCACGCCGGTGACGATGTTGCGGACCAGGATGAGCAGGGTGTAGGTGGCCAGCGGGATGACCGCGGTGGTGAACGACAGCCCGGTGAACGGGACCAGCAGGGCGAAGGCGCCGAGGCTGGGGATCACGTACAGCGCGCCGGCCGCGCTCAGCGCCACCGGGTAGAACCAGCGCCAGCGCAGGGAGAGCACGGCCAGCCCGATCGAGAGCACCAGCCCGATGCCGAGCGCGGTGGCGGTCAGCGAGACGTGCTCGGTGAAGCGGGTGACGATGTTGTCCGCGTTGCGCTCCACCCAGCGCCATTCGAACAGCGGCCGGTCGCTCTGAGCTGCGAAGAGTGTTCGCACCGCGTGAGCCTACCCCGGATGGAGGCAGTGTTCCCGCGAGTTGGGAATCGGTCCCGGTCGCGTCTCGGCATGTGGATGAATGTCGTAGCGGACGGTTAGCGTTGCCTCTCCCGGATGAAAAGGAACTTCCCATGCGCAGGACTTTCCGGCTGGCCGCCGTGCTGGCCGCCGCGACACTCGGCCTGGCTGCCTGTGGCGGCGGGGACGACGGTGCCGCGCCCGCCGAGGGCAAGGGCGGCGCGCCGATCGTGCTCGCTTCCTTCAACTTCACCGACAGCGTGATCCTCGCCGAGCTGTACGGCGCCGCGCTGGAGGCGAAGGGCTATCCGGTGGAGCGCAAGCTGAACATCGGCTCGCGCGAGCTGATCTACCCGTCGTTGCAGAAGGGCGAGCTGCAGTTCATCCCCGAGTACCAGGGCGCGGCGATCGTCAACGGGTTCAACGAGACCGCCCCGAAGGACGCCGCCTCCGAGCACGCCAAGCTGACCGAGCTGTTCGCGAAGTCGAACATCGGGCTGCTGAACTACGCGCCAGCCGAGAACAAGAACACCTACCTGGTGAAGGCCGAGCTGGCGCAGTCGCAGGGCCTGGTGAAGATCGGTGACCTGAAGAAGGTGCCGAACGTGGTGGTGGCCGGTGGGCCGGAGTGCGAGAAGCGGCCGACCTGCTTCGCCGGGATCCGCGACACCTACGGCGTCAACGCCACCTTCCAGGCGGTGCAGGAGGCCGGGCCGCGGGTGGAGCAGCTGCGTTCCGGCGCGGTCACGGTGATCCCGGTCGACTCGGTGAACCCACTGGTGGGTGACCCGGCGTTCAAGGCGCTGGAGGACGACCTGGCGATCGTGCCGACCGAGAACGTGGTGCCCGCGGTGGCGAAGAAGGTGCTCGACGAGCGCGGCCCCGACTTCGCGGCGACGGTGAACGCGGTCAGCGCGAAGCTGACCACCGAGGAACTGCGCGGTCTGAACAAGCTGGTCGACTCCGATGGCGAGCTGCCCGCTGATGTCGCGAAGGAGTGGCTGACCAACCAAGGGCTGATCTGAGCGAGCAGAATGTCTGTGAGGTCGCGCCGGTGACTGGACGCCGGGCGCGCCGGGCCGCTCAACGGGGCGGTGTGCCCGGCGTCCGGTCACCGGCTCAAGAGCGACCTCGCCGCCCCGCCGGAGGTGGGGCCGAAGACAAGGAGTGCGTATGGGAAAGGTCACCGCCACCGCGGAGCGCAGGATCGACGCGCCGGTGGAGAAGGTGCGCGAGCTGGTCGCCGACTACACCGCGCGGCCGAAGATCCTCACCGAGCAGTACCGCGACTACGAAGTGGTCGAGGGCGGCAACGGCTCGGGCACGGTCGCCAAGTGGAAGCTCCAGGCGACCTCGAAGCGCGTGCGCGACGTCGCGGCCACCGTTTCCGAGCCGGAGCCCGGCACCCTGGTCGAGACCGACGCCAACTCCACGATGGTGACCACCTGGACCGTGCGCGAGCTCGGCGGGGCCAGCATGGTGCGCATCGAGACCAGCTGGAACGGCGCCGGCGGCATCGGCGGGTTCTTCGAGAAGACCTTCGCGCCGGGCGGGCTCAAGCGCATCTACGCCGGTGTGCTGCAGAACATCGAAAAAGAGGTCTGAGCGGTGAGTGAAGCTACCGAGGTCCGGCTCGCCAAGCGGCCGCACGGCCTGCCTGCGCACGCGGACTTTTCCATTGTGGACATCGATGTCCCGTCGCCCGCGCCGGGACAACTGCTGGTGCGCAACGAGTTCATCAGCGTGGACCCGTACATGCGTGGCCGGATGTCGGAGGCCAAGTCGTACGCGGAGCCGTACGAACTGGGCAAGGCGATGTACGGCGGTGCGGCCGGCGAGGTGGTCGAGTCCACTGTGGACGGGTTCGCCCCCGGTGACAAGGTGGTGCACCAGCTCGGCTGGCGCACCCACGCGGTGGTCGACGCCAAGCACGTGGCGAAGGTCGACGCGGAACTGGCGCCGCTGAGCAGCTATCTCGGCGTGCTCGGCATGACCGGGCTCACCGCCTGGGTCGGGCTGCACGAGATCGCGCACTTCACGCCCGACGACACGGTTTTCGTCTCGGGCGCGGCCGGTGCGGTCGGCACGGTCGCCGGTCAGCTGGCGAAGCTCAAGGGCGCGAAGCGGGTGATCGGCAGCGCGGGCTCGGCGGAGAAGGTCCGGTTCCTGACCGAGGACCTCGGCTTCGACGCCGCGTTCAACTACAAGGACGGGCCGGTCGCCGCGCAGCTGGCCGAAGCCGCGCCCGACGGGATCGACGTGTACTTCGACAACGTCGGCGGGGAACACCTGGAAGCGGCGATCGAATCGGCGAACGTGCACGCGCGGTTCGCGGTGTGCGGGATGATCTCCACCTACAACGACACCCAGGCCGTGCCGGGACCGCGGAACCTGATGAAGATCGTCGGTAAGCGGCTGCACATCCAGGGTTTCCTGGTCTCCGACCACGGCGCCAAGCAGCCGGAGTTCGTCGCGGAGGTGGCTCCGCTGGTCACCGGCGGGCAGCTGAAGTACTCCGAAACCGTGGTCGACGGCATCCGCAACGCGCCGCAGGCGTTCATCGACCTGCTGGGCGGCGCCAACACCGGGAAGATGCTGGTCCGTGTCTGAGCTGATCGTGTACGGGGCGGGCTGGTGCCCCGATGTCCGCCGGAGCCGCGCCCTGCTCGACCGCGAGGGCGTCGAATACCGCTATGTCGACGTGGAAGCCGATGCGGAGGCGGAGGCTCGCGTCCGCTCGCTGCAGGATGGCGCCCGCCGCATCCCGACCATCGTCTTCGACGACGGTACCTTCCTGGTCGAACCCTCCGACGACGCCCTCTCCACCCACCTGGCGAGATGACGCCCATGCCGTGAATGTGGCTTTCACGGCACATTCCGCCGTGAAAGCCACATTCACGGCATTCGCCGGTCAGAAGACGACGGTGCGGGTGCCGTGCACCAGTACGCGGTTCTCCAGGTGCCACCGCAGGCCCTTCGCCAGGGTGAACTTCTCGATGTCCCGCCCCTTGCGCACCATGTCGACGACCGAATCGCCGTGGCTGACGCGGATGACGTCCTGCTCGATGATGGGCCCGGCGTCGAGGTTCGCGGTCACGTAGTGGCAGGTCGCCCCCACCAGTTTCACGCCCCGCGCGTGCGCCTGGTGGTACGGCCGCGCGCCGATGAACGAGGGCAGGAAGCTGTGGTGGATGTTCAGCGCCCGCCCCGCCCACGCCTCGCACAGGTCCGCGGGCAGGATCTGCATGAACCGCGCCAGCACGATCGCGTGCGGGTCGTGGGCATCGACCAGCGAGCGCACCCGCTCGAACGCCTCGACCTTGCCGTCGGCCGGGAAGGGCACGTGGTGGAACGGGATGCCGTGCGCGCGGGTGATGTCGCCGAGCGAGTCGTGGTTGCCGATCACCGCGCTGACGTCGACGTCCAGCTCACCGGAGGCGACCCGCCCGAGCAGGTCGTACAGGCAGTGCCCCTCCTTCGAGACCAGGATCACCACGCGGCGCCGCTCGGCGGTGTCGGCCACCGTCCAGTCCGTTTCGCTGCCCAGCGAGCGCGCCACCCCGGCGAACCGCGCGCGCAGCTCGTCGACGTCGAACGGCAGCGAGTCGGCGCGCACCTCCTGCCTGGTGAAGAACCAGCCGGTCTCCGGATCGGTGTGGTAGGCGGCTTCGACGATCCAGCCGCCCGCTTCGGCGAGGAAGGAGGCGATGCGCGCGACGATCCCGGTCCGGTCGGGACAGCCGAAGGTGATCACGTATCTGCGTTCTGACGGTGGCACGGTTGTCCATCCTTCCCCGTGCGCCCCGGAACGGCGCGCCGGGCCACCTCCAGGAGGACGACCACCGCCAGCCCGGCGCCGAACGCCAGCACCAGGCCCTTCACCGGCTCACCGCTGAACTGCGCGCCCCCGAACAGGCCGAGGACCACGCTGTAGACCGCCCAGATCGACGCGCCGAGCGCGTCCAGCAGGACGAACCGCCGCAGCGGGTACCGCGTGGTCCCGGTGGCCAGGCCCGCCGCGACCCGCCCGCCCGGCAGGTATCGCGCGCCGATGATCAGCAGCGCGCCGCGCTCGGTCACCTTCCGCTGCGCCCACGCGTACCGCCGGGCGCCCTTCTCCCCGCGTTGCAGCCGCGCCACCACGGCCGGGCCCGCTGTGCGCCCGATGCCGTGGCTGAGCAGGTCGCCGCCGAAGGCACCAGCCGCCGCGATCAGGGCTAGCAGTGCTAGCGCGCCGAAGTCCACACCGACTAGCACTGCTAGGCCCACCACCGCGGTTTCGCTCGGCATGAACGGCAGCAGTGCGTCCAAGGCGGACACCGCGAAGACCAGCAGCCACAACCACGGCGAACCGAGTGCGGCCTGCAGGAATTCGAGCACCTGCTCATCGTCGGCAACCGCGGTGACGCCCCGGGATGATCGGGGTGAATATTCAGCGTGGGGCGACGCTCGAATAGGGCACGGTCACCTCGCCGAGCCGCCAGCGCGCCCGCCGGTCGAGCACCGGCCAGCCCCGCGCGGCCAGCAGGCGCACCGCTTCGGCCCACCGCGCCCGCGGCCCGAACGCCTGGTGCCCGGCCGCGGTGTCCCAGCAGGCGTCGAACAACGACAGGAACTCGTGCACCGGTTCACCGGGCACGTTGCGGTGGATCAGCGACTTCGGCAGCCGTTCGGCGATGCCCGACGGCCGGTCCAGGCTCGCCGCGCGGCAGGACAACGTCAGCGTCCGGGGTCCCGAATCCGACACCGTGATCCACGCGCACCGGCGGCCGATCTCGTCGCAGGTGCCCTCCACCAGCAGGCCGCCGGGCGCGAGCCCGTCGAGGATGGTCTTCCACGCCCCTTCGACCTCGTGCTCGGCGTACTGCCGCAGCACGTTGAACGCCCGCACCAGCACCGGCCGCGCGCCCGCCAGTTCGAACCCGCCGCGCCGGAAGTCCAGCCACGGCGGATCGGCGGCCGGCGCGGCTGCGGCGACGCGCTCGGGGTCCAGTTCGAGACCCAGTACGCGCACACGCGGGGAGATCGTCCGCAGCCGCTGGGCCAGTTCCACCGTGGTCACCGGTGACGCGCCGTAACCGAGATCGACGACCAGCGGCTCGGCCGCCCGCAGCACAGCGGCGATCGCCGGGGTGCCGGTCAGCCAGCGATCGATGCGGCGGAGCCGGTTCGGGTTCGTGGTTCCTCGGGTGGGTGCGCCTACTGTGACGCCGGGGGCCAGCCCCCGAGACCCCCGCCAAGGGGGCTCTGCCCCCCTGGACCCCCCAGGGATTACCCGTCGGCGAGCCACTTAGCGGTGAACTCCGCTTCACGCACGAGCAGCTTGGTCACCTGCTCGGCGATCACCTGTTCCAGCTTGGCGCCGACCAGCGGGATGCGGACGCGCACCTCGCCACTGGTGATCAACGTCGCACCGGTGCCGTTCGGCACCAGCTCGGTGCGCGCGGTGATCTCCCCCGGCACGCCCTGGACGGTGGCCTTCGCGGTGCCGGTGTAGCGGTCGCCGGTGTGCTCCCACACCTGCTCGCGGTGCACGATCAGGTCGCCCTTGTGGATCGTGCGGACCGCCTGCGGCAGCTGGTCCGCCCCGATGCCCTGGACGAGTTTGTACGCCGCCCGGTGCTCGTCGGCGGTGTGCTCAGGCAGCCCGGCGTGCTTGCCGCCCAGCAGGTCGAGGCGGGCGCGCAGGACCTCTTCGGCCGACTGCGCGTCGTAGACCTCGTCCACGCTCTGCGCGAACTCCGCGCGGTGCTCGATACGGGATGCCATGAGCGGGACAGTACCGTTCGGGGGCGTGAGCACTCTCGAAACTCCCACCCAAGCCGGTCTGAGCGAGCACACCACGCTGCGCCTCGGTGGCCCGGCGCGCCGGTTCGCCGAAGCCTCGACCAGCGACGAACTGGTCGAAGCGGTGCGGGTCGCGGACGCCGCTGGCGAGCGGCTGCTGCTGCTCGGGGGTGGCTCCAACCTGGTCGTCGCCGACGAGGGCTTCGACGGCGGGGTGCTCAAGATCACCACCAAGGGCCGCACGCTCCGGCAGGACGGACCGGTGGTGCGCGTCACCGCCGAAGCGGGCGAGAACTGGGACGAGTTCGTCGAGTGGACCGTGCGCAACGGCCTCGGCGGGTTGGAGTGCCTGTCCGGCATCCCCGGACTCGTCGGCGCCACGCCGATCCAGAACGTCGGCGCCTACGGCTTCGAGATCGGCGACCTGCTGCGCTCGGTCCGCCTGCTGGACCGCCGCACCCGCGACGTGCGGACCCTGGTCAAGGAGCAGCTGCGCCTGGGCTACCGCACCAGCGTGCTCAAGGGCACCGACCACGGCGTGGTGCTCTCGATCGACGTCGACCTGCACGGCGACGGCCTGTCCAGCCCCATCCGGTACGCGGAACTGGCCAGGAAGCTCGGCGTGGACATCGGCGCGCGGGTGCCGGCTGGCACCGTGCGCGAGGCGGTGCTCGAACTCCGCCGCGGGAAGGGCATGGTGCTCGATCCGGACGATCACGACACCTGGAGCGCGGGTTCCTTCTTCACCAACCCGATCCTGCCCGAGGCGAACGTCCCGGCGGTGCTGGAGCGGATCGCCGGCGTGGTCGGCGCGGACGTGCAGGTGCCGCAGTACCCGGCCGACAACGGGGTGAAGCTGTCCGCCGCGTGGTTGATCGAACGGGCCGGGTTCGGCAAGGGGCATCCCGGTGCCGGTGGCCGGGTTTCCTTGTCCACCAAGCACACCCTCGCGCTGACCAACCGCGGCTCGGCCACCACGGCGGAACTGCTGGCGCTGGCGCGCGAGGTGCGCGACGGGGTTGAGAAGCGCTTCGGGGTGGAACTCCACCCAGAACCCCTGCTGATCAATTGCCGGTTGTGAGCTGGGCCGCAAGCAACCGCGACCGGTCCGGCGGCGTCTAGGGGACGAGTGGGTTCTCCGGGAGCAGGGGCCGGAGGACCGGGGACATGGAGGTGTGCGGTGTTCGAACGGCGGACGGTTCTGCGGGCGGCGGCGGTGACTCCGGTGGTGTTTTCGCCCATCGTGCTGGCCGCTTGCTCGGGTGACGAGGGTGGCGGGACCAATCCCGGCGGTGACGGGCAGCAACCCGAGCCGCCCAAGGCCGTGCTCACCGCGGAACCCGCGGTGGACGCCAAGGACGCGCCGGTGGTGAAGCCGGTCACGGTGAAGGTGACCGACGGCACACTGACCGAGGTCAAGGTGACCAATCCGGAGGGCAAGGAGCTCGAAGGCGCGCTGAACCCGGAAAAAACGGTCTGGACCAGTTCGGAGCAGCTCGGGTACGGCAAGTCCTACACCTACGCGGCGAAGGCTTCGGGCAGCGACGGCAAGCCGGTCGAGCTGGCGGGCAAGTTCGACACGGTCAAGCCAGCCAAGGTGATCCGCGCCACGCTCAACCCGGGTGACGACGCCGAGGTCGGCGTCGGCATGCCGATCAGCGTGAAGTTCGAGGCCGCGGTCGGCGATCGCAAGGCCGCGCAGGCCGCGCTGGAGGTGAAGACCTCGAAGGAGGTCGAAGGCGGCTGGGCGTGGTTGTCCGACCGGCAGGTCAACTGGCGGCCGAAGGAGTACTGGCCGGCCGGCACCGTGGTCGAGGTCGCCGCCCGGCTCTACGGCGTGGACCTGGGCAAGGGCGTCTACGCCAAGGCCGACGTCACCACGAAGTTCAAGATCGGCCGCAACCAGGTGGTCAAGGTGAACACCCCCGACCACGTGATGAAGGTCTACCGCGACGGCTCCGAGCACGCGAGCTACCCGTGCAGCAACGGCAAGGACGCGGACCCGAACCTGAACACGCCGAACGGCACGCTGATCGTGATGACCAAGGAACCCACCTCGATCTTCGACAACGCGCGCTACGGCTACACCAACCTCAAGAAGAAGTGGTGCTGCCGCATCTCCAACCACGGCGAGTACATCCACGAGAACGAGGAGAACCGCGCCAACATCGGCAAGGCCAACACCTCGCACGGCTGCATCAATCTGCTCGAAGCCGACGCCAAGGCGTACTTCGACTCGGCGCTGATCGGCGACCCGGTGGAGATCACCGGCTCGCAGGCCAGTATGCCGACGACCTCCGATGTGATGGACTGGTTGCTCGACTGGAAGACTTGGCAGTCCAAGTCGGCAATCTAAGGACCCTCCTTGCTCACCGAAGTCGTCGGTGCCGGGGGTGTGCGGCTCAGCCTGCGCGTAGCGGGTGCGGCGAACGCCTCGGCCATCGTTCTCGTGCACGGCTGGGCGCAGTCGTCGCTGGCCTGGTCGGCGCAATTGGCCGACCAGGACCTGACCCGCCGCTACCGGCTGGTCGCGGTGGACCTGCGTGGCCACGGCGGTTCCGACGTGCCCGCACTCGGCTACGACGACCCGCGTGCCTGGGCCGAGGACCTCGCCGCGGTGCTCGACTTCGCCGGCAACGGCGCGCCCGTGGTGCTGGTCGGCTGGTCCTACGGCGGGCTGGTGATCACCGACTACCTGCGGGTGCACGGCACCACGAACATCGCGGGCGTGGTGCTGACCGGGGCGATCACCGAGATCGGGCGGAACCGGCCCGGCGGCCGGATCGGCCCGGCCATGCGTGCCGCGCTGCCCGCCGCGCTGTCCGACGACCCCGGTGAAGCCGTGCCCGCGCTCACCGCCCTGTGCTCGGGGATGTCCGCTCGGCCGGTCGACGGCCCGTTCACGCAGTCGCTGCTGGGCACCAGCCTTTCGGTGCCGCCCGCGGTGCGCGCGGCGCTGTTCCGCCGGGACGTGGACAGCTCGGTGGTGCTCTCCGGGCTCGACGTCCCGGCGCTGGTCATCCACGGCACGGACGACCAAGTGGTGGATCTTTCCGCCTCCGAATACGCCGCGGGGAAGATTGCGGGTGCCCGGACGCGTTGGATGCCAGGGACAGGGCACCTTCCGTTCGTCGAGGCCGCCGCGGAGTTCAACTCGGCGCTCAGCCAGTTCGCCGGCGAACGGCTCGCCCACTGAGCTGCGCGGAGTGAACAAGGAGCGACCACGTGACGGTCACGTTGCACAGGGCCACGCGCTGGCCACGCCGGGTTGCGGTGCTGTCGGTGCACACCTCGCCGCTGGAGCAGCCGGGTACCGGTGACGCCGGCGGGATGAACGTCTACATCAGCCAGACCGCCACCGAGATGGCCCGCCGCGGGATCAGCGTCGAGGTGTTCACCCGCGCCACCTCCTCCGACCAGCCGCCGGTGGCCGAGCTGGCGCCGGGCGTGCTGGTGCGGCACGTGCCCGCCGGGCCGTTCGAGCCGCTCGGGCGCGACGAACTGCCCGCGCAGCTGTGCGCGTTCACCTCGGGCGTGCTGCGCACCGAGGCCTTCCAGGACCCGGGCCACTACGACGTGATCCATTCGCACTACTGGCTGTCCGGCCAGGTCGGGTGGCTCGCGCGCGACCGCTGGGGCGTGCCGCTGGTGCACACCGCGCACACGCTGGCCAAGGTGAAGAACGCGCTGCTCGCCGAGGGGGACACCCCGGAGCCGCGCACCCGCGTGATCGGCGAGGAGCAGATCGTCGCCGAGGCCGACCGGCTGGTGGCGAACACCGCGGTCGAAGCCCGTGAGCTGGTCAGCCTGTACGGCGCGTCGCCGACGGCCGTGCACACCGTCTCGCCGGGCGTTGACCTGGACCGCTTCACCCCGGGGTCGAAGCACGTCGCCCGCGCCGCGCTCGGCCTGCCGCGGGACGCGGTCGTGCTGGCCTTCGCCGGGCGCATCCAGCCGCTCAAGGCGCCCGATGTGCTGCTGCACGCGGCCGCGGCCATGCTGCGGCGCGACCCGGGGCTGGCCGACCGGCTGGTGGTGCTGATCGTCGGCGGGCCGTCCGGCAGCGGGCTCGACCAGCCGCAGGCGCTCAAGGAACTGGCGGTCACCCTCGGTATCGAACGGCAGACGCGGTTCCTGCCGCCGCAGCCCGGTGCGGCGCTCGTGGATGTTTACCGGGCGGCCGACGTGGTAGCCGTGCCCAGTTACAACGAGTCGTTCGGGTTGGTGGCGGTGGAAGCGCAGGCTTGCGGCACGCCGGTGGTGGCCGCCGAGGTCGGCGGGCTGCCGGTGGCGGTGGCGCACGGGGTGTCCGGGTTGCTGGTGCCGACGCACCGCGCGCGGGACTGGGCCGGTGCGCTGGCTTCGGTCGCGCTCGAACCCGGGTGGCACGCAGAACTGGCGGCGAACGCCGTGCAGCACGCGCGCCGCTTTTCCTGGCGGCGCACCACCGACGCGTTGCTGGACGCCTACGCCGAGGCGTCGGTGTCCTTCGGGGCGTTCCGGACGGAGGTAGCGGTTTGACCGCGGACAGCGTGATCAAGTCCACTTTGGACGCAGCGGGCTTGTCCTACGAGCAGAAGGGTGAGGGGCGGTACTTCGTCACCCTGCCCGGAACCAAGAAGCTGCAGACCAACTGCTGGCTGATCGCCGGTGAGCACGCGTTCTCGGTGGAGGCGTTCGTCTGCCGCCGACCGGACGAAGCACACGAAGAGGTTTACCGATACCTGTTGCGCCGCAACGCGAAGCTCTACTCGGTGCACTACACAGTGGACGCGATCGGGGACATCTACCTGGTCGGCAGGCTGGCGCTGGGCGCGGTCACCGAGGCGGAGCTGGACAAGATCCTCGGCCAGGTGCTCGAAGCCGCCGACGGCGACTTCAACACGCTGCTGGAGATCGGCTTCGCCACCTCGATCAAGCGGGAATGGGACTGGCGGGTCTCGCGGGGTGAGTCGCTGGCGAACCTTCAGGCGTTCAAGCACCTGATGGAGCCGGAGTCGGCGGCCGCGGGACCGGTGATGGATTCGTGATACCCGGCGTGCAACTGTCCTGACCCCGCGTTCCGTCTACCCGCCCATGAAGCGCATGGGACAGAGACGTTGGGCGGTGACGGCGCTCGTACTGGGGGCCATGGTGCTGGGCGGGTGCACCGGCCAGGACAAGGCGTCGACGGGCGCGGCGGCGCCGGAAATGGCACCGCCGGAAATGGCCACGCCGGGTGTGGCGGCACCGAATGCCGCGTCGGAAAAAGGCACCTCGTCGGACAAGGGTGCCTCGTCCGACAAGGGTGCCTCCAAGCCGCAGTCGGGCGATTCGGCCCCGGCTCCGGTTCAGCCCGGGCAAGCACTGGCGATCACCGACCGGAAACTCGCGCGCTCGGCCACGCTGTCGATCAGCTCGGGTGATGTCGGCGCGACCGTGCAAAAAGCCACCCAGATCGCGCTCACCGCGGGCGGGTACACCGGGCAGGAACGCACGGACGACAAGCAGGCTTCGCTGAGCATCGTGGTGCCCGCGGAGAAGCTGGACCAGGTGCTGGCCGAAATTTCGGGCACCGGCGAGAAGTTGCTGCGACGCGAACTGCAGACGAAGGACGTCACCGAAGAAGTGGTGGACGTCGAGTCGCGGCTGACCACGCAGCGCGCGAGCGTGGACCGGGTGCGGGGGCTGCTCGGGCAGGCGAGCTCGATCAGCGAGATCACCTCGGTCGAACGGGAACTGACTTCGCGGGAAGCGGAGCTGGAGTCCTTGCAGGGACGGCAGAAAGCACTGGCGGGGAGCGTGGCGATGGCGACCATTTCACTGAACGTCAGCACCGTGGCCGTGGGCCCGGCGACGGTCGAGGAGGACCGGGGCTTCGTCGGCGGCCTGGCCGGCGGCTGGGACGCCTTCCTGGACTTCGGCGCGGGTTTGCTGACGGTCGTCGGTGCGGTTTTGCCCTTCGCTGTTCTGTTCGGGGTGCCTCTGTACTTCGCCATTCGGTATTACCTGCGGCGCCGGACTCCGGTTGTACCCCCCGAAAGTTCGTAGGGACCACCCCGGTTTTTGTGCCCGGGCGGCGGATGGGCTGGGGTGTCACGAATGTGGCTTTGGGGGCGTTATCCGCCCCGAAAGCCACATTTGTGACAGTGGGGTGGCCGCGAGTGTGGAACTCGGCTTCCTGAACGTGGGGTTCGGCTGCTGGAGTGCGGGGTTCGGCTTCCTGAACGTGGGACTCGCCCGGATGCAGGCCCGACGGGCGAACCCCACACTCACGCACCCGAGTTCCACACTCAGGAAGCCGAGTTCCACGTTCAGGCACCCGAACCTCACGTTCAGGCAGCTGAACTCCACGTTCAGCAGCTGACGGACACGTTCGGAAGTTGAAGGTCACGTTCAGGGGGTGAGCACCACGTTCGCAGCGAAGCGCGGCGAACCTCCGGGGGCTGGTTCAGGCGAAAAGCGGCCAGCGCTCGCCAGGGTGAGGAGCTCGCACCGTGGGGGTCCGGGGGGCTCGGCCCCCCGCTACCAACACGCCGTCCCGCCGCGGCGGGAAGCGGCGAAGCCGCGAACACCGCCGCGGAACGGCGGGACGGCTCGAGGGAGGGGGGAGTCGCGAACTCGAGCCGCCCCGCATAACGTTCCCGCCGCTAGTGGACCCGGTGACGAGGGGGGTGCCAACGGGGCCGGCGGGCCGCAGCTCGGCAGGGGGGAGACGAGCTGCGTCCTCGCTCGCTCAGGCCGGGGAGTGCGTGGAAACCAGCCGAGCGAGTCGATAGCCAACTTGGCAGAAGCAGGTCTGTAATCACAAGACTACTGGCTACTCCATTCGAGTGAAATTCTTCCACTGGGCTAACTCAACGCAGTTCAGCGGGCAACCCAATGCGGACCTGCGTGTCATTCCCAGCATTCGGGGGATAGGTCTACCCGGCGGTAACGCACTGTGGGTAGAACCCTGTTCAGCCCGTACCCGGGGGTGACCGCCCCGTCCCCGGCTGGCAGGCTGACCACCATGGCCGATCTAGGGACCTTGGTGCTCCTCCGACACGGGCAGAGCACGTGGAATGCGGAAAACCTGTTCACCGGCTGGGTGGACGTGCCGCTGTCCGAGCAGGGCGCCGCGGAGGCGAAGCGCGGCGGTGAGCTGCTCGCCGAGTCGGGCCTGCTGCCCGACGTGGTGCACACCTCGCTGCTCCGCCGCGCGATCTCGACCGCGAACCTCGCGCTCGACGCCGCCGACCGGCACTGGATCCCGGTCCGCCGGGACTGGCGCCTCAACGAGCGGCACTACGGCGCGCTGCAGGGCAAGAACAAGAAGCAGACGCTCGAGCAGTTCGGCGAGGAGCAGTTCATGCTCTGGCGCCGCTCGTACGACACCCCGCCGCCTGAGATCGACCCCGGCGACGAGTTCAGCCAGGCCGGTGACGCGCGGTACACGGGCATCGACGCGCCGCTGACCGAATGCCTCAAGGACGTGGTCGACCGGTTCATCCCGTACTGGGAGTCCGACATCGTGCCGGACCTGCGCGCCGGCCAGACCGTGCTGGTCGCCGCGCACGGCAACTCGCTGCGGGCGCTGGTGAAGCACCTCGACGGCATCTCCGACACCGACATCGCCGGGTTGAACATCCCCACCGGCATCCCGCTGCGCTACGACCTGACCGAGGACCTGAAGCCGATCACCGCCGGTGGCACCTACCTCGATCCGGAAGCCGCCAAGAAGGCCGCGGCCGCGGTCGCGAACCAGGGCCGCTGACAAATGGCTTGACGCGCGTCACGGACATCGGGATACGGTGTCCGTGACGCCCGCTGGGACGAGGAAGAGGTGAGAGCGATGGGTCCGACTCGATTCACCGCTCCTGCCGCCACCGGGCGTCGTCAGCTTGCCGAAGGCTGACCGGGAGCGGGTCCCGCACCGCTCCTGAAAGGCCAAGCACTTGACCGATCCGGTCATCCGCCCGCTCCACGCGGGCGAAGGTTCCCTGTTCGACACCCTGGACGTTCCGCAGCTGGTCGGCTTCGGCGTCTTCGGCCGGAAGTTCGCCGAGATGTGGGCCAAGGGTGAGTACCGCCCCGAGTGGACCTGGGTCGCCCTGCGCGACGGCGAGGTGGTCGCCCGCGCCGCGTGGTGGGGTGGTCCCGAAGACACCGAGCCCGTCGCGCTGGACTGGTTCGACTTCACCGACCGGGAAGCGGCCGTCGAGCTGCTGCGCGCACCCGGTTTCCACAAAGCCGAGTACGAACTGGCGCTGCCCGCGGACTGGCGGGAGCGGCCTGAGGTCGTGGCTGCCCGGCAGGACCGCATCGATGCCGCGGTGGCGGCGGGCATGCGGCCGCTGGTCGACCGGTTCCGCTACACCTGGACCCTCGAGGACGGCCTGCCCGAGCGCCCTGGCCGCCTGGAGTACCGGCCCGAGCCGGACGACGAGGTCTTCCACGCCGCCTTCGTGCGTATCCAGGAGGGCACGCTCGACGCCCACGCGCGGCGTGCCATCGCCCAAGGCGGGCTCAAGCAGGCCGCCGACGAGGAGATGGAGTTCCTGCACTGGATGCCGTCCCCGCGCGAGTGGTGGCGGCTGGCCTACACGCCCGAGGGCGACCTGGTCGGCATCACCGTCCCGGGTCGCAACTACGGCGGCGCGGTGGTCGGCATCATCGGCGTGGTGCCCGAGCACCGCGGGCACGGCTACGGCTACGACCTGCTGGTGGAGTGCACGCACCTGCTGGTGGAGGCCGGTGAAACCCGCGTGGTGGCGGCCACCGACGTCGGCAACAAGGCGATGGCGGCGGCGTTCGAGCGTGCCGGTTATCCGGTGACCCAGGAACGAGCCGTGCTGGAGTGGCCCGCGTAGCTGCCCGGCGAGGCGTCAGAGCAGGCCCAGCTCGCCTGCTCTGACCCCCGCCTGGAAGCGGGAGGTGGCCCCCAGCGCGGTCATCAGTTCGGCCACCCGGCGGCGGTAGGTCCGCAGGCCGAGCCCGAGCGAGCGGGCCGCGGTCTCGTCCTTGCAGCCGGAGGCGAGCATGTCGAGGATGCGCGGCGCCAGCGTGCGGATCTCGGCCACGCTCGCGTCGTAGACGGCCAGTTCGGTGGCCCCGCGCCAGGCCGCTTCGAACAGCGACACCACACCCTGCACGGCCTCCTCGCCGGTCAGCACGCTGTAGCCGCGCGGGCCCGCGGTCCGGTCACCGGCCAGGATCACCACCCGCCGGTCCAGGATGATCGTCTCGTTGATCTCGTCGGCGCTGATCCGGACTTCGGCGCCGAGCCGCACCAGCTCGCCGAGGTGCCCGGCGGCGGCGCGGTCCAGCAGCAGCGCGGGCCGGTAGATCTTGCGGACCCGCTTCGCCCGGTGGTCGCCGGTGGGCTGCCTGCCCCGGTGCGACGCGGCGAAGGTGTTCAGATCGGCGGCGGCGCAGGCGACCTCGGCCGCGCTCTCGAACAGGTGCGCGGTGCGCGCGAACAGCTCTTCCTCACCCCGGACCACGGTGCTCATCCCGTCGATTCTGGCAGCAAGTTGCCGAAGGTGGAGCGGCGATCTCCGCCCGCGCAGGCTGGAACCCATGACGATCTCTCCCCTCTGGACGCTCGGCGACAAGACGGTGCACCGCCTCGGCTTCGGCGCGATGCGGCTGGCACTCGGCCCCGACGGCGCCGAACGCGACCCCGAGCAGGGCGTGGCGGTGCTGCGCAAGGCCGTCGAACTCGGCGTCGACCACATCGACACGGCCGCCTTCTACTTCCACGGCGCCGTCTCGGCGAACGAACTGATCAACCGGGCGCTCCGGCCCTACCGCGAAGACCTGGTGATCGCCACCAAGGTCGGCCCGAGCCGGAACGCCGCGGGCGAGCACCAGCCGGAAGCCCGGCCGGACCAGCTCCGCGCGCAGGTCGAGCAGAACCTGCGCGAACTCGGCCGCGACCACCTCGACCTGGTGTACCTGCGGATCGGCAATTCGCTCGACCGCGGTGCCGGTTCGCTGGCCGAGCGGTTCGGCGTGCTCGCGGATCTGCGTGAGCAGGGCCTGATCCGGCACCTCGGCATTTCCAACGTCGGCGAGGAACACCTGGCCGAGGCGACCGCCATCGCGCCGGTGACCGCCGTGCAGAACTGGTACGGACTGTCCAAACGGGACGACGACGCGCTGCTGGAGCGCTGCACCGAGCAGGGGATCGCCTTCGTGCCGTTCTTCTCGGTGCAGAGCGGAGCTCCGGACGGCGTGGTGGCCGGGATCGCCGCCGCGCACGGCCTCACCGAGGCTCAGGTACTGCTCGCGTGGACCCTGCACCGGGCACCCAACGTGCTCGCCATTCCGGGCACCGGCAGCGTCACCCATCTCGCGGAAAACGTCGCCGCGGCGTCGGTCGAACTCGGAAAGGAGGAACTCGACCGGCTGAATTCGGCTACGAAAGTGTGAACGCGCACTGAAGCACGCGCGAACAAACCGCGCAAAGGTGTCACGGGCGTCACGACGAGGCATCCAGCACTAGGCCGAACGGCCACCTATCTGCCTACGATCCTCCCGTGACCGTGCCCGCTTCACTCGTTCTGGCCGTCGGTGCATTGGTGGCCGGCGCGGTCGCCGGATTCCTCGCGGCCTCGCTGCGCCGCCGGCGGACCGTGCGCCGGCGGCCGCCCGGCCCCACCGTCGCCGAACTGCTGTCCCGGCTGATCCACTCGTCGAACAACGGCGTGGTGGTGCTCAACCGGTTCGGCGACCGGGTGCTGCACAACCCGCGCGCCGAGGAGCTCGGCCTGGTCCGGGACAACCGGGCCGACGTCCGGGCGCGCACCGCCGCCGAGCAGGTGGTCGAAACCGACGAAGCGCTCGAAATCGACCTGTCGCCGGTGGAGACCCGCGGCCGCCAGCCGGAAGCCGTGCTGGGCGAGGTGCGCCCGCTCGGCGACGGCTTCACCGTGGTCGAGGCGGTGGACCACTCCGACGCGGTCCGCCTCGAAGCCACCCGCCGTGACTTCGTGGCCAACGTCAGCCACGAGCTGAAGACCCCGGTGGGCGCGATCGCGCTGCTCACCGAGGCCGTGCTCGACGCCGCGGAGGACACCGAGGAGGTCCGCCGCTTCGGCGGCAAGATCCTGCGCGAGTCGACGCGGCTGGGGCAGCTGGTCACCGAGCTGATCGCGCTCTCGCGGCTGCAGGGGGCCGAGCGGCTGCCCGACCTCAACGTGGTCGAGGTGGACGCGGTGGTGCGGGAGGCGCTCGGCCGGGTCCGGCTCTCGGCCGAGTCCGCCGAGATCCAGGTGACCACCGACCAGCCCAGCGGCCTGCTCATCGAGGGCGACCGCACGCTGCTGGTCACCGCGTTGTCCAACCTGCTGGAGAACGCCATCCACTACTCCTCGCCGGGCAGCCCGGTCTCGGTCAGCCGCAGGCTGGTCGACGGCGCGGTCGAGATCGCCGTGACCGACCGCGGCATCGGTATCGACGAGGCGGACCAGCAGCGGGTGTTCGAGCGCTTCTACCGCGCCGACAAGGCCCGCTCGCGGGCCACCGGCGGGACCGGCCTCGGCCTCGCCATCGTCAAGCACGTCGCCGCCAACCACGGCGGGGACGTGCGCCTGTGGAGCAGCCCGGGAACCGGCTCCACCTTCACGCTGCGCATACCCGCGCACACGCCGGACAACGGCCGACCGGCCGCCGGCAAGCAATCCGCGCCCACCCGCGCCGAAATTCCCCCCGAGCGGACTCCCCGCCTCGTGGGTGCCCAGGACGTCACCGATCATGGAGGACAGTTGTGACCAGGGTGCTGATCGTCGAGGACGAGGAGTCGTTCGCCGACCCACTGGCCTTCCTGCTGCGCAAGGAGGGCTTCACCGCCGCGGTGGCCACGACCGGCCAGCAGGCGCTGGAGGAGTTCGACCGCAACGGCGCCGACATCGTGCTGCTCGACCTGATGCTGCCGGGCATGAGCGGCACGGACGTGTGCAAGCAGCTCCGCCAGCGCTCCGGCGTGCCGGTGATCATGGTGACCGCGCGCGACAGCGAGATCGACAAGGTGGTCGGCCTGGAACTCGGCGCCGACGACTACGTGACCAAGCCGTACTCGGCCCGCGAGCTGATCGCCCGCGTGCGCGCGGTGCTCCGGCGCGGTGGTGAGCCGGGTGCCGAGGGTGAGCTCGCGCCGCTGGTGCTGGCCGCCGGTCCGGTGCGGATGGACGTCGAGCGGCACGTGGTGACCGTCGACGGCGTGGACGTCTCGCTGCCGCTCAAGGAGTTCGACCTGCTCGAGTACCTGCTGCGCAACGTGGGCCGGGTGCTCACCCGCGGGCAGCTGATCGACCGGGTGTGGGGCGCGGACTACGTCGGCGACACGAAGACGCTGGACGTGCACGTCAAACGGCTGCGGTCGAAGATCGAACCGGACCCGGGCTCGCCGCGGCACCTGGTCACCGTGCGTGGCCTGGGGTACAAGTTCGAGTCATGATCTCGGTTTAATCTCGGTTGCCGACCAGCGGGTCTGCTCAGCCGGGTACCGTTTACCCCCGTGCGCCTTGGGGTCCTCGACGTCGGTTCCAACACCGTCCACCTGCTCGTGGTGGACGCGCACCGTGGTGCCCACCCGCTGCCGATGCACTCGGAGAAGACCGTGCTGCGCCTCGCCGAGCAGATCACCGGGTCCGGTGAGCTGACCAAGGCGGGCGCGGACGACCTGGTGCGCGCGGTGGATTCGGCGAAGGCGGCGGCCTCGCGGCTGGGCTGCGCCGAGGTGATGGCCTTCGCCACCTCGGCCGTGCGCGAGGCGAAGAACTCGGCGAAGGTGCTGCGCAAGGTCACCGACGAAACCGGCGTCGACCTGCAGGTGCTCTCCGGGGTGGACGAGGCGCGGCTGACCTTCCTCGCGGTCCGCCGGTGGTTCGGCTGGTCGGCGGGCAAGCTGCTGGTGCTCGACATCGGCGGTGGCTCGCTCGAGGTCGCGATGGGCATCGACGAGGAGCCGGAACTGGCCGAGTCGCTGCCGCTGGGTGCCGGGCGGATCACCCGCACGCGGTTCAAGCACGACCCGCCGAGCCGTGCCGAGCTGATCGCCACCTCCGCGTGGCTGGAGGAGCAGCTCGCCGGGCTGGCGAAGAAGGTGGCCAAACTGGGGTTCCCCGACCGCGTGGTGGCCACCTCGAAGACCTTCCGCTCACTGGCCAGGCTGACCGGCGCGGCGCCGTCGGCGGAGGGGCAGCGCGTGCGCCGGGCGCTCACCGACACCGCGCTGCGGCAGCTGATCTCGTTCATCTCGCGGATGACCGCCGCCGATCTGGCCCAGCTGGAGGGGGTCAGCGCCAGCCGGTCCCACCAGCTGGTGGGCGGCGCGCTGGTGGCGCAGGCCGCCATGCGAGCTTTGTCACTGCAGGAACTCGAGATCTGCCCGTGGGCGTTGCGGGAGGGAGTGATCCTGCGACGGCTGGACCATTCCAACGGTGCCGAGGACACTGCACTGGGCGGACGGGGACTGGACTTCGACGACGGGCGACAGGCACGGTGGAAGGGATGACCCAAGACAGCGGTAGCGAGCAGCACCAGAAGACGGTGGCCGAACTGCTCGCCCAACACGGTGGCCAGGGCGGTGGCTCACGCCGCCGTCGTCGTCGTGCCGACGATGAGGAAGAAGCTCCGCGGCGCGACATCAGCGACACCGCTCCGCAGGCGATCATCGAGCGCATCCAGGGCGACACCCCGCCCCCGGCGAACCGGCGCAACGGCACCCCTCGCCGCTCGGGCTCGCGGCACGACTCTGGCGCGCTGCCGGTCCCGCCCCGGCAGGACTCCGGCGCGCTCCCGCGCCCGCCGCAGGATTCCGGCGCCCTGCCGCGCCCCCAGCAGGAATCGGGTGCCTTGCCGCGCCCGCCGCAGCAGGAGTCGGGCGCGCTGCCCCGGCCGCCGCAGGACGAGCCGCCGCCCCGGCGCGGTTCGCGTCGCGGAGCCCCCGAGGCCGAGTCCCCGATCGACCCGCCCACCCGGCGGGTCCCGACGCGGTCTCGCCGTCAGCAGCCCCCGCCACCTCCGCCGCCCCAGCCGGCCGGTCCGCCCTCAGGTGGGCTGTCCGCCCGCCTGGACGGCCTGGACGAGGTCGAGGCGCCTCCCGTCGAGCCGGAGCCCGGTCCGCCGCCCTCGGGCGCCTACCCGGTGCCCCCGCGCGCGCCGCGCCGTCGTGGTGGGCCGGTCCGCCGTCCCGCGCCGCCGACGCGCGAGGAGCACACCGAGCAGATCCCGGTGATCCCCGACGAGCCGGCCAACGGCCCGCCCAGCGGCTACAACAGCGGATATTCGAGCGGCTACGCCAGCGGTTACCAGAGCGGGTTCACCCCGCGACCGCCGCAGCCGGTGCCGCCACCACCGCCACCACCGCCGCCGGAGGCCGAGCCCGACGAGCCGCCCGCCGGCTTGGCGGGCTGGCGCCAGCGCCGGGACCAGGAGCGCCTGGAGGACACCCAGGCCGCGATGACCCCGGTCGGCGACGACCCGATCGACGCCGACCCCGCCGGTGGCCAGTTCGCCTCCGGCCGGTTCAGCACCGGTGACTTCGAAGCCGTGCAGCGGCCGGTGGCCGGAGAACTCGGCGGGCCCGCCTACGCCGACGACTTCGACGGGCCACCGAACCGCACCCGCTCGGCCGACTACGACGACGGGTTCGACGCGGAACTCGAAGCCGAGGTCGACGAGCTGGACGACCCGTACGCCGGCGCCGCCGGTCTCGACGCTGTCGAAGACCGGTACGAGGAAGCTTCGCCGGGCAAGCAGTGGCTGGTGATGGCCGCGCAGCTCGCGCTGGGCGTCATCGGCGGTGCCGGGGTCTGGCTGGGCTTCAACTGGCTGTGGGGCAGGCTGCCCGCCGCCGCCCTGATCGCCGCGCTGGTGGTGATCGTCGCGCTGGTCTGGATCGTCCGGAAGATCCGCCGCGCCGACGACCTGCAGACCACCGTGCTGGCGGTGCTGGTCGGGCTGGTGGTGACGGTGTCCCCCGCCGCGCTGCTCCTGTTGTCCAAGTAGGACCATGCCCGCGTGAGCATTCCCATTGGCCTGTCCACCGCTTCGGTGTGGCCGCTGAAAGCCGGGGCGGGCTTCGAACTGGCCGCCGACCTCGGCTACGACGGCGTCGAGGTGATGGTCTGGGTCGATCCGGTCAGCCAGGACGTCGGGGAGCTGCGGAAGTGGTCGAAGCGCACCGGCATGCCGGTGCTCTCGGTGCACTCGCCGTCGCTGCTGATCACCCAGCGCGTGTGGTCACCCGATCCGGTGATTCGCCTGCGCCGCAGCGTGGAGGCCGCGCAGGAGCTGGGGGCGCGCACGGTGGTGGTGCACCCGCCGTTCCGCTGGCAGCGCCGCTACGGCGACGGCTTCGCCGACCTGGTCGCCGAGCTGGAGGACGCCAGCGGGGTGGCGATCGCGGTGGAGAACATGTTCAAGGTCCGCCCGCCGGGCCGGAACCGGGACGCCAGGGTGTCCGCGTTCCGGCCGTCGATCGACCCGACCGACGTCGGGTACCGCAACTACACGCTCGACCTGTCGCACACCGCGGCCGCGGGGATGGACCCGATCGCGCTGGCCGGGCGCATGGGCGCCGGGCTGACCCACGTGCACCTGGCCGACGGCACCGGGGTGCCGAAGGACGAGCACCTGGTCCCCGGCCGCGGCGGGCAGCCGTGCGCCGAACTGCTCGAGCTGTTGCTGCGCACCGGGTTCGACGGGCAGGTCGTGCTGGAGATCAACACGCGGCGGGCCGCCGAGCCCGCGCGGCGGGTCAAGGACCTCGCCGAAGCGCTGCTGTACGCGCGCCTGCACCTCGGCCAGTGAGTTCAAGATCAACTTGTCCGGCCAGGCGGCTCGGTTTCGGCGCCACGAACACGTAAAGTTCCCGGCGTGAACCCCCTGCGATCAACGATCCTCGCCGCCGCGGGCAACGAGCGGCTGCGCCGGCTCGTGGCCACCGCGCCGGGCACCCGGGCGGTGGTCGAACGCTTCGTCGCCGGGGAAGGCCACGACCAGGCGGTCGAAGCGGTGCGGTCACTGGCGGACGCCGGGCTGACCGCCACCCTGGACTACCTCGGCGAGGACACCACCGACGCCGAGCAGGCCGAGCGCACCGTGCGGACCTACGTGGACCTGCTCGACCGGCTGCACGACGGGGGGCTGGCGCCGCACGCGGAGGTGAGCGTCAAGCTGTCGGCCATCGGGCAGAAGCTGGGGGAACGGCTGACGCTGGACAACGCCGGGCGCGTCTGCGCCGCCGCCGAGCGGTGCGGCACCACGGTGACCATCGACATGGAGGACCACACCACCACCGACGCCACCCTCGCCACGGTCGCGGACCTGCGGCGGACCTGGCCGTGGGTGGGCGCGGTGCTGCAGTCGTACCTGCGGCGGACCGAGGCGGACGCGAAGGCGCTGGCCGGTTCCCGCGTCCGGTTGTGCAAGGGGGCCTACGCGGAACCGGAGTCGGTCGCCTTCTCCGACGGGCACGAGGTGGACCGGAGCTACGTGCGCGCGGCGAACGCGCTGCTCGCCGGTGACGGGTACCCGATGTTCGCCACCCACGACCCGCGGCTGGTGGAGATCCTCGGCGAGCGGGCGCGCTGGTACGGGCGCAAGCAGGGCAGCTACGAGTTCCAGATGTTGTACGGGATCCGGCCGGACGAGCAGCGCCGGCTGGCCGGGGAGGGGGAGACCGTGCGGGTTTACGTCCCGTTCGGGGAGCAGTGGTACGGCTACCTGATGCGGCGCCTGGCCGAGCGGCCGGCGAACCTGAGCTTCTTCCTGCGCGCGCTGGCCAGCCGTTCGTGAGCGCAGGGGAAGAGGCCGTGCCCTTCGGCGCGGCGATTTCGACCCGCTCGCTCGGGGACGGCACGTTCACCGCCGACCTGCGCCCGGAGTGGTCGATCGGCACGCACCCGCACGGCGGTTTCCTGATCGCGCTGCTGGCCAAGGCCGCGCAGGCGCTGCTGGCCGAGCGCGGTGAGCCGCAGGCCGAACCGCTGGTGGTCTCGGCCGAGTTCCTGCACCCGCCTGCCATCGGCCCGGTGCTGCTGCGCACCGAACTGCACAAGCTGGGCCGCCGCGCGACGGTGGTCGGGGTGCGGCTGGAGCAACGCGGGCGCAACTGCGTCGAAGCCAGGGTGACCACCGGGCGGCTGCCCGTCCGCCGTCCGGAGTGGACGGACGTCCCGCCGGTCCCGGCCGAGCCGCCGCCCGGCGCGATCCAGATCGGCGGCAACACCGCCGAAGGCGCGTTCAACCTGGCGAAGGCGTGCGACGTGCGCCTGGACCCGTCGACCGTGGGCTACCTGGCGGGCCGGACCGCGGACGCGCCCCGCATCCGGCTGTGGGTCCGGCCGCGCGCCGGGCAGCCGGACCCGTTCTTCGCGCTGCTCGCGGGGGACGTGAACCCGCCGGTGGTGTTCAACGTGGGGCGCATGGGCTGGGCGCCGACCGTCCAGCTGACCGCCCTCGTCCGCTGCCGCCCGGCCCCCGGCTGGCTGCGCGTCCAGGTCGACTGCCGCGCCATCCACGAATCCTGGTTCGACTCGGACGCCACCGTCATCGACTCGGCGGGCCGCCTCGTCTGCCAGTCCCGCCAACTGGCCCTGGCCCCCGGCTCCTAACCCGCCCCCGCGCCCGCCCCGGCTCCCCGGCATCGGGGTGGCCGACGGATGCTATGAGTGGGGCATTACTTGCATCTAACGCAAGTAATGCCCCATTCATAGCGTTTGCCCGGCTCGAAACCGGGGGCGAGGGGTTGCTAGGCGGGGCGCTGGAGCATGACCGGGGGGCGTGGGCGCTTCTTCGCGGCCGCGTAGGCGGCGCGTAGTTCCATGACGACCTTCTCCGGCTCGGATTTCAACCGGCTGGGCAGCGTCTGCAGGAACACGATGCCCAGGCTCGTATAACGAGCGTTGCGGTCGAGCGTGTGGCGATAGTCGCTGCGCCGGTAGTGGTGCTCGAACGAGTCGATCTCCCAGGCGAAGCCCACCTCGTCGCACCACAGATCCGGCACGGCGACGCGGGCACCACCGAGGTCGAACAGCGGCACGTTCTGCTTGGCCGGTGGCAGCCCGGCCTTCCGCCAGATCGCGGCGGCCGTGGCCTCCGGGACCGAGCGAACGTCCTCACCGAGGAGCTTCAACAACGCACGCGGCAGCGCGGTGCCACGACGGCTGCCGGTCTCCAGTTCGGCGCACAGACCAGCGTGTGAGCAGAGGCCGTCGTGGATCGCTTCGATCAACAAGGCGAGGACCGGATCTCGCTTGCGCACGCGTCTTACCCCGTCGAGCACCGCACGGGCCGGGGGCGCGAGCGGAATGCCGTCGACCCACCGCGGCTCGGGTGGATGGACCGTTCGTTCGACGAACGTGAAACCGGAGCTGCGCACCTGGTGAGCGGCGGGTATCAGGAGGTGGATCTCACTGCCGGTGGGTACGTTCCGCAGGCCGTAGCGGCGTGCGGCCTCGAACCCGGTCACGATGCCGTGCCCTTCGGCATGCAGCAGCGCGGCTTCCACGCGTTGTCGCGCGGTCGGGCTGGCTCTCGCGAGCAGGACGATGCCCGGTAACAGGTGGGTCCACGGCCCGTCTGGCTGACAGCGCCGGTAGGTCGTGCTCTCCGGCACGTTCAATCGCCGCAGGTTCGCGGCGCGAATCACCCCGTACCTGGCGTGTTCGTGCAGGTAGAGGTCGGTCGAATGCGGTAGTCGGCTCATGCCGGCCGATCCTGCCGCCGAACACCGACAGTTTCGGCTCGATTGCTATGAGTGGGGCATTACTAGCGTTCAATGCAAGTAATGCCCCACTCATAGCAATCAACCCGGGGCTGGGGGCGGTGGGGCGCGCGGTGATAATTAGGGTATGGCTGTCATCGCGGTGCTCGGAGCGGGAAAGATCGGCGAGGCCCTGTTGTCGGGGTTGCTGCACGGTGGGCGCAAGCCCGGCGAGCTGCTGTTCACCGAGCGGTACCCGGAGCGGGCCGAGGAGCTGAGCCGCCGCTACGGGGTGCGCGGGGTCGACGTGCCCGAGGCCGCCAAGCTGGCCGACGTGCTGGTCGTCGCGGTCAAGCCGCAGGACATCGAGCCGTTGCTCGACGAGCTGGGCCCGCTCCTGCGCCCCGAGACCCTCGTCGTCTCCCTGTGCGCGGGCCTGCCGACCGCGTTGTACGAGCGCCGCCTGGCCGAGGGTACGCCCGTCGTCCGGGTGATGCCGAACACCCCGATGGTGGTCGGGGAGGCGATGAGCGCGATTTCACCCGGTCGATTCGCCACCGGTGAGCACCTGGCGCTCGTCGAGGAGCTGCTCAGCTGCGTCGGCACCGTCGTCCGCGTGCCCGAGTCGCAGCAGGACGCGGTCACCGCGCTCTCCGGCTCCGGCCCGGCGTACTTCTTCTTCCTGGTCGAGGCCATGATCGACGCGGGCATCCTGCTCGGCCTCCCGCGCAACATCGCCGAGAAGCTGATCGTGCAGTCGGCCGTCGGCGCGGCGAAGATGCTCGCGGAAACCGGCGAGCACCCGGTCACCCTGCGTGAGGCGGTCACCTCCCCGGCGGGCACCACGATCAACGCGATCCGCGAACTGGAGAACCACGGCGTCCGCGCGGCCCTGATCGCGGCCATCGAAGCCGCGCGCGACCGGTCGGTGGATCTGGGCAGGGCGCACGACTGACCGGTCAAGGCGGCGCGCAGCTCCGTCGAGGGTGGTGGCGGGTGACGGGTGGGCCCGCGTTCGCCTAGGTGGTTGGCCTGCAAACGGGCGAATGTTGGGGATATCGGGCCTGGTTCGGGGCATTTCCGGTGACAGGCGTCGCATTAGTCTCACCTGTCCCGCTACTCTCGCAAGAAGCACGTGCGTGTCGGTACCGCCGGTGGGGAAGCCGCGCGGCGCGACACGTGTCGAAGGACGCGGTGACTATGCCGACGAAGAAAAAACAAGAGGACCTGACACCACCACGCCAGGTCCAGTTCCTGACAGTCGCCGAGGTGGCCACGCTGATGCGGGTCTCCAAGATGACCGTCTACCGACTGGTGCACTCGGGCGAGCTACCCGCCGTCAGAGTCGGGAAATCGTTCCGGGTGCCGGAGAAGGCAGTACACGAATACCTGGACAGCGCCTACTACGACGTGGGATGACACTCCCCCGCCGATCGGTGGCCGTCCGGCCACCGGTAACCTAGAAGGCCGCTCGTCCTGATGCGCTGAACGCCGCGCCGGGCCGGGTGATCACTGACGAGAGGTTAAGGAGCACCTGTGGGCTCGGTCATCAAGAAGCGCCGCAAGCGCATGTCGAAGAAGAAGCACCGCAAACTGTTGCGCCGCACGCGGATGCAGCGTCGCAAGCAGGGCAAGTGAGCGGCGAACCACAGGTTCCATCGGCTGCGTGACCCACGCAGCGAACGGCCCGTCCGGCTCAGCCGGGCGGGCCGCCGCCATTCGTGTGGTCTGTCCCCGGAATCGGTTGAACAGGGTTAACAGCATGTAAGAGGGTCTTCCTGGCCGCCCGTCGCGAGGTAACATCTCGGGTGCGTCAGCGCGATACGGTCTTGCGTGACCAGCCGCGCACCCGAGTGACAGCGTCCGGAGCCGCGGCTGTCCCGCCCGTGAACCGATGCCCGCACACAAAAACCCGCCCAGGGGGCCGAATGCCGTCCAACATCGTGCTCGTCACCGGAGTCGGCGGAGAGCTCGGCGGCCGGCTGCTCGCCCGCCTCGGCAACAACCCCGGCTTCGAGCGCGTGATCGGCGTCGACACCACCCCACCGGCCAAGGCCGTGCTGCAGCGCATGGGCCGGGCCGAGTTCGTCCGTGCCGACATCCGCAACCCGCTGATCGCCAAGGTGATCAGCACCGCCGGGGTGGACACCGTGGTGCACGCTTCCACGACCTGCCACCCGGCCGCCCCCGGTCGCCGCACGGCGATCAAGGAGGTGAACGTGATCGGCACCATGCGGCTGCTCGCCGCGTGCCAGCGTTCGCCGAAGGTCCGCAAGCTGGTGGTGAAATCCTCCGCGGCGGTCTACGGCGCCAGCTCGCGGTCGCAGGCGGTCTTCACCGAGGACTCCGCGCTGATCCCCGCCTCGACCAGTGGTTACGCCAAGGACGCGGTCGAGATGGAGGGCTACGTGCGCGGGCTCTCGCGCCGCCGCCCGGACATCACCGTCACCATGGCGCGGTTCACCAACCTGATCGGCCCCGAGGTCGACACCGTGCTCTCCCGCTACTTCTCCCTGCCGGTCGTGCCGACCGTGCTCGGTTACGACGCCCGGATGCAGCTCCTGCACTCCTCGGACGCGCTGGCCGTGCTGGAGCAGGCCACGGTGGAGGACAAGCCCGGCGTGTTCAACGTGGGCAGTGAAGGGGTACTCACCCTGTCGCAGGCCATTCGCCGCGCGGGCCGGGTCGAGCTCCCCATGCCGCGCGGGGTGATGCCCTCCGTGGGCCGGATGCTGCGCGGGGCGCGGCTGGTGGACTTCTCCGCCGACCAGGTGCGGTTGCTCAACTTCGGCCGCGTGGTGGACATCACGAAGCTCAAGCGCGAGTTCGGCTACACCCCGCGCTGGACCACGCGGGAGGCGTTCGACGACTACGTGCAGGGCCGCGGGCTGCGGCCGGTGGTCGACGGCCCGCGACTGGCCAAGCTCGCCGGGAAGGTGGCCGTCGCGGCCGCCACGGGCCAGGCCGGCGGGCGATGAGCCGCGCGGATGGGGTCAGGAACAGCAGAAAGGAAGGCAGGGCGCAGGAAGTGACCACGAGCATGAGCGCGCAGGTGATCCCGCTGCACGGACCGGGCCGCGAGAAGGCCCCCGAGCCGTCGGCCGCGCCCCCGCGGCCCGAAGGCGCCGCGGAGGAAGCGACCAGGCACGCCGACGCCCCGGTCGTCCCGTTCCCGAAGGCCCGGCCGGCGCCGACCGCCGCCGAGGTCGAGGCCGACCTGCCCGACGCGCTGGTCTCCCTGCTGAAGTTCGTGCGCAACCGGCTCACCGGCGACTACGTCGTCGACGAGTTCGGGTTCGACGCCGAGCTGACCGACGCGCTGCTGATGCCGCCCTTCCGGTTGCTCTACGAGAAGTGGTTCCGGGTGAGCACGCACGGCGTGCACAACCTGCCGGTCGACGGTGGCGCGCTGCTGGTCAGCAATCATTCGGGCACCGTCCCGCTGGACGCGCTGATGACCGCGGTCGCCGTGCACGACGAGCACCCCGAGCACCGGCACCTGCGTGGTCTCGGCGCCGACCTGGTGTTCCGGATGCCGCTGGTCGGTTCGCTGGCGCGCAAGTCGGGTCAGACGCTGGCCTGCAACCCGGACGCGGAGCGGCTGCTGCGCGCGGGGGAGCTGGTGGGCGTGTGGCCGGAGGGCTTCAAGGGCATCGGCAAGCCGTTCTCGTCGCGGTACAAACTGCAACGCTTCGGCCGGGGCGGTTTCGTCTCGGCGGCGATGCGGACCGGGGTGCCGATCATCCCGTGCTCGATCATCGGCGCGGAGGAGATCTACCCGAAGATCGGCGACATCAAGCCGCTGGCGCGCCTGCTGGGGCTGCCGTACTTCCCGGTGACGCCGTTCTTCCCGCTGCTGGGCCCGCTGGGCGCCGTTCCGCTGCCGACGAAGTGGCACATCGAATTCGGCGAGCCGATCCGCACGGACCAGTTCGGCCCGGAAGCCGAGGACGACCCGATGCTGGTGTTCAACCTGACCGACCAGGTCCGCGAATCGATCCAGCACACCCTCTACCAGCGCCTCTCACAACGCCGCAGCATCTTCCGCGACTGATCCCCGCCCGGGGTCATTGCCCGAACGTGGACCTCAGCCGCCTGAACGCGGAACTCGCCTGCCCGAACGTGGGACTCGGCTTCCTGAACGTGGGACTCGGTTGCGTGAGGGTGGGTCAGCGGCGGCGGTAGGCGAGGCCGGCGGCGACGGCGCCGGCCACGGCACCGGCGCCCAGGACGGAGGGCACGCCGATCTTGGCGGCCTTGCGGCCCGTGCGGAAGTCCCGGATCTCCCAGCCCCGGGCCCTGGCGACCTCCCGCAGGCCCGAGTCCGGGTTCACCGCGACCGAGGTGCCGACGGCCGAAAGCATCGGGATGTCGTTCGACGAGTCCGAGTACGCCGTGCAGCGCCGCAGGTTCAGGCCTTCGCGGGCGGCCAGCGCGCGCACCGCGTGCGCCTTCGCGCGGCCGTGCAGCAGGTCCCCGACCAACCGTCCGGTGTAGACACCGTCGACGCTTTCGGCGACCGTGCCGAGCGCACCGGTCAGGCCGAGGCGTCGCGAGATGATCGCGGCCAGCTCGACCGGCGTCGCGGTGACCAGCCAGACGCGCTGCCCGGCTTCGAGGTGCATCTGCGCCAGCGCCCTGGTGCCGGACCAGATCTTCTCGGCCATCAGCTCGTCGTAGATCTCCTCGCCGACGTCGACCATCTCCTGCACCGTGCGACCGGCCACAAAGGACAGGCCCTTCTCGCGGTGGGACTTGATGTCGTCGTGGTTCTCCCGGCCGCCGATCCGGAACTTCAGCTGCTGCCAGGCGAACCCGGCCAGGTCGGCGGTGGTGAAGAAGTTCCGCGAGGCCAGCCCGCGGACGAAGTGGAAGATCGACGCGCCCATCATCATCGTGTTGTCCACGTCGAAGAAGGCGGCGGCGGTCAGGTCCGGCGGGGTGGCGGCGGCCGGGGGCCCGATCTGGCCGACCTCGGCGGGCCCGGCGACCGGCTCCGGCGGTACCTCACCGGAAGCCAGGTCCTGCGCGGGCACGGTCAGCACGGCCGACGGAGCCTGCTCCATCGCGACGGCGGCTTCGGCGGAGGCCTCACCGGCCATTTCCGCGAGCCGCTCCAGCTCCTGACTCTTATCCTTGCCCCACCGCGCCACGCTCACCGCCTCCGATTAGTGGGAAACGCCTGTGCACAGGGTAGCGAGCCGGGGTGGCCGACGGGTTACCAGCCGACCCTCACCTCGGGCAATCCCGGCAACAGTGGGGGAAGTCTCAGCAGTTCACCAGGTGGCGGCGGGGTTATCGGCGGCCGCGGCCAGGTCACCGGAGGTGGCGCCCCGGTCACCGGCGGTGCATGCACGGGCGCCTCGGTGAGCACCGGCGAGGCGGTCACCGGACGGTCGTCGACCGGCGGGCTGACCACGGTCTGCGACTCCGGCCGGTCGACCGGTACGCGGGCCGGTTCCTCCTCGACCGCGCCCGGCTGCGGCGGACCGCCGTCGCCGCAGCCGCCCGAAGCGGGCAGCGCGCCCAGATCGTCGTGCCTGCCCGAGGTGATCTGGTAGCAGTCCATCCGCCCGGCGAGCGCGGCCGCGCGCTGGTCGACCCGGTCCACCAGCACGACAGCGTTGTCATAGGCCGTACCGGCGCCCGCCGGGACCGACGGTCGCAGCTCGACCAGGAGCCGCGACTGCTCGGCGGCCCATCCGCGCAGGCCGGACAGCTGGTCGCCCGAAGTTCCGGTGGCGACCGCGGTCAGCTCGGCGGTCCCGCGCCGGGTCGCGTCGCCGAAGCCGTCCAAGGCGGTCCGGAACTCGGCGACCCCGCGGTCGCCGATCGCCCGCAGCTCCGCCAGCCGGCTTCCGGCGTGGTCGAGCCGTTTGCCCGCGCGGGCCTCGTCGTCGAAGGTCAGGCCGACCGTCGCGGTCTCGCCCGCCAATTTCACTCCGTAGAGGGAATCGCCGGGCAGTGCGTCCCCGGCGAGCACCAGGCCAAGCCCGCCCAGCGCGAGCACCGCGGTGAGCCCGCCGACCACCGCGGGTCCCAGCCGCAGGCGGCGGCGCGGGGGAGGCGGCGGTTCCGGACGTGCCTCGATGGCGGCGGCGATGCGCTCCTTGACCTCCGGGCCGGGGGCCGCCGTGTCGCCGAGCAGGCGCAGTTGGCTGACCAGATCGAGCTCGTGGCGGAACTCGTCGTCCTCGGACGACGGGTCCTCGACGGCTCGCGCGAATCGGTCGCGCTCGCGCTCCCACGGCAGCTTCACGGCTGGCTAACGAACAGCCGATAACGACAGTTACGGGATACTCCCGAGTACCTACCGCAAACCACTCGGGAGGAGCTGGGCCAGGCGGCGGACCGCCCGGTGCTGCAGGGCCTTGATGGCGCCTTCGTTGCGCTGCATGATCTCCGCCGTCTCGGCCACCGAGAGCCCCTGCATGAACCGCAGCAGGATGCATTCGCGCTGGTCAGTGCCGAGTTGGTCGATGCAGCGGAAGAGTTCGGAGTTGGTCGCGCGGCTGATCACCTGCTGCTCGGGACCCGCCGGGGCCTGTGCGGTGGAGCCGGTGAACGGGCTGGCCCCGCCTTCGGAGACCTCGTCGGTGACCACTTCGAGGCGGAACCGGCTGGACTTGACGTGGTCGAGGATCAGGTTGCGGGCGATGGTGACGAACCAGGCACCCACGTCGCGGCCCTGGTAGCTGACCGAGGTGATCCGGCGCAGGGCGCGCAGGAAGGTCTCGCTGGTCACGTCCTCGGCCAGATCGCGATCGCCGAGCCGGAAGAGCACGTACCGGAAGACCATGTCCACGTACCGGTCGTACAGCTTGCCGAAGGCGCCGGCGTCACCCTGCTGCGCGGCGTGCACCAGGTCCCACGCCTCGGCCTTGGCGGCTTCGGCCTGCGCGGTGCGCTGCGCGGAAACGTCCCGCCGGCTCGGCACGCTCGCGCCGATGAGCGGCATCGAACCGCCGGCCATGGCGACTTGCAGGCTCATCGTTTCGCACCTCCCAGGCCCTTTTGGCGAGCCATCGAGTGATCGACACCACCCCAGGACCAGTGCAGCATACGTGTTGTTACCGCGAAGTAGGTAGTGGTGTTCCGGTGACGTAACAGCCACGACTGGGCGATATCCCCGCACCGGGGGATGGGGATGACAGACTGGTTACGGTGTGAGTGGGCTCGCGGAAGGGGTTGGGATTTGTCGTCCGAACAGGGGAATCACCAGGACCACCAGGCGGCGTCCGGCACCGTGGGCAACGTCTCGGAGCTGGTCGCGAGAGCCGCAGGGAACTGGCCGGATTCACTCGCACTGATCGATTCAGGAACCGGCCGCCGGAGCACCTGGGCACAGGCCGACGCGGCGGTGAACGCCGAAGCGCGCCGGTTGCTCGACGCCGGGCTGAGCCGGGGCGACCGGGTGATCGTGCGGCTGCCGACCTCGACCGCGTTCGCCGTCTCGCTGTTCGGCGTGGTGCGTGCGGGCGGCATCGCCGTGCCGCTGTCCCCGCAGGCCCCGGCCGCCGAGGTCCAGCCGCTGGTCGAGCACAGCGGCGCGAAGCTGGTGATCAGCCACGACCCGGAGGCCGAGGAGCTGCCGGAGGGCGTCACCGCGCTGCCGCCCGGCGAGGCGACCGCCACCGGGGACCCGGTCGAGCCGGTCGGCGCCGGTGAGGACATCGCCGTGGTGTCGTACACCTCGGGCACCACCGGGCCGCCGCGCGGCGTGATGCTGTCGCACCGGGCGCTGCTGGCGAACATCGAGCAGCTCTCGGCCGTGCGGCCCGCGGTGCTCCAGCACTCCGACCGCGTGTTCATCGCGATCCCGCTGTTCCACGTCTACGGCCTGGGCCCCGGCCTGTTGCAGGCGGCCTCGGTGGGGGCCACCGTGGTGCTGTCCGAGCGGTTCGACGCCCGGCGCGCGCTGGCCGACTGCGCCGAGTTCCGCGTCACCACGATCGCCGGTGTGCCCGCGATGTACGCCGAGTTCGCCGCGCTGGACGCCGACGAACTGGGCGCCGGGCTGGCCACCGTGCGCCGGATGACCTCGGGCGCGGCGCCGCTGCACCCGAGGGTGCTGGCGGCGATCCGGTCGGCGACCGGGATGGACGTCTACGAGGGCTACGGCCTGACCGAAGCCGCGCCGGTGGTGACCACGACGCTGGTCACCGGCTACCCCAAGCCCGGCTCGGTCGGGCGGCCGCTGCCCGGTGTCGAGCTGCGGCTGGTGGACAGCGACGGCACGGCCGGGCCGGTGCTGTCCGATCCCGACGACTTCGTGGACAGCTTCGACGAGGAGGACGGCGGCACCGGGCTGGTCGCGGTGCGCGGCGCGAACCTGTTCTCCGGGTACTGGCCCGACGGCGCGCACGGCCCGGACGGCGAGGGCTGGTTCCGCACCGGCGACGTCGGCTACCTGGACACCGACGGCGACCTGCACCTGGTCGACCGCGCCAACGACCTGATCATCGTGAACGGGTTCAACGTCTACCCGAACGAGGTCGAGTCGGTGCTCACCGAGCTGCCCGAGGTGGTCGAGGCGGCGGTGGTCGGCGTGGTCGACGAGCGCAGCGGCGAGGCGGTCAAGGCCGTCGTCGTGGTCGCGCCGGGTGCTTCGCTGTCGGCGCAGCAGGTGGTCGACCACTGCGCGGGCAAGCTCGCCGGGTACAAGGTCCCGCACAGCGTCGAGTTCGCCGAGAACCTGCCGCATTCGGCGACCGGCAAGCTGCGCCGCCTGCGACTTCGGTAGGAAGGACCCATGGCATCGGAAGTGACGGTCGTGACCAGGGAAGGCTGCTCGGCGTGCGTGCGCGCGGAGGCCGACGTGGAACGCATCTGCGGTGAACTGGGCGTCGCGTGGCGGACGTTCGATGTGGACAGTGATCCGGAGTGGCGGGCCGAGTACGGCGACCGCGTGCCGGTGATCCTCATCGACGGGGACGAGCACGGGTACTGGTCGGTCGAGGAGGACCGGCTGCGCGCGGCACTCGCGTAATGCACTCGTAAGGGCCCGGGAGCGGTCTTCCGGCCCTGGTGCGCCCACGATGGAGACATGCGCACCGACCTCCCCCGCTTCCACGCGGCCGCGATCGGGGTGGTCGCCGTCGGCGCGGCGGCCGCGGCCGGTCACCTGCTGTCGGCCTTCCTCGGGCGGAACTCCTCGCCGGTGGTCGCGGTGGGCAACACCGTCGCGGAGTTCTCGCCGAGCTGGCTGACCGAGTTCGGCAAGGACACCTTCTACCTCTACGACAAGCTCGCGCTCTTCGTCGGCATGGGCGTGGTGATGCTGGTGCTCGCGGCGGTCGCCGGGCTGGTTTCGCGGCGGTCGCGCACGCCGGGGCTGGTGCTCATCGGGGTGTTCGGCGTGCTCGGGGTGGTCGCCGTGCTGCGGCGCCCGGACCTCGGGCAGCTGGCGATCGTCGCGCCGCTGGCCACGCTGCTCGTCGGGTGCGGGGTGTTCTCGTGGCTGCACGGGCGGGCTTTCCAGGAGGAGGCGGTCGACGGCGGGCTGAGCCGTCGCGGGTTCCTCATCGCCGGCGCGGGTGCCGGGGTGGCCGCGGTCGCCGGTGAAGTGATCGGCGTGAGCCGGGACGCGGAGGTGTCACGGGCCGCGGTCGGCGGACCGGTGCCCGCCCGTCCGGCGCCGCCCCTGCCCGCCGACGCCGACTTCAGCAAGCTCGGCACGCCCACCTTCCTGACCCCGAACGCGGACTTCTACAAGATCGACACCACCCTGGCGCTGCCGCAGGTGCGGGCCGAGGACTGGCGGCTGCGGGTGCACGGGCTGGTCGAGCGGGAGCTCACGTTCAGCTACGCCGACATCCGCGACCGGCCGCTGGTCGAACGCGCGGTGACGTTGTGCTGCGTGTCCAACGAGGTGGGCGGCGAGCTGATCTCCACGGCCACGTTCGTCGGCGTCGACCTGCGGGACCTGCTGACCGAGGCGGGTTTGCGGCCGGAAGCCGAGCAGCTGTTCTCCACCAGTTCGGATGGCTGGACCTGCGGCACGCCGATCTCGGCGGTGCTGGACCCGAGCCGGGGCGCGATGCTCGCGCTCGGCATGAACGGCGAACCCCTGCCGGTCAAACACGGCTTCCCGGCCCGGCTCGTGGTGCCGGGGTTGTACGGGTACGTGTCGGCCACCAAGTGGGTCACCGACCTGGAAGTGACGACCTGGTCGGCGCGGCGGGCGTACTGGCTGGACCGCGGGTGGTCGCGGGAGGGGCCGGTGAAGACGCAGTCGCGGATCGACGTGCCGAAGCCGTTCGCCGCGCAGGCGGCCGGGAAGACGATCGTGGCCGGGATCGCCTGGGCGCAGCACACCGGCATAGAGCGCGTGGAAGTGCGCCTGGACCAGGGCCCCTGGCAACCGGCGACGCTGACCGCCGAGGTGAACGCGGACACCTGGCGGATGTGGTGGGTACAACTGGACGTGCCGCCGGGGCCGCACCAGGTGTACTGCCGGGCGGTGGACCGATCGGGCTACGTGCAGACGGAGGACGTCGCCGACACCGTCCCGGACGGCGCCACCGGCTGGCACTCGATCTCGATCACCGCTTCCTGATGTCACGAATGTGGCTTTGGGGGCCGAATCCGCCCCCAAAGCCACATTTGTAGCAGCGCCCCGCCCCTCGGAGGGGGCTCAGTCCGGGACATCACCGGTGCCGCTTCCCGTGCTGCCGCCGCCTTGCGGGCCCTGCTGCCCTTCGGCTCCGGAGCCGGTACCGGCGGCGGCGCTCGCCTCGTCTTGGGTGAGTTGCGCGAACTCCTCCCGCAACCCGTCGACCTGCTGCTGGAACACCCCGGCCAGCCGGATGATCTCGGCGACGGTGGTGACGACCGTGTTTTCGGCCTCGCTCAGGTCTATCCAGCTGCTGCCGTCGAGCACGTCCCTGGCGGCCGGGGTCGCCTGGCCCGCGAGCTGGCTGATCTGCGCCGCCGTGTTGACGACCGATTTCTCCAGTTGCTCACCGATTTCGGTGATCCGGAGCGCGAGCTTGTCCAGTTCGGCGCGGTCCTGCTGGAGTTCGGTCAGTTCCCTCTTCGCCTCGTCGATGGCGCTTTCCGTGCCTTCGCCGCCGCTGTCCGCCTCCAGTTCGGCGATGGCGTCGAGCTGCTGGTCGATCGCCTTGTCCAGTTCGGCGAGCGTGGTTTTGAGCTTGGCGGCGTAGTCGGTGATCGCCGCGGGGTCGCAGTCGATGTGTTCGATGGCCTCGATCGGGTCGCCGGCCCCGAGTTGTTTCGCGGCTTCCGCCAGGGTCTGGCAGGCGGCGATGGCTGTTTCCAGTGCGGGGTGGGTCATTCCGGCCGTCCCGCGGCTCGCAGGTCGTCCTGCGCACCGGTGTCCGCGCGGTCGTAGTCGTCGGCCGCGACCTCCAGCTTCCCGGCGAACTCGCCGAGGCGCGTGTGCCGCGTGCGCAGCCGGTCCAGCCGCCGCCCGACGGCCGCCTCGATGTCGCGTGCCAGTTCCGGTCCCGGCCCCGAGATGCCGAACGCCTCGATGGGCACCTTCACCGCCGCAATCGCCTCCGCCGCCGTGCTGACGGACGCCCCGCTTTCGCGGAACCCGCCCGCCGCACCGCGAATCCGCCCGGTGTCGACGCGAAACCCTGATCCCGTCATGCTTTTCCCCTCCGTGCTGGTGCGGCACAGGGTGCCGGGCGCCGCTTTCCCCGCGCTTTCACGGCGAGGGCAGGTCGAAAGCCGGCACCAGCCAGGTCGACGGAGGGTCCTCTTCGGTGGGACCCGGGACGACCCGGGCCAAAGGCGCCGAGCCGGAGCCGTCTGCCTTGACCCAGACCGGTTTTCCGGCCACCGGCACGCGGACTTCCAGCGATTCGCCGACGTGCGCCCTGACCCAGCTCATCCGAGGTGGTAGGCGCGCCGCTGCGCGACCAGGTCGGCGGCGGCCCGCTGGGCGCCGGTGGTCGCCTCCAGGATCGCGTTCGCCAGCGTCCTGGCGTCGACCCGGCGCATCAGCGTCGAGTTCACCGAGACCGCGAGCACCTTGCCCGCCGCGTCCGCCTCCACTTCGACCAGGTCACCGCGGTCCCGCGCGGTGACGGTGCGCTGCGCGAGGTCCTTGCGCAGCGCGAGCAGGCCCTCGTCGGCACGGTTGGTCCGCGCGGCCAGCGCGCTCAGCGAAGACACCATGCCGGAAGCGTGCCGGGTGCCGCTTTCACGGCGGTTTCACCCGATCTCGGCGAGCAGCTTCCGCACCTCCACCGCCTCCGGATCGGCGTTCCTGGTGAACACTTCCAGCGCTTCCCGCAGGTATTCGCGGGCCTCGCCGTCGCGGCCGAGGGTGTGCAGTACCGAGCCGAGGCGCGCCTGGAACCGCGCGACGCGCCAGTCCTCGCCGAGCGAGCGGCTGATCTCCAGGGCTTCCCGGTACGCCTCCAGCGCGCGTTCCGGGGTTCCCGCGTCGCGGTGCAGATCGCCCAGCGTGCACAGGGTGAAGCGGCGCGCGGGGATGTCGGCCGCGCGGCGGTGCACGGACATCGCCTCGCGCAGGTAGGACTCGGCTTCGGCGAAGGAACCCAGTTGCCGGTGCACGTCGCCGAGGTTGTTGAGGCAGTACCCCTCGCCGCGCGGGTCGCCGAGTTCGCGGAAGCGCCGCAGCCCGTCCTGGTAGCTCGCGGCGGCTTCGGTGAACCGCTTCGCGTTGTCGTAGGCCACGCCCAGGTTGTTCTGGTTCCACGCGGCGGCCAGCCCTTCGTCCGCCTGCTCGAACAGCCGCGCGGCCTCGACGTGGCATTCGATCGCCCGCTCCTGGTCGTGCAGGTCGTCGTAGGCGACGCCGAGCCCGTTCAGCATGTGCGCGCGCCCGAGCGGATCGGCGACGGCCAGCGCGGTCAGGTGCGTGCCGAGCCAGTCGTCCCACCGGCGGCACGAGAAGAAGTAGATGAGCAGCGCCGAGGCGAGCTGCCAGGCGACCGTGGGATAACCGCGGGCCACGGCGTCGCGGACGGCCGCGCCGAGGTTCGGCCGCTCGAGTTCGAACCACGCCAGCGCCGCGTCGCGGTGCTCGAAGACGGGCAGGTTCGACGGTGCCGGGACCGCGTCTGTCCACATCGGCCGGGCGTACGGGTCGAGCACCGCCCGCGCGTGGATCGCCGAATGCAGGTACCAGCCGAGGATCCGGCGCGAGGCCGCGTCGTCCGCGCCGGCGGACTCACCGGCGTACGCCCGCAGGAGGTCGTGCATGGCGTACCGGCCGTCGGCGCTCGACTCGACCAGGTTCGCGCGCCGGAGCTGCCCGAGCGCAAGCCGCGCCGTCCGCAGGCCGGTGTCCGCCAGCGCGGCGACCGCCTGCTCACCGGTGTCGTGGCCGGGGTGCAGGCCGAGCAGCCGGAACACCCGCGCGGCTTCCGGTGGCAGGTGGTGGAACGACCACGAGAACGCCGAGCGGACCGCCGCCCGCGGATCACCGTCGGCGTCGAGCAGGTCGAGCCGGGCGCGCTCGTCCACCAGCTCCTCGACCAGCGCCTCGATGCTGCGGGCCGGGCGGTCCCGGATGGACTCCGCGGCGATCCGCAGCGCCAGCGGCAGCCGGGCGCACAGGTCGATCAGCTCGGCGGCGGCCGCCGGTTCGGCGTCGACCCGGTCGCCGGTCAGTTCGCGGAGCAGGGTGAGCGAGGCCGCC
Source organism: Saccharothrix sp. AJ9571 (assembly GCF_021725495.1). Lineage (NCBI taxonomy): Bacteria > Bacillati > Actinomycetota > Actinomycetes > Pseudonocardiales > Pseudonocardiaceae > Saccharothrix > Saccharothrix sp. AJ9571. Next base: position 1,970,785 of record NZ_CP091382.1, on the reverse strand, counting down.
GCGGGCAGCCGGTCCAGCGCCAGCCGCCGGGCGCCGTCCACCGCGACCAGCCCGGTCAGCGTGTCGCGGCTGGTCACCAGGACCACGCACGCGCCGGAGCCGGGGAGCAGCGGGCGCACCTGCTCCGCGGTCCGCGCGTTGTCGAGCACGATCAGCAGCCGCCGCCCGGCGACCAGCGTGCGGAACTTCGCCGAACGTTCCGCGAGCCCGGGCGAGAGCGCGGCGCCGTCCGCGCCGAGCGCACGCAGGAACCCGGCGAGCACGTCCGCCGGATCGGCCGGGCGGTCCGGGCCGTAGCCGTGCAGTTCGGCGTAGAGCTGGCCGTCGGGGAAGCGTTCCCGTGAGCGGTGGGCCCAGCGCAGGGCGAGCGCGGTCTTCCCCGCGCCGGCGGTGCCCGTGATCACCGTCACCGGCGCGAGTTCGTTCAGCTCGGCGAGTTCCTCCTCACGGGCGGTGAAGCCGCGCGCCTGCGCCGGCAGCTGCGCCGGAACGGGTGCCGCTCCGGCGGGCTCGGCCTCCCGGCCTTCGAGGATCGCCTGCTCGAGCTCCCGCAGCTCAGCGCCCGGTTCCAAGCCCAGTTCGGTGCGCAGCACGCGGCGGGCTTCGCGGCACGCGGCGAGCGCGTCGGCCTGCCTGCCGCTGCGGTAGAGGGCGCGCACCAGCAGCGCGTGCAGCCGTTCGCGCAGCGGGTGCGTACCGGCCAGCACACGGAGTTCCCCGGCGATCGCCAGGTGCCGCCCGGCGGTCAGCTCCGCGTCGAAGAGCGTTTCGAGCAGGTGCAGCCGGATCTCGGAGAGCCGCCGCGCCTCGTCCGTGAGCAACGGCACGTCGAGCCCGTCGAACGGGGTGCCCTGCCACAGGTCCAGCGCTTTCCTGGCGAGGTTCGGCTCTTCGTCAGCCTCTTCGGCGAGTGATTCGAATCGCTCCGCGTCCAGCTCGCCGGGCAGCACCCGGAGCAGATAACCGCCGCTGTCGAAGCGCAGCCGGTCCGGTTCGCCGAGCAGTCCGCGCAACCGGTGGACGTGCAGCTGCAGCTTCTGCGCCGCCCGCCGGTCGGCGTGTTCACCCCACAGCGCGTCACTCAGCAGATCGACGGTGACGGGCCGGTTCGCCCTGGTCAGCAGCACCGCCAGCAGGATCCGCTGCAACCTCCCGGTGGGCGCCGACCGGCCACCGGGCCGCCGGATCCGCAACGGGCCGAGCACCTCGAATTCCACCCCGCCACCCCCTGATCGCCCAGTGTGACGGGTATTACCCGTGCGCGGGGGCGGTTTTCGCCGTGTGGAACCCCTGGGCCGCGGTCCGGGTAACCTGGCTTTCAAGCGCTCTACCAGTCACTTTGTGCATGCGTTCACAAGTGGCTACCGTAGTGCCATCACCCGTGCGGCGCCGGGCATCGAACACTGAGTCGCCCCCCGGGTCAAGGGTTGATTTTTCGACCGGTTCCGGCAGCAGCACCCGAACGGCAGCAACGAGGAGATCAGGCGTGGTCGCACAGCGGGGCCAGCGAGGCCGCCGGGGTGGCTCGGCCAGGCAGGCGGACACGCCGGACGCCGACAACGCGCCGACCGCGGAGATGCCGGCCGTCCCGGTGAACGGTGCCGCGGCCGACCCGGTCCGCGCCAAGGCGATCCCGGAAGCCGCCGTCGCCCGCCTCGCCGTCTACCTGCGGGTGCTGTCCGCGATGGCCGAGCAGGGCGCGACCACCGTCTCCAGCGAAGAGCTGTCCGCGGCGGCCGGGGTCAACTCGGCGAAGCTGCGCAAGGACCTGTCCTACCTGGGCTCCTACGGCACCCGCGGGGTCGGCTACGAGGTCTCCGTGCTGGTCGGGCACATCGAGCGCACGCTCGGGCTGACCCGCAAGCACAAGGTCGCCGTGGTCGGTATCGGGAACCTGGGCCACGCGCTGGCGAACTACGGCGGGTTCCCCGGCCGCGGGTTCCCGGTGGAGGCCCTGTTCGACCTGGACCCCGACCTGATCGGCGTGCCGGTCGGCGGGCTGCCGGTGTCGCACCTGGACGAGATCCCGAAGGTGTGCGCCGAGCGCGAGATCTCCATCGGCGTGATCGCCACCCCGCCGACCGCGGCGCAGTCGGTGTGCGACCGCCTGGTCGCCGGTGGCGTCCAGTGCATCCTCAACTTCGCGCCGGTGGTGCTCCAGGCTCCACCGCACGTCGAGGTCCGCAAGGTAGATCTGGCGGTCGAGCTGCAGATCCTGTCGTTCCACGTGGCGCGCAGGGCCGACGAAGAAGCAGGTGTGAACGGCGTGGCGAACAACGGCATGGTGGTGCGATCGTGAGCATTCTGGCCATCGGGCTTTCCCACCGGACCGCGGACCTGGCCATGCTCGAGCGGGCCGCGGTGCCCGCCGCCGAGCTGGGCAAGGTGCTGCACGAGCTCCAGCAGGCCCCGCACATCGCCGAGGTCATGGTGCTGTCCACCTGCAACCGCATCGAGGTCTTCGCGGTCGTCGACGCCTTCCACGGCGGGCTGTCCGACGTCTCCGCGGTGCTCGCGCGCCAGGCCGGGGTCGAACCCGCCGAGCTCTACGACAACCTCTACGTGCACTACGCCGGTGCCGCCGTCGAGCACATCTTCTCCGTCGCCTCCGGCCTCGACTCGATGGTCATCGGCGAGTCCCAGATCCTCGGCCAGGTCCGCACCGCCTACGCCACCGCGCGCGAGGCGGGCACGGTCGGCCGCGTGCTGCACGAGCTGACCCAGACCACCCTGCGCGTCGGCAAGCGCGTGCAGACCGAAACCGGGCTCGGCGACCTGGGCGCGTCGGTGGTCTCCGAGGCGCTGCGTGCCGCCGGTGAACTGGCGGGCAAGCACGCGCTGGTGGTCGGTGCCGGATCGATGGGCGCGCTGACCGGGTCGCACCTGCGCAAGGCGGGCATCGGCTCGATCACCGTGGCCAACCGCACCACGGCGAACGCCCAGCGCCTGGCCGCCTCCATCGCCGAGCAGGGCGTGCCCGCCACCGCGGTGGGCATGGGCGAGCTGACCGCCGCGGTCGCCAAGGCCGACGTCGTGGTCACCAGCACCGGTGCCGCCGACGCCGTGCTCGACCCCTCCCACGTGCTCCCGCGCGACGGCCGGGCGCTGGTCGTCTGCGACCTCGGGCTGCCGAGGGACGTCGACCCCGCCGTCGGCGAACTGCCCGGGGTCCGGGTGGTCGACCTGGAGACCGTCCGCCGCCGGATGAGCGCGGCGACCGGTACCTCCGAGACCGATCGCCAGCTGGCCAAGGCCACCGGCATCGTGCTCGACGAGGTGCGCGAGTACCTCGCCGGGCAGCGCAGCGCCGAGGTCACGCCGACCGTCACCGCCCTGCGCAAGCGAGCCGCGGAGGTGGTCGACGCCGAGCTGCTGCGGCTGGACAACCGGCTGCCGGAGCTCGAAAGCGCGGTCCGCGAAGAGCTGGGCCGCACCGTCCGCCGCGTGGTGGACAAACTCCTGCACGCGCCGACCGTGCGCGTGAAGCAACTCGCCGGACAGGACGCCGGGACCGACTACGCCAGTGCGCTGCGCGAGCTGTTCGAGCTCGACCCGGCCGCGCCGCGGGTGGTCGCGCGCCCCTCCGAGTCCGTACCCCGAGAAACCGACGGTGAACCCCAGTGAGCAGGACCATCAGGATCGGCACGCGCGGCAGCAAGCTGGCGCTGGCCCAGACCGGCACCGTGGCCGAGGCGCTCGAAGCCGCAGGCGCGCGCGTGGAGCTGGTCACCATCTCCACCCCCGGCGACCGCTCCAGCGCGCCGATCACCGAGATCGGCGTCGGCGTGTTCACCTCCGCCCTGCGTGACGCGCTGACCGCCGGCGAGATCGACGTCGCGGTGCACTCGTACAAGGACCTCCCCACCGCGCCCGCGCCCGGACTGGTGATCGCGGCCGTGCCGCCGCGCGCCGACCCGCGTGACGCGCTGATCGCCCGTGACGGCCTGACTCTGGGCGAACTGCCGCCGGGGTCGACCGTGGGCACCGGCTCGCCGCGGCGCACCGCGCAGCTGCGCGCGCTGGGGCTCGGTTTGGAAATCGTGCCGATCCGGGGCAATATCGACACCCGCATGGGCAAGGTGAGCAGCGGTGAGCTCGACGCCGTGGTGCTGGCCAGGGCCGGACTGGCCAGGGTCGGCAGGCTCGCCGAGATCACCGAAACGCTGGACCCGATCCAGCTGCTGCCCGCGCCCGCCCAGGGCGCGCTGGCGGTGGAGTGCCGCTCGGACCACGCCGAGGTCGAGCAGCTGCTCCGGTCCACGTTGGACGACGAGTCGACCCGGCTCGCGGTGACCGCGGAACGGGCCATGCTGGCCGCGCTCGAAGCCGGGTGCAGTGCCCCGGTCGGAGCGCTGGCCGAGGTGGTGGAGGACCTCGACGAGAACGGCTCGGTGATCGAGCGGATCTCGCTGCGGGGTACCGCGGCCGTCGGCGGCGACGGCGAAGCGGTCGACATGTTGCGGGCCTCCGCGGTGGCCGGCAAGGCCGACGCGGAGAAGCTGGGCCGGGAGCTGGCAGCGGAGCTGCTCGATCTCGGCGCCGGTGCGCTGACCGCGAACTGATTCTCGTTCTCCCCGGCCATCCCGGGAGAACCGCATGCCAGGTAAAGAGGAGAGACGTAGAGATGACCCCCGCGCGCAAGACCACCGGGCGCGTCGCCTTCGTGGGCTCGGGCCCCGGAGACGCCGGTCTGCTGACCGTCCGCGCCCAGGAGTTGCTGGGCAAGGCCGAGGTCGTGGTGACCGATCCGGACGTACCCGCCGGTGTGCTGGCCTTCGCCCACCCCGACGCCGAGGTGCGCCCCGCGGTGGGGGACCCGGCCGAGGTGGCCAAGGACCTGGGCAACGAGGCCAAGTCGGGCAGGCTGGTGCTCCGGCTGGTCGCCGGTGACCCGCTGACCCAGCCCGCCGCGGTGGCCGAGGTGCAGGCCGTGGCCAAGAGCAGCGTGGTGTTCGACATCGTGCCCGGGGTCTCGCCCGGTGCCGCGGTGCCCGCCTACGCCGGGGTCGCGCTCGGCGGCACGCACACCGAGGTGGACGTGCGCGGCGAGGTCGACTGGGCCGCGCTGGCCGCCACCGGTGCTCCGCTGGTGCTGCACGCCACCTCCAGCCACCTCGCCGAGGCGGCCTCCGCGCTGACCGAGCACGGGCTCGCCCCGGCCACCCCGGTCGCGGTGACCTCGAACGGCACCATCAACACCCAGCGCACGGTGGACTCGACGCTGGCCTCGCTCTCGGCCGACGCCGGTGAGCTGGTCGGCCCGCTGGTGGTCACCGTGGGGCAGGCCGCCGGGCAGCGCTCGAAGCTGTCCTGGTGGGAGTCGCGCGCGCTGTACGGCTGGAAGGTCCTGGTGCCGCGCACCAAGGAGCAGGCGGGCGACATGGCCGACCGGCTGCACAGCCACGGCGCCACCTCGCACGAGGTGCCGACCATCTCGGTCGAGCCGCCGCGCAGCCCGGCGCAGATGGAGCGCTCGGTCAAGGGCCTGGTCGACGGCCGGTACCAGTGGCTGGTGTTCACCTCGACCAACGCGGTGCGCGCGGTGTGGGAGAAGTTCGAGGAGTTCGGCCTGGACGCGCGGGCGTTCTCCGGCGTGAAGATCGCCTGCGTCGGCGCGGCGACCGCGGCGAAGGTGCGCTCGTTCGGCATCATCCCCGAGCTGGTGCCGAGCGGGGAGCAGTCCTCGGAAGGCCTGCTGGCCGAGTTCCCGCCGTACGACGACGTGCTGGACCCGGTCGACCGGGTGCTGCTGCCGCGGGCGGACATCGCCACCGAGACGCTGTCGGCCGGCCTGCGTGAGCGGGGCTGGGAGATCGACGACGTCACCGCCTACCGCACCGTCCGGGCCGCCCCGCCGCCCGCCGACACCCGCGAGATGATCAAGACCGGCGGCTTCGACGCGGTGTGCTTCACCTCGTCGTCCACCGTCCGGAACCTGGTCGGCATCGCGGGCAAGCCGCACACCCGGACCCTGGTGGCCTGCATCGGCCCGAAGACCGCGGAAACGGCGACCGAGTTCGGCCTGCGCGTGGACGTGCAGCCGGAAACCGCGAACGTGACCGCGCTGGTGGACGCGCTCGCCGAGCACGCCGCCCGCCTGCGCGCCGAAGGTGCCCTGCCGCCGCCGCGCAAAGCCAAGCGCGCGCGCCGCTCGTAACCCCCCTTCGCTACGCCACGGCGGCCTTGTCCCCCCGGACAAGGCCGCCTTCGCGCATCCGAACGTAGAACTCACCCACCCGAACGTAGAACTCAGCCGCCTGAACGTGGAGTTCGGCTGCCTGAGTGTGGGGTTCGGCTGCACGAACGTGGGGTTCGGGTGCGTGAGTGTGGGGTTCGGGTGGGCGGGGGTTTTGGCGAGTTCTACGTTCAGGAAGCCGAGTTCTACGTTCGGGAAGCTGAGTTCGACACTTGGGTAGCTGAGTTCTGCGTTCGGGTGGGCGAGTTCTCCATTCATGCGGCGGGGATTTCTGCATGGGGTGGAATGCGGGCGTGGGATTCTGACAAATTGTCATAAAATGGGGTGGGGGCGGCGAATTCGGGAAATGGCGGGGAGTACCGTCGAGGGGGTGTTTCCCGAGCATCGTCCCCGCCGGTTGCGTGTCAGTCCCGCGATGCGGCGCCTCGTCAGTGAGACCACGCTGCGGCCACGGCAGCTGATCCTGCCGATGTTCGTGGCCGAGGGCGCCGACGCGCCGCGGCCGATCGCGAGCATGCCCGGCGTGGTCCAGCACACCCGCGACTCGCTGCGCAAGGCCGCGGTGGACGCCGTGCGTGCCGGGGTCGGGGGGCTGATGATCTTCGGCATTCCCGAGCACCACGACGCCGTCGGCTCCGGCGCGACCGACGAGAACGGCATCCTCAACGTCGCCCTGCGCGACCTCAAGGCCGAACTCGGCGACGAGACCGTGCTGATGGCCGACACCTGCCTCGACGAGTTCACCGACCACGGCCACTGCGGCGTGCTCGACGCGAACGGCGCCGTGGACAACGACGCCACCCTCGAGCGCTACGCCGAAATGGCGCTGGCCCAGGCGCAGGCGGGTGCCCACCTGCTCGGGCCCAGCGGCATGATGGACGGCCAGGTCGGCGTGATCCGCCGCGCGCTGGACGACGCCGGATTCACCGACACCGGCATCCTCGCCTATTCCGCCAAGTACTCCAGCGCGTTCTTCGGCCCCTTCCGGGAGGCCGTCAATTCGCAGCTCAAGGGTGACCGCAAGACCTACCAGCAGGACCCGGGCAACGCCCGCGAAGCGCTGCGCGAGATCGAGCTGGACGTCGCCGAGGGCGCCGACATGGTGATGGTCAAGCCCGCGCTCGCGTACCTGGACGTCGTGCGCGCCGCCGCGGAGGCGTCGCCGGTACCGGTGGCCGCGTACAACATCTCCGGCGAGTACGCGATGGTCGAAGCCGCCGTGGCCAACGGCTGGCTCAACCGCCAGGCGACCGTCCTCGAGGTGCTCACGTCCATCCGCCGCGCCGGCGCGGACATGATCCTCACTTATTGGGCGGCCGAAGCGGCGCACTGGCTCGACTAGAGTCTGCGCTCGTGACCGAGCCCCCCGAACCCGACGCGCCCGCCCCGCCGAGGCCGCCGTTGCCGCAGCCGGTCCGGGTGTCCTGGTACCTGTGGATCGCCGCCTGCGTGGTGATGGTGTCCGGGTTCGTGTACTCGCTGGCCGACGAGCCACGCGTGGTCAACCTGATGCTGGAGCAGCCACGTGATCCGCGCGTGACGGCGGCGCAGGTCAGCGCGGGTGTGCACGCGTCGCTGTGGCAGTTCCTCGTCGGCGCGGTCGTGTTCGCCCTGCTGTTCCTGTTGTTCGCCTGGAAGGCCCAGGACGGCACGCGGTCGGCGCGCGGTGTGCTGACCGTGCTCGCGGTGGCCACCATCGTCTTCCAGGCGGTGATCTACCCCAACTGGGTCAAGTTCGCGGCCTGCGCGCTGGTCGTCGCCGCCACCGCCTGCCTCTACCTGCCCAGCGCCCTGCCCTACTTCCCGAAGTTGCCGAAGCGATGAGCGAACCGGGGGTGGTGCTCGACGAGCCGGGCGCCGGCGGGGCGCCGTTGCTGTGGGGGCCCGGTTTCGCGCTGGCCGGATTCCTGCTCGAACTGCTCGCGGGCGGCCCGGTGCACACCGTCGAATGGGTGCTGGTCGGGCTGGCGTTGCTCGGCGTGACCATGCTCTGGGTGTACGCGCGCCGCCGGTTCCTCAGCGTCAAGGTGACCACCGAAGCGCTGTGGCAGGGCCGCGAAAGCCTGCCGGTGTCGCGGATCAAGGAACTCGACGACGTCGGGACGCCGGTCGGGGCGAAGGTGCTCGGTGGCGGTCCGGCCGTGCCGCGCAAGTTCGAGGACGTACCGCTCCGCCTCGACGACGGCAGCGTGGTCCTCGCCTGGGCCCGCGACGCCGAAGAGTTGCGCGACGCGTTGCGCAGGGTCACCGGCATCGTGAGAGAGTCTGACGGTGAGTGAAACCGAACCGGACTGGCCGCCGGAGCCCGCTCCCGCGCCCCATCGGCTGCACCGCCCGCGGCGCGCGATCGTGGCCGTGGTGGAGCTGGTGCTCGCCGGGCTGGCGGTCTGGACGGCGACGCTGGCCTGGGCCGCGTCGGTCAGCACCGTGCGAGTCCGCGCTTCGGACGGCGCCGAGCTGACCTCGTACCACTACGCAGGCAACTGGGTGCTCGCGGCGATCGCGCTCGGCCTGGCAGCCACACTGCTGCTGGTGGACGCGGTGCGCCAGGTCCTGCTCGCGGTGCGTACCCGACCACGCAAGCCGAAGCCGGAAACCCAGCCCGCGCACGGCTGACCCCTCGGCCTGACCGGCCATTGTGGACAGTGACGGCCGGTCGCGCGCGTGCCGGACGTGATGCTCACCACGGCCGCCGGGCATCGGGGACCGCCCGCCCGGCCGCGGGTGCGCCGACTGTCGGTCTGCTCTGTCAGACTGGCGAACGTGACAGTCGAACAGTCTGAGGAATGGTTCGCGCGCGCGTCGGCCGCCACCCCCGGCGGCGTCAACTCGCCGGTGCGCGCGTTCAGCGCGGTCGGCGGCACGCCGAGGTTCATGGTCCGCGGCGAGGGCGCGTACCTCTGGGACGCCGACGGCACGAGATACGTCGACCTGGTGTCCTCGTGGGGGCCGATGATCCTCGGGCACGCCCACCCCGCGGTGGTCGAGGCCGCGCGGGAGGCCGCGAGCCTCGGGCTGTCCTTCGGCACGCCGACCATCGGCGAGGTCGAACTGGCCGAGGAGATCATCGGCCGGGTCGAGCCGGTGCAGCAGGTGCGGCTGGTCAACTCGGGCACCGAGGCGACGATGAGCGCCATCCGGCTGGCCCGCGGCTTCACCGAACGGTCCAAGATCATCAAGTTCGCCGGCTGCTACCACGGGCACGTCGACGCGCTGCTCGCGCAGGCGGGCTCCGGCGTGGCCACGCTCGGGCTGCCGACCTCGCCGGGGGTCACCGGCGCGCAGGCCGCCGACACGATCGTCCTGCCCTACAACGACGTCGACGCCGTGCGGGCCGCCTTCGCGGACAACCCCGGCGAGATCGCCGCGATCATCACCGAGGCCGCCGCGGGCAACATGGGCGCGGTCGCCCCGGACCGGGACTTCAACGCCTCCCTGCGTGAGCTCGCGCACGGAGACGGCGCGCTGCTGATCATGGACGAGGTGATGACCGGGTTCCGGGTCAACGCCGCCGGCTGGTTCGGCATCGAAGGCGTGCCCGGCGACCTCTACACCTTCGGCAAGGTGATGTCCGGCGGCCTGCCCGCGGCGGCGTTCGGCGGCCGCGCGGAAGTGATGGCCCGGCTCGCTCCGACCGGCCCGGTCTACCAGGCGGGCACGCTGTCCGGGAACCCGGTGGCGGTGGCCTCCGGCCTGGCCACCCTGCGCCACGCCGACGACGCGGTCTACCGCGCGCTCGACGCGAACTCGCAGCGGCTCGGCGCGCTGTTCGGCCAGGCGCTCTCGGCCGCCGGGGTGGCGCACCACGTGGCGTACGCGGGCAACCTGCTCAGCGTGTTCTTCACCGAGGAGCCGGTGCGGAACTACCACGACGCGACCACCGCCCAGATCTGGCGCTTCCCGCCGTTCTTCCACGCGCTGCTCGAGCGCGGGGTCTACGCCCCGCCGAGCGCCTTCGAGGCGTGGTTCGTCAACGCCGCCATGGACGACGCCGCGTTCGAGCTGATCGAAGCCGCGCTGACCCCGGCGGCGGAAGCGGCCGCCGCCGCGGAGCAGGCGTCATGACGACGATCGTGCACGTGCTCCGCCACGGCGAGGTGCACAACCCCGAAGGCATCCTTTACGGCCGCCTGCCCGGTTTCCGGCTGTCCGGGCGCGGGCAGCGGCAGGCGCTCACCGTCGCCGAAGCGCTGGCGGGGCACCAGATCGTGCACGTGGTGGCGTCGCCGCTGCAGCGCGCGCAGGAGACGGCCGCGCCGATCGCCGACGCGCACCGGCTCGACGTGGCCACCGACGAGCGGCTGATCGAGGCGGGCAACCAGTTCGAGGGCGAGCGGGTCGCGGTCGGCGACGGCGCGCTGCGGGAGCCGCGGCACTGGCCGAAGCTGGTCAACCCGTTCAAACCGTCGTGGGGTGAGCCGTACCTCGAGATCGCGCACCGGATGCTCGGCGCGATCCACCGCGCGCGCACCGAGGCCGAGGGCTTCGAGGCGTTGTGCGTCTCACACCAGCTGCCGATCTGGACGCTGCGGCGGTTCCTGGAGCGGCGCCCGCTCTGGCACGACCCGCGGCAGCGGCAGTGCTCGCTGGCCTCGCTGACCAGCCTGGTCTTCGAGGGCGACCGGCTCGACCGGATCGTCTACAGCGAGCCCGCCGGGTACACCGACCCGAAGGTCACCGGGGCATGAGGAAGCTCGTCGCTCCGTTCGCCGCGCTGGTCCTGCTGCTGGCGGGCTGCTCCGGCGGGTCCGACGCGGTCGCGCGCGGTACCAACTTCGAGTTCGTCTCACCGGGCGGGCAGGTCGACATCACCTACGAAGGCGACCAGCGCAAGCCGCTGCCGCCGATGTCCGGTGAGGACCTGATGGTCGAGGGCAAGCAGATCTCGGTCGCGGACTTCCCTGGCAAGGTCGTGGTGCTCAACCTCTGGGGTTCGTGGTGCCCGCCGTGCCGTACCGAAGCGCCAGAGCTGGAGAAGGTGCAGCGCGAGGCGCCCGGCGTGCAGGTGATCGGGCTGGACGTCCGCGAGGACAACCGGAACGCGCCCCAGGACTTCGTGCGTAATTTCGGTCTCACCTTCCCGTCCATCTACGACCCGCCCGGCCGGTCACTGCTGGCGCTCAAGGGCTACCCGCGCAACGCCGTGCCGTCGACGATCGTGCTGGACAAGCAGCACCGGGTGGCCATGGTCTTCCTGCGCGGCCTGCTCGCCAGCGACCTGATGCCGGTCGTTCAGCGGCTCGCCGCCGAGTAACCGGTAGCCGGTGAGTTCACGGGTTCTTCATTCCTTACCCTGATCTGGTGGACCCAGTGACCGAGCTAGCGACCTCCGGTCCGCTGCTGCTCGCCGCCGGGGTGGCCCTGCTGGCCGGGGCGGTCTCGTTCGCTTCGCCGTGCGTGGTGCCGCTGGTGCCCGGTTACCTCGCCTACCTCTCCGCACTGGTCGGCGCGGACGCGCCCGCGGTCAGCCCGGACGAGGCGCCGAAGAAGGGCCGCTTCGCCGTGGTCGGCGCGGCCGGGTTGTTCATCCTCGGCTTCACCGTGGTGTTCACGCTCGGGCTCGGCAGCCTGGTCTGGGTCTCCGACGCCATGCTGATGAACCAGGACCTGCTGCAGCGCATCGGCGGCGTCATCACGATCGCCATGGGACTGGTGTTCCTCGGCCTGATTCCCGCGCTGCAGAAGGACGTCCGCTCGCACCGCGTGCCGCGCGGCGGGCTGTGGGGCGCGCCGCTGCTCGGAGCGGTCTTCGGCCTCGGCTGGACCCCGTGCATCGGCCCGACGCTGACCGGCGTGCTGGTGCTGGCCAGCTCCACCGGTGGCACCGCGGCCCGCGGGTTCCTGCTGATCCTGCTCTACTGCCTCGGCCTCGGCGTGCCGTTCCTGCTGATCGCGCTGGGCGCCCGCTGGGCCGTGCGGGTCACCGGCTGGCTGCGCCGCAACGGCCGCCGCGTGCAGATCTTCGGCGGCGCGCTGCTTCTGGTGGTCGGCCTGCTGCTGGTCACCGGGCTGTGGGGCGAGCTGGTCGGCTGGCTGCGGGTGGCGGTCGTCAACGAAGTGGAGCTCCCGCTGTGACGCTCACCTCGGACGCACCGCCGAAGGGCCCGTACCGCGAAACCCCGCTCCGGCGCGCACTCGCGTTCGTCCGCAACACCTGGCGCGGGCTGACCTCGATGCGCACCGCGCTGATCCTGCTGTTCCTGCTGGCGCTCGCCGCGCTGCCCGGCGCCCTGCTGCCGCAGCGCGCGCTGAACGCGCCGAAGACCGACGAATACATCACCAACCACGGCTGGTGGGGTGAGCTGCTCGACGCGACGCAGTTCTTCGAGGTCTACTCCAGCGTCTGGTTCTCCGCGATCTACCTGCTGCTGATGGTGTCGCTGGTCGGCTGCCTGGGCCCGCGCAGCGTCGACTACGTCCGCGCGATGCGGGCCAAGCCGGTGCTCACCCCGCGCCGCCTCGGGCGCATGCCGCACCACCACCACTTCGAAACCGGTGCGAGCGCCGACGAAGTGGCCGCGACCGTCCGAACGCGACTGCGCGGGTGGCGCCAGGCCGAGCGCGAGGAGGAGGGCGGCGTCCGCACGATCAGCGCGGAACGCGGCTACCTGCGGGAGACCGGCAACCTGCTGTTCCACTTCGCCATGCTCGGGCTGATCGTGTTCTTCGCCATCGGCAAGATGTTCGGCTACGAGGGCCAGGTCACCGTGCTGGCCAACGGTTCGCAGTTCTGCAACTCCGGCATCTACGCCTACGACGCCTTCGACCCCGGCCTGCAGGTGGACGGCACCGAGCTGAGCCCGTTCTGCGTGAAGGTGAACGAGTTCACCGCGGAGTACACCGAGCAGCTGCAGCCGATCCACTACCAGGCCGACATCGAGTACCAGTCCGGCGCGGACCTGGAAACCGGCACCTGGCTGCCCTACCAGGTGAAGATGAACGAGCCGCTGCGCATGGGCGAGGACCGCGTCTACGTGCTCGGTTACGGCTACGCCCCGAAGTTCACCGTCACCTACCCCGACGGCACCACCCGCACGCAGGCGATCCAGTGGCGCCTGGTGGACCCGGCCACGATGCTGTCGGAGGGCGCGACCAAGTTCGACCCGCCGGGCATCACCGACACCGACGAGCGCCGCAAGAAGCAGCTGGCGATCACCGGGCTGTTCGCGCCGACCGCCTTCGTGCACGGCAACGTGCTCAGCTCGTCGAGCCCGGTGCTCACCGAACCCGGGGTCGCGGTGGACGTGCTGCGCGGCGACCTCGGCATCGACTCCGGGCGCGGGCAGTCCATCTTCGAGGTCAACCAGTCCATGGTGGACAGTGGGCGGCTGGTCAAGGTGGCTCGGGAGAACCTGATGCTGGGCCAGGAACTGGCGCTGGACGACGGCACGAAGATCCGGTTCGACGGGGTGGAGAAGTACGCCTCGCTCCAGGTGTCCTACGACCCGACGCAGGTGTGGGTGCTGGTCTGCGCGATCGCCATGCTGCTCGGGCTGATCGGCTCGCTGCTGGTCAAGCGGCGCCGGTTCTGGGTGCGGATCACCCCAGCCGCCGGTGGCGCCGAGCTACGACGTACTGTAGTAGAAGTGGCCGGTCTGGCCAGGACGGACCAGGCAGGCTACGGCGAGGAGTTCAACCGGATCGCGGTCTCGCTCCACGGTGCCGAGCACGGGGGGCGACCCCCGGACCCCCGGGAAACGCCCGAGAAGAAGGACTAGAGCATGGTCAACGAGACGCTGTCGCAGTTCAGCGACCTGTCCTACACCACAGCCGTCGCCGTGTACGTGCTGGCGATGATGTTCTTCCTGGTCGAGCAGTCCTTCGGGCGCAAGGGCAGGCAGGCGGCCCAGCGCACCAGGGAGCGGTCCGCCGAACTGGTCGGCGCCGGCGGCGGGTCCGTGCTGTCCTCCACCGTGCCCCCGATCGACGAGGCGCCCGCCCGCCGCGAGCGGGCCGAGCGGATCGGCCGCATGGGCGTGGCCCTGACCGTGCTCGGAGCGCTGCTGCACCTGGCCGCGCTGGTGCTGCGCGGGGTCGCCACGCAGCGCGTGCCCTGGGGCAACATGTACGAATACATCATGGCGGTCTGCCTGATCGCCGTGGTGACCTGGCTGGTGGTGCTGCGCAAGTCGGACATCCGCCACCTGTCCGCGTTCGTGCTGCTGCCGGTGGTCATCCTGATGTTCGTCGGCGGCACCATGCTCTACGCGGTCGCCGCGCCGGTGCAGCCCGCGCTCCAGTCGTACTGGCTGGTCATCCACGTTTCGGCGGCGATCCTGAGCTCCGGGGTGTTCCTGGTGCCCGGGGTGGCCAGCGTCTTCTACCTGATCCGCAGCAGGCACGAGAAGAACCCGGCCAAGTTCGCGCGCTTCGGGCCCAAGCTGCCCGCGCTGGAGGTGCTGGACCGCGTCGCCTACCGGACCACCGTGTTCGCCTTCCCGGTGTTCACCTTCGGCGTGCTGTGCGGCGCGGTGTGGGCCGAGGCCGCGTGGGGCCGGTTCTGGGGCTGGGACCCGAAGGAGACGGTCGCCTTCATCGCGTGGGTCATCTACGCGGCCTACCTGCACTCGCGGGCCACGGCGGGCTGGCGCGGCAACCGCGCCGCCTGGATCAACGTGGTGGGCTTCTCCGCCACGGTGTTCAACCTGTTCTTCGTGAACCTGGTCACCACCGGTCTGCACTCCTACGCCGGGGTCGGCTGACATCTCACGCGGATCCCGGCTACCGTCGTGCCAGTACAGCCAGTACGACGAGAGGAAGTGGGAGGACCGCGACGGTGACCGGATCTGACGAGGTGCCCGGTCGGCAGCCGGAACCGGGCGAGGAGCCCACCCAGTGGCAACCCGCGCCCCCACCGCCCCCCGCCGAGGACCAGGCGCACTTCTCCGAGGAACGCACCGACTCGGCACCGCACCCGGCGGCCTCCGGGCCGTACGAGGTGCCGCAGGTGCCACCCGTGCCGCCGTACCAGCGGCCCTACGCCGATCCGTACGACCAGCAACTGCCGCCGCTGCACCCGCAGCAACAGCAGCAGTACGGGCAGCCGTCCGCCCCGCTCCCGCCGTTGCCGCAGCCGCAGTCCCCGGCCGGTCCGCCCGCGCCGCTGCTGCCGCCGGGCATGCTGCCCCAGCCGCTCGGCAGGCCGCTGCCCGGCGACGACCTGACCACCGCGCACCTGGTGAAGCCGAACAAGCGGCGGCCGCAGTCCGGCTGGCGCAAGGCGCTGTACGTGGGGTCCGGCAAGCTGATCAACCCGGGTGAAAGCCCGGCGGACCGGCGTCGCCGCGAGCTGATCGCGCAGGTCAACCAGCCCCTGCGGGGGTGCTACAAGATCGCCATGCTGAGCCTGAAGGGCGGCGTGGGCAAGACCACGACCACCACCACGCTCGGCGCGACCTTCGCCTCGCTGCGCGGTGACCGCGTGGTCGCCGTCGACGCGAACCCGGACCGCGGCACGCTGTCGCAGAAGATCCCCATCGAGACCACCGCCACCGTGCGCCACCTGCTGCGGGACGCGGACAAGATCACGCGCTACAGCGACGTCCGGTCGTACACCTCACAGGGTTCGAGCCGGCTGGAGATCCTCGCCAGCGAGCAGGACCCGGCGGTCTCGGAGGCGTTCTCGGAGGACGACTACCGGCGCACGGTCAACCTGCTGGAGCACTTCTACAACATCGTGCTCACCGACTGCGGGACCGGCCTGATGCACTCGGCGATGAAGGGCGTGCTCGACGTCGCCGACTCGCTGGTCGTGGTCTCGTCCGGCTCGGTGGACGGCGCGCGCAGCGCCTCGGCCACGCTGGACTGGCTGGACGCGCACGGCTACGGCGACCTGGTGAAGCGCTCGGTCGCGGTGATCAACTCGGTGCGCCCCAAGGGCGGCTCGGTCGACCTGGACAAGCTGGCGGCGCACTTCGCCGCGCGGGTGCGGGGCGTGTGCCGCATCCCGTTCGACCCGCACCTCGAAGAGGGCGCCGAGATCGAACTGGACCGGCTGCAGGCTGACACGCGACTGGCCCTGCTGGAACTGGCGGCCACCGTCGCGGACGGCTTCTCCGTCGAGCGCTAGCGGGGGATCGGGTAAAGCGGGGTTTTACTTCTCGTCGTCGTCCCGGCTCCTCTTCCGGTGCTGCTCGGACAGACCACGGAGGAAGTCCGGATCGTCATCGGGGGCGACGCGGGGCTGTGACGACGGGACTCCGGGGCGCGGGGCGCCGAACGTTCGCCACAGGACGACGGCGACCGTCAGTGCTCCGATCGCCGCGAGCAGGTAGAGCATGCTCGATCCCTTCAGGCTGTGGTGCGCGGGTGTCTCCCCCCGAGGTTAACCCTTTTGCCGGGTTTGCGGGTGCGACGGGGGCCGCGCCGTGAAAAGCGAACGGGGATGTCGTGAGACATCCCCGTGGGTTCGCGTGGTTCGCGCGCCGGTCAGCGGCGGGTCGGCTCGCTGGCGTCGGTGGTGAGTTCGGCGAGCAACTCGTTGACTTCGGCTTCCCGGAAGCGGCGGTGGCCGCCCGGGGTGCGGATGGAACCGATCCGCCCGGCGGTGGCCCAGCGGGTCACCGTCTTCGGATCGACTCGGAACAATGCGGCGACCTCACCCGGGGTGAGCAGTCGTCCTCCGACGGTCGCGGTCACTTTCCGCCTCCTTCACGACCTCGCGGCTCTCAACGGCGCAATCGTCGCATCCACCCCGTCAGGTACTCGAACGGTTGTCGAAGAGTAAAGAGGTAGTAAGGGATAAAACACCCGCTTCGGACACCCCACACTCAGGCAGCCGAGTTCCACACTCAGGTAGCCGAACCCCACACTGGCGCACCCGAGTTCCACACTCGGGCGCCTGAACTCCACACATGGAGGTGGGCTCGGGGGTGTGAGCGCGGAGGCCGGGCGGGGTGGGGCTGGTTAGGGTGACCCGCTATGGACGCACTCGATCGCAGGATCATCGCCGCGCTGCGGCTCAACGGCAGGGCGACCTACGCCGAGCTGGGCCGGACCGTGGGGTTGTCGGCGTCCTCGGTGCACGAGCGCGTCGGCAAGCTGGAGGCGGCCGGGGTGATCACCGGCTACCACGCCGTGGTGGATCCGAGCACGGTCGGCCTCGGCGTGACCGCCCTGGTCGGCATCCAGCCGACCGACACCGCCGCCGACGACGACGTCGCGGAAGCGCTCGGCAGCCTCGTCGAGGTCGAGAGCTGCTACGCCGTCGCGGGTGACGAGGCGTTCGTGGTCAAGGTCCGGGTGTCCACGGTCGACCAGCTGGAGCGCACCCTCGGCAGGCTCCGCCGGATCGACGGGGTGGCCCGCACACGCACCACCGTGGTGCTGTCCACCCGCTTCGAGGCCAGGCCGAACAACGAAGGCCTGGACGAGCCGCCCGGAGAAGGCGCGTAACCTGCATTGATGTGACTGACGCTGCTGTTCCTGGCCACCTGGGTCGCGATCTGACGTTGTACCTGCTCGCGCGCTTCGGCCTGGTGGCCGTGGTCGCCGGGCTCCTGCTGCTGGTGAACGTGCCGCTGCTGGTGGCCCTCGCGGTCGGCCTCGTGGTCGGCCTGCCGCTGGGCCTGCTCGCCTTCCGCGGGCTCAACACCCGCGTCACCGCCCAGCTGGCCAAGCGCAACGAGGGCCGCGCCCGCGAGCGCGCCAAGCTGCGCGCCCAGCTGCGGGGCGACACCGCGGAAGCCGAATGAGCCCGCAGAACCGCGCGTGGACCCGTGAGGCCGTGCGCCTCATCGAGGCCGACGCCAACCGCAGCGCCGACACCCACCTCAAGGTCTTCCCCCTGCCGCCGGAATGGGGCGTCGACCTCTACCTCAAGGACGAGTCGGTGCACCCGACCGGCTCGCTCAAGCACCGCCTCGCCCGCTCGCTGCTGCTGTACGGCCTGGTCAACGGGCACATCGGCCCGGACACCGTGCTGATCGAGGCGTCCAGCGGCTCGACCGCGGTGTCCGAGGCGTACTTCGCCAGGATGCTCGGCCTGGAATTCGTCACGGTGGTGCCGCGCAAGACCAGCCCGGAGAAGATCGCGCTGATCGAGTTCTACGGCGGCCGCTGCCACTTCGTCGACATCCCGGCCGAGATGTACACCGAGGCCGAGCGCCTGGCGTCGGAGTGCAACGGGCACTACCTGGACCAGTTCACCTACGCCGAGCGCGCGACCGACTGGCGGGGTAACAACAACATCGCCGAGTCGGTGTTCGCGCAGCTGCGCGCCGAGCGGCACCCGGTGCCCGCGTGGATCGTGGTCGGCGCGGGCACGGGCGGCACCAGCGCGACCTTCGGCCGGTACGTGCGCTACCGGCGGCACACCACGAAGGTCGCTGTGGTCGACCCGGAGAACTCGTCGTTCTACGGCGCCTGGGAGACCGGCGCGCTCGACTACGGCACCGGCATGCCGTCGCGGATCGAAGGCATCGGCCGCCCGCGCTGCGAGCCGTCGTTCGTGCCGAGTGTGATCGACGAGATGTTCCAGGTCCCGGACGCGGCGTCGATCGCGGCGATCCGCCTGCTGCGCGAGCACACCGGGTACTGGGCCGGCGGGTCGACCGGGACCAGCCTTTACGGCGCGTTCAAGCTGATCTCGCGCATGGTCTCGGAAGGCCAGGCGGGCAGCGTGGTGACGCTGCTGTGCGACGGCGGCGACCGCTATGCGCACACCTACTACAGCGACGAGTGGGTGGCCGCGCAGGGCATGGACCTGGCACCGCACCGGGCCGCGATGGAAGAGTTCCTGGTCAGCGGTAAATTCTTGCCTTGATCTTCGGCCGCGTTTTCGGCCGCGCCTCCGGCGCGGCGGCGAGGGCGCTTTTGAGCCGGTCACTGGAGCAAGGCACGCCGTGCCGTGGCCGGCCCGACGCGCCTCACTCCAGTGACCGGCGCGCCCTCGCGCCGCTCTCTAGAGCAGGACGAGTGCGACGCAGGTGAGCACGGCCCAGGCGAGCATGGCCAGGCCGGTGTCCTTGAGCGCCGGGATCAGGCCGGGGCCGGTGGCGCCGGAGCGGATCGCGCGCACCGGGCGGATCAGCAGAGCGCCGGCGAGCACCCCGATCACCAGGCGCGGGTCGGTGAGCAGGCCGAGGGCGAAGCTGAGCACGAACGGCACGGCCACCAGCACCAGGTAGAACCGCCGCGTGCCGTCGTCGCCGAGGCGGACGGCCAGCGTGCGCTTGCCCGCGGTGACGTCGGTGGGGATGTCGCGCAGGTTGTTCGCGGTGAGCACGGCGGTGGAGAAGCTGCCGACGGCGACCGCGCAGGCCAGCGCCTCCCAGCTGAGGCGCCCGGCCTGGATGTAGACGGTGCCGAGCACGGCGGCCAGGCCGAAGAAGACGAAGACGGCGATCTCGCCCAGGCCCGCGTAGCCGTACGGCCGCCGCCCGCCGGTGTAGAACCAGGCGCCGAGCAGGCACAACGCGCCCATCGCGAGCAGCCACCAGTACCCGCTCGCGGCGACCAGCACCAGCCCGAGCACGCCCGCGACGCCGAGCGAGGTGAGGGCCGCGGCCAGCACCGCCTTCGGCTTGGCGGTGCCCGAGCCGACCAGCCGCAGTGGTCCGACGCGATCGGCGTCGGTGCCGCGGATGCCGTCGGAGTAATCGTTGGCGTAGTTGACGCCGATGATCAACGCGAGCGCCACGCCCAGCGCGAGCAGCGACCGCCACCAGGAGAACGCCCCGAGCGCCGTCGCCGCCCCGATCCCGGCGACCACCGGTGCCACCGCGTTCGGCAGCGTCCGCGGCCGCGCCCCCTCGATCCATTCGGTCAGCGTCGCCATACCGAGCATTCTGGCCACCGGGGCGACCGGCCGGTGCGGCAGGGGCCCGTGACGATTGCTATGAGTGGGGCATTACTAGCATTCAATGCAAGTAATGCCCCATTCATAGCAATCAGCCGCGCCCTCAGCAGGGTGGAGGGGTTTGCGCGACCTTCACGTAGGCGCCCGAGACGTACATCCCCGGCGCCAACCGGTACCACCGGGCATCGGTGCCTTCCGTGCCCGGCACGGATTCGCCCGGCGCGGCGCATTCGAGGCGGATCTGCGCGTGCCGCGCGGCCAGGCCCACCTGCGGCTGCGAGCTGTGCGGCCCGATCCGCACGTTCAGCGAGTCGTACGAGGTCACCGTGCCCCACGGGCCGCCGCCGGTCCACTGGTAGGTGACGTCGACCCAGGCGTTGTCCTTCAGCTTCAGCCCGTCCCAGAAGGTGCCGTCGGCCAGGTCGATGCCCGCCGGGTTCGCCACCTCGCGGCCGAATTCGTCCTTCCCGCCGTTGTACCCGCGCTGGTACGCCGCCTGCGCCTGCGGCAACCCGCGCGGCAGGTCGCTCCAGCTCGCGCGCTCCGGGCTCCAGTAGTCGTCCTTGGTGTTCCACGGCCCGACGTCCCACACCGGCGCCCATTCGCACCGCCCGTGGCCCGCGGTGCACACCTTCACCGAGTAGTTGCCCTGGTTCTTGCCCGCGAGCCCGCGCCGCGAGGGCAGGGCCACGAAGTGGTCGCGCTGCACGATCTTGTGCCCGTTCGCGGTGGTCCCGCCGACCAGGCCCTCACGCGTGGCGAAGACCCGGTAGGTGACCGCGAGCGTGGGGTCGGTGATCGCGACCCCGGCGTGCCAGGCGGTCACCTGCAGCGAGCCGATCTCGACGCCGACCTGACCGGGCAGCACCAGCCGCGCCTGCACCGATCGCGTCGCGCTCGGCAATTCGGCGGGAATCCCCGGCACCGCCTCGATCCATTCGGTCCACCGGCCGTCCGGGCGCAGGCCGCGTACGTCCACCAGCACGCCCGGCGTCCCGTGCTCGATCCGCACAGTGTCCACTTCGGACTGGAGTTCCTTGACCGGCAGGTCTTCCACGCTCAGCGGCAACATCGTCCCCGGCAACGGTTCGAGCCGGCCGCGTGGCGGATCGATCGTCCAGCTCACCGGCCCGTCGGCGAAGGCGGGGGTGGTCAGGCCGCTGAAGGCCAGCAGCACGCACAACACCAGAGCACGGGTTCTGTTGATCACGGAAAGTCAGCAAAAGGGACACCCCGTGATCTGTCAACGCGGGGACCCGACCGGGTCAACCGTGTTTGAAATGCGCGCGAACGCCGCTACGGTCCACCTTCCCCGGGCCGCGCAACGGGAGTTCCTCCAGCGTGAGGAACCTTTTCGGCACCGCGGCCGCGCCCGAGTCCGCCCGCACGAGCGCGCGGAGGTCGTCCTCCGGAAGGGTGGCTTCGGCGAGCACCACGGCGGCCACCACGGCCTCGCCCCATTCCGGGTCCGGCACGCCGACCACGCACACCGCGCGCACCGCCGGATGGGTCAGCAGCGCCCGTTCCACCGCGGCCGCGGGCACCTTCACCCCGCCGGTGTTGATCACGTCGTCGGCCCGGCCGAGCACCTCCAGCCTGCCGCCGTCGAGCCGCCCGAGGTCGCTGGTGCGGAACCAGCCGTCCACGAAGGACTCCGCGGTCAGCTCGGGGTTCAGGCGATAACCGTGTGCCAGCACCGGACCGGCGATCTCCACCCGGCCGCCCGTACCGATACGAATGTCCACTTCGGACAGCGGGATGCCCGCATAGACGCAGCCGCTGGCGGTTTCGCTCATCCCGTACGCGGGCACCGCGGTGATCCCGGCGTCGGCCGCGCGTTCCGCCAGGCGCGGGTCCAGCGCGGCCCCGCCGAGCACGATCGCGTCCAGCCGGGCGACCTCGCGCGTCACCTCCGGGCCCGCGGCCACCAGCCGCGACAACTGCGTGGGCACCAGCGCGCTGTAGTGCGGCCCCGGCTGCCGGACCAGCTCGCGCACCCCGGCGGCGAAGTCCTCGGCCCGGAACCCCGCGCTGGTGTCGAGCACCACGGGCGTGGTCCCGGCGAGCATCGAGCGCACCAGCACCTGGAGGCCGCCGATGAACTGCGGTGGCGTCGCGAGCAGCCAGCGACCCGGGCCGCCGAGCCGCTCGTGCGTCGCCCCGGCGGACGAGCGCAGGGCGTCCGCCGAGAGCAGCACACCCTTCGGCGCCCCGGTCGAGCCGGAGGTCGCGATGATCACCGCCGTGCCGTCCTCGACCGGCAGGTCCGGCCGCATCGCGTCACGCAGCGTGGTGTTCCCGGCGGCCAGCGGCAGCACCGCCGGACCACCGTCCAGCGCCGCGGCCAGCGCTCCGGTCAGCTCCGGGACCGAGGTGACCACCCGCATCAGTAGTAGTACGGGTAGCCCGACCAGTCCGGCTCCCGCTTCTCCAGGAAGGCGTCGCGACCTTCGACCGCCTCGTCCTGCATGTAGGCCAACCGGGTGGTCTCACCGGCGAACAGCTGCTGGCCGACCAGTCCGTCGTCGATCAGGTTGAACGCGTACTTGAGCATGCGCTGCGCGGTCGGCGACTTGCCGTTGATCTCCCACGCCCAGCGCAGCGCCTCGGCCTCCAGTTCGGCGTGCGGGACCACGGCGTTCACCGCGCCCATCGCCCGCATTTCCTCGGCGGTGTAGGACCGCCCGAGGAAGAAGATCTCGCGGGCGAACTTCTGCCCGACCTGCCGCGCGAGGTACGCCGAGCCGTAGCCGCCGTCGAACGAGCCGACGGCGGAGTCGGTCTGCTTGAACCGCGCGTGCTCGGCCGAGGCCAGCGTGAGATCGCACACCACGTGCAGCGAGTGCCCGCCGCCCGCCGCCCAGCCCGGCACGACCGCCACCACCACTTTCGGCATGAACCGGATCAGCCGCTGGACCTCGAGGATGTGCAGCCTGCCCGCCTGCGCGGGGTCGACCGTGTCGGAGGTCTCCCCCTCCGCGTACTGATACCCGGACCGACCACGAATACGCTGGTCACCACCGGAGCAGAACGCCCAGCCGCCGTCCCGTGGCGACGGGCCGTTGCCGGTGAGCAGCACACAGCCGACGTCCGAGGACATCCGCGCGTGATCCAGCGCCCGGTACAGCTCGTCGACGGTGTGCGGCCGGAAGGCGTTGCGGACGCCCGGCCGGTCGAATGCGACCCGGACGACGCGTTTTCCTGAGCGGCTCTCCGTGGAACGGTGGTAGGTGATGTCGGTGAAGTCGAACCCTTCGACCTCGGACCACGAGGCGGGGTCGAACAGCTCGGAAATCTGGGTGTCACTCACACCTGGGAGAATAGGACCCATGGCCATGTGCGCGGAGGACCTGCCGGGGGACGCCCGGTGAACCCGTCGACCGCGCAGGCCAGGGTGATCGTGGACGAACTGATCCGCAACACCGTCTCCCACGTGGTGCTTTGCCCCGGTTCCCGCAACGCGCCGCTCTCGCTGGCGCTCTACGACGCCGCGTCGGCGGGCAAGCTGCGGCTGCACGTCCGGATCGACGAGCGCAGCGCCGCCTTCCTGGCCCTGGGCATCGCCGCGCGCACCGGCCGGCCGGTCGCCGTGCTGTGCACCTCCGGGACCGCGGCCTCGAACTTCCACCCCGCCGTGCTCGAAGCCGACCGCGCCGGGGTGCCGCTGATCGTGCTCACCGCCGATCGCCCCCCCGAGCTGCGCGCGGCCGGGGCCAACCAGGTCATCGACCAGCGCCGCCTCTACGGCGACGCGGTCCGCTACGGCGACGAGCTGGCGGTCGCCGAGCGCCGGGCCGGGCAGAACTCGTACTGGCGCAGCCAGGTCTGCCGGGCGTGGAACGCGGCCTACGGCGAATGGCGCAGCGGGCCGGTGCACCTGAACATCCCGTTCCGCGAGCCGCTGGTCCCCGACGGCGAAGACGGCGAGTGGTACGAGTCGCTGGAGGGCCGCCCCGGCGGTGCCCGGTGGACCGAGCTGCCCGACTTCGGCGCGCTGCCCGCGTTCGTGGTGCCCTCGGCGCGGCACGGCCTGGTGATCGCCTGCGACACCGGGGTGGGCGCGGCGAGCGAATGGGCCGAGCAGCACGGCTGGCCGGTGGTCTCGGAGACCGGCGGCGTCGGGCTGACCGGGTCGACCGCCATCGGCGCGGGTGCCTGGCTGCTCGGGGTGCCCGAGTTCATCGACAAGCACAAGCCGGAGCAGGTGCTCTGCCTCGGCAGGCCGACGGTGTTCCGGCAGGTGCAGGCGCTGCTCTCGGACGCCGACGTGGAGGTCCTGCTGGTCCGGCCGGATTCGGACTGGCCGGCGCCCGCGCACAACGTCCGGCAGGTGGGCCAGTGGTTCGCCGAGCCGACCAAGCCCGCCGACCCGGAATGGCTGGCGAGCTGGCAGCGCGCGGACGCCGCGGCGAAGGCGGCGGTCCGCGAGGCGCTGGCCGAGGAGCCGTGGCCGACCGGGCTGCGCCTGGCCGCGGAGCTGGTGGAGGCGCTGCCCGAGGACGCGATGCTGGTGGTCGGCCCGTCGAACCCGACCAGGGACATCGCGCTGGCCGGGGGCATGCGCCCGGACGTGCTGGTGCACCGCAACCGCGGCGTGGCCGGGATCGACGGCGCGGTGTCCACCGCGATCGGCGCCGCCAGTGTCCACAAAGGACCGTCCTACGCGCTGCTCGGCGACCTGACCTTCCTGCACGACATCAACGGCCTGCTGACCGGGCCTGCGGAGTACCGGCCGGACCTGACCATCGTGGTGCTCAACGACGACGGCGGCGGCATCTTCACGCTGCTGGAGCAGGGCGCGCCGGAGCACAGCGCCGGGTTCGAGCGGATCTTCGGCACCCCGCACGGGGCCGACCTGGGCGCGTTGTGCGCCGGGTACCGGGTGCCGCACGTGGTCGCGGAGACGCTCACGGAGTTCCGCGCCGCCCTGCGCCCGGCGCCGGGGCTACGGGTGATCGAGGTACGGGTGGACCGGTCGCGGCACCGGGACCTGCACGCGCGCCTGCGCTCCGCCGTCTCCGCCTCCATCTGAACGCTATGAGTGGGGCATTACTAGCGCCCTCCCGTCGCCCGCCGCCACCCTCAACGGAGCTGCGCGCTGTTTCGGAATGCAAGTAATGCCCCACTCATAGCATTCGCTGGGCTCAGGCGAAGGGGGCCGGGGTGATGTCGGTGGCTTCCAGGGCGGCTCGCACGGCTCTGGCGATCTCGACGGCTCCGGGCGTATCGCCGTGGACGCAGATCGAGCGCGCGCCGACCGTCACTTCGGAGCCGTCGATCGCGGTGATCCGGCCGTGCGTGGCCAGGTCGACGCACCTCGCGGCGATCGTCTCGACGTCGTGCAGCACCGCGCCCGCTTCCCGCCGCGACACCAGGTGCCCCTCGGGCGTGTAGGCGCGATCGGCGAAGGCCTCGGTCACCGTGGGCAGCCCACGGGCTTCCGCGGCCGAAAGCAGCGCGGACCCCGGCAGTCCCAGCACCGGCAGTTCCCCGTACCGCCGCACCCCGTCGGCGACCCCCGCGGCCTGCACCTCGTCGGTCACCACGGTGTTGTAGAGCGCGCCATGCGGCTTCACGTAGGCGACCCGCGTCCCGGCGGCGCGCGCGAAGGCGTCCAGGGCGCCGATCTGGTAGGTGATCTCGTCGGCGAGCCGGTCCGGCGGCACGTCCATCCGCTGCCTGCCGAACCCGGCCAGATCGCGATAGGACACCTGCGCGCCGATCACCACGCCCCGCTGGGCGGCGCGTTCGCAGGTCGCGCGCATGATGCTCGGATCCCCGGCGTGGAAGCCGCACGCCACGTTCGCGCTGGTGACGATGTCGAGCAGGGCGTCGTCGTCCCCCAGCACCCAGATCCCGAAGCCTTCCCCGAGATCGCTGTTCAGATCCACCGTCGACTGCCCGGCTCGGCCGTTCTCAGCAGGCAAGACCCTCCTTTTGGTTGTTCCTCGTGCCCCGGTGCGGCGATAGGTTCGCCCGGAGCTCGACCACGGACACCAGGAGGGTATATATGCGGCTGAGAACTCGCGCGGGAGCCGGTGCGGTGGCCACTGGCCTCGCCTCGATCCTGCTGGCCACGTCGGCCAGTGCCGCACCAGCGCCTGGCGCGCCGGGTGCTGGCGACCCCTACTACCCAGGTGCGGGCAACGGCGGTTACGACGTCCAGCACTACGACATCAGGCTCACCTACCAGCCCGCGACCGACCAGCTGTCCGGGCAGACGACCATCCTGGCCACCACCACGCAGGAGCTCTCCACGCTGAACCTGGACTTCGGTCTCAAGGTCAGCTCGGTGCGGGTGAACAACGCGCCCGCCAAGTTCGGCAAGGACGCGAAGGACCCCAGCGAGCTGGTGGTGCAGCCGGCCAAGCCGCTGGCGAAGAACCAGTTCGTGACGATCGTGGTCAGCTACACCGACACCCCGTCGCAGGTGGTCGTCGACGGCGCCACCGCCTGGCGCAAGACGCCGACCGGCGCCGAAGTGGTGGACGAGCCGTTCAGCTCGGAGTGGTGGTACCCGGCCAACGACCACCCCACCGACAAGGCCACCTTCGACGTCTCCGTCGAGGTCCCCGACGCCGTCTCCGCCATCTCCAACGGCACCCTGGTGCGCAAGACCAAGCAGCGCACCGGCTGGACGCGGTGGAACTGGCGCAGCACCCAGCCGCAGGCCACCTACCTGGCCTTCCTCGCCGTCGGCAACTTCGAGGTGCTCCAGTCGACCACCCCGAGCGGGCAGCCGTTCCTCTCCGCCTACGACCCGGCGCTGGGCGCCGCGCTGCCCGCCGCCAAGGCCAGCATCGAGCGCACGCCCGAGGTCACCGAGTTCCTCGCCACCCAGTTCGGGCCCTACCCGTTCGAGGCGCAGGGCGGGGTGGCGTCCAACGCGATCGGTTTCGCGCTGGAGAACCAGACGCGCTCGGTCTACGGCAACAGCTTCTGGCGCAACGGCTCGAACACCTCGGTGGTCGCGCACGAGGTGGCGCACCAGTGGTTCGGCGACTCCGTGTCGCTGGGCAAGTGGAGCGACATCTGGCTGAACGAGGGTTTCGCCAGCTACGCGGAGTTCCTGTGGTCGGAGAGCATCGGCGAGGGCACGGCCGACGAGCTGGCCGAGTACCTCTACAATTCCTACCCGGCGGACAGCGCGTTCTGGCAGGTCAAGCCCGGTGACCCGGGAGCGGACAAGCAGTTCGACGCGGCCGTCTACGACCGCGGCGCGCTGGCCGTGCACGCCCTGCGCAAGGCGATCGGCGAGGAGAGCTTCTTCAAGCTGCTGCAGACGTGGCAGGCGCAGAAGAAGGGCAAGCACGCGACCATCCCGGAGTTCATCGCGCTGGCGGAGAAGGTCTCGGGCAAGCCGCTGTACGACCTGTTCCAGACGTGGTTGTTCACCCCCGGCCGACCGGACTTCAGCCCGACCGGGCAGTCGTCGGCGGCCTCGGCGGCCACCGTGGCGCGGGCCGCGGACGGCAAGCCCGCCGAGCCGAAGTCGTGGGCGAAGATCCAGCAGACCCACGCCGACCTCGCCGCGCACGGGCACGCCCACGCGCACGGCACGGAAGCGGGCCGGGACTTCTAGCCCTCGCGCGGGTGCGGGAGGTCGCCCCGGCCTTCCGCACCCGCGGCTAGGGTGTGCCGTATGTCGCCCAGGAGTGAGAAACTGCTGCGGATCGGCGTCCGCGTGCTGGTCGGCGTGGCCGCCGTGCTCACCCTGCTGTGCGTGACCCTGTTCTTCGCCGCGGTGCGCAACGACAGCGCGATCGCCGACCACCGCGGCACGGCCGACGCCGAGGTGCTGTCGGTCTCCTTCGACCGCACGCTGATCCGGTTCGTGACGCCGGACGGGGTGGCGCACACGCCCTCGCTCGGCGTGCTCTACCCGGCGGGGCTGGAAGCCGGACAGCTGGTGCGGGTCGAATACAACAGCGAAGACCCGGAACTGGCGCGGGTCGCCGGACGCACGGCTTCGCTGACCCTGCTGCCGCTGGGCACCACCATCCTGTTCACCTGGCTGGTCGCCGGCCCCGCCTGGTTCTTCACCCGCCGCCTCCTACGCCGCCCCACCCCACCCCCCACCCCCACCCCCTCCGCCAACCCCGCCTCCGCCCCTCCCGACCCCCCCACCCACCAGAACCAATAGCCCCACCCGCAAACCCACACTCGGGCACCCGAACCCCACGTTCAGGCACGCGAGTCCCGCACTCGGGCACCCGAACTCCACGTTCACGCAGCCGAATCCCGCACTCGAGCAGCGAGTTCCACGTTCAGGCAGCCGAGTTCCACAGTCGGGCAGCCGGACTCCACGTTCGGGCAGCCGAGTACGGCGCTCAGGCACTCGAACCCACTCGGTCAGCCGAGGCCCACACTCAGGCACTCGAACACCACGTTCAAGCAGCCGAGTTCCACACTCGGGTAGCTGAGTCCCACGTTCAAGAGGCCGAACCGGCCCTGCAGCCGACTACCGCCCTGCCCGCCGGAACGCGGTTCCCAGCCGCTCGAACGCGGGAGCCGCCAACCGAACGTGGAACTCGGATGCCTGGACGCAGAACTCGGACGCCTGAACGTGGGATTCGGCTTCCTGAACGTTGAGTTCGGCTGCCCGGGTGTGGGACTCGGCCGCACCAACGTGGGGTTTCGGCTGCCCGGGTGTGGGACTCGGCCGCACCAACGTGGGGTTTCGGCTGCCGGGTGTGGGACTCGGTTGCCCCAACGTGGGGCTCGGCTTCCTGAGTGTGGGGTTCGGCTTCCTGAACGTGGAACTCGGCTGTAAGAACGTGGGGACTCGGCGGCGAGCGTGGGGGCGGGTGCCGGAACGTTGGGTCCGGGTGTCGGAGCGTGGGGCTCGGCGGGGCGAGTGTGTGGTTGGGCTGCTGGAACGTGGGACTCGGCTGTCTGAACGTGGGGTTCGGCGGCGTGGGGTGGGAGGGGTTAGGGGTGGGGGGTGGTTTGCCACCAGGTCAGGACGGTTTCGGCTAGGGCGGGGGCGGCGACCAGGATGCCGTCGGCGGGGAGGGCGGTGCCGGCGCCGTGGCGGTCCAGCACCACGGCACCCGATTCGATGGCCAGTGCGACCGCGCCCGCGACGTCCCATTCGTGGTAGCTGTGCAGGACGGCCGCGCCCGCGTGGCCCAGGGCGACCTGCGCCACGGAAAGCGCCGCCGAGCCCAGGATCCGCACCCCGGCGTGGGCGGCGGACGCCCGTTCGATGAACCCCGCCATCCCCGGCCAGGCCCCGCCCCGGCCGAGTTCCGTGCAGATGATCGCGCCCGGCAACCGCACCGGCTCGCCGGACAACCGCACCGGAGTGCCGTTCGCCCGCGCGCCCCGGCCGCGCGCCGCCGCGTAGATCTGGCCTCGGTACGGGTCGGCCACCACGCCGACCACCGGGCCCGACGAGTCCACCAGTGCCAGGCTGAACGCGCACCACGGCATACCGGCCACGTAGTTCGCGGTGCCGTCGACCGGGTCCACCACCCAGCGGTACTCGGCCACGTCGGCACCCAGGTCCGCGCCGAACTCCTCGCCGACCACCGGCATCCCGGGGAACTCGGCGGTCAGCACCCGGCGCGTGTGCCGCTCCAGGATGAGTTCGGTGTCGGTGACCCAGTCGAACGGCGTGTCCGGCGTGTCCGGCCGGGCACCCCGTCCGGCGGTCGCGGTGATCACGTCGGTGGCGTCGTTGGCCAGCCGCCCGGCGACTTCGAGGGCCTTGGACAGCAGGGCGGGCTCGACGGGCCGGGCCGGGCGGGACGACAAGAGGGTCACGCCGCTCTAGCATGGCCGCGCTCGGTGACCGGAACCCGACGGTGAGGTGTCCGGGCCATGGCGACTTCGCACTGAGCGGAGGAGTTCGAACGCTGTTGGCCGGTGCGTCACCCGCGCCTGCCACAGTCCGGATCGTGCGTATCGCCATCGTCACCGAAAGCTTCCTGCCGCAGGTCAACGGCGTCACGAACTCCGTGCTCCGGGTGGTCGAGCACCTGCGCGACCGGGCGCACGAGGTGCTCGTGATCGCGCCCGGTCCCGGTCCGGCCGAGTACCGCGGGGCGCCCGTGGTGCGGATCCCCGCGCTCGGCCTGCCGGTGGTCAACTCCCTGCCGATCGGGGTCCCGACCCGGACCGTGCTCACCGCGATGGCCGACTTCGGCCCGGACGTGGTGCACCTGGCGTCACCGTTCGTGGTCGGCGCCCGCGGGCTGGCCGCGGCCCGGCGCCTGCGCGTGCCGTCGATCGCGGTCTACCAGACCGACATCGCCGGGTTCGCCGCCGCGTACGGCCTCGGCCTCGGCGCGCGGGCGGCCTGGCGCTGGGTCCGCCGCGTGCACTCGCGGGCGGACCGCACGCTCGCGCCGTCCAGCGATTCGGTGCGCGAACTGCTGGCGCACGGGGTGCCGCGCGTCCACCGCTGGGGCCGCGGTGTGGACATCGAGCGCTTCTCGCCGTCGCACGCCGACCCCGCGCTGCGGGCCGAACTCGCGCCGAACGGCGAGCTGCTTGTCGGTTTCGTCGGGCGGCTGGCCCCCGAGAAGGAGGTCGACCGGCTGGTGACGCTGGCAGGCGTGCCCGGGATCCGCGTGGTGGTCGTCGGCGACGGTCCTGAGCTGGCCGGGCTGCGCGACCGCATCCCCGGTGCCGCCTTCCTCGGCGCGAAGTACGGCGACGAGTTGTCCGCCGCGTACGCCAGCCTCGACGTCTTCGTGCACACCGGTCCACATGAGACCTTCTGCCAGGCGGTGCAGGAGGCAATGGCCTCCGGGCTGCCGGTGCTCGCTCCGGACGCGGGCGGACCGCGCGACCTCGTGCTGCACGGGCGGACCGGTTTCCTGCTGCCCGCCGACCGCGCCAGGTTCGCCGCGCAACTGCTCGACCGCGTCGACGAACTGCGGGACCCGGCGTTGCGCGAACGGCTCGGTCAGAAGGCACGCAAGGTCGTGCTCGGCCGGACCTGGCCCGCCGTGTGCGGGGAGTTGATGGGGCACTACGAAGCGGTGGCCGGCCGGGCGGCGCAGGCGGCCTGAGTGCACATCGTCCAGCTGGCGAACTTCTACGGGCCGCGCTCCGGCGGCCTGCGGACCGCGCTGAACCACCTCGGCGCGGGGTACGTCGCGGGCGGTCACGAGGTGACGCTGGTGGTGCCGGGGCAGCGGTACGCGGAGGAGGAGCTGCCCACCGGTGTCCGCCGGTTCCAGCTGCCCGCGCCCCGGATCCCGGGTACCGGCGGCTATCGCGCGGTCGACCCGCACCGCGTCCGCGGGGTCCTGCGCGGGCTGCGGCCGGACCGGCTGGAGGTGTCCGACCGGCTCACCCTGCGCGGCATGGGCACCTGGGCGAAGCGGCACGGCGTGCCGAGCGTGGTGATCTCGCACGAGCGGCTGGACCGGCTGCTGGAGCAGTTCCTGGTGCCCGCGCCGCTGGCCAGGCAGTGGGCGGACGCGGCGAACCGGCGGATGGCGGGCAGCTACGACACGGTGGTCTGCACCACGGCGTTCGCGCGCGCCGAGTTCGACCGGATCGGCGTGCCGAACGTGCGCCGCGTACCGCTCGGTGTGGACCTGCGTGCCTTCGCCCCACACCTGCGCGACACCGGACTCCGCCGCGAACTGCTCGGCACCGCCGACGCGCTCATCGTCCACTGTGGACGACTCTCGCCGGAGAAGCACGTGGAACGCAGCGTGGACACCGTCGCCGAGCTGACCGAGTCCGGTGTGGACGTCCGGCTGGTGGTCGCCGGTGACGGGCCGCGGCGGCGGGCGCTGGAACGCCGGGCACGCGGCCTGCCGATCACCTTCCTGGGGTTCGTCGCCGAACGCGCCGAGGTCGCCCGGCTGCTCGCCTCCGCCGACGTCTCGCTCGCGCCCGGCCCGCATGAGACCTTCGGGCTCGCCGCGCTCGAAGCGCTCGCGTCGGGCACGCCCGCGGTCGTCTCGGCTTCCTCCGCGCTGCGCGAGATCGTGCGCCCGCCCGGTGGTGCGGCCGTGGACGACCACGCGCCCGCCTTCGCCGCCGGGGTCACCGGGGTGCTGGACCGGCCCGAGCCCGAGCGCCGCGCGGCGGCCAGGTCGCGGGCCGAGGAGTTCACCTGGCCGAGCGCTGTGCGGGGCATGTTGCGCGTGCTGGGCGGGTAGCGACGTACTGTGACGGCATGTCCCGAGCCAGCCTCGACAAGGACCCGCGTGAGGTCGCCGCCATGTTCGACGGCGTCGCCGACGGGTACGACCGCGCGAACTCGTTCATGACCTTCGGTTTCGACCGCCGCTGGCGGGTCACCACCTCGCGCGTGCTCGACGCCAAGCGCGGCGAGAAGGTGCTCGACCTGGCCGCGGGCACCGGCGTGTCCACCACCGAGTACGCCGCCAACGGCGCCTGGTGCCTGGCCGCGGACTTCTCGATCGGCATGCTGCGCGCGGGCCTGCACCGCAAGGTGCCGATGGTCGCCGCGGACGCGCTGCACCTGCCCTTCGCCGACGGCAGCTTCGACGCGGCCACGGTCTCGCTCGGCATCCGCAACTTCGTCGACACCAAGGCCGCGCTGGCCGAACTCGCGCGCGTGGTGCGCCCCGGCGGGCGGCTGGTGATCTGCGAGGTGTCCACGCCGACCTTCGCGCCCATCCGGTTCGTCTACCGCCGGTTCATCCTCAAGGCGATGACCTGGGTCGGCCGCCACTCCTCGTCCAATCCGGACGCCTACGGCTACCTCGCCGAGTCCATGCTCGCCTGGCCGGCACAGCGCGAGTTCGGCGAGATCATCGCCTCGGCAGGCTGGCAGGACGTGGAGTGGATGAACCTCACATTCGGTGTCGTAGCAATCCATCGGGCCACCAAGCCGCCCGTACACTCGGCTCCATGACGACTCTTCAGCAGCGCGACGCCGAGGTGATCGTGGTGGGCGCGGGCCCGGCGGGTTCGACCGTCGCCACCTATCTCGCCCGCGCCGGGGTGGACGTGCTGCTGCTGGAGAAGACCGTCTTCCCGCGCGAGAAGGTCTGCGGTGACGGGCTCACCCCGCGTGGCGTGAAGCAGTTGATCGACCTCGGCATCGACACCAGTCAGGACGCGGGCTGGGTGCACAGCCGCGGCCTGCGCATCCTCACCGGGGAACTGACGCTGGAGCTGGACTGGCCGGAGCTGACCAGCTACCCGCCCTACGGCGTTTCCCGCACCCGCCAGGACTTCGACGACCTGCTGGCGAAGACCGCGGTCAAGGCGGGCGCGCGGCTGCTGGAGCGCACCACGGTCACCGGCGCGATCACCGACGCCACCGGCCGCGTGGTCGGCGTCGAAGCCAAGACCGGCGAGGAGAAGCGCCCGGTCAGCTACCGCGCTCCGCTGGTGCTGGCCTGCGACGGCGTGTCCGCGCGGCTCGCGCTGAGCGTCGGCATCCAGAAGAACGAAAAGCGCCCGATGGGCGTGGCCGTGCGTCGGTACTACAGGAGCCCGCGGCACGACGACCCGTTCATCGAGGGCCACCTCGAGCTGTGGGACCGCAGCGACCCGGCGCGGCCCAAGCTGCTGCCTGGTTACGGCTGGGCGTTCCCGCTCGGCGACGGCACGGTGAACATCGGCCTCGGCATGCTGTCCACCTCGAAAGCCTTCCGCGGCACCGACTACCGCGCGCTGCTGCGGCAGTGGCTCGACGGCACGCCCGAGGAATGGGGCTACCGCGAGGAGAACGCGATCGGCAAGGTCGGCGGTGCCGGGCTGCCGATGGGTTTCAACCGCACCCCGCACTACCGCGACGGCCTGCTGCTGCTCGGGGACGCGGGCGGCATGGTCAGCCCGTTCAACGGCGAGGGCATCTCGGCGGCGATGGAGTCCGCGCAGCTGGCCGCCGAGTCGGTGGTCCAGGCGCTGGCGCGGCCGGAGGGTTCGTCGCGGGAGCGGGCGCTGCAGGGCTATCCGATGGCCGTCGCGGACATGATGGGCGGCTACTACCGGCTCGGCAACGTCTTCGCGAAGCTGATCGGCAAGCCGGCCGTGATGCGCGCGGCGACCAAGTACGGGCTGCGCATCAACAAGCTGCTTCCGTTGGTGTACAAGGGTCTTTCCGGTTGCTACGACGCCAAGGGCGGCGACGTGGTCGACCGGCTCATCGCCGCCGCTTCGCGCGCGACACCCAGCCCCCGGTAAGCACCCGCCTCTTCGGTTGGCGTGTGTTACCTCACACCGGACAAACCGTGTCACCGGCTGGGACCGGCGCGTTTCGTCCTCTTCCCGCTGGTCTCGGACCCGCGCCGCAGTACGCGCGTCCGGTGAGCGCCACGGAAGTTAGGTGAGCCTTATACCACGGGGGATGGCGACAACGGTGTGACTCGCGTCCTACACTGACCCCGTGCCTTGTGAACCGCTTCACAATTCTGACGGCTCGCTTGTGAACTTTTTCACAAGCGTCCGCCGAGATCGCGGGCCCTAACTCACCAGCAGTAAGGCTGCCCTAACTCTCGGACGTGTGATCCGGGTCGCTTAGGGTGCGCCACGAGGCACTCAGACCGAGTTCGATCGCAGCGGCGCGGAAGGGATGGACGAACCGTGCTGGCGTTGCAACCACCACACTTCGCGGGCCCACTGTCTTTTGGCGGGGGTCCGGGGGTCGCCCCCCGGGAATTTCTGGCTCAGGGGGCCGCGGCCCCCACCTTGGACATCTACCTCCCGCTGGTCATCCTGTTCGTGCTGGCGATCGGGTTCGCCGTGCTTTCGGTGCTGCTGGGCCCGCTCGTCGGCCCCAGCCGCTACAACAAGGCGAAACTTTCGGCCTACGAGTGCGGGATCGAACCCTCGCCGCAGCCGGTGGTCGGCGGCGGCCGGATGCCGATCGCCTACTACGTCACGGCGATGCTGTTCATCCTGTTCGACATCGAGATGGTGTTCCTCTACCCGTTCGCGGTCTCCGCGGACGCGCTGGGCCTGTTCGGCCTGGTGGAGATCGTTCTGTTCATCGCCACGGTCGGTTTCGCCTACGCCTACGTGTGGCGGCGCGGCGGCCTCGACTGGAACTAGGGGCAAAGCATGGGTCTCGAAGAGAAACTCCCCAACGGCATCCTGCTGGCCAGCCTGGAAGGCCTGGTCAACTGGGCCCGCAAGAACTCGCTGTGGCCCGCCACCTTCGGCCTGGCCTGCTGCGCCATCGAGATGATGACCGTCGGCGGCTCGCGCTACGACATCGCGCGCTTCGGCATGGAGCGCTTCAGCGCCACGCCGCGGCAGGCCGATCTGATGATCGTGGCCGGCCGCGTGACGCAGAAGATGGCGCCGGTGCTGCGTCAGATCTACGACCAGATGGCCGAACCGCGCTGGGTGCTGGCGATGGGCGTGTGCGCCTCCTCCGGCGGCATGTTCAACAACTACGCGGTGGTCCAGGGTGTCGACCACATCGTGCCGGTGGACATGTACCTGCCCGGCTGCCCGCCGCGGCCGGAGATGCTGCTCGACGCGATCCTCAAGCTGCACGCCAAGATCCAGGACGAACCGCTGAACGCCCGGCGCGCCGAACTGCGCGCGGCCAGCGGTGCCCGCACCGAGCTCATCCCGTCCTCCATCAAGTACGCGAAGAAGTGACTCAGATGCCCGAGGAATCCAAGCCGGTCACCGGCGGAGAACGATCGAGCGCCGAGCGCCCGGATTCGGTGGAGCTGCGGCCCGAAGGCGCGCGCCCGGCCGAATCGCTGGTCGCCGGTCGTGAGCGCAAGGGCATGTTCGGCGTCTCCGGCACCGGGGACACCTCCGGTTACGGCGGCCTGCGGCTCCCGGCGTACTCGCCGGCCCCGGCCGAACGCCCCTACGGCGGCTGGTTCGACGAGTTCACCGACGAGTTCCTCGCCGCGCTGGCCGACCACCGCGTGCCCGCCGAAGCCATCCAGCAGGTGACCGTCGACCGCGGCGAGATCACCTACTACGTGGCGCGCGAGCACCTGGTGGAGATCTGCCGGACCCTGCGCAACGACGGCGGGCTGCGGTTCGAGCTGTGCAGCTCGGTCTCCGGCGTGGACTACGGCGTGGACGTGCCGCAGCGGCTGCACTCGGTGTACCACCTGACCTCGATGACCTTCCGCCGCCGCATCCGGCTGGAGGTCGCGGTGGACCTCGACGACGCGCACATCCCGTCCATCGTCGAGGTCTACCCGACCGCCGACTGGCAGGAGCGGGAGGCCTACGACATGTTCGGCATCGTCTACGACGGCCACCCGGCGCTGACCCGGATCCTGATGCCGGACGACTGGGACGGCCACCCCCAGCGCAAGGACTACCCGCTCGGCGGGATTCCCGTGGAGTACAAGGGCGCGGAGATCCCGCCGCCGGACCAGCGGAGGTCTTACTCGTGAGCAGCACCGAAAAGATCTCGGACGTCGAGTCCGGTACCGACACCTCCCCGCGCGGCGCGGACTCGGCCGCCCAGGACAACTCGCCGGGCCAGGACCAGTACGCCCAGGAACGCCGCACCACCGAAGGCCCGGTCTACACCGTTTCCGGCGGTGACTGGGACGACGTGCTCTCCGACGCCGAGCACGACGACCGCATGGTCATCAACATGGGCCCGCAGCACCCGTCCACGCACGGCGTGCTCCGGCTCGTGCTGGAGATGGAGGGCGAGACCGTCACCCAGCTCCGCTCGGTCATCGGCTACCTGCACACCGGGATCGAGAAGAACTGCGAGTACCGGAACTGGACCCAGGGCGTCACCTTCGTGACGCGGATGGACTATCTGGCCCCGCTGTTCACCGAGACCGCCTACTGCCTCGCGGTGGAGAAGCTGCTCGGCATCAAGGCGCCGCCGCGCGCCGAACTGCTGCGCGTGCTGCTGATGGAGATCAACCGCATCGGCTCGCACCTGGTCTACATCGCCACCGGCGGCATGGAACTCGGTGCCACCACGGCGATGACGCTCGGTTTCCGCGAGCGCGAAGAGGTGCTGCACCTGCTGGAGCACCTGACCGGCCTGCGGATGAACCACGCGTTCATCCGGCCCGGCGGGCTCTCCCAGGACATGCCGGAGGACTACCAGGAAGCGGTGTCCGCCTTCGTCAAGACGATGGAGGAACGGCTCCCGCTCTACGACAAGCTGTTCACCGGTCAGCCGATCTGGCGCAACCGGCTCAAGGACGTCGGTTTCCTGCCGGTGGACGCCTGCCTCGCGCTCGGCGTGACCGGGCCGGTGCTGCGGTCGGCCGGTCTGCCGTGGGACCTGCGCAAGACCGAGCCGTACTCGCGCTACGACGAGTTCAAGTTCGACGTGCCGACCTCCACCGACGCGGACTGCTGGGGCCGGTACCTGATCCGCGTGCAGGAGATGCACGAGAGCCTGAAGATCATCAAGCAGGCGCTGAAGAAGCTCGCCGACGAGGGCCCCGGCCCGGTGATGGTCGACGACAAGAAGGTGGCCTGGCCCGCGCAGCTGTCGCTGGGCAGCGACGGGCTCGGCAACTCGCTCGAGCACGTCCGCAAGATCATGGGCCAGTCGATGGAATCGCTGATCCACCACTTCAAGCTGGTCACCGAAGGCTTCAAGGTGCCGGCGGGCCAGGCGTACGCGACGGTCGAGTCCCCGCGCGGCGAGCTGGGCGCGCACCTGGTCTCCGACGGGGGTACCCGCCCGATGCGCGTGCACATCAGGGAACCAAGCTTCGTGAACCTGCAGGCGATGCCCGCGATGGCCGAGGGCGGCCTGGTGGCGGACGTGATCGCGGCGATCGCGTCGATCGACCCCGTGATGGGGGGAGTGGACCGATGACCTCTTCGACGGAACGCCCGGAACCGGGCCCCGACTACGCCGACCAGACGCACGTCGCCGCGGGCGGTGACGTGGACGTGCGGGGGATCGCCCCTGGAGACAGTGGGTCCATTTTGGACACCGCGGTGCTGGAGGACCCCTTCGGCCCGGACATCGTGGAGAAGGCGCAGCAGATCATCGCGCGCTACCCGGTGAGCCGCTCGGCGCTGCTGCCGATGCTGCACCTGGTGCAGTCGGTGCAGGGCTACGTCACCCAGGAGGGCATCGCCTTCTGCGGGCGGCAGCTCGACCTCTCCGACGCCGAGGTCAGCGCGGTCGCGACCTTCTACACCATGTACAAGCGCCGCCCGTGCGGTGAGCACCTGGTCAGCGTCTGCACGAACACGCTGTGCGCGGCGCTCGGCGGGGACGACATCTACCGCAAGCTGCAGACGCACCTCGGTTCCGAGCAGGAACCGCTGGGGCACGAGGAAACCGCGGGCACGCCCGGCGAACCCGGCTCGATCACCCTCGAGCACGCGGAATGCCTGGCCGCCTGCGACCTCGGCCCGGTCATCCAGGTCAACTACGAGTACTTCGACAACCAGACCACCGACAAGGCGGTCGCACTGGTCGACGCGCTGCGGGCGGGCAAGAAGCCCGCGCCGACGCGCGGCGCCCCGCTGAGCGACTTCAAGGGCGCGGAACTGCAGCTCGCCGGGTTCTTCCCGGAGGACGAGCGGACCTACCGCGCCGAGGTGGACGGACCGTCGCAGGCCGTGGAAACGCTGCGGGGCGCCCAGGTCGCGCAGGAGCGCGGCTGGACCGCGCCGGTGATGGATGACGTGCCGCTGCCCGCCGTCGAAGAGAAGAAGTGAGGCAAGCCGATGGCTGACCCCATTACCCCGGTCCTCACCAAGCGCTGGCTCTCGCCGGAATCCTGGCGGCTGGCCACCTACGAACGCCTCGAGGGCTACACCGCGCTGCGCAAGGCGCTGGCCGGTACGCCGGAGCAGCTGGTCACCCTGATCAAGAACGCGGGCCTGCGCGGCCGCGGCGGCGCGGGTTTCCCGGCCGGGGTCAAGTGGTCGTTCATGCCGCCCGACGTCAATGGACGCACTGCCAAGCCACATTATTTGGTCATCAACGCCGACGAGGGCGAACCGGGTACCTGCAAGGACATCCCGCTGATGATGGCGGACCCGCACTCGCTGATCGAGGGCTGCGTGATCGCCTCGTACGCGATGCGCTCGCACCACTGCTTCATCTACGTCCGCGGTGAGGCGCTGCACTGCATCCGCCGCCTCAACGCGGCGGTGCGCGAGGCCTACGAAGCCGGGTACCTCGGCAAGGACATCGTCGGCAGTGGGTTCGACCTCGACATCACCGTGCACGCCGGGGCGGGTGCCTACATCTGCGGTGAGGAAACCGCGCTGCTCGACTCGCTGGAGGGCCGTCGCGGCCAGCCGCGGCTCAAGCCGCCGTTCCCCGCGGCCGCCGGCCTCTACGCCGCGCCGACCACGGTGAACAACGTGGAGACCATCGCCAGCGCGCCCTACATCGTCAACGCCGGGGCCGACTGGTTCCGCAAGATGGGCAGCGAGAAGTCGCCGGGCCCGAAGATCTACTCGATCTCCGGCCACGTGACCAACCCCGGCCAGTACGAGTGCCCGCTGGGCACCACGCTGCGCCAGCTGCTGGACATGGCCGGTGGCATGAAGGACGGCATCCCGCTGAAGTTCTGGACCCCGGGTGGCTCGTCCACGCCGATGTTCACCGCGGAGCACCTGGACACCCCGCTGGACTTCGAGGGCGCCGCGGAAGCGGGCTCGATGCTCGGCACCACCGCGGTGATGGTGTTCAACGAGACGGTTTCCGTGCCGTGGGCCGTGATGAAGTGGACGCAGTTCTACGAGCACGAGTCGTGCGGCAAGTGCACGCCGTGCCGCGAGGGCACCTACTGGCTGGCGCAGATCCTCGAGCGCATGGTCGATGGCCGGGGCACCGAGGCGGACATCGACACCCTGCTCGACGTCTGCGACAACATCCTCGGCCGCTCCTTCTGCGCGCTCGGTGACGGCGCTGTCAGCCCGATCACCAGTGGCATCAAGTACTTCCGGGACGAGTTCCTGGCCCTGTGTGAGAGCAACAAGCGCGAACTGGTGGGAGCGCAGGCATGACCATCGCACCCGACAAGCCTTCGACCGAGGAAACCCCGGTCCCCGAAGGCCACGTCAAACTGATCATGGACGGCGAAGAGGTCATCGCGCCGAAGGGCGAGTTGCTGATCCGCACCGCGGAGCGGCTCGGCACGGTGATCCCGCGCTTCTGCGACCACCCGCTGCTCGACCCGGCAGGCGCCTGCCGCCAGTGCCTGGTCGAGGTGGAGATGAACGGCCGCCCGATGCCGAAGCCGCAGGCCTCGTGCACGATGACGGTGGCCGACGGCATGGTGGTCAAGACCCAGCTGACCTCGCCGGTGGCGGACAAGGCGCAGCAGGGCGTGATGGAGCTGCTGCTGATCAACCACCCGCTGGACTGCCCGGTCTGCGACAAGGGCGGTGAGTGCCCGCTGCAGAACCAGGCGCTGGCGCACGGCCGCGCGGACTCGCGGTTCGTCGACACCAAGCGGACCTTCCCGAAGCCGCTGCCGATCTCCAGCCAGGTGCTGCTCGACCGCGAGCGCTGCGTGCTCTGCCAGCGCTGCACCCGGTTCTCCGCGCAGATCGCCGGTGACCCGTTCATCGAGCTGCTCGAACGCGGGGCGCACCAGCAGATCGGCACCGCGGAAACCGCGGACGTGCTGGACATGGCCTCGCGCACGACCAGCGGGCAGCCGTTCCAGAGCTACTTCTCCGGCAACACCATCCAGATCTGCCCGGTGGGCGCGCTGACCAGCGCGGCCTACCGGTTCCGGTCGCGGCCGTTCGACCTGGTGTCCTCGCCGAGCGTGTGCGAGCACTGCTCGTCGGGCTGCGCCGAGCGCACCGACTTCCGGCGCGGCAAGGTGATGCGCAAGCTCGCCGGGGACGACCCGCAGGTCAACGAAGAGTGGATCTGCGACAAGGGCCGGTTCGCCTTCCGGTACGCCGGAGCCGACGACCGCCTTCGCCGTCCGATGGTGCGTGACGCGGGAACCGGTGAGCTGAAGGAAGCCTCCTGGACCGACGCGCTGCGCGTGGCCGCCGAGGGCCTGGCCAAGGCCCGCGACGGCCGGGGCGCGGCGGTGCTGCCGGGCGGCAGGCTGACCGTCGAGGACGCCTACGCGTACTCGAAGTTCGCCCGGATCGCCCTGCGCACCAACGACATCGACCACCGCGCGCGAGCACACTCGGCCGAGGAACTGGACTTCCTCACCGCGCACGTGGTCGGCACCACGCCCGAGACCGGCGTGACCTTCGCGGCCATCGAGAACGCGCCGACCGTGCTCTGCGTGGCCTTCGAGCCGGAGGAAGAGGCACCGATCGTCTTCCTGCGGCTGCGCAAGGCGGCCCGCACGAAGAACGCCAAGATCGTCCACTTGGGACAGTGGACCACCTCCTCGGTGCGCAAGACCTCCGGCGAGCTGCTCGCCTGCGTGCCCGGCGGCGAGCCCGCCGCGCTGGACGCGCTGGCCCAGCACGCGCCGGACCTCGACGAGGCGCTGGCGGCGGGCGGGGTGGTGCTCGTCGGTGAGCGTGCCGCCGAGGTCCCCGGCCTGTTCTCCGCGCTGCTGCGGCTGACCGCCCGCACCGGCGCCCGGCTGGCGTGGATCCCGCGCCGCGCGGGCGAACGCGGGGCGATCGAGGTCGGCACGCTGCCGACCCTGCTGCCCGGCGGCCGGTCGGTGACCAGCATCGAGGACCGCATCGAGGTGGCGCGGTCGTGGGGGGTCGACGGCCTGCCCGGCGAGCCCGGCCGCGACCTGACCGGCATCCTCCAGGCCGCCGCCGGCGGTCAGCTGGACGGCCTGCTCGTCGGTGGTGTCGAACTCGCCGACCTGCCCGATCCCGACCTGGCCCGCCGCGCGCTGGCCAACGCGGGTTTCGTGGTCAGCCTGGAACTGCGCGCGAGTGAGGTGACCGAGCACGCCGACGTGGTGCTGCCGATCGCCCCGGCGGTGGAGAAGTCCGGCACCTTCCTCAACTGGGAGGGCCGCCGCCGCGAGTTCAAGGTGACCCTCGAGGGCACCGGCGCGCTGTCCGACTGCCGCGTGCTGGACACGCTCGCGGTCGAGATGGACGCCGACCTGTTCACCCAGACCCCGGCCGCCGCGGCCGGTGACCTGGCCCGCCTGGCGTCCAGGCGCGGTGGCACGGCACCCGAGGTCCCGGCCCCGGCCGTGCCGAAGCCCGGCGCGGGACAGGCGGTGCTGGCGACCTGGCGGCAGCTGCTGGACAAGGGCTCGCTGCAGGACGGTGAACCGCACCTCGCGGGCACCGCCCGACCGGTGGTGGCCCGGCTGTCCGCGGCCACCGCGAACGGCATGGAGACGGTGACCGTGTCGACCGAGCGCGGCGCCATCACGCTGCCGGTCGAGGTCGCCGACCTGCCCGACGGCGTGGTCTGGCTGCCGGGCAACTCCGAAGGCTCCCAGGTCCGCGTCGCACTCGCGGCCGGGCACGGCTCGGTGGTCTCGATCGCTGGAGGTGAGCGGTGACCCCGTTCCTGACCCAAGCCCAGGAACTGACGCGCGCGGAGATCCTGGCGGACGACCCGTGGTGGCTGGTGCTGATCAAGGCCGTGGTCATCCTGCTGATCGGCCCGATCCTGACGATCTTCCTGATCGTCTGGGAGCGCAAGGCGGTCGGCCGGATGCAGAACCGGCCCGGCCCCAACCGCGTCGGCCCCGGCGGATACCTGCAGTCCTTGGCGGACGCGATCAAGCTGCCGTTCAAGGAACAGATCATCCCGGACACCGCCGACCGCAAGGTCTACTTCCTGGCGCCGGTGCTCTCCGCGGTGCCCGCGCTGGTCGGGCTCTCGGCGATCCCGTTCGGCCCGGAGGTTTCGATCTTCGGTGAGCGGACCCTGCTGCAGCTGGTCGACCTGCCGGTCGGCGTGCTGGTGATCCTGGCCTGCTCCTCGATCGGCGTGTACGGCATCGTGCTGGCAGGCTGGTCGTCCGGCTCGCCGTACCCGCTGCTCGGCGGGCTGCGCTCGGCGGCGCAGGTGATCTCCTACGAGATCGCGATGGGCCTGTCGATCGTCGGCGTGATCCTGTACGCGCAGTCGATGTCCACCGCGGACATCGTCGCATCGCAGGCCTCGGGCTGGTACTTCTACCTGCTGTTCCCGAGCTTCGTGATCTACCTGATCTCCATGGTCGGCGAAACCAACCGGGCGCCGTTCGACCTGCCGGAGGCCGAATCCGAGCTGGTCGGCGGTTTCCACACCGAGTACAGCTCGATGAAGTTCGCCATGTTCTTCCTCGCCGAGTACGTGAACATGGTGATCGTCTCGGCGTTCGCCACCACGTTGTTCCTCGGCGGCTGGCTCTTCCCGTTCGTCGGCGCCGACCACGCGCTCAACAGCGGCTGGCTGCCGATCATCTGGTTCATGGCCAAGATGTTCGTGCTGCTGTTCGGCTTCATCTGGCTGCGCGGCACGCTGCCCCGGTACCGCTACGACCAGTTCATGCGGCTGGGCTGGAAGGTGCTCGTCCCGCTGAACCTGGTGTGGATCGTGATGATCGCGACCATCCGGGCCATCCGCACCACCGACGAGGTGCCGCTGGGCGTCTGGATCGCGGTCGGCGCGGTGGTGGTGCTGGTGCTCGTGGTGATCGCGTTCATGGTGCCGGAGAAGGAACTCCGCGATGCCGACAGCGTGCCGGTCACCGGCAGCGACTACCCGCTGCCGCCGCTCGACCTCAAGGTCCCCGAGACCACCCCGCGCCAGCGAGCGCTCAAGGCACGGGCGCGCACGGCGAAGAAGCAACCCGCCGCCGTCTCGGCCGGAAGGGAGAACACCGATGGGGATATTTGATCCCGTCAAAGGCTTCGGCGTCACCTTCTCGATGATGTTCAAGAAGGTGGCCACCGAGGAGTACCCGGAGGCCGGGGCGCCCGCGGCGCCGCGCTACCACGGCCGGCACCAGCTCAACCGCCACCCGGACGGG
This sequence comes from Saccharothrix sp. AJ9571, assembly GCF_021725495.1. Classification (NCBI taxonomy): domain Bacteria; kingdom Bacillati; phylum Actinomycetota; class Actinomycetes; order Pseudonocardiales; family Pseudonocardiaceae; genus Saccharothrix; species Saccharothrix sp. AJ9571. Next base: position 1,926,987 of record NZ_CP091382.1, on the reverse strand, counting down.
CTGGAGAAGTGCGTCGGCTGCGAGCTGTGCGCGTGGGCCTGCCCGGCGGACGCGATCTTCGTCGAGGGCGGTGACAACACCGACGAGGCCCGCTTCTCGCCCGGCGAGCGGTACGGCGCGGACTACCAGATCAACTACCTGCGCTGCATCGGCTGCGGGCTGTGCGTCGAGGCCTGCCCGACCCGGTCCCTGACGATGATCAACTTCTACGAGCTGGCCGACGACGACCGCCAGCGGCTGATCTACACCAAGGAGGACCTGCTCGCCCCGCTGCTGCCCGGCATGGAGCAGCCGCCGCACCCCATGCGGCTCGGCGAGACCGAGCAGGACTACTACGTGAACGGCCCCGAACTGGCTCGCAAGCAGGGGGAAGTGTCATGATCACCGCGCTGCTCGCGCAGGCGCCGCCGCTGCCGGAGGCGGTGCCGGTGACCACCGGGGAGACCATCGCCTTCTGGGTGCTGGCCCCGCTCGCGGTGGCCGGCGCGCTCGGCATGATCTTCGCCCGCAACGCCGTGCACTCCGCGCTGTGGCTGGCGCTGACCATGCTCTCGCTCGGCGTGATCTACATGGTCCAGCAGGCGCCGTTCCTGGGCTTCACCCAGATCATCGTCTACACCGGCGCGATCATGATGCTGTTCCTGTTCGTGCTGATGCTGGTCGGGCGCGACTCCTCGGACTCGGTGGTGGAGGTGCTGCGCGGGCAGCGGCTCGCCGCGGCACTGCTCGGCATCGGCATGGCCGGGCTGTTCGCCGCCGCGCTGACCCGGTCGCTGGCCGACGTCACCCCGGCGCCGCTGCTCGACCCGGCCACCCCGCAGGGCGGCGCGGCGGGCGGCCTCGGCCGCAAGATCTTCACCGAGTACCTGTTCCCGTTCGAGCTGACCTCGGCGCTGCTGATCACCGCGGCGATGGGCGCGATGGTGCTGGCCTTCTCCGACCGGCACGCCAAGGGCGGCAAGATGTCGCAGAAGGACCTGGTCGTCGCGCGGTTCCGCGGTGAGCACGCGCGGCCTTCACCGCTGCCCGGCCCGGGTGTGTTCGCCACCGCCAACTCGGTGGCCACCCCCGCGCTGCTGCCGGACGGTTCGGTGGCGCCGGAATCGCTCTCGGAGATCATCGAGTCCACCACCGCCTCGCACTTCGCGAGCGAGCGCAAGCGGGTCGCCGGCGACGAGCCGGGCCCGGACGCGCACGCACTCGTCGGTGGCGCCGGTGACGCCGGTGACAAGGAAGAAAAGGACGAAGGCGAAGCGAAATGACGCCGACGAACTACCTCCTGCTCTCCGCGCTGCTGTTCTCCATCGGGGCGGTCGGCGTGCTGGTGCGCCGCAACGCGATCGTGGTGTTCATGTGCATCGAGCTGATGCTCAACGCGGTGAACCTCACGCTGGTCACCTTCGCCAGGATCAACGGCAACCTCGACGGCCAGGTGATGGCGTTCTTCGTGATGGTCGTGGCCGCCGCCGAAGTGGTGGTCGGCCTGGCGATCATCATGTCGATCTTCCGCACCCGCAGGTCGGCCTCGGTCGACGACACGAACCTGCTGAAGTACTGAAGGACCCCACCCGTCGCCCGCCCCCGCCCTCAACGGAGGCGCTTCGCGCCGCTGAAAGGAATCTCGTGTGATCGCATCATCGTGGCTGCTGGTCGCCTTCCCGGCGCTCGGCGCGCTGATCCTGCTGGTGGGGGGCAAGCGCACCGACGCATGGGGGCACCTGCTCGGTACGGCCACCGTCGCACTGTCCTTCGTGTACGGCCTGATCCTGTTCTTCGCGAACAGCTTCGACACGCACAGCGACGTCAAGCTGTTCTCGTGGATCCCGGTCAACGAGCTGCAGGTGGACTTCGGGCTCCGGATGGACCCGCTGTCGATGACCTTCGTGCTGCTGATCACCGGCGTCGGCATGCTGATCCACTTCTACTCGGTCGGCTACATGCACGACGACCGCGGCAGGCGTCGGTTCTTCGGCTACCTGAACCTGTTCGTCGCTTCGATGCTGATCCTGGTGCTGGGCAACAGCTTCGTCACGCTGTACCTCGGCTGGGAGGGTGTCGGCCTGGCCTCGTACCTGCTCATCGGCTGGTACCAGGACCGCCCGTCCGCGGCCACCGCGGCGAAGAAGGCGTTCCTGATGAACCGCGTCGGTGACGTCGGGCTGGCGCTGGCGATCTTCCTGATGTTCAAGTACGTCGGCAGCACCGGGTACGCCGAGGTCTTCGCCGCGGTGGGCCAGATGCCGCCGGGCGTGGTCACCGCGATCGCGATCCTGCTGCTCCTGGGTGCCTGCGGTAAGTCCGGCCAGTTCCCGCTCCAGGCCTGGCTCCCGGACGCGATGGAAGGCCCGACCCCGGTCTCCGCCCTCATCCACGCCGCGACCATGGTCACCGCGGGCGTCTACCTGATCGCCCGCTCGCGGGACATCTTCAACGCCACCGAGGACGGCCGCCTGGTCGTCACGCTGGTCGGCGCGGTGACGCTGCTGATCGGGTGCATCATCGGCTGCGCCTACGACGACATCAAGAAGGTGCTGGCGTACTCCACGGTCAGCCAGATCGGCTACATGATGCTGGCGGTCGGCCTCGGGCCCGCCGCGTACGCGCTGGGCATCATGCACCTGGTCGCGCACGGCTTCTTCAAGGCCGGGCTGTTCCTCGGGGCCGGGTCGGTCATGCACGCCATGAACGACGAGGTCGACATGCGCAAGTTCGGCGGGCTGCGCAAGCACATGAAGATCACCTACCTCACCTTCGGCCTCGGCTACCTGGCGCTGATCGGCATCCCGCCGCTGTCGGGCTTCTTCACCAAGGACGCGATCATCGAGGCGGCGTTCGGCCAGCCCGGCTGGCGCGGCTGGGTGATGGGCGGTGCCGCGCTGCTCGGCGCCGGGCTCACCGCGTTCTACATGACCCGCCTGATGATGCTCACCTTCTTCGGCAAGGAACGCTGGAAGGACATCAAGTCCAGCGACGGACGCGAGTTCCGCCCGCACGAGTCCCCACCGGTGATGACCATCCCGATGATCATCCTGGCGGTCGGCTCGGTGGCCGCGGGCGGCCTGTTCACTCTGGGCGACTCGATGGTCAAATGGCTGACGCCGTCGCTGGGTGAGCTGCGGGAGGCCGAGCACACCGTGCTGCCGCACAGCCTCATCCCGTTCCTGGTGGTCGGCCTGTCCGTGCTCGGCGCGCTGGCCGCCTACCTGATCTTCCGCCGTGACACCCCGGTCGAGCGGCCGGAGCGGGTCTCCTTCCCGGTCCGCGCGGCCCGCAAGGACCTGTACGGCAACGCGCTGAACGAGACGCTGGTCGCCCGCCCGGGCATCTGGCTCACCCGGTTCGCCGTGTTCCTGGACAACCGGGGCGTGGACGGCGCGGTCAACGGCCTGGCCGCGAGCCTGGGCGGTGGCTCCGGCCGCCTGCGCCGGCTGCAGACCGGGTTCGTCCGCTCCTACGCGCTGTCCATGCTCGGCGGCTCGTTCGTCGTCATCGCCGCGCTCCTGCTGGTGAGGTTCTCATGACCCTGTTGCTAGTCCTCATCCTGCTGCCGCTGGCCGGCGCCATCGCGGTGACCGCGCTGCGCTCGAACGACCGGGTCGCCACGCTCACCGCGCTGGGTGTCTCGGTGGTCGAACTGCTGCTGATCATCCCGCTGTGGCTCGGTTACGAACCCCGCGGCGAGCGCATCCAGCAGGCGTCCTCGATGGACTGGATCCCGAACTTCGGCATCCACATCTCCTTCGGCATGGACGGCATCGCGCTGGTGATGATCGCGGTGATCGCGCTGCTGGTGCCGCTGATCATCGGCGGCACCTCGGCCATCGACAAGCTGCCCAAGGGCCGCACCGCCGGTGGGTACTTCGCGCTGATCCTGGTGCAGCAGTCGCTGACCATCGCGGTCTTCGCGGCCACCGACGTGTTCCTGTTCTACGTGCTGTTCGAGATCATGCTGATCCCGATGTACTTCTTGATCGGCGGCTACGGCGGGCCGAACCGGCAGTACGCGGCGGTCAAGTTCTTCCTGTACTCCTTCCTCGGCGGCCTGATCATGCTGGCCTCGGCGATCGGCGCCTACTCGATGGCGTCGGACGAACTGGGCCAGGGCACCTTCGACTGGGCCACCCTGGTCTCGGTGGTGCGCGACGCCCCGACCGGCACGCAGATCTGGCTGTTCCTCGGCTTCTTCCTGGCCTTCGCGATCAAGGCGCCGCTGGTGCCGCTGCACACCTGGCTGCCGGACGCGGCCGGGCAGGCGCCGATCGGCGTGGCCGTGCTGCTGGTCGGCGTGCTGGACAAGGTCGGCACCTTCGGGTTCCTGCGCTACTGCATCCCGATGTTCCCCGACGCCAGCCAGGCGCTCGCGCCACTGGTGCTCACCCTCGCGGTGGCCGGTGTGGTCTACGGCTCGATGCTGGCCGCCGGGCAGTCGGACATGAAGCGGTTCATCGCCTACGTGTCCATCGCGCACTTCGGCTTCATCGCGCTGGGCATCTTCGCCTTCACCACGCAGGCGCAGGTCGGCTCGGTGTCGTACATGCTCAACCACAGCCTCGCCACCGGCATGCTGATCCTGGTGATCGGCATGGTGATCGCCCGCGGCGGGTCCACCAGGATCGCCGACTACGGTGGCATGGCCAAGGTGACCCCGGTGCTGGGCGGGCTGTTCTTCATCGCCGGACTGTCCACTTTGTCCCTGCCGGGGACGAACTCGTTCATCAGCGAGTTCCTGGTGCTGCTGGGCTCGTTCGAGACCCGCCCGGTGTTCACCATCGTGGCCACGCTGGGCCTGGTGCTCGCCGCGGCCTACGTGCTCTGGCTGTACCAGCGGATCTTCCAGGGGCCGGTGCGCGGTGACGCGCTGGTCGGTGCCGGTGGAGGCCCGGGCACGGCGATCGCGCCGGAGCTGGGGGCGAAGAAGTCCATTCGCGACCTGTCCAAAGTGGAGATCGGCGTGCTCGCGCCGATGGTGGTGCTGATCATCGGGCTGGGCTTCTACCCGAAGCCGGTCCTGGACACGATTACTCCTTCGGTGGAAGCCACGATGTCCGCCGTGCAGGAAGGCAACTGATGCTCGAGGTATTCCTGGCCCAGGATCCGGGCAAGATCACCGCCCCGGCGATCGACTACATGGCGATCCTGCCGATCCTGATCATTCTCGGGGCGGCCTGCCTCGGCGTGCTCGTCGAGGCGTTCTGGCCCAAGCACCAGCGGTGGTTCGCGCAGGTTTCGTTGTCGCTGGTCGCGATCGTGTTCGCCGGTCTCTTCCTGGTGATCTACGTCAGCGATTCACCCGCGCGCGGGCTGACCACGCTGAGCGGGGCGCTGTCGGTGGACAAGCCGGCGCTGTTCCTCTGGGGCACGCTGCTGGCGCTGGCGGTCGGCGCGGTGCTGCTGATCGGGGACCGCTCGGTCGAGCCGGGCGGCGCCTTCGTCGCGCAGGCGGCGATCCGGCCGGGCACCTTCCAGGACCGCGCGCAGGTCGGCTCCACCGGCATGCAGACCGAGGTCTTCCCGCTGACGCTGTTCGCGCTCGGCGGCATGATGGTCTTCACCGCGGCGAACGACCTGCTCACCATGTTCATCGCGCTCGAGGTGCTGTCGCTGCCGCTGTACCTGATGTGCGGCCTGGCCCGCCGTCGCCGCCTCATCTCGCAGGAGGCGGCGGTCAAGTACTTCCTGCTGGGTGCCTTCTCCAGCGCGTTCTTCCTGTACGGCCTGGCGCTGCTCTACGGCTACGCGAACTCGGTGAAGCTGGCCGACATCGCGAACGCCACCGCGGGCACCAACCGCTCGGACACGCTGCTGTTCGCCGGGCTCGGGCTGCTCATGGTCGGCCTGCTGTTCAAGGGCTCGGTCGGCCCGTTCCACACCTGGACCCCGGACGTCTACCAGGGCGCGCCGACCCCGATCACCGCGTTCATGGCGGCGTGCACCAAGGTCGCCGCGTTCGGCGGCATCCTGCGCGTGCTGACCGTCGGCTTCGAGTCGACCAGCTGGGAATGGCGCGGCGTGCTGTGGGGCGTCGCGATCGCGTCGATGGTGCTGGGCGCGGTGCTCGGCCTCACGCAGACCGACGTCAAGCGCATGATCGCCTACTCGTCCGTCGCGCACGCCGGCTTCCTGCTGGTGGGCGCGATCGCGATGACCGAGCAGGGCCTGTCGGGCACGCTGTTCTACCTGCTGGCCTACGGGTTCACCACGCTGGCGGCGTTCGGCGTGGTCAGCCTGGTGCGCGACTCGAACGGGGAGGCCACGCACCTGTCCGCGTGGGCGGGCCTGGCGAAGCGGTCGCCGTTGGTGGCCGGGGTGTTCACCTTCCTGCTGCTCGCCTTGGCGGGTATCCCGCTGACCAGCGGCTTCATCGGCAAGTTCGTCGTCTTCGAGGCGGCGCTGACCGACGGCATGGCCCCGCTGGTGGTCATCGCGCTGGTGGCCAGCGCCGTGGCGGCGTTCTTCTACCTGCGCGTGGTCGTGCTGATGTACTTCTCGGAGCCGTCCTCGGAGGGCCCCACGGTGACCGTGCCGGGCACCTTCACCACGGTGGCCATCACGCTCGGCGTCATCGTCACCCTGGTACTCGGCATCCTGCCCGCCTTCGCCCTCAACTGGGCAGGCGCCGGCGGCTTCGCCTCCTGACCCTCCCATGCTATGAGTGGGGCATTACTTGCATTGAACGCAAGTAATGCCCCACTCACAGCATTCGCCCTCACCACCACGCCGAACTCCACACTCAGGCAGCCGAATCCCACGTTCAGACAGCCGAGTTCCTCACTCGGATGGCCGGATTCCACGTTCGTGCAGCCGAAATCCGCACTCAGGGTTGCGCGTTTCGGGGTGCCGCTCGCCCCCGCGCAGAGCGATCGACCGGCGGCGCCGAGAACTCAGCCATCGGAGGAGTGATGGTGCCGGAGATCTGATCGCCGCGGTTCACCGTGGCCCCTTCGTCCGGAGGGCTTGGTAGGCGGCGTTGGTGGTGTTGATGGCCAACGCCTTTTCGCGGCTGAGGAAGTACTCGAACCGGGCGCCGTCTTCGATGCCCATGGCGCCCCAGTGCTTCTTGAGCCCGGGGTCGCGTGAGGCCAGGTCCCGGGGAATGGTGTAGATGTCCATGACCCGGGCGATCGGGTATTCGCTGTCCTCGTCGTCGGGCCGGTAGAACGCGGTCAGCTCCAGCTTCTCGATCTGGGACCAGCGCAACGACCAGGTGAGCACCCTGTGGCGGTACTTGTTTTTGTGGTGGGCGGTGATCCCGGTCTTGGTGATTTTGACCCAGTGCCCGTGCACCTTGGTCAGTTGCACCGTGGCGGCGGCTTCGGGGTAGAAGCCGGGGTCGTACGGCCTGGCCACCAGTCGTCCCTGCCGCAGCAGTTTTTCGATGTACCTGCGCCCGACGTTGGGGCTCAGCTTGATGCCGACCGCCAGGCTGCCCACCGCCCAGCGCCCGAACCCCCATAACTGGCCGGTGGCGATGGCGCCCACGACGAGGAAGGGGTAGAGGGACCCCAGGTCGCCCCAGGTCGTCCGGTCGACCTCGTGGTAGCGGTACAACTGCTTGCCGATCTTTCGGACCGCGAAGGTCTTCCCCACGTCGGCGGGGGTGAACATGTCGCTCTGGGGCTGCTTCGAATAGGGCTTCAGGTCCCGCCCGCCACCGCCGTAGTCGACGGAACAACCCCAGTGGTAACCGAAACCCGCGTGGCTGATCGGCCCGTACTCGGTGCATTTCTTGACGTAGGCGACAGCCCCGGTTTCGTCCACCGTGTACTCGGCGTCGCGCTGTTTGACCGTGTCGAGGTTCAGCAGCGTCAGGCCGAGGAAAAAGCTGGCCGGAATGGTCAGCCAGAACACCACGAACCGGAGGAACCCGCCGAGTTTTTCCAGCGACGTCTGCTGCTGCGCGATCCGGAGCAGTACGGAAACATGCATGGCTCAGTCGATCGAGCCGGTGATCTTGTTGCCGCCGTTGGTCTGGAACGGCATGACCGGCTGGGTTTCCGCGGATTTCCCGGGCAACTCGTATTCCTCCCGGGAGTCGTAGATCCGGGTTTTGTTCCGATCGCTCAGCTCCTTGGCGTCCGATTCGCTCCAGCGAGCCTGTTCGCCCGCTCCGGTCTCACCGAACGAGGCAGCACTTTTGGCGAGGTTGCCGACGGTGCTCTTGGTGGCTTCCTTGGCGACCTCTGTCCCGACGCGCTTGGGCAGATCCGCGATCACTTCGCCGTACGCCTGGGTGGTCGCGTTCTTGAGCACACCGCCGTACGCCCCGGCTTCCTTGCCCATCGTCGTCATCAGCCTGCCGAGCCCGCCGAGCTTCCCGACCAGGTCGCCGAGCAGCTTCTGGAGGTTTTGGAACGCCCTGACCAGCCGCTGGACCCATTGCATGGCCTTGGACGACTGCTGTGCGACGGTCGGCGCCACTTCGGTGGCGACCGCGACGGGATAGGTGGGCGGCGGGGTGCGGCAGAGGATGATCATCACCTTGGCGGCGGTGTCGGCGATGATGCCGCGGATGATGTCGCGGACCACCTTCAGGATCGACTTGCTGATCTCCACCGCGGTGGCCACGGTGCGTGCCGAGTCCGAAAGCGCGGTGAGGATGTTGATCCGCTGCTGGGCGTACTTCCGGTACTGATCGGCGCCGGCACCCCGCCATGTGGCGCTGTCTTCCATCAACCTGGTGGTGAAGTGCTCGGCGGCGGCCTGCACCCCGTCGGAGACCTTGCTCCACGCGTTGACGGCCAGGCTGAGCTGGTCCTGGTTGCCGACGAACCAGTCGAGCAGGTCCTTCAACGGGGACAGGTGCTCGATGACCCAGCCGAAACCCATGCCGAGCAGCGCCTCGACGGGGTTGCCCAGCAGGCTCTTCCCGTCGGCGGCCACGCCGACGCCGACGTCGAGCAGGCCTTCGGCCCAGTCCCCGTTCGTGCACTTGACGTAGCCGTCGGCGATGTCCTGGAGCAGCCCGGCGCCTTCGAGGTCGAGTTCGACGAGCGGGACCCGGTACTTGTTCTTTTCGATGTCTCCTGGGCCTCGCCGAGGACGCCGTCGGTGGTCATCGGGTTGTGCTCTTCGCTCACTTCGGCTCCTCGATGGTGGCGAAGAGCGTCTTGATCGACTCCTCGTTGTCATCGGTGTGCGCGGCCCAGGTCCGCACCTTCCGCAGGTGCTCGTCGGTGGTCTGGACCGCGGTGCGCAACTGGCTGGTCGTCTCGTCGATGAAGGTGCCGCAGATCATCGCGAGCGGGCGGCCGAGCACGCCGAAGGCATCCGGGTCGGTCACCTGGGCGATCGCGGTCAGTGCGGCCGACAGTTCGTTCTGGAGGTTCTCGATGTTCTTGGCGTGCTGCCTCAGCTCGTCCGGATCCGCCTTGATGTCCATGGTCATCGGCGGTCTCCCTCGTCGGTGAGGAAGTCGTTGCCGGAGAAGTAGTCGTCGTCGTGGGCGGGTTCGGTGGTGGGGCGGGTGGGGCGCGGGCGGCGTTCCGGGGCCGGGGGCGCGGGTGGCGGCGGCGGGGGTGCCGGGGTGTCGTGTTCCGCCACGAAACGGCTGTCCTCGTCCGGGATGGCGCCGTAGCCGCCACCGCCTTCGATGTAGTCGTCCGGCTCGGGCTCCGGGTAGGCGGCGTTGAGCTGCTCGATCAGCTCCGCCATGGTTTCGGTGCCCGCGATCGACGGGACGCCGCCCTGCATCGCGTCGGCGAGTTTGCTCTGCGCGGCCTGCATGGTGTGCAGGATCTGCTGGTCCAGATCCGCCTTCGCGCGGGCGATCGGGCCGATCTCCAGGCCGGTGAGGTTGCCGGCGTGGTTGACGGTGACCTTGATCTGTCCGTCCTTGCTGCGTTCGCTGACCGACACCAGTTCGATCTCCGCGCGCATCTGTTCGGCTTTGCGCTGCGTTTCCGCGAGCTTGGCTTCGAAATCGGCGAAGAGCTGGTCAGGGCTCGTCACGCGCGAACCTCCCCTGTTCACGTCCGTAGTCGTCCGGAGACCGAGTGTGGCATATCGATGTGCGGCTCAGTGCAGGCTTGCGCCCAACGAGGCCACCTTTTCGCTCAGCCGAGTCCGATCTCCCGGCAGCACGACGATGTGTTCATTGCCGCGCGGCCCGCTGCTGCTCAGGCCGACGCGTCCCGCGTCGATGTCCAGATAGCTGAGGCCGACGGGTGCCTGCTGCCGATTGCCGCGGTGATCCCGTTTCGCCGCGTGCAGCAATCCGGCGCCGTAATTGGGCACGGAAAAGATTTCGTCGAGTTCTTTGGCTTCCTGGCTTTTCGCCGGTTTTTCGTCGTAGATTCCCGCGGCGCCGGATTCCTCCGCCATTTCGTGCCGGGGCACGGTGAACGGGGTGAAGTTCGCCGCCGGGAAGCTCGGCAGGTGGTCCACCAGCAAGGTCGCCGCGCTTTGGCCGCGGTACGGCTTGAGCCACACCTGCTCGCCCTGGTGCACGACCACGACCGCGGTCCGGTCGTGCCCCGCCACGAGGATTTCGTAGCTCTCGTCCTGGGTGCGGACGTGCGCGAAATACTCGATCGGCGGGCGGTTGAGCAGGTGCAGCGTGTCCTCGAAATCATTGGTGAGCCGATTGCCTTGGACGAGACCGAGTTCGCTCAGTTCCGTCCTGGCGGCATTGTCCAACCCGGGTGCCGCGGAGGGTGGGATGTAGCGCTCACCACCCGCGAAAATGAGGTGCGGCTGGTCGTGTCCCGTCCATCGCATGGCCGTGAGCAAGGTGTTCAGCGATATTTCGATGCGGTGCCCGATGACCACGATCAGCTGGGCTTCCTGGTTTCACCGATGACCGGTGGCGTCGGTTTTTCCGTGTCCCCGCCGAAAAGCTTGTCCGGATCGGGGCCGAACAGGTAGTCGGGACGGCGGTGTTCCTTGTCCTCCTCACCGCGCTGGGCGCCACCCGCACCCGCCGGGCCGAACGGCACACCACCGGGACCGCCCGGTTTGCCCGCCATGCCGGCGGGGCCGGTGCCACCGCGGACCGGTGCTCCGCCGGTCGGCGCGCCGCCGGTCGGTACTCCGCCGACCGAACGGCCGGGCGGATTGCCTGGGGTACCGGGTGTTCCGGGGGTACCGCCTGGTCCGCCGAGGGAACCGGGACGGCCGCCGTTGTACAGACCACCGCTGTTCGGAACGCCGGTGCCGGGGCGGCCACCCGGGTTCGCGGGAAATCCGGGCGGCGGCGACCACGGGTTGCTGCCCGGTGGTGGCGAGTAGGGATTGGGTGTGCCGCCGCTGGGCGGTGCCTTGGGTGCGACGGGCGGGTTGTAGGCGGCCGCTTTGGTGCCGTCCGTCGGAGACTGCCCGACCGGACTCGGCGACTGACCGGCTGGAGCCGGTTGTTGCTGCTTCTGCTGCGGTGCCTGCTGTTGCTGCGGGATCGGCGAAACGTTGCCGGGGTGGCTTCCACCGGGAACGTTGCCCGCGGTGGTGTTCGGCTGGCTGCCGCCAGGGGCGCCTCCCGTCGGGGTTGCCGTGTGCTCGGCCAAGCCGATCGGTGCGCCCGGGTCGACCAGCGGGGTGAAGGAACTGGGCATGGTGTCGCCGTTGCCCATGCTCGTCGCGTGGTACCCGGCGAAGGCGTCGATGTTCTGCTGGCTCTTCGCCTGCCACTCACCGACCTTGTTGTTGTAGCCGTCCCAGTTGCCGGTGGTCACCGCGTCGAAGACGTCCGCCGAGGTCAGCTCGGGCTTGGTGGGCGGCACGGGGACCACGCGGTGCTGCACGGTGCCGAAGGCGGAGGTCTGGCTCTCCAGCGCGGTGCCCGCCTCGGCCAGCAACTCGGCGTCCGCGATCGAGGCCTTCGCCAGCGGCAGGGCCGCGTTGGCCGCGTTCGCGCCTGCTTCGCCGGTCCAGCCGGCCTGGATCTTCTGGGCGAGGTTGGCGATCTGCTGGGCGCGCTCGGACAGGTTCGAGGTCAGGTTGGAGGCGCTCTCCTGCGCCGCCACCAGCCACGTCGTGCCGGGACCACCGTTGATCTGCTCGTAGATCTGCGCCGCGTTGAGGGGGCTGTTCATCGACTGCCCCCTTGGATGTTGCCGATCACCAGATCAAGCACCCCACGCGCGGCCTCACACGGATCCTTCGTGCCGACGTTCTTCTGCGAAAGGGTGACGGTCGCGTCCAGGGTCGTCCGGTCGGTCGTGCCCGCGGAGACACCGCAGCGGCCGTCCGTGGCGGTGTCGTCGGTCTGGCCCCAGGCCACCGTCGGATAACCGCGCACCGGCGACATCTCCTTGAAGAACTTGAACTGCTCGCCCTTGCCCCGGTACAGGCCGGTGAGGCCGAGATCGGTGACCGTCGGGAAGCTGACCGCGACGAAGGCGCCGTCCGAGCCGTAGCTGTGCCACGAGCACATCGGCCCGCTGACGTTTTCTTCCTTCTCCGTGGTGTCCGAGCCGAGCAGCTCGGTCACCTGGGCGTCGGTGAGGGTTTCACACGGGCGCTGATCGAGTCCGCCGACGTCGAGCGGGTTTTCGACCTTCGGGGCCCCGAAACCGGGGACCTCCGATTCGCCCGCCGACTGCGCCGGTTGGCTCGCGGTTGCCTGGGGGACGGACGGGTTGCCCGTCACGTCCTTGCCTTCGCAGGCGCTGAGCAGCAACAACATCCCTGCTGCCCACGGCAGGATCCGGACGACTGGTCGACGCATCTAGAGCGAGCCTCCTTGGTTGCCGATCTCCGCGCCGGCACCGGTGTCGGCTTCGGCATACCGACCAGCGGCCGTGCGGAACTTATCGGCCTGCGCTCGGCAGTAGTCGATCCGGTCGTGCAGCGCGGACCGCAGGGTCAGCCCCGACTGGCGGACGAGCTGGGCGTTGTCACCGGAGGCGTATTCGGCGCCTGGTCCCTCGGCCGAGGCGAGCTGCTCGGCGATGCGGAGGTCCGTTTGGTAGGCCGCGGCCAGGTCGTCCCATTCCCGGGCGATGCTGTTCAGTTCCGCTGGTTCGAAGGAATAGCCGCCAGCGGGGGCGGGCGGGTTGTCAGGCGTGGTCATGCTGGTCTCCTCCCCGAGGCCAATCGGTGACCACGGGGTCACCATCCGAGCGCCTTGCGTGACTCGCCCCCGAAATTAACACTCTGCGTCCTTCCTTGTTCACCGTTCAGTCAGATCGTGGGTTTGTCGCGTTCGTCACCTGTGGCGAGGAGCAGCAGGCCACCTGCGTCCCCACCCCAGCCATTAGGCTTGGGTGAACCCGTGACCCAGTGCTGAGAGGGCGGAGCCGAAGTGGCAGTGCGTGATGGCGCTATGGAGGACTTGCGCGCGGCCGTCGGCCTGCAGATCGCCGACGAGGGGCTGCTGCGCGACCTGGCCGGTGGCCTGTCCGACGTGGAAGCGCTCCTGCGGGAAACCGTGCGCAGCGAGGTCAAGGCGGTCAACGACGCGGCGACCCACCTGGTCGAGGCCGGGGGCAAACGCTTTCGCCCGCTGTTCACCCTGCTCGCCTCGCAGTTCGGCGTCGGGGGGCGTGAGGCGGTGGTGATCGCGGCCGCCGCGGTCGAGCTGGTGCACCTGGCGACGCTCTACCACGACGACGTGATGGACGAGGCGACCATGCGCCGCGGCGCGCAGAGCGTGAACGCCCGCTGGGACAACACCATCGCCATCCTCACCGGCGACTTCCTCTTCGCGCACGCCTCCCGGCTGGTCGCCGACCTCGGCACCGACGCCGCCCGGATCATCGCCGAGACCTTCGGCGAGCTGGTCACCGGTCAGATGCGCGAGACCGTCGGCCCGCTCGACGGCGAGGACCCGGTCGAGCACTACCTCTCGGTGATCGCGCAGAAGACCGGTTCGCTGATCGCCACCGCCGGCCGGTTCGGCGGCATGCTGTCGAACGCGCCCGCCGAGCACGTGGACACGCTCCGTCGCGTCGGCGACATCATCGGCACCTCGTTCCAGATCTCCGACGACGTCATCGACATCGCCTCGGCCTCCGAGCAGTCGGGCAAGTCCCCGGGCACCGATCTGCGCGAAGGTGTGCGCACGCTGCCGATGCTCTACGCCCTCGCCGACCCGGCCACCGACCCCCGGTTGGTGGAACTGCTCTCCGGTCCCATCACCGAGGACCACCTGGTGGACGAGGCGCTGACCCTGTTGCGGGCCTCTTCCGGACTCGATCGGGCGAAGGACACCCTTGCCGACTACGCTCAGCGCGCGCGGGTCGAACTGGCTTCGCTGCCCGCGTCACCGGCGCGGGACGCCTGTGAGTCGGTCGCCGACTACCTGGTGGCGCGCACCGGCTGAGTGACCCCCGACAGGGGGCGTAAGGACGGCTGCCCGGTCCCGTCAAGTAGCCGAGGGGGCCGGAAGGAGGGACGCGGCAGAGATGTCGATTTTCACGCAGGTCTGGTTGTGGAGCGTGGCGGCGTTCGCGCTGGGGGCGCTGCTGACGGTTCTGCTGCTGGTCCTGCCGGCGCGCAAGCAGGTGAAGGAACTGCAGCGGCGGCTCACGGCCGCGGAGGCGGCGCCTCGTGAGCGGACCCGCCAGTTCACCCCGGAAGCACCCACCGCGGAGCCGACGCGCACGTTCGAATCGGAAGCGCCGACCGGCTATCAGGCCCCGGTGAAGCGCGAGGCCCCGATCGGGTACCCGCCCGCGTCGGAGCGTGAGGCCGCGACTGGCTATCAGGCAGGGGCCGAGCGCGAGGTCGCGACCGGGTATCAGCCCGCGTTCGAGCCGGAGGCGGAGTCCCGGACTGGGTACCAGCCCGCGTTCGAGCCCGAGGTGGAGTCCCGGACTGGCTACCAGCCCGCGTATGAGCCGGAGGCGCCGACCGGGTACCAGCCCCCGTTGGAGCACGAGGCCGCGAACGGACACCAGGCGGAGTCGGCGACCGGCTATCAGCCCGCGTTCGAGCCGGAGTCCATGCGCGACCCGTACGAGCCGGAGCAGCAGGAGTACGAACCCGCGGCCGAGCGCGAGCCGTACGAAGAGCCCGAGCCCATCCAGGCCGGCATCGAAATCGGGCAGCACTACGACGAACGTCCCCGCGAGCAGGACGACGAGGCCCACGAGTCCGTGGAGCAGAGCTGGTTCGCCCGTCAGCAGAAAGCCGAGGAGACCGTCTACTACAACGGTGCCGGCGTGCTGGACGACGAACGGCCCGCCAGCCTCTTCACCCCCGCCCCGGTCGACGAGGAACCGCCCGCCTACGCCTTCACCGAGGAACAGTCCTACGAAGAGGAACTGGCCGCCGAGCGCACCCAGGTGCTGCCCAAGCGCCAGCCCCGGCAGGCGCCCTTGGGCGGCTTCGACCCGCCGCAGCCGATCGAGCCGTCGGTGCGCCAGGTCGAGCGCCGCGAACCCGTGCTCGAGCAGGGGCAGAACAGTGGTTCGCTGTTCGAGCCCGCCGTCCCGGCCGGGCCCAACGGCATCGTGCCGGAGCCGCCGCCCGCCCGTGAGTTCGAGCCCGAGCCCGCCGTTCCGATCGGCCCGTTCGGGCCTGGCTCGGCCATGCCGAAGCCGGGTGGTGGCCGTCCCGCCGAGGAGTTCACCGTCAAGGCCAGCGTGACGGCCCTGCGGTACTGCACCGAGGAGTCACCGCAGTTCCCGCGCATGGTCGCCGAGGTGTGGTTCCGTACCGCGACCGACGCCGAGCGGGTCGGTTTCCGCCCGCTCGGCTAGTCAGTCAGACGAAAAGAACCTCAGGCGACGGTCCAGGTGTCCTTGCCGTGCAGCAGGGAACGCAGGTCCGGCTTCTTCGCGGCCGTTGCCTGCTCCACCTGGGCCCTGGCCTGGTCGTCGTAGGTCGGCCGGGCCACCTGGCGCAGGATCCCGATCGGCGTGTGGTTCAGGTTCTGGTCGCCGATCCGCGACAGCGCGAACGCGTAGCTGGTGTCCTCGATGGTCGGGTCGTGCTCGACCAGGTTCGCCTCGCCGACCTCGCTGACCTTGGCGACCTCCAGGCCGCCCCAGGCGCTGCGCGTCACGCCGAACTCGTTCTCCGGCCCGAACCGGATCGGCTCACCGGCCTTGAGCGGGATCAGCCTGCGCTGCGCCTCGTCCTTGTCCTTGAGCACCTCGAACGCGCCGTCGTTGAAGATCGGGCAGTTCTGGTAGATCTCCACCAGCGCCGACCCGCGGTGCTCGGCCGCGGCCTGCAGCACCTCGGTCAGCCCCTTGCGGTCGGAGTCCAGCGCGCGGCCGACGAACGAGGCCTCCGCGCCGATCGCCAGCGACAGCGGGTTGAACGGGGTGTCCACGCTGCCCATCGGGGTGGACTTGGTGACCATGCCCGGCCCGGAGGTCGGCGAGTACTGGCCCTTGGTCAGCCCGTAGATCCGGTTGTTGAACAGCAGGATCTTCAGGTTCACGTTGCGGCGCAGGGCGTGGATCAGGTGGTTGCCGCCGATCGACAGCGCGTCGCCGTCCCCGGTGACCACCCACACGCTCAGGTCGGGGCGGGTGGTGGCCAGCCCGGTCGCGATGGCGGGCGCGCGCCCGTGGATCGAGTGCATGCCGTAGGTGTTCAGGTAGTACGGGAAGCGCGAGGAGCAGCCGATGCCCGAGATGAACACGATGTTCTCGCGCTTGAGGCCCAGCGTCGGCAGGAACGACTGCACCGCGTTGAGCACCACGTAGTCACCGCAGCCGGGGCACCAGCGGACTTCCTGGTCGCTCTTGTAGTCCTTGGCCTTCTGGGGCGCGTCGGTGGTCGGCACGCCCTCGAGGCCACCGAGCACGGGCAAGCCCAGATCGATCGCGGTCATTTCCCCTCGACTCCCTTGATGATGTCGGTGAAGACGCCCTGCAGCTCTTCGGCCTTGAACGGCAGTCCGGCGACCTTGGTGTAGGAGTGCACGTCCACGAGGTACTTGGCGCGGAGCACCATGGCCAGCTGGCCCAGGTTCATCTCCGGCAGCACCACCGTGTCGTAGGAGTTCAGGATGGCGCCCAGGTTGGCGGGCAACGGGTTCAGGTGGCGCAGGTGCGCCTGCGCGATGGCCATGCCCTGCTTGCGCACCCGGCGGCAGGCCGCGCCGATCGGGCCGTAGGTCGACCCCCAGCCGATCGCCAGCACCCTGGCCTTGCCGCCGCTGGGGTCGTCGACCACCAGGTCGGGCACGTCGATGCCGTCGATCTTGGCCTGGCGCAGCCGGACCATCTTGTCGTGGTTGTCCGGGTCGTAGGAGATGTGCCCGGTGCCGTCGGCCTTCTCCAGCCCGCCGATGCGGTGCTGCAGACCGGCGGTGCCGGGGACCGCCCACGCGCGGGCGAGCGTCTCGGGATCGCGGACGTAGGGCCAGAATTCGCCGGAACCGTCGGTGGCGTTGGGCTCCGTGGCGAACTCGACCCGGAGGTCGGGCAGGCTGTCCACGTCCGGGATGAGCCACGGCTCGCTGCCGTTGGCGATCGCGCCGTCGGAGAGCAGCAGCACCGGCGTGCGGTACTTCAGCGCGATCCGGGTGGCCTCCATCGCCGCGTCGAAGCAGTCGGCCGGGGTCTGCGGCGCGATCACCGGAACCGGGCTTTCGCCGTTGCGGCCGTGCAGGGCCTGCAGCAGGTCGGCCTGCTCGGTCTTGGTCGGCAGGCCGGTGGACGGGCCACCGCGCTGCACGTCGATGACCACCAGCGGCAGCTCGGTCATCACGCCGAGGCCGATGGTCTCCGACTTCAGCGCCACACCCGGCCCGGAGGTCGAGGTGACGCCCAGCGCGCCGCCGTAGGAGGCGCCGAGGGCGGCGCCGATGCCGGCGATCTCGTCCTCGGCCTGGAAGGTCAGGATGCCGAAGTGCTTGTGCCTCGACAGCTCGTGCAGCACGTCCGAGGCCGGGGTGATCGGGTAGGTGCCGAGCAGGATCGGCAGCCCGGAGCGCTGCCCCGCGGCGACCAGCCCGTAGGCCAGCGCGGTGTTGCCGGTGATCTGGCGGTAGGTGCCGCGGGCCAGCTTGGCCGGGGCGACCTGGAAGGTGGTCGCGAAGGATTCGGTGGTTTCGCCGTAGTTCCAGCCGGCGCGGAAGGCGAGGATGTTCGCCTCGGCGATGTCCGGCTTCTTGGCGAACTTCTCGCGGAGGAAGGCCTCGGTGCCCTCGGTGGGCCGGTGGTACATCCAGGACAGCAGCCCGAGCGCGAACATGTTCTTCGCGCGCTCGGCGTCCTTCTTCGACAGCCCGGTCGCCTCCAGCGCGCCGCGGGTCAGCGTGGACATGGCCACCTTGTGCACCTGGAAGGGCGCGAGGGTGTCGTCCTCGAGCGGGTTGCCGTCGTAGCCGACCTTGGTCATGTTGCGGCCGGAGAACTCGTCGGTGTTGACGATCACCGTCCCGCCATGTGGGACGTCGTTCAGGTTCGCCTTGAGCGCGGCGGGGTTCATCGCCACCAGCACGTCCGGCCGGTCGCCGGGGGTGAGGATGTCGTAGTCGGCGAAGTGCACCTGGAAGCTGGAAACGCCGGGGATGGTGCCCTGTGGTGCGCGGATCTCGGCCGGGAAGTTCGGCATCGTCGACAGGTCGTTGCCGAAGGCGGCGGCTTCCGAGGTGAACCTGTCCCCGGTCAGCTGCATGCCGTCACCGGAATCGCCGGCGAAGCGGATGACCACCCGGTCGAGCTTGCTGATCTCGGTCTGCCTGGCGGGCGACAGCGCGGTCAGTGCGTCTGCGCCGTTGCCGTTCGCACTCGTGCTCATGGGTCAGGGATTCCCTCTCTCCCGACTGGCGTTGCCTTGCACCGGGGATCTGACAATGCCGCCTCTACCTCAAGGCTACTTGGAGAGCTTCTGGTGTATCTCGTGGTGTGAGCCGACTTACCTGTGACTTATGGTAACAGTTACCTGTGGTAGCCCCGGGTGTGTCCCGTCACGCCCTACTTGATAGTCCTCCCCGCTGAATCCCCGCTAATGCGTGAACGGAGGCGGTTCAGCCGGTCGGCGAACTCCGGTGAGTCCAAAGACGCCAGCTGGGGCGCTATTTCGATGTTGACCGCGGCTTCGTGGCCGGGTTCCGCGGCGGTCGCTCGCATGGACGCTTTGGTCGCGATGACGAGTTCGCGCGGCGCTTCGGTCGCGGGCGCGGCGAGCTCCAACGCGGCTTCGAGAAGTTGCCGGTGGTCGCCGTCGACCGTCCGCATGGTGAGACGCGCGGCCTCGGCGGCGGGGGCGTCGAGCACCTCGCCGAAAAGCGTCATGGCGATCGCGCGCTGACGGCCGACGGCCCGCTGCAGCATCCACGTCATGCCGCCACCGGGGTGCAGGCCGAGTTCCAGGAAGCGGGCGATGAACTTCGCGCGCGGACCGGCCAGCCGGACGTCGGCGGCCAGCGCGAGGTTGAGCCCGGCGCCCACGGCGGCCCCGCCGACCGCGGCGATGGTCGGCAACTTGCACCGCGCCACCGACAGGAAGCCCTCGTAGATCGCCCGCAGGCCCTCCTCCTTGGCCTCGCCCAGCGCCGAAAGGTCGGCACCGGCGCAGAAGCTCGGCGGGGCGCCGGTGACCACCAGCGCGTGGATGCCTTCGTCCGCCTCGGCACGCGCGACTTCGGCGGCCAGCCGGGCGGAGAGGTCGAGGGTGAGGGCGTTGCGGCTGTCCGGCGCGTCGATGGTGAGAACGGCGACCTTGCCGGCCTGTTCGCTGCGGATCATCGGTCCATCATGCGCCCGGGTTCGGCGGGCGCTCCAGCAGCCTCGACAACACCACGGTGGACACGGTCCGGTCGATGATCTCCAGGCCGCGCAAGCGTTCCAGCGCGGTTTCCAGCTGGTGGATGTCCGCCGCCCGCAGGTGCACGATGGCGTCGGCGGCGCCGGTCACGGTGTAGGCGGCCACCACCTCCGGCAGCGGTTCGAGCCGGGCGCGGATGCGTGCGGGGGCGACGTTGCCCTGGCAGTGCACCTCGACGAAGGCTTCGGTGCCCCAGCCGAGCGCTTCCGGGTTCACCACCGCGGTGAACCCCTTGAGCACCCCGGTCTCCAGCAGCCGGTCGACCCGGCGCTTGACCGCGGGCGCGGACAGGCCGACCACCTTGCCGATCTCGGCGAAGCTCGATCGCGCGTTGGTCACCAGACACGAAACGATCCGCTGGTCGATGGTGTTCATTTGCAATGTTTAGCATGAAAATGCGCAAGGAACGGCGATTGCTTGCACAGTCAGGTCGCCCTTACCTTGAGCCCATGACGGTTGTGGATCAGGTTCCGGTGCGCGTGCCGACCACGCGCCGCTACCTCATGTGCGAGCCGCGCTTCTTCGCGGTCGAGTACTCGATCAACCCCTGGATGGACCCGAGCAAACCGGCGAGCGCGGCCCGCGCCGTCGAGCAGTGGCGCGAGCTGCGGGACACCTACCGCCGCCTCGGCCACACCGTCGAGGAGATCACCCCGCAGCCGGGCCTGCCGGACATGGTGTTCTCGGCCAACTCCGGCACCGTGATCGACGGCCGCGTGCTGGGTTCGCGCTTCCGCGCGCCGCAGCGGGCCGCCGAGGCCGAGCACTTCCGCCGCTGGTTCGTCGAACACGGCTACCGCGACATCTCCATGCCGTCCAAGATCAACGAGGCCGAAGGCGACTTCGCCTGGACCGGCCGCCTGCTACTCGCGGGCACCGGCTTCCGCACCGACCCCGAGGCCCACGGCGAGGCGCAGGAGGCGCTGGGCGTCCCGGTGGTCTCCCTGCGGCTGATCGACCCGAAGTTCTACCACCTGGACACCGCGTTGTTCGTGCTCGCGGAAGCCACCGACAGCACGCCCGCGCAGATCGCCTACTACCCGGCCGCCTTCTCGGCCGGTTCCCTGCGGGTCCTGCGCCGCCTCTTCCCGGACGCCGTCGAAGCCACCGCCGCCGATGCCGAGTGCTTCGGCCTCAACGGCGTCTCGGACGGCCGGAACGTGGTGCTGCCGACCGAGGCCACCGCACTGGGCGCACGCCTCACCGCGCGCGGCTACGACCCGGTCTACGTCGACATCAGCGAACTACGCAAAGCAGGCGGCGGCCCCAAGTGCTGCACCCTGGAGATCCGCAAGTAGGCGGCCGCGTCAACCGGTCACGAGCAGGACCACGGCGAGCAGGGTGGCGGCCGCCAAACCGAGCAGCAGCCACCCTTCGCGCGTCAGGTACGGCCCGGTGCGCCCTCGGCGATCGCGGTCAGCGCCGCCGCACGGGAGCGCCACGAGTAGTCGGCGACCGAGGCCCGCAGCAGCTCCGGAGTGCACGAGGCGCCCCGGTTCAGGCTCTCCCGCACCGCCTCGACGAATCCGGCGGGTTCCGCCGCCACGCGCACGCGGCCGGTGTACTTCGCCAGTTCGGCGAACTCCGTGCTGACCACGGGCAGCCCGAGCGCAAGATATTCCTTGAGCTTGATGGGGTTCGAGTGGTGGATCCATGGGCTGTCCTGCCAGGGCATGAGCGCGACGTCGAAACCGGAGCCGTACGCGGGAATCGTTTCGTACGCGCGGAAACCCAGCCAGTACACATTCGGGTACTTGTCGAACCGGTCCATCGGGTGGCTCGAGTCGCCGATCAGCACCAGTGAGGCTTCCGGCAGCTCGGCGGCCACGCGCTCGAGCAGTTCGAAGTCGACCACGAAATCGTCCAGCGCGCCGAAGAACCCGATCCGGGGGCCGGGGATCCGGCGCAGATCGGCAGGCTGCTCGGAAACCGGTCGCGTCCGGAAGTGCTCCAGGTCCACGCCGTGGTCGAGGAAGTACGCGCGATCGCCGGTCAGCGGCCGCTCCTCGTCGAGCAGCGCCTGGCTGACGTAGAGCACGGTGTCGGCGTCACGCAGCAGCCCGCGCTCGAGCGCCTGGATGGTGGCCTTGTCCGACTCGGGGAAGTCGGAGTGCCGGTCCGACCGGTTGAACACCAGCGACCGCTTGGCCATCGGGCGCACCACGTCCCACGCGGTCGGGATGGTCACCATGATCACCGGCTCGCGCAGCCCGAGCGCCAGGCACACCGCCCGCACCTGCGCCCGCACCACGAACGCGTTGATCCGGCGCAGCAACGGTGAACCGTAGAACGGCAGCGGCAGCGGGGACATCACGTGGAAGTCCGGCAGTTCGGGCAGCGGCCGCCGGACGAGCATCGCCACGCTGCGCAGCTTCCGCAGGATCTTCCTGGTCACCTGGGTGCTGCGGCCGGGGGTGGGCATGCGCATGCCGATGCTGTTGACCACCAGCACCTTCCGCCGCTCGGCGACCGCGCGCATCAGCTGGAAGTCGGAATGCGCTCTGTTGTGGTACCACCAATCCTGCGCCGAGAAGCAGACGTAACCCACGTCCTCCCCCGGCGGGGACGGCCAGCGCCGCCACCGGACGAGCTCACGCAGGGCGAGCCGGTGCTTCGGCCCGCGGCGGACGCGCAGGAGTTCGTTGAGCACCACCGCGAACCACATCACGAGCGCGGCCGGCCGTCCGGCGCGCTGGCGGCGCAGCCGCACCCGGTTCGTGGTGGCCAGCGACCACAGCTCGGGGGACGTCGATTGTTCGCCGCCGAGGTGGGTCGCCGCGGCTCGTGGGGCGAAACGGACCGCGTAACCCGCGTCGCCGGCGCGCAGCATGTACTCGGTCTCTTCCGAATAGAGGAAGTAGCGCTCGTCGAGTTTGCCGGTCGCGGCGAGGCACTCCCGCGAGACCAGCCACGCGGCGCCGGTCGCCCAGTCGGCCGTGCCCGGCTCGCGGTAGCGGCTGTGCCGGACGACCAGTTCGCCGAACGCCGGGATCAACCCGGCCCGCGTGCCACCGAGCAGGGCTTCGCCGAGCGCACGCAGGGCCGTCGGTTTCCGCCGCAGTGAGAACGCCGGGCGGCCGATCTTGTCCATCAGCAACGGGACCGCGATACCGGTGCCGGGGACGGTCAGCGCTTCCCGCATGGCCCGCACGGCGCCGGGTTCGAGGCGGATGTCCGGGTTGAGCACGAGCACGTCGGCCCCACCGGCCAGCTCGACACCGGCGTTCACCGCGGCCGCGAAGCCGAGGTTGCCGGGCAGTCGCAGGATCTCGGCTTCGGGGCAGGAGGCGGCCGTCACTTCGAGCGTGTGGTCGCCGGAATTGTTGTCCACCACGATGATCCGCGTGCCCTCGATGCCGTCGACCGCGACGCGCACCGAGCGCAGGCACTCTTCGAGCACGCCGGCGCTGTCGTAGGTGACGATCACCACGGCGAGCGGCTCGGTCATCGGGTCACCCGCCGGGCCGCGGCGCCCGCCAGCAGGCGCAGGGCGAACGGCGCGTCGTCGACGAAGTACCGGCGGGCCAGCCGCTTCGGTTCCAGCGCCAGCCGGTGCAGCCATTCACCGCCGAGCCGCTGCAGCTTCTCGGGGGCGCGGCTGAACTCCCCGGCGGCCATCGGGATGCCCGCGCCGCAGCCGACGTACCAGGCGCCCGGGTGGACCTCGCGCAACTCGCGGATCAACCGTTCCTGCTTGGGGAAGCCGAGGCCGACCAGCACCAGGTCCGGGTCGGCCGAGCGCACCCGGTCGGCCACGTCGGCCAGTTGGGCCGGGTCCCGCTCGAAACCGAAGGACGGCGAGTGCGTGCCCGCCACCTTCAGCGCCGGGTAACGCGTGCTCAGCGCGTCGGCGGCGGCCTCGGGCACCCCGGGCTCACCGCCGAGGAGGTAGAGGGAGCGACCGGCGTCGGCCGCGGCGGCGGAGAGCGAGAACACCAGCGAAGACCCGGTGACCCGCTCCGGCAGGTGGTCACCCGCCAGCCGTGCGGCCCACACCAGCGGCATGCCGTCGGCGACCACCAGATCGGCCTCGCCGATCAGTTCCGCCAGTTCCGGGCGGCGGGCGGCCGCGCGGGAGATGTCGACGTTCGCGGTGACGATCCAGCCGCCGTCGCCGCGGGTCCACGCGGTGCCGACGAGGTCGACGAGGTCGATTTCGGTCAGTGGTGCGATGTGCAGGACGCCGACCTTTACTCTTTTCGGCCCAATCTGGACACCGACCAGCTCAGCAGTCATGCACGCCGCCTCGAATTCCGGGAAGAGTGAAATGGTGCGACCGGGACCCAGCCGGGAGAAGAAGAAGGCCGCGTGGAATTTAGTCGAACGGGCCCGGGAAACGTTACAGCCGTCCGGTCAGCGCATTGGCACCGGCGAAGAAGCGTCGGCCACCAGCAGTTCCGGCGGGGCGGAACCGTCGGCGCGCACGGCGAAGACAGAAGATTTCCGACCGTCGCCCGGCACCTGTGCGTAGGCCAACCGGGTGTCGTCCAGCCAGGCCGCCTGGTCGTCGATTCCGGTGGTTCCTGGCAATACCTGCTCGTGCCGGGTGGTCAGGTCCAGTACCGCGAGTTCCCACTGGCCGAATCGGCCGAGCCGCTTTTTGTAGGCCACCTTGGTGCCATCGGGTGAAAGGGACGGGCATTCGGGTCCCGGTCGCACTTCCCGCATGGTCCGGTCGAGCAGATCGCCTTTCACCAACCACGTACGATTCTGGGAAGAAACCGTCGCGTAGAAGGTGCGGTCGTCACCGGCGACGGTCACGCCCCAGTAATTCCGGTCGGCGGCGAGCAATGGTTCTCCGGCGACCGTGGTGGGGAAGTCCTCCAGCGATTCGATGAGGGTGCCCGAGCGCAGATCGAGCACTCCGGTGCGAGTGGAAAAACCGCCGGGCACGGCGTAGGAGTCGCCGGTGACGAACGAGGTCCACGACACGACCTGCCCGGACGCCGACACCCGCGCCCGGTTCGGGATGCCCGCCAGGCCCAGCGTCCGCAGGATCCCGCCGTCGGCGCCGAGCACGGCCACCTCGTAGCTGGGCCCCGGCCCGGCCAGGCGCAGGCACACCGTGGTCCCGCCCGCGGCGTAGACCCGCTGGCAGCGCTCGGCGGTGTCCTGCCGCGGCCCGCCGGGATCGGCCAGCGGCACCCGCTGCACCACGTCCCGGCCGTCGGACTGGTCGATGAACAGCAGGTCACCGGGCACCGCCGAGACCGCCTCGCCCGCGCGCCCGGCGGCGGAGCTCCAGAACACGTACCCGCCGCCCGCCAGCACGACCAGGACCATCGCCACGATCCCGGCCGCGACGCGGTGTTCACGCAGCCAGCGCATCCGGCCTCCGTCGCAGCAGGAGCGCCGAGCCGATCAGGACCAGCACGAACGCGCCCAGCACCAGCAGTACCGCGGACCGCATGGTCATCGCGGCGAGCAGGAAGCCGAAGGCCACCGAGGACAGCAGGCGCGCCACCGCCTGCCCGGTCTGCACCACGGCCAGCCCGCTGGCCCGCAGCGCCTCAGGCACCAGCGGCCCGGCGTAGGCCATCAGCACGCCGTCGGTGGCCGCGTAGAACAGGCCGTGCCCGACCAGCGCGGCGATCGCGACCGGGAAGCCCCCGTTCGGCACCAGCAGCGCCGCGTACACCCCGAGCAGCAGCACGTGCCCGGCGAAGAAGACGGGCCAGCGGCCGAACCGGTCGGCGGCCAGCCCCATCGGCACCGCCGCGGCGAGGAACACCAGCGCGGTGCCCAGCGGCAGCAGCGGCAGCAGTTCCAGCGGCACGCCGGAGGTCTTCTGCAGCACCACGAAGACGAAGGCGTCGCTGATGGTGACCAGGCCGAGCAGGCCGGCGGCCAGGGTGATCCGGCGGATGCGGCGATCACGCAGGAGTCCGGCGCAGGCCCGCCAGGAGACCGGGGAGCGGGCCGGTTTCGGCGTCGTCGGCACGTGCTCGCGGACGAAGGTCGCCAGCACGATGCAGCCGAGCACGGCGAAGCAGAAGCTGACCACGAAGACCGGGGAGGCGCCGGTGCCGAGTTCGGCCAGGATCCAGAAGGTGACCAGCGGGCCGAGCAGCGCGCCGAAGGTGTCCATCGCGCGGTGCACGCCGAACGCGCGGCCGAGCCGCCCCGGCGGGGTGGACAGGCTGATCAGCGCGTCGCGCGGGGCCGTGCGCAGGCCCTTGCCCGCGCGGTCGAAGGCGAGCACGCCGCCGATGCCCGCGCCGGACGCACCGGCGAGCGGGAAGGCCAGTTTCGCCAGCGCCGAAGCGGCGTACCCGGCCATGGCGACCATTTTCGGTTTGCGCAGGCGATCGGAGACAAAGCCCCCGAGCAGCCGCAGCATCGCGGTGGCGCCGTTGTAGAGCCCGTCGAGCAGTCCGAATTGGACGTATCCCAGCTGGAGGGTGTACAGGAGGTAGACCGGCAGGAACGCGGTGATCATTTCGGCGGAGACGTCGGTGAGCAGGCTGACCGCGCCCAGCGCGAACACCGTCGAGGGCAGTTTTCCCCCGGCCACCGGTTTTCCGGTGTGCGGTGGGCTGTTTCGCGTAGTGAGATACACCAGTCGGCGCCTTTCGTCCCGCTGGTGGAATCGATCACCGGGGCCGCGCCGTTATCGGCTGCCAGGTCTCGGATCGGCATCCCCCGGTAACGAGCCGTGGAAACGGCCCGATTAGCCGGGCATGCCGGTTGCGGTGATCGTGACCCACAACAGCGCCCGTGACCTCCCCGCGTTGCTCGCGGGGCTCGCCGAAGCCGAACTGCCCGCCGTGGTGGTCGACAACGATTCCGGCGACGGCACCGTCGCTCTGGCCAGGGAAGCGGGTGCGCGCGTGCTGGAAACCGGGGCCAACCTCGGCTACGCGGGCGCGCTCAACGTGGCCTGGCGGCACGTCGGCGCCGGCGAGTCCGTGTTGGTGCTGAACCCGGATTCCACTGTGGACCGTGAATCGGTGACGGCGCTGCTGGCCGCGGTGGACGACGGCGTGGGGGTGGCGGTACCGCTGATCAGGGAAACCTCCGGTGCGGTGGCCCGCTCGCGGCGCTACGAGCCATCACGACGGCGTGCGCTGGTCGACGCCCTGCTCGGCAGGCGCGCGGCCTGGCTGCCGTCCGGGTGGAGCGAGACCGAATGGGCCGAAAGCGCGTACCGCGGCGGGGCTGGTGCTCCCGAATGGACCTGCGGTGCGGCGCTGCTGATCACCGCCCGTTGCCGGAAACTGGTGGGGGACTGGGATGAAAGATTCTTCCTGTACTCCGAAGAGGTCGACTTCTTCCGGCGCGTCCGGGAAACCGGCCTCCGCACGGTTTTCGTGCCGGAGGCGACGGTGACCCACCACGGTGGCGGCTCGGGTTCCGGCCCGGCGCTCACCGCCCTGCTCGCGGTCAACCGCGTGCGGTACTTCGCCAAATACCACGGCCGGGCCGCCTCGGCGGTGTTCCGCGCGCTGGTGGTCCTCCACGAACTGCTGCGGGCCCGTGACGCGGGCCACCGGCTCGCGCTGAAAGCCGTGCTGACCGAACGGATTCGTACCCGATGACCGATTTCGCCGTGCTGACCCCGAGTTACGCCCCGGACGCCGGGCTCTTCGAGGCGCTGCACCGGTCCGTGCTCGACCACACCGATGCCGTGCACCACGTGGTGGTGCCTCCCGCCGACCGAGACCTCTTCGCGCGGTACGGGGGTGACCGCTGTCGCATTTGGACATATCCGGAATTCCTGCCCGAGCGTTACCTGGCCACCCCGAAAGCGGGCATCTGGCTCAACGCCAGGCGCCCGTGGCCGCCGGTGCGCGGCTGGGTGCTGCAACAGGCGGTCAAACTGGCCGCGGCCTCGCGGTTCGACGCCCGTGCGGTGCTGATGATGGACTCCGACGTGGTGCTCATCCGGCACACCACCGCCGGAAGCTTCGCGGTGGACGGCCGGATCGGCCTGTTCCGCGCGGAGAACGCCGTGCACGCCGGCATGCCGCGCCACGTGCGCTGGCACGCCGCCGCCCGCGAACTGCTCGGCCTGCCCCCGGCCCCGGACCTGCCGCTGCCTGACTACGTGAGTCCGTTCAACGTCTGGGAACCCGCCGTGGTCCGGCTGCTCCAGGACCGTATCCAGGAGGTCACCGGCAAGAGCTGGCTCGACCTGTTCACCGGGCGGCTGCACATCTCCGAGTTCATCCTCTACGGCGTGTTCGCCGACGAGGTGCTCGGCGGCACCATCCCGCGCGTGCCGTCGGATTCGCTGTACTGCCACACCTACTGGGACAACACCCCGCTCGACGAAGCCGGCGCGCTCGAGTTCGCCTGCCGCCTCGCCCCGGACGCACTGGCCGTGATGATCTCCGCGAAGTCCGGCACCTCCCCCGAAAACCGGCACGTGGCACTGGCTGCCTGCGCCGCCGCGGCGTCCCCCGAGAGACAGGACTGAACCCATGCGCGCCTTCGGTTCCCACGACTTCGCCCGGGCGTTCGACCAGGTGGTGCTCGCCGGCGACTGGCAGGAGGAACCGCAGTACTACCCGCGGTACCAGTCCCGCTACGAGGCCGTGCTGCACCGGTTCGCCGCGCTGGCGCCGGACGAGCCGGTGGACGTGCTGGAGGTCGGCGGCGGGCAGCTCGCCGCGATGGCCAGGGACCTGTGGGCCGACCGCGCGACCGTCGCCGACATCACCGACGCGTGCTTCCCGACGCTGTCCGGCCTGGGCATCGACACCTTCCGCTTCAACCTCGCGCTGGACGAAAGCGGCGGGGACCGCGAGTTCGACGTGATCCTGCTCTCCGAGGTGATCGAGCACCTGCCGGTCCCCGGCCACGTCGCGCTGCGGCGGCTGCGGTCGATGCTGCGCCCCGGCGGGTACCTGATCTGCACCACGCCGAACCTGTACCGCCTGCGCAACATCGTCTACCTGGCGCTCGGGCGGCCGATCTTCGACCACTTCGACATCCCCGGTGACCAGGGCTGCGGGCACGTGCTGGAGTACTCCGCCGAGCACCTGCGCTGGCAGATCGAGCGCGCCGGGTTCGCCGACATCGAGCTTGAGCTGCGGGAGTTCGCGCACGTGCCGAACCGCCGGACCGACCGCCTGCTCATGCGCGTGGGCAAGCCGCTGCTGCGCGTGCCGCGCTTCCGCGACAACCTGCTCGCCACGGCCGTGGCCCCCTGACCAGGGGTAACGAAATCCGGGTTGCGCCGACTAAAGGAATAGCGCCTGGACGCCCCAGGACCGGCTCGTGGAGGGGTAGATGGACTTCTGGGGATTCGTTCAGCTCGCCCGCAGGCGCTGGTACGTGGTGCTTCCCGCGCTCGGCGTGGCGCTGGCGCTCACCGCGTTCACCTACCTCTCCATCCCGACCCGCTACAGCTCGTCGGGCACGCTGGTGCTCACCGCGCCGTCCAGCGG
Organism: Saccharothrix sp. AJ9571; assembly: GCF_021725495.1. Classification (NCBI taxonomy): domain Bacteria; kingdom Bacillati; phylum Actinomycetota; class Actinomycetes; order Pseudonocardiales; family Pseudonocardiaceae; genus Saccharothrix; species Saccharothrix sp. AJ9571. The sequence continues at coordinate 1,897,927 of NZ_CP091382.1, read as the reverse complement.
CGCCAAGGTCACCGCGGATCCCACCGAGGGCTCGCTGACCAACCCGCTGCTCTCCTTCGACGGCAGCCTGGTCATTTCCGCGCAGATCGTGTCGCAGATCCTCAACGACCCGCTGACCAAGGAACAGGTCGGCGCCGGACCGGAATCGGGCAGCACCTACCTGGCCAACAACGGCCAGACCAACGGGCCGTTCGTCTTCGTCACCACCGAAGCCACCTCCGAGCAGGAGAGCCGCGGTCTGGTGGCGCGGGTGCTGGAACGCGCGCGGACCGAATTGGACAACCGCCAGCGCGCGGTGCAGGCCCCGGAGTCGACCTTCATCAAGGCACAGGAACTGGTGCAGCCGACGCAGCCGGAACCGCTGACCGGCGGCAAGATCCGGTTCGCCGGTGCCGCGCTGGTGTTGTCGCTGCTGCTCACCCTGGCAGGCACGTTCGCCTTCGACAGCGTGGCCAGGGCGAGGCAGCGGCGCCGGGACGAGGCCGGAGAAGCCGTGGTCACCAAGGACAAGCCGGAGCCGCCGCCGGCGCCGCGTGCCCGGCCGCGGCTGGCGAACGGGCAGCCGGACGATGACGCGACCGTGTTCATCGCCAGCGTCGGCCCGCTGCCGTCCGCGCCCGACCCCAGACGCTGAGGGACACCGGCGTGCAGACCGCGCCCTTCGTCGGCAAGGCCGAGCCGATCTGGAAGCGGATCGACGGCGCCGGGCTGGTGTGCATCTACCTCGCGATGCTGCTGATCATCCCGGCTCGCCTGGTGTTCTCGCGCATCCCGATGACGCTGGCGCCGACCATCGCCTTCGCCGCGCTGCTCGGCGTGCTGTGGCTGTGCAGCCAGCTGGTCGACACGCTCGGCGTGGCCAAGGGGCACAACGCACCCCGGGTCGCGCTCACCTGCTTCCTCGCGGCGAACCTGATCACCTACGGCGTCGCCACGCGACGGCACCTGCCCGACGACGAGCTGAACCTGGCCGACAGCGGCCTGATCCGGATCACCGCGATGACCGCGCTCGGCGTGTTCCTCTGCGACACGGTGACCGTGCGCGAGCGGCTGAACCGGCTGCTGCGGGTGCTGGTCGGCGTGATCGCGGTGTGCGCGGGCATCGGGCTGGTCCAGTTCGCGCTGGACCTCGATCTCACGCAGTACCTGCAGTTCCCGGGGTTGAAGGCGACCTCGGAGTACAGCAATCCGGAGCGTGCGAGCTTCCGGCGTCCGTCGGGCACCACGAACCACCCGATCGAATTCGGGGTGGTGTGCGCGATGGCGATCCCGTTCGCCGCGCACTACCTGTTCCGCGCAATGGACCGCGGTGAACCACGCTGGAAGTGGGCGCTGTCGCTGTCGATGGTCGGCGGTGGCGCGCTGGTTTCCCTGTCCCGCACGGCGATCCTCAGCCTGGCGGTGGTGATCCTGGTGGTGATCGCCAGCGTGCGCGGGCGCCGCAGGCTGATCGTGGCCGGGATGTCGATCGGCTTCGCCGCGGCCGCGGTGCTGGCGATCCCGGGGCTGTTCGGCACGTTGTACGGGCTGTTCGCGAACATCGACTCCGATCCGAGCGTCACCTCGCGCACCGACGACTACGACGAGGCGTGGCGGCACATCGGGCTGCACCCGATCGCCGGTCGCGGGTTCGGCACCTTCCTGCCGGACAAGTACCTGATCCTGGACAACCAGTACCTGATGACGCTGATCGAGAACGGCTGGATCGGGCTGGTCACCTTCGTCGGCATGTTCGTCGTGGGTGTCTATGCGGCGGTGCGGGTGATCGTGATCAGCCGCAACCACGAGATGCGCGGGCTGGCCGGGGCGATGATCTCGGCGATGCTGATCGCGTTGATCTCCGCGGCCACCTTCGACCTGCTGAGCTTCAGCGTGATCGCCGGGCTCAGCTTCTTCTCCGTCGGGTTGTGCGGTTCGCTGCTGCGCATCGCCCGAGCCGAAAACCCGCCCCGCGCCAGGGTCGGCCGCGTGACCTGGACCGAGAAGCTCAAGGCGAGCCTGAAAGCGGGAGCCCGATGACCACCCAGGAAGAGGCGCCGCCGCAGGTCCGGCGGGCGCTGGCGCTGAGCCTGCTGAACACGGTGATCGGCAAGTTCGGCGGCTTCTTCGTCTCGCTGCTGCTCGCCCGGTTGCTGGCGCCGGAGGACTTCGGCGTGTTCGCGGTGGCGCTGGTCGCCCTGCACGCGGTGCTCTCGCTGAACGAGTTGGGCGTGAGCCTCGCGATCGTGCGGTGGCAGGGCGATCCGCGGGCGATCGCGCCGACGGTCACCACGATCTCCACGGCGTCCAGCGCGTTGCTCTACGTGGGTTGCTGGTTCGGCGCGCCCGCTTTCGCGGAGGCGATGGGTTCGCCGGACGCGGTCGGCGTGCTGCGGCTGTTGTGTGTTTCGGTGCTGATCGACGGTGCCACGGCGACCGCGGTGCAGCTGGTGAACCGGGCGTTCCGGCAGGGCGCGCAACTGGCGGCTGACCTGCTGAACCTGGTGGTCACCTGCGGGCTGACGGTGACGCTGGCGCTGAACGGCGCGGGGGCGTGGAGCCTGGCGTGGGGGCAGTTGGCGGGCAACGCGCTGTCGGCGCTGATGTTGCTGAAGCTGGTCGACTACTGGCCGCGGCCGGGGTTCGACCGGCGGCAGGCCCGGGAGCTGCTGGCGTTCGGCCTGCCGCTGGCGGCGGCGAGCTTCGTGGTCTTCGCCATGCTGAACGTGGATTACGTGGTGATCGGCAGACTGCTCGACGTCACCGCGCTGGGGTTCTACGTGGTCGCGTTCAACCTGGCGAGCTGGCCGGTGAACACGTTCTCGGTGGTGATGCGGCGAGTCTCGCTGGCGGCTTTCGCGCGGGTGCAGGATTCGGCGTCTTCCCGTGGCGAGGCCCTTACCCGGCTGGCGGTGATCCTGGCGGTGCCGACACTGCCGGTGTGCGCGGCTTTGGGTGTACTGGCGTTGCCCGCGGTGACCACTTTGTACGGCGACAAGTGGGCGGCTGCGGCGGTCGTGGTGCAGTTCTTGGCGATTTTGGGCGTGGTCAGGGTATTTGCGGAGTTGTGTTACGACTTTCTGGTGGCTTTGGGGCGGTCGCGGGTTTGCCTGTGGTTGCAGGTGGGGTGGTTCTTGTCGTTGCTGGTCGCGTTGCCGCTCGGGGCTTGGTGGAATGGGATCGCGGGGGTGGCGGCGTTGCACGCATTGGTGGCTTCGGTAGTGGTACTGCCCGCATTCGCCTGGATGGTGCGGCGGACTGGGGTTTCGCTGCGACGGCTGGGGATGGCGTTGGTTCGGCCGGTGGTGGGGGTTGTGGTGATGGTGGGGGTTATGTTCGGGGTAAGGGGTTTGACGGATCCTTCGGCGTTGCAGTTGTTTTTGGGGGTGGGGGTGGGGGTTCTTGTTTATGTTCCGTTTGTTTGGTCGTTGCGGGGGCGGTTGCGGGAGTTGCGGTAGGGGATTTCCGGTAGGGGGATTTCCGCCCCGGTTTTTGATTGTGACTACGGCGAAGGCCTCGATGTCAAGGCGGGAAAGATGCCTTGACATCGAGGCCTTCGCCGTGTTTTTGGCTGTGGACCGGGGCGGGGTGGGGGGTTTGGGCGGCTGCTCGAGTTTGGTGCCCGGGCTCGCTTTTGAGATTTCTGGGCGGATGCTCGAGTTTTGGTGCCCGGGGCTCGCTTTTGAGGTTCTGGGCGGCTGCTCGCGTTGGGTGGCCTGGCTCGCTTGGGTTTCTGGGCTGGCTGCTCGCGTTGGGTGGCCGGGCGGATGATCGCTTTGTTGCCCGGGCGGGGCTGGGCGGGCTGCTCGCGTGGGGTGCCCGGAGCTCGCTTTGGGTTTTGGGCGGGGGGTTGGGCGGCTGCTCGGGTTGAGTGCTCGGGCGGAGGCTTGGTTTGTGGTGTCGGCGCGGCTGCTCGCGTTGGATGCACGGGCGCGGCTGGGCTGCTGCCCGGGTTGGTGTCCGGGCGGGGCTTGGGTGGATGCTCGCGTTGAGGGCCGGGCTGCTGCTCGGATTTGGTTCCCGGGGCGGGCTGCTCGGGTTGGGTACCCGGGCGCCGGGTGTGTGTGGGCGGTGCGGGAGGGACACGAATGTGGCTTTGGGGGCCGAATCCGCCCCCAAAGCCACATTCGTGACATGGGCGTGGGGGGTGTGGTGCCGTGAATGTGGCTTTCACGGCCGAATCCGCCGTGAAAGCCACATTCACGGCGCTTTATGGGGTGGGGATGACGTAGACGTGGTGGGTGTGTTCGGCGTCGAAGGTGTCGGTGAGGGTGCCGTTCGTGAGGGGGACGGAGCGGTCTTCGAACAGCACCTTCGCCTCGCCGGTCAGGCCGGGGGGCAGGGTGAGGGTTTGCGGGCCCGGCGCGGTGCCGCGTTTGGGCATGGCGAAGACGTACAGCGAACCGTTGTGCCGCTTGAGCATGGTGTCCACGTTCGGGCTGAACAGGTGGACCAGCGACTGCGTGTTCAGCACCGGCGCCAGCTCGGTGATCTGCTGGTTCACCTTCGTCACCGCCGGCCGGATTTCGGCGCCGCAGGCGTCGCGGAGGACGTGTTGTGAGACGCAGTCGCCGCCGAAGTTGTGGTTGAAGTAGATGATGCCGCGCGCTTCGTGGATCAGGGAGTTGTAGACCGCACCCGCCAGCTGGTCGCCGGTGATGGTGGGGGCATCGGCTTCGGTGAACGGGTGGCCGTTCTCGATCAGCGCGTAGATCGGCTGCCGTTCCCCGTCGGCCAGGTCCAGTGAGCGCACGCGGTCCATGGTGCGGCCGTAGTTCGCGGCCACCCGGCACTGTTCCGGGGGCACGCCGATCGCCGGGCCCTCCGAGGGTGAGGCGCAGATGTTCGGGTCGGTGTACCAGTACAGGTCCGCCGAGACGGTACTCGTGTAGTCGTTGACGAAGGGCTGCGCCTGCTCATCGGTTTCCCAGAACATGATGCCCTTGCCGAAGTTCGCGTATCGCAGGCGGCCGTCGTCCGCGGGCAGTTTGTCCAGCAGGGTCTTCAGCACGGTGTAGCCGCACGGGTCGCTGACGCAGACCTCACCCTTGCCCGGCGCGTTCCCCGTCCACGCGCCGTGACCCGGCCCGGCCCACATGTCGGGTTCGTCGGTCAGCGTCCAGCCGACCGTTTCGGCACCGGCTTCGGCGTTGGGACCACTGGGGAAGGCGTGCATCCCGGCGTCGCGGACCACCGGCAGTGAGCTGTTCGACGTCAGCTCGAAGTAGGTGTTGATGCCCACGGCCTTGTCCAGTTCGGTGTCCTTCGGGTCGAGCACCGATTCGAACCACACGCCGATCGGGAAGAACGACGGGTCGGTCCAGCCCGCCTCCTTGGCCTTGCCGAACGCGGCGTAGTACTCCGGCCCGCCTTCCCACGGCACCAGCGAGAAGTTCGCCGGCGCGGGGCTGGTGGTGGTCACCGGCGGTGGTGGCTGGGACGGCGCGGCAGGCGTGCACGCGAGCGTGACCAGCAGCACGGTCCCCGACAGGGCCGCCTGCCGCGCGCCCCTCATGCGCTTCGCCTGCGCAGCCCGCGATCATCGGAACGCTGCTCGTAGACCGCCTGGCAACCCTCACAGCGCAGGTCGGCGGTGAGCGGCTCCCCGCATTCGCACACCCAGCCCTTCTGCCGGGCCGGGTTCCCCGCGACGAAGGCGTGCGCGGGCACATCCCGCGCCACCACCGCCCCGGCCGCGGCGAAGGAGTGCTCGCCGATCTCCGTGCCGCACACCACGACCACCCCGGCGCCGAGCGTGGCGCCGCGGCGGACCTTGGTCAGCAGGAGGGAATCCGGGCCGCGCTTGAGGTGCGCGCGCGGCCGGAGGTCGTTGGTGAACACCACGTTCGGCCCCAGGAACACATCGTTCTCGCAGGTCACCCCGCGGAAGACGAGGGTCGCGTTCTTCACCGTCACGTTGTCGCCCAGCACCGCGCCGTCCTCGACGAACGCGCCATCGCAGATGTTGCAGTCCCTGCCGATCTTCGCCCCCGCCAGCACGTGCGCGAACGCCCACACCCGCGTTCCCGCGCCGACCTGGTCGCTCTCGCACAAACCCCGCGGGTGCACCCTGACCTCGGTCATCGAACCGCCTCCATCAGCACTTCCACCACTTGTTCCTGTTGGGCCGCGGTGATCTCCGGAAAGAGCGGGATCGACAGCAGCCGCCCGGCCAGCCGTTCGGTGACCGGGAAATCGCCCGGCCGGTGGCCGAGCGAAGCGAAGGCGGGCGTCAGGTGCACCGGCGCCGGGTAGTGGATGCCCGCCCCGATCCCGTTGGCCTGCAGGTGCGCGAGGACCCGCTCGCGGTCGGCCACGCGCAGCACGTACAGGTGCCACACCGGTTCGTTGCCCGGCAGCACCACGGGCCGCTCGATCTCCGGTACTCCGCTCAACAGGGCCGAATACCGCTCGGCGGCTTCGCGGCGGGCCGCGTTCCAGCCGGCGAGGCGGCGCAGTTTCGCCGAGAGCACCACCGCTTGCAGGGTGTCCAAGCGGCTGTTGAAGCCCAGCGTGGTGTGTTCGTACTTCCGCGGCGAGCCGTGCTCGCGCAGCAGCCGGATCCGTTCGTCGAGAGAGGCGTCCCGCGTCAGCACGGCACCGCCGTCGCCGTAGGCACCGAGGTTCTTGCCGGGGTAGAAGCTGGTCGCCGCGATGTCACCGAGGCCGCCCGCGACCACGCCGTGGCGCCGGGCGCCCTGCGCCTGCGCGGCGTCCTCCACCACGAAGGCACCGGCCGCCCGTGCGATCGGCAGGATCTCCTCGACCGCCGCGGTCTGCCCGTACAGGTGCACCGGCAGGATCGCCTTGGTGCGCGAGGTGAGCACGTCGGGGAGCAGCGCCGGGTCGAGCAGCGCGGTCTCCTCGTCGACGTCCACCAGCACCGGCGTCGCGCCCGTGCGCGCCACGGCTTCGGCGGTGGCGATGAAGGTGTTGGCCGGGAGCACGCACTCGTCACCGGGGCCGACGCCCACCGCACGCAGGGCGAACTCCAGCGCGTCGGTGCCGTTGCCGACCCCGGCGCAGTGCGCCACCTCGGAGAAGGCGGCGAACTCGGCCTCGAACGCGGCGACCTGCGGGCCGCCGACGAACGCGGTCGCCTTGAGCACCGCGGCCCAGCCCTCGGCGACCTCGTCGGCCACCTGCCGGTGCTGCGCGGCCAGGTCGACCAGGGGGATTCCGCTCATCTTGCTGCCCTCTCGCGAGAAAGAACCGGATTGGCGTTGGCGTCGTCGGTGCGGGCCGTGCCACGCAGGCCCTGGTACTTGCGGTGCAGCTTGTAACCGAACAGGCCCGCGGCACTGCGGGCGGCGTCGGCGGCGAGCGGCGCGAGCGGCCGCGGCCCGTACCTCGCGGCGGTGTACTCGCGTTCCAGCAGTTCGGCGGCACCGCGCAGGCTGAACCGCTCGACCACCAGCTCACGCGAGAAGGCACCGAGTTCCTTGCGCAACACGGGATTCCCGATGACGTGGTCGAGCGCGTCGCGCAGCGCGGGCACCCCGGATCCGCGCGAGCCCGGCCCCTGGCCGTACCACCCGGCGGACAGGAACCGCGGTGCCGTCTCCCGGGTCAGCAACTCGCTGAACCCGCGTTCGCCGACCACCACCAGCGGCTTGCCGAACGACATCCCGCGCAACGCCGAACCGCCCTGCCCGACCAGTACGTCGGCGGCGGCGTAGGCGGGCCGCGGATCGCTGATCTCGCCGGTCAGCACCACCACGCGCGACCCGGCCAGTTCGTTCGCCCGTGCCGCGTGCGCCTCGACCTCGGGACGGCTGCGGCCGTCACCGACGATCACCAGCTGCACCTTCCGGCCCGCGACGGCCAGCTCACCGACCGCGTCGCAGGCCGCGAGCAGGCCTTCGAGCTTCAGCTCCGGCACCAGGCGGCACACCATCGCCAGCAACGGCACCGCGGGATCGAGCCCGTGTTCCTCGCGGAAGGAAGTCTCCAGGTCGGGCCGGTCGCCGTCGGTGTCGACCGGCGGTTCGAGCAGGGTGACCCGCTGGTGCCCGGCGGCGATCGCGGCGGCCCGGATCTCTTCGGTGCCCACGGTCATCGGCACGGTCTTCGGGAAGAACGGCACCACGGACATCGACATGACGGTCGCGTAGACCGCGGTGCCCCGCCGATTCGCGGTCGCGGCCACGGCTTCCAGCACCGGCGGCCATTCGTGCCCGTGCACCACGTCGATGCCCAGTTCGTCGATCAGCCCGCCGAGCCGCCGCGCCACGCGGGCCGACGGACGACGCCGGTGCAGCGGGATCTCCACGTGCGGCAGGCGCAGCTCGCGCACGTAGTCGACCAGCGGCCCCGGCTCGGACAGCACGGTCACCTCGTGCCCGAGGTCGCGCACGGCCCCCGCCAGTTGCAGCGCGTTGAGCTGGGAGCCGCCGATCTCCATCGCGTGTGGATAGACGAGCACCTTCACCGTTCCCCCAGTGGTTTCGCCGGTACGCCTGCCCAGGTCTGCCCGGCGGGCACGTCGGTGAGCACCACGGAACCCATGCCGATCACCGCGCCTTCACCGATCTTCGTGTATTCGCGGACCAGGGCGCCCTGACCCACGTACGCGCACTGTCCGATGTGGACTCCACCGGCGAGCGTGGCCCGCGCGGCGAAGCAGGAGTGGTCGCCTGCCTCGTCGTCGTGCGTGAACACCACGTGCGGCATGGCCAGCACGTGCCTGCCGATCCGCTGCGGCGCGGTCACCACCACGCCCGCGAGCAGGATCGAGCCGGCGCCCACCTCGGTGCCCGGCGCCAGCGACGCGGCCGGGTGCACCACGGTGCCGTACCGCTCGTCCGGCAGGTCCAGCCGGGCGGCGAGGTCGCGGCGGGCGTACGGGCGCCGGACGTTCGCCACGCAGAGCACCACCGCCGCGTCCGCCCTCTCGTGCACCAAAGTGGACGGTCCGAGCACCGGCAGGCCGTCGATCCGGGTGCCGTGCACGGCCGGGTTGTCGTCCAGCGCGCCGACCGGCTCCCAGCCGGTACCGGCACGCACCGCGGCGAGCGTCTCGCGCGCCAGCCCACCGGCGCCGACGAGCAGCAGCGGACGGCTCACCGGCTCACCACCGGGTGCAGGGCCGAAGCGAGCACGCCGACGATGTGCCGCTGGTCTTCGGGGGTGAGTTCGTGGTGCAGCGGCAGGATCAGCGAGTGCCGCGTCAGCTTTTCGGTGACCGGCAGCGGTACGTGCGCGTGCCCGGCGTACGCGGGTTCGAGGTGCGCCGCCATGATGCCGCGCCGGGCGGAGATCCCGGCGTCCGCGAGCGTGGCGAGCAGGCCGTTGCGGTCCACGTGCTCGTCCAGCAGCACCCAGAACGCCTGGTAGTTCGTCTTGCCGTAGGCGGGGTCGCGCACCGGGCGCACGCCGGTCAGCTCGGCGAGCAGTTCGTGGTAGCGCGCGGCCATCGTGCGCCGCTGGGCGACCAGCGGGGCCAGCCGGTTCAGCTGCACCAGGCCCATCGCCGCCTGGATGTCGGTCATCCGGTAGTTGAACCCGGTTTCGAGGTACTGCTCGACGATCGCCGTGCCCGCCGCGTGCCGGTCCGCGGCCGACACGCTCATGCCGTGCTCGCGCAGCCGCCGCAGGCGCGCGGCCAGGCCGGCGTCGTCGGTGGTGAGCATGCCGCCTTCGCCGGTGGTCAGCAGCTTGCGCGGGTGGAACGACCACGCGGCCAGCGGCGCCCCCGCGCCGACCTGCTTGCCGAGGTAGGTCGACCCCGCCGCGCACGCGGCGTCCTCCAGCACCGGGATACCCCCGCTCACCCGCCGCAGCGCGTCCACGTCGGCGGGCACGCCGCCCTGGTGCACGGCGAGCACGGCCTTCGTGCGCGTGGTGAGCACCTCGTCCACGGTCGCCGCGGTCAGGTTGCCGGTCAGCTCGTCGACGTCGGCGAACACCGGGGTGGCACCGCAGTAGCGGACCGAGTTCGCCGTGGCGATGAAGCTGAACGACGGCACCACCACCTCGTCACCCGGCTTGACGCCGAGTGCGTGCAGCGCCAGGTGCAATGCCGTGGTGCACGAGGACACCGCGACCCCGTGCGCCGCGCCGACCCGCGCGGCGAAGGCCTGTTCGAATTCGGCGACCTTGGGGCCCTGGGCGATCCAGCCCGAGCGGACCACCGCCGCCACGGCGTCGGCCTCCTCGTCCCCCAGCATCGGCCGCATCACCGGAATCACGTGGTTCCCTCCCTGAGAATCCTGCGGTCACTGTTGTCCAGCAGTTCCACCAGCCGGGCCGCGCGCGCGGCCCAGGAATGCCGTCGCGCGAATTCGCGCCGTGCCGCCACTCGCGCCTGCGCGGGTGAACCGGCCAGCGCGTCGAGCACCCCGAGCGCGAACGAATCGGCGTCACCGGTGATCTCCAGCTCCCGGAACTGGCCCTGCAACCGGCGGCTGGCCGGCAGGTCCGTGCTCACCACGGGACGGCCGGCGGCCAGGTATTCCAGCGTCTTCAACGGGAAGGAGGCGCGGTTGAACGCGGTGTCGGCGTACGGGGTGAGCCCGACGCCGAACCGTGCCAGGTACGGCAGCAGTCCCTCGAACGGCACCGGCCCGGTGTGGTGCACGTTGTCCCGCGCGAGCAGGGCGTCGACCCGCTCCGGCCGCCACCCGGGATCCCGCGGGCCGACCAGCAGCAGCCCCACCCCGGTGTCCGCGACGGCTTCCAGTAGCCGCAGGTCGATCCGGTCGGACAGCTGCCCGCACAACCCGGCGATCTTGTCCGGGAAGCCCGGCGGCAGTTCGACCGGCGTCACCGAGTCGATCGCGGCGTAGGCGTCGGGGTCGACGCCGTTGGGGAAGACCTCCGGCTCCACACCCGACTCCCGCCAGCGCTCGGCGAGTTCGGGGCCGACCGCGAGCACCAGGTCCGCGTTGGCCAGGTTGCGCTGCTCACCGGCGACGATCTGCTTGACGTCGATGCGCATCAGCTCGGCACCGGCCACCCAGTCGTCGGTGCCGTACAGCACGTTCGTCACGCCTTCGCCCCACCGCCCGAGCACGTCGTGCGTGGAGCAGGCGATCACCACCGTCGGCCACCGGCGTGATCCTCGAAGTGCGTGGCGGATCTGCGCGCGGACCATCGGCCAGGTGGTCGAGCGCACGCCCGGCCGGGACAGGCCCGGCAGGGCGACCGGGGTCAGCCGGGTCAGCCGGTCGGAAACCGGCCGTGACCGCGGTCGCCACTGCCTGCCCGCCCCGGCCAGCCCGCGGTAGCGCGCGGGCGTGGCCGGGGAGACCGGCGGATCGACCCACAGCACGTCGGTGTGCGCGGTCAGCGCCTCGGCGAGCTGCCGTTCCGAACCCTTCACCCCGTCCCAGGGCACCCCCGAGACGAGGACCGCCAGCCGCCGCGTCACGGCGCCGGCTGCCACACGACGTCGACCCAGTAGTTCGCCCCGCGGAAGGACGACTGCGGGAAGCCCGGCCCGGCGTTGTACACGCCGTTGGGCGTGTCCCCGCCGGTCGCGCCCGCGGTCAGCGGGGTACTGGTCACGGCCGTTCGCTCGAAGTAGCTCCCGTCGGAGGAGCAGTGCCCGTTGGGCGCGGTGTACGAGGCGATGTACGACTCACCGGCCTGGATGCCCACCGGGGTGGCGAACAGCAGGGTCTGCCAGCCCGTCGCGGTCTCGTTGACGAAGGTGCCGCCGGCGACCAGCTGCCCGGCCGCGGTCCACAGGCTGCCGGTGTGCGTGCCGGTGTTGCCGGTGCCCTTGTAGAACTTCACCCCGGTGACCGTGCCCGGCACCGACGAGCTGAACCGGACACCCAGTTCGTACGAGCCGCCGTCGTTCTCCGCCGTCACCGTCGGCACGGTGGCCGCCGAGAACAGCGAACACGGGCAGATCGGCGTGGTCGTGGTGGTGAACGACCAGGTGGTCGGCGTCGGCATGGCGTTGCCGTTGGCGTCGGCCACCTTCAGGTTCGCCGTGTAGGTGGTGCCCGGCGCCAGTCGTGCCGACGGTGTCCAGGTGACCGTCTTCTGGTCGGCGGACAGCGCCGCCGTGCCGGTCAGCTTGGCCAGCCCCGGGTCCTGCAGGGTGAACTGCACGCTGGAGAGGTCGATCGGCTCGGTGAAGGTGGCGCTGACCGCCGAGGTCAGCGGCACGTTCGTCGCGGCGGAGGCCGGGCTGCGGCCGGTGACCGCCGGCGGCGTGGTGTCGCCGTTGAGCCCGTTCTGGAAGACCACGTCGACCCAGTAGTTCGTCGAGCCCCACGAGTTCTGCGGGAAGCCGCCACCCGAGCCGTAGCGGTAGACGCCGTTGCCGCCGTCGACCCCTTCACCCAGTGCCCGGATACCGCTGTAGTCGGCACCCGCGTCGCGGAAGTACGCGTTGTCCCCGGCGTAGTGGCCGTTCGGCGCGTAGTACGAGACCACGTACGTGGTGTTCGCCTGCACTTCGACCGGCGAGCTGAACACCAGCGTCTGCCAGCCGACCGCGCTCTCGTTGACGAACGTGCCGCTGCGCAGCGGCTGCCCCGCCGAGTTCCACAGCGTGCCGGTGTGCGTGCCGGTGTTGCCCGGTCCCTTGTAGAACCGCACGCCGAGCACGTTGCCCTTGCCGTCGAAGCGCACCTTCGTGCCCAGCTCGACCGGCGAGGAGTCGTTCGGATCGGCCTTGTTCACCGGGTGCGTGAAGTCGTCCCAGACCGTGCACGGGCACGCGGCCGGGCGCGGTGACCCGGTGGTGAACTGCCACTGCACCTGCTGGGCCGCGTTGCCCGAGGCGTCCGAAGCACGCACGGTCGCGGTGTAGACCGTGCCCGCGTCCAGCGCCAGCTGCGGGGTGAAGGTCACCTTGCCGCCGACGGTGGACACCGTGCCCGGCTCACTGCCGCCGGGGTAGGTGAGGGTGACCTGGACGGTGCTCGGCGCGACGTTCTCGTCGAAGGTCACCGAGACCGGCGGGCTCGCCGTCTTCACCGAGGTCTCCCCGGCCAGCGGCGCGGTGGACAGCAGCATCGGCGCGCGGGTGTCCGGGCCGGGGTCGAGCGCCCACACCACGTCCACCCAGTAGTTCGTGTCCTGGTAGCTGGTCTGCGGGAAGCCCGGCCCGCCGCCCTTGAACACGCCGTTGGTGCCCTCCACGCCGGACTTCAGCGCGGTCAGCGGGTCGAGCGAGACGCCGTTGCCGGTGAAGGTGAAGTTGTCCGCGCTGTACCGGCCGTTCGGCGCGTAGTACGAGGCCACGTAGGTGACCCCGGCGGTGACCGGCACCGAGGTCGGCAGCGTCAGCGTCTGCCATCCGGTGGTCGTCTCGTTGGTGAAGGTGCCGGTGCCGAGCAGCCGGCCGTCCTGGGTCCACAGGCTGCCGGTGTGCGTGCCGATGTTGCCGGGTCCTTTGTAGAACTTGATGCCGCGCACGTACCCGTCCGCCGAGGCACGCCACTTCACTCCGACCTCGATGGCGCCGGCGTCGTTCGCCGCCGGGTTGGCCGGGGTCATCTGCGGGGTCCAGATGCTGCACGGGCAGGTGCGCATGTTCACCGTGATCACCCGGGACACCGGCGCGGACAGGTTCGCCGAGTCGTCCACCGCGCGGACCCTCACCGTCGGGGTGCCCGAGGTGGTCGGGGTGAACTTGTACTGCCAGTTCGTCGTGCCCGCGGTCCACAGGCCGGGGTGCCAGGTGGCGCCGTCGTCCACCGAGACCTCGACGCCGGCCACCTTGCCCGCGGCGTCGGTGACCGTGCCGGAGATGGTGTAGTCGGTGCCGACCGTGGTCGGCGGCGCGCTGGTGATGGCCACCACCGGGGCGGTGGCGTCGGCGCTCGCGGTGGCCTGGACCAGGCCGGGCATCAGCGTGGTGGGCTGCACCCCCATGTCGGCCATCAGGTTCACCGTGGCCTGCTGGATGGCCGGGTCGGCGGTCTGGTCGTGCTCTCCGAAGGCGTGCTCGTTGTCCAGGCCCCAGGCCCACTGCACGGTCCCGGCGCCGAAGACCAGCGAACCGCTGGGGTGCCGGTACAGCGTCAGCGCGTGCGTCTTGGTGCCGGAGCCGTATTCGTCCCCTTCGTTCTGCAGCACCCAGAACCCGTCCATGGTCACCGTGGTGCGCGAGAGCTGGGCCGTGCCGGGCGGGGTGAACCCGTTGTCCTCCACCGAGTTCCACTCGTACCCGAGCGTGCCCGGCTTGAAGGTGTAGACGTCACCGGCGGGCTTCTGCGCCACCGCGGTGTTGCGCCAGAGCCGCATCTTGCCGTACGCCGAGGGCACGGTGAGCGCGTCTTCGCGTTTGCCGTTGACGGTGAAGATGTTGCCCAGCAACGCGTTCTCCGGCTTGCCGCCGTCCGACGGCGGGCTGTAGCGGGCGTCGCGCCAGGTGCCGGTCCAGTCGGGGTGCGGGTCGATCTTGCCGTCGTGCTTGGTCTCCTTGTAGCAGACCACCGTGCGCCAGTCGGTCGGCGTGCCGGCGATGCTCGGCTCCCAGCGGGTCTTCCAGAACACCTCGTTGCCGGTCATGAAGGCCAGGTGCACCCCGGCGTCGCGGGCGGCCTCCACGTTGGACCGCTGCTCCTTCGACCAGTACTCGTCGTGGCCGACGGCCATGAACACCTTGTGGTTCTTGATCAGCTGCCCGCGCCGGGCACTGTCCACATCGGTGCTGTAGCTCATGTCGTAGCCGTTGCGCTCCATGAACTTCAACATCGGGTACTCGGCGTTGAAGATGAAGTTCTCGTCGCCCTGGCCGTAGAGCGGGCGGTTGTAGCTGACCTTGTACGCCGAGCCCTGCGGGCCGGGCCCGGTCGGGTTCGCCGGCTGGCCGGGGCCGGGCTCGCCGTAGGTGGTGAAGTACATGCTGTTGCCCGCGCGGTTCGGCCCGTTGCCGTAGGTGTTGTAGGCCTGCCAGGTCGAGTCCGAGGTCTGGAACAGGATCTTCGAGGTGCTCGCGTCGTCGCGCACGACGAAGGCGACCTCGTTCTCCGGCGGGTTGCTCGCCAGCTCCTCCGGGGTCAGGTTCGACCGCCGCAGCACCGCGTAGTACAGCCCCGAGGTGGCGCCGGCGGGCACCGTCCAGGTCACCGAAGGCGCCCAGTTGCCGCAGTCGAGCAGGCCGGTCGCGTCGGTCAGGCAGGCGGGCTGCGACTGCGTGGAGTTGCGGCTGGCGGTGCCCATGTACCGCGCGCCCTTGCCCTGGTAGTAGCCGAGGCGGTAGATCGTCACCGAGTACCCCAGCGCGCTGGTCTTGACCTTGAAGGTGACCGTGGAGCCGGGCGTGGCGCTGATGTCGGTGGTGAAACCGGAAATGGTGTCGTCGAAGTTCGACACCTGCCAGTTGTCGGTGCCCGCGGCCTCGTTCTCGCAGGCGATCTTGTTCCCGCAGGCCGCGTGCGCCTGCGGCACCCCGCCGAACGGCACGGGCAGCACCACCAGGCCACCCGTGAGCACGAACAACACCACGGCCAGCAACAGCGGCCGTCCCCTCTTGCGCTCCCCCTGGCTGGAATGGGCGTGCATGGCTATGCCTTCCGTTCAAAGGGAGGTCACCGGCACCGGCGAATCCGGTGGTCAGACGCCCAGAAAATCGAGGTGGGAGCGGTTTCTGTTACAGAATCCGGGCCTTGGTCACGCTAATGGGCCGTAGCAATTCCATAACGCCGAAACCGGCGAGTACCGCACTACATAACGTAATGGCGAAAAAGAGTAAAGCGGCCGAACAGGTGGGGAATCACAAAGGGAGTTGATCTTGGGTTTTTTCCGCCACCAGCACCGGTGAGTTCTCGTCGAGGACCTCCACGCGCAGGTCGATCGAGGCCTTGTCCACGCACTTCCCGGTCCGCGCGTCCCAGATCCAGTGGTGCCGCGGGCACTCGATCCGGCCGCCGCCGATGTCGGCGAAGCTCAGGTCCTCACCGGCGTGCGGGCAGAACCGCTGCAACCGCAGCCCGTCCCGCTCGATGGTCTCGGTGTTCTGGCGCTCCCGCAGCATCTGCATGGTCTGCGCCGGGTGGTTGCCGTAGCGCAGCAGGCCCATGAAGGTCAGGTCGAACACGTCCGGCTCGCGGTGCAGGCCCAGCCGCATCGACAGCAGCGCCTCCTCCCAGCCGGTCCGGCCGTCGACGATCGCGCGCAGCACGCGCGGCGGCACCAGGAGCGTGTAGTCCGGGTCGTAGGGTTCCTCGCCCTCGATCACGAAGTGCTCGGCCAGCCTGCCGAGGCGCACGTCCCAGTTGGTGGTGCCGGTGATCAGCCGGATGTCCTTGCTGAAGTCGCCGAGGAAGCGCTTGTTCCACTGCTGCAGCGTGCTGAAGTACCCCTCGATCTCGGGCATGGCGACCTCGGGTTCGGGGCCTTCGTGGAACTCCTCCCACTCCGCGCGGCGGCGCTCGCGGTAGGCGCCGAGGTCCTCGTCGAGCTTGCTGTCCGGCAGGCGCCGGGCCACCGCGGTCTTCGCCGCCGGGTCGACGTCGAGCGAGTCGCCGGGGCCCAGTCGCAGCACCTCGATGTCCGGGCACGCCGCGGTGAAGCCGTCGGCGACCTGGTCCCACACCGGGAAGATGGTGCTGTCGCGGTCGTTGTACTCGGCCAGGTCGGGGTCGAGGAAGCAGGCGGGCCCGGCCGAGGGCAGGAACGCGCGGGCCCCGGTCAGCTTCGCCTTGCGGTAGAGGGTGTCCATCAGGTCACCGCGGACCCCGGCCACCTTCTCGGCCATCAGCGCGGGCGGGTAGTCGTAGCAGTTCGGGTACCACATGGCGCCGGAGAACTGGGCCGCCAGCAGGTCCACGTCCGTCGGCAGCTCGGACATCGCGGTGTTGCAGTCGTTGAGGTCGAGGAAGCGGTAGCCGCCGGCGTCGACGAGCAGCCCGCTGTCCTCCTTGTGGCTGGTGTCCAGGTACACCGTCGCGGTGAAGCCCGGCGCCAGCTCGATGGATTCCTTGTGCGCCAGCGCGATCACGTTCTCGAAGCCGAGCGCGCGGAAGTGCTGGACCATGATCTTCGAGCGGTACCTGGCCACCAGCACGGTGATCGAGCGGTCCATCCCGGCGAGCAGCTTCTCGTCGTAGTGGTCCTCGTGGGCGTGCGAGACGTAGAGGTAGTCCCAGTGCCCGTCGCGGACCTCGGGCAGCAGGTGCCGGTTGTCCGGGTAGGGGAACCACGAGCCGAGGAACGCCGGGAAGAACCACGGGTCCATCAGCAGCCGGGTGCCGTTGTGCTCGACGGTGAACCCGGCGTGCCCGAGGTAGCGGATCTCGGGCATCACGCCTCCTGCTTGCTCTGCCGCCACCACTCGACGAGCCCGCCCAGGCCGTCGGGCAGCTTGATGCGGGGTTGCCAGCCGAGGTCCGCCGCGGCCGCGGAGATGTCGGCGAGCCGCCGGGTGACGCCGTTGACCGCACGCTCGGGGCCGTGCTCCGGTTCCAGGTCCGAGCCCATCGCGGTGAGCAGGTTCAGCGCCAGCTCACGCAGGCTGGTTTCGGTGGCGTTGGCGATGTTGTAGACGCGGTCGGTGACCGGGGCGCGGGCGGCCAGGAGGTTCGCCCTGGCGATGTCGTGCACGTGGACGAAGTCCATCGTCTGCGCGCCGTCGCCGTGGATCAGCGGCGGCTTGCCCGCGGCGATGCGCTCCATCCAGCGGATCAGCACCTCGGTGTAGAGGCCGTGCACGTCCATCCGCGGGCCGTAGACGTTGAAGTAGCGCAGGGCCACGTAATCCAGGTCGTACATCGCCTTGAAGCTGCGCAGCATGCCCTCGTTGAACGCCTTGGCGGCGCCGTAGAAGGTGTCGTTGTTGTACGGGTGGTGGCGCTCATCGGTCGGGAAGGTCTCCGCCAGCCCGTACACCGAGGCCGACGAGGAGGCGATCACCTTGCGCACCTTCGCCGCCGCGGCGGCCTCCAGCACGGTGAACGTACCGTCCACGAGGGACTCCAGAGCCAGGCGCGGCTGCTCGGCGCACTGGGTGATCCGGATCGCCGCGAGGTGGTAGACCAGGTCGATGCCGCGGGTCAGCTCGTGCACCAGCCCGGCGTCGTTGATGTCGCCTTCGACCACCGTCAGCCGCTCGCCCGCCGAATCCGCCAGGTTCTCCCGGCGCCCGCGCACGAAGTTGTCCAGCACGACGACCTCCGCCGCCCCGGCCGCCACCAGCTGGTCCACCACCGCCGAGCCGATCGTGCCCGCGCCTCCGGTGACCAGGCAGCGCTGTCCTTCGATGGGCTGGGCAGTACCTTCTGCCTCGGCTCCGCCGAGGCGGCGAGGCCGCTGGGAGCCGCTGGCTTCCTTCCCGGTCCCGATCGGCCTGGGGGGCCGATCGGAACCACTCAGTCCAGCCGGCGGCGCGGCCTCGCGGTTGGTGAGGCGGGGAGGCCGCTGGGAGCCGCTGGCTTCCCTCCCGGTCCCGATCGGCCCGGGGGGCCGATCGGAACCACTCAGTCCAGCCGGCGGCGCGGCCTCGCGGTTGGTGAGGCGGTGAGGGCGCTGGGAGCCGCTGGCTTCCCTCCCGGAACCACTCAGTCCAGCCGGCGGCGCGGCCTCGCGGTGGGGCTGGTTCACGCCATGACCTCCGTTTTGAGGGGGATGAACGTCCCGCCGGCCGCCAGGCTTTCGCTGGCGGCTTCGAGCAGGGCGAGCACCCGCAGGCCGGAGCGGCCGTCGGTGAGCGGGCGGCGGCCTTCGGTGATCGAGTCGGCGAACTCCGCCATCACCGCCCGCAGCGCTTCGCGCTCGGTCAGCGCCGGGGCGACCATGTCGCCGACGCGGTAGGAGATGATCGCCTGCTCGCGCTTCTCCTCGCCGAGGTCCGCCGGCGAGCTGCGGTCCACCCCGCGGTCGTAGATCGACAACCGCTGGCTCGGGTTCAGGTCGTCCCACACCACCGTGCGGGTCGATCCGCCGATCACCATCGTGCGGATCTTGGTCGGCGACAACCAGTTCACGTGCACGTGCGCCATCGCGCCGCCGGTCAGCCGGATGGTCAGGTGCGCCACGCAGGCGCGCCCGGCGCCGATCGGGTCCGACCCGTGCGCGGCCACCTCCAGCGGCTCCACCCCGTCCGGCAGGATCGCGCCGAACACCGACAGGTCGTGCGGCGCCAGGTCCCACAGCACGTCCACGTCCGGCTGCACCAGCCCGAGGTTGATGCGCACCGAGTCCAGGTACTGGATGTCGCCGAGCTCCCCGCCGCGCACCAGTTCCCGCAGGTGGCGGACGGCGGGCGTGTAGCAGTAGGTGTGGTCGAGCATCAGCACCAGCCCGCGGCTCTCGGCGGCTTCGACCAGCTGCCGCCCCTCGGCGAGGTTCGCCGCCAGCGGCTTCTCCACCAGCACGTGCTTGCCCGCTTCGAGCGCGGCGAGCGCGACCTTCAGGTGCGTGCCCGCCGGGGTGGCGATGGCCACCGCGTGCACCGCGGGATCGGCCAGCACCTCGTCGAGCGAGGCGCTGGCGCGCACGGTCGAGTAGTCGCCGAGCACCCGCCGCGCGCGAGACACGTCCAGGTCACACAGGTACTCCAGGCGCAGGCCCGGTGTCGCCTGCGCGTTCCGGACCAGGTTCGGGCCCCAGTACCCGGCACCGATCACGGCCAGGCCGATGCGTTCCACGTCCGACTCCCCGTTCCGCGGGCACCCTCGCGGCCCCGGCTCCACGCTGTGATTCGCCGGGCCCCGATCAGTCGTTACACGGAGCGTGAACGCGCGATCGCGCTACGGTTCGTGAATCACCGACCGCAACTCGGCGATGGCGGCCGTTTCGGCTTCGTGGATGACCTCCAGCCGGCGCGCGAGTCCGGCGAACAACGCCAGCACGTCCTCTTTGGACAGTGGGCAGGCGACGTCGCACTGGACCCGCAGCATCCACAGTTCGGCCGCGGCCTGCCCGGCGGCCTGCTGCCTGGCGTCACCCTCGGCGAAGACGCCGTCGGCGATCGTCGAGGTCAGCTCGCGCATCCGGGCGAACGGCTCGACCCCCGGATCGAGCGCGGCCTCGGCGAACTGGCGCCACAGCTCGTCGATCTCCCGCCACCGGTGCGCCTGTTCGGCCAATCGGGGGAGTCCCAGCACCCCGGCGGACTCGGTCAGCGCGTCGGCGAACAACCCGCGCAGGCTGCCGCCGGTCATCCCGGCCGGGGTGACACCGTCCCAGATGGACAGCAGCGTGCCGGTCAACCCACCGCGGTCGGCGAACACCGTCGGCCAGCCCTTCGGCTTCCGTTCGTCGGTCAGCAGGCGCGCCCATTTGGCCCAGGCGGGCAGGGCGAAGGAGGCGGACTTGGCGGAGAGCCGTTCGGCGCACTCGGCCAGTCCGGCGCGCACCGCCGCACGCAGGTCTTCCGCGCTGATCCCGCCCTCCGGCGGCTCCAATCGGACGAGCAGGTTCTGGTACGAGACCACCCGGCTGCGCGCCCGGTCGAAGGCCTCGCGCTCGACCGTCAGCGGGGCCAGGTTGCGGTCGTCGACCAGCACCCGCCCGTACTCCTCGCCGTAGGCCACGACGAAGTGCCCGCCCATGGCCTCGGTGCTGGCCGGCAGGTGCCAGTACCCGAGCAGGTACCGGTCGGGCAGCACGATCACCGCGTGCCCGGCCGCCAGTTCCGCGGTCAGCCGCTGCGCGGCCCGCACCGCGCCGGTGGTGGTGTGCACCTCGGCCGGGACGCCCAGTCGATCCACAGTGGACTGCAACCACGCCTGCGGGTACTGCCAGCGGCCGCGGAAACCGAGCACGAGCGGCTTGTTGCCGTCGTGCTGGAATTCCCACAGCAGGTAGCCCGCGCCGATCCCGCCGGCGCAGGCGAAGACCAGCGCCTCGCTCAGCGGTATCCCGCCGGGACCGTGGAAACCCCGGCCCGCCAAGACGTTCGTGATCGCCGAGACATCCGGCTGGACCCCGCCGCGCAGCTGATGACCCTGATCGCCCACTGGCCGTCCTCGGTGCACTCGCCCCGGTTGGAGCGACCAGTAAATAGGCGGGCGGCTGCACAGTCAACGAACAGTTGCCAATCGGTGACTAAAGTGGAGCGACCACCGGGATGACCTCGCGCGCGATGAGCTCCAGCGGCTCGATCCGTTCGGCCCCCCGCGTACCGCCGATCACCGCGTCCACCCCGAGTCCGGCCAGCCGCCGCAGTTCGCCGACCAGCTCGTCGATCCGCTCGCCGTGTTCGCCGATGTGCAGCGGGTGATAGACGGTTTTGGTGATCTCGTCGTAATCGCGGCCCTCGCGTTCGCAGTGCGCGCGCAGCACGCCGAGCTTGTGCTCGAGGTCCGGGGTGTTGAACAGGTTGCACGCCTGGCCGTACTTCGCCACGAAGCGCAGGGTCTTCTTCTCGCCACCGCCGCCGATCATGATCGGCGGGTGCGGCCGGCTCAGCGCCCGCGGCACGTTCAGCAGGCGCTCGGCCTCGACGTGCTCGCCGGAGAACGGCTTGTCCGCCGCCGACCACATCTCCAGGCAGTACCGCAGTGCGTCTTCGAGCAGTTCGAACCGCTCCGCGACCGGCGGGAAGCGGAAGCCGAGCCCGCGCGCCTCCTCCTCGTTCCAGCCCGCGCCGACCCCGAGCATCGCGCGCCCGCCGGAGAGCACGTCGAGCGTGGTGACGGTCTTCGCGAGCAGCCCGGGGTGGCGGTAGAAGGCGCCGGTGACCACGGTCAGCAGCTTCACGCGCTCGGTGTGCGCGGCCAGGAAGCCCAGCGTGGTGTAGGCCTCCAGCATGTCTTTCTCCGGCGGCCCGATGATGTGGATCTGGAAGAAATGGTCCATCACGGCGAGGTAGGCGAACCCGCTCCGGTCGGCGGTGCGGGCGATCTCCGCGAGATCCGCGCCCAGTCGCGCGGGCCCGCCTTCAAAGGTGAAGTCCGGTATCTGCAGCCCGATTTCCATCTCCGCAACGTACTACTCCGATCACCGGGGGTGACCTGGAATTCAGGCCGCCTTCAACCCGGCTTCAGCGCTCAGAAACCGGTGATGGCGAGCAGGGCGTCCTGTCGCGGGTCGAGCACGTAGACGGTGCCGGTGTGCTGGTCCACGGCGACGTCCCCGGCGTTGGTGCCCAGCGCCAGTTCCCCGGTCACCTCGTTCGCCGAGCCGTCGATCCGCGCCAGCCCGTTCGGCCCGCCGTTGGTGTAGACCGTGCCGCTTCCCTGGTGCACCGCGACCGAGGAGGCCGCGCTGGGCAGGAGGACCTCCGCCTCCTCGGTCCTGGTCTCCCCGTCGAGGACGGACAGGTGGTGGATGCCGGAGTTCGCCACGTACACCTTGTTCCGCTCTTCGTGCAGGTCCAGCCCCGCCGGGGCCTTGCCGACCGGCACCGAGGCGACGAAGGACCCGGCCGCGGTGTCCAGCACTTCGACGGTCTTGCTCTGATCACCGGTGAGGTAGGCCACCTGGCGCCCGCTGTCCACGCGGACCCCGGCCAGCGGACCCGCTTCGCCGGGCACGGTCTCGGCCAGCGTGTTGCTCACGCCGTCCAGCACGGTCACCGAGCCGTCGGGCCCGCCGGTGGCGTAGACCCTGTTCGCCTCCTCGTCCACGTCCACTGTGGACATTCCGGGACCCGCGGCGATCACGCCGAGCACGGTGGCGCTGTCGCCGTCGAGCACGGTCACCGTGCCCGCGACCGGGTTGGCCGCGTACACCCGGCCGGTCCGCTCGTTGACCGCGATGTCGCTCAGCGGGCCGCCGAGCGGGGTGGTGGCGGCGACCACGTTGTCCGAGACCACCGCGACGGCGTTGCGCGCGGCCACGTAGACGGTGCCGGTGACGGAATTCACCGCGACGGCGACCGGCCGCTGGCCGACGGGGACGGTGACCACGTCCTCGGCGTGAGCGGCGGGCGCGGTGAGCGCGGCGACCAGGCACAGCGCGGCCACCAGCCTCGGAATCACTCCTGCCCGCATGGTGTCCTCGCCGATCAGCCGTGGGTAGCGCCCCTGTCGCGTGGTGTCACCTCCGATCCGACCCTAACTCCGCCGTGCCGGGGCCGCCGGTTGTGCCGCCGCCCGACCGGGTGAGGGGCGCGGCGGAACCTCGTGCGCTCCGCACGCGTTCTGACTCCGGGAGCCGATGCGCGGGAAGGAGGCGGCCGGTCAGTGCACAAGCACCGCAACGGGATCCGGACGGCGTTGCTGCTGGGCCTGCTCAGCGCCCTGATCATCGCGATCAGCGCCGCCTTCGGCCGCACCGCGCTGATCGCCGGTCTGGTGCTGGCGCTGGGGATGAACGGCTTCGCCTACTTCCGCTCGGACAAGCTGGCGCTGCGGGCCATGCGTGCCCGGCCGATCTGCGAGGTCGAGTACCCCGCCATCCACCGCATCGTGCGCGAGCTGGCCACCAGCGCGCGGCAGCCGATGCCCGCCCTGTACCTGAGCCCGACCGTCGCGCCGAACGCCTTCGCCACCGGCCGTAGTCCGCGGCACGCGGCGGTCTGCTGCACCACCGGCATCCTCGAACTGCTCGACGAGCGCGAGCTGCGCGCGGTGCTCGGGCACGAACTGGCCCACGTCTACAACCGCGACATCCTGATCTCCTCGGTGGCCGGGGTGCTGGCGAGCGTGGTCAGCGTCGCGGCCAACGTGGCGATGTTCGCCGGGGTGTTCGGCGGCGGCGACCGCGAAGACGAGAACCCGCTGGTCACCCTGCTGCTGGTGTTGCTCGGCCCGATCGCGGCCGGCATCGTGCGGATGGGTGTGAGCCGGTCGCGCGAGTACGAGGCGGACGCCTCGGGCGCCGCGCTGACCGGCGACCCGCTCGCGCTGGCGTCCGCGCTGCGCAAGCTCGACGCGGGCACGAGGGCCGCTCCACTGGCGCCCGAGCCGCGGCTCGTTTCCCAGTCGCACCTGATGATCGCGAACCCGTTCCGGCCGGGGGAGAAGTTCTCGCGCTGGTTCTCCACCCACCCGCCGATCGAGGAACGGATCCGCCGCCTCGAAGAACTGGCCCGGCGTTAGTCAGTTGGCGCCCGCCGTTTTGGCCACCGCCATCAGGTAGTCGCCGTAGCCGGACTTCGCCAGTTGCGCGCCCAGCGCGAAGCACTCGTCGGCGGTGATGAAACCCATGCGCAGCGCGACCTCTTCGAGGCACGCGATCCGCACACCGGTCCGGTGCTCCAGCACCTGCACGAACTGCCCGGCTTCGAGCAGCGAGTCGTGCGTCCCGGTGTCCAGCCAGGCGAACCCGCGCCCGAGGTCCACCAGCCGCGCGCGCCCGGCACGCAGGTAGTCGAGGTTGACGTCGGTGATCTCCAGCTCACCCCGCGGTGACGGCTTGAGGTCGCGGGCGATGTCGATCACGTGGTTGTCGTAGAAGTAGAGCCCGGTGATCGCCTTGTTCGACTTGGGCTGCGCGGGCTTCTCCTCGATGGAGACCAGATTTCCCGAGTCGTCCACCTCGCCGACGCCGTAGCGTTCCGGATCCTTCACCGGGTAGCCGAACAGCACGCAGCCGTCCAAATTGGACACCTCGGTCTGCAGCCTGCTGGAGAAGCCCTGGCCGTAGAAGATGTTGTCACCGAGCACCAGCGCCACGTCGTCGTCACCGACGAAGTCCGCACCGATGATGAACGCCTCGGCGAGCCCGTTCGGGCTGGGCTGCTCGGCGTAGCTGAAGTTGAGCCCGAACTTGCCGCCGTCCCCGAGCAGGCGCCGGAAGTTCGGCAGGTCGGCGGGGGTGGAGATGATCAGGATGTCGCGGATGCCGGCGAACATCAGCACCGAGATCGGGTAGTAGATCATCGGTTTGTCGTAGACCGGCAGCAGTTGTTTGGAGACCGCCTGCGTGATCGGGTGGAGCCGCGTCCCGCTGCCCCCGGCCAGCACGATGCCCTTCATTCGCTCCCCAATCCAGTTTCCGGCTGCACCGGGCCCACAGTATCGGGTCATTTACATACATACAGTCTGTATGTAACCATGGGGACATGAGACGCAGTGATGAGCTGGGAGCGCCCGCGGTGGTCGAACTGCCGCAGGGCGTGGTGCGGTACTTCGAGCGGGGCGCCGGGCGGCCCGTGGTCTTCGTGCACGGCCTGCTGGTGAACGCCGAACTGTGGCGCAAGGTGGTGCCCGCCGTCGCGGACGCCGGTTTCCGCTGCCTGGCCCCGGATCTGCCGATGGGCGCGCACGAGTTCCCGCTGCGGCCGGACGCGGAGCTGAGCCCGCCCGGCATGGCCGACCTGATCGCGGACTTCCTGGACGCGCTGGACCTGCGGGACGTGCTGCTGGTGGCGAACGACACCGGCGGCGCCATCACGCAACTGCTGCTGACGCGTCGCCCGGAGCGCGTGGGTGCGGTGGTCTTCACGCCGTCGGACTGTTTCGAGTGCTTCCTGCCGCCGATCTTCAGCCCGCTCCCGAAGCTGGCGCGGATCCCGGGGTTCGGCCTGATCGCCACGGCCCTGCTGCGGGTGAAACCGCTGCAGAACCTGCCCTTCACCTTCGGCCTGGCCACCAAACGGCCGGTCGACGCGGAAATCGTGCGGCGCTACCTCGACCCGCCGTGGCACAGCGCGGGCGTCCGCCGTGACCTGCGGAAGTTCGTCCGCCAGTTGGACAACCGCCACACGCTGGAGGCCGCGCCCAAGCTCGCCGCCTTCGACAAGCCCGTGCTGCTCGCCTGGGCCACCGAGGACCGGCTGTTCCCGCTGCCGCTGGGCCACCGCCTGGCCGCGGCCTTCCCGGACGCCAGGCTCGTCGAGATCGAGGACTCCTACACCTTCGTGCCGGAGGACCAGCCGGCTGCGCTGGCCGGGCACATCGTCGAGTTCGTGGGTGTCATGGCAGATTGACCGGGTGAGGCGAACGCAGCGGGACCGCTCGGCGGGCACCAAGAACGCGCTGGTGACGGCGGCGCGCGAACTGTTCGCGGAGCGCGGTTACCAGGCTGTGCCCGCCGACGAGATCGTGCGCGCGGCGGGCGTCAGCCGGGGTGCGCTGTACCACCACTACGGCGACAAGCAGGGGCTTTTCCGCGCGGTGGTGGACGAGCTGGAGCAGGAGGTCACCGACTCGATCCGCGCCGCGATGGCCGCGCAGCCGGACTTCCTCTCCGGACTGGCCGTCGCGCTCTCCGCGTTCCTCGACGCCTGCGCCCGCCCGGAAGTGCGGCAGATCTCCCTGATCGACGGCCCGTCCGTGCTGGGCTGGCAGGCGTGGCGCGAGCTGGAGGCGCGGTACGGGCTCGGCCTGATCGAGGAACTGGTGTCCGCGGCCATCGAGCACGGCCTGTTCGAACCCCGGCCGGTCCGGGTGCTGGCGCAACTCGTGCTCAGCGCGGTCTCGGAGGCGGCGCTGATGATCGCTTTCGCGGACGACCCGGTGGCGACCCGCGCCGAAGCGGAGGCAGCGCTCGGCGCGTGGACGGCCGGGCTGCTGCGGGATCAGGACGCCGGGCCCTTGCCGAAGTAGGTGCGGCAGGCGCCGTCCGGTTCGAGGTCGGCGGCGAGCTGGAGCACGTTCCGGCCGTCGTCGACCGGGAGCAGGGTGGAGCTGTAGTTCGGGCACCAGTGGTCGATCGGCCGCGTCACCCGCACCGGCGCCGGCACCTCGTACCAGGGGCCCTCGCCGAAGTGGTCGTTGGCGAGCAGGGTGGCGCCGTTGCCGGGCAGGGGCTCGCCGTGGGCGCCGGCGTAGATCTGGCCGACCATCAGCAGTCGCGTGCCGTTCGGCCCGCCGGGGAACAGGGTGACCGTCTGCGCGTGCTGGAAGTAGCTGCCGTCGGCGGTGGCGATCCGCGTGCCGGGCTCGCCCGGATCGCCGAAGTTGGCGCCGTCCGGCGAGAACTTGAAGTACGGGTCGCAGAAGCGGTCGCCGTAGTTGCACAGCTCGTAGCCGAAGTAGAACCGGTCGTCGGGCAGCCTGCGCACGATCGGCATGCCGGGGCGCACGAGGTGCGGCGGCACGGCCAGGGTCCGCTGCTTGGTGCCCCAGTTGAGCCCGTTCACCGAGCCGACGCGGTTGAGCACCTGCGCGAACTGCGGTGCCTCGGTTTCGTCGGCGAAGTGCAGCCAGAGCGTGCCGCCCTTGTCGACCACGAACTCCGGCTCCCAGACGCCGTCGTGGTTGTGCGAGCGGGCCGCCTCGGAGAGGAACTCCCAGTCGCGGCCGCCGTCGCGGCTGGCCCAGATCTTGATCCCGATCCGGCGGTTCGGACCGGCTTCCTGGCCGTAGCTGGCGGCCCACAGCAGCGTGCCCTCGTGGAGCTTGCCGATCCGCCGCGGGAGTTCGAAGAGCGTGCCGCAGCACATGCCCTGGGCGCCCTCGGGGTCGCGGATCTCGCCGATCTGCTGGAAGGTGGCGCCCTCGTCGTCGCTCTCGAAGACGGGTGCGTACTTGCCGCTGTCGTCCTGGCTGGTCATCGCGGCGAGGATGCGGCCGGTGCGCGCGGGCGCGTGTTCCAGGCGGATCAGCCGGGGGTAGGAACCCATGCCCTCGAACAGGAGCCGCCGCTCGGCCGTCGCGGCCTGTGCCAGGCCGAGCAGGCTGCCGACGAGCGAAACCAGCACGACCAGGCTGGTCAGCACGCGACGCATCAGCACTCCTCACCACCCGCGATCGTGTGATTACACCACGGTGGAGTACTAGAGCCCGGCACCGTCGCCCACTCGAGTGACCGGCTCCCCCTTCAGGTTGCGGTGAATGGCCTTTTGGGTCGCGACCGCGTGAGGTGAAATCCAGGTGATCGCAAAACTGCACAGGAGGAAAAGTGAAAAGACAGGCTCGTACCCTTCTGGTCGTCGTCGCCGCATTCCTGTTGTCCTTGCTGATGATGAATCCGGCTTCCGCCGCGGACGCGAATCCGGCGCCTTCGGGCGAGGTCGGCGTGACCGGCGCGGACCACTGCAATTACCCGCAATGGGGACCGGTGTGCGTCAACGTCAACGGCGGCGGGCTTTTCGTCGCCGACGTGACCGCGAGCTACCCGCACGGTGCGCCGTGGCTGGTCTGCGACAAGGAGTTCCACGTCTGGGGCTACTACGAGAACGGCCAGCAGTGGCACCGCAACGGCCGGAGCCAGTGCGGGGCGCTGCGCACCTGGGTCACCTTCAGCATGAACGCGAACATGCAGAACGGCTCGCTGGTCTGCGCCGACATGAAGGCGGACAACACCTGGCACGGCAGCGGATTCGCCTGCGTCCACATCAGCCGGTGAACGGGGGTCTGACGGTGTTGGGCAAGGGATTGCGCCGCGCAGCCGCGGCACTGGCACTGGCGGCGACCGCGACCCTCGGCGGTGCCGTGACCGCGAGCGCCGAAGAAGCGCCGAGCGCCATGGAACTGGACTGCGGGTACGACACCGACGTCCTCGGGATCAACGCCTATTACACGCACTGCGATTCGACCACCTGGGTCGTCATCAAAGTGCTCGGCGGAGTGCTCGCGCCGAACGAAATGTGCGTCGGCCCCGGTACCACCCGGCTGGGATTCACCAACAACGTGCAATACGCCTATTACGCGGGAAGGCTCTGCTGATGGGGGTCATGGGTAAGGTCGCGGCGGTGGCCGCGGTGGCGTTCGCCCTTTCGCCGGGAATGGCGGCCGCGGCCGAAGAACCGCACGTGCTGACCAATGTCTTCGTCTGCGACTACGACACGGCGAGCAGCAACGGGTACCTGTACGTCCGCAACGACGGCAGCCGCATCACCTGTTTCGCCAACCGCGGCTCGGCGGGCGTGCACATCGGCAATTCGGCGTACTGGTGCAGCCACAACAATGCCGGTTACATCGAGTACACCCGTCCCGACATCGTGCGGGGCACGATCTACTTCAACAAGTGGCAGTGCGGCGGGTTCGACCAGGGCACCACGGTCACCCGGGTGAACATCTACTGAAGACCCGCGGGGTGCCGGCTGTCCGGCACCCCGCCTCACGCGTCATCATGGGCGCAGCCGACCAGGGGGAGCGCGATGCGGGCCGACTGCCCCTTCTGCAGGATCATCTCGGGCGACGAACCCGCCAGGACCGTCGCCACCTGGGACGACGCGATGGCCTTCTTCCCGCGGACCCCGGCCACCCTGGGGCACACCCTGCTGATCCCGCGACGGCACATGCCGGACATCTGGTCGATGACCCGGGCCGAAGCGGCGAGGCTGAGCGAGCTGGTGCTGGAGGTCGCGCAGTCCCTTCGCGACACCCTGCGCCCCGACGGGCTCAATGTCATCCAGTCCAACGGCGCCGCCGCGACGCAGACCGTGCCGCACCTCCACGTCCACCTCGTCCCCAGGTGGACGGACGACCGCATGGGCGGCATCTGGCCGCCGCCGGGGGAGTGGCCGCCCGAGGAACTGGACGACGCGCTGACCCGCGTCAGGCGCTCCCCGCCGGGAGCGGGGCCACGTAGCAGTACGCCGTGATCGACCGGCCGTCGCCGAAGCGGTGGTCCGCCGTCCCGATGCGCTGCCAGCCGAGGCGTTCGTAGAGGCGGATCGCGGCCACGTCCTTGTCCACCACGTCGAGCACGAGGCGCAGCCCCTGCGCCTGGGCGAGCTCCATGGCGGCTCGCGCCAGTCGCTCGCCCAGCGCGTGGCCGCGGGCCTCGGGGAGCACGAAGAGGCGGCCGAGCACAGCCACCCGCTCATCACCCGGCGCCTGCTCGCGCCAGATCCGGACGGCGTCGGCGCTGCCGGTCGGCGCGGTCAGCACCGCGTGCCCCACGATCCTGCCGTCCAACTCGGCGACCCAGGCGTGGAGCAAGGTGGCCGGCCGCAACCACGCCCGGGGATCGTCGACACCTTCGACCGGGTAGCCGTCGCTCTCGTGCACAGCCACCAGCGCGGCGGCGGCGCCGTCCAGGTCGTCGGCCCGCCGCTCACGCACCCGGCTCGTCACCGGTAGTTGGTGAACTGCGTCCTGCCTGGGCGAATGGTTCACTCTGTCTTCCTGAGCTGCGTGTTCATGCTCGCCGGTGGTGGTCGTTTGTCGTCGCTGGCTGCTGCCATCTGTACCGGATTTGTACCGGGACGACGCTCGGAGGTGCAAGCGCGCACCTTGGATGTAACGCATCGTCTTCGCGGGTCGACTGCTCTTCATAAGCACCTTTGGGAAGAGTGAGGGAATATGGTCGACGAATCTGTGCGCAATCTCAATTCAGGTTTCAACTCGATAAATCCCTACGCTGGTCAGGCGGGCGTCCCTGTTCACGTTCTTCGCAGGCTTGACTCCCTTGGTGCGGGTGAAAGCATTGAGATGCTTTCTCTGGACATGCAGGTTGAAGGCGTGAGCGCGAGCGGTGTGGCGACCATCTTCACCTCGTCGCACGTTCTGAGTGCGAATTGGTCGAACGCCGTTCTTCACGGGAATGGTCCCTTGGATCGGGAGGATGTCCAGGTGAGGATCTGGTCTCGCAGTCTCCTGCGACTAATGTCGATTGCGTCGGACCCTGGGAACGGAATTCATCCAAACGACCTTTGGACGAATGTATCATCCTCCGCGTGGCCGCCCCGTGCTGGTGTTCAGCTCGACTACGACCCCCCTGGTAGTACTTTGTACATTCCTGGCAGGGATGTACAATTCAGAGATAGACTTCTCCTATTCGTTGAATTCGTGGCGGCGCTACGCTCAAATCTCCACTGAGACGTCTTTTTTGAAACGAAGCTGAGTGGTCATCCCGTCGCCTGATGGCGTCTCGATCACGCCGTGCTGGAGCCGCAACTTTGAGCACATCCGGCGGCTGACTTGCCAGGCTTGCGGCTCCGGCGCGGCGTGATAGCCATCAGATCAGGCGACGGGATGACCACCTGGTGACCGGCCCGCTGTCGGAACCTCTGCGCGGTTCTCGGCCATCCCGGAGCCTGCCGCCCGGCGAGGGCATTCTTTGATCTGCGGCTCGGTACGTCTTCGGCCCGCCTCCGCCCGGCCGCCGCGCGGGGACCGGCGCCAGCCGCACGCCCCGCGCGAGCGCGGTCCGGGCAAAAAGGCGTGGGGTCGAGCGGCCCCGGAGGGGCCGCCTTGATCCTGTAGAGAAACTTCTCACCGACTCCACGCCTCACCGGCGCGGGCCTGTCAGTCTGCGGGGAGTTCGTAGGACAGCTCGTACTTGTCCCCGGAAAGCCGCATGTCGTTCACCTCGACAGCGGTCCCCTCGGTGTCGTAGGCGATGCGCTGAACAACAAGAATCGGTGTGCCGGTTGCGAGTTGCAGCGTTGACGCCTCTTCCGGGGTTGGCATCCGTGTGCCAACGGTTTCGCTGAAGTGTCCGAGCCTGTGCCCAGCTTCTTCCAGGCGTGCGTAGCTTCCGCCGGGGCCAGTGTCCACCTGCTCGATTGCGGTGCCCTCGGTGATGCTTCGTGGGAGTCGTGAAGTGGCAAGCTGAATTGCCAGCCCGTTCGCGCGCATTATCCGCTCGCGTACGGTCAGCTCCGCGCCGACCTCGACCCCGAGCAGACTGGCGTAGATGGCATCCGCCCCTTCTGTGCTGATCTTGACGCTCACACTGGGTGTGAACTCGTTTGCGTCGGCATCAGCCAGGAAAGCACCCTTGTTCTCCGCGCGAGCAGCTCGGCTGAGCCGGTTCCTGCTGAGGCGCTCAACTTTGTGCGGCGGCCTGATGAAGACGCCTTTGCCGTGTTCTGCGCTCACGAGTCCCTCCGAACGGAGAAGGCCCACTGCCTCACGGACGGTTATGCGCGAGACGCCGTAGGCATCGACCAAAGCGCGCTCTGACGGGAGTTTGTCACCCGGGTTGTACTCGCCCGAGTTGATCTTCTCTCGCAGGTCACCGGCGACCTGGCGGTACGCCGGAAGGCCGCTGGCTCGGTCGATCATGGGATGGCCCCTAACTGGTCAGTGCGTCAAGACGTCCTTACCAGTATCCCACCCCTTCCGGGGCGCGCGCCATCCGCTCTACATGTGGTCTTGACGTCATGACCAGTTGCCGCCATAGTGGAGTGGTCAAGACGTCATAACCAGTTGAAGCCGGTGGAGGCACTGATGTTCGCTGTTCTGGCTGAAGAGGACTCGCGGTTGCAGCCGATCCCGGAGCGGTTCCGGCTCTCGGACTACAACCCGCTGGTGGCGGCGCCGTACGCGGAGTGCCCCGTGGGTGAGCTGCCGCCGTACATCGAAGACGTGATCACCCGGGAACTCGGCCTGACCGCTGAGGCGTGGGACGAACTGGTCGCCTCGGGACGGGTCGCGACGGTGGTGGACCTGGATGCGGAGTTCTCGCTCGTGGAGTTCCGGCGCTCAGTTAGCGAGCGTGGCAACCGCGAGGCTCCGGCTTCGGTGTGTGGCGACTGCTGGGGAACTCTCGCCGCGTGTGACTTCGACGGCTCGGTCACGGGGACGGTCGGCGGCGCGTACCTGTGCGACTGCGCGGGGATGTGAGCTATGCGCATCGACGACGCGATCACGCTGGTCTGTGGCTCCTGTGGGGAACCGCACGTGCAGGTGCGTCTACTTTCCTGGACACCCTGCCTCGCCTGCGACGGCTCCGGCATCCGTCTCCTGCCCGTGGGCAGCGAGGTCGTGCGCCGGGTATGTGGCTGCTGCTCCGGTGAAGCCCGGATCGGCTTGTACTCCGACGCGGCAGTGTCCACACAGGAACGCGACTGCGCGCGGATGCTCACGGCGGTGGCGGCCTGATGCCTCTCGCTCCGTCCGGAATCACCGACCTGGTCGCCGAACACGTCGACCCGGCCGAGGTCGCGCATGTCCTGGCGCGCCGGGACTTCGACTCCTGGGCCGAGAAAGTGCGTGCCGCTCGGGGGTGCGCGAAGCCGGTGCGCATGGCCGGATCGTCCATGCTGGTCGACGGCAACGGCGTGGTGGTCTCGGAGTTCTCGGGCAGCGTGTTCGTGCCGTGCAAGAACCGGCGCGCGGCGGTGTGCGAGTCCTGCTCTGCCCACTACGCCCACGACACGTTCCACCTCATCCGCTGCGGGCTCGCCGGGGGCAAGGGCGTCCCGGAGACGGTGACCGGTCACGTGCGGGTGCTGGCCACACTGACCGCCCCGTCCTTCGGGCGCGTGCACTCCCGCCCCGTGCGTCGCGGCAAGGTCCGCCGCTGTGGCTGCGGCACCGTCCATTCCACCTACGACAGTGCACTGGGGACACCGCTGGACCCTCAGTCCTACGACTACGCCGGGTCGGTGCTCTGGCAGGCCCACGCCGGGGAGCTGTGGCGCCGCTTCACGATCGCTGTCGGGCGTAAACTCGCCCGCGCCCTCGGCCTGCGCCCGGCAGAGCTGCGCCACGTGCTGCGCCTGTCCTACGCCAAGGTCGCCGAATACCAGCGGCGCGGGCTCATCCACTTCCATGCCGTGATCCGCATCGACGGCCCCGACGGACCCACCGGGCCGCCCCCGCCGGCCGAAGTCGATACCGGCCTGCTGACCGCGATCGTCGAAGACGCCTCGGTCGCGGTCGCCGTGCGCACCCCGCATTCCGCGGCTGTCGGCTCCCGCGTGCTGCGCTGGGGCGACCAGGTCGACGTCGAACCCATCCGCGCCGCCGACCCGGGGGCTGAGGGCTGGCACGACCGGCGCGTCGCCGGGTACGTCGCCAAGTACGCCACCAAAGGCACTGGACTGTCCGAGGGCGCGGACTTCCGCATCCGCTCGGCCGAGCACATCGACGCCCTCGACGTCTCCGAGCACCACAAACAGCTCATGCGCACCGCCTGGAACCTCGGCGGCCTGGACGAGTTCGCCGAACTGAACCTGCGCAAGTGGGCGCACATGCTCGGCTTCCGGGGCCACTTCATGACCAAATCCCGGCGCTACTCGACCACCTTCACCGAGATCCGCCGCACCCGCGCCGAATGGCGCCTCGACCAGGAACGCGAAGCCCTCGGCCTCGCCGACGACACCGACCTGATCGCGGTCGGCGACTGGACCATGACCGGCCTCGGCTACCGCAACCCCGCCGAACGCGCCATCGCAGCCCTCTACTCCGAACTCCACCTCGCAAGACGCCGCCTGGACGGGCAGGACGACGATGGCGGTTGATGACCTCTGGTACCGCCGGGCACGGGACCCACGCACAGGAGATCGGCTTCCATCCAAACGCCACGGGCGCGGTAGACGCTGGCGCGTGCGCTGGATTGACCCGGAGACCGGCCAGACTCGGACCGAGCTGTTCGACCGCCGGGCCGACGCTGAGCGGCACGACGCGAACATGCACGCGGACATCTCGCGTGGCCAGTACGTGGACCCTCGTGCTGGCAAGGTGACCGTGGCGGAGTACGCGGAGAGCTGGCGCAAGACGCTGCTGCACCGGGGGAGTACGGCGGAGCGCACCGAGCGCATCATCCGGCGCCACGTCGTCCCCGTGCTGGGGCACCTCCCGATGGCGCAGGTGCGTAACTCCCACATTCGCGGCTGGGTGAAGGACCGGATGACCAAGCTCGCCCCGAGCACGCTGGCAGTCGTCTACCACGGCACGTTGGTTCCGCTGTTCAACTCGGCCGTGATCGACAAGCGCATCGGCTCGACGCCCTGTGTGGGCGTCCGGCTGCCGGAGATTCCGGACGCGCGGTACTACATCGCCCGGCCGGAAGAGGTGCACTCCCTGTATGAAGCGCTGCCGGAGCGCTACCGCGCCATCGTCTACCTGGCTGCGGGGTGTGGCTGGCGAGGGGGCGAAATCTTCGGCCTGGAGCGCGACGCCATCGACTTCGAGACTCGCGAGGTGCATGTCCGGCATCAGCTCACCGTGGTCAGCGGGCGCCGCCCGTACATCGCACCCCCGAAGACCAAGACCAGCCTGCGCACGAACGAGCTGCCGAATCTGGTGGCCGACGCGTTGCGGACGCACCTCGGCACCTTCCGGTCGGCTCCTGAAGAGATCGAGGACGAGACGGACCCACGCCGGCCGATCCTGCGTCCTGCTGACCTCGTGTTTACGCGAGGTGACGGACGCCCGATCCACCGCGCGGACTGGTCCTACATCTGGCGACCTGCGGTGAAGGCCGCTGGCCTCCCGGAGGGCTTCGGGCTGCGTGATCTGCGGCACTACTTCGCCACGGTCCTGATCTTCGGCGGCGCGAATGTCAAGACGGTCCAGCTCGCCATGGGGCACACCACGCCGACCGTCACGCTCAACACCTACGTGGGCTACTGGCCCGACGCGGTGGATCAGACGCGAACCCTGGTGGACGCTGCGCTCGGTTGTACCCGAGCTGTACCCACGGGCACCGGTTAGCCGATACCCGCAGGTCAGCGGGGTTGCGTCACCGGTAGTTGGTGAACTGCAGCGCGATCTCGAAGTCCTTGTTCTTCAGTGCCGCGATGACGTCCTGCAGGTGGTCCTTCTTCTTGCCGGAGACCCGGAGCTGGTCGCCCTGGATCTGGGCCTGGACGCCCTTGGGGCCTTCGTCACGGATGAACTTGGCGATCTGCTTCGCCTTGTCGGAGGCGATGCCCTGCAGGATGCGCCCGTTGACCTTGTAGATCTTGCCGGAGAGCGCAGGCTCGTCGGCCTCGAAGGCCTTCAGCGAGATGCCGCGCTTGATCAGCTTCTCCTTGAACACCTCGACCGCCGCGAGCGCCCGCTCCTCGGTCTCCGCCTCGATCGCGATCGCTTCCTCGCCGGCCCAGGCGACCTTCGCGTTCACCCCGCGGAAGTCGAAGCGGGTGGAAAGCTCCTTGGCTGCCTGGTTGAGCGCGTTGTCCACCTCCTGCCGGTCGACCTTGCTCACCACGTCGAATGAGGGATCCGCCACTGGTTCTCACACCTCGTCATCGTTCTGGTCGGTCGGCCCAGCCTAGCTTGAGCGGCCCGGGTGACGACCCCGCCACGTCGGCCTGTATTCTCTTCTTCGGCCGGTTGATCCGGCTACGGCAGGTTGCCCGAGCGGCCAAAGGGATCTGACTGTAAATCAGACGGCTTCGCCTTCGGGGGTTCGAATCCCTCACCTGCCACACCAGCCAGATCGGCCCGGTAACCTGCGCAAACAGGACGCCGGGCCGATCTCGCTGTGTGCGGCTGTGTGCAGCCACAGGCAGCCGTTTGCGGCGGCTCACCCCAAATACGCCCCGACGTCTCAGCGCCCGTCCAGCGCCCGCTCGACGCGGTCCCGTGCTGCCTGCTCGCCTCCGTCGAGGCACTTGGCGTAGACGCGGAGCAGGACAGAAAGGCTGTGTCCGGCCCACTTCGCGACCCTGGTCGGCTCCACCCCGCCGTTGAGCCACGTCGACACAGCAGCGTGGCGTAGGTCATACGGTCGCTTGGCGAGCGGGCCAGCGGCTACCTCTGGTGTGAAGACGCGTTCCCGAGCTGCCGCCCACACGCGCCCGTAGACCGTGCTCCCCACCCGGCCGCCGTCACGGGCACCGCGGAACAGGCGCCCGTCTCGCGCGGTGCCGAACCGGGCCATGTGCTCGTGAAGCAGCTCGGTGAGCACGGGCGGACAGGGCACGGTCCGGCCGGTGTCCTTCTCCCGGTGCTTCAGCGGAGCCAGTTCATTCGCCGTGCCCGAGTCCGTCCACTCCCGACCGATCTCGGGCCGGGCGCCTTCCAAGTGGAGATCTCCCCAACCCTTCTCCGGCAACGACAGGTTGTGCTTGCTGAGGTTGGCCACTTCCTCCGGCCGCAATGCCGCGTAGTACATGAGCCCGAAGAACGCGACCAGCCGCGGTCCCTGCTTGCTGACCTCGTTCACGGCTTCGAGCAGCATCCGCCCCTGCACCGTGTTGACCACCGACTTCGGGTCGACCTCGTGCAGTACGAACTTCCGCTTCTTGGTCTTCACCTCCTGCAGCGGGTTCGCCGTGAGTAGCTTCTTCTCAATCGCGTAGTCCACGGCGTTCCCCAACGTGACGCGCCGGATTCGAACCGTATTCGCGGCGGCACGCTCACTGTCCAACTTGAGGTCGAGGGCACGAAGCAGGTCGCGCAGGACATCAGGGTTGTTCAGCTCGTCCACCCGCCGGCTTGCTCGGCTCGCCAGTGCGATCGCGTGCTGAATCTCGCTGGGGTGCTCGTTGTCGCGCGCCTTGGTGTTGAACGCGACCTTCAGGGCCGTGCGCAAGGTCCGCGGTTCGACCGGGATCTTCCCCTTCAGCATCGGAACCGTGATGGTCATCAGCGATTCCGCGAGCGACTTCCGGTACTTGGGTGACGAGTCAGGCCACTTCATGTCCGCGTACTTGCAGGCGAAGTCGAACCACGTCATGGTCTCGGTGGTGCGGATCATCGAAACGGGCAGTCCGCTCACGGTGTCGAAAGCCAACCCGTCGCGCGATGCAGTGACCAGGCGAGAGCGGAAGCTGTCCGCCAAGGCGTAGGTTTCGAAGGTCTCGCCGAACTTCTCGCCGCTGACCACCCAACGGACTCGATAGGTGGTCCTCCGCTTCCCGGCGTACTTCTCGATCGCCCAAATCCGCACGTCGTAGCTCGTGTTCATCAGGCGGCTTCCTCGCAGGTGTCCAGCCAGTTGTCGAGGTCGATCCGCCGGACTCGGATCTCGCCGTTCGGGAGCTTGATGCAGCGGGGTGCGCGCTTCTTGGCGCGCCACTCGTAGAAGGTGCGGCGGGAGATCTCCAGTTCTTCGCAGAGCGCGGCAATGGTGAGGTGCTGGCGTTTGGCAGCCATCGGTGTTGGTTCCCCTCGTCGCCGGCGGTCGCGCGGATCACGCGCTGAGTTCGCCGGTGCGGTGTTGAAGTGGTTCAGGAGGTGTCCGCTACTGCCGCTACCTGGGCTACTTGCCTGCTCAGGTGGGTAGCGGATACGGCGGGGGTAGCGCTTGGGGCCGCTACCCGATGCCTGCCTGAGCCGGGGGTGAGGTGCCGGAGGTAGCGCATGTCGCCGCTACCCCGCCCGTATCCGCTACCTCGTTGACCTGCTCGGTAGCGGAGGTAGCCCCGGTAGCGGCAGTGGGCAGGTAGCGGCTCCACGCGTCCGCGAGCCCGCCGGGGCCGGTGGCGCGGTAGCCCTTGGTGACCTTGCCGCCGGGCTGCTTGATGTCCTTCGAGGCGACGCCGTACGGCTTGAGTTCCTTGGCGAGCCGCCGCGCGTCGAGGGCCTTGCCCTTGCCGTCGAGGTCGGCCCAATCCGCCTCTTCAAGGCTGCACAGCGCGTCCAGGATCTCGGCGGTGGTCAGCTTGTCGGTGTCCTGTCGGGTGAACAGGTCGTGCAGATCGGCGAGCAACTTCAGGCGGACCGCGCCCCCGCTGCGGTTGGTGTTAGCCGCTTCCACGAAGTGCGAGCAGGCAGCCCGCGCGGTGGTCGGCCAGTGCCCGCCGGCGGCATCAGCCAGAGCGATCAGCGGTCGCCAGATCTCCGCCGACCGGTCGCGGACGCCGGGCGGCATAGCCGGTCGGCCCTTGCTCACCTTGTCGACGACGGTGGCAACCCACGCGGCCAGCATCTCCCGCAGCGGTTCCGCTTCCTGCTCTACGTCTTCCTCCCAGAACTCGTCCACTTCCTCGTCCTCGCGCCGCCGCTGCATGTGGACGGTGATGGCGCGGGTGGTGATGGTGTCGGGCATGTTCCCGGCGATCCCAGCAAGCGCGGCCGGCGCGTAGACGGGGAACCGCTGCACCTTCATGGCCTTGGCGTCACCGACGCACCGCGGGATGGTTGCCGACCGCTTGTAGCCCGCGTTGAGCAGCGCGCGCAGGTCCTCGGTGTTGCCGCCGTTCTTCGGGTTGAAGATCGCATCCACCTCGTCGAAGAGGATGGTGATCGGCCCGTCGTTGACCATCCGGAATAGCGCGGCGGCCGTCGCGGACATCGTCATTTCCGGCGACCGTACGAGGAACTGAGCGACTTCGAGCACCCGCGTCTTGCCGCTCCCCGGTTCCACCGACGACAGGATCAGCCGCGGCGTGACGTAGAAGTGGTCAGCGGCATGGGTGTGCGCGTACCAGAGCGCGAGCATGGGTGCGCAGTGCTCAGACGGGAAGATGTTGAACCTCCTGACGAACGCGGTCACCCGGTCGAGCACTTCGTGTCCGGGAAGCACCGTCGCGTGCTCGGTGCGCCACAGGGCTTGGCAGTTCTCCGAGCAGAAGTCGTCGGACGGGGAGTCGGCCAGCGAGCGGCCGCACTTCACGCACGCGCCACTGGTCTCGTCGATCGCTGCGTCAATGGCGGATACGGCGGTGTCCACGGCGGACATCAGGCCGCGTCCTTCCGGCGTGCCACCGGGTTCGCGGCCCCGGCCGCCAGCCCGGCGTCGACCACGCGCGCCACTTCCCGGGCGTTCGGCGGCCAGTGCGCGGACCCGATCAGCGTTTCGCCGGCGGCGATCAGTTCGGCGCGGGCCACTGCGGCGTCGATGATCTCGGCGCCCACCTTGCGACCGATCGTGTACGCCGCAGAGGACAGAACGCCGTTGTAGCTGCCTGGCTCGGCGTCTCGCACCCGCTTCACCTCACCGGCGAGCGCAGCCATCCCGTACGAACTGGTGTCCCGAGAGCGGATCTGAACGGGCGCTGAGTTGGCCGCTGCGGGCTTCTCGGCGCACGCCTGGACCAACCACGCGGGCAACGGGACCGGCTCGGTGTCGTCAGCGAGTTCGTAGCCACCCTCCGGCAGGACCGATCCGGCCGCCACCACGTAGCCACCCCACGCGCGGGTGTCCACATTGGCGCACACGTGCTTCTGCGTGCTGCGCAGCCGAACGCCGGGCGGGCTGGTGAAGTACAGGTGCCGTCCGCCGGTCGGGGTGGTCACGGTGTAGGTGTCGGGCAGCGGTCCGCCGCGCTCGGCGGCCAGCTCGGCGAGTGCGGTCGCACCGTCCGGGCCGGACTCCCCGGGCTTGGCCACGTCGAGGTCCACCACGACCAGACCGGACGGGCCGGTGGCGATCCCGATGTTCCAGCGCTGTCCGTCGGCCCAGGCGGAGCGGACCAGTTCGGCGTCGGTGGTCGCGCGGCGTTCCGGCGTCCAGTGCCCTTCGGCGCAACGGCCGGTCCGCGGGCAGTCGGCTTCGCGGTGGCCGGTCGGCTTCTTGGTGTTCGGTCGCAGCGGGAAGACGTTCCAGCCCATCGAAGCGAAGTGGAGCGCCCAGGCGAGCATCGGACTGCTTGCGGTCGCGGTGTTCATCGTGATGCCTTTCGATGACTTAGTGTAGTCGAATCTGGGTATGAGGTGCCGCCGCGATGACCGGAGCGGTCGCGCGTTGCGGGTTAGTTCGGGGGTTAGGTCGCGGAAACGGGGTTAGGTTTCTAACCCGGCGGGTTACCGCGCCTTCAGTACTCTTGAGCTGCGGAAAGTTAGCTGGGTTAGGCGGGTTAGGTCGGTGCGGAGCGCTCGGCTGAGTGCTGGATTCCGGCGTTTCGAGGGCATCCGCACCGACCTAACCTCGCTAGCCCTCGTCGTCCAGGTCTGCGGTCGCCTGCTTGGCCAGGGCCTCACGGATAGTCACCGGATCAACGGGGTAGCGGTTCTTCGAACTGGGCACCTTGACGCCGATCGCTGCCAGGTCCGCGCACAGCCTCGTGCCGGTGAGACCGCGGTAGGCGGGCCAGTCCGGCGCGTGGTTGCTCAGTAGAACCGCCACCTTCGCGGCCGGAACCGGGTCGGCGTCGAGCACATCGGAGATGTCTTCGAGCAGGTCCCGCTTCGTCTCGATCTGCCGCGCCGGCGCAGTACCGCCGGGCAGTTCACCGCGCTTGGCAACCGCGGCCATGGCACGCTCGATGATCGGCGTTACCTGGTCGTTCTCCCTTGCCACGTCCAGGAAGTAGACCTGCACGATGTCGGAGCGCTCCCCCGTGAAGCCCTTGACCACGGCAGTTCCCTTGTCGGTGCCCGGGATCAGCTCGGTGGCGCGGTGCCCGGCCGCGTAGGCGCCCTGCCCCAACAGCGCGTCGTTCGCCACGTGGTCGCCGACCGCGAACGCGACGCCGTTCGAGCAGTTCCGCGTGACGTCGCGCGGCATGCTGTCCTTCGTCGGCGCCTGGGTGGACACGAGCAGGTGGATGCCGCGCTTCCTGCCCAACCGGACGATGTCGACCAGGAGTTGCGCGATCTCCTTGCCGTACTGGCCATGCTGGATCGCAACGTGAGCTTCTTCGAGCAGGCCGAACAGCGGGTGCAACCCGACGTTCTTGCTGGCCAGCTCACGCGTGACGGCCGGAACCTCGTACTTGATCAGCAGTTCACCGCGTCGCTGCACTTCGGCGTGCAGCTCGCGCAGGTGTTCCAGGATCTCGGCAATCTTCTCGTCCTCGGCACCCATGACGTAGCGGGAGCACCGCGGCCTGAACGCCTCGAAGTCGAAGTTCGCATCGGGAACCCAGATGCGCAGCTCGGCGGTCGGGTCGAGCGCGGCGCCGCCCATGATGACCCGCGCGGCGCCCGACTTGCCCTGACCAGGCATACCGCCGGTGATCGTGTTGCGCTCCATCAGCGGAGCCAGGATCGGCTCACCCCGCAGCGTCTTGCCGAACGGCACGCCCTTGAACACGTCCACGGTGCCGTCTTCGAGTAGCGGATACGGCCCGGCACCCTCGGCGAGCGCGCCCTTGTCCGCTACCCACAGGTCCAAAATCCCCGCTTCGCTCCCGGTAGTCGGCCACACCTCTTTGGACAGTCGGTGCAGGCCGGTCGCCAGGTCAGCGCGACGCCGCGCCACCTTCTCCGCGGTGACCCCGGCAGGAAGTCGGACGATCGCGTGCGTACCGCGCCCATCCCGGCGGGCCGGAGTGATGAACTGCAACGGCAGTCCTTCCTTGAGATACGCCGTGACCTGCGGAATCCGGAGCGCGGACAGGGCGCGGGCAATCGTGGTTTCGTCGATCGTGACGTCTCCGTCCGCGTCGGCAGAGGTGGCGAGCCAGCTCGGAGCCTGGCCGCGCCGGCGTCCCTCACGCCACGCGGCGAACAGCACGCCGGCGCTCACCACGTACGGCGCGACCAGGATCAACGGCGTCCAAGCCCAAGCGATCGCACCGAACGCCCACCGGAGTCCGCCCAGCACCCCGCCGATGACGCCGAAGAACGATCCGGCGTCGGAGAGCTGCACGAGCAGGCCGATCAGCAGGACCAGCACGACCAGGGCTGCCAGGCCGATCAGCCCGGCTCGGGTCATGCCCCTGATCAGCTCCGGGAGGTCCATCAGCCGCTTGTGCCGCCGTTCTTTGACCTGCTCCATCCGGTCGGTCCACTCCTTGATCTCGTCCACGTTGCCGACCGCCTCAGCGGCCTTGATCTGTCGCCGGTACACCCCGAACGTGGATGCGTCCCAGGTGCGCCGTCCCCACGACTCGAAGCCCTGCATGACCGTCATCCCGTGTCCAAGTGCGGCCTTGGTCCGGTCGTGCGTCGCCGCGGTTCGCACCACGCGGCCGGTGGCGACCACCGTGTTCCCGTAGGCGCGGTAGCGCTCGATTGCCTGGTGTTTCTGGCTGGTCAGCCGCGCGTACTCCTCGGCGCTGACGAGTTCGCCGTCCAGCACCTCGGGGTGCCCGGGCAGGTAGTGCACCTGAGCCAGCTCGGTTGATTCGTCGGTGGTGCTCACGCCGCGTTCCCCTTCCGGTATTCGTCGCGCAACTGCCTGGCTCGCGCTGGCGAGCAGCGCAGGGTCTTGCGGATCGACTCCGCCGACTTCGGGTCGATCGAGTCGGTGGCCACCGCGTCGGCGAACTCCCGCCGGAGGTCAGCGAGGGTGCGTTTCTGCCGCTGCGGAGATGGATGGGTCGGGGTCGATTTACGCTGGTCGCCGGAGCGATCGAGGGTCGCCACCGGTCCGGCGTCCAACTCCGGGATCGAGGGTCGAGCCTGCGTGGCCAGCCACGCGGACACCTCGTCGCTGAGCACTTCGGCCAGTTCCACCGGCGGCTCAACCGGCATGCCGGGCACGACGGCTTCGACCAGGCGACCGCGTCCGCTGAGGCAGTACCGACCGGGCACGTAGACCAGGCTTGCGCGGCCCGCCGCGTCGATCTCGGCAACTGCCTGCCGGACTGCCGCGCGCTGCACCTTGGCCACCTTGCGCGCCGCGCGGCGGTCCACCCGAGCGGTCCGCCGGTCGGCAGCCGCACGCCGGGGTGTCGCGGTCACGAGCTGGTGAGCGAGAACGCCGGCGATCGAAGCGACGCCCATCACCACCGCTGCG
This sequence comes from Saccharothrix sp. AJ9571, assembly GCF_021725495.1. Classification (NCBI taxonomy): domain Bacteria; kingdom Bacillati; phylum Actinomycetota; class Actinomycetes; order Pseudonocardiales; family Pseudonocardiaceae; genus Saccharothrix; species Saccharothrix sp. AJ9571. The sequence goes on along the minus strand of NZ_CP091382.1, from coordinate 1,855,006 downwards.
GACATGCCCCGGCTGAGCCCGTGCAGCACGTTGAGCCCGAAGGCGACGAGCGCGAACATCCACACGCCGGCCTGCAACGCCCACACCGGCCGGTCCGGGTGCGTCCGCCGGGATGTGGTTGTCGCGACGGCGAACGCCCACATGCCCAGTTCGGAGAGCACCGGCAGGACAACCCCGGTCGCGTTGCCGTAGACATCCCAACCGAAGCGAGCCATCGACGGAATCGCCATGATCGCGCTGGCGATCGCGAGCGGGTAGATGAGCAGGTCCACCGTGTGCGCGGTCGCCCAGGTGCGAATTCGAGTCCATAACGCGGCCCGCCGCGCAGTCTTGGCCTCACGCTCAGCGCGCTTCTGCTTGGTCAGCAAGGCCGCGTCGGCACGGGCCTGTTCAGCCAGCGCGTTCCGCTCGGCGATCCGCCGCGCGCTGGCAGCGTCCGCGTTCAACCGGTCCTGTTCGGCCTCGGCCGCGCGGTTCGCTCGTCGTTCGGCTGCCCAGTTCATGCGCTGGCCTCCGTCCCGGTCTTGTCCTCGGTGGCGGTGTTCTCGATCTGGGCGGGCCGCTTCGGGGGCATCCGCCGCATGGCGCGCACCTCGAAGACGGCCCAGACCGCGGCGGCCGGCACCGACAGCAGCGCAATCCAGCCGTTAACGGTCAGCCCGAGCAGCAGCGGAACCGACACGGCGGACAGCTCACCGAAGTGCCACACGGTCCACTGCACGGCCAGTTCGGTGCGCGTCTGCTTGCGCAACACGGTCTCGGTGGTCTCGGTCATCAGGCACCTCCCGAAGGCGTGGTGTGTGCGAAGAAGTGGTTGATCGGGCTGGTCGGCTTGGCGCTGGCCTGCCGCACGGCGTAGCCGTCGATCCGGCGCATGACGCCTTCGAGGACGCGAGCGACCAGCACGAGCGGAATGCGGATCAGGTGCAGCGTCAGGAACAGCGCCACCGCACCGGCGAACCGCAGGAGAGCCGCGGTGCCGTAGCGGGACAGGACGTCGAAGGTGTTCATGCCGCCACCCCCGCCGTATCCGCGTCGAAGCAGTCCCAGCACCGGCGAGTCGAGGTCGGCACGACGTACGGCTTGACCTGGTCGCAGCCACCGCATGTGCGCCGCGCCTGGTTGGCCGCGTCGAGTTGCCCCGGCCGGAGCGGTCGGACCTCAGCCGCGAGTTCGACGGAGAACGGCTCGGCCACCGTCTCGTGCCTGAACGGCTTGTGGTGACGGAAGACCAGCAGCGCTAACGGGTCCTGCCCGTTCGGGCGGAGTCCCGCGTCCCGGAGCTGCGACTTGGTCAGCAGTACGGAGGGAGCCTCACCCCAGGCGAATGCGGGAAGGCCGTCGAGGAAGCCGCGGCACAGGGCCACGTGGTGAACCCGGCCGTCGAAGACGGTCACCACGGTCTGCTTGCGTTTGCGCGGGTTCACCGGTCCTCACCACCGGCGATCCGAGCCAGCTCAGCCGCGGCCTGGAGGTCGAGGCGCTGCGCTTCGGTCGTGTGCCACCCGGCGCGCTTCCAGTCTTCGACGGAGCAACCCGGGGTCGACATCGCAGCGGCCGTCCGGCGGTGCCACATGGCCCGCTCGCGCAGCTGGCCCTCCAGCTCACGCCGAACGGTCGTGTCGATGAGGGTGTTGAGGGCCTGCGGGGTGTAAATCACCCGATCGCTAGCCACAATCTGGGCGAGTCGACGCGCAAGGGGGCTGATGCCGGCGCGGAGCTTGCCTACCATCGTGTTCCTCTCCGTGTAGCCATGCGAGTGGTTGGGGAGACCCGGCCCGGTGGGCTTGTTCTTGGCGGGATGGGCCGCCGGTCCGGGGTCAGAAGGGATGATCAGAAGGCGGGTCATTGGCGATCGCCTGACCGCAACGCCAGCCATGTCGTCGTGAGTGATGCGAGTACGCCGATCACTCGGTGTGCTGCCTGGTCCAGCTCCGTGAGCGCAGTGCCTGGGCCAGCCTCATCAACCACGCCTTCGCGACGCTGCACTGTGGCGTGCTGGACATAGCCGTTCTTGCCGACCAGTCGAGCCGCTGCCTTCAGCGGTTCTCGCCGATCGATCACGTAGTGAGTGACGGCATTGATCGCCGCACCGGCAGCCAGCGCCCGCAGCGGCATTCGGACACCCAAAGCGCGGGTTACCGCGATCGAAGCAGCGGCCTGACCGGCCGTATACGTGACCACGTGGCGAGCGCAGTGCTTCGCTCCTTTGCGCCCAGGCAAGCCCTTCGACACCGCATCGGTCGGAAATTGGAGCCACTGGTCGCAGAAGGGGTGCACGTCGGTGAAGGCCGCGTGCAGCGCGGAGAACAACGCCAAGCCGCGAAGACTGCGCCCGTTCATCACGCGGCCTCCCCATCGAACGAGGTGGCCGAGACCTGGACTGGCAGGGAGCGCAGCACCTCACGGCCGGAGCGACGGCGGCTCCGGTGCGCCCGTCGTGCGTCGGTGAAGCCGTGCAGGAATGCGTACATCGCGGCCTGCTCGTCCTCGGTCAGCTCCAGTTCCGTGGTCTGCGCGAGCCGGTCCAGCTCCGCGTCACGGTCGATCTCCATGCGCTCAAAAGACAGGACGGCGGCTTCCTGAACTGCGGAAATGTCGTCCCAATCGAAGCCGTCGCAGCTGGCTTCGGCGCGGCGGCGGCTGATGTGTGCGGACCTCATCGGGGTTCCTCTCTGTCGACTGACATAAAGCAATCTATATCAGTATGAGTCAGTTGCAAGACTGGCATTCGGGTGAACTATGTCGGTGTGAGTCAGATTCGCTAGACTGCGCAGATGGACGCCAACACGGCTGGTATGGCCGTCTACGAGCGTGTTGCCGAGTCGATCCGGGAGGACATCCGAGCCGGGGTGTTGAAGCCGGGGGACAAGCTCCCCGGCAACCGGGACCTTGCCGAGAAGTACGACGTCGCACTTGGCACGGCGCAGAAAGCTTTGCGGCGACTGCAAGATGGCGGCTGGTTGACCGCGACCCCAGCGGTCGGCGTCTTCGTCAACGAGCTGCCTGCCGAGGCTGACCGCCTGGACGTTGCCGCGGAGCTACGCGAACTCCGACAAGCGGTGGCGGACCTGACCGAGCGGGTGCAGCGCATCGAAGAGGGCACGGGGAAGTCCTAGTTGCCGATGTGCCCGAGGAAGGCCGAAACGCCGTCGATGACGCTGGTCGCCCAGGCGAACAGCTCCTTGACCCATTCCGCGGTCGGCCCGGGGTGCTTCACGACCAGTGCGGCCAGCGCGAGGAAGACGACGGTGCCGATGATCTTGGGCAGGATGCCGCCGCCGGTCTCAGGGACGATGGTGGGGGTTTTGCGGGCCATGTCTCGCTCCGTTCTCTTTGTTCCTGGCCACCCCGTTCGGTGGTGTGAACAAAGAGAACCGCAGCTCGGAGGACGTAGGTACCGCACTTTCGAAGATCGTCCGGGACGTCCTTGCGTCAGATCGCGTCCCATGGAAACGTCCGAAACGTCCCGGGAAGTGGAGGGTCCGGAACGTGGCAAATGATCGGCTCCGCACGGCGATGCTGGCGGCGAACCTGACTGTGGAGACGCTGGCCGCGAAGGTCGACGTCGACCCAAAGACGGTGGACCGGTGGATCGGCAACGAGGATCGGCGGCCGCATCGCGCAACGCGGCACAAGCTCACCGAGCTGCTCGGCGTGCGCGAAGCGGACCTGTGGCCCGCGCTCGCCGGAGATTCCCGGCCGGCACCGGTCGAGTCCGAGCTGGTGCACCTGTACCCGTCCCGCTCGGCCATCACGGGGGCGAACTGGGAAGCACTGCTGCACGGCGTCCGTGAGCAGATGGACGTACTCGTGTTCTCGGGCGCGTTCCTGGTCGAGCAGTACAACCTAGTGCCGCTGATCAGGCAAAAGGCCGCTGAGGGCGTGCGCTTCCGGCTCATGGTCGGTGACGAGACGTCCCCTGCGGTCATCCAGCGCGCGCTCGACGAGAACACGCCCGGCGGGCTTGAAGGCCGCATCCAGCTCATGCGCCGGTACCTGTCCGACGTCGTCGACCTGGACGGTGTCGAGGTCCGAACACACGGCACGATCCTCTACAACTCGATCTACCGATTCGACGATGAGTTGCTGGTCAACGGCCATGCTCACGGCGCACTTGCCGGTCAGAGCCCGGTCCTGCACCTGAAGCGCATCCCGTCCGGCCAGATGTGGCAGCACTACATGCGCTCGTTCGAGCGCGTGTGGTCGGTCGGCGTCCCCGAAACCAGCTAGGAGAGCGGCCATGGCACGCGTGGATTACTTCGACGACCCGAACGCCCCGGTCGCGAACAGCGTGGTCCCTTCGGTCACCGTGGTGATCCGGGATGACGCTGGTCGCGTGCTGCTCATCCACAAGATCGATAACGACCTGTGGGCACTGCCCGGTGGCGGACACGACGTCGGCGAACGCATCACGGACACCGCGGTCCGGGAAGTGCGGGAGGAAACCGGCCTGGACGTCGAGATCGTGCGCCTGATCGGCACCTACACGGACCCCCGACACGTCATGGCCTACGACGATGGGGAGGTCAGGCAGCAGTTCTCGTTGTGTTTCGAAGGCCGATGGACCGGGGGACAGCCGCGGGAAGACGGCACGGAGACGAAGGCCGTGCGATGGGTCGAGCCCGCGGACCTGGACGGCCTGAACATCCACCCGTCGATGCGCCTCCGCATCGACCACGGCCTGGACACCAGCCGGACGGCTCCCTACTTGGGCTGAGCCTTCGCTAGGCGTTCCTCAGTGCGCTGAACAGCCTCTTTGAGGATTGGCGCGGCCTTCACCCAGGTCCGATGAACAGGGTCTTCCGGCGGGTAACGCTTCAAGATCTCGGCGATCCGCTCGTCGTAAGTTAGCCGCTCACCGCTCGGGCCGGTGGTCAAGTCTGCCGTGACCAGAGCGTCGAGAACAGGACTATCTTCAAGCGGGAAGTCCTCTAGTTCCTTGCTTAGCCCCCGCTCTGCGGCCTCGAACCTGGCCCCAGAATGGTGGGCGACGAGGTTCACAACCCGGCTCGGCCATCCCCTATCGCGAAGATATCGTGCTCCATCTAATGGATGGAACGAGCTGTGGCCGATGCGTGGCGAGTAGCCAATATCGTGCAGCCACGCTGCCGCAAGCAGCGTTTCGCGGTCATTGACATCGACCGCAGGTGCAAGTTCCTGGCTGCGTGACGCGACTTGCTGCACGTGGGACCATCTGCGCCCCAGAGGTGCGACCAGTCGCTCGGCGAGCAGGGCGGCGTCTTCGACAGTTGCCATATCCGGGACCTTACTCCGGGATGCCTTCTCGGTCTCAAATCGCTGGCTTAGAGGACGGCAACGCTGGCATCGCTGAGACCTCGATTCGGTGAAGAGTTGGTCAAGGAGTGTGACGATAGGTAGCATTTCACAGACTCACAGCAGTCCACCTAGGGAGGTGCAGGCTCGTGATCGCCCGCTTTCTGCTGTTCTGCAGCTCGTACGTGCCACTTTTTGTCATCTTTGCGATCCGATTCGAGCGGACGTCTGTCCTGTGGTGGTCGATAGCTGGGTTCTCCACACTTTCTGCGGTGGTTCTATTTGTTCTAGTAAACAGGCGTCACGAGCCACAGTTCTACCCGATAGAAGTCGTTGAAGACAATTCTGCTGCAGCTGCCTACGTGGCTACGTATGTGCTGCCGTTCGTGACGATTAATGAGCCGACTGTGCGTGACCTGTGGGCGTACTTAGTCTTCTTCTTGGTTGTCGCTATCCTTAACGTCAGGAGTACTCTTGCGGGCATTAACCCTCTTGTCTATCTGACTCCTATGAGGATATATCAGGTGCGGACTTCGCAAGGGCGATCATATGTTCTGCTGTCGCGCGATCGTCCCCGGGTTGGCGAGTCCATTAGTGCAAGTCGGGCGTTCTCTGGGCTGCTTGTAAAGAAGGGACGAGACAATGACGAATGAAACTAGTGGTTCCAGTGGACGTACTGCTTGGTTGAATCTGGGATTGGAGTCCTTGAGTCTAGTTGTCGCATGGCGTGCTGGCGCAAAGCTCAAGTCGGCCTCCGTCCCGCTCTCTGTTCCGGTGGCGGACGAGCTGCGGGAAATTTGCCGAGCGAGCGACTTTGGCTAGGGTTGATGAACTGGAGGAGCGCCCTTGGGATCCCGATGCAGCCGCGGAGTCAGACGAGTACCTACTTGCTTCCATTGAACAACTTGGGGATGACTCCGAAGTTCTTCGAACGGTGCAGGCGGAAGAGTTCGATGTGCTCAACGCCAAGAACCTTCCTGATCGAGAGTTCCTCTTCTACGCGATGATTGCTGGGCCAAAGGACCATCGAATAGTGTTTATTCGTAAATTCAATCTCAGGCGCGGTGTCAAGAATCGCCTGATTACCCTATTCGGAGAAACGCTCGGCAAGATCACGGATCCAATCTTCACATTCGACAGCCGCGCGGACATGGTATTGGACCCGCGGCGGGGGCTTGCTATCTTAGGGCTAAGTGCTTTTCAAATGCTCTTCCGGAGTAGCCCTGAGATGGTGGCGCGCACCCCGGACTACGTCGAGGAGATAGCGGATTCACTGCCTATGAGTAGTGCGAGCATAGCTACCTTGGTTGAGGTTGCATTGGGGAATATGAATGTCAATAGAAGATTGCAGTCGATCGTGAGTCGAGGTCACTTGGTGAATGTGACCCTTGATGAGATTCGAAAGGAAATGTTGCGCCACGATCTAGATGTTGGCAAGTTCATTGTTGATGGGAAGTTGACTTTCGATAAGGCGGACTCGAAGGAGATCCTGAAGCTGCTGAACGAAGATCTATTTCGTGGCGGGCTCACGAACCAGGGCTACCAGGTTGACAGAAAATCTCCACGCTGAGTTACAACCTGGTTACGAACTGGTGTTCGATACGCCGACCAGGTGAAACGCCTCCAGATCTGTCGTAGGTGAGCTGTACACACAGGGGTATGAGCCCATCAGATGTCGATCCTGTGCCGGCGGTGGTAGCGGTGCGCCCGTGGGGGCGGCATGGCTTGTGGCAAGCGATAGTGATGGACGGCGGCACGGTGGTGGCGCGGTTCCTGGCTTTGTCAGAGCAAGCGGCGTACGAGCGTGCCGTTGAGTGGACTCACCCGCGGGATACGAGGCGGGCTAACTGGACTGACGCTGACGTACCGTCGCCGCGAACGGAGCTCGACGAACAGTCGTAACCTCCGGAGCTTGCGTTGGTGGATTCGATGCAGGCGGTGGATGTCGCTATCGACGGCTACCCCGTATTCCCCCCGAACTCCTCGAGGTACAGCAGATTTGCCCAGGTCAGAGGAGGTCAGCGCGTTCCACTGTAAATCAGACGGCTTCGCCTTCGGGGGTTCGAATCCCTCACCTGCCACACCAGCGGAAAACGCCCCGCTGACCTGCGACAACAGGTCAGCGGGGCGTTCTTCGTCTGTCCGGCCGCATCCGGCCGTTGACGACTCGCTGTGGCCGGTGCGTGGCCACGCTCACAGCCCCGGCGGCTCCCGCAGGCCTGAACGTCGTGCGCGGGGGGCGGCACCGGCCGCGGGAAAGATCTTGGAAGAAAGTTCGAACCGGACTTCTCGCCGGCCCGTGTCGGTGGTGTCGGTCACCGCGGAATGGGCGGGGCTGCTGACTACGAGAAGGAGTAAGTCCCATGGCACGCAAGCGAATCGTTCTCTCGGCTACGGCCGCGGTACTCGGGCTGGCGGTGCTCGGTGCTTGTGGTCAGGGGGCCGCACAGGGCGGGGCGCCGGCGCCGGTGGCCGAGGAGCAGGCCGTGGTCGCCCCGGCGGCGCAGCAGGCCGCGCCCGAGGTCAAGCTGGCCGCCACCGAGATCGACGGCCTCGGCCAGGTGCTCACCGAACAGGGCGGCAAGACGCTCTACCGCTTCGACAAGGACACCGCGCAGCCCGCGAAGTCGAACTGCGAGGGCGACTGCGCCAAGGCCTGGCCGCCACTGCTGGCCGGCGCCGGGGTGCCCGAACTGTCCGGTGTGGACGCGTCCGTGGTCGGCGAGGTGGCCAGGGCCGACGGCACCAAGCAGGTCACCGTCAAGGGCTGGCCGGTCTACACCTACGCCAAGGACACCGCGGCGGGCGAGGTCAAGGGCCAGGCCGTGGGCGGCACCTGGTACGCGGTCAACCCGCAGGGCGGCAAGGCCGTCAAAGCCGAGGAACAGCAGCAACAGCAGCAGGCGGGCGTGAAGCTCACCGCCGCCGAGGTCGAGGGCGTCGGGCGGGTGCTCACCGAGCAGAACGGCCTGACCCTGTACCTGTTCAGCAAGGACAGCAAGAAGCCGCCGAAGTCGGTCTGCAACGATGACTGCGCCACCGCCTGGCCCCCGCTGATCGCCAACGGTGAGCCCGAGCTGTCCGGTGTGGACCCCGAACTGGTCGGCACGGTGAAGCGCGACGACGGCACCGAGCAGGTCACCGTCGGCGGCTGGCCGGTCTACACCTACGCCAAGGACACCGCCGCCGGGCAGGCGAACGGGCACGGCGTCGGCGGCACCTGGTACGCGATGATGCCGGAGGGCTGCAAGTCCGAGGCCCCGTTCGTCGCACAGAAGAAGGCGGCACCCGCCCCGGCCGGGTCGGCCTCGGACAGTGGCGGAAATGGCTACTGAACCAGCGTGGAAACGGCCTGGCCATTCGCGGAGTGGCCGGGCTTTTTCCTGTCCGCCACAGGATCGCGTGCTGCGCGCGACCATCGCGCGGGTCCACGAGGAGCGCCGCCGCACCAATCGGCGCCGCCGCCTCGCCGGGCTGGTCGCCGGGGTCGCGCTGGCCGGTGGGGCGCTCGCCGGGGGACTGGCGATCGGGCACCCCGACGTCACCGAACCCCGCTGGACCGCGGTCTCCGCCGACGGGATCCACCTGAGCACGCGGCTGCTGCCCGCGGCCGGGTGGACCCGGTTCGACGTGGAGGTCGCCGGGGTCGACCTCGGCGAGCACTGCCGGCTCGTGGTCACCGACACCGCGGGCGTCGACCACGAGGCCGGCAGCTGGGCGGCTTCGGAGAAGGCGACGCGGCTCGCCGGATCGGTGCTGGTGCCGTCGAACGAGGTGCGCGCGATCAGCGTGGTCGACGGGGACGGCCGGGAACTGGTCCGCGCTGGAGCGCGCTAACGCACGCCGGTCATCGCGAAGCCGACGAACGCCTCGATGGTGCGATCACGCTCGTCCGGGCTGAGCCCACCGCGCACCCCGGTCAGGATGGCCGAGATGATCAGCGACAGCAGGCCCTCACCGGCGATCTCGGTGTCCAGATCGGACCGGAGGAAGCCGCGGCGCACGCCGTTGGCGAGGAAGGCCGACGCGGTGGCGCCGAAGGTGCGGACCAGCCGGAGCAGGCGCTGCAGCGACTCGTCGTCGATCGCCGGTGCGTCGAGCAGGATGAACTGGACCAGGCCCGGTTCGCGCTCGACCAGGGCGAACACCCTGGTCAGGATGGCGCGGAACTGCGCGGCCAGCTCCCCGGACGTGCTCGCGTCGTCGGGCTCGTCGGCGCCGACCACCTCGTTGAGGATGAAGTCGACGCCGCTGTCGAGCACCTCGTCGAGGATGTGCCGCTTGTTGTCGAAGTAGTTGTAGAAGGTGCCGTGGCTGACGCCTGCTTCCCGGACGATGTCGGAAACGCCGGTGTTGCGGTAACCCTGGGCGGAGAAGACGTGGTGCGCGGCGCGGACCAGCTGGACCCGCCGTTCTGCCGTACGGTTGCGCACGGACGCTCCTATCACTTACTCACCCCGTGCACGGCGAACCCGACCAGGGTGTCGATGTACCGCCCACGTTTCTCTTCGGTCGCTTCCCCGCGCAGTGCCAGCAGGAAGCCCGGCACGATCAGTGCGTTCAACCCGTGTGCCACCGCGGCGGTGTCGAGATTGTGGCGCAACCAGCCCGCGCGCACACCGGTTTCCAGATAGGACGCCATCAACGCGGACAGCGTGGCCTCCAGCCCGAGCAGCCGCGCTTTCAGTTCCGCGTCGATCGCCGCGGCCTCCACCAGCACCAGTTTCAGCAGGTCCGGTTCCTCGTCGATCAGCATGAACAGCCGCTGCGCGATGGCGCGCAGTTGTGCGGTGAACTCCTCGGCGTCCCTCGGTTCGTCGCGCGTCGCGGCCGCGCGCACGGTGGTGATCAGCCGCTCGACGCAGTGGTCCAGCACGTGGTCGAGCAGTTCGCGCTTGCTCTCGAAGTAGCGGTAGACGGTGCCTTGACCGACCTTCGCGTGTTTCGCCACTTCCGAGATGTTCGCGGCTTCGTATCCGCGCTCGGTGAAGACGACGCACGCGGAGTCGACGATCTGCCTGCGGCGCCGCTCGGCCAGACCCTTCTCCGGCGGCCTGCCCCGGCGAGCGCGGGGCGTCGCCGGTGAAGACGTGGACGCGGATTCCATCTCGCTCAGCTTACGGGACCTGAACTTCCGTGGACGGCTCAGCACTGCATTAGTGCAAACGATCACGCACCGCCACCCCCACTTCTACGCAGCGCTGGCGACGTATTCTGATCAGAGGGTTTCGGGCGCTGCCGAAAACGGTGGTTTTCACCGCGGCGCCGGGTGAAAATGGTGGGTTGCGGCGAACAGGGCGGAGGATCGCGGATGACTAAGGCCCCACCGACATCCCGTCTGGTGCGGGCGACCGCGCTGGGCAGGCTGGCTGCCGGGCAGGTGTTGCGGCAGGCGGGCACCAAGGTTGCCGGGCTGGGCCGTTCGAGTGAAAAAAGGCAGCTTTTGCTCGATCGTCGCGCACTCGCGGCCGCTGATCAGCTCGTTTCGGTGCTCGGCGGAATGAAGGGCGCGGCGATGAAGCTCGGGCAGCTTCTTTCCGTGCTCGATCTCGATCTCGTGCCCGACTCCTCGCGCCCGGAATTCCGGCGCAAACTCGCCGTACTTCTGGCGAAGGCCCCGGCGGTGCCGTTTTCCGATATGCGGAAGGTGGCGGAGGACGATTTGGGCGCCCCGATCGCCGAAGTGTTCGCCGAATTCGACCGGAATCCGGTGGCGGCGGCCTCGATCGGCCAGGTCTACCGCGCCCGCCTGCCCGACGGGCGGGCGGTCGCGGTGAAGGTGCAGTACCCCGGCATCGCCACCGCCGTGCGCGCCGACCTGAAGAACCTGGCGCTGTTCCTCCGGCTGGCGCCGAACATCTTCCCCGGACTGGAAATGGGCTCGCTGGCCGAGGAGATCCGGCTGCGCATCGAGGAGGAACTGGACTACCGGCTGGAGGCGAAGACGCAGCACGACATCGCGGTCCAGTACGCCGGGCACCCGTTCATCGCCATCCCGGACAGCGTCGCCGAACTCTGCGGGCAGCGCGTGCTGGTCACCGAATTCGTCGAGGGCATGGACTTCGACGGCATCGCCGCGCAACCCCGCGACGTGCGCGACCGGGTCGGCGAGATCATCTACCGCTTCTACTGCGGATCGCTCTTCCACACCGGCGACTTCCCCGGCGACCCGCACCCTGGCAACGTGTTGCTGCGCCACGACGGCCGCGTCGCGTTCCTCGACTTCGGACTGTTCAAGCGGATGAGCCCGGAAAGCATCCACCTCGAACGGACGGTGCTGCGCGCCGCGGCCGACGGCGACGCCGAGCAGGTGCACGCCCGCATGGCGGCGGCGGGGATCCTCGGCGAACCCGACCGGATCGAACCGGACGAAGTGCTCGCCTACATCGAGGACGCCGTCGGCTGGTACCTGGCCGACGCCGAGATCGAGGCGACCCCGGAACTGGCGGCCGAAGCGATGATCAGCTCGATCGACCCGCGTTCGCCGCACTACCGGAAGATGCGCTGGCAGTACCTGCCGCCGGAGCACCTCTTCGCGCGACGGGCGGAGCTGTACGCCTTCGGCCTGCTCGGCCGGTTGCGGGCGCGGGGGAACTGGCACCGCATCGCCAGGGAATGGCTGCACGGCGACGAACCGGCGACCGAACTCGGCCACGTGGACGCGAAGTGGCGGGCCGGCGACACCGCCCCGGCTCAGGAGCCGAGGTAGCGCAGGACGGCGAGTACCCGGCGGCTGTACCCGCTGGTGTGCGAGAGCGCCAGCTTGTCGAAGATCGAGTTCACGTGCTTTTCCACCGCGCTCAGCGAAACGTAGAGCTGCCCGGCGATCCCGGCGTTCGTGTGCCCCTGCGCCATCAGGTCGAGCACCTCGCGTTCGCGCGCGGTCAGTTTCCCCAGTGGATCGCTGTGCGTGGTCCGGGCGAGCAGCCGCCGGACGACCTCCGGGTCGAAGGCCGCGCCACCGGCACCGACGCGGTCGAGCGCGTCCAGGAATTCGCCGACCTGCGCCACCCGGTCCTTGAGCAGGTAGCCGACGCGGCCGCCGTCGTCGGTGATCAGTTCGGTGGCATAACGCTTTTCGACGTACTGCGACAGCACCAGCACCCCCACCTCCGGGAACCGCGCACGGATTTCGAGCGCCGCGCGCAGGCCTTCGTCGGTGTGCGTCGGTGGCATCCGGACATCGGTGACGATCACGTCCGGGCGGTGGGCGGCGGTGGCGGACAGCAGCGCGTCGCCGTCACCGACCGCGGCCAGCACCTCGTGCCCCTCCTCGGCGAGCAGCCGGACCAGCCCTTCCCGCAACAGGGTGCTGTCCTCGGCGAGCACTACCCGCACGGCAACTCCGCGGTGATCGTGGTCGGACCGCCGACCGGACTGTCCACAGTGAACTCCCCATCGGCGGCGGCGACCCGGCGCGCCAGGCCCGAAAGCCCACCGCCCGGACGCGCCCCACCGCAGCCGTCGTCGCTGATCCGCACGGTGAGCATGGTGCTCCCGCGGCGCACCGACACGTCGATCCGGGTGGCCGACGCGTGCTTCATCGCGTTCGTCACCGCTTCGGACACCACGAAGTAGGCCACCGTCTCCACCGCGAGCGACGGGCGTTCGTCGAGGCCGAAGTCGAGGTGGACCGGCACCCCGGCGCTCTCCGCGACGGCTTCGAGCGCGGGGTGCAGCCCGCCGTCGTCGAGGGCGACCGGGTACACCCGCCAGGTCACTTCACGCAGGTCACGAAGGGCCTGCTGGGACTCTTCGTGTGCCTGTCGCACGAGTTCGGCCGCTCGCTCGGCGTCACCGGTCCGCCGGGCGCGGCCGAGCAGCATGCCCAGGGCGACCAGCCGTTGCTGCACACCGTCGTGCAGGTCGCGCTCGATGCGGCGGCGTTCGTCGTTGACCGCTTCGACCACCTCGGCGCGCGTGATCGACAGTTCGGAGACCCGGCGGCGCAACAGTTCCCGCGCGCTCGGCCCGAAGAACCGGTTCGCCAGCACCCGGTCCAGCTTCGCCACGCCGATCAGCCCCTGCACGGCGATGAACGCGAGCAGCAGGCCGAACAGGAAGATGGTGATCGAGTCGTACCAGTCCGCGGGCTCCTCGCCACCGCCGACGCGGCCACCGGAGAAGATCTGGCCGAGCATGATGACCGCCGACACGGCGCCGTAGACGATCAGCAGGAGCACCCCGGCGCCGAGCAGTCCGGTCACGCAGCGCAACGCGAGGTAACGCAGCGCGCGCCCGCCGGTGTAGTCGTCCCCGTTCTCGGCGTCGAAGAACCGGACGAGCCGCCGCCGCTCCAGTTCGGCCAGCGCGCGGGCCCCCGCGTAGACCCCCGGGCGCGCGGGCGGCAGCGCCAGTGCCAGAGTTCCGGCGACCACGTAGATCGACTCCGCGAGCGCGGTGACGGCCCCGGCCGCCAGCCCGGCGGTGCCGCGCCCGGCGGCCCGCACCCAGCTCAGTTCCACCCGGTGAGGCTAACCGGCTGCTCCAGGCCGGGGACTGCGGTTTTCCGCAGGATCTTCCTGGGGTACCCGACCGGATATGGGAGGCCTCACCGCAATGTCCGGAACTCGAGTGGTTCGTAGGTTCGTTGGCAGGTGCAGACGACCATGAAAGGCCGCCGATGATCACGCAACTCGCCCAGCAAGCCCCGGAGATGGGAGGGCTCGCCGGATGGGCGGTGAGTCTGATGGACACGCTCGGAGGGGTGGGCGCGGCCGTCATCGTCGGGCTCGACAACCTCTTCCCGCCCATCCCCAGTGAACTGGTGCTGCCGCTGGCCGGCTTCTCCGCCAGCCAGGGCACGTTCAGCCTGGCCGAGGCGCTGATCTGGACCACGCTGGGTTCGGTGGTCGGCGCGCTGATCGTCTACTACCTGGGCGCGCTGCTCGGCCGGGAGCGCTGCCGGGCGCTGATCTGCAAGATCCCGCTGGTCAAGGGCTCGGACTTCGACAAGACCGAGAAGTGGTTCGCCAAGCACGGCACCAAGGCGGTCTTCTTCGGCCGGATGATCCCGCTGTTCCGCAGCATGATCTCGCTGCCTGCCGGGATCGAGAAGATGCCGGTGTGGAAGTTCCTGTCGCTGACCACGCTCGGCAGCCTGATCTGGAACACCATCTTCGTGGTCGCGGGCTACATCCTCGGCGCCAACTGGCACGTCATGGAGGAGTACGCCGGCATCTTCCAGAAGGCGGTCATCGGCCTGGTGGTGCTGGCCGTGGTCGTCTTCGTGGTCAAGCGCCTGAAGAACCGGAACAAGGACGACGACGAAGACGAAAAGCCCGAGCCCGAGGAAGAGGACGACGAGCGTCCCACCCGCATGCTTTCGGTCCCGGAGATGACCGGCGGCCGCGGCCGCTTCGTCGGCGACCTCCACTCGCGGGAGCAGCAGAACCGCAGGTGAGAGTGCGGGGGCCCAGCGGCCCCCGCACTCCCGGCCTGGCTCAGGCGGCTTGCTTGACCGGCGTGGCCGCCGGGGCCAGCGCGAGTTCCAGTACCTCCCGCACCGACGCCACCGGGTGCACGTCCAGTTCGGCGAGCACCTCGGCGGGCACGTCGTCCAGGTCCGGCTCGTTGCGCTGCGGGATGACCACGGTCTTCATCCCGGCCCGGTGCGCGGCGAGCAGCTTCTGCTTCACCCCGCCGATCGGCAGCACCCGCCCGGTCAGCGACACCTCACCGGTCATCGCCACGTCGGCCCGCACGACCCGGCCCGAGAGCAGGGACGCCAGTGCGGTGGTCATGGTGACCCCGGCCGACGGCCCGTCCTTCGGCACCGCGCCCGCCGGCACGTGGATGTGGATCCCGCGTTCGGCCAGGTCACCGACCGGCAGCTCCAGCTCGGCACCCCGTGAGCGCAGGTAGGACAGCGCGATGTGCGCCGACTCCTTCATCACGTCGCCCAGCTGCCCGGTCAGGGACAACCCGGTGCCGCCGGTTTCCTTGTCCGACAGCGACGCCTCCACGTAGAGCACGTCACCCCCGGCGCCGGTCACCGCCAGCCCGGTCGCCACACCCGGGATCGAGGTCCGCTGGGTCGACGCCGGCAGCGAGGACTCCGGCAGGTGCCGCGGCCGCCCGAGGTAGGCGTCCAGGTCGCCCGCGTCCACCGCGACCGGCAGCTCGAGCTCGTTCAGCGCCACCTTCGTGGTGATCTTGCGCAGCACCTTCGCGATCGTGCGGTTCGCCGCGCGGACACCCGCCTCCCGCGTGTACTCCGCCGCGATCCGGCTGAGCGCCGCGTCGGTCAGCGTCACGTCGCCCTCGGCCAGCCCGGCCCGCTCCAGCTCACGCGGCAGCAGGTGGTCGCGGCCGATGGTGACCTTCTCGTGCTCGGTGTAGCCGTCGAGGGTGACCAGCTCCATCCGGTCCAGCAGCGGCCCGGGGATGGTCTCCAGCGCGTTGGCCGTGGCCAGGAACACCACGTCCGACAGGTCCAGCTCGACCTCGAGGTAGTGGTCGCGGAAGGTGTGGTTCTGCTCCGGGTCCAGCACTTCGAGCAGCGCCGCGGTCGGGTCGCCGCGGTAGTCGGCGCCCACCTTGTCGATCTCGTCGAGCAGCACCACCGGGTTCATCGACCCGGCTTCCTTGATCGCCCGCACCACCCGGCCGGGCAGCGCGCCGACGTAGGTCCGCCGGTGCCCGCGGATCTCGGCTTCGTCGCGGATGCCGCCGAGCGCCACCCGGACGAACTTGCGGCCCATCGCCTTCGCGATCGACTTACCCAGCGAGGTCTTGCCGACCCCGGGAGGACCCGCGAGCGCCAAAACCGCGCCAGAGCGCCGTCCACCGACGACCGCTCCTGAGCCCGCCCGTCGCCCGCCACCACCCTCAACGGAGCTGCGCAAGCTTCGCGCTGCCTGGTCCGAGCGGCGCTTCCGCACCGCCAAGTACTCGATAATGCGTTCCTTGACGTCGTCCAGGCCCGCGTGGTCGGTGTCGAGCACCGCACGCGCCTCGGCGATGTCGTAGGCGTCCTCGGTGGTGGTGTTCCACGGCATCTCCAGCACCGTGTCCAGCCAGGTGCGGATCCAGCCGCCCTCCGGCGACTGGTCGGAGGTGCGCTCCAGCTTGTCGACCTCGGCCAGCGCGGCCTTGCGCACGTGCTCGGGCAGTTCGGCCGACTCCACGCGGGAGCGGTAGTCGTCGTCCTCACCGCTGCCGTCCAGCTCGCCGAGCTCCTTGCGGATCGCCTCGAGCTGGCGGCGCAGCAGGAACTCCTTCTGCTGCTTCTCCATGCCCTCGGCCACGTCCTTGCGGATCGTGTCGGTCACTTCCAGCTCGGCCAGGTGCTCGCGGGTCCACTCCAGCGCCTTCTCCAGGCGCGCGGTGACGTCCAGCGTGCGCAGCAGTTCGAGCTTCTGCTCCAGGTCCAGGTAGGGCGCGTTGCCCGCCAGGTCCGCCAGCGCCGACGGGTCCTCGAGCTCCTGCACCGCGTCCAGCATCTGCCAGACGCCGCGCTGCTCGAGCACCGAGAGCACCACGGCCTTGTACTCACCGGCGAGCTGCTTGCCCTGTTCGTCGGCGGGCAGTTCGACGGCGTTTTCGGCGTGCACCCACCGGGCCGCGCCGGGGCCGTCGCCGGTCGCGCCGGCGTGGGCCCGCCGGAGACCGCGCAGGACCACGACGGCCTTGCCGCCGGGGACCCGGCCGATGCGCTCGACGGTGGCGACCGTGCCCATCTCGGCGTACTCGCCGTCGACGCGCGGCACGATCAGCACCTCCGCCTTGGGGGCGGTCCGGATGCCGGGCACGGTGACGCCCTGGGATTTGGCCTGCGCGGACTCCACCGCGGCGCGCGTCTCGGCTTCGGTCAGGTCGAACGGCACGACCATGCCGGGCAGCACCACGTCGGAATCGAGGGGGAGTACGGGCAGGAGCCGGGTGTCGGTCATCGAATGCTCCTTCTCAGTTGAGTCTGCTCAGCTCAACTTTCCGGAGCCCCGGTTTGTTTCCCCTGGCTGTTCGCCCGTAGCGAGCGGTTCCGGGGAATAAATCCGCCTACGGCTTCTCGGCGACGAAGCACCAGGCGAACGGCCGTGCCTTCGCCTCGCGGGCGGTCAGCTCGCGGTCCGGGCGCCAGTCGGGCAGGTGCGTGACGCCCGGCTCCAGCAGGTTCCAGTCGGCGATCCAGTGCTCGATCTCCTCGCAATCGCGCAACCAGACCGGGTTCTGCGTGTTCCGGTACTGCGCGGCGAACTTCCGCACGCCCTCGGCTTCCTCACCGGTGGTGCCGCCGACCGACATCTGCGACAGCGCCAGCCAGCTCCCCGGCGCGAGCCGGTCGCGGTAGGCCCGCACCAGCCCCGCCGGGTCGTCGTCGGGCCCGACGAAGTGCAGCACCGCCATCATCAGCACGCACACCGGCTGGTCGAAGTCGATCAGCCGGCGCGTGGTGGGGTGGTGGAAGATCGCCTTCGGGTTGCGCATGTCCTCCTGGACGTGCCCGGCCCAGCCGGTGGCGTCCTGCCGCTCCAGGATGAGGGTGGCGTGCGCGGTGGCAACGGCCTCGTAGTCGACGTAGACCACCGTCGCGCGCTGGTCCTCGCCCAGCTCCTCGCGGATCACCTCGTGCACGTTGCCCGCGGTCGGCACCCCGGAACCGAGGTCGAGGAACTGCCGGATGCCCGCGTCCAGCGCCGCCCGCACCGCGCGGTTCATGAACTCGCGGTTGTGCCTGGCGCCCGGTTTGACGTGCGGCCACTGCTCTTCCAGGCGTTTGCCGAACTCCCGGTCCACCGCCCAGTTCTGGGTGCCGCCGAGGTACCAGTCGTAGACCCGGGCCGAGGACGGCTTTTCGGTGTCCACCCCGGCCGGGGCTTCGGGTGCGGAATCGGTGTGTTCGGTCAACGGGGGTCTCCGGCCTGTGCGGAATGCGGTGAACACAGTTCTATCGCACGGCGGGACGGCGGTACCAGTAGGTCCACAGCGGGCGGTAACCCTGCGCGTACCAGAACGGGGTGGACCGCGGATTGGCCAGCGCGTGGTGCAGCAGCGCGAGGTCCACGCCTTCGGTGTCGAAGACCTGGTGCGCGTGCGCGGCCAGCGCGGTGCCGACGCCGGTGCTGCGGGCCTGCTCGGCGACGTTCAGCGAGGTCAGGTACCCGATCTTCGGCCGCCCGGACTGGTCGACGTAGATCTTCGACCAGTCCGACGCCGGCGG
Organism: Saccharothrix sp. AJ9571; assembly: GCF_021725495.1. Taxonomy (NCBI): domain Bacteria; kingdom Bacillati; phylum Actinomycetota; class Actinomycetes; order Pseudonocardiales; family Pseudonocardiaceae; genus Saccharothrix; species Saccharothrix sp. AJ9571. The sequence goes on along the minus strand of NZ_CP091382.1, from coordinate 1,836,567 downwards.
CAGCTGCACCCTGGCCACGCCGAGCGCCTTGCCGTACACCTCGGCGATCCACAGCAGCGGCTCGTCCTTCGCGAGCACTTCCTCGACCTCGGAGGTCAGCGCGCGCTCGGTGCTCTCGCGCACGGTCGCGACGCCGAACTGCGCGTCGTAGTGCTGCAGCTCCAGCAGCAGTTCGACGACGTTGGCCACGTCGTTGCGGGTGGCGGCGCGCACGGCCACCCCCGGCGTCCGCCGCGGCCCGCGGCCGTGCCGTTCCGCCGGGCGGACGGCGACCACCCGCACCGGCGCGAAGCCGTGGCGCAGCAGTTCCCCGGAGCCGGTCGAGTCGCGGCTGGGGCGGATGACGACCGCCGCGGTCTCCCAGTCCCTGCCTTCGGTCCCGGATTCGGCGAGGCGCTCCTGCCACTTCTCCAGCAGCAGGCCCAGCGCGGTGCCCGGGTCCGGACCGGCCAGGCGCAGGTCCAGGCGGTGCTCGACCAGGGCGCGCCACTGCGCGCCGGGTGCGTCGGCGGGGGTCTTCTCGCAGGAGAGCACCCCGAGCGCGGCGGAACCGCTCGCTTCGGCGGTCAGCACGCCCTGGTCGTCCGGCAGCTCGCCCGGCGGGGGCAGCAGCGGGTCGATGGCCTTGAGCCGAGTGGCGTGTTCGGTGGCGATGGCAGAAAAATCGATGAGGTCCACGTCACATATTCAAGTCCTCGGTGTCCCCTGGAGGTAACCCGGGCTACCGGGCAGTGGGACCCGAATACCACTCGCGTTTCACCCCGGTGGTTCCCCCGGGCCCACGCGGTTGGCTAGGAGTTAACCCTTAGCTGATCCCATAATGGTCGGAAAGAGGCTCTGATACCCCCTCCGGGGTACAGTGAGCCCTCGTTCGCGATCAGGCCGTAAGGAGGTTGCATGCCGGACTCTGGTGGCAGAACCGCTACCCCCGGCCCGGTGCCTTCGACAGCCACGGACGAGGCGGCGGTCGACGAACGGCGATTCCGCGTCTACACCGCGACGGTACTGACCGTCGGCCTGGTCACCGCGGCGGTGGTCAGCTGGTGGCTGCCCTTCGAGGGCTCGGCGATGCTCTGGTGGATCACCCCGGTGCTGGCGCTGGCCTTCCTGCTCGCCGAACAACTCGGCATCAACGTCGACGTCCGCAGCGGCATCTCGTGGACCATCTCCTTCACCGAGATTCCGCTGGTGATCGGTTTCTTCATCGCGCCGTTCGAAGTGGTGCTGGTGGCCCACCTGATCGCGGGCGTGGGCACCCTGCTGGCTCGCAAGGTACGCGGTCGCGTGCTCTACAACGCCGGCGCCTTCCTCCTGGAGATCACCGGCGCCTTCGCGGTCGCCGGGCTGGTCAAGTTCGCCGTCGGCGGCGACGGCATGCCGTGGGTCGCCGCGCTGGCGGGCACGCTCACCGCGCCGCTGGTCAGCACCCTGCTCGCGCTCGCCGCGGTCCGCGTGCTGCGCCGCCGGATGCGGGTCAGCACCGCGCTGCGGCTGACCGGCCGGATCCTGGTCGTCGGCTTCGTCAACTCCTCGGTCGGCCTGTCCGGCTACCTGGTGATCTTCCACGTGCCCGAGGCGTGGCCGCTGGTGCTGGCCGTGTTCCTCGGCCTGACCGCGCTCTACTGGGCCTACTCCGACCTGCTGCGCGAGCAGCGCGACATGGAGGCGCTGTCCGACGTGAGCCTGATGGTCGCGCGGTCCGGTCAGCAGGCGGCCGCCCGTCCGGCGAGCCGTGCCGACGACTTCGGCCGCGGCGTGGACGTCGTCGAGTGGGGCGCCATCGCCGAACGCATCAAGGACCAGCTCGCCGCCGGCCGCGTGGTGCTGCGGCTGCGGCTCGAGCCCACCGACGCCATGCGCGCGGTCGTCTCCGGCGACCCGCTGCCCGCCGAGGACACCACCGCCGACGATCCGCTGGTGCGCCTGCCCGGCGCGCACGTCCGGCACTTCCGGCTCACCGAAGCCAATCCCGAGGTGCGCGGCGCGCTGCTGGACCGCGGTGCGCAGGAGGCGCTCGTGGTGCCGTTGCGCAGCGCGAACCAGCTGCTCGGCATCATCGAGGCGCACGACCGGCTGTCCCGCTGGCGCGGGTTCGGCAAGTCGGACGTGCAGCTGCTCGGCACCATGGCCAGCCACCTTGCCACCGCGCTGGACAACCGCCGCCTGCTCGCCACCCTGCGCCACGACGCTTATCACGACCCGCTGACCGGCCTCCTGAACCGGCCCGGCTTCCGCCAGGTGGCCCGCGAGCCGCTGCGCGAACGCCTCGGCTCGGTGGTGCTCCGGATCGAGCTGGACGTCTTCTCCACGGTCAGCGACGCGCTCGGATACGCCTGGGCCGACCGGATGGTCATCGCCGCGGGCCGCCGCATCCGCGACACCCTCGGCAGCGACGTGCCGCTGGCCCGGCTCGAAGGCGCCTCGTTCGCCGCGCTGATCGTCGAGCGCACGCCCGAGCAGGCGCACGAGATCGCCGATCGCCTGCGCGCCGAGCTGTCCGCGCCCTACCCGGTCGACCGGCTGACCGTCGAAGCCAACGCCAAGGTTGGCTACGCCTCGCCGACGCCGGAGGAGGAGAGCGCGGACGCGGTCGACGTGGACGCCCTGCTCCAGCGCGCCGATGTGGCGGTGCGGGCCACCCGCGGTGGGGAAGAGGTCCGCGGCTACGTGCCGAGCATGGGCCAGATCTTCATGCGCCGGTTCCAGATGGTCACGCAGTTCCGCCAGTCCGTGGAGGACGGCCAGGTCAGCGTGCACTACCAGCCCAAGGTGACGCTGCCGAACCGGCACGTGCAGGGCGTGGAGGCGCTGGTCCGCTGGGTGCACCCGGAGTTCGGCAAGCTCGACCCGGACGAGTTCGTGCCCGCGGTCGAGGCGGCCGGCCTGATCGGCGTGCTCACCGAGTTCGTGCTGGAGCAGTCGCTGCGGCGGGTGCGCAAGTGGCTCGACGAGGGCCTGCGGATCTCCGCGGCGGTCAACCTGTCCGTCCGGAACCTGGCCGACGAGGAGTTCCCGCGCAAGGTGGTCGAGGCGCTGGACCGCTTCGAGGTGCCGCCGGAACTGCTCACCTTCGAGCTGACCGAGTCCGGCGTGATGTCCGACCCGCAGAAGGCGCTGCCGATCCTGCGTGAGCTGCACTCGCTGGGCATCGTGCTGGCGGTGGACGACTTCGGCACCGGGTACTCGTCGCTGGCCTACCTGCGCCAGCTGCCGGTCGACCAGGTCAAGATCGACAAGAGCTTCGTCCTGGGCATGGGCACCGACCTCGGCGATCTGGCGGTGGTGCGGTCGATCGTCGAACTCGGCCATTCGCTGGGCCTGACGGTGGTCGCGGAGGGCGTCGAGGACGACGTCGCACGCGACCAGCTGGAGGCGATGGGCTGCGACGTGGCGCAGGGCTACCTCATCTCGCGCCCGCTCGCGGAGGACCGGCTGGAGGCGTGGCTGCTGGCCCGCACGGCCCGCTCGCCCGGACGGCACACCGAGACCGTGCTGACCCTCCTGACCTGAGGTTTTGCCCAAAGTGACCCCCCGCTCGAGTGGCCGCTGAGGACTTGGTAATCTTTTCGAGCAAGAACAGAGCAGGCCCCTTTAGCTCAGTCGGCAGAGCGTCTCCATGGTAAGGAGAAGGTCTACGGTTCGATTCCGTAAAGGGGCTCGGTGACCTACGCCGCGATGCGTAAGCGCGTATCGCGGCTTGGGCCATGTGCGGCGGTGTAGCTCAGTTGGCAGAGCAAGCGGCTCATAATCGCTGTGTCGCCGGTTCAAGTCCGGCCACCGCTACGCGAGTGGGTGAGCCTTGTTTGCGGACTGCGCAAACCTTGCTCGCTCCGCCGTTATCCCGGGGGTCGGACCCCCGGACCCCCGCCAGGGGGCCAGCCCCCTGGATCCCCGAGTGGTGCGTACCAGTGTGTGCGTCTTGCGGGGGACCTTTTCTGTGTAGAGAGAGGCTAGTGCCGTGGCTGCGACCGACGTGCGACCGAAGATCACGCTGGCGTGCGAAGAGTGCAAGCACCGCAACTACATCACCAAGAAGAACCGGCGCAACAACCCGGACCGCTTGGAGATGAAGAAGTTCTGCCCGAACTGCGGTACGCACCGGACCCACAAGGAGACCCGCTGAGCGCTCGCCGCTCGCGCGTCCCACGCGACCTTCCACAGGCCGTCCCCGTTACCCGGGGGCGGCCTGTTGTCGTTGAACGGTGATTTACCAACTGATCCGCCCTGGTTGGCAAGTTACCGACTAAAGTCGCTTCCACTTTCGGGTGACGCTGAACACACTGTGTCTCGCCGGTCACGGCCGGTGCTTCTGTTCGGTCCCCTGCGAAAGTGAGTTGCCGGATGAAGATCACTACGGGACGGCGGCGCATCGCCCAGTCCGCGGTCGCGCTGCTGGCCGGAGCCACGGCGATCGGTTTCCTCACCCCGGCCACCGCGGCCGCCGGAGTGGACGGTTACGCGGCCGAGGTCGCCGACGCCGCCGTCGCTTCGGTCACCGCGAAGGGCCTCACCGAAGCCCAGGCGAAGCAGTTGCTGAACACCCAGGAAGCCCGGTCGACGACGCTGACCACCGCGCTCGGCGCGCTCGGCGACCGCCAGGCCGGTGGGTTCTTCGAGGCCGACGGCACCCCGGTGGTGAACGTGCTCGACGCGACCGCCGCCGAGCGGGTCGCCGCGACCGGCGCGGTCGCCAAGGTGGTCAAGTACTCGGCGGCCCAGCTGGAGTCCGCGCAGACCGCGCTCGAGGCCGTGCCCGCGGTGGCCCACACCTCGATCGGCAAGGACGCGAAGACCAACCAGATCGTGGTCACCATCGCCGACGCCGCCCAGGGCACCGACGCCCTGCTGGCCGAGGTCGGCAAGCTCGGTGACCAGGTCCGCGTGCAGCACGTGGCCGGCGAGATGACCCAGGCCATCCTCAACGGCGAGGCGATCACCGGTGGCGGGTCCCGCTGCTCGGCGGGCTTCAACACCAACAGGGGCGGCCAGAACTACATCGTCGACGCCGGGCACTGCACTGGCGCGGTGGCCAACTGGGACGGCATCGGCCCGTCGGTCGAGGCCAGCTTCCCCGGCAACGACTACGGCCTGATCCAGAACAACAGCGGCGACGCCCCCGGCGCGGTGACCCTGTGGAACGGCTCCAGCCAGCCGATCACCTCGGCCGGCAACGCCACCCAGGGCCAGGAGATCTGCAAGAGCGGCAGCACCACCAACCTGACCTGCGGCTCGGTCACCGGCACCGAGGTGACGGTGAACTACCCGCAGGGTGCGGTGGGCGGCCTCATCCAGACCAGCGCGAGCGTCAACTCCGGTGACTCGGGCGGCTGCCTGTTCGCCGGCAGCGTCGGCGTCGGCATCACCTCCGGCATGGGCGGCGGCAGCTCGTTCTTCCAGCCGGTCACCGAAGCCCTCAGCGCCTACGGCGTCACACTGAACTGACCCACCCCCGCGAACGCTATGAGTGGGGCATTACTGGCAATCAACGCCAGTAATGCCCCACTCATTGCATTGGCACCCCGTCAGAGCCCGGTAGCCTGCTCGGGTGCCTCTGGACCCCTCGTTCGCCGGCCGGGTGTACCCGCCGAGCAGCGCCTACGAAGTCAGCCGGGTGAAGATCGCCGAGTTCGCCGACGCGATCGGTGACGCCAATGCCCTCTTCCGCGATCCCGAAGCCGCGCGTGCGGCGGGCTACCCCGACGTGATCGCGCCGCCGACCTTCCTCACCGTGGTCAACCTCGCCGCGATCAACGTCATCGTCGGCGACCCGGAGCTGGGACTGGACTACTCGCGCATGGTCCACGGCGACCAGAACTTCAAGCACACCCGCCCGGTGCACGCGGGTGACGTGCTCGAGCTGACCACGCACATCGACGAGATCATGACCCGCGCGGGCAACGACTTCATCACCCTGCGCGCGGAGATCACCGACGCCGCCGGGCAGCACGTGTGCACCACGCGCGCCCAGCTCGTCGTCCGGGGGGAGGCCGCGTGAGCACGTTCACCGCGGGCGAGGAACTGCCGCCGCTGTCCGTCCGGGTGACCCGCGAACAGCTGGTCCGCTACGCCGGGGCGTCGCTGGACTTCAACCCGATCCACTGGAACGAGGAGTTCGCCAAGGCGGTCGGGCTGCCGGACGTGATCGGCCACGGCATGCTCACCATGGCGCTGGGCGCCCGGATGATCACCGACTGGCTCGGCGACCCCGGCAGGCTCGCGGAGTACTTCACCCGGTTCACCCGCCCGGTCGTGGTCCCGAACGACACCGAGGGCGCGCTGGTGGAGTTCAGCGCCAAGGTGGCCAAGGTGAACGAGGACGGAACCGCCCGCGTCGACGTGACCGCCAAGTTCGACGGCAAGTCGGTGCTCGGCAAGGCGCAAGCCATCGTCCGCCCCTAGGCGCCGTCCTGCGCGACCAGACCCACAGGACAGCGCCTAGCTGACCACCTTCTGCACGGCCTCGGCCATCGCCTGCTGGCCCTTCGCGTTGGGGTGCAGGCCGATCGCGGGTGAGGTGGCCACCAGGCCCTCCACCCAGCGCGTGCCGGGGTTCGTGCAGACGTCGTGGCCCTTGGTGGGGGCCGCCGTGTCGGCGAAACCGGCGTCGTTCTTGTCGGCGGTGTCGGACAGGGTCTGGTTGAGGTCGCCGAGCGCGTCGCGCAGGTAGGCCACGTCCGGCACGCCGACCGGCAGCGCGGGCCAGCAGCCCTCGCCGTCGGGCAGCACGGTCGGGTAGCCGACCACGATGATCTTCGCCTTCGGCGCCTTGCCGCGGATCTTCTTCAGCAGGTCGGCGACCTTCTTGCCGGTGGCGTCGATCTTCGCGGCCAGCTGGTCCTTGCCGCCCGCGGTGAACTTCTCCTTGCAGGGCGCGGCACTCGGCGAGCCGGCGACGCATTCGCCGGCGAACCCGATGAACCCGACGTCGTTGCCGCCGATGCCCAGCGTGACCAGTGTCGTCGCCTCGTTGACCGCGTTGAGCTGCGGCGGGTTGGTGCCGTTGCCGGTCTTCTGCGAGCCGGTGATCGAGGCGGTCACCGCGCCGCTGCAGCTGACGTCGGCGAACTCCGCGGGGTTGATCTCGGCGGCGACCAGGTGCGGGTAGTTGTTGTCGGAGCGGGCGCAGCCCACCGGTTCGCCCGCCTGCTTCCCCGTCTTCGGCGAGGAGGTGTAGGAGTCACCGAGCGCCACGTAGCGCCCGGTGCCCCCGCCGATCTCGGATCCCGGCGGCGCCGGAGCCGCTTCGGAGCCGCCGTTCTGCGTCTTGTAGTAGCCGAACCCGACGGCCGCCGCGAGCACCACTACCACCAGCAGGCAACCGCCGCCATTTTTCGCCACACGACCGTTTGTACGCGATCAGGCGTGGGTTGCACTCCCCGTTCCGGGTGACGACGCCCCGTCACGGTCGAGCAGGTCGTTCAGCAGGCCCGCGGCCTGCGCCGGCCGATCGACGGTGACGTACACGCTGCGGCCGGATTTGAGCGTGAGTTGCAGCGCTTCGCCGCCGCGGATCTTGTACGCGGTGTCGCCGGTGAGCGGGTTGACGCGCAGGCCGAGGCCGGTGAAGAAGCTGACCGTGGCGACGTCGGCCCCGGCGATCCGGTCGAGCGGCACGTGCCTGCGGAAGACGACCATGCGGATGGTGACGCCGGTGCCGTCGACCCGCACCCGCAGCCGGGACACGGCGAACAGCGCGAATGCGACGGTGGCGGTGAAGAGCAGGTAGAAGTACACCGGCAGGTCGGTGGCCAGCAGCGTGAGCGGGGCGAGCACCGCGAACAGCGGCAGGTAGTTGTTGGTGGCGCGGCCGGACCAGGTGGCGCGTTCGCCGGGGCGCAGGCCGACGGACGGGCCCGTGGTGCTCTCCGCTTCGCCGGTCTTCGGCGCGATGAGGGCGCCCAGCAGGCCGATGACGACCGGGATGCCGATCGTGCCGGAGAGCGCCAGCAGGAAGCTGTCGGCCTGCCGCCAGTCGGTCAGGTCGAGGTTGGCGATCAGCACCACCAGTGCGACGGCGGCCGGGAGCGAGGCGAAACCCGCGCTGAGGCCGACGCCGATCCGGTGCGTCTTCCAGTTGAGCAGCAGGCTGCCCGCGACCAGGAGCACGGCGGTGGCGGCGAGCGTGATCGCCACGAAGACCCCGGCGTCGGCCGTGCCGTCGGGACCGCCGTTCTGCCAGTGCACGGCGATCGGGTCGGGCAGGCGGGTGCGCCAGTTCTCGTAGAGCAGGCCGGTGGCGATCGCGAGGGCGCCGGGCAGCCCGGCGGTGGCGAGGGTGGTGCGGAGTCGGTTCACGAGTAGCGCTCCTTGATCGTCCGGGTGAGCTCGTCGGCGTCGAGGCCGAGCCGCTTGGCCTCGGTGATGAGGTCGCCCACCAGTGCTGACAGCCGGGCGCGTTCCGCGGCGCCCGCGATGACCACCGCGCCGCGCCTGCGCCGCAGGTCGATGAGGCCCTCGTCGCGCAGTACCGCGTAGGCGCGCAGGACCGTGTGGATGTTGATTTCGAGCGATGCCGCCAGTTCCCGCGCGGGCGGCAACTGCTCGCCGAGTGCGAGGTCGCCGCCGGCGAGCGCGCGCCGCACCGCCGCCGCGACTTGTTCGAACAGCGGCAGCGGGGAGGACGGGTCGATGCGGACCAACATAGTTCTAACTGTACTAGAACTAAGCGCTTTGTTCTAGCTCATATAGAACTATCGCTGCAGAGTTGTCCACAGGGCTGGTCACATGTGGACAACTCGGTGTGGATTTCCGGGCCTGTCGGTGGCGCGGAGTAGCGTCAGCGGTGGAGAAAGGAGGTCCGCCTAGCTCACTACACCCAGGGACTCAGGAACCAGCCGCCATGGCGAACAGCTCGTCGGCGCGGTCGGTGGCTTCGGCGACATCGCCGGTGATGAAGTGCAGGTCGACGAAGGCCTCTTCGATGCCGGCCTCGCGCGCGGCGGAAAGCTGGGTGGCCACGTCGGTCAGCGTCGTGCCCGGACGCGGGTTCAGGCGCAGGATCCGCCGCAGCACGCCGGGGTCGCGACCAGCGCGTTCCGCGGCGGCGCGGACCACGTCCCACTGCCGTGCCATCACGTCGAACGGCCGTCCGGCGGGGAGCCAGCCGTCCGCCTTGCGGCCGACCCGCTCCAGCGCGGCGTCGGTCTGGGCGCCGAGCAGCAGCGGCGGGTGCGGGCGCTGCACGGGACGCAGGTCCACCCGGGACGGCGGGATGTGCCACAGCGGCCCGTCGTGCGCCACCGGGTCGCCGGTCCACATGGCCACCAGCGCGTCCATCAGTTCGTCGAGCCGCTTGCCCCGCGCCGCCCACGGCACGCCCGCCGCCGCGTACTCCGAGCGCATCCAGCCGATGCCGAGGCCCACGTCCAGCCGTCCGCGGCTGACCAGGTCGATCGAGGTCAGCGTGCGCGCGAGCAGCACGGGGGTGTGCAGGGTGCCGATCAGCGTGCTGCTGCCGAGCCGCATCCGCTCGGTGGCGGTCGCCGCCACGGTCAGCGCCACCAGCGGGTCGAAGTACCTGGTGAACTGCGGTGGGTACGGCCGCTCCGGGGTGCCGCCCGGGTAGAGGTCGCTGGGCTCCAGCGGCGTCAGCACCCGGTCGCCCACCCAGAGGGAGTCGTAGCCGGTCTTCTCGGCGTGCGCCGCGAAGGCCGCGATGCCCGCCGGGTCGGCGTGGGCGCCGTAGTGCGGCAGGCCGATGCCGAGCCGCATCACTTCGCCTCCCCGAGCAGCCGCGCCACCCGGGTGATGCCCTCGACCAGCTCGTCCTCGGCCAGTGCGTAGGAGAACCGGAAGTACCCGGGCGTGCCGAACGCCTCGCCCGGCACCGCGGCGACCTCGGCCTCGCGCAGGAGCAGGTCGGCCAGCTGCACCGTGTCGGCCGGTCGTTCGCCGTGGATTTCCTTGCCCAGAAGGGATTTCACCGATGGGTACGCGTAGAACGCGCCCTCCGGCGTCGGGCAGTCGACGCCGGGGATCGCCGACAGCATCGACACGATCGTGCGACGCCGCTGGTCGAACGACTCCCGCATGCGCGCCACCGCGTCCAGCGGCCCGGCCACCGCCGCCAGCGCCGCGCGCTGCGAAACGTTGGCCACGTTGCCGCACAGGTGCGACTGGTAGCTCGCGGCCGCCTTGATCACGTCGGCGGGCCCGACCATCCAGCCGACCCGCCAGCCGGTCATCGAGTAGGTCTTCGCGACGCCGTTCAGCACCAGCGTGCGGTCGGCCATCTCCGGCACCACCACCGGCAGCGACTCCGCCGTCACGCCGTCGTAGACCAGGTGCTCGTAGATCTCGTCCGCGACCACCCAGATGCCGTGTTCGAGCGCCCAGCGCCCGATCGCTTCGACCTGCTCACGCGGGTAGACCGCGCCGGTCGGGTTCGACGGCGAGTTGAACAGCAGCACCTTGGTCCGCGGCGTCCGCGCGGCCTCCAGTTGCGCCACGCTGACCAGGTAGCCGGTCGATTCGTCGGCGGTCACCTGCACCGGAACGCCACCCGCCAGGGTGATCGACTCCGGGTAGGTGGTCCAGTACGGCGCGGGCAGCAGCACCTCGTCGCCGGGGTCGAGCAGGGTGGCGAAGGCCGAGTAGACCGCCTGCTTGCCGCCGTTGGTCACCAGCGTCTGCGCGGCCTCCACCGCGAGCCCGGAGTCGCGCAGGGTCTTCGCCGCGATCGCCTCGCGCAATTCGGGCAGGCCGGCGGCCGCGGTGTAGCCGTGGTTCGCCCGGTCCCGCACGGCCTCGGCGGCCGCTTCGACCACGTAGTCCGGGGTGGGGAAATCGGGCTGACCGGCGCCGAAGCCGATCACCGGCCTGCCCTGCGCCTTGAGCGCCTTGGCCTTGGCGTCCACGGCCAGGGTGGCGGAGGGGTTGATGCCGGCGATCCTGGCCGAGATCCGGCCGCTGGTGGTCATGGGGGCAGTTTTCCACGGCGGGTGCCCTTCGCCACAGGGTGGCCGGACCCCACAGCAGGGGTAGGTTGCACGGGCCGGTGGGTCTTACCGTAGACTTCCGAACTTGGAACGCCTGACACTCGTCCCCGCAGGGATGCGGGGAGGGTCGAATGCGTCCACGAGCGGCGGTTGCGCTCAAAGGGGTGTAGCTCAATTGGCAGAGCAGCGGTCTCCAAAACCGCAGGTTGCAGGTTCAAGTCCTGTCACCCCTGCGTATCAGTCGGTGAAGCGGAGGAGTGGTTCGTGAGCGAGGACGGCGAGAAGGACCAGGAGAAGGAGCCCAAGCGCCCTTCTCGTCCGGTCACCGCCGCGGCTCGGCGTGAGCGTCGCGCCTCCGCCCGGCCAGCCGGCAAGACAGGCGCGGCCAAGTCCGAAGAGGACGGGGACAAGACCCGGCCGGCGGGCAAGGCGTCCGACGCCAAGGCCAAGCCGACGCCGAAGCGTGATCGCAAGGAGAAGCAGGCCTCTCCGGTCAAGCGGCTCGGCCGCTTCATCCGCGAGGTGTGGTCGGAGCTGCGGAAGGTCATCTGGCCGACCCGCAAGCAGATGATCACCTACACCGCGGTGGTGCTGGTCTTCCTGGCCTTCATGGTGGCCCTGGTCTTCGGCCTGGACCTCGTGTTCCACGAGGCCATCGGTGCCGTATTCGGCAACTGAGCGCGCTGCGGACCGCCGCTGAGGACAGCGGCGCCACGGCGATGCCCCGAGTACGACACGTGATCAACTGAGAGGACGGAACGTGACCTCCGACAACGGCACAGGCAGCGGTCAGGAGCTGACCGACCTTTCCGACGCGCAGGTGGTCGAGGCCGTCGACGGTGCGGACACCGTCGACAGCGACGACGAAACCACCGAGCCGGTAGAGGCGGACAGCTCCGACGAGCCGGCCGAAGACGCGGCGGCCACGGAACCGGCCGAGGAGCTCCAGGAGCCCGAAGCCGACGAGGACGAGGACCCGGTCGCCAAGCTGCGCGCGGAACTCCGCGCCGCGCCCGGCGAGTGGTACGTGGTGCACTCGTACGCGGGTTACGAGAACAAGGTCAAGACCAATCTCGAGACCCGTACCCAGACGCTGGACGTCGAGGAGTACATCTTCCAGATCGAGGTGCCCACCGAGGAGGTCACCGAGATCAAGAACGGCCAGCGCAAGCTGGTGCAGCGCAAGGTGCTGCCCGGTTACATCCTGGTCCGGATGGAGCTGAACGACGCTTCCTGGAGCGCGGTCCGCAACACCCCCGGGGTCACCGGTTTCGTCGGCGCCACCTCGCGCCCGTCGCCGCTGACCATCGAAGAGGTGCTGAAGTTCCTCGCGCCGCAGGTCGAGAAGGCCGCCCCGGCCAAGAGCAAGGGCGAGTCCGCGACGACGGAGGCCCCGCTCGGCGGCGGTACCGTCGAGGTGGACTTCGAGGTCGGCGAGTCGGTCACGGTGATGGACGGCCCGTTCGCCACCCTGCCCGCCACGATCAGCGAAGTGAACGCCGACGGGCAGAAGCTGAAGGTCCTGGTGTCGATCTTCGGCCGGGAGACCCCGGTCGAGCTGTCGTTCAACCAGGTCTCCAAGATCTGACGGCTCGGCTGTCGAGCCGGCAGTCCCCGCGTACTGGCAGGTGTGCGGGGGACTTGATAGTGAGAAGGACACGAAGCAATGCCACCCAAGAAGAAGAAGCTTGCAGCGATCATCAAGCTGCAGATCTCGGCGGGGGCCGCGAACCCGGCTCCGCCGGTCGGCCCCGCGCTGGGTCAGCACGGCGTCAACATCATGGAGTTCTGCAAGGCCTACAACGCGGCGACTGAGTCCCAGCGCGGCAACGTGGTGCCGGTCGAGATCTCCGTGTACGAGGACCGGTCGTTCGACTTCAAGCTGAAGACGCCGCCGGCCGCGAAGCTGCTGCTGAAGGCCGCGGGCGTGGAGAAGGGCTCCGGCGAGCCGCACAAGACCAAGGTCGCCAAGGTCACCTGGGACCAGGTCCGCGAGATCGCCGAGACCAAGAAGAGCGACCTCAACGCCAACGACATCGACCAGGCCGCGAAGATCATCGCCGGCACCGCCCGTTCCATGGGCATCACGGTCGAGGGCTGACCCACCGCACCACCGTGGCAGGGCCAGGCGCTGGCCCGGACCACAACTGATCCATTCTTGAGCACGCTAGTGAAGGACAGGGCATGACCAAGCGCAGCAAGGCCTATCGCCAGGCCTCCGAGCTGATCGACCGCGAGCGGCTGTACGCCCCGCTCGAGGCCGCCAAGCTCGCCAAGGAGACCTCCAAGACCAAGATGAACGCCACCGTCGAGGTCGCCATGCGCCTCGGGGTGGACCCCCGCAAGGCCGACCAGATGGTCCGCGGCACCGTGAACCTGCCGCACGGCACCGGTAAGACCGCCCGCGTCATCGTCTTCGCCACCGGCGACAAGGCCGCCGAGGCCGAAGCCGCCGGCGCGGACGCGGTCGGCACCGACGAACTGATCGAGCGCATCCAGGGTGGCTGGCTCGACTTCGACGCCGCGATCGCGACGCCGGACCAGATGGCGAAGGTCGGGCGCATCGCCCGGATCCTCGGCCCGCGTGGCCTGATGCCGAACCCGAAGACCGGCACGGTGACCCCCGCGGTCGCCAAGGCCGTCGCCGACATCAAGGGCGGGAAGATCAACTTCCGCGTCGACAAGCAGGCCAACCTGCACCTGGTGATCGGCAAGGCTTCGTTCGACACCGACAAGCTGGTGGAGAACTACGCCGCTGCGCTGGACGAGATCCTGCGCGCCAAGCCGTCGTCGGCGAAGGGCCGGTACCTGAAGAAGGTCACCTTCACCACGACCATGGGCCCCGGCATCCCGGTGGACCCGGCTCGCACCCGCAACCTCCTCTCCGAGGACGCGAACGTCTGAGTCGCTTGAAGCAAGGAAAAGGGGCGGTCCCGCGGGACCGCCCCTTTTTTTCGTGTGTTCAGAGGGTGGCGAGCTGGGCTTCCAGCTGGTCCGCGAGCTTGTTCATGATCTTCGCGTAACTGGCGTAGCTGAGCGGGGCGACGGCGTCCCACTCGACGAAGCGGTCGTTCGCGGCGGCGGGCATCGCGGCGAACACCGGGTTCGCCTTGAGCTGCGCGGGCGGGATCGAGGCGGGCCGCGTGTCCCACATCAGGATGTCGGCCTGGTACTTGTCCGCGCGTTCCCAGGACAGGATCTCGAAGTAGCCGCCGCCGGTGGTGTCCGGCGCGTCCGGGGTCCGGATCGGCAGGCCGAGGCCCTCGGTGTAGTAGGCGAGGTCGGGGTTGCGGCCGGGGACCACCACGAAGTACTGGTCGGGCAGGCCGCCGACGGCCAGGATGCTGCGGTTCTCCGCCTTCATCCGGGTGCCGATGTCCCGGACCCGCTGGGTGGCTGCCTGGAACGCCTGCTCGTCGGCCTTGACCCGCTCGGAGTCGACGTCACCGCCGAGGCTGCGGGCGAGGTCCTTGTAGCGGGAAATGGTCTTGGGCAGGTCGGCGCCGGACTGGACGATGCCCGCGGTCGGGGTGATCTCCAGTGCGCGCTTCTCCTGGTCCTCCTTGAGGTGCCAGAGGCCGGGGAACTCGGCGTACTTGCCGCTGACCAGCAACTCCGGCTGGAGCGACGCGAGTCGTTCGAGGTTCAGCTCGCCGTAGGCCGGGCCGGTCACGTCGGTCACCTCGGACGGCACCAGGCTGCCCGCCTCCGGCTCGACCGTGCCGTCGGGGCGGGTGAGGGGACCGAAGGTGCCGGTCACCTTCACCCCGAAGTCCTTCAACGCCGCCGCCGAAGACACCTGGGCGACGACTCGCTGTGGCGTGGCGGCGGCGGTCACCGTGGTGCCGCGGTCGTCGGTGAAGGACCAGCCAGTGGCGGCTGGAGTGGCTGCCTCTTCGGAACCGCAGGCCGTGAGGGATATGAGCGCGATGGCCACCGTCGCCACCAGCGTCTTGCTGCGCAATGGAACAACCTCCGTCAAGTTAGGTAAGTAGACCCTAACCTCGACGGTGGCCCGATTCGGACACCTGTGACGAGCATCAGTTGGACGGCGGCACACTCGGCTTGACAGCCGGGCACGGATTGGGTTCCTTCTCGTGCCCGGTGATCAGCCATTGCTCGTGCTCGACCATCGTGACAGTGAAGGCACCGAGGGATGGGCCGCCCTTCACCGTGTAGCTGCAGGAACTGATCCGCATGGTGCTCTGGATGGGTACGTCGGACCGCTTCTTGATCGACTCCGCGTAGTCGTTGTCGTGGGTGACGAGGGCGTTCAAAGCCGTAGCCGCGGCTTTGCAGTCCGGGAAGCCCATGTTGACCGCGAACTGCTGCCTGGCTTGCTCGTCGAAGAGGTTGCAGGTGTCTGTCGCGTCGTTTTGCGCGATGTGGTCGTAGACCCCGCGTACGGACTCGTAGGGGGTCGGCGCGAGGAGTGGGCGCTCCTGGTAGTTGCCGCCACCTGTCTCCGCGGCCGGACGGTTGTCTTCCTCGCCCGTGCCGAAGAAGTGGTTGTAAGCGAGCTTGCCCGCGATCAGCAGCACGATGAGCAGGAGCAAGGCGCTCAGCAACTTGCCGCCGAACCGCTTCAGCCAGCGAGGCACCGCCACCTTGGGGGGAGGCGGCGGGGGTGGCTGCTGCGCAGGGAGCCACTGCTGCTGACTCGGCTGGGGCAGCGGCGGCGGGTACTGCTGACTCAGCTCACCACCCGACTGCTGTGCCGGCGGTTGCGGTGTCGGCTCGCCACCGGGCTGCTGGGCGACTTCGCCGCCCTGCTGGTTTTTCTGGGCCTCGGAGAACTTGAGGAACTCCTGGAATTGCTGGAACTGCTGGAATTGGCGCAGCTGCTCCGGGTCGGCGGGTGGGGTCGGGTCCGCCCGGCGGGCAGGTTCGACCTCGGCCCCGGGGTGCTCTTCTCCACGCTGGTCCGCCACGCGTCCATGATGCCGGTCCGGGCGCGCCCCGTCTGCCCGCCACCCTGCTTTCGCGGGCAAAAGCAGGGTGGCCGCGAAGCGCCCGCGCGGGCCACGTATAGTTGTCGACGGTTCTACCGAAGACCGCTGGTCTTCCCTGGGCGAAAGCCCCGGGAACGAAGGTCCCCCAAGTTTGGCGGGCGGCCCGCGCAGGAGGAACGTGGCTGGCCGTCTCGCACGGCCGTTGACGCCCCGCGCCTGTCTGCGCTGGGGCGTTTTGTCGTTCCAGGGGTTCCTCCACGGCGGTCACTAGCCAAGAGAGGAGGCGACCATGGCGAAGCCCGACAAGGTGACGGCCGTCGCCGAGATCGCGGACAGGTTCCGTACGAGCTCGGCCACCGTTGTCACCGAGTACACCGGCCTCTCCGTCGCCCAGCTGTCGCAGCTGCGTGTCGCTCTCGGCTCCAGTGCCAAGTACCGCGTCGCGAAGAACACCCTCGTCCAGCGCGCTGCGCAGGAAGCCGGTGTCCAGGGTCTGGATGACCTCTTCGTCGGCCCGACCGCGATCGCCTTCGTCGAAGGTGAAGCGGTCGACGCCGCGAAGGCGCTCCGTGACTTCGCGAAGGACAACAACGCCCTGGTCATCAAGGGCGGCTACATGGACGGACGGCCCCTCAGCGTCGCCGAGATCAACCGCCTGGCGGATCTCGAAAGCCGCGAGGTGCTGCTCTCCAAGGCCGCCGGCGCGTTCAAGGCCAAGTTGTCCCAGGCTGCCGCGCTGTTCCAGGCGCCGGCTTCCCAGGTCGCCCGGCTCGCCGCCGCGCTCGAAGAGAAGCGCCGTGGCGAAGAGGGCGACGCGGGCGAAGCACCTGCCGAAAGCTGAATTCCATCCCCTGAACTCTAAGTTCACATCCAGAGAGGAACGCCATCATGGCGAAGCTGAGCACCGACGAACTGCTCGACGCCTTCAAGGAGCTGACGCTGCTTGAGCTGTCCGAGTTCGTGAAGCAGTTCGAGGAGACCTTCGACGTCACCGCCGCCGCGCCGGCCGCCGTCGTCGCCGCCGCCCCGGGTGCGGGTGCCGCCCCGGCCGCCGAGGAGCAGGACGAGTTCGACGTCGTCCTCGAGTCGGCCGGCGAGAAGAAGATCCAGGTCATCAAGGTCGTCCGCGAGGTCGTCTCGGGCCTGGGCCTGAAGGAAGCCAAGGACCTGGTCGAGGGTGCGCCCAAGGCCATCCTGGAGAAGGTCGACAAGGAGGCCGCGCAGGCCGCCAAGGAGAAGCTCGAGGGCGCCGGCGCCAAGATCACCCTCAAGTGATCTCACGCTGACCCACGCGAAAAGGGGCGAGCACCGCGAGGTGCTCGCCCCTTTTTCGTCGGCACCCACCGGATGGGTGCGCGAGTGCGGCGAATGGGCTACGGTGCTGCCACCGCGCCCGACCCAGCCCCGCGGGAAAACTCGTGAGTAACCTGTGTCCACCCTGCTCGTTGCTACACCAGGGTGGGTACGAGAGCCGACGATGAAGACTGCTCCTGGAGGTGCGATGGGTGCCGAGGTGGTCGTCGAGGGTCTGACGAAGTCCTTCGGAAGGCAGGCCATCTGGCGGGACGTGACACTGAGCCTGCCGCCAGGCGAGGTCTCGGTGCTGCTGGGCCCGTCGGGAACCGGGAAGTCGGTGTTCCTGAAGTCGATGATCGGCCTGCTCAAGCCCGAGCGCGGCAGCTGCATGATCAACGGCGTGGACATCGTCCGGTGCTCGGAATCGAAGCTGTACGAAACGCGCAAACTGTTCGGCGTGCTGTTCCAGGACGGCGCGCTCTTCGGTTCGATGAACCTCTACGACAACGTCGCTTTCCCGCTTCGCGAGCACACCAAGAAGTCGGAAACCGAAGTCAAGCGGATCGTGCTGGAAAAGCTCGAAATGACCGGTCTGTCCGGCGCGGAAAAGAAACTCCCCGGCGAGATCTCCGGTGGGATGCGCAAGCGCGCCGGCCTGGCCCGCGCGCTGGTGCTGGACCCCGAGATCATCCTGGTCGACGAGCCGGACTCCGGCCTCGACCCGGTGCGCACCACCTACATCAGCCAGCTGTTCATCGACGTGAACACGCAGATCGACGCCACCTTCCTGATCGTCACGCACAACATCAACCTGGCGCGCACGGTCCCGGACAACATCGGCATGCTCTTCCGCAAGGAACTGGTCATGTTCGGCCCGCGCGAGGTGCTGCTCACCAGTGAGGAGCCGGTGGTCAAGCAGTTCCTGAACGGCCGGATGGACGGCCCGATCGGGATGAGCGAGGAAAAGGACTCCGCCACCCTGGCCGCGGAGAAGGCCATGTTCGAGGCGGGGCACCACGCCGGTGGCGTGGAGGATGTGCACGGCGTGCCGCCGCAGATGCAGCCGACCCCCGGCCTGCCGGAGCGCCAGGGCGCCCGCCGCCGCCAGGACCGCGTGATGCGCAACCTGCACACGCTGCCCGCGGCCGCGCAGGAGAAGGTCATCGAGTCGCTTTCGCCGGAGGAGCAGCGGCACTACGGTGTGCGCCCGCACCGGCTGGTCGGCGCCAGAGCGCAGCCGCAGTACCAGGGGCAGCCGCCGAACCAGCACACCGGGCAGCTCCCCACCGACCAGATCGCCAGCATGCCCAGCAGCGGCTGGCGTGATCCACGTGATCCCGGGCAGGGCGGTACATGAGTTCGGCCACCTCCGCCAAGATCCCCGGGATCGGCATGCTCCGCGAGACCGGGAAGCTGTTCGCGCTCGGCCTCGACGTCATCCGCGGGATGTTCCAGCGCCCGTTCCAGGTGCGCGAGTTCATCCAGCAGTCCTGGTTCATCGCCAGCGTCACGATCCTGCCGACGGCGCTGGTCGCCATTCCGTTCGGCGCGCTGGTCGCGCTGCAACTCGGCTCGCTGATCACCCAGCTCGGCGCGCAGTCGTTCATCGGCGCGGCGAGCGTGCTGGCGATCATCCAGCAGGCCGCCCCGATCGTGACCGCGCTGCTGGTCGCCGGTGCCGGTGGCTCGGCGATCTGCGCGGACATCGGCGCCCGCACCATCCGCGAAGAGATCGACGCGATGGAGGTGCTCGGCGTCTCCGCGGTGCAGCGGCTGATCGTGCCGCGCGTGCTCGCCTCGATGCTCGTCGCGGTGCTGCTCAACGGCGTGGTCAGCGTCATCGGCGTGCTCGGCGGATACTTCTTCAACGTGGTGCTGCAGGGCGGTACGCCGGGTGCCTACCTGGCCAGCTTCTCCGCGCTGGCCCAGTTGCCCGACCTCTGGATCAGCGAGCTGAAGGCGCTCATCTTCGGGTTCATCGCCGGGGTGGTGGCGGCCTACCGCGGGCTGAACCCGCCGCCGGGGCCGAAGGGCGTCGGTGACGCGGTCAACCAGGCCGTGGTGATCACCTTCCTGCTGCTGTTCTTCGTCAACTTCATCCTGACCCTGCTCTACCTGCAGGTCGTTCCGGCGAAGGGGAGCTAGAGATGGCCATTCGCCACGCCTTCGGCGAGGGCGCGCGCCGGGTGGTGAACGCCCCGCTCGGCCTGCTCGACCAGCTCGGGGACCAGCTGTCGTTCTACCTCCGCGCGCTGGCCTGGGTCCCGCAGTCGCTGCGCAAGTACATGAAGGAGACGATGCGGCTGCTCGCCGAGGTGAGCTTCGGCTCCGGCGCGCTGGCCGTGATCGGCGGCACGGTCGGCGTGATGGTCGGCCTGACCGTGTTCACCGGTGTGGTGGTCGGCCTGCAGGGCTTCGCCGCGCTGGACCAGATCGGCACCGCGGCCTTCGCCGGGTTCGCCTCCGCCTACATCAACACCCGCGAGATCGCGCCGCTGGTCGCCGGGCTGGCGCTGTCGGCGACGGTCGGCGCCGGGTTCACCGCCCAGCTGGGCGCGATGCGCATCTCCGAGGAGATCGACGCGCTGGAAGTGATGGGCGTGCCGAGCCTGCCGTACCTGGTCACCACCCGGATCATCGCCGGGTTCATCGCGGTGATCCCGCTGTACATCATCGGGCTGCTGATGTCCTACCTCGGCTCGCGAATAGTCACGGTGTACTTCTACGGGCAGTCCGCAGGCACCTACGACCACTACTTCAACCTGTTCCTGCCACCCGAAGACGTGTTCATCTCCTTCGTCAAGGTGCTGATCTTCGCGGTGATCATCATCCTGTCGCACTGCTACTACGGCTACCGCGCCAGCGGCGGCCCGGCGGGCGTCGGCGTGGCCGTCGGCCGGGCGGTGCGGACCACGATCGTCACCGTGGCGATCGTCAACTTCTTCATCGGGTTCGCCATCTGGGGGACCACCACGACGGTGAGGATCGCCGGATGAGCACCCTTCGCAAGCGGCTGCTCGGGCTCGCGTTCATCGTGGTGATGATCGGCGGGGTCACCCTGAGCATCGCCATGTACAACAAGGCGTTCAGCACCTTCGTGCACGTCAAGCTGCAGGCCGACAAGGTGGGCAACCAGCTGGCCCGCCAGTCGGACGTCAAGGTGCGCGGGCTGATCGTCGGCGTGGTCGCCGACATCGCGCCCACGCCGGACGGCTCCGAGCTGACCCTGGAACTGGAGCCGGAGTCGGCGCAGCTGATCCCCGCCAACGTCTCCGCGCGGTTCCTGCCGAAGACGCTGTTCGGCGAGCGGTTCGTGTCGCTGGAGATCCCGGAGAACGCCGACCAGGCCCGGATCGCCGACGGCGACGTGATCCCGCAGGACCGCAGTTCCAGCGCGGTCGAGCTGTCGCAGGCCTTCGAGCACCTGCTCCCGGTGCTGCAGGCGGTGCAGCCGCAGAAGCTGTCGAGCACGCTTTCGGCGATCTCCACCGCGCTGCAGGGCCGCGGCGAGCCGCTCGGCGAGACGCTGAGCGAACTCGGCCAGTACGTCGGCGACCTGAACCCGCACCTGCCGGAGTTGCAGCACAACCTGGAGGAGCTGGCGAAGTTCTCCGACAACTTCTCCGACAGCGCGCCGGAACTGGTGCAGGCGCTGGACAACCTGACCACCACCACCGGCACGATCGCCGAGCAGAAGCAGAACCTCGAGTCGCTGTACGGCAACCTGACCAACGCCTCGGTGGACCTCGGATCGTTCCTCTCGGCGAACAAGTCGAACCTCATCGCGCTCGCCGACACCGCGCGCCCGACGGCGGAGCTGCTGGCGAAGTACGCGCCGGAGTACCCGTGCGTGATCGGGCAGATGGCCGGCGTGCTGCCGCGGATCGACGAGGCGCTCGGCAAGGGCACCGGCAGGCCGGGGCTGCACGCGACCATCGAGATCGTGGTGAACCGCGGCCCGTACAAGCCGGGCCAGGACGAGCCGGAGTTCAACGACAAGCGCGGGCCGCGGTGCTACGACATGAAGCAGTTCCCGCAGCCCTTCCCGCAGCACCCGCCGGAAGGCCCGATCGACGACGGCAGCAAGCACCCGCCGGCCGCCCGCTCGCAGAACGACGGCCTGCTGCCGCCCGCCAACGCGGCGAACGCGGTCGGCCTCGGCGGTGGCGCGTCCGGTGGCGAGCTGGCCTACAGCCCCGCTGAGCAGCGCTTCCTCGCCGAACTGCTGGGCATGCAGGCCGGGGTGGACGCCGCGCAGGTGCCGGATTGGAGCGGATTGCTCGTGGGACCGCTGTACCGCGGTGCGGAGGTGATCGTGAAGTGAAGATGACCGCATCCCTGATCAAGCTGATCATCTTCATCGTGGTCACCGTGTTGTTCACCGCGGTGCTCGGCATCAGCATCGCCAACCTGAACCTGAGCAACACGGCCACCTACACCGCGCGCTTCACCGACGCGACGCTGGTGCTGCCCAACGACGACGTGCGGATCGCCGGGGTCCGCGTCGGCCAGGTGTCCGACGTGCGGATCGTGGACCGGCGCCAGGCGGAGGTGGAGTTCGAGGTCGACGCCGGGCGCAAGCTGCCCGCCGGGGTCACCGCGACGATCAAGTTCCGCAACCTGGTCGGCCAGCGCTACATCGCGCTCGGCCAGGGCGCCGGCACGGCCGGGGACACGCTGCCCGAGGGCGGCACCATCCCGCTGGAGCGCACCAAACCCGCACTGGACCTGACCGAGCTGTTCAACGGGTTCAAGCCGCTGTTCCGCGCGCTGAACCCCGAGGACATGAACAAGCTGTCCTACCAGGTCATCCAGGTGCTGCAGGGCGAAGGCGGCACGGTGGAGAGCCTGCTCGCCCACACCGCCTCGCTGACCAGCACGATCGCCGAGAAGGACCAGGTGATCGGCGAGGTGATCACCAACCTCAACGGCGTGCTGGACACCATCAACCAGCGCACCCCGCAGCTGTCCGACCTGATCGCCACGCTGCAGCGGCTGGTCACCGGCCTGGCCGAGGACCGCAAGCCGATCGGCGACGCGATCGACTCACTCGGCGGGCTGGCCGAGACCACCTCGGGCCTGCTCACCGAGGCCCGTGAGCCGCTGAAGAACGACATCGCCGCGCTGGGCGAGCTGACCGAGAACCTGAACGAGAACGAGCCGGTGGTGGAGCACTTCATCCAGTTCCTGCCGCACAAGGTGGCCACGCTGAGCCGGACCGCCGACTACGGCTCCTGGTTCAACTTCTTCCTGTGCGAGGCGCAGGGCAGCGTGTCGCTGCCGCCGCTGATCAGCCAGCCGATCAACGTGCCGATCGCGCCGGTCAACCGGGAGCGGTGTGGCGCATGAAGAGCTTCCAGCAACGCAACCCCGTCCCCATCGCGCTGGGCGGCATCGCGGTGATCCTGCTCGGCGTGCTCGCCGCGCTGAACTCCGAGGACCTGCCGGTGATCGGCGGCGGCACCAGCTACACCGCCGAGTTCGGGGAGGCGGCCGGCCTGGTCGCCGACGACGAGGTCCGGATCGCCGGGGTCAAGGTCGGCGCGGTCTCCGACATCGAACTGGCCGGGGACAAGGTCCGGGTCTCGTTCAAGATCAAGGACGCCTGGCTGGGTGACAAGACGAGCGCGGCGATCAAGCTGAAGACCCTGCTCGGGCAGAAGTACCTGGCGCTCGACCCGATCGGCGACGAGGTGCTCGACCCCGGTGTGGCGATCCCGCGGGAGCGCACCGCCTCGCCGTACGACGTGCTGGACGCCTTCCGCGGCCTGTCCGAAACCGTCGACGAGATCGACACGACCCAGCTGGCGAAGAGCTTCGACGTGCTGTCGGACACCTTCTCCGACACCCCGGACGACGTGAAGGGCGCGCTTTCCGGGCTCTCGGAGCTGTCCGACACCATCGCCAAGCGCGACGACCAGCTCGCCCAGTTGCTGGCCAACACCAAGCAGGTCAGCCAGACGCTGGTCGACCGAGACGCCGAGGTGACCAAGCTGATCGCCGACGGCAACCTGCTGCTCGACGAGGTCGGCAAGCGCAAGGAGGCGATCAGCTCGCTGCTCGAGGGCACCAAGACCCTGTCGAGGGAACTGCGCGGGCTGATCGAGGACAACGACGCGCAGCTGGACCCGGTGCTCACCCAGCTCGACCAGCTCACCTCGATGCTGGAGCGCAACCAGGACTCACTGGAAGCGGGCCTGCGCGAGTTCGCCCCGTTCATCCGGGTGTTCACCAACACCATCGGCAACGGCCGCTGGTTCGACAATTACATCTGCGGCCTGCTGCTGCCGTCCGTCGGCCCGATCAACGAAGACGGGTGCAACGCGAAATGACCGATACCCGTTTCGGAATGAACCTGGCCCGCTGGCTCAGCGTGGCCTGCGTGCTGGCGCTGCTGGTGGCAGGCGGCCTGTGGTGGACGCTGAAGGACCCGGGCCGCAAGCACCTGACCGCCTGGTTCCCCACCGCGATCGGCCTGTACGAGGGCAACGGCGTGCGCATGCTCGGCGTGCAGATGGGCACCGTGGAGAAGGTCGAGCCGCTCGGCGACCGGGTGCGCGTGACCATGGAGTACGACCGCGCGGTCGCCGTGCCCGCCGAAGCGCAGGCGGTGATCGTGGCGCCGTCGCTGGTCAGCGACCGCTACGTGCAGCTGACCCCGGCGCACACCGGCGGCCCGGTGATCGAGGAGGGCGCGACCATCCCGCTCGAGCGCACCGCGGTGCCGCTCGAGGTGGACGACCTCTACGCCAGCCTCAGCCGGGTCAGCCAGGCGCTCGGGCCGAACGGGGTGAACAAGGACGGCTCGCTGTCGACCCTGCTGACCACGCTCGCCGAGAACTTCGACGGCAACGGCAAGGCGCTGCACGACACGATCACCCGGCTCGGCCAGGCATCGGGCACGCTGGCGGGCAACAAGGACGACCTGTTCGCCACCGTGCGGAACCTGGGCGACTTCTCCACCACGCTGGCCGGCAGCGACGGGCAGATCCGCGACTTCGAGCGCCAGCTCGCCGACGTCACCGGCTTCCTGGCCGACGAACGCGGCAGCCTGGCCGAGACGGTCCAGCAGCTGGGCCCGACGCTGGAGCAGGTGCAGGCCTTCGTGGAGAAGAACCGCGACAAGCTCAAGTCCAATGTGGACAAACTGGCCAGCATCACCAGGACGCTGGTGGACCAGCGCGGCTCGCTGGCCGAGATCCTGGACGTGGCGCCGGTCGGCCTCGGCAACCTGGTCAACACCTACAACGCCTCGTCCGGCACGCTCGACGCCAGGGCCAACCTGAACGAGCTGACCCAGCCGCCGGTGCTGATGGTGTGCAACCTGCTCAAGCAGACGCCGGACCAGCTCGACCTGGTCGGGGACCTGTGCAAGGGTCTGCAGCCGGTGCTCGACGGCGCGCTGCCGCTGCCGTCGGTGGCGCAGGTGGTGGCCGCGGCCAAGAAGGGCGAGGCACCGCCACTGCCCCTGCCGCTGGTCGACGTGATGTCGGGAGGTGCCCGGTGAAGCGCAGCGCCTCCTCCGCTCTTGCCGGGGGTTCCGGGGTCGCCCCCCGGAAATCGCTGGCCGCGCTCGGCGCCGCCGCCGCGATGACCCTGTCCGGCTGCGGGTTCACCGGCATCTACGACATCCCGCTGCCCGGTGGCGCCGACCTCGGCGACCACCCGTACACCGTCAAGGTGCAGTTCCGCGACGTGCTCGACCTGATCCCGCAGGCCGGGGTCAAGGTCAACGAGGTGCCGGTCGGCCGGGTGGAGGGCATCGCGCTCTCGCCGGACGGCTGGACCGCCGAGGTCAGCCTCCTGGTCAACGGGAACGTGGAGCTGCCGTCCAACGCGCTGGCGAACCTGCGGCAGTCGAGCCTGCTCGGCGAGAAGTACGTCGAGCTGAGCCCGCCCGCCGAGGCCAAGGCCGGCGAGCGGCTCGCCGACGGCATGCTCATCCCGATCGAGCGGACGAACCGCAACGTCGAGGTCGAAGAGGTGCTCGGCGCGCTGTCGATGCTGCTCAACGGCGGTGGCGTGGAGCAGCTCAACACCATCACCAAGGAGCTGAACGCGGCCACCGAGGGCCGCGCGCCGGACCTGAAGAACCTGCTCAACAACGCCAACGACCTGGTCACCAGCCTGGACGAGCAGTCGGGGAACATCACCCGCGCGCTGGACGGGCTGAACCGCCTGTCGTCCACGCTGAACGGCCAGCGCGACCAGATCGCCGGCGCGCTGGACAACCTCGGGCCGGGGCTCAAGACGCTGGAGGAGCAGCGCGGGCAGCTGGTCACCATGCTGCAGGCGCTCAACGACCTCTCCGCGGTCGCCACCGACACGGTGAACAAGAGCCAGGAAGACCTGGTGGCCAACCTCAAGGCGCTGCAGCCGACGCTGGAGAAGCTCGGTGAGGCCGGTTCCGACCTGCCGAAGGCGCTCGAACTGCTGCTGACCTTCCCGTTCAGCGACGCGGCCGTCGACGGCGTCAAGGGCGACTACTTCAACCTCTACGCCAAGATCGACCTGAACCTCAACGAGATCCTGGCGAACCTGGGCCGCAGCAGGCAGAACCCGTTGCAGGACATCCTGCCCGAGGACCTCGGCCTCACCGGCGGGCGCGACGGGGTCGACCCGAACGCGCCCCCGCTGCTGCCGCTGCCCACGTCCACGCCGATCGTCGGGGGCGGCGTGCCCAGCGCGCCGACCGGCGGCCAGGCCCCGGCGCCGCAGCAGAGCGGCATCGGCGGCATCTTCGACGTGCTTTCAGGAGGTGCCGGCTGATGTTGGTGCGCAGGACGAAGCTCCAGCTGGTGGCCTTCGTGGTGATCGCGGTGCTGTCCATCGTGTACGCGTTGTTCCGGTTCACCGACGTGGGCAAGGTCTTCGGTCAGGGCGGCTACACCGTGCACCTGCAGCTGAACGCCAGCGGCGGCATCTTCTCCAACGCCGAGGTGACCTACCGCGGGTACAACGTGGGCCGCGTCGGGCAGCTGTCGCTGACCGAACGCGGGCTGCAGGCCGACCTGGACATCGACCCCGACATGCCGCAGATCCCGTCGGACCTGCAGGCGCTGGTGATCAACCGGTCCGCGGTCGGCGAGCAGTTCGTCGACCTGCGGCCGAAGCACGAGGACGGGCCGTTCCTGGAGCAGGGCTCGGTGATCCCGGCGGATCGGGCGGTCACCCCGGTGCCCACCGACCAGGTGCTCGGCGACCTCGACAGCCTGGCCGCCTCGGTGCCCACCGACGCGCTGCGCACCGTGGTCGACGAGTCCTACGACGCCTTCACCGGCACGGGTGACGACCTCCAGGTGCTGATGGACACCGCCCGCGACTTCACCAGGGCCGCCCAGGAGAACCTGCCGGAGACGGTCAACCTGCTGGAACAGGGCGGGAAGGTGCTGGAGACGCAGAACGAGCTGTCCGGCTCATTCGCCTCGTTCAGCGGGGACCTGAACAAGCTGTCGGAGACGCTGAAGAACTCCGACGGCGACCTCCGCAAGCTGATCGGCGTCACCCCGCAGGTGGCGCAGCAGATCAGCGAGGTGGTCCAGGAGACCGGCCCGGGCCTCGGCGCGGTGGTGGCGAACCTGCTCACCACGTCGAACCTGCTGGTCACCCGGCTGGACGGGCTGGAGCAGGGGCTGGTGACCTACCCGCTGCTCTCGGTCGGCGCGCAGACGGTGGCGCCGGACGACGGCACCGCGCACCTCGGGCTGGCGCTCAACCTGTTCGACCCGCCGTCGTGCACCAAGGGCTACCGCGACGTGGACGAGTTCCGCACCGGCAACCGCCCGGAGGACCTCACCCCGCGGCAGGCGAAGACCGATGCGTACTGTGCGGAACCCAAGGGCAGCCCGATCAACGTCCGCGGTTCGCAGAACGCGCCGTACAACGGGGTGCCGGTGGTGCCGACCGACGAGGAGCTCAAGGCCAACGCCGACCGCTCCGAGGAGGAGCTGGCCGCCCTGCGCGGGGTGCCGGGCATCGCGGGCAGCCCCGGGCTGAGCCTGACCAGCCTGCCCTCGCTGTTCGGCCTGCCCGGCTGAGAGAAGTCTGGAGAGCTATGGATTCGGAGAAGGACCCGGTGGCCGACGAGGCCGTGGTGAAAACCGCGCCCCGGCCACGGGACCGCACGCGCCCGCTGCTGCTCGGCGCGGCCGCGCTGGCCACCGCGGCCTTCCTGGCCGCGGCGATCTTCGGCATCCAGTGGTGGGTCTCCGCCACCGGCGACGACGCCGAACTGGCCCAGGCGCGCGACGAGGTGCTGGTGGCGGGCACGGCCGCGGTGAAGGCGTTCACCGAGTTCGACTACAACAACCTCGACCAGTACTTCCAGAAGCAGCAGGAGCTGTCCACCGGCGCGATCCAGGAGCAGGCCCGCAACTCCGAGGGCAAGTTCCGCGAGGCGATCGGCCAGGCGCAGACGGTGGTGGTGACCACCGTGCAGGACATCGCGGTGGAGGAGCTGAACGAGCACGAGGGCAAGGCGACCTGCCTGGTGGCGCTGTCCACGGACGTGACGAAGGGCGCCGAGAAGGGCGTCAAGTCGCTGCGCGTGGAGATCGAGATGACCAGGGTCGGGGACGAGTGGAAGCTGTCGAGCATCGGCAACGTCCCCGTCGTCGGCGCTGGACAGCAGTGAGGAGCTTCTTCTGATGGCCAACCGTCGCCAGCCGCCCCGCCCCGGCAGCACCCCGGTGCGGCGGCCCAAGGTGGCCGGCATCCGCAGGCCCGGCGCGGAGTCCGAGACGCAGTCACCGAGTCGGCCGAGCCCGAAGCCGCGTTCGGAGCCTGAGGTCGTGGAGGCTGCTCCGGTCGAGGAGGAGGCCGTCGTCGATTCGGTTGAGCCGGTCGATTCGGTCGATTCGGAGGCTTCGCCTGAGCCGGTCGAGCCGGAGGCCTCGCCTGAGCCCCCGGTCGTGAAGGCGAAGCCGAGTCCACGCCCGAAGGCGCGGGACACCGGTGTGCCGAAGCCGACCTCGGAAGCCGAGGCCGAAGAGGTTCCCGAGCCGGCGTTCACCAAGGTGGTCTTCGACCAGCCGAAGCGGCCGAGCCGGTTGCTGTTGCCGTTGCTGCTGGTGGCCGCCGTGGCGTTCGCCGGGCTGGCGGTGTGGTTCAAGATCGAGGAGAGCGAGGTCTCCGCGGCGACGGACAACACCGCGCTGCTGGACGTGGCGAAGACCGCGCAGGTCAAGCAGGCCGTGACCAGTGCAGCCGAAGCGCTGTTCTCCTACGACTTCAACGACATCGCGAAGACCGAGAACGCGGCCAACGACCTGCTGGTCAACGACGAGGTGCGGCAGAAGTACAACGGCTTCATGGGCGAGGTGAAGCGGCTCGCGCCGGAGCAGAAGATGGTGGTGACCATGAAGGTCACGCGCAGCGCCGTGGTGATGATCGACGGTGACCGGGCCAAGGTGATGGTCTCCGCCGACCAGACCTCCACGCGCACCGCCCAGAACCAGACCTCCGCCGGCGGCGCCCAGATGTGGTTCACCACCGAACTGCGCGACGGCAAGTGGAAGATCACCGACCTGAACACCTACTCCGGCGGCCAGCCAGCCCAACCCACCACCCCCGCCCCCGCCCCACCCACCAACTAACCCCGACCCCCACACTCACACCCCCGACCCCCACGCTCAGGCACCCGAACCCCACGTTCAGACACCCGAACCCCACGTTCAGCACCGAACCCCACGTTCGGGAAGCCGAGTCCCACGCTCAGGCAGCCGAACTCCACGTTCGGGCATCCGAACTTCACGTTCAGGCAGCCGAGTCCCACACTCACGCATCTGAAGCCCACGTTCGGGCACCCGAGTCCCACACTGGGGCGCCCGAGTGCCACGTTCGGGCGGCGGGTTCAACACTCGTGCAGCCGAGTTCGGCACCGGGGCAGCCGCGCGCCACGTCGGGCTGCCGAACCCCACGTTCGGGTAGTTGTGTCCCACGTTCAGGGAGCCGAGTCCCACACTCAGGGGCCTGGATCCCACGTTCGGGCAAAGCCGTGCTCGGCCGGACCCCCGCTCGCTGCGAGACAACCTGGAGCAGCCTGGGCCCACGCTGACGGCAGGCGGGCCCCACGGGTGCCTGGAGTCACGCCAGGGCAGCGAGCCCACACTCGAGCCTGAGTGGGGAGTTCGGGCGCCCGAGTGTGGAGTTCAGCCGCACGAACGTGGAGTTCGAGCGCCCGAGTGTGGGACTCGGCTTTCTGAACGTGGGGTTCGGATGCCTGAACGCGAGGTTAGGCGCACGAACGTGGGGTTCGGGTGCGTGAGTGTGGGGTTCGGGTGCGTGAGCGTGGAGTTCGGGTGCACGAGGGTGGGGTTCGGGGGCGTGAGAGTCCGCTGGGGTGCCCGAGTTGTTTGGGGTCGGTGCCTCTGCAGCCACACGAGCCCCGGCTCGCGACCACCTCGCTCGGACGTCACGAAAGCCACATTCGGGACGTCAGATGTCACGAAAGCCACATTCGTGACACCCCTCCGCCCCCGCTAAAGGCCTGGTGGGAGCCCGCTCGAGGGGGCCGGTACGCTTGTGACTCTGTGCACAAGGGCACTGCACGCTCCGCCATCTGGCGGAAAAACCCGCCTTGAACCTGCGGTTTGGCGACCAGGCGGGAGTGGCATCTTGACTCGCGGTCTCCGGCGGGTCACGCTTACTCCCAACGGCCCGCCTCGTGCGGGAGGGCAGGGCCGAAGACACCGGGAAACCGGCGTCGTGGAAGGCAGGCGCATGAGGCTGGGCCCCCGTCGGGCGTGCCCCCTCGACAAGCGCGGCCTTCGGGGCTAGACTGCTTCTTTGCGCTGCCCTCTTTCAGGCTGCCCGAAGCAGGCAGCTAGGATGGTCGGCACCACCGCACCCTTGACAGCTCGTGTTACGCCCTGCTAGCGCGTCTGTCAGCCGCTCATTGTCCCTGGAAGGACGCATCTTGGCAGTCTCTCCCGCGAACCAGGCCACTGCTGCGACCACCTCGGCTGTATCTGCTTCGGAGTCTTCAGAGCTCGCGACCATCCCCGGCGCCCCCAAGCGGGTGTCGTTCGCGAAGATTCGCGAGCCGCTGAGTACTCCGAACCTGCTGGACGTGCAGATCCGGTCATTCGAATGGTTCACCGGCGACGAGGCGTGGTTCGAACGCCGCGTCGAGGAAGGCGAAGAGAACCCGGTCGGCGGTCTGGAGGAGGTCCTCAACGAGATCTCCCCGATCGAAGACTTCTCCGGCTCCATGTCCCTCTCCTTCTCCGACCCGCGCTTCGACGAGGTCAAAGCCTCCGTCGAGGAGTGCAAGGACAAGGACATGACGTACGCGGCGCCGCTGTTCGTCACCGCCGAGTTCGTCAACAACAACACCGGCGAGATCAAGAGCCAGACGGTCTTCATGGGTGACTTCCCGGTGATGACCGACAAGGGCACCTTCGTCATCAACGGCACCGAGCGTGTCGTGGTGTCCCAGCTGGTCCGCTCGCCCGGCGTCTACTTCGACTCCAACGTCGACAAGGCCACCGACAAGGACGTCTTCAGCACCCGCATCATCCCGAGCCGCGGCGCGTGGCTCGAGTTCGACGTGGACAAGCGCGACACCGTCGGCGTCCGCATCGACCGCAAGCGCCGCCAGCCGGTCACCGTGCTGCTGAAGGCGCTCGGCTGGACCACCGAGGCGATCCGCGAGCGCTTCTCCTTCTCCGAGACGCTGATGGCGACCCTCGAGAAGGACCACACCGCGGGCACCGACGAGGCCCTGCTCGACATCTACCGCAAGCTGCGCCCCGGCGAGCCGCCGACCAAGGAGAGCGCGCAGACCCTGCTGGAGAACCTCTTCTTCAAGGACAAGCGCTACGACCTGGCCAAGGTGGGCCGGTACAAGGTCAACAAGAAGCTGGGCCTGACCAGCCCGTACGACACCGGGACGCTGACCGAAGAGGACATCGTCTCCACCATCGAGTACCTGGTCCGGCTGCACGCCGGCGAGGACAAGATGACCGTCGGCGACCAGACCATCCCCGTCGAGACCGACGACATCGACCACTTCGGCAACCGCCGCCTGCGCACCGTCGGCGAGCTGATCCAGAACCAGATCCGGGTCGGCCTGTCCCGGATGGAGCGGGTCGTCCGCGAGCGGATGACCACGCAGGACGTCGAAGCGATCACCCCGCAGACCCTGATCAACATCCGCCCCGTGGTGGCGGCGATCAAGGAGTTCTTCGGCACCTCGCAGCTCTCGCAGTTCATGGACCAGAACAACCCGCTGTCCGGGCTGACCCACAAGCGCCGCCTGTCGGCGCTCGGCCCCGGTGGTCTGTCCCGTGAGCGCGCCGGCATGGAGGTCCGCGACGTCCACCCGTCGCACTACGGCCGCATGTGCCCGATCGAGACGCCGGAAGGCCCGAACATCGGCCTGATCGGCTCGCTGTGCTCCTACGCGCGGGTCAACCCGTTCGGCTTCATCGAGACCCCGTACCGCAAGGTCATCGAGGGCCGGGTCACCGACCAGGTCGACTACCTGACCGCCGACGAGGAAGACCGCTTCGTCAAGGCGCAGGCGAACGCCGCGATCGACAACGAGGGCAACTTCGTCGAGGACCGCGTCCTGGTCCGGAAGAAGGGCGGCGAGGTCGAGCTGATCGACCCGCTGGACGTGGACTACATGGACGTCTCGCCGCGCCAGATGGTGTCGGTCGCGACGGCGATGATCCCGTTCCTCGAGCACGACGACGCGAACCGCGCGCTGATGGGCGCGAACATGCAGCGCCAGGCCGTGCCGCTGCTGCGCAACTCGGCGCCGCTGGTCGGCACCGGGGTGGAGCTGCGGGCCGCGGTCGACGCCGGTGACGTGCTCGTCGCCGAGCAGGCCGGGGTGGTCGAGGAGCTCTCGGCCGACCTGATCACGATCATGCACGACGACGGCTCGCGGAAGAGCTACGGACTGTACAAGTTCCGCCGCTCGAACCACGGCACCTGCTTCAACCACCGCCCGATCGTCAACGAGGGCGACCGGGTCGAAAAGGGTCAGGTCATCGCCGACGGCCCGTCCACCGAGAACGGTGAGATGGCGCTCGGCAAGAACCTGCTCGTCGCGGTCATGCCGTGGGAGGGCCACAACTACGAGGACGCGATCATCCTGTCGCAGCGCCTCGTGCAGGACGACGTGCTCACCTCGATCCACATCGAAGAGCACGAGATCGACGCCCGCGACACCAAGCTCGGCGCCGAGGAGATCACCCGGGACATCCCGAACGTCTCCGAGGAGGTCCTGGCCGACCTCGACGAGCGCGGCATCATCCGCATCGGTGCCGAGGTCCGCGACGGCGACATCCTGGTCGGCAAGGTCACGCCCAAGGGTGAGACCGAGCTGACCCCGGAGGAGCGCCTGCTCCGCGCGATCTTCGGCGAGAAGGCCCGCGAGGTGCGCGACACCTCGCTGAAGGTGCCGCACGGCGAGACCGGCAAGGTCATCGGCATCCGGGTGTTCTCCCGCGAGGACGACGACGAGCTGCCCCCCGGCGTCAACGAGCTGGTCCGCGTCTACGTGGCCCAGAAGCGCAAGATCCAGGACGGCGACAAGCTCGCCGGCCGCCACGGCAACAAGGGCGTCATCGGCAAGATCCTGCCGGTCGAGGACATGCCGTTCATGGAGGACGGCACCCCGGTCGACGTCGTGCTGAACACCCACGGTGTGCCCCGTCGTATGAACATCGGCCAGATCCTCGAGTTGCACCTCGGGTGGCTGGCTTCGCAGGGCTGGAAGGTCGAGGGCAACCCCGACTGGGCGAAGAGCCTCCCGGCCGAACTGCACGACGTGGACCCCGGCACGAACACCGCCACCCCGGTGTTCGACGGCGCCAAGGAGGAGGAGCTGACGGGTCTGCTGTCGGCGACCAAGCCCAACCGCGACGGCGAGCGCATGGTCAAGCAGAACGGCAAGGCCACGCTGCTCGACGGCCGCTCCGGTGAGCCGTTCCCGTACCCGGTCTCGGTCGGCTACATGTACATCCTGAAGCTGCACCACCTGGTCGACGACAAGATCCACGCCCGCTCCACCGGCCCGTACTCGATGATCACCCAGCAGCCGCTGGGTGGTAAGGCGCAGTTCGGTGGCCAGCGCTTCGGTGAGATGGAGTGCTGGGCGATGCAGGCCTACGGCGCGGCCTACACGCTGCAGGAGCTGCTGACGATCAAGTCGGACGACGTGATCGGCCGGGTGAAGGTGTACGAAGCCATCGTCAAGGGCGAGAACATCCCGGAGCCGGGTATCCCGGAGTCGTTCAAGGTGCTGTTGAAGGAGCTGCAGTCGCTCTGCCTCAACGTGGAGGTCCTGTCCTCCGACGGTGCGGCGATCGAGATGCGCGACTCCGACGACGAGGACCTCGAGCGCGCCGCGGCGAACCTCGGCATCAACCTGTCCCGCAACGAGTCGCCCTCGGTGGACGACGTCGTTCAATGACCGCGCAAGCCGGTGGGTGCCCCGTGACGGGCACCCGCCGGACTGCCGCCCCCGCTATTCGAAACAACCCCAAGGGGATGCAACGACGTGCTGGACGTCAATTTCTTCGATGAGCTCCGGATCGGCCTCGCCACCGCTGACGACATCCGCCAGTGGTCCTTCGGTGAAGTGAAGAAGCCGGAGACCATCAACTACCGCACGCTCAAGCCGGAGAAGGACGGGCTCTTCTGCGAGAAGATCTTCGGTCCGACCCGCGACTGGGAGTGCTACTGCGGTAAGTACAAGCGGGTCCGCTTCAAGGGCATCATCTGCGAGCGCTGCGGCGTCGAGGTGACCCGCGCCAAGGTGCGCCGTGAGCGGATGGGCCACATCGAGCTGGCCGCCCCGGTCACCCACATCTGGTACTTCAAGGGCGTGCCCTCGCGGCTGGGTTACCTGCTCGACCTGGCCCCGAAGGACCTCGAAAAGATCATCTACTTCGCGGCCTACGTGATCACCGGCGTGAACACCGAGCTGCGGCACAACGACCTGCCGACCCTCGAGAACGAGATCGGCGTCGAGCGCAAGAACCTCGAGCTCAAGCGCGACGCCGACATCGAGGCCCGCGCGCAGAAGCTGGAAGCCGACCTGGCCGAGCTGGAGGCGGAGGGCGCCAAGTCCGACGTCCGCCGCAAGGTCAAGGAGGGCGGCGAGCGCGAGATGCGCCAGCTGCGCGACCGCGCCGGGCGTGAACTGGACCGTCTCGAAGAGGTCTGGACCACCTTCACCAAGCTCGAGCCGCGTCAGCTGATCGCCGACGAGCTGCTCTACCGCGAGCTGATCGACCGCTACGGCGAGTACTTCACCGGTGGCATGGGCGCGGAGGCCATCCAGAAGCTGGCCGCCGAGTTCGACGTGGCCGCCGAGGCCGAGAACCTGCGCGACACCATCCGCAACGGCAAGGGGCAGAAGAAGCTCCGCGCGCTCAAGCGGCTCAAGGTCGTCGCGGCCTTCCAGGTCACCGGCAACGACCCGCGTGGCATGGTGCTCGACGCCGTGCCGGTCATCCCGCCGGACCTGCGCCCGATGGTGCAGCTCGACGGTGGCCGGTTCGCCACCTCGGACCTGAACGACCTCTACCGCCGCGTGATCAACCGGAACAACCGGCTCAAGCGGCTGATCGACCTCGGCGCGCCCGAGATCATCGTGAACAACGAGAAGCGGATGCTGCAGGAGGCCGTCGACGCGCTGTTCGACAACGGTCGCCGCGGCCGCCCGGTGACCGGTCCCGGTAACCGTCCGCTGAAGTCGCTGTCCGATCTGCTCAAGGGCAAGCAGGGCCGGTTCCGCCAGAACCTGCTCGGCAAGCGCGTGGACTACTCCGGCCGTTCGGTGATCATCGTCGGGCCGCAGCTGAAGCTGCACCAGTGCGGTCTGCCGAAGGACATGGCGCTGGAGCTGTTCAAGCCGTTCGTGATGAAGCGGCTGGTCGACCTGAACCACGCGCAGAACATCAAGTCCGCCAAGCGGATGGTGGAGCGCTCGCGCCCGCAGGTGTGGGACGTGCTCGAAGAGGTCATCACCGGCCACCCGGTGATGCTGAACCGCGCACCGACCCTGCACCGCCTCGGTATCCAGGCCTTCGAGCCGCAGCTGGTCGAGGGCAAGGCCATCCAGCTGCACCCGCTGGTCTGCGAGGCGTTCAACGCGGACTTCGACGGTGACCAGATGGCGGTGCACCTGCCGCTGTCGGCCGAGGCTCAGGCCGAGGCCCGCATCCTGATGCTGTCGGCGAACAACATCCTCTCCCCGGCCTCGGGTCGCCCGCTGGCGATGCCGCGACTGGACATGGTGACCGGGCTGTTCCACCTGACCCGCCTCACCGAGGACGCCGACGGCGCCGGACAGGCCTTCTCCTCGCCGGCCGAGGCCATCATGGCCTTCGACCGCAAGGTGATCAGCCTGCACGCGCCGGTCAAGATCCGCGTCAAGGACCGCCAGCCCGCCAAGGCCGACGAGGCCCGCCTGGCCGAAAAGGGCTGGGAGCCCGGCAAGCCGTGGCTGGCCGAGACCACCCTGGGCCGCGTGCTGTTCAACGAGCTGCTGCCGGCGGACTACCCGTTCGTGAACGAGCCGATGCCGAAGAAGCGGCAGGCCGCGATCGTGAACGACCTCGCCGAGCGGTACTCGATGACCCAGGTCGCGCAGACGCTGGACCGCCTCAAGGACGCCGGTTTCTACTGGGCCACCCGGTCCGGGGTCACCGTCGCCATCTCCGACGTGCTGGTGCCCGACGAGAAGAAGGGCATCCTCGAGGAGTACGAGGGCAAGGCCGACCAGGTCGAGAAGCGCTACCAGCGCGGTCAGCTCTCGCACACCGAGCGCAACAACGAGCTGGTGAAGGTCTGGACCCAGGCGACCGAGGACGTCGCCAAGGTGATGGAAGCGCACTTCCCCGACGACAACCCGATCTCGATCATCGTGAAGTCCGGGGCGGCGGGCAACATGACCCAGGTCCGGTCGCTGGCCGGGATGCGTGGTCTGGTGTCGAACCCGAAGGGTGAGTACATCCCGCGCCCGATCAAGGCGAACTTCCGTGAAGGCCTGTCGGTGGCGGAGTACTTCATCGCCACGCACGGTGCCCGCAAGGGTCTGGCCGACACCGCGCTGCGTACCGCCGACTCGGGTTACCTGACCCGTCGTCTGGTGGACGTTTCGCAGGACGTCATCGTCCGCGAGGTCGACTGCGGCACCACCCGCGGCATCAACATGATCATCGGTGAGGACATCGGTGGCGGCAAGGTGCTGCGCGACCAGCACGTGGAGACCAGCGTCTACGCCAGGACCCTGGCGGCCGACGCGGCCGACTCCAGCGGCAACGTGGTGCTCAACGCCGGTGACGACATCGGCGACCCGGCCATCGAGAAGCTGATCTCCAGCGGCATCTCGAAGGTCAAGGTCCGCAGCGTGCTGACCTGCGAGTCGGCCGTCGGCATCTGCGCCACCTGCTACGGGCGCTCGATGGCGACCGGTCAGCTGGTGGACGTCGGCGAGGCGGTGGGCATCGTGGCCGCGCAGTCGATCGGTGAGCCGGGCACGCAGCTGACCATGCGTACCTTCCACCAGGGTGGCGTCGCCGGTGACGACATCACCACCGGTCTGCCGCGTGTGCAGGAGCTGTTCGAGGCCCGCGTGCCGAAGGGCAAGGCGCCGATCGCCGACGTCGACGGCCGCGTGCGGATCGAGGAGAGCGAGCGGTTCTGGAAGATCACCCTGATCCCGGACGACGGGTCGGAGGAGATCGTGTTCGACAAGCTGTCCAAGCGGCAGCGGCTGGCGAACACCCTGGACGGCCCGCTGGCCGACGGCGACCACGTCAACGTCGGGCAGCAGCTGCTCGAGGGCACGCCGGACCCGCACGAGGTGCTCCGCGTGATGGGTCCCCGCGAGGCGCAGATGCACCTGGTGGACGAGGTCCAGAAGGTGTACCGGGCGCAGGGTGTGTCGATCCACGACAAGCACATCGAGGTCATCGTGCGGCAGATGCTGCGCCGCGTGACGATCATCGACTCCGGTGCCACGGACTTCCTGCCGGGCGAGCTGCCCGAGCGGACCAAGTTCGAGGCGACGAACCGGGCCGCGGTCGCCGAGGGCGGCGAGCCGGCTTCGGGTCGCCCGGTGCTGATGGGGATCACGAAGGCCTCGCTGACCACGGACTCGTGGCTGTCGGCGGCGTCGTTCCAGGAGACCACCCGCGTGCTGACCGACGCGGCCATCAACGGCCGGTCGGACAAGCTCGTTGGCCTCAAGGAGAACGTGATCATCGGTAAGCTGATCCCGGCCGGTACCGGCATCAACAAGTACCGGAACATCCAGGTGCAGCCGACCGAGGAGGCACGGGTCGCCGCCTACGCGATCCCGTCCTACGACGACGGCTACTACACCCCGGACGTGTTCGGCACCGGCACCGGTGCCGCCGTCCCACTGGACGACTACGACTTCGGTCGCGACTTCCGGTAAGAGTTTCTTCACCCCCGGAGAGCCCCCGCCCCCTACAAGGGAGCGGGGGCTCTCCCCTTTCGGGGGCCCGATGTCACGAATGTGGCTTCCGAGACGCCAACCGCCCCGAAAGCCACATTCGTGACACCCCTCGCCCTCCGGGCCCCGCGCGGCCCACCTACGCCCCACCCCTCCCGCCCCCGCCCTCACACTCCCGCCCCCGAGTTCGACACTCAGGCAGCCGAGCCCCACGTTCACGCGCCCGAACCCCACACTCGGGCAGCTGAGTCCCGCGTTCACGCGTCGAACCCCACGTTCGGGCACCCGAGTTCCACATTGGGGCAGCCGAGTCCCACATTCGGGCAGCTGAGTTCCACACTCAGGTAGCCGAGTCCCACGTTCGCGCGGCCGAGTTCCACACTCGCGCGCCCCAACCCCACGCTTGGGTAGCCGAGTTCGACACTCGGGCAGCCGAGTCCCACGTTCAGGCAGCCGAGTTCGACACTTGGGTAGTTGAGTTCCACGTTCGCGCGGCCGAGTTCCACGTTCGGAGTGGCTGGGTTCTGCGTTCGCGAGGGTGCGGCAAGAGGCGCGGCTAGGTGGGGGCCGGGATACGGAAAGGGCTGGTCAGGAGGGGTGGACATGCTTTAGCCCGCAGAAGCAGGAGGGGTCGATGCTTCTGCGGGCTAAAGCTGGGTTGCCTGGTCAGGGGGTGTTTCGGCGGGCGACGATGACGGTGCGGACGATGGCGACGATCAGCAGGCCGCCCGGGAGGAGGATCCAGGCGAGTGGGTTGCTGACGCCGCCCAGAAGCAGGATGGCGATCACCAGTACCAGGGCACCGAGGTCGACGGCGAGTTGTGTGCCGGGGGTGTCGGCGAGTTTGGTGCCCAGCAGGATTTGGAAGTACTTCACGTTCGTGGCTCCCAGCGGAAGAAGCGGCCGATGACCGCGGCGAACAGGACAGCCCACAGCAGGGTCGAGCCCAGGTCGACGGTGAGTGGGGTGAAACCGGTGTCGAAGCCGGACCAGCCCTTCGCGAGCAGGTTCGACGGGCCGATCAGCGGCATGAGTGAGCCCGCGGTGGCGACTTGTTCGTCGCCGGAGCCGACCATGAAGAGGCCCGCCAGCGCGCCGATCAGCACCGGGAACGAGGTGACGTGGGTGGCCTCGACGCTCTTGCTCAGCGCGGCCGTCGCCATGCCCGCGGCGACGGTCAGCAGCACGCCGCCCGCCATGCCCAGTACCACCAGCCACGGGTGCGTGGGCATCGGCGCGCCCAGGAACAGGCAGAACACGAAGTAGGCCAGCGCCTGCACCACACCCATCGCCACCACCGGCATGGTGATCGCGCCGATGACCCCGGCGTCGGTCAGCTCGGTCGTGCGCAACCGCTTGAGCACCAGCGACTGCCGCCGGGCGGTGTAGATGGTCATGCTGGTCATGAACACCGACAACAGCATCAGCATGGTGAACCGGTCGCCCAGCAGCGAGCCCCAGTTCTCCGGCTGCCGGTCGCGCACGCCGAACCAGGTCAGCACGCACAGCCCGATCGGCATCACCGTCGCCGAGAACAGGGTGAGCTTGCGCCGGAACAGCAACCGGATTTCGAACCAGCCGTGCCGCACCATCATGGTCATCGCTGTGCCCCCACGGTCAGGAAGATTTCGGACAGGGACGCCTGCGTGGCCGACAACCGGCCGAGCTTGACGCCGTGCCGCCTCGCCCAGTCCAGCAGCAGGCCCAGGTCGTCCTGCAATTCCGCGGTTTCCACCACCAGCAGCGCACCGCGTTCGTCCAAAGTGGAGTCAAGAGTGCCGTCGAAGACGGGCAGCGGGTGGTCGAGCGCGGTGGCGGGCACCAGCGCGGTGATCCGCGACGGGTGCGCGGCGAGCACCTCGGACAGCGTGCCCGCCACCGAGATCCGGCCCTGGTGCATGATCGCCACCCGGTCGGCCAGCGCCTCGGCCTCCTCCAGGTAGTGCGTGGTGAGCAGGATCGTGCTGCCCTCGTCGCGCATGTGCTCGACCGTCTTCCACAACCGCTGCCGCGATTCCGGGTCCAGCCCGGTGGTCGGCTCGTCGAGCACCACCAGCTCCGGCCGTCCCCAGGTGGCCAGCGCGAAGTCCAGCCGCCGCTTCTCGCCGCCGGACAACTGCTCCACGCGCGTGTTCCGGCGGTGCGTCAGCTCCACGCGGTCCAGCAGTTCTTCGACGTCGTCGTCACGGCTGCTCAGCGAACCCCACAACCGCAGGGTTTCCGCTGTGGACAGTTCCTCGATCAGCCCGGCCTGCTGCAGCATCACCCCCATCCGCGGTTTCAACCGCGACCTGGCGCGCGCCGGATCGTGCCCGAACACCCGGATGCTGCCGGACTCCGGCCGCCGGAAGCCCTCGATCAGCTCCAGCGTGGTGGTCTTGCCGGCGCCGTTGGTGCCGAGCAGCGCGAAGATCTCGCCGCCGCGCACGGTGAAGTCGATCCCGTCGACCGCGGTGAACTCGTCGTAGGAGTACTTCAGCTCGGAGATCTCGATCGCGTTCATGACACCGAACGATGCCGTCGCGGCGAGGTCGGTCCCAGTCGCCGCTGTCACCGGAGCACATGACGGTCGTACGCGCGGGACGTGACAGGTGTCATCGGTGGTTAGTGTGAGCCGGTGCGCGCAATCAAATGGCGGGTGGGGGCCGGGGACCGCGGCGCCCTCGAATCGCTGCGCCGCTACAACCGGTACAACGTGCTCGTCTCACTGGTCCTGCTCGCCGGGGTGCTGGTGCTGAGCGAGATCACCGACCGGCCTGACCCGGTCCGGGCGGCGGCGCTCGGGCTGGGGCTGCTGGTGTTCGTGCTCAGCCACCTGCGCTGGACGGTCCGGTCGATCGCCGGGCCGATCTCCCCGATGCCGTGGCCGGAGGCGGCCCTGCTCACGCTGGTCTCGGCCGGGGTGGTCGTGGCCGCCTTCGCCACCGAGGGCAACGGCGCGGTGTGGGCGCTGGCCACCGGGCTGGCGGCGCACGACCTGCTCATCGCCAGGTTCCCCGGCGCCGGGTGGCGGCTCGTGTTCGGCTTCGCGGCGCTGATGGCGCTCGCCGCGGCGGTCACCCTGCTGTTCACCGGGGACACGCACCCGGGCGAGGTGCCCCAGCAGGCCCTGGTCGTGTTCATCATGGCCCCGGTGATGACCTACGCCGAGGTGTTGCTGCTCCGCCAGTGGACGCTGACCCTGGAACTGGAGAAGGCCCGGCTCGACGCGGCGGATCTGGCCACCACCAAGGAACGCCTGCGACTGGCCGAGGACCTGCACGACATCCTCGGGCACGCGCTCGAAGTCGTCTCGCTCAAGAGCGAACTGGCCAGCAGGCTCAGCGAAGTCGACCCGGAACGGTCCCGCGCGGAACTCAACGAGGTGCAGCGGCTGGCCAGGGGCGCGGTGCACGACGTGCGCGCGCTGGTGCAGGGCAGGCGGTCGACCGAACTGGCGATCGAGATCGCCGGCGCCCGCGGGCTGCTCGAATCGGCGGGCATCCGCTGGCAGTTCACCGGCGATCCGTCCCGGTTGAGCAGTGCGGCGGGTGAGCTGCTCGGGCGGGTGCTGCGCGAGGCGGTGACCAATCTGCTCCGGCACGCCGACGCGAGCTATTGCCTGGTACGGCTGGAGATCCGAGACGGCCGGGCCGTGCTCCACGTCCGGAACGACGGTGTCGCCCCGATGCGGGAGGAAGATCGTGAGGGATCCGGCTTGCGCGGGCTGAACCGGCGCATCACCGAAGCCGGTGGCGAGTTCTCCGCCGAGGCCCACGACAACGCGTTCGAAGTGCGGGCGGAGGTGCCCAGATGATCCGCGTCGTGCTCGCCGACGACGAGCAGCTGACCCGGCAGGCCATCGAGTCGCTGCTGAACCTGGAGCCGGACCTGACCGTGGTGGCTGGGGTGCCGGACGGCGCCGCGGCGCTGGAGGCGGTCGCCGAGCACCGGCCGGACGTGCTCGTGGTGGACCACGAGATGCCGGTGCTCGACGGCCTCGCCGTGCTGGAGCGGGTCGCCCGCACCTATCCGGGGGTGCGCTCGGTGATGCTCACCCGGCACGCCCGCCCCGGCGTGCTGCGGCAGGCGCTTTCCTCCGGTGCCAAGGGTTTCCTGGCGAAGACGGCCCCGGCCTCACTGCTCGCCGAGGTGATCCGGCGGGTCCACTCCGGACTGCGGTACGTCGACCCGGAGTTCGCCGC
Source organism: Saccharothrix sp. AJ9571 (assembly GCF_021725495.1). Classification (NCBI taxonomy): domain Bacteria; kingdom Bacillati; phylum Actinomycetota; class Actinomycetes; order Pseudonocardiales; family Pseudonocardiaceae; genus Saccharothrix; species Saccharothrix sp. AJ9571. Next base: position 1,794,755 of record NZ_CP091382.1, on the reverse strand, counting down.
CGACGCGATCGCCGAGGTCGATTGCCCGCTGACCGAGCGCGAACTGGACGTGCTGCGCCTGGTCGACGACACCACCACCGCCACCGAGATCGCGCGGGCGATGCACCTGTCGGCGGGCACCGTGCGCAACTACACCTCGTCCGCGATGACCAAGCTCGGGGCCCGCAGCCGCGGGCAAGCTGCTCGCATAGCCCGCGACCACGGCTGGATTTAGGCGCTGTCCGGTGAGTTTGGTCGATGGGCCGCCTGGGCGCGAAGAGCGCGACCTTGACTCACCGGACAGCGTCTAGTACACCGACTTCCGGGAGATGGGGAAGTCGAAGTAGGTGTCCGGGTAGGGCTCGTCGTTGAGGGTGAAGTGCCACCATTCCTCGACCAGGTTGCGGAAACCGGCTTCGGCCATGGTGTTCACCAGCAGGTCGCGGTGTTCGCGGGCCTTCCCGGTGATCAGCGGGTTGGCGGTGTGCGAGAGTGTGTCGAAGCAGTCGAAGCCGGTGCCCATGTCCACGGAGTTGTCCGGGAAGCGCTCGCCGACGGGCGCGGTGCACGGGACGAGCGGCTCACCCGGCACGTATGGGCGCTGCGGGCGCGGCGGCAGCTTTACCACGGTCAGGTCGACCGTGCTTCCCCTGCTGTGCCCCGACTTCTCGGCGATGTAGCCGTCGGCGAACAGCCGGTCCTTGGCCACGTTGGGGTAGAACTCGGGCTTCATCTTCTCGTCTTCGAGGTCCTTGGCCCAGCGCACGAAGTGGTCGACCGCGCGCTGCGGGCGGAAGCAGTCGTAGACCTTCAGCGAGTAGCCGCGGGTGAGCAGCTTCCACTGCGCACGCCGCAGCGCTTCGGCGGCGGGCCGGGTGAGGATGCACAGCGGTTCGCGGTAGCCGTCGACCGGGGTGCCGACGAAGTTGTGCGGGCCGTGGTACCGGATGTCGTGCTGGATGGTCGGGGCGAAGTCCCGCAGGACGACGAACGGGCGGGCCGAGGTCGCCTGGGCGGGCGCGGCGAAGGCGGCTCCGGACAGCAGGACGGCCGCGACGGCCGTGAACACCTTGCGGAGGATCATCCGCCCTTGGTAACAGCGTAGTTCCCGGCGTGCGGTAACGAATGGATAACGGGCCATGTCGGGCGGCTCCGGGCGTCGATCACCGCCGGTGAGCGGCGGCGAATGGCCCAGTCCGAGGGCTGGGAAACTTTCGCCCATTCGGCTCAGTCAAAGGGCTGGAAAGGGCCTCGGACTGCTTTGAATGGCGGGAAACCGGCTGCCCCTGGTGGCGTCCCATCCCTTGATCACCAGATTGACACCTCCGAGGGGTGCCGAGAACATTCCGAGCATGTCCATTCGAGTCGCGTTGGTCGGGCGTTTGCACGTCGATCTGCGCCAGCAAGCCAGCGCTCTCTGTCCGGCTTCCTGATTTCCGCTCGTCCTCCTCACAGGTGACCCGCGTGCATTCCCGCGGGTGATTTTTCGAATTCACCATTCGGAAAGAACAGGGGTTGATCCATGCTGTCCACTTCGCCTCGATGGCGAAAACTCGTGATCGGCGCACTGGCGGGCGTGCTCGCCGTCGGTGCCGTCACCTACCAGGGGTCCGGCACCGAGGCCTACGCCGACGTGCAGACCTTCACCGATGCCAAGACGGCGTCGGACGGCAAGCAGTACTGGGTGAAGAACCACCTGGTCGGCGGCCAGAAAACGGCCGCGCGGGCCGAAGGCGGGCAGCGCAAGAAATGGCTGCTGGTCTGGGCCGGTGACGAGAACATCGCCGACACACTGGTCAAGGACCTGAAGAACCTGCCCGGTTCGCTCGCCGGTGGGCTCGGCAAGGTGACCAATGCGTTGCCCGGTCCCGATTTCCTCGCCGTGATCGACGCGACCGAGGGCTCCGACACCTACGGCAAGGTGGTCAACACCGCCACCGTCGGGCCTTTGGTGGAAAACGAGCCGCACCACATGCAATACGTGTGGCACAAGGGCGACACCATTTACGCGGGTGCGTTGTTCGCCGCGGCCACCTACGCCTTCGACGTGAGCGCGTTGCCGGAACTGAAGCTCAAGGGCATCAGCCTGCCGACGAACACGCTCGGCGGTTCCGTGCCCGACGCCTACTGGACGCTGAAGGACGGCACCGCGTACGGGACTTACATGGGCGGTCCGGTGGTGCCCGGCCCGTACGCCTACGCCAACGGGCAGGTGGCGATCGGCAACGGTTTCGCCGGGAGTCCCGGCGCGCTGGTGCGGTTCGACCAGACCGGCAAGGTGCTGTCGCAGACCTCGGCGGCGACACCGCAGGGTGACAACGCGAAGCTGTGCGCGAACCTGCCGCGGCTCGGGAAACCCACCTGTGCCAACCCGCACGGCATCCAGGCCCGCGAGGACCTGAACACGCTGGTCACCAGCGACTACGCCGAACCGCGCAACATCATCCTCGACCCGGTGAAGCAGCCGTCGCCGTACCTGCGGCGCCCGACCGTGCGGACCTGGGACATCACCGAGCGGGACAACCCGAAGCTGAAGGCGGTCTCCTACCTGCAGGACGGCCCGCGTGCCGATCCGGCGGACCCGCTGCACGCCGAAAGCCGCGCGGTGATGGAGACGACGGTGACGAACCTGCCCGGCCACAAGGGCGCGTTCGCGCAGACCATGCAGGGCGGGGCGGTGCACTACACGCCGGACATCACCGCCGAGGAACCGAAGTGGGTGGAGGTGTTCGACGACGGCGCCGCCAACAAGGCGATCCACGCCGGCAACGACGCCAACGGCGGTGGCTCGAACGGTGGCTGGATCCAGACCAGCCCGGACGACAAGTACCTGTACCGCGCGATTTCCGGGCGGGGCAAGGGTGCACTGGGGCCGAACGACCCCGGCACCACCGGTGGCGTCTACGTGCTCGACATCCAGAAGTTGCTGGCCGCGGGCACCGATTTCCAGTGCAGGATCGACACGCCGGCCGAGGCGCAGAACGGTGGCGCCGAAAGCGACTGCCCGACCGTCGCGGGTGCCGCGCCGATCAACCCGGGCCAGCCCGCCGCGGGCCCGCACTGGGGCGCTTACGACAACTTCGCTCTCGGCGAGGACGGTTTCTACCACGAGACCAAGTCGCCGTCGCGGATCGCGGTGTCGAACTACTTCGTCGCCCGGTCCGGTTTGGACGGTGACCACAAGGTGAACATGCTGCACCTCGGGCCGGACGGCAAGGTCAGCGTGGACACGAACTTCAAGGACGAGTTCTCCGGTCAGGTGGGCATCAACTTCAACCGGAAGGACTGGCCGCACGGCGCGTTCGGCAACGCCAAGCCGCATTCGGAGTTGTTCGTGGTAGCCGACGCGGATGTGAAATAAGGCCATGGACCACTCGCACATCGGGGTCACCGGGTCGGCTGACACCGCCGCTCTGCTCCTCCGGTTGGTGCTGCTGCTCGGCACGGCCTTCGTCGCCGGAACCGGGTTGCTGCGGCCGCTGGCCGAGTGGGTACCACGACGGGTGACGGTGTTCGTCTGGGCACTGGCCGCGGTTTCGGCCGTGCTGGCGGCGGTTTCGGTACCGGTGCTGGACGTCAACGTGGTGGGCGCCGCGGTGCACGTGGTCCTGGTCCTCGCGGTGCCGTCGGCGCTGGGCCGCCCCGGACCGGCTCGCTGGCTGTCGGCGGCACTGATTTTGTTGCTGGTGGTGGAAACGGCCGTCGGGCGGTCCGGAGTGGAATTCGCCGTCGACACCGTGTACGTGGCCGCCGCGGCCGCGTGGTTCGGGGTCACGGTGCTCTCCGTGGCCGTTCCGGCGGACCAGCTCCGCACGGAATCCCTGCGGCCGGGGCCGTTGTCGCTCACGCTCGGCGGGCTGCTCGTGCTCGCCGGCGCGGTGCGGCTGGCCACGTCCGGCATCGGCTTCGATCGCAGGATCTACGAAAGCGCGTTCGGCGTCGCCCTGCTGGTGGTGGCCGGTCTGCCGCTGGCGGTGACCGCCGCGGCGGCCGTCCGCCCCGGCCGGGTCTACCGCTACGGCACGGTGGGCGTGGTCGCGGGTTTCGTCGCCTTCAGTGCGCTGGCGGCGATCCCGCGGCCCGCGGAACTGCCGGTTCCCGGCGTGCCGGTGCTCGCTGAGGCCTCCCTCACCGGGCAGCGCGTGCCGCTGCTGATCAGCCCGCAACGACCGGGGCGCAATCTGGTGCACTTCCCAGCCAGTGCGGGTGACCAGCTCGACGTCGGGGTGCCCGGTGGGCCACTGGTCCGGGCCATGCCGCGGGCCGGGGCCGAGGGCACGTGGGCGGAGGTCGACCTGCCTGCCGGGCGCGGTGAAGTGCTGCTGCGCACCGGTGACACGGAAACCTCGGTGGACGTGGACACCGGTGACCAGCCGGGGCCGGTAACCGCGGCCGGGGTCGACGGTCCCGAATGCGCCAGTGCCGCGCTCGGCGGGCTGATCACCGGACGGCGTGACGTGCTGGGGGCGTGCCCGGCCGACGCACTGTCCACTGAGGACGCCGATGCGCTGCGCAAACTGGTCGCCTTCCTGGATTCCCGTGGTGCGAAGGGGATCACGCTGAAGGCCGACGACTCCCCGCGCGGGGTGGCGGCGGCCGAAGTGGTGCGGGAGGTGGCGGCCGTGGCGGAGTTGCCGATCGACGCCGAGCCGAAACCGGAGAACGCACTGGTGGCGGTGTCCGGCTGGGCCGAGGCCCACCGGGCGCTGACCCTCACCGGCGCGCAACAGGCGGAGAGCCCGACCTACGCCTACGGGCTGTACCTGGCCCCGTGACTGCTCAACACCCCACGGGCGAACTCGGTGACCACCACTTCGGTGCCGCTGCGGTTCGACCCGCGGGAGCAGTTGCCGGTGAGTTACGCCGTCGCCGTCGGGAACGCCTTCGGCGGCGAAAGTCCCACCATGGCCGGGTTCGAGGCCTGGCTGGGCACGCAGGCCGACTCCGTTCGCGGCGAGGTGCAGATCTACGCCGCGGCGCAGGTGACGGTGATGCCGATGGGGCCCGGCGAGGTGCACGCGCCGGGCATGCCGATGACCGAAGAGCTGGCCGGGCAATGGGTGCCGAAGGCGACCGTGGTCCCGGTGAGCCTGCCGCTGCTCACGTGAGCGCGGTTTTCCTTGGAGGAGAGATGAAGAAGCTGTTTTCACGGGTGCTGGTGACCGGGGTCGCGGTGGTGGCGTTCTCCGGCGCGGCGGGCGGGGTGGCTTCGGCCGCCGACAGCACGCCGATCTGGGTGCTGCCTGGGGTGGACCTCGGTTCCGTGCTCGATCCGGCCATCGGGATCCCCGGTGGCCTGGCCCCGGTGTTCGACCTGCTCAAGCTGGTCGGCGCCTGAGTTTTACCGATCCAATAGAGAGGAAGAGAGATGAAGAAGATCCTCGCCCGCGGCGTGGCCGCGGTGCTGCTGTCCGGGATCGCGGTGGTCGGCGTGTCGGTCCCGGCGATGGCCGACCCGGTGATCGTCGACGAGCCGGACACCAGCGAACTCAACAACATCTGGACGTTCGCGCCGCTGGGGGTGCCGGTGTTCGGCCTGATCCAGTCCGTGGTGAAGGCGCCGAACGGCATCATTCCGAACTGAGCGCGGGTCCCTGGGGTGCCGTGGTCCGGCGGCGTTCTTTCAGCGCGAGCAGGACGAGCGGGACCCCGGGGACCAGCAGCGTGGCGCCGAGACCGGTCATGACCACCGCGGACCAGGTGTTCTCGTAGATCGGGTAGGGCCACATCGGCGCGACGGAGACCTCGATGGTGTCGCCTTCGGCAGGCAGCGGGCCGAAGGCGAACCACCACGACCGGTCCACGAAGATCCGGGTGCCCTCGAACAGGTATTCGCCGCTGACCAGGCGGGGAGAGCCGTCCCGGAAGGTGCTGGCGTCCTCGGTGCCGGTGACCAGGAGGCCGACGTTGTGGTCGAGGCCGACGAGGCTGCAAAGCCCGTTGGTGATCAGGTTGACCGCGGGCAGGCAGAACGCCAGCGCCCCGATGGCGAGCACCACGGCGGGCCAGATCGGCGGGAGGTTCTCGTCACCCGCCTTCCGGCGGCGGGCCCGGCCGAGCACCTGGGACACGAAGATCACCACGAACGGGATCACCAGGAACAGCACGAGGATGGTGATCGTGCCGGTCAGCCCGGCACCGGCGATCAGCCAGAAGAGGCTGGTGGCGACGACGAGGACGGAGATCGCGACGGCCAGCGGCTTGCGGCCGCCGCTCACCTTGCCGCGCAGCCAGCCGAGGATCCCCGCCAGCGCGTATCCGGCGACCACGAAGGCGGGCAGGTAGTCCTTTAACGTCACGATCTCTCCTGTGGATCACTGCTCAGGGACGAGAGCAGCAGCTTGAATTCGAGAGCGACGCTCTTGAGCGGGGACGCTGCTCTCGAAGTGGATCAGCGCCGGCCGTCGTAGTCGGCCAGGTTGCCGAGGTTCTGGCGCAGGTCGCCGCGCTCGGGATGGCCTTTCCAGCGGATGGACAGGAACTCGTCGTTCCCGAAGATGCCGGGGGACAGTTCGAACCGGCGGTAGTCCTCGGAGAGGAAGAGCTGGTTCCACTCGGCATAACGCGCCGCTTGGGCGGCATCGCGGGGATCGACCGTTTCCCCCGGCTCGACCTCGACCCTGCTCGCGCCCCGCCGGATCGTCAGCACGCAGCGGTGCCGGTCCGCCGGGACCCAGCCGCTGCCGCCGCCGTCGGCGGGGTTGCCGGTCCGGTGTTCCCACTCCTGCCGGTTGACCGCGGTGAGCAGGAACAGCCAGTCGATGCGGCCGAAGACGTGCAGCACCTCCGACGGCAGCGCGTTCGCCGGACGAGCCGGGTCGAACCGCAGCCGCCGGGTGGACGGCAGCGGTTCGCCTGGATCGCTGAGCCGCCGCACCTGCCAATTGTGCTTGCGCTGCAACGAATTCAGCTCACGCTGGAACCTCCACGCGGAAAACATCAGAAGTTGAGGTCTTCGGTGTTCTCCTCATGGCTCTGTTCCTCACCGGTACTGCCGTAGTCGGCCGCCTTCTTGCCGTTGGCGAGGTGGCCCAGCGGCTTGCCCGGCCTGAACCCGCCGTCCGCGCCGATGCCGACCTGCCCCTTCAGGCTGCCCTTGCCCGCGTCGACCATCGAGGAGACGAAGCTCTGCCCGAGCCCGCCGTCACCGTCGTTCTTGAGGCCGCCGAGCATCCGGCTGCCGACCATGCCGGTGTCCGCGTAGAGCTTCGTGCCCGCCGACGCCTTCACGCCCATTTCCTGCGCGCCGTCCTTGAGCCCGGTGTGCAGCGCGCTGCCCAGCTTGCGCTCGGCGAACGACTTCTTGATCGCCGCGCCCGCGGTCTTGAAGAAGTCCTTGAGCTTGGTGATCAGTTCGTGGATCTTGTCCAGCAGCTGGCGGAGCTTGCTCACCTTCTGCGTGGCGTTCGCGGCGGTGGTGGTGCCCTTGACCGTGGTCGCGGTGCCCGCCGCCGCGGTCGAGGCGCCGAAGCTGGGCACCGCGGCGGCCAGCGCCGGGATCCAGATCATCACCAGCCAGGTGATGAACTCGGTCAGCAGGGCTTTGATGAAGTCCTCGATGACCGACATGATCATGCTGGAGATCTTCAGCAGCTGGGCGATGTTCCCGGCCTCGGCGGCGGTGCCCTGGATGCCCTGGGCGAAGGAGTCGACCTTGGCTTGGGCGGCTTCCTTCGCGTCCCCGGTCCAGTCCGCCAGCGCGGTCCCGGCTTCCTGGTGGTACTTCTGCGCGAACTTGGCCAGCCCGCCGGCGATGCTGTTGAAGTTGCCCGCGGCGTTCCCCAGCGCCGGGCCGTCACCGCTGACGAAGTGGATGAGGTCCTGCAGCGGCTGCACCACCACGAGCAGGAAGTCCAGCCCCTGCCCGACCAGCCAGCCGATCGGATCGGTGGCGATGCCGGACGCGGCGTCGGTGCAGGACTGGATGAACCCGGTGGCGTCGACGGCCAGCCCGATGACCTCGCCGCCGGTGACCTGGCCGTCGCTGGTCGCGCCGAGCGCGTTGTCGACGGCCTTGACCAGTCCGCCCGCGAGCGGGACCGCTTTGGCCACCTTTTCGCCGTAGCCGTCCTCGGCGGTGATAGAAATACCGGACAGCTCGCCGGTGGTCTTCTCACCCATGGTGCGGACTCCTCTACTTCGCCGGGCCGATGGTCGGCGTCCGGCTGTCCGCCGGGGTGTTCAGCACGGTGGTGAACTCGCCGAGCAGTTTCGCGCTGTCGTCCTCGTGCCGCTGGTAGAGCTCGGCCGCCTTGCCGAACTTCTCCGAAGCCGCTTCCAGCCCGGCCGCGATGTCGATCACGCATTCCTGCAGATCGGCGAGCATGCTGGTGTAGTTGTCCTTGACCACGAGGCCGATCACGCCCCAGGACTCGTCGCCGACGTCGGCCTGCTGCACCAGCCGCGCGATCTCGTTCGGCACCGCGACGTCATCCCCGCACTTCCGCGAATACGCGGTGAGCGCGTCGATGATGACGGTGTGTCCTCCGGCCATCAGCGGTCCTCCTCCTCGAACAGGTTCTTCAGGAACGCGTCGCCCTGCGAGCCGCCCGGCGGTGGTGAGGCCGGGCGCTGCGGCTCGTCGGTCGCCTTGAGGAACGTCTGCTCGGAGAAGTCCTCGTGCTCGTCGCGCCGCGGACGGCCCGGCGACGCGGTTTCCGGCAGCTTGGACCGCAGTTCCCCGGCTGTGGTTCCCAGCATTTCCGCCTGGGTTTCCAGCACCTGCCCGGTCAGGTCGAGTTCACCGCCCATGTGCGCGTCGACGATGGTCGCCTGCTGCCGCGCGGATTCGGCGACGGCGGCCTGGAGGGTCTGCATGAGCGTGGCCGAAAGGGCCTGGGGACGCTGGCGCATGGCCTCGTCGGTGAGCCGGATTTCCTTCACCGAGCCACCCGGCCCGGCGACCACGGTCACCGACCGGTCCGGGGAGGTGGCGGTGGCTTCGAGTGCGCCGATCTCCGCCTGCATCTGCCCGAGCCCGGCGAGCCGGTCGTCGACGTTCTTGATCCCGGCCTGGAACTGTTCGAACTTCGCGACGAGTTGTTCGAATTCCGCCGACACTGTGTCCTCCCGCTGCTGGTCCCCCGGCTTCGACGCGGCGATTGTCGTACAAATGGCGCAGTGCTGCCCAGCGATCGGCCGGAAACGTGATGACAGCGCCTAAGCTGCTTCGGTGAGCAGCGGATCCACCAAGGGACAGCCGATGATCGAGACCCGTCATCAGACCGAATTGCTGGCCCTGCTGCGGGACGAGGGCCCGATGTCCCGGGTGGAGCTGGGCGAACGGCTGGAGTTGCCGCGGGCCCGCGTCGCCGCCGAGGTGACCCGGCTGGGGGAGCTGGGGCTGGTCGAGGTGGCCGGTCCGTCGGCGAGCCGGGGCGGGCGGCGGTCGACACTGCTGCGGCTGGCGGGAGACCTCCGGATCCTCGGTGTGGACGTCGGCGCGACCTCGGTCGGCGTCGCGGTCACCGACGCGGGGTGCGAGGTGCTCGGGTACGCCGTCGAGGACTGCGACATCCGGCAGGGGCCGCACGCGGTCCTCGCGCGCGTGGTGGAACTGGCGGAGAAGGTGCGCCAGGACGCACCCGGCCGGTTGCTGGCCGCGGGCATCGGCCTGCCGGGACCGGTGGCGTTCGCCGAAGGCATGCCGGTGGCCCCGCCGATCATGCCCGGCTGGGACCGGTTCGCCGTGCGGGACCACCTCGGCGGGCTGCTGCACTGCCCGGTCGCGGTGGACAACGACGTGAACGCGATGGCGCTCGGCGAACGGCACTCCGGGGTGGCGCGCTCACTGGACGACCTCATCTTCGTCAAGGTCGGCACCGGGATCGGCTGCGGCATCGTGCTCGGCGGGAAGGTCTACCGCGGGGTGGCGGGCACGGCGGGGGACATCGGGCACATCCGGCTCGACGACTACGGGCCCACCTGCGCCTGCGGTGAGGTCGGCTGCCTGGAGGCGTACTTCGGCGGCTCGGCCCTCGCGCGCGACGCGCTCACGCTGGCGCGCAGCGGCCGGTCGGCGTTCCTGGCCGGGGTGCTCGCCGAGAACGGCGAGGTGACCGCGCACGACGTGGGCCTCGCGGCGGCCTCGGGCGACTTCGGCGCGGTGAACCTGATCCGCGACGGCGGCCGGCGGCTCGGGCAGGTGGTGGCCTCGCTGGTCAGCTTCATCAACCCGGGCATGGTGGTGATCGGCGGCGGCGTGGCGCAGCTCGGCCACCAGCTGCTGGCGGAGGTGCGGAGCGCGGTCTACCGGCGCTCGCTGCCGCTGGCCACCGGCAACCTGCCGATCGTGCTGTCGGAGCTCGGCGACACCGCCGGCGTCATCGGCTCGGCCTGGTCGGCCGCGGACCGCGCCTTCACCCTGTCGTCCTGACCTGGGGATCCTGCTTTTGCCCGCAGAAGCATCCGGGCCTCGTTTCGTCACGGTTCGTGATCAAACGACCGCGCGATGCTCACCGTGGGTTAGTTTCCTGCTTCTTCCCGCAGAAGTGGGAAACGGCAAAGATGTGCAGTCTTTTGAACGCCGTAAGCGAAAGTAGGTACGCGAGCGGCTGGTCTAAATGGGTGGATTGACGAAAGATGGCGTCTGATTCACCTTGACGAGTGAACTTTGCCACCTTACTTTCGCTGGCGACACTACAAAGTGAAGGCAAGGTGGCCATGAGCGTGAGCGTGCAGGCTGAGCAAGTCAGCCAGCGCACGGCGAACCTCGCCGGTCTCCTTCGCGCGCTTCGGCGCGGGCCGCGCTCGCGGTCGCAGCTCGCCGCCCACTCCGGGCTCTACAAGGCCACCGTGTCCAGCCTGGTTACCGAACTCGGCGACCGCGGCCTGGTCCGCCCGGCCGGGCTCCGCAACGGCGGGCACGGCAGGCCGAGTCAGCTGGTCGAACTCCGCGGCGAGGCCGCCTACGGGCTCGCGCTGCGGGTGGAGGCCGACGGCTTTTCCGCGATGACCATGGACCTGGCCGGGGTGCCGCTGGCCAGCCGCGCGAGCACCGCCGACGTCGCCCAGCTCGGGCTCGAGCGCGGCATGGACGAGCTCGCCGCGCTGGCCGAAGCCGTTTGCGCCGACCTCGACGGGCCACCGATCGGCATCACCGTCTCGGTGCCCGGCCTGGTCGACACCGACTCCCAGGTCCTCCGCTTCGCCCCGGTACTGCGCTGGCGCGACGCCGGGCTCGCCGACCTCATCGCCGCACGGCTCGGCGTCGACCTCGCGGGCGTCCTCGTCGAGAACGAGGCCAACCTCGGTGCGTTCGCCGAGGTCCTCGAAGGCCCCGGCGTGCGCGAGCTGTTCTACCTGAGCGGCGGCTTCGGCGTCGGCGGCGGCTTGGTCTCCGGCGGGGCACTGCTCCGCGGCGCCCGCGGGTTCGCCGGCGAGATCGGGCACATCACCATCGACCCCGTCGGCGACGCCTGCCCCTGCGGTCGCACCGGCTGCCTGGAGACCAAGGCCGGGTTCCCCGCGCTCCTGCGGGCCGCCGCCTCCCCGCCCGACTCCCTGCACGACCCGGCGCTCGGCGTCGACGCCAGGGTGACCGCGTTGCGCGACCGGATCCGCGGCGGCGACCAGCGGGCCGCGGCCGCCGTCCACGACCTCGGCACCGCGCTCAGCACCGCGCTGGCCACCGTGGTCGACCTCGTCGACCCCGAGGTGCTGGTGCTCGGCGGCTACTTCGCCGGACTCGCCGAATGGCTGGTCGAGCCGATCCGCATCGCGCTCGGCGCGCGCACCCACGGACCCGGCACCCGCTGCCGCGTGGTCGCCTCCGCGCTCGGCACCTCGGCCGCGTTGCTCGGCGCGGCCCACCTGGCCACCGAACGCCTCTTCACCGACCCGACCCTCGCCCCGATGGCCGTGCACGACTCGGAGCTCCCGGAGAACTCGGAGGTCTCCCTATGAACGACTCCCCACTGCTCGAAGTGCGCGGTGTGGTCAAGGTCTTCCCCGGCGTCCGCGCACTGGACGGCGTCAACCTCGAGGTGGTGCCCGGTGAGGTGCACTGCCTGCTCGGCCAGAACGGCGCGGGCAAGTCGACGCTGATCAAGGTGCTCGCCGCCGCGCACCACCCCGACGAGGGGGAGATCCTCTGGCGCGGCGACGTCGTCTCGCCGGCGAACCCCTCGGCCGCGCTGCGCCAGGGCATCGCCACCATGTACCAGGAACTCGACCTCGTGCCGGGCCTGTCGGTGGCGGAGAACATCTTCCTCGGCCACGAGCGCCAGCGCTTCGGCTTCACCAAGGTCGCCGAGTCGCGTGCGGAGGCGCAGCGGCTGATGACCCGCCTCGGCCACCCCGAGATCCACCCGGGAACCGAGGTCGGCAGGCTCTCGGCCGCCGCCCAGCAGTTGGTGTCGATGGCGCGGGCGCTCGCGCACGACGCCCGGCTGCTGGTGATGGACGAACCGACCGCCGCACTCGCCGGGGAAGAGGTCGACAACCTCTTCCGCATCGTCGAGGAACTCACCGCCGACGGCGTGGCGATCGTCTACATCTCCCACCGCCTCGAAGAACTGCGGCGCATCGGCCACCGCGTCACCGTGCTGAAGGACGGCCGGACCGTGGCGCAGAACCTCGACGCCCGCGACACCCCGACCGCCGACCTGGTCGCGCTGATGGCCGGGCACCGCGTCGAAACCGTCTTCGGGCCGAGCCGGGACCCACGGCCCGAGGGCACACCCGAGGTACTGCGCGTCGAAGGGCTCGCCCGGCGCGGCGAGTTCGAGGAGGTCGGGTTCTCCGTGCACGCCGGGGAAGTGCTCGGCATCGCCGGTCTCGTCGGCTCCGGGCGCAGCGAACTGCTGGAGACCATCGCGGGCGCCAGGAAAGCCGACCACGGCACGGTTTCCGTGGACGGCAAGAACGTGCACAACGGCAGCGTGCACGCCGCGGTCCGCGCGGGCATCGGCCTCGCGCCGGAAGAGCGCAAGAGCCAGGGCCTGCTGCTCGACCTGCCCGTGGCGCACAACGTGACGCTGGCGAGCCTGTCCCGCTACGCCAGCTTCGGCTTCACCGACCGCGCCCGCGAACTCCGCGACGCCGGGGAAACACTGAAGCGACTGGACCTGCGGCCCGCCGACCCGCGGCGCATCGCGCGCACGCTGTCCGGCGGGAACCAGCAGAAGGTGGTGCTCGCGCGCTGGCTGGTGCGCGGCTGCCGGGTGCTGCTGCTCGACGAACCCACCCGCGGGGTGGACGTCGGCGCGCGCGCCGAGCTGTACCGCCTGATCACCGAACTGGCCGAGACCGGCGTGGCCATCGTGCTGGTCTCGAGCGAGATCCCGGAGGTACTCGGTCTCGCCGACCGGGTCCTCGTCCTCCGCGAAGGCCGGGTGCTGGCCGACCGGCAGGCGAACGAGCTCACCGAGGCCGGGGTGCTCGACCTGATCCTCGAGGGGAGTGCGGCATGACCGAACAGACCGAATCGCGGCCGATCAACACGGAGCCGGATCCGCCCCCGGCACCGCCGGTGGCCAAGAAGAACGGATCCTCCGGCTTCCCGCTGGACTTCCGGCTGATCGGGCTCACCGGGGTGCTGGTGGTGCTGTGCCTGGTCGGCTACTTCACCCGGCCCGAGGTGTTCTTCACCGAAGGCAACATCTCCACCATCCTTCGCCTGGCCGCGGCGATCGGCGTGGTCAGCGTCGGCATGACCTTCGTGATCATCAGCGGCGGCATCGACCTCTCGGTCGGCTCGATCGTGGCGTTGTCCAGCGTCTGGCTGACCACCCTGGCCACCCAGTCCTACGGCCCGGTCGTGATGGTGATCTGCGGCCTGGCGGTCGGCCTCGGCTGCGGTCTGGTCAACGGATTGCTGGTGTCGTACGGAAAAGTGGTGCCGTTCATCGCCACGCTGGCGATGTACGCCTCGGCCCGCGGGCTCGCCGAGCGGCTCAGCGGCCGCAAGACCCAGGTGGTCGGGGACGCCGGCTTCCTCGAGTTCTTCCGCGGTGACATCCTCGGCATCCCGGTGCTGATCTGGATGTTCGCGCTGGTGTTCGGCGTGGGCTGGGTGGTGCTCAACCGCACCACCTTCGGCCGCCGCACCTACGCGGTCGGCGGCAACGCCGAGGCCGCGCGGCTGGCGGGCATCAACGTCAAGCGGCACACCGCGCTCGTCTACGCCGTGGCCGGCGTGTGCTGCGGGGTCGCGGCACTGATGGTGGTCGCGCGGACCACCGCCGGTGCCTCCACCAACGGCATGTTCTACGAGCTCGACGCGATCGCCGCGGTGGTGATCGGCGGCACGCTGCTCACCGGCGGCAAGGGCTCGCTGCTCGGAACCCTGGTCGGGGTGCTGATCTTCACCGTGCTGTCCAACATCTTCACGCTCAACAACCTCGACACCGACATCCAGAACATCGCCAAGGGCGCGATCATCGTGCTGGCCGTGCTGCTGCGGTTCCGCGGCCGCGGTGAACGCAGCACCACTTAGAACGCAGCACCACTCAAAGAGAACAACTGGAGGAGCAATGACGCAATCCTTCCTGGCCCGCCGCGGGTTCCTGCTCGGCGCGGGCGCGGTCGGTGCCGGAGTGGTGCTGGCGGGCTGCACGTCGAACGAGCAGCCGCAGGCCCAGAACGGCGGCACCCAGCCGGTGGCGCAGGGCGCCGGGGACAACGCCCAGCCGGGCAAGATGGTCACCGTCGGGTTCTCCGCGCCCGCCGCCGACCACGGCTGGATGGCCGCGATGACCACGAACGCCCGTGCGCAGGCGGAGAAGTTCTCCGACGTCACCTTCAAGCCCACCGAGGGCACGAACGACGTCAACCAGCAGATCGCCCAGGTGGAAACCCTGATCAACGCCAAGGTGGACGTCCTGGTGATCCTGCCGTTCGACGGCAAGGCGCTGACCGGGGTCGGCCAGCAGGCGATGGACGCGGGCATCCCGGTGATCAACGTGGACCGCGTGTTCGACACCCCGCTGGCGTTCCGCACCTGGATCGGCGGCGACAACTACCGCATGGGCGTCAACGCGGGCAACTACATCGCCCAGCAGATGAAGGCCAAGGGCATCACCGCGCCGGTGATCGGCGAGGTGGCCGGCATCGACTCGCTGCCGCTGACCCAGGAACGCAGCCAGGGCTTCAAGGACGCGCTGTCCCGCGCCGGTTTCGCCGTGGGCCCGCGGGTTTCCGCGCAGTTCACCCCGGAGTCCGGTGAGTCGATGACGGCGAACCTGCTGCAGTCGGCCGCGAAGCTGGACGCGCTGTGGAACCACGACGACGACCAGGGTGTCGGTGTGCTCGCGGCGATCGAGAACGCCAACCGCAGCGAGTTCATCATGGTCGGCGGCGCCGGTTCGAAGAACATGATGAACCACATCAAGTCCGACGCGAACCCGGTCAAGGCGACGGTGCTCTACAGCCCGTCGATGGCCTCTTCGGCGATCGCGCTGGCCCGGCTGCTCGGGCAGGCGAAGGGTGTCGGCGACCTCGCCGAGCACGAGATCCCCTCGGAGATCACCACCTACTCGGCCGTGGTGACCAAGGAGAACGTCGACCAGTACCTCGACGTCGGCTTCGACTCGTAGTAGTAGCGAGCCGGCCAGTCGCAGGGTGAAGAACGGGGAAGAGCAATGAGTTCGGCAGGCGGGGAGCGCATCGGGGTCGGCCTGGTGGGGCACGCGTTCATGGGTGCGGTGCATTCGCACGCGTGGCGCAACGTCCACCGGATCTTCGACACCCCACTGACTCCGGTGCTCGCCGCCTTGGGCGGCCGGGACGAAGCGAAGACGAAGGCCGCCGCGGCGAAGTACGGGTTCGCCGCGGTGGAGACGGACTGGCGCGACCTCGTCGCCCGTGACGACGTCGGCCTGGTCGACGTCTGCACCCCCGGCGACTCGCACGCGGCGATCGCGATCGCCGCGCTGGAGGCCGGGAAGCACGTGCTGTGCGAGAAACCGCTCGCCAACACGGTCGAAGAAGCCGAGCAGATGGCCGCCGCGGCGCGGGCGGCGGCCACCCGCGGGGTCCGCTCGATGGTGGCGTTCAACTACCGCCGGGTGCCCGCTCTCGCGCACGCCCGCAAACTGGTCGGCGACGGCGCGCTGGGCGAGATCCGGCACGTGCGCGCGACCTACCTGCAGGACTGGCTGTCCGACGCGCAGGCGCCGATGACCTGGCGGCTGCGCAAGGACAAGGCCGGGTCCGGTGCGCTCGGCGACCTCGGCGCGCACATCGTGGACGCGGCGCAGTTCGTCAGCGGCGAGCTGATCACCGGGGTGTCCGCGCTGACCAACACCTTCGTGCGCAACCGCCCCAACGAGGACGGCTCGCAGGGCGAGGTGACCGTCGACGACGCCGCGTTGTTCCTCGCGCGCCTGTCCGGCGGCGCGGTCGCCAGCTTCGAAGCCACCCGGTACGCCTTGGGGCGCAAGAACGCGATGCGCCTGGAGATCAACGGCACCAAGGCCAGCATGGCGTTCGACTTCGAATCGATGAACGAACTGTGGTGGCACGACGGTTCGGCACCGGACACCGAGGCGGGGTTCCGCCGGATCCTGGTCACCGAACCCGGCCACCGCTACCTCGGCGGCTGGTGGCCGCCGGGGCACGGCCTCGGCTACGACCACACCTTCACCCACGAGGTCGCGGACTTCCTGACCGCGATCGGCGAGGGCACGAACCCCGCTCCCAGTTTCGACGACGGCCTGTGCGTCCAGCAGGTCCTGCACGCGGTCGAGACCAGCGCGGCCGACGACGCCCGCTGGACCCCGGTGGCCGGCACCACCGTGAGCACCGCCACGGCCAGGAGGAGGTGAACCCAGCCCTTTTCGTTCGGTCTCCTCGCTCGTACCGCCGCCACCCAAGGAAGTGTGTGTATTCGTCATGCGCGGATTGAGAAAACTCCGATCGGAAAGTAATCCCAGGGCCTCTTCTCACGGGGGTCCGGGGGTCGCCCCCCGCAAATCGCACAGCCGGACCGCCATCCGGCTGGGCGTGCTGGCCATCTCGGCGGTCACCGCGTTCAGCGGCGGTTCCTTCGCCGCCGCGGCCCAGCCCGACGAGGTCGCGCCCCAGCACGAAGAAGCCAGTGTGCTGGTCTTCTCCAAGACCGCGGGATTCCGGCACGACTCCATTCCGGCCGGGATCGCCGCCATCCAGCAACTCGGCACCGACAACCACTTCTCCGTCGAAGCCACCGAAGACGCCGGTGCCTTCACCGACACCAACCTCGCCCGCTTCGACGCGGTGATCTGGCTGTCCACCACCGGTGACGTGCTCAACCCCGAGCAGCAGGGCGCCTTCGAGCGCTACATCACCGCCGGGGGCGGGTACGCCGGGGTGCACGCCGCCTCCGACACCGAATACGACTGGCCGTTCTACGGCGACCTGGTCGGGGCGTACTTCAACTCGCACCCGCAGATCCAGCAGGCCACGGTCAACGTCGAGGACCGCCAGCACCCGTCCACTTCGGAGCTGCCGTACCAGTGGCCGCGGACCGACGAGTGGTACAACTACCGCGAAAACCCGCGCCAGGACGTGCACGTGCTCGCCGCGCTCGACGAGCAGAGCTACGACCCGGGCAACGGCGCCATGGGCGATCACCCGATCGCCTGGTGCCACACCAATTCCGGCGGCCGCTCCTGGTACACCGGTGGCGGGCACACCATCGCGTCCTACAGCGAGCCCGAGTTCCTCAGCCACCTCAAGGGCGGCATCCTCTACGCCGCCGGCGTGGTCGAGGGCGACTGCTCCACAGAGGACCCGGGCACCGGCGAACCCGGTGACGCCGACTTCGACCAGATCACCCTGGCCAAGGGCGAGGAGAAGACCGGCGAGCCGATCGCGCTGGCCGTGCTCCCCAACCGCGACGTGATCCACACTTCGCGCGACGGCCGCGTCTGGTACACCACCTCGGGCGCGACCACTTCGCTGGCCGCGCAGGTCCCCGTCTACAACCACGACGAGGACGGCCTTCAGGGCGTGGCGGTCGACCCGGACTTCGCCAACAACCGCTGGGTGTACCTCTACTACGCACCCAAGCTGAACACCCCCGCCGGGGACGCGCCGGAGAACGGCACAGCCGCCGACTTCGAGCCGTTCAAGGGCCACAACCAGCTCTCGCGGTTCAAGCTGGCCGAGGACAACACGCTCGACCTCGGCAGCGAGCAGCAGATCCTCCAGGTCCCCGCCGACCGCGGCATCTGCTGCCACGCCGGTGGTGAGATCGACTTCGACGCCGCGGGCAACCTGCTGCTGTCCACCGGTGACGACTCGAACCCGTTCGCGTCCGACGGCTACACCCCGATCGACGAGCGGTCCACCCGCAACCCGGTCTTCGACGCGCAGCGGACTTCCGGCAACACCAACGACCTGCGCGGCAAGCTGCTGCGGATCAAGGTCGGCGAAGACGGCGGGTACACCGTGCCCGAGGGCAACCTGTTCGCGCCCGGCACGGAGAAGACCAAGCCCGAGGTCTACGCGATGGGCTTCCGCAACCCGTTCCGGTTCTCCGTGGACAAGGAGACCGGCTGGATCCACCTCGGTGACTACGGTCCCGACGCCGGTGCGGCCAACCCCGCGCGCGGCCCGGGCGGCATCGTGGAGTTCAACCTGATCAAGGGACCGGGCAACTTCGGCTGGCCGTACTGCGTCGGGGACAACCAGCCGTTCGTCGACTACGACTTCGCCACCGGCGCGTCGGGTCAGCCGTTCGGCTGCGGCGCCCCGAAGAACCTCAGCCCGAACAACACCGGCCTGGTCGACCTGCCCCCGGTGCAGCCGGCCTGGATCCCCTACGACGGCGGTTCGGTACCCGAGTTCGGCACCGGCGGCGAGTCGCCCATGGGCGGCCCGACCTACCGGTTCGACCCGGCACTGGAGAACACCACGAAGTTCCCCGAGTACTACGACGGCAAGAACTTCGCCTACGAGTGGGACCGCGGCTGGATCAAGGAAATCACCGTGGGCGCCAATGGCGAACGCGGCGAGATCAAGCCGTTCTTCGACTCGATGGAGCTCGTCCGGCCGATGAACGTCGAGTTCGGCCCGGACGGTTCGCTGTACGTGCTCGACTACGGCACCGGCTACTTCGGCGGTTCCGCGGAATCGGCCGTCTACCGGATCGACTACACCAAGGGCAACCGCACCCCCGAGGTGAAGGTGAGCACGGACAAGACCTCGGGTCCCGCGCCGCTCACGGTGAACTTCGACCCGGCGGGCACCACCGACCCGGACGGCGGCGAACTGACCTACGCGTGGGACTTCGACGGGGACGGCACGACCGACTCCACCACCGCGGGTCCGGTCTCGCACACCTACGAAACCGCCGGGCAGTACACCGCGAAGCTGTCGGTGACCGACTCGACCGGGCTGACCGGCGCGGCGAGCGTGGTGGTCACCGCGGGCAACAGCGCGCCGGTGGTCACCCTGGACGCCCCGGTGAACGGCGGCTTCTTCGGCTTCGGTGACAAGGTGCCGTTCAAGGTGACGGTCACCGACGCCGAGGACGGTCAGGTCGACTGCACCAAGGTCAAGGTCGAGTACATCCTCGGCCACGACAACCACGGTCACCCGCTGAGCCAGGCGACCGGGTGCGAAGGGGTCATCGAGACCCCGGCCGACGAGGGCCACGGGCTCGACGCCGACATCTTCGGCGTGATCAACGCCAGCTACACCGACAACGGCTCCGGCGGGGTCCCCCCGCTGACCGGTTCGGCGGAGAACGTCCTGCAGCCCAAGCTCAAGCAGGCCGAGTTCTTCACCGAGACCAACGGCACCCAGGTGGTCGCCGCGGCCGGGGCCAGTGGTGGCAAGCGGGTCGGCTACATCGACGCCGGCGACTGGATCCAGTTCACCCCGGTGAACCTCTCCGGCGTCACCGGCCTCGGCTACCGGGTCAGCTCCGGTGGCAACGGCGGCACCATCGAGGTCCGCTCCGGCGCGCCGGACGGTCCGGTGGTCCAGACCGTGCAGGTGCCCAACACCGGTGGCTTCGACACCTACGTCGACCTGCCGCCGGCACCCATCACCGACCCGGGTGGCACCCAGCCGCTGTTCCTGGTGTTCGGCGGGACCGGCACCGGTGGCCTGTTCGACGTCGACGCGATCAACGTCCAGGGTCCCGGTGTGGCGCAGCCGGTGGTCACCGCCTGCGAGCCGACCGCGCCGGAGGCGGGCTACACCAGCCTGTTCGACGGCACCGAGGCGAGCGCGGCGAACTGGAAGATGGCCGGCCCCGGGTCCTTCGAGATCCAGGCCGACTGCTCCTGGAAGACCGTGGGCGGCATGGGCCTGCTGTGGCACGAGGAGGAGTACAACGCCTACAGCCTCAAGCTGGACTGGAAGCTGGCGGGCGATGACAACTCCGGTGTCTTCGTGGGCTTCCCCGACCCCGGCAACGACCCGTGGGTCGCGGTCAACCAGGGCCAGGAGATCCAGATCGACGCCACCGACGCCCCGGATCGGACCACCGGTGCGGTCTACGGGTTCAAGGGCGCCGACATCGCCAAGCGGGACGCGGCGCTGAAGCCGCCGGGCGAGTGGAACGCCTACGAGCTGGTGGTGGCCGGGCAGACGATCAAGGTCGTGCTGAACGGCGTGGTGATCAACGAGTACACGGAGACCGATCCGGCTCGTGATCTCTCGCAGGGCTTCATCGGCCTGCAGAACCACGGGAACGAGGACGACACCTTCTTCCGCAACGTGCGGATCAAGGAACTGGACGTCACCGCGCCGACGCTGGCCATCGGCGGGGCGGCCCAGGGCGGGGTCTACGGCGACTCCGCGGACCTGGTGCTGGAGCTGGGCGCGCAGGACGAGGTCGGGGTCACCGAGCTGACCGCGACCCTGGACGGCGCTCCGGTGCGCGACGGCGACCTCGTCGCGCTGTACCGCCTGCCGCTGGGCTTCCACGACCTGGAGGTGTCCGCTGTGGACGCCGCCGGGAACCGGACCAGCCAGAAGGTGCAGTTCGTCACCATCACCTCGGGCCGGGACGCGCAGCAGCTGCTCGACCGGTTCCGGGCGACCAGCCGGTTGTCGCTCAACGCCTACAACGAGCTGGGCAAGCAGCTCAAGAAGGCCAGGCAGGCCGAGGCGAACAGCAACGACACCAAGGCAGCCAAGGAGTACCGCAAGTTCGCCGAGCTGGCGGCGAACCCGGCACTGGTGAAGGACGCCGAGGTACGGGGCGTTTTGGTTAGGGACGGTAACGAGTTGGCCCAGCGAATCGAATGGTCTATCGCGATCGCGCCTTCGGGTGGTTCCATCCGAAAGGTTTGACCACTCAGGGCCAACCCTGATCAGGCCAGTGTGGGTGGCGACCTCATCCGGTCGTCACCCACACCGGGCCGCCGTCTTTCGTGGAGAGGTGTTTCGTGATGTCCGAGCGAGCTATGCGCACCGGCCTGTGGCTGGTGGGTGCCCGAGGATCGGTAGCAACCACGGCCGCGGTCGGGCTGCTGGCCCTGCGCGCCGGGGTCGCCGGACCGACCGGTTGCGTCAGCGAGCTGCCCGCGTTCTCCTCGGTGCCGCTCCCCGCGTGGGACGACATCGTGCTCGGGGGCCACGACATCGTGCACACCTCGCTGGAGAAGCGGGCGGAGCAGCTGGCCGACGCCGGCGTGTTCAGCCACGCGGTCCTGGCCGCCGTCCGCGGTGGCCTGGCCGCCGTCGACGCCGAGATCCGCGACGGCTACCACCCCGCCACCCACATCGGCCCGCAGGCTTCTGCGGGGAAAAGATTGTCCGAAGACATCCGATCGTTCGCGACCAGGCACAACCTGGATCGGGTGGTCGTGGTCAACGTGTCCTCCACCGAGGCGCCGACCCCCGAACTGCCCGAGCACGCCGACCTCGGCCTGCTCGAAGCCGCGCTCGAAGACCCGGCGCGCGCGGTGCTGCCGCCCAGCTCGCTGATGGCCTACGCCGCCCTGCGCGCCGGCAGCCCCTACATCGAGTTCACGCCTTCTGCGGGCATAAGCCTGCCTGCCCTCCGCGGCCTGGCCGCTGACCTGGGCCTGCCCTACGCGGGCAGCGATGGCAAGACCGGCGAGACGCTGCTGCGGACCGTGCTCGCCCCGATGTTCACCGCACGTGCGCTGCGCGTCCGCTCGTGGTCGGGCACCAACCTGCTCGGCGGCGGCGACGGCGAGACGCTCGGCGACCCGTCGAAGGTGAACAGCAAGCTGGAGTCGAAGGCCCGCGGGCTGGCCGCGCTGCTCGGCGAGCAGGTCACCGCACCACTGCACATCGACAACGTGCCCGACCTGGGTGAGACCAAGACCGCGTGGGACAACGTGTCGTTCGAGGGCTTCCTCGGCGCGCGCATGAACCTGCAGTTCACCTGGACCGGCTACGACTCGGCGCTGGCCGCGCCGCTGGTGCTGGACCTCGCCCGGTTCACCGCCGCCGCGCACGCCGCCGGTCAGTCCGGCGCGCTGTCCGGGCTGGCGTTCTTCTTCAAGGACCCGATGGGCAGCGACGAGCACCGGTTCGCCGAACAGACCCGGTCCCTGCGGGAGTGGGCGGGCACGCTGTGAGCCGGATCCGCACCCTCGCCGAGCTGGTCCGGGCCCCCGCCGCCCTCACCGTCCTAGGCGACACCGTGGCCGGAGCTTCTGCGGGCAAAAGCAGGTTGCGGGGTAGGAAGTTGTTGCTGCCCTTGGCTTCCGCGTCCTTCTACTGGGCCGGGATGGCGCTGAACGACTGGGCGGATCGCGAACTCGACGCCGTCGAGCGGCCCGAGCGGCCCATCCCGTCCGGCCGCATCTCCGCCGACCAGGCACTGGCCACCGGCGGCGCGCTGACCCTCGCCGGGCTGGGCCTGGCCGCGCTCGGCGGCGGCAAGCAGGCGCTCAAGGTCGCCGTGCCGCTGGCCGGCGCGGTCTGGGCCTACGACACCGTGCTCAAGCCGACCCCGGCCGGTCCGCTGGGCATGGCCGTGTGCCGGGCGCTCGACGTGCTACTCGGCGCGGGTGGCAACACGCGCGCCGCCGCCCCAGCGGCCGCGGCGATCGGCGTGCACACGCTCGGCGTCACCGCGCTGTCCACCGGTGAGGTCCACGGCGCTTCGCCGAACACCGCGAAAGCGGCGCTGGTCACCAGCAGCGCGGCCACCGCACTCGCGGTCAGCGGCCCCGCCAACACCGGCTGGCACCGGCTCGCCTCGCTCGCCGCGGGCTCCGGGTACGCCGGGTTCGTCGGCCGCGCGCAGGCCGCGGCGGTCGCCGACCCGTCGGCGAAGGTGGTGCGCAACGCCACCAAGACCGGCATCCACGGCATGGTCCCGCTGCAGGCCGCCATCGCCGCGCGCGGCTCGATCGTGGGGGCCGCGCTGGTCGCCACGGCTCTGCCGATCGCGCGCAAGCTGTCGAAGAAGGTGAGCCCCACGTGACCTTCTCCCTCGGATACGGCACGAACGGTTTCGCCAACCACCGGCTGCTCGACGCGCTCGCGGTGATCGCCGACCTCGGGTACACCGGCGTCGCGCTCACGCTGGACCACGACCACCTCAACCCGTACGCCGAAGACCTGCCCAAGCAGCTCGAGCGGGTCGCGGCCCGGCTGTCGTCGCTCGGGCTGGACAAGGTGGTCATCGAGACCGGCGCGCGTTACCTGCTCGACCCGTGGCGCAAGCACCACCCGACGCTGCTCTCGGAGGACTCGGCCCCGCGGCTCGGCTTCCTGGAGAAGGCACTGCGGATCGCGGCGGAGCTGAACGCGGACTGCGTCTCCTTCTGGTCAGGCGTCAAACCAGATGGTCTCGACGATGCCGAAGCCGCCTCCCGCCTGCGGGAAGGCATCCGGAACCTGCTTTTGCCCGCAGAAGCTTTGGGGGTCCGGATCGGGATGGAGCCCGAGCCGGGGCACTTCGTCCAGCACCTGCAGCAAGTGCTGGACCTGCGCGAACAGCTGGGCGACCACGAGCTGTTCGGGGTGACCCTCGATGTGGGCCACTGCGTGGCGGTCGAGCCGGTCGACGCCGCCGAGTGCGTGCGCCAGGCCGGGCCGCTGCTGTTCAACGTCCAGCTCGACGACATGCTGCCCCAGGTCCACGAGCACCTCGAGTTCGGCGACGGGCAGCTCGACCTGCCCGCGACCCTCGCCGCGCTCACCGAGGTCGGCTACACCGGACTGGCCGCGGTCGAGCTGCCGCGGCACAGCCACGCGGCACCCGACGTCGCCGCGCGAGCCTTCCGCGCGCTGACCGCGGCGATGCCCGCCAAGGCCGAGCACCCCTGGGTGGCCGAGGCGCTGACCAAGATCCGCGAGAAGCCCGCCGCGATCGGCTCGCTGTTCCCGGCAGCGGGCCGCGGCGTCGGCCGCACCCCGGTCGACGCCGACACCGATCCGCAGGGTCTGATCCACGGCACACTCGACGACCAAGCCCGAATTCGCCTGGTCAGCGAGCTGCACCAGCTTTTGCCCGCAAAAGCATTCGCCGCCGAATTGGGCGATTTGTACCGGTTTGGCGATGATGCGGAACGCCGGGGCGTGTTGCGTGGGTTGAACGCGCTGCGAGACACCGATGACAGCGCCGATGACAACGTCGTCGTGGCCGGGCTCCAGCTGGTCGCCGACGCTCTGCGTGCCAACGACACCCGGCTGGTCGCCGCCGCGATGGGCGAGTTCGCCGGACGCCACCTCGACGCCCATTCGTGGCGCCACGGGGTACTGAAATGCCTGTTCACCGGGGTTCCCCTGGCGGCGGTCGCGGAACTGGACCGCCGGGTCGACGATGAGCTGCGCCGCATGGTCTCGGACTACGCGGCGGAGCGGAGTGCGGCGGGCCGCGAAGTGCCGTCCGACGCGCTCGCCATCTTGGAAAGGGGAGAGCACTGATGCGGATTTTCGACCCACACATCCACATGACCTCGCGCACCACCGACGACTACGAAGCGATGTACGCCGCCGGGGTCCGCGCGCTGGTGGAGCCCGCCTTCTGGCTCGGGCAGCCACGCACCAGCGTCGGCTCGTTCACCGACTACTTCGACTCGCTGATCGGCTGGGAGCGGTTCCGCGCCGCGCAGTTCGGCATCCGCCACCACTGCACCATCGCGCTGAACCCCAAGGAGGCCAACGACCCCCGCTGCCGCGAGGTGCTCGACGTGCTGCCGCGCTACCTGGCCAAGGACGGCGTGGTCGCGGTCGGCGAGGTCGGCTACGACTCGATGACCCCGGAAGAGGACGAGGTGTTCGCCCGCCAGCTCCAGCTGGCCAAGGAACACGAGCTGCCGATCATGGTCCACACCCCCCACCGCGACAAGCTCGAAGGCACCAAGCGCACGCTGGACGTGGTGCGCGAGTCCGGCATCCCGATGGAACACGTGCTGGTGGACCACCTGAACGAGGTCACCGTGGGGCTCGTGGCCGAGGCGGGCGCGTGGATGGGCTTCTCCGTCTACCCCGACACCAAGATGGACGAGCACCGGATGGTGGCGATCCTGCGGGAGTACGGGCTGGAGCGCAAGCTGGTCAACTCGGCCGCCGACTGGGGCCGCTCGGACCCGCTGAAGACGCTCAAGACCGGCCAGGCGATGCTCGCCGACGGCTACGAGGAGTCCCATGTGGACACCGTGCTGTGGCAGAACCCGGTGGACTTCTACGCCCAGAGCGGCAGGCTGACCCTGGACCCGCTGCCCGGGTTCACCGGCGAGGCGAGCGAGTTCCAGGGCAACTCCGTGCTCCGGGGTGGCCGCAAGTGATCTCCTACTGCACCAACGTGCATCCCGCCGAGGACCTCGGCGGGATCCTGGCGCAGCTCGACCGGTACTCGGTCCCCGTGCGGGAGCAATACCTGTCGCGGAGCGACTCCGTTGAGGGTGGTGGCGGGCTGGCGGGCGGGCAGTATGGGGAGGATCGGCTCGGCGTCGGCCTGTGGCTCGCGGCGCCGGTCGCGCGCGGGCTCGCCGAGGACCAGGCCGCGCTGGCGAAGTTCCGCGCGGAGCTGGACGCGCGCGGACTCGGGGTGTGCACGCTCAACGCCTTCCCGTACGGCGGCTTCCACGACGAGGTGGTCAAGCAGGCCGTCTACCACCCGAAGTGGACGGAACCGGCGCGCCTGCGGTACACGCTCGACTGCGTGACCGTGCTCGGCGGACTGCTCGACGAGGACGCGGCCTACGGCAGCATCTCCACGTTGCCGCTGGCCTGGCGCGAGCCGTGGACCCCGGTCGACGACGCCGCGGCCACCGCCGCGCTGACCGAGCTGACCAGCGTACTGGCCCAAAGTGAGCGGCCAGTCAGGTTGGCCGTCGAGCCGGAACCGGGCTGCGTGCTGGACACCGTCGCCGACGCGCTCGGCTGGCTGTCCGGCCGCGTCGACCCCGCGCACATCGGGCTCTGCCTGGACACCTGCCACCTCGCGGTGTCCTTCGCGGACCCGGCCGCCACCCTGCGGCAGATCGCCGACGCCGGGCTCGACGTGGTGAAGGTGCAGGCCTCGGCCGCGCTGCACGTCGCCGACCCGGCCGCCGACGACGCGAAAGCCGCACTGGCCGCCTTCGCCGAGCCGCGCTACCTGCACCAGGTGCGCGAACTCGCCGAGGACGGCACCGTGCTGGCGTCGGACGACCTGCCCGAGGCCTCGGCCGAACTCCCCGCGCACGGACCCTGGCGCGTCCACTTCCACATGCCGTTGCACGCCGCCCCGCCGGCCCCGCTGACCAGCACCACCGACGTGCTGACCACGGTGTTCGCCGAACTCGCCGGTGAGCCGCACATCGAGGTCGAGACCTACACCTGGAGCGTGCTCCCGGGTGGCGGGGACGACCTCGCCGGCGGTATCGCCGCCGAACTGCGCTGGGCACGCGACACGCTGGAACTCTCCGCTCGGGGGACGACCCCCGGACCCCCGAAAGGCGGGAAGGCTACTTCATGAAACCCCTCGTGGTGCTCGACGTCGTCGGGCTGACCCCCAAGGCGCTGCGGCACATGCCGAGGCTGTCCGCGCTGGCCAACTCCGGCTGGCAGGCCGAGCTGGGCACGGTGCTGCCCGCGGTCACCTGCAGCGCCCAATCCACCTTCCTCACCGGGCTGACCCCGGCCCAGCACGGCATCGTCGGCAACGGCTGGTACTTCCGCGACCTCGGCGAAATCTTCCTCTGGCGCCAGCACAACCGCCTGGTCCATGGCGAAAAGCTGTGGGAGACCGCGCGGGCCGCGCACCCCGGCTACACCTCGGCCAACGTGTGCTGGTGGTACGCGATGGGCATGACCACCGACGTCACGGTGACGCCCCGGCCGATCTACCACGCCGACGGCCGCAAGTCGCCGGACGCCTACGTGCGCCCGGTCGAGCTGCACGACCAGCTGACCGGCGAGCTGGGCGAGTTCCCGCTGTTCCAGTACTGGGGCCCGACAGCCTCGCTGACCTCGAGCAACTGGGTCATCGGCGCCACCCGCAAGCTTCTGCGGGAAAAAGCACCCGACCTGCTCCTGGCCTACGTGCCGCACCTGGACTACGACCACCAGCGCTTCGGCCCGGACCACCCGCAGGCCGCCGTCGCCGCGCGGGAGCTTGACAACGCGCTGGCCCCGCTGCTCGACGACGCCCGCAACCGGGGCGCGACCGTGGTGGCCCTCAGCGAGTACGGCATCACCAACGTCAGCCGCCCGGTCGACATCAACCGCGCGCTGCGCCGCGAGGGCCTGCTCGAGGTCTACACGCAGGCGGGCATGGAGTACCTCGACCCGTGGACCTCGCGTGCCTTCGCCGTGGCCGACCACCAGGTCGCGCACGTCTACGTCCAGGACCCGGCGGACCTGGAGCGCGTGCGGTCGATCGTCGCCGGGCTGACCGGCGTGGACGAGGTCCTCGACCGCGAAGCCCAGGCCCGCTACGGCCTGGACCACGAGCGCGCCGGTGAGCTGGTCGCGGTCGCCGAGCCGGACTCCTGGTTCACCTATTACTACTGGACCGACGACGACCGCGCGCCGGACTTCGCGCGCGGCGTGGAGATCCACCGCAAG
Source organism: Saccharothrix sp. AJ9571 (assembly GCF_021725495.1). Classification (NCBI taxonomy): domain Bacteria; kingdom Bacillati; phylum Actinomycetota; class Actinomycetes; order Pseudonocardiales; family Pseudonocardiaceae; genus Saccharothrix; species Saccharothrix sp. AJ9571. The sequence goes on along the minus strand of NZ_CP091382.1, from coordinate 1,766,855 downwards.
CCGGGCTACGACCCGGCCGAGTTGTTCTTCGACCCCGCCGACCGGCTGGCCAAGGCCAAGGCGGGGTTGAACCTGGCGAAGAAGTTCGCCGGGCTGCGGTACGCGATGAACGTGGTACCGACCGATCCGCGCTGGGTGCGCGGCTCGCACGGCAGGCTGCCCGACTCCGCCGAGGACGGCCCGGTGCTGCTCTGCTCCGAGCCGGGTTTCGAACCGGCCGGGAAGCTGTCCGCCACCGACGTGCATCCGCTGCTGCTGTCGCTCCAGGGCCTGAAGTAACGAAGGAGTAGCTCGATATGAGTCGTCCGATCACGCTGTTCACCGGTCAGTGGGCGGACCTGCCGTTCACCGAGGTCTGCCGGCTCGCCGCCGAATGGGGCTACGACGGGCTGGAGATCGCGTGCTCGGGCGACCACTTCGAGGTCGACCGCGCACTGACCGAAGACGACTACGTGCCCAACCGGCTCAAGCTGCTGGAGGAGCACGGTCTCAAGGTCTGGACCATCTCGAACCACCTGGTCGGCCAGGCCGTCTGCGACGACCCGATCGACGAGCGGCACCAGGCCATCGTGCCCAGCCGCGTCTGGGGCGACGGCGAGCCCGAGGGCGTGCGCCAGCGTGCGGCCGCCGAACTGGCCGACACCGCCAGGGCCGCGGCGAAGCTCGGCGTGGACACCGTCGTCGGCTTCACCGGGTCGAAGATCTGGAAGTACGTGGCGATGTTCCCGCCGGTCTCGCAGGCCGTGATCGACGACGGCTACGAGGACTTCGCGAACCGCTGGAACCCGATCCTGGACGTGTTCGACGCCGAGGGCGTGCGGTTCGCGCACGAGGTGCACCCCTCGGAGATCGCCTACGACTTCTGGACCACGAAGCGGGCGCTGGAAGCGGTGGGGAACCGGCCTGCCTTCGGGCTGAACTGGGACCCGTCGCACTTCGTCTGGCAGGACCTCGACCCGGTCGGCTTCATCCTCGACTTCGCCGACCGGATCTACCACGTGGACTGCAAGGACACCCGGAAGCGGTTCGACGGGCGGAACGGGCGGCTCGGCTCGCACCTGCCCTGGGCGGACCCGCGGCGCGGCTGGGACTTCGTCTCCACCGGGCACGGTGACGTGCCGTGGGAGGACTGCTTCCGCGCCCTGAACTCGATCGGCTATTCCGGGCCGATCTCGGTGGAGTGGGAGGACGCCGGCATGGACCGGCTGCGCGGGGCGGCCGAGGCCGTGACCTTCCTGCGCGGCCTGCTGTTCGACAAGCCCGCGGCGGCGTTCGACGCCGCGTTCAGCAACCAGAAGTGAGGGTCATCTGATGGTCGACAGGTTCCTTTCCCGCCGTTCGATGCTGCGCGGCGCGGCCGGTGCCGCGGTGGCCGGTGGCGCGCTGCTGGCGCTGCCCGGGGTCGCCTCCGCCGGTGGTGGTCACGGGCACGGTCACGGCAGCATCCCGCTGCACCGCATCAGCGTGCAGCTCTACACCCTGCGGTCGCTGCTGCAGAACGATCTCGACGGCACCCTCTCGGCGTTGTCCGACATCGGGTACCGCAACGTGGAGATGGCCGGCACCTACGGCCGCAGCGCCACGGAGTTCCGCAAGATCCTGGACAAGCACCGCCTGCGGGCCACCTCCAGCCACATCGGCATCGACGGTGACGTGGACAAGCTGATCGTGGACGCCAAGATCCTCGGCCACCGGTACTCGGCGGTGCCGTGGGCCAAGTACGAGACGGTCGCCGAGTGGGAGGCCTTCGCCGCGCGGCTGGACAAGGCGGCCAAGGCCTTCGCCAAGGCAGGCATCCAGTTCGGCTACCACAACCACGACCACGAGTTCGCGCTGATCGACGGCAAGCGGCCGTTCGACATCCTGGCCAAGGGCACGAACCGGCACTACTGCCACTTCGAGGTGGACCTGTACTGGGCGGTGGTGGCCGGGGTGGACCCGGTGAAGCTGTTCTGGGACCAGCGCGGGCGGGTGCTGCAGTACCACGTCAAGGACCGCGGCGCGGACGGCGGCTGGGCCGACGTGGGCACCGGGAACATCGACTTCAAGAGGATCTTCGACGGCACGCCCGGTATCCGCGAGTACATCGTGGAACACGACAATCCGGCCGATCCGCTGAAAACCGCCCAGGTCGGCTTCGAGTACCTCCGGAAAGTCCGGTTCTGACGCTCACCGACGGTAGCGGGCGCGGGTGTGTCAGAACGGTGTGAACGGCGGGCGTAGCGTGACTCGCGTTGGCAGCAGGCGACACGAGGAGGGCGCTGTGAACACCGAGCAGAACGAGTGGACCGAACCGGTGGCCGAACCGACCGGCCGCCGGGCGGCCCCGGAGGGCGCACCGCGGCACCCGCTGATCGACCTGAGCCGGGACCCGAACCCGGGCCGGCCCGATCACGCCAAGCCGGAAGACTGAACTCCACTCCGGCAGTGGGGCGTCCCGCAACCGCGGGACGCCCCACTCCCTTTTCCACGCCCCTGCGCTCCGTCCCCGGCCGCACTCCTCATGCCGCGCAACGGTGACCAGCTTCACCCGAGATTCCCCGTCGGCCCCCCGCGCACTTCTGCGGGCAAAAGCAGGCCGACCCGTCCTGACCAGCGCGAATCCAGGCTCAACCGGCTTTTGCCCGCAGAAGTGTGCGGGGGCTGGGGGGCGGGTGAGTGGTTGACGCGGCCGGTGGGGATCCGTCACGCCGCGGCTCCGAAGCGCTAGACTGGGTGGTCCGCACCCGGATTCGACCCCCCGATTGGGGGCTGCTCGTCCGGGCGGGTATCTTTGATGACCGTGCCCGGCACATGTCGGGCCGCTCCGTGTGCCGTCAGGTGCCGGGTGGGACGCGTGCAGCGCTCACCGGGCCGCCCGGACGGGCTGGCGAGTACAAGCAGTTCCACGGAAACTCCGGCGGGAAGTTCTTGGGTCGTGATGACCCTGACGCGGGCCGACACGCCCGACCGCGGGGGCCGGGGAGAAACAAGCAAGATCGCGACAGAAAGCTGGTCCATTGCCCACGATCCAGCAGCTGGTCCGCAAGGGCCGCCAGGACAAGGCTGCCAAGCAGAAGACCGCGGCCCTCAAGGGGAGCCCGCAGCGGCGTGGCGTGTGCACCCGCGTGTACACCACGACCCCCAAGAAGCCGAACTCGGCGCTGCGCAAGGTCGCTCGTGTGAAGCTGACCAGCGGCATCGAGGTCACCGCCTACATCCCCGGTGAAGGCCACAACCTGCAGGAGCACTCGATGGTGCTCGTGCGCGGCGGCCGTGTGAAGGACCTGCCGGGGGTCCGTTACAAGATCATCCGCGGTTCCCTGGACACGCAGGGTGTGAAGAACCGCAAGCAGGCGCGCAGCCGGTACGGCGCGAAGAAGGAGAAGAGCTGATATGCCCCGCAAGGGTCCGGCCCCGAAGCGGCCATTGATCTCCGACCCCGTCTACGCCTCGCCGCTGGTCACCCAGCTGGTGAACAAGGTGCTCAAGGACGGGAAGCGGTCCCTGGCCGAGCGCATCGTCTACGGCGCGCTCGAAGGCGCTCGCGAGAAGACCGGCACCGACCCGGTCGTCACGCTGAAGCGCGCGCTCGACAACGTGAAGCCCACCATCGAGGTGAAGAGCCGCCGGGTCGGTGGCGCCACCTACCAGGTGCCGATCGAGGTCAAGCCCGGTCGCTCGACCACCCTTGCGCTCCGCTGGCTGGTGTCCTTCTCGGCGGCCCGTCGCGAGAAGACCATGATCGAGCGCCTGCAGAACGAGCTCCTCGACGCGAGCAACGGCCTCGGTGCCAGCGTCAAGCGCCGCGAGGACACGCACAAGATGGCCGAGTCCAACAAGGCGTTCGCCCACTACCGCTGGTGACGTCCGCCCGGCTGTCGAGAAAAGCCAGCCCGGGCCCCAAGCTTGAGACAGGGGAACACTGCAGTGGCACGTGACGTGCTGACCGACCTGAACAAGGTCCGCAACATCGGCATCATGGCCCACATCGACGCCGGTAAGACCACCACGACCGAGCGGATCCTGTTCTACACCGGGATCAACTACAAGATCGGCGAAGTCCACGACGGCGCCGCCACGATGGACTGGATGGAGGAGGAGCAGAAGCGGGGTATCACCATCACCTCGGCTGCCACCACCACCTTCTGGGCCGACCACCAGATCAACATCATCGACACCCCCGGCCACGTCGACTTCACCGTCGAGGTGGAGCGTTCGCTGCGGGTGCTCGACGGTGCGGTCGCCGTCTTCGACGGCAAAGAGGGCGTCGAGCCGCAGTCCGAGCAGGTCTGGCGGCAGGCCGACAAGTACGAGGTCCCGCGCATCTGCTTCGTCAACAAGATGGACAAGCTCGGTGCGGACTTCTACTTCACCGTGAAGACCATCGAGGACCGCCTCGGCGCCCGGCCGCTGGTCATCCAGCTGCCGATCGGTGCGGAGAACGAGTTCGAGGGCGTCATCGACCTGGTCCGCATGAAGGCGCTGACCTGGCGTGGCGAGGTCCAGAAGGGTGAGGACTACGCGGTCGAGGACATCCCCGCCGCGCTCGCCGACAAGGCCACCGAGTACCGCGAGAAGCTGGTCGAGGCGATCGCCGAGACCGACGACGCGCTGATGGAGAAGTTCTTCGGTGGCGAGGAGCTGTCCGAGGCCGAGATCAAGGCCGGTATCCGGAAGCTGACGATCGCGCGTGAGGCGTACCCGGTGCTCACCGGTTCCGCCTTCAAGAACAAGGGCGTGCAGCCCATGCTCGACGCGGTCATCGACTACCTGCCGTCGCCGCTGGACGTCCCGCCGGTCGAGGGCGTGCTCCCCGACGGCGAGACCACGGCCGTGCGGAAGCCTGCCACCGACGAGCCGTTCTCGGCGCTCGCGTTCAAGATCGCCGCGCACCCGTTCTTCGGCAAGCTGACCTACATCCGGGTCTACTCGGGCAAGGTCGCCAAGGGCACCCAGGTCGTGAACGCGACCAAGGAGCGCAAGGAACGCATCGGCGGCCTCTTCCAGATGCACTCCAACAAGGAGAACCCCGTCGAAGAGGGCCAGGCCGGCCACATCTACGCGGTGCAGGGCCTGAAGGACACCACCACCGGTGACACCCTCGCCGACTCGCAGAACCCGGTCGTGCTCGAGTCGATGACCTTCCCGGAGCCGGTCATCCGGGTGGCCATCGAGCCGAAGACCAAGGCCGACCAGGAGAAGCTGTCCCTGGCCATCCAGCGTCTCGCCGAAGAGGACCCGACCTTCCAGGTCAACCTCGACGAGGAGACCGGTCAGACGATCATCGCCGGGATGGGTGAGCTGCACCTCGAGGTGCTGGTGAACCGGATGAAGTCCGACTACAAGGTCGAGGCGAACATCGGCAAGCCCCAGGTCGCCTACCGCGAGACGATCAAGAAGACCGTCGAGAAGCTCGACTACGTGCACAAGAAGCAGACCGGTGGCTCCGGTCAGTTCGCCAAGGTGATCGTCAAGCTGGAGCCGCTCGCGACGACCGACGGTGCGCTGTACGAGTTCGACAACAAGGTCACCGGTGGCCGCATCCCCCGGGAGTACATCCCGTCGGTGGACGCGGGCGCCCAGGACGCCATGCAGTACGGCGTGCTGGCCGGTTACCCGCTCGTGGGGTTGAAGCTGACCCTGCTGGACGGCGCGTACCACGAGGTCGACTCTTCGGAGATGGCGTTCAAGATCGCCGGTTCCATGGCGATGAAGGAAGCCGCGAAGAAGGCGGGCCCGGTCATCCTCGAGCCGCTCATGGCGGTCGAGGTCACCACGCCCGAGGACTACATGGGTGACGTGATCGGCGACCTGAACTCCCGCCGTGGCCAGATCCAGGCCATGGAGGAGCGCGCAGGCACCCGTGTCGTGAAGGCACTGGTTCCGCTGTCGGAGATGTTCGGCTACGTCGGTGACCTGCGGTCGCGTACCCAGGGCCGGGCGAACTACTCCATGCAGTTCGACTCCTACGCCGAGGTTCCCGCGAACGTCGCGAAGGAGATCGTCGCCAAGGCGACGGGGGAGTAACCCCAAGAGCCCGCGGGAGCGGGGCCTCGCGGCACGGGGTCCCGCTCTCGACCAAATGATTCACCGGGTGGCAGCCACGCCGACCGGTGAGCAAGTTAAAAATTAAGTCCAGGAGGACATTCCAGTGGCGAAGTCGAAGTTCGAGCGCACCAAGCCGCACGTCAACATCGGAACCATCGGTCACGTCGACCACGGGAAGACCACTCTGACCGCGGCCATCACCAAGGTTCTGCACGAGAAGTACCCCGAGCTGAACACCGCCTCGGCGTTCGACCAGATCGACAACGCGCCGGAAGAGAAGCAGCGCGGTATCACGATCAACATCTCGCACGTCGAGTACCAGACCGAGAAGCGCCACTACGCCCACGTGGACGCCCCCGGTCACGCGGACTACATCAAGAACATGATCACCGGTGCCGCCCAGATGGACGGCGCGATCCTGGTGGTCGCCGCGACCGACGGCCCGATGCCGCAGACCCGTGAGCACGTGCTGCTCGCCCGCCAGGTCGGCGTGCCCTACATCGTGGTGGCCCTGAACAAGGCCGACATGGTCGACGACGAGGAGATCCTCGAGCTGGTCGAGCTGGAGGTCCGCGAGCTGCTGTCCTCCCAGGAGTTCCCCGGCGACGACCTCCCGGTGGTCAAGGTCTCCGGCCTGAAGGCGCTCGAGGGCGACCCGAAGTGGAGCGAGACCGTCCTCGAGCTGATGGACGCCGTGGACAACAACGTCCCGGACCCGCAGCGCGAGCTGGACAAGCCGTTCCTCATGCCGATCGAGGACGTCTTCACCATCACCGGTCGTGGCACCGTGGTGACCGGTCGCGTGGAGCGCGGCCAGGTCAACGTGAACGACGAGGTCGAGATCGTGGGCATCCGCGAGAAGGCCACCAAGACCACCGTCACCGGTGTCGAGATGTTCCGCAAGCTGCTCGACTCGGGCCAGGCGGGCGACAACGTCGGCCTCCTGCTCCGCGGCATCAAGCGTGAGGACGTCGAGCGCGGCCAGGTCGTCGCGAAGCCCGGCGCCACCGTGCCCCACACCGAGTTCGAGGCCTCGGTGTACATCCTCTCCAAGGACGAGGGTGGCCGGCACACGCCGTTCTTCAACAACTACCGCCCGCAGTTCTACTTCCGCACCACCGACGTGACCGGCGTGGTGACCCTCCCCGAGGGCACCGAGATGGTCATGCCGGGCGACAACACCGACATCAAGGCGAACCTGATCCAGCCGATCGTCATGGACGAGGGCCTGCGGTTCACCATCCGCGAGGGTGGCCGCACCGTCGGCGCCGGCCAGGTCACCAAGATCAACAAGTGATCTCCACCTGAACCCGGGGGGCTCTCGACCCCGGGTTCAGGCCGTGAAATCACCTGTGCGACACTATTCAGGTTGCTTCGTGATGGGGCGGCCGAACCCGATCCGGGTTGCGGCCGCCCTGTCACGAGAGCCGAGGTCCGCCGAGCTCTTCCTTCGGGTGAGGGTTGCGGGCAAGGGACGCCGATTCGGCGGCCCCCTCACGTTGAGGAAGACCAGGCAGGACGACGATCCCCGGGGATCCGTCTGTGCAGCGGGCGCGACACGCCCGACCGCGTGGACCGGAGACAGGGCCGTTGAACTGCGGAAACCGGGGCGGAAGCCCGGGTTGAACAGATAGCGGCACGAGACGACAAGGAACGCAGCCACCATGGCGGGACAGAAGATCCGCATTCGGCTCAAGGCCTACGACCACGAGGCGATCGACGCCAGCGCGCGCAAGATCGTCGAGACGGTCACGCGCACCGGCGCCTCAGTCGTGGGCCCGGTGCCGCTGCCCACCGAGAAGAACGTTTATTGCGTCATCCGCTCGCCGCACAAGTACAAGGACTCGCGCGAGCACTTCGAGATGCGCACGCACAAGCGGCTGATCGACATCCTCGACCCGACGCCGAAGACGGTGGACGCGCTCATGCGCATCGACCTGCCGGCCAGTGTCGACGTCAACATCCAGTAAGCGCGGACCTGCTTGCAGGGTCCGAACCACCGGACACAGTCGAGCGGCGATACAGAAGAGACGGACTCATGTCTGATAGGCAAGTGAAGGGCATCCTGGGCACCAAGCTCGGCATGACCCAGGTCTTCGACGAGCACAACCGGATGATTCCGGTGACCGTCGTGCAGGCCGGGCCGAACGTGGTGACCCAGGTCCGTACCCAGGACAAAGACGGCTACAGCGCCGTGCAGCTGGCCTTCGGTGCCGTGGACCCGCGCCGGGTCAACAAGCCGAAGACCGGGCACTTCGACAAGGCGGGGGTGACCCCGCGCCGGCACCTCGCCGAGCTGCGCACCACCGACGCCGATGGTTACGAGGTCGGCCAGGAGATCACCGCCGAGGTGTTCCCCGCCGGCACGGTCATCGACGTGACCGGTACGACCAAGGGCAAGGGCTACGCCGGTGTCATGAAGCGCCACGGCTTCAAGGGCCAGGGCGCCAGCCACGGTGCGCAGGCCGTGCACCGCAAGCCCGGCTCGATCGGTGGCTGCGCTACCCCGGGCCGTGTTTTCAAGGGGCTCCGCATGGCGGGCCGGATGGGTTCCGCGCGGGTGACCACGCAGGGCCTGACCGTGCACGACGTGCGCGCCGACGAGGGCCTGCTGCTGATCAAGGGCGCGGTCCCCGGGAACAAGGGCGGTCTGGTCTTCGTCAGGACCGCCGCGAAGGGTGGTAACACCGAATGACCAGCGTCGAGCTGAAGACCCCGGCCGGTAAAGCCGACGGCACGATCGAGCTCCCCGCGGAGATCTTCGACGTGCAGGCCAACGTGCCGCTGATGCACCAGGTCGTGACGGCCCAGCTGGCCGCCGCGCGACAGGGCACGCACGACACCAAGACCCGCGGCGAGGTCGCGGGCGGTGGCAAGAAGCCGTACCGCCAGAAGGGCACCGGTCGCGCCCGCCAGGGTTCGATCCGCGCCCCGCAGTTCACCGGTGGTGGCGTCGTCCACGGCCCCACGCCGCGTGACTACACCCAGCGGACCCCGAAGAAGATGAAGGCCGCCGCCCTGCGTGGCGCCCTCTCCGACCGGGCCCGCGCCGGCCAGCTGCACGTGGTCACCGAGCTGGTCAGCGGCGAGAAGCCGTCGACCAAGGCCGCGAAGACCGCGCTGCGCGCGCTGACCGAGGCCAAGCGGGTGCTCGTGGTGCTGCACCGCGACGACGAGCTGTCGTGGAACTCGGTGCGCAACCTGACCGACGTGCACCTGATCACGCCGGACCAGCTCAACACCTACGACGTGCTGGTCAACGACGACGTGGTGTTCACCAAGTCCGCGTTCGACGTCTTCGTCGCCGGGCCCGCCAAGGGCAAGGGCGCCAAGGCCACCGCGCGGTCGAGCGAAGTTGCCGAAGGGAGTGACGAGCAGTGAGTTCCGTCGCCATTCCTGACCCCCGCGACATCGTGCTCGCGCCGGTGATCTCCGAGAAGTCCTACGGGCTGCTCGAGGACCACAAGTACACGTTCGTGGTTCGCCCGGACGCCAACAAGACCCAGATCAAGATCGCCATCGAGCAGATCTTCGGTGTCAAGGTCGTCAGCGTGAACACGCTGAACCGCCAGGGCAAGCGCAAGCGCACCCGGTACGGCTTCGGCAAGCGCAAGGACATCAAGCGCGCCGTCGTGACCCTGTCCGCTGAGAGCAAGCCGATCGAGATCTTCGGCGGACCCGCCGCGTAAGGGACTGAGCAGACATGGGTATTCGCAAGTACAAGCCGACCACTCCCGGTCGCCGTGGTTCCAGCGTCTCCGACTTCGCCGAGATCACCCGGTCCACGCCGGAGAAGTCGCTGCTGCGTCCGCTGCACGGCCGCGGCGGCCGCAACTCCTCCGGCAAGATCACCACCCGGCACAAGGGTGGTGGCCACAAGCGGGCGTACCGGCTGATCGACTTCCGCAGGCACGACAAGGACGGCATCCCGGCCAAGGTCGCGCACATCGAGTACGACCCCAACCGGTCCGCTCGGATCGCGCTGCTGCACTACGCGGACGGCGAGAAGCGCTACATCATCGCGCCGGAGAAGCTGCGCCAGGGCGACACCGTGGAGAACGGCCCCCGCGCCGACATCAAGCCCGGTAACAACCTGCCGCTGCGCAACATCCCGGTCGGTACCGTGATCCACGCGATCGAGCTCCGCCCCGGTGGCGGCGCGAAGATCGCCCGGTCCGCGGGCGCCAAGGTCCAGCTGGTGGCCAAGGACGGGCCGTACGCCCAGCTGCGGATGCCTTCGGGCGAGATCCGCAACGTGGACGTGCGCAACCGCGCCACGGTCGGCGAGGTCGGGAACTCCGATCACGCCAACATCAACTGGGGCAAGGCCGGTCGCAACCGCTGGCGGGGCAAGCGTCCCACCGTCCGTGGTGTCGTGATGAACCCGGTCGACCACCCGCACGGTGGTGGTGAGGGCAAGACCTCCGGTGGCCGCCACCCGGTCAACCCGAACGGCAAGCCGGAGGGCCGCACCCGCCGCAACAAGCCGAGTGACAAGCTGATCGTCCGCCGCCGGCGTACCGGCAAGAAGCGCTGAGCAGGGAGGTAGAAGACTATGCCGCGCAGCCTGAAGAAAGGCCCGTTCGTGGATGACCACCTGCTCAAGAAGGTGGACGCGCTGAACGAGGCGAACAAGAAGACGGTGATCAAGACCTGGTCCCGCCGCTCCACGATCATCCCCGATTTCCTGGGGCACACGATCGCGGTGCACGACGGCCGCAAGCACGTCCCGGTGTTCGTCACCGAGGCGATGGTGGGTCACAAGCTGGGCGAGTTCGCCCCGACGCGGACCTTCAAGGGTCACATCAAGGACGACCGCAAGTCCCGCCGCCGCTGAGCGGTGCGACAGACAGCAAAGAGGTAGCAAGCGATGAACGCCAAGGATGCGACGGTCGAGGCTCTGCCCACGGCCTTCGCGCGGGCTCGCTTCGTCCGGGACTCGCCGACCAAGGTGCGCCGGGTGATCGAGCTCATCAAGGGCCGCAGCGCCGCCGACGCCCTCGCCGTGCTGCGGTTCGCACCGCAGGCGGCCAGTGAGCCGGTGGCGAAGGTGCTCGCCAGCGCCATGGCCAACGCCGAGAACAACCTCGACCTCGACCCGGACACCCTCTGGGTCAAGAACGCGTACGCCGACGAGGGTCCGACCCTCAAGCGCATCCGTCCGCGGGCCCAGGGCCGCGCGTACCGGATCCGCAAGCGCACGAGCCACATCACCGTCGAGGTGGAGTCGCGGCCGAAGGCCGACAAAAAGGCGAAGAGCAAGAAGGCAGGTGGCCGGTAGTGGGCCAGAAGATCAACCCGCACGGCTTCCGGCTGGGCATCACCACGGACTGGAAGTCCCGCTGGTACGCCGACAAGCAGTACGCCGAGTACGTGGCGGAAGACGTCAAGATCCGCAAGCTCCTGTCCACGGGCATGGAGCGGGCCGGCATCTCGAAGGTGGAGATCGAGCGCACCCGTGACCGGGTTCGCGTCGACATCCACACCGCCCGTCCGGGCATCGTCATCGGCCGCCGCGGCGCCGAGGCCGACCGGATCCGCGGTGCGCTCGAGAAGCTGACCAAGAAGCAGGTCCAGCTCAACATCCTCGAGGTCAAGAACCCCGAGGCCGACGCCCAGCTGGTCGCGCAGGGTGTGGCGGAGCAGCTGTCCAACCGCGTGGCGTTCCGCCGCGCGATGCGGAAGGCGATCCAGAGCTCCATGCGCTCGCCGCAGGTCAAGGGCATCCGGGTGCAGTGCGGTGGCCGCCTCGGCGGTGCCGAGATGTCCCGCTCGGAGCACTACCGCGACGGCCGCGTGCCGCTGCACACGCTGCGCGCCGACATCGACTACGGCTTCTTCGAGGCCCGCACCACCTTCGGCCGCATCGGCGTGAAGGTGTGGATCTACAAGGGTGACGTGGTCGGCGGGCTCAAGGCCAAGGAAGCGCGTGACGCTGCCGCGGCCGCCGAGCGCGCGCCGCGTCGCGACCGTGGCGACCGTCCGTCCCGCCCGCGCCGCTCCGGCGCGTCGGGCACCACGGCCACCTCCACGGAAGCGGGCCGGGCCGCCGCGGCGACCAAGAACGACACCGCCGCCGAGTCGGCGACCCCGGCTGCCGAGGGCACCACCCCGGCCGCCGCAGAGAAGACGGAGGGCTGACGTGCTCATCCCGCGCAAGGTCAAGCACCGGAAGCAGCACTCGCCGAAGCGCGCCGGTGCCGCCAAGGGCGGTACCAAGGTCAGCTTCGGTGACCTGGGCATCCAGGCACTCGAGCACAGCTACGTGACGAACCGGCAGATCGAAGCGGCCCGTATCGCCATGACCCGCCACATCAAGCGTGGCGGCAAGGTGTGGACCACCATCTACCCGGACCGCCCGCTGACCAAGAAGCCCGCCGAAACCCGCATGGGTTCCGGTAAGGGTTCCCCGGAGTGGTGGATCGCCAACGTCAAGCCGGGCCGGGTGATGTTCGAACTGAGCTTCCCCAACGAGGCCACGGCTCGCGAGGCGCTCCGCCGCGCGATCCACAAGCTGCCCATGAAGTGCCGAATCGTGACCCGTGAAGGTGGTGAGTTCTGATGGCCAAGGCAGAAGCCGCCGCGGCATCGGAGCTGCGTGAACTCACTGCGGAGGAGCTCGTGCTGCGCCTCAAGGAGGCCAAGGAGGAGCTGTTCAACCTCCGCTTCCAGATGGCCACCGGGCAGCTGGACAACAACCGCAGGCTGCGGGCCGTCCGCTCGGACATCGCCCGCATCTACACGGTGATGCGCGAGCGCGAGCTCGGGCTGTCCGTCTCCCCAGATGACGCCGAGAGCGAAGAAGGTGCCGCATGAGCGAGCCGATCGCGGCCCAGGACAAGGCGTCCGGCCGCAACTACCGCAAGGTCCGTGAGGGCCTGGTCGTCTCCGACAAGATGGACAAGACCATCGTCGTCGAGCTGGAGGACCGCAAGAAGCACGCCCTCTACGGCAAGGTCATGCGGTCCACCACCAAGGTGAAGGCGCACGACGAGGAGAACACCGCCGGTATCGGCGACCGCGTTCTGCTCATGGAGACCCGACCGCTGTCGGCCACCAAGCGCTGGCGGCTCGTCGAGATCCGCGAGAAGGCCAAGTAAGCCGGGGGACTTCTCAAAGTTCCCTATCCGTTCCGCCAGGCTCACCCCGGTCCACGGGGTGAGAACCGGCGAGACATACAGGAGTTGACGTGATCCAGCAGGAGTCGCGACTGCGAGTCGCCGACAACACGGGTGCCAAGGAGATCCTCTGCATCCGCGTGCTCGGCGGTTCGGGGCGGCGCTACGCGGGTATCGGCGACATCATCGTCGCCACCGTTAAGGACGCCATCCCGGCTGCCGGGGTGAAGAAGGGCGACGTGGTCAAGGCCGTCATCGTCCGCACGGTGAAGGAGCGGCGTCGTCCGGACGGCTCCTACATCCGGTTCGACGAGAACGCCGCGGTGCTCATCAAGAACGACAATGAGCCGCGTGGCACCCGCATCTTCGGCCCGGTCGGCCGTGAGCTGCGCGATCGGAAGTTCATGAAGATCATCTCGCTCGCGCCGGAGGTGTTGTAAGTGAAGGTGAAGAAGGGCGACACGGTCGTCGTCATCGCCGGCAAGGACAAGGGCGCCAAGGGCAAGGTCATCCAGGCCTACCCGGAGCGGTCGCGCGTGCTGGTCGAGGGTGTGAACCGGATCAAGAAGCACACGCGGATCAGCCAGACCCAGCGCGGCGCGCAGTCCGGCGGCATCGTGACCCAGGAAGCCCCCATCCACGTGTCGAACGTGATGGTCGTCGACTCCGACGGCAAGCCGACCCGGGTGGGCTACCGCATCGGCGAGGACGGCAAGAAGGTCCGGATCTCGCGCAGCAACGGCAAGGACATCTGATGACCACCGCTGAGAAGATCGTGCCGCGTCTCAAGACGCGCTACCGCGAGAGCATCGCGGGCGAGCTCCAGAAGGAGTTCGAGTTCGCGAACGTGCACCAGATCCCCGGTGTGGTCAAGGTCGTGGTGAACATGGGCGTCGGCGACGCCGCCCGTGACAGCAAGCTGATCGAAGGCGCCATCCGCGACCTGGCCACCATCACCGGGCAGAAGCCCGAGGTGCGCAAGGCCCGGAAGTCGATCGCGCAGTTCAAGCTGCGCGAGGGCCAGCCGATCGGCGCGCGGGTCACCCTGCGCAACGACCGCATGTGGGAGTTCCTGGACCGGCTGCTGAACATCGCGCTGCCGCGTATCCGCGACTTCCGCGGACTGTCGCCGAAGCAGTTCGACGGCAACGGCAACTACACCTTCGGTCTCAACGAGCAGTCGATGTTCCACGAGATCGACCCCGACTCCATCGACCGCCCCCGCGGCATGGACGTCACCGTTGTCACCACCGCCACCACCGACGACGAGGGCCGCGCGCTGCTTCGCAAGCTCGGCTTCCCGTTCAAGGAGAACTGAGCCGATGGCCAAGAAAGCACTGGTCCACAAGGCCGCGAAGAAGCCGAAGTTCAAGGTGCGCGGCTACACCCGCTGCCAGCGGTGCGGTCGCCCGCACTCGGTCTTCCGCAAGTTCGGGCTGTGCCGTATCTGCCTTCGCGAGATGGCACATGCCGGCGAGCTGCCCGGCGTGAGCAAGTCCAGCTGGTAAAGGCTTCCTTCAAGACTCCCAAGTTCGCCACAGGCCCCGCCACGATGGTGGCGGGGAACCAGGGCGAGAAAGGTTGACAGGTCACCATGACGATGACCGACCCGATCGCAGACTTCTTGACCCGTCTGCGCAACGCGAACTCCGCGTACCACGACGAGGTCGTGCTGCCCCACTCGAAGCTCAAGGCGAACATCGCCGAGATCCTCAAGCGCGAGGGCTACATCTCCGCCTTCCGCGACGAGCCGGGCGAGAAGCACAAGAACCTCGTGGTGCAGCTCAAGTACGGCCCGAACCGTGAGCGCAGCATCGCCGGCCTCCGGCGCGTGTCGAAGCCCGGTCTGCGCGTGTACGCCAAGTCCACCGAACTGCCCAGCGTGCTGGGTGGCCTCGGGGTCGCCATCATCTCGACGTCCTCCGGTCTCCAGACCGACCGGCAGGCCAAGCGCAACGGCGTGGGCGGCGAAGTCCTCGCCTACGTCTGGTAAGGGAGGGGATCAGCAATGTCACGTATCGGAAAACTGCCGGTCACCGTCCCCGCCGGGGTCGAGGTGAAGATCGACGGGCAGCACATCTCGGTCAAGGGCCCGAAGGGCACGCTCGAGCACAGCATCGCCGAGCCGATCTTCGCCGAGCTCAACGACGGGGTCATCGAGGTCAAGCGACCGGATGACGAGCGCACCAGCCGGGCCCTGCACGGCCTGACCCGCACCCTGGTGAACAACCTGGTGGTCGGTGTCACCGAGGGCTACGAGAAGAAGCTCGAGATCCACGGCGTCGGTTACCGCGTGCAGGCCAAGGGCTCGGACCTCGAGTTCGCGCTCGGCTACTCCCACCCGGTGCACATCCCGGCTCCGGAGGGCATCACCTTCAAGGTGGAGACCCCCACCCGGTTCTCGGTGTCCGGCATCGACAAGCAGAAGGTCGGCCAGACCGCAGCGGTCATCCGCAAGCTGCGCCGTCCGGACCCGTACAAGGGCAAGGGCCTGCGGTACGAGGGTGAGCGCATCCGCCGCAAGGTCGGAAAGACGGGTAAGTGATCATGAGCGACACGACTACGACGAAGCGCAAGCCGGTCGGCAAGGACGTCTCGACCCGCCGTCGCGTGGCGAAGACCCGTCGGCACTTCCGGCTCCGCAAGAAGATCAACGGGACTCCGGAGCGGCCGCGGCTGGCCGTGAAGAAGTCCTCGCGGCACCTGTCCGTCCAGCTGATCGACGACCTCGCCGGGCACACCCTGGCCGCGGCGTCGACCATGGAGGCGGACGTGCGCGCGGCCGACGGCGACAAGAAGGCCAAGGCCGCCAAGGTGGGCGAGCTGCTGGCCGCCCGCGCCAAGAACGCCGGCGTGACCAGCGTGGTGTTCGACCGGGGTGGCAACGCCTACCACGGCCGTATCGCCGCGCTCGCGGAGGCCGCCCGCGAGGCGGGCCTGGAGTTCTGATGACTATGCAGTACATGCTGGTGAATGGAAGGAAAGCCTGATGCCGGGACGTACACGGCAATTCGGCGGCGGCCAGGGCGGTCCCGGCGGGCAGGGCGGCAACGACCGCAATGACCGCCGCGAGCGCCGGGATCGCCGCGACGGCGGCCGTGGCGGGGCGGCCCAGGAGAAGACCCCGCACCTCGAGCGCGTGGTCGCGATCAACCGCGTCGCCAAGGTCGTCAAGGGTGGTCGGCGCTTCAGCTTCACCGCCCTGGTGGTCGTCGGTGACGGCGACGGTCAGGTCGGCGTCGGCTACGGCAAGGCCAAGGAAGTTCCCGCGGCCATCGCCAAGGGTGTCGAGGAGGCGAAGAAGAACTTCTTCCGCGTGCCTCGCATCGCCGGCACCATCCCGCACCCCATCCAGGGTGAGGACGCCGCCGGTGTGGTGCTGCTGCGCCCGGCGAGCGCCGGTACCGGTGTGATCGCCGGTGGTTCGGTGCGTGCGGTGCTGGAGTGCGCCGGGGTGCACGACGTGCTCTCCAAGTCGCTCGGCAGTGACAACGCGATCAACATCGTGCACGCCACCGTCGCGGCTCTGAAGGGCCTGCAGCGTCCCGAGGAGGTGGCGGCCCGCCGTGGCCTGCCGCTCGAGGACGTCGCTCCGGCCCGGATGCTGCGCCAGCGCGCCGGTCAGGGGGTCTGAGATGGCTCAGCTCAAGGTGACCCAGGTCAAGAGCAAGATCGGCACGAAGCACAACCACCGCGAATCGCTGCGCACCCTCGGGCTGCGCAAGATCCGGCAGTCGGTGGTGCGTGAGGACACCCCCCAGGTGCGCGGTTTGATCCACGCCGTCCGCCACCTGGTGGAGGTCGAGGAGGTCAAGTCATGACGGCCATCAAGATCCACCACCTGCGCCCGGCGCCCGGCGCCAAGCGCGACAAGATCCGGGTCGGCCGCGGTGAAGGCTCGAAGGGCAAGACGGCCGGTCGCGGTACGAAGGGTACGAAGGCGCGGAAGAACGTGCCCGTGCGCTTCGAGGGTGGGCAGATGCCCATCCACATGCGCCTGCCGAAGCTGCGCGGCTTCAAGAACCGGTTCCGCACCGAGTACCAGCCGGTGAACGTGGGCGACATCGCCCGCGTCTTCGCCGACGGTGGCAAGGTCGGCCCGGAAGAGCTCGCGGCCCGCGGCCTGGTCCGCAAGGGCAAGCTGGTCAAGGTTCTCGGCAACGGTGACCTCAACGGCGTCAAGCTCGACGTCACCGCCGACGCCTTCTCCGGCTCCGCCAAGGAGAAGCTCGAAGCCGCCGGTGGCTCCGCCACCACGAACTGAGGCGCTTCTTCCCGCAAAAGGCCCGCCAGGTCCCCAGGACCCGGCGGGCCTTTTCACGTCCCCCACCCCGCCTCTCCCCGCAGCCCCACCCCGAACACCTGCTTCTCCCCGCAGAAGCCGAGCGCGTGCTTCTGCCCGCGCAGAATCCGGACGCCTGCTTCCCCGCGGAAGCCTGGTGCGTACTTCTGCCTGCGGAAGCCGGGTGCCTGTTTCTCTCTCCGCCTAAGCCGGGTGCCTGCTTCACCGGGGAAGCCTGGCGCGTGCTTCTGCCCGCACAACTCGGGCCGCCGCCCTTCCCAGCAGAACCGAGGCACCCGCTTGTGCCTGCAGAATCGAGCGGCCTGCTTCCCCACGAAACTCGAGCCGCCTGCTTCTGCCCGCAGAATCCTGCGCGCCTTCGCCCATGCCGCCTTCGCCGCGACCTGATTCTGCCCGCAGAACCCCGCGACGGCCGCCGCGAGGCCTTCCCCCTGCCCGCGCCCGCCGTGCCACTCTGCGCACGTCCGCCGAACCTGCTTTACCCCGCAGAAGCCCGCGCACCCCGCACCTGCCTGCAAAACGTGCCCACCCTGCTTTAGCCCGCAGAAGCCTGCGGCCCTGCTTCTCCCCGCGAAAGCCTGCCGGCCTGCTTTTGCCCGCAGAAGCATCCCGGTGCCAGGATCGCGCCATGACGGATCAGCCGCCCCCACCTGAACCGGCCACTGTCCGAGACCAGCGCCGCGGCCTGAGCGTCCTCCTCGCCCTGGTCGCGCTCCTGCTCACGGTCACCGGCTCCTTCCTTCCGCTCTTCGTCAGCGTCGTACCCGGCATCGAGGGCGCCGAGGGCGTCGGTATCACCGTCACCGGTTGGTCGGCCGAATCCGACGCCGCAGGTCTGCCCAGCCTCGAAGAGGGCAACGTCCTCACCCCATTCGCTCGCAACGGCGTCATGTTGATCGTCGCCGCGCTGCTCCTCGGCGGGGCCGCCGTCCTCACCGGACGCTCGTTCAAAACCGGATCGACTACGCCGGCGCGCTCCGCCTCTGTCGGGGCTGCCGCTTTCCTGCTCGCGATCGTCGGTTCGATCGGTATGCAGGCCATCGGCTGGGCGGACCTGTTCTCCGCGACCGGCGCCCCCGCTGGCCCCGGCCTCGGCTACTGGCTGATCGCCGCGGCCGCGGGCTTCGCCGTCATCGCCGCAATCCTGCTCAACCTGCACCCACCGCGAACGCCTCGCCCACGAGCCACCTCCCAGGACACCTCGACCCCGCGCTACGGCTTTCCCATCCCCGAAGACCCCTCCCCACCAGCGCAAACCTGACCCGGCATGCATTTGCCCGCAAAAGCATGCCGCCGGAAATCGGGGCGCGGACGGGAGGGGACCCCCGGTAGGGTCGCGCTATCTGGAGGTGGTGGAAATGGGCTGGCTGGCCGTCTTCTTCGGAGCTTCGACGCTCATCGCGCTGACCCCCGGCGCGAACAACCTGCTCGGCATGCATCACGGCATGGGCCACGGCCTCGGCAAGGCGATCGTCGGCCTGCTCGGCAGGCTCGCCGCGTTCGTGCTGCTCATCGCAGCCGTCGCCGCCGGGCTCGGCCAGCTCCTCGCCGCTTGGGAACCCGCGCTCACCATCGTCAAGTGGGTTGGCGTCGCCTACCTCGTCTACCTGGGCGTTCGTATCCTGATCGAGGCCCGTCGTCTTTTGCCCGCAAAAGACGACCCGGCTCCTGCGGGTACGACGGCGGCGATCGCGCGCAAGGAGTTCCTGGTCGCGATCACCAACCCGAAGGCGGTGCTCATCTTCACCGCGTTCGTGCCGCAGTTCATCGATCCGGCCCACGGGCCGGTGCCCGCCCAGGTCGCGCTCCTCGGTGCGGTCTACCTGCTCGCCGAGTTCCTCGCCGGCACCGTCTACATCGTCGTGGGCACTCTGGTGAACGCCGCCCGCATGAGCCTGCGGGCCCGCCGCAACATCGACCGGGGCACCGGCGTAGTCCTGCTCGGTATGGCGGGGCTGCTCGCCGGCTCCAGAACCTGAGTACTAGGCCACCCGGGTGGTTCCGCCAGTCTTTCCTGTCCGCTCACAGCGGACAGAATGTCCCCCACCCCAGCGGTTCCCGGCCGCTGTGAGCGCCCTCACCGGTGAAGATCACGCTCCACGAACGGGTGACCAGTACCTCTTCCGAGCAACCCCCCGATTCGCTCTCGAACGAATAAGCCGCACGCGGTGCCACGGCCGATCCGGGTGCTGTTAGAGTCGGCGACACGCTTTGGGGCCAGTGTGCCCTGATGCGTTCCTGGCTTGCCTGCCAGTGAGTTGTGTTCCCGCCGGCCACCGTGCCGGCCAAGCCGTTCGTCGGTCCGATGGCCGACGACGTCGAGGAGGTCCCCCGCGTGCTCAGCGCCTTCCGCTCGGCTCTCGCGACGCCGGACCTGCGCAAGAAGATCCTGTTCACGCTGATGATCGTGGCCGTATACCGGCTCGGCGCGATCACCCCAGCTCCTGGGGTTTCCTACCCCAACGTCCAGGCATGTCAGGCGCAGACCGATCAAGAGGGCATTTACTCGCTGCTGAACCTCTTCAGCGGTGGGGCTCTCCTGCAGTTGTCGATCTTCTCGACGGGCATCATGCCGTACATCACGGCGAGCATCATCGTCCAGCTCCTCACCGTGGTCATCCCGCGGTTCGAGGAGCTGAAGAAGGAAGGTCAGTCCGGTCAGGGCAAGCTGACCCAGTACACCCGCTACCTGACCATCGCGCTGGCGATCCTGCAGGCGACCGGCGTGATCGCGCTGGCCGACCGCGGGCAGCTGTTCCAGGACTGCGACCAGCCGGTCATCCCGGACAACAGCGTCTACTCGCTCACGCTGATCGTGATCACCATGACCGCGGGCACCGCGGTGATTATGTGGCTGGGTGAGCTGATCACCGAGCGCGGCGTCGGCAACGGCATGTCCGTGCTGATCTTCCTGAACATCGCGGCCCAGCTGCCGACCGAGGGTGCGAACATCCTCGAGCGCAACAACGCCGTGGTCTTCACCTTCGTCTGCATCCTCGGCCTGGCGATCATCGCCTCGGTCATCTTCGTCGAGCAGGGCCAGCGCCGGATCCCGGTGCAGTACGCCAAGCGCATGGTCGGCCGCCGGATGTACGGCGGTACCTCGACCTACCTGCCGATCAAGGTGAACCAGGCCGGTGTCATCCCGGTCATCTTCGGTTCCTCGCTGCTCTACCTGCCGGACCTGATCAGCCGCCTGATCGGCGACCCGAACAGCAACTCGGGCTGGCAGGTCTTCCTGCAGAACTACGTGGTGAACCAGTCCAGCTGGGTGCACATCCTGCTGTACTTCGCGCTGATCATCTTCTTCACGTACTTCTACATCACGATCACGTTCAACGTGGACGAGCGTGCGGAGGAGATGAAGAAGTTCGGCGGGTTCATCCCGGGCATCCGCCCGGGGCGGCCGACCGCCGAATACCTGAGCTACGTGCTCGGCCGGATCACCCTGCCCGGCTCCATCTACCTCGGCTTGGTAGCGATCCTGCCGAACTTCTTCCTGTCCATCACCGGTGACGGCAACAACCAGAACTTCCCGTTCGGTGGTACCGCCGTGCTGATCATGGTCGGTGTCGGCCTCGACACCGTGAAGCAGATCGAAAGCCAGCTCATGCAGCGCAACTACGAAGGGTTCCTCCGATGACGAGGCTGGTTCTTGTCGGGCCTCCCGGAGCGGGCAAGGGCACGCAGGCGACAGCGTTGTCCGAAAAACTCAGGGTGCCGCACATCTCCACCGGCGACCTGTTCCGCGCGCACGTCGGCGAGCAGACCCCACTGGGTCGCGAAGCCCAGCGCTACATGGACTCGGGTGAACTGGTGCCCGACACCGTCACCAACGAGATGGTCCGCGAACGGCTGGCCGAGCCAGACGCCAAGGCGGGCTTCCTGCTCGACGGCTTTCCGCGCAACACCAAGCAGGCGGACGTGCTCGGCCAGATGCTGGCCGACGCCGACACCAGCCTGGACGCGGTGATCCAGCTCGAGGTGCCCGAGGACGTCGTGGTCGCCAGGCTGCTTTCGCGGGGTCGTTCCGACGACACCGAAGAGGTCGTCCGCCGGCGCCAGCAGGTGTACCGGTCGGAGACCGCGCCGCTGCTGGAGTACTACGGCGACATCCTGGTGGCCGTGGACGGCGTCGGCGAGGTCGACGAGGTCTCGGCCAGGGTGCTGGCCGCGCTGCCCGACCGACGGTGACTGTGGGCGGACTGCGTGTACCGAAGTTTCTCCGCCGAGGTCGCATGATCGAGCTGAAGTCCCGGGGCGAGCTGGAAGCGATGCGCGCCGCCGGGTTGGTCGTGGCGCGCACGCTCGAGCTGGTCACCGAGGCCGCACGGCCCGGGGTCTCGACGAAGGAGCTCGACGAACTCGCCGAGCAGACCATCCGGGACGCCGGCGCGGTGCCTTCGTTCAAGGGCTACCACGGGTTCCCGGGGTCGATCTGCGCCTCGGTGAACGAGCAGATCGTGCACGGCATCCCGGCGACTTCGCAGGTGCTGGCCGACGGCGACCTGATCTCGGTCGACTGCGGCGCGATCCTGGACGGCTGGCACGGCGACTCGGCGGTGACCATCGCCGTCGGGGCGGCTGTTTCGGCGAAGGACCTCGCGTTGTCGGATGCCACGCGGACGGCGATGTGGGCGGGCGTCGAGGCGGTGCAGCCGGGTGCCCGGCTGACCGACATCTCGTACGCCGTGCAGTCCGCCGCGGAACGCGCCGGCGAGGCCGACGGCACCGAGTACGGGATGATCCTCGAGTACGGCGGCCACGGCATCGGCACCGAGATGCACATGGAGCCGTTCCTGCCGAACGTCGGGAAGCCGGGGAAGGGCCCGCGGCTGCGGCCGGGCATGGCGCTCGCCGTCGAGCCGATGCTGACCGGCGGCGGGGGCGAGACCCTCGAACTGGACGACGGCTGGACCGTGGTCACCGCCGACGGCTCGCGGGCCGCGCACTGGGAGCACACCGTCGCCATCACCGACGACGGCCCCTGGGTCCTCACCGCCCCCGCCTGACCCCCACCAGCTTCTGCGGGCAAAAGCAGGCCCGCATGCTTTTGCGGGCAAAAGCATGTCGACCCCGGCGGGCGCCTCGATCGGGCTGTTCTTGGTCGCCTGACCAGGTGTTTCTCGCGTGGTGGCGGCAACCCCCGCCGCCGTCTACCCTGGAGGTAGCCCGGTGGCTTCGGCCTCCCGGAAGAGCCCGACCGCGATGTGACGTAACACAGTCAACCCCCGGTTGGGTGTCGCGACACGGCTTGCGTACACTGTCAAGTCGGCGTACTCATCTCGTCGGTTCCAGCGCGCGTGTAATCACTTGCGGCATCGGAGTCGGGGCGGAGCGTGCGTCGGGCACCATCGCAAGCACTCACCGCTCAACCAATCACGAAACGCGGAGGACATGGGCAAGAAGGACGGGGCCATCGAGGTCGAAGGCCGCGTAATCGAGCCGCTTCCCAACGCGATGTTCCGCGTCGAGTTGGAGAACGGCCACAAGGTCCTTGCACACATCAGCGGCAAGATGCGGCAGCACTACATCCGCATCCTGCCCGAGGACAGGGTTGTCGTGGAGCTCTCGCCCTACGACTTGTCCCGTGGTCGCATCGTCTACCGCTACAAGTGATCACGGCGCAACGAGTTCGAGCTAGAAAGCAGGAGACGTGAAGGTCCAGCCGAGCGTCAAGAAGATCTGCGACAAGTGCAAGGTGATCCGCCGCCACGGCCGGATCATGGTGATCTGCGAGAACCTGCGGCACAAGCAGCGGCAGGGCTGATCACCCGCTCGTCGAAGAGTGGATTGACGGCAACCAACTCTCCCCGCACCTGCCGGGCCGCCCAGCGGCCCGGTTCACCCCCGGACTTCAGGCCGGGGCCGGGACACCGGAGGCGCAAGCCCCCGGATCGACAGCGAGTCGGTCCCGGGACCGGGCGGGGAGCAGACCTGAAGAGACGAAACCAGACAAGGAGCACCAGCGCCAATGGCACGACTCGCTGGCGTAGACCTCCCCCGCGAAAAGCGGTTGGAGATCGCGCTGACCTACATCTACGGCATCGGCCGTACCCGCTCCCAGCAGATGATCGCCGCCGCCGAGCTGAACGCGGACACCCGCGTGAAGGACCTCAGCGACGACGACCTGCTGAAGCTGCGGGACTACCTGGACGAGAACTACAAGGTCGAGGGTGACCTCCGCCGCGAGGTGAACGCCGACATCCGTCGGAAGATCGAGATCGGGTGCTACGAGGGTCTGCGGTGGCGCCGCGGGCTTCCCGTCCGTGGGCAGCGGACCAAGACCAACGCCCGCACCCGCAAGGGTCCGAAGAAGACGGTCGCCGGCAAGAAGAAGGCTGGCAAGAAGTGAGCATCCGGGGCAAGAAGGTCGTGCACATCGGTGGCGCCCAGCGCCGCGGCACGGGTTCGTGCGTTTCACCGTCCGCTCTGTACGCCCGCCCGATGGCGCTCCGCCAGCTGTACACCGACGCCGGTTCCGTGATCCGGCGCGGGCAGCGTGAAGCGGCCGCCGCTCACCAAGCCAACTCGCGCTAACCGAGGAGAAGCACCCAGACATGCCACCGAAGTCTCGTACCGCCGGGGCCAAGAAGGTCCGGCGCAAGGAAAAGAAGAACGTGGCCCACGGCCACGCCCACATCAAGAGCACCTTCAACAACACCATCGTGTCGATCACCGACCCGACCGGTGCGGTGATCTCGTGGGCGTCCTCTGGGCACGTCGGCTTCAAGGGTTCCCGCAAGTCGACCCCGTTCGCCGCGCAGATGGCCGCTGAGAACGCGGCCCGCAAGGCCGCCGAGCACGGCATGAAGAAGGTCGACGTGTTCGTGAAGGGCCCGGGTTCGGGCCGCGAGACCGCGATCCGCTCGCTGCAGGCCGCGGGTCTCGAGGTCGGCACCATCCAGGACGTGACCCCGCAGCCCCACAACGGCTGCCGCCCGCCCAAGCGGCGCCGGGTCTGAGGAACGGGGAGGAGTAAGCAGAAATGGCTCGTTACACCGGCCCGGCGACGCGTATTTCCCGTCGCCTCAAGGTTGACCTCATCGGCGGCGACCAGGCTTTCGAGCGCCGCCCGTACCCGCCCGGCCAGCACGGCCGCGGTCGCATCAAGGAGAGCGAGTACCTGCTTCAGCTTCAGGAGAAGCAGAAGGCTCGCTACACCTACGGAGTGCTCGAGCGCCAGTTCGTCCGTTACTACAAGGACGCTGTGCGCCGCACCGGCAAGACCGGTGAGAACCTGCTCCAGATCCTGGAGTCCCGGCTCGACAACGTGATCTACCGCGCCGGCATCGCCCGGACGCGCCGTCAGGCCCGCCAGCTGGTGAGCCACGGCCACTTCCTGGTCAACGGCAAGAAGGTCAACGTGCCGAGCTTCCAGGTTTCGAAGTTCGACATCATCGACGTCAAGCCGAAGTCGATGGGCACCCTGCCGTTCGTGGCGGCGAAGGAATCCTTCGGCGACCGCCCGATCCCGGCGTGGCTGCAGGTCGTCCAGTCGAACCTGCGGGTGCTGGTGCACCAGCTGCCCGAGCGCGCGCAGATCGACGTTCCGGTCCAGGAACAGCTGATCGTCGAGCTCTACTCGAAGTGATCCCGGCCGGGCCACAGGCCCGGCGGTGATCGGGCGGCGGCGCCCGGAGTGCGCCGCCGCCACGCCACCCCTTTCGGCGTCATATGGCGGGCGTCGGTAGGACAAGGAGAAGAAAGTGCTGATTTCCCAGCGGCCAGCTCTCGGCGAAGAGACGGTCAACGAGACCAGGTCCCGGTTCACCATCGAGCCGCTCGAGCCCGGTTTCGGCTACACGCTCGGCAACTCGCTGCGGCGCACGCTGCTGTCGTCCATCCCGGGCGCGGCGGTCACCAGCATTCGCATCGACGGGGTGCTGCACGAGTTCACCACCGTTCCCGGGGTGAAGGAAGACGTCACCGACATCATCCTGAACCTGAAGGAGCTCGTGGTGAGCTCCGAGGAGGACGAGCCGGTCACCATGTACCTGCGCAAGCAGGGCCCTGGTGAGGTCACGGCCGCGGACATCGTGCCGCCGGCCGGGGTCACCGTGCACAACCCGGATCTGCACATCGCCTCGCTGAACGGCAAGGGCAAGCTGGAGATCGAGCTGGTCGTCGAGCGTGGCCGCGGCTACGTGCCCGCGCTGCAGAACAAGCAGGCCGGTGCCGAGATCGGCCGGATCCCGGTCGACTCGATCTACTCGCCGGTGCTCAAGGTGACCTACAAGGTCGAGGCCACCCGTGTCGAGCAGCGCACCGACTTCGACAAGCTCATCCTGGACGTCGAAACCAAGCCGTCCATCACGCCGCGCGACGCCGTGGCTTCTGCGGGCAAAACACTGGTCGAGCTGTTCGGCCTGGCGCGCGAGCTCAACGTCGACGCCGAGGGCATCGAGATCGGGCCGTCGCCGCAGGAGGCGGACACCATCGCCGCCTACGCGATGCCGATCGAAGACCTCGACCTGACGGTGCGGTCGTACAACTGCCTCAAGCGCGAGGGCATCCACACGGTCGGCGAACTGGTTTCGCGGTCAGAAGCCGACCTGCTCGACATCCGCAACTTCGGTGCGAAGTCCATCGACGAGGTCAAGCTGAAGCTCGTCGGCCTGGGCCTCGCGCTCAAGGACAGCCCGCCCGGATTCGACCCGACCGCGGCCGCGACCAGCTACGACGGCGAGGGCTGGTCCGAGGGCGTTGGCGGGATCACCGACGGTATTTCGGACAACGGCCACGACGATGGCCAGGACTACGCAGAGACGGAGCAGCTGTAGGACCGGTGGTCGCTCCGATGTGGTGACGCATCGGAGCGACCTGGTTCCGTGGCTGAGAAGCTGAACTAGGAGAACCGATGCCCACCCCCACCAAGGGAGCCCGTCTCGGCGGGTCGGCCGCACACCAGCGGCACCTGCTGGCCAACCTGGCCACCTCGCTGTTCGAGCACGGCCGGATCACCACGACCGAGGCCAAGGCGCGCAAGGTGCGCCCGCTGGCCGAGCGGCTGATCACCAAGGCCAAGGTCGGTGACCTGCACAACCGGCGGCAGATCCAGAAGATCATCCGCGACAAGTCGGTCGTGCACAAGCTGATCGCCGAGATCGGTCCCGGTTTCGAGGACCGCGCCGGCGGTTACCTCCGCATCACCAAGACGATGCCGCGCAAGGGCGACAACGCCCCGATGGCGGTCATCGAACTGGTCGCGGAGAAGACCGTGACCGCGGAGGCCCAGGCCGCGCGCAAGACCAAGTTCGCCAAGGACGAGGCCCCGAAGACCACGGAAGCCCCGGCCGAGGAGACCAAGGCCGACGCCGAGGCCACGGAGACCGACCAGGACGCGGAAGCGCCCGAGTCGGCCACCAAGGACGCCACCTCCGCCCCCGCCGAAGGCGCTGACACTTCTGCGGGCGAAAGCTCCGCCAAGAAGGACGAGTCCTGACGGCAGCAGGCATCCCGGACGAGCCCGCCCTCCCCACTGGGGAGAGCGGGCTCGTCCGTCTGCGCCTGGAAGTGTCTTATGACGGCACAAACTTCTCCGGGTGGGCCAAACAACCAGGCCGGCGCACAGTCCAGGGCGTCCTGGAAGACACCCTCGCCAAGCAGCCCCCAGGCGTCTCCGTCCCTCGTTCCGTCGTAGTCGCCGGCCGCACAGACGCCGGCGTCCACGCCGCCGCCCAAGTCCTCCACCTCGACGCCCAGCCTTTTGCGGGCAAAAGCTCGAGCACCCGGATTCCGGTGGATGAGCAGGGGATTCCTGACCTCGAGCGCATGCGCCACCGCTGGAACCGGCATTTGCCCGCAGATGTGCGGGTGCTTGCTGCGGCGGTTGCTCCACCTGGTTTCGACGCGCGGTTCTCCGCGGTGCGCAGGCACTACCTTTACCGGGTCTCAGATGCCCCGTGGGGCGTCGATCCGCTGCATCGGCACCACACACTCGCTTGGGGCCGTCCCCTGTCCGTGGATCGGCTCAACGAGGCTTCTGCCGAGTTGCTTGGCCTCCACGACTTCGCCGCCTTCTGCAAGCAACGTGAGGGCGGCACCACGATCCGCGAACTGCAGCGGTTGGTGTGGCGCCGTACGGCGGAGTATTCGGTTGAAGTCGAGGTCTCAGCGGACGCGTTCTGCCATTCGATGGTCCGCAGCCTCGTCGGTGCGCTCCTCACGGTGGGGGACGGACGCAGGGATGTCGCCTGGCCTCGTCAGCAGTTGGGTACCGGTGTGCGGGACAGTGCTGTTGCGCCTGCCCACGGCCTCACCCTGGTCGCCGTCGACTACCCGCCCGACGCCGAACTGGCCAAGCGAGCTGAGCAGACCCGCAATGTCCGGACATCGGATTCTGTCTCGTAGCTCCTGCCCGGTACCGCGCGAGCCGGACTCGAGTCAGGATGACTCGATAGTCGGTGGCAAGTTCCTTCGCCCGTATGATGACGAATCGCCAGCCCGCTTTGGTCAGCCTTCGTCGCCGCTTCTTGTCGTGTCGTCGCTGCGCCGCGGTGTCGTGCAGGCTGCCGTCGTATTCGATGGCCACCTTCTCCTTTTCGAGGGCGAGGTCCAGGCGGCCCAGGAATTCGCCATTCTCGTGCACGTTGAGTTGTGTTGTCGGGTGAAGACCACCGCACAGAAGGACGACTCGCAGTTCGGACTCGGGATGCGACTCTGCCTTGGTGTCGATGAGCTCGAGTGCCAGACGGCCGAGGCGCACGCCCCAGTTTCTCCGGCTGTGGCACTCGGCCTTGAGTGTCTCGATCCTGACCTCGATCTTGCGCAGGAACATGTCGAGGTCAGGGACGGCCGTGCGCAGGCGGCGTACGGCCCCTCTGATGCGAGGCGCGTGACAGAAGATCAGGTCGAGAGCGATTCGCAATGGTAGGGCTATTCGGGCATTGCCCCACGGCTCTGATTCGTGCGCCTGGATATCCGTCCGCCGAATGCGCATTCCCGCGACTGGCCCGAAGCGGGAGTCCTCGGGCACGACGAATTCGACGGGATCGTACGGGTTGGCGAGGGGTACTCCCATGACACTCGCCGCAGACCGGCCGGTGAGCACCGCGTCTGGAGGAACTCGAAGGGCCGCGCCACGGCATCTGAGCTTGTGGGTGACTTTGAGGTTCGAGGGCACGTAGACGTCCTGGAACAGCCGTCTGAACCGGGGTCCTTGCAGGTGCGCCCTGGTAATGAGGCCGGCGGCGACTGCGGCCGAACCTCGGAAGACGTCTTTCAGGTTGCAGAGGGATGCGGGTGTCGTGGTCATGCCCGGATCTTGGAAAGGGACCCCGACAGAACCACGCCCGCGACAACAAACGCGACCGAGCTATCCACAACTCGCCAAGAACTCCACAGCCCCGGCGCTCATCTGCTAGGCCGCCAATCGGGCGCCTTCTGCAGGCAAAAGCCGGGCGGGGATGCTTTTGCCCGCAGAAGCATCCCCGCCCGGTTGTGGTGGTTAGTCGCCTCGGCGGACTGGGCCCAGGAGTTGTTGTTCCTTTGGGGTGGTGACCAGGCGCAGGGGGCGCCACAGGTTGCGGCCCAGGGCCACCACCTGGTCGTCCTTCAGCGTGGTCAGCTGCCGCATCATCTGCGGCGGCAGGTTCCAGATCCGCGCGGCGAGTTCCGCCTGGCCGATCGGGAGTCGCTGCATGAGGACCAGGTCTGCGGCGTTGGCCGTCGCGCCAGCCTGCGGGTGCAGGTAGGGCAGCACGTAGACCGTCGTCTGCCACGGTGAACGTGGCGGGAAGAGGTCCTGCGGGGTCGGGCCGCCGTCCGTGATCACGAGAAGCGGGGCGTCTTCCGACGGCCGCGGAAGTTCGACCGGCGAAAGCCGGCGAATCTGCACCAGCGGGGACGGGCGGCCGTTCGGCTGGTTGCCGGCTGCTTTAGCCAGCAATTGCCACGCCGTGGGGCGGCCGGTGGCGACCACGACCCACGCGCCGACGGCCATGGCTCGCAGGGCGACTTGCCGGGCCAGGTAGAGCCCGCCGACCAGCACGATCCTGGTCGGCGTGGAGCGCAGCGCCGAGATGGTCAGCGGCTCGTCCTTGAGGCCGGAGCCCAGCACGATGCCGCCGCGGTCGCCGGACGGGCTGACCGCGTCGAGCATCGCCGGGTCCACCGAGAACTCGGGAGCGACGCCGATGTTCTGGCCGGCGTCGCGCATTCGCGTGCTCATGCCGTGCCTCCCATCGGCATCGTGGCGGCCAGGCCGGAGACCTGGCGGCCACGCAGCAGGGTGAGGTCGATGTTCAGCCGGTCGGAGATGGCCTTCATCCGGTCGGACGCGACGTCCAGCTCACGCGGGTTTCGCGCGCTTAAGCGCACCACGCCGCGGAGGCCGATCCGGCCTTCGTCCGCAGAAGGTGAAATCGACATGGCGATCGTGGACGAGAGGGCGCGCACGCTGCTCAGGGCGTTGAGCGTGCCGGTGATCTTGCCCTTCGGCCAGCCGCTGATCGCGTAGCTGGCGTGGCCTATGCCCGCAGAAGTCACGCTGTCCTTGCGCTCTTGGAGGGCGACGCGGGTGCCGGAGCCGGCGACGGCCGTCAGTTCTGCGGCCGAAAGCCCGGCGCGGAGGAGTTCGTCGGGGTCCAGGGGGCGGGTGGGGACGCCTTGGGACTCGAGGGCGTTTCTTACCCGCGAAAGTGCGCCGATGAGGGCGCGGTGTGCGCCGACGACGCCGCCGCCGCGTTCGCGAACGGCAGTCGGGCAGCGCCGCGGGTCCAGTCGGATAGCGACCCAGGTGGTCCGCCGTGCCGCCGCCTGCAGCGGGCCGAGGACCTCCATGTACGAGCTCAACGCGGGCGAATCCGACGGCAGAGCCGCGCTACCCGGGTAGCAGTGCCAGATCACCTGGATCGAGTCGAGCACCACACCTCGGTCTTCGAGGCACGGCGCGAGCGCCGACAGCGGAAGACTCGGCGCCCCACCGGCCTGGCTGATCAACGCGGGAGCCGGCTCGACCAGCAGCACCGCGGTCCAGGTCCCGTCGTTCCACGCGAGACCGACCTGCTGCCGCTCGTGGTCGACGCCGTGCGCCACCACGAGGTCCGGGACGACCAGCCGCAGCAGGTTGACCCGCGGGTCGTCCGGACCGGTCACCGCGTCCTCGGCGGCCGCGATCGATTCGATGCTGCTGGGCGGGGTCGGATTCGCCACGCGGCTGTGCGACCGCATCGAATACCGCAGGCTCAGTCCCACCCATTGGGTGAACCATTGCCCGCCCCAGCGCAGAAAAGCGATCACCAAAGCGACGGCCGTCACACCGATTGAGACGTAGAGCAGCTTTTCGTTGATCGCGAGCAGCACGAGCCCGATCGCAAGACCGATCTCGACCACCACGAGGTTCATCACCGGCAGCGGACCGAGATTGATGCCCATCGCGCGTCGGCGCGCGGCACCGATCCGGACCGGCGCGACCGGCGGAGGACCACCGGCGGGGCGGGGCGGCGGGCCAGGGGGAGGTCCACTCGGACCGCCCGGGCCACCAGGACCCCTCGGCGGGCCACCAGGCCCTCCGGGGCCACCAGGACCTCCCGGTCCACCAGGGCCACCGGGCCCACCAGGTCCGCCCGGTCCACCGGGACCGCGGGGTCCGGCTGGGCCACCAGGCCCACCGGCGGGGCCTCCCGGACGCCTCGGCGGCGGCCCTGGCGGACGGCCGCCGGGCGGAGGTGGCGGCGAACCCGGAGGCGGTCCCGGAGGTCCAGGTGGACGTGGAGGAGTGGTGACCGACATCCGCTCGTTCTCTTCCCCTCGTGCTTGCAACTGCGCCGGAAAGCCAGTCCGGAGTGTTGAACCCTAGCCGGAGTTGGTAGAAACCAACCACCAGCCGTCCCCGTGCGGCTATCCTGCGGAACCGTACCGCGAGTGGGAGAGCTGTAGGTCGAGAATGCCGTCAACACCGACAACAAAGTCTCAGGTCCAGGCATATCAGTTCGTGCTGCGCCGGATGCAGTCCGCGTTGGTCCGCAAGGACGCCGTGATGCTCCACGACCCCATGCGGACGCACTCGCGCGCCACGATCGTGGGTGTCGTGCTGGCCGTCATCGGCATGCTCGGGTTCATCATCTTCGGCTTCATCAAGCCGGCCCCGAAGCCGCCCGCCGCGGGCATCGTCATCGGCGAGCAGTCCGGGCAGATCTACGTGAAAACGGAGAACCCGACCAAGCTCGTCCCGACCTTCAACCTCGCCTCCGCGCGGCTGATGCTCCACGGCCAGCAACAGCAGGCGCCGCAGGAGGGGCAGCAGGGAGGCCAGCAGCAGGCCGCCGCGCCGAAGCTCGTCGAGCCCGCGGTGGTGCCGGACGAACAGCTCAAGGACATCCCGCGCGGGCGGCTCCAGGGCATCGTCAACGCGCCGCAGCTCCTCCCGAACAAGGACCAGCGCATCTCCGACAACTGGGCGGTGTGCGACTTCCTCCGCATCGATCCGAACCAGCCGGAGAACGTGGGCCTGCAGCAGGCCACGCGGGAGACGAGCGTGCTCGCGGGCGTCTCGAACCTCGGTACCGACGGCATGGGCCGGGAACTCGGCGACCGCGAGGCGCTGCTCGTCACCGGCGACAACGCGGCCACCTACCTGGTCTACCGGCTCGCCAACCACGCGAACCAGCCGAACGCCAGCGTGGTCAAGGCACGGCTCGCGCCGGGCAACATCGTCAAGTCGGCGCTGGGCATCACGGTCAACGGGCGCAAGATCTCGACCGGTCTGCTCAACGCGATCCCCGAGGTCGACCAGCTGAACGAGCAGCGGGTGCCGAACGCCGGTGCGCCGAGCTCGTTCGGCATCGACGGCCTGCCCGTCGGCGCGGTCTTCAAGACGCAGCCTTCCGGCGGCGCACCCCAGTTCTGGGTGATCCACTCCACCGGTATCCAGCAGATCTCCGAGGTGGCGGGCGACATCATCCGGACCACGAACACCGTGGTGCAGCAGAACAAGGAGGTTCGCACCGTGAACCTCGACCGGATCGCCAACGTCAAGCAGATCCTCCCGGGCATGCCCGAGGCGCTGAAGGTGGACACCTACCCGAAGCTGAAGCCGGAGATCCTGGACCCGATCAAGAGCGGTACGCCGGCGACCTGCCTCGGCTGGCGGACCGAGGGCGACGGCGCGACCAAGGACGAGCGCACCGCGGTCTACGTCAGCAACGAGGTGCCCTTCCCGAAGGACGCCAACGGGGCGCGGAGGACGCCGGTCTCGGTCGGCCAGGCGACGCCGGACGGGACGAAGATCGACCACTTCTACATGCAGCCCGGCCGGGCGGCCGTGGTGCGGGCGGCGCAGTCGAAGGACTCGTTCGCGTCGGGGCCGATCTCGCTGGTTTCGGACCTCGGGCTGCGCTACGGCGTGCCGGACCTGCCGACGGCGCAGGCGCTGTTCGGCCCGGACCCGCAGGCGCCCGCGCCGGAGAACATCCTCAAGCTGCTCCCGGCCGCGGCGACGACGCTGAATGTCAATGACGCCAAGCGGACGTACGACTCGGTGCCGGTGGACCCGAACGCGGGCTCGTTCCCGAGCGGGACGCCGCAGGCCGGTGGCGCGGGCGGCTGAGGGAACCGTCGGCGGGGGCTCGTCGTCACACCGCAGTAGTTGGGCAGTCGAGTCCGGAGGTGTGGTCGTGTCGGGGTTCAAGGTCGATGCCGAGGTTGTCGCCGATTACGCGAGATCGGTGGAGGATGCCGCGGCCGGCCTGGACACCGCGCACGGCTCGCTGACCGAGCAGACGCTGACCGGTGAGGACTTCGGCGTCCTGGGACGCGAAGCGGGGGCGGCCGACGCCTACGCACGCGCCGCCGCCGCCCTGCACACCCAACTCGCCACCGGCCGAGACGCCCTGCTTTCGGCCGCAGAAGCATTGCGCGAGGTCGCCGGGCAGCACGGCGGCGGCGAGGAAGACGCGGTGTCGACGCTGAAGAAGGCGGTGGAGTCCTGATGGGCATCCCGGACCCCGAACCCGATGTCTTCCAAGGCCTACGCACCCCCACCCCGGTCGCGAGCTTTAGCGGGCAAAAGCAGGATCTGGTCGGATCGCCGCAGGTGGGGGGCTTGTCTCCGCGGGCGGAGCAGGCTCCTGGAGTGGTCTCCGCGGAGGAAGAAGGCAAGGGCGGACACCTCGACTTCCTGTCTGAGCTGGCGAGGCAGTTGGGCGTAACCGACGTCGTCGAAGCTCATCTGGTGCCCGTCGTCGGCCAATGGACGGAAATGCGGGCAGAAGCAGAACGCTGGCGTGCGGCTGCGGCTTCTGCGGGCAAAATCTCCGAGGAGTTGGCGGAGCCGCTTGGCAGGGTGGATGCGGGGTGGGAAGGCGAGAACGCCGACGCCTTCGTCGCCTACATGGGCAAGGTCAACTCGGCCAGTGAGGCCGCGCAGGAGGCCATGAACACCATGGCCGACGCCCTCGACGACACAGCCGACGCGATCGAGCGGATCACCGGCACGATGATCGACGTCGTGCTTGATGCCGCAGAAGTGGCGTCCGAGGCCGCGATGCTTCCTGTCGGTGGGACCGAGCGGGCGAGGACCCACCTGCTCGACGTGCAGCAGTCCACGCAGGCTCTTCACGACTCCGTACGCGACGTGCTCGAGGAGTTCGCACGCCTATGTGACGGGGTCGAGGGGAAGGAAGCCACCGAGCGCAGCGTCGCGATGGAGAGCCAGTTCCCCAGCGAGAAGTTCGCGTTGAAGGACGATGCCGAACCGGCGGTGGCCTTGGCAGCAGAGGCGGACGAACCTGCTGAGAAGGCAACGGCGGGCTCAGGCAGTAGCGGTGGCGGCCAAGAACAGGCAGCGAGCGGTGGAGCCGGTGCTGGGGCGGTGGGAAGCGATACCGCTGTGCCGCCGCTGCCACCGGCCGGTGGTAACCAGACCGCCGCGGGTGCGCCGCCTGCTGAGCCGGTGGCCCCGAATCAAGGAGCCGCTGCGGCATCAAGAGGGGCCGCGGCGGCGACCGGGTCTCCGATGATGGGCGGCATGATGCCCATGGGTATGGGCGGTATGGGTGGCGGGCAGGGCGGCAACCAGGACCACCGGGTGAAGACCCGGGCGACCACCGACCCGGCGGACCTGTTCGGCAAGCCGGAGCAGGTCGCGCCCCCGGTCCTCGGTGAAGACCCAGGCAAAAAGCCGCCCGAGAAGAGCGCCTGACACTTCTGCGGGCAAAAGCACATTCCCTCGTGGATTGGGGGAGACATGCTTTTGCCCGCAGAAGTGTGCGGGTGGGGTCAGGTGGATTTTTGGGGGGTGGGGGCTGGGCGGTTGCGGCGCACCGTGTGCACCACGAACAGGGTGATCAGCAGGGCCACCACGCCGCCAGCCGCGCCGGAGAGGGCGACGATCATCGGGGTCCGGTCGCCGTCATTTGCGGGCGGAAGATCGGACGGGAGGGCGGCGGGGGCGGGGATCTGCTGCTGGAACGGGGTGGTCAGGCCGATCTTGTCCTCACCGGGGATGACCGCGGTGAGCGCCGCCATCGGGTTGATCACGCCGTAGCCGACGAACTGGTCCCGCCCGGTGCGCGAACCCGGGTGCTGCGAAGTGCTGGTGATCCGGTTCATCACCTGCCGCGCGTTCAATTCCGGGAACTTCGCTCTGATCAGCGTCGCCAGCCCGGCGACGTAGGGCGCGGCGAAGCTGGTCCCCTGGATCGGCAGGACCTGGTCGCCCTCCATCGTCTGGTTCGCGAAGTCGTCCATCTGCGCGTTCTTCGACGGGTCCAGCGAGATGATGTTGGTGCCCGGCGCGGCCACGGTCACCCACGGCCCGTTCACGCTGAACTGCGCCACCCCGCCGGTCTCGTCAATCGCCGCCACCGAGATCACGTCCTCGGTGAACCACGGCGGGCTGACGATGTTGATCGGCTGGTTCGGGTCCGGCTGGCTGTTCTGCTTGCACGCCTCGGAGGTGTTGCCCGCCGCGGCGACCACCACAACGTCCTTGTTCACCGCGTGCCGGACCGCGGCCTGCAGGGCCCGCTCCTCCGGCGTGATTCCGCCGCCAGAAGCAGGCCGGCAGTTGTCGACGGACATGTTGATGACCTTGACGCCTTCGAGGTCGGCCGCGGTGACGACCGCCTGCGCCAGCGTGTTCAGGTTGCCGGCGCCTTGCCCACCCTGCTGACGGCCCTGGTTCCCCTGGCCGGGCACGGTGTCCGAGGCGGACGCGCCCGCGGTGCCGCTCGACTCGGCGGGTTCCTCGGTACCGGACTCCTCCGCGCCTCCGGAGGGCGGCGGCTGCGAGCCGGAAGGCGCCGGGGCGCCGCTGCTGGCGGGCGGCGGCGCGGCGGGCGGCGGCTTGTCGTCGACCTGGTAGTTCTGGCTGGACTGCCGGATGGAGACGATCTGCGAATCCGGGGCCATGCCCATGAAACCGATGTCGTCCTGCTTGCGGGCGCCGATGATGCCCGCCACCTCGGTCCCGTGGCCGTCGCAGTCCTCGAGGCCTCGGCCTTCGGTCTTGACGTAGTCGCCGCCGCTCTGCACCGGCTGGCCGAACGCGGGGTGTTCCGTCACGCCGGTGTCGATCACCGCGACCCGGATGGGCTCCCCGGTCGGCGTCATGCCGACGTGGCCGTTGGTCGCCGCGCGCATGTGGTCGTGG
Organism: Saccharothrix sp. AJ9571; assembly: GCF_021725495.1. Classification (NCBI taxonomy): domain Bacteria; kingdom Bacillati; phylum Actinomycetota; class Actinomycetes; order Pseudonocardiales; family Pseudonocardiaceae; genus Saccharothrix; species Saccharothrix sp. AJ9571. The sequence goes on along the minus strand of NZ_CP091382.1, from coordinate 1,730,809 downwards.
ACCTTGTCCAGCTGCAGGTACTTCTGCGCCCAGGGGATGTCCGGCAGCGGGATGTCGTTGTCGAGGTCGCGTGAGACGCACTCGACCTTCTTGGCGTAGTTCTTGTCCGGCCGGTTCGTCGCGGTCGGGAGCTTGGTCATGTCCACCGGCGGCGGGATCAGCGGCGCCGTTCCCGGAGTGGTGCCCGGCGGCGGCGAACCCGGCTGCGCGCCCGCGGTCAGCGGGCTCAGACCCGGAGCCAGCACCCCGACCGCCGCGGTGAGCAGGACCGTCGCCACCCGCGCCGGTGTTCCGAACGAACGCACTTCTTCCCCCTAAAAAGGTTCCCCGCTCAGCGCGGGAAGTCGATGTGGCGCAGCGTCGAGTACAGGTCCATCACGGCCAGCGCGAGCGGCAGCACCGTGGCGATGCAGATGGCCTCGATGATCTCGACCGTGCGGCGAAGCGGCGGTGAAAAACGCTGACCCGGGAAGATCACGCCGACCACCAGCGCCCCCGCCGCGACCAGCACCAGGGTGCCCGCGACGAAGATCAGCCGACCCATGCCGTCCTCGGTCCAGAGCCAGCCGAGGAGGATTCCGCCTGCGGAAACGATGCCGGTGGCGAGCAGGGCGACGGCCTGGCTGCCGTTGGCGTAGGCACGTCCCCGCAGAAGCAGCACGAGGGTGGCGACCACGGCCATGATCACGCCGAAGATGCTCGGCGAGGTGGCGGTGATGATCGACGCCAGCGCCGCGGTGGCGCCGCAGCCGATCAGCAGGCCGGTCATGTAGTTGTGCGCGACGGCCGTGCGGCGCTCGATGGCGGTGTAGTCGGGGAAGCCCGAGTCCTCCTTGAGCTCCTCCGCACTGCCCGGGACGTGCGGCAACGGCAGTTTCGCCAGTTGCAGGGTGATCCGCGGCAGCATCGAGATGAAGGCGAGCGAGACCGCGGCGGTGCCGGCGGCGATGCCCGGCATCGGGTGCGCGACGAAGGTCGCCACCAGGAAGGCCAGCGACCAGAGCGCGGCGGCGGTGGCCGCGGCGATGAAGGTGGTGATGCCCGCGCCGATCACCATGATCGCCACCGACGCGACGATCAGCACCAGCGCCGAGGCGAGCAGCAGGTTCGCCCGGATCCCCAGCCCGGGCACGATGTAGAAGCCGCTGACGAAGGCGAGCGGCAGCCCGCCCGCCGCGGCGATCAGCACACCGGTCGCCTGCGCCTGGTACGCCTTTACCAGGGTGGCGCCGAGCGCGATGCAGGCGATCGAGCCGACCCCACCGGCGATCGCGGCGGCCAGCGCGCTGCCACCGAACAAGCTTCCGCCCGCAAAAAGCGCGACGGCCGCGAAGAACAGCGCCAGGCCGCCGGCGATGTGGCCGATGCGCTGCGCGGTCTCCTTGGTCCAGGGCCGGAAGCTGTCCGGGTCCGACTCGGCGATCGCGTCGACCACGTCGTCGTAGAGTGGTGGCGGCGGGTTCTCGTTGCGCTTGCGCAGCTGCAGCAGTTCCCCGTCGATCACGCCGAGCGAAGCCAGCGTCCGGCTCGGGTCCAGCGGGGCGTCACCCAGTTTGGCCAGTGCCCAGCCACCGTGGCGGGCGCCGCCGTCCGGGGTGGTCTCCTTGGCCATGTCCAGCAGCATCGGCAGCAGATCGGCCACCGCGACGTCGGCGGGCAGTGCCACGTCGATGCGGGTGCGCGGTGCGACCACCGTCACCCTGCTGAATACCGTCGTGCCCGTAGCCACTGGATGCCCCCTGCCTAGAGAGAATGCTGCGGGCTACTTATACCCAACGCCCGCGTCACCTTGTCGCCCGCCCGTGGCCGGAAGGCCTGCCCGGTCGGCGAGCGGCTCTAGTATTAACGCACTTCCGGTGGTCGTGGGGGTAGTTCGCGCGATCCCGCCCAGGTTGGGCGGTCTCGCCCCGGATGACCGCCCGGTTCGCTACCGTGTGGACCGGCCGTGTCTGCCTCGCGGTCGGAATCGCCGAGTTGAAGAGGGGTCCTTCGGTGAGCACGCTGCAGTTCAAACGGTCGCCGCGGTTGGCCGCGCCGCGCCCACCCGGTGGCGAGGTTCACCTGGAGCCGCCGCCCGAGGTGCCGCGGACGATTCCCGGCAACATCGTGATGAAGCTGCTGCCGGTGGTCATGATCGTCGCCTCCATCGGGATGATGATCTTCATGTTCACCCTCGGTGGACGCAACCCGATGATGCTGATGATGGGCGCCATGATGGTGATGGGCACCGTCGGCATGATGGCCGGTGGTGGCGGTCGCGGGGGCGGTCAGAAGAAGGCCGAGATGAACGAGGACCGCAAGGACTACCTGCGGTACCTCGGGCAGATGCGTGAGCGGGCCCGCGAGGCGATGGTCGACCAGCGGGCCGCGCTGGAGTGGGTGCACCCCGACCCCCAGGCGCTGTGGTCGCTGGCCACCAGCCGCCGGATGTGGGAGCGGCGGCAGAACGACCAGGACTTCCTGCACCTGCGCGTCGGCCGCAGCTCGCACCGGCTCGCCACGCGACTCGTGCCGCCGCAGACCGGCCCGGTCGACGAGCTGGAGCCGATCGCCACCCTCGCGCTGCGCCGGTTCGTGCGCGCGCACTCGATCGTCCCCGACCTGCCCACCCAGATCACCCTGCGCGGTTTCGCGGCCGTAAGCATGCAGGGCGACAAGGAACTGACCCGCGGGCTGACCCGGGCGGCGCTGGCGCAGATGGTCACCTTCCACAGCCCGGACGACGTGCTGATCGCGGTCGCCACCGCCGGGCGGGCGAAGGAGGAGTGGGAGTGGGCGAAGTGGCTGCCCCACGTCCAGCACCCCGCGCTGTCCGACGGCATCGGCCAGCTGCGCATGATGGCCGGTTCGCTGGCGCAGATCGAAGCCTGGCTCGACGAGGAACTGCGGGACCGCCAGCGGTTCTCCCGGAACGCGACGCCGCCGCCGGACCAGCCGCACGTGGTGATCGTCGTCGACGACGCCGACGTGACCCGTGAAGAGCAGATCATCCTGGAGGAGGGCTTGGTCGGCGTCACGCTGATCGACCTGTCCGACTCCATCGGCAACCTGGCCGCCCGGCGTGGGCTCCGGCTGGTCGTCGAAGAAGAGCGCCTCGGTGCGCGCAGCGCCGGTGGTGTCGAGTGGTTCGGCCGCCCGGACACCCTCAGCCTCGTGGAGGCCGAGGCTTTAGCCCGCAAACTCTCCCCGTACCGGGTCGGGACGGCGGCGCAGGAAGCGGACGAGGACGAGCCGCTGCTGTCCAACCCGTCGCTGCTCGAGCTGCTCGGCATCCCCGGCGACCCGATGACCTTCGACGTGCAGCAGGCCTGGCGCCCGCGCCCGGTCCGCGACCGCTACCGCGTGCCGTTCGGCGTCGGCGAGTACGGCCAGCCGGTCGAACTGGACATCAAGGAAGCCGCGATGGAGGGCATGGGCCCGCACGGCCTGTGCATCGGGGCGACCGGTTCCGGTAAGTCCGAGTTCCTGCGCACGCTGGTGCTCGGCATGCTGGCCACGCACTCGTCCACCACGCTCAACTTCGTGCTCGTCGACTTCAAGGGTGGCGCGACCTTCCTCGGGCTCGACAGCGCGCCGCACGTTTCCGCGGTCATCACCAACCTCGCGGACGAGGTCACGCTGGTCGACCGCATGAAGGACGCGCTGGCCGGGGAGATGAACCGGCGCCAGGAGGCGCTGAAGAACGGCGGCAACTTCAAGAACGTGTGGGAGTACGAGAAGGCCCGTGAGAACGGCGCCGACCTCGACCCGCTGCCCGCCCTGTTCATCGTGGTCGACGAGTTCTCCGAGCTTTTGGCCGCGAAACCCGACTTCATCGATCTCTTCGTGGCGATCGGCCGTCTAGGGCGGTCGCTCCAGATGCACATGCTGCTCGCCTCGCAGCGGCTCGAAGAGGGCAAGCTGCGCGGGCTGGACTCGCACCTTTCCTACCGGATCGGCCTGAAGACGTTTTCGGCCGCGGAATCTCGTGCGGCCATCGGTGTGCCGGACGCGTTCGAGCTGCCGTCGGTGCCCGGTGGCGGGTACCTCAAGTACGACACCTCGACGATGGTGCGGTTCAAGGCGTCCTACGTCTCGGGCCCGTACCGCCCGGCAGGCATCAAGATGGCCGCGCCCGGCGCGACCGTGGTCCGGGCGGACAAACGGCCCCAGTTGTTCGTGCCGGACTTCGTCGAATTGCCCAAGGAACCGGAGCCCGACCCGGAGCCGGTGATTCCGCAGGCAAAAGCAGAACCGGACGAAGCGGTCGAGCCGAGTGAGCTCGACGTGATCGTCAGCCGCCTGGTCGGGCAGGGTCCGCCGGCGCACGAGGTGTGGCTGCCGCCACTGAAGGAGCCCAGCTCCCTCGACACGCTGCTGCCGAACCTCAACCCCACCGAGGACCGCGGCCTCTCGCCGGTCGGCTTCTTCGGCAACGGGCGCCTGCAGATCCCGCTCGGCATCGTCGACCGCCCGTACGAGCAGCGGCGCGACCCGCTCTGGGCCGACTTCTCCGGTGCCGCCGGGCACGGCGTGCTGGTCGGCGGCCCGCAGTCGGGCAAGTCGACCATGCTCCGCACGCTGATCATGTCCATGGCGCTCACGCACACCCCCGAGGAAGTGCAGTTCTACTGCGTCGACCTCGGTGGTGGCACGCTCGCCGGGCTCGCCGGCCTGCCGCACGTCGGCGGTGTCGCGGTGGCCCGGCGCGAGCCGGACAAGGCCCGCCGCATCGTCGCCGAGCTGTCCACGCTGGTGACCGAGCGTGAAGGCCGGTTCGGCGCGATGGGCATCGACTCGATGAACGAGTTCCGCAACCGGCAGCGCCGCGGGGAGATCAAGCCGGAGCAGGACCCGTTCGGCGACGCGTTCCTGGTCGTCGACGGCTGGAAGGCCCTGCGCGAGGACTTCGACGAGCTCGAGCCGCAGATCACCAAGCTCGCCACGCAGGGTCTGTCCTACGGCGTGCACGTGATCATCGCCTCGAACCGCTGGGCGGACATCCGCCCCGCGATCAAGGACATGCTCGGCACCCGGTTCGAACTCCGCCTCGGTGACCCGAGCGAGTCCGACATCGACCGCCGCGTCGCGGTCAACGTGCCCGCCGGCCGTCCCGGTCGCGGGCTCACCCGCGAGAAGCTGCACATGCTCACCGGCCTGCCGCGGGTCGACGGATCCAGCGATCCGGACGACATCGGCGCCGGGGTGGCCGACGCGGTGGCGAAGATCAAGGCCGCGTGGAAGGGGCGTCCGGCCCCGCAGGTGCGGCTGCTGCCGGAGATGTTCCCGTACGACCAGCTGCTGGCCCAGGACACGAAGCGGAACACCAAACTGGTGCCGATCGGCCTCAGCGAGGAGGACCTTTCGCCGATCTACCTCGACTTCGACGCCGACCCGCACTTCATGGCGTTCGCCGACGGCGAGTCGGGCAAGACGAACCTGCTGCGCACGATCGCCAAGGGCATCACCGACCGGTACTCGCCCAAGGAGGCCGTGGTCATCCTGGTCGACTACCGTCGCACGATGCTCGGCTTCATCGAGGGCGGTCAGCTGGCCGGCTACGCGGTGTCGTCGAACCAGCTGGACGGCATGATGAAGGACGTCGCGGGGTCGATGAAGAAGCGACTCCCCGGCCCGGACGTCACGCCCGACCAGCTGCGCAACCGCTCCTGGTGGAGCGGACCGGAGCTGTTCGTCCTGGTCGACGACTACGACCTGGTGGTCACGCAGACCAACAACCCGCTCAAGCCGCTGTCGGAGTTCCTGGCCCAGGCCAAGGACGTCGGCCTGCACCTGATCGTGGCGCGCCGCAGTGGTGGTGCCGCGAAGTCGACCTACGACCCGGTGATCGGCAAGCTCAAGGAAATCGCCATGCCGGGCATCATCATGAACGGGTCCAAGGACGAGGGGCAGCTGCTCGGCAACGTCAAGCCGTCGCAGATGCCGCCGGGTCGCGGCACGCTGGTCAGCCGTAAGGTCGGCAAGCAACTGATGCACGTCGCCTTCCTGCCGGGCGAGTGATCGGCTGACGGGCACTGGCTGGGCGGAATGAACACGGGAGCGGTTAGTGACCTTGCGGGTCGCGGTGGACTTCGGGACATCGAGTACCTGTGTCGTGGCGTCGATCAACGGCCGCGAACCGCAGGTCGTGGTGGTCGACGGGCAGCCGTTGATGTCCTCGGCGGTCTACGCCGCCCCGGACGGCACGCTGTTCGTCGGCCAGGAGGCCGAGCGGCAAGCGGCCGTCGACCCCTCCCGGTTCGAGCCGAACCCGAAGCGGCGCGTCGACGAGGGTGAGCTGCTGCTCGGCGACACCGTGCTGCGCGTGCTCGACGCGGTCAACGCGGTGCTCCGCCGGGCGGTCGACGAGGCGCGGCGGGTGGCCGGTGGTGCCGAGGTCGGCCTGCTGGTGCTGACGCACCCCGCGGACTGGGGAGCGATCCGCACGCGGCTTCTGCGGCAAGCAGCCGGTCGGCTGGCGCACGAGGTGGCGCTGGTGCCGGAACCGGTGGCCGCCGCGGTGTTCCACGCCTCGACCTTCGCCGCGACGGAAGTCAACCAGGAGCGCACGGTCGAGTTCAGCGGCCGTCCCGGAGAAACGATCGCCGTGCTCGATCTCGGCGGCGGGACCGTGGACGTGAGCGTGGTCCGGCGGATGCCGCGAGGCCCGGCCGATCGGCGCGGTGGGTTCCAGGTGCTGGCGACGCGAGGTGACCCCAGTTTCGGGGGCGCCGATGTCGACCAGGCGCTGCTGGAGCACGTCGGCGGACTGGTGGCGGGCTCGGATCCGGCCGCCTGGCGGCAGCTGGTCGAGGGCCGTGAGCTGGTAGATCGCCGCCGTCGGCGGGTTTTGCGGCAAGATGTGCGTGGCGCCAAGGAGACGCTTTCGCGGCACACGTACACCGATGTGCCGATGCCTCCACCCTTCGCCGACGCGCACGTCACGCGGGAGGACTTGGAGAAGCTGATCGCCGCGCCGCTGGGGCGCGCGGTCGAACTCACCGCGGCGGCGATCGACGAGGCCGGGCTGCGGCCGACGCAGCTGACCGCGATCTTCCTGGTGGGCGGCTCGAGCCGGATCCCGATGGTTTCGCGGCTGGTGCACGAGCGGACCGGCGTGGTGCCGACGACCCTGGACCAGCCGGAGACGGTGGTCGCACGGGGCGCACTGCGGGCGGTCCTGATCGACCCGGACCGAACCGGCGCCCTGCCCGGCGCGACCCCGATGCGCTCGCCAGCCGCCCCTCGCCCACTCGGCGAACAACGCACCGAAATCGTCCGCCCAGGCGACCGCCCCCGCCCGCACACTTCTGCGGGCAAAAGCCGGGGAGGGGGGCCTGGGCCTGGGCATTTGCCGCCGGGGCGGGTGCCGCAGCCGGTGCACCCGTCGCCGCCGTACGGGCAGCCGGTGGTGCCGCCGCCGGGCGAACCGGCACCGCGCGCGAAGTGGAAGCGCAGGTTCCCGTGGCTGATCGGCGGCGTGCTGCTGCTCGTCGTCGCGTTGGTGGCCACGCTGCTCCTGATCGACCGGGGCGAGGACGGCCGCACGATCGCGCAGTACAACTACCAGTTCGTGGCGCCGTCCGACTGGACGCAGACCGGGGGCGTGGTCGAGGAGCGCAAGGTCGAACTGCACCCGAGCGAGGCGCAGTCCGGCCTGGACCTGGTGGTCGTGCAGGAGTACTCGAACAACTACGACGCCTCCGCCGACCCGGACCGCCTGATCGGCGAACTCGAGTCCGCGGTGCGGGCCCGCTCGGCCGAATACCCCACCTTCGAACCCCGACATGCTTTTGCGGGCAAAAGCATCATCCACTATCGGCAGCTCAAGACGGATGGGGTGCGTACCTGGTTCGTCGACTGGTACGTGGAGGCGAAGGGGCAGGTGCGCATCCACGTCGGCTGCCAGTACGCGGACAGCTTCCAGGACCGCGTCCGGCCCGCCTGCGAGCAGATCGTGCGCACCCTCGTGCTGACCAACCCGCTCCCGGGGCGCTGAGCCGTGGAGGACAACGCCGCGGCGCGCTTCCGGGCCACTGTGCAGAACGCCGTCACCCACTCGGAGCGGGTCGCCGGGGAGGCGAAGGCGCGCAGCGACCGCCACCGGGCCGAGAGCGCCGCGCTCGCCCAGCAGTTCCGGGCCCGGCGGCTGGCCGGTGCCGACCCCACGCCGACGAGTCCGGCCCTGCGCGCGGCGGCCAACGGCTTTCGCGTTCGCAACGCTCTTCCGGTCGAAAATCTGCCTTCGGCCGCGGAATTGGTTCCAATTCGCAAGAGGGAACGGCCGAAGCCGGCTCGGCTATCTGACGAGGACGAAGACTTTTCGCAAGAGCGAATCATGCGAAGGGTGGACGGAACCCGTCCGGGAGAGTCGCGAAAGTGAGTCAAAACCCTTGTGTGCCAAGGGATTGACGCAATCCTGCCGGTCATCGGAAGTTCCCGGTTCCCACCGGTTCCCAGATCCTGCGTTAACGCAAGCAACTACTTCGGAACAGATGGCGACAGGGGGAACCAACCATGGCAAGGTCTGCGTCGTAGGTCCGTACAAACAAACAAGCTTGGTACGGACATCCAGCAACGAAGGGGGCCACCAACATGGCTGGCAGTGGTTACACCGGAGATCCGATTCTGTTCGCTGAGGCGCACAAGAACGTCTCGCAGACCAAGGCGGACATGGACTCCAACCTGTCCACGCTGAAGGCGAACATCGAGGAGACCCGCGCGGGCTGGCAGGGCGAGGCCGCCACGGTCTTCAACCAGGTCATGGAAGCCTTCGACGAGAAGTCCCGCAAGATCAACGAGGCGCTCCAGAACATCGCCGACATGCTGCAGCAGTCCGGTGTCAAGTACGACACCCAGGACACCGAGGTCAAGGAGCAGGTCTCCACGCTCGGCGCCATCCTCAACGGCTGATTCAGTTCTCGGAAATCCACAGACTTTTACAACGGAGGGTAAGAAATGTCGATTGTCGTTAATTACGAGACGATCAACAAGGCGGCCGAGGACTGCACGGCGACCGGCGGCGAGCTCGAGGCGCGCTTCGAGGAGCTCAAGTCGCAGCTGGCCCCGCTGGTCGACAGCTGGACCGGTGACGCCATGGAGGCGTGGAACCAGCGCCAGGACGAGTGGAACCGCTCGCTCGATGAGATGAAGTCGCTGCTGGCCCGTATCGCCACCGCGCTGCCGCAGATCGCTGACGGCTACCAGCAGACCGACAAGGGCGTCGGCAACATGTTCGGCTGAGCTCGTCTCGCAGCAAGGGCCCCGACTCCGGTCGGGGCCCTTTACGTTTTGTCCACAGTGGCTACTTGGGGGCGCCGACCTCGAACTCGGGCTTGTCGTTGAGCACCCGGATGGTCACCTTCTTCGGCTGCCCCGCCACCTTCACGTCGCAGTCGAAGGTGTGGCCTGTCTTGATCTCCTGCCCGTCCGGGCACTGCGCGTTCTGCACGTCCTGCTCGCCGTAGCTGTCCTTGAGCACCGTGGTGATGCCGCTCTGGACCGACGTGGGATCGAGCACGTCGCCGCTGAACAGCCCGCCGAACCAGGCGGCCGCGCCGCCCGCGGCGAGCACCAGCACCGCGACGCCGCCGATGATCAGCGGCTTCTTCTTCGACTTCTTCTTCTCGCCGCCGTCGCCGAAGGCGCCCAGTCCGCCGTACTGGCTCGAAGACGGCTGGAATCCGCCGCCGTACTGATTTTGTTGCTGCTCCTGTACGGGCGGCTGCTGCTGCGGGTAGCCCTGTCCCCACTGCGGCTGCGCCTGCTGCGGGCCGCTCTGGGAATAACCTGGCTGCTGCTGGTAGCCGCCGCCGTGCTGCGGGGGCTGCTGCTGCGGCCACTGGCCCTGCTGCGCCCACTGCTGACCGCTCGCGGGATCCGGCTGCTGCCCCCATTGCTGACTGGTGGACGGGTCCGGTTGCTGGCCCCACTGTTGACTGGCGGACGGATCGGGTTGCTGGCCCCACTGTTGAGAGCTGGCCGGGTCTGGCTGCTGGCCCCACTGTTGGGTGCCGGACGGGTCCGGCTGCTGCTGCGGTGCGCCGGGCTGCCACCACTGCCCCGGCTGGTTCGGCGGCTGGGTCATGAGCGGTCACCTCGCGCGGTGGTCGTCCTGTTGCTGGTCATCGGCCCTGGATTTCCGCGCGCCTGCGGTTGAAGTCGTCGACGGCGTTCTGGTCCGGTAGCGCGGTCACCTGCGCGGCATCGGGGATCGCGGGGATGTCCTTCTCCGTCGCGCCTTCGGTGATCTGGAAGAGGTAGGCGATGTCGAGTTTGGCGTCGTTCCCGCTTTTCGTCTTGCCCGAGAAAGTGCCGTTCATTTCGATCTTCGAGGCGGTGTTCTGCGGGGTCAGCGTGATTTTCGTGGCGATGATCGTGTTCATCATCTCGTCGGTGAACTTCGCGATCAGATCTTCCGGGAAGAGCTCGATCTTGAATTCCACGAAGGTGCGCAAGGTGATGTCCACGGCGAGCTCGACGCTGCCGTCCGGCAGCCGTTTCGCCGATTTCGCCGCCTTGTTCTCCTTGGTCGACTTGACCATCGCGTTGACCATTTTGCACGGCGTCAGGTACATGCCCGTGGCGCACGCGCCGATCTCGCCGACGGCGAATTCGCGCGGCATCGAGACCCACGGAGTCGGCGCCAGACCGGCGTACATCGGCCCGAGGAGCGTGTAGTTCGTCGTGCCGGTCGCCGGGTAGAGGGCGTCGGTGTAGTCGTTGAGGTCGACCGTCGAGTGGTTGCGCACCAGCTCCGCCGGCGGGCTGCCCACCTGGACGGTGCTGATCTGCACGTCGAGGCCCTCGCCGTTGACGTGGAAGACCTTGTCCAAAGTGGCCTTGCGCGGCTTCATCGCCTGGAAGTCGTCGTGCAGCTTCTCCAGGGTGTCGGTGAACTTGGCGCTGACGTAGCCCGCGGCCTCGTCGCCGTCGGGAATGGCCGTGCCCGCGCGGCCCTGGGCGCAGCCGGCGAGCAGCAGCAAGCTCACGGCCACCGCCGCGGCTCTGCGCGCCTTTCCCTGCATCGGTCGTTCCCCCTCAGTTGCCCTGGATCTCGCCCATCCGGTCGTAGAAGTCGTTGACCTCGGCTTCCGTCTTGAGCGCGGTGATCTCCGCCTCGGCGGGCACCTCGGGCAGATCGCGCTCCGCGGGCTCGCCTTGGTGCTGGTAGTGCATGCGGATCTCGACCTCGTGCCCGTCCTTGGCGATCTTGGCGTTCATCTGGATCGCCTTGATCGTGCCCTGTGCGTCGATGGTGAGCTTGGTCGGGATGGGTTCGTCCTGCATGGACTCGCTCATCCGGTCGATCAGGTTCTGCGGGAAGACGATGACGCGGTGCTTGAGGAACAGGCGCAGGGTGATGTCGGCGTTGAGCTCGACGGTGCCGTCGTCCAGGCGCTTGGCGCTCTTCGCGGCCCGCGCCTTCGGGCTCTGGGTGGCCTCGGTCACCGCGCTGACCATCTTGCAGACGTCCTGCTGGCCGCCCCAGAAGCACTCGTCGTACTGGTCGCCGTTGTAGGGCATCGACACCCACGGGGTCGGCGCGAGGCTGGCGTAGACCGGGCCCAGCCGCAGGTACTCCACGTCGCTGCCGGCCGGGTGGAACGAGTCCAGGTACTCGTCCGGGTTCTCCTTCGACCGGTTCGTGGACAGCCGGGCGGGTGGCTTGCCGAGCTGGATGCCGGTGATGGTCGACTCGGAGTCCTTGTCGTCGACCCTGGCGAAGCGGTCCAGGGTGCTCTTGCGCGGCCGGTCGCCGGTGAACTGGTCGCCGAGCTTGCCGAGCTGCTCGGCGAACTTCTCGCTGACGTAGGTGGCGGCGTCGTCACCGTCGGCGATGGCGGTCCCCGCCTTGCCCTGACCACACGCGGTGAGCACGAGTGCCGCGGCGGTCAGGAGGGCGGCCAGCCGTCGCGGGCGGGTGCCCCAGATCGAGCCGCTCACCTCGTTCACCCCCGGGGTCTTCGTGCGGTCCGTCGGTCGAGACACTAGTATCGAGCATGGCCGGACACCCCCACTTTCACCCTCTCCGAAGGCGGCGGGTATCTTCATATGTCGTTGTGCGCTGCGGCGCGTAAGCGCTAGGCCCGCACAGAACCCACACGCAATGTTGACGACGAGGTAGACCCTTGCCCACGTACAGCCCCAAGCCCGGCGACGTCACTCGTGCCTGGCACGTGATCGACGCCGAGGATGTCGTGCTCGGCCGGCTCGCGACCGAGGTCGCCACGCTGCTGCGCGGCAAGCACAAGCCGACCTTCGCTCCCCACGTGGACACCGGTGACTTCGTCATCATCGTCAACGCCGAGAAGGTCGCGCTCACCGGAAACAAGCGCGAGCAGAAGTTCGCGTACCGCCACAGCGGCTACCCCGGTGGCCTGCGGAAGCGGTCCTTCGGCGAACTGCTCGACACCAGGCCGGAACGCCTGCTCGAGAAGGTCGTGAAGGGCATGCTGCCGAAGAACAAGCTCGGCCGCGCCCAGGCGAAGAAGCTCAAGGTCTACGCAGGCCCTGAGCACCCGCACTCGGCGCAGCAGCCCCAGACGCGCGAGATCACCAAGATCGCGCAGGTCGCCCAGTGAGTGAGGAACAGTCTGTGACCAGCCCCGAGACCGAAGTCGTCGCCGACGACGAAGCGGCCACCGAGGCCTTCGCGACCAGCGAGACCCCGGCCGCTCCGAAGCCTTCGCGTGCCGCCGGCGGCAACGCGCAGACCGTCGGCCGCCGCAAGGAGGCGGTCGTCCGCGTCCGCCTCGTGCCCGGCACCGGTGAGTTCCGGCTGAACGGCCGCGCCCTCGAGGAGTACTTCCCGAACAAGGTGCACCAGCAGCTCATCCGTGAGCCGCTGGTGACCGTCGAGAAGCCCGACTCGTTCGACGTCTTCGCCCGGCTCCACGGCGGCGGCATCTCGGGCCAGGCCGGTGCGCTGCGCCTGGCGATCGCCCGTGCGCTCGTCGAGGTCGACGGTGACGACCGTCCGGTGCTGAAGAAGGCCGGCTTCCTCAAGCGCGACGCGCGTGCCGTCGAGCGGAAGAAGTACGGCCTGAAGAAGGCCCGCAAGGCGCCGCAGTACAGCAAGCGCTGATCTGCCCCTCGGGCAGCGAAGCAACCCACGGAAGCGCTCATCCGTCTCATCCGGGTGGGCGCTTTCGTGTTGTCCGGAGCCCTACCGGCCCGCCGGTTTCAGCGGGCAAAAGCAGGCCCCGGCTTTTGCGGGCAAATGCATGTCGCGGCCCGCGCGGCGGGTGAATCCCCAGGTCCAGTACGGTGTCGGGGTTGTTCGTCCAAGGAGGATCGATGGCTCGCCTATTCGGCACCGACGGGGTTCGCGGCCTCGCCAACGCTGAGCTCACTCCCGAACTCGCGATGTCGCTCGCGGCCAGCGCAGCCAGGGTGCTCGCCGCGCACGACCACTCGCACCGGCCGGTCGCCGTGGTCGGCCGTGACCCCCGCGCCAGTGGCGAGATGCTGGAGGCCGCTGTCGTGGCCGGCCTCGCTTCCGCCGGCGCCGACGTGCGCCGCCTCGGCGTGCTCCCGACGCCCGCGGTCGCCTACCTGGTCGGCGCGCTGGGCGCGGACCTCGGCGTGATGATCTCCGCCTCGCACAATCCCATGCCGGACAACGGCATCAAGCTCTTCGCCGCGGGCGGGCACAAGCTCCCCGACGGTCTCGAGGACGAGATCGAGGCCGGGCTCGACAACGGCGCCGTCCGTCCCACCGGCGCCCAGGTCGGCCGGGTCACCGACGTCGACGACGCGCTCAACCGCTACGTCCAGCACCTCCTGACCGCCACCCCGCACTCGCTCGCCGGCGTGCGCGTGGTCGTCGACTGCGCGAACGGCGCCGCCTCGATCGCCGCGCCCGAGGTCTACCGCAAGGCGGGCGCCGAGGTCATCGCGCTCTACGCCGAGCCGGACGGCCTCAACATCAACCACGACTGCGGCTCCACCCACATGGCCAGGGTCAGCGCCGCGGTGCGCGAGCACAAAGCCGATCTGGGCATCGCCCACGACGGTGACGCCGACCGCTGCCTCGCCGTGGACGCCGACGGCGAACTGGTCGACGGCGACCAGATCATGGCGGTGCTCGCACTGGCCATGGCGGAGTCCGGCGAGCTGACCGACCGGACCCTCGTCGCCACCGTGATGAGCAACCTCGGCCTGCACCTGGCCATGCGCGAACACGGAGTCGCCCTCCGCACCACCGGCGTCGGCGACCGGTACGTGCTCGAGGAGCTGCGCGCCGGCGGGTTCGCGCTCGGCGGCGAGCAGTCGGGGCACGTGGTGCTCCCCGCGCACGCCACCACGGGTGACGGCCTGCTGACCGCTCTGCGCCTGATGAGCCGCATGGCCGCGACCGGCAAGTCGCTGGCCGACCTCGCCGGCGTGATGCGGCGGCTGCCGCAGGTGCTGATCAACGTGCGGGTGGCTGACAAGGCCGCTGTCGCCCAGTCCGACGCGGTGCGCAAAGCGGTCGACGCCGTCGAAGCCGAACTGGGTGACGAAGGTCGCGTCCTGCTCCGCCCGTCGGGCACCGAGCAGCTGGTGCGCGTGATGGTCGAGGCCGCCGCGCAGGAAACCGCCCAGGCCGCCGCCGATCGTCTCGCCGGAGTCGTCTCCACCGCCTCCTGAGCTCCACCCCGCAAAACGGTCAACTTGCTGCACCACGGTCACCGGCCCGGTACATTCCGTGTGCGTACGCGGTGCTCACGTATGAGGGGGAGCTGTGCCAGAGGGTGGTTACCGGGCCGATGCGGACGCGATGGCGGTGGCGCAGACGCGGCTGAAGGAGCAGGTCGGCAAACCGGCGGCGCAAGCCGAGCGGATCATGCCGCCGAAGCTCAAGCCGGGGGAGTTCGGTCGCATTCACGTGCACCACTTCGACACCTACAACGCGGGCGTCGAGCAGTTGGCGGCCGCGTTGAAAGGGCTGACGGCCGAATTGACCGCGCTCGCCGGTGGTATCGGTGCGGCCGGGCAGAGCTACGCCGGTGCGGATCAGGCGAATGCCGCGCGGGTGAACCAGCAGGCCGGGTACTGATGACCGAAACCGATGGCCAGCTGATCGACAGCCCGTACGTTTCCGAGTCGACCAAGAAGCAATTGGTCCAGGCCGCCACCAATCCGCTGAACTCGATGGTCGGCGGGGAGGATTACGAGACCGTCCGCAAGCGGGCGGTCAGTGAAATGAACAACGGGCTGAAGACCGAGGAAATCACGGCCAAGCACCACAGCGAGCTTTCCGCGCAGCAACCGCCGGGCCCCAACGGCAGTGGAGTGGCGAAGTCCGATGAGGTGCTGGATCTGGCCAAGCCCGCCCTCGACTTCTTCTCCACCTGGATCGACCGGGTCTGGAACAACGTGCCCGGTGCCAGCCGGCTCGAGTACCTGCCCGAGGTGTGGGACCGCTTCCACCAGAACCGGGACATCGACTTCCGCAAGCTGACCGACGAGGCCGAAGAGTTCACCAGAACGCGGGACGTGGTCGAGCAGACCATGGAGGCCGCCAAGTCCGAACTCAATACGCTGTTCGGTGATTGGGAAGGCGCCGGTGCAGCGGCCGCGCGGACGAAATACCAGGAAGGCATCGTCCCGGATGCGCAGAAGCTGCTCGATCAACTCGAGGGTGCGGCGAAACTCATTCCGGAGACCGCTGCCGCGATCTACCAAACGCTGAAGCAACAGGTCGACGAAGTGCTGTTGCTGCACAAACCGACCATCGCCGGCGCGGACGTGGAAACCGCTACGAAGCTCGCCAGGGTCGCGCCGGGCGGGTCGGACAGCAATGAAGACGACCTGCTGGCCGCGGCGCGCTTCTTCGATCGTCAATACGGCACCGAATTCGAATTCGGGCTCAACGATCTCAGCGTCACCGCCCCGCTCATCATGGAGGCGCTGCCCCAGCACTGCGAAGTCTGGCTGCATTCCTTCAAGGACGAATTCGCCGCGCTTTTCGAGTCGTTCAAGAACCTTTGCGACCAGACGAACAAGACGGTGGACGGCCAGTGGCACACGCTCGTGGAGTTCATGAGCGACTTCACCAACGAGTTCACCGACGCCGCCGCTGCGCCCGCGCCACAGACCGCGCCGCAGCAGTCGGGGCCGCTCCCGGGTGGGGCCGGACCGGCGATGACCGGGGGCGGGCCGCCCGCCATGCCCGCCGGCGGCACGGGTGGCGCGCCGTCGATGCCCGCACCGCCGCCGCCCGCCGCGCCCCCGATGCCGGCCGCGCCGGAAACCGCGACCGCGCCGGAAACAGCGGCCGTGCCCGCGGAGGAGCCGGAGAAGAACCCGGTGACCGGCGGGGAGCTGGAACTCGATCCGGAGACCGGCGAGGCGTACCCGATCGACCCGCTCACCGGTGAAGCGGTGAAGGAGGCCGCCGGACCCGCGCTGACCGTGGAGAAGGGCGACAGCAAGCTTTCCTTCTCCGAGCCGGACGCCGACGGGAAGATGGCGATCACGGTCGAAGGTCCGTCGGGCGAGCCGAAGGACTTCCAGCTCGCCTTCGACGGGGAAGACACCGAAGACGAGACCCTCCGCCCTGGTGAGGACGGCAGGATCCAGTTCGAAGACGGCGCGCTGAAGATCACCGCCGAGCGCCCGGACGGCCCGGGCGGCCCGACGCTGGTCGAGGTGGACGACGGTTCCGGTGAGCCGACCAAGTACGTGCTCGGCGAGCAGGTCGGAGAAGCCGCACCGCAGAGCTCGCAGTGGATCGAGCCCGAGGCGGACACCGGACAGTCGACCTCGGCACAGTCGGTCGGCTCCGGTGACTTCCTGTCCAGCGGTGCCGCCGCGGTCGGCCTCGGTGCGCCGGCGCCCGACAGCGGTCTCGGCGACACCACCGCCTCCGCTCCCGGCGCGGCTCCGAGCGGCATCGGCCTCGGCTCGACGCCGGGTGGTGCCACGGCCCAGTCGAATCCGCCGTCGTCGCAGGACCCGGCGGTGGCAGGCATGGGCATGATGGGTGGCATGGGCGGCGGTGCCGGCGGCGGCAACTCCGGCGACACCGAGCGTGCGCCCAACCAGTACCGCCACTCCGGCAGTCTGTTCGACACACCGGCACCGGCGAACCGCATCAGCGGCACGCTGGACGACGAGGACGACGGCCTGATCGGCTTCGGGCGTTGAGCGGGAGGACCCGATGAGCGTCGAAGATCGGCTCCGCGCCAGCAGAGCGGCGTTGTCGGCCTTGTCGCGGGAGCGGGAAGAGCAGCGTGCCCTGCGTGAACAGCGGTTGGTGACCGCGCAGGCGAAAGCCGCGGCGGCGCTCGGCGCGCAGCTGGCCGAGATGAAGGAAAACCTGCGTGAGCAGGTGGAACTCAAGCGCCGGGAGGAGAAGGCCGGCGGCTGGGCGACCTCGTCGACGCTCTCGGACGGCAGCGAGAAGGACGACGACTACGAGTTCCTGCAGTTCGACGAGTCGAAGCCGCCCGCGCAGGCCTGGACGCCTCCGCCCGCAGCGCCTCCTGCGGCTCCGGCGCCGCCTCGGCGGCGGGCTGCTGCCGCCGACGACGATGAGGACTTCGCCGAGCACAAGTGGTGGGCGGGTTGAGCGGTGCGCCGGAGCGGCCACTGATCCAGTACCTGCTGGACCGGAGCGAGTCGGCGGAAGTCGCGTTCACCTACCTCGACTGCACCGGCGGGCGTGACGCGGAGCCCCGGGACCTGACCTGGGCCGAACTGACGCGGCAGGTGCGGGCCGTCGCGTCCCGGCTCCGGCAGGTCGCGGCGCCCGGGGACCGTGTCGCGCTGGTCGTGCCGCAGGACCTGAACTACGTGGTCGGCTTCCTGGCCGCCCTGTACGCCGGCGTGGTCGCCGTCCCGCTTTTCGCCCCCGAAGTCCGGTCGCACCGGCGGCGCCTGATCAGCGCCCTCGACGACTGCCAGGCACGGGTGTGGCTCACCTCCCGCTCGGCCTTCGACAAGGTCACCGAGTTCACCACCTCCACCCCCGTCACCCCACCTGACCAGCTCCTCTGCATCGACGACCTGCTTTTGCCCGCAGAAGACGCGGGGCTGCTTTTGCCCGCGGAAGGCGGCGAGCGGGTGGCGTACCTGCAGTACACGTCGGGGTCGACGCGGGAGCCCGCCGGCGCGGTGATCACGCACCGGGCGCTGACCGCGAGCGCCTGGCAGGTCGCCGGCGCCTACCAGGTGGACAACCGCACCACCTGCGCCGGCTGGATCCCGTTCTTCCACGACATGGGGCTCATCCAGCTGATGTGCGTGCCGGTGTTCACCGGCGCCCGGTCGGTGTTCCTGCAGCCGCTGGAGTTCATCCGCCGCCCGGTCCGCTGGTTGCGCCAGCTGTCCGACTACCCGGACGTCTTCACCGCCGCCCCCAACTTCGCCTTCGACCACGTCATCAGCGCCGTCCCTGCTTTTGCCCGCAAAAGCTTCGACCTGGGGAAAGTGCGGGTGGCGCTCAACGGGAGCGAGCCGATCCGCCCGGCCACGGTGCGGGCGTTCGCCGAGGCCTTCGCGCCCTGCGGCTTCCGTCCCGAGGCGCATCGGCCTTCGTACGGGCTCGCCGAGGCGACGGTCTACGTCTCCAGCGCGGGTGACGAAGGTCCCACGATCACCACCTTCGACCGCGACGCGCTCGCGGCCGGTGCGGCCGTCCCCGCGGAGACCGGCACCGAGCTGGTTTCGGTCGGCCGTCCCTTCGGCCAGGAGGTGCGGATCGCCGACACCGAGACCGGCGAGACCTGCCCCGATGGCCGCATGGGCGAGATCCAGGCGCGCGGTCCCCACCTCGCCCAGGGCTACTGGCGGCAACCGGAACGCTCCGCCGAAACCTTCGCCGACGGCTGGCTGCGCACCGGTGACCTGGGCCTGGTCCACGACGGGCAGCTCTACATCACCGGCCGGATCAAGGACCTGATCATCGTCGACGGCCGCAACCTCTACCCGCAGGACATCGAGGAGACCGTCGCCGACGCGCACCCGGCCATCCGCCGCGATCGCGTCGCCGCCTTCGGGATCGCCGACGAGCGGGGTGAGGGCGTGGTCGTGCTGGCCGAGCCGGTGCGGGACCAGCCGGTGGACTTTCCCCAGGTCAGCAAGGCTGTGCGCGCCGCCGTTTCCGCCCAGCACGAGGTCACGCTCCGCGATTTCCAGCTTTTGCCCGCAGAAGATGGCGGGGTGCCGCGGACGTCCAGTGGGAAGGTGGCGCGTTCGGCCGCGAAAGCGCGGTATGAGGCACGATGACCTGGTGACCACCGACGACGCCAGCCAGTACCACGCCCAGGTCAAGCAGTTGGTCTGCGACTCGTTCCACCTCTCCCCGGACGCGCTCGACGAGACCACGCCCTTCGACGAACTCGGCCTCGATTCGAAGCAGCGGGTCCAGCTGCTCGCCACCCTCGAAGTCTTCTTCGAAGTCACCATCGACCTCGACGAACGCGACCGCCTGACCGACGTCGCCGCCACGGCCGGGTTACTCGCCGACGCGCTGCGTGCCAAAGCAGCCACCCCCGGTTCCGGCCAGTGACGCGTTCGGGTATGCAAACAGCCGAATCCTGTGCGTCCGGTCGGCCGCTTGAGTACATTCTGTGTGCATCTGCGACGGCACCGATCGCCGTCGGCGTGCGTCACAGTTCCTGACCAGGACACCTCAACAAGGGGGAGCTGACCGGTGGGTGGGCACAAGGTCGATGCCGACGCGATGGCGTCCGCCTCGAAGAAGATGACCGAGTTCGCGGAGGACGTGACCGACGGCACCAAGGAGCTGGAGAAGTCCAAGATCACCGCGAAGCAGTTCGGCGAGGCCCACGGCACGCACGCGGAGATCTACACGACCTCCATCGCCACGCTGTCGGCCGCGGTGAAGGGGTACACCACGGCGCTGAACGGGTTCGCCGCGAACATCGCCGCCGGTGGCCAGTCCTACACCGCCAACGACCAGTCCCAGTCGGGCGCGATGAACCAAGCCGGGAGCAACTGATGGCCAAGTCGTGGAACGAGGTCAAGGCCGTACTCGACGACCCGGCCGTCTCCCCGGAGAAGAAGCAGGCGCTGCTCCAGTCCTGGACCAACAGCAGTGAAGAGGCCTGGCCGGACGACGACGCCAAGCGCGACGAGATCGGCAAGTACCAGGAGGCCTACAACGCCTACCCCTACGCCGGCGGACCCGGTTACGGCCAGCCCGGCGTCTACGGCAGCGACAAGCGCACCGACGAGCTGTACGACGAAGCCAAAAAAGAAGGCTCGGCGAACACCTACAACGAGCGCGAGCACCAGAAAACGGTCGACGCTGGCCGCACCGGGCTCGACAGCGCGCAGCCGCCGACCACCGGCGGCGGGGGCACGAAGACCTCCGACGAGCTGCTCAAGCAGGGTGAAGCCGCGCTGAAGGTGTTCGAGGACTTCGGGCCGCTGCTCGGCAAGATCCCGGACGACTGCCGCGGCCGCACCCGCCCGCTCGACATCAACGCCGACATCAAGAAGCGCTACAACGAGCAAAAGGGCATCAACTTCGCGGAGTTCCTGACCGACTCCTCGGACTTCACCACCGCCGCCGGTCAGGTCCGCCAGGCGCTCAAGGACACGCGCGGCCAGCTCGACGGGCTCTCCGACAGCTGGACCGGGCCCGCCGCCGACAAGGCGAACGAGCACTACAACGAGAAGATCAACACCCCCGGCGACGAGCTGGTCGGCTTCCTCGAAGGCTCCGCCGCCGCCACCTCGACCGCGGTGGACGTGGTCTACCGCCTGGTCAAGGGCAAGGTCGACGCGGTCATCGACATGTACACCACGCAGGTCGGCAAGGCCGACCTCGACATGGCGACCTCCGTGGTCAACCTCGCGAACGGCTCCGCCGCCGGCAAGGACGAGATGGAGAAGGTCGCCGGCTGGATGGACATCAACTTCGGCACGAACATGCGTGAGAAGTTGAACGACGACGGCTGCTGCGACGACGACGACATCAAGAACGAGGGCATCCGCCTCGCCAAGCAGTGGATCCAGAACCAGTTCAACGTCGAGATGTGGGATGGGCTCTGGACCAAGTTCGACAAGCTGTGCACCGACACCAAGGACTTCGTCGACGACGCCTACAGCGAGCTGACCACGGTGATGGGCAAGGCGGAGAACGAGTTCGCCAACGCCGCGAAGGAGAACCCGCCCCCGCCGCCGCCCAAGAAGACCGACCCCGGCGGTGGCGGTGACACCGGCGGCGGTGGCGGCGGTACCGGCGGAGGCGGAACCGGTGGCGGCGGTACCGGCAGCGGTGGTGGTGGCACCGGTGGTGGTGGCACGCCCGGCGCCGTCGAGCCGCCCGCGACCGACGACAAGGGCACCAACCCGATCACCGGCAAACCGCTCGAGACGGACCCGGAGACGGGCAAGCCGTACCCGATCGATCCGGAGACCGGCGAGGCGATCAAGGACGCCGGTGACGACGACGACACGATGACCGTCAAGCAGGGCGACAACGAGATCAAGATGTCAGAGCCGGGCAAGGACGGCAAGATGGATATCTCGATCGACGACGGCACCCCGCCGGCGAAGGACTACAAGCTGGACTTCGGCAACGGCGAGGTCGGGGCGGACGGCAAGCCGGTCGAAGGCGCCGGAGCGGGTGCCGACGGCGAGCAGGTCTACAAGCCCGGTCCCGACGGCAAGATCGTCATCGAGGACAACGGCGTCAAGATCACCGCAGAGCAGCCGCAGGGTCCGAAGGGCCCGACCGTGGTCACCGTCGACGACGGCAAAGGCGAGCCGGTCACCTACACCCTCGGCGCGGACAACAAGCCGGGCGGGAAGGACGCGCTCAACGGCCTCGACGACACCGACCCGACCGGGGGCGCCGGCAAGCCGGACCAGCTGGGTTCCGCGATCGGCGGCGGTGGCGGCACGGTCGAGGGCGACGACGGCTTCAGCGCGCCCGGTGACCTCGACCTGCCCGAAGACGCCGAAACCATGCCGGCCACCGATGGTGGCGCCGGAGGTGCGGGCGCCGGCGGTGGCGGGGCCGGTGGGGACAGCGGCGGTTCCGGTGGCAGTGGTGGCAGCGCGGGTGCGGTCAGCGGCAGCGCCGGTGGCGACCTGGGCAACACCGGTTCGCTGTCCGCGGGTGCGCAGGTCGGGGCCGCTTCGCCGGAGCCGGCGGCAGCCGCGGGCCTCGGTTCGGCACCGGGGGGTGCCGGTGTCGGTGCTGCCGCGCCGGCGGCCGCGGGCGCGGCCGGGGGTGCCGGTGGCATGGGCATGATGGGCGGCATGGGGGCCATGGGCGGTGGTGGCGGCGGCGGTGGTGGCCAGAGCGGTGACCAGGAACGCCAGTCGAGCCAGTACCGCGTCGCGGGCAACATCTTCGAGACCAGTGGTGCGGGTGGTCGGATCAGTGGTTCCCTGGACGAGGAAGGCGAACGCTCCATCCGGTACGACCGGTGAGCGAGCGCGCGTGAGGAGTGGGGATGAGCATCACTGACGAAGTGGCGCGGATGCGGGAGAGGCTGGAAGGCCTCGTCCGGGAGCAGGCCGATCGTCGCGCGCTGCGTGACCGCCAGGCGGACGAAGCCAAGGCGAAGGCCCAGGACTACATGACCAAGCAGGTCCAGGCGGCCGAGCGGTACGTCGACCACCGGCGTGAGCTGGGGCGGCGGGAGAAGGAAGCCGGCGGCTGGGCGACGGAGAAGACGCTCGCCGACAAGAGCAACGTCATGGGCTTCGGGGGGGTCGACGACGAGGATGGTCCCGGCTTTACCGGGCACAACCTCGCGACCGCGCCGCCGGTGACCAGGCCCGAGCCGCAGCCGGCCGGGGCATGGCAGGCGCCGCCGGTGGCTCCGCCCGTCCCCGAACCGGTGGCGGTGGCCGAACCGGCTGCCGCTCCGGCGCCCGCGCCTCGCCGGGCGGGCAGGCACGCACGCCGGGAAGAGTCGTTCGACGACGACGATTTCTCGAACAACAGCTGGATGAAGTAGCCCCGTCGGCTTTAGCCCGCAAAAGCGCCCGACCCCTGCTGGGGCCGGGCGCTGCTGCGTTTTCGGGGTTCCGGGGCCGCATCAGGCGTCGGCGAGTTCGAGCGAGTCGTCGGCCGCGATCGTGGCGTTCTTCACGTCGGCCTCGAGCAGCGGGCGGTACCTGTCGGTGCCGGTGAGGTGGGTCAGGAAGAAGGCCGCGAGCAGGGCGCGGACCACGCGCTGGGTGCCGCGGTGGGGCTTGCCGTGCAGCAACAGACCGCTCCAGTGCTTGCCCTCGGTGATGCCCAGGTGGGAGGACTTGCCGAGGTAGCGCAGCTGGGCCGGGCCCTGCCAGGCCTTGGCGATGGCTTCGGCGTGGCCGACGGGCGGGGCGACCAGGTCGCCGTCCGCGGCGAGGTGCAGCGACGGCACGGTGAGCCGGCGCGCGACCTCGGTGGCGGACGGGATCGTCTGGGCCGCGTTCACCGTGGCCACCGCCTTGACGTCGGATTCCGCGGCCGAAAGCACGGCCGCGCCGCCGCCGGTGGAGTGCCCCGCCAGGCCGAGCTTGGCGGGGTCGACGCTGATGCCGTCGGGGCCGAGGCGGACCTTGGTGACCAGCTCGAGCGTGGTGCGCAGGTCGGTGGCGAACAGCCGGTGCGACGGCAGCGGGCCACGCTGGGTGGCCGGCGCCGCGGCGACGATGCCCCAGCTCGCGAGGTGGCGGAGCAGCTCGCGGTAGCGGGTCGGCGGCTGG
This sequence comes from Saccharothrix sp. AJ9571, assembly GCF_021725495.1. Lineage (NCBI taxonomy): Bacteria > Bacillati > Actinomycetota > Actinomycetes > Pseudonocardiales > Pseudonocardiaceae > Saccharothrix > Saccharothrix sp. AJ9571. The sequence continues at coordinate 1,707,160 of NZ_CP091382.1, read as the reverse complement.
AGCCAGCCGTGCCCGAAGGCGATCGCGGGCAGGCCGAGCCCGGCGCGCGGGGTGAAGACCACGCCGGGCACGCCGACCAATCCCAGGTTGCCCCGCAGCACTTCGTGCGGACCTGGGTGGGACAGCTCTTCGAGCAGGTGCTTGGGCTTCGAAGCCATGCCGGGAGCCTACTGCCCACACCCCCACCCAGCCCGGCGACGTGGCCCGCTTCCGCGGGCAAAAGCAGGCCGGGCTGTTTTAGCCCGCAGAAGTCACCCGGGCTGCATCTGCCCGCGAAAGTCGCCCGACCTGCTTTTCCCCGCAGAAGTCATCTGGGGCGCTCTATGCTGCGGAAGCCGCCCGGACTGCTTCGGCTGCGGAAGCCGCCTGTCGTGCTTTTGCCCGCAGAAGTCGGCTGACTCGCCTCTGCCTGCGGAGCCGCCCGCCTGCATTTGCCCGCAGAAGCAAACGAGCCTGCGTTTGCCTGCGGAAGTGTCCTGGCCTGCTTTTGCCCGCAGAAGCATGCGGGGTGGTTGGGCTGTGCCGGGCGAGGGGGCTGAGGGTGCGTGGTTACCCTGAGGGGCGTGTGCGGAATCGTGGGATATGTCGGTCATCGGCAGGCGCTGGACGTAGTGCTCGGCGGGCTCCGGAGGATGGAGTACCGCGGATACGACTCGGCGGGCGTCGCCGTGCTCGATGGTGAGGGTGCGCTGAACGTCGAGCGCAAGGCCGGTCGCCTGGCCAACCTGGAAGCCCAGCTCGACGCCACCGGGCGCGAGGCGTTCGCGGGCACCGCGGGCATGGGTCACACCCGCTGGGCCACCCACGGCCCGCCGGTCGACCGCAACTCCCACCCGCACCGCGACGTCAGCGGCAAGGTCGCCGTCGTCCACAACGGCATCATCGAGAACTTCGCCTCCCTGCGCGCCGAGCTGGAGGCCGACGACGTCGAGCTGACCAGCGACACCGACACCGAGTCCGCGGCGCACCTGATCTCCCGCGCCTACACCAACGGCGACACCGCCGGTGACTTCGCGGCCAGCGTCCGCTCGGTCTGCCGCCGCCTCGAGGGCGCCTTCACCCTGGTGGTCACGCACGCCGACCAGCCGGACACGGTCGTCGCCGCGCGTCGTTCGTCGCCGCTGGTCGTGGGCGTCGGCGAGGGTGAAACCTTCGTCGCCTCGGACGTCGCCGCGTTCATCGAGCACACCCGCGAAGCCGTGGAGCTGGGCCAGGACCAGGTCGTGGTGATCAACCGCGAGGGCTACGAGGTCACCGACTTCGACGGCGAACCCGCCCAGGCCAAGCCGTTCACCGTGGACTGGGATCTGTCGGCCGCGGAAAAGGGCGGCCACGAGTACTTCATGCTCAAGGAGATCGAGGAGCAGCCCGAGGCGCTGGCGAACACGCTGCGCGGGCACTTCGACAACGGCCGCATCGTGCTCGATGAGCAGCGACTGTCCGATCAGGACCTCCGCGACGTCGACAAGGTCTTCGTGATCGCCTGCGGCTCGGCCTACCACTCCGGCCTGGTCGCCAAGTACGCCATCGAGCACTGGACCCGCCTGCCGGTCGAGGTCGAGCTGGCCAGTGAGTTCCGCTACCGCGACCCGGTGCTCGACCGCGACACCCTGGTCGTCGCGGTCTCGCAGTCCGGTGAGACGGCCGACACGCTCGAAGCCGTCCGCCACGCCCGTGAGCAGAAGGCCCGGGTCCTGGCGGTCTGCAACACCAACGGCGCCCAGATCCCGCGTGAGTCCGACGCGGTGCTCTACACGCACGCCGGTCCGGAGATCGGTGTCGCCTCGACCAAGGCCTTCCTCGCGCAGATCGCCGCGAACTACCTGGTCGGCCTGGCGCTGGCGCAGGCGCGCGGCACCAAGTACCCGGACGAGGTCGCCCGCGAGTTCGCCGAGCTGGAAGCGATGCCCGCCGCGGTGCAGAAGGTTCTGTCCACTGTGGATCAGGTGCGCGCGCTGGGCCGGGACCTCGCCGAGTCGAAGGCGGTGCTCTTCCTGGGCAGGCACGTCGGCTTCCCGGTGGCGCTGGAGGGTGCGCTCAAGCTGAAGGAACTGGCGTACATGCACGCCGAGGGCTTCGCGGCGGGCGAGCTGAAGCACGGTCCGATCGCGCTCATCGAGGAGGGGCTCCCGGTGGTCGTGGTGATGCCGTCGCCGAAGGGGCGCGCGGTGCTGCACGCCAAGCTGGTCTCGAACATCAGCGAGATCCAGGCGCGGGGTGCGCGCACGATCGTGATCGCTGAAGAGGGTGACGAGACGGTGCGCCCGTTCGCCGACGAGCTGGTGGAGATCCCGGCGGTACCGACGCTGCTGCAGCCGCTGGTCTCGACCGTGCCGCTGCAGGTGCTGGCTGCGGAGATCGCGCGCAGCCGCGGGTACGACGTCGACAAGCCGCGTAATCTGGCGAAGTCCGTCACCGTGGAGTAGTTCGGGAGCACCGCGTGCTGGGAATCTGGACCACTGACCGGATTCGGGCGGCCGAGGAGAAGCTGCTGGCCGTCACGCCCGAGGGCGCGCTGATGCACAAGGCGGCGTTCGGCGTCGCGGTGCACGCCGCGCAGATGCTTGCCGAGCACGTCGGGCGGGTGTCCGGAACCCGGGTGACGCTGCTGGTCGGGGCCGGGAACAACGGTGGCGACGCCTTGTGGGCCGGTGCTTTCCTGCGCAAGCGCGGTGTGCGGGTGACCGCGGTGCTGCTGAAGCCGGAGCGCGCGCACGAGGCTGGTCTGGCTGCGTTGCGGCGTGCGCGAGGACGGGTTGTCACTGCCGAGGACGGTCGGCCGTCGATCGAGCAGGCGGACCTGGTCATCGACGGAATCGTGGGGTTGTCGGCGCGCGGCCCGTTGCGCTCGGACGCCGCGGCGCTGGTGGAGCGCGTGAGCGCGCCGGTGCTGGCGGTCGACCTGCCGAGCGGCGTCGATCCGGACACCGGTGCCGTCGATGGTCCGGCGGTCCGTGCCACGCGCACGGTCACCTTCGGCGCCCGGAAACCGGTCCACGTGCTCAATCCAGGCTTCTGCGGGCAGATACATCTTGTCGACATCGGACTGGCCGGACAGCTGGGCGAACCGGACCTGATCCAGCTCGGGGTCGCTGACGTGGCGGCGGCCTGGCCGGTGCCGGGGCCGGAGGACGACAAGTACACCCAGGGCGTCACCGGCATCGCCGCCGGCTCGGCGACCTACCCGGGGGCGGCGGTGCTGGCCACCGGGTCGGCGGTGCTGGCGACCTCGGGCATGGTCCGGTACGCCGGATCGGCGGCGGACGTGGTGCGGGCGGACTGGCCGGAGGTGATCGGCACTGGTTCGGTGACCGACGCCGGGCGCGTGCAGTCCTGGGTGGCCGGGCCGGGCATGGGCACCGGGAACGAGGGCCGCGCGACGCTGCGGCACGTGCTCGAGCAGGGCGTCCCGGTCTGCGCCGACGCCGACGCGATCACGCTGATCGCGAAGTTCCCGGACCTGCTGGACGCGCGGGACCCGGACACGCCGCTGGTGCTGACGCCGCACGCCGGGGAGTTCGAGCGGCTCACCGGGGCGGCGCCGGGTGCGGACCGGGCGGCGGCCGCGCGCGCGGCCGCGCGACGGTTCGATGCCGTGGTGCTGCTCAAGGGGCACAGCACCGTGGTCGCCGCGCCGGACGGACGGACCCTGGTGAACGTCGCGAACGGTTCGTGGCTGGCGACGGCCGGGTCCGGTGACGTGCTCTCGGGGCTCATCGGCGCGTTGCTCGCGGCCGGTCTCGACCCCTGGCTGGCGGCCGGTGCGGCCGCGCACGTGCACGGGTTGGCCGCGCACCTGGCCGCCGATGGCGTGCCGGTCCCCGCTTCGAAGATCCAGGCGGCGATCCCGGCCGCCATCCGCGCCGTTCTCACCTACACCCCCCGCTGACCAGCACGTTCATCTTCTGCGGGCAAAAGCATCCCCGCCGTTTTCGGGTGTCCGTTATGCCCGGAGATGCATTTGCCCGCAGAAGCGTGGTGGGGGAGTTATCGCGTTTTGTGTTAACTGTGGGGGTGATTTCTGGTAGGAATGGGTCCGGTTGACGGCATGGCGGGAGCGAGCATGAAGAAGATCCCCCGGACCATGAAGGTCTCCGTGTTGCGCGGCGTGGGGGAGGTGGCGGTCGAGGAGCGGCCCGTGCCTGAACCGGGGCCGCGCGAGGTGCTCATCCGGGTCACGGCCGTCGGCGCCTGCGGCTCGGACGTGCACTACTACGAACACGGCCGCATCGGTGACTTCGTGGTGCGCGCACCACTGGTCCTCGGCCACGAACCAGCCGGTGTGGTGGTCGGCAGGGGTTCGGAAGCGCGAGCACACGAGATCGGGCAGCGCGTCGCGCTCGAACCCGGCGTGCCGTGTTCGACCTGTGAGCAGTGCACGATCGGCCAGTACAACTTGTGCCCGCAAATGCGTTTCTTCGGCACCCCGCCGGTCGACGGAGCCTTCGCCGAGTACGTCGTGCTGCGCGAGGACTTCGCCTACGCAGTCCCGGACGAACTGTCGGACGAAGCCGCGGGCCTGCTCGAACCGCTGTCGGTGGGCGTCTGGTCGTGCCGCAAGGCGTCGGTCGGGCCGGGTGCGCGCGTGCTGATCACCGGTGCCGGGCCCATTGGGCTGGTCGCCACGCAGACCGCGCGGGCCTTCGGCGCCACGGAGATCGTGGTCACCGACATCAACCCCACACGACTCGCGCTCGCCGGCGAACTCGGCGCCACGTCGACCATCGACGTGTCCGAAGAGGACTTGGCGGACTCCGCCTTCGAGCCGGACGTGCTGCTGGAGTGCTCCGGCGCGCCCCGGGCGATCAGCGCGGCGATCCGCAAGGTGGGCCGGGCCGGGCGCGTGGTGCTGATCGGCATGGGTGGCGACGAGATCCCGCTGCCGCTGGCCCACGTGCAGGCCAACGAACTGGAGGTCACCGGCACCTTCCGGTACGCCAACACCTGGCCGACCGCCATCGCGCTGGCCGCCGGTGGGGACGTCGACCTCGACCGACTGGTCACCCACCGGTTCGGCCTGGCGGAAGTCGAGCGGGCACTCACCATCGCGAAAACCGATCCCGGCGTGATCAAACCCGTGGTGCTGCCGCAGGTGGCGCATGCCTAAGACCCGCCCTTCGGACGCCGTCGTCGAGCAACGGCGGCAGGACGTGCTGCGTCGCGTGATCGAACTCGGCGAGGTGCGCATCGATGACCTGACCGAGCGGTTCGGCGTGAGCCTGATGACCATGCACCGCGATCTCGACGACCTCGCCGACCGCCGCCTGCTGCGCAAACTTCGCGGCAAGGTCGAGGCGTATCCGGCGCTGACCATGGAAACCGCGACCCGCTTCCGCGAGGGGCTCAACCCCGCGCTGAAGGAACGGCTGGCCGAATCGGCGATCAACGAAGTGCGCCCCGGCCAGACGGTGTTCGTCGACGACTCGACCACGTTGTTCCCGCTGATGCGCCGGATGGCGGCCATCCCACCGCTGGTGGTGATCACGAACTCGATCAGCGCGATCGGCATTTTCGGGCCCGCCGAAGGGATCGAGCTGATCGTGATCGGTGGCCGGTACAACGCCGAGTTCGAGTCGTGCATCGGGCCGGACGCGCTCGCCGCGCTCGACCGCATGCGCGCCGACCTCAGCTTCGTCTCGGTGACCGCGGTGGCGGGCGGGCGGCTGTACCACCCCGTGCAGGACTACGGGGAGCTGAAGCGGGCCGCGCTCGGCATGGCCAACCGGAACGTGGTGGTCGCGGACCACTCGAAGTTCGGGAAGACCGCGACCTACGTCCACGGTGACGTCTCCGCCTACGACCTGGTGATCACCGACGACGGCACGCCGGCCGACGAGGTCGAGGCGATGCGGGAACTGGGCGTGGCGGTCGAGCTGGTGCACGCCGACGGTGAGGACTCAGGCAGGCGAGCTGTACAGCGATGAAGGTGATGAAAGGAGAGCGGTGGACGCCAGAACGGTGATCAGCCCTGCACTGGGGCTCGACGAATACCCGCGGGCACTGGACATGTTCCGCGCAAGTACTGGACGGAAGCTCCAAGTCCGGCCAGGCTCGTGACCATGCACACGCCCACTCTGGTCGCCGGGGTCGACTCGTCCACCCAGTCGGCGAAAGTGGTGGTCTGCGACGCCGAGACCGGCGCGGTGGTCCGGGAAGGGCGCGCGGCGCACCCGGACGGCACCGAGGTGGACCCCCAGCACTGGTGGACGGCATTCACCGAGGCCGCGAAGGGCCTGCTCGACGGCGTTTCGGCGATCGGCGTCGGCGGGCAGCAGCACGGCATGGTGGCGCTGGACGAGGCAGGCGAGGTCGTGCGGCCGGCGCTGCTGTGGAACGACACGCGGTCCGGCCCGCAGGCGCAGGACCTGATCGCCGAACTCGGCGGGCCGCAGGCGTGGGCGAAGGCGGTCGGCTCGGTGCCGGTCGCCAGTTACACCGTGACCAAGCTGCGCTGGTTCGCCGAGCACGAGCCGGAACTGGCCGCGCGGGTGGCGCGCGTGGTGCTGCCGCACGACTGGCTCACCTGGCGCATCCTTGGCTGCCCGGAGCGGGTCACGACCGATCGCGGGGACGCCTCCGGCACCGGCTACTTCTCCCCGACCACCGGCGAGTACCGCTCTGACCTGCTCAAACGCGCCTTCGGCCGCACCCCCGAACTGCCGGACCTGCTTTTGCCCGCAGAAGCATCCGGGCACACGGAGGACGGGGTTTTGGTGTCTGCGGGCACCGGCGACAACATGGCGGCGGCCCTCGCGCTCGAGCTCGGCCCCGGTGACGTGGTGGTCTCGCTCGGCACCAGCGGCACGGTGTTCGCGGTCTCCGAGACCCCCTCCGCCGACGCCACCGGCACGGTCTCCGGGTTCGCCGACGCGACCGGCCGCTTCCTCCCGCTGGCCTGCACGCTCAACGCGGCCAGGGTGCTCACCGCCACCGCCGACCTGCTCGGCGTCGACCTCGCCGGGCTGGACCGGCTCGCGCTTTCGGCCCCGGCGGGCGCCGGTGGCCTGACCCTGCTGCCCTACCTCGACGGCGAGCGCACCCCGAATCTGCCGGACGCGAACGGCACCTTGCTCGGCCTGACCAGGTCGAACATGAAGCCGGAGTACTTGGCGCGAGCCGCCGTGGAAGGCATGCTGTGCGGACTGGCCGCCGGTCTCGAGGCGATCGCCGGGCACGGGGTCGAACCGCGCCGGGTGCTCCTGATCGGCGGTGCCGCGCAGTCGGCCAGCGTGCGGGCCGCCGCGCCGGTGATCTTCGGCCTGCCGGTCGAGGTGCCGGCCCCGGCCGAGTACGTGGCGCTCGGTGCCGCCCGCCAGGCGGCCTGGGCACTGGCCGGGACCACCGCGCCGCCCCACTGGCGCGGATCGGATGTGCTGCGACTCGGTGGGCCGGACACCGACGCGGGCCAGGAAATCCGGCAGCGGCACCAGGGCGCGCGCGAACTCGTGCACGCGCGAGCGTTAGGAAGGGAAAGCTGAATGGCGACGATTACCTACGACAAGGCGTCCAGGCACTACTCCGGGGCGGAGCGGCCCGCGGTGGACGCGCTCGACCTGGAGATCGCCGACGGCGAATTCCTGGTGCTGGTCGGCCCGTCGGGCTGCGGCAAGTCGACCAGCCTGCGCATGCTCGCCGGGCTCGAGGACATCGACGACGGCTCGGTGTGGATCGGTGACCGCGACGTCACCCAGCTGCCGCCGCGGTCGCGGGACATCGCCATGGTGTTCCAGAACTACGCGCTGTACCCGCACATGACCGTCGGGCAGAACATGGGCTTCGCGCTCAAGATCGCGGGCAAGCCCGCCTCCGAGATCAAGGAGCGCGTGCGCGACGCGGCCAAGCTGCTCGACATCGAGGACTACCTCGACCGCAAGCCGAAGGCGCTTTCCGGTGGTCAGCGCCAGCGCGTGGCGATGGGCCGCGCGATCGTGCGCGAACCGCAGGTCTTCCTGATGGACGAGCCGCTGTCGAACCTCGACGCCAAGCTCCGCGTGTCCACCCGCACGCAGATCGCCGCGCTGCAGCGACGCCTCGGCGTCACCACCGTCTACGTCACGCACGACCAGGTCGAGGCCATGACCATGGGTGACCGCGTGGCCGTGCTTTCCGACGGTCTGCTGCAGCAGTGCGACACCCCGCGCGCGCTGTACGAGCGGCCCGCGAACGCCTTCGTGGCCGGGTTCATCGGCTCACCGGCGATGAACCTCGTCAACGCTTCACTCACCGAGGACGGCGCGACCGTCGGCGGAGCGAGGGTGGCGTTGCCGCGCGACATCATCGCCAAGGCGGGCAGCGACGGCGTCACGGTCGGCTTCCGGCCGGAGTCGCTCGAGGTCGCGCAGGCCGGGGAGACCACCATCCCGGTCAAGGTGGACCTCGTCGAGGAGCTCGGCTCGGACGCCTACTGCTACGGCAAGCTGGCCGGCGACGACCCGGAGGCGGGCACCACGGTGGTCGCGCGGGTCGACCCGCGCACGCCGCCGTCCATGGGTGACACGCTGCACTTCCGCGTCCGGCCGGACGAGCTGCACGTGTTCTCCGCCACCACCGGAGCCCGGTTGGAGTGACCCCTGTGGGAAAATGGGCTGGTCATGAGCCCAGACCCGTTCTCCCGCGCTGAAGTCCGCGTCGACCTGGACCACCTCCGCCACAACCTCGCGCTGCTCGCCGGGCGCGCGGCCGCCTCGGGCGCCGCGACCATAGCCGTGGTGAAGGCGGACGCCTACGGGCACGGCGCGGTGCCGGTCGCGCGCGCCGCACTGGAGGCGGGCGCGACCTGGCTCGGCACCTGTTCGCTCGCCGAGGCGTTGTCCCTGCGTGCGGCGGGTATCCAGACGTCGATGCTGGCTTGGCTCGACCCCGCGGACACCGACTTCACCCCCGCCATCGAGGCGGGGGTGGATCTCGGCCTCAGCAACGCCGGTGAGCTGGAGCGCGCGGCCGACGCGGCCCGGCGGGCCGGTGGCCGGGCGCGGGTGCACCTGAAGATCGACACCGGCTTGTCGCGCAACGGCTGCCCGCCGCACGACTGGTCCGCGCTGGTCAAAGCGGCGGCCGACGATTCCGCGGTCGAAGTCGTGGCCATCTGGTCGCACCTGGCTTGCGCGGACGAGCCCGGTCACCCGTCGATCGACATGCAGGCTTCGCGGTTCGAGCAGGCCTATGAGGTCACGCGGGAAGCGGGCCTGGAACCGCTGCGGCACCTGGCGAATTCGGCCGCCACGCTGACCCGCCCCGATCTGCACTTCGACCTGGTGCGCGTCGGCATCGCGATGTACGGGCTCAATCCCGTGCCGCAGCCGGAGGACCTGCGCCCGGTGATGACCTTCCGCTCGTCCGTGGTCTCGACCAAACGCATCGCGGCGGGCGAGTCCGTCTCCTACGGGCACACGTGGACCGCGGCCACCGACACCACGCTGGCACTGGTCCCCGTCGGTTACGCGGACGGCGTGCCGCGCACGTTGTCCGGCCGGCTGGACGTCTGGCTCGACGGAAAACGGCGGCCGGTGGCCGGCCGCGTGTGCATGGACCAGATCGTCGTCGACTGCGGTGACCACCAGCCGGAACCGGGTGCCGAGGTGGTGTTGTTCGGCACCGGTGAGGCCGGGGCGCCGACCGCACGCGAATGGGCCGACAAGATCGGCACGATCGACTACGAGATCGTCACCGGGATGTACCGGCCGCGGGTCGTGCGCAGCTACGCGGGGCAGCGCTGATGGCGGCTCCGTCACGGAGACTGCTGGCGATCGCCGGAGGTATCGGCGCGGTGCTGACCGGGTCGGCCGCCGCCGCGATCACCGTCGCCACGCAGCAGCGGCGCCACCGCGTGGACCCCTTCGGCGACGAGCCGCTCGGTGAGCTGAAGCCGGATCGCATGTCGACGGTGGCCGCGGACGACGGCACACCGCTGGCGGTCGCGGAGGTCGACCCGGCTGACGGCGGCAGTCCCGCGTTGACGCTCGTCGGGGTGCACGGCTTCGCGCTTTCCCAGCTCAGCTGGCACTTCCAGCGGCGAGACCTGGCTTCGCTGACGCTGCCGCGCGTGCGGCAGGTCTACTACGACCACCGCAGCCACGGGCTGTCCGGCGCGGCGACGCACGAGACCAGCACGATCGAGCAGCTGGCCGAGGATCTGCACGCGGTGATCCGCGCGGTCGCGCCGGAGGGCCCGCTGGTGCTGATGGCCCACTCGATGGGCGGCATGGTCGTGATGGAGCTGGCGCAGCGGCACCCGGACCTGTTCGAGGAACGGATCGGGGGCGTGGCGCTGATCGCGACCGCCGCCGGTGAGGTCGGCACGCGGGGCATCCCGCGGGGTCTGCTGTCGAAGTACAACCCGCTGACGCGCGGGGTCAGTGAGCTGGCGGGCTGGCAGCCGGGACTGGTGGAGTTCGTGCGGGCCGCGGGCGGGCAGCTGACGCGGCAGGCCGTGCGGCGGCTGGCTTTCGGTGCGCGGGACGTGAGCCCGCGGATCGTCGACTTCATGCTGGAAATGCTCGAAGTGACGCCGGTGCTGGGACTGGTGAACTTCGCCGACACGCTCGGCAGCCACAACCGGTACGCGGCGCTGGCCGGGTTGAAGCACGCGCACGTGCTGGTGATCGGCGCCGACTCCGACCGGATGACGCCCTATTCGCACGCCGAGCGGATCGCCGCCGAGCTCCCCGACGCGGAGCTGGTGCGGGTGCGCGGCGCGGGGCACATGGTGCAGCTGGAACAGCCCGAGCTGGTGAACAGCCACCTGATCGATCTTCTGCAACGCTGCGCCGGGGTGGACGGCGCGGATTCCTCACGACGACTGTGGCGGTGGCTGAACCGGTGAATTTCGAATGCACGACCCCGGAGGACACGATCGCTTTCGGCCGGTCGCTCGGCCGTGAGCTGCGGGCGGGTGACCTGGTGCTGCTCGCCGGGCCGCTCGGGGCGGGGAAAACCACGCTGACCAGGGGAATCGCCGAAGGCCTCGGCGTCTCGGGGCGGGTCAGCTCGCCGACGTTCGTGCTGGCGCGGGTGCACCCGGGCCCGGTGCCGCTGGTGCACGTGGACGCGTACCGGCTGGGCGGGGACCTGGCGCAGCTGGACGACCTCGACCTGGACACCGACCTGGAAGCCTCGGCCGTGGTAGTCGAATGGGGTGAAGGCTCCGCCGACCGTCTCTCCGCCGACCACCTCGTCGTCCGGCTTTCGCGGGAAGAAGACGACGTGCGCCGGATCGCACTGGAACCGCACGGGAACTGGACCACCCGCACCCCCCTCCTCCCCACCCGCTGACCCCCGCCGGCAGGCCGGATGCATTTGCCCGCAGAAGCATTCGGGCCTGGTCAGAGGGGGGGTAGGACGGTGTACAGGGCGTCTTCGATGCCCGGTAGGTCCTCGTGGCCGAAGTCGGGGTAGGTGCGCATCGACTTGGCACAGGTGAGCTTGTTGTAGGCCGCGAACTGGGTCGACGGCGGGCACACGACGTCCTCCAGCGCCACCGTCCAGTCCACCCGCGCCCGCACACGCGGAGCGAGGTGCTGGATGTCGATGTACCCAAGCCGGGTGAAGATTTCCTCGCGTCGCTGATGCTGAGGGTCACGCTTGCGGAACCAGTTGGTGATTTCGTTGTAGGGCGCTTCCCCGAGCGCCAGCTCCCACGCCCGCTGGTAGTCCGACAGGAACGGGAAGACCGCCGCGACCAGCGCGATCCGTGGTTCGAGCGCCGCGCACGCCAGGCTCAGCGCCCCGCCTTGGCTGTGGCCGGTGGTCGCCATCCGGGCCGGGTCGACGCCGGGCAGGTCCATCACGGTGCGCGCGAGGCGGACGGTGTCGAGGAAGGCGTGCCGCATGTGCAGCCGGTCGGCGCCTTCTTCGAGGCCGAGGAGCAGCTGGGTGCTCACCGCCCATCCCGTGGCGGGTGCGCCCCATCCCTGCCCGCGCAGGTCCATCGCGACGGCGGTCTGCCCGCGCGCGACATAGGGGAGCAGTTCCGTCCAGGGCGTTGACCTGCCGTTATAGCCGTGGAAGAAGAGCACGGCCGGGCCCTCGGTGTCCTCCAGCGGCCGCGCGAGCTTTGCGTGCACCCGCACGCCACCGACGCCGGTGAACTCCAGGTGCTCGCAGCGCGCGAACGGCGCCGAGAACTCGGCGGGCGTGATCTCGACCCGCGGCTCGGTGGCGTCCAACTCGACGAGCGATTTCGCCCAGAACTCGTCGAAATCGGCCGGGCGGGGATTGGTGCCCTGATAGCTCTGGAGCTGCTCCAGCGACAGGTCGAAGTTCAGCGGCATGCGGACGGCTCCTCGCGGTCAGACGATGATCACCATCCTAAAAGGGCCCCCTGACCTGGGCATCATGCTTTTGCCCGCAAAAGCATCGAGCGGGCTTCGTGGGCGGAGGCCAGTTGCAGGACGGGGAGGTCGGCGCGTGGGGGGCCGATGAGTTGGACGCCCATGGGCAGGCCGTCGGCGTTGAACCCGGCCGGCATGCCCATGACGGGGACGCCTGCCAGCGACCAGGGCGCCACGGTTTCCATCCACCGGTGGTAGGTGTCCATGGCGCGCCCGCCCACGGTCGTCGGCCACGGCACGTCCACCGAGAACGGGAACACCTGCGCGCTCGGCGCGAGGATGAAATCGAAGTCCTCGAAGAACCGCAGCAGCGCCTCCAGCCACCGCGTGCGTTCCAGCGCGGCCGGGCCCAGGTCGGCCGCCGACAGCGCCAGCCCCTGCTCCAGCTCCCACACCAGTTCCGGCTTCAGCTGCGAACGCAGCGCGGGCGCGCGGTAGAGCGAGCCAAGGTTCGCCGCGACGTTCCAGCCCCGCCAGGTCAGCACGGTCCGCCACACCCGGTCCATCGGGAAGTCCGGCACCGCGGGCACCACCTCGCAGCCCAGTTCCTCGAACGCGGCGAACGCACCCCGGCAGACGTCCAGTACGCCCGGCTCCATCGCCAGGTATCCGTCGAAATCGCCGACCCACGCGATCCGCGTGCCGCTGAAGTCGCGCTCCGGCAGCGGCGGCACGAACATCGACGGGTCTTCGGTGATCGCCAGCGGCGCACCCGGGTCCGGCCCGGCCTGCACCGACAGCAGCGCCGCGACGTCGGCCACCGTCCGGCCCATCGGCCCGGCCGTGTCCAACTGCGCCACGAACGAGGTCGACGGCACCCGGCCCAGCGACGGCCGGAATCCGTAGGTGTTCGTGAACGCCGCCGGGTTCCGCAGCGAACCGAGGTAGTCGCTGCCGTCGGCCACCGGCAGCATCCGCAGCGCGACCGCCGCCGCGGCACCCCCGCTGCTGCCGCCCGGCGTGCGCGAAAGGTCGTGCGGGTTCCGCGTCTGCCCGTAGACCGGGTTGTAGGTCTGCGAGCCGAGCCCGAACTCGGGCACGTTGGTCTTGCCGATCACGATCGCGCCCGCGTCCCGCATCCGCCGCACGAACAGGTCGTCGTGCTGGGCGATCTGGTCGGCGAAGATCGGCGAGCCGAAGGTCCACGGCAGCCCGGCCGCCGCCGACAGGTCCTTCACCGCCAGCGGGAACCCGTGCATCCAGCCGCGGTACGGCTCCCGGTCCCGCTCGGCGGCCTCCCGCATCAGCTCGTCGCGGTCCCGCAGCGCGACGATGGCGTTGACCCGCGGATTGTGCTGCTCGATCTGGTCGAGGTAGGCCGCCATCACCTCGGTGCACGACACCTCGCGCCGCCGGATCCGCTCGGCCAGTTCCACCGCGTCGAGTTCGACCAGGCTCATGAGTTGTCCTCCACTGGGGGCGCGATGCCTTGCGCGACACCGAGTTCGACCACGTCCTGCGGGCGCAGGCGCAGCCGGTTCGCGGTTTCGGGCACCTCCGACGGGTCGCGCTTGAGGATCGACGCCGCGGCTTCCGGTGAGGTGACCGAGAAGTAGCTGTCCGGCGTCATCCACGTCCGGCTGGGTGCGGCGAACGCCAGTGCGCCACCGGAGCCGCCTTCGCCGATCACCAGCGAGGTGATCGGCACGCTCGCACCGGCCACCGCGAGGAACAACTCCGCGATCGCCGGACCGGCGCCCGCCCGTTCGGCGGTGGCGTCGTTCGCCGCGCCGAGTGTGTCCACAATGGTCAGGATGGGAATGCCCAGGCGGTCGGCCAGCGAGATGAGTCTGGCGGCGGTGCGGAAACCAGACGGGAGGGTGGGTGTGCCCGCTTGAGCGGCATAGGCGATGGTCTCGCCGTTCCGCGTGCCGAATCCACAGAGGACTCCGGGATCACGGCCGCCACACAGATCGCCGTTGATGTCTTGTCGGGTCTCGAAGTAGTGGTCTAAATAGGACTGTGCTCGTGGGCGTTCGGCGGCGCGGGCGTGCTGGACGGCTTCCCAGCCGGTTTCCGGGAGGGTTCGCCTGCCAAGCGCCGGTGGAACGGGGACTTCAGCGGCGGGCGGTCCGGCGAGGAGGTGCAGCCAGGCGGAGAGCGTGGCGGGTAGGTCCTCGGGGGTGATGACGGCGTCGATGTGGCCCGAGTCGTACTGGGATTCGGCGGTGTAGGCGTGCGCGTCGCCGGGTGGACGCACTCGCGAACCGGCGAAACCGATCTGTGCGCCGGAAAGTGCGAGGGTGACGTCCGCGCCCGCACCCAAGGTCGCCCAGCCGCCGCCGGTCGCGGGATCGCGGAGCACGGCTATCTGCGGCAGTCCAGCGGCCCGCGTCAGCGCGATCTGCCGGGCGACCCGCTGGAGTTGGGACAACGCCCGCATGCCCTCCTGCATCCGGCTTCCGCCGGTGGCGATCAGGAATACCAGTGACAGCCGCGATTCCCGCGCGCGGACGAAGGCCGTTTCGACCCGATCACCGGTCCGCCCGCCCATCGAACCGCCGAGGAAGCCGAATTCGAAGGCGATCAGGACCGCGTCGATGTCCCCGATTCGGCCACGTCCGCACACCACGGATTCACTCTCGCCGGTGCGCTTCGCGGCGGCCTCGTGCGCATCGCCGTACCCGGGCCAGCCGATCGGACCGTCCACTTCGGAATAGTCGGCCGAGCCGGTGTCGAAATCGGCGAATCCGGTGGCGAGCGTGCCGATCAGCGCACGGGCCGACAGCCGCTCAGACACCGAGCGCTCGCTTCATCACCTTGCCCATATCGTTGCGCGGCAACGCTTCCACGAATCGGATCACCCGCGGACGCTTGTGCGGGGTGAGCAATCGCGCGACGTGGTCGATCAGGTCCTGTTCCGCCGGTCGCGGGCCGTCCGGCACGATCCAGGCGACGACGCGTTCCCCGAGATCGGGATCCGGTTCGCCGGTCACCGCGGCCTCGGCGACCCCGGCGTGCTCCAGCAACGCGTTCTCGATCTCACCGGCGCCGATCTTGTAACCGCCGCTCTTGATCAGGTCGGTGGCCTTGCGCCCGACGATCCGGAGGTAGCCGTCGGCGTCGCGGGTGGCCATGTCGCCGGTGCGGAACCAGCCGTCGTCGAACACCTCGGCGGTCGCGTCGGGCCGGTTCAGGTACTCGGTGAAAAGGTTCGGCCCGCGCACCTGGATTTCGCCGACGGTCTCGCCGTCACTGGTCTCGATGGCCTGGCCGGACTCGTCGACCAGCCGCACGTCCACCCCGCGCAGCGGCACCCCGACCGTGCCGGGCTTGCGCTCGCCGTCGGCGCGGACACTGGTGTTCATCAGGGTTTCGGTCATCCCGTAGCGCTCGATCACCTGCTGGCCGGTGGCCGCGGTGATGCGCTGGTGGTCGTGCACCGGCAGCGCGGCCGAACCGGAGATCAGCACGCGAGCGCCGCGCAACGCCGACGCGAGAGCCTCGTCGTGCTCGAGTTCACCGGCGATGCGGTGGTACATCGTGGGCACGCCGAACATCATCGTGCCGCGGCCGAGCAGTTCCGCGGCGAGCGAGGAGGTGGAGAACTTGCCCAGGTGGATCACCGAACCACCGCGGCGCAACGGTCCGAGCATGCCGAGGATCAGCCCGTGCACGTGGAACAGCGGCAGCCCGTGCACCAGCACGTCGTCCGCGGTCCACTGCCAGGCGTCCTCCAGGGTGTCCAAAGTGGACGAGATCGCGCGGCGCGGGAGTACGACGCCCTTCGGCGGCCCGGTGGTGCCCGAGGTGTAGACGATCATCGCCGGGGCTTCGTCGTCCGGCTCGGGTGGCAGCTCGACCTGCCCGCTGGTCAGCTCGATGTCCTTGCGTGGCAGGTCACGCAGACCTTCGGGCAGCTCGGCGCCCGGCTCGGCGAGCACCAGCGCCGGGGCGCTGTCGGTGACGATGTGCTGCAGTTCGCGCTCACCGATCTTCGGGTTGATCGGCACCGCGGGCACCCCGGCCAGCAGCGCCGAGACCACCGCGACCGTGGTTTCCAGCGTGGCCGTGGCCCACACCGCCACGCGTGCCTGCCCAGGGAGTTCGCGCAGGCTGGTCGCCAGCGTGCCGGCGACGGTCGACAGCTCGGCGTAGCTGAGGGCACGGTCGCCGAACCGGACGGCTTCGGCGTCCGAAGCCTCTTCCAGGGCGGGGAACAAACGCACGCGGAACCTCCTCGGTTGTACTGGGTCAGCCCCAGCCGGGCACGATCAGGGCGAGCCACACGGCGGCCGGGACCACCACGACCATGATGCCGCCGTAGACCATCAGCTGCCGGAAGAACGTGTCGCGGTCGACGTTTTTGGCGTTGGCCAGCACCAGCGCGCCGTTGGTGGAGAACGGGCTGACGTCGACCACCGTGGCCGCCACCGCCAGCGCGGCGATCATCCCGATCGGCCCGACCGTGCCCTGGGCGAGGAACGGCACGGCCAGCGGGATCAGCGCGCCCATGATGCCGACCGAGGACGCGAACGCGGAGACGATCGCGCCGATGTAGCAGAGCAGCAGCGCCGCGAGCAGCGGCACGCCGACGCCGGTCACCGCGTTGCCCGCGTAGTCGATCGTGCCCATTTCCTGGAGCACGCCGACGTAGGTGAGCACACCGCAGATGAGCAGCACGGTCGGCCAGGTGATCTCGCCGACGGCCTTGCGGCCGGTGTCCGGCCAGAACACGCTGAGCAGCACGGCGAGCGAGATCGCGGTGAGGCCGACGTCGAGGTCGAACACCAGCGCGCCGACGACCAGCGCGACCAGGCTGACCAGCACGGCGATCCGCGCCGGGTTCAGCTTCGGGATCTCTTCGGTCTCGTCTTCGGTTTCGTTCTCGGCGGTGATGCGCGTTCGGCCGAGCTTCAGCCCACCGAGCACGACGAAGAGGATGGCCGCGATGACCAGGTTGACCGCCAGGCTGGCCAGGAAGAGCACGGTTTCGCTGCCCGCCAGGTTCTCGCGGCCG
This sequence comes from Saccharothrix sp. AJ9571, assembly GCF_021725495.1. Classification (NCBI taxonomy): domain Bacteria; kingdom Bacillati; phylum Actinomycetota; class Actinomycetes; order Pseudonocardiales; family Pseudonocardiaceae; genus Saccharothrix; species Saccharothrix sp. AJ9571. The sequence continues at coordinate 1,689,871 of NZ_CP091382.1, read as the reverse complement.
ACGATGCTGTTCACCGTGGAGCCGTAGACGCTGATCGGGGAGAACCCGCCGGCCTGGGCCCCGTGCACGACGAGGGCGCCCATCAGTAGTGGGCTGATGCCGTAGCGGGAGGCGAACCCGAGCGCGATGGGCGCGACGATGGCGACCGCGGCCGGGCTGACCGCGCCGATCGCGGTGAGCACGGCGGTGACCGCGAACATCACCCAGGGGATCAGCGCGAGCCGCCCGCCGACCAGCCGGATCGACGCGTGCACCAGCCAGTCCGTGGTGCCGGTCGCCCTGGCGATGGCGAACAGGTAGGTGACGCCGACCAGCACCACGAACAGATCCCCGGGGAACCCGGCGAAGATGCCGTCGGCGTCCATCCCGGCGACCAGCGTGCCGACGCCGAACGCCCCGGCGAAGGCCAGCACGCCCATGTTGATCGACCGGGTGGTGGCGACCACGAAGATCACCACGAGGACGAGGATCGAAATCAGCTCGGCGGACATCAGGGCTCCCGTCGTTGGTCGCCGCAGTGGCTGGATGGCTGAGTGGCTGGGTGGTTGAGTGGTCAGTCCACTTGGCCGACTTCGGTGGCCGATCGCTGGTGCCGGTGGCCGGGTGGGTTCGCGGCCTAGTGGCTCCGGTGGATCGGTGACTCTCGTGGCTGACTGATTGGCTGGCTAGGTGGCTAGGTGGCTGAGTGGTCAGGCCACTCGGCCAGGCTTCGATGGCCGACCGCTGGTGGCCGGTGGACCGGATAGGGTCCGCGGCCTAATGGCTCCGGTGGACTGGTGACTCTCGTGGCTGGCTGGCTGGCTGGCTAGCGGCGGGCCTGGCTGGCTAGGTGGCTAGGTGGCCAGCCCACTTGGTCGGGCTTCGGTGGCCGCCCTGGGGTGAGCGGCCGGGTAAGTCCTGCGGCCCGGTGGCTCCCGAGGGTTGGGTGACTCTCGTGGCCGGGTGGCCGGGTGGCCGGGTGGCCGGATGCCGTTGGCCGGGTGGGCTGAGTGGCGCAGAGTTGGATAGCTGGATTACCGAGTGGCTGGGAGCGGGTAGCTGGATTACTGAGTGGCTGGGCAGTCGAGCGACCGGGAGCCGCTTGGGTTTCGGGTGGTTGCTGTCGGGTGGGTCGGCGGCCGGGTGGCTTGGTGGGCGTGTGGCTCCTGGGCCGGTGGGCTGGTCCGCCGACTTCTCGGCGCCTCCGGGCCCGCTCGGGCGTTTGGTGGCTGAGTGGTTCAGTGGAGTAGTGGTTCAGTGGCTAGACCACTTTGCGGTGGCTGGATCACTCTGTCAAGAGGTGCATTGGCTTAGTGGCTCAGCCACTTGGCCAGTGCGCCAGCTAGCCACTGGATCATTTTCGGGTGGGCTTTTGGTCACCGGCTGTTAGGCTCGGGGGTCCAGGCCGATCGTGATCCGGAGGGGATGCATGGGGTCCGACGCACTGCGCCCGATGTCGCGGCCACGGCTGTACGAGCAGGTGGTCCAGCGCATCCGGGAGTACGTGGTGGAGTCCGGCCTCGGGGCGGGCGACAAGTTGCCTGCCGAGCGGGAGTTGGCCCAGCGACTCGGCGTGAGCCGGGCGTCGGTCAAGCAGGCGATCGTGGTGCTTGACGTGCAGGGGCTCGTCGAGGTGCGCCACGGCGGCGGCACCTACCTGACCAGCGCCAAAATGGACCTCGAACCGGTCGATGAGCTGGTGGAACGGCGGCGAAGGCTGCCTGACGTGCTCGAAGCACGCGAGGCCATGGAGACCAAGCTCGCCGAACTCGCGGCCGAGCGGCGTACCAAGGAGGACCTCGACGCGCTCGAGGATGCCCTGCGGTACATGACCGAGGAGATCGACAACGGCGAGCAGGGCATCGAAGGTGACCGCCGGTTCCACGCCGCCGTCACCGCCGCCGCGCGCAATCCGATCCTCGCCGAGTTCATGACTTCGATCGCCGAGCAGATCGCCGAGAGTCGTACCGAGTCGCTGCACCAGCCCGGGCGGCCGAAGCGCTCGCTCGCCCAGCATCACCGCATTTTCAACGGCATCAGCCTCGGCGATCCGAAAGCCGCCGCGGCCGCGATGAAGCGGCACCTGCGCACGGTCGCGAAGGTGCGCCTCCTGTCGTGGGATCCGGACGAAGACGAATGACCGACCTCGCGGTGCCATGAGGGAACCGGAGCGGCCCCCGGCCCGTCGGAGCCCTCGGGTGCCGTTGAAAGGGGTTGGCCGTGACCGCTGGTGGTAATCCGCTCGTCGCGCAGGCGCAGTCGCAGACGACGGGGGTCACCGGGATCGGCATCGCCGAGTCGGCGGTGGATCTGGCCAACGGTGTCTCGGACGGGTCGTGGGTGGAGGCCGGTCTGGGGGCGGTCGGGGTCGGCCTCGAGGTGCTGTCGATGGTCGTGGACCCGATCGGCACGCTGGCCTCATATGGCGTCTCGTGGCTGATCGAGCACGTCCAGCCGCTCAAGGAAGCGCTGGATTGGCTGGCAGGCGATCCACCGGTGATCCAGTCCTTCTCCGAAACGTGGGCGAATGTCGCGGCCGAGGTCAACGCGATCGCCGGGGATCTGGGCAACGAGGTCACCAACGGCACCGTGGGCTGGCAGGGCGAGGGCGCCGAGGCATACCGGGGCGCGGCTGCGGAGCAGGCGGATGCCCTGGCGGGTGCGGCGTCGCTGACCGACGGGATTTCCGCCGGCGTGATGATCATGGGCACGGTGGTCGCGGCGGTGCGCGAGCTGGTGCGTGATCTGGTGGCCGAGCTGGTCGGGAAGTTGATCGCCTGGGCGCTGGAGGCTGCCGCCACCCTCGGTTTTGCCACGCCGGTCATCGCGGCGCAGGCGACGGCGGCGATCACGAAGACGATCAGCAAGATCAGCGAGTTCATCCGCAAGCTGGTCAAGACCATCGGCAACGTGTCGCCGAAGATCCGCAAGATCATCGACAAGCTCGGCGAGATCATCGAGAAGCTGTCGAAGATGCTGCGCAAGGGCGGCAAACCGGGCGGCGGCACGACTCCCTCGGGCGCGAAGCCCAGCACGACGAGAACCCCGGACACGACCAGCCCGAACTCCCCGGACACCACCCCGTCAGGCACGGACACCACCCCGAGCGGGGCCGACACGCCCGGTTCGAAACCATCGGACGGCACCACCCCCGGTTCGTCCAAACCGGACGGATCCTCGCGACCCGACGACCCGAACAACACCAAGACCCCCGAAGACCGGCGTCGCTGCGAGAACGACCCCGTCGACGTGGTCACCGGGGAAATGGTGCTGACCAACGTCGACGTCGAGCTGGCCGGGGTGCTCCCGCTGGTGCTGCGGCGCACCCACGTGTCCAGCTACCGCACCGGCCGTTCCTTCGGCCGGTCCTGGGCGTCCACAGTGGACCAGCGATTGGAGTTCGACGACCAGGGGGTGGTCTTCGCCGCCGAGGACGGCATGCTGCTGGTCTACCCGGAACCACCGGTCCGCGGCGAGGTGCTGCCCGCGGTCGGACCCGGCTGGCCGTTGCGCCGGACCGATACCGGCTTCGCCGTGTACCGCCGTGAAATCGGGCTCACCCTGCACTTCCCGGCCGGAGCGACCGGCGTCCGCCCGTTGTCCGCCATCGAGGACCGCAACGGCAACCGGATCGACATCCGGCGTGACCGGGCCGGGACGCCCGAGGTGATCAGCCATTCCGGCGGTCACCGCATCGGGGTGGGCAGCGAAGCGGGCCGCATCACCGAACTCAGCCTGCTCGCCGAGGGCGCCGAACCGGTGGTGCTGGCCGGGTTCCGCTACCACGACAGCGGTGACCTGGCCGAGGTCGTCAACTCGTCCGGCAGGGCGTTCGCCTTCACCTACGACCACGCGGGGCGGATCACCCAGTGGACCGACCGCAACGGCGAGTGGTACCGCTACTTCTACGACGCCGACGGCCGGTGCGTGGCCAACCAGGGTTCCGGCGGTTTCCTCAACGGCACCTTCAGCTACGACACCGGGAACCGGATCACGCGCTTCACCGACGCGCTGGGCTTCACCACCACCTACCGGTTCAACGAAGCCAACCAGGTGGTCGAGGAGACCAATCCGCTCGGGCACACCGTGGTCCAGGAATGGGATTCCCGGGACAGGCTGCTTTCCCGCACCGATGCCGTCGGCCGGACTTCGCGCTGGGAGTACGACGAAGCGGGCAATCCGACGGTCGTGACGCGGCCGGACGGCACGCAGATCCTCACCGGTTACAACGAGTTCGGCCAGCCCGTCTCGGTGGTGCAGCCCGATGGCGCGGTCTGGGGCTTCGAGTACGACGAGCGCGGCAACCTGAGCGCGGAGACCGATCCCGCCGGTGCGGTCACCCGCTACCAGCACGACGAGCGTGGTCACCGGGTCGCCGTGATCGACGCGCTCGGCCAGTCCCGCCGGATCGACACCGACCACGCGGGGCTCCCGCTGCGGGTGACCGATCCCCTGGGCGCGACCACGCGGTTCACCCGCGACCAGTTCGGCCGGATCGTCGAACGCACCGACCCGATGGGCGGCGTGACCAGGTTCGCCTGGACGGTCGAGGGCAGGCTCCGGTCCCGGACGCTGCCCGACGGCAGCACCGAGCACTGGCGTTACGACGGCCAGGGCAGCGAGGTGGAGCACATCGACGCCCTCGGCCAGGTCCGGCGGGTCGAGACCACGCACTTCGACCTGCCCGCCGCCGAGATCGCGCCGGACGGCGGCCGCACCGAGTTCCACTACGACGCCACGCTGCAACTGGTCGCGGTGACCAACCCGCAGGGGCTTGTCTGGCGGTACGAGTACGACGCGGCCGGGCACCTGCTGTCCGAAACGGACTTCAACGGCCGGGTGCTGCGGTACACCAGGGACGCGGCGGGGCAACTGGTCGAACGGGTCAACGGGGCGGGTGAGCGCCTGCGCGTCGCCCGTGACCCGATGGGCAACATCGTCCGGCGGGAAGCCGGTGCCGAGGTCACCACCTTCACCTACGATCCGGCGGGGCGGATCGTCAGCGCGCGGAACCCGGATGCCGAACTGCGTTATGAACGCGACGCCGCCGGCCGGGTGCTGGCCGAAACGATCAACGGCCGGACCGTCCACTCGGCCTACGACGCGCTCGGCCGCCGGACCTCGCGGCTCACTCCCACCGGGTCGCTCAGCGAGTGGGCCTACGACGCGACGGCCAGGCCGGTGCAGTTGCGGACCGGCGGGCACTCCGTCGCCTTCGGTTACAACCCCGCCGGGCGTGAGGTCGAACGGCTGCTGGACAGCGGAACCGTGCTCGCCCAGCAGTGGGACACCAGCCAGCGGCTCGTCTCGCAGACGGTGAGCTCGGTCGGTGGCGCGCCGGGCGCCCGCCAGGCCAGGCAGCTCCAGCTCCGCAACTACCGCTACCGGCCGGACGGGCACCTGCTCGCGGTCAAGGACCGCTTCGGCGGCGCCAGGCACTTCGAGCTGGACCCCGTCGGCCGCGTGCTCGGCGTGGAGGGCGTGGACTGGCGGGAGCGCTACCGGTACGACCGGGCGGGCAACGTGACCGAAGCCGAGGCCCCGGTCCACGCGGAGACCACCGGAGCGCGCGAATACGCGGGCACGCTGGTCCGGACCGCCGGCCGGGTGAGCTACCGGCACGACGCGCAGGGCCGGATGGTCCGGCGGCAGAAGAAGCACCTGTCGCGGAAGCCGGAAGCCTGGCAGTACCAGTGGAACGCCGACGACCGGCTGGTTTCGGTGGTGACCCCGGACGGGACGCGCTGGCGCTACCTCTACGACCCCCTCGGCAGGCGGATCGCGAAACTCCGGCTGGACGCCGCCGGTGCGGTCGCCGAGCGCGTGGATTTCGCGTGGGACGGCAACGTGCTCGCCGAGCAGGTTCACTCCGCGGGCACCGCGACCACCTGGGAATACGACCCGGCGAGCTTCCGCCCGCTGACCCAGATCGAGCGCGCGCCGCTCGCCGAAGCCGGTCAGCAGTGGGTGGACCGGCAGTTCTACTCGATCATCACGGACCTGGTCGGCACACCGACCGAGCTCGTCGACGGGCAGGGCGAACTCGTCTGGCACAGCCGGTCGACGCTCTGGGGTGAGGCCCCCGCCGCGGCGCAGCGCGCCGACATCCCGCTTCGCTTCCCCGGCCAGTACCACGACGCGGAGACCGGGCTCCACTACAACCAGCACCGGTACTACGACCCGGTCGCCGGGCGGTACGGCAGCGCCGATCCGCTGGGCCTGGCCGGGGGCGCGGCGCCGCACTCCTACGTGCACAACCCGACCGGCTGGACCGACGCGCTCGGCCTGACCGAGTCCAGCGACCTCGAATGGGTCGACGCGAACGACGTGAACTTCTCGCAGCGGACCGTCTCGCCGAACGACTACGCGGAAGCCATGCGCAACGGCGACTGGGACTGGGACCGGTCTCCGCTGCGGGTGATGGAGGTCGACGGGCAGCTGGTCAGCTACGACAACCGGCGCCTGGACGCCGCCCGCGAGGTCGGCGCGCAGGTGGCCGTCCAGCGGGTGGACCCCAACGCGCCCGACCCGGCTTCGACCACCGGGCGGACCTGGCAGGAGTCGTTCCAGCGGCGGTTCCGCGACCCGCGCAACCGCGGCCCGAACGGCGAACCGGTGCCGGACACCGGGTTGACCGAGCGCCCGGGGCCACCGGGATCCTGTGGTGGTGGCGGGCGTGGACGGAGGAGACGATGACCCGGGAGCGATCGTTGCTGGCGGAGCTGTGGGGCAAGGAGCAGGTGCCCATCGAGGACGCGTTGTTCCTCGCCGACGGCACCGCGTACGACCTGGTGCTGGACCGGGACGCGGCGGGCGGGCTGGTCGTCGGCGACCGGTTCGAGCTGGCGGAGTTGCTGGCCGAGGACCCGGACTGGCTGGCGTCGATCCACCCGTTGCGTGAGGTCGCGCTGCCCGGCGAAGACGGCTGGCTGACCAGCGGCGAGGGGTCCCAGGGCGCGGACGGGTTCTTCGCCAGGCTCGACGTGGCACGCACCCCGCGCTGGGTCGCCTTCCTCACCGAGGGCAATCCCTTCACCGAAATCGCGGTCGACGGGCGGAAGGCGGAGTTCACCTCGACCTCCGGGGTGGTCGTCACCGTCGACATCGATCACCCCGAGCAGGCTTAGCTGACGACGGTCAGTTCCTTGCTGCCCGCGTGCCCGCCGCCGCAGCGTTCGCTGACCTGGTAGACGCCCGGAATGGCGTCGGCGCGCACGGTCGCCGAGCCCCAGGACACCGCGGTCGTGCGCACGTCGAACACCGCGACCCCGCCGTTGCCGGTGTACGGGCCGTCCTGCCCGGTCGGCGCGAACGCGGTGGACCCGACGAAGTTCAGCCCGTCGACCCCGCAGCCGGCGACCACCCGCACCTGCTCGCCCGCGCGCACGATCTGCTTGTCGAGCTTGAGGAACGAGCCGGTCGGGGTCGCGACGGCGGTGCCGGCGGCCGTCCCGGCCAGTGCGAGGGTCGCGGTGGAGACGAGCAGTGCGCGGCGCAGCGTGGACATGGTTTCCCTTTCGTTCGTGGTTGACCGGATCGCCCGCACGCCGGTCAACTCTTCACTTGATCCAGACGCGCCCGGCCGGTGCGGGTTGCCTGCGCGCCACTCCCGGTCGGGTGAGTCGTAGGCTGGGGAACCGTGTTAGTACTGGCCGTCGACACCTCCACGCCTGCGGTGACCGCCGGGGTCGTCCAACTCGAGCCCGATTCGCTGGCGATCGCCGCCGAGCGCGTCACGATCGACGCGCGCGCCCACGGCGAACTGCTCACCCCGCACGTGCTCGACGCCGTGCAGGCTGCGGGCACCACCCTTCGTGACCTGGGCGCAATCGTTTGCGGTGCCGGGCCGGGGCCGTTCACCGGGCTGCGTGCCGGCATGGCCACCGCCGCCGCGCTCGCGCACAGCCTCGGCATCCCGGTGCACCCGGTGTGCAGCCTGGACGCGATCGCCGCGGAGGTCCCGCCCGGCGAGCCGTTCCTCGTGGTCACCGACGCGCGCCGCCGCGAGGTGTACTGGGCCGAGTACGACGCCGAAGGCAACCGTGTGGGTGACCCCGCCGTGCAGAGCCCCGCTGAACTCAAGACCACCGCCAAGGCCGCGGCGGGCTACTTCGCCGAGAAGACCGGCCTGCGCATCTTGCAGCCGGAGTACCCGTCGCCGCTCGGCCTGGTCAAGGCCGCGCGGGAAGCGCTGCGGTCCGGCGCCGAGCCCGCGCCGATGACCCCGCTGTACCTGCGGCGGCCCGACGCCGTCGAGCCCGGCGCGCGCAAGCGGGTGAGCACGCCGTGACCGTCGAACTGAGGCCGTTGCGCCGCGGTGACATCCGGCGCTGCGTGGAGATCGAGAAGGTGCTCTTCCCCGGCGACAGCCCGTGGAGCGCGCAGGCCTTCCGGTCCGAACTGGACTCCGGCGCGTACTACCTCGGTGCCTACGAGGAGCAGGAGCTGCTCGGGTATGCGGGGCTGGCCGTCGTCGGCCCCCGTGGTGACCACGAGGCGAGCCTGCACACCATCGGCGTCGCACCGGAACACCAGGGCAAGGGCATCGGCAGGGCGTTGCTGGAAGCCGTGCTGGACAAGGCCGACGAGCTGCGCGCGCCGGTCCTGCTCGAAGTGCGCACGGACAACGAGGTGGCGCTCGCGATGTATGAGAAACGCGGGTTCACCAAGCTGGGTCTCCGCAAGCGGTACTACCAGCCGTCCGGTGCGGACGCTTACACGATGGTGCGGCCGCCGCTCGGCGCGGTCGCGGAGGAGGCCGGCTGATGGGCGCCCGGATCATCATGGGCATCGAGAGTTCGTGCGACGAGACCGGCGTCGGGCTGGTCCGGCTGCACGACGACGGCACCGTGGAGCTGCTCGCCGACGCCGTCGCGTCCAGTGTGGACCAGCACGCCCGCTTCGGCGGGGTGGTGCCGGAGGTGGCCAGTCGCGCGCACCTGGAGGCGATGGTGCCGACCACCGAGCGCGCGTTCGCCGACGCCGGGCTGCGGATGTCCGATGTGGACGCCATCGCGGTGACCGCCGGGCCGGGGCTGGCCGGTGCGCTGCTGGTCGGCGTGGCCGCGGCGAAGGCCTATTCGGCCGCGCTGGACGTGCCGCTCTACGGCGTCAACCACCTCGCCGGGCACATCGCGGTGGACACCCTGCAGCACGGACCGTTGCCCAAGCCGTGCCTGGCGCTGCTGGTTTCCGGTGGGCACACGCAGTTGCTGCGGGTGGACGACGTGGCGAGCACCATCGTCGAGCTCGGGTCCACTGTGGACGACGCGGCCGGTGAGGCCTACGACAAGGTGGCCAGGGTGCTCGGCCTGCCGTACCCGGGTGGGCCGCCGATCGACAAGGCCGCCAAGGCCGGTAACCCCGCGGCGATCGCCTTTCCCCGTGGCATGACCGGTCCTCGTGACGCGAAGTTCGACTTTTCCTTCTCCGGTTTGAAGACCGCGGTCGCGCGCTGGGTGGAAGGCGCCGAGCGGCGGGGTGAGGAGATCCCGGTCGACGACGTGGCGGCTTCGTTCCAGGAGGCGGTGGCGGACGTGCTCACCGCGAAGGCGATCCGGGCGGCGAAGGACGCCGGTATCGGCACGATCGTCATTTCCGGTGGGGTGGCGGCGAATTCACGCCTGTCCTCGCTGGCTCAGGAGCGGTGCGACAAGGCGGGCATCGAACTCAGGGTGCCGCGGCCCCGGCTGTGCACGGACAACGGCGCGATGATCGCCGCGCTCGGTGCGCACGTGGTGGCAGCCGGCGCCAAGCCATCCTCTTTGGACTTCGCGGCCAATCCGGCGCTGCCGGTGGGGACCGTCTCGGTCTGAGACGGTCCCCACCGGCAGCCGCTAGTTGGGTGCCCAGGAGGGCAGGATCCGGACGTCGTCCGCCTTCACGTAGGCGATCCGGTGTCCGAACTGGACCTGGACGAACTTCGTTTCGCCGCGCACCACCTGGTGGTCCGAGCTGTCGAAGTCGACGGCGTAGTAGTACTCGGAATCCGTGATCAGCCCCAGCGTGTACCGCTGCCCGGCGGGCATCGTGTACGGCAGCGGGATGAAGTCGCGCGGCGTGATGTGCTCGGGGTACGCCGCCGCCTCCGGGTAGGCACCGCCCCATATCTGCACCGACTGCACGCCCGGCTTCGGCGTGACCACCTTGCCCTGCGCCGGTTTCGCGGTCTTCGCCCCGGCCGGGTTGTGGAACCAGCCCTTCTGCCCGAGGTACCACACGGCGGTCCAGTCGCCCCGGACCTCGGCGACCGCGTACTGCTGCCCGCTGTCCACCCGGCTGCCCACATCGGACACGTGCATTGTGGACTGTCCGGTTTGCGGGTGCAGCCCGATGTCCTTGAGCAGCGGGGCGTCCGCCCGTGGTTCCGTGCGCAGGATGACCGAAGTGGACCCGCGTGCCGGGCACAGCGGCACGTTCTTCTCGCAGAACTCGAAGGCGGGCTTGTTCGTGGCGAAGTCCGGCGCGATGGTGACCATGCCGGTGTTCGGCCGCCAGTCGCCCGAACCCGTGTCGTCACGGCCGAGCGGTGCGCCGAGCAGGTCGAAGTAGTGCGTCCAGTCCCAGTAGGGGCCCGGATCCCAATGCATGTCGGGGATCCGGATCGGCGACAGACCCGGCACGTTGTCGTGGCCGATGATGTGGTCGCGGTCCAGCGGGATGTCGTACTTGTCCGAGAGGTAGCGCACCAGCTTCGCCGAGGTGCGGTACATCGCCTCGGTGTACCAGGTGCCCTTCGCCGCGAAGCCCTCGTGCTCCAGGCCGATCGACTTCGCGTTGACGTACCAGTTCCCGGCGTGCCAGGCGACGTCCTTGGTCGGCACGTGCTGGGCGATGTGGCCGTCGGCGGAGCGCAGCGAGTAGTGCCAGCTCACGTACGTCGGATCCTGCACCATGTCCAGGACGTTGTTCCAGTAGCCCTCGGTGTCGTGGATGACGATGTAGTCGATCTTCTGGCTGTTCGGCCGGTCGGCCTTGTCGTGGTTGCCGTAGCCGTCGGGGATCTCTTGGTACGGCGCCGGGATCCACTCGCAGGAGATCCCTTGTGGACATTCGATCGGCCCGGCCGCGGCGGGCAGGCCCTTCGGTGCGGCCGTCGGCGTCGGTGCGAGGCTGACGCGCTGGCCGTCGTCGGTGACCCGCTCGACGCCGGTGGCGATGGTGCTGAACACCTCGTCGGCGAACGCGGTGGCCGCCGACTGCTCCTCGCTGCCGCTGTACTCGGCGACCGCCTGGTACCAGTCGCCGGTCTCACGGTGGTAGGACGCCAGCAACGCGGCGCCACCGCGGATGTTCTGCGCCGGATCGGTGCGCAGCGTCGCTGTGTCCACGCCGGTCAGCTCGGCCGCGGTGTCCAGCGACTGCAGGGAGTCCGGCGGTGGGACGGGCGGTCCGGCCTCCGGGTGCAGCGGCGGCCGCGAATCGTCGCCGCGCGGGTCCTCGCCGCCCTCGTCGTGGTGGGTGCCGACGCCCGCGGTCCGCAGGTCGGTGAGGTGCATCGGGCCGTAACCCGCCGAGGTGCTCGGCGTGCCCGCGTTGGTGTCCCAGCGGGATTCGAGGTACGAGACGCCGAGCAGCACGTCCTGCGGTACCCCGAATTCGGCCGCCGCCGCGGCGAAGTCCCGCTGTCGTTGCTGATCGGCCGGTGCCGCCTCGGCGGCGGGCACGGAGATCGCGCCCGCCGCCAGTAGCAACACCGCCAGTCGTGCTGGTGTGCGCCGCATGTACCGCCCCCAGTGCTCGGTTGGTCGTTGTGAGCACCTACCTAACACCGCCCGGACCTCGCCAGGAAGGGGCTGTTCGGGCTCAGGCCGGATTGAGCGCCGGAACGCGGTCCTCGACCACGAAGGAGGCCGCGGTGCTGACCGGCGCGTCCGGCTTGGTCACGTACGGCAGCACGCGGTAGTCGGCGCGCAGTTCGTCCGCGGTGAACCTGGTGCGGATGTAGCCGCGGCGGTTGCGGTGGAACTTCACGTGCGGGTTCTCGTCGAGCACGGCCTGGTTCGGGTTGTCGTCGCCGTCGCGGCCGCTGGTGACCGAGGTGGTGACCAGTTCGACACCCACGCCCTTCGAGTCCGGCTGCCCGTAGGTCTGTTTGATCTCCGCGGCCCAGTGGCGGTGCACGTCCCCGGTGAGCACGACGCCGTTGCGCACGGCCGAGTGCCCCATCGCGGTGGCGATGCGGTCGCGGTTGACCTTGTAGCCGTCCCAGGCGTCCATGTTGTAGCCCTCGGCCGCGCCGGGGGTGAGGTCGATCTGGGCGAAGAACACCTGCTGGCCGAGCACGTCCCAGCGGGCGCGGGAGGCGTTGAACCCGTCGACGATCCACTTCTCCTGCTCGTCGCCGGTGATCGACCGGGTCGGGGTCAGGCGCTCGGCGCAGTTGGCCTTCACCCCGTCGCCGCAGGCCTGGTTGTCGCGGTACTGGCGGGTGTCGAGCATGTGGAAGGTGGCCAGGTCGCCCCAGGCCAGACGGCGGTAGAGGCGCATGTCGATGCCGTGGGGGCGGGCGGTGCGGCGCAGCGGCATGTTCTCGTAGTAGGCCTGGAAGGCGGCCTTGCGGCGGGCCAGGAACGCGGCGCCGGGGGTCTGGGAGGAGTCCTCGGGGACCTCGTCGGCCCAGTTGTTCTCGGTCTCGTGGTCGTCCCAGACCACCAGCCAGGGCGCGGTCGCGTGGGCGAGCTGCAGGTCGGGGTCGGTTTTGTACTGGGCGTGGCGCAGGCGGTAGTCGGCCAGCTGGATCGTCTCCGGGCCGAGCACCTTGCGGACCTCGTTGGCGCCCGCGGCGTACTCGTACTGGTAGTCGCCGAGGTGCAGGATGAGGCCGGGCTCGTCCTGGGCGAGGTGGCGGTACGCGGTGAAGTAGCCCTGGCCGTAGTGCGAGCAGGAGGCGAAGCACATGGTCAGATCGCTCATCTGGCCCGGTGCGGGTGCGGTGCGGGTGCGGCCGACCGGGGAGATTTCGGAGCCGGTGCGGAAGCGGTAGAAGTACTCGGTGCCGGGGGCCAGGCCGTCGGCCTCGACGTGCACGCTGTGCGCGGATTCCGGGCTGGCCCAGGTGCGGCCGTGGCGGACTAGGTCGGTGAACTTCTCGTCCTTGGCGATCTGCCACTCGACGACCTGGCCGCGCGCGGGCATGCCGCCGAGACCGTCCTCGGCGACGGGGTTGCGGGCGAGGCGGGTCCAGAGCACGACACTGTCCGCGTAGGGGTCGCCGGACGCGACGCCGAGGTTGTACACCGCGCCGGGCGCGGCGGCGAGGCCCGCGCCGGGGGAGGCGACGGCGCGGGCGAGCCCGGAGGCGCCGAGCGCGGCCAGGCCGAGCGCGCCGGCGCCGCCGAGCAGGACGGAACGCCGGGAGGGGGTGCTCATCGACACGATGACTCCTCAACAAGGTGGTGGGGACCGGCTGTCGCCCTCGATCGCACTTCGCCGGTGCGGAACGGGACAACCATCCGGAGTGACCACCCGGTGAATTCCTTTCGCGTCCGTTGAGCGGAGACTTCGACAGCTCTGGACGGATTGCGACAGCCCGTGACACGACCTAGGCTGTGGTCAGGAGCGTGACGCCGTGGGCGGCACGCGAGTCGTGAAGCCAGGTGCACCTGGGGCAGACCAGGACCCTGGCTTCGCGCATGTCAGCAGCCGGTCGGCACGTCGATCTCGTAGACGCACGATTCCAGCGGCGCCCACTGGGCGTGGTTGCCGTCGAGCCGGGAACGCACCGCGCCCGCGACTATGTCGGCAGACCAAAGCAGCGGCTCATCACCACCGCGCCGGTGTTCGATCCGGAAGGCGGCTTCCGCGGGCAGGTCCCATCGCGCGCCCTGCACGGTGCGGATGTCGCGGAGATCCAGTTCCCGGGTGCGAGCCTCGGCGATGAGTCGGGTGACGCCTGCGCTGTGCAGTTCCATCACCAACCGGTGCAGGCACCGCGCCCTGGCGCGTTCCTGGCGTCGAGGTGGCACCGGGGTGCCCACGGTGACCACGTGGAGTTCGTCGATGTCGGCGACGCGCTTGGCCGCATCGAGGCGTTGGGCGGAGTCCATCTCGTTCCAGTGCAGTTTGCCTGTCCGCCGGTTGCCGCGTAGGCCGAGCAGCAGGGTGCGGATCTCGGCATGCCGGGCGGCGGGCATCATCGCGGCGGCGATCACGTAGAAGCCCGCGCCGTCCACTTCGCGGAACGATTCGTCGGCGAAGGCCTGGCACTCGAGCACTGGCCAAGGGTAGGGCGGGACCACGCGCTCACCGCCGAGGACGCGCGGAACAAAGCCGCCGGTGGGTGCCGTTGCACGGGGAGGTGGGTGCGGTCAAGGGGACCCTCCTTGCGCGACTAGCACTCACGTGGCTAGAGTGCTAATTGCACGGCACCGCACACGCCCCGGCACCCGCGACGGCGGGGGTGGTAGGAGTCGTAAACCTGAAACCTGCCAACGCTTTCTTTCGACCCGTGGAGGTCAACCCGGTGAGCGTGAACATCAAACCGCTCGAGGACAAGATCGTTGTCCAGACGAGCGAGGCCGAGGAGACGACGGCCTCCGGTCTGGTCATCCCCGACACCGCTAAGGAAAAGCCCCAGGAGGGCAAGGTTCTGGCCGTGGGCCCGGGCCGGATCGACGACAAGGGCAACCGCGTCCCGGTGGACGTCAAGGAAGGCGACGTCGTCATCTACTCCAAGTACGGCGGCACCGAGGTCAAGTACAACGGTGAGGACTACCTGATCCTTTCCGCTCGCGACGTGCTGGCCGTCATCAACTGACGACCGCTGCGCAGCGCATGACGCCCCGGGGCCCCGTTAGACCGGGGAGCCGGGGCGTCTTTGTGTTCTAACCACTCGAAAGGTAAGCGGAAAACGCTATGCCCAAGCAGATCTCTTTCGACGAGGACGCTCGTCGCGCGCTGGAGCGCGGAGTGAACAAGCTCGCCGACGCGGTCAAGGTCACCCTCGGCCCGCGCGGCCGGCACGTCGTGCTGGACAAGAAGTTCGGCGGCCCCACCATCACCCTCGACGGGGTCACCGTCGCTCGCGAGATCGAGCTGGACGACCCGTTCGAGAACCTGGGTGCCCAGCTGGCCAAGAACGTGGCCACCAAGACCAACGACGTCGCAGGCGACGGCACCACCACGGCCACCGTGCTGGCGCAGTCCCTGGTGAAGGTCGGCCTCCGCAACGTGGCCGCCGGCGCCAACCCGACCGCGCTCGGCCGCGGCATCGAGGCCGCCGCGGACAAGGTCGTCGAGGTCCTCAAGGCCAAGGCCACCCCGGTCAAGGGCCGTGACAACATCGCCCAGGTCGGCACCGTGACCTCGCGCGACGCCAACATCGGCGCCCTGCTCGGCGAGGCCGTGGAGCGGGTCGGCGAGGACGGCGTGATCACCATCGAGGAGTCCTCGACGCTGGCCACCGAGCTGGTGATCACCGAAGGCGTGCAGTTCGACAAGGGTTTCCTGTCGGCGCACTTCGCCACCAACCCCGAGGAGCAGCGCGCGATCCTCGAGGACGCCTACATCCTCATCCACCGCGAGAAGATCTCCGCGCTGGCGGAGCTGCTCCCGGTGCTGGAGAAGGTCGTCGAGGCCAAGAAGCCGCTGCTGATCATCGCCGAGGACGTCGACGGCGAGGCGCTGTCCACCCTGGTGGTCAACTCGCTGCGCAAGACCATCACCGCGGTCGCGGTGAAGGCGCCGTTCTTCGGTGACCGCCGCAAGGCCTTCCTGGACGACCTCGCCACCGTCACCGGTGCGGAGGTCATCTCCGCCGAGGTGGGCCTGAAGCTGTCCGAGGCCGACCTGAGCTCGCTGGGCAAGGCCCGCCGCGTCGAGGTCACCAAGGACTACACCACCATCGTCGACGGCGCGGGCACCAAGGCCGACCTCGAGGCGCGGACCGCGCAGATCCGCAAGGAGATCGAGACCACCGACTCCGACTGGGACCGCGAGAAGCTGCAGGAGCGGCTCGCGAAGCTCGGCGGCGGTGTCGCGGTGATCAAGGTCGGCGCGGCCACCGAGACCGAGCTGAACGAGCGCAAGCACCGCATCGAGGACGCGGTCGCGTCCACGAAGGCGGCCGTCGAGGAGGGCATCCTGCCCGGCGGTGGCTCGGCGCTGGTGCACGCGGTCAAGGAGCTGGAAGGCGACCTCGGCCTGACCGGTGACGAGGCGACCGGCGTCCGCATCGTGCGCGACGCGCTCACGGCGCCGCTGCACTGGATCGCCACGAACGCCGGCTACGAGGGCGCGGTCATCGTGTCCAAGGTCAAGGAGCAGAGCTGGGGCCAGGGCTTCAACGCGGCCACCGGTGAGCTGACCGACCTGCTCGCGGCCGGCATCGTCGACCCGGTCAAGGTCACCCGGTCCGCGGTGGCCAACGCCGCCTCCATCGCCCGGCTGGTCCTCACCACGGAAAGCGCCGTGGTCGAGAAGCCCGCCAACGACGAGGGCGACGGCGGCCACGGTCACGGCCACTCGCACTAGTCACACCCGCACGACCCGGAAGGGGCGGCATCCCACGCGGATGCCGCCCCTTCTTTTTGTCCGCTTTGCCCGGTCATGCTTTAGCGGGCTAAAGATGGACGCCCTGGTCAGGCGTTGGTTCCGGAGTCGACGGTGACGGCGGAGCCGGTGAGGAAGCGGCCCGCGTCCCCGGCCAGGTGGGCCACGGTGGCGGCGATGTCCCCGGCCTTCATGTACTCGCCGTAGGCCGACAGCGCCCGCTGCGCGTCGGAGTGGTCGCCGTCCACCGGGTTCATGTCGGTGTCCGTCGAGCCCGGCTGCACCAGCACCGCGGCGATGCCCCGCGGCCCCAGGTCCCGCGCGAGCCCCCGGTTCAACCCCAGCAGCGCGGACTTGCTCGCCGAGTACAGGCTCAGCCCCGGCCACGGCACCCGTTCCGCCAGGTTGCTGCCGATGGTCAGGATCCGCCCGCCCTCGCCCATGTGCCGCACGGCCGCCTGTGCCGCGACGAACACCGCCCGCACGTGGATGGCGAAGGTGCGGTCGATGTCCTCCACGGTGATCTCCTCGATCGTCCCGGTGGGGAAGATGCCCGCGTTGTTCACCAGGATGTCCAGCCCGCCCAGCGCCTCGGCGGCCTGGTCGACCGCGGTGCCGACAGCGGCCGGGTCGGCGCTGTCGGCCTGGATGGCCAGGCTCTTGCGCCCCAGGCCCTCGATCGCCGTGGCCACCGCCGCGGCCTTGTCCGGCGCGCTCGTGTAGGTCAGCGCCACGTTCGCGCCCTCGGCGGCCAGCCGGGTCGCGATCGCCGCCCCGATTCCCCGGCTGCCCCCGGTGACCAGTGCCGACTTGCCGTCCAGTGTGCTCATGCCCACTCCTAATCTGTATCGGTCGATACATAAAAGCGGTGCGTACGATGGGGCGTCAAGGGATTTTGTATTGGTCGTTACAGAAGGTGGGCCATGTCACCTCGGGGCCGTCCGCGCGCGTTCGACCGGGAGACCGCGTTGCGCGAAGCCATGTACGTCTTCTGGCGGCGTGGCTACGAGGGCGCCTCGATCGGCGACCTGACCGGCGCGATGGGCATCAACCCGCCCAGCCTGTACGCGGCCTTCGGCTGCAAGGAGGCGCTGTTCCGGGAGGCCGTCGAGCTGTACGGCCGCACCCACGGCGGGCTGACCGGCAAGGCGCTGGCCGAGGAGCCGACGGCACGCGCGTCGATCGAGCGCATGCTGCGGGACAACGCGCGCGGCTTCACCTCACCCGATCTGCCGTCCGGCTGCATGGTGGTGCACGCGGGGACCAACTTCGCCGCGGCCAACCAGGGCGTGCACGACTTCCTGGTCGAGCAGCGCCGCGGCAACCACGGGTCCATCCTGGACCGGATCCGCCGTGGACAGTCCGAAGGCGACCTTCCGGTCGAAGCGGACGCCGACGCGATGGCGCTGTTCTACGAGACGATCCTCTATGGACTATCCGTGCAGGCGCGCGACGGGGTGACCGCGGAGAGCCTCAAATCCGTGGTGGACTCGGCGATGCTCGCCTGGGACACCTTCGCGCGCGGCCGGGAATGACGAAGGCGCCTCCCCTGGCGGGGGGAGGCGCCTTCGTCGGACCGTCTCTTCAGGACCCGGACAAGCTCAGCGAACGCTTGCCCGCCTTGAGGATGTTCTCGCGTTCGGACTCCGAGAGCCCGCCCCAGATGCCGTAGGGCTCGTGCACCGCCAGCGCGTGCCTGCGGCACATCTCCAGCACCGGGCAGGCCTGGCAGATGGCTTTCGCCCTGGCTTCTCGTCTCGCCCTGGCCGGGCCTCGTTCCCCGTCGGGGTGGAAGAAGGAACCGCTGTCCATCCCCCGGCACGACCCCTCGAGTTGCCAGTCCCACACATCGGCGTTGGGGCCGGGGAGCCTGCGCGTGTCTGCCATCGTGACCGCCTCCGCTGTCCGGGTTTTCGCCGCCGGAATCCGCAGTTCCTACAACGCTCGCTACTCCATTCGGTGCAACGGGCGTAACGTTAGAAGCGCGCCAATACTTGTTCAAGAGATCCGGCCTGATTCAGCCTTTAGGCATCCCCCGGAGGTGTGAGCGGGCCCGAAGTCCCGGCTTGCCACCCCTCTGACCGGCCGGGATATTGGGCGGAGTGGGATCAGCGGGAGACTCAGGTCACGCGGCGGGCCAACCGGGAGAGCCCGCCGCGGGTGAGCCCGATCCCGGAGAACCCAGCTTGCCCGTGGCGTCGGTCGCGCGGCGGCTCGGCGTCGCCCCCGCCACGCTCCGGACCTGGGACCGGCGCTACGGCCTCGGCCCCAGCCACCACGTCGGCGGGCGGCACCGCCGCTACGGGCCGTCGGACATCGGCCGCCTCGAACTGATGCAGCAGGCGCTGCTGCGCGGCACGTCCACCGCCGAGGCGGCGCGTTATGCGCTCGAGCGCATGCCGAAGTCGCCCGAACCGCCGCCACAAGCTCCGACCCCGCCGTCACGGGACCACTACGCGCCGATCCTGTCCGCGGAAGCCGAGGAACCCGACCCGGGGCTGTCGCGGCTGGCGAGGCGGCTGAGCACGGCGGCGCTCGCGCTCGACTCCCGCGCGGTGCAGCGGACGCTCGCCGAGGTGATCGGCCAGTCGGGCGTGCTTTCGGCGTGGTCGGGCGTCATCCAGCCGGTGCTCGCCGCGCTCGGCGAGCGGTGGCGGGGCAGTGGCACCTCGGCCGGCGCGGAGGTCGAGTACCTGCTCGCCGACGCCGTGCTCGCCGCCCTGATCCGCGCCACCCCGGTGCTCGCCGAGCCGCGCAACCACCGGCCCGTGCTGCTCTCGTGCGTGCCGGAGGAGCGGGACGGGCTGGCGCTCTACGCCCTCGCGGCCGAACTGGCCTGCCGGGGCGTCGGCACCCAGCTGTTCGCGACGCCTTTGCCCGCGGAAGTGCTCGCGGTCGCCGTCCGGCGTGGGGCGCCCGCGGCCGTGGTGCTGTGGTCGCGGCGATCGGGGGCAGCCGACCCCCGGCTGTTCTCGCGGGTCACGCGCGGGCGCCAGCGGAGCCGCCTGTTCGCCTGCGGGCCCGGGTGGGACGCGGCGGGCCTGCCGCCGAAGGTCGAACTGCTCGGCGACCTGACCACCGCCGTCGACCGCGTCGAGTACGTCCTGCTCGGTTCGCGAGACTGACCGGGTGGAAGAACTCCTGAGACAGGCCGCTTTCGGCGACGACCCCGCGGCCGGCAGGCTTTTGCGGGCAAAAGCAGCCGGGGGGTCCGGACGGGTGCGGTTGCTGGCCGGGATCGTGGCCGGGGCCGAGGGGCGGTATGCCGCCGCCGCGACGTTGTTCGAGCAGCTCAGGGGCGGTGCCGACCGGGTTGTCGCGGCGCACGCGGCGGCGGCGTTCGCCGCGCACCGGCGGCAACTGGGCGGGCACGCGGCCGCGCTGGCCTTCGACGGTATGGCAGTGGCCTATGCCACTATCGAACTCGGAAAGTCCGCCGCCGGTGATCCGGACGGGCTGGACGCCGCCGGCGCACTGGCCGATGGCCTCCTCGGACTGGCCGCCGACAACCTGGGCCTGGGCAGACTCGGGGCCGCCAAGCTTCTGCGGGCTAAAGCATTAACGGGCATTTCGGGCATGGGGGAGGGGGCGTGGCGTGCTCGGGTTCGTGCGGGCTGGGTGGGCGCGGAGATCGAGTTGGCCGCCGGGAGCGCCGCCGCGGCGGTCGCGCCGGCTCGGGAGGCGGCCGCGCTGGCCAAGGAGCGCGGGGCGGTCCGGCACGGGATCAAGTCGGATCTGGTGCTCGGAGCGGCCCTCGCGGCCGCCGGGGCTTCCGCTGACCGGGAGAAAGCACTCGATCTGGTCCGAAACGCCCGGTTGGGGGCAGAAAAATACGAACTTCGCTCACTTATCTGGCCTGCCGCCCTCATTTCCGCGGATTTGCTTCCCGCGAATGGCGCGCTGTATCGATCCAGAGCGGATACAGTGTTGCACGCAGTGTTACTACGCGCAGACCCTGGGGGGAGACGGCTTGCACGGGAATCACCCTGGGTGCCGGTGTAGCCCCGGAGTAGGCGGAAACGGCTCCGCTGGCTCGACGGCGCACAGGCATACCGACATCCGGGCTAGCGACTTTCAAAAAAAGCCACCGGATCGTGTCAAGGTGGGGCCTAAAGCGTCCGATAGGGGATATGGAATGTCACCCGGCTGCAGGAAGGAAACCCCGTGACGACGGTCTTGATCTGCGACGACCGACGCAGTGTCCGCGAAGGGCTAACTCGCGTGATGTCTGCTGTTCCAGGGGTCAGTCGCATCGACTGCGTAGCGCACGGTGACGAGTTGCTGGCCAGGTACTCCCGGCAGCCGGTGGACGTCGTGCTCGTCGGTACCCAGCGCGCGGTGCCGACCGGGGTGGAGGCCACCCGACGGCTCGTCTCCGCGAACCCCCAGGCGAACGTCATCGTGTTCGGCGCCCCCGACGACGCCGGCAGCATCGCCGCCGCCATCGCCGGTGGTGCCCGCGGCTACCTCCGCTGGGACGCGTCCCGGCCGGAACTCGTCGCCGCACTGGCCCACACCCTCGCCAGCACCTCGGTGCCCGCGCCACGGCAGCCATCGGACCCCGGTGTCCAGCTGACCGAGCGCGAGTTGCAGGTGCTGCGCGGGATGAGCCAGGGCAAGAGCAACGGCCAGATCGGCCGTGAGCTCTATCTGTCCGAGGACACCGTGAAAACCCACGCCCGCCGGCTGTTCCGCAAGCTCGGCGTGCGCGACCGCGCGCAGGCCGTCGCCCACGGCTTCCGCCGCGGCCTGGTGTCCTGACCCGCACAGATCGCCGCTCTCCCCACCCCACCGGTCGCCAGCTGTCCGGCTTCCTCCTTCTCGTCGGCGGAGGACGCCGGACATTTTGTGCTCACGTGTAACACCACCGCCCCCTCCTTCGTCTATGTTGTTGAAAATTGAAGGACCGGCGGCGGTGCGGTCCGGCTCGTCCGCGAGGCGCGCCGAAGAAGACCGTGAGCAAGCGCCAGCGATGCCGGACGGTACGGTGGGTGTCACCGGCGTGAGGGATGTCGAAATGCCGCACGCCGGGCTCTTTGCACGCCTATGACGTAACACCGGGACTGTTGTCTGCGATGGCCAATGTGGGGGATGGACTGGACGAGCCAGTCGCCGCCGCTGTCGAGGGAGACCCCCAGGCAGTAGGGCGGCTGCTGGCCGCTATCCGTCCCCTTGTGGTGCGGTATTGCCGCGCCAGAGTCGGTAGACAGGAACGTTCGTTCGCTTCGGCGGACGATGTTGCGCAGGAGGTGTGTCTCGCGGTGCTCACGGCATTGCCCTCGTACCGTGATCAGGGGCGCCCCTTCCTGGCGTTCGTGTACGGGATCGCCCAGCACAAGGTGGCCGACGCGCATCGCGCGGCGGCTCGCAACCGCGCCGAGCCGGTGGCCGAGGTCCCCGACGAGGTCGAAGTCGGCGTCGGCCCCGAGCAGCGCGCCCTCCAGGGCGAGCTGAACCAGCGCATGGCGCAGCTGCTGCAGGTCCTGCCCGACAAACAACGTGAGATCGTCGTCCTGCGCGTGGTCGTGGGGCTCTCGGCCGAGGAGACCGCCGACGCGGTGGGCTCCACGCCGGGTGCGGTCCGCGTGGCCCAGCACCGCGCGCTCGCGCGGCTCCGCAAGGTACTGGCCGCTGAGGAGGTGGTCTGAGTGACCGAACGCGAAGGTAGGCGCGAGCTCGACGGCACGATGGGCGAAGAGCCCGGAACCCTGCCCGACCTGCCCGACCTGTCCGCCGTGCAGGCGGACGACGCGTTGCTCGACGCACTGGGCGGATCCGATCCCCAGGTCGCCGACGCACTCGGAGACCAGGAACTGAACGCGCTGCTGCTCGCCTGGCGGCGTGACATCGACAGCCAGCCCATTCCCGAGCTGATCGACACCGACGCCGCGGTGGTCACCGTCAAGACGGCCGCGCTGGCGCACAAACACGGCAACCGCGGGCGCAAGCGGCGCCTGCTGGTCCCGGTGGCCGCGGCCGCCGCCGTGCTCACCATCGCCTTCACCGGCACCGGGCTCGCCGCGCGCGACGCCCAGCCCGGCGACACGCTGTGGGGCCTGACCAAGGTGCTCTACGCCGATCACGCCCGCTCGATCGAGGCCGCCGCCGAGGTGCGCAGCGAGCTGAACGCGGCGGACATCGCGATCAGCGAGGGCAGGCTGGACGACGCCCGCAAGGCACTCGACGACGCGCAGGCCGCACTGCGGCAGGTGTCCGTCGAGGACAACCTCGACCAGCTGATGGCCCAGCACCGCCAGCTCAGCGCCCGCCTGGACAACCCGGTGACCGACGCGCCGAACAACCCGGGCACCACCGCGCCGGGCACGTCGCAGACGGGCACTTCGCCGACCGGGGCCCCGCCGCCGGAGAACCAGCCGCTCCCGCCGACGGACATCCCGACCACGGTGCTGCCGCCGGACAACACCGCGCCGACCAGCAACCCGCCCGAGCCGTCCACCCCGCCGACCTCCACGACGGAGATCAGCTCGGGCGGCGGTTCGGAACCGAACACCGGCACCGGTGGCAAGCAGGGCAACTCCGTCGAGGGCGAGGCCCCCGCGGGCACGCCCTGACCCGAACACCCGCAAGACCCCGAAACACGAAAGAGGCCCCCGGCACGAGCCGGGGGCCTCTTTCGCAAGGCTGGATCAGTAGGCGCTTTCGGTGGTCGTGACCCCGTCGGCGAACCCGCGGCAGTAGTCCCAGCTGACGTAGTCGGCCGGGTTCGGGTCGAACGCGGGCTCGTGCGGGCGCATGCGCCCGTCGTTGAGCAGCTGTTCGAGGCTGGCCCGGAGCAACTGCCAGTCGTGGTAGTGGGGCTGGTCGCATTCGCCGCAGTCCACGACGATGCCCCGCACGCCCCGGGGGGCGAGCAGGGCTTGGTACACGGCCAGATCGGACAGGTCGGCGAGCAGTTCGGTGCGCTCGTCGGCGGTGATCGGCTCGGTCACGTCGTCATCGAGCCCGGCGACCTCCCTGGCGGGATCGTCCGGGTCGTCGGCGAACGGGTCTGGGGGCAACACGTCGTGCGGCACGCGCTGCACGGTACCGGGCGGGCCCCGGGTCGCGTCCAGATACCATCGTTTCCAGCGCGCCGAGTCGCTTCTGCCCACCCCTCACCCGCGCCAGGAAGGCCAACAGCCAGCCATGACCGAGCACTCCGCCACCTTCCCGACCAAGTTCGCCATGCTCGGGCTGACCTTCGACGACGTGTTGCTGCTGCCTGCCGAGTCCGACGTGGTGCCCAGTTCGGTCGACACCACCACCCGGCTCTCCCGCAACGTCAACCTGCGCGTCCCGCTGGTCTCCGCCGCGATGGACACCGTCACCGAGGCCAGGATGGCCATCGCGATGGCGCGCCAGGGCGGCATGGGCGTCCTGCAGCGCAACCTGCCGATCGACGAGCAGGCCACCGCGGTGGAGGTGGTCAAGCGGTCCGAAGCGGGCATGGTGACCGATCCGGTGACCTGTTCCCCGGAAGACACCCTGGCCGAGGTGGACGCCCTGTGCGCCCGCTACCGCATCTCCGGTGTGCCGGTGACCGACGCCGCGGGCACGCTGGTGGGCATCATCACCAACCGCGACATGCGGTTCGAGGTGGACCACACGCGCCCGGTCAGCGAGGTGATGACCCGCACGCCGCTGGTCACCGCGCAGGTCGGCGTGACCGCCGACGCCGCGCTGGGCCTGCTGCGCCGCCACAAGATCGAAAAGCTGCCCATCGTGGACGGCGCGGGCAAGCTGCGCGGGTTGATCACGGTGAAGGACTTCGTCAAGACCGAGCAGTTCCCGAACGCCACCAAGGACACCGACGGCAGGCTGATCGTCGGCGCGGCGGTCGGCGTCGGCGCCGACGGGCACCAGCGCGCGATGGCGCTGGCCGACGCGGGCGTGGACGTGCTGATGGTGGACACCGCGCACGGGCACTCGCGGGCCGTGGTCGACACGGTGGCGCTGCTGAAGAAGGAACTCGGCGACACCGTCGACGTGGTCGGCGGCAACGTGGCCACCCGGGCTGGGGCGCAGGCGCTGGTCGAAGCGGGTGCGGACGGCGTGAAGGTGGGCGTCGGCCCCGGCTCGATCTGCACCACGCGCGTGGTCGCGGGCGTCGGTGTGCCGCAGATCTCGGCGATCTACGAAGCCGACCAGGCCTGCCGCCCGGCGGGTGTGCCGGTGATCGGCGACGGCGGCATCCAGTACTCCGGTGACATCGTCAAGGCGCTGGCCACCGGGGCCTCCACGGTCATGCTGGGCAGCCTGCTGGCCGGCACCGCCGAGGCCCCCGGTGACCTGATCCTGGTCAACGGCAAGCAGTTCAAGACCTACCGCGGCATGGGCTCGCTGGGCGCGATGCAGTCGCGTGGCGCGGCGAAGTCGTACTCCAAGGACCGCTACGCCCAGGACGACGTGCTCTCCGAGGACAAGCTGGTGCCCGAGGGCATCGAGGGGCGCATCCCGTTCCGCGGCCCGCTGTCCACTGTGGTGCACCAGCTGGTCGGCGGCCTGCGCTCCGGCATGGGGTACGCGGGTGCCCGGACCATCGCCGAGCTGCAGGAGGCGCAGCTGGTGCGGATCACCGCGGCCGGGCTGAAGGAGAGCCACCCGCACGACGTCACGATGACCGTCGAGGCGCCGAACTACACCACCCGCTAGCGCCGGTACCGGATTCGGTGCCAGGATGGGGTGCCCGCCGCCTGGGACGTTCCAGGAGGCATGTTCATGCGGCGACTGCTCCCCATCCTGCTGATCCCCGCGCTGCTGGCCCTCGCGCCGCCCGCGCAGGCGGATCCGGCGTTCTCGGTGATGACCCCGGCGGACACCGTCGCGTCGCGGACCGACCGGCGGCCGCTGGCCGGTGGCGTCCACGACCCAGCTGCCGGTGTGACCTTCATCTCGTGGTCCGGGGTGAACGCGGACACCTACGTCCAGGCCTATGACCACGCGAGCGGCGACTGGACCCCGCCGAAGCTGGTCGCCGGTGGCGAGGCCGATCCGCACAACTACCCGACCATGGTGCTCGCCGACGACGGGCACCTGTTGATCTTCCGCGGCATGCACAACAGCCGGACCTTGCTCAGCCGGGCGCCGGGCCCGCATTCGCTCGACGGTGAGTGGACGCACACCGAACTGCCCGAGGGCGACGCGGCGAGCTACCCGATGCCGGTGAAGACCGCGCGCGGCACGCTGGTGCTGTTCTACCGCGAGACCACCCGTGAGCTCGATCCCAGCGCCCCGACCGACTTCCGCCCGATGAAGTACCTGATCTCACGGGACAACGGCCGGACGTGGAAGAACTCGGTGCAGCTGACCGGCAAGGAGTTCGCGCTCGGCTCGAAGGGCCGGGCGGACCACATGGATGAGGTCTACGTCGGGCAGATGCGGTACGAACCGGGCTCGTTCGGCAGGCCGGAGCGCGTCCACATCGTCTACACGCTGGCGGGCGGTGGTCCGGACCAGCACCTGCACGACTACTACCACCGCAACATCTACTACGCGTGGTTCAACCCGGCCGGCCTGCGGTTCCACGCCGCGGACGGCCGTGACCTCGGCACCCAGGTCGACGACGCCGAACAGGAGCGGTACCTCAAGGTCGCCGACACCCCGCTGGAACGGCCCGCCGGGCTGAAGTCGCCGGACTACATCCAGCAGGTCGGTTTCGGCGCCGACGGCAAGCCGTTCGTGCTGTGGTTCCAGTTCGGCCAGACCGGCGACCCGCTCGACCACGTGGCCAGGTGGACCGGTTCGGCGTGGGAGACCCGGCAGGTCGCGAATGGACTGCGGACCCGGGAGATCGAACCCGCCGGGCAGGGGAGCTGGCGGGTCTACGCCACGCGTGACGGCAAGCCGGACATCGAGACCTACCTGCTGTCCGGATTGGACTGGCGGGCCGAAGCGGTGATCCCCACGCCGAAGCCGGTGCAGCGGGTGGAGGTGATCACCGGTTTCCGCGATCCGGCGCGGATTCTGGCCACCGGCGCGTCGAGCGCGCGGGAGGTGAGCGTGGCCGACGGCGACATCTACGTGGCAGGCACGGTGGCCGGCGCGCCGAACTGACGCCCCCCGCGTGCCGGCGCCGAGCCCGCTCGACACAATGTGCGCTGGAACATCGTGTTCGAGAAGGGACGTCACGTGCGGGATCTGGTCGAGATCGGAATGGGCCGTACCGCTCGGCGGGCGTACGACCTCGACGACATCGAGATCGTGCCCTCCCGGCGCACTCGGTCGTCCAAGGTGGTTTCCACCTCCTGGAAGATCGACGCCTACCAGTTCGACCTGCCGCTGGTGACGCATCCGACGGACGCGATCGTCTCGCCGGGCACCGCGGTGGCGGTCGGCGAGCTGGGCGGGCTCGGGGTGCTCAACGCCGAAGGGCTGTGGGCGCGCCAGCCGGACGTCGAAGAGGCGATGTTCCGGATCGTGCGGGCGGCCGAGGAGGGCGACGGCGACCCGACCGCGCTGAGCCGCGTGCTGCAGGAACTGCACGCCGCGCCGATCCGGCTCGACCTCATCTCCGAGGCGATCCGGACGGTGCGCGAGGCGGGCGTGACGGTGGCCGCGCGGGTGAGCCCGCAGCACGCCGCCGAGCTGACCCCGGACCTGCTCGCCGCCGGCGTGGAGATCCTGGTGGTGCAGGGCACGATCGTCTCCGCCGAGCACGTGGTGCGCGACGGCGACCCGCTGAACCTCAAGCAGTTCATCGCCGACCTGGAGGTGCCGGTGATCGCCGGTGGTGTCGGCGACTACCGGACCGCGATGCACCTGATGCGCACCGGCGCGGCGGGCGTGATCGTCGGGCACGGCGCCACCCCGGGCGTGACCAGCACCGACCGGGTGCTCGGCATCGGCGTGCCGATGGCCACCGCGATCATCGACGCCGCGGCGGCGCGGCGCGACTACCTCGACGAGACCGGCGGCCGGTACGTGCACGTGCTCGCCGACGGCGGCATCAGCGTCTCCGGGGACATCGCCAAGGCGATCGCGTGCGGCGCGGACGCGGTCATGCTCGGCGCGCCGCTGGCGGCCGCGTCCGAAGCACCTGGTCAGGGCCTCTATTGGACGGCCGCGGCGGCGCACCCGTCGTTGCCGCGTTCGCGCGTGGCGGCCGGTCCGGACTACGCCGTGGACCTCAAGACCCTGCTGTTCGGGCCGTCTTCGGACGCCGAAGGTGTGGTCAACCTGTTCGGCGCGCTGCGGCGGGCGCTGGCTAAGACGGGTTACTCCGACCTGAAGGAGTTCCAGAAGGTCGGCCTGACCATCCGGAACTAACCTGCCGGTAACTTACTGGTAGTCAGGAAGCAGTCCGCGGGCTATGGTTTTACCTGTGACTGCTCGTAACACCACCACGGACTACGACGTCGTAGTGGTCGGCTCGGGGTTCGGCGGCAGTGTCGCCGCGCTCCGGCTGACCGAAAAGGGCTACCGGGTCGCGGTGATCGAAGCGGGCCGCCGCTTCGCCGACGACGAGTTCGCGAAGACCTCATGGGACGTGCGGCGCTACCTGTGGGCGCCGCAGCTCGGGTGCTTCGGGATCCAGCGCATCCACCTGCTCAAGGACGTGATGGTGCTGGCGGGCGCCGGGGTCGGTGGTGGGTCGCTGGTCTACGCGAACACGCTGTACCGGCCGCTCAAGCCGTTCTACAACGACCGGCAGTGGGCGCACATCACCGACTGGGAGTCGGAGCTCGCGCCGCACTACGACCAGGCGAGCCGGATGCTGGGCGTGGTGACGAACCCGTCGGTCACGCCGTCCGACGAGGTGATGCAGAAGGTCGCCGCGGACCTCGGCGTCGCGGAGTCGTACCACCCGACGCCGGTGGGGGTGTACTTCGGTGAGCCCGGCAAGCGGATCGCCGACCCGTACTTCGGTGGTGCCGGCCCGGCGCGGACCGGGTGCACGGAATGCGGTTCGTGCATGACCGGGTGCCGCGTCGGTGCGAAGAACACGCTGGTCAAGAACTACCTGTACCTGGCGGAACAGGCCGGGGCGAAGGTGCTGCCGCTGACCACGGTGACCGGGCTGCGCGAGCGCGCGGACGGCTCGTTCGAGGTCGACCTGCGCAAGACCGGGAAGGTCTCGCCGCGCTTCCGGACCACGATCACCGCGGGCAAGGTGGTGCTCGCGGCCGGGACGTGGGGCACGCAGAACCTGCTGCACCGGATGAAGGACACCGGCGCGCTGCCGCGGCTGTCCGGCAGGCTCGGGGAGCTGACCAGGACGAACTCCGAGGCGATCATCGGCTCCGGGCGGCCCACGGTGGACCCGGCGCACGACTACACGCGCGGCGTGGCGATCACGTCGTCGATCCACCCGGACGAGACCACGCACATCGAGCCGGTCCGGTACGGCAAGGGCAGCAACCTGATGAGCATGCTGCAGACCATCGCGACCGACGGCGCTTCGCCGGTGCCGCGGTGGCAGCAGATGGTGCGCTTCCTCCTGAAGCACCCGATCCAGTCGGCGAGACTGCTCAACGGGTACCGGTGGAGCGAGCGCACGGTGATCCTGCTGGTGATGCAGAGCCTGGACAACTCGATCACCACCTACACCAAGCGCGGGCTGTTCGGGCGGCGGAAGTACACCTCGAAGCAGGGGCACGGCGAGCCGAACCCGACGTTCATCCCGGCCGGGCACGAGGCGAACCAGCGCACCGCCGAGCACATCGACGGCATCGCGGGCGGTACCTGGGGCGAGGTGTTCGACATCCCGCTGACCGCCCACTTCATCGGCGGCGCCCCGATCGGCACGGACGCGGACTCCGGCGTGATCGACCCGTACCACCGGGT
Source organism: Saccharothrix sp. AJ9571 (assembly GCF_021725495.1). NCBI lineage: Bacteria > Bacillati > Actinomycetota > Actinomycetes > Pseudonocardiales > Pseudonocardiaceae > Saccharothrix > Saccharothrix sp. AJ9571. The sequence goes on along the minus strand of NZ_CP091382.1, from coordinate 1,660,618 downwards.
CTTCGGCCACCCCGGTCTGTCCATCGTGGACGGTTCGGCGATCACCGCGAACCTGGGCGTGAACCCGTCGCTGACCATCACCGCGCAGGCGGAGCGGGCCATGTCGTTCTGGCCGAACAAGGGCGAGCCGGACGCACGCCCCACCCAGACGGAGCCCTACCGCCGCCTACCCGCGGTCCCCCCCACCTCCCCCACCGTCCCAGCCCACGCCCCCGGCGCCCTACACCTCCCCCTCACCTAACCCCCCCCACGCCCCCACGTTCACGCCCCGAACTCCACGTTCAGGCACGCGAGTCCCACGTTCAGGCACCCGAACTCCACGTTCGTGCAGCCGAACTCCACGTTCGGGCACGCGAACCCCTCGTTCGGGCACCCGAGTCCCACGTTCAGGCACTTGAGTTCTGCGCTGGCGGGCGCAGGCTTCGTGATCGTGCAGCCGAATTTCACGTTGGCGGGGCCTGAGGTCCACGGTTCAGGCATCCGAGTCGGACCTTCGTGCGCCCGAGTTCTGCGTTCCTGCAGGCGAGTTCGGCGTTGGCGGGCGTGAACCCCACACTCAGGCAGCCGAGTCCCACACTCAGGCACCTGAGTCCCACGTTCGGGCGGCCGAGCTTCACAGTCAGGCGCTCCCGAGTGTGGAACTCGCGGGCGCGGGTGTGGGGTTCGGCTGCACGAACGTGGAGTTCGGCTGCCTGAGCGTGGGTTTCGCGCGCGCCCGGATGCGGGGTTCGACCGCGCGAGTTTGAGATTTGCGCACCTGAGTGTGGAGTTCCGCTGCTTGAGCGTGGGACTCGGCTGCGCGAACGTGAGGCTCGGCTGCGCGAGTGTGAGGTTCGGCTGCCTCAACGTGGAGTTCGACTGCGCGAACGTGGGACTCGGCTGTCTGAGTGTGGGACTGGGCTGGATGGTCGTGGGGTTCGGCGGTGCGAGTTCGGGGTCCGCGCACCTGAGTGTGGGGTTCGGCTGCGTGAACGTGGGGTTCGGGTGCGTGAGTGTGGGACTCGGCTGCGTGAACGTGGGGTTCGGGTGCGTGAGTGTGGGACTCGGCTGCGGGAACGTGGGGGTCGGGTGCGTGAGTGTGGGGTGGGGTTAGGGGGTGTGGCCGGAGCCTAGGCAGATGAAGGGGCGGCGCAGGGGGTCGACGCCGACGGCGTCGGCGAGGGCGGTGGCCGGGGCGACGTTGGCGGCGAGGGCCCGGTGGTAGTCGTCCATGGCCGCGGCGGCGGGGTGGTCGCCGACCCGGCTGGCGGCGGCGACCACCGTGTGCGTGCCGCTGGCCAGCAGGGCGCCGGCGAACCCGAGCGCCTCGTCACCCGGTCTGATCAGGTTCAGCGCGAGTTCGCACGCGGCCAGCACCACCTGCCGTGGCGGTCTCCGCAGCGCGGCCACCTCGTGCGCGAACAACGCCCCGTCGGCCAGCTCCAGCCGCGAGAACAGGGCGTTGTCCGGTTCGTGCGAACCGTGCGCGGCGATGTGCGCCAGGTCGACGCCGTCCAGCGCGTCCAGCACCGTGCGCACGTCGGCGTGGTCGGCGGCGAACTGCGTGGCGTGCCGGTGGTGCGCCGCCAGCTTGTCGATCTCCCCGGTCGCCGCGAGCAGGTTCGGGCCGCGCACCAGCACCGTGCCCGAGGTCTCCGTCTCCGGCCGTGACGCGGCCAGCCACGCCGTCGCCGACGGGGCCACCACGATCGGCCGGTACCGCATCGAGCCCAGCACGTTCCACGGCACCGCGTACAACGTCCCGGTCGGCACCAGCACCACTTCGCGGTCGTCGAGGAACTCCAGCAGCGGCCGCATCAGCTGCGCGTCGAGCAGGTCGGCCTCCTTGCGCGCCGACGCCGAGATCGCCTGCAGCAGCGGCTCCGCCAGGTGGTCCGGCGCCATCGCGTTCAGGTCGGCGTGCAGCCGCCGCGTCCGTTCCGCGGCCCGGCGCGCCGAACCCAGCCGGACGATCCGCACCCGGCCGTCGGACACCACGACCGCGAGCAGTTTGTCCCCGGAGGCCGCGAAGCTGATCAGCACCCGGGCACCGAGCTGGACCGCGACCTCCTCGACCGTGGCGACCGGCCGCGGCCGCCCCCAGCGGGTCGCCGCGTGCCAGCCCAGCCGGGTCGCCGCGTGCTGCAGTTCGTTGTAGCGCGCCTGCAGCCCGGCCACCGGCCTGCCGTCCAGTTTGGCCTCGCGCAACGCGTGCCCGACGTGCCGGATTTCCGCGATGGACTCGACCAGCTGCGTGTTCTCCAGCCCGGAAACCTGCTCGTACCGGTACATCTGCGCCCGCGTGCGCTCCAGCCAGTTGAACAGCTGACGCGCCTCGGTGGCCGACTCGCCGCCTTCGAGCACCAGCCGCATCGCCAGATCGCCCAGTTCCTGACCGTGCAACGCGGTGCCGGACACCATTTCCAGCCCGCCCATGCGGTCGCGCGCCTGCCCCAGTTCGGTCAGCCCGGCGCGTGCCTGCGCGAACGCCTTGCGCCGGTTCCCTTGCGCGGCAGCCAGTTCCGCCTTGCACAGGCGCAGCAGCATGCGGTGTTCCAGCGGGGTGTGCGGTTTCGGGCGTGGCACACGACGCAGCAGATCACCCGCCTTGCCGACCCGGCCGCGGCGCACTTCCAGTTGCGCGGCAAGGGTTCTGGCGAGTGCGGCGTCCTCGCCGAGGCGCAGTTCGGACAGTCGTCCGGCCAGCCGTCCCGCGGTGGACACCAGCGCGGCGGGCACGCGGCCGGTGTTCAGCGCGCGCATCGTGCGCACCCGCAGGCCGAGCAACTCCGCGACGGTGGCCCAGCCTTCCGTCCCGCGCCGCCGCATCCGCCGCTGCGCGGAACCCGCTAGTTGTTGCGCGGTAGGCAGATCCCCTTCGAGCAACGCCGCCGCGGCCCGGAAGAGCTCGGCCTCACCGAGGTCCTGGCCGACGCGCTGCCGTCGCATCTGCGGCAGCACCTCGTCCAGGTGCCGCCCGGCCTCCATCGCCAGCCCGGCGCTGAGCAGCGCCTGCGCCTGGTCGATCCGCAGCCGGTAGAGCATGTCCGGGCCCAGGTCGAGGTAGGCGCGCTCGGCCTCGCCGTAGTGGTGCAGCGCCTGCGGGAGGCGGCCGAGCCGCTTCTCCAGATCGCCCAGCATGTGCTGCAGGTACGCGGTTTTCTGCGGGAAGTCGTACTCGGCGGCGAGTTCGCTCGCGTAGTCGAGGTCGCGCCGGGCTTCGGCGAGCCTGCCCAGGATGACGAAGGACAGCCCGCGGTTGCTGACCGAGGCGACCAGCGCTTCGGTCAGGCGTTCGCGGTCGTCCGTGGAGCCGGCGAGCAGTTCGCGGCGGTGCGCGATCGCCGAATCCATCAGCGGCAGGCTGTCCTCGTCACGGCCCGCCCTGGCCAGCAGGGTGCCGTGGATGTGGTCCATGAAGCCGCGGAGTTCGGTCTGCGCCGGGCCTTCCGGCAGCTCGCCCAGTCGCGGGCGGACCGCGTCGAGGCGCGCGAGGCCGTCGGAAACCGTGCCGAACTCGGCTTCGGAGTAGGCGAGGCGGATCCACAGCTCGATGTGCAGGGCGAGCCAGCGGGAGTCGGCATCGGCGGAGATCGTCTCGAGCAGGGCGAGACCGCGCCGGAACAGGCGCATCGCTTCGCGCTCACGGCCGGCGTGCCGGATCCGCACGGCCGTTTCGTGCAGCTCACCGACCTGGCCCAGTACCGCTTCGCTGGCACGGGAACGCCGGTGCCGCCGGGTCGCTCCGGAAGCTTGGGGGGCGGCCACTCGACTATCAGACCACATGAGGCTCGCAGACGAAGTCCGCCGGGCGGGGGGTCCCGCCCGGCGGAAGACTACGGCGTTCGCCCTAGGACGCCGGCGTGCTGGTGTTGCGCGGGCCCTGGGTGGTCGGGTTCGTGCTGGTGTTGCGGGGCCCCTGGGTGGTGGGGTCGGTGCTGGTGTTGCGCGGGCCCTGCGTGCTCGGGTCGGTGCCGGTGTTGCGCGGTCCGTCCGGCGTGATGTCGGTGTTGCGCGGACCGTCCGGAGTGGTGTCGTCCGACTCCGGGACCAGCTCCTCGGTGGGCGTGCTCATCCTCAGTTTCCTCCCTCGTGATTGCGCCGCTCGTCGGCGCAGCCAACCTTTTCCGTGCGTCACAACGGATTACTCAAGTGCGACGCTGGGTGTCCGGATCCGGTTCCCCCCAAGGAACCTTGGCTGAAGGTACCCCACGTATGGAGGTATGGGAATTACTTAGCGCACTGCCTTATTGCTGTATTAGTCCTAAAGGGTGAGGTTGGTCAGGACGGTCACCTTCTCCTCGGTGAGGTCGGCCATCGCCGCGGGCACGCCTTCGCGACCCCGGCCGGAGCCCTTCACCCCGCCGTAGGGCATCTGGTCCGCGCGGTACGAAGGCACGTCCCCGATGATCACCCCGCCGACTTCCAGTTCGGCCGAAGCGCGGAAGGCGAGCTGGACGTCGCGGGTGAAAACCCCTGCCTGCAACCCGTATGGGGAATCGTTGACCGAGTCGAACGCGGCTTCGGCGGAATCCACCACGGAAACGACGAGCACCGGGCCGAACACCTCTTCCGCCCACACCTTCGCCTCCGGTGACACGTCGTTCAGCAACGTCGGTTCGACGGTCGCGCCGTCCCGCCCGCCACCGGCGAGCACCCGCGCGCCGCCCTCGACCGCTTCACCGATCCAGGTAACGATTCGCTCAGCGGCAGCCTCGTCCACCACCGGGCCGACTTCGACCTCGGTGTCGTACGGGTCGCCCGTGCGCAGGGCGCGCACGGCGTCGATCAGCGCGGGCACGAACTCGTCGGCCACGGCGCGTTCGACGATCACCCGCTGCACCGAGATGCACGACTGCCCGGCCTGGTAGTTGCCGAAGGTGGCGATCCGCCGCGCGGCCCCGGCGAGGTCCGGCCAGTCGGCCAGCACCACGGCCGCCGCGTTGCCGCCGAGTTCGAGCACCACGTGCTTGCGTGCGGCGGCGTCGGCGATCGACCAGCCGACCGGGCCGGAGCCGGTGAACGACACCACCGGCAGCCGCGGATCGGCCACCAGCGCCGAGGTCTCCTCGTTTCCCAGTGGCAGCACGGAAAACGCGCCGTCGGGCAGGTCCGTCTCGGCCAGGATCTCCCCGAGGACCAACGCGGACAACGGCGTGCGCGGCGCCGGTTTGACGATGATCGGCGCGCCGACCGCGAGCGCCGGGGCGACCTTGTGCGCCACCAGGTTCAGCGGGAAGTTGAACGGCGCGATCGCCAGCACCGGCCCGCGCGGCACCCGCCGCACGAGCGCCAGCCTGCCTTCGCCGCCTTCGTCGGTGTCCAGCCGCTGCAGTTCGCCGTCGAACCGGCGGGCTTCCTCCGCGGCGATCCGGAACACCGAGATCGCCCGGCGCACCTCGACTTCCGACCACTTCAGCGGTTTGCCGCTCTCCGCGGTGATCACCTCGGCGAGTTCCTCGGCGCGTTCGGTGAGCGCCCGCGAGACGTGCTCGAGCACCGCGGCGTGCTGGTGCGCGGGACGGCGGCGGAACTCCGCGGCCACCGCCGCCGCCTTCGCCACCGCCCGTTCGACCTGCTCCGGGCCGGGCACGGCGACCGTGGCGACCTCGAGGCCGTCGAACGGGTGCGTGACCTCCAGCGTGGTGGCGCCCTGTTCGGGCAGCCCGGCGATCCAGGCCGGGCGGGGTTCCGGGGTGAAGGCCTCCTCGGTCACGCGATCAGCACCTTGAGCGCGGTGCGGTCGGCCATCGCCTGGTACGCCTCGGGAACCTGCTCCAGCGACATCGTCACGTCGAAGACCTTGCCGGGCTCGACGCGGCCGTCGAGCACGTCCGGCAGCAGTTGCTCGATGTAGTGCCGCGCGGGTGCGACACCGCCGGTGATGGTGATGTTGTTGCCGAAGACGTACCGCCCGATCGGGCCGTCGGAGTACTGCGGCACGCCGACCCGGCTGATCCGCCCGCCCGGGCGCACCACACCGATGCCCATCTCGAACGCGGGCTTGGTGCCGACGCATTCGAGCACGGTGTGCGTGCCCGAGCCGCCGGTCAGCTCGCGCACCTTCGCGATGCCCTCCTCGCCGCGTTCGGCGACCACGTCGGTCGCACCGAACTCGCGGCCGAGATCGGTCCGCGCCTGGTGGCGGCCCATCAGGACGATGCGTTCGGCGCCGAGCCGCCGGGCGGCCAGCACCGCGCACAGCCCGACCGCGCCGTCGCCGATCACGGTCACCGTTGTGCGTTCGCTCACGCCCGCGGTGACCGCGGCGTGGTGCCCGGTGGAGAACACGTCGGACAGGGTCAGCAGCGACGGCAGCAGCGCGGTGTCCTCGGTGTTCCCGGCCACTGGCAGCTTCACCAGCGTGCCGTCCGCCTGCGGCACGCGGACCGCCTCGCCCTGGCCGCCGTCGACGTCGTTCACGCCCCAGTTGCCGCCGTTCCGGCACGAGGTGTGCAGGCCTTCGCGGCAGAACTCGCAGGTGTTGTCGGAGTAGACGAACGGCGCCACGACCAGGTCACCGGCCTTGACCGTGCGCACCTCGCGGCCCGCCTCCTCGACCACGCCGAGGAACTCGTGCCCGATGCGCTGTCCCTGCTCGGTGGCCTCACGGCCGGCGTACGGCCACAGGTCGCTGCCGCAGACGCACGACCGGAGCACCCGCACCACCGCGTCCGACGGCGTGCGGAGCACCGGGTCCGGCACGTCCTCCACACGGACGTCGCCCGCTCCGTAGATCAGCGTGGCTCGCATCCCCGTCCTTTCCTCGAAGTCATCACCTGCGACGATAGTGGTCGACGAGAAGGAGGTCGGCGAGTGAACAGCAGCACCGGGCCGGTGCTCGTGGTGGACTTCGGGGCGCAGTACGCCCAGCTGATCGCGCGGCGGGTCCGCGAGGCGCAGGTCTACTCCGAGGTGGTACCGCACACCGCCGCAGTCGACGAGCTGCTGGCGAAGAACCCGGCCGCGATCATCCTTTCGGGTGGACCGTCCAGTGTGTACGAAGAGGGCGCGCCCGCGATGGACCCGGCGCTGGTCGAGGCGGGTGTGCCGGTGTTCGGCATCTGCTACGGCTTCCAGCTGCTGGCCAGCGCGCTGGGCGGCACCGTGGAGGCGACCGGGGTGCGCGAGTACGGCCGCACCGAGGTCAAGGTCACCGGCGACGGTGGCGTCCTGCACGAAGAACTGCCCACCCGGCACCCCGCGTGGATGAGCCACGGCGACAGCGTGACCAAGGCACCCGAGGGCGCCGTGGTCACCGCGACCTCCGAAGGCGCCCCGGTCGCCGGGTTCGAGAACACCGAGCGCCGGATCGCCGGCGTGCAGTACCACCCGGAAGTGGGACACTCCCCGCACGGGCAGGAGGTGCTGCGCCGGTTCCTGCACGACATCGCCGGTATCCGTCCACAGTGGACTACCGCGTCCATTGTAGAGGAACAGGTCGCGAAGATCTCCGCGCAGGTGGGCGACGGCCGGGCGATCTGCGGGCTGTCCGGTGGGGTGGACTCCGCGGTGGCCGCCGCGCTGGTGCAGCGCGCCATCGGCGACCGGCTCACCTGCGTCTTCGTCGACCACGGGCTGCTGCGGGCCGGGGAACGCACCCAGGTGGAGCGCGACTTCGTCGCCGCGACCGGGGTCAACCTGGTCACCGTGGACGCGCGCGAGCGGTTCATGGCCGCGCTCGCCGGGGTCACCGACCCCGAGCAGAAGCGCAAGATCATCGGCCGCGAGTTCATCCGCGTGTTCGAGCAGGCCGAGCGCGACCTCAAGGCCGAGGGCGACTACCGGTTCCTGGTGCAGGGCACGCTCTACCCGGACGTGGTCGAGTCCGGCGGCGGCGCGGGCACCTCGAACATCAAGAGCCACCACAACGTCGGCGGACTGCCAGAGGACCTGGCCTTCGAGCTGGTCGAGCCGCTGCGGTTGCTGTTCAAGGACGAAGTGCGCCGGGTCGGGCTGGAACTGGGCCTGCCGGAGACGATCGTGCATCGGCAGCCGTTCCCCGGGCCGGGGCTGGGCATCCGGATCATCGGCGAGGTCACCCCGGAGCGGCTGGCCACGCTGCGCTCGGCCGACGCGATCGCCCGCGAGGAACTGACCGCGGCCGGCATGGACCGCGACATCTGGCAGTGCCCGGTGGTGCTGCTGGCCGACGTGCGCAGCGTCGGCGTGCAGGGCGACGGCCGGACCTACGGGCACCCGGTGGTGCTGCGGCCGGTGTCCAGCGAGGACGCGATGACCGCGGACTGGACGCGCCTGCCGTACGAGGTGCTGGAGCGGATCTCGACGCGGATCACCAACGAGGTGGCCGACGTTAACCGCGTGGTGCTGGACGTGACGAGCAAGCCACCGGGCACCATCGAATGGGAGTAAGCACCGCGCAGCGGTTCCGTTGAGGGTGGTGGCGGGCGACGGGGGGGCGGGAATGAGCACCGCGCAGCGGCCCCGAGCCAGCCGAGGTAAAAGGTCCTGAATGCTATGAGTGGGGCATTACTTGCATTGGATGCAAGTAATGCCCCACTCATAGCGTTTGGAGCGGGCCGTAGGGCTAGCGCTTTTTGCCGCTGAACGAGGCGCCCAGCAGGAGCAGGCCGACCAGCACCGCCGCGCCGGCGATCAGCCATCGCGGGTCGAAGCCGGGTAGCGGCAGGGCACCGTCGGTGAGCACGTAGCCCGACGCGCCGAGCGTCGCGAGGCCGATCAGCAGGGTGAACACGTCCAGCCTGCGGGCCGGTCGCACCTGGGTTTCGCGGTCGGTTTCCTCAGCCACGGCGCACCTCCACGCTGCCGGTCGAAGTGGTCACGTCGAGGTTGTACTTCGGCCCGCCCGCGCCGTCGCGGCCCAGGTCGGTCACGGTGATCGGCGCGTTGCCGAGGCCGCTGTGCGAGCGGCCGAGGCATTCGATGTCGCCGACCGAGCTGGCGCAGGTGACCTGCACGTCGGCGTCCTCCGGCACGATCACCGTGGAGCTGCCGAGCGTGGTCCGCACGATGGTGGTCACCGGGGTGTCCGCCGGCAGGCTGGTCAGGTCGAGGTCGATGTCGCCCACGGTCTGCTCGTAGACCGGCAGCACCTCGCCGCCCGCCCGCGGGGTCGCGTTGATGCTGCCGACCCCGCCGCCGACCGCCTGGAACGGCACCGCGGTCAGCGCCACCCCGGCGATGGACAGCGGCACGGCCAGCCCGATCAGGCCGCGCCCGCCCCCGGTGAGGGAACCGGCGACCATGCCGATCCCGAGCACGCCGAGCGTCACGCCGATGATGTGCGCCGGGTCGAACCAGGGCACGCCCGAGATGCCGAGCGCGGTCATCACCCCGGCGGTGACCAGCGCCACCGCGAAGGTCGCCTTGCTCGCCGCGGACGACCGGCGCCGCGGGACCGGGGGTGCCGCGGGCTCGTCGTGGAGCACCGGTGCCGGGTTCGGGTCGGGCAGGTCCCAGGCGAACGGCGCCGCGCCGAGCGGATCCCACTGCGGGGGCGCGTCGGTACTGCTGGACACGGTGGTACCTCCGTCGGTCATGGTGAACCCCGCGTCGTGACCGGGAGCCGGTGGCACGGCGGGACGGTTGAACTGGCCGCGACTGCGGTGCAGCAGGTACAGCGCGAGCATGAGCAGGCCGAAGCCGAAGAAGCCGCCGCCGTCGAACCAGTTCCCGGCGAACGACCACGGCACGATGAAGAACAGCGAGCAGGCCAGCACCACGGTCAGCGCCGGGTTCATCGAGGTCCGGCCGCGCCCGATCAGCCCCTCGATCGGCGAGACCTCGTCGTGCTCGTCGGCGAAGAGCAGCCAGCCGATGACGTACAGGGCGATCCCGATGCCCCCGAACACGGTCGCGGCGACCAGCGCCACGCGGACCAGCACCGGGTCGATGCCGTAGCGGTTGCCGATCGCGGCCGCCACGCCGGCGGCCTTGCGGCCCTGTTTCGGGCGCCGCGGGCGGCTGACCCAGAAGTCCTTGACGGTCTCTTCGAAACCGTTGAGCCCCGATTTCGAAGTTTCCGGCGGCTGCGTCGATGTCCCACTCATGCCATCGAGGATGCGGTCTGCCCCGGTCCGCGCACATCCGGGATGTCCCCTGAACTTGCTCAGGGGTGGGCGGACCCGGGTCCACCTCGGGGGTTTCCCTGATGATTCCGCTTCCCGGCCGTGTGACCATGGGCCACGTGCCAGAACAGGTCCAGCGAACCCCCGAAACCGCGCCGCCGGAGGCGGAGACCGTGGTGATCCCGGCTCCCCGCTCGGCGGTGGAGGAAACCGGCCCGCCGAAGATGCACCGGCGGCGAGCCGGGCGCGCGGTGGCCGGGGTCGCCGGCGGCCTCGCCGATCACCTCGGCGTGCGCGTGCTGTGGGTGCGCGTCACCTTCGCCCTGCTCGGCGGGCTCGGCGGGGTCGGCCTGTTCGCCTACGGCCTGCTCTGGGTGTTCGTGCCGCAGAACGCCAAGGAGGAGAAGAAGGAGGGCACGGCCAAGGACCGCCAGCAGGCGTTCGGGCTGATCGCGCTCGGCGTCGGCCTGTCCGTGGCCGGGGGTGCGCTGAGCGGGTTGTTCAGCGGCTGGGTGGCCGCGCCGCTGACGGTCGCGCTGATCGGCGCGGCGGTGGTCTGGCGGGAGGCCGACGAGTCGCAGCGCCGCCGGTGGCGCACCGGCGCCAAGACCGGGGTGGTCGGCACGCTGTCCGGGGCGGGCGGCTGGTCGGCGGCGATCCGCATCCTGGCCGGGGCCGCGCTGGTGATGACCGGCGTCGGCGTGGTGCTGCTCCGCTCGGGGAGCATGGAGCAGATCCAGTTCGCGTTGCTCGCGGTGCTGGCCACGCTGATCGGGGTGGCGGTGCTGACCGTGCCGTTCTGGGTCCGGCTGGTCCGCGACCTCGGGGAGGAACGCCGGGCCCGCATCCGCACCGAGGAACGCGCCGAGATCGCCGCGCACCTGCACGACTCGGTGCTGCAGACGCTCGCGCTGATCCAGAAGCAGTCGGGGGACCCGCGGGAGGTGGCGCGGCTGGCCAGGGGACAGGAACGGCAGCTGCGCAGCTGGCTCTACGGCCCGTCGGGGTACGGGGACAAGGAGAAGTCGGGGTCGGAGGGGCTGGCGCCGTCCGGGGGACGGTTGTCCGAAGCCATCGCGACCGCGTGCGGGGAGGTCGAGGACAGCTTCGCGATCTCGGTGCAGCAGGTGGTGGTCGGCGAGGCCGAGCTGGACGAGCCGCTGACCGCGCTGGTGCACGCCGCGCGGGAGGCCATCGTCAACGCGGCCAAGCACGCCGGGGTGGACGAGGTGAGCGTGTACGCCGAAGTGGAGCCGACGGCGGTCACCGTGTTCGTGCGCGATCGGGGGAAGGGGTTCGATCCGGACACGGTTCCGGACGACCGCCATGGCCTGGCGGACTCGATCCGGGGGAGGATGGAGCGCAACGGCGGCAAGTGCCGTCTCCGCACCGCCCCTGGCGAGGGCACCGAGGTGCAACTGGAAATGCCGATCAAGGTGGGGAAGGTCGCGTGACGAACGAGGCGAAGAGGCCGGTATCGGTGTTCCTGGTGGACGACCACGCTTTGTTCCGCGCGGGGGTGCGGGCCGAGCTGGAGTCCATCACCGAGGAGGTGCGGGTGGTCGGCGAGGCGGGATCCGTCGCCGAGGCCGCGGCGGGGATCGCGCGCACCCGCCCGCAGGTGGTGCTGCTGGACGTGCACATGCCCGACGGTGGTGGCGCCGAGGTGCTGCGCCGGGTCCGCCCGGAGCTGCCGGACGTGGTCTTCCTGGCGCTTTCGGTGTCGGACGCGGCCGAGGACGTGATCGCGGTGATCCGGGCGGGGGCCCGGGGGTACGTCACCAAGACGATCTCGTCGAAGGAACTGGTCCGCGCGGTGGTCCGGGTGGCCGACGGGGACGCGGTGTTCTCGCCGCGCCTGGCCGGGTTCGTGCTGGACGCCTTCGCCGACCGGCCGGGGTCCGCGCCGATCAGCGACCCCGAGCTGGACCTGCTCACCCCGCGGGAGCGCGACGTGCTGCGCCTGCTCGCGCGGGGTTACGCCTACAAGGAGATCGCGTCGGAGCTGTTCATCTCGGTGAAGACGGTGGAAACCCACGTGTCCAGCGTCCTGCGCAAGACCCAGCTGTCCAACCGCTACGAGCTGTCCCGCTGGGCCTCCGACCGCCGTCTCGTCTGAGCTACTTGGCTGGGGCCGGTTCCACCGGGACGGGCTCCAGCTCCAGGTCCACGGGGTTCTTCGTGCGCCGCCGGACCCTGGTCAGCGCGACTCCGGCGAGCACCACGACCATGCCTGTCAGCACCCGCAGGTCCAGCTGTTCGCTGAGGAGCAGGCTCCCCAGCAGCACCGACACCACCGGCAGCAGGTAGCCCACGGTCGAGGTGGCCACCGCGCCCTCGGTCTCCAGCAGCCGGTAGTTCATCGCGAAGGCGATCCCGGTGGAGAACACGCCGAGCACCGCCACCGCCACGAAGGCACCGAGGTCGAAGTGCACCGGCGTGGTGCCGCCGACCGGCATCGCCAGTACGAGGAACCCGCTGGCCAGCAGCATCTGCGTGCCCGCGAGCACGACCGGCGGCGACCCGCTGCGGGAGAGGTTGCGCTCCTCGTAGACGAAGGCGAACCCGTAGCTGGCCGAGGCCGCGAGGCAGGCCAGCGCACCCCAGCTGAGCAGGCCGGACGCCTGCCACGGCGCGAAGATCAGCACGGTGCCCGCCAGGCCGAGCAGCAGCCCGGCGCCCTTGGTGGCGCTCATCCGCTTCTCCATGCGCCAGAGCACCGCGGCCAGCAGCGCCCACAGCGGGGTGGTCGCGTTGATCACGCCGGTGATGCCGGAGTCCACGGTCTGCTCACCGATCGCGAAGAGCAGGAACGGCAGCGCGCAGTGGAACAGCCCGGCGACGGCCAGGTGGAACCACAGCCGCCGGTCCGACGGCAGCCGGTGGCGGTTGAGCAGGCAGAGCAGCAGCAGGACGGTGGCGCCCAGCAACAGCCTGCCCAGCACGAGTTGCACCGGCGAGAACGCGTGCAGCCCGAGTTTGATCCAGAAGAAGCTCGACCCCCACATCAGTGCGAGCGCGCCCATCCGCAACAGGGTCTTCGTTTCGGTCACCCCAGCCTCCCTTGCTCACGGCCCAGCCTTGCCACCGCGAGAGGTAAGGACAAGCGAAATCTTCTGCACTGATTCGTTAGCAGAACTGTAAGATCGGACCATGCTCGACCTCCGGCGCCTGCAGGTGCTGAACGCGGTGATCACCAACGGTTCGATCTCCGCGGCGGCCCGGACACTGGGCTACACGCCGTCCGCGCTCAGCCAGCAACTGTCCACCCTGGAACGGGAGGCGGGCATCGCGCTGCTCGAACGCGTCGGCCGTGGCGTGCGCCCCACCCCGGCGGGCCTGCTGCTCGCCGAACACGCCGAACTGCTGAGCACCCAGCTTCTGCGGGCAGAAGCAGCTTTGGCCGAGTTGAAGGACGGGCGCACCGGCAGCCTGTCCATCCGGTACTTCGCCACCGCGGGCGCGGCGCTGGTCCCGCCCGCGGTCGCCGCCGTGCGCCGCGACTTCCCCGGCGTCCGGCTCAGCCTGAAGCTGACCGAGCCGGAGGACCCGCTGCCCTCGGTCGAATCCGGCGAGACCGACTTCGCCATCGTCGTGCTGCCGAAACAGGGACGGCCCGCGAAGAACGCCGACCTGTTCCCGCTGCTCGACGACCCGTACCGGGCCGTGCTGCCGAAGTCGCACCCGCTGGCGTCGAAGGAGGTGATCGAGCTGGCGGACCTCGGCGGCGAGCCCTGGATCGCCATCGACCCGCTCGGGCCCTGCCTGGACATCCTGCTCGGTGCCTGCGGCGAAGCCGGGTTCACGCCGGAGTTCGCCGTCGAATGCGAGGACTACGCGACCGCGCAGGGGTTCATCGCCGCCGGGCTCGGCGTGATGCTGATCCCCGAACTGGGCCTCGGCTCACCGCACCCCGGCGTGGTCGTGCGCCCGGTGGTCCGGCCGGAGGTGGTGCGCTGCATCCACGCGGCGGTGGCCTGGCACGCGCGCGGCCTGCCGGTGGTCCGCCACCTGGTGGACGGCCTGCGGGCGGCCTCGGTCAGACCAGGAACAACTCGGTGAACGCGATGCCCATGGCCACCGCGAAGAAGATGGCCAGCGCCATCACCACCCAGCGGCGGATCTGATCACCGGACGGGCGGGCCGACGCCGGCTCGGCCGGTACCGGGGCCATCTCGCCGATGCGGGTCTGGTGGTGGGCCGTGGCGCCGTGGTGCTGTGGCGGCGGCGGAGGGGTGGTGACCTGCGGCAACGCGGTCGCGGTCGGCGGGATGAACGCGGTCTGCCTGCCGTCGGTGATCGCCTTGAGCGAGGTGATGATGTCGGACATCGTCGGCCGGGTGATCGGGTCCGTGCGCAGCATCTTCGACAGCGCGCCGGAGAGCACGCCGGTGTGGTTCGGCTGCACCTGCGGCCCGGTGCCGTCGGGGCCGGTCGGCGGCACGCCCTCCACCGCGGCGAACAGGGTCGCGCCCAGCGAGTAGACGTCTGACGCGGTGGTCGGTGTCTCGCCGCGCCGCACCTCGGGCGAGAGGTAGGCCGGGTCGAGCCAGCCCGAGATGCCGATGTCGGTGAGCTTGACCCCGCCGTCGTCGGCGAGCAGCACGTTGCTCGGCTGCAACCCGCGGTGCGGGATGCCGGAGGCGTGCGCGGTGATCAGCGCCGACCCCAGCTGGACGCCGAGGAAGGCGGCCTGTTCCGGGGTGAGCCTGCCGTATTCGGACAGGAAGTCGACCATGTTCCGCGACGGCACGTACTCCATCGCCAGCCACACGTCGGCGCCGTCACGGACCACGTCGTGCACGGTGATCGCGCAGGCGTGCGAAATCCGGGTGGCGTCGTGGCCCTGCTGCATGGCGATCGCACGCGCGTGCTCGGCCTGCTGCGGATCGAGCCCGGGCGGCAGGTAGAGCCGCTTCGCGGCCACGTTGCGGTGCAGGCGCGTGTCGTACGCCATCCAGACGATTCCCGCTCGCCCGCGGCCGATCGGCTGGTCCAGCCGGTAGCGGCCACTGATGAGCGCGCCCTGAGAACTCAATCAACTACCTCTGTCACGCCGACGTTCCGGGGGGTCTGGTCATCCACAGTAACCGGTGATCGACTGCCGTCGCGCCGCGGCGACCGTGAGCCTGCCTACTCCGTCCCCGATGGGGGCGGGTCGCTCGGCTCGGTCGGCGGGTCCGGCGGGTCCGACGGTGGATTCGGTTTCGACGACGGCGGCTTGTTCGACGTCGGGTTCGGATTGCTGTTCGGCGGCGGGTCGTCGTCCTTCGGCGGCGCGGAGGACGCCGGCCTGGTCGGTCCCGGGTTGTCCGGCGGCTCTTCCGAACTCGACTCCTCGACCGAGCTTTCCGTGCTCGGCGGCGCGCTCGAGGAGGGAGCGGGCAGCGGCACGACCGGGTCGGCGTCGCCGGTGGGGTTGTCGCTGGGAATGAAGATCCACGCCCCGAGCGCGATCAGCGCCACCAGCACGATGCCGCCGATCACGGCAGGCTTCTTCCACGCACCGGCGCGGTCGTCGGCGGGCGGCGGAGTCCGCTGCGGCTCCGGCTCGTAGTCGTCGCGATAGGGCTGCGACGGCACGGGGGCGACCGTGGTGCCCGCGCCCGCGGCGCGGAACCGGTCGCTGTCGTAGTCCTCGTCCGGGTAACCCTCACCGGGCGGGTAACCGTCGTCCGGGCGGTCGTCGTAGAAACCCCCGGCGGCCGGGGTGTCGGACAGGGTCCCGGAGTAACCACCGGACATCCCGTCCGGCTCCGGCAGGGTCTGCGTGCCCAGCGCACCGGCGATCGCGCCCGCTCCGGCGGCGGCCGCCGCGGGCGAGGCGTGCACCTCGGTCGCGCCGCCGAGCGGGGTTTCCCCGCGCGCGACCGCGTCCAGCAGGTCCTCGCACTCCTCGGCGGTCGGCCGGTGGTCGACCTCGGGGTGCAGCATCACCGCGAGCACGCTGGTCATCGGCCCGGACTGGCGCGGCGGGTTGATCTGCCCGGCGGCCACCGCGTGCAGCAGGCTCAGCGTGTTCTCGCTCAGCCCGAACGGCGGCTGGCCCTCGCAGGCCGCGTACAGCGTCGACCCCAGCGAGAACACGTCCGACTCGGGACCGGGGTCGCCGCCGATGGCCACCTCGGGCGCCAGGTAGGCGGGCGTGCCGGCGATCATGCCGGTCTTGGTCACGGTGACGTCGTCCTTGGCCCGCGAGATGCCGAAGTCGGTGATCTTCACGTGGCCGTTGCCGGCGATCAGGATGTTGCCCGGCTTGATGTCGCGGTGCACGATGCCGACCGCGTGCGCTTCCTTCAGCGCCGCCGCGATCTGCGTCCCGATCCGCGCCACCTCCATCGGCGGCAGCGTTTTGTGCTCGTGCAGCACCTGCGCCAGGCTCGTGGAGTTCAGGTACTCCATGATCAGGCAGGGCTGGCCGTTCTCGTCGGCGACCACGTCGAACACGGTGATCGCGTTCGGGTGGTGCAGCCGGGCGGCGATCCGGCCTTCGCGCATGGTGCGCTGCCGGGCGTCCTCGGCTTCGTGCCCGTCCAGTCCCGGCTGCAGCAGCAGTTGCTTGATCGCGACCGTGCGCGCCAGCACTTCGTCGTGCGCTTGCCAGACGGCGCCCATCGCGCCGGTACCGATGCGCTGGACGATGCGATACCGGCCGGCGACCAGGCGACCCTCGTCGCTCACGCGACCTCCTTCTGGTGCTCCGCGGGCTCGCGGTGGTGGAACTCCTGCCCGCTGAGCGTATGCACAGTGGGACGGTCTGTGGGCCGGGTTTGCCGAGACCGTCTCGTGACAAGGTTAGGGCGTTAACTCTGCGCACACACGGGTGGCACCCAGCGCGCGGGTGGTCCTCGTCACCCGAACGGCGAAGAGCTTAGGAGGTGTGCTGGGCCGACAACAGCCGGGCCTGGGAGATCAACCCGCCGTCGGCGCCGGTGAACCACAACTGCTGGGTGAACCGCAGCTGGCGGCCGTCGTCGTCGAGCATGGTGACCACCGCGAGCACCGAACCGTCCGGCTGCTCCCGCGCGCTCTCCACCCGCACCGAATCCATCGCGCTCCAGGCGCGGACGAGATCGCCGGGCTGCTCCCCGGCCACGGCGCCGGTCAGCATCTTCAGCGCCCCGGGCGGGTTGACGTCCACCTGCCGGTAGAACCGTTCGACCAGTTCGCGCTTGGACGCCGGTGCCGAGGTGGAGGTGCCCGCCGCCGGGGTCACCGCTTCGGGCACCACGGGCGCCACCGGACTGCCGGCGGGCGAGGTGCCCGGCTGGGTGACGGGCGTGGTTTCGGAGGTCGCGGGCAGCGTCGGGCCGGTGGCCGAGGGGCCGCGTGGCGACGGGATGGCGAACGCGCCCAGCGCGGCCGCGCCGGTGATCCCGGCGCCGGAGGGCTGGGTGACGCCGAGCCCGGAATGCTCGGGCGGGCGGTCGCGCAGCATCGCCGCGGCGGCGATCGAGCTGGTCAGCAGCGCCGCGGCGCCCAGCAGGCCGAGCATCTTGGACCGCCGGGCGAACCGGCTCTCCGGCTCCTGGAGTGGGCGTTCCGGCTCGATGACGGCCAGGTGGGCCGGTTCGGGCAGGAACTTCTCCGGCGCGGCGAGCACCTGTTCGAGGTGCGCGCGGTCGATCAGGGGGTCGGCGAGGATGTCCGGCGGAACGATGTCCTCCACGCGGGTCCTGGCCGGCTCCGCCTGGATACCGGTTGTCTCGTGCACGCCTCCAGGTAACCGAACGGGCACGCGTCGGAGCCACCCTCGATCGGCGGATAGCCGCTCAGACACGATGAACGGCAGTCGAGGCCACCCACATGGCGCAATCGAGGCCCGTTCAGCGCTGAGCCGAACGGCCCAGCGCTTGGTGGTGACGCCTCAGCGTGTCTCAGCGGCCGTCGTCGGTGATCTTGTCGTTCTCGCTGAACACCAGCGTCCGTTGTTCGGTGGTTGTGCTGCCGTCCTCGTGGGTGACCTCGACGGTGTTCACCGTGACCCCGTCGTTCGGATCCACGTAGATGTGCTTGACCTCGAAGTACGCCACGTCGGAGTAGTTCTCGCGGAGCCCGGAAGCGCCCTGCTCCCGCAGTTCGCCGTCGGTCAGCGCGGCGGCCGAGCCCGGGTCCTCGGTGACGGTGTTGAAGAACTGCTCCGAGTGGTCCGCCATGGCCTTCGCGTCGTAGCCGGTGAGGTAGCGCTGCTTCTCGAACTCGCGCTTGGCCGGCTTCTGCGGCGGCTTCTTCAGCTCGGGCTTGGGCTTGCCGCTGTCCGGCTGGGGCTGGACTGGCGCCCCGGGCGAGCC
This sequence comes from Saccharothrix sp. AJ9571, assembly GCF_021725495.1. NCBI lineage: Bacteria > Bacillati > Actinomycetota > Actinomycetes > Pseudonocardiales > Pseudonocardiaceae > Saccharothrix > Saccharothrix sp. AJ9571. Next base: position 1,642,299 of record NZ_CP091382.1, on the reverse strand, counting down.
GGGTGAGCTGGTCGGACGGCCACCGCCGAGCGAAGAGGACGGCGCTTCGCCGGTGCCGGTGCCGACCTCGGGCGGGCCACTGGACGCCGGGAGCTCGGTATCCGGCGCCGCGACCACCGAGTCCGCCGGCTCGTCGCTGGTCCCGGTGCCCGTGCCGTCGCCTGGCAGCGGCAGGTCGCCCTGGACCAGCGGGTGGCCGCCGCCGCCGTTCTCGCCGGGCCAGCCGTCGATCGCGCGGGTCTCGCCGGTGGGCTGCTGGCCGACCAGGAACGTGCCGGCGCACAGCATCGCGACCACCACGCCACCGGAGGAGGCGGCGGCGAACCAGGCGGCCTTGCGCCAGGTCCGCGGCGGGGTCACCGAGGCGGGGACGGTGCCGATGTCGAAGGTGCCCAGGCCGTCCACCGGCGGCGCGACGTAGATGCGCGTCTCGTCGTCGTACTCGTCATCGGGGTACTCGTCATCGGGCGCGACGGGCGGCGGCGTCAGCGTGACCTTGGTGCGCCGCACCGGCTTCAGCTCGTCCGTGCGCTCGGTGCCGGCCGGGATCAGCGCCGGGGGACGGGAGTCACCGCGCTGGCTCGGCAGCGGCGGCGGGGTGAGCCGCTCGAGCGGGGCCGGCGGGATCGGCAGCACGCCGCGGGAAGCGCGGAAGCCGGGCTCGGTGCGCTCGAGCGGTGACTCGAGGGTGCTGGTGGTGCCGTACGCGCGGTGGGAGTGGTGGCCCTGGAGCGGCGGCACGGCCGGGGTCCAGGTACCGGAGCCGCGCCGGTGACGGTGGCGGCCATGTCCGGTGGAGTCGATCCTGCCGTTCATGGTGGGTGGACCTCTCCTCCCTGCCGGTGGTGACGGCGGTCCGTCCCGGTTCGACCCGATCGGGCGAGCGGCGGACTGGCTTGCCGGAGCATCTGCACAGCACATCTGCACGAGCATTCGGCTGTGCACATGTGTGTCCACCGGCCTCGCCTGCCCGAACTGACACGCGGGTCCTCTCGTGAACAGAGTAGAAGGCCCAGGCCGAGAACGCGCCATCGAATCTGCAACTTGCAGAAATTTCACTCCGACGGGCGCGCCAGGTGGGTGGCGACCCACCAATGGCGGCTCGCGCTACCGCTCTGAGTGTGCTTCCGGGGCTCAGCCGCCGCTGCGATACCTCTGCTGGGTGGCCTGCAGTGCCTTGGTCGCTACCGCCCCGCTGCCACCCGCGAGCAGGATCGCGATGACGTCCATCGGGATCGCCTCGCTACCGGTGATCAACAGCGCCAGCAACGAGGCGGCGGTGGTTCCACCGGCCACCGCCCAGCGGCCGCGGACGTACTGCGAGATCGGCGAACCGCCCGCGCGGTCCTTGGCGGCCTTGCTCAGCATCGCGAGGTAACCGGCGTGACCGAGCGCGGCGAGCAGACCGGCGATGGCCACCACGACGGCGATCAGATTGACGATCATTCCCATGTGCCCAGTGTGCCCGCATCCGGCCCGCCGCGGCTCAGGGCTCACCCTGAACTTCCGGCATCGTTACCGGCGCTGTCACCGGCGCTGTCACCGGTCCGCTTACCGGCCGAGGCGCCCGCGTCCGAGGTTCAGCAGCGCCATCGCCAGTTCGCGGCCTTCCGGCCCGAGTTCGCGGTACCGGGCGAGCACGTCCATCTCGCGGTTGTAGACGATGCGCGTGCCACCGGCGGCCATCCGCGCCGCGCCGATCGTCTTGGACACCTCGACCCGGCGCTTCACCAGGCGCAGGATCTCCTTGTCGAGCCAGTCGATCTCCTGGCGCAGCGCGTCGATGTCCTGGACGTCCTGAACGTCACTGGGTTCGTCGGTCTGGGGGTTCATCGGGACCTCCGTGCTCGGGTCCGGATCCGCTGCGGGTCCCAAAGCCTGCGAAAGCCCCGGGTCCGTGGACTCCGGGGCTTCGTGGTGATTGCGTTGCGGCACTACGCGATCACGGGAGCCGGAGTCCGGGTCCCGTAGAAAAATCGGTGGTTGTGCCGCACACCGTCAGTATGGCACAACGTCACGCCGCCGGGCGGGGAGCCCGCGCAGCCAGGCGTGCACCGCGACGCTGACCGCGAGCCAGAAAACGGGCATCACGGGCCAGAAGAACTCGGCGCCGGAAACCACCCAGCGCACGACCAGCAGCACGGAGATCACCGCGGCGATCGTGGCGTGCAGCCGCAGCGCGCGGACCGGCGGACGGCGGACCGGCGGCCGCTCCGGTGGCAGGTCGGCGGTCAGCCCGCCCAGTTCGTCGGTGTGGGTGGCGGCGTAGACCGCGGCGACCCGCTCGTCGGTCTCGGTGATGGTGAGCCTGCCCGCCGCGCCGGCGGACTGGACTCGGGTGGCGATCCGCTCGCGTTCGGCGTCCGAAGCGCGGATCCTGGCTGGTGTGGGCTCTGTGCTGGACATGCCACCATGCTGCGCGCCGCCCGCCAGCCCCGGCATCGGTCCCGGAGCGGCTTCGCCACCTACGTCCGGTGCCGTACTCCGTCGGTCCCGCCGAGTAACGTGGACAGGCGATGGACACCCTCTTCGATCTCCCCGCACCCGCCGGCGAGCCCGCCCTGCTCGCCGACCTCAACCCCGCCCAGCGCGCCGCCGTCACGCACGCCGGTGCGCCGCTGCTGGTCGTCGCGGGCGCGGGGTCGGGCAAGACCAGGGTGCTCACCAGGCGGATCGCCTACCTGCTCGCCGAGCGCGGCGCGCACCCCGGCCAGATCCTCGCCATCACCTTCACCAACAAGGCCGCCGCCGAGATGCGCGACCGGGTCACCGAGCTGGTCGGCAAGCGCGCCAACGCGATGTGGGTCTCCACCTTCCACTCCATGTGCGTGCGGATCATGCGCCGCGAGGCCAAGACCCTCGGCATGACCTCCAGCTTCTCCATCTACGACTCCGACGACACCAAGCGCCTGATCACACTGGTCGCCCGCGACCTCGACCTGGACCCGAAGCGGTACCCGGCGCGCACGCTGGCCATCCACATCTCGAACCTGAAGAACGAGCTGCTCGACGCCGAGGACGCCAAGGGCAAGGCCACCAGCGACCTGGAGCGCCGGGTCGCCGAGGCCTACGCGGAGTACCAGCTGCGCCTCGGCCAGGCCAACGCGATGGACTTCGACGACCTGATCATGCGCACGGTCGAGCTGCTGAAGAACTACCCGGAGGTCGCGGAGTACTACCGGCGGCGGTTCCGGCACGTGCTGGTCGACGAGTACCAGGACACCAACCACGCGCAGTACACCCTGATCCGCGAGCTGGTCGGCACCGGGACCACCGAGTCCGGGGTCGAGCCGGGCGAGCTGTGCGTGGTCGGTGACGCGGACCAGTCGATCTACGCCTTCCGCGGCGCGACCATCCGCAACATCGAGGAGTTCGAGCGCGACTTCGCCGACGCGCACACCATCCTCCTGGAGCAGAACTACCGCTCCACGCAGACCATCCTCTCCGCGGCGAACGCGGTGATCGCGCGCAACCCGAACCGCCGCGCCAAGCGACTGTGGACCGATTCCGGCGACGGCGAGAAGATCGTCGGCTACGTGGCCGACAACGAGCACGACGAAGCCGCCTTCGTCGCCCGCGAGATCGACGAGCTGGCCGATTCGGGCGCCGCGACCTACGGCGACGTGGCCGTCTTCTACCGCACGAACAACCAGTCACGGGTGTTCGAGGAGATCTTCATCCGGCTCGGCCTGCCCTACCGCGTGGTCGGCGGGGTGCGGTTCTACGAGCGCCGCGAGGTCCGCGACATGCTGGCCTACCTGCGCGTGCTGGCCAATCCGGAGGACACGGTCAGCCTGCGCCGCGTCCTCAACGTGCCCAAGCGCGGCATCGGCGACCGGGCCGAGGCGGTGGTGGCCGCGCACGCCGAGCGTGAGCGGATCTCGTTCGCCGCGGCGCTGCGCGAGTCCGTCGACGGCAAGGTCGCGCTGATGAACCCGCGGTCGCAGAAGGCCATCGCGGGCTTCATGGAGTTGCTGGACGACCTCGGCGAGCTGGTCGAGGAGGACGCCGACGTGGCCGACATCCTCGAAGCCGTGCTGGAGCGCACCGGCTACCGCCAGGAGCTGGAGGACTCCGACGACCCGCAGGACGCCTCGCGAGTGGAGAACCTGACCGAACTGGTCACCGTGGCCAGGGAATTCGGCGAAATGGCCGCGGAGATCACCCCGCCGCCGGAGGACACCGTGGTGGTGCCGGGCTCGCTGCCCGCGTTCCTGGAGCGGGTGTCGCTGGTCGCGGACGCCGACTCGATCCCGTCACCGGACGGCGAGGACGCCGACGACGCGGGCGTGGTCACGCTGATGACCGTGCACACCGCGAAGGGCCTGGAGTACCCGGTGGTGTTCTGCACCGGCTGGGAGGACGGCATCTTCCCGCACATGCGCGCGCTCTCGGAGCCCGCGGAACTGGCCGAGGAGCGGCGGCTGGCCTACGTGGCCATCACGCGCGCGCGGCAGCGACTGTACGTCTCCAGGGCCGTCGCGCGCACGGCCTGGGGTCAGCCCATGTCGAACCCGGCTTCGCGCTTCCTGGACGAGATCCCGGCCGACCTGCTCGACTGGCGGCGCGAGGAACCCTCGCGCGGTGGGTTCCGCTCCGGTTCCCCGCGGGCGGCGACCACCTGGGGCAGCCGCTCGTCCTCGTTCGGCGGCGACTCGGCGCAGGCAGGCCTGTCCTCGCGCGGGACGCGCACGACGAACTTCAAGGGCTGGAAGGACACCGTGGCGCTGAAGCTGGACGTCGGCGACCGCGTGAGCCACGACAAGTACGGCCTCGGCACCGTCGTCGCGGCCGACGGCGCCGGTCCCCGCGCCACCGCGACCATCGACTTCGGCGCCGCCGGCAAGGTCAAGCTGATGCTCATCGGCAGCGTGCCGATGGTGAAGCTCTAAAACTGTCGTACCCGCCCGCTATAAAGAATGTCGAACAACAGTTCGACGAGCGGGCGGGGTCCTGTACCCCCCGGGAACAGGAGAAACGACATGTGGAGCACCGGTGGGACCGGCCCGGCGTGCGCGGCCACCTCGCGGAAAGCGCTGCGCTCGCCCAGGCGGGCGGCGCGCTGGCAGTCGGCGCTGGGGTGTTCCTCGCGGCCGGGTCAGGTGGGCACCGCACGGCCCGCGCACGCCGAAGGCCCGGACGGCGTGACGCGGTGTGCCTGTGAGGGGTGTGCCTGTGGTGGACAGCCCTCGCCTACGACGAGCGAGGGCCATCCACCGGAGGATCCGGAAGGATCAGATCTTGACGCCGCGCTCGCGCAGCCAGGGGCTCGGGTCGATCTTCTTGCCGCCCGCGGTCCACACCTCGAAGTGCAGGTGCGGGCCGGTGGACTCACCGCGGTTGCCGACCTCGGCGATCTGCTCGCCCGCCTTGACCTTCTGGCCGGCGCGGACGGAGAAGCTGTTCATGTGGCCGTAGACGTGGATCGTGCCGTCGTCCATCTGCACGCGGACCCAGAGGCCGAAGCCGCTGGCCGAGCCGGCCTCGATCACGGTGCCGTCGGCGACCGAGTAGATCGGGGTGCCGATCGGGGCGGCGAGGTCGATGCCGTTGTGGCTGGCGCCCCAGCGGGCACCGAAGCCGGAGGTGAACCGGGCCGCGGGGCACGGGTTCACGATCTTGGGCCGCTTGGCCTCTTCTTCCTTCTTGCGCTTCTCCGCCGCCTCGCGTTCCACGCGGGCGTTGGTCACCGACGCACTGTCGTCGAGCTTCTGGACTTCGGCGGAGGCGTCGCTGCTCAGCGCGACGGGGAGCAGTTCGGGCGCGCTGGCCTTGGTGTCGCCACCGACGCCGAAGGCGGCACTGGCGTCACGAGAGGTGGCCAGCGGCGTCACGTTGGCGTCGGAGTCGGCACCGAGGGACTGCAGCGTCGAGCCGGCGGCCGCGGCGGCGAACGCACCAGCGGCGACAGCGGCGACCACGACGCGGCCACGGAGAGCGGAGGGGGGCGGGGGGAGCCGGTGGGTTCCCCGGACTCGGACGACCGCACCGTCGAGTGCGTCTTCGAGCGCCGGGGAAGGAACTTGGCCGCCGGGGGAGCGGTGTCGAGCCAAGACTACGGGGCCTTCCATTTTCGGGGAATCAGGTCTCGCGTCCGGACTACCGGGTGGGGGATCCCGGTGAGCAACCTCGGGGGTGGTTGCTCGGCGTCCTATTCGTGACCTGACTGTAATGGGGACCCGGGGACAGTAACGAAGGGGCACCGCCCGGGGCAAGGCGCAGCAGGCGTATCGGCCGAACGAGGCCGAAGCGCGCGCGCACTAGCAGTGCTTATAACCCAAAGTAGACACCCGATTACGCCGTCGGTGTGAGCTGAGCAACACGTCCCGGGCAGTGGCCCAGGTCACAAATCACTCATTTCGCTCCCGACCCCTTGGATTTACCCGGTCAACCCCCGGAATAAACCGTTGCACGCCGCCCCACCCACCCCCTTCACCCATCCGAACCACCCCACCCCCACCCAACCCCCCAGCCCCAGGCCCCTTTCCGCCCTCCCCACTCCCACCCTCATCCGCCCCTCCACCAAGCACCCCCCACCCCATCCGCCCCCACTCACACGCCCAACCCAAGTTCCAACCCCCGGACCCCCACGTTCAGACGCCTGACTCCCACCTTCCGGCAGCCGAGTCCCACGTCCATGCCGCCGAACCCCGCATTCAGACGCTCGAACCCCACACTCAGGCAGTCGAGTGCCACGTTCAGGGCCCGAGCCCACGTCCAGACACCCGGATCCCACGTTCAGGTAGCCAAGTCCCACGTCCATGCAGCTGAACCCCACGTTCAAGCACCCGAGCCCTACGTTCCGGCAGCCGAGTTCGGCGTTCAGACAGGTGAGCCCCACGTTGAGGAAGCCGAGTCCGACGCTCAGGCAGCCGAACTCCACACTCAGACGCCCGAGCTCCACACTCAGGCAGCCGAGTGCCACGTTCAGGCAGGCGACCCCGACGTTCACGCAGCTCAAGCCCACGTTCGAAGGGCGAGTTCTGCATCCGGGCAGCCGAGTCCGACGTTCAGACAGGCGAACCCGACGTTGAGGTAGTCGAGTCCGGCGCTCAGGCGGCCGAGTTCCACATTCAGGCGGCTGAAACCCGCATTCGTGCAGGTGAACTCCACATTCAGGAAGCCGAGTGCCCCGTTTGCGCAGCTGGAACCCACGTTGACGCACCCGAGTCCTGCGCTCGTGCAACCGAGTTCGACGTTCAGGCAGCCGAACTCCACATTCAGGCAGGCGAACACCGCGTCACGCAGGCGAACACCGCGCTCACGCAGGCGAGCCCACGTTGAGGTAGCCGAGTCCGGCGCTCAGGCGGCCGAGTCCCACATTCAGGCGGCTGAAACCCGCATTCGTGCAGGTGAACTCCACATTCAGGAAGCCGAGCCCCACGCTCACGTAGGCGAAGTCCACGTTCACGTAGTCGAGTTCCACGCGCACGTGGCCGAAGTCCACGTATGGGCAGTTGGGTTCCGCGCGCTGGTGGCGGCGCCCCGCGCTGCCTGCAGGTGAGTCCGCGCGGCCAGGTGCCGCGATAAGGCCCCAGCCCAGGCGCCAAGCGCGGCCCGCCCCCGCAGGCATGCCGCTCGTGGACTGCCCAAGCAGTCAGGTGCCCCGCCCACGAAAGGCAGGCGTGACCCGTGAGCCGCCCACTCAGGTAGGCGGCCTGCGTAACCACGGTGTAGCCGCTGCCCCGTGCTGCGGCACACCATCCCCGAAGCCCCGATTCCCCGTTTGTCCCCGGCGGCTCCAACCAAGTGGTACCCGTCGACCCGGGGGTGAAACAGGGTCCCCTTCGCTCTGCCCCGATAGAGCGATGTGCGTGAGACGCCTGACTCCGCGGCAGGTTGCTCGACCGGCCCGGGACGACCGTTGCTAGCGTCCTCCCGATGACTTCCAGCGCTCGGCCGTCGACGCTCACCCCGCAACGGCAGCCCGGTCTCCTGTCCGGCGCGCTGACCTGCGGGGTGCTCGGCGCGCTGCTGCTCGCGGCCGGCGGTGTCCTTCCCGCGGTCGGTGACGCCACCCCCGGCTACTCGAGTGCGCTGCCGCTGATCGTGCTGGCGTTGCTGCCCGCCGCGGCCGCGGTGTTCGCGGTCGCAGGCAAGCGCCCCACGCTCGCGGCCGGGGTGCTCGCCGGGGCGGCGGTGCTCGCGCCCGGGCGGTTGCTGCTCGACCTGCAACTGCTCGTCGACCTCTCCAACGCCGCCCGTCCCGAACTGCACGTGCCCACCCAGCTCGAGGCCGGCACCCCCGGCGTCGGGCTCTGGCTGCTGCTCGCCGGGCACGTGCTCACCGCGATCGCCGGGATCGCGGCCGTCCAGTTCACCAGGCGCGAGGCCGAGGCCGAGGGCACCGACCTCCCCGGCGGCCCGCGGCTGGTGGTGCTCGCGATCGGGTTGACCGTCGTCGCCGGGGTCGGGCTGGTCATGGCGCCCTTCGAGTCCGCCGACCCGTACCTGCCCGCGCGCAACGCCTTCGAATCCCCGTGGCCGGTGCTCACCGGTGGCCTGCTCCTCGCGTTCGCCATGCCGCTCGGTGCCGCGCTGGCCTTCGGCTCCGGGCTCCGCGCCGCGGCCAGGGGCAGCGTGCTCGGCCTCGCCTTGGCCGTGCTCGCGGTCGCGGTGCCGAACCTCCTCGCCGGGTTCGCGGTGAAGGACGCCGGCGTCAGCGCCGGGCCGGTGGTGGCGATCGTCGCCGCGCTCGGGCTGGTCGCGCTCGCCATCGCCCGTCAAGAAGGCACGCAGCTGAACGACGACCCCGACGTCGCCGAGGAAGCCAAGCTGCCCGGCCGCCGGCGGCTGGAGCTGGCGACCGGCGCGCTCGCCGTCCTCACCGCCGCGGCCGCCGTGCTCGGCGGGCTGACCGCGCAGGTGACCAGCTCGTCCCCGGCCATCGACGCGCCGAAGTCGCCCGCCGCGCTGCTGCTCGTGGTCGCCGGGATCCTGCTCGGCGTGCTCGGGCTGGCCATGCTCCTGCCCGGCATCGGCGAGACCCTGCGCCCGGCGCTGTCGGTGGCCTGGGTGGTGGTGCCGCTCGCCGGGACCGCCGTGCTGGACACCGTGCTCACCGCGTCCCGCTTCGGTGGCGTGCTCAGCCCCGGCGCCGGGGTGACGTGGACCTCCATCGCCTTGTTCGCCGCCGTGGTGACCGGCATCTGCTCGGCTGTCGCGGGCATGGTCGAGCGCGAGAACGACGACGGCAGGCGCCCGGCGAGCAGCGCGACCACCCCGGTGGTGGCCGCGGGCGTGCTCGCCGTCGCCGCGTTCGTCGTGCCGGTGGTCACCGCGCCGGACTACGACCCGCCCACCCTGATCACCGGCTTCGGCGCGTCCTGGTGGGGCGCGGTCATCGCGGTGGTGGCCGTGCTCGTGGCGCTCGGGCTCGCGCTGTACAGCCGCCCGATGCGTGCCTTCGCGCTGCTGCTCGGCGTGTTCCTCGTGCTGGTCCTGCGCGCCGCGGAATTCCCGCTGGTCGGCGGTGAACTGGACGGATCCGCCATCGGCATCGGCCTGTGGTTGTCGATCGCCGCCGCCATCGCGACCGCGGTTTCCGCGGGATTCGTCACACGCGCCGCCGAAGAAAAGCCGTGAGCGTTCCGCCGCGCGTCCTGCTGGCCGCACTCGAAACCGCACTCGAAACCGCACCGGAAAGCGACGGCAATCCCGAACTCGCGCGCGCCCTGCGTGACGAAGGCATCGAGGTGATCTACGCGGGCGTGCTCGGCGATGCGGCTGAGGTGGTCGGTGCCGCCGAGCAGGAAGATCCGGCCGTGGTCGCGGTAAGCCCCGCGGATCCGGACGGCGTGATCGCCGCCGCGCTCCCCGATGTCGAAGTGATCGGTTTCCGCACCGTTCAAGAAGGCCTGGAACGGGTGAAGATGGCCACAGTTTCGAGGTCACGGGCCCCTCGGTGACCGACTTCACCGGGTGCGGAGTCCACTACCGAACCGCAGGTCGCTAGGGTCGACCCGGCGAGAAAAGCCGCCAACAAACCAGCACAGTGGCGTGTCGTCAGGAGACTGGAGTAGTGGACCTTTACGAATACCAGGCGAGGGATCTCTTCGCCGCCCACGGTGTACCGGTGTTGTCCGGTGCCGTGGCCAATACGCCCGAAGAAGCCCGCGCGGCCGCCGAGCAGATCGGTGGCCAGGTGGTCGTCAAGGCCCAGGTCAAGACCGGTGGCCGTGGCAAGGCCGGTGGCGTGAAGCTCGCCGACAGCGCCGACGAGGCCAAGGAGAAGGCGGAAGCCATCCTGGGCCTGGACATCAAGGGCCACACCGTGCACCGGGTGCTGGTGGCCGAAGCCTCGGACATCGCCGAGGAGTACTACTTCTCGTTCCTGCTCGACCGCGCGAACCGCACCTTCCTGGCGATGGCGTCGGCCGAGGGCGGCGTGGAGATCGAGCAGCTCGCCGTCGAGCGCCCCGACGCGCTGGCCAAGATCCCGGTCGACGCGATCACCGGGGTCGACAAGGCCAAGGCCAAGGAGATCCTGACCGCGGGCAAGTTCCCGGAGAAGGTCGTCGACGAGGCCGCCGACGTGGTCGTCAAGCTCTGGGAGACCTTCGTCTCCGAGGACGCCACCCTGGTCGAGGTCAACCCGCTGGTCCGCGACCCGCAGGACAAGATCATCGCCCTCGACGGCAAGGTCACCCTCGACGAGAACGCCTCCTTCCGCCAGCCGGGCCACGAGGCGCTGGTCGACAAGCAGGCCGAGGACCCGCTGGAGGCCAAGGCCAAGGCCAAGGACCTCAACTACGTCAAGCTCGACGGCGAGGTCGGCATCATCGGCAACGGCGCGGGCCTCGTGATGTCCACTTTGGACGTCGTGGCCTACGCGGGGGAGAAGCACGGCGGCGTGAAGCCGGCGAACTTCCTCGACATCGGTGGCGGCGCCTCGGCCGAGGTGATGGCCGCCGGGCTGGACGTCATCCTGGGCGACCCGGCCGTGAAGAGCGTGTTCGTCAACGTCTTCGGTGGCATCACCGCCTGCGACGCGGTGGCCACCGGCATCGTCGAAGCGCTGAAGATCCTCGGTGACGAGGCGGCGAAGCCGCTCGTGGTGCGGCTCGACGGCAACAACGTCGAAGAGGGCAGGCGCATCCTCGACGAGGCGAACCACCCGCTGGTGACCGTGGTGGACACTATGGACAACGCGGCTGACAAGGCTGCCGAGCTCGCAGCGGCAGGGGCGTGAGATGTCGATTTTCCTGAACGAGCACAGCAAGGTCATCGTGCAGGGCCTGACCGGGTCCGAGGGCACCAAGCACGCGACCAAGATGATCAAGTCCGGCACCAACATCGTGGGTGGCGTGAACGCCCGCAAGGCCGGGCAGACGGTGACCATCGAAGGCAAGGAACTCAAGGTCTTCGGCACCGTCGAGGAGGCGATCAAGGAGACCGGCGCCGACGTGTCGGTGGTCTTCGTGCCGCCGAAGTTCGCCAAGGACGCCGTGGTCGAGGCCATCGACGCGGAGATCGGCCTGGCCGTGGTGATCACCGAGGGCATCCCGGTGCACGACTCGGCCTACTTCTGGGCGCACGCGGTCGCGAAGGGCGGCAAGACCCGGATCATCGGGCCGAACTGCCCCGGCGTGATCAGCCCCGGCAAGTCCAACGCGGGCATCATCCCGGCGAACATCACCGGCCCCGGCAAGATCGGCCTGGTGTCCAAGTCGGGCACGCTGACCTACCAGATGATGTACGAGCTGCGCGACATCGGTTTCACCACCGCGGTCGGCATCGGCGGTGACCCGGTCATCGGCACCACGCACATCGACGCGCTCGCCGCCTTCCAGGAGGACCCCGACACCGAGGTCATCGTGATGATCGGTGAGATCGGTGGCGACGCCGAGGAGCGGGCCGCGGACTACATCAAGGCCAACGTGACCAAGCCGGTCGTCGGCTACGTCGCGGGCTTCACCGCGCCCGAGGGCAAGACCATGGGCCACGCGGGCGCGATCGTCTCCGGTTCGTCCGGGACCGCGGCCGCGAAGAAGGAGGCCCTCGAGGCCGCCGGTGTGAAGGTCGGCAAGACGCCGACCGAGACCGCCAACCTGGCTCGGGAGCTGTACAACAGCCTCCACTGACCTCGAGTCACACCCGGAAGAGCCGGCCACCCGATCGGGTGGCCGGCTCTTCCGGGTGTACCGGCCGGGCGGCGAAACCATTCCGGGTTCCGGAACGTCTGAGCCAGCGGGCGGGCCGGCGGCGCTGGTGCGCTAGCGTTCAGTAACCACGAAGAAGCCGCCTCTTTTTACCCACACGACGAGTGGCCGGTCGGACGACAGGAGAACACGGATGTCCTTTCCCAGCAGTGGGCCTGGTTACCCTCCGCAAGGGGGCGGCCCCCACAACCCCCAGGGACCGGGTACCGGTTCGTTCCCGCCGGTCGGCCCGCCGCCGCAGCACCAGCAGCACCAGCAATCCCAGCAGCAGCCCGGCCTGCAGGCCGGTGCGCTGAACTTCGCCGTCATCCTCGCCCTGGCCGTCTCGGTGCTCGGCCTGGTGCAGTACTTCGTCGGGTTCTCGGATGAAGCCTCCCCCGCGGACGAGGTGACCACCTGGCTGCTGATCGGCGGTCTGCTCGCCGCGCTGCGCGTGCTGCCCAACGCGCCGAAGGTGCTGCCGTTCGCCGCGCTGCTCAGCGTGCTCGGCGCGCTGCAGGCGCTGGACCACGTGATCGGCTACGGCGAGAACGACCAGGTCCCCGGCATCATCACGGTGATCGTCATCCTCGGTTTCCTGCAGCTGCTCGCCGCGGTCGCGGCACTGCTGTTCGACTACGACGTGCTCAAGCTGCCGGCGCCGAAGCCGCAGGGCGCCCCGCAGTACGGCGGCCCGCCCACCGGGCAGCAGCCCGCCCAGCAGGGTCAGCAGGGCCAGCCGGGTCAGTACGCCCCGCAGCAGCCGCAGTTCGGCGGCCCGCCGCCCGCGTCGTCGCAGCAGCCCACGCAGTACGCGCCCACCGGCGGCAACGCGCCCGACTCGGGTGGCTTCGCCCAGCCGACGCAGTACTCCACGCCGGTCACCCCGCCGCCGTCGGCCCCCGGCCAGCAGGCGACCACCTACGCCTCGCAGCAGGGCCAGTTCTTCCAGCAGCAGGGCGGTTCCGAGCCGGGCGGCCAGCAGTCGCCGGGCACCCCGCCGGGCGGGTTCGGCAAGCCGGGCAACTGAGCTCGCAGGTCCCTTCCGGGAAGGCCATCCACGTTCGCGTGGGTGGCCTTTTTCGCTGTGCGTGACCGGCCCGACCCGACCGGGTGGCTATGGCCTGCGCCATTGTCGATCAACGGCGTGGCTCACCCGGACGGCCCAGCGCGAATGCGAGGGTCGGCGGTATGCAGGTGCTCGCCACGGCGCCCGACGGCGCTGAGCGGTCGAGTGAGCTCAAGCCACCCGCCGAGGTCACCGGCGCGACTCGGTTCCGGGTGCTGCTCGTCGCCGCTCTCTTCCCACTGCTCACCGGCTACACGCTGGCCACCGGCGCGCTGGCCGCGGTGGCCGGGCTCGCGCCCGGGTCCGGCTTCACCGTCTCCGGGGCGCTGCGGGGTGGTGGCCCGGCCTGGCTGGCGACGCAGCAGGTGCCGCTGAGCCTCGGCGGGCACCCGCTCAGCGTGCTGCCGCTGCTGCCGACGTTCGTGCTCCTGCTGCTGGTCGCCAAGCTCGCGTCGAGCGCGGCCCGGCGGCTCGGGTACACCGATCCGGCGCAGGCGATCGGGGTGATCGGCGTGGTCGCCGCCGCCCACGCCTTCGCCGGGGTGACCGTCGCGGTGCTGTGCAGCGGCACCGGTGTCGACGTCGAACCGCTGACCGCGTTCCTGCTGCCCGGGGCGCTGTCCGGCGCCGCGGCGACGGCCGGGGTGCTGAGCCGCTGCGGCCTGCCGGAGCCGCTCAAGCAGTACATCGACCCGCTCGCGCTGACCGGCCTGCGTGCCGGGGTGCTCGGCGTGGCCGCGCTGCTGGTGGCCGGCGGGCTGATCACCCTGCTCGGCTTCGCGTTGTCGGTGCCGGAGATGCTGCGGTTGTTCGACGCCGAGCCCGCGGGCGGCGGGGCGGGCATGCTGCTGCTTTCCGCGGTCTACCTGCCGAACGCCGTGGTGGCCGGGGTGTCCTTCGCCGCCGGGCCCGGGTTCTCGATCGGTGCGGTGGACGTCACGCCGTTCGCCTTCGACGGTGGCCCGGTGCCCGCGCTGCCGATCCTGGCCGCGCTGCCCGAGCAGCACGAGGTGTGGTGGCCCGCGCTGCTCCTGCTCCCCGCGCTGGCCGGCGCGCTGTGCGGCTGGGGGTTGCGCCGCTGCGACCCGGATCCGCTGGTCCGCGTGCGTGCCGCGGCGATCGCCGGTGCCGCCGCGGGGTTCGGCTGCGTGCTGCTCGGCACCTTCGCCGGCGGGCGGTTCGGTGACGGCGTGTTCGACCCGGTGACCGTGCCGATCGTGTTGTTCTCGCTGGCGGGTTCGTGCTGGGTCGCCCTCCCGGCCGCGCTGGTGGCGTGGCTGACCGGGAGCACCGCGCCGGTGGTGCCCGCGCCCGTCGAGGTGGATTCCGAGGCGCCCACCGTGGTCTTCGCTGCCATCCAGGACGACTACGACGAGGACGCTCGAGACACCGTGGTCTTCGAGGCCATCGAGGACGACTTCGACTACGAGGAAGAGGACCCCGGAGAGGAGCCGGACGAGTTCGACGAGCCGCCGGGCATCGAAGGGGACTTCGAGGAAGCAGACGCTCCCGCCGAGCCCGGTCCGGGTGCCTCCGAGGAGCCGGGGCCGCGCGACTAGGCTGGGCCCCGCCCAGGTCAACGGCCGTGTGCCCGAGCAAGGAGACCCGTTCTGCCTAGTCGGTTGGAGCTGCCCACCCCGGCCAGGGTGGTGGTGCTCGCCTCGGGGTCCGGAACCCTGTTGCAGGCCTTGCTCGACGAATCCGCCCGCTCCGGTTTCGGCGCCACGGTGGTCGCCGTCGGCGCCGATCGCGGCGGGATCGAGGCGCTCGCGCGGGCCGACCGCGCCGGGGTGCCGTACTTCACCGTGCGCGTCGCCGACCACCCCGATCGCGCGGCCTGGGACAAGGCGCTGACCGAAGCGGTCGCCGCCTACCGGCCCGATCTGGTGGTCTCCGCGGGGTTCATGAAGATCCTCGGCCAGGAGTTCCTGGCGCGCTTCGGCAACCGGGTGGTCAACACGCACCCGGCGCTGCTGCCCTCGTTCCCCGGCATGCACGCGGTGGCCGACGCGCTCGCCGCCGGGGTGAAGGTCACCGGGTCCACCGTGCACTTCGTGGACGCCGGGATGGACACCGGCCCGATCATCGCCCAGGAGGCGGTGGTGGTGGAGGAGTCCGACACCGAGGACCGGCTGCACGAACGGATCAAGTCGGTGGAACGGCGGCTGCTGGTGGACGTGGTCGCGAAGTTGTGCCGTGCGGGCTGCACGGTGGACGGACGGAAGGTGAGTTTCAGGTGAGCGAGCCGGGGCGTAAGCCGGTCGAGCGGGCGCTGATCGGCGTCTCGGACAAGGCGGGACTGCTGGAACTGGCCCGCGGCCTGCACGCCGCGGGCGTGGAGATCGTGTCCACCGGCGGCACCGCGAAGGCGATCGCGGACGCCGGCGTGCCGGTCACCCCGGTCGAGCAGGTCACCGGCTTCCCGGAGTCGCTCGACGGCCGGGTCAAGACGCTGCACCCGCGGGTGCACGCCGGGCTGCTCGCCGACCGCGACCGCCCGGAGCACGTGGCGCAGCTGGCGCAGCTCGACATCGCGCCGTTCGACCTGCTCGTGGTCAACCTCTACCCGTTCCGGCAGACGGTGGCCTCCGGTGCCTCGCCGGAGGACTGCGTGGAGAACATCGACATCGGCGGCCCGGCGATGGTGCGCGCGGCGGCGAAGAACCACGGCAGCGTGGCCGTCGTGGTGGACCCGGCGCGGTACGACTGGGTGCTGGAGCGCGTGCGTGAGGGCGGGTTCGCCCAGGAGGACCGCAAGCGCCTCGCCGCGGCGGCCTTCGCGCACACCGCGGCCTACGACACCGCGGTCGCGACCTGGTTCGCCAACTCCTACGCCCCCGCTGACGACTCGGGCTTCCCCGACTTCACCGGCGCCACCTGGGAGCGCGCCGACGTGCTCCGCTACGGCGAGAACCCGCACCAGCGGGCCGCGCTGTACCGGAACTGGAGCGACGGCCTGGCGCACGCCGAGCAGCTGCACGGCAAGGCCATGTCCTACAACAACTACGTCGACGCCGATGCCGCGCGCCGGGCGGCGTACGACTTCGACCAGCCCGCGGTGGCGATCATCAAGCACGCCAACCCGTGCGGCATCGCGGTCGGCGTCGACGTCGCCGAGGCGCACCGCAAGGCGCACGCCTGCGACCCGGTCTCGGCCTACGGCGGCGTGATCGCCACGAACCGGCCGGTCACGCTGGCCGCCGCCGAGCAGATCGCCGACATCTTCACCGAGGTGCTGGTCGCGCCCGCGTTCGACGAGGACGCGCTGGAAGTGCTGACCCGCAAGAAGAACATCCGGCTGCTGCGGCTGCCCGAGCTGTCCTCGCCGGACCAGATCGAGTTCCGGCCGATCTCCGGCGGGGTGCTGGTGCAGACCGTCGACCGGATCGACGCCGCGGGCGACAGCCCGGCGGACTGGACGCTGGCCACCGGCGAGGCGGTCGACGAGGCCACCCTGGCGGACCTGGAGTTCGCCTGGCGCGCGGTGCGCGCGGTCAAGTCGAACGCGATCCTGCTGGCCCACGACCAGGCCACCGTCGGCGCGGGCATGGGCCAGGTGAACCGCGTCGACTCGGCGCGGCTCGCGGTCGCGCGCGCGGGCGACCGGGCCAAGGGCTCGGTGGCCGCCTCCGACGCCTTCTTCCCGTTCCCGGACGGGCTGGAAGTGCTGATCGAGGCTGGGGTGCGCGCGGTGGTGCAGCCGGGCGGCTCGGTGCGTGACGCCGAGGTGCTCGCCGCGGCGGAGGCCGCCGGCATCACGGTCTACTTCACCGGTACGCGGCACTTCGCGCACTGAGCCCTCCCGGGCTGTGCACCTCCGCGGCTGAGGCCGCATCACCCGCCAGGGTGCCCACACCGCGTCGCGGTTGACATGATCGACGGCCGGTGTTTGACTAACCCTGTCGAACACACGTTCGACAGGTGACCGCCTTCCCCGCGGTGACGATGGCATGGCGCTCGTGTTGCCAAGAGCACGGGCGTCGATCGGCGACGTCGTGGGTGGAGGTGGTGACCGGTGTCGGTTGGCGCGACCGCTTCATCGTCACCGGCTCCGCCCGCTCCGCTGGCGAAGCTGGCGGCGTTGCCGGGGATCAGTACGGCGAGTGGGGTGGCGGCGGCCGCCCGGCAGGCTCAGGCGACGGGACAGGTGCTGCCCGTGTTGCCGGAGCTGGCTGGGTTGCTGCCCGCCGGTGGGTTGCGACGCGGTGGCACGGTCGCGGTCCACGGCTCCACCTCGCTGTTGCTGGCTCTGCTTGCCGAAGCCACCTCGCGGGGTTCCTGGGCGGCTGTGGTGGGTGTTCCCGAACTCGGCGTTGTGGCGGCGCACGAGCTCGGGGTCGCGGTGGACCGTCTCGCGCTGGTCAACCGGCCGGGAATGGAGTTCGGCGCGGTCACGGCCGCTCTGCTGGACGGGATGGACCTGGTGGCCGTGGGCGGCGCGGGCGGTGGCGCCCGCGGTGCCGGTCCATCCCGTTCCCAGCAGCAACTGGCACGCCGCCTGTCGGCACGGGCCCGCAACCGGGGTGCGGTCCTGCTGTCACTGGGCCCTTGGCCGGGGGCCGAGGTCGAGCTGAGCGGCGAGGTCGTCGCCTGGCACGGATTGCACGCGTCGGGGAAGGGGTTCCTGCGGGGGCGGGAACTGAACGTCCGCACCAACGGCCGCGGTGCCGCCGCGCGCCCTGGGCGGACAAGCCTGCTCCTCCCGCCGGCGGCGCACACCAAGCCACTCGGCCTCACGGACAACGCGCCTCACGCCGAGCGCACCGGAAAACTGCGCCTGGCCGGGAACGCGGCGGAGACTGAGGCGGCACAGACTGAGGCGGCACAGACCACTGAAGCCGTTGGGCGGACTGGGAAACCCGTCGCCGCGGAGATTCCTTGGTTCGCCGAGAACGTGCCGTCGGTTGAGGAAATCGATGGCGCCGCCCCAATCGGGGACGCGGCGCGGGCCGGGGCCGCTGAGTTCACTGAGGCCGCTGGGCCGATGGGGAAGCCCGCTACCGCCGGGATTCCCTGGTTCGCCGAGAACGTTCCGTCCGGCGGCGCGCCGGTGGAGAAAGCCGGCCGTTCCAAGAAAACCGGGCTCGCCCTCACCGAAAGCGAAGGCGAGTACGCCGAGGCCGGTGCCGGATGAGCGGGGGCGCGGCCAGCCGGATGCTGGTGTTGTGGTGTCCGGACTGGCCGGTGGTGGCGGCGTGTGCGGCCGAGGGGGTGCCGCAGACCCAGCCTGCGGCGGTGTTTTCCGGTAATCGCGTGGTGGCCTGTTCGGCGCTCGCGCGGGCCGACGGGGTTCGCCGGGGGATGCGGCGGCGGGACGCGCAGGCGCGGTGTCCGGAGCTGGTGGTGTTCGGGGCCGAACCGGAGCGCGACGCCCGGTTCTTCGAGTCGGTCGCCGCCGCGGTGGAGGAGGTGGTGGTCGGGGTCGAGGTGGTGCGCCCGGGCATCGTCGCCATGCCGGTGGCCGGGGCGGCCGGGTACTTCGGCGGGGAGCAGCGCCTGGCCGAACTGCTGGTGGACCAGGTGGGCGTGGAGTGCCAGGTGGGCGTCGCCGACGGGTTGTTCGCGGCCACGCTGGCCGCGCACCGGTCGGCGCTGGTGGAGGCCGGGAAGACGGCCGAATTCCTGGCCCCGCTGGACATCCGCGAGCTGGACCAGCCCGGCTCGGACCGGGCCGAGCTGGTCGGCCTGCTGCGGCGGCTCGGCCTGCGCACGCTCGGGGCGTTCGCGGCGCTGACCACGCGCGAGGTGCTCAGCCGGTTCGGGGCGGCCGGGGAACTGGCGCACCGGCTGGCGTCCGGGCAGGCCGAGCGGCCGCCGGTCCGGCGACGCCCGCCACCCGAGCTGACCGTGACCAAGGAATTCGACCCGCCGCTGGATCGGGTGGACGTGGCGGCGTTCATGGGCAAGACCATGGCCGCCGGTTTCCAGTCCGGGCTGGCGGCTTGGGGACTGGCGTGCACCCGCCTGGGTGTCTACGCCAGGACCGAGAACGGCGAGGAGCTGACCCGAGTCTGGCGCTGCGCCGAACCGCTCGACGCCCAGGGCGTGGCCGACCGGGTCCGCTGGCAGTTCGAGGGCTGGCTCAAGGGCACCTCCGGCCGTCCCACCGCGGGCGTGGTCCAGCTGCGGCTGGTGCCGGAGGAAACCGTGGAAGGCCGGTCGCTGCAACTGGGCCTGATCGGCACCGAGCAGCAGCTCGCCGACGAACGGGCCGCGCAGGCGATGGTGCACGTCCAGGGCCTGCTCGGGCCGGAAGCCGTCGTCACCCCGGTGCTCGACGGCGGCCGCGGACCCACCGAACGGGTACGCCTGGTGCCGTGGGGCGATCGCCGGGTACCCGAGCGGCAGCCGGAGGCGCGCTGGGACGGGCGGCTGCCGATGCCCGCGACGGTGTTCACCCGGCCCCTGCCGGTGCGGGTGCTCGACGCGGCCGGGGCCGAGGTGCGGATCACCGACCGCTACCAGGTCAGCGGCCCGCCCGCCGCCGTGGTGGTCAACGACGGCCCGCCGCGGCCGGTGCGCGGCTGGGGCGGGCCGTGGCGGACCAGGGGCACGGGAGCGGACCGGGTGCGGCTGCAGGTGGTGCTCGACGGCGAAGCCGGACCGGCCGTGTTGCTGGTCCGCGCGCTCGACAATCCGATGTGGACAGTGGAAGGGGTGTACGACTAGTGAGCGACCAGGAGTACCTGCGAAGGGTGCGTGAATGGCTGCGGGCGGAGCTGGGCGGTTCGGCGACCGAAGTGGACGGTATCGAGCTGGACCTGTCCGCGGTCATCCCGCACCAGCGCACCGGTGAGCACCAGTACGGCTGATGGGCTGGAACAATCCGCCGGTCCGCTGGGACGAGCTGGAACGGGGCCTGGCCGGGCAGCCCATCCCGCCGGAGGCCGCGCGCGACGGCGGTGACAGCCCTGCCTGGTCACGCCGTCGCGACGGTTACTCCCGTCCGGCGGACCTGCGTTCCCTGCGCGGGGACGACCAGGCCGGGGCGGGCACCCGCGTGCCCTACGCCGAACTGCACTGCCATTCGAACTTCAGCTTCCTCGACGGCGCGAGCCACCCGGAGGAGCTGGTGGAGGAGGCCGTGCGGCTCGGCCTGGACGCGCTCGCCCTCACCGATCGCGACGGCATGTACGGCGTGGTGCGCTTCGCCGAGGCCGCCGCGGATCTCGGGCTGCGCACGGTCTTCGGCACCGAGTTGAGCATCGGGCTGAGCGCGCCGCAGAACGGCGTGCCCGATCCCGAAGGCGAGAACCTGCTGCTGCTCGCCTACCAGCAGGAGGGCTACGGCAACCTGTGCCGCGCGATCACCCGCGGCCAGCTCGAAGGGCCGGAGGCGGAGAAGGGCCGCCCGGTCTACGACCTCGAAGCGATCGCCGCGGACACCGCGGGCAAGTGCGTGGTGCTCACCGGCGGCCGCCGGGGCGCGGTGCGGCGTGCGCTGGCCGAAGGCGGGTTCGACGCCGCCAAGGGCCGGCTCGACCAGCTGGTCGCGTTGTTCGGCCGTGAGCACGTCGTCGGCGAGCTGGTTTCCCACGGCGAGCCGATGGACGACGTGGAGAACGACGCCATCCGCGATCTGGCGGAGGCGTTCGGCCTGCCGACGGTCGCCACCGGCGGGGTCCACTACGCGACACCGCGGCACGGGCAGCGCCTGGCCGCCGGGCTCGCGGCGATCCGGGCCCGCCGCAGCATCGAGGAGATGGAGGGCTGGCTGCCCGCCGCGGACACCGCGTTCCTGCGCTCGGGCGCGGAAATGGCCGAGATCTTCACGCGGTACCCGGGCGCGGTGCAGCGGGCGGCGTTGCTGGGCATGGAATGCGCGTTCGACCTGAGCCTGGTGGCGCCCGCGCTGCCGCCGTTCGACGTGCCGCCGGGGCACACCGAGGCCACCTTCCTCCGCCAGGAGGTGATGAAGGGCGCCGCGCGCTGGTATTCGGGCAACGACGCCGCCTACCGCCAGCTCGAGCACGAACTCCGGATCATCGAGGAACTCGGCTTCCCCGGCTATTTCCTGATCGTCTGGGACATCGTGGAGTTCTGCCGGGAGAACGACATCTACTGCCAGGGCCGCGGTTCGGCGGCGAACTCGGCGGTCTGCTTCGCGCTCGGCATCACCAAGGTCGACTCGGTGAAGTGGAAGCTGCTGTTCGAGCGCTTCCTCGCGCCGGACCGCGACGGCTACCCCGACATCGACCTGGACATCGAATCCGGCAGGCGGGAGGAGGTGATCCAGCACGTCTACGAGAAGTACGGCAGGTTGTGCACCGCCCAGGTGGCGAACGTGATCACCTACCGCTCGCGCTCGGCGGTCCGCGACGCCGCCCGCGCGCTCGGGTTCTCGCCGGGCCAGCAGGACGCCTGGAGCAAGCAGCTCGACCGCTGGGGCCCGTTGAAGTCCACAAAGGACGATCACGACCACGACATCCCGGACGAGGTGCTGGCGCTGGCCGACGACCTCGAAGGCTTTCCGCGGCACCTGGGCATCCACTCCGGCGGCATGGTCATCTGCGACCGCCCGGTGAGCGAGGTCTGCCCGATCGAATGGGCGCGGATGGCCGATCGCAGCGTGCTGCAGTGGGAGAAGGACGACTGCGCCGCGGTCGGCCTGGTCAAGTTCGACCTGCTCGGCCTCGGGATGTTGTCCGCGCTGCACCACATGGTCGACCTGGTCGCCGAGTTCGAAGGCGAGACCGTCGAACTCGGCGCGCTGGACCTGGAGGACAAGAAGGTCTACGAGATGCTGCAGCGCGCCGACGCGATCGGTGTGTTCCAAGTGGAGAGTCGCGCCCAGCTGGCGACGCTGCCGCGCCTGGCCCCGCGCAAGTTCTACGACCTGGCCGTCGAGGTCGCGCTGATCCGGCCGGGCCCGATCCAGGGCGGTTCGGTGCACCCGTTCATCCGCCGCTACACCGGCAAGGAGGAGTGGGATTTCGACCACCCGCTGCTGGCCAACGCGCTGGGCAAGACCTACGGCGTGCCGTTGTTCCAGGAGCAGATGATGCAGATCGCGCTGGACGTCGCCGGGTTCAGCGCCGCCGAGGCCGACCAGTTGCGGCACGCGATGGGGTCGAAGCGCTCGGAGAAGCGGATGGAACAGCTGCGGCAGCGCTTCTACGACGGAGCCGCGGCCAACGGCGTCGGCCAGGAGCTGGCCGCGCGCATTTTCGGCAAGCTGCAGGCGTTCGCGAACTTCGGTTTCCCGGAAAGCCACGCGCTGAGCTTCGCCTACCTGGTGTTCGCCAGCGCCTACTTCAAGCTCTACTACCCGGCGGCTTTCTGCGCGGCGTTGTTGCGCGCGCAGCCGATGGGCTTCTATTCGCCGCAGTCGCTGGTCGCCGACGCGCGGCGGCACGGCGTGGTGGTGCTCGGGCCCGACGTGAACGCCAGCGACTGGCACGCCACGCTCGAACCCCACGGCGAAGAGAACGCCAATGCGGTGCGCACCGGGCTGGCGACCATCCGGAACATCGGCGAGGAGCTGGCGAAGGCGCTGGTCGCCGAGCGCGCGAGCGGTGGCCCGTTCGCGGACATGGCCGACGTGGCGCGGCGGGTCAAGCTCAAGACCCCGCAGGTGGAGGCGCTGGCTACGGCCGGTGCCTTCGGCTGCTTCGAGGCGGATCGGCGCAAGGCTCTCTGGGCCGCGGGCGCGGTGGCCGGCGAACGCCCGGAGAAACTGCCGGGCAGCGTGGTGGGCACGGCTGCCCCCGCGCTGCCCGGTATGGACGCGGTCGACCTGGCGGTGGCCGACGTCTGGGCCACCGGCATGTCGCCGGACAGCTTCCCGACGCAGTTCGCCCGTGAGCAACTGGACGCGCTCGGCGCGCTGTCGGCCGGCGCGCTGCTGGGCGTCGAGCACGGCACGCGGGTGCTCGCCGGGGGCGCGGTCACCCACCGGCAGCGCCCGGCCACCGCGGGCGGCATCACCTTCATCAACCTCGAGGACGAGACCGGCATGATCAACGTGGTCTGCTCGGCCGGGTTGTGGCGGCGCTACCACCGGATCGCGCGCGACAGTTCGGCGTTGCTCGTGCGCGGGGTGGTCGAACGCGCGGACGGCGTGGTGAACCTGATCGCCGATCGCCTGCAGCGGCTGCAGTTGCGCATCCCCGCCCAGTCACGCGATTTCCGTTGACTCGGCCGGGCGGTCCGGGCGTACGAGCGTTCTGCGAAGCTGGTGCCGTGGACGACGAAATCGAGACGGAAACCGGCGAGGACTACCGCGACGCCGTGCTGCCGAGGGCGAACTGGGAGCGACGCCGATTCGTCGGCTGTGACTTCACCGAGGCCGATCTGCGCGGCCTGGTGACGCAGGGCTGCACCTTCGACAAGTGCGACTTCACCAAGGCCGACCTCGGTGAATCCCGGCACATCGCCTCGGCGTTCCGGTCCTGCGTGTTCGACCGGACGGTGCTCGCCGACACCACGTGGGAGAGCTGCTCGCTGCTCGGATCGTCGTTCACCGAGTGCCGGATGCGCCCGATTTCTTTGAAGGAGTGCGATTTCACGCTCGCGTCACTGGGTGGCGCGCGGTTCGCGAAGGTCGTGCTCGCCGGGTTGCGCTTCCGCGAAGCCAACTTCCTCGACGCCGACCTGACCGGCGCGGACCTCTCCGGTGCCGACCTGTCCGGCGCGCGGCTCGCCGGGGCGAAGCTGGACGGCGCCGATCTGCGGGGCGCGAAGCTCGAGGCCCGTGAACTCCGGCAGGCGAATCTCGCCGGGGCGCGGGTGGACGTCGACACCGCGCTCGCCTTCGCCGCCGCGTACGGCTTGCTGGTCACCTGAAAAGGGGGCGCCCAATGCTATGAGTGGGGCTTTACTTGCAATCAACGCAAGTAAAGCCCCACTCATAGCAATCGAAGTGGGCTTCAGTCGACCGGCGGTTCGCCCGGGTCCAGCTCGATGAGGTCACCCTCGTTGAGCAGCTCCTCGACCGACGCGGGCAGCAGGTAAGCCGCGCCACCACCGGGCTGGTTGAACCACGGGATGGCGATGCCGGCCAGCGCTTCGAGCGGCCGCTGCACGCGGTACACGTGGTACGGCCGGTTGACCCACTCCGGCACCAGCGAGCGCTCTTCGAACGGCGTGCCCGCCACGTAGGTCAGGTTGCCGTTCGGGCCGCCGAACCGGTCCAGCTCACTGCCCGCGGGCAGCTCGCGCAGTTCCTTGCCGCGGAACAGGGTCAGCGGCGGCTCACCCGCGAGCGGCTTGATCGGCCACTGCTGCCCACCGGCACCGCCTCCGCTGCCGCCCGCGGAAGCCGGTTCCTCCTGGCGCGGGGCCGGGCGCGGCGGCGTGGGAGCCGGACGCGGCGGTTCGACCGGCGGAATCGGCACCTGCTGGGTGGGTGCCGGCTCCGGCGGGCGGGCCGGGGGAGCCGGCCGCGACGGCGGCGCCACCTCGGGCGACGGCGTCAGCTTCGTCATCAGGCCGGGGCCGCTCTGGTCGCCGTCGAGCAGCGCGCCGACCGGGGCCGGGGCGTTGCGGGGCGGCGGCTGGCGGAACGGCTGCTGCGGGGGCTCCGGCGGTTCCTCCCGCAGCTGCACCGGCGCGACCACCTGGGTCGGCGGCGCGGCCGGGGGCGGCGGGGGCGGCTGCGGGGGCGCGACCGGCGGCGGCTGCGGTGCCTGTGGTGCCGCCTGCGGACGGCCGTTGAGCAGCAGCTTGCCGAGCATGAACGCGGCCGCGTCGTCGGCGTCGCCGAAGACGGCCGGGTTGGTCAGGTCGCCGTCGTACCAGCCGACCCGCCAGCCCGCGTCGATCCGCTCCAGGCTCCAGCCGCGGTCGGCGGGCGCGCCGATCCGGTACGCCTCGTCCGGGATGCGCAGCTCGTCCAGCTTGTCCTGCAACTGGTCGAGCACCGGGTCGCCGTGGTCCACCGGCTCCGGCTCCTCGACCGGCGGCGGGCCGCCGGGGGCGATCGGCGTCATCGCAACCTGGGTGGGCGCGGCGGCCGCGGGCACCGGGTCGGGCTTGGGCGCCGGGGTGAACCGGGTCGCCTGGTCCGGACCGGCGGGCACGAACTCGTCCTCGTCGTCCGGATCGGCGGCCTGGTGCGCGGCGTGCGAACCCGGCTCCGGCTCGTCGAAGCCCGGCTGACGGCCGCCGTAGCCGTCGTGGTCCGGTTCCGGGTACGCGTGTGGCTCGGTCGCGTACTGCTGCGGCGCCTTTTCCTCGTACTCGTCGTCGTAGGCGGCCTGGTCGTAGGACGACTGGTCGTAGGCGGCTTCGGTGTAGGGCTGCTGCGCGTGCTCGTCGAACTGCTCGAACTGCGGTTCCGGCTCCGGCGGCGCGGCCTGCGCGGGCGGGGGAGCCACCGGGGCGGGCGGCCCGACCGGCGGCGGGCTCGAGGGCGCGCCGGGGCGCTGCGGCGGGCCGCTGCGCTGGACGTACCCGGCCGCGGCCTGGCGGGCGGGTTCCGGCACCTCGGGCACCGTGAAGCCGTTCTGGTGGATGTGCTCGATCAGGTCCTGCTCCGGCGAGACGCCGTAGGTGCGCAGGTAGTAGTTGACCGCGGCGGGCCAGATCCAGGTGCCGTCGCTGTGGAAGGCGATCGGCACGGTGGCCTCGGGCACCTCGGCGAGGCGGTCGGTGTCGTACCCGCGGCCCGGAACCACCACCGGGGCCTGGTCCAGGTACTCGAGCAGCCGATCCTGCTCCTCGTGCTCCAGGTCGGGCCGGGTGATCACCGGATGGCCGCCCGGATCGGTGCCGTCGAAGACCCTGGCGATGCGGAAGCGCGGGCCGGGGCGCTCGGGGCCGAGGCCGGACATCCGGCGCATCAGCCATTCGGGGATGTTCTCCTCGGCGCGCGGGAACATGCGCAACTCGTCCGCGTAGGCCTGAGGTGGCGGCATCAGGTCCCACGACGGCTCGTCGCGGTCGTACTCGAGGTTGTAGCTGGACGGGTGGTCCAGCTGGTAGCGGGCGTTGAACCAGGTCCCGCGGCCGTCGCGGTACATGCCCCCGCGCAGCCTGCCGAACAGGGTGGCGATGTCATGGGTGGCCACCCACTCACGCGAATCACCGTCGGCGGTGACGATCTCCCCGGTCAGCTCGTGGTACCGGCCCACGGCGCGATACTCGGCGGTGACACGCTGCCAGTCACGCGGGGCGGCACGCAGGAGCGCCAGGCCGATCTGCTTGACCAGGGTGTCCTGCTCGGTTGCGTTCAGCTGGGTCGTCGGTTGAGCCACCCCGACATTTTGACTGGTCCGCTCCGGCAATGCACGGCACATGTGACTAAAGGACCCCGCCACCAGCTCACGCGGCTATTCGGCCTCGCCCATCCGGGGGTGGCTGAGGTGAGGATCACCGGTTCACGCGGGCCCTCCGGCGGCACACTGGCACTGATGAGCACCGCGAGCCAGGCCCCCGAAGTCGTCGAGCCCGCCGGAAGCGCACCCTCCGTCACCGCCAAGGTACTCGGGGTGAGCCTGGCGGTGGTCTCCGGTGTCGCGATGGCGGTGCAGGGCCGGATCAACGGCCAGCTCGGCGTCGAACTCGGTGACCCGATGCTGGCCGCGGTCGTCTCCTTCGGCGGCGGGCTGATCCTGTTGTTCGCCGCGCTGCCGTTCGCGCCGAAGATGCGGGCGGGCCTCGGCAAGCTCCGCGACGCCGTCCGCGCGGGCACGCTGCGGCCGTGGCACTGCCTCGGCGGCCTGGCCGGTGCGATGTTCGTGGCCGGGCAGGCGCTGGTCGTGGTGGCGATCGGCGTGGCGATGTTCACCGTCGGCGTGGTCGCCGGGCAGACGGTGAGCAGCCTCGCGGTGGACCGCGCCGGCCTCGGCCCGGCCGGTCCGCGCCCGCTGACCTGGCCGCGCGTGGCCGGTGCCTTGCTCACGCTGGTGGCGGTGGTCGGCTCGGTGGCGGGCGGCATCGGCGAGACCGGCGCCGGTGAGCTGTGGCTGATGCTGCTGCCGCTGGTCGCGGGCTGCTGCGTGGCGGTGCAGCAGGCGGTCAACGGCCGGGTCGGCGCGGCGTCGGGCAGCGCGCTGACCGCGACGCTGGGCAACTTCACCGTCGGTTTCGCCGCGCTGGTGCTCGCGTGGCTGATCTCGCTGCTCGTGCGCGGCGGCCCGACCGGCCTGCCGTCGAACCCGCTGCTCTACGCGGGCGGGATCGTCGGCATCCTGTTCATCTCGATCGCCTCGCTGGTGGTCAAGTGGACCGGCGTGCTGCTGCTCGGCCTGGCCGCGATCGCCGGTCAGCTGATCGGGGCCCTGCTGCTCGACCTGCTGGCGCCCGCGCACGGCGAGCGGCTGGCGCCCGAGACGATCGGCGGGGTGGCGCTGGCGCTGGTGGCGATCGGCATCGCCGCGTTCGGCGGCAGGCGGCGCCGAACCCGTCCCGGCCGCCGTTTGCCACAATGAAGCCCGTGACGGCGACGGTTCTCGACGGCAAGGCGACCAAGGACGCGATCTTCGACGAGCTCAAGCCGCGGGTCGCGGCGCTCGCCGAGCGCGGCATCACCCCGGGGCTGGCCACCGTGCTGGTCGGTGACGACCCCGGCTCGCACTGGTACGTCAAGGCGAAGCACGCCGACAGCGCCAAGGTCGGGGTCAACTCGATCCGGCGCGACCTGCCCGCCGACATCACCCAGGACAAGCTCGAATCGGTCATCGACGAGCTGAACGCCGACCCGGCGTGCACCGGCTACATCGTGCAGATGCCGCTGCCGAAGCACCTGGACACCGGCGCCATCCTCGAGCGGATCGACCCGGACAAGGACGCCGACGGCCTCGCCCCGGTCAGCCTCGGCAGGCTCGTGCTCGGCGAGACCGCGCCGCTGCCGTGCACGCCGCTGGGCATCGTGGAACTGCTGCGCCGCTACGACGTGCCGCTGGACGGCGCCAGGGTGACCGTGATCGGCCGGGGCATCACCGTGGGCAGGCCGCTGGGCCTGCTGCTCACCCGCCGCAGCGAGAACTCGACGGTGACGCTGTGCCACACCGGCACCCGCGACCTGGCCGCCGAGGTCAGGCGCGCGGACATCGTGGTGGCCGCGGCGGGCGTGCCGGGCATCATCACCCCGGAGATGGTCAAGCCGGGTGCCGCCGTGCTCGACGTCGGCGTGTCCAGGGTGGACGGCAAGATCGCCGGGGACCTGGCTGCCGGGGTCGAACAGGTGGCCGGGTTCATCTCGCCGAACCCCGGCGGCGTCGGCCCGATGACCAGGGCGATGCTGATCAGCAACGTGGTGGAAGCCGCCGAACGGGCCGCGCGGTGACCACGGTGACCGCGCCGGCGCCACCACCCCGCAAGGACCGCCGGTCGTGGCTGGTGCACCTGCCCTTCGCCGTGGTGATGGCGCTGGTCGCGCTGGCCGCGCTGCGGATCGGGATGTACCACTGGCGCCAGGGCGCGGCCCTGATCGGCGGCGCGCTGCTGACCGCCGCGGTGTTGCGCGGGGTGCTTTCGGACGCCCGCGCCGGGCTGCTGGCCATCCGCGGCAAGGCCGTCGACGTGATCACCTACTCCGCCTTCGCCGCGCTCATCCTCTTCGTGGCGCTGACCATCACGCGCGGCCCCGGCGTCTGACTTTCGTCCACCCCCTTCTCCTTCCGAAGACGGACGACACCCGGGCACCGGACCGGCCACGATGAACCGGTGACCAGGACGAGGAGCTTCGCCGCCGCGCTGACCGGGGTGCTGGCGATGGCTGTGGTGACGGCACCCGCTGCCGCCGCCGGGCCGTCACTGGCGTGGGGACCGTGCACCGAGCCGGGGCTCGAGCGGTACCAGTGCGCGATCGCCGAAGTCCCGCTTGATCACGCGCACCCGGACGGGCCCGAACTCGGGCTCTCCGTGGTGCGCCAGCCCGCCGCGGATCCGGCGCGCCGCATCGGCACGCTGTTCCTCGCGGTGGGTGGGCCCGGCGGGTCGGG
Source organism: Saccharothrix sp. AJ9571 (assembly GCF_021725495.1). Classification (NCBI taxonomy): domain Bacteria; kingdom Bacillati; phylum Actinomycetota; class Actinomycetes; order Pseudonocardiales; family Pseudonocardiaceae; genus Saccharothrix; species Saccharothrix sp. AJ9571. The sequence continues at coordinate 1,613,203 of NZ_CP091382.1, read as the reverse complement.
GGTGGATTCGGCGAAGGGCCGCGAGCTGGCGCGGGGTGAGCTCGCGGAGCGGTTCGACGTGGTGACCTTCGACCAGCGCGGGATCGGGCGCAGCGGCCAGGTCCGCTGCTTCGCCTCGGCCGGGGAGCAGGAGGACTTCTGGGCCGGGGCGCGGATCCCGCCGGCGAACCGCGAGGAGGAGCGGGCCGCCGAGGACTTCAGCCGGGCCTACGCGAGGACGTGCGCCGCACACGGTGGTGAGCTGCTCGACCACCTCACCACCGCGGACGCCGCGCGGGATCTGGACTGGCTGCGCGAAGCCGTCGGGGACGAGCGGTTGACGTATTCGGGCGGGTCGTACGCCAGTTACCTGGGGGAGGTCTACGGCGCGATGTTCCCGGAGCGGGTTCGCGCGCTGCAGCTCATCTCGATGATGGATCCGGAGGGCTACACCAACCGCACCACCGCGACGCTGCTCGAACGATCGGCGGGGACCGAGGACGTGCTGCAGGAGTTCGGCAGGTCGTGCGACTCGGCGGGGCCGCGGTGCGCGATTTCGGGGAACGCGCTGGGCCGCAACGCCGCCGTGCTGGAGCGGCTCGAGCAGGGCCCGATCCTCGTGGGCGGCACGTACCCGGTGCAGTACCGCGATGTCGTGCCGATCCAGGCGAGCCTGCTGTACGAGACGCAGCAGGGGTGGCCCGCGTTCGCCCAGCTGGTCCACGAGCTGGAGCGCGGGGAGCAGGGGAATCCGGCCGTGGTCGCGGAAATCCTGGGAGGGATGGCGTTCCGGCTGGACTTCCTCGACTCGTACGTCTCGATCACTTGCGCCGATGTGCGGGTGCCGCCGGTGCCGGGGGTGTGGCCGCGGGTGGGCGAGGCCTTCGAGGCGGTGTCACCGCACTACGGGCGGAGCTGGTGGTACCAGGTGCAGCCGTGTGCTTCGTGGCCGCCTTCGCCGCAGCGGTACACCGGACCGTGGCGCCTGCGCTCGTCGACGCCCGCGCTTCTGATCAACAACCGCCACGACCCGGTGACCCCGTTGTCCTACGCCGAGAAGGCCCGGCGCCTGCTGGGCAACGCGCACCTGCTCGTCGTCGAAGGCCACGGGCACACCCCGACCGGCCCCTGCGTCGACGAAGCCCGCACCCGCTACCTGGTCGACCTGCGTCTGCCGCCGACCACCACCTGCGAGACGCCCACGCCGCCGTTCCCGCCCGCTTAGGCGCTGCCCGATAAGTCATGGTCGCGCTCCCCGCGCCCAGGCAGCCATTGCTATGAGTGGGGCATTACTTGCAATCAACGCAAGTAATGCCCCACTCATAGCAATGGAAGTGGGCTCAGTCGGCCGGGGGGTCGCCCGGGCCCCTCAAACCACCTGGATCACGAAGCCGTCGACCAGACTCACCGGACAGCACCTAGGCGGGAACGGGTGCCGGGGTGGAGTGCTCGCGGCGGTCCAGCAGGCCGGAGACCACGGCGATGCTCAGGCCCACCACGGCCAGCGAGGCGCCCACCCAGTTCGGCGCCACCAGGCCCAGGCCACCGGCGATGACCAGGCCGCCCAGGTAGGCGCCGATCGAGTTGGCGATGTTGAACGCCGACTGCACCGCGGCCGAGACCAGCGAGGGCGTGCCACCGGCCTTCTCCATGATCCGCGCCTGGAGCATCGGGCCGATCATGAACCCGGCCACGCCGATGCCGAACACGGTGATCGCCGCGCCGACCTTGCCCTGCGCGGTCACGGTGAACACGGCCAGCACCGCGGCGAGCGCGGTCAGCGCCACGTACAGGCTCGGCATCAGCGCCCGGTCGGCCAGCCTGCCGCCGAGCAGGTTGCCCAGCGTCATGCCGAGCCCGGCCAGCGACAGCAGCAGCGTCACCTCACCCGGCGCGTACCCGGCGACGTCGGTCAGCATCGGCGCGATGTAGGACAGGCAGGCGAACACGCCGCCGAGGCCGAAGGTGACGATGGCCAGCGCGAACCACACCTGCGGCCGCCGGAAGGCGCCCAGTTCGCCCCGCAGCGAGTTCTCGGCCGGCTTGCCCTGGTGGGGCACCAGCTTCTGGATGGCCGCCATGGCGACCAGGCCGATCACCGCGACCACACCGAAGGTGGCGCGCCAGCCGACCTGCTGGCCGAGCAGCGTGCCCAGCGGCACACCGATCACGTTGGCCAGCGTCAGCCCGAGGAACATCATCGACACCGCCTTGGCGCGGTTCTGCTTGCCGACCAGGCTGGAGGCGACCACGGCACCGGCGCCGAAGAAGGCACCGTGCGGCAGGCCGGCCAGGAAGCGGAAGACCACGCCCCACTCGTGGTTGGGCGACATCGCGAAGAGCAGGTTGCCGATGGTGAACATCGCCATCATGGCGAGCAGCATCGTCTTGCGCGGCAGCCGCACCGCGACGGCGGTGAGCAGGGGCGCGCCGATCACCACCCCGAGCGCGTAACCCGAGATCAGGTGGCCCGCCTCCGGGATGGAAACCCCGAAGTCGGCGGCCGTCTCGGGCAGCACGCCCATCATGACGAACTCGGTGGTGCCGATGCCGAAGGCACCGATGGCGAGCGCGAGCAGCGCGATGGGCACGGTTCTCCTCTCGGGAAGCAGGGTGACTGCATCGATACAGTCGACGGACAGCAAAAAAGACAGCCCAGCGCGGACCCCGACATCGCTGATCTGTCCTGCGTCCAGTTCAACCGATAACGCCCGAGAAGTCATCCCGATATCGCGTGAGCCTGCCCACGATGATCGGGGTCACTCAGTCCACAATGGACTTATCTCACCTCGGCGCGCGGAGGATTCCGTTCAGTAGCCCCGGAAAGAGTGCGTCGAGGTCTTCGAGGCGCAGGGAGTTGTAGCGCGCGGTGCCCTGCTGCCTGCCCATGATCACGCCCGCCTCGCGCAGCGTGCGGAGGTGGTGGGTGAGCGTCGACTTGCTCACCGTCACGTCGAGGTTGCCGCAGGCGATCTCGCCGGTTTCGGCGGCGGCCAGCTGGCGGACGATCCGCAGCCGCACCGGATCGGCCAGCGCGTGCAGCACCGACTCGATGCGGATCTCGTCGCGCTCCGGATAGGTGTAGGCCGGCGCTGTCTCGGTGGGCATGCCCCAGATTGTACGACCTGCTTCAAACCACTGGACAGCCATAGTACGGTGAGCATCGAACTACGACGGATATCGAACAAAGGTAGAGCATGCCGGACTCCTCCCGCCGGACCTACGTACTCGCGCTCGGCGCCTTCTCGGTCGGGACCAGCGCGTACGTGGTGGCCGGGCTGCTGCCCGCACTGGTCAGCGCGCTGCACGTGTCCACCGCGGCGGCTGCCCAGCTGGTCACCGCCTTCGCCATCGCCTACGCGATCGGCGCGCCCCTGCTCTCCGCGCTGACCAGCCAGTGGGAACGCCGCAAGCTGCTGGTCGTCGCGCTCGCCGTGACCGCGGCCGGCAACTTCCTCGCCGCACTGGTCACCGACTACCCGCTGCTGTTCGCCGCGCGGGTGGTCACCGCGATCGGAGCCGCCGTGTACACGCCGGTGGCCAGCGCGGTCGCGGCGGAACTGACCCCGCCGGAACGCCGCGGGCGGGCCGTCGCGCTGGTGTTCGGCGGGCTGACCGTGGCCACCATCCTCGGCGTGCCGCTGGGCAGCCTGATGTCGCAGCACGGGGGTTACCGGCTGGTGTTCGCGCTGGTCGGTGTGGTCGCCTTGCTCGGCGCGGTGGCGGTGCGGTGGATGCTGCCGTCGGTGGCGCCGCAGCCGCCGGTGCCGTTCCTGGCGCGGTTCACCGTGGCGAAGGACCCGCGGGTGCTGGCGCTGCTCGGCGCGACCGCGCTCGGCTGCCTCGGCGCGTTCACGGTCTACACCTTCATCACGCCGCTGCTCGCGGAGACCGCGGGCGTGCACGGCACGCTGGTCAGCGTCCTGCTGTTCGCCTATGGCGCGGGCGGGGTGCTGGGCAACTCGGTCGGCGGGCGGATCACCGACCGCTGGGGTTCGCGGCGGCCGCTGATCGCGGTGATGAGCGCGATGACGCTCACGCTGGCGGTCATGCCGTTCACCGTGACCACGGTGGCCGGCGCCGCGGTGACGTTGTTCGTCTGGGGCCTGTCCACCTGGTCGGTGAACCCGCCGATCCAGCACCGGCTGATCGACGTCGCCGGGCCGTCGGCGGGGCTGGCGCTGTCGCTGAACGCGTCGGCGATCTACCTGGGCGTCGGGCTGGCGGGGGTCGCTGGCGGGGTGGTCACCCGGTACGGCGGGCTGACCCTGCTGCCGACGGTGGCCGCGGTGCTGACCGTGTGCGCCGGTTCGCTGGCGATGCTGGCCTGGCGTCGGCGGGCCGTTGCCGCCCCGCCGGTGCCCGCGGCTGTGGGATGATGGCGGACATGCTGATTCTTGGAGGCGGTTCGCCTCAGGTCCGTTGAGCCCGTCGATCCGGGTGCGCACCCCCGGAGAACTGCGGGCCGCACGCCGGCGTCGCGCACACCGGTGCTGGGGACACCTGCTGGCCGCGCCGCTGTGGCCGTTGCACGGCGCGAATCTGGGCACATTGCTGAGAACCTGCGATGCCGTGGGCGCCTGTCTCGCGGTACCGCGCTTTCCCTGGGTGCCCGAAGCCCTGCGCCGCGGGAACACCCTGCGGCAACCGGCTTGCGTGCACTGGGTGCACGACCCGCTGGGGTGGCTGGCGCGGGAACGCGAGGCGGGCAGCGCGGTCGTCGGCGTCGAGCTGGCGGACGAGTCGATCCGGCTGGCCGACCTGCCCGCCGCTCGTGGCCGCACGATCGTGGTGCTGGGGCACGAGCAGCAGGGTGTGCCGCCCGAGGCGCTGGAACTGCTCGACACCGTGGTGGAGATTCCGATGGTGGGCACGGGCAGCAGCCTCAATGTGGCGGTCGCGGGCAGCCTGGTGCTCTACAAACTGGCCGGATTGGTGTGACCACTAGGCTTGGCGGGGTGGCTGAGGTGCTCGCGGAAGTCGACGGGGTCTGCGGTCAGCTCGTGCTGCGCCGGGCGGGCGCGGATTTCGAGGTGATCGCCAACGGGGTGTTCCTGATGGACACCCGCAACGGGGAATCGGAGCGGTTGCTGGTCTCGGTGGCCGCGGACCTGGTGCCGGGCCGGGCGCGCATGCTGATCGGCGGGCTGGGCGTCGGCTACTCGCTGCGGGCGGCGCTGGACCACCCCGGCGTCGGGGACATCGTCGTCGTCGAGCGGGAGCCCGCCGTGATCGAATGGAACCGCACGGGCCCCCTGCGCGACGTCCACGGCGACGCCCTTTCCGACCCGCGGGTCACCGTCGTCGAAGCCGACCTCGTGCGCTGGCTGCGGGAGACCACGGAACGCTTCGACGCCCTGTGCCTGGACATCGACAACGGTCCTCAGTGGACGGTCACCGCGGGCAACGCCACGCTCTACAGCCCGGCGGGCCTGGACACCCTGGCCGGCCGCCTGCGCCCGGGCGGGGTGCTGGCCGTGTGGAGCGCCGAAGCCAGCGACGAGTTCACCGCCAGCCTGCGGGACCGGTTCAACGAGGTGCGGGTCCTGGAAATCCCCGTCCCCCGAGGCGAACCCGACGTCGTGTGGATCGCCCGCGCCTGAGGCCGGAGCGCCACCCCCGGCAAAACCGGATTCGTGTCAGGATTTGCGCATGACGCGCCAACTTCGCCTCACCGGGGACGCCGCGGCGGACAAGCTGCTCTCCGACGACCCGTTCGCCCTGCTCACGGGCATGTTGCTGGACCAGCAGATCGCCATGGAGGTCGCCTTCATCGGCCCGCGGAAGATCGCCGATCGGATGGACGGCTTCAGTGTCACGAAGATCGCCGAAGCCGACCTGGACGAGTTCGTCGAACTCTGCGTGGAGAAGCCGGCGATCCACCGCTACGGCGGTTCGATGGCCAAGCGCGTGCACGCGCTGGCCCAGCACATCGTCGAGGACTACGACGGCAAGACCGACGCCATCTGGAAGAAGGGCAAGCCCGACGGCAAGGAGGTGCTCAAGCGCCTCAAGGCGCTGCCCGGTTTCGGCGACCAGAAGGCGCGCATCTTCCTGGCCCTGCTCGGAAAACAGCGCGGCGTGCGGCCGGAGGGCTGGCGCGAGGCCGCCGGTGCCTACGGCGAAGAGGGCTCGCACCGCTCGATCGCCGACGTCACCAGTCCGGAATCACTGGCGGAAGTGCGCGCGTTCAAAAAGGCCACCAAAGCCGCCGGTAGCAAGACCGGCTGAAAACGGGTGTCACGGCACTCAGCCTCGGTAGATTTTGATGTACATGCTTCGCGCGGCGTTCCTGGTGTCCTCCAGGGCGACCTGCGCCCACATGTTGTTCGTGCCGGGCGAGGGGCACACCCAGTTGATCGGCGGCGCGTTCACCGTGGTCCGGTAGGTGATGCAGTTCCCGTGCGCGACGTCGGCGTAGATGCCGACGTCGTCGCCGCCGCTCGCGTCGAATTCGATCACCAACGGGGCGCCGCCGCTGTTGAAGTAGCCGGTGCTGCACCACAGGCCGTTGGCGCAGTGCGCCTCCGCCAGCAGTTGGCTCTGCGAAGCCGGGGCCGCGGAAGCCGTCCCGACCCCGGCGAACATCGCGGCACCGATCCCGGCGATGGCCGCCGCTGCCTTCCACTTGTGCAAGAGAACTCCTCGTGCCGATCGGACGTCAGCAGCGATTCGACAACACGAGCAGGGGACTGACCAGAGGATTCAACCCTGCCTACAACGTCGGCAGCGGGCGGCGGCCCGCGAAGCCGAGGTCGGCGCGGTGGTACCAGGTCAGCCCCTCGTCGCCTTCGAGCCAGCAGAGCAGGACGGGCACGCCGTCCAGGTCCGCGGGGAAGTCGATGAGCAGCGGCGCGAAGCCCTTCAGCTCGGCGCCCGTCTCCTGGATCGTGCTCATCAGCTCGTCCAGCCGCGCCTGCGCCGCCTTCAGCTCGGGGAGGCCGCCGAGGCGCGTCGGGGAGCCTTCCGGGGTCAGTGACGCGGCCAGTTCCGCCGCGTCGGCCCGCAGCGCGATCAGCTCCGCGATGCAGGGCTTCAGCTGGTCGAGCTCAGCCCGCGCTTCCGGCACCGTGAACAGTCCCATGAGCAGAGGGTGCCACGCCCCGCCGCCGCGCGATCGCCGCCCCGATGCCGGTGCCCACCAGGAGCATCCCCACACCGAGCAGGGCACCCACCGACAGCCACGACGTCAGGCCCAGATCGCCGCCGAAGCCGGCCAGCTGACGGAAGCTCCAGATCGGCGCCACCACGAAGAGCAGGCCCGGCACCACGCCCCACACCAGCCCGCCCAGCAGCGGACCCGTCGACGACACCGCGGCCAGCGCCGCCACCCCGAGCAGCAGCAGCGCGCCGAGCACCAGCAGGGTGAGCCCGAGCGTGTCGTGCCCGGGACGCATCAGCTGCATCGTCATCCGCTGCTCCCGCAAGCCACCCTCGCTGACCAGGTACAACGCGATCGGCGTGAGCACCAGCCCGGCCAGGCCGCTGAGCACCCTGGGCAATGTCCGAGTGGTGGGTGGGTAGGTGACGGCCATGGTGATACCTCCGGCGAGCGGGCGGTTGGCGGGTCCGGACGAGCACTGGTTATATGCCAGCGAGGGGCCCCGGCGTTTCCATTACCGCTGAGTAACCAGGGTGCGGCCACACCCCGCCCAGATTTACCAGTACGCTTGTACCGCTACCACGAGACGTGCAACAGAGACGCGAAGACCCGCGAGAGGAGCACCGCTGCTCATGGCCAAGATCAAGGTCGAGGGGACCGTCGTCGAACTCGACGGCGATGAGATGACCCGCATCATCTGGCAGTTCATCAAGGACAAGCTGGTCCACCCCTACCTGGACATCAACCTCGAGTACTACGACCTGGGCATCGAGGAGCGGGACCGCACCGACGACCAGATCACCGTCGACTCGGCCAACGCCATCAAGCGCCACGGCGTCGGCGTCAAGTGCGCCACCATCACCCCGGACGAGGCGCGGGTCGAGGAGTTCGGCCTGAAGAAGATGTGGGTGTCGCCGAACGGCACCATCCGCAACATCCTCGGCGGGGTCATCTTCCGCGAGCCGATCGTCATCCGGAACATCCCGCGGCTGGTACCCGGCTGGACCAAGCCGATCATCATCGGCCGCCACGCCCACGGCGACCAGTACAAGGCGACCAACTTCAAGGTGCCCGGCCCCGGCACGCTCACCATGACGTACACGCCGCAGGACGGTTCCGAGCCGGTGGAGTTCGAGGTCGCCTCGTTCCCCGAGGGCGGCGGCGTCGCGATGGGTATGTACAACTACCGCAAGTCCATCGAGGACTTCGCGCGCGCCTCGCTGCAGTACGGCCTCGACCGCGGCATGCCGGTCTACATGTCGACCAAGAACACCATCCTCAAGGCCTACGACGGCATGTTCAAGGACGTGTTCCAGGAGATCTTCGACGCCGAGTTCAAGGCCGACTTCGACGCCAAGGGCCTGACCTACGAGCACCGCCTGATCGACGACATGGTCGCCGCGGCGCTGAAGTGGGAGGGCGGCTACGTCTGGGCCTGCAAGAACTACGACGGTGACGTGCAGTCCGACACCGTGGCGCAGGGCTTCGGCTCGCTCGGCCTGATGACCTCCGTGCTGCGCACCCCGGACGGCCGGACCGTCGAGGCCGAGGCCGCGCACGGCACGGTCACCCGGCACTACCGCCAGCACCAGCAGGGCAAGCCGACCTCGACCAACCCGATCGCGTCCATCTACGCCTGGACCCGTGGCCTCGAGCACCGCGGCAAGCTGGACTCGAACGCCGAGCTGATCGGCTTCGCGAACAAGCTGGAGCAGGTCGTCATCGAGACCGTCGAGAGCGGCAAGATGACCAAGGACCTCGCGCTGCTGATCGGCAAGGAGCAGCCGTTCCAGACCACCGAGGAGTTCCTCGCGACGCTGGACGAGAACCTGCAGAAGAAGGTCGCCCAGGGCTGACCCACCGCCGACCACCCAGGGTGACCGACTGCTCACGGCATTGGCCTCCCTGGGTGGTTGTCCCGGTACGTCCTGTCTCTCGATCAACTCTCCGCCTACCCTGGTCGAGACCAGGTTTTGCGGGCGTTCTCGCGGGCACTGAGGAGCACCGGTGATACTCGGCATACCCAAGAAGGTCCTGATCGCCATCGCGGTCGTCGTCGGTATCGGCATCATCTACGTGATGGGTGCGGACAAGCGGGCATCCGAAGCCAGCGGCGGGGCCGGTCCCACCGGCTGCCGGATGGAGGTCACCGCCGACGTGCTCAACGTGCGGTCGGGCCCGGCCGACAACGCCGCGATCGTCGGCAAGTTCAAGCAGGACGCCGAGACCGACGCCCTGCCGGTGGTCCAGAACGGCTTCCGCAAGATCGACGAGAACCGCTGGGCCGCCACCGAGTTCCTCAAGCCGCTGGCCGGCGCCAACTGCGGCTGATCACACCGTCACGGTGAGGCCTTCCTCGGCCAGCAGGATCTCGCCGTCGAACACCTCGGCCGCCTCCGCGGCTGAGCGCTTCCGGTCGCTGCCCGGCCAGAAGTGCGTCAGCAGCAGCCTTTTCGCCCGTGCCCGTGCCGCCCAGGTGGCTGCTTCGGCCGCGGTCTCCACGTAGCGGGGTCGCTCGTCCGGCGACGGCCCCTGCAGCGTCGACTCCATGATGTAGAGGTCGGCGTCCGCGCCCAGTTCGGCCAGGTCCGCCGACGGCCCGCTGTCGCCGGTGTAGGCCACCGTCACCTCCGGCAGGCTCAGCCGCACGCCCCAGTTCGGCACGTGGTGCGGCAGGCGCCAGGTGCGGACGGTGAACGGGCCCACCGAGGTGGTGGCCGCCAGGTCGTGGTGGTCGTACACCTGCTCGGGGGCCGGTTTCGGCTCGGCCGCCCGCAGCACGTCCAGCACGTCCGGCGGTGAGTAGAGCGGCAGCTTGCCGTGGCCCTCGTAGTGGATGCGGCCGAGCGCGGTCAGGTCCGCGCAGTGGTCGGGGTGGGCGTGCGTGATGACCACCGCGTCCACGGCGCCGTCCGGGCAGTGCTCGAGCAGCCGGGACACGGTGCCGTAGCCGAGGTCGAGCACCAGCCGGAAGTCCTCGTGCCGCAGCAGGAAGCCGCTGCACGCCCGGCCGGGTTCCGGCCACGCGCCGCAACTGCCGAGCACCGTCAAACGCACCATCCGCCGATCCTCGCAGGTGGGCTGTCACAAAACGGCGGGATCGGCGACTTCTGCGATATGAAAACCGTACAGACGACGGTGGCCACGCGGCGTACGCCCGAGGACGTCTACGCCTACCTCGCCGACTTCACGCACCAGGCGGAATGGCGGTTCGACGTGCTGACCTCGGAGCTGATCTCCGGCGAGCCGGGGCAGGTCGGCGCGCGTTACCTGCAGCGGGTGCGGCCGGGGCGCAAGCAGTCCGAGAGCGAGGTCGAGGTGACCGAGGCGGACCGGCCGAGCGAGGTGGCCTTCCGCACGCTCGACCGCGGCCCGGTGACCGTCCGCGGGGCGTGGCACATCCGCAGCGCGCCCTCGGGCACCGAGGTGGTCTGTGACGTGGCGATCGAGACGAAGGGCGTGCTCAAGCTGTTCGAACCGCTGATGGGGCCGCAGCTGCGCAAGATCGCCGCGCGGTACGAGAGCGACCTCTCGGAGCGGCTCAACGCCTGAGTCGTCGGGGGTGACGGGTAGCCTCCGGGCGTGCTCACCGTCTCCACTGTCAACGTCAACGGAATGCGTGCCGCGGCCAAGAAGGGGTTCGTCGAGTGGCTCGCCGCCACGAAGGCGGACGTGGTCGCCTGCCAGGAGGTGCGCGCGGAAACCGAGCTGCTGCCGGACGAGGTGCGTGCCCCGGCCGGGTGGCACGCGTTCCACGCGCCCTGCGAGCTCAAGGGCCGGGCCGGGGTGTCGCTGTACTCCCGTGCCGAGCCGGAGTCCGTGCGGATCGGCTTCGACGCGCCGGAGTTCGCCGAGAGCGGCCGGTACCTGGAGGCCACCTTCGCCGAGGTGGTGGTGGCCAGCCTGTACCTGCCCAGCGGGGACGTGGACACGCCGCGCCAGGCGGAGAAGGAGCGGTTCATGGCCGCGTTCCTGCCGTACCTGGCCGAGCTGCGGGGCAAGGCCGAGGCGGACGGGCGCGAGGTGCTCGTGGTCGGTGACTGGAACATCGCGCACGCCGAGGTGGACCTGAAGAACTGGCGGACGAACCGGAAGAACTCGGGCTTCCTGCCGGAGGAGCGGGCGTGGCTGGGCCAGGTGTACTCGGAGGCCGGCTACGCCGACGTGCAGCGGCGGCTGGACCCGGAGGGGCCGGGCCCGTACACGTGGTGGTCGTACCGGGGCAAGGCCTTCGACAACGACGCGGGCTGGCGGATCGACCTGCACGTGGCGAGCCGGGGCCTGGCCGACCGCTGCACGGCGATCGAAGTGGAACGCGCGGCTTCGTACGAAGAACGGTGGTCGGACCACGCCCCGGTGACCGCCACCTACGACATCGGCTGACGTCGCACGGGCGGGTGGAGCGAGCGGCGTTGTACGGGCGGGTCGAATGCTGTGGGCCTTCATGGCTGGCTTGACGACCTGAGTGTGGAACTCGGCCGCCTGAGTGTGGAACTCGGCCGCCTGAGTGTGGAACTCGGCTGCACGAACGTGGGGTTCGGCTGCGGGAACGTGGGACTCGCGTGGAGAGTGCTGTGAGTGGGGCATTACTTGCGTTGAACGCTAGTAATGCCCCACTCATGGCGTTAGGGAACGCCGAGCAGCGTTAACGGGTTCGACATCGTCGTGGGTGGTTTGCGAGTGTGCTGGGGTGGACGAACTCCTGATCGAGCGCACGCCCCTCCCGGACGGGCTGCCGTCGCGGCTGGTGGCCCAGCTCGCCTTCCTCGCCGAGGCCGACAAGCTCAAGACCGTGCTCCGCCAGTCCCCGCTGGCCGCCGCCGAGCGGCGCGAGAACGACGCCGAGCATTCCTGGCACCTCGCGCTGATGGTCGCCGTGCTCGCCGAATACGCCGACGAGCCGATCGACCTCGGGCACACCATCCAGCTCGTGGTGGTGCACGACCTCGTCGAGATCTACGCCGGTGACACCCCGCTGTACGACGACGACGGCCGCGAAAGCCAGCAGGAACGCGAAGAGGCCGCGGCCGAAAAGCTCTTCGGGTTGCTCCCCGGCGATCAGGCGGCCCATTTCCGCGCCCTCTGGGACGAATTCGAAACCCGCGAAACGCCGGAAGCCAGGTTCGCCAAAGCGATGGACCGCATGCAGCCGCTGTTGCTGAACTGGCTCGCGAAAGGCGGCACCTGGCAGACGCCGGGCGTGACCGCCGCGACCGTCCGCGAACGCAAGGCCGTGATCGGCGACGCGTCCGCGGAACTGTGGTCGGCGGCGGCCACGCTCATCGGTGAAGGTGAGCGGCGCGGCTGGGTTGCCCCGTCTACTTAGGACACGATGTCTACTTGGGACTCGATACGGGTGTAGGTCAGCACCAGCACCCCCGATTCGAAGGCCTCGTGCCGGGCCAGGTGGTACCGCTCGGGCCGGAATTCCCCGCCGAACATCGGCATTCCTGCCCCGGCGACCACCGGGTGCATCTTCACCACGATCTCGTCGATCTCGTCCCGCAGCGCGTTCGCCAGCGTCGCCCCGCCGACGAGCCAGATCTTCTGCCCGGCTTCGCGCTTGAGTTCGCGCACCTTTTCCACCGGATCGGTGGCGACCAGTTCCACCTTGCCGCGCGCCTCGGTCATGGTGGTCGAGAAAACGACGTGCCGCAGGTGCTCGTAGGCGTCGTCGAGCCCGGCGGCGAGGCCGATTTCGTAGGATTTGCGCCCTTCCAGCACCGTGTCGAATTCCTTGTTCGGCACGTCCTCGATGCCGAACACCGGCCGCGCCACCGTCGGGATCATCTCCGGGTAGTCGCGCAGGAGGGCCGTGTTGTGGTCGCCCTCGTTGACGAAGAAGCCCGGCGTGCTCGTCGGGTCGCCGCCGCCGGCCTCGGCGATGAAGCCGTCGATCGACGTGGCCACCAGGTAGGTCAGTTTTCGCATGGGTACCCCTCTTCGTTCGTAACCACTCTGACTGTAGTACTTCAACCGGAGTGGTTGCAAGGCCCTGTTCGGTCACTCAGCGGAACTCGCTACTCTCACCTTCGAAGTTGAGCGGAAGACGCCGGGCTTGACACGCTCGGTAGCTTTTTGACCATCAACACGGCAAGCGTCCCTCGTTCGGGGCAGCATTCGTCGCAGGAGGCACTCCGGTGCGCAACTCTTTGCCAGGCCTGATGCGGTCCGTCACGCGTCTGGCCGCCGTCACGGTCACCCTGGTGACCGGTTTGCTCTTCGGGGCACTCGGTATGGCGAACGCCGCCGCCGCGCGGCCGGAGCCGGAGGCGATGACCTTCGGCGTGCTCGGCCCCGTCGGCCTGGTGGCCGTGGTGTTCGGCGTGCTCGGCATGGCGGCCGGGGTGCTCCGGCAGCGGAAGAAGGCCAGGGCGGCGGCCGAGCAGGCCGAAGCCGCGCTGGCCGAGCAGCCCGCGCTGACCCCCACCCGGTCACCGCACTGACCCGCGTTTATTCCCGTTCGACGAAGTCTTCTCTCACAGCGGAAGCCCTTACCGGGCGTGCGGACGCGGCCGTAGGCTCGCGATCATGGCCGAGAGCGTTTTCCTCACCCCGCCTGATCCACAGCCGAGTCCGTCGGCACTGAGCCGGGCCCTGCGCCGGGCCGCCGACGGGGTCGCCATCGACGTCACCGAAGCCGCCGTGCTGCTCCACGCCAGGGGAGAACAGCTGGAGGAGTTGTTCGCCGCGGCGTCGAAGGTCCGCGACGCCCACCTGACCGACCACGGCCGTCCCGGGGTGATCAGCTACAGCCGCAGCGTGTTCATCCCGCTGACCCGGCTCTGCCGCGACCGCTGCCACTACTGCACCTTCGTCACCGTGCCGGGCAAGCTGCACTCGATGTACCTCGAACGCGACGAGGTGCTCGAGATCGCGCGCGCCGGTGCCGCCGCCGGGTGCAAGGAGGCGCTGTTCACCCTCGGCGACCGGCCGGAGGACCGCTGGCCGCAGGCGAAGGAATGGCTCGACGAGCGCGGCTACGACTCCACACTGGACTACGTGCGGGCCTGCGCGATCGCGGTGCTGGAGGAGACGGGCCTGCTGCCGCACCTGAACCCCGGCGTGCTCAGCTGGGCGGAGTTCCAGCGGCTCAAGCCGGTCGCGGCGAGCATGGGCATGATGCTGGAGACCACCGCCGAGCGGCTGTGGTCGGAGAAGGGCGGCCCGCACTACGGCAGCCCCGACAAGGAACCCGCCGTCCGGCTGCGCGTGCTCGACGACGCCGGGCGCAGCGGGGTGCCGTTCACCACCGGCATCCTGGTCGGCATCGGCGAGAACAAGACCGAGCGCGCCGAGTCGCTGCACGCGATCCGCCAGCGCGCCCGCCAGTACCGCAACATCCAGGAGATCATCGTCCAGAACTTCCGGGCCAAGCCGGACACCGCCATGCGGTCCGCGCCCGACCTGGACCTGACCGAGCTGGCCGCGACGGTGGCCGTGGCGCGGCTGCTGATGCCGCCGGGCGTGAGCGTGCAGGCCCCGCCGAACCTGGTCGGTGACGAGCTCGCGCTGCTGATGCGCGCCGGCATCGACGACTGGGGCGGCGTCTCGCCGGTCACCCCGGACCACGTCAACCCCGAGCGCCCGTGGCCGCGGATCGAGGTGCTCGCCGAGGCGACCCGCGAAGCCGGGTTCGAGCTGAAGGAACGCCTGGCCGTCTACCCGAAGTACGTGCGCGAAGCGGAGAAGTGGCTCGACGTCCGGGTGCACCCGCACGTCGAGGCGCTGGCGCTGCCGGACGGCATGGCGGACCCGGACGCCGAGGTCGTCGGGCACACCTGGCAGGAACCGGACGGCGGGCTGGAGACGATCGGCCGCGCCGACCTCAACTCCTCGATCGACACCGAAGGCCGCACCAGCGACCGGCGCGGCGACTTCGACAGCGTCTACGGCGACTGGGACATCCTCAAGACCCAGGTGCCGATCGCGCCGGAACGGCTGAGCACGGACGTCCGCGAAGGGCTGAAGCTGGCCGCCGACTACCCGGGCGCGCTGCTCGAACCGCGGCACACCGACGCCGCGATGGCGTTGCTCACCGCCGACGGCCAGGCGCTGGAGACGATGGCGCGGCTGGCCGACGAGCTGCGCGCGGACGTGGTCGGCGACGACATCACCTACGTGGTCAACCGGAACATCAACTTCTCCAACGTCTGCTACGTCGGCTGCCGGTTCTGCGCCTTCGCCCAGCGCGAGCGCGACGCCGACGCCTTCCGGCTCTCGGTCGACGAGGTGGCCGCGCGGGCCGTCGAAGCCTGGAACGCCGGTGCCACCGAGGTCTGCATGCAGGGCGGCATCGACCCGAAGCTGCCGATGACCTACTACGCCGACATCGTGCGCGCGATCAAGGCGGCCGTGCCGGAGATGCACGTCCACGCGTTCTCGCCGATGGAGATCGTCTCCGCGGCGTCCAAGGCTGGCGTGAGCATCGAGGAGTGGCTGACCGAACTGCGCGACGCCGGGCTCGGCTCCATCCCGGGCACCGCGGCGGAGATCCTCGACGACGACGTCCGCTGGGTGCTGACCAAGGGCAAGCTGCCCGCGCGGACCTGGGTCGAGGTGGTGACCACCGCGCACCGGCTGGGCATCCAGTCCTCCAGCACGATGATGTACGGCCACGTGGACCACCCCGGGCACTGGCTCGGGCACCTGCGGGTGCTGGCCGGGATCGCCGACGAGACCGGCGGCTTCACCGAGTTCGTCGGCCTGCCGTTCGTCCACCACAACGCGCCGATCTACCTGGCGGGCGTGGCCCGGCCGGGCCCGACCATGCGGGACAACCGCGCGGTGCACGCGTTCGCGCGGCTCGCCCTGCACGGCCGGATCGACAACGTGCAGTGCTCGTGGGTCAAGCTCGGTGACGAGGGCACCGCGCAGGTGCTGCGGGGTGGCGCGAACGACATCGGCGGCACGCTGATGGAGGAGACCATCTCGCGGATGGCGGGTTCGGAGCACGGGTCGTCGCGGACGAAGGCGGAGCTGGAGCACCTGGCCGCGCTCGCCGGGCGCCCGGCGAGCCAGCGCACCACCACCTACGGGCGGCGCTTGCTGGCCGTTGGGTAATTTCTAGGTACCGGCCCCGGATTGTTTGTTGCCCAGCACGGCGCCAGTCTCGCTGCATGCGAACGGCGTACAGCGAGTCCTTCCCCGAGGCGCTAGACCGTGCGATCGCCGAAAGCGGCCTGAGCCTGGACCGCGTGCGGCACCGGCTGGCCCGCCACGGCGTGCGGGTCAGCCTGACCACCCTCAGCTACTGGCGCAGCGGACGCAGCCGCCCGGAGCGACCTGAGTCGCTCCGGGCGGTGGCGATCCTGGAAGCGGTGTTCTCACTGCCCGAAGGGGCGTTGAGCGAGCTGCTCGGCCCGCGCCGCCCACGGGGGCGGTGGTGCGGCACGGGCCGGGCGTGTGCCTCAGACCCCGCTGTTGGTGCGGATCCAGTTGCGGAAGTACGGCACGTCGACGTAGATCGACGGCGCGGTCGCGCAGACCGAGCCACCGCCGGAACGGCTGGTCGCGCCGATCAGCTGCCAGGCGCCGCTGACCTGCTTGATCTCCGGCCCGCCCGAGTCGCCGTAGCAGGCGCCCTTGTTGCCGCCAGGGTTCCCGGTGCAGATCTCGCTGGCCGCGCTGATGCCACCGCAGCCGCTGTCGGCGACGATCGAGGTGTTCAGCTCCTGCAGCGTGACCGGCGCACCGCAGCCGCCGGGCTGCGCGCAGGTCTGGCCCCAGCCGATGATCCGGGTCGCGGTGCCCACCGCGCCGGAGGTTGAGGCGATGGTGATCGGCGCCTGCGGCACCGCGGTCTGCAGGCGCAGCAGGGCCAGGTCGGCGCTCGGGTGCGCGATGCGCTGCGCGACGCGGGCCACCGTGCCGCCGCTGGTGCGGTTCGTGGTGCCGACGCGCACCTGGTAGGGCTGGCCGCAGTGCTTCGCGGTGACCACCCAGGTCGAGCTGATCAGCGAGCCGCCGCAGGAGTGCCCGCCACTGGAGCTCTGCAGCGACACCATGAACGAGTAGACCTGCGTGGCGTTCCCGCCGCCGACGATGAACGGGGTGACGCCGCCGGCCGGTTCGGCGGCGGTGTCGGCGGAAGCCATGGGCGCGGCGAGGCCGCCGAGCGCGGTGACACCGGCGACGAACACGCCTGCCAGCAGGGACCGTAACTTCATGGAGTTTCTCCTTCGCCTGTCCGGACTGGGGAACCGGAGGTAGGTCAAACGCTAGGAAGCGCGCCGGGACGCGGCGACCGCCGGAAGTAGGTGCTGTTTAACCGTTTAAGACTTTGGTCGTGGGCCATCCGCGTGGGCGCGGTACGTGCGGGGATGACAGAATCCAGGCGTGTCGACAGAGCAGGAACAGAACACCCGCCTTCGCGTGCTGTCCGGGATCCAGCCCACGGCCGACTCGTTCCACCTGGGCAACTACCTGGGCGCGCTGCGGCAGTGGGTGCGCCTGCAGGACACCCACGAGACCTTCTACTGCGTGGTCGACCTGCACGCGATCACCGTCGAGCAGGACCCGAAGGTGCTGCGGCAGCGGACCAGGGTTTCGGCCGCGCAGCTGCTCGCGCTCGGTGTCGACCCCGACCGCAGCACGTTGTTCGTGCAGAGCCAGGTGCCCGAGCACGCGCAGCTGAGCTGGGTGCTGGAGTGCCAGACCGGCTTCGGCGAGGCAGGCCGGATGACCCAGTTCAAGGACAAGGCGCAGAAGCAGGGCACCGACCGCGCCAGCGTCGGGTTGTTCACCTACCCGGTGCTGCAGGCCGCGGACATCCTGCTCTACCAGGCGCACGCGGTGCCGGTCGGCGAGGACCAGCGCCAGCACCTGGAGCTGTCACGGAACCTGGCGCAGCGGTTCAACAACCGGTTCGGCAGGACCTTCGTCGTGCCCGAGGCGCACATCGTCAAGGACACCGCGAAGATCTACGACCTGCAGGACCCGACGTCGAAGATGAGCAAGTCGGCCTCGGCGGTGAACGGGCTGGTCGAGCTGCTCGAGGACCCGAAGCGCTCGGCGAAGAAGATCCGGTCCGCGGTCACCGACACCGGCCGCGAGGTCGTCTACGACCCGGAGCACAAGGCCGGTGTGGCGAACCTGCTGAGCATCTACTCGGCGCTGACCGGCCGCGCGATCAGCGAGCTGGAGACGGCTTACGAGGGCAAGGGCTACGGCGATCTGAAGAAGGACCTCGCCGAGGTGCTGGTGGAGTTCGTGACGCCGGTCCAGGAACGGGTCAAGTCCTATCTGGACGACCAGGCCGAGCTGGACAAGGTGCTGGCCAGGGGCGCCGAACGGGCCCGTGAGGTCGCTTCTGCCACGCTGGCGAAGGTGTACGACCGCGTCGGTTTCCTGCCCGGCTGAGATCCCCCGCGCCAATGCTATGAGTGGGGCATTACTTGCGTTCAACGCTAGTAATGCCCCATTCATAGCATTCGAAGCGGGCCGCGCGTGAACGCTGAGGCCGCCTGCGGTCAATAGTCGGTGTGACTGCGATGACCGACGAGCCCGCCGCACCGCCGGCGCGCCTGGACCGGCCCGATCTCGGCGGGCCCGATCCAGGGCGTGCGTTCGGCCTGCTGTTCGACCGGCACGCCGCCCCGCTGCGGCACTACCTCGTCCGCCGCATCGGGGAGGCGGTGGCCGACGACCTGGTCAGCGAGACCTTCCTGATCGCCTGGAACCAGCGGCACCGCTACGACCCCGTCCGGGCCGCGGTCCGGTCCTGGCTCTACGGCATTGCCACCAACCTCCTGCGCCGCCACGTGCGCGACGAAGTCCGGGCACTGCGGGCCCGGCCCGCGCCCGATCCGGTGGACGGCCACGCCGTCCGGGTCGCCGAGCAGGTCGACGCCCAGACCGCGGCGCGGCAGCTGGCGGGCCCGCTGGCCGCGCTCGGGCGCCACGCTGGCCGAGCACCTGGCGGACCGCCCGGTGCTCGTCGACTGGCCGATCTCGCTCTGGTACCCCTGCGCCCGGTTCCCGGTCCAGGCCAACGGGTTGCTCGAACCGCCGTCCGACATCGTCCCGGCGCCCGGGCAGCACCGCGTCCACGGCGACCTCTCGCGTTCGTACACCGCGCACGCCGGCCCGTTCGCCCCGATCGGTCAGGTCGCCACCTACACCGAGGTGCCCTCCCGGCTGGAGGGCACGCCCGGCGAGGGGCACTGGAGCCCGCTGCTGCACGTGGACTACCGCTATCCCGTCGGCGCCTTCGACGTCCGCGTCGAGCGGGTCGACCGTTCCGGTTGGACCAGGTTTCCCCACCTACGCCGACAGCCGCTACACCGGCCAAGGCCCACCGGCTTGAGCTACACGTACTGGTAGCCCTTGAGGTTGCGCAGGAGCAGGTGGCAGTCCTGCAGGTGGGCGGTGTCGCTGAGGGAGCGGTAGATGCCCCACTTCGGCCGGATGACGTCGCTGAGGTAGGTGTCGCCGTTCTTCGCGGCGTCGATCACCGTGGTGCCGCCGTCACGCAGGATCCACCGCACGCGCCCGGAATTCCCGATGCGCTGCTCGATCTCCACGTCGATCCACCTGTTCTGCAACGGCGCCAGGTCCACCCGGCCGACGAGCACCTCCGGCTCGAACACCTTGAACTCCAGGGTGGCCTTGCCGCCGGTGTGCCGCAACGACATCACCGTCAGCGGGCTGGTGCCGGTGCCGGGCATCTTGGTCTGGAAGACGTGGGTGAAGCTGGTGGTCGCCTTGAGGCTGCCCGGGATGAACATCTGGTAGGTGAGCTTCCAGGTCTCCCCGTTCTTCCAGTTCAGCACGGTGCCGTTCTGGCGCATGCCGCGGACTTCCTGGCGCTGCCGGTCGGTGGCCGAATCGCGGTCGCGCAGGTGCATGTCGAAGCGGTAGGCGTCGCCCTGCGGGTAGATGTGCGTGGCGCCGGGGTGCGAGCCCGCGCGGTCGTCTTCGATGCCTTCGAAGGCGTTCAGCCCGGTGCTGCCCGGGCTCGGGTTCCAGCGCAGTTGCCAGCTCGCGGCGTGGGCCGGGAGCGCGCTCAGCACGGGCAGGGCGAGTGCGCCGGCGAGCAGGCCGCGCCTGCCGAGGGTGGAGGACATGGCAGGTCCCTCTCGTTCCCTGGCGGCGGTGACGGGAGAAAACGCACCGGCATCACAGCACCGTTTCCGGTTTTCCGTCAACACCGGACGGTGGTGTGGGGTGGGTGAGTCCTCGCGTTGCGGGCCCCCACCAGGGTAGTTAGCGTCTCACCGTGGCGAAGCGAGATGCTGGAGAGAAGTCTCAAGCGGTTCGGGGGTCCGGGGGGCGTCCCCCGGCGGGAGAAGACAGCGACAAACTGCTGCCGCGCCTGCGCCGCAAGTACCCGTGGCTGGACCACGTGGTCCGGGCGAACGAAGCGTTCACCGAGCGCTACGGCAACCACTACGCCGCGGCGATCACCTACTTCAGCGTGCTGTCGCTGTTCCCGCTGCTGATGGTCGGCTTCTCCATCGCGGGCATGGTGCTCCAGGGCGATCAGGCGGCGCTGGACCAGCTCAAGAGCGGTATCACCGAGTCCGCGCCGGCGGGGCTCGGCGACTTCCTGTCCACCATCGTCGAGACCGCGCTGCAGGCGGGCGCCGGGACCGGGATCTTCGGCCTGGTGCTGGCGCTGTACTCCGGTGTCGGCTGGATGACCAACCTGCGGGACGCGCTGACCGCGCAGTGGGGGCAGGAGAAGAAGCAGCAGCCGATGCTCCCGACGCTGCTGCGCGACCTGCTGTCGCTGGCCGGGCTCGGGCTGGCGCTGGTGGTCTCGTTCGGCCTGACCGCCGCGGGCAGCGGGGTCGGGAAGCTGCTGCTGGAACTGGTCGGCCTCCAGGACCAGGCGTGGGCGGTGTTCCTGCTGCGGCTGGCCACCATCGTGCTCTCGCTCGCCGCGAACGTGCTGGTGTTCCTCTGGGTGATCGCGCGCCTGCCGCGCGAGCGGGTCGACGCCCGCAGCGCGGTCAAGGGCGCGGTCATCGCCGCCATCGGGTTCGAGGTGCTCAAGCAGGTCACCACCGTCTACCTCGGCTTCGTCTCCACCTCGCCGAGCACCGTGCTCTTCGGGCCGATCCTCGGCCTGCTGTTCTTCGCCAACCTGGTCTCGCGCTTCCTGCTGTTCGTCACCGCGTGGACGGCCACCGCGAAGGAGAACCAGGTGCAGGTGGTCGAACCACCGGCGCCGGTGGTCATCCGGCCGCGGATGGACGTCCGGGAGGGGCCGGGCACCAAGGTGGTGGCGGGCGCGTTCGGCGTCGGCGCGCTGGTCGGCCTCCTGACCAGGCGGAAACGCCCCAGGGCGTAGGCGCGCCTGCCGGACGGGAAGAAAACCACCCCATCGTGACGCTTATGCTCGGTGAGCAGGCCACACGATGGGATGATCTTGACCGACACCGAACTCGCCGCGCGGGAGACCCCCGCCAAGGTGCGCTACCCGCGCGAAATCTGGGTGCTGGTGGGTGCCAGCTTCCTCATCGCCATCGGCTACGGCCTGATCGCGCCCGCCCTGCCCAGCTACGCCACCAGCTTCAACGTCGGGATCACCGCCGCGTCGGTGGTGGTCAGCGCGTTCGCCGCGATGCGCCTGGTGTTCGCCCCGGCCAGCGGCAGGCTGGTCACCCGGTTCGGGGAGCGGCCGATCTACCTGTGGGGCCTGCTGATCGTCGCGGTGTTCACCCTGGCCTGCTCGCTCGCCACGGAGTACTGGCACCTGCTGCTGTTCCGGTCGCTGAGCGGGGTCGGTTCGACCATGTTCACCGTGTCCGCGATCGGCCTGCTCATCCGCATCTCCCCGCCCGAGGTCCGCGGCCGCGTGTCCGGGCTGTGGGGCACCAGTTTCCTGCTCGGCAGCATCGCCGGGCCGGTGGTGGGCAGCGGGCTGGTGTCGGTGTCGCTGCGGGCGCCGTTCCTGATCTACGGGCTGGCACTGGTGCTCGTGGTGGTGCTGGTCTGGCTGAACCTGCGGCGGTCCGAACTGGCCGGACGCGCCGAAACCGACGCCACCGCGCCGGAGATGAAGTTCACCGAGGCGCTGCGCCACCCCGCCTACCGCGCCTCGCTGATGTCGAACTTCGCCAACGGCTGGGTGGTCTTCGGCGTGCGCGGCTCGCTGATCCCGCTGTTCATCGTGGCCGTGCTGGCGCGCGGCGAGGAGTTCACCGGCTTCGCGCTGGCCGTGTTCGCCGCCGGGAACGTGCTGGTGATGATGATCTCCGGGCGGTTCGCCGACACCCGCGGCCGCAAACCGATGGCGCTGGCCGGGCTGGTCATGCTGGCCGTGGGCAGCGGCGTGCTCGGGCTGACCGACAACATCTGGCTGTTCCTCGGCGCTTCGATGCTCGCCGGGATCGGCGCGGGCACGGTGAACCCGGCGCACAACGCGGCCGTGGCGGACGTGCTCGGGGCCAAGGCCCGCGGTGGCGGCGTGCTCGCCGGCTTCCAGATGGCCGCCGACATCGGCGCGGTCACCGGCCCGCTGGTGGCCGCGGTGATCGCCGAGCAGTGGTCCTACGCGGCCGCTTTCGCCGTCACCGGCGCGGTGGCCGGGCTGTCGGTGCTGTTCTGGATCGTCGCCCCGGAAACCCTGCCCAAGCGTGAGCCCGCCGAGCACAAGGCCCAGGACGCCGTCCGCGAGGACTGCTGCAAGGACACGCCCTAGTAGTCCCGGATGCGCGGCAGCACGTCGGTCTGCTCGGCGAGCAGGGCGGCTCGCTTGCGGCGGTGGCCGACGACGAACCCGACGATGATGATCACCGCGACCACCAGCGTGATGATCCACCCGGTGGTGCCGAACGGGTCCTCTTCGCCCCTCGTGGCGGCGGTCTTCGCCGGGTCGCTCTTCACGTCCGGCCCGGCCTGCGGAGCGCCGCCGGTCTGCAGGCCGCCCTCGCGGTAGGTGATCTGGCCGACCGGCTGCGGTTTCGTCGCGGCCAGTTCGAACCCGTAGTCGAGCAGCTTGCCCGCCTGGTCGGTGACCCGCATCGGCTTCTGTTCACCGCGCAGGGTCACCACCGCCAGCCGCTTGCCCTGGCGCTGGGCCGCACCGAGGTAGGTGTGCCGCGCGTCGTCGGTGAAGCCGGTCTTCCCGCCGAGGAAGCCGTCGTAGATGCTGAGCAGCTTGTTGTCGTTGTAGACCGGGAAAGCCGGTTTGTCGCCCCAGCCGGGGAACTGCACCTGCTTGGTGCCGACCGTCTTCGCGAACGTCGGCTGCTTCATCGCGTAGTGGAAGATCAGGCTCATGTCGTAGGCGGAGCTCGACATGCCCGGACCGTCCAAACCGGACGGCGTGGCCGCGCGGGTGTCCATCGCGCCGATCCTGGCCGCCGCCGAGTTCATCTTCTCCAGCGTCGCGGGCACCCCGCCGAGCGTGGTCGCCAGCGCGTGCGCGGCGTCGTTGCCCGAGTGCATCAGCAGGCCCTGCAGCAACTGCTCCACGGTGTACTGCCCACCGGCGACCAGGCCGACGCAGGTGCACTCCTGGCTCGCGTCCTCCGGCGAGGCGGTGATCACCCTGGCCGGGTCCAGTTCGTTGACCACGACGAGCGCGAGCAGCACCTTGATCAGCGACGCCGGCCGCTGCCGGGCGTGCGGGTCCTTCGCGGCGAGGATCTCGCCGGTGTCGAGGTCCTGCAGCACCCAGGACGCCGAGTTGATCACCGCGGGCGGGTCGTCCGCGCCGCGGGGGAGGACCAGCCCGCATTCACCCATCCGGTCGCCCCCGATCGGGGTGGCGGGCACCGGCAGCGCCTCGGGCGCCTTCTGGCCGGGCTTGGGCACCTCGGAGGTGTCCACCGGCGGCGGGGGCGCGGTCCGGTCGGCGCAGTTCTGCTTCTGGGCTGCTCTGGGCACATCCTGCGCACCGGCCGCGGGAGCGAGCACGGTCACCGCGGCGAGGATCGCGGACACCATGATGAGGACGAGATCGCGTGGGCTGCGCACCCTTGCAGGCTATCTGCGCCGGTGGTGAGCGATGAACTACCCTCCGCCAACATGAGGATGTCGGGACGGACCTCGCTGTTCCTGCTGGCGTTCGGCGTCTGGTCGTGGCTCATCTGGATCACCTTCGCGCGGAACCTGTGGGAAAGCGACCGGGCGTGGGCGGCGGACGGCTCGCCGACGGCCTATTTCGTGGTGCACGCGGTGCTCACCGTGGTCTCGTTCGTGCTCGGCACGATCGTCGGGATCATCGGCTGGCGGGGGTGGCGCGCGCGGAACCAGACCAAAGAATGATTGCCCCGCGTTCTCCGGACGTGTTTCATCTTGCGGGTGTGCCTGATGCTCAGGCTCTTTCCTGGAGGTGTGGATGTCCCGGGTCCGACGATGGCTGCTGCCCGCAGCCGCCGCGCTGACGCTGGCCGGTACCGGTGCGCTGGCGCCGGTCGCGCTGGCGCAACCGGCCGCGCAGGCCGCCCCGCAGTGCGACACGACGAGTGCGTCGTACACCTATGTGGTGATCTATCAGCCGCACACTTCCCAGTGGCAGGTTGACAAGGAACTCAAGGCGAAATGTGGTACGAAAGTCGCTTACTACGATGAAATCGGGGTAGCGGTCGCCACTTCGCGCAATGCCGATTTCCAGGAGAAGATCGGCGCCTTCCGCGCCTATTCGGGTGGCCGTGAGATCGCCGAGCCACCGGCCACCGCGGCTGCCGAGGCCCGCGCCCAGGCGCGCTCGGAGCGGGAGAACGAAGAGACGGTCGCCGTGGCCGCCGAGGGCGACCTGACCGCGCAGCAGTGGGACATGCGGGCGATCAAGGCACCCGAGGCGAACAAGATCAACCCGGGCAGCAAGTCGGTCACCGTGGGTGTGCTCGACTCCGGTGTGGAACCCGAGCACCCCGGCATCAAGCACGCGGTGGACGCCAAGGCCTCGCGCGGCTGCAACTCCGGTGCGGCGGACGCCGACCCGGCCAGCTGGACCACCACGAACTCCGACCACGGCCTGCACGTGGCAGGCACCATCGCGGGCAAGGACGAGGCCCGCGGCTTCACCGGCGTGGCGCCGGGGGTCAGGATCGCCTCGGTGAAGGTGGTCAACGACGACGGCATGATCTACCCGGAGGCCGCGGTCTGCGGCTTCATGTGGGCCGCGAAGCAGGGCTTCGAGGTGACCAACAACAGCTACTACATCGACCCGGGCATGTTCTACTGCCCGAAGCAGCCGGGTGACGCCGCCGCGTTCGAGGCGGTCAAGCGCGCGGTGGCCTACTCGCACAAGCGGGGCGTGCTCAACGTCGCGGCCGCGGGCAACAGCGGCTTCGACCCCAAGGCGCAGACCACCGACCCGAACCGCCCGCACCCGGTGGACCCGAGCTGCGAAATCCTGCCGAAGGGCCTGGACGGCGTGGTGACGGTGTCGTCGGTCGGCTACAACGGCACGAAGGCGTCGTACAGCAACTACGGCAAGGGGCAGATCGAGGTGACCGCCCCGGGCGGTGACCGCGCCCAGCTGCCGCCGGCGGGCGAGGGGGCCGGCTGCCCGCTGTCCACCGTGTTCAACGGCCAGTACGGCACCAAGTGCGGCACGTCGATGGCGTCCCCGCACGCCGCCGGGGTGGCCGCGCTGCTGGCGAGCAAGTACCGGCACGTCCCGCCGCAGGCGCTTTCGTTCCTGCTGCAGGCAAAGGCGGACCCGGTGCCGTGCGCCGGCGCCGCCGAGTGCGAAGGCCCTGACTACTACAACTCGTTCTACGGCCGAGGCCTGGTGAACGCCCTGCGCGCGGTGAAGTAACCACGCGCCTTGACGGCCCCTCCTCGTTCGCGGGGAGGGGCCGTTTTGCCTGCCGATTCAAGACAGGTCGGCGATGAACCCCATCCTTTGCCTTTGTGGCGGCGATTCGCCGGAGAATTCGACCACCATTTCGTCTCGGTGTGGTTCTGTCTTCAGATTGGGGGCATTCAGGTTCCGGATGCGGACCCGTCGATCCGGGTCGACACGAAAGGTGACTCGTTGACTGAAGCGCTCAACACTCATTTCAAAGAGGACATCGAAGGTTTCCGGTGTCCGACCGCGCATGAGGTCTCGTGAGTATCCCGGCCAATTCCACTCGGCGACGATGGAGTCCCCGGCCCGCACGGTCCGCCCGAGGTGTGCGAACACAGTGTGCCTCACGTGGCCTGGGGTCGGAGTCGTCCAAAAGTGTGTGCTCTCGGCTCGAGGACCGATGCCGGTCGAGTCTGCGTGCGTCACGGTGACGGTCACCCGCCTCTTCTCGCGTTCGGTCAAACCCTTCTCGCCGTAGTAGACGGTGGTGAACGTCAGATACTTCCGGTCGGCTTCGTGTGCGGCGTGAGGAACGGCCGTTCTGGTTATCGATGCGTCCCCGTTACTTTGCAGCAGTATCTCCTCATGCCATTCCGCCAGCTCCATCGGCTCGCCAGAACGGAACTCTAGGACGTAGTCATGCAGCATCGATTCCACGCGGGCGAGGCGATCGCGGAGGCGACTGTTCATGGCGAAAGAAACCGCGGTCGATAGGAGTACCAACGCCACGAACAATGTGAAGACCGTGGTTCTCAGCCAGGTCAGCCCGAGAACCTGGCCCAGTGCGCCAGCTGTTGCCAGTAGGGTCAACGCGCTCATCGCCGTGCGTAGGTAGCCGTGCCTGGAAACGACGCACTCAAGCTCTGTGAAGAAAGAGGACAGGTGGCGGGCGGCGAGTCGGCCCGGTGCGGGAGGGTTGCCCATGCCGAGTCTCCTCCGAGCGTCGAACGTACCCACTAGGCCGAATGGCCTAGATTGAAGACTCGGCGCAACTCTGCCCGATGGCCCGCCGTGGCGTTCGCGAGTGCACATTGTAACGCTCAGACGCTCTCGGGTCACCGATTGTCGTTGCGCCATCCGGGTTCTGTCTACTGCGCCGATGCGCTCAGCGGACCGGCGGCGTACGACGGCAGCTCCCGTACGCCGGCGTGATCGTGACACGAATGTGGCTTTGGGGGCGGAAAACGCCCCGAAAGCCACATTCGTGTCCTCGGCTAGCACCTTGGACGGCTGGTTGCCAGGGGAAGAAACCCGTCACCGGGAATTGGGAAATGTAGCTGTGCGAATTCGGTGGGTGAGCCGCGGAACCGGGTGCAGCGGCGGATCCCTCGAATGGCCCTGTAACAAATTGCGCCCCATTCCCGCCATACGGGCAGGAGTCGCGATTCTCTCCCTGCCATCGGAGTCGAGGAGTTCGGTCATGGGGTTACGCCGTCATGCTTTCCTGCACAAGGCACGAAGATCATGGGCACTGGGGTTGGTCGCACCACTGGCCGCGGCGGGGGTGGTGGTGGCCACGACCGCGCCCGTGGCCACCGCCGCGGTGCCCGCCGGGTTCACCGACACCGTCGCGATCGGCGGGCTCTCCTCGCCGACGGCGGCGGCGTTCGCGCCGGACGGGCGGGTGTTCATCGCCGAAAAGAGCGGGCTGCTCAAGGTTTTCGACTCGCTCGCCGACACCACGGCGACCGTGTTCGCCGACCTCCGCACGCCGACCCAGGACTTCTGGGACCGCGGCCTGCTCGGGCTCGCCGTCGATCCGGCGTTCCCCGCCCGGCCGTACGTCTACGTGTCCTACACCTACGACGCCATGCCCGGCGGAGCCGCGCCGCGCTGGGGTGACGCCTGCCCGACCCCGCCCGGCGCCACCGACGACGGCTGCGTGGTCACCGGCCGCGTGTCGCAGTTGACCATGGGCGCGGGCGGCGTCGCGGTCAGCGAGAAACCGCTGATCACCGACTGGTGCCAGCAATACCCGAGCCACTCCATCGGTTCGCTCGCCTTCGGCCCGGACGGCGCGCTGTACGCCGGCGGTGGCGACGGCGCCAGCTTCAACTTCACCGACTACGGCCAGGTCAAGAACCTGTGCGGCGACCCGCCTTCCGCGGCGGGCACGAACCTCGCCCCGCCCAACGCCGAAGGCGGCGCGCTGCGCTCGCAGTCGGTGCGGCGGCCCGCCGGTCAGCCGGTGCTGCTCAACGGCGCGATCCTGCGCATCAACCCGGACACCGGCGCGGGCATGCCGGGCAACCCGTTCGCGAGCAGTTCCGACGCGAACGCCCGGCGCATCGTCGCCTACGGCATGCGCAACCAGTTCCGCTTCGGCTTCCGGCCGGGCACCAGCGAACTCTGGTCCGGCGACGTCGGCTGGGGCACCTGGGAGGAGATCAACCGGATCACCAACGTCGGCGACGCGGTCGCGGAGAACTTCGGCTGGCCGTGTTTCGAGGGCACCGCGCGGCAGTCGGGTTACGACGGCGCGAACCTGACCCGGTGCGAATCGCTCTATTCCGCCGGTGGCCAGACCGCGCCCTACTACGCCTACAACCACAGCGCGAAAGTGGTGGCGACCGACCCCTGCCCGACCGGTGGTTCGTCGATCAGCGGAATCGCGTTCGAATCGGGTAGCAATTATCCACCAGCCTATTCCGGCTCGCTTTTCTTCGCCGATTCCTCGCGCGGCTGCATCTGGGCGATGCAGACCGAAGCCGGGCAGCCCAGCGCGAACCGGCTGGTGCCGTTCGTGACCGGCGCGAACGTCCCGGTGCAGGTGCTCAGCGGTCCCGGCGGCGACCTCTTCTACGTCGCGCTCGGCGGCGGCCAGTTGCGCCGGGTCAGCTACAGCAGCGGCAACCGGGCGCCGGTCGCGGTGGGCACGGCGACCCCGTCCAGCGGGCCCGCGCCGCTCGCGGTGCAGTTCAACGCCTCGGGCTCGAGCGACCCCGACGGTGACGCCCTCACCTACGCCTGGGACCTCGACGCCGACGGTGCCTACGACGACTCGTCCGCGGTCAACCCGACGCGCACGTACACCGCTCCCGCGGTGGTCAACGTCGGCCTGCGCGTCACCGACCCGAGCGGGGCGAACGGGACCACCACGGTGCCGGTGACGGTGGGCAATCCGCCCGGCCTGGACCCGGTGCCGGTGATCGACACGCCGACCGCCGCGCTGAACTGGCAGGTCGGGCAGACCGTGCCGTTCGCAGGGCGGGCCACGGACGCACAGGACGGTGAACTGCCCGCTTCGGCGCTGTCGTGGCGGCTGGCGATCCGGCACTGCGCGGCCAACGGCACCTGCCACACGCACAACGTGCAGGACTACAACGGCGTGGCGAGCGGCTCGTTCGTCGCACCCGACCACGAGTACCCGTCGCACCTGGAGCTGACGCTCACCGCGACGGACTCCTCGGGCCGGGCCGCGTCGAAGACGGTGGAACTGCAACCCAGGACCGTCGCGCTGAGCTTCACCTCGCAGCCCAGCCAGGCCCTGCTCACCGTCGGCGGGATCGAGCAGCGCACGCCGTTCACCCGCACGGTCATCGCGGGCTCGAACAACTCGGTGAGCGCGAACAGCCCGCAGAACGTCCCGCCGAACAACTGGAAGTACGCGTGGACCTCGTGGTCCGACGGCGGGGCCAGGGCGCACAACGTGGTGGCGCCCTCGACCCCGACCACCTACCAGGCGAACTTCCGGCTCTGCTGGTTGCTCAACCCCTGCTGATCACCTGAGGAACAGGGTGGCCGTCAGCACCAGTCCGCCGACGGCCATCACCCAGGTGTAGGGCAGCGTGGAGCGCAGGACCTTCTCCGGGCGCACCCCGGCGTACTGCGCGCTCCACACCGTCTGCGTGCTGGTCGGGTCGGACACGCAGAGCACCTGGCCGTACGAGGACATCAGGCCGAGCACGGCGGGCGCCGGGTAGATCCCGCCGGAGACGAGGACTCCGGCGACCCCGGCGCCCAGCCCGTACACGTTGAGCGGCCCGCGGTACAGGCACAACGGCACCAGCACGGCGAACACCAGCACGAACCACACCGCGCCCGCCGGGCTCACCGCGGAGATCAGCGGCTGCAGCGCGCTGACCGCGCCCGGCAGCCTGACCGCGGACAGCAGCATCCCGATCGCGATGAACAACACGATCGGCGGGGCCGCCACGTCGAAGGCCCGGTACAGCGAACGCAGCGCGCGTTCACCCAGCTTGCCGGGCCGCGTGGTGGTCACCAGTCCGTAGACCAGCCCGGCCAGCAGCGACGGCACGATCGGCACCTCGAGCCCGAGCGCGAGCACGATCGGCAGCAACGGGGTCAGCAGGGCGTACCAGGGCGCGTCCCCACGCCGTTCCCGCGCGGCCGCCCGCGACCGGCGTGGCGCCCGCACCGCCCAGGCGTGCCGCGCGCCGGTCCGCCGGGTCTCGATCAGCACGTAGGCGACACCGACCACCAGCGCGATCGGGAACACCTTCAGCTGGAACGCGCGCACCTGCTCGATCGGCAGGTCCACCGCGTCGGACAGGAACTGCCAGCCGATCAGCTCCAGCGGCAGACCGGTCGCCAGTCCCATGAGGACGGTCCCGCCGGCCACCACCGGGGCCACGCCGACCGCGATCATCGCCGGGATGCCCACCACCCCGGCGAGCATGGCGGCCGGTGCCGAACCGGTGATGCTGCCGCACAGGATCGCCACGGCGTACACGCCGAGCGCGACTACCGCCGGTCGTTCCCCGCCGAACTCGACGATCTTGCGCACCAGGGTCGCGGCGATCCCGGCGTCCTCCATCAGCGTGCCCAGCCACGAGCCGAGCAGCACCGCGATCATCGTCGCGGCGAGCAGCGCCGACCCGGTCTGCAGCACCGAGCCGGTGATGCTGTTCTCCTTGCCCGTCAGGCTCGCGCCGGACAACGCCGCGATCACCACGGCGAGCAGACCGAGCGCGAAGGCGGTCGGGATCTTGCGGGCCAGCATCAACGCGACCCCGATGGCCATCACGGCCACGATGGCAATACCCATGTCAGGCTCCTGTGTTTTGGCCGTGCCTCCGGCACGGCGGCGAGGTCGCTTTTGAGCCGGTCACCGGACTGAGAAGCGCCTCGCCGAATCGGCATTGGCGCCTCTCAGTCCGGTGACCGGCGCGACCTCGCGTGGGGGGCGTCCAGGGTGTCGGCGAGAAAGGTGTTGAGCAGCAGGGGGTTCAGGCCGCTGAGGCGCTGGGCGTAGCGGTGGACGGCCAGTTCGTCGGCACCGGCGACGTGGGCACGCAGCCGCAGGACGCGGTGGCCGAGGCGGCGGTTCAGCTCGCGGGTGCGCGGGCCGTGCAGCAGGTGGTGACCGACCTCGTGGGCGATCGCCGCACGCCGCAGTTTCTCCGGCGCGATCGGCACGCCGCGTTTCGCGCTGACCTCGCGGGCGAAGTCGAGGCTGTCGCGGTAGAGCGTGACGCGGTGGTCGCGGTGGTGGTATTCGGCGAGCAGGATCTCGGCGGGCCGCTTGCCGCCGGTTTTCTCGCGGATGTCTAACTGCGGCAGTTCCGGGTGTTCCTCGGCGAGTTCATCGCCGAAGTCGAGCGCGATCCGTGCCCAGGCCCGGAGTTGTTCGGGCGTGCGGTGTTCGTGGGTCGGGGTGGCGGCGAGGAACCGCGTGCCGAGGTCGAGTGCGGTCACTAGTGCACCCTCTTCTGTGCGGGCCTCTGGATGGGGCTTGTGGTAGGAACTAGGCGGATGCCGGGGTGACGGCCCGATGTGGTCGCCCTTCGTGGGCTTCGATGACACTGCCGCCCCCGGCTTCCCTGGAACCGTGGATCGATGACAGAGGGATGCGCCGTAGAGCGCCGGTTAGTGACCACTCGACCATCGGTTCCTCCGTCTTCGTCTAGTGCCTGCCTTGTGGTGTGAGCAGAGAGGCGGCGGGGTTGTCGCTGGAAGATGGGCTGTTGTATTTCGTCGGGATCGATTGGGCTGCCACCGAGCACGCGGTGTGCGTGCTCGATCAGACCGGGAAGAAGGTGGCTGCGTTCACCGTCGAGCACACCGCCGCGGGGTTCGCCCGGCTTACCGCCCGGCTGGGCAGGCTCGGTGACGCCCGGCGGGTGCCGGTCGCGATCGAGCGTCCCGATGGACGTCTGGTGGACGTGTTGCTGGAGACCGGGTATCCGGTACTGCCGGTCAAACCGAACGCGATCAAGACCTGGCGGGAGTCCGAGGTCCTCTCCGGCGCGAAATCCGACCTCGGCGATGCCGAAGTGATCGCTGACTATCTGCGGGTTCGGTTTCATCGCCTGCGCCCGGCCGCGCCGCTGTCGGGCCACACCAAGGCTTTGCGTGCCGTGGTCCGCACCCGGGGTGACCTGGTCGAGGCCCGGGTCGCGGCCACCAACCAGCTCGCCGCCTTGCTGGACGCGCACTGGCCCGGCGCCAAGGCCATCTTCGCCCGCATCGAGTCCGCGATCGCCCTGGCGTTCCTGGCCGCCTATCCCACCGCCGGGTCGGCCGCCGCACTGACGGAGAAGCGACTGGCCGCGTTCTGCGCCGAGCAGGGTTACTCGGGTAAGAAGCCCGCCGCCGTCTTGCTGGCCCGGCTGCGTTCGGCGCCGGCCGGCACGCTCGATCCCGTGGTGTCCGAGGGAATTCGCGCCGCGGTGCTGGCCCAGATCAGCGTGCTCACCGCACTCAACGCCGCGATCAAGAACCTGGACCGCTCGATCAGCGAGACGATGGCCGCCCACCCCGACGGAGATGTCTTCCGCTCGTTCCCGCGGGCGGGCACGGTCAACGCCAGCCAGATCCTGGCCGAGTGGGGCGATGCCCGCGAGGCTTTCGACAATCCCGATGCCATCGCCGCGCTGGCCGGGATCACCCCGGTGACCAAGGCTTCTGGCAAGCAACGGGGTGTGTCGTTCCGCTGGGCGTGCAACAAACGCCTGCGCCAGGCGATCACGACCTTCGCCGGAAACTCCCGTTTCGCCAGCCCATGGGCGGCTGGCATCTACAACCGGGCGCGAGCCTCGGGCAAGGACCATCCCCACGCCACCCGCATCCTCGCCCGAGCCTGGATCCGTGTCATGTGGCGCTGCTGGCAGAACGGCACACCCTACGATCCCACCCTGCACGGCGGCGCCCAGCAAACTAACAAGCAGGAGCTCGCAGCCTGATTTCGACCTATAGGTTGACACAGGGGGTGTCATCGCCGGTCCTCCAGCAGTGCGACCAGAGGTTCGTCCGGCTGCCGGGTGCCGAGTTCGGCGCCGATCAGCGCGAGCAGTTGCTCCCGGTCGAGCACCCCGGACAGGTCGGCGATCTTCGGCCCGGCCAGCAGGTACACCGCCGGTGCCCGCGAACCGCCGTCGCCGACGGAGGTGTGCTCGGTGACCAGGTCGGTGAGCCGTGCGTTGCCCTCACCCGCGGTCGTCTCGGCGAGGTGCGCCCCGGAGAGGTGCAACCGGATCACGCCTTCGCCGTCCACCACGCGAATCTGCTCGGCCGGCCGGGCGAATCGGCCGAAGAACCCGGTTTTCCGGGTCTTCGCGCCCCACACGCGGTGGTGCGGGGTGACAGCGAGCTCGCGCACGACGGCGGGTTCGACGCTGAGCGATTTGGCGACTTCCCGCCGTACCTCGGCTTCGTCCAGCTTCCCTGCGCGATCCTTGGTGCGTAGTTCGGTCGCCCCGGTGGCCACCGCGCGGATCAGGTTCCGCTGCGGATCGACCGTCACGTCGACGTCCACCCCGGCCGGGTCGGCGCCCTGGGCGACCACGGCCCGTTCGGCTTCGGCACGCGTGGCCAGCACATCGCTGTGCGACGGGTTCGGCACGATCCGCTCGACCGATTCCCGCACCATCGCCAGCGCCGCACCCAGCGGGCTGATCACCTCGCTGTGCTTCGCGATCCGCCAGTCCATAGTAGACGACTGGCCGAGGAAGGGCGTGACCGCCGCCGCGCCACCACCGCCGCCGACCAGCGTGACGGATTCGAGCCGGTACGCCTCGACCAGCTCGTCGACCACGGCCCTGACCGGTTTGACCGCCTGTTCGAGCACAGCGGTCGCGGCCTTTTCGGTGGACAGCCCCAAAGCGCTCGCCAGTGGGGCAAGTGCCAGTTTCGCGGTCTCGGGGTCGGCGTGGGCGTAGCTGTCTTCGGGGACCACGCCGAGCGCGTTGGCGGCGCAGGTGAGCGTGATGGCGTACCGGGTGCCGTCCGCGGTCTCCAGCGCGGCGTAGTCGGCCGGATCGCCGTCCTTGGGCGCAATGCTGATCAGCTTCGCGCCTTCGAGCGCGTCCGCGAAGCAGGCGTAGGGCAGGCCCGCGATGTGCGCGCTGCGTGGGCCGACCGCGGTGATCGACTGGCCGGAGACGCGGATCAGCGAGCCACCGCCGATCCCGACCGTGCGCACGTCGAGCGCGGGCAGGTAGGTCTCCCGGCCACCCAGCTTGGCGTGCCGGACCTGTACCTTCCCCCGGCGCACCACGCTGATGTCGGTCGAGGTGCCGCCGGTCTCCAGGAAGATGCCTTCGCTGAGCCGTTCCCCCATCAACGCCCCGGCCACGCCCGCCGCCGGCCCGGAAAGCGCGGTGAGCAGCGGGCGCTTGCGCATCTCCTCCAGCGACATCACCCCGCCGTCGCCCCGCATCACCATCAGCGGTGCGCTGATGCCCGCCGCCGCGACACTGCGGTCCACCAGGTCGGCGGTTTCGATCATCCGCGGCATGATCCCGGCGTTGAGCACGGCCGTCCTGGCGCGTTTGGACAGTCCATAGAGGCCGGTGATCTCGTGGGTGGCGGTCGCCGGGAGGTGCTGGGCCCGCGCCTCGGTGACCACGGCTCGTTCCCCGGCCGGATCGTCCACACTGAACGGTTCGACGGCGACGATCACCTCGGCGCCGTCGGAATGCAGCTTGGCCACGGCTTCTTTGACCGTTTCCGGGTGTTCGGCGTCCTTCACCGCCGCGTACCGGATCGGCAGCGGGCGGCCGGGCGCGAGTTCCAGCTTGCGCAGCGACCGCAGCCTGCCGGTGGCCCAGCCGTCGAAGCCGTGCCCGATCCCGGCGATGCCGACCGTGGCCACATCGCCTTCGAGCAGCGCGTTCGTCGCCTGCGTGGTGCCGTGCGCCAGGAACGAGACCGCGCCGGGGTCGACGCCGGTCTGCTCGTGGAGCAGGGTGAGCGCGGTGAGGATGCCGTGTGCCACGCCGTCGGCGTGGTCGTGGCTGGTGGGGACCTTGACCTGCCCGAGCAGGGCGAAGGTGTGCGCGTCCACCGCCACCGCGTCGGTGAACGTGCCCCCGACGTCGATGCCGATCCGGACGGTCTGCGGCGTTGCAGTCGTGTCCAGCATGTCCAGCCTCCGATTCAGTAGCCGCGGACTTCGGGCCAGCGGCGTTCCACCCCGGCCCGGTCGAGCAGGCGGGCGAACTCGCCGAACAGCGATTCGTCGGCCTGCACCTTGCGTGGTGAGACCCCGCGCCGGAGGGCGAACCCGGCGAGGTGACCGGCCACCTCGCCGACGTTCCACTCCACCGGGTGCAGCCGGTAGCAGCCGTTGGTGATGTGCGTGGTGCCCAGGTTCTTGGCCGCGGGCAACAGGTTCTCCACCCGCTGCGGTAGCAGCGCGCCGAGCGGGATCTCGAACGGCACGCTCGCCACGTCCACGTAGTTGTCCCCGGAGGTGGACGGGTGCAGGTCGATCCGATAACTGCCGATGCCGACCGAATCGGCGTGGTGGGCGCGGCCGTGTGCACCGAGCAGGTCGAGCGAGACGTGGTGCTCGGTCACGGTGGTGACCGCCTTGATGCGCCGCGATTCGCGCACATAGGCGGATTTCGCCAGTCCGTCGGCGGTGCCGGTGACGTCGTGGCGCAGTTTCAGGCCGGGGAAGCCGACCTCGGTCTGCAGCCAGTAGAGGACGGACAGCGACAGCTGTTTCGCCTCGTAGTGCGCCTTCGCCACGGATTCGGCGTCGGCGATCCCGTCGATCTCCAGCGCCGGGCGCAGCCAGTAGTCGTTGAGCGGCCAGTTGACCAGCGTGACGTCCGAGTCGAACGAGCCGGGCGTGTGCATGCCCCTGGCCAGGATGCGGCGGAACCCCCACAGCTCCTTGTCCCCGGCGTCGGCGCTCTGGTCGGCGCTGATCGCGAGCGGGTCGGTGTCCGGGTTGGGCACGAAGGTGCGCGGCACCGGTTCCAGCGTGCGCGGGTCGGGCGCGAGGAGGCCGAGCAGTGGTCCCGGCCAGAACTCCGGCTGGTAGGAGCGCCAGAACTCGTACATCGCCGGGCGGTCGATCACGTGGTTCTGTCCACTGTGGTGGGACATGGCGAAGCAGTAGGTGATGCCCTGGAGGTTGCCGGGGTCGGCCTGCTCGGGGGCGTTCGGCTCGTCGTATTCGCGCTGCGCTTCGGCGCCGACCGCGAACTCGACCCCGGCCAGCGGCAGCAGATCGCCGTTCTCGGTGGCGTCGAGCACGTAGTCGGCCTGCACGTCGAGCAGGTTGCCGTGCTCGTCGCTCAGGCGCACGGATTCGACCTGGTCACCGTTGGTTTCCGCGGACACCGGCCGGTGCCCGGTCAGCAGGGTGATCCGCCCGGCGCTGATCTCCGGCGCCAGCATGGCCTCCAGCACCGCCAGTGCGACCCGCGGTTCGTGGCAGAGCTTGCTCACGCGCCCGGCACCCGGGTTCAGGTCGGTGAGGCCGCGGGCCTCGGCGCGCAGCGGGTAGTGGCGGCGGTAGTAGTCGCGGATGCCTTCGCGCAGCTGCCGGTAGGTGGCGGTGGAGCCGAAGCGCTCGATCCACGGGTTCTCGTCCGGTGGCACGGCCTGCGCGGTCAGCTGGCCGCCGATCCACGTGGTCTCCTCGGTGAGCACCACGCGGTGCCCGGCGCGGGCGGCGGCCAGTGCCGCGGCGACGCCGCCGAGGCCACCGCCGACGACGAGGATTTCGGTGGACAGTTCGTTCATGCGGGGCTTCCTTGGTTCACGGGGCCGACGGTGGTTCCGGCGACCGGTTCACAGGGCAGGAGCCGGCGGGCGGCCGGGGAGTCCTGGCCGATCTCGCGGGTGATCAGGCGGACCAGCAGGCGCACGGCCTGCCTGCCCATCTCGCGGCGGGGCACGGCGAAGCCGGTGACCTGCTCGGCTTGCCCGGGCGGTCTGCCGAGCACGGCCAGTGAGAGGTCGCGGGGGCAGGTGAGGTTGCCGGCTTCGAGTGCGTTGGTGACCGCGGTGTAGGCGGTCGAAGTGTCGGTTTCCTCGACGACGACGGCGGTGACGCCTTCGCTTATCCAGGCGTCGAGATCGATGCCGCCGTCGAGGCGGTGCACGGTCGCGGGCAGGCCGGCGGTCGCTTGGCGGAAGCCGCGCTCGCGATCGGTGGACGATGGGGCGTCGTCCTGCTCGCGGAGGTAGCGGATGTTGCGGTGTCCGTGGTGGATGAGCTGCTCGACGACTTTTGCCGAGGCTTCGACGTAATCGGCACCGACGAACGGGATGCGGTTGTCCAGTTCGGGTCTGCGTCCTATGTAGACCAGCGGGAAGCCGGATTCCAGCAGGCCGCCGATCGCCTCGTCCGGGACGTGCCTGCCGAAGAACAGGCAGCCGTCGGCGACCCGGGTACGCCGGATGGCCGCGGCGTCGTGGTCCCGGCGATCGGCGCCACCCCGGCCGGTGAACAGGATCAGGTCCTGCCCGAGCGCGGCGGCTTCCTCCTCGACGCCGACCAGGATCGGGTAGTAGGAGTCGGCGACGTCGGTCGGGAACGTGGTCTTGAAGGTGTAGAGCCCGAGCATGTGGTTGCGCGAGGACGCCAGCCGCGTGGCGACCGGGTCCGGCACGTAACCGAGCTTCTCGGCGGCTTCGAGCACGCGCAGCCGGGTGGTCTCGGCCATCCGGACGCGGGCGCGGTTGCCGCTGAGCACCACCGAGACGGTCGCCTGCGAGACCCCGGCCTCGCGGGCGATGTCCGCCTGGCGGGGCATGGCTCGACGGGTGGTCATGGGAGTCGCCTTCCTGGCTAATGCGGATTAGCAGAAGGCTGAGCGGTGCCCCGCAGGATGTCAACCAATCTGTCCGGTTTGCGGTGACGGCGGGACTAATACGTATTAGCACCTTGACGAGCGCGTTTCGCCTGCTCACACTCGCCGCCATCCTCCGATGACGAAGGAGCTTCCCTGATGAGCCGACTGTGGAACCGCCGAGCCGCGCTGAAGGTTGCGGCCGGGACCGGGCTGGGCCTGGTGGCCGCCTCCGCGCTGCCCGCCTCCGCCGCGCCGCCCGGTTTCCCCACGTACAAGTACCTGCGGACGGCGTTCGACAAGAACGCGCTCAAGTACAACCCGACGGGTGAACTGATCTTCCCGTGCGTGCGGGGCACGGCCGGCCGCATACCCGGCGCGTTGGGGCGGTTCTATTTGTACTACGCACCGCATGACGCGCCGGGCGGGATCTGCCTGGCTTATGCGGATTCACTGGGTGGCCCGTATACCGAGTACCCGGCGAATCCGATCATTTCGCGGGTGTGGCCGGGCGAGTATGAAGTGAGCCATGTTTCATCGCCGCACGCGTTGTGGAATGAGGATTCGAAGGAGATCTTCATGTACTTCCACGGCGAGAATTCGGTGACTCGGCTGGCACGTTCCAAGGACGGCATCAAATTTACGTACGACAAGGAAGTGCTCTCCACGCGCCTGTTGCCTGCGGGGACCACGGAGACATCGTATGCGCGGGTCTTCCGGCACGACCTGCCCGCGTTGGGGGCTCGGTACGTGACGGTGTTCATGATCAACACTACGGCGAACCGGCGGTCCATCGGGTGGGGGTGGTCGCCGGATGCGCGGAACTGGACGTTCTCGCAGAGTCCGTTGGTCCGCCCGGAGGAGGTGGGGGCGAGGGATATCGGGGCTCCGCACGTGGTGTCGCGGAACGGGTCGACTTATGTGGTGTACCACACGAATATCGAGGCTGGGGGGAGTATGCGGATTACCGAGGTGGGGAACGACTTCAGTCGGCGGGTCCACCTGGGGGTGTTTCATACGCCGTTGAGCGGGGCGCCGGACAATGGGCGGAGTGCGGCGCCGTCGTTTGGGTCGGATGGGGGTGTGGAGTACATGATTTATGAGGCTGGGACTCGGTTGAATGGGTCTATTGCGGTGGCTCGGGCGGGTTGAGGTTTTTGCCACCCCGGTTTTTTAGTGTGACTACGGCGAAGGCCCCGATGTCAAGGCGGGAAAGATGCCTTGACATCGGGGCCTTCGCCGTGTTTTTGGCTTGGGACCGGGGGTGGGGAGGGGTGGGTGGCTCTGGTGCTCGCGTTGGTGAGCCGGGCTGCGATTTGCGCCGGGGGAATCTTTGATGTGCCTGGGTGCGGTTTGCAGCGAGGAGGGCGAGCGGGCGAACGTGGAGGCGAGGGACACGAATGTGGCTTTGGGGGCGGAATCGGCCCCTAAAGCCACATTCGTGACAGCTGAGCGATCAGACGCGCTTGAACAGCAGGGCGCGCTTGACTTCTTGGATCGCCTTGGTGACCTGGATGCCGCGTGGGCAGGCGTCGGTGCAGTTGAACGTGGTGCGGCACCGCCACACGCCTTCGGCGTCGTTCAGGATGTCGAGGCGTTCTTCGGCGCCTTCGTCCCGGGAGTCGAAGATGAAGCGGTGCGCGTTGACGATCGCCGCCGGGCCGAAGTAGGAGCCGTCGCTCCAGTAGACCGGGCACGACGACGTGCAGCACGCGCACAGGATGCACTTCGTGGTGTCGTCGAAGCGCTCCCGGTCCGCGATGGACTGGACCCGCTCGCGCGTGGGCTCGTTGCCGTAGGCGATGAGGTACGGCTTGACCGCCCGGAACGCCTCGAAGAAGGGTTCCATGTCGACGTAGAGGTCCTTCTCCGTCTTCAGGCCCTTGATCGGCGCGATCGTGATGGTCGTCGGCTTGCCCTTCTTCGCCAGCAGGTCCTTGACCAGGACCTTGCAGGCCAGCCGGTTGATGCCGTTGATCTGCATGGCGTCGGAACCGCAGATGCCGTGCGCACAGGACCGGCGGAACGACAGGGTGCCGTCCACGTAGTTCTTGATGCTCGACAGCAGGTTCAGCACGCGGTCGGTGGGCAGCGCCGGGACGTCGTAGGACTCCCAGTGCGGCTCGGAATCCAGCTCCGGGTTGTACCGCAGGATCTTCACCGTGACGGTGAGCGAACCCTCCGGGGCGGGGATCTGCGAGGTGTCGTGCGCCTGTTCGGCTACCGCGGTCATCAGTACTTCCGCTCCATCGGCTCGTACCGGGTGAAGGTCACCGGCTTGTAGTCCAGCCGGATGTCCGCGAGGAAACCCGTCAGGCCCAGCGGGGCGTCGGGGTCTTCCTCCTCCGGCATCTGCTTGTACGACATCGAGTGCCGCATGAAGTTCACGTCGTCGCGGTTCGGGTAGTCCTCGCGCGCGTGCCCGCCGCGGGACTCCTTGCGCGCGAGCGCCGCCACCACCAGCGCCTCGGCGAGGTCGAGCAGGAAGCCCAGCTCGATCGCCTCGAGCAGGTCGGTGTTGAACCGCTTGCCCTTGTCCTGCACCGCGATCCGGCCGTAGCGCTCCTTGAGCGCCTGCACGTCGGTCAGCGCCTGCTTCAGCGTGTCCTCGGTGCGGTACACCGCCGCGTTCGAGTCCATCGTCTGCTGCAGCTCGGTGCGGATGTCGGCGACCCGCTCCCCGCCGTGGGCGGTGCGCAGGTGCTCGACCATGCCCTCGACCATGCGCGCCGGGGTCTCCGGCAGCTCGACGAAGTCGTGCCCGGCGGCGTACTCCGCGGCGGCGATGCCGGCGCGGCGGCCGAACACGTTGATGTCGAGCAGCGAGTTGGTGCCGAGGCGGTTCGCGCCGTGCACCGACACGCAGGCGACCTCACCCGCGGCGTACAGGCCGGGGATGACGTTGTCGTTGTCCCGCAGCGCTTCGCCGTGCACGTTGGTCGGGATCCCGCCCATCGCGTAGTGCGCGGTCGGGTATACCGGCACCGGCTCGACCACCGGGTCCACCCCGAGGTAGGTGCGGGCGAACTCGGTGATGTCCGGCAGCTTGGTCTCCAGCACCTCGGCCCCGAGGTGCGTGCAGTCCAGCAGCACGTAGTCCTTGTTCGGCCCGGCCCCGCGGCCTTCGAGCACCTCGAGCACCATCGACCGCGCGACGATGTCCCGCGGCGCCAGGTCCTTGATGGTCGGCGCGTACCGCTCCATGAACCGCTCGCCGGACTCGTTGCGCAGGATCGCGCCCTCGCCGCGGGCACCCTCGGTGAGCAGGATGCCCAGCCCGGCCAGGCCGGTCGGGTGGAACTGGTAGAACTCGATGTCCTCCAGCGGCAGGCCCTTGCGGAAGTAGATGCCCATGCCGTCACCGGTCAGCGTGTGCGCGTTCGAGGTGGTCTTGAAGACCTTCCCGAACCCGCCGGTGGCGAACACGATGGACTTGGCCTGGAAGACGTGCAGCTCACCGGTGGCCAGCTCGTAGGCGATGGCCCCGGAGGCCTTCGGCCCGTCGGGCGTGTCGGTCATCGCGATGTCGAGCACGTAGAACTCGTTGAAGAACTCGATGCCGTGCTTGACGCAGTTCTGGTACAGCGTCTGCAGGATCATGTGGCCGGTGCGGTCCGCGGCGTAGCAGGCGCGGCGCACCGCGGCCTTGCCGTGGTCGCGGGTGTGGCCGCCGAACCGGCGCTGGTCGATCTTGCCCTCGGGGGTCCGGTTGAACGGCAGGCCCATCTTCTCCAGGTCGAGGACCGCGTCGATGGCTTCCTTCGCCATGATCTCGGCGGCGTCCTGGTCGGTGAGGTAGTCACCGCCCTTGACCGTGTCGAAGGTGTGCCACTCCCAGTTGTCCTCTTCGACGTTGGCGAGCGCCGCGCACATGCCGCCCTGGGCGGCGCCGGTGTGCGACCGGGTCGGGTAGAGCTTGGTCAGCACCGCGGTCCTGGTGCGCTGACCGGCTTCGATGGCGGCGCGCATGCCGGCACCGCCCGCCCCGACGATCACCACGTCGTACTTGTGGAACTGCATTGCCGCTTCTCCTGAAGAACGTGTGTGGTGGGGTTAGCTGGCCGGCATGTCCGGGTCGAAGGTGAAGATCACCATGGTGCCCACCGCGAGGATCAGCACCATCGAGGTGTAGAGCACGATCTTCAGCCAGAACCGCGTGCTGTCCTTGCGCGCGTAGTCGTCGATGATCGTGCGCACGCCGTTGCCGCCGTGCAGCTGGGCCAGCCACAACATGGACAGGTCCCAGAACTGCCAGAACGGCGAGGCCCAGCGGCCGGCCACGAAGCCCCAGTTGATCCGGTGCACGCCGCCGTCGAGGATGTTCATGATGAACAGGTGCCCGAGCACCAGCACCATCAGCAGGACGCCGGAGACACGCATGAACAGCCAGCTGTACAGCTCGAAGTTGCTGCGCCGGGCAGCCGGGCGCCGCGGGGACCGCGGCTTGTCGAGTGGCATCGCCGCGCTCATCAGTGACCGCCTCCGAACATCGTGCTCACGGTCCGCTCGAGCATGAAGTAGGTGCCGGGAACCATCACCAGCACCCAGAGCCCGACCAGGCCCCAGAGCATCTGCTTCTGGTAGCGCGGGCCCTGCGACCAGAAGTCGACGAGGATCACCCGCAGCCCGTTGAGCGCGTGGAACAGCACCGCGCCGACCAGGCCGACCTCGATCAGGTTCACGATCGGGGTCTTGTAGGTCTCGATGACCTCGTCGTAGGCGTTCGGGGAAACGCGGACGAGCGCGGTGTCGAGCACGTGGACAAAGAGGAAGAAGAACGTGAGCACGCCGGTGATCCGGTGCAGCACCCAGGACCACATGCCTGGGTCACCGCGGTAGAACGTCCCGTTCCGGCGCGAGGCACCCGCCCGATCGCTCCGCGCCGCATCGCTCGCGGCG
Source organism: Saccharothrix sp. AJ9571 (assembly GCF_021725495.1). Classification (NCBI taxonomy): domain Bacteria; kingdom Bacillati; phylum Actinomycetota; class Actinomycetes; order Pseudonocardiales; family Pseudonocardiaceae; genus Saccharothrix; species Saccharothrix sp. AJ9571. Next base: position 1,570,476 of record NZ_CP091382.1, on the reverse strand, counting down.
CCAGCAGTGGTGGACATCGGTGAACGGCCTCCAACGTCACTGATGGACTTGGCCCCGGTGACCGTGGCTTCGGCGTGTTCACCTGCGTGTTCTCCGGCGAAGGCACCTTGGTCAAGGTCATCGGGCGTGGATGCTGAGGATGCTAGACCTGCCCTTGACACGGGGCTCACCCTCGGGTTGCCGTATGTGATGAGCGTTATGCCCGGCAGGACCGCCGGGTACCCCTGTGGAGATCGACGACACGCCTTGTCGAACCACACGTTCCGGTGACAACGAGTGCACGGTTCATCGCTCGGGCGAACCACGAACAAACATTTGGGTTACGTAGCGTGCCGTCGATGTGTCCCCGTCATGGCGGACGGGTACGGTTCGCCCCGTCGAACCCGGCAGTGGAGCCGGGTTGTTCTCGGGCACCGTTGTGAAAGAGCAGCGGGGAGGGAGAAGCACCGTGCGCGGTACACGCAATCGCACACTGGCCGCCGTCGCCATGGCCGGTGTGCTGGCGCTGGCCGGTTGTGCGAAGGATTCCGGCGGCGCCGGCGGTGATACCGCTGCACCGGCTGACCAGGGTGCGCAGGGTTGCGTCACCGCGCCCAAGCCGCCTGCCGCGGCCCCGGCCGGGGAGAGCAAGGCCCAGGACAGCGAGAAGGTGGACGCCTCCAAGCTGAAGGTCGGGCTGGCCTACGACGTGGGTGGCCGGGGTGACGCCTCGTTCAACGACGCGGCCGCCGCGGGCGCCGACAAGGCCAAGGCCGAGCTGGGCGTGCCCACCATCAGCGAGAGCACCGCCACCGGCACCGAGTCCGAGGACTCGAAGCAGCAGCGCCTCAACCAGATGGCCACCGAAGGCTTCAACCCGATCATCGCGGTCGGCTTCGCCTACGCGGACTCCATCAAGGCGGTCGCGCCGAAGTTCCCGGACACCAAGTTCGCCATCGTCGACGACGACTCGGTGCAGGCGTCGAACGTCACCCCGCTGGTCTTCGCCGAGGAGCAGGGCTCGTTCCTGGCCGGCGTCGCCGCGGTCTACAAGAGCAAGAGCTGCCACGTCGGCTTCGTCGGCGGCGTGGACACCCCGCTGATCCAGAAGTTCGAGGCCGGCTTCCTGCAGGGCGTGAAGGCGGCTTCGTCCAAGGCCAAGATCGAGGACGAGTACCTGACCCCGGCGGGTGACATCTCCGGCTTCAACGACCCCGGCAAGGGCAACATCAAGGCCGCCGCCCAGATCAACAAGGGCGCCGACGTGATCTACCACGCCGCGGGCGCTTCCGGTAAGGGCGTGTTCGAGGCCGCGAAGTCCTCCGGCAAGGCGCTGGCCATCGGGGTCGACTCCGACCAGTACAACCAGAAGACGGTGGAGAACGCCAAGGACGTGATCATCACCTCGATGATCAAGCGCGTCGACGTGGCGGTGTTCGACTTCATCAAGGCCGTGGCCAAGGGCGACACCACCACCCTGCCCAAGCGGTTCGACCTCAAGGTCGACGGCGTCGGCTACGCCACCTCCGGTGGCAAGGTCGACGACATCAAGGACGTGCTCGAGGGTTACAAGGCGCAGATCATCAGCGGCGCCATCACCGTGACCGACAAGCCGCAGAAGTAACCTCGCTAGTTCACCTTCGCGTGGGGCCCACCGGCGGCGAACCCGTCCGGCGGGCCCCCCGCGTTGTTTCCGGGAGCATTCCTCAATGACAGAGCCGCAGCCCGAGCCCGGGTCACGCAGGCCGGTGGTCGAACTGGCCGGGATCACCAAGCGCTTTCCCGGCGTGGTCGCCAACTCCGACGTCAACCTGACCGTGCACGAGGGTGAGGTGCACGCGGTCTGTGGCGAGAACGGCGCGGGCAAGTCCACCCTGATGAAGATCCTCTACGGCATGCAGCGGCCGGACGAGGGCACCATCACCGTCAACGGCACGCAGGTCGAGCTGCGCAACCCGCAGGACGCGATCAAAGCCGGGATCGGCATGGTGCACCAGCACTTCATGCTCGCCGACAACCTGACCGTGCGCGAGAACGTGCTGCTCGGCGCGGAGTCGCTGCACGGCATCGGCCGCGCGGCCAAGGCGCGGCTGGCCGAACTGGCCGAGCGCACCGGCCTGCGCGCCGACCCGGACACGCTGCTCGAGGACCTCGGCGTGGCCGACCGCCAGCGCGTCGAGATCGTCAAGGTGCTCTACCGCGGCGCGAAGATCGTCATCCTGGACGAGCCGACCGCGGTGCTGGTGCCGCAGGAGGTCGACGCGCTGTTCGAGACCGTGCGCGACATGCAGCGCCAGGGTTTCACCTTCATCTTCATCTCGCACAAGCTCGACGAGGTGCGCGCGATCGCCGACTCGGTGACGGTGATCCGCCGCGGCACCACGGTCGGCTCGGCCGACCCGAAGAAGATCAGCTCCCGGGAACTCGCCGAGATGATGGTCGGCAGCGAACTGCCCAGCCCGGAGACCAGGGAGTCCACCGTGACCACCCGGGACGTGATCCGGATTTCCGGGCTGCGCCTGGAGGTCGAGGGCTCGGACCGGGCCGCGCTGGACGACGTCTCGTTCTCCGTGCGCGCCGGTGAGGTGCTCGGCATCGCCGGGGTCGAGGGCAACGGGCAGACCGAACTGGTCGAGACGATCATGGGCATGCGCAAGGCCACCGGCGGCACGGTCGAGCTGGTCGACGCCGACGGCAAGGTCCGCAACCTGACCCGCCTCGGCACGCTCGCCCGCCGAGAGGCCGGGATCGGCTACATCGCCGAGGACCGCACCCGGCACGGGCTGTTGCTGACGCAGCCGTTGTGGGCCAACAGGATCCTCGGCTACCAGACGCGGAAACCGGTGGCCAGCGGGCAACTGCTGGACATCGCAGGTGCCCGCAAGGACACCGAGCGGATCGTCGCCGAGTACGACGTGCGGACCCCGGGCATCGACGTGCCCGCCGCCGCGCTGTCCGGCGGGAACCAGCAGAAACTGGTGGTGGGCCGGGAACTCTCCGGCGACCCGGTGCTGCTGATCGCCTCGCACCCCACCCGCGGCGTGGACGTCGGCGCCCAGGCGTTGATCTGGGAGCAGATCCGCCAGGCCCGCGCGAACGGACTGGCCGTGCTGCTGATCTCCGCGGACCTGGACGAGCTGATCGGGCTGTCCGACACGATCCGCGTCATGCTGCGCGGCCGCCTGGTCAGCGAAGCGGACCCGGCGACCGTGACGCCGCAGGAACTCGGCTCGGCGATGACCGGTGCCGCTGAAGAAGGTGAAGTCGCATGAGTTCGTGGCGCACCAGGCTGCTGCCACCACTGCTGGCGATCGTGTTCGCCGTGCTGATCTGCACGGTGGCGCTGCTGATCTCGGGAGCCGATCCGCTCCAGGCCTTCGGCACCATGATCGCCCAGTTGTTCAAGGGCACCACCGCGATCGACACGCTGAACCTGGCCACGCCGTACTACCTGGCCGGTCTCGCGGTGGCGATCGGCTTCCAGATGAACCTGTTCAACATCGGCGTCGAGGGCCAGTACCGCTTCGCCGCGGTGGTCGCCGCGATCGCCGGTGGCGCGCTGCACCTGCCGCCGGTCCTGCACGCCATCGTGATCATCCTGGTCGCGGTGCTGGGCGGCATGCTCTACGCGGCCATCCCGGCGGTGCTGAAGGTGACCCGCGGGGTCAGCGAGGTCATCTCGACGATCATGCTGAACTCGATCGTCATCGGCATCATCGCCTTCCTGATCAACCCCGAGCAGTTCGGCGTGCAGCGCGGCAACAACGTGCACACCGAGCCGATCGACGACTCCGGCCTGATCCCCGGCATCCCGCTGGGCGGGCTCGGCGAGCTGTTCGGCTTCGTGCTGATCGCCATCGCGGTCGGCGGCGCGTACTGGTTCATGCTGAACCGCACGCGCTTCGGCTTCGAACTCAAGGCCAGCGGCGAGTCGACCACGGCCGCCGCCGCCGGTGGCGTGAACGCCAAGAAGATGACGCTGATCGCGATGCTGCTCTCCGGCGGGGTCGCCGGGCTGGTCGCGCTGCCGGAACTGCTCGGCCGCGACCACGTCTACGCCATCACCGCCGCGCAGGGCTACGGCTTCACCGGCATCGCGGTGGCGCTGCTCGGCCGCAACCACCCCGCGGGCATCGCGCTCGGCGCGGTGCTGTGGGCCTTCCTGGACAAGTCGGCGGTGTCGCTGGAGCAGATCCAGGTGCCGAAGGAGATCGCCACCATCATGCAGGGCACGATCGTGCTGTCCGTCGTGGTCGCCTACGAGATCGTCCGGCGCGCCGACCTGGCCGCCGAGCAGCGGCGGGTGGGCCGGGCACTGGCGGGCAACGGGCGCAAGCGCGGCAAGCCCGCCGACGTCAGTGAAGGGGGTGCGGTGTGAGCGCGCCGACCGACCTGGACCCGGCCCCCGCGCCGATGACCGCGACCGGCGGCAGGCCGAAGCGGCGCCTGCCCGGCTGGGCCAGGGCGATGCTCTGGGCCGCCGCGGCGCTGGTGGTGCTGTCCACCACCTCGTACCTGACCGGCGTGCCGGACCTGACCTCGTCGAACACCTCGCAGACGGCGTTGCGCCTGGCGCTGCCCATCCTGCTGGCCGGGCTCGGCGGGCTGTGGGCCGAACGCTCCGGCGTGATCAACATCGGCCTCGAGGGCATGATGATCCTCGGCACCTGGGGTGCGGCCTGGGGCGCCTACTACGGCGGCCCGTGGGCCGGGCTGGTGGCCGCGATCGTGCTCGGCGCCCTCGGCGGGCTGCTGCACGCGATCGCCACGGTCACCTTCAACGTCAACCACATCGTCTCCGGCGTGGCGCTGAACCTGCTCGGGCTCGGGGTGGCGAAGTACCTGGCGAGCCTGGTGTTCCGGCCGCTGTCGGGCAACCCGAAGCAGTCGCCGCCGGTGGAGAAGTTCGACACCTACTCGGCCACCTTCCTCTCCGACTGGCTCGGTGACCTCGAGGACGCGCAGCGGGTCGGCATCTCCGACGCGGCAGGCATCGTGCGCGGCCTGATCACCGGGGTGTCGCCGCTGGCCATGCTGGCGATCCTGCTGATCCCGGTCAGCTACTGGGTCCTCTGGAAGACCCGGTTCGGCCTGCGGCTGCGGTCGTGCGGGGAGAACCCGGTGGCCGCGGAATCCCTCGGCGTGAACGTGTACGTGCACAAGTACCTCGCGCTCGCGGTGTCCGGTGGCCTGGCGGGCATGGGTGGCGCCTCGCTGGTGCTGCTGCCCGGTGGCGCGGACTACCTGGAGAACCAGACCAACGGCCGCGGCTTCATCGGCCTCGCCGCGATGATCTTCGGCAACTGGCGGCCGGGCGGGCTGCTCGGTGGCGCGGCGCTGTTCGGGTACGCCGACGGCCTGCAGCTCTCCGGCGGCGGCGAAGCCGTGCTGGCGCTGCTGTACGGCGCGGTGATCCTGCTCGGCCTGATCGTGGTGATCCAGCTGGTCCGCCGCAAGTGGGTGGCGGCCGCGCTGGGCCTGGCCGGTGCGCTCGTCCTCTACTACATCTACTGGTCCAACGACGAACTGCCGAGCGACCTGATCCCGTACTCGGCGCACTTCGTCACGATCATCGTGCTGGCGGTGGCGTCGCAGCGACTGCGGCCGCCGAAGAAGATCGGCGCGAAATACCGGCGAGGCGAAGGTGACTGATTCTTTCGGGGGTCCGGGGGACGCCCCCCGTGCGGACAACGCTGACATCGACTGGGACGCGTTGCGGGCGAGCGCGGTTCGCGTCGCGAAGCTCGCTTACGCGCCGTACTCCGGACTCCAGGTGGGCGTCGCGGCCATTGTGGACGATGGCCGCGAGATCACCGGCTGCAACGTGGAGAACGCTTCCTACGGGCTGGGCCTGTGCGCGGAATGCACGATGGTCGGCCAGCTCCGGCTTTCCGGTGCCGGCCGGCTGGTCGCGGTCGCTTGCCGCAGCGGTGAAGGAGAACTCCTGATGCCGTGCGGCCGGTGCCGTCAGCTGCTCTACGAACACGGCGGCCCGGAATGCCTGGTGGACACCCCGAGCGGCATCCTGCCGATGTCGCAGGTGCTCCCGGACGCCTTCGGCCCGGAGCACCTGCCCGCATGAGCGCCGGGGAACCCTTCGCCGCGGTCGACGTCATCCGGTCCAAAAGGGACGGTGGACGGCTGACCGGCGAGCAGATCGACTGGGTGGTCGGCGCGTACACCCGCGGCGTGGTCGCCGAGGAGCAGATGTCCGCGCTGGCCATGGCGATCTTCCTGCGTGGCATGGATTCCGGCGAAATCGCGCGCTGGACCGGCGCGATGATCGACTCGGGGGAGCGGCTGTCGCTGCGGGGCAGCAGGCCGACCGTGGACAAGCACTCGACCGGTGGCGTCGGCGACAAGATCACCCTGCCGCTGGCGCCGCTGGTCGCCGCGTGCGGGGCGGCCGTGCCGCAGCTGTCCGGGCGCGGGCTCGGCCACACCGGCGGCACGCTCGACAAGCTGGAGTCCATCCCCGGCTGGCGCGCGGCGCTGTCCACCGAGGAGATCGTCCGGCAGCTGGAGGACGTCGGGGCGGTGGTCTGCGCGGCCACGCCCACGCTGGCGCCCGCGGACCGCAAGCTCTACGCGCTGCGGGACGTGACCGCCACCGTCGAGTCCATCCCGCTGATCGCCAGCTCGATCATGAGCAAGAAGATCGCCGAGGGCGCGGCCGGCCTGGTGCTGGACGTCAAGACCGGCTCCGGCGCGTTCATGAAGACGCGCGAGCAGGCGAAGGAGCTGGCCGAGGCGCTGGTCGCCATCGGCAAGGCACACGGGGTGGCGACCACCGCGCTGATCACCGAGATGGGCACCCCGCTGGGCCGCGCGGTCGGCAACGCGGTGGAGGTCGCCGAATCGGTCGAGGTGCTGCGCGGCGGCGGACCGGCGGACGTGGTCGAGCTGACCGTGGCGCTGGCGCGCGAGATGCTGGCGCTGGCGGGGCTGGGTTCGGTGGACCCGGCGGCCGTGCTGGCCTCGGGTGAGGCCTACGAGACCTGGTGCCGGATGATCCGCGCCCAGGACGGCGACCCGGAAGCCCCGCTCCCCGCGCCGAAGCACGTCCACATCGTGGAAGCCCCGGAGGACGGGGTGCTGTCCACTCTGGACGCCTACGCCGTCGGCGTGGCCGCCTGGCGGCTCGGTGCCGGGCGGGCGCGCAAGGAGGACCCGGTGCAGGCGGCCGCGGGCATCCTGTGCCACGCGAAACCGGGCGACCGGCTCTCCGCCGGGGACCCCGTCCTCGAACTGCACACCGACACCCCAGAGGCGCTCCCCGCCGCCCTGCACACCCTCGAAGGCTCCTTCACCCTCGGCGACACCGCCCCACCCCCCACCCCCGTCATCCTGGACACCCTCCGCTGAGTGCTATGAGTGGGGCATTACTTGCGTTGAATGCTAGTAATGCCCCACTCATAGCATTCGGACCGGCCACCCTGAGTGCGCGCGAAGAGGGGCGCCGTCCGGGTGGACGACGCCCCTCTTCCCCGCCGGAGGCGGGGTGGACTACTCCGTGCTGTCTTCGCCTTCGCCCGGCTTCGCCTTGGCGTCGGCGGGCTTCGGGGCCCGGCCGTTGCGGGCGCGCCGCGGCTGGCGCGGGGCCGGCGGGGACACCGCGACCACCGGCTGCGGTGAACTGGGGCCGCCACCGAGCATCAGCTCGGCGAAGGTGGCCATGGCCTCGTCCAGCTGGCCGCCGATGCGCCGCTCGGACTCCTCGTTGCTCTTGCGCACCAGCGAGGTGACCGAGTCGGTGTCGGGACGCGCGTTCAGCGTGCCCTCGACCTTCGACAGGCCGCTCTTGATCGAGCCGTCCAGGTCGCCGAGCTGCGCGGTGAAGCCGTCCTCGACCTTGTCCAGGCGCCCGGCCAGGTCGTCGAGGTGGGTGGTGACCTGCTCGAGCCGGTTGCCCAGCTTGTCGAGCCGGTCGGAGGCGTCGATCATCTCGCCGGTCTCGGTCAGCGCCGACTTGAGCGCCTCGGTGTTGTCCCCGATGCGCTGCTTGGTGGCGGCGTCCAGGTCGTCGATCCGGGAGCGCAGGTCGTTGTCGCCTGCTTCGATCCGCTCGCGCAGGGTGGCCTCGGTCGACTCGATGCGCTCGCGCACCGGGCCGTGCACCGACTGCGGGATCGAGTCGAGCTTGGTGTCCTGCTTGTCCAGGTGCCCGTTGAGCTCGTCGATGCGGCGGTGGATGTTCTGGAGCTTGTCCTCCAGGCCGTCCATCCGGCCGGCCACGCCCTCGAACCGGGCGCCGACGCCGTCGAGCCTGCCGTCCAGCTGCGCGAACGGCTTCGCCAGCTTGTCGACCAGGCCGTCCACCGCGCGGGCGATCTCGGCGAGCGCGTTGTCCTGCGCTTCGAGCCGGGACATCGCCTCGTCCAGCCGCTCGGCCAGCACGCTGACCTCGGTGCGGTCGGGCAGCTCCGACAACCGCTTGCGCACCGCGCCCAGTGAGTCCACCGGAGCGAGGCGGGCGTAGATGTCGTCGAGAGCGTCGAAGATCTGCTGCTGCTCGCTCTCCCGGACCTCGGCCGCGCGCACGAGCATGTTGCGCATCCGGTCGAAGGACGGGGCCCCAAGGTGGTTGTCTGTGGTCACTGCGGTGTCCTCCGTCGGGGAAAAGGGACTGGGGCCGAGCTTAGCGATCGTCCAATTGCTCACAGTATCCGGCCCGGGAAATGTAAATGTTGTGGTCAACTCGTTGGACGATTCGGGTCCAAGATCACAAAGCTCTGGGTAGCGGCGAAACTCAGAGTTACGGCCACGTAGGTGATCCGTGTTCACCACACTAGCCCGCCACGCAAGAGCCGTCCGGCGCAGCCCCTCGCGGGTACCGTTATCGCATGTCGACCGATACCCGCTCCCAGACACTGGACCCCGAAAAGATCCGCCGTGCCCCCAAGGTGCTGCTGCACGACCACCTTGATGGCGGATTGCGCCCCGGTACGGTGATCGATCTAGCTGACTCGATCGGTTATCGAGGCCTGCCCGCCACCGAGGTGGGGGAGCTGGGGCGGTGGTTCCGTGACGCTGCGGATTCGGGCTCGCTGGAGTCGTACCTGGAGACCTTCGCGCACACGTGCGGGGTGATGCAGACCGAGGAAGCCCTGGTCAGGGTGGCCGCGGAGTGCGCGGAGGACCTGGCGGCCGACGGCGTGGTCTACGCCGAAGTGCGCTACGCCCCGGAGCTGTTCGTCGAGCGCGGCCTGTCCTTCCCGGCGGTGATCGAGGCGGTGCAGGAGGGGTTCGCCGAGGGTGAGCGCCGGGTCGCCGCTAAGGGCGGGCACATCCAGCTCGGCACGCTGCTCTGCGCGATGCGCCAGCACGCCAGGGCGTACGAGATCGCCGAGCTCGCGGTGCGCTACCGGGACAATGGCGTGGCCGGATTCGACATCGCCGGGCCGGAGGCCGGATTCCCGCCCACCCGCAACCTCGACGCATTCGAGTACCTGCGCACCAGCAACGCGCATTTCACCATTCACGCAGGTGAGGCGTTCGGGCTGGCGTCGATCTGGGAGGCGATCCAGCACTGCGGTGCCGAGCGGCTCGGGCACGGCGTGCGCATCGTCGACGACATCAAGACCTCGCCCGGCGGGGAAGTCCAGTTGGGACGGTTGGCGAACTACGTGCGTGACCGGCGGATCCCGCTGGAGCTGTGCCCCTCGTCCAACGTGCAGACCGGGGCCGCGGCCTCGATCGCCGAGCACCCCATCGGCCTGCTCACCCGCCTGCGGTTCCGGGTCACGGTGAACACCGACAACCGGCTGATGAGCGGCTGCACGATGTCCAGCGAGTTCGCCGCGCTGGCCGAGGCGTTCGATTTCGGCTGGACCGACTTCCAGTGGTTCACGATCAACGCGATGAAATCCGCTTTCCTCGATTTCGACAAACGACTCGAACTGATCAATAAGGTGATCAAGCCGGGTTATGCGGCCTTGATCAATTCTTGACCCGCACCCGGCTTGTATTGTTTAGCCTAGCGAACTAAAGTCCAGATAGTAGGAGTTGCGTCCCACTATCTGGGAGGACACATGGTGCCGGTGGTCACCGTGGGTCGCCGCCGCTGGCTGATCCTCGGCCTCGGGCTGCTCGCGCAGGCCGCGAGCTGCGCCTTTCTGTACGGCATCCCGTTCCTGGTGCCGGTGCTGCGCGAGGCCGAGGGGTTGTCACTCGCCGCCGCGGGTGCGGTGGTGGCCGCTCCCTCGATCGGGCTATTGCTCACCCTCATCGTGTGGGGCGCCGCAGCCGATCGCTACGGAGAGCGACTCATCATGGCGCTCGGCCTCGGCGCCTCCGGGCTGCTGGTGAGCTACGCGGCGTTGGCCTCGATTTCACTGCCCGTGTTGTTCGCCGTCTTCCTGCTCGCCGGTGCCGCGACCGCGTCGGTGAACGCCGCCAGCGGCCGGGTGGTGATGGGCTGGTTCAGCGCGAGCGAGCGCGGCACGGCCATGGGCCTGCGGCAGACCGCGCAGCCGATCGGCGTCGGCATCGCGGCGCTGGCCCTGCCGCCGCTGGCGCAGGCGCACGGGTGGCGGGGCGCCCTGCTGTTCCCCGGCCTCCTGGCGGTCGCGGTCGCGGTGCTGGTGGCCGCGCTGGTCACCGACCCACCGCGGCCGGAGCCGGCCGGGGACACCACGATCAAGCCGCCCTCGCCGTACCGGGAGCCCACGCTCTGGCGGCTGCACGGCGCGAGCGCGCTGCTGGTGGTGCCCCAGTTCGCCGTGTCGGCCTTCGCGCCGGTGTACCTGGTGGCCGTCCGGGGCTGGAGCCCGCTGGCGGCCGGGTGGTTCCTGGCCGCGGTGCAGGTGCTGGGCGCGCTGGCGCGCATCGGCAGCGGGTACTGGTCGGACCGCGTCGGCAGCAGGCTGCGGCCGATGCGCCGGCTCGCCGTGGCCAGCGCCGCGGTGATGCTGCTGGTCGCCGCCGGCGACGCCACGGTGCCCTGGCTGGCGGTGATCGCACTCGTGCTCGCCGCGGTGATCAGCGTCAGCGACAACGGCCTCGGCTTCACCGCCTCCGCCGAACTCGCCGGGCACGCGTGGGCGGGCCGGGCGATGGGTGCCCAGAACACCGGGCAGAACATCGCCGCCGCCGCCACCCCGCCCCTGCTGGGCCTGGTCATCGGCGATACCCGCTACGCGCTCGCCTTCTGCGTGGCCGCCGTCTTCCCGCTGCTGGCCGTCTGGCTCACGCCCGTCCGCGCCGAGCGCGACCGGTCCGGGTGACGTGCGGCGTCAGGACGCGGGAATCGCTTCGATGGTCGGCACTACCCAAGCTCCCTCAGTGCGTGCGGAGGCGATCCTCGAAGGACTCGACCAGCTTGCGCCAGGCGCCTTCCTCGGCGTCGAACGGTGCGCTCGGCGCCAGCCGCGTCGGGTCCGGCTCGATCACGAAGTTGATCAGCCAGCCCAGGCTTTCCGACTTCTGCAGCGCCTCGGCGACGCTGTCGTCCTCGGCCCAGTCGGCGGCGTCGGTGAGCAGCTCGACGGCCAGCTCCAGCTGGGTCGGGTCGATCGCGTCGATGCCCTCGGCGATGTCCTCGTCCAGCCCGGTCAGCACGTAGCTGTTGTCCGGGTGGACCTCGATCTCCAGCTCACCGCCGGTGGCCTTGGCCAGCACTTCGTCCCAAGTGGACACTTCGGCCAGGTCGCTGCCCGCCAGTTCCTTGGGCTCGGCCAGCGCCCGGCCCAGCGCGCGCGGCGAGCCGTAGACGTCGATCTGGCCGCCGGAACCGAGGAAGACCGGTTCGTCGTCGAGGAAGCAGCGCAGCGTGTAGTACTCGTCGGTCTTGGTGACGATCTTGATCGGGTCGATGCCGACCTCGGCCCAGAAACCGGTGGGCAGCGCCTCTTCTTCGGCTTCCGCCTCGTCGTCGTCGCTGTCGACGCGGTCGAGGTCTTCGCCGGCGGTGCCGTCGGCTGCGGCGGCCTCGGCCGCGGCCGACTCTTCCAGGAAGGTGGCCAGCTCCTCGGCGGTCTGCTCCAGCAGGGTGGCGTCCACGTCCGGCACCGTGACCAGGCCGTCGATCGCGTCGAGCACCACGTCCCACTTCTCGGACACGGCCTCGGACAGGTCGGTCCACAGCCGCTCGCCCTCGCGACCGGTGAAGGGCAGCCTGCCCTGCTCCAGCAGCGAGAAGCCCTCGCAGCTGTCGAGCACCTCGTGCACCTCTTCGAGCTCGCAGACGTCCGCGAGCGAGCGCACGATGCCGACGATCTCGGCGAGTTCGCCGATGGTCCAGGAGTCCGGCTCCTCGGCGACCAGCTCGGGCACGCCGACCAGGTCGTAGGAGTGGTCGTCGTCCGGGATCAGCTCCGGCACGTTCAGCGCGGGCACCGCGCTCCACGCCGGGTGGTCGACCAGGTCGTGCTGTTCGGCCGTCCGGACGAACGCGGCGAGGTGCGCCGCGTCGGGGAAGGCGTACAGGTCCTCCTCGTCGCCGAGGAAGGCTTCCCACTCCTCGCCGTCTTCGCGCCAGCGAGGCGCCCACAGAGTCACCAGGTCACCCTGCGGCAACCCGAGCTCGACCGGGACGATGTCCTGTGCCATTACCTGTCCTCCGCCAATCACCCACCGTATGCGCTCCGGCTCAGGCTTCCCCCTGTCGGTGCGCGGTATGCGCAGCCTACGGGTTCGGCCTTCGCGGCGCGATCACCCCCGCCCGTCCGGAGGGCGGAGATGGCACGATGACTTCCCTGATGAGCACACAGCCCGCACCGAGCCCCCAGCGACTCGACGGCCGCATCCCGGCGGTCCCCGAGCCAGACGCCCTGTTCGAAGCCTTCGCCGACTGGGCCGCCGACCGCGGCTTGCAGCTGTACCCGGCGCAGGAAGAAGCCTTGATCGAGGTGGTCTCCGGCGCCAACGTGATTCTGTCGACCCCGACCGGATCCGGCAAGAGCATGGTGGCCGTCGGCGCGCACTTCACCGCACTGGCGCACGGCAAGCGCAGCTACTACACCGCGCCGATCAAGGCGCTGGTCTCGGAGAAGTTCTTCCAGCTCGTCGAGATCTTCGGGCCGGAGCACGTCGGCATGATGACCGGGGACTCCAGCGTCAACGCCGATGCCCCGATCATCTGCTGCACGGCCGAAATCCTGGCGAACATCGCGTTGCGCTTCGGTGCCGGGGCCGAGGTCGGCCAGGTGGTGGCCGACGAGTTCCACTTCTACAGCGAGCCCGACCGCGGCTGGGCGTGGCAGATCCCGATCCTCGAACTGCCGAAGGCGCAGTTCGTGCTGATGTCGGCCACCCTCGGGGACGTTTCGTTCTTCGAGAAGGACCTGACCCGGCGCACCGGCCGCGACACCGCGGTGGTCACCTCGGCGGAACGCCCGGTTCCGCTGACCTACCGCTACGCGCTCACGCCGATGCACGAGACCATGTCCGAGCTGCTGCACGGCGGCCAGGCACCGGTGTACGTCGTGCACTTCTCGCAGGCGGCCGCGGTGGAGCGCGCGCAGACGCTGATGAGCATCAACGTGTGCAGCAAGGCGGAGAAGGAGGCCATCGCCGACCTGATCGGCGAGTTCCGCTTCGCCGCGGGCTTCGGCAAGACGCTGTCGCGGCTGGTGCGCCACGGGATCGGCGTGCACCACGCCGGCATGCTGCCGAAGTACCGGCGGCTGGTCGAGCAGCTGGCACAGGCCGGGCTGCTCAAGGTGATCTGCGGGACCGACACCCTCGGCGTCGGCATCAACGTGCCGATCCGCACCGTGGTGTTCAGTGCGCTGACCAAGTACGACGGCATCCGGCAGCGGCACCTCAAGGCGCGCGAGTTCCACCAGATCGCCGGGCGCGCCGGCCGGGCGGGCTTCGACACCGACGGCTACGTCGTGGTGGAGGCACCGGACCACGTCATCGAGAACGCCAAGGCGCTGGAGAAGGCGGGCGACGACCCGAAGAAGAAGCGGAAGATCACCCGCAAGAAGGCGCCCGAAGGTTTCGTCAACTGGACCGAAAGCACCTTCGAACGGCTGGTCGCCGCCGAACCGGAGCCGCTGACTTCGAGCTTCCGGGTCAGCCACTCGATGCTGCTCAACGTGATCTCCCGGCCGGGCAACGCCTTCGAGTCGATGCGGCACCTGCTCGAGGACAACCACGAGGACCGGCCGGCGCAGCGCAAGCACATCCTGCGCGCGATCGCGATCTACCGCGCGCTGCTCGCCGCGGGTGTGGTGGAGCGGCTGCCCGAGCCGGACGAGCAGGGCCGGATCGTCCGGCTGACCGTGGACCTGCAGTTCGACTTCGCGCTGAACCAGCCTCTGTCCCCGCTGGCGCTGGCCGCGATCGAGCTGCTGGACACCGGGTCGCCGAGCTACGCGCTCGACGTGGTGTCCATTGTGGAATCCATTGTGGATAATCCGCGACCGGTGCTGTCGCAACAGCAGTTCAAGGCCCGCGGCGAGGCCGTGCAGGCGATGAAGGCCGAGGGCATCGAGTACGACGAGCGGATGGAGCTGCTGGAGGACGTCAGCTACCCGAAGCCGCTGGAGGAACTGCTGGAGGTCGCCTACCGCAGTTACCGCCAGGGTCACCCGTGGGTCGACGACTACCAGCTCTCGCCGAAGTCCGTGGTGCGCGACATGTACGAGCGCGCGATGAACTTCGTGGAATACATCGGTTACTACCAGCTGGCGCGGTCGGAAGGCCTGGTGCTGCGGTACTTGGCCGACACCTACGACACGCTGCGGCACACCGTGCCCGACGAGGCGAAGACCGAGCCGTTGCAGGACCTGATCGAGTGGCTGGGCGAGCTGGTGCGCCAGGTCGACTCGAGCCTGCTGGACGAGTGGGAGGCCCTGCGCCACCCCGACGCCGATGACCCGCACGCGCCGCCGGTGTTGCCAGAGGGGCCGCCGCCGGTCACCCGCAACGAGCGCGCTTTCCGTGTGCTGGTGCGGAACCAGCTCTTCCGTCGCGTGGAATTGGCGGCCCGGCGGGCATATCACGTGCTCGGCGAGCTGGATTCGTCCTCCGGCTGGACTGCCGAAGACTGGGAAGACGCGATGGAGGGCTACTTCGAGGAGCACGACGACCTCGGCACCGGGCCCGACGCCCGCGGCCCGGCGTTGCTGCTGATCGAGAAGGAGCCGGAGTTGTGGAAGGTCCGCCAGATCTTCGACGACCCCGCCGGTGACCACGACTGGGGCATCAGCGCCGAAGTCGACCTCGCGGCGTCGGACGAAGCGGGCACCGCCGTCCTGCACATCACCGGGGTGGACCGGCTCTAAGCGCGGTTCTCGAATCCGTTCTTACCCGACGTCCTTTGTGGCGCTCGGGGCACCGGGTTGCGCGTTCGGTCGGAAGTGAGCTACTGTGGTGGTGTCTATCCCCCCGGCGGATGCAGGCTCAGCCTCCCGTTCGGGACTCGCGATCTTCCTTCCACTTGTGCGTGAAGGCTTCCGGCGTGTTCTCGCCGTTCCTCAACCCAGAAAGATTTCTCATGACCATCCACGGAATACTCGACATAGTGCGCAACCGCGCACAGGTCAGGGCGGACGGCTACCTGCCGGGCCCGGACGACGTGACCATCTCGCAGAAGGTGGTTCGCGACCTCGGCCTGCGCCGCGGTGACCTCATCGGTCTCGGCGACGACGGTGAAGTGACCGCGATCAACGGCCGCGATCCGCGCTACCGTCCCCGTCCGGCCTTCGCCGACCTGGTTCCCTTGTACCCCAACGAAAGACTCCGGCTCGAAACCGAGCAGCACGCGGCCACCGCCCGGGTGATCGACCTGGTGATGCCGGTCGGCAAGGGGCAGCGCGCCCTCATCGTGGCGCCGCCGAAAGCCGGGAAAACCACCGTGTTGCAGGACATCGCGCACGGCATCAGCAAGAACCACCCGGAGTGCCACCTGATGCTGGTACTGGTCGGCGAGCGGCCGGAGGAGGTCACCGACCTGTCGCGCGCGGTGCCCGGTGAGGTGATCGCCGCGACCTTCGACCACGCGCCCGCAGACCACACCGCGCTCGCCGAACTCGCCATCGAACGCGCCAAGCGCCTGGTCGAACAGGGGCGGGACGTGGTGGTACTGCTGGATTCGCTGACGCGGCTGGGCCGCGCCTACAACCTGGCCGCCCCGGCGTCCGGGCGAATCCTGTCCGGTGGCGTGGATTCCACCGCGCTGACGCCGCCGAAGCGGTTCCTGGGGGCCGCGCGGAACATCGAAAACGGGGGCTCGCTGACCATCTTCGCCACCGCGCTGGTCGACACCGGTTCAGTCGGTGACACGGTGATCTACGAGGAGTACAAGGGCACCGGCAACGCCGAACTGCACCTGGACCGCCGCCTGGCGAGCAGGCGGATCTTCCCCGCCATCGACCTCCCCCGCTCCGGCACCCGCCGGGACGACCTCCTGGTCCCCGCCGCCGAACGCGCCGCCGTCGCCACCCTGCGCCGAGCCCTCCAAACCCGCGAAGACGCCCTCCCCACCCTCCTCAAATCCCTACGCCCCACCCAAACCAACCACGACTTCCTAACCCACCTAACCCACCCCCACCAGCCCAATCCCTGACCCCACATTCGTGCACCCCAGCCCCACATTCAAACACCCGAGCCCCACGTTCGGACGGCCGAGTCCCGCATTCGTGCATCCGACTCCCGCACCCGGGCAGCCGAGTTCCACGTTCGTGCACCCGAGTTGCACATTCAGACACCCGAGCCCCACACCCGTGCACCCGGGCAGCCGAGTTCCACGTTCGTGCACCCGAGTTACACATTCAGGCGTCCGAGCCCTCAGGCAGCCGAGCCCACATTCAGACGGCCGAGTTCCGCACTCGTGCAGCCGAGTCCCACACTCGGGCAGCTGAGTTCCACGTTCAGGCACCCGAGTCCCGCACTCGGGTAGCCGAGTTCCACGTTCGTGCACTCGAGTCCCACACTCGGGCACTCGAGTCCCGCATTCAGGCACCCGAGTCCCGCACTCGGGTAGCCGAGTTCCACGTTCGTGCACTCGAGTCCCACACTCGGGCACTCGAGTCCCACACTCGGGCACTCGAGTCCCGCATTCAGGCACCCGAGTCCCGCACTCGGGTAGCCGAGTTCCACGTTCGTGCACTCGAGTCCCACACTCGGGCACTCGAGTCCCGCATTCAGGCACCCGAGTCCCGCACTCGGGTAGCCGAGTTCCACGTTCGTGCACTCGAGTCCCACACTCGGGCACTCGAGTCCCGCATTCAGGCACCCGAGTCCCGCACTCGGGTAGCCGAGTTCCACGTTCGTGCACTCGAGTCCCACACTCGGGCACTCGAGTCCCGCATTCAGCCACCCGAGTCCCGCATTCAGGCACCCGAGTCCCGCACTCGGGTAGCCGAGTTCCACGTTCGTGCACTCGAGTCCCACACTCGGGCACTCGAGTCCCGCATTCAGCCACCCGAGTCCCGCATTCAGGCACCCGAGTCCCGCACTCGGATAGCCGAGTTCCACGTTCGTGCGCCCGGCTCCCACACTCAGGCATCCGAGTTCCACGTTGGGGCGGCCGAATCCCACGTTCGCGTAGCCGAGTTCCACACCTGGGCAGCCGAGTCCCGCACTCCGGCAGCCGAGCCCCACGTTCGTGCACCCGACTCACATTCGGGTAGCCGAGTTCCACGTCCGGAAGGCTGAGTCCGCCTTCCGCGGGCGAGCTCCCAAGTTGAGCAGCCGAGTCCCCCGCCTGGGTAGCTGAGTTCCACGCTCAGACAGCCGAGTTCCACATTCGCGCGCGGCCGACTCCCGCATTCCGGTAGCCGAGTTCCGCGCCCGGGTAGCCGACTCCCACGTTCGTGCACCTGAGCCCCACTTCCGGTAGCTGAGTCCCGCCTTCCGGCGGGCGAACTCCACCCTCGTGCGACCGTGTCCCACGTTCGGGTGCCTGAGTTCCGCACTCGGGTAGGCGAGTCCCACGTTCAGGTAGTCGAAGTCCACACTCGAGTGCGGCGAACCCCACGTTCGGGCAGCTGAATTCCACACTCGCGTGGGCGTGTTCCACATTCAGGCAGGCGAGTTCCACGTTCGGAGTCCGAGTTGGGCGAGTGAGATACGCGTCCGGGCCAGGGCGCGTGAGTGTCGCGATCGGGTGGTGTTCCGGCGAGGGGAGCCGCGCGCTTGAGGGTGTGGGCGGTGGAGGTCACTGCCCGGCGAGAGGGTGGCGCAGGACTACTCGCGTGCCCAGGTCGTCCAGGCCTAGGGCGCGTTCGTGGGCTCGTAACTCCTGCAAGCCCGGACTGAGGTCACGTAAGTTCGCGAAGCCCAGTTTCCGGTAGAACGGGCCGTTCCATGGGATGTCCGAGAAAGTGCACAGGGTGACCGCTGGAAAGCCGGCGTCCTGCGCCCACGTGAGCACCGCGCGTACGAGGGCGGTGCCGATGCCTTGCCGGAAGTGCGACGGGTGCACGGCCAGTTGTTCGAGGTGCGCGTTCCCGTCGACCACTTCGACGCGGGCGAAGCCGGCCGGTGGGGTTCCCGCGACCAGCACCAGCCGGGCGCTGGCGAGCTCTTCCGGGCTGCCCGGCGGCGGCAGGGGCGGGAACCCCAGGTCGGCGAAGATCGAATCGGAGGCTGATTCGAGGGCCGGCAGGGTGGCCAGCTCCGCGGCGGTGGCTTCCCGGATCTGCATAGGGCGTTCTACCAGCCGCCGCGGCGCCGGGACAACCGAAATAGAATTAGTCCGAAATGGACAGTGCTTGTGACGGGCAGATGTGCGCGGCCTCTCGCACGCGCTCGGCGGTCTCCCCGTCGACCGAGTCGGTCAGCAGCACCACGGTGCCGTCCGACTCGTCCTGGTCGAAGACCGCCGGTTCGGTGAGCACGCACTGCCCGGCGCCGACGCAGCGGTCGACGTCCGTGGCGATCTTCACGACCACGTCACCGGCAGCGAGTTCAACCCGTAGACGGTGGAGTTGCGCTTGTAGTCCAGTTCGTCGATCGGCTTGTCGATGCGCAGCCCCGGCACCCGGCGGAACAGGGTGTCGAACACGATCTGCAGTTCCATGCGCGCGAGGTTCTGGCCGAGGCACTGGTGCGCGCCGAAGCCGAACGCCACGTGGTTGCGTGCGCCGCGGGCGATGTCCAGTTCGTCCGGCCGGTCGTAGGCCGCCGGGTCGTGGTTCGCCGCGTTCGACAGGCCGAGCACGCCCTCCCCGGCGCGGATCAGCACCCCGCCGATCTCGACGTCCTCGGTGGCCACCCGCGTGGTGGCCAGCTCGGCGATGGTGAAGTACCGCAGCAGTTCCTCGACCGCGTTGAGCGTGACGCCCGGGTCGTTGACCAGCAGCGCGAGCTGATCGGGGTGTTCGAGCAGGGCGACCGTGCCCAGCGAGATCATGTTCGCGGTGGTCTCGTGCCCGGCGACCAGCAGCAGGAAGCCCAGGCTGACCAGCGCTTCGTGGTCGACCTTCCCCTCTTCGCGCTGCTTGACGATCTGCCTGCCGAGCAGGTCGTCGGTCGGCGCCGCCTCCTTCTCGGTGATCAGCTTGCCCAGGTAGGACGTCAGCTGGTCGACCGAGTGGCGCCGGTCCTCCTGGCCGGTCTCCCGGTCCAGCAGCTTCGACGAGTGCTGCTGGAAGAAGTCGTGGTCGGCGTAGGGCACGCCGAGCTGCTCGCAGATCACCAGCGACGGCACCGGCAGCGACACGTGGGTCACCAGGTCGGCGGGCTCCCCGGCGGCCAGCAGGTCGTCGATGGCCTGATCGACGATTTCCTGGATCCGCGGCCGCAGCGCCTCCATCCGGCGCACGGTGAACTCCCCGACCACCGCGCGCCGTGCCGGCCCGTGCTCGGGCGGGTCCATCGAGATCAGCGAGGGCCTGAACGTCGAACGCAGCTGAGTGTTGTCGACCAGGGTCGGGAACTGCGGGTTCATGCGGTCCGAGCTGAACCGCGGATCGGCGAGCATCGCGCGCACGTCCTCGTGCCGCGTGAGCGCCCAGGCCCGGCGCCCGGTCGGCAGTTCCACCTGGGTCACCGGGTTTTCCGCGCGGAGCTCGTCGTACTCGGCGGGCGGGGCGTAGGGACAGCGCCGTTCCATCGGAAACGACGGAACCCGCTCTGTGGTGGTTTCGGACACGGCTACCTCAATCCGGAGGATTCGTATGTGGAGGTTTACCTTCCGTTTTCACGGTACCGATGTGGAACCGCAGCGTCCACATCCGTTGGGGTGAGACAATCCGGCGGAACCTGAGAGGTGGCTGAGATGACGGTCGAGCACGAGGAGACCCGGTTGCGGGCCGACGCGCGGCGCAACCGCGATCAGATCCTCGCCGCGGCCAAGGAACTGTTCGCCGACCAGGGGCCCGACGTGCCCATGGAAGAAATCGCGCGCCGTGCGGGCGTCGGCGTCGGGACGCTGTA
The DNA here is from genome assembly GCF_021725495.1 of Saccharothrix sp. AJ9571. Lineage (NCBI taxonomy): Bacteria > Bacillati > Actinomycetota > Actinomycetes > Pseudonocardiales > Pseudonocardiaceae > Saccharothrix > Saccharothrix sp. AJ9571. Next base: position 1,550,166 of record NZ_CP091382.1, on the reverse strand, counting down.
CCGGCGGTTCCCCGACCGGGCGTCCTTGCTGCGGGAGATCGCGCGGGACACCTTCAGCAGCGTGCTGCTCGACGCGCGTGCCGCGGTGGATGAGGAGCCGACGGCGTGGGACGCGCTCGTCCGCTTCCTCCGCATCACCCAGAAGGTGAAATTGAGCGTGCAACTGGCCATGCTGTCGCCGCTGGCCAGGGCGGTGTTCGCGGAGGACCCCAAAACCGAGGAATTCCGCCGCGAGGCCCTCGGGATGCTTGATCTGATCGTCGAGCAGGCGCAGGCCGAGGGCTCGTTGCGGCCCGACGTCGGCGCCGGGGACGTGACGATCATGTTCTCGCTGCTGTTGCGCGAGCTGCCGTCGAAGTCGACGGAGGTGGCCTCGTTCGCCACCGAGCGGTGCATTGCGCTGATGCTGGACGGGCTGCACGCCCGGCCGGGTTCTCCGCTACCCGGCCGGGCGGTCACCAGCGCCGACATCTTCCAGGGCGCCTAGGTGTACCCGGCCGGGTACACCTAGCGGCTACACGCCCAGCGGGTGCCAGACCGTCTTGGCCTCCAGATAACGCCGCAGCCGGGCGATGTCCGGCTGCCGGGTCCAGTCGGGCTCCTCGGCGGGCACGCTGAGCACCCGCTTGACCGTGCCCGCGGCGGCTTTGGCCAGTTCCACGCGGTCGGCGGCGGCCGCACCGGTCGGGTCGAGCGCGTTGACGTCCCCGTGCGACGCCAGCCACGAGCCGAGTTCGGCCGCGCGACCGGTGAGGATGTTCGCCACGCCGCCCGGCACGTCCGAGGTGGCCAGCACCTCGGACAGGGTGATCGCGGGCAGCGGCCGTTCGGCGCTGCTCACCACCACCGCGGTCGACCCGGTCGCCAGCACCGGCGCCAGCACGCTGACCAGCCCGAGCAGCGACGACTGCTGCGGCGCGAGCACGCCAACCACGCCGGTCGGTTCCGGCACGGTGAACGAGAAGTACGGCCCGGCCACCGGGTTCGCCGCGCCCAGCACGGTGGCGATCTTGTCGGTCCAGCCCGCGTACCAGACCCAGCGGTCGATCGCGGCGTCCACCAGGGACTCCGCCTTCTTGGCCGGCACGCCCTCGCAGGCGCTGACCTCGCTGATGAACTGGTCACGACGGCCTTCGAGCACCTCGGCCACGCGGAACAGCACCTGCCCGCGGTTGTAGGCGGTCGCGCCCGACCAGCCGCCGAACGCCTTGCGCGCGGCCACCACGGCGTCGCGGACGTCCTTGCGGGACGCGTGCGCGGCGTTGGCCAGGAACTTGCCCTTCGCGTCGGACACCGGGTACGAGCGCCCGGACTCCGAACGCGGGAACTTCCCGCCGATGTAGAGCTTGTAGGTCTTGGTCACCGAAAGACGATCAGACATCGAGGTAAGCCTCCAGACCGGTGCGCCCGCCCTCGCGGCCGAAGCCCGATTCCTGGTAGCCGCCGAACGGAGCGGCGGGATCGAAGCGGTTGAAGGTGTTGGCCCAGACGACCCCGGCACGCAGCTGGTTCGCCATCCACAGGATGCGGGAGCCCTTTTCCGTCCAGATGCCCGCGGACAGCCCGTACGGCGTGTTGTTCGCCTTGGTGACCGCCTCTTCGGGGGTGCGGAAGGTGAGCACCGACAGCACCGGCCCGAAGATCTCCTCGCGAGCGATGCGCATGGACTGCTGCACGTCGGAGAACACCGTGGGAGCGAAGAAGAAACCGCGCTCGGGGATCGGGCACGGGCTGGTCCAGCGCTGCGCGCCCTCGGTGTCACCCGTATCGGCCAGCTCCTGGATCTTCGTCAGCTGCTCGCGCGAGTTGATCGCGCCGATGTCGGTGTTCTTGTCCAGCGGGTCACCGATGCGCAGCGTGGACACCCGGTACCGCAGCTTCTCCAGTACCTCGTCCACAATGGACTCCTGGACCAGCAGGCGGGAACCGGCGCAGCAGACGTGGCCCTGGTTGAAGAAGATGCCGTTGACGATGCCTTCCACCGCCTGGTCCAGCGGCGCGTCGTCGAACACCACGTTCGCCGCCTTGCCGCCGAGTTCCAGGGTCAGCTTCTTCGGCGTGCCCGCGACCGTGCGCTGGATCAGCTTGCCGACCTCGGTGGACCCGGTGAAGGCGATCTTGTTCACGTCCGGGTGGCCGACCAGCTCGGCGCCGATGTCCCCGGCGCCGGGCAGGATGTTCACCACGCCGGGCGGCAGGTCGGCCTGCTGGCAGATCTCGGCGAAGACCAGCGCGGTGAGCGGGGTGGTCTCGGCGGGCTTGAGCACCACGGTGTTGCCGGTGGCCAGCGCCGGGGCGATCTTCCAGGCCAGCATGAGCAGCGGGAAGTTCCACGGGATGACCTGCCCGGCCACGCCCAGCGGGCGCGGGTCCGGGCCGTAGCCCGCGTAGTCCAGCTTGTCGGCCCAGCCTGCGTGGTAGAAGAAGTGCGCGGCGGCGGTCGGGATGTCGGAATCGCGCGATTCCTTGATCGGCTTGCCGTTGTCCAGGCTTTCCAGCACGGCCAGTTCGCGCGCGCGTTCCTGGATCAGCCGCGCCAGGCGGAAGATGTACTTGGCGCGCTCGGCGCCCGGCATCCGGCCCCAGGTCTTCTCATACGCCCGGCGGGCGGCCTTCACCGCTGTGTCCACATCGGACTTCGAGGCGGTGGAGACCTCGGCGAGCACCTCTTCGGTGGCCGGGTTGATCGTCTTGAGCGGCTCGCCCTTGCCGTCGACGAAGGCGCCGTCGATGAACGGGCGGTAGGCCGGCTTGAGGTTCGCGAGGTCGCGGGATTCGGGCGCCGGAGCGTATTCGAAGGGTGAGTCGGGCATCAGTCCACCGTCACGTAGTCGGGACCGCTGTAGTGGCCGTCGAGTTGGGTGCGGCGCTGCAGCAGGAGGTCGTTGAGCAGGCTGGAGGCGCCGAAGCGGAACAGGCTCGGGTCGAGCCACTGCGGCCCGGCGACCTCGTGCACGGCGACCAGGTACTTGATCGCGTCCTTGGTGGTGCGGATGCCGCCCGCCGGTTTGACCCCGCGCAGTTCGCCGGTGGTGGCGTGCCAGTCGTGCACGGCCTGCAGCATCACGTGGGTGACCGGCAGGGTGGCCGCGGGGGAGACCTTGCCGGTGGAGGTCTTGATGAAGTCGCCGCCCGCCAGCAGCCCCAGCCAGGAGGCGCGGCGCACGTTGTCGTAGGTGGCGAGTTCGCCGGTCTCCAGGATGACCTTGAGGTGGGCCTGGCCGCAGGCCGCCTTGATCGCCTGGATCTCCTCGAACACGTGCCCGTAGCGGCCTTCGAGGAAGGCGCCGCGGTCGATCACCATGTCGACCTCGGTCGCGCCGGCGTCGACGGCCATCTTGACGTCGGCGAGCTTGATCTCGCGGCTGGAGCGGCCGGACGGGAAGGCCGTCGCGACGCTGGCCACGCCGATGCCGGTGCCCTTCAGCGCCTCGACCGCGGGCGCGACCAGGTCCGGGTACACGCACACCGCGGCGACGCGCGGGGTGTCCGGGTGCTCGGGGTCGGGCAGCTTGGCCTTGGCGGCGAGCGCGCGGACCTTGCCGTGGGTGTCGGCGCCCTCCAGCGTGGTCAGGTCGACCATGGAGATGGCGGTGTCGATGGCCCAGCGCTTGGCGGCCTTCTTGATGCTGCGGGTGCCGAGGCCCGCCGCGCGCTGCTCGACGCCGACCTGGTCGACGCCCGGCAACCCGTGCAGGAACCGGCGCAGGCTCGTCTCGTCGCGCGTGGCGTCGGCGAGCCGCCCGGGCAGCGGAGACGGGGTGTCCGTCGCCGTTGACGTAACTGTCATGCCGCGAGTCTAGGCGACGGGTGGGGGCGGACGTTGTGCCTGCTCAGCCGTGCGAGGTCACCCCGCGAGTCCCACATTCAGGAAGCCGAAACCCACGTTCAGGCAGGCGAACTCTACGTTCGGGCAGCCGAGTTCCACACTCGGGCTTCGCGCTCGGTTTTTGGGGAGGGCGGGCTTGGGGGGCGTGAAGGTGGACTGGTGTTCGCGAATGTGGGACTCGGGTTCCTGAACGTGGGACTCGGGTGCTGGAACGTGGGGTTCGGTTGCCTGAGTGTGGAGTTCGGGCCACGCGAATGTGGGACTCGTGCCGCGAGAGTGGGACTCGGGTGCTTGGACGTGGCACTCAGGCGCTTGGACGTGGGACTCGGCTGCGTGAGTGTGGAACTCGACCGCGTGAGTGTGGGACTCGGGTGCCTGAACGTGGGGTTCGGGTGTTTGAACGTGGGGGTCGGGAGGTGGGCGCGCTGGGGTCAGGGGGTGATTTGGGGGGCTGAGCTGGGGGCTTTGCGGGGTTTGCGGATGACGGTCACCGCGCCCCAGAAGGCGAAGCCGGTCACCTTGAGGACGGGGGCGTTTTCCGGGGCGATGTGCACGTCGCCCCGGTCGCGGGTTTCGAAGGCGCCCATGAAGCCGATGCCGGTGACGTCGAGGTTGATGTCGTCGGGCACCACGATGTCGACGCCCGCCATGATCGCGACCGCGTTGATGGTGGTGTGCCGCTCGGCGAACCGCGCGTGCATCAGGTTGATCTCGACGCCGCCCCAGAAGGCGAAGCTGTTGTGCGTGCCGGGGATGACCCAGTTGCCCTTGCGTTCGACGCCGGCCATCACCGCGACCGAGCTGGCCGAGCCGGGCCGTCCGCCGACCAGGTTGTGCGGGGTCGACAGCGCCGGGGAGGACGTGGGCGCCACGGCGACCACGCTGCCCTCCACCGGCAGGTCGAGGGTCACCGGCCGCAGGTCGGCCGCCGTCTTGGCCGCGTAGACCACGGAGAGCCGTTCCTCCAGCTCGTCCACGGTGATCCGGCCTTCGCTCATCGCCTGGTGCAGGATCTGCGCCACCCGCTCGCGGTCGGCGTCGGAAACCCGCATCTGGGAGGGTTCGGGAAGGCCGGGGTGCTCGCTCACGGCAGGCAGCCTAGCGTTCCCAGGCACGCCCCGCGTCGGTCATTCGTACGACAGCCCGGCCCCGGCGGCTACGGTGTCCACCATGGACGTCCACGTCGTCGATCATCCGCTCGCCAAGGCCCGCCTCTCCACCATGCGCGACGCCCGCACCGACAGCGCCGCCTTCCGCGCCGCGCTGCACGAGCTGACGATGATGCTGATCTACGAAGCCACGCGCGACGCGCCCGTGCGGGTGGAGCGCATCCACACGCCGGTCGCCCGGACCGACGGCTACCGGCTCGCCAATCCGCCGTTGCTGGTGCCGGTGCTCCGCGCCGGGCTGGGGATGGCCGACGAGGCCCACAAGCTGATCCCCGACGCCCAGATGGGCTTCGTCGGGCTCGCCCGCGACGAGGAGACGCTGCAGCCGACGCCGTACCTCGAATCGCTGCCGGAGTCGCTCGGCGGGCGGCCGGTGCTGGTGCTCGACCCGATGCTCGCCACCGGCGGCTCGATGGCGTACACGATCCGCCTGCTCATCGACCGCGGCGCCACCGACGTGACCGCGATCTGCGCGCTCGCCGCCCCGGAGGGCATCCGGCACCTGGAGGAGTCCGGCATGCCGGTCCGGGTGGTCACGGCCAGCATCGACGAGCGGCTCAACGACTCCGGCTTCATCGTCCCCGGCCTCGGCGACGCGGGTGACCGGCAATACGGAGCCGTCTAGAACAGCGCCGTCTAGACCGTGCGCAGCCAGCCCCGGCCGTTGGCGCGCAGGGCGGCTTCGTAGGCGCCGCTCACGTCGAAGCCCGGCGGCAGATTCCCGTTGATCTCCAGCGAGACCATGCCGTGCGCGATGCCCCACGACGATGCCGCGATGCGTTCGGCGGGTTCGTCGGTGAACACGCCCTCGGCGATGCCCGCGCGGATGGTTTCCAGCAGCGGGTTCATCGTCGACCGCGCCAGTTCGGTGGACGATTCGTCCGGTTCGAAGCCGGGCACGGCCTTGGTGAACATGATCGAGTACATGTGCGGGTCGGCCAGCGCGCTGGCCCGGTAGGCCAGACCGAGCGAGACCAGGTCCTCGAAGTGGTCACCGGTCCGCACGATGGCCGCCAGCCGCTTCTCGAAGCGCGCGAACCCTTCCTCGTACAGCGCGCTGATCAGGTCGGGCTTGCTGCCGAACAGCGAGTACACCGCGGTCGTCGAGGTGCCGGCGTCCTTCGCGAGCCGTCGCAGGCTCAGCGCGCCGGGGCCCTCGCCGGAGAGCAGTTCCCCGGCGCGGTCGAGCAGCCGGACGCGGAGGCCGTCGTCGTGGGTTCTGGGGCGGGCCATGCGCGCAGCGTAACGCCACCCGCCGGTCCGCGGGCCCGGAACGGGATTTGACCTGGAGTGCACTCCAGGTCGTACCGTCGTGACATGAGCTTCTCGATAGCCGAGGCCGCCCGCCGGAGTGGCCTGTCGATCGACACCCTCCGGTACTACGAGCGCATCAAGCTGCTCGAGGCCCCGGCCAGGGACACGGCCGGGCGCCGCGCCTACTCCGACGACGACCTGACCTGGCTTGGCTTCCTGACCAAGCTCCGCACCACGGGCATGCCCATCCGGATGATGCGCGAATACGCCTCGCTGCGCCGCCACGGCCCGGCCAGCGCCGGTCGCCGCAAGGCCATCCTGGTCGAGCAGCGCCGCTCGGTCCGCGAGCGCATCGCCGAACTGCAGGGCTGCCTCGAGGTGCTCGACTACAAGATCGACAACTACGACCAGATCGAGCGCAAGTTCACCAACCAGAATGCTCCCACCCGTCTCCCACCACCACCCTCAACGGAGGCGCTGCGCGCCCAGTCTGATTCTATAAAGGAGACCGCGTGACCAAGAGTAAGAAGCTCGGCGAGCTGACCGTCGGCGCACAGGGCCTGGGCTGCATGGGGATGAGCTCCGGCTACGGCGTGCGCGACGACGACGCCGAGTCGATCGCCACCATCCACCGCGCCCTGGAACTGGGCGTGAACCTGCTCGACACCGCCAACGTCTACGGCGCGGGCGCCAACGAGGAACTCGTCGGGCGGGCCATCGCCGACCGGCGCGACCAGGTCGTGCTGGCCACCAAGTTCGGCATCGTCTGGGGCGAAGACGGCGCCATGGGTGCCAGGGGCGACGCCGGTTTCGTCCGCCAGAACTGCGAGGACTCGCTGCGACGGCTCGGCGTCGACCACATCGACCTCTACTACCAGCACCGGGTGGACCCGGACACGCCGGTCGAGGAGACCTGGGGCGCGCTGGCCGGGCTGGTCGCCGAGGGCAAGGTCCGCTACCTGGGGATCTCCGAAGCGAGCGCGGCGACCATCCGGCGCGCGCACGCGGTGCACCCGGTGACGGCGCTGCAGAGCGAGTGGTCCCTGTGGACCCGTGGCATCGAAGGCGAAATCCTCGGCACCTGCCGTGAACTCGGCATCGGCATCGTGCCGTTCTCGCCGCTGGGCCGCGGGTTCCTGACCGGCAACATCACCTCGGTGGACAGCCTGCCCGCCGACGACATGCGCCGCGGCTTGCCCCGGTTCAACGACGGCAACCTGGAGCGCAACCTCGCCATCGTCGACGCGCTGCGGGCGCTCGCCGAGGAGAAGGGTGTCACCGCCGGGCAGCTGGCGCTGGCCTGGGTGCAGCACCACGGCGACGACGTGGTGCCGATCCCGGGTACCAAGCGGCGCAAGTACCTGGAGGAGAACGCCGCGTCCGTCGAGATCGAACTGTCCGAAGAGGACATCGCGGCGATCGAGGCGGCCGCACCGGCCGACGCCGTGGCCGGGGAGCGCTACCCCGAGCAGTTGGCCCGCGCGGCGGGGAAGTGAGCTGATGGAGGACCGCAAGCTGGGCTCGCTGACCGTCTCCGCCCAGGGGCTCGGCTGCATGGGCATGAGCGAGTTCTACGGCCAGGGCGACGACGCCGAGTCGATCGCCACCATCCACCGCGCGCTCGACCTGGGCGTGACCCTGCTCGACACCGCCGACATGTACGGCTTCGGGCGCAACGAGGAACTGGTCGGGCGGGCCATCACCGATCGGCGCGAGCAGGTCGTGCTGGCCACCAAGTTCGGCATCGTGCGCGACGAGCACGACCCGCTCAAGCGTGGCGTGCGCGGTGACCCGGACTACGTGCGGGACGCCGCGGAGGCTTCGCTGCGACGGCTCGGCGTGGACCACATCGACCTCTACTACCAGCACCGGGTGGACCCGTCGGTGCCCGTCGAGGAGACCGTGGGCGCGATGGCCGAACTGGTCACCGCGGGCAAGGTGCGGCACCTCGGGCTGTCCGAGGCGGGTGCCGAGACGATCCGCCGGGCACACGCCGTGCACCCGATCACCGCGCTCCAGACGGAGTGGAGCCTGTGGTCGCGGGACCTGGAGGACGAGATCGTGCCGGTGTGCCGCGAACTCGGCATCGGCGTCGTGCCGTACTCGCCGCTCGGGCGCGGGCTGCTCACCGGGCGCTTCAAGTCCAAAGAGGACTTCGGCGCCGGTGACTTCCGGCAGGAGAGCCAGCCGCGCATGGCGGACGGCAACCTGGAGCGCAACCTCGAACTGGTGGCGAAGCTGCGTGAGCTGGCCGAGCGCAAAGGGGTGACGGCGGGTCAGCTGGCGCTGGCTTGGGTGCAGGCGCGCGGTGACGACGTGGTGCCGATCCCGGGCACGAAGCGGCGAAAGTACCTGGAGGAGAACGTCGCCGCCGCAACGCTTGAACTGTCCACGGAGGACATCCGGGAGGTGGAGCGCGCCGTGCCGCGGGAGGCCGTCGCCGGAGCGCGCTACCCCGAAGCCGGCCTACGCCTGGTCGGCCGCTGACCCCGATGCCGTGAATGTGGCTTTCACAGCGGAAATCGCCGTGAAAGCCACCTTCACGGCATTCTCAGAGGTGGGCGGCCACGGTGGTGGCGGCTTGGGTGAGGGCGACGGTGGTCTGCTCACGGGTGGTCAGGCTGCGCACGGTGACGTTCCCGGCGTCCCAGTCCTCCTGGCCCACGATGACCACGGCCCGCGCACCCGCCTTGTCCGCGCGGGTCATTTCCTTGCCCAGCTTCCGGTGTTCCAGCGGGCTGGAGGTGCGCAGCCCGGCCGAGCGCAGTCGTGACGCGACCGTGCGCGCGGCGCCGGTCAGCTCGGCGGTCACCGGGATCACGGCCACGTCGTATTCGCTGCGCGGTGAGGGCACCAGCCCGTGCGTGGTGAGGAAGTCGATCAGGGTGACGTCACCCATGCCGAACCCGATGCCCGGGATCTCCTTCGCGGTGAACAACCCCGCGAGATCGCTGTACCGGCCGCCGCCGAACAACGCGCGGTTGTTCTCCGGCGAGGTGTCGAACACCTCGAACACCGTGCCGGTGTAGTACGCCAGCCCGCGCACGATCAGCGGGTCGTACTGCACCAGGTCCGCGGCTTCGCTGCGCAGCACCTGCACCAGGTTGGACGCGTCCTTGACCTCGGCGGGCAGCTCGTCCAGCAGGGCCGGGCCCGCGCCCAGCGTCTCGGCCAGGCGCGCGAACTGCTTGTCGCTCAGCCCGATCTCCTCGGCGTCCGCGGCCAGCTTGTCCCTGTCGTACTTCTCCCACCGGTCCACCAGCGAGTACACCGCGGCCAGGTGTTCCGCGGGCACTCCGGCGAGGTCGGTCAGCGCGCTGGCCAGCAGCGTGCGGTCGTTCGCGCGGACCGCGTACATGTCCCGCGTGGCGCCGAACTCGCCGAGCAGCGCGTGGACGACCTCGAAGATCTCGATCTCGCAGCTGGCCGCGTCCGAGCCGAAGATGTCCACGTTGAGCTGCCAGTGCTCGCGCACGCGGCCACGCTGCGGGCGCTCGTAGCGGTGGCAGTTCGGGTGGCTGTACCAGCGCACCGGGAACTGCAGCGAGCCCGCGTTCCCGGCGATCATCCGCGCCACCGACGGGGTCATCTCCGGGCGCAGCGCCAGGCGGCGGCCACCGCGGTCGGTCAGCGTGTAGAGCTGCTGGTCGGCGATCTCCTGGCCGGACTTGGCCTCGTAGATCTCCGCGGACTCCAGGATCGGGCCGTCGTAGCGCTGGTAGCCGAAGCGCTCGACCACGTCGTAGAGATGGCCGAACACCTGCGTCCGGACGGACATCTCCGCGGGGAGGAAGTCCCTGGTCCCCCGGTACGGGGTGGTCGGCAGGTACTCGGGCACGATCGATCCTTCGACTAGGCCTACGGGGCGGCCCCAACTCTAGCTTTCGGCCCGATGAGCAGGGCGAGCAGCGCCCCGCCCGCGCAGATGAACGCGGTGATGAAGAAGATCTCGCCGTACTGGTCCAGCAGTGCCTGTTTCAGCGCGGTGGTGTACCTGGCCAGCGCCACCTCGTACTCCTGCGGCGACGCGTACAGCAGGCTGATCGGCGCGTTGAGGTCCGCGGTCAGCTCGTGGAACCGGTGCAGCCCCCATGCGGACAGCGCCGCGACGCCGACCAGCATCCCGGTCATCCGCGCCACCACCACGCCCGCCGACGCGACGCCGTGCTGCTCCGGCGGGGTCACCCGCAGCACCGCCGAGGACAGCGGCGCGATGACCAGCCCGAGCCCGAACCCGGTGAGCACCAGGTCCACGTCGAGCCGGGGCAGGCCGAGCACGCCGCGCGCGGCCAGCACGTCCAGCGGCCAGGAGGAGATCAGCAGGAACCCGGCCGCGGCGATCAGCAGCCCGGCGAAGGCGACCCAGCGTTCCCCGAGCCGCGAAGACACGAGCCCGCCGACGACGGCGCCGATCGGCAGTGCGATGAGGAACCGCAGGAGCAGCAGCACGCTGCCCTGGTCGTCCCGCCCGAGCAGGGTCTGCGAGAACAGGTCCACGTCGACCAGCGTGACCATCAGCGCGGCCCCCGCCGCGACGGAAGCGCCGAGCGTGGCGAAGAACGGCCCGAGCCGCAGCCCGGTCGTGTCGATGAGCCGGACCTTCGCCCGTTTCTCCCAGACGAGGAACGCCACCAGCACCACGGCCGCCGCCGCGAGCACCGGCCAGCCCCAGCTGGGCAGCACCTGCTCGCGCGGGTTCGGGTTGTACAGCCCGACCACCAGCAGCGCGAGCGTCGCCGCCAGCAGGCTCGCGCCGACCACGTCCGCCTTCGGCCGCGGACCTTCCCGCCGGCCGCTCGCGGGCAGCGAGAACCACACGGCGACCATCGCGAGCACGGCCAGCGGCACGTTCACCCAGAACACGCCTCGCCAGTCGGTCAGCGCGGACAACGCGATGCCGTACACCGGGCCGAGCACGCTGCCCAGTTCCTGCGCGCCGCCGACCACGCCGAGCACGGTGGCGCGGCGGCGTTCCGCCCACAGGTCGGCGGCCAGCGCCATGGTCACCGGCAGCAGCGCACCACTGGCCACGCCCTGGACCACGCGCCCGGCGACGAGCACCTCGATGCCGTCGGCCAGCGCGGTGATCGCCGACCCGGCCAGGAACCCGGCGAGGCACAGCTGCAGCAGTGGTTTGCGGCCGAACCGGTCGGACGCCTGGCCGAGCAGCGGCATCGCGGCCACGTACCCGAGCAGGTAGCCGGTGACCACCGGGGTGACCTGCTCGAGGCGGTTCACCGGGATCTGCAGGTCGTCGATGATCTGGCGGAGCAGGCCGATCACCACGTAGGTGTCGAGCGCGCCGAGCAGGACCGCGAGGCCGCCGGCGCCGATCGCGCTCGCCCGGCCGCGGCGGGTGGGGGTGCTCACGCCGGCGGGGTCACCGTGACCGGCTTGTCCACATCGGACAGCTTCACGTCGACCGAGGCGTTGTCCGGGAACCGCGCGGTGGCCTTGACCGGCAGCTTGGTGTCCTTGGCCAGCCAGAAGCTGACCTCGGCGTCGGCCTGCACGCCCGGCAGGAGCGAGACCAGCACGTCCTTGCCGACCTGGCCGGTGACCTTCCAGGTGGCCGTGCCGTCGACGTCCTCTTCGGCCTCGGTCTTCGGGTTCTGCAGGCTGGAGACCAGCTTCGCGATGCCGCGCTGCGGGTCCAGGATGGCCGACGGGTCGTAGACCGAGGCGCCGATGACCGCCGGGAACTTCTGGAACGAGCCGGTCGGGCCCTTGAGGTAGAAGGAGTCCTCGACCACCACGAACTCGGCCTCGATCAGCTGCCCGTTGACCTCGATCTTGCCGGTGCCCTTGGCCGCCCCGGTGGGGCCGCCCTCCTTGGTCAGGTCGCCGTCGAGGCTCTGCACGCTCAGCCCGGTGATCGAGCCGTTCACCTGGAGCGAGAAGTGCGTGCTCCGGATCGCCGAGGTGGCGGCGGTGGCCTCTTGGACAAGTTGTTCCGCTGGCGGGAAGGAACTGGTGTCCGGCTCGTCGGACGAACAGCCGGTGGTGGCCGCGACGGCGAGCGCGAGCGCTCCGAGGAGGATTCGGCGCATGAGCATGCGTGCATCGTAGGGCCGCCGGGGATGCGGCGGAGCATTGATTGCCGCTTTCCGGTCCCCACCCGCCCTGCGCCGAACCGCCCAGTCGATGATGCTCTGCGTAACGAAGCGATTGCCCAGCGTGGCGACGCGATCTACCATCGAACTCGCTCCGGGGACGGAGGGGGTGGCCATGGCTGGTAAGGACCGGAGGCTCACGTGGCTGCTCTCCGCGAGTTCGGCGTCGAACCTGGGCGACGGGGTGGGCAAGGTGGCGTTCCCGCTGCTGGCCGCCACGCTGACCAGGGATCCGCTGCTGATCGCGGGGTTGTCGGCCACGCAGTTCCTGCCGTGGCTGCTGTTCGCGCTGCCGGTCGGCGCGCTGCTCGACCGGGTGGACCGGCGGCGCGCGATCGTCGTCGCGAACGCCACCCGCGCGCTGCTGGTCGGCACGCTCGCCGGGCTGGTGCTGGCCGGGGCGGTGTCCATCTGGGTGGTCTACGCGTTCGGGTTGCTGCTCGGCGTGGTGGAGACGGTCGCGGACAGCGCGGCGAACGTGCTGATCCCCGCGGTCGCCGGGAAGGACGAACTGGAGAGTGCGAACAGCAAACTGCAGGCGGTCGAGGTGGTCGGGCAGAACTTCCTCGGCGGGCCGCTGGGCGGGGTCGCGTTCGCCTTCTTCGCCGCGTTCCCGTTCCTGCTGAACTCGGCCGGGTTCGCCCTCGCCGCCGCGTTGCTGCTGGGCATCTCCGGCAGCTACCGGCCCGCCGCGGCCGAGCCCGGTTCGGTGCGCGTCCGGATCGCGGACGGGGTGCGCTGGCTGCGGGGCAACCCGTTCCTGTCACGGCTGGTGCTCGTCGCCGGGGCGACCGCGTTGCTGACCGAGATGCCGATGGCCCAGCTGGTCCTCTATGGACTCCAGGACCTGCGGCTGAGCGAGGTGGTGTTCGGGGTGTTCGCCTCGGGTGCCGGGGTCGGCGGGCTGCTCGGGGCCGCGGTGGCACCCCGGCTGATCTCGCGGTTCGGCCGCCGGTGGGTGCTGCTGGGCGGGCTGTTCGTGATGGCCCTGTTGTTCACCGGACTGGGATTGCTGGCGTACCCGGTGGTGGCCGGGGTGCTGTACGGCCTGTTCGGCGCGGCGGTGGTGGTGGTCAACGTGGTGCTCGGCACGCTGCGTCACGTGCTCGTGCCGAGCGAGTACCTGGGGCGCGTCATGGGTGCCTGGCGGACCGTGGTGTGGGGCGCGGTGCCGCTGGGTGCCCTGCTCGGCGGGCTGGCCGCGTCCGTGCTGGGCAGCGCGAGCGCGACCTTCGTGCTGTCCGGGGTGCTGCAGGTGGTGCTGGTGTTCGTGGCGGCATGGGTGCTGCGCGGCCGGACGGCGGAGTTCGCCGCGAAACCGGAGCCCGCCTGGCACGACGGCTGACGCGGCCGGAAAGAACAAGACTGTTCCTCCGCGGGATCCCCGCGCATCCTCGACGGCATGACCAGCGGGGAAATCGCCTTCGAGCAGGCCTACCTGACGGATCTCCACGAGCGGGTGGACGTGTTGCGCCAGCAGGCCGCGGCGCGGGAAGCCACCGAGTTCTGGCGTGGGGAACTGGCGCGCCTGGCGTCCGTGGAGGACGGGTTGTGCTTCGGACGGCTGGATCTGCGCGACGGCAGCCGTGTCTACATCGGACGGTTGGGGTTGTTCGAGGACGACGAGCCGTTGCTGCTCGACTGGCGTGCCCCGGCGGCCCGGCCGTTCTACACGGCGACCGCGGTCGACCCCCACGGCGTGCGGCGCCGACGCCGCATCACCACCCGGGGGCGGACCGTGGTCGCCCTCGACGACGAACTGCTCGACGCCGAGACCGGAGGCGACGACCTGGTCGGCGAGGGCGCGCTGCTGGCGGCGCTGACCGCGGACCGCACCGGCCGGATGCACGAGATCGTGACGACGCTGCAGGCCGAACAGGACCGGATCGTGCGCGACGGGCACCACGGGGTGCTGGTGGTGCAGGGCGGTCCCGGCACCGGCAAGACGGCGGTCGCGCTGCACCGGCTGGCCTACCTGCTCTACACCCAGCCACAGCTGCGCGGTCGTGGCGTGCTGGTGCTCGGCCCCAGCCGCGTGTTCCTGGACTACATCGGCCAGGTCCTGCCCGGGCTCGGCGAGCACACCGTGGTCACCGCGACCCTGGCCGGGCTGTGGCCGGGCAACCCGGCCGAGTGGGTCGAATCCGCCGAGGTCAAGGGACGGGCGGACATGGCAGACCGGGTGGCCGCCGCGGTGCACGCGAAGGTGCGGATACCCGGTGAGGTCGTCGAAGTCGAGTTCGAGCAGCAGGTGCTCCGGCTGGAACCGCGCACCTGCCGTCGTGCCGTGGATTCCGCCAGGGCGCGAGGACTGCCGTACAACCAGGCGAAGCTCGTCTTCGATCAGGAGATCGTGGACCGGCTCACGCGCGACTTGGCCGACCGCATGGAAAGCGTCGTGCTGACGGAGTCGGGCGAGGCCATCGACGGTGGCAGCGCCGACGGCCGGTTGAGCGCGGCCGACCTGCGTGCGCTGGCGGCCGCGGGTGTGGTGGTCGACCTCGACTTCGCGGGACCGCAGGACCTGCTGGACGACACCGATCGGGCTGGGCTGCGAGCCGCGTTGCTGGCCGATACCGGCGTCCGGCGCGTGCTCGACGAACTGTGGCCGCCGTTGACCGCCGAGCAGGTGATCACCGATCTGCTCGGCACGCCGGTCCGGAGCACCGCGGACCTGCCGCTGCTGGACGAGGCCGCCGCGGTGCTCGGCGAGCACGGCGTCACGACCTTCGGGCACGTGGTCGTCGACGAGGCGCAGGAACTGTCCGCGATGGACTGGCGGATGGTCGTGCGCCGGTGCCCCACCCGGTCGATGACCGTGGTCGGCGACCTGGCGCAGACCGGGAGCGCGGCGGGCGCGACCGGCTGGGCGGAGGTGCTGCGGCCGCACGTGGGCGACCGCTGGCGGCTGGCCCAGCTCACCGTCAACTACCGCACGCCGGCCGAGATCATGGCCGCCGCCGGCGACCTCTTCGCCGCGCACCACCCGGGATCGCGGCCACCTCGGTCGGTCCGCTCGACCGGGGAGCCGCCGTGGCGCGTGCGCACCACCCACGCCGAGTTGGCTCGCGTCGTCGCCGACCTGGCGGCGAGCCACGACGACGGCACCCTCGCGATCATCGCCCCACCTGAGCACCTGGACCGGCTCGCGGCGGTGCTGCCCGTCACCGTCCCGCCGGATCTCACGGACCCGGTCGTCCTGCTCACCCCGCGCGAAGCCAAGGGACTGGAGTTCGACTCGGTGCTGATCGCCGACCCGGCCGCCATCCTGAACGCCGGACCGCTGGGGCACAACGACCTCTACGTCGCCATGACCCGCGCCACGCGACGCCTCGGCGTCATCCACCCAGGCCCCTGCCCACCCGACCTGACCGACCTGACCGGACCGGACCGGCCGGACCGGCCGGACCGGCCGGACCAATGCTATGAGTGGGGCATTACTAGCGTTGAATGCAAGTAATGCCCCACTCATAGCATTGGCGGGGCGAGTCCCACACTCAGGCGCCCAAGTCCCACGTTCAGGCATCCGAACCCCGCACTCGCCGCACCCCGGCCGGACACGAATGTGGCTTTGGGGGCCGAATCCGCCCCCAAAGCCACATTCGTGTCCCGGTGGGGTGGCGGGGCTAGTCGGTCATCAGGGTGGCGGCGAGGGTGGCGCCGAGTTCCCAGCACGCGGCCAGGTCGTCCTTGCTCGGTTCACCGGTGACGGTGACCGCGGCGGCGGCCGGGGTCCAGCCCAGGCCGGTGGTGATGGACTCGATGCCGCGCACGGTGCCCGAGACGTCGTTCCCGCCGTGCACGTAGTACCCGAACGGGCGACCCTTCGTGGTGTCCAGGCACGGGTAGTAGACGGTGTCGAAGAAGTGCTTGAGCGCGCCGCTCATGTACCCGAGGTTCGCGGGCGTGCCCAGCAGGTAGCCGTCGGCGGCGAGCACGTCGGCGGCGGTGGTGGACAGGGCCGCCCGCCGGAAGACGTCGACGCCGTCGATCTCCGGGTCGGTGGCGCCCGAAACCACGGCCTCGAACATCGCCTGCAGGCCCGGCGAAGGGGTGTGATGCACGATCAGCAAGGTGGCCACCCCGCCATCCTCGGCTAATCTGGTGGTGACGCGAAAGGGGGAGCCGTGCTCGCGATCTCCGCGTTGCTCTTCCCGTCCTTGGCGGTCACCGCCGCCGACCTGCTCGGCAGTCCCGCCGCGCTGCTCGCGCTCGCCCTCGGTCTCGTGCTGGTCATCGCCGTCCACCAGGTGCACGGCTCCGACCTCGACCTCTGGGCGGTCCCCGCCCGCGGTCGCGCCAGCGCGCTGACCGAATGCGCCCGCCAGGCCGCCTTCCTGCGCCTGCGCGATCCCCGAGCGCCCGGCAGGCGACGACCACGCGCACCCTCCGCGGCCGTACCGGCCGCCTGACACCTCGTCGCAGCGGCCACTCCCGGTCCGTTTTTTCCGCTTGAACAAACCCCGGAAAGAGTGCTGCGCAAAAATGTTCGAATTCCTCGACGTGCCGGTTTCCGGCGCGCTGTTCCTGGTGGACCGCTTCGCCGGATTCATCGACCCCGTCACCGCGCCGATCAGCGTCGCGCTGACCATCGTGCTGTTCACCGCCGTCATCCGCCTGCTGCTCCTGCCGTTGAGCATGGCGGCCGTGCGCGGGGAGAAAGCCCGCGCGAAGCTCATGCCCGAACTCAAGCAATTGCAGGACAAGCACCGGAACGATCCCGAGAAACTGCGTGCGGCCGTGGCCGATCTGCAACGCGAGTCCGGCACTTCCTTCTTCGCCGGGTGCCTGCCGTCACTCGCGCAGATCCCGTTCTTCATGGTGATGTACCGGCTGTTCGCCTTCCCCACGGTGAACGGGCAGCCGAACCCGCTGCTCGACGACACCCTGTTCGGCACGCCGCTCGGCGCGCACTTCACCGGCGCGACCGGGCCGGTGTTCTTCGGCCTGTTCGCGCTGCTGGCGGTGGTCGCCTGGTGCTCGTCACGCTGGCAGGCGAAGCTGATGGCGGACAACCCGGCGCCCGGCGGCGCACTGCTGCGGCTGCTGCCGTTCGGCACGCTGCCGGTGGCCGCGTTCGTGCCGCTGGCCGCCGGGCTCTACCTGCTCACCACGACCACGTGGACGCTGGTGGAGCGCGCCCTGCTCCGCCGGGAACCCGGGGTCAGGCACCCAGTAGCGGGCTGAGGTCCGAGCGCAGGGCGGCCAGCCGGTCGGCCGCCCCGCGCCGGGCGTCCGCCAGCGCGTCGGCGTCCGCCACCGGTTCGGCGACCTCCAGGTAGGCCTTCAGCTTCGGTTCGGTGCCCGACGGCCGGACGATCACCCGCAGGCCCTCACCACGCAGCCGCAGCACGTCGGCCTCCGGCAGCAGGTCCTCAGTGGACACTTCGAGTCCGGCCAGCTCCAAGGGCGGGGTGGCCCGCAGTTCGGCCATCACCGCGCCGATCCGGCTCAGGTCGGTCACCCGCACCGAGATCTGGTCGGTCAGGTACACGCCGTGCCGCACCGCCAGCTCGTCCAGTGAGTCCACAAGGGACTTCCCGGCGGCCTTCAGCGTGGCGGCCAGCCCGCAGGCGAAGGTGGCGGCGGCGATACCGTCCTTGTCGCGCACGAAATCCGGGTTCACGCACAGGCCGAGCGCTTCCTCGTAGGCGAAGACCAGCCCGTCCCCGGCCCGCGCGAGCCACTTGAAGCCGGTGAACGTCTCGCGGTACCGGGCGCCGTGCGCCTTCGCGATCTCGGCCAGCATCGATGACGACACGATCGTGGTGGCGACCAGCGGGTCCGGTGCGGACCCGGTTTCCAGCACGTGCGAGCCCAGCAGCACGCCGGTTTCGTCACCACGCAGCATCCGCCACGAGCCGTCCCGGTCACGCACCCCCAGCGCGCACCGGTCGGCGTCGGGGTCCAGCGCGATGGCCAGATCGGCGTTCTTCGCTTCCGCCAGTTCGAGCAGCAGATCCGTCGCGCCCGGTTCCTCCGGGTTCGGGAAGGAAACCGTCGGGAAGTCCGGATCGGGTTCCGCCTGCTCGGCGACGAAGTGCACGTCGGTGAACCCGGCGCGGCTGAGCGCGGCTTCGAGCGGCCCGGCGCCGACGCCGTGCAGCGCGGTGGCGGCCACGCGCAACTCCCGCTCCGGTCCACGGGGGAGCGCGGCGACCTTGCCGAGGTACTCGTTCAGCACCTCGTCGCCGAAGGTGCGGTAGCCCTGCTCGCGTGGCACGGAAACCGCGCCGGGCGCCGCCGCGATCGCCGCTTCGATCCGCGCGTCGGAGGGCGGCACGATCTGCACGGCGGTGCCGTCGTAGAGCTTGTACCCGTTGTCCGCCGGGGGATTGTGCGAAGCGGTGATCTGGATCCCCGCCACCGCGGCGAACCGCTTGACCGCGAACGCGAGCACCGGCGTCGGCAACGGTCCTGGCAGCATCCGCACGTCGAACCCGGCCGCGGTGAGCACCTCGGCGGCGGCGGTCGCGAACTTGCCGGAGCCGTGCCGGGCATCCCGGCCGATCACCACGGTGCCGCCGTCGCGGCCGTCCTCGACCAGCCAGCGCGCCACGCCCGCGGTGGTCCGGACCACCACGGCGGTGTTCATCCCGTTGGGCCCGGCTCGCACCGGCCCGCGCATGCCGGCGGTGCCGAATTCGAGCGGGCCCGCCATCCGGTCCTCGAGTTCGGCGAGCGCGCCTGCCTCGCCGCCCATCGCCCGTGCCAGCACCTGCTGCAGTTCGGTGCGGGTGTCCGCGTCGACGTCGTCGGCGATCCAACGGAAGGCGCGGTCGCGCAGTTCGGGAGTCAGCTTCACGGAGTTCACCCTACGGCCGTGGCAGCCGCCGGACAGAATGGCTACGCTCGACCCAGTGCGAATTATCTTCTCGAGTTTGGCCACATTCGGGCATTTCTACCCGTTGATCCCGCTGGCGAAGGCCGCGGTGGAAGCCGGGCACGAAGTCGCGTTCGCCACGGGGGAGCAGTTCCACCCGACGCTCACCGCCTTGGGGATCGAGCCGCTGACCGCGGGCATGGACATGCGGGCGGTGATGGCCGAAGCCAGCGGCAAACCGGACCACGACCCGCGCGAAACCCGGGCGAACGCCACGCCCGAGGAGCTGGAGGCGCTGATCAGCCGCGGCTTCGGCACGGTGCTGCCCCGCCGGTACATCGACGACCTCGGACCGGTGCTGGCCGAGCGGAAGCCCGATCTGGTGGTGCAGGAGGTCGGCGCCGCGGGGGCCGCGTTCGCCGCCATGCTCGCCGGGATCCCGGTGGTCGGGCACGGTTTCGGCCGCGTGAGCACGGACGACAGCACGGCCCGCGCGATCGTGCGTGAGCAGCGCGAGTTCGCCCGTGGCCTCGGCCTGGACCTGTCCGACGCGCAGGCGTTCGGCCTGCCGTTCGTCGACATCTGCCCGGTGTCCTTGCAGGACAAGAGCTTCCTCGCATCGGCCGACCGGATCGAGCTGCGCCCGGTGCCGTTCGCCAAGCCGGGCCCGCTGCCCGCGCTCGCCCGCGCCGACCGCCCGCGCCCGCTGGTCTACCTCACCCTCGGCACCGCCTTCGGCGCGGCCGACCTGCTGCGCGAGGCGATCGCCGGGCTGGCGCCGCTGGACGCCGACGTGCTGGTCGCGGCCGGTCCCACCGTCGACCTCGACGCGATCGGCGAGCTGCCGGACAACGTGGTCGTCGAGTCCTGGGTGCCGCAGGCGGACCTGCTGCCGTACACCGATCTGGTGGTGCACCACGGCGGCAGCGGCACCACGCTCGGCGCGCTGGCCGCCGGGGTGCCGCAGCTGTGCCTGCCGCAGGGCGCCGATCAGTTCACCAACGCCGATGCGGTGCTGCGCGTCGGCGCCGGTGACCGGCTGCTCGCCGGTGAACTGGGCGGCATCACGGACAAGGCACGGGTGCTGCTGTCCGATGTGGACGTCCGGGACGCCGCGCGGGCACTGGCCGAGGAAATCGCGGCCATGCCGTCCCCCGTCGAGGTCGCGCGGCGCCTGCCGGAGTACGTCAAGCCCGCGTGAGCAGCTCGCGGAGCAGGGCGCCCATGCGCTCGGCGGCGGCCTGCCCCGCTTCGAGCACTTCCTGGTGGTTGAGCGGGGCGCCGGTGATGCCCGCGGCCAGGTTCGTCACCAGTGACAGGCCGAACACCTCGACCCCGGCCGCGCGGGCGGCGATCGCCTCCAGCACGGTCGACATGCCGACCAGGTCCGCGCCCAGGGTGCGCAGCATCCGGATCTCGGCCGGGGTCTCGAAGTGCGGCCCGGGGAAGCCCGCGTAGACGCCCTCTTCCAGGCTCGGGTCGATCTCCTTGGCGATCGCCCGCAGGCGCGCCGCGTACAGGTCGGTCAGGTCGACGAAGTTCGCGCCGACGATCGGGGAACGGGCGAGCAGGTTGATGTGGTCGGAGATGAGCACCGGCTGGCCGACCTCGAAGCCCTGGCGCAGCCCGCCCGCGGCGTTGGTCAGCAGGACGGTCTTGGCCCCGGCCGCGGCCGCGGTGCGCACGTTGTGCACCACCGGGTCGACGCCCTTGCCCTCGTACAGGTGGGTGCGGCCGAGCAGGATCAGCGCGCGCTTGTCGCCGACCCGGACCGAGCGGGCGGTGCCGCCGTGGCCGACCGCGCTGGGCGCGACGAACCCGGGGAGCTCGCCGAGCGGGATCTCCGCGTCGGCCTCACCGATGACGTCCGCGGCCGGGCGCCAGCCCGAGCCCAGCACGACCGCGATGTCGTGGTTGTCGACCCCGGTACGCGCGGCGATCGCCGCGGCAGCCGCCGCGGCCTGTTCTTGAGTCATGCGGGGGAGCCTAGAGGCCGCGCTAGTCGCCCGGGTCGAAGGTGGGCTTGATGCGGTCGAACAGCTCCCGCCGCCCCGAGTCCTCCTGCTCGGTGGGCACGGTGATCCGCACCGACCACAGGCTGCTGCCCCGGCGGAACACGTGCGCGAACGTCGTCCGCCCCATGCTGCCCGCGCCCGCCCCGTCCTCGCGCGTGCGGTAGGCCAGCAGCAGGTCCTCCGGCTGGCCCTGGGTCGGGGTGTACTCGTAGATCCGGAACGCCTCCGGCGCCCAGCCCACCTGCAGCCCGGTGACGTAGGTGTCGATCTTGCCCGCGGGGAAGTCCGCGAACCGCTCCACGCTCAGCGTCTGGCGGCCGTCGACCGAGACGTACTGCACCAGCGTGCTCGGCGGCAGCGGCTTGCCGGGGCGCTGGGTGACGAAGGTGGACCAGTCGCGCGGGACGTCCACCGAGAACAACCCGCCCGTGGTGCCCTTGAGGTTGGTGGCGTCGCCGTTGCGGGTGGCCAGGTCGGCCAGCGGGGGCGCGGACAGGCTCGGCTTGACCAGCGGATCGGGCGGCGCGAGCGACTGCGCGGCCATCACCCTGGTCAGCACGAACCCCCCGGCGGCGGCCGCGAGGAACAGCAGCACCACGGCGATGGTCAGCGCGGTACCGGCCAGCGCCCCACGGCCGGCGGGCTTCTCGACCACCGCGGTCGCGGGAGCCGAAGCCGCGACCGGACTCGGCGCCGGAGCCGCGGCCTGGTCGGGAACGGCGAACGGCAGCGGGCCCGGGTCGGGCGCCAGCGAGGGACCATCCCCACGGGAATCGGGGGCGGTCTTCGCCGGTTCCGCCGGTGCGATCGGCTGCGGGGCGATGACCTGGGTGTCCCCGCCGTCGAGGTGGTCTGGATCGCGCGGGGTGGGCGGTCCCTCGAACAACGAGGCCGCGAACAACGCGTCGCGCGGGGTGGTCAGCAGCGGGTGCAGCCGCCGCCGGACCTCCGCCAGCGAAAGCCGCTTCTTCGGCTCCTTCGCCATCAGCCCGCGGATGATCGGCTCCAGCGGACCGGGCGAGGGCTTGGGCACCTTGCCGTGCACGACCTCGGTGACCGTCTGCAGCGGATCGCCGTTCACGTCGTACGGCGGGCGCCCTTCGAGCACCGCGAACAGCGTCGCGCCCAGGCCCCACAGGTCGGCGGCGTGGCTGACCTCGCCACCGGAGGCGACCTCCGGCGCGATGTAGGCCGGCGAGCCCAGCATCATCCCGGTGCTGGTCATCGTCGCTTCCGAGACGTTGCGCGCGATGCCGAAGTCGGTCAGCTTGATCCGGCCGTCCTCGGCGACGAGCACGTTGCCCGGTTTGACGTCACGGTGGGTGATGCCCGCGGCGTGCGCGGCCTCCAGCGCGGCGGCCACCGCGTCGGCGATCGCGGCCGCCTGCTCGGTGCTGAACGCGCCGTGGTCGCGCATCAGCGTGGCGAGGCTGTGCGAGGGCAGCAACTCCATCACCACGAACGGTTCGCCGTTCTCCCTGGCGACGTCGTGCAGGATGATTACGTTCGGGTGCGAGAGCACGGCGATCGCCCTGGCTTCGCGCAGGGTGCGTTCGCGCAGCTCGTCGGCCTGCGCGACCTGGACCCCCGGCGGCAGGCGGACCTCCTTGACCGCGACCGGGCGGTGCAGGAACTCGTCGTAGGCCGCCCACACGGTGCCCATCGAGCCGGAGCCGAGCACCGATCGCAACCGGTACCGCCCGGCGACTACACGTGACTCTTCGGCAGGGGTGGACACGGGTCTCATTCTGGCGGATCACCCACCCGGGAAGGTGGCCGGACACCCCGTTCGGACGGGACGAGCATCACAGGTAGGGGGTGTTCTCGGGCCTTACCATCAATGCGTATGGCACAGGGCGAAGCTCGGTTGAGGGTGGCGGTGGGCGACGGGAGGGCGGAGAACGTGGCTGAGAAAGCCGGGTCGGCGCCGACCCCGGCCGAGCCGGAGGAGCCGGGCAGGCTGGACCTCGCCGCGGAGTTCCCCGCCGCCGACCAGCGGCAATGGCGGGAACTCGTCGCCGGTGTGCTGCGCAAGAGCGGCGCGCTGAAGGAGGACTTCGACGGCCTCCCGGAGAGCCTGCTGAACACCCGCACCTACGACGGGTTCGACATCCGGCCGCTCTACACCGCCGAGGACACCGCCCCGCCCGCCGGCTTCCCCGGCCTGCCGCCGTTCGTCCGCGGCGGGGAGCCGGAAGGCCACGTCGCCACCGGCTGGGACCTGCGGCAACTGCACTCCGGCACCGATCCGGTCGCCGCGAACAAGGCCATGCTCGCCGACCTCGAGGGCGGCGTCACCTCGCTCTGGCTGCGCGCCGGGTCCGGCGGCGTCCCGGTCGGGAAGCTGGCCGACGCGCTCAACGGCGTATACCTCGAACTGGCGCCGGTCGTGCTGGACGCGGGCGCCGAGTACGAGGCCGCCGCCGAGGCGCTGCTCGAAGTGTTCCGCGAGCGCGAAATCCCGGCGAGCGCGGTGGTCGGCGGGATCGGGGCCGACCCGATCGGCCTGCGGGCGCGCACCGGCGAGGCACACGACGTCCGCCCGGCCGCGGCCATGGCGGCCCGGTTGAGCGGGCCGTACCCCAAGCTGTCTTCGCTGGTGGTCAGCGGCCTGCCGTACCACGAAGCCGGTGGCTCGGACTCCCAGGAACTGGGCGCGGGGGTCGCCGCGGGCGTAGCCTACCTGCGCGCGCTCACCGAAGCCGGGCTGAGCGTGGACGCCGCGGCGGCGCAGCTGGAATTCCGGTTCGCCGCCGGTTCCGACCAGTTCATGACCATCGCCAAACTGCGTGCCGCGCGGAAGCTCTGGGCGCGCGTCACCGAGGTTTCCGGCGCGGACGTCAGCGCGCGCGGCATGCGCCAGCACGCCGTCACCTCGCCCGCCATGTTCACCCAGCGCGACCCGTGGGTGAACATGCTGCGTGGCACGGTCGCCTGCTTCGGCGCCGCGGTCGGCGGCGCCGACGCGATCACCGTGCTGCCGTTCGACGCGGCGATCGGGGAGCCGGACGCCTTCGCCAGGCGGATCGCCCGCAACACCAGCGTGATCCTGCACGAGGAATCGCGCCTGGGCGGGGTGATCGATCCGGCGGGCGGGTCCTGGTACGTGGAGAACCTGACCGACGCGCTGGCCAAGGCCGCCTGGGCGGAGTTCACCTCGATCGAGGAGGCGGGCGGTGTCGAGTCCGCTTTGGACTCCGGATTCCTGGGTGAGCGCCTCGCCGCCACGTGGGCCACGCGTTCCCTGCGGATCGCCCGGCGCAAGGACGCGATCACCGGGGTCAGCGAATTCCCCAACCTGGCCGAGAAGCCGGTCACCCGCGTCAAGTCCACAGTGGAGCCCGATGGTGGGCTGCCACGCATCCGGTACGCCGAGGCGTTCGAGCGGCTGCGTGACCTTTCGGACGCACAAGCCGAGCGCCCCAAGGTTTTCCTGGCCACGCTGGGTCCGATCGCCGCGCACACGGCACGAGCCGGCTTCGCGGCGAACCTCTTCGCCGCGGGTGGCATCGAATCGGTCAATGCGGGTGCCACCGCGTCCACAGAGGACGTGGTGAAAGCCTTCAACGACAGCGGCGCGCGGATCGCCTGCCTCTGCGGGACCGACAGCCAGTACGCGGAACAGGCCGCCGAGGTGGCCGCCGCGCTGAAGGCCGCGGGCGCCGGACGGGTGCTGCTGGCCGGTCGCGGCGACCACGCCGATGTGGACGAGAACCTCTACGCCGGTTGCGACGCGCTCGCCGTGCTGACCGGCACCCTCGCCGAGCTGGGAGTCGAGTGATGGCCATCCCGAACTTCGCCGGTGTCCCGCTCGAGGGAACCGAATCGACCGCCACCCACGCCGACTGGGCGCAGGCGCTGCAGGATCGCACCGGCAAGGGCCCGGACGCGCTGGCCTGGGAGACCCCGGAGGGCATCGGCGTCAAGCCGGTCTACACCGCCGACGATCTGTCCGATGTGGACTTCCTGGGCACCTACCCCGGCATCGCGCCCTACCTGCGCGGGCCGTACCCGACGATGTACGTCAACCAGCCGTGGACCGTCCGGCAGTACGCCGGGTTCTCCACCGCCGAGGAGTCCAACGCCTTCTACCGGCGCAACCTGGCCGCCGGGCAGAAGGGCCTCTCGGTCGCCTTCGACCTGGCCACCCACCGCGGGTACGACTCCGACCACCCGCGCGTGTCCGGTGACGTCGGCATGGCGGGCGTGGCGATCGACTCGATCTACGACATGCGCCAGCTCTTCGACGGCATCCCGCTGGACAAGATGAGCGTGTCGATGACGATGAACGGCGCCGTGCTGCCGGTGCTGGCGCTGTACGTGGTGGCGGCCGAGGAGCAGGGCGTGCCGCCGGAGAAGCTCGCGGGGACCATCCAGAACGACATCCTCAAGGAGTTCATGGTCCGCAACACCTACATCTACCCGCCGCAGCCGTCGATGCGGATCATCTCCGACATCTTCGGCTACACCTCGCAGCACATGCCGCGGTACAACTCGATCTCCATTTCCGGCTACCACATGCAGGAAGCCGGGGCGACCGCCGATCTGGAACTGGCCTACACGCTGGCCGACGGCGTCGAGTACATCCGCGCCGGGGTGGACGCCGGGCTGGACGTGGACAAGTTCGCGCCGCGCCTGTCGTTCTTCTGGGCGATCGGGATGAACTTCTTCATGGAGGTCGCGAAACTGCGGGCGGCGCGGCTGTTGTGGGCGAAGCTGGTGAAGCAGTTCGACCCGAAGTCCCAGAAGTCGTTGTCCCTTCGGACGCATTCGCAGACGTCGGGCTGGTCGCTGACCGCGCAGGACGTCTACAACAACGTCGCGCGCACGTGCGTCGAGGCGATGGCGGCCACGCAGGGGCACACGCAGTCGTTGCACACCAACGCACTGGACGAGGCGCTCGCGCTGCCGACGGACTTCTCCGCCCGCATCGCCCGCAACACCCAGCTGATGCTGCAACAGGAATCCGGCACCACGCGCGTGATCGACCCGTGGGGCGGCAGCGCGTTCGTCGAGCGGCTGACCTACGACCTGGCGCGCAAGGCGTGGGCGCACATCGACGAGGTCGAGTCGGCAGGCGGCATGGCTCGCGCGATCGACGCCGGCATCCCGAAGCTGCGCATCGAGGAGGCGGCCGCGCGCACGCAGGCGCGGATCGACTCCGGCCGCCAGCCGGTGATCGGGGTCAACAAGTTCCAGGTCGCCGAAGACGAGCAGATCGACGTGCTCAAAGTGGACAACGCCGGAGTTCGCGCGCAGCAACTGGAAAAGCTGCGGCGGCTGCGCGAGGAGCGGGACGAAGAGTCCACACAGGACGCTCTGCGGCGGCTGACCGCCGGTGCCGAGTCCGACGGCAACCTGTTCGCACTGGCCATCGACGCGGCACGGGCGAAGGCGACCGTCGGCGAGATCTCCGACGCGCTGGAGCGCATCTGGGGGCGGCACTCCGGGCAGATCCGTACCATTTCCGGGGTGTACCGGGAGGAAGTCGGCAAGTCCGGGAAGGCGCCCAACGTGGAGAAGGCACGCGAAGAAGTCGAGGCCTTCGCCGAGGCGGAGGGCAGGCGGCCACGCATCCTGGTGGCGAAGATGGGCCAGGACGGGCACGACCGCGGCCAGAAGGTGATCGCCACCGCGTTCGCCGACATCGGCTTCGACGTGGACGTGGGCCCGCTGTTCTCCACGCCCGCCGAGGTCGCGCGGCAGGCGGTGGAAGCCGACGTGCACATCATCGGCGTGTCCTCGCTGGCCGCCGGGCACCTTTCGCTGGTGCCCGCGCTGCGGTCGGAACTGGCCGAACTGGGCCGCGAGGACATCATCGTGGTGGTCGGCGGCGTGATCCCGCCACAGGACTACGACGAACTGCGCGAAGCGGGCGCGGCGGCCATCTTCGGGCCCGGCACGGTGATCGCGGACGCGGCGCTGGACCTGCTCGAGCAGCTCAACGCGCAGCACTCGTAGGCCCGCATGCCACGGACCATCGACGTCACCGCGTACGCCAAGGGCGTGCTGGCCGGTGACCGCGGCCTGCTGTCGAAGGCGATCACGCTGGTCGAGTCGCAGCGCGCCGACCACCGCGGGCAGGCGCAGGACCTGCTGGTGGAACTGCTGCCGCACGCCGGTGGCGCGCAGCGGATCGGCATCACCGGTGTCCCCGGCGTCGGCAAGTCGACTTTCATCGACCAGCTGGGGACCGAGCTGACCGAGGCCGGGCACAAGGTCGCGGTGCTCGCAGTCGACCCGTCGTCCACCAGGACCGGCGGCAGCATCCTCGGCGACAAGACCCGGATGGCGCGGCTCTCGGTCGACCCGTCGGCGTTCATCCGCCCGTCGCCGACCTCGGGCACGCTCGGCGGCGTCGCCCGCGCCACCCGCGAGACGATCGTGCTGATGGAGGCGGCGGGTTACGACATCGTGCTGGTCGAGACGGTCGGCGTCGGGCAGTCCGAGGTGACCGTGGCGAACATGGTCGACTGCTTCCTGTTCCTCACCCTGGCGCGCACCGGCGACCAGTTGCAGGGCATCAAGAAGGGCGTGCTGGAGCTGGCCGACGTGATCGCGGTGAACAAGGCCGACGGCGACCACGAGCGCGAGGCCAAGCGCGCCGCGCGCGAGCTGTCCGGGGCGCTGCGGATGATCTACGGCCCCGAGGCGGACTGGACGCCACCGGTGCTGACCTGCAGCGCGCTGCACGGCGTCGGCCTCGGCACGGTGTGGGAGCAGATCGGCAGGCACCGGGACGCGCTGGCCGCTTCGGGCGAGCTCGCCGAGAAACGGCGCAGGCAGAACGTGGACTGGACCTGGGCGATGGTCCGGGAGCAACTGCTCGGCCGGTTGTCGGCGCACCCCGGCGTGCGGTCGGTGGTACCGGAGGTCGAGCGGGCGGTGCGCGAGGGCGAACTGACCGCGACACTGGCCGCCGAGCAGATCCTCGAGGCCTTCTCCGGGCCTGTCGGGTGACTCGCGGTCGCCGGGGCGGCACACTGAGGAGCAACCGTCCGTCGGAAAGGTTGCCGTCTTGATCACGAAGCTGCGCGGACTGCTGCCGGCCGTTCTGCTGGGCCTGCTGGTGCTGCTGCCCGCTCCCGCGTTCGCCGCGCCGGAACCGGTCGCCGCGGTGTCGGTGGTGCTCACCCAGGACCCGCCGCCGGGCCCGGTGCTCGACCCCGCCGAAAGCGACCGCGCCAACAACGAAAAGACCAAGAACCAGCTCATCGCGGGCGGAACCGCGGTGGTGCTGCTGGTGTTCGTGCTGTGGGGCAGGCGGGTGCGCGCCAAGCGCCGCAAGTCGGGCTGATCACCGTTCCAAGATCTACAGCCAGGCCGAATTCGGCTACGCCGTTCAACGCAGATCCACTACCGGCCGTCTCGCGGTGCTCGTGGCTCGAGTCCCGGGTCAGGCGCGTGGGGCAGGATCAAGGCAAATGCGTACGACTTTGCTCACATTTCGAACGGCAGGCCGGGTGCACGGCGCCCAGTTGGCCCGCGCTACGAACGGCGGTGCGGCGTGACAGTGCTCGACTCCCGGTGGGGTCGTCCAGGCGACAGCAGTGACGACGAAGGTGCCCCTTCGGGTGGCCCCGCCGCGCTGCTGACCCCTGTTGGCGTC
The DNA here is from genome assembly GCF_021725495.1 of Saccharothrix sp. AJ9571. NCBI lineage: Bacteria > Bacillati > Actinomycetota > Actinomycetes > Pseudonocardiales > Pseudonocardiaceae > Saccharothrix > Saccharothrix sp. AJ9571. The sequence goes on along the minus strand of NZ_CP091382.1, from coordinate 1,521,354 downwards.
AGCATGGCACCCGTGGGAGATGTCGGAAGTGGCCGCGGACCGTTCTGGCTGGATGCCTGGCTCGAGGAGAACGCGGCCGACGTGGTCGCCTGGCGGCGGCACATCCACGCGAACCCGGAGCTCTCCCGGCGTGAGTTCGCGACCACCGAACTGGTGATGAAGGTGCTGAGCGCGGCCGGGCTGAAGCCGTGGGTGCTGCCAGGTGGCACCGGCGTGCTGTGCGACATCGGCGAGGGGCCGCGCTGCGTGGCGCTGCGCGCCGACATGGACGCGCTGCCGCTGACCGAGGCGACCGGGCTGCCGTACGCGTCCACGGTCGACGGCGTGGCGCACGCCTGCGGGCACGACGCGCACACCACGATCCTGCTGGCCGCGGCGCTGGCGCTGAACTCGGCACCCGAGCTGCCCGGCCGGGTGCGGCTGATCTTCCAGGCCGCGGAGGAGGTCATGCCGGGCGGTGCGCTGGACGCGATCGCGGCGGGCGCGCTGAACGGCGTCGGCCGGATCTTCGGCCTGCACTGCGACCCGCGGCTGGCGGTCGGCAAGGTCGGCACCCGGGTCGGCGCGCTGACCTCGGCGGCCGACCTGGTCGAGCTGCGGCTGACCTCGCCGGGCGGGCACACCTCGCGCCCGCACCTGACCGCCGACCTGGTGCACGCGCTGGGCACGGTGATCACCTCGCTGCCTTCGGTGCTGTCGCGGCGGGTCGACCCGCGGTCGGGCACGGTGCTGGTGTGGGGCGCGGTGCACGCGGGTGAGGCGGCGAACGCGGTGCCGCAGGACGGCCTGCTGCGCGGGACCCTGCGCACGGCCGACCACGAGGTGTGGAGCACGCTGGAGCCGCTGGTCGCCGCTTCGGTCGAGTCGCTGCTGGCGCCGACCGGGGTGGGTTTCCAGCTGGACTACCGGCGTGGCGTGCCCCCGGTCGTGTCGGACCCGCTGTCCACCGATGTGCTGCGCGCCGGCGTCGAGGCGGCCCTCGGCGAGGACTCGCACGCGGCTACGGAGCAGTCGTCCGGCGGTGAGGACTTCGGGTGGTACCTGGAGCACGTGCCGGGCGCGTTCGCGCGGCTGGGCGTGTGGCCGGGCGAAGGCCCCATGCGTGACCTGCACCAGCCCACCTTCGAACTGGACGAACGAGCCCTGCTGGCCGGCGCCCGCGTCATGGTCCACACCGCCCTGGCCGCCCTCGCCTGACCCTCGTTCAGGAGCCCGAACCCCACGTTCGCGCACGCGAGTCCCACACTCGCGCGCCCGAACCCCACACTCGTGCAGCCGAACTCCACATTCAGGCAGCCGAACCCCGCACTCAGGGAGCCGAACCCCACACTCAGGGAGCCGAGTTCCCCAGTCGTGCCCGCAGTTGTCCACAGGCCCCGAGTTATCCACAGCCTGTGCAGAACTGCCTGGTGCCCACCCACCCCCGATGACACCGTGGACACGTGCTTCTGCTACCCGAGGGCCTCCACGGTGCCCACCTCCGAACCGACCTCCAGACCGCCATCGGCCAGGGTCGGCTGCGTACCGCCGTTGCGCAGGGCTCGCTCCAGTCGTATTCCCGATCTGTGCTGGTAGAGCGCCGACGAGCGGCTGAATTCCGTACCCGCGTCGCCGCCGCGCTGTTGTACGCGGGGCCTCAAGCCGCGCTCACCGGCGAGTCGGTTCTCGCGCTCGGCGGGCTCGCTTCGGCGTCGTCGAAACGCGTCGAAATCCTGGTCCCGTACACCCGCAAACTCCGCCGAAAACCGGGCTTAGTTATCCACAGCACCCAGTTCTCGGAGACCGATGTCAACACCTTCCAGGGCCTGCGCGTGATGACACCCGACTTCGCGCTCGCCGAGGTGTTGTGCCGTGACGGCTTCGCCTGCCTGGACGAAGCGCTGAGCCGGTATCCGGCCGACGATCGCGAAGCGGTCCGGGCCGCCGTGCTGACCAGGATCGCGGCCCGCCCGGACTCCCGGGGCAGTGCGCGCGCCCGATTCCTCGTCGACCTGGCCACCGGCTTGGCGGAGTCGCCGCCGGAAAGCTGGACGCTGCTGCTGATCGTCGATGCGGGCTGGCCACCGCCGCAGCCGCAGTTCGTGGTCAGGAATCTGGCGGGCCGTGAGCTCTACCGCCTGGGCCTGGCGTGGCCGGAGGCCCGCGTCGCCGTCGAATACGACGGCCACGCCGCCCACGAAGACAGACAAGAGCACGACGCCCTCCGAGACGAAGACCTCCGACGCCGCGGCTGGACGATCATCCACCTCACCGCCGCCGACCTGCGCGAGCCAACCCGCTTCCTCAGCGACCTGCACGCCGCCCTCACCCGCAGCGGCTTAGCCGCCTAACCCACCGCACGACCGTAGAACTCAACTACCCAACCGAGTGACCCCTAACTTTCGCCCTCCATCCCCTCTGCCCCCGCGCTTCCGCCCCACTCGCCCCACGCCCCACGCCCGCACTTCCGCTGCCGCCGCATTCGCCTCGCCCCCCCCCGCGCCTCCGCCGCTGCACTCCCCGCGCCCCCACTCACCGCAGTCTCCGAACCGCCGCTGCGCCCCACCCCCGCAACCCCGACCGCCGCTGTGCCCACTCATCAGAACCCCCGAACCAACCGCCGCCCCACCCACCCCGCGGCCCTCGACCCCCCGCCCGCCTTCGCCGAACTTTGGCGGTACCGGCCTCGCCCCCACCCGACCGCCTGGCCCGCTTACTCGCCCGTCGACCGAAGCTGCCCGAGCACGACCTCACGCCCCCGACCGCCGCCCCGCTCTCCGAGCGCGGAACTCGCCTGCCCGAACGTCGAACTCGGCTACCCGAATGTGGAACTCGCCTGCCGGAACGTGGGGTTCGGGTGTTCGAGTGCGGGACGCGCTTGCCGAACGTGGGACTCGGCTACCTGAACGTGGGGTTCGCCCGCCGGAACGTGGGACTCGGCTGCCCGAGTGTGGAACTCGCCTGCTGGAACGTGGGACTCGGGCGCCTGAGTGTGGGACTCGGTTGCCTGAGTGTGGGGCTCGCCGAGCGACCCGGCTGCCTTGGGCGGGATCGGGCCATGTGGCCTGGCGGGACGCATGCACTGGCCGCAGGCTCCGGGTGCCTGAGAAGGCCACGGCCGTAGGCCTCGGCTTCGGAGGCCGGGCTCATGTGCCCGAAGGTCGGGTGCAGGTGCGCGAACGCGGGGTTCGGGTGCCCGAACGTGGATTTCACCCGCCCGTACGTGGGGTTCGGCTGCCTGAATGTGGGACTCGGCTACCGGGGTGGCGAGTGCGACTGCTGCAACGCGGGTTTCGGCTGCCCAGGTGCGAGGTTCGCCTGCCTGAACGTGGCGTTCGGGTGCGCGAACGTGGAGTTCGGGTGCCTGAACGTGGGACTCGGGCGCCTGAACGTGGGGTTCGGGTGCGTGAGTGTGGGACTCGGGTGCCGGAACGTGGGGTTAGGGGGTGATGCCGGTGCAGGGGCGGGTTCGTAGGGCTTCTACGTAGTCGGCGGGGGCGGAGGCGGCTTCGGCGGCATCGGCCAGTGCGCCCAGGTAGCGGGCCGAGGGCAGGCCGCCTTCGTAGGCGTCCAGCACGTACAGCCAGGCCAGCACCGAGCCTTCGAGCGTCTGCACCCGCAGCCGGATCTTGTTGTGCATGCCCAGCTCACCGCCTTCCCAGCGGTCCAGGTGCGCCTCGTCCTGGGGGAGCACGTCGTAGAGCACCACGAACACCCGCGAGCCGGGGGACTCGACGATCGTGGCGAGCGCACCTTCCCAGCCGATGTCCTCGCCACCGAAGGTCAGCCGCCAGCCTTCGAGCCAGCCGGTTCCCGCCATCGGCGAGTGCGGCGCACGCTGCATCATCTGGGCGGGATCCATGTTGGATCCGTACGCGGCATACAAGGGCACGGCGACAGCCTAGCGACCTTCACCCGCCGAAGTGGACGCACTCCGCGTGTCCGGCCACTCGACCGGACGAACGGTCCTCCGCGTACGGTGAGTTCGAGCCGGCTACCCACGGCGCGAAGAGGAGGAGAGCACAGGTGACCAGGATCGTCATCATGGGCGGCGGACCCGCGGGCTACGAGGCCGCGTTGGTGGCCGCGCAGCACGGGGCGAACGTGACCGTGGTCGAGCGCGATGGCCTGGGCGGCGCCTGCGTGCTCTACGACTGCGTCCCGTCCAAGACCTTCATCGCCTCCTCCGGCGCCCGCGCCAGCCTGCACGGGCTGCACGAACTCGGCATCGCCACCGACCTCGCCGACACCAGCGTCGACCTGCACACCGTGCACGGCCGCGTCCGCGGCCTCGCGCTCGCCCAATCGGCTGATATTCGCGCCAGGGTGCAGCGCGAGGGCGTCCGGGTGATCACCGGCACCGCCCGCTTCTGCGACGAGGAGCCCGGCCTCGCCTCCCACAAGGTCGCCGTCACCCCCGAGAACGGCGAGACCGAAGTGCTCGACGCCGACGCGGTGCTCATCGCCACCGGCGCCACCCCGCGCGTGCTGCCGGGCGCGGTGCCCGACGGCGAGCGCATCCTCGACTGGCGCCAGCTCTACGACCTGCCCGAACTGCCGGAGCACCTGGCGGTGATCGGCTCGGGTGTCACCGGTGCCGAGTTCGCCTCCGCCTACACCGAGATGGGCGTCAAGGTCACCGTGGTCTCCAGCCGCGACCGGGTCCTCCCGCACGAGGACGCCGACGCCGCGGCCGTGCTCGAGGAGGTCTTCTCCCACCGCGGCACCACCGTGGTCAAACACGCCAGGGCCGACCGGGTCGAGCGCACCGGCGACGGGGTCGAGGTGCACCTCGCCGACGGCCGGGTGATCGAGGCCAGCCACGCGCTGATGACCGTCGGCTCCGTCCCGAACACCACCGACATCGGCCTGGAGACCGTCGGCATCGAGCCGGGCCCCGGCGGCTTCATCACCGTGGACCGCGTCTCCCGCACCAACATCTCCGGCATCTACGCGGCGGGCGACTGCACCGGCGTGCTCATGCTCGCCTCGGTGGCCAGCATGCAGGGCCGGATCGCGATGTGGCACGCGCTCGGCGAGGGCGTCGCGCCGATCAAGCTCAAGACCGTCGCGGCGAACGTGTTCACCCACCCGGAGATCGCCACGGTCGGCATCAGCCAGCAGGCGATCGACTCCGGCGAGGTGCCTGCCCGCACGATCATGCTGCCGCTGGCCACCAACGCCCGCGCCAAGATGGAGGGCCTGCGCCGCGGTTTCGTGAAGCTGTTCTGCCGCCCGGCGACCGGGGTGGTGGTCGGCGGGGTGGTGGTCGCGCCGACGGCGAGCGAGCTGATCCTGCCCATCGCGCTGGCGGTGCAGAACCAGCTCACCGTGGAGCACCTCGCGCTGACCTTCTCGGTGTACCCGTCGCTGTCCGGCTCGATCACCGAGGCCGGTCGTCAGCTCATGCGTCACGACGACCTGGACTGAAGTACACGAGCACGTAAAGAAAGGGCCGCCGGGGTTGACTTCCGGCGGCCCTTTTGTTTGTCAACCAAAACGATTGTTTTGTTATACCCGGCCGCGGGAATACATTTGTTTCCCGATCGCTGTGCCGGTGTGCTACAAAATGCGGTCGAAGGGAGCACGCCCGGATGACCATTCGTGATTCACCGTGGCCACGCGGCATGCCGTGCTGGGTCGACCTGATGATTTCCGATCTGGCAATGGCCAGGAAATTCTACGGACAGTTGTTCGGCTGGGAGTTCGAAGAGCGGGACGGCCGGTTGCGCTGCACGATCGGCGGACGCGAGGTCTCCGGAATCGGTGAACGAACCGGTCCGGACACCGCCGCGGTGTGGACCACCTACTTCGCCGTACCCGATCTGGACGCCACCCTGAACGCCATCGCCGAAGCGGGCGGGCGGATCTTCCGGCCCGCGACCGGGGTCGGCGAAGACTGCCGGTTCGCCGTGGTGGCCGATCCGGGCGGGGCGGTGTTCGGCCTCTGGCAGGCCGGGGCGCGGATCGGCGCCGAGGTCACCGACGAGCCGGGTGCGCTGGTGTGGAACGAGTGCTTCACCGCGGACTTCGCCGCCGCCGAGGCGTTCTACACCGGGATCTTCGGCTACGAACCGGCGGACCTGTCCGCGCCCGGGTTCAGCTACACCGCGCTCACCCTGGGCGGGGAGGCGGTCGGCGGGCTGGCGGAACTGCCGCCCGACGTGCCGGGCGAGGTGCCCGCGCACTGGGTGACCTACTTCGCCGTGGCCGACGCGGACGCGAGCGCCGACCTGGTGCGCGAACTCGGCGGCAGTGTGCTGAACCCGCCGTCCGACTCACCGGACGGCAGGCTGGCCGCGGTCACCGACAACCAGGGCGTGTCGTTCTGCCTGGTCGGCCCCCGCGGCTCGTGAGCGCGGGGGCCGGCCGGGCCACCGGTCAGTCGACCCAGTCGAAGGTCTTGGTGACCGCCTTCTTCCAGTTCTTGAACTGGGCCTCCCGGGTATCGGCGTCCAGCTCGGGGGTCCACTCCTTGTCCTTGGCCCAGTTGTTGCGGATGTCGTCCTCGCTCTTCCAGAACCCGACGGCGAGCCCGGCCGCGTAGGCGGCGCCGAGCGCGGTGGTCTCGTTCACCACCGGCCGGATCACCGGCACACCGAGGATGTCGGCCTGGAACTGCATGAGCAGCTCGTTGACCACCATGCCGCCGTCCACCTTCAGCGAGGTCAGCGCCACCCCGGAGTCGGCGTTCATCGCGTCGATCACCTCGCGGGTCTGGAACGCCGTGGCCTCCAGCACCGCCCGCGCCAGGTGGCCCTTGTTCACGAACCGGGTGAGGCCGACGATCGCGCCGCGGGCGTCGGAGCGCCAGTACGGCGCGAACAGGCCGGAGAACGCGGGCACGAAGTAGGCGCCGCCGTTGTCCTCGACCTTGCGCGCGTGCTCCTCGATCTCCGCGGCCGTGCCGATCATGCCCAGGTTGTCCCGCAGCCACTGCACCAGCGAGCCGGTGACCGCGATGGAGCCTTCCAGCGCGTAGACCGTGTCGTTCGAGCCGATCTTGTAGCAGACCGTGGTGAGCAGGCCGTTCTCCGAGAGCACCTTCTCGGTACCGGTGTTCAGCAGCACGAAGTTGCCGGTGCCGTAGGTGTTCTTCGCCTCGCCGGGGGACAGGCAGGCCTGCCCGAAGGTGGCCGCCTGCTGGTCGCCGAGGATGCCGGCGATCGGCACCCCGGCCAGCGCGCCGCGCTCGCGGACCTTGCCGAACTCCTCGGAGGACGACCGGATCTCCGGCAGCATGGACAGCGGGATGCCCATGTCCTCGGCGATCGAGGCGTCCCACTGGAGGGTGTCCAGGTCCATCAGCAGGGTGCGCGAGGCGTTGGTCGGGTCGGTGGCGTGCACCCCGCCCTGCGTGCCGCCGGTCATGTTCCACAGCACCCAGGTGTCCATGTTGCCGAAGAGCAGGTCACCGGCTTCGGCGCGCTCGCGGGCACCGTCCACATTGTCCAGGATCCACTTGATCTTCGGCCCGGAGAAGTAGGTGGCCAGCGGCAGGCCGGTCTTCTCGCGGTAGCGCTCCTGGCCGCCGCCGAGCCCGCCGAGCTCGGTGACGATCTTGTCGGTCCTGGTGTCCTGCCAGACGATCGCGTTGTACACCGGCTTGCCGGTTTTGCGGTCCCAGACCAGCGTGGTCTCGCGCTGGTTGGTGATGCCGACCGCGACGATGTCGGCCGCGGTGATGTCCGCCTTGGCCAGTGCCCCGGCGGCCACCGCGCGGGTGTTCTCCCAGATCTCCTCGGCGTTGTGCTCGACCCAGCCCGCCCGCGGGAAGATCTGCTCGTGCTCGCGCTGGTCCACCGCGACCGAGCGGCCGGTGTGGTCGAAGATCATCATCCGGGTGGACGTGGTGCCCTGGTCGATCGCGGCGACGTAGGAAGTCATTTCGCTTCAACTCTCCCTAGCAGAGGTCTTGGTCAGGCGGGCGTCGGCAGCACGAGGAACAGTAGGGCCGCGAGCGCCCCGCCGACCAGCGGGCCGAGCACCGGGACCCAGGAGTAACCCCAGTTCGGGTTGGCCTTGCTGCGGATCGGCAGCAGGAAGGCGTAGGCGATGCGCGGGCCGAGGTCGCGGGCCGGGTTGATGGCGTAGCCGGTCGGGCCGCCGAGCGAGGTGCCGATCACCAGCACCACGAAGGCGACGCCGGCGTAGCCCAGTGCCGAGTTGCCGAATTCCGGCACCCCGGCCTCGCCCGCCTTGACCACCGGGCTGAGCAGGATCCAGGCCACCAGCACGAAGGTGCCGATGATCTCGGTGACCAGGTTCCACACCCGGTGCGGGATCTGCGGGGCGGTGGCGAAGATGCCGAGCGTGTTCTCCGGCTCGGGGTGGTCGTCGAACTGCAGTTTGTAGGTGGCCCAGCAGAGCACCGCGCCGATGATCGCACCGAGCATCTGCGCGAGGAAGTAGATCGGCACGTTCGCCCACTCGGTCTTGCCCGCGATGGCGAGGCCGAGGGTGACCGCGGGGTTGAGGTGCGCGCCGCTCGGGGCGGCCAGGCTGGCACCGGTGAACACCGCGAAGGCCCAGCCGATGGTCACGAACAGGAAACCGGCGTTGTTCCCGTTGTTCTTGCGGAGGACGTGGTTGGCCACGACCCCGTTGCCGAGCAGGATCAGCACCGCCGTGCCGATCAGCTCCCAGATGAAGATTTCCCCAGCTGCCATTCTCGTCCCTCCACAACGGACACTTCGCGCGCAGGGTCGATCACGGCGTGCCACGGCGCCGTTGCCGACCCACGATCATGGGAACGCTACTAGTTGGTAGTCGAACCTTCCAGGCACGAACGTCAGCAAATTTTCACTGTCCGGTCATTGCCGGAGAGCCCGCCTCGAAAGACTCGTCAATCACACTGGGGCGCTCGCCGGGATGCGGGGGCCGTGGGACGTGACATGCTGGATGGCGAGCATGTCGAGGAGGATGCGGTGACCGATTCTGCACGCGGGGCGGGCCAGGCCGAACTGGGGCCGCGGACCCGTGAGGACTCATGGCGGCGGCTGGGCGGCGAAAGCTTCGACCTGGTCGTCATCGGCGGTGGCGTGGTCGGCGCGGGCGTGGCGCTCGACGCGGCGACCCGGGGCCTGCGGGTGGCGCTGGTCGAGGCCAGGGATCTCGCCTCGGGGACGTCGAGCCGGTCCAGCAAGCTGTTCCACGGCGGTTTGCGTTACCTCGAACAGCTGGAATTCGGCCTGGTGCGCGAGGCGCTGCGCGAGCGCGAGCTGATGCTCACGCGGCTCGCCCCGCACCTGGTGAAGCCGGTGAGTTTCCTGTACCCGCTGACCAGGCGCGTCTGGGAGCGGCCGTACACCGCGGCCGGGCTGTTCATGTACGACACCATGGGCGGCGCGCGGTCGGTGCCCGGCCAGAAGCACCTGTCCAGGGCTGGTGCCCTGCGCATGGTGCCCGCGCTCAAGCGGGACGCGCTGATCGGTGGCATCCGCTACTACGACGCGCAGGCCGATGACGCCCGCCACACCATGACGGTGGCGCGCACGGCAGCGCACTACGGCGCCGTGGTCCGGAACTCCACCCAGGTGGTGCGCTTCCTGCGTGAGGCCGACCGGATCTCCGGCGTGCGCGTGCGCGATGTGGAGGACGGCCGCGAGACCGACATCCAGGCCAGCGCGGTGATCAACTGCACCGGTGTGTGGACCGACGAGCTGCAGCGCCTGTCCGGCAGCCGCGGCCGGTTCCGCGTTCGCGCCAGCAAGGGCGTGCACATCGTGGTGCCGCGTGACCGGATCGTCTCGGAATCGGGCATGATCCTGCGCACCGAGAAGTCCGTGTTGTTCGTCATCCCGTGGCGCAACCACTGGATCGTGGGCACCACCGACACCGACTGGAACCTGGACCTCGCGCACCCGTCGGCCACCAAGCACGACATCGACTACCTGCTCGAACACGTCAACACCGTGCTCGCGACGCCGCTCACGCACGACGACATCGAGGGCGTCTACGCCGGGCTGCGGCCGTTGCTGGCGGGCGAGAGCGAGGAGACCTCGAAGCTGTCGCGCGAGCACGCCGTCGCGCGGGTGGCGCCGGGGCTGGTCGCGATCGCCGGCGGCAAGTACACCACCTACCGGGTGATGGCCGCCGACGCCGTCGACGCGGCGGCGGTCGACCTGCCGGGCCGCCCGCAGCCGTCGATCACCGACAAGGTGCCGCTGCTCGGCGCGGACGGCTACCACGCGCTGGTGAACCAGGCGGATCACCTGGCCGCGCAGCACGGGCTGCACCCGTACCGCGTGCGGCACCTGCTCGACCGCTACGGCTCGCTGGTGCACGAGGTGCTCGCGCTCGGCGAAGGGCGTCCTGAGCTGCTCAAACCGCTGGAAGCCGCGCCCGACTACCTCGGGGTGGAGGCGGTGTACGCGGTCAGCCACGAGGGCGCGCTGCACCTGGAAGACGTGCTCGCCCGGCGCACGCGCATCTCGATCGAGTACCCGCACCGCGGGGTGGACTGCGCGCGGCAGGTGGCCCGGCTGATGGGCGAGGTGCTCGGCTGGAGCGAGGCGGAGACCGCGCGCGAGGTCGAGGTGTACAACGCGCGGGTCGAGGCCGAACGGGACTCGCAGTCGCAGCCGAACGACGAAGCCGCCGACGAACGCCGGAACGCCGCGCCGGAAGCCCGCTCGAAGCTCACCGAACCGGTCAGCTGAGCCAGCCCCAATGCTATGAGTGGGGCATTACTACCATTCAATGCTAGTAATGCCCCACTCATAGCAATCGCTTCCGGTCCAGTTTGCCGATGTGGGTTAGTGGCAGGGTCTCGGCGAAGTCGACGGTCGCCGGGACGAAGTGCGAACCGTGGAGTTCGGCGAGGACGTGTGCTCGCAGGTCGTCGGCGCTGACGGTGCCATCGGGGACCACGACCGCGTGGACCACGGCACCGTCCGGAGTGGACCGGCCGACGACGGCTGCTTCGCGGACGCGCGGGTGGGTGAGCAGGGCGTTCTCGACGCGCACCGGGTGCACCTTGGTGCCGTGTTCGCCGGTGATGATCACGTCGTCCGCGCGGCCGTGCAGGTACAGGTAGCCGTCGTCGTCGAAGTGGCCGAGGTCGCCGGTGCGCAGCCAGTCTTCCTCGAACGGCTCGTGCAGATATCCGTCCATCAAGGACAGTCCCTGCACCAGCACCTCGCCGTGGTCGTCGATGCGGGCGCTCATGCCCGGCACGATCCGGCCGACCGACGCGAGCCGGGCCGGGTGCCCTTCGTACTCGGCGGCGGTGATGCTGGCGATCATCGGCGCTTCGGTCAAGCCGTAGCCCTGGCCGACGATCGGGCCGAACACCGCCAGCGCCTGCTCCAGCCGGTGCACCGGCAGCGGGCTGGCGCCGAACGAGACCGCGCGCAGCGAGCTGAGGTCTGCTTCGGCGAGCGCGGGGTGGTCGAGCAGCGCACCGAGCCGCGCCGGGGTGAGGCTGAACCGGGTGATCCGGTCGGCGGTCAGCGCCTCGATCACCGCGCCCGGCTCGAAACCCTCGTGCAGCACCACGGTGTCCCCGCAGAGCAGCGCGCCGAGCACCGCGGCGTTGCCGGTCAGGTGCGAAACCGGCGCGACCACCAGTATCCGGTTCGGGCCCGCCGGATCGGGGTGGAAGACGTGGACCATGCCCTCGTAGGTGCCGGAGTGCCGGATCAGCTTCGGCGCACCGGTGGTGCCGCCCGAGGTGAACACGGTCTCGGCGCGCTCGGGCACGGTGATCTCCACCGGTTCCGCGTCGAGCCCGGCGGGGTCCACCAGCACGGCACCGGCGGCGTCGAGCGCGGACCGGCGATCCGATGGCGCGGCGGAAGCGGCGATCAGCAGCACCCGTGCCCCACGCAGTTGCGCGGCGAGCTGGGCGAGGACGGCGTCGGGGTGGTTGCCCGCGGAGATCGCGACCGTCTTGCCGGTCAGCGGGGGCAACGCGGCATACATGCGCCGCAGGCGGCGACCGGCGTCGGCGTAGGTCCAGTCCACAGAGGAATGACGAAAAGCCACCCGGTCCGCGTACTCGTCGAAGACCTCGAGCACGCGGCTGAGGAAGAAGCTCACTCGGCTTCCTTGGTCCACACCAGGTCCTTCTCCCCGGCGGTGGGCACCACGGCCGCACCGATCAGCGTGAACCCGCACCGCCGCGCGATCTTCTCCGACGCCTTGTTCGTCTCGGCGTGCCGGTATTCGACCGATTTCAGGTCCAGCGCCCCGAAACCGAAGCGCAGCGCCGCGCCGACGGCCAGCGTGCCGATGCCCTGCCCGCGCCCGCGCGGGTGCACCCAGATCGCCGCCTCCGCGGTACCCGCCTCCAGGTCGACCCGCTTCAGCCCGACCTCACCGAGCAGGTCACCGGTGGTCGGCTCGGCGATGGCCCAGGAACACCGGGTGCCCTCGGCCCACTCCCGCGCGCGCCGCGCCACGTACTCCCCGGCGGCTTCGAGGGTTTGCAGCCGGTAGTTCGGCACGAACCGGCGGTGCACCGGATCCTCGAACGCTTCGACCAGCGTCGGGCGGTCGTCCAGCCGGTCGTCGGCGCGCAACTGCCGCAGGTAGTACGCGCCCGCGTTGATCTCCACCGGTTCCACGCGACGAAGATACCCGCCGGTTCAGCTGAGCAATCCCCGCCGGTACGCCTCGCCGACGGCCGCCGCGCGGTCGCGGACCTCGAGCTTGGCGTAGATGTGCAGCAGGTGCGTCTTGATGCTGGCCTCGCTGATGAACAGCTTCGCCGCGGCCATCCGGTTCGTGGCGCCGTCGGCGACCAGTTCGAGCACCTCCATCTCGCGCTTGGTCAGCGTGTTCTTCGGCGCGGGCTGACGCATCTGGCCGAGCAGTTTCACCGCCACCGCGGGGGAAAGCACCGATTCGCCCTTGGCGGCGGCCCGCACCGCGCGCAGCAGTTCGGCGGTGGGCGCGTCCTTGAGCAGGTAGCCGGTGGCCCCGGCTTCTATCGCGGGCAGCACGTCGGACTCCGAGTCGAACGTGGTCAGCACCAGCACTTTGGAGTTCGGCGCGACCTCGCGCAGTTCGCGGATCGCGGCGACGCCGTCCATGCGCGGCATGCGCAGGTCCATCAGCACCACGTCCGGCGCCAGCGCCCCGGCCAGCACCAGCGCCTCGGCGCCGTCCGCGGCCTCACCGGCGATCTCCAGGTCGGTTTCGCCGACGAACGCGCCCCGCAGGCCGTCGCGGACGATCGGGTGGTCGTCGACCAGCAGCAGCCTGATCATGAGGGTTCTCCGTTCGCCGTGGTGATGGCCGGTAGCTGGGCGTTGATCGTGGTGCCTTCCCCCGGGGTGCTTTCGATGGCGAGCGTGCCGGCGACCCGCTGCACGCGCTGGCGCATCCCGGACAGCCCGAAGCCCTCGCAGGCCGCGGGCATGCCGTTGGCCGCCGGGGTGAAGCCGATGCCGTCGTCCCGCACGTCGAGCATCACCAGTCCATCCACATAGGACAGAGTGATCGCCACGCGGCTGGGTTTCGCGTGCTTCCCGGCGTTGGTCAGCGCTTCCTGCGCGACGCGGTAGAGGGTGACCTCCAGATCGGGCAGCAAGGGCCGTGGATCACCGGTGACCTCGACCTGGACCGGCACCCCGGAGGTGTCGGTCCAGGTGCGGCCGAGTTCGGCCATCGCGTCGGGCAGGCGTGAATCGGCGAGGCGTTCCGGGCGCAGCGCGCGGACCGAACGCCGTGCTTCGGTCAGGTTCTCCCTGGCCAGCGCGTGCACGTTGGCCAGGTGCCGCTGCCGTCGTTCGAGGTCGGTGCCGCTGCGTTCGGCGGCCTGGAGCTGGGTGATGATGCCCGCCAGGCCCTGGGCGATGGTGTCGTGGATCTCGCCGGCCATGCGCTGGCGCTCGTCGAGCACGCCGGCTTCCCTGGCCTGGCTGAGCAACTGGGCGTGCAGGCCGGCGTTCTCCTCCAGTGCCGCCTCCAGCTTCGCGTTGGCCTCCTCCAGTTGGGAGTTGGAGCGACGGTGTTTCTCGCTCTCCGAACCGACCACCCAGCCCGCGTAGAGCAGGGGCGCGGCCACCGAGAGCAGGGTGAGCCAGGTCGGCGCGTCCGTGCCACCGCGCGCGACCATCGGCAGGATCGCCGTCGCCGCCACGCCGAAGAAGCTCATCCTCGGCGTGAGCAGGCCGAATGCCAGCGGGTAACCGACCGAGGCGAACACGCCGAACCCGTCGCCGCGCGTGCTCAGCGCGGTGGCCAGCGCGAGGAAGCCCAGGTAGTAGGCGACCACCAGCGCCGGATTCGAGGAGCGGCGCGGGAACACCCAGATCACCTGCGGCATCCACAACGCGGCCACGGCGATCAGCACGACCGTGCTGGGCGAACCGGTCGCGTCGGCGGCGGTGAGCGCGTCCCACACCGACGAGATCGCCAACCCGGCCATGCTGACCCCGGCGAACACGCAGCCCGCGCGGCGCTCGCCGCGGCGGTCCAGCGTGGTGGGCAGCACTCCGGCCAACACCCTCACCTCCCGTTTCCCGCGATTCATCATCGCAGCGGAAAACTGGGTGAAAGGTCGGCGATCCAGCCATCCTTCCTCCACCGATCGGTGGATGCCCTACCTCTGACCACGGGAGAACCCGCCCGCCAGCAGGGCGGCGGCCGCGGGGAGCAGGAACACCGGCCAGAAGCCGCGGGCCACGGTGAAGAACAGCACCAGGGCGATGACCGCGGCGATCGGCACCGCCTTCGAGGCCAGCGCCTGCCCCGGGGTGAGCCGCGGGGCAGGGCCGGTGATCGACGGGGTGAACAGCTCACGGCTGAGCACGCTCGGGTGCGGCGCGGGGAGATCCGCGAACAGCGGTTCGAGCTCCCCGCGCCGGGTGGCCACGGTGGCCTTGGCCGAGCGGTCGGCGTACTCGTCGACGTCGAGCCTGCCGGTGCGGACGTGCTCCTCGAGCGCGTCCAGCGCCTCCTGGCGCTCCGCGTTGCTCAGCCGCATCTCACCCGGGTTGTCACCCATGAGTGAAGTCTACGGCTGCGCCCCCTTAGTCCTTGATTTCCAGGAGGGCGGTGCCCTGCGACACCGCGGCGCCGACCTCGGCGGTCAGGCCGGTGACCGTGCCCGACTTGTGCGCGGTGACCGGGTTCTCCATCTTCATCGCTTCCAGCACCACGATCAGCTCACCCGCCTCGACCTGCTGGCCCTCTTCGACGGCGACCTTGACGATGGTGCCCTGCATGGGGGCGGTCACCGCGTCGCCGCTGACCGCGGTCTTGCCGCCACCGCTGCGCTTGCGCGGCTTGGCCTTCGCCACCGGACCGGCGCCGCCACCACCGCCGAGCGCCAGGTTGCCGGGCAGGCTGACCTCCAGCCGCCGTCCGCCGACCTCGACCACCACGTTCTGCCGCGGCTGCTCGTCCTCGTCGACCTCGGCGGGCGAGGTGAACGGCTCGATCTGGTTGTCGAACTCGGTCTCGATCCAGCGGGTGTGCACGTGGAACTGCTTGCCGTCGCCGATGAACGCCGGGTCCCGCACGATCGCGCGGTGGAACGGGATCACCGTGGCCAGGCCCTCGGCGACCAGCTCGTCCAGCGCGCGGCGGCTGCGCTCCAGCGCGTTCTCGCGGTCGGAACCGGTGACGATCAGCTTCGCCAGCATCGAGTCGAACTGGCCGCCGATCACGCTGCCGGACTCCACCCCGGAGTCGACCCGGACGCCCGGCCCGCTCGGCGCGGCCCAGGTGGTCACCGTGCCCGGCGCGGGCAGGAAGTTGCGGCCCGCGTCCTCGCCGTTGATGCGGAACTCGATCGAGTGCCCGCGCGGCTCGGGGTCCTCGGTGAACCGCAGCCGCTCACCGCGGGCGATGGCGAACTGCTCGCGGACCAGGTCGATGCCGGTGGTCTCCTCGGAGACCGGGTGCTCGACCTGCAGCCGGGTGTTCACCTCCAGGAAGGAGATGGTGCCGTCGGTGCCGACGAGGTACTCGACCGTGCCGGCGCCGGAGTACTGGGCCTCGGCGCAGATGGCCTTGGCCGAGCTGTGGATGGTGGCGCGCTGCTCGTCGGACAGGAAGGGCGCGGGCGCCTCCTCGACCAGCTTCTGGTGCCGCCGCTGCAGCGAGCAGTCGCGGGTGCCGACCACGATCACGTTGCCGTGCTGGTCGGCGAGGACCTGCGCCTCGACGTGACGCGGCTTGTCGAGGTAGCGCTCCACGAAGCACTCGCCGCGGCCGAACGCCGCCACCGCCTCGCGGGTGGCCGACTCGAACAGCTCGGGGATCTCTTCGAGGGTCCTGGCCACCTTCAGCCCGCGGCCACCACCACCGAAGGCGGCCTTGATCGCCACCGGCAGGCCGTGTTCCTCGGCGAAGGCGATGATCTCGTCGGCACCGGCCACCGGCTCCTTGGTGCCCGGCACCAGCGGCGCACCGGCCTTGAGCGCGATGTGCCGCGCGGTGACCTTGTCGCCGAGGTCGCGGATGGCCTGCGGGCGCGGCCCGATCCAGGTCAGGCCCGCGTCCAGCACGGCCTGGGCGAACTCGGCGTTCTCGGAGAGGAAGCCGTAGCCGGGGTGCACCGAGTCGGCGCCGGCACGGGCGGCGACGTCGAGCAGCTTGTCGATGACGAGGTAGCTCTCCGCGGCGGTGGTCCCGCCGAGTGCGAAGGCTTCGTCGGCGAGGCGCACGTGGGGGGCGTCGCGATCGGGATCGGCGTAGACCGCGACGCTGGCGATGCCGGCGTCCTTGGCCGCTCGGATGACCCGGACCGCGATCTCCCCGCGGTTGGCGACCAGCACCTTCGTCACCGGTCCGCCCTGGCTCGCGCTGGCTGCTTCGGGCACGCCCTACCTCCATGTGTGGCTATCGGCTTCGCCGCAGTTTACGGACTTGGCGTCGAGTTCGTCTTGAGAGGCAAGTCACCCTCACGGGTCAGCTCGTCCATCGGCGGGAAGCGATCCGCGACGGAATTCTCCAGGAAATCCCCGACCCAGCCCTCTGTATCGTGGAAGAAACGAATGGACACGTAATCCGGCCGGGTGCCCATGTCGAACCAGTGCGTGGTCCTGGCGGGCACGCTGAGCAGATCGCCCGCTTCGCACAGCACCGCGTGCACCTTGCCGTCCACGTGCAGGTAGAACACCCCCGAGCCGCGCGCGAAGAAGCGGTCCTCGTCGTCGTCGTGGGTGTGCTCGCTGAGGAACTTCGCCCGCGCCTGCGCCGCGCCGGGGTCGTCCGGGGTGAGCTGCTTGACGTCGACGAAGGTGTAGCCCTCGGTGCGGATGACCTCGTCGACCTCGGCGCGGTAGGCGTCGAGCACCTGTTCCTCGGTCGGCCGCGCGGGCAGGTCCCGGACCGGCCACCGCTCGAACCTGACGCCCAGCTCGCCCAGGACGGCCTTGATCTCCCCGGCGTCCCGCGTGCGCCGGAGCACACCGGCGGGGTCGTCCTCCGCCCAGACGGTCAGCAGGGTCATGATGGCCACCTTTCACCTGTTGTCACTGGGGAGACCCCTCGAATGCACGGTACAAGCGGGTCCTGAAGCGAAGAAGCCATTCGAGGCACTCGATGCGCCCGCGTGCGTGCGCGAGGTCGTCGCCCCAGACGTAGATGCCGTGGCGCGCGACGATCAGCGCCGGGGTGTCGGCGCGGAACCCGGCCTCGAAGGCGTCGCCGAGCACGTCCATGTCCTGGCTGTTCGGCACCACCGGCACGGTCACCAGGTCGTCGTGGGCCCGGCGGCCGAAACCCTTGAGCATCTCCAGGTCACGCAGTTCGACGCCGTCCGGCCAGAACTCGGCCGCCAGCACCGGCGCCATCGCGTGGACGTGCACCACGGCACCCGCCTCGGCCACCTCGGCGATCCGCGCGTGCAGCCCGGCCTCGGCGGAGGGTGCCTGTGCCTGCCCGGGGACGGCCTGGCCGCGGCCGTCGACCTCGACCACGTCTTGTGCGGTCAGCTTGCCCTTGTCCAGCCCACTGGCGGTGACCGCCAAGCGCAGCGGATCGCGGGCGAGGGTGACCGACAGGTTGCCCGAAGTGCCGCGCATCCAGCCCATCGCCTCGTAGCGGGCGGATTCGGCGGCGAGCGCGCGCCCGGCCAGCTCCAGCGGGCTCATTGGGGCCGGATTTCCAGTTCGGCGAACGAGGCGACCGTCCGATGCAGACCGAAGTCGGCCGCGGCGAACGGCTCGCCGGGCCGCGCCAGGCCGACGACCTGCCAGCCCGCGGTTTTCGCCGCGTCCAGTTCCGCCGGGACGTCGGAAAGGAACAGGATCTCCGACGGCAGCGGGTCGCCCAGCCCGTGCGCGATGGCGTGGTAGGACGCGGCTTCGCGTTTCGGGCCCGCGTTCACCGTGTCGAAGTGGTGGCGGAAGAACGGGCGCAGGTCGCCTTCGGTGGTGTTCGAGAAGGAAGCGATCTGCCCGGCCACCGAACCCGAGGAGAACACGGCCAGTGAAAGGCCGCTCGAGCGCCACGATTCGAGCGCCGGAACCACGTCGGGAAAGTATTCCGAGGTCAATTCCCCGCGGGCGTAACCCTGTTCCCAGATCAGGCCCTGCAGCGTTTTGAGTGGTGCGGCTTTCTTGTCCGCGTCCATCCAGGAATGCAGTACGCGGACGATTTCCCCGGTACCGGCGTCGGCGGCCAGTCCGCCTTCGGCGCGCACGGCGTCGGCCGCCTCGGTCACCCGCGGGTCCTCGGGGTGCTCGTCGATCCACGGGCCCAGCCGCGGGCGGGCGTAGTCGTAGAGCACCACGTGGACCTGGCTGGTCGGGGTCAGCGTGCCTTCGATGTCGAGGACCACCCAGCGGGTGGTGAGGCGCTCGCTCACGGGTCTCCTTGCTCGTAGTAGTCGTGCAGTCGTGCCGGGGCCAGTGCACCACGGTCGGTGACCACTGTCGTGACGAATTCGGGCGGGGTGACGTCGAAGGCCGGGTACAGCCCGCGCACCCGGGTGCTCGCGGTCCGCCGCCCGAGCGTGTGCAGCACGTCATCGCCGTCGCGGTATTCGATGGGCACGTCGGCGGCGGTCGGCGCGTCGAGGTCGGGTGCCTGCACCTGGGCGTGGAACGGCACACCGAACGCCTTCGCCGCCACCGCCAGCCCGAGCGTGCCGATCTTGTTGACCACGTGCCCGTCCATGCTGACCCGGTCCGCCGCGGTGACCAGCGCGTCCACCAGGCCCTGGCTGAACAGTGAGGCACCCATGCCGTCGGTGACCAGGGTGGTCGGCACGCCCATCTCGGCCAGCGTTTCGGCGGTCAGCCGGGCACCCTGGAGGTACGGCCGGGTTTCGGTGCAGAAGAAGCTGAGTTCCTTGCCGCGCCGCTGGGCCGCGGCGACGGTCTCGGTCAGGTAGAGGTCGGCCCAGCAGTGGGTGAGCACCCTGGCGCCGTCCGGTAGCAGGCCCACTGTGTACTCCCCGAGCGCACGGCTACGGGCGCGGTACAGCTCGTCGCCCGCCCGCGCGCCCTTCAGCGCCGCCGTCACCAGGTCCTCGTCCGAGGTGTCCACTTCGGACAGGACGAGCCGCACGGCCTTGCCGAGGTGGTTGTTCGTCGACCGGCTGGCGATGATCCGGTCACCGGCGGCCCTCAGCGCGGCCCGTGCCTCGTCCCGGGGCAGCGACGCGGCCGACCGCGCGGCGAGCACCATGCCCCAGAGCGCGGCGAAGTACGGGCCGGAGGACTGCGTGACCATGTCCTCGATGGCCTCGGCCACCTCCTCGACCGTGCGGCAGCGCACCCACACCCGTTCGAACGGGAACACCCGCCGGTCCAGGATGTGCACGCCGTCGTCGGCCAGGCGCACGCTGTCGGCCAGGATCGGGGTGGCCATCAGCTGTACCCGGTGATCGGCGGGAACTCGCCGTCGAGCAGGTGCCTGCCCACCTCGGTGGCCTTGTAGACGACCGGATCGTGCAGGGTCAGCGTGCGGGCGTTGCGCCAGAAGCGGTCCAGGCCGTACTTGGCGCCGGTGGCCCGGGCGCCGGTCAGCTCGAACACCCGGTTCGCGATCTCCAGTGACACCTCGGTGGTCACCACCTTCGCCTTGGACAGCAGAATGCCGAGCTCACCGCGCTTGTGCCCGTCGATCTCGCGGGCGGCGTCGTCGAAGGCCGCGGCGGCGGCATCGACCAGCAGTTCCGCCGCGGTCAGCCGGGACGCCAGGGTGCCGTACGCGGCCAGCACGTGCGGGTCCTCGGCTGCTCTGTCCACACCGGACAGTGGCCAGGCGCGCGAGCTTTCGGTGGTGTAACGGGCACCTTCGGCCAGCGCGCCACCGGCTATCCCCACCTGAACCTGGGCAAGCAACAGCTGGAAGCCCAGTGGTGCCAGGGAATCCCGCCATTGCCCGGGGTCCCCGTCGGCGGGCTGCGTACCGAGGATTTCGCTTTCCGGCACGAAGACGCCGGTGAATTCGACACCGCCACTGGCCGACAGGCGCTGCCCGAGGTTGTTCCAGTCACCGAGGAACCGGACGCCGTCGGTGCGCGCGGGCAGGGTGAAGGTGGTCTTCCGGCCGGAGTCGGCCGAGGTGCCGCTGACGATCAGGTGGTCGGCCACCGAAGCGCCGGTGGCGAAGAACTTCTTGCCGTGCACGGTGAAGCCGCCGTCGGCGGGCCGCAGTTCGAGTGCCGCGTCCCGGGGATTGCTGACCCCCGCCCAGAACCAGTTGCCCGCCGCGCTGTCGCGTTCGAGCCGTTCCGCGATCGGGTTGTCGAAGAGCCTGGTGCGCCAGAGCTGGAAGTAGTGGTAGCCGAGCAGGTGCCCGAGCGAGCCGTCCGCCGCGGCGATCCGGCGGATCACCCGGTGTGCCAGCGCCCAGTCACCGCCCGCGCCGCCGGATTCGGCGGGGATGAGCAGGCGCAGCAGGCCGGACTCCCGCAGCAGTTCGATCTCGGCGTGCGGCTCCGCGCCGCGCTCTTCCCGGGCGACAGCGTCCTCGCGCAGCTTCTCGGCGACCTCCGCGGCCACCGCGAGCCAGTCACTCATCGGCACTCCCCATCTCGATCGACTGCCGGGAGTTCACAGGCTAGAGCGGGAATGAGCTGCTGGAGTGGCACTTCCCGGGTAGTGGGAAGTGCCACTTCAGCTCAGATCCAGGCTCACCCGATCCGGTGAGTGGCCGGGATCTCGAGGTCGAGGTAGGCCACGTCGAACGGTTGCGCCGCGTGGAGCTTGTCGAGCTTGTCGGTGCGCATCAGCACCCAGGACTGCTGGTCGCCGCAGCAGTTGACCAGCCGGTCGAGGGCGGAGTACGCGAGCAGGGCCGTGCGGCCGTCCGGGGTGCGGCGCAACTCGACGAGCGCCTCGGTTTCGGACGCGTACCTGGGCCCGGTCGGCAGGTACACGGCGGGCGGGAATCCCTGTGTCTGCTTGAGCATGGTCACCGTCACGATTAGAGCAGATCCGGATACGGGGAGCGACGCCGACTCCCGCCTTCCCAGCCGTCGAGAGCGGGTTGTCCTAGTCTGCGAAGGCGGGGAGAGGAGGGGTCGTGACTGGTCCGAAACCGGCACCGTCGATCGTGGTCACGGCGGTGCTCGCGGTGCTGGTCACCGCGGGTGCGCTGGTGACGGCGGTGCTGCTGCGCCCGGACGCGCCGGACGTGGCCGCGCCGGGTGCCGGTGGGGAGTCGTCCACGGCGGGCGTGGCTTCGGAATGCGGGCCGCAGGCGTGCCAGGTGCTCGTCCGCCAGCCGGTCAAGGGCACCACGGCCGAGTTGCTCGCCGACCCCGAAGGCGGGGCCGCCCACGTGCGGTTCGGCGGGCTGGGCTCGGACTTCGTGCTGGAGAGCGCGCTGGCGCCGATGGAGGTGGCGGTCGGGCAGGACTCGCTGCAGTGCGTGGACGCCGAACTGGCCGCCTGCCTGGTCCAGGGCGACTACCAGGGCGGGGTGCTCGCCGAACTGCTGGTCGCGCCGGGGGACACCTGGCGCCAGTCGGATCGGCTGTACTTCTCCGACGCGGGCCGCGTGCTGCTGGCGCAGGTGGTCGGCGACCCGGCGCCGGAGGTCGTGGTGGTGCGGCACGAATGCGCCTCGGCGGCACCGGCCGCGCCGGGGTGCCCGCGCGGGCCGGTGCTGGCCGAGGTGTTCGAGCTGAGCGGGAAGCAGGCGGGCTGCACCAAGCGGTACTCGGCGCCGTCCCAGCTGCGGGGCTGGCCGGACGTCCGGCTCGGCCCCGCCGACCTGCGTCCCTGCCCGGCCTCGTGACCGCCGATCAGGCGGGCGCGGGTTCCGGGGTGTGCCGGCGGGTGGGGGAATCGCCGGTGTCGGTGAGCAGCGGCGGCGTGCTCGGGGTGTTGAGCACCTCGTCGTCGAGCAGGCCTTCGCCGCGGGCGACGATGGTCGGCACCACGATCTGCCCGGCCACGTTGGTCGCCGTGCGCGCCATGTCCATGATCGGGTTCACCGAGTAGATCAGCGCGAGGCCCAGCGCCACCTGCTGCGGGGCCAGCCCGATCAGGCCGGTGGTCAGGGTCAGCGCGGTCAGCCAGCCGGTGGTCCCCGCGGTGGCCAGCGCGCCGAAGATCGCCACGAACACGATGCCGACGTACTGCCACACGCTCAGCTGGACCCCGGAGATGTTCGCGATGAAGATCGCGCCGATGGCCGGGAACACCGCCGCGCAACCGTCCATCTTGGTCGCGCTGGCCAGCGGGGTGGCGAAGCTGGCGTACCCGGGGTTGACGCCGAGGTTCACCGCGGACTGGCGGGTCAGCGGCAGGGTCGCGGCCGAGGACTGCGAGACGAAGGCGAACTGGATGGCCGTCCACGCCTTGCCGAAGAACTTGGCTGGCGAGACCTTCGCCACGAAGTGCAGCAGGATCGGGTAGACCACGAAGAGCACCAGTCCGGCGCCGATCCACACCGCGCCGGTGAGCCAGGCGAGCGGGCCGAGCAGCGCGTCGCCGTAGTTGGCCACCGCCGCGCCGATCAGGCCGAGCACGCCGAGCGGCGCGAGCCGGACGATCCAGCCGAGGTAGCGCTGCACGATCTCGAACACGCTGGTGGTCAGGTCCACGAACGGCTTGGCGCGGTCACCGAGGCTGTACGCGGCGGCGCCGAACACGATGGCCAGGAACAGCACCTGCAGCGTCTCGCCCTCGGCGAAGGCGGAGAAGAAGTTCTGCGGCAGCAGGCCTTCGACGAACGCGGTCCACGAGCCGCCGGTCGCGTTGGCCGCGCGCTCGGTGTTCTTCGCGGTGGCCTCCGCGGCGAACCCGCCGCTGCCGGGGTTGACGATCTTGCCGACCGCGATGCCGATCAGCACCGCGATGAACGAGGTGATGGCGAACCAGAGCACCGTCTTGCCGCCGAGCCGGGCCGCGGTCTTGCCGCCGCCGAGGTTCCGCAGGCTGCTGATGCCCACCACGATGGCGGTGAACACCAGCGGGATCACCGCGATCTGCAGCAGGGTGGTGAAAACGCTGCCGATCTGGTCGAGGGTGTCGGTCAGCCACCGGGTTTCGGTGGTCCTGGCCAGCACGCCGAGCAAAACGCCGAGGACGAGTCCGCCGAGCACGGCTCCGGCGAACACCGACGGCTTGTTGTAGGTCCGTACGAAAGACACGGGCTCGCTCCGGTGCGTCAGGTCGTTCGGGGGCCGTCCCCCGAGCAGACAACAGAGTTTCGTGACTGCCGAGCGTGGACAACGCTCCGCGGTCCAGGACTCTTCCGCAACGCCCGTTCGTGTGGGGCGGCTCTCAGGATCTGGGAACTACTCGCGCCAGAGGTCGGTGACCCGCACGCCGACCTCGGCCAGCAGGTTCCTGGTCAGCGGGAGGCTGATGCCGATCACGCTGGACGGGTCGCCTTCCACGGCCTCGACGAACCAGCCGCCCAGACCGTCCAAAGTGAACGCTCCGGCGACGGAAAGCGGTTCGCCCGTGGCGATGTAGCGCTCCAGTTCCTCTTCGGACGGACTGGCGAAGTGAACCTTGGTGCCGCGGGAACCAGCCGCCTCGGCGACGCGCTCGCCGTTGCGCAAGCGGATCACCGCGTGCCCGGTGAGCAACTCGCCGGAGCCGCCCGCCATCACCGCCCAGCGCTTCCTGGCGACCTCCGGCTTGCCCGGCTTGCCGACCATCTCGCCGCCGATGGACAGCATCGAGTCGCAGCCGACGACCACCGCGTCGGCGTGCGTGGTGGCGATCTCCTCCGCCACCACCGACGCCTTCGCCTTGGCGAGGGCCACCACGAGTTCGCTGGGAGAGGGGTCGGTCAGCGAGGCGGCGACGGCGTCCTCGTCGACGCCGGAGACGACGACGCTGGCGTCGATACCGGCGGCCCGGAGTACCGCGAGACGGGCTGGGGAAGCGGAAGCGAGAACAAAGCGCACGAGGCGAAAGGTTAACCGACCAGGCGCCGTTATCGAATTGTGACGCCTGTGTGCCAGGTCACGGTCTACTTTGTTGTCGCGCGCAACATATGCCCGAAACTGCTCCCCGGAGGACACCGATGTCCCTTCGTCCCCGCGCCGGTAGACCCTCTCGACTGGCGGGTGTACTGGTCAGCGGCCTGCTGCTGACCGGCGCCGTGCTGACCCCGGTCACCGCGTCCGCCGCACCCGACTCGTTCTGGCCGCTGTACAAGAACCCGTACCTGCCGACGCAGCTGCGGGTGCACGACCTGATGAACCGCATGACGCTGGACGACAAGATCGGCCAGATGGTCCAGGCCGAGCGGCAGGCGGCCACCCCGCAGCAGGCCGCCGACCTGCGGCTGGGCTCGATCCTGTCCGGCGGCGGCTCGGTGCCGACGCCGAACACCCCGGCCGCCTGGGCCGACATGTACGACTCGTACCAGAAGGCCGCGCTGGCCACCCCGCTCGGCATCCCGACCCTCTACGGCGTCGACGCGGTCCACGGGCACAACAACGTCTACGGCGCGACGATCTTCCCGCACAACGTCGGCCTCGGCGCCGCCCACGACCCGAAACTGGTCGAGAAGATCGGGAAGGTCACCGCGTCCGAGGTGCGGGCGACCGGCCCGACCTGGGACTTCGCCCCCTGCCTGTGCGTCTCCCGCGACGACCGCTGGGGCCGCGCGTACGAGTCGTTCGGCGAGACCCCGAAGGACGCCATCGACAACGCGACCATCGTCAACGGCCTGCAGGGCCGGTCGCTGAAGTCGAAGGGCTCGGTGCTGGCCACGGCCAAGCACTACGTCGGCGACGGCGGCACCACCGCCGGTGACGACCAGGGCGACACCGAGATCAGCGAAGGCGAACTGCGCAAGATCCACCTGCCGCCGTTCAAGGAGGCGATCCAGCGCGGGGCCGGCTCGGTGATGATCAGCTTCTCCTCGTGGAACGGCCAGAAGGCCCACGGGCACAAGTACCTGATCACCGACGTGCTGAAGAAGGAACTGCGGTTCTCCGGGCTGGTCGTGTCCGACTGGAACGGCGTCCACCAGCTCAACGGCAACAACGACGACCTCACCGCGGACGAGGTGCGGGAGTCGGTCAACGCGGGCATCGACCTGTTCATGGAGCCCTACGACGCGCCGAAGTTCATCTCGCTGCTGCGCACCGAGGTCGACGAAGGCCGGGTGGCCGGGTCCCGCATCGACGACGCGAACCGCCGCATCCTGACCAAGAAGTTCGAGTCGGGACTGTTCGAGAAGCCGTTCGCGGACCGGTCGCTGCAGAAGGACTTCGGTGGCGCCGAGCACCGCGCGGTGGCGCGTGAAGCGGTCAAGAAGTCGCAGGTGCTGCTGAAGAACGAGGGCGCGCTGCCGATCAAGAAGGGCAGCAAGGTCTTCGTCGCAGGCAAGAACGCCGACGACATCGGCAACCAGTCCGGTGGCTGGACCATCACCTGGCAGGGCAGCAGCGGCCCGATCACCACGGGCACCACGATCCTGCAGGGCATCCAGCAGGTCGGCGGCGCGAACACCCAGGTGACCTACGACCGCGAAGGCGACGGGGCCGACAAGAGCTACGACGTGGCGGTCGCGGTGGTCGGTGAGACGCCGTACGCCGAGGGCGAAGGCGACCGGCCCAACGGCCTGAAGCTGGACGCCGAGGACCTGGCGACCATCGCCAAGCTGAAGGCGACCGGCGTGCCGGTGGTCGTGGTGACCGTGTCCGGCCGCCCGCTGGACATCACCTCGGAGCTGCCGGGCTGGAACGCGCTGCTGGCGGCTTGGCTGCCGGGCACCGAAGGCGCCGGCGTGGCCGACGTGCTCTTCGGTGACCACAAGCCGAGTGGCAAGCTGACCTTCAGCTGGGCGCAGGACTTCAGCCAGCTGCCGATCAACGTCGGCGACGGCAAGAAGGCCCTGTTCCCGTACGGCTACGGCCTGACCTACAAGAAGTAGCCCACCGAGGTCGTGGGTGCGCGGGGTTCTAGCGGCCCTTCGCACCCACGACCTTCTGGCGGGCGGGGCGCATGGCGAACGTGGCGGCGATGCCGAAGAGCAGGATCACCGCGGGCAGGAGCAGCGCGCTCTTGGCGGCGGCGACCAGTCCGTTGTGGACGATCTCGGCACTCAGCTCGCCGAACCGGCCGGTGGCCGCCGCTGGCGGGCCGAACTCGCTGCCGCTGCCCGCGGCGTCGGTGAGCGACCGGATGAACGGAGCCCGGTCCGCCTCGGGCAGGGACTGGGCCGCCGCGGTCGCCGATTCGGTGATCACCGAGGTGATCCGGATCTGCAGCAGCAGGCCCACCCCGGCGCTGCCCAGCACCCCGCCGACCTGCCGCGCGGTGTTGTAGACACCCGACGCCGAACCGGTCAGCTCGCGCTCGACGGATCCCATGGTCAGCGTGCTCATCGGCGGGAACAGCGAGCCGATGCCCAGGCCGCACAGGAACAACGCCGGCATCAGCGCCCACGGACTGGCGCCCGCGTCCGCCTGCGTGGACAGCAGGACCAGCCCGCCCGCCAGCGCGGCAAGCCCGGCGGCCAGCACGTACCGCGCGTCGAACCGGTCCGACAGCTTCCCGGCCAGCGGCGCCACGATGCCCTGCGTCAGGCACATCGGAATGGTCACCAGCGCGGCTTCGGTGGGGGTGAGCCCGAGCCCGCCCTGCAGGTAGATGACCAGCGGGATGAAGACCGAGGTCATCGCGAAGCCGACGGTGATCGAGACGAAGGTGCCCGCGGAGAAGTCCCGGTTCCGGAACAACCGCAGCGGCATCAGCGGTTCCTTCCGGTTGCGCCGCTGCCACACCACGAACGCGATCAGGCAGAGCACACCGGCGCCGATGATCTCGAAGACGGTGATCGGGCCGAAGACGCGGCCCCAGTCGTAGTGCTCGCCGTTCTGCAGGCCGAAGACCACCAGCGTCAGCCCGGCTGCGGACAGCAGGATTCCGGGCAGGTCGAAGGAGTGCGAGTGCCGCGGCTGCCAGTCCGGCACCAGCACCAGCGCGGCCACCAGCGCGATCACGCCGACGGGCAGGTTGACGAAGAAGATCCACTCCCAGCCGAGGTGGTCCACCAGCACCCCGCCGAGCAGCGGCCCGGAGATCGTGGCGATCCCGGCGACCGCGCCCCAGAAGCCCATCGCCGCACCGCGGCGGGCTGGCGGGAACAGGTGGGTGATGAAGGCCAGCGTCTGCGGGGTCATCAGTGCCGCGCCGACGCCCTGCAGCGCCCGCGCCACGATCAGCACGGTGATGGTCCCGCTCAGCCCGCACCACACCGAGGCGGCGGTGAAAAGCACCAGACCGGTCAGGTACACCCGTTTGGGGCCGAACCGGTCGCCGAGCCTGCCCGAGAGCAGCATCGGCACCGCGTAGGTGAGCAGGTAGACGCTGGTCACCCAGACCACCGAGTTCAGGTCGGCGCGCAGTCCGGTGATCATCGACGGGATGGCGATCGACACGATCGTGGTGTCGAGCAGGATCATGAAGAAGCCGAGGCACAGCGCGACCAGCGCGGCCCAGGGGTTAGCCGGTCTGGTCATCGGAACCGTCCTCGGTGGGTGGGGGCCAGGTGATGCGGTCGTGCTTGAGGTCGTCGATCAGCTCGCGCGTGAACCGCAGGTCGAAGGCGCGGCGGGCGGTCGAGTAGCGCCAGTGGAGCGTGTGCACGGTGGGGAGCCGCCGGTCGCGGAGCTTGGCCAGAATCACCTCATCCGCGGCGACGCCGGTGGCCAGGCGCAACTCGCGGCGCTCCAGCTCGGCGATGGCCTCGTCGCGGCCGAGCTCGTCGATGAGGGCTAGGCCGTTGCCGAACTCGGGGTACTCCTCGGCCGGGGTGCTGAGCATGACGCGGGCACGCTCGAGCACCGCGTCGCGGCCGTCCTGGGTGATCGCGTAGACGGTGCGCTCGGGGCGCTTGCCGTCGCGCTGCGTGCCGACGACCTCGATGAACCGGTTCTCCGCCAGCCGATCGACGGTGTGGTAGAGCGAACCGGCCTTCACCTTCACGTGGTGATCGGTGAAGCGCTCGCGCATGAGCTGGGCCATCTCGTAGGGGTGCATCGGCTGCTCGTGCAACAACGACAACACCGCTACAGCCAGTGGGGTGAGCTTCATCCGCCTGGGCCCCCTAGTCCGCTCCGTTTATTCCG
Organism: Saccharothrix sp. AJ9571; assembly: GCF_021725495.1. NCBI lineage: Bacteria > Bacillati > Actinomycetota > Actinomycetes > Pseudonocardiales > Pseudonocardiaceae > Saccharothrix > Saccharothrix sp. AJ9571. The sequence goes on along the minus strand of NZ_CP091382.1, from coordinate 1,492,910 downwards.
CGCGGACTATATGAGGACCGGCGCCCCCCTGTCGACCACGACATTCCGGACAGGCTGAACCCCGGCCGAGCCCCACGTTCCCGCAACCGAGTCCCACACTCAGGAAGCCGAGTTCCACCTTCAGGAAGCCGAGTTCCACACTCCCGCAGCTGAGTTCCACACTCGCCGTATCCGGCCTGGAGCCACTGGACACGAATGTGGCTTCGGGGGGCCCACTCCGCCGCCTCGAAGCGACCTTCACGGCTATGGGTGGGCCTCTCCAAGTGGGTGGCCTGAGGCCTCGAGTGTGGGGTTCGGCCGCCTGAACGTGGAACTCGGCTGCACGAGTGTGGGGTTCAGCTGCGCGAGTGTGGGGTTCGGCCGCCTGAAGGTGGAACTCGGCTGCGCGAGTGTGGGGTTCGGCTGCCTGAGTGTGGGACTCGGCTGCGCGAGTGTGGGGTTCGGATGCGCGAGTGTGGGGACGCCGGGCGTCGGGGGGCGAGTGTCACGAATGTGGCGTTCGGGACGCGGGACGTCTCGAAAGCCACATTCGTGACATCGGCAGGGGGGTCAGCGCGGCAGGGAGGAGGTGCGCCAGGCGCCTGGGCCCGGTTGCAGCGGTTGCCGCAGGGCGCCGGCGCGGTCCGCCCATCGTGACTTGCGCGGTTCCGGTGCCGGGCTGCTTTCGCCCGCAGAAGCTGCGGCGGCGATCACGGCGGCCAGTGCGGCCAGTTCGTCGTCTTCCGGGGTGCCACGCACCACGCGCAGCAGGGGACGGTTCTCGGACATGCGTTACCCCTTTACAGCGGGATGTTGCCGTGCTTCTTCGGCGGCAGCGTCTCGCGCTTGTCGTTGAGCAGCCGCAGCGCGCGCGAAATGTGGCTGCGGGTGTGCGCGGGCACGATCACCGAGTCCACGTACCCGCGCTCGGCGGCCACGTACGGGTTGCACAGGGTGTCCTCGTACTCCTGGATCAACCGCGCGCGCAGGCCGTCGACGTCGCCGCCGTCCTTCGCGGCCTCTTCGGCCAGCGCCTTCCGGTGCACGATGTTCGCCGCGCCCTGCGCGCCCATCACCGCGATCTGCGCGGTCGGCCACGCCAGGTTCAGGTCCGCGCCGAGGTGCTTGGAGCCCATCACGTCGTACGCGCCGCCGTAGGCCTTGCGCGTGATCACCGTGATCAGCGGGACGGTCGCCTCGGCGTAGGCGTAGATCAGCTTCGCGCCGCGGCGGATGATGCCGTTCCACTCCTGGTCGGTGCCCGGCAGGAAGCCCGGCACGTCGACGAAGGTGAGCACCGGGATGTTGAACGCGTCGCAGGTGCGCACGAATCGCGCGGCCTTCTCGGAGGCGTCGATGTCCAGGCAGCCGGCGAACTGCGTCGGCTGGTTGGCCACGATGCCCACGCTCTGGCCGGAAACCCGCCCGAAGCCGACGATGATGTTCGGCGCGAACAGCTCCTGCACCTCGAGGAACTCACCGTCGTCGACGATGCGGGTGATCACTTCGTGCATGTCGTACGGCTGGTTCACCGAGTCCGGGATCAGCTCGTTCAGCTCGCGGTCGGCGTCGGTGACCTCGTCGTGGATCGACTCGCCCGCCGGCTGCGGGGCCTCGAACACCGGCGGCTCGGAGAGGTTGTTCGCCGGGAGGTAGCTCAGCAGTTCCTTGACGTAGGCGATGGCGTCCTCGTCGTCGGAACCCATGTAGTGCGCGTTGCCGGACTTGGTGTTGTGCGTGCGGGCGCCGCCGAGTTCCTCCAGCGTCACCTCTTCGCCGGTCACCGTCTTCACCACGTCCGGGCCGGTGATGAACATCTGCGAGGTCTGGTCGACCATCACCACGAAGTCGGTCAGCGCGGGCGAGTACACGTGCCCGCCGGCGTTCGCGCCCATGATCAGCGAGATCTGCGGGACCACCCCGGAGGCCTTGACGTTGCGGGTGAAGATCTCGCCGTAGAGGCCGAGCGAGACCACGCCCTCCTGGATGCGCGCGCCGCCGCCCTCGTTGATGCCGATGATCGGGCGGCCGGTCTTGATCGCCAGGTCCATCACCTTGACGATCTTCTCGCCGTAGACCTCGCCGAGCGAGCCGCCGAACACGGTAACGTCCTGGCTGAACACGCACACCGGGCGGCCGTCGACGGTGCCGTAGCCGGTCACCACGCCGTCGCCGTACGGGCGGTTGCGGTCCTGGCCGAAGTTGGTCGAGCGGTGACGGGCCAGCTCGTCCAGCTCGATGAACGAGCCGGGATCGAGCAGCAGGTCGATCCGCTCGCGGGCGGTCTTCTTGCCCTTGGCGTGCTGGCGTTCGACCGCGCGCGCCGAACCGGCGTGCACCGCTTCGTCGTATCGCCGGTACAGGTCGCCGAGCTTGCCGGCGGTGGTGTGGATGTCCGGTTCTTCGCTCGGGGGCGTCCCGACAGGCTCCGTCGCACTGCTCATGGCTGGCGAGCTTAACGATGCAAGCCGGTTTTCGGGGGTTCGGCGTCGCCTATGTCACCGGGGTCTGGGGGTTCACCTACCGCGCTAGGTTCGGGGCATGGGTGTGGAACTGAGCGAAGCCGTGCGGGCGCTGGTCGACGGGCGCAACTACGCGGCACTGGCCACGATCAACGCGGACGGCAGTCCGCAGACCTCGGCGATGTGGATCGGCCGGGACGGCGACGACCTGCTGTTCTCCACGGTCGCGGGCCGGTTGAAGGACCGGAACATGCGGCGCGACCCGCGCGTCAGCGTGACGATCATGGATCGGGAGGACCCCGAGCGCTACACCGAGATCCGCGGTCGCGCCAGCATCACGCCGGACCCGGAACGCGCGCTCGACCACGAGCTGTCGCACAAGTACGAAGGCCGCGACGCCGGACCGGACGCGCCGGGCGCCGAACGGGTGATCGTGCGGGTGGTCGCCGAGCGCGTCACCGGTCACGTGCGCTGAGGCCGGCGAACACGATGTCGAGCACGCGCTCACGTAGCTGGTCGTCGATCGCCGCCTGACTGAGCGCGGCCATCAGCGCCAGCACTTCGTCCACCTGCACCCCCCGCCGGACGGTGCCGACGGCTTTTGCCCGCACAAGCAGGAGCTCGACCTGGCCGCGGAAGCGGGCGAAGACTTCGCCCAGGTCGAGGCGGACATCGAGGGCCTCGACCACGGTCCGCTTCGCCGCCGCCTGCTCGACGACGCTGCGGAAGAAGACGAACAACCCGCCGGCGAGGTCGTCGTAGAAGGCCAGCTGCGCCGCCTCCGCCTGCAGCTCGGCCAGCGACTTTTTCATGATCGCGGTGAGCAGGTCGGCTTTCGCGGGGAAATGCCGGAACACCGTGCCCACGGCGACTCCGGCCTGCCGGGCGACCTCCTCGGTGGACGCGCTCGCGCCGTGCTCGGCGAACACCTGCTCGGCCGCGGCCAGGATGCGCTCCCGGTTCCGCACCGCGTCGGCCCGTGGCATGTCCGGCTCCCTCGACAACCTGAGTGATGACTCATTATGCTCCGACAGCAAGGTGAGTTGCCACTCAGGTTAGGGGAAGCCCATGTCCGGTGCGGTGGAGACCTTCGAAGCGATGCGTGCCGGCTGGCTGGGCGACCCGGCCGCGTTCGACGACCTGCTCGCCGACGACGCGGTGATCGAGACCCCGTTCGCACCCACCGGGCACCGGCGCCGGTTCGAGAGCAAAGCGGAGTTCGTCGAGTTCGCCGGCCGGACCCGCGGTGCCCTGCCGGTGCGGTTCGAGCAGTGCCGGAACGTCACCATCCACGAAACCGCCGACCCCGAGACGATCGTGGTCGAGTACGAACTGGCCGGCACCGTGCTCCCCACCGGCCAGTCCGCGTCGGCCGCGTTCATCGGCGTGCTCCGCGTCCGCGACGGCCGGATCGTGCACTGGCGGGAGTACCAGGACACGGCGGCCATCACGGAAATCCTCGGCGCGCTGCCTGCCTAGCCGAGCTTGCCGAAGAACTCCCGCAGGTCCGCGATGATCGTCTCCGGGTTGGCCATGGCGATCATGTGGCTCCCGGCGTCCCGGCTCGCCCAGTGCACGATGTCGTTCTTCGCCTCGGCGAGCTTCCGGATCTCGTCGGGGCCGCCGTGCGAGACGCCGGTCGGCACCAGCGCCTGGTCGATCGGCAGGCCCGCGCCGCCCGTGTAGTACGGCCAGGCCGAGGACGCGCCGGTCTCGGTCAGCCAGTACACGCTGGCGTTGGTCAGGATCCGGTCGCGGTCGATCGGCTCGGTGCTGCCCGCCTGGTGCCAGCCGTCGAACTCCTTGAACCGTTCGACCAGGAACGCCAGCTGCGCGACCGGCGAATCGTGCCAGCCGTAGGCCAGCGTCTGCGGCCGCGCGGCGAGGTACTCGGCGTAACCGCTGCCGCCCACACCCCACTCGGCCATCATCTCCAGGGTGATGCCGAGGCCGCCGGTGATGTGCACGCCCACCAGGTGTTCGGCGTCGACGAGCGCGATCTGCGGTGACACCAGCGCGCCGGCGTCGTTGCCGTGCACGCCGTAGCGCTCGTACCCGAGGCGGCTCATCAGCTTCGCCCAGGTCGCGGCCACTTTCTCGATGCTCCACTCCGGCTCGACCAGTGGCGAGAAGCCGAAGCCGGGCAGCGAAGGCACGATGACGTGGAAGTCCTCCGAGAGCGGGCCCAGCAGTTCGGTGAACTCGGCGATCGAGTTCGGCCAGCTGTGCGTGAGGAGCAGCGGGAGCGCGTCGGGCTTGCTCGACCGGAGGTGGAAGAAGTGGATCGGCTGGCCGTCGATTTCGGTCAGGAACTGCGGGAACTCGTTGAATTTCGCCTCCTGGGCCCGCCAGTCGAACCCGTTCCGCCAGTACTCGGCCAGTTCGCGGAGGTAGTCGACCGGCACACCGCGGTCCCACCCGTCGCCGGGCAACTGCTTCGGCCAGCGGGTGCGGGCCAGGCGTTCGCGCAGGTCGTCGAGGTCGGCCTGCGGGATTTCGATGCGGAAGGGCTTGATCTCGGTGCTCATGCAGCACACCGTAGGAAGCAAGTAGGTCAGCTAGTGTCCTAGTTTGCGGCGGACCAGCCGGCGGACCAGAGCCGGGGCGAACCAGGAGTAGAGCGCGTAGGCGAACCAGGCGACGCCGAGCAGCGCGGCGAGCGGGGTCAGGCCGAACATCCGCAGGCAGAAGATCAGCACGAGTACGCCGACCCACGTCTTGATCGGCCCGAACCGGTTGAGGGGCGCGAGCGGTCGCAGCAACGGGTGCCGCTCGATCCGCTGCGCCTCGTCGTCCGCGGCTTTAGCCCGCAGAAGCTGGTCACGGGTGCGTTGGACGACTTCGGCCGAGGGGACGGCGCGGTCGAGCAGGTCGGTGGCCTTCTGCAGTTGACCGGCGTCGATGCAGACGCGGGCGTAGGCGCAGAGCAGGTGGGTGTCGTCCGGGCTGAGCGCGAGCGCTTCGAGCAGGGCGCGCTCGGCCTTCACCAGCTTGCCGAGCGAGTGGTACGCCTGCCCGAGCACGCTGAGCAGGGGTGCATGGGGCCCGAACCGTCTTATGCCCGCAGAAGCCGCCTTGACCGCTTCGGCGTCGCGGTCGGCCAGCCAGAGGGCGAGTGCCCGCAGGTAGGTGGAGTCGACCTCCTCACGCCAGCGGAAGCCGTCCAGCTCGGCCAGCGCGCGGTCGTACCGGCCCTGTTCCAGCCACATCTTCGCGGGAGCGAGCCGGTCCTGTGGGGTCACCGGCTCAGCTTAGGTGCTTTCCACCCCGCGGTGAGCTGGTCGAGCCCGGCGGTCAGCTCTTCGCTGAGCGGGGTCGCCTCGCGCGGGATCCGCGACGCGAGCACGCTGCCGAAGCCGGCCATGCGGATGGTGTTGTCGATGAGCGTGTCGCGGTCGTCCGGCCAGGCGAACCCGGGGTGCGCGATCAGCAGGGTCACGCACCCGTGCAGCGCCGACCACAACCCGACCGCCAGCGATTCCGGGTCACCGCGCATGATCCCGGCGTCCACGCAGGCCGCCGCGGCTTTCGCGATGTGCCGGAAGCAGGCGTCGGCGCCCGGCGACAGCCCGCTGGTCGGCCGCATCATCAGCACGCGGTACTGCACCGGGTGGTCGAGCGCGAAGTTCGCGTACACCCGCCCGCAGCGGCCGAGCTGGCGCAGCGGGTCTTCGACGTCACCGGCGTAGTCGAGCATCCGCGCCGCCAGTTCGCCCCAAACCCGCAGGCAGACGGCTTCGAGCAGCGCGCTCTTGTCCGCGAAGTGCAGGTACACCGAGGGCGTGGTCACCCCGGCCCGGCGCGCGACGGCACGCAGGGTCAGCGCCTCTTCGGTGCCCGCTTCGATCAGCAGGGCTTCGGCGGCTTCGAGGATTTCCTCGCGCAGTTTTTCCCCGTCACCCGCGTTCGCCCGCTGCCGCTTCCCGCTCACCGGATCACGTTGACAGCGTCAAGTTGACGATGTCAAGGTGAACCCATGGGTAACTTCCAGGAGGCCACGGCGCTGGTCCGGCGCTCCGAAACCGAGTTCGACGCCGAGCTGGACCCGCAGTGGTCGGTCGGCGGCAAGCTGCACGGCGGCTACCTGCTCGCCGTCCTCGGCCGGGCGGCGGGCGAGCTGATTCCCGCGCACCCGCACCTGACCGCGGTGAGCGGTTCGTTCTCCGCGCCGCCGGACGCCGGTCCCGCGCAGATCTCGGTCGAGGTGCTGCGAGCCGGTCGTGGGCTGACGCAGGTGCGGGCCCGCCTGGCGCAGAAGGGCAAGCCGTGCGTCGAAGCCCTGCTCACGCAGGGTCTGCTCGACGAGGCCGACCCCTGGTGGTCCGGTATCGAGCCGATCGACATCCCGCCGGAAGAGGACTGCGTGCCCACGCCGGTCCGGGCGCCGGGTGCGGCGTTCTCGGTGGACCTGATGAACGTGATCGACCAGCGACTCGACCCGCGCACGGTCGGGTTCGCGGTCGGCAAGCCCGCCAAGGCCGGCGTGATCTCGTCCTGGCAGCGGCTCGGGGACGGCGCCGACTGGGACCCGCTGAGCCTGCTGGTCGCGCTGGACCCGGTGCCGCCGGTCTCGTACGACCTCGGCCTCTCCGGCTGGGCGCCGACGGTGCAGTTCTCCGCCTACGTCCGCCGCCTGCCCGCGCCCGGCCCGATCCGCGTGCGCATGACCGCCGGTGACGTCGGCGGCGACCGGATGGACGAGGTCGCGCACGCCTTCGACAGCAAGGACCGCCTCGTCGCGCAGGCCACCCAGATCGCGGGCGTTCGGCTTTAGGCGCTCCTCCGGTAAGTCGCTCCTCCGGTAAGTCAAGGTCACCGGAGGAGCGCCTAGCCCGCAAAAACTTCAGGTGGGGTAGTCGTGGCGGGCGAGGGAGCCCGCCATGCCGTCCAGGGTCCAGCGCAGGCCGAGTTCGAAGAGCAGGTCGAGGTCCAGTTCGAAGTCGACGAGTTCGGAGATCGCGGAGAAGTGCGGGATGGCGCCGGAGGCGACGATCCGGTCGAACTCGGCGTTCTGCGTTTCCATGTACTCGTCCGCGCTCAGGCCGGTCTCGCGCTCGGCCTCCACCTCGGGCTCCAGGTTCGCCGCCGCGCCGCGGACGTAGCCGAAGACGGTGACGTGGAAGTAGAGCGCCGTCGAGTACGGCAGGTCCAGCTCGCGTAGGGCGCTCATGGCCCATTCCGCGTGCAGGAGCAGGTTTTCCAGCGGCTGCGGGCGCGTCATCGAGATGACCTGCGCCAGCCACGGGTGCCGCCGGTAGATCCGCCACTGCGTGCGCGCGGCCAGCTCGAACCGCGCCCGCCAGCCCTCGGGAGCTTCTGCGGGCAAAAGCTCTTCGCCGAAGCAGGCGTTGGCCATGAGCAGGACGAGTTCGTCCTTGCCGGGCACGTAGCGGTAGAGCGACATGGTCGCGGCGCCGAGATCGGTGGCCACCCGCCGCATGGACAGCGCGCGCAGGCCCTCCGCGTCGGCGATCTCGATGCCCTTGCGGATCACGGCCTCGCGGCTCAGTTCCGCCTCGGCCATCCGGCGGCGCGTCGCGCGCACCGGCGGCGCGGGCACTTCGGTCGTCCGGACCACCGTGCCGACCCCGGGTACCGCGCGCACCAAGCCTTCGCGCCGCAGTGTGGTGAGCACCTTCGTGGCGGTCGCCATCGCGACGCCCCAGTCCTGGGTGATCTGCCGGGTCGAGGGCACCCGGTCACCCGGCTTCAGCGTGCCCGACTCGATGCGCTGCCGGATCTCGTCGACGATCCGGGCGTACGGCGCCGAATTCATGGCGTGGCTCCTTCCTCGGCGCGGTCGCCGACCATCCTAGTGCACCGCCCTTGTGCACTAGTGCGCATACCGGCCAGTTCGGCGAGTTGCTGGACATATGTAGGCCGTACCGGTATCTATGTACAGCGTACGCGCACTGCACTAGGGAGACCCCAATGAAGAACGTCCTGATTTCCGGCGCCAGCATCGCCGGTCCCGCACTGGCCCACTGGCTGCGCCGCCACGGCTTTTCGCCGACCGTGGTCGAGCGCGCGCCCGCGCCCCGCCCCGGCGGGCAGGCGATCGACCTGCGTGGCGCCGCGCGCACCGTGGTCGAGCGCATGGGCCTGCTGGAACAGGTGCGGGCCGCGCACACCGGCGTCCGCGGAATGGCCAATGTGGACAGTTCGGGGCGCAGGGTGGTGGAGTTCCCGTCCGACGCGCTCGGCGACTCCGGCGGCGCCATCGCCGAGCTGGAGATCCTGCGCGGCGACCTGGTCGGCCTGCTGGTCGGCGTCGCGCAGGACGGGGTCGAATACCTCTACGGCGACTCCATCGCCAGCCTGACCGAGCACGCGACCGGCGTCGAAGTCACCTTCCAGAAGGCGGGGACGCGGACCTTCGACCTGGTGGTCGGCGCGGACGGGCTGCACTCGAACGTGCGCGCGCTGGCCTTCGGGCCGGAGTCGGAGTTCGTCACCGACCTCGGCTACCAGCTGTCGATCTTCGGCCTGGACGCACCGGATTCGCTGGAAGACTGGCAGCTGATGTTCAACCTGCCCGCCGCGAACGGCGTCGGCGGGCGCATGGCGAGCCTGTACCCGACCCCGGGTGGAGCCCGCGGGTACCTGTACTTCGTCGCCCCGCCGATGCCGCGCACGGACGTGACCGGGCAGAAGCAGCGGGTGGCCGACGCGTTCGCCGGTGCCGGCTGGGAGGTGCCGCACCTGCTTCGCGGCATGTGGGCGGCCGAGGACTTCTTCACCGACCGGGCGGCGAAGGTGCACGTCGACGGCTGGTCACGGGGACGCGTGGTGCTGCTCGGCGACGCCGCGTTCGGCGGTTCGGTCGGGATGGGCACCAGCATGGCGCTGGTCGGCGCGTACGTGCTGGCCGGGGAACTGGCGGCGGCGCGCGGTGACCACCGGGTCGCCTTCGCCCGGTACGAGGCGGCACTGGGGGACTACGTGCGGGAGAACCAGCAGCCGCTGCCGGGCGGCACGCGGGCGTTCCTGCCTTCGTCGGCGTTCGGCATCCGGCTGCGCAACGGGGTCACCCGCGCGATGCTGGCCGGGCCGTGGCGGAAGCTGGTGACCGGCGACATGCAGGAGAAGTCGGAGTCGGTCGAACTGCGGGACTACGGCGTCGTGGTCTAGGCGACGTCAGGGAGCGAGTGGTCTTCGGCGGCTCGTGCGCGGGCGTGCGCGGCGAAGCGGTGCCTGGTCAGCGCCACTTTCCGCCACCTCCGCCCGCGTTCGGGGTCGAGCAGTTCGGTGCGCCTGGCGAGCACCTCGGCGGCTCGGGCGGCCGAGGTGATCTCGGCCGCGGCGGCCAGGTACTGCCCGGCGTCGATCAGGGCGTAGGCGTGGCGCATTTCGGACTGGGCGGTGGCGTAGACGGCGTAGGCGGTGAAGTTGTCGGCCAGCGGTCCGAGTGGGTGGGACATCGCTTTCTCCGTTCCGATCGGCGGTTCGTCCGTGAACACGTACGAAGCTGTCCGCCGGATCTCGACATCGCCTGCGAAGAAAGTGTGCGCCCGATCCGCCTAGTGGATACTTCAGTGCTGCGCTTTGAGAGAGCGTCAGGGGAGCAGGTTGCGCGCACTGGTGAGCAGGAAGCCGACGCCTTCCGGGCTCCGCAGCCGCAGCGCCGAACCGTCGGCGGACCAGGAACCGTGCTCGGCGACCGCGGTCAGATCGTCCACCGGCAGCGCGAGTTCCCAGCCCGGCGTGTCCGCGTCCGACTGGACGAAGACCGCCGACGAAGGGGCCGCGCCCAGGGTGCGCTCGTAGAAGCCGCGGGCGCTGATCGGATCGGCGCAGGTGAGCACCAGCCGTCCCGGCGGCTCGGTCCAACCGGCGAACCCGCGGGGTTCCCAGAACGACACCGCGGCACCGGCCGGATCGAGCAAAGTGGACAGACGACCCTGGTCGCCGGCGTCGAACGGCCCGGCCACCAGCAGCGCGCCGTGCTCGACGGCGATCTCCGTGCGGCGGTCGACGTCGTCCACGCGGAGGTAGAAGGCGATGTGCGCCGGGATGTCCGGCGGGTAGATCGGGTTCGCCAGATCGCTGACACCCCCGAGTCGCCGGTCGCCGGCGTGGATCTTGGTGGCGCGGCGGAAATCCTGTTCGTCCACTTCGAACCGCCAGCCCAGCGCGGCCGAGAAGAACGCGGCGGTACCGGCCACATCGCGGGTTTTCAGGTCCAGCCAGCAGAAATCGGTCACGGGCGAGCGGCTCCGGCGTAGTCGTCACCGCGGGTGCGGTAGCTGTGCAGTTGGATGGCCTGCCCTTCGGTGGGCGCGTTCACCATCAAGCCGTTGCCAACGTACATGCCGACGTGGTGGATGCGGGTCGCCGGATTCCCGTAGAAAACGAGATCGCCGAGGGACGGTTCCTTCGCCGACGCGCCGAGCGCGCGGAACTGGCTGTCGGCCGTGCGCGGAAGGTTCAGGCCCGCGCTGTCGTACGCGGCTTTGGTCAGTCCCGAGCAGTCGAACCCGGCGGCACCGGCTTCCGGGCCGTTGCCGCCCCACACGTACGGCAGGCCGATCTGGTCGAGCGCGAACCGGGTGGCGCGGGTGGCCGGGGCGGTCGCGAGTTCCGGGTTGAGCGACAGCGTGGCGTAGAGCTGCGCGTTGGCGAGCGCCTTCTGGCGGAACAGTTCCGCGTCGCCGCCGCCGTGGTACGCGCCCACCGCCTTCCACCAGCCGGTATCCAGGTCGACGCCCTTGCCGCACAGCTTGCGTCCCGCGGCCACCGCACCGTCGACCGAGCTGTCGCGGTGGTCGCCGTCCGCCTTGCCCATACCGGCGAGCGTGACCCAGGTGAGGTGGCAGCCCGGGCGCTCCTCGCGCAACTTCAGCTCGCCCGAGGCGTAGGCCGCAAGGGCTTGCGCCGGGATGTCGAGTGGTCCGGCCAGACGCGAGACCCAGACGTCCAGCTCGTTCGGCGCGGCCGCGGGCGTCACCGCCTCCACCGGCGCGGTCTCGCGCAAGGTGGACGGACCGGCGGGCACGGCACCGCCACCGGCGGGGTTCACCGGAGCCGCCTGCGGAACCGGCTCGCCGCCGTTGCCTTCGGCCAGCATGTACCCGCCGATCACGAGCGCGCCGACGAGCGGAACCGCCACGAGGGCCCGCCCGCCCGCACCCGCGAGGAAGCGGTGGAGTCGATTCGCCACGCGGTCAGGCTAGAGGGCGTCCCCCGGCCGGACCGCCGAATATCCCGATGCGCGGGACTCTTCTAACCTGAAGGGGTGAATCACCGCAGTGCTCCCGTGGACGCCGCCGCCCTGCGCGCCGCCCTCCTCCAGCCGGCCGGCCCGTACGCGGCCATCGACGTGGTGGCCAGCACCGGCTCCACCAACGCGGACCTGCGCGTCGCGGCCACCGCCGACGACGGTGAGGACGCCGAGGACCGGACCGTGCTGATCGCCGAGGAGCAGACGGCCGGCGTCGGCAGGCGGGCCCGCGACTGGCGGTCGCCGAAGGGCGCGGGCATCTACCTCAGCGTGCTGCTGCGCCCGCGCGAGGTCACCTTCGCCGGTCTCGGCTCGCTCGCCGTGGTCGCCGGACTCGCGCTGGTCGACGTGGCGGAGCAGCTGGGCGTGGACGCGGTGCTGAAGTGGCCGAACGACGTGCTCGCCGGGCCCGACCGGGCCAAGTGCGCCGGGGTGCTGTCCGAGGCGCTGTCGTCGGAGGAGATCGGCGTGGTGCTCGGCATCGGGCTGAACGTGCTGCCGCTCAAGGAAAAGGTGCCGCCGGGTCCGGGCGGGCTGCCCGCCACCTCGCTCGCCGAGCAGGGCGCGCGCACCACCGACCGCACCGAGATCGCCCGGCTGCTGCTCACCGCGTTCGCCGAGCGCGAGAGCCGCTGGCGCGCGGCGGGCGGCGACCTCGCGCGGGCCGGGCTGCTGGCCGACTACCGGCGGCACTGCGCCACCATCGGCCAGGGCGTCAACATCATCACGCCGGACGGCGGGGCGGTGCCGGGAGAGGCCGTGGACGTGGACCCCTCCGGTCAACTCGTGCTGCAGGGCCCCGGTGGTGAGCGACGCACCATCTTTGCCGGTGACGTGGTGCACCTGCGTCCCAACTGACGGGTACGGTAGGCGCACCTGAAGGCTTCGAGCACGGGAGCGTCGACGTGGCTTACCCAGACGATCTGCTCAGCGAAGGCGAGCGCGTCGTGGTGCACAAGCACCCGCATTTCAAGATGCTGATCGTGCCGTTCCTGGTCCTGCTGGCCACCCTCGCCGCCGGGATCTGGCTGGCCACGCTGGCGATGGACGTCGCGCCGCCGTGGGACATGATCTGGCTGATCGTCATCGGCGCGGTCGGGCTCCTGCTGATCCTGTGGTTGTTCGTGGCGCCGTTCGTCCGCTGGCGCACCACGCACTTCATCGTCACCACCGACCGGCTGATCGCCCGCGAGGGCGTGCTGAAGCGGACCGGGATCGACATCCCGATGTCGCGGATCAACAGCGTGCGGTTCGAGCACGGGCTCATCGACCGCGTCTTCGGGTGCGGCACGCTGATCATCGAATCCGCCTCCGACGAACCGCTGACCTTCGAGGACATCCCGAAGGTCGAGAAGGTGCACACGCACATCTACCGCGAGGTCAACGACAACCCGTACGACGACTTCGTGCAGCAGGCCCCGCCACCGGAGCCGCCGCAGCGCGGCCGGGGACGCTGACTTGGGCGCGCGCGAGGCCGGGCTGCCCGAGCGGGTCCCGTCGGCCGCCGGGCTGCCGGACCGGGTGCGGATCTGGGAGGTCGGCGCCCGCGACGGGCTGCAGAACGAACAGTCCGTGGTGCCGGTCGAGGTGAAGCTGGAGTTCCTGGACCGGCTGGCCGCGGCCGGGTTGTCCGTGCTGGAGGCGACCAGTTTCGTGCACCCGAAGTGGGTGCCGCAGCTGGCCGACGCCGAGCAGTTGCTGGCCGGGCTCCAGCGCCGCGAGGGCGTGTCGTACCCGGTGCTGGTGCCGAACGCACGCGGACTGGACCGCGCGCTGGCCGCGGGCGTGTCCGGGATCGCGATCTTCGCCAGTGCCACCGAGACCTTCGCCAAGCGGAACCTCAATTCCAGCCTGGACGAGCAGTTCGGCATGTTCGAGCCGGTGGTCACCCGCGCGCTGGCCGAAGGGCTCGAAGTGCGCGGCTACCTGTCGATGTGCTTCGGCGACCCGTGGGAGGGCGCGGTGCCGGCCGAGCAGGTGGTGGCCGCGGGCCGGCGCCTGCTGGACATGGGCTGCTTCCAGCTCTCCCTCGGCGACACCATCGGCGTGGCCACGCCGGGGCAGGTGGAGCGGGTGGTCGCGGGCTTCGGCGCGCCCGACCGGCTGGCCGTGCACTTCCACGACACCTACGGCCAGGCGCTGGCGAACACCCTGGCCGCACTGCGCCTCGGCGTGTCCACTGTGGACTCTTCGGCCGGTGGCCTCGGCGGCTGCCCGTACGCCGAGTCGGCCACCGGCAACCTGGCCACCGAAGACCTGGTGTGGATGCTCGACGGCCTCGGCATCGAACACGGCGTCGACCTGGACGCACTGGTGCGCACCAGCACGTGGATGGCCGAACGGCTGGGCCGCCCCAGCCCCTCCCGAGTAGTCCAAGCCCTCAGCAGCTGACGAATGCTATGAGTGGGGCATTACTAGCGTTCAATGCAAGTAATGCCCCATTCATAGCGTTTGCGGCGAGTGCGGGGTTCGGCTGCACGAGTGTGGGACTCGGCTTCCTGAGTGTGGGACTCGCCCGGGATCGATCCGGCGACGGTTTTCCTGTGGGCGGAACCGGCGGGCGGTGCGGTGCGTCAGAACCGTTGCCGACCGCTGTGGCTGGAGGAGACCGTCGTGACCGAGCATCGAGCGCGCGTGGACGAACTGCTCGCCGACTACCGGCGCAGCCGTGATCACCTGGCCGGCGTGCAGCGGGAACTGGCTGCCGTGCGGGCGAGCGCGAGCAGTGGGGACGGCCTGGTCAAGGCGACCGTCGGCGCTCACGGCGCGCTGACCGGGCTGGAGATCGGCGCCGCCGCCTACCGCGAGTACGGGCCCGCCGAACTGGCCAGGGAGATCGTCCGCCTGGTCGACACGGCCAGGATGAAGGCGTTCACCAGCGCCGAGGAGGTGCTGGCCCCCGCGCTGCCCCAGGGCACCGATCCGAACGCGCTCCTGCGCGGCACCGCGGACCTGGACGCCGTCGAACTGGTGCCGGACCTGCCCAGGGTCAAGGAACCGGTCGAGGACGAGAGCTTCGAGGACCAGGTCTGGCTGGACGACGAGGGCTGGCCGACCGCGGGATCGGCTGGGCGGTGACCGGATTCCAGGCCGACGCCGAGCGACTGCGGGCGAAGGCCGCGGAGTTCGAAGGCTTCGCGGAACGTGCGCGGCTGATCGCGGCCGATCTGGAGTGGGCGCTGGAAGCGACCGGTGAAGCCTGGGGCACGGACACGCCAGGGCAGAGTTTCGCCGCGTCGCACGCCGCGCCTGCGGCGGAGACGCGTGCGCTGGTGCGAGGGTTGAGCGCACGGCTGGGGGCGTGGGGTACGAAGTTCTCCACAGCGGCAGGCGAATACACCGGCGCGGACGCCGCGGCGGCCGAGGAACTGAACGGCTAGGGGGGCGCAATGGGCATCGAGCTTCCCAGCGAGCTGGCCGCGGTGGCGGCGGAGGTCGGGCTCGCCTGGCCGCAGGCGGACGAGGACGCCCTGCTGGAGCAGGCCGGGGCGTGGCGCGAGGCGGAACGGCAGCTGTCCGCGCTGGCTTCGGAGGCGGACGTGGTCGCCAGTGAAGCGCTGTCCGCGTTGTCCGGCGATGCGGGCGAACTCGCGCGCCGGGCGTGGGCGGGGTTCGCCGACGCGGACACCGGGCAGCTGGTCGCGGCCGCCCGCGGTGCCGGTCAGGCCGCGTCGCGGCTGGAGCACGCCGCCGCGGAGATCGGCGCGGCGAAGGTGGAGATGGTCCGGCAACTGGTCGACGCGGCGAAGAACCGGGACGCCGCGCTGGCCGTGGCGGACGCCGGGCACCCGGCGGCGGCGCTCGGCGTGGAGACCGTGCTGACCGGGGTGGCGGCCAATCTCGGCGCGGTGTCCGATCGGCTGACCACGGCGATCGGGCCCGGCGGTGAAGCGGTGGCGGTCGCGCCCGTCGAACTGGTCGACCCGAACCCGGGCGCGCACCTGCCCACCCCGGTTTCCCTGCCGGTGCTGTCCGGTGTGGCCGTTGGTGACACTGTGGACGGTGTGGCGGATGTGAGTGGGATGGGGACCGGGCCGATCGCGTTGCCGCCCGGGGAGTACCAGGGCCTGTTGCCCCAGGGCGGTTTCGACGACGTGCCGACGCCGCCGTCCGGTCTGGCGGCGTCGCTGAAGACCGGGCCGATCGGCCCGCTGCCCCTGTCCGGCACGACGGCGGCCGGGTTTTCCGACGCTGTTCCGCCGATGGCGCCCCAGCAGCAACTCGCGCCGCCGCCACCCGTGCCGCAGCAGCCGTACTACCCGCCGCCCGGCGCCTATCCGCACCAGCCCTACGGCGGTGGCTACCAGCAGTGGGGCGGACAGCAGCCGATGCGGCAGCACTACCAGCAGCCGCCGCAGCTCGGCACGCCGCGCAAGGAACGCGAGAGCGTCGTGGCGTTGTTCCTGGTGCACATGTTCCCGATCGGGCACCTGCCGGTCGCGTCCGACCGCCCGGCGTGCCAGCTCCCGTTGCCCGCGCGGGGTTTCCCACCGCACGACCACCCCGAGTCGCACCTGATCACCAGTGAGGACGCGCTGTCCAAGGTCCGCGGCGGCCTGCGGCGCAACGCCACCCCGCCGGGCGAGCCGCCCGCGCTGGACCCGGTGGTCAACGAGATCGAGGACTGGCAGCCCGGCGAACCGGTGGTCGTCGCCGAAGGCACCCTGCTCGACCGCTTCGGCCCGGTCGAAGGCCGCGTCTTCGCCGCCGACGGCCTCCCGTACGGCAAGCGCTCGCTGCCCATGGCGTACTTCGAGACCGGCTACCGGCGCTACCGCGTGCGGCGCGCGCTGCCGATGTGGACCAGCGGCCACCGCTACCGCGCGCTCTACTCCGCCGACGAGCTGGTCACCCTCGGCTACCTGACCGACATCACGTTCGAAAGGCAGGACGCGTGAACACGGACTCGATCGCCCGCTGGCTGGAGTCGCTCGGGGTGCCGCACGAGGTCGTCTCGATCGGGGCCGAGGCGGACAATGCCTGGTGCCTGCTGCGCGTCGACGACCCCGAACCGGCGTGGGAGGTGTTCTGGCGCGAGCAGGGCAACCGCTACGACTGGGCGCGGTTCACCAACGAGCAGGTGGCCTGCCACTACCTGTTCGGCAGGCTGGCTTGGGCGCAGGTGGCGCGGGGCGCGGTGGGCGTGCTGCCGGGGGCCCGGACTTAAATCGCTCGCTTGTTCGAGCTCGCCGATGTCACGCTCCTGTGCATGACAACGTGGGAAATCAGGCGCGAAGGTGAGCTGGGGCGGACGGAGCACGCCGAGCTCGCGACCATGCTCCGGGCGGCGTACCCCGATTTCCCGACGGCGTTCTCCGGCGAACTGACCTGGTACGGCTCACGGCCGGAAGCGCGGGTGATCGGCAAGGACGGCGACCGGGTGATCGCGCACGCCGGGGTCCTGCGGCGGTTCGTCCGCATCTCCGAAGGCGGGGCGCCACTGGAGGTGCTCGTCGGCAACGTCGGCCTGGTCGCGGTGCACCCCGAGTTCCAGGGCCGCGGCATCGGCCGTGAGCTGGGCACCCGGGTCACCGCGCTGCTGGACGAACTGGCCGTGCCGTTCGGACTGCTGATGTGCGGGGAGCACTCGGTGGGCTACTACGAGGCGCTCGGCTGGTCGCGGCTGCCCGAGGTGCATGTGCGCTACCTCGATTTCGAACAGCGGGATCCGTACCGGGTGATCGATGAACAGTGCGCTACGACGATGGTTTTGCCGGTTCGGGTGCCGTTGAGGGCTTGGCCGTTGGTGGATCGGTTGGAATGGGCTGGGAGTCAGGTTTAGGGGCTGGGAGCCCGCCCCGGTTTTTTATTGTGACTACGGCGGGGGCGCCGATGTCAAGGCGGGAATGATGCCTTGACATCGGCGCCCCCGCCGTGTTTTGGGCTGTGGACCGGGGTGGGGTGGGGGGTTTGGGCGGGTGCTCCTGGTGGTGCCCCGGGTGGCGGTGTGTTGTGGGGGTGGGGGGTGCCGTGAATGTGGCTTTCACGGCGGAATGTGCCGTGAAAGCCACATTCACGGCACCTGTCTGTCCCCGATGACACGAATGTGGGCGCCCGGAGAGAGGAGGTGACTAGTGCTGCAGGGTGGTTAGGGCGGCCTCGTGTAGGAGGCCGTTGGTGGACAGGGCGGAGCCGTTGTCGTAGCGCGGGGCGCCTGAGAGGTCGCTGAAACGGCCGCCTGCCTCGGTTACCAGGACCTGCGCGGCGGCCACGTCCCACGGGTTCACGATGGCTTCGGCGGCGATGTCGAGGGCGCCTTCGGCGACCAGGCAGTGCTGCCAGAAGTCGCCGAACGCGCGGCTTTCCCAACAGGCGTCGGTCAGGGCGAGGTAGGCCTCGCGCGAGTGGTGTTCGGACCAGGAGCCGAGGTGCGTGGTGGAGAGGTAGGCGTCTTCGAGCGCGGACACGCTGGAGACCGAGATGCGGCGCTCGCCGCGTTCGTCGCGGACCCAGGCGCCTGCCCCGGTCGCGGCCTGCCAGCGGCGCCTGAGCAGGGGGGCGCTGACCAGGCCGACCACCGGCTCGCCGTCCTCGACCAGCGCGATGAGCGTGGCCCAGACCGGGACGCCGCGCAGGAAGTTCTTGGTGCCGTCGATCGGGTCGAGCACCCAGGTGCGGCCGGTCGCGCGCGTGTCGCCGCCGCGTTCCTCGCCGGCGACGGCGTCGTCCGGGCGCTCGGCTGCCAGCAGTTCGCGGATGGCGTCCTCGACGGCGGTGTCGGCGTCGGTCACCGGGGTGCGGTCGGGTTTGCGGTCGACGCGGAGGTCGAGCGCGCCGAAGCGGGCCGTGGTGATGGCGTCGGCGGCCTCGGCCAGCCGGGTGGCGAGCGCCAGATCCTCGGTGAAGCGCGACATGATCACCATCCTTTCATGGGCGGGGACGTAGAGTTGCTCCGGTGAGCACGGTTCTCCTGGCTGAAGACGACCCCGCGATCGCGGATCCGCTGTCGCGCGCGCTGCAGCGCGAGGGGTACACGGTGAAGGTGGTCGGCGACGGCCCCTCCGTGCTCGACTGCACCGCCACCGACCGGGTGGACCTGCTGGTGCTCGACCTCGGCCTGCCCGGCATGGACGGGCTGGAGGTGTGCCGCCGCCTGCGGGCCAGCGGCACCGAACTGCCGGTGCTGATGCTCACCGCGCGCACCGACGAGGTGGACTTCGTGGTCGGCCTCGACGCCGGTGCCGACGACTACGTGGCCAAACCGTTCCGCCTGGCCGAACTGCTCGCCCGCATCCGCGCGCTGCTGCGCCGCCGGGCGCCGGACGCGCTGGAAGCCGGTGGCGTGCGGATGGACCTGGGCGCGCGGATGGTCACTGTGGACGGTCGCGAAGTGCAGCTGGCGAACAAGGAGTTCGAACTGCTGCGCGTGCTGATGAGCCGGGCCGGGCAGGTGGTCAGCCGCGAGGAGATCCTCGCCGAGGTGTGGAACGACCTGGAGTCCAAGACCTCGAAGACGCTCGACATGCACATGTCCTGGCTGCGCCGGAAACTCGCGATCGCCGGTGACGACGGGCTTGGCCGGGCCAAGCCGAACGACGCCGAGCGGCGGATCGCCACCGTGCGCGGGGTCGGCTTCCGCTTCAACGCCGAGATCTGGCCGGGGGGCGACTCCCGGACCCCCGAAAAGCCCGGATAACGTGCGCCGCCGCATCCTGCTCGCCATCCTGCTGGCCGTCGCGGTCACCGGGGCGGCGCTCGGCATCCCGCTCGGGGTGACCGCGTGGCTGCTGGTGGACAACCTGAACGGCGAGGACCTGGCCGCCCGCGCGCAGGTCATCGCGGCCACCATCGACGACGACATCGCCGCCGGCCGCCCCCTCGAACTGGACAAACTGCGTGCCGGGGTGCCGCCCGACGGCCGCCTCACCGTGCGGCAGCGCAACGAGCTGGACAAGGTCTACGGCGCCGATCCCGGTGGCGACCCGGTGACCGCGGTCGTGCCGATCGCCCGCGAGGGCACGGTCACCCTGGAGATCCCGTCGGCGCCGCTGCGGACCACGCAGACGCAGGTCACGATGGCGGTGATGCTGCTGGTGGTGCTGTCGGTGGGCATCGGCACCGTCGTCGCCACGGTCACCGCGCGACGCCTCGCGCAACCACTGCGGCACGTCGCCGACCGCGCGGCCCGGCTCGGTGGCGGTGACTTCCGGCCCGATCAGAAGCGCTACGGCGTCGGTGAACTGGACATGGTCGCCGAGGCCCTCGATTCGTCGGCGACCGCGCTCGCGCAGCTGGTGCAGCGGGAACGGCAGCTGGTCGGGGACGTGTCGCACCAGCTGCGCAGCCGGTTGACCGCGCTGCAACTGCGGCTGGAATCGCTGACGCTGTACGGCGATTCCGAGGTGGTCGACGAGGCCCGTGCCGCGCAGGAGCAGGCCGACCGCCTGGCCGAGGCGCTCGACGAACTGCTCGAAGCGGCCCGCGCGGCCAGCGAGGTCGGCGCCGAGCCGATGGACCTGCCCGCCGAACTGCCCGGCATCGCCGAGGAGTGGCAGCAGACGCTCAAGGCCGAGGGCCGCAACCTGCGGCTGCGCGTGGCCGAGGGGCTGATGGCCAGGGCGACGCCGAGCCGGTTGCGCGAGGTCATCGGCGTGCTGCTGGACAACGCGCTGCGGCACGGCTCGGGCACGGTCACCCTGGCCGCCCGCCGCGGTGACGCCGACGGCACGGTGGTCGTCGAGGTGCACGACACCGGGGCCGGGGTGCCCGACGAACTCGCACCGCACATCTTCGAACGCGGGTTCTCCGGCGGCGGGTCGACCGGTGTCGGCCTCGCGCTGGCCAGGGCCCTCGCCGAAGCCGACGGCGGCAGGCTGGAGCTTTCGGTCAAGCGACCGGCCACGTTCAGCCTGTTCCTGCGCGTCCCGCGTCCGGCCGACGCGGTCACCGCGATGAAGTGGCCGGTGGAGCGCACCCCGCGCTAGCGGCTGGGGAACTCGTGCACTTCGGCGTCGGTTTCGTCACCTTCGCGGCGCCGGTGGCCCAGCTCGTCCGGGAACACCCACTTCTTGAAGCCCCAGAACCGGAACACCATGGCCAGCAGCATGCCGATGATCGAGCCGCTGGTGAAGTCGGCGATCTCCTGCGCCCAGAACGGCACGTGCGGAACTTCGAGGTCGAGCACGTATCTGGAGGCGTACAGCGGGATCAGGTTGACCACGATGGCCACGCCGCTGATCAGGAAGAACAACGCCGCTTCGTGGTGCCGTTCGCGCCCGCCCCTGGTGCGGAACGACCACTCGCTGTTCAGCACGTAGGACACGATCGTCGCGACGATGATCGCGATGGCCTTCGCCGTGGTCGGCTTGGACTCCAGCACGGTCAGCTTGAGCAGGTACCAGACGCCGTTGTCGACCAGGAAGGTGGTGCCGCCGACGATCGCGAACTTCAGCAGTTCCCGGTGCTTGATCAGGATCGAGCGCAGCGGCCTCGGCACCCGATTGAGCACAGTTTCCACAACTGTCACAGTTCGCAGTGTACGTAGAGTGGCCTGTTCAGGCCGCCCGGTCCTGGGGAATTCCCGGTTCGCGCGGCAGCCGTGGCGTGCGCGGACGGGCGTCGGCGAGCGGGAAGACCCACTTTTTCATGGCCCACCAGCGGAAGACGGAACCGAGCAGGGTGCCAATGATCATTCCGCTGAGGAAGTCGGCCACTTCCTGGGTGAGCAGCTCGACCTCCGGCACGCGCAGGGTGAACACGTACCGTGAGATCGCCAGCGGCAGCGCGTTGAGCCCGAGGCTGATCCCGCTGATCAGGAAGAACAACGCCGCCTCGTGCGGTCGCCGCCGCCCGCCGCGGGTGCTGAACGACCATTCCCGCGAGAGCACGTACGACACGATCGTCGCCACCAGTACCGCGATGCCCTGCGCCGTCACCGGGTGCGCGGTGAGCACGGTGAACTTCAGCGCGTAGTTCACCGCCAGGGTCAGGACGAAGCAAACGCCCCCGACCAGAGCGAACCGCAGGAGTTCACGATGACGTTCCAGTACCTGGTGAATCTTCCCCATCACCCGCCGCACGCTAGCGGAGCGCGCGGGGCTAGATGAACGGCAGGTCCCAGCGGGGTCCCGGGGTGACTGCCGGAGGCGCGGGCGGAGGTGGCGGCGCCGGTTGCCCGGGTGATTCCGGCGCACTCGGCCCACCACTGGACGGCGGGCTCGACGGCGGTTCCGAAGGCTTCGAACTCGGCGGCGCCGTGGTCGGCTTCGTGGGCTTCGTGCTGGATGGCGGCGTCGGCGTCACCGAGGACGACGGCGGCGTGCACTTGCGGCCCCAGCAGTCGAACTGGACGGTCTTGGACTCGGTGTCCTTGCCCAGTTTCGCCGTGACCGTCACCGTCACGTCCTGGTGCGGCTGCTTGTCCAGCAGCACCCACAGGTACAGCCGCTCACCCGGGTTCATCGCCTTCTTGCTGGCGCAGTTCGTGGTGCCACCGGCGGTGGTGCAGGTCGCGCGGTAGGTACCGAGCACCAGCCGCGCCGGACTGCTCACGGTGATCGTGGCCGGTTTGATGGTTGGCCCGGCGTTGTGCAGGCCGATGTGCAGCACCGGCTGCCTCGCCCACGGGAAGCTCGAGGTCCACGCCTTGCCCACGGACAGCTTCACGTCGTCCGGCGCGGCCTTGACCGGCACCTTCACCGCCACCGGCAGCGCGCCGCCCGAGGACACCGAGCCGGTGACCTGGCTCTCGTCGGCGGTGCCGTCGGCGACCAGCCGGAAGGTCAGCACCGCGCCCTGGCCCGGCAGCAGGCCGGTGGCCGTCGTGCAGGTCACCGTGCCGGAACCGGGCGGGCAGTTCACCTGCACCGTCGGCACCCCGGGCAGTTGCCGGGCGGCCGCACCCACCCCGCCACCACCACCGGGGATCGGCACCGAGCTCACGCCCGGCGGCAGGTTCAGCGTGATCAGCACCGGTTCGGACACCGTGCCACCGGAGTTGCTGACCGTGAACGGGACGTCCACCGGACCGCCGCCGGGGGTGAGTTCGAGGCTCGATGGCGGCGGAGTGGTGATGATGTTCGGTGGCGCGGGCGGCTCTTCGGGCTCACTCGGCGGCGGCGACGGCTCCGGTTCGGGAGCGGGCTCCGGTTCCGGGGCGGGCGCAGGCGCGGGTTCCGGCTCCGGCGCGGGTTCGGGCGCCGGTTCTGGCGCGGGTTCGGCCGGGGCTGGCGGCACCACCACGGGCGGCGCCGGCGGATCGGGCCGGGGTTGCGGCTGCGGCGGTGCGACCGGCTGGATCACCGCGGGCGGCTGCTCCAGCGCGGCCGGGATCTGCGGTCCGCCACCGGAAGCCAGCGCGGCGGCGACCGCGGCCGCGACGGCGACCCCGGACACGGCGATCCCGATGAACTGCCGCGGTCCGGACGAGGCCAGGTTCGCCACCGCACCACCGCTGCCACCCGAAGACGCGGCACCGGCACCCGCCGCCGCGGCACCGGCGGCGGCCGTGCCCGCGGTCGCCGCGGAGGCCTTCGTCGCACCGGCTGCCGCCAGGTAGGCGAACACCGCGCCACCCAGCACCAGCGGGGCGACCACGGAGCGCAGGGCGCCGTTGACGTCGGCGAGTTCGGCGGCCAGTGCCCGGCAGCGCTCGCATTCGTCGAGGTGGGTCTCCACCTGCGCGCGTTCCCGCTTGGACAGGCCGTCGCGGGTCCACGCGCCAAGCCGGTCGGCGGCGGCGCGGCAGCGTTCCGCCGAGGTCTCGGCCAGGTGGACCTGCAGGTACGCCTGCCGCAGGCCCTCGCGGGCGCGGTAGGCCAGCGCGGAGACGCCGTTCGCGGTGAGCCCGAGCAGCGGCGCGACCTCGGCGGGTGTCTGCTGCTCGATCTCGGTGTGCCAGAGGACGGCCTGCCAGCGCTCGGGCAGCCGCGCGTAGGCCTTCGCGGCCATCGTGCGTTCCAGCCCGGACAACGCGGTGTCGGAGAACTGCACGGTCAGCGCTTCGGCGCCGACGGTGCTCATGTCCTCGCTCAGGTCGAGCCGCTTGTCCTTGCGCGTCTTGTCATACGCGGTGTGACGGAGCGCGGTCAGCAGATAGGCGCGGAAGGCGGTGTCCGGGCCCTTGCCCGCCCGCAGCGTGTCCAGCACTTTGGCGAAGGCTTCGGAGACCAGGTCGTCGGCTTCGGCAGGGGAGCGGGACAGCTGCCTGGCCAGGTTGTACGCCGCGTTGACGTGCCGTTCGTACAGCTGCCCGTAAGCGGAAATCGTGCCCGCGCGCACCGAAGCGATCAACTCGGCATCGCTCTGGCCGCTGACGTCAGCGGGAACGGTGGCCACGGCTCTCCCCTTCACAACCTGTGACGCTGCGCGCGCCGCGACCAGTGTGACTGAGGTCCCTCCGAACGTCACGCCATGGGTGGCCCGGTTGACCGGATCGGTCGAACCGCGTCACGAGCCGCCACATCGGGCGTCCCCTCCCCGAAGGACCACTCGGACGAGAGGAAACCCGCGGTGACGGATGTGCTCGGCTGGCCGCCCCAGGCCACCGGCGGCGGCCTGGGTGCCGACAGCCGCTCGCTCCGGAACCGCTGGCGCACCGCCAGCCTGGCCGCGGGCTGGCGCTTCCCGAGCGACTGGGCCCTTCCCGAGGTCGACACGGTCTGCGCGGCGGTGGTCGGTGGCACGGCGCCCGAGATGGCGCTGGCCGGGCTGGGCCGGGCCCGCGCGGCGGCCGGGGCCGGGCTCGCCGAGACGCTGACCGATCTCGCCGCCCTGCACGCTGTCCTCGCCGAGCCCGAATGCACCGAAGGGCTGGTGGTGCCCAACGTCGACGCCACGCCGTCCCGGCTGCTGCGCGTGACCGCGGTGGCCTGGGCCGACGTCGCGCTCGACCAGCTGGCCAAGGCCGAGGTCACCGATCCGCTGACCAGCCTGCCGACCGCCGCCTACCTGCGCACCCGGCTGACCGAGATCTACCGCGAGGCCGCGCGCCGGGAACAGCCCGCCGCCCTGGACCACCTGCTGCTCGTGGTCACCATGGACTTCTCGCTGCTGGCCGGCTGGCCGCGGCTGACCGGCATGATCCTGGTCGCCGACGCGGTCCGGCAGGTGTTCGACGGCGGCGAGAGCGTGGCCGCGCTCGGTCCGTCGACGGTGGCGGTGCTGTTGCGCCGCGACGGCGGCATCGCCCAGCGCGGGGTGCTGCTGCGCCGCGAACTGCACGCCCGGCTCAGCGTGGACGCCCAGCTGCACCAGGCGGGCGACCCCCGGATCCGGATGCTCCGGCTGCCGCCCACCCACGAGGCGGCCTGCGAGCTGCTCGGCTCGCTGGGCCGGGCTTGAGGTACCGACCTGGCTGACCTGCGGGCCCGACCGCGTGATTTGCTGGACGGGTGACCCAGCACGCGCCGCCCGCCACCGACGGCGAGTCCGCTCCACCGGCCCGCCACCCCCGGCTGGCCCTGCGGACTTCGCTCGCCAGGCTGTCCGTCCGGCCACGCTCGATCCTGCTGCTGGCCGCCGTCCCGCTGATCGCGATCGCCGCCGGGGTGCTCGGCTGGCTGCTGGACTGGCGGCTCGGCGTGGACAGCGCGGTCTACCGGGCCGGCGCGCTGACGCTGCTGCACGGCGACCCGCTCTACGACTCGAACACGCTGAGCACCGAACCGTGGTGGGCGCTGCTGCCGTTCACCTACCCGCCGACCGCGGCGCTGCTGTTCGTACCGCTCGCGCTGATGCCCATCCAGGTCGCGTGGGGGGTGCTGACCGCGATCTCCATCCTGGCGATGGCGCTGTGCATCCGGATCGCCATCGGCTCGCTGCCGCGCCCGGCGCTCGAAGCGCCGCGCTGGTGGGCCTCACCGGCACGGGCGACGCTGGTCTTCGCGGTGGTCCTGCTGGCGCTCGAACCGGTGTGGCGCACGGTGTTCCTCGGGCAGATCAACCTGATCCTGATGGCGTTGATCATGCTGGACGTGCTGGTGATCTCGGCTCGTGGTTCGCGCTGGGGCGGGGTACTGGTCGGGGTCGCGGCGGCGGTGAAGCTGACCCCGTTGATCTTCATCCCGCACCTGCTGTTCATCGGGCGCTGGAAGGACGCGCTGCGCGCACTGGGCACGTTCCTCGCCATGCAGGGGCTGATGTTCCTGCTGGTGCCGCACGACGCCTGGCGCTACTGGTCGCACACGCTGCCCGACACCGGGCGCATCGGGCCGCTGCACTGGGCGGGCAACCAGTCGCTCAACGGCCTGGTCAACCGCCTCACCGACCTGGCGCCGTGGGCGTCGAAGGCCAGCTACGGGCTGGCCGCGCTGCTGGCCCCGCCCGCGATCTGGCTGATGCTGCGGTTCCACCGGCGCGGGCAGCACCTCGCGGCGCTGCTGGTCACCGCGTTCTGGGTGCTGCTGGCCTCGCCGGTGTCCTGGTCGCACCACTGGGTGTGGGCGGTGCCGCTGATCGTGCTGCTGGTCTCGCGGCTGCCGCGGACCACCCCGGCCGCGGCCTGGCGCCGCTGGGCCGCCGCGGTCGGCGTGGTCGCCGTGTTCGCCAGCGGCGTGCTGCTGATCCTGCCGAACGGCCGCAACATCGAGCTGCACTGGGAGTTCTGGCAGTTCGTGCTCGGCAGCTCCTACATCCTGGTGCCGATCCTGCTCGCGCTGGTGCTGCTGGTCCGCTGGGCGGTGCTCCGGCGCAGGCGCCCGGTTCCGCCGCCACCCCCGGAACCGGCCGTCGAAGAGCATGTCGACGTTACGCCTGCGCGCTGACGTGCGCTGGTGGCCCGCCGCCGCGCTGGCGGGCGCCGCGCTCGCGGTCGGTGTCGCGGCGTGGCTGCTGGGCTGGCACCTCGGGGCCGACAGCGCGGTCTACCGGGCCGGCGCGCTCACCATGTTCAAGGGCGAGCCGCTCTACGTGCGGGAGCACCTGACCACGCTGCCGCCGTGGGTGCGGCTGCCGTTCACCTACCCACCGGCCGCCGCGTTGCTGTTCTCGCCGCTGGTGCTGGTGCCGCCGGGCCTGGTGTGGGGCGTGATCGGCGCGCTCTCGGTGCTGGGGCTGGCGGTCGTGGTGAAGCTCAGCCGCCGGTCGGCGACCTGGCCTGTCGTGGCGGGGCTGACCGTGGCCGCGTTCGCGCTGGAGCCGGTCTGGAAGACGGTGTTCCTCGGGCAGATCAACCTGATCCTGATGGCGTTGATCATGCTGGACGTGCTGGTGATCTCGGCTCGTGGTTCGCGCTGGGGCGGGGTACTGGTCGGGGTCGCGGCGGCGGTGAAGCTGACCCCGTTGATCTTCATCCCGCACCTCTGGCTCACCGGCAGGCGCGCCGACGCGCTGCGCGCGCTGGGCACCTTCGCGGCGTTGCAGGCACTGATGTTCGCGGTCATGCCGGTGGACGCGGTGCGGTACTGGACCGAGGCGGCCTCGGACCCCGAGCGCATCGGGGCCACGCACTGGATCTTCAACCAGTCGCTGAACGGCATGCTCGGGCGGGCCACCGAGGTGGCGCCGTGGGGCATGCCGGTGGCGCTGGCGATCGGCGCGCTGCTGGCGGTGCCCGCGGTGTTCCTGGTGGTGCGCTACCACCGGCGCGGGGAGCCGTTGGCCGCGGTGCTGGTGACCGCGTTCACCGCGCTGCTGGTTTCGCCGGTTTCCTGGTCGCACCACTGGGTGTGGGTGGTGCCGCTGCTCGTGCTGCTGGTGACCGGGCGGCGCTACTGGCTCGCCGCCGCGACCGCGCTGCCGCTGGTCGGCTGCCTGATCATGCTGGTGCCCAACGGCGGCACGACCGAGTTCGGCTGGGGGCCGGTGGAGACCGTGCTGGGCAACGCCTACGTGCTTCTCACCGCGGTCGCACTGGTCGGGCTGGCCGCCCGCGAACTGCGGCGGCCGCGGGATTTAGAGTAGGCGCATCATGGACAAACGAACCGGACTGCCCATCGTCGGCATGGTGGGCGGGGGCCAGCTGGCCAGGATGACCCACCAGGCCGCGATCGCGCTCGGCCAGTCGCTGCGGGTGCTGGCCGCCGACGAGAACGACTCGGCGGGCCTGGTCGCCGGGCAAGTGGTGCTCGGGCAGCACACCGACCTGGACAAGCTGCGCGAGTTCGCGTCCACCGTGGACGTGCTCACCTTCGACCACGAGCACGTGCCGGGTGAGCACCTGCAGACGCTGACCTACGAGGGCGTGGTGGTCCGGCCTGGGCCCGACGCGCTGCTGCACGCGCAGGACAAGCTGGTGATGCGCGAGCGCCTGTCGTCCACCGGCATCCCCGGGCCCGCCTACGCCCGGGTGTCCGAAGTGGACGACGTGGTGGCGTTCGGCTCGGCGCACTCCTGGCCGGTGGTGCTCAAGGCCGCGCGCGGTGGTTACGACGGCCGCGGCGTGTGGATGCTCGACTCGGCGGAGGACGCCGGGAAGCTGGTGCCGGAGCTGCTCGCCGCCGGTACGCCGCTGCTGGTGGAGCAGAAGGTCGCCATGCGCCGCGAGCTGGCCGCGCTGGTGGCGCGCTCGCCGTTCGGGCAGGGCGCGGCCTGGCCGGTGGTGGAAACCGTGCAGCGTGACGGGATCAACACCGAGGTGCTCGCCCCCGCGCCCGGCCTGAGCCCGGAACGCCGGCAGCAGGCGCAGGACCTGGCCCTGCGCGTCGCCGCCGACCTCGAGGTGGTCGGCGTGCTGGCCGTCGAGCTGTTCGAGACCGACGAGGGGCTGCTGGTCAACGAACTGGCCATGCGCCCGCACAACTCCGGGCACTGGACCATGGACGGCGCGCGGACCTCGCAGTTCGAGCAGCACCTGCGCGCGGTGCTCGACTACCCGCTCGGGACCACCGGTCTGCTCGCGCCCGTGTGCGTGATGGCGAACGTGCTGGGCGCGCCGGAGGCCCCGCGCATGGGGCCGGACGAGCGGCTGCACCACCTGTTCGCGCGGTACCCCGACGTCAAGGTGCACCTCTACGGCAAGGGCGAGCGGCCGGGGCGCAAGCTGGGGCACGTCAACCTGCTCGGCGACGACCTGGCCGACCTGCGTCACCGCGGGAAGCTGGCGGCGCACTGGCTTTCCCACGCCGAGTGGCTCGACGGCCACGAGATCCATTAGGAGATTCGCGAAATGTCTGCCGTTGTCGGGCTGATCATGGGCAGTGACTCGGATTGGCCGGTGCTCGAAGCCGCCGCCAAGGCGCTCGACGAGTTCGAGGTGCCCTACGAAGTGGGCGTGTACTCCGCCCACCGCACGCCGCGGCGGATGCTGGACTACGCCGAGTCGGCGGTCGAGCGCGGGCTGAAGGTGATCATCGCCGGGGCCGGTGGCGCGGCGCACCTGCCCGGCATGGTGGCCTCGGCCACGGTCCTGCCGGTGATCGGCGTGCCGGTGCCGCTGAAGTACCTCGACGGCATGGACTCGCTGCTGTCCATCGTGCAGATGCCCGCCGGGATCCCGGTGGCCACGGTCTCCGTCGGCGGGGCGCGCAACGCGGGCCTGCTGGCCGTGCGGATGCTGGCCACGCACGACGAGAAGCTGCGTGAGCGGATGGTCCGGTTCCAGGCCGACCTGGAGCAGCTGGTGCTCGACAAGGACGCGGCACTGCGGCAGCGGCTTGGCTCCTAGCCGAGTCTTTGTTACTGTCCAGTAACATGGAGCTGCTGAACCCGCGTACGTACGACCCTGCGCACTTCGACGCCGAGACCCGGCGCATCCTGCAGGCCACCATCGACTGGTTCGAGTCGCGCGGCAAGACCGCGCTGATGGCCGACTACCACGCGCAGACCTGGTACGCGGAGTTCCTGGAGTTCGTCGCCAAGGAGCGCGTGTTCGCCACCCTGCTCACCCCGTCGGGTGACGCGGACGGTGACGAGAACAAGCGCTGGGACACCAGCCGCGTCGCCGCGATGTCCGAGCTGCTCGGGTTCTACGGGCTGAACTACTGGTACACCTGGCAGGTCACCATCCTCGGCCTCGGCCCGGTGTGGCAGAGCCAGAACGCGGCCGCCCGGGCGAACGCGGCGCGGGTGCTCGAATCCGGCGGGGTGCTCGCGTTCGGACTGTCCGAAAAGGAACACGGCGCGGACATCTACGCCACCGACATGGTGCTCACCCCGGACGGTGACGGTTTCCGCGCCACCGGCGGCAAGTACTACATCGGCAACGGCAACGTCGCGGGTGTGGTCTCGGTGTTCGGCCGCCGCGCCGACGTCGAAGGTCCCGAGGGGTACGTGTTCTTCACCGCGAACAGCGCGCACCCGAACTACCACCTGATCAAGAACGTGGTGCCCTCGCAGATGTACGTCAGCGAGTTCCGGCTCGAGGACTACCCGGTGCGGGCCGAGGACGTGCTGCACACCGGACCCGCGGCCTTCGACGCCGCGCTGAACACGGTCAACGTGGGCAAGTTCAACCTGGGCTTCGGCGCGATCGGCATCTGCACGCACGCGCTGTACGAGGCGGTCGCGCACGCGCACGGGCGGCTGCTCTACGGCAACCGCGTGACCGAGTTCCCGCACGTGCGACGGGAACTGGTGGACGCCTACGCCCGGCTGACCGCGATGAAGCTGTTCGCCGACCGCGCGATCGACTACTTCCGCACGGCGGGCCCCGAGGACCGGCGGTACCTGCTGTTCAACCCGATCACCAAGATGAAGGTGACCACCGAGGGCGAGCGGGTGATCGACCTGCTGTGGGACGTCATCGCGGCGAAGGGGTTCGAAAAGGACACCTACTTCTCGGCTGCCTCACGGGACATCCGCGGCCTGCCGAAGCTGGAGGGCACGGTCGCGGTCAACCTGGCGTTGGTGCTGAAGTTCATGCCGGCCTATCTTTTCGACCCGGCTTCGTACGATCCCGTGCCGACGCGCCAGGACGCCGCGGACGACGAGTTCCTCTTCCGCCAGGGCCCGGCGCGGGGCCTCGGCAAGATCCGCTTTCACGACTGGCGCGAGCCCTACTCGCATTACGCGGACGTGCCGAACGTGGCTCTTTTCCGCTCTCAGGCTGAGGCTTTTTGCAAGCTGTTGGTTGAAGCCGCCCCGGACGAGGCGCAGCAGAAGGACCTGGACTTCCTGCTCACCCTGGGTGAGCTGTTCACGCTGATCGTCTACGGGCAGCTGATCCTGGAACAGGCGCGCATCGTCTCGCTGGACACGAACACCATCGACCAGCTCTTCGACGTCTTCGTCCGGGACTTCTCGCGGTACGCCACCGAACTGCACGGCCGGGCTTCCTCCACCCCCGCCCAGCAGGAATGGGCGCTCTCTCAGGTCGTGAAGCCCGCCGCCTCCGACTCCCGCTCCACCCAAATCTGGACCACCGTCGAATCCCTAGCCACCACCTACACCATGCGCCCCTAACCCCACGTTCGCGCACCCGAACCCACACTCAGGCACCCGAGTCCCACGTTCGCGCACCCGAGTTTGACGTTCGCGCGCCCGAGTTCCACGTTCGGGCGGCTGGGGTCGGCGTTCGCGTGCGAGTCCGGCGGCTGCAGCCGGTGTCACAGCTGCTCCCGCAGCTTCCGCTTGAGGATCTTCCCCGCTCCCGAGACCGGCAGCTTCTCCACGAAGTGCAGCTCCCGCAACCGCTTGTACGGCAGCACCAGTTCGTTCACCGTCGCCATCAGGTCGTCGGCGGTGGCATCGGCGTGCCCCGCCGCGCGTACGACGAAGGCGACCGGCAGTTCCCCGGCGGCCTCATCCGGTCGCCCCACCACCGCGGCGACAGCGACGGCGGGCTGAGCCGCGAGCAACTCTTCCAGTTCCCGCGGATAGACGTTGTACCCCTTGTAGAGCAGCAGATCCTTCTTGCGGTCCACAAGGGACAGATACCCGTCCTCGTCCAGGATGCCGATGTCCCCGGTGTGCAACCACCCGTCCCGCAGCACGTCGGCGGTTTCCTCCGGCCGGTTGTGGTACCCCGCCATCACCTGCGGCCCGCGCAGGCACACCTCTCCGCGTGAACCCGTCGGCAGCGGCTCGTCCCCGCCTTCCGCGGCGACGATCTTCACCTCCGTGTCGGCCAGCGGCACCCCGACCGTGCCCGGCTTCCGCACCCCCGACCGGAACGCCGGCGCCGCGGCCGCGCCCATGGTCACCTCGGTCAGCCCGTACCCCTCGGCGATCACCGCGTGCGGCAGCCGTTCGCGCAGGGTTTTCAGCGTCGAGACCGGCAGCGGCGCGGCCCCCGAGGTGACCAGCCGCACCGACGTCAGGTCACGCGTCTGGAAGTCCGGCGCGGCCAGCAGCGCGGCGAACAACGCGGGCGCGCCACCCATCATCGTGACCCGCAGGCGCTCGGCGTCGGCGAGGTAGGCGGCCGGGTCGAGCCGGTCGTGCAGGACCACGCTGTAGCCGGTGAGCACCGCCGCGTTCAGCGCCGCGATGATTCCCATGGCGTGGAACCACGGCGTCAAATTGATGGCCACTCCGGTGCCCAGCCGCACCGGCCACTCCTCCGCCGAGCCGAGCTGGTCGAGCACCAGATCACCGTCGGCGTCGAGTGCGGGCACGGCCCCGTGGGACCACGAGCTGTACTGCACCGTGTTCACCACCACGTGGTGGTGCGGCAGTCGCACGCCCTTCGAGCGCCCGGTGGTGCCGCCGGTGTAGGCCAGGTGCGCGACGGTCTCGCGGACGTCGAAGGCCACCTCCGGGCGGTGGTCGCTGGCCTCCCGGTAGAACGCGCTGAACTCGACCGCGCCCGGCGGCAGCTCGCCGATGGGGTTGGCCACCAGCACGACGCGCACCTCGGTGCGATCGAGCACGCTGGTGAGCATCCCGGACGCCGCGCCGCAGGTCACAGCCACCACGGCGCCGCTGTCGGAGAGCTGGGCGGCGAGGTCGTCCGGGGGCAGCAGCGGGTTCGCCGGGGTGCACGTGGCGCCCGCGAGCAGCGTGCCGTAGTACGCGATCGGGTAGGACAGGCAGTTCGGCAGGTGCATGGCGACCACGTCACCCGGCCCGACGCCGTGCGCGCCGAGCGCGTTGGCGAAGCGGCAGGCCGAGCGCCAGAGTTGCTCGTGGCTGAGCTGGGCGCCGCCCTGGCGGAAGGCGGTGCGACCGCCGTAGCGGGCGGCCGAGCCGGCGAGTATCGAGCCGACGGGAACCTCGGGGTAGTGCAGTGAGCGCGGGAGACCCGGCGGCGAGGTGATCGACATCACTGCACCGTACGAAGAGTGCGAGCGAGGACACAAGCACCACTCTGTGAACGAGCGCTAACATCGATAGTTGATCCCGCCAACGGAGATGAGGTGGCACGAGTGACTGAGGGCGTCGGGCTGTACCGGCTCGCAGAGGAACACGAGGAGCTGCGTGCCGCCGTGCGGGCGCTCGCGGAGAAGGAGATCGCGCCGCACGCGGCCGATGTCGACGAGAACGAGCGGTACCCCGTCGAGGCCGCCGCGGCGCTGGTGCGCTCCGGGTTCAACGCGGTCCACATCCCCGAGGAGTACGAGGGCCAGGGCGCCGACGCGATCGCCACGTGCATCGTGATCGAGGAGATCGCCAGGGTCGACGCGTCGGCCTCGCTGATCCCCGCGGTGAACAAGCTGGGCACGCAGCCGATCCTGCTGTCGGCCTCGGAGCAGCTGAAGAAAAACGTGCTGCCGTCGATCGCCTCCGGTGACGCCTCCGCGTCGTACGCGCTGTCCGAGCGCGAGGCGGGTTCGGACACCGCCTCGATGCGCACGCGCGCCCGGCTGGAGGGTGACACCTGGGTGCTCAACGGCACCAAGGCGTGGATCACCAACGCCGGCGAATCGACCTGGTACACCGTGATGGCGGTGACCGACCCCGAGGCGGAGAAGAAGGCGAGCGGCATTTCCGCGTTCGTCGTGCACAAGGACGACCCCGGTTTTTCGGTCGGGCCGAAGGAGCGCAAACTCGGTATCAAAGGATCGCCCACGCGGGAGATCTACTTCGAGAACTGCACCATTCCCGAGGACCGCATCATCGGCGAGCCGGGCACGGGTCTGAAGACCGCGCTGCGCACGCTCGACCACACGCGCCCGACCATCGGCGCGCAGGCGCTGGGCATCGCGCAGGGCGCGCTCGACGCGACGCTTGATTACGTGAAGGACCGGCGGCAGTTCGGGAAGTCGATCGCGGACTTCCAGGGCGTGCAGTTCATGCTGGCGGACATGGGCACCAAGATCGAGGCCGCCCGGCACCTGGTCTACGCGTCGGCCGCGGCTTCGGAGCGCGGGGACGCACGCGCGGGATTCATGGCCAGCGCGGCGAAGACGTATGCGTCGGACATCGCCATGTCGGTGACGACGGACGCGGTCCAGTTGTTCGGCGGGGCCGGGTATACGCGGGACTTCCCGGTTGAGCGGATGATGCGGGACGCGAAGATCACCCAGATTTATGAGGGTACTAACCAGATTCAGCGGATGGTTATGGCTCGGGCTTTGTTGAAGGGGTAGTTTTTGGGGGCCCACCCCGGTTTTTTAGTGTGACTACGACGAAGGCCTGATGTCAAGGCGGGAAAGATGCCTTGACATCAGGCCTTCGTCGTGTTTTGGGCTTTGGACCGGGGATGAGGGAGGTTGGGTGGGATGGTGGTCCGGTTTTGTTGCCGGGTGGAGGTTGGGAGGCATGATGGCGGGGATGGTCGGTTCTCGTTGATGGCGAAGGTTTTGTTGCTGGGGGACGGTTTTGTTGCTGGGGACGGTTTCGGGGCTGGGGTGGGATGGTGGCGGTCCTTGGTGGCGGGATGGTGAGGTTTCTTGTTGCGGGGGCGGAGGGTGATGCCGTGGATGTGACATCGGGGGACGGGGGCGGGACACGAATGTGGCTTTCGGGGCCTAATCCGCCCCCAAAGCCACATTCGTGACATCTGGGGGCCGTGAGCGGGGGCCGTTAGGGGGTGTCCAGGGGGGTGGTGCTCAGGAGTCGGTGTGCTTCCAGGGAGAGTTGCATTTCGAAGCGTGCCTCCGGGTTGTTCAGGCGGTCTCCGAACAACTCCATCAGCTGGTTCAGCCGGTATCGCACGGTTTGCGGGTGGATGTCCAGTGCCTCGGCGACTTCCGGGGTGCTGCCGCGGTATTCGAGCCACGCCAGCAGTGTGCCGCCCAGGCGGACTTGTTGTTTCGGGGTCAAACCCCCCAATGGGGCCAGGGCGCGGGTGCTCAGTTGCCGCAACAGGAACTCGTCGGTCAGCAGCAGGAGTTTCGCCAGGTGATCGCCGCTGCTGGTGATGGGGGCGTCGGGCAGGATGTCGCGGTGGACCAGGTCCAGGGTCCGCCGGGCCCAGTGCAGGGAGGTGGCGGCTTCCGCGAGTGGCACGTGCGGGCCGGAGGCTGCACGCCAGCCGTCCAATTCGGACTTCAGGATCGGCAGGTCGCGCGTGGGATCCGGGGTGAGCAGGTACGGCTGCGTGCCTTCCAGGTCCAATAGGACATCGGTGTGGAGGGCGGGGGTGTGCGGCCGGTCGATGCACGCTTCCAGAGCTACCAGCGTCACCGCCTCGGGGACCGGCCACTCCGCGGCGGCGGCCATGGCGGCGATGGTCTGCCCGGAGGACGGTGGCGTGGTGAGGATGCGCTCCAGCAACCGCTGCCGCCGTCGTTCCAGTGTGCCGGCGGCGCGGGCTTGGGCCATGGTGTAGCCCTCGACCGAATAGGCCGAAATCTCGTCCACGAAAGCGAAAATGGCCTCCGCGCTGACGCACATGATCGAGACCGGAAGCCGCAGCTTCTGGCCGAAGGCGGAGATGTAGCGCCACGCCGCCCGCCCGCCGACCCGGTAGGCCGACTGCAGCGAGTCCAGGCTGCGCCCGTCGTTGTACACCCGGCGGCCGATGGCGCGGAACAGCTCGTCCCACTTCTGCTCGGCGATGCCGCGGCCCTCGATGCTGTCGATGCAGTTGAGCACCGCCCGCTCGATACCGACGGTGATCACCTTGCCGAACTGGCCCTCCAGCGGCTGCGCGTACTCGGGCACCGCCCGCTGGATCTCTTCGAGGATGGTCCTGGCCAACTGGTCCGAGTGCGGCCGGAACCGTCTCGCCACCTCGCCGGGAAGCGAAAACCAGAGGCTTTGCGAATGGCTCGCGGGTCCCTCCGGTGCCGGGACCTGCTGCCTCACCGAACTGTCGCTTGCCGGGTGCATACCGCCCCCTTTGCTCGCAGTAGTTTCCACGCTGATCACGTACCGCGCCGGAAGTACTTACTCACGGTCAGAACTGTTCTGGCAACCCTTGTGTCCGACGCCTCACGAGAACTTGTCAGCACCCGCGTGTGGCGGCAATGATCTTTATCCTTTTTTGCTAAACGCCACCCTTTCGGGTGTACGGCCGTTGCGCTGGGTGGTCGCCTGCGCCGGGGTGAGCATCGTCAATCGGAAACTTGTGCACCGGGTGACAAGCGGGAATCACACGCCTTCTCGGCGTTGATTGCGGACTGCTACCTTCCGGTCTGGCGAGGTCCGGCAGTGGGAACATTCCCCCGGACGCTTTTCGCGAAACATATTCACTTTCGGCGAGGAGGTTTTCGCGCGCATGATCCGCCGGGCGAAATGGGTGGTTTGCCAGGTGCTCGTGGTGGTGCTGCTGGGCAGTGGGGCAGCGGCCGCCGCGGGCGGGGACGGGTTCACCACCCGGTTCGTCACCGTGCCCGCGGCCGACGGCGTGGGGCTGGGCGCCATGGTGCTCGAACCCCGGACCCCCGGCCCGCACCCGGTGGCGGTGTTGATCAGCGCGTGGGGTGGTGGCGCCACGCAGAACGTCGTCCCGGCCAAGAACCTCGCCGACCGCGGTTACGTGGTGGTGGCCTACGGCGCCAGGGGATTCGGTGAATCCGGTGGGGCGGTCGAGGTCGCCGGGGCCGCCGACATCACGGACGTGTCCACGGTCATCGACTGGGCGGTGGCGAACACCGCCGCCGACCCGGGCCGCGTCGGGGTCGGCGGGGTGTCCTACGGCGCCGGGATCGGCCTGATCGCCGCCGGGACCGACACCCGGATCCGGGCCGTGGCCTCGCTCAGCGGCTGGGCGGACCTGGCCGAGTCGCTGTCGCAGAACGAGACGCGGCACGGCCTGGCCGGACTGGTGCTCTACCTGTCCGGAAAGGCGAACGGGACGCTCAGCGCGGAAACCGAAAAGATGCTGACGAAATTCCTCACGCCGCACCTGTCCGACGCCGATTCCGCGGCCATCATCGAATGGTCGAAACCGAGGTCGGCGGTCAGTCACCTGAACCGGATCAATACCAACCACCCGGCCGTGCTCACCATTCAGACCTGGAGTGAAACGGTATTCCCGCCGGATCAGATGGTCGAGCTGTTCCAGGCGCTGACCGGCCCCAAACGAGCCGAATTCGTGCCGGGCGATCACGCTTCCAGCGAATCCGGCGGCCTGCTCGGGCTGCCCAGTGAAACCTGGAACTCGGTCTACCGCTGGTTCGACGCCCACGTCGCGGGCACCGACGACGGCATCACCCGTGAGAACCCTGTCGTCACCCGCGCCCGCCCCGGCACGCAGGAGCCCGAGACCCACCCCGACTGGGCCTCGGCGATCGGTGAGCCGTCCAGGTGGGAGCTGACGCCGGCGGAGTTCACCACCGGCCGCGACACCCCGGCCAACGGCGGTGTGCCGCTGGCCACCTACAGCCTCGAAGCCCTCACCGGTGACCCGCCGACCGCCTTCCTGCCGCTGGTGAGCAAGCGGGACGCGGCGATCTGGCAGCAGGCCCCCAGGACCACGCCGATGCACATCCGCGGGGCGCTCCAGGCGCGGTTCACCGTCACCCCGCCCGCGCGGACCGGCACGGTGGTCGCCTACGTGTACGACGTGGACCAGTTCGGCGTCGGCAGGCTGATCAACTACCTGCCCTACAGCTGGAAGGACGCCGAACCCGGCAGTCCGATCAGGATCGACCTGGCGTTCGCGCCGACCGCCTACACCGTGCCCGCCGGTCACCGCGTGGCACTGGTCACCGATTCGAAGGACCCGCTCTTCCTGGACTGGAACCTCGAAGTGGGCGAACTCGCCTTCTCCGGTCCCTCCTGGCTCGACATTCCGACGAAGGGATCGCAGGGATGACCGCGTTCACCACACTGCGCGCCGACGGGATCACCTGGGACGCGCTCCCGCTGCGGTTGTTCGACAAGGG
Organism: Saccharothrix sp. AJ9571; assembly: GCF_021725495.1. Taxonomy (NCBI): domain Bacteria; kingdom Bacillati; phylum Actinomycetota; class Actinomycetes; order Pseudonocardiales; family Pseudonocardiaceae; genus Saccharothrix; species Saccharothrix sp. AJ9571. The sequence goes on along the minus strand of NZ_CP091382.1, from coordinate 1,455,216 downwards.
CAACGCCAAGTTCTGGAACCCGCGCGACCTCGACTTCGACCAGGACGCCAAGGACTGGGCCGCGCTGTCGGACGAACAGCGCTTCGTGGCGACCATGCTCTGCGCGCAGTTCGCCGGTGGCGAGGAATCCGTCACGCACGAGATCCAGCCGTTCATCGCCGCGATGCGCGCCGAAGGCCGGTTCGCCGACGAGATGTACCTGACCCAGTTCTGCCTCGAAGAAGCCAAGCACACCCAGGTGTTCCGCCTCTGGCTGGACGCGGTCGGCGTGGACGAGGACCTGCACTCCCACGTCGAGAACAACCCGGGCTACCGCGCGATCTTCTACGACGAACTGCCCACCGCGCTGGGCCGCCTGCACGACGATCCCAGCCCGGAGAACCAGGTCCGCGCGTCGGTGGTCTACAACCACGTCGTCGAAGGCGTGCTGGCGCTGACCGGCTACTTCGTCTGGAACCGGGCGTGCCGCGCGCACGGCATCCTGCCCGGCATGCAGGCGCTCATCCGGCACATCGGGGACGACGAGCGCCGCCACATGGCCTGGGGCACCTTCACCTGCCGCCGCCACGTCGCCGCCGACGACCGGAACTGGGACGTGGTTCAGGAACAGATGCAAGCACTGCTGCCCCACGCGATCGCGCAGATCGAGTGGACCACGCGGCAGTTCGACGGCGACCCCTTCGATCTTCGGCTCGACGGGGTCATGGAGTACGCGGCCGGGCACGCGATGCGGCGGCTGCGGGCGATCGAGGCAGCACGTGGCATGCCGGTGGAACGAATCGACGTGGACTACAGCCCGGAACGACTCGAGGAGGAGTTCCACACCGAAGACGAACAAGCGCTCGGCGACTGAGCGGAGGCGGCCGTGGTCAGCCAGGACAGTGCGGTTCGGGGTCGCGCGGTGGTCCCGACGCTGGTGGTGATCGCCCTCGGGGGGTTCGTCACCAGCCTGGACAACAACATCGTCGCCGCCGGGGTGCCGTCGATGGCCCGCGAGCTCGGCCTCGGCCTGGACGAGCTGCAGTGGGTCAGCATCGGCTATATGCTGCCGTTCGCCGCGTTGCTGCTGGTGGCCGGTGTGCTGGTCGACCGGCTCGGCCAGGCCCGCACGCTGGTGGCCGGGCTGATCGGCTTCGGCGTCGGTGCGGTGGCGGGCGGCTTCGCCACCACCGGCTGGGTGCTCATCGGCGCGCGGGTGCTCCAGGGCACAGCCGCGGCGTTCATGGTGCCCGGCCTGCTCAGCCTGTTGCGCACCAACCTCAACAGCCGCCAGCGCGCGATCGGCGCGACACTGTGGACGGCCAGCCTGGCGGTCGCGCTCGCGGTCGGCCCGACGGTCGGCGGCCTGCTCAGCGAATACCTGCACTGGGGCTGGATCTTCTTCAGCAACCTCCCGTTCGTGGCCGCGATCGCGCTGCTCGTCCCGGTCACCGCCAGTGGTGAGCGCAACCACGGGACGCGACTGCGGGCCCGGACCATGCTCGAAGCCTTCGGACAGCGGGTGTTCATCGCCGGGCTGCTCGTGCAGTTGTTGTGGGGCCTCGGGGTGTCCGGGGTGTTCTTCTTCACCCCGTTGCTGCACCAGGAGTCGCTCGGGTTGTCACCGTTGATGGCCGGGCTGCCGCTGGTGCTGGTGGCGCTCGCGATCATGGCGGCCACCCCGGCGGTGCCGTGGGCGGTCCTCCGCTTCGGTCCACACTGGACTGTCGCGGTCGGGCTGACCGGGGTCGCGGTCGGCCTGGTCGCGGTGGCACTGGTCAACCACATACCGGAAATACCGCCCAGAATCCCCGGATTGCTGCTGATCGGCGCCGGATCGGCACTGACCACCCCGTTGACCTCATTCGCGCTGGAAGTGGTGCCCGGCGCGCACGCCGGAACCGCGTCCGGATTGCTCACCGCGTCCAGGGAATTGTCCGGCGCGGCCGGGGTCGCGCTGATCGGTGTGGTGCTCACCACGGTCCGCGCCGATCACCTCTGGCAGGGCGAAGGTCCAGCGCTGGCAACGGGTTACACCGCCGGGCTGTACACCGCGGCGGCGCTGGAACTGGCCGGTGCGGTACTGGCGTTCGCGGTGTTCCGCCGCCGCGACTGAGCTCTTGTTGCGCGGGTGACAAGCCCGCGGTGGATTGTCCACGCCGGGATGAGCGGCCGAATTCGAGTTCGTTGACAGCCCACCACCCGCTTCATACCTTCAGAAAACGGTTTTTGTTCCCGGCACATTTTCGAGGGACGATGAACGCGAATCCAGCCACTGTGTCCACTGTGTCCACTGTGTCCAATTCGGCCGTCGAGCGCCGCGCCACCACCGAGTCACTGGCCACCCTGCTGCACCACTGGGCCGGCCGTCAGGGCGACGAGATCGCCCTGACCTACCTGGACTACCGCACCAGCGAAGACGGCCGCGCCACCTTCCTGACCTGGCGCGAACTGGACGACCGGGTCAGCGCGGTGGCTTCCCGGGCGCGCGAACTCGCCGAGCCGGGTGATCGCGCGGCCGTGCTGGTCGAGCAGTCCGCCGACTACGTGGTCGCGTTCCTCGGGGCGATCCGCGCCGGACTGGTGGCCGTGCCGCTGTTCGCGCCGAACCTCCCCGGGCACGCCGGGCGGCTGAGCGCGGTGCTCGCCGACTGCGACCCGCGACTGGCGCTGACCACCGCGGCGCAGCTCGACGCCGTCGGCGAGGTCATCGATCCACTTCGGACCGAACGGATCGCGGTCGACCTCGTGCCGACGCTGCGCCCGGCCGTGGCGGACTGGCAGGCGCCGCACCCCGACGACCTCGCCTACCTGCAGTACACCTCGGGTTCGACCCGCACCCCGGCCGGGGTGATGCTCAGCCATCGCAATGTGGTCGCGAACGCGAGGCAGGCCTGCCGGGCATACGGCGCGGTCAACGGGCTCACCACCACGGTCAGCTGGCTGCCGCTGTTCCACGACATGGGCCTGGTGCTCGGCATCGCCGCGCCGATGGCGGCGGGCATCGGCGCCACCCTGCTGGACCCGATCGCCTTCCTGCAGAGTCCCGGCCGCTGGCTGCGGGCGCTTTCGGCCAGCCCGGGCGCGATCAGCGCGGCCCCCAACTTCGCTTACGGCTACAGCGCTTCGCGCGTCCCGGCGGCGGAGCGGAACTACCTCGAACTCAGCCGGGTGGTGTCGCTGATCAACGGCAGCGAGCCGGTATTGCCCTCGACGATCGCGCAGTTCCAGGCGGCGTTCGGGGAGTGCGGGCTCGACCCGGCCGTGCACCGGGCGTCCTACGGGCTCGCCGAAGCGACCGTGCTGGTGTCGGTCACCGAGGCGGGGAAGCCGTCGCGGCAGGTCACCTTCGACCGCGACCGGCTCGCCGAGGGAACGGCCGTGCCCGGCGGCACGGGCGAATCGTCCACTCTGGTCTCGTGCGGATTCGCCGCCGAGCAGGAGTTGCGCATCGTCGATCCGGAGACGCGCACCGAACGCCTCGACGGCACGGTCGGCGAGATCTGGGTTCGCGGTGAGAACGTCGGCCGGGGTTACTGGGGCGATCCGGCGAAGTCCGCGGAGACCTTCGGGCTGCGGCTGGCCGAGTCCGGCGACTGGCTGGCCACCGGCGACCTCGGCGTGGTGTTCGACGGCGAGCTGTACGTCACCGGCAGGCGCAAGGACCTGGTGATCGTCGACGGCCGCAACCACTACCCGCAGGACATCGAGCAGACCGTGGAAACGCATCCGGCGGTGCGGCGGCATTCGGCCGCGGCGTTCGCCATTCCGCTCGACGAGGGGGAAGGAGCCGTCGTGGTGCTGGAACGCGCGAAGGACCTGGCGCCGGAGGAGGCGAACCTGGCGGCCGCGGCGGAGGAACTGCGCGCCGAGGTGTCCTCGCGGCACGGGCTGAAGCTGGTGGACCTGGTGTTCCTGGAGCCGGGGGAGGTGCCCCGGACCTCCAGCGGCAAGATCAGCCGGTCGTCCTGCCGGGTGCGCTACCTCGACGGTGCCTTCGCCGACCGGAGGCTGTCGTGAACCCCGCCGAGCTGACCACGTGGCTGGTCGACCGGGTGGCCACCCTGCTCGGCCGTCCGGCGAGCGAGGTCGACACCCGGCGCCCGCTGCGCGAAGCCGGACTATCCTCACGCGACACGGTGGCGCTGACCGGTGACCTGCGCCGCCTGCTCGGCCGCGCGCTGCCGACGACCCTGCTGTGGGAGCACTCGACCATCGCCGACCTCGTCGGCGCGCTGTCCGCCGAGCAGCGGCAGGCGATCCGCCCGATGGCCCGCGGTGAAGAGGGCGAGCCGATCGCGGTGGTCGGCGTCGGCGTCCGCCTGCCCGGTGGGGTGGAGTCGCCCGCCGACTTCTGGCGTCTGCTCGACGGCGGCCGCGACGCGATCAACTCGGTGCCGGACGGCCGGTGGGAGGCCTTCGCCGACCCCGCCGCGCTGGCCACCATCCCCGGGCGCGGCGGGTTCATCGCCGACGCCACCGGTTTCGACGCGGCCTTCTTCGGCATCACGCCGAGGGAAGCCGAGGCGATGGACCCTCAGCAGCGCGTGCTGCTCGAGGTCGCCTGGTCTGCGCTGGAGCACGCGGGTATCCCGCCGAGCACGCTCAGCGGCACCCGGACCGGCGTGTTCACCGGCCTCTCGGCCAGCGAATACGGCCTGCTCACGATGAGCGACCTCGACACCATCGACGCCTGGTCGGGCACCGGCGCGGCGATGAGCATCGCGTCGAACCGGCTGTCCTACCTGCTCGACCTGCGCGGCCCGAGTCTGACCGTGGACACGGCCTGCTCGTCCTCGCTGGTCGCGGTGCACATGGCGGTGCAGAGCCTGCAACGTGGGGAGAGCGAGACCGCGCTGGTGGCCGGGGTCAACCTGATGCTGTCGCCGGGCATCACCGCGAACTTCCACCGGGCGGGCGTGCTCGCGGAGGACGGCCGTTGCAAGCCGTTCGCCGGGGACGCCGACGGCATCGTGCGTGGTGAGGGCTGCGGTGTGGTGGTGCTGCGCCGGTTGAGCGAGGCACGCCGGGCGGGAGACCGGGTGCTCGCGGTGATCCGGGGCAGCGCGGTGAACTCCGACGGCCGGTCGAACGGGTTGATGGCGCCCAATCCGCGGGCGCAGGAGATGGTGCTCGCCGACGCCTACGCGGCGGCCGGGGTCGACCCGGCGGGGGTCGACTACGTGGAGGCGCACGGCACCGGCACGCCGCTGGGTGACCCGATCGAGGCGGCGGCACTCGGTGCCGTGCTGGGCAGCGACCGCGAGTGGGGGCGGCCGCTGCTGATCGGTTCGGTGAAGAGCAACCTCGGGCACCTCGAAGGCGCGGCGGGCATCGTCGGCCTGATCAAGGTGGTGCTTTCGCTCGGCCACCGGCGGCTGCCCGCGAGCCTGCACTTCGACACGCCCAACGCGCAGATCGACTTCGACGGCCTCGGCCTGCGGGTGGTCGGGGAGCCGGCGCGCTGGCCGCGGTACTCCGGCATGGCCAGGGCGGGTGTGTCGGCCTTCGGCTTCGGGGGCACGAACGCGCACGTGGTCCTGGAGGAGTGGCCCGCCGGGGCGTTCCCGGCGAAGCGGACCGGCGACGGGCCGGGCGTGTTCGCGATTTCCGACCGGACGAACGAGGGCGTGCGCGCTCGTGCGGCGGATCTGGCGCGATGGCTGGAGTCGTCCGACGAGGTCTCGCTCGGCGCGCTGGCGTCCACTTTGGCCGGTCGGCGGGAGCACCTGCCGATCCGGGCCGCGGTGCTCGCCGACGACCGCGCTCGCCTGGTCGAAGGCCTGCGTTCGCTGGCCAAGGGCGTGCCCGGCAACGCGGTGGTCACCGGTGAAGCCGCGTCCATGCCACCGGAACCGGTGTTCGTGTTCTCCGGCTACGGCTCGCAGTGGCGGGGCATGGGCCGTGAACTGCTCGCCACCGAACCCGTGTTCCGCGAGGCGATCGACGCGCTGGAGCCGGTTTTCCTGAGCGAGGCGGGCTTCTCCTTGCGTGGCGCGCTCGAAGGCGAACCGGACGGACTGGCGGGCATCCAGCTCGCGCTGCTCGGCACCCAGCTCGCCCTGGCCACGCTCTGGCGGTCGCACGGGGTCGAACCGGCCGCCGTGATCGGGCACTCGATGGGCGAGGTCGCCGCGTCGGTGGTCGCGGGCGCGCTGGAGGTCGCCGACGGCGTGCGGGTGATGGCGACCCGATCGCGCCTGCTGGAGTCGATGGACAGCACCGGCGCGATGGCGGTGGTGGAACTGTCGCCCGCCGAACTGTCCGAACTGGACAGCGCGTACCCCGGCATCACCGTGGCCGTCTACGCCTCACCGACCCAGTGCACGGTCAGCGGTGACGCCGACCAGGTCGCCGCGCTGGTGGCACACGTGGAAAGCCTCGGCAGGCTGGCGAAACCGCTGAAGGTGGCCGGGGCCGGGCACTCGTCGGCGGTGGATTCGCTGCTCGGCCGGTTCCGGGCCGAGGTCGGGCCGCTGAGCCCGCGGATCCCGGAGATCGCCTGCTACACCAGCGTCCTCGACGACGCCCGCGAGGAACCCGACTTCGACGTCGAGTACTGGGCGGCGAACCTGCGGCGGCCGGTCCGGTTCACCCAGGCGCTCGACGCCGCGATGGCCGACGGGCACACGCTCTTCCTGGAGATCTCCCCGCACCCGGTCGCGCTGGCCGCGATCGACCAGACCGCCGCCGGCCGGGCCGCGCGGACGATCGGCCTGGGCAGTGCGAGCCGTACCGCTGGTGAGCGGGCGACCTTCCTCACCTCGCTGGCGCGGCTGCACGTGCTTGGCGTCCCCGGCGTGCTGGAGTCGCGCACGCCGGGGGCGCCCCCCATCGAACTGCCCGGACCGCGGTGGCGTCACCAGCGGTTCTGGCCCGCGCGCCGCGCCGGTCAGCCGGGTGCGCACCCGCTGCTCGGCACGCACGTGGAGTTGCCGGAGGAGGGCAGGCACGTCTGGCGCGGCGAAGTCGGCACGGAAGCACACCCGTGGCTCGCCGATCACGCGGCGCTCGGGGTGCCGGTGTTCCCCGGCACGGGGTTCCTGGAGCTGGCGCTGGCCGCCGCCCGCACGGCGCTCAAGTCGGACAGCGTGGTGGTCGCCGAACTGGAACTGCTGAAACTGCTGCCGTTGTCCGCGCGGACCGAGGTGACCACCACGTTTTCCGCCGAGCACGGCCGGGTGGAGGTCCACGCGAAGTCGGCGACCGGCGAGTGGACCCGGCACGCCACGGCGAAGGTCCGCGTCGGACAGGAGTGGGCCGAGGCGCTGACCGGCGCCGAGGACGGGGATCCGTTCGACCTCTACCGCGCGCTGGACGCGATCGGCCAGAGCTACGGCCCGGCGTTCCGGGGCCTGCGTGAGGTGACCGCCGCGCCCGGCCGGGCCACGGCGTCCATCGCGCTGCCGGGGGAGGCGCAGGCGCACTCGGCGTACGTGCTGCACCCGGCACTGGCCGACGCCTGCCTGCACGCCCTGGCCGCGGCCGCCGACCTGGACCAGGCCGAGGGCATCTACCTGCCGCTTTCGCTCGGTTCGGTGAGCCTGCACGGCGACCCGGGGCACGGGGTGCGCGTGCAGGCGGTGGTCGAGTCGGTGGAGGGCGACGGCCTGGTCGGATCGGTACGCCTGCTGGACGCGTCGGGTGCGGTCGTGGTGGCCATCGGTGAGGTCTACGTCCGCCGGTTCCAGCGTGCTTCGCTGCCGGTTCCGTTGTCGGGCAAGGTCTTCGAAGCCCGATGGGAACAGGCCGAGCTGCCCGCCGAGGAACCGGGCGAGCGCACCTGGCTGGTGCTCGGTGACCTCGCCGAACCGGAACTGGCCGCCTTCCGCGACGCGGTGTCGGGTCGCGGAGACAACCTGCTGGTCCGCCGCGACACCGAGGGATTGTCCGAGTTCCTGCGGTCAAAGTCCGAAGTGGACGGTGTGTTGTGGATGCTCGGGCCGAGCGGGATGGACCCCGAGGCCGGTGAACGGCTGGTGCTCGCGGCCGGTGCGGTCGTCGCGGAACTCGCCGAGCTGCCCGATCCACCGCGCCTGTGGCTGATCGGGTCCGGCGGCGCGGTGATCGAGCCCGGTGAGGCGGGGTGCCCCGGCATCGCCGCCCTGCGCGGACTCGTGCGCGTGCTCGCCTTCGAACACCCCGAGATCCAGGCGAGCCTGCTCGACTTCGACGCCGAACCCGACCCGGCACGGCTGTGGGTCACCGAACTGCACGACGAGATCCGCGCCGATTCACCCGCCGACGAGGTGGCCTGGCGCGAGGGTGTGCGGTACGTGCGACGCCTGGCCAGGCCGACGCTGAACCCCGGTGAACCGGTCGTGCGCGATGGCGCGTACGTGATCACCGGTGGTCTCGGCGGACTGGGACTGCACGCCGCGCGCTGGCTGCTCGACCGCGGGGCCGACCGGGTGGTGCTTTCCAGCCGCCGGGGGGCCGGCGCGGCACCGCTGCCCGGGGTGGAGGTGGTCACCGGCGACATCGCGGAAGCCGGGGTCGCCGAGCGGCTGGTCGAGGCCGCCACCAGGGGCGGTATGCCGTTGCGCGGCGTGCTGCACGCGGCCGGTGTGCTGGCCGACGGCGCCGCGATGAAGCTGACCGCCGAGCAGGTGCGGCGGGCGTGGTGGCCCAAGGCCCACGGCGCGTGGCGGCTCAGCGAGGCGACCATCGGCCACGACCTGGACTGGTGGCTGGTCTACTCCTCGGCCGCGTCCCTGCTCGGCTCGCCGGGGCAGGCCGCGTACGCCACGGCCAACGCGTGGATGGACGCACTGGTGGACTGGCGCCGGGCGAACGGCCTCCCGGCGACCACGATCAACTGGGGTGCCTGGGGCGACATCGGTGCCGCGGCCGGGACGAAGAACCCGGTGCTCGAACCGCTCAGCCCGGACGAGGGCCTCGAAGCGCTGGAGGCCGTGCTGGCCGACGGCCGGGCCGCGACCGGCGTCGCGCGGCTCGACACCACCACCGTGCTCACGTTGTTCCCGCAGCTCACAGCCCGGACCTTCTTCACCGTGCTGGCACCGGACGAGGCCGAACCGGACGTCCGCTGGGACGGCATGGCGGCCCTGCGCCTGGCCGAGCCGTCGGTGGCCAGGGCGGCGCTGGCCGATCACCTGGTGGCGATCATCGCCGGGCTGATGGGCTTCGAACCCGAGCAGATCGACCGGCACTGCCCGCTGACCCAGCTCGGCTTGGACTCGCTGCTCGCCATGCGGGCACGGGGTGCGGTCGAGCGGGACTTCGGCCTCTCACTGCCGATGCCGTTGCTGCTGCGGGGTGCGTCACTGTCCGAAGTGGCCGCGCACCTGGCCGAAGCCGCCGGGTTCGGTGGCGGTCCGGTGGAAGCCGCGCCGGTGTCCACGGTGGTCGGCCCGCGTGATCCGGCCGAGCGCTGGGTCGCCCGGGTCTGGCGCGAGGTGCTGGCCGGCCGGGAACCGGGTGTCTACGAGGACTTCTTCCTGGTGGGCGGCGACGCCGAACGGGCGGAGCGCCTGCGGGCGGCGATCGCCGAGGAACTGACCGCGGTGCCCGACGAGCAGACGTTGTTCGCCGCGCCGACCATCGCCGCGATGGCCGACCTGCTGCGGGCCGAGATCGAAGGCCACGGCGGCGGACCGGTCCGGCTGCTGCGGGACGGCGTGGCCACCGATCCGGTGTTCCTGTTCCACCCCGCCGGTGGTCCGACCAGTGTCTACCGCGAGCTGGCGGACCGGCTGACCGACGGGCAGCCCGCGTACGGCTTCGAGCGCCTCGACGACCTCGAAGACCTGGAGGACAAGGCCGCCTGCTACGCCGAGCTGGTCAGGGAGATCCAGCCGAGCGGCCCGTACCGGCTGGGTGGCTGGTCGTTCGGCGGCTGCCTCGCCTACGAGACCGCGCACCAGCTGACCGAAGCCGGTGAGCAGGTCGACCTGGTGTTCCTGATCGACTCCATCCTGCCGCTGCCCGCGCCGGGCCGGTCGTCGGAAGAGCTGCTGCTCGAACGGTTCGGCCGCTTCGCCGAGCACATCGAGCAGACCTACGGCGCCGAACTGGACCTCAGCGATCTCGACCTGAGCGGGCTGGACGAGCGCACGCAGATCCGGCGGGTGATGGAACGCCTGGCGACCAAGGTGCCCGGCCTCGGCCAGGGCGTGCTGCACCACCAGTACACGTCCTATTTGGACGCCCGGGTGGCCGAGCGCTACCGGCCGCGGCCCTACGCCGGTCGCGTGGTGCTGTTCCGCGCGCAGGACCCGCACCCGCTGACCACCTCGCTCGACCCGCGGTACCTGCGCACCGACGACGCGCTGGGCTGGGACGAGCTGTGCTCGGGCCTCGAAGTGGTCCGGGTGCCCGGCGACCACCTGTCGCTGATCGATCCGCCGAACGTCGAGGTGATCTCCGACCGGCTGAACCGGTTGCTGAACGGAGGGAGTGCGGCATGGACTACGCCGACGGCGGCCACCACTCGACCGCCTACCGCATAGCGGATCTCGCCGACCGGCGGGACGAGGTCGAGCGCATCGCCGAAAAGCGCGCGATCGACCGCCAGCACGCCAAGGGGAAGCTGACCGCCCGCGAGCGCGTGGACCTCCTCGTCGATCCTGGGTCCTTTGTGGAGCTCGACCAGTTCGCCCGCCACCGCTGCACCGAGTTCGGCATGGCGTCGAACCGGCCGTACGGCGACGGCGTGGTGACCGGGCACGCCACCATCGACGGCCGCCAGGTGTGCCTGTTCTCGCAGGACTTCACCGTGTTCGGCGGCAGCATGGGCGAGGTCTTCGGCGAGAAGGTGCTCAAGGTGATGGACCTCGCGATGACCATCGGCTGCCCGGTGATCGGCATCAACGACTCGGGCGGCGCGCGGATCCAGGAGGGCGTCGTGTCACTGGCGCACTACGCGGAACTCGGGCGCCGCAACGCCCTGGCCTCCGGGGTGATCCCGCAGATCTCGATGATCATGGGGCCGTGCGCCGGTGGCGCGGTGTACTCACCGGCGATCACCGACTTCACCGTGATGGTCGACCGGACTTCGCACATGTTCGTCACCGGCCCGGACGTGGTGCACGCGGTCACCGGCGAGCGGGTGAGCACCGAGGCGCTCGGCGGTTCGGCCACCAACAGCGAGGTCTCCGGCAACGCGCACCACCGGGCGGTCGACGAGGAGGACGCCGTCGACTTCGTGCGGACCCTGCTCGGCTACCTGCCGTCGAACAATGTGGACGGTGCCCCGGAGTTCGCCGACGAGACCGCACCCGATCTGACACCGTCCGATTTGGAGCTCGACCGGATCATCCCCGACTCGATCAACCAGTCCTACGACATGACCGAGGTCATCGCGCGCATCGCCGACGACGGTGACTTCCTGGAGATCCACGCCGGGTTCGCGCCGAACATGATCTGCGCGTTCGCCCGACTGGAAGGCCGCACCATCGGGGTGGTCGCCAACCAGCCCGCGCGCCAGGCCGGCGTGATCGACATCGACGCGTCGGAGAAGGCGGCCAGGTTCGTCCGGTTCTGCGACGCGTTCGGCATCCCCATTCTCACCCTCGCCGACGTCCCCGGTTACCTGCCGGGCGTCGACCAGGAACGCCACGGGATCATCCGCCGCGGCGCCAAGCTCATCTACGCCTATTCGGAAGCGACCGTGCCGAAGGTGACCGTGGTGACCCGCAAGGCCTACGGCGGCGGGTACGCGGTGATGGGCTCCAAGCACGTCGGTGCCGACGTGAACATCGCCTGGCCCACCGCGGAGATCGCGGTGATGGGCGCGGAAGGGGCGGTGCGCGTGCTGCGCCGCCGTGAACTGGCCGGCCTCGACGGGCCCGAGCGAGCCGCCGCGGAACGGCGGTTCGTCGACGATTACCGGGAACGCCACGGCGGCCCGTACACCGCGGCCGACCGCGGGTACGTGGACCTGGTCGTCCAGCCGTCGCGGACCCGCCTCCAGGTTGCCAGGGCATTTCGCCTGCTGCGCGGAAAGCGGCAGGTCCTGCCCGCCAAGAAGCACGGCAACATCCCGCTTTAGCGAATGGAGGACGGATGAAAAGACGTTGGCTGGCGGCACTGGTCCTGCTGCTGCCACTGGCTGTGCTGCCGGTGCCCGCGGCCACCGCGGTGCCACCGGTGACCGCGGACAACGGCGCGAAGATCGTCAAGGAGACGAAGATCGACGCGCGCACGGTGGACATCGAGATCAGCTCGCCGTCGCTGGCCGGTACCGGCATGGTGCGCCTGCTGCTGCCGTCGAAGTGGGCGGCCGAGCCGAGCCGAACCTGGCCCACGCTGTACCTGCTGCACGGCTGCTGCGAACCGGTGGACTACCGCTCCTGGTACGAGTTCACCGACGTCGAGCAGTTCACCGCGGACAAGGACACCATCGTGGTGATGCCCACCGACGGCAAGGCCGGCATGTACACCAAGTGGTGGAACCTCGGGCTGAAGTCCACTCCGGACTGGGAAACCTTCCACACGCTGGAGGTGCGCCAGCTGGTCGAGCGCGGGTACCGCGGCGGCACGCAGCGCGCGGTCGCCGGGGTGTCGATCGGCGGCTACGGTTCGATGGCGTACGCCTTCCGGCACAAGGGGATGTTCGGGGCGGCGGCGTCCTACAGCGGCATGCCGAACACGTTGTTCCCCGGCACCCCGGCGATGATCAAGGGCATCCTGGTCCGCGAGGGCTTCTACAACTGGTTCGATCTCTGGGGGCACGAGATCACCAACATCTTCACCTGGTCCAGCCGGAACCCGTTCGACCACGTCGACGACCTGCGCGGCACCGCGCTCTACATCTCCTGCGGCAACGGCCGCACCGGACCGCTCGATCCGCCGGGACAGAGCGACGTGCTGGAACCGGCGGCCGAGCTGACTTCGCGCAGCTTCACCGATCGGCTCAGGTCACGGGGGATCCCCGCGACGGTCGACTACTACGGCGACGGCACGCACAGCTGGCCGTACTGGGAACGCGCGCTGCACAACTCCTGGCCGGTGCTGGCACCCGCACTCGGGTTGCCAGCCTGACCGCCTTCTCGCAGAAGTCCACTTTGGAGGGAAACCTTGTCCAAGCACAGAATCGGCCGCGCCCTGCGCGCCGGAGCCTGCGCGATCACCGCGCTGCTGACGCTCTCGGTGACGACCACGGCCGCGTCCTCGGCGGCCGAGCCCACCGCGCCCGACGAGGCGAGCGCCGCCGCGATCGGGCTGCCCGGCCCGCTCGACGACTCCTTCTACACGCCGCCGTCGCCGCTGCCCGCGGGCAAGGCCGGTGACGTGATCCGGTGGCGGCCGTCGATCCCGGGTCTCAACACGCTCAACGCGAACGCCTGGGAGGTCATGTACCTCTCGGTCAACGCGCTGGGCCAGCCGAACGCGGTGACCGGCACGGTGCTGGTGCCGAAGGGCGTCGACCCGGCGAAGGCGCCGATCGTCGGCTTCGCGGTGGGCACCCAAGGCCCGGCGTTCAAGTGCACGCCGTCGAAGGCGATCTCGCGGGGCACGCTGTATGACCAGCCCGCGATCAACGACTCGCTCAGCGCCGGGTACGCCGTCGCGGTCACCGACTACGAGGGCTACTCGTCGAAGACCACGCCGACCTACATCGTCGGGCAGTCGATGGGCCCGGCGGTGATCGACTCGGTGCGGGCGGCGCAGAACTTCAGTCCGGCGAAGCTGTCGAAGTCGGCGAAGGTGATCTTCCAGGGTTATTCGCAGGGCGGCGGGGGCGCGTTGTGGGCGGCGGAGAAGCAGCCGTCGTACGCGCCGGAGCTGAACCTGGTCGGCGCGGTGGCCGGTGGCGTGCCCGCCGACCTGAACGAGGTCGCGAAGGGCCTCGACGGCTACCTCGGCTTCGGCTTCCTCGCCTTCGCCGCGGTCGGCCTCGACTCCGCGTACCCGGACCTGAAGCTGGACTCGTACCTGAACGACACCGGCCGCACGGAACTGGAGAACGCCAGGAAGAACGCGTGCGTGGTGGAACTGCTGGCGAACTACCCGTTCAAGAAGATCAGCGACTACACCACCAGCAACCCGCTGGAGACCCCGCAGTGGCAGGCGCGGCTGGCGCAGAACAAGCTGGGCGCCAACCCGCCGAAGGTGCCGGTGTTCCAGTACCACGCGGCGGTCGACGAGATCGTGAACACGCCGCAGGCCGACACGCTGCACAAGACCTACTGCGGCAAGGGCGTGACGCTGCAGTGGAACACCTACCTCGCCGAGCACCTGACCGGGATCTTCGCCGGGAACGGTGACGCGCACAAGTGGATGAACGAACGGTTCGCCGGGACTAGCGCACCTTCGAACTGCTGATTGTTCGTTCTTGCGCGGCTTTCCCGGTATTTTCGCCGGGAAAGCCGCGCATCTCGAGCACGGGTGGAGAATGGCTCAAGGGCGATTTTCCCGGTGTGAAGAACGAACTACCCTGAGGTGGAAAATGTCTGCGCGAGCCCCAGGGGATTTCGATGAAACGGCACATCACGATCATCCACCGGTGGCGCGAGCGCTACGCCGAATACCCGGAGTACCTCGACCACGCGGAGAACAACGTAACCTACATCACCACCGATGTCGGCATCGAAGGCGTTCCGGAAGGTGCCGCCGCGACGGCGATCGTGGTAAACACCGACGACATCGACGAGGTCCGGGCGAAGGTGGTCGAACTGGCGGCCCGCTTCGGGAAGCCCGCCGGGATCGTCGCGCTCAAGGAGGACGACCTCGAGATCGGCGCGGCCCTGCGCGAGGAGTTCGGCTGCCCGGGTCCGCGGGTGTCGGCCTTCGTGCCGTTCCGGGACAAACTGGTGATGTGCGGCGTGATCCAGGACGCGGGCCTGCCGCTGCCGGCGTTCGGCCCGGCCGGGACCGTCTCGCAGGTGCTGGAATTCGCCGACGAGCACGGGTGGCCGGTGATCGTGAAGCCGCGGAGCGAAAGCAGCAGCGCGGGCGTCGTCATCGTGCAGGACGCCGAGCACCTGGCGACGCTCGAACTGGACGATTCACGCATGGTGCAGAAATTCGTGGACCACACCGTGTTCCACGTGGACGGTTATTTCGACGGCGTCGAAGTCCGCCGCTGGAGTTCGGCGGAGTACTTGAACACCTGCCTCAGCTTCCGCGGTGGCGGCATCCTGGGCTCGGTGGAAGACGACGACCCGGAACGCCTGAAGGCCGTCGGAAACGCCACGGCTCAGTTCATTTCGGCACTGACGGACGAACCGACGGCGTTCCACTTGGAGGTTTTCGTCGCCCCGGCCGCGGACGGTGGATTCGAGGTCCAATTCCTGGAAGTCGGCGCCCGGGTCGGCGGTGCCGAAATCCCGTTCCTGTGGCGGGAAGTGCACGGCTACGACTTGATGCGGGCGGCTTTCGAATTGCAGCTGGGCCTGGTGCCGCAGGTCGCGGATGCCTTGGAGGACAAGGACCTGGCCGGCTGGATGCTGGTCGCCGCGCCCGCGAAACGCCCGTGCCTGATCACCGAGTCGACGCCGGTGCTGGGCCTGACCCCGGGCCCCTACGCCGAACGCGTGCTGGAAGTCGGCGAAATCCTGCCCAACGCGGCGGCCTTCTACGAACACGTCGGCGGCCGCTTCCGCTTCCGAGGCTCGACGAGCGCGGAAATCATCGAAGCCATCGAAAACACCGTACGACACTTCAAGGTCGCCGCCACCCCCATCGAACCCGGCTGACCCCGGAAGCCTTCGCCGGGCACTCGACTCGGCCTGCCGGTCGCCGGGCCACCTGGGCCATCCGTGCCCCGAGCATCCAGCCACCGCGGCCCGCGCCCAGCCTGCGCACCCCCAGGCAGGCAGCCCCCCACCCTCCCGGGGGCGGCCCCTATCGCCAGCCTATCGGTCAGGGGCATCGGATGGGGGTGGCTGATCGGTGCCCTGTGGACAACGGGGTGCCTGTGGACAGCGGCACCCCCGCCCCTCTGTCACGAATGTGGCTTTCGAGACCCCAACCGTCTCGAAAGCCACATTCGTGCCACCAACTCCCCACCGGATCAACCACCCTACCTACAGTCGCTGGGCTGGATGGAGTAGTTGCACAGCGGGCGCCGATCGTTGGGCTGACACTCAGCAGGAGACCCAAGGAGGCTGACTGCATGCCCAGCAGTACGAAGGCGACCGAAGCCAGACAGAGCAAGCCCGTCCAGGTGCTGGGGCGGGTGGGGATGGCTTGCTACGGCGTGGTCCACCTGATCATCGCCTACCTCGCGATCCGCATCGTCGCGTCCGGTGGCGGGCAGGAGGCGGACGGGCGCGGCGCGATCACCGAGATCGGTTCGACCGGCTTCGGCGGGTTCCTGTTGTGGGTGGTCGCGGCCGGCCTGATCGCGTACGGCCTCTGGCAGGCGCTGATGGCCATCAACGGTTACCAGTGGATCGACAAGGAGCGGCGCCGCACGATGAAGCGCGTGGCGTCCGCGGCGCGCTGTGTGATGGGGATTTCCCTCGGCGTGTACGCGATCCAGCTCGCCGCCGGGTCCGGCAAGCAGGGCGGTTCCGGCGACCAGCAGCAACAGGAGTTCACCGCGAAGCTGCTCGCCCTGCCCGCCGGCCCGTTCCTGGTCGGTGTGCTGGCGGTGGTGGTGCTCGGCGTCGCCGTGTCGTCGGCGCTCAAGGGGATCCGCAAGACCTTCCTCGACGACCTCGACTTCTCGTCGCTGCCCAGCGGCACGCGGCGCTGGGTCGAGCGCCTCGGCCGGGTCGGCTACCTGGCGAAGAGCGTGGTCTTCGGCGTGGTCGGTGTGCTGATCGGCTACGCGGCGTTCACCCACGACCCCGGCCAGGCCGGTGGCCTCGACGCGGCCCTGCGCACGCTGGCGGACCAGCCCTTCGGCCCGGTGCTGCTCATCGCGGTCGCGGCCGGGTTCGCGGCCTTCGGCGCGTACTGTTTCGGCGCGGCCTGGGCACACCGGAAGTGAACCTGTCGGCAAGCTGTCGACTCGCTGTCCGGTCACTGTGGGAGGACCAAACCCGGCGGTTCGCTCACTAGGGTCCCGGTTGGTTGAAACTTCACACACCGGGAGTTGGTAGCGCATGTTCGCTCGAGTCAAGGATGTCGCCGCACTGGTCGGCCGGATCGGGATCGCCGTGGTGTTCTTCGCACACGGGCTGCAGAAGTGGAACAACGGCGTGGACGCCACGGCCTCGATGTTCGAGGGCATGGGCCTGCCGCTGCCCACGGTGGCCGCATTGTTCACCATCGCGGTGGAGATCCTCGGCTCGATCGCCTTCGTGCTCGGCATCGGCATGCCGCTGGTCGGCATCGGCTACGCGATCGTCGGCGTGGGCGCGATCTTCACGGTGCACCTCGACAACGGCCTGACCGGCCAGGGCGGCTACGAACTGGTGCTGGTGCTCGCACTGGCCGGGCTGGCGGTCGGCTTCAACGGCGGCCGGTTCTCGCTCGACCACGTGCTCTTCGCCCGCAAGCGCGAGAGCGCGGGCGCCGAGCGGCTGTCGGCCCAGGCCGCCTGATCAAGCCAGTTCGAGCGTGGTGCGCTCGGTCCGGCCGCGGTCGGCGAGCTTCGCTGGATCCGGGTTGCTGACCTGGACCAGCGAAGCCCCGGCCGCGAGCGGCGCGAGCAGGCCGCGCACCACGCCGTCGGGCAGCTCCCATTCCACAGTGGACAGCACGCGATCGCTTGCGGAGATGTTCTCGGCGCAGGCGGAAATCTGCGCCAGTACTTCCTCCACAGTGGACGAACACAGCGCCGGGGTGCCCCGCTCGATCGGGAACAGCGGCGAGTAGGTGTCACCCGCCATGCGGGCGTCGGACAGGAAGTCGACGGCGTCCGCGCCCGGCGCGTTCGCCAGCCCCCGGCCCATCGGGTCCAGCGACACCACCGCGGTCAGCTCGGCCGCGCTGCTCGTGGTCCCCGGGCCGGTGAAGGCGACCTTCGCGCCCGCGGCGTCGGCCACCACGTGCGCCCCGCACCACCACGCGCCGAGCAGCACCCCGGCGGTCTGCCAGTGCGCGGGCAGCGCCACGGCCACCGGGTCGCCCGGCTCGATCTCGGGCTCCTCGACCAGCCAGTTCGCCGTTTTCGCGGCCCAGTTCACCAGCGTGGTCACCGACAGTTCGACCCGGCTGCCCGTGGCGTCGTCGTAGTGCGTGACCAGCGGTTTCGCCGGGCTGGACAGGTGCGGGCGCAGCAGTGCGTCGGTAAGGCTCACACGGTCGACCTTAATCCACGCAGGCGACGCCGTCGTTCTGCCGCAGCGCCGCACCGGCCGCGGAACCGCCACCGCCGGGCGGCTCGGCGCCGCGCCCGGCCAGGCCGGCCACGAACTGGCGCACCGCGTTCAGGTCGACCTCGATGATGCTCTGCCCGTCCTCGCTGCGAGAGCCGACGGCCACCACCGGGATGGTCTGGAAGTTGATCTCCCCGGAGGCGATGTCCTTCGCCTGACCGGCGAACTCCAGCAGATCCATGCCCGGATCGACGACGACCGACTTCTTCACCGCCTCCATCAACTGGTTCAGCTTGTCCGGGCTGGTCAGCGTGCCCGCGGAGAGCACCTGGTGCAGCGCGGAGGACAGGAACGCCTGCTGCCGCAGGATGCGCCCCAGGTCCCCGCCCGGCAGGTTCTTGCGCTGACGGACGAAGGACAGCGCCTCGCCGCCGGAGACCGTCTGCACGCCCTTGCGGAAGTTCGCCCCGGAGTCCTTGTCCTCGGTGGCGTGGTTCAGGCACACCTTGATGCCGCCGAGCGCCTCGGTGAGCAGGTAGAAGCCCAGCAGGCCGACCTCGGCGTAGTGGTCGAGGCGGATCTGGGTGAAGTCCTGCACGGTCTTCACCAGCGCGGCGCGGCCCGCCTGATCGGACTCGCGCTCGACGGCCGCGTCGTCCCGCCCGCCCTCGCGACGCAGGTCGGCGGCGGTCTTCGCCTTGGTCACGCCGAACACTGAGTTGATCTTCGCCTGGCCGCCCTGCGGCACGTCGATCCAGGTGTCGCGGGGGATCGAGACGGCGGCGGGCTTACCGCCGTCCTTCGGGATGCGCAGGATGATCAGGGTGTCGGTGTTGACCCCGGCCTTCTCCTCGGTGCGCAACTCCTTGAGCACCCGCAGCGGCAGCGGGTTGCCCTGCATGTCGGTGCGGGAATCGGCGCCGACCAGCAGGATGTCGGTGGCGCCGTCGTCGGCGGGCGGGGCCGCCGGGTCGTCGGGGTCGACGAGCAGCGCGTCGGTGGTGCCGACGTTGTCCTGGAAGTCGTCCAGCGTGGTGTAGGCGTACCCGGTGGCCGCCAGCGCGACGACCGACAGCAGCGCGAGGAACACCTTCCCGGTGGCCCGGATCGGCCGGCGCCGGTGCGGCACCACGGCCGCGGGTTCCGGCTCGGGCTCGGGTTCCGGCTCGGCGGGCTTGGTGCGGGGGACCGGCGACGGCACGAACTTCCGCTCAACGGCAGCCGGTGCCGTCTCCTCGGTGCCCGGCCCGTCCTGATCGTCCGAAGTGGACGATCCCGGGTCTCCCTCGACCGGGGTCCCGGTCTCCCGCTCTTCGTTCTCGTCCTGGCCGCCCACGCCGGTCACCTCCCCGTTCCTCCCGCGTCCGCGCCCCTGCTCCCAGGCTAAGGCACCGACCCGATGGTGTGAGGCGCCTGCCCCGAACCCGCCGGATCAGTTGATGCAGGGCACGCCACCCGCGGTGATCGGGGGAGGGCCGGCGGGCGGTGCTCCGGCGGACGGGTCGGCGGGCGGCTCGACCGGCTCGACCGGCGGCGCGGACGACTGCCCGGCGCCCGCGGCGCCGTTCGCGTCCACCTTGTAGTCGCGGCCCAGCAGCACCCGCACGTGCCCGGCGGGCACGTCGGCGTCCGGCTCGGCCTGGACCTTGCTGCCCATCGCCTGCGCGACCGCCTCGGCGGCGGCCTCGTTGCCGGGGGCGTAGCGCACCACGGTGGTCGGGCGACCATCCAGCTGGGTGCTCGCGCCTTCGAGGAATCCCTTGCCGCGCAACAGATCCTTGACCTGCGTGGCGGTGTTCGCGTTGCCGCTGGCGTTGAAGACGTCCACCGTGGTCCGCTCGGCGCCGGGGATCTTGCCGTCCGGCGTGCCGGTCGGCTCCGCCGGCGCCTCGGGGCCGTCGTCGGTCAGGCTGTCGACGAAGGTCTTGACCTTCTCGTTGTCGATCTTGACGATGTCCGCCCCGCCGAACTTGCCATTGCCCTCGGTGGGGATCGTGCGGAACTCGACCCGGCCGCCGGTCATGCCACGCATCTGCTCGGCGAACTCCAGCAGGTCCCAGTCCTTGGAGAGGATGACCGACTTCTTCACCGCCTCGATCACGCCGGTGATCCGCGACGGGCTCATCAGCACGTCCGGCGAGAGCACCTTGCGCGCCATGCCGGAGAGGAACGCCTGCTGCCGC
This sequence comes from Saccharothrix sp. AJ9571, assembly GCF_021725495.1. NCBI lineage: Bacteria > Bacillati > Actinomycetota > Actinomycetes > Pseudonocardiales > Pseudonocardiaceae > Saccharothrix > Saccharothrix sp. AJ9571. The sequence goes on along the minus strand of NZ_CP091382.1, from coordinate 1,434,878 downwards.
GCGATCCGGTCCAGGTCGCCGTTGGGCAGGTCGTAGCGCTGGCGGACGAACGACAGCGCCTGCTTGCCCTCCACCGTCTGCAGCCCGGCGGGCAGGTCCACGCCCGAGCGCCACTCCTTGACCGGCTGGTTCAGGCACACCTCGACGCCGCCGATGGCCTGGGTGACCTCGTAGAAGCTGAGCAGGTTCACCTCGGCGTAGCGGTCGATCATGCCGGGCTTGCCGATCAGCGTCTCGACGGTGCTGATCAGGTTCTTGCGCCCGGCCACCTTCGACTGCTCGTCGACCTTCTTCAGGTCGGCCTCGCCCTGCTGCTGCAGGGTGCTGGCGGTGTCGTTGTAGGCGTAGACGAAGGCGCTGTTCAGCTTGTGCTTGCCGTAGCCGCCGGCCAGTTCGACCAGCGAGTCGCGCGGGAAGGAGATGGCCACCGCCCGCTCGCCGTTCTGCGGGATGTGCACCAGGATCATCGTGTCGGTCTGGCGCTCGCCGTCGGCCTTGCCGCCGTGCAGCATGTCCAGCACTTCGCGGGGCAGCGGGTTGCCGTCGTTGTCGGTGCGGCTGTCGAGGCCGACCAGCAGGATGTCCACGGCGCCGTCGAGCGGCTTCTTCTGGAACCCGCCGCCGATCACGTCGGTGGTGGTCAGGCCTTCGTTCAGCTCGCCGAGCACCTGGGAGCCGTACCAGGTCAGCACCAGGACGATGGCGGAGAACAGCGCGAGCAGGGTTCGCCCGCTCCAGAGAGCGAACGCGGCGGGCGCGCTGCGCCTGCGCGGCGGCTCTTCCGCGGATTCGATGTATGGCCGCGGCGGCCCTTCGGTCACCACGCGCGCTCCTCCCAGCCGGTCAGCACGTCCCGGTTCCTGCTCTTGATCTTCGATCGGTCGAAACCTCAGGCGGATTGGCGCGTGAACCCCCGGTGCCGGACAGCCCGCCGGACACCCGCGCTACCCCGTCACCCTACTGTGTCCGGTGTGTGACGTCCGTGGGGTCACGAAATGTTCCCCCGTGGCGATGAGTCCGACCGTACGGGCGCGGGAAACACGAGAAGGTGGAGTCTATGCGGGTTCTGGTCACCGGTGGCGCGGGATTCATCGGTTCGCACTATGTGAGACAGGCGCTGACCGGCGCTTATCCGTCCCTGGCCCAGGCCGAGGTCGTGGTGCTGGACAAGCTGACCTACGCCGGGACCGAGACCAACCTGGCCCCGGTCGCCGCCGATCCCCGGCTGCGGTTCGTCCGCGGCGACATCTGCGACGCCGAGCTGGTCGCGAGCCTGGTGAAGGGCGTCGACCTGGTCGTGCACTTCGCCGCGGAATCGCATGTGGACCGGTCGATCGACGGTTCGGCGGACTTCGTGCTGACCAACGTGCTGGGCACGCAGACCCTGCTCCAGGCGGCGCTGAACGCCGGGGTCGGCAAGTTCGTGCACGTCTCCACCGACGAGGTCTACGGTTCCATCGAACAGGGTTCGTGGACCGAAGATCACATTTTGGAACCGAATTCGCCGTATTCGGCTTCGAAGGCCTCTTCGGATCTGCTGGCGCGCTCGTTCCACCGCACGCACGGAATGCCGGTGTGCATTACCCGGTGTTCGAACAACTACGGTCCGTACCAGTTCCCGGAGAAGGTGATCCCGCTTTTCGTCACCAATCTCCTCGACGGCGGGAACGTGCCCCTCTACGGCGACGGGCTGAACGTTCGTGACTGGCTGCACGTGGACGATCACTGCCACGGCATCCAGCTGGTGGCCGACGGCGGCAGGCCGGGCGAGATCTACAACATCGGCGGCGGCACCGAGCTGACCAACCGCGAGCTGACCGAGCGGCTGCTGGCCGCGGTCGGCGCGGGCTGGGACCGGGTCGAGCCGGTGACCGACCGCAAGGGCCACGACCGGCGGTACTCGGTGGACATCACCAAGATCGCCGACGAGCTGGGCTACCGGCCGCGGGTGTCGTTCGACGAGGGGCTGGCCGCGACCGTGCGGTGGTACCAGGAAAACCGGGCCTGGTGGGAACCGCTCAAGGAGCGGGCCGCACTGGGGTCTCGATGAGCGGGCTGGAGCTGCTGGTCCCGGGCGGTACGGGACAGCTGGGCCGCGACCTGGCCGCGCTGGCGGGCCCCGGCCTCGGGTTGACCGCGCCGGGCTCCGCGGACCTGGACGTGACGCGCCCGGGCGCGGTGATCGGGGCGGTCAAGGCCCTGTCCGACCGCGCGGCCGCCGCGGGCGCGCGGCCCGTGGTCATCAACGCGGCGGCGTACACCGCGGTGGACAAGGCCGAGACCGAGGAAGCACGCGCCTTCGCCATCAACGCGGACGGCCCCCGCGTCCTCGCGGCGGCTTGCTCTTCTCGGCGGGTGCCACTGATCCACGTGTCGACCGACTACGTGTTCTCCGGTGAGGCGAGCACCCCTTACGAACCGGACGACACCCTCGGTCCGCGCACCGCCTACGGCCGCACGAAGGCGGCGGGCGAAGACGCGGTCCTCGGCTCGGGCGCCTCGGCGTGGGTGGTCCGGACCGCCTGGGTCTACGGCAAGCACGGGACGAACTTCCTGAAGACCATGACCACCCTGGAATCCACGCGGGACACCCTGTCCGTTGTGGACGATCAGCGCGGCACGCCGACCTGGTCGGCCGACCTCGCCGCGGCCTTGGTCGAGTTGGCGGGCATGATCGCCGCGGGCAACGGCCCAGCCGCCCGCGTCCTGCACTGCACGAGCGCCGGGGAAACCACCTGGTACGGCTTCGCCCAAGCCATCTTCCGCCACCTGGGCACCGACCCGGCGCGCATCTCACCGTGCCGCACGGAAGACTTCCCGCGCCCAGCCCCGCGCCCGGCGTACTCGGTGCTCTCCACCAAGTCCTGGCAAGACGCCGGCCTCGCCCCACCACGCCCCTGGGACGAAGCCCTAGCCGCCTACTTCACCTCCTGACTCATGACACAAATGTGGCTTTGGGGGCCGATTCCGCCCCCAAAGCCACATTCGTGACACTGGCCCCGCCGTGAAAGCCACATTCACGGCACCCCCGGCACCGCCACCCGCACCACTCCCACCACACGCGCCCACCCTGCCAACAGAAACCCGGGAACCCCACCAGCCGGAGCACCCACACGGCCCCCTCCACCCCGGTCCCCGCCGTAGTCACAATAAAAAACCGGGGTGCCCCGAAAACCTACCGCCCCGCAGCCTGCCGATAAGCATCCACAGTCTTCTCCGCGCACAACCGCCACGTATAAGTCGCCGCATGAGCCCGCCTCGAAACCGAGGTAGAAGCCGCATGCGGATCGGAAACAGCCGATCGCAGAGCCTCGATCAGAGCATCCACGTCCCGATAGGGCACCAGGTGCGAATACCCCCCGGCAACCTCCGCCAGCGCCGGGATGTCGGTGCAGACCACCGGGACATCGCAGGCCATCGCCTCCAGCACCGGCAGTCCGAAGCCCTCGTCCCGCGAAGGCAGCACCAGCGCCGCCGCCCCTGCGACGACCGCGCGCAGGTCGACCGGCGGCAGGTATCCCAGGCGCATCGACCGGTCCGAGAGTTCGAACTCGCCCGGCCCGGTGAACACCAGTGGCGGCAGGTCCGGCGCCGCCGCGTGCGCTTCCCGTAGCCACGGCAAACCCTTGCGTGGCCCGGCCGCCCCCACGAACAGCAAATACTCGGAAGGCAATCCCAGCCGCGCGCGCTGCTCCTTCGACAACGGCCGCGCGGTGAACCAAGCCGGGTCGACGCCCAGCGGTGTCACGATGATCTTCTCCCGCGGCACATCCAGACGGGAAGCCACCGCCTCGGCGACCGCGACCGTCGGCGTGCAGATGACGTCCGCGCGTGCGGCACCCCGCCGGACCAGCACCGGCAGGTCCCGATCGCTCGGCGACAGCTCCTCCGGCGCGTTGATGAAGGCCAGGTCGTGGATGGTCAGCACGCCCGCGGCCCGCGCGATGCCCGGCAGCACGAAGTTGGTCCCGTGCACCACATCGGTCGAGCCGGCGAACAGTTCGACCGGCGGGAAGTTGCCGTGCAGCCACGACCGCCGCAGCAGGCGCGCCGCCACCGGCATGCCCCGCGCGCGGACCCCGTGCGGCAGCACGTGCCGCAACCGGCGCCAGCCGCGCAGGGTGAACGCCACCGCGCGGGTGTCCACAGTAGACAGCGAAGCGAGTTCTTCGGACAGCGAAGCGGTGTAGTGCCCGATTCCGGTGCGGACGCCGAGCAGAGGAGTGCCGTCGAGCAGGACGCGCAGGGGCCGCTCAACCATTGCGCCGGGCCACTTTCAGCACCCGTCCGCCGACCCGCTTGGCCAGCTCCCGCACCCCGCCGTCGGCCAGGTACTCCTTCACCAGCGCCAGGTCTCTGCGGACGACTTCCGTGCCGCGCAAGGGATCCGACGGCGCCAGGTCGCTCGCGCCGGGCAGCCGGTCCGCGGCCGGGCGCGGGTCGCGGCAGAACTCCACCAGCGGCTCCAGCGCTCGCGGCCAGGCGAACCGCTGCGCCACCTCGGCGATGCGGTCACGCGCCGCCGCGGCGAATTCCGTGTCGTACAAAGCTTTTTCGAGCGCATCCGCCAGCGCCTCGGTGTCCTCCGCGGGCACCACCACGCCGAGCCCCTCCGCGCGCACCAGGTCGGCGAAGGCGTCGCCGTCGGTGGTCACGATCGGCAGGCCGGACCACAGGTAGTCCAGCACCCGCGTGCGGAAGGCGAAGGTGGTCTCCACGTGCTCGTAGTGCGTGGTCACCCCGCAGTCGGCGTCGAGCAGCCAGTTCTGCCGCTCGCCGTAGGGCACCCACTGCTCGTTGAAGAACACGTGCTTGCCGGTCAGCCCGAGCGAGTCGGCGAGCCGGATGGTCCGCGCGCCGATGTCCATCTCGGCGACCTCGGGGTTCGGGTGCTTCATGCCGAGGAACACCAGCCGCACGTCACCGCGCCGCTCACGCAGCCGGTCGATCGCGCGCACCAGCGTCAGCGGGTCGAACCAGCTGTAGACCCCGCCCGCCCACAGCACCACGTGATCGGTCTCGCCGATGCCCGGCATCCCGGCGCGCAGCCCCGGCCCGGTCCGGCGGGGTGCCTCCGGCGACAGGCCGAACGGCACCACCGACAGCAGCGAATGCGTGGTCGGGTCGGCGTCGTAGAGGCGGGGCGTGAGGCGCCCCATCGCGGCGAGGTGACCCAGCCAGAACAACCGCTGCCGCTCCGAGGCGCACAGGAAGAAGTCGCCGCGCTCCAGTTGCGCTTCCAGCACCTTGGTCACGCCGATCAGGTCCGCGGCCCGCTTGTCGTCGGGCACGCCGCGGCCCTGCTCCAGCAGTTCCAGGTGCATCGGGTCGTAGAGGTCGCAGACGACGATCTTGCTGGAATCCCGCTTCTTCAGCTGTGGCGCCATTTCCAGCACGTGACCCTGCAGGATCACGATGTCCGCCCACTCGACCGGCTCGGCGAGGTCGCGCCGCTTGGCCGCGCTGACCGCGAACGGCGCGGGCGGGGGATCGGCGAGCGGGTTCACCGTGACCAGCCGGACTTCGTGCTCCCCGGCCAGCGACGCGGCGATGTTCCAGGCGCGGATCGCCGGGCCCGCCATGCGCTCGGTGATCGCGTCGCCGGTGATCACCAGCACCCGCCGCCGCTGCCCGAACACGCCCTCGATGCCGAACGCCTTGACCAGGATCTCGTGCGCGTCGAGGTAGCGCGGCAGCGGGTACGCGGGCTCCAAAGCCTTGCGCAGCAGGGGAATCAGGTCAGCGTCGGTGCGCACACGCGCGGCCTGCTCGACCGCTCGGGACTCGGCCAGCGACGGCATCAGCTCGACGAACTGGTCGATCGCCAGCATCCCGGCGAGCGAGGTGCGGGGGACGGCCACCGGGCCGGTCTCCACCGGGCCGACCCCGCGCTGCAGGTCGAGCTGCGTCGCGTCGATCTCACCGCGGGCGGTCGCGCGGCGGACGGTCAGCGCCAGTGCCGCGGGCAGCACCTGCGCCAGCGTCTCGTCGGACAGGTTCTTGTACAGCGCGGCGAGGGCGTTGCGCTCCAGCAGGAAGGTCTCGCGGCCGGTGTCCGGCGCGTCGACCGCGTCCATGGTGCCGTGGTGGCGGTGGAAGGCGATCGACTCCGGCACGTACCGCACCCGCCAGCCACGCAGGTTCATCCGCCAGCCGAGGTCGACGTCCTCGTAGAACATGAAGAAGCGCTCGTCGAAGCCGCCCAGCTCGGTGAACACCCCGCTGCGCACGAACATCGCCGAGCCGGTGCCGAACAGCACGTCCTTGGCGACCTCGTGCTCGGCGGCGGGCACGTCGGCCAGCGGCGAGCCGGCGTGGCGCTTGTAGCCCATGCCGAACCAGGTCAGGCCGCCGTCGACGAAGTCGGTGCCGGTGCCGTCCCAGTCGAGCACCTTGCTGGCCACCGCGCCCACCCGCGGATCGGCCGACAATTCGGCGACCGCCGCGCGCACCCAGTCGCGATCCGGCCGCGCGTCGTTGTTGAGGAAGGCGAGCACGGTGCCGGTGGCGTGCCGCGCGCCCAGGTTGCAGCCGCCCGCGAAGCCCAGGTTCTCCGGCGACTCGATCAGCTTCACCCCGGGCACGGCGCCCCTGATCCGATCGGCGTCACCGGTGCCGGAGGCGTTGTCCACGCAGATGACTTCCAGGCGCGGGTAGTCGAGCCCGGCGAGCGCGCGCAGGCAGGTGACCGTGTCGTCCGCGCCCCGGAAGTTGACCACGATCACCGAGACCACGGGCAGCGCGCCTTGGGTCAAAGACCGACTCCTTCGCTGGGGGATTTCGTCAAGCCTAACCGCCCGACCACCTGCGCCAGACCGCGCCTCGGCCGATCGTGGCCAGTCCGCCGATCCGCCGCCGGGCCGCCATCGTGGCAGGCAACCGGCGCGCCACCTCGCCGAGCACGCGCAGCCGGAGGCCGGGCCGGAAATTGGCCGCGTCCGGAACATCGCGCTTGACCGGGAGCAACGCGGTGATGACGGCGAACCGCGCCAGCTCACGCAGCGCGACCGCGGCCGGGGCGCAGCGCAACAGCATGAGCAGGCGGTTGCGCTCGTTCCAGCGGTGGAAGGCCGGGGAACCGGGGCGGGTGCTGGCGCCGTGCAGGTGGCGCACCCGCGCGGTCGAGCCGAGCACGCGCCAGCCGGTCAGCCGCAGGCGCCAGGCGGTGTCGGTGTCCTCGTAGTAGCAGAAGAAGCTCGCGGGCACGCCGCCGCAAGCACGCAGTGCCGCGGTCCGCAGCAGCACCGCGCCCCCGCAGAAGCTGAAGACCTCGGGTGCGGGGTCGGTGCGGTCGGCGCCGTGCCCGTCGGCGGTGAGCCGGACGCCGGTGGACTGCGTGGTGCCGTCGGGCCGCACCAGTGTCGAGGTCACGGCCGCCGCGTCGGGGGCGTGGTCGAGCGCGTCCTCCAGCGCGGCGAGCCAGCCGTCCGAGGGGGCGGCGTCGTCGTTCAGCCAGGCCATGAAAGGCGTGCTGACCTGGGGTAGCGCCGCGGCGAGACCGCCCGCGTAGCCGGTGTTGCGCGGCAGCCGCAGCACCTCGGGGGCCGAGGGGTGCGCGGCCAGCAGTTCGGCGGTCCGGTCGTCCGAGGCGTTGTCCACCACCAGCGTCCGATGTGGACGATCCTGGGCGGCGAGCGCGTCCAGGCAGGCCTCGAGGTGCCCGGCACCGCGCCAGGTGATGACCACGACCGTGCTGCGCAGCGGGGATGACACGCTGAGCACAATAGGCGGGTGCCCGAGCTGGTCGTCATCGCGGAGCAACTGCTCGCGCCCGTCCCCGGGGGGACCGGGCGCTACACGGCCGAGTTGCTGCGTGCGCTGGCCGAGACCGTGCCGTCCGGCTGGACCCTGTCGAGCGTGGTCGCCCGGCACGCCGACGTCGACGCCGCCGAAGTGGCCGGGGTCGACGGTCCGCGCAGGCTCGCGTTGCCGCCGAAGGCCCTGGTCGCGGCGTGGCAGCTGGGCCTGCCCTGGTGGCCGGGTGGTGACGTGGTGCACGCGACCACCCCGCTGGCCCCGCCGCGGGCGCCGCGCGGGCGCCGGCTGAGCGTGACCGTGCACGACACCGTGCCCTGGACGCACCCCGACACCCTCACTCCGCGTGGAGTTTCGTGGCACCAGAAGGTGATCTCGCGGGCCGCGCGCACGGCGGACGCGCTGATCGTGCCCACCCAGGCGGTCGCCGACGACCTGGCCGCGCGGGTGGCGGGCAAGGCGCCGCTGCACGTCATCGGCCACGGGGTGACCGAGCTGCCGCGGGAGCCGGTCGACCTGGACCTGCCCGCGGAGTACGTGCTCGCGATCGGCACGCTCGAACCCCGCAAGGGCATCGCGCTTTTGATCGAGGCGATGGCCCGGTTCGACGGCCCGCCGCTGCTGCTGGCCGGTCAGCCGGGCTGGGGTGGGCTCGACCCCGCCGACCTGGCGCGGCGCCACGGCCTGCCAGCCGGCCGCCTGCGCGTGCTCGGCAGGCTGTCCGACGCCGAGCTGGCGACCGCGTTGCGTGGCGCGTCGGTGCTGGCCATGCCGAGCCTCGCCGAGGGGTTCGGGCTGCCGGTGCTGGAGGCGATGGCGGCGGGCGTGCCGGTGGTGCACTCCGACGTGCCGTCGCTGGTCGAGGTGTCCGGTGGTGCGGCCAGGGTGGTGCCGTGCGGGGAGGTCGGCGCGCTGGCCGACGCCCTGCGGGAAGTGCTCGGCTCCCCGTCGCTCTCCGCGACCATGCGGAAGCGTGGCTACACCCGTTCAGGTGAATTCAGCTGGCGTGCCGCCGCGGAAGCGCTCTGGTCAGTGCATTCGGCGGGAACGACCGACCCCGGGCCCGAGTTTGGTGGTTCCTGACCCCGCGTCCGTTGAACGGCCGTACGCTGCACCTCGTGGTACCTGGTGAACCCCGTGTGCTGATCGACGCCACCGCCGTGCCCGCGGACCGCGGCGGGGTCGGCCGGTACGTCGACTCGCTGGTCGCCGCCCTCGACGACGACGGCGCCCCGATCACCGTGGTCTGCCAGCCCCGCGACTTCCGGCTGTACTCCCAGCTCGCCCCGGGCACCCGGGTGCTCCCGGCCACCGAGTCCACCTCGACCCGCACGGCCCGGCTGACCTGGGAACAGACCACTCTCCCGTCGCTGGCCCGGCGGCTGGGCGCGGACGTGGTGCACTCGCCGCACTACACGATGCCGCTGGCGCTGAACAAGGCCTCGGTGGTGACCCTGCACGACGCCACCTTCTTCACCGACGCGGTGCTTCACTCGTCCGTGAAGGCCCGCTTCTTCCGGGCGTGGACGGTGGCCGCGCTGCGACGGGCGTCGCTGTGCGTGGTGCCGAGCGAGGCGACGGCGTCCGAACTGGCGAAGGTCACCCGCGTGCGGGCCTCGGAACTGGAGGTCATCCAGCACGGGGTCGACGTCGAACGGTTCCACCCGCCGTCACCCGCGGAGGTGCGGGCCGCGCGGGAGGCGATCGGGCTCGGCAGCACCCCGTACATCGCCTTCCTCGGCGCGCTGGAGCCGCGCAAGAACGTGCCCGCGCTGATCCGCGGCTACGCGAAGGCCATGGCCGGGCGTGCCGACCCGCCGGCGCTGGTGCTGGCCGGGCAGCCCGGCTGGGACACGCAGGTGGAGAAGGCGCTCGAAGGCGTGCCGCACCGGCTGCGGGTGATCCGGGCGGGCTACCTGCCCTTCGGCACGCTGGCCGGGTTCCTCGGCGGCGCGGAGATGGTCGCGTACCCGAGCCTCGGCGAAGGCTTCGGCCTGCCGGTGCTCGAGGCGATGGCCTGCGGCGCGTGCGTGCTGACCACCCGGCGGCTGTCGCTGCCCGAGGTCGGCGGGGACGCGGTGGCCTACTGCGGGGTCGGCGCCGGTGACGTGGCGGCGGCGATCGGGGAACTGCTCGACGACCCGGCCCGCCGGTCCACCCTCGCCTCCGCGGCGCAGCGCCGGGCGAAGGAGTTCTCGTGGGCGGCCACCGCCGAGCGGCACCGCGAGGCGTACGGGCGGGCGTGGCTGGCCTGGCGCTCGCGTGGGGGGCGCTAGTAACGCTCCGTGTTCAAGGCACAATGTCCTGTCGTGCACCCCCAGTATGGCGATGAGGTCGCCGTCGTGGTCGTGACCTACTTCCCCGGCGAGACCCTGGAACCCTTCCTCGAGACCCTCGAAAAGGCCACCACGCGCGAAGTCAAGGTGGTGCTGGCCGACAACGACACCGACGCTTCGGACGAGTCGCTGGACAAGGCCGCCGAGCGCGAGAACGTGCACCTGCTGCGCATCGGCGAGAACCTGGGCTACGGCCGCGCGGCCAACCGCGGGGTGGCCGAGCTGGACGAGCGGTACGGCTGGATCGTGATCGCCAACCCCGACCTGGAATGGCACCCCGGCTCGATCGACGAGCTGCTCGACGTGGCCGCGCGCTGGCCGCGCGGCGGGGCGTTCGGCCCGCTGATCCAGGAGCCGGACGGCACGGTCTACCCGTCGGCGCGGCTGCTGCCCTCGCTCGGCCGCGGCATCGGGCACGCGGCGCTCGGCAAGGTCTGGCGCGGCAACCCGTGGACCAAGCAGTACCGGCAGGAGACCGCGAAGCCCGCCGAGCGCACCTCGGGCTGGCTTTCCGGTTCGTGCCAGCTGATCCGGCGCGAGGCGTGGGATTCGGTCGAGGGCTTCGACCCGCGGTACTTCATGTACTTCGAGGACGTCGACCTCGGTGACCGGCTGGGCCGCGCGGGCTGGCTGAACGTGTACGCGCCCTCGGCCACCGTGATGCACATCGGCGGACAGGCCACGAAACGCGCTTCGGCGAAGATGCTCGCGGCGCACCACGTCAGCGCCTACCGCTACCTGGCCGACCGGCACCGCGGTCCGCAGTGGAAGCCGGTACTTGCGGCGGTGAAGCTGGGGTTGGCGGCTCGGTTGAAGCTGGCTACGTGGCGGGATCGGTAGCTGCTTGCTGGGGGCCCGCCCCGGTTTTTCAGTGTGACTACGGCTGGGACCTCGATGTCAAGGCGGGAAAGATGCCTTGACATCGAGGTCCCAGCCGTGTTTTTGGCTGTGGACCGGGGTGGGGGGTCTGGGCGGTGCTCCCGGTGAGGTGCCCGGCCGGCGGTTGCTCTGGTGGGGTGCCCGGCTGGCGGTTGCTCGGGTGGGTGCCTGGCCGGCGGTTGCTCTGGTGGGGTGCCGGGCGGTGGTTGCTCTGGTGGGGGTCCTTGCCTGCGAATGCTATGAGTGGGGCATTACTTGCATTCAACGCAAGTAATGCCCCACTCATAGCGTTCAGCTGGCGGCTCAGATGCCGTCTAGGCGGCGTGAGAGGTTCGAGCGCTTCGTCTGGGTGGTGGTCGGGATCAAGCCGCCCACGTCCGTTTCCTCGATGACCGGGTCGACGGGCTGCTCCTCGAACAACGAGGGCAGCGGCATCGGCCGGGTCGGGCGGTGCCCGCGTGGGGGCTCCAGCCGCGAGGTGGGTTCGGGGCTGGCCAGGTGGTAGTCGTTGGCCTCGATCATCGCGGCGGAGACCTGGGTGGTGCTGTCCGGGTCCTGCGCGTCGATGTCGGCGACCACGGATCTCGGGATCTGCTGGGTGTTCGCCGCGTCCATCGGCGAAGTGGCGTCGTCCGGCGTGACCACGAAAGCCCCGCGGGCCCGTGCCCGAGAAAGCAAGGCGTCCGCGCGATCGCGGGGGTCCATCCCCTCGGCCTCCCGACTAACCCGAGGCCCTCTCCGACCGGGGCCGCCTGTGTGCTGTCTAGGGTAGGCCCTCCGGGCCGCCCGCGTCAGCGTTTCCGGCGGTTTGTCACCAGCTGTTCCGCGACAATGGGAGGAAGGGATGCGCGCATGAGCGCCGCACCGGGGGTCGATGCCGTCGTTCTCGTCGGTGGCAAGGGGACGCGGCTGCGGCCGTTGACCCTGTCCGCACCGAAGCCGATGCTGCCCACCGCGGGGGTGCCCTACCTTTCCCACCTGTTCTCCCGCATCCGCGCGGCCGGGATCACCCACGTCGTGCTCGGTACCTCCTACCGGGCCGAAGTGTTCGAAGAGCACTTCGGCGACGGATCCGCTGTGGGGCTGGAACTCGAGTACGTGGTGGAGGAAACGCCGCTGGACACCGGTGGCGCGATCCGCAACGTCTTCGACCGCGTGCACGCGGAGAACGCGGTCATCTTCAACGGTGACATCCTTTCCGGCGCCGATCTCGGGGCGCTCGTGGAAACGCACCGGTCGACCGGTGCCGACGTCACCCTGCACCTGCAACGGGTCGACGACCCGAGCCGATTCGGTTCGGTGCCCACCGATCCGACCGGGCGGGTCACCGCGTTCCTGGAGAAAACGCCCAATCCGCCGACGGATCAGATCAACGCCGGTTGTTACGTGTTCAAGCGCTCGGCCATCGAGTCCATTCCGGCCGGACGCCGGGTTTCGGTGGAGAGGGAGACCTTTCCCGGACTGCTCGAAGCCGGTGCGCACGTGCACGGTTTCGTCGACGCTTCGTACTGGCTCGACGTCGGCACGCCGGAGGCGTTCGTGCGTGGCTCCGCCGACCTGGTGCGTGGGGTCGCGCCCACCTCGGCTCTGCCGGGGCCGGTCGGTGAGGCACTGCTGCTCGAGGGCGCGAAGGTCGCGGATGACGCGAGCGTGACCGACGGTTCGACGCTGGGTGCCGGTGCCGAAGTCGGGGCGGGTGCCCGGATCTCCGGTTCGGTCCTCTTCGACGGCGCGGTCGTCGGTGAGGGCGCGGTGGTCGAGCGTTCGGTGCTGGGCAAGGGCGCGCGGGTCGGCGCCGGTACCGTGCTGCGCGGTGTGGTGCTCGGTGACGGCGCGGTGGTCGGCTCGGGTTGTGAGCTGCTCGACGGCGCGCGGGTCTGGCCCGAAATGACCATCGCGGACGGGGCTGTGCGATTCTCGAGCGATGCCTGACACGCGTCGTTGGCGCCCGCCGTTCGAGCTGGATTTCCGGCGCGTGCTCGCGCCGCTCCGGCGCGGGCCCGGCGACCCGACGGTGCACTGGGACGCGCCGGGCCGGGTGTGGCTGACCGCGAACACCCCGGACGGCCCCGGCACGCTCGGCCTGCGGCGACTCGCCGACGGTGAGGTCGAAGCGGTGGCGTGGGGCGCGGGCTCGGCGGTGCTGCTCGACGGGGTGCCCGCGCTGCTGGGCGCCCACGACGACGACACCGGTTTCGTCGCGCACCACCCGCTGATCGCCGATGCCCGGCACCGGCGGCCCGGTCTGCGGTTGCCCTCGACCGGGCGGGTGTGGGACGCGCTGGTGCCCGCGGTGCTGGAGCAGAAGGTGACCGGGATCGAGGCCCACCGGTCGTGGCGCGAACTGTGCCGGTGGTTCGGCGAACCGGCGCCCGGCCCGGGCCCGGCGTTGCTGCGGGTGCCGCCGACCCCGGCGGCCATCCGGTCCATTCCGGACTGGAAGTGGCACCAGGCCGGCGTGGACCTCAAGCGCCGCACGGCTTTGGTCGCCGCGGCCGGGGTGGCGCACCGCCTGGAGCGCGCGGCCTCGCTGCGGGGTGCCGAGGGCCGGGAACTGCTGCGGAAGGTGCACGGCATCGGCGTGTGGACTTCCGCCGAGATCGCCCAGCGCGCCTGGGGCGACCCGGACGCGGTCAGCTTCGGCGACTTCCACATCCCGTCGATCGTCGGCTACGCGCTGGTCGGGCGGGCACTGGACGACCAGGGCATGGCGGAGGTGCTGGCGCCCTACGCACCACACCGGCAACGGGCCGTGCGCTACCTGGCAGCCGCCGGCGTCACGCGACCGCGGTTCGGCCCGCGCATGCCCATCCGGGACTACCGCGCCCTCTAGCCGATGTCCTAACGTGGTTCGAGCGCGGCGGTGACGATCGCGAGTGCCTCGCCCGGGTCGAGACCCAGCTTTCGCGCCACGGCCGCGTACTCCGCCGCGGCTTCCTGGGCGCGCCGCCGGTTCTGGTCACCCGAAGCACCGACGAAGCTGCCCGCGCGCCCGCGGGTCTCGATCAGGCCCGCTTCCTCCAGTTCGCGGTACGCCCGCGCGATGGTGTTCGGCGCGATGCCGAGGTCCGCCGCGAGCTGCCGGACGGTCGGCAACTTGGTGCCGACCGGCAGCGTGCGGTCGTTGATCCGCCGGGCGAGCGAGGAGCGGACCTGCTCGTACGGCGGCACCGGCGAACTCGGATCGAAGTCGAGGTTCATGCCTGTTCGACGGCCGCGGCGATCAGTTCGGTCAGGTCCTCCGAACCGGCGGGCAGCGCGGCGATCGGCCACCAGCGCAGGTCGTCCGATTCGGCGCTGCGCACCGGTTCCGCACCCGCGGGGGCGTGGGCCACGAACCGCACGTCGAAGTGCCGTGTGGGCAGGCCGAGCGAGCAGGTGACCGGGTGCACGTCGAGGTGCACCGGCTCGGTGTCGAGGGTCAGCCCGGTGATGCCCGACTCCTCGGTCGCCTCGCGCAGGGCGGCGTCGGCCAGTGCGGTGTCGCTAGGCTCGCAGTGCCCGCCTAGTTGCAGCCACCGGCCGACGCGCGGGTGCAGGGTCAGCAGCACCCGCTCCCCGGCGTGGTCCAGCACCACGGCCGACGCGGTGATGTGCCCGGCTTCGCAGGAGCGTTCGCAGGCGTCCTCCCTGGCCGCGACGAAGCCGAGGAACGCCTGCCGCAGCGCTTCCTGCGTCGCGGTCGGGGCCTTCCATTCATCCAAAGTGGACAGCGTTTCGGCGTGCAGGGTCACAGTTCGACCAGCCCTTCGGCGAGTTCACGGGGTGGGCGCGGGCCGCCGGGGCCGTCGAGCGGGTGGCCGATGGCGACCGCGCCCAGCGGGTGCCAGTTCCCGTCGAGACCGAGGCGCTCGCGCACCACGCCGGCGGAGAAGATCGTCGAGCCGACCCACAGCGAGCCCAGCCCTTCGGCGGCCAGCGACACCAGCAGTCCCTGCACCGCCGCCCCGCCGGCGACGGTGAACATGGTGCGCTCGCAGGCGTTCCGGCGGTCGTCGGGATAGGTGTGCGCGCCTTCGGGCACCAGGAACGGCAGGACCAGCTCGGGTGCGGTGAACAGCAGGTTCCCGCGTGCCAGGCGCTTTTCCACCTGCTCCGGCGTGAACCCGTCGCGTTCGAGGTCGGCGCGCCAGTAGTCGCGCATGGCCTCCAGCAGCGCCTTCCGCTTCGCCTGGTCGCGCACCCAGATGAAGCGCACCGGCCGCGTGTGGTGCGGGGCGGGCGCGGTGAGCGCGGCGCCGACCGCGCGGCGGATCACCTCCGGCTCCACCGGTTCCTCGGTGAACGCACGGACGGATCGCCGCACCAGCACGGCTTCCTTGCGACCCTGTTCGAGCGCTTCGCTGGTGCCCAAGCGGAAGAGGTCGTAGTCGACCGGTCGGACCAGGTCGTGCGCGCTGGACCCGTCGTCCTCGATGGACAGCCCGCGCACCACCGCCACCGGGGTGCCGCCCAGCTTGCCCTTGACCAGATCCGCCGCGGCGGCCAGTTCGTCGGCCACGGCGACCTCGGTGACCGCCAGTTCGTTGCCGTGCTCGTCCACCGCACCGGCGTAGGAATGCAGCACGCGCAGCCCGGAGGAGCCGATCGCGGCGTCGGTCTGGCCGACCCGCCAGGCCCGGCCCATGGTGTCGGTGATGATCACCGCGACCTCCACGCCGAGCCGTTCACGCAGGCCCGCGCGCAGGGCGAAGGCCGAGGCGTCCGGGTCGGCCGGCAGCAGCGCCACCTCGCCTGAGTCCACATTGGACGCGTCCACCCCGGCGGCGGCCTGCACCAGTCCGTTGCGGTTCTCGGTGATCACCGTGCGGCCGATCCTGGCCACCACGCGCACCGACTCGTCCTCGATCAGCTTGCGGCGGGCGGCATCGCGGGCCTCGGGATCGCGGGGGACCGAGATCAGCCTGCCCTCGATCTTGGAGACCACCTTGCTGGTCACCACCACCACGTCGCCGGAACGCAGCCAGCGTGCCGCGTCGGCGATGGCGCCGGTCAGGTCGTCGCCCGGCCGGAACTCGGGCAGCCCGGTGACCGGCAGGACCTCCAGCTTCGGCGCGGCGTGGTCAGTCAACGTCCACCCCGGCCAGGTTCAGCGCCGCCAGCGCCATCTTCGCCGTGGCGTCCACATCGGACATCAGCAGCGGCACCGGCCGGACGGCCACCCCTGGCACGTCGGCGGTCTCCCCGCGCTGGATCAGCCAGCCGTCGAGCAGGCCTTCCGAGGTCTGCCGGGAGCCGTAGTGCCTGCCGACGGCCTGCGCGGAGGTCTCCACGCCGATCGCGGTCAGGCAGGCGTCGGCCATGCCGCGCAACGGTTTCCCGTCGATGATCGGGGAGATGCCGACCACGCCGGCGCTGGTCTTGCGCAGCCCGTCGCGGATGCCGGGCACGGACAGCACGGTGCCCACCGAGACCACCGGGTTCGACGGCGCCAGCAGCACCGCGTCGGCCTCGGCGATCGCGTCCAGCACACCGGCCGCCGGGGAGGATTCCTCGGCGCCGACCGCCACGATCGAATGCGCGGTCAGTTCGGCGTGGTAGCGCACCCACCACTCCTGGAAGTGCAGGGCCTTGCGCGCGCCCTCGTTCTCCGGGTCGTCGACCACCACGTGCGTCTCGACCCGGTCGTCGGTCATCGGCAGCAACCGCACGCCCGGCTTCCACCGGTCGCACAGCGCTTCGGTGATCGCCGAGAGCGGGTAGCCCGCCCGCAGCATCCGCGAGCGGATGAGGTGCGTGGCGATGTCCTTGTCGCCGAGTCCGAACCAGTCCGGCTCGGCTCCGTAGGCGGCCAGTTCCTCCTTGACCGTCCAGGTCTCCCCGGCATGCCCCCAGCCGCGCGCGGTGTCGATGCCGCCGCCGAGGGTGTACATGCAGGTGTCCAGGTCCGGGCAGATGCGCAGGCCGTGCATCCACACGTCGTCGCCGGTGTTCACCAGCGCGGTGACCTCGTGCGGGGAGCCTTCGGGGGCGGGACCGATCGGGGGCAGGCCGAGCGCGGCCTTCACGCCGAGCAGGAACCGGGCGCCGCCCACCCCGCCGGCTACAACGACAACCTTCACGAGGAGCGATCCTCGCACGACCCGGTGGCGGGGACCCAGTAGCGGTACCGATGGTGCTCGGTGAATCCCAGCCGGTCGTACAGCGCGAGCGCCGGGGCGTTCGTCACCGACACCTGCAGTGCGCACCGCGTTGCTCCGAGTGCCGCGCCCCAGGCGCTCACGGCGCCCATCAGGTCCACCGCGACGCCCTTGCGCCGGTACGCGGGCCGGACCGCCAACCGCGAGACGTGCAGCACGTCGTCGACGACCGCGCCCCGCACCGCGCCGACCGTCTCGGTGCCGGTCTCCGCCACGCCGTAGCCGACCGCGGGCGCGGTGGTCAGGACGTGCCGCTGCGCTTCGCTCGGCTCGGTGGTGCCCGCGCACAGTTCCCACCACTCCGGCGTCGGCGCGTCGAGCACGCGGGCGGTGCCGTCCGGCGTGCCCAGTGGTCCGACCAGCACCGACACCTCGTGCCCGGCCGCGTGGGCGACGTTCGGCACCCAGCCGAGATCACCCAGTGCGTGTTCGATCGCGCCGTCCTGGATCACCTGCACCGCCGGCTCGAGCCCGTGCGAGTGGGCGAAGTCACAGACGCGGTCCAGCGCGTCCGCGATGGGCCGTCCCGGATCCCCGATGGCGAGCGCGGTGTTCGCCCGCCCGGTGAACCCGGCCGCGGCCCGCAACCACCACCGCCCGAGCCGTTCCCCGGTCACCGGCGGCCAGGCGAGTGCACACTGGAGTTCGAGTGTTTCCGCAGGTTCCACGGGCTAGATTGTGCACGTGGGCGCCGACCGCCAGGAGGATCGATGAGCGTCTCCCGCAAGGACGACCGGCACAACGAGGACCTGGTCGACGAGATCGCGGACAGTTTCAGCAAGGCGGTGCGCGCCAAACAGGAGGAATCGGGGGACGACACCCCGAAGCCCGCGTTCGTCATCACCGGCGACCGTCGTGACCAGGACCGGAAACGGCGCTCCCGATAGTCCCCGTACTGCGGGTATGGTGACCCGCGAATCGGGGTGTTCAGGGGGCGGAATAAGGGTCGCCTCACCACCACGGACCCCCCGCGACCGCGTAATGTCGGCCGTGCGGCCAGACCGGACAAACACAAGCAGGAGAGCACTGTGACCTACGTGATCGCCGAGCCCTGCGTCGACGTGCTCGACAAGGCGTGCATCGACGAGTGCCCCGTCGATTGCATCTACGAGGGTGATCGGATGCTCTACATCCACCCCGACGAGTGCGTGGACTGCGGTGCGTGCGAACCGGTCTGCCCGGTCGAAGCCATCTACTACGAGGACGACGTGCCCGACGAGTGGGCCGCCTACACCAAGGCGAACGTGGACTTCTTCGACGAGCTGGGCTCGCCGGGCGGGGCGTCGAAGGTCGGCAAGACCAGCCACGACCCCGAGTTCATCAAGAAACTCCCCCCGCAGGGCGAATGAGCCCCGTCGCCCTACCCGATTTTCCCTGGGACTCGCTCGCCACGGCCAAGGCCAAGGCGCAGGCCCACGCGGACGGCGTCGTCGACCTGTCCGTCGGCACGCCGGTGGACCCGGTCCCGGCCGGCATCCGCGACGCGCTGGCGTCGGTCTCGGACGTGCCCGGCTACCCGACCACGCACGGGACCCCGGCGTTGCGCTCGGCGGTCGTCGACGCGCTGCGCCGCCGTCACGGCATCCAGGGCCTCGACCCGGACGCGGTGCTGCCGACGATCGGCTCGAAGGAACTGGTCGCCTGGCTGCCGCGACTGCTCGGCGTCGGTCACGGGGACCTGGTGGTCATCCCCGAACTGGCGTACCCGACCTACGAGGTCGGCACGCTGCTCGCGGGCGCGACGCTGATCCGCGCCGACGGCCTGACCCAGCTCGGCCCACAACGGCCGTCGTTGCTGTGGCTCAATTCGCCTGCCAACCCGACCGGCCGCGTGCTGGGCGTCGAGCACCTGCGCAAGGTGGTCGAGTGGGCCCGCGAGCGTGGCACGATCGTCGTCTCCGACGAGTGCTACCTGGCGCTGGGCTGGGAGACCGAGCCGCTGTCGATCCTGCACCCGTCCGTCCACGGTGGACGGCTGGACGGGCTGCTCGCGGTGCACTCGCTGTCGAAGTCGGCGAACCTGGCCAGCTACCGCGCCGGGTTCGTCACCGGTGACCCGAAGCTGGTCGCCCAGTTGCTGGCCGTCCGCAAGCACGCGGGGATGATCGTGCCCCGGCCGGTGCAGGAGGCGATGGTCGCCGCGCTGACCGACGACGAGGCACTCGGCGCCCAGCGCGAGCGGTATGCCCGGCGGCGCGAGCCGCTGCGGAAGGCGTTGAAGGACAGCGGTTTCCGGATCGACCACTCCGAAGCCGGGCTGTACCTGTGGTCGAGCCGGGATGAGGACGCCTGGCAGACCATCGACTGGCTGGCCGAACGCGGCATCCTGGCCGCCCCCGGCACCTTCTACGGTCCCGCGGGCAAAAATCACGTGCGGATCGCCCTCACCGCCACCGACGAACGCATCGAAGCCGCCGTCACCCGCCTGGCCTAACCACCCCCGTCCAAATGCTATGAGTGGGGCATTACTTGCATTCAACGCAAGTAATGCCCCACTCATAGCATTCGGCGGCGGGGGCAGGCGGGGGCAGGCGGGGGTCAGGGGGCGTGGCCGGTGATGCCGTGGTGGATGAAGTCGGTGAGCAGGTCGACGGCCTCGTCGTCGGGCAGGTCGCGGCCGTCGCCCCCGGCCACCAGCCAGGTGTGGGCGAACTGGTCCAGCAGCGCGGTGATCGCCGAGGTGACCAGTTCCGGCGGGCCCGGCAGGTGCGCGAGGTGCGCCAGGTGGTCGGCCCAGTGGGCCTGGTCCGCGCTGATCATCTGCCGCAGCCGCCTGCCGAAGTCCTCGTTGACCATGGCCGCTTGCCGTAGCGCCACCATTTCCGGCAGGTGCGCCCGGTAGAACCGCCAGAAGCTCGCCACGTGCCAGCGCAGCGCTGAGCGCTTCGAGAAGTCCGGGTCGTGCTCCGGCTCGGCCACGCCTTCGTCGGCCGCGGCGAGCATGTCCACCAGCAACGCTTCGAGCAGCTCTTCCTTGCCGGCGAAGTGGTTGTAGAACGACCCCGCGGCGCGCCCGGCCTCGGCCGTGATGTCGGTGATCTTGGTGTTCAGGTAGCCCTGCCTGGCGAACACGCGCCGCGCGGCCGCCTTGAGCGCGCCCTCGGTTTCCGCCGCCTTCTGCTTGCGGCTCGTCGCACTGGTCACCGCCACCTCCTTGACGCCAGACGCTAGCAGCGTCCATGATGAATCTAAATTCAGTGAATGGAGATTCATCATGGAGGTGCTGATCGCGGGCGCCGGTCCGACCGGCCTGACCCTGGCCATCGATCTGGCCCGGCGCGGAGTCGGGGTGCGGGTGGTGGAGAAGGCCGCGGAGTTCTTCAACGGGTCCCGCGGCGACGGGCTGCAACCGCGCACGCTGGAGGTCTTCGACGACCTCGGGGTGGCGGAAGCCGTGCTCGACGCCGGGATCGCGCCGCCGGCCACCCGCGTGTACGTCGCCGGGGAGTTCGTCGGCGTGCACTGGATGGGCGAACTGCGGGAGCCGACACCGGACGTGCCCTATCCGAACGGGTGCATGCTCGGGCAGTCGCGGACCGAGGGCATCCTGCGCGAGCGGCTGGCCGGGTTCGGGGTGCGGGTGGAACTCGGCACCGAACTGACCGGGTTCACCCAGGACGACGCCGGGGTGGACGTGGTGCTGAACGGCACCGGGCGGACGCGCGTGGACTACCTGGTCGGCGCGGACGGCGGGCGCAGCTTCGTGCGGAAGTCACTCGGCATCCCGTTCGAGGGCACCACGGACGACTCGATGCGGATGCTGCTCGGCGACGTCGCGGCCGAGGGTCTGGACCACGACTTCGGCCACTGGTTCGGGCAGACAGCCGACCCGCGCGAGGGCATCGGGCTCACCCCGCTCTCGGGCGGCTCGCAGTTCCAGTTCGCCGCGCCGCTGGACGGCGACCCGTCGCTGGCGGGGTTGCAGGCGCTGCTCGACCGGTTCACCGGCGGCATGGACATCCGGCTGCACGACCTGACCTGGTCCACGGTGTGGCGGCCGAACAGCAGGCTCACCGCGCGCTACCGGCAGGGCCGCGTCTTCCTGGCGGGCGACGCCGCGCACGTGCACCCGCCGACCGGTGGGCAGGGGCTCAACACCGGGGTCGGGGACGCGATGAACCTCGGCTGGAAGCTGGCCGCCGAACAGCACCTGGACACCTACGAAGCCGAACGCCGGCCGGTGGCGGCCGCGGTGCTGGAGTTGAGCGAGGCTTCGCTGAAGAAGTACACCGAGGGGGATGCCGACGCGCATCGGCGTGGGGTCGAGTACCACCAGCTCGGGATCAGCTACGCGGGCGGCCCGCTGGCGCGGGACGAGCGGGCGCGGCCGGGTCGGGTGGTCGCCGGTGATCGCGCGCCGGACGGGCCGGTCGACGAGAAGACGCGGCTGTTCGACCTGTTCCGGGGTCCACATTGGACAACCCTGGCCTTCGGCCGCCCGGCGCCGGACGAGGAGCACACCCACTCGATCAGCGGGCCCGCGCTGGAGATCTACGACGTGGAGCCGGGCACGATCGTCCGGGTGCGCCCGGACGGCTACATCGGCTCGATCACCGGCTGATCACGGCTACCGCTTCAGCAGGACCTCGGCGGCCGCGTCGATCTCGGCGACCACGTCCGGCCACACCGAGCGGGCGACCGCGCAGCGCAGGTGTTCCCGTTCCACGACGCGGCCCGCGATGAAGGCGATCGCCGGGTCCGCGTTGGCGGCCAGCGCGCGGACGCGGTCGGCGGCGACCACGGCGTCCTGGTGGTCGCCGAGCACGGTCTGCAGTCGCTCGGCGGCCTTCACCAGCACCTTGATCGCCTTCTTCGCGGCCTTGTCCGGCGCGGCGGGTTTGGCCAGTTCACCGGCGTAGCGCAGGCGTTTGCCGTGGATGCGCAGCGCGTGCAGGTCGTCGTCCGGCGGGTTCGCCGGCAGGGCGGCGACCGCCTTGGCCAGCTTCCGGTAGGGCTTGCGCAGCGCGCGGACCAGATCCACCTCGGTGGTGTCCACCTTGGACTCCGCCACCGGCTCCACCTCGCCGGGCCGTGCGAGCTGGGCGGTCATCGTCAAGGTCGTGCGGTACCGGCCACCGTTGAGCACCTTGGTCAGCCGCCGCTTCGCCTGCCCGCGCTGGGCGACGAACCGCGCGACCAGCTGCCGGGCGGCGAGCTGGTCGGTGGTCTCGAATTCGGCGACCACCTCACGCAGGTGCTCGATCAGCACGTCGAAATCCCGCACCTCGCCGAGGGCGTTGCCGAGCCAGCCCAGCTCGGCACGCACCTCGTCGGTGGTCGGCCCGAGCCCGCCGGAGACCTTCAGCACACTGCGCATCCGCCGGATGGCCACGCGCATCTGGTGCAGGTGCTCGGGTTCGGTGCCCGCGCGGGTGCCCGGCTCGTGCTCGAGCACCGCGCGCAGCTGCCGGTCCAGCTTGGCGCGGATGTGCGCCACCGGCGGATCGTCCGACCGCACCTTCGGCGGCTCCGGCGGCAGACCGAGGTCCGACGGCGTCCTGAGCGGCGAGCGCTGGGGTGTGGTCACGGTGGTCATCTGATCAATGGTAGGTGACCACCGCTGGGCCGAACGGGGTTCAGTTGGCGTGCAGGGCCGCGTTCAGCTCGATCCCGGCGCCGGGGCGTTCCACCACTTCGACCGCGCCGGTGCCCGAGTTCCGCCGGAACAACGCGCCCGAGATGCCGGACAGCTCCCGCGCCTTGACCGTCTTGCCCTCGAAGACCACCTTGGTGCCCGCGGTGACGTACAGCCCGGCCTCGACCACCGAATCGTCGCCGAGCGAGATGCCGATGCCGCCGTTCGCGCCGATCAGGCAGCGCTCGCCGATCGAGATGATCTCCTTGCCACCGCCGGAGAGCGTGCCCATGATCGACGCGCCGCCGCCGACGTCGCTGCCGTCGCCGACCACCACGCCCGCCGAGATGCGGCCTTCGACCATGGACGCGCCGAGCGTGCCGGCGTTGTAGTTCACGAAGCCCTCGTGCATGACCGTGGTGCCGGTGGCCAGGTGCGCGCCGAGCCGCGCGCGGTCGGCGTCGGCGATCCGGACGCCGGTCGGGGTGACGTAGTCGACCATCCGGGGGAACTTGTCCACGCCGTAGACGGTCACCGCGCCCCGCGAGCGCAGGCGCAGGCGGGTGGCCTCGAATCCCTCGACCGGGCACGGCCCGTGGTTGGTCCACACCACGTTGGCCAGCAGGCCGAAGATGCCGTCCAGGTTCTGCCCGTGCGGCCGGACCAGCCGGTGCGAGAGCAGGTGCAGGCGGAGGTACACGTCGTGCGCGTCGGCCGGGGCGTCGGCGAGGCTGCCGATCCGGGTGCGCACGGCGACCACCTCGACGCCGCGGTCGGTGTCCTCACCGAGCAGCGTGGCCGCGGCCTCGCCGAGGGCTTCGATGGCTTCTTCCCGCGAAAGCCGTTCGGTGCCGCCGGTGCCCGCGTCCGCCAGCTTCGGCTGGGGGTACCAGGTGTCCAGCACCACACCGTCGGTGCTGATGGTGGCCAGCCCGACGCCGCTGGCCCCGGTGGTCTCGGGTGAAGGAATCTCGGTCACGCAGTGACCGTAACCGAGCAAGAGTCACTCTGTCGCTGTGGGCGCGTCCCGTAGTCGTGTACGCACAGTATCCAAACCGGTCTTCAACTGGTCCAGATGGCGCAAGCACACAGCCGGTTCAGGTGCGGTTTCCGCCTCGCAACCTGCGCCTCGGTAGCCATCGATGCCGGTCGAAAGTTGCTGCCCGGGTTCACGCAGCGCGACGAAAGTCTCCGCCAGCTTGTTCACCGTTCCGGTGAAGCTGCCGAGTTGCGTGACGTATTTCTCGCAGAGCCAGTACTTCTGCTGCTCCGGTGCGCGGAAACAGGGGTCCGCGGTGAGGGCGTTGGCCTTGGTGAGCAGTGCTTCGGGGCTGACCTCGCCCGGCTTCGGCTGGGCGGACCGGGGCTCTTCGCTCCCGCAGCCGGCGAGCGCCAGCAGTCCGGCCGCGAACAGTGCGAGGGTGGAACGGCGGATGCGCACCCCGTCACCGTACTTCGGTAGGTTGCCGGTCATGGCTCTGGACCTGCATGCCGACCCGATCGACCTGACCGCGGCACTGGTGGACGTGCCGAGCGAGTCCGGCCAGGAGGCGGAGCTGGCCGACCTCGTCGAGGCGGCGCTGCGCCGGGACGCCCCGCACCTCGAGGTGGTCCGCAACGGGGACGCGGTGCTGGCGCGCACGAACCTGGGCAGGCCCAGCCGGGTGATCCTCGCCGGGCACCTGGACACCGTGCCCGCCAACGACAACCTGCCCGTCCGCCGCGAGGGCGAGCACCTGCACGGCCTGGGCACGGTGGACATGAAGTCGGGTGACGCGGTGTTCCTGCACCTCGCCGCCGAGATCGCCGAGCCGAAGCACGACGTGACCTTCGTCTTCTACGACAACGAAGAGGTCGAAGCCACGCGCAACGGCCTCGGCCGCATCGAGCGCGAGATGCCGGACTGGCTGCGCGCCGACCTGGCGATCGTCGGGGAGCCCTCGAACGCGGTGATCGAGGCGGGCTGCCAGGGCACCATGCGGGTCCGGCTGCGGATCAAGGGCCGGCGGGCGCACACCGCGCGGGCCTGGCGAGGGTCGAACGCGATCCACGGCCTGTACGAACCGCTGCGGCGCCTGGCCGAGTACCGCCCGCGCACGCCGCAGATCGACGGCCTGACCTACCACGAAGGCCTCCAGGCGGTGCGCGTGCACGGGGGTGTGGCCGGGAACGTGGTGCCGGACGACGCGGTGCTCGACATCAACCACCGGTACGCCCCGGACCGCTCGCCCGAGCAGGCCGAACAACACCTGCGCGAGGTCTTCGACGGCTACGAACTGTCCGTCGTGGACGTCTCGCCGGGCGCGCTGCCGGGCCTGGACGCGCCCGCCGCGGCCGAGCTGGTCCGGGCCGCGGGCGGGCAGCCGGTGGCGAAGCTGGGCTGGACCGACGTGGCCCGGTTCTCCGCGTTGGGCATGGCGGCGGTCAACTTCGGGCCCGGGGATCCGGCGCTGGCGCACACCCAGCAGGAGAACGTCGCGATTTCCGACATCACGCAGGTCACCCAGGTGCTGCGGGCCTTCCTGAGCTGACCTGGCCCGTTGACGACCGGCGCGGGCGGCGCTATCTTCGCGGAACTGTCAAGAAAGTTTCCTATCTATTCCGCCGCCGGGAATGGGGAAACCGTGAGACGCCCCGCCGTGCTCGCGTTGCTCACCGCCCTCCTCCTGCCCGTCGCCCCGGCGACCGCCGAGCCCGTCACCGGCGAGCTGCGCGTCGACCAGGTCGGTTACGGCCCCGCCGAGACCAAGGTCGCTTACCTGCTGGGCCGGGCTCCGGCTGAAGGCGCCCGGTTCACCGTGGTCGACGCCCGCGGCCGGACCGTGCACACCGGCCGGGCACCCGCCCCGGCCGGCTCGTGGAACGCCGCCCACCCCGCCGTGCACCAGCTCGACTTCAGCGCGGTCCGGCAGCCGGGGACCTACCGGATCAAGCTCGGCTCGGCGACCTCGCCGGAGTTCCGGATCGGCAGCGGCCTCTTCGCACCGCTGGCGCGGGCCAACAACGAGTTCTTCCAGGCCCAGCGTGACGGCGGGCAGGTGCTGCCTGGCCGGTTGGACCGGAAGCCCGCGCACCTGGCCGACCGGCAGGCGACCGTCTACGCCGAGCCCGAGTTCGGCGGTGACTTCGGCGACGAAATCCTGGCGCCGCTGAAGCCGATCGGCGGGCCGGTCGATGTCGAGGGCGGCTGGGCCGACGCGGGCGACTACGTCAAGTTCACCTCCAACTCCGCGTACTCGCTGGCGGAGATGGGCCTTTCGCTGCGGGTGCGGTACGACCGCGCGCTCGCCGACGAGGTCCGCTTCGGGCTGCGGTGGCTGGACAAGATGTGGGACGCCCCCAGCGGGGTGCTCTACGCGCAGGTCGGCATCGGCACCGGGAGCGAGGAGTTCGGCTTCCTCGGCGACCACGACGTCTGGCGGTTGCCGGAGGCCGACGACGCGCGGCTGGTGCAGCCGGGGCACCCCGAGTACTTCGTCAAGCACCGCCCGGTGTTCCCGGCGAACGCGCCGGGCGAGGCGATCAGCCCGAACCTGGCGGGCCGGGTGGCCGCGGCCTTCGCGCTGGGTGCCCAGGTCGAACGGGACAGGACGCTGGCACGCAGGTACCTCGACGAGGCCGCGTCGGTGTTCGCCAAGGCCAAGACCACCGGGGTCGGCGAGCTGGTCACCGCCTTCCCGCACTCCTACTACCCCGAGTCGTCCTGGCGCGACGACCTCGAACTCGGTGCCACGCAGCTCGCGCTGGCCGGGCAGCGGCTCGGCGACCGGCGGGCGAAGGAGTGGACCTCGCAGGCCGTCCACTGGGCTCGCGAGTACCTCGGCGGCGGCGACCGGGGCACGCTGAACCTCTACGACACCAGCGCACTCGCGCACGCCGACCTGGCCCGGCTCGCCCCGCACCTGCGCGGTGAACTGGTCGCGGACCTGCGGCGACAGCTCGACGAGGGGGTGGCCGGTGCGCAGGCGAGCCCGTTCCGCACGGCCGTGGACCTCACCCGGTTCGACGCCGCCACCAAGAGCTTCGGCTTCGCCGCGACGGCCCGGCTCCACCGCGGGCTCACCGGCGACCCGGCCTACGACGCCTTCGGCACACAACAGCGCAACTTCGCGCTCGGCGCCAACGCCTGGGGCATCTCGCTCGTCGTCGGCGCCGGGAGCCGATATCCACATTGCCCCCATCATCAGGTGGCAAACCTGCGCGGAGCTCCGTTGAGGGTGGTGGCGGGAGACGGGCGGGCAAACCTGCGCGGAGCTCCGTTGAGGGTGGTGGCGGGAGACGGGCGGGCAAACCTGCGCGGAGCTCCGTTGAGGGTGGTGGCGGGAGACGGGCGGGCAAACCTGCGCGGAGCTCCGTTGAGGGTGGTGGCGGGAGACGGGTGGGCCAATCTTGTCGGCAATACCGGCGGAGGTGCGCGAATCCTCCACGGCGCGGTGGTCAACGGGCCGAACGGCACGGCGAACTTCGAGGGCCTGACCCCGCCGGACGGAGCCACCCCGTGCGGCAAGTCGCTGGCCGCCTACGACACCCCCGACACGCGCTTCTTCGACGACGTGAGTTCATGGCCCAGTTCCGAACCGGCCATCGACTTCACTTCCACCGCGATGCTCGCCTTCACCCTGAGTCCGTAAGCTCGGGACGGTGACTGAGCGAACTGCAGAGGTGCCCGGCGAGGAGTATCCGGAGCACCCGCCGGAGAAGCACCGTGGCCCCGTCGTCCTGCGACGCGAACGGCGTTCCGAGGCCACCACCACCGATGAGCGGCTGCTCGACACCCGCGGTCCGTCCGACTGGGTGCACACCGACCCGTGGCGGGTGCTGCGCATCCAGGCCGAGTTCGTCGAGGGCTTCGGCGCGCTGGCCGAGGTGCCGCGTGCGGTGACCGTGTTCGGTTCCGCCCGCACGCCGCGCGAGCACCCCGAGTACGAACTCGGCCGCAAGATCGGCGGCGCGCTGGCCAGCGCCGGGTTCGCCACCATCACCGGCGGTGGTCCCGGCTCGATGGAAGCGGTCAACCGCGGCGCTTCCGAGGCGGGCGGGTTCTCCATCGGCCTCGGCATCGAGCTGCCGTTCGAGCAGGGCCTGAACCCCTGGGTCGACCTCGGCGTGAACTTCCGGTACTTCTTCACCCGCAAGACCATGTTCATCAAGTACTCGCAGGCCTTCATCTGCCTGCCCGGCGGCTTCGGCACGCTCGACGAGCTGTTCGAGGCGCTGACCCTGGTGCAGACCAAGAAGGTGACCAAGTTCCCGGTGGTGCTCTTCGGCAGCGAGTACTGGGGCGGGCTCTACGACTGGATCGCGAAAACCCTGTTGCGCGAGGGCAAGATCGGGCAGAAGGATCTGGACCTGCTGCACGTCACCGACGACGTCGACGACGCGGTGTCGGTGGTGCAGGAGGCGTACAAGGCATGGGAGGAAGCCCACTAGTGAAGCGGGTCTGCGTGTTCTGCGGGTCCTCGCCCGGCAACAGCCCGGTCTACGCCGAGCAGGCCGCCGCGCTCGGGAAGCTGCTGGCCGAGCGCGGCATCGGGCTGGTCTACGGCGGGGCGAGCGTGGGCATCATGGGCGTGGTGGCCGACGCCGCGCTGGCCGCGGGCGGTGAGGTGATCGGGGTGATCCCCGGGCACCTGATGAACGCCGAGGTGGGGCACCACGGGCTGACCGAACTGCACGTGGTCGACACCATGCACGAGCGCAAGGCGCTGATGGCCGAGCTGTCCGACGGCTTCCTCGCGCTGCCGGGCGGTGCGGGCACGCTGGAGGAGTTGTTCGAGGTGTGGACCTGGGCGCAGCTCGGCCTGCACGCGAAGCCGCTCGGGCTGGTGGACGTGGCAGGCTACTTCCAGCCGCTGCGGAAGTTCGTCGATCACATGGTGGACGAGGGTTTCCTGCGCCCGCAGCACCGCGAAATGGTGACCGTGGACGCGGACCCGCTGGTGTTGCTGGCCGCCTTCGACGCGCACAACGGCGTCACCGTCGACAAGTGGCAGCGTTCCCCGGAAGCGTGAGCCGGTCAGACGCCGAAGTGGTAGATGTTCGGCAGCCCGGCCACCGGCAGGCAGGCGGCGCCGCTGAAGCAGACCTCGGTCCGGCTGATGTCGATCTGCGCGGGGACGTCGGCGTAGGCGGAGACGTAGTACGCGACGCCCTCGCGCAGCCGGGTCTCGGCGGCCGTGGTCGTGCCTTCGCGCAGCACCTCGGAATCCGCGCGTGCCTTGGATTCCGGGGCGAAACTACCGAACGCGAGGAACTGCGCGGCGCAGTCGCTCATCGAGATCGGGGCGCAGGCGCCGGTGCTCGGGAAGCGCACCGAAGCGGGTAGCACGGCGTCGCCGGTCACCGCGGCGGGCAGGTCGGAGATCCGCAGCACCACGCCGAGCGTGGTGCGGCCGGTGACCTCGGGCCTGCCGCGAAACCGGGTGTTCGTGCCCTGGGCGACGCCCTGGGCCAGGAACGCCGGCGTGCGGTGGACGGGCCCGCTCGACGCGGGCAGCGTGCGCACCGGCATCGGTTCGGGCGGCCGGGAAACCGGGCTGGTCGTGCTCGGCGCCACGGTCTCGGCCGGGCCGCCGCCGCAACCGGCCAGCAGACCGGCGGTGCCCAGAGCGGCCAGTGTGGTTCGGAACGGTCTTCGTCTCGGGTCCATGCCGGTGCCGACGGTACCTGCGGAAGGGGCGTCCCTGGGGTAACAGTTCGGGCGCTTAGGGTGGTACCCATGGGTAAGTTGCGGACCTGGCAGCAGCCGCGCTGGTCTGCGCGCGAACTCGCCGAGGCGAAGGGCGGGCGCACGGTTTCCGTGGTGCTGCCCGCGCTCGACGAGGCCGAGACGGTCGGCGGGGTGGTCGCCTCGGTGCTGCCGCACACCGGCACCCTGGTCGACGAACTCGTCGTGGTCGACTCCGGGTCCACCGACGACACGGCCGAGGTCGCCGCCCGCGCGGGCGCCAGGGTGGTGCGGCGCGAGGACGTGCTGCCGGACCTCCCGCCGTGGCCAGGCAAGGGCGAAGTGCTCTGGCGCGCGATCGCCGCGACCACCGGCGACCTGATCGTCTACCTCGACTCCGACCTGGTCGACCCCGATCCGGCGTTCGTGCCCGCGCTGCTCGGGCCACTGCTCACCGCGCCGGGCGTGCACCTGGTCAAGGGTTTCTACCGCCGTCCGCTGCGCCTGGAGACCGCCGAGCTCGGCACCGGTGGCGGCCGGGTCACCGAACTGCTCGCGCGCCCGCTGCTGTCCGCGCTGCGACCGCAGCTGTCCGGCCTGGTCCAGCCGCTCGGCGGGGAGTACGCGGCGACTCGCGAGTTCCTCGAGTCGGTGCCGTTCGCCGCCGGGTACGGCGTGGAGATCGGGCTGCTGCTCGACGCCGAGGCCCGGTACGGCGTCGACGGGCTCGCGCAGGTCAACCTCGGGGTGCGCAAGCACCGCAACCGGTCACTGCTGCAGCTCGGCGTGATGGCCAGGCAGATCCTCGGCACCACGCTCGCGCGTTGCGGCATCGACCAGGCCGGGGGTGAGCTGACCCAGTTCGTGCAGGTCTGCGGGGAGTGGCTGCCCGACGTCACCGAGGTCCTCATCGCGGACCGGCCGCCGATGCTCGAAGCCGTCCGCCTCGGCGAGGTCGTGCGTGGCCAGGACCACGGTGGCCCCGGGACAGGCTCGTAGCACCCCGTCGAGCACGCGCCGGGCGTGTGCCGGATCGAGGCCCTCGGTCGGTTCGTCGAGGATGAGCACGCGTGGGCGGGCCAGCACGGCACGCGCCAGCATGAGCCGCCGCCGTTGCCCGCCGGAAAGCGTGGTCGCGTCGATTTCCCGGTCGCAGTCGAGGTCCGCGGCTTCGCAGGCGCGACGAAGTTCGGCGTCCGTTGCCTTGGGGGCGGCCAGCAGCAGGTTTTCTTCAACGGACAACCGGAAGATGTGTGCGTGCGCGGTGGCGCCGCAGATGATCCGGGGTACTTGCCCGGGGTCGAAGTCGCCCAGCGGACGTCCGTTCACGGTCACCTGCCCGGCTTCCGGTTCGAGCAGGCCGAGCAGTACGTGCAACACCGTGGTCTTGCCGGAACCGCTGGGCCCGATCAGCGCGACTCGCTTGCCCTGCGGCAGATCCAGGTCCAGGAGTGGCAGATCCCGCGCGATGACGCCGTTGAGCCGCAGGTGTACCGGCCCGTCGGGGACATTCGCCGTGCCGGGTTCGGGCGCCGGTTCGGTGAACAGCGCCCGCAGGCGTCGCACGGACGCCCGGGTTTCCACCCAGCGCTGGGCGGCGGCGGGCAGCGGCAGCACGACCTCGAAGGCGGCGAGCGTGCCGAGGGCGAGTGCGGCGGTCAGCGGGGTGGAGACCCCGGCGACCAGCGCGACCGCCAGCGTCGTCCCGAGTTGGAGAGCCACACCGGCCGCCGCGAGCGCGCTCACCCAGCGCGTGCGCTCGGTCGACGCCAGTTCGTCGACGGCCTTCGCGGCAGCGGCCAGCGCCCGCCGATCGGCACCGTAGGCGAGCAGTTCTTCCGCGCCGCGCACCAGATCCACGGCGTGCTCGCCGACCGCGGCCCGTGCCGGTGCGCCGCGGGCCGCGGCTTTCGCGGTCAGCCGGGCGCAGCACCACGGCAGCGCGATGCCGCCGAGCGCGAGCCCGATCGCCAGCGTGATGGCAGCGGCCGGGGAGAAGAACGCGCTGATCAGCACCGCGATCATGCCGGTCAGCGCGGCGACCCCGGCCGGGAGCAGGCACCGCAGCACGGCGTCCTGCGCGGCGTCCACATCGGACACCACACGGGCGAGCAGATCGGCGTCGGACGAACGCGCGTCCCGATGGGGCAGCAAAGCCCGGTACACCCGCGCCCGCACCTCGCCGATCGCCGACAGCACGACCTCGTGCCCGGCGAGGCGTTCGGCGTACCGCAGCGAACCACGCAGCAGCGCCAGCGTGCGCACGGCGACGATGGCCACGGTCAGTGCGGTGATCGGCGGATGTTCGGCCGCACGCAGGAGCAACCACGCCGCGATACCCATCAGCGCGAGCCCGGCGAGTTCGGCGGCCGTCGCGAGCAGCGCGGCCCACAGCAGCTTCATGCTTCCTCCCACAGCTTCCCGTGCCGCAGTTCGACCACGCGCGTGGCCAGCGCGGTCATCGCGGGCCGGTGGGCGACCAGCACCGCGGTCCGCCCCTCGGCCAGCTCCGCCGCGGTGCGCAGGACCGCGGTCTCGGTCACGGTGTCAAGGTGGGCGGTGGGTTCGTCGAGCAGGAGAAGCCCGGCTTGGGGGCGCAGGAACGCCCGCGCCAGGCCGACGCGCTGACGCTGCCCCGACGAGATCCCCGCCGCCCGCGAGAAGTCGATCCCGGCCGCCTTGGCCGCCGTTTCGACGTCTCCTTCCGCACCCAGGCTGATGTTGTCCGCCAGGCTGCCCGGGAACATCGTCGGCCGCTGCGGCACCCACGCCAGCTGCGCCCGCCAGGCGGTGAGGTCGAGTTCCCGCAGGTCCACGCCGTCGACCAGGACCCGGCCCGCGGTCGGGCGGACGAAACCGAGCAGCACGGCGAGCAGCGTGCTCTTGCCCGATCCGCTCGGGCCGACCAGTACCAGCCGCTCACCCGACCGGATCGTCAAGTCGACATCGGACAGTGCATTGTGGTCCCGGCCCGGATACCGCACGGTCACGCCCTCGAACCGGATCTCGCCCATCGTGGCCCTTCCGCTGCCTTCGAGCTGCGCCTGCGGCAGGGCCCGCACCTCTTCCAGTACGGCCAGCCCTTCCGCGCTGGCGTGGAACTTCGCGCCCGCCGCACGCAGTGGCAGGTAGGCCTCGGGCGCCAGCAGCAGGACCACCAGCGCGGTCTGCGCGGTGAGCCCGCCGTCGAGCAAGCGCAAGCCGACCGGTACGGCGACCAGTGCCACCGACAGCGTCGCGACCAGTTCCAGCACCAGCGCGGAAAGGAAGGCGACGCGGAGCGTGCGCATGGTGGCGCTCGCGTGCGCGTCGGCCATCTTCCGCACGGTCCGCGCCTGCGCCTGTGCCCGGCCGAACACCTTGAGCGTCGGCAGGCCGGTCACCACGTCCAGGAAGTGACCGCCCAAAGTGGACAGCAGCCGCCACTGCCGTTCGGTGCGGTCCCGGGTGTGCGCGCCGACCAGCGCGGCGAACACCGGGATCAGCGGCAACGTCACGGCCACCGTCAAGCCCGCCACCAGGTCCGCGGTGAGCAGCCGCGCCAGCACGGCGAGCGGAATGACCACCGAGCCGACCAGCTTCGGCAGGTATTCGGCGAAGTAGCCGTGCACGCCGTCGATGCCGCGGGTGACCAGCGTGGCCGTGCTCCCCGCGTCGCGCGTGTGGAGTGACCTGGCCAGCACACTCTTTCGCAGCGTGGTTTTGACCTTCGTGGTGTACCGGTCGGCGATCGCGCCTCCTGCCCAGGTCAGCGCGGCACGTCCGAGGATCGCGCCTCCCAGCAGCGCTGCGGTACCCGTGGCCGGTCCGGTCAACAGTGCGGCCAGCAATTCGGCCTGCACCAGAATGGCGACGGCCGTCAGTGCGCCGAGCACCCCCAACGTGACCAGGTACTTTTCGAACCCGGGAAGCTCCTCGCGCAGGCGTGGATCGATCGGCCGCATCATTCTCCCCCTCAGAAGTGCAGCAGCGAACGGTCGCCGATCGGCCGCCGGTTCGCCCGCCAGGTCAGCCACTGCACCAGCACCACCACGGCGACGGTGGGCACCGCGACGAAGGTGAGCAACCGCAGCGTTCCCGGTGACGCGGCCGCCTGCTCGAAGTCCAGCGACAACAACAAGTACGGGAAGCGCAAGGTCCCCACCAGTACCACCGGCAACACAGCGAGCACCATCGTCCCGCCCAGGGCGATCCTCGGCGACCCCCGCCACACCACCACCAGCGCGACCGCCGCGGCCGCCAGCACCAGCGCCGCGGGCCACACCCGGTCCACAGTGGACATGATCGACGGCGACAGGCCCATCCACCCGGCCACGACCACCACGAACCCCGCCACCACCGGCACCAGCTTGCGAGCCAGCCGACCTGCTTTCGCGGCCAACTCGACGTCACCACGCACGGTCAAGAAGACCGCTCCGTGCAACGCGAACAGTGCGATGAACCCGAGCCCCCACAGCACCGAGAACGGATCGGCGACGGGCACCGGTCCGGTGGCGGGCAGCCCACGCACCAGATTGCCGAAGAACACGCCCCACGACCCGGTCGTGACCACCGCGCCACCCACGATCAGCAGATCCCAGCCTCCGCGACCGGCGCCGGGACGCCGACTCCGCAGTTGCACGGCCGCGGTGAACGCGACCAGCCCCAGCAGCATGGCCACCACGACCAGGTAGTTCTGCTTGAACACCTTGCCTTCCAGCAGCGGGAAGGCGCCGAACAGCAGGCCGACCGCGGCCACGAGCCACACCTCGTTGCCCAGGAAGAACGGGCCGAAGGAGCTGAGCACGCGACGGCGTTCCGGTTCGTTCCTGCCGAAGGCCCGCAGCAGCAGGCCCACGCCGTAGTCGTAGCCGGCGAGCGCGAAGTACCCGGCGAGCAGCAGCCCCAGCAGGCACCAGAAGAACAGTTCCATGATCAGACTCCGGTGAGCACGGGGGTGGGCTGGACCACGGGCTCGGGTCCGCGCCGGGCCAGCCGGGACAGCAGCACCCAGTTCGCGACGGCGAGCGCGGCGAAGAGCGCGGTGAACGCGAGGAACGAGGCGAGCACCTGGCCCGCGCTGAGGTCGGACATGGCGTCGGCGGTGGTCAGCTTGCCGAACACCAGCCACGGCTGCCTGCCGAGTTCGCGCACCAGCCAGCCGCAGATCGCCGCGATGAACGGCAGTGGAATACCCCAGACCATCAGGTGCAGCAACGGCCGGGCCCGCGCGATCCGGTCCTTCGCGAGGAACGGCAACGCGATCAGGCTGGCGAAGACGAAGAACTGCCCGATCATCACCATCAGCCCGAGCGGCAACCCGACCGCGCCGCCTTCGAGTTTGTCCGGCTGCACCTCGGAGATCGCCGGGAACTGGGCCGTGCCGAAACCGAACACCACCGGCGCGGCGACCAGCGTGGTGACCACGCCCAACCGCATCGACCGGCTGAAGAATTCAACCTCCTCGCTCCGCCTGAGGAAGTGGTACGCGCTGATGCCGACCACGAACACGCCGCCGGTGAGCAGGGCCGCGCTGAGGACGTGCGGTACCGCCGAGACGAAGGCCGGATTCGTCAGCAGCGCGCCGAAGTCGGTCAGTCGCAGCACACCCTGCTCCTCGACCGAGCCGACCGGGTTCTGCAGGAAGGAGTTGGCCGCCATGATCCAGAACGCCGAGGCGTAGGCGGTCAGCGTGACCAGCCAGATCAGCGCCAGGTGCAGCCACTTGCCCAGCCGGTCCCAGCCGAAGATCCACAGGCCGAGGAAGGTGGACTCGAGGAAGAACGCGACCAGCGTCTCGATGGCCAGCGGCGCGCCGAAGATGTCCCCGGCATAGGTGGACAAACCACTCCAGTTCAGCCCGAACTGGAATTCCATGACGATTCCGGTGGCGATTCCCAGTGCGTAGTTGACCACGTAGAGCTTGCCCCAGAAGCGGGTCATGCGGTCGAACACGGCCCGGCCGCTGAGCGCGTGGCGCGTCTGCATGATCGCGACCAGGGTGACCAGCCCCAGGGTGAGCAGCACGAACAGGAAGTGGAACGAGGTGGTGGTGGCGAACTGCAGTCGCGCTATCGGCAGGGCTTCCATGGCGTCGCAGCCTACATGTAGACATGCTACAGGTAGCGGTCAAATCTATGGATTCAGGGAGAACTCAGGGTCGGCTCCGGTACCTCCCCGATGCCGGGATCAGTAGAGTGCCAATGCATGAAGGCGGACGCGTTGCGCGGACATCTGGACGCCCTGTTGCTGGCCGTGCTCGACGGCCGGAAGCTGCACGGCTACGCGATCATCGAGGCGCTGCAGGCCCGCAGCGGGGGCGCGCTCGACCTGCCGACCGGCACGGTCTACCCGGCGCTGCGGCGGCTGGAACGGGCGGGTTTCCTGGCCAGCGAGTGGGATGTGGTCTCCGGGCGCAAGCGGCGGACCTACCGGCTGACCAGGGCCGGGCAGAAGGCGCTCGCCGCCGAGCGCGTCGAGTGGCAGCAGTTCACCTCGGTGATCGGCGCGGTGCTGGGAGGACAGGCATGGCCGGCGCAGGCGTGATCGACCGCTACCTGGCGGACCTGGCCGGGTCGCTGTACGGCTCGCCCGCGCGCAAGTCCGACCTGCTCGCCGAGGCACGCGACAGCCTGGACGACGCCACCGAGAGTTACCTGTCGGCCGGGCTGCCCGAGGAGGAGGCGCAGCGCCGCGCGGTCAGCGACTTCGGCACGGTCGCCGAGGTGCGGGTGGACTTCCAGTCCGAGTTGGGGCTGGCGACCGGGGTCCAGGCGCTGCGGTCACTCGCGCTGGCGTTGCCGGTGATGCACGTGCTCTGGGAGCTGACCCGGCTGACCACGATCGGGCCGTGGAGCAACACCGGCGTGCGCATGCCTGAGTGGTACGGGCCGCTGGCGCTCACGGCCGACTACACCGGGTACGCGGTGGCCGGGCTCGGCCTGGTCGCGCTGCTGGTGGCGCGGGTGCTCTGCCGGTACGCGCGGTCGGCGCGGGCCGGGCGGTGGGTGTCGCTGGTGGCGGCCACCGCGGTCGGGGTGGACCTGCTGGTGCGGGTGGTACTGGTCGGCGCGAGCGGGCTCATCGACACGAGCCTGCTGCTGTTGTCGTGGCCGTGCGCGGCGGTGGGGCTGCTGTCGATGATGGTGAGCGCTCGACTGGTCGTGCTGGCGAGACGATCGTGGCGGGCCTGTGTCACGATCGTCGCGTGACCACCGCGCTGATCTATCTAGTCATCATGCTGCTGGTCGCGGCCGTGGTGTTCCTGCTGGCCGCGGTCGTGTTCGGCCGGGGTGAGGAGCTGGCCCCGCTGGCGCCCGGGGCGTCGCCGACCAGGCTGCCCGCCGAGGACGTGACCGGTGAGGATCTGCGGGCCGTGCGGTTCCAGCTCGTGCTGCGCGGGTACAAGATGTCCGAAGTGGACTGGGTGCTGCGGCGGGCGGGCAACGAACTGGACGAACTGCGCGCGCGCGTGGCGCGGCTGGAAGCGGAGCTGAACAGCAGGCGCGAGGACGCGGTCTGATGCCCGAACTGGTGCTTTCGGTGTCCGTGGCCGCGCCCGCCGGGACGACCTGGCTGGCGCTGACCGACTGGACGCGGCAGGGGGAGTGGATGCTCGGGACCCGGGTGGAGGTGACCGAGGGCAACGGCCGCAGCGTCGGCTCGCGGCTGGCGGCGTTCACCGGGATCGCGGGGATCGGGTTCACCGACACCATGGAGATCACCGGCTGGGAGCCCCCGGTGCGGTGCACGGTCCGGCACCTCGGCCGCGTGGTGCGTGGCACGGGCGCGTTCCACGTGCACGCCCAGGGCGCGGACCGCTCCACGCTGGTCTGGTCGGAGCAGTTGAAACTGCCGTTCGGCCCGCTGGGCCAAGTGGGCTGGCCGTTCGCCAAACCCGCCTTCGCGCTGGGCGTGCGGTATTCCCTGGACCGGTTCGCACGATTCGCGGAATCCTATTCGGTGGGTGGCCGATGACCCTGCTCGGCCCGGACGGGATCTCCCGTTGTGCGTGGGGCAATTCCTCCCCGGATTACGCCGAATACCACGACAAGGAATGGGGCGTGCCACTGCGCGGTGAACAGGCCCTGTTCGAAAGGTTGTCGTTGGAAGCCTTTCAATCGGGCCTCTCGTGGATCGTCATCCTGCGCAAACGAGACGCCTTCCGCCGCGCCTTCGCCGATTTCGACCCCACGGTGATCGCCGATTTCACCGACGCCGACGTCGACCGCCTCCTGGCCGACGCGGGCATCGTCCGGAACCGGCTGAAGATCCTGGCCACCATCCGCAACGCGCGTGCCGTCGCCACCCTGGAGCAACCCCTGGACGACCTGCTGTGGTCCTTCGCGCCGGAGTCGTCCCCGCGCCCGCGCACCATGGAAGACGTCCCCGCCATCACCCCGGAATCCCGCGCCATGGCGAAAACCCTGAAGAAACTCGGCTTCGCCTTCGTCGGCCCCACCACCTGCTACGCCCTCATGCAAGCCACCGGCATGGTCGACGACCACATCCTCCCCTGCTTCCGCGCCACCTAACACCCCTTGGTTGGCCCCGCGGGATGCCGTGAATGTGGCTTTCACGGCGGAATTCGCCGTGAAAGCCACATTCACGGCACTTGGTCCGAGATTGTCGGTGGGGCGGGGCAGCATCGGCGACCATGAAATCGAACCTGGACACCGAACCGTGCCTGCGGCAGCACAGCAGCCACGGCGTCATCCGTGTCGTCAAGCTCACCGAGCTCGGCGTGCACTCCCGCACCACCTACCGGCGCTGTCAGCCGGGTGGACCCTGGACCTACCTGTTGCCGGGGATCGTGCTGCTGAGCAGATCCCGGCCGACCGCGCGGCAGCGGATTGAAGCCGCGCTGCTCCACGCGCGAGGGGCCGGCCTGCTGACGGGCTTCGAGGCAGCGCGTCGTTTCGGGTTGCGCAACGTACCCACGGGCAACGAGGTGCACCTGCTGGTGCCTGCCGACTGCCAATTCCGCAGCCCCGGCTTCGTGCTCATCGAACGCACCACCCACGTACCGCAGCGGATGAACGTGGACGGCGTACCGACAGCGCCACCGGCCCGGGCGATCCTCGACGGTGTGCGGCGACTTCGGAATCGGGACGCGGTCACGGCGTTGTTGATCGAGGCGCGACAATCCGGGCTTTGCTCGCTCGCTGAGCTTTCCGCCGAGCTCCAAACCGGCAGTCGCCGCGGTACGGCGTTACCCCGAGCGGTGCTGAAGTCGCTCGCCGACGACCTCCGCTCGGTAGCCGAAGCGCATGCGGGCAAGCTGTGGCGAAGAGCGGGCTTGCCGCCGCCGTCGCGCAACCCGGTGCTGCTCCACTCGGACGGGCGTTACATCGCCACGCCGGACCTGTGGTGGGACGAGGTAGCACTGGCCTGGGAGATCGACTCGTTCGAGCACCACTTCCGCCGGCATGACTACGCCGCGACGCTGGAGCGAAACGCTCGTTATGCCGGGGCAGGGGTGATTCTGGTGCAAACCGTCCCCAGCCGCCTGAAAACGGCCCCCGACGCCGTCATCAACGACCTACGCGCCGCCTACGACATAGCCCGAACCCGCCCACGCCCACCCCTGCAACTCCGCCGCCCAGCCCCCGCCTAACCCCCGAAGGTGCCGTGAATGTGGCTTTCACGGCGGAATCCGCCGTGAAAGCCACATTCACGGCACCAAGCGGGGGCCACCCATTGAGGAGGGGTTATTTTCCTTGGTAGGTGGGGCGTCGTTTGGTTACGAAGGCGTCGACGGCTTCGGCGTGGTCCGCTGTAGCGCCCAGGACGCCTTGCGCGGCGTCTTCGGCGGCCAGTGCTTCGCCCAGGGTGCTTTCGGCGGCGACGGCGAGTACTTCCTTGATCTTCGCGTAGGCGACGGTGGGGCCGGCGGCGAGTTTCGCGGCGACGGCTTGGGCTCGCGCGGTCAGTTCCTCGTCCGGCACGACCTCGCTCACCAGGCCGAGCGACAGCGCTTCGTCGGCTTCGACCTTGCGTGCGAGCAGCATCAGTTCCACGGCCCGCCCGTAGCCGATGAGCCGCTGCAGGGTCCACGACGCGCCCGAGTCCGGCCCCAGCCCGACGTTCGCGAAGGCCATCAGGAAATTGGCCGACGAAGCGGCGATGCGGATGTCGCTGGCGTAGGCGAACGCGGCACCGGCGCCGGCGGCCGCGCCGTTCACCGCGGCGATGACCGGCTTCGGCATGCCGGTGATCAGTCCCACGATCGGGTTGTAGTGCTCAGCCACCGTGTGCAGGGGCGCGGGATCGTTCGCCTGCAGTAACCCGACGTGCTCCTTCAGGTCCTGCCCCGCGCAGAACGCCTTCCCCGTTCCGGTCAGCACCACCGCGCGCACGCTGTCGTCGGCCGCCGCGTCGCGCAGGGCGGCCAGCAGCCGTTCCTTCAATTCGACGGTCAGCGAGTTGTACGCCTTCGGCCGGTTCAGCGTGAGCGTGCGGACACCCGGCGTGTCCGTGCTGTCACTGACCAGAAGAACGTCCTCTGTGGTCACTGGTACTCCTGTCGTCCCTCGGGGTTCCGACTGGCGAGTCTGGCACCCCGGCGAGCCGCATACCAGCACCGATGATGTGTGAAAAGATCGGTCCGCGCGCGCGGCCGCTCGCTGATGAGGGAGAATGGTTACTACCCGGTTGGCTTTGGCGAGCGCGACCCGGGCGCGCCGGTTGATACGGAGGGAGCACGCTATGGCGGCCATGAAGCCCCGGACCGGAGATGGTCCCCTCGAAGTGACTAAGGAGGGGCGGGGCCTCGTGATGCGCGTACCGGTCGAGGGCGGTGGGCGTCTCGTCGTCGAGCTCTCGGCCGAGGAAGCGAAGGATCTCGGCGCGGCGCTCCAGGAAGCCACCGGCTGAACCGGCTTCACCTCGTGCACCCCGGTCCCCGTCATGGTGACCGGGGTTAACTCTTGCCCGGATCCCGCTCGTTCTTGGAGGTTCGCTGATGGCGCGCGTTCCGTTACCGTCCGTACCCACTCGCCTGGTCGAGGTCGAGGTGCTGGACGCGTCCCGCCGCGGCGCGCTGGAGGCCGTCCTCGTTCCCCAACCGGCCGAGGGCACCGAACTCGAACCGATCGCCGGTGTGCGGCCCTCGGCCAAGGCCGGCGAGGTCAAGCTGGTGCCGGGCGACGCGCCGGTCCGCTGGCTGGTCGGCGTCGGCGAGGGCAAGGCGGCGAACTACCGGGCCGCCGGTGCCGCGCTCGCCAGGGCCGTCGATTCCTACCTGGAGCATGACCCGGTCGGCGCGGTGCAGGTCGCGCTGGCCGAGGACGCGACCACCGAGGCCGCCTGCGAGCTGGCGATGGGCGTGCTGCTCGGCGGCTACCGCTACAAGGTGACCGGTGAGGAGCCGAAGCCCCGGCTCAAGACCCTGCGCCTCATCCCGCGGTCCGAAGTGCCCGCGTTCGCCGAAGCCGTCGACCGCGCGCGGGAACTCGCCGCGGCCGCCGCGCTCGCCCGCGACCTGGCGAACACCCCCTCCAACGTGAAGGACCCGGCCTGGCTGGCGGGCACCGCCGAACGGCTCACCTCCGGGCTGTCCGGGCTGACCGCCACCATCCGGGACGAGCGGTGGCTCGCCGACCAGGGCTTCGGTGGCGTGCTCGCCGTCGGCGGCGGCTCGGCGAGCCCGCCACGGCTGATCGAGCTGGACTACCGCCCTCGCGGTGCCACCCGGCACCTGCTCTACGTGGGCAAGGGCATCACCTTCGACACCGGTGGCCTGTCCATCAAACCCGCCGAGGGCATGCACCTGATGCGGACCGACATGGCGGGCGGGGCCGCGGTGATCGCCGCGGTCCGCGCGATCGCCGCGCTCGGGCTGAAGGTGCGGGTGACCGCGCTGGTCCCGGCCGCGGAGAACCACGTGTCCGGCTCCGCCTACCGCCCCGGCGACATCGTGCGCCACTACGGCGGCAAGACCACCGAGGTCGGCAACACCGACGCCGAGGGCCGCATGGTGCTCGCCGACGCGCTCGTCTACGGCATCAAGCGGTTCAACCCGGACGCGGTGGTCGACGTGGCCACGCTGACCGGCGCCATGAAGGTCGCGCTCGGCCTGCGGACCGGCGGCCTGTTCGCCAGCGACGACGACCTCGCCGCCCGCGTCGTCGCCGCCGGTGAAGCCGCGGGTGAGGCCTGGTGGCGGATGCCGTTGCTGGAGGCGCACGAGGACGCGGTCAAGGGTGACCTCGGGGACGTCAAGCAGGCGCCCGGCGGTCCCGGCGGCATCACCGCGGCGTTGTTCCTGCGCGAGTTCACCGCGGGCCTGCCGTGGGCCCACCTGGACATCGCCGGACCGGCTCGTGCCGACCGCACCTACGCCGATGTCGTGCCCGGTGGCACGGGGTTCGCGGCACGCACGCTGGTGGAGTTGGCCGCGGCCTACGCGTGATCGAGGACGTGCGCGCGGAAGGCGCGCACGGCGGGCGTC
The DNA here is from genome assembly GCF_021725495.1 of Saccharothrix sp. AJ9571. Taxonomy (NCBI): domain Bacteria; kingdom Bacillati; phylum Actinomycetota; class Actinomycetes; order Pseudonocardiales; family Pseudonocardiaceae; genus Saccharothrix; species Saccharothrix sp. AJ9571. Next base: position 1,393,096 of record NZ_CP091382.1, on the reverse strand, counting down.
AGCTCGCTCCCCGCTGACCAGACGAGCCCGATCGTGCGCGTGACCGGCGGTTCGAGCGGGACTTCCGCGACGCCCGCCGGTGGTCCCGGCGCGAACCGGGGGAGCAGCGCGACGCCCAGACCGGCCGCGACCAGGCCGCGCACGGTGTCCGACTCCTGCCCTTCGAAGGCGATCGACGGGCTGAACCCGGCGGCCGCGCACAGTTCGTCGGTGATCTGACGCAGGCCGTAGCCCGGTTCGAGGGTGACGAACGGTTCGTCGATGAGTTCACCGGCGTGGACCTGCTCCCGGCCGGCCAGCGGGTGCGCGGTGGGCACGCTCAGCCGCAACTCCTCGTGGGTGAGGGTGGCCGAGTCGAACACCGGATCGGCGGGCAGCGGCGCGACCAGCGCCAGGTCGATTTCGCCGGTGCCGAGCCGGTCGAGCACGTCCTGCCGGGAGCCCTGCACCAGGCTGAACCGGACCTGCGGATTCGCCCGGCGGAATCCGGCGAGCAGCGAAGGCACCAGCGAGCGTCCGAGCAGGTGGAGGAAGCCGAGCACGACGTGCCCGCGGTCCGGGTGGATCTCCTCGCGGGCTTGGCGAGCGCCGACCTCCAACGAGAGCAGCGCCCGCTCGGCTGCGTCGGCCAGTAGTTCGCCGGCTCGGGTCAGCCGGATGCCGCGCCCGTCCGGTGCGGTCAGGGAGGCTCCGAGATGACGGCCGAGCGCGGCCAGGCGACGGCTGGCGGTCGGCTGCGGGAGGCCGACGAGGTCAGCCGCACGGGTGATGTTCTTGGTCACCCCGACCGCCGCGAGCAGCGCCAGATCCGGCGCCAGTTCCTGGACAAAGCGCTGATCCGACGATTCATCCATCATCGTATGAATTGTCGCATGATCGCGTATTGGACGTATTGATTAGCGAGGCTTAGCTTCGAGGGCGTGACCACGACCGCCGCACCACCCCAGGCCGAAGCGCCCGCCCGGCGACAGGTGACGGTGGCCGTCGCGGCGGCGGGTATCTCCTCGTTCGCCCTGCTCTACGCCCCTCAGCCGGTGTTGCCCCAGCTCGCCGAGCGCTTCCACCTCGACCCCGGCGGTGCTTCGCTCGCGGTCAGCGTGGCGACCGGCGCCTTGGCCATCTCCGTGCTCCCCATCGCGACGTTGTCCGAAGTCATCGGCCGCCGGCGGGTGATCCTGGCGTCGGTCATCTCGTCCGTGCTGCTCGGCCTGGCACTGCCGTTCGCCCCGAACTTCCCGGTGCTCCTGGGGCTGCGCGCGCTGCAGGGCATCGCGATCGCGGGCTTCGCCGGGGTCGCCGCCGCCTACCTCGCCGAGCGGCTCGGCAAGGCCGGGGTCGCCGCCGCGGTCGGCGCGATGATCGCCGGCAACACCGTCGGCGGCATGCTCGGCAGGCTGTCGAGCGGCTTCACCGCGGACTGGCTCGGCTGGCCGGGCGCGCTGGGCCTCACCGCGGGGTTGGCGCTGGTCTGCGCCCTGCTGACGGTCCTGACCCTGCCGAAATCCGACGCGTCACCCGGCAAGGCGCCGCTCAGCGGACTGCGGGCCGCGCTGTCCAGCCGCGTGCTGCTGGCGCAGTACTCGGTGGCGTTGCTCGCGATGGGCTCCTTCGTCGCGCTGTACAACGCGGCCGGGTTCCGCCTGACCGGCGAGCCGCTCGACCTGCCGCCCGCGATCGCCTCGCTGGTGTTCCTCGCCTACGCGATGGGCACCTTCACCTCGAGCTACGCGGGCCGCCTGGTCGCCAGGTTCGGGCGGATCCGCTCGGTGTCCGCGGCGCTGGTGATCACCGTGCTCGGGGCGACGCTGACCATCGTCGACTCGCTGATCTGCGTCGCCGTCGGCTTCGTGGTGCTCACCGGCGGGTTCTTCGCCGCGCACGCGGTGGCCAACGGCTGGGCCGCGGCCGAGGCGCCGCCGGGTGCGCGCGGCCAGGTCGGCGGGCTCTACACCCTCGCCTACTACCTGGGCAGCAGCATCGGCGGCACGGTCGGCGCGACCGTCTACGGGCACGCCGGCTGGGTCTGGCTCATCGCACTGGTCTCGGCCTGGCTGCTGCTCGCGCTGCTGATCTCGGTGCTGGCCACCAGGTCACGGCGCTGAGAGCACCGACGCGACCAGCAGCCCGCCGCCGACCGGCAGCACCGCGGGCACCAGCCGATCGCTCTCCCGCACCGCGCGCGCCACGTCGCGCATGGCCAGCGTCTCCGGATCGCGGCCGTTGCGCACCCCGGACAGCAGGTTGTGGAAGGCGATCACGCCACCCGGGCGCAGCAGTTGCACGCCCTGTTCGAAGTAGTGCGGGTATTCGGCCCTCGCGGCGTCCACGAACACCAGGTCGTAGCCGCCCGCGGTGAGCCGCGGCAGCACGTCGAGCGCGCGGCCCATGATCAACCGGGTGCGTCCCGGCGGCAGTCCGGCCTCGAGGAAGGTCTTGCGGGCCGCCCGGTGGAACTCGGGCTCGATGTCGATGGAGGTGAGCACTCCGTCCTCGGCCATGCCCCGGTGCAGGTAGAGCCCGCTGACCCCGACGCCGGTCCCGATCTCCACCACCGCCCTGGCCTGCAGCGTCGCGGCGAGAAAGCTCAAGGTGGCCCCGCAGGCCGCACCGACCGGGGCGCAGCCCAGCTCGGCCGACCTGGCGCGCGACGCGACCAGCACGTCGTCGTCGGGCAGGTAGCCCTCGACGAAGACGCCCAGGTCGTCCAGGTGTGTGTCGGAGTGCACGCAGTGAGGTTAGCGGTGCCTGTCGACAAATCAGCGCAGGCCGCCGGGCAGGTCCGCCAGTTCCCACCCCAGTACTTCTCAGGCTCCTCTCAGCGCTGTCTCACTACAACCATAAGGAAGCCGGACAGACTGCAGTCAACGAACCGGGAACACCCTGCGCGGGGACAGCGTTAGGGGAAGTAGTTGGGAGATCAGCCTGATGGAGGTGCCTTCCCCCACGATGCAGAAGAGCACGCAGGTCGAGCCGGTGGCCGTCGGCGAAACCGCTGAGGCCGCCTGGACACCGCCGTCCTGGGACGAGGTCGTGCGCGAGCACGCCGACCGCGTCTACCGGCTGGCGTACCGCCTCACCGGTAACACCCACGACGCCGAGGACCTCACCCAGGAGACCTTCATCCGGGTGTTCCGCTCGCTGGCCAACTACAAGCCCGGCACCTTCGAGGGCTGGCTGCACCGCATCACCACCAACCTCTTCCTCGACATGGCCCGCCGCCGCTCCCGGGTGCGCATGGAGGGCCTCCCCGAGGACACCGACCGCATCGTGGGCGACGACCCGAGCCCCGAGCAGGTCTACTCGGACACCCATCTCGACCCCGACCTGCAGGCCGCGCTGGACGAGCTCCCGCCGGAGTTCCGCGCCGCGGTCGTGCTGTGCGACGTCGAGGGCCTGTCGTACGAGGAGATCGGCGCCACGCTCGGGGTCAAGCTCGGCACCGTGCGCAGCCGCATCCACCGCGGCAGGCAGGCCCTGCGTGCCTCGCTGGAGCGCGCGCGGGCGATGAAGCGTGAAGCGATCCCCGTGGGGGCGCCGGCATGACCGAAGCGCGCGGTTGGGGACTGCCCGAGTCGCATCTGCTGCCCGACGCGGTGGTCGCGTTCGTCGACGGTGAGCTCTCCCTCGGCGCGCGGGACCGCGCGTCGAGCCACATCGCCCGCTGCCCTTCGTGCGCGGGTGACGTGGCCGCGCAGCGCCAGGCCCGCGCGGAGGTCAAGCGCGCGGACGCCCCCGCCATGTCGGCGGGGTTCCTGGCGAGCCTTCGTGACATCCCCCAGCACACCGAGCTGAGCACCGCACCGGACAACCTGGCGATCACCGAGGACGGTCAGCTGGTCACCATCCAGCGCCCGGACCGGGTCGCCGGGCTCCGGGACGGCTCCGCGCCGCTCGGCTCCACGGCACCGCTGGGCAATTCGCGCACCGTGCTCGGCGGCGGCCGCTTCGGCGTCTCCGGGCGCCGGGCCGCGCAGGGCGCCGGGGTGGTCGTCTCCGGGCTGGTGCTCAGCGCGCTGGCACTGGTGGCCACCTCCGGCACCGACGGCGGTGACGTCGCCACCGATCCCAAGCAGGACCCGCTCTCCGGCGTGCTGCCCGCCCAGTTCGGCGCGTACCCCGTGCCCTCGAGCCTGGCGCCGCCGTCCTCCTCGGCCTCGGCCAGCACCACGGTCGGCGTGCCCACCGGCCGCTGAACAGGGGCGAAACGCCTACTTCACCGGCCAGACGGCAGAATTCGCGGCAAACGTCCGGCGTATTCGTCACGCCGACGGCCGGTCACGCGTCGAGGAATGAATGAGCCAGCAGCCCAACCCGCAGCAGGACCCGTCCGGCGCGCCGCGGCGCGAGGACAGGCTCGTCCCCAGGCCACTGGAGCGCCCGCCGGTGGATCCGGCGCAGGCGTCGGTCTTCGGCAGGCCGCGTGGCGTCGATGGCGCCTTCGACCGGCTCTACACCCCGGACGCGCGCAACGGCAAGGCGAAGCAGGTCACGCTCGCGCCGCCGCCCCCCGAATCGCTGGCCGAGGCCTTCCGCCGCCCGCCGGACACCCCCGGGGTGGTGCTGCAGCGCCCGGCCGGTGACCAGGGCGGCGCGGGAGCCACCGAGGCCGAGGCGCCCCTGTGGTCGAAGCCCGCGGACCCGTGGCGCGACCCGAACGCGGGCGCGCTGCTCGGCGGTCCGGCGGTCGCGCCGGAGGAACCGGCCAAGGAAGACCCGGAGGAGCGCCCGCGTGGCGCGATGCTCAGCCTGCCCGAGGTGCTGTTCGGCAGGCAGGTCAAGCCCACCGCCCTGGCGCTGCTCGGCGTGATCGCGCTGCTGATCGGCGCGGTCGGCGGGCTGACCGGCTGGTGGCTGTCCGATCGCGGTGACGCGCTGACCGGTGAGTTGAACATCGCCGAGGCCGAGGCGGGCAAGGAGCGTCCGCCGGGTTCGGTGGCCGAAGTCGCGCAGCGGGTGGCGCCCGCGGTGGTGTCGCTCGAAATCCGGATCGGCGAGGGCGGCGGCAGCGGCTCCGGCGTGGTCATCGACCCGCAGGGCTACATCCTCACCAACGACCACGTGGTCTCGATGGCGGTCAAGGACCAGTCCGCGAAGATCACCGCGGTGTTCATCAACGGCACGCGGAGCGAGGCGAAGGTGGTCGGCACCGACCCGAAGACCGACCTCGCGGTGGTCAAGGTGAACGTGCCGGACCCGGTGGTGGTGCAGGTGGGCAAGTCCGCCGACCTCGCCGTCGGCGACTCGGTGCTGGCCGTCGGCTCGCCGCTGGGCCTGGAGAACACGGTGACCAGCGGCATCGTCAGCGCCCTGAACCGGCCGATCGGCATGCCGGGCGAGAACGGCGGGCCGCCGTCGAACTACGGCGCCATCCAGACCGACGCGCCGATCAACCCGGGCAACTCCGGTGGCGCGCTGGTCGATTCGACCGGGGCGCTGGTCGGCATCAACACCTCGATCCTCGGTGGTGGCGAGGGCCAGGGCGGCAACATCGGCATCGGCTTCGCCATCCCGATCGACCAGGCCATCCGGATCAGCCGGTCGCTGATCGAGCAGGGCTCGGTCAAGCACGCCGACCTGGGCCTGAACGCGGCTTCGGTGGCGGCGAACACCTCGGAAGGCGCGCAGGTGCAGAACGTCGCGCCGGGCGGTCCCGCCGCGGGGGCCGGGATCGCCGAAGGTGACGTGATCACCAAGGTCGGGGACCGGATCGTGCGGACGGCCACCGAGCTGACCGTGGTGGTGCGGGAGCACAACATCGGGGACGTGGTGCCGGTCCAGTTGTCGCGGCAGGGCAGGCAGTTGGTGGTCGACGTCACGCTGGGCTCGGACTGAGCCTGGGATGCTCACCGGATCGGGCGGTACGCTGAGCTTGGCGCAGTGCACGAGTCGGAGGTCACAGGGTGTTCGAGAGCGTTGGCTGGGGCGAGATCCTGGTCCTCATCGTGGCCGGGCTGTTCATTCTGGGCCCGGAGCGGCTGCCCGAAGCGGCGGCGTGGCTCGGGAAGAGCATGCGCAAGGTGCGTGACTTCGCCAGTGGCGCGCGGCAGCAGCTCAAGGACGAGATGGGGCCCGAGTTCGAGGAGTACCGGAAGCCGCTGGAAGACCTGCGGCAACTCCGCAACTTCGACCCGAAGCGGGCCGTCACCCAGCACCTGTTCGACGGTGACGCGGACCCGCTCGGCCTGAACACCACCAACGGCAACGGCGGCTCGGACCCCGTGAAGCCGAACGGCCACCCAGCCGCCACCTCCGCCACCCCAGAACCCCTGAAACCCGGCGAAAAACCCCCCGTCGACCCAGACGCCACCTAACCCCCCAACCCCACACTCGCGCACCCGAGTCCCGCACTCGTGCAGCCGAACCCCACGTTCAGGCACCCGAGTTCCACGTTCGCGTGCCCGAACCCACGTCCAGGCATCCGAGTTCCGCATTCGCGTAGCCGAACTCCACGTTCGGGCAGCCGAGTTCCACACTCGTGCACCCGAACCTCACGTCCAGGCAGCCGAATCCCGCACTCGCGTAGCCGAGCCCACGTTGAGGCAGCTGAGTTCCACACTCGCGTAGTCGAGCTCCACGTTCGGGCACTCGAGTTCCACACTCGTGCACCCGAACCCCACGTCCAGGCAGCCGAATCCCGCACTCGCGCAGCCGAACTTCACGTTCAGGCATCCGAGTCCCGCACTCGCGTAGCCGAGCCTCACGCTCAGGCAGCTGAGTTCCACGTTCGCGTAGCCCGAGTTCTACGTTCGGCAGGTGAGGGCCTTGCTTGCGTAGGCAGGCTGTTCGACCGGGACAGGTGGGCCCGGCTCAGTCGACGGGCCTTGCCGACCCGAGTGTGGAACTCGGGTACCTGAGTGCAGAACTCGGCTACCCGAGTGTGGAACTCGGGTGCCTGAGTGTGGGGCTGGCGCTATCCGAGGGCGGAGGTCGGCCGCACGCCCGAGGCCAGGCTTCGGCCGCCCGGATGTAGGACTCGCCTGCTCGAATGTGGGGTTCGCCTGCCCGAATGTGGGGTTCGCCTGCCTGAGTGTGGGATTCGGCTTCCTCAACGTGGGACTCGGCTGCTTGAACGTGGGACTCAGACGCCCAAGTGTGGGACTCGGCGTTCTGAACGTGGGGTTCGGCTACCCGAGTGTGGAACTCGGGTGCCCGAACGTGGAGCTCGGGTGCACGAGTGTGGGACTCGCGCACCGAGTGTGGGACTCGGGTGCCCGAGTGTGGGGGTCGGGTGCGTGAGTGTGGGGCAGGGGCGGGGGGTTAGCGGGGGGTGGGGGTTACGTTCAGCATCATGCCGGCCAGGCCTCGGGCTCGGACGGACAGTTTGGTGGCGGCCTCGCGCAGGACCTGCGAGGCGGGCGCGTCCGGGGCGGCCAGGACGATGGGGGTGCCGGCGTCGCCCTGTTCGCGCAGGCGCGGGTCCAGGGGGACCTGGCCCAGCAGCGGTACAGGCGAGCCGACCGCCTTCGAGAGCGAGTCGGCCACGGACTGGCCTCCGCCGGAACCGAAGATCTCCATGCGCGAGCCGTCCGCGGTTTCGAGCCAGGACATGTTCTCGATCACCCCGGCCACCCGCTGCCGCGTCTGCAGCGCGATCGCGCCCGCCCGCTCGGCCACCTCGGCGGCGGCCTGCTGCGGCGTGGTCACCACCAGGATCTCCGCGTTCGGGATGAGCTGCGCCACCGAGATCGCGATGTCCCCGGTGCCCGGCGGCAGGTCCAGCAGCAGGATGTCCAGGTCACCCCAGAACACGTCGGCGAGGAACTGCTGCAGCGCGCGGTGCAGCATCGGCCCCCGCCACACCACCGGCTCGTTGCCCGGGGTGAACATGCCGATCGAGATGACCTTCACCCCGTGCGCCTGCGGCGGCATGATCATCGTGTCGACCTTGGTCGGCTTCTCGCGCGCGCCGAGCATCCGCGGCACCGAGTGGCCGTAGATGTCCGCGTCCACCACGCCGACGGACAGCCCGCGCTGCGCCATGGCCACCGCGAGGTTCACCGTCACGCTCGACTTGCCGACCCCGCCCTTGCCGGACGCCACGCAGTACACCCTGGTCATCGACCCGGGCTGGGCGAACGGGATCACCGGTTCCTTGGCGTCCCCGCGCAGCGACTTGCGCAGATCGGTGCGCTGCTGGTCGCTCATCACGTCCAGCTCGACCCGCACACCGCGCACGCCGTCCAGCTCTTCGACCGCGGCGGTGGTCTCCTTGGTGATGGTGTCCTTCAGCGGACAACCGGCCACGGTCAGGTAGATGGCGACCGTCACCACGCCGTCTTCGCCGATCGTGACGTCCTTGACCATGCCGAGCTCGGTGATCGGTTTCTTGATCTCCGGGTCGTAGACGGTCTTCAGCGCCTCGCGGACGTCGTCGGTGGTCGGGAGCTGTCCAGTGCTGGTCACCCTTCCATGTTACGTATCGGTAGTGCCGCTCCGAGCCCGGCTCTTGCGCGGCTTGGTGTCGAGGTCCTCACGCAGCTTGTCGAGCTCGCCGCGCAGGTAGTCGCGGGTGGCCACCTCACCGATCGCCAGCCGCAGCGCGGCCAGCTCCCGCGCCAGGAACTCGGTGTCCGCCTTGGTCTGCGCGGACCGCGTTCGGTCCTCCTCCAGCGACACCCGGTCGCGGTCGTCCTGCCGGTTCTGCGCCAGCAGGATCAGCGGCGCGGCGTAGGCGGCCTGGGTGGAAAAGGCCAGGTTGAGCAGGATGAACGGGTACGGGTCCCAGCGCAGCGACACCGCCGTCAGGTTCAGGATGATCCAGACGATCACGGTCAGCGTCTGCCAGAACAGGTACGTGCCGGTGCCGAGGAAGCGCGCGACCCGCTCGGTGATCCGGCCGAAGAAGTCCGGGTCCAGCCGCAGGCCGATCCGGCGGCCGGCGCGCGGCTGGTCGAGCCGGCGGCGGTGATGGGGCTCAGGCAAGTTCGGACTCCTTGGAATTCGCCGTACCCACGTCGTGCAGGCCGGTTTCGCGCCAGTTCTCCGGCAGCAGGTGGTCGAGCACGTCGTCCACGGTGACCGCGCCGATCAGGTGGTCCCCGCTGTCGACCACCGGCCCGCAGGCCAGGTTGTACGCCGCGAAGTACCGGGTGACCTCGGTGAGCGTGGCGTCGGCGCGCAGCGCGGGCAGGTCGGTGTCGACGGCGCTGGCGACCAGTTCCGCCGGTGGCTCCCGCAGCAGCCGCTGGAAGTGCACGCAGCCGACGTACCGGCCGGTGGGCGTGGCCTGCGGCGGGCGGCAGACGAAGACCATGGTGGCCAGCGCGGCGGGCAGTTCCGGGTTGCGGATGCGGGCCAGCGCCTCGGCGACCGTGGCGTCAGGCGTGAGCACCACCGGTTCCGGGGTCATCAGCCCGCCCGCGGTGTCCGACGAGTACGCCAGCAGCCGCCGGACCGGCTCGGACTCCTCCGGTTCCATCAGTTCCAGCAGCCTGCGCTGGTCGGCCGGGGTCAGCTCGGCGAGCAGGTCGGCGGCGTCGTCGGGGTTCATCGCCTCGAGGATGTCGGCGGCCCGTTCCTCGGCGAGGTAGCCGAGCAGGTCCTTCTGGTCGTCGTCGGGCAGTTCCTCGATCACGTCGGCCAGCCGCTCGTCGTCCATCGCGTCGGCGACCTCGTGCCGCCGCTTGACCGGCAGGTCCCGCAGCGTGGCGGCGACGTCCACGGCCCGCATGGTGTCGAAGAGCATGAGCAGCTGCCCGGCGCCCTGCGGCTGCACGGCCAGGTCGGCCAGCCCGAGCCCGGCGACCTCGCTCCACGGCAGCACCTGCAGCGACGAGCGGCGGCGGCCCAGTCCGAGGCGCGAACTGCGCTCCCGGACGGCCAGCCTCGCCAGCACCCAGTCGCGCGTGCGGGTGGGCTCCATCGCGGCGTCGGCCACGGTGACCCGCACGCCCGAGGCGGCCAGCGTCGCGTGCGCGTCGGCGAGCTGGCCGAGCACGAGCACCTCGTTGGGGCGCCGGTGGAACTGGCGCATGTTGACCGAACCGGTGGTCAGCGTCACCGCGTTCGGCTCGATCGAGGTGACCCGGAGCATCGGCACGAAGACCCGGCGCCGGGTGGCCAGTTCCACCACCAGCCCGAGTACCCGGGGTGCCTGCTGGTCCAGGCGGAGCCCGGCGACCAGGTCACGCACCTTGCCGATGGACTCGCCGTCCGGACCGAACACCGGTAAACCGGCCAATTGAGCAGCGAAAACGCGGTTTACGGCGGCCATAGCCGAAGACTAACCGAGCGCTCGGCCGTTCGCCGGGAGCCGTTGCGCCCAGTCCAGCACCGGGCGCAGGGCGTCCAGCAGCCGCCGGTCACCGGCGCTCGTCGAGTAGAACCACGCGTCGACCGCCCGGAACAGCAGCCACGACCTGGTCAGTTCCGGGTCGAGCCCGGCGCCGTCGACGACGGCCCGCAGCCGCCGCGCCACCGGTGTCTCACCGGCCCGGTTCCAGATGAGCGGGCCCACGCCGAATTCGGGATCACCGGCGATCGGCTGCGGATCGATGGCCAACCACGGCCGCCGCGTCCCGGCGAGCACGTTCTGGAAGTGCAGGTCCTGGTTCACCAGCAGTGACGCGGTTTCGGGGCCGCGTTCGCGGGCGAAGCCGACCGCCGCGTCGACCAGCCGCCGTGGCAGCGGGTGGCCGAGCTCACGTGATTCGCGGGGGAGTTCCGCGGTCCAGCGTTCGGCCTCCGCGCGCAGGTGACGCCGCAGCGCGGGCGCGGGCACGGTCATTTCCCGCAGGAGGCCGGTGATGATCGCGATCGCGGCGTCGATCGGCTCGCTGTCCAGGTCACGGCCGCTGGCGAGCCGTTCCAGCAACAGGACCCCCGGTTCGTGCGCCAGCAGCAGCACCGCTCCTCGACCGTTCCAAGTGGACAGTGCGATCGGCTCGTCGGCGGTGTCGGCGTCCAGCCAGGTCAGCTTCAGCGCGGCCGGCGTCCCGTCGGTGCGCACCACCGGCAGCACCACCGCGGCGTACCCGTACCGCACCGGGCCGTCGATGGTCAGCGACCACCGCGTCAGGTACTCCTCCAGCCGGGCCGGGAGGTCCGCCAGCCACGCCCGTCCCCGGTCGCCCTCGCGCTGGCAGATCCGCGTGGAAAACGGGGCGGGAATCTCGAATCGGGTCACGGGAACACCCTGCCGAAAGGCGTAAACTCGACGCGAGGGGGTTTTCCCCGGGAGCCGCCATGCTGCTGGAAATCCTGACCGGCGTCGTCGTACTGGCCGGTGCCGGAATGGTCTCGACGATCCGCGTGGTCAAACAGTACGAACGCGGGCTGGTCTACCGCTTCGGCCGGGTGCGGCCGAAGATCCGCGAAGCCGGGCTGGTGGTGCTGCTGCCGTTCGCCGACCGGCTGCAGAAGGTCAACATGCAGATCGTCACCCTGCCCGTGCCCGCGCAGGACGGCATCACCCGCGACAACGTCACGGTCAAGGTCGACGCGGTGGTCTACTTCAAGGTCACCGACCCGGTGCTCGCCGCGGTCAACGTGGAGGACTACCGCAGCGCCGTGGGCCAGGTGGCGCAGACCTCGCTGCGGTCGATCATCGGCAAGAGCGACCTCGACGACCTGCTGTCCAACCGCGAGCGCCTCAACGAAGGCCTGGAACTGCTGATCGACAGCCCGGCGCTGGGCTGGGGCATCCACATCGACCGGGTGGAGATCAAGGACGTCGCGCTGCCGGAGAGCATGAAGCGCTCGATGTCCCGCCAGGCCGAGGCCGAGCGGGAGCGGCGGGCGCGGGTGATATCCGCCGACGGCGAACTGCAGGCTTCGTACAAGCTGGCCGAGGCGGCGGCGACCATGTCCGACCACCCGGCCGCGCTGCAACTGCGCCTGCTGGAAACGGTGGTCCAGGTCGCCAGCGAGAAGAACTCGACGCTGGTGCTGCCGTTCCCGGTGGAACTGCTGCGGTTCCTGGACCGGGCGAACCGCGACGACGGTGCCGTGGCACCGAAGCCGCGCTCGCCGCGGGAAGACGCCTAGTTGAAGTCCCAGTCGGTGGCGAAGCCGGCGATCAGGAAGATGAGCACGCCGATGACGATCAGCGCCACCACGATCCAGCCGATGATGATCGCCGCCAGCGCCATGCCCTGGCCGCCTGCCTCACCGCGCTTCGCCTTGGCGTAGGCGATGTGGCCGAGCACCAGGCCGACGATGGAGAGCACGCCGCCGCAGCCGACCACGCCGACGATCGCGCAGACCATCGCCGCGATGGCCATGCCCTGGTCCTGGTTCTGGTTCTGGTTGTGCGGACCGCCGGGGCCGTAGGCGTAGCCGTACCCCGGCTGGTAGGGGTAGGGCTGCTGGGGGTTACCGCCGGACGGTGGGCCGTACTGGTTCTGCTGCTGGCCGTATGGATCCTGGGGATAGCTCATTTCCGCGACTCCGCACTACCGGTCGAACGCGCCGATGGCGATCGCGACGATGACCGCGACGATGATCAGCGCGATGGTCACGTAGCCGATGATCAGCCCGGCCATGGCCATGCCGCGCCCGCCGGCTTCGCCGCGGTCCGCCTTGCCGACCGCGATGTGGCCGAGCACGATGCCGACCACGGACAGCACGGCCGGGCAGATGAAGATGCCGACGATCGAGCACACCAGTGAGCCGACCGCCATGCCCTGGTCCTGGCTCTGCGGCGGTCCCGGCGGGCCGTACCCCGCCGGACCGTAACCCGGTTGGGGGTAACCGCCCGACTGCTGCGGGAATGGACCGGACGGGTGGCCGTACGGGTCCTGCTGGCCGTATGGGTCCTGCGGATTGCTCATCGAGCCCCCTCGTGTGCCGCTGATCCGGCGCTCACCGTAGCGCCCGGGGGTGAGCGCGCTCATAGCAGTACGGGACATCTCCGGTCATACTCGCGGGTAACCCACCAATGCCGCGCCGCGTCGGAAGATCAAGGAGCCAATGATGGCCCGCCTCGCCCAGACCGCCGGACTGACCGACGTGCAGTCCGAGATCCTCTCCACGGTCCGCTCCTTCGTCGACAAGGAGGTCATCCCGCACGCCCAGGAGCTGGAACACGCGGACACCTACCCGGCGGACATCGTCGAGGGCATGAAGGAGATGGGCCTGTTCGGGATCACCATCCCCGAGGAGTACGGCGGGCTCGGCGAATCGCTGCTGACCTACGCGCTGGTGGTCGAGGAGATCGCGCGCGGCTGGATGAGCGTGTCCGGCGTGATCAACACGCACTTCATCGTGGCGCACATGATCTCCCGGCACGGCACCGAGGAGCAGAAGCGGCACTTCCTGCCCCGGATGGCCACCGGCGAGGTGCGCGGCTCGTTCTCCATGTCCGAGCCGGACCTCGGGTCCGACGTGGCCGCGATCAAGACCAAGGCCAAGCGCGACGGGGACGACTACGTCATCGACGGCGCGAAGATGTGGCTGACCAACGGCGGCAGCTCGAACCTGATCGCGCTGCTCGTGCGCACCGACGAGGGTGCCGAGAAGGCGCACCAGAACCTGACGACGTTCCTGGTGGAGAAGCCGGAGGGCTTCGGCGAGGTGGCGCCGGGGCTGACCATCCCCGGCAAGATCGAGAAGATGGGCTACAAGGGCGTCGACACCACCGAGGCGGTGTTCGACGGCTTCCGGATCGGCGCGGACAAGGTGCTCGGCGAGGCGCCGGGCAAGGGTTTCGCGTACATGATGGACGGTGTCGAGGTCGGCCGGGTGAACGTGGCCGCGCGTGCCTGCGGCATCGCGATCCGGGCGTTCGAGCTGGCGGTGGAGTACGCCCAGCAGCGCAAGACCTTCGGCAAGCCGATCGCCGAGCACCAGGCCATCGCGTTCAAACTGGCCGAGATGGCCACCAAGGTCGAGGCCGCGCACCTGATGATGGTCAACGCGGCCCGGCTGAAGGACTCGGGCGCGCGGAACGACGTCGAGGCGGGCATGGCGAAGCTGATCGCCAGCGAGTACTGCGCCGAGGTCACGCAGGAGGCGTTCCGCATCCACGGCGGCTACGGCTACTCGAAGGAGTACGAGATCGAGCGGCTGATGCGCGAGGCCCCGTTCCTGCTCATCGGCGAGGGCACGAGCGAGATCCAGAAGACGATCATCAGCCGCGGGCTGCTCCGAGAGTACAAATCCCGAGGCTGAACGGGGTACCTGGTTAGCCAGGAGCGCGCGGGGTTGGCAGGATGGACGCGTCCCTCCGCGTAGAGCAACAGGTGATCAAGTTGACCGGTCCGTTCTCCTCCGCCGGGCGTCCCGCGCCGGGACAGCCCCGCCTGCCCACTCCGCCGACCGGCTGGCCGGTGGGTTCGTACGGCACCTACGAGGAGGCCCAGAGCGCGGTCGAACACCTCGCCTCCAACGAGCTGGAGGTGCGGGACGTGACCATCGTCGGCGTGGACCTGATGCTCGTCGAGCGGGTGGTCGGCAGGCTGTCGTGGGGCAAGGTGCTGGGCACCGGGGCGATTTCCGGAGCCTGGCTCGGCTTGCTGATCGGACTGCTGCTGAGCGTGTTCTCCCCGCCGGGGAGCAGTCCGGCCCCGCCGATCCTGGTGGGCCTCGCCGCCGGTGTGCTGTTCGGGCTGATCACCGCGGCGATGAGCTATTCGCTGACCAAGGGGCGCCGCGACTTCTCCTCGACCAGCCAGCTGGTGGCCGGGCGGTACGACGTGCTGTGCCAGCCGCGCAACGCGGAGAAGGCCCGCGACCTGCTGGCCAGGCACGCGATGCGCTCGCCAGGGGCGATCTGAGGCCCGGATCGGCGGACGTTCTTGTTACCGCTACGCTGAGCCGTTTTGCTGTATACCGCAAGATTTCCCTAAGTTCAGCCTAAATCGCTGAATCGTTACGGTCATTGCTTGCGGCCGGTGATCGCCGGGCATAAGTTGCTGTGCACCGGTCGGGCCGCACGAGACGGGTCTATTCGTGCCAGCCCGACGCCATGCACGTCGGGGTGCTGGCGTGGCTCTCCAAAACACCGCGCCGTGTTTCCACCGAGCGTGCGCGCTGGGAAGGAGGCCAGATGGGGAAAGCGAACGCCAGGAACCGGCGAGGACGTTCGCCTGGACGGGCGTTGTCGGTTCTGGGCGCGGGGCTGATGGCCGCCGGCCTGCTCACCGCCTGCGGGTCGAGCGACGGCCTGAAGATCAACATCTACTACGCGCCGGAGGACAACTTCCAGAAGGTTGTCGACCAGTGCAACACGAAGGCCGGCGGTCGCTACGAGATCGTCTACAACAAACTCCCGCGTGGTGCGGACGGCCAGCGCGAGCAGATGGTGCGCCGCTTGGCCGCCGGCGACGAGGGCCTGGACATCCTGGGCCTCGACGTGAACTGGGTGGCCGAG
Source organism: Saccharothrix sp. AJ9571 (assembly GCF_021725495.1). Classification (NCBI taxonomy): domain Bacteria; kingdom Bacillati; phylum Actinomycetota; class Actinomycetes; order Pseudonocardiales; family Pseudonocardiaceae; genus Saccharothrix; species Saccharothrix sp. AJ9571. The sequence goes on along the minus strand of NZ_CP091382.1, from coordinate 1,377,786 downwards.
TTCGCCGAGGCGGGCTGGGCCGAGGAGTGGACCGGCGAGCACAAGGCGCAGGCTTCGGCGGGCGTGCTGCCCGGTCCACTTGAGACGGCGACGTGGAACGGCAAGCTCTACGCCGCACCGAAGAACACCAACGTGCAGTTGCTCTGGTACGACGACCGGGTCACCCCGGCGCCGCCGGAGACCTGGGACCAGATGATCGACCAGGCGCTCGCGCTCAAGGCGCAGGGCAAGCCGAGCGAGATCCTGTTCACCGGCGCCCAGTACGAGGGCCTGGTGGTCATCTACAACACGCTGGTCGAGTCGGCGGGCGGGCGCATCCTGTCCGAGGACGGCAAGTCCGTGGTGATGGACCAGGGCGCGGTCAAGGCGCTGGAGATCCTCAAGCGGGTCACCTCCTCGGGCGTCACCAACGCCTCGCTGACCAACCAGAAGGAGGACGAGGTCCGCCAGGCGTTCCAGGACGGCACCGGTGCCTTCGAGCTGAACTGGCCGTTCGTCTACCCCTCCTTCAAGAAGGAGAAGCCGGACGACCTCCAGCACTTCAAGTGGGCCACCTACCCCTCGGTGGTGCCGGGCCAGCCCGCGCGCACCACGATCGGTGGCTACGACCTCGCGGTCAGCACGGCCTCGCGGCACAAGCCGGAGGCGTTCGAAGCCGCGCTGTGCCTGCGCAGCCCGGAAAGCCAGAAGTTCTCCGCGCTCAACGACGGTGTGCCGCCGACGCTGGAGGCGCTCTACACCGACACCACGCCGCTGGATCCGACCAAACCGGCCAGTGACGACAACCCGAGCATGGACACGCAGTACCCGATGCGGGAGACCATCCTCGAGGCGCTGAAGAACGCCGCGGTCCGCCCGCTCACCCCGGCATACCAGAACCTGTCGACGGTGATGTCGAAGGTCTTGTCGCCGCCGTCGGCGATCGATCCGCGGGCCACCGCGGAGGAACTGCGCAAGCAGCTCGCCGACGCACTCGAGTCGAAGGGAGTGATCCCGTGACCGTCGCCGACCCCGCGGCGCCCGCGGCGACCGCCGTCAACGGTGGCAAACGCGGAAAGCCGCCGCTGAGCGAGGGCAAGAAGGCGGAACGGCGGCTCGGGCTGCTGCTCTGCGCGCCGGCCGCGATCGTGATGATCGCGGTCACCGGCTGGCCGATCATCTACTCGATCTGGCTTTCCCTGCAGCGCTACGACCTCCGCTTCCCCGGACAGCAGGAGTTCGTCGGCTTCGACAACTACGCCGCCGTGCTGACCAACTCCTACTGGTGGACCGCGTTCGCCACCACGATGGGGCTCACCGTGGTCTCCGTGGCGATCGAACTGGTGCTGGGGATGGCACTGGCGCTGGTCATGCACCGCACGCTGGTGGCGCGCGGGCTGGTGCGCACGGTTTCGCTGATCCCGTACGGCATCGTCACCGTGGTCGCGGCCTTCTCCTGGTACTACGCCTGGACCCCGAAGACCGGCTACCTGGCCAACCTGTTCGTCGGCTCCGCGCCGCTGACCGACTGGCTGTCCTCGCTGTCGATCATCGTGCTCGCCGAGGTGTGGAAGACGACGCCGTTCATGGCGCTGCTGCTGATGGCCGGGCTGGCGCTGGTGCCGGACGACCTGCTCAAGGCGGCGTCGATGGACGGGGCCGGCCCGTGGCAGCGGTTCACCAAGGTGATGCTGCCGGTGATGAAGCCGGCCATCCTGGTCGCGCTGCTGTTCCGCACGCTGGACGCGTTCCGCATCTTCGACAACATCTTCGTGCTCACCAACGGCGCGCAGGACACCTCGTCGGTGTCCATGCAGACCTACAACAACCTGATCAAGGGGCTGAACCTCGGGATCGGGTCCACGATGGCCGTGCTGATCTTCCTGACCGTGGCCATCATCGCCTTCATCTTCATCAAGGTCTTCGGCACCGCGGCGCCGGGCAGCGATCCGGGAGGTAAGCGCTGATGGTCATGGGAGGAGCGGTCACAGGCGGCCGCAAGGCCAAGTGGACCCTGATCGACATCGTGGTGGTGGTCTACGCGCTGTTCCCGGTGCTGTGGATCCTGTCGCTGTCGTTGAAGAGCAAGGAAACCCTCTCGGACGGCAACTTCATCCCGACCGAGTGGACCCTGCAGAACTACGCGGACATCTTCGCCACCACCGAGTTCCTCCGGGCGCTGGTCAACTCGATCGGCATCGCGATCATCGCCACGGTGATCGCGGTGGTGCTGGGCACGATGGCGGCCTACGCGATCGCGCGGCTGGACTTCCCCGGCAAGCAGTTGCTGGTCGGCGTCTCGCTGCTGATCGCGATGTTCCCGCAGGTCTCGCTGGTCACCCCGTTGTTCAACATCGAACGGGAGCTCGGGCTGTTCGACACCTGGCCGGGGCTGATCCTGCCCTACATCACCTTCGCGCTGCCGCTGGCGATCTACACGCTGTCGGCCTTCTTCCGGGAGATCCCCTGGGAGCTGGAGAAGGCGGCGAAGATGGACGGGGCCACCCCGGCGCAGGCGTTCCGCCGGGTCATCGCGCCGCTGGCCGCGCCCGGGGTGTTCACCACGGCGATCCTGGTGTTCATCTTCTGCTGGAACGACTTCCTGTTCGCCATCTCGCTGACCTCGACCGAGGCCTCGCGCACGGTCCCGGCGGCGCTGTCGTTCTTCACCGGGTCCTCGCAGTTCGAGGACCCCACGGGCACGATCTCCGCGGCGGCCGTGGTGATCACCGTGCCGATCATCCTGTTCGTGTTGTTCTTCCAGCGTCGCATCGTGGCGGGGCTGACCTCCGGCGCCGTTAAGGGGTAAGTGCGGAAATGGCTGAGATCGTTCTCGAGAATGTGAGCAAGCGCTACCCCGACGGTGCGCTCGCGGTGTCCGAGGTCAACCTGGAGGTCGCCGACGGCGAGTTCATCATCCTGGTGGGACCGTCCGGGTGCGGGAAGTCGACCACGCTGAACATGGTGGCGGGGCTGGAGGACATCTCCTCCGGTGAGCTGCGCATCGACGGCAAGCGGGTGAACGAGAAGGCGCCGAAGGACCGCGACATCGCCATGGTGTTCCAGTCCTACGCGCTCTACCCGCACATGAGCGTGCGGGAGAACATGGCCTTCCCGTTGCGGCTGGCCAAAGTGGACGACGCCACGGTGAAGGCCAAGGTGGACGAAGCGGCCCAGATCCTGGACCTGACCCAGCACCTGGACCGCAAGCCGGCCAACCTCTCCGGTGGCCAGCGGCAGCGCGTGGCGATGGGCCGGGCGATCGTCCGCAGCCCGAAGGCGTTCCTGATGGACGAGCCACTGTCCAACCTGGACGCCAAGCTGCGCGGGCAGATGCGGACCTCGGTGTCGAAGCTGCAGAAGCAGCTGGGCACCACCACGCTGTACGTCACGCACGACCAGACCGAGGCGATGACCCTCGGCGACCGGGTCGTGGTGCTGCGCGGCGGGTACGTGCAGCAGATCGGCTCGCCGCAGTTCCTCTACGACAACCCGGCGAACCTGTTCGTGGCCGGGTTCATCGGCTCGCCGTCGATGAACTTCGTCCCGGCCACGCTGGAGAACGGGTCGCTGCAGACGCCGTTCGGCGCGGTCGCGCTGACCGACCGCGTGCGGCGACTGGTGGAGGCAGCCGACGGCGGCCGCGAGGTGATCGCCGGCATCCGGCCGGAGCACTTCGAGGACGCCGCACTGCTCGACGACGCGCAGAAGAGCGGTGGCGTCATCTTCACCACGACGGTGGACGTGCTCGAGTCCATGGGCTCGGAGAAGTACGCCCACTTCACGGTCGAAGGTTCCCAGGCGACTTCGTCGGACCTGGCGGACCTGGCCGCGGACAGCGGTTCGGCCGATGTGCCGGACAGCGGCTCGGCGATCGTCACCCGGTTGTCGGCTTCGTCCGGGGCGAGGGAGGGTGAACCGCTGGATGTGTGGTTCGACGCGGACAAGGTGCAGATCTTCGACCCTTCATCGGGGAAGAATCTGACGTACGCGGGTTGATGGGTTAGTGGGCCACCCCTCCTTTTCAGTGTGACTACGGCGGGGGTTGCCTTGTCAAGGCGGGAATGATGCCTTGACAAGGCAACCCCCGCCGTGTTTTTTGCGGCGGATCGGGGTGGGGCGGGAGGAGTGGATGGTCCCGGGGGCTGGGGTGCCCGGCTCGCTTTGGGGAGTGGGTGGTCCCGGGGGTTGGGGTGCCCGGCTCGCCTTGGGGAGTGGGTGGTGCCGTGAATGTGGCTTTCACGGCCGATTTCGCCGTGAATGTGGCTTTCACGGCACCGAGGGGGGCGGCTGGGGCGGTGGTGTCACGAATGTGGCTTTGGGGGCGGATTACGCCCCGAAAGCCACATTTGTGTCGTGGTCAGCGTTGGGTGCGCAGGGTTTCGATGACCTCGTCGTCCCAGCGGTGGGTGCGGATGAGGCGGTAGCGCTCCCCGGCCACCCACATGTACGCCTCGGCTTCGGTGCGCGTGCCGATCAGGTCGGCCTGGTGCAGCATCCGCACGACCGGTTCGTACTCTTCCGCGAACCACCGCGCGGCGATCGTCTGGCGGTCCAGGAAGGCGCCTTCGTCCTGCATCAGGCGGAAGCCCCAGGCTTCGACGTGCTCACCGAGTTCGGCGTAGTCCCACGGGTCCGAGACGATCACCGACGCCCGTGCCTGGCCGGTCAGTGGGACGCGCTCGAGGAAGATGCGCCGGTAGTCCTTGACGATCAGGTCGCCGCGGTACCGGATGCCCGCCGGGTCCAGTTTGGTCCGGACCTCGGTGACCTGCGCGTCGATCATGTCCAGGCCCATCGCGTGCGCGACCGAGACGCGGTGGTGGCCGTCGATGATGAAGTGCAGGCCGCCGATCCGGTACACCTCGATCGGCGGGATGTTCTCCCCGCGCCGGGCCGCCAGTGCGAGGCGTTCCCAGCGTTCGCGCACGCGGCCCGAGGTGGGGCGGAACCGGCGGTCGAAGTCACGGCCGCGGTCGACACTGCCCACGATGGACGAAAGCTGGATCACCCGCAGGCCGATCCGGCGTTCGCTGACCCAGCCGAGCGCGTCCACCACCTCGTGGAACGGCAGCATGATGTTGACGTCGTCGGGTTCCCGGCGCAGCCAGTTGGCCAGGCGCGAAAGGACCTGCCGCCGCCGGGCGCGCAGGAAGTCGCTTTCGGCGTCGGCCCTGGGAAAACCGGTGTCTCGGTTCATCGTTCCACCTCGAAGGTGATGATCTGCTGTCCCACCACGTTGCGCACCACGGTGTTCCCGATGCGCCGGTCGGGCGCCGGCTGCCCGTGCGGGTGGATGTGCCCGTGCAGCAACCAGCGCGGCGTGAGCTTCTCGGTGGTGCGGTGCAGGCAGTCGAACCCGTGGTGCGGCGGGTCTTCCAGGTCACCGAGGTGCCGTGGCGGCGAATGCGTCAGCAGCACGTCGACCCCGCGGCCGTCACGGCGGCGGCGCCGTTCGGCCCGGCGCACCAGCCTGCGTGCCCGGCGTGCCTGCTGCCCCTGGGTGAACTGGTTCGGACCGTCGTTGTAGCGGATCGACCCGCCGAGCCCGGCGATGCGCAGGCCGGCGACGTCGACCACCCGCCCGTCCGCGTTCACCCCGCCCGCCGGGCCGGGCCAACGCGCCGGGAAACCGTCCCGCATGGACAGACCTCCGTACCTGGTGAAGCCGGAAAGATCCGGATCGTGGTTGCCGGGCACGAAAACGCACGGCCGGTCCAGTGCGCCGGCGAGGAACTCGAGGTAGTCGAACGGGAGATCGCCGGCGCCGAGGATGAGGTCGACCGAGAGGCCGCTCACCGCGCCCGCCCAGAGCCGTTCGTCCACCTCGTCGGCCACCACCAGCGCGCGAAGCATGCGACCAGCCTACGACAGCGGAGCTCAGGGCACCGGCGGCGAGAACCCGGCCGTCCACCGGCCACCGCTTTCGCGGATGGACAACGCGTAGGTGAACGGCGCGCCGTCACGCAGCACGCCGTCCACCACCGCGAGGTCACCGCGCACGGACACCTGGACGTCGCGCACCCCGGCCTCGCCGAGGTCCCCGACATAGGACTGGGCGAAGTCGTCGCGGTCGGCCTTGGGGTAGTCCAGCAACCCGGCGAGCTCGGCGGCGTCCCGTTCGGCCAGTGCGGTGGCCAGGCGGCCACGCAACTGCTCGGCCGAATCGGCGCCCGGCTCCGGCTCGGCCGCGATCACCGCGGTGAGATAACCGACCCAGACCACCGCGAGGACGGCCAATCCGGAAAGGACCAGTCGGCGCCGGGTCAGTTTCACTGTGCCCCGTGGGCGAAGTCGGGGTTCTTCGCGATGATCGCGATCACCACGAGCAGCCAGGTCAGTGACAGGGCGAGTGCCCAGAACTTGAGGTTGGTCAGCAGGCGGACCATGGTGGGGACCTCCTCGAGGTATTCCAGGAAGGGAGCGGACTTCAGAGCCAGCGGTTCTTCCGGAATATTCGGTAGAGGATCAGGCAGACGACGAGGATTACGCCCATCACCATGGGATAGCCGAACTTCCAGTGCAGTTCGGGCATGTAGTCGAAGTTCATCCCGTACACGCCCACGCCCATGGTGGGCACCGCGATGATCGCCGCCCACGAGGTGATCTTGCGCATGTCGGTGTTCTGCTGGAGCGTGATCTTGGCCAGCGTGGCGTCGACCAGGGTGGTGAGCAGCTCGTCGAAGTTGACCACGCGCTCGGTGACCTGCGTGAGGTGGTCATCGACGTCGCGGAAGTACGAGCGCACCTCGTCCGGCACCAGCCGGCTGTGCCCCTCGGCGAGGCGCTTGAGCGGGGTGGCCAGCGGCATCACCGCGCGGCGCATCTCCAGCACCTCGCGCTTCATGAAGTAGATCGTCTCGGCGGTCACCGACGAGCGCGGCGCGAAGACCTGCCCCTCCATCTCGTCGATGTCCTCTTCGAGGTGGTCGGTCACGTCCAGGTAGTGGTCCACCACGTGGTCGGCGATGGCGTGCAGCACCGCGGCCGGGCCCAGGTGCAGCCGCTCGGGCTCGTTGTCCAGCTCGCGGCGCAGGCGGGCGAGGCCGGAGTGGTTGCCGTGGCGGACGGTGACGATGAAGTCCTTGCCGAGGAAGGCCATCAGCTCGCCGGTCTCGACGATCTCGTTGGCCGTGGTCGGCGACTCGTGCTCGACGTAGCGGACCGTCTTCAGCACCAGGAACAGGTTGTCGTCGTAGCGCTCCAGCTTCGGGCGCTGGTGCGCGTGCACCGCGTCCTCGACCGCCAGTTCGTGCAGGCCGAAGGTCTCCGCGACGCCCTGGATCTGTTCCTCGTCCGGCTCGTGCAGCCCGATCCAGACGAACCCGGAACCGCGGCGGCGGACCTCTTCGATCGCCTCGGAGTGCGTCCAGCGCCCGGACAGCCGCGCGCCCTCGTCGTACACCGCGCAATCGACCACGTACGCCGAAAGGGGGACGGGCAGCGGGCGCGGAGTATCACCACGGCCGTTGCCACGACCACGGAGGGAGGGAAGAGAAGGCATGGCGACTCCAGGGGCTGACGTCGTGCTTGAGCAGAGTGACTGCAACTACGACCGAGCCGGAGCGGGGAAAACGAACGCTCCGGCAGCGCCAGCGTCCGTGCGGCGGCCTACCTGGGAGAACGCGAGCCGGATCGGAGCACGAGGACGCTGGTATTACTAGGGAGCGGACTATCGCCAGTACTCACCGCGTACCTCACCTCCTCCGGCCGGGGATCTTCACCTGACGTGTCGCTGGTCGCGTTGACGCACCGACACCGATGGTCAAGGGTACTCCTCGACATGAGTCCTTGTCGCCGCAGGTAGGTGTGGCGTTACCCGCCGAGGAGGAAGCCGCGTGCAGTTCGGGCGCTATTTCGAGGAGTTCGAGGTCGGGGCCGTGTACAAGCACTGGCCGGGCAAGACGGTCACCGAATACGACGACCACCTCTTCTGCCTGCTGACCATGAACCACCACCCGCTGCACCTCGACGCGCACTACGCGGGGGAGACCACCGACTTCGGCAAGAACGTGGTGGTGGGCAACTACATCTACTCGCTGCTGCTGGGCATGTCGGTGCCGGACGTCTCCGGCAAGGCCATCGCCAACCTCGAGGTCGAATCGCTCAAGCACGTGAAGCCGACCTTCCACGGTGACACCATCTACGGCGAGACCGAGGTGCTGGAGAAGACGCCGTCGAAGTCGAAGGACGATCGCGGGGTGGTGTACGTGGAAACGCGCGGTTACAAGCAGGACGGCACGATCGTGTGCGTGTTCCGCCGGAAGGTGATGGTGCCGAAGCGGTCCTACGGCGAGGCCAGGGGCGGCGAGCAGCCTGGTCGCCCGGTGCCGCATGAGTGACCCGCTCGCGGAGGTCAAGCGGCGGCTGGCCGCCTTCGCCGCACAGGAGGCGGCCGGGGTCTCGCCGCTCTACGAGCACCTGGCCGCCCACGCCGCCGAGGACGACGAGATCGCCGGGCTGCTGCTCGCCGCGTCCTCGCCGGAGGAGGCGCGGGCGCCACTGCTGTTCGCCACCGCGCACCGGCTGATCCAGGCCGAGCCGATCCACCCGCTGTCGCGCTACTACCCGTCGCTCGGCGGGTTCGACGGGGTCGACGGCGGGACGTGGCCGGAGTTCCGCGGCTTCCTCGCGGAGCGGGCGGACAAGGCGAAGGCGCTGATTTCCTCGCGGTACACGCAGACCAACGAGGTCCGCCGGGCGGCGCTGCTGTACCCGGCGGTGGCGCTGGCGGCCAAGGCGGCCGGCGGGAAGATCGCCCTGCTCGAGGCCGGGTGCAGTGCCGGGCTGCTGCTCGGGCTGGACACCTTCGGCTACCGGTACCAGTGCGGTGGTGACCAGCTCACCGCCGGACCGGCGAAGGCGGCGGTCGGCCTGCACTGCGCGCTGGAGCTGGCCGAGGGCGCGGTGGCGCCGAAGATCCCGAAGAAACTGCAGGTCGGGGCCAAGCTCGGGTTGGACCGCGCGCCGGTGGACGCCGCCGACGAGGACGAGCTGGCGTGGCTGGAGGCGTGCGTGTGGGCCGACCAGGTCGACCGCATCCGGTTGCTGCGGACCGCGGCGGCCGCGCAGCGCAAGAAGCCGCCGGAGCTGGTGACCGGGGACCTGGTGGACGACCTGGGGGCCGCGGTGGGCCGGTTGCCCGCCGAACTGCCGCTGGTGCTGGTGACCAGCCACGTCGTCACGTACCTGTCGAAGGAGAAGCGGGAGGCCTTCGTCGAGGCGGTGTCGGCGCTGGGACGGCCGGTGTGGTGGGTGAGCCAGGAGGCGTACGAGGTCGGCATCGAACCGCTGCTGCCGGGCCGCGACGACCTGCGCTTCGCCGACACCCGCACCAGCACCCTCGGCCTGGTCGAATTCGGCGACGGCGCACCCCGGGCCCAGGCACTCGCACGCACCGCTCCGCACGGCCAGCGCATGACCTGGCTCTGACCCCGGCCGAACGCTATGAATGGGGCATTACTTGCATTGAACGCTAGTAATGCCCCACTCATAGCATTCGCCTCTGCCAACTTGGCAGGCGCTGAACGTGGAACTCGGCGTCCGAGTGTGGGGTTCGGCTGCCTGAACGTGGGGTTCGGCTGCGGGAACGTGGGACTCGCCCGGCCAGGCCGCATCCCGGGCGAGTCCCACACTCAGGCAGCCGAGTTCCACACTCAGGCAGCTGAACCCCGCACTCGGCGCACCCGGCTGGACACGAATGTGGCTTTGGGGGCGGGGGTCAGGACGTGGGTAGGGCGTGCCAGGAGCGCAGGGTGTCGGCCAACTGGGGCACCAGGGCGCCTGAGTGGTCCATGGCGGTGAACTCGGCGGCCGGCACCCACCGGGCCGCGGTGGCGTCGTCCCCGGCGCTCAGGTCGCCGGAGACGGCCGTGCAGCGGTAGTCGTGGATGTCGTACGGGCCGCGCTGGACCACGCCGACCAATTCGCCGGGCACCACTTCGAGCCCGGTTTCCTCCCGCATTTCCCGGACCAGCGCGTCATTGTCCGTTTCGCCGCTTTCCACCCGGCCGCCGGGCAGCGACCACAATCCGGCGCCCGGCTCATTGGCCCGCCGGATGAGCAGCAGGCGGCCGTCCTCGTCGAGCGCGATACCGCCGACGCAGCGAATCCTCGACTGGTTCATCCGACGGATTGTCGCCGGTCGGCGGACGGGGTGAATGTGACCCTCATTACCCGCGGCGATCTTGAAATCGGCCCGGCGGGGTGCTGGGTGCCGGTGACCGAGTGCAGCCACCGCCGCCACCGGGAGCTGCGCCCCCCTGGCCTGCGGCGGGTCCGATCGATCTTCGAGCGGGCTCCCAGGTCACCTAGAGTAGCTGTCCGGTACCATCGCTGGCGGCCGCTGCCCCAAGCGCGGGACATTCTTCCCGTTCCGCCGCGCGGTGCGGTACAACGTTATTGGCCACCCCGGCATCGGCCGGGCTGGCTACCTTGGCGGACAGGGTCCGGACACAGAGACGGGATTGATCGTCATGAACGCGAAGAAGCTCCTGACGTTCGCTGGTATCGCGTTGGTGCTGTTCTTCGTGATCGCCCAGCCGCAAGGCGCGGCGGGTCTCGTCACGAACATCATCGCCTTCCTGCGCGAATCGGCCGAATCGGTGATCACCTTCGTCAGCAACGTGTTCAGCTGACCGGCAGCGGTTAGCCTGAGCAGATGTTCGCCCCCCGCGACCCAGACGAGTACCTCCTCGACACCGAGCGCCGGGTCATCCGCATCCGGCGCCACTGGGCGACGCTGCTGTGGGACAGCTTCGAGGCGGCGGCCCTGCTGGCGATCTGCGTGCTGGTGTCGTACGTGCTGCCGCCCTCGATGTGGCTGATCAACAACATCCTGTGGTACCTGGCGCTGCTGGTCATCCTGCGGTTCTCCTACCTGGTGATGGAGTGGTGGGTCGAGCGGCTGGTGGTCACCGACAAGCGGTTCGTGATGACCACCGGGGTGTTCACCACCAAGGTGCTGATGATGCCGATCACCAAGGTCACCGACCTCACCTACCAGCGCTCGGCCTGGGGCCGGGTGCTCGGCTACGGCACGATGGTGGTCGAGTCGGCCGGGCAGATCCAGGCGCTGAACAAGATCGACTACCTCCCGCGGCCGGAGGAGTTCTACGACACCATCTCCGAACTGGTCTTCGGCGACAAGCAGAAGCAGGCCGAGCGGTTCTCGATGATCAAGGCGCAGCGCGCCGCCCGCGGCAAGCGCATGGTGGGCTGATTGCGGTGTGACCGGCGACATCGTCCAGAATGGACGCTGTGCGCATAGATCTGCACACCCATTCCACGGTCTCCGACGGGACGGACAGTCCTGCCGAGTTGATGGCCGCTGCCGCCGCCACGGGGTTGAGCGTGATCGCGCTGACCGATCACGACACCACCGCGGGCTGGCAGCCCGCCATCGAGTCGCTGCCGCGCGGGCTCACCCTGGTGCCGGGTGCCGAAATGTCCTGCGTGTCCGGTGGGCCGGGAGCGTGGATCGGCGTGCACCTGCTGGGCTACCTCTTCGACCCGGCGGCCGAGGCGGTGGTGGTCGAGCAGCGCAGGCTGCGCGCGCAACGCCGCTCCCGGGTGCGCACGATGGCCGAGCGGATGGCCGCCGACGGCCTGCCGGTGGACCCGGACGAGGTGCTCGGCCTGCTGCCGGACGACTCGCCCGCCGGACGGCCACACCTGGCGCAAGCCCTGGTCAGAGCCGGTACGGTGTCCACTGTGGACGAAGCATTCGCGCGGTACCTGGCCAGCGGCCGCGGCTACTACGTGCCCGGCGCGGACACCCTGGTGGAGACGGCGATCGAGATGATCACCGCGGCCGGTGGGGTGACCGTGCTGGCCCACGCGTTCGCGCACACCCGCGGCCCGACGCTGAGCGAGGAAGCCATCGCGAAGCTGGCCGCGCACGGGCTCACCGGGCTCGAGGTGGACCACCCGAACCACGAACCCGCCGACCGCGAGCGCCTGCGGGCACTGGCTCGTGACCTGGACCTGGTGCCCACCGGCTCCAGCGACTACCACGGCACGAACAAGACCATCGCGCTCGGCCAGGACACCACCGCGCCCGAAGCCTTCGAGGAACTGGTCGGGCAGGCGAGCGGCGCCCAACTGGTGACCGGCTGATGGCCTTCTCGGACTACTTCGACGCGGCGCTGTTCATGGAGGCCACGATCACCCTGGTGGTGATCATGGACCCGCCGGGCACGGTGCCGGTGTTCCTCAGCCTGACCGGCCGGAAGTCGCCTGCCGTGCGGGCTCGTGCGGCGCGCCAGGCGGTGCTGGTCTCGCTGCTGGTCATCTCGCTGTTCGCCATCGCCGGGCAGGCGATCCTGGCCTACCTGCACATCGGCATCCCGGCGCTGCAGGGCGCGGGTGGGCTGCTCCTGCTGCTGATCGCGCTGGACCTGCTGACCGGCAAGGGCAGCACCAACCCCGAGGTGGCCGAGGACGTCAACGTGGCGCTGGTGCCCCTGGGCACGCCGCTGCTGGCCGGGCCGGGGGCGATCGCCGCGACCATCGTGTTCGTGCGGCAGGCGGACGGGCGGGCCGGCGCCTACGTGGCGCTGGCGCTGGCCATCGTCACCGTGCACTTCGTGCTGTGGATGTGCATGCGGTACTCGGGCGTGGTGATCAAGCTGATCCGCGAGTCGGGCATCACCCTGCTGGCCAAGGTGGCCGGTCTGCTGCTCGCCGCGATCGCGGTGGAGCTGGTGGCCAACTCGGTGAAGGGCTTCATCGCCGGCGGCTAGCGCCCTCGTGCCTCGCGCCTCGTGCCGGAACTGTCGGTGGTGGTGCGTACCCTGGGCGTCGTGTCGCAGATCGGGTTCGACTTCGGGGAGCAGCCTCGGCGGCTGACCAGGGTGACGCCGGCCAAGCTGGCCACCTTCGACGACTGCGCGCGCCGGTACCGCCTGGCCTACCTCGACCGCCCCACGCCGCGGCGCAGCGGCCCGTGGGCGCACAGCACGCTCGGCGCGGTGGTGCACAACGCGCTCAAGGCCCTGTTCGACCTGCCGGTCCAGCGCCGCAGCCCGCAGCGGGCCGCCGCGCTGGTCGCCGAGCACTGGAAGGACGCCGGCTTCGTCGACGAGGTGCAGGCCGCGAAGTACCGCCGCCGCGCCCAGGAGTGGGTCACCGAGTACGTCGAGCACAACGACGTCGCCTTCGACCCGGTGGGGCTGGAGCGCTGGGTGTCCGCGCCGACCGGCGGTGGCCCCGGCGGGCCGACCATCATCGTCGAGGGCCGGGCGGACCGCATCGACGACCGCGGCGGCGAGCTGGTGATCGTCGACTACAAGACCGGCAAGCGGCAGCCCGACGAGTACGAGGCACGCAGCGCGCAGGCGCTGGCGATGTACGCCGTGGCGGCCACGCGCACGCTGCGCATGCCGTGCCACAAGGTGGAGCTGCACCACGTGCCCACCGGCACGGTCGCCGCCGCCGAGCACACGCCGGAGAGCCTCCGGCGGCACGTCACCCGGGCGGAGGAGACCGCCGCCGATCTGCAGAAGGCGACGGATACCCTGGCCGATGGCGGTGACGGGCAGGAGCTCTTCCCCGCCAGGACCGGGCGTCACTGCTCCTGGTGCGACTTCCGGCCCAGCTGCGCCGAGGGCCAGCAGGCCGCGCCGGAAGCGCGGTCGTGGGATCTGCTGGCGCCGCTGGAAGCCGACGAATAGCGAGATTTCTGCCCGTGCACCAACCACTTGGCCGCGGAGGCCGTCGTCGCCCCGCCACGCCCTCGTTCGCGGAACGAACCCCCGGCGCGGACGCGCAGACCGACGAACTGCCGACGGGCGCGCCCGGCATCGCCCACGCGCGCACCGACGAGTTCGAGGTCCCTGCGGTCCCCAGCAGCTCCACGCGGCCCCGGGCACGCCGGTTCTGGCGCGGCCTCACCGGCGCGATGGCCGCCGGTCTGGCGATGCTGACCGCCGCGGACATCGTCATCCAGATCTACGCGCTGTTCGTCGATTCACCCGGCCCCGGCCTGCCGTCGCTGATCGGGCACTTCGTCGGCGCCACCGCGGCGGTCGTCGCGCAGCGCTACGCCGACCGCTGGATCGGCCGCCGAGCCGCGGCCTGCGGGGTCGCCGTAGCCGTGCTGACCCTAGCGACGCTCTGGTTCTTCTGGTGGGCCTGAGCTAGGCGGTCCAGGCCCGCCAGGCGGGAACCAGCACGGCCAGCAGGCCGTCGGGGTTTTCGGTGTTGGGTGAGTGGGCGGCGCCGGGGACCAGTGCGAAGGGCACGCCCAGGCGCTCGGCCATCTTGCCCTGACTCGGGATGCTCCAGGCGTCGTCGTTCTCGCCCGCCACCACCAGCGCCGGGATGTTCTTGTCCTGCAACGCCTTCGCCAGTTCGTCGACGCGGTCCGGCTCGTTGCGCAGCACGTCGGCCATGCCGAGCAGGCCCGCGGCGCTGGAGCTGGTGAAGCGCTTGCGCAGGAAGTCCTTGACCTCGTCCGGGACCAGCGCCCAGGCGGGGAACCGCGAGCTGACCTCCTCGCGGACCGCGTACGCGGCGGCCAGCCCGTGCTGCCGCAGCAGCGGTTCGCCGAGGCCGAGCGCGGCTCGCCGGCCGCCATCGGGCAGTTGACCGGGGCCGCTGTCCATCAGCGTCAACCCGGCGATCCCGGCGCCGGCCAGCACCGCGCCGCGGGCCACCAGGCCACCGAACGAATGCCCGAGCAACACCACCGGGCGCGGGCCCAGCTCAGCCACCAGTTCGGCGACGACGGCACCGAGGTTCGCCGGGGTGTAGGCGGCTTCGTCGTCGATCCCCGGTGATTCGTGCTGTCCGGGCAGGTCGATCGCCACCGCCTCGAAACCCGCGTCCGCCAAGGGATCGAGCAGGGGTGCGAAGTCCTCTTTGGACCCGGTGTAGCCCGGCAGCAGCAACGCCGTCGCCGTCGCGGCACCGGTGGTGCGCAGCGCGGCGATCGGCCCGTGCGGACCGGTGAACTCGGTGCGTTCCGCGTGGTGCGGCCACAGTTGCGACGGCCGCGGCGGTGTGCCGTCGGCCAGTCCGGGATGGATCCCCATGCGTTCCCCTAACGCAGAGCGGCCAGCGTGTCGCCGCGTTGTTCCAGCAGGACCGGGCCGATCGAGGCGAGCCGGACCGGGCCGGTGTAGCCGTGCCGGTCCACGCCGATGGTGCGCAGCGTGCGGCCGGTGGTCTCGTCGATCACCGCGAGCCCGCCGGGGATCGGCACCACCAGCTGACCGGCGAACCCGGCCGCCGGGCCGAGCGTGCCGTTCAGCGTCCACTGCGGACTGAGGTTGTCCCTGGCCAGCGCCATGGTCTTCGAGCCGGTGAACCAGTAGAAGGCACGCGTGCCCCTGGTCACCGGTTGCACCGGGCCCTGCGGTGCGGCCACGTCCGCGGCGGGCAGCTCCAGCGGGTAGGCGGTGCGCTGGTTGCCGTCCTGGTCGTAGATGACCAGCAGGTTCTGCTCGGGCAGCGCGATCGCGGTGGAGTCACCGGAGATCGCCAGCAGCCGCACCGACCGCCCGGCGGTGACCGAGCTGTAGGACACCTCCGGCTGGTCGCTCTCCTTCGGCGTCGCCTTCATCAGCGTCAGCCGGTCGGCCGGGTCCTCCGGGCACTGCTCGACCACGCCGACCTTGCCAGAACCCGCGGCCACGGACGAGAACACGCAGCCGGTGCGCGGCTGCTTGCCCGGGTTCACGATCGCCGGGACCTCGCCGTACTCCACGCTGCGGACCAGGTCGTCGCGCCAGGTGTTGAGCAGCTTCTTGCCGGTGGTCGTCACGTGCGAGCCGTCGTCGACCAGCTGGGTGCCGAGTTCGGCGTCGCCGTTGCGCAGGGCCGTCCGCTTGCCGGTGCCCGGGTCGAGCTGGGTGACCTCGCTGCAGTTGCGGTCCTTGTGGAACAGGGCCACTGCCTTCGACCACACCCCGGAGATGGTGCAGAGCGGCAGGTCGCGGGCGTAGCGCCAGCGCACCTCACCGGTGATCGGGTCCCGTCCGGCCACTTCGCCGCCCTGGCCGGTGACCACCGCGGTGCCTTCGGCCACCGGGACCGGCGTGGCCGCGCTGGGCGCCTGCCACAGCTCGGTCAGCGTGCCGGGCACCTCGGTGGGCGCGTCCGGCAAGGTGGGCGCGGCGGCCGCGGTTTCCGAGACCGTGGCGCGGCTGTCACTGGTCAGCCACACCACCGCGGCACCGACGAGCACCGCGACCACGAGACCGGCGGCGATCGCCTTGTCGCGGCCGCGGTTCCACGGCGATTTGCGGGCTTTGACCGGCTTTTTCGCCGGAGTGGCCGCCTCCGGGTGAGACCCGGGGTGGGTCTCGGTGGAGGCGGCCAGCACGTCTTCGGTACCTACCGGTTCGGGGTGGGACTCAGGCACGTGCTCAGTCTGCCGAAGCGGGTGTGTCGGCCGTGTTGGCCGAGGCACCGGCGCGACGGCGGCGACGACGCCGCGCGGGGCGCTCGCCGTTCTCGCCCGCCGCCGATTCGGGCTTCTCGTTGGTGGCCGAGGCGTCCCCGTTCGGCTTGCTGCTGCCCGCGTTGCTGCGGGTGCGGGCGCGGCGGCGCGGGCGCTCCTCGGTACCGGCTTCGGCGTCGCCACCCTTGGCGGCGGCCTCCGCGGCCTCGATCTCGGCGGCCGCGTCGGCCCCGCCGCGGGTGCGGCGGCGCGGGCGGCGGGTGCGCTTGACCGTGGACTCGGTCTCGGAGCGGCCGCGGCGCTTGCCGCCGAGGTTCTCTTCCGGCTCGGCGGCCAGCCCGGCGCGGGTGCGCTTGGCCAGCGGCAGCCTGCCGGACGCGCTCTCCGGGATGCCCAGGTCGCTGAACAGGTGCTTCGAGGTCGAATAGGTCTCGACCGGCTCGGGCATGTCCAGGTTGAGCGTGTCCGAGATGAACTTCCAGCGTGCTTCGTCGTCCCAGTCGACCAGGGTCACCGCGACACCGGTCTTGCCGGCGCGGCCGGTGCGGCCGATGCGGTGGACGTAGGTCTTCTCGTCCTCCGGCGTCTGGTAGTTGATCACGTGCGTGACGTCGATGACGTCGATGCCGCGAGCGGCGACGTCGGTGGCGACCAGCACGTCGACCTTGCCGGAGCGGAACGCACGCAGGGCCTGCTCGCGGGCGCCCTGGCCGAGGTCACCGTGCACGGCCGCGGCGGCGAACCCGCGCTCGGCCAGTTCGTCGGCGACCTTCTGCGCGGTGCGCTTGGTGCGGGTGAAGATCATGCACAGCCCGCGGCCGTCGGCCTGGAGCACCTTCGCGATCAGCTCGATCTTGTCGAGCGAATGCGCCCGGTAGATGAACTGGGTGGTGCGCTCGTGCACCGCGCCGGCGTCGTTCTCCTCGGCGCGGATGTGCGTCGGCTGGGTCAGGAAGGTCCTGGCCAGGGTGATGATCGGGCCCGGCATGGTGGCCGAGAACAGCATGGTCTGGCGCTCGTCCGGGACCATGCCGAGGATGCGCTCGATGTCCGGCAGGAAGCCGAGGTCGAGCATCTCGTCGGCCTCGTCCAGCACCAGGTTGCGGACCTTGCCCAGCACCAGGTGCTTCTGCTCGGCGAGGTCGAGCAGGCGGCCCGGGGTGCCGATGACCACGTCGATGCCCTTGCGCAGGGCGGCGATCTGCGGCTCGTACGGACGGCCGCCGTAGATGGCCAGCGTCCGGATGCCCAGGTGCTTGCCCGCGTCGGTGAGGTCGCGGGCGACCTGGACGCACAGCTCACGGGTCGGCACCACGATCAGCGCCTGCGGGGTGCCGTCGCCGGGGGTGACGATCCGGTGCAGCAGCGGCACGCCGAAGCCCAGGGTCTTGCCCATGCCGGTGCGGGCCTGGCCGATCAGGTCGTCGCCGGCCATGGCCAGCGGCAGGGTGAGCGACTGGATGGCGAAGGTGCGCTCGATCCCGCTCTCGGCGAGCGCGCGCACGATCTCCGGACGCACGCCGAACTCGGCGAACGTGGGTGCCTCGGGCTCTACGGGCGCGCCGGCCTGGAGCGGGTGGGGCGCCTCGATCTCCGGTACGCCGGTCTCGCTGTGCTCCAGCGCGACCGGATCGCTACCGGTAGTGATCGTCTCTACTTGGTTTTCGCTTGCGGTCAGGGTGATCGCCTCTCTCGTACCAGCGCGCACTGCCTGGCTTCGTGACACTCGACCGCGGGTTTCGAATTCGCGGGAATGCCGTCGGTGTGGAGGCGTACGCACACATGTCACCGCTACCCCGGCGCGTCCGGCCCCGGTCTTTCCTCCGGGGGATGCGCCATCGTGGTGCGGCAGATCCTCTTGATCCAACGCGAAGTGTACCCCGCCTGATTCCGGGAACGACTACACGCCGCGCCCGCCACGTGATCTCTGTCACCCGTTGCGGGCGACTACGCTCACTCTCGTGACCGACGGAGAAGACAAGATCAGCGAGGGTGTCGTCGATCTGCTGGGGGTGCTCGCGTACGGCGAGCTGTCCGCGTTCGACCGCCTCGCCGAGGACGCGAGATCGGCCCCCACGCTGGGCGGGCGGGCCGCGCTGTCGCGGATGGCGGCCGCCGAGATCGGCCACTACGAGCAGCTGTCGGAGTACCTGTCGAGGCACGGCGTGACGGTCGAGCGGGCGATGGAACCCTTCGTCCGGCCGCTGGACGCCTGGCACGCCTCGACCGCCCCGAAATCGTGGCTGGAATCACTGGTGAAGGCCTACGTCGGCGATGGGCTCGCGGCCGATCTGTACCGCGAAATCGCGCACTGGCTGGACCCGGAGACGAAGGACCTGGTGCTGACCGTGCTGGCCGACACCGGGCACTCGGCGTTCGCCGAGCAGGAGGTCGCCGCCGCGATCGGCGCCGAGCGCACCCAGCGCGACAAACTGGCTCTGTGGGGGCGCCGGTTGCTCGGAGAGGCGCTGACCCAGGCGCAGTACGTGGTCGCCGAGCGCGACGGTCTCGCCGAGTTGATCGTCAGCGGATCGGGTGACCTCTCCGGGATCGCCCAGTTGTTCCGGCGGCTCCAGCAGGGTCACACCAAGAGGATGCAGGTGCTCGGGCTCGGCTAGCCTGGCTGCGAAGGTGTGTTCACGCAGTCATCCCAGATCCAGGCGGAGGTCCCAGGTGGAGGTCAAGATCGGCATCAAGGAGACCCCACGCGAGCTCGTGGTGTCCAGCGGCCAGTCCGCCGAGGAGGTGGAGAAGCTGGTTTCGGAGGCGCTCAACGCCGCCGACGGGCTCTTCCGCATCTCCGACGACAAGGGCCGCAAGTTCCTGGTGCCCGCCGACCGCATCGCGTACGTCGAAATCGCGCCGAACGACACGCGCAAGGTCGGCTTCGCCGTCGGCGCATAGTCGCTGACCGGGGGAGGCCGCCAGCGGCTTCCCCCGGAAGTGTTCAATTCGTTATTTTTGCCACACTCTTAGCGCCGTCTCAGCTACGCAGGGCACACTGTTGCGAGGTTCTTGGGGGACCCGCGGCCCGGCGATGCGGAGAAATGAGGTGGACGGCGTCACTGCGGCAGAGGCACGCGCCGGCGTGCTCGATGATCGGTCCCTCCTGCCCGAGCGGCGCGCGCCGCGGCTGAGCGGTGTCGACGTCGCCAGAGGCGTCGCGGTGCTCGGCATGTACGCGGTGCACGTCGGCCCGCACCCCGCGCACGGTGGCCTGAACCTGGCGTTCCTGCCGTTCGAAGGCCGGTCCGCGGCGTTGTTCGCGGTGCTCGCCGGGGTGTCGATAGCGCTGATGTCCGGCGGTGAGGTGCCCAAGACCGGGCGGCCGTGGGCGCAGGTGGTGCTCCGGCTGCTGACCAGGGCGCCGCTGCTGATCGCGCTGGGGCTCTTCCTGACCAACCTGCACACCGGGTACCTGGTCATCCTGGCTTACTACGGGGCCTGTTTCGTACTGGCGATCCCGTTCCTGCGGCTGGGAATCCCGGCCTTGCTGGCCGGTGCCGCGTTCTGCGCGACGGTGATGCCGTTCCTGTCCTTCGCGATCCGGTCGCACATCGCGCCGCGCGACCTGGTGCTGTGGATCCCGGACGCGACGGTCGAGACGTTCAGCACCGCGCCGTTCGACTACATCCTGCAGGTCCTGCTGCTGACCGGGACGTTCCCGGCGCTGAGCCTGATGGCGTACATCTTCGCGGGCATGGCGATCGGGCGGATGGACCTGCGCTCGGAGCTGGTGTGCCGTCGCCTGGTCGCGGGCGGCGCGATCACCGCGGCGATCGCGTACACCTCGTCGTGGCTGGCCACCGACGTGCTGGGCGGGCGCGAGGAGATCTACCGCTCGCTGATCCCGGCCGCGGGCGCGGCGGGCATGAGCCCGGCGGAGTACTACGACCTGAACGTGAACCAGTCCTTCGGTACGCCGCCGACGACCACGCTGGCCTGGGAATTCGTCGCGAATGGACACTCGTACACGCCGTTCGACCTGGTCGGCTGCATCGGCGTGGCGGGGGTGGTGATCGGCGGGTGCCTGCTGCTGGTGCGCCGGTACGGCCGCCTGCTGCGGCCCGTCGCCGACCTGGGCTCGATCGCGCTGACCGCGTACGCCGGGCACTTCGTGGCGATCTGGCTGCTGTTCCGGGAAAAGGACGCGTTCAGCCTCACGCACTGGCTGTGGTTCGGCGGGTTCGCCCTGGTGTTCGCGGTCGCCTGGAAGAAGTGGATCGGGCGGGGGCCGCTGGAATGGGTGTTGCACCAGGCTTCGAGGTGGCCGGGGAAGCTGATTCCTCGGCGGCTTTGATTCGTTCGTGGTTCGTGGGGGGCCACCCCGGTTTTTCATTGTGACTACGGCGAAGACCCCGATGTCAAGGCGGGAATGATGCCTTGACATCGGGGTCTTCGCCGTGTTTTTGGCTGTGGACCGGGGATGGGGAGGGGTGGGTGGCGTATTTGGTCACCTTTGTCGCCCGGGTCCCGTTGGTTCTCGTTGGTTCTCGCTGGGCGGTGATGCGGCCACTGGGCGTTTCCCGTTGCCGGGTGTGCCGTGAATGTGGCTTTCACGGCTTCGCGAGTGGGGAACTCACGTGCCTGAACGTGGGGTTCGCCTGCCTGAGTGTGGAGTTCGGCTTCCTGGACGTGGGGTTCGGCTACCTGAGTGTGGGACTCAACCGGGGCGAGTCCCACACTCAGGAAGCTGAGTTCCACGTTCAGGCGGGAGAGTTCTACGTTCGGGAAGCTGAGTTCCACATTCAGGCAGTCGAGTTCCACGTTCAGGTGGGCGAGTTCTGCGTTCGGGGAGTCGAGTGCCACGTCACGGCATGGGGGTCAGGTGGTGGCGGCTTCGATTTCGGCGAGGGTTTTGGGGACGTGGAAGGGCGGGGTGCTGGTGCCCATGATGCGGTACCGGTCCCAGGGGTCCGGATCGGACAGTTCGCAGGGGGCCGAGCCGTCCGGGGTGCGGATTTCCGCCTTCGTCTTCTTCCCGCCCAGCAGGGTGGAGAGTTCCGCGGAGGCGTCGATGCGGCCGTACCAGTGGTAGTAGCCGTCGATCGGCTGGAAGTGGCCGCGCAGCTGGATCTTCACGGCCAGTTCGGTTTCGCCGACCACCACGGTCGCGTCCCCGGTGTAGCCGTCTTCGTCGTCGTGTTCGCTCACGCCGAGTCTTCCTTTCCCCGTGCCATCTGCACGACCTTGTTCTGCTCCAGCGGCAGGTTCGGGTCGACCACCACGCCCCGCTGGCGCAGCAGTCCGTCGATCGCCGCCCAGATGAGCTGGGTCAGGTACTCGACCAGGCTGTCCCGGCTCATCGACCGCCGTTCCAGCCACCACTCACCGGTGTTCTGCACCAGGCCGACGATCCCGTGCGCCCACGGCTCCGCCGCGCCCGAGTCCATGTTGAACATCCGCATGTAGTCGCCGAGCAGTGCGGTCAGCGCGGTCGCGATGAGTTCCTTGTCCTCGGCGACCACGTCCGAATCCACCGGCTTGTCCGGCCACGAACCGCGCGCCAGCAGGCGGTAGAGGTTCGGGTGTTCCTCGATCACCCCGAAGAACGCGTCGAGCGCCATCCGGATGCGCGGCAGCGGCGCCAGTTCGGCGTTGATCGCCGGGATCAGGCGCTCGAACAGGATGTTCGTGCCGCGCTGGCCGAGTGCGACGAACAGGTCGGCCTTGTCCTCGAAGTGCCGGTACAGCACGGGTTTCGTCACGCCGGCCTCCGCGGCGACGTCCTCCATGCCGAGGTCGGGGCCGTGCTTGTCCAGCGCCCGCAGCGCGGCCTCGACGAACTCCGCGCGCCGGGCGATGCGGTGCTTTCGCCAGCGGTCGCGGCGGGCGTCGCCCGTCTCCGGTTCGCCCGACGACGGCTTGCTGGCTTGCTTGCTGTTGCGCTTGACACGGCCGACCATGTTCCGCATGCTACCAGAGGTAACTGTTACCTCAAGTTACACACAAGTGCGGGTGTGGGAAGGCAAGGTCGGCAATGACGCGGACGCTCAAGGACGCCGGTCGGGAGAAGACCGCGGAACGACTGCTCAAGTCTTCGGCGAACAAGTTCTACGACCCTGACGTCGACATCGACTGGGACGCGCCACTGGTGCCGGGCAAGCGCTACATCCCGGAGAACCGCTCCAGCCTCTACGGCACGGAGCTGTGGGAGAAGCTCAGCCCGGAGCAGCGGATCGAACTGGGCAAGCACGAGATCGCCAGCGTCGCGACCACCGGGCTCTGGTTCGAGATCCTGCTGATGCAGATGCTGCTCAAGGAGGTCTACGACACCGACCCGACCTCCAGCCACGCGCAGTACGCGCTGACCGAGGTCGCCGACGAGTGCCGCCACTCGACGATGTTCGCGCGGCTGGCCGACCGGATCGGCTGCCCGGCGTACGGGCCGGTGCCCGCGCTGCGCCAGCTGGCCAAGGTGCTGCCGGCGATCAGCTACGGCCCCGCGCGCTACGGCGCCATCCTGGTCGCCGAGGAGGTCCTGGACCGGCTGCAGCGTGAGCAGATGAACGACCCGGAGATCCAGCCGCTGGTGCGCATGGTGAACCGGATCCACGTGCTGGAAGAAGCGCGGCACGTGACCTTCGCCCGCGAAGAGGTCGCCCGCGGCATGGCCAAGTTGAACCGCGCCGAGCTGGCCTACCAGCAGTTCCTGATCGCGCTGATCTCGTACTTCGTCACGCGTGCCTTCATCAACCCGCACGTCTACAAGGCGGTCGGCATCCGGCCGCGCGACGGGGTCGAAGCCGCGCTGAACAACCCGAACTGGCAGCAGACCATCGGCTGGGCCGGCGAGAAGATCATGCCGTTCCTGCAGGAGTCCGGCCTGGTCGGCAAACCGGGGATGTACTTCTGGAAGAAGTCCTTCCTCCTCCCGGCCCGATGAGCCCGCGCGAGTTCGTCACCGCCGACGGCACGAAGCTCCACCTGGAGCTGAGCGGGCCGGACGACGCCGCGGTGACCGTGGTGCTGGTGCACGGCTGGACGCAGGATCTGACCTGCTGGGAACCGGTGGTCCAGCGACTGCGGGACCAGCGGCTGCTCCGCTACGACCACCGCGGGCACGGCCGGTCCACCCCGGCCCGGCGCGGGACGGCGACCATCGAGCAGCTCGCCGACGACCTGGCCGAGGTGCTCGGCGCGGTGGTGCCGGACGGCAGGCTGGTGCTCGCCGGGCATTCGATGGGCGGGATGACGATCATGGCGCTCGCCGAGCGGCATCCCGAACTGGTTTCACGCCGGGTGGCCGGGGTGGCCTTCGTGGCCACCTCGTCCGGCGAGATGAACCGGCTCACGCTCGGCCTGCCCGGCCTCGCCGGGCGCGGCGTGACGAGAGCCGAACCGCGGGTGAGGAGCCTGCTGGAACGACGGCGCAAGGACACCCTGCCCGGGAGTCCGGGGTTCCTGGCGCCGTTCACCCGCTGGCTCGCGTTCGGCAGGGGGGCGCCACGGGCCGATGTGCTGGATGTCGCGGCACAGGCCCTGCGCGCGCATCCCGCGAGCATCGCGGGCTTCCTGGAGGCGATCACCCGGCACGACCGCCGGCTCGCGCTGGCCGCCCTCCGCGGCACGCCGGCGGTCGTGCTCGCCGGGCAGCTGGACCGGCTGTGCCCGGTCCCGCACGCCAGGGTGATCGCCGACGAACTGCCCGACGCGGAGTTCGTCTACTTCCCGAAGGCGGGGCACATGCTGCCCTACGAACGCGCGCACGAGGTGGCGGCGCGGATTCGGGCTTTGACGAAGGTGCCGGTGATGGCGGGGGTTTGAGCCCCGGGCGGCGGTTGGGCTCGGGGCGGTGGGGCGAACGCTATGAGTGGGGCATTACTTGCATTGGATGCAAGTAATGCCCCACTCATTGCATTGAGCGGCGGGGTGGCAACTACGGGTGTTGTAGGGGGAAGCCGGCGCCGATGCCTCGCCACGCCAGGGTGGACGTCAGTGCGACGGCCTCTTCGCGGCTGATGGAGCTGTGGTTGGCCAGCCAGAACCGGGCGCTGACCTGGCTCAGGCCGACCAGACCGACGGCCAGCAGGCGCGCGCGGTCCTCGTCGAGGCCGGCGTCCGAAGTGATCGTCTCGGTGATCGCGTCCACGCTTGCCGAGGTCGCCCGGTCGACCGCCTGCTGCACCGCGGGCTCGCCGCGCAGGTCCGACTCGAAGATCATCCGGAACGCACCGGCGTCGCCGTTGACGAAGTCGAAGAAGGCGCCGACCGTGGCCGGGACGCGCTGCTTGTTGTCCGTGGTGGAGTCCAGCGCCGCCCGCACCCGTCGCACCAGCTCGTCGACGTGGCTCTCCAGCAGCGCGATGTAGAGGTCGAGCTTGCCGGGGAAGTGCTGGTAGAGCACGGGCTTGCTGACCCCGGCCTGCTCGGCGATCTCGTCCATCGCCGCCGCGTGGTAGCCGTTGGCGGCGAACACCCGCTGCGCGGCGGTGAGCAGCTGGGCACGCCGTTCCGTGCGAGGCAGCCGCACCTGCGTTCGCTGGGTGCTTTGAGCCGCTTCCGTCATCAGTCCCTCCAGACCTTCTCCGCTTCGCGCGGGGGTCACCACGGCCGAAGCGTCCCCCTGACATTACTCGCCGGTACTCACCAAACGCCAAGCGTCCGGTCACATCAGGCATTCTGGAACAGTGCCGCCGACGACCTCCACCGGTAGAACGCCGATCACCCACGTGCCGCTGACCACCACCTCGTTGCCACCGCTCGACGCGCACGTGGCGCCGTGGCCTGGGGAAACCGAATCGGTCGGCGGGCTGAACCTGCACGTCCGCCGGACCCCGGGCACCGACGACGCCGTCGCGGTCTACGTGCACGGGCTCGGTGGCTCCTCGACCAACTGGACGGACCTGTCCGCGTTGCTGGCGCCCTTCGCCGGCGGGATCGCGGTCGACCTTCCCGGGTTCGGCTTCTCGGAGCCGCCCGCGGAGTTCGACTTCGGCCTCAACTCCCACGCCGCGTTGCTCGCCGAGTTCATCGACGGCCTCGGCAAGGGGCCGGTGCACCTGCTGGGCAACTCGATGGGCGGGGCGATCGCGCTGCTGGTCGCCGCCCGGCGCCCGGACCTGGTGCGCACCCTGACGCTGATCTCACCGGCCATGCCGGACCGCAGGCTCGACTACCGCAGGCTGTCCGATCCGCGGATGGCGCTGGCCTACATGCCGTTCGTCGGCAAGCGCGTCCGCCAGGCGCTGGCCGCGCTGGGGCCGGAGGAACGCGCGAAGCAGGTGATCAAGCTGTGCTTCGCCAACGCGGACGCCTTCTCCGAGCGGCGGCTCGCCGAACTCGCCGAGGAGCACAGCGCGCGGGCGGAGTTCGCCTGGGCGGCGCCCGCCATGGCCCGCAGCACCTTCGGCATCTTCCGCGCCTGGTTCAGCCGGGGTCCGGAGTCGCTGTGGGCGGCGGCGGAGAAGGTGACCGCGCCGAGCCTGGTGGTGTGGGGCGAGAAGGACCGGGTGATTTCGGTGCGACGTGCGTCACGCACGGCGACCCTGATGCCCCGTGCCCGCCTCCTGGTCCTCCCACGAACGGGCCATGTGGCCCAGATGGAGCGGCCGAACACCGTAGCGAAGGCGGTACTGGCCCTGTGGGAGCGGGTTGAAACCGGGAATTGGTAACCCGTTCGGGTGAGGCGCGGGCGACGCGGCCTGTGCCGGTCGGCGACGGCATAACGTTTTGGATATGGCACCCTGGACGCGTGGTGAACCGGGTGTCGAATGGTGCGCGAGGTGGCGGTGAACGATCGCCGCACCCCTCAGCAGCCCGGTCGGCTCGTCGTCCCGACCGGTCGGGGGAGTACGCCACCGGCCACGGCCGGGCCGTGCGCGCCGATGACGAGGAGCGCTACCGCCCCGGCGGCAGGCGGACCGCCGCTGAGCCGCTGAGCGCCTCCTGGCGCCCGCGTGAGGAAGAGGCCGAGGCCCCTCAGCGCGAGGGCAAGGTCGGCAAGCTCACCAAGACCTACGGCTGGCGCGTCTACGCCCTGCCGGTGCTCGCGGTGATCACCGCGCTGGTGGTGTTCGACACCGCGACCAGCCCACCCGAGACGCCCCTGATCGAGACGCCGACCGGGTCCGTGCTGGCCGGCGAGGGCACCGGGACCAACGGCGAGGGCGAGGCCCCGCCCGCCGGTGCCGAACTGCCCGCGCCCCAGATGGACCTGAACATCCCGACCGCCGACCTGCCCGAGGGCAAGGACTACACGCGAAAGGGCCAGGGCACCTGGCACGTGGTGCCGGGTAAGAGCGAGCCGTACGGCACGGCGGGCAAGGTGTGGAAGTACACCATCGAAGTCGAGGACGGCATCCCGCCGGAGGACATCAGCGGCGAGGACGCGTTCGCCACCACCGTGCAGGGCATCCTCTCCGAGGACCCGCGCGGCTGGGCGGGCAGCGGACAGCTGCGGTTGCAGCGGGTGGACAACAGCGACCCGGACCCGGACTTCAAGGTGGCGCTGACCACTTCGGACACCGCGAAGGCGATCTGCGGCTCGTCCATTCCGTACGAGGCCTCGTGCCGCAAGGGCGACACCAAGCAGGTGGTGATCAACCTCGCCCGCTGGGTCCGCGGCGCCAAGGCGTTCAGTTCGGACCTCGGGAACTACCGGGTCTACGCGATCAACCACGAGGTCGGCCACGCGCTCGGCCACGGCCACCGGGGCTGCGACGAGGACGGCGCGCTGGCGCCGGTGATGATGCAGCAGAGCTTCGGCGTGAACAACGACTACGTGGCCAAGCTGAACAACGTGCCCGGCGGTGACCGGAACTCGGTGCCCGCCGACGGCAAGGTCTGCAAGCCGAACAGCTACCCGAACCCGGGGGCGCAGGCGGGCTGACCCGCAACCCCGTCCCAGCAGGTGGACGGGGGGAAGACCGTGCGCCGCCGGTGCGTTAGTGATAGTGGTACGCGAGAACCGTGCGCGAAGTATGGAGGTCCACCACGATGTCAGGCACGCTGCCGCCGCTCGTCGAGCCGGCCGCCGAGCTCACCAAGGACGAGGTGGCCCGCTACAGCAGGCACCTGATCATCCCGGATGTCGGGATGGATGGGCAGAAGCGGCTCAAGAACGCCAAGGTGCTGGTCATCGGTGCCGGTGGGCTGGGCAGCCCCGCGCTGCTCTACCTGGCCGCGGCCGGGGTCGGCACGCTGGGCATCGTCGACTTCGACGTGGTCGACGAGTCGAACCTGCAGCGCCAGGTGATCCACGGGCAGAGCGACGTGGGCAAGCTGAAGGCGGCCTCGGCCCAGGAGTCGCTGGCCGAGACCAACCCGAACGTCAAGGTCCACCTGCACACCGATCGGCTGGACAGCTCGAACGCGCTGGAGATCTTCCGCGACTACGACCTGATCGTCGACGGCACGGACAACTTCGCCACCCGCTACCTGGTCAACGACGCCGCGGTGCTGCTCGGCAAGCCGTACGTCTGGGGCTCGATCTTCCGGTTCGAGGGCCAGGTCAGCGTGTTCTGGGAGGACGCGCCGGACGGCCGCGGGCTGAACTACCGCGACCTCTACCCCGAGCCGCCGCCTCCCGGCATGGTGCCCTCGTGCGCCGAGGGCGGCGTGCTGGGCGTGCTGTGCGCCTCGATCGGCTCGATCATGGTGAACGAGGCGATCAAGCTGATCACCGGCATCGGTGAGCCGCTGCTCGGCCGCCTGATCAGCTACGACGCGCTCGAGATGCGCTACCGCGAGGTCAAGATCCGCAAGGACCCGGACACGCCGAAGATCACCGAGCTGATCGACTACGAGGCGTTCTGCGGGGTGGTCTCGGACGAGGCGCAGCAGGCCGCGTCGGACAGCACGATCACCCCGGCCGAGCTGAAGGCCAAGTTCGACAACGGCGACAACTTCGAGCTGATCGACGTCCGCGAGCCGCACGAGTACGAGATCGTGAACATCAAGGGCGCGAAGCTGATCCCGAAGGACCGGATCCTGTCCGGGGAGGCGCTGGCCGAACTGCCGCAGGACAAGCCGATCGTGTTGCACTGCAAGTCGGGTGCGCGGTCGGCGGAGGCGCTCGCGGCCCTGCACCAGGCCGGGTTCAAGGACGCCACGCACCTCGGTGGCGGCGTGCTCGCCTGGGCTCGCCAGGTCGACCCGAGCCTTCCGACGTACTAGAGGTCCCTTGATCCCGCGCGTGAGCGCGATAACGTGCGGGATGTGACCACACCGGCTCCGAGACACCAGCCTCCGCCGCCGCACGTCGTGTCGGCGTTCGGGGCGAAGGGCGCCGACCCGGAGCCGATGCCTGCCGGGCTCGGCTGGCGGTGTGGTGACCTGGTGCTCAAGCCGGTCCACGACCGGGCCAGGGCGCTGTGGCAGGCCCGCATGATGGAGCGCATCGCGCTGCCCGACGTGCGGGTCGCCCGGCCGGTCCGGTCCACCGACGGCCGGTCCATCGTGGGTGGCTGGGCGGCGTGCCGGTTCGTCTCCGGCACGCCGCAGCCGCGCTACGACGAGCTCGTGCTCGCCGCGGTGAAGCTGCACCAGGCGACCGCGCACGAGCCGCGCCCGGACTTCCTCGACGGCCGCCGCGACGTCTACGCGATCGCCGACCGGATGGCCTGGGAAGAACTGGAGCCCGACCTCGACGAGAGGAAGGGCGGCGGCTGGTTCGAGGTGCTCGCCGGTGCGCGCCGCCCGGTGCACGGGCAGAACCAGCTGGTGCACGGCGAGCTGTTCGGCCGCGTGCTCTTCGACGGTGACGAACCACCGGGCATCGTCGACTTCGAACCGTACTTCCGGCCCGCCGAGTGGGGCGCCGCGGTGGCCACCGTGGACGCGCTCGCCTGGGGCGGGGCCGACTCGCAACTGCTGCAGCGCTGGGCCCACCTGCCCGAGTGGCCGCAGCTTGTGTTGCGCGCCACACTGTTCCGCCTGGCGATCATCGCGCTCGACCCGCACTTCAGCCCGTCTTCCCTGGATGGCCTGCGCTTGGCGGCCCGGGAAGTCAGCGCGCTGCTCTGAGAGTTCACCGCCACCGGCCCGCCATCGTCCGGGCAATGTCAAACGCCTGAAACATTCGGTCGTTTTCGAGTAACACGCGCTCCTTACCGTCGGTCCATGGCCGAGTCGGGAAGGAGGGCACTGTGACCGCGACCGCAGCACCGCTGACCGGGGCCCGCACGGTCACGCACTGCCCCTACTGCGCGCTGCAGTGCGCGATGGCCGTGCGCGGAACCGAGACCTCGCCCGCCGACGCGGGCGGGCTGTGCCAGAAGGGCTGGACCGCGGGCGCCCTGCTGCGGTCCCCGGCACGCCTGACCACCCCGCTGATCCGGGTCGGCGGTGAACTGCGCCCGGCGAGCTGGGACGACGCGCTCGACCTGGTCGCCACCCGGCTCACCGAGCTGAAGCGCGACCACGGCGCCGACGCGAACGCGGTGTTCGGCGGTGGCGGGC
Source organism: Saccharothrix sp. AJ9571 (assembly GCF_021725495.1). NCBI lineage: Bacteria > Bacillati > Actinomycetota > Actinomycetes > Pseudonocardiales > Pseudonocardiaceae > Saccharothrix > Saccharothrix sp. AJ9571. The sequence continues at coordinate 1,348,001 of NZ_CP091382.1, read as the reverse complement.
TGACCAACGAGAAGGCCTACCTGCTGGGGAAGTTCGCCCGGGTCGCGCTCGGCACCTCACAGGTCGACTACAACGGACGGTTCTGCATGTCGTCCGCGGCCGCGGCCGGGATGCGCGCGTTCGGGCTGGACCGCGGGCTGCCGTTCCCGCTGGCGGATCTGTCCGAAGCGGACGCCATCCTGCTCGTCGGCGCCAACCCCGCCGAGACCATGCCGCCGTTCGCGCGGTACCTCAAGCGCGGGCTGATCGTGGTGGACCCCCGCCGCACGCCGACCGCCGAGCTGGCCGAGCTGCACCTGCAACCCGCACCCGGCACGGACCTGGCGCTGGCACTGGGCATCCTGCACGCGGTGGTGGCCGACGGCCTGCTCAACCAGTCCTATGTAGACGAACGAACCGCGGGTTTCGCCGCGGTGTGGCGGATCGCGGCGGCGTGGTGGCCCGAGCGGGTGGAGCGGATCACCGGCGTCTCGGCCGCCGACCAGCGCGCGGTCGCCGCCCGGCTGGCGAACGCGCGCAACGCCTACATCCTCACCGCACGCGGTACCGAGCAGCACTCCAGTGGCGCCGACATGGTCAGCGCGTGGATCAACCTCGCGCTGGCACTGGGGTTGCCCGGGCGCGCGGGTTCCGGTTTCGGCTGCTTGACCGGGCAGGGCAACGGTCAGGGCGGGCGGGAACACGGGCAGAAGGCCGACCAGCTGCCCGGGTACCGGCGCATCGACGATCCGGCGGCGCGGGAGCACGTCGCCGGGGTGTGGGGCGTGCCGGCGGATTCGCTGCCGGGGCCCGGCCGTTCCGCCTACGAACTGCTCGACGCGCTGGGCACTGAAGACGGCCCGCGCGGGCTGATGGTCTTCGGCAGCAACGTGCTGGTGTCGGCGCCGCGGTCCGCGCACATCGCCGATCGACTGGGCGCACTGGACTTCCTGGTGGTCGCCGACCTGGTGCTGTCCGAAACGGCCGCGCTCGCCGACGTTGTGCTGCCCATCACGCAGTGGGCCGAGGAGGAGGGCACGATGACCAACATCGAGGGGCGGGTGTTGTTCCGCCGCCGCGCGATCGATCCCCCGGAGGGTGTCCGCACCGATCTCGACGTGCTGTCGGGCCTGGCGAGCAGGCTCGGGCAACCCGATGGCCGGTTCCCGGCCGACGCGGGAACCGTGTTCGAAGAACTGCGAGCCGCCTCGAAGGGCGGGCTCGCCGACTACTCCGGGATCACCTACGACCGGCTGCGCGCGGGAGAACGGCTGCACTGGCCGGTTCCCGGGACGGACCACCCCGGTTCCCCGCGTGTGTTCCTCGACCGGTTCGCGCACGCCGACGGCCGCGCGCGGTTCCACCCGGTCGACCACCGCGGCCCGGCCGAGCCGACGGACGACGAATACCCCTTGCAGGCCACCACGGGCCGTGTGCTCCAGCACTACCAATCCGGAGCGCAGACTCGGTTGATCGACGAACTCACCGACGCCGTACCCGAAGCCTTCGTCGAAGTGCACCCGGACACCGCCGCTCGTGCCGGACTGGCCGACGGTGACTGGGCTTCGGTCGAATCCCGGCGTGGTGCCGTGCGGGCGCGGGTGCGCTGCGTCCCGTCCATCCGGCCAGACCTGGTCTTCGTGCCGTTCCACTTCCCCGGTGCGCAGCGGGCGAACCTGCTGACCAACCCGGCGCTCGACCCGACCAGCCGTATGCCCGAGTTCAAGGTGTGCGCGGTCCGCTTGGCGGGTGCGGAATGACCCGGAACGTGGTGGTCATCGGCTACGGCATGGCCGGGGCCAGGGTGGCCGAGGAGATCCGCCGCCGCGACGCGGACGGCTCGCGCGTGACGCTCACCGTGCTCGGTTCCGAGCCGTACCCGGCGTACAACCGGGTGCTGCTGTCCGGGGTCGTCGCGGGCACCATGAGCACGGAATCGGTGTGGCTGCACGATTCCGAGTGGGCCAAGGAGAACGACGTCGACCTGCGGCTGGGCACGACGGTGCACCGGATCGACCGTGCCGCGCGCCGGATCGAGCTGGCCGAAGGGTCCACTGTGGACTACGACGCGCTGGTGCTGGCGACCGGTGCCGCGCCGTGGATGCCGCCGGTGGAGGGGCTGACCACGGAAACCGGCGAAGTGGCGCCCGGCGTGGTCGCGTTCCGCAGCCTCGGTGACTGCGAGCGCATCCTCGACGCCAAGGTCGGCGCACCGGTGGCCGTGCTCGGCGGCGGGCTGCTCGGCCTGGAGGCCGCCCGCGGGCTGGCCGGGCGCGGGAACCTGGTCACCGTGGTGCACCCGGTCGGGCACCTGATGGAACGCCAGCTCGACGCCGAAGGCGGCCGGGTGCTCGCGGAAACCCTGCGAGGACTGGGCATCGAGTTCCGGCTCGGCGCGACCGCAGCCCGGTACCTGCCCGGCGACGGGCTCAAGCTGGACGACGGTTCGTACGTCCAGGCGGACCTCGTCGTGGTCTCCGCCGGGGTGCGCGCGGACACCGCACTGGCTCGCGAAGCCGGGCTGGCCGTCGACCGCGGGGTGCTCGTCGACGACTCCCTGCGCACCAGCGACGGCCGGGTGTTCGCCATCGGCGACTGCGCGCAGCACCCGGGCACGGTGTCCGGGCTGGTGCAGCCCGCCTGGGAACAAGCTGCCGTGGTGGCCGACCTGGTCACCGGCGAGAACACCGCCGCGCGCTACCGGGGCACCCCGGTGGTGACCAGGCTCAAGGCCCGCGGCGTGGACCTGGCGGCGTTCGGCGACACCGAAACCGCCGGTGCCGAGGTGCTCAGCGTGTCCGACTCGACCCGGGGCCGGTACGCGAAACTGCTGGTACGCGAGGAAAAGGTGGTCGGCGCGATCGTGCTCGGCCTCCCCGACGCGGCCGCGAACCTGACCCAGCTCTACGACCGCGGTGCCCGGCTGCCCGAGGACAAGCTCGCGCTGCTGCTCGGCCGGGCGCTGCCCGGACCGGAAGCGGCGGGCACCCCGTCGGTGAACCCGGCGAACCTCCCGGCGAGCGCGGTGGTCTGCCGCTGCAACTCGGTGACCAAGGGCCGCCTGGTCGAGCAGTGGCGCGCCGGTGCCACCGACCTGCCGGCGCTGGCCGCGGCGACCAGGGCGACCACCGGCTGCGGTGGCTGTGCCGATGCCGTGCGGGGCATCGCCGGCTGGCTCGCCGAAACCTCCTGAACGGCTGAAAGGCAACACATGCAGACGAAACGCTGGATCCAGCGGTGGGAACCGGAGAACCCGGAGTTCTGGGAGTCCACCGGCAAGCGGGTGGCCCGGCGCAACCTGTGGTTCTCCATCTTCGCCGAGCACGTCGGCTTCTCGATCTGGACGCTGTGGTCGGTGATGGTCCTGTTCATGGGCCCCGAGTACGGCTTCTCGGCGGCGGACAAGTTCCTGCTGGTGTCCACCCCGACCGTGGTCGGCGGGCTGATGCGGTTGCCCTACACCTTCGCGGTGGCGAAGTTCGGCGGTCGCAACTGGACGGTCGTCAGCGCCGGGCTGCTGGTCTTCCCGACCGTGCTCGCCGCGATCGTGGTGGAGCCGGGCACTTCGCTGGGCACGTTCCTGCTGGTCGCCGCGCTCGGCGGGGTCGGCGGCGGCAACTTCGCCTCGTCGATGACCAACATCAACACCTTCTACCCGGAGCGGCTCAAGGGCTGGGCGCTCGGGCTGAACGCGGGGGGCGGCAACCTGGGGGTGGCCGCGATCCAGCTGGTCGGCCTGCTGGTGATCGGCACGGCGGGCGCGATGGCCCCGCGCGTGGTGCTGTTCATCTACCTGCCGCTGATCGTGCTCGCCGCGGTGCTCGCCTACTTCTACATGGACAACCTGGCCAGCGTGCGCGGGGACACCGGGGCCATGCGCGAGGTGGTCAAGGACAAGCACACCTGGGTGATGTCCTTCCTCTACGTCGGCACCTTCGGCTCGTTCATCGGTTACAGCTTCGCCTTCGGGCTGGTGCTGCAGAACCAGTTCGGCCGCACCCCGCTTCAGGCCGCGACGGTGACCTTCCTCGGCCCGCTGATCGGCTCGCTGATCCGGCCGGTGGGCGGCATGCTGTCCGACCGGATCGGCGGCGCGAAGGTGACGCTGGTGACCTTCGGCGGCATGGCGGTCGCGGCGGCGGGCGCGATCATCGCCTCGAACGCCGGTTCGCTGGCGTTGTTCACCACCGCCTTCATCCTGCTGTTCGTGCTTTCCGGCGTGGGCAACGGATCCACCTACAAGATGATCCCGGCGATCTTCCGGGCGAAGGCGCAGTCGGCGATCGAAGAGGGTGCCTCGGAGACCGAGGAACTGCTGCGTGCCCGGCGGCTGTCCGGGGCCTTGATCGGGCTGGCGGGCGCGATCGGGGCGATCGGCGGACTGTTCATCAACCTCGGCTTCCGCGCGTCTTTCGCCGGCACCGGCGGTGGCGTACCCGCCTTCGTCGCGTTCGGCGTGTTCTACCTGATCTGCGCGGGCGTGACCTGGGCCGTTTACCTGCGCCGCGAAGGCGTGCGCTCGCCGAGCCCCGCGCTGGCCGGGGCCGGGGTCTGAGCCAACTTGCATCCCAGGGAGGAGCAGCGAATGCGGACACTGGTTGTCGCCGGACACGGCATGGTCGCCCACCGGCTGGTCGAAGCGGTGCGGGCGGGCGGGAGCGACTGGCGGGTGGTCGTGCTGGCCGAGGAGTCGCGCCCGGCGTACGACCGGGTCGCCCTGACCTCCTATGTGGACGGCTGGGACGCGCAGGTGCTGGCGCTGCCCGGATCCGACTACGCCGACGACCCGGAGGTCGAGCTGCGGCTCGGTGATCCGGTGGTGTCGGTGGACCGCGAGCGGCGGGTGGTCCGGACCGCGGCCGGGTACGAGCAGCCCTACGACGCACTGGTGCTGGCCACCGGGTCGAAGCCGTTCGTCCCGCCGGTTCCCGGTCACGACCTGCCGGGCTGCTTCGTCTACCGGACGATCGACGACCTGGACGCCATCCGCGAGGCCACTGGTGCGGCTGGTCGCGGGCGCCGCTCGGCGATGGTGGTCGGTGGTGGCCTGCTCGGCCTGGAGGCCGCGAAAGCCCTGCGGGACATGGGACTCTCACCGCACGTGGTCGAGATGGGCCCGCGGCTGATGCCGTTGCAGGTCGACGACGGGGGTGCCGGGCTGCTGCGTGAGCTGGTCACCGCGCTCGACGTGACCGTCCACACGGGAACCTCGACGAACGTGATCGAGCCGGACGGCGACCGGCTCATCGCCAAGCTGGTCAACGGCACCGAGCTGGACCTGGACCTCGTGGTGTTCTCGGCGGGCATCCGGCCGCGGGACGAGCTGGCCAGGGAGAGCGGGCTGGAGGTCGGCGAGCGCGGTGGCGTGCTGGTGGACAACCGTTGCCGCACCAGCGATCCGGCGGTGTACGCGATCGGCGAATGCGCGTCGGTGGAGAACCGCGTGTACGGCATCGTGGCGCCGGGTTACGCGATGGCGGAGATCGTCGCCGCGCAACTGCTCGGGGGTGACGGCGAGTTCGGCGAGCAGGACATGTCGACCAAGCTGAAGCTGCTCGGGGTCGACGTGGCCAGCTTCGGTGACGCGCACGCGGCCACCGAGGGCGCCCGCGAAGTCGCCTTCGCCGATTCGGTCGACGGCTACTACAAGAAGCTGGTGGTGTCCGAGGACGGCAAGACGCTGCTCGGCGGGGTGCTGGTCGGGGATGCCTCGCAGTACACGATGCTGCGGTCGTTCGTCGGTCGCGCGCTGCCCGCGTCACCCGGTTCCATGCTTTCGCCCGCGGGCGGCGGTGAAGGGGTCGGCGTGGACGCGCTGCCGCCCGACGCGCAGGTGTGTTCCTGCAACGCCGTCACGAAGGCGGCGATCACCGACGCCATCCTCGAGCACGAGTGCACCGACGTGCCGAAGCTCAAAGCCTGCACTCGGGCGGGCACGGCCTGCGGTTCGTGCGTGCCGATGCTGGCGAAGCTGCTGGACTCGTGCGGGGTGGAGCAGTCGAAGGCGCTCTGCGAGCACTTCTCCTTCTCCCGCGCGGAACTGTTCGAGATCGTGAGCGCCACGCGGATCAGCACCTTCGGCGAGCTGATCACGCGCCACGGCACCGGGACCGGCTGCGCGATCTGCAAACCGGCGGTGGCCTCGATCCTGGCGACGCTGGGCAACGGGCACATCCTCGGTGGCGAGCAGGTGACCCTGCAGGACACCAACGACCGGTTCCTGGCGAACATCCAGCGCAACGGCTCGTATTCGGTGGTGCCGCGCATCCCCGGCGGCGAGATCACCCCGGCGAAGCTGAAGGTGATCGCCGAGGTGGCCGAGGAGTTCGGGCTGTACACCAAGATCACCGGCGGGCAGCGGATCGACCTGTTCGGCGCGACGGTGGACCAGCTGCCGCCGATCTGGCGCCGGCTGGTCGACGCGGGCTTCGAATCCGGGCACGCATACGGGAAGTCGCTGCGCACGGTCAAGTCGTGCGTCGGCTCCACCTGGTGCCGGTACGGGGTGCAGGACAGCGTCGGCATGGCGGTCGAACTGGAGCTGCGCTATCGCGGACTGCGCTCGCCGCACAAGCTCAAGGCGGCGGTCTCGGGGTGTGCGCGGGAATGCGCGGAGGCGCGTGGCAAGGACTTCGGCGTGATCGCCACGGAGAAGGGCTGGAATCTCTACGTCGGCGGCAACGGCGGCACGACGCCCCGGCACGCGCGGCTACTGGTGTCCGATGTAGACAGCGAGACGCTGTTCCGGACGATCGACCGGTTCCTGATGTTCTACGTGCGCACCGCCGACCGGCTGCAGCGCACGGCACCGTGGATCGAGGAGCTGGAAGGCGGCCTGGACCACCTGCGTGACGTCATCGTGAATGACAGCCTCGGCATCTGCGAGGAGCTGGACGCCGCGATGGAGAAGCACGTGGACTCCTACGCCGACGAATGGCGTGGCGTGCTCGAGGACCCGGAGAAGCTCGCGCGGTTCACCTCGTTCGTGAACGCTCCGGGCACGCCGGACCCGACGATTTCCTTCCGCGTCGAGCGTGAGCAGAACGTGCCCGTTTCTCTCGGAATGCCGGAGGTGGCCGCGCGATGACCGCGTTGACTTCTTTTGCCGGGGGTTCGGGGGTCGTCCCCCGAGTGACACAGGAGCAGGTGTGGACCGCCGTGTGCCCGGTGGAGGCGGTGCCGCTCGGCGCCGGGGTGGCCGCGTTGCTGCCGGACGGCTCGCAGGTGGCCGTCTTCCGCACCGGCGACGGCGTGTTCGCCCTGTCCAATGTAGACCCGTTCAGCGGTGCGGCGGTGCTCTCGCGCGGCATCATCGGTGACCGGGGCGGGGTGCCGGTGGTGGCGTCGCCGATGCACAAGCAGTGCTTCGAGCTGTCGACCGGGCAGTGCCTGGACGATCCGGAGGTCCGGGTGGCCTGCTACCCGGTGCGGGTGGCCGCGGGCACGGTGGAGGTGGGCGGGCCATGACGGCCCTGCCACCGCTGGCGGGTTTCGCCGTCGGGATCACGGCGGCGCGCCGGGCTGATGACCTCGGGGCGCTGTTCGTGCGGAAGGGGGCGTCCGTGCGGTACGGGCCGGCGATCCGGATCGTGCCGCTGTCGGACGACACAGAACTGCTCGGCGCGACGCGCCGGTTGCTGGACGAGGCGCCGGACGTGGTGGTGGCGACCACCGGCATCGGCTTCCGCGGCTGGATCGAAGCCGCGGAGGGCTGGGGGCTCGGCGACGCGGTGCTCGCCAGGCTCGGCGAGGCCGCGGTGATGGCACGCGGGCCGAAGGCGAAGGGCGCGGTGCGCGCGGCCGGGTTGTCCGAAGTGTACTCACCGGATTCGGAGAGCAACGCGGAGTTGTTGCAGCACCTTCTGGAGTCCGGTGTGGACGGACGACGGGTGGCGGTGCAGCTGCACGGTGAGCCGTTGCCGTTCTTCGTCGAATCCCTGCGCTCCGCCGGTGCCGAAGTGATCGAGATCCCGGTGTACCGCTGGGTGGGCCCGGCCGATCCGGGACCGCTGGACCGGTTGCTGGATTCCGTGCTGGAGGGCGGGATCGACGCGATGCCGTTCACCAGCGCACCCGCCGCGGCGAGCATGTTCGCCGTGGCCAAGCGGACCGGCCGGTACGCGGCGCTGGTGGAGGCGCTGACGCGCCGGGTGCTGGTCGCCTGCGTCGGGCCGATCACCGCCGCGCCGTTCGCCGCGCTGGGCATCCCGACCGTGCAGCCGGAGCGGTCCCGGATCGGGGCGCTGGCGCGCACGCTGTCGCAGGGGTTGCTGGACCGGGTGCCGAGGTGGCGGGTGGCCGGGCGGACGGTGGAACTGCGCGGGCAGGCGGTGGTCGTCGACGGTGAACTGCGGACACTGGCGCCCGCGCAACTGGCGGTGCTGCGGGCGCTCGCGGAGGAACCGGGCCGGGTGATCTCGCGGCGGCAGTTGATGACCGTGCTGCCCAGCGGCGGGGACGAGCACGCGGTGGAGACGGCGGTCGGCAGGCTCCGCACTTCACTGGGTGAGGGAAAACTGGTGCAGACCGTGGTCAAGCGGGGTTACCGGCTGGCCGTGGAGAAGGCGGGGATCGCTTGATCGTCCTGGTGGCACACGGAACCCGGGCCGCGGCCGGGGTGCGCGTGATCTCGGAACTGGCGGAACTGGTGCGCGAGCGGGTGGCCGTCCCGGTGCGGGTCGCCTACGCGGACGTGCTCCAGCCCGACGTGACGACGGTGCTCGCGGACGCGCCCGGCCCGGCCGTGGTCGTGCCCGCGTTCCTGGCGTCGGGGTACCACGTGCGGACCGACATCCCGGCCCAGATCGAGGCGAGCGGGCACGCGGCGGTGACCGTTACGCCGGCTTTCGGCGCGGCACCCGAGCTGATCGACGTGCTGGAATCGCGGCTGCTCGACGCCGGGTACCGCGAAGGCGACGCCGTGGTGCTGGCGGCGGCCGGGTCCAGTGATCCACGGGCGCTCAGCGAGGTCCGGATGGCCGCGCGGGCGTTGCGGGCGCGGTTGGGCGTGCCGGTGCGGGTCGGGTTCGCCGCCACGGCACGGCCGTCGATCGCCGAGGTCGTGGGTTCGCTGGGAGTGTCGCGGGTCGCGGTGGCTTCTTGGCTGCTCGCGCCCGGGTTGTTCCACCGGAGGCTCGTCGACTCGGGTGCGGCCGTGGTGGCCGACCCGCTGGGCGCGCACACTTCCGTCGCCGACCTCGTGGTCAGGCGCTACCAGTCGACCTTGGCCAGCGTGAGCCCACGAGCCGCGGCGACCAGTTCGGCTTCCTCGGCGACGCGGTTCTGAGTGCCCGGGTCGAGCGGCCAGAACGACGTGACGGCGATCGAAAGCCGTTTGCCGGAGGTCTTCGGGCGCCAGACACCGGCGATCTCCCCGTCGGCGAGCAGCGCGCCCGGATTGCCGAGGATTTTCCAGATCTCCTTCTGGTGGGGCTTTTCCGGCACCAGCAGATCTCGGTCCCTGGACTGGAGCAGCGGGTCGGAAGGCGGCAGCAGGCGTACGACGTCGGGCTCCGGCGGGTTCTCCAGCAACGCGAGCGCGTCGGCAGGCAGGTAGCGCTTCTTGCCGTCGACCTGCACTTCCGCGAGGTCCGACGGCCACATCTCCTTGGCCACGGCCGCCGTCGTGCTGGAGAAGCCGCCCGCGTCACCGGGTGTGGCCGGACCGTGCAGGCGCAGGTAGGCCGCCATGACGGCGGTCGCGGCGGCGACGTCCGGCTTGGCCGGGACCGGCCCGCGGTTCTCGATCGGGGTCAGGGTCGCCGGGGACGCGTCCCGCACCAGTTCGAGCCCGGCGAGCGGCGCGGCCAGGCGCATGAGCTGTTCGAGGATGTGCGTCGCCCCGCAACCACGGCACCAGACCGAGAAACCGTCCGGTACGAGCTTGGTGACCGCGGTGCTCGCGGCCCCCTTGGTCATCGTCTTGCCGACGGCCTTGCGCAGGGCCTTGGCCGCGACCGTCAGCGCCTCGGCCGCGGGGACACCGGCACGGGCGACCTGGGCGCGCTGCCAGTTCATCCGGGCCTGGGCGTCCGCTTCGGACAGTGGCACCAGGCTCGCGACCAGGGCTTTCCGGTCCTGCCGCCGGTGCAGGTGCGGCGCCCCGCGGTGGGACCAGAGCAGGGCGAACCGGTCGTCTTCGGGGTCGGCCGGGATGGACAGCCGCGCGGCCAGCGCGATGGCCGGGCCACCGCGCTGGTTGTCCTGCACGCCGAGGCCGAACACGGCCAGGTCGTGCGGGTCGGCCGTCTCGCGGTGCAGGCCCTGCGCGGCGATCCGGTAGGCCATCACCTGCTGCCTGTCCACGTGACCGTCCTAAAGGGAGTATTCGAAGGTGTAGGACATCGCCGGTTCGCCCGATGCGCCGGTGGCGGTGCCGGTGCCGCGCAGACCGGTCAGCTCACCGGTGCCCGAGCCGTCGACCACGGTGAACGTGCCGTCGATGCCGTTGGCGTCGAACGCTACCTCGTGCCGGATCACGAAGCTGCCCTTGCGGCCGTCGACCGCGCCCTCGATGCGTTCGAAGCCGGGCGCGCGCTGGCCGGCGCCGTCGTAGTCCGGGCCGGTGTAGTAGAGGAGGTAGTCGCAGGAGGACTCGCCCTCGATCAGGCCCGAGTAGGTCATCACGGCGTGGGCGTGTGCGTACCGCGGCTGGCCTTCGGCGCCACTGACCACGTTTTCTTCCCAAGTCTTCGTCGCAAAGGTGTTCATGGGTCGTACTGTGCCGGGCTTACTTGACAGCTTGTGTCAGGTTTTCCGGGCATACTGGAGCCATGCGGGCGAGCAGGTTGTTGTCGGTGCTGCTGCTGTTGCAGAACCGGGGCCGGATGACGGCCGACGAGCTCGCCGGGGAACTCGAGGTCTCGGTGCGCACGGTGTACCGGGACATCGAGGCGTTGTCGGCGGCCGGGGTGCCGGTGTACGCCGATCGCGGGCGCACCGGGGGATATCAGCTGGTCGACGGCTACCGCACGCGGTTGACCGGGCTCACCGAGGAGGAGGCGCGGTCGCTGTCGCTGGCCGGGCTGCCCGCGGCGGCGTCCGAACTGGGGCTCGGAACCGTGCTCGCGGCGGCCCAGCTGAAGCTCTACGCGGCGTTGCCCGCGGACCTGCGTGATCGGGCGGCGAGCGTGTCGCAGCGGTTCTACCTGGACGTGCCCGGGTGGCACCGGGGGATCGAGAGCCTGCCGCAGCTGGCGGAGGTGGCCGAGGCGGTGTGGCAGACGCGGCGGCTGCGGATCGAGTACCGGCGGTGGGGCAACCAGGAGGTCACGCGGGAGATCGAGCCGCTGGGACTGATCCTGAAGGGCGGCAGCTGGTACCTCGCCGCGCGGTGTGAGGGCAACGACCGGACGTACCGGATTTCGCGCATCGAGGGGATCGAGACGCGGGACGGGTTCACGCGGCCCGCTGATTTCGACCTGGCGGAGTACTGGCGGGCGTGGTCGGAGCAGTTCGAGCGGCGGCTGTATTCGCGGCGGGCGGTGGTGCGCCTGTCCCCGCTGGCGCAGACGCTCGTACCGTTCTACCTGGGTTCGGTGGGTGCGCGGGCGCTGCGGGAGGCTTCGGCCGTGCCGGATGAGGCGGGGTGGGTTCAGCTGGAGTTGCCGGTGGAGCAGGGCCGTCCGGCGATCGGGGAGCTGCTGCGTTTCGGGCCGGGCTTGCAGGTGCTGGAGCCCGCCGACCTGCGCGAGGAATTGGCCGAGGCGATTCGGGAGATGGGTGCGCACTATGGATGAGCTGAGCGGCGTGACCATCGGGATCACGGCGGAACGGCGGGCCGAGGAGTTCATCGCGGCGCTGGAACGGCACGGCGCCGTGGTGCGGCACGCGCCGACGATCCGGATCGTGCCGTTGCCGGACGATGACCTACTGGGGACCGCGACCGACGCGGTGCTTTCCGCGCCGGTGGACTACCTGGCGGTGACCACGGGGGCTGGTTTCCGGGGCTGGGTCGAGGCTGCGGAGGGTTGGGGTCTTCGGGACGATCTGCTGAGGCACCTCGGTGCTTCGCGGATCGTTGTCCGGGGCCCGAAGGCGAAGGGTGCTGTCCGGGGTTTCGGGCTGGCGGAAGAATGGTCGGCTCCGGGGGAGACGAATGCGGAATTGTTCGATCATTTGCTTTTTGAAGAATTGGCGGGCAAGCGAGTCGTGGTGCAATTGCACGGAACGCCGTTGCCCGCCTTGACGGACTCGTTGGTTGTGGCTGGGGCCGAGGTCGTCGAGGTGCAGCCTTACCGGTGGGAATGGCCTTCTGACTTGGCTCCCGCACATTCGCTGATCGATGATGTCCTGGCTGGCAGGGTTCGGGTGCTGGCGTTCACAAGCGCTCCGGCGGTGGCGAACCTGCTTGCTTTGGCCGGTCCTCGGCTGGATTCGCTGGTAGAGGCCCTGCGTACGCGGGTTGTCTGTGCCTGCGTCGGTTCCGTGACCGCTGCGCCTCTTACGGAATTGGGGGTGCCCACCCTGCAACCGGACCGGCCACGGCTGGGGGCCCTGGTGAAACTACTGGTACACGAGTTCTCCACCCCGGCCTCCTAACGCGCGACCCCCACACTCCCGCACCCGAGTCCCGCACTGGGGAGGCGGGGAGCGCGGCGTCCCCATCAAGGACGAGTGCCGTGAATGTGGCTTTCACGGCGGATTCGGCCGTGAAAGCCACATTCACGGCAGGTGCGGCGGGTTACAGGTCGTCTGCGGGGGGTGGGGTGGTGAGGGCTTCCCGGCCGACCTCTTCTTCGGTCTTGCCCTGCCGCCAGTAGCCGGTGAAGGTGATGGCTCGTTTGTCGAAGGTTCGTTCCCGGACGAGGTGGCGGCGGGCGAACTTCACCAGGCTCGCCTCCCCGGAGAGCCACGAGTAGGCCTTTCCGGCGGGCAACTCGGCGGCGCGTAAGGCATCCAGCACGGCTTCCCCGTGTGACCGCCCATCGCGCGCGATCCAGGTGATCTCGACGTCCTTGGCGGCGGTGTCGAAGGTCTGCTCGTCCGCGCGATCCCCGATCTCCACGTAAGCCCGCACGACCGCGTCCTCCGGGAGCGACTCGATGATCGCGCCCACGGCCGGGATGGTCGACTCGTCGCCGACCAGTAGTTGCCATTCGGCGTCGTCGGGTGGGGTGTGGAGGGCGTGCGGCGGGGTCAGGAAGATCAGTTCGTCACCGACGGAAGCGCGCTCCGCCCACGACGAAGCCGGGCCGACGTCGTGCAGGACGAAGTCGACGTCGATCTCCGAAGGGCGGATGGCGCGCACGGTGTAGGTGCGCATCGGCGGGCGTTCGGCGTCCGGCATGGCGAGGTAGCGCCGGTACCAGGTGAGCACCTCGCCGTCGTCCAGCGACGGCGGCAGCACGGGACGCGCGGCGCCGGGCACCGGGAAGAACAGCTTGACGTACTGGTCCGGACCCACATCGGGGACCGTGGTGGCCACTTCGAAGGTGATCCGGGCCATGTGCGGCGTCAGCCGCCGGACGGCGGACACGTGCAGCGGGTGGTACGTCGGGCTCGCCATTAGGCAAGGCTAACCATAGACATCACCAGAGGCCACCCTCGGGCTCCTCCTGATTCCACCGATACGTCCGCAGGTCCACCTTCTGCCCGTCCGCCAGCACACCCTCCGCGCGCAGCCGCGCCAGCTGCTCGTCGGCCAGGTGCGGCGCCGGGGTGCCGTTCGCGCGCAGGATCCGGTGCCACGGCAGGTCGGAACCGTCTTCGGCGAGGATGGCGCCCACCATCCGCGGCGAGGGGGCGCCGGCCAGGCTCGCGATGTCGCCGTAGGTGGAGACCTTGCCGGGCGGCACGTCGCTGATCACCGCCCGCACCCGTTCGTGCAGCTCTTCGTCCATGCGTACAGCTAACCGGACGACACCGACAGTTCCGAGCGGGTGCCGCTACACGGTGCCGATCACCTCCCGTGGTCCAATCGGGTGTGGCAAGCAGGACGAAGCACCGGGTGAGCGCGCGACTGGTGCGCCGCCCGGTCGTGCCGTCGCCACCCCGCCACTGGGAGCCCGACGCCCGTCGTGTGCTCGTCGGACCGGTCGGGTTCGCGCGCGTGCTGGGCGGTCCGGGCACCGGAAAGACCACGCTGCTCGCCGAGGCCGTCACGCGCCGGATTCGCGACCAGGGCGTCGATCCCGAGCACATCCTGGTGCTCACCACGTCGCGCCGCGCCGCGGAAGCGGTGCGTGCGGACATCACGCGCCTGCTCAACGACGGCGATCCCGAGGCACCCCGCACCATCCGCGAACCGATCGTGCGCACAGTGCACTCGTACGCCTACGCCGTGCTGCGCCTGCAGGCCCGGCTGCGTGAGGAGCCCGCGCCCCGCCTGCTCAACAGCGCCGAGCAGGACGTGATGATGCGCGAACTGCTCGCGGGCGACCTCGAGCAGGGCGCGCTCGACTGGCCGGTCGAGCTGCGGCCCGCGCTGACCGTGCCGGGGTTCGCCGAGGAGCTGCGTGACCTGCTCCTGCGCGCCGCCGAACGCGGGCTCGGGCCGGAGGACCTGATCAAGCTCGGTGAGCAGAAGAACCGCGAGCAGTGGATCGCCGCGGGCACGTTCTGGCGGCAATACGAGGAGGTCAGCGCGCTGCAGGGAGCCGGGGGCAACGCGCTCGCGCTGCCCGGCGCCACCGCCTACGACGCGGCTGAGCTGGTCATTTCCGCGCTGGTCGCGCTGAACACCGAGCCGGAGTTGATGCTGCGCGAGCAGAACCGCGTCCGGCACCTGTTCGTCGACGACGCGCAGCACCTCGATCCGCTGCAGTTCCGCCTCCTGCGCCACCTCGGCTCCGGCGCCGACGACTTCGTGCTCGCCGGCGACCCCGACCAGTCGATCTTCTCCTTCCGCGGCGCCGATCCCACGCTGCTGGAGCAGGCCGACCGCCGCGAGAACCGGACGATCCGGCTCACCCGCACCCATCGGCTCGCCCCCGCGATCGCCGCCGCGGTCAACCGGCTGGTCCGGCACCTCCCCGGCCCGCGGCGCCCGGAACTGCGCCCGGCCGAAACGGAGACCGAGGACGAGCGCGACGAGGGCGTGGTCAAGATCCGGCTGCTGTCCACCCCCGCCGCCGAGGGCGCGTGGATGGCCGATCAGCTGCGCCGCGCGCACCTGATGGACGAGATCCCCTGGTCGGAGATGGCTGTGCTGGTGCGCTCGCCGTCACGGACCTTCCCGGTGCTCATCCGCGCGCTGCGCGCGGCCGGGGTGCCGATCGCGGCGGCCTCCGAGGAACTGCCGCTGGCCAAGCAGCCCGCGGTCCGGCCGTTGCTGGCCGCGCTCCGGGCCGCCGATGATCCGTCCACTGTGGACGCCGACGTGGCGGAAATGCTGCTCGCCTCACCGCTGGGTGGCGCCGATCCGCTGGCGTTGCGGCGGTTGCGCCGGGGCTTGCGACGGCTGGAGTTGTCGGCGGGCGGCGAGCGGTCCAGTGACGAACTGCTCGTGGAAGCGTTGCTGGAGAACGATCCGCTGACCGCGCTCGCCGACGCGGAGGCCGGGCCCGTGCGTCGTGTGGCCGGGCTGATCGCGACCGCGCGCGAGTCGATCCTGCAACACCGCAACGTGGAGAACGTGCTGTGGGATCTGTGGCAGGCCAGTGATCTCGAGGCGCGGCTGCTGCGGTTCGCCGATCGGGGCGGGTCGCTCGGCTCGCAGGCCGACCGCGATCTGGACTCGGTGGTGGCCCTGTTCCACGCCGCCGGTCGCTATGTCGACAGATTGCCGCATTCCACGGTGACCGCGTTCGCCGACTACCTGACCTCGCAGCAGATCGCCGGTGACAGCCTCGCGCCCAAGGCCGCGCGCAAGGAGGGCGTCACGCTGCTCACCGCCCACGGGTCCGCCGGTCGCGAATGGACGGTGGTCGCGGTGGTCGGCGCCCAGGAAGGCAGCTGGCCGGACCTGCGGCTGCGGGGATCACTGCTGGGCGTGGAGAAGCTGGTCGACCTGCTGTCCGGCGTGGATGGTGAGCAGGTGTCCGCGACAGCGCCGTTGCTGGCCGAGGAACGCCGTCTGTTCTACGTGGCCGCCAGCCGCGCCCGGCGGACTTTGCTGGTCAGCGCGGTGCGTGGCGAGGACGAGCAGCCTTCGCGCTTCGTCGACGAACTGGACGAAGCCGCGCCGGACGAATCGTCGGCCGACCCGCGGCTGAAGACCGGTGGCCGGTCGCTGGTGCTCGCGGAACTGGTCGGCGAGTTGCGCCGATCCGTGTGCGACGCGGAGATGGACACCGAACGACGGCAGCTCGCCGCGCGTCAGCTGGCGAAACTGGCGGCGGCCGGTGTTCCCGGCGCGCATCCGTCCACTTGGTACGGGGTGCCGCAGCCGTCCACCGAGGTCGCGTTGTTCAACCCCGGGCAGCTGGTCAGCGTCTCGCCGTCCACTGTGGATATCCTGGCGCGCTGTCCGTTGCGCTGGCTGCTGGAACGCCACGGCGGCGACGATCCCGCGCAGCTCGCGGCGGTCACCGGCACGCTGGTGCACGCGCTGGCCCAAGCCGCCGCCGAAGGCACGGACGACGACGACCTGCGGGCCGCGCTGGACGAGGCGTGGACGCGGGTCGACGCCGGCGCGCCCTGGTTCTCCCGGCGCGAACGCCGTCGCGTGGAACAGATGCTGGAGAACTTCATGGCCTGGCTGCGCACCAGCCGCGCCGAGCTGACCAGCGCCGGAAACGAGAAGGACGTGCAGGTCGTGCTGCCGCCGGAGCACGGCGACGGCGAGGACGAGCTGCTCGTGCGCCTGCGTGGGCGGGTCGACCGCCTGGAACTGGACGAGCAGGGCCGTCCGGTGATCGTGGACATCAAGACCGGCAAGACCCCGGTCACCGCCGCGGATGCCGAGCAGCACCCGCAGCTCGCGGCCTACCAGCTGGCCGTGCTGCTCGGCGCGTTCGGCGACCTCGGCACCGAGCCGGGTGGCGCGAAGCTGGTCTACGTGGCCAAGGCGAACAAGAAAACCGGTGCCACGGAACGGCAACAGGCCCCGCTCGACGAGGAAACCGGCCCCACCTGGCTGGACCTGGTGCGTCGCGCGGCCGGATCCGCCGCCGGGCCGGGATTCGAGGCCAGGGAGAACGCGGACTGCCCGCGTTGCCCGGCGCGCGGCTCGTGCCCGGTGCGCCCGGAAGGCCGTCAGGTGACCGGGCCATGACGGTGACGCTGCCCGGGGGCCGCCCCCCGGACCCCCGGCGGAAGACGGCTGACCGCCTGGTCACCCCGGCCGACGTCGCCGAGGCGCTCGGCCTGCACCCGCCGACGCCCGAACAGGCGGCGGTGATCGCGGCACCCACCGAACCCGCGCTGGTGGTGGCCGGGGCGGGCGCGGGCAAGACCGAGACCATGGCCGCGCGCGTGGTGTGGTTGGTGGCCAACGGTTTCGTCACCCCGGAGCAGGTGCTCGGCCTGACCTTCACCCGCAAGGCCGCGCGCCAGCTCGGTGAGCGCGTGCGTGCGCGGCTGCGACGGCTGGCCGGTTCCGGGCTGCTGGACCGGGTCGATCCGAGCGGCGGTCGCCGGGCGTCGGTGATGGCGGGCGAGCCGACCGTGCTCACCTACCACGCCTACGCCGGTCGGCTGCTGGCCGAGCACGGGCTCCGGCTGCCGGTCCGGCCCGGCGCGCGGCTGTTGTCGGAGACGGCGTCCTGGCAGCTCGCGCACCGGGTGGTCTCGCACTGGGACCCCGATCTCGACACCGACAAGGTGCCGCCGACGATCACCGCGCACGTGCTCGGCCTGGCCGGTGAGCTGGGCGAACACCTGGTGTCCACAGACAAGCTGGCCGAGTACACGGCGTGGTTGTCCGCGCTGATCGAGAACGCGCCGAAGGCCAAGGGGCAGCGGGACTCGCTGCCGGTCAAGTTGCAGGAAATCGTGGCCGCGCAACGGTTCCGGCTCGCGTTGCTGCCATTGGTCGAGGCCTACCACGAGCGCAAACGAGCCGAGGGCGCGCTGGACTTCGCGGACCAGATGTCGCTGGCGGCCGGGCTGGTCACCGACCACGAGGAGGTCGTGATCGGCGAGCGCGAGCGCTACACCGCCGTGCTGCTCGACGAGTACCAGGACACCGGGCACGCGCAACGCGTGCTGCTGCGCGGGTTGTTCGGCACGGGTGAGCACCCGTCGATGACGGTGACCGCGGTGGGTGACCCGGCGCAGGCGATCTACGGCTGGCGTGGCGCGAGCGCGGCGAACCTGCCGCGGTTCACCACCGACTTCCCGAAGTCCACCGGCGAAGGGCTCGCGCCCGCCGACGAATACGGCCTGCTGACCAGCTTCCGCAACCCGCCCGAGGTGCTGGTGCTGGCCAACGCCATCGTGGAACCGTTGCGTGTCAAGGGGCTCGGCGTCAAGCAGCTGCGGGCACGGGTCGGCGCGCACTCGGCCGACGTCTCGGTCGCGCTGTTGCCGGACATCCGCGTCGAGCGTGAATGGGTCGCCGAACGCCTGGCGGAGCGCTGGTTCACCGCGATCGAGGCGACCGGCGAGCCGCCGACCGCCGCCGTGCTGGTCCGCCGCCGGGCCGACATGGCGCCGATCGCCGCCGAACTGCGGGCGCGCGGGATGCCGGTGGAGGTGGTCGGCCTCGGTGGTCTGCTGGAGGAACCCGAGGTCGCCGACCTGGTCAGCACGCTGCGGGTACTGGCGGACCCGCTGGCGGGCACGGCGGCCGCGCGGCTGCTGACCGGCGCCCGCTGGCGGCTGGGCGCGGCGGACGTGAAGGCGTTGTGGAGCCGGGCCGTCGAGCTGTCCGCGGATCCCGCGGCCCCCAAGGAAACCGAAGCGACGCTGGTACCGGAACGGGCCGAGCACACCGGTCTGGTCGACGCGATCGACGATCCCGGTGAGGCGGACCGCTATTCCCGCGAGGGGTACCGCCGCATCCAGCGCCTCGGTGCCGAACTGGCCACCTTGCGGCGCAGGCTGGACCAGTCGCTGCCGGAGCTGGTGTCCGATGTGGAGCGGACCATGCTGCTCGACGTCGAAGCGCTGGCCCGGCCGAACGCCGCGGGCCGGGCCCACCTGGACGCCTTCGCCGATGTGGTCACCGAATTCGCCGAAACCTCGCCCACCGCCACGCTGATGTCCTTTTTGGACTACCTGGCCACCGCGGAACACGCCGAGGACGGGCTCAGCCCCGGTGAGGTCGAGGTGGTGCCGGACCGCGTGCAGGTGCTCACCGTGCACGCCGCGAAGGGCCTGGAATGGCAGTACGTGGCCGTGCCGCACCTGGTCAACGACGTGTTCCCGAGCAAGCGGCGCTCGTCCTCGTGGCTGCGCACGGTCACCGCGCTGCCCGCGAAGTTCCGCGGTGACGAGCAGGACCTGCCGAAACTGCGGCTGTCCGGCGGCGAGAACCGCAAGGAAGTGCTCGAAGAACTGGAGCTGCACGAAGCGAACTTCGCCGATCGCGAGGCCGACGAGGAGCGCCGGCTCTGCTACGTGGCCCTGACCCGGTCCGAGCACGGGCTCCTGGTTTCCGGGCACTGGTCGAACGAAAGCAGCGCGAAGCCGAAGGGCCCGTCCACCTTCCTCAGCGAGGTGCGCGAGGTGGTGATCGAGGAGGGCGCGGGCGACCTCGGCGTGATCGAGCAGTGGGCCGACCCGCCGGAGAACGAGGAGGAAAACCCGCTCACCACCGCGACCCGCACCGCGGTGTGGCCGGTGGATCCGTTGGGCGGCAGGCGATCCGCGGTCACCGAGGGGGTCGACCTGGTGCTGGACGAACTGGCCGTGCTGAGCCGTCGTGACCCCGGGGAACCCGATCCGGACGAGGGCCACGAGGACCCCGACGGCTGGATCGCGGACACCGACGTGCTGCTCGCCGAACGGGCGAAGGCGGTGGGCCGGACCGAGGACATCGTGCTGCCCGACCATCTGTCGGTCAGCCAGTTGGTCGAACTGGCCGCCGATCCGGAGTCGCTGGCGGGCAAGCTCCGACGCCCGCTGCCCGCGCCGCCGAACAGCTTCGCGCGCCGCGGCACCGCCTTCCACGCCTGGCTGGAACAGCGGTTCAGCGGCGATCGGCTGCTCGACTTCGAGGACCTGCCCGGCGCGGCCGACGACGAAGCGGTCGGCGACGGCGAACTGGAACTGCTGCAGCGCGCCTTCGAGCACAGCGAATGGGCCGGCCGCACCCCGCACGACGTGGAGGTCCCGTTCTCCGCCGAGGTCGACGGCATCAACCTGCGCGGCCGGATGGACGCGGTGTTCGCCGACCCCGACGGCGGCTGGACCGTGCTCGACTGGAAGACCGGCGGCGTGCCCGGCCCGGACCGGCTGCCCGCGCTGTCGGTGCAGCTCGCCGCGTACCGGCTGGCCTGGTCGGTGCTGGCCGGGGTGCCGCTGGAGAAGGTGCGCGCGGCGTTCCACTACGTGCGCGACGACCGCACGGTCAGCCCGGTCGACCTGCTGGACTTCGAGGGGCTGCGTGAACTCCTGCGTTCGGTACCGGAGGAATGAACGTGGCCGAAGTCACCGTCGGCTACGCTCCCCGCGTGATCCACGCACGCCTCGGGGAGCAGGCATGATCAAGCGCATCCCCTTCCAACTGGGCGACCGGTTGCACGACCAGCCCGACCACGAGCTCGTCGGCGTGATCAAGATGCCGGAGCACACGGTCAGCCCGCTGCGCGCGATCGTCAAGCGGGTGATCGGGGCGGGGCTGGCGCTGCTGGCCACCGTGCTGATCGTCTACCTGGACCGGGACGGCTACCGTGACGCCAACGGGGACGGGCTCACCTTCCTGGACAGCGTGTACTACGCCACGGTGTCGCTGTCGACCACGGGTTACGGTGACATCGCACCGGCCACGCCGTCGGCCAGGTTCGTCAACGTCGTCGTCATCACCCCGCTGCGGGTGCTGTTCCTGATCGTGCTGGTCGGCACGACGCTCGAGGTGCTCACCGAACGGTCGCGCCAGGCGTTCAAGATCCAGAAGTGGAGGCACAAGGTGCGGGACCACGTGGTGGTCGTCGGGTTCGGGACCAAGGGCCGGGCGGTGGTGAAGACGCTGCTCGGCGACGAGAACATCGAACCGAGCCAGATCGTCGTGGTGGACACCGACCAGCAGGCGCTCGACGCCGCCGGGGTGCTGGGCCTGGTGACCGTGCACGGCTCGGCCACGCGGTCGGACGTGCTGAGGGTCGCCGGGGTGCAGCGCGCGCGGGCGGTAGTGGTCGCCTCGAACCGCGACGACTCCGCGGTGCTGGTGACGCTGACCGCGCGGGAGCTGGCGCCCAAGGCGCACATCGTGGCTTCGGTGCGCGAGGCGGAGAACGTGCACCTGCTCAAGCAGTCCGGCGCGAACCAGGTGGTCATCTCCAGCGAGACGGCCGGGCGGCTGCTCGGCATGGCCACGTCCACCCCGCTGGTGGTGGACATGGTGGAGGACCTGCTCACGCCGGAGTCCGGGCTCGCCATCGCCGAGCGGCCGGTCGAGCCGTCGGAGGAGGGCGGCTCACCGCGGCACCTGCCGGACATCGTGCTCGGGCTGGTGCGCGACGGGCAGCTGTTCCGGGTGGACGCCCCGGAGGCCGACGCGATCGAGCCGGGGGACCGGCTGCTCTACGTCAAGAAGGTCACCCCGGCGGAGCAGTCCAGTTGATGATCTTGGTCCGCCTGGGTTTTGCCTGGGGGATCTGGAACGATTGCCGTTGTGAGCGGGCAATCGGGGACTTCGCCGGAACGCGCTTCGGCGCGCTGGCGTGAGTTCGCCGTCGCCGCGCTCGCGGGTGTGCTGGTGGTGCTGGCCGCCTGGTTGACGCCGGGGGTGCTCGGGGCGGGCGGCGGCACCGACGACGTGGTGGCGCGGGCGACCGTGACGAAACCCCTGCCCTGTACGAACACGGGCGCTCGGGAGGGCGTCCGCGTGGAGGTCGACGGCCAGCGGCGGGATGCCACGCTGAGTGCCTGCGGGCACAGCGAAGGTGAACAGTTCGATGTGGCGGTTCCCTCGGATGCCGGTTCGGGCCCCCTCGAAGTGCGGATCGTCGCCGCCACCCGGGACGAGAACTCACTGCTGCAGCCGGTCGCCCTGGGCCTGCTCGCCCTCAGCTGCCTGGCCGGCGGCACCTACGCCCACCTCTACCTACGAGGCCCCCGCCGCCGCCCCGTCCTGATCTAACCCCCCGCGCCCCACACTCGCGCACCCGAACCCCACGTTCAACCAGCCGAACTCCACGTTCAGGTAGCCGAACCCCACACTCGCGCAGGCGAGTCCCACGTTCAGATAGCCGAGTTCAACGTTCGGACGGCTGAACCCCACACTCGGGTAGCCGAGTTCCACACTCGCGCCCGAGTCCCACGTTCAGGTAGCCGAGTTCAACGCTCCGACGGCTGAACCCCACACTCGGGTAGCCGAGTTCCACACTTGCGCCCGAGTTCCACACTCGGGTAGCCGAAGTCCATATTCGGGCAGGCGAGTCCCACCCTCAGGCAGGCGAACACCACGTTCAGGTAGCCGAGTTCCCCGCTCGGGCAGCCGAGTTCCACGTTCGGACAGCTGAATCCCACACTCGCCCAGCGGCGAACTCGCTTGCCCCAGCTTCGAACTCGCTTGCCCCAGCGGCGAACTCGCTTGCCCCAGCGGCGAACTCGCTTGCCCCAGCGGCGAACTCGCTTGCCCCAGCGGCGAACTCGCTTGCCCCAGCGGCGAACTCGCTTACCCCAGTGTGGAATTCGCTTGCCCGAGTGTGGAACTCGCGCGCCCGAGTGTGGAACTCGCCTGCCTGAGTGTGGGACTCGGCTGCGCGAGTGTGGAACTCGGCTGCCTGAGCGTGGAGTTCGGCTGCCTGAATGTGGGGCTTGGGCTAGGAGACTGCGGAGCTGGCGGCGGAGAAGGTGTTGCAGTCGACGATTCGGTTGTCCTTGGCGCCTGCTCGCCACCACGAGGCGTAGTGCGCATTCGTGCCGTGGTCTCGGCTGCCGGAGGTGTTGTCCCCGCGGGTTTCTTGGTCGTCCCAGGCTTTGTCGTACATGTCCCGGTTAATGGTGCCACCGCGGTCCACGTGCGCCCCCAGGAACATGCCCGAGAAGCACTGCGCCTGCAGTTCCTTGCGCCGCGCCATTTCCAGGCCTGCTTCCGAGTTCTGCCCCGCCGCGTAGATCTCCTCCCACGCGGCGTCCATCAGCCCGGCGACCTCCTGCACGTGGTGCCCGTATTCGTGCGCGAACAACGCCAGGTACACGCCCGGGTTGTTGCCGTACTGATCGGTCTGCAGCCCGCGGAAGGGCACGTACAGATTGTTCTCGCAGTAGTACGCCGCGGTGGCGATACCTACCTGGATGTTGCCGCATTCGGTCTGGAAGCTCGAACCCGTCGGGAAGTGCAGGCTCGGCGGGGTGAACGGCAGGTTGTAGTGCTCCAGGAACGGCCCCCAAGCCGCGTCGAGGCACTGGCTGGCGGCGGTGAAGAACGCCTCCGCCGCCGACTGGTTGCTCTGCCACCCGGGCAGGTTGCACACGCGGTTCTTCAGCCCGGCCTGCGGATCCTGCAGGATCGGGTGGTCGGCGAGCTGGTAGATCTTCTGCGGGCCACTGCTCGACGGGCTCTCCGCCGACCGCGGGCTGCTCGGCGCGGACGAACTCGACGACGCCGTGCTCGACGAACCACCCGTCGGCTCGGTCGGCGTGTCGCTCAGCGTGGCCGGGGCGATGGTGCCCGCGTCGGCCACCGAGTCCTTGTTCGAGCTGACCGCGACGACCACCACGATCAGGCTGACCACCAGCAGCACCGCGGCTCCGGCGCAGACGGCGATGAGCGGCCCGTTCGACTTCTTCGGCGGCCGGGGCGGACCGCCGTACGGCGGCAGCTGCTGGCCCCAGTGCGGCGGCGGGTATCCCGGCGGACCGGGCGCCGGGCGCGGCGGTGGCAGCGGGCCGGACGGGGGCTGCTGGCCCCGGTGGCCGTGCGGCGGCCACGGGCCCTGCGGCGGTTGCGTCATAGAGAGGATCCCCGGCTGTCTCCGGCACTGGTGGCCTAGGCGGTCACGACTGCCGAGAGCATATCCACTCACCCGCGCCGCCGGGGCCCTTCCGGGCGAATCACCCCACACCGGCAGTACTGCCCCGGACGGTTCCGCCGAGTCGCATTGGCCTGGGCCGACCTGCTCTGAAAGAGTTGGCGGGGTCACCGAGACCGACCTTGGGCAGGAGCCGATGAGCGACACGAACGGGTGGGCGACCCCGGGCGGGCCACCCCCGCACCACCAGCCGCAGGGCTGGCCCCAGGCACCGCAACCAGGTCCCCGCTGGAACCCGGACGGGTACGGCAAACCGGGCGTGATCCCGCTGCGGCCGCTGAACGTCGGTGAGATCCTCGACGGCGCCTTCACCACGGTCCGGCGCAACCCGGCGGTGATGCTGGGCGTGTCGCTGGTGGTGGTGCTCATCACCCAGGCCGTCGGCTTCCTGGTCACCCTCCCGCTGCTCGACGACCTCAACCGCGTCGCCGCCGTCAGCGACGAGATGATCACCCAGCGGCAGGCGCAGGACCTGCTGGGCGACCTGCTCGGCTCCAGCGCGCTGGTGGCCGTGGTGGGCGGACTGGTCTCGGCGCTCGGTTCGAGCTTCCTGGACGGCTTCCTCACCGTGGTCGTCGGCAAGGCCATCCTCGGCCGCAAGCCGACCTTCGGCGAGGCGATGAAGGAGGCCGCGCCGCGGCTGCTGCCGCTGGTCGGGCTGACCATCCTCTACACGCTGATGATCTTCGTCGGGCTGCTGCTGTGCATCGTCCCCGGCGTCTACCTCGCGGTCGTCTTCGGCCTGGCCACGCCCGCGCTGGTGCTGGAGAAGGCGGGCGTCGGCACCGCGTTCAAGCGGTCCAGCCACCTGGTCAAGGGCGCTTTCTGGCGCGTGCTCGGGGTGCTGCTGCTGGCGCTCGTCATCGCCTGGGTGATCAACCAGGTGGTCTCGCTGCCGTTCGCGCTGGCCGGCGACTTCTCCAGCTTCTCCTCGATGTTCACCGGCGAGCTGCCCGAGTACACCGTCTGGGGCACGGCGCTGACCACGCTCGGCACGGTGATCGCGCTGACCTTCACCACGCCGTTCTCCTCCGGCGTCCGCGCGCTGGTCTACATCGACCAGCGCATGCGCAAGGAGGGCATGGACCTGCAGCTGGCCCGCGCCGCCGCGGCCCCGGCCGCGCCGCCCGCCGGGTCCACCGACCTGACGCCGCCGTCCGGTCTGCCGCTGGGCCAGGTCACCGAACCGCCCGCTACCCAGCAGGAGCCCGCCGGAAGCACCGGAAGCACCGGAAGCACCGAGGAGGACAAGCCCCAGCAGGACCCAGAGCCGCCGCGCCCGTCATGATCCCGGTCGACATCGGCCGGGACGAGGCCGCCGAAGCGGCTCGACGGGAACTCGCCGACCCGGCCTACCGGGCGGCCGAGCCGTCCTGGCTGGCCAAGGCGATGGAGTGGGTGCTGGCGCGGCTCGACGAGGTGTTCACGGCCGCGGCCGCGCTCACCACGGCGACCCCGCTCGGCTGGGCGCTGCTCGCGTTGTTGTTGCTGGTCGCGGTCCTGGTGATCCGGCGACGGCTCGGTCCGACCCGGCGGCGGGCGAAGGCTTCTCACGAGGTCTTCGACGGTGACAAGCTGACCGCCGCCGGGTACCGGCAGACCGCCGAGACCGCGCTGGCCGAAGGCAGGCTCGCCGACGCCGTGCGCGACCGGTTCCGCGCAATCGTTTGCGGTCTGGAAGAACGCGGTGTGCTGGACGTCCGGACCGGGCGCACCGCCGACGAGGCCGCGACCGAAGCGGGCAAGCGGCTGCCCGCGCTCGCGGACGAACTGCGCCAGGGCGCGAACCAGTTCGACGACGTGTTCTACGGCGGTCGCCCGGCCACCGAGCCGGGCTACCGCCGGCTGGTCGCGCTCGACGAAGCGGCGGCGGCGACCCGGCCGCTGGTCGGCGGAGCCGCCCGGTGACGTCGATCTCGCCCAGCGCCGAGAAGCTCTGGCGTGCCGCGAAGAAGCCGCTGATCATCCTGGCGGTCCTGCTCGCCGGCGTGCTCGCGCTGGTGATCATCCGCGGTGACGAGGGCGCGCGCGAAGAACTGCACCCTGACTCGTACGCACCGGACGGCGGTCGTGCGCTCGCTCAACTGCTCCGCGGGCAGGACGTGCGCGTCGATCAGGTGGACACCTTCGACGAAGCCCGGTCAGCGACCGATGCCACGCTGCTGATCGCCCGGCCGGATCTGCTGCCGCCGGAGCGGCTCGTCGAACTGCGCGACCGGGCGCGGCAACTGGTGCTGGTCGGGGCGCAGGGGCCCGGGGTCGGTGCGGTGGTGCCCGGCACGGAGGTCGCCGGGATCACCGAGGTGCGGAACCGGCAGCCCGAGTGCCCGCTCTCGGCGGCGGTGGCCGCGGCCGAGGCGACCTCGGGCGGCGTCCGCTACGAACCGGGCGACGGCGTGCTCTCGTGTTATCCCGACGGTGAGGCGGGCACGTTGGTCCAGCGGTTCGGCGGTCCACAAACGACGGTGACGCTGCTCGGCACGCCGGCTCCGCTGACCAACGCCCGGCTCGCCGAAGCGGGCAACGCGGCGCTGGGCATGCGCTTGCTCGGGACGAACGAACGCCTGGTCTGGTACCTGCCTTCGGCGACCGACGCGGCACTGCGCGGTGACGAGAAGTCCTTCACCGAACTCGTTCCCGCGGGGCTGAAATTCGGGCTGGTGCAACTGTTCCTGGCCGCCGTCGTACTGGCGTTGTGGCGGGCCCGGCGGCTGGGACGGGTGGTGCACGAACCGCTGCCGGTGGTGGTCCGCGCGGCCGAGACGGTGGAAGGCCGGGCGCGGCTCTACCGCCGGTCCGGGGCGGCCGCGCACGCCGCCGGAACGCTGCGCCACGCCGCCCGAACCCGGCTCGCGCCGCGGGTCGGCCTGGCGCCCGATGTCGAACCGCCCGCGCTGATCGGCGCGCTCGCGACCCGGACCGGCAGGCCGGGCGCGCAGGTGCACGTCCTGCTCTACGGTCCGCCGCCGGAAAACGATCCGGCGCTGGTCCGGCTCGCCGATGAACTTGACCGACTCGAGAAAGAGGTCGACGACCGATGACGTCCGCTGCTGACGCCCGCGAGGCACTGATCGCGCTCCGTGCGGAGGTCGCCAAGGCCGTGGTGGGCAACGACGGCGCGGTGAGCGGGTTGATCGTGGCCCTGCTCTGCCGCGGGCACGTGCTGCTCGAAGGCGTGCCGGGGGTGGCGAAGACGCTGCTCGTGCGCTCGCTCGCGGCCGCGCTCGACCTGACCACCACGCGCGTGCAGTTCACCCCCGACCTGATGCCCGGCGACGTGACCGGTTCGCTGGTCTACGACGCGCGCACGGCGGACTTCTCCTTCCGCGAGGGTCCGGTGTTCACGAACCTGTTGCTCGCGGACGAGATCAACCGGACGCCGCCGAAGACCCAGTCGTCGTTGCTGGAGGCGATGGAGGAGCGGCAGGTTTCGGTGGACGGCAAGCCGCGTGCGCTACCGGATCCGTTCATCGTGATCGCCACGCAGAACCCGGTGGAATACGAGGGCACCTACCCGCTGCCGGAGGCGCAACTCGACCGGTTCCTGGTGAAGCTGACCATGCCGGAACCCTCGCGCGAGGACGAGTACGGAATCCTTTTGCGGCACGCGGAAGGCTTCGATCCGCGCGACCTGACCGCAGCCGGGGTGAAGCCGGTCGCCGGGCCCGCGCAACTGGCCGCCGGACGGGCCGCGGTGGCGGATGTGAAGCTGCGGCCCGAAGTGATCGCCTACATCGTCGACCTGTGCCGGGCGACGCGGACTTCGCCGTCGGTCCGGCTCGGGGTCTCGCCGCGTGGGGCGACCGCGTTGCTGGCGGCGGCACGGGCGTGGGCGTGGCTGGCCGGTCGCGACTACGTGACGCCGGACGACGTGAAGGCGCTGGCCAGGCCCGCCCTGCGGCACCGGCTCGGGCTGCGGCCGGAGGCCGAGTTGGAGGGCGCGACCGCGGACGGGGTGCTGGAGCGGGTGCTCGCTTCGGTGCCCGTGCCGCGCTGATGGCGATCACCGGGCGCGCCGGGCTGGTCGCGCTGGCGGGTGTGGTGGTGGCGGTGCTGTGGCCGTCCGGGCTGACCTTGCTGGTGCTGGCTTTGGTGCTGCTGCTGGCGATCGGGGTCGACCTGGTGCTCGCGGCGAGCGTCCGGGCACTGACTTTTTCGCGCTCTGGTGCGGATTCCGTGCGGTTGGGCGAGACCGCCGAGGTGACGCTGACGGTGGAGAACCCGGGGACGCGGACGTTGCGCGGCCGGCTTCGGGACGCGTGGCAGCCGAGCGCGGGGATCGCCGAGGATCGGCATTCCGTGGTGATCCCCGGTGGGGAGAGCCGTCGCGTGGTGGCCGTGCTGACGCCGACGCGTCGTGGTGATCGGCGGGCCGCGGCGGTAACCGTACGATCGTTCGGTCCGTTGGGGCTGGCCGCGCGGCAGGGTTCGCACGAGGTGCCGTGGACGTTGCGGGCGCTGCCGCCGTTCCACAGCCGTCGGCACCTGCCCGCGCGGCTATCGCGACTGCGGCAGCTGGACGGGCGGCAGGCGGTGCTGGTTCGCGGGCAGGGCACGGAATTCGACTCGTTGCGCGAGTACGTGATCGGCGACGACGTGCGCTCGATCGACTGGCGCGCCTCGGCTCGGTCCGCCGACGTGGTGGTGCGGACCTGGCGGCCGGAACGGGATCGGCACGTGGTCCTGGTGCTGGACACCGGCCGTGTGTCGGCGGGCCGCGTCGGCGATGTGCCGCGGCTGGACGCTTCGATGGACGCGGCTCTGCTGCTGGCCGCGCTGGCCGAGCGGGCGGGGGACCGGGTACAGCTGATCGCCTATGACCGCGTCCTGCGCGCTTCGGCGTCGGGGGCGGGGCCGTCGCTGGTGAACTCGATGGCGCCGCTGGAGGCGGAACTGGTCGAGCCGGACCTGCGCGGCATGGTCACCGAAGTGCTGCGGCGGGCGGGGCAGCGGTCGCTGGTGGTGCTGTTCACCGGCCTGGACGCGGCGCCGGTGCAGGACGGTTTGGTGCCGGTGCTCACTTCGCTGACCGCACGGCATCAGGTACTCGTGGCGGCGGTGGCGGATCCGCGGGTGTGGGAAATGGCGCGGGCGCGGGGCGACGCGGAAGCCGTCTACGACGCCGCGGCCGCGGAACGAACGCTCGCGGAACGACGGCAGGTCACCAGCCTGCTCGGCAGCCGGGGCGTCGAAGTGGTGGACGCCGTGCCCGCCGAACTGGCCCCCGCCCTCGCGGACCGCTACCTGGCCCTGAAAGCCGCCGGCCGCCTCTGACCCACGCCCTTCCACCCACCCCACGCCCTTCCCATCCACTCCACGCCCCCGTCCCACCACCTCGCCCACCCGACCTCGCCCATCCGAGCTTCAACCTCGCACCCGAACGCAGCCCTCACCCACCCCAAGCTCCGGGCCCACCCGAGTGCGGAATTCGCCTGCCTGAACGTGGAACTCGCCTACCTGAGTGCGGAACTCGGCTGCCCGAATGTGGAACTCGCCTGCCTCAGTGTGGGACTCGCCTGCCGGAACGTGGGACTCGGTTGCTTGAGTGTGGGACTCGGCTGCCCGAGTGCGGAACTCGCCTTCCCGAGTGTGGGACTCGGCTGGCTGAACGTGGGACTCGGCTGCACGAGTGTGGGACTCGGCTGCTTGAACGTGGGGTTCGGCTGTTTGAGCGTGGGGTTCGGGTTTGTGGGTCTTGTCGCGAGTCCTGCACTCAGGCAGCTGAACTCCACATTCAGGTAGCCGAACTCCACGTTCGGGCAGCTGAACTCTGCACTGGGGTAGCTGAAAGCCACATTCGTGACACGGGCAGAGGGGTCAGGCGGAGGTGGGGGCGGTGTCGGCGGTGAGGCGGGTGTCCAGGTCTCCGGTTTCCCCGGCCAGCGCGGCTCGCCTGCCCACGATGAAGACGTAGGCGAAGAACACGAGTTCGGCGACCACTCCGATGCCCACCCGCGACCAGGTCGGCAGGCCCGACGGCGTCACGAAGGCTTCGATCACCCCGGTGACCAGCAGTACGCAAGCCAGTCCCAGCGCCATCAGCACCACGGTCCGGCCCTCTTCGGCGAGGGCGGCGGCTCGCGTCCGGCGGCCGGGGTCGATCACCGTCCAGCCGAGTTTGAGGCCGGTGCCCGCGGCGACGAAGACCGCGGTCAGCTCCAGCAGGCCGTGCGGGGTGATCAGGCCGAGGAAGATGTCGAGCCGCCCGGCCGCGGCCATCAGCCCGCCCGACATGCCGACGTTGAGCACGTTGGTCGCCAGGATGTACAGCACCGGCAGGCCGAACAGCACCCCGAGCAGCAGGCAGCCCGCCGCCACCCACGCGTTGTTCGTCCACACCCGCGCGGCGAACGAGGCCGCCGGGTCGCTGGAGTAGTACGACTCGAAGTCACCGCCGGGCGCGGTCAGCTGCCGGATCTCCTCCGGCGCGGCCACGCTCGCCTGCACGTCGGGGTTCATCGCGATCCACGCCGAAACCGCGGCCGAAGC
Source organism: Saccharothrix sp. AJ9571 (assembly GCF_021725495.1). Classification (NCBI taxonomy): domain Bacteria; kingdom Bacillati; phylum Actinomycetota; class Actinomycetes; order Pseudonocardiales; family Pseudonocardiaceae; genus Saccharothrix; species Saccharothrix sp. AJ9571. The sequence goes on along the minus strand of NZ_CP091382.1, from coordinate 1,317,510 downwards.
CAGCAGTGAGACCACCATCACCGGCACCCACCAGTGCCAGCTCCGGTAGACCGCCGCCGGGAAGCGGCGCGTGAAGAACAGGCCGAACTCCCGCCACGCCGGGCTGTGCGTGCCGGTGACCGCCGAGCGCGCGCGGATCACCAACGCGGACAGGTGCTCGATGAGCGCCGGATCCGGGGCTTTCGCGCGGAGCGTGGACAGGTGCGTGGCCGTGCGCTGGTAGAGCAGCACCAGTTCGTCGGCTTCGGCACCGGTCAGCCTGCGGCTGCGCTTGGTCAGCTCCTCGAGCCGGTCCCACGCGGGCCGGTGCGTGGCGACAAAGACGTCGACGTCCAATCCCGGTCCGTTCCCCTCGGTTCCAGTCCGTCCGACAGTACTACTCTCGGGCCGAACCCAATGCCTGCGAGGGAGCGCGATGTCCGAACTGGTCACCGGGGACGCCGTGGTGCTGCGGCTGCGCGTCGCCGCCGTGCCCACCCGCTGCCTGGCCTTCCTGCTCGACGTCCTGTTGCAGGCCGCGGTGTTGTTCGGGCTGCTGCTGGTCGCCGGACTGGCGCTGGCCACCACGCTCGACGAGGCGCTGTTCCTCACCGTCTCGCTGGTGCTGGTGGTGCTCACCCTGGTCGGCTACCCGGTGGCGATGGAAAGCCTGTCGGGCGGCCGCACCCTCGGCAAGATGGCGCTGGGCCTGCGTGTGGTCCGCGACGACGGTGGCCCGATCCGGTTCCGCCACGCGCTCACCCGCGGCCTGGCCGGGTTCTTCGTCGACTTCTGGGCGCTCGGCCTGGCCGGCGCGGTGGCGCTGGTGGTCGCCTTCCTCTCCGGCCGCGGCAAGCGGGTCGGTGACTACCTGGCGGGCACCGTGGTGATCTCCGAGCGCACCCCGGCCGCGGTCACGCCGGTGATCGTGATGCCGCCCGGCCTGGAGAGCTGGGCCGCGCACCTGGACCTCGCGCACCTGCCGGACGACGCCGCGCTGCGGGCACGCCAGTACCTCGGCCGCTGGAGCGACTTCAGCGAGGACGCCAGGTCGCAGCTCGGCTTCCAGATCTCCCGCGAGATCGCCGACGCCATCGGGACGCCGGTGCCGCCCGGCATGCCGTACTGGACCTACTTGTCCGCCGTGCTCGCGGAACGACGGCGGCGTGATCACGCCCAGGCGTGGGCCCAGCAGCCGCCCGGTCCCACGCTGCCGCCGCCCGGGCCGCCGTCCGGCGCGCAACCCTTCGCCCCGCCGAGCTGAGCCGTGGGGACCATGAGGACGAACGCCGGTAAAAATACTTCGCGAAACGGACCGCGGTTCCCGTGGCGTGGTCTAGGGTCTAGCACCGTGTTCAAGCATGTGGGGGCCGTCGCCGCCGCGGTCGCGTTCGTGCTGGGCGGCGGCGCGGCCGCCGGGGCCCAGGAGCAGCCGGAGAGCCAGGAGGACGCCGGCGTCACCGTCGGGGTCGAGGTGAAGGTCGAGCCGGACGGCCTGCTGTCGGTGGTCGAGACGGTGACCGTCCCGAGTGGACAGGAAGCCACCCGGCACGCTCCGTTGCGCCTGCTCGTCGGCGAGGACACCGAGCGGGTGTTCTCCGTCCGCGACGTCACCACCGACGGCGCCGGGGCCGCCGAGGTGGCCGGGGACGAGTTCGTCATCCGCGCCCCGGAGGGCAAGACCACCGTCCAGTACACAGTGGACGGAGCGGTGGCCGAGCTGCGCGACCAGCAGGAGATCCGCTGGCGGCTGGCCGGTGGCTGGGACACCGAGCTGGCCGAGGTCACCGGGTCCTTCGCCGCGCCGGTGCCGGAGGCGTCCTCGATCCGCTGCCTCGCCGGTGGGTCCGGCCGCCAGTGCGAGTCGGCCGAGACCGTCGACGGCGGCGTGATCAAGATCGAGCAAAGTGGACTCGAGGCCGGTGACCCGGTCGATCTGGCGGTCGGCCTGCCTTCGGCCACCGTGCCCGCGAACGCGCGGTTCGCCGACACGGCCACCCTGGCGAACGCCTTCGTGCTGACCACCACCGCGGTCTTCGGCTTCACCCTCGCCGGGCTGGGGATCCTGCTGTGGTGCGGATTCCTGTTCTGGAGCCGCCGCCGGGACGCGAGCGTCCCCGACGCGCCAGCCGAGCCGTCGAAGATCCTGGTGCACGAGGACGACCGCGTCTTCTTCGCCTCGCCGGACGGGGTGCTGCCCGGTCAGGTCGGCACCATCGTCGACGGCAAGGCGGACGTGGTCGACGTGACCGCCACCGTGGTCGACCTCGCCGTGCGCAACTACCTGCTGATCGCCCCGGTGCGCGACGCCGACGGCATCACCGACTGGCGCATCTCCCGCCGCAACGACCCCGACGAGAGCCTGCACCCCTACGAGCGCGCGGTGTTCCAGGCCGTGCTGCCCTCGGGTGCCGACACCTCGCTGCTGTCCGAACTGCGGACCGGACGCGGGCTCGACCTCAAGCCGTTCGACGAGGCGATGTACGCCGACGTGGTCGCGCGCGGCTGGTTCTCCCGAAGCCCCGGCCCCGGCCGCGGCTTCGCCGGACTGGCAGGCGTGGTGCTGGCGCTGCTCGGTTTCCTGCTCACCGTGGTGCTCGCACTGTCCGAAGGGGACGCACTGCTCGGGCTCGCGCTGATCGTGTTCGGCCTGGCGATCAGCGCCGGTGCCGGGCTGCTGCCCAGGCGCACCGCCCGCGGGCGCGCGCTCGCCGGGCAGATCCGCGGCCTCATCGGCTACCTGCAGAGCGTCCCGGCCGACGAGATCCCCGACGCGGACCGCGAACTCGTGTTCTCGCGTTCGCTGCCCTACGCCGTGGTGCTCGGGGAGACCGAACGCTGGCTCAACACCTTCGCCGACCTCGATCCGGAGGCCGACGGCGCGGCCGGGCTGTACTGGTTCGGCGGCCTCGAAGGGGAACGCGACCTCAAACGGCTCGGCACGCACCTGCCCGCACTCCTGACCGCACTGGACGGCGTGCTCGCCGAGGCAGGGCACCTCCGGTCGTTGCGTTGATCGCGCTCGTCGCCGCGACGCTGCTCGCGGCCACCCCACCGCTGCCGACGCTGCCGCAGAGCGCGGAGATCGAACTGCGGGTCGAGCGCGACGGCGCGCTCACCGTCACCGAGGCGCTCTCCGCGACCGAGCCGATGACGCGTGAGCTGCCGCTGCGCCAGCCGATCGGCGGGGACCAGGACCGGGTGCTCACCGTCCGGGACGTGGTCATCGAGGGCGACGGGCACGCCGAGCTGACCGCCGAGGCGTTCACCGTGGAGCTGTCCGGCACGGCGGTGGTCCGGTACACGGTGGACGGGGCGCTCACGGCGAGCCCGGTCGGCCCGCAGGTGTCCTGGTCGCTGGCGCAGGGCTGGAACACCGAGCTGAAGTTCGTCCGCGCTTCGCTGGCGGCGCCCAAGATCCCGGAGGCGGTCCGCTGCGTCGCGGGCCCGAAGCCGTGCCTGGCCGCGCAGATCGACCACGTCGGCCTGACCCGGTTCAGCCACCGCAACCTCGCGCCGGGGCAGCGGATGATGATCACCGTCGAGCTGCCGCCGGACTCGGTTCCGGCGAACGAGCGGCTCGTGCCGTCCGCGACGCTCGGCGGTGCCTTCCTGCTGACCGCGCCGGTCGCCTGGGCGTGGGCTGCGCTCGGGTTCCTGGTGCTCTGCTGGGCCGGGGCGATCGTCTTCCTGCGGCGCTGGTGGCCGTCCCGGGCGTCGGACGGTCATCCGCCCGGGTACGCGGGCACGCTCGCCGACGGCCGCACCGACGCGATGGACGCCGCCCTGACCGTCGCCGACCTCCGCGACCGCGGCCACCTGACCGCCACGGACCGGACGCTGACCCGCACCGAGTCCGGCGAGCCGCTGCGAGAGTTCGAGCAGGTCGTGCTGGATCAGGTGTTCGCCAGTGGAGAACGAGTACAGACAGACGAGGTGCGGATCTACCTGGCCGAACTCGACCGGTTCGTCCGCGCCGACCTCCGGCGCGACGGCCTCCTGCGCACCCCGCGCCTGCGGCGGGCCGGGGTCCGGATCATCTTCTACGGCCTCTTCCTGACCGCGCTGCTCGCGCTGACCGTGGGATATGCCCAGCTCGGCGTGGTGCTGTCGGTCGCGGGGGCGGCTCTCGCGCTCGGTGCGGCGGCGCTCCCGGCCCGCACGGTGAAGGGCACGGCCGCGCTGCGCGGGCTCGCCGAGCGGTACCGGCCGGGCGCGGCCGACGAGTTGGTATCGGCCCTCGCCGGTCGCTCCCACCGTGACCGGGCTAACCCGTAGGGTGGCGGTCATGGCCGTACCCGAGCTACACAGGTTCAAGTTGGACAACGGGCTGCGCGTGGTGCTCGCGCCGGACCCGACCGCACCGGTGGTCGGTGTCAGCGTGCACTACGACGTGGGCTTCCGCTCCGAGCCCGAGGGACGCACCGGGTTCGCGCACCTGTTCGAGCATCTGATGTTCCAGGGCAGCGAGAGCCTCGAGAAGCTGGCCCACTTCCGGCACGTGCAGTCCAGTGGCGGCACCTTCAACGGGTCCACGCACCCGGACTACACCGACTACTACGAGGTGCTGCCGGCCGCGGCGCTCGAACGGGCGCTGTTCCTCGAAGCCGACCGCATGCGCGCGCCGAAGCTGACGCAGGAGAACCTGGCGAACCAGATCGACGTGGTGAAGGAGGAGATCCGCCTCAACGTGCTGAACCGGCCGTACGGCGGGTTCCCCTGGATCCTGCTGCCGCCGGTGCTGTACTCCACCTTCGCCAACGCGCACAACGGCTACGGCGACTTCGTCGACCTCGAGCAGGCCACGCTCGACGACTGCGCCGCCTTCTTCGACACCTTCTACGCCCCGGCCAACGCGGTGCTCACCGTGGCCGGTGACTTCGAGGTCGACCGGGCACGCGAACTGGTCGAGAAGCACTTCGGCGACGTGCCGTTCCGCCCGGCCCCGCCGCGCCGCTCGTTCGCCGAGCCGCGGCCGACCGAGGAGCTGCGCGGGCACCACACCGACCCGCACGCCCCGCTGCCCGCGCTGGCCGTCGGCTACCGCATGCCCGACCCGGTCGGCGAGCTGGACGCCTACCTGGCGAACCTGGTGCTCGCCGGGATCCTGACCGACGGCGACGGCTCGCGGCTGCAGCAGCGGCTGGTCCACCGCGACGCCATCGTCACCGACATCGGCGCCGGCGCCGGGCTGTTCGGCCCGTTCGAGGCCCGTGACCCGGACACCTTCTCGATCACCGCGATCCACGCCCCGGACGTCACCGGTGACCGCGTGCTCAAGGCCATCGACGAGGAGATCGACCTGCTGGCGGCCACGCCGCCGGACGCGCGCGAACTGGCCAGGGTGACCTCGCGCTGGGCCGCGGGCATGCACTCCGAGCACGACCGGATGGTCTCGCGCACGCTCGCGCTGGGTTCCTTCGAACTGCTCTACGGCGACGCGAGCCTGGTGCACGGCCTGGCCGACCGGTTCGCCGCGGTCACCGCGGACGACGTCGCCGCCGCGGCCAAGGCGCTGCGCCCCGATTCACGTGCGGTGCTGGTCGTCCAGCCCGAGCAGGGAGGAAGCAAGTGACCGCCGTCGAGCGCACGGACCACCGCAGTGCCGAGGAGATCGGCCGCACCGAACGCGGCCCGCGCCCGGTACCCCCGCTCGGCGAGCAGCGCGCCGCCGCCGATCTGTCCCATGTGGACACGAAGCTGGCGAACGGGCTGCGCGTGCTGGCCGTGCGCAAGGACACCGTGCCGCTGGTCGAACTCCGGCTGAGCATTCCCTTCGCCGGCACCGATCCACTGCACCCGGCCACCGCCGAGGTGCTGGCCGAGACCATCATCACCGGCACCGCCCGCCGCGACCGGGTGGCCATCGACACCGAGCTCGCGCTGATCGGTGGCGAGCTGAGCACCGTGGTCGACCCGGAGCGGCTGGCGCTCAGCGCGAGCGCGCTGGCCAGCGGGTTGCCCACGCTGCTCGACGTGGTCGCCGACCTGCTCACCGAGGCGTCCTACGCCGACGCCGAGGTGGCCAGGGAGTCGGCACGGCTGATCGAGCGGCTGGCCATCGCCCGCACGCAGCCGCGCACGATCGCCCGCGAAGCCCTGCAGCGCAGGCGGTACGGCAACCACCCGGCCACCTTCGAGGTGCCGCAGGCCGAGGACGTGACCAAGGTGGACCCGGCGGGCGTGCGTCAGTTGCACGCCGATGCGGTGCTGCCGAAGAACTCCACCATGGTGATCGTCGGGGATATCGACCCGGAGCAGGTCGTCGCCGATCTCGAGCGCGCGCTGAGCGGCTGGGCCTCGGACAAGGCGGCCACCGTGCTGCCGGACCTGCCCGAGCTGACCGGCGGTGACGTGCTGCTGGTGCCGCGACCGGGCGCGGTGCAGTCGCAGCTGCGGCTGTCCGCGCAGGCGCTGCGCCGCACCGACCCGCGGTACGCGCACCTGCAACTGGCGAACCTGGCCTACGGCGGGTACTTCTCCTCGCGCCTGGTGGAGAACATCCGCGAGGACAAGGGGTACACCTACAGCGCGCACTCCGGCTTCGAGTTCACCGGCAACTCCGCCACGCTGCTCGTCGACGCGGACACCGCCACCGACGTGACCGCCGCGGCCCTGCTGGAGACCAGGTACGAACTGGCCAGGCTCGGGCTGGTGCCGCCGACCGCCGACGAGGTGGAATCGGTGCGCCAGTACGCGATCGGCTCGCTCGGCATCTCCACCTCCTCGCAGACCGGGCTCGCCGGGCAGCTCTCCGCGCTGGCGCAGGCCGGGCTCGGCTTCGAGTGGCTGGCCGGGCACCCGGAGCGGCTGGCCGCGGTCACCGCGGAGGAGGTCGCCGAGGCGGCACTGGACTTCTTCGCCCCGAACCGGTTCACCGGGGTGGTCGTCGGTGACGCCGACACCATCGGCCGCAGGCTCCAGTCGCTCGGCGGGGTCACGATCGGAGAGGTATGACCCAGCCCTTCCAGCTCGACCGGCTGCCGACGCTCTCCCGGTCCACTGTGGACCGTCAGGAGAACCTGCGCGGTGACCCGGAACGGCTGCACGCCCGCTGGTCCGACGCGCGGGTGGTGTTGCTGGACGCCAAGTCCGGCCGCACCCCCGTGCCGCGGGACGGCGACGCGCTGGCCACGCGCAAGGCGGTGTCCTTCGGGGACGTGCCGCCGGAAGACGCCGCCTTCCTCGGTGAATGGGAGGGCGTGGACTACTGGACGCTGCCCGGCACGCCGCCGGAGAACGGCGAGTGGGTGACGCTGACCGGCAGCTGGGGCCTGCGCGACCAGGCACCGCTGGCCGACGGCGAGGTCTGGGTGGACCTGCGCGGCCACGGCGATCTGCTCGACGACACTTCGGCCGGGCTGTTCACCACGGCGATGGCGTTGCGGAACTGGCACCACCGCGCGGGTTTCTGCGCGCGGTGCGGTGGCACGACCGAGCTGGCGCAGTTCGGGTGGGCGACCAAGTGCACCCGGTGCGGGCACGAGGAATACCCGCGCACGGACCCGGCGGTCATCTGCCTGGTGCACGATGATGTCGGCGTCAACGGCGAGCGCGTGCTGCTGGCCCGCCAGCCGACCTGGCCGCCGGGGCGGTACTCGATCCTGGCGGGGTTCGTCGAAGCCGGGGAGTCGCTGGAAGGCTGTGCGGAGCGGGAGATCCGCGAGGAGGTCGGCGCCGAGGTCTGGGCGATCCGGTACCTGGGGAGCCAGCCGTGGCCGTTCCCGCGGTCGATCATGCTCGGCTTCACCGCCCGCGCCGACGCGTCGAAGCCCCTGGTGCCGGCGGACGGCGAGATCGAGTCGGCGCGCTGGGTCACCCGGGCGGAGGTGCTCGAAGCCTTCGAACTGGGCCGCGGCAGCCGTCCCGACCCGGAGGACCCGGAATTCGACCCGGACCGCCTGGTCATGCCGGGCAACTCCTCCATCGCCCGCGTCATGCTGGAAGCCTGGGCCGCCTCCTCCTGAATGCTATGAGTGGGGCATTACTTGCGTAGAACGCTAGTAATGCCCCACTCATAGCGTTGGCCGTGGGGGAGGTGCCGGGGCCTAGGTGAGGTGGGAGATGTCGTTCGCCAGGCGGACCGAGGCGTTGCCGTCCGGGTAGAACTCCACAATGGACAGCGAGGCCAGGTCCAGGTGCAGCCGGTACAGCAGCGACGGCCCGGCGTCCAGGCCCAGCCGCAGCAGCGACTTGATCGGCGTGACGTGGCTGACCACCACGACCGTGCGCCCGGCGAACCGCTCGACCAGGTCGTCGCGCACCGCGCGCACGCGCCGGTGCACCACGTCGAAGCTTTCGCCGCCCGGTGCGGGGACGGACGAATCGCTGATCCAGTTCGAGTGCAGGTCCGGGTCGCGTTGGGCGGCTTCGGCGAAGGTCAGCCCTTCCCAGCTGCCGAAATCCGTCTCGATCAGGCCCTGGTGGGTTTCGACCCGGCCGCCCAGCGCGTCGGCGACAGCCTGCGCGGTCTGCTGGGTGCGCAGCAGCGGTGATGCGATCACCGGCGACGGCTCGCCGTCGACGATCAGCCCGTCCATGCCCGCGAGCCGCTTCGCCGCGGCGTCGGCCTGGCGGCGGCCGTGTTCGGTGAGCGGGACGTCGCCGCGCCCGGAATACCGGCGCTCCACCGACATCTCGGTCTGACCGTGGCGCAGCAGGAGCAGTTTCGTCGGCGTGCCGACCGCACCACTCCACTTCGCCGGGGACACGCGATCCTGCGTCTTCGGCGGTTTGCCCGCCTGGGTGTCCATCGCTTCGTTGGCGAGGCGGTCCGCGTGGGAGTTGCTCGCGCGCGGGATCCATTCGTACCGCACGCGCTCGAAGCTTTCCGACAGTTCCCGCGCCCGCGCGGCCAGCGGCTGCAGGTCCGGGTGCTTGATCTTCCAGCGCCCGGACATCTGCTCGACCACCAGCTTCGAGTCCATCCGGATGTCCACAGTGGACGCGCCGAGCTCCGCGGCGGCGGCCAGCCCGGCGAGCAGGCCGGAGTATTCGGCGAAGTTGTTGGTCGCCACGCCGAGCCCGTCCCGGCGCTCGGCGAGCACCTCACCGGTCTCGGCGTCCTTGACCACCGCGCCGTACCCGGCGGGCCCCGGGTTGCCCCGCGAACCGCCGTCGGCCTCGACGACCACCCTCACAGACCGGACTCCATGGTGCGCACCAGGATCGCGTTGCAGTTCTCGCACTGCACGATCTCGTCCTCGGGCATGGTCTTGATCTCCGAGACGGTCGAGCGGTCCAGGTCCAGGTGGCAGGCCCCGCAGCGGCGGGAACGCAGCAGCGCCGCACCGATGCCGCGCTGCGCGCGCACCCGTTCGTAGAGCTTGACCAGCGGCTCCGGGAACTTCGGCGCCAGCTCGGCGCGGTCCTGCTCGCGGCGCGCCTGCGTGGTGTCGATGTCCTTGAGCGTCTCGTCCCGGCGACGGCCGGCGTGCTCCAGCTGCTCGGTGACCTTGTCCACCTCGGCACCGGTGCGCTGGGCGTCCAGATCGAGCGCCTCGCGGCGTTCCATCAGCTCCAGCAGGTCGTCTTCGAGGGCGTTCTGGCGGCGCTGCAGGCTTTCCAGCTCGTGCTGCAGCTCGGTCAGCTGCTTGGCGCCGACCGCGCCGGACGCCATCGCCTTGCGGTCCTTGTCGGTCCTGGTGCGCACGGAGTCGATCTCGCGTTCCTGGCGGGCCACCTCGCGATCGAGGTCCGAAGCGCTGGTCTGCACGGAGACCAGCGCGTCCTTCTTCGCCTGCAGTTCCTGTTCCAGCTCGGCGATCTCGGCCAGCTCCGGCAGCGTGCGGCGCCGGTGGGCCAGCCGCGACAGCTCCGCGTCGACCTTGGCGAGCTCCAGCAGGCGGCGTTGCACGGCGGGTTCGGCCTTCACGGTGTCGTCAACTCCCTCAGAAACTTCAAGCGCGGATCGTCCACGGGTCGGTGCACCGCGTGGAGACGTGGATGTCGACGTTACCGGCAAGCGCGTGCCGCATCACGGCCGAGGCTTGCCCGCACCAGGGCCATTCGCTGGCCCAGTGGGTCAAGCCGACCAGCGCGGGCACGGACGGCCCGGCTTCGAGGTGCTCCCCGGCGGGGTGGTGGCGCAGATCGGCGGTGACGTAGGCGTCCACCCCGGCGGCGGTCGCGGCGCCGAGGTAGCTGTCACCGGAACCACCGGACACCGCCACCGTGCGGATCTCGCGGCCCGGGTCGCCGGCGCCGTAGACCCCGGCGCGGGTTCGCGGCAGCGCGGCGGACACCCGCTCGACGAACCGCTGGAACGGCTCCGGCTCGGGGAGTTCACCGATGCGGCCGAGCCCGGTGACGCTGTCCTCCCGCGTCGGCGCGAGCGGCCTCAGCACCCGCAGGCCGATCGCCTCGGCGAGCGCGTCGGAGACCCCGGGGCTGGCGGAGTCGGCGTTCGTGTGCGCGCAGAACAAGGCCATGCCCGCGCGGATCATCCGGTGCACGAGCTTGCCCTTGGTGGTGTCGGCCGGCACCCCGTGCACGCCCTTGAGCAGCAGCGGGTGGTGCGCGACGATCAGGTCCGCGCCCAGCTCCAGCGCCTCGTCGACGGTGGCGGCCACCGGGTCCACGCAGACCAGCACCCGCGTCACCTGTTCGGTGGGATCCCCGCAGACCAGGCCGACCGCGTCCCACGGTTCGGCCAGTTCAGGCGGGTAGGCGGTCTCGAGCGCGGTGATGACGTCGGCGAGCTGGACAGGCATGCCGGTGATCCTCGCATGTAGCGTGCTGGTCCATGCGCCGTCGGTTCACCACCGTCCTGCTCACCGCCGCCTTCCTGCTGACCGCGCCCGCCGCGGTGGCCGCGCCGCCCGCGCTGTACCCGCTGACCGAGCTGTCCGGTGAGCGCGTGCAGATCGCGAACAAGATCGCCGCCGCGAAGTTCGGCACCCAGCCCATCGACGATCCGGTGCGCGAGCAGCAGATCCTCGACGGGGTGGCGGCCAAGGCACCCGGGCTCGGGCTGGACCCGGCCGCCGCGGTCGAGTTCTTCCGCGACCAGATCGAGGCGAACAAGGTGGTCCAGCGCGGGCTGTACGACTACTGGACGGCGAACCCCGAGCAGGCGCCGACCCACCGCCCCGACCTGCCGACCGGGATCCGGCCGGTGATCGACCGGATCAACGAGGGGCTGCTCACCGAGCTGGCGGCCACTTCGGCCATTCGCGCCCAGCCGTCGTGCGGGGTGCGGCTGGCGCTGGCGATCCGGGCGGTCGATCGCGAGCTGAACTTCTACGAGCTGCACCGGCGTGCCCTCCGCCGATCACTGGACTCCGCCTGCGAGGGACACTAGCGGGGTGAGTCTCCACGTGTCTTTCGTCTGCTCGGGCAACATCTGCCGCTCACCCATGGCGGCGCTGGTCTTCCGCGAGCAGTTGCGCCGGGCCGGGCTGGCCGACCGGGTGCGGGTGAGCAGCGCGGGCATCGGCCCGTGGCACGTCGGCGAGCCCGCCGACGGCCGGGCGCGCGCGACGCTGACCGCCGCCGGGTACCCGGTCGACCACATCGCCGCACAGGTCGACGCCGACCACCTCGCCGCGGACCTGCTGCTGGCGGCCGACCAGAGCCACTTCGCCGAGCTGCGCCGCAAGGTCGACGACCCGGAACGGGTGCGGCTGCTGCGTGACTTCGACCCGTCCGCCGGGCCGGACGCCGAGGTGCCGGACCCGTACTACGGCGGCAACGACGGGTTCACCGACGTCCTGGGCATGATCGAGCGGAGCATGCCCGGACTGCTGGACTGGGTGCGCGAGCGGCTGTGAAGGCGGTCGAGCGGCTGCTGGGGGAGCCGGTCACGCGGTCGTCCCCGCTCGGTGGCGCGGCCTATCGGGTCGAGACCGGCTCGCGGATCGTGGTCGCCAAGCGGGGGCCGGTCCAGGCCGAGGCCGCAGGGCTGCGGTGGCTCGCGGAGTACGGCGACGTCCCGGTGCCGGAGGTGCTCGCTGCGGATGATGAGTGGTTGATCACCTCGTACGTCGAGAGCGGCAGCCCTAGCGCTGGGGCCGCCGAGGAGTTCGGGCGGGGGCTCGCGGCTTTGCACGCACGGGGTGCCGAGGCGTTCGGCGCGCCGCCGCCGGGTGGTCCGGTCGACGCGTGGATCGGGCCGGAGCCGATGCGCAACGTCGGGCACGAGAGGTGGGCCTCCTTCTACGCCGCCGAGCGGATCTCGCCGTATGTGCGGTCCGCGGCGGACCGGGGGTTGTACGGACGTGACGAGGTCGCGGTCTTCGAGGGGCTTTGCCGTCGGCTCGACGAGCTGGGGGTGCCCGAGGAACCACCGGCCCGGCTGCACGGCGACGCGTGGAGCGGGAACGTGCTGTGGTCGGCGGACGGCCGGGTGTGGCTGATCGATCCGGCCGCGCACGGTGGTCACCGGGAGGGGGATCTGGCGATGCTGGCGCTGTTCGGCACGCCCCAGCTGGACCGGATCCTCGCCGCGTACGACGAGGCCGCGCCGCTGGGCGACGGGTGGCGCGAGCGGGTCGGGCTGCACCAGTTGTTCCCCTTGTTGGTGCACGCCGCGGCCTTCGGCGGTGGGTACGCGGGGCAGGCGCTGGCCATCGCACGCGGGGTTGGGTGAACGTGACGCGGGCGACGGCTTACGGTTGAGGGGTGCGGTTCAAGTTCCTGCTCAGGCCGAGCTGGCTGGCGTTGACGCTGGTGGTGTTCGCGTTCGCCGCCACCTGCTACACGCTGCTGGCGCCCTGGCAGTTCAGCCGCGACAGCGAGCGCGAGACGCAGAACGTCGCGTTGCAGGAGTCGTTCACCGCGGAACCGCGTTCGGTGGAGGCCGTGCTGCCCGGCGGGGCCGCGCCGACCGAGGACACGCAGTGGGACCGGGTGACGTTCACCGGCACCTATGTGGCGGACGCCGAGGTGATCGCGCGGCTGCGGACCGTACTGGGTGAGCCCGCGTTCGAGGTGCTGACGCCGATGCGGACCACCGACGGGCAGATCGTGCTGGTGGACCGGGGCGTGGTCCGGCCGGACGACCGCACACGGGTCCCGGCCTACGCGGCGCCGCCCGCCGCGCCGGTCACCGTGGTCGCGCGGGTGCGCATCGACGAGACGGACCCGAAGGCGCGGGACGCCTTCGCGGACGAGTCCACGGATGGGCGGCTGCACAGCTACACGGTCGATTCGCGGGTGGTCGCGCGGGCGACCGGGCTGCCGATCCGGCCGGGGTACTTCCAGCTGGACGAGAACCAGCCGGGTGGGCTCGAACCGCTGCCGCTGCCGAAACTGGAGGCGGGACCGTTCTTCTCGTACGCGCTGCAGTGGATCGCTTTCGGGACCATGGCGGTGCTGGGGTGGCTGTACTTCACCGTGCGGGAGCTGAAGCCGGGGGGCGCGCTGGCCGGGGATCCGCGCTCGGGCTCCTCGGATCGCCGGAAAACGGTTGCCCAGATGTTGGCCGAAGACGACGACGAAGAAACCTTCGGTACCCCCTCACCCCCCACGGCAACCAACTCCCCAGTAGCCCCCCATCCGGCCCATCCCCCACCCAGCACGCCCACCGCCACCCGGCCCACCAGCTACCCCCAACCAGCCCATCCGAAGTAACCCCCGAACCCCACGTTCACACACCCGAACCCCACACTCAGGCACCCGAACCCCACGTTCGCGCGCCGAGTCCCACACTCGCGCATCCGAACCCCACGTTCAGGCAGCCCAACCCCACGCCCGGGATGCCGAGTCCCACACTCAGGCGGTCGAGTCCCACGTAGGGGCAGCCGAACCCCGCGTTCGCGAAGCCGAGTTCCACGCCCGAGCAGCCGAGTTCCACGTTGAGGCAGCTGAACCCCACGTTCGGGCAGCCGAGTTCCACACTCGGGCGGCCGAGCCCCACGCTCCGGAAGCCGAGTTCCACGTTCAGGCAGGTGAATCCCGCATTCGGGCGGCTGAGTCCTGCGTTCAGGCAGCCGAGTTCCACACTCGGCGAGTGAGCCTTTGGCGAGGGAGCCTCGAGCCCCAGCCTGTGCTGGCGAGCTCGGACTGCCCCGAACGTGGAACTTGCCTGCCTGAGTGTGGAACTCGGCTGCTGGAGCGTCGAACTCGGCTGCACGAGTGTGGGGTTCGGGCGCCTGAATGTGGGACTCGCGTGCCCGAACGTGGGACTCAGGCTTCTGAACGTGGGGTTCGGCTGCTGGAACGTTGAACTCGGCTGCCCAGCGTGGGACTCGGCTGCCTGGATGCGGGCTCGCTCGTCTGAACGTGGAAGTCAGGCTCCCGAACGTGGAACTCGGCTGCCTGAACGTGGAGTTCGGCTGCACGAGGGTGGGGTTCGGTTGTACGAGGGTGGGTTAGGGGTGGCGGCGGTGGCGTAGGCCGATTAGGAGGGCGAGGAGGGCGGAGGTGAGGCCGGCCAGCCAGCCGACCACGCGCGAGAGTTCGACGGCTCGGGTGACGTGGCCGGCGTCCGGGTTGCGGCCGTCGCCCAGGACCGGGAGTTCTTCGACGCCGTGGGGGTAGACCGTCCGGCCGCCGAGGCGGATTTCCAGTGCGCCGGCGAAGGCGGCTTCGACCCGGCCCGCGTTCGGGCTCGGGTGGGCGGAGGCATCCCGCTGCCACGCCCGCCACGCACCCGCGGCCGAGCCGCCCACGACCGGCGCGCCGCTGACGGTCAGCGCGGCGGCCAGCCGCGTCGGCAGCAGGTTGATCAGCTCGTCCAGCCGGACCACGACCCAGCCGAACCGCTGGTTCCTCGACGGCGAAGAGTTCATCCGCCGCAGCACCTTCACCGCCCGCGCCCCCAGCAACCCCGGCGCTCCCGCGACCGCGCCCCAGAACAGGGGCGACACCACGGCGTCCGAAGTGCCCTCCGCGACCGTCTCCACCGAAGCCCGCGAAAGCGCGATGACGGTCAGCCCGTCCGTGTCCCGCGGGTCCAATTCGGACAGGGTGTCGCGCGCGGAGTCCAGCCTGCCGGTCTCCAGGTCGCGCGCCAGTTCGGTGCCGTCGATCGCCAGCGCCGCGCCGCCGAGCACGGCCCACGTGGTGATCGCCGTGCCGGTCGCCTGCAGCACCGGGCTGCGGCGGCCCGCGCGCTCGGTCAGCACGCCGAGCACCACCGCGCCCCCGGCCAGCAGGCCGGCGTGCACCGCGCCCGGCACCGGGTGGTCGGCGTAGATCCGCTTTTCCAGCGCCCGCGCCACGCGGGCGAACCCGGCGACCGGACGGCCGTCTTTCGGGTGCCCGACGATGCCGTCCGCGGCCACCCCCAGCAACAGTCCGATCGCGCGCCCCGCGCTCACCCCTGGCTCCCGTTCGCCTGGCCCCATGTCACCTGTGTTGAACGCCCAGATTACTGCGCGGGTTGCCAGCCCCTTCGAGCCGCCTGTGGGAACATGCCCGACATGACGGTCGTGGTCGTGATGGGCGTGTCCGGGTCTGGCAAAACCACCGTGGGCACCGCGCTGGCGGAGGCGCTCGGCGTCGCCTACGCCGAGGCGGATTCGTTCCACCCGGAGGCGAACATCGAGAAGATGACCGCGGGCACCCCGCTCGACGACGAGGATCGCGGGCCCTGGCTCGAAGCCATCGCCGGCTGGATCCGCGAGCACGGGGAGACCGGCGGCGTGGTCACCTCGTCGGCGTTGAAGCGGCGGTACCGCGACGTGCTCCGCGGCGGTGGCGACGTGTGGTTCGTGCACCTGAACGGCCCGCGCGAGGTCATCGCGCAGCGGCTGGCCGGGCGGTCGGGCCACTTCATGCCGCCGTCGCTGCTGGACTCGCAGTTCGCCGACCTCGAACCGCTGGGCGCCGACGAGCGGGGCCAGGTGCTCGACATCACCGAGCCGCCGGCCGTGCTCGTCCGGAAAGCACTGGACGAGCTAGCCGGGGAACGCCGCTGACAGGTCGCCGCGGCCCGAGATCCCGAGCTTGCGGTACGCGCCGGACAGGTGCAGCTCCACCGTCCGCCTGGTCAGGTGCAGCGCGTCGGCGATCTGCCGGTTCGTCAGCCCCTGCACCGCCATCGCCGCGACCCGGTTCTCCTGCTTGGTGAGCCCGTGCGTGCTGGTCTTCGTCTCGCTCAGCGCCGACTCGCACGCCCGCAGCTCGCGCCCGGCCAGCCTCGACAGCGGTTCCGCCGCGCACTGCGCGGTCAGGTCCACCGCCCGCCGCAGCTGGGGCACCGCCTTCTCCGGGTGCCCGCGCCGCCGCAGCAGCGAGCCCAGCTCGTACAGCGCCTCGGCCAGTCGCAGTTTCGCCGGTGACGCCGACAGCGACTCGATCGCCGACCGCAGGGCGTGCTCGGCGTCGTCACCGTCGTCGCCCGCGATGCCGACCGCCAGCAACGCCGTGCCGACCACGCGCGGGGTGCCCCACAGCTTCGACAGCCGCAGGTTCTCCGCGGCCAGTTCGGCGGCCTGATCACGGTCGCCGAGCAGCAGGTGCGCGCGCACGGCCTGCTCGCGCCAGGCGAGCACGGCCGGGTTGATCAGCCCGCGCTCTTCGAGTCGCTTCCCGCAGTCGAGCAGGTCGTCCAGCGCGCCCTGGCCGTCGCCCGCGGCCAGCCGGAGCTTGCCGCGCGAGAACAGCAGGTAGGCGTCGGAGAACAGTTCGCCGACGGTGACGTGCGACAGCATCGCGGTCGCCTCGTCCAGCCTGCCGAGGTCGACCAGGACCTCGGCGTGCCAGGCGAGGCACAGCGTGGCCATCGGGCAGTCATCCGCCGCGCCGGAGTCGAGGAACATCCGCACCGGCGAGGCGAAGAACGTGCGGGCCTTCGGAAGGTCACCGAGCAGGTGAATGGCCATGCCGTGGGCCAGTGACGCGGCGATGCCCTTGCGCAGGTGGTAGTCGTGCGGCTCGCGCATGCCTTCGACGAGCCTGCGGAACCGCTCGGCGTGCTCCGGCTCGTCCGCCAGCGCCGCGCTGAACAGGGCGAACACGTACGGCTGGCCGAACGCCGGTATCGAGTCGCCGTCGAGCGCCTCGGCCGCGTACCGCAGGAAGTCGGCGTGGGAACCGGCCTCCCTGGCGTGCGCGACCGCGACCAGCAGCGCGTGGATGCGCCGCAGCTGGTCGTTCTCGGGGATCTCCGCGCGCAGGTCGTCGAAGACCCGCTGCGCGCACGCCGACGGGTGCCGCGAGCCACCGGCCGCGGCGAGGTAGGTGGTGTAGCGCAGGCGCTGGGCCACTTCGCGCTGGGCGGAGCCGAGCCGGGCGATCACCTCGGTGGCCACCGAGATGGCCAGCCGGTTCGCCGCGTCGCCGCAGGACCCGAGCACCATCGTCTCGGCGACCTCCGCCGCCGCACCGGGGTCTTCGGCCATGGCCAGCGCGTCACGCAGGCGTGCCCGCCCGGCGGAGCGGTCCAGGCCGAACTCCACGTGCCCGAGTTCCAGCTGCACGGCCAGCCGCCGGTCCGGCGGCAGCCGCTCGTCGAGCGCGCGGCGCAGGCAGGCACCGGCCAGGTCGGGGTTCTTCTGGTGCACCGCGCGCCGGGCGGCCCGGCGCAGCACCTCCACGCCCCACGGCAGCCGGATCGGGCCCGCTTCCAGCAGGTGCGCGGCGACCCGCTCGTCCGGGACGCCCGCGTCGAACAGCAGGCGGGCGGCGGTGGCGTGGCTGGCGGCCTGCTCGGCGACGCACATGTCATCGAGCACGCCGTTGCGCACGTAGGAATAGGTGAACTCCGGGGGATAGCTGTCGGCCAGCACGTGCAGCCGGACCAGCGTGTCCACCGCTCGCAGGGTCGCGCGCGGGGACAACCCGGCCAGCGCGCCGACGGCTTCGAGCGTGGCGTCTTCGCCGAGCACGGCCACCGCGCGTGCCACGTCGGTGGTGCCGGGCAGGCCGCGCAACCGCACGCGCAGGATCTCGCCGATCAGCGGCACGGAGACCGCGCGGACCTGCTCGGCGGTCAGCTCACCGATCTTGTGCGTCCGGTGCTGCAGGGTGCTGAGCAGCGAACGCAGCAGGTACGGGTTGCCGCCGGTGACCTCGCGGCAGGCCGCGGCGAACCCGGCGTCCTGCCGTCCGGTCGCCGCGCGCACCAGGCCTGCCACCCCGGGCAGGTCGAGCCCGCCCAGGTCGATGACCTCGGGCGTGGTGCCGGTCAGCTCCGGCAGGGAGATCTCGCTGAGCGGGGCGAGCCCGCGGTTCGCGGTGGTGGCGATGACCACGCGGTGCCCGGTCAGCCGGGGCCGGGCGTAGGCCAGGCAGCGCATCGACCAGGCGTCGGCCAGGTGCACGTCGTCGACGGCGAGGAACAGCGGGCGGCGGGCCGCGGCGGTCCGGACCAGCAACTGGAAGGACTCGAGCGCGTCGAACTCGGAGTTCGAGCGGACCGGGGCGGGCAGTGCGGCGGTGCCGTCGCTGTCGATGACCTCGAGCAGCGCGTCGGAAAGCTGGTGCAGGATGCCGCCTGCCAGGCGGACCTCCAGGCGGGCGCCGCGTGCGATGGCCACGGTGAAGCCCTGCGCCCGCGCGCGGCGGGCGGCGGCGTCGAGCAGCGCGGTCTTGCCGCCACCGAACTCGCCGAAGACCATGACGTGCGACTCGAGGCCTTCTCCGGCGCGCGCGAGGAGGCCGCCGATGGTGTCCAGCTCCTTTTCGCGGCCGAAGAACGGCCCGGCGCCCACCAGCTCGGCTGGTCTTCGGGCAGGCGCCAGCGCGGAAGACGTTGTCACGTGTAGCTCTCCGATCCGCGACACCTCGGCCGCTCTCGGTATCCCCTACGGAGTGAACGCGCGTGGGACCCGGAGAATGCACCATTCTCTCGTGGGTTGTCCAGGCCACCGAGGGTGACCAGCGGAGGTACCGAAGGGCCGATCGCCCAACTCTCCGTGTTTTCTACGGTGCCTACCGTAGAGACCCGCGGGCCGAACGGCGGCAGAATTGACCCAACCTCAGTAGTGCCGGTCACCCAGGGTGCACCGGCCGGACCCGTCGAGATGGTGGTAACCCGCATGGCGCCAGGCAGCCAGGAGAGCGCGGCGCGGCCCGGTGCGGCCGCGGTCGCCGGCCCGGTCACCTTCCCACCAGCAGCAGCACCCGGCGCAGCCGAGACCGGCACGACAGCAGTCGCCGCCGCAACGGCACCGCCGGGGGCTCGTCGGCTGCTTCCGGGGTCCGCTGGTGGGGGATGGTGTCCAGCAGCGGGTTGAGCATGCCGCTCTCCGCCGCGTCGTGGAGCAGGCCGAAGAGCCCCGCCCGGTGGTAGTCCGTCAGCTCCCCCTGGCAGCGCCGGCACCGCGAGAGGTGCCGCTCGAATTTCCTGGCCCCGCTCTCGTCCAGCGCGTCCATTGCGTACGCCGCGAGCGCGGAATGCCGTGAATTCAGCACATCCATAACCTCACGGTCCCCTCAGCTCCACTCCTGCAGTGCATTCCTGATCAGCCGCATGGACTTGTGCAGCCGCGATTTCACGGTGCCTTCGGGAACCTGCAGAATTTTGGCGGCCTCCCGCACGGTGTGACCTTTCACATACGTTTGATAAATGGCCGCCCGCTGCTCGTTGCTGAGCCTGCTGATGACGTCGACAATCACCATGACCGAAAGCGATTGATCGGTCTCGTCCGGACACCCCGCCATTTCTGGACGAAGTAGTTCGACTTCCTGTGGACGGGCCTGCCGCGAGCGCCAGCCGTCGATGACGATGCGCCGCGCGACGGTCAGCAACCAGCCCCTGAGCATGCCGGGTTCCCTGGTCAGCGTGGCGGAGTTCTGCCAGGCGCGGATCAGCGTCTCCTGGACGACGTCTTCCGTCCACTGCCGATCATAATTGGTCAGTCGGAGCACATGGCTGAAAAGTCTGTCGCGGAACTGGTGATACAGCATCGTCACCAGTTCTTCGTCGGGACCGTTTCGGGTCATTCCGGTAATTTCCATGAAGCGACCTGCCTCCCTGAAGGCGAGGTGAAAGAGTTCGTTACCGCGGCGCGTCGAATGCGGAGTCGGGGGAATCCGATCGCGCTCGGGCGGTGCGATCACAATACTGCATCATCTGGAAGTGAACCAGGTTCACATCCGTATTTCCGACAGGAACAGAGCGTAACCGGATGTGATCCAGGTCACACCATTTTGGTGAACTGCGGACCGAACCAGGTGGTGATCACTGCCGTACCTGGTGGTGAATCCCCCGAAACGCACGAACCTTTCCCCCGAAGGGCATGCCATGGCCAACCCCGCGGTACCCCCCGGCCCGCGCCGGCTGCTTTCCCTGCTCGCGGTGTGCCTGCTGAGCGTGGCCTCTCTGCTGTGTGGTGCTTCCCTCGCCTCGGCGCAGGGCGAACTGAGCCCGAGCGACGAGGAGATCCTGGTCAAGGTGCGGCTGGCCGGACTGTGGGAGGGCCCGATCAGCCAGCTGATGTCCGAGCGCTCGACCAACCCCAAGGTCAAGGACGTCGGCAAGCACCTGTCCGAGGAGCACGCGGTGCTCGACGGCGAGGTGCAGAAGACCGCCGCGCAGGTGGGTGTCAGCCTGCCCAGCCAGCCGACCGCGCAGCAGCAGGGCTGGATGGACGAGATCTCCGGCAAGACCGGCGCCGACGCCGACCGCACCTACGTCAACCTCGCCCGCGCCGCGCACGGCACGGTCTTCCCGCTGGTCTCCACCGTGCGCGCGACCACCAAGAACGACGCGGTCCGCTCCTTCGCGCAGAAGGCGGTGAACGCGGTGATGCGCCACATGACCCTGCTGGAGAGCACCGGGCTGGCCCGCGCCGACTCGCTGACCAGCGCGCCTGCCCAGTCCGCCGCCCCGGCCGCCGCCCAGGGCCAGCAGGCGGGCGTGGCGGGCAGCCGGCCGGTGACCAGCGCCGCCGTGCAGAACACCGGTGACGAACTGGGCTTCGGCAGCGTGGTGCTCGGCGTGCTGGCCGGACTGGTGGCCATCGCCGCCACGCTCGGCCTGGTGCGCTGGTTCGGCGCCTACCGCCGCGGCTCCCGCCACGCCGGCGACTAAGCCCACCACCGCCCTCACGGAGAACTCGCCGCCCGCTACCGAAGGCGCAGACCGAGTTCTCCCGATCCGGAGGCAGACACTCCATGCCCGACCCCCTGCTCCTGCAGGTCGCCACTTCCCCGCACGACGCCGGTGTCCGCGAGATGGCAGCCCTGTCCGCGAGGATGTCCTACGTCGCGATGTGCCTGACGCTGTGCTGGGGCGTGCTCACCGCCACCGGCTGGGTGCGCCGGCTCACCGGCCACCACGCCCTGCGCGGCGGCCACCAGATGCTGGCCTCGTTCACCATCGCCACCGGCGTCACGCACGCGGCCGCGTTCTCCTTCCTCGACGACATCGACTTCGGCCTGACCAAGATCCTGGTCCCGTTCGCCGACGGCGGCCTGGCGCGGCACGCGCTGGGCATCCTCGGCCTGGAGCTGATGGTCGCCATCGCGCTGACCGCCGGGCTGCACCGCACGGTGAAGTACCTGAACTGGCTGCGGTTCCACCAACTGGCCTACCCGGCGGTGGCGATGACCGTGGTGCACGCCTGGTTCGGCGCCGCGGCCAACGGGAACCTCGCCCTGCTGTGGCTCGGCGGCATCACCCTGCTGGCACCGGCGCTCACGCTCAGCGTGCTGCGCCTGATGCCCCCGAAGCACCTGGTCCGCATCGGCCTGCTCGACGCCCCGCCGGTGGGCCCCGCGAAACCCGGCAAGGCCGTGGTGATGCGGGTCAGCGTGGACAACCAGCGCTGCCGCCGCTACGGCATCTGCCAGGCGGAGGCGCCCGACGTCTTCCAGCTCCGCGAGGACGGCCGCCTGCGCTACACCCGCAATCCCAACGCCGCGCAGAACGACCAGGCGCAGGCCGCCGCCCGCGCCTGCCCGATGCGCGCCATCCAACTCCAGGGGGTCGATCAGTGATGAGAGCCAGACAATCCGCCGAGCGCATCGTCATCGCCGGTGCCGGCCTGGCCGGGCTGCGCGCCGCCGAGCGCCTGCGCGAACTGCGGTTCGACGGCGAGATCGTGCTCATCGGCAGCGAGCCGCTGCGGCCGTACCACCGGCCCGCGCTGTCCAAGGGCTTCCTCAGCGGCGCGATGAGCCCCGGTGACCTGCGGTTGCAGCAGTACCAGGAGCTCGACGCGGTCTGGCGGCTCGACACCACCGCGCTGCACCTGCAGCCGCGGCGGCGGGTGGTGCACCTGCCCGGCGGTGAGCAGATGAGCTACGACGGGCTGATCATCGCCACCGGGGTCGAGCCCAAGCGCGCGGCGAACATCCCGCACGGCCACCCGCGCGTGGTGGTCATGCGCACGCTGTCCGACGCGCAGCGGCTGCAGAAGAACCTGGCGGGCACGCGTGGCCCGGTCGCGGTGATCGGCGGTGGGTTCACCGGCTGCGAGATCGCTTCCAGCCTGCGTGAGATGGACCGCGAGGTGACCATCATCGGCCGGTCGAAGAACCTGATGGGCAACGTGCTCGGCGAGGACCTCGGGGAGCGGCTGACCCAGCTCCACCGCGACCACGGCGTCCGGCTGGCGCTGGGCGCCTCGATCCAGGACTGGCTGCCCGGCCACACCGGCATGGGCATCCGGCTCTCCGACGGGCAGATGCTCGTCGCCTCCTGCGTGGTGGCGGCGGTCGGCACCGTGCCCGCGGTGTCGTGGCTGCGTGGTGCCGGGCTCCGGATCTCGGACGGGGTGGTGTGCGAATCCACCTGCCACGTCATCGGCGCGGACGACGTGGTCGCCGCCGGTGACGTCGCCCAGTGGCCCAACCTGCGCTTCGACGCGGTGCCACGGCGCGTGGAGCACTGGCTCAACGCGATCGAGATGGGCCGGGCCGCCGCGGAGAACCTGCTCGCCGGACCGGCCGCGGCCAAGCCGTTCACGCCGATGCCGCGGTTCTGGTCCGAGCAGCACGGGGTCCGCATCCAGGCCGCCGGGGTGCCGAAGCTCGGCACCGACACGGTGGCCCTCAGTCCACCCGCCGGAGGCGGCCGGACCGTGACCGGATACGTCCGGGACGGCCGCCTGCTCGGCGTGGTCGGGATGAACAGCCCGTCGGCGGTGCTGGCCTGGGCGGCGGACCTGGACCGGCAGTGCCCGGTGCCGGGCGAGCTCGAGGTGCCGGACCGGCCGGTGTTCAGCACGGGAGAGATGAGCCGGGCGAGGATCCTCGCCGGCCGGTAGACGAGGGGGACTCCAGTGTCGGCTCGACACGGCGCCGGACAGCGGCCGCGGGGCTCCGGGTCCTGGCGGGCCGCCCGCCGGGGTGCGGGCGGCCTGCGTCGCGCCACCGTGCTCTGGTTGCGCGATCTCGGCGAGCTCGGCAGGCGGGCCGGGCTCGCCACCACGGCGGGCAAGGTCGCCATGGGCGCGGTCGGTGCCCTGCTGGTGGTGGGCGCGCTGAACTGGTGGGGCGCGGACAGCGAGGACGTGCCGCAGCCGGTGGCGTCCGAAACGCTGGAGACCTCGGAAGCGCTGGTGAAGCCGCCGGAGCTGGCGTCGGACGACCCGAGCGCACCGGACATGGCGCAGCTGGACGAAGGCGTCCGCGCGCCGGAAACCGACGCCGAGGAAACCATGCCGCTGCCGCCTGCCGGGTCCGGCAAGGCGGTGAAACTGGTCGCGCGCGACGTGCCGTCGATGGGCGAGACGGTGACCGACGGCAGCGGCGCGGTGCTCTACCGGTTCGAGCGGGACCGGACCGGGCCGCCGAAGTCGCTGTGCGAAGGCGACTGCGCGAAGACCTGGCCGCCGGTGCTGACCGAGCGGCAGGCGACGGTGGAGGGGGTCGCGCCGGAGCTGGTCGGCACCGTGCGGCGGGCCGACGGCAGCTGGCAGGTCACCCTGGCCGGGCGGCCGCTGTACCGGTTCGCCGGTGACCGGACGGCCGGTGACTGGAGCGGGCACGGGCGTGATGGCCAGTGGTTCGCCGTGCGCCCGGACGGCGAGCGCAACCAGCGCGCGGCTGCCGCGGGCGGGTGAGTACCCTGGTGAGCTGGACGAGCTGGCAGGGCGGCCGCGTGATCCGTTCCCCTCGGGGAGCGGGTTTCGAGGAAAGTCCGGACTCCGCAGGGCAGGGTGGTTGCTAACGGCAACCCGGGGTGACCCGCGGGACAGTGCCACAGAAAACAGACCGCCCAGCCGTTCGCGGCTGGGTAAGGGTGAAACGGTGGTGTAAGAGACCACCAGCGTCCCGGGTGACCGGGACGGCTCGGTAAACCCCACCCGGAGCAAGGCCAAGAGGGAGCGCGAGCTCCTGCGCAGGCGATCGAGGGCGGCCCGCCCGATGCCTGCGGGTAGGCCGCTGGAGCCTGCCGGCGACGGCAGGCCGAGATGGATGGCCGCCCACCGCGGCCCCGGCTCGCCGGGGTTCGTGGGGACAGGATCCGGCTTACATGCCAGCTCGTCCTTTTCTCCGGTTCCTGGACCGGCCTACCCGGCGGTAGCCTGCGGGCATGGAACTCGCCGAGGCCAAGGAAATCGCGTACCGCTGCCACCGCGTGCTCGAGCCGCTGCACGCGATGATCTACTTCGCCCCCGAGGCGGAGGAACGCTTCACCGAGGTCGGGCTGCGGCCGGGCCGGATGGGTTACTTCGCCAGCCGGTCGGCGCCGATGGGTGCGGTCGGCCCCGGCCCGGTGGCCGCCACCTTCTTCAACTTCAACCCGGAACTGGTCGCGCGCTTCATCCCGCGCGCGTGGACGCTGGCCGACCCGCGCGAGGTGCTCGCGGCCCGCTTCGCCGCGGCGGACGCGGCACTGCGGCGGCTGCTCGGGGACGAGCTGGCCGAATCCGAAGTGGTCGCCGAAGCCGCCGAGTTGGCGCGCGAGGTCGCCGACGGCTGTGTGCCGGAAGGACGCCCGCTGTACGCCGCGCACGCGGACCTCGACTGGCCCGATGAGCCGCTGCTGGTCCTGTGGCACGCGGTGTCGCTGCTGCGCGAGTTCCGCGGTGACGGGCACATCGCCGCGCTGGTGGGGGCGGGGCTGAACGGGATCACCGCGCTGGTCACACACACCGCGACCGGGAAGGGCTTCCTGGAGCCCGCGGCGAAGAAGAGCCGGGGCTGGTCGGACGAGCAGTGGGACGCCGCCGCGGACTACCTGCGCACCGAAGGGATCCTGGACGCCGACGGGGTGCTCACCGAGCAGGGGCGTCAGCTGCGGGAGGGCATCGAGGACACCACCAACTTCTCGGCCGCCTCGCCCTGGAGCCGCTTCGGTGCCGACAAGGCGGACCGGCTGCACGAACTGGGACGGCAGCTGAGCCGCGTCGCCGTCAAGAACGGTGCCTTCCCCGGCAACGTCTTCGGCACGGGCTCCGAAAAGGCGAGCTAGGGGGTTGGTGTCACGAATGTGGCTTTGGGGGCGGATAATGCCCCCAAAGCCACATTCGTGTCCGGGGCGGGGGCCGACGCATGAAAGTGGCCCGGGGCGGCGGATGCCCCGGGCCGTACGGGAAGGCCACCGCGACCGAGTCGGGGGACGCCGCGGTGGCCTTACCGGTAACGGAGTGCTCGTGCGTGGAAGTGTCCTGACGGGGCCCTCCTTTCTACTCGTTGCAGGTGCGGCCGGAGTTGATGCAGTCCACGACCCGGTTCATGATCGCGTTCGACATCACGTTGGCGAAGTCGTCGTGGTCGGAGAAGGGGTTGTGGTCCTCCTCCGGGAAAGCGTCCACTTTGTACTGTCCGGCGAGCTGGACCTCGCGCGGGATCTCGTAGGTGAGGCTGATCCGCAGCTGCGGCACCGCGGTGAACCCGTCCTCGCACTGCCCGTTCTCGTTCGGGTAGACGATGTGGGTGCGGTGGTTCGCGCTGTCGATGTTCTCCCCGTCCCAGCAACTCGGGAAGTCGTGCACGCGCATCACGTCGCTGCCCTCGGGGCAGATCGTGTACTTGTCGATGCGAACCTGGTCCTCGAAACCGCTGCAGGTCCACGATTCCTGCGCGTTCCCCGGCCCGTTCGTCGTGACCTTCGCGTCGCCGTAGAGCACGCGGAGGAACTTCGGCATCGCTTCGACCTCGGTCACCGGGCTGCCGCGGAAGGTGATGTCGACCTTCGCCGGACGCTGGATCTCGCCCTCGTTGCCGGGCAGCTCACCATTCTCGTCCTGCGGGGGCAGTGCGGGGTCCTCTTCCTGGCCGCCACCGTTCTCGTCGCCGCCCTGACCCTGATCACCGTTCTGATCCTGATCACCCTGGTCCTGGTCACCGCCCTGGCCCTGATCGCCCTGGCCGCCCGGCTGGTCCTGACCCTGGCCTTGGTCGTCGCCCTGGCCGCCGTTCTGGTCCTGGCCGCCCTGGCCCCGGCCACGCTGGCCCTGGGCACCCTGCTCCTGAGCACCTTGCTCCTCGGCAGCCTGGCCGTCCTGCTCCTGAGCCCCGTCCTGACCGGCGGCCCCGGCATCGGCGGCGTCAGCATCGGCGGGGTCGGCCTCGGCGGCCTGCCCGTCCCCGGCCTGCCTGCCGTCCTGGTTCTGGCTGCCGCTCTGGCCCGCCTGCTCGGCTTGGGCTTCCTCGGCGTTGTCCTGCTGCTGCTCGGCTTCGCCTTCCGCCGCGTCGTCGGTGTCGATCCGGACGACCGGCCAGAAGTACGCGGACTTGTCGCCGTTGGCGCAGGTGGTCCCGGCGGCCTGCAGGCTCTGGTTGTTGGAGTCGGCGTCGGTGGACAGGTTGCCGACGTAGTCGTGCAGGTGCTGGGCACCGTTGCGGACGCCGGGCTGGGCGATGAAGTTGTCCGGGTTGAAGTGGCCGTTCTCGTTGCGGCCGCAGTCCACGGTGAACGTGCCGCTGGACGCGCCCTCCTGGGCTTCCGGCTCGTTGACGTTCGGCTCGACGGTGGTGATGTCGACGAACTGGCTCTGGTCGGGGTTGTCGGCACTGGCCTGCGGGGGTGAGCCCGTCGTGGTGAAGACGGCCAGCGCACCGACCGTGAGCACCGCCAGGCCGAGGCCTCCGGTGGTCAGTTTGGCTTTGCGGGAAACGCGGTGCCTTCCCTCGTAGCTGTCTCGGGCCATCGACTGTGTCACCTCATGTTCGGCGGAAGTGGGTCCTGGGGGCGCGCCGCTCGGGGATACGGCCGTTCCGCGCGCGGTGGACTGAAACGAGGCCTGTTCGTTATCCTGCTGTTATAAACTCATCGCCGCAGCTAGGCGGCCGGAGCAAGATCACCGAGAAGGGCGCCGGATGACCGAAAGTGAGGGAAAGCGAGCCGTCTCGGTCGCGCGCGGAACGTTGTCGCTGTTCGAACGGGTGAGCCCGCAAATGTGAAGTCCTGGTGAAGCGTGTTCACGCCATGGAGGCCGCAGAAGGGACCGAACGGGGCATGCCACACTGTTCCCGGCGCGATCCGCCACCCAACTCGGCCACCCGGAGTAGCCAAAATCCTCGCCTGTGAGTGAGTCGATTCGCACACTAGGAAATCCGGGTGGACTGGGTTAATCCTGGACGTCCCGGCAACGATGATGGAGGGGATGGGTATCGGTGAGAGTGGTCCTCGTCCGCTGCGTGCGGGAGCGGACGTGGAGCGGGCAGATCCGCAGGGCGCCCTTTGACCCCTGCATCTCGCGGCGCCATCATGATTCTCGCGCACAGTAGTAGGTTCGGCACGTTCGGCGATCACGGTGGGCCGGCGGACCCGGGCCCGTCCCGGCCACGTCCCGCTGTACTCAGGAGTTAAGCGATGACCACCATGACCCTCGCGGCCCTGGCCCAGGATGGCGAACTGGGCACCAAGGGTGTGCGCGACTGGATGATCGAGAACATCATCCCCCTTGTCCTGCTGGCCGTCGCACTGCTGCTGCTCTGGCTGGGTGGTGGCAAGGGTGACAACGCCGGCGTCATGAAGCGCCTGGCCGGGGTGGTGATCGCGCTGGCGATCATCGGCCTCGCGGTCAGCGGCCTCGGCGTGGACGTCGGCGAATGGATCGCCGGCTTGTTCACGGGCTGAGGCACCCGTGCGCATCCGAACCGACGACGAGGTCTACCGCGTCGACGCAGTCTGGCTCGGCCCGCCGAAGGCGACTTTCCCCTGGCGGGCGCGTTATGTGGCCTGGGCGGTCGGAATCCCGGTCTTCCTCGTGGTGCTCACCATCGAACGCCAGCTCGGCTTCGGTTTCGGCTTCTTCTCGACAGCGTGGGCGTTCGTCGCCACCATCGTGATCACGCGGCTGATCACGGCCAAGATCAGCCACGAACGCCCGCTCAGTGCCGTGCTCACCATGTGGGTGCGGGAACTGAACACACCACGTGAGCGCAGCACCGGCAACGGTGGTGCGGTCAGCGCGAGCAAGGTCCGGGTGCGGGCCGAACGGCCCCGGCCCCGGGGTGCTCGCGGACGAGCCAGCAGCACCCGAGCGCGTCGCGGCGGCACCCACGCCGTGACGGGGAGGTAGTCGTTGTCCGGTCGCGGCGGTAGCCGAGGTAAGCGGGACAAGCGCCCCGTCCAGCCCAAGCAGGGCGGGGGCGGCGGGCGGGGCCGCAGACTGCCCGGAGAGCAGGCGGTGCCCTCGTACACCCCGTCGATCGCCGCGCGCAGCATCGACGGGCACCTCCTGCGCACCGGGCACGAGGTCTACGCCTGGTACCGGCTGGCGCCGCAGCGCTGGTCGTTCCGCTCGGACTCGCAGCGCCGCGACCTGATCGCGGCCATCGCCGGGCAGTACGCCGAGCTCGCGGGCCGCTGGCTGCACCTGCGGGTGACCAACCGGCCGTACCCGATCCGGATGTGGGCCGAGGCCCACGTGCACAACGCCCACGACCGGCCCAAGGACACCCCGGGCGCGCTCTCCTTCGACGACTACCTGATCGGCGAGCAGCAGCAGCTGATGGGCCGGTCGATGGCGGAGAAGGAGGTCTACCTCGGCGTCCAGGTGCAGACCCGCCGGGCGGTGGACCGCGCGGTCGAGCGGGCCGCGCCGCTGCTGCGCAAGATCCTGCCCGAGGCCGTGGACGCCGAGCTGATGGCGCTGGACTCCGAGGTCGAGCACCTCGACCAGGTGCTCGGCTCGGCCGGGCTGGAGGGCAGGCCCGCGCACGCCGACGAGATGTCGTGGCTGATGCACCGGTCGTGCTCGCTGGGCCTGCCCGCGCCGCGGAACATGCCCGCCGTGCCCGGGGCCGCCTGGGAGCCGGAGGACCTGGCCAGCTTCACCGACGCCGCCGACTTCCACGCCGAGCCGTACGCCCCCACGGTCACCGTCCGCGGGCGCACCGGCTCGAACGCCGGGGTGACCCGCAGCCTGGCGGTGCTGACCGTGGGCCAGATGCACGGCCTGCAGATCCCGGAGATCGACGACCCCTGGGTGCAGCACGCCGACCGGCTGCCCGCTTCGGTGGAGTGGTCCGCGCGGATCTACGTGCGGCGGCCCGAAGAGGTCGCCGGTGAGCTGCAGCGCCAGATGAACAAGGTGCGCTCGCAGGTCAAGCACTACACCGACGAGCACGAGCTGGAGCCACCGCAATCGCTGGCGCGGCAGGCGTCGCGCGTGCTCGAGATCGACGACGAGATGACGTCGGGCTTCACCGCGCTGGCCACCCGGGTGCGCTCGTGGTGGCGGCTGGCGGTGTCCGGGCCGACCGAGCGCGACGCGCTGCGCCTGGCCCAGCAGCTGCTCGACCTGTACAAGCCGAAGATCGCCATCGAGCACCCCGAAGCCCAGTACGCGATGGCCAGGGAGTTCATCCCCGGCGAGCCGCTGGCGTCGGGCGCCTACACCCGCCGCGGTTCGGTGGTCTGGGCCGCGGCCGCGGTGCCGACCGCGACCGCCGAGGTGGGCGACCGCCGCGGCATCCTGCTCGGCGAGACCTGCACCGCGACCCGGCGCCCGGTGGCCTGGGACCCGTGGATGGCGCAGGAGATCCGCGACGGTTCCGGCCTGACCGCGATGGTCGCCGGCCTCGGTGGCGGCAAGTCGTTCCTCGGCGGCGGGATCGTCTACAAGACCCTGCGTGCCGGGGCGCACTGGACCATCCTCGACCCGTCCGGCCCGCTGTCGCGCCTGTGCGAACTGCCGGAGATCCGCCCGTACGCGCGGCCGATCAACCTGCTCAACGCCGAACCCGGCATTCTGAATCCGTACCGCGTGGTGGCCGAGCCGCTGCTCGAACACTTCATGGACGAGGACGACCCGGAGCGCTCGTGGCGCCGGGAGAAGGCGCTGGCCGGTGCGACCCGGCGGCGGCTGGTGCTGGACGTGCTGACCGGCGTTCTGCCCTACGAGGTGGCCCGGATGCCGCAGAGCCGGATCGTGCTGCTGCGCGCGGTCCGCGCGGTCGGTGGCCGGTTCGACGCCGACCCCGGCCAGGTGATCGACGCGCTGCGCCGCGACTCCAGCGAGCACCACGAGCACGCGGTGGTGGTCGCCGACTTCCTCGACGAGATGCGCGAGCGCATGTCGCTGCTCATCCCCGAGCAGAACGAGGACCCGTACGCGGAGACCCGCGACGACCGGATGACCGTGCTGACCATGGCCGGGCTGACGCTGCCGAAGGACGGGGTCGGCCGCGAGCACTGGACCGACGCCGAAGCGCTCGGCGTGGAGATGCTGAACCTGGCCGCGTGGCTGACCCAGCGGTCGGTCTACGAGCGGCCGAAGGAACTGCGCAAGGGCGTCTGGATCGACGAGGCGTTCTTCCTCTCCGAGGTGCCGACCGGGCGCGTGCTGATGAACCGGTTCGCCCGTGACTCGCGCAAGTGGAACGTCCGGGTGCTGCTGTCCTCGCAGATCCCGGCGGACTTCCTGCGCATGCAGGGCTTCGTGGCCCTGCTCGACTCCGTTTTCGTCGGCAGGCTCGACGACGACGACGCCCAGGCGGACGCGCTGCGTCTGCTCAAGGTGCCGATCGGCGTCGGCTACGAACAGGTGGTGGCCGCGCTCGGCCGCCGCCCGGGCGCCCATCGCGACACCGAACGCGACCGGGAGCCGCGGCAGTTCATCTTCGGCGACGGCGCCGGTGGCGTGGAGCGGATCCGGGTCGACTTCTCCGGACCGCACCTCGAGCACCTGCGCAACGCGATGGACACCACGCCGGGTTCGAAGGAAGCCACCGGCACCGGGCACTCCCGGCCCTCTCCCGCTCCGGATCCGGAGCCCCGCCACGTCCCGGTCCCACCGGACGACGACTCCGCCGGGTACGCGGAGTCGGACTTCGAACTCGCGGCGGAGCTGGAGGTCGGGTTGACCGAGGAGCAGGTGCTGTCCGAACCGGTGCCGGGTGGACCGGAAACCGACGGCGGGAACGGCAACGGCCGCGGGCCGGACGGCGGTGGCGGGGTGCGGGCCTCGGCCGGCTCCCAGGGTGGTCCGGGCCGGGACGCGGCATGAGCCACCTCCGGCGAGCGGCGGCCACGGCCCGCCGCGGGCACAGGCGAGCGCGCGGCGCGGCGGCGGGTGACGCATGATCACCGTCCTCCTGCTCCTGGCGATCGCCGGAGCCTGGCACCTCCTGCGCCGCCGCAAGCGGCGGGAACCCTCACCGGCCCGGCGCAAGCGCGCGGCCATGCTGATGGTGGTGGCGATCCTCGGCATCCAGGCCGTGGTCACCGCCCCCCAGGCCATGGCCGCCGAATGCGGCGCCGCCCCCAACCCGGAACGCCCCGGTTCCGGCATGGTCGGCGCGCTGGACCCGGCTTATGAGACCCGGGGCATGGCGGACAGCCCCTACGACCAGTACAGCTACGCCGGCATGGTCTGGCACGTCTTCGAGACGAACTGCAGTCCGATGGCCGGCCTCACCGACCCCAACTCGACGATCGACACCTGGGGTGGCAACCAGCTCTTCAACATGGGCAAGAACATCGTCGGGGCCACCAACTCCCTGCACTACACGGTGATGGAGGGCGGCCTGCTCACGCCGCTGTACAACGCCGTCAAGTCGGGTGCCGAAAAGATCTACGGCAACATCTACGCCCAGCTGTTCGGCCTCGCTGCCCTGGTGCTGGCGATCATGATGTTCCGCAACATCTGGCGTGGTGATCTCGCGACCGTGAGCAAGCGCGCCCTGTTCGCGCTCGGGGGCATCTGGCTCGCTGCCTCCTCGCTGGCCCTGTTGCGGTATTTCGATCCGATCGACCAGGCGATCGTGCAGACGACGACCAACATCCAAGCCGGCTTCGTGGACGACACGGAGAACACCGTCGTCCGCCACGTGCTGCCGACCAACCTCCACAACCAGGTCGTCTACAACAACTGGCTGCGCGGTGAGTTCGGTGACCCGGACTCGCCGCAAGCCGAACAGTTCGGCCGCAAGCTGCTCGATGCCCAGGCCTTCACTCGTGACCAACTCCGCAGCAGCGCGGACGCCGATCAAGCCGTGGTCGACGCGAAAAAGGGGGAGTTCAAGAACATCTCCACCCAGCTGGGGCCGGTCACGGGCTACTTCACCGGCGAGGACGGCAGCCGCACGGGCGCCGGCTTCCTGGCGTTCCTCCAAAGCCTGGTCTACTCCCTCTTCCAGTTGTTCGCCAAGGCCGCCGTGCTGCTGGCCCAGGTGCTGGTCCGCCTGTTCACGCTGACCGCGCCGCTGATCGGGCTGGTGGCGATCCTGCACCACGACATCCTGCGCCGCGTGGCGCGGGTGCTCGGGGCGGTCGCGTTCAACCTGATCGTGCTGTCCGTGCTGGCCGGGGTGCACGCGCTGCTCCTGCAGGCGATCTTCGACGCGGGCAACTCGCTGTCGATGCTGGTGCAGATGGCGATGGCCGGGCTGGTCACCATCCTGCTGTTCCTGGTCGGCCGCCCCGGGCGCCGGCTGTGGCAGATGGTGGAGATGTCGGTGAGCATGGTCGGCTCGGCGGTGCCCACCCCGCGCGGCGGGCTGTTCTCCCGCTTCCGCAAGAACAACGGCGAACCCAGCCCGCAGGACGAGTTCTGGCAGAACGTCCGCGACACCGACGAGACCACCGGCACCGACCAGCGCGGGCCGATCGGCGCGACCGCGGGCGGTGGCCGCTTCCGCCCGGAGGCGACCGTGTTCGCCACCGCGCAGCGGCTGGACAACGCCAACCTGGCCACCCGGCCCGCGGCGGCGTGGTCCGGGGCCATCCCCGGCGCGCTGCCCAACGCCAACGGCCACGCCGAGCTGCCAGCCGGGGCCGGTGGCATGCCCGTGTTCGGCGGGTTCGTGCCGGGCGGCTCGATGCCCGGCAACCAGCTGCCGCAGCCGGCCAGCCGCCGGGTGGACACTTCACCGGTGTTCGACCGCGGCTGGGACCGCGGCGACGACCCGGAACCGGTGGTGATCCCGTCCCGGATGACCCCGGGCGCCGGGCCGCAGCCGGAAGCCGCCTACGCGCCACCGGTCGCGGCGCCGAGCATGCCGGTTCCCCGCCAGGCCCGCCGCGTGGACGCGGAGGTGGTCGGCGGCAAGCCGGTGCACGTGATCTACCGCCCCTCGCGCGGACTCGAGGTGCGTGAAGACCTCCGTGACACCGACCGTGCCGTGAGGGGGTAACCGATGCCGATTCGCACCAACCGCGGCCGGGCCGCGGTCTACCGCAGGCTGTGGGGCTGGCCCCTGCGCTCCACCACCCACCTGACGATCTCGCTGGTGGTGCTGGCCGTGCTGATGATCGCGGCCGGCGTGCTGATCCCGAAGGTCATCGGCGACAACAATCCGCGCACCGGGCGCGCCGGGCAGATCTCGGTGAACCCGGACGACGGCAAGGCCGCCGCGCCGGGTGGTTCGTCGCGGACCACCTCCGGCCCCTTGCCGACGCGGCTGTCCGAGCCGCGGGAGTCGCCGACCACGGCCCCGCCGAACGGTGACGCCATGCGCGTGGCCGAGCAGTTCGCCGCGGCCTGGGTGAACCACCCGCAGGGCATCACGAACGAGCAGTGGCTGGCCGGGCTCAAGCCGTTCAGCACCGACGAGTTCCTCCCCACGATGTCCACTGTGGACCCGGCGAACATCCCGGCCACCCGGATCACCGGGCAGCCGGTCCCGCTCACCTCGCTGACCAGCTCCTTGGAGGCAGAAGTGCCGACCGACGGGCCCAAACTGTCCATCACCGTGGTCAGCACGAACGTCGGCTGGCGGGTATCGGCGCTCGACCAGGCGGGCTGAGCCGTGAAAGTCGGCATGCTGGTCGGGGTGCTGGTCACCGTGTTGTTCGCGGCCGTGGTCACCACCGGCACGGTCGCGGTGGTGGTGGACAACCAGCAGGAGCAGCAGGCGTTCGGCGTGGTCAACCTCAGCTGCGACGCGGCGATCGGCCCGACGCAGCCCGGCCAGCAGGGCAAGGGCGCCACGGACGCGGGCAACCTCAAGGACGAGCAGCTGCAGATCGTCACGCTGATCATCACCATCGGCAAGCAGCGCCAGCTCTCACCGCGCGCGTGGCAGATCGCGATCCAGGCCGGGATGACCGAGTCCGGCCTGCGCAACCTGACCTACGGCGACCGCGACTCGCTGGGCATCTTCCAGATGCGGCCGTCGATGGGCTGGGGCACGGTCGCGCAGGTGACCGATCCGCCGTACCAGGTCAACAAGTTCTACGACGTGCTGCTGGCGGTGAAGGGCTGGGAGACCATGCGGCCCGGCGACGCGGCGCAGGCCGTGGAGCGCTCGGGTTTCCCGGATCGGTATCACAAGTGGGAACCGATGGCCGTGCACCTGGTGGAGAACGTCGGTGAGGTGGTCGACGCCGCCGGCTGCGGCGAGGGCACCGGCGCGGTGCTGCCGCCCAGCCAGACCGCCGCCAAGGCGATCGAATTCGCCTTGGGGGAACAGGGAAAGCCCTACGTCTGGGGGGCCACTGGGCCGAACTCGTACGACTGCTCGGGCCTGATGCTCCGCGCGTACGAGGCGGCGGGCGTCACCCTGCCGAGGGTTTCGCGGGACCAGTACAAGGCGGGCGCGATGCTCCCGGTGGAGCAGGCGCAGCCGGGGGACCTGCTGTTCTGGGCCTACGACCCGTCGAACCCCAAGACCATTCACCACGTGGCGATGTACCTGGGGGATGGGAAGATGGTGGAGGCGCAGCAGAGCGGCGTCCCGGTGCACACCAGGAAGGTTTCCTGGGACGAAGGCGAGCTCGTCGCCCAGGCCGTCCGGCCCGGCGTTTAAGGAGTGGTTGGTGGCGAAGAAGTTCGGCAAGCGCGGCAAGAAGAAGGGCGCCCCGGAGGACCCGAGGAACATGTTCGGGCCCCCCATGCCGCGCCGCGGCGGGCCGCCCGCGTCGAGCACCCCGCTGGCCGACTTCCTCAACCGCGGCTGGCCCGGCGTCGACGACGGTTACGTGGTGCTGCCCCGGTCCCTGGCCGAGGCCATGTCGTTGCCGTGGCAGCAGCAGACGGCCGAACTGCTCTCGCAATTCCACGGCACGCATCGCGGTCTTTCGTGGCCGATCTACCGCGTGACGCCGTCGCGGTATGAGCGCCTGGTGGATCTGGACGAGGAGCAACTCGCCGAAGCGGGCTACCTGGTCGAGATCGACTTCGACGGTGATCTGGTCTACCGGGAGCGGAGTGGGCGCCGGGTGGAAAACCCGGAGCAGACCACGGTTCTCGTCGCCACCCTGGACCCGATCGTGCAGCAGCGCCCGCCCGCGCAACCACGGCCGCAAACCCCGGCGGAAGGCGGTTCGCGGGCGCCGGTGCCGATGAACCTGCCGCCCGCCCCGGTCTGGCGGACGGTTCCGGCCAAGTCGCCGGAGGCGCCGCCGCTGCCGGTGCCGGAGCCGCCGAAGAACGTCGCCGCCCCACCGGGTTCGGCCGCGCCGAAGAAACTCCCGTGGGAGCCGGTCGCCAAACCCCCGGTGGCGGAACCCGCCGCGCAGCCGACCTTCGTCGAGCCTTCCGCTCCAGCCGCGGGCTCCTCGACGGCGGAATCGACCACGCCACCCGCGGCCGAGTCGCCCTGGCGGGCCACCGAGTCGCCTTGGCAGGCGGCCATGCCATCAACGGCCCAGCCACCCGCGCAACCACCCGTCGCCACTCCGCCGCAGCCCGCAGCCACGCCGCAGCCACCCGCCGCCGCGCCTCCGCCTGCCGCTGCCCAGTCGCCTGCCGCCGGGCCGCAGCCACCGCTTGCTGCCCAGCCGCTTGCTGCCCAGCCGCTTGCTGCCGAGCCGCAGCCGCCGGTCGCCGAGGCTGCGGCACCGCAGCCTCCGGTCACCCAGCCTCCGGTTCCGGCCGCGCAGTCCTCGATTGCCGAGCCGTCGCAGCCGATCGCCGAGCCGGAGGTTCCGAAGCCGCCTGCCGCCGAGGCTCCGGTTCCGCCGCCTCTGGTCGCTGAGCCCGAGGTGCCGGTCAGCCCAGCTACGCCCGTCGGAGCTTCGGCCGCCCAGCCACCGTTCGGCGAGCCACCGTCGCCGGCCGCCGAAACCCCCGCATCACCGACCGCCGAGCCTCCGCTCTCGCAGCCTCCCGCTGCCGCGACACCGGCTCCCCAGACACCGGCTCCCCAGGCACCAGCCGCCGAGTTCCAGCGAGCCGCCGCCGAGCCCCTGCCGCCGGTGGCCGAGCAGCCACCAGCCGGGCAGCCCCAGGCCGAGGCCCGGCACCAGCCCCACCCAGGACAGGAGTCGGCGGTCTCGACCTCCGGCCAGCTCCCCGTGGTGCCCCCGTCGACGGCCCGGCTCGTCACCGAGCTCGACGAGCCGTTCGCCGTGCCGTCGCCGGTGGTGGAGGTCGATCCCGACACCGACACCCCGCCTCGCGGCACGCGCATCCCGCTCAACGATCGCGGCTGGTTCGACGAGCTGCCGGACTCGGCGTCGGCGGCGTCCTCGTCCGAGCCGCCGGCGCCGCCGGAGGACACCGGGTTCGGCCCCAGCGGCGACCCGACCGAGATCCCGTACCGCTACCGCAAGTAGGTCACCGGGGCAGCTTCGCCCGGTGCGCCTTCGAGAACTCCTGGCCGCTGAACTTGTCCCAGTTGATCGACCACGACATCAGCCCGCGCAGCTCCGGGTACACCCCGCGCGGCCGGTAGGCACCGCAGTTCTGCGCCTTCATCAGGCAGTCCAGCGACTTGTGCACCTCGGCGACCGGCGTGAACCCGTTGCCCGCGTAGGTGTTCGCCGGCAGGCCGAAGGCGACCTGGTCCGGCCGCAGCGGCGGGAACGGGTTCGCCGGGTTGCCCTCGATCGGGAACCCGGCCAGCACCATGTCGGTCATCGCGGTGTGGAAGTCCGCGACGCCCATCGTGTGGTACTGGTTGTCCAGTCCCATGATCGGCCCGGAGTTGTAGTCCTGGACGTGCAGCAGCGTCAGGCTGTCCCGCAGCGCGTGGATCACCGGCAGGTACGCCGCCGCCCGCGGGTCGGCGCCGCCGTGCACGCCGCGGCCGTAGAACTGGTAGCCCAGTTGCACGAAGAACGTCTCGGGCGCCATGGTCAGCACGAACCCGTCGCCGTAGCGGGCTTTCAGCGACTTCAGCGCGGAGATCAGGTTGACGATCACCGGCGTGGTCGGGTTCGCCAGCGTGCGGTCGCCGGAGTTGAGCGAGAGCGAATGCCCCTCGAAGTCGATGTCCAGCCCGTCGAGGCCGTACCGGTCGATGATCGCGGCGACCGAGCTGACGAATCTGTCGCGCGCGGCCGCGGTGCTCAGCTGGACCTGGCCGTTCTGCCCGCCGATGGAGATCAGCACCTTCTTGCCCTGCGCCTGCTTGGCCTTGATCGCCTGGGTGAACGCGGCCTCGCTCTCCACGTTCGGGCATTCGGCCGCCGGGCAGAGCGAGAAGCGCAGGTCGCCCGAGGTGACCGAGGTCGGCTCGGCGAAGGCGAGGTTGATGATGTCCCATTCGTCCGGGACGTCCTGCATCCGGACGTACCCCGAGCCGTTGGCGAAGCTGGCGTGCAGGTAGCCGACCAGCACGTGCTTCGGGAGCGCGGCCCCGGCGGTCGCCGGGGTCACCAGGAGCAGCGCGAGCACCGGCAGCAGTGCGGTGAACAGTCGTCTCATCCGTGCCTCCCGGAAGATCGTGACGCAGGTCACCTTAAATTGGACTAGACCAATGGGATGCCTGTCAAGAGGTCTGGACCATTCGGGGAATACCGCACGGGTCGCGCGCGAGCCGAGGAAGTGCCAGGCTCGAACCATGGCGAAGGACCCGAACCCCGATCCCGGCTGGTACTACAACACCCGCACCAACGAGGTGGAGCACCTCGAGCGCGCCCGCTCGGTCGACCTGCTCGGCCCGTACCCCGACGAGGCGACCGCCCGGCGCGCGCTGGAGATCGCCCGCGAGCGCACCAAGGCCGCCGACAAGGCCGACCGCTCATGGGACGAGGATTAGGCGCTGTCCTGCGGGAAGGGCCCGGATCAGGCACGACTCGGGTTAGGGTCGTGTGGTGGCCCCCGCAGTGATCCGCACGCACCCGGCCGGTGGTGACTTCAGCCGGCTGCGCACCGAGTTCGCGCTGCCCGACGGCTTCGGCCCCGACGTGCTGGCCGAGGCCGAGGCCGCGGTGATGGACCCGCTGCCGCAGGACGGCGACCGCGAGGACGCCACCGGCCTGCCGCTGGTCACCATCGACCCACCCGGGTCGAAGGACCTGGACCAGGCGCTGCTGGTCGAACGCCGTCCCGGTGGCTTCCGCGTGCACTACGCGATCGCCGACCTGGCTGCCTTCGTCGCGCCCGGCGGCCCCATCGACCGCGAGTCGCGCCGCCGCGGTCAGACCCTCTACCTGCCCGACGGCAACGTTCCGCTGCACCCGCCGGTGCTCTCCGAAGGCGCGGCGAGCCTGCTGCCCGGCGAGACCCGCCGCGCCGTGCTCTGGACGATCGACACCGACGCCGACGGCGATCCGAAGTCGGTGCACGTCCGCCGCGCGCTGGTCCGGTCCACCGAGCAGTTCGACTACGAAACCGTCCAGGCCGCCGCCGACGCGGGCCGCGCGCACCCGTCGATCGCCGTCCTGCCGGAGCTGGGCCGCC
Organism: Saccharothrix sp. AJ9571; assembly: GCF_021725495.1. Classification (NCBI taxonomy): domain Bacteria; kingdom Bacillati; phylum Actinomycetota; class Actinomycetes; order Pseudonocardiales; family Pseudonocardiaceae; genus Saccharothrix; species Saccharothrix sp. AJ9571. Next base: position 1,278,724 of record NZ_CP091382.1, on the reverse strand, counting down.
TGCGTCGCGAGCTGGCCGTGCACCGCGGGGCGCTGGAGCTGCAACTGCCGGAGCAGGAGATCAGCGCCGACGAGGACGGCAACTGGCGGCTGATGCGCCGTCCCCGCACCGACGTCGACGCCTGGAACGCCGAGATCTCCCTGCTCACCGGCATGAGCGCGGCGAAGATCATGATCGACGCGGGCGTCGGCGTGTTGCGCACGCTGCCCGAGGCCGAGCCGGACGCGGTGAACTGGCTGCGCCGCTCGGCCCGCGCGCTCGGCATCGACTGGCCCGCCGAGGCCGGGGTCGCCGAACTGCTGTCCACACTGGACCCGCGGCAGCCCGAATCGCTGGCGCTCTACGCCGACACCACCCGCCTGCTGCGCGGCGCCGGGTACACCGCCTTCGACGGCGGCGCCCCGGAAGGGATCACGCACGCGGGCATCGGCGGCCCGTACGCGCACGTCACCGCGCCCATCCGCCGCCTGGTCGACCGCTTCGCCACGGAGATCTGCCTCGCGGTGACCGCCGACCGGCCGGTCCCGGAGTGGGTGCGCGCGGCGCTCGGCCGGCTGCCCGAGTTCATGAGCGCGTCGGACACGCTGGCGGGCAAGGTCGAACGCGCCTGCGTGGACCAGGTCGAGGCGTGGATCCTGGCCGACCGCATCGGCGAGACCTTCGGTGCGGTGGTGCTGCGCGCCGAGGAAGCCCGGGCCGAGGTCCTGCTGGAGGACCCGCCGGTGATCGCCAAGAGCAGCGGGGAGAACTTCAACGAAGGCGGCCGGGTGACCATCCGGCTGACCGCGGTCGACGTGGACAAGCGCAAGGTGAGCTTCGAGCGGGTGTGAACGCATGCGGATGACCGATGACCTCGGCGAGGACGTGCCGCTGACCGGTGCGCCGGGCCGGATCGTCTCGATGGTGCCGTCGCTGACCGAGGCGGTGGCGGTGAGCGCGCCGGGCACGCTGGTCGGTGTCACCGACTACTGCACCCACCCGCCGGAGCTGGACCTCCCGCGCATCGGCGGTTCGAAGTACCCCAAGGTGGACCGCATCCTCGACCTGCGCCCGGACCTGGTGCTGGCCAACGCCGAGGAGAGCCGCCCCGACGACGTCGAACGCCTGCGCGCCAACGGGGTCCCGGTGTGGGTGATGGCCGCGGCGGCGACCGTGCCCGCCGCGCTGGGCTCCCTGCGCCGGCTGCTCACCCAGGGCCTCGAACTCGACGAGCCGGACTGGCTGGTGCGGGCCGAGGACCTGTGGCGCGAGACCCCGCCGGTGCGGGCGAAGGCGGTCGTGCCGGTCTGGCGCAAGCCGTGGGTGGTGCTCGGCCGGGACACCTTCGGCGGTGACGTGCTGCGCCGCCTCGGCGTGGACCTGACCTACGCGGACCACGCCGATCGCTACCCGCGTCCCACGCTGGACGAGCTGCGCGCGCAGTTCGACAGTGGCGCGGCGGAGCTGCTGGTGCTGCCCGACGAGCCCTACCTGTTCACCGACGAGGACGGGCCGGAGGCCTTCCCCGGAGTGCCGTACGTGCTGGTCTCCGGGAGGTTCCTGACCTGGTACGGCCCGTCACTCGTCGAAGCGCACCCGGCTACAGCGGCAGCCCTGTCAGCACGGTTACCCGCTCTTCCGTGAAGTCGAGCATCGCGGCGGCCGGGCCCTCGCGCCCGACGCCGGAGTCCTTCACCCCGCCGTAGGGCATCTGGTCGGCGCGGAAGCTCGGCACGTCACCGATCACCACCCCGCCGACGTCGAGCCGGGACGCGGCCTCGAACGCGGTCGGCAGGTCGCGGGTGAACACCCCGGTCTGGAGGCCGAACCGCGAGTCGTTGACCCGGTCGAACGCCTCGGCCACCGAGTCGACGCGGTTCAGCGTGACGACCGGGCCGAACACCTCGTCCGCGAGCACCTTGGCGTCCTCGGCGACGTCGGTCAGCACGGTCGGCGTGAGCGTCGCGCCTTCGCGGGTCACCTCGCCACCGGCTTCGCGGACCCACGCTTCGACCCGCTCGGCGGCGGCCGTGTTGATCAGCGGGCCGACGTCGGTGGCGTCGTCGTTCGGGTCGCCGACACCCAGCGCCGCGACCGCGGCGGTGACCTTCTCCGCCAGTTCGTCGAACACGTCGGCGTGCGCGTAGACCCGCTGCACCGAGATGCACGACTGCCCGGCCTGGTACATCGCGAAGGTGGCGATGCGCTGCGCGGCGAAGTCCAGGTCCGTCCAATCAGGACAGACGATGGCGGCCGCGTTGCCGCCCAGTTCGAGCGCCACGTGCTTGCGCGGCGCGCTGTCCCGGATGCCCCAGCCCACCGGCACGGAACCGGTGAACGAGACCACCGGCAGCCGCGGATCGGCGACCAGCCGCGCCGCCACCTCGTTGCTCGAAGGCAGGATCGACCAGCTGCCCGCGGGCAGTGCGGTCTCCGCGAGCAGTTCGCCGAGCAGCAGCGCGGTGAGCGGGGTGGCGGGCGCGGGCTTGAGCACGATCGGCGCGCCGACCGCGATCGCCGGTGCCACCTTGTGCGCCACCAGGTTCAGCGGGAAGTTGAACGGGGTGATGCCGAGGATCGGGCCCTTCGGCACGCGCCGCACGAGCGCCATCCGGCCGGTGCCGCCGGGGTCGGTGTCCAGCCGCTGCAGCTCACCGGAGAACCGGCGAGCCTCCTCGGCGGCCCAGCGGAACGTCGAAGCAGCACGGGCGACCTCGCCGCGTGACCACTTGATCGGCTTGGCCGACTCCGCGGTGATCAGCCGGGCGAATTCCTCGGCGCGTTCGGTGATGCGCCGGGAAATGTGGTCGAGTGCCGCCGCGCGCACGTGGGCGGGGGTGGCCGCTGCTTCTTTCTTGACGTCGTCGGCGGCCTGGACCGCGGCTTCGACTTCGGTATCGCCCGGAATGAAATGCCGGCCCGCGACCGAGTTGTCGTAGGAACTGTGAATGGTGGCGGTTTCGCCGCCGGTCACCGGCTTTCCGGCGACCCAGAACGGGAACGTGCTCATTTTCCGGCCTCCGCGACAATTGCCTGCTCGAGCACGGAAAGACCCTCGTCGAGCAGTTCGGGGGAAAGGGACAGCGGCGGCAGCAGGCGCACGACGTTGCCGTAGGTGCCGCAGGTCAGCACCACCACGCCCGCCGCGTGGCAGGCCTTGGCGACGCGACCGGTCAGCGCCGCATCCGGCTCCTCGGTGCCGGGCTTGACGAATTCGGCGGCGATCATCGCGCCCCGGCCGCGGACGTCACCGATGACACCGGTGCGGTCGCCGATCCGGTGCAGGCGCGGCAGCACGGTCTCGGCGATGTCGCGGGCGGCGAGGTCCAGGCGGTCGGTCCGCATGATTTCGATCGAGCCGAGCGCGGCGGCGCAGGCGATCGGGTTGCCGCCGTAGGTGCCGCCGAGGCCGCCGGACGGCACGGCGTCCATCAGCTCGGCGCGGCCGGTGACCGCGGCGAGCGGCAGCCCGCCGGCGATGCCCTTCGCGGTGGCGATCAGGTCCGGCACCACGTTCTCGTGGTTCGACGCGAACCAGTCGCCGGTGCGGCAGAAACCGGTTTGCACCTCGTCGGCGACGAAGACCACGCCGTGGCGCGCGCACCAGTCGGCCAGCGTGGGCAGGAAGCCGGGCGCGGGCTCGATGAAGCCGCCCTCGCCCTGGATCGGCTCGATCACCACGGCGGCGACCTGGTCGCCGCCGATCTGCTTCTCGATCCGGTCGAGCGCGGCGGCCGCGGCCTCGGGCCCGGTCAGGCCGTCGCGGTAGGGGTAGGAGCCGGGCACCCGGTAGACCTCGGGGGCGAACGGGCCGAAGCCGTGCTTGTACGGGATCGACTTCGCGGTCAGCGCCATGGTCAGGTTGGTGCGGCCGTGGTAGGCGTGGTCGAACACCACGACGGCCTGGCGGCCGGTGGCCACGCGGGCGATCTTCACCGCGTTCTCCACCGCTTCGGCGCCGGAGTTGAACAGGACCGAGCGCTTGGCGTGGTCGCCGGGCGTCAGGTCCTTGAGCTGCTCGCAGACCTGCACGTAACCCTCGTACGGCGTGACCATGAAGCAGGTGTGGGTGAACTCGGCGACCTGCGCGCGGACGCGGTCGACCACGGCGGGAGCCGCATGGCCGACGTTCGTCACCGCGATGCCGGAGCCGAGGTCGATCAGCGTGTTGCCGTCGGCGTCGGTGAGCAGGCCGCCCGCGGCGGAGGCGATGTAGACGGGCAGCACCGAGCCGACGCCCGCGGCGACCGCGTCGCCGCGGCGTTCCTGCAGGGCACGGGAGGCCGGGCCGGGGATCTCGGTCAGCAGCCTGCGCTGCGTGAGCTGGGCGGTCATGGGTTCAGGATGCGACCGGCGTGGACGGTCGTCAGGTGCCAACTTGGACAACCCAGTGGGTAGGATTCACCACTATGGCACTTTCGCTGCGGCAGCTCGCGGAGGCCGAGGGGCTGCGCGTGCTGGCTGGTTCGGCTGGGCTGGACCGCACGATCGGCTGGGTGCACCCCACCGAACTGCTCGACCCGACGGCCTTCCTGGACGGCGGTGAGCTGCTGCTGACCACCGGGCTGGCGCTGGACGCCGTCTTCGGTTCCTATGTGGATCGGCTGGTGGCGGCGGGGGTCGCCGGTATCGGCTTCGGCAGCGGGGTGATCCACCCGCGGGTGCCGCCGGACCTGGTCGCGGCCGCCGAGTCGGCCGGGTTGCCGTTGCTGGAGGTGCCGCGGGAGACGCCGTTCATCGCGATCACCAAGGCGGTCTCGGCGGCGGTGGCGGCCGACGAGTACGCGACCGTGGTGCGGACGGGCCGTGGCCAGCAGGAACTGACACGAGCGGCGGTCGGCCGCGGCGGCCCGGCGGCGGTGGTGCGTCGGCTGGCGCGTTTGGTGGACGGCTGGGTGCTGCTGCTGGACTCGGGCACACCGGTCGAAGCCGCCCCGGCGGCGGCGCGTGCACACGCCGCTGACCTGGAGGTCTCCGACCTGCGGGGAACGCGGGGGGTCCGGCTGCCTTCGGGTGATGAGGTCGTCCTGCATTCGCTGGACGCGCGGACGGTCCTCGCGGTCGGCCGGCCGGAAGCGCTGGATGCCGCCGACCAGTTCATCGTGAACACGGCGGCTTCGCTGCTTTCGCTGGCTTTGCAACGGAACCGGGAGCAGAGCGGGGTACTGGGGCGATTGCGCTCGGGCCTGCTGGACCTGCTGCTGTCCGATGAGGACCTGGCGGTGAGGACGATCCGGGGCCTGTGGCCGTCGCTGCCTGCGCCACCGTGGCGCTTCGCGGTCGTCGTGGGCGCCGCCCCCGCCCGGCGAGCCTTCGCGGACGCCATGGCGGAGTCCTTCTGCGTGGCGCGGGAGTCGATGCTGGTGGTGGTCGGTGCGGACCCTTCACAGGTTGAACCCCTGGCGCGCCGCCTGGGCCTGCACGCCGGCCTCTCGCCCGCCTCCGCTGCTCCGATCGCCTACCGCCAAGCCTCCCACGCCGCCCAAGCTGCCCGCGCCCGACGCGTGCCGTTGTTGGACTTCGAGGAGTACGCCGGTTCGGGCTTGTTATCACTGCTCCCGAAGGAGAGCGCCGCTCTATTCGCGGAATCCCTGCTCTCGCCGCTGAGCGCTGATCTGATCGAGGCTCTTCGCTGCTGGCTGGAAGAACACGGCAACAACGACGCTGCGGCGACGCGCCTCGGCATCCATCGGCATACGCTGCGGAACTGGCTGCGCAGAGTCGAGTCACTGACGGGGCAGAGTCTGTCGTCGCCTGGGGTTCGGGCTGAATTCTGGGTGGCTCTTTCGGTCAGGGGCGCCCACCCCGGTGTTTCATTGTGACTACGGCGGGGATCAGGTTGTCAAGGCGGGAAAGATGCCTTGACAACCTGATCCCCGCCGTCTTTTTGGCTTAGGACCGGGGTGAGGGGGAGAGTGGGTGCTCTCCTTTGCTCCCGGCTCCCGATTCGGTTGCGGCTGGGCTTCCGGTTCGCGGTTCCTGGGTTTCGGTCTCTTGGCTCGCGGTCCTCGGTCTTCGGTCCCAGTTCCGGTTCGCGGCTTCGATCGCGCGTTTCGCGGGTCGCTTCCAGTTTCTCGAGCCTCTAGTGGGCTTGGTGCCCCAAAGCCACATTCGTGTCGCGGCGGGGTGCTGCGATCAGCGGAAGCGGTCGGTGGCGGCCTTGAGCGCGGCGAGCACGCCGAGATCATTCACTGCATGGCCTGCGGTGTTCAGCAGTTTCAATTCTGATCCCGGCCACGCCTCGTGCAGTTCCCAGGCGGTGGTCGGTGGGCAGACCACGTCATAGCGGCCCTGCACCAGGACTCCCGGGATGCCGGTCAGCTTCGCGGCGTCTCGGATCAGTTGGCCGTCGTCCAGCCAGGCACCGTGGGCGAAGTAGTGCAGCGCGATCCGCGCGAACGGGAGCGCGAAGCCGGGGCGGCTGTAGTTCTGCAGGTAGCTCGGCTGCGGAACCAGCGAGACGATCGCGCCTTCCCAAGCGCTCCAGGCGATCGCCGCGGCCTCGCGTACGCCGCGGTCCGGGTGGTAGGCGAGGCGGCGGTAAGCCGCCATCGGATCGTCGCGCTCGGCTTCGGGGATGGGGGCGAGGTAGGCGCCCCACGCGTCCGGGTACATCCGGGAAGCGCCGTCGCGGTAGATCCAGTCGAGTTCGCTTTGCCGGGCGGTGAACACGCCGCGCAGCACGATCTCGCTGACCCGCCCCGGGTGCGTTTCGGCGTAGGCGAGGGCGAGCGTCGAACCCCACGAACCGCCGAACACCTGCCACCTGTCGATGCCGAGGTGCGTGCGCAACAGTTCGAGGTCGGCGACCAGGTGCCAGGTGGTGTTCGCCGACAGGTCCACCTCGGGGTCGGTGATGCTCGGCGTGCTGCGCCCGGAACCGCGCTGGTCGAACTGGACGATGAGGTACGCCGACGGGTCGAAGTGCCTGCGCGACAACGGGGTCAGCCCGCTGCCGGGCCCGCCGTGCAGCACCACCACCGGTTTGCCCTCCGGATTGCCGGACGTCTCCCAGTGCACGAGGTGCCCGTCGCCGACCTCGAGCAGCCCGGTCCGGAACGGCTCGATCGGCGGGTACAGCTCTTCCATGCGCACCACTGTGCCTCATCGGCCGGGCACAGTGGTGCACGCGGAAGAAGGTGGGGGCTCGCTCCCGCCGCCAGACTGAACGAGCCCCCGGTCAGTGGGGATTTCAGGGAGTAGGCGTGGAGCTCCGGCAACGCTCAGCTGTCGCGGCGCGCGTTACGCGCATCGTCTCCTCCTCTTCGAGGACCCGTGGCGGCGGTGGGTAAACGCTAAGCCACTGACTGAATACAGTCAAGCATGTGACGAATGTTCACATACCCGAACATGGCTCAACCACCCCCCGCCGCCCTCTCAAGCCCCACCCGAACCCCACGTTCAAGCATCCGAACCCCACACTCAGGCACCCGAACCCCACGTCCAAACCCGAACCCCACGCTCAGGCACCCGAACTCCACACTCAGGAAGCCGAACCCCACGTTCGGACATCCAGCTCCACACTCGCGAGGCTGAACCCCACGTTCGGGTATCCGAATCCCACACTCGGGCACCCGGGCTCCACATTCGGGAAGCCGAACCCCACGCTCAGGCAGGCGAGCTCCACACTCGCGAGCCGAACTCCACGCTCAGGCACCCGAACTCCACGTTCAGGCATCCGAACCCCACGTTCAGGCATCCGAACCCCACGTTCGGGAAGCCGAATTCCACACTCGTGCACCCGAAAACACACTCAGGAAGTCAACCCCCACGTTCGGGGCAGGCCGCCGGGTGTGGAGTTCGGGTGCCCGAACGTAGAAGTCGGCTTCCTGGGTGTGGGCCTCGCCTGTTCGAACGCAGGACTCGGCGGCGCGAGCGCCGGGCTCGGCTGCCTGAACGTGGGGCTCGGCCTCGCGAGTGTGGGACTCGGCTTCCTGAGTGTGGGGTTCGGGTGCCTCAACGAGGGACTCGGGTGCGTGAGTGTGGGTTAGTGGAAGGAGTGGTCGGGGGTGGGGAATTCGCCTCGGCGGACGTCGGCGGCGAAGGCGGTGGCGGCGTCGCTGAGGGCGCCGGCGAGATCGCCGTAGCGCTTCACGAAGCGCGGGGCCTTGCCCCGGCGCAAGCCGGCCATGTCCTGCCACACCATCACCTGGGCATCGCAGTCCGGGCCCGCGCCGATGCCGACGGTGGGGATCTGCAGCGAGTGCGTGACCTGCTTCGCCACCTCCGCCGGCACCATCTCCATCACCACCGCGAACACGCCCGCCTCCTGCAGCGCCAGCGCGTCGGCGACCAGTTCCTCCCCGGCCTCCCCGCGCCCCTGCACGCGGTAACCGCCCAGGTTGTGTTCACTCTGCGGGGTGAACCCGATGTGCCCCATCACCGGCACACCCGCCGACGTCAGCGCCTCCACGTGGGGCGCGAACTTCCGCCCGCCTTCGAGCTTCACCGCGTGCGCCCGGCCCTCCTTCATGAACCGGACGGCCGTCGCCAGCGCCTGCTCCGGCGACAGCTGGTACGACCCGAACGGCAGGTCGGCCACCACGAGCGCGTACTTCACCGCCCTGGTCACCGCGCGCACCAGCGGCAGCAGTTCGTCCACCGTCACCGGGACCGTGGTGTCGTAACCGAACACGTTGTTCGCCGCGGAGTCGCCGACCAGCAGCACCGGGATCCCGGCCTCGTCGAACAGTTCCGCGGTGTACATGTCGTAAGCGGTGAGCATCGGCCACGCTTCGCCGCGTTCCTTCAGCTCACGCAGGTGGTGCACGCGCACCTTCCTGCGGGGCGTGGCGGCTGGGCCAGCCGAGGGTCCGGAGCCATACGGTGCGGTCAGTTCGCCTTCAGTGCCGGGGGCAGACATCGTCGTCGACCGTCCCTTCCCTCGTTGACCGGATGAGCGGGTGGAACGACCAGCGTGACACCACGCGGGGGCGGCCCCAAGCAAGCTGCGACCAGCTTCACACCGGTACCGTCGCCCCCGCTACCGGCGGGTCCCCCGAACGAAGGAAGGATCGCTCCCGGCGATCAGACTCGCGGACGATGTCGGATGAGGGGTGGCGCGGGTTGAGTAGGAAACTCCAGATGCCGGCCAGGACGACGGGGAAACCGACCGTGAGCAACCCACCCGTGCCCAGGTGGAAGGCGAGGGCCGCCGGGCTCGTCGCCACCGTCGTGCAGCTCGGCGCCTTCTCGTCGCTGCTGTTCCTGCTGCTCGGCGATGACGGCCGCTGGCTGCGCCACGTGCTCACGGGCGTGTTCTGGCTGCTCAGCATCCCCGCCGACGCGAACCTGGTGATCGCGCTGGTCCTCGTGGTGCTCGGCGCCGCGCTGCGCCGCCGCAAACGGGCCGCGCTCTACGCGCTGGTGTTGTTCCAGGTCGGCGGGCTGTCGATCATGGTCGCCGGGCAGTTGCTCCTGCTGTGGGCGCCGGACCTGGTCGAACTCGAACCCGGCGACGCCGTGCAGATCCCGGCGATCGTGTCCGTGATCGGCGGGCTGGAGATCGTCGCCGCCGTGCTCATCGGCCTGCTGCTCGCGCTGCGCCCGGCGTTCCCGGCCCGGCTGGCGCCCGGCGCGTTCCGGCACGGCCTGGTGGTGCTGTTCGCCGGGATGGCCACGGTGACCGTCGGCGGCTGGATCCTCGCCGAAATCTTCCCCGGCACGCTCGCGAGCAACTGGGAACGGTTCGTCTGGGCGGCCAACCACTCCACCGGTGAACTGCTGCGGCTGGGCCGGTTCGGTGTCGGTCACGGGCCGGACTGGCTGGACGTGCTGCTCGACCTCGGTGGCACCTTCGCCACGGTCGCCGCGTTGTTCGTGTTCTTCCGGGGAGTGCGCACGCAACACCTGCGCACCGACGAAGAGGAATTGCGGCTGCGGGAACTGCTCGCCGAACACGGTGAGCCGGATTCACTCGGCTATTTCGCCACACGCCGGGACAAAAGCGTGGCTTTCGCGCCTTCCGGGCGTGCCGCGATCACCTACCGCGTGCTGGGCGGCACCAGTATCGCCAGCGCGGACCCGGTCGGCGACCCGGAGGCGTGGCCGGCGGCGGTGCGGGAGTGGCTGGCCGAAGCACGGCGCTACGGCTGGGTTCCCGGTGTGCTCGGTGCGAGCCGCCGTGGTGCGGAGGTCTACACCGCGGCCGGGTTGAAAGCGCTGGAAATCGGTGATGAGGCAATTCTGGACGTGCGCGAGTTCAGTCTGAGTGGACCCGATCGGCGAACCGTCCGCCAGGCCGTGAGCCGAATCGAACGAGCCGGGTTTTCCAGTCGCGTGAGGCGGCATTCCGAGATTTCGGACGAGGAAATGCAGTCTCTGCTCAAGAAAGCGCAACAATGGCGCGGCGGGGAAAGTGAACGCGGATTTTCGATGGCGCTGGGACGGCTCGGCGATCCGTCCGACGGCCGTTGCGTGATGGTCGAGGCCTTCGACGCCCACGGTGAACTCCGCGGCCTGCTTTCCTTCGTTCCCTGGGGACGCCGCGGCCTTTCGCTGGACCTCATGCGCCGGGACCGTGACGCGGGCAACGGCCTCAACGAGTTCCTGCTCGCCGAACTGGTCGCCGCCTGCTCAAGGCTTGGCGCGCAACGGATCTCGCTCAACTTCGCGATGTTCCGCGCGGTCTTCGCCGGTGGCGAGCGAATCGGCGCCGGACCGGTGTTGCGGGCCTGGCGTGCCGTGCTCAGCGTGTTCTCCCGATTCTTCCAACTCGAATCGCTGTACCGCGCGAACGCCAAGTACGGACCCGAATGGGAACCGCGTTTCCTTTGTTACGCCTCCACGCGGCGACTGCCGAAGGTGAGCCTCGTCGCCGGTGCGCTGGAAGGTTTCGTCCCCGGTCTCGGCGCGAATCGGGCGCTGCGGCTGGAGACCGTCACCGAGGACTTCGTCGGCCAGGTGCGGCGGATCGAGGAAAGCGCGGCGGTGGCGGTGAAACCGGTGCGGCGCCCGGAGCAGGTGCGGGTGCGGATCGCCAAGCTCGACCGGCTGCGGGCGGCGGGCGTGGACCCGTACCCGGTCGGCTTCGACCGCGATTCGGTGCTCGGCGACGTGGTCGCGAGGTTCGGCAGGCTGGAGGCCGATCAGCACACCGGCGAACGGGTGAGCGTGGCCGGGCGCGTGATCGCCCTGCGCAACCTCGGCGGCCTCTGCTTCGCCCGGATCAAGGACTTCAGCGGCGAACTGCAGCTCATGCTCGCCGCCGACGTGGTGCCGCTGGACGACTGGCGATCCGGTGTGGACCTCGGTGACCACGTCGGCGTGACCGGCGAGGTGATCACCTCCCGCCGCGGCGAGCTGTCCGTGCTCGTTTCGGAGTGGACGGTCACGGCGAAGTGCCTGCACCCGCTGCCCGACCGCCGCAAGGGACTGTCCGATCCGGAGACCCGCGTCCGCAAGCGGTACCTCGACCTGGCGGTCAACCCGGACTCCGCGGCCATGCTGCGGCTGCGCGGCACGGTGGTGCGCGCGCTGCGGGAACGCCTGCACCAGCGCGAATTCCTCGAGGTGGAGACGCCGATGCTGCAGACCGTGCACGGCGGCGCCAACGCCCGGCCGTTCGTCACCCACATCAACGCCTACGACATGCGGATGTACCTGCGGATCGCGCCGGAGCTGTACCTCAAGCGCCTGTGCGTGGCCGGGGTGGAGCGGGTGTTCGAGCTGAACCGCAACTTCCGCAACGAGGGCGTGGACGCCACGCACAACCCCGAGTTCACCATGCTCGAGGCGTACCAGGCCTACGCCGACTACGGCACCATGCGGCGGCTGACGCGCGAACTGGTGCAGTGCGCCGCCGAGGCCGCATACGGCAGCCAGGTGGTGCGACGGCCGGACGTCGGCGAGGTCGACATCTCCGGCGACTGGCCGGTGATCACCGTGCACGACGCCGTCTCCGACGCGCTGGGCGAGCGGATCGACGCGGGCACCTCGGTCTCCGAGCTGCGCCGCCTGTGCCGCCAGGCCGGGGTCCCGCTCGACGGCGCCGACGAACCGGGCCACGGCGACCTGGTGCTCAAGGCACACGAGCACCTGGTCGAGCCGCGCACGCTGAGCCCGGTCTTCTACACCGACTACCCGACCGACGTCTCCCCGCTGACCCGGCGCCACCGGCTGGACCCGCGGCTGGCCGAGCGCTGGGACCTGATCGCCTTCGGCGCCGAGATCGGCACGGCCTACAGCGAGCTGACCGACCCGATCGAGCAACGGCGGCGGCTGGAGGCGCAGTCGCTGCGTGCGGCCAGCGGTGACATCGAAGCGATGGAGCTGGACGAGGACTTCCTGCTCGCGCTGGAACACGGCATGCCGCCGACGGGTGGGCTCGGCATGGGCGTCGACCGGCTGCTGATGTTGCTCACCGGCGCCTCGATCCGCCAGACGGTGGTCTTCCCGTTCGTCCGGACCAGGGGCTGAATTCCCTCGACTGCCGTGTCACCCTGTGCGCGTGAGGGGACTGCGGCCGGTGCGCCGGATGGCGGTGGCGCTGCTCGTGCTGGCCGTCGTCGCCTACTCGGCGTGGCTATGGGAGCTGGTGGTGCCGACCGGGCTGTCCGTGCTGCGCTCGCCGGTGGACGAGGCGACCGCGCGGGACCGGCCGTACCGCGATCTCTTCCGGATCGCGGAAATCGCCGCCGGGATCATGTTCATCATCGCGGTGCCGCCGCTGAACCGGCTCGCCCCGATCCACTGGCTCTCGCGGCTGTCCGTGGTCGCGGTCGGCGTCTTCGGCGTGACGCTGATCGCGCACGCCCTGCTGCCGCTGGACTGCGCGATGTCGGTGAACGCGCTGTGCCAGGGGACTTCGCCGTCGCACCAGGCGCACCTGGTGCTCACCGAGGTGCTGACCGTCATCTACCTGATCGGCGCGGGCAGCCTGATCGTCTGGTGGCCGCCGCGGTGGCGGTCGGTGGCCGTGGTGGTCTTCGTGCTGGTCGCGGTCAGCGAGGTGGGCGTGCACTTCGTCGAGCCGCTGGCCGGGCTGGCGACCAGGCTGCAGTCGACCGCGATGGCCGTGCTCCTGGTGGTGGGCGCGGCTTATCTGCCCCGTGCCGAAAGGCTCCGCCGGGTGGCATGATGCGGCAGCCGAACCAACTGGGGGAATGTCGTGAGGGATGCCAACACCGGACCGGTGGCCGACGAACGTGAAGGCCTGCTGGCCTTCCTGGAACAGCAGCGGCGCGTGCTGAAGATCGCCGCGCACGGGCTCACCGACGAAGAGGCGCGGCGGGCGCCGAGCCGCAGCGCGCTGACCGTCGGCGGGCTGGTCAAGCACGTGGCGACCACCGAGCGGAGCTGGATCGACCTGATCGAGTTCGACGACCCGCCGCAGCCTGCCATGGAGGACTACGCCGACGCGTTCACCCTGCGTGCCGACGAGACGCTGGCGGGCGTGCTCGAGATGTACGCCGAGGTGGCCCGGCGGACCGAACGGGTCATCGGCGGGGTCGCCGACCTGGGTGAACCGGTCCCGGTGCCGAAGAACGTGCCCTGGTACCCCGACGAGCTCGAAGCCTGGTCGATTCGCTGGGTGCTGCTGCACCTGATCGAGGAGAGCGCGCGCCACGCCGGGCACGCCGACATCGTCCGCGAGCACCTCGACGGCGCGACCGCGATGCCGCTGCTGGCCGCCGCCGAGCAGTGGCCCGCGTCGCCCTGGTTGCAGCCCTGGACCAGGTCCTGAGCGCCTACGGAAGAAGTAGCCGCTTTTCGCGCGTGTTGGCGTGAGGGACCCCACATCGCGCCCGGAATCGGGCAAAACCCGTGGTCGGCGTCGCCGCCGCTGGTCAGGACGGGGTGGATTCGCGCGGGTCAGCGCGGGTGGGAAGGCGCGAACCCGCGATCTTGCCAGCCGGTGCGCGCCCCCGTTGCGGGCGCGGGCTACGATCCCCGTAGCCACTCGGCCAGCGGCATGTCCGCTGCCGGGACCACCACAGTTGCATGCGCAGTGCATCACAGAGCAGTGCAGGAGGCAGGAGTGACGGCCGTAGCCCCCAAGCCGATCGCCACGCGCCCGTACCCGGCGCGCGAGTCGGTGAAGGGTTCGTACCTGCTGCGGTTGTTCCGCACGACGGACCACAAGCAAATCGGCATCATGTACCTGGTCACCTCGTTCGCCTTCTTCATGGTCGGCGGCGCGATGGCGATGCTGATCCGGAGCGAGCTGGCCCGGCCGGGACAGCAGTTCCTCTCCCAGGAGCAGTACAACCAGCTGTTCACCATGCACGGCACGGTGATGCTGCTGCTCTACGCGACGCCGATCCTGTTCGGGTTCGCGAACTTCATCCTGCCGCTGCAGATCGGCTCGCCCGACGTGGCGTTCCCGCGGCTGAACGCGTTCTCCTACTGGCTGTACCTCTTCGGCGGCCTGATCGTGATGTCCGGGTTCCTCACCCCGGGTGGCGCCGCCGACTTCGGCTGGTTCGCCTACACCCCGCTCTCGGACGCGATCCACTCGCCCGGCGTCGGCGCCGACCTGTGGATCTCCGGCCTGGTGGTGTCCGGTCTCGGCACGATCCTCGGCGCGGTCAACATGATCACCACGGTGGTCTGCCTGCGCGCCCCCGGCATGACGATGTACCGGATGCCCATCTTCACCTGGAACATCCTGGTCACCAGCATCCTGATCCTGCTGGCCTTCCCGATCCTGACCGCGGCGCTGATGGGCCTGCTGGCGGACCGGCACCTCGGCGCGCACGTGTTCGACCCGGCCAACGGCGGGGTGATCCTCTGGCAGCACCTGTTCTGGTTCTTCGGGCACCCGGAGGTCTACATCGTCGCGCTGCCGTTCTTCGGCATCGTCTCGGAGATCTTCCCGGTCTTCAGCCGCAAGCCGATCTTCGGCTACAAGGGCCTGGTCTGGGCGACGCTGGGCATCGCCGCGCTGTCGATCGCGGTGTGGGCGCACCACATGTACGCCACCGGCGCGGTGCTGCTGCCGTTCTTCTCCTTCATGACCTTCCTGATCGCCGTCCCGACCGGGGTCAAGTTCTTCAACTGGATCGGCACGATGTGGAAGGGGCAGCTGAGCTTCGAGACGCCGATGATCTTCAGCGTCGGCTTCATCGTGACCTTCCTCTTCGGCGGACTGTCCGGCATCCTGCTGGCCGCCCCGGCGATCGACTTCCACGTCTCGGACAGCTACTTCGTGGTGGCGCACTTCCACTACGTGCTCTACGGCACGATCGTGTTCGCCACCTTCGCCGGCATCTACTTCTGGTTCCCGAAGATCACCGGCCGGATGCTCGACGAGCCGCTGGGCAAGCTGCACTTCTGGACCACGTTCATCGGCTTCCACGGCACCTTCCTGGTCCAGCACTGGCTGGGCAACGAGGGCATGCCGCGCCGGTACGCCGACTACCTGGTCAGCGACGGGTTCACCACGCTGAACACGATCTCCACGATCGGTGCCTACATCCTCGGTGCCTCGACGCTGCCGTTCCTGTGGAACGTCTTCAAGAGCTACCGGTACGGCGAGATCGTCACGGTCGACGACCCGTGGGGCTACGGCAACTCGCTCGAGTGGGCCACCTCGTGCCCGCCGCCGCGGCACAACTTCACCGAGCTGCCGCGCATCCGGTCGGAGCGCCCGGCGTTCGAGCTGCACTACCCGCACATGGTCGAGCGGATCCACAAGGAAGGTGAGATCACCTTCACCGGCAAGCCGAAGCTGCACGGCGAGTCGAAGGCACCGTCGCAGGTGCTCACCGAAGCCGCGATCCCGGGCAACCACTCCAAGGACAACGCGGGCGAGCAGTGAGCTAAGTGATCGCGAAGCGCGCATCCCGGATCGCCGGGGTGCGCGCTTCGTTTCTGTCTGAGGGAAGGGTGCCGTGACGAAGACCCCAGTTCTGATCACCACGACCGGCCCGGACAAGCCGGGCGTCTCCTCGGTGCTGTTCGCCGCGCTGACCCGGCACGGGGTGGACCTGCTCGACGTCGAGCAGGTGGTCATCCGCGGGCAGTTGGTGCTCGGGGTGCTGGTGGCCGTGGAGAGCGACCCCGAAGGCCTGCAAGAGCTGGTCGAGCAGGCCATGCACTCGGTGTCGATGCAGGTCGAGGTGAGCATCGGCTCGGCGATCGGCGAGGACCCGTTCGCGCCGGCCCGCCACGGTTCCAGCCACGTGCTGGTGGTGCTCGGCCTGCCGTTCACCGCACGGGCGTTCACCGAGGTGGCGCGGCGGCTAGCGGCGCTGAACGTGAACATCGACTCGATCCGCAGCATCGCCGACTACCCGGTGACCGGGCTCGAGGTCTACGTCTCGGTCGCCGAGGACACCGAGGCCTCCGACGAGGCGCTGCGCACCGCGCTCGCCGACGTGGCTTCGCGCGGCGGGCTCGACGTGGCGGTCGAGCGGGCCGGGCTGGCGCGGCGGGCCAAGCGGCTGATCGTGTTCGATGTGGACTCCACGCTCATCCAGGGCGAGGTCATCGAGATGCTCGGCGCGTTCGCCGGGGTGGAGCCGCAGGTCCGCGAGATCACCGAGGCCGCGATGCGCGGCGAGCTGAACTTCACCGAGTCGCTGGAGCGGCGGGTCGCGCTGCTCGAAGGCCTGCCCGCGACCGTGCTCGACGAGGTGGCGGCGTCACTGCAGCTGACCCCGGGCGCCCGCACCACCGTGCGCACGCTCAAGCGGCTGGGGTACCGCTGCGGGGTGGTGTCCGGCGGGTTCACCACGATCATCCAGAAGCTGGTCGACGACCTGGGGCTGGACTTCGCCGCGGCGAACGAGCTGGAGATCGTCGACGGCAAGCTGACCGGCAAGGTGATCGGCGAGGTCATCGACCGGCCGGGCAAGGCGGTCGCGCTGCGCCGGTTCGCCGTCGACTACGGCATCCCGCTGACCCAGTGCGTGGCGGTCGGCGACGGCGCCAACGACATCGACATGCTTTCTGCAGCGGGGATGGGCGTGGCGTTCAACGCCAAGCCCGCGTTGCGCGAGGTGGCGGACACCGCGCTCTCGCACCCGTTCCTCGACGCGGTGCTGTTCATGCTGGGCATCACGCGCGCCGAAGTGGAAGCCGCCGACGCCGCCGACGGCCTGGAGCCGGAACGGCCATGATCCTCGAACCTCTGGCCGCGCGGTACGCGTCGTGGCTGGGCCTGCCCGCGGAGGAAACCGCTCTGCCGGAGGCGTCGCCGGACGAGGTCCGAGCGATGCCGGTCATCCTGCGCATGGAGAAGTCCGCACCGCCCGCGCGCACGCCGTTGCTGGAAGCCGCGGCCGCCGCTGCTTTGGCGGTGTGCCTGGACGAGCGCGCGAAGCCGGGCGGGGAGTGGCACGAACCGGTGCGGGATTGGGTTTCCGGGCACATCCGCAAGGTCGCGCGGCGGGCCAGGGGGACGCACTGGCAGGCCGCGCAGGAACTGCCGGGCGTGACCGTCTCGATCGAGGGCGCGGAGGCCCGCGCATTGGTGCCGGGGCGGGTGGTCGACGTGCCCAAGGAGGTCTCGCGGTTGCAGATCTCCGGGAGCGAGCTGCCGCCGGACGAGCCGGGGCCGGCGCCCGCTTCGACGCCCGTGCTGATGCTCAACCCGCGCGTGCCGATGACCGTGGGCAAGGCGGCGGCGCAGGTCGGGCACGGCACCATGCTGCTGGCCGCCCTGCTGGACGAGCACCGGCTCTCGGCGTGGGCGGAGCGCGGTTTCCGTTGCGCAGTCCGGGTTCCCGGGCTGCGGGAATGGGCTGAACTGCATCCCGGCCCCGCTCCGGCCCAGGCCTGGTCGGAGCGTTCGGTGATCGCTGTGCGGGACGCCGGGTTCACCGAGGTGGATCCGGGTACGGTCACGGTGCTTGCCCAGTGGCGGTAGAGGAGGGGTCCATGGGTCTCGAGGTGGAGCGGATCGGTGAGCACGTGTTCGCCGGGCGCAACGAGCGGGGTGCCGAGGTCCGGATCGGCCGCAAGGGTCAGGCGGACGTGTTCTCCCCGGCGGAACTGCTGCAGATCGCGGCCGCCGGCTGTGCCGCGGTGACCGCGGAGGACCTGGTGGTGCGGCGGACCGGCGAGGAGGCGAAGTTCCTCGTCGAGGTGACCGCCGACCGGAACGACGCCGCTTCCGAACTGGACGCCATCCACGTGTCCTTCGACGTCGATCTGTCCTCTTTGGACGACGAGCGGCGGGCGGCGCTGGCGGTGGCGGTGGACCGCGCGATCGAGCGGCTGTGCACGGTGAGCCGGACGCTGAAGAAGGGCATCCCGGTCACGGAGCGCTTCCCAGCAGGGTGACCAGCAGCGCGACGCGTTCCTCGCCGAGCCCGTCGCGCAGCCTGCTGTCGCGGGTGAGGGTGACGAGTCCGTGCATCGCGCTCCAGGCGACTTCGGTGAACGTCTCCGGGTCCTGATCGCCGGCGAGCGGGGCGAAGACCTGGTGGAGCGTCGCGAAGGTGTTCTTGAGCAGCTCGGGTGCTTCGGGGCCGAACTTCAGCTCGGTGTTGAGGGTGAACATCGCTTCGTAGAGCACGGGGTTGTCGAGGGCGAAGTGCGTGTAGGCGCGGATCAGTGAGTCGACCGAGAAGGCGGCTCGCGTCGCTTCGAACAGCTCCTCGAAGCCCTGGAGCGCCACCGCGGTGACGATGGCTTCCTTGTTCGCGAAGTGGCTGTAGAGCACGGGCTGGCTGTAGCCGATCCGCTGCGCGAGCGTGCGGGTGGTGACCGCGTCCCACCCTTCCCGCTCCGCGATCTCGCGGGCGGTGCGGATGATCAGCTGATGGCGTTCGGCGCGCTCCCGCGCCCGGCGATCGGACATGCCCTGGAATCTAGCATCGCTAGCAAATCTAGCGCCGCTCGTGCTAGCGTCGCTAGAAAAGCTAGCAACGCTAGATTTCAGTGGAGGACCTCGTGGGCACCAAGATCGCCAACGGCATCGTGCTGCTGGTCGGCATCGGCATCATCTTCATCGGCGCGCGCTTCCTGCTCACCCCGGAAGCCTCCGCGGCGGGCTACGGCGTCCCGGTCTCGGCTGCCGGGGAGTACCAGGCTTTCCTGTGGGCCAAGGGGATCCGGGACATCGCCTCCGGCCTGGTCGTGCTGACCCTCTTCGCACTGGGGCAGCGACGAGCGCTGGGCTGGGTGATGCTCGCCGTGACCGTCGTGCCGCTCACCGATGGCCTGATCGTGCTGAGCCACGGTTCCGTCGCCGCCGCCTTCGGCTGGCACTTCAGCACCGCGGCCGGAATGCTGGTGGCCGTCGCCTTACTGCTGTCGGCGCGAATCCCCGAAGCCGCACCGCGCCCGACCCGCCGGCTCGCCCAGCGGTGACGCGCTCAGGACTCGGCTTCGCCGGCCTTCCAGACGACGTAGGCCTCGTCGGCGTCCGTGGTCATGGCCTCGACGAACTTCTCGTTGTCGAAGCCCGGCAGCGCCTGCAGGCGTTCGATCAGCGCGTCGGCCGCCGGGTCGCCGCTGGGGATGGCCGTGCCCTTGCCCTCGGCACCGGCCAGCATGATGAACACGTCCTCTTTCCAGGGCCCTTCGGGAATCACCCTGATCACCACGGCCGACAGTTCGGCCCAGGTGACGGACTCCTCGGTGCCGTCGGCGAGCAGGCGGCGGACTCCGGTGTCGTCGACGCCG
Source organism: Saccharothrix sp. AJ9571 (assembly GCF_021725495.1). Lineage (NCBI taxonomy): Bacteria > Bacillati > Actinomycetota > Actinomycetes > Pseudonocardiales > Pseudonocardiaceae > Saccharothrix > Saccharothrix sp. AJ9571. The sequence continues at coordinate 1,259,170 of NZ_CP091382.1, read as the reverse complement.
ACCGAGCGGGACTGCGCGTGGGTTGAGTCCTGGGACAACTACGGCTCCCTCGTCTTTGCGTTCCGTTTACGGTACTGCCGCGAAGAACCCGGGCTCAGGCGGGGGCGGCGGCGTCGAGCCTGCGCAGCGCGGCCCTGGCCACTTCCGGGTCGGTGGTCGGCCAGAACGGCGGCAGTGAGGCCCGCAGGAAGCTGCCGTACCGGGCGTTCGCCAGCCGCGAGTCCAGGATCGCCACCACGCCGCGGTCGCTGGTCGACCGGTGCAGCCGCCCGACGCCCTGGGCGAGCAGCAGTGCCGCGTGCGTGGCGGCCACGGTGAGGAAACCGTTGCCACCGCGGGCTTCCACCGCGCGTTGCCGGGCCGAGGACACCGGATCGTCCGGTCGCGGGAAGGGCAGCCGGTCCACCAGCACCAGTTGCAGCGACGGGCCGGGCACGTCCACGCCCTGCCACAGCGACAGCGTGCCGAACAGGCAGGTGCGCGTGTCCTCGCTGAACTTGCGCACCAGCAGCGAGGTCGAATCGTCGCCCTGGCACAGGATCGGGTGCTTGACCCGGTCCCGCAGCTCCTCGGTCGCCTGCTTCGCCGCGCGCATCGACGAGAACAACCCGAGCGTGCGCCCGCCGGCGGCGTCGATCAGCTCGGCGATCTCGTCCAGCGTGCGCTCGGCGAGCCCGTCGCGGCCGGGCGTCGGCAGGTGCTTGGCCATGTAGAGGATGCCGTTCTTGCGGTGGTCGAACGGCGATCCGACGTCCAGGCCGGTCCAGCGGATGGTCTCCTTGTCCGACGGCGCCGCCTTCTCGGTGGCCGTGCCGGGATCGGACTTCCGCTCGGCGGCCTGCGACGGCGGCAGCCCCCACTGCCGGGCCAGCGTGTCGAAGGTGCCGCCGAGTGCGAGCGTGGCCGAGGTGAGCACGGTGGTGGTCTGGCCGAAGACCCGTTCGCGCAACAGCCCGGCCACGCTCAGCGGAGCCACGTGCAGCGCGGGCGGGCGCGGGTTCGACGAATACGGGTCGCCGCTGAGCCAGACCACGTCCGGCCGGTGCGCCTGGTCCTCGTCGAAGGCCTCCAGCAGCCGGACCGCGGTGTCGTGCACCTCTTCGAGCAGGGTGCGCGCCAGCTTGCGGGCGGTCGCGTCGTCGGCGGCGTCGTCCTTGCGGTCGGAACCGAGCGCGGAGAGACAGGTGTGCGCGGCGTCGCGGATCATCGGCAGCGTGCCGGTGAGCGGCTGCGGCAGTGAATCCAGCCGTCCGGCGGGCAGGTCGTCGAGCACCAGCGCCAGCCCGTCACTGGCCTCCATCAGCCGGTCGGCGAGGTCGGCGTCGATCAGCTTGCCGCAGCGGCGCCCGGCGGTGGAGACCATCGGGCTGGTCAGCTCGGCGGTGGCCACCGAGGTGACCCGGTCGACCAGTTCGTGCGCCTCGTCGATGATCACCAGGTCGTGCTCGGGCAGCACCTGGTAGCCCTGCAGCGCGTCGATGGCGAGCAGCGCGTGGTTGGTGACCACCACGTCCGCGCGCCCGGCCTCGGCCCGCGCGCGTTCGGCGAAGCAGTCCGTGCCGATCGGGCAGCGGGACACACCCAGGCATTCGCGCGCCGACACCGAGATCTGGCGCCACGCCTGGTCGGACACGCCGGGCACCAGCTCGTCGCGGTCGCCGGTCTCGGTGTCCGACGACCACTCGTGCAGCCGCTTGACCTCCTTGCCCATGCGCGACACCGCGAACGGGTCGAACAGGCCCTGGTCCTCCGGCTCCTCGGGGGCGCCGGTGTCGAGCCGGTGCAGGCAGAGGTAGTTGCGGCGGCCCTTGAGGATGGCGAAGGTCGGTTCGCGGCCGAGCGGCTTCTTCAGCGCCTTCGCCAGCCGGGGCAGGTCGCGGTCGACGAGCTGGCGCTGCAGGGCGATGGTCGCGGTCGAGACGACCACCGTGGTGCCCTTCTCCACCGCGTGCCGGATCGCGGGCACCAGGTAGGCCAGCGACTTGCCGGTCCCGGTGCCCGCCTGCACGGCCAGGTGCTCACCGGTGCGGATGGCGCGGCCGACCGCGTCGGCCATCTCGACCTGACCGGCGCGCTCGGCGCCGCCCACCGACTCCACGGCGTGCGTGAGCAGCTCCAGCACCCCCGGAAAGCTGTCCTTGCGTGCGGCGGTGAGTTCAGCTGACTTCGGCACGAGGAGCAACGGTACCGGGGACCACCGTCAGTTCTGGCGGCGGAAGCGGTTCACCAGCGCCCAGGTCACCGGCAGCAGCCCGGCGGCCACGACGATCTTCAGCGCGTCGCCGAGCAGGAACGGCAGCACGCCCTTGTCGAAGGCGGTGGCGAGGTCCATCGAGGCGGCGGCCATCAGCCACGGCACGCCGACCGCGTAGATCACCAGGTTGCCCAGCACCATGGTGCCCGCGGTGCGCACCGGCGTGCGGTCACCGCCGCGGCCCGCGAGCGCGCCCACCAGCGCACCGGCGAGCACGAAGCCCGCGATGTAGCCCGCGCTGGCGCCGAACATGTCGGAGGTGCCGCCGTTGAACCACGGCACGCCGGCCGCGCCCACGAGCAGGTACACCAGCATCGCGGCACCGCCGCGCTGCCAGCCCAGCGCCGCGCCGACGAGCAGGGCGGCGAAGGTCTGGCCGGTCATCGGCACCGGGCTGCCCGGCACCGGGATGACCAGCTGCGCGGCCAGGCCGGTGAGCCCGGCGCCCGCGGCGACCAGGGTGATGTCGCGAACCAGCGCACCGGGGATGAGATCCGCCAGCACCGGACGGCGGGCGGCGAGGGTCAGCGTCGACAAGGCGGCCTCCACATGCGAGAACGTTGTGCACAGAGCTTCCCGGCAGGCTAACGCCGTTCCACCGGCAATTTCCCCCGAAGTCGGCTAGCTCACTGTTGGCTCACTGTGCCACTCGTCCGGGTGGTGCGGGCCCCGGCGGGGTTCGGCTGTTGATCTCGCCGGTCGATGGCGATGGAGGGGGTTTCACGTTTCCGGCTGGAGGGAGTGACACGGTGTCGAGGATGAGGAAGATCGCGGTGGTGGTGTGTGCCTGCGGCGGGCTGGTGGTGGCTCCGGCGGCGGCGCAGGCCCAGGCGCCGGTGGCCACCGCGTCGGCGAGCGCCGGTTCGGTCGACGTGCGGGGCGAGCAGACCGTGCAGACCAACCGGATCGGCGAATGCCGGCTGGGCCAGCAGGACACCGGGACTTCGCCGGGGCAGACCGCCGGCGCCACCAAGTACGGCAAGAGCGAGTCGCAGTGCTCGCGCGCGGCGGACACCGGGTTCGCCACCTCCATGGTGCGCGGGCAGCGGTTCGAGACCGGCGTGCTCCGCGACTACGGCGGGCCGACGATCAAGGTGCGCAACTACAGCGCCCGGTGCGACACCAGCGCCAACGGGGCCAGCGGCGTGGTCGAGCTGAGCGAGGTCTCCGGGATCGAGGTGCCGTCGACCATCCCGGCCAACCACACCGTGCTGGTCCCGGGGGACGACGGCACGACGGTGGCCAAGGTGGTGCTCAACGAGATGGTCGTGCCAGAGGTGGCCGACGGCAGCCTGACCACGCACGCCATGCGCATCGAACTGTTCCCCGAGGGCGGCCCGGTCGAAGGCGAGATCATCGTCGGCACCGCCGACTGCGACCCCTACGGCAACTGACCCCCCCGGCCCCGGCCCCGTCCGACCCCGTCCGAATGCTATGAGTGGGGCATTACTAGCGTTCGATGCAAGTAATGCCCCACTCATAACATTGGTCAGCCGCTGACCACCGGGGTGCCGGTGAGGTCGGCGCCGGCGGCGCGCAGGTCCGCCAGCGCGGTGTCCACGGTGGCTTTCGAGACGCCCGCCGTCAGGTCGAGCAGCACCCGCACGGTGAACCCGGCCTCGGCGGCGTCCAGCGCGGTCGCCCGGACGCAGTGGTCGGTGGCGATGCCCACCACGTCGACGGTGTCCACCTCCCGCGTGCGCAGCCAGTCCGCCAGGTTCTCCCCGGTTTCGGTGCTGCCCTCGAAGCCGGAGTAGCCGTCGCTGTACTGCCCCTTCGAGAAGACTGCGGAGATCGGCGCCACGTCGAGCGCGGGGTGGAACGCGGCACCCGGCGTGCCCGCCTCGCAGTGCCGCGGCCACGACCGCACGAAGTCCGGTTCGTCGCTGAAGTGCGCGCCGGGATCGATGTGGTAGTCCCTGGTCGCCACGACCTGGTCGTAGGCGTTCTCCCGAAGGAAACCGGAGATCCGGGCGGCCAGGTCGGCGCCGCCGGCCACCCCCAGTGCCCCGCCCTCGCAGAAGTCGTTCTGCACGTCCACCACGATCAGCGCCTTAGCCATCAGCCAGCCCCTTTCAGCGGAAAACCGTGGGCACGGCGGGCTCGCCGTGCGACAGCTTGAGGCCCTCCCACGGCAGGCTCACCAGGCCCTTGCGCAGGCGTTGCCGCGCGTCGTCCAGGGTGGGCAGGCCGTCGGCGGGCTGTCCAGCCCGCACCAGGGGGATCTGCAGTTCGCGGTCGTCGGGGCCGAGGTCCGGCGCGGGCCCGCCCGCCGGGTAGACGACCTCCTCCAGCGCGGTCCCGGTCGGCTTGTGCCGCCGGAACGCGCCCTTGCGGCCGCCGCGCGACTCCTTGTGCGTGCTGCGCTTGGCCACCGGGCGGCCGTCCACCTCGACCAGCTTGTAGACCATGCCCGCGGTCGGCGCGCCGGAGCCGGTGACCACCGAGGTGCCCACGCCGTACGCGTCCACCGGCTCGGCACGCAGGCCCGCGATGGCGTGCTCGTCCAGGTCGCCGGAGACCACGATCCGGGTGTCCTTGGCGCCGAGGGCGTCGAGCTGCTCGCGGGCCTTGCGGGCGAGCACGCCCACGTCGCCGGAGTCGATCCGGATGGCGCCGAGCTCCGCACCGGCCACGCGGACCGCGGTCTCGATGCCCGCGGTGATGTCGTAGGTGTCCACCAGAAGGGTGGTGTCCGCGCCGAGCTTGTCCACCTGCGCGCGGAACGCCTGCTCCTCGTCGTCGTGCAGCAGCATGAACGCGTGCGCGACGGTGCCGCGGGTGGGGATGCCGTAGCGGCGGCCCGCCTCCAGGTTCGAGGTGGTGGCGAATCCGGCCAGGTAGGCGGCCCTGGCGGCGGCGACCGCGGCGTACTCGTGCGTGCGGCGCCCGCCCATCTCGATGATCGGCCTGCCGTGCGCGGCGCTGGACATGCGCGCCGCCGCGGAGGCGATCGCGCTGTCGTGGTTGAGGATGGACAGCACCAGCGTTTCCAGCACCACGGCCTCGGCGAAGCTGCCCCGGACGGTGAGGATCGGCGAACCGGGGAAATACAGCTCACCCTCGGCGTACCCGTCGATGTCCCCGGCGAACTCGTAGTCGGCCAGCCAGGACAGCGTCGAGTCGTCCACCACCGCGGTCGACTCGAGCTGGCTCAGCTCGGCGTCGGTGAAGCGGAAGTTGCCGATGGCGTCGATCACCCGTCCGGTGCCCGCGACCACCCCGTAGCGCCGCCCGGCGGGCAGCCGCCTGGCGAACACCTCGAACACGCACGGCCGGTCGGCGGTGCCGTCGGCCAGCGCGCTGCCCAGCATGGTCAGCTCGTAGTGGTCGGTGAGCAGGGCGGTGCTCCCGCCGTTGCCGGTTCGCTCAGTGGCCATGGTCCAACCCTATGGGCTGACCTCCCGGACCACGGGATGTGGGCGACGTGACACCATGGAGGCCATGAGTACGCCTGCCGCCGAACCGATGGTGGAGCCGTCCGCGGCCGACCTGGGGGCTGAGGACAAACCGTGGCAAACCATCGTCTGGAACGACCCGGTGAACCTCATGTCGTACGTGACCTACGTGTTCCAGAAGCTCTTCGGGTACAGCCGTGACCACGCCACCAAGCTGATGCTCGACGTGCACCACAAGGGCAAGGCCATCGTCTCCTCCGGTGGCAAGGAGAAGGTCGAGGGCGACGTGGCGAAACTCCACGCGGCCGGGCTCTGGGCGACCATGGAGCACCCGTCGTGAAGCCGTGGCGCCGCAAGGGCGCGCGCCTGCAGGCGGGCTTCGAACAGCAGGAGGCCGCGGTACTGCGTGGCCTGGTCAGCCAGGTCGACGACATGCTGCGGGCCCGGTCGGAAGAGGCCCCGCAGGACGAGCTGGCCGAGCTGACCGGCATCCGCACCGGCCCGAGCGAGGCCCCGAACGACCCGGTGCTCTCGCGGCTGCTGCCCGACTTCCACCGCCTCGACCCGGACAACCCGGCCAAGGAGGACCTCGACTCCGCCGCCGCGCTGCGCTCGCTGCACGAGCCGGAGCTGCTGGACGCGAAGGTCGGGGTGGCCGCGGTGGTGCTCCAGACGCTGTCGCCGGACGGCGGTGAGGTGCGGCTGAGCTTCGAGCAGGCCGACGCCTGGCTGTCCGCGCTGAACGACGTGCGCCTGGCGCTGGGCACCGCGCTCGACGTCACCGAGGAAATGCCCGACGAGCTGCCGCCGGAGGACCCGCGCGCGCCGCACCTCGGCGTCTACCACTGGCTGACCTGGGTGCAGGAAAGCCTGGTACAGGCGCTGACCGAGTGAATCTCCTCACCGACGTGCCTGGCGTGCTGGTTGGCCACCACGAGCGCGTGGGTGGCGGCTGGGCCAGCGGCACCACGGTGGTGCTGGTGCCCGACGGCGCGGTCGGCGCGGTCGACCAGCGCGGTGGCGCGCCGGGGACCCGCGAGACGAACCTGCTGGAGCCGGAGAACCTGGTGCAGCGGGTGAACGCGGTCTGCCTGTCCGGCGGGAGCGCGTACGGCCTGGCCGCGGCGGACGGCGTGATGCGCTGGCTGGGCGAGCGGTCGATGGGCTTCCCGGTGGGGCAGCAGCCGCACGAGGTGGTGCCGATCGTGCCCGCCGCGGTGCTGTTCGACCTGCCGCGCAGCGAGTGGGGCAACCGGCCGGACGCCTCCTTCGGATACGCGGCCTGCGAGGCAGCCGCTGCGGGTGAATTCGCGCTGGGCACCGTCGGTGCGGGTGCCGGGGCGGCGGTCGGCTCGCTCAAGGGCGGTATCGGCTCGGCTTCCGAGCGGGTCGGCGAGTTCGTGGTCGGCGCGCTGGCCGCGGTGAACGCCTCCGGCGAGGCCGTGGACCTGCTGACCGGCCGGGCCTTCGCCGCGGACCACGAGGTCGACGGCGAATTCGGCGTGCGCTGGCCGGACCGGCCGGGCGAGGTGACCCCGGCGCCGACCGACCTGAACACCACGATCGGCGTGGTCGCGGTGGACGCGGCGCTGTCGAAGGCCGAGGCGCGGCGGCTGGCTGTCGCCGCGCAGGACGGCCTCGCCCGCGCTGTGCGGCCCGCGCACACGATGTTCGACGGCGACACCGTCTTCGCGCTGGCGACCGGGGCGCGGCCGCTGCCCGTGGTGAGCGGCCCGTTTGCCGACGCCTCGCGCGCGGGCGCGCTCGACCAGCTGTGTTCGGCCGCCGCCAGGGTGTTCGCGAGGGCGATGGTGCGCGGCCTGCTTGCGGCCACGGGCGCCGGTGGTCTGAAGGCCTACCGCGAGGTCTGGCCGGAGGCCTTCGGCGGCTGACGTCAAGCGTCCGAGGGGTCTGTCTCACTGGGTGGACCACTGCTGTCCAGCACATAGGATGTGATCGTGCTTCGGATCCGCCGTGAACTAGTCGACGAGATCGTCGCGCACGCCCGCCGGGATCACCCGGATGAGGCGTGCGGGGTGATCGCCGGGCCGGATGACGGCTCGGACCGCCCAGAGCGGTTCATCCCCATGCTGAACGCGGCGCGCTCGCCGACGTTCTACCAGTTCGACTCCGGTGATCAGCTCAAGCTCTACCGCGAGATGGCCGCCAACGACGAGGTGCCCGTGGTGATCTACCACTCGCACACCGCCACCGAGGCCTACCCCTCGCGCACCGACGCCTCCATCGCGTCCGAACCGTTCGCGCACTACGTCCTGGTCTCCACCAGGGACCCCGAGGTGCACGAATTCCGGTCGTACCGGATCGTCGACGGTGAGATCACCGAGGAGCCGGTCGAAATCGAGGAATAACCGCCCTCGCCCGAACGTCAGCCCACTACGAGAGATCCCAAGCGGAGGTAGAGATCCATGGCCGTGAACGTGTCCATCCCGACCATCCTGCGGACGCACACCGGCGGCGAGAAGTCCGTCGAGGCGACCGGCAAGACGGTGCTCGAGGTGATCGACGACGTGGAGAGCCGCCACGGCGGTATCAAGGCACGCCTGGTCAAGGACGAGAAGCTGCACCGGTTCATCAACGTCTACGTCAACGACGAGGACGTGCGCTTCGCCGGTGGGCTGGAGGCCGAGGTCAAGGACGGCGACACGCTGACCATCCTGCCCGCGGTGGCCGGCGGCGCGCGCTAGGCCATGGCGCGCTACGAGTCGCTGCTCGACGCGCTCGGCGGCACCCCGCTGGTGGGGCTGCCCCGGCTTTCGCCGACCCACGACGTGCGGTTGTGGGCCAAACTCGAGGACCGCAACCCGACCGGTTCGATCAAGGACCGGCCCGCGCTGGCGATGATCGAGGCCGCCGAGCGCGAGGGCACGCTGCGGCGTGGGGCCACCATCCTCGAACCGACCTCGGGCAACACCGGGATCGCGCTGGCGATGGCGGCCAAGCTCAAGGGCTACGGGCTGGTCTGCGTGATGCCGGAGAACACCTCGGCCGAGCGCAAGCAGCTGCTGCAGGCCTACGGCGCGCGGATCGTGTTCTCCCCGGCGGCCGGTGGGTCGAACGAGGCGGTCCGGCGGGCGAAGGAACTGGCCAAGGCCAATCCCGAATGGGTGATGCTCTACCAGTACGGCAACCCGGCCAACGCCGACGCGCACTACCGGGGGACCGGGCCGGAGCTGTTGAAGGACCTGCCCACGCTGACCCATTTCGTCGGTGGGCTCGGCACCACGGGCACCCTGGTCGGCGTCGGGCGGTACCTGCACGAGGCGAAGCCGGGCGTGCAGATCATCGCCGCCGAGCCGCGGTACGGGGAGCTGGTGTACGGGCTGCGGAACATCGATGAGGGCTTCGTGCCGGAGCTGTACGACCCGAGTGTGCTGAACGGGCGATACTCGGTCGGCGCCTACGACGCGCTGCGCCGGACCCGGGAGCTGCTGGAGCACGAAGGCATCTTCGCGGGCATCTCGACGGGCGCCGTGCTGCACGCGGCACTGGCGGTCGCCGAGAAGGCAGCCGCTCGCGGTGAACCGGCGGACGTGGCCTTCGTGGTCGCGGACGCCGGGTGGAAGTACCTGTCCACCGGCGCCTACAGCGGCACCCTGGACGACGCCGCCGCCCGCCTGGACGGCGAACTCTGGGCCTGACCCCGGCTTCTGGTCGGTGTCACGAATGTGGCTTTCGGGGCGGATAACGCCCCGAAAGCCACATTCGTGACAGTCGGTGTTCCGTCACCATGGGTGGATGGACCTGATCGTCATCTTCGGACCGCCCGCGGTGGGCAAGATGGCCGTCGGCGAGGAGCTGTGCCGGCGCACCGGGTATTCGCTGGTGCACAACCACCTGATGATGGAGCCCCTGCTCACCGTCTTCCCTTACGGCTCAACGCCGTTCAACCGGTTGACGGGCGAATTCCGCCGCCGCATCTTCGAAGAGGGCGCGGCGGCGCACCTACCCGGCATGGTGTTCACCTTCGTCTGGGGCCTCGAACTGCCTGAGGACGCCGAGCTCGTCGCCTCCCACGCGGAAACGACGCGGGGGCCGATGCGCTTCGTCGAGTTGGCCGCGGACCTGGACGTGCGGCTCGAGCGCAACACCACTGACCTCCGCCTCGAACGGAAGCCGAGCAAGCGCGACCTCGCCGCCTCCCGCGAGAACCTGCTCCACCTGGACCGCGGCTACACCATGAACACCGGCGCCGGAATCTGCGCCGAAGCCCAGCAACTCCTCGACCGCCACGGCCACCTCAAGATCGACAACACGCACCTCACCACCGACCAGGCCGCCGCGACGATCATCCGCGAGCTCCGCCTCCCCTCGGCCAGCTGAAGAGTGCACCGATGTCACGAATGTGGCTTTCGGGGCGAATAACGCCCCGAAAGCCACATTCGTGACACAAGAGCCCGCCGGACACGCGCCGTGAAAGCCACATTCACGGCACCGCCCTCAGACACCACAGGCGAGCCGGGCAGCAAACAGGGGGAGCACCCACACTCCCCCTCCCACCTCGATCCCAAGCCAAAACACGGTGGAGATGTCCTTGTCAAGGCACGCTTCCCAGCCTTGACAAGGACATCTCCACCGTCGTCACAATGAAAAAGCGGGGTGGCCCCCCGAAGAGAATCACCACAGCCCAGGCGGCAAGTGCCCTTCCAACGTAAGCAACTGCCGCTTCGACGGAACGCCTTCCCCGCCGCTGAAACCCCCTAGACCAGTGCTGGCCAGCACCCGATGACACGGCACCACGATCGGAATCGGATTGCTGCCCATGATCGAGCCGATCCCGCGTGCGGGCACGCCGGTGCCGCTGCGTTCCGCGAGTTCGCCGTAGGTGACCGTCTTGCCGTAGGGCACGGATTCGTACAGCGCACCGAGCACCCGTTGCTGCGTCACCGAATACAGCCGCCAGTCGACGGCGAAGTCGAACCGCTCCCGCACGCCGCCGAAGTACTCGCGCAGTTCCGCCAGCACCGGCGCCACGCGCGCCGAATCCGAAACCACCGGCAGGCCGAGCCGTGAGGCGATCCGCTCCCGCAACTCCGGTGTGTCGTCGAAGGCCGTGGCCGCCAAACCGGCCGGCGTGACCGCCACCAGCACCTTCCCCACCTCGGTCGCCAGGCTGCCGAACGCCACCGTCTCCATGCCGCCCATTATCCGGTGACCACCGACAAAATCCGCGAACCCACCCGTTTTGTCGGTGCCGCCCGGTAGCTTCACCACCGTGGAGCCAGTACCAGCACCCGAACCCGCCAGAGCGCCCAAGCCGCCGAAACCGCCGGTGCCGCCCGGCAAGCGGATCGTGCCGTCGAAACCGTTGGCCTCCCTCGTCGTGGTCGTCGGGTTCGTCGCCCTGCTCTGGGTGATCGAAGCCGTCGACACCGTGCTCGCGCACCCCTTCGACGACGACGGCGTCTGGCCGCGCACCATCGAGCAGTGGGACGGCCTGATCTGGGCGCCGATGCTGCACTACGGCTGGGACCACCTCGCCGCGAACTCCGTGCCGCTGCTCGTGCTCGGCGTGCTCGCCACCTCCGGCGGCCTGCGGCAGTTCTTCGGCGTGACCACGATCATCTGGCTCTGCGCCGGCTTCGGCACCTTCCTGATCGGCAGCGAAGGCGTGCACGCGGGCGCCTCCGGGCTGGTCTTCGGCCTGCTCAGCTTCCTGCTCGTGCGCGGCCTGTTCGCGCGGAGCATCCTGCAGATCCTGATCGCCGTCGGCGTCTTCCTGGTCTACGGCTACGCGTTGTGGGGCGTGCTCCCGACCGAACCCGGCGTCTCCTGGGAAGGCCACCTGTGCGGCGCCATCGGCGGCATCCTCGCGGCTTGGATGGTCGGCAAGTCGGTCCGCCCACCCAAGCCGCAACCAGCGATAAACCCTTAGATCCCACAGCAGACGTGCTCGGACCACTCCGGCTGGTGCCACCAGTGCGTGCGCTGCGCCGAACTGCTCGCCGGCAGCACCGGGTTCGTCACGTCCCCGCGGCCCGGTGAACGGAACGGCGCCAGCAGTTCGTCCACCACCGACAACCGGCCACCCACGAGCACCTGCCGCACGGCCGCCGCGGCGCGGATGTCCGCCAGCGGGTTGCCGTCGACCAGCGAAATGTCCGCGTACGCACCCGGCCGCAGTTCACCCAGCCGCCCGCTCAGGCCCAGCCGTCGCGCCGGGTTGCGTGTCGCGGTGACCAGCGCTTCGTACGGGGTGAAGCCGAATTCGACCATCGCCCGCAGGTTCTGGTGCAGCGAGATCGCGATGTTGTCCAGCGGGGTGTCCGTGCCGCTGATGACGAACCCGCCACCGCGGTGCACGCGCAGCACCATGTCCACGTTCGCGGCGAGCACCTCCCGCACGTAGGCGTTCTCCGGCCTGCCCGCCGCGTTCGCGTCGGCCACCAGCCGGTCGTACTCCCAGTGCGGGAACAGCACCTTCGTCCGTTCATCCTCCACGAGCGACTTGTCGTCGGCGTAGAGCGCCTTGGAGTTGAACAAGGTCGGCGTCAGCGACATGCCCGACCGCACGAACAGCTCGATCGCGTCCTGGTACGCCCGTCCGGTCCGGCTCACCGTGTGCGAGTACCCGAGCCGGTTCGTCGCGCCGGTGTGCTCCATCCCGTCCATGCCGATGTTCGCCGCCGGGAACAGGTAGTGCGAAGACAGCGGGATCCCCGCCCGGTGCGCGGCTTCCACGGTCTCGCGTTGCAGCCGGACCGGCAGCCGCACATAGGTCTTGATCAGGTCGTACCCGAGGGAGACCGCGCGGTCCAGTTCCAGCCGGAGTTGCTCGGGCGAGAGCGTCGGGCGCATGAAGTTGTAGTAGACGCGCGAGCCGTCGATGGCTTCCCCGGTACCGAAGAACCGCGGCCCGATGCGGGCGCCGGATTCGAGCGCTTCCCGCGTCTCGATCATCTGGTACACCGGGTCGCCGGGGGAGCGCGTGGTGGTGACGCCGTAGGACAACCACAGCCTGCCCTGCCGGTCACCCCAGTGCTTGCCGCGCAGGTGCCAGTGGTTGTGCGCGTCGATCAGGCCGGGCATCGCGACCAACCCGGACGCGTCCACGTCGGCGGTGCCGGTGTGCGGCCGGATGGCCGCGATCCGCCCGTCCTCCACCACGATGTCGACGTTCTCACGCAGCTTCTCGGTGGTCCCGTCCCACAACCCACCGGCGTGGATGACCGTGCGCGAGGCCGGTTTCGGCCTGCGCCAGCTGAAGTCGAGCCGGATCGTGCGTGGTTTCCCGCCGTCCACGGCGATCCGGCGCAGCTCGCCCTTGCAGAGGTAGACGAGCGTGCCGTTGTCCAGCCAGGCCAGCGAGTCGGTGACCTCACGCGTGACCTGCACCGGCTCGCCGAGGAACGTGCCCTTGCCGTCGACCGGGACCACCCACGCGGTGCTCTCCACGGTGAACGCCAGGCGCTTGCCGTCCGGCGAGAACAGCGGGCCGTCGTCACCGCGGGTCGCGAGCGACCGGAACGGCATCGGCTCGGTGTAGATCAGCTCGCCGCCCGCCACCGGCACGGTCAGGATCTGACTGGTGCCCTCGCGGAACCGCTTGGAGAACGGCTTCACCGCGGCGAGCGCGATCGTGCTGCCGTCGGCCGACCAGCTCGGCCTGCCCGGCATGAACAACGCCGGGGTCAGCTGCCTGACCTCCTTGGTGGCCACGTCCAGCGTCCACAACGCGCCGTCCTGGTCGGTGTAGGCGATCCGGCCGCCGTCCGGTGACCAGCGCGGCGCGACCTGCGCGCCGGGCAGCGCGGTGAGCACGGTGTCCTGGCCCGACGCCAGGTCGCGCAGCCACAGGTCGGCCGTGCCGAGCCGGTCGCTGGCGTAGACGAGGGTCCTGCCGTCCGGTGAGAAGTCCGGATCGGAGCTGAAGTACTGGTCCTCGGTGAGCCGCTGCGGCCTGCCACCGCCGGTCGGCGCCAGGTAGAGCGCGTTCAGCGCGCGGAAGGCGAGCTGCTTGCCGTCCGGGGAGACCACCGGGCTCGCGATGCCGCGCACCGACTGCGGCGCGAGCGAATCGAGGTCCCGCACCCGGTGGCGGTAGTCGCGCCGCGTGATCGGCACCACCGCCTCGAACGGGATGTCCACAGTGGACCCAGTACCGTCGCGGCGGCGGATGCGGCCGTTGGCGGTGTACAGCACGCCGTCGGTGGTCCAGGTCGCGGCGAAGCCGAAGACGTCCTCGCCCTGGGTCACCCGCTGGTCGCCGAGCATCAGGTCGGCGGTGGCGCCGCGCAGGAGCAGGTAGCCGGCGGTCCGGTCGTCGGGACCGAAGGCGGGCCCGTAGACCTTGCTGCCCGCGGGCGCGGTCAGTGCCGTGGTGCGTTCGCCGGTGGCCACGGTGACGACGTCGATGGCTGTCTCGTCGACGGTGAACAGCACGCGCTGCCCGTCCCTCGACCAGCGCGGCGCGCTCTCCTCGGCAGGGGTGTCGGTCAGCGCCTCGACCGCGCCGGACGCCGGGTCGAGCAGCCAGATGCCGTAGCTGCCGCCGCGGTCGCTGCTGAACACGATCCGCTCGCCGTCCGGCGAGAAGACCGGCTCGCGGTGGTCGTGGGGACCGCTGGTGAGCTGACGCGGTGTGCCACCCGCGACCTCCAGCGAATACAGGTGGTAGTTGCCGTCTCGGTAGGACTGGAACACCAGCGACCGGCCGTCCGGTGACCACGACGGCAGCGTCGCGTCCTGCAGGTCATCGGTCAGCCGACGGGCCTTGCCGCCGGCCGCTGGCAGCAGCCAGATGCCGGTGACCAGGTCCATCGCCAGCGTGCTGCCGTCGGGGGACGGCGTGACGGAGAAATTGGTGCCTTCTCGCAGCCGCACCCCAGCACGGCCGTCGACTTCGGTGAGGCCGTCGGGTTCCCCGGCCAGCGCCACGGCGAGCGGATCGGTCACGCCCAGACCGGCGGCGAGCAGGCCGCTGCGAAGGAACATCTGACGGCGGGACAGGCTTTCGGGTGACATTCCCACCACCTCCCGCGCAAACTATGCCGGTACGCGCATGTCCCGTCCAGATCGACTTCCCTGATTCCGACATCAGGGATTTCACCCGAGGCGGGGCCCGCCTCGGGCGCCTAGCCTGGAGTTCGTGAGCACACTCCCAGCGCAGCCCACCGGCGGCGGCACGCCGGCCACCGATCCGGCGAAGCGCGTCCTGCCCGCCAAGCCGAAGGCCGCGGCGCTGCTCGCGCTGGGATTCGTCGTCCTGCTCTACCTGGTCGAACTGGTGGACGTGATCCTGCCTGCCAACCTGGACAACGGCGGGATCCAGGCCCGGACGCTCGGCGGCCTCGACGGCGTCATCTGGGCGCCCGCGCTGCACGACGGCTGGGGACACCTGTTCGCCAACACCATCCCGGTGCTGGTCTTCGCCTTCCTCGCGATGGCGGGCGGGATCGGCCGGTTCGTGGTGGTCACCGGCATCATCTGGGTGGTCGGCGGGCTCGGCGTGTGGCTGGTCGGCCCGGGTGACGCGGTGACCGTCGGTGCCTCCGGGCTCGCCTTCGGCTGGCTGGCCTTCCTGCTGGTGCGCGGGCTGTTCAACCGCAGCTGGCCGCAGCTGGGCGTGGCGCTGGCGCTGCTCGCGATCTGGGGCGGGATGATCTGGGGCGTGCTGCCCACCGATCCGAACATCTCCTGGCAGGGGCACCTGTTCGGGGCGCTCTCGGGCGTGTTCGCGGCGTGGCTGGTCAGCCGCAAACGAGCGGTCAAGCCCGGACCGGCCACCCCCGGTAATCTCGACGTGTGACCGACTCCCGTGCTCCCATCGGCGTCTTCGATTCCGGCGTCGGCGGGCTCACGGTCGCCAGGGCGATCGTCGACCAGCTGCCGGGGGAGCAGCTCCGGTACGTCGGCGACACCGCGCACAACCCCTACGGCCCGCTGCCGATCGCGCGGGCCCGCGAGCTGGCGCTGGCCGCGCTGGACGACCTGGTTGCCAGCGGGGTCAAGGCGCTGGTGATCGCCTGCAACACGGCCTCGGCCGCCTGCCTGCGCGACGCCCGCGAACGGTACGACGTGCCGGTCGTCGAAGTCGTGCTCCCGGCGGTGCGGCGGGCGGTCGCCGCCACGCACTCCGGCCGGATCGGCGTGATCGGCACCGAAGGCACCATCCGCTCCCGCGCCTACGAGGACGCGTTCGCCGCGGCCAAGGACGTGCGGGTGAGCAGCGTCGCGTGCCCGCGGTTCGTCGACTTCGTCGAACGCGGCGTGACCTCCGGGCGCCAGGTGCTCGGCCTGGCCCAGGGCTACCTCGAGCCGCTGCTGCGGGCGGAGGTCGACACCCTGGTGCTCGGCTGCACCCACTACCCGCTGCTCACCGGTGTGCTGCAGATCGTCATGGGCCAGGAAGTCACGCTGGTGTCCAGCGCCGAGGAGACGGCCAAGGACGTGGTCCGCGTGCTCACCGAGCTGGACCTGCTGGCCGAGCCGGGCGAACCGCCGCGGCACGAGTTCACCGCCACGGGCTCCGCTGAACCCTTCACCCGGCTGGCGCAGCGATTCATGGGATTCACCCCAGGTGTGTTCTCGGCCATGAGCGGTTAGCGGGTCCTCATGGCAGAGTGCCGGGGGTGCGATTGACGATCCTCGGTTGCTCGGGCAGCGTGCCCTGTCCGGACAAGCCGGCCTCCGGCTACCTGCTCGAAGCCTCGGGTTTCCGGCTGCTGATGGATCTCGGCAACGGGACGCTGGCCGAACTGCAGCGTCACGCGGACCCGCTCGAGGTGGACGCGATGCTCCTGTCGCACCTGCACGCGGACCACTGCGCGGACGTCACCGCGCTGACCGTGCTGCGGCGGTTCCACCCCTCGGTGCTGGGCGGCCAGGCCGTGCCGCGCTTGCCGCTGCACGGCCCGTCGGAGTCGGCGACGCGCCTGGCCAGGGCCTACGCGCCGGACGCGCAGGAACTCGCCGAAACCGACCTCGCCGACGTCTTCGACTTCCGCCCGCTCGACGGGGAGGCGTTCCAGCTCGGGCCGTTCGAGGTGCTGCCGGTGCCGGTCGTGCACCCCTGCGAGGCATACGGCTTCCGGATCACCGCCGGTGGAAGGACTCTCGCCTTCACCGGCGACACCGCCGTCTCCGACGAGCTGGACCGCCTGGCCGACGGCGTGGACGTGCTCCTGGCCGAAGCCTCCTGGACGCACGACCCCGCCCGACCAGCCGGTATGCACCTCTCCGGCATCGAAGCCGGGGCCCTGGCCACGCGGACAGGCGCCGGAAAGCTGCTGCTCACCCACGTCCTGCCGTGGACGGACGGCGACGCCGTCCTGGCAGAAGCCCACACCACCTTCGACGGCGAAGCCTGCCTGGTCGAAGTCGGCGACAAGTACGAGGTCTAGCCGAGGTCGGCCAGGTAGTCGTCCAGTAGTTCGTGGAAGTAGACGTTGGCCAGCCAGAGCATGCTGATGGTGCCGCCCGGCAGGTCGAATTCGGCGAGGTCCAGGGCCAGTTCGGCGCCCTTGCGCGACGGGGTCTCGTTGGTGACGTCGGTGAACCAGTCGAGGAAGGTGATCTGCTGCGGCGAGCCGGGGACGCCGCCCGGGGAGAGCAGGTCCAGCAGCGGCGGCCGGTTGCGCAGCACCCAGCGGTAGAACTCGGAGTAGGCGAAGAACCGCTCCTCCACCGCGTTCGCGGCCACGCCGTGGACGTCTTCGGCGAGCCGCACGCCGTGTTCGGTGGAGGCCTGCTCGGCCAGGCTCCAGGCTCGGTCGTGCGCGGCCCGGCCGGTCAGCTTTCCGTTGCGCAGCTTGGTCAGGTAGTCGGCCCAGAGTGCCGAACCCGGGTTCCCGTAGGTGTCGGTGCTCCGGCCGAGCGCGATGACCAGCCCGCGTTCGATGCCCTCCACGATGCCCGCGTCCACATAGGACACCCAGCTGCCCGGCGCGCCCATCTGGTGGTCGCGGAAGAAGCCGATGATGCCTTCGATGTTGCGCCAGCGCGGCGCGTACCCCGGCAGCAGTTCCGCGGCGGGCCCGGCGGACATCTCGCGCACGAACGCCAGCCGCTCGGGCATGCTCATCAGGTTGATGTCCTCGGCGGTGCATTCGAGCGTGGCGGTGCAGTCCTCGGCGTGCGCCACGGCCGGTGCCGCACCGCCGATCAGGAGGGCGCTCAACAGGGTGAGCAGGACGGCGCGGATCCGGTTCATCGGACCTCCCCAGTGAGTTCGACGCACGCAGACGGTAATCGCGTCCGCACCGGTCAACAAGTACCCGGGAGGGCGTTCTAGAGTGCACGGGTGGCGAGAAAAGACGGCAGGAACGACGACCAGCTCCGCGAAGTCAAGATCACCCGCGGCTTCCAGCAGTGGCCGGCCGGATCGGTGCTGATCGAATTCGGCAAGACCAGAGTGCTCTGCGCGGCCAGCGTGAACGAGGGTGTGCCGAGGTGGCGGGCCGGCTCCGGGCTCGGCTGGATCACCGCCGAGTACGCGATGCTGCCCTCGGCCACCAACACCCGCAGCGACCGCGAATCGGTCAAGGGCCGCGTCGGCGGCCGCACGCACGAGATCAGCCGCCTGATCGGGCGGTCCCTGCGCGCCTGCATCGACCTCGCCGCGCTCGGCGAGAACACGATCATGATCGACTGCGACGTGATCCAGGCCGACGGCGGCACCCGGACCGCGGCGATCACCGGCGCCTACGTCGCCCTCGCCGACGCCATCACCTGGCTCGGCGCGGCGAACCGGCTGGCCGACCCGCAGCCGCTGGCCACCTCGGTGGCCGCGGTCAGCGTCGGCGTCGTCGACGGCCGCGTGCGGCTGGACCTGCCGTATGAGGAGGACTCGCGGGCCGAAGTGGACATGAACGTGGTGGCCACCGACGCCGGCACGCTGATCGAGGTCCAGGGCACCGGCGAGGGCGCCACCTTCCAGCGGTCCACTTTGGACACCATGCTGGACTTCGCGCTGGCCGGGTGCGCGCAGCTGGTGGAGAAGCAGAACGAGGCGCTGGCGCTGCCGTACCCCGGTGAACTGCCGGAGCCGAAGCCGGACAAGAAGGCCAAGAAGTGACCAGGCTGCTGGTCGCGTCCCGCAACGCCAAGAAGCTCGGGGAACTGCGCCGGATCCTGGACGCGGAAGGGCTCGGCGGCATCGAGGTCGTCGGCCTCGGTGACGTGCCGGAGTTCCCCGAGGCGCCGGAAACCGGGGCCACCTTCGAGGAGAACGCGCTCGCCAAGGCCCGCGACGCGGCGGCGGCCACCGGCCTGCCCTCGGTCGCCGACGACTCGGGCCTGGCGGTCGACGCGCTCAACGGCATGCCGGGCGTGCTGTCGGCGCGCTGGTCCGGCGGGCACGGGGACGACCAGGCGAACCTGGACCTGGTGCTGGCGCAGCTCTCCGACACCCCGGACGACCGCCGAGGCGCGGCTTTCGTCTGCGCCGCCGCCCTGGTGATCCCGGATGGCGAAGAACTCGTGGTCCGCGGTGAATGGCGAGGTGTGCTGCTGCGGGAAGAACGCGGCAGCAACGGCTTCGGCTACGACCCGATCTTCGTCCCGGACGGGGAAACACGGGCTTCGGCGGAACTGGATCCGTCCGAAAAGGACGCTCTGTCCCACCGGGGCCGGGCCATGCGCGCGTTGCTCCCGCACCTGCGTTCGCTGATTGGATAGTGGCGCGAAGCGCTCCGTTGAGGGTGGTGGTGGTGGGCGACGGGCGGGCTAGATGATCTCGATCTTGACGTTCGGGTCCAGCACGCTGAGGTCGGCACCGTCGTAGTTCTGCAGGATCAGTTCTTCCAGCGGCAGTGCGCGAAGCGGGGAGAGATCTGTCCTGCCGACCGGGCGGATGTTGAGGTAGGTCACCCGGGGGAAGGCCGTCGGTACGGCGGCCAGTTCCGGTTTCTGGTCGAACAACGCCAGTCTCTCCACCTCGGGCAGTGGCCTGGTCGCGGCCAGGCAGGCGCCGGAGTACTTGGTCAGCACGAGCATGCGCAGCTCCGGCAAGGCGTGCAGGGCGTCGAGGTTCGGCAGCGTGCCGGTGTCGTCCAGGCCCAGCCAGAACAGGCGCGGCGTGTGGCGGAGGAAGTCCAGGTCACCCCACGGTTCGGTCTGGCTGAGCCCGAGTTCGACGAGGTCGGGCAGGTCGGCGAGGGTGGCCAGGCCGGTGAAGTGGTGCGCCCGGTACACGCGCAGCCGCCGCAGTTTCGGGTAGTCGCCCAGCCAGCGCAGGTCCATCGGGTGGTTCGGGTCGCCGAAGAACATCAGGTCGTCGAGCTTCGACAGGTCGCCGAGGTCGCGGAAATCCTCGGGTGGGTCGGCATAGACCGAGAGTTGCCCGAGGTGCGCGAGTCTGGACACGTAGGGCAGGCACTTGAGCGAACGGACGACCAGCCAGCCCTTGCGCAAGGGGGCATCGGCGAGCACTTCGTCCGCGTACCGCTCCGGTTCGAAGTACAGCCAGCCCTGCTGCAGTTCCTCCTGCACTCCATCCCGCGGATCTTGGGCGTAACCGGCGAGCAACGGGAGGGCGGCATCGTCACCGGTCAAAGCGGCGACTCGGACCGTCGCCGCCGCTTTGGCGTCGGAGAGTTCCGAGAGGTCCGTGGGCAGGTGCTTCAGCAGCCGGTGCCCGACCGTGGCCAGTGAACTCGTTTCCCGCGAATCCCGCGGTGGCACCAGTTTCCGGAGTGCCTCGTCGACCCGGGTGTGGGTGGTGGGAGCGATGTCCTGCACGGTTTCCAGGCAGGCGGCCGCCAGCAACCGCAGGCGCCGGGCGTGGCGGCGTTCTTCGGCGGCCCGGTCCAGCAGGCCGTCGACCAGTTCGCTCGCCTGGCGCGCGGTCGCGTGACCGCAGGCCATCACCACGGTCTCCCGCCAGGTGTCCAGGTGCGCGTGCGCCAGCAGCGTCGGGATGTGGTGCTGCTGCACGGCTTCGTCGGCGGCCAGGTACTCCTGGAACGTCCGGTGCACGAAATCCACCCGTCCGGGCACCGGCTCCCGCAGCACGCCGCTGCGTTCCAGCAGGTGCGTCAGCAGCGCCTCCGGATCCGCGGTGACGTTCGGCATCGCGGGCAGCTTGGCGGTCAGGTGCCGCAGGGCGTCGTCGCGGGCGAGTTCGACGCGGTTCGCCAGGGTCAGCCGCCAAGCGAGGTCACGCAGCAGGACCCGCTTCTCGGCGTCCGCCAGCAGGGCGCTGATGCCGCGTTCGGCGTCTCGCAGGTGCAGCAGCATCGCCAGCGCCTTGGCGTACAGGTCCATCCGGCTGGTCGGCAGGCTCGCGCGGTGCGCCAGGTTCAGCGCGCACAACATGGCGCACAGCAACGGGCTCGCGGCCAGTTCGCGCAGGTGCGGGCGTTCCAGCTGGGCGATCAGCCGCCGGTGCGCGGTCGCCACGTCTGCCCGCACGCCCGCGGATTCGGCGGCGTCGTGCCAGCGCTGGAGAAAGGCGCGGACGTTCGTCGGTCCCATCGGATCGAGGACCACGGCGGTGAAGTCCTCTTCGGACAACCACCCCTGGTCGGCCGCCGCCGGGCGGGCGGTGACCACCACCTTCACCTCGGGATAGGCGTCGAGCAGCTGCCGCAGCCAGGCCTTCACCTCACGACGACGGGCCGCCGGAACCTCGTCCACGCCGTCGACCAGCAGGATCGCGCCGGTGTGCAGCACGCGGTGCACCCAGCCGGGCGGCATCAGCCCGCTGATCGCGCTCACGCCGTGCGCGACGAACTCCTCCGGTGCGGGCAGGTCGCCGCTCGCGAAGGTCCGCAACCGCACCACGAACGGCACCAGCCCGTTCCAGCCGCGCAGCTCGCCGCCGAACTCGCAGCGTGAGGCCGTCACCGCGAGCCAATGCAGCAGCGTGGTCTTGCCCGAACCGGCTTCTCCCCGCAGAAGCGTGCGCCCGGTGCGGCCGACAGCCCATTCGACCGGTATCTCCCCGCGCAACAGCTCTTCGAGCAGATCGTGTTGGTGCGTCACCGGAGTGGACACCCGCAGGCTCAGGTACGCGACGGTCAGCGGCAGCCGCGGTTGCTCGTCGGCGGGCAGGCCGAGCAGCTCCAGCCGGTCCAGCGACCTCGCCAGCGCCCGCAGGTAGGTCTGCCGGAACTCGGTGTCGTGATCGGTGCCGCGCGGCGCGAGCAGGGTGGTGACCGGCGCCTTGGTGAGCAGGTCCTCCAGCCGGCTCAGGCGGGCCAGCACCTCGGCCAGCGCCGCGGGCTGGAACGCGGGCAGGTACCGCACGACCTGCACCAGGTGGCGGCACGACTGGTCGAGCGCGAACTCGTACAGCGGCCAGGCCCGTTCGGCGAGCGCCACCTGCGCGGGCCGGTCCGCGAACTGGGCGCGCACGCGGCGAGCCAGCGCCTCCGGATCGGCGTCGTCGGCCAGCAGTGCCTCGTCGGAGAGGTCGACCTGCCGGAGCACGTCGGTCACCGCCAGCACGGCGGCCTCGACCTCGTTGTCCGGCAACGCGGCGAACCGGCTTTCCAGCACCGGCGCCAGCTGCTCGGCGACCAGCGTTTCGACGCGGTCGACGAGGTTGTCCAGGTTGCGGCGCTTGAGCGGCCCGCCCAGCTCCTGCTCGGCCAGTTCCGCCAGGCTCGCCGACCGCTCGAACCGGCCTTTGCGGCGCTGGAGCCAGAACCGGGCCGCGTACTGCGCGACCGAGCCGCCCAGTTTCAGCGCCGCGGCTTCCAGACCGGCCACGTCAGGCGGAGACGCCGAGATCCCTGATCAGCTTCGCCACGTGCCCGGTGGCCCGCACGTTGTACAGCGCCTTGGCGATCTTGCCGTCGGGGTCGACCACGAAGGTGGACCGGATCACGCCCTGCACCACGCGGCCGTAGTTCTTCTTCTCGCCGAACGCGGCCCATTCGGTGAGCACGGTCTTCTCCGGGTCGGCCAGCAGCGGGAAGGTCAGCCCCTCGGCTTCGGCGAACTTCGCCAGCTTCTCCGGCTTGTCCGGGGAGATGCCGAGCACCTGGTACCCGGCGCCGTTCAGCTCGCCGAGGTTGTCCCGGAAGTCGCACGCCTGCTTGGTGCAGCCCGGGGTGCTCGCGGCCGGGTAGAAGTAGACGATCACGTACTGCCCGCGGAAGTCCGACAGCGAGACCTCGGCGCCCGTGCTGTCGGTCAGGGTGAAGCCGGGGGCCGCGTCGCCGGGGGAAAGCCGCTGCTGCTCGCTCATGCCCGGCAGATTACTGTGCCGCCCGCACGGAGGACGACCCCCGGACCCCCGGAGGACCCGGAGGCTCAGGCCTGTCCGGTGTACAGCGCGGAAGCCACGCTTTCCGGCCCCGTCCGCACGGACATCTTCAGCTCCACCGGGTCGGCAGGCATGGCGAAGGCGAAGTTCAGCCGGACGTTGCGACCCGGCTCGACGTCCTTCGCGGCGTCGACGATGCCGGTGAACCCCTGTGCGGAGTCGACCACCTGCTTGGCGGGTTCGCCGGAGACGGTGGCCGAGGCGGAGAAGCCGGAGAGGCGGTACGGCTGCTCGCCCTCGTTGAGCAGGTTCACCTCGAAGGCCACCGCCCGCGCGCACCGCGGATAGGCGGTTTCGCTGGGCTGGAAGGTCCTCGGGGTGGACACGAGCACGGTCACGCCGTCCGGGAAGCGGAACTCGCGGCCGAAGTCGACGCGGCTCTCGGCGGGCACCATGGCCTGGTGCGCGGCCGGTTCGGTGGCCGGCAGGGTCATCGCGGTGTTCGCGTCCATCGGGGCGGCGCCGCAGCCCGCGGTCGCCAGCAGTACGCAAGCGAGCAGCAGGGGTCTCCGCGAGCGCACTGGCGCTTCTCCTCATCACTCGATCGTGTCGACGGGCCTCGATGGTCCGTTCGGCGTAGGTATTTCGGCCGACGCGCTCCACTCTCTACGTACCGTGCGGTACGTGCGAGCCGACTGGGGTGGTTGACGCGGAGCTGACGTCGGGCCGTGGCCGATCCGTGACCGATCCCGTACGCGGGGTGACAGTCGTCACGCAAGTGTCAGTGTTCAGAAGAGCCGCCTCAGACCGCCAGCGCGAAGAACAGCACGAAGATCGCCAGGCCCGCCAGCCAGGTCACCACCAGCCAGCCGAAGTCGCGCCACGGGTTGACCGGCCGGGTGTCCTCACCGGGCACGTAGACGCCGCGGGCCTCGAACCAGTCGGCCCACGCGCCGAGCCAGCGGAACGGGTTCTTCGCGGGCACCGATCACCTCCTGCTGGGCGCCACCTTAGCTCGCGGCGGTCACCCCGGCGGCGTCGTAACGCGCGCGTGCCTCGGAGATCGTCTCGCGGTGGCGCTCGGCCCACTGGGTCAACCCGCGCAACGACCCGTACAACTCCAGCGCCATCTCGGTGGAGGTGTATTCGACCTTCGGCGGCACGGTCGGGTGGACGGTCCGGATGAGCAGGCCGTCGCGTTCGAGGTTGCGCAGGGTCAGCGTCAGCATGCGGCGGCTGATGCCCTTGACCTTGCGTTCCAGTTCGGTGAAGCGGACCGGCCCGTTCGACGCCTCCAGCAGGATGCCGATGGCCCATTTCCCGCTCACCCGCTGCAGTGCTTCGAGCACCGTGCAGGCCTCGCCCGAGCTGACGTGCTCGGACACATCGGTGTTCCCCTGGGACATGAAAGTGCCTCCTTCCGCCGGGCCCCATGGTCACACATGATGGTCGCTGTAACAAGAAGTGCCCTGGCGCTGGCCAGGGGAAACTCTGTGAATTCGCCTTGTCGAGGGGATGGATCATGTCCGGAAACGGCGGCTCGAGGTGGTTCGCGCTGAGCGTGCTCAGCGCGGCGACGCTGATGGTGGTGCTCGACGGCTCGGTGGTCACCATCGCGCTGCCGTGGATCCAGCGAGACCTCGGCTTCTCCCAGGCGGGGCTGGCGTGGGTGGTCAACGCCTACCTGATCGCCTTCGCCGGTTCGCTGATGCTGGCCGGACGGCTCGGCGACCTGGTGGGCCGCCGCCGCGTCTTCCTGCTCGGCATGGCGGTGTTCACCGTGACCTCGCTGCTGTGCGGGATCGCCGGGGACCGGACCGCGCTGGTCGTCTTCCGCTTCCTCCAGGGCGTGGGTGGCGCGATGGCGTCGGCGGTGGTGCTCGGCATGATCGTCACGTTGTTCCCGGAACCGCGTGAGCGGGCCAAGGCGATCGGGGTCTACAGCTTCGTGCAGGCGGGAGGGGCGTCGATCGGGCTGATCGCCGGTGGGGTGCTCACCCAGGGGCTCAGCTGGAACTGGGCGTTCTTCATCAACCTGCCGATCGGCGTGGCCGCGATCGCGCTCACCTGGCGGCTGGTCGCCGCCGACCGGGGGCTCGGCGTGCGTGAGGGCGCCGACCTGGCCGGTGCCGGACTGGTCACCGGTGGGCTGATGCTGCTGGTCTACACCATCGTGCAGGCCAAGGAACACAGCTGGAGCAGCGCGCGAAGCCTTGGCCTGCTGGCGTTTTCCCTCGCCCTGCTGGCCGGTTTCGTGGTGCGGCAGGCGAAAGCGGACAAACCGTTGCTGCCGCTGCGGTTGTTCCGCGCACGGGCGGTCAGCGGGGCGAACCTGGTGATGGTGCTGATGGTCGCCGGTTTGTTCGGCTTCCAGTTCATCACCGCGTTGTACCTGCAGCGGGTGATGGAGCTGGACGCGCTGTGGACCGGGCTGGCCTTCCTGCCAGCGCCGGTGACCATCGCGGTGTTCTCGCTCGGGTTCGCCGCCCGGCTGGCCGAGCGGTTCGGTGCCCGGCACGTGCTCGCCGGCGGACTGGTGCTGGTGGCGATTTCCCTGGCCTGGCTGGCCAGGGTGCCCGAGAACGGACAGTACACAGTGGACGTACTACCGGTGCTGGTGCTGATGGGGGCCGGCTTCGGGACGGCCATGCCGGCGTTGATGGGGCAGGCGATGTCCGGTGCCACCGAGGCTGATTCGGGGATCGCGTCCGGCCTGATCAACACCACGCAGCAGGTCGGCGCCGCGATGGGTACCGCCGTACTGGCGACAGCGGCGACCACGCACAGCGCCGGACTGCTCGACGCGGGAGTACCGGAGAAAACTGCGCTGACAGCAGGTTTTCAGTTGTCGTACGGATTGAGTGCCGGTTTCGTCGCGCTCGCGGCGGTGACCGCCGCCGTGTTCTTCCGCCGCTCGGCCGAACGGGTGCACGCGGCGCGGTGAAGCCGCGCGGAACCGGCGGCGGCACGCTAGGATCGTTGCCGCGGTACGGGATTTCCATGCCGCGGCAACGGTAATGAGCGGCTCGCCGGCGAAACGCATGGGAGCACGACGATGGTCCTGTTCGGCCTCGACATCAGCCAT
The DNA here is from genome assembly GCF_021725495.1 of Saccharothrix sp. AJ9571. Lineage (NCBI taxonomy): Bacteria > Bacillati > Actinomycetota > Actinomycetes > Pseudonocardiales > Pseudonocardiaceae > Saccharothrix > Saccharothrix sp. AJ9571. Next base: position 1,233,263 of record NZ_CP091382.1, on the reverse strand, counting down.
CACCAGGGTGGCAATCCCAACCTGCACCAAGCGCGCGCGGAAGGCGTGGAATTCGTCATCTGCAAGGCGACCGAAAGCTCCGGTTTCGTCGACCAGCGCTTTCACCAGAACGTTTCGCGCGCCCAGAACGCGGGCCTGCTGGTCGCGGCCTACCACTACCAGCGCGCCGGGGTTTCGGCCGCGGCGCAGGTGGACAACGTGCGCCGCGTGGTGCCGCCGGGCATGCCGGTGATCCCCGATGTGGAGGGCAACAGCGGCAGCGCCGGGCTGACCAGGGAGATCGTGAACCTGTTGCGGTCGGCCGGTTATCCCGTGCCGTTGACGTACCTCCCGCGCTGGTACTGGCAGCAGCTGGGCTCCCCGTCGCTGGCCGGCCTGCCGCCGCTGTGGTCCTCGCGCTACCCCGACAACGCGCAGGGCTCGATCGCCGACGAATACGCCGACGTGCCGGCGCACTACTGGGACGGTTACGGCGGACTGGGCGTGGCGCTGCTGCAGTTCTCCAGTTCCGGCCGGGTGGCCGGGTACGCGCCGCTGGACCTCAACGCCTTCCGCGGCACCAGGCAGGAGTTCGCCGCCCTGCTCGGCGGGGGAGCACCGCCGGGAGCAGACCCGACCATCGAGGAGGAGAGCCACATGGAGCTGGGTCCGGGAATCACCGTGAGCAAAACGCTGGTCTGCCCCGCGACCCCCGCGGACCTGGTGATCAGCCTCGGTTTCGTCTCGTTCACCGTGCACCACCTCAAGTTCTTCGGGCCCACCCCGGAGACCGGCCACGCCGAACTCGCCTCGTACGGCGAGCAGCGCGTGGATCCCGCGCGGCCGTACGTGAAGCCGGTGCCGCAGGGCGCGATGACCGTCGAGGTCCTCTACAGCCTGGACCCCGCGCCGGCCGGCACCCCGCAGCACACCGCGGTCGCGGCTTTCCGGGCGCGGTAGCCCCGGCTTTCAGGCCGCCGCGCGCAGCAGGCGGAGCTGGCCGAGTTCGGCGGTGTTCTTCATCAGCTCCGCGTTGACCCACGCGATCATGTGCGCGACGGTCTTCTCCGGGTCGTCCGGCCACGGGAACGCTGCCGGCGCGTCGAGGTCGGCGTCGGTGAGGCGGGCGAGCACGGCCGTCCACTCGTCGCGGAGCCCGCGCAGCCAGTCGATCGTCGGCTGACCCGGGCCGGGCCAGCCGATTTCCTCGCGCTCGCGCGGGGTGCGCCCGTTCACGTGGTCGAGGGTGACCGACCACCACCAGCCGAGGTGCCAGGTGACCCACCCGAGCGTCGGCACCGGGATCGGCGACGGTTCGCCGTCCGACCAGTCCGGCACCCAGGTCTGATCCGAGCCGGGGCGCATGGTCCAGTGGTGCTGGGCGGGCTCCCAGCCGAAGTCGGCGGGATCGAGTTCGTCGAGGTGGAGTTCGAGCAGGGACCAGGTCAGCTCGAACTGCCAGCTGAGCAGCTCGGTACGTGAGGCAGGCACCGGCGGATGGTGGCACGCCCCCCTTCTGTCCGGAAAGTCGTTTTCCGGCGAGGACCTGCGGATGCACTAGCTCATGCACGTGCATCTGCGTGTGCAATCTCGGCCGATCTGTGCCATGATGGGTGTCTGGCCTCGTCGGCCTCCGGGTATCTGCGCCGCCGGACTCCAAGCGGCGGCGCGTGCCGGAAAATGGTGCGCTTTTTGTTGAGCGCATATTCGATTTCGCATTGTTCGAATTGCTGCCCGCTGCTCCCCGTTAGTGGTCGAGAACCCGGGCACGCTGCGCACTTGGTGCGCACTCATCACTCGATCGAGTTATGATCGAATATTCCTGAATGATCTTCACCGAGGTTGTTGGCGAATTCCGCCCCGGTTGCTGCGCGCAATAAGGGATGTGTGTAAAAATGCGTCGGATCTTACGAGCGTAACTTACGGTGGTCGAATATTCGACGCCGCACCGAGGGCTCGGGGATCGGCAGGGCGTGGCTCCCGTCGGCTGGGAGCCACGCCGGAGTCACACACCAGTGGATCGATCTTTCGAGGAGCGCAACTTGACGATTGTAGATCCGGCGAGCCCGGCGCTGCCGGACGAGGACCCCGTGGTTCCCCCTGTCCGCGCGGTCAGGCGTGGCCCCTCCCGCCACCGGCGCCCCCCGCGTTCGTGGCCCGAACTGGCGGCGGAGGTGCTCGGCGGCTGGGCCACCACCCTGCGCGTCGCCCTGCTGGCCGCCGTGGTCTTCGGCGGTGTCGGCGTGGTGTTCTTCGGCGCTTCCGCGGGCGCGGGCATTTCCGGCTCGGTGCTCGCGGCGGCGATCGTGCTCGCGTGCCTGCGGCGACGGGAGCCACCGCCCGGCCCGGCCGAGGTCGACGAGTGAAAACCGTGCGGCGCCGGGCCTTCCGGCTCGGCGCCGCCTTCCGAACCCCGATGGAGTGAATGATGCCGGAATCCGCCACCACAGCCGAGGTACGGGCTTGCGCATCGAATATTCGATACACATTCTGGAATCGAGTGGATCTTCCGCACAGGCGAGCAGCGAGGGGGACTCATGCAGACCTACGACCCGTATTCGATCGGCGACCGGTTCGCGGCCGCGGACTGGCAGCGCCCGGCCACCTGCGGTCCGAACGGCGCCAACTGCGTCGAAGTGAACCTGGCCGATCGCGGATCGATCGGCCTGCGCGACGGGAAACTGCCGGACTCACCGGTGCTGGTGTTCGACGCCCGCGAGTGGGAGGACTTCGTCGCGTCGGTGCGCGCGGGGCAGTTCGGCTGATCGCCCGTGCGGCCCGGAATGGTTCGGGGAGGTTCTCGTGAGCCCGCCCGAATCGGTGCGCATGCGGCGTCGCAGCCTCGGCGCGCGGATCAAGACCGCCCGCCGGGCCGCGCGGGTGACCCAGGTCCAGGTGATGGACGTGCTCGGGTGCAGCCAGTCGACCGTCACCAAGATCGAGAACGGCAGCACGACGATCTCCGCGGCGAACCTCGACAGGCTGATCGATTTCCTCGGCGTGGACGGGGAAACCGCGGACTGGATGCGGCAGCACAACACCGGCCGTGCCCGGCCCGTCCGCCGGGCCGGGCCCTCGTGGTTCGGCGAGTTCCCGGAGTTGGAGCAGCGCGCGTCGGACATCCGGTCGTGGACCGGGGAACGCATTCCCGGGGTGCTGCAGTCGGAGCAGTACATGGTGGCGCAGTTCGAGGCCGCGGGCTGCCCGAACGTGGACGACCTGGTGCAAGCGCGCATGGATCGGCAGCGTGTGTTCGACCGGGAGGGCCGCCGTGAGTTCCTGCTCAGCGAGTCCGCGCTCGATCGGCTTCGCGGCTGGGCGGATCCGGCGATGGTGCTGGACGAGGTGCAGCACCTGCTCAAGTGCGGGGACATGCCGGAGGTGTGCGTCCGGATCCTGCGGTACAGCGCGACGCTGTACCCGGAACTGGACTTCACCATGCTGCGGCTGCCGGACGAGGGCGAGCTGGTCTACGTCGAGTACCCGAGCGGGAAGTCGTTGCTGAACCAGGAGAAACACCTGAAGCAGTACCGGAAGGCGTGGGCGCAGCTGGACGAACTCGCTCTGTCCCAAGAGGACTCGGCGCGGTTCCTGATCGCGGTGCGGGAACAGCTGGTCAGTCGCTGAGCCAGTCGCGCAGGAGTGCGGCGAGTTCTTCGGGCGCGTCCTCCGGCAGGAAGTGCCCGGCGCCCGGCACGGCGGTGAATCCCGCGCCAGGAATGGCTTCGGCGAGCTTGCGGCCGGTGTCGGCGGAGAGCCACTGGTCTTCGGCACCCCACAACACGCGCACCGGCACGCGGATTCCGGCCAGCTTGGCGACCACCGGCTCGGTGTCATCCTCGCTGAAGCCGTGGACCTGGTCGAGGTAGCGGTCGCGCCCCGCTTCGCCGGCGAAGTGGTCGAGGTAGACGTCCTCGGTCGGCTTCACCGAGGCGGTCCGCAGGTGAGCGGCGACGATCTCGCCGAACACGTGGACGGGCATGGTGCGGTAGGCCTGCTCGTACCGCTGCATGTGCTGGGCGACCGGGGTGACCCACGGCGCGAGCACGGCGGCGTCGAGCAGGGCGATGCGGGCGGCGGGGGTGCCGTGCAGCAGGTGGGCGCGCAGGACGGTGGCGCCGCCGATGTCGTGGCCGATGAGGGTGGGGCGATCGAGGTTCCAGTGGTCGACCAGCTCGGCGAGCGTGGCGGCGTGCTGGGCGACGGTGGGGTTCTCACCCTCGGAGTCGCCGTAGGTGGGGAGGTCCCAGAGGTGGACGGTGTGCGTCTCGGCCAGGGTGGGGGCGAGGTGGCGCCAGAGGTGGGACGAGGTCGGGGTGCCGTGGGTGAGCACGATCGGGGGTCCGCTGCCGAGCACGCGGGTGGCGATCCGGCCGGCTTGCATGGCTGCCTCCTGTGTCAGGGGTAAAGTCCGCTTATACGCCTTACGTTAGGGAGGGTTGGTAAGGGGTGCAAGTCGAGTTAGACGATTACGCGCGGGGTGCCGCGTTGGCGACCGCCCTGGTGAACACCTCCGGCGAGGTCCTGCTGCGCAGCGGCGATGCCCTGGACGGGGTGCCTGCCTTGGCCGCCTTCCTGGGCTCGCACGACCTTCCTCTGGACGTGGATGCCTCGGATCTGGCCGACGTGGTGGCGCTGCGTACGCGCCTGCGGTCGGTGATCGATGCCGTGATCGCGGGGGAGGTGGTCCTCGATGCCCTGGAGTCGCTCGTCTCCTGCGGCTCGCTCACTCTGTCCGAGGGGAAGTGGGCCCTTCGTGCTCCGGACGCTTCAGCCGGGGAGTCGCTCGCCCTGCTCACCGGGGTGGGCCTGCTCGGCGTCCTGCGCTCGCTGAGCCCGGAGCGCTTCCGCGCATGCGCCGCGGACACCTGCCGGGGCGTCTTCGTCGACAGCAGCCGCGCGGGCCGGCGTCGATACTGCATGCCGGACATCTGCGGAAACCGAACCAACGTAGCCCGCCACCGCTCCCGCCACCGCTAACCCCACCCACGCACCCGATCCCCACTCACGCCCGAATCCCACGTTCACGCACCTGAACCCCACGCTCACGCAGCCGAACCCCACACTCATGCAGCCAAATCCCACGCTTAGGCAGCCGAGTTCCACACTCACGTACCCGAACTCCGCGTTCACGGCCGAGCCCCACGTTCAGGTAGTCGAACTCCACATTCAGGTAGCCGAACCCCACGTTCACGCACCCGGCCCCACGCTCGGGCACCCGAACCTCACGTTCGGGCAGCCGAGTTCCACACTCACGTAGCCGAACCCCGCACTCATGCAGCCGAGTTCCACACTCGGGACTCGCGGTCGCGAGGTCGACGCTCAGGTAGCCGATGTCCTTGTTCGCGTGGCCGAGTTCCCGCGCTCAGCTGCGCGAGTTCTGCTCTCGGCCAGCCCAACCGCGCGTCCGCGAGTTCTGCATTCCTGCATCCGAGTCCCACGTTCCGGCAATCGAGTTCCACGTTCAGGCAGCTCAGTCCCACATTCGCGGGCGCGCCAGCCGTCCGCCGAACGTGAGTTCCGGCTGACTGAATGTGGGGTTCACCTACGCGAGCGCGGGTTTCGGCTACGCGAATGTGGCACTCGGCTACCTGAACGTGGGACTCGGCTACCTGAACGTGGGGCTCGGCTGCATGAGCGTGGACTTCGGTGCCTGAGTGTGGAGTTCAACTGCGCGAGTGCGGGTTTCGGCTACGGGAGCGCGGGACTCGGTTGTCCGGGTGCAAGCTCGGCTGTTTGAGGGTGAACTCGGGAGGCCAAACGTGGGAGTCGGCTGCGCAGATGTGGGGTTCGGCTGCATGAGTGTGGAACTCAGGTGTCTGAACGTGGGACTCGGGTGCCTGAACGTGGGGTTCGGCTGCGTGGGTGTGGGACTCGGGTGCCTGAACGTGGGGTTCGGATGTCTGAGTGTGGGGTTCGGGTGTTGAGGGTGGGGTTAGGGGGTGTGGTGGGCTAGGGCGGCGGAGGTGGTGGTGTAGAGGGGGAAGACGCCGTCGAGGGCGGCGGCTTTCAGGGCTCGCAGGGCCGGGCGTGACGGGTTGCAGACGCCGAAGGTGGCGCCGTGCGTGCGAGCTTCGTGGTCCGCGTTCAGCAGGCACCGCAGGCCCGAGCTGCCGAAGAACGTGATGTTCCCCAGGTCGACCAGCAGAGCGCACGGCGACGGGGGTTTCCAGGCCAGGGCCAGCGCGCTGTCCAGCTGTGGCCCGGTGGTCACATCGACCTCACCGCACACCGAGATCAGGCGGACGGTGTCACCGAGCAGGCGACTGGCGACGGTCAACAGCGGTGGCGTGGCGTCCATGCTGGCTCTTTCCGTGGTGACGGGGCGGAGGCAGCACCCAACCGAGGCGAGACCTCCCGGGGTCGGCACGTGGTTTGAACCGTGGACCCACCGTAGAAGCCGTGAAGCGATTAGGCAAAGGTGCCGATCACCGACTGCTCATATCATGATCACCGAACGTATCGAACGGCAGAGTCGTCGAGCCACGGCCGGGGTGGCCGAGTCGAAACCGCATACCCCGCGTTAGCGGGTGCAACGCAAACCGGATGCCGGGCCACGGGAAAGCGGACACGGGTAACCCACCCCGGTGGGCCCGGGCAAAGCGCCCGGATCAGGCCGGATAGGCGTCGCGCCAGATCATTCGGACCGTGGTGCCGCGCTCGTTCGATCGCATCAGCACCTCGTTCGACAGTTCGTGCATCATGCCGAGCCCCCGACCGCGGAACGAGCCGGAAGTGGGCGGCGCCGTGCGCCACCGGCCCTGGTCGGCGATGGTGATCGTGCAGGTGCCCGCGTGGGCGTGCGCGTGCAGGTCGAGCGGACCGGGATCGCCGGCGTAGGCGTGGTCGACGACGTTGGCCATCGCTTCGTACGCGGCGAGCACCACGTCTTCGAGGAGGTCACCGGTCAAGCCGAGGCCGCGCAGCCAGCGGTTCAGCAATCCGCGCAGCTGGGAGGCGTTCATCGGGGTGGCGTCTTCGCGGTGGCGGAATGCCTGAACCGACGGGCCCGTGGTGGGGAGCAGGGGCGGCAGCAGATCGACTTCGGTGGAGAGGAGTCCCAGGTTCGCCAGGTGACCGGCGACGTCCGTTGATCTTCGCATTGGTGGGGACCCCCTGTTCTTCGCACCGCGCGATTACCCCGGACGGGGGCACCCGAAACCTGGCTCAGCCCGTCTCGTCGGTGGCTAGGGGGACACCGAGGCGACACCGAGGCCACCTCGGGCAGACGTTGCGGCAGCTCAAGTGGTCCAACTCGATATTGAAGACGCTTTCGCCGCAGGTGCTGGTCAGCGGTTGAGGATGTCGAACGCGTGGTGGCGGTGTTCGGCGAAGGCGGCCAGCGCGGCTTCGGTGTCCTTGGCGCGCAACGATTCGACCAGTGCCCGGTGCTCGGCCGGGATGTGGTTGAGGTAGTCCTGGGTGCTGCGGTTGATCCGGGTGAGCAGGAACAGGTGGACCTGGTTGCGGATGGCCGCCCAGGCCTCGCCGAGGCGCCGGTGGTGGGCCGCCGCGTAGACGGCGTCGTGGAAGGCCAGGTCACCGCGGACCATCTCGTGCGCGTCGGCCGCGCGTTCCATGCGCACCACCGCTTGGTCGATCTGATCGAGGTCCGCGTCGGTGGCGCGTTCGACGACGAGCCGGACGGCGAGGGTTTCCAGCGCGCCGCGCAGGCTGTCGAGTTCGGCGACGTCTTCGGGTGTGAGGTCGGTGACCGTCGCCCCGCGATGCCATTCGCTGCGGACCAGCCCTTCGCGTTCGAGCCGGAGCAGGGCCTCGCGCACGGGCCCGCGGCTGACGTCCAGCGCGCCGGACAGCTCGACCTCACGCAGCTGCGTGCCCGGGGCATAGCTGCCGTTGAAGATCGCCTCGCGGATGCGGTCGGCGACCTCGTCGGCGAGACCGCGCCGGCGAGCTGGGGCCACGGTGGGCGGGAGCGTCATGTCTGAATGTTAACATTGAGACATGACGATTCTCGATTCCCCCATCCCGCGGTTCCACCTGGCGATGCCGGTCGACGACCTGGCCGCCGCGCGCGAGTTCTACGGCGAGGTGCTCGGCCTGGAGCAGGGCCGCAGCTCGGACACCTGGGTCGACTGGAACCTGCACGGCCACCAGTTCGTCACGCACCTCGCGGGCGAGGGCACCCGGCGCATCCACAACCCCGTCGACGGGCACGACGTGCCGGTGCCGCACTTCGGCCTGGTGCTGACCGTCGAAGAGTTCGGCAAGCTGGCCGACCGCTTGCGCGCGGCGGGCACCGAGTTCGTGATCGAGCCCTATGTCCGGTTCAAGGGCGAGCCGGGCGAGCAGTGGACCATGTTCCTGCTGGACCCCGCGGGCAACGCGCTCGAGTTCAAGGCGTTCGCCGACGACAGCCAGGTGTTCGCCGTCTGAGGTCTGTCCACATGTTGTGGATATCCCTGTGGACAACCACTACATGAAGGTCAGTCCTCCACGCGGTGTTCGGAGTCCCGTAAGACTTCCTTCGCCTGCGCTTCAGCGTCCTCGCTGCCCGCGGCCTGTTCCTCGGGCAGCAGGACCGACCGGGTGGTCGCTCGTTCCTCGATGGCGTTGCGCTCGTCGAACGCCTCGTCCTGCTGTTCGGGACCGGTCATGCCCTCGAGGTACCCGGGATCGCGATTCCCAATCCGGGCCAGGTGCCGCTTGCCGCGCGCGAGCTGACGCAGGCCGTACGCGGCGAGCAGTGGTTTGAGCAGGAACGCCTCGCCGGGGCGGTAGTCGGCGCCGCGCACCAGCCGCGCGGCCAGGTCAGGGCGCTGGTGGTGCAGGTAGAGCCGGGCTTTCCGGGCGTGCAGCGGGTGCGACACGATCTTGACCTGGTCCACGCCGTCGATCAGCCGGGCCAGGTGGTGGATGTTCTGCCACGTGCTGTGCGACTGGTCTTCGAGCCGGACGTCGCCGGAGTAGCCGCACTCGGCGACCGCGTACCGGGCCATCAACTCGGCCTCGGAAACCGGCCCGGCGCCTGCTCCCGAGCAGATCAACACGGAGTCGAGCGCGGGATCGATCGACCGCAGCGCCGCGCGCACCCGCCACCGGTTCAGCGCGTTGGCCCGATCACCGCGCCGATTGCGGTAGCCGAGCACGACCACCGCCTCGGAGCGCGCGGATCCTGGCGGGTGCACCAGCGCGCGGGACGCACGCCAGTGCACGACCTCGCCCCACCCGAACAACGCGGCGAAGCCCAGCAACACCATTCGCTTCATCGGCCCGATAGTGGCAGAGCCGGCCGGGCGGGTTGGGTGTTTCAGCGGGGCAGGAGGGCGTCGGCGAGGAGGCGCCAGTGGGGCATGGCGGATTCGCCAGGCCGGGTGCCGATGACCTGGATGCCGACGTGGTCCGCGCCGGCGTCGAGGTGGTGGTGCAGTTTCGCGCTGATCGTGTCCAGGTCGCCCCAGAAGACGAGGTCGTCGACGAGGCGGTCGCTGCCGCGGCCGTGGTCCAGGTCGGCGTCGGTGTAGCCCAGGCGCAGGAACTTGGCGACGTTGTACTTCTGCGTCAGGTAGGGGTGCAGGTGCTCGCGCGCGATTTCCCGCGCCTTGCCCGGGTCGGTTTCGAAGAGCACCGCGTGTTCGACGCCGAGGAAGGCGTCGCCGAGCACCTCCCGCGCTTCGGCCGTGTGCTCCACCGTGACGTGGTAGGTGTGCGCGCCCGCGGCCCGGTCCCTGGCGAGTTCGAGCATCTTCGGCCCGTAGGCCGCCAGGATCCGCCGGATCGGCACCTGCGGCTCGGGGTTGACGGTCGCCGCCGCGTCGAGGTCGTCCAGGTAGGCGTGCATCGCCTGCAGTGGCTTGGTTCCCGGCCGCGCGTCACCGAAGCCGAGGCCCAGCACGTGCCGCCCGGGGTAGGCATCGGCCAGCAGTTTCGCGCCGCTGAGCGTCCACCGCGGTTCGCGCGACCGGATCTGCGCGATGCCGTTGACCACGGTGATGCGTTCGGTGCAGGACAACAGGAATCCGGCGTGCGTGAGCGCTTCGCGCCCGAAGAGTTCCGGCACCCAGAAGGCGGGCCAGCCGAGTTCTTCGAGTTCCTGGACGGACTCCCGCATCCGGCTCGCCGCCAGGTGCTCGAAGTCGAAGGTCCACACGCCGAAGCGCCCCGGTGCCAGCTCACTCATGGATCGTAGTATCGCAGAAAGTCGATATGATGTGTCAAGGGTGATCGCCCAGGCTCCAAGGCCAGGACTAGAGCGAGCGGCCTAGTGAGTCGACGAGTTGGGCGATGCGTTCCTCGTCACGCCGGTAGTGCGTCCACTTGCCGACGCGGGTCGCCCGCACGAGGCCGGCGCGGTGCAGTGAAGCCATGTACGCGGAGATCGTCGACTGCGCGAGTCCGGCCTTGGCCTGGATGTGGCTCACGCACACGCCGACCTCGTGCGGATCGGCGATGCCCTGCTCGACCGGGAAGTGCCGCTCCGGCTCCCGCAGCCACTGCAGCACCTGCAGGCGCACCGGGTTGGCGAGCGCCTTGAACACGTCGAGGAGTTGCTCAGCGGGGAAATCGGGGTGCGCGGTCATGACCGGCTCGAGTATAGAACCGGTCAGCCGCCGAAGAAGCCGGCTTCGCCGTGGGCCTTGTGGTGCGGCCACCCGCGCGGGAACACCGGCGGCGAGGAACACGCGGCTTCCGTTGAGCGCCAATGCTCCCGCCAGCCGTGCAGCACGCGCCAGGCGCCGCAGCGGCAGGCCTGGTGCCGGACCCGGCGGTGGCGGGTCACCGTTTCCCACGTGTGCTCCACCAGTCCAACTTCGGTCAGGGGTGTGGTGCGTGTCAACCCTTACCGGCGGCACCGCATCCCCCGAACGGGTAGCGTGATCATTGTCAGCACCCGTCCGAGCGTGAGGTGAATGCCGTGTTGTGGACCATTCTCGGCTGGTTGGTGTTCGGTCTGATCGCCGGTTTCATCGCGCGCGCAGTGGTGCCGGGCAAGGACGACATCGGCTGCTTGCCGACGATCCTGCTCGGTGTCGTCGGTTCGGTGGTCGGCGGTTTCCTGTACGGCTTGTTCACCGGCGGCTTCCGCGGCTTCGAGCCGGCGGGCTGGATCGGGTCCATCGTCGGCGCGATCATCGTGCTCGTCATCTTCAACAAGGTGACCGGCCGCAAGCGCCGCTCCCGCCGCTAGACCTCCGTCGCGAGCCCGTCCAGCAGCCAGTCGAGGATCTTCTCGAAGGTCTGCGGTGGCGTGGCTTCGCGCTCGGGATCGTTGGCCCACTCGAGGAAGTGCGGGAACCGGCCCTCGGCGGCGACCCGGTCGAGGTACGGCTGCGCCGCCTCGGCCAGGTCCTCGTCGGTGGCGCCGCCGATGCCCGCCCGCATCGTGCGTTCCTCCAGTAGCGCCAGCCCGGAACCCAGCACGTGCCCGAGCACGGTGCTGATGAACCCCATCCTGGTGGCCGCGGGCAGGTCGAGCGCGTCCAGTTCGGCCAGCGCGGCGTCGTAGAGCGCCATCGCGTTCGGGCCCAGTGGCGGGCGGCTGAACGCGAGCCGCGCGAACCACGGGTGCGCCTGCACCACTTCCCAGCCGGACAGGCCGAGCGCGCGCAACGCGGGCCGCCAGCCTTCGCCGCCGGTCACGGTGATCAGGCCATACGCGTAATCGGCCATCAGGTCGGCCAGCCCGTCCTTGCTGCCGACGTAGCGGTAGAGCGCCATCGGGCTCCGCACGCCCAGCTTCTGCGCGAGCGTGCGCATGGTGATCTCGCCGTTCGCCTGCGCGTCCGCGAGGTCGACGGCGGCGGCCACGATGCGCTCGCGGCTGAGCGGTTCCGTGGTGCGCGGGGGCGCGGGTTCGTCGAACCACACCAGTTTCTCGTTCATGGTGGACGTCAGGCTAGCAGTCGGTGTACAACGTACATCATGAGTGGACAACGTACACCTGTACTGATCGTCGGTGGGGGCCTCGTCGGGCTGACCGCCGCGCTGGTGTTGAGGCACCACGACGTCGAAGTGACCCTGCTCGAACGCCGGTCGACCACCTCACCGCAGCCGAAGGCACGCCGCTTCCACTTCCGCAGCATGGAAATCTTCCGCGAACTGGGGCTCGCCGGACTGGTGCACGAAGCCGCCAAGGACCTCGCCGGGCACGACCACATGGCCACCGGGCGCACGCTCGCCGAGTCCGAGCAGTTGCCGCTGTGGCAGCCCTCCGGCGGAGGCCCGGAGGTGGAGGTGAGCCCGGAGCCGCCCTGCCTGATCGCCCAGGACGTGCTCGAACCGGTGCTGCGCGACGCCGCCGTCGAAGCCGGGGCGCGGGTGCGGTTCGACACCGAGATGCTCGGGTTCGACGAGGACGCCGACGGGGTGACCGCCAAACTCCACGGCGAAGAAATCCGGGCGCGGTACCTGATCGCGGCCGATGGGGCACGCAGCGGAAGCCGTGAAGCACTGGGCATCACGCGCTCGGGCCGGGGTGCGGTCGGCGAACCCAGCGTGAACGTCTACTTCCACGCGGACCTCGCCGAAGTGGTGCGCGGGCGCGAGTTCAACCTGTGCCGGCTCACCCACCCCGACGCCGGTGGCGCGCTCGCGTCGGTCGACGGGCGGCGCCGCTGGGTGTTCATGGCGGCCGGTGGGGACACCGACCGGGACTGGCCCGCTGTCCTGCGGACCGCGCTCGGCGTGCCGGTGCCGGACCTCGAAATCCTGAGCGTGCTGGGCTGGCAGGCGGAAATGCTGGTGGCCGACCGGTATTCGGCCGGGCGCGTGCACCTGGTGGGCGATGCCGCGCACGTCATGCCGCCGTTCGCGGCAAGCGGCGCCAACACCGGGATCGCCGACGTGCACAACCTCGGCTGGAAACTCGCCGCCGTGCTGCGCGGGGAGGCGGCACCGGAACTGCTCGACAGCTACGACGCCGAGCGGCGGCCTGCGGGCTGGTTCGTCGCCGACGAGTCCACCCGGCGGGCCGACACCTTCCTCACCGGCAAGGAGGATCCGATGCTGGCGCACCCGTACGTGCTGGCGGCGGGCGGGTTCCAGTACCCGGCGGGCGCGCTGGTGCCCGACGGCTCCACGGAACCGACCATCGACTTCGCACCGGCCGGGCGCGTCGGCACGCGCATCCCGCACCGCTGGCTCGATGACGCGCGCACCCGCTCGACCCTCGACCTCGCCGGTCCGGAGTGGACGGTCACCGAATTCGACGGTGACCAGCTCCTGCTGCGCCCGGACCACGTGGTCGCCTGGCGCGGTTCTTCGGCGCCGGAGGCCGAGGCGGTGCGTGCCCGGCTGCTCGCGGGGGTGTTGTCGTAAAACCGCCGGACGGCGGGGAGCCGTTCTGCTGGACTTCCGGGCATGACTACCGGCAAGGCCGCACTCTTCCGCTCACTGCACACCGGCGACCCGTTGCTGCTGGCCAATTCCTGGGACGTGGCCAGCGCGCGGATCGCCGAAGCCGCCGGGGCGCGGGCGATCGCCACGACCAGCGCGGGCGTGGCGTGGAGCCTCGGCGCGCCCGACGGTGACCGGCTCGACCGCGACAGCGCGCTGGCGTTGATCGCCCGGATCGCCGCCGCGGTCGAGGTCCCGGTCACCGCCGACCTGGAAAGCGGGTTCGCGAGCACCCCGGACGGCGTGACCGAGACCGTGGCGCTCGCGCTCGAAGCCGGTGCCGTCGGCATCAACCTCGAGGACGGCACCCGGCCGGTCGACGACCAGTGCGCGCGGATCGCCGCCGCTCGCAAGGCGGGCGACGAGTTCTTCCTCAACGCCCGGATCGACACCTTCCTCACCGGCGGCGATCTCGAGTCCACTTTGGAGCGTGCGACCGCGTACCTGGCCGCTGGTGCCGACGGCGTCTTCGTGCCGGGCGTCGTGGCTCCGGAAACGGTGTCCGCGCTGGTCAAGGGCGTGGCCGCGCCGGTGAACGTGATGGTGGGCCCCGGTGCGCCGCCGGTCGCGGAGCTGGCCGCGCTGGGCGTCGCCCGGATCAGCCTCGGCGCGGCGATCAGCCAGGCCGCCTACGCGGTGGTCCACCGGAGCACCCGAGAACTGCTCACCGGCGGCACGTACGCCGCGCTCGCCGAGTCCTTCGACTACGGCGAACTGAACCGGCTGCTCAGCTGAGGACCGGGGTGGTCTGCGCGAGGGCGATCTTCCAGTCGTCGCCTTCGCGCGCCACCACGTAGGTCAGGCTGCCCCGGGCCGGCAGGCCGCCGGGCTCCTCACGCTCGTCGAAGACCTGCTTGACGCAGCTCACGAGCGCGACATCCGGTGTCGTGAACCGGATGTCGACGATTTCGGTCTTGGTCAGGACCTTCGCCAGCGGGGTGGCGAGCGCGTGCGCCATCGCCTCCCGGATCGCCTCGCGACCGAGCACACGGCGACCGGCGATGTTGACGATGAGCGCGTCGGCGGTGTGCAGGCCGACGAACTCCTCGAGGTTGTTCTGGTGCTTTTCGGCGTTCGCGATGGTCTGGCGGATCGCCTCGGTGTCCGGCATGGCAGCTCCCTGCGGCTCTAACGGAGCGAATCACTCCGGTTGGCTTCCACGGTACGCGCGGAGCGGATCGCTCCGCAAGGGCGATAAACTCGGGGAGATGACGAAGCACGGGCGGAAGGCCGAAGCCGAGCGCAACGACGAAGCGCTGCTGCGGGCGGCGCGCGAGGTGCTCGCGGTCGAGGGCGCGCACGCGTCGGTGGCGGCGATCGCCGCGCGCGCCGGGGTCGGTATCGGCAGCCTGTACCGCCGCTACCGCACCAAGGAGGAACTGTTCCAGCGCCTGTGCGTGATCGCGCTGGACGACTACCTGCGCGCCGCCGAGGAAGGGCTCGCGGACGAGGACCCGTGGGAAGGGCTCGCGCACTACATCCGGACCGCGATCGAGATCGGCCCCGGCTCACTGGCGCCGCTGGCCGGGATGATCGAGATCACCGAGGAGATGGCCGACAAGAACGCGCGCTCGGACGGCGCGGTGGCGGCACTCGTCGAGCGTGCGCACCGGGCGGGCGTGCTGCGGCCCGACGTGACCATGGTCGACCTGGCGTTGCTGGTCGAGCAGCTCGCCAAGTCGCCGCTGCTCGACCAGCTCGGCAGCCAGGGTCGGACCGACCTGATCGAGGCGGCGCGTGACGCGCGGGCCCGCATCAACGCCATCGCGCTGGACGGCCTCCGCGCGACGGCGGCCCACCCGCTTCCAGGGGAACCTCCGAGCTACGACCTGTTCTCGGAACGGTGGGAGCGCTAGCCGCCGCGACCCCGCCGCTCAACGCCTTCGGCAATGCTATGAGTGGGGCATTACTTGCAATGAACGCTAGTAATGCCCCACTCATAGCATTGGGGGAGGGGCGTGGGCGGCAAGGAGTTAGGCGCTCAGGGTGGCTTTGGCTTGGCGGCTCAGGTCGTCGGCGATGATCTCCGGTTCGCCCGCGGCGAGTGCGTCGAGCGCGAGTGCGGCGACCTCGCCGGGGTCGGACTTCTGGTCGGCGGGGACGTTCGCCGCCATGTCGGTGTCGAGGTAGCCGACGTGCAGTCCGGCCACGTGGATGCCCTTCGGCCCGAGCTGCTGGCGCACCAGGTTCGTCATCGCCCACGACGCGGTTTTCGCGGCGCTGTAGGCACCGAGGTCCGGCAGGTGCGCCCAGGACAACACCGACAGCACGTTCAGCACCGCGCCGCCGCCGTTGGCTTCGAGCACCGGCGCGAAGGCCCGTGTCACCTCGAGCGTGCCGAAGTAGTGCGTGTCCATTTCCCGCCGGATGTCGGCGAAGTCGCCGCCGATCAGCGGGGTCATCGTGGAGATCCCGGCGTTGTTGATCAGCAGTGTGGCGTCGGAGGCGACCCGTGCGGCCTCCTCGATCGACCCGCTGTCGCCGAGGTCCAGTCGCAGTGGGATCGCGCCGGGCAGGTCGACCGCTTCCGGCCGCCGCGCGGTGGCGTAGACCTTGGCGCCCCGCGCGAGCAACTGCTCGGCGAACCGCCTGCCGAGGCCACGGTTGCTGCCGGTCACCACCGCGACCGCGGTCGCCAGTTCGAGGTTCATCGGAGCTCCTTCTGTTGAGAACGAACGGTGCAGAATCGAACCAAAAAAAATTTCAGTCGAGCAGGGCGTAGAGGCTTTCGGCCATCCGGCGCAGCTGCGCGGGCGACTGCCCCGCGCGAGCCTGGACCCGCAGCCCGAGCCAGGCGTTGAACAGCAGGGTGCCCAGCGTCTCCGCGTCCCGCCGGGCCCGGTCACGGGCGACCAGGTCGACCAGCAACTGCCTGGTCCGCTCGAAGTGCCGTTCGACCTGCTCGGCCGCTTCGTCGTCACGCGGGGCCAGTTCGGTCGCGCAGTTCACCAGCATGCAGCCGCGGCCGTGCTCGGTGCCTGCTTCGATCGACCCTTCGATCAGCGCGCGCAACGCCGCCTTGCCGTCCGCGTGCGCGTCCACCGCGGCGCGGAAGGTGTTCTCGGCGCGGCTGGTGTAGTGGTCCAGCGCCTTGAGGAACAACGTGTGCTTGTCGCCGAAGGTGTCGTACATGCTGCGCTTGTGCACGCCCATGTGCTGCACCAGGTCCTGCATCGAGGTCTTTTCGTAGCCCTGCTCCCAGAACAGCACCATGGCCTGGGCCAGTACCGCCTCCGGGTCGAACTCCTTGTGCCGTGCCACGTCCACCACCGTACGCTGTTGAGAACGAACGGTGCAATATCGGCATCGAAAAGCGGGGCGGGTCACCGTCGACCCGCCCCGCTTTCGGTCGGCCTAGCTGAACGGCTGGACGTTCGGCTGGAACACCTGGCCGTCGGCGGGCACCTTGAGGTCGATCAGGTAGTCCGTCGCGATCTTGTCCACCCCGGCCGCGTCACCGAGGATGCAGTGGCCGAAGGCGTCGACCGAGAGCAGCCGCGCGTTGCCCAGCTGCTCGGCCATGCGCTGGGAGAACTTGTACTGCGTGGCCGGGTCGTAGTAGTTGCCGACCACCAGGACCGGGGTGTCGGTCTTGGCGCGCCACGGGCCGCGGTAGGCGTCCGGGTTCTTGGCGGGCCACACCGGGCAGGCCGCGATGTCGGCGAAGACCTGGTAGCGGCCGAAGGTCGGCGACTTCCGCTCGGTCTGTGCGGCGATCTCGGGCACCTTGCTCTGCTTGATCTTGATCGGTTTGTCCGAGCAGTTCACCGCGAAGTACGAGTCGTCCGAGGTGTACGGGCTCTCCGGGTCGATGTCGGCGAGACCGTTCTTGCCCGGGGTGAGCACCTTCATCGTGGGGGCCGCGGTCACCGAGACCGCGTCCGTGCTCGGCTGGATCGCCTCGTACAGCGCCTGCAGGTCCTCGGCCAGGCCGGGGAACCGCGTGGGCGCGTAGAGCGCGCTGCCCACACCGCCGGTGAAGAAGCTGAGGTCGGTCGAGCCGATCGGCTGCTTGCGCAGGTGATCGCCCACTTCGTCGAACTTGGCGCGTGGGTTGCCGGAGCTGAACGCGCAGTTCGGCCCCACCTGCTGGCACTTCTTCAGGAACGCGTCCAGGGCGATCTCGAAGCCGTCGGCGCGCTGCTGGTCGTACGCCACGCCGTCGCTGGTGCGCAGCTTCGGGTCGACGTTGCCGTCGAGCACGAGCGCGCGGGTCTGCTTCGGGAACATGCCGGCGTAGGTCGAGCCGATCAGCGTGCCGTAGGAGAAGCCGACGAAGCTCAGCTTCTGGTCGCCGACCGCCGCGCGCAGCTTGTCGAGGTCGCGCACCACGTCCTTGGTGGACATGTGGTTGAGCAGCGAACCGGCGTTGTTCTTGCAGAACTGGCCGTAGTCGCGGTAGGCGGCCAGGGTGCCGGAGATCTCCTCGCGGCTCTGCGGCACGCCGATCATCGCGCCGTTGACCTCGTCGGCGTCCTCGGCGGTGGTGAAGCACCGCAGCGGGTTGCTGGCGCCGACCCCGCGCGGGTCGAAGCCGATGAGGTCGAACCGGTCGAGCACCGGCTGCTGGAAGTAGAACTGGCCGCTGATCGGCATCCGCAGCCCGGAACCGCCGGGCCCGCCGGGGTTGAGGAACAGCGAGCCCACGCGCTGACCGGTCACCTTCGCCGCGCGCTTGAGCAGCGCGATGTCGATGGTGCCCAGCGAGGCGTTGTCGTGGTCGATCGGCACCCGGTACCGGGCGCAGCTGTACAGGCCGACCTGGTCGGCGGGCACGCCCGCCAGCGTCTCCTTCGTGCACGCACCCCAGTCGACCGGAGCGGTGGCGCCCACCTGCGCGGGCTTCGGGCCGGCTTCTTCCGCGGCGACCGCGGTCCCGGACAGCCCGCTCAGCGCGCCGGCGAAGAGCGCGCCGGCGAGTGCCACCGCACCCACCCGGCTCCCTGCGATTCTCGGCAAGGTCACTCCCTCGTGGAATTGTCACCACGCGTATCGGCGTGGTTCTGCTCCGGCGAGACTCGCACAAGCGGGCGAAGACCAGACCGGTCGAAAGTATGGTGATCCGCCGACCAAAGTGCTGCGTACCCGGTGAATCGGCAACCTGGGTCCGGCCTGCGATGACAACCACCGGTTGTCCATGTTCGGTGTGTCGGTTGTTGGACAGCGGCTCTTGGGCTCGGGTCGAATGCGTGGGCCGGATTCCGCCCCCACAACCACTGGGAGTCGACCTTGGATTCTTTCGTTCATCTGCATGTGCACACCGAGTACTCGATGCTGGATGGTGCGGCGAAGATCGCGCCGTTGTTCGCGGAGGCGGCTCGGCTGGGGATGCCGGCGGTGGGGATGACCGACCACGGCAACATGTATGGGGCGGATGAGTTCTACCAGCAGGCGCGCAAGGCGGGGATCACGCCGATCATCGGGATCGAGGCGTATGTGGCGCCGGAGTCGCGGTTTCACAAGAAGCCGGTGTTCTGGGGTCAGTCGAACCAGCGTGGGGCGGATGAGCTGGGTGAGGGTGGTGATGTCTCGGGTGCGGGTGCGTATACGCACATGACGATGCTGGCGGAGAACGCGGCGGGGTTGCGCAACCTGTTCAAGTTGTCGTCGCTGGCGAGTCTGGAGGGGTATTACCGCAAGCCGCGGATGGATCGGGAGTTGATCGCCGAGCATCATGAGGGGATCATCGCCACGACGGGGTGCCCGTCGGGTGAGGTGCAGACGCGGTTGCGGCTGGGGCAGAAGGCCGAGGCGATCCAGGCGGCGTCGGATTACAAGGATATTTTCGGGGCGGGCAACTTTTTCCTGGAGTTGATGGATCACGGGTTGCCGATCGAGCGGTCGGTGCGTGAGGGTCTGCTGGAGATCGGTAAGCAGCTGGGTCTGGCGCCGCTGGCGACCAACGATTCGCACTATGTGACGCAGGATCAGGCGGATACGCACTCGGCGTTGTTGTGTGTGCAGGCGGGGAAGACGCTCAATGACCCGAACCGGTTCAAGTTCGATGGTGATGGTTACTACCTGAAGTC
This sequence comes from Saccharothrix sp. AJ9571, assembly GCF_021725495.1. Lineage (NCBI taxonomy): Bacteria > Bacillati > Actinomycetota > Actinomycetes > Pseudonocardiales > Pseudonocardiaceae > Saccharothrix > Saccharothrix sp. AJ9571. Next base: position 1,213,899 of record NZ_CP091382.1, on the reverse strand, counting down.
CGCGGCGGAGATGCGCCAGTACTGGGACACCGAGGTCCCCGGGGCGGCGGACTCCACCCTGCTCATCGCCGACCGCATCCAGTCCTACGAGGACGTTTATGCCCACCGCGACCGGATGCCGAAGACCGAGGTTCCCGACGGGCACGACGAAGCGAGCTGGCTGCACAAGCAGGTCATGGACGGCCTGGCCTGGCGCCTGCCAGGGGGTGTGCCGGAGCCGTACCGCGAGCGGGCTGAATTCGAGATCGACGTGATCACGCAGAAGGGCTTCCCGGCGTACTTCCTGATCACCGCGGACCTGATGCGCCACGCCCGCGAAGTCGGCATCCGCGTCGGCCCCGGTCGCGGGTCGGCCGCCGGTTCGCTGGTCGCCTACGCGCTGGGCATCACGAACCTGGACCCGATCGACCTCGGCCTGCTGTTCGAGCGGTTCCTCAACCCCGAGCGCGTCTCGATGCCGGACATCGACATGGACTTCGACGACCGCCGCCGCGGCGAGATGATCCGCTACGCCACCGACAAGTACGGCGCGGACCGGGTCGCGCAGGTCATCACCTTCGGCACCATCAAGACGAAGGCGGCGATCAAGGACGCCGCACGCGTCCACTATGGACAAGCGGGCTACGGCATCGCCGACCGGATCTCGAAGGCGCTGCCACCGCCGGTCGCGGCCAAGGACATCCCGCTCGGCGGTATCGTCGACCCCCAGCACGAGCGGTACGCCGAGGCGGCCGAGGTCCGCGCGCTGGTGGAGACCGACTCCGAGGTCTCCGCCATCTTCGAGACCGCCCGCGGCCTCGAAGGGCTGATCCGCAACGCCGGCGTGCACGCCTGCGCGGTGATCATGTCGGCGGAACCGCTGGTCGGCACCATTCCGTTGTGGCGACGCGACGACGGCTCGATCATCACCGGGTGGGACTACCCGTCCTGCGAGGCCATCGGCCTGCTGAAGATGGACTTCCTCGGCCTGCGCAACCTGACCGTCATCGGCGACGCCATCGACAACATCAAGGCCAACCGCGGCGAGGACATCGACCTCGACACGCTCAAGGTCGACGATCCCGCCACCTACGAACTGCTCGCGCGCGGGGACAGCCTCGGAGTGTTCCAACTGGACGGTGGGGCGATGCGGGACCTGTTGCGCCGCATGCTGCCCACCGGGTTCGGCGACATCATCGCGGTGAACGCGCTGTACCGGCCGGGCCCGATGGCGATGAACACGCACAACAACTACGCCGACCGCAAGAACGCGCGCCAGCCGATCGAGCCGATCCACCCGGAACTGGCCGAGCCGCTGCGGGACATCCTCGCCGAGACCCACGGCCTGGTGGTGTACCAGGAACAGATCATGCAGATCGCCCAGCGGGTCGCCGGGTTCTCCATGGGCCGGGCCGACGTGCTGCGCCGGGCGATGGGCAAGAAGAAGAAAGAGGTGCTGGAGAAGGAGTTCGAAGGCTTTCAGGCGGGGATGCGTGCCAACGGTTTCTCCGACGAAGCCGTGCAGGCGTTGTGGGACACGATTCTGCCGTTCGCCGGGTACGCGTTCAACAAGTCCCACGCGGCCGGGTACGCGCTGGTCGGCTATTGGACCGCGTACCTCAAGGCGAACTACACCGCGGAGTACATGGCCGCGCTGCTGACCTCGGTCGGGGACAACAAGGACAAGTCCGCGATCTACCTGTCCGAATGCCGCCGCCTCGGGATCAAGGTGCTGCCGCCGGACGTCAACGAATCGGTGGTGCGCTTCGCGGCTGTCGGGGACGACATCCGCTTCGGCATGGGCGCCGTGCGCAACGTCGGGACGAACGTGGTCGAGTCGATCATCAAGACCCGGGAGGAAACGGGGAAGTACTCCTCGTTCACCGACTTCCTGGACCGGTCCGAGTTGGTGGTGTGCACCAAGCGCGTGCTCGAATCGCTGATCAAGGCGGGTGCGTTCGACTCGCTCGGCCACACGCGGCTGTCCATGGTCCAGGTACACGAAGAAGCCGTGGAAGCGGTGGTGCCGCTCAAACGCCGTGAAGCGATGGGCCAGTTCGACCTGTTCGGCACCGAAGCCGGGCCTTCTTCGTCACCGCTGACGCACCTGCGCTTCGGTGAGGACGAATATCCGCGCAGGCAAATGCTCGGCTACGAACGGGAAATGCTCGGGCTCTACGTTTCCGCGCATCCGCTGGACGGCGCGGAAGCCCTGTTGCGCAAGCACGCGAAGAAGCCGATCGGCGCGATACTGGCCGACCCGCCGCGGGAGGGTGAGCTGATCGTCGCGGGCCTGATCACCGCGCTGGAGCGGCGGGTCAACAAGAAGGGCGAGCCGTGGGCGATCAGCACGGTCGAGGACATCGACGGATCGCTGGAAGTGCTGTTCTTCCCGAAGTCCTACGCGTTGTTCTCGGCCGAGCTGACCGAGGACAACCCGGTGGTGGTCAAGGGCAGGGTCAACTGGCGGGAGGGCAAGATGTCGGTGTTCGGCGCGGGCGTGGATCCGCTCGACATCTCGAACCTGAGCGAGGAAGCGCCGCTCGTGGTGCGTGCGAGCGCCGACAAGCTCGATCGCGAGGTGGTCGGTGAGTTGAAGTCGGCGCTGCTCGCGCACGCGGGGGACACCCCGGTGCGGGTCGAACTGGTCGCCGGGCAGCGAGTCCGGCGGTACGCGCTCGACGACTACCCCGTCCGGCTCAGCTCGATGCTGCTCGGTGAGCTGAAGGGCATCCCGGGGATCTCGGTCGCCTGATCACCCGGTCGGTTTCGAGCGGGCGCGGAATGGGCCATCCGGGTTACCTTGAGTTCGAGGGAACGGAGGGCGGAGATGGCGGACTCCCACGTACCGGCGGCCGTCGAGCCGATGTTGGCGCAGGCCGGGACCCTGCCCGACGACTCCGGTTACGTCTACGAGTTCAAGTGGGACGGTTACCGTGCGTGCTTCCGGGTGGGCGCGGATGGCGCGGTCCGGCTCAACAGTCGCAGGGGGAACGACGTCACGAGCGAGTACCCCGAACTGGCAGGCGGCCTCGGCGACATGCTCGCCGGGCGACCCGCCGTGTTCGACGGCGAAATCGTCGCGCTCGACGACGGGGGCGTGCCGGACTTCACCCTCCTGCAGAACCGGCGCACCCGCCGCCACTCGCTCAGCTTCTTCGCCTTCGACCTCCTGCACCTCGGCGGCGACACCCTCCTGGACCGCCCCTACCGCGAACGGCGTGACCTGCTCGTCCAGTTGCAGCCAGGGGATCCGAACCTGTTCGCCATCCCGCCCGCCTACAGCCACGCCGACCTGTCCGCCACCGGCCTCACCCCGCAGGGCCTGCTCGACGTCGCCCGTCAGTCCAAACTGGAGGGACTGGTCGCGAAGGCAGGGGACGCCAGGTACCACCCCGGACGCCGCAGTCCGGAGTGGATCAAGCACGCGCTGATCACCACGCAGGAGGTGGTCCTCGGCGGCTGGCGCCCCGGTGAAGGCCGCCGGGCCGGGACGCTCGGCGCGCTCCTGCTCGGTGCCCACGACGACCGCGGCGACCTGCGCTACCTCGGTGACGTCGGCACCGGCTTCACCCACGAAACCCTCGACGACCTGCACACCCGCCTGCGCGAGCTCGAACGCAGGACCAGTCCGTTCGCCGAGCAGGTGCCGCGCGACCGGGCCAAGGGCGCGCACTGGGTCGAGCCCCGGCTGGTCGGCGAAGTGGTCTACCGGCGGTTCACCTCGGACGGCCGCCTGCGGCACACGGCGTGGCGAGGCCTTCGCCCCGACCGGGATCCGGCCGAGGCGAAAGTGCCTCTATCGCGGTGATCGGTCAACGGCGTACCCGATAGCGCAGGTGAAGCACCCGGTTGCCCTGGATGACCACGTCAGGATCCTCCAACAGGTGCTGCGCGTCGACCGACCCGAAGTAGCGCTTGCCGGACCCGAACACCACGGGTACGACGTCCATGCGCACCTCGTCGACCAGGCCGGCGGCCAGCGCCTGGCCACCGACCTCGCCGGCGGCGACCTCGACCAGGCGGTCACCCGCGAGCTCCTGCGCCTTGGCCACGGCTGCCTCGACGCCGTCGACGAAGTGGAACGGCGCCTCCGGGTCCCAGCCCTCGGGCGCCGGCCGGTGCGTCACGACGACCACGTGGTCGATCCCGCCCGGCGGCTTCCCGTCCCAGCCGTCCGTCATGTCGAAGACGTGGCGGCCGACGAGCGTCACCCCGATCTGGTCCCAGTACGGCCGCGTGTAGTCGTAGGACGTTTGCGACACCTTCACCTCGCCGCTCTCGTCCAACGGGACGTCACCGCCGGACAACCAGTCGAACAGCGGTCCGGGCTGGTCGTTCTCGTCCGCGACGAAGCCGTCCACCGACACCGAGCTGTACATGACTACCTTGCCCACGGGGCTCTCCTCTGCTTGGGTGCCGCCAAGTTAGCGTGTCGTGAGCCGTCGCTCTTGTAAGAAATCAATCGGCGGGCAGCGGCCAGCTGTCCAGCACGTGGCCGGGGTGTTCGCGCAGGAACCGCCGCCGGACTTCGATGTACCGGGTCGGCGTGAGCCCGGTGAACGCCCGGAACTCGTGGCCGAAGTGGGCCTGGTCGAAGTAGCCCGCGCCACCGGCGAGCTCGCCCCAGTCGATCGGTCCGGCGGGGTCGATCGAGAACACGGTGGCGGCGAAGCGGTAGGTGCGGGCCAGCCGCTTCGGCGTGACGCCGATGAGCTCCTTGAACCGCTGTGCCAGATGAGTGCTGCTGACACCGGCTGCCACGCTCAGGTCGCCGATCGCCACCGCCCCGCTGGTCGCCGCGATGACGCTGCTGGCATGGCGGACCAGTCCCAGGCCGGCGGTTTCGCCCAGCCGTCGCAGCAGCTCCTCCTCGAGCAGCGTCAGCATCTCGTGCGGTCCGCCCGCCGTGGCCAGCCGGTCTCGCAGCTCGGCAATGGCCGGACGGCCCCAGACCTGCTCCACCGTCACCAGCCGGTCGCGCAGCTCGGCCGCGGGCATCGGCAGGAACGGCGCCAGTCCCCACGGCTTGAAGTGCACGCCGACGGACCGGGTCCGGAGCGGGTAGCCGAACTCCAGCGCGCGGGTGGGCACGGTGACCACGCAGCCGTCGGCGTACTCGGCCGTCTCGATGTCGGTGCCCGCGCGGATGCGGAAGGGCGCCCCGAGGTTGACGATGAGCAACGCCGACGGCATCGGCGGCAGCATCAGCCGGGCGTACGGCGGCGCACCCTCCAGGTAGTAGAGGTCGTCGATCAGCCCGTCCAGCGGTGGTCTCGGCACTCTGGACACGTACTCCACGCCCACAGCATCGCCGACGCCGATCCCGGATGGGCGCCCGACCACGAAATGCCTCACCGCGGAACGGCCCACCTGCCGCTCAAGGTCCCGTCATGACCGCTCGCCGAGCGCTTCGGCGATCGCGAGCTGCACCGGTTGCAGCGCGGTCTCCCCGTCCTCGATGTCCCACAGCGCGTTCTGCAGCACCCGGGCCATCGACCAGGCGTAGGCGCGCCGCCGGTCCAGGCCGAGTGCCTCGGTCAGCAGGTCGAACCGGCGCAGCACCGTCCCCGGCACGTCACCGGAGGCGACCACGTCGTCCCACCGGTTGTCCAGCGCGGGCAGCAGGTCGAAGCCCGGATCACCGGCGAGCGGTTCCGGGTCGATGGCGAGCCACTTCTCCCGCGCACCGGCGAGGATGTTGTCGTAGTGCAGGTCCCAGTGCAGCAGCCGGTCACCCGGCTCGCCGAGCACCTCGGCCACCACGCCGGCGCACCGCTGGACGAGCCGTCGCTCGGCCGGATCGCGCAGCGCGGGCACGGCGTCCGGGGTCTGGTCGAGCATCGCGGCGGCCACGTCGGCGAGGCGGCGCATGCCCGCGGGGGCGGGCACCGCGGTCAGCCGCGCGAGGAGTTCGGCGAGCACGGTGATCGCCGTGGTGTCGTCCGGAACCGCGGACAGGGGCCGGGTTTCGTCCAGGCGTTCCAGCAGTTGCGTGCTGGTGGGCGGGTCGTACTCGAGCAACTGGACGACGCCGTCACCGTTCCACGTCCGCAGCGCGAGCGCGGTGCCCGCGTTCTCCTCGGTGGGTGGCTGCAACTTGAGCGCGGCGGGAGTGCCGTCCGCGCGGACCACCGGCAGCACGAGCGAAGCGCAACCGTGCCAGGTGGGACCCTCGCGGCGCAGGGACCAGCGGCCGAGGAAATCCGTGACCAGGCGGGGAAGCGCGGCGAGCCACTCCGGGTGCTCGGCACCGTGGGACTGGACGAGCTGCTGGGGCACGTCGATGTTCATGGGACTCCTTCGTCGGATCTTTTCGGGTGCGTGACGAAGGAGGTACTGGGGGTGCCCGGCTGCCGGGCCAGCGTCAAAGCATGCCCCCACGGTACCGAAAGGGCGGGTGCCGCGCGGGTGCCCGCACTCGAAGCCGCCGCTAGCGACCGGCCCACTTGTCGTAGGTGATGCCGCCGAGGCGGGGGTTCTCGCCTGGCCGGAGTGACTGGTCGTCGATCACCGCGCCGAAGTAGCCGGCCGCGTCGTCGGCCACCACTTCGCGAGGATCTCCTTGGCGGCCAAGGTGTTCCCGCACGAGGTCGGCCAGGCCGCGTGATTCGGGACCGCCCAGTTCGACCGTGCCGTTCGCCGGGTCGGCCAGCACGACGTCGGTCAGGGTGGCGGCCACGTCCTCGGCGGCGACCGGCTGGAACAGGGCCCCGGACAGCCGGACCGCGGATCCGTCCGTGCTCGTGGCGGCGATGCCGTCCAGGAACTCGAAGAACTGGGTGGCGCGCAGGATCGAGTACGGCACGCCCGAGTCCTTGATCAGCTCCTCCTGGGCGACCTTCGCGCGCATGTATCCGCTGTCCGGCAACCGTTCCGCGCCGACCACCGACAGCGCCACGTGGTGCCCCACGCCTGCTTCGGCCTCGGCGGCGAGCAGGTTGCGCGTGCTCGCGGTGAAGAACTCCAGTACCGCGGTGTCCTCAAAGGACGGTGAGTTCGAAACGTCGACGACGACCCGCGTGCCCTTGAGCGCCTCCGCCAGTCCCTCGCCGGTGAGCGTGTCCACCCCGGTGGACGGCGCCGCCGGGACCGCCTCGTGCCCGCGCGCGGTCAACTTCTCCACCAGCTTGCCGCCGATGAGCCCGGTACCGCCGATGACCACGATCCTCATGGCTGACTTCCGTTCGCCTTGATCTCGGACACTTGTTGTCCGGGTTGAGGTCGATACTACTCGGACAACTCGTGTCCGGGTCAAGTAGGCTGGCCGGGTGAAGATGTCCGGCGGAGTCGAATGGGCGCTGCACTGCTGCGTGGTGCTGACCGCCGTCGACCACCCGGTCCCGGCGGCGCGACTGGCCGAATTGCACGACGTGTCGGCCAGCTACTTGGCCAAGCAGTTGCAGGGCCTGTCTCGGGCGGGGCTGGTCCGCTCGGTGCAGGGGCACGCCGGCGGGTACGTGCTCACCAGGGCACCGGCGGAGATCACCGTGCTCGACGTGGTGGAAGCGGTCGACGGCGCGCGCCCGGCGTTCACCTGCACGGAGATCCGGCAGCGCGGGCCGTTGGCCGCCGCACCCGAAGCGTGCACGCGGCCGTGCGCGATCAGCCGCGCGATGTCCGCGGCCGATCGCGCTTGGCGCGAGGCGTTGCGTGAAGTGACCATCGCCGACCTGGCGCACCAGGTCGGCGAGGACTACGAAACCGACGCGCTCGGCGGCATCCGCCGCTGGCTGTCGGCCGGTTGAGCGAGCACTGCGTCCAGTTCGGCGAGCAGCTTGGCCTTCGGCTTCGCACCGACCAGTGAACGCACCGGGACACCGTCGCGGAAGAGGATCAGCGTGGGTAGCGACATCACCTGGTAGTTCCGCATGGAAAGCGGGTTTTCGTCGGTATTGAGCTTGCGGATGGTCAGCGAACCGGCACGTTCGGCGGCGATCTCCGCGAGCACCGGCGTGATCATGTGGCACGGCGGGCACCATTGCGCCCAGAAGTCCACCAGCACCGGCCGGTCGTGGCGCAGCACGGCCTCGTCGAAGGTGGCGTCGGTGATGGTCTCGATCATGTGTGTGCCTCCCGGTCGTCGGTCACCCGGCAGGGGTCCGGCTGCCGCGCCACCGCCGCGGTCAGCTTGGCCAGCAGGTCGGCCCGCACCGAGTTGAGCCGGTCGAGGCAGGCGTCCACCTCGGCCAGTTTGCGTTCGTAGACCTCGATCGAATCGGCGCACGAGTCACCGGCCGAGTGCCCGGACCGCAGGCAGTCGACGAAGGGCCGCGTGTCGTCCAGCGAGAGCCCGGCCGCCTGCAGCGTCCGGATCTCGCTGACCAGCCGGACGTGTTCCTCGCCGTAGTCGCGGTAGCCGTTGGCCGTGCGTGGCGCGTCGAGCAGGCCCTGCGCTTCGTAGAACCGCAGTGCGCGCGTCGTCGTCCCGGCTTTCTTGGCCAGTTCGCCGATTCTCATGAGCCGACGGTAAACGTTGACGCCTGCGTCAAGGCAAGATGAGCCGCTCGGTGAGGTTCGCGCCGATGCCGGCGAACTCGGCGACCAGTTCGCCCTCGGTCAGTTCGACCGCGCCGGTGAGCCAGCCGTGCAGCACCTCGTGGATGCCGCCGATGAGCAGCAGCGCGGTCGCCTCCACGCGGGCCCGCGCGGGCGTCCCGCTGAGCGCGAGCACCTGTTCGGTGATCACCGCGGCGAAGGTCCGCACCACCTGGGCGCGGTGCTCGCGGAGCAGGTCGGAGGTGAAGCACTCGACGTAGGCGCGGGCCTGGCGGGGATCGGCGACCATCGCGCCGATCATCGGGCGGAGCGCCGCGGCGTACCGGGTGGCGACGTCGGCGTCGGCGGGCACCTCGCCCGCCGCCCGCAGGACCTGCTCGCTCACCCGCCCGGCCAGCTCGTCGAACAACGCGATGAGCAGCTCGTCCCGGTTGGCGAAGCTCTCGTAGAAGTACCGCTCGGTCAGCTTGGCGCGGCGGCAGACGGCGGTCATGGTGAAGCCGTCGCGCCCGTGTTCGCCGAGCACGTCGAGCGCGGCTTCGAGCAGCTGACCGCGCCGGGTGGCACGCCGGTCCTCGGCGCTGACCCCGCGGAACGGGCGGACGACGGGAGGCATGCCCCCATCTTGACAGACGTACCGGTCAGGTGTGAGCCTCTGTTGACAGGACGCCCTGTCAGCTACGCCGGTCGGGAGTGACGATGACGCACTACGAGGTGATCGTGGTCGGAGCCGGGTTCTCCGGAATCGGCGCGGCGATCAAGCTCCGCGAGGCGGGGTTCGAGGACTTCCTGATCGTGGAGGAGGGTGACGGCGTCGGCGGGGCCTGGCACTGGAACACCTATCCGGGCGTGGCCGTGGACATCCCGTCGTTCAGCTACCAGTTCTCGTTCTACAAGCGTGACGACTGGTCCCGCGTCTACGCGCCGGGCGACGAATTGAAGAACTACGCCGAGGACTGCGTGGACCGCTACGGCCTGCGCGGCAGGCTCCGGCTCGGCACCCGGATCACCTCGGCCGAGTTCGACGAGGCCCACGACCAGTGGAAGCTCGGCACCTCCGGCGGCGACCAGGTCACCGCGCGGCACGTGGTGGTGGCGACCGGCGTGCTGACCCAGCCGAAACCGCCCGCCATCGACGGGCTGGACGACTTCGGCGGCACGCTCATGCACACCGCGCGCTGGGACCACGGCGTCGACCTGCGGGGCAAGCGCATCGCGATCATCGGCACCGGCGCGTCGGCGGTCCAGGTGATCCCGTCGATCGCGGAGGCGGTGGCGCACCTGACGGTCTTCCAGCGCACGCCGATCTGGTGCCTGCCCAAACCGGACGCGCGGCTGGCCCGCCCGCTGCGGGCGGCGCTGCGTCGGGTGCCGGGCGCGAAACGGCTCACCCGGGTGCTCAGCCAGGCCTACGTGGAGGCCAACTTCCCGGTGGCGGCGCACTTCACCGGCGTGGTCCCGGTGGCGAAACTGGGGGAGAAGCTGGCCAAGCGGTTCCTGCGCAAGGAGGTCGCCGATCCGGTCGTCCGCGACAAGCTCACGCCGCGGTACGCGCTCGGCTGCAAGCGCCCCAGTTTCTCGAACGAGTACCTGCGAACCTTCAACCGCGACAACGTGTTGCTGGAAACCTCGGGCATCGACCGCGTGACACCCAAGGGCATCCGCACGGCCGACGGGGTCGAGCACGAGGTCGACGTGCTCATCCTGGCCACCGGGTTCAAGGTGTTCGAGTCCGGCAACATGCCGCCGTTCGCCACCACCGGGGTGGGCGGCACGGACCTGGAGTCCTGGTGGGACACCCACCGTTTCCAGGCGTACCAAGGGGTCAGCGTGCCGGGCTTCCCGAACCTGTTCATGATCCTCGGGCCCTACGGCTACAACGGCGCCAGCTACTTCAACCTGATCGAGACGCAGAGCAGGCACATCGTGCGCTGCCTGACCGAAGCGCGGCGGGCGGGCGCGACCCGCGTCGAGGTGACGCCGGAGGCGAACCGGGAGTACTTCGAGCACATGCTCAGCCGCCGTCCGCAGCAGGTGTTCTTCCAGGGTGGTTGCGGGGACGCCAACAGCTACTACTTCGACAAGCACGGCGACGTGCCGTTCCGGCCGTCACTGACCTTGGAAACCATGTGGACCAGTGCGCGGTTCGACCTCAAGCACTACCGGTTCGCCGGGAACAAGGGGTCCTAGTGTCCTGCGCCTAAATTCGTTGCGTATGTGCGGATTTTCGGCTGGCTCGTACTGGTCGGCCGGTGGCCGCCGTGGTGTTGACCGGCGAAGAGCGCGGTTGACCACCGCGTGTCTCAGGCGATGGCGCGGCCGAAGCGGTCGATGAGCTTCCGCAGGTGCTCGGCGAAGTCCGGTGAGTCCACGATGTCGAAGTCGACGTCGAGCAGGCCCAGGTAGAGCGCCAGGTACTCCAGCGTGTCCGCGCCTGCCTTGAGCAGGCAGTGGTGCTCATCGACGGCCTCGACCACCACCGCGGGCGGCACCTTGGCGGCGACGGCCGACGCCGGGGCGTGCACGCGGATCGTCGCGTGGTGGCGCCACAGGGCGGCGCCGACGCCGCGCTGGAGGTAGTGGACGACACCGCCTTCGGGGGGCTGCCGAGGGGCGAATCGACGGCCGTTCGGGGTTCGCGGGCGGATCCGGTCGACGCGGAAGGTGCGCCAGTCCTGGCGGTCGACGTCCCAGGCGACGAGGTACCAACGGCGGCCCATGTGCACCACGCTGTGCGGCTCGGCCTGCCGCCGGGACTCCGAGCCGTCGTGGTTGGCGTAGTCGAAGCGGAGGGTCTCGCGGTCGCGGCAGGCGCCTGCGAGGACCGTGAGCACACCCGGGTCGACGGCCGGGCCCGTGCCCCGGACGGCGATGGTCGAGGTCTGCAGGGCTTCCACCCGGTGCCGTAGCCGCGAGGGCAGCACCTGTTCCAGCTTCGCCAGCGCGCGCACCGACGTCTCCGCGATGCCCTCGACGCCCGCCGCGGTGCGCAGGCCGACCACGATCGCGACCGCTTCCTCGTCGTCGAGCAGCAGCGGTGGCATGGCCGCCCCGGCGCCGAGGGTGTAGCCGCCGGAGACGCCCGGGGTCGCGTCGACCGGGTAGCCGAGGCCGCGCAGCCGGTCCACGTCGTTGCGGATGGTCCTGGTCGTGACGTCGAGGCGGTCCGCGAGTTCGGGGCCGGTCCAGGTGCGTCGCGCCTGCAGGAGGGACAGCATGCGCAGCAGTCTCGCCGAGGTGTCCGTCATGAAATCCGATCCTGCCGAGTAATGCGGAACGATCCTTTCCGCGATTACTGGGAGGGTAGCCCCATGAGCGAAAACACCGAGATCACGCCCTTCCGCATCGCCATCGACCAGGCCGAGCTGGACGACCTCGCCGACCGCCTCGGCCGCACCCGCTGGCCGAGCGACCCGGGCGCGGGCTGGAGCCGCGGCGTCCCGCTGGACTACCTCAAGGACCTCGCCGCGTACTGGGCCGACGGCTTCGACTGGCGGGCCCAGGAGCGCGAGCTGAACGCGTTCCCGCAGTACCTGACCGAGATCGACGGCCAGCGGATCCACTTCCTGCACGTCCGCTCCCCCGAGCCGGACGCGCTGCCGCTGGTCCTCACGCACGGCTGGCCGAGCTCGCCGTTCGAGTTCCGCCGGGTGATCGCCGGGCTGACCGACCCGCGCTCGCACGGCGGCGACCCGGCCGACGCGTTCCACGTCGTCATCCCGTCTCTTCCCGGCTACGGCTTCTCGACGCCGGTCCACGGCCAGGGCTGGGGCAACCTGTTCCGCGTCGCGCAGGCGTGGGTGACCCTGATGGACCGGCTCGGGTACGAGCGGTTCGCGGTGCACGGCACGGACGCGGGCGCGGGCGTCGCGGGCGCCCTGTCGATGCTCGCCGCGCACCGCGTCGTCGGCGTGCACCTCACCGGAACCAGCGCGGGGATGCCGTTCGGCCCCGCCGTCGAGCTGGATGAGCTGTCCGATGAGGACCGCGAGCGCGGCGAGCGCTTCAACCGGTTCCAGGCTGACGGGCTCGGCTACCTGCACCTGCAGGCCACCCGCCCGCAGACGCTGGCCTACTCGCTGAACGACTCGCCCACCGGGCAGTTGGCGTGGATCGTCGAGAAGTTCGCCGAGTGGACCGACCCGGCCGCGGCCCGGCCCGACGACGCCGTCGACCGCGACCACCTGCTGGCCCTGGTCAGCCTGTTCTGGTTCACCGGGTCCGGCGCGTCCTCGGCGCACGCCACGTACGAGGGGATGGCGGCGTGGCGCCAGATGACGGAGTCCACCGACGGCTGGGCAGGCGAGATGCCTCCCGCCCCGCCGCGCGGGATCGCCGTCTTCGCGGGCGACACGACCATCCGCGCTCTGCAGGACGGTCCGCTGGAGCACTGGTCGGAGTACGACGCGGGCGGGCACTTCCCGGCGATGGAGGTCCCCGAGCTGCTCACCGGCGACCTCCGCGCCTTCCTGCGCGAGCACCGCTGACATGGCGGCCGAAGTCCTCACCCCGCGGGCGCTCAACCGGGCGACCCTGGCCCGCCAGCTGCTGCTCGACCGGGCCGGCCTGCCCGCCGTGACGGCGGTCGAACGGCTCGCCGGGCTGCAGGGGCAGGCGCCGGACGCGCCTTACGTCGGCCTGTGGTCGCGGCTGCGGGACTTCCAGCCCGACGCGCTGGCGAAGCCGCTGGCGGACCGGGAGCTGGTCCGGGCGCTGCTGATGCGGGGAACCGTTCACCTCGTCACCGCCGAGGACTGCCTCGCGCTGTGGCCCGCGATCAGCCCGGTGCTGGAACGCGGCCTGCGCGGGCACTACGCGAAAGACATCGCCGGGCTCGACGTCGCCGCCGTCGCCGAAGCGGGGCGGGCGCTGCTCACCGGGCGCCCGCTCACCCGCGCCGAACTCGGCCGGGCGCTCGCGGATCGGTGGCCGGGCACCGATCCCGTCGCGCTCGCGTACGCCGTCAGCTATCTGGTTCCGACCGTCCAGGTGACCCCGCGCGGCCTCTGGCGGCAGAGCGGCCCGGCCGCGCACACGACGATCGACGCCTGGCTGAACCGCCCGGTCGACGCGGGCCTGCCACTCGACGAACTGGTGCTGCGCTACCTCGCCGCGTTCGGACCCGCGACGGTCCGCGACGCCCAGGTCTGGTCGGGGCTCACCCGGCTCACGGAGGTCTTCGACCGCCTGCGCCCGCGGCTGCGCGTCTTCGCCGACGTCACCGGCAAGGAGCTGTTCGACCTCCCGGACGCGCCCCGGCCGGACCCCGACACCCCAGCGCCGCCGCGGTTCCTCCCCGAGTACGACAACGTCCTGCTGTCCCACGCCGACCGCACCCGCGTCATCCCCGACGGCCGCCGCGTCCCCCTCCCGCCGGGCAACGGCGCGCGCCGCGGCACCCTCCTCATCGACGGCGAGTTCCGGGGAACCTGGAACGTCGACCGCGCGACGTTGGTCATCGACTCCGCCGAGGTGGACGCCGTCGCCGAGGAAGGCGCTCGGCTGCTGGACTTCCTCGCGCCCGGCTCAGCGCACGCGATCCGGTTCCGAGCAGGCCCGATCAGCTGACCAGGATCTGCGGGGACAACGTCTTGAGCATCGCGTTCGTCCGCTTGAGCCGGCACAGGGTCTGGGGGTGGCAGCCCTGCGCCGGCTCGCGTGGCCGGGGGTACACGGCGCCTGGTGCCGGCGGTCGGCGTCTGGCGACATCCTGATTGGACCTGCCGTCAGCGCAGCTCACCACGATCCGACACCGCTGCGCCAACGCCTGCGACGACTTCGCCCGCCGCGCCCAGCGCGTCAGCGTCTCAACGAATTTCAGGCGCAGGACACCAGCGCGTCAGTTCCCGCCGAGCGCGGTGGCGAGTGCTTCGGCGTCCTCCTGGGAGAACTTGCCGGTGATCTGGATTTCCCCGCCGGTGATCGGCTGCTGGATCGACGGCGCCGACTGCACGACGCCGTTGGCCACGATCGCCACCTGCTGCCCGACCTGTTCCTGGGTCAGCTTCCCGAACTTCTCCGCGAGGTCCGACGGCAGCGCGACGTCGACCACCCACCCGGTTATCTCGGGGCGGTAGCTCGCGCTCACCTCGGTGAACCGGTCGAGCACCAGCGCCACCGGGCCCACTTCGTAGGACATGCCCTGTTTGTCGGGCAGCGTGGTGCCGCCGCCCGGGGTGACCACCCGCAGTTCCACGGGCGTGCCCGCGGTGAACACCGGCGCCGGGGTGGCGTCACCGGGGACTTCGGCGGAGCAGGCCGACAGGACGAAGGCGAGCAGCAGCAGGGGCAGCAGGCGCATGGGACGACCCTAACGGGGCGGTTGCCAGTGCGGCAGGCGTTGCTCTAAAGTCGTGATCGTGACTGCCGGGTCGGCCTTGGGCCAAATTCGAGACGGGTTCCCGGCCGAGGCGTGAGCGCTCGGCGGGCGAGAGCCCCGCCGCCTCCGTTTCCTTCTCCTTTCTTCCTTTCGCGTGATTTCCGTTGCCGTGCGCTGAAACCCGCGCGCGTGCTGAATCCTGCCTTTTCTCCTCCGCCCTTCCGGCGGTACTTCGTCGTGCCCAAAACCCTGTGCCAAAACCTGTGCCCAAAACCCTTGAGGAGTCACATGCCCAACGATTTCAACCTGCCCGTGATCGAAGAGTTCCGTGCCAACGGCGGCCGTGTCGGCGGCTATTTCGAAGGCGCCAGACTGATCCTGCTGACCACCACCGGCGCGCGCTCCGGCAAACCGCACACCGTGCCGCTCGCCTACCTGCCCGACGGTGGCGAGCGCGTGCTGATCATCGGCAGCGCCGGTGGTTCACCGCGGCACCCGGCCTGGTACCACAACCTGCTCGCCGATCCCCGTGCCACCGTCGAGGACGGCGTGTTCACCTACGAAGCCGAAGCCACCGTGCTTTCCGGGGAGGAACGTGACCGCGTCTTCGCGCGTGCCGCCGAAGCCGACGAAGGGTGGCGCAACTACCAGTCGATGACCACCCGCGTACTTCCCGTGGTGGCACTGGAAACCGTGTCCGGCGGCCCGCCGAACGCGTCCTCCCCCGGCGCCGCCCTCAAGCTGGTGCACGACGCGTTCCGGCGCGAGCTTTCGTTGATCCGCAAGGAGTTCGCGGATTCGGGGGCCTCGCTCGGGGTGCAGTTGCGGATGAACTGCCTGACCCTGTGCCAGGGGCTGCGCAACCACCACGCCGGGGAGGACACCGCGATCTTCCCGTACCTGGCCGACCGCTACCCCGAAATGGCCCCGACGATCGACCGGTTGTCCGGCGAACACGAGAAGATCGCGGCGCTGGTCGCCCAACTGCAGGCGGTCATCTCGACCGAGGGCGCCGAGCCGATGACCGTCCTGCCGGAGGTCGAGCGGCTCACCGAGGAACTGGAACGCCACCTGGCTTACGAAGAAACCCAGCTGATCCCGCTCCTGGAGAGCTGACCACGGCGCCGATGTCACGAATGTGGCTTTCGGGACGTTCGATGTCTCGAAAGCCACATTCGTGACAGTCCTGAGGTGGCTTCCGAGGTGTGAATTGACGAATATTACTTTTCGCGGGCGTCGCGAAGTCTTCATGGTCGTACTCTGCGCAATGTGCGGTGTGCGGCGCTCTGCCAAGGTGGTGAAGATGCTCCTCCTTCGGGTGATGGCCGGAGAGATCCGCGAGGTTCGGGAGTTTCCGCTGTAGCAGCGTGTTCGGCGCTGGAGCGGAAAGGTGGTGGGTATGCCCCTCTTGATGGTCCCACTCGGCATCGTGGCGGTTTTCCTGGTGGTGGTGATCATCGCGCTGGTGATCACGACGTTCTTCCTCGCGTACCGGTCGTACCGGAAGGCGAAGTCGATCGGCGCTTGCGTTCCGCCCGTGCCGGAGTTCGGGCCCGAGACCGACGGAGGTGTCCCCGACCTGGCGACCCAGCTCGCCATCTACATGCGCTGGCTGGAGGAGTCGCACAACCACAGCCTCAACGTGAATGGTCAGGCGGTCGCCCTCGCGACCACGCACCTGCAGCGTGCGATGGTGGACGAGATCACGAAGCTGATCAGGAAGTTGAAAGAGCTGGAAGAACGTAGTGGTCGTTCGCAGCGCAACTGGGGATTGGCCGGCATCGTGATCGGTGCGGCGCTCACCTTGCTCACCTTCTGGCTCGCCAAGTAGGCGTTCCGACCGCGCGTCGCTGCACGCTCGAGTCGGAGGTCGATGGCCATGATCCCGCCGTGGATCCCCGTGGCCGAGCGCGCGGTCCACGGTCCTCCGGCACCACGCACGTCGAAGCGGACCTACGCCGGTCCGGTTGAGCCCCGCACGATCAGCTCGGTGTCCAGCACCACCGGCTGCTTCACCGGGCGCCCGGCCAGCAGGTCCAGCGCCATCCGCCCGGCGGCCCGGCCCTTGCCCGCCAGGTCCTGGCGCACGGTGGTCAGCGCGGGCGTGGCCCAGCCCGCCTCGGCGGTGTCGTCGAAGCCGATCACCGACAGGTCGGCGGGCACACGCAGGCCCAGCTCGCCTGCCGCGGCCAGGGTGGCGATCGCCAGTTCGTCCGACATGCACAGCACGGCCGTCGGCCGCGGGGTCGACGCCAGCACGGCCCGCGCGCTGACCTGGGCCTCGGTCCGGGACAGGCCCGAGGTTTCCCAGATCGGCACCGACGCGGGATCGATGCCCGCCGCGGAGAGCGTGTCGAGATAGCCGATCATGCGCTCGCGGTTGTCGCGGAATCGGCTGCGCACCGCGTCTTCCACGGACAACGGACCACCGCGGGGTGCGGAAAGGCATTGCGCCGACAGGATTCCGAACCGCCGGTGCCCCAGGTCGAGCAGGTGCCGGGCAGCCGCAGAGGCGCCGCCGCGGTCGTCGATACCGGCCACCGCCGCGCCCGGAACGACCGGCTGGTCGATCACCACAAGCGGCAGCCGCCGCTGCTTCACCGCCTTGAGCGCGGGCGCGCCGTCCGCCAGCGAGTACGCGACCGCGAGATCGGCCTGCGCGGCGAGCACCCGGTCGGCTCGCGGGCCGCCGTCGTCCCCGCCGGGCAACAGCAGCAGCGCGTAGCCCTCGGTGTCCACTTCGGTGGACAGCGCGTCCAGCGTGATCGACAGCGCCGGATCGGAGAAGGCCGCGCGCAACGGGGTGTCGAGCATGAAGGCGATCGCGCCGGTGCGGCTGGTGGCCAGGCTGCGCGCCACCGGGTTCGGCCCCGGGTACCCGAGGCGGCGAGCCACCCGCAGGACCTCTTCGCGCAGGTCGGCGGACAGCTGGTCGGGCCGGTTGAACGCGTTCGACACGGTCGCCCTGGACACACCGACGGCCTCGGCCACGCTGTCGAGCGTCGGCTTCCGCTTCCGGGGGGCAGGCACCCCGGTAGCTTACGGTGACAGCGCGGGGACGGCGTCCAGCTCGGTGTTGATGACGGCCTCCACCAGCACCTCGCCGTCCGGGGTCAGCTCGACGCGCCCGGCCTGTTCGTCCACCCGCAGCAGTCCGCGTTCGGCCAGTGAGTCGAACTGCGCGCGCCACGGCTCGGCGAGCAGCGAACTGCCGGGGAACCGGCGCCGGTGCAGTTCGTCGTCGAGCGGCTGCAATGTGGACAGTGCCATCTTGATCGCCCGCGCTTCCTGCGCGGCGGCGGAGAACCCGGTCGCCGAGCCGAGCGGGATACGACCCGCCTCGACCGCCTCCGAGTACCGCTTCCAGTGCACGTCGGTGATGGCTTCCGAGGCGCGGCAACTGGAACTGCCGCCGAGCCCGATCGCCACCTCGGCCTCCTGCCGGTGCTGGTCGACCATGATGGACTTCCACTTCTCCGGGCCGAGCCCGTCCCTGGCGAAGTACATCGTCGGGTGCTCGGTGTACCCGCCCGCGCGCAAGCCCTCGGTGAGCACTTCGCGCATCTGGTACTGCTCACCGAGCGGCGGCCAGCGGTGCCCGTCGCGGACCAGCCGGTCACGGTAGTCGGGCAGCTGCCAGGCGGCGGGCTGCACCCCGGCGACGCCGGTGCGGGTGTCCGTGTAGGACTTCAGGTGCAGCTTGGTGCAGACCACCGCTGTCGGTTGTTCGGCGAGCACGATGTCCAGGTCGCGCCGCACGCTGTCCACGGTCTGGTCCAGCAGTCCGTACATCAGGTCGATGCTGATCCACTCGAACCCGGTGCGGTGGGCGTTGCGGATGAACTCCACGCACATCTCGGCGCTGTGCTCGCGACCGGACTGCCGCAGCACCGGGTCGTCGAAGGACTGCACACCGCTGGACAGCTTGGTGCACCCCAGTTCGGCGAGCAGTTCGAGCTTG
Source organism: Saccharothrix sp. AJ9571 (assembly GCF_021725495.1). Classification (NCBI taxonomy): domain Bacteria; kingdom Bacillati; phylum Actinomycetota; class Actinomycetes; order Pseudonocardiales; family Pseudonocardiaceae; genus Saccharothrix; species Saccharothrix sp. AJ9571. The sequence goes on along the minus strand of NZ_CP091382.1, from coordinate 1,195,141 downwards.
TCCGGGGTGAACGTGCTGGGGTCGCCTTCGAACCGGATCGTCGTCTCGGGGCCGAAGCCGAAGTTCTCGCGGTAGAACTCGAGCAGCCGGCGGATCGCGTGCTTCGGCAGCAGCGACGGCGTGCCACCGAAGACGTTGAACTCGCCGACCGGCGCCGAGGCCAGCGAGGGGACCTGCTCGAGCCAGAGTTCCGCCTCGCGGATGTTCCAGTCGACCCACTGGCTCGCCTTGGCGTCGGTCACCTCGGGACTGCCCTTCACCAGCACCACCGGGTACTGGCAGAAGCGGCAGCGGTAGGCGCAGGTCGGGATGTAGGACCACAGGTGGATGGGCGCCGAGCCGGCCAGTTGCGCGTCCAGATCGGCCAGGAAGGACTCGGGGGAGTAGTCCGGTTCGTTGCCGGGGAAGACGTGCGCGCCGAAGGGGTCCTCGACCACGTACTCCAGCAGGTGCCGGTTCTCCGGTGCCGAAAGCGCGCCGAGCACGGCGGGTTCGGGTGCCGTGGGATCGGTCTGCCGCAGCGAAGCCAGGGCCTGCTCGTAGCTCATCGTCATCAGAACACCCCTCCGTTGCCGAAGTAGTTGTGCGCGTCCCCGGATTCGCGGTCCTCGCAGTAGTACTTCACGAACTCCGCGAACCGCTCCGGTGGCACGTCGTCGAAGCAGGACGGCAGCGGCGGCGGGTGGCCGATGTCCGCACCGACCGTGGCACGCAGGCGGGCGAAGATTTCGTCGGCGAACTCGAAGTACAGGCGGTAGCAGGGCGTCTTGTACGAGTGGATCGGGGTGAAGTCGACCACCCGCATCTCGTCCTTGAGCTCGGCGATCCGCCTGCCGAGGCGGTCGGCCAGGTCCGCGCCGAAGAACTCGATCACCGCGTCGTCGTCCAGCAGCGACGGGGTGAGCAGTACCGGCAGGATGGTGTTCTTCGGCGTGAAGTCCTTGATGGAGAACTCCCACGCCTGGAGCGCTTCCGCTTCGGTCAGGTCGCTTTCCCTGGCGGGCCGCGGATCCTCGACGCGGATGTCGCGCATCACGATGATGCCGTCCGAACCGTAGGCGCGGCCGGTGATCACCTCGTCGATGGCGTGGTCGACCCGCCGCGGGTTGATCTCCACCCGTGACTTCGGCGCGTACGCGATCTCCTCGCCCGAGCCGCGGACCTTGATGCCGAAGTCCCAGTCGTCGGAGAGGTGGTTGACGAACTTCCCGTCCTGCAGCTGGTAGAAGATCTCGATGCCGCCGACCCGGTCGTAGGCGTCGCGGTCCACGGCGAAGCCCTTGCCGTCGGGGAATCCGCCGAACAGGGCGAAGGTCACCGCGCGGCAGCGCAACGTGCGGGAGATCGCGTCCCACAGCCGAGGCCGCCCGGTGAAGTGTTCCGGCGAATAGTAGTAGTCGCAGACGCCGATGGCGGCCTTGCTCGAGTCCATCGCGGCCGCCAGTTCGGCCAGCCAGTCCGGGTCGACGCGGCAGTCGGCGTCCGCGGAGACCAGCAGGAACCGCTCCTCGGCGGCGGACCCGCGGTTCTTGCTCCGCTCACTGGCGAAGTCCATGCCGGTCCGGCGCGCGCACGCCACGCCCTGCTCCGGCTCGGGCACCACGTGCACGGCCAGGTCCGGGTGCTCCTCGGCGAACCGGCGGGCGATGTCCACTGTGTCATCGGTGGAGTTGTTGTCCACCAGCACGACCTCGTACGCCGACCGGTCGATGCCGCGCTGCCGGTACAGCGAGTCCAGCACCGACGGCAGGTTCGCCGCCTCGTTGTACACCGGCAGCACCACGCTGATCCGGGTGCGCTCGTCCATCGGCGCCAGGAACAGCCGGTCCAGCAGGCGCTCGGCCCGCCCTTCGCCGAAGTGCCGCTGACCCAGCGCGTAGTTGTGCTCCGCCATCTTCGCCCGTTTCGTCTCGTCCGTGAGCAGTTCGGCCACCTCGTCCACAAAGGACGCGGTGGGCAGGTCGTGCCGGCGCACGTCCAGCACCGGTGCGCGGAAACCCTTGTCGCCGTAGACCGTCTCGTACAGTTCGTAACGGCTGGTCACGTACGGCACGCCGGAGGCGATGGCCTCGCCGATCGGGTTGCCGTAGCTCTCGTAGTCGTAGGAGGTCAGGAAGGAGACCAGCTGCGCGTGGGCGAGGAGATCTCGCACGGAGTAACCAGGTCTGCCGACCTCGGCGTCGTGCGGGGCGAGGCCGCCGCCGAAGGTCACGCGGTCGCGCACGCCGAGTTCGGTGGCCAGTTCGGTGAGTCTGGTGAATTCCCCGGGGTTTTCTCCCGGTTCGCCCGCCACGAAGAGGTGGACGCCGGGCAGCGCGGCGATCAGGTGCAGGTCGCGGTCGATGCGCTTCTGCGGCACGATCCGGGTGAACCGCGCGATCAGCGGCGCGTGCTCGGGAATGCCGTGCTCGGCGCGGAAACCGGCGTTGTGCTCGTCCACCACGGCCAGCCGGTGGGTGAAGGTGTTCGGCAGCACGCTGAGCTGGCGCAGGTGCGGCGCCCAGGCCAGCGTCCGGCGCCGGGCCTCCTCGTGGAGGGCGGCGTAGTGGATGAACGGGCTGTTCACCGGCTGCGGGGTGTGCGGATAGGGGAATTGCCCGTACTTGCCGCTGCTCGGTTCGCTCTGCCACATCAGGTCGTGATCTCGCCAGAGCACGAAGCAACCCAGCCGATGGCGGTTGCCGTATTCCTCGATCGCCTGGTAGAGCGCGCGCGTGTAGATGACGTTCTCCGGCAGCGTCCCATTCTCCACCAGTACGAAAGAAATGCCGAGTTCCGTCCACTTGGCGAGAATTCGGTCACGCAGGGTGGCGGTCACCGAATTCATCACCGACCGTAGTCGCGAGTCGTCGCCGCGGCCGATCACCTCACGCAGGACCGCGGTGACCAGCTCCGGTGTGTAACCGTCGATCCCTTGCACAGCTTCGATCCGGTCCAGCTCGATCCACTCGGGCAGCAGCTCGGCCTCGTCGGTGTAGGGGCGGAAGAAGGCGTTCTTGTCCGCCTTGATGTCGTAGCCGAGGTCGAGGTGCACCCGAATGCCCCGGTCGTGGAACAATCGCGCGGTCTTGACGAACTCGACGATCAATCCGGAGATCGGCGCACCGTCGAAGGATATTCCCCAGAGGGCTGTCATGGGCTCGCGCTCACTCCCCCTGGCATCGTCGGGCAACGTTGTCGTCGGGTGAGTTCGATGTTACGGATGAATACGTCGTTTCGCACTAGTGGGAGTGTCCTGATTTGACTTCTTCGCGCACCGCGGTGGCCGTCGCCTTCGTGGTCAATGGAGCGCTCTACGGCTCGTGGGCGGCCAGGGTGCCCGCGCTCGCCGACCAGGCCGGTGTGGGCACCGGCGGCCTCGGGCTCGCCCTGCTCGGGCCGAGCGTGGCGATGATCCTGACCGCTTCACCGGCGGCGAAGGCCTGTGCCCGCTGGGGTGCGCGCCCGGTGCTCGCGGTCTGCCTGCCCGTCGCCTGCCTGCTGCTGCCGGTGCTCGGCCTGGCTGGTTCGGTGTGGACACTCGGGCTGGCGCTCGCGCTGCTCGGCGGGTTGATGGGCGCGGTGGACGTGTCGATGAACATCGGCGCGGTGGCCGTGGTGCACCAGCTGGACCGGCCGCTGATGCCGGTCTTCCACGCGGGGTTCAGCTTCGGCGGGCTGGCCGGTTCGCTCGGCGCGGCGGGTGCGGCGGCGCTCGCGGTGGTGCCCGGGGTGCAGTTCGCCGTGGTCGGTGCCGTGGGCTTGATCGCCGTACTGGTGACCGTGCGTGCGGTACCCGGGGAACGCCCGGCCGCCGGGGAACGCCCGGCCCGTGGTTACCGCGAGGTGATGGCGCGCGGCCGATTGTGGTTGCTGGCCGGGGTCGCGGTGTGCGCGGCGGTCGCGGAGGGTGCTTGCGCGGAGTGGTCGGCACTGTTCCTGGTGGACGAACGCGGATTCGGTGAGGCAGGCGCGGCGGCCGCCTACTCGGTGTTCGCGGTGGCGATCGCGGTGACCCGGCTGACCGGCGAACGGGCGCAGCGGCGGTTCGGCCCGTACCGGCTGCTGGTGGGCAGTGGGGCGCTGGCCGCGTCCGGTGTGTTCCTGGCCGCGGTCGTCCCGTCCGACGTGGCGGCCTACCTGGGATTCGCACTCGCCGGGATCGGGCTGGCGTTCTGCTTCCCGCTGGCGATGGACCTGGCCGGGGCGGCGGGCCGCGAAGCAGGTGGCACCGGGGGTGAACGCGAACTGGGCTTCGTCACCACGGTCGCCTACGCGGGCCTGCTCGGCGGGCCGCCGGTGATCGGCGGGGTGGCCACGCTGACCGAGTTGACCGTGGCGATGGCCGTGGCGGGGGTGGTCGCGCTGCTGATCGTGCCCGCCGCGCTCGGTGCCCGTCGCGCGAGCAGGATGAGGGAAGCGGCTCGCCCCGGTTCCACTGTGGACATTCCAAGGTGACCGTCGACGCCCACCCTTCGTAGCCGCCCGGCAATGCTATGAGTGGGGCATTACCAGCGTTCAACGCAAGTAATGCCCCACTCATAGCATTCGAGCCAGGCGCTGGGCGCCCACGGGGATCAGGTGGTGACGCGCACGTAGTCGACCACCAGTTGCTGCGGGAACTGCGTGTTGCCGTCCGGGGAACCCGGCCAGTCACCGCCCACCGCGAGGTTCAGGATCATGAAGAACGGGTGGTCGAAGACCCAGCGGTTGCCGTTGAGGTCGGCGGGGGTGCGGGTCTGGTAGGCGTTGCCGTCCACGGACCAGGTGATCTTGTCCGGCGCCCAGTCCACGGTGAAGGTGTGGAAGTCGTCGGAGAAGTTCGGGCCGTTGTACACGCCGCCGATGCCGCCGGAGCCCGAGTATCCGGGGCCGTGCAGGGTGCCGTGCACGCTGTTCGGCTCGAAGCCGACGTTCTCCATGAAGTCGATCTCACCGCAGTTCGGCCAGGGGTTGGTCCCGATGTCCTCGCCCAGCGCCCAGAACGCCGGCCACATGCCCTGCCCGCGCGGGAGTTTCATCCGGGCTTCGAACCGGCCGTAGGTCTGGGTGAACCTGCCCGCGGTGTTCAGCCGCGCGGAGGTGTACTCGCACCGGCCGTACCAGCAGTTGTAGTCGGCGGGGTTCTCCTTCTTGGCGGTGATCACCAGGTTGCCGCCACCGTCGAGCGCGGCGTTGCCGGTGCCGCTGGTGTAGTACTGCAACTCGTGGTTGTTGCCGCCGTTGTCACCGGTTTCCAGCTGCCACTTGCCGCCGTCGACGGCACCGCCTGCCGGGCCGTCGAAGTTGTCCTCGAACACCACGGCCGCCGGTTCGGCGGGCGCGGCGTTGCTCAGGGGGACGGTCAGCACGCCGGCGGTCGCCAGCACCGCCAGTGGCACCAGTAGCCGCCGGGCGGCTTTCGACATCTTCATCGACATCAGCTCTCACCTCGTGGGGACGCGGGTGGGGGCGGAGCTCCGTTTGTTGCTAGCCACAACAAATTAGCCCGCAGGGTCGGTGGAGACAAGGCTTGCGGGTGGAAAATTTCTGTCCTGTTCTGACAAGCGAGCCTTGCTCGTGTACCGTCTTGCTCAGTTGAGCAAAAACTAGCTTGAGTGAGCAAATATGGCATCCGTGACCGAACAGGCGCGTCGCAAGCAGATCGTCGACGCCGCCGTGGTGGTGATCGCGACCGAGGGCTACGTGAAGGCGTCCTTCGGCCGCATCGCCAAGCAGGCCGGGCTGAGCAGCACCGGCCTGATCTCGTACCACTTCGCGAACAAGCGCGAGCTGATGGACGAGGTGGTGCGCACGGTCCTGGCCGACTTCACCGAGTTCGTGCTCGCCCGCACGGACGGCGTGGCCGGGCCCGCCGCCCAGTTGCGGGCGTTCATCGCGGCGAACGTGGAGTTCGCGAGCGAGCGGCGCACGCACCTGGTGGCGATGCTCGAAGTGGCGCGCGCCGAACCCGGCGACGGCTCGGATCCCGTGCTGGAAGCGGACTTGCGCGGCCTCGCCGACCTGCTGCGCGCCGGGCAGCGGCTGGGCGAGTTCCGCGACTTCGACGCCGACGTGATGGCGATGGCCATCCGCTCGACGCGCGACGGCCTGCTCCTCAAACTGCGCACCGAGCCGGACCTGGACCTCGACGCCTACACCGGGGAACTGGTCACCCTCTTCGACCTCGCGACCCGGAGGAACCCATGAGGATCGCCGCCGCCTTCGCCGCGCTGCTCCTGCTGAGCACCGCCTGCGCCAGCGCACCCGAGCCGCCGGACCTCGCGCACCCGCAGGCCGGGCCGGTGCGTGGACTGGTCACCGAGCACCAGCGCCAGTTCCTCGGCATCCCCTACGCGGCGAAACCGGTCCGCTGGCAGGAACCGCAGCCCGCCGCGCCGTGGACGGAAACCCGTGACGCCACCAAGCCCGGCAGCCTCTGCCCACAGGAAGGCACCGAGTACGCGAAGGTCTCCAGCACCGACGAGGACTGCCTGTTCCTCAACGTCACCGCGCCGAAAACCGGTGACGGCAAGCCCGTGCTGGTGTGGATCCACGGGGACGGCGTGGTCGGCGGCGGCAGTCTGTTCGACCCGGCCGCGCTGGTGCGCACCGGGGACGCCGTGGTGGTCACGGTCAACTACCGGCTCGGGGTGTTCGGCGCGTTCGGCTACCCGGGGCTCGCCGGCTCCGGCACCTTCGGCCTGCGGGACCAGCAGGCCGCACTGCGCTGGGTGCGCGACAACATCGCGGCCTTCGGCGGTGATCCCGGCAACGTGACGTTGATCGGCGAGTCGTACGGGGCCCAGTCGGTCAGCGCGCACCTGCTCGCCCCCGCGTCGGCCGGGTTGTTCCACAAGGCCGTCATGCAGAGCCCGATGACCCTGCTGGACATGCCCGCCGGTGCGCTGATGCCCGGTCTCGAAGCCGGTCCGTGGCTGGCCTGGCGCAGCACCGAAGAGGTGACCGGGGTGGGTGCCGCGATGGCCGCGCAGTTCGGCTGCGCCGATCCGGCCACCGCGGTCGACTGCCTGCGCGCGTTGCCGGTGGAGCAGCTCTTCCCGTTGATGCGGGTCTTCCAGGCGGCCGCATACGGCAACGAGGTGCTGCCCGGCGCACCGGATTCCGCTTATGCGCAAGGGAAGTTCCACCAGGTCCCGGTGTTGCTCGGCACCACGCGTGACGAGCACCGCGCGTTCGTCGGCCTGTTCTACGACCTCGCCGGGCAGCCGGTGACGGCCGGGCAGTACCCGCAGTTGCTGCGGACCGCGTTCGGTGACCAGGCCGAGCAGATCGCCGCCGAGTACCCGCTGAGCGCCTACCCGTCGCCGAGTGTGGCCTGGGCCGATGTGCTCACCGACCGGATGTGGGCTCGCGGCACCAGCCGCCTCGGCGAGCTGATCGGCGCCAGGAACCCGCTCTACACCTACGAATTCGCCGACCGCGAGGCGCCGTCGTACCTGCCGTTCCCGGACACCTTCCCGACCGGCGCGTACCACGCCGCCGAAGTGCCGTACCTGTTCCGCGACGCCGGTTTCGAGCAGGATTCGACGCAGCCGCAGAAGGACCTGTCCGACGCGATGATCCGCTACTGGACCGGGTTCGCTCGGACCGGCGCGCCTGCCGCGGGCGGCCTGCCGCCGTGGCCGCGGGGGCAGGTGCAATCGCTCGCGCCGGGCCCGGACGGCATCCGGCCGGTCGACTTCGCCGCCGAGCACCGCCTGGACTTCTGGGCCCGGGTCGCGGGGTAGTTCGTGTCCACTTCGGACAGACGGGCGGGCGGTCCGCCGGAGGCCGGTACGGGCGTCGAGCCGCCGTACCGATCTCCCTCATCCGGGCGGGTCCTGCGCGCGCCGGGCGCGTGCAGCGGTTAGTAATGGTCCGTGCACACTCTCCCCGCGCGACTCCGGGCCCGTCATCGGTGGATCGACCACATCTTCCGTGCGGTCGACCGGTACATCGGTTACCACGGCTACCACTACGTCGCCTCGATCACGTATTTCAGCGTGCTGTCCGTGGTGCCCATGCTGATGGTGGCGTTCTCGGTGGCCGGGTACGTGCTGGCCGGGCAGCCGCAACTGCTGCAGGAACTGTCCGACGGCATCCTTCGCGTCGTGCCCGGCCCGCTCGGGGAGGGCGTCGGTGAACTGCTCGGCAAGCTGATCGAGCAGCGCACCTCGGTCGGCGTGTTCGGCCTGCTGATCGGGCTGTACTCCGGCTGGAACTGGATCAACTCGCTGCGTGACGCGCTCACCGCGATGTGGGACCAGGACCGCACCGACCCGCCGTTCTTCCTGATGATCGTCAAGGACTTCCTGGCGCTGCTGAGCCTGGTCGCGGCGATGATCGTGTCGTTCGCGCTGACCGTCATCGGCGGCGCCTTCGGCGACTGGTCCCTGCGGCTGACCGGCCTGGACCACACCGGATGGGGGCCGGGGCTGCTGGGCGTCGGCACGGTGGTGCTGGCGCTGGTCGCCGACGCGCTGGTGTTCCTCTGGGTGCTGGTGAAGCTGCCGCGGCAGTCGGTGGGCACGCGCAGCGCCGTGCGCGGGGCGATCGCCGCGGCGATCGGATTCGAGGTGCTCAAGCACGCCGGTGGCATCTACCTGCGGTTGGTCAGCAGTTCGCCGACCGGTGCCGCCTTCGGCTCGATCATCGGTGTACTGGTGTTCATCTCGCTGGTCTCGCGGATGCTGGTCTTCCTCACCGCGTGGACGGCCACCGCCCGCGACGCCCCGGTCACCGTGCGCCCGCCCGAACCGGTGGTGATCCGGCCGGTGCTGCCACCCCGGCGCACCGCTTCGGCGCTGCCCGCCGCCGCCGGCGTGCTCACCGGTGTGATCGCCACCCTAGGGGTGCAGCGGCACCGGCAGCGTCGACGTGGTCGCCGCGATCTCGGCTAGTATCACTTCGGTTCCGTTGAGACGCAGCGGCCGAGGTTCGGATGGATGTCCGGGGTTCGCGCGCGGGCGACTCCCGGTTCGCATGCTGGGACGGGTTGAGATGGACACTGTGGAGCAGTCCTTGAGACACCTCGACGAGGTCACCGGGGCACTGGAGGACTTGGCTACCGCACTCGGCGAAGCCAACGAGATGGGCCCGGTCCTGCAGGCCGTGTGCGAGCAGGTGATCCGGGTGGTGCCCGGAGCCGATGTCGCCAGCATCACCCTTCGTTCGGGTGACGGCTACCAGACCGCCGCCGCCACCGACGAGCGCGCCACCGAGATCGACGGCAAGCAGTACGAGCAGGACGACGGCCCCTGCCTGCGGGCGATCAAGACCGGCAAGGTGGTCCGGGTCGAGGTCGAAACGGCCGTGCGCCTGTGGCCGGAGTTCTCCGAGGTGGCCGGCAAGCTGGGCGTGGCCAGCTACCTGGCCTCGCCGCTGACCGTGGATTCGGACCTCGTCGGCGCCATCAACCTCTTCGGCTTCGGCAAGCACGGCTTCCGCGAACTCGACGAGAAGTACCTGGAGCTCTACACCGTCATGGTGGAGACCACGGTGCGCGGCACACGCCGCTACCTCCACGCCCGCGAGCACGTCACCCAGTTGCGCCGGGCGATGGAGTCCCGCGCGGTGATCGAGCAGGCCAAGGGCATCCTGATGGCGGCGCGGGGGCTCAGCGCCGACGCTGCCTTCCAGGTGCTGGTGGAGCGCTCGCAGAGCGAGAACGTCAAACTGCACACCATCGCGCAGCGGTTCGTCACCGAGATGTCGGCCGAAACCGGCTGATCAGCCGGTCGGCAGGTCCTTGACCAGCCGCACCGTGGTGCCTGCCCCGGTGCCTTCGATGGTGACCTTGTCCATCAGCTGTTCCATGATCAGCCTGCCGTGCCCGCGGCTGCCGCGATCCGCGGGCGGGGGCCGCCAGGTGCCGCGGTCGCTGATGGTGATCTCCAGCCTTCCCGCCTCGAAGACCGCGTGCACCAGCACCTTGCCCTCGCTGTCCTCGCCGGAGCCGCGGTAACCGTGTTCGATGGCGTTGGCGCAGGCTTCACCGGCGGCGATCAGCACGTCCTGGACGTCGTCCTCGGACAGTCCGCCGCCGGTGAGCCAGGCACGCAGCGCGTGCCTGGCCGGAGCCAGTGCCGCCGGATCGGCGGGCAGGGCGTCGCGGTACGCCCCCTCGTATTCCCGCACAACACCACCTCGGCAGGGAAGAACCGTTGTTTTGTCTAGCTGGTAAGGAAATCACCTGATAGGCCGGTTTCCTGCGAGGCTACGCGCCGGGTACTGGGCGCGCAATTTGAGCCGCTACGGCGTGGCGTTGAGCAGGTCCACCACGCTGTGCTGCCGGGCCGCGTCGGCCACGTCGAACGGTCCGGCCCACCGCAGCCCGTAGGTGTTCAGCGCGGTCCGGTTGTGCGCGTGCGCCGAATCGGCCTGCCGCCGCAGGTATGTCGTGTAAGGACGGTCCGGCAGCGCGTTGTTGAGCTTGCCGAGCCCGCGGGTGTAGGCGCCCTTGAAGCTCGGCCCGTCGGCGGCGCAGCTCGCCGGTTCGCACGGGTCGCGCAGGACGCCGCCGGGGTTCAGCGTGCCGTCGGTGGTGGAGGCGTTGGCCAGTTGGCGGGCCCTGGTCAGCAGCGCGGGGTCCCCCGTGGCGCGGTTCAGTTCGGTCAGCCCGGCCACCAGCACGCCCTGGTTGTAGGACCACACGGGCTTGCCGTCGTTGACGCACGTACTGGTCAGCCCGTCGTTGACCAGGTTCGACGAGTTGATCATGCCGCTGGCGCTGAACCAGGCCCAGCCCGCGCTCGCGCGCTGCCGGAACACCGTGTCACCCGGGATCCGGTTGTGCAGGGCGGCGTTGAGCTGGATGTAGAGGGAGTTGGTGATGGCGTTCTTCACCGGCCGGTCGGTCCGCCACCACACCCCGCCGCCGCACACACCGTCCCAGTACGCGGCCATGTGCTCGGCGTCGATCCGCGCGGTGGTCAGGTAACGGCTGTCGCCGGTCAGGTCGTAGGCCGCCACCCAGGCGAGCCCCCACCAGCCGGTGTCGTCGAGGTACTCGTTGCGGAACTCACCGTCGTGGGCCGAACGGTTGCGGTCGTAGGTGTTGGCGATGGCGTACTGGTAGCTGGTCATCCCGGAAACCCGGATGCCGTCGATGATGCCGTTGAGCGCGTTCGCCGCGTTCCACCAGCCGGTGGTGCGGAAGAGGCCGGTGCCGTTGTCGTAGAACTGCATGAGCGCGGTGGCCGCCGCGGTCCGCCGATCCCAGGCGTTCCAGGTGGTCCGCGCCCAGGCGGTGCAGGTGACGCCGGTCTGCCCGGCCGGTTTGCCGCAGGCACGCAGCGCGCCGACACCCCGGTTGGCCCAGTCGTCGACGTTGTACATCAGCGTGCGCCAGCCGGTGGCCCCGGCGGGGGTCTTCGTGGCGCCGAGCCTGCTGCCCGAGGCCCAGGTGGTGCCGCCGTCGAAGGAGCGGTCGAGCCACACCTCGTCGCCCGCCGCACCACCGGACACCGCGGCCCAGCCCATCGCGGTGGAGTCGTCGAAGTACAGGGTGTACCGGCGGCCCGCGAGGTCCGCGGTCACCGACTGCCGGGGTTGGGGCGCGAGCGCGGGATCGCGGGGTTCGCAGTGCTGGTTGCAGATGACGGCCGCCGGCGCGGCTTGTTGTTCGGTCGGTTCGGCTTGCGCCGGGACGGGAATGAGGACGAGCAGGGCGGCCGCGGACACGACGGCACCCGGCAGTGATCTCGCCATTGAGACCTCCGGAAGGGGGAAGGGGAGCATTTCGGACGGTAAGCAGGCGAATACCGCTGGTCAACGGGAATGTCCGGTACTGACTAGCGTTGAACCGGGTGTGACCATTCCGGACCGCTTTTCGGTGCTCGACCGCTCGCCGACGCCGCGTGGCTCGACGCACGCGGCGGCCCTGCGCGACACCGTGCGGTTCGCGGTCGAGCTGGAACGGCTGGGGTACCACCGGTTCTGGGTGTCCGAGCACCATTCGGTGCCGGGCATCGCGGGTTCGGCACCGACCGTCCTCGCCGCCGCGGTCGCGGCCGCCACCTCACGCATCCGCGTCGGCACCGGCGGCGTGATGCTGCCCAACCACCAGCCGCTGGTCGTCGCCGAGCAGTTCGGCGTGCTGGAGGCGCTGAGCCCCGGCCGGATCGACATGGGACTCGGCCGTTCGGTGGGTTTCACCGGTGGCGTCCGCCGCGCACTCGGCCACGACAAGGCCGACGCCGAGCGCTTCCCCGAACAGCTGGGGGAGCTGCTCGGCTACTTCACCGGTGACCAGGAGGCGCACCCCTCCGTGCACGCCCGTCCTGCCGAAGGCCTACGGGTTGCGCCATTCGTGCTGGCGACCGGCGCCGGCGCCGATAACGCCGCGGCTTTCGGCCTGCCACTGGTGATCGCCGCGATCGGCGGCGACGACCGGATGGCGGAGACCATCGCCCGCTACCGCTCGCGCTTCCGCCCGAGTGCCTGGGGTGCGGCGCCCTACGTGGTGGTCAGCCGGGCGGTCGCGGTCGCGGAAACCACCGAGCAGGCGCGGGATCTGCTGGCTTCGGAAGCGTGGTCGAGCGCCTACTCGCGCACCCGCGGCGAGTTCCCGCCGCTGCTCCCGCCCGCGGAAGTGCGTGAGCTGGAAATGACCGACCGGCAACGCGAATACTTCGAGGACTCCCTGCGCGGCCAGATCTACGGCACCGCCGACGAAGTGGCGCAGGCACTCGAAAAGCTCGCCCACCTCACCGCGGCGGACGAATTCCTGATCACCACCAGCGGTTTCGACCGCGAACAGCTGCTGGACTCCTACCGCCGGCTGGCCGCGCTTTAGGTCGAGCCCCTTGAACAGCGGCGGGCCGACCCGGATAATTCGCTTCACACACCGAAATTCCGGCGGTCGGCCCGAGCCCTGTGGAGGCGGTAGATGCTGCTCGCCGGCGAGCGCGCCCAGATCTGCGAATACGCGCGGCGGATGACCGCGGACGGGCTCGTGGTCGGGACGTCGGGGAACATCTCGGTGCGGGTGGGCGAGCACGTCGCCGTCACGCCGACCGGGGTGGACTACGCGAACCTGCGGCCGGAGGACGTGCCGGTCGTCGCGCTCGACGGTTCCCCCGTCGACGGCGAGTTGCGGCCGACCAGCGAACTGCCGATGCACCTGGGCCTCTACCGCCGAGCCGCGGACCCGGACGACGCCCCGATCACCGCCGTCGTGCACACCCACCCGATCCACGCGACCGCCGTGTCCACGCTGGTCGACGAGGTGCCGCCGATCCACTACATGCTGGCCGACATCGGTCCCTCCGTCCGCGTGGCCGACTACGCCACCTACGGCACCGACGCCCTCGCGCAGACCATGCTCGCCGCCATCGAGGGTCGCCGCGGCTGCCTGCTGGCCAACCACGGCACCATCACCTACGGCTCCAGCCTGTCCGCCGCCTACCACCGGGCGCAGCAACTGGAGTGGTGCTGCCAAGTCTGGCTCCTCGCCCGCTCCGCCGGCGCCCCCGCCGTCCTCCCCAAGATCGAACTGGAACGCGTCCACGACAAACTCCGCACCCACGGCCAACCCTGACCCCTCCACCCCACGTTCAGCCCCCCGAACCCCACGTTGAAACGCCCGAGTCCCACGTTCAGACGCCCGAGTGCCGCGTTCGGGCAGCCGAGTCCCACGTTCAGGCACCCGACCTCCACGCTCCTGCATCCGAACCCCACGTTCGGGAGCCGAGTTCCGCATTCGCGAGGCCGAGTTCCACGTTCCTGCGATCGAGTTCCACGTTCAGACACCCGAACTCCACGTTCAGGTACGCGAGCCCTGCATGGGCAGCCGAGCTCCACGTTCAGGTATGCGAGTTCGACGTTCGGGCAGCCGAGCTCCACGCTCAGGCAGCCGAGTTCTACGTTGAGGTAGGCGAGTTATACATGGGGGCCTCGCCGCACGGTGGGGGCAGCCGAGTCCTACGCTCAGGCCCCGAGTTCCACGTGCGAGCAGCCGACTTCCACATCCGAGTTCCACGTGCAGGCACCTGAGCCCCCTCACGCGCCCAGTTCCACCTTCAGGCAGCCGACTTCCACACTCAGGCAGCCGAGCTCCACGTTCAGGTACGCGAGTTCGACGTTCAGGCACCCGAGTTCCACACTCGGGCACCCGAGTTCCACACTCGGGCAGCCGAGTTCGACGTTCGGGCAGCCGAGTTCGACACTCAGGCAGCCGAGATCGACGTTCAGACACCCGAGTTCCACACCCACGCAGCCGAGTTCCCCGTTCGCGCGGGGTTGAGGTCCGCAGTCGGGTGCGCTGGAAGCGTCGGCAGGTGCGTGGCGGTCAGACGGAGAGGGTGCTGAACCGGCGTCGGTAGGCCGTGGGGGTCAGGCCGGTTCGCCGGCGGATCTGGGTGCGCAGGTTCGACGCCGTGCCGAGGCCGCTTGCGCGGGCGACCAGTTCCAGTCGTTGCTCACCGCGTTCGATGAGGCGGCAGGCGAGCGACACGCGTTCGGCGGTCAGCCAGGCCAGCGGGGTGGTGCCGAGTTCCGCGCGGAACCACCGGTGCAGCGTCGCCGGGCTGACTGCGGCGAAGGTGGCCAGGTCGCCGATGGTCAGCGGCTGGTCCAGCCGTTCCTGCGCCCAGGCGAGCACCGGCGCGAGCGACGCGTCGGGGACCTCCGGCACCGGGCGTTCGATGAACTGCCGTTGCCCGCCGTCGCGGTGTGCGGCGAACACTAGGCGGCGGCTGACCGCGTTCGCGACCTCGGCGCCGTGGTCCAGTCGGATGACGTACAACCCCAGGTCGAGCGCGGCGGCGCTCCCGGCGGCCGTGAGCACGTTGCCGTCGTGCACGAAGAGCACGTCCGGCACCAGGTCCACTTCGGGGTAGCGCGAGGTGAACACCGAGGCCCACCGCCAGTGCGTCACGGCACGTCGTCCGTCGAGCACGCCTGCCGCGGCGAGGGTGAACGTGCCGGTGCAGAAGCTCATCAGGCGCGCACCCCGGCGCTCGGCACGCCGGATCGCGTCGAGCACCCGCGGGTCGGGTGCGGATTCCGGATCCGGGCGGTTCGGCACGATCACCGTGTCCGCCTCGTCCACGGCTTCGAGCCCGCGCACGCCCGACAGCGTGAAGAACCCCTCGTGCATGCGGACCGACGGTTCGGCCGCGCACAGCGCGAACTCGTACCAAGGCCGGTCCAACTCGGGCCGCCGCAGGCCGAACAACTCGGTGGCCACACCCAGTTCGAACGGGTTGGACCCGTCGTCGACGATGGCGACGACTCGATGCGAGGATTCACGCGACATATGCGATTCCTAGCACTCACGGGCGTCGGAAGCCAGCGCCCATGCTGAACTCATGAGCAAGCAACCCACCTCCCTCGACGACGTACTGGCCGGATTCGACCAGGCGTGGAGCCCCCGCATCGTCGCCTTCGTCAACGACTACGACGTGCGCGTGGCCAAGTTCGCCGGCGAGCACGTGTGGCACGTCCACGAAAACACCGACGAGTTCTTCCTGATGCTGGACGGGGAAATCCGCATCGGCCTACGTGACGGCGAAGAACGCGAGATCGTGCTGCGCAAGGGGGACACCTTCGTCGTGCCACGCGGCGTGTACCACAAGCCGTCCTCTGTGGACGGTGCATCCGTGCTCCTCTTCGAGCCGACCGGCACCCTCTCCGTCGGCGACCAGCACGACCCGGTCCCCGAACACGTCGACGAAACCACCGGCCACGTGGTGGCTTAGCGCAGCTCAGCGTGCCCAGCCACGGCTCAAGTCTCTCGTAGTCCCCCACAGGCTGCGGCGATGGCGCAGTGTTCGCGGCGCGACGGTGAGCCAAGCGGCCACCAGCACCACGTACCCCGCGACGGCGACCGCCGCGAAGAGTCCGGAGTGGACTCGGGCGAACAGTGCGCTCGCCCCGGTCACCACGGTGCCGACCGGGAAGGTGAAGCTCCACCAGGACAACGTGAACGGCAGCCCGCGGCGGGCGGCGCGCCCGGTCAGCAAGGCGGCGATGGCCGACCACGCCAGCGCGAAACCCAGCGTCGGCACGCCGTAGAGCAGGCCGAAGGCGACCGCCGCCTGGCCGTAGGGGGCGGGCAGCACCGTGGAAGCCGGCCCGGCGAGCAGGTTCGCGGCGGTGATCGACTGCCCCAGCGGCCCGAGCACGATCCACACCGTCGGCACGTTGTCCGACCGCCCCAGCACCAGGCGCTGCCAGATCTGCGGCAACAGGCACAACGTGGCGAACAGGCTCACCCCGAACATCGCGTAGCAGCCCAGCACCATGGTGAGCCGGAAATCGGCGGGCAGGTGCGGCACCAGCAGTGCGCCACCGGAGGCGGACACCATCGGCGGCACCACCGGCATCAGCCAGCCCGCGAAGGTGTGCGACTCCCGCACCTGCTGCGTGGTCATCATCTTCACCGGCACCCAGATCGCCGTGCCCAGACCCATCACCGTGCCCACCGTCCACAGTGTCCAGTCGACGGCGAGCGCGGCGTCCAGGCCGATCCAATCCTTGCCGAGCAGCAGGGCCCCGGATCCCACGGTGCACAGGGCCATCGGCGGCGCGCCCCAGAACTGCGCCATCACCGGGTCGTCCAGCGACGACCGCCGCAGCCGGGTCAGCGCCATCGCGGAGACCACCACCAGCAGTACCGCGGCCACGGCCCAGACCAGGGTCGCGGCCGGGCGCAGGCCGGGGAAGCTCAGCGGCAGGGAGGCCGCGGCGGTGGCCACGATGCCGGTGCCCATGATCGAGGCGAAGAGGTTGGGGCCGAATTCGGGCGCGCAGGTCGGCAGGGGGCGGTTCAGCGTGCTGGTCACCGCCTCACCCTCCGGGTGAACGGCGCCGGGCAGTAGTCCCCAAAATGCTATGGATGCATAAACTGCCGTTATGCCCCTGCCCGCGCGCGTGAGCGACCTCACCAGCTACGACCTGCTGCTCAGCGTCGCCGAGCTGGGCAGCATCGGCCGTGCCGCGCGGGCGCACGGCATGTCGCAGCCGGCCGCGAGCGTGCGGCTGCGGCAGCTGGAGTCACAGGCGGGCGCGCCGTTGCTCGACCGCGGCGCTCGTGGCGCGCGGCTGACCACCGAGGGGCAGTTGGTCGCGAGCTGGGCTCAGCCGGTGCTCGACGCGGCGTCCGACCTGGAGACCGGCATCGCCGCGCTGCGGGCCGATCGCGACAGTCACGTGCGGATCGCGGCCAGCCTCACCGTCGCCGAATACCTGCTGCCGCGCTGGCTGATCGCGCTCAAGGCGGTCGACCCCGGCACGGTGGTCGCACTGACCTCCGGCAACTCCGCGGACGTCGCCGCGCAGGTGCTCGCGGGAGAGGTCGAACTGGGCTTCGTGGAGAGCCCGGACATCCCGGAAGGCTTGCAGGCCAAGGAAGTCGCCCGCGACGAACTGGTGCTCGTGGTCGCGCCGTCGCACCCGTGGGCCACGCGCCGCCGTCGCCCGCGGGCCGCTGAGCTGGCGGCGACGCCGCTGGTCAGCCGCGAACCCGGTTCGGGCACGCGCCAAGCGTTGGAACGGGCTCTGCGAGCGCACGTCGGTGGTGCGCTCGCAGAGCCCGCGCTGGAGGTGTCGTCGACCACCGCGATCAAAGCCGCCGCGGTCGGCGGGATCGGGCCTGCCGTGCTCAGCGCGCACGCCGTCGCTCCCGAGTTGGCGGCGGGCACGCTGGTCCGGCTCGGGGTGCCCGACCTGGACCTGGGCAGGCGCCTGCGGGCTATTTGGCCGTCCGGCCGGGCCCCGCGAGGACCGGCTCGCGATCTGCTCGCGATCGCCCTGCAACCGAGCGGATGACCAGCCAGACCAGTGCGCCGATCGGGGCGAGCAGGATGGTCAGCACCAGCAGCGGCGCCATCAGCAGCGGGTGCACGCCGACCTCCCGGTTCTCCAGGTACATCCACCGTCCGACGAAGAGGTCGAAGGCGATGATGTGCGCCCACACCAGGGTCGCCGCGCCCGGCTCGGCCATCAGCTCCTGCAGGCCGGTCAGCGACGGCTGCGCCACCGCGGGCAGCACCTCGGCCAGCCGCGGCACGGCGATCACCAGGTAGAGCAGCGCGGGCGGGGCGAACACCAGCGGCGAGGACAGGATCCGCCGGGTCCACGACCACCCGGGCGCCAGGATCATCAGCGCCCAGAACGGCGCGGCCAGCACGAAGGTCAGGCTGAACAGGGTGGGCATCATCGCTGGTGCTCCAGAACTCGGTGGGGGACAAGGGCTTTGCGGGCGGCGAGGGCGGTGGCGAGCACCACCAGCGCGAAGGCGCCGAGGGTGAGCACGTCCGGTTCGGTCAGCGGCTGACCGCGCAGGGCCTGCCAGGTGACCAGGGCGAGCAAGCCGGCGTAGGCACCGGCGGCCACCCGGATCAGCCGCCTGCGGACCTCGACGTCGGCCAGTACCGGCACCCGGCTCGCCGATGCGGTCAGCGCGAGCAGCAGCAGCGGCAGCACCTGCAAGGCGTGCATGCCGACGAAGTGCGGGATGCGCAGGTCGCCGCCGGTGGTGCTCCAGCCGGTGACCGGCATGCCCGGCCCGCCGTCGGGCACGCCGACCGAATGCGCGCCGACGGTGTCGGTGATGCCGGTGGCCAGTTGGTTCGCCGACGGCAGGACCATCAGCACGCCCAGCGCCAGGCCGATGCCGGAAAGCAGCATGCCCAGGCGGATCGCCGAGGCCGCGGCTCGATCGGCGTACTTGCCCACCAGCAGCACCGCGCCGAGCACGAAGTGCGCGATCAGCAGCACCGAGATGGTCGTCCCCATCACCCGGAACACCATCGCGTCGAACGCGGTGGCCACGTTGAAGTGGCTGCGGGCGCCGCGGATGACCTGACCGCAGATCGCCACCATCTCCAGGGTGCCCGCCACCGCGATCACCGTGCCGGTCCACCAGCCCAGGCGCGGCCAGCGGGTCTGGAAGGTGAGCATCCAGGCCCAGGTCAGCGCGTAGACGGTGAGCGACACGGCGAACTTGAACGGCTTGAGCCAGATCGGCGCCCCCAGCAGCACGCGGTCGTCGAGCACCAGTCCGGCCGCGGTGAGCACCGTCGTCACGGCCATCGCCACGGTGAAGACCATGAGTGGCCGGTGCCACTCGCGCATCGAGCGCAGGTCCATCGTTCCTCCATTATGGATAGTGGCGCTGTCTACTATCGGATACTGACACTATCCACTCGACTCGAGTGAAAGGCAAGAGAAAACGGATAGCGGGGGTGTCCGTAGGCTGATCGGGACGAACGGGAGGCGGGATGCGCGTAGCGGAACTGAGCAAGCGGACCGGGGTCGCGGTGCCGACGATCAAGTACTACCTCCGCGAGGGACTGCTGCCGCCCGGCGAGCTGACCAGCCCGAACCAGGCGCGCTACGGCGACGAACACGTGCGGCGGCTGAAGCTGGTGCGTGCGCTGATCGACGTGGGCGGCCTGTCCATCGCCGCCGTGCGCGACGTGCTGGAGACCATGGCCGACGCCGACGAGTCGATGTACGAGGTGCTCGGCACGGTGCAGCGCAACCTGGGCGCCGACCTCCCCGCCGGCGACGGCGAGGCGCAGGAGAAGGCGAGCCGCATCGCGTACGAGCTGATCGAGCGGCGTGAGTGGCAGGTGAAGACGGGCGCCCCGCAGCTGGAGGTGCTGACCGCGGCGCTGGCGACGCTGATCGAGCTGCAGGGGGAGGACCTGCTGGAGCTGCTCGACGCCTACGCCGAGGCCTCCGAGCGCATCGCCGAAGTCGACATCGACTACACCCGCCGCGGGGACGGCCGGGCGGGCGCGGTGGAGCGGATGGTGATCGGCACCGTGGTCGGCGACGCGATCCTGAGCGCCCTGCGGCGCCTGGCCCACGAGAACGAGGCCGCTCGACGGCTGCGCAGCGGTTAACGTTGAGTACCCGATCGGGTGGAAGGGGTGAGCGGTGATGGGGCGTCGAACGCAGGCGGGCGCGCCGGTGCCGGGGCGGTACCCGGTGCGGTTCGGCACCGCCGAACTGATCCGCGACCTCGAACGCGCCAACGGCTGGCAGCTCAGCGTGGACGGCGTCCCGCAGTCCTATGTGGATCTTGACCGGCCGTCGCACCTGGAGTTCGAGTACGTGCGGCGGATCGGCGACGTGGTCGACTGCCTGCCGGGGCTCGCGCTCGACGTGCTGCACGTCGGCGGCGGGGCGTGCACGCTGCCGCGCTACATCGCGGCCACCCGGCCGGGTTCGCGGCAGCTGGTGTTCGAAGCGGACGGTCCGCTGATCGAACTGGTGCGTGAGCACCTGGACCTCCGGTCCGTGCCGGGGTTGCGGGTGCGCGAGTCCGACGGCCGCGAAGGTGTCGCCAGCCGTCGCGACGATTCAGCCGATCTGGTGGTCCTGGACGCCTTCGAGCGCGCGTCGCTGCCGAGCAGGCTGGCCACGCTGGAGTGCACCAGGGAGGTCGCGCGGGTGCTGCGGCCGTCCGGCACCTACCTCGTCAACGTCTCCGACGGTCCCGGGCTGCGGTTTGCCCGGCGGGTCATCGCGACCGTGACCTCGGTGTTCGAGCACACGCTGCTGCTGTCCGAACCGGCGATCCTGCGTGGCAGGCGGTTCGGGAACCTGGTGCTGGCCGCCTCGGCGGTGGAACTGCCGTTCGCCGAGGTCGCCCGCCGGTCCGCTTCAGCCGCCTTCCCCGCCCGCTGCCTGGCCGACGACGAGCTGAAATCGCTGCGCGGCAAGGCGGAACCGCTCACCGACGCGGCGCCGGTGACCGGGCCGGTACCGCCGGACGACATTTTCGGCCTGGCCGGACGGCGGTGAACCGGCCATGGCCCGCGCGTCCTACGCCGCGGTGTTCCGGGTGCCGTCCTTCACCGCGCTGTGGGCCTCGCAGGTGGTCTCGGTGGCAGGCGACCAACTGGCCAGGGTCGCGCTCGCGGTACTGGTCTTCGACCGCACGCAGTCGGCCGCGTGGACCGCGCTCGCCTGGTCGCTGACCTTCCTGGCCGACCTGCTCGGCGGGCTGTTCCTGGCCGGGCTGGCGGATCGCTACCCGGCGCGCGCGGTGCTCATCGCCGCCGACCTGGCCAGGGCCGGGCTGGTCGCGCTCATGCTGGTGCCGGGGCTGCCGATCTGGGGGTTGTGCGCGGCGGTGTTCGCGGTGCAGCTGCTGTCCGCGCCGTTCTCCGCGGCACGGGCCTCGCTACTGGTGAAATGGTTGCGGCCACGGGGTTTGCACGATCTGGGCGTGAGCGTGGTGAGCACGACTTTCCAGGTGGCGTTGCTGGTCGGGCTGCCGCTGGGTGGTGGGCTGGTCGCGCTGCTCGGGGTGCCTGCCGTGCTGGTGATCGACGTGGCGACCTTCCTGGTGTCCGCGGTGGTGATCGGCGTCGGGGTGCGGGCCGAGGTGCGGATGGGACCGGGCGCCGGGATGACCCCGTGGCGGCGGGCGCGGGCGGGCGCGCGGCTGATCGCGGGACGGCCGAAGTTGCGGACGCTGCTGGTGCTGGCTTGTGTGGCGGGGTTCTACACCGCGCCGGAGGGGCTCGCGATCCCGTACGCCGAGCAGATCGGCGCGGGTGCGGCGGGCGCGGGCTGGCTGCTGATGGCGAACCCGGCGGGGACCGTGCTGGGGAACCTGGTGCTCGCCCGATGGGTGCCGGAACGCTGGCGGCTGCGGTTGCTGGGTCCACTCGCGATCGTCAGCTGCGTGGTGCTGCTGCCCTGCTTCGCCGCGCCGACGCTGTGGATTTCCCTGCTGTTGTGGACACTGTGCGGGGTGGCGTCCGCCCACGACATGGTCACGCAGGCGGCGTTCGTCCGGGAAACCCCGGAAGAGCAGCTGGGGCAGGCGTTCGGCCTCGCGGGCGCGGCGCTGCGGGTGGCGCAGGGACTCGGCATCGTCGCGACCGGCGCGCTGGCCGGGCTGACCGGTCCCGCCGCGGCCATCGGGCTCACCGCCGCCGTGGGCACGCTGGCCGCCGTGGTGGCGGCCGGGGCCTGGCACCGGGCGTCGGCATCCCCGTCCGCGGCTGCTGGCTGACAGTCCCGGACGGGGGGCGGCCGCTGCTCGGTCACCAGTTGTTCTCCTGCTTGCGCATGGGGAATGTCACCTCTTCTCGTACTGAGTGCACGGCACCGGGCCTGGACTGGGCTCACCAGTTGTTCTCGCGCATGGCCGCTCACCTCCCCTCGCGCGGCGGATCCCGGAGCCACTCGGCTGTCCGGGTGGTTTCAGCATCGGGTATGAGCGGCCCTGTACACAAACCGTGATCGGTTGGTTACGGTGAAGATATGGGTTCGTTCCGCCGGACCGCCGGGTGGGCCCTCTGGGCGGCACCACGCCAGGTCGTGGTGTGGGTCCTCGCTGTCGAGGTGGTGGCGCTGGCCGCCACCGCGGGCACCGCTGCGCTGGCGCCGGTGGACACCGCCGGGCTGCTCCGGTTCGGACTGCTCGGCGCCTGCCTGGTCGCGCACGTCGAGTTGTCGAGGACGGTCGAGCGCAAGCGGGAGATCGCCGCCGGCTCCGGGCCGTACCTGAGCACCACGAGCGTGTGGAACTTCGCCGGGGTGATCGTGCTGCCCCCGGCGCTGGCGAGCGCGATGGTGCTGCTCGGTTACGGCTACATGTGGTTCCGGGTGTGGCACCGCCGCGGCACGATGAAGCCGCACCGGTGGTGGTATTCGGCCTGCACGGTGCTGCTGGCGAACCAGGCCGCGGTGGTGGTGCTGGCCCTGGCGCCCGGCGTACCCACCTCGGCGACCGCGGTCGCGGTGGTGGTGGCCGCCGGTGCCGTGCGGTGGTTCGCGAACTACGCGCTGATCTGCGCGGTGAAGCTGCTGTCCGAGCCGCGGGCGCGCGTACGGGACGTGGTCGGCGGGTTCGGCGAACAGATCCTCGAAGTCGGCGCGATGGGGTTGGGCCTGCTGGCGGCGTGCGTGCTGCAGACACCCGCGGTGCTGCTGGTCGGGGTGCCCGCCGTGCTGGTGGTCCTGGGACGGTCGGCGCAGGTGGCGCAGTTCCGGAAGGCCGCCGAGACCGATGGCAAGACGCAGCTGTTCAACGCGACCGCGTGGACGCAGTTCGCCACGCACGCGCTGGAACGCACCAGCCGCCGCGGGAGCACGTTCGGCCTGCTGATGATCGACCTGGACCACTTCAAGCGCATCAACGACGAACACGGGCACGGCGCCGGTGACGTGGTGTTGAAGGCCGTGGCGAAGTCCATCTCGGAAGGCGTCCGATCGGGTGATCTGGTCGGCCGGTTCGGCGGGGAGGAGTTCGTGGTCGCCCTGCCGGACATCACCGCGCGTGAGCTGCTGGCCGTCGGGGAGCGGCTGCGCCGCGGGGTGGCCACCCTGGAGGTCCCGACCGGCCACGTCTCCATCTCGATCGGCGCCGCACTGGCGCCGGACAACGGGCAGAGCGTGCAGGACCTGCTGACCACCGCCGATGCCGCCATGTACGCCGCGAAACACCGGGGCCGGAACCGCGTACAAGCCGCCGCCGGCCTACTGCCCTAGCCCCCTCTCCCGATGTCACGAATGTGGCTTTGGGGGCCGATTGCGCCCCGAAAGCCACATTCGTGACATGCGCCCCCCGCTCCCATGCCGTGAAAGCCACTTTCACGGCCAATTACGCCGTGAAAGCCACATTCACGGCACCCCCGACGCCCCCCCGTCGCCCCGCCGCCCGCCACAAAAACGCGACCACGCGAGCCGCCAAACCGCCACCCGGCCACAAAAAACGACCATAGAAGCCACCGCCACCCGGCCACAAAAACGCGACCCAACGAGCCACCCACCCCTCCCCGTCCCCGGTCCCAAGCCCAAAACACGGCGAAGGCCTCGATGTCAAGGCATCCTTCCCGCCTTGACATCGAGGCCTTCGCCGTAGTCACAATAAAAACCGGGGTGGCCCCCCAGCCGAATCACACCAGCCGAATCACACCAGCCGAATCACACCAAACGAATCACACCAACCGATACCCCATCCCCCGAACCGTAGCGATCCGTTCCTGCCCCACCTTCCGCCGCACCGTCCGCACATAGACATCCACCACATTCGACCCCGGATCAAAGTCGTAACCCCACACATGCGACAAAATCTGCTCCCGCGACAAAACCTGCCCCGGATGCCGCAGAAACAACTCCAGCAATGCGAATTCCCGAGCCGTCAAATCGGTCGTCGACTCCGGGGTCTGGGCGCGCCGGGTACGCAGGTCCAGCGACAAACCGTTGTGCCGCAACACAGTCAACTCCGGCGCTCCGCCCGCGGGCTTCAACCGCAGCCGGATGCGCGCCAGCAACTCCTCGAACCGGAAAGGCTTCGTCATGTAGTCATCCGCGCCGCCCTCCAGGCCGGCGACCGTGTCACCCACCGAACCGCGGGCGGTCAGGATGATCACCGGGGTCTGCGTCCCGGCGGCCCGCATGGCGCGCAGCACGTCGAAACCGTCGCGTTTCGGCAGGCCCAGGTCCAGCACCACCAGGTCGAAGTCGTCCGACACGGCGCTGGTCAGCGCGGCGTCGCCGTCGGCGACCACCGTGGTACTGAATCCGTTGGCACGCAAGCCCTTCTCCACGAAGGAAGCGATGCGCAGCTCGTCTTCGGCGATCAGGATGCGGCTCACCGCGAACCCCCAGGCAACTCGATGCCGAAAGTCGCGCCCTCACCCGGCGGCGAGTGCACCAGCACCCGGCCGTGGTGGGCGTCGGCGATGGCTTTCACGATGGCGAGCCCCAGTCCCGCGCCCTGCGGATCACGACTACCCGAAGCGCCCCGCGAGAAACGTTCGAAGATCTTCGACGCCTCCTCCGGCGGCACCCCGGCGCCGCTGTCGGTCACCCAGAACGAAACCACTCCACCAGCCAGCGCGGACCCGAGGCGGATGACGTCCCCGGCCGAGGTGTGCTGCACCGCGTTCTGCGCCAGCTGCAGCACCGCCTGCGTCACGCGCTGACCGTCCACCCACGCCTCACCCTCGCCGATCGCCTCCAGCGACCACGCCCGCGGCGCGATCGCCCGCACCTTCGCGTCCAGGTCGCTGGTCAGTTCCGGCACCGAGGTCCACGCCGGTCGCAGGAAGTCCGGCTGACCGGCTTTCGCCAGCAGGAGCAGGTCGTCGACGATGCGGGCCATCCGGTCCAGCTCGTCGGTGCACAGCCGGACCACCTCGGCGCGTTCGGCCGGGTCGTCGCCGAGCAACTCCAGGTGGCCGCGCACGATCGTGATCGGCGTGCGCAGCTCGTGCCCGGCGTCGTCGAGGAACTCCCGCTTGGTGCGGAACGCCTGGTCGAGGCGGTCGAGCATGGCGTTGAACTGCTCGGCGAGCGCGGCGATGTCGTCGCGGCCGTCGACCGGGATGCGGTGGGTGAGGTCGTGCTCGGTCAGCCGCGCGGCGGCGAGGCGCACGGTCCGGATCGGCGCCAGGATCTGCCCGGCGGCGAACCACGAGATCCCGGCCCCGAGCACCAGCGCGATCGCGCACACGCCGATCAGCGACCGCACCGTCGACGCCGCCTCCGGTCGTTCCGCGTCGGTGAAGAAACCGCTGATGAACCACCCGGCGGGCTGGTCGCCCTGCTCCGGCGGCAGCATCTCCACCCGCGACCAGCGCAGCTCACCGGCCGAGGTCACCACCGTGCCGGTGGACTGCTCGGTGGTGATGATCTGGCGCACCACGTTCGTGTCGATGCCCTTGCCGCCGGTGCGGCCCTGCCCGATCAGGTTCGGCACCTCGGGCGTGCCGACCGCGCCGATCAGCACCTCGGCCGGATCGGTGTACTGGGTCTGCAGGTGCAGGCGCAGGATCTGCTCCGGGTCGCGCAGCGGCTGCCCGTCCGCGGTGATCGCGTTCGCGGCGAAGGTGCGGAACTCCTCGGAGTCCTGGTCCAGGCTGCGGTTGACCCGGTCGTCGATGGCGTCGTACTCGAACTCGGAGACCAGCAGCACCACCGAGGCCAGCCCGGCCGCCATGACCAGCACGAACCAGCCCATGATGCGGACCCGCGCGGGGATGCGGCGCGGATCAGTCGTCGTCATCGTCGTTGTTGTCCAGGTTGTCGTCCAGGTCGTCATCGTCCACGGGCGGTGGCGGGGGCAGCCAGGTATCGGAGGGCGCGGCGCTGCTCGGCGGCGGCGCCGTGGACGTCGGCGGGGGCGGCGTGAACGTGGCCGACTCGCCGATCCGCACGGTCGCCGGTTCCCGCGGCGGCTCCGGATCGGCGAGCAGCAGCAGCGCCACCGCCGCACCCACCGGCAGGGCGAGCGCGGCGATCAGCGCGATCAAGCGCGACGCCTTCGTCATACCCCCACCTTCCGCCCGCCCGGCCAATGCCCGATGAAGCGATGATGAGGAAACCTTCATGATCACGCCAGCCGGGCCAACACCGCAGTCGAGAGGAACCCCGGCCCGGCACCCCGGGC
The DNA here is from genome assembly GCF_021725495.1 of Saccharothrix sp. AJ9571. Taxonomy (NCBI): domain Bacteria; kingdom Bacillati; phylum Actinomycetota; class Actinomycetes; order Pseudonocardiales; family Pseudonocardiaceae; genus Saccharothrix; species Saccharothrix sp. AJ9571. Next base: position 1,168,812 of record NZ_CP091382.1, on the reverse strand, counting down.
AATGATGCAAGGACCACCACCCCTGGGAGTAGGCGATGAGAACCGCGCACCGGACCTGTTCCATCTGTGACGCCGTCTGCGGCCTCCGGCTCACGCTGGACGACGACAACCGGGTCACCTCGGTCAAGGGCGATCCGGACGACCCGTTCTCGCAGGGGTACGTCTGCCCCAAGGGCGCCAGCTTCGGCCAGCTCGACGAGGACCCGGACCGCCTGCGGCACCCGATGGTCCGGCGTGGTGAGACCTGGCACGAGGTCAGCTGGGACGAAGCGTTCGCCGAGGTGGAGCGCGGCCTGACCGGGGTGGTCGAGCGGCACGGGCGCGAGGCGCTGTCGGTCTACTTCGGCAACCCGACCTTCCACACCATGGCCGGGTTCATGTACCGGGTGCCGTTGACCCAGTCGCTGGGCAGCCGCAACGTCTACTCGGCGGGCACCATCGACCAGATGCCCAAACACGTGGCCAGCGGGTACCTCTTCGGCGACCCGATGGCGATCGCGGTGCCCGACGTGGACCGCACCGACCACCTCCTGGTGATCGGCGCGAACCCGCTGGAGTCGCACGGCTCGCTCTGCGCGGCCCCCGACTTCCCGCGCCGGCTCAAGGCGCTGCGCCGTCGCGGCGGCAAGATCACCGTGGTCGACCCGCGCCGCACGCGCACCGCGAAGTTCGCCGACGAGCACCTGTTCATCCGGCCCAGCACCGACGCCTTCTTCCTGCTCGGCATCGTCCACACCCTGCTCGCCGAGAACCTCGACACGGTCACCCTGGACGTCAACGGCCTCGACGAACTGCGCGAGCTGACCGCCGAGTTCACCCCGGCCGCCGTGTCGCCGATCTGCGGCATCGCCGCCGGCGACATCGCGCGGACCGCCCGCGAGCTGGCCGCCGCGCCGACCGCCGCCGTCTACACCCGGATCGGCACCTGCACCTCGGAGTTCGGCACGCTCACCCAGTGGCTCGTCGACCTGGTCAACATCCTGACCGGCAACTTCGACCGCCCCGGCGGCGTGATGTTCACCCGCACCGCCGCGCTGGAGGTCTTCCGCACCGGCCAGGCGTTCACCACCGGCAACTTCCACAGCCGCGTGCGTGGGCTGCCCGAAGCGCTCGGTGAGCTGCCGGTGGCCACGCTCGCCGACGAGATCGAGACGCCGGGGGAGGGCCAGGTCAAGGCGCTCATCTCGATCGCGGGCAACCTGGTGCTCTCCGCGCCGAACGGCCCGCGCCTGGACAAGGTGCTGCCGGAGCTGGACTTCATGGTCTGCGTGGACCCGTACCTCAACGAGACCACCAAGCACGCCAACGTGATCCTGCCGCCGCCGCGCATGCTGCAGATGCCGCACTACGACTTCCTGCTGCTCACGGTGACCGTGCGGAACTACACGCGGTTCTCGCCCGCGATCCTGCCGCTGGAAGACGACCAGCTCTCCGAAGCCGAGATCATGGCGAAGCTGACGCTGATCGTGTCCGGGCAGCCCGCGAGCACCCCGGCCGCCGTGCTCGACGAGATGATCGTCGGCCAGCTGACCGGCGGTTCCGAGGAGATGCGCGCCGGGCTCACCGGCGACAGCGGTCCCGAGCTGATGCTGGACGCGATGCTGCAACTCGGCCCGTACGGACTTTCCCTGCGGAAGCTGCGGGAGAACCCGCACGGCATCGACCTCGGCCCGCTGGAGCCGCGGGTCAAGGAGCTGATCTGCACCCCGTCCGGCCGAGTCGAGCTGACCCCGCCGCCGATCACCGGCGACCTCGTGCGCCTGCGGTCCCGGCTCGCCGAACCGGCGCCGGAATTCCTGCTGATCGGGCGGCGGCAACTGCGGTCCAACAACAGTTGGCTGCACAACGTGCCCGGCCTGCGCGGCGGCAGCAACCAGTGCACGCTGCACATCAACCCGGCCGACGCCGAGCGCCTCGGCCTCGGGGAGCAGGCGGTGATCAAGTCATCGGCCGGCGAACTGGTGGTGCCGGTCGAGCCGAACGACGGGATCATGCCCGGCGTGGTCAGCCTGCCGCACGGCTGGGGGCACACCGGCCGCGGCCAGCGCGTCGCGACCACCGATCCCGGTGTGAACGCGAACACGCTGACCGACGAGCGGGTGGTGGACGTGCTCTCCGGGAACGCCGTGTTCAACGGCGTCCCGGTGAGCCTCGCCCCGGTGGGTCAGTAGCGGTAGTGGTCGGCCTTGTACGGGCCGGCCACCTCCACGCCGATGTACTCGGCCTGCTTCTTGGTGAGCTCGGTCAGCCGCACGCCGAGCGCGTCCAGGTGCAGCCGCGCGACCTTCTCGTCGAGGTGCTTGGGCAGCCGGTAGACGTCGATGGCGTACTCGTCCGGCTTGGTGAACAGCTCGATCTGCGCGATCGCCTGGTTGCTGAACGAGTTCGACATCACGAAGCTCGGGTGCCCGGTGGCGTTGCCGAGGTTCATCAGGCGGCCCTCGGACAGCACGATGATCGCGTGGCCGTCGGGGAAGACCCACTCGTGCACCTGCGGCTTGATCTCCACCTTGCGGATGCCCGGCACCTTCGCCAGCCCGGCCATGTCGATCTCGTTGTCGAAGTGGCCGACGTTGCCGACGATGGCGTTGTGCTTCATCCGCGCCATGTCGGCGGCCATGATGATGTCGAGGTTGCCGGTGGTGGTGATGAAGAGGTCGCCCTTCTCGATCACGTCCTCCAGGCGCACCACCTCCAGGCCCTCCATCGACGCCTGCAGCGCGCAGATCGGGTCGACCTCGGTGACCACCACGCGCGCGCCCTGGCCGCGCAGCGATTCCGCGGCACCCTTGCCCACGTCGCCGTAACCGCAGATCACCGCGAGCTTGCCGCCGAGCATCACGTCGGTCGCGCGGTTGATGCCGTCGGCCAGCGAGTGCCGGATGCCGTACTTGTTGTCGAACTTCGACTTGGTCACCGAGTCGTTGACGTTGATCGCCGGGAAGAGCAACTTGTTCTCTTCGGCGAGCTTGTAGAGCCGCTTCACGCCGTTGGTGGTCTCCTCGGTGACGCCCTTGAGCTCGGCGGCGATCCGGGTGAACCGCTGGGGGTCGGCGGCGATGCTGTCGCGCAGGGTGCGCAGGACGATCCGGTACTCGTCCGGGTCCTCGTCGGTGGCCTGCGGGACCGCGCCCGCGGCCTCGAACTCCACCCCCTGGTGCACCAGCAGCGTGGCGTCGCCACCGTCGTCGAGCAGCATGTTGGGCGCGTGCCCGCCGGGGAAGGTGAACAGCTGCTCGGTGCACCACCAGTACTCGTCCAGGGTTTCGCCCTTCCAGGCGAACACCGCGGTGCCGGTGGGCCGCTCCGGCGTGCCGTCGCGGCCGACGACCACCGCGGCGGCGGCCTCGTCCTGGGTGGAGAAGATGTTGCAGGACACCCAGCGCACCTCGGCGCCGAGGTCGACCAGGGTCTCGATCAGCACGGCGGTCTGCACGGTCATGTGCAGCGAGCCGGCGATCCGGGCGCCCTTGAGCGGCTTCGAGCCGGCGTACTCGGCGCGGATCGCCATCAGGCCGGGCATTTCGTGCTCGGCGAGGCGCAGCTGGTGGCGGCCGGATTCGGCCAGCGCCAGATCGGCCACCGCGAACTCGAGGCCGTTCACCTTCTGCAGTTTCACGTTCATTCGGAGTCACTCCCGCAAGGTGTTTCCGGGCGGCATTCATCGCCGCACCGCGTCGGTGCGCTCAGTAATCCGGCCGCGCCTTCGGCACGGCGGCGAGGTCGCTTTGGAGCCGTTCGCTGGACCAAGCGAACCGGCGCCGCGGATGACTACGGGCCGCTTGATCCAGCAAACGGCGCTACCCCGCGATTCGCCGTGGCAGAAGTTCAACGGGCGAACAAAAAGGGCACCTCCGGATTCGGAGGCGCCCTTGTGCGTTCGTCCCGCGAAGGCCGAGCGTGGCGGACCCGTGGTCCGTCGCAGCGCCTCTCGGCCTCCGCCTCCAGGGTTGCAGCCCCGGCCGGGGGCTGTCAACGCCGTCGGTAGGGTGAGGCGATGCGGAAGCAGATCCCGGTGGTGCTGGTCGCCGGTTTCCTCGGCGCCGGCAAGACGACCCTGCTCAACCACTTGCTGCACAACAGTTCCGGTGCTCGCATCGGCGTGGTGGTCAACGACTTCGGCAGCATCGGCATCGACGCGATGGCCGTGGCCGGGCAGGTCGACTCGATGGTGTCGCTGAACAACGGCTGCCTGTGCTGCGCGGTGGACGCCAGCGGCCTGGACGGCATGCTGGCCCGGCTGAGCGGCGCCGACCTGGACGTGATCGTGATCGAGGCGAGCGGACTGGCCGAGCCGCGCGGGCTGATCCGGCTGCTGCTTTCGAGTGAGCACGAACACATCGAGTACGGCGGGCTGGTCGAAGTGGTCGACGGCGCCGAGTTCACCGCCGTCCGCGAGCGCCACCCCGAACTGGCCGACCACGTGCGCCTGGCGGATCTGGTGGTGCTCAACAAGATCGACCGGAGCGCCGAAGGCGTGCGGGAGGTCGTCGAGGAACTGGCGCAGGGCGTGCCGGTGCTCGCGGTCGACCACGGCCGGATCGATCCGTCGCTGTTGTTCGAACTCCCCGAGCGGCGCGAGGAACACGCGCGGCAGCTGTCCTTCCTCGATCTGTCCGAAGAGGACCACTCACAGCACGCGCACGCGACCTACGACAGCGTCGAATTCGAGTCCGAGGTGCCGCTGCACCCCAGGCGGTTCATGGAATTCCTGGAAAACCGGCCGGCCGGGATCTACCGGATCAAGGGTGAGGTGAACCTCGGGCTTCCCGGCCACGACAAGAAGTACACGCTGCACACCGTGGGTGCTTTCCTGCGGCTGCGCCGATCCGGCTGGGCATCGGGCGAACGCCCGGCCACGCGCCTGGTGCTGATCGGCGCCGGAATCGACGGCGCGCGGATCCGCGAACAGTTGCGCGGCTGCGAAGAACCCGATCCCGCCAAGGTGGATTCGCAGGCCATGCTCACGGTGTTGCGTTTCCTGCCGGAGGAATAGCGCCTTCAGCCGGGCTCGACACTCCATCGAGCGGTTTACGCGATCTTTGTGATCGACGTGCCGCTTGTGAGGCTGGAGAGCGAAAGCCCATGTGCCGAATCTACGGTTTTTTCAACGCGAAGGCGACACCGCACGAGTTGCGCACGGTCGCCGCCCTGCAACACCACGGCGGCCCGGACGGCCGCGGTGCCGCGCGCGCCGGCGGCTGGGGGATCGGGAACAACCGCCTGGCGATCGTCGACCTCGACGGCGGGGCGCAGCCCTACGAACTCGACGCGATCAAGGTCGTGTTCAACGGGGAGATCTACAACCACGTGCGCCTGCGCGCGGAACTCGTCGCGAAGGGCTACCGGTTCGCCGACCACTGCGACGGCAACGTGCTGCCCGCGCTGTACCACGCCTACGGGGACGCCTTCGTCGACCACCTCGACGGCATGTACGCGATCGCGGTGGTCGACCAGCGTGGCGCCGAACCCCGGCTGCTGCTGGCCACCGACCACATCGGCATGAAACCGCTGTACTACCGGTGGAACGCGGCGGCGCGCTCGCTGCACTTCTCCTCGGAACTGCCGGCACTGCTGGGCTTCGGCGAGGTGGCTCCGTCCGAATGGGAAGCCGGGCTGGACGCTTACCTGGCCACGAAAACCCCGTTCGGCGAGCAGACCATGTTCGACGGCGTGAAGGTCATGCCGCAGTCGACCACCATGATCTGCACCGAGTACTCCGGGCTGCGCACCTACCGCCGTCAGCCGGCGGTCACCGAGGTGCTGCCGGAGGACGGCGCGGCTGTCGCGCGTGATCTGCAGGAGCGCCTGCGGTACGAGGTCGGGCAGCTGCTCGTCGCGGACGTGCCGGTCGCCACCATCACCTCCGGCGGTCTCGACTCCAGCCTGGTCACCGCGCTGGCCGCCGAGTCCGAGACCGAACTGCACACGTTCAACATCGCCTACACGGGCAACTGGCCCGCCGACGAGCGCCGCTTCGCGCGCCAGGTGTCCGAACGGTCGGGCACGAACTACCACCAGGTGGAGATCGACCCGGCGACCTTCCCGGACCTGCTGTCCGATGTGGTCTGGCACCTCGGGCAGCCGAACGCCGACCCGATCACGCTGAGCACCTACGCGTTGTTCAACGCGGTGCGGGACAGCGGGTTCAAGGTCGCGCTGACCGGTGACGCGGCCGACGAGGTGTTCGGCGGCTACTCCCGGATGGCCGCGGCGACGCGGGCCTCCGTCACGGACAAACCCTGGTACGAGAATTACCTCGACGCGCTCGGCGTGCTGCCGGCGGCCGCCCGGCACGAGCTGTACACCGACGACTACCGGGCGGTCCTGGCCGACTCGGGTCCGGCCATCCCGGCCGAGGCGACCGCCAAGCTGGCCACCGGCGAGGGCTCGGTGCTGGCCAGGATCACCGAGTTCGAGCTCGGGCACCGGCTGCCCGCCTACCACCTGCGCCGGGTGGACCACCTGAGCATGTCCGGTTCGGTGGAGGCGCGGTTGCCGTTCTGCCAGCGTTCGGTGATCTCGCTCGGGCGGGCGTTGTCCGACCGGCAGCGCATCGACGACACGGGCGTCAAGCGGACGCTCTACGCGGCGGCCGCGGGACTGCTGCCGGACGAGGTGCTGAACCGGCCGAAGCAGCCGTTCACCCTGCCGATCACCGCGATGCTCACGCCCGGCTGGCCGTTGTGGGAGTACGCCAGGGACCTGCTGGCCGGCTCACGGCTGAAAGCGGCGGGACAGGTCGACGCGAGCGCGGTCGACCGGCTGTTCGCCCGGCAGGCGACCGAGCCGGAGGACACCACGGCGCTGACGATCTGGGCGCTGGCGGTGCACGAAATCTGGCGGGAGCAGTTCTTCGGCACGAAGCGGGGCCGCTGATGGCGGGGCTGATCGGGCGGCTGCGCCGGGCGGCGGCCGCGAGCGTGGAACTGCTGGACGTCATCATCGACCGGGACCCGTCGATCCGCTCGCGCAGCGAGGCGCTGCTGCACCCGACGGTGCTCGCGCTGGCCGGTTACCGGGTCGGCAACCGGTTGTACCGCAAGGAAAGGTTCAAGTCGGCGCGCGCGGTGTGCATGCTCACGCGCGTGCTCACCGGCGGCATCGAGATCCACCCCGGCGCGCGCATCGGGCGGCGGTTCTTCATCGACCACGGCTGTGGCGTGGTGATCGGGGAAACCGCGATCATCGGCGACGACGTCTCGCTGTTCCACCAGGTGACGCTGGGTTCGTACGGCTGGTGGCAGGACCGCGGCCGCGCCGACGGCCGGCGGCACCCGCAACTGGGGAACGGGGTCACCGTGGGCGCGAACGCGAGCCTGCTGGGACCGATCACCGTGGGGGACAACGCCCTCATCGGGGCGCAGTCGCTCGTGCTGCAGGACGTACCGGCCGATGCCCACGTACGGGCCCCTGCGGGGAATGTGGTGCAGCGGAACACGAACACCGTGGTACAGCTACCACGGGCCAGCTGATCCTCGTGCAATGAGTGGGGCATTACTTGCATCGATTGCAAGTAATGCCCCACTCACTGCACCCGCCCCCGACCCCCACACTCGCGCACCCGAACCCCGCGTTCGGGCAGCCGAGTCCCACATTCGCGAGCCCGAGTTCCACTCAGGCAGCCGAGTCCCACGTTCACGCGCCCGAGTTCCACGTTCAGGCAGCCGAGTCCCGCACTTGCGCCGCCGAACCCGCGTTCGCGCGCCCGGGTCCCACGTTCAGGCGCCCGAAGCCGACGTTCGCGCACCCGGGTCTCGCCCAGTCTCACGTTGGTGCCACGCGAGCCTCGCGCTCGTACACCCGGGTTCCACGTTGGTGCAGCCGAGTTCCACACTCGGGCGCCCGAGTCGCACGTCCCGGCAGTCGAGTCCTGCGTTCGCGTAGCCGAACCCCACATTCGCGTAGCCGAGTCCTGCGTTCGCGCGGCTGAATCCTACGTTCAAGCAGCCGAGTTCCACAGTGGAGCCTCCGCGAGTGTGGGGTTGGGCTGCTGGAGTGTGGGGTTCGCGTGCCCGAAGGTGGGGTTCGGCGCTCGAGTGGCGGACTCGGGTGCCCGAGTGTGGGGTTCGCCTGCCTGAGTGTGGAACTCGGCTTCACGAGCGTGGACTTCGCTGACTGCGCGAGTGTGGGACTCGGGCTCGTGAATGTGGGGTTCGGCTGCGCCAACGTGGAACTCGGGCTCGCGAGTGTGGGACTCGGGGGCCTGAGTGTGGAACTCGACTGCACCAACGTGGGACTCGGGTGCACCAGCGTGGGACTCGGGCGCGAACGTGGGGTTCGGGGCGCGAATGTGGGGGTCGGGTGCACCGGCGTGGGGGCAGGGAGGGTGGAGGGGAGCCGGGGTCCGGGGGGCCGGGCCCCGGCTCGGGGGGTCAGCGGACGGCGAGGCCTTCGACCTTGCGCGGCGCGGACGGGATGTGGAACAGGTCGGCGAACAGCTCGAGCAGCGCCGGGTCACCGGAGATGCTCAGGACGCCCTGGTCCAGGGCTTCCCGCGGGGAGATCTCCTTGGCGAACACCGGCTTGATGGAGCCGTAGCAGGTGACGGTCAGGTCGGCGTCGGGGTACGGGCCTTCGCCCACCTTGAGGTCCTCGCCGTCGACGAGCACGTGCAGCGTCATCTCCGGGCCGTAGTGCAGTTGGTAGCTGACCCGCACGTTGCTCGCCAGCTCCGGGCGGAACGTGGTGTACAGCGACAGGATCGCGGTGTCCAGGGTGAACACGTCCTCCTCACCCGGCGTGCCGAGGGACCGGGCGCCCCACAGGCCCAGCTGCAGCACGACGGCCTCCAGCTCGGCGCCGTACTCCGTGAGCTCGTAGACCACCGAGGCGTCCAGCTGCGGCAGCACGCGCCGCCGGACCACGCCGGCTTCCTCCAGCTCGTTCAGCCGCGCCGAGAGGATGCTCGACGGGATGCGCGGCAGCCCCGCGCGCAGGTCGGTGAACCGCTTCGGGCCGAGCAGCAGATCGCGGACCACGAGCATGCCCCAGCGCTCACCCACCATCTCCATGGCACGTGCCAGGCCGCAGAACTGTCCGTACTTTCGACTCATCGTGTATCCCCATTTTCGTCTGGTTGAGACCTCGGTTGGACGGAGATGATCGGGCAGTCGCGCCACAGCTGGGTTCCAGAGTCTGTTGTCCGGCTCGAAATCCGCTCGACACCCGAACGAGCACCTGCACACGGTGCTCGTGCCCGAATTGACACACTGCGAAAACGCTTTACCCTCTCCACGGCTTTCCCGGTGAGGAGATAACGCATCAGGACGGGTCTCCGGCCGAAAGCAGTTCGTGGTGCAACACCTGCAGCTCGTCGCAGGGCTCCACGCCCAGCTCCGTGGTCAGCCGCGTGCGCAGCTGCCGGTAGGTGGCCATCGCGTCGGACCGCCTGCCGCTGCGTCCCAGCACCCGCATCAGCTGCCCGTGCAGGCCTTCGTCGAGCGGGTTGGAGGTGACCAGCGAGCGCAGCTCACCGACGAGTTCCCGGTGCATGCCGGCCTCGATCTCGGCCTCGATCCGCAGGTGCTGCGCCGCCCGGCGCTGTTCCTGCAGGTCGACCGCGTAGGCGGCGAGCACCGAACCGCAGTTGACGTTGGCCAGCGGTGGTCCGGACCAGAGGCCGAGCGCGCCGCGGAAAGAGCGGGCCGCGTCGCCGAAGCGCCGCGCCTCCATCTCGTCGCGGCCGCGACGGCACAGCTGCTGGAACTCGTACACGTCCACCTGCGCCGGGTCGATGCGGAAGACGTACCCCGGCGGCTTGGTGGCGAGCATCGACTCGGGGTCCGCCGCCAGCCCGTTCTGCTCGATGCAGCGGCGCACCTGGTAGACGTAGGTCTGCATGGTGGTGCGCACGCTGCGCGGTGGCTTGTTCGCCCAGAGTTCGGCGATGATGGACTCGATCTGCACGACCTTGCCCGGCCGCATCAGCAGCATCGCCATGAGCTGCAGGATCTTCGGCGCCGTCGGCGCGTGGTCGATACCGTCCTTGAGCACTTCCAGCGGGCCGAGAAGGGTGAACGTCACCGCGCTTTCGGCCGTGCCGCCGGGGCTGCCACTCCCGGCCGGAACTTCGGAAACCAACACGTTCCCTCCCAGTCGACTTCTCCGCGTGAACCGACTGCTCCCCAGTGCGTCCGTGCTCCTCCGGCGAGAGTCGTGCGTTTCTCGAAGATTGACAGAAAGGCCCTGGTCAGCGGCAGTGAGAGGGGCACCGATCGTGACGTGAATATGGCCGGGGCCGATGTGAGAAACACATATCGGACCCATGTGGGCGGCACTGGAAGTGCGACCGGCAATCGACGGAGGATTCTCCCATCACCCCGAACACCCTGCAAATCGGAGGATGAGATGGACAAGCTGAACGTGGTCGAGCTGCCCCGCGAGGACAACGTCGTGCTGGTGATCGACCGCTTCGACCAGTGGCACAACCAGGCCGGCCTGGCGCTGGTGCCCACCCAGTGCTGGACCTCCGGCAACCCGACGACCACCTTCCCGGAAGCCGCCTGATGGACGGCGGTGTCGCGGCGAGAGTCCCGGTCTTCAAAAGCCACCTGCGTGCCGAGGTGAACGAGGGCGAGGGCGCCTACCTGTTCTCGGAGCACGGGGTCACCGCACTGCGCGGGGCCCGGATCGCTTCGCTCGCGGCACTGCTGGACGGGAACCACGACTTCGGCAGTCTGCTCCGCGCCCAGCCCGGTGGCATGGACGCGGACCAGGTGACGAACCTGATCGGCCAGCTGGTCGACGCCGGGCTGGTCAGCCTCCGCGCCCCGGAGGACTCCGAAGTGGACGAACAAGCGCAGGCGTATTGGGACGCCTGCGGAGTGGCTGCCGCGGACGCCGCCCGCGCCGCGGTCGCCACGGTCGCGTTGGTCGGTGTCAACGCGACCACCGGTCTCGCCCAGGTGGAACGGGCGCTGCGGGAGACCGGAGTGGACGTCCACTCCGGACCGAGCGCCACCGCCGACCTGACCGTGGTGATCTGCGAGGACTACCTCGATCCCGGCCTCGCGGCCGTGGACGCGGCCCAGCGCGCGATGGGGAAACCGTGGCTGCTGGCCAAACCGGCCGGCACTCGGGTCTGGCTCGGGCCGTTCTTCGAAGCGGACCAGCCGGGTTGCTGGCACTGCCTGTCGAACCGGCTCTGGGGGCACCGCCACGCCGAAGCCTGCGTGCAGGCTTCGCTCGGCAGGCAGGGGCCCGCGTCCCGGCCGGTGCCGTCGCTGCCGCCGCTGGCCGCGGCGGCCGGGCACCTGATCGCGCTGGAGGTCACCAAGTGGCTGGCCGGGCACCGCTACCCCGGGCAGCGTTCGGTGTGGACCTTCGACACCCAGGACTTCGAGGGCAACAGGCACGAACTGCGTGCCCGGCCGCAGTGCGCGAACTGCGGTGACGCCGCCCTGTTCACGTCACGGGCCTGCAAGCCGGTGCAGTTGAACCCGGCGCGCAAGGCTTCTTCGTCCGGTGGCGGGCACCGCACCCTGATGCCCGCCCAGGTGCTCGACCGCTACCGGCACCTGGTCAGCCCGGTCACCGGCATCATCAAGGAGATCAAGCAGGACCCCAACGTGCCCGCGTTCATCAACGCCTACCGCTCCGGCGTGAACGTCTCGCGCAACGTCACCGGCCTGAACGCCTTCCGGGCGAACCTGCGCTCGGAGAACGGCGGCAAGGGGCTCACCCCGCTGGACGCCGAGGTCGGCGCGCTGTGCGAGGCGATCGAACGCTTCTCCGGCACCTTCCAGGGCGACGAGTTCCGCATCCGGGCCAGCTTCCGCGCGCTGGGTGAGCTGGCCATGCACCCGAACGACTGCCTGCTCTTCGACGAGCGGCAGTACGCCACCCGCGAGAGCTGGAACCCGCGGCGTTCCCCGTTCAACCACGTCGGCGAGCCGTTCGACGAGGACGAGGTCACCGACTGGACCCCGCTGTGGTCCATCACCGAGGGCAGGCACCGGATGCTGCCCACCGCGATGCTCTACTTCGGCGCGCCGCCGAACCGGTCGCTCTCGGCCGACTCCAACGGCAACGCCGCGGGCAGCAGCCTGGAGGACGCGATCCTGCAGGGCACCCTCGAACTGGTGGAACGCGACGCGGTGGCGATCTGGTGGTACAACCGCCTGCGCCTGCCCGAGGTCGACCTCGACGCCTTCGCCGAGCCGTGGCTGACCGAACTGCGTGAGCACTACGCCCGCCTGGGCCGCGAGGTCTGGGTCCTCGACGCGACCGCCGACCTCGGCACCCCGGTGATGGTGGCCGTCTCGCGCCGGATCGACCGGCCGGGCGAGCGCATCATGCTCGGCTTCGGCGCGCACCTCGACCCCCGCACCGCCCTGCGCCGGGCGCTCACCGAGCTGAACCAGCTGCTGCCGGGCGGACTGGACGACAGCTTCCAGCCCGAGGACCCGGATGCGGCGGCGTGGCTGGGTGGAGCCACCGTGGCGAACCAGCCCTACCTGCTACCCGATGAGACCGTACCCGCCCGCGGACCCGCCGACTTCGGTTACGTGCCACGGGAGGACGTGAGGGAGGACGTCGACGCGCTCGCCGCCCTGCTGGCCGAGCGCGGCCTGGAACTGCTGGTGCTCGACCAGACGCGGCCGGACATCGGCCTGCCGGTGGTCAAGGTGGTCATCCCGGGCATCCGGCACTTCTGGGCCCGGTTCGCCCCCGGCCGCCTGTTCGACGTCCCGGTCCGGCTGGGCAGGCTTTCCGCGCCGACGCCTTATCACCAGCTCAATCCCATGCCACTCTTTCTGTGAACGGATCCCCGAGCGGGCAGGAGCCGGAGTTGATTTCGACATCGGACGACGTCATGACCACGGTCCGGCTGTGGTCGCTCAGCGAGGACGCACTGGTCGAAGAGGGTGACGAAGCCGGCTCGCTGAACGTCGTCACCAGGTGGGGCGAGCTGAACGTGGAGAGCGCGGGCGCTTTCGCCATCGAGTCGCTGCGCCGGATGGGCCTCGGCCCGGTGTCCCTGCAGAACGTGGTGACCGCGCGCAAGGCCGGTCCGGCGCGCAAGCTGCACGACCTCGCCGGGCTGGAGCGGGTGCTGGACCAGGTCAGCGGTTCGGTGGTGCACTCGCTCGGCCTGGCCGACGGGCAGCGCCCGCTGCTCTCGGTGGTCCCGGTGGTGGCCTCGCCCGCCTTCCGGCTGACCGAGGTCGGGCCCCGGGTGCTGAACCGGCTCTCCCGGTTCGCCGTGCTGCGCCCGGAGGACGGCGATCTGCTGCTGGAGTCGCCGCGCGCGGAGTTCCGGGTGGTGCTCAGCCAGCCGCAGGCGGTCCGGATCGCCTCGTCGCTCGCCGCCCCGGCGACGGTCGGGGCACTGGCCGGGTCGACCGGCGTGCCCGAGCACGTGGTCGCCGACGTGGTCGCCTTCCTCACCGCCGCGGGCGTGGTGCTTTCCGGCGACGACGAGGAGCACTTCGCCGAGGACGCCGACGCCGCGCTGAGGCACTGGTCGCACCACGAGCTGTTGTTCCACACGCACAGCCGCAGCCGTCGCGGGGAGATCGTCTCCGAAGCGGCCTACCAGCAGGCGACCGAGCACCCCCCGCCGCTGACCAAGCCGGCACCGGACGGCGAGCGCTTCCCGCTGGGCGCACCGGACCTGGGCGCCGCTTCGCCGTCGCTGACCGAGCTGCTGGAGAACGACCACGAGTGCCCGAAGTTCTCGCCGGTGGACCTCACCCGCGAGCAACTGGGCGAGTTGTTGTTCCGCAGCGCGCGCATCCGGTCCGCCGGTCCGGCCCACCCGCCGATCCCGCCGGGGCACGACGCGACGCAACGCCCGTACTTCGCCATCGCCTGCCTCTACGAACTCGAGCTGTACTTGAGCATCGACCGGTGTGCGGGCCTGCCGCGCGCCATCTACCACTACGACCCGGACGGGCACGCGCTCACGCTGATCGACGACGACCCCGGTCACCTCGCCGCGATGCTCGATCTGGCCAAGGTCGCGGCGGGCAGCGTGCGGCGTCCCGCCGCGATGATCTCGGTGACCGCGCGCATGGAACGGACGGCCTGGGTGCTCGGTGGTGCCGCCTACGCGGTGACGCTGATGCACGTGGGCGCGCTGCAGCAGACGCTTTACCTGTGCGCCAAGGCGATGGGGCTGGCCGCGCACGCGGTCCCGGTCGACGCCAGCGACACCGTGGACCGGGTGCTGGGGCTCGACTGGCCCGCGGAGATCGGGGTAGGGGAATGCGTGCTGGACGCACTCACATGAGTGGCCCCCGACCCCTACGTGGTTGCTCGCCGAGAATGCCGCTGGGTAGCCTCGGCAGGGCTTTCGGCGCGTACGCCGCCGCTGGTCACGAGGGGAGTTCCCGGTGAGTATCGCAAGTGGATCCGCCCGGTCCAGCGCCATCGGCGAGAGTGTGGGCGAGGAACCGGAAGCCGACCGCACGGGCAAAACCGGCCAGGCGACGATCTGGCTGCCGGACATCGCGCCGAAGGTCGCCAACTCGATCCTGATTTCGGTGCTGGCCGGTATCGCGCTCAACGCGACCATCGGCATCATCTTCCAGACCGGTACCTTCTGGCCGATCGCGATCAGCATTTCGTGCGTGCTCGCCTTGGTGGCGTTGCAGCTCACCTACGTCTCCCGGCCGTCGGCGCGCAAGACACCGCGGCGGACGGCGGTGGTGCTGGTGGCGCAGGCGGTGCTGGTCTGGGCGCCGATCTTCGAGCTGGGCCCGCGCTGGCACGGGTTCACCGGGCTGCTCGCCGGCAGTGTGCTGGTGCTGCTCCCGGCGCTGGTGGCGTGGCCGACCGTGGTGCTGGTGCTGGGCATGATCGTGTTCTTCGAGCTGACCAGGGGCGCCAACATCGTCGGCCCGGTGTACGCGGTCACCTACATCGTGGTGTCCACGATGATCACCGCGCTGGTGATCTACGGGTTGTCGCGGCTGGTCAAGCTGGTCAGCGACCTGCACGCGGCGCGGCACGAGCTGAGCCGGATGGCGGTGGCCGAGGAGCGGCTACGGTTCTCCCGCGATGTGCACGACCTGCTCGGGTTGAGCCTGTCGGCGATCACGTTGAAGACCGAGCTGACGAACCGGCTGCTGACCGAGCACCCGGACAGGGCGCGCAAGGAACTCGAGGACATGCTGGTGATGTCCCGGCGGGCGCTGGCGGATGTGCGGATGGTGGCCAGCGGCAAGCGCGCGCTGTCCCTCGACGAGGAGTGCCGCCAGGCGAAGTCGGCGTTGTCGGCGGCCGAGGTCGAGGTGAAGATCGAGCGCGACGACCGGGAGCTGGACGGTCCGGTGGGCACGGTGCTGGCGACGGTGTTGCGCGAAGGCGTGACGAACGTGCTGCGGCACAGCGACGCGGAGTGGTGCGAGATCTCGGTGCACGAGGTCGACGGGTCGATGCGCCTGGTGATCGCGAACGACGGGGTTTCGGTGAACGGTTCCGCGCCGGCGCCCAACGCGGGCAACGGCATCCGCAACCTGTCACACCGGGTTTCGCGGCTCGGCGGGGAGTTGACCGTGGAAACCGAGCCGGACGGGCGGTACCGCCTGCGAGCCGACGTCCCGCTCGCCGCCGCCGCGGCGCACTGATCACGGGACCACCCGATGACAGCGGTTCCCCGCATCGAGCGGGGCGACCTCGGTGCGCGCTACGCCTACGGCATCCTCGCGCTGGTACTGGCCGGGTTCTCGGTCAACGCCACGCTCGGCGTCATCTTCCGGATCGGCACCCCCTCCGACGTCCTCTTCTGCGTCCTGTGCGTGCTCGCGATGACCGCGCTGCAACTCGGCTACGTTTCCCGGCCCGGCGTGGCGCGGACCAGGCGGCGGACGGCGCTGGTCCTCTCGGGACAGGCGTTGCTGGTCGGCTTCCCGATCCTCGAGTTCGGCCCGCGCTGGCACGGGTTCACCGGGGTCTTCCTGGGCAGCGTGCTGTTGCTGCTCCCGGCGGTGGTGGCGTGGCCGGTGCTGGCCGGGGTGGTGGCGGCGGTCGGCTTCCTCGAACTGACCCGCGGCTCCGGCCTGGTCCCGGCGCCGTGGGCGGTGACCAGCGCGATGGTCGCCACCCTGCTGACCGCGATGATCACCTACGGCCTCACCCGGCTGACGCGGCTGGTCGGTGACCTGCACGGAGCACGGCACGAGCTGAGCCGGATGGCGGTGGCCGAGGAGCGGCTGCGGTTCTCCCGTGACGTGCACGACCTGCTGGGGATGAGCCTGTCGGCGATCACGTTGAAGACCGAGCTGACGAACCGGCTGCTGGCCGAGCAACCCGAGCGGGCGCGCGAGGAACTCGAAGACGTGCTGGCGATCTCGCGTCGCGCGATGGCGGACGTGCGCATGGTGGCAGGCGGGCATCGGCGGCTGTCCTTCGATGAAGAGTGCGATCAAGCGCAGTCCGCGTTGTCGGCGGCCGAGGTCAACGTGCGGATCTCGCGGGAACACCGGGAACTGGACGAGCGGGTGGGCACGGTACTGGCGACGGTCCTGCGCGAAGGCGTGACGAACGTGCTGCGGCACAGCGAGGCCGAGTACTGCGAGATCTCCGTGCAGGAGGTCGACGATGTCTTCCGGCTGGTCATCACGAACGACGGGGTCACCGGGGAAGGCGCCGACACCGCACCGGGCGCGGGCAACGGCCTTCGCAACCTGTCGCACCGGGTCTCGCAGGTGGACGGTGAGCTGACCACGTCCTCAGTGGACGGACGGTACCGGCTGCGGGTGGACGTGCCGGTGTCCGCGCTGGTGGCGCGCGCGGAGGAACCCGGCGAGCGGATCGCCGTGCAGCGCCTCCGGCAGCCCGGCATCGCGCCCAAGATGGCCACCGCGATCCTCGTCGCGGTGCTCAGCGCCATGGCGGTGAACACCAGCGTCGGGATCGCCGTCACCGCCGGCGCCTTCTGGCCTGGGCTGTTGAGCGCGACCTTCGTCGGCTTGCTGGCCGGTCTGCAGTTCGGCTACGTCTCCCGGCCGGGCGCGACGCGGACCCCGATGCGGACCACGCTCGTGCTGCTGGCACAGGCGGCACTGGTGTTCCTGCCGATCCTGCACTTCGGCGCGCTGTGGCACGGCTTGGCCGGCTTGTTCGCCGGGAGCGCGCTGGTGCTGCTGCCCACGCTGGCGGCGGTGCCGCTGGCCGCGGTGGCGGTGGTCGCGATCGGGACGCTCGAACTGCTCGCCGGGCTGACCGGGATCACGACCTGGTACTCGGTGCTGTTCGTGGTGGTGGGCAACCTGATCACCACGCTGGTCGTGTTCGGCCTGTCGCGGCTGGTGCGGCTGGTCGGTGACCTGCACGGGGCGCGGCACGAGCTGAGCCGGATGGCGGTGGCCGAGGAGCGGCTGCGGTTCTCCCGTGACGTGCACGACCTGCTCGGGTTGAGCCTGTCGGCGATCACGTTGAAGACCGAATTGGCGAACCGGCTGCTGCCCGAATTCCCGGAGCGGACGCGTCAGGAACTGGAAGACGTGCTGGTGCTGTCCCGGCGCGGGCTGGCGGATGTGCGGGTGGCGGCCGGCCGCAGGTGGGAGCTTTCCCCCGCGGCGGAGCGTCCCCGTGCCGAAGTGGCCACTTCAGGTAGCTGAGATAGGCATCCGGGAGCCGCGCAAGAGTTCATGTGGGTGAATCTCGGGGCGCGGCCAGCCGGAAGGCGTACGACGTTCGCCGAAGATGCCTACTCGCCGGTATGTTCCACTCGGGAAAAGGGCGTGCCGATGATGATTGTCATCGTCGCGAATGCCGTCCGCCGGTATTTGTGCCGTCGCCATTCAGGTAAAGCGCCCGGCGATCACAGCCAGTCGTTTTCCTTGGCGATCCGGATGGCGTCGACACGATTGCGGGCATTGAGCTTGGTCACCACGGTAGTCAAGTAGTTACGCACGGTCCCGGGAGAAAGAAACAACTGTGCCGCAATGTCCGCCACATTTTGACCGGCGGCGGCCAGCCGGAGGATCTCGATCTCCCTCGCGGCCAGCGGGCAGTCCTCGGTGTCCCACGCCGCCAGCGCGAGTTCGCTGTCGATCACGCGCCTGCCGACGGCCACCTGGCGCACCGCGTTGGCGAGCTTCTTCGAGGGCGCGTCCTTGAGCATGAAGCCGTTGACCCGGGCGTCCAGCGCCCGGCGCACGGTGCCCGGCCTGCCAAGGCTGGTCAGGATCAGGGTCCGGCAGTCCGGCAGGCTGGCGTGCAGCTCGGTGGCCGCGGTCAGGCCGTCCTTGCCGGGCAGGTCGATGTCGATGATGGCCACGTCGGGCTGGTGCTTCTGCGCGGCGGGCAGGATCTCGTCGCCGGATGCCACTTCGGCGACCACGGTGATGTCGGCCTCGAGGTTCAGCAGGGCGACCAGTGCGCCGCGCAGCATGTGCATGTCCTCGGCCAGTAGAACATTGATCACTTCGCGCCTTTCGCTCGACGTAATCGCCCCCTCAGAATAATCGCTCATCGGTGTTCTCCGTGTCCTGCGAACGAGAAAAAAGTCCGGCAGTTGTTATACCGAGGGTGCACTATTTCCCACCCGATCTGACTATGTGCAACCCCATTGGGTCTCGGCTTCGTTTCGTCCTCGGCTCGAGTCACCGAATGCATGCTTACTCCCAGCAGTCGAGTCGGGTAGGGACGCTGGGGAGGGCCTGTGGGAACGAACCTCTGCACTTCGGCGTCCTGCCGGACCGCGAGCGGAACCGGCACCATGGCCTCGATCATCCCAGGTCCGCGTTTGTGCGCACCTTGCCGGTCCCGCCTCGAGCACGCCTTCCGGGAAGTGCCCGGCTGGTACGCCCGGTGCGCCAGGGTGCTGGCGAACGGCGGCACCGATACCGCCGGACGGCCGCAGATCGGTGGGCCGTCCGGGCGCCGGGCCGCCACCGCGGCCGCCGAACTCTGCACCTCGCTGCAGACATTCCTCCGCACCTGGTGCGAACGGACGGTGACGAACGTCCCCGTCGAAGGCTCCCTCGCGATGGCCGCGTTCCTCGCCGGACGGCTCGACGACCTGGTGCGCCACCCCCGGGCAGGCGAACTGCTGGACGGGCTCGAAGCCCTGATCGCGGCGGCCCGGCTGGTCGCGCACCCCAATCCGCTGATGCACACCGAACTGGGACCGTGCCGCCACCCCGGTTGCGACCGGGTGGTCCGCGTCGCGGTCCGCGCCAACTCCGTGCTTCCGCCGCCGCGGCTGAGCTGCGACGCGGGACACGCGTGGCTGCCCGCACCGCGGGCAGCCGAACGGTACCGGCCGGAGCGCGCCGCGTGAACCGACGCGGTGAGCTCGCCAACGATTCCAACCAGGGAGTGCCCATCATGCAACCGGCCGTCCGCCAAGCCATCGCCGCGATGCACGAGCGCTACTTCGAGCCCATCACGCTGAACGACCTGGCCGCCGAGGTCTTCGTCAGCCCCTTCCACTTCTCCCGGATCTTCTCCAGGGCCACCGGGGTCACCCCCGGCCGCTACCTGACCGCGGTCCGGCTGTTCGAGGCGAAGCGGCTGCTGCTGACCACCTCGCTGACCGTGTCCGACATCGTCTGCAGCGTCGGGTACAGCAGCGTCGGCACCTTCACCAGCCGCTTCACCAGGGCGGTCGGCATGAGCCCCACCCAGTACCGCGACCCGATGGTCAGCGAACTGCTGATCGCGATGGCCCCGCACTTCCAGCGGCTGCCCTCGCTCAAGACCCTGCGCGACGCCGGGCAGAGCTGCGCCGCACCGCAGAACGCGGGCGGTTCGGTGGTCGGCAGGCTGGACATGCCCCCCGGCAAGACCACCGGCAACGTGCTGATCGGCGTGTTCGCCGAGGCCATCCCGCAGTGCGGCCCGGTCGCGTTCAAGGGCATGGCCGACAGCGGGCCGACCGAGCTGATCCTCAACAACGTGCCGCCGGGCCGCTGGCACGTGATCGCGGTGGCCGAGCACAACGGCGCGCTCGGCGAGGGCAAGTCGTACTCGATCGCCACGAACTCCGCGATCACCATCGCCGGGGACGAGACGGCCGCGGTGAACCTGCGGCTGCGCCCGGTCCGGCCGACCGACCCGCCGATCGCGATCACCCTGGCTTCGCGGGTCACCCCCGAGGTCGGCGCCGTCGCGATGCCGCGGATCCAGGAACTCCCGGCCGTCGCCTGAGCCCACCCTTCCGAAAGCGAGGACGTGTCCGATGTCGACTCTGCTCGGCTCACTGCGACGGCGGGTGCTGGCCCCCTCGTTCAAGGCGGTCAGCTTCGCCGGTCGCGGGTTCGCGGTGGAACCCACCGAGGCCACCGCGCGGCTGGAGGCCATTCCGCAGTCCGTGGTCGCCGGGTTCGAATGGGGCATCGACAGCCCCGGTCAGTGGGACCTCGAACGGCGGCTCGACCTGGTCGAGGCCGAGTACCGCGGGTTCGCCTACGAGGGCGCGACGATGGCGTCGGCGGTGCTCGACGCGATGAGCTTCCGCCCGTCCAGCCGCACCCGCGACCTGCTGCTCGGCCCGGGGCAGCCGCACATCTTCCTGACCTACATCGGCATCGGCTTCGCCATGGCGCGGCTGCCCCGGCCGCTGTGGAAGAAGATCGTGCCGGACATCAGCGGCACCCCGTACCACCCGACGATGAGCTGGCTGGCCGTCGACGGCTACGGCTTCGACCGGGCCTACTTCGACACCGGGAAGATCGTCGACCGCCAGCACCTGCTCAAGCCGTACCCGTGGGACGGCCACCCCGGCTACTTCAGCCGCGCGGTGGACCAGGGCATCGGGCGCGCGCTGTGGTTCATCAACGGCGGGCACCCCGGCAACGTGGCGGCCGCGGTCGCCCGCTTCGTGCCAGGGCGGCAGGCGGACCTGTGGAGTGGCGTGGGCCTGGCGGCGACGTTCGCCGGCGGCGCCGACGCCGAGGGGCTGGCGTCCCTGAAGGCACCCGCCGGCGAGCACGCGCCGGAACTGGCACTGGGCGCGGTCTTCGCGACCAAGGCCCGTACCTATTCCGGATTCGTGCCGCCGCACACCGAGACCGGCATCCGGGCACTGGGTGGGGTGTCCATTTCCGACGCCGTGCGGATCGCCGACGAAACCGAAGTGGCGCACGACGCCGGGGACGCGAACACCCCGGCTTACGAGATCTGGCGGGAACGCATTCGCCGTGAATTCTCCACCTCGAAATTGCGCTCAGTGGCCTGAACCAGCCGGAGCCGATCCCGACCGCGGCCGCCGCTCTCTCCCGTGGAGCGGCGGCCGCTTCCATGTGCACCCTTCTGACCTGCGGACCTTCGGCAAGGATGGAGTAGAACGCGCCGGTCGCTTCTTGGGAAAGTAAAGGTCACGAGTGCTTCGGAATTCGATTCTACCCGATAGGGGGAGAGCGAGTTGGGTAATGGCTGGCGCGCGCTTCGGCGCCGCATTCTGACTCCGAACGTGGTGGAAACCACTTTGGACAAACGAGGTTTCCACAAGAAGAGCCCGGCCGCGCAGGAACTGCTGGAAAAGGTCGGAAGGATCTTCCTCGAAGGGTACGGGTACGCGGTCGAAGCCCGCACGACCGCCGACGCGATGGAGCGCTTGGACCAGATCCCGGAGCGGTTCCGCGGGTTCGCCTACGAAGGCGCCGGCATGGGCTGGGCGATGCTCGACGGCCTGCCGCTGCCGGGTAAGGGCCGTACCCAGGAAAGCCTGGTCAGCGGCGGCGATCCGCACAATTACCTGATCTACGTCGGCGTCGGCTGGGCGATGGCCCGCTTGCCGAAGTTCCGCTGGCCCGACCCCGAAGCCTTCGACCCGCTGCTGCGCTGGCTGGTGCTCGACGGCTACGGCTTCCACCAGGCGTACTTCCGCACGCGGAAGTACATCGACGAGCAGTACCAGGACGAGCGGTTCGCCTGGCCGGTCGCCTCGCCGTACACCAACCGCGCCATCGACCAGGGCATCGGCCGGGCGCTGTGGTTCATCGGCGGCACCGACGCGAGGCTGGTCACCTCGATGGTGCGGGACTTCCCCGAACAGCGGCGTTCCGACCTCTACGGCGGGATCGGCCTGGCCGCGACCTACGCCGGTGGCGCCGATCCGGACGAGCTGCGGTACCTGCGCGACCACGCCGGTGAGCACCGCGGCCTGCTCGCGCAGGGCTCGGCCTTCGCCGCCGAGGCCCGGGTGCGCGTCGGCCTGCTCGTGCCCCACTCCGAAGCCGCCGCGGAGATCCTCTGCGGCACCGACGCGGTCACCGCCGCGAAGGTCACCCAGGACGTCCGGCCCGCCAAGCCCGTCGACGGCGAGGTGCCGGCCTTCGAGACCTGGCGTCAGCAGATCGCAAACGAGTTCGTTTCCCTTGGAGGTGTTCACCTATGACCGCGACAGTCCACTGGCTGCGCAAGCAGCTGGCCGGGATCGTTGCCCTCGTCCTCGTGGCGGGCATGTTCCTGGTCAGCAGCCTGCCGGAGACGTCGGCGGCCGAGCAGGACGAGCTGGCCGCAGGCTACGGCTTCGCGCCGAAGTCGATCGCCATGCCGAGCGGCTTCCCGCAGCAGGAGATCCGGAAGGTCAACCAGGACTACAAGAACATCGACGCCTGGATCTCCTCGGTGGGCGCCGGTATCGCGATGAACGACGTCGACGGCGACGGGCTCGCGAACGACCTGTGCATCACCGACCCGCGGATCGACCAGGTGGTGATCACCCCGACGCCCGGCGCCGGCGACCAGCGGTACGAGCCGTTCGCGCTGAAGACCGGCTCGCTGCCGATGAACGACGTGATGGCGCCGATGGGCTGCGCCCCCGCGGACTTCAACGAGGACGGCCGGACCGACCTGCTGGTCTACTACTGGGGCCGCACGCCGATCGTGTTCCTCGGCAAGGCGGGTGCTCCCGCCCTGACCGCCGACGCCTTCGTCCCGGCCGAGCTGGTCCCCGGCTCCACCGCGGCGAAGTACAACGGCCCGCAGTGGAACAGCAACGCGGTCGCGATCGACGACTTCGACGGTGACGGCCACATCGACATCTACCTCGGGAACTACTTCCCGCACAGCCCGGTCCTCGACCCCTCGGTCAAGGGCGGCGTGGAGATGAACGACTCGCTGTCGAACGCCTCCAACGGCGGTGAGGACTACTTCTTCCGCTGGACCGGCGCGAACGCCACCGGCGTGCAGTACCAGCAGCTCGACAGCGTCATCCCGATCGACCTGTCCAAGGGCTGGGTGCTGGGTGCCGCGGCGAACGACGTCGACGGCGACCTGCTGCCCGAGCTCTACCTGGCGCAGGACCACGGCAAGGACGCGATGCTGCACAACCGGTCCACGCCGGGCAACATCCGGTTCGAGCCGCTGGTGGACTCCCGCACCCCGCTGGTGCCGAAGTCCAAGCGCATCGGCGGCGACTCGTTCAAGGGCATGTCCGCCGAATGGGCCGACCTCGACCGCAACGGGCTGTACGACCTGTTCGTCAGCAACATCACCACCTCGTTCGGCATCGAGGAGAGCAACTTCCAGTTCATGAACACCTCCGGCAGCCAGTCCGAACTGCGGGCGCAGCTGCAGGCCGGTGACGCGCCGTGGGAGGACAAGAGCACCGACCTCGGCACCGCGTGGTCCGGCTGGGCCTGGGACATCAAGTCCGAGGACTTCAACAACAGCGGCAAGCCGGCCATCGCCCAGGCGACCGGGTTCGTCAAGGGTGAGGTCAACCGCTGGCCGCAGCTGCAGGAGCTGGCCACCGCGAACGACCTGACGGTGCGCGACCCGGCCTGGTGGCCGAACATGGTCAAGGGCGACGACGTGGCGGGCAGCCAGCGACTGGCGTTCTTCGTGCCGAAGTCGGACGGCAGCTTCGTCAACCTGTCCGAGCAGCTCGGCCTCGGGGTCCCGGTGCCCACCCGCGGCATCGCCACCGGTGACGCCGACGGCGACGGCCGGATCGACATGGCCGTGGCCCGCCAGTGGGACCAGCCGGTCTTCTACCAAAACACCGCGCCGGAGGCCGGTCAGTTCCTCGGCCTGAAGCTGACCCACCCGGACGGTGCGCCGGTGGTCGGGGCCCAGGTGTGCGTGAAGACCGCGGACGGCCGGACGATCGTCGGCCGGGTCGACGGCGGCAGCGGGCACTCCGGCAAGCGCAGCAACGATGTCCACATAGGACTCGGGGATGTGCGGGGTGCCCAGGAAGTCAAGCTGTGGTGGCGTGACCGCACCGGTCAGGCCCACGAGCAGGAACTCAAGCTGACCCCGGGCTGGCACTCGCTCCAGCTCGGTGCGCAGGCCCAGGAGAGGTGAGTCATGGCCGAACAGAAACCCAGTGGCCCGCCGCAGGCGCCCGCCGCCCCGAAGCAGAACTCCGGTGGCCCGCCCCGGGACCCGAAGGTGATCACGGCCCTGCGCCGGTTCGCGATCTCGATGACGGTGTTCAACATCCTCGGCTACACGGTGCTCGGGTTCGAGCAGCCCTGGCTGTGGCCGTTCATCGCGCTGGCCACGGGCTACTCCGTGGAACTCGGGCTGGAGATGATCAACGCCAGGGTTGAGGGGCGCGCGCCGCGCTTCCTCGGTAGCGGGTTCAAGGGCCTGGTGGAGTTCCTCTTCCCCGCGCACATCACCAGCCTCGCGGTGAACATGCTGACCTACCCCAACGACCAGATCCTGGTGATGCTGTTCGGCATCGTGGTCGCGGTCGGCGCGAAGTGGGTGCTGCGGGCCCCGGTCCGCGGCAGGCTCCGCCACTACATGAACCCGTCGAACTTCGGCATCGCGGTGATCCTGCTGGTGTTCCCGTGGGCGAGCATCGCGCCGCCCTACCACTTCACCGAGAACGTCTCCGGCGTGATCGACTGGCTGATCCCGGTGCTGATCATCGCCGCGGGCACCATGCTGAACGCGAAGCTGACCGGCCGGATGTGGCTGATCTTCGGCTGGCTGAGCTTCTTCGTGCTGCAGTCGGTGGTCCGCGGCTGGCTGCTGGACACCGCGATCCTCGGTGCGCTGGGCACGATGACCGGTGTGGC
Source organism: Saccharothrix sp. AJ9571 (assembly GCF_021725495.1). Classification (NCBI taxonomy): domain Bacteria; kingdom Bacillati; phylum Actinomycetota; class Actinomycetes; order Pseudonocardiales; family Pseudonocardiaceae; genus Saccharothrix; species Saccharothrix sp. AJ9571. Next base: position 1,143,874 of record NZ_CP091382.1, on the reverse strand, counting down.
GTTCGTGTTGTTCACCAACTACATGATCACCGACCCGGGTACCTCACCGTCGAAGCCTGCCTCGCAGTTCGCCTTCGGCGCCGGGGTGGCGACCCTGTACGGCGTGCTCACCGGCGCCGGGATCGCCTACGGGCTGTTCTTCGCCACGGCCGCGGTCTGCCTGATCCGCGGTGGCTTCCTCTGGGCGCTGCACTTCGTCAACAAGGCGCGGGTGCAGTTCGAGACCCAGCAGAAGGAACTGGCGGAGAAGGCGAAACTGGAAGCCGCGCCCCCGGTGGTCGAGGCGGTTCCCGCCCCGGTCTCCATCGCGGCGAAGGCGGCCGACCCGCCACCGGCCGAGAAGGCGGCGTGAGCCTGCTCAAGCGGACTCGGAACCCTGGCGGCACCCTTCGACGGGTGCCGCCAGGCCCGCCCCGGTCCGCTACCTTCCGGCTGCTCAAGCACCTGGCGGGCGACCGCCTCCGGCTGATGTCGGAGGCGGCGAGCACCTACGGCGACGCCGTCCGGATGGCCATCGGGCCGAAGACGCTCTACTTCTTCAACCACCCGGATCCCGCGAAACACGTGCTGGCCGACAACGCGGCCAACTACCACAAGGGAATCGGGCTGGCGCAGGCGAAGCGCGCGCTCGGGGACGGCCTGCTCACCAGTGAGGGCCAGCTCTGGCGCAAGCAGCGGAAGATCATCCAGCCGGCGTTCCAGCACAAGCGGATCGTGGCGCAGGCGGGCATCGTGGCCGAAGAGGGCGCGAAACTGGTCGACCGCCTGCGATCCAACGCCGGTGGCGGGCCGATCGACATCACGCAGGAGATGACCGGGCTCACGCTCGGGGTCCTCGGCAGAACCCTCCTCGACGCCGACCTCGGCGCGTTCGACGCCGTGGGCCACTCGTTCGAAGCCGTGCAGGACCAGGCGATGTTCGAGATGGTCACGCTGTCGATGGTGCCGATGTGGGTACCGTTGCCCAAGCAGCTGCGCTTCCGCGCGGCCCGGCGGGAACTGCAACGCGTGGTTGACGCCCTGGTCGCCCACCGCGACGCCTCAGGCGGCGCCATCGGCGACGATGTCCTTTCGCGACTGATCGTGTCCACGAGGGAGGAAGCCGATCCCGCGGTCGGCGAACAGCGCATGCGCGACGAACTCGTCACGCTGCTGCTCGCCGGGCACGAGACCACGGCGAGCACCCTGAGCTGGTCGCTGCACCTGCTGGACCGGCACCCGGAGGTCGCGGAACGCCTCCGGGCCGAGGCGATCGACGTGCTCGGCGACCGGTTGCCGCAGCACGAGGACATCCGGAAACTGGTCTACACGAACCAGGTGATCTCCGAAGCGATGCGGTTGTACCCGCCGGTGTGGATCCTGCCCAGGCTCGCTTTGGAAGACGACGAGATCGCCGGCTACCACGTCCCAGCGGGCGCGGATGTGGTGGTGTGCCCGTACACCATGCACCGGCACCCGGCGTTCTGGGACCGCCCGGCCGAATTCGACCCGGACCGCTTCGCCCCGGACGCCACCGCGGGACGCCCGCGGTACGCCTACATCCCGTTCGGTGCGGGGCCGCGGTTCTGCGTCGGGAACAGCCTGGGCCTGATGGAGGCGGTGTTCGTGCTGGCGATGATCGCCAGGGAACTGACGCTCACCGGCGTGGCAGGCCACCAGGTGATCGCCGAACCCATGCTCTCACTACGCGCCAAAGGCGGCCTGCCGATGACCGTACGAAAGGCCACCTGAGCACGACCCACGACACGAATGTGGCTTTGGGGGCCGAATACGCCCCCAAAGCCACATTCGTGTCACCCGCTATGTCCCAACCGCCACATTCGCGACGCCGCCGCCAGTCTCGGGCCCGCCCCATGTCACGAAAGCCACATTCGAGACGCTACACGCCCCGAAAGCCACATTCGTGACACCGCATGTCCCAACGGGCACATTCACCCCCCGCGCCCCCCCCGCAGATGCCGTGAAAGCCACATTCACGGCCGATTCCGCCGTGAAAGCCACATTCACGGCACCCAACGCCCCCGCCACCAACCGCCGCCCGGCAACAAAACGCGACCACACGAGCCACCCCACCGCCAACCGCGCCCGGCCACAAAACCCGAGCTCCAGAGCCCCGCCACCAACCGCCACCCGGCAACAAAACGCGACCCAACGAGCCACCCACCCCTCCCCATCCCCGGCCCCAAGCCCAAAACACGGCGAAGGTGTTCTTGTCAAGGCATCAGTCCAGCCTTGACAAGAACACCTTCGCCGTCGTCACACTCAAAAACCGGGGTGGCAGCCCCAGGACGCAACTCAGAAGACGAAACCACCCCCCGCGTCCTGATCTCATTGACCCAAGGTCCGTAGCCGAAAATGAGGAGACGCCCGTGGACGCGGCCAATCCCGACGCGCGTGCAGTCAAGGTGATGACGCTCGAGGCGTACGCCGACACGATCGTTCCCGGCGAGAAGCGCCATCCCGACGACCACGCGATCGCTGGGGTGTCCGAGGGGCCGGGGTCGGTCGAGGCCGGGGCGATCGAGCTGCTGGAGACCGAGGCCACCGGCATCACCGCGGGGCTCGACTTCCTGGTGCCGATGCTCAACGGGCACGCCAAGGCCTACGCCGAGGAACACCACCGAGACCTGGACCCGAGCCTCCCCGAGTTCGTCGCGCTGTCCTACGACGACCGGGTTCAGCTCATTCTCCGGCTGACCAAGAACGGTCACCCCGAGAAGGACGGCTGGGTCAGTCTCGCCCTGTTCTGCAACATGGCCTTCGACAGCGCCCCGCACCTGAGCACCGCGCAGGCCCTCGCCGACGGGCACCCCGGCCTGGTCGCGATGGGCATCTCCACCCCCGACGAGGACGGTCTCTGGCGCTTCCCGAACTACTCCTACGGCCGGAAGCTGGCCGAACTCCACCCGGACACCACGCCTTCAGGGAGCCCCGCATGACCAGCGACAAGACCGAGGTCCTCATCGTCGGCAGCGGATTCGGCGGTGCCATCGCGGCCTACCACCTCGCCGCCGGCGGGGCCAAGGTCACCGTGCTCGAGCGCGGGCCGTGGCTGGAGAGCAAGGACTTCGACCACGACTTCCTGCTCGGGTCCTCCTACACCAGGGCGTTCGACTTCGTCGTCGGTGACGGGATGAGCGTGCTCGGCGGCAACTGCGTCGGCGGCGGCAGCGTGGTGTACTTCGCCGCGATGCCCCGCGCGCCGAAGTTCGTCTTCGAGCGCCACGGCAGCATCGGCCGTCGCATGTGGCCTGCCGAGATCAGCCGCGACACCCTCGAACCCTGGTACGACCGGGTTTCCGAGTCGATCCCGGTGTCCCAGCAGGACTGGAACGACGTCACCTACTCCGGTGGGCTGTGGGCCGCGGCCTGCCACCACTCCGGCCGGACCGCGAACCCCACCCCGGTCGCCATCGACAACGCCAAGTGCACCAACTGCAACTGGATGATGGGCGGCTGCCGGTTCGACGCGAAGCGCTCGCTGCTGACCAACTACCTGCCCGCCGCGCTGGCGCACGGCGCCACCATCCGCCCGCTGCACGAGGTGCAGAAGATCGAGCGCACGCCCGACGGCGGCTACCGCGTGCACTACAACATCGTCGACGAGGTCGACTACCGGGTGCACAGCGAGAGCGGCGTGATCGAGGCGAAGATCGTCATCCTGGCCGCCGGCGCCGGGGCCACCCCGGTGATTCTGCAGCGCTCGGAGGAGTCGCTCGGCAAGATGCCGCACGGCGTCGGCCGCTACTTCTCCGGCAACGGCGAACGGCTGAACACCGCGATCCTCAACGAGGACAAGGTGCGCGAGGTGCTCGGACTGTCCCGTGAGGACGGTCTGGCCTACGAGGCGAACCAGATCGGCAAGGGCCCGACCGTGGCCTGCTGGGACCGGCTCGACGAAAGCCTGCCCGAGTACTCCCGCTACTCGATGGAGCAGCTGTACTTCCCGCCCGGCCTCGGCACCATCCTCGCCCAGGTCCCCGGCGGCGACTCGCCGACCTGGTTCGGCAAGGAGAAGAAGGAGATCCTCAAGCGCTGGAAGTCGTGGCTGACGATCTTCCTGATGACCGAGGACGACAACGAGGGCGTCTTCGGCCCGCCGCCGCCCACCGGCAACGCCTTCCGCGTCTCGCAGCAGATGCTCGGCCGGGGCGCGCTGAAGTACGACCCGACGCCGAACACGCTCAGTGGCTGGGCCCAGGCCGACGCCGAAGTCAAGGAGATCATGGAGAAGGACGGTCTGGCGAAGATCGCGCCGTGGACGAACGACGTGGTCGGGGCGTACACCGTGCACCCGCTGGCGTCCTGCCGGATCGGTGACGACGCGGCCACCTCGGCCCTGCACCCGAACCACGAGCTGCGCGACCACCCCGGCATCTTCGTCACGGACGGTTCCGCGGTGCCGGGCGCGCTGACCGTCAACCCCGCGATGACCATCGCGGCGCTGGCCGAACGTGCTGTTCCCGGAATTGTCAAGGCCGCACAAAACCGCGGGATCGACGTAAAGTACGGCGCACCGTCCCCGGACGGCGCGATCAACGGGCGGCGGGGTGTCACCAAGTTGGCTTTGAGTCTGGCGGGAGACTGACGAATGGTGGAAACACAGCGGGTGGGTGGCTGGAAGGCGTTCAGCGAGAAGCTGAACACCGATTGGCACAAGGCGGCGTTGCTGGTCTACACGGTAGTGGTGCTGGCGCACTGGGCCGAGCACATCGCCCAGGCCATCCAGATCTACGTGCTGGATTGGACGGTTCCGGAAGCCAGGGGCGTGCTCGGTATGCCATTTCCCTGGTTGGTCACCTCCGAATGGATGCACTACGGTTACGCCATCCTGATGATGGTGGGCTTCATCATCCTGCGCCACGGTTTCGTCGGCCGGGCGAAGACGTGGTGGAAGGTCGCCATGTGGATCCAGATCTGGCACCACTTCGAGCACCTGCTCCTGCTGCTGCAGGCGCTCACCGGGGCGAACCTGATGGGTGCGGCGAAGCCGAGCAGCATCGTGCAGCTGCTGATCCCGCGGGTGGAGCTGCACCTGTTCTACAACACCATCGTCTTCATCCCGATGGTGATCGCGATGGTCTACCACCTGCGGCCCAGCGCCGAGGAGCGGGCGATGATGCGCTGCGCCTGCGCCCTGCGGCACACCGAACCGGCGACGAAGGCCAAGGCCGGGGTGGCCTGACGATGACCAGGGTGACGCAGGGTCCACACGACCACGTGATCACCTTCGGCGTCACCACCGGCACGCTCTGGCTGCAGGTGCTGCTGGTCGCCGCCGCGCTCACGGTCGCCGCCTGCGCGCTGGTCCGCCCGTTCTTCACCGAACAGGAGCGGGCCGCGCGCGAGGCGGTGGCCTGGGCGGCGGCGGTGGCCGGCGTGCTCACCCTGTTGCTCACCGAAGGCCTCGACCTGCCGAAGCAGTTCGCCGTGCTGTTCCTCGCCGGGCTCGGCGTGCCGCTGTTCCTGGCGCGTCACCCCGACCACGGCACGGCGCCACTGCGGGTGCTGCACCACCTCACGCCGTGGGTGCTGCTCGCCGCGGCGGCCGGCGCGAGCGTCGAGTTCGCTCGAGCCTGGCTCGGGGCGGGCCCGGACCGCGCTGGAGTGCTGCTCAACACCGGGCTCGTGATCGCGATGGTCGGGCTGTCCTGGTTCGCCGTCTGGCGCCCGGCGCCCGGCCGGGCCAGGGCGCTGGTCAACGGCGTGGGCTGGGCGCTGGCCAGCGTCGTGGTCGCGGGTACCGCACACGTCGCCACCTTGACCGTGGCCGCCGGATAGCGCCTCGGCGGCCCGCCGAAACGAAGGGGTCGCCATGACACCGACACCGGTCCGGCTCGCGCTGCGCCGCACGCTCAAGCAGGTTCGCCACGTGCGACCGGTCCACCCGCGTGCGGCGACCGGGCTGGTGCGGGCGGTGTACCGGCAGGTCGAGCGGGACTTCGGCATGCTCGCCCCGCCGACCGCCCTGCACTCACCGTCACCGGAAGTGCTCGCCGCGGCCTGGACGATCCTGCGCGAGTCGCTGATCGCCGGCGGCCGGGCGAGCCGGGCCGCGAAGGAAGCCGTGGCATCGGCGGTCTCGGTGCGCAACGCCTGCCCGTACTGCGTCGAAGTGCACGGCGCCACAATGGACGGTCTTGTGTCCACAGAGGACGCTGCCGCGATCACCGGAGACCACATCGGGTCGGTTTCCGATCCGGAGATCCGGGCGGTGGCCGCTTGGGCACGCGGGGACGACTCGGTGGAGCTGCCCGCCGAGCAGGCGGCCGAGCTGCTCGCGGTGGCGTTCACCTTCGAATACCTCAACCGCATGGTGCACGTCTTCCTCGGGCCGTCGCCGCTGCCGCCGGAAGTGCCGGAGAGCGCGGCGAAGTTCGTGCGCGGCATGCTCGGGAAGTTCCTGCGGCCCGGCACGCCCCCGGCGCCGGGGGCGGCACTGGAATTGCTGCCGCCCGGGGGAAACGCGCCGGAATGGGCGGACGGAGTACTCGCTGACGCATTCGGGCGCGCGGCTCAGGCATTCGAAGCAGCCGGTGAACGCGCGCTTTCGCGCACCGTTCGAGAACTGGTCGAGAATCGGCTGCGCGACTGGGCCGGTGAGCCGATGGGACTCAGTCGCGCCTGGGTGGAGCCGCTGGTGGCAGAGCTGCCCGAGCCTGATAAGGCGTCCGCCCGCCTCGCCCTGCTCGTCGCGTTTTCGGCTTTCCAGGTCGACGAATCCATGGTGAACGCAGTTGATAGCGACGACGCGGCGATCGTGGAAATCACCTCCTGGGCTGCTTTTTCCGCGGCCCGCCGCGCGGTGGAACTGCGGCTGGTGAAGGCGGGAAAGGAGAAGACCCCCCGCTGATCCGGCCGCCATACTCGAAGGTGTCAGATCGCTCGCCCGGTCCAAGCGAGACCGCCACACCACTTCGACGACGGTTCGGCTTGTGCGAAGGCGTCCTCCGCGATCTGCGCCCCCCCGGCGAACGCCGTGCACCCCGCGCGGGTGCACGGCGCGCGTCATGTCCACATGCGACAGAGAGGACGGACGGGTGAAGGACTTCCAGCAGGTGATCGCCGATCTGACCGCCGAGGCTGCAGCGTTCGACGGGCTGGTGGCGGAGCTCGCCGAAGCCGACTGGGCCAAGGCCACCCCGGCCCCGGGCTGGAGCGTCAAGCACCAGGTCGGGCACCTGGCGTTCATCTTCAAGATCGCCGGACTGGCCGCCGCCGAGCCCGCCGTGTTCAACGCGATCACCTCCAAGATCGGGCCCGGCGGCTTCGAAGCCGCGGTGAACGGCGCCCTCGAGGAGTACATCCACGACCCCGCCGAGTCGGTGCTCACCCGCTGGCGGGCCGAGCGCGACACCGGCATCAAGGCGCTCGCCGCGGTCCCCGCCGACCAGGTGGTCCCGTGGCTGGTCAACCCGCTGCCGCCGGCCGTGCTGGCCTGCGCTGGCATGATGGAGCTGTTCGGCCACGGCCAGGACATCGCCGACGCGCTCGGCGTCACGCGGGAGAAGACCGACCGCGTCGCGAACCTCGTCGGCTTCGCCGTGCGCACCTGGAACTTCGGTTACCAGGCGCGGAACCTGCCCGAGCCCGACGTCCAGTTCCGCTTCGAGCTGACCTCGCCGTCCGGTGCCCAGTGGGCGTTCGGCCCGGCCGAGTCCGAAGAGCGGATCACCGGCGACGCGTGGGACTTCTGCCTGCTGGTCACCCGCCGCCGTCACCCCGACGACCTGGACCTGACCGCCACCGGTGCCGAGGCCGGCCGCTGGCTGGACCTCGCCCAGGCCTACCGCGGCCCGGCGGGGGAGGGTCGACGGCCCGGGCAGTTCTCATGAGTTCCGGGGCCGAGGAGATCGGCAGGCACTACGACGAGCGCTCGCCGATCGGCGACGAACTGCGCGACGGCCAGATCCACATGTGGTACTGGTTCGACCGCCACGACGACGCCACGCTGCCCGAGGCCGTGCACCGGATGAGCCGCAAGGTCACCGACACCCTGGGCCTGCGCCCCGGCGAGCACCTGCTCGACGCGGGCTGCGGCCCCGGTGAGACCGCGGTCTACCTGGCCGGTGAGTTCGGCATCCGGGTCACCGGGATCACGCTCAGCGCGTACGAGATCGCGCAGGGCGGCAAGCGGGCCGAGGCGGCGGGCGTGGCCGACCGCGCCTGGTTCGAGTACGGCGACTTCACCGCACTGTCCTATCCGGACAACTCGTTCGACGCGGTGCTGGCGCTGGAATCCCTGCAGAACGCGCCCGACCTGGCGACCGTGCTCGCCGAGTTCTACCGGGTCCTGCGCCCCGGCGGGCGCCTGACCTTCTCCGACTTCAGCCTGGAGTCCGATCACGACCCCGCGCGGGTGGCCAAGTTCGTCGAGACGCTGAAACTGGGCGCACTGCCGACCCTGCCCGAGTGGCTCGACCTCACGCGAGCCGCCGGGTTCGTGGTGGAGGAGTACACCCAGTGCGGGCCGCGGGCGTTCGGCATGAAGACGAAGTACCTGGAGACCGCGATGCGCAGCCGGGACGAGATCACCGCCAAGTTCGGCGAGTCGGCGGTCGGCGAGTTCTCCCGCAACCACCTGGGTTTCTTCGCGCCGCGCAAGGACCAGATCGGGTACGTGATCGTCTCCGCCCGCAAGCCAGGCTGAGCAACAGATTCCCTCGAAAGGACGCGCTGAAATGACTGACGCCGCAACGGACTCGACCATCGCCGAACTGGTGAAGGCGTTCGCCAGCGCCCGGCCCGAGCAGCTCCAGGCCGAGTTCGAGAACCTGGCCGGTGCCGTGTGGCGCGAGGGCGTCCTGACCGAGCTGGCGCTGCCCGCCGCGCCGGTGCTGGTCGACGTGCTCGACCAGGTCACCGAAGACCACCAGGGCCGCCTCGTGGTGCTGCTCGGCCTGCTCGCCGAGGCCGAATACCCCGAGCTGGGCCCGGTCAACCAGGCGGTGCGCGCGGGGCTGGACCAGTACCTGGCGCTGGTCGCGCGCGAGTCGAACACGCAGGCCTTCACCCTCGCGCTGCTCTACCTGCTCTCGCACTTCCCCGCCGACCGCGAGCGCATCCTCGGTGCGGTGGCGGGTATCGGCCTCGGGCCGGAGGAGCAGACGCGGCTGGAGCGCGCGCTCGCCTCGCTCGACCTGGCGAAGCCGGACCTCGGCCGGGTGTGGCCCGCGCCGTCGATCTGGGCGCTCAACGCCTCCGAGCAGGACTTCGACCAGAGCTGGATCAACGACCTGTCCACCGAGCAGATCACCACGAACTGGGAGAACGACACCAAGACGGTGTTCGGCTTCTCCGGCGCCAAGGCGTACTGGTCGGTGCTGAACGGTGACCCGGTGCAGGTGGCGCAGAACCCGCCGTCGCGCTCGGACTCGGACGAGGACATCGACTCGAGCACCTCGGGCCTGTTCGGCGCGCACGTCGAGGCGTTCCGCTGCGCGAACTGCTCGGGTGCGCTGGAGATCCGCGACGAGGTCGTCCGCTGCCCCGAGTGCGCCACCTCGTACCCGGTCGCCGGTGGCGTGCTCGACCTGACCGCCGGCATCGCCGAGACGATCAGCACCGGCAACGACGAGGACACCGCGGACCTGCTGCAGAAGCTGGCCGAGATGCCGACCATGGGGCTGTACTACGAATCCGTGCTGCGCCCGGCCTACCTGCAGATCGCCGGGTCGAACTGGGGCGGCGCGATCACCCCGTCCGACGAGGACGCCTACATCGCCACGCACATCGAGCCGGTCGACGGCCCGGTGCTCGACCTGGCGGCCGGCGCGGGCCGCTGGACCACGGTGGTCTCCGACACCGTCGGCCCGGACCGCCTGCTCGCGCTCGACATGGGCCTGCCGATGCTCAGCGTGCTGCGCAGCCGCCTGCCCGAGGTGCCCGCGGTGCAGGGCAGCGCGCTCGACCTGCCGTTCGCCGACTCCAGCTTCGGCGCGGTGAACATGTGGAACGCGCTGCAGGCCTTCCCCGACGACGCGGAGACCGCGATCCTCGAGGTCGGCCGGGTGCTGCGCCCGGGTGGCACGTTCACCTGCATGACGTTCCTGTTCGGCCAGGACCCGATCTACCGGCACTTCCAGAAGTCGCACTTCTTCCCCAGCCGTCCCGCCGGGCACCTGCTGTTCGAGCTCGAGGACATCGAGGCGTGGCTGGAGCGGGCCGGGCTGCGGATCGTCGAGCTGTCCGGGCCGGAGACGTTCGTCTTCTTCACCGCCGAGCGGATCTGATGGCCGTCCGGTTGCCGGGGCAGCCCGGGTACGACGCGGCGACGGCGGTCTTCAACCTGACGGCTCCGCCCGCCCCGGCAGCGGCCGTCGTCGTGTCCACTGTGGACGAAATTCGCGCGGCGCTGGAGTATGCGCGGTCGTTCCGGTTGGGCGTGCGCGTGCACACGACCGGGCATGCTTCGCCGACTCAGCGGCCGATGTCTTCTGCGCTGTTGCTCAAGGTGCGTCCTTCGGGTCCGGTTGAGGTCGACGCTTCGCGGCGGGTGGCTCGGGTGCCCGCGGGGACCTTGTGGGGTGCGGTCGCTGAGGCTGCCGCGCCTTTCGGTTTGGCTGCCCCGCATGGTTCGTCCGGGACCGTCGGCGTGGTCGGGTATCTGCTGCGTGGCGGGATGAGCTACTACGGGCGTCAGCTCGGCGTGGCGACGAACCTGGTGCGCGCGGTCGAGCTGGTCACTGCGGACGGCTCGCTGGTGCGGGCTTCTGCTGCGGAGAACCCGGAGCTGTTCTGGGCGATCCGCGGCGGGGGCGGCGGATTCGGTGTGGTCACTTCGATCGAAGTGGAACTGTTCCCCGCGGCGAAGGTGATCACGGGCTCGGCCTTCTGGGCTGGTGAGCACGCGCCGGAGCTGTTGCGGGAGTGGCTGCGCTGGTCGGAGAACGCCCCCTGGGAGGCGACGACTTCGCTGCAGATCATGAACTTGCCTGACCTGCCGGAGATCCCCGAAGTGCTGCGATCGGGCCCGGTGTTGAGTGTGGACGGTGCCGTGCTGGCGGTGACCGAGGACGGCGTGCCGGTGGCGCAGGCCCAGGCGGACGAACTGCTGGGGCGCCTGCGTTCGGTGGCCGAGCCGGTGATGGACAGCTGGGCGCTGACCAAGCCGTCGGCGGTGCTCGAGGCGCACATGGACCCGGAAGACCCGGTGCCGATCGCCGGGGATCACCTGCTGCTGACGGACCTGGACGAGGCTGGGGCCTCGGAGTTCCTGCGCGTGGTGGGGCCGGACTCGGGTTCGCCGTTCATCAGCGCGGGAATGCGGCAGCTGGGCGGGGCGTACTCGGTGGCCGATCCGGGCGGTGGGGCGCTTTCTTCGTTCGCTGGTCGCTTCGCGTATTCGGGGGCTGGGCTGGTGGTCGACGACTCGTCGGCGGCGGCTGTGGAGGAGCACTGTTCGGTGGTGCGGTCGGCGCTGGCTCCTTGGGACTCGGGGTGGACTGTGCCCAGTTTCGTGGAGAACTGGCGGCAGCCGCAGCGGCATCTCTCGGATTCTTCGGTGGGGCGGGTGGACGCTGTTCGGGCGTTGGTGGATCCGGACGGGGTTTTCGCGGGGGATGTTTCGCCTGGGGCTTCTGCTGCGGTGGAGGGGGAGGCTGGGGGCACCCCGGTTTCTTAGTGTGACTACGGCGAAGGCCTCGATGTCAAGGCGGGAAAGATGCCTTGACATCGAGGCCTTCGCCGTGTTTTGGGCTTGGGACCGGGGATGGGGAGAGCTGGGGTTTCTGGTGCTCGCGTTTGGCGCCCGGGTGCTTTTTGATGTCGCTGGGGGCTTGGCGAGTCCCGTTGCTGGGCGCCGGTTTCTGGGGACCTGGCTGGGTTCGCATGCTCGGTCTTGTGGCGGGCTTTTGTCGTTGGCTGCCGGTTCTCTGGGTTCTTTTGATGGCGCTTGGGGCTTGGGGCTCGTGGCGGGCTTCCGTCGCTGGGCGTCGGTTTCTGGGGGCCTGGCTGGGGTTCGCATGCTCAGTTTGTGGCTGGGTGCCGGTTGCTCGTTGCCGGGGCGATTCCCGTTGCCGGGCGCCGGTTCGCTGTGTTCCCTGATGGCCGGCCTCGTGGCGGGCTTCCGTCGCTGGGCGCCGGGTGGGTCGTGGGGGTGCCGTGAATGTGGCTTTCACGGCGTAATCGGCCGTGAATGTGGCTTTCACGGCATGGGGGCGGGGGCGCGGAGCGCGAGTGTGAGGGTTGGGACATCGCCGGTGTCACGAATGTGGCTTTCGGGGCGTTGGATGTCTCGAAAGCCACATTCGTGACAGGGGGCGGCCCGGGAGTGACACGAATGTGGCTTTGGGGGCCGAATCCGCTCCCAAAGCCACATTCGTGTCGTGTGCCCGGCGAGTTAGCCGAAGGTGACGGGGGTGTTGGCGCCGGCGCTGGCGTCCGCGTTGTAGACGCCGATGATGCAGGTGATGGCGCCGCAGTCGACCGGGGTGGTGGTGCCGCTGCCGAGGGTGCCGGTGAACGACTTTCGCACGGTGAGCGGGGCGGTCGCGGCGCCGGTGCCGTCGGTGGTGACGGGGGCGACTCCGGTGGCGTCGCAGGCGAAATCACTGCCGATGACGCCGCACAGGCCGATGAAGTGTGCTTCGTTCGCGGCCAGGCCGGTCGCCGAGACGGTCACCGTCGCGCCGTCGGTCAGTGCCGAGGCCGGGGTCACCGTGACGGTGGCCGCGGCGGTGGCGCCCGCCTGCGAAACGAGGGTGAGACCGGCGGCCAGCGCGAAAGCGGCGGCGGTCTTGGCGATCAGTTTGGTCCCGTTCTGCACAGTCGACTCCGTTTCGTGAATGGGTGGTTATCCACCAACGAAGTTATCGGCTACCGGGCAAAGGGGTCCACCAAAACAGTTGATCTTGGCAAGATAGAAGAAAGCGACCCCCGTCCAGGCCCGGACTGCCTGGACGGGGGTCGCTCTCGGGGAATTGCCTCAGCCGGCCGGAACGGCGGCTTCGTCCTTCGTCTCGTCCGGAGTTTCGGCACCCTCCGGGGCCTCACCGCCGTCACCGGCGCCCGTGGGTGGGGCGTGGCGCAGCACGGTGGCGGCGACGATGGCCAGCAGGAGCGCCATCGAGGCACTGACCGTCACGGTGACGCTCAGGCTGTTGCTGAAGGCCGTGCGCGCCACCGCGAGCAGACCCTCACCGGCGGAACCGGCGATCGACTGGGCAGCCGCGGCGGCACCGGCGATGCTTTCGCGAGCCGACTCGGCCGCCTCGGCGGGCACCCCGGCGGGGATGGCCACGTCGGTCATTTCGCCGCGGTAGACCGCGGTGCCGATGACGCCCATGGTGGCCACGCCCATCGCGATGCCGAACTCACCACCGGTCTCCGAAAGCGACGACGCCGAGCCCATTTTCTCCATCGGGACCGAGGAGAACACCAGCCCGGTGCCGAGCGAACCCAGCGGGCCCGCGCCGGCCGCGGACAGGACCAGGCCGGCCACCACGATCGCCAGGCCACCGGGGCCGTCGACGAAGGTGATCAGCACATAACCCGCGGCGACCGCGACCAGACCGCCGGCGATGGCGAAGCCCGGGCGGATCTTGCGGGCGATCATCGGCGCCACCATCACGCTGACCACGGTGGTCGCCGCCGAGGGCAGCAGCCACAGCGCGGCCTGCAGCGGCGAAAGGCCCTCGACCGTCTGCAGGTAGAGGTTGATCAGCAGGTAGCTACCGCTCATGATGCCACCGGCGGTGGTGATGGCGATGGCCGCGGTGAACGTCTTGTTGTTGAACAACCGCAGGTCCAGCAACGGGTTCTCCAGCGAACGCTGGCGCTTGACGAACACCACGCCGAGAACCAGGCCGACCACGATGGCGCCGATGCTGACGACGCCGACATCGAGCTTGGCCAGCTCCTTGAGGCCGTAGATGACCGGCAGGATGGTGGCCAGCGACAGCGCGACGCTGACCAGGTCGAGCTTTCCGGCGTTCTCGTCGCGGTACTCCGGCAGCAGCGCCGGGCCGAAGATGACCAGTGCCAGCATCACCGGCACCGCGAGCAGGAACACCGAGCCCCACCAGAAGGCGTCGAGCAGCGCGCCACCGAAGACCGGGCCGAGCGCCATCCCGCCCATGAAGCAGGCCATCCAGACACCGATCGCGGTGCCCTGCTGCTTGGGGTCGGTGAACATGTTGCTGATCAGGGCCAGGGTCGACGGCATCAGGGTCGCACCGGCGATGCCCATCAGCGCCCGGCTCGCGATCAGCATCTCCGGGCTGACCGAGAAGGCGGCCAGCACCGAGGCGATGGCGAAGGCCACCCCGCCGATCATCAGCAGCCGCTTGCGACCGACCCGGTCACCCAGGGTTCCCATCGTCACCAGGAAACCGGCGATCAGGAAGCCGTAGATGTCGGTGATCCACAGCTGCTCGGTGCCGGTGGCGCCCAGGTCCGCGCTGAGGTGGGGTAGCGCGAGGTACAGCACGCTGAGGTCCAGCGACAGCAGCAGGGTGGGCAGTGCGAGCACTGCCAGCCCCAGCCATTCTCGCCGCCCGGCCCGCGCACCGGACCCGGCGTCGGCGGTCGTGTCCATAGAAATTCCCTCCGTAATGGTTTTGTCCGGGTCGTCGGGACAAATCAGTCACCTAACAGGATCGGCGTCAGCCGTAACGCTTCGCCAGTGTCCCGTTACCCAACTCGACGTGCGTTTCTCACATCACCGGGATGAAGGGTGCACACCGGGAGTGGAAGTCTTTTTGATCATCGCCGGAAATAGCCGGATCGGCAAGCAAGAAGGCGTGTCGGCATCCTCGCCAGGGAATTCGACGGGGTACTGCATTTCCTGACGCAGGCGGAAATCGAGCCGGGTGGTCTTCCCGCGCCGTCGACCTGATGGCGCGCACCGGATCCGCTCGAAGGTCGCTTGAGCCGGGTGGACAACCGCAGCGACGGAGAAGCCCCGCGTTGATCGCCCCAACAGAATGGGCAAGGTCCACAAGCCCGATGGAGGTGCGGCATGATCGGCCATCTCGCCTATGCCGTTGGCAGTCCCTGTCCGACCCTGGTGCTGGACGCGCGGCACCTGCCGCGGGACCGCGACGCGCTGCTGGCCGCGCTCGGCGACGCCCGGCGGTGGATGTCCGACGCCGGCGGTGACCACGTGCTCAAGGTGGCGCTGATCGAACCGTCCAAGCACCCGCTGTGCGATCTGGACTACCGGTTCATCCAGGCGCTCCCCGAGGACCACGGCAAGTTCGACCTGCTCGGTTCGTGCGGGCACTCGGTGCTCTCGGCGATCACCTCGGCCGCGGAGAGCGGCATGGTGCCGCGGCTGGTGCCCGGCCAGCGGGTGCGGGTCAACGTGCTGAACAACGGTGACTACCTCGCCTGCGAGGTGGACGAGGTGACCAAGGAGAGCACCCGGTTCACCATGCACTTCCTGCAGACCCCGCCGCGGCCGGTGTCGGCCATGCTGCTCGACGGCTCCCCGGTGACCACGCTCGAAGTGGACGGCACGCACGTCGACGTTTCGCTGGTGTCAGCAGGGAACCCGTACGTGTTCGTCGGCTCGAAGGGCGCCGGGGTGGAGAACGCGGACGAGCTGTTCGCCGACGACCCGGTGTTGTTCGACCGGCTCGGCCGCATCCGCGTGGCCGCGGCCGAGCACCTCGGCATGCCGACCGACAGCGTGTTCCCCAAGATCGCGGTGACCATCCCCGGTGAGGACGGCAAGCTCGTCGTCCGGGCCATTTCGGTGCCCTCGTGGCACCCGACGCTGGCCATGACCGGTACCGCCTGCCTCGGCGTGGCGGCCGGGATCGAGGGCTCCATCCCGTGGCAGGCCGCGCAGGAGGCGGGCTGCGGGGAGAACGTGATCAGCGTGGTCACCCCCGGTGGGGTGGTCGAGGTCTTCGCCGCCATGAGCATCCAGGACGACGAGCGGCACGTCGCCTGGATCACCGTCGGCGACAAGCGGGTCGACTTCCACGGCTCGTTCTTCATCGAACCGCTCGCCCACTTCCAATTCAAGGAGACGTCCGAATGCCTGTCGGAGTCAGCAGCATGACTGGCCTCGCTTCGACGCTGGAGATCTTCCGAGAGGCCGCGACGCGGTCCGACGACACCAACGTGCCCGACGACCAGGCGCTGAACGAACTGCGCAAGTCGGGCCTGCTCGCGACCGCCGTGCCCGCCACCTATGGCGGCAGCGGCGCGGACACCGTGGAGCTGAACGAACTCGTCTCGAAGGTCGCCGAAGTGAACCCCTCGATGGCGATCATCATGTTCCAGCACTTCGCCGTCTGCGCCCGGATCAACGAGTGGGGCACCCCGGAGCAGAAGGAGCTGTGGCTGCCCTCGATGGCCACCGGCGACACCCTCGGCGCCTCGGCGTGGAGTGAGACCGGGGCGGGCGCGGCGAAGAAGAACCTGGCGACCTCGGCCGAGCGGATCGAGGACGGTCGCTGGCTGCTCAACGGCGCCAAGTCCTTCACCACCGGCGCCGGGGTCGCCGACATCTACCTGGTGCTGGTCGGCACCTCGGCCGGTGCCGAGCAGGCGCAGGACACGAAGAACGTCTACGGCTCCGCCGGGCAGACGTTCTTCCTGGTGCGTAAGGAGAACGAGGGCCTGATCGCGAACCTCGGCCTGGAGCTGGCCGGCATGCGCGGCTCGGCCACCGGGTTCGTCTCGCTCCAGGACTGCGTGGTCTCCGACGACGACCGGCTCGGCCCGGTGGGGCACGCCCCGGCCATCATCGCCGGGGTCCGGCAGTCGGGTGCGACGCTCGGCGCGGTCTCCGTCGGGGTGGCCCAGGCGGCGATGGACGTGGCGCTCGCGCACTTCACCAAGACCGGCGCGCTGGAGGCACCGACCGTCCGGCACCGCGTGACCGAGCTGAGCGTGCAGGTCGAGGCGGCCCGCGCCATCGTCAACTTCGCCGGTACCCGCCGCGGGGAGGACCCGGGCGCGGTCACCCTGCGCAGCAAGCTGTTCGCCTCGGTCACCGCCGAGCACGTGTGCTTCGAGGTGGCCCGCATGCTCGGGTCCGCCGCGTACCTGGTCAACCACCAGCTGAACCGGCTGATCTCCGATGCCAGAGCGGTGGCGCTGATGGGCCCGACGAACGAACTCTGCCGAGAGCTGGTGTCCGCGTCATGGGTGAGCTGAAGTCCGACCTGGTCATCACCGGCGGCCGGGTGGTCACCCCGGACGGCGTGCGGGCCGCGAACGTGGTCGTCGACGGCGGCCGGATCACCGCGATCACCGACACCGCACCGGCTGCCGAGTCCATTGTGGACGCCAAGGGCGCGTACGTGCTGCCCGGCCTGATCGACACCCACGTGCACTTCCGCACACCCGGCCTGCTGCACAAGGAGGACTGGGCGCACGGCAGCCGCGCGGCCGTCGCGGGCGGCGTGACCACGGTGATGGACATGCCGAACACCATCCCGCCCACGCTCGACCCGGAAACCGTGGTGGCCAAGGCGGAACTGGTGCGGGGCAACTCGCTGGTGGACTTCCGCTTCCACATCGGCGCCGACCCGGAACGGCCGGAGGTGCTGGCCGGGCTCGACCCCGGGATCGCGGTGAGTGCCAAGGTGTTCATGGCCGGGCACCACACCGCGCCGACCGTGGTCCGCGACCCGGCCGCGCTGGAGAAGATCTTCGCCACCGCCGCCGGGAGCGACCTGCAACTGGTGCTGCACGCCGAGGACGACTCGCTGTTCGAACTGCTCGACCAGTGGCAGGGCCCGCCGGTTTCCTACGCCGAGTACGAGCAGCGCCGCCCGCGCAGCGGTGGCATCGCCGCCGTGGCCAGGGTGCTGGAGCTGGTGCGGCGCTACGGCACCAAGGCGCACATCCTGCACCTGTCCAGCCGCGAGGAGGCGGACCTGGTGTGCGCGGCCAAGGCCGCCGGGCTGCCCGTGACCTTCGAGGTGACCGGGCACCACCTGTCCTTCACCGACGCCGACACCTGCCGAGGTGGCGCGCGCACCCGGCTGTCGCCGTCGATCCGCGCCCAGGCCGACCAGGACCGGCTGTGGGCGGCCGTGCGCGCGGGCGAGGTGGGCAGCATCGGCAGCGACCACGCCCCGCACACGGTCGAGGAGAAGACCCGCTCGGTGGCCGACTCGCCGCCGGGGCTGCCGGGGGTCCAGGAGCTGGGCACCGCGGTGTGGACCGGCATGCGACGCCGGTTCGACGAGCCGGAAGACGTCTCGGCCGCCCGGCTCGCCGAGGTGCTCTCGGCCAAGCCCGCCGAACTGTTCCGCCTGGCGGGCAAGGGCCGCATCGAGCCGGGCGCGGACGCCGATTTCGCCCTCTTCGACCCGGCCGAGACCTGGATGCTCTCGGCTCACCACGTGTACGCCAAGTGCGGCTGGTCGGCTTACGAGGGCTGGACCATGTCGGGCCGGGTGCGCAAGACGATCCGGGGTGGGCAGGTGGTCTGGGACGCCGCCACCGGCACCTTCGGCGAACCCGACGGCCGCTGGCTGACAGGGAGGTTCTGATGTTCGAGGGCATGGACCGCAACATCAAGATCCGCATCGGGGTCGGCTTCGTCCAGCGGTTCCTGGACGTGATGCTGATCCCGCTGATGGTGATCTACTTCTCCCAGCTCTACGGCGCGGCCACGGCCGGTGCGCTCACCATGATCGCCGCCGCGGTGGCGATCGGCTGCACCTTCCTCGGCGGGCACCTGTCCGACGTCCGAGGCCGCCGCAGCACCCTGCTCATCGGCGAGGCGGGCAGCCTGGTCGCGTTCGTCGGCATGGCGCTGGCGAACTCGGCGTGGTGGGAGTCCGGGATCGCGGTCTACCTGTTCTACCTGGCCAACACCGGCCTGATCGCCATCGTGCGGCCCGCCAGCGACGCGATGGTCATCGACGCGTCCGACCCGGAGAACCGCAAAGCGGTCTACGCGGTCATCTACTGGTCCACCAACGTGGCCTTCGTGGTCGGCGCGCTGGTCGGTGCCTTCCTGTACAGCAGCCTCACCGAGCTGCTCTGGGCGGCGGCCGTGGCCACCGCGGTGGTCGCGGTGGTCACCTGGTTGTGGGTGACGGAGACCAAACCGGAGGGTTCGGGCCCGGCCGAGACGCAGCGGAACTGGCTGGGCTCGATGCTGCGCGGGTACGTGGACGTGCTCAAGGACCCCGTGTTCGCCAAGCTGATGCTCGGCATCCTGCTGTTCACCTGCGTGCAGGTCCAGCTCTCGTCCTACATCGCGGTCCGCCTGGCCGAGGAGTTCAGCCCGCAGCGGTTGTTCGACCTCGGGTTCTGGCAGCTCGACGTGGACGGCGTGAACATGTTCGGCATCCTGCGCTCGATCAGCTGCTTCCTGGTGGTGTGCCTGGCGCTGTACGCCCGCAAACTGCTCGCGAAGACCAGTGACGGCAGGCAGCAGACCGCCGGCACGCTGATGTTCACCGCCGGGTACATGGTGGTCGCGGTGTCCAACGACCCGTGGCTGCTGATCGCGGCGGCGGCGGTCTTCGCACTGGGCGAGATCGTCTGTTCGCCGTCGCGGCAGGCGCTGCTCGCCGATGTGGTGCACCCCGACGCGCGCAGCAAGTACATGGCGGTCTACCAGCTGCAGTTCCGCGTCGCGCTGGTGGTGGGCCCGTTGTTCATCACGCTGGGCACGCAGGTCTCGTCGGTGGTCATCAGCCTGCTCTACGCGGTCTTCGGCCTGTGCTCCCTCGTCCTCGTCCAGCTGGTGATCCGGGACCGCGACGCGGGCCGTGCGGCCGGCGTCCAGGCCCCGCTCGCCACCGCGGGCAAGAACTAAGGAGAGCGAACGGTGACCCCCGAGAACACGGTGCTGCTCGTCGGCGCCACGGTGAAGGTGCTGCAGGCGGCCAAGGCCCACGGGCTGTCGGTCATCCTGATCCAGCACAAGAACAAGTTCACCCCCGAGCAGGCGGAGCTGGCCGACGCGACGCTGATCGCCGACTACACCGACTGGGCCGCGGTCCGCCCGCAGGCCGAAGCGGCCTACGAGCGCTGGGGTTTCGCCACCGCGCTCAGCCTGACCGATCCGGCGCTGGACGTGACCGCGCGGATCAACGACCTGTTCGGCCTGCCCGGCACCAGCTACGCGGTTTGCCGGCTGTTTCAGGACAAGTTCCTGATGCGGCAGCGGCTGGCCGAGGCCGGGGCGGCTTCGGCCATCGGCGCGCGGTTGCTGGTGGACAAGGAGAGCCTGCCCGAGTTCGGCGCGGAGTTCGGCTACCCGTTCGTCGTCAAGCCGACCGACGCGGCCGCCAGTCTCGGTGTCTTCCGCGTCGGCACACCGTCCGATGTGGACCGGGTGTGGCGAGAACTGGAGGCGTTGCGCGGCAGCGGCTCGGGGCTTGGCTGCGGCGGCTTTTTCACCGTGACCGATGTGATCATGGAGGAGTACGTCGACGGGCCGGAGTTCAGCGTCGAGTCGTTCAGCTTCGGCGGGCGGCACGTGGTGGTGTCGGTGACCGAGAAGTCCACCGGAACCGGGCACTTCGCCGAACTCGGCCACACCGTGCCCGCGCGGATCGACCGGTTCCGCGAGAACCGGATCCTCGGTGCCACGCGGGAGTTCCTGGACGCGGTCGGGCTGACCGACGGGCCGAGCCACACCGAGATCAAATTCGGCAGCCGCGGTCCGGTGGTGATCGAGTCGCACAACCGGATCGGCGGCGACCGCATCGGCGACCTGGTCGAAGCGGTCTACGGCATCGACCTGGCGCACTACGCGGTCGGCTGGCCGTTCGGGCTGGTCGACGAGCTGCGCGACCGGCCGAAGGCGGTCGGTGGCGCAGCGGTGCGGTTCGTCGAAGCGACTGAAGGCACGGTCGTCTCGATCGACGGGCTCGGCGAACTGCGATCCCGGTCCGAGGTGATCGCCGCCGACGCGCTGGTCTCGGTGGGCGACGAGGTGCACGCGGTGCGGGACAACAACGACCGGCTCGCGCTGGTCGCGGCGACCGGCCCGACCGGCGACGCCGCGGTGAAGCTCTGCGAGGAACTGATCGAAAACACCCTGCGGATCCAGGTGGTGCCGAAATGACGATCGTGATCTTGGATGGATTCCCCGGTCCGCTGCCGCCCTACGCGGACTGGCTGCGGGACAGCGACAAGGAGTTGCTGCTGGTCACCGGCCGCACCCGCGACGAGATCGGCGACGGCTACCACCGCGTGGAGGTGGTCGACGGCTATGCAAACTCGGCCGCGGTCGACCGGCTGCTGCTGAACCTCGGGCAGCGCACCGAGCTGTCCGCGATCGTCGCGACCGAGACGCCGGACCTGGTGCGCAGCGGCGCGTTGCGCGACTACTTCGGCATCGCCGGGCAGAGCCGCGAAGACGCCGTGGTGCTCGCCGACCCGGTCGCCGTGCGCGAGCGGCTGGCCGCGGCCGGTGTGCCGGTGGTCGGCGCCTCGCCGGTGCTGCGGATCACCGACGTCTACGCGGCGGCCGCGAAGTTCGGCTACCCGGTGCGGATCCGCGAGCGCAAGATCCCCGGCAGCCCGACCGCCGCGGTGCTCAACGACGAGGCGGAGGTCCGCATCTACACCCAGGGCGGGCTCACCCCGGACCTGATCTCGGTGCCGAGCCTGTTCGCCGAGCCGTGGGTGGTCGGCGAGCGGCACCGAGTGGTCGCGCCGATCCCCGACGACTCGGGCGAGCGTGCGGAATTGCTGTCCATCGTGGAGGCCACGCTGGCCGCCCTGCCGGTGGTGCCCGGTCAGCCGTACGCGGTCGAGGTGGTGCACACCACCGACGGTCGCTGGCTGGTGGACGGGGTCGGCGCGGAGACGGCCGACGAGGACGAGCACCGGACGGCCGTCCGCGTGCAGGCCGGGCTTGAGACAGGAGTGAAGCGATGACCGTCCTTGTGCTGCACCACCGCAGCTCCCTCGCGGCCTGCCCGTACCCGCAGTGGCTGGCCGGGTACGACGGCGACGTGGTGCTGATCGCCTCGCGCGAGCACCTCGGCTGGGTGGGCGAGGACCTGCCCACCGGGGACGACCACGGCTACCGGCACATGGAGGCCATCGACGACTACGAGGTCGGCGGGGTGCTCGAGGAGCGCGTGCTCGAACTCGCGCGCAAGTACGACGTCAAGCACATCTTCACCTTCCAGGAGCACGACCTGGAGCGCGCGGCGCAGTTGCGTGAACTGCTCGGGCTGCCCGGCCAGACGCTGGAGAGCGCGGTCCCGTTCCGCAACAAGCTGGTGATGAAGGAGATCGCGGCGGCGGGCGGTATCGAGGTCGCGCCGCACGCGCCGGTGGAGTGCGCGGCGGACCTGCTCGTCTTCGCCGAGCGGCACGGGTTCCCGGTGGTGGTCAAGCCGCGTGACGGGGCCGGCTCGATCGGCGTCAAGGTGCTGAACGACGCCGCCGAACTGGACGCGTTCCTCGACGAGGACCTGGACATCTACGGCCCGCTGCAGTCGAACCTGATGGTGGAGGCGTTCGTCCCCGGCTCGATGGCCCACGTCGACGGGCTCGTGGTGAACGGCGAGGTGGTCTTCTCCTGGCCGTCGCAGTACCTGTTCCAGCTGGCCTCGTTCAAGGAGGAGCGCGGGGGACGGCACGACGTCACCATGGACCGCGACGACCCGCTGGCCCAGCGCATGATCGAGTTCGTCGACCGGGTGATCGAGGCGCTGCCCGCCCCGCCGAACTTCGTGTTCCACTGCGAGGTCTTCCGGACGCCCGACGACCGGCTGGTGCTGTGTGAGATCGCCGGGCGCACCGGTGGCGCGCAGACCCGCGCGGTGATCCAGACGCTGTTCGGTGTGGAGCTGAACGAGTGCTGGCTGCGGGCCGACGTCGGCCTGCCACTGCCGATCGAAACCGGCGGCGGGCGGTTGCAGCCCGCCAAGATGACCGGGCAGCTGGTGCTCGGCAAGCGGCCGGGCAAGGTGCTCGCGGTGCGCGGCGAGCCGCCGTTCGACTGGGTCGAGCGCCAGAAGGTCTTCGTCGAGGTCGGCGAGGTCATGCCGGTGCCGCGGTACTCGGCCGACTTCATGGCCGCGTACCTGGTCTCCGGGCCGGACCGGGCGACCGTGCAGCACCGGCTGAACGAGTTGGAGACGTGGTTCTTCGACGGGCTGGTGTTGGGTGATGCCTGAACTCAGACCCTCTTCGGGAGTCCGGGGGTCGTCTCCCGGGCGTGATTCGGTCGTGGTCGCCGGTGGGGGCATCGGCGGCCTGGCACTGAGCATCGGCCTGTCGCGGGCCGGGTTCGGCGTGACGGTGGTCGAACGGGCCGACCGGATCGCCGACGTCGGCGCCGGCCTGGTGCTCTACCCCAACGGGATCCGGGCGCTGGACACGATCAGCGCGCCGCTCGGCAAGGCCGTGCGCGCCGCCGGTCACGTGGCCGCGCCCGGCGACGTGCGCCCGCACCTGCGGTCCGACGGGGTGGTGCTGGCGTCGGACCCGATCGGTGACCTGGAGAACCGCTGGGGCACACCGCACGTGATGCTGTTGCGCTCGGCCCTGCAGAACGCGCTGCTGGACGAAGCGCTGGCGGTGGACGTCGATCTGCGCATCGGCCGGGAGGTCGTCGGGCACGAGGACGACGGCTCCTCGGTGTCGGTGTCCCTTTCGGACGGTTCGACGGTGACCGGTTCGGTACTGGTGGGCTCCGACGGGCTTCGGTCCGGGGTGCGTGAGCGGCTGCTGGGCCCGACGCCGATCCGGTACCGGGGGTACTCGTCGGTGCGCGGGCGGACCGCGGCGTCGCACAACTTCCCGGTCGGGGTCACGGCGGCCGGTCCCGGTATCGACCTCTTCGTCGGTGCCGTCGGTGGCGGGCTGCTCTACTGGACCGCGAAGATCGTGGCGCCGCAGGGTGTCTGGCCCGCGAAGACGCCTTCGGAAGCTTTGGGTGACCTGCTGGTCGAAATGGCCGGCTGGGATCCGGCGTTGCGCGAGCTGGTCGAGACGACCGAAACCGCGGCGGGTGTGGTGATGACCGACATCGTCGACCGCGACCCCGTTCCACAGTGGACCCAGGGCCAGGTGACCCTGCTCGGTGACGCCGTGCACCCGATGGCGCCGACACTGGGCCAGGGCGCGGGCATGGCGCTGGAGGACGCCGCCGTGCTGACCGCGTGCCTGGCGAACGACTCGCTCGCGGACTACGAGCGCCTCCGCGCGCCGCGTACCCGCGAGATCGTGCTGCTGTCCCGCCGCACCGGCGGCGTGGACTACGAACGCGCCGTGGAGTTTTCCACTTCGGACGACCAATTCGCCCGGCTTTTCGGCTGGCGGCCGAGTACCGATATCGAAGGAGTGCAGTGATGACCGATTCCAAGCTCGGGCCTGGCATCATTTCCGGGCTGGAGGACCTCGTCGGTGGCACGCCGATGCTGCGGCTGCGGCTGCCCGACGTGCCGGACCACGTGCGGTTGCTGGCGAAGGTGGAAATGCTCAACCCGCTGGCGAGCGTGAAGGACCGCGCCGCGCTGTGGATGCTGCGGGAGGCCGAGCGCACCGGCAAGCTGCCGCTGGAAGGCGGCGGCACCGTCGTGGAGGCGTCCTCGGGCAACACCGCGATCTCGCTGGCCGCGCTGGCCGCCATGCGCGGGCACCGGTGCGTGATCGTGCTGCCGGACAACGCCACCGAGGAACGCAAGGCGATCCTGCGTGCGTACGGCGCCGAACTGGTCCTCGCCGACCACACCCAGGGCCTGCCCGCGGCGATCGCCAAGGCGGCGGGCATCGCGAAGTCCATCCCCGGTTCGTGGCTGTGCGGCCAGGAAGCCAACCCGGTCAACGTGGAAGCCCACTACCGCACCACCGCGCCGGAGATCTGGGAAGCCACCGGCGGCGAGGTCGACGTGGTGGTGTGCGGGGTCGGGACCGGCGGCACGCTCACCGGGATCACCAAGTTCCTCAAGGAGCGCCGCAGCATCCACACCGTGGCGGTCGAGCCGACCGGTTCGCCGGTGCTCTCCGGCGGTGAGCGGGGCCCGCACAAGATCCCCGGCATGGGCGGCGGGTTCATCAACCCGGTCACCGACGTCGACTGCATCGACCAGGTGATCACCGTGGCCGACGAGGACGCCGCGGACTCGGCCAAGGAGCTGACCCGCTCGATGGGGTTGTTCGTCGGGGTTTCGTCCGGGGCCGCGGTGCACGCGGCCCGCGTGCTCGCCGCCAGCGACCGCTGGGCCGGGGCCACCATCGTCACCGTGCTGCCGGACAGCGGTGAGCGGTATCTGTCCATTTGGGAATCACTGGGGTCGCAGGCGCAGCAGGCCCGCGCCGCTTGATGTTGGGAGCGATGAATGAGTGAATCGACCACGCACTGGAACGACGTCGGCATCGACTACGACAAGGTGCTCAACACCGACGAGTCCAACGTCAAGCTGCTGGCCGCGGCCGTCGGCCTGCTGCCGCCGGACACCAAGGACCTGCTCGACATCGGCGCCGGCACCGGTCGGCTGACGTCGCTGGTCCGGGCGGCGCTGCCGGAGGCCACCATCCTCGGCGTCGACCCGGCGCCGACGATGGTGGAAGCCGCCGAGATCAAGTTCGCCGACGACCCGAAGGTCTCGTTCGCCGGTGGCCTGGTGGAGGACCTGTCGTTCATCCCGGACAACAGCTTCGACGCGGTGATCTCGAGCTTCGCCCTGCACCACCTGGAGCTGGACACGTACAAGCTGGCGGCCGCGGAGCTCTTCCGCGTGCTGCGCCCGGGCGGGCGCTTCGTCAACGCCGACCAGTTCTGCCGCGTTATGGGCCCGGCGGGCAGCCCGGAACGGGCGAAGGACGTGCTCGACCTGCTCACCGCGAAGGCGAAGCACTACTTGGAGCACGCGAGCTTCGAGCGGATGCTGCTGCAGATCGACCTGCTGCCGCGGTTCATGCGCGAGGACGGCGAGATCCTGACCACGCCGGAGTTCTGGACGGAGAAGCTGCTGAGCGCCGGGTTCGCGGAGGCGCACATCGTGGAGACTCCGCCGGCTGAGCTGCTGAATCGGGTGATTTGGGCGGTCAAGCCCTCGTAGTGGGGTTCTCCATCCCGGTTTTTTAGTGTGACTACGGCGAGGCCCTCTTTGTCAAGGCTGGGAAGATGCCTTGACAAAGAGGGCCTCGCCGTGTTTTTGGCTTGGGACCGGGATGGGGGAGGCCTGGCTGGCTCGTTGGCTCGGGTTTTGTGGCCGGGCGCCTGTTGGGTGAGGGGGTGGGGGTGTTGGGTGCCGTGAATGTGGCTTTCACGGCGGAATGTGCCGTGAAAGCCACATTCACGGCACAGCGGCGGGGGGCGATGACACGAATGTGGCTTTTGGGGCCGAATCCGCCCCCAAAGCCACATTCGTGACACGGGAAGAGGGGAGCCCTGGTGACCGGACACAGGGGCCCTTCCCCATCCCGGTCCATAGCCAAGAACGCGGCGAAGACCCCTTGTCAAGGCATCGTTCCCGCCTTGACAAGGGGTCTTCGCCGTCGTAACAATCAAAGACCGGGGTGGGTACCCGAATGAACCGGCTACCGCACCGAGGTCAGGCGGTCCGAACGGTCGAACGTAGCCACGCTCGCTTCCTTCGGCGCCTTCCCCAGTTTCTCCCGCAGGCGCATCGCGGGGCTTTCGATGAGGTAATAACTCAGCGTCGCCGCGACCAGGCTGCCGAAGAAGCAGATGCCCAGCAGTTCCCAGAAGCCGTCAGCGCCGAAGACGCCTTCGTTGTAGAAGTAGATGATCGCGATGTGCCACAGGTACAAGCCGTACGAGACCTTGCCCAGGTACAGCATGACCGGGTTCGTCAGCACCGCGTCGATCAGCTTCGACCGCGAGTTCGGCAGGGTCAGCGGGGCCACCGCCAGCAGGCCGAACGACAGGTACAGCACGTGCTCGATCAGGCCCTGCGCCATGCCGGGGTAGTTCGCGCTCCCGGGCTCACCGAAGGGCTGGAAGCAGGCGATGAGGTACACGGCCAGCGCCGCCACCCAAGCCGAGGCCGGCTTGCGGGCCAGGAAGCGGTACAGCCGCGGGGACTTCTCCGGCGCGATCTCCGCGGCGGCCGAGAGCGTGGCCAGTGCCATGCCGGCGGCGATGAAGCCCATCCACTTCAGCGGCCACTTGTCCTCGATCGGCCACATGCCGATCGAGTCGGTGAAGGTGTACGCCGCGAAGGCGAACCCGGCCACCGCGACCGCGGTCAGCACGAGCACGATCCGGCGGGCCTTGGCGGCCACGTCGGCGCCGCCGCGGGCCACCCGGTTCAGCGCCCAGGCCAGCACCGGCAGCAGGGCGTAGAAGGCGATCTCCGTCGCCAGGCTCCAGCTCTGCTCCAGGCCGAACAGGTACGCCTCGCTCTCGTACACCTGCAGCAGCAGGAACGGCCGCACCACGTGCCAGACGTTCTGGATGCCCTCGCTGTTGAACGCGATCAGCACCACCGCCAGCGTCACCCAGAACGCCGGCAGCGTCCGCAGGGCCCGGCGCCACAGGTACGGCTTGACCCCCGGCTTCTTCGTGCCCCCGAGCGCCGCCAGCACCCACGGGCGGTACAGCAGCACCCCGGACAGCACGAAGAAGATCGGCAGGCTCACGTGCAGCTGCTGCAGCAGGACCCCGGCGAAACCGTTGCCGGGCTGCTCCATCCCGGGGAAATCGGACAGGCTGACCTGCGCCGAGTACAGACCGACGTGGGTGAGGAGCACACCCAGCGCGGCCAGTCCGCGCATACCCTCCAGCTGCGGGAAAAATCTGCGCTTCGTAGAGCGGACCCGAGGACGTGGGTCCACCGCGCTCGTTGTCACCATAACGGCTCCCTCACGGATTAATCAGACTCGGACAGCTTCGGCCAAAAGGGTGGCCCGGGGCATCTCTCCGATTGCGGCCCGGAAACTGCACAACGGGGAAGAGCCGGAAATGGGAACGGCCCGGCACCGGCGGTGAACGCCGATACCGGGCCGGGGTACGGGAATGCCGTCAGCGGTTGAGCTTGACCACGTTCTCCAGGTCGGCCGCCGAATAGTCACGACCGGCCATCAGCGTGGTGAAGTACTCCACCTTGTGGCTGCTGTTCGGGCCGTCGGGGTCGCGCGGCCAGTCACCGAGCGCGTAGGCGTTGTAGGTGTCCAGCAGCGCCTGCGCCTCCTCGGTGGCCTGGGTGAACCGGGTGATCGGGTCGGCACCGCGGAGCACGTCACCCATCGCGCGGGTCATCACGTCCTGGTTGCCGGCGAAGTCGCCGAACACCGCGCCCTGCTGGGCCGGGACCGCGTCGGCGGGCACGCCGTCGGGGCGGACCGCCTTGGCCGGGAACCGGGTCACGTGGTCGCTGGCCACCCGGTGGTACGGGTGCTGCTCGAACCAGCCTTCCCGCTCCAGCAGGTCGAACGAGGCGTGGGTGACCGGGGCGAAGCTGTTCGCCTTGTGCCGGTCGGCGGCGTTGCGCGTGTTGTGCATGTACTGCAGGAAGGTCAGCGCGCCGTCCTGGGTGGCCTCGTCCAGGCCGCTGGTGAGCCACATGGACGTCCCGGCGATGGCGTTGCCCACGTACGGCAGCTGGTCGCTGAACGGGAACAGGCCGACCTCGATGCCGAAGCCGTTGTCCTTGGCCGCCTGCACCATGTAGTTGACGTCGTTGGACGAGGAGATCCGGATCGCCACGTCCTGCTCGGCGAAGGCCCGCAGGGTCTGGGCCCAGTCGGGGATGCCGCCGGTGTGCAGGTAGTGGCCGTCGCGGTGCAGCTCACGCCAGATCTCGGCCCACGCCAGCATTTCCTTCGACGCCAGCTCGGCCTCGGTGGCGCGCCCGGAGCGGCCGTTGTCGTTGTTCACCAGCAGCCCGCCCTGGGTGGCGATCGCCTGCTGGTAGAAGGTGCCGTGGTTGGACCAGGTGATGGCGTTCTTCGGCGCGCCCTTGGCGCGGGCGATCTGCTCGCAGACCGCGGTGACCTCGGCCCAGGTCTCCGGCAGCTCGGTGACGCCCGCCTTGTCCAGCAGGTCGGTGTTGGCGTAGAGCAGGCTCGTGGTGCACACCGACGGCATGGACATCAGGTCGCCGCCGACGGTGTAGTACTCGCGGAACGGCTTCATCAGGTCGCCGAGCACCACCGGCTCGCCGTTGATCTCCGAGCGCCCGTCCACCGCCTGCTCGACCGAGGTGAACAGCGGGCGGCCGTCGGCGTGGCGCAGGTCGCGGGCCACCTGGCCCATGTAGAAGTACAGCTCGGCCAGGGTGGGCGGGGTGCCGGCCGCCGCGGCGCGGGAGACCTCCTGCGGGAAGGTCCAGAAGTCCTTGCCCTGCACCCGGACCTCGTACTGCGGATACGCCCGCTCGAAGTCCTTGCCCAGCTGGAACCAGCGGTCCATCCAGCCCGGAAAAGTCAGATCGGGGACCCAGACGTCGATGACCACTTTACTCATTCGATCTCTCCTCCTGGATTTCCTGCGAGCACGCACGGCTTCCCGATCGTTTCCTCCCCCCACGATTTCGCACGGCCGTCCCCGGTCGCGTCTTCCCGATTGCGGCGCGCGGAAGGCGTGAAAAACACCGAAGCGGGGGCGGCGGAAAACAGGGGAATCCCCGTCTTCCGCCACCCCCGCCGGGTGGCGCAGTTCACCGCGTTCCTAGCGAACCGTCGGTACTACGTTCAGGACTTCTTGGTCAGGTACTCTTCCAGGGCGTCGAACCAGGAGACCCAGCCTTCCTTGGCCTGGGGCAGTTCCTCCTCGGGGAGGTAACCGGTCTGGCGGAAGCCCAGCTTGGTCTTGCCGTTGGACTCGGTGAAGGTCAGGGTGACGGCTTCCTCGTTCTCGCCGCGGGCCTGCTTCTCCTCGAACTCCGGGTCGTTCGGGTCGATGAGCGAGAAAACCAGTCGGGAGTTCTCTTCGACCTCGCTGTAGATCCCGTGGAAGGGGATTTCGGTGCCCTCGTAGTCGAGGGTGGCCTTCCAGCTGCCGCCGGGACGGACGTCCATCGAGATCGTCGGCAGCGGCGCCCCGAACCAGTGGGTGAAGTGCTCCGGTTCGGTCCAGGCCTTGAAGACCTGCTCGGGCTTGGCGTCGATGGTGCGGTTGATCTTGATCTCGCGGATCGTGCGCTCTTCGGTCATGGGGGTTCCTCTCTGGATGCGGTCCGGGCGGTGAACGCGGTCATGGCACGCCGGCCAGTTCGGACTCGGTGAGCGTGGGTACGTCATCTGTCCGTTATCGGATTCTGTCAGCGGCGCGGCCGGCGCGACCAGTGCCGCGTGCACCGATGCTCTATGTATTCCTCATACCGGGCGCGGTGGTTGTTCATCCTTGCTGTTCCAGGCGCCGCGGGGTGGCAGAGCGCAATCCGGGAGACGTGGTCGCGCGCGGGCGGATGTGACGGTAACCGGAGCCAGCCAGGCCGCCGGAGAAAAGGATTCGTGCAGCGATGACAGCCACGGTGGATATTCCCGAACCGGAGCTCACTCCGGACCAGGTCGTCGCGCGGGCCGAGGCGATCGCGCCCACGCTCGTCGAACGCCAGGCGGAGACCGAGAAGCGCGGCTACTACGCCGAAGACACCCACGAGGCGTTCCGGGAAGCCGGGTTCTACCGGATCCTGGTGCCCCGCCGCTACGGCGGCTACGAGTTCGGCCTGGGCACGTTCATGCGCGTGGTCCAAGCGCTGACCAGGGGCTGCCCGTCCACCGGCTGGATGTACTGCCTCGGCGCCGCGCACGCGCACGCCGCCGCGTCGATCTTCGACCAGCGGGTGCAGGACGAAATCTTCGCCGGCGGCGACTTCATCTGCCCCGCGACGGTCGCCCCCGGCGGTACCGCCGAACGGCTGGAGAACGGCGACTGGCGGCTCAGCGGCACCTGGGGTTACTGCTCGGGTTCGCCGTATGCCACCCACTTCATCGGGCACACGCTGAACTTCGGCGAGGACGGCACGCCGTCGCCGATGATGTTCGTGGTGCCACGCGAGAAGTGGACCCGGCTCGACGACTGGAACACCACGCTCGGCCTGCGCGGCAGCGGCTCGCACAGCATCAGCATGGAGAACGCGCACATCCCCGCGCACCACATGTTCGACATGCACCTGAGCCAGGTCGACGTTTCCGGTGGCACGCCGGGGTTCGCCCTGCACGGCAACACCTTCTACGGCGGTGGCCTGCTCAGCTTCATGGTGCTGGAAGACGCCGTGCTCGCGGTCGGCATGGCGCAGAGCGCGCTCGAAGCGTGCGAAGAGCTGATGAAGACCCGTTCGACGATCTTCCCGCCGATCCAGGGCCGCGCCCAGGACCCCGACTACCAGTTCCGGTTCGGCCAGGCCACCGGCATGATCGCCACCGCGGAAGCGGCCTTCCACAACGCGATCCAGCAGTGGGAGCAGGCGTGCTCGGAGGGCTCGGCGGCGTTCACGCCCGAGCGCGAACTGCGGATCGCGTTGATCTGCCGGGAAGTGGTGCGGCTGAGCTTCGACGCGGTGCAGGCGCACCTGGTGCCGACCGCCGGTTCCAGCGCGGTCCGCAACGGCGCCCGCGTCGAACGGGTTTGGCGTGATCTTTCGATGCAGCACAGCCACGCCGGCATTTCGGTCTTCCTTTCCGCCATCGCGCAGCGCGAATACAGCCAGGCGCGGTTGGGTGCGGCATGAGTTCGAGGGTGCTGCCGAGCTATTCGTCCGGCGCCTCGGCCAAGTCCCTGCTCGGTGAGACGATCGGCGCCTGTTTCGACAACGCGGTGGAAGACTTCGGTTCCCGCGACGCGCTGGTGGACCGGCCGACCGGACGCCGGTGGACCTACGCCGAACTCGGCGCCGAGGTCGACGTGTTCGCGCTCGGCCTGCTCGACCACGGCATCCAGCCGGGGGACCGGGTCGGCATCTGGGCGCCGAACTGCGCGGAATGGGTGATCGTGCAGTACGCCTGCGCGAAGATCGGCGCCATCCTGGTCAACCTCAACCCGGGGTACGGCAGGCACGAGATCGAATACGTGCTGAACCTGGCCGGGGTGCGCCTGCTGGTCTCCGCGGAACGGTTCAAAACCTCGGATTACGCGAGGATGATCGCCGAAATCGACTGCCCGGCGCTGGAGCAGGTCGTATTGCTGAACGGGAATTCGTGGGACGAAGTGGTGGACCGCGGTCGCCGCGGCGATCCGGCGTTGCTGGCGAAGGTCGGCGCTTCCCTGCACGCGGACGAGCCGATCAACATCCAGTTCACTTCGGGTACCACCGGCTTCCCCAAGGGCGCGACGCTTTCGCACCACAACATCCTGAACAACGGTTTCTCCGTCGGTGAATTGTGCGGTTACGGTCCGGAGGACCGGGTTTGCGTGCCGGTACCGTTCTTCCACTGCTTCGGCATGGTGATGGGCAACCTGGCCGCGATGACGCACGGCGCGAGCGTGGTGATCCCGGCGCCGGTGTTCAACGCGCGGGCCACGCTGGAGGCCGTCGAGGCCGAGCGCTGCACCTCGCTGTACGGCGTGCCGACGATGTTCATCGCCGAGCTGGCCGACCCGGACTTCGCCGGTTTCGAGCTGTCCTCGCTGCGGACGGGCATCATGTCCGGCACCCCGTGCCCGGTCGACGTGATGCGGCAGGTGGTCGAGCTGATGGGGATGACCGAGGTGACCATCTGCTACGGCATGACCGAAACCTCGCCGGTCGCCACCCAGACGCGCGCGGACGACTCGCTGGAGCGCCGCGTGTCCACCGTCGGCCGCGCCGGACCGCACGTGGAGATCAAGGTGGTCGACCCGCGCACCGGCCTGACCGTGCCGCGCGGGGAGGCCGGGGAGGTGTGCATGCGCGGGTACTCGGTGATGACCGGGTACTGGGACCAGCCGGACAAGACCGCCGACGCCATCGACGCCGCGGGCTGGATGCACAGCGGTGACCTCGGGGTGATGGACGAGCACGGGTACCTGAACATCACCGGGCGCATCAAGGACATGGTGATCCGGGGTGGCGAGAACATCTACCCGCGCGAGGTGGAAGAATTCCTGCACACGCACCCGGACATCGTGGACGTGCAGGTGATCGGCGTGCCGGACGAGAAGTACGGCGAGGAACTGATGGCCTGGGTCCGGCTACGACCGGGGACGCCCGTCCTGGATGCCGGCTCGTTGCGTGCTTTCTGCAGCGGGGAACTGGCTCGGCACAAGATACCGCGGTACGTGCACGTGGTCGACGAGTTCCCGATGACCGTTTCGGGGAAGGTGCGGAAGGTCGAGATGCGGGAACGGGCTATCGAGATCCTGGGTCTTCAGGGGCTCTTGGAGACGAAGCACGCTTGAGGGTGGTTCCCATCCCGGCGGCCCATTGTGACGACGGCAGCGGCTCGGTTGTCAAGGCGGGAAAGATACCTTGACAACCGAGCCGCTGCCGCGTTTGGGCTTGGGACCGGGATGGGAAGGGGGAGTGTGGATGGGCGCGGGGTTCGGTGCCCGGCTCGCTTGGGGTGGGGGGTGCTTGGTGCCGTGAATGTGGCTTTCACGGCCGATTCCGCCGTGAAAGCCACATTCACGGCACGACCGCTTCGGTGACCCGGGAGCCCCCGGATGGGACACGAATGTGGGGTGGTCTCAATCGATGGTTGCAACTTAGGTTGGTTGGGATAGTAGTTCACGTAGGCATCGGGCTGGTGTGTGCCAGCCCAGTGTCTGGCGTGGGCGGTTGTTGAGTTCGGCGGCGACGTGGGCGAGGTCGTCGGCGGTGTGGGTCGTCAGGTTGGTGTGTTTGGGGAAGTACTGGCGCAGCAGGCCGTTGGTGTTCTCGTTGGAGCCGCGTTGCCAGGGGCTGGAGGGGTCGGCGAAGTAGATGGGCATCCGGGTGGCCAGGGTGATGTCGGGGTGGCGGGCCATTTCGTTGCCGCGGTCCCAGGTCAGCGAGCGGCGTAGATGCTGGGGCAGGGCGGTGATGGCGGGGATCATCGCGTCACGGACCTGTTCGGCGCTGTGACCATCCGGTAGGTGCAGCAGGATGACGAAACGGGTGGAGCGCTCGACCAGGGTCCCGATCGCTGAGGCGTTGTTTGTGCCGAGGATGAGGTCGCCTTCCCAGTGTCCGGGTACTGCGCGGTCAGCGGCTTCGGCGGGGCGCTGGGAGATCGGGATCGGGTGGCCCAGTTTCGAGGTTTGCGCGCGGGCGCGGGCCCGGTTACGCGGGACCCGCAGTGCCCGCCCGGTGCGCAAACAGGCGGCCAGTTCCCGCCGCAGCGCACCCCGGGCCTGGACGAACAGTGATTGGTAGATCGCTTCCGGGCTGATGCGCATGCCGGGGTCGTCGGGGAACTGCTCGGGCAGGGTGGCGCTGATCTGCGCGGGGGACCATTTCTGGTTCAGCCCGGCCTGGACCTGCTCACGCAGTTGCCGGTGCACGGCCAGTTTCGCCGGTTTCGGCCGTTTGCCGCGTTCGCGGGCCAGTTCGTGCGCGACCGAGGCCCGGTAGTGTTCTCGCACATCGGTGCCGGCGTGTTCGGTGCCCAGCACCCGGCCCACGGTGCGGTCGATCTCCCGGCCGATGGTGGACTTGTCCCGCCCCAGCCGGGCGGCGATCTGCGTGTTGGACTCACCCCGGGCGATCCCCACCGCGATCTCCTCCCGCTCGGCCAGGCTCAAAAACCGGCCCGACCCCGGCCGGGGAATCCTCGCGTTCGCGCTCACCCCACCAGCCTGAGCGAACCACCGCCGCCCTGTCTCGTGCGACACGCCCACCACCCGCGACGCCGCCCGCACCGACAACCCCGCACGCACCCCCTCCCAAAACCCCGCCACCACACCCACCGGCAACAACCGACGACCCATCACAACCCCTCCTCACTCAGGAGTTGCAACCACCGCTAGACACCGCGTGGCTTTCGGGGCCGAATCCGCCCCCAAAGCCACATTCGTGACAGGGACCGGGCTAAGGGTGTAGCAGGGAGCGGGCGATGAGCATGCGTTGTACCTCGCTCGTGCCTTCGCCGATTTCCAGGATCTTCGCGTCCCGGTAGAAGCGGGCCACCGGGTATTCGTTCATGAAGCCGTAGCCGCCGAAGATCTGGGTGGCGTCCCGCGAGTTGTCCATGGCGGCGTTCGAGGAGACGAGTTTGGCGATAGCCGCCTCTCGCTTGAACGGTTCGCCGGCCACCAGGCGGGCGGCGGCGTGGTACCAGGCCAGGCGCGCGGTGTGCGCCCGGGCTTCCATGTCGGCGATCTTGAAGGCGATCGCCTGGTGGTCACCGATCGGGCGGCCGAAAGCTTCGCGTTCGCGGGCGTACCGCACGCATTCGTCCACGCAGCCCTGCGCCAAGCCGGTGCCCACAGCGGCCAGTGCGATCCGGCTTTCGTCCAGCACCGAGAGGAACTGGGCGAACCCCCGGCCTTCCTCGCCGACCAGGTTCGACACCGGGACCCGGCAGTCCGAAAAGGACAGTTCATGCGTGTCCGATGCGCACCAGCCGACCTTCGAGTACGAGGGTGCCACCGCGAAGCCGGGCGTGCCCGACGGGACGATGATCGCGGAGATCTCCTTGCGGCCCTCCGGGGTCACGCCGGTCACCGCGGTGACGGTGACCAGTGCGGTGATGTCCGTGCCCGAGTTGGTGATGAACGACTTGCTGCCGTTGATCACCCACTCGTCCCCGTCCCGCACCGCGGTGGTGCGGGTGGCGCCCGCGTCGGTACCGCCACCGGGCTCGGTCAGGCCGAACCCGGCGAGTGCCTCGCCAGCGCACAACGCGGGCAGCCACCGCTGCTTCTGCGCCGGCGTGCCGAACTTGTACAGCGGCATGGCCCCGAGCGACACCCCGGCCGAGACCGCGATCGCCACCGAGGAGTCCACCCGCGCCAGTTCCTCCAGCGCCAGCCCGAGCGCGAAGAAGTCGCCGCCCATGCCGCCGTGCTCCTCGGGGAACGGCAACCCGAACAAGCCCATCCGGCCCATCTTCGCGACCAGCTCGTACGGGAACCCGCCGCGCTCGTAGATCGCCCCGATCACCGGGGCCACCTCGGTGGCGGCGAATTCCTGAACGGTCTTGCGCAGGGTTTCGTGTTCCTCCGGCAACCGGTAGTCGATCACGGTCGGGCTCCCCGGCTCAGGCGGCGACGGCGGTCACCAGGCCGCCGTCGACGACGAACTCCTGCCCGGTGACGTAGGCCGACTTGGCCGAGAGCAGGAAGGCGACGGTCTCCGCGACGTCGCTCGGCTGCCCCAGCTTGCCGAGCACCACCTGGCTGCGGAAGAACTCGCGGACCTGCTCGTTCGGCGCGACCTGGTCGAACATCTCGGTCTCGGTGTGGCCGGGGGTCACCGCGTTGACCCGGATGCCCTGCGGCGCCAGGTTGGCGGCCAGCGAGCGGGCCAGGTTCAACACGGCGGCCTTGCTCGCCGCGTACAGCGCGCCCGGCGCCATGCCGCGGTGCACCAGCCAGGAACCGTTGAGCACCACCGAAGCGCCCTCGTTGAGGAACGGCACGGCCTTGGCCACGGTGAAGTAGGTGCCCTTGAAGTTGGTGCCGACGACCCGGTCGAACTCCTCCTCGGAGACGTCGCCGAGCAGGCCCGCCGAGGCGGTGCCCGCGTTGGCGAACACGCCGTCGAGCTTGCCGACGGTCTCACCGACCTGGGCGAAGAGCGCGTCGAGGTCGGCGGTGCTGGCCACGTCGGCCTGCACGGCGACCACGCGGTCGCCCGCGTCGAGTTCCTTGACCGCGGTGTTCAGTCGTTCGCGGCTGCGACCGGCGAGCACCACGCGCCCGCCGGCGGCGACCAGCCGCTGCGCGGTGGCGAGGCCGATACCGCTGCCACCACCGGAGATCAGTACGGACTTGCCTTCGAACTCAGTCATGCGACCAGGGTCCATTATCGCCCTCGACCTGTGCGTCTTCCCGATTGCCGAGGCAGGCTCGAGCGAGTTCGGCGGCCACCTCGCCCACGTGTGGTTCGTCGAGCAGGTAGAAGTGCCCGCCGTCGAACATCCGGGTGCGCAGGCCCGCGCCCGCCCGGTCCCGCCACGCGGGCAGCTCGGCCGAGGGCACCAGCTGGTCGTCGTGGGCGCCGAGCACGGTCAGCGGCACCGCGACCGGGCCGAGGAAGCTCACCTGGGCGAGCCGCAAGCCCAGCGTCAGGTCCGAGCGCAGCAGCGCCATCACGTGCTCACGCCAGAACGGGCTCGCCAGGATCTCGTCCGGGGTGCCCCCGCCGGCCCGCATGATCTTGACCAGGTCGTCGTCGCTCCAGCGGCCCGCCCGCTCGGCCGCCGAACCACCGGACGGATAGGCGCTGAGGACCAGGCCCGTGAACGGTTCCGGCTTCGCCAGCGCGATCGCGGCGGCCACCGCGGCGCCCATGCTGTGTCCGAAGAGGACGGTCGGCAGCGACGGCAGCGCGACGAGTTCGCCCAGTACGCCCTCGACCACCGCGTGCGGGTCCGAGGGGGTTTCCTTGAAGCTCTCGGAGAAGCGGCGTTCGCGGCCCGGCAGCGTCACGCCCAGCACCTCGAACCGCGGCGGCAGCCGTTCGGCCAGTGGCATCAGCACGTTCGGCCCAGCACCGGCGTGCGGGATCAGCACCACACGCGCCTCGGGCGTCCCCTGGGCGGCACGCAGCACCGCCGTCCACGATCCGGCCATCAGTACTCCTCACACAGCGATCCGGAGCGGGGCCGCCGCCCGGTACAACTCCTCCGCGCAGGCGGTGGCCAGCGCGTCCAAACTGGACACCATCGACTCCGGCGGCAGCCCGGCCGCGGTGTAGGCGATGGGCAACTCCGTGCACGCCGTCACCACCGGACGCCGGTCCCGTTGCCACAGCTGGGAAACCGCGTCCGCGAACACCTCGCCGCCCTCGGGCGTGCGGTTGGCCTTCACCAGCGACGCCGCCCGGTGGATGCGGTGTTGCAGCGGCTCGTCGGGCACCAGCAGCGGGTAGCCCAGTGAAGCGGCGCGCTCCTGGTACAGCCCGCTGGTGACGGTTCCCGTGGTCGCGGTCAGCCACGCACCGGCCGGGCTCGCCCGCCGCGCCGCCCGGAGCGTGGCGTCCACGATGTGCACCACCGGGACCGGCAGCTGCGCGCTGATCCGGTCGATGAACACGTGCGCGGTGTTGCACGGCACGGCCAGCAGGTCCGCGCCCCAGCCCACCAGCGTCCGCAGCCCCTCGCGGATCGGGCGCAGCGGGGTGTCCTCGCCGGCGAGCAGGGCGTCGGTCCGGTCGGGGACCGACGGCTCGGACAGCAGCACGATCCGCGGGTGCTCCTGGTCGGTGCGGGCCGGGACCCGCAGCGCCAGCAGCCGGAGGAACTCGGCGGTGGCCGCGGGTCCCATGCCGCCGAGCACGCCCAGCGTGGCGGTCACGTCAGTCCAGCCGATCGGCGACCCGCTGCGGAACCCCCTCGGGTGCGCCACGCCACGTCAGCCGCAGCCGCCCGTCCCGGACGGCACCGGCGATCGAAATCCCGTGCGGTCCGGTGCCCGGCAGCTCGGTGAAGTCGACCTCGGGCACGTCCGACACCGTCACCGGCGACCCGGCGGGCAGCAGTGTGCTCACGTCGCCGAAGTGGTCGTACCGGATTTCGGCGGGCTCGGAAGTGGTTTCCAGCAAACCCGGCCCGATCCGCCAGGTGTCCACATCGGACAGGCGGCCGACGATGCGCCCGGTCCGGCGGTGCGGGGCGGTGTGGTCGGCGACGTCGATGGTCACCGACTCCCGGCCCAGCGCGGCGGGCAGCACCTCGCCGAGCGCGGTCAGGACGCCGAGCGCGGGGCCGGGATCGGCGGCGGCTTCGTCGAGCACCGGCGCGGTACCGGGAAACGGCTCCGATCGCGCCAGTTCGACCGGTTCACCAGCACCGATCTGGCGGCAGGCGGTGACCACGTCCTCCAGGATCAGCCGCCACGACGCGGTGTCGGCCGCCAGCTCGTGCAGCACCAGCAGCAACCCGGCCGGGCGCGGCCCGCGCTCCAGCGCGGTCACCTGAAGCACACGCCCCTCCGCCGGGTCCAGCCGCGCCCGCAGCTTCGCCACAGCGCGCCGCAACAGCGCGGGCTCCTGCTCCGCCGCGACCGCCGACAGGTCGAGCCGGACCACCGGCAGCGTGCCACCCGCGCCGACCGGCTGCTGCCGCCAGCCGTGCTCGTCCTGAGTGAACCGCATGCGCAGGGCGTCGTGCTGCATCAGCAGTTGCAGCACGATCTTCTTCACCTTCGCGGTGTCCACCGCGCCCGGCAGCGTGACCAGCAGCGCGCGGGCCTGCTCGGCCAGCGGCGTTCGCTCGGTCACCCGCTTCTGCGACGGGGTGAGCGGGTGCGACGAGTCCTCCTTGCCACGCCCGAAGCGGGTCGAGACCGGGGCCTTCAACGCCGACCGGTCCACCACGCCAGCCCGCCGCGGGATCTCGTCGACCGCCACCCAGCGCTCGGGCACCAGTCCGTCCGGCAGCACCGCGGCCACGGACGCGCGGATCACCTCTTCGGCGACACCGTCGCGCGGCACGTAGTAGGCGGTCATGCGCGGTCCGAGGTGCTTGTGCTCGGCAGGGTCGGGGTAGCCGATCTTCGCCAGCATCCGCTTGACCCGCGTCGAGTTCACCGGCCCCTGGAGTTCCGCGTCCGCTTCGGCGACCGCGAGGTGCCCGAGCCGGACCTCCCAGCGGGTCGGTGCCTCGTAGTTGTGGAACCCGCGCTCGGCGGCGTGCACGTACACGCCGACGTCGTTGATCAGGCAGTTCGAGCTGCAGAAGCCGGTGTCCTCCGGGTGCGCCCAGATCTTCGACCGCGACTTCAGCAGCGCGCGGATCTCGTCCTTGGTCACCTCGGAGTAGCGGTAGAAGTCGACCACCTCGACCGCGTCCACCGCGGCGGCCTCCGCACCGGTGCCGCTGGACTGGTGGTAGACGCGGCGGCCCAGCGCCAGCTTCTCCTCGATCTCGTCGCGGTCGAAGATGCCCTGCTGGTGGAACCACGACAGCCGCTCGTCCATGATCTGCCCGCGCGAGAGCCCGGTGACGATGCTCGGGATGCCGCGGTGGTGCGCCAGTTCCGTGCTCAGGTCCAGCAGCGAGCGGAAGCAGCCGTTGCACACGCTCTTGTGCTCCTGCAGGCTCAGCAGGAAGATCTTGTTCTGGTCGGCCCTGGTCTTCGTGACGTGCTCGATGCCGAGTTCGCCGGTCACCTCTTCGACGTTGCGCAGCGCGGTGGTGGAGATGAAGCCGTTGTCGAAGGTGAAGGTCATCACCCGCAGGCCGAGGTCGACCAGCCGGTAGAGCACGTAGGTGCTGTCCTTGCCACCGCTGAACAGCAGCAGGCAGTCGTACTCCGACCCGGCCGCCTCGGCTTTGGCACGCAGCTTCGGCGCCAGTTCCGAGATGTCACCCCAGTAGGCGTCGATCTGCTCGCGGTTTTCCTCGTAGAGCACGCAGAGCGAGCACACACCCGCCTCGTCGAAGGTCAGGCCGGGGTACTTGCCGGTGATGCCGCAGCGAACGCAGTTCCGCCGGGCCGACTCGCCGACGCCGGCGAAGACGACCGCGCCGTCGGCGACGCCCTCCTGGCGCAGCAGCGCGGCCTCGACCTCCTGCTCGATCACCTGGGCCTGGGCGGGATCGGTCGACAGCAGATTCGGTTCGGTCATCGTTCAGCCTCCAGGGGCTCAGGTCGGCTCGGGGCCGTCAAAGACCGAGGTCGTCGGTGTCGTCGGAGATCAGGGAGCCCTCGATCAGCCCGGCGACGGCGGACACGGTCGGCGCGGAGAGGAATTCGTGCAACGGGACGGAAACCCCGAACTCGGCGGAAAGCCGGGACAGCAGCTCGATGACCAGCAGCGAGCTGCCGCCCGCGTCGAAGAAGTCCTGCCGGATGTCCACCGCACCAGCGAGGCCGGGCAGCACGCTGGCCCAGATCCGGGCGATGGCCTGCTCGGCGGGCGTCCGCGGGGCGAGCACGTCGGCCGACGCGGCTTGGGCGGGTGCGGTCGCGGGCAGCGCGCGGCGGTCGATCTTCCCGCTGATCGTGCGGGGGAGTTCGGCCGTCGGCACGAAGACCGCCGGAACCGCCGCTTCCGGCAGGCGCTCGCGCAGGAAAGCTCGCAGCAGCGCCGAATCCACGGCAGCGCTGTTTTGGCCCTCCCTCCCGCCCTGTGAGACCTGCTCCACGTGAGCGCAGAGGAACGGCGTGCCGTCGGCGGATTCCCCCGCCACCACGGCAGCCTCGGCGACCGCGGGGTGCTTGCGCAGCACGCTCTCCACGCCACCGAGTTCGACGCGCACGCCACCGATCTTGACCTGGTGGTCCTTGCGGCCCAGGTACTCCAGCACGCCGTCGGCGGAGAGACGGCCGAAGTCGCCGGTGCGGTAGGCCAGCTCGGCCGAGCCGCCGCGCGGGTCCGGCACGAACGCCCTGGCGGTGGCGTCGGGCTGGCGGTGGTAGCCGAGCGAGCGGTGCGGGGTGCACAGGTAGATCTCGCCGACCTCACCGGCCGCGGCGACCTGGCCGCGGTCGGTGAGCACCAGCACCTCGGTCTCGGGCATCGGGCGTCCGATGGGGATCGACTCCCGCTCGGTGTCCGCGCGCGTGACGAAGTGGAAGGTCTTGGTCATCGTGGTTTCCGACGGCCCGTAGAGGTTCAGCAGCTTGGTGCGCTCGCCGAAGCGGTCGAACCAGCCCGCCGCGTCCCGCGGGGCCAGCTTCTCCCCGGACAGCGCGACGCACTCCAGCGCGGCGAACCCGTGCTCGCCGGGCGCGGTGGCCAGCCTGCGGAACAGCGACGGGACGGTGTGGACCAGCGAGATGTCCGACGCCTCCAGCCAGCGGCTCAGCTCGGCGGGGTCGAGCAGGGTGTCCGGCGGCGGCACGCAGAGGGTCGCGCCGGTGGTCAGCGGCACGAAGATGTCGCGCAGGACGGCGTCGAAGGCCGGGCTGATCAGCTGGCTGACCCGCCACCCGGGGTCCACCCCGAGCAGGCCGGTCTCCCAGCGGATGAAGTGGTCGACCGAGCCGAGCCTGCCGACGATGCCCTTGGGGCGGCCGGTGGACCCGGAGGTGAAGAAGACGTAGCAGGGGTCGTCCGGCGACGGCTCGTGCGCCACCACCGCCCGGCGCGCGCTGGTGCCCGCGGTGTCGGCGATGTCGATCCGGGTGGTCTCGGTGGCCCCCGCCGCGGCGAGCACCTTGGCCGGCAGCCCGCCGAGGTCGGAGCCGGTGACCACCCAGGAGGCGTCGGTGTCGTTGAGCGCCTGCTCCAGCCGCCGCTGCTGCGCGGTGGCGTCCAGCGGCACCACCACCCCGCCGATGCGCAGCACCCCGAGCACCGCGGCGACCAGCTCGCGGCGGTCCTCGGCGAGCACCGGCACCAGCGCACCGGGTGCCGCGCCCGCTTCCTGCAACGCGGCGGCGATGTCGTCGGCCCGCCGGTCCAGCTCCGCGTAGGTGAGCTTGCCGTCGGCGCACTCCACCGCGATGTGGTCGGGGAAGCGCCGGATCGCCTTCGCCACCAGCGCCTGGATCGGTTGGAAAGCCTCCGAAGCCATCGTGTCTCCTTCTAGCTCTGCTGTCTGCACGGGGGACGACCCCCGGACCCCCGAACCGCTAGTGGGGCAACCCGAACTCGTCAAGAAAGATGCCGAACGTCAGCACGACGAGCAGCAGGTCGTCGTCGAAATGCGGGTGGACCTCGAAGCCGTCGCGCAGGTAGCGCGCCTTGAGGTGGTCGACCACGTGCGGGTCGAAGTAGCCCTGCCGCTTGATCCGGTCGTGGGAGAGCAGGTCGCCGACCCACTCGAGGTTCCGGCGCAGCAGACCGGGGCTGCCCGGCGCGCGGAACCCGTACTTCTCCCGGCCGATGATCTCCGGGGGCACCAGGCCCTGCGCGGCCTGCTTCACCACGAACTTCTCGCCGAGCCGGTGCACCTTGAGGTGGGCGGGCACGGTCCGCGCGAACTCGACCACGTCGCGGTCCAGGAACGGGTAGCGCGCCTCGATCGAGTTCGCCAGCGCCATCCGGTCGCCGTGGTCGGAGAGCAGGTGGTCCGACATCCGGAGCTTGAAGTCCAAATAGGACCGCTGGCTCAGCCGGGGCCGCCCGGCCAGCATGGCGGTGTCGACCACCGGCTCGGCCAGGCAGTCGAACTCGCCGAACGACGCCTGCAGGTCCTCGCTGAAGATGTCCATCTTGGACTGGCGCCAGGCGTGGTACTGCCGCTCGTAGAAGAGGTCCGACTCGCCCCAGAGCCGTTGGCGCAGGCTGTCTTCGAGCGCGTCCTCCAGCGGGTCGCCGGTGCGCCCGGCGCCGCGGCCGAGCCCGTCGAACCGGTAGCCGACGTAGCCGCCGAACAGCTCGTCCGCGCCCTCGCCGGTGAGGATGACCTTGACGCCGTGTTCCCTCGCCAGCGCGGAAAGCACCATCGAGCAGGTGTTGTAGGTCTCCTTCACCGGGGTTTCCGCGTGCACCACCATGCGCCGCAGTTCGGTGGCGATGTCGTCGTCGGAGAACGGTGCCTCGTGGTGGATCGAGCCGATCTTGTCCGCCATCAGCCGCTGGTGACCGGATTCGTCGATGTCGGCTTCAGGGAAGGTGATGGAAAACGAATGCGGGTCCCGCACGACTTCGCCGACGAGCGCGCCGATCAGTGAGGAGTCGAGGCCGCCGCTGAGGTAGAACCCGACGCCGACGTCGGCCTGGAGCCGGCGGCGCACGGACGCGGTCAGCAGCTCGCGCAGCTTCTCGACGTAGTACTCGTCCGGCTGCGCCTGCTCTTCCTCGACCGGGAAGTCCAGGTCCCAGTACCGGGTTTCGCGCACTTCACCGTCGCGCACCAGGAGGTAGTGGCCGCCGGGCAGGCTCGACACCCCGCGGAACATCGTGCGCGGGCTGACCAGACCGGGGAAGGTGAGCACCTGGTCGAGCCCGGTCAGGTCGACCGCGCGCGGCACGCCGGGGTGCTGCAGGATCGCTTTGACCTCGGAACCGAACACGAAGTGGTCGTGCGTCCTGGTGTAGAACAACGGCGCGATGCCGGCGTGGTCGCGGGCCAGGAAGAGCTGGCGTTCCCGGCGGTCGTAGAGCGCGAAGGCGAACTGGCCGTTGAGCCGGTTCAGCAATTCCGGCCCTTCTTCTTCGTACAGGTGAACGACCACTTCGACGTCGCAGTCGGTGCGGAAGCGGTGCCCCTTGGCTTCCAGTTCCGCCCGCAGTTCGCGGTGGTTGAAGATTTCCCCGTTGCAGACGAGCGCGACTTCCCCGTCCTCGCTGAACATCGGCTGGCTGCCGCCGCCGAGGTCGATGATGCTCAGCCTGCGGAAACCCAGCGCGGCCGGGCCGTCGAGGAAGAAACCGTCCTCGTCCGGGCCGCGGTGCACCAGTTCGGCGGTCATCCGGCCCAGTTCGGCGGCCGCGATCGGCCGGGCGTGGGGCAGGGCGACCGATCCCGCGATTCCGCACATGCGCCCGCGCTCCTCGCTCGTCTCCAATGGGGATTTCCAGCACCGAAAATCAGCCTACGACAACGGAAGTCGTTTGTGAGCGCGCCGAACGCGGTCCCGCAA
The DNA here is from genome assembly GCF_021725495.1 of Saccharothrix sp. AJ9571. Taxonomy (NCBI): domain Bacteria; kingdom Bacillati; phylum Actinomycetota; class Actinomycetes; order Pseudonocardiales; family Pseudonocardiaceae; genus Saccharothrix; species Saccharothrix sp. AJ9571. The sequence goes on along the minus strand of NZ_CP091382.1, from coordinate 1,099,470 downwards.
TGACGGAGAAGGGAGCGCGGATCACCGGCCGTGACAGCCCCGCAGTCCAGGAGATGCGCCGGGTCACCCCGCCGCGTGACGATGTCGTGGTGAAGATCGATGGTTCGCCGGAATTCGTCGGCACCTGATCACTATCTGCGGATTTCGAGGAGACAACCGTTATGGCCGACGTGACCAAAACACGCGCGGTGGTGCTCGGCGGGAGCATCGCGGGGCTGTTCGCCGCCCGGGTGCTCGCCGATGCCTACGACGAGGTGCTCATCGTGGACCGCGACGCGCTCATCGGCGTCGACGGACCGCGGCGGTCCTGCCCGCAGGGCAAGCACATCAACGGCCTGCTCGCCCGTGGTCAGCTGGCGATGGAGGAGATGTTCCCCGGCATCACCGAGGAGATCTTCGCCGACGGCGTGCCCACCGGTGACCTGGCCGGCGACGTGCGCTGGTACTTCAAGGGCAAGCCGATCAAGCAGCAGGACGCCGGGCTGACCTGCGTCTCGGCCAGCAGGCCGATGCTGGAGAAGCACATCCGCCGGCGGACCAACGCGCTGGAGAACGTCACCTTCGTGGAGAAGCACGACATCCTCGGGGTGACCACCAGCGAGGACAAGCGCCGGATCACCGGCGTCAAGGTGCAGCGCCTCGGCACCAAGTCCGCGGAGAAGGTGCTCAGCGCCGACCTGGTGGTCGACGCCACCGGCCGCGGCTCGCGCACGCCGATCTGGCTGGAGGAACTGGGGTACGGCCGGGTCGAGGAGGAGCGCAAGAAGATCGGTCTCGGCTACGTCACCCAGCACTACCGGCTCACCGAGGACCCCTACCACGGTGACCTGTCGATCAACCCGGTCGCGTCGGCGGCCCTGCCGCGTGGCGCCATCTTCACCAAGACCGACGGCGGCCGCGTCGAGCTGACCACCTACGGCCTGCTCGGCGACCACCCCCCCACCGACCAGGCCGGCTTGCTCGAGTGGCTGAAGACGCTGTCCACCCAGGACATCTACAACGCGGTGAAGACCGCGGAGATCCTGGACGAGCCGGTCGCCTTCCGCTTCCCGACCACGCTGCGCCGCCGCTACGAGAAGATGGACCGCTTCCCGGACGGCCTGCTCGTCGTCGGTGACGCGGTGACCTGCTTCAACCCGGTGTACGCCCAGGGCATGACGGTGTCCGCGCTGTCCGCGCTGACCATCCGCGGCCACCTGCACAGCGGGGCCACCCCGGACCCGAAGCTGTACTTCGCCGACCTGGCCCGCGACGTCATCGACCCGCCGTGGGAGATGACCAACACCGTCGACCTCAGCTTCCCCGGGGTGGAGGGCAACCGCACCTTCGCGCTGAAGGTGCAGCAGTTCTTCCTGTCGCTGACCCAGACCGCCGCCTCGCGCGACGGTGATGTGGCCGCCGCGTACATGAAGACCGCGGGCATGGTCGCGAAGCCGGAATCGCTGATGCAGCCGAAGATCCTGTTCAAGATCATCAAGGCGGTGCTGTTCGGCCGGAAGAACCAGGCCGTCCCGCGCAGCGCCGCGTCGCCGAAGGTCACCGCCCTGCCAGGGAACAACGCGGTGGCCGAGGAGAAGAAGGCGGCCTAGGTGCTGTCCGGTGAGTCTGGTCGATGGGCTTCGTGATCCAGGTGGTTCCTGGCGGTGCGGGCGATTCGGCCTCGTACTGGCCGTACTCGGCCGAACTCGCCCGTGCCGTCAGGGGCCGCCTGGGCGCGGAGAGCGCGACCTTGACTTACCGGACAGCGCCTAGCGCCTCGCCCTCGCCCGATACCGGAACGGAGGAACAGCAGTGTCGGAGGACAACCGCGGTCGCGCGCTTCCCGAGATCTCCGCCGTCACCTCCGTCCGGCAGGACGAGGCGTGGTTCGCCGACCGGCTCGACCCGGGGACCCCGGCTGCCTCCCGCAGCCGGGCCTACCGGGTCTCCGGTCCGCTGGACGTCGAACTGCTGGGCCGGGCCTGGCAGGAAGTGGTGCGCAGGCACGACATCCTGCGGGCGAGCATCACCGAGGTCGGCGGGCGGCCGGTGCAGCGCATCGCCGCCGCCGACCAGATCGGCAAGTCCTTTGTGGACATGGGGCTGGTGCCGGACGCGGAGGACGCCGAAGACGAGTTGTGCGCCGACATCATCGGTGAGCCGCTCTGGCTCGGCGAAGGCCCGCTCGCCCGGCTCACCGTGGCGGGCACCGCGCCCGACGAGCACGTGGTGGTGCTGGTGGCACACCGCGCGGTGGCCGACGAATCGTCGATGGTCATCCTGCTCGACGAGCTGTCCCGCCTCTACACCGCGGGCGTCACCGGCCGCCCGCTCCGTGACGCACTGCGTGCCCCGCTGCTGCAGTACGGCGAATTCGCGCGCTGGCAACGGGAACGCGAGGGTTCGGTCGAGCACGCGCGGCTGCTGGACTGGTGGCGCGGGGAGCTCACGCCGGCGCCCCCGGCGCTGACCCTGCCGCTGCACCGCGACCGGCCCGCCGGCCCGTCGACCACCGGTGGCACCGTGCGGTTCAACTGGGGCGCGGAACTGGCCGGCGCCTTGGCCGCGTTCGCCCGCGAGCAGGGCGTGGACCCGGCCGCCGTGTTGCTGACCGCATTCACCTGCGTGCTGCACCGGTTCAGCGCGGTGGACCGGATCCCGGTCGGCCTGCCGGTGCGGGCCCGGCCGTGGTCGGCCTTCGACCGAGCGGTCGGCCCCTTCGACTCACCGCTGGTGCTCACCACCGGCTTCACCGGCAGGCCGAGCTTCCGGGAGGTGCTGAACCGGGTCCGCATCCAGCTCCGGGAGGCGTCCGCGCACGGCGGTCCGACCGAGGGGCAGCTGGCCCGCGCGCTCAACCCGGCCAGGGACCCGCGGCACAGCCCGTTCTTCGACGCCGGTTTCGTCTACCGCGAGCACGAGTCCATTGTGGAGTCGGACGGCCTGGTGCGCGGGGTCGAGGTGAAGGACCCGGCCTTGCGCCTGCGTGGTTGTACCGTGCGGCGCGAGAAGTTCGACCCGCTGTGGGCCGACGCCGACTTCACCCTGGCCGTCGACGAGATCAAGCCGGAGATCAGCGGCGGGTTCCGCTACCGCACGGCCATGATCGACGCGCGGATCACCCGGTTCGTCGCCGTGCAGTTCCGCACGCTGGTGGAAGCGGCGCTGGCGCACCCGGACATGCCGGTGGCGAACCTGCCGCTGGACGCCCCGGCCCGGATCCGGACCGCGGTCGTGGCGGCCGACCGGATCGAGGCCACCGCGCCGGTCACCGCCACCGTCGCCGCGCAGGCCCGCACGCACTCCGGGGAAGCGCTGCCCGGGGTTTCCTACGACGAGCTGCTCGCTCGTGCTGATGCCATCGCGGCGGTCCTGCCGCCGGGCCCGGTCGCGATCCGCATGGCCACCGGTGCCGCGCAGGCCGCCGCCGTGCTGGGCGCCTTCACCGCCGGGGCGCACGTGGTCTGCCTCGCCGCCAGCGACTCGGGGGAGCGGGCGCGGTCGGTGCTGGCCGACATCAAGCCCGCCGTGCTGCTGGTCGACGGCGTGGCCGAAGACCCGATCGCGGCCTGGTACGCGGAAGAGCTCGATGGCACGGTCGTCGACGTCCGTGCCCTCGAACCGGCGACACCCCGGCCGATGGCCGTCGCGCTGACCGATCTCGCCTACGTGGCCTACACCTCCGGTTCCACCGGCAAGCCCAAGGGCATCACGCAGAACCACGCCACGCTCGCGCAGTTCACCGGCTGGTTCGCCACGGAGTTCCGCATCGGCCCCGGCACCAGGGTGGCGCAGTGGGCGGCCCCGGGGTACGACGCCAGTCTGTGCGAGATGTTCGCCGCGCTGACGAGTGGCGCGACCCTGCACCCGGTGCCCGAGCGCATCCGCGCGAACCCCGAGAAGCTGACCACCTGGCTGGCCGCCGAGGAGATCACGCACTTCCAGACGGTCCCCAGTTTCGCCCGTGAGGTGCTCGGGGTGCTGACCCGCACCGGCGAGCGGCTGCCCGCGCTGAACCACCTCCTGCTCGCCGGCGAAGCGCTGCCCGCCGACCTGGCCAACGGCCTGCGCGCGGCACTGCCGTCGGCGCGGCTGGTCAACCTGTACGGGCCCACCGAGTCCATTTTGGCCACTTGGTACGACGTCACGGTCACGCTGCACGGGGTCGCGCCGATCGGCAGGCCGATCCCCGGCCGCCAGGTGCTGGTGGTGGACGGCGAGGACCGCCCGTGCCCGGCCGGCGTGACCGGCCACCTGGTGCTGCGCAGCCCGTACCTGACCCCCGGCTACCTCGGCGACGTCACCACGAACGCCTTCGAACCGCTCCGCCCGCGGCCGGAACTCGGGGTGGTGGGCGGTGCCTGCTACCGCACCGGCGACCTCGGCCGGGTCCGGCACGACGGGGTCCTCGAGTTCCGCGGCCGCCGCGACGCCCAGGTCAAGGTGCTGGGCATGCGCATGGAGCTCGGCGAGGTGGAGGCCGCGCTGGCCGCCCACCCGTCGGTCGCCGACTGCGCGGTGATCGGCGTGCCCGGTGCGCACGGGCTGGTGTCCCGCCTGCTCGCCTACCTGGTGCTCGCCGAGCCGGGGGAGGCGCCGGTGCCGGAGTTGCGCAGGCACCTGGTGCGCCGGTTCGGCAAGACGCTGCTGCCGCTGACCTACCAGACCGTCGACGCGCTGCCGCGCAACGTCGGCGGCAAGATCGACCGGCGGCGGCTGCCGGTCCCCGAAGTGGCCCCGGCCGTGGCGCGCGCCGAGCCGGACGGGCCGCTGCGGCGCACGATCACGGCGATCTTCGAGGAGCTGACCGAGGCCGCCGAAGTCGGCGCGGACGACGGTTTCTTCGCCGTGGGCGGCCATTCGGTCCTGCTGCCGCGGCTGCTGCACCTGATCCGCGTGCGCCTGGGCGCCGAACTGTCCCTGTGGGACTACTTCGCCGATCCGACGCCCGCCGGGCTGGCTGCGGCCGTGTCCCGAGTTCTTCCCGCTGATGGAGCAGAAAAGGAGTGAGGAACGTGACTGATTCTGTGGTCGACGCCGAGATGCCGGTTACCTTCGACGGCGAAAGCCTCGACATCGCCGGTGTCCGCCGGGTCGCCGCGCGCGAGGTGTTGTGCACGGTATCCCCGGAGTCCATGGCCAAGGCCGCGACCAGTCGCAAGATCTTCGAGGAGACGGTCAACCAGGGCGCGCCGGTCTACGGGGTCACCACCGGCTACGGCGAGATGATCTACATGCAGGTGGACGTCTCGAAGGAGGTGGAGCTGCAGACCAACCTGGTGCGCAGCCACAGCGCCGGGGTCGGTCCGCTGTTCTCCGAGGAGGAGTCCCGCGCGATGCTCGCGGCGCGGCTCAACGCGCTGGCCAAGGGCTACTCCGCGGTGCGCCCCGAACTGCTCGACCGGCTGGCGCTGTACCTGAACCTCGGCATCACCCCGGCCATCCCGGAGATCGGCTCGCTGGGCGCCAGCGGTGACCTCGCGCCGCTCTCGCACATCGCGATCACGCTGATCGGCGAGGGCTACCTGCTCAAGGACGGCAAGCGGGTGGAGACCGGCCCGGTGCTCAAGGCGCACGGCATCAAGCCGCTGGAACTGCGGTTCAAAGAGGGCCTGGCGATGATCAACGGCACCTCGGCGATGACCGGCCTCGGCTCACTGGTGGTCGGCCGCGCGCTGGACCAGGTGCGCCAGGCCGAGATCGTCACCGCGCTGGTGCTGGAGACCCTGCAGGCCTCCACCAGCCCGTTCCTCGCCGAGGGCCACGACGTCGCCCGCCCGCACCGCGGCCAGATCGACACCGCGTTCAACATGCGTGCGCTGATGAAGGGCACCGCGCTCGCGCTGGAGCACGCCGAACTGCGCCGCCAGGCCGAGGCCGCCCGCGACGACACCGGCGTCACCAAGACCGAGGTGTACCTGCAGAAGGCGTACACCCTGCGGGCCATCCCGCAGGTGGTCGGCGCCATCCGCGACACCATCTACCACGCGACCGAGAAGCTGACCACCGAGCTGAACTCGAGCAACGACAACCCGTTGTTCTTCGAGGGCCAGGAGATCTTCCACGGCGCCAACTTCCACGGCCAGCCCATCGCCTTCGCGATGGACTTCCTGAACCTGGGCCTGACCCAGCTGGGCGTGTTCTCCGAGCGGCGCACCAACCGGCTGCTCAACCGCTACCTCAGCGAGGGCCTGCCCGAGTTCCTCGTGGCCGGCGACCCGGGGCTGAACAGCGGCTTCGCCGGTGCGCAGTACCCGGCCACCGCGCTGGTCGCGGAGAACCGGACGATCGGCCCGGCCAGCATCCAGAGCGTGCCGTCCAACGGCGACAACCAGGACGTGGTCAGCATGGGCCTGATCGCCGCCCGCAACGCGCGCAAGGTGCTCGGCAACGTCAACTACATCCTGGCCGTGGAGTTCCTCGCCGCGGCGCAGGCGGTGGACCTGTCCGGCCGGTACACGGGCTTGAGCCCGGTTTCCAAGGCGACCTACGAGATGGTGCGCTCGCTGGTGCCCAAGGTGGACCGCGACCGCTTCATGAGCGACGACATCGAGGCCGTGGCCGCGGCGATCTCCCGCGGCGAGTTCGTCGATGCCGCCCGTCAGAGCGGCGTCGAACTGCGCTGAGCAATCCACAAGGGAGAGTCCGATGACGGACGAGCAGGACGGCGTGCGCAAGACGCGCCCGTTCACCGGTGACGAGTACATCGAAAGCCTGCGGGACGAACGGGAGATCTACATCTACGGCGACCGGGTCAAGGATGTGACCACGCACCCGGCGTTCCGCAACCCGATCCGCATGACGGCCCGGCTCTACGACGCGCTGCACGACCCCGCCCAGCAGGGCGTGCTCACCGCGCCGACGGACACCGGGTCCGACGGGTACACCCACCGGTTCTTCACCACCCCGCACAGCGCCGAGGACCTGGTCGCCGACCAGAAGGCGATCGCCGCGTGGTCGAGGCTGAGCTACGGCTGGATGGGCCGCAGCCCCGACTACAAGGCGTCGTTCCTCGGCACGCTCGGCGCGAACGCCGATTTCTACGCGCCGTTCGAGGACAACGCGCGGCGGTGGTACCGGGAGTCGCAGGAAAAGGTCCTGTACTGGAACCACGCGATCGTGCACCCGCCGGTCGACCGCAACCGGCCGCCGGACGAGGTCGAGGACGTCTTCATCCACGTGGAGAAGGAGACCGACTCGGGCCTGGTGGTCAGCGGCGCGAAGGTGGTGGCCACCGGTTCGGCGCTGACGCACTACAACTTCATCGCCCACTACGGCCTGCCGATCAAGAAGAAGGAGTTCGCGCTGGTCGCCACGGTGCCCATGGGGTCGCCGGGGATGAAGCTGATCTGCCGCCCGTCCTACACCGCGACCAGCGCGGTGATGGGCAGCCCGTTCGACCACCCGCTGTCGTCGAGGCTGGACGAGAACGACACCATCCTGGTGCTGGACAAGGTGCTGATCCCGTGGGAGAACGTGTTCATCTACGGGCACATCGGCAAGGTGCAGCTGTTCACCGGCCGGTCCGGTTTCCCCGAGCGCTTCACCTTCCACGGCTGCACGCGGCTCGCGGTGAAGCTGGAATTCATCGCCGGCCTGCTGGCGAAGGCGCTGGAGATCACCGGTACGAAGGATTTCCGCGGGGTGCAGAGCAGACTGGGTGAGGTGCTCGCCTGGCGCAACCTGTTCTGGGGCCTGTCCGATGCCGCGGCGCGCAACCCGGTGGCGTGGAAGAACGGTGCCGTGCTGCCGAACCCGGCGTACGGTCAGGCGTACCGGTGGTTCATGCAGATCGGGTACCCGCGGGTGCGGGAGATCGTGATGCAGGACGTGGCGAGTGGGTTGATCTACTCGAACTCGAGCGCCGAGGACTTCAAGAACCCGGAGATCCGGCCGTACCTGGACAAGTACGTGCGCGGTTCGGACGGGGTCGACTCGGTGGAGCGGATGAAGGTGATGAAGCTCCTCTGGGACGCCGTCGGCACCGAGTTCGGCGGGCGGCACGAGCTGTACGAGCGCAACTACGCGGGGAACCACGAGAACACCCGGGTGGAGCTGCTCAACGCGCAGCTGGCCAGTGGCGAAGTCGAGGGGTACAAGGCCTTCGTGGACCAGTGCATGTCGGAGTACGACCTGAACGGCTGGACCGTGCCGGACCTGTCGAACTTCGATGAACTACGCCAGTTCCGAGGCAACATCCTGAACGGCTGACACCTCATACAGGACACGAATGTGGCTTTGGGGGCCGAATACGCCCCCAAAGCCACATTCGTGTCATCCCCCCTCCCCGACATGCCGTGAATGTGGCTTTCACAGCGAATTACGCCGTGAAAGCCACATTCACGGCACCTGCACGCCCCCCCACCACCAAACCGGCGCCCGGCCACACAAACCCGAGCCCAAGAACCTCGCCCGCCCCCCCCACCACCACCATCAAACCGGCGCCCGGCCAGCAAACCCGAGCCCAAGAACTTCGCCTGCCCCCCACCACCAAACCGGCGCCCGGCCACACAAACCCGAGCACCAGAGCCACCCAGCCCTCCCCATCCCCGGTCCCAAGCCCAAAACACGGCGAAGGCCCTCTTGTCAAGGTACGTTTCCCAGCCTTGACAAGAGGGCCTTCGCCGTCGTCACACTAAAACACCGGGGTGGCCCCCGAATAACCCGAACAACCTACCCCCGCGGACTGTTCTGATAAGCCGCCAGCTTCCACTGGCCGGCCTCCTTCACCACGACCCACGAAGCGCGGATCGCCCGCTCATCGGCGACCTCGGCCTCGTCCCCGTGGAGCACACCGCCCTGCGTGATCAGGACGCCCGCCTCGGCGCTGAAGAACTCGATGCTGATCGGCTGCCCGGTGACCCGGGTGCCGTTGTACGGACCGGCGAAGGCGCCGGCCATGAACGCGCGGATCTCGTCCTTGCCCTTGCGGAACAGGCCCGGCAGGATCATCGTGCCGTTCTCGGTGAACACCTCGGCGAAGGCGTCGGCGTCGTGCGCGGCCCAGGCCGCGATGATCCGCTGCGGGATGTGCGCGACGGCGGCCTGGTCCCCGGCGGACGGGGTGGTCCGGACTGCGGCAGTGGTCATCTCCGTTGGCTCCCTCGGCTCAGCTGCTCAGATGTACAGGGTGTTCGGCTCGAGCCCGCACAGGACCCGCCCGTACAGCTCGTTGTTGGTGTTCGGGTGCATCAGCGCGTGCAGGTTGACCGCCTGGATGTCCCGCGCGATCCGCTGGATCGGCACGTCGCTGTAGATCGACGACCCGCCGCTGGCGGTGGCGAAGATGTCCACCGCCTCCTTGGCCAGCCGCACCACCGCGCCCATGTCGGCACGGGCCTGGGCGCGCTCCTCGAGCTTCCACTCCGCGCCCTGCTCGCCCTTGCTGTCCACAAGGGACGTGAGCCGGTGCGCGTGGAACCCGACCTGGTCCACCTTCAGCGTGCCTTCCGCGGCCTGCAGGTGGGTCAGCGGCGCTTCCGCCTGGTTCTCGTAGGCGGTGTAGGTGATCTTGCGCTTGCCGACGCGCTCGAAGAACGCCTCCTTCGCGGCCTGCGCCACGCCGACCACGGTGCCCACCGACGAGGCCGAAGCCACCGGCAGCAGCGCGTTGCGGTAGATCGGCGAGTTCGCGTTCAGCTGCGACGCGTACTGGCCCTGGAGCACCAGCGGCAGCGGGATGACCCGAGCCGACGGCACGAACAGGTCCTGCGCGACGGTGCTGACGCTGCCGGTGCCCTTGAGGCCGGAGGTGTACCAGTCGTCGACGATCTGCAGTTCCGACATCGGCACCAGCGCCATCACCGGCACCGGCTGCTGGTCGGGCGCCACCAGCACGGCGATGATTTCCTGCCAGTGCGCGTGGTGCGCGCCGCTGATGAAGCTCCACTTGCCGTTGACCACGATGCCGCCGTCGACCGGCGCGGCCATCGCCGACGGGCTGAGCGTGCCGCAGATGCGCACGTCCGGCGTGGAGAAGACCTCGTCCTGGACCTCGTCCGGGAAGGTGCAGGCCATCCAGGTGGGGATCCAGTAGACGGACGCGGTCCACGAGGTGGAGGCGTCGGCGCGGCCGAGTTCGGTGGCCACGTCGACCAGGGTGCGCGTGTCGGCTTCGTAGCCACCGTAGCGCTTCGGCACGCGGAGCTTGAACACGCCGGCGTCGGCCAGCGCCTCGATCGACTCGTCGTGGATGCGCCGGTTCTCCTCGGCCCAGGCCGCGTGCTTCTTGATCAGCGGCGAAAGCTCGGACGCGCGACGAACAAGTTGCTCCCGCGTCGGAAGATCGATCGTCGTCATCAGTATTTCCTCCTAGAAAACAATCAGCCGAGAATCACCCGACAATCCTCCCGATGGTCGCATTCGCGCGGACCGGGCGGAGTCTTCTCGATTGCCGCCCCTGCCAGGCAATTCGGGAGAAGCGCCGCTCGTTCGCGGCTGGCTACGATCCGCTTGTCGCCGGTTGAACCACCAGAAGGGTTCGGGAGAACATGAGTACTGCAGAGGACCGGATCCCGCTGTCGCTCAACCAGGAGTTCCTGTGCATGTGGGACCAGGGCGACGAGGCGGGGCCGTTCGGGCCGAAGTACAACATCATCTTCGGCGTCCGGGTCACCGGTGGCGTCGACGAGGGCGTGCTGCAGTCCGCTTTGGACGATGTGGTCGTCCGCCACGAAGCCCTGCGCACCCTGGTGATCCGCGACGAGAAGTACCAGAAGGTGCTGCCGCCGAGCCAGGTGCCGCTGTTCGTCAGCGACCTGGGTGACGTGCCCGCCGCCGACCGCCAGCTGCGTGCCGAGCAGTTCATCGGCGAGATCGAGTCGGGCGCGTACAGCGCGGTGGAGCTGCCGCTGATCCGGGCGTTCCTCGGCCGGTTCGACGGGGACGACGCGGTGCTCGTGCTGATCGTGCACCACACCGCGGCCGACGAGTGGTCGATGCCGCTGATCATGCGCGACCTGGCCGCTTTCTACGCCGGCCGCCTGGAGAACCGCCCGCACGGCCTGACCGACGCCCGGCAGTACCCCGAGTATTCCGTGTGGGAGAAGCAGAAGCTGACCAGCGACTCCGCCGCGAAGTCGCGCGAGTTCTGGGCCAAGGAGCTCGAAGGCGCGCAGATCCTGCCGCTGAAGACGCACTTCCCGCGCTCGGAAGGCCGCGACAAGACCACCGCCTGGCACCGCTTCTCCATCGCCGAGGACCTCGGCGCGGCGCTGCTGAGCACCGCGAAGACCACGCGCAGCTCACCGTTCATGGTGCTGCTCGCCGCGTACAACGCCTTCCTGCACAAGCTGACCGGTGAGACCGACGTGGTCGTGATGACCTTCACCTCCGGTCGTGGCGAGGCCTCCTTCCACGACACCGTCGGCGCCTTCTTCAACTACCTGCCGCTGCGCACCGACCTCAGCGGCTGCGAGACCTTCGCCGACGTCGTGAGCCGCACCCGGCGCACCTGCCTGCGGGCCTACGCGCAGGACATCCCGTTCGGGGAGATCGCCGCGCAGGCCCCGCAGCTGATGGGGCCGGGCATGGCCGACGACGGCGCGCCGTGCGCCTTCCAGGTGTTCCGCTCGCCGTTCGCGGCGACCGGGGACGCGGGCGGGTTCACCTATCGAGAGATTCGCCGGCGCCTGCTGCCGCAGGCCGCCGGTGGGGACATCCCGGACGGCTCGATGTGGCACATCGACATGGAGTTCGACGGTGAGATGGCGGGCACCCTCGGCTTCAACACCAACCTGTACGACGCGGACGGCATGCGTGAGCTGGCCGCGAACTTCCTCGGCACGCTGAAGAACACCGTCGGCGCGCCGGACACCCCGCTGGACCAGATCTAGCCGACGCGGCGCTGGCCGATGACACCCGGAGGATGGGCGAGATGACGAGCAACCTGGACCTCGAGCAGACGGTCGGGAAGATCTGGAAGGAGGTGCTCAGCGTGCCCGACGGCAAGGGCGAGGCCACCTTCTTCGACCTCAACGGCGACTCGATCACCGCGGTGCGCCTGGTCTCCCGGATCGAGGACGAGATCGGCGTGGAGATCGAGGTCGGTGACATCTTCGAGGAGGACCCCTCGCTGGCCGTCCTGGTGAAGGACGTGGTGGCGAAGGCGGCCGCCCGGTGAGCGGTCTGGTCCGCGTCCGGTCCGGCCACAGCCTCGACGACGTCGAAGAGATCCTCGAACGCGATGGCGCGATCATCGTCGAGGACTTCGCCGACGACATCACGCGCGAGGCGCTGCTGGCCGACTTCCGGCCGGCGCTGGAGGCACAGGACTACGGCGACGACTGGTACAACGGCACGAAGACCCGCCGGGTGTCCTCGCTGTTCGGGCGCACGAAGGAACTGACACCGATCGTGACGCACCCGCTGTACCTGGGGGCGGCGCGGCGGATCATGCAGAAGCCGGTGCCGATCTGGCTGGGGCGGTCGCGCGTGGAGATGACGCCGACCATCCAGATCAGCGGCACGCAGCTGATCCAGATCCACCCGGGGCAGGGCAAGCAGCCGCTGCACCGCGACGACGCGCTGCACCTGCGGCGACACCCGGGGCCGACGAGCCGGGTGCAGATCATGGTGGGCCTGAGCGAGTTCACCGCGGAAAACGGGGGGACGCTGGTCATCCCGGGCAGCCACCACTGGGACGACGAACGGCCGCCGCTGGCGAGCGAGGCCATCCCGACGGAGATGCCGGCGGGCGGGGCGCTCATCTGGCTGGGCGGGGTCTACCACGGTGGCGGGAAGAACGTGGGAGATTCTCCCCGGACCGGGATGACGATCGCACTGGACCTGGGGAACCTGCGGCAGGAGGAGAACCAGTACCTGGCGGTGCCGCGGGAGATGGTGCTGGCCTACCCGGAGGAAGTGCGGCGGTTGCTGGGGTATGACCGGTGCCCGCCGGGGTTGGGGTGGTACGAAATGGAAGACCCTTATTCGTTGCTGGTTTCGGAGGAGTGAGCCACCCCGGGTTTTCATTGTGACGACGGCGAGGACCCCTTTGTCAAGGCGGGAAAGATGCCTCGACAAAGGGGTCCTCGCCGTGTTTTGGGCTTGGGACCGGGGATGGGGAGGGCTGGGTGGCTCGTTGGCTCGGGTTTGTGGCCGGGCGGCGGTTGGCGAGGGGGGCTTCGTTGTTGGGGAACTTGGGCTCGGCTGCCCGGCTTGAGGACACGAATGTGGCTTTGGGGGCGGAATACGCCCCCAAAGCCACATTCGTGTCCAGGTCGGAGGAGGGGGGCGTGCTGATGCCGTGAATGTGGCTTTCACGGCGAATTCCGCCGTGAAAGCCACATTCACGGCACTGGGGCACCGTGACATCGGAGGGGGAGGGTCAGGCGCTGGGCTTCAGGGTGACGGGTAGGGATCGGTGGCCGTTCATGATGAACGTGGGCAGCGGCTCCAGGTCCGAGCGCGAGACGGCCAGGTCCAGGTCCGGGAAGCGCGCGAACAGGGTGGACAGGCCGATCGTGGCGACCGCGCGGGCGATGCCGGCGCCGAGGCAGAAGTGCGGGCCCAGGCCGAAGGACAGGTGGTCCTTGTCCTCGCGGGTGATGTCGAAGACGTCGGCGCTGTCTCCGTGCACGGCGGGGTCGCGGCCGATGGCGCTGTAGTTCACCAGCAGGGCGTCGCCCTTGGGGATGGTGACGCCGTCCAGTTCGATGTCCTCTACGGCGTAGCGCAGCGGCAGGTGGGCCAGCGGGGACTCCACGCGCAGCGTCTCGTCGATCACCGCGTCCCACGAGAGTTCGCCGCTGGTGACCAGGTTCAGCTGGTCCCGGTGGGTCAGCAGCGCGGTGATCGCGTTGTCGAAGAAGTTGATGGTGGTCTCCGAACCGGCACCCAGGATGGCGAAGATGGTGTCGGTCAGCTCTTCCTCGGACAGGCGCGTGCCGTCCTCGTCGCGCGAGGCGATCAGGTCGCTGGTGATGTCCTCACCGGGGTTCGCGCGCTTCTCGGCGATCAGCTCCGCCATCGCGCCACGCCAGCCACCGAGGATCGCCTGGGCCTGCTCCGGGGTGACGGTGGTGTCCACCATCATGTCGATCACCTTGGCGGTGCTCTGCCGCGCGGCCTCGCCCATGCCGATCAGGTCGGCGACCAGCATCGCGGGCAGCGGGTAGGCGAAGCGCTCGCGCAGGTCCACGACCTCACCCGCGGGCACCTGCTCCAGCGCGCCGATCAGCATCTCGGTCAGCTCGACGATGCGCGGCTTGATCGCTTCGGTGCGGCGGCGGGTGAACGCCTTGCCGACCAGGCGGCGCAGCCGCACGTGGTCCTTGCCGTAGGCGGTCACCATGTTGTCCATGGCGATCCAGCTGATCATTTCCCAGTCGCGCGGGATGTCACCGTCGATGAACGCGGGCCAGTGGTTGCGCGCGCTCTTGGTCACCCGCGGGTCGGTGAGCACCTGCTTGATCGCGGCGTAGCTGTTGAGCGACCACACGACCACACCGCCGGGCAGCTCCACCTGGACGGCCGCGCCCTGCTTGCGCAGGCCGTCGGCTTCGGCGTGGATGTCCCGGCCGGTGGTGTCGAGGGCGTAGGGGCAGCGTTTCTCCATCATTTTCTCCCGGATCGTGCCAAAGGCCCCCGGAATGCCGTCGGGGCTGTAGCCACAGCGGATGCTACGGCCGGGAATTCGGCCGGAGAAGGCATTCGGAGTAATTCGGCAATGGAGAAGATGGGTCATTCTCCGCTATTGCCGGTGTAGGCCCGCGGGATTGACCGGGGCATTGCCCCGGTGATTCACTCGCGGTTCGCGTGACCGGGTCCCCGCGCGTGCGTGAAGATCGCATAGCCGGTGCGGGAAGAAGCTCGCTCGAGTACCGCTGACCTGCACGAAGGCCTCGAAGCGCTGGGCACAATGGGAGAAGACGCCGCCGAACTCCCCCCTGCATGCTGGAGCCCGATCGTGTGAACCTCGCGGTGAGACGAAAAAGGACTGATGGGGAGTGCGGCGTGAGTGTTGAGCGGATTTCGATTGTCGGCATCGGTCTCAGCTACCCCGACGCCAGTTCTCCGGACGAGCTCTGGGAGAACGTGCTGGCGGGGCGGCGAGCATTCCGCCGGCTACCCGACGAACGGATGAACCGCGAGGACTACTACTCGCCCGACCCCGAGGCGCCGGACCGGTTCTACGCGGAGAAGGCCGCCGTGCTGCGGGACTTCGAGTTCGACCGGGTCAAGTACAAGGTGGCGGGCAGCACCTTCCGCACCACCGACATGACCCACTGGCTGGCGCTGGACGTGGCCGCCAGGGCGCTGGCGGACGCCGGGTTCCCCGAGGGCGAGGGCCTGCCGAAGCTGAGCACCGGCGTGGTGCTGGGCAACAGCCTCACCGGTGAGTTCTCCCGCGCCAACATCATGCGCCTGCGGTGGCCGTACGTCCGCCGCACGGTCGCCGCCGCGCTGGCCGAGAAGGGCTGGGGCGAAGAGGACATCGCCACCTTCCTGGGTGAGCTGGAAGTCCAGTACAAGGCGCCGTTCCCCGAGATCAACGAGGACAGCCTGGCCGGCGGCCTGGCCAACACCATCGCCGGGCGCATCTGCAACTACTTCGACCTCGGCGGCGGCGGGTTCACCGTGGACGGCGCCTGCTCGTCCTCGCTGCTGTCCATCGTCACCGCGGCCAACGCGCTCGTCGAGCACGACGTGGACGTCGCGCTGGCCGGTGGTGTGGACCTCTCGATCGACCCCTTCGAGGTGATCGGCTTCGCCAAGACCGGCGCGCTGGCCACCGGCGAGATGAAGGTCTACGACGCCGACTCCAACGGGTTCTGGCCCGGCGAGGGCTCCGGCATGGTCGTGCTGATGCGCGAGGAGGACGCGATCGCCCGCGGCGCCCGCATCTACGCGACCCTGGCGGGCTGGGGCGTTTCCTCCGACGGCAAGGGCGGCATCACCCGCCCCGAGGCCGCCGGGCACCGCCTCGCCCTGACCCGCGCCTACAACCGCGCCGGGTACGGCGTGGAGTCCGTGTCCTACTTCGAGGGCCACGGCACCGGCACCGCGCTCGGCGACGAGACCGAGATCATCGCGCTGTCCGGCGCCCGCCGCGACGCCGACCCGTCGGCCGAGAAAGCCGCGCTGGGCACCATCAAGGGCAACTTCGGCCACACCAAGGCCGCCGCCGGGATCGCCGGCCTGATCAAGGCGACGCTGGCGGTCTACCACCAGGTCATCCCGCCGGGCACCGGGCAGAACGAGCCGCACCCGCTGCTCACCGCCGACGACGCCACCATGTACGTGCCGCGCGAAGCCGGGCTCTTCCCGGCGGGCAAACAGATGCGCGCCGGTGTCTCGGCGATGGGCTTCGGCGGCATCAACTCGCACGTCACCGTCGAGCAGGGCCCGGACATCCAGCGCCGCGAGGACCTCGACGAGCGCACCCGCGCGCTGGTCACCGGCCGCCAGGACGCCGAGCTGCTGCTGCTCGACGCCGAGGACCTGACCCAGCTGCGCGACCGCGTGGCCGACCTGGTCGCGGTCGCGGCGAAGCTGTCCATGGCCGAGCTGACCGACCTGGCGGGCACGCTGGCCGGGGAGCTGTCCGGCGGCGCCGCCCGCGCCGCGATCGTCGCCACCAACCCGGAGGACGCCGCCCGCAAGCTGGACCGGCTGCGCGGCCGCCTCGACGGCGGTGAGACGAGCATCTTCAGCGCTTCGGAGGGAATCTACGCGGGCAACCGCAACGCCACCCCGAAGATCGCCTACCTGTTCCCCGGCCAGGGCTCCGGGCGCGGCGCGGCGGGCGCCATCCGCCGCCGGTTCACCGCCGCCGACGAGATCTTCCAGGCCGCCGGCCTGCCCACGGGCGGCGACCAGGTGGCCACCGAGGTCGCCCAGCCGCGGATCGTCACCGGCTCGCTGGCCGCGCTGCGCGTGTTGCGCGGACTCGGCATCGAGGCCGACACCGCGGTCGGGCACAGCCTCGGCGAGCTGACCGCCCTGCACTGGGGCGGCGCGATGGACGAGCAGCAGGTCCTGCGCCTGGCCGGGATCCGCGGCAAGGTGATGGCCTCGGCCAGCGACGGCGGTGGCGCGATGGCCGGGCTGCAGGCCGAGCCCAACCAGGCCGAGCGCTTCGCCGAGGGCGAGGACGTGGTCATCGCCGGCTACAACGCCCCGCGCCAGACCGTCCTTTCCGGACCGGCCGACGCGATCGACCGGGTCTGCGAGAAGGCCCGCGCCCAGGGCGTGACCGCCACCCGCATCAACGTCTCCCACGCCTTCCACTCGCCGCTGGTCGAACCGGCCGCGGTGGCGATGACCGAGCAGCTCGAGGGCTTCGGCTTCGACCGGCTCAACCGCCCGGTGATCTCCACGGTGACCGGCGACGTGCTGCACGCCGCGGAGAACGTGGCCGAACTGCTGCGCGACCAGATCGTGCAGCCGGTCCGCTTCCGCGAGGCCGCCGCGAAGGCCGCCGAGCGCAGCGACCTGGTGATCGAGGTCGGCCCCGGCCGCGTGCTGGCCGGGCTGTTCAGCGAGATCGCCCCGGACACGCCGGTGCTCTCGGTGGACACCGACAGCGGCTCGCTCTCCGCGATCCTCGGCGTGGCCGGTGCGGCCTTCGCGCTCGGCGCGGCGCTCGACACCGCGGCGCTGTTCGCCGGCCGCGTGGTCCGGCCGCTGCCGCTGGACGGCCAGATGTCCTTCCTGGAAAGCCCCTGCGAGGCCGCGCCGTCGATCGACCTGGAGCTGCTCCGCAGCCAGCAGAGCGCCGAGGCCAAGGCGACCGCGGCTTCGAAGGCAGACTCGGCCGTCGACACCGACGCCGGCAGCACCCTCGACCTGCTGCGCAAGCTCGCGGCGGAACGGGTGGAGCTGCCGCTGGAGACGGTCACCGCGGACACGCACCCGCTCGACGACCTGCACCTGTCCTCGATCACCGTGGGCCAGATCGTCAACGACGTGACCCGCGCGCTCGGCCGCCCGCCGCTGGAGGGCATGCCGAACTTCGCCACCGTCTGCCTCGGCGAACTGGCCGAGATGATCGACGAGCTGGCGGAGACCTCGCAGCGCTCCGACGACTCCCCCAAGGGCGAGGTCCCGGGTGTGGCGCCGTGGGTGCGGCCGTTCGCGGTGCAGTACGTGCGGGCCCCGCGCCCCTTCGCCGACATCGGGTCCGGCGGCACCACCGCCGAGTGGACCGTGTTCTCCACCGACGACCACCCGCTGGCCGAGCCGCTGCGGTCGGCGCTGGCCGCGGCGGGCATCGGTGACGGCGTGCTGCTCTGCCTGCCGCCGGACGCCGACGAAAGCCACGTCGGGTTGTTCCTCGACGCCGGCCGCGCGGTGATGGGCGCCCCCTCCGGTACCCGTTTCGTGCTGGTGCAGCAGGGACTCGGCGCCTCCGGCATGGCGAAGACCCTGCGGCTGGAGGACCCCTCGATCCGCACCACGATCGTCGAGCTGCCCGACGCCGCGGCCACCAACCCGCTGGCCGTCGAGGAGGCGATGGGCTTCGTGGTCAGCGAGGTCGCGTCCACAGTGGACTTCGCGGAGGCCCGCTACGACGGGGCCGGCAACCGCTGGGTGCCGGTGCTCAAGCCGCTGCCGGCGCCGCCGGAGGACCCCGGTCCCTCGCCGCTGTCCGCCGGGGACGTGCTGCTGGTCACCGGTGGTGGCAAGGGCATCACCGCGGAGAGCGCGCTGGCCATGGCCAAGGAGTCCGGCGCCAAGCTGGCCCTGCTCGGCCGCAGCCTGCCGGAGAACGACGCCGAACTGGCGGAGAACCTCGGCCGGATGGGCGCGGCGGGCATCGACTACCGCTACGAATCCGCGGACGTCACCTCGGCCGAGCAGATCAAGGACGCGGTCGACAAGATGCAGGCCGAGCTGGGCCCGGTCACCGCGATCCTGCACGGCGCGGGCCGCAACGAGCCGGGCGCGTTGTTCAGCCTGACCGAAGAAACCTTCCAGAAGACGCTGGCGCCGAAGATCGACGGCCTCCGTGCGGTGCTCGCGGCGGTCGACGAGGACAAGATCAAGCTGCTGGTCACCTTCGGCAGCATCATCGGCCGCGCCGGGCTCCGCGGTGAGGCGCACTACGCCACCGCGAACGACTGGATGACCGAGCTGACCCTGCGCTTCGGCAAGGAGCACCCGAAGGCGAAGGTGCTCGCGCTGGAGTGGTCGGTCTGGTCCGGGGCGGGCATGGGCGAGAAGCTCGGTGTGGTCGGCGCCCTGATGCGCGACGGCATCACGCCGATCCCCACCGAGAACGGCATCGAGATGCTGCGCCAGGTGCTGGCCGACCCGGACTCGCCGCCGGTGCTGGTGGTCTGCGGGCGGACCGGTGGCCTGGCCACCCTGCCGGTGGAGCGCCAGGAACTGCCGCTGACCCGGTTCGTCGACCGCGCGGTGGTGCACTACCCGGGTGTCGAGCTGATCACCGAGGCCGACCTGTCCGCGGGCAGCGACCCGTACCTGGCCGACCACCTGCTCGACGGGGACCTGCTCTTCCCCGCGGTGATCGGCATGGAGGCGATGACCCAGGTGGCCGCCGCGGTGACCGGCCAGAGCGGCCCGCCGGTGCTGGAGAACGTCGAGTTCCTGCGGCCGATCGTGGTCTCGCCCGGCGGCTCGACCACCATCCGGCTGGCCGCGCTCGCCCGCAACGGCGAGACGGTGGACGTGGTGATCCGCAGTGAGGACACCGGGTTCAGCGCCGACCACTTCCGCGCCCGGCTGCGCTTCGGCAGGCCGGACCTGGCCGGTGAGCCCGGTGCCTTCGCCGACCTGAGCAACCCGCTGCCGCTGGTCCCGGTCGACCCGGTGACCGAGCTCTACGGCACGGTCCTGTTCCAGGGCAAGCGGTTCCAGAAGCTGACCGCCTACCGGCGGGCCAGCGCCCGGCACGCGGTGGCCGAGGTGTCCGCCGACGCCGGCCACTCCTGGTTCGCGCCCTTCCTGCCGCAGCAGAAACTGCTGGCCGACCCGGGCACCCGCGACACGATGATGCACGCGATCCAGTGCTGCGTCCCGGACGCGACGCTGCTGCCGCAGGGCATCGAGCGGCTGTACCTGGCCGACCCGGCCGACCAGGACGTGGAGTTCGTGGTGCTCGACGCCCGTGAGCGCTCGCAGGACGGTGACACCTACGTCTACGACCTCGACATCCGCGAGCCGGGTGGCGATCTGGTGGAGCGCTGGGAAGGGCTGTCGCTGCGGGCGGTCCGCAAGCGCGACGGGGCCGGTCCGTGGACGCCCGCGATGCTGGGCTCCTACCTGGAGCGGGCCTGCGAGCGCGTGCTCGGCGGCACCAGGGCGGTCGTGGTGGAGCCGGACCCGCTGGGCGTCGACGTCGGGGCCACGCCGGAGCGGCGGGCGCAGACGAAGCTGGCGCTCTCCCGGGCGCTGGGCCGTCCCGCCGAGGTGCAGTACCGGCCCGACGGCAAGCCCGAGACCGACGGCTTCGAGATCTCCGCTTCGCACAGCTCGCGCCTGACCTTGGCGGTCGCCGGCTTCGGGCAGCTCACCTGCGACGTGGAGACCGTGGTGGAGCGCACCGACGACGACTGGGCGGGCCTGCTCGGCAGCGAACTGCTGGCGGTGCGGGACCTGCTGGCCGCCGAGACCGGTGAGTCGATCGCCGCGGCGAGCACCCGGGTGTGGAGCGCGCTCGAGTGCATCCGGAAGACCGGCGAGATGACCCAGGCGCTGACCGTGCAGCAGGTGCACCCGGACGGGTGGGCGCTGTTGTCCAGCGGCGAAGCCCGGATCGCGACCTGGACCACCACGATCGAAGACCGGCCGGACCCCGTGGTCTTCGCGGTACTCGAAGGAGAGGAAGGCTGAGAATGGCGAACACGCCGGGCTACTACGAGATCCGCCACACGGTCGGGTTCGAGGAGACCAACCTCGTCGGGAACGTCTACTACGTCAACTACCTGCGCTGGCAGGGCCGGTGCCGGGAAATGTTCCTCAAGGAGAAGGCGCCCGCGGTGCTCGAAGACGTCCGCGACGACCTGAAGCTGTTCACGCTGAAGGTCGAGTGCGAGTTCTTCTCCGAGATCACCGCCTTCGACGAGCTGTCCATCCGGATGCGGTTGGAGGAGCTGACCCAGACGCAGATCCAGTTCAGCTTCGACTACGTCCAGATCACCGGCGGCCAGGAGAACCTGGTGGCCAGGGGCCGTCAGCGCATCGCCTGCATGCGCGGCCCGAACACGAACACCGTCCCGTCCCGGGTGCCGGAGCAGCTGCGTGAGGCGCTCGCGCCCTACGCCGAAGGTCCGAAGGCCGCGGCTGCCGTCAAGGACACTGCCGCAACGGCGGCGGCCAGGAGCAAGGGGGTCTGACCGTGTCGGAAACCGTGCAGGCAGCGGCCGAGCTGGTGGAGCCTGCCGCCAGGCCCGCTCCGGTGGCACCGCTGAAATCGCTCTCGGTGCTGCCGTCGCAGCGCCGCAAGCGGTTGTCCACGCCGACCACGCTGCGCGAGGTCATGTCCCAGTTCGCCACCGGGATCACGGTGATCACCGCCGGTGGCGAGCGGGGGCACGGGATGACCGCGAACGCGTTCAGCTCGGTGTCGCTGGACCCGCCGATGGTGCTGTGCTGCGTTTCGCGGGCGGCCCGGATGCACGACGCGATCCTGTCGGCGAAGGCGTTCGCCGTGTCCATCCTCGGTGCCGAGCAGCGCGAGCTGGCGCGGTACTTCGCCGACTGGCGGCGACCGCGGGGGCTGGCCCAGTTCGACTCGGTCGACTGGTACCCCGGCCCGCACACCGGTTCGCCGCTGCTGTCCGGCTCGCTGGCGTGGGTCGAGTGCAGCCTGGCCGAGGTGTACGAGGGCGGCGACCACTCGATCTTCCTCGGCAACGTGGTCAGCTCCAAGCGGGGCACCGGGCCGCAGGCGCTGACCTTCTTCGGTGGCGACTACCACCAGGTGGGCCCGGATGTCCGCGCCTCGGCCTAGGTTGACCGTGACCGTGACCGGGGGCACCGGGTTCGCCGGTGCCCACTCGGTCGCGGCGATCACCGCCCGCGGGCACCGCGTCCGGCTGCTGGCGCGGGACCCGGCTTCGGCCGGTCCCGCGCTGGAGCCGCTGGGCGTGGACCCCGGGGCGGTCGAGGTGGTCGCCGGTGACGTCACCGACGAAGCCGCGGTGGCCGCCGCGGTCCGCGGTGCCGACGCCGTGCTGCACGCGGCCGCGGTCTACTCGTTCGACAGCCGTCAGCGGGCGGTGATGCGCGCGGTCAACGAGCGCGGCACCGAGGTCGTGCTGACGGCGGCGAGGCGAGCGGGCGCCGGGCGCATCGTGCACGTGTCCAGCGTCGCCGCGTTGTTCCCCTCGCGCGAACCGCTGGGCCCGGACTCGCCGGTGGGCGAGCCGCGCGAGGCCTACATGGCGACCAAGGCCGCCGCGGAGGTCGTCGCGCGGCGGCACCAGGCCGAGGGCGCGCCGGTGGTGATCACCTATCCGCCGGCCATGCTCGGCCCGCACGACCCGAAACTCGGCGACCAGAACGCCCGGCTGCGCAACGTGTTGCGCGGGCTGATGCCGTTCTGGCCGCGTGGCGGACTGCCGATGGGCGACGTCCGCGACACCGCCGAACTGCACGCGCGTGTGCTGACCGATTTCCCGGGCCACAACCGGGTTTTCGGCCCCGGCCGCGCGGTGTCCACACGCGACTACGTGGCGGCCGTGCGCGAGGTCACCGGCCGCGCGCTGCCCGCGTTGTTCCTGCCACCGGCCGCGCTGGTCCCGGTGGGCAGGCTGGCCGACCTCGCGCAGCGGGTCTGGCCGTGGCGGATCCCGGCGGAGTACGGCGCGATCTACGCCTGCGCGTGCGACGCGCGGGTCGGGGACGCCGTGCCCACCGCCGGCCTGAGCCCGCGGCCGCTGGCCGCGACCCTGACCGACGCGGTGCGGTGGCTGCACCGCGCCGGCCACCTGTCCGATCGGCAGGCTGGCGTGCTGGGCACGCCACTGCCGATGTCGTTGTCACCAGGAAGGGCTGTCCGATGAGCGCCGAATCCGTTCCCCAGCGAAACGACGAGAGCACCGAGCCGATCCCGCTGTTCGGCCGCGCCGAGCCGCCCGCCGTGCCCGCCGACGCGCACGACGCGCCCGACCCCCGCTGGCTGAGCGGCCCGCCGTACCCCTCGGTGCCGCGGCTGGGCCGGGGCCTGCGCTGGAGCGACCTGGTCGCGCAGATGGAGGCCGACCACGCCGAGCGAGAGGCCAGGAGGGCGGCGTGAGCGAGCGGACGGACGCCAACGCCTACGCGCTGGACCCCGGCCAGGCGGCTCCCGCCGGGCGCCCCGGGTCCGCGCGCGCGGTGGGGGGTGACGACGTCGTTGTGCCGTTTCCCCGGCACCGCACCGAAGCGGGGCGAACGGGGCGCGCCCCGGCCGGCGGGCGGCAGCGTTCCGTCCGCGAGCCCGGCCGGGACTTCTCCCGTGCCGGGCGCACCATGGCCGGGTTGCGCGAGGAGCGCGACGCCGAGCGCGCCAAGATCATCGAGGGCAAGCCGGAACGCCAGCACAAGCTCGGCAAGCTGACCGCGCGCGAGCGCCTCGACCTGCTGCTGGACGAGGACTCGTTCACCGAGGTCGAGCTGTACCGCAGGCACCAGCTGAGCGGGCCGAAGCTGGGCGACAACCGGCCGTACACCGACGGCGTGGTGGCCGGGTCCGGCACCATCGACGGACGGCGGGTCTTCGTCTACTCGCAGGACTTCACGCTGTTCGGCGGCTCGCTCGGGCAGGCGCACGCGGCGAAGATCCACAAGGTGATGGACCTGGCGCTGGCCACCGGGTCGCCGCTGATCGGGCTGAACGACAGCGGGGGCGCGCGGATCCAGGAGGGTGTCGAGGCGCTGCACGGCTACGGCGGCATCTTCCGCAGGCACGCGGCCGCGTCCGGGGTGATCCCGCAGATCAGCGTGATCCTCGGGCCGTGCGCCGGTGGTGCCGCGTACTCGCCGGCACTGGCCGACTTCACCTTCATGGTCCGCGACACCGCCCGGATGTACCTGACCGGGCCGGACGTGGTCGAGGTGGTCAGCGGCGAGCGGGTCAGCCACGACGAACTCGGCGGCGCCGACGTGCACGGCGAGCTGTCGGGCTCGGCCGCGGTGGTCTGCGACGACGAGCAGAGCTGCCTCGCCGACGTGCGGTACCTGGTGTCGATGCTGCCGCGCAACAACCTCGAACCGGCACCCCGCACGGTGGGCAGCGGCGCCGGGTCCGAGGTGCGGCCGCGGCTGGCCGAGATCGTGCCGGTGGAGCCGAACCAGCCCTACGACATCCGCGAGGTGATCGCCGAGGTCGTCGACGACGAGGACTTCTTCGAGATCCACGAGCTGTGGGCGCGCAACGTGGTGTGCGCGTTCGGGCGGGTGGACGGCGAGGTGGTCGGGGTGGTCGGCAACCAGCCGATGGTGCTGGCCGGCGTGCTGGACCGGGAGGCTTCGCAGAAGGCCGCGCGGTTCGTGCGCTTCTGCGACGCGTTCAACATCCCGCTGATCACCCTGGTCGACGTGCCGGGCTTCCTGCCGGGCACCGAACAGGAGCACAACGGGGTGATCCGGCACGGCGCGAAGCTGCTCTACGCCTATTGCGAGGCGACCGTGCCGCGGATCCAGGTGGTGCTGCGCAAGGCCTACGGCGGCGCGTACATCGTGATGGACTCGCGGTCCATCGGCTGCGACCTGTCGCTGGCCTGGCCGACGAACGAGATCGCCGTGCTCGGTGCCGAGGGCGCGGTCAACGTGCTGTTCCGCAAGGAGCTGGCGGCCGAGGAGGACCCGGAGCCGCTGCGCCAGGAGCTGATCGGGGCCTACACCGAGGAGTTCCTCGATCCGGCCTACGCCGCCGAACGCGGCCTCGTCGACGACGTGATCGACCCGGTGGACACCCGGGCGGCGATCGCGCGCGGGCTGGCGATGCTCCGGGACAAGCGGACCGAGCGGCCGCGGCGCAAGCACGGGAACGTCCCGTTGTGACCGGCGGGGAACCGCTGGTGCGGGTGGTCCGCGGCGAGCCCGACGACTTCGAGCTCGCCGCGGTCACCGTGGTGGTGGCCGCGCTGCTGGCGGCGGCCAGCGAGCCGGTGGTACCGGAGCCGCGCAGTGGCTGGGCCGACCGGTCCCGCACGCTGGGCATCCCGGTGCAGCACGCTCCCGGTGCCTGGAACTCCTAGGGAGAACCTCCGGATCAAGCGGGACGTCAGCGGGAAATCAGTGAGCTGCGGCACACTGGGTGGACAAGCACAGACGGCTACGGAGGTCCGCTGATGGAGTACTCGGAACCGGGGGAGAACTCGGCCGCCACGCTGACGCCCGACCTCATCGAGGAGGCTTTCGGCGTGGACGAGACCACCGTGGTGCCCTCGCCGCGCCAGTACGTCGAAGGCCCGATCGTCCTGGGCTACAACTGATCGCCTGATGGGCGAGCGGGTGGTGGCGGGGCTGGTGCGCTCGGCGTTCCCGGAACTTGAAGTTCGTAACACGAACTAATATGGTTCGTAGTACGAACTCAAATTCTGGGGGTCTGTCATGTCCGTGGTATTCGGTTTTGGCACGCTGCACGACGTCGCCGACCGCGCGGAACTGCTCCGCAGCGTCGAGCGGGCCGACCGGGCGGGTCTCGACTTGTTCTCCCTGAGCGATCACCCCTATCTCGGCGCCAGGCTGGACGCCTACGCCGTGGTCGGGTTCGCGCTGGCTCGCACCGAACGGATCTCCGGCCTGGTCAACGTCACCAACCTGCCCACGCGGCCCGCGCCGATGCTCGCGCGGACGGTGACCTCGCTGGCCGCGCTGTCCGAGGGACGGCTCGTGCTCGGCATGGGCGCGGGCGGGATCTGGGATCGGATCGCCGATCTGGGCGTGCCGCGGCTTTCGCCGGGTGAGGCGGTGGACGCCTTCGAGGAGGCGATCACGCTGATCAGGCAGCTTTCCGGCGGCGGACCGGCGATCACCCAGGAAGGAAGGCACTACCGGGTGAACCGCATCGAGCCGGCGCCGGTGGCCGCGCCGCCGGTGTGGACCGGTTCGGTCGGCCGGAAATCGCTGGCCGCCACCGGCCGGGTGGCCGACGGGTGGATCCCGGGGCACGCGGCGGACTGGCTGAGCCAGCGCTACCGCGAGTCGCGGCCGGTGATCGACGAGGCCGCGGCGGCCGTGGGCCGCGATCCCGCTGACATCCGGACGATCTACAACCTGCCTGGCCGCATCACCGAGCGCCCGCTGCCCGCCACCCGTGACGACCGGGGCCGCTGGCTCGGCGGCTCGCCGGAGCAGTGGGTGGAGGAGTTGACCGGCGCCGTCGTGGACCACGGCGCGGCGGGCTTCATCCTGTTCGATCCGGCCACCGGTGGACCGGCGGATCCGGTCACCCTGGGGCGGTGGGCCGAGGAGATCGCGCCGGCCGTACGGGAGGCTACCCGTCAGCCGGTGGGGTGAATTCGGCGCGGACGCCGAGGAGTCGCACCGGCTGACGCACCTCGAAGCGGTCGAACACCGCCAGCGCCGCTCGTTCCAGTTCGTCACCGTCGGTGGTCGGGGCGGGCAGGGTCAGGCTGCGGGTCTGCGTGATGAACGGCGCGAAGCGCACCTTCACCGCGACCCGCACCGCCGGCCGCCCCTCGGCCAGCACGTCCCGCGTGACGCGCTCGGCCAGTTTCCGGATCTCCGCCGCCATTTCCGCCGGATCGGTGAGGTTCTCCTGGAACGTGGTCTCCCGGCTGCGTGAGCGCGCCACCCACGGCGTGCTGGTCACCTCGGTGTCGCCGACGCCGAGGGCGAGGATCCGGTACCACGGCCCCATGGTCGGCCCGAAGCGCGCGGCCAGCGCCTTCGGGTCCGCCGCGGCCAGTTCGGCCACTGTGGACACACCGAGCTCGGCCAGTTTCTTCGACGTCTTCCGCCCGATGCCCCACAGCGCCTCGGTGGGGCGTTCGTGCATCACCTCGGCCCAGTTTTCCTCGGTGAGCCGGTAAACGCCGGCGGGCTTGGCGAACCCGGTGGCCAGTTTCGCGCGCAGCTTGTTGTCGCCGATGCCGACCGAAGAGGACAGTCCGGTCCGCTCGGTGATCGCCGCGCGGATCCGCCCGGCCAGTTCCTCCGGATCGCCGGTCCGCGCGCCGATGAAGCCCTCGTCCCACCCCATCACCTCGACCACCACCGGGAACTCGCGCACGGCGGCGAACACCCGCTCGGAGACCTCTTCGTAGGCGGGCGGGTCGGTCGGCAGGAACACCGCTTCGGGGCAGCGCTTGGCGGCCAGCCGCAGTGGCATGCCCGAGTCGATGCCGAAGGCGCGTGCTTCGTAGGAGGCCGTGGCCACCACCGCGCGCTCGGCCGGGTCACCGTTGCCGCCGACGATCACCGGCTTCCCGCGCAGCTCGGGGTGCCGTGCGACCTCCACCGCGGCGATGAACTGGTCGAGATCGACGTGCAGGACCCAGCTTTCCGGCATGCCCCCAGTGTGCACGGCGACCGCGGGTTGACATGTGACCTTCTGGTCACATAACCTGTCGTGGTGACCGACGACCCCGTGTTCCGGGCTCTGGCCGACCTGGAGGAAGACCGATGACGAACACCACCGCGACCGACACCGTGCAGATCAACCGTGTCTACATCAAGGCGACCCCGGAGCGGGTCTGGGAGGCCATCACCTCGCCGGAGTGGAACGGCAAGTACGGCTACGGCGCCCCGGCCAAGTACGACCTGCGTCCCGGTGGCAAGTACGAGGCGTACGCCACCGAGGAGATGAAGGCCTACGACCCGAACCTCGGCGACATCTGCGTGGACGGCGAGGTGGTCGAGGCCGACCCGCCGCACAAGCTGGTGCAGACCTGGCGGATGTGCATGGACCAGGGCACGAAGGAAGAAGGGTTCACCCGCCTGACGTGGGAGATTGAGTCCAGTTTCGACGGTGTGTGCAAGCTGACCGTGACCCACGAGCTCAGCGGGGCGCCGAAGCTGGCGGAGTTGGTCAGCGGGGCGCTCGAGCACACCGGTGCCGGTGGTGGCTGGTCCTTCGTGCTCAGCGACCTCAAGTCGCTGGTGGAGACCGGGGCGCCACTGGCGGGCTGAACCCCGTGGTGGCCGGGTCGCGTGCCCGGCCACCGCAGACCTGCGAGGACGGAGACCATGGACCTGCGCTCGAGGAGGTGGGGCAGGGCCGTGCTGCTGGTGGTCGTCCTGCTCGCCGGCTTGCTCATCGCCACGCCCGCGACCGCCGCGGCTCCGGGGCGGCAGACCCACACCGGGGTACTCGGCGGCGCGGCCTTCCGCGTGGAAACGCCGGAGCGCTGGAACGGCACGCTCGTGCTCTACAGCCACGCGTACTTCAGCGCCGGGCTGCCGATCCCGCCCGAGGTGTGGCTGGCGAACCGCAAGGAGACCGAGCACTGGCTGCTGGCCAACGGGTACGCGCTGGCCGCGTCGGACTACGAGGGCCGGTTCGGGTTCGCGGTGGAACCGGCGCTGCGGGACCAGATCGCCGTGCTGGACTGGTTCGAGCGCCACATCGGCAAGCCGCGGCGGACCGTCGCGAGTGGAATGTCGATGGGTGGCGGGATCGCGGTCCTGCTGGCGGAGCGCAACCCGCGCCGGATCTCCGGCGTGGTCGCCACGTGTGCCGATATCGACCACCTGGCGCCGTACAACATGTCCCTGGACGTCACCTTCGCCCTCCGCACGCTCCTGGCGCCGGACGAGGACATCGACCTGGTGCTCGCGGACGATCCGGCGGCCAGCACGCAGGCGCTGCTGGGCGTCATCGAGCGGGCGCTGACCACACCGGAGGGACGGGCACGGCTGACGCTGGCCGGCGCCTTCGGCAACCTGCCGCCCTGGCGGCACGCGCACCACGCGCCGCCGGTTCAGCTGGTGGAACGGATCCGGCAGCAGGCGGCGTGGGCTTCGAGTTCCGCTTCGGCGTTGGGTCCGGCCGGCCGGGCTGACCTGGAACGCCGGGCCGGCGGGAATCCGGCTTGGAATGTGGGGGTGGACTACGGGCGTCAGCTGGCTCGTTCGAGTCAGCGGGGTTTGGTCGAAGAGGCATATCGGGCGGCTGGTCTTGATGTTCGGAACGACCTGGAACGACTGGCAGCCGAGCCGCGGATCGCCGCGGACCCGTGGGCGACGGGGTACATGTACCGGTATGCGGTGCCCCATGGGATCACGCCCGCGCCGGTGCTGACGTTGCACAACACGGGTGATGGTGGGGCTTCGACGGATCAGGAGAACTGGTACGGCGCGCAGGTTGCCGCGCGGGGTGGCGAGGATCGGCTGAGGCAGGTGTTCTCGGCGCGGGGGAACCACTGCGCGTTCAGCGGGGCTGAGGAAATCGTGAGCTTGCAGACCATGTTCGCTCGGGTGGAGACGGGGAAGTGGCCTGATACCGGTGCGGACGCGTTGAATGCGGCGGCTGCGAGGTTTGGGCCTGAGTATCATGTGGTGACTAATTTCGGGGATTTCGCGGATAAGGTTATGGGGCCGTCGTTTGTGTCGTTCTCGGCTGGGGCTTTGCAGCGGCCTTCGCGGTGATGCGGGGGTTCTGGTGATGTGGGGCCACCCCGGTGTTTTAGTGTGACTACGGCGAAGGCCACTTTGTCAAGGCTGGGAAGATGCCTTGACAAAGTGGCCTTCGCCGTGTTTTTGGCTTTGGACCGGGGATGGGGGAGGTGGGGATGGGCTTGTGGTCGGCTCCCGTTGCCGGGCGCCGGTTGGGTGCTCTGATGCTCGGGTTTGGTTCCCGGGTGCTCGTTTGGTGGTGGTGGTGGCGCGGTGGGTGCCGTGAATGTGGCTTTCACGGCGGAATGTGCCGTGAAAGCCACATTCACGGCATGGGTGGCCTCTCGAGAGGGGGCGGCGGCGGCTTGGGTCCCTGGGGTGTCACGAATGTGGCTTTGGGGGCGGAATCCGCCCCCAAAGCCACATTCGTGACACGGGTAGTTAGTCCAATAGGGTGGCTAGGCCGGTGTAGCCGCCCTCGTGCAGGCGTTTGCCGGAGGTGCCGAAGTAGTCCGGGGAGGCTTCGACGCCCAGGCCTTCCACCATCCGGTTCATGAAGTTGAACAGGGCGCACACCAGCACCGCGTCGTGCAGGGCGGTTTCGGACCAGCCGGCGGCGTAGACGGCCTCGGCGTCGGCTTCGGTCATGCGGGAGGGGGTGCGCGTCAGTTTTCCGACGTAGTGCAGCACCGGTTTCATCCGGGCGTCCACCGGCGAGTTGTCCAGGTCCGCCAGGGCCGCGGTCAGCAGGCCTTCCGGGACGCCGAACTGTTCGGCGGTCACGGTGTGCACGCCGTGACAGTAATCGCAATTGTTGAGGCCGGAAACATAAGCGGCGATCAGTTCTCGTTCGCCCGCCGAGAAAGGGGAGGGGGCGCGCATGACCAGTTCGTGGTAATCGAGCAGGGGGCGGGCGGTCGCCGGGAATTTGCGGAAGACCGAGAGCAGGGCCGAATCCGCGCCCAATGACTTCAGATAAGACATCGGCATGAACCCCTAGTGAGAGTGGCGGTCGATTTCCTCGCGTCGCAGCCAGCAGGCCGCCAGGTAGGCCACGGTGGCCGGGCCCGCGTCGCCGAGGTCGCAGTCGTTCAGCAGCCGCAGGGTTTGCTCCCAGGCCAGCCGCAGCGAGGCGGCGTCCGGGGCCGGGCCGCCGGCGGCGGCCAGGGTGTCGCGGGCGGCCAGCCAGCGGGTGGTGCCGGTGGCCACCAGGCCGTCGAAGGAGAACTGCAGTGGCGCGTCGTGCCTGGCGTGGTCGACGGCGAGGGTGACCTGGCCCGGATCGTCGAACAGGGAGGCGAGCCCGAGCCCGGCGAGCAGGCGCCGGGCGTCCAGCCCCATCAGGATGACGCCGACCTCCGCCGACGCCGAGCCGTCCACCGACGGCAGCGAGAACCGCGTGTCGTGCCCGCTAGACACCGGCGACCGCCTTCACCGACGGCAACGGCTCGCCGCGCTGCACCCCGTGCGCGACCGCGGCCGCGACCCGGGCGGTGGCCACGCGGTGGCCGTCGATGTTGCGCGCCGCCGGGCCGAGCACCATGCCCGCCGCCGCGCCGACCGCGAACACCCGCGGGGCCCGGCAGTACGCGAGCGAGCGCTCGTCGAGGTCCGGCCAGCCGTTGCGTTCGCCGACCGCCTCTTCGGGCAGCAGCTGGTCGCCGATCCACGGGACCGTGCCCAGCGCCAGCGCGACGTGGTCGCCGTGCACCGCGGTGCCGCCGGCCAGCCGTACTTCGCCGGTGCGCACCCCGGTGACCTGTTGCCCCCGGTGCACGACCAGCCTGCCTTCGGCCTCCGCCCGCTGCAATCCCGGGCGGAACTCGAACATCACCGACGCCCGCCGGAACATGCGCATCAGGCCGAGGCGGTCCTCCCAGGACACGCTGTCGAACCGGTTGCGGCCCTCCGGGCGGAAGAACGACGAGTTCACGTCCGCGCACTGGTAGCGCTCGCCGGTCTCCCGCAGCACCCAGTGCACCTTCGCGCCCTCGGCGAGCCCGTTCGAGATCAGGTGCGCGGCCGACAACCCCGCGCCGACCACGACCAGCTCTTCGACCCCTTCCGGCGCCCGCTCGTCCCAGTAGCGGACACCCTGGGGCGTCTCCAGCCCCGGCCACCAGCCGCCGGGGGCCTGCCGCCGCTCTTCGCCGGTGCACAGCACCACGAACCGCGCCGACACCTCGTGCTCGCCCGCGCACACGGTGACCGAGTTCCGCCCCGGCAGCACCGCGTGCACGTTGGCCTGCCAGGTCCGTTCGGTCACCCCGTGGGTCGAGGCGACCTGGCGGCAGTAGGCCTCGAACACGTCGATCGGCACCACGGAGCGGTGCCCGGCCTGAGACATCCGGACCTCCCGGCGTTCCACCGGGGTCAGCCGCGCCCAGTTCAGCCGCGCGAAGTCCAGCAGCTCGCAGTCGCGGTAACCCTCCGCGCCGGGGTGGTGCTCGTAGGGGGAACGCAGCACTCGCTGCCCGAGGGTGTCCACCCGGTCGAAGAACTGCCCGCACGGGCGCGTTCCCCGGTCGAAGAGGACGACGTCGCGCACTCCGTGGTGCCAGAGTGCGGCGGCGACCGCCAGGCCGGCCGGGCCGGCGCCGACGATCACCGCGTCGGCGGTGCGGGGAGGCTCGTCCAGCCTCGCCGCACCGCCGAGAGCGGTCGGCAGCGGCCAGTCACGGCCGCGGGGGGAGTCCAGGAGGTGTGGCTCCGGGACGAAGAGGGTCGGCACTCGTCACCCGACGATGGTCACGGGCACGATCAGCTCGACGACCTGGCGCTGCGGCATGCCGTTGGTGATCAGGCCGTCCAGCGTCTCGGCCGACTTCTCGGCGCTGTCGGTGGCGATGGGGCTGTACCGGGAGTACGCGTAGGCGGGGTTCGTGCCGCCGGTCTCCAGCGTGTAGACCTTCAGCACCGCTTCGCCGGGGCGGACCTCACCGTCGTAGAAGGTCACCCGCCGCTGGTCCGGGGTCATGAAGCTCTTCGCGAACTGGCGCGACATCAGCATGGTGTCGGCGTCGTTGACGATGACCGAGTCCTCGTCGGTGGTGACCTGCATGGCCACCCAGGTCTTGTCGGTCAGGTTGGTCTCGGACTTGATGATCTGCCACCGACCCGGCTCCGGCAGGTTCACCGTGACCGAGACGTCGTGGTCGGTGGTGTCGATCGCGCCGGTGATCATCAGCACCCGGCGGCCGACGTCCGCGACGCCCGCCATTTGAATGTCACGCGCTCGAACACGGCCTGAAACATCGAGGCCGGGAAATTCCGGGTTTTCCGGTGACTCCATTTTAATTACTCCTCGCAATTCCCGGCGAAGAACGCCCCATTTATCAACCGAAACAAAGAGTTTCACATGGTCAGGGGGCTGTCAAGGAGTCGGTTATCCCTCCGATTGGCCGTCATGCGAGAATGTGAAATTCTCATCCGGGGGCCAGCGCGACTAGGCCATTCGGCCCATTGTCGCGGCGTCGGTTCGGGCTAAGCCGCGGCCGGTGGGGCCTCGGGCTCGCCTGCCGCGCCGGGGGGTGTCTCGGGCAGCCCGGCGTCCTCGGGCGTGCCGATGAACACCACGCCGAACGAGTCGAAGTGGTGCAGCCGGATCTTCATCAGCAGCTTCGGCCGGACCCGGACGTAGAACTCCTCGGCCCGTTCGTCGTCATCGATGATCTCGTAGGTGCGGAACACCGAGCCGTCCAGCACGGTGAACAGCGCGGTGTACAGCGCGTTCTTCTCCGCCTGGTACGCGTCGGCCGCCCAGTGCTCGATCACGCGCATCCCGGACCGCAGTCTGGCGCTCATGGTCATCTGGCCGGCCTCCTCCAACGAGCTCCAGCCGATCCTGACAAAGGAGCACGGCGAAGCACGCCCCGAAGCCACCCACTCCCGACCCCAACCGCGTGCACCTACTCATGGTGCACCGCCGGTCACCGAGGGCTTCTTCGATCTTGCGTGCTTTCAGCACATCCGGACTTCGACCGGCCGGCTGAACCGCGTGCGCTTGGACCAGCCCTGTTCGGCACCGATGGCGAGCAGGATGCTGCGGTCGGACGGTGCCCAATAACCGATGCGCTGGAAATACGTTTCCATCGTGCACAGTTTTTCACAGGTGCGTTTCTGGCTGACTATGTCCCAGCCCCATTGGCGCCCGCTGGCCTCGCACCCGTCGCGCCGGACGAACATGCGCGGATTGCCGATCTCGCGGTAGTAGGCGTGCCCGCCGAGAATGCGCAGCCTGCCGTCGATCAGGTAGCTGTGGTTGTCGTTGTAGAGGCTGACCAGCCCGGCGAGTTCGAACTCGACGCTGCCCCCGCTCGACCCGGTCAGCGTCCAGCGCAGGCGGAAGTCCCTGATGCCGTCGTCGTCCTCCGGCGCTTCCACGCCCGTCGCGTTCTCCGGCGCCGTGCTCGGCGACATGTCCGCCTCCCGTCCCGACCGTGGTGTCCGATTTTTACCGTATTGCCACGGAACGGGAATCCACGCGGGCCGCCGGGGGTTTTCACTCGAAGAGGTAGTGACGAATTCTGTTCACGTTCAGCGGGTGCCGAGTGCGGTCAGGTACAGCCACTGCTCGCCGTCACGCAGGAATCGGCTGTTCTCCCGCATCTCGCCGTCCTGCCCGCCGATCCGGTAGCGCGCCACGAATTCCACGGTGCCCTCGCGGTGCAGCAATCCGCCGCCGGTGCGGCCGACGATCTCCAGCGAGGTCCACCGCTGCGCGGGGTCGAACTCGATCGACGGCGGACGGGTGTCCGGGTGCCAGGTCCGCAGCAGGTACTCCTCGTCGGCGACGGCGAACGCGCTGAACCGCGAGCGCATGAGCTGTTCGGCCGTCGCCGCGGTCGCCTCACCGCGGTGCAGGCGGCCGCAGCACCGCGCGTAGGGCTCACCCGTGCCGCAGGGGCACGCCCGGTTCTTCCGTGACATGGGCTGATTGGACCACATCACCCGCCGAGCACCGCGCGGATCCGGTCGACGTCCAGCCGTTCCGCCGCCGGGAGCGGGGCGCCGACCGACTCGCGCAACCCTTCCGCCTCCGCCAGCAGCCGCCGGGCTTCGGCGCGGTCACCGCCGATCGCGGCGGCCCCGGCGAGGCCCTCCAGCGCCAGTGCGACCGCGCGTGGGTCGCCGATGCGGTGCGCGGCGGCCAGGCCGTCGGTGTGCAGGGCCAGCGCCGCGGCCGCGTCACCGCGTTGTTCGGCGACGAACCCGAGTTCGGCGAGCACCAGCGCGAGCCCCGGTTCCCCGTCGACCTGCCGGAGCCAGTCGACCCAGCGGCGCAGGTGCTGCTCGGCGGCGTCCAGGTCGCCCTGCCGCCGGGCGCCGAGCGCCAGCCCGATCTCCGCGAACTCCTCGGCGACCACGTTGGACTGCCGCACGGCCAGCCGCATCGCGCGCCGGTGGTAGTCCGCGGCCTGGGCGTGGTCCCGTTGCAGCAGGGAGATCCGGCCGAGCCCGGACAGCCGGAAGCTCGCGTCGTCGAAGAGCCCCAGTTCCTCCGCCCACCGGAAACCTTCCTCGTGCAGGCGCTTGGCCTTCGGGTAGTCACCGGCGATCTCGGCCAGTTCGGCGAGGCTGTTGGTCGCCTTCAGCAGGCCCCAGCGATCGCCCAGCTCGCGGAACAACGCGTCGGCGGCTTCGGCGTCCCGCTCGGCGTCGGCCAGGTCACCGTGGGCGCGGCTCAGGGTCGCCCGCAGGCTCAGCGCCGCGGCCGTACCCCAGCGATCCCGCTGCGCGCGGAGGTCGGCGAGCGCCTGGTCGTTCAGCTTCGCGGTGGTCGGCAGGTCGCCGAAACCCCGGTGCGCGTAGGCGAGGAACCAGCACAACCGCGCGTCGGCGACGGCTTCGAACTCCACGGCGTGCCCGAGCAGCAGCCGGAAGCCCGTCAGCCACGCTGAGACCTCCGGGGTCGGTGAGGCCAGTTCGAAGGCACGCACGGCTTCGGTGAGCCTGCCGCGCAGGAACCAGTACCAGGCGAGGGAAATCGGCAGGTCCGATGCCTCGGGGGTGGTCTCCAGTGCCGCACGGAGGTTCGCGGTCTCCGCGTCGAGCACTTCGAGCCAGTGCCGCTGCCCGTGCCCGCGCAGGTGTGGCTCGGCGCGGGCGGCCAGGTCCGCGTAGTACCGCCGGTGCCGCTCGCGGACGTCCTCA
This sequence comes from Saccharothrix sp. AJ9571, assembly GCF_021725495.1. Taxonomy (NCBI): domain Bacteria; kingdom Bacillati; phylum Actinomycetota; class Actinomycetes; order Pseudonocardiales; family Pseudonocardiaceae; genus Saccharothrix; species Saccharothrix sp. AJ9571. The sequence goes on along the minus strand of NZ_CP091382.1, from coordinate 1,063,863 downwards.
CCGGCTTCGCGCAGCCGCTCCAGCCCGTACGCCTTGACCGTCTCCAGCAGCCGGTACCGCACCCCGGCCGCCGTCTCGACCACCACGACCAGCGACCGGTCGACCAGCCGGGCGAGCACGTCCAGCACGTCCAGCCCGTCACCCCCGCAGACGGCTTCGGCGGCCTCCAGCGTGCAGCCGTCCGCGTGCACCGCCAGCCGGCGCAACACCGCGCGCTCCGGCTCGGACAGCAGCTCCCAGCTCCAGTCGATCACCGCCCGCAGCGTCTTCTGCCGCGCGGGCGCGTCCCGGCGACCGGCGGTCAGCAGCCGGAACCGGTCGTCCAGGCGCGCCGCCAGCTCGGCCACCCCGATCGCCCGCACCCGTGCCGCCGCGAGTTCCAGCGCGAGCGGGATGCCGTCCAGCCGACGGCAGATGCGACGGACCGTGGGGGCGTTCTCGCCGGTCAGCGTGAACCCGGGCGCGCGGGCGGTGAACAACCGCACGGCCGCGTCCTCGTCGAGCGGCGGCACCGGCCACAGCTGTTCACCGGTGATGCCCAGCGGCTCCTGCGTGGTGGTCAGCACCCGCAGGCCGGGCGCGGTCCGCAGCAGCCGTTCGGTCAACTCGGCGACCGGGCCGACCACGTGCTCGCAGTTGTCGAACACCAGGAGCAGGCGATTGCCCCGCAGCGCGGCGGCCAGCCGCCCGGCCGGATCCACCGGCCCGCCCGCGACCGGCGGCAGCTCGGCCAGCCCCAGCGCGGCCGAGGTGACCCCGGCGACCTCGGTGGCTCCCGCCAGTTCGACCAGCCACACCCCGTCCGGGAACGCCTGCCGCCGGGCCACCTCCACCGCGAGCCGGGTCTTGCCGACCCCGCCCGGCCCGGTGAGTGTGACCAGCCGCGACGCCGACAGCAGCGCGCCGACCTCGGTCAGCGCGCGGTCCCGGCCGACCAGTCCGGTCAGCGGCGCGGGCAGTGGATCCGGCGTCACCGCCAGCACGCGGTCCTGCCGCAGGATCGCCTGGTGCAGCTCGGCCAGCTCCGGGGACGGATCGAGGCCGAGCTCGTCGGCGAGGCGTTCGCGCAGGTCGGTGTAGGTGTCGAGGGCTTCGCTCTGCCGTCCCGCCCGGTACAGCGCACGCATCCGGACCGCCCGCAGGCGCTGCCGCAAAGGGTGCTCGGCCACCAGCCCGGCCACCTCGCCGAGCACCTGCTCACCGAGGTCCAGCCGGACTTCGAGGTGGTCTTCGACGGCGAGCAGCCGCGCTTCGGTCAGTTCGGTGATCGCCGCAGTGGCGAACGGCTCGTCGAAATCGGCGAACGCGGGACCGCGCCACAGCCCCAGCGCTTCCTCCAGCAACTCCGCCCGTGCCCGCAGGTCGGCGGTGTCGCGAGCGCGGGCGTGCAGCGCGCGGAACCGCTCGGCGTCCACCGACCCGGCCCGCAGCAGGTAACCCGGCGAACGGGAAAGCACCAGCTCCTTCCCTCCCGGCTCGCCCGCCGCGAGCGCCTGCCGCAGGCGCGAGACCTTGAGCCGCAGCGCGCCACCCGGATCGGCGGGCAGCCGTTCGCCCCACAGCCCGTCCAGCAGGGTTTCCCGCGACACCACCCGTCCCTTGTGGACGAGCAGGAGGGCCAGCAGCGCGCGCACCTTCGACTCCGGCACCGGCACCGGCTCGCCGCCGTCCGTCCACACCGCCAGCGGGCCCAGCACTCCGAAGCGCACGCCGACACGCTAACCGACACGATTCCGACACGGCCGCCGCGCAGGCTCGGTCCCATCAACCGAGATGGGAGCGAACATGAACAGGACAGCCAGGACAGCCAGAACAGCACTGGTCACCGGGGGCAGCCGGGGCATCGGGCGGGCCATCGCGCGCCGCCTGGTCCGCGACGGCGCGGTGGTCGCCGTGCACTACGGCAGTGACGAGGCGGCGGCCAAGCAGACCGTCGCGCTGATCGAGGAAGACGGCGGGGTGGCCTTCACCCTGCGCGCCGAACTGGGCGTGCAGGGGGACGCCGAGGCGTTGTGGGCCGCCTTCGACGAGCGGATCGGGGAGTTCGCCGAGCGCCCCGGGGTGGACGTGCTGGTGCTCAACGCCGGGGTGTCCGCCAACGGCCGCATCCACGAGGTGGACGAGGCGAGCTACGACCGGGTGTTCGCGGTCAACGTGAAGGCGCCGTTCTTCCTCATCAAGCACGGCCTGGACCGCCTGCGCGACGGCGGCCGGATCGTGACGATCTCCTCCGGCGTCACCAAGGTGGCCTTCCCGGCGATGACCGCCTACGCGGCGACCAAGGGCGCGCTGGAGGCGCTCACCTTCACCCTCGCGCAGGACCTCGGCGCCCGCGGGATCACCGTCAACGCGGTCGCCCCGGGAACCATCGAGACCGACATCCACCCGTGGATGGCCGATCCGGTGGCGAAGGCCGTGGCAGCCAAATTCTCCGTGTTCGACCGCGTCGGCCGGCCCGACGACGTCGCCGAGGTGGTCGGTTTCCTCGCCTCCGAGCAAGCCCGGTGGATCACCGGTCAGGTGCTCGACGCCAGCGGCGGCTCCGGGCTGGGGATCTGACCATGACCGGGACCGCACTGTCCGAAAAGGACGAACGGGCCGGGGTGAAGCAGTGGGCGGGCTTGGCGCTGCTGCTGCTCCCGGTCACCCTGATGACGGCCGACCTCGGGGTGCTGTGGCTGGCCACCCCGCACCTGACCGCCGACCTGCGCCCCAGCAGCGGGCAACTGCTCTGGATCACCGACATCTACGGCTTCATGACCGCCGGGTTCCTGGTCGTCATGGGCACGCTCGGCGACCGGCTCGGCCGCCGCAGGCTGCTCCTGGCCGGTTCGGCGGGCTTCATCGCGGCCTCCCTGCTGGCCGCCTACGCGAATTCGCCGGAACTGCTGATCGCCGCCCGCGCGGTGCTCGGGGTGGCCGGGGCGGCGGTGCTGCCGTCGACGCTGGCCCTGATCAGCCACCTGTTCACCGATCCGCGTCAGCGGGCGACGGCGATCGCCATGTGGGTCACCGCGTTGTCGGCCGGGGTGGCGCTCGGGCCGGTGGCAGGCGGGGTGCTGCTCGAGCACTTCTGGTGGGGCTCGGTGTTCCTGATGGGCGTGCCGATCATGGTGCTGGCACTGGTCGCCGCGCCGGTGCTGCTGCCGGAGTACCGCGATCCCGGTGCCGGGCGGCTCGACCCGCTGAGCGTGGTGTTGTTCCTGGCCGCCGTGCTGCCGGTGGTCTATGGCGTCAAACGGCTCGCCGAACATGGTCCACAATGGATTGTGTTGGGGGCGCTCGTGACCGGCGTCGCGTTCGGCTGGTGGTTCGCCCGCCGTCAGCGGAGTTCGGCGGCGCCGCTGCTGGACCTGCGGTTGTTCGCCGATCGCACGTTCGCCACCGCGCTGGTGGTGCTGCTGCTCGGGCTGATGGCGCTCAACGGGGTCGAATACCTGGTGCCGCAGTACCTGCAGTTCGTGACCGGGCTGTCGCCGATGGAAACCGCGTTGTGGCTGCTGCCCGGTGCCGCCGGGCTGATCGTGGGTTCGCAGCTGACACCGGTGCTCGCCGCCCGGCTCCGGCCCGCCTACGTGATCGCGGCGGGCCTGGCGGTGGCGTTGCTCGGCCTGGCCGCGATGGCGGTGGCCTCCGGGGTGGCGGTGGCGGCTTTCGGGCTCACCGTGGTGATGTTCGGCGTCGCGCCGATCACCGTGCTCGGCACCTCGCTCGCGGTCAGCGCGGCTCCACCGGAGAAGGCGGGCGCGGCGGCCGCCACCGGCCAGACCGCCTACGACCTCGGGCTGGCGCTGGGCATCGCGGTCACCGGCAGCGTCGCCGTGGCCGTGTACCGGGGAGAAGTCGTCACGCCGGGTGCCGAAGACACCATCGGCGGCGCCCTCACCACAGCGGCCGAGCTGCCACCCGGCCAGGCGGCCGCCCTGCTCGACGAGGCCGAAACCGCCTTCACCACGGGTTTCCAGGCCGCGGCGATGGTCAGCGGCGCGCTCGCGCTGGTCCTCATCGCGCTGGTGCTCACCGCACTGCGCCACCTGCGCCCGGCGAGTTCCTGACCCACACCAGTGTTATTCGTCAAAGCGGTGTTGGACCGTTCGGCGCCTGGACGCGAAATGCCCGATGTGCGGGAATTTCGGGGAAGGGGGTCAGTGCGCGAAAATGGCAGACGAAGTGCTCGACCGGCTCGGGGAAATCACCGAGGGCCGGCAGCTCGCAGTGCACGGGAAGTGGGCCTCGGTCCGTGCGCCTGGCACCCGGATCCCGTTGCAGGGCTGGAAGATCCACGTGTCCGCCCGGCCGGTGACGCTCGGGCAGACCGTCGAACTGGTGTTGCCGGTCCTGCTCGCCGCGGAATGCGAATTCTCCGTGGTGCGGTCGGCGCGCGTGCTGCGCGAGCTGAACGCGGGCGATTCGGCCACCGGCCACGCGCTGACCGTGCACGCCGCCGACGAGGTGGCCGTCCGGCTGATCGCGGACCTGGCCACGGCGCTCACCGGACTGGCCGCCCCCGAAGTCACCGGGGCACGCCGGTTCCGGCCGGACGCCCCGGTGTACTACCGCTTCGGCTCGTTCACCCCGCAGTTCCGGGTGGACGAGTACGGCGAGTTCGAAGCGGTGGTGCGCGGGCCGGGCGGGGAGGTGGTGCCGGAGGCGGCCGGTTCACCGCCGTGGGCGCACGACCCGTTCCCCCGCGCCGATCCGGTCGCCGAAACCGGGCGGATCGGCCGCTACCGCGTGGTCTCCGGCCCGCACGGGAACGTCTACCGGGCCCTGGGGGTGTCCGGTGACCCCGTGGTGGTCAAACGAGCCCGCGCGTTCGTCGGGGAGGACGACGAGGGCATCGACCTGCGCTGGCAGTTGCGCAACGAACGCCGGGTGCTGCAGGCGCTCGCGGGCGTCGACGGGGTGCCGAGCCTGCTCGACCACTTCCGCATCGACGAGAACGAGTACCTGGTCACCACCGACGCGGGGGACCGGAGCCTCGCCGAGGCCGGGCCCGTCCGCCGCGTCGGGCCGCTGGCCGCGCACCTGGTCGGCGTGCTCGACGCCGTGCACGCCCGCGGGGTGGTCGTCCGCGACCTGTCCCCGAAGAACGTGGTGCTCGGCGACCGCGGGTGCACGCTGGTCGACTTCGGCACCAGCCGCTACGACGGGTACCAGCTGCCCGGCTGGACGCCCGGCTACAGCGTGCCGGACCAGTGCACCGATCGCGCGGCCGTGCCCGAGGACGACTACTTCTCCCTCGGCGCCACCCTGTTCTTCGCCGCGACCGGCCTGGACCCGGTCACCGCCGACCCCGATCCGCTGCGCAACCTCGACCGCACGCTGCTGGCCTACCGGCGCGTCGAGTCCGGCGGCCTGGTGCCGCGACTGCTCAGCCTCGATCCGGCGCAGCGCACCGCCGCGGTCGCCGGCGTCCGCGCGGGCCGGCGTCGTCGCGCGCCCCGGTGGACTTCCGACGGGCCGGAGATCACCCCGGAACTGCTCGAATCGGCCATCGACTTCACCGTGGCCGAATGCGTGCGGCACGCCGAGGAACTGGTCGAGACCGAGCCGCTGGCCACCAACGTCCACCGCGGGACCGCCGGGATCGGCATGGAGCTGCTCCACCACCCCGGCGGGGAGGCCGTCGCGCGCGAGCTGGCGCGCCGGACCGTCGAGCGCCCGCCACCGGCGCCCCCGCCGAACGGACTGTTCTCCGGCCGCACCGGCACCGCGTTGTTCCTGGCCACCGCCGGACTGCCCCAGCCGACGCTCGAACTGGCCGCGGACGAAGGCCAGGACTACGTGCACGGCGCGGCCGGTATCGGCATCGGCCACCTGCTGCTGCAGTCCGTGGCCGAGCGCTCGGAGAACTTCACCATCGCCGACGAGTGCGCCCGCCTGCTCCTGACCGACACCGGCACCGAGCGCGGGTACGCCAGGGGGCACGCCGGGATCGCCACCTTCCTGCTCGCCCACCACCGCGCCACCGGTGATCCCGCCACCGGCTCGGCCGCCATCCGGCTGTTCGGCCTGCTGCGCGCCGAGGTGGCCGAGCGGACCAGGGTGCTGCGCCGCCGGACCGCGCCCGCGAGGGCCGCCACCTGGTGGGAGGGCATGGCCGGGCTCATCCCGCCGCTGCTGGCGGCCGCGCGGGCCTACGGCGACACCCGCTACCTGGACCTGGCCAAGGAGGGGGCGCGGGCCTGCCTGAGCGCGGCACCGCGCGTGCCGTCGGTGTGCCAGTCCCACGGCCTGGCGGGGATCGGCGAAACGCTGGTCGACGTCGCGCTGGCCACCGGGGACGACGAGTTCTGGGCCGGGGCCGCCCGGGTCGCCGAACTGGTCCTCCTCCGGTCCGGCGGCGGCTACGACAAGCCGCTGTTGCCCGGTGACGGGAGCTGGGCGGGCGGCGCCGCCGGGGTGCTCGGGTTCCTGCGCAGGCTCCACGAGCGGGCCGGGCCGCGGCCGTGGACCCCCGAGTGGTCGCCACCGCGGGCACTCACGCCGGGACAACCCGATCCGCGATAGCGTGTGACCCGAACCCGACACTGGGAATGTTGCGACGTTCCGGTGGAAACAATGGTTCTCCCGAGGAGGACGGAGGCGCCGATGAAGATCACGATCGACCGCGACCGCTGCTGTGGCGCGGGCCAGTGTGTGCTCGCCGCACCCGACGTGTTCGACCAGGACGACGAAGAAGGCCTGGTCATCGTGCTGCAGGAGTCGCCGGCTCCCGAGCAGCACCAGGCGGTCCGCGAAGCGGCTTCGGTCTGCCCGACCGCCACGATCGAAGTCACCGAGTGAGCGTTGTCGTTGTCGGCGCCTCGGCCGCCGGTTTCGCCACGGCCGAGGGACTCCGCCGCAACGGCTACGACGGGGCGCTCACCCTGGTGGGCGCCGAACCGGAACTGCCCTACGACCGCCCGCCGCTGTCCAAGCAGGTGCTCACCGGGTCGTGGGAGGCCGACCGCATCCGGTTGTGCCGGCCCGACAAGGCCACCGAACTCGGCCTCGACCTGCGCCTGGGCACCCCGGCGGCCGGGCTGGACACTGCCACGAGGCAACTGGCGCTGACCGACGGCAGCGTGCTGCCCTACGAGCAGCTGGTGCTCGCCACCGGCGTCGTGCCGCGGCCGTTCCCGGGGACCGGCGGCCTGCGTGGCCTGAGGACGCTGCGCACGCTCGAGGACTCCCTCGCGCTGCGTGCCGAACTGGCTCCCGGCTCACGGCTCGTGGTGATCGGTGCGGGCTTCCTGGGCACCGAGATCGCCGCTGCCGCCCGCACGCTGGGTGCCGAGGTGTGGCTGGTCGAGCCGGAGCCCGTGCCGCTCGGCATCGCGGTGGGCACGGCGGTCGGCGAATTCGTCGCCGGGCTGCACCGCGAGCACGGCGTCCACCTGCACACCGGGCCGGCCGCCGCGGTCCGCGACTTCAAGGTGAACGCGGGCACGGTCGAAGCCGTGGTGCTCGCGGACGGTACGGAACTGCGCTGCGACCTGGCGGTCGTGGCGATCGGCTCGGTGCCGGCCACCGGCTGGCTGGCCGGGTCCGGGCTCACGCTCGGTGACGGCATCGAGTGCGACGCCCACTGTTCGGCCGCACCCGGGGTGTACGCCGCCGGGGACGTCGCGTCGTGGTTCCACGAGCGGGCCGGGGTCCGGGTCCGCCTGGAACACCGCACGAACGCGACCGAACAGGGCCTGTACGTGGCCAAGGCGCTGCTGGGGCAGGCGGGCGAGCCGTTCACCCCGGTGCCCTACTTCTGGTCCGACCAGTACGACACCAAGATCGTCGCCTTCGGCCTGCTGCGCGGGGCGGACGAGGTCAGGGTGGTCGAGGGCGCGATCGCCGATCGTGAGTTCGTCGCCTTGTACCGCAGGGGAAACCGGCTGACCGGGGTGCTCGGGGTGCGCCGCGCCAAGTCCGTGCGCCAGTGGCGGGCGCTGCTCGCCGCCGGGTCCGGTTGGGACGAAGCGCTGGCGGACAGTCCGAAGTAGACCGGTGTCCGCAATCGGACAGCTCGGCGGCCCATCCTTGCCCTGACCGGGCCCCGCTGGGTAATGTCAGCTTCCGCTGGTCTTTGAAAGCGCTTTCACGACGTCGTGGGAGGTAGCTGATGAGCGGAAGTTCGAGGCCCGCGCGCTGGTTGCTCACCGTGTTCACGGTGCTGCTGCTGACCGCGCCGCCCGCGCTCGCGCAGCAGGACGACCCGATCACCGACCCGTTCCCGGAGGACCCGGCCCTCGCCGATTTCGGCCTGGTGCTCGAAGAAGTGGTCCAGATGCCGAAGACCGAGGCGGTGCCGCCGACCCCGGACGCCCGGATGCGGCGCCACGCCAGGATCAACTACGTCGGCGAGGTCCCCGACGGCTCCGGGCGGCTGTACGTGCCCGACCTCAACGGCAGGATGTACCTGCTGCAGGACGGCGTGCCCCAGGTGTACCTGGACGTGGGGAACACCTTCGAACCGGACTTCTGGTCCCACCGCGGCCTGGGCAGCGGCTTCGGCTTCGTCGCGTTCGACCCGGAATTCGCCAGGAACGGCCGGTTCTACACCACCCACACCGAGGCGGACGCCGCGCTGACCACCAAGCCGCCGGACCTCTGGCCGCAGCCGAACACGGTCATCCACAGCGTGGTCACCGAGTGGACCGCCGACGATCCCACCGCACCGGTTTTCCGCGGTACCAAACGGGAAATGCTGCGGATCGGGTTCATGAGCTACATCCACGCGATCCAGCAGATCGGCTTCAACCCGGTGGCGAAGCCAGGAGCCGAGGACTACGGCCTGCTCTACCTGGCCGTCGGGGACGGCGGACGCGGGGTGAGCAGCGACGACCCGCAGAACCTGGCCGTGCCCCAGGGCAAGATTCTGCGCATCGACCCACGCGGCACCGACAGCGCGAACGGCAAGTACGGCATCCCGCCGGTGAACCCGTTCGTCGGTCAACCGGGTGCGCTCGGCGAGATCTACGCCTACGGTTTCCGCGACCCGCACCGGTTCAGCTTCGACACCGGCGGCCGCAACCGGCTCTACGTCGGCAGCATCGGCGAGCACGAGATCGAGTCCATCTACGACGTGCGCGAAGGCGACAACCTCGGCTGGGGCGAGCGCGAAGGCCCATTCGTGTTCAAGCGATCCGACAAGTGCAACCTCTACCCGCTGCCCGCCGACGACGCGAAGTACCGCTACACCTACCCCGTCGCCGCCTACGACCACGACCCGCCGCCCGGCCTGCCGTGCGGGGCCGACAGCGGGCACGCGGTGGCCGGTGGTTTCGTCTACCGCGGCAGCGACATTCCCGACCTGCAAGGGAAATATCTGTTCGGCGACCTCGTCGACGGCCGCATCTGGTACACCGAATCCGGCGAGATGCGGCACGGAGTCAGAAGGCTGGCCACCATGCACCAGTTACGGTTGTTCGACACCGCGGGCACCGAGAAGACGATGGCCGACTTCGCCGGGGACAAGCGGATCGACCTGCGCTTCGGCGTCCAGGAATCCGGTGAGATGTTCATCCTCGCCAAGGCGAACGGCAAGATCTGGCGCATCGTAGAAGTGAAGCATGTCTAGGCGGGCGGTAGCGGGTGCGCTCGTGGTGCTCGGCTGCCTCTCGCTGACCACCCCGGCCTCGGCGGCCTCCGAGTACGTGCTGCCGTCGCTCAAGCCCGACCTCGTCGCCTACTACGACTTCGAGCACCCGGTGCCCGGGGCTCCGGGGCGCGAGCAGGACCAGGGCTTCTCCGGCACCACGCTGGACCTGGTCAACGGGGGCGAGCGGATGCGGACGCCGGGCGGTGCCCACCCGGCCAGCGCGACGCACCTCACGACGAAGCAGGTCACGCCGGAAGCGCCGGGCAACGACGACTGGAAGGCCGGGCTCTACTCGCCGACCGGGGTGCCGAGCATGCGCGCGTTCAACGCGGTGCGCGAGACCACCGTGATGGGCTGGTTCCGGATGTCGGCGGACAACCCGGCACCGAACTCCAACACGCCGGCACCCGGCGACTTCTACAACGCCGTCGGCCTCGCCGGTGTGCTCTCGGGCACATCGGACGGCCACGGCGTGCGGGCGCTGCTGGAGCTGATCCAGGTTAACGGCGAGTTGAAGGTGGTCGCGCTCGGTCGCCGACTCGACAGCGGAGCGTCACAGACCTTCGCCGCCCGGGAGGACTGGCGGAGCATCCTGCCCCCGGACGAGTGGGTTTTCCTGGCCGCGACCTTCGACTTCGGCACCGGTGAGATGGCGCTCTACCGCAACGGCAGGCCGCTGCCCGGGTTCTACGTCACCCCGGGTGACCCCTGGCAGCTCGGGGGCCCCGGCCCGCACGTCAGCTCGCCGACCGATCCCCGCGGCATCAAGATCGGCGGCAGCTTCCCGCAGGACGACCGGGAGGCGAACCCGTGCGACTGCGGGTTCGACAGCCTGATGTTCCTCGACCGCGCGGTGACCCGCTGGGAGGTGCTCTCGCAGTACCATCGCGCGGTGCGTGGGTGAGTTCGGCTCGCTCCGGCTGACACGCGGGTACCCTCTGACCGAACATATGGTCGGGGGTGCCCGCTAGTCTCGAGTGGGGTGAGTCGCCGCCGCGCGCCACCCCGCATGTCGAGATCAGGCGTGCCTCGCACGCCGTGAGCTGGGAGAACGACCCTGTGACTGCTTCTGCTGAGTCCCTCTACGGGGCAGACGACCTCACCCACCTGGAGGGTCTGGAAGCGGTCCGGAAGCGGCCCGGCATGTACATCGGGTCCACCGACAGCCGTGGTATCAACCACCTGTTCGCCGAGGTGGTGGACAACTCCACGGACGAGGGGGTGGCCGGGCACGCCACGAAGATCGTGGTCACCCTGCACGCCGACGGCAGCGTCCAGGTCGACGACGACGGCCGCGGCATCCCCACCGGCGTGCACGCCAAGTCCGGGCTGTCCGGGGTCGAGCTGGTGCTCACCCGGCTGCACGCGGGCGGCAAGTTCGGCGGCTCCGGCTACAAGACCTCCGGCGGCCTGCACGGCGTCGGCGCCTCGGCGGTGAACGCGCTGTCGCACCGGTACGACGTCACCGTCAAGCGTGACGGCAAGGTGCACCAGATGTCGTTCTCGCACGGGAAACCGGGCGTGTTCGAGGGTCCGGGGCCGAAGGCGAAGTTCACCCCGCGCTCCGGCCTGCAGGTCACCGGCAAGATGAAGCGCGGCGAGCGCACCGGCACTTCGACCCGCTACTGGTACGACACGCGCTACTTCGAGAACGGCGCCGCGCTGGACACCGAAGGCGTGCGGAACAAGCTGCGCAACACCGCGTTCCTGGTGCCGGGGGTCACCTACGTGCTGCGCACCGCGGTGGACGACGCGATCAGCGAGGAGACCTTCCACTACCCGGACGGGCTCCGCGACATGGTCGAGTTCCTCTCGCCGGACAACGAAAAGCCGGTCTCCGGCACGCTGCTGATCACCGGTGAGGGCACCTACCGCGAGAACGCCGCCGACGAGAACGGCGTGATGCAGTCCAAAGTGGAGCGCCGCGCCGAGGTGGAGGTGGCGCTGCGCTGGGGCACCGGCTACGAGCGCACGGTGGAGTGCTTCACCAACACCATCCGCAACGTGCACGGCGGCACGCACAAGCGCGGTTTCGACCGCGCCGTGGTGAAGTCGGTCAACGAGGCGGTGTCGAAGACGCGCGGGCTGCTCAAGCCCAAGGAGGACCCGCCGACCCTCGAGGACGTGCTCGAGGGCATGACCGCGGTGGTCCACGTGCGCCTGCCCGAACCGCAGTTCACCTCGCAGACCAAGGACGAACTGTCCACCGCGGGCATCACGAAGGTGATCCAGGGTGTGGTGGAGCGCCACATCAAGGCGTGGACCGAGGACCGCCGCACCAAGACCGAAGCCAAGACGGTGCTGCAGAAGATCGTCGACGCCTCCCGCGTGCGGCTGACCCAGAAGCAGCAGAAGGACGCCGCGCGCCGGAAAACCGCGCTCGAAGGCGCCGCGATGCCGCCGAAACTGGTCGACTGCCGCTCCACCGGCGTCTCCCGAGCCGAGCTCTTCCTCGTGGAAGGCGACAGCGCCCTCGGCTCGGCGCGAATGGCCAGAGTGTCCGAATACCAAGCATTGTTGCCTCTGCGCGGCAAGATCCTCAACGTGCAGAAGGCCAGTCTCGGCGACACGCTGAAGAACGCCGAGATCGCCTCGATCGTGCAGGTGCTCGGCGCCGGTACCGGGCGCACCTTCGACCTGCCCGCGATGCGCTACGGCCGGGTCATCCTGATGGCCGACGCCGATGTGGACGGTTCGCACATCCGGACGCTGCTGATCACCCTGTTCGCCAAGTACATGCGGCCGGTGATCGAGGACGGCAGGCTCTACGCCGCGATGCCGCCGCTGCACAAGGTGGTCACCAAGGGCCGCAACCCGGAGACCATCTTCACCTTCACCCAGCGCGAGATGGAGAGCACGGTGAAGCGGCTGGAGGCGGCGGGCAAGCAGATCGTCACGCCGGTGCCGCGGTTCAAGGGGCTCGGCGAGATGGACGCCGACGAACTGTGGGACACCACGATGAACCCGGCCACCCGCTCGGTCCGCCGGATCACCCTCGACGACGCCGAAGCCGCCGAAGCCGCGCTCGAACTGCTGATGGGCGAGAAGGTCGAACCGCGCCGGAACTGGCTCGTCGAGTCCTCGCACCGGGTCGACCAGGAAGCCATCGACGCGTAACTCGCGTCGATCCCACTGTCTTTTCCGGGGGCCCGGGGGCGTCCCCCGAGGGGATTTACAAGGAGAGAAATGGCTCGCCGCAAGGGAACCACGACCAAGATCGACCCGTCGGCCTTCGACAGGGCAGGCGCGAACGTCTACGACAACCCGGTCAAGACCGAGATCGAAGACTCGTACCTGGAGTACGCCTACTCGGTCATCCACTCGCGCGCGCTGCCCGACGCGCGCGACGGGTTGAAGCCGGTGCACCGCCGCATCCTGTTCTCGATGAGCGAGAACGGCTACCGCCCGACGCACGCCTACGTGAAGTCCTCGCGCGTGGTCGGCGACGTGATGGGCAAGTACCACCCGCACGGCGACACCGCGATCTACGACGCGATGGTCCGCATGGCGCAGGACTTCTCGATGAACGTGCCGCTGGTCGACGGGCACGGCAACTTCGGCAGCCCGGACGACGGCCCGGCGGCGAGCCGGTACACCGAGGCGCGGATGTCGCGCGAGGCCATGCTGCTGGTCGGCGAACTCGGCGAGGACACCGTCGACTTCCGGCCCAACTACGACGGTTCGCTGGCCGAGCCGTCGGTGCTGCCCGCGGCGTATCCGAACCTGCTGGTGAACGGGACCTCCGGGATCGCCGTCGGCATGGCGACGAACATGATCCCGCACAACATGTTCGAGGTGATCACCGCCGCGCGCTGGCTGATCAACCACCCGAACGCCACGCTCGACAAGCTGATGGAGTTCGTGCCCGGGCCGGACCTGCCCACCGGCGGCATGCTGCTGGGCCTGGACGAGGTGCGCAAGGCCTACGAAACCGGCCGCGGCGTGGTGCGCATGCGTGCCAAGGTCGAGACCGGTCCGCTGGAGGGCAGCCGCGGTCGCCAGGCGATCACCGTCACCGAACTGCCCTACGGCGTCGGCACCGAGCGGATCATCGAGAAGATCACCGACGAGGTCAACAAGTCCAAGCGGCTCACCGGCATCGCCGACGTCAAGGACCTGACCGACCGCGAGAACGGCACCCGGCTGGTGATCGAGTGCAAGGTCGGGGTGAACCCGCAGGCGCTGCTCGCCGACCTGTACCGGCTGACGCCGCTGGAGCAGTCGTTCGGCATCAACAACCTGGTGCTGGTCGACGGCCAGCCGCGCACGCTCGGGCTGAAGGCGCTGCTGGAGGTGTTCCTGGCGCACCGGTACGAGGTGGTCACCCGGCGGACGAAGTACCGCCGCCGCAAGCGCGAGGAACGGCTGCACCTGGTCGAGGGCCTGCTCAAGGCGCTGCTGAACATCGACAAGGTGATCCGGCTGATCCGGAACAGCGACAACGCGCAGGAGGCCAAGGACGGCCTGATGACGCAGTTCAAGCTGTCCGAGATCCAGGCGACCTACATCCTGGACACGCCGCTGCGCCGGCTGACCAAGTACGACCGGCTGGAGCTGGAAGCCGAGCAGGACAAGCTCCGCGAGGAGATCGCGGAGCTGACCCTCATCCTCGACGACGACGCCGTGCTCAAGAAGGTGGTTTCCACCGAGCTGGGCAAGATCGCCAAGGAGTTCTCCAGCGAGCGGCGGACCGCGTTGATCGACGGTGACCTCAAGGAGGTGCTCGCCGCCTCGAAGCCGGCCGGGCCGCTGGAGGTTGCCGACGACCCGTGCCAGGTGATCCTGTCCGCCACCGGCCTGGTGGCGCGGACGGCGGCCGAGTCGGAGGAGGTCTCCGAAGGACGGCGGCGCAACGGCCGCGCCCGGCATGACGCGGTCGCGGCCGTGGTGCACTCGACGGCGCGCGGGCAGATCCTGCTGGTCACCAGCCGGGGGCGGGCGTTCAAGACCGACGTGCTGCCGTTGCCGGTGCTGCCGGAACAGGTCGGCACGGTGTCGCTGCGCGGGGGCATGGCGGCGAGTGAACTGGTGCCGCTGGAGAAGGGTGAACGGGTGATCGGCGTGGCGCCGCTGGGCGAGCAAGCCGCCGGTTCGCCGGGTCTCGCGCTCGGCACGCGCAACGGCGTGGTGAAGATCTGCGCGCCGGAGTGGCCCGTGCGGTCCGACGAGTTCGAGGTGATCTCGCTCAAGGACGGCGACGAGGTGGTCGGCGCGACCTGGCTTGCCGATGGGTCCGAGACGCTGGCTTTCCTGACGTCGCAGGCATCCCTGCTGCGGTACTCGGCTTCGCTGGTGCGGCCGCAGGGACTCAAGAGCGGTGGCGTGGCCGGGATCAACGTGGGCGCGGACTCGCGGGTGGTGTTCTTCGCCGCGGTGCGCACGGACGACAACGAGCACGGCGAGCCCCTGGTGGTCACGGCGACCGGGCAGAGCGTGAAGGTGACCCCGTTCGAGGAGTACCCGGCGAAGGGCCGGGCCACGGCCGGCGTGCGGGCCCACCGCTTCCTGAAGGGCGAAACCGGCCTGGTCGTCGGCTGGATCGGCTCGCGCCCCGCCGGCTCCTCGAACAGCGGCTCGCCCGTCGAACTCCCCGACCCCGACCCCCGCCGAGACGGCTCCGGCGCCCCCCACCCCGGCCCCGACGTAATCGGCCACCTAATAGAACGAGGCTGACCCACCCGCCCCAACGCGCCCCTCACCCACCCAACGTGGGACTCAGCTGCCTGAGTGTGGACTTCGGCTACCCGAACGTGGAACTCGGCTGCGGGAGTGTGGGGACTCGGGCGCCCGGGTGTGGCGTTCGGGTTCCCGAGCGTGGGGCTCGCCTGCCCGAACGCGGACTTCGGCTGCCTGAGTGTGGAACTCAGGCGCCCGAACGTGGAACTCGCGTGCCTGAGTGTGGACTTCGGCTGCCTGAGTGTGGGACTCGGAAGCAGCTGAGGTCGACGCTCGTGCAGCCGAGTTCTACGTTCAGGTAGCCGAACTCCACGTTCGTGCAGCCGAAACCCTCACTCGTGCAGCCGAAACCTGCGCTCGGGTGGCTGAGTTTTGCGTTCGGGTGCCGGGGTCCTTGTGGGGGGTGAAGTCACGAATGTGGCTTTCGGGACGTGGAACGTCTCGAAAGCCACATTCGTGACACCCGACGTAGGGGTTAGATGTTGTTCGCGGCCGAGGCGATGGCGGAGGCGAAGGTGCTCACCTCGGTGTAGACGCCCGGCTTCTTGGCCAGTGCGCAACCCTCGCCCCAGCTGACGATGCCGACCTGGATCCACGCGTTGTTGTTGTCGCGGCGGAACATCGGGCCGCCCGAGTCGCCCTGGCAGGTGTCGGTGCCACCGGTGGCCCACACGCCGGCGCAGATCTCGGCGGCGTCGATCAGGCCGGAGTAGCTGCCACCGGCCGAGCGGCACTGGGTGTCACTGATGAACGGGACCTTGGCCTTGAGCAGGTACCGCTGCTGCGCCCCGCCCTGGGTGGCGGCGCCCCAGCCGGCGACGTCGAAGGTGCCGCTGTTGTACGCGTTGGTCGTCGCGATCGGCAGCAGCGGGACGTTGTTCACCGGCGAGGCCAGCTTGATCAGCGCCCAGTCACCACCGGTGGACGTCGGGTACGTCGGCGAGCGGTACACGTAGGTGGACTTCACCTTTATGGCGCTGGAGCTCTGCAGGTCCACCACACCGAGCGTCGCGGTGATGCTGGTGTTGGCGCCCGTCCGGCTGACGCAGTGCGCCGCGGTCAGCACCACGTTCGGCTTGTACAGCGCCCCGCCGCAGCCCATGGAGAGCCGCACCATCCACGGGAACTCGCCCTGCGCCGCCCTGGTGCCGCCGACCACCGTCGGCTGCACGCCGCCGTCCGGCGTGGGAGGCGAGGCGACCGCCGGCGCGGTGGCGAGGCCGAATGCCGTCGCGGCCCCGGCCACGACGATCGCGGACTTTTTGAGCAGACTGGCCCACCTGCTGGTCTTCATTCGGGCGTTCCTTCCGGTGACCGCTGGAAGCGGGGAGGGGGAGGAGAAGTGTGACCGGTTGACTACAGCAGAATTGATTCCCCGGAAGTACCGACTTTCCGGTGGTTTTTTCCCGGTAACGTACCCGCTACGCCTTGTGGGTGACCAACCTCGGCCAAGAGGCCAGGTCAGGCGGGCTTAAGCAGGGCTTCAGCGGCGTGCCTAGGATGCCGCGGGCCGTGGGTTTCGGGCGCGTTAAAACTGTGAAAGACCGGTGGTTGACACCCGTGAAGATTCATTAGCGCCCGAAAAGATCGGTTACGCGCAAGCCGCGGCCAGCGCGCGGATTCGCGTGGTTTCGCCGGACGCGAGCCACACCAGGCCCCAGTGCACGGCCGGTGCGTCCCGGAACGGGAGGAACCGCAGCGACGGCCTGCCGAAGTAGTCGGCGGCGTGCGCGGCCAGCGGGCAGATGCCCGCGCCGGTCGCCACCGCGGAGAGCAGTTCCTGGAAGGTGCCCACCGGCTCCCCGCGGCGCACGGGATGGCCGTCCGGGGTGTACCAGGGCTCGTCCTGCCAGTAGGGCGCGGGCGGATGCGCGGCCCGCAGCACGGTGTCGCGGGCCAGGTCCGAAAGGGTCACGAACTCCCGGGAAGCGAAGGGGTGCCGCGACGAGACCGCCAGCACCATGTGTTCACTGTAGACGGTCGGACCGGTGATCACGCCGGGTTCGCCTGCCGGGAGCAGGGTGATCAGCGCGTCCACCGATCCGTCCCGCAGCTTGCCGAACGGATCGGTGAAGTCGGCCTCCCGGATCTGCACCTCGCACTCCGGATTCCCGGTGCGGAACTCGTCCAAAGTAGACGAGATCAGGTCCGCGACGCCGGGAGCTTCGAAACCCAGTCGCAGCACGCCGGTGACCCCGCGCCCGGCCGCCTTCGCGCGGGCCAGGCCCTCCTCGATGCGGCGGTACGCCGGGCGCAGGTCGCCGTGCAGCCGGGCGCCGATCGGGGTCAGTGCCACCCGGCGGCTGGTCCGCTCGAACAGTGGCGCGCCGATCTGCCGCTCCGCCTTCCGGATCGACTGGCTGACCCGCGCCTGCGACACCCGCAGCCGCTCGGCCGTCCGCCCGAAGTGCAGTTCCTCGGCCAGCGTCAGGAAGATCTCGATCTCGCGCAGCTCCACGGACCGATCATAGGATCGAGCTGCTCAGAGTGAGACGAACCGGCCGAGGGCGAGCCGGGCGGTGAGCAGGCTGCTGAGCACCTTGCCCGGCCCGCGGCGCGGCAGGTCGGCGAGCCGCGGGGCCAGCCTCGGCAGCTCCCGGTGCCTGCCGCCGACGACGATCCGCGCGGTGGTCAGCGCGGCGAGCCGGTGCGTGTCGAGTGCGCTGTGCCCGGTTCCGGTCAGCGGCACCAGCACCCCGTCCGGTGCCAGCGCGGCGACGCGCTGGGCGATCGAGCGCGGCGTGCGGATGTCGTGGTCGCCGGAGAGCACCGCCACCGGCCAGTGGAACCGGCGCAGGGCGTTGGTCAGGTCGAACGGCTCCCCGCGGAACGGCGGGTACGCCGCCGCGAGGTCGCCGTAGTAGAGGTTCACGTCGAGCGGCCTGCCGTCGGGCTTCGGCGTGAAGCCGAGTTCGGCGAAGGCGATCACCCCCACCAGGTCGAACTCCATCACGAACCGGTTGACCTTGGCCGTCTCCAGTTCGCCGAGCCCGACCAGCCACCGCCACACGCGCTCACCGCGCCCGCCTGCCATCAGCCGCAGCAGCCGGTCGACCTGCCGCGGCCCGCCGAACTCGTGCACCACCTGGAGCACCTGTCCGGTCTCCTCGGCCGCCACCACCCCGGAGTCGATCAGTCCGGCGAGCGGACCGTCCAGGTACAGCGCGCGCAACGCGGTCCGCTGGGCGTGGTCGTCGTGCGCCGACAGCATCGGCGAGTCGAGCACCATCGACTGCACCCGGCCCGGGTGCCGCACACCGAGCCCCTGCGCGAGGTAGGTCCCGTACGACGAGCCGTAGACCACCGCGCGCCGCACCCCGCAGTCGTCGAGCACGGCGGCCAGGTCGTCGACCACCTGCTCGACGGTCAGCGCGGAGAACGGCAGATCGGCGCCGTCGTCGTCGGTGCGCGACAGCCCGACGCCGCGGTGCTCGACCATCACCACGTCGAGACCGCGAGCCGCAGCCTCCTTGCGCAGGTGGTGGTACGGCAGGACCGACGCCAGCCCGGGGCCGCCCGGGATGATCAGCAGCGGGCAGTCGCCCGGCGGCCCGGCCCGGACGTAGTGCAGGTCGAACGAACGCCCGTCACCGACGGGACGGCGCAACCGGCGCACCCCCGGCATCGCGGCGACCCGGGTGCGCAGGGCAGCGCCCTTGATCATCGTCGACCTCCTGCGGTCGAACATAGCAAGGGAAGCGCTGGTTACCGCAGCAGCGCGAGCACCTGCGCGGCCATCGCGGCCGGATCGCCGTCCTCCGGCCGCAACACGAGATCGGGTTCGGCCGGGGCCTCGTACGGGTCGTCGATGCCGGTGAAACCGCTGATCAGGCCCGCGCGAGCCTTGGCGTACATGCCCTTCGGGTCGCGGTCCTCGCAGATCTCCAGCGGGGTGTCGACGAAAATCTCCAGGAACGGCAGCTCGGCCAGTTCGTGCGCGGCGCGCACCTTCGCCCGGTCGGCGGTGTACGGGCTGATCAGCGAGACCACGGCGACCACCCCGGCGTCGGCGAACAGCTTCGCCACCTCGCCCGTGCGCCGCACGTTCTCCGCGCGGTCCTCGGCGCTGAACCCGAGCCCGGCGTTGACGCCGGTCCGCAGGTTGTCGCCGTCGAGCAGGTAGGCGGGACGGCCGGCGTCGATCAGCTGCCGTTCGAGCTCCACCGCCACGGTGGACTTGCCGGAGCCGGACAGCCCGGTCAGCCAGATCGTGGCGCCACGCGTGCCGCGTTCCTCCCTGGCGACCGCGGTGGCCTGCCAGACCACGTCGGCCGTGCCGCCCGGCGCGAGGATCGTGCCCGCGGCGACGGTGGCGCCGGACTGCTCGTCGATCAGGATGAAGCCGCCGGTGGCGCGGTTGCGGCGGTACTCGTCGAAGAGCAGCGGTTCCTGCGTGCGCAGGCTGATCCGGCCGATCTCGTTGAGGGACAGGGAATCCGCGTGTTCCTCGCGGTGCAGCGTGGTGATGTCCAGGCGGTAGTCCACCGAGCGCACGAGTGCCCTGGT
Organism: Saccharothrix sp. AJ9571; assembly: GCF_021725495.1. NCBI lineage: Bacteria > Bacillati > Actinomycetota > Actinomycetes > Pseudonocardiales > Pseudonocardiaceae > Saccharothrix > Saccharothrix sp. AJ9571. The sequence continues at coordinate 1,044,101 of NZ_CP091382.1, read as the reverse complement.
GCTGCGGGTGGTGTGCCGGATGACGTACTTCGTGCCCTCGGTCAGCTCGGCGCCGCCGGTCAGCCAGCAGACCATCGCGTCCAGCTCCTGGCTGACGTGCGGCTGGTTGCGCGGGCGGCAGATCAGGTCACCGCGGCCGACGTCGAGCTGCCCGTCGAGCTGCACGGTCACCGCCTGCGGTGGGAACGCCTCGGTCAGCGGTTCACCGCCGGGGCCGGAGATCGCCGTGATGGTGGTCCTCGTGCGCGACGGCAGCACGAGCACCTCGTCACCGGGCTTGAAGACCCCGCCCGCGATCGTGCCCGCGTAACCGCGGAAGTAGCCGGTTTCCTGCTGGCGCTTGATCACGTACTGCACCGGCAGCCGGGCGTCGATCAGGTTGCGGTCCGAGGCGACGTGCACCTCTTCGAGCTGGTGCAGCAGCGAAGTGCCTTCGTACCAGGGCATCGCCGTGCCGCGGTGCACCACGTTGTCGCCGGTGAGCGCGGACAGCGGGATGAAGGTGAGGTCGTGCACATCGAGTTTGGTGGCGAACCGGCCGAATTCGGTGCGCAGTTCGTCGAACCGCTCGCGCGACCAGCCGACCAGGTCCATCTTGTTCACGCACAGCACGAGGTGCGGAATCCCCAGTAGCGAAGCCAGAAACGCATGGCGCCGTGACTGCTCGAGGATGCCTTTCCTGGCGTCGACCAGGATCAGCGCGAGGTCCGCGGTGGACGCGCCGGTGACCATGTTGCGGGTGTACTGGATGTGGCCCGGGGTGTCCGCGATGATGAACTTCCGCCGCGGCGTGGCGAAGTAGCGGTGGGCCACGTCGATGGTGATGCCCTGTTCGCGTTCCGCGCGCAGGCCGTCGGTGAGCAGCGCCAGGTTCGGCTGGTCCTCGCCGCGTTCGCGGCTGGTGCGTTCGACCGCGGCGAGCTGGTCGGTGAACAGGGCCTTGGAGTCGAACAGCAGCCGCCCGATGAGCGTGGACTTGCCGTCGTCCACGCTGCCCGCGGTGGCGATGCGGAGCAGTTCGGTACTCATCAGAAGTACCCCTCCCGCTTGCGGTCTTCCATGCCTGCCTCGGAAATCCGGTCGTCGGCGCGGGTGGCACCGCGTTCGGTGACGCGGCTGGCGGCCACCTCGGCGACCACCGCCTCGGGTGTCGCGGCGGTGGAGGCCACGCAACCGGTGCAGGTCGCGTCGCCGACCGTGCGGAAGCGCACCAGCGCTTCGTACGGTTGCTCGTCCGGGTTCGGGCTCAGGTGCGGGTTGACCGCGAGCAGCATGCCGTCGCGCTGGAAGATCGTGCGCCGGTGCGCGTAGTAGAGCGGCGGCAGCTCGATCCGCTCGTCGGCGATGTACTGCCAGATGTCCAGTTCGGTCCAGTTGGACAGGGGGAACACGCGGATGTGCTCGCCGCGTCGATGCCTGCCGTTGTAGAGGTTCCACAGCTCGGGACGCTGGTTGCGCGGGTCCCACTGGCCGAATTCGTCGCGGAAGCTGAACACGCGTTCCTTCGCGCGGGCCTTCTCTTCGTCACGGCGGGCGCCGCCGAACACCGCGTCGTACCGGTTCTCGGCGATCGCCCGCAGGAGGGTCGTGGTCTGCAGGCGATTGCGGCTGGGCTCGTCCGCGATGCGCCCGGCGTCGATGTCGTCCTGCACCTTGGCCACGGTCAGCCGCACGCCGAGCTCGGCCGTGGCACGGTCGCGGAACTCGAGCACCTCGTCGAAGTTGTGCCCGGTGTCCACGTGCAGCACGCCGAAGGGGAGCGGGGCGGGCCAGAACGCGCGGGTCGCCAGGTACAGCATGACCACGGAGTCCTTGCCGCCGGAGAACAGCAGCACCGGCCGCTCGAAGGTGGCCGCCACCTCGCGGATGATGTGCACCGCTTCGGCTTCGAGGGCACGCAGGTGGGTGAGCTGGTACGTGCTCGCCGCCATCGGCCCACGCTCCTCCGCAATCGGTAGAACGTGTTCTAATTTGCCATCCGGCCGGTGGCTGGGTCAATGGCCGATCGTCAGCGCACCCCCCTCGGGCGGAACTGGATGCTGATGCGCGGCCCCACCGCCTTGCTCGTCTTCGGGATGGCGTGCTCCCACGTGCGCTGGCACGAACCACCCATCACGATCAGGTCGCCGTGGCCCAGCGGCCGTTTGATCGACTCGCCGCCGCCGCGAGGTCGCAGGGCCAGGGTGCGCGGAGCCCCGACGGAGATGATCGCGACCATCGTGTCCTCGCTGCTGCCGCGGCCGATGGTGTCGCCGTGCCAGGCGACGCTGTCATGTCCATCCCGGTAGTAACACAGCCCCGCCGTGCGGAAGGGTTCGCCGAGTTCGGCGGCGTAGTGCGCGCTCAACCGCCGCCGCGCCTCGGTGAGCACGGCGTGCGGCAACGGCTGGGACTCCTCGTAGAAGCACAGCAACCGCGGCACGTCGACGATGCGCTCGTACATCCAGCGTTGCTCGCCGTACCACGGCACCTCGTGCACCAGGCGCTCGAACAGCTCGCTCGCCCCGGTGAGCCAGCCGGGCAGCACGTCGATCCAGGCGCCGTCGCCCAGCGTGGTGCGCTCGATGCCGTCGAGCGGGCGCAGGCCGACCTCCGCCCCGGTGTCGAACAGGGAACCCTGCAGCTCTGTGGACATGCCTCCGACCCTACACGATGATCGAACACCTGTTCTACTCGCCGAGCCGGTATCCCACGTTCCGCACGGTGTGGATCAGGGGTGGATCGCGCAGCTTGCGCCGCAGTTGCGCGATCACCACGTCCAGCACGTTCGACGCCGGATTCGCCATTTCGTCCCACGCCGTCCGGATCAGCTCGTCCCGCGGCACCGGCTTCCCCTCCGCCGCGAGCAGCAGCCGCAGCACGGTGAACTGGGTGCGGGTCAGGGTGAGCAGTACCCCGCCGCGGCGCACTTCGCGGCGGCCGGTGTCCAGTTCCAGGTCGGCGCGCCGCAGCACCGGCGGCGGGCCGGCGCCCATGCGGCGGCACAGGCTGCCCACCCGCGCCACCAGTTCCGGCACGGCGAACGGCTTGACCAGGTAGTCGTCCCCGCCGTCGCGCAGGCCCGCGATCCGCTCGGAGACCGCGTCGAGCGCGGTCAGGAACAGCACCGGAACCGCCCAGCCGCCCTGCCGCCGCGCCCGCACGTAGGACAGCGAATCGCCGCCGGGCAGCATCCGGTCGAAGACCACGCAGTCGTAGGAATTGACGAACAGCGCCTCGTCGGCCGGCGGGAGATCGGCCACCGCGTCGACCGCGAAACCGCTGCCGCGCAAGGCCGCCGCCACCGCTACCCGGATGTCCTCATCGTCCTCGACCACCAGCACACGCACTCACCGATGCTACGGGAGCGGGTCCCGGCGAGCCGGGCGGCAGCCAGCCGCGGTCCGCCGCCCGCGCCCCCGCCTGGAACCGGCTGCGCGCGCCGAGCCGCAGCATCAGGTCGGCCGCGGTCCGGCGCACGGTCCGCACCGAGATGCCGAGCCGCAGCGCCGCCGATTCGTCGGTGCTGCCCCTGGACAGCAGTGCCAGCAGTTCCCGCTCGCGTTCGGTCGGCAGTTCCTCCCCGCGCAGCGCGGAAACCGCCCAGATCCGCTCGAACAGCTCGACCGTCGTGCTCACCACTCCGGGCAGTTCGAACACGGCGAATCCGTTGCGCTCAGCGGGAAGCACGGCGAACCCGCGGTCCACGACGATCGCGTCCGACGGCACCTCGGGCGCGGTGCGGATTTCCGCGTTGCCGGGCAGGGCGAATTCGCCGGGGCAGAGCACGCGGTAGGCGACGCCGCGCCGCAGGTTGTGCCGGTCGACCTCGCGCGGGCGCGCCAGCGCGAGCGAACCGGTGCTCATCACCAGCACCTCGGCGGTGGCCGAAGCCAGCAGGCCGGTCAGTTCCCGGTGCCCCCGGGTCAGGATGGCGACCCCCATCACGCCACCCTGGCCGGGAGCCCGGCGGCGGCCACCGAGCGGACCGCCGGGTGACAGGCGTAGACCTCGCCCGCGCGCGGGTCGACGAGGTGCCGGTCAGCCAGCGATTCCAGTGCCCGCATCGCATCCGCACGGCTCAGTCCCGCCAGCTTCGCGGCCAGTTGCACGTCCAGTTCGGCGTACCGGCCGAGCCCGGCGAACAGCCGTCGCTCGGGTTCGGCCAGCAGGCGGCAGGACGGTTCGAGCAGTTCGGCCATGCCCGGCAGCGGTTCGGCGGCCAATCGCGTGACCAGCCTGCCGACGGTCCACAGTGGACGTGACCGCAGCCGGGCCGCGGCGGCGCGCAACGCGGCGGGCAGGCCCCCGCACAACCCGACCAGTTCCGTCACCGCCGCGGGTTCCGCGTCCGAGCGCCAATCGCCGACGCTGGTGCGGAACATCTCCACCGCGGACCACGTGTCCAGCGGCGCGAGGGTCAGCCCGCGGGCGCCTTCGACCGCCAGTGCCCGGTTCCGGGTGGTCACCAGCACCAGGCAGCCGCCCGTGCCCGGCAGCAACGGAACCACCTGGGCCGCCTCCGCCGCGTCGTCGAGCACCAGCAACACCTTCCGCCCGGCCAATTCCCCGCGCCACAACGCCGCGCGTTCGTCCAGTTCGACCGGGATGGCCGAGTCGGGCACACCGGCCGCGCGGAGCAACCGGGCCAGCGCGTCCTCCGGGGACAGTGGCGCGTTGCGTGCCCGCAGGTCGACGAACAGCCGGGCGTCCGGGTAGTCGCCGGAAACCTCGTGCGCGAACCGCACGGCCAGCGCGGTCTTGCCCACGCCCGCCATGCCGTCCACCACCAGTACGGGCACCGGCCCGCCGGTCCGCCGCTGCGCCAGCAGGGAGTCCAGTTCGGTCTCGCGTCCGGTCAACGTCGGCAGGTCCCGCGGCAGGTCGCAGCAGCGGCGACGGCCACCGGGCTCCAGCGCCTCGGTGAACGCGGCATTCAACTCGGGACCCGGCTCGATGCCCAGCTCCGCGGACAGCAGCGTGCGCGCCCGGCCGAAGGCGGTGATGGCCTCGTCGCGCCTGCCCGCCCGGTGCAGCACGCGCACCAGCCGCGCCCAGGCGGCCTCGCGCAACGGGTTCTCGTCGGTCAGTTCGTGCAGGAGCGCGATGGCGTCCTCGAAGCGGTTCGCGGCACGCCAGGCGTCGGTGAGGCCGAGCCGGAGTTCGAACCGCAGGTCCTCGAGACGGGCGAGCACCGGATCGGCGAAGTCCGCCTCCAGCCCGTCGAACGGACGACCGCGCCACCGGGCCAGTGCCTCGGTGTACAACCGCGCCGCTTCCAGGGCGTCACCAGCGGCGAGCGCCCGCCGGGCCGCCGGGACCGCGGCCGCCACCAGGTCGGTTTCCAGTTCGCCCTGCTCGACGCGCAGCCGGTAGGCACCGGGCCTGCTCTCGATCCGGTCGCCGGGCAGCACCCGCCGCAGCTGCCAGATGTAGGTCTTCAGGTTCGCCTCGGCCGAAGCGGGCGCGGCCTGTTCATGCCAGGTCGCGCCGATCAGCTGAGCCACGCTGGTCCAGCCGTTAGGGTTCAGCAGCAGGGCGGCCAGCACCCTGGTGGGTTTCCTGGCCCCCAGTTCGAGCACAGCCCCCGCCGGCGTTCGTGCCTCGAGCGGACCGAGCACCCGGAACAGCACGCCGCACCTCCTCGTTCGATGATCTGCGGCCCACCTTCCAGCAGCACACATGAGGATTCGATGACAAAGCGGGTCATGGTGGTCGAGGACGACGAGGACCTCCGCGTGGCGGTCTCGGCCGAGCTGCGGGCCGCCGGGCTCGAGGTGCTCACCGCCGCCGACCTGGCAGGCGCCGTCCGGGTGGCGGAACCGCTGTCCTGCGCGGTGTACGACCGGATGCTGCCCGACGGCGACGCGATCACCCACGTGTACCAGCGGCGGCAGGCGGGCTGGGCGGTGCCGGTGTTGTTCCTGACCGCCCGCGACACGCTCGCCGACCGGGTCGACGGCTTCGCCCACGGCGGCGACGACTACCTGGTCAAGCCGTTCGCGCCGGAGGAACTGACCGCCCGCGTGCTGGCGCTGTGCCGCCGCGCGGGAGCCGGGCGGCCGTCGGTGCTGCGGCACGCGGATCTCGAAGTGGACTGCGCGCGCCGCGAGGTCCGCCGGGGAGGGGTGCTGCTCACGCTCAGCAGCCGGGAGTTCGCCGTGCTCGAATACCTCGCGGCCCACCCGGAACAGGCGGTGCCACGGGCCGACCTGCTGGAACACTGCTGGGACGCCGAGGCCGACCCGATGTCCAACGTGGTCGACGTGGTGATCGGGCGGCTGCGGCGCAAACTGCGCGAACCCGAGCTGATCCACACCGTCCGCGGGCACGGCTACCGGCTGGCGGCCTCGTGAAGAGCCCGTCCGCCGAGCGACTCCGGCGCCTGCGCCTGCTGCTCACCCTGCTGTTCACCACGCTCAACGCGGCCGGGTTGATCCTGCTCGCGTGGCTGGTCGTGCAGCTCGACAGCGCGCACGGCGAGCGCACGCTGGACGGTGAACTGACCCGCGTCACCTCCACCGCCTCGCGGGTGGTGCAGTACGGCGACTCGATCATCACCGACTACATCAGCAAGGACGTGCTGAACGACGGGTGCCCGCAGTTCGCCGTGCTGCCCGGGGGCGCGGCCCCGTTCGCGCCTTTCTACAGCGCGCGTGTCTGCGCCGAAGTGGACCGCGGTGAGCTGGACCGCTTCGCCACCCGGGCGGTCAGGGAGAACCTCGCGCTGTCCACCTACTTCAACGACGGCGGGGTGCGCGTGCGGGCGGAACCGCTGCGCAACGAGTTCGCCCAGAACGTCGGCGCGGTGGTCGCCTGGGTGGACACCGCGCAGGTCGACGCCCAGCACCAGCGCCTGCTCATCGGGGTGATAGCGGGCAGCGCGGTGCTGGTGGCGGCGGTCGCGCTGGCCGGGCACGCGTTGTCCGGACGGGCGATCCGGCCCGCCGCGGCAGCCCTCGAACAGCAGGAGGTGCTGCTCGCCGAGACCGCGCACGACCTCCGCACGCCCGTCGCCGCGCTGCGTGCGCTGGCCGAAACCGCGTTGCGGCACCCCGACCAGCGCGCGGAACTGCTGCCGCGCACGGTCCGGCTGGCCGGGCGGATGGGCGGCATCATCGACGGCCTGCTGGTCCGGGCGCGGCTGGCGGCCGGGGTGGAGCAGCTGGCGGTCCAGCCGGTCTGGCTGGACCAGCTGGTCACCGGGCTGGTCGAGGAGCTCCCGCAGGACGGCGCCCGGGTCACCGTCACCGCGGCGGCGACCAAGGTCTCGGCCGATCCGGCGCTGCTGCAACGGGCGATCGGCAACCTGCTGGACAACGCGCTGCGGTACGGGCGCCTGCCGGACCAGCCGGCGATCGTGCACGTCACGGTCGCGGGCGGGCGGGTCACCGTCGCCGACCACGGGCCCGGCATCGACGCGGCGCTGGCGGAGGAGGCGTTCGACCGGTTCGCCAGCGCGGGCGGCTCGTCCGGGCTTGGCCTGCCGATCGTCGCGTGGGTGGCGCAGGCGCACGGCGGCACGCTCGGCGTCTACAACGCGGAAGAAGGCGGCGCGATCTTCGAGCTGAGCCTGCCGGTGCTCCGGGACTGAGCCGCCCTGGCCGGGTGAAGCGGGTCTCTTCGGCGAGCGGGGAAAAGAATGTACCGGTAATGGATCGTCACTGGACCGGTTGGCCTATTCTCGCTGTGTGACGGTGAGGGGACGGATCCGGTGGCGTGGGCGGGCACCGTTGGTGGTCACCGTGGTCGCGATCGCCACGGCGGTGGGCGTCGCGGTCTCCGGGGCGGCCAAGCCCGAGGGCGGCGTGGACTTCTTCCAGTCCGGGCACTGGGTGTTCAACGGCCTGCTGGGCACGGTGTTCCACATCGACGGGGCCAGCCGCGCCATCGACGCGCAGCTCGGCCTGCCGGGCGCCGATCCGGGCAGTCAGGTGGTCCAGGGCGAGACCGGCGGGTACGTGGTCGGCGGCAACCGGATCATCGAGTTCGGCAAGTCCGATCTGGCCGTGGAGAAGACGCTCACCCCGCCCGCCGACGAGCGCCCGGTGGCGCTGGAGGTCGCGGGCGGGCCGTACCTGGTCTACCGCGAGTCCGGGCAGGTCGTGCGCCTCGGCGACACCATGCTGACCCTGCCCACCGGCGGCAAGCTGAACGATCCGGTGGCCACCTCCGCCGGTGATGTCTGGCTGCACCAGAAGGAAAGCAACGCCCTCTGCGAACTGGCGCGCGACGCCGACCGGCTCGACTGCCCGGACAACGCGCCCAGCGGGCACACCGGCGGCCTGAGCGTGGTCGCCGACCAGCCGGTCTTCATCGACACCTCCACCGACACCGTGCACCCGCTCGGCGACGACGGCCTCGGCGAGGGCTCCGCGCTCGGTGTCGACGCCCCGCCGACCGCGCGGTTCGCCGGCACCGACGTCGCGGGCCGGATCGTCGTGCTCGACGGCCAGGGCCACCGGATGCACCTGGTCGACACCACGCCCGCGAAGGCCGATCCGGTCACCGTCGACCTGCCGGCCGGTGACTACACCGACGTCGCTTCCTCCGGCCAGGCCGTGGTGCTGCTCGACCGCGCCAAGAACGCCGTGCTCACCTACGACCGCGACGGCAAGCAGCACAAGAGCACGCCGATCCCGCCGGGACGGCCGCACCTGGCCAAGGGCGAGGACTCCCGCGTCTACGTCGACAGCGCGGACGGCGGGCACGTGCTGGTGGTCGACAACGACGGCTCGGTCGAGCCGGTCCCGGTCGTCGGCAACCAGGGGCGGACCGCGCCGCCACCCGTGCAGCAGCAGGCACAACCGCAACCGGCGCAGCCTCAACCGCAGCAGCCGAAGCCGCAACCGCAATCGCCGCCGCAACCGCAGCGCGAAAATCCGGTTCCCCAGCCGCCCGTGCAGAAACCGGCGCCGCCTGCGCAGAAACCGGCCAGTCCGCCGGGCGCGCCCCCTGGGGTCAAGGCCACCGCCGGGAACGCCGTGATCACGGTCAACTGGGGTGCCGCCGCGCCCAACGGCGGTGCCGTCTCGAACTACCACGTCGCCTGGACCTCCAGCGCGGGCAGCGGGGAGAAGACCGTCGGCGGCGGCGTCCGGTCGACCACGCTCAGCGGCCTCACCAACAACGCCACCTACGTGATCACGGTGACCGCGGAGAACTCCGCGGGCCGTGGCGCCGGGGCCAAGTCGGCGGGGGTGACCCCGTCGTCGCCGAAGTCGATCACGATCTCGCGGGGCACGCCGGAGGCATTCAACGACGAGTGCGAGCTGCCCGACTGCGCGCTGATCCGGGTGGTGGCCAAGGGATTCGAGGCGGGCAGCCGCGTCAAGTTCACGCCGCACGCCAATTCTTCGTACACCAACCCGGGCAAGACCATGGAAATCGACTCGGACGGCACGCAGACCTTCGAGGCGTTCCACTTCGGACAGGTCGGCCGCACGGTGTGGGTCACCGCGGACGGCATCGAATCGAATCGCATTGTGTGGGAGGCAGGGTGACCCAGCCGAAGTCGGCCGAGGTCTACGAACTGATCGCGGGCAACGTGCAGCAGGTGATCCGCGGCAAGCCCGAGGTGGTGCGCCTGGCGGTCACCGCCTTGCTCGCCGAGGGACACCTGCTGGTCGAGGACGTGCCGGGGCTCGGGAAGACCACACTGGCCCGCTGCCTGGCGCGCAGCGTCGGCGGTTCGTTCAACCGCATCCAGTTCACCCCGGACCTGCTGCCCGGCGACATCACCGGCGTGATGGTCTACCACCAGAAGGACGAGCGGTTCGAGTTCCACGGCGGCGGCATCTTCGCCAACGTGGTGCTGGCCGACGAGATCAACCGCGGGACCCCGAAAACGCAGTCCGCGCTGCTCGAGGTGATGTCCGAGCGCACCGCGACGGTGGACTCGGTCCGGCACGAGGTGCCGCACCCGTTCCTGGTGGTGGCCACGCAGAACCCGATCGAGATGGAGGGCACCTACCGGCTGCCCGAGGCCCAGCTCGACCGGTTCCTCATGCGGATCTCGGTCGGCTACCCGGACCTCGACGCCGAGGTGCTGGTGATCATGAGCGACTGCGCGGGCATCAACCCCGAGGAACTGCCGCCGGTGGTGGACATCCCGCGCCTGCAGCAGGCGATCGCGGAGGTGCGCGCCTCGCACATCGACCTCGCGGTCTGCGAGTACGCGGCCCGGCTGACCGCGGCGACCCGCGTGCACGCGGCGGTCCGCTACGGCGCCAGCCCGCGCGGCAGCATCGCGCTGGTGCGGGCCGCGCAGGCCTACGCCGCCACCGACGGCCGTCTCTACGTGACACCGGACGACATCAAGGACGTGGCCAAGCCGGTCCTCGCGCACCGGCTCGTGCTGACCGCGGACGCCGAGCTGAACCAGCGCGGCGCGACGGAAATCCTCGACGAGGTGCTGGCTTCCGTGCCGGTCCCGTCGGCCAACGCCTCGGGCCGGTGAGCGATGCGCCTGACCCGGCGCGGGGTGGCCGTGCTCGTGCTCGCCGTGGTGCTGCTCGCCGCCGGCATCTTCGTCGGGCACCCGATGTTGCGCGCGCTCGGCGGGATCTGCGTGGGCGCGGTGCTCGTGGCCGTGGTGCTGGTGGGGCGCCGGCCGAGGGTGGCGGTGTCGCGTGAGGTCTACCCGGACCGCGTGGAACGCGGGCGTCCGGCGCTCGCGCGGTTGCTGGTGCGCAACGAAGGCACGCGGCGGCAAGCCGGGTTCACCGCGGGGGACCGGGTGGGTTCCGGGGTGCGGACGGTCGGTGTGCGGGCACTCGCGCCCGGCGCGCAAGCCCGCTACCACTACGAACTGCCCACCGAACGGCGTGGCCGCTTCGAAGTGGGGCCGCTGGTGCTGGAGCGGTCCGATCCGCTCGGGCTGGCCAGGAACCGGCTCGCCAGCGGGGAGCCGGTGATGTTGTGGGTGCACCCGCGGCGCCACCCGGTGCGGGCGGTCTCCGGCGGTCAGCCGCGGCACCACCACGAAGGCCGGGCCGCCGACGACGCCCTGCATGGTTCGCTGGACCTGCGGGAGGTGCGCGAGTACGTCCCCGGTGACGAGGTGCGGCACCTGCACTGGAAGGCCACCGCGCGCACCGGCAGGCTGATGGTCCGCGAGTTCGCCGACCCGGACCAGCCGCGGCTCACGCTGGTGCTGGACACGCGGCAGGAACGCGGGTTCGAAGAGGCCGTCGAAGTGGCGGCGTCGATGCTGAACGCGGCGGCGCTGTCCGGTCACCGCTGCCGCCTGGTCACGCCCGCCGGGCTCGATCTGTCCACTCCGGACGGTCCGCACGCGGCGAGGCGGTTGCTGGACGAGCTGTGCGTGGCCGTGCCGGAACCGGCTCAGGTGCCGTTGGTGCCGCCCGCGCTGTCGCTGGCCCGCTCGCGTGGTGGGGCGCTGGTGGTGGTCGCGACCGGGGAGTCGGACGCCGGTGCGCTGACCCGGTTGAAGCCGTTCTACCCGGTGTTCACCGTGTTTTCACTGGGGGGCAAGGGGATGGTGGTGCCCGGCGCACGGGTGCTCGAAGGCCCGTCCGCGTCCGGTCTGCTCCAGCGGTGGAACGGGGTGGTCGCGTGAAGTCCAGCGTCGAGACCGCGGGCGTGCTGCTCGCCGGCGCGGTCGCCGGGCTGCTGTTCACCCCGGTCTTCGGACTCGTCCCGTTGCTGGTGCCGATCCTGGTGCTCACGCTGCTGGCTTTCGGGGTCGCCGAACTGGTCGCGCGGAAGCCGTCACTGGTGCCGTGGCGTCCGCTGCTGGTCTCCCTGGCCGGGTTGCTGGGGCTGATCGAGGCCGCGTTGTTCCCGACCACCGCCGCTGGTCTGCCCACCGGCGAGACGTTCGGCGCGTTGTCCGCCGGGCTCACCGAATCCTGGCGGCTCGCGCTCCAGTCCACCTGGCCCGCGCGGCCGGACGCGCAACTGTTCCTCTTCGTGCCGCTGGCCGTGCTGGCGGCCGCCGTGCTCGGCATCGAACTGCTGCACCGCACGCGCAAGCCGTTGCTCGCGCTGCTGCCGAGCCTGGCGGTGTTGTGCCTGAGCCAGTTCTACTCGGCGATGCCGGGCACGTCGGCGGTGCCGGGTGCGCTCGGGTACGCCGCGGCGGCGGCGATCGGGCTGGCGGCTTCGGCGCGCTGGTCGAAGGCGGCGGTCGCGGCCGTGGTGGCGCTGGTGGTGGTCGCCGTCGGCGGCGCGACCGCGGGTGCCCTGTTCGATCCGGCGGGAAAGCCCGCGTATTCGCTGAAGCAGGACGAATCCGCGCCGATCCCACCGGCCAGGGTGGCCAGTCCGCTCGCCGAGATCGGTGCCCGGCTCGGTGATCCGGAGGTGCCGCTGTTCCGGTACACCGCGCCCGCCCCGGTCGACCGGTGGTCGCTGGTCGTGCTCGATTCCTTCGACGGCGTGAACTGGAAGCCGGACGGGGAGTTCCGCCGCCTCGGCGTGGAGATCCCGCCCGGTCCGGGCTTGACCGCGCCGGTGACCAGGCGCGAGGCGGCGGTCAACACGAACGGGCTCGACGGACCCTGGCTGCCCAGCCAGGCGTGGCCCGCTTCGGTGACCGGTGCCGAGCCGTTCGTCGAGGAGGGCCGCGGCACCCTGCTCGGCCAGGGATCCCCGGTCGGCTACCAGCTGAGCTGGTGGGAACCGCAGGTCGACGCGAAGCTGCTCGAAGCCGCGCCGGTGGACGCCGACGCGCCCGGCGGGTTCGGCGAGGTCGGCATCATCCCGCCCGGCATCGGCGAGCTGGCCGATCAGGCCACTGGAGGACAGCGGCCTTCGTTCCAGACGGCGATGCAGCTGGAACGGTTCTTCAGCCAGAACTACCGCGAGGTCCGCGGCCCGGACCGGCCGACGGGGCACTCCTGGCCGCAGTTGCGGCACTTCCTGCTGGAGAGCAAGCAGGGGACCAGCGAGCAGTTCGCCGCGGCCTACGTGGCGCTCGCCCGGATCGAGGGCATCCCGGCGCGGCTGGTGGTCGGCTTCCAGTCACCGCCGCTGCCCGGCCCGGACGGGGTGTTCCAGGTGCGCAACGCCGACGTGCTGGCCTGGCCGGAGGTCGCGATCGAAGGCGTCGGCTGGGTGGCGCTGGATCCCACCGGCAACGCGGCCAAAAGCCGGGCGGGCGGCGGGCTCGGCGAGGTCACCGCGCAGGCCCGGGACCGCCTGCCCCCGCCGGAAGCGCTGGAGGGGCCTGGTTCCGACGACGAAGAAGCACCCGCGGGTGAGGAAGCGGCGGAGGCAGGCGGTGGCGCGCCGTCGTTCGTCCTGCTGCTGGTGCCCGTGTTGCTTGTGCCGGTCGGCTGGCTCGCCGGGGTGCCGTTGCTGAAACGACTTCGCCGCAGGCGCCGCCGTCGTGCCCCGGGCACCGGCGCGGTCGCCGGGGCGTGGGCCGAGGTCCGGGACCGCCTGCGCGCGCATCGGGTCCCGGTGCGTCCCGGGATGACCGTGCGCGAGCTGGCCGACGCCACCGCCGGAGTGGCTGATCAGTCCACTGTGGATGGAGTGCGGGCGCTGGCGGGTGCGGTGGACACCGCGCTGTGGTCGGGTTCGCGCACCGGTCCGGACCTGGCCGAGTGGGCGTGGAAGGCGGAGGAGTCCGTCCGGAGAGGACTGTCGAGACGCCCGCTGCGGGCCCGGATCCGGGCCGCACTGGATCCCCGCGGCCTGCGGTCCTAGGGCGTGCAGGTCGCGCCGCGGATCGGCTTCGGCGGCGTTTCGATGGTCTGCGCGCCGTTCGTCCCCTGCACGGCGAAGCAGTACTGGAGGCCGGGGGACACCGTCACGTCGAACGTGCGCTTGCGCTCGACGTAGATCGAATTGTTGCGCTGCCCGGCTGGCGCGACGACCACCACGAAATCCAGTACCTCCGGGCTGGTCCAGGTCAGGCGCACGGTGTCGCCGAGATCCTCGGGCTCGGCGAGGGTGAGCTCCAGCGGCTTGGGCGGGGTGGGCACGAGCGGCGCCAACGGCACCGCCGCACCACCGGACGCGGCCGCGGGCGGATCGGCGGACCGCTGGGACAGCAACAGGATCGGGGCGGCGGCGAGCAACGCGAGTGCGGCGGCGATCCCGAGGATCAGGCCGAGCTTGTTCTGGCGGTCCTCGGGTGCCCGCCGTTTCACCGCCACCGGCTTGATCATCTTGACCGGGGTGCGCGGCAGGTCGGGTGCACGCAGCCACGACAGTTCCTCGGTGACCGCCGCCGCGTTGTCCGGCCGGTCCTCGGGCTGCTTCGCCAGCAAGTGGCCGATCAGCGCACCGAGTCGTTCGTCCTCCACGGGCGCGGGTGGCGAGTGCAGCACCTTGATCACGCGCTCGCCGGACTGTTCTCCCGGGATGAAGCGGAAAGGTGGCTCGCCGGTCAGCGCGAACTGGAGTACCGCGCCGAGGCCGTACAGGTCGGCCGCCTCGTCCACGGTGCCGTCGAGCACGGTCTCCGGGGCGGTGAACTCCAGACCGGGCAGCACATCGCGGGGGAAAGCGGCCCGCAGCACCACGCCGAAGTCGGCGATCAGCAGCTCACCGGTGTCGCGGAACAGCAGGTTCGCCGGGTGCACGCCGCCGTGGACGACCCCGGCCTCGTGCGCGGTGGCCAGCGCGGCGGACAGCGTCAGCCCGATGGTGATGGTGTCCTCGGCGGAGAGCGGGCCGTTGTGTTCGACGAGCTGGGCGAGTGACTGCGCGCAGCGCTCCATCCGCAGCGCGGGCCTGCCGTCGGGCAGCTCTTCGACGCCGTCGGGCACCAGGATCGGCCGTGCGCCGTCGAGGGTCCGCAGGGTCGCCAGCTCGTGGTCGAGGTTCGCGCGGGTTTGCCTGGTCAGCGGCTCGGGGAAGGCTTTGAGCGCGCTGTCGCCGTCGGCGTACACCACCGCGACCGGTCCCTCGCCGATCGTCTCCATGGCACCACTATCGCGGGTCGCCGGTGGGCTTGGCCACCGCCCGGCCGGTTCCTGCAGGGGTCACGCGCGCGACCAGGGTGTCGATGACCTCGTCGAGCGGAAAGGGGGCGAGCACCTCCGGCAGCGTCAGGTGCTCCACCACCAGTCCGGTCATCGCCAGGTAGAGCAGCAGGACGGTGTCGCGGTCGCCGGGGAGGCCGGCTTCGAGGTGGAAGTCGATGTTCTGGGCGAGGTTCGCCTTGAGGGTCTCGGTGAGCGTGGCCTGCAGCTCGGGGCGCCGGGTGGCTTCGAGGCGGAGTTCGAGAAGGGCGAGGTAGTTGCTGCGCCCGTCGGACAGCCGCCGCACGATGTCGTGCATCAGGCGGTTCACCAGCTCCCGATCCCTGGGGGCGCGCATGATCTGCTCGAGTTCCTCGGCTTCGGGGCCGAGTCTCAGGTGGATGCGCTGCCCGGCCTGGGTGAGCAGGTCGTCGCGGTTGGCGAAGTAGTTGGACGCGGTGCCGACCGGAACCCCGGCCTCGGCGTCCACGGCGCGGAAGGTCAGCCCACGGGCGCCTTCCCGCGCGAGCACCTCGATGGTCGCGTCGACCAGCGCTTCTCGCCTGGCTTGGTTGCGGCGCATGGGTTTGAGACTACTACGTTTGGAGTGCTTAGGGGGTGTTGTTCTTGTCCCCGGATTTTTAGTTCGCCGTGTTTTTGGCTTTGGGCCGGGGAAGGGGAGGGGCTGGGACGCGGGGTGGTCGGGTCCCGTTGCCGGGTGTCGGTTGGGTGGTGGGGCTCGTTTGGTGTCGGTGGGGTTCGTGTCGGCTCGACGGGGGGCTCCTGTGACACAAATGTGGCTTTGGGGGCCGAATCCGCTCCGAAAGCCACATTCGTGACATCCCTGGGACCTCTTCGGCTGCCCTGAGGCCTGGCTGGGCGCCCTTCCGGTTGGTTAACCGTATGCTGTACGGTACGCCGCACGGAAGGGAGTTCGGGATGAGTACGACTGAGTTCGCCGTCCAAGCTGACGGCCTGCGCAAGAGGTACGGGGACAAGCGCGCCCTCGACGGCTTCGACCTGCGCGTACCCCGTGGATCGGTGTGCGGGTTGCTCGGCCCCAACGGTGCGGGCAAGACCACGTCGGTGCGCATCCTCGCCACCCTCGTCCGCCTTGACGAGGGGCGGGCGCGCGTAGGCGGGTTCGATGTGGCGACCGAGCCACATCGCGTGCGCCGCACCATCGGGCTCGTCGGGCAGCACGCGGCCGTCGACGAGGTGCTCAGCGGCTACCAGAACCTGGTCATGTTCGCCCGTCTCCACCACCTCGAGAAGCGAGCGGCCCGGCAGCGTGCGACCGAGTTGCTGGCCCGCTTCGGCCTCGCGGACACCGGGAACAAGCCGGTCAAGGCGTATTCCGGTGGCATGCGGCGTCGCCTGGATCTTGCGGCGAGCATGATCCTCGCCCCGGCGGTGCTCTTCCTCGACGAACCGACCGTCGGCCTGGATCCGCGTGGGCGCAACGAGGTGTGGGAGGCGGTGCGCGAGCTGGTCGCCGACGGCACGACCGTTCTGCTCACCACCCAGTACCTCGACGAGGCCGACCAGCTCGCCGATCGCATCGCGGTGATCGACCACGGCCGCGTCATCGCCGAGGGCAGTCCCGCCGAGCTGAAATCGCGGATCGGCGGCGACCGGATCGACGTCGTGCCGCACGACGCGGCCGATCTCGCCAAGGCCGCCGAAGCGCTGAAGACCGTGGTCGGCGGCGAGCCGGACGTCGACGGTGACACCCGCCGGATCAGCGTCCGCGTCACCGGGCACGCCGCCGCGCTGCCCGCCGTGGTGCGTGCGCTGGACGACGCCGGCGTCCGGCTCGACGACCTCGCACTGCGCCTGCCTACGCTCGACGAAGTGTTCCTGCAGCTCACGGAGGCCCGCGTATGACCGTCGCCGACCACGGCTCCCGCTGGCTGCTCGCCGACAGCTGGACCCTCACCCAGCGCGGCTTCGCGCACTGGGCCCGCAACCCCGGGCCGGTCATCTTCGGCCTGCTGTTCAACGTGCTGATCGTGCTGATGTTCGCCTACCTGTTCGGCGGCGCCATGCAGGTCCCCGGTGGCGGCGACTACCGCGAGTTCCTGATGCCGGGCATGTTCGTGATGACCATGCTCTTCGGCGTCGGGATGACCGCCTCCGCGGTGCTCGCCGACGTCGAACGCGGCGTCACCGACCGCTTCCGCGCGATGCCGATGGCCTCGGGTTCGGTGCTGGTCGGCCGGGCTGTCGCGGACCTGGTGCTGGCCGCGGTCACGCTGGTGGTGATGGTGCTGGCGGGCCTGGCCATCGGCTGGTCGGTGCACGGATCGGCGGCCGGCACGGTGACCGCCTTCGCGCTGATCCTGTTGCTGCGCTTCGCGTTGATCTGGGTGGGTGTCTACATCGGACTGACCTTGCGCGGCCCGGAGGCGATGACCGGCGTGCAGACGCTGGAATTCCCGGTCGGTTTCCTCTCCAGCGCGTTCGTCTCCCCGGACACCATGCCCGGCTGGCTGGGCGCGATCGCCGAGTGGAACCCGCTTTCGGCCACCTCGACCGCGATCCGCGGCCTGTTCGGCAATCCCGGGGTGACCGGGGATTCGTGGGTGGTCCGGCACGCCACCGAAATGGCGCTGGCCTGGCCGCTGGTGCTGCTCGCGGTGTTCCTCCCGCTGTCGGTCCGGGCGTACCGGCGGCTCAGCCGCTAGGGCGCAGCACCCAGCCGAGCAGGTCGAGCAACGGCACCCGGGAAAGGCGCTCGGGCCACTGCGCGGCGTTGAGCCGGAGCACGAGTTCGTCCGGGTGTGGCTCGATCCCGGTCAATCGCAATCCCTCCGGGAACTCAGGCAGTGCAACGGAAATCGGGTCGATTCGGGGTGGCAGCCGGAGTCCGGCGACGCGGAGTCCACGGGGGACGAGCACCACCGCGTCCTCGGCCAGCGTGGGCTCGACATCGAGGTGACCGAGCCCGGGCACCTTCGCCCAGCGGACGCGCGCGAACCCGTCGGCCAGCTCGATGACGAGATCCGGCCGCAGTTCGGCGAGCCGCCCGGTGACCACCTCCGCCGCGACCCTGACCTCCAGTTCCACCGAGGCCGGGGTCGCGGTGATCACCGGCAGCGACCGGACGCGGACGTCCTTCCCCAGCACGGTGACCCGCCGCAGCGGGAAGTCCGGCCAGCTCACGTCGTCGGCGACCAGCCGCACGTCCCCGAGCCTGCCCGCGGCCAGCCGCAGCGTGTCCGCCTCGTAGTCCAGCGCGGTCACGGTGAAGCGGACGTCGTGGCCGTCCACCCGCACGGTGAGCCGCCGCCCGGTCATCCGCTCGGCGGCCGTGCGAAGGATCGCCGCCGGCGTCAGCGCCGTTCCCGGCACCAGCGCCGCGGCCAGCCCGGCGAGTTCGCCGAACAAGTTCCCACCATCCATCCCCCCAGTGTGAACGACCCCCGCCCCCACGAACGAAACAACCCGAATCCCGTCATCCCCCCAGTTCTGTCAGACCCCCACCCTAATCTCCCCCCATCACCACCCAAGGGGGAAACCATGCACCGAACCGACCACCACCCCACCAGCCCCGTCGACGCCGAAAACCCTAGCTACAGCGAGGAAATCTTCCTCCGCCCGCCGCACTGGCTCCGGCTGATCCACCCGCGCCGCGGCGGTGCGCAGGGCCCGCCACTGCACCCCGGCAGACAGGCGCTCGCCGAGTTGGAACCACTCCTGCCGCACTTCCGCGGCGCGGTGGACCACCACCTCGGCGAGCCCGCCCCCGCCAAGGCCGCACTGGCCTTCCTCGGCGGTGAGCCCACCCCGCTGGGCGCGGCCGCGCTGGCCGCCATGGCCGCGGTGAAACTCGGCCCGGCGCCGAAAAAAGCCGCCGCCGAACGGTTCTCAGCCCTCGCCGACGTCTGGTTGCTCGACCACGGCTACGCCTTCGCCGCCGAGGCCGCCTGCCGTCTGCCGTTGCTCAGCGCGGGCTGGGAATCGATCAGTTTCCACGTCCGTGAGCACACGCCGGAGCCGCTGAGCAGCGGCCTGCTCGCCGATCCCTTGCTGTACCGCCTGCGTGCGCACCTCGCCGAAGCGTCCGAAGTGGACTACCAGACCGCCGTCTCCGCCCTGTCCGAGCAACGACACACGCTGGGACAACGCCGAATAGCCGCATTCCTCGCGCCCGGCGAAACAGCCTGGGTGGACGCGTTCGTCCCCGAAGCGCTGGATCTCGGCCACCGCGCCCCGGCCGAGACGCTCCTGTGCATGCTGGGCACCGGCCCGCAGTTGGAGGCCGTGCGTGACACCGATGCTTTGGCCTGGGCCCTGCGCAATCCCCGCGTGATCCCGACCTTGGTGGACGGTGTCGGCGTCGAGGCGGTCCCCGCACTGGCCGAATGGGCGATGTACTACGGCGCCGAACCAGCGAAGCGGATCGCCGACGCGCTGGCCGCGCTCCCCGCCGACGAAGCCTTCGAAAGCCTGCTCGACCTGGCCGATCAGCGTCCGGCGCGTGAAGCGCTGCCCGCCGCCATGCGCCGATTCCCGGTACGTGCCCTCCGGGTGCTCGCCCGGCGCTGCCCCGGCAGCTCGAGACCGGCCCGGTTCGCCGCCCGCCTGCTGACCGCACGGGTGCTGACGGACCCCGGAGGCGTCGATGCCGCCTTACCCGCGCTCGATCCGCAGGCCAAGGCCATGATCGAGACCATCCGCGCGGACCACCGCCCGCTGCCCGAGGCACCGGCCGAAGCCCTGCCCCGACTACTCACCGCGCCACCGTGGACGAGACCCCGCGCGCTCACCGAACGGGTGATTCTCGACGATCTCGAACTCGGCGAACCGCTGGTGGCCTGGGCACCCGGAGAACGCGAAGCCTGGCGTGCCGAGGAAACCTGGGCTTTCCGCCAGCCGAACGCCCTGCCGAAAGCCATCGAGCAACTACGGGCCGGCGTGCTGGACGCCCACCTGACCGGCCAGTTGCTCGCCCACGGCCCGGAAGACGTGGGCCGCGAACTGCTCGCGCGGTGGTACCCCACCGATCTCTGGTTCGCCGAATCCTGGCTGCCGCCCGCACTCGCCCGCTACGAGCTGGACGCGCTGCCGCTCGCCCTGCACGTGGCCAGGATGACCCCGCAGGCCACGGGCATGTTCCTGCTGCCGTTCACGAGCCCCGAAGTAGCCGAATCGATGGCCGACTGGCTGGCCCGCCTCAAAGGTCCCGCCCGCGAAGTCGCGATGCACTGGCTGGCCCGGCACAGGAGCACCGCCGCACGCCTGCTGATCCCGGCCGCGCTGGGCGAGCCGGGCAGGCTGCGGTCCGCCGCCGAAGCCGCGTTGCTCACCCTCGATCCATCCATTGTGGACGAGGCCGCCCGCGAGCACGGCCGCGAGATCACCGCGGCGATCGGCAAGCTGCTCGCCACCGACCCGCTCGACGTGCTGCCCGCCCGCATCCCCGACCTGCCGGACTGGGCGGAACCGGCCGCCCTGCCCCAGATCCTGCTCCGGGGCGGCGAAAGCGCACTGCCCGCGTCCTCGGTCCGCCACTTCCTCACCATGCTGGCGATGTCCCGGCCCGACGAACCGTACGCGGGCGTCCGCCAGGTCGTCGACTTCGCCGATTCCGCGTCCTTGGCCCGCTTCGGCTGGGAGCTGTTCGAGGCCTGGCAGGCGGCCGGAGCGCCGAGCGCGCACGGCTGGCCGCTCACCGCGCTCGGCTGGCTCGGTGACGACAGGTGCGCCCGCGAACTCGCCAGGGTGATCCGCGCCTGGCCGGGCGAGGGCGGGCACAGCCGGGCGGTGCTCGGCCTGGACGTACTGGCCGCGCTGGGCACCGACACCGCGCTGATGCAGCTGCACGCCATCTCCCGGAAGGTCAAGTTCAAGGCGCTCAAACTGCGGGCCGCGGACAAGATCCTCGAGGTCGCCACCGGCCTCGGCCTGACCATCGATCAGCTGGCGGACCGCCTGGTGCCCGACTTCGGCCTGTCCGCCGATGGCAAGCTCCGGCTGGACTACGGGCCGCGTCAGTTCTTCGTCGGGTTCGACGAGCAGCTCAAACCCTTCGTCACCGACGTGAACGGCAAACGCCGTCGTGAGCTGCCCAAACCCGGCATCCGCGACGATCCCGAACTGGCGCCCGCCGCCCGCGAGCGGTTCGCCACGGTGAAGAAGGACGTGCGCACGGTCGCCGCCGACCAGGTCCGCCGCCTGGAACAGGCCATGATTCACGGTCGCAAGTGGACGGTCGAGGAGTTCCGCCTGCTGTTCGTCGACCACCCGCTGCTCTGGCACATCGGCCGCCGCCTGGTCTGGCTCGCCGAGTCCGAAAGCACACGGGCGTTCCGGATCGCCGAGGACCGCACCTTCGCCGATCTCGAAGACAACCAGCTCACCCTCGCCGAGCGTGATGCCGTCCGCATCGCCCATCCGCTGCACCTCGGTGAAACCGTGGCCGCGTGGGCCGAGGTGTTCGCCGACTACGAGATCCTGCAACCGTTCCGCCAGCTCGGCCGCGAGGTGCACAAGCTGACAGCGGACGAGCGCGCGAAGAGCAGGCTGGACCGGTTCTCCGAACGCACCGTGCCCGCCGGCAGGCTGTTCGGCCTCGCCCGCTACGGCTGGGAACGCCCCGCGCCCCGGGACAACGGGGTGCAGCCGTGGCTGTTCCGCCAGCTCCACGGCACCCGTGCGGTGGTCATCAGCCTCGATCCCGGCATCGTGGCCGGGCAGCTCGACGAGTTCCCCGAGCAGCGGATCACCGCGGTCTGGCTGTCCGACCACCCGGAGGGCGAACGGTACCCCCGCGAGACCGGCCTGCGCTTCGGCGACCTCGACCCGGTGCTGACCTCCGAGGTGCTCGCCGAACTGACCGAACTGGTGGAGCCGGTCCGATGAAACCCGAGATCCAGCGCCCGCCAGCCGAACGCCGCCACGCCGCCGAACTGGCTCGGTTGCGCGAACACGACCACGATCCGCGTCCACCCGGCTGGGCACTGAGCCTGCGTGCCGCGCGCCGGTTCATCATCGGTGACGAGCAGGCCGGCATCCGGCGCAAGTTCGTCGGCGATCCGTCACTGGTGGACCGCGCGCTGGTGGCGCTGGCCACCAACCGCGGCCTGCTGCTGCTCGGCCGTCCCGGCACGGCGAAATCCCTGCTGTCGGAGCTGATCGCGGCCGCGGTCAGCGGGGATTCCACGCTCACCGTGCAGGGCGGCGCGGCCACCACCGAGGACCAGATCAAGTATTCGTGGAACTACGCGATGCTGGTCGCCGAAGGCCCGTCGCCCCGGTCCCTGGTCCCGGCGCCCATGCTGCGCGGCATGCGCGAAGGCCGCATCGTGCGCTTCGAGGAACTCACCCGGTGCCCGCTGGAAGTGCAGGACTGCCTGCTTTCCCTGCTGTCCGAACGGGTACTGGCGATCCCGGAGCTGGCCGGCGAGCACGGAATGGCCTTCGCCGAGCAGGGCTTCAACGTCGTCGCCACGGCCAACACCGACGACCGCGGGGTCAACGAGATGAGCACCGCGCTCAAACGGCGGTTCACCTTCGAGACCGTGTTCCCGATCGCCGATTTCGCCACCGAACTGGAACTGGTCCGCGCCGAGTCGGCCGAGTTGCTCAGCCAGTCCGGGGTCGGCACCCCACCGGATCGCGACGTGCTGGAGGTGCTGGTCACCACCTTCCGCGAGCTGCGCGAGGGCACCACAGCCGACGGCCGCTCGATGGAACGGCTGTCCGCCGCGCTGAGCACCGCCGAGGCGGTATCGGTGGCACACGCGGTCGGCGTGCGTGGCTGGTACCTGCGCGGTGCCCCCGGCACCCCGGCGGACCTGGTCGAATGCCTCGCCGGAACCGCGGTCAAGGACAGCGAGCACGACCTCGCCCGGCTCCGCCGCTACCTCGAACAACAGGTCCCTCGCAAGCACGGCGCGTCCTGGCGCGCCCTGCACGAGGCTCGTGATCGGCTGCCCGGCTGATGCCCGCCACCTTCATCGGCGTCCGCCACCACAGCCCGGCGTGCGCGCGGCTCACCACGGCCGTGATCGAGCGCCTGCGCCCGGCGTACGTGCTCGTCGAAGGGCCGGCCGAGCTGAACGACCGGCTGGATGAACTGCTGTTCGGCCACGAACTGCCCATCGCGATCTTCAGCCACTACCGCGACGGGCCGCGTTCGCTGGCCTCCTGGAGCCCGTTCTGCGAGTACTCACCGGAATGGGCCGCGCTCACCACCGGCCGTGCGGTCGGTGCGCAGGTGCGGTTCATCGACCTGCCCGCCTGGCATCCCGCGCTGGCCGCCCGCCGCAACCGCTACACCGACGCGGAGGAGAGGTACGCCGAGGCCGTGTCCCGCCTCTGCTCCAGCTTCGCCGTCGACGATGTGGACTCCCTGTGGGATCACCTCTTCGAGATCGCACCACCGGACGGGCTGCCGGAGCGGCTGGCCGCCTACTTCGACCTGCTGCGTGGGGAATCCGCCGTCGGTGAGGACGACGCCGCCCGCGAGCGCTACATGGCTTCGTGGGTGCGCGCGGCGGTCGCCGATGCCGGGCCGGAGCCGGTCGTGGTGGTCACCGGCGGCTTCCACCGCCCAGCCCTCGAACGCCTGGCCGCGGGCGGGCCGACCGGCTGGCCTGAAGTGCCACCACTGCCCGACGGCGCCATCGGCGAGAGCTTCCTGGTGCCCTACTCGTTCGCCAGGCTGGACGCGTTCACCGGCTACCAGTCCGGCATGCCCTCGCCCGAGTACTACCAGCGGCTCTGGGAAAGCGGCCCGGGTCCGGCGGCGGACAGCCTGATCGACACCGTGCTGACCCGCCTCCGCCATCGCGGTCTCCCGGCGTCGACCGCCGACCTGGTGACCGCCTACGCACTGGCCGCCGGGCTGGCGAACCTGCGCGGCCACCCACGCCCCGCCCGCGCCGACATCCTCGACGCACTCGCGAGCGCCCTGATCACCGACGACCTGGGCCAGCGGCACCCGTGGCGCACCCACGGCCCGCTGCGTCCCGGCGCGCATCCAGTGGTGGCCGAGATGGTCGCCGCGCTCACCGGCGACCGCGTCGGCCGTCTGCATCCGGACACCCCGGCCCCGCCACTGGTCCACGCGGTCACCACCGAACTCGCCGAACTGGGGCTCGATCGCGACGGTTCGGCCCACCTCGACCTCGCCAGCGACGGACAGCACAGCCGGTTGCTGCATCGCTTGCGCGTGCTGGACATCCCCGGGTTCGAGCGCCGCTCCGGCCCGGCGTCCGGAGGCGATCCGAGCAGGTCCGAACACTGGCGGCTGACCGTCACCGAACTGCGCCTGCCCATGCTGATCGAGGCCGGCGCCCACGGCGGCACCCCGGCGGACGCCGCGGCGGCCGTGCTCGCCGAACGCGCTGCCAAGGCGAACATCGGCGAGCTGGCCGAGGTGCTGTTCGACGCGGTGTTGTGCGGAGTCGCCGACCTGGCGGAACGGGTGGTCGAGGAAATTCGGTCCGGCATCTCCACCGCACACGACCTCGGCGCACTGGGCCGGGTCCTGGCCGGCGCGCTCGGCCTGTGGCGGCACGACGACCTCTGGAACACCTCGGGCAGCACCTCGCTCGCGGTGGTGCTGGCCGCCGCCGTGCCCCGAGTTTTGTGGCTGGCCGAAGGCGTCCGCGGTGGTCCGGCGCCCGCCGACCCCGCCCGGCTCAACGCCATGGTGGCCTTACGTGACACCGTGCGCTACGCCGCGCCGGTGCTCGACCTCGATCCTGAGGTCGTGCTCGCCGCCTGCCGCCGCATCGCCGCCGATCCAGGCGCCCCACCCGACCTCCGAGGCGCCGCCTTCGGCCTGGGCTGGTCATCGGGCGCACCCTGCGATCCCGCCCGCGCGATCCACGGCGGCCCGTCCACCCTCGGCGACTGGCTGGCCGGGCTGTTCGCGCTCGCCAGGGAAGAAGTGCTCGCCGAGGACCACGGCGTACTCGGCGTGCTCGACGACCTGGTCTCCGGCATGGCCGAGGACGACTTCCTGATCGCGCTACCCGCCTTGCGACACGCCTTCGCCTACTTCCCGCCCTACGAACGCGAAGCCCTCGCTCGCGCCCTACTCACCCACCACGGCCACAACGGCTCAGCCCGCTCCTTAATCCGCCCCCATACCAACCCCCTGGCCACAGCCAAATCCCTCGCCACCGAATCCACTGTGGATTCCATCCTCCGAGAGGAGGGATTGTGGTGACCCTGCCACGCTGGCGCTTGATCCTCGGCGAACCAGCCACCCCCCACACCGACCCACTCCCCACCGAGCGAGCCGAACGCCGTGGCGGTTCAGCCCGCCTCCACTTCAGTCCTGGCGACAGCCGGATCCTCGTCCATCAAGTCCGCAGTGGACTCGATCTCCAAGAGGAGGGATTGTGATGAGCCAGCCACGCTGGCGCCTGGTCCTCGGTGAATTCGCCACCCCTCACGCTGGCCCGTTCCCCACCGAGCGGGCCGAACGTCGCGACGGCTCAGCCCGCCCCCATGCCAACCCCCTGGCCGCAGCCAAATCCCTTGCCACTGAATCCACTGTGGATTCCATCCTCCGAGAGGAGGGATTGTGGTGACCCTGCCACGCTGGCGCTTGATCCTCGGCGAACCAGCCACCCCCCACACCGGCCCGCTCCCCACCGACCTCGCCGAGCGGGACACCGCACTGGACTGGCTGTACGGCCGCGAACCAGAGCTAGCCGAACGAGGTGAACGCCGCGGCGGCTCCGGCGCCCCCGTGCTGGCCACAGTGGACTGGCTCGACGGCATCCACCGGTTGTTCCCCCGGGCCACCGTCGAGCGGCTGGAGCGCGACGCGATTGAACGGTACGAAATCCACGACGTGGTCACCGACCCCGAAGTGCTGCAACGGATCGAGCCGAACACCACCCTCCTGCGGGCGATCCTGCGCACCAAGCACCTGATGCACCAAGGGGTGCTCGCCCAGGCCCGGCGCATCGTCGAGACCGTGGTGGGCGAGCTGACCAGGAAGCTGGCGACCGAGGTCGCCCAAGCGTTCACCGGCACCAGGACCCGGCGGCCGTCCCCGTTCCGCCAGGCCCGCAACTTCGACTTCCACGGCACGATCCGCGCGAACCTCCCGCACTACCGGCCCGAAACCCGCCGGATCGCGATCGAGAGCCCGCGGTTCGTTTCCCGCGTCCGCCGCCAGTCCGAGAGGTGGCAGCTGGTGCTGTTGGTGGACCAGTCCGGCTCGATGGCCGGCTCGGTCATCCACGCCGCCGTCACCGCCGCCTGCCTGTGGCGCCTGCCGGGCCTCAGCACGCACCTGGTGGCTTTCGACACCGAACTCGCCGACCTCACTTCGGAGGTGACCGATCCAGTGGAACTGCTGATGAAGGTGCAACTCGGCGGCGGGACCGACATCGCCCGCGCCGTCGCCTACGCCGCCTCGCTGATCGACACCCCACGACGCGCGATCGTCGCGGTGATCAGCGATTTCTACGAAGGCGGCAACGAACAGGAGCTGATCCGCGCGGTGACCAGACTGACCGGCCAGGGCACGCAGGTGCTCGGGCTGGCCGCGCTGGACGAGGACGCGAACCCGGCCTACCACCGCGAACTCGCCCAGCGGCTGGCCAACGCCGGCGCCAGGGTCGGCGCGATGACACCGGGTGAGCTGGCCGGTTTCGTCGCGGAACGGATCGCCCGATGAGCCGTCCCGACCTGCTGGCCCTCACGCCCGACGCGCTGGTCTCGCTCGCCAACCGCGGGCTGGTCAAGCGGGCGGTCAAGGAACTCGACGCGGGCACGGTCCCGGTACTCGACGTGGCCGACGACGGCACACTGCACGGCCGATTCGCCGACGGCTCGGTGGCCGTTCTGCCCGCGGACAAGGGTTTCGACGGCGCCCGATGCTCGTGTGGCGCCATGAGCACCTGTCGTCACCGAGTCGGCCTGGTACTTGCCTACCAACGGCAAGATCCGGCGGGTGAGCTGATGCTCTCCTCACCGGGCGCGATCACCGACGACGAACTCACCGCCGCCTTCGGCACCCGCGTGCTGGCAGCGGCAAGGCGAATCCACAGCGCCGGATACTCGGCCCGTGTCCGGCGCCCGAGCGCGGCCGACCCGGTCGCCGAAGTCGAACTACCGGCGTGCACGGTGCGTTTCCTGGTCCCGGGCGAGCTGGGCTACGTGCACACCGAAGCCGCCGCGGCGAAGCGCGAACAGACGATCGTGCTCGCGGTGTGGGCGTTCCGGGCAGCCGACGAACGCGCTCCGAACGTTCCGGAGGTCCGCATCGATGTCGGTGGCACGGAAGCGCGGGTGGCCTCCGGCCTGGAACCGGCGCTGGCGCTAGTCGAGAAGCTCCTGCTCGAAGGCGCCGCCGACGCCAGCCCGGTCCTGCTCGCGAGCCTGCGGCGACTGCACGGGGAGTTGGAGGAGGCCGAGCTGCGCTGGCCCGCAGCCGCCGTCGCCGAACTGGCCGAGCAGCTCGACTTCCACCGTGCCCGGAGTGCGCACTACCGCGCCCGCCGCTTCGCCGAACTGCTGACGGAGTTGCATGCCCGCCACCGAGCGGCCATCGGTGGCACAAGTCCCCGGTCGCGGATCCTGGGCACCGACGAGCCGAGCGAGACGCCCCTGCGGCGGGTGCGCCTCACCAGCCTCGGCTGCCGGATTTCCGGTGTGCTGGGCGAGCGGCTGGCGGAGCTGTACTTCGCCGATGCCCGCACGGCGTCGGTGCTGGTGCTCCGGCGTTCGTGGACGGTCGGTCCGGGGGAGAAGTGCACCGGGCACGACCTCGCCGGGCAGCGGATCAGCGGCACTTCGCTGCGGTGCCTGGCCTCGGCGAACGTCGTGTCCGAATCGGCCCACCGCAGCGCGAGCCGCGTCCTGCGCCTGGTCTCGGCGCGGGTGGGCCGGACCACCACCACGCCGGTCGGCGCGTCGTGGACGAGCCTGCCGGACGCGCTGGTCGTCCGAGACTACGCCGCCTTCGCCGCCGAACTCGCCGCACTGCCACCCCGGCTCATCCGCCCCCGGGTCGCCGCCGAACTGGTGCGAATCGTGCACATCGCCGAAGTCCGGCGCCTCGCCTACCACCCCGGCGACCAACGCCTGGACGCCGAAATCACCGACGCCACGGGCACCACCGCCACCGTCTCCGCCCACTACTCGGAGTACCGCCCAGGCGCCCTCGACGCCCTGGCGGATGCCCTCGCCTCGCACCCGCGCTACCTGAGCGGCACCGTCCACCGCTCCGGCGGCGCACTCGTGATCGACCCCATCGCCGTCCTCACCGCTTCCGGCCTGACCCACCCGGACCTGGCCCCCGACGTACGCGACGCCCCACTACGCCTGGCCCCGGAAACACCCCCGGACCCGGTCGCCGAGGCCCTGGACCTGCTCGCCTCCGCCGCCCACACCGGCCTCATCCGCACCGCGCAACGCCCCACCACCAGATTCACGCGCGTCGCCACCGCCCTCACGGAGGCAGGCTTCCCCCAAGCCGCCACCACCCTCACCACCCTCCGCGACGCCCTCCAAACCCCCGCCCCACCCCACCTCCCCACCACCTGGCAAACCGCCCACCTACGCCTACTACTCACCTCCACCCACCCCTAACCCCACCCCCGGCCCCCGCCCACCCAGATGCCCCCACTCGGGAAGCCGACTCCCACACTCAGGCGCCCGAACCCCCCACTCGGGAAGCCGACTCCCGCACTCAGGCAGCCGAGTTCCACACTCAGGCGCCTGAGCGCCACGTCGAACAGCCGAACCCCACGTTCAGGCGCCCGGGTCCTGCATTCGGGCAGCCGAGTTCGACACCCAGATAGCCGAACCCTACGTTCAGGCAGCCGAGGTCCACATTCGGGAAGCCGAGCCCCACTCGGGAAGCCGAGCCCCACGTCTGGGCAGCCGAGTTCCACCTTGCACCGCTGAGTGCTGCTGGCGCAGCCGAATGCGACTCCGGGCGGCTGTGCCCGCGCTGCCCGGGCGAGTCCCACGTTCAGGCAGCCGAACTCCGCACTCAGGTAGCTGAACCCCACACTCGAGTAGCCGAACCCCACGTTCGGACGTCCGTGTTCCGCGTTCGGGCAGGCGGGTTCCTCGTTCGCAATCTTCGGGGTGCCCGCGGACGATCCCCTCGTAACGCAGCCGGGGCGTGGCTTGAGTAGCCGGGGCCTGCGTTCGGGCGGCCGGGTAGGCGAGTGCCGCGTTGGTGCGGGCGAAGTCCACAGTCGAGAGAGCAAGGACCGTGCGACGGCAGCCGTGAAGGCCACAGTCCCCCGAGGGGTGTGGGATTGGTCGCGGGGTGGGCGGCAATGTAGGGCCGGGTGGGTAGCGTGGCCCGTATGAGCAGGCCGCACCTGACCCATTGGGGGGCGTTCCAGGCGAAGTCCGACGGCGTCCGGTTGTCCGAGGTGCAGCCGTTCCCCGAGGACCCGGAACCCAACGAGCTCATCCACAACGTGGCCTCCGCTCAGCACCATCCGACCAGGGTGGATCGCCCCTACGTACGCGCCGGGTGGCTCGAGGACGGCCCCGGTCCGTCCAAGAACCGTGGGAATGAGCCCTTCGTGCCGCTCGACTGGGATCGTGCGGAGGAGTTGCTCGGAGCCGAGTTGCGCAGGGTCTACGGGCAGCACGGCGGCCGGGCCGTCTTCGGCGGCTCCTACGGCTGGGGTAGCGCGGGTCGCTTCCACCACGCCCAGAGCCAGGTCCACCGCTTCCTCAACACCCTCGGCGGCTACGTCCGCTCCTTCGGCACCTACAGCTACGGCACCAGCGAAGCCCTCCTCCCGCACATCCTCGGCGACGCCTGGGCCATCATCCGCGGCTCCACCGCCTGGGAGCAGGTCGAGCGCCACACCGACCTGATCGTCGCGTTCGGCGGGATTTCCGCCAAGAACGCGATGATGTCTTCCGGCGGCGTCGCGCGGCATCGGATTCGGGAGCGACTCAGGCGAGTCAGGGCATCCGGGACGCGCATTGTTTCCGTGAGTCCGATCGCCGACGACACACCCGTGGAAGCCGAGGCGGAGTGGCTTGCGCCGCGCCCGGGGACGGACGCGGCGTTGATGCTCGCCCTCGCCCACGTGCTGATCACCGAGGAACTGACCGACCACGCCTTCCTCGACCGCTACACCGTCGGCTTCGACAAGTTCACGGCTGACGTGCTCGCCCACGGGCGGACGCCGGAGTGGGCGGCCGGAGTCACCGGGGTGCCCGCCGAGCGCATCCACCGGCTGGCCAGGGAGATGGCCGCCGGGCGCACGATGATTTCGGTGAGCTGGTCGCTCCAGCGCGCCCGCTTCGGCGAGCAGCCGCTGTGGCTGGGCGTGGTGCTCGCCGCCATGCTCGGCCAGATCGGCCTCCCCGGCGGCGGCTTCGGCCACGGCTACGGCTCGTCGGCCTACCCGGGCGAGGGCGGCTCGGCGATCTCCCTGCCCGCGCTGCCGCAGGGCCACAACCCGGTCCGTGAGTTCATCCCGGTCGCCCGCATCTCCGACATGCTGCTCAACCCCGGCGCGCCCTACGACTTCAACGGGCAGCGACTGTCCTACCCGGACATCCGGCTGGTCTACTGGTGCGGCGGCAACCCGTTCCACCACCACCAGGACCTCGCCCGGCTGCGAGAAGCCTTCACCCGCCCCGAGACCGTCGTGGTGCACGATCCCTTTTGGACGGCCACCGCGCGCCACGCCGACTTCGTGCTGCCGTCGACGATGACCGTGGAGCGCGACGACTTCGGCATGGGCAACGCCGACGCCGAGCTGTGGGCCATGCCCGCGCTCACGGCCCCGCACGCGCAGGCGCGCGACGACTACGCCATCTTCACCGCGCTGGCCGCCCGCTTCGGCGTCGAGCGCGAGTTCACCGAGGGCCGCGACGCCCGTGCCTGGCTGGAGCACCTGTATTCGTCCTGGCGCAGGGATCTCCCGGACTTCGAGACCTTCTTCGCCACCGGCGTCGCCGAACTGCCGATGCGCCCGCAGGACCAGGTGCTGCTCGCGGACTTCCGCGCCGACCCCGAGGCCGCGCCGCTGCCCACGCCGAGCGGCCGGATCGAGATCCATTCATCGACCATCGAGAGCTTCGGTTACCCCGACTGCCCCGGGCACCCCGTGTGGCTCGAGCCCGACCCCGAACCGGCCGACCGCCCGCTGTACCTGCTCGCGAACCAGCCGAAATCACGCCTGCACAGCCAGCACGACGTCGGTGCGCACAGCCGCGCCACCAAGCACCGCGATCGCGAACCGCTGCGCATGCACCCGGCGGACGCGGCCGACCGGGGTCTCACCGACGGCGACATCGCCCTGGTGCGTGGCGAGCGTGGGTCGTGCCTGGCGGCGGTCCGCCTGTCCGACGCGCTGCGGCCCGGCGTGGTCCAGTTGTCCACCGGCGCCTGGTACGACCCGGATCCCGAGGACCCGGCGTTCTGCCGCCACGGCAATCCGAACGTGCTCTTCGCCGACGTGCCCACCTCGACGCTGGCCCAGGGCTGCGCCGGCGCGCACACCCGCGTCGAGATCGTCCGGCATGAAGGCGCGGTGCCACCGCTGAGTGTGCTCACACCACCGGCCAGCAGCGCCGCACAAGAAGACTGAGCCACTGATCGAGTTGTAATGGTGCCACGATGGTGCCATAATAGTGCCATGGACCTGACGCCGTATGTCGACAGTCTCCGCACCGAGTTGGCGTTGGCCGCCGAGGCGGGCGGGGAAGAAGCCCGCGCCCTGGCCGAGCGGCTGACCGCGCCGCTCGAGTCGGCCGTGCGGCTCACCCTGCTGGAGGCGCTGACCGCGGCCGCGGAGGAGATCACCCGCGATCTCGCCCCGGGGTCGGTGGACCTGCGCCTGCGGGGGCGCAACACGCCGAACTTCGTGGTCACCCAGCCCGCCGCGCCGCCGACCGAGGCTCCCGCGCCCGAACCGGTCGCCGACGACGAGGGCCCCTCGGCCCGCATCAACCTCCGGTTGCCGGAGAACCTCAAGCTCCGGATCGAAGAGGCGGCGGGCGCGGAAGGGTTGTCCATCAACGCCTGGCTCGTCCGGGCCGCCAGTGCGGCCCTCACGCCGAGCGGCCGCCGCGGCTCCGGGCAGCGCGACAGCTGGACCGGCCAGCACCTCACCGGCTGGGTCCGCTGAGCCGCTCACCACACCGGACACCGTCAGGGGACGACCATGCCTGAATTCGCCACGCCCGGCCCGATCTCCGTGCGCATCGACCTCCCGGTCGGCGACGCCACGATCATCGCCGCCGATCGCACCGACACCGTGGTCGAGGTGCACCCGGCCAACCCGGCCAAGCGGCACGACGTCGAGGCCGCCGAGCGGACGACCGTGGACTTCACCGGCGGCAGGCTGGTCGTCCGCGCCCCGGCGCCGAAATCCTCGCTGTTCGGCCGGACCAGCGCCGTGCGGGTCAGGGTGGAGCTGCCCACCGGCTCGTCGGTGCGCGCCGACTCGCAGTGGACCACCTTCCGCGCCGAGGGCACGCTCGGCGAGTGCCGGTTCACCACCGGCGGGGAGGTCCAGCTCCACCGGACCGGCTCGCTCTCGCTGGACTCCAGCGCCGGTGACGTCGTGGCCGACCACGTGGACGGCGAGGTCGACATCACCACGGCCTCCGGTGAGGTGCGCATCCGCGAGGTGACCGGCGGCGCGTCGATCCGGAACTCCTCGGGTGCCTGCTGGATCGGCCGCGCCGACGGTGACGTGCGGCTCAACACCGCCAGCGGGCACATCACCGTGGACCGCGCCGGTGCCGGGGTCGAAGCCAGGACCGCGTACGGCGACATCCGGATCGGCGAGGTCGTGCGCGGGTCGGTGCAACTGGAGACCTCCTCCGGCGAGATCGAGGTCGGCATCCGCCGGGGCGTCGCCGCCTGGCTCGACGTGAGCACCGGGTTCGGCAAGGTGACCAGCGAACTCGGCGAATCCGGTGAGCCGGCCGGTGAGCCGGCCGGTGAGCCGGTGGAGACCGTGGAGGTCCGGGCGCGCAGCGGCTACGGCAACATCCGGATCAACCGCTCCCGCTGACCGAGCCGGATGCTCTGAGTGGGGCATTACTTGCGGTGAACGCTGGTAATGCCCCACTCAGAGCGTTTTCCCACGTCTGAACGTGGGGTTCGGGTGCCTGAACGTGGAACTCGGCTACCTGAACGTGGGGTTCGGGTGCGGGAACGTGGGGTTCGCCGGGGAGCGGTCAGGGGTGGTGCGGGTGGTGGCGAGGGTGATGGCTTCGGCCAGTGGGGTGGTGCCGTTCGACCGGGCCCTGGTCAGCAGGAGGTCGGTGGTCTCCTCGATGCCCTCGACCTCCGCTGTGGCGCTGCCGTGGTTCAGGCCCCGGATCTCCCTGGCCAGGGTGTAGATGATGCCCCCGGCGCCGGCCACGAAGTCCGGGATCCAGGTGAAGCCCTGGCTGTCCAGCCGGTGCGCCACGGAGTCCTCGGTCAGCTGGTTGTTCGCCGGGCCGACGACCAGTGGCGCGGTCAGCAGGCTGATCACCTCGGGCGAGAGCACGCCGCCGACCGCGGCGGGCACGAAGATGTCCGCCGGTTCGGCTGGTGCGTCGTCGGGGTGCACCCAGCCGAGGCCGAGTTCCGCCGCCCGCGAGCGTTTCGCATCGTCCACATCGGACACGGTGACCGCGGCGCCGTCCGCGGCCAGTGCGGTGGCCAGGTGGCTGCCCACCGCGCCGAACCCGCTGATCACCACCTTGCGCCCGGCCACCGAGGGGCTGCCGAACACGTGCCGCGCCCCCGCCCGCAACGCGGCGAGCACGCCCACCGCGGTCGGCGCGCTCGACGAGCCGACGCCGCCGTGGGCGGGCGGCAGGCAGAACACCTGTGCCGCGTGCCGCCGGAGCACCACCATGTCGTCCGGCCCGGTGCCCACGTCCGGCCCCGGGATGTACGAACCACCCAGCGAGCCGATCAGCTCGCCGAGGTCCTCCAGCGCGGCGAGCCGCAGTTCCGGTGACGCCGAAGGCGGCAGGGCCACCACGCTCTTCCCGCCGCCGAACGGCACCCCGGCGACCGCGCACTTCAACGTCATCGCCTTGGCCAGCCGCAGCGCGTCGGCCAGGCCGTCGCGCCAGTCCGCGTAGTGCCGCACCCGGCAGCCGCCGATCGCGGGCCCGAGTGCTCGCGAGTGCGCGGCGACGGTGAGCTGCAGCCCTGATCTCGCCCCGCGGCGAAGCACGACCTCTTCGTGCTCCCAAATCCCTGTGGTCGACAAATCGCCCTCCCGCTTCGAAACTGAACAATCAGCAAAGCCCGAAGCTAGTCAGAAGCGCGGCCGACAGGCATGATCACCGAACGATATTCGGCACGGAGAGGATCAAGGCATGCTGGACGAACTTGATTCGGCGATCGTCCGGCTTCTGCAGGAGGATGCACGGCAGTCGAACCGCGACATCGCGCGCAAGATCGGCATCGCGCCGTCCACCTGCCTGGAGCGGACGCGGCTGCTGCGGGAACGCGGGGTGATCCGCGGGTACCACGCGGACATCGACCTGCCCGCGCTCAACCGCGGGGTGCAGGCGCTCGTCACCGCGCAGGTCCGCCCGCTGAGCCGGACGGTGATCGACACCTTCTGGCAGTCCGTGGCGAAGCTGCCCGAGGTGCTGTCGGTGTTCGTCACCGCGGGCAGCGACGACTTCCTCCTGCACGTGACCGCGCAGGACATCGAGCACCTGCACTCGTTCCTGGTGGACCGGCTGGCCAAGCGGCGCGAGATCGTCAGCTTCCGCACGTCGATCGTGTTCCAGCACCTGGCGAAGAACGTCCTCGCGCCGCTGCCGGAGAACTAGCGCTTGAGCCGCGGCAGTTCCGGCGAATCGGTGTCCAGCGGCACGGTGCCCGAGCGCACCAGGCCCAGCTGCACGGTCTGCCGCTTCCCGACCGCCTCCAGCGCCCAGTCCACCGCGGTGCGCAGGCGGTTGCCCGGCATGGCCATCAGGTGGTAGCCGCGGGTGACCACCTTCGCCGGGAACCCGGACAACGGGATGTGCAGCGGGTTCGCCGCCGCCTGCCACTCGCCGAGGTCGACCACGAAGCCGAGGTCGCGGTGCCGGTACTTCTTCAGCTGCCCGCCCTTCAGCGAAGCGGCGACGTTCTGCCCGGCGAGCTTGCCCTGCCGCTGCGCGTGCTGCGCGGTCATCGCGGTGATCTCGCCCGGCCGGGTCAGGTCCGGTACGGCCGCCGCGTCACCGCAGGAGAACACGTCCGGATGGCCCGGCACGTTCAGGCAGGCGTCGGTGACCAGCCTGCCCTTCTCGGTGTCCAGGCCGAGGCCGGAGACCAGCGGGTCCGGGCGCACACCGACGCACCAGACCAGTGTGCGCGAGGGCACGTAGTCGCCGTTGGTGAGCTGGACGCCGTCCTTCTCGGCCTCCTTGATCGAGGTCTCCATGAGCACCTCGACCCCGCGTCCGCGCAGCACGCGATCGGCGGTGCGCGAAAGGCGTTCGTCCAGCTCCGGCAGCACCTTCGGCGCCAGGTCGAGCAGCAGCCAGCGGATCGGCTGGTCCGCCAGTTCCGGGTGCCGGGCGGCGAGCGCCTTGGTGAACGCCGGTCCCTGCGCGGCCACCTCGGTGCCGGTGTACCCGGCGCCGACCACCACGAAGGTGCAGCGCTTGGTGCGCTCGACCGGGTCGTCGGTGGCCGCGGCCAGCTCGATCTGCCGGGTGATGTGGTCACGCAGGTAGAGCGCCTCCGGCACGCCGCGGAAGCCGTGCGCGTGTTCGGTGACGCCGGGGATCGGCAGCAGCTTGTTCACGCTGCCCGCGGCCAGGATCAGCTTGTCGTAGCCGAGCTTGTGCTCCTCGTCCTCCGGATCGAGGTAGGTCAGCTCGTGTGCGTCGAGGCTCACGTCGGTGACCTCGCCCAGCACCAGCCGGACGCCGCGCAGCGTGGCGGGCAGGGACACCGATACGCGCCGCGGGTCGATCACGCCCGCCGCGACCTCGGGCAGCAGCGGCAGGTAGAGGAAGTAGTCGGTGGGGTTGACCAGGACGATCTCGTGCTCGTCGGAGTTCAGCTCCTTGGCCAGTGCCTTCGCGGCGTGGTAGCCGGCGAACCCGCCGCCGACGACGACCACCCGTTTCCGTGCCATTCCGCCTGCCTCCTGGAAAGATCGGGATCTTCCACTTCGCGTACCCGGCCCGAGTGCGGCGGAAACAACGATGGCACGCCAGTGCGCCCGTGTCGTTAGCCCGAAGGGTCCCGGCCGGCACGCAGCAGGTAGGTGTCCATGATCCAGCCCTTTTCCGCCCTGGCTTCGGCCCGGCGCCGCTCGATTTCGGGGCCCACCTCGGCGATCGGGCCGGAGAGCAGGATCTCGTCCTCCGTGCCGAGGTAGGCGCCCCAGAAGATGTCCAGGTTTTCGCCGTAGTACTGCTGGAAGGTGCAGTTCGCGTCGAGCAGGACCACGGCGTCACCGGGCAGTCCCTCGGCGAGCCGGCGGCCGGTGGTGAACTGCACCGGCTCGCCGATGCGGTTCAGCGGGATCCGGTGCCGGGCGGCCAGGGTGGAGACGCTGCTGATGCCGGGGATGACCGAGTACTCGATCTCCATGTGTCCGGCCACGGCTTCGACCAGCGTGATCGTGCTGTCGTAGAGCGCGGGATCGCCCCAGACCAGGAACGCGCCGTGCCCGTCCTCGGGCAGTTCGTCGCGGATCAGCCGGGTGTACAGCGCCACGCGCAGGCGGTGCCAGTCGGCGACGGCCGCGCGGTAGTCGGCGGGCTCGCGGTCGCGGGCCGGGTCCTCGGCGTGCACCACGCGGTAGTCGCGGCCGTACCGCTCGAGGATGCGCTCGCGCAGGTCCACCAGGTCGCGTTTGGCCGCGCCCTTGTCCAGCACGAAGAACACCCCGGCCCGCTCGATCTCGCGGATCGCCTGCACGGTCAGCTGATCGGGGTCGCCGGCCCCGATCCCGATCACCGATATCTTCCTCACCGCCGGAAGTCTGCCTTAGTAGGGTCCGGGCATGACCGAGCCGTTCCGTCACGCCACGCTGGAGGCGACGCTCGAGCGGATCACCTTCGCCAGCGAGGAGACCGGCTACACCGTGGCCAAGGTCGACACCGGGCGCGGTGGTGACCTGGTCACCGTGGTCGGCGCGCTGCTCGGCGCGCAGCCGGGGGAGGCGCTGCGGCTGCGTGGACGCTGGGGTTCGCACCCGCAGTACGGGCGCCAGTTCCACGTCGAGGACTACCAGACCGTGCTGCCCGCCACGGTCCAGGGCATCCGCCGCTACCTCGGGTCCGGGCTGATCAAGGGGATCGGGCCGAAGCTGGCGGACAAGATCGTCGAGCACTTCGGCCTGGACTCGCTCGAGGTGATCGAGCACAGCCCGGAACGCCTGATCGAGGTGCCGAAGCTGGGCCCGAAGCGCACCAAGCTGATCGCCGAAGCCTGGGAGGAGCAGAAGGCGATCAAGGAGGTGATGGTCTTCCTGCAGGGCGTCGGGGTGTCCACCTCGCTGGCGGTGCGGATCTACAAGCAGTACGCCGACCGCTCGATCGACGTGGTGCGCACCGAGCCCTACCGGCTGGCCACCGACGTCTGGGGCATCGGCTTCAAGACCGCCGACACCATCGCGAAGGCGGTCGGCATCCCGCACGACAGTCCACAACGGATCAAGGCAGGGCTGCAGTTCACCCTGTCCGAGGCCACCGGCAGCGGTCACTGCTTCCTGCCCGACACCGAGCTGATCGCCGAGGCGATCAAGATCCTGCAGGTGGACGCCGGGCTGGTGATCGAGTGCCTGGCCGAGCTGGTCGACGAGGAGGGCGTGGTCCGCGAGGAACTGCCCGACGGCGACGACCGGGTCTCCGCCATCTACCTGGTGCCGTTCCACCGCGCCGAGCTTTCCCTGGCCGCGCAGCTGATGCGGTTGCTGCACACCAGCGCCGACCGGATGCCCGCCTTCGCCGGTGTCGACTGGGGCAAGGCGCTGACCTGGCTGCACCGGCAGACCCAGGCGGAACTGGCCCCGGCGCAGGAGGAAGCGGTCAAGCTGGCGCTGAGCGAGAAGGTCGCCGTGCTCACCGGCGGTCCGGGCTGCGGCAAGAGCTTCACCGTGCGGTCGATCGTCACGCTCGCCGCGGCGAAACGCGCGAAGGTGCTGCTCGCCGCGCCCACCGGCCGTGCCGCGAAGCGCCTCACCGAACTGACCGGGCACGAGGCCGCGACCGTGCACCGGCTGCTGGAGCTGAAGCCGGGCGGGGACGCCGCCTACGACAAGGACCGGCCGCTCGACGCGGATCTGGTGGTGGTCGACGAAGCCTCGATGCTGGACGTGCTGCTGGCGAACAAGCTGCTCAAGGCGATCCCGCCGGGCGCGCACGTGCTGCTCGTGGGTGATGTCGACCAGTTGCCCTCGGTCGGCGCGGGTGAGGTGCTGCGTGATCTGCTGGCGCCCGGCACGCCGATCCCGCACGTCCGGCTGACCCAGATCTTCCGCCAGGCAGGCGAATCCGGGGTGGTGACCAACGCGCACCGGATCAACGGCGGCGACTTCCCGATCACGCAGGGCCTGACCGACTTCTTCCACTTCAGCGTGGACGATCCGGAGGAGGCCGCGAAGCTGACCGTGGACGTGGTCGCCCGCCGCATCCCGAAGAAGTTCGGCCTGAACCCCCGGCGTGACGTGCAGGTGCTGGCGCCGATGCACCGCGGTCCGGCCGGGGCGGGCGCGCTGAACTCGCTGCTGCAGGAAGCGGTGACACCGCCGAAGGACGGGGTGCCGGAGCGGCGGTTCGGCGGGCGGACCTTCCGCGTCGGCGACAAGGTCACGCAGACCAGGAACAACTACGACAAGGGCGCGAACGGCGTGTTCAACGGCACCCAGGGCGTGGTGGTCGCGATGGACCTCGACGAGCAGACCCTGCTGGTGCGCACCGACGAGGACGAGGACGTCGAGTACGAGTTCGCCGAGCTGGACGAGCTCATCCACGCCTACGCGGTGAGCATCCACCGCTCGCAGGGCAGCGAGTACCCGTGCGTGGTCATCCCGCTGACCACCAGCGCGTGGATGATGTTGCAGCGCAACCTGCTCTACACCGCGGTCACCCGGGCGAAGCAGCTCGTGGTGCTGGTCGGGTCGAAGAAGGCGATCGGGCAGGCGGTGCGCACGGTCGGCGCGGGCCGCCGCCACACCGCCCTCGCCCACCGCCTACGAGCAAGATGAGGCTTCTTCGGTCGGCGGCGCGGCCCATTCGCCCGCCCGTGCCTGCTTTTCGGCGAGCACGCGGCGGGGCAGCTGGGAGCGCGCGACCTCGCGGAGCAGCGGGCTGCGGAACGAGAATTCGACGCGGACGCCGTCGGCCAGCCGTCGTTGCGTCCGCAGCAGGTCCTGCCGCCCGAGCGTCTCCAGCAGCTTCACCACCTCGCCGAGGTCGTACTCGCCGAGCGCCGCGACGGCTTCGGGCGTGAACGGATCGTCGAGCACGGCCGCGTCCCGCAGAACCGCCTTCTCACCCGGCGGCAGCGCGTCCAGCTGAGCCGCGAGCATCGCGTGCACGGCCGGCGGCACGGCCGGTGCCTGGCACACCGCCCAGCGCCACGTCGGTGAGGGCGTGGCCTCCGGCAGCACCCTCGCGTACTCGGTGGCGAAGCGGGGATTGCCGCCGATCCGCCGCACCAGGTGCTCGTACTGCCTGCCCGGCCGCCCGGTGAGCGTGCCGAGCAGCCGCGCGGTGGCGGCGTCGGACAGCGGCTCCAGCGTCATCGTGGTGGTGTCGCGGCGGGCCGGTTCCGGCTGTCCCGTGGTGACCACCAGCAGCGGCACCGGCCGCGCGAGGTCCTCGACGAACCGGTGCACCGGCTCGCCGGCGAGGTGCAGGTCGTCCAGCAGCACCACCAGTGGCGCGGTGCCCGCGGCGCCTTCGAGCAGCGCCCGGCAGGCGGGCACCGAGTCGGCGAGCGTGGCGTTGTTCGGTTCCCACAGCAGGGTGCGCAGGTGCGCCGCCGCCCACGCGGCGGCATGACCGGTGCCGAGCAGCAGGTGCACGGTTTCGGCGAGCCGCGCGGCCGCGGTGGCGAAGGAGTCTTCCGCGTCGATCCCGGCACACGAGCGCACCAGTTCGGCGAAGACCTCCAGCGGTTCCCCGCCGCCGGCCCGCACCACGCGCACCGGCTCGCGGAGTTCCCGTGCCGAGCGGCCGAACTCGCTCAGCAGCCTGCTCTTGCCGATGCCCGGCTCGCCGAGGACCGCGACCAGGTGCGAACGCTGCCACCGCCGCACTTCGTCGAGCAGCCCGTGCAGGCGGCCGAGCTCGCGGTCCCGGCCGATCATCGGCCCGGTGAAGGGCCGGACCGTGGTGGTGACCGGCCCGTCCACCCGTGCCGTGTCGCCCTGGTCGGTGAAGTCGAAGGCGTGACTGGTCGAGGCCCGGGTGGCCGCGCAGGCGCGCACTTCGCCGAATGGCACTTCCGGCAGCAACCGCAGTCCGGTCGCCAGCAGCCCACCGGCCACTTCGGGAGCCCGCCGCCCGGACAGCGACACCAGTGCGTCGCCGGTGGTGACGATGGCGTGCGCGCGGCAGAGCCGGTCGCGCAACGCCAGCGCGGTCCGCACGGCGTTGACCGCGTCGTGCTCGCCGGTGCGCGGCACGCCGAACAACACCAGCCAGGTCGAGCCGATCGAGCCGCGCACGCTGCCGCCGTGCCGCCTGGCCTCTGCGTGCACCAGTTCGGTCTGCTCGTCGTGCAGCTCGCCGAGGTCCTCCGGATCCTCGGTGGCGGGGTCCGGCTCGGACCGCACCAGCACCGCGCTGACCCGCTTGCGTTCCAGCGTCACACCGGCGGCCGGGCGTGGGGGCGGCTCGCCGAACTCCAGGCGCGCGATGCTGGCCAGCGCGGGCGGGATCTCCGTGACCTCGGCGGGCAGCGAGAGCGACGGGTCGTGGTTGAGGATGGCGCGCTCCAACGCCTGCAGGTCCCGGCTGGGGTCGAGGCCGAGGCTGTCGACCAGCGCGGTGCGCGTCCGGCGGTAGGCGGTCAGCGCGTCGGCCTGCCTGCCGCACCGGTAGAGCGCGAGCATCAGCTGCCCGGCGAGCCGTTCCCGCAGCGGTTCGGCCTCGGCGACGGCCTCCAGTTCGCCGATCACCTCGTGGTGCCGCCCGCCTGCCAGCTCGGCTTCCATGCAGTCCTCGATGGCGGCGAGCTTGGCGTTCTGCACGGTGAGCAGCTCGGGCCAGCGGACCCCGGACTCGATCAGGTCGGCGAGCGCCGGACCGCGCCAGAGCGCGAGCGCCTCGCGCAGGGTCGCCGCGGCGGTGTCGAAGGACCGGGCGGTCAGCTCGGCCCGGCCGTGCTC
The DNA here is from genome assembly GCF_021725495.1 of Saccharothrix sp. AJ9571. NCBI lineage: Bacteria > Bacillati > Actinomycetota > Actinomycetes > Pseudonocardiales > Pseudonocardiaceae > Saccharothrix > Saccharothrix sp. AJ9571. Next base: position 1,002,904 of record NZ_CP091382.1, on the reverse strand, counting down.
GACCAGCTCGTGGAAGCGGAAGAGGTCGACCTGCCGCGGGTCGATCCGGAGCAGGTAGCCGGGTGCGGTGGTGAGCAGCTCCGGCGCCCCGGGACCGGCGCCTGCCAGCACCCCGCGCAGGTCGGCGATCGCATTGTGCAATATCTTCCTTGCGGTTTGCGGGGCAGCCCCGGACCACACCGCCTGCAACAGCCTGCTGGTGGCCACCACGTTGTTCGCGTGCAACAGCAGAAACCCCAGAGTCGCCCGCCGATTGTGCCCGCTGATGCCGATCGGATTGTCGCCGGAGAACACCTCCAGCGGACCCAGCAAATTGAATCGCATGACCGTCCGCCCTCGGTCGGTGATTTCGTATTCAAGACTGGACAGGTGCGTCAGTACGGCGCCCGATCGGGGCGGACTTTCTCAGAAAGCCTACCGAACGCGGTACATGATGTGAAGGGGTTCAGTCGGCGATTAATGTGCTTGGTCAATTATTAACTTAGAAAATGCTTATAACCAACCGGTCGCGGTCCACCTGTCGGGATTGGGCCGCTCCCTGGGGGTGCCGGGCGCCGGTGGAGCGGAGGGACGGGCCTGATGAAAGAGGGTATCAGTACGGAAAATAATCGAACGTGCACCGAGAATGACTGACCCGTTCGGGTTAATACGAGCTAGTGCATCATCATCAGATTCGGGCCCGCCCGGACCTCGATGTGCGCCGAATTTCCGGCCAATGGGTCAGTTTTCCCGACTTTCCTACGAAAGTTGCTAGTTTGTTCAACAGTGCAACGGGGCGCTGCTGGTCTGCAGTGGAAAGCAGCACCGTTGCCGCGGTGCCGAGCGATCCGGGGGGGATGGCGATGGAACTGGTGGAACGCGATGAGCAGTTGCGTGTACTCGAGCTGCTGCTCAACGAAACACTGGTCAGGAAAGGTCAGGTCGCGTTGCTCGACGGCCCGGCCGCGAGTGGTAAAACGGAACTGCTGCGGGTGTTCGCCGAACGCGCGCAGAAATCGGGGGTGCTATTCCTGAGCGCGTCGTGCTCCCGTTCGGAGCGGGCGTTGCCCTTCGGCGTGATCAGCCAGCTGGTGCACAGCGCGGTCCTGCCGGTGGACCTGCAGGCGCGGCTGGTGCGGCTGGTCGACGAAGGGGTCGCCGAGGCGCTCGCCGCCCGGTCCCGCGGTGAACCCGCCGAGCTGGGGCAGGTGTTCCACGGCATCTCACTGGCGCTGCTGGAGCTGGCCGCGCTGGACCCGCTGCTGATCGGCGTGGACGACCTGCGCCAGGTCGACACGCTGTCCCTGCAGTGCCTGCTGTACCTGATCCGGCGGCTGCGGTCGGCCCGGATACTGGCCGTGCTGACCGACGACATCGACCCGGCGCCGGCGCAGCGCCCGTTCGGCGGGGAACTGCTGCGCCAGCCGCACTTCCGGCGGATCAGGGTGGCGCCGCTGTCCGAGGCCGGGGTGGCCGGGCTGCTGGCGCGCGGCGACCTGCCGGCCAGGCTGGCGCCGGAGTTCCACGCGGCCACCGGCGGCAACCCGCTCCTGCTGGCGTCGCTGGCCGAGGACCACCGCGAGGTGGGCACCGCCCGGCCGGAGGGGTACGGCCTGGCCGTGCTCAGCTGCCTGCACCGGGGGGACCTGGTCCGGACGCGGGTGGCCCGTGCGGTGGCCGTGCTGGGCGGGCAGGGCTCGCCCGAGGTGCTCGCCGCGCTGGCCGTCACCGATCCGGACGTGGTGCGGCAGAGCTGTGCCGCGCTGACCGCGGCGGGCTTGCTCGGCGACGGCGTGTTCCGGCACCCGGTGGGCAGGCAGGCCGTGCTCGACGACCTGGGTCCCGACGACCGGATCGACCTGCACCGGCGGGCGGCGCGGCTGCTGCACGAACAGGGCGCGCTGGCCCTGACCGTGGCCGGGCACCTCATCGAGGCCGCCGATGTGGAACCGCCCTGGGCGGTGACCGTGTTGCTGGAGGCCGCCGAGCAGGCGCTGCTGTCCGACCGGATGGAGCTGGCCGCCGACTCGCTGCGGCTGGCCCACCGCGCCAGCCTCGGCGAGGCCGATCGGGCGGCCATCCGCGCGCGGCTCGCCTACGCCGAATGGCAGGTGAACCCGGCCGCCGCGGCCGAGCACCTCGATCCGCTCGTCGCGGCCATGCGCGCCGACCAGCTCAACCGCCGTGACTGCATGGTGCTGATCCGGCAGTTGCTCTGGCACGGCCGGGCCGACGAGGCGAAGGACCTGCTCGACCGGTTGCGTGGCTCGGTGGCCGGGCAGCACCCCGAGGCCGCGGCCGAACTGCGGCACACCGAGCTGTGGCTGACCAGCGTGCACCCGCCGCTGGCCCGCCGGAGCCGTCCGCCGGTCCGCCAGCCGGGGGCGGACCCCGCGCTGGTGACGCCGAAGGCCGATCCCGGGCTGCAGTCCACCGCGATGCTGGCGGACATGCTCGCGCGCGGCCGCAGTCACGAAGCCCTGGACCGGGCCGAGCTGGTGCTGCGGGACATCGACCTCAACCGCAGCACGTCCTGGGCCGAGGAGTCGGCCATGCTGGCGTTGCTGGTGCTGATCAGCGCGGGGCAGGCCAAGAGCGCGGCCGAGTGGTGCGACCGGTTGCTCGGCGCGGCCGAAGGCAGGCGGGCGCCGGTCTGGCGGGCGATGTTCGCCAGCGCCCGCGCCACCATCGCGGTGCGCCAGGGCGAACTGGCCGCGGCGGCCGAGTACGCCGAGGTGGCGCTGAACCAGCTGGCCCGCAAGTCGTGGGGTGTGGCGATCGGCCTGCCGCTGGGCAGCCTGATCCTGGCGAAGACGCGGATGGGCCGGTTCGAGGAGGCCGCGCAACTGCTCACCTACACCGTGCCGGACGCCATGTTCGGCAGCCGGTACGGCCTGCCGTACCTGTACGCGCGCGGGAACTACTACCTCGCCACGAACCACCACCACGCCGCGCTCGCGGACTTCCTGTCCTGCGGGGAACTGATGCAGGGCTGGCGGCTGGAGGTCTCCGGACTGGTGCCGTGGCGCACTTCGGCGGCCGAAGCGTGGCTGCGGCTGGGCAATCTGGAGCAGGCACGGCTGCTCGTGCACGACCAGTTGGCCCAGCCGGGTACCGACGGCTTCCGCACGCGCGGGGCGTCTTTGCGGTTGCTGGCGGCGTTGAGCCCGTCACCACGACGGCTGTCACTGCTCACCGAAGCGCTGGAACTGTTCGAGTCCGCCGGGGATTGCTACGAACAGGCGCGGGTACTGGTCGATCTGAGCCGCGTGCACTACGAGGCCGACGACAAGCGCCGTGCGCGGAAGGTCTTCCGGCGGGCCTGGCACCTGGCGAAGGTGTGCGATGCGCAACCGCTATGCGCGGACCTGCTGTCCGCGAGCAGCGATCTGTCCACAGGGGCCGGTGCCGGGGAGGACAGCGCCGGCATCACCTCACTGACCAGTTCGGAACGCCGCGTCGCCGCGCTGGCGGTGATCGGCTACACGAACCGGGAGATCGCCGGGAAACTGCACATCACGGCGAGCACGGTGGAACAGCACCTGACCCGCGTCTACCGCAAGCTGAACGTGAAACGCCGCAACGATCTCCCGCTGGACCTGCGTGCCGAACCGGCACCGCGGATCCGCCTGGCATAACGGTGGTTATCGTGCGCGCATAAGAAAGCCCCCGGCGCTCGAGGGGGAGGTGGCGCCGGGGGCTCAAGGTCGGCCGAGGGGGGTGGCCGACTGGGTAAGCGTACCGCGTGGTCTGGGTCCGTGGGGGACGAAGTCCGGAATTCTCGATTCGGCGGGCGAAGTTCACCCGGGAGCGGGCTGCTACCAGCTGACCGGCAGGGCGTGCAATCCGTACACGGCGCCCTGCCGCTTGTACGGCAGGTCCTCCACCGGTGCCGCCAGCCGCAACGTGGGAACACGCGAGACCAGCTTGCGGAACAGGATTTCCAGCTCGAGGCGGGCCAGGTTCTGCCCGACGCACTGGTGCACGCCGTACCCGAAGGCGATGTGGTGGCGCGCCCCGCGGCGGATGTCGAACGCTTCAGGACTGGGGAAAACCCCAGTGTCCCAGTTGGCGGCACCGAGCAACGCGATGAGCCCTTCGCCCGCCTTGATCGTTGTTCCGCCCACCTCCATGTCCTCGGTGGCGATGCGCGCGGGCACGATGTCGCCGATGCTCAGGTACCGCAGCATTTCCTCCACGGCCGGGCCGACCAGTTCGGGATCGGCGCGCAACGCGGCCAGTTGCTCGGGATTTTCCAGCAGTGCCAGCGTGCCGAGGGAAATCATGTTCGCGGTGGTCTCGTGCCCGGCGTTGAGCAGCAGCAGAATGGTGGCCAGCAGGTTCTCCCTGGTGACCTCGCCCTTCTCCAGGTGGTTGTGCACCAGGCTGCTGACCAGGTCGTCGTCCGGGGTGCGCTGCTTCTCCGAGATCAGGTCGCCGAGGAAGGCCCTGATCTCCGTCATCGCCTTGGCCACCTGCTCCGGCGTGCTGTCGAAGGAGAGCAGGATGCCGGTCTTGTCCTGGAAGAACTCGTGATCGGCGTAGGGCACGCCGAGCGTCCGGCAGATCACCAGCGAGGGCACCGGCAGCGCGAGGTGGGCGACCAGGTCGGCGGGCCGGTCCTGCGCCAGCAGGTGCTCGAGCTGGTCGTCGACGATCTGCTCGATGGCCGGGCGCAGCACCTTCATTCGCCGCACGGTGAATTCCGGGATGAGCATCCGGCGGTACACCGTGTGCTCCGGCGGGTCCTGCCGCATGAACGGCGGCTTGTGCCCCTGCTTGACGATGTCCTTCTGGATCGGGATCAGCGGCGGGAAACCCGGTTTGGTGATGTCCGCGCTCACCGTGGGGTGGGCCAGCACGGCACGGGCGTCGGCGTACCTGGTCAGCAGCCACGCCGGGGTGCCGTCGGGCAGTTGCGCGCGGGACACCGGTTCGGTCTCCCGTAGTTTGGCGTACTCGGACGGGGGGTCGAACGGGCACCTGCGGGCCATCGGGAACTCCGGTACCTCGGCCGCCGGATCCTGGGTCATGAGGGCACTCCTGTGTATTCGGTCGCGCCTTCGGCGCGACGGCGAGGTCGCTGGGGAGCCGGTCGCCGGACCGAACCGCGGTCAGCCGCTGGGCGGCCGGCCGCGGCTCAATCCAGCGACCGGCGCGACCTCGCGGCGGTGGGGATGGGCGGGGCGGTGAACTTTTCCAACTCTTCCTTGACTTCGGCGAGGACGTCCGCCGCTTCGGCGCCGTCGATCACGCGGTGGTCGAAGGCCAGGTTCAGCCGCATGAGGGGGGCGATGGTGACCTCGCCGTCGCGGACCACCGGGCGGTCGGCGATCCGGCCGAGGCCGAGCGTGACGGTGGTACCGCCGACCGAGTGGAAGCCGTCCACCGGGCGGTGACCCAGCGAAGTGACCGCGAAGGTGCCGAACCGCGCCGCCCGTACCGAGAGCGGGCGCACCGCCATCGCGAACAGCGCCCGCCCGAGCCACGGCGGCAACTGGTGCAGTTTCCGCGCGCCGGCGAATTCGGGCATGGTGCCCGGATCACCGTCGCGGAAGTGGTCCACTCTGGACTGGATGTCGGCGAGGCTCGCCTCGTGCACGCCATCGAGCACAGCGGACAGTACGACGCGCCGGCCGTTGATGTGCTTGTCCAGTGTCACCTTCGCGTCGACGCCACCGAACCGCGCGACCTTGGCGAAGAGCCCGCCGCGGATGGCCGCGTTCGCTTCGGGGTGCCGCGCGAGCACGCGGGCGGCGGCGTGCACCACGTAGGTGACCACGGAATACCGCTCGCCCGCCGCCTTGGCTTCCGTCCGGTGTCTGGCCACTTCGGACATGTCGATCTCGGTGTCCAGGAACACCGGCGAAAACCGCCGGATCTCACGCAGGAAGTAGAGGGTGTGCCGCCGTTCGCGGGCGATCGCCGGGAAGCTCATGCCGCCACCAGCGAGTACACGTCCGACAGGCTGCCCGCTTCGAGCAGGTCCGGCAGGGATACCGGCCGGCCGGTCTTCTTCTCCACCACGGTCAGCAACCACAGCAGGTACACCGAGTCCCAGCCGGGCAGTTCGTCCAGGCTGCGCCCGGCGTCCGAGGTGGTGACCGGCAGGCCCAGCTCGTCACGGACCAGCATGACCAGATCGTCCACTGTGTTCACTGGAGGGTTCCTCCGAAGTCGAGGTCGACGTGGGCGGGGGCTTCGGTGATCTCGCCGAGGTCGTGCCGGAAGCGGGTGACCCCGTCGCCGGACCCCGGCAGGGTGGTGAACCCGTAGCGGCGGTAGAAGTCGGCGACCTTGCCGTTCTTCGCGGTGGTGCGGTAGCTGCCGAAGACTTCGGTCAGGCCGTGCTCGCGGGCGTGGTGCAGCAGCGCCGAAAGGCACGCTTGTTCGATGCCGCGTGAGAACACGCGGCAACTGAGGATGAAGTTTTCGAGGTGGAGTGCATCGTTTTCGCGTCGGGCGAAGATGACGCCGACGAGGCCGTTCTCGCCGAACCGGTCACTGGAGCAGATGGCGAGCACGTGCCACGCGGGATCGCCGGCCAGCTCGCGCACCTCGGGCAACTGCAGTCGCCGGGTCGTCAGGTTGAACTGGTTGGTGCGCAACGAAAGCTGGGACACGCGCGGAAGTTCCTTCTCGGTCGCCGGGGCGAACCGCACTCGAACGCCGAGCTCCGCCAGGTACTGCTCGATCGAGTCGAAGTTGTCCAGGAAGTCCTTTCTGGACAGGTCTTCGCGGTACTTGTCCACCCGGGCCCGGTCTTCGACGGTCAGCTCGCGCACGTCGAACCAGCCGTCGGCGAGCAGGGTGCCGACGTGCAGCGCCGGGTCCTCGGTCACCGGGAGCACGGCGACGCCCGGGAGTTCCTCGCGGATCAGTCCGCATTCGAGCGTGCTGTCGTCGACGAAGGTGAACGCGTCCACGCCGAGGTTGAGGTCGGCGGCCAGTTGCTTCAGGTTGTCGTGCTTGGGCTGCCAGTTCGCGATGATCCGGACGAAGTCGTTCTCGCCCAGGGTCATCCGCGGGTTCTCGGTGAGCGTCCGGCGTACCGGTTCGAGGTCGTTCTTGCTCACCACCGCGAGCAGCACACCCTGCGCGCCGATCTGCTTGACTACCCGCTGGAACGCGCGGAACGCCTCGCCGTGGTGGGTTTCGGCGACTTCGACGCCGTTGTGCCCGTCCTCGCCGAGGATGCCGCCCCACACCGTGCCGTCGAGATCGAGGACGAGGCATTTCTTGGTGCGTCCGGCGGTGTTCCGTGCCAGGTGCCCGATTTCGCGGGCGTACCGGGCGAGCAGTTCGGTCGACAGGTGCATTTTGGCGTATACGGCCATGCGTGGGTCTTCGACCGGAATGCCCTCGGCCAGCAAGGGGTCCAAATCGACCACCAGCACGCCGGGGTGTTGTTCACCGAACCGCAACAGGCGTGCGTTCGCCTCGCGCCACAAGGCACCGAGTTCGGCGCGTGACCGGTGGTCAACCAGTTGCGCGGTGAAGCGATGTGGCAACGGCAAGGTGTTCAGCACCAGGGTGCCCTTGCTGTTCGCTTCGAAGATCGATGCCAGTTTGTCGAGGAAGGCCAGTTTCTCGTCGAGCACCGCGCGTACGTCGGCGGGTCGCCACGGCACTGGGACTTCGTCGAAGACGACTTCCGCGTCGAGTACGCAGAGCGTGATTTCGGCTCCCGCGCGGTAAATCTCACTGTCCGGATCGGACAGTTCGGTGAGGTAGCCGCCGAAGTCACCGACGGTCGGGCGGAGCAGCAACCCGTGCCGGGCGGCTTCGGCGGTCAACGAGGGCACCAGTGGGGACAGGGTGCCGTGGCCGGTGATCGCCACCCGGACCACGGTCGCCTGGGTGTCGTCGACCGCCAGGTTCGCCAGGAGCCGCCCGGCACGGGCGAGTTCGGCCGAGTCGAGGCCGGTGAGCAGTCCGGGCACGCGGTGGTAGGCGTCCGCGAGCAGGCCGTCGCGGTAGGCGGTGAAGAAGTCCATCAGTGCTTCTCCACCGCGAAGCCGGATTTGATCCACTTGCTGGATTCGATCGCGATACCGGCCACGCGATCGCCCTGCACGAGCCACGGCAGGACCTTTTCCAGCTGCACGAACGGCATCGCGTTGCCGATGTTGCCGGTTTCGGCGACGCAGCTGACCTCGTGCGCGTCCGGCGCGCCGAGCCGCTCGACGATGTTCGCGGTCATCTTCCCGGACAACTGCGGCGGCAGGAGGTAGTCGAGATCGGCCTGCGACCAGTCCAGCTCGCCGAGCAGCTCGTCCAGTACTTCGGCGGCCATCCCGGGCACCGACTCCTCGATCGCCTTGTAGTCCTCCAGCACCGGCGCCCGGTCGTCGTCGCGGTCAGCCACGCCGAACCACTCGACGACCTGCCCCGGCGGCCTGCCGAGCCCGACCAGCCGGACGAACACGTGCCGCAGTTCCACCGCCTCGGGCCCCGGGTCCGTGCTGAGCACGGTCGCCCCGGCGCCATCACCGAAAAGGATGAAATTGACCTGCTGCGCCGGGGGCAGCGTGGCGAAGTCGGTGTCGAAGTCGAGGTGCTTGACGCACACGTCGCCGCCGAGCACGAGCGCGTTGCGGTGCCGCCCGGTCGACAGCAACTGGCGTGCCAGGTCGAGGGCCTGCACCGCGCCGGTGCAGCCGGACTGCAGCTGGTAGGTGGGCACCTGGTCGATGCCCAGCCGGTCGGCGATGAGGTTCACCGTGGCGGGCATCAGCTGGTCGGGGGTGGCGCTGCCCATCACCACCAGGTCGATGTCGCCGGGGCCCAGCCCGGCCCCGGCCAGCGCCTTGCGCCCGGCTTCCTCCCCGAGATCGGCCAGGCTCGCGTGCGGTTTGCCGGTCTCCGGGTCGACCGCGAGGTGGCGGGTCCGGGTGCCGATGAAGGTGTCCACCCACTGCTGCCACGCGCCGGTGGTGCCGAACCGGGCGGCCAGCGCCGCGTTGTCCACCAGCGGCCCGGGAAAGGCCGTGCCGGCGGCCAGGACGTACGTTTGACGGGCGCCCATCGAGTTTCCTCCCTGCCGAGAATTCGCCCTCATGCTCGGCTGAGCGCCTAAACCCCGCCTTTCCTGCGTCTTTCGCCGTGCCTCCGCCCCCCCCGGCTCACGACCCGCGAGGTCGCGCCGGTCATCGGGCTGGGGCGCGACGGGCCGTCCAGCGGCACGGCGTGCCCCAGCCCGATGACCGGCTCGAAGCGACCTCGCCGCCGCGCCGGAGGCGCGGCCAAAGACTCAGGAAGGTCTAATAAGGCTGTGCGATCGTGCATTCGATGGGGATTTGCCGATGGCGCGGAAGGCGGGGGCTATGCGGGTTCTGGTGGTCGAGGACGACGTCCGCCTCGCCGAGGTGCTGTCGTCGGGCCTCACGGCCGAGGGCTTCGACGTGGACGTGGTCCACGACGGGTTCGACGGCTACTGGCAGGCCCGCGAAGGCGCGCACGACGTGGTCGTGCTCGACGTGCTGCTGCCCTCGATCAGCGGGTACACCGTCGCCAAGCGGCTGCGGGCCGAGGAGGTCTGGACGCCGGTGCTGATGCTCACCGCGAAGGACGGCGAATACGACGAGGCCGACGGGCTGGACGTCGGCGCGGACGACTACCTCCGCAAGCCGTTCTCGTTCGTGGTGCTCGTGGCCCGGCTGCGGGCGTTGGCCCGGCGCGGGGCGACACCGCGGCCGCGGCTGCTCAGCCACGGCGGGCTCTCGCTCGACCCGGAGTCCGGCGAATGCATGGTCAATGGCAAGCAATTGACCCTGCAGCCGCGGGAACGCGCGCTGCTGGAGGCGCTGCTGCGCAACCGCAACCGGGTGATGTCGAAGGACCGCCTGCTCAACGCGGTCTGGGGGCTGGATTCGGCGGGGGACACGAACCTGGTCGAGGTGTACGTGTCGTACCTGCGCCGCAAGATCGGCGCGGCGCGCATCGAGACGATCCGCAGCCTCGGCTACCGGCTGGTGGACCCGGATGCGTAGGGTGCGGCCGCGCTCACTGCGGTTGCGGCTGACCCTGGTGGTCACGCTGGCGGTCGGCTTCGCGCTGACCGTGGCCTCGTTCGTGCTGGTCAACAGCATGTCGAACACGCTGTTCGGTGGCATGGCCGACGCCGCGGCGGTGCAGGTGGACAAGGTGGCCGACGCGCTGGAGCACGGGCAGCCGCTGCCGCCGGAGGACCCGTCGGCGGCCACCCTGATCCGGATCGAGGACCAGACCGGGAAGGTGGTCGCGTCGGTGCCGGAGACCGGCGCGAAAGCGGTCGCCGACCGGCCGGTGCCGCCGGGGCGCACACGCGCGACCGAGGCGAGCGCCGACGACATACCGCCGGCGGAGGATTTCGAAATCGTGCCCGCGCGCACGGTGTCCACCCCGCAGGGCGACGCCCGCACGGTGCGCGCGATCTCGCGGTCGGGGCAGATCACCCAGAGCATCGACCTGGTGGTGAACTCGCTGCTGGTGGCCGCGCCGGTGCTGACGGTCTTCGTCGGCTGGCTCACCTGGTTCGCGGTGGACCGCGCGCTGCGCCCGATCGAGGCGGTGCGACGGCGGGCCGAGGCGATCAGTCACTCCACTTTGGACGAACGACTGCCGGAGCAGGACACCGGCGACGAGGTCGGCAGGCTGACGCGGACACTGAACCGCATGCTCGACCGGATCGCGTCGGGCGCGCGACGGCAACGGGAATTCGTCTCGGACGCTTCGCACGAACTGCGCACGCCGTTGGCCGCGATGCGGGCGGAACTGGAGGTTTCGCTTGCGCACCGGGACAACGCCGACTGGCGCAACGTCGCGACGCGCCTGCTCGACGACCACCGCCGCCTGGAGCGGCTCACCGGCGACCTGCTGACGCTGGCGCGCCTGGACGACGCCGCGGTCTCCCGGCGAGCGGAACCCGTGCAGCTGGACGAGATCGTCGCGGGCGAGATCGGCGCGGTGCGGCATGCGGAAGTGCGGCCCGCGCTGACACCGGTGCGGGTGACCGGCGTGGTGCCCGAACTCGTGCGCCTGGTGCGGAATCTGCTGGACAACGCGGACAAGCACGCCGCCGGGGTGGTCGCCGTCCACCTGCGGCAGGACGGCAGGCAGGTCGTCTTCACCGTCGAGGACGACGGCCCGGGTGTGCCGCCGGACCAGCGGGAACGCGTGTTCGACCGCTTCTTCCGCGTCGACGGCAGCCGGGACAGGGCCAGCGGGGGCGTCGGCCTGGGCCTCGCCCTCGTACGCCGGATCGCCCGAAGCCACGGCGGCGACGTCACCGTCACCACGTCCCCCACCCTAGGCGGCGCCCGCTTCGAAACCCGCCTCCCCACCCCCTAACCCCCTCACCCCCACGTTCAAACACCCGAGTCCTGCACTCGCGCACCCGAACCCTGCGTTCGCGTAGCCGACCCCACGCTCGAGTACCCGAGTTCCACGCTCAGGCAGCCGAGTCCCACGTTCGGGCACCCGAACCCCGCGTTCGAGTACCCGAGTGCCACATTCGGGCAGCCGAACCCCACGTTCGCGCAGGCGAGTTCCACGTTGGCGCAAGCGAGTCCCACGTTGAGGCAGCCGAGTTCCACATTCGGGCACCTGAGTTCCGCGCTCGCGCAGCCGAGTCCCGCAGTCAGGCAGCCGAGTTCAACACTTAGGCACTCGAGTTCAACCTTCAGGTAGGCGAACCCCACGTTCGCGCAGTCGAGTCCCACACCCGGATGGGCGAGCGCCGCGCTCGGGCAACCGAACCCCCACGTTTGCGTAGGCGAGCCCCCGCTCAGGCAGCCGAGTTCAACGTTGGTGCACTCGAGTTCCACATTCAGGCAGACGAACTCCACGTTCACGCACCCGAACTCTGCGGTCACGTGGCTGAGTTTCGAGCGTGGGCGGGCGCGTGCCGCATGCAGGAGCTGAGGTTCGCACTCAGGTAGGCGGGGTCGAGTGATCGTGCGCCGTGAAAGCCACATTCACGGCATGCCGGATAGCACCTGCGGGGGCCGGCGTCAATCCTGCCGTTCAGCTTCTCCTCAGCGCGGCTAAGTCCCGTCCAAGGCCTGGTCGGCAGAGTGATCTGCACAACGACCAGCGCAATCAGTGGAGAAGGGGTGCGGCGATGTTCCGCTCGTCGATGGTGGTGTGCCTGGCGCTGGCCCTCAGCGCCTGCGCCGGTGAGGCGCCCGAGCAACCGCCGCAGCAACAACAGAGCAGTGTCTACCTCCAGTACGCCCAGTGCATGCGCGACAACGGCGTCCAGGTGCCCGACCCCCGCGCCGACGACCCGAGCGCCATGTACGAGGGCGTCGACACCGCCTCCGCCGCGTTCGAGAGTGCCGACCGCACCTGCGGCGCCATCCTCGCCGACGTCGTGCAGGAGCGCCAGAAGCAAGACCCCGAGCAGCTCAAGCACCAGCAGGAGGAACTGCTCGCCCTCGCCAAGTGCCTCCGCGAGCAGGGAATCCAGGTGCCCGATCCGGTACCGGGACAGCCGGGCGGCGCTTTCGGGCCCGGCCTCGACCGCACCGATCCCGCGACGGCCGAGGCGCTCAAGACCTGCGCCACCGCCGGAAAGTAAGGACGAAACGCCATGAAGAAGCGCACGATCGCCCTCATCGCGGTCCCGGTGGTGGTCGCCGGAGCGGTCACCGCGGTGCTGCTGACCGCGACCCGCCCCGCGCCACCCGCCGGGGCCGGGCAGCCCGCGACCAACACCGCGCAGGTCGCCGTCCGCGACCTCAGCCGGACCGAGACCATGAACGGCGTCATCGCCTACCGCGACGAACGCGACCTGCCCGCGGCCAAGGGCGGTATCGCCACGACGCTGCCCGACGTCGGTGACACGATCAAGTCCGGTGGCGTGCTGCTGCGGGTCGACGAGCGGCCGGTGGTCCTGTTTAACGGCACCATCCCCGCCTACCGCGACCTCGGCCCCGGCATCACCGACGGACCCGACGTCGCGCAGCTCGAGGAGACCCTGGTCAACCTCGGCTACGGCAAGAAGTCGAGCACCTACCCCGACGCGCACTGGAACTCGGTGACCACCACCGCGCTGAAGAAGTACCAGGAGGACGTCGGCGCGGTCATCGACGGCACCGCCTCCCTCGGCGACATCGTCTTCACCCCCGGCGACGTCCGCGTCGCCAAGCGGAACACCACGATCGGCGCGCCGGTGGTGCCCGGGCAGGCCGTGCTCACCGTCTCCAGCACCGAGCGCCTGGTCACCGTGGACCTCGACCCGGTGAACCGCGACCTCGTGACGATCGGCGCCGCGGTCAAGGTCGAACCCCCGAGCGGCGACAAGATCGACGGCACCATCGAGGAAGTCGGGACCGCGCTCGAAGCCGACGCCGAAGGCAAACAGGTCTACAAGCTCAAGGTGAAGCTGGCCGACGCCGCCGCCGGCGAGAGTTTCGCCCTCGCGCCGGTGACCGTGCGCTACACGACGGTGGTCGCGCAGCAGGCGCTGACCGTGCCGGTGGCCGCGGTGGTCGGCGTGCCCGGCGGTGGTTACGCCGTCGACGTGCTTCCCGCCCAGGGCGGCGCCAGTGTCCGGACCCCGGTCGAACTCGGTGCCTGGGGCGACGGCTTCGTGGTGGTCACCGGTGGCGTGCAGGCCGGCGACAAGGTGGAGGTCCCGAAATGACCAGGCCGGTGCTCGAAATCGTCGACGCGGTTCGTGAATACCCCGGTGTGCCACCGGTTCGCGCGCTCAACGGCGTCAACCTGACCGTGATGCCCGGGGAATGGGTGGCCATCGTCGGACCGTCCGGCTCCGGCAAGTCGACCCTGCTGAACCTGATGGGCGCACTGGACAAGCCGACCTCCGGCTCGGTCCGGATCGACGGCCACGAGGTCGGCAAGCTCAACGACGAGAAGCTTTCCGCGCTGCGCGGCCGGTCGCTCGGCTTCGTGTTCCAGTCCTTCCACCTGCTGCAGAGCCTGAGTGCGCTGGACAACGTGGGCACCGCGCTGATGTACCGCGGCGTTCCGGCAGGCGAACGCCGCCGCCGTGCGGAGTCGGCGCTGACCAGGGTCGGGCTCGGGCACCGGCTCGGTCACCGCCCCTCGCAGTTGTCCGGCGGTGAGAGCCAGCGGGTGGCGATCGCGCGGGCGCTGGTCGGTGATCCGGCGCTGGTGCTGGCCGACGAGCCGACCGGCAACCTGGATTCGCGCAACGGCGAGGAGATCATGCGGTTGTTCGGCGAACTCCACGCCGACGGCGCCACGCTCGTGCTCATCACGCACGACGAGGAGATCGCGCGCGCCGCCCCGCGCCGGGTGCACATCCGCGACGGCCAGATCATCCAGGGGGCACTGGTATGACCATCACCGAGGAAAAACCACCGCGGCTGGAGAAATCCGTGCTGCGCTTCCGGGACGCGGTCGCACTGGGCAAGCTCGGTGTGCTCGGCCGCCGGGGCCGCGCGATGCTGACCGCCGTGGGCATCTCCATCGGCATCGCCGCGATCGTCGCGGTGGTCGGGATTTCCGCTTCTTCGCAGGCGAACCTGTTGCAGGTGCTGGACGATCTCGGTACGAACTACCTGACCGTCAAGCCGGGCCAGTCGTTCAGCAGCGACGAGGACGTCGAACTGCCCGCCGAGTCCGGTGGCCGTCTGTCCATTCTGGATCAAGTGCAGGCGGTGTCCACTGTGGCGCAGCTCGACGTGACCGTGCGCCGCACCGACCAGATGCCCGTCACCGACACCCGCGGTGTCGTGGTGCTCGCCGCCGAGGCGAACCTACTGTCCACATTGAACGGGAAGATGGCTTCCGGTCGCTGGCTGGACGCCGGGTTGTCCGGCTATCCGACCGTGGTGCTCGGCACGACCGCCGCGCAACGCCACGGCGTGGACATCAGCGAAGGCGGGCAGCTGGTCTGGCTCGGTGAACAGTGGTTCGCCGTGGTCGGGGTGCTGCAGGCGATGCCGCTGGCGCCGGAGCTGGACAGCGCGGCGCTCATCGGCACCGCCATCGCCACCCAGAAGTTCGGCTACCAGGGTTCACCCACCACGGTCTACGTGCGGGCGAACCCGGACGACATCAACGCGGTCCGCGACGTGGCAGGCGCGACGGCGAATCCGGAAAGCCCGCAGGAGGTCGAGGTGACCCGGCCGTCGGACGCGCTGGAGGCACGGGCCGCGGCAGACACCGCGTTCACCACGCTGCTGCTCGGCCTCGGCGGGGTCGCGCTGCTCGTCGGCGGTGTCGGCATCGCCAACGTCATGGTGATCTCGGTGCTGGAACGACGCAATGAGATCGGCGTCCGGCGCGCGCTGGGCGCCACCCGGCGGCACGTCCGCTCGCAGTTCCTGGTCGAAGCGCTGGTGCAGGCCGGGCTCGGCGGGTTCGCCGGGGTGCTGCTCGGCGCCGGCGTGACGATCGTCTACGCGCTGGTGATGGGGTGGCCGATCGTGCTGCCGGTGGTCGGACTGGCGGGCGGCGTGCTGGCCGCGCTGCTGGTCGGCGGCCTGGCGGGGTTGTACCCGGCGAGCCGGGCGGCCCGGCTCGAACCGGCGGAAGCGGTCCGGCCCGCCTGAGCGGTTCAGCGGGTTCACAGGCGCGTTAAGGCCGGTCCAAGGCTGGATCGGCACAGTCAGTCAACGAAACCAGAAGTTCCATGGAGGTGGACGGCCATGTCGAAGCGGTTGATCAAGGGCGGCGTGCCGGTGCTGGCCCTGCTGTTCGCGTTGACCGCCTGTGGCGGGAGCGACTCGGGCGAGCCGGCGCAGGAGAACAAGACCCAGGACAGCCTGCTGCAGTACGCCCAGTGCATGCGGGACAACGGGGTGCAGCTGGCGGACCCGCAGCCGGGCAGCCCCGGCGCGATGTACGAGGGCGTGGACAAGGAGTCGGCGGCGTTCGTCGCGGCGAACAAGACCTGCGGCCACTTCCTCGACGGGGTGGTGCAGGACCGCCAGAACCAGGACTCCGGCGACCAGGCCCAGCAGGACGAAGAGATGCTCGCGCTGGCGAAGTGCCTGCGGGAGAAGGGCATCGACGTACCGGACCCGGTTCCCGGCTCGGACACCCCGTTCGGCGACAAGCTGGACCGCACCGACCCGGCCACGTCGAAGGCGCTCAAGGACTGCCAGCAGTCGGCCGCGCCGTCGCAGGGGTGAGGTCGTGAAGAAGAAGGTCGCGGTCCCGGTGGCGCTGGGCCTGGTGCTCGTCGCCGGAGCCGGGGTGTGGGTGGTCGCCGAAAGCGGTGGCGAGCCCGCGGCTCCGGCCGTGGGCGCGGCGCAGACCGCCGACGTCGCGGTCCGCGACCTGACCCGCACGGAGAAGCTGAACGGGGTGGTCGCGTACCAGGACATGCGCGACCTCTCGGCGGCGCAGAGCGGCGTGATCACCGAGCTGCCGTCCGTCGGCACCGAGCTGACCAGCGGTGATGTGCTGATGCGTGTCAACGACAAGCCGGTGGTGCTGCTCAACGGCGTGGTACCGGCCTGGCGGGACCTGAACTCCGCGGTCACCGATGGCCCGGACGTGCACCAGCTGGAAACGGCGTTGCTGGCGCTGGGCTTCGGCAAGCCCGTCGCCGGTTACCCCGACGACGACTGGAGCTCGAAGACCACCAACGCGGTCAAGCAGCTGCAGAAGAAGATGGGCGCCGCGGACGACGGGGTGCTGTCGCTGGGCGAAGTGGTCTTCGCCGAGGGCGACCTGCACATCGCCAAGCTCAACGCGCACGAAGGCGCGACGACCTCGCCGTCGGCGCCGGTGCTGACCGTGCAGAGCACCGATCGCGTGGTCAGCGTCGAACTCGAACCGCTGGACCGCGATCTGATCGAGGTCGGCAAGGCGGTGGAGGTCGAGCTGCCCAGTGGCGACAAGGCGCCCGGCAAGATCGAGTCGGTCAGCACCACGCTGGAGATGAACGCGGACAACAAGGGCGTCTTCAAGGTCACCATTTCGCTCGACGCCCCGGACCAGGTGAACGGGCTGGCGCTGGCGCCGGTGACCGTGCACTACGTGGGAACCGTGGCGCAGCAGGCGCTTTCGGTGCCGGTGTCCTCGGTGATCGGTATGGCCGGTGGCGGGAACGCGGTGGTTGTGGTCACCCCGGACGGCACCACGAAGCAGGTACCGGTGAAGCTGGGCGAATGGGGCGATGGCTTCGTACAGGTCACCGGCGACCTCCCCGTCGGCACCAAGGTCGCAGTCCCCGTGTGACGGCCTCACGCCGACGCCGGCTCGAAACCCTGAACGTGGGACTCGGCTACCCGGGTGCGGAACTCGGCTACCTGAGTGTGGGACTCGGCTGCGTGAGTGTGGGGTTCGGGTGCAGGAACGTGGGACTCGCCCTGGACGCCCCCGCCGGGCGGGTCCCGCCAACGCTATGAGTGGGGCATTACTAGCGTTCAATGCAAGTAATGCCCGGTGGTCTCAATCGATGGTTGCAACTTAGGTTGGTTGGGATAGTAGTTCACGTAGGCATCGGGCTGGTGTGTGCCAGCCCAGTGTCTGGCGTGGGCGGTTGTTGAGTTCGGCGGCGACGTGGGCGAGGTCGTCGGCGGTGTGGGTCGTCAGGTTGGTGTGTTTGGGGAAGTACTGGCGCAGCAGGCCGTTGGTGTTCTCGTTGGAGCCGCGTTGCCAGGGGCTGGAGGGGTCGGCGAAGTAGATGGGCATCCGGGTGGCCAGGGTGATGTCGGGGTGGCGGGCCATTTCGTTGCCGCGGTCCCAGGTCAGCGAGCGGCGTAGATGCTGGGGCAGGGCGGTGATGGCGGGGATCATCGCGTCACGGACCTGTTCGGCGCTGTGACCATCCGGTAGGTGCAGCAGGATGACGAAACGGGTGGAGCGCTCGACCAGGGTCCCGATCGCTGAGGCGTTGTTTGTGCCGAGGATGAGGTCGCCTTCCCAGTGTCCGGGTACTGCGCGGTCAGCGGCTTCGGCGGGGCGCTGGGAGATCGGGATCGGGTGGCCCAGTTTCGAGGTTTGCGCGCGGGCGCGGGCCCGGTTACGCGGGACCCGCAGTGCCCGCCCGGTGCGCAAACAGGCGGCCAGTTCCCGCCGCAGCGCACCCCGGGCCTGGACGAACAGTGATTGGTAGATCGCTTCCGGGCTGATGCGCATGCCGGGGTCGTCGGGGAACTGCTCGGGCAGGGTGGCGCTGATCTGCGCGGGGGACCATTTCTGGTTCAGCCCGGCCTGGACCTGCTCACGCAGTTGCCGGTGCACGGCCAGTTTCGCCGGTTTCGGCCGTTTGCCGCGTTCGCGGGCCAGTTCGTGCGCGACCGAGGCCCGGTAGTGTTCTCGCACATCGGTGCCGGCGTGTTCGGTGCCCAGCACCCGGCCCACGGTGCGGTCGATCTCCCGGCCGATGGTGGACTTGTCCCGCCCCAGCCGGGCGGCGATCTGCGTGTTGGACTCACCCCGGGCGATCCCCACCGCGATCTCCTCCCGCTCGGCCAGGCTCAAAAACCGGCCCGACCCCGGCCGGGGAATCCTCGCGTTCGCGCTCACCCCACCAGCCTGAGCGAACCACCGCCGCCCTGTCTCGTGCGACACGCCCACCACCCGCGACGCCGCCCGCACCGACAACCCCGCACGCACCCCCTCCCAAAACCCCGCCACCACACCCACCGGCAACAACCGACGACCCATCACAACCCCTCCTCACTCAGGAGTTGCAACCACCGCTAGACACCGCGCCCCACTCATAGCATTCAGACCCGGGGGTTAGGTGGTGGGTGGGTCCCAGGTCCAGTGTTCGACTAGGTCGTTGCACATGAAGATCTGGCCGTCTAGGTCGGCTTGGCCGGTCACCTTGAACATCCGGCTGCCGACCATGCCGGCGTACCGGCCGCTGACGCCGTCGGCCCACATCGCGTGCCATTCGTAGACGTTGCTCAGGGTCAGGTTGTAGACCCCCGAGGTGCGGATGGTGCCGTCGCGGAAGGTGATGGTCTGCTGCACGAACTTCAGCCCGATGTCGTTCGCCGGGTCCTTGAAGGGCGTGTACGAATACCCCTTCGAGATGGCGACGAGCCGGTCGTCCTTGCGGAACTCGGACTTGTAGTGCATCGACGATCCGGCGCCCGGTGGCCATTCGCCGCCGTCACCGGGGGCGGGCCCGTATTCCTCGGTCAGCACCTCGCGGAGGCCGACGTGCACCTCGCAGTCGTTCGGGGGGACGGGGCTGTCGGCGGGATCCTTGGGTGGCTCGGCCGCCTCGAGCGCGGCCAGCGCGTTGGACTGCTTGTCCGCCAGGGTTTCCTCGGCCTTCGGCTGCTTCGGGTTCCAGTTCCAGTTCTCTTCGAGCCCGCCGCACAGGTACAGCCCGGCGTTCAGGCTCAGCCCCAGTTGCGTGATCTGGAAGGTGCGTGCGCCGACCATGCCCACGTACCGGCCGCTGACGCCTTCCGCGGAGATGTAGTTCCATTCGTTGTAGTTGTTCGGCGTGACGCTGTAGACGCCGGAGGTACGGATGACCCCGTCGGCGAGTTCGATGGTTTCTTGCGCGTACTGCAGGATCACGTCCTCTTTGTCATCGCGGTAGGGCACATAGGAATAACCCTTCGAAGTGGCCACCCAGTTGCCCGCGGGGTCGCGGAGCTCGGCCTTGAAGTAGACCTGGTGCCCCACCTGCAGCCTGCTGCCGACCGGCGGATTGGTGGGATCGGGGAAAATCGGGTACTTCTCCACGATCACTTCGGTGAGCGTGTTGTGGTTGACGCAGTCGTGCGGCACGCCGGTCGCCGTGCTCGCGCCCGCGGTCGCCGGAACGGCCAGTGAAGCCACGACGAACGACCCCGTCACCAGCGCGATCAGGCTTCTGCGCCGTCGCGCCTTCTTGCGGAAAATGTGCATGATTCTCCTTTCGGCGGCTCGAGGCTAGGAGCGGGCGCTAAACCGTGCCTTAGGCCGGAATATTCCGCCCCGGCCGGTCCATAGGGGAGTAACAGGGGGCTTGGGAGCGACAGTTCGGACTGGCATGGTCTAGGCGCTGTCCGCACGCGCTCGCGTGGGAGAAGAGGGAGACCATGACCAGATCCAGAACGGCTCGATGGCGCCCGGTCGCGTGGGTGATCCCGGTGGTGTGCGCACTGCTCGCGGTGCTGGCTCCCGCTTCCGCCGTGAGCATCCCAGCCGTCGACCCGGCCGCCGGTACGGACTGGCCGACGTGGACCAAGGACGCCAGGGGGAGCAGGCACAACGCCGCCGAGCGGCGCATCAATGTGTACACTGTGGACGATCTGGAGGTGAAGTGGGCGCACGCCTTCCCGCGTGGCTTCGGGCAGACCTTGCGCAGTCAGCCCGCGGTGGTCGGCGACCGGATGTACTTCGGCGGCCCGGACGGTCTCTTCTACTCGCTGGACTCGAAAACCGGCCAGACATTGTGGACCTTCAACCTGAGCACAGTGGACCCGGCGGTCGGGCAGGCCAAGATGGTGCGCGACAGCCCGTCCGTCGCCAATGGACGCGTCTACTTCGGAGACGGCCGTGGTTACCTGTACGCGCTGAACCAGCAGACC
Organism: Saccharothrix sp. AJ9571; assembly: GCF_021725495.1. Lineage (NCBI taxonomy): Bacteria > Bacillati > Actinomycetota > Actinomycetes > Pseudonocardiales > Pseudonocardiaceae > Saccharothrix > Saccharothrix sp. AJ9571. The sequence continues at coordinate 982,457 of NZ_CP091382.1, read as the reverse complement.
GGCGCGCTCGAATGGTTCAAGCGGCTCGACACGAACCCCGCCGCCCGGCTCACCAGCTCCCCGATCCACTTCGACGGCCGGATCTACGTCGGCGTCGCGAGCGCGGACAACACCGGTGGGGTCGACTCGGCGTGCTGCACCTTCCGCGGTCACGTCGACGCGCTCGACGCGCAGACCGGTGAGCTGGATTGGCGCTACTACACGGTTCCCGAGCCGAAAGCGGTCGGGACCTGGCCCAGTGGCGCGATCCACTGGTCGCCGTCGGGCGTCGGCGTGTGGAGTTCCCCGGTGATCGACCCGGCCACGCGCACGCTCTACGTGGGCACCGGGCAGAACTACACCGGCACCGAGGGCGACTCCGACTCGGTGCTCGCGCTCGACGTGCAGACCGGTGCCGTCCGGTGGAAGAACCAGCTGACCCACCCCGACACCTGGCGCGTGCTGTGCGCCGACCCGAAGGCCCCGCCGGGGTACTGCCCCGGGCTGGAGGACGGGTCCGCGCTGGACTTCGACATCGGCACCGCCCCCAACGTCTTCACCGTCAAGGGCCGCACCTACGTCGGCGTCGGGCAGAAGAGCGGGGTCTACCACGTGCTCGACACGCGGACCGGCGCGATCGTCTGGCAGCGCCTGCTCTCCTCCGGGGACACCACCTACTCCGAGTCCGGCATCCAGTGGGGCGCCAGCTACGACGGCGAACGCCTCTACGTGGCCACCAACCAGGGCAACCCGGGTGCGCTGCACGCACTGGACCCGGAAACCGGGGCACTGCTGTGGACCACGCCGAACCCGGCCGACGGCTGCTCCTGGGGTGGTGCCGCGCTGGCCCCGGCCAGTTGCCTGCTGGCCCACGCGCCGGCGGTGAGCAGCAGCCCCGGCGTCGTCTACGAGGGCAGCTCGGACGGCAAGATCCGGGCCTACCGCGCGCGTGACGGCAAGGTGCTCTGGCAGTTCGACACGATCCAGGACTTCCAGGGGGTCAACGGGCTGGTCGGGCGCGGTGGCGGACTGGCGGCGGCCGGTGGCGCGGTGGTCTCCGACGGCATGCTCTACGTGATGTCCGGTTTCCGCCCGCTCTACCCGAGCGACAAGGGATTCGTGCTGCTGGCATTCGGCCGCTGACTTCCGCCGAACGGGAAAAAGGGCGGTGAGCAACGGTGCTCACCGCCCGGCCCGCCCCCGCGTTATTCGGCGACGTAGGTGCGCCCGATCCATTCGAAGACCCGCAGCGGACGGCCCGCGTGCAGTTCGGTCTCGGTGGTCGGGCGGAAGTGCTCGTAACGATTCCCGTTCACCAGTTTCAACGGGAGCTCCTCGTCGGGCACGCGGTGGAAGCGCGGGTTTCCGCCTGGTAACGCGAGCGGTCCGCCGCGCAGCACCACGTTGGGTCCGATATCACTCATGGCACCGTCCTTTCCCCGGATGGTTTCGCTGGGTGACGATTCATCGTCGGGAGCCGGGCTAAAGCGGCGCTTTCCCGGTGCTTGACCGCCCCGCGCGGGGACGGCCCAGGGGAGTGCCGGTCGGTGCGTAGGGGGCGGTTTCACGAGGCGGTTAGGGGCTTGGGTGATCCTTCGAACAGTGGCAAAGTCGCGTTCACCGGCATTGACAACGACCCGGTCGGGGGAAGACGAGTCACCGGAGGGCAAGTTGAGATACGAAATCCTGGGCAGACTCAGAGTGGTCGACGACGAGGGTTCCACTTCGCTGACCGCTCGCAAGATGGAAACGCTGCTGGCCGTCCTGCTGGGCCGGGCGGACCAGGTGGTCACCACCGATCAGCTCATCGCGGAGATCTGGGGGGATCGCCCGCCGCAGCGCGTGAACGCCGCGCTGCACGTCTACATTTCGCAGTTGCGCAAGTTCCTGGACCGGCCGGGCCGCTCGGCCAGCCCGATCGTCACCCGCCAGCAGGGCTACCTGCTGCACCTGGGCGAGGACACGCTGGACGTCAACGACTTCCAGCGCCTGGTGAACCGAGGCCGCGAGGCGGCGCAACGGGGACGCCACGAGGAAGCCGTCGCGCACTTCGAGGGGGCGCTGTCGCTGTGGCGCGGCCGCGCGCTCAACGACGTGCAGGACGGGCCGATCCTCTACTGGTACGTGACCTGGCTGGAAGAGGCCCGGCTGGAGTGCGTGGAGATGCTCAACGACGCCTACCTGGTGCTGAGCAGGCACCGCGAGGTGGTCGGCAGGCTGTACGTGCTGACCGGGGAGCACCCGCTGCGGGAGTCGTTCTACCGGCAGCTGATGCTGGCGCTGTTCCGTTCGGAGCGGCAGGCCGACGCGCTGAAGGTCTACCAGCACGCCCGTGAGCGGCTCAACGCCGAGCTGGGTCTGGAGCCGTGCCGTCCGCTGCGGGAACTGCAGGGCGCGATCCTGCGTGGCGACGAACTGCTCAAGCACACCGTCGCTTAGGTCCGTTGTAGACAGTCGAGGAGCCGGTCCACGTCGGTGCCGTCGTTGTAGTGGACGATGCTCGCGCGGACCGCGCTGCCGGCGTCGCGGATGCCGAGCGCACCGGTCAGCTCCCAGGCGTAGTTGTGCCCGTTCCACACGTTCACCTTGGCGGCGGCCAGGGTTTCCGCCGTCTGGCGCGGGGTCTGACCGTCGACGGTGAAGTAGGCGACCGCGGTGCGGCGCCGGGGCGCGCCGTGCAGGGTGACGCCGGGGATCTCCCGCAGGCCGTCGAGCAGCCGGGCGAAGAGCCGTTGTTCGTGGTCTTCCGCGGCGGTCATCGAGGCGAGCAGCCGTTCGCGGCGAGTGCCCGTGGCGTCCGTGAGCCCGGCGAGGTGGTCGACGGCGGCGGTCACCCCGGCGAGGTCGGCGAAGGGCAGCGTGCCGGTCTCGAAGCGGTTGGGCACGTCGTCGCTGGACGACGCGAGCTTGTCGGGGCGCAGGGTGTCCAGCAGCGCGGGGTCGGCGACGACCGCGCCGACGTGCGGGCCGCACCACTTGTAGGCGCTGGTCGCGTAGAAGTCGGCGCCGAGCGCGGTGCGGTCGGTGGGGCCGTGCGGGGTGGCGTGGACGCCGTCGACATAGGTGAGCGCGCCGGCGGTGTGCGCGGCGGCGGTGATCGAGGCGACGTCCGGGCGGGTGCCGAGCACGTTGCTCGCCGCGGTGACCGCGACCAGGCGGGTGCGTTCGGAGAGCAGGGCGTCGAACTGGCCGGTCGGCAGGTCACCGGTGCCGCGGTCGATGTCCGCCCACTTCACCGTGGCACCGGCCTTCGCGGCGGCCTGGACCCAGGGGCGGACGTTGGCGTCGTGGTCGAGCCGGGTGACGACGACCTCGTCCCCCGGCTGCCAGCCGGTCGCCAGCGTGTTCGCCAGCCGGTAGGTGAGCGTGGTCATGTTGGCACCGAGGATGACACCGCCGGGGTCGCCACCGACCAGGTCGGCGACCGCCTGCCGGGCGTTCGCGACGATCTCGTCGGCGCGGTGGCTGGCCGGGAAGGCGCCACCGACGTTGCCGATGCCGCGGCGGTAGGTCTCCGCGATCGCGTCGATCACACTCGCCGGGACCTGGGTGCCGGCGGCGCCGTCGAGGTAGGCGTAGCCGTCCTGGAGCGCGGGGAACTCGGCGCGCTTCATGCGAGCGCCTGGTAGGCCGAGGTCCAGAAGTCCCGGTGGGGCTTGCTGTGGTCGGGGAAGTCGGCGCGCTGGGTGAGCAGGACGCCGACCAGGTCCTCGGCCGGATCGGTGGCCCACGAGGTGCCGAGCCCGCCGTCCCACCCGAAGCGGCCGGGGATCTCGTAGATGTCGTCGCGCCGAGTGTTGACGGCGACGCCGAAGCCCCAGCCGCGGTTGTCGAAGTACCCGGGGAAGAAGCCGGATTCGGCTTTCTGCCGGGGTGTCAGGTGATCGGCGGTCATCGTGGAGATGGAGGCGCGGGAAAGCAGGTCGTTGCCGAGGAACGCGCGTCCGAACGCCAGCAGGTCGTCGGCCGTCGAGACCAGCCCGGCCGCGGCGGAGGGGAAGACGGGTGGCTTGCTCCAGGCGCCGTCGATCTCGTCGTAGACCTCGAGTTCGCCGGTCTGCAGGTCGGGCATGTAGCTGACGACGAAGCGGTCGAGCTTCCCGGCGGGCACGCTGAACGCCGTGTCGACCATGCCGAGCGGGCCGAAAACGCGTTCGGACAGGAAGGTCTCGAGGTCCTGGCCGGAGGCGCGGGCGAGGAGCGCGCCGAGGATGTCCGAGCCGGTGTTGTAGAGCCAGCGGGTGCCGGGCTGGTGCATGAGGGGCAGTTCGCCGAGCTTCTTGAGCCACTGGTCGACGGTGAGCTGAGTCATCGGCTTCGGCGGGCCGAAGGTCCGCAGTTCGGCGGCGGCTTCATTGATCGGGGACTCTCCGGGGAGCATGCCGATGCCGTTGCGGAAGGTGAGGAGGTCACGCAAGGTGATCTCGCGGTGGGCCGGGGTGGTGCGGTCGAGCGGTCCGGCGGGGTCTTCGAGGACCTGCGGGTTGGCCAGCTCGGGCAGGAACTCGGTGAGGGGATCGTCCAAGCGGAGTACGCACTCCTCCACCAGCACCATCGCCCCGGCGGCGGCGATCGGCTTGGTCATCGAGCTGATCCGGAAGATGGTGTCGCGCTGGGCGTTCCCGACAGCATCGACGTGCACCTCGTCGCCACTGCTCAGCACGGTGACCGCCCCCGGGAGCAGTCCGGAGTCGACGTGGCGGGCCATCGCGTGGTGGACCCGATCGAGGCGGTGCTTCACGAACCTGCTCATCCGCCGAGCTTAGGCCGCCGATGATCGACCCGCCAGGAGCTCGCACGCCCTGCGAGCCCGGCCCGTTCGGGTGGCAGCTTGCGGACGTCCGGGAGGGCTCCCGGGGTGGGTGGTTACCGTGGTCGGATGGGCGACAAGTGGGCTGAACGCAGGGAGGCCAGGCGATCCGGTGATCGCCCGGAACCCGAGGAACTGCGCGAGGGCTGGGTGTGGGGACCGGAGCGGCCCCGGAGTCTGCGGATCGCGTTCGTGTTGTGGATGGTGCTGGGGATACCGCTGGTCATCGGGATCGTCGGCATCGTGGTCGTGTTCGCGGCGATCAACCTCCGCGCGGGGTACCGCGGCGCCCGGGTGTGGCTGACCGCCCTCTACGGGTTGAGCGTTCTGCAGTTCATCGGCGGGATCGTGGTGATCATCGTGCTGGGGGTCCGCGGCGAGCTCGACAGCGCGCTGCCGATCCTGCTCCTGGTGCCCACAGGCATCGCGACCGCGGCGATGATCGCGACCTGGCACCCGGACACCACCGCGTACCTGCGGGAGTTACGAGAGCTCAGCGAGCGCGTCGCCTAGGTGCGTGATCACCGCGGCCAGGGTCGGCTGGTCGTAGATGGCCACGGGCGGGATCTGCACCCCCGAGGCCGCCTGCAGCCGGTTGCTCAGCTCCAGCGCGGTGAACGACGAGAACCCGTGGTCCAGCAGGCTGTCCTCCACCCCGATCGCGTCCGGGCTGGCGTGGCCCAGCACGTCCGCGGCGTGGAACCGCACCAGTTCGGTCACCAGCTGCGCCCGTTCGGTGCCGGTCGCGGTCAGCAGGCGGTTGTCCGCGGGGACGACGGGCGTCTCCAGGTCCAATTCGGCGACCACATCCGGAGCTGAAGCGCCCTGACGCAGGACCAGGCCGACCGCCTGCGGGCTCGCCAGGTCCCAGGCGATGGCTGCCGAAGGCACGGGCCGGCTTCGGGCCCAAGCCGTCGCGTAGGACTGGGCTGGTGACGGCGTGCGCGTGGTGAACACGAAGAACGTGGCTTCGAGGTCCTCCAGGGCTTGCAGCCGTTCGCGGACGGCGTCGACCGTCTCGTCCGGGCCGACCACCTCGACGACAGCGGAAACCGCCGAAGCCTCCGTGACCACCTCGACCCCCTGAGCGCGGAACCAGTGAGCCGCCTGCGTGCTCAACGAGTCCGAACCGCGGATCAGCACTGGGCCATCCGGCTGCCAGCCGGAGGCGAGGTCCGCCCGTTCCAGCCGCTCGGTGAACACCTCCGAACCGCGAATGGCCAGCCGCGCTTCGGAGACATCGGAGCGCAGCAGGTCCACCAGCCGCGTCCACTCCTGCTCAGCGGGAGCAGCGGGCAGGTCGACCAAACGATCCGGAGCAAGGCCCCAGAACTGGGCCTGTTCGGGCGAAGCCGGGCCGTCGACCGGCGCTCCGCCGGTGGTCACGAGCCACACCGGGGCATCGAACTCGCCACCCGGATCGCCGACGGAGAGCACGCCGGTCAGCGGCTCACCGGGCTCGGTGACCACGTGTGCCCCCTGGGCCCGAAGCAGGTCACGCAACTCGTCCGAGCCGAGAACCAGCCACGTGCCCAAGGAGGAATTGGCCGCGACCGTCCTCAGCGGACGCCAGGCGATTCGGTACGACCATTCGGCCTGGCGCGTCCAAGCGGCGAGCGCGGCCCGCTGATCCTCGGTCAGGCCGAGCGCATCCGCCGCGGAAGTCAGGTCGAACCGCGTGGATCGCGCTTCCGGGTCCAGCCAGTACCGCGATCGCTGGAACGCATAGGTCGGCAGGTCGACCCGCTTCGCGCCGGTGAAGCCGGCCGTCCAGTCCACCGGCACGCCCCGCACGTGCGCCTTCGCCAGCGCGGTGACCAGTGTGCGCGGCTCCGGCCGCCGTGACGTCAGCGCCGGGATGATCGCGCCCGGCTCCGCCTCCGGCACACAGGCCTGCGCGGCGGGGGTGAGCACGGCATCCGGCCCGATTTCGAGGAACGTGCGCACCCCGGAAGCGTGCAAAGTCCGCATCCCGTCGTGGAACCGCACCGGCTGGCGGACCTGCCGCACCCAGTACTCCGGTGAGGTCAGTTCTTCGGCCAGCTGACCGGTCACAGTGGACACCACCGGAATGCGCGGTGCCGAGTAGTTCAGTCCACGGGCGATCCGCAGGTATTCGTCGAGCATCGAGTCCAGGTGCGCCGAATGGAAGGCGTGGCTGACGGTGAGCCGCTTGGTCCGGATCCCGCGTGCCTTGAACTCGGCACCGATGGCCAGCACCGGTTCGGCGTCACCTGCGAGCACCACCGCGTTGGGCCCGTTCACCGCGGCCAGGCTCACTGAATCACGCAAATGGGGAAGAACCGCCGACTCCGGGGCTTCGATCGCGACCATGGCGCCATCGTCACGGACACCTTCCATCAAGCTCCCACGAGCAGCCACCAAGGTGCAAGCGTCCTCAAGGGACAGCACTCCGGCGATGTGCGCCGCGGTCACTTCGCCGATGGAATGACCGGCCACCAAGGACGGCACGACCCCGTACGACTCGACCAGCCGGTACAGAGCCGTCTCCAACGCGAAAAGCGCGGCCTGGGTGTACGCGGTCCGGTCCAGCAGCGCGGCTTCCGGCGTGCGCGGCTCGGCGAACAGGATCGGCAGCAGCGGCCGGTCCAGCAGGCCGTCGAGCAATGCGCAGACCCGGTCCAGTTCGCGGGTGAAGACCGGGTAGGTCTCATACAGCTGACGGCCCATGCCCGGCCGCTGGCTGCCCTGGCCGGTGAACAGGAACGCGGTCCTGCCGCCGGAGGCCTGCCCGTGCGCCAGGTTCGTCGCGGGTGTGCCGTGCGCCAGCCCGGACAGGCCCTTGACCAGCTCCTCCTGCCGGTCCCCGAAAACGACGGCCCGATGGAGGAAGGAAGTACGCGAGACCGCCAGCGAATGCCCCACATCGGCGATGTTCAGCCCGGGGTGCAGCGTGAGGTGGTTCAGCAGGCGCTCGGCCTGCCCCTTCACCGCGGCGGGCGACTTCGCCGAGAGCACCCACGGCACGGGACCCGGCGCGACGCACGGCTCACCGGCTGGTTCGTCCGACGGTGCCTGCTCCAGGATCACGTGCGCGTTGGTCCCGCTGATGCCGAACGACGACACCCCGGCCCGGCGCGGGTGCCCGTTCTGCTGCCACTTCGCCGGTTCGGTCAGCAGGGTGACCGCGCCCGAAGCCCAGTCCACCAACGGGTTCGGCTCGTCCACGTGGAGCGTGCGCGGCAGCTCGCCGTGCCGCATCGCCATGAGCATCTTGATCACGCCCGCGACCCCGGCCGCGGCCTGCGTGTGCCCGATGTTCGACTTGACCGACCCCAGGTACAGCGGCTTCTCACCCCGCGACTTCCCATAGGTAGCCAGCAAAGCCTGCGCTTCGATCGGGTCGCCGAGCGTCGTGCCCGTGCCGTGCGCTTCCACGGCGTCCACTTCGGAGGGTGCGACACGAGCGTTCTCCAGTGCCTGTTTGATCACCCGCTCCTGCGAAGGGCCGTTCGGTGCGGTGAGCCCGTTGGAAGCGCCATCCTGGTTGACCGCGGTGCCGCGCACCAGGCCGAGCACCTGGTGCCCGTTCCGGCGAGCGTCGGAAAGCCGTTCCAGCAAAAGGAGTCCGGCGCCCTCGGCGAAGCCGGTGCCGTCCGCCGCCGCGGCGAACGACTTGCACCGGCCATCCGCGGACAGCCCGCGCTGCCGGTCGAACTCGGTGAAGACCATCGGCGTGGCCATCACGGTCACCCCGCCGGCCAGCGCCAGCGAACAGTCGCCGTTGCGCAGCGCCTGTGCCGCCAGGTGCAGCGCGACCAGCGAAGACGAGCACGCGGTGTCGACCGTGACGGCCGGGCCCTCCAGCCCGAAGGTGTAGGCGACCCGGCCCGACGCGATGCTGCCCGCGCTGCCGTTGCCGAGGTAGCTTTCGTACCCCTTCGGCGCGCGGTCCTGCAGGCGGCTGCCGTAGTCGCTGTACATCACGCCGGTGAACACGCCGGTACTGCTGCCGCGCAAGGCGTCGGCATCGAATCCGGCGCGTTCGAAGGCTTCCCACGCGACCTCCAGCAGCAATCGTTGCTGCGGATCGATCGCGGGTGCCTCACGGGGTGAGATGCCGAAGAAGCCGGGGTCGAATTCGGCGGCGTCGTAGAGGAAACCACCCGCGTGCGGGCGATCCCGCCGGTCGGGATCGGCGTCGTAGACGTCGGCGGGCCAGCCGCGATCGGCCGGGAAGTCCGAGATGGCGTCCCGGCCCGAGGCGACCAGTTCCCACAGGTCCTCCGGCGAACCGACCCCGTGCGGGTAGCGGCAGCTCATCGACACCACGGCGATCGGCTCGCGGGCCCGTTCCTCCAGGTCGAGCAGCTGCCCGCGGGTGCGGTCGAGGTCGGTGGTCACCCACTTCAGGTAGTCGAGCAGCTTCTGCTCGGTCGGGCCGGTGCTCATGCGGTCTCCACCTTCCTGCCGAGCTTGCCGTCGATGAAGTCGAACAACTCGTCCGCGCTGGCCGAGCCGAGACCGGCGTCCGTGCCGCCGGCCACCGCCAGCAGCTCCCGCAGCCGGTCGGTGACCCGCAGGTCGGACAACCCGATCAACGCCTCCTCCAGGCCGTCGAGCCGCTCCAGCACGGCGGAAGCGAGGTCGGGCTCTTCGGTCCGCGGCGCCAGTTCCGCCCGCATGTACCCGGCCAGCCCGGCGAGCGTGGGGTGGTCGAACACCAGGGTCGCGGGCAGCCGCAGGCCGGTCGCGGCGGTGAGGCGGTTGCGCAGCTCCACCGCGGTCAGCGAGTCGAAACCCAGCTCCTTGAACGCCTTCCCGGTCGGGATGGTGTCCGGATCGGTGTGCCCGAGCACGGTGGCCACGTGCCCGCGCACCACGTCGATGAGCAGGGCCTGCTGCTCGGACTCGGCGAGGTCGGCCAGCCGCTGCGCCAGGTCGGCCAGCCCGCCGCCCGCGCGCTTGGCCGGGGCCTTGACCAGGTTCTGGAACAACCGCGGCAGGGTGCCCGCGGTGGCCTGGTTCCGCAGCGCGGCGGTGTCCATCTTGGCCGGGACGACCACCGCGCGGCCGGTGGTCAGCGCGGCGTCGAACAGCTCGAACCCCTGGGCGGTGGCCAGCGGGATGATGCCCGCGCGGGCCATCCGGGTGTGGTCGGCGTGATCGAGGTGCCCGGTCATGCCGGTGGTTTCGGCCCAGTAGCCCCACGCCAGGCTGATCGCGGGCTGCCCCTGTGTCCGCCGGTGCTCGGCGAGCGCGTCGAGGTAGGCGTTGGACGCCGCGTAGTTCGCCTGGCCAGGGGTGCCGATGGTCGACGCGATCGAGGAGAACAACACGAACGCGCTCAGCTCGCCGGTCAGTTCGTGCAGGTTGCGGGCCGCGTCGACCTTGGGCCGCCACACGTTCGCCAGCTGCTCCGGGGTCAGTGCGGTGATCGTCGCGTCGTCGAGCACCCCGGCCGCGTGCACGACGGCGGTCAGCGGCCGGGAAACGCTCGCCAGCAGGGACTCCAGTGCGGCGCGATCCGCCGCGTCGCAGGCGGCGACGGTCACCTCCGCGCCGAGATCGGCGAGGTCAGCGGCCAAGCCGGTCGCGCCGGGGGCGTCCAGGCCACGACGCGAGGTGAGCAGCAGGTGCCGCACGCCGTGGTTGAGCACCAGGTGCCGGGCGAGGTGGCCGCCGAGCACGCCGGTGCCGCCGGTGATCAGCACGGTGCCCTCGGGATCGAACGTGGTGTGCGCCGGCTCGGCCGCGGTCCGGGCGAGCCGCGGCACCAGCGCCTTGCCGTTCCGGACGGCGACCTGCGGCTCCCCGGTGGCCAGCGCGGCGGGCACCGACTGCGGGGAGTCGGTGTCCACCAGGGTGAACCGGTCGGGGTGCTCGGTCTGGGCCGAGCGCACCAGGCCCCACACCGCCGCGCCGGTCAGGTCGGTGACGTCCTCGCCGGGCTCGGCCGACACCGCGCCGTGCGTGACGAACGCCAGCTGCTTGTCCGCGGCGATCGCGTCCTGGACCAGCCGGAGCGCGGCCGGGACATCGGCGGCTTCGACCAGCTCCGGCACGACCTCCGACGCGGGTTCGGTGTCGCGCAGGGGTGACCACTCGACGTGGAACAGCATCGAGCGGTGACCGCCGGACCCGAGCATCGCCGGGTTGATCCGGCGCGCGGTGAGGGTGTCGATCGAGGCGACCGGGGCGCCCACGTTGTCCGCCAGGGTCACGCGGTAGCTGTCGGTGCCCACCGGGGTCAGCCGGACGCGCAGCGCGGTGGTGCCACTGGTGCGCAGGCTCACGCCGCTCCACGAGAACGGCAGGCTGATGCCGTCGCCGCCGAGGGATTCACGGGCGAGCGGGTGCAGCGCGGCGTCGAGCAGCGCGGGGTGCAGCGCACACCGCTCGCCGTCGGCGTGCTGCTCTTCCGGCAGCACCACGTGGGCGTAGAAGTCGTCGCCGAGCTTCCAGACGCCGCGCAGGCCGCGGAAGGTCGGGCCGTAGCCGTACCCCTCGTCCTGCAGCCGGTCGTAGAACTCGTCCATCTCGACCGGCTGTGCCCCGGCCGGTGGCCAGGCGCCGGACAGGTCACCGGCCACTTCGGGTGCCAGTGTGCTCAGCGAACCGGTGACGTGCAGGGTCCACGGGTCGTCCGGCTCGGCGTCCTCGGGTCGCGAGTGGACGGTCAGCGCGCGCCGATCGTCGTCGACGGGACCGACCGCCACCTGCAACCGGAGGGTGCCCTGCTCGGGGAGAACCAGTGGTGCCTGGAGCAGAAGCTCTTCCAGCCGCCCGCAGCCCGTGCGCTCGGCGACGAACAACGCCATGTCGACAAAGGCACTTCCCGGCAGCAAGGCGGTGCCGAGCACGGTGTGGTCGGCGAGCCACGGCTGCGCGTGCGGGGACAGGCGGCCGGTGAACACCGTGCTTTCCCCGTCGGCGAGTTCGAGCGCGCCGCTGAGCAGCGGGTGGTCGGCGGCGTCGAGACCGGCGGCGGTCGGATCGGTCGCGCCCGCCGGGGCGTCGAGCCAGTACCGCTTGCGCTGGAACGGATACGTCGGCAGGTCCACCTGCTTCCGGGTGCCCGGCGCGAAGACCGCGGTCCAGTCGAGGTCGACGCCGTTGACGTGGGCCTGCGCGACCGCGGCGAGGAACTGCTTCCAGTCGCCGTTGTCGCGGCGGAGCGTGCCGCACACCGTGCTGACGCCGTCTTCTCGCGTCTCATCGAGCGTCTGCTGGATGCCGATGGTGAGCACCGGGTGCGGGCTGGTCTCCACAAAGGACCGGTGCCCGTCCCGGCGCAGGGCACGGACAGCGCTGTCGAGTTGCACGGTCTCCCGCAGGTTCCGGTACCAGTACGCGGCGTCCAGTTCGGTGGTGTCGATCGGCTCGCCGGTGACGGTCGAGTAGAACGGGATCTCCGCCCGCAGCGGTTTGACCTCGGCGAGCATCTCCAGCAGCGCTTCACGGAGGCTGTCGACGTGCGGTGAGTGCGAGGCGTAGTCGACCGCGATCCGGCGTGCGCGGACACCGGCCGCTTCGAACTCGGCGAGCAGCTCGTCGATCGCCTGCTTCGCGCCCGAGACCACAGTGGACTCCGGACCGTTGATCGCGGCGATGCCGAGCCGCCCGTCCAGCAGTGCTGGGTGCTCGTGGATCCGGGACGCGGGCAGCGGCACGGAAGCCATGCCACCGCGCCCGCTCAGCGCCGAGACGGCCTGGCTGCGCCTGGCCACGATGAGCGCCGCGTCCTCCAGCGTGAGCGCGCCCGCGATGTGCGCGGCGGCGATCTCCCCCTGCGAGTGCCCGATCACCGCACTCGCCTTCGCGCCGATCGACTGCCACAGCCGCGCCAGCGACACCATCACCGCGAACAAGGCGGGCTGCACCACGTCGACCCGCTCCAGCGGTGGGGCTCCTGGCGTGCCCTCCAGCACGTCGCGCAGGGACCAGTCGACGTGCGGGGCGAGCGCGTCCGCGCAGAGCTGGATCTGCTCGCGGAACACCGTGGACGTGCCGAGCAGCGGGACCGCCATCCGGGCCCACTGCGAACTCTGGCCGGGGAACACGAAGACCGGTTCACGGGCACCGGCGACCGGGTTCTGCGCACCATGGGGCGTGGTGATCAGCCCGGTCGCCGATTCGCCGCGGGAGAGCCGGTCGAGCCCGTGCAGGAAGTCCTCGCGGTTGTCGGCGACCACCACGGCACGATGGGCGAACGTGGATCGTGAGGTGGCCAGCGAATATCCGACGGTCGCCGGGTCCGAAGTGGACGAGACCAGGTGCCGCCGCAATTGCTGGGCTTGGACGTGCAGCGCCCGCTCGCTGCGAGCGGACAGCAACCACGGCACCGGACGCGAATCGGCGGGCGGTTCGGCCGAGGGTTCGACGGCCGGGGCCTGCTCCAGGATCAGGTGCGCGTTGGTCCCGCTGATGCCGAACGAGGAAATCCCGGCCCGCCGGGGCGTGCCGTTTTCCGGCCACGGCACCGGCTCGGTCAGCAGCGAGACCGAGCCGCCCGCCCAGTCGATGTGCGGGCTCGGCTGGTCGGCGTGCAGGGTCCTGGGCAGCGTGCCGTGCCGCAGCGCCAGCACCATCTTGATCACCCCGGCCACCCCGGCGGCGGCCTGGGTGTGCCCGATGTTCGACTTGATCGAGCCCAGCCAGAGCGGGCGTTCCCGTCGATCCTGTCCATAGGTGGCGAGCAACGCCTGCGCCTCGATCGGATCGCCGAGCGTGGTGCCGGTGCTGTGTGCTTCGACCGCGTCCACTTCGGACGGTTCCAGACCGGCGGTGGCCAGCGCCTGCCGGATGACGCGCTCCTGCGACGGCCCGTTCGGCGCCGAAAGCTGACTGCTGGCACCGTCCTGGTTGACCGCGCTGCCCCGGATCACCGCGAGGACCGGGTGCCCGTTGCGTTCGGCGTCGGACAACCGCTCCAGCAGGATCAGCCCGGCGCCCTCGGCGAACCCGGTACCGTCGGCCGAAGCGGAGAACGACTTGCACCGGCCGTCCGGGGAGAGTCCGCGCTGGCGGCTGAATTCGACGAAGGTGCTCGGGGTGGCCATCACCGTGACGCCACCGGCCAGCGCAAGCGTGCATTCCGACTGCCGCAGCGATTGCGCGGCCAGGTGGATCGCCACCAGCGAAGACGAGCAGGCGGTGTCGATGGTGACCGCGGGGCCTTCCAGCCCGAAGGTGTAGGAAACCCGGCCGGACGCGATGCTCGGCGCGCTGCCGTTGCCCAGGTAGCCCTCGAACCCGGCGGGCGCTCGGTGCAGGCGTGAGGCGTAGTCGTCGTACATCACCCCCGCGAAGACGCCGGTCCGGCTGCCGCGCAGGGAAAGCGGGTCGATGCCCGCGTGCTCCAGTGTTTCCCACGCGGTTTCCAGCAGCAGCCGTTGTTGTGGGTCGATGGCCAGTGCCTCGCGCGGGCTGATACCGAAGAAGTCGGCGTCGAAGTGGTCCGCGTCCGCGAGGAAGCCGCCCTGGCGGGTGTAGCTGGTGCCGACCCGCTCGGGGTCGGGGTCGTAGAGGTGCTCGACGTCCCAGCCGCGGTCAGCCGGGAACCCGGAGATGGCATCCGTGCCCGAGGCGACCAGTTCCCACAGCTCGGCCGGTGAGCGCACGTCACCGGGGTAGCGGCAGCTCATCGCCACGATCGCGATCGGCTCGGCGGCGCGGCCGGAGAGCTCGGCCACGCGTTCGCGGGCCTGACGGAGTTCGGCCGTCGCGCGCTTGAGGTAGTCCCGCAGCTTGTCTTCGGTCGTCATCTTCTCCCGTTGCCCCTCTGTCCCAGTTCTTCGTCGAGAGCGTCGAAGAGCTCGTCGTCGCTCAGCGAATCGAGGTCGGCCGAGGCGCCGTTGCCCGTACCGTTCGTGCCCCACTTGCGCAGCATCTCCGCCAGCCGCGCGGTCACTTCCGCTTGGCGGGCCGGAGCCATCGAGGCCAGTTCGGCCTCCAGCCGGTCCAGTTCGCCCGCCGGTGCCGGGGCCAGTTCGGCCCGCAGGTAGTCGGCGATCGCCCCCGGTGTCGGGTGGTTGAACACCAGCGTGGACGGCAGGCGCAGGCCCGTTTCCGCGGCGAGCCGGTTGCGGAACTCCACCGCGGTCAGCGAATCGAAGCCCATCGCGAGCAGGCCGCGGTCGGCGTCGATGCCGTCCGTGCCGGCGTGCCCGAGCACCTCGGCCACCGTGGTGGTGACCAGGTCCAGCAACCGCCTGCGCTGCTCGGCTTCGCTCAACCCGCCCAGCGCTTCCGTGTTGTTCGCGGCCCGGCGGACCGGCGTGCGCGCCACCCCGCGGTAGAGCGGGTGCGCGGCGGTGAAGTCCAGCTTCGCCGCGACCAGCGCCGGGTGCTCACCGCTCAGTGCCGCGTCGAACAGGGTGAGCGCGTCACCGGGCAGCAGCGGCGAAACCCCGAGCTTGGCCAGCCGTGCCTGGTCCACAGTGGACAGGCTGTCGGCCATACCGCCGCTTTCGGCCCACAGTCCCCAGGCCAGCGACACCGCGGGCAGGCCGTCCGCCTGGCGGTGGCGGGCGAGTTCGTCGAGGTAGGCGTTCGCGGCGGCGTAGGCGGCCTGACCGGCGCTGCCGAGCGTGCCCGCGATCGAGGAGAACAACACGAAGGCCTCGAGGTCCAGGTGCCGGGTCAGCTCGTGCAGGTTCCGCGCGGCGGTGATCTTGGGCCGCGCGACCGCGTGCCACCGCTCTTCGGTGAGCGAGGTCAGCACGGCGTCGTCGAGCACGCCCGCGGCGTGGACCACCGCGGTGAGCGGGTGTTCGGCCGGGATGTCCGCGAGCACCCTGGCGAGCGCGCCGCGATCGGCGGTGTCGCAGGCGAGCACCCGCGCGTCCGGGCCGAGGTCCGCCGGTGCCTCGCCACCGGTGCGGCTGACCAGCAGGAGGTGCCGGATGCCGTGGTGGTGCGCCAGGTGCCGGGCGATGCGGCGGCCGAGCGCGCCGGTGCCGCCGGTGAGCAGGACCGTGCCTTCGGGATCGAGCTTGCGGCCGGTCGCGCCGGCTCGCATCAGCCGTGGCGCGAGCACTTCACCGGCGCGGACCCGGAGTTCGGGTGCGCCGCTCAGGGCCTCCGGCGGAATCGCGTCCGGCCGGTCGGTGTCGAGCAGGGCGAACCGGTCGCCGTGTTCGCGCTGGGCAGCGCGAACCAAGCCGTGGATCGCGGCTCCGGCGAGTTCGCCCGCGGTGGTGACCACGGTCAGCCGCCGTCCGTCGTCCTGGGCGAGGTGCTGCTGGAGCGCGGTGGCGACGCGCCAGGTCGTCTCGTGGACGTCGGTACCGGTGGCGTGCAGGACCTCGGTTTCCTCTGTGGACGCTTGCGGAGCCGGTGCCCAGTCGACCCGGTACAGGTCGAGCCGCTTGGCCGCACCCAGGTCCGCGGGCCGGGTTTCCAGCGAGCCGACGGTGAGCACCGGCTGCCCGGCCGGATCGACGGCGGACATCGCATACGCGCCATCACCCGCCGGGGTCAACCGGATCCGCAGCGACCGCGCGCCTGTCGCGTGCAGGGCGACATCACGCCAGGCGAAGGGCACCCGGGTCTCCGTGGCATCGAGCGCCAGGAGGTGGAACGCAGAGTCGAGCAGCGCGGGGTGGATGCCGTGCCCGTCGGACTCGGCGTCGAGGCGCAGTTCGGCGTACCGCTCGCCGTGGTGCTCGTGCACGGAACCGAGGCACTGGAAAGCCGGGCCGTATTCGTACCCGTATGCGGCGAGACGGCCGTAGACGTCCCCGAGTTCCACTTCGGTCGCGTCCGCGGGCATTTCCCAGGCCACCGGTGTGGTGGTCGAGGCGCGGAGGGTGCCTTCGGCGTGCTGCGTCCAGGTTTCGTCCTCTGCCGACCGCGAATGGATCGTCACGGTTCCGGCGTTCAGCGCGACCTGAAGTTGCACGGCACCGGTTTCCGGGAGCACGAGCGGAGCCTGGATGGTCAGCTCCTCCAATTCCGGCACGCCCGCCTGGTCACCGGCGTGCAGGGCCAGCTCGACGAGCGCGGTGCCGGGGACCAGCACGGTGCCGTCGATGGTGTGTTCGCCCAGCCAGGACTTCCGGGACAGCCGACCGGTGAACAGCAGCCCCCGGCCACCCGCGAGCGTGACGGCCGCGCCGAGCAGCGGGTGCGCGCTGGCGCCGAGCCCGGCGGCGGTCACGTCGCCACTGTCCTCGGGCAGGTCCAGCCAGTAACGGCTGCGCTGGAAGGCGTACGTCGGCAGGTCCACGCGCCGGCCGGTGAACAACCGCGGCCAGTCGACATCGGTGCCGCGCAGGTGGATCCGGCCGAGCGCGGTGAGGAAGGCGCGGTCTTCCGGGCGGTCGGACCGCAACGTGGCGAAGAGGTCAGACTGTGTTGTCCGCACGGGGGACGACCCCCGGACCCCCGAACCCCCGTCAGGTACACAGTCCCCACCCATCGCGGTGAGCGTGTGCTGCGGACCCAGTTCGACGAAGGTGCGCACGCCGAGTTCGTGCAGCCGTCGCATGCCGTCGGCGAAGCGCACGGCGTGCCGCACGTGCCGCACCCAGTACTCCGTCTCGCGCAGTTCGTCCGTGGCCAAGTCGCCGGTGAGGTTGGAGACCACCGCGATCTCCGGCTTGTGGTAGGTCAGGCTTTCGGCGACGCGGCGGAATTCGCCGAGCATGCCGTCCATGTGCGGGGAGTGGAACGCGTGGCTCACGCGCAGCCGGGTGCTCCGGCGGCCCTGTGCCTTCCAGGTCGCGGCGACGTCGAGCACGGCGTCGCGGTCGCCGCTGATCACGGTCGCGGACGGGCCGTTCAGCGCGGCGATCGACACCCCCGCGATGCCGCGCAGTGACGCGAGCACCTCTTCCTCGGTCGCCTCGATCGCGGCCATGCCACCGTCGTCACGCAGGCTCTGCATGAGCCGCCCTCGGGCGGCGACCAGGCGGCAGGCGTCTTCGAGCGAGAGCACTCCGGCGACGTGGGCCGCCGCCAGTTCACCGATGGAATGTCCGACCACATAGGACGGGCGGACGCCCAGTGACTCGTAGAGCCGGAAGAGCGCGACTTCGAGCGCGAACAACGCGGGCTGGGTGTAGATGGTGCGGTCCAGCTCGTCACCGGTGAACATGACCGTCTTCAGTGGACGGTCGAGCTCGGTGTCCAGGTATGCGCAGGCGGCGTCCAGTGCCTCGGCGAAGCGCGGGAAGCGCTCGTACAGGTCACGGCCCATGCCCGGCCGTTGCGCACCCTGACCGGTGAACAGGAACGCGAGTCCGCCCTCGTCCTCCCGGGCCACGGTCGCGCCGAGCTGGTCCAAACCGGACAGGAGTTCGTCGTGGTCCGCGGCCACCACCACGGCCCCGCGATCCAGCAGGGGCCGGGTGGTCAGCAGGGAATGCGCGAGGTCGACCGGCGCGTGTTCCCGCACGTGCTCGGCCAGTCGCGCGGCCTGCTCCCGTACCGCCGCGTCGGACTTGGCGGAGACGATGAAGGGCAGCGGACCGGTGTGCTCGGAGGCCGGCTGTTCGGGTGTTTCCGGTGCCTGTTCGAGGATGAGGTGCGCGTTGGTACCGCTGATGCCGAACGAAGACACCCCGGCGCGGCGCGGGCGGTCGCGGTCCCAGGAGACCGGCTCGGTCAGCAGTTCGACGGCACCCGTGGCCCAGTCGACGTGCGGTGACGGCTCGTCGACGTGCACGGTCCGCGGCAGCACGCCGTGACGCATCGCCTGCACCATCTTGATGATCCCGGCGACTCCGGCGGCGGCCTGCGTGTGACCGATGTTGGACTTGATCGAGCCGAGCCGGAGCGGCCGCTCTTGGCTGCGTTGCCCATAGGTGGCGAGCAAAGCCTGCGCCTCGATCGGGTCACCGAGCGTCGTGCCGGTGCCGTGGGCTTCCACCGCGTCCACATCGGACGGCCGCAGGCCCGCGTTCGCCAGCGCCTGCCGGATCACGCGTTCCTGGGACGGGCCGTTGGGCGCGGTGAGCCCGTTGCTCGTGCCGTCCTGGTTGACCGCGCTGCCACGGATCACCCCGAGTACCTGGTGGCCGTGGCGCTGGGCGTCGGAGAGCCGTTCGAGCAGGATGAGCCCGGCGCCCTCGCTCCACGCGGCACCGTTCGCGCTCGCGGCGAACGACTTGCACCGGCCCTCCGGCGAAAGGCCGCGCTGGCGGCTGAACTCGATGAACACCGCCGGGGTCGCCATCACGGTCACCCCACCGGCGAGCGCCAGCGAGCATTCGCCGCTGCGCAGGGCCTGCGCAGCCAGGTGCACGGCGACCAGCGAGGACGAGCACGCCGTGTCGACGGTGACCGCCGGGCCCTCCAGCCCGAAGGTGTAGGCGACGCGGCCGGACGCCACGCTGCCCGCGCTGCCGCTGACCAGGTAGCCCTCGACGTCCTTGGGCGGGTTCTTCAGCAACCGCGAGGCGTAGTCGTCGTACATGATCCCGGCGAACACGCCGGTGTCGCTGCCGCGCAGGGAAGCCGGGTCGAGACCCGCGCGTTCGAAGGTTTCCCACGCGGTTTCGAGCAGGAGCCGCTGCTGCGGGTCGGTGGCCGACGCCTCACGCGGGCTGATGCCGAAGAACTCGGGGTCGAACTCGTCGGCGTCGTGCAGGAAACCGCCGTGGCGCACGTACGAGGTGCCCTGCGCATCCGGGTCGGGATCGTAGAGGCGGTCCAGGTCCCAGCCGCGGTTGACCGGGAATTCGGAGATCGCGTCGGTACCCGCGTCGACCAGGCGCCACAGGTCCTCCGGCGAGCGCACGCCACCGGGGAAGCGGCAGCCCATCGCGACGATGGCGATCGGCTCGTCGTGCCCGGTGGCCGCCCTCGCCTTCGCGCGGGTGGTGCGGGTGCCGCCGAGGTGTTCGCGCAGGAACACGGCGACGGCCTGCGGGGTGGGGTGGTCGAACACCAGCGTGGCAGGCAGGCGCGTGCTCGCCGCTTCGCTGAGCCGGTTGCGCAGTTCGACCGAGGTGAGCGAGTCGAAGCCGAGGTCCTTGAAGGCCCGCTCGGCCGGGACCTGCTGGGCGCCGGAGTGCCCGAGCACGGCAGCCGCGTGCGTGCGGACCAGTTCGGTCAGCACCTTGAGCTGCTCGGCGGGGTCGGCGTCGGCCAGGCGCTGAGCCAGTCCGGTGATGACCCGCCGGGCGGGCGCGCGGACGAGCCCGGCGAACAGCGGCGGCAGGGTGCCGGCGGCGGCCCGGCCGCGCAAGGCGGCGAGGTCCAGCCGCGCGGGCACGCGAACCCCTTGGCGCACCGAGTCGAACAGGGCCAGGCCCTCGCCGGTGTCCATCGGGGCGAACCCGCTCTGGGCCAGGCGCAGGCGGTCGGCCTCGGTGAGGTGACCGGTCATGCCGGTCTCCTCGGCCCAGTAACCCCAGGCCAGGCTCGTGCCGGGCAGGCCGAGGTCCTGGCGGTGGGCGGCGAGCGCGTCGAGGAAGGCGTTGGCGGCCGCGTAGCCGGCCTGTCCGGCGGTGCCCGCGGTCCCGGCCACCGACGAGAACAGGATGAACGCCGACAGTTCGCGGTCCTGGGTCAGTTCGTGCAGGTGCCAGGCAGCGTCGACCTTGGGTGGCAGCACGGTGGACAGGCGCTCGGAGTCCAGAGCCGTGAGCACGGCGTCGTCAAGCGCGCCTGCCGCGTGCACCACCGCGGTCAGGCCGGGGAGGGTGTCGAGAAGGGCGGCGAGGGCGTCGCGATCGGCGGCGTCGCAGCGGGCGATGTCGACTTCGGCGCCGAGCGCGGTCAGCTCGGTCCGCAGTTCGGCGGCACCCGGGGCATCGAGGCCGCGGCGGCTGGTCAGCACCAGGCGCCGGACGTCGTGCGTGGTTACCAGGTGCCGGGCGAGCAGGCTGCCGAGCACGCCCGTGCCGCCGGTGATCAACACGGTGTCGCCCAGCTCCGGCCGCTCCGGCGGCGCCTTGACCAGCCGCGGGGCGTAGGCGGTGTCTCCGCGGAGGACCACCTGCGGCTCGCCGGAGGCGATCGCGGCGTTGAGCGCGTCCGCCGTGGCGTCCCGCACGTCGGCGAGCACGAACCGGCCGGGGTGCTCGGTCTGCGCCGAGCGCACCAGGCCCCACGCGGCGGCGCCGGCCAGGTCTTCGACGGCCTCGCCGGGCAGCGCGATCGCGCCCCGGGTCAGCACGATCAGCTTCGCGGGGTGCTCGGTGGCAAGCCACTCCTGCAGCTTGGCTAGTACATTGTGGACGGTCTCGTGGGTGTTCGCGGGCACGCCGTGCTCACCGGGGAGGCACTCGAAAACCTCGAACTCGGGCGCGGAGTCGGTGCCCGGTTCGAGCCGCGACCACTCCACCGCATACAGCTCTCGTTCGGCGCCCGGCTTCAACTTGCTCGCGTCGATCGGCCTGGTCACCAGCGAATCGACGGTGAGCACCGGGGTGCCGCCGGGGTCGGACATCCGCAGCGTGAAGGTGTCCCGGTCCTGGGTGACGTGCACGCGCAGGGCGGTCGCGCCGGTGGTGAACCGGGAGACACCGGACCACGAGAACGGCAGCATGACCTGACCGGCCGCCGCGCCGTCCGCGGCCAGCGCCACGGTGTGCAGTGCGGCGTCGAGCAACGCCGGGTGCAGGCCGAACGCCTGCGCCGGCAGCCCTTCCGGCAGCTGGACCTCGGCGAACAGCTCGCCGTCACCGCGCCAGGCGGCGACCACGCCCTGGAACGCCGGGCCGTAGTCGTAACCACGCAAGGCCAGCTTCTCGTACAGCTCGGCGGGTTCGATCCGCTCGGCGTGCTCCGGCGGCCAGTCCGGCATGGGCCCGGGCTCGGCTGGTTCCGGCGAAAGGAGGCCGGAGGCGTGACGGACCGACGGTTCGCCGTCGGCTCGCGAGTGGATCTCGACCGGGCGGCGGCCGTCGTCGTCCGGGCCGGCGACGGTGACCTGCAGCTGCCGCGTGTGCTCGGTGAGGACCAGCGGTGCGTGCAGAGTCAGTTCGGCGAGCTGCTCGCAGTCGGCGAGTCGGCCCGCTTCCAGTGCCAGCTCGGCGAAAGCGGCGCCTGGCAGCAGAACGGTGTCGAACACCCGGTGGTCGGCGAGCCACGGCAGGGAGCGCGGGTTCGGGCGTCCGGTGAGCACCAGCCGGTCGCCGTCGGCCAGGTGCATGGTCGCGCCGAGCAGCGGGTGCGCGGTCGCGTCGAGCCCGGCGGCGGTCACGTCACCGCTGCGCTCGGGGGCGTCCAGCCAGAACCGCTGCCGCTGGAAGGCGTAGGTCGGCAGCTCGGCGGGGCGGACGCCGTCGAAGTCCCAGCGGACGGCCGTGCCGCGGACGTGCACCCTGGCGGCCGAGTCGAGGAACCGCGCCCAGCCTTCGTCGCGGCGCAGGGAACCGGTCACCACGGCGTCGACTTCGAGCGCGTCCAGCGTGCCTTGGAGCCCGACGGTCAGTACCGGGTGCGCGCTCGACTCGATGAAGGCCCGGTGGCCGTCGTCGGCGAGCCTGCGGGTGGCCGGTTCGAAGAGCACGGTCTGACGCAGGTTGCGGTACCAGTAGGAGGCGTCCAGCTCGGCGGTGTCGATCGGCTCGCCGGTCACGGTCGAGTAGAACGCGAGATCCGAGGTGCGTGGCCGGATGGGGGCGAGATCGGCGAGCACCTGTTCGCGGATGGTCTCCACGTGCGCCGAATGCGAGGCGTAGTCCACCGGGATGCGGCGTGCGCGGATGTCGCTGTTTTCGCAGTCGGCGAGCAACTGGTCGAGTGCGGCGGCGTCACCGGAGACCACGGTGGACGATGGACCGTTGACCGCCGCGATGCCCAGGCCGTCACGGCCCATCAGGAGCGCTTCGGTGGTTTCGGCGCCGAGCGGCACCGAAACCATGCCGCCGAGCCCGGAGATTTCGCGGATCGCCTTGCTGCGAAGCGCGACCACGCGGGCGGAGTCCTCAAGGGACAGTGCTCCGGCCACATACGCGGCCGCGATCTCGCCCTGCGAGTGCCCGACGACCGCGTCCGGCTCGATGCCGACCGACCGCCACAACGCAGCCAGCGAAACCATCACGGCCCAAAGCACCGGCTGTACAACGTCCACGCGCCCCAGACCTTCGCCGCGAAGCGCGTCCGGCAACGACCAGTCGACGTGCGGGGCGAGGGCGTCGGAGCAGACGAGCATCTGGTCGCGGAAAACCGGGGAGCGGTCCAGGAGGTCGACGGCCATGCCCGCCCACTGCGAGCCCTGGCCGGGGAAGACGAAGGCGGTCTTGCCCGGGGTGGTGACCGAGCCCAGCGCCGCGTTCGAGGCGGTGTCTCCGGCGACGATGGAGTCCAGGCCGAGCAGGAAGTCCTCCCGGTCGGCGGCGAGCACGACCGCGCGGTGCGGCAGCACCGCACGCCGGGCGAGCGCCGCCCCGATCCCGCCGAGGTCCGGCTCCGGCAGGTCGGCGACGTGCGAGCGCAACTGGCGTGCCTGCGCGCGCAACGACTCCTCGCTCACCGCCGACACCACCCACGGCACGGTCCCGGTCGCGGTCGGCTGCATCTCGGGCTCCGGCGCCTGTTCCAGGATCACGTGTGCGTTCGTCCCGCTGATGCCGAAGGCGGACACCGCCGCCCGGCGCGGGCGGTCGCGTTCCCAGTCGAGCGCTTCGGTCAGCAGCTCGACCGCGCCCGCCGACCAGTCGACGTGGGGTGAAGGTGCGTCCACGTGCAGCGACTTCGGCAGCACGCCGTGCCGCATGGCCTCGACCATCTTGATCACCCCGGCGACCCCGGCGGCGGCCTGGGTGTGCCCGAGGTTCGACTTGACCGAGCCCAGCCGGAGCGGCTGGTCCTGGCTGCGCTGTCCATAGGTGGCGAGCAGAGCCTGCGCTTCGATCGGGTCGCCGAGCGTGGTGCCGGTGCCGTGCGCTTCGACGACGTCCACATCGGACGGTCGTAGCCCGGCGTTGGCCAGCGCCTGCCGGATGACCCGCTGCTGCGACGGGCCGTTCGGCGAGGTCAGCCCGTTCGACGCCCCGTCCTGGTTGATCGCCGAGCCCCGCAGCACACCGAGGATCCGGCGGCCGTTGCGCTGGGCGTCGGAAAGCCGTTCGAGCAGGACCAGCCCGGCACCTTCGGACCAGCCCGTGCCGTCGGCCGCCGCGGCGAACGGCTTGCACCGGCCGTCGGCCGAGAGCCCGCGCTGGCGGCTGAACTCGACGAAGACGTTCGGCGTGGCCATCACGGTGACCCCGCCGGCCAGCGCCAGCGAGCATTCGCCGCCGCGCAGCGCCTGACTGGCCAGGTGCATGGCGACCAGCGAGGAGGAGCAGGCGGTGTCGATGGTGACGGCCGGGCCCTCCAAGCCGAAGGTGTAGGCGATGCGGCCGGACGCGACGCTGGTGGTGTTGCCGGTGAGCAGGTGGCCCTCGTAGCCGTCGGGTGCGCTGCCCAGCCGGGTGCCGTAGTCGTCGTACATGACCCCGGCGAACACCCCGGTGTCGCTGCCGCGCAGGTCCTGCGGCGAGACGCCGGCGCGTTCGAAGGCCTCCCACGCGGTCTCCAGGAGAAGCCGCTGCTGCGGGTCGGTCGCGGTCGCCTCACGCGGGCTGATGCCGAAGAACTCGGCGTCGAAGTCCGCGGCTTCGTAGAGGAAGCCGCCGTGCCGGGCGTACGAGGTCCCGTTGTGCTCGGGGTCCGGGTGGTAGAGGTGTTCGAGGTCCCAGCCGCGGTCGCCGGGGAACTCGGCGATCGCGTCGGTCCCGGTGGCGACCAGGCGCCACAGGTCTTCCGGGGTGCGGACGCCACCGGGGTAGCGGCAGGCCATCGCGACGATGGCGATCGGCTCGCCGGTGTCCGAATTGGACCCTCTAGACGCTGTGGACACTGTGGACACTGCCGTGGTGGGCGCGGGTGCCGTGCCGCCGAGTCCGGTGTGCAGGAACTCCGCCAGCGCCGCCGGGCTCGGGTGGTCGAAGACCATCGTGGTCGGCAGGCGCAGTCCGGTCGCCGTGTTGAGCCGGTTGCGCAGTTCGACCGCGGTGAGCGAGTCGAAGCCCAGCTCCTTGAACGCCCGCGTGTGCTCGACGGTGGCGTTCGCGTCGAGCCCGAGCACGACGGCGACCTGCGCGCGGACCAGTTCGGTCACCGCGCGCGCCCGTTCGGCGGACGAGAGCGTGAGCATGCGCTGGGACCAGGAACCGTCGCTTTCCGGCCGGTCCTCGACGCGGCGGCGCGCAGGGCGGCGAAGGCCGTGGAACAGGCTCGGCAGCGTGCCGGAGCTGAGGTCCAATTTCGCCGGGACGAGCGCGGGACGGTCAGCGGCCAGCGCCGCGTCGAGCAGCGCGAGGCCCTGGTCGGTGGGCAGGGGCGCGATGCCGGTGCGGGCCATCCTGGCGCGGTCGCCCGTGCTCATCGCGCTGGTCAGGCCGCTGCTTTCGGCCCACAGGCCCCAGGCGAGGCTGGTCGCGGGCAGGCCGAGGGCGTGCCGGTGGTGGGCCAGTCCGTCGAGGAAGGCGTTGGCGGCGGCGTAGTTCGCCTGGCCGGGACTGCCGATGGTGGCGGTGACCGAGGAGAACGACACGAAGGCGGCGAGGTCGCGGTCCCGGGTGAGTTCGTGCAGGTGCAGCGCCGCGTCGACCTTGGGGCGCAACACGCTGGACAGACGCTCCGGATCGAGCGCGGTGACGACGGCGTCGTCCAGCACGCCCGCCGCGTGGAAGACCGCGGTCAGCGATGGGATGCCGTCGAGCACGGCCTTCAGCGCTTCGCGGTCCGCCGCGTCGCAGGCGACGACGCTCACCGCGGCACCTGCCGCCCGGAGTTCGTCGTGCAGTCCGGTGGCCTGCCCGCGTCGGCTGGTCAGCACGAGGTGCCGCACGCCGTGCTGGTGGACGAGGTGCCGCGCGACCAGCGCACCGAGCACGCCGGTGCCACCGGTGATCAGCACCGTGCCGTCCGGATCGAGCACCCGGCCCGCCGGTTCGAGCCGGGCGCGGGCCAGGCGCGGGGCGAGCACCCGGCCGTCGCGCACGGCGACCTGCGGTTCGCCGGTGACCAGGATCGGGCCGTCGGTGTCGACCAGGACGAAGCGGCCGGGGTGTTCGGTCTGGGCGGAGCGGACGAGTCCCCAGACGGCGGCCGCGCCCAGGTCGTCGACCCCTTCACCGGGCCGCGTGGAGACGGCGCCGCGGGTGGCGATGACGAGTGGCGCCTCGGAGTCCTCGCGCAGGTGCGCCTGGATCGCTTCGAGGGCGGCGGCGGTCACCGCGTGCACGTCCTCGCCGCCGAAGGTGACGGCCTCGGCCGCCTCGGCGCCCGCGACCTCGATCCAGTCCACTGTGTACATCGAGTCGAGTGGAGTGGCACCCGCACTGGCGAGCAGCTCGGCAGGCATCGGCCGCAGCAGCAGGGAGTCGACCGACGCCACCGGGAGTCCCGAGGAGTCCGCCAGTGCGAGTGCCACCCGGTCCGCGCCGTGGGGGGCGACGCGGACACGCAGCGCGGCGGCACCCGCCGCGCCGAGTCGCACACCGTCCCAGGAGAACGGCAGGGGGATCTCGCCGTCGGCCCGGGACAGCGGCACCAGCCCGACCACCGCGTGGAGCGCGGCGTCGAGCAGGGCCGGGTGGAGCCCGAAGTCGGCCGCGCCCTCGGGCTCGGGCAGCCGGACCTCGGCGTAGACGTCGGTGCCGAGCCGCCACGCCGACCGCAGGCCGCGGAAGGCCGGGCCGTAGTCGTAGCCGCTCTCGGCGAGCTGGTCGTAGATGCCGTTGAGGTCGACCGGCTCGGCGCCCGCGGGCGGCCAGTCCCCGGTCAGCTGCTCGACCTCACCGGCCTCGGTGCCCAGCACGCCGGTCGCGTGCAGAGTCCATTCTTCGCCGGTGCGGGAGAAGATCCTGACCTCTTCGCCGTCGACCACGACCTGGATCCGGACGCCGTCTTCCGCGGGCAGGAGCAGGGGAGCGCGCAGGGTCAGCTCGGTCAGCACCGGGTATCCGGCCTGGTCACCGGCTTGGATGGCGAGTTCGACGAAGGCGGCGCCCGGCAGCACGACCGTGCCGCGCACGGCGTGATCGGCCAGCCACGGGTGCGTGCGCAGGGACAGCCTGCCGGTCAGCACGAGCCGGTTCTCCTCGGCGAGCGCGACCGCGGCGCCGAGCAGCGGGTGCTCGGCGGCGTCGAGACCGGAGGCGGCCGGGTCGCCGGCCGGTGCCGGGACGTCCAGCCAGTACCGCTGCCGCTGGAAGGCGTAGGTCGGCAGCTCGATCGCGCGGGTGCCGGGGGCGAAGAGCGCATCCCAGTCGATCCGCGTGCCTTCGACGTGCAGGCGTGCGGCGGACTTGAGGAAGCGGTCCCAGCCGCCGTCGTCCCGGCGCAGGGTGCCGGTGACCGTGGCGGTGTCCTCCAGCGTTTCGTTGATGCCGTTGGTCAGCACGGGGTGCGCGCTCGACTCGATGAAGGTCCGGTGGCCGTCGTCGGCGAGCTTGCGGGTGGCCTGCTCGAAGAGGACGGGCTGGCGCAGGTTGCGGTACCAGTAGGCGGTGTCCAGCTCGGTGGTGTCGAGGCGGTCGCCGGTGACCGTGGAGTAGAAGTCGGTCTCGGCGGAGCGCGGGGTGATCCCGGCGAGCGCTTCGAGCAGTTCCTCGCGGATGGCCTCGACGTGCGGGGTGTGGGAGGCGTAGTCGACGGGGATGCGGCGGGCGCGCACGGTTTCGTCGGCCAGCAGCTCGCCGAGCGCGGCCGGTTCACCGGCGACCACGGTGGATCCGGGACCGTTGACCGCGGCGATGTGGATGCGGCCGGGCCAGCGGGTGAGGAGCTGCCCGGTGTCAGCGGCGGCCAGCGGCACGGAGACCATGCCACCGGTCCCGGCGAGCGCGACGATCGCCTTGCTGCGAAGGGCGACGATGCGTGCGGAGTCTTCGAGGGAGAGCGCTCCGGCCACATACGCGGCGGCGATCTCCCCCTGGGAGTGGCCGAGGACCGCGTCGGGCTGGACGCCGATGGATCGCCACAGCTCCGCCAGCGAAACCATCACCGCCCAGAGCACCGGCTGCACCACCTGGACCCGGTCGAGCCCTTCACCACGGACGGCGTCCAGCAGCGACCAGTCGACGTAGGGGGCGAGGGCTTCGGCGCACGCTTCCATTCGCTCGCGGAAGACGGGGGAGGTGTCGAGCAGGGCCGTCGCCATGCCCGCCCACTGGGAACCCTGACCGGGGAAGACGAAGACCGTGCGGCCAGTGGGGCGTGCGGTTCCTAGCACTGCTAGCGGATTCTCGGTGCCATTCGCTAGCAGTGCTAGGTTCGCGCGCAGGTCCGCCTCGGTGTCGCCGAGGACCACCGCGCGGTGGGGGAAAGACGGCCTGGTGGTGGCCAGAGAGAAGCCGATTTCCGCGGCGCTGCCCGGATGGTCCAGCAGGCGCGCGGCCTGGGCTCGGAGCGCACCCTCGGTCTTGGCCGACAGCAGCCACGGAATCGTGCCGGTGACCTCGGCAGCAGGCGCGGGAGCCTCGTCGGGGGCTTGTTCGAGGATCAGGTGCGCGTTGGTGCCGCTGATGCCGAACGAAGACACCCCGGCGCGGCGTGGGCGGTCGCGCTCCCAGGCGACCGGCTCGGTCAGCAGCTCGACGCCACCGGCCGACCAGTCCACGTGGGGCGAAGGGGCGTCCACGTGCAACGTCTTCGGCAGCACCCCGTGCCGCATCGCCATGACCATCTTGAGCACGCCGCCGACCCCGGCCGCCGCCTGCGTGTGCCCGATGTTCGACTTGAACGAGCCGAGCAGCAGCGGGTGGTCGCCGCGGTGGCGCCCGTAGGTGGCGAGCAGGGCGTCGGCCTCGATCGGGTCACCCAGCGAGGTGCCGGTGCCGTGTGCCTCCACGGCGTCCACTTCGGACGGTTCCAGCCCGGCCATGGCCAGCGCCGAGCGGATCACCCGCTCCTGCGACGGGCCGTGGGGCGCGGTGAGGCCGTTGGAGGCGCCGTCCTGGTTGATCGCCGAGCCGCGGATCAGGGCGAGCACCGGGTGCCCGTTGCGCCGCGCGTCGGAGAGGCGTTCGAGCAGCAGCATGCCGGCGCCCTCGGCCCAGCCGGTGCCGTCCGCGCCCGCGGCGAACGCCTTGCACCGGCCGTCCGCCGACAGCCCGCGCTGGCGGCTGAACTCGACGAACATGCCCGGCGACGCCATCACCGTCGCGCCACCGGCCAGCGCCAGCGAGCATTCGCCGTGGCGCAGCGCCTGCGCGGCCAGGTGCAGCGCGACCAGTGACGAGGAGCAGGCTGTGTCCACGGTGACCGCCGGGCCACCGAAGCCGAAGGTGTAGGCGATCCGGCCGGACGCCACGCTGGTGGTGTTGCCGGTGAGCAGGTAGCCGCCGCCCTCGGTGCCTTCGTGCAGCCGCGGGCCGTAGTCCTGCGCCATCGCGCCGACGAAGACGCCGGTGCCGCTGCCGTGCAGGGAAGCCGGGTCGATGCCCGCGCGTTCGATCGCCTCCCACGAGGTCTCCAGCAGCAACCGCTGCTGCGGGTCCATCGCGGCGGCCTCGCGGGCGTTGATGCCGAAGAAGGCCGGGTCGAAGGTGTCGGCGTCGTGCAGGAAACCGCCGTGCCGGGTGTAGGAGCGGCCGGGCTCGTCGGGGTCCGGGTCGTACAGGCCGTCGAGGTCCCAGCCGCGGTTGCCGGGGAACTCGGTGATCGCGTCCACGCCGTCGGCCACCAGCCGCCACAGTTCCTCGGGGGTGGTGACGCCGCCGGGGTAGCGGCAGCCCATCGCGACGATGGCGATCGGCTCGTCCGAAACCGTCGTCACCGACGTGGTCACCGCGGTGGTCACGGTTTCCGGCGCGTCCAGCAGTTCGGTCCGCAGGTGGCGGGCCAGCGCGGTCGCGGTGGGGTGGTGGTAGATCAGCGCGCCGGGCAGCCGGAGGCCGGTGGCGGCGCTGAGGTGGTCCCGCAGTTCGACGGCGGTCAGCGAATCGAAGCCGAGTTCCTTGAAGGTGTGCCCGATGTCGACCGTTTCCGCACTGCTGTGCCCGAGGACCGCCGCGATCGAGCCGCGGACGAGGTCGAGCAGCACCTCGTGTTGCCCGGCATCGCTGAGTCCGCCGAGGCGTTCCGCCCACGGCGAGGACGGCGTTTCGGCCTTGAGCCGGGTGGTTTCGCCGAACCAGTGCCGTTCCCGCTGGAAGGCGTAAGTGGGCAGGCTGATGCGCCGGGCGGTGCCGAACGCCTGCGACCAGTCGACCTCGGCGCCGGAGTTGTGCGCGGAAGCGAGAGCGTTCAGGAAGCTGCGTTCCTCGCTGCGACCGTTGCGCAGCATGGACGCCATGGTGATGGTCGAATCGGTGTCGCGGGCCATTCCGGCGAGCACGGGATCCGGACCCAGTTCGACGAAATCGGTGACCCCGGCGCCGGCCAGGAAACGCACACCGTCGGCGAAGCGCACGGCGTGCCGGATGTGGTCGGCCCAGTAGTCCGGTGAACTCAGATCGGTGGCGGGTTCGCCGGTGATGTTCGAGACGATCGGCAAGGTCGCCGGGGCGAAATCGAGTCCGGCGGCCAGTGCGCGGAATTCGTCCAGGATCGAATTCATGTGCGGCGAGTGGAAGGCGTGGCTCACCCGCAACTGCTTGGCTTTGCGGCCGTCGGCCTTCCACGCGCGCGCCAGTTCGAGAACGGTGTCGTGATCGCCGGAAAGCACCACGGAATCGGGACCGTTGATCGCCGCGACGTCCACGCCGTCGGTGAGCAGTGCCCGGACCTCGTCTTCGGTGCCCTTGAAGGAAACCATGGCGCCGTGCTCGGTCACCGACTGCATCAGTCTGCCGCGGGCGGCGACCAGCGAGCAAGCGCCCGGCAGGGTGAGCACCCCGGCGACGTGCGCGGCCGCCAGTTCGCCGATCGAGTGCCCGAGCAGGAAATCCGGGCGCAGGCCCCAGGATTCCGCGAGCCGGAACAACGCGACGCCCAAGGTGAACAACGCGGGCTGCGTGTAGTGCGTCTGCCCGAGCGCTTCCGCGTCGGTGAACATGATCTCGCGCAGCGGCCGGTCCAGGTGGTGGTCGAAGCGCGCGCAGATCTCATCGACGGCGTAAGCGAAAACCGGGTAGCGCTCGTACAGTTCACGACCGGCGCCCGCGCGCTGGCTGCCCTGACCCGGGAACAGGAAGGCGACCTTCGCCTCTCCGGCGACACCCGGCCGCAGCACTTTCAGGTTCTCGCGCAATTCTTCGAGCGATTCGGCGAGCACCACGGCCCGGTGTTCGTGGTGGGTCCGGGTGTAAGCCAGCGAATGACCGAGGTCGCCGAGGGACTGGTCGGTGACGAATTCTGCCAGCCTGTCCGCTTGGGCCTGCAAGCCCGAAGCCGACTTCGCCGAAAGGAGCACCGGAACAACGCCGGGCTCCGGCGAAGGTGTGGTGATCCGTTCCGGGCCTTCGGTCAGCACGAGGTGGCAGTTCGTGCCGCCCATGCCGAACGAACTCACCCCGGCCACGCGCGGGCCGTGCCATTCTTCGAGTTCCTGTTGCACCGCGAGGTGGCTGAAGTCGATCGCCGGATTGGGTGTGGCGAAGTTCAGGCTCGGCGGCAGCGCGCGGTGGTGGATGCTCAGTGCGACCTTGAGCAGCCCGACGATGCCCGCCGCGCCCTCCAGGTGCCCCACGTTGGTCTTGGCCGAGCCGACGCGCAGCCGGTGGTCCCCGAACGCGGCGTTGAGCGCCCGCGCCTCGATCGGATCGCCGACGCGCGTGCCCGTCCCGTGCAGTTCGACGTACGACGGCAGCAGTGCCGCGTCCTCGTAAGCCTTGCGCAGCAACGCTTCCTGCGCGTGCGCGTTCGGCACGGTGAGGCCGTCGGCGGCACCGTCGTTGTTGACCGCGCCGCCGCGGATGACCGCGTAGACCCGGTCGCCGTCCTCGATCGCCCGCGCCAGTGGCTTGAGCACCACCAGCCCGCCGCCTTCGCCGCGCACGTAACCGTCCGCGCGGGCGTCGAAGGTGTACGCGCGGCCGCTGGGGGACAGGCCGCCGAACCGGGCCGCGGTCAGCGTGCTTTCGGGCGCCAGGTTCAGGTTCACCCCGCCAGCGAGGGCGAGCGTGGCTTCGCCGCTGCGCAGGCTTTCGCAGGCCAGGTGCACGGCGACGAGCGAGGACGACTGCGCCGCGTCGACCGTCACCGACGGCCCGCGCAGGCCAAGGGTGTAGGACACGCGGTTCGCGATGATGCCGCGGTTGGTGCCGGTGATGGTGTGCTGGTTGATCGTGTCCGCGCCCGCGCGCTGCATGAGCGTGCCGTAGTCGCTGCCGATGGCGCCGACGAACACGCTCGCCTGCGCCCCGCGCACCGCGGCGGGCACGATGCCCGCGTCCTCCAGCGCTTCCCACGCCAGTTCCAGCACCAACCGCTGCTGCGGGTCCATGATCGCCGCTTCACGCGGGGAGATGCCGAAGAACGCGGCGTCGAAATCGCCCACCCCGTCCAGGAAACCGCCGTGTTCGGCGCCCGGCGGCACCGGGGTGTCGCTGTCCCAGCGCTCGCCGGGCATGGTGGTGATCGCGTCCACCCCGTCCCGCAGCAGCGCCCAGAAGCGCCGGGGGTCGGGGGCCTGCGGCAG
Source organism: Saccharothrix sp. AJ9571 (assembly GCF_021725495.1). NCBI lineage: Bacteria > Bacillati > Actinomycetota > Actinomycetes > Pseudonocardiales > Pseudonocardiaceae > Saccharothrix > Saccharothrix sp. AJ9571. The sequence continues at coordinate 950,172 of NZ_CP091382.1, read as the reverse complement.
GCGGCAGGAAAGTCCGACGATCGCGATCTCGTTCACGGACGGCCTTTCGGTGATGGGGCGGTGGTCAATTGCTTGTCATTGCCTGGAGGGATCGGGTGAGCCACGCGCCGGTCTCCGCGGTGTGGGCCGGCGAGCCGTGCACGTCGTCGTGCTCCAGCAGGCTGAACCGGCGCACGTGCGTGGCGAGCAGGCCGATGTCGTGCGGCGGGATGATCTCGTCGCGCTTGCTGGCCACATAGGCGACCGGGACGTCGATCGACCGGAGTTCCTCCGGCCGCAGTGCCCAGTCGGCCAGGCCACCGGGCTTCTCACCGGTCAGGTGCACGATCGTGTCGACGGTCACGCGGGGCAGCGCCTGCTGCCACCCGGCGTCGGTGAAGAACCCGCTGACCGGCGCGCCGACGGTCAGCACCCCGTTGATGCGGGGGTCGTTCGCCGCGGCACGCAGGGCGAGGTGGCCGCTGAAGCTCATCATCATCGCGTAGGCCCCGGTGGATTCCGTGGTGCCGAGCGCGTCGAGGATCGCGGGGATCATCCGCCAGCTCTCGGCGTCGTAGGGCAGCGAATTGACGCCGGCCTGGGGAAGTTCGGTGACCACGCCGGAAAGCCCGGCCTTGTTCAGCTGGAGCAGCAGGCCCGCCCACTGTTCCTTGATGCTGACGATGCCCCCGGAAATCAGCAGGAGCGGCCCGGTGCCGCCGCGCCAGCAGCGGATCACGCCCCTCGGAGTGTCCACTTGGAACGGTTCGAGGCCGGAGCCGGACCGGGAGAAGGTGTCGATGGCCTTGTCGAGCGCGTGCTGCCGCGCCGGGCCGTCGACGAAGGGGAAGCGGGCCATCGTGTAGAGCCGGCTCGCTTCGAGGAGTTCCTGCCGCGCCTCGTGTGCTTCGGCGGCACGGGACCATTCGCCCGTCCACGAACCGGGGTGCGCCGCGTCGTCGGAGGTGATCCGGCCGAGCACCGCTTCGGTCAGCTCAGGCGGGATCCCCTGGGTCCGGGCGTGCACGAGGGCGAACTGCTTGAGCTCCTCGACGTCATTCATGCCCCCATGGTCAACCGCTTGCCCAAAGCTGACCTAAAACCCAGCTATCGGGCGAAAAACAGCCGAGAACACGAATGTGGCTTTCGGGGCGTATTCCGCCCCGAAAGCCACATTCGTTTCCCTCGGATCAGATTCGGCTGCTGGTCGACTGCAGGTGGGTGGAGATGGTGTCCAGGATCGCCGGGGTGTGCTCGTTGAGGTAGAAGTGCCCACCGGGGAACACCTTCAGCTCGAACGGGCCGCTGGTGTGCCGTTCCCAGCCGCCTGCCTCCTCGACCGTCGCCTTCGGGTCGTCGTCGCCGACCATGGCGAAGACCGGGCAGCTCAGGTCCGGGCCCTCGGGGTAGCGGTAGGTCTCGGCGGCGCGGTAGTCGGCGCGGATGGCGGGCAGCACCATCTTCACGATCTCGTCGTCCCCGAGCAGGGCCTGTTCCGTACCGGCCAGGCTGCGCACGTTGGCCAGCAGCTCGGCGTCCGAGCCCTCGTGGAACCGTTCGTCGCGGAGCGTGGACGGCGCCCGGCGGCCGGAAGCGAACAACGCCGCCGGCACCACACCGCGCTTCTCCAGCCGCCTGGCCACCTCGAAGCCGAGCGTGGCCCCCATGCTGTGCCCGAAGATCGCCAGCGGCCGGTCGGTCCAGCCCTCGACCGCCTCGGTCACCCGGTCGGCCAGCACTTCGATCGAGTCGATCAGCGGTTCCGCGCGCCGGTCCTGGCGGCCCGGGTACTGCACGGCGAGCACCTCGATGCCCGGCGACAGCGATCGCGAGACCGGGAAGAAGTAGCTGGCCGAGCCGCCCGCGTGCGGCAGGCAGAGCAGCCGGTGCGGGGCGGCGGGTGCGGGGTGGAACCGGCGTACCCAGTCCTCGGCGGTACTCGCGGTCATGCTCCGTCCCTTCAGTCGCTGCTAGAGCGGGATGTTCCCGTGGTGTCCCCGTCCGGCCGGCGCGGCGGCCAGCGCGCGGACGAGCCTCGCCCGAGTATTCGACGGATCGATGACTTCGTCCACCACCCCGATCGCCAGCGCGCGGCCCACCCCACCGGCGATCCGCTGTTGCTCGGCGACCAGCCCGGCCCGTAGTTCCTCCCGTTCGTGGTCCGCGGCGGCGGCCAGCTTCTTGCGGTGCAGGATGCCCACCGCGGCCTCCGCCCCCATCACCGCGACCTCCGCGTCCGGCCAGGCGAACACCGCGGTGGCCCCGAGAGAGCGCGAGTTCATCGCGATGTAGGCGCCGCCGTAGGACTTGCGCGTGATGAGCGTGACCCGCGGCACGACGGCCTCGGCGAAGGCGTGCAGGAGCTTCGCGCCACGCCGCACGACGCCGTCCCACTCCTGCCCGACACCCGGCAGATAGCCCGGGACGTCGACGAGCACGATTAGGGGAATCCCTAGGGCGTCGCAGAGCCGCACGAACCGCGAAGCCTTCTCCGCGGACAGCGAATCGAGGCAGCCGCCCTTGCGCAGCGGGTTGTTGGCGATGACCCCGACCGACCGCCCGCCGAGCCGCCCGAAGCCGATCACCACGTTCGGCGCCCACTTGGCCTGCAACTCCAGGAAGGCGTGGTCGTCGAGCAGGCCGCGGACCAGCGGGTGCACCGGGTAGGCCCGCCGCGGCGACTCCGGCAGGAAGGCACGCAGATCCCGTTCTTCTTCGACCTTGGCCAGGTCGAACAGTCCGGGCCGGGTGAAGTACCCGGTGAGCTCGCGGGCGCTGGCGTAGGCGTCCTCCTCGGTCGGCACGGTCACGTGCACCACGCCGGACCGCTTGCCGTGGGCCTCCGGCCCGCCGAGCCCGGCCATGTCGATCTGCTCGCCGGTGACGCTGCGGACCACCTCGGGCCCGGTGACGAACACCCGGCCGGTCTCGGCCATCACGATCACGTCGGTCAGCGCGGGACCGTAGGCGGCGGCTCCGGCGGCCGGACCCAGCACCACGGACAGCTGCGGCACCTTGCCCGAGGCGCGGGTCATCGCGGCGAACATGCGCCCGACGCCGTCCATGGACTCCACGCCGTCGGCCAGCTTCGCCCCGCCGGAGTGCCACAGCCCGAGCACCGGGCGCCGCTCGCGCACGGCGGTCTCGATCGCGGCGATGATGTGGTCCGAGCCCGCCGCGCCCAGCGAACCGCCCATCCGGGTCGCGTCGGTGCAGTAGACGATCACCGTGGCGCCGTCGATGCGGCCGCGCACCGAGAACACCCCGCTGTCGTCGGCGGGCTGCAACGGGGTGATCGAATCCTCGTCCAGCAGCTTCGCCAGGCGCACCGCCGGGTGGCGGTGGTCGGCCGGTGCGGTCTCGCTGGAGGTGGCAGTCAGGGACATCGCTGGTTTCTCCGCCCGCGGATGAGGTGGACTGGGGGGATAATCTCCAGGTACCGGCACTCGGCCGGCCTCGGCTTCAACGTGGCAGGCGGGCTCCGGGCGGACAACCCCCTACCCGGCGCGCCCGAGGTGCGTAGGGGCCGGTGCGGGGGGTGCGGGCGACCTGGCAGGCTGACGCCACCGGGTGCGGTGGGAGCCCGGGGCGGGATGAACTCGCCGCGGTTTCGCGTTGTAGCCGGAACGGGCGGCAGACGAGTGGCAGGAGGCGGTAGTGGCGCTGGATCCGGACGAGCTGTACGAGGTGGACTCCGATGTCCCGGACCTGGCCGGGGCCGTGCTCCTGCACCACTTCGACGGGTTCGTCGACGCCGGTTCGGCCGGTGGGCTGGTGGCCGAGCAGTTGCTGAGCGAGTTCGCGCACCGGGTGGTCGCACGGTTCGACGTGGACCGCCTGATCGACTACCGGGCGCGGCGCCCGCCGATGATCTACGTCACGGACCACTGGTCGGAATACCGGGCGCCCGAGCTGGTGGTCAACCTGCTGCACGACCACGACGGCACGCCGTTCCTGCTGCTCACCGGCCCGGAGCCGGACCGCGAGTGGGAACTGTTCTCGGCCGCGGTGCGGCAGCTGGTCCAGCGCTGGGGCGTCCGGCTCACGGTCGGGTTCCACGGCATCCCGATGGGCGTGCCGCACACCCGGCCGCTCGGGCTGACCGCGCACGCGACCCGGCCGGAGCTGGTCGGCGGCTACCAGCCGCTGTCGGACCGGCTCAAGGTGCCCGGCAGCATCGCCGGGCTGCTGGAGCTGCGCCTCGGTGAGCACGGCCACGACGCGATGGGCTTCGCCGCGCACGTGCCGCACTACCTCGCGCAGGCGTCCTACGCCTCGGCCGGGCTGCGGCTGCTCGAAGCCGTCATCGACGCCACCGGGCTGGCGCTGTCCGCCGACGGCATGCGGGAGTCGGCGCGCACCACGGACGCTGAGATCAACCGCCAGGTCGAGGAATCCGACGAGGTCGCCGACGTGGTGCGGGCCCTGGAACGCCAGTACGACACCTTCGCCGACGCGGAGGCCGAGAAGGACAGCCTGCTCGCCGAAACCGTCGAGCACATGCCGACCGCCGACGAACTGGGCTCGGCGTTCGAACAGTTCCTCGCCGACCAGCAGGGACCGCCGCGCCCGGAGAACTGATGTCACGAATGTGGCTTTCGGGACGTTTTTCGTCTCGAAAGCCACATTCGTGACACCTGGCCGTTTGTCTCTTCACTTCTCCGTTAAACCCCCGTCGTGGGCCTTCCGGCTCGCTAGCATCCGGCTGTTCTGCCGGAATTTTGGGGGTTCGATGAGAAAGTTGCTCACCGTCGGCATGACGGTGGCCGTGGCACTGGGGGTCGTCGCCGGAACGGCGGCGCCCGCCGGGGCGCGGCAGGCGGGCCTGTCGTTCGGCGCCTGCCCCGAGGACCTGGCCGGGGTCTACCCGGAGATGACCTGCACCACGGTGCAGGTGCCACTGGACTACACCAAGCCGTTCGGCCGGCAGATCTCCCTGCTGGTCTCGAAGATCCCGTCGAAGAACCCGGACAAGAAGCGCGGATCGCTGTTCGTCAACCCCGGCGGTCCCGGCGGTGGCGCGGCGGAGTACGTCGGCCGTCTGTCCAAAGCGGACGCCACGGGGACCACGCGCCTGCCGAAGGACGTGCTCGACGCCTACGACCTGATCGGCATGGACCCGCGCGGGGTCGAGCACAGTTCGCCGATCAGCTGCGTGGAACCGGACTACTTCCAGGCACCGCAGCCCGACCCGGACGCACCGGCCTCGCGCGCGGAGTACTGGAAGGTGTGGGGCGGGTACGCCGAGGCGTGCGGCGCCGAGCTCAAAACCGTGCTGCCGCACCTGGGCACCAAGAACGTGGCCAGGGACATGGATCGCGTGCGGGCCGGGCTGGGCGAGGACAAGCTCTCGTTCCTCGGTTTCTCCTACGGTTCCTACCTCGGCCCGGTGTACGGCGAGCTGTTCCCCGGCCGCACCGACCGGATCGTGCTCGACGGGCTGGTGAACCCGGAACCGGAGCAGATGTGGTACCAGGCGGGCTTCTCGCAGTCACCCGCCGTCCAGCAGCGGGTCGAGGACTGGCTGGCGTGGATCGCGCAGTACGACTCGGTGTTCGGGCTCGGCGGTTCGGTCGAGCAGACGCGCGCGGCGTGGAACAAGACGCTGGCCGACTTCCGCGCCACCCCGCACGGGCCGGTCGGCGCGTACGAACTGCTGGGCGCGGTCTTCGGCACGATGTACGCCGAGAGCGGCTGGGAAGGGCTCGCGCACGCGCTGAGCGACTACGTCAACGACGGTGACGACCAGGGGCTGCTCGACTGGGCCTCCCCGGTGCCGTCCGAGGCCGGTGAGCAGGCCACGGCCATCTTCAACGCGGTCACCTGCCTCGATGCGCCGTGGCCCGCCGACCCCGCGGTGTGGGAGGCCGACGCGGCCAAGGTCGCCAAGACCTCGCAGTTCGCCTGGTCCAACCTGTGGTCGAGCGCCGCGTGCCGCACCTGGCCCGCGCCCGCCGAGCAGCGGGTGAAGATCACCGGCAACGGGCTGCCGAAGGCGCTGCTGTTCCAGACCGAGAAGGACCCGGCCACGCCGTACGCCGGCGCGCTGAAGATGCACCAGGCCCTGCCGGGCTCGGTGCTGGTCACCGAACGCGACTCGGGCAAGCACTGCGTGTTCGCCAACCCGATCGCGGTGACCAACCCGGACGCGCAGCGGATCGGCGCGGACTACCTGGTGCGCGGCGTCCTGCCGGGCGGCGACACCAGCGTCCCCGGGCACAAGCTCCCGGTGCCGACCGGCACCAGCGCGCTGAGCACCGCGCCCGTGGCCGCCGTCGCCTGATCCGGCACACTGCTCCGCGTGAGCGGAACGGTGGTGGTCCTCGGCGGCCGCAGTGAAATCGGTGTCGCGGTCGCCGAACGGCTGGTCGCGGGCGGTGCCCGCACGGTGGTCCTGGCCGCGCGGCGCAGTGCGGACCTCGACGAACAGGAGGCCGCGCTGCGTCGCGCGGGTGCCACCACGGTGGACCGCGTCGAGTTCGACGCCGACGACGTGTCCCGGCACCGCGAGGTGCTCGACGGCATCGTGGAGCGGCACGGCGAACTGGCGGTCGTGGTCACCGCGTTCGGCATCCTCGGGGACCAGCAGCGCGCGGAGGCACACGCCGAGCACGCGCTCGCCGTGGTGCACACCGATTACGTCGCCCACGTCTCGATCCTGACCGAGCTGGCGAACGTGCTGCGGGCGCAGCGCGGCGGCAGCATGGTGGTCTTCTCGTCGGTGGCCGGGGTGCGCGTGCGCCGGGCGAACTACGTGTACGGGTCGGCGAAGGCCGGGCTGGACGGGTTCGCCAGCGGCCTCGCCGACGCGCTGACCGGCAGCGGTGTCCGGTTGCTGCTGGTCCGGCCCGGTTTCGTGGTCGGCAGGATGACCGAGGGCATGGACCCGGCACCGTTCTCCAGCACCCCGGACCAGGTCGCCGACGCCACGGTCAAGGCGTTGCGCAAGGGCCGCGGTGAGGTGTGGGTGCCCGGCGTGCTGCGGCCGGTGTTCGCGGTCATGCGTCACCTGCCGCGGGCGATCTGGCGGCGCCTGCCCCGTTAGGTCAGGCGGCGGCGCAGGTCGATCAGCCGCGTGATGCCCAGGTCGACGTGGGCTTCGGCCCGTGAGCGGGCCAGGTGCCCGGCGCCGCTCTCGATGGCGACGAGGATGTCGCTGTGCTGTTCGACCGCCGAGCCGAGGTCCGGGCAGTCGCCACCCGACGGCAGCCACAGCAGTTCGCCGACCTCGCCCTGCAGCGTGATCTCGTCGCGCGTGAGCCGGTTCGACCGCGCCGCCGCCGCGATGCCGACGTGGAACCGGGCGTCCGCCCGCCGCCGTTCACCGATGGTCCTCGCCGCGGCCAGGTGCCCGATCAGCTTGCCGAGCACCGCGAGCTGCTCGGCCCCCGCGCGTTCCGCGGCCAGCTTGGCCGCCGCGCCCGACACCGCCACGTGGTGGTCACCGATCTCCCGCAGCTCGTGCGGGCACAGCTCACCCAGCAGACTCCGCATCCGCGCCGCCGACGGCTCGGTCGGCGTGCGCACGAAACTGCCGCCGCCACGCCCGCGCCGGGTTTCCAGCAGCCCCTGCTCGCGCAGTGACGACAGCGCCTCGCGCAGCGTCACCGTGGACACCTTCAGCGAGTCGGCCAGCGCCGATTCGCTGGGCAACTGCTCGCCGTCGGTGATCAGGCCGAGCCCGATCGCCTGGCTGATCCGCCGGGCCACCACGGCCACCCGGCCGCCTTCGCGCAGCGGTCCGAAGATCACCTGCCGCGGTGCCCCGGTCAAGCCTTTGGTGCTCACCCACCCGTCCTCCTTCCCGGCGAGCCGAAGGTAGCCAGCCGGGCTTAGAGGAACCTTGGGCGCCCCGAACAGCAGCCCCCGAGACCCCTTGAACGCTATGAGTGGGGCATTACTTGCGTTCAATGCAAGTAATGCCGCATTCATAGCGTTCGGCCGAGAACGGGGCCGGGGCCGGGTCGGAGCGGCGGCTGGGGCTCGGCGAGGGCGCGGCGCGGGATTGTCCCAGGTCTGGGGCTTGTACGCATTTTATGCGCGGCATCACGATGCTTCAGCCCGCAGGTAGTCGCGCAGGAGAAGGGACCCTCGATGAGAGTCAGACGCGTGCTCGCCGCCGGATTCGGACTGCTGGTCGGCCTGGCGGGCGTGGTCGCCACCGCCTCACCCGCGGCGGCCGCCGGACCGCAGCCGAACTTCCAGCTGCCCTTCCCGTGCAACCAGGCCTGGAACGGCGACAACGACAACTCCAGCGCCCACCGCGCCTACGAAATCGACTTCAACCGCGGCAGCACGGCAGGCGCCGACCTCGGTGACACCATCGTGGCCGCCGCCGCGGGCAAGGTGGTCACCTCCGCGCACCAGGGCTCGGCCAACGGCTACGGCAACCTGATCAAGATCGACCACGGCGGCGGCTGGTCCACCTACTACGCGCACCTGCAGAACCGCTCGGTCAACGCCGGCGCGCAGGTCGCCCAAGGCCAGAAGATCGGCACGCTGGGCAACAGCAGCAAGCCGGGCAACAACATCAGCCCCCACCTGCACTACGAGGTCCGCACCACCGACAGCACCTATCCGTCGAACATCAAGAAGGCCTACTTCAACGGCGTCGCCTTCGGCTACCCGAACCAGACCCTGACCTCGAAGAACACCTGCAGCGGCGGCGGCAACCCGAACCCGTACGAGCCCGCCGAAGTCTGCGGCGCGGGCTACAAGGTGATCGACGAGCAGGCGCTGGGCACCGCGGGCACCGCCTACCTGCTCTACAACGGCTCCTCGAACTGCGTCACCACGATCAAGAAGACCAGCGTCGGCACCGCGAGCGCCCTCTCCGCCTTCCTCGAGGTCGAAGGGTCGGCACGCAAGTCCGACAGCGGCAGTTTCGAGTACTACGCCGGACCGGTCACCGCTTCGGCGCCGGCGAAGTGCGTGAAGTGGGGCGGATCGGCCGGGGCGTCGTCCTACGAGAGCCCGTTCGAACACTGCGGGGCATGAGCGTCCGATGGTGGTGAAGAAGGGCCGGCCGGCGTTGCTGACCGAGCTGACGTTGTTGCCGGCGCTCATCATGGGCTCGCTGGTGGCCACCCCGGCGAGCACCGCTTCGGCGGACGCCGAGGTGGCCAGCACGCCGGTGTACCAGGAGCGGTCGGAGGGCTACGACTGCTTCCGCATCCCGGCGGTGGTGCGAGCGGGCAACGGTGACCTGCTCGCCTTCGCCGAAGGGCGCAACGGCGGCGCGGAGTTCTGCGCCGACGCGGGGGACATCGATCTGGTGTACAAGCGGTCGGCCGACGGCGGGAAGTCGTGGGGACCGCTGAAGGTGGTCATCGAGGGTTTCGGTGACACCAAGGGCAACCCGGTGCCGATCGCGGTGCCCGGCACCAGCCGGATCGTGCTGCTGTCCACCTACGAGTGCGTGAAGCCACCGGCCTGCGGGCGCAAGCCCAGGGTGTCGATCAGCGACGACCACGGCGTCACCTGGTCGGCGCCACGCGAGATCACGCGGGAACTCGGGTTCGGCTCGCCACCGCCGTGGCTGGCGACCGGACCTTCGCACGGCATCGTGCTCACCCGGGGGGAGCACGAGGGCCGGCTGGTCGCGGGGCTGAACTACTCGATCGGTTCCGCGCATTCGGGCGCGCTGATCTACAGCGACGACCAGGGCGCCACCTGGAAACGGGGTGCGGTGGACACCCCGGCGGCGGGGTTGAAGCCGCAGGAGATCAGCCCGGTCGAGCTGACCGACGGCCGCGTCCACGCCGCCGCGCGCAACGACTGGAACAGCTCCGGGACCAAGTGCGTCAACCAGGGCAGGGACAACCGCGCGTTCGCGATCAGCTCGGACGGCGGTGTCACCTTCTCGAAGAAGTTCGCCTTCGTACCGGACCTGGTCACCCCGACCGTGCAGGGTTCCACGGTCCGGCTGCGTGCGGTCGACCAAGGCTCGCTGTACAACCGCGTGCTGTTCGCTGCTCCGTCCACATGCGACAGACGCAAGGAGCTGCGGGTCCGGTCGTCCTACGACGAGGGCGTGAACTGGCAGTCACCCGGCGTGCTCGTCTGGGGTCAGGACGCGGCCTACTCGGACCTGGTGCCGTTGAGCGCGACGAGCGTCGGCCTGCTGTTCGAGGCCGGGCCCGAGTTCCACGCCAACGCCTCCATCCGCTGGGCCGCGTTGTCGGAGTCGGCGCTCGGCCTGCCGGACGGCAACACCGCGGGACTGCCGGTGACCCCGGATTCCGCCGGTGCCCACCACGCCTACCTGCGCGGGGGCGCGACGCTGGGCGCCGGGCGCTTCGGCAAGGCGCTGGCCCTCGACGGCAAGGACGACTACCTGCAACTGCCGTTCTCCGAGGCGCTGGCGACCGGTGGCGGTGACTTCACCTGGTCCGGCTGGTTCAACTACGGCGCTTCGACCGCGAGCCAATCCCTGTTGTGGGCCTATAACCTCGGCGAGGACTTCTCGCAGGTCTGGTTGCGTGCCGAGCCGGGCAACGGCCGGATCCGCGCGCACCTGGAGAACGGGCCGACCGGGCACGTCACCGTGGACGCGCCCGCCGCGCTGAACGACAGGAAGTGGCACCACTTCGCGCTGACGCGGTCCGGCGGCACGGCTTCGCTGTACCTGGACGGCAAACTCGCGGCCTCGGCTTCGGGGCTGACCGGCTCGGTGAGCCCGGGGCGGCCGTTCGCGATCCACCTCGGGCAGCGGCTCGACGGCCAGTTCCGGTTGCAGGGCTCACTCGACGAAATCCGGCTGTACGGCCGTGCGCTGACGACCGCGGAAATCGCCGCGCTGGCAACGGGATCCGGCACCTCGTCGGGTCTGCGGCTGCATTTACCGCTTGAAGTCTCCCGGTGAGCCAACGATAAGCTCGTCCCAGACGTTCACGGTGCTCACGAAAAGCGCCGTCTGGGAGGAACTTTGCGTAGTTCAGGCAAACTCGGCGTGGTCGCCGCGGTGCTCGCGCTCCTGCCGCTGGCGGGGGTCGCCACCGCGGCGCCGCCGGTCGAATGGGAGACGTGCGGCACGCTGACCGGTGAGTGCGCCGCCATCGAGGTGCCGATCGACTGGGCCGATCCGGCGGAGGGCAGTTTCCAGCTGGCGATCGGCAGGCTGCCCGCGCGGGACCAGGCCAAGCGCGTCGGCGTGCTCTTCGTCGCGCCCGGCGGGCCCGGTTCGTCCGGCATCGACCGGTACACGCTGAACCCCGGTATCCCCGAGGACAGCGTGCTGCGCGACCGCTTCGACATCGTCACCTTCGACCAGCGCGGGGTGAAGCGCAGCAACGAGGTCCGGTGCACGCAGGCGCTGCTCGACCAGCGACCGGCGGACTACCCGGAGACCCAGGCGGAGTACGAGCAGCTGCTCGACTACAACCGCCGCCTCGGTGAGGACTGCCGTGAGCTGACCGGCGCGGTCTTCGACCACGTGGACACCGAGAGCGTGGTCCGCGACATCGACGCCATCCGCGCCGCGCTCGGCGAGGAGAAGCTCAGTTTCTACGGCGCTTCCTACGGCACGCAGGTCGGTCAGCAGTACGCCGAGTTGTTCGGCGACCGCGTGCGCGCGATGACCATCGACTCGAACATGGATCACAGCATCACCTCGGGCGCGAAGTACATCGAGACCGCGAGCGCCGACCTCGAAGGCTCGTTCCTCGCCTTCGCCGACTGGTGCGCCAGGACGCCGGACTGCGCGCTGCGGGACGGGAACGTGCGCAAGGTGTGGACCGAGCTGCACGCCAAGGCCGAGGCCGGGCAGCTGCCGGTGAGCGCGGAACAGCTGCGCGGTGAGCTGATGAACGGCATGTACTCGCCGGAAAAGCAGTGGTTCCCGCTCGCCACGAGGCTGCGCGAACTCGCCGAAGGCGTCGAGACGCCCGCCGCGCCGGGTGAGCCGAAGGGCGAGACCGGGCAGAACTCCTACCAGGCGATCTGGTGCCAGGACTGGAAATGGGACGTCCGCGGGGTCGGGGAACTGGCCCGTTACGCCGAACGCGCGGCCAAAGTCGCGCCGTACACGCGGATCTCACCGTTCTGGAGCGACGTGACCAGCTGCCTCGGCTGGCCGTCGCAGGTGCGCAACCCGCAGCACCGCCTGAACGTGCGTGACGCCCCGAAGATCCTGATCACCAAGGCGAAGTACGACGTGGCCACGCCGCGGGCGTGGAACTACGAGGTCGCACGCCAGCTGCGGAACGCGGCGCTGCTGGAGTACGACGGCATCGGGCACGGGCAGTTCGGGCGGAGCACCTGCGTCCGCGAACAGGTGGAGACCTACCTGGTGGCCCTGAAGACCCCGGCCCCCGGCACGCGCTGCGCCGCCATCTGGCCGAAGTCCCCGGAGCCCCCCACCACCTCGGACAGCCCCGAAACCCGCCCCACGCATTGATTCGCCCGTGAGAACCTGCCCCGCCCGCTAGGTCGCGCCGATCACTGGGTTGAGGTGCGCCAGGTCGCCCCAGCGGCCTGGTGTACCTCGGCCCAGTGATCGGCTCAGAAGCGACCTAGCCGCCACGCCGGAGGCGTGGCAGAAAATTCAGCACATTCAGGGGCGATGGGGGCGTCGGAGCCGGTGTAGACGTAGGTGTCGGAGATGTAGTGGCCGGTGCCGATGCGGTTCCAGATGTTGCTGGTGCCGTAGGTCCCGGTGACCGTCTCGCCTTCCACGTAGCACTCGATGAGCACCTTGGCGTTGTTCGCCGCGAGCCCCTTGATCGCCGCGTCCGGCGCAACCGCCGCAGCTGCAGCCGGTGCTCGATGGACCGCAGGAACTCGTACGAGCCCTCCAGCTCGGCCGCGTCCGCCCGGCCGACGTACCCGCTCTCGCCGAGCGCGGCCAGAGCCTCCAAAGTGGACGACGAGCGCAGGTCGGGATCGACCCGGCCGTGGACGAGTTGCAGCAGTTGCACGGCGAACTCCACGTCGCGGAGACCGCCGCGGCCGAGTTTCAGCTCGCGCTCGACCAGTTCGGAAGGGACATGTCCTTCGACCCGGCGGCGCATGCGCTGCACGTCGCCGACGAAGTTCTCCCGTTCCGCTGCGGCCCACACCATCGGCGCGATCAGCTCGCAGTACTGCCCGCCGAGCTCCTCGTCACCGGCGACCGGCCGAGCCTTGAGCAACGCCTGGAACTCCCAGGTCCGCGCCCACTTCTTGTAGTAGGCGTCGTGCCCCTCGAGGGTGCGGACGAGCGCGCCCGCCTTGCCTTCCGGGCGCAGGGCGGCGTCGACCTCGAAGCAGGCCTTGCCGACGACGCCCATTATCTTGCTGGCGATGCGGGTGGCGACCTGGAGGTCGCCGTCACCGACGAAGACCACGTCGACGTCGCTGACGTAGTTGAGTTCCCGGCCACCGCACTTGCCCATCGCGATGACCTTCCACCAGGTGGGGAAATCGGTCGGCCGAAGTCTGCGGAAGGCTCGTACACGATCGATACAAACAAAAATCTCACGCGGAGGCGATGTGCCTGCGCTTGCGCGGCGCGGCCAGTCGCGGCAGGCCGTTCATCCGCGCGGCGACGGCGGCGGCCTCGTTGTCGGCAGCCAGCTCCCGCCAGATGCACAGCGAGCGCTCGAAGTACCCGCGGGAGCGTTCCGGCTGCCCGAGCGCCTGGTGCAGGCGGCCGAGCAGGTCGGTGACCTCCGCCTCGGACCGCCGGTCCCCGTTGCGGCGGTGCACGCTGAACGAGTTCACCAGCAGCAGTTGCGCGTAGGCCAGGTCGCCGCTCTGCAGGCAGAGTTCGCCGAGGTTCTGGTTCGCGTAGCCGACGCAGTGGTCGTCGCCGAGTTCTTCGAAGATCGCGATCGCCCGGCTCACCTGCTCGCGTGCCTCGGTGAGGTGGCCGCGGCGCTGGTGCAGCATCGCGATGCGCTTGAGCGCGTGTGCTTCGCGGTGCCGGTCGCCGATGAGCGCGCACAGGTCGTACGCCTCGACGAACCAGCGTTCGGCCTCGTCGAAGGCGTCCACCGCCAGCCAGCACGCCCCGATCGCGATCTTCGCGACCGCCTCGCCGTGCGGGTCACCGGCGCGCTGGAACAGGTGCAGCGCTTCGAGGCTGGGATCCAGTGCCTGCTCGCGGCGTCCGCTGATGCGCAGCGCGCTGCCCAGCCCGGCCAGCGCGATGGCCGCCCCGCGGTCGTCGGGGACCTGCTGGAAGAGGCGGTACGACTCCTGGAAACCGGTGACCGCGTCGGAGTAGGCGTCCTGGTACAGGTGGATCTGCCCGAGGTTGCGCTGCACGATGGCCTGCCCGCGCAGGTCGCCGGTGCGCCGAGCGGCGGCCAGCGCGATGGCGTGCGTGTGCTGCCAGTCGGCCTGGTGTCCGCGCAGGTCGAAGTACGGGGTGAACGCCGCGGTCAGGCGCCAGGCCAGGTCGTCCAGCCCCCACTGGGCGGCCAGCGCCACCGCCGCCACCCCCGTGCGCCGCTCGGAGTCGAACCAGGCGAGCGGGTCACCGACGACCTCGTCGGCGTCCGGCACGTGCCAGCCATCGGGACCGCCGACCGTGTGCTGCCCGAAGAAGTGCAGCGGCATCCGCGCGACCGCGCTGGTCGCCAGGCAGAGGTAGCCCTCCAGCACCCGCCGGAGCACGGCCCGGCGGTCGTCCTCGCTGTCGTCGACCTCGCCCTGCCTGGCCGCGTACACCCGGAGCAGGTCGTGCAGGCGGTAGTGCGGCTGGCCGTTGGCGTCGGAGCTGACCAGTTCCACCAGGTGCGCGTCGACCAGCACGTCGAGCACGCCGTCGGCCTCTTCGCGGTCGAGCACCGCGGCCACCGCCCAGGTGGGGAACTGGACGGGACCGAGCAGGCCGAGGCCGCGGAACGCCTGCGCCGCGCCCCGGGGCAGCATGTCGTAGCTCAAGGTCACGCTGGCGTGCACGGCCAGATCGCCCACCTGCAGCTCGTCGAGCCTTCGCCGTTCGTTGCGCAGCCGGTCGGCGAGCATCCGCAGCGTCCACGACGGCCGGTGGGTCAGCTTCGCGCCGACGATCCGGATCGCCAGCGGCAGGTACCCGCACGCCTTGAGGATCGCGGCGGCGCTGTCCGGCTCGTCCCGCACGCGGTCGTTGCCGATGATGCCGGCGAGCAGCCGGATGGCGTCCTCGTCGGGCAGCACCTCGACGTCGATCGGCCGCGCGCCCGCGAGGTCCGGCAGCCGGGTGCGGCTGGTGATCAGCACCGCGCACGCCCCGGCTCCGGGCAGCAGCGGCCGGATCTGCGCGGCGCTGCCGACGTCGTCGAGCACCAGGCACATGCGCCGCCGGGACAAGCGCGAACGCAGCAACGCCGAACGTTCCGCCAGCGTGCGCGGCATGGCCGGGTCCGGGACGCCCAGCGCGCGCAGGATCTCCGGCAGCACCTCCATCGGGGTGCGCGGGGACGGCGAAGTGCCGCCGAGGTTGAGGTGCAACTGCCCGTCGGGGAACTCGGCGCGGAGTTCGTGGGCCACCCGCACGGCGATGGACGACTTGCCGACGCCCGGCGCACCCGAGAGCACGACGACCGCGGGCGAGCCGCTGGCCCGCTGTTGCCGCAGCAGGACGACCAGATCACCGACCACCTCGGCGCGCCCGGTGAAGTCGGGCAGGTCCAGCGGCAGCTGGCAGATCGGGAAGGGACTCGGTCCGGGCGCCACGGGTCTCGACCCGTTGTGCCGGTTCGCCGCGAGGAGCCGGGTGTGCAGGCCCTGCAACCGGGGTCCCGGCTCGGTGTCCAGCTCGTCCAGCAGCACCTGCTCGACCTGGGCGTAGGCCCGCAGCGCCTCGGCGTTCCGCCCGTCGGCGTCGAGCGCGATGATCAACTGCTCCCACAGTTCCTCGCGCAGCGGGTGGTCGGCGAGCAGGCCGCGCAGTTCGACGATGGCGTCGGTGTGGTGGCCCAGTTCGACCCGGGTCTTCAGGCGCTGTTCCTGCGTGGACAGCCGGAGTTCGTTGAGCCGCGCCACGGTGGAGCCCCAGGTGTGGCTGTGCGGCAGGTCCTCGAGCACCTCGCCGCGCCAGAGCGAATCGGCCTCGGTCAGCAGCGCCAGCGCCTTCGCGGGCTCCAGTTTCTGCGCGCGGGCGGCCAGTTCCTGGAACCGGGTGGCGTCCAATTCGTCCGCGTCGGCGGTGAGGGTGTAACCGGCGGACCGGCTCTGGATGCGTTCGGCGACATCGGCCGAACCTTCGGCCAGCCGCCGGCGCAGGGCGTGCACGTAGGTGCGGATGTTCGCGGCCGCGGACCGAGGTGCCTTTTCCGGCCACAGCACGTCGATCAGCGTGTCCGCGGAGACCGCCACATTCGGCTGGAGCAGCAGCGTGGCCAGCAGCAATCGCGGCTTGGGCCCACCCAACGGCAGCACCCGGCCGGACACGATGACCTCGAGCGGCCCCAGTACGCGAAACGAGATCGCAGTCAACAGCACCGCCCGCCTGGAGTAGAACAAACCGGATCGTATGGGGGTCCGTGATCTGTTGACTAGTGCCATTTGTGGGTATTTACACCGGCGCCCGGAGTAGTCCGGGGGCCCGCTGGTCATCCCCCGAGCAGGCTATACAGCGTAGCGGGCACGGGTTTGTACGCATTGTGTACCAGTTGCTCGCACGCTGAGCCGATGATGCCCTCTTCGATCCGCAGATCGGCCGCCGCGGCGGTGGCCGTGCTCACCGCCGCCACGGCGTTGTCGCTGGTCAACGCGGCTCCGGCGCTGGCGGCCGCGCCCGGCACCGTGCAGACGGCCGGCGATCCGCTCAACGTCCGCCGGGCGCCGACCACCGCCGCGACCGTGGTCCGCACCGTGGCCAACGGCGCCGCGGTCAGCATCGACTGCCAGACCACCGGCCCTTCGGTCACCGGACCGCTCGGGACCTCGACGCTGTGGGACTACATCCCCGCACTCGGTGGCTACCTCTCCGACACCTACGTGAAAACCGGCTCGGACGGCCGGATCGCCCCCGACTGCGGGGTCGGCAGCGGCAGCGCCGAATGCTCGACCGGCGCCTGCGCGGCTGAAGGCCTCTTCCGCTCATCGGACGCCCGTTTCTCGGTGTGGGACCGCGACGCCGACGGCAAGTCCGCGGTGGTCGCGTACTGGCTCAAGGGCGGGATCGGGCCGCTCTACGCCTGGAACTCGAACGGCAACGGCACGCAGGTGGACAAGGTGGTCAGCGTGCCGGACGGCGGCTGGGTGCACTACAAGACCTGCGTCGCGAACTACTCGGCGACCAGCCCCGTGCTCGAAACCTGCAGCGACGGCATCACCGACTTCGCCTCGTGAGGCGACCCGATAGGGAGGACCTTGTCATGACCCAGGTGAATCGGCGGCTCGTGCTGCTCGGCGGACTGGCCGCGGCGGGCGGGCTGGTCACCGCCGCGTCGGTGCCCTCGTGGGCGAACACCCGGACGCGGATCGCCGCCCCGGCCATCCGCGACCCGTTCCAGCTCGGCGTGGCTTCGGGTGATCCACTGCCCGACAGCGTGGTGCTCTGGACCAGACTCGCGCCGGCCCCGCTGAGCCAGGACGGTTTCGGCGGGATGCCGGACGCGGCGTACAACGTGGACTGGGAAATCGCCACCGACCAGGCGTTCGGCTCGGTGGTGCAGAAGGGCACCGTGGCCACCAGCCGGGCGGTCGGGCACAGCGTGCACGTCGAACCGAAGGGGCTCGACCCGGCACGCGGCTACTTCTACCGCTTCAAGACCGCGGGCTTCCTCTCGCCGGTCGGCCGGACCCGGACCGCGCCCGCCGCCGGTGCCGCGGTCAACCAGCTGAAGTACTGCCTGGCGTCGTGCCAGCACTGGGAGGAGGGCTGGTACCACGCGCACCGCGGCATCGCCGCCGACAACCCGGACCTGGTGCTGTTCCTCGGCGACTACATGTACGAGAAGCCGTCGACGAACGCCGCCGTGCCGCGGGTGCGCGCGATGGCGCTCAGCGCCGAGACCACCTCGCTCGGGCACTACCGGGCGCGGCACGCCCAGCACAAGACCGACCAGTACCTGCAGGCCGCGCACGCGGCGGCGCCGTGGATGCTGGTCTTCGACGACCACGAAGTGATGAACAACTGGAACTCCAGCACCGCCCCGGCCACCGCGGCCCGCAAGGCCGCCGCGTTCCAGGCGTTCTACGAGAACATGCCGATCCGGTCGACCGCGAAACCGAGCGGGTCGTCGATCCAGCTGTACCGCCAGTTCGGGTGGGGCAACCTGGCGCGCTTCCACCTGATGGACACGCGGCAGCACCGCAGCGTGCAGGCCACCAGCGCGCAGGGCTGCGCCACGATGCGCGACCCGAAGCGCACGCTCACCGGGACCGCGCAGGAGCAGTGGCTGCTGAAGGCCCTCGAGACGCACCCGGCCACGTGGGACTTCCTGGGACAGCAGGTGTTCTTCGCGCAGCGTGACGGCGACGGCAAGAAGGACACCTGCGAATCACCCGACTCGTGGAACGGCTACGAGGGTTCGCGCGACCGGATCACGAAGGGCTGGGTGGACCGCGGGGTGCCCAACCCGATCGTGCTGACCGGCGACGTGCACCGGCACTGGGCGGCGGACCTGCGGCAGGACTACTTCGACCACAGCGACCCGATCGTCGGCTCCGCGCCGCCGAGCTCGGCGTGGCTCTCGCACAACCCGCACGTCAAGTACTGCCTCGGCGAGCGGGGCTACGTACGGGTGACCACCACGCCCGCGCAGACGCGAGCCGACTTCATGCGGGTGTCCAGCGCGCTCGAACTGGACCCGGCGAAGGTGCAGATCACCGCGGACCGCAGCTATGTGGTGCAGGCCGGGAGCCGGGGGCTGCAGCGGCTCTAATGTTCCACCCAGTTGTGCGACTGGGCGAGCTGCACGATCTTCCGGCGCAACAACACGATCTGGGAGCCGGTGAGGGTGGGCGCGGACTCCAGCATGGCCTCGGTGAGTTCCTGGCGGAACTCGCTCTGCGAGAGCAGATCCGCCAGCCCGTCCTCGACCACGCGCGTGGTGCGGGCGGGCTGGTGGGCCGCGGCCGTGGCGGCGTCGCGATCGGCGAGGTGGACGTTGGAGGCCTTGAGTCCGCGGCCCCCGTCCTCCACGTCGAAGGTCACCGTCATTCCCGGCTGGAACAGATGTTTTTCGTCGCGCAGATCATTGGCGTGCATGAATACGTCTTCGCCGCCCTCGTCCGGCGCGATGAAGCCGTATCCCCGCACCTCGTCGAACCGCAGGATCTTCCCTGAAGTCACCCAGACCACCTCAACCCCATGCACCGGTATGCCCTGTTCCCATCCCGAGAACGCGGGGGAGCATACCGCCGCCGGAGCACGGCGGCATCCCCGCGACCCGGTCGGGTAATGGGCCGTCAATGACCCGAAGAAATATGCAACATGCAAACCGGAACATTCCGCTTCGGAGTGCCGAGTTCCCTATTATTCGGAAGTTTCACCGGCCGTGCACTGAGGATCGCGGCCCGGTGGGTCACGCGCCCTTGACCACGTCGACGAGCCGCTTCGCGGCCACCATCGCGCCGTCGGTCCGGATCGTCTCGCTCACGGCCTTGGCCCGCGCCTGGACTTCCGGGTCCAGGACCGTGGTGAACGCGTCGGTCAGTGACTCGGTGGTCGGCGTGCGGCCGTCGTGTGCCACGCCGATGCCCAGTTCGGCCACCCGGGCGGCCAGCAACGGCTGGTCCGCGATCTGGGGGACCACCACCTGCGGCGCGCCCGCCCGCGAGGCCGTCGTCGTGGTGCCCGCGCCGCCGTGGTGCACGACCGCGGCCACCCTGCGGAACAACGCCTGCTGGTTGACCTCACCGACGACGAAGCAGTCGTCGGCCTCGTCGACCGCGGCCAATCCGGCCCAGCCGCTGGCGAGGACGAGCCGCCGGCCGTGCGCGCGGGCCGACTCGATGGCCACGCGGGCGGCGTCCTTCGGGGCGTGCGCGGCCATGCTGCCGAAGCCCACGTACACCGGCGGTGGACCGGCGCCGAGGAACGCTTCGAGGTCGCCGGGCAGCGGGCGGTCGTCGGGCAGGATCCACGCGCCGGTCTGCACGAGGTCGTAGTCGGTCAAGCCGTCCGACGGGCACAGCACCGGATCCGCCGCCAGCCACGGCTGCTCGGTGAAGACGTAGTCGCGGACGTTGTCCACCGGCGGCAGGCCGAGCGCTTCGCGATGACGGGCGACCGCCTCGCCGTACAACGCGTTAACCCGCTGGGCGTCCTGCTCCCACTGCGCCCGGTTGTCGGTCGCCTCCGGCGCGTCCGCCGTGCCCGGCCGCATCCCCGGTGCGAAGTGCCGCGACGGCAGCCCGTAGGTGTGGAAGCACGAGTACACGTACGGAATGCCCTGGTGCTCGGCCACATCGCGCGCCCCGGCCGGCATCAGGCCGGTCGCCAGCAGCACGTCGCTTTCCCCGGCTGCCGCGCCCAGCGTCTCGAACCGCGCCGCGACCAGCGCGGGCGCGAGCCGGAACGCGTCTTCCCCCGTCGGCGGCTTCGGATTGGCGACCACCGACCGCACCGTCGGCCCGAGCGGCACGTGCGGCACCCCGGCCCGACCCAGCAACCGCACGAAATCCTCATCCGGCGGCGCGGAAACCCGCGCCTCCACGCCGAGCCCGCGCAACGCCACCGCGAGCCCCACCAACGGTTCGACGTCCCCGCGCGATCCCCACGTCGTCATCAAGACACGCACTTTGGTGCTCCATTTCCCCTGGTACCGGCCTCAGACCGAGCATTGTGGGGGACGACCCCGGCCTTGCCGCAAGCCCCGGTATCGGCTATAAGTTGAAGGGGGCAGGGAGCAATGCCCCCTCAACTTCAGTCCACTCTGGACAAACACCACCCCCGGGCAGCAAAACGGCCCGGCCCACGAAACCGTGAACCGGGCCAACCGCGACGCACTGTTCAGCCGCGGAAATCCAGCAGCAGACGGCCCCCCACCCTCCCTGGGGGCGGCCCCTGCAACCATCCTATCCCGCCCCCACCCCCGAACGGGCTGGTCGACAGGGGCCCTGGGGACAACCCCGCACCTGTGTACAACTCGCGATCACGGGGTCCCGGTCAGGTATCCGCCCATCGTCCGGAAGTAGTCCGTGGCGGCGAGTTCCCGGTCGTCCTCCGTGCGCACCCGCTCGATCAGCAGCCCGTGGTTCCGCCCGGTCCGCGCGTCGGCGCCGGCCACGATCACCACGCCGTCGCCCTCCGGGATGAAGATGCGCCCCGGCGTGCCCCCGTACCGCCCCGCCGAGACCGAAGCCTTCACGATGCGCAGCCGCGAACCCCGGTGGTAGGTGAACGCGTTCGGGTACGGGTCCGACTGCGCGCGGATCAACCGCTCGATGTCCGCGGCCGGCCAGGTCCAGTCGATCCGGCTGTCCTCGATGGACCGTTTGTGGAAGAAGCTCGCCTTCGACCGGTCCTGCTTGACCGGCTCCACGGTCCCGCTCGCGATCAGCTCCAGCGCGTCGGTGACGATCGGCCCGATCAGGTCCACCGTGCGGTGGAACAGGTCGGTCGTGGTGTCCTTCGGCCCCACCGGGATCGCCCGCTGCAGCACGATCTCCCCGGCGTCGAGGTCCGCGTCCATCATGTGCGCGGTCACGCCGACCTCCGGTTCCCCGTTGATCAGCGCCCAGATCAGCGGTGAGAACCCGGCGTACGCGGGCAGGAGTGAGTCGTGCACGTTCAGCGTGCCGTGGCGAGGCAGGTCGTAGATCTCCGGCGGCAGCCAGGTGCGCCAGTTGTTCGCCACGATCAGGTCCGGCGCGGCCTCGGTCAGCCGGCGCACGACCTCGTCGTCCGGCCGGTTGCGCAGGATCGTGGGGATGCCGTTCGCCTCGGCGAGGTCGGCCACCGAGTCCGACCAGATCTTTTCGTAGGCGTGCTCGCTCTTCGGGTGCGTGACCACCAGCACCACCTTGTGCCCCCCGCTGAGCAGGGCTTCGAGGGTGCGATGCCCCCAGGTCTGGTACCCGAACATCGCGACACGCATGAGGCTCCTCAAAGTCGGCGGCGGCGCAAACCGGGGCAGTTAAGCAAGCCTCGCCTAAGAACCGCAAGCTTGTCGAGCGGAGAGGTACATCACCCACGAACGTACTAGTAGAGGCTCGCCTAAGTTAGGTTAGGGTCCCCTAGGTACGCGCTGTATTACGTCGAGGTCGCGGCCACCAGCCGCCGGAATGGGACGGGTATGCCAGAGACCGGAACTACGCACGCCGGACCGCAGATCCCGGTCTACGACCTCGTCGGGGTCGGCTTCGGCCCGTCGAACCTCGCACTCGCGATCGCCCTCACCGAGCACAACGCGGGCCCCGGCGAGCCGGTGACGGCGCAGTTCCTGGAGCGCCAGCCCCGCTTCGGCTGGCACCGCGGCATGCTCATCGAGGACGCGACCATGCAGGTCTCCTTCCTCAAGGACCTGGCCACGATGCGCAACCCGACCACCGAGTTCAGCTTCCTGAACTACCTGCACGCCAAGGGCAGGCTGGTCGATTTCATCAACCACAAGAACCTCTTCCCGCTGCGCCTCGAGTTCCACGACTACTTCGAGTGGTGCGCGGCGAAGGTCGACGACCTGGTGGCCTACGACAACGACGTGGTCGCCATCGAACCGGTGACCGACGGTGACGCGGTCGACTACTTCGACGTGCGCGTGCGTTCGCGGTCGGGCGAGGAGTCCGTGTTCCGCGCCCGCAACCTCGCCATCGGCACCGGCCTGCGCCCCAACCTGCCCGAAGGCGTGGTGCCGAGCGAACGGATCTGGCACAACCACGAACTGCTCTACCGGGTGGAAAAGCTCGAAGCCGCCGACCCCTCGCGCTTCGTGGTCGTCGGTGCCGGGCAGAGCGCCGCCGAGGTGACCGCCTTCCTGCACGAACGGTTCCCGCGCGCCGAGGTGTGCTCGGTGTTCGCGCGCTACGGCTACAGCCCGGCCGACGACAGCTCCTTCGCGAACCGCATCTTCGACCCCGAGGCGGTCGACCACTTCTACGATTCGCCGGAGGCGTTCAAGCAGCGGCTCGTCGGCTACCACGCCAACACCAACTACTCCGCGGTCGACCTCGACCTGATCGACGAGCTGTACCGCCGGGTGTACCGGGAAAAGGTGCTCGGCGTCGAGCGGCTGCGCATGTTCAACGTGTCCCGCCCGGTCGAGGTGATCGAGACCCCGGAGGGCGTGCGCGCCACGATCGTCACGCTGACCACCGGCGAGCAGACCGTGCTCGACGCCGACGTGGTCGTCTACTCCACCGGGTACCGGCCCGCCGACCCCTCGCCGCTGCTCGGTGAGCTGGCCGCGCACTGCCACCGCGACGAAGACGGCAGGCTCCTGATCGAGCGCGACTACCGGCTGCGCACCGGCGACGAGGTCCACGGCGGCATCTACCTGCAGGGCGGCACCGAGCACTCGCACGGCATCACCTCCTCCCTGCTGTCCAACACCGCCATCCGCGTCGGGGAAATCCTCGACTCGCTGCTGGCCCGCCGGGCGGCCGCGCCCGAGCCGGAATACGCGGGCACCGGGGCCGGCTCTCGGTGACCGGGCAGTACACCGAGCCGGGCCGGTTCGACGCGGAACAGGTCCGGCTCATCACCGAGTTCGGCCGTGACGACCGCGAAGTGCCCGAGCTGACCTGGCCGGTCGCCTTCGAGGCGCAGGTCCGCCGCACCCCGGACGCGATCGCGCTGGTGTGCGAGGACGAACGCCTCACCTACCGCGAGCTGGACGCGGCGGCCAACCGGCTGGCGCGCCTGCTGCACCACCGCGGGGTCCGCGCGGAGGACGTGGTCGGTGTCGCGTTGCCGCGCACACCGCTGCTGGTGATCGCGCTGCTCGGGGTGATGAAGGCGGGCGCGGCCTACCTCCCGCTCGACCTCGACCACCCCGAAGACCGCCTCGCCTACATGCTCACCGACTCCGGTGCCGGGCAGGTGCTGTCCACAAGGGATCTGGCGGGCGAGTTGCCTGCGGGTGTCGAACCCGTCCTGCTCGACGACCGTGTTCTGGAGGCGTTCGAAGACGCCGATGTGGACAGTCCACAAGAGCTGGATCGGGCGGCCTACGTCATCTACACCTCCGGTTCCACCGGACGGCCCAAGGGCGTGGTGCTGTCCCACGACGGCATCGGCAGCCTGATCGCCACGGCCACCGACCGCCTCGGCATCGGGCCGGAGAGCCGCGTGGTGCAGTTCGCGTCGGCCGGCTTCGACGTGGCCGTGTGGGATCTGGTGATGTCGCTGTGCGTGGGCGGCCGGGTGGTCCTGGTGCCGTCACACCGCCGCGTCGCCGGTCCGGAGTTGACCGGCTACATCGTGGAAAACCGGGCCACGCACATGATCCTGCCGCCGTCGCTGGTGGCCGCGTTGCCGCCGGAGTGCGAGCTGCCCGAGGGCGCGGTGCTCGTCGTCGGCACCGAAACCGTGCCGCCGGAACTGATCGCGCGCTGGTCGCGGCGGTTGCGCGTGGTCGCCGCGTATGGCCTCACCGAAGCCACGGTGAACTCCACGCTGTGGCTCGCCGAACCGGAGTGGACCGGCCCGGTGCCGATCGGCAAACCGGACCCGAACACCCGCTGCTACATCTTGGACGACGAGCTGCGCCCGGTGCCGATCGGTGCCGAGGGCGAGCTTTACGTCGCCGGCCGCGGTCTCGCGCGCGGGTACGCGGGCCGTCCGGGGCTGACCGCCGAACGTTTCGTCGCCGATCCCTTCGGCGACCCTGGCGACCGCATGTACCGCACGGGCGACCGCGCCCGCTGGCGCCCGGACGGCAACATCGACTTCCTGGGCCGTGCCGACCACCAGGTCAAGATCCGCGGCCACCGCGTCGAACCCGGTGAGATCGAGTCGGTGCTCGCCGGGCACGAGTCCGTGGCCCGGGTGGCCGTCGTGCCTCGTGAAGTGAAGCCGGGCGACCGGCGGCTCGTCGCCTACGTGGTCCCGGAAACGGCCGAGCAGAACGCGGAAACCGAACTGGCGCAGGTGAGTCAGTGGAAGGGACTGCACGAGCTGCTGTACTCCGTCGCCGACGACGAGGGGTTCAGCGGCTGGAACAGCACCTACGACGGCGAAGCCCTGCCGCTGGAAGACATGCGATCCTGGCGAGCGGCCACAGTGGACCGCATCCGCGAGCTGCGGCCGCAACGGGTGCTGGAGATCGGCGTCGGCAGCGGGCTGATCCTGTCGGAAGTCGCGCCCTCGTGTGAGGCGTACTGGGGCCTGGATCTGTCCGAAGAGGTCATCGAGGTGCTCGGGCAGCGGCTCAGCGCAGACCTGGCCGACAAGGTCGAACTGCGTGCGCAACCCGCGCACGACTTCTCCGGTCTGCCCTCGGATTTCTTCGACACCGTGGTGATCAACTCGGTGGCGCAGTACTTCCCGAGCGCCGGTTACTTCGCCGACGTGGTGCGCCAGGCCGCCAGTCTTCTAGTGCCGGGCGGTTCTCTCTTCCTCGGTGACATCCGGAACCTGCGTACCCTTCGCGCCTTGAGGGCGGCTGTCGAGGTGGAACGCCACGGGGAAAACGCCTCCGCGGTCGCGGTCGACGCCGCGGTCGCCTGGGAAGGCGAGTTGCTCCTCGATCCCGACTTCTTTCCCGCACTGGCAGCCGAACTCGGCGGCAGCGCCGACGTACGCCTGAAGCGGGCGGACTATGACAACGAGCTGAGCCGTCACCGCTACGACGTGGTACTACGACTGAATCCGGTAGACAATGCACAGTCCACAGTAGATGTCGCATGGCCAGGACTCGATGCCCTACACGAGCGCCTGACCACGGAGAAGCCGGAAAGCTTGTGCCTGAACAGCATTCCCAATGCGCGGCTCGCATCGGACCTGGCTGCCTTGCGAGCCGTCGACGGCGGTGACGAGCCACCAGCCGGTGTCGATCCCGAGGCGGTCGCCCAACTGGCTGCCGATCTCGGCTACGAGACCGCGCTGACTTGGTCCGGTGACGCGCTCAACGGCGAGTTCGATGCCGTCCTGACCGCGCCCGGTGTTCCCGTGGGCACGGTGTATCGGCCCGCTGCCAGCGAATTCCGCGACCCAGCCGCCTACGCCAACACGCCCGCGGCCTTCCGCGACGCGGGCCTGCTGATGAAGGCTTTGCGGACCTACACCG
The DNA here is from genome assembly GCF_021725495.1 of Saccharothrix sp. AJ9571. NCBI lineage: Bacteria > Bacillati > Actinomycetota > Actinomycetes > Pseudonocardiales > Pseudonocardiaceae > Saccharothrix > Saccharothrix sp. AJ9571. The sequence goes on along the minus strand of NZ_CP091382.1, from coordinate 924,106 downwards.
AAGACCGCCTGCCCGCGTACCTGGTGCCGTCCGCCTTCGTGCCGCTGGAAAGCCTGCCGATCATGACCAACGGCAAGCTCGACCGCGCCGCACTCCCGATGCCGGACTTCGGCGCGCTGAGCACCGGCCGCGCGCCGCGGACCCCGCGCGAACACCTGCTGTGCGAGTTGTACGCCGACGTGCTCGGCCTGGAAACCGTGGGCATCGAGGACGACTTCTTCATGCTCGGCGGCGACAGCATCACCTCGATCCGGCTGGTGCTCGGGGCCGCCCGGCTCGGCCTGGAACTCACTCCGCGGCAGGTGTTCAGCCACCGCACCGTGGAAAAGCTCGCCGGCGTGGCGGTCGCCAAGACCGGCGAAGTCGTTCCGGAACCGGAAATCGCGACGATCGAGCTGAGTCAGGATGAACTGGCAGGCTTCGGCGAAGTCGAGGAAGTCCTACCGGTCACTCCGTTGCAGGAAGGATTCTTCTTCCACGCGCGGTTCGATCCGGACGCCGGGGACGTCTACACCATCCAGGAGATCTTCGACCTCGAAGGTCCGGTGGACGCTTCCGCCTTGCGTCAAGCCGTCCAGGATCTGCTCGATCGCCATGGTTCCCTGCGTTCCGGCTTCCGGCAGCGTGAGGACGGCCAGGTGGTGCAGATCGTCGCCGCGCACGCCGAACTCCCGTGGCGCGAGGTGGAGTCCGAGGCTGAGCTGGCCGAGGACCGGACGAAGCCGTTCGACCTCGAACGCCCGCCGCTGATCCGAGCCACGCTCGTCCGTGGTGAGCGGCTGGCCATCACGTTCCACCACATCGTCGCGGACGGCTGGTCCGTGGTGGTGCTGGTGCGTGAACTGCTCGCGCGCTACGCACCCGCCGCCGAACTGCCGCCGACCAGCTCCCGCCGTGCCTACCTGGCGTCGCTGGCCGCCCGTGACCACGACGCGGCTCGCGCGGCCTGGCGTGCCGCACTGTCCGGAGTGGACGAGCCGACGCTGCTCGTGGAACCCGCGCGGGAAAGTGCGCGCAGGCAGCCAGAGAAAGTCCACCTGCAACTGAGCGAGCGCACCACCAGCCGGCTGGTGAGCCGGACCCGGGAGCGCGGCCTGACCATGGGCACCGTGCTGCACGGCGCCTGGGGTCTGCTGCTCGGGCACCTCACCGGCCGCGACGACCTGGTGTTCGGCAACACGGTCTCCGGTCGTGGTGCCGAGGTCGAGGGCATCGAATCGGCGGTGGGCCTGTTCATCAACACCGTGCCGCTGCGCTTCCGGTTCGCGCCGGGTGACACGCTCGCCGAAACGTTGTCCCGGCTGCAGCGGGAACAGGCGGCGCTGCTCGATCACCAGCACCTCGGCCTGGCCGAACTACAGCGCATGACCGGCGCGCAGGGGGAGCTGTTCGACACCCTCGTGGTGGTCGAGAACTACCCGCAGGCCGGCGAGGTCGGCGGCACGCTGCGCGTCACCGGCGTCGAAATCGTTGACGCCGTGCACTACCCGGTGGCGCTCATCGTCACGCCGGGTCAGCGACTCGAATTCAGTCTGAAGTACGACGCCGCCCGTCTCGCACCGGCGCAAGCCGAGGCGCTCGCCGCGCGGTTCGTCCGGCTGCTGGAAGCCATCGCGGCGGACCCGGATCAGCCCGTCGCGCGGATCTCCTTGCTGTCCGCAGCTGAGCATGAGCGGATCGAGAGCCGGCATGTGACCACGCGGGACGTGCCGGAAAAGACGCTGGTGCAAGCGTTTGCGCAACAGGTTGCGCGCATGCCGGGCGCGACCGCGGTGATCGCCGGTGACACCGCACTGTCCTATGCGGAACTGGACCTTCGAGCGGAGGCGCTGGCGAACCGTTTGCGTGCCCGCGGCGCCGGTCCCGAGGAGATCGTCGCGGTGGCCGTGCCGCGCTCGGCCGAGCTGATGATCGCCTTGCTGGGCGTGCTCAAGTCCGGTGCCGCGTACCTGCCGGTCGACCCGGACTACCCGGCCGACCGGATCTCGTTCATGCTCGCCGATTCCGGTGCCCGCCTGATCGTGGGTGATCCGCTGGGCGACATCGAGCCGGTTCCGGTGGACGGACCGGCAGAGCCGGTGGTCGGCGGTGTGCCCGCTGGGCCGGACAACCCGGCCTACCTGATCTACACCTCCGGTTCCACGGGACGGCCGAAAGGCGTGGTGGTCACCCATCGCGCGATCGTCAACCGGCTCGCCTGGATGCAGGACGAATACGGTTTGACCAGCGAAGACCGAGCGCTCCAGAAGACGCCGTCGAGCTTCGACGTGTCGGTGTGGGAGTTCTTCTGGCCGCTCTGCGAGGGCGCCGCCGTGGTGTTCGCCCGGCCGGACGGCCACCGCGACCCGGCCTACCTCGCGGACCTGATCCGCGAGCGCGGGGTCACCACGATGCACTTCGTGCCGTCGATGCTGGCCGCCTTCCTCGCTGCCGACGAAGTGACCGCCGATCCGAGTTGGGCGGCGAGCCTGCGCCGCGTCTTCACCAGCGGGGAGGCACTGCCCGGCGCTGCCGCGTTCCGCTGGGACGCGCTGACCGGCATTCCCCTGCACAACCTCTACGGGCCGACCGAAGCCGCCGTGGACGTGACCTACCAGCGCTTCGACGGCACACGGGACACGACCGTCCCCATTGGCCGTCCAGTGTGGAACACCCGGCTCTACGTGCTCGACCCGGCGTTGCGCCCGGTGCCCGACGGCGTGCCGGGCGAGCTGTATCTGGCCGGTGTCCAGTTGGCGCGCGGCTACCACGCGCGTCCGGGGTTGACGGCGGACCGGTTCGTCGCCGATCCGTTCGGGGCGCAGGGTTCGCGGATGTACCGCACCGGCGACCTGGTGTCCCGGCGAGCGGACGGCGTGCTCGACTACCTGGGCCGCACCGACCGCCAGGTGAAGATCCGGGGCAACCGGATCGAACTGGGCGAGATCGAGGCGGCGCTCGCCGCGCGGCCGGGCGTCACCAGGGCGGCGGTGGTCGCCAAGAACGGCAGGCTGGTCGCGTACGTGGTGGGCTCGTGCGAGCCGGACGAACTCACGGAAGTCCTGCCCGCGCCGATGATCCCGAGCGCGTTCGTGCAGCTCGCCGAGCTGCCGTTGACACCCAGCGGCAAACTGGACACTGCGGCGCTGCCCGCACCTGAACAGCCTCGCAGCGTCGGCAAGCGGGCACCGGAGACAGCCCGCGAGCGCCTGCTCGTCGAAATATTCGCCGAGGTTCTCGGGTTGGCCTCGGTCAGCGCCGACGACGACTTCTTCCTGCTCGGCGGCGACAGCATCTCGTCGATCAGCGTGTCCAGCCGGGCGCGCGCGGCCGGACTGGTGCTCAGCCCGAGCGATGTCTTCGCCCGGCGCACTCCAGCCGCCTTGGCCGAGCACGCGACGGTGACCAACGGTTCCACTGTGGACTACGGTGTCGAGCTGATCGAGTTGAGCGACGCGGAAAAGGCGCAGATCCAGCGCACCAGCCCGGGTCCGGTCGCCGAGGTCTGGCCGTTGTCGCCCTTGCAGGAAGGCCTGTTCTTTCACTCGGCCTACGACGACTCCGGGATCGACGTCTACACCGTCCAGGAGGCGATCGACTTCGACCGCCGACTGGACGTCGACCGCCTGCGTGCCGCGTGCGCGACGCTACTGGCCCGGCATCCGAGCGTCCGTGCCGGGTTCACCAGCCAAGGGCTTCCGCGGCCGGTCCAGTTCGTCCTCGCCGAGGCCGAGCCACCGGTGTCCGAAGTGGACCTGTCTGGGCTACCTGCGCACGAGGAAGCCGAGCGGCTGGCCGCGTTGATGGCCGAAGACCGGGCTCTGCGCTTCGACCTCAGCGCGCCGCCGTTGTTCCGCGTGCTGCTGATCCGGCTGGGCAACGGCCGTGACCGCGTGGTGCTGCACCGCCACCTCCTGCTGTGGGACGGCTGGTCCGCGTGGTTGTTCATCGAGCAACTGCTGGCGCTCTACTCCGCCGATGCCGCCCTGCCCGCGCCCGGGTCCTATCGCGACTACCTGGTGTGGCTGGAAAACCAGGATATCGAGGTCGCCACCGCGGCCTGGCGCCAAGCGCTGACGGGTCTCGAAGAGCCGACGCTGATCGGTCCGGCGGAGCGGCCGGGCGACCCGGTCACCCCGACGAACCTGGACGCGTTGTTCACCGCGGAGGAGACCGACCGGCTGCGCGAGCAGGCGCGCCTGCACGGCGTGACGATGAACAGCGTGCTGAACGCCGCCTGGGCGCTGGTGCTCTCCGGGGTGCTGGGGCGCCAAGATGTGGTGTTCGGCGCGGCCGTCGCGGGACGACCCACCGGCGTGCCGAACATCGAATCGATCGTCGGCCTCTTCCTGAACACCGTGCCGGTGCGCGTGACGCTGGATCCGCGTGAGCGGGTGGCCGACCTGCTGCGGCGGCAGCAGGACGAGCGGATGGCGCTCAACCCGTACGAGTTCATGAGCCTCGGCGTGGTGCAGTCGGAATCCGGGCACCGGCAGCTCTTCGACACGCTCTTCGTCCTGCGCAACGCCGACGGCGAGGACCGGTTCGCCGAACTGCGGGACCGGCACGGCGTCACCGCGCTGGCCAACTTCGACGCCACCCACTACCCGCTGACGCTGGTGCTCACGCCCGGCGAGCGAATGGGCGTGACACTGTCCTATCGGGACGATGTGCTCGAACCGGGAACCGCTGCCGCCTTGCTGGAGCGGTACACCGGGCTGGTCAGGGAGATGATCGGCGACCTGTCCGCGCGAGTGGGCACGCTCGGTGCGCCCACGCCGGAGCAGCGGCGGGAACTCGAAGCGACCTGGTCCGGCCGTCGGCACGAACTGCCGTGCGACACCGTGGCGGACTTCCTGGAGTCGCAGGCCGGACGCACGCCCGACGTGACAGCCCTGGTGTTCGGCGACGAGGTGCTGTCCTACGCCGAACTTGACACCGAGATCAATCGGATGGCGCGGCTGCTGCTCGCGCACGGCGCCGGGCCGGAGCGCGTGGTGGCGCTCGGGTTGCCGCGGTCGATCGACATGGTGGTGGCGTTGTTCGCGGTGCTGCGCACCGGTGCGGCCTACCTGCCGCTGGAGCTGGACTACCCGGCCGACCGGCTCGCGCTGATGCTGGACGACGCCGAGCCGTGGTGCGTGGTCACCACCTCCGGCGTCCGGGCCGCACAGCTGTCCACCGGCCATGCTCGTGATTGGCTGCTGCTGGACGAGCTGGATCTCGAATCCCACGCGGGACACGCACTGTCCGATGTGGAACGTCCGGGCTTCGAACGGGACCGGGCCGACCGCATGGAGCACCCGGCGTACGTCATCTACACCTCTGGCTCGACCGGCAGGCCGAAGGGCGTGGTCACCCCTTACCGCGGGCTGACCAACATGCAGCTGAACCACCAGGAGGCCATCTTCGGCCCGGCGGTGGCCGGCGCGGGCGGGCGGCGGCTGCGGATCGCGCACACCGTCTCCTTCGGCTTCGACATGTCGTGGGAAGAGCTGCTGTGGCTCGTCGAAGGCCACGAGGTGCACATCTGCGACGAGGAACTGCGCCGAGACGCCGAAGCGCTGGTGTCCTATTGCGACAACCACCGCATCGACGTCGTCAACGTCACGCCCACCTACGCGCACCTGCTGTTCGAACAGGGCCTGCTGGAGCGCGGCGAGGGTCGGCACCGGCCGGTACTGGTGCTGCTCGGCGGTGAGGCTGTCTCCGACCAGGTGTGGTCGCGACTGCTCGAAACCGAGGACACCTACGGCTACAACCTCTACGGCCCCACCGAATACACGATCAACACCCTCGGCGGCGGCACCACCGACAGCCGCACGCCGACGGTCGGCAGGCCGATCTGGAACACCGACGCGTACATCCTCGACGCCTGGCTGCGGCCGGTGCCCGACGGTGTGGCGGGGGAGCTGTACATCAGCGGTGCCGGGCTCGCCCGCGGTTACCTGCGTCGGCCCGCGCTGACCGCGGACCGGTTCGTCGCCGATCCGTTCGGGGACGCCGGAGGCGGGCGCATGTACCGCACCGGCGACCTGGTCCGCCGGCGGCCGGACGGCATCATCGACTTCCTGGGCCGCACCGACGATCAGGTGAAGGTGCGGGGCTACCGGGTCGAACTCGGGGAGATCGAGTCCGTGCTCGGCGGGTTGGACGAGGTGGCGCGTGCAGCCGTGATCGCGCGTCCCGACCCGTCGGCGCCGGGGCTCAAACGACTGGTCGGGTACGTCGTCCCGGCCCGGCCGACCGGCGAAGCGCATGCCGAGGCCGAGGCGGCCCAGATCGGCGAGTGGCAGCAGGTCTACTCCGACGAGTACACCGAGATCCCGGTCGCGGTCTTCGAGGAGGACTTCGCCGGCTGGGACTCCAGCTACGACGGCCTGCCGATCCCGCTCGAGCACATGCGGGAGTGGCGGCAGGCCACAGTGGACCGGATCAGCGAGCTGCGACCGCGGCGCGTGCTGGAAATCGGCGTCGGTACCGGCCTGCTGCTGGGCAAGCTCGCGCCGCTGGCCGAGGAGTACTGGGGCACCGACTTCGCGGCGCCGGTGATCGAGAAACTGCGTGCCGAGCTGGCGGCGGAACCTGACCTCGCGGCCAAGGTGAACCTGCGCTGCCGCCCGGCCCACGAGCTGGACGGCCTGCCCATCGGGCGCTTCGACACCATCGTGATCAACTCGGTGATCCAGTACTTCCCGAGCGCCGAGTACCTCACCCGCGTGCTCACGGGCGCGCTCGACCTGCTCGCGCCCGGTGGTGCGTTGTTCGTCGGTGACGTGCGGAACCTGCGCCTGATCACGCACTTCCACACCGCGATCCGCGGTGGCGAGGACGCGGCGGCGGTCGAACGCAGCGTCGCGATGGAGAAGGAACTGCTGCTCGACCCCGACTACTTCGCCGCACTCGCGGCCGAGGTCCCGGGCGTGCGAGCCGAAATCCGGACGAAGCGCGCTCGGCACCACAACGAGCTGAGCCGGTACCGGTACGACGTGGTGCTGAGGCGCGAGCCGGCCTCCACGGTCGACCTGGCGGACGTTCCTCGCGAGCCGTGGCCGGGTGTCGAGCAACTCGAGGCGCGGCTACGGGAGGAGCACACCGGCCCGGTCCGCGTCGGCCCGATCCCGGACGCGCGCCTTTCACCCGGCGCGGTCGAGCAGGAGGACGTGCACGAGCTGGGCACCTCGCTCGGCTATCACGTGCACACCACCTGGTCAGACGGTGGTTTCGAGGCGGTGTTCACCTCGGAGGGTGGTCCGACGGCCGGGCTGTACCGGCCCGGCGGCGCCGGCGAGCACGCCAACGACCCGTCCGCCGCGCGCGGCACCGGGGCGCTCGTCGCGAAGTTGCGCGCCGACCTCAAGCAGAGCCTGCCGGACTACATGGTGCCCTCGGCGCTCGTCGTCCTGGACGAACTGCCGCTGACGGACAACGGCAAGCTCGACGTCAAAGCCTTGCCGGAGGCGGACCCGGCCGTGCGGCTCACCGAGTCGCGGGCGCCGCGGACCCCGGCCGAGGAGGTGCTGTGCACGCTCTTCGCGGAGGTCCTCGGCCTGCCGGAGGTCGGCGTCGAGCACAACTTCTTCGACCTCGGCGGGCATTCGCTGCTGGCCACCCGGCTGATCAGCCGGGCACGCACCGACCTCGGCGCGGAACTGGCCATCCGCGACCTGTTCGAGGCGCCGACACCCGCCGACCTGGCCCTGCGCACAGGCTCCACTTCGGACCGCCCGGCGATCGAGCCGGTCGAACGTCCATCGCTGGTCCCGCTCTCGTCGGCGCAACAGCGGCTCTGGCTGCTGGACCGGATGGGCGGCGGTGCGGCGTACCACTTCCCGCTGGTGGTCCGGTTGACCGGCGCGCTCGACGTGGACGCACTCCGGGCCGCGCTCGGTGACGTCCTGCGGCGGCACGAGGTCCTGCGCACGGTGTTCCCCGAGCGGGACGGCGAGCCGCACCAGCTGGTGCTGGACGCTCCCGAGCCGGAGTTCGTGGTGCGGGACGTGCCCGAGGTGCCGGATCTCGACGAACTCGTCCGCCGCCCCTTCGACCTGGGCAGGCAGGTGCCGATCCGGGTCGACGTGCTGCGCCTCGGCCCTGACGACCACGTGCTCGCGATCCTGCTGCACCACATCGCCACCGACGAGTGGTCGGACCGGCCGTTCCTCGCCGACCTCGCGACCGCCTACCGCGCGCGGCTCGACGGCGCGGCCCCGGCCTGGTCGCCGCTGCCGGTGCAGTACGCCGACTACACCCTCTGGCAGCGCGCGCTCCTGAGTGGACCTTCCGGTGAGCGGCAGGAACGGTTCTGGGCGGACACGCTGCGCGGGCTGCCCGACGAAATTCTGTTGCCGGTCGATCGCCCGCGTCCCGCCCGGCCCACGGGCCGCGGTGGCCGGGTCCGGATCGAGGTGCCGGATCGGATCGCGCGTCCGCTGCGGGAGCTGGCCGCCGAGTCCGGCGCGAGCATGTTCATGGTGGCGCACGCCGCGGTCGCCACCTTGCTGCACCGGCTGGGCGCGGGCACCGACATCCCGCTCGGCGCCCCGGTCGCGGGCCGCGCCGACGCCGCACTCGAGGACCTGGTCGGCTTCTTCGTGAACACGCTGGTCCTGCGGGCCGACCTCAGCGGCGACCCGGCTTTCGGTGAGGTGCTGGCCCGGGTGCGGGAGGCGTCGTTCGCCGCCTTCGAGCACCAGGACCTGCCGTTCGAGCGCGTGGTCGAGGTGGTGAACCCGGAGCGCGTGACCGGGCGCAACCCGCTGTTCCAAGTGATGGTGGCCTACCACCACCGTCCCGGCGGCGAGCCCGACGTGCTGGGCCTGCCCACGGAATGGCTCGACACCGACCTCGGCGTCTCGCAGTTCGACCTCGGCTTCGTGGTCATCGATCGGCCGGAAGCCGGCGAGCTGAGCGTGCAGGTGAACTACTCGGCCGAGCTGTTCGACGCGTGCACCGCCGAGTCGCTGGCGGACCGCCTGGTGCAGGTGCTCGACCAGGCCGGCCGCGAGCCACGCCGTCCGGTCGCCACCCTGGAAGTCCTGACCGACGCCGAGCGCGATCAGGTCCTGCACGAGTTCAACGACACCGCTCGTGCCGTGCCGCCCGAGACGCTGACCGAGCTGTTCGTCCGGCGAGTGCAGCTCGCGCCGGACGCGGTGGCCGTGGTGGATCGCGCGCGTTCGGTGACCTACCGCCAGCTCGACGAGCTGGCGGACCGCGTCGCCGCGCTGCTCGCCGCACACGGCACCGGACCGGAGAGCGTGGTCGGCATCGCGGTGCCGAAGTCGATCGAGATGGTGGCCACCGTGCTGGCCACCCTCAAGCTCGGCGCCGCCTACCTGCCGCTGGACCTCGCGCACCCGGGCGACCGCATCGCGTACCTGCTCACCGACTCGGGCGCACGACTCGTGGTCGCCACCCGAGCCGACCGCCTGCCCTCAGTCGCCGGCGTCGCCCGCCTGGACCTCGACGCGGTCGACCTACCGGACGCGCCTGTCCTCGGCGCCGGTCCGGCGAGGCTGGACTCCGCTTGCTACGTCATCTACACCTCGGGGTCCACCGGCCGGCCCAAGGGCGTGGTCGTACCGCACGAGGGCATCGCGAGCCTGGCGGCGACCGCGGTCGAGCGGATGCACGTGTCGGCGGACAGCCGCGTGCTGCAGTTCGCCTCGGTCGGCTTCGACGTCGCCGCGTTCGAGCTGACCATGGCGCTGTGCGTGGGCGGGCGGCTGGTCGTCGCGCCGGACGAGGTGCGCGTCGCGGGCCCCGAGCTCACCGACTTCCTGCGGGAACGCCGGATCACGCACATGATCCTGCCGCCCTCGCTGGTCTCGGCCCTGCCGCCGGACTGCGACCTGCCCGACGGCTCGACGATCCTGGTCGGCACCGAGGTCGTGCCACCGGACGTGATCGAGCGCTGGGCCCACCGGCTCGACCTGCTCGTCGCCTACGGCCTCACCGAGGCCACGGTCAACTCGACGCTGTGGCGGGCCGAGCACGGCCACCGCGGTGCCGTGCCGATCGGCGTGCCCGACCCGAACACCACGGCGTACGTGCTCGACTCGGCGCTGCGCCCGGTTCCTCCGGGTGTGGTCGGCGAGCTGTACATCGCCGGTCGCGGTCTCGCCCGCGGCTACCTCGGCCGCCCGGGCCTGTCGGCGGAACGGTTCGTCGCCTGCCCGTTCGGCGCCCCGGGCTCGCGGATGTACCGCACCGGCGACCGCGCGCGCTGGCGAGCGGACGGCAACCTCGACTTCCTCGGCCGCGTCGACGACCAGGTCAAGATCCGCGGCTTCCGCATCGAGCCCGGTGAGGTCGCCGCCGCGCTGACCCGGCACCCGTCGATCGCCCAAGCCGCGGTGACCGTCGACCAGACCGCCGATGTCGCCCGGCTGGTCGGCTACCTGGTGCCGACCACTCCCGGCCAGGTCGACCAACGCGACCTACGGACCCACCTGGCCGAGCTGCTGCCCGAGTACATGATCCCGGCGCTGCTCATCGAACTGGACGGCCCGCTCCCGCTCACCCCGAACGGCAAGCTGGACCGCCGCGCACTGCCCGCCCCCGACTTCGCCGCGCTGACCGGCGACGACCAGCCCGCCACCCCGACCCAGGAGGCGATCGCCACCCTGGTCGCCGAAGTGCTCGGCCTGCCGCGCGTCGGCCTGCACGACAACTTCTTCACGTTGGGCGGCCACTCGATGGCTTCCATGCGCCTGATCGCCCGCATCCGCGCCGACCTCGGCGCCCAGCTCCGCATCCGCGACGTCTTCGACGCCCCCACCGTGGCCGGCCTCGCCGACCTCCTCACGGCAGCGACCGCGTCCACGTCCACCCGCGCCGACCTGCGTGCGGAACCACGTCCCGAGCGCGTGCCGCTGGCCCCGGCCCAACGGCACCGCTGGGCCGAGTACCGCACCGCCGGCCCGCGACCCGGCTACGACATCGCCATGGCCATGCGCTCACCGGCCTTCGACGAAGCCGCCCTCGACGCGGCCCTGCACGACGTCTTCACCCGGCACGAACCCCTGTCCACCGTCTTCGAGGAGGCCGACGGCGAAGTCTGGCAGCGACTCCGCGACCCGGGCCGCATCCTCGAAAGCGCACACGGCGACCTCGAAGCCCTCGTGCTCGAAGGTGGCGACCTCACCACCGACCCGCCCGCGCGCTTCCGCCTCGTCCCACTCGACTCCGGCGAGCAGGCCCTTCTCTTCACCGCGTACTACGTCGGCGTCGACGAGTGGTCGGTCGTGCCGCTCCTGCGCGACCTCGACACCGCCTACGCCGCTCGCCTCGCCGGGCGCGCACCGGAGTTCGCGCCCCTGCCCGTCGGCTACGCGGACTACGGCCGCTGGGCCCGCGAGCACGACGGCCGGCACCTCGGCTACTGGCGCCAGGTGCTCCGCGGCCTGCCCACCGACCTGGCGCTGCCAGTGGACCGCCCGCGTCCCGCGGACCCAGCCCGCCGGGGCGACTTCGTCGAGTTCACCATCGAGCCTGACCTCCACGATGACCTCGACGCACTCGCCCAGCAGACCGGCACAAGCCTGTTCATGGTGCTTCAAGCTGCCCTGGCCACGCTGCTCACCAGGCTCGGTGCGGGTACCGATCTCCCCATCGGTGCCCTGGTCGCCGGTCGTGAGGACGACCGGCTGACCGATCTTGTCGGTTGCTTCTTCAACACCGTAGTACTCCGCACCGACACAAACGGCGAACCGACCTTCACCGAGCTGCTCGCCCGGGTCCGCGAGACCGACCTGAGCGCCTTCGAACACCAGGACGCCGCCTTCGCCGACGTGCTGGCCGAGGTGCCGGGCTGGCGTGGTCCGCAGGTCGTCCTCGTGCACCATGAGTCCGTCGCCGCGCTGGAGTTGAGCGGGCAGGACGCGCGCTACGAGTCGGTCCGCCTCGGCACCACGCACGCCGAGCTGACCCTCAGCTTCTTCGAAGCCCCCGGCGCGGTGCCCTGCTACCTGAGCTACGCCACCGACCTGTTCGACGCCGGCACCGCCACACGGCTCGCCGGTGCACTGCTGGAAGTGCTGGCCGAGGTCGTGGCCGCCCCGGAAACCCCCGTTAAGGAGAACAGAGGATGAGCAACCCCTTCGACAACCCCGACGGCACGTTCTCGGTGCTGGTCAACGACGAGCAGCAGCACAGCCTGTGGCCGGAGTTCGCCGAGGTGCCGGCCGGCTGGACGGTCGCCTTCGGCCCCGCCGCCCGCCAGGAATGCCTGGACTACGTCGAGACGAACTGGACCGACCTGCGCCCAGCCTCTCTGCGCTGACGCTGCGCTGACAAAAAGGAGCGGGGCACCACGAGGTGCCCCGCTCTTTTGCTACGAGGATCAGGAAGTGACGGGCTTGACCTCGGTCGCCGGGTCGCCGTCCACCGCGGCGGTCAGCTGCGGCACCAGCCGCTCGACCACCCACGGCACCGACAGCGGCGACACGAACGAGATGCCCGCGCCGTACGCGCTGGCCTCGTCGATCAGCACCTCGCGCTTCTCCTGCGCCACCCGCATGCCCGAGTACAGCGTGTCCTTGCTCAGCGTCGCCTGGCCCTCGGCCACCCCGGCCACGATCCACGACAGCACGTCCACGTTGAGCAGGTCCGTGCGCTCCGGGCTGATGTTCGCGCCGAACTTGTCGCCGATGACCTGGTCCAGGTCCGGCGGCAGCACGAAGCCGAGCGAGGACAGCACGCGCGAGCGCGGGTCTTCACTGCCGTAGATGAAGTAGCCCTGGTAGGTGGTCGCCATCAACGCGCTCTTGCCCGCGAACTCCGGGTGCTCCTGCTTGGCCTGGCTCAGCTTCGCCTCGACGTCGGAGATCACCTTCTCACCATCGGCCGCCCGGCCGACGGCCTTGGTGATCCGGCGGGTGCTCTCCTGCCACGGCACGCCGTAGTCCTTGAACTCCTTGGGCTGCGCGACGGTCGGCGCGATCTGCGCCAGCTTGTCGTAGTGCTCCTGGGTCAGCCCGGAGTAGAGGCCGAGGATGAGGTCGGGGCGCAGCGAGGCGATCTTCTCGAACTGCGGGTCGGCGGTGCCCTTCATCACCTCGGGCAGCGGCGCGCCGTTCAGCTTCGCCGACGCCCACGGCCCGATCGCGCCGGGGAACTCGCCGACGAACTCGCTGGTGGCCACCGGCACCACACCGACGGCGAGCAGCGCGTCCTGGTCGGTGAGCCCGACCGTGACGATCCGCTTCGGCTCCGCCTTGATCTCCGTGGACCCGTACTTGTGGTCGATCGTCACCGGGAAGGCGGCGGCTTCGACCGGGGCGGCGCCAGGCACGGTCGGCGCCGGGGGCGCTTCCTCACTACCGCAGCCGGCCAGCGTGGCGGCAGCCACCAGCGCCGTGGTCAGCATTCCGGCGAAACGCCGGACGCGGCGGGTCGGGGATCGATCCATCATCAGGTCCTTAGGGGTTGAAGGGCGGGGCAACTCAGGTTTGCCTAACCAAATATGTTCGTCAAGTCCCCAGTGGCCGCCCTCGCAGCACAGCTTGGTCACTGTCACTGTCACTGTCGCTGACCGGACCACGCCGCCCACAGGCGCGCGTACCGCCCACCCGCCGCGACCAGCTCCGCATGCGTCCCCGACTCGGCCACCCGGCCGTCGTCGAGCAGCACGATCCGGTCGGCGGCCGCCGCCTGGCTGAGCCGGTGCGCCACGACCAGTCCCGTGCGCCCCTGCAACGCCGCGGCCGCGGCCGCCTCCAGCACACGCGCCCCCGCACTACCTGCCTCCGCGGTCGCCTCGTCGAGGATGACGATCGGGGGATCGGCCAGGATGAGCCGCGCGAGGGCCAGCTGTTGCGCCTGCGCGACGGTGAGCCGATGCCCGCCGTCGCCGACCACGGTGGCCAGCCCGTCGGGCAACGCGGTCGCCCAGTCCAGGGCACCGACGTCGTCCAGTGCGGAGTGCAGCTCCTCGTCGGTCGCCGACGGTTTCGCCAGGCGCAGGTCATCGGCCAGCGGCCCGGCGAACACGTGCACCTCCTGGCTGATCAACGCGACCGCGCGCCGCGTCGCCGCCGGACCCAGCTCGGCCAGCGGCACCCCGCCCAGCGAGATCGACCCGCTCGAGGGCGGGTGGATACCGGCGATCAGCTTCGCCAGCGTGGTCTTGCCCGCACCACTGGCACCCACGAGCGCGACCCGCTCCCCGGTGCCGATGTGCACGCTGACCTCGTGGAGCACCTCGTGGCCGGGGACGTAGGCGTGGCCGACCTCGGCCGTCTTCACCGAGGCGTCCACCGGAACGGGCGAGCGCTCGGGCTCCGGAGTGGCGGGCAGGTCGGCGACCCCGATCAGGCGGGCGAGGCTCGCTGTCGCCGCCTGCGCGTCGTCGACCAGGGCGAGCGCGGTCATGATCGGCCCGAAGAGACCGTGGAAGTACAGCGCCGCGGCCGTCGCCGTCCCGATCGTCACGCCCCCGCCGCGCACCAGCAGGAACCCGGTGATCAGCACCGCCGCCAAGCCGATGAATTCGGCGTAGTTCAGGCGGGCGAAGAACGTGGTCACCAACCGGATCCCGCGCAGGGACAGCGTGACCGCGGCATCGGACCGCTTGCGCACCCGCTCGACGTGGCTGTCGGCGAGCCGGAACGCCCGGACCGTCCGCGCACCGCCGACCGTGTCGAGCAGTTGCTGCTGCTGCGCACCCGAGGCCACACGCTGGTCGGCGTACAGCGGAATCGCCCGGCGCGTGTACCGCCGCACAGCGAACACCTGGATCGGCGCCGCGAGCACCGCCCCGAGCAGGAACCGCCAGTCGAGCAACGCCAGCGCGCCGAAGGTGAGCACGATGGTCAGCACCGACCGGGACAGCTCCGGCAGCGCCTCGCGCACCGCACGCGCGATCACCGACACGTCGCCGGTCACCCGCGAGGTGAGGTCGCCAGACCCGGCGCGCTCCACTTCGGACAGCGGCAGGTTCAGCGCCCGTGCGACGAAGCTCTCCCGCAACGCCGCGAGCATGGTCTCGCCGAGTCGCGCCACCATGGAGATGCCGATCGCCATCGCGAACCCCTGCACCAGGGCCACCGCGCCCAGCGCGACCACCGGCGCCACCAGCGCGTCAGCGGATTCCTTGTTCGCGACCAGGTCCACGATCCGGCCGAGCAGCGGCGCGATCGCCAACCCGACAGCCGTCGCCACGAAGAGCATCGCGAAGGTGCCCAGTGCCCGCCCGCGCTGCTCCCGCAACAGCCCCGCGACCACCGCCCAAGTCCGCGAGCCGGTCGCGATCGGCAGCAGGGGACGATCCGCGCTCACGAGAGCACCGCCGCACGGTAAGCGGGCAGATCGCGGACCAGATCGGCATGCCGCCCGACAGCGCTCACCACGCCGTCCTCGAGCAACGCCACCCGATCCGTCTCGGCCAGCAGAGCCGGACTGGTCGTGACCAGCACCGTGGTGCGTTGCCGCCGGACCTGCGCCAGCCCGGCAGCGATCCGCGCCTCGGTGACCGTGTCCACGGCAGTCGTCGGATCGTGCACGACGAGCACCGGCGCATCCACCGCGAGCGCGCGAGCCAACGCGACCCGCTGCCGCTGCCCGCCGGACAGCGAGTGCCCGCGTTCGGTGATCGCGGTGTGCACTCCGTCGGGCAGCGCACTCGCGACCTCATCCGCCGCGGCCGCGGCCAGCACCTCTTCGGAGCCGACGTTGTCCAGCAGGCTGCCCTCGAACAAGTCGGCATCATGCGCGGCGACCAGGATCGCGGCGCGAACCTCATACGGATCCATCGACGACAACGGCACCCCGTCCAGGAACACAGTGCCCTCCGAGGGATCGGCGTCGCGCCCCAAGCAGTCGAGCAAACTCGTCGCCGCAGCCGGATCCCCGGTCACCACTCCCACCAGTTCACCCGCCGCGATCTCCAGGTCCACGCCCCTAAGGGCCCCATGCCGCACCCCAGTCAGCCGAACTTCCCCCGCGACCTCCGCCGGCGCCTCCCCAGTTCCCCCTTCAACGGCCTGCGGCGCGGCCAGCACCTCCGCCACCCGAGCCGCCGACGCCCGCCCCTGCGCCAGTTCCGCATTGGCCCAGCCGAGCACGCTCAAGGGTCCGAGCAGGTACTGCGCGAGCCCGACCGCCGCGACCAGATCACCCACGCTGATCGTGCCGCTGATCGCCAGGTTGCCGCCGACCAGCGCGACCACGGCGATGAAGATGCCGGTCAGCGTGAGCACCGCGCCGCTGTGCCAAGCCTGCGCCCGCGCGGCCCGCAACGTCGCGCCCAGCGAATCCTGACTGGTGCGGCGATACCGATCGATCGCAGCAGGCTCCGCCCCGATGCCCTTGAGCACGCGCAGCCCGGCCACCAGGTCCGCGGCGATCCCCGACGCGTGCGCGGCCCGCTCCTGCTCGACCCCGCTGCGCCGCTCGAGCGGTTTGCCGATCAGGTGCCCGAGCCACAGCAACGGCGGAATCCCCAGCAGCACCAGCAACCCGAGCGGCACGCTGACCACCAGCAGGAAGACCGCGCTGACCACGATGCCCGTGGCGGCCGCGATGCCGAACGGCAGGATCCCGTACACCGACCCCACGCGCCGGGCATCCTCCGTGGCGATGTTCACCAGCGCCCCGGGCAGGTGTCCGGCCTCCGCACCACCGCGGGGATGCAGAATCCGCTCGCTCAGGTCCAGCCGGACGCGATGCGCGGAGTACTCGGCGGCATGCTCGGCCAAGCGCAGCGCATGCCGATAGGTGTTCGACAAAGCGGCGAACAGCACCAGGAGCACGATCAGCCAGGTCACCAGCTCACCCGTCGAACCCGGCCCGATAGCCCGGTCGACCACCACGCCGATCAACACTGGCACCAACGCCTCACAGCCCTGATGCGCCGCGGCGAGCACGGACGCCGCGGTGATGCGTCCCTTGTGCCCGCCGATCGCGCGTCGGAGCACGTCCCGGCCGGTCAACGGCGCCTCCCTGCCTCACCTGCGGAATAGCTAGGTAAGGCTAGCCTATAAGCTGCCGTCGTCATGCTCGTCAGAGGCTGGAGGCCGGGTTGGTAGTCGCACCACCTGCCGAGGAGGCCGAGCAGCTCAAACCGGCCGGAGCACGCACGAACCTGCTACGCGTGGTCGGAATCGTGCTCGCCCTCGGTGTGCTCGGCTTCGTGTTCATCCTCAGCATCGCGATCGGCACCAAGGACATCCCCCTCGCGACCGCGTGGCACGTCCTGTGGAACAACGACGGCTCCAGCGAGGCCGTGATCATCCACGAGCTGCGCATCCCGCGCACACTGCTCGGGATCGCCATGGGCGCCGCGATCGGCCTGTCCGGCTCGCTGATGCAGGCACTGACCCGCAACCCGCTCGCCGACCCCGGCCTGTTCGGCATCAACCTCGGCGCCGCCGCCGCGATCGTCATCGGCATCGCCTTCCTCGGAGTCACCTCGATCTTCGGTTACGTCTGGTTCGCCTTCGCCGGCGCCGCAGCCGCGTCGGTGGTCGTCTACGTACTCGGTTCAGCAGGCCGCAGCGGCTCCTCACCCGACCGCCTCGTACTCGCCGGTGCGGCCGTGACCGCAATACTGTTCGCCTTCATCAGTGCGGTGGTCCTCCTCAACGTCGAAGTCTTCAACAAGTTCCGCTTCTGGAACGTCGGCTCCCTCGTCGGCCGAGGCACCGACACCCTGCTCCAAGTCCTGCCCTTCATCGCGCTCGGCGTGCTGATCGCGTTAGTCCTCGCCCGCCCGCTGAACGCCCTCGCGCTCGGCGACCAGGCGGCCAGCGCCCTCGGCGCCCACGTCACCGCGACTCGAGTGGCCGGCGCCATCGCGGTCACCCTCCTGTGCGGCGGCGCCACCGCAGCGATCGGCCCGATCGGTTTCGTCGGCCTCGCCGTGCCACACGCCGCGCGCCTGATCGTCGGCCCCGACCACCGCTGGGGCCTGCCCTATTCAATGGTCCTCGCCGCGATCCTGCTGCTCGGTGCCGACGTGCTGGGCCGAACCTTCGACGACACGGAAGAGGTGCAGGTCGGCATCATGACCGCGATCGTGGGTGCGCCGGTGTTCATCGCACTGTGCCGCCGCCGGAAGCCGGCGCGGCTGTGAACGCCCTCAAGAACTCCGCCGCCACCAGGGTTTTGCGCGCCCCCGGCGGCCGAATCTCGCTGCGCGTCCCCACTCGTGCGGTCATCGTTTGCGCCGTGCTGGCGATCGCCGTCACGATCGTGTCCGTGGTCAGCCTGACCACCGGCGACTACAAACTCTCCGTGCCCGAAGTGGTGGCCACGCTCTTCGGCCAGGGCCCACCCGGCGCCGACTTCATCGTCACCACTCTGCGACTCCCACGTCTGCTGGCTGCCCTCTTGGTCGGCGCGGCACTCGCGGTGAGCGGTGCCATCCTGCAAAGCCTTTCCGGCAACCCCCTCGGCAGCCCCGACATCATCGGCTTCAGCCACGGCTCCGCGACCGGCGCGCTGATTGTCATCATCACCACTACGGGCGGCATGCTGGAGACCGCGCTGGGCGCGTTGGTCGGGGGCATGATCACCGCGATCGTCGTCTACCTCCTTGCCTTCAAACGGGGCATGCACGGCCTGCGCATGGTGCTTATCGGCGTCGGCGTGAGTTCGATGCTGTTGTCCGCGAACTCCTACCTGATCACCAGGGCGAGCCTGCAGGACGCCGTCTCCGCTCAGGCCTGGCAAGTCGGTGGCCTGAACGGACGCGGCTGGGAACACGTGCAACCGGTAGCCATCGCGCTGGCTGTGCTCCTTCCGATCGCTGCGTACTACGGGCGTCGACTCTCGATGCTGGAGATGGGCGACGATGCGGCCAAGGGCCTCGGCGTGCCCGTCGAACGGAGCAGGCTGGTCCTCTTCGGGGTCAGCGTGACCCTTTGCGCAGTGGCGACTGCCGCCGCCGGTCCGATCACTTTCCTCGCTCTGGCCGGCCCCCAACTCGCCCGCAAGCTGACCCGTGCTGCCGGCCCCAACCTCCTCGCGTCGGCGTTGATGGGCGCGTTCCTCCTGGTCGCCAGCGACCTCGGAATCCAGCGACTGTTCCCGTCACAGCAACTACCCGTTGGTATCGCCACTGGCGTCCTCGGTGGCGGTTACCTCGCCTGGCTGCTCGCCGTGCGGTGGCGCGCCCGCAGCTAGTTGCCGATCAGCCACAGCTGGCCAACAACGGTGTGATCACGGTGCAGGTGACCGACGAGGTGTCGTTCGCTGCATTGAGGTCTTCGGGCACTGCGCCGGAACGGTTCGCCGTGAAGGTGAACGGCAGCCCGATGGTCAGCAGGCCGTAGGGCACTGAAAACGCTGCGGTGCCTTTCCCGCCGTTCGCCAGCTGGCCCACAGAGCAGGTCGCTTTGCCCGGCGCAGGCACGCAGTTGGTTCCGGCAGTCGCCTGCAGGCCCGCCGGCAGGGATGTGGTCACCGTCGTGCTCGTAGCCGGGTCGGGACCGTTGTTCGTGACGCTCACGGTGAAGTCGACCCGTCCACCCAGCAGTCCGGGCTTCGGAGTGCCGGTGAGCTTGATCGTCCGGTCCGCCCTCGCGTCCACTGTGAGGGCGGGGCCATCGACACGCTCGGTCGCGTAGTTGCTGCCGAGGAGCTGGCCCTGCAACTGGTGGGTGAAGTCCGGCGCACTGGCCGCGACCTTCAACGTGAAAGTGACCTGCGCTGACTCACCCGCGGACAGGGCCTCGGGAAGCGTGCCCAGATAGCCGACTGGTCCGTTAGGACTGTCCACAGTGGAGCAGATGACTCCGGAGCAGCTGACCAGCGTGGTGTATGAGGGCAGGCTCTGCGGCTTGCTGAACAGGCGGGCCGTCGGGTGCAGCACAGTGAAACCGTGGACGTTCGTGACGGTCTCCGTGACAACCACCGTTCCGCCTGGGTGCACGGTGGAGGCCGAGGCGGAGACCTGAACCTCTGCCGGATCGGCGCCTGCCGGCGCGGCACCCACCAATGCTGTGAGTCCGCTCAAGAGCGCAGCAGCGAGCAGTGGTCGGTTCCGGCGCATGGTGACACCCTCTCGCCAGGACTGGCCCAGGTAGGACCAGTCGCTATTCATGATTCGTACTATCGACCGAAGCCGTTACACCATCCGTCAGACACCACCCCGCTCGCCGCGCATGCGGCCGGTAGTCTCTACCTCCCTGTATGCCCATCCGGTACCAGTTCGAGATCGATCCTCAGCGACGCGGTAGTCATCGACTGCTTGTTCATTCGCTTGGCCAATCGGTCACGGTTCAGGGTCCGGGTCGGTCGCTCGTCGCACTACTCAGTCTGTGACTGCCAGTTCGAGATAGCCGAGACGTGCCACGAGATCGGCGAACCGCACGCCTACATCGGTGGTCTGCGACGCGTAGGTGTCGGTCTTGCTGTGCATTGCTCAGCCCTTCATACACGAGTGGTACTCAGATGTCGATTCCCAACTACGCGAACGGTCCGTTGCCGCGCTTTTTCCCCATGACCTGTTCCGTTCGAGGCCCTTTCTCAATTCGGTAGTCGACACGTGGACTCTCTGCTGCTTACCGTAGTTACGTGTCCGACAACTCCCGGAATCTTTCCGACGACGAACTCGCCGCGAGTCACCTCGATGCTGTACGCAAGCTCGACATGGCCTACGCGGAGCTTCTCCGCGGCATCGCAGAGATGCAGGATCGCGGGCTGGACAAAGGCTTCAGCAGCCTCACTCAGTTTCAGACGGAAATCGATCGCATCACGAAGGGAGAAGCGCTCGCGCGAGAACGGGCAGCTGATTTGCTGTACCGGCAACGAGGTCCTGATCCACCACCGTTGGCCGAGGTAGGGGAAGCGCTGGCCAACGGCATGATCAATCGAGAACATGTGGCTGAAATCTGCAAGGTGACGAATATCCTGTCGGACAAAGTGCCTGTCGCGGACTTGGCAGCACACCAGCGGACCCTGCTTGTCCTGGCGCAGCAGGCGCGACCGCACGAAGTTCGCAAGGTGGGACGGCGGATCGTGGACTTCGTCGAACAAAACAGCAAGTCTGCCGAGGACGACGACCGGGAACAGGTGAACCCGCAATGCGAGCTGAGCGTGTGGCAGGCCAAGAACGGTCGCTGGCAGTTGCGGGGCGCTCTCGACCGCGTCAATGCGCAGACCCTGCAAGGACTGCTGGGGGTCTTGGCCAAGCCGAAGCCCAAAGACGCGGCCACCGGTGCCCCCGATCCGCGGTCCACGGCTGAGCGGCAAGGAGACGCCTTGGTCGAGATCCTGGAGTTGGCTGCCCGCTGCGATGACCTCCCAGTACAGGGAGGTGAGTCGGCGACCTTGATGTTGAGAGTCAACCTGGACGCGATGACGACCAACCAGCCAGTGCTGGTCAACGACTCGACCTACGTTTCGATGAACACGGCCCGTCGGATCTGCTGCAGTGGTGCTGCCGTCACGCCGGCCATCTTCAGCGGTGGCGCCGAGAACCTGACGCTCGGCAGGTCGAATCGCACGGCCAGTAAGGCGCAGCGAAAGGCGCTTGCGGTCCGTGACCACGGGTGCGCATTCCCGGGCTGCACGCGTACTCCTAAGTGGACCGAACCGCACCATGTCGTCTACTGGACGCACAGCGGGCGGACTGATCTGGACAACCTCGTCCTGCTGTGCGGCCAGCACCACCGCGTCATCCACCACACGGATTGGCGAGTCCACATGATCAGCGGACGCCCGGCTTTCTACGCGCCGCGATGGCTCGATCCGGCACAGACACCGCAGTACAACGTCGCTCACCGCGCTCCAGACCGAGCTACCGCGTAGATTTCCGGTTGGCTCGATGATCGGCTTGGGAAGGAGACGGTGGATGGCCTCGACGGAGAGGGTCGCGGTGGTGACCGGAGCGGGTTCCGGTATCGGCAGGGTGGTGGCGCAGGCACTACTGGAGGACGGATACCAGGTCGCACTAGCCGGTCGGCGGCCGGAGCCGCTGGCCGAGACCGCGGCCGGGTTCGATGGGGCCGAGGTGATTCCCACCGACGTGGCGTCGGCCGAGTCCGTCGCCGCGCTGTTCGACATCGTTCACAGCAAGTGGGGCCGTGTAGACCTGCTCTTCAACAACGCTGGAACGTCCGGGCCAGCTGGGGACGTCGACGAGATCTCGCCGGAAGACTGGGCGAATACGGTCGGGATCAATCTGACCGGTTCGTTCCTCTGCGGCACCATGCTGTGCGCTTGATGAAGGAGCAACGACCGCGCGGCGGCCGGATCATCAACAATGGTTCGGTGTCAGCGCACTCACCGCGTCCTCAGCGAGCTGCCTACACCGCGACGAAGCACGCGATCACCGGACTGACCAAGCAGATCTCGCTGGATGGCCGTGCCTACGACATCGCTTGTGGCCAGATTGACATCGGCAACGCCGCAACCGACCTCGCCGCGGCGATCGCCGATGGTGTGCCGCAGGCCGATGGGACGATCATGGCCGAGCCGACTTTCGACCCCGCTCATGTGGCGAGTGCGGTGCTTTACATGGCGAGCCTGCCACTCAACACGAACGTTCAGTTCATGACCATCACTGCCACGAACATGCCGTACATCGGCCGGGGCTGAGCGGGGCCGGAGTTCGGAGGGGGTGAAACAGGTGAAGAAGCGGAGGAGACCCGGCGACGACGCTGGCACCGAGGCTCCTCCGCCGGCTCAGGAGATCGGCCGGTCGGTCGGCGCGATCGGTGCCGGGAGGATGTCCCGGCCGGTGAGCTGGGCGTCCACCGCGGCGGCGGCGGAGCGACCCTCGGCGATCGCCCACACGATGAGCGACTGCCCGCGGCCCATGTCGCCGGCGACGAAGACGTCGTCGAGGCTGGTCCGGAACTTCGCGTTGCGAGCGACGTTGCCGCGCTGGTCCAGGTCCACGCCGAGGTTCTCCAGGAGACCGGGGCGTTCCGGGCCTACGAAGCCCATGGCGAGGAGCACCAGTTCGGCGGGCAGTTCGCGCTCGGTGCCTTCGACCGGGACGAACTTGCCGTTCTCCGAGCGCACCTCTACCAGGCTCAGCGCGCGGACGCGGCCGGAGTCGTCGGCGAGGAACTCTTGAGTGTTCACCGAGTAGAGCCGCTCGCCGCCCTCCTCGTGAGCGGAGGAGACGCGGTAGATCATCGGGTAGGTCGGCCAGGGGTTCGCGTCAGAGCGGAGCTCGGGCGGGCGGGGCATGATTTCCAGCTGGGTTACCGAGGCGGCGCCTTGGCGGTGGGCGGTGCCGACGCAGTCCGCGCCGGTGTCGCCGCCGCCGATCACCACGACGTTTTTGCCGTTGGCGTTGATCGGCGACTCGGTGAGCTGGCCGGCGGCGACTCGGTTCGCCGGGGGCAGATACTCCATCGCCTGGTACACGCCGTCGAGTTCGCGGCCGGGGATGGGCAGGTCGCGCCAGGCCGTTGCGCCGCCTGCGAGGACCACGGCGTCGTGGTTGGCTCGCAGGTCGTCGACCGACAGGTCCTTGCCGACGTTCACGTTGGTGCGGAACTCGGTGCCCTCGGCGCGCATCTGGTCGAGGCGGCGGTCGAGGCGATGCTTCTCCATTTTGAATTCGGGGATGCCGTATCGGAGGAGGCCGCCGATGGCGTCGGCTCGTTCGTAGACCACCACAGTGTGGCCGGCGCGGGTGAGCTGTTGCGCCGCGGCGAGGCCGGAGGGGCCGGAGCCGACGACGGCGACCTTTTTCCCGGTGCGCTTCTCCGGAATTTGCGGGGTGACCCAGCCTTCCTCGAAGGCCCGGTCGATAATGGAGATTTCCACGCGCTTGATGGTCACCGGGTCGTTGTTGATCCCGAGGACGCAGGCGGTTTCGCAGGGCGCGGGGCACAGGGTGCCGGTGAACTCCGGGAAGTTGTTGGTCGCGTGCAGGCGTTCGCTTGCCTCGCGCCAGTCTTCCTTCCAGACCAGGGTGTTCCACTCCGGGATGAGGTTCCCGAGTGGACAGCCCTGGTGGCAGAACGGGATGCCGCAGTCCATGCAGCGGCCCGCCTGCTTTTCCAGTTTGGTGGTCGCGAAATCTTCGTAGACCTCCCGCCAGTCGAGCAGCCGGAGATCGACCGGCCGTCGTTGCGGCAGTTCGCGTTCGGTGGTCAGAAAGCCCTTGGGGTCAGCCATGTGCGGCCTCCATGATCGCCTCGTTCACGTCGCGGCCTTCGCGTTCGGCGGCGGCCTGGGCGAGCAGTACTCGCTTGTAGTCCTTCGGCATCACCTTGCCGAACCTGGTGACCGCGGTGTCCCAGTCGGCGAGCAGCTCGCGGGCGACGGCCGACTCGGTTTCGTCGTAGTGCCGTTCGACCGCGTCGTGAAGCAGTTCGGTGTCTTCGTCGCCGAGCGGTTCCAGCTCGACCATTTCGGTGTTGAGCCGCTTGGTGTTGGCGTCGAGCAGGTACGCGATGCCGCCGGACATGCCGGCGGCGAAGTTGCGCCCGACCGTGCCGAGCACGACCACCCGGCCGCCGGTCATGTACTCGCACCCGTGGTCGCCGACGCCTTCCACGACGGCCAGCGCGCCCGAGTTCCGCACGCAGAACCGTTCGCCGACGCGCCCGCGGATGAAGATTTCCCCGCTGGTGGCGCCGTAGCCGATCACGTTGCCGGCGATGATGTGGTCCTCGGCGGCGTACTGGGCTTCCTGCGGCGGGCGAACGATGACGCGGCCGCCGGAGAGGCCCTTCGCCACGTAGTCGTTGCCGTCGCCGATCAGCCGGAGCGTGATGCCCTTCGGCACGAACGCGCCGAACGACTGGCCTGCGGTGCCGGTGAAGGTGACGTCGATGGTGCCGTCCGGCAGGCCTTCGCCGCCCCAGCGCTTGGTCAGTTCCGAGCCGAGCATGGTGCCGACGGTCCGGTTGACGTTGCGCACCGGCAGTTCCAGCCGCACCTTGTCACCCGAGTTCAGTGCGCCTTCGGCCAGCTGGATCAGGGTGTTGTCCAGCGCCTTGTCCAGGCCGTGGTCCTGTGTGACGAGCTGGTGCCGCGCGGCCCGCGGCTCCAGCTCGGGCACGTGGAAGATCGGCGAGAGGTCGAGGCCGGAGGCCTTCCAGTGGTCCACCGCCTTGCGGGTGTCGAGGAGCTCGGCGTGCCCGACCGCCTCGGCGATCGACCGGAAGCCCAGCTGCGCCAGGTACTCCCGCACCTCCTGCGCGATGAACTCGAAGAAGTTCACCACGTACTCGGCCTTGCCGTTGAACTTCTCGCGCAGCACCGGGTTCTGCGTGGCGACACCGACCGGACAGGTGTCCAGGTGGCACACCCGCATCATGATGCAGCCGGAAACCACCAGCGGCGCGGTGGCGAAGCCGAACTCCTCCGCGCCGAGCAGCGCGGCGATGATCACGTCCCGGCCGGTCTTGAGCTGACCGTCGGTCTGCACCACGATCCGGTCACGCAGGCGGTTCGCCAGCAGCGTCTGCTGCGTTTCCGCGAGGCCCAGCTCCCACGGTCCGCCGGCGTGCTTGATCGACGACAGCGGCGAAGCACCGGTGCCGCCGTCGTGCCCGGAGATGAGCACCACGTCGGCGTGCGCCTTCGACACCCCCGCGGCCACCGTGCCGACGCCGACCTCGGACACCAGCTTTACGTGGATGCGCGCGTTCGGGTTGGCGTTCTTCAGGTCGTGGATCAGCTGCGCCAGGTCCTCGATCGAATAGATGTCGTGGTGCGGCGGCGGCGAGATCAGGCCCACGCCCGGCGTGGAGTACCGGGTCTTCGCGATCCACGGGTAGACCTTCGCGCCGGGCAGCTGACCGCCCTCGCCGGGCTTCGCGCCCTGCGCCATCTTGATCTGGATGTCGTCGGCGTTGACCAGGTACTCGCTGGTCACCCCGAACCGCCCGCTGGCGACCTGCTTGACCGCCGAGCGGCGTTCCGGGTCGTAGAGCCGGTCGGCGTCCTCGCCACCTTCACCGGTGTTGGACTTGCCGCCCAGCCGGTTCATCGCGATCGCCAGCGTCTGGTGCATCTCCTTGGAGATCGAGCCGTAGGAGATGGCGCCGGTGGCGAACCGCTTGACGATCTCGGACACCGGCTCGACCTCTTCGAGCGGGACCGGCGGGCGGGCGCCCTCTTTGAACCCGAAGAGCCCGCGCAGGGTCAGCAGGCGCTCGGCCTGGTCGTCGACCTGCTTGGTGTACTCCTTGAAGACCTCGTACTTGCCGGACCTCGTGGAGTGCTGCAGCTTGAACACCGTCTGCGGGTTGAACAGGTGCGGCTCGCCCTCGCGGCGCCACTGGTAGTCGGCGCCGGTCTCGAGTTCGCGGTGGCTGGGCCGCACGCCGTCGGCCGGGAACGCCCGCCGGTGCCGCCGCGCGACCTCCTCGGCGATGGTCTCGAACCCGATGCCGCCGAGGCGCGAGGTGGTCCCGGTGAAGCAGGTGCTGATGACCTCTTCGCCGAGCCCGATCGCCTCGAAGATCTGCGCGCCGGTGTAGGAGGCCACGGTGGACACACCCATCTTCGACATCGTCTTGCGCACGCCCTTGCCCAGCGCCTTGATCAGGTTCCGGGTGGCCTGCTTCGCGTCGGTGCCGCTGATGTGCCCGCCGGAGGCGAGTTCCTCCACGGTCGCCATCGCGAGGTACGGGTTCACCGCGGCCGCGCCGTAGCCGATGAGCAGCGCGATGTGGTGCACCTCGCGGGCGTCGCCTGCCTCCACCAGCAGGCCGACCTGCGTCCTGGTCTTCTCGCGGACCAGGTGGTGGTGCACCGCGCCGGTCAGCAGCAGCGAGGGGATCGGAGCGTGCTTCTCGTCGACCCCGCGGTCGGACAGCACGATCAGCCGCGCGCCCTCGGCGATGGCCTGCGACACCTCGGCGCGGATCTCGTCGAGCCGCCGGGTGAGCGCCTCGGCGCCACCGTCCACTTCGTACTTGCCGTACACGGTGACCGCGCTGAACTCCGGCAGGGTGCCATCGTCGTTGATGTGCACCAGCTTGGCCAGCTCGTCGTTGTCGACCACCGGGAACGGCAGCACGATGCGGCGGCAGGACGCGCCGTCGGCGGTGAGCAGGTTCGGCTCGGCGCCGAGTTGCGCGCCCAGCGCGGTGACCAGTTCCTCGCGGATCGCGTCCAGCGGGGGATTGGTGACCTGGGCGAACAGCTGGGTGAAGTAGTCGAACAGCTGCCGCGAACCGCTCGACAGCGGCGCGAGCGGCGAGTCGTTGCCCATCGAGCCGATCGGCTCCGCGCCGGTGCGGGCCATCGGTTCGAGCAGGACGTCGAGTTCTTCTTCGGTGTAGCCGAACACCTGCTGGCGGCGGACCAGCGCGGCGTGCGGGGGCACCTCGCGCTCCCGCTCCGGCAGGTCTTCCAGCTGGAGCAGCCCCTCCTGGACCCACTCCTGGTACGGGTGCTCAGCGGCGAGCCCGCCCTTGATCTCGTCGTCGTCGATGATGCGGCCCTCGGCGGTGTCCACCAGGAACATCCGGCCCGGCTCGAGGCGTCCCTTGCGGACGATCGACGACTGGTCGATGTCCAGCACGCCGACCTCGCTGGCCAGCACGACCAAGCCGTCTTCGGTGACCCAGTAGCGCGCCGGGCGCAGGCCGTTGCGGTCGAGCACGGCGCCGATCTGCGTGCCGTCGGTGAACGCGACCAGCGCGGGCCCGTCCCACGGCTCCATCAGCGTGGAGTGGAACTCGTAGAACGCCCGGCGGGCCGGGTCCATTTCCTCGTGGTTCTCCCACGCTTCGGGGATCATCATCAGCACCGCATGCGGCAGCGGACGGCCGCCGAGGTGGAGCAGTTCGAGGACCTCGTCGAAGGAGGCCGAGTCGCTCGCGCCCCGGGTGATCACCGGGTAGAGCCGCTCGAGGTCACCGGGGATCAGGTCGCTGGCGAGCATGGACTCGCGGGCGTCCATCCAGTTGCGGTTGCCGCGGAGCGTGTTGATCTCACCGTTGTGCGCGACGTACCGGTACGGGTGCGCCAGCGGCCACGACGGGAACGTGTTGGTGGAGAAGCGCGAGTGCACCAGGCCGATGGAACTGGTGACGCGCTCATCACCGAGGTCCGGGAAGAAGCTCTCCACCTGGGCTTCGGTGAGCATTCCCTTGTAGACGATGGTGCGGGCCGACAGGCTCGGGAAGTAGACCTCGTCCTCGACCAGCTCGTGCTCGGCGCGCTTGCGCACGCAGAACGCGGCTCGCTCCAGCGCCAGTCCGGTCAGATCCGCGGAGCGCGAGCCGAGGAAGAGCTGGCTGAAGTGCGGCATCGTGGCGGCCGCGGTCGGTCCGGTGTGCTCGGTGCGCACGGGCAGCTCGCGCCAGCCCAGCACCTCAGTGCCTTCTTCGGCGGCGATCCGCTCGATCGCGCTCACCGCGCGGCGGCGGGCGGTCTCGTCGACCGGCAGGAAGGCGGTGCCCACGGCGTATTCGCCGGGGGCGGGCAGGTCGAACTCGGTCACGGCGCGGAAGAACTCGTCCGGGACCTGGATCAGCAGGCCCGCGCCGTCACCGGTTTCCGGTTCGGCGCCGCGGGCGCCGCGGTGTTCGAGGTTCCGCAGTGCGATGAGCGCCTTGCGGACGATCTGGTGGTCTCGTCTCCCGGTGAGATCCGCGACGAAGGCGACCCCGCAGGCGTCGTGCTCGAACTGCGGGTCGTACAGGCCTCCTGGCCTGCGGTGGTGCTGATCATGGCGGGTCACGGCTGGCCGCCTCCTCGGGCGTAGGCAGTGCCGGGCGTCACCCGATAGGGGCCGGTCTGGCGGACTCGGCTAACAGGTGGACCCCGGACTGCGATGGTCAGTCGAGAGCGAAACGCGTAAGCCCGGAAATCCTGGGCACGCTGATCGACAGGAGCCACACGGCACTGGGTGGCCTGTGCACCGCGCTGTGCACGACGTCGGTGTGTGCTGGGCACACGTGGGTAAGCGCGGTGGCCGAGATCCGTGTGGTGGTGGTCTGCTCGGCGTGCGCTACCTACTCCCGGGTTCGCCGGGTCTTATGACAGTAGTGTGAAATTTCCATTATCGGGACACGTCGCGGTCACGGCGTGGGAAATGCCACGCCGAGGTTGACGGCCGGGTAACATCGGCGTTAAGCGGGGTCCGGCTCTCGAAGAGGCCGCTGACCTGCGCGGATGATCGCGTATCCGGCCAACTTGATCGTTACGGTGTGTGGTGGCTGTCGAGCGGGTTCGGCTCCGGCTCCGGAAATCACCCGGAAGCCAATCGCGCGGTAACTCGCGCAGGCCCGGCCGGCGGGTGGCGTTCTCGGCGGCGACGGCGCAGGGGTCATCCGGTCGACAGGTCGCTGGGGCCATCCCCGCCAGGCCTACGGCGCGGACGCGGGCTGGCCGAATTGTCCTTTTCGGCGCGGTACTCGGCTTGGTCGGCGGCACCCGCACGCCGGTGTCCTCGCCGGGCCCGCTTCCACGACAGCGGCCGAGGGCGCGGCGCAATCCGCTGCCGCCCAACGGGTTCCGGCTCAGGGCGCGGCCTACCAGGTGGTGGCCGACCCTCAGGCGATCGGGACCGAGATAACGGTTTCCCACGACGGCACCGAGTTGCGGATCGGCACGACCGCTACGACGACGGCGGCTGCTGGAACGCACCGACATGAGCAACTGTTGTCGTCCTATCTGGACGGTAAGCCCAACGGAGGCGCTGAAGAAGAACCGGTCGCGGTGCCGCTCGATCTTGTCTTGAATGGGGTGATGCTTCGACAGCGAGCGGCGTTGCGGGCCCAACTGGGCGCGAGGGTGGCCGTTGATCCGGCCGCCCTCGCGCTCTACAGCACGGACGCCTCGAACTACCGGCACGAGCCGATCGGGGTGGTGTGGCCGCGGTCGGCCGAGGAGACCGAGGAGGTCGTCGCCGCTTGCCGGGAGGTTGGCGCGCCGATCGTCGCCCGCGGTGGCGGGACGAGCATCGCGGGCAACTCCTGCGGGCCGGGCGTGGTGCTGGACTTCTCCCGCTACTACAACCGGTTCGGCGAAGTGGATCCGGCGAACCGGACGGTGTGGGCCGAACCGGGCGTGGTGCTCGACCGGCTGCAGGCGGCGGCCGCGCCGCACCGGCTGCGGTTCGGGCCCGATCCGTCCACACACAGCCGCTGCACGCTCGGCGGCATGATCGGCAACAACGCCTGCGGCTCGCATTCGGTGGCCTGGGGCCGGACCGTCGACGCGGTTCGGAGCATGGACGTGCTGCTCTACGACGGCACCCGGCTGACCGTCGGCCCGGACGCCGGGTCGCCACCTGAGCTGCGGACGCTGGTGCACGACCACCTCGCGCTGCTGCGCACCGAACTGTCGCCGTGGTCGCGCCGGGTTTCCGGGTACGGGCTGGAGCACCTGCTGCCGGAAAACGGGTCGAACCTGGCGAAAGCGCTGGTCGGCAGCGAAGGCACCTGCGTGACGGTGCTCGGCGCCGAACTGGAGTTGGCCGAGCTGCCCAGGGCACGGGTGCTCGCCGTGCTCGGCTTCGAATCGGATATCGCGGCGGCGGACGCGGTGCCGTCGATCCTGCCGTGGTCGCCGCTCACGGTCGAAGGCGTGGACGCGGAACTGGTGTCGCTGCTGGGGTCTTCACGTCACGCGGACTTGCCGCGAGGCGGAGCCTGGCTCTACGTGGAAATGGGCGCGGAGACGCAGGAGGAGGCGATCGACCGCGCGCGGGCGTTGACCAGGGACGTCGCCGACCGGATCACCGGGCACGTGGTGCTCACTGACGCGAAGGCGCAGCGGCAGCTGTGGCGGATCCGCGAGGAGGGCGCCGGGCTGGCGACCCGGCTCGCGGACGGGTCGGAGGCGTGGCCGGGCTGGGAGGACGCGGCGGTCCCACCCGAACGGCTGGGCGCCTACCTGCGTGAGTTCAAGCAGCTGATGGCCGCGCACGGCAGGCAGAGCGTGGTCTACGGCCACTACGGCGAAGGCTGCCTGCACATGCGGCTCGACTTCGACATGCTGTCGCGGCCGGGGCTCGCCGGGTTCCGGAAGTTCCTGGAGGAAGCGGCGGACCTCGTCGCGGCCCACGGGGGCTCGCTGTCCGGTGAGCACGGTGACGGGCAGGCGCGCTCGGAACTGCTCCCGCGGATGTACAGCCCCGAGATGATGGCGTTGTTCGCGCGGTTCAAGGGCATCTTCGACCCGGGCGGCATGATGAACCCCGGTGTGCTCGTCGAGCCCCGCGCGCTGGACGCGAACATCCGGGTGCGGACCGCGCCGGCGTCGATCGACTCGGTGACCTTCCTCGGCTATCCGGAGGACCGCGGCAGTTTCGGGCAGGCGGTGCGCCGGTGCGTCGGGGTCGCGAAGTGCCGCAACACCGAAGGCGGCGGGGTGATGTGCCCGAGCTATCGAGCGACGCTGGACGAGAAGCATTCGACCCGGGGCCGCGCGCGGCTGCTCGCGGAGATGATCAACGGCGAGGTGATCCGCGACGGGTGGCGGTCCGAGGAAGTGCGCGAGGCGCTCGACCTGTGCCTTTCGTGCAAGGGCTGCCTGTCGGACTGCCCGGTGGATGTCGACATGGCGACCTACAAGGCGGAGTTCTACCACCAGCACTACCGCGGCAGGCTCCGCCCGGCGGCGCACTATTCGATGGGCTGGCTGCCGATGTGGCTGCGTGTCGCCGCCCTCGCGCCCCGGCTGGCCAACGCGGTGGTGAAGCGGCCTCGGCTGGCACGGCTGCTGAAGCGGCTCGGTGGCATCGCGCCGGAACGCGACCTGCCGACGTTCGCCCGCCCGTTCACCAGGCGGGCGCTCGACTCGGGCGAAGGCCGGAACGTGGTGTTGTGGCCGGATTCGTTCAACAACTACTTCACCCCGCACGTGCTCGACGCCGCGGCCGAGGTGCTGACCGCCGCCGGCTACCACGTCGTGCTGCCCGGCAAGGGCGTCTGCTGTGGACTGACCTGGGTGTCGACCGGGCAACTGGGCGTGGCGCGGAAGGTGCTGCGGCGCACGCTCTCGGTGCTCGAGCCCTACCTCGACGCCGGTTACCTGGTCGCGGGCGTGGAACCGAGCTGCACCGCGTTGTTCCGGGGTGACCTCAAGGCCCTGCTGCCCGACGACCCGCTCGCGGCGGTGCTGGCCGAGCGCACGCGGACCTTCGCCGAACTGGTGGCCGATTCACCGCTGGAGTTCGAGGCGCTGGACCAGGACGCGGTGAGCCAGGTGCACTGCCACCAGCACGCCGTGCTCGGCTTCGACGCCGACGAGCGGGTGCTCGCCGGGGCCGGGGTGCGCAACTCCGCGCTGGACTCGGGCTGCTGCGGGCTGGCCGGGAACTTCGGGTTCGAACGCGGGCACTACGAGGTGTCGGTCGCCTGCGCCGAGGACCGGTTGCTGCCCGCGCTCCGGGAAACCGACCCGGACACGCTGATCATTTCGGACGGGTTCAGCTGCCGCACGCAGATCGCGCAGGAGTCCGACCGCGAGGCGGTGCACCTGGCCGAGGTGCTGAGGCGAGCGTTGCCGGGAGGCAAGCCCTGATCAGACGCCGAACCAGCGCTGGGCCAGCGCGTCCAGGGTCGGCTGCTCGGGTTCCGGCATGACCTTCAGGTACCACGGCAGATTGCTGTAGACGTGCAGCAGCGTGTACGCGAGGCAGCGGCGGGCGAAATCTGCGTCCAGCCGGCCGGGGGCGTAGCCGTAGGCGAGCA
The DNA here is from genome assembly GCF_021725495.1 of Saccharothrix sp. AJ9571. NCBI lineage: Bacteria > Bacillati > Actinomycetota > Actinomycetes > Pseudonocardiales > Pseudonocardiaceae > Saccharothrix > Saccharothrix sp. AJ9571. Next base: position 891,554 of record NZ_CP091382.1, on the reverse strand, counting down.
GCATGCGGCGGAAGAACGCCTGGTCACCGCCCGCGACGAAGATGCCCGCGCCGACCAGGTCGTACTCCGGTGCCCCACGCATCGCGGGCTCGAAGTCGAACAGCCCGGTCACCGCCCAGCCGTCGGCCTCGCGGCGCACGAGCAGGTGATCACGCATGAATTCGGTGTGCAGGAGCACGGGCTCCGGGGTGCCGAGTTCGACTTCGGCCAGGAAGCCGGGGATCTGCGCCAGCCACTCGTCGGCCAGCCCCGCCTTCTCCTGCCGCCGGACGGCGTTCGCGCGCTGGGTCTCGAGGAACGCGGACCAGTTGGCCGGGCCCAGGCCGGGAGCCGGCGTGCGGTGCAGCGCGGCGAGGGCTTCGCCGAGGCGCTGGGCCAGCGATTCCTTGTCCGAATCGGTGAGCAGCGGCCAGACGCTGCTGAGTGTCTCGCCGGGCAGGCGGCTCATCAGCACGTAACCCCAGCCGTCGAACTCGCCGGTGCGGTCGAGTTGCGCGGTCGGAATCGGCAGCTTGCCGTGCAGTGCGCGCAACACCCCGGCTTCGGTGCCGACCTCGTTCAGGTACACCGGCGGGAAGAGCTTGAGCACCAGGTCGTCGCCCACCGCGTAGACCGGCAGTGAGCCGCTCCCGAAGCGTTCGACCTTCCGGTCGGCCAGGCCCAGTTCGTCCAGCAGAGCGGCGACCCCGGGCCGCACCTGCTCGTCGGCGAGCGCTTCGAACTGCTTCTCGGTCCCGGCCTCGGGAAAGAACGGCATGCGCGGACCGTAGAACACCGCGGTGACGACCGCGACGGAATTATGGTGGCCCGGTGACCCTGCAGCGCGCGCGTGAACTCGACGAGACCGATCCGCTCTACGCCTTCCGCGACCGGTTCCTGCCCGCCGACGAAAAAATGGTGGCCTACCTCGACGGCAACTCGCTCGGCCGCCCGCCCCGCGCGGCGCTCGAACGACTCGAAACGCTGGTGCGCGAGAACTGGGGTGGACGGCTGATCCGCGGCTGGGCCGACGGGTGGACCGAGCTGCCGACCCGCCTCGGGGACCGGCTCGGCGAGGTGGTGCTCGGGGCCGCGCCCGGCCAGGTGGTGCTCGGCGAGTCGACCTCGGTCTGGCTGTACAAGCTGCTGCGGGCCGCGCGGGCCCTGCGGCCCGATCGGCGCGAGATCGTCACCGACCGGCACAACTTCCCGACCGATCGCTACCTGGTCGAAGGCATCGCCGAGGAGCTCGGCTGCCGGATCCGCTGGGTGGAAACCGAACTCGACGCCGGGCCGACCGTCGAGCAGGTCGCCGCGGTCGTCGGGCCGGACACCGCGCTCGTGACCCTGAGCCAGGTCGACTACTGGTCGGCCCACGTGTCCGACCTGCCCGCGATCACCCGGCTGGTCCACGACGCCGGGGCGCTGGTCGTCTGGGACCTCTGCCACAGCGCGGGCTCGATCCCGCTTTCGCTCGATTCCGACGAAGTGGACTTCGCAGTCGGCTGCACCTACAAGTTCCTCTGCGGCGGACCCGGCTCACCCGCGTTCGCGTACGTGCGCCGGGATCTGGTCGACGAGGTGCGCCAGCCGATCTGGGGCTGGTTCGGCAGGCGGGACCTGTTCGAGATGGGACCCGGCTACGAACCGGCGGACGGGGTGCGCCGCCTGCTTTCCGGCACGCCGCCGGTGGTCGGGCTGGCGGGCGTGGAGGCCGGCGTCGAGCTGATCGCCGAAGCGGGCATGCCCGGCATCCGGGCCAAGGCGGTGGCGCTCACCGAGTTCGCTGTCCAGCTGTTCGACGACCACCTCGCGCCACTGGGCTTCGCGCTCGGCTCACCTCGGGACCCGGACCTGCGCGGCGGTCACGTGACGATCCGCCGAGCCGACGCACGCGAACTTTCGGCCGCGCTCATCGAGGCCGGGGTGCTGGTCGACTTCCGCCCACCCGACGGCATCCGGCTCGGGCTCTCGCCGCTGACCACCGGGTTCGAGGAGCTCTACCGCGCGATGGAGGTCATCCGGGACCGCGCTCGGTGACCACCGCGGTGATCAGCTCGGCCGGGGTCACGTCGAAGGCCGGGTTGAACACCGGCGCGCCGGCGGGCGCGGTCGGGACCCCGCCCCAGGAGGTCACCTCGTCCGCCGCGCGTTCCTCGATCTCGATCAGGTCGCCGCTGGGCGTGTGCTCGTCCACCGTGGACGAAGGCGCGACCACGAGGAACGGCACGCGGTGGCGGGCGGTGGCCAGCGCGAGCCCGTAGGTGCCGACCTTGTTCGCCACGTCGCCGTTCGCCGCGACGCGGTCCGCGCCGACCACCACGCAGTCGACCAGGCCGCGGGCGATCGCCGACGCCGCCGCGACGTCGGGCAGCACGCGGTAGGGCACACCGACGTCCGCCAGTTCCCACGCGGTCAGCCGCGCACCTTGCAGCAGTGGCCGCGTCTCGTCGACCAGCACGTATTCGACCTCCCCGGCCGCGTGCAGGTGCCAGACCACACCGAGCGCGGTGCCCCAGCTGACCGTCGCGAGGCGGCCCGCGTTGCAGTGGGTGAGCAGCCGCAGCGGCCGTCGCGGGCACAACTCCCGGATCAGGTCTGCGGCGTGACCCGACGCCGTGCGGCACAGTTCTTCGTCTTCGGTGAGGACCGCGAGCGCCTCGGTGAGTACGGCGTCCGCGCCGGACGGCAGCTTCGCCAACGCCCGTCGAACGCCCCAGGCCAGGTTCACCGCGGTGGGCCGCGCCTGCGCCAGCCGCTCGGCTTCGCCTTCGACGTCCACACCGTGCCGAGCCGCGAGCGCGACCCCGAGCGCACCGGCCGCGCCGAGGGCCGGGGCACCGCGGATCGCCAGCCGCTGGATCGCGTCGATCAGCTCGGTGACCGTCCCCAGCCGCAGGAGCCGGTACTCACCGGGCAGGGCGCACTGGTCGACGATCACCACCACGCCGTCGTCCCAGTCGATGGTGCGCTGGTCAACCGAACCCATGGTCCGAAGGTAGCTCAGCCGAGGCCGACCAGTGCGACCGTCAGCGGCAGCACCGCCACGATCAGGATCGCGCCGCAGACGTCGAAGGCGACCCCGGACCGGATCATCCGCGTGATCGGCACCGTGCCCGAGCCGTAGACGATGGCGTTCTGCGGGGTCGCGACCGGCAGCATGAAGCCGAACGAAGCGGCGAAGGTGGCGGCCAGCGCGGGCATCAGCGGGTCGACCCCGGCGGCCACCGCGATCGGGATGACGATCGGCACCACCACCGACGCGGCGGCGGTGTTGCTGGTCGTCTCCGACACCAGGATCGCCAGCAGCACCCCGAACAGGGTGATCGGCAGCGAACTCGCCAGGCCCAGCGCACCCGAGGTGGACTCGCCGATCGTCTTCGCCAGACCGGACGAGGCCAGCAGCGAACCGAAGATGATGCCCGCGCCGAAGAGCATGATCGTGCCCCAGTCGATGCGCGCGGCGTCCGGCCAGGACAGCGTGAACGCCCGGCGCTTCCACTCCACGGGAAGCAGGAACAGCAGCGACGCACCGAGGACCGCGACGATGCCCTCGTCGAGCCGGTCGCTGATGGTCTTGTACAACGCCGAGTCGTTGCCCGCGATCAGGCCGACGATCGCCGGCACGATCCACAGCGTCACGGTGAACCCGAACGCGATCAGCGTGTTCTTCTCCGCCCGCGTCAGCGCGCCCAGTTTCTCCCGCTCCTCGGCCACGTACTCGCGCACGCCCTCGATGCGGCGGATCTCCGGCTTGTTCAGCAGCAACAGGACCACGGCGAGCACCACGAACATCAGCAGGCAGACCGGCAGCGCGGACAGGAGCCAGTCGAGGAAGGAGATCCGGACCCCGGTCGCCTCTTCGATCTGGGCGCGGCCGATCAGGTTCGGCGGCGAACCGACCGGCGTGAGCAGGCCGCCGACGCTCGCGCCGTAGGCCAGCATGAGCATCAGCGCGGTGCCCACCCGCAGGCGGCGCGGGTCGAAGTCGGCGGCGACCACCCCGCGGTCCTGCATCAGCTTCGCGATCACGGTCAGGATGCCGAGCGCGGTCGGCAGCAACATGGCCACCGTCGCGGTGTTCGACACGAACGCCGAGAGCAGGCAGGTGATCGCGCCGAAGGCGATGACGATCCGGGTGGTCGAACTGCCCACGCCGGGCAGCGACAGCACCCGGAAGGCGAACCGCCGCGCCACCCCGTGCTTGAGCATCGCCTGCGCGATCACGAACGCGCCGATGAAGGTGAAGATGGTCGACGAGCCGAAGGGTTCGAGCACGTCGTCGACCGGGGCCACGCCGAGCACCACGGTGGCGGCGACCCCGATGAAGCCGGAGACCGGCAGCGGGAGCGGTTCGCACACCCACAGCACGACCACCCCGAGCAGGATTCCGGCGAGCGTTTGCTGGTTGCCTGCCAGGTCCAGTGGCAGCAGCAGGAACACCACGGTGACCAGCGGCGCCAGCCACAGACCGGTGGTCTTGCGCCTTCGTTCGAACCGTTCTTCGCCCGCCGAGAGGCGTTCCGAGCCGAGGCTCTCGCGGTGGGCGGAGAGCAGGACGTTTTTCACGTCGGTGGCCGACGGCTTCGGTGCCATGTCCGATATTGAAGGGCGGTGGCCGGGGTGTGTCCAAGACCACTTCGCTACCAGGGTGGTAGGGATTACCTATCAGCTCAACCCCGGGAGGGCCGGATGGACGCGCGGCAGCTGCGCTACTTCCTCGCGATCGTGGACGAACAGGGGTTCAACCGCGCCGCCGAGCGGCTGCACCTGGCCCAGCCCTCGCTCTCGCAGGCGATCCGCACCCTCGAGCGCGACCTCGGAGTCGAGCTGTTCCACCGCATCGGCAGGCGCGCGGTGCTGACCGAGGCCGGGCACGCGCTGATCGAGCCGGCCCGCCAGGTGCTGCGTGACCTCGACACCACCAGGTCGACCGTGCGTTCGGTGGCCGGGCTGCGGACCGGGCGGGTGGAGGTCGCGTCCATGCCGTCGCAGTCGGTGGAGCCGCTGAGCACCATGGTCACCCGCTTCCACCAGCGGCACCCCGGCGTGCTCGTGGTGATCCAGGCCTGCTTCACGCCGCAGTCGGTGGTCGAGGCGGTGCGCGGGGGCAAGGCGGAGATCGGCCTGCTCGGCGCCGCGGACGACGTCGCCATGCCGGGGGTCCGCGTGCACCGGGTGGAGGAGCAGCCGTTCGTGCTGGTCGCGCCGCCGGACTCGGAGCTGGGCAGCGGCGGGCGGGTGCGCCGCGAGGAACTGGCCGGGGCGAAGGTGATCGCCGCGCCGCTGGGCAACCGGATGCGCCACGTGGTCGACGAGATCCAGGCGGCGGGCGTCGACCTGCGGATCGTGGTGGAGACCGCGCACCGGGAGGCGATCCTGCCGCTGGTGCTGACCGGGGTCGGCGTGGCGGTGATGACGCAGGCCTGGGCGTGGCTCGCGCGCCGGGCCGGGGCGCGCGTGCTCGAACTGGATCCGCCGTCGAGCCTGCGGATCTCGCTGATCCACCGGCGGGGCGGGCTCACGCCCGGTGCGCAGGACTTCGTCGCGACCGCGCTCGGATAGATAGGCCGGACCTACCAAGTGGATCATCACTTGGTCTTGGACGGCGGTGGCGAGGCGCTTGTTTGATGGCCCTATGCAGACCTTCCGCATCGCCGCCATTCCCGCCGACGGGGTCGGCCGCGAGGTGGTCGCCGCCGGGCGTGAGGTGCTCGACGCGCTCGCCTCCGAGTCCGCCTCCGCCTTCACCTTCGACTGGACGGAATTCGACTGGGGGTGCGACTACTACCACCGCACCGGCCGGATGATGGCCGAGGATGGCCTGGACCGGCTCAAGGAGTTCGACGCGGTCTACTTCGGCGCGGTCGGCTGGCCTTCGGTGCCCGACCACGTCAGCCTGTGGGGCCTGCGCCTGGCCGTCTGCCAGGGCTTCGACCAGTGGGCCAACGTCCGGCCGGTGCGCTTCCTGCCCGGCGTGACCAGCCCGCTGCGCAAGGCGGCCGAAGTGCCGCTGGACTGGGTCGTGGTCCGGGAGAACAGCGAAGGCGAGTACGCCGGGCTCGGCGGGCGCAACCTGGCCGCGCGCGGACCGGGCAACGAGGTCGCGATCCAGTCGTCGCTGTTCACCGAGGCGGGCTGCGAGCGGATCATCCGGTACGCCTTCGAACTGGCCGCCACCCGCGAGCGCAAGCACGTGACCAGCGTGACCAAGAGCAACGCGCAGCAGTTCGGCATGGTGCTCTGGGACGACGTGTTCCGCCGCGTGGCCGCCGAATACCCGCACGTCGGGAGCGACAACTGCCTGGTCGACGCCATGGCCGCGCGGTTCGTGCTGCGGCCGGAGGACCTGTCCGTGGTGGTCGCCTCCAACCTGCACGCGGACATCCTGTCCGACCTCGGCAGCGCGCTCGCCGGCAGTCTCGGCCTGGCGGCCAGCGCGAACTACAACCCGGAACGCCGCTTCCCGAGCATGTTCGAGCCGGTGCACGGCTCCGCGCCGGACATCGCCGGGCAGGGGGTGGCGAACCCGATCGGCGCCATCGGCAGCGCGGCGCTGATGCTCGGCCACCTCGGCCTGCCCGCCGAAGCCGCCAGGGTGGAGCGCGCGATCGAGGCGACCACGGCGGCCGGGGTGCTGCCGCGCGACCTCGGGGGCACGGCGAGCACCCAGGAAATCGCCTTGGCGGTGATCGACTCCCTCGGGTAAGAACGGGCGGGTGAGCATCCTCCGGACGAATCCCCCTGCCCTGCACGTCCCGCCCGGCTACCACCACGTCACCGTCGCCCAGCCCGAGAAGCTGGTGTTCCTCGCCGGGCAGTGCCCGCTGGCCGCCGACGGGTCCACAGTGGAGGGTGGGCTGCTCGCCCAGGTGGACCAGGTGGTGGCCAACACGCTCACCGCGCTGGAGTCCGCCGGCGCCGGACCCGCGGACGTGGTGCGCACGGTGATCTACGTGGCGACCACCTCGGCCGACGAGCTGTCCGCGGTCTGGGACCGGTTCACCGCCTCCGCCCTGGCCGAGGCTTTCACCAGCGCGAGCACGCTGACCGGCGTGACCGTGCTCGGCTATCCGGGCCAGCTCGTCGAACTGGACGTCACCGCGGCTTGGGGAACAGCCCGCGAGCGATGATCTCGCGCTGCACCTCGGAAGCGCCTTCGTAGATGCGCGGGGCGCGCACTTCGCGGTAGAGGTGTTCGAGCAGGTGCCCGCGTTCGAGGGCGCGGGCACCGTGGACCTGGATCGCGGCGTCCACCGCGTACTGCGCGGTCTCGGTGGCGAACAACTTGGCCATGGCGGCCGCCGAAGCGACCTCGGAGCGGCCCTCGTCGTAGGCGGCGGCCGCGTCGTGCACCAGCAGGCGCGCCGCCTTGAGCCGGGTCGCGACCTCGGCCAGCGAGTGCGACACCGCCTGGAAGTCGTGCAGCCGCTTGCCGAAGGCCTCGCGGGCACCGGCATAGGCCACGGCCGCGTCGAGCGCGGCCTGGCCCATGCCCACCGCGAACGCGCCGACGCTCGGGCGGAACAGGTTCAGCGTGCCCATGGCCACGCGCATGCCACCGCCGACGTCGCCGAGCACGTGACTGCGCGGCACGAAGACGTCCTCGAAGACCAGCCGCCCGATCGGGTGCGGGGACAGCAGCGGGATCGGCTCGCCGCTGAGGCCGGGTGCCGAGCCGGGCACGCAGAACGCGGTGATGCCCCGCGAACCCGGGTCCCCGGTCCGCGCGAACACCGAATAGACGTCGGCGTCCGGGGCGTTCGAAATGTAGACCTTCTCGCCGTCGAGCCGATAGCCGCTGCCGTCGGGGGTGGCGCGCAACGCGAGCGAGGCCACGTCGGACCCGGCGCCCGGCTCGGTCAGCGCGAACGCGGCCACCGCCTCACCGGCGGCCACCCGCGGGATCCACTCGTCGACCACGTCCGGCGTGCCCGCCGACAGGATCGGGTAGGAGCCGAGGCCCTGCACCGCGAACGCGGTCTCGGCCTCGGTGCAGTGCCGGGCCAGGCCCTCGCGCAGCAGGCACAGCACCATCGCGGTCACCGGCCGGTAGCCGGAGCCGTCGCGCACGAACACCTGGTCCAGCAGGCCGTGCTCGGCCAGCGCCCGCACCAGCGGCCGGTTGATCCGGCCGTCCTCGCGGGCCAGCGCACGCAGTTCCTCGCCGATCTGCTCGGCCCGCGCCAGCAGGTCACCCATCCGCGATCACCGCCGTGCCGACGAGTTCCAGCTTGGCCGCCGGGTCGAACAACTCGGCCACGCCGAGCAGCGCGATCGCCGGGTAGTGGCGCCCGAAGTGCTTGCGGTAGAGCGGCGCCAGCTCCCGCAGCGCCGCGCGGTAGGCGGGCACATCGGTCACGTAGAACAGCAGCGAGACCAGGTCGCCGGGCTGCCCACCGGCCGCCCGCAGCGCGGCGACCACGTTCCCGGCGGCCACGTCGAACTGCTCGGTGATCGTCCCGCCGACGATTTCGCCGTCACGGCCCTGCGCGGTCTGCCCGCCGAGGTACACCGTGCGGCCGGGCGCGGCCACGACCGCGTGCGCGAAACCGACCGGCTCGGCCAGCTCCGGCGCGACCACGATCCGGTGCCCGCTCACCTGCCCGTCCACTGAGGACTCCTCCCCGCCGTCCACGCGCGGTAGAACTCGCCGTGGTCCTTGCTGGTCATCAGCAGCGCCTGGGTCATCGCCTCGAGCTCGATCGAGCTGCCGAGGTCCATGTCGAGTTCCCTGGTGAGCAGCACCTTGGTGGTCGAGTACGCCAGTGCCGGGCCGTCGGCCAGCCGCCGGGCCAGCTCGGTGGTGGCGGTGGGCAGCTGCTCGTCGTCGACGACCTGCGAGGCCAGGCCGATCTGCTCGGCCTTCTCCGCGCGGATCTTGTCGCCCAGCATCAGCAGCTCGGTCGCCCGCCCGAGCCCGACCACGCGGGGGAGCAGGTATGCCGAGCCCATGTCCGCGCCGGCCAGCCCGACCCTGGTGAACAGGAAAGCGAACGCGGCCGAGCGCGCCATCAGCCGGAAGTCGCTGGCCAGCGCGATCACCGACCCGGCGCCCGCGGCGATCCCGTTGATCGAGGCGATCACCGGCAGCGGGCACTCGCGCAGCGCCTTGACCACCGCGCCGGTCATCCTGGTGAACTCCAGCAGCTGCGCGGTCTCGAACTTCTGCAGCTCGCCGATGATCTCCTCGACGTCGCCGCCGGAACAGAAACCCCGCCCCTGCCCGGCGATCACCAGCACCTTGGCGTCACCGCGGTGCGGTAGTTCGGCGAGCAGGTCGCGCAGGTCGGCGTAGACGTCGAAGGTCAGCGCGTTGAGCTTCTCGGGCCGGTTCAGCGTCACGGTGGCGACGCCGTCGTCCACCTCGAAGTCGAAGTGCGCCCACTTCCCGGTGAAGCCGGGGGACGCGCGGAACGGGCTCATGACTGGATCCCACCTCCGTCGAGAACGATGGTCTGCCCGTTGACCACGGCGGCCTCGGGTGCGGCGAGGAAGGCGACCGCGAAGGCCACCTCCTCGGGTTCGAGCAGCCGCCCGAGCGGGGACGCGGCAGCCAGCGCCGCTTCGGCTTCGGCCTCGTCACGCCCGGTCGAGCCGCTGATGCGCGCGATCGAGGTGCGGGTCATGTCGGTGCGCACGAACGCCGGGCAGACCGCGTTCGAGGTGACCCCGGTGCCCGCGACCTCGGCGGCGACCGCCCTGGTCAGGCCCACCGCGGCGTGCTTGGACGCGGTGTAGCCGGCGGTGTACTTGAAACCGGCGTGCCCGGCGGTCGAGGCCACGGTGACGATCCGGCCGGAGTCGCGCTCGCGCATGCCCGGCAGCACGGCGCGCGTGCAGAGGAACGCGCCGGTCGCGTTGACCTCGTGCTGCGCCTGCCAGTCCGCCAGCGAAGTGCGGGCCAGCGGCGCGCTCGTCGAGATGCCCGCGTTGTTCACCAGCACGTCGACCGGGCCCAGCGCGGCGAAGAACGCCGTCACCGCGGCTTCGTCGGTCACGTCGCAGTCCGCGCGGCCCGGCGCGACCACCTGGTCACCGGCTTCGCGGAACCGCGCGGCGATGGCGGCGCCGATGCCGCGGGTGCCGCCGGTGACCACCACGAGCCTGCTCATCGGGCCTCCGTCCGCAGCGCGCGCCGATCCAGTTTGCCGTTGGCCGTGCGGGGGAGCGTGTCCACGAAGACGATCTCGCGCGGGTACTTGTGCCCGGCGAGGCGCTCTCGCCCGTACTCGCGCAGTTCGTCCTCGGTGACGGTCCCGTTCCGCACGACGAACGCGCGAACCCGCGTCAGGCCTTCTTGTTCGTAACCGAGTGCCGCGCATTCGACCACCTCGGGATGGCCCAGCAGGCAGTTCTCGATTTCGCTCGGGGCCACGAAGATGCCGCCGATCTTGAGCAGGTCGTCGGCGCGGCCGTGGTGGGTGAAGAAACCGTCGGCGTCGCGGCTGAACAGGTCACCGGAACGCAGGGTGTCACCGTCGAAAGTGCGCGCGGACTTCTCGGGGTCGCCCCAGTACTCCGCGGCGATCGTCGGACCGGTGACCTCGAGCGTGCCGATCTCGCCGTCCGGCAATCCGGTGCCTGATTCGTCGATCACCCGTGCCGAATACCCGGGCACCTCCCGGCCGAGGCTGCCGCGTTTGGCCGAGCCGGGCCTGTTCGACAAAAAGATGTGATAAGCCTCCGACGAACCGATTCCGTCGACCACTTCGACACCGAAGGTCTCATCCCATTTACGGTGAACTTCAGCGGGCAGAGCCTCTCCTGCCGAGGTGCACAATCGCAGGCAACTCAGGTCCTGTTCGGCTGCGGCCGGGTGGGCCAGCATCGCGCTCATCATCGTGGGCACGTTCACCAGGATGGTCGGCCGGTGCTCGGCGATCAGCCGGAAGAGCAGCTCCGGCGTGGTCCGCTCGGGGAAGACGATGCCGGAGCCGCCCACGCCGAAGGGGAACATCGCGACGAGGTCGCGGGCGTAACCGAAGAACAGCTTCGGCACGCCGAGCACCTTGTCGTCCGCGGTGATGCCGAGTATTTCCTTGGCGTACAACTCGAAACTGCGGATGGGGCTCCGCCGGGTGTGCGTGCACGCCTTGGGCGCGCCGGTGCTGCCGGTGGTGAACTTCCAGATCGCGGTGGCCTCGTCCGGTGCCTCCACCGGCGCGAGTCGGTCGGATGCCTGCGCCATCAGTTTGCTCAGGGAATGCTCGCCGGGCCGCAGTTCGCTTTCGTCCACGCCCGCGACCAGAAGGCTGCGCGCACCGGCTTCCCGCAACGGCCCCAGCGTGGTGGCATCGGCGACCACCACGACCGCTTCGGTGTAGTCCAGGAAGTACGCGTAGTCCTTCGGCTGCAGGAAGGTGTAGACCTCGGCGGTGACCGCGCCGATCTTCTGCGCGCCGTACCACACGGCGACGAAGTCGATGCCGTCGTTCAACGCCAGCAGCACGCGTTGCCCGCCGGCCACATAAAGCGCGCGCAGCACGTTGCCCGCGCGATTGCTCAACGCACTCAGCTCGGCATAGGTGACCGTGCGGTCCGGGGTGATCAATGCCGTTCGCGAACCCTCGTTGCGGTCCAGGAAGTACGAGGTGATGTTCGAATACATCAGTCCTCCTTCGCGGTCGCGCGAATGGTTTCGACGAGCATTTCCGTCAGCTTCGCGAAGGTTTCCACGCCTTCCTCGGCCGTCGCTTCGGCGGGTGCGCCGCAATAGGCCGCGCCCATGCCCATTTCCCGGAAATCCGCCTGACCGGCACGCATCGCCGACGGCAGATCGACCGGCACCGCGGGCAGTTCGCGCATGGCCGCGGTGTCGACCAGATCGGGGCGGTCGGCGAGCACGAGCGAGGTCTCGTACTGCCCGGCGTGGCAGGAACCGCTGCGGAACTCCTCGGTGAGCCGTTCCGCGTTGCGTCGGCGCACCAGATCCAGGTAGGCGGCACCCGCGGCCTCCGCCGCGCGGCGCAGCGTGGCCACGTGCTCGGGTTCGAAGTGGTTGTTCACGATCACCACACGGCCGAGACCCTGCTCGGCCAGTGCCCGGCACACATCGACGACCAGCGAGAACAGGGTGTCCGCGCCGATGTGCACCCCACCGGCGAAGCCGCGCGCGAACTTCGTCACGCCGTAGGGGAGCGCGGGCAGGATCAGCACGCGCACCTTGGGATCGTCCGAGAGCTGCCGGGCCGCGCGCTCGCACATGCCCTGCGAGATCAGCGGGTCGGTGCCGAGCGGCGCGTGCGGACCGTGGGGTTCCACGGCGCCGACCGGGAGCAACAACACCGGCACGCGGGATCCGGTGAGCAGGGCGTCGACCTCCGGTGAGGTCAGCTCGGCGAAATGCATTTCACGTCTCCAAGCTGAGCAGGCACAGGTCGGCCCGCCCGGCCGCGAGCACGGTGTTGACCTCGTCCGTGGTGGTCAGGTGACCGCCGACCAGCGTGGGCACACCGGCCTCGGCGCGGACGCGGTCGCTGATCGTGGTGAGGAAGCCCCGGCGGTAGACCGGTCTGCTCTCGGCCACCGTCTGACCCGCTTCGACGTGGATCATCGACGCGCCGGCTTCCGCGAAGGCACGTGCGTACGCGACGCCGTCGTCGATCGTGGCACCTCGCGGAGCCCAGTCGGTGACGGTCAGCCGGACCACGAGCGGGCGTTCGTCCGGCCACACCTCCCGGCACGCGGAGAGGACTTCCAGGGGGAAGCGGAGCCGGTCCTCGGCGGGATTCGTGAGTGGCGAGAGGAAGCTCGCGAGCAGCCTGCCCTGCGCGAAGTCCAGCTCCAGCAGGTCGAAACCGGCGGTCGCCGCCTCGGCCGCAGCCGACGCGAACTGGTCGCGGACCCGGGCCAGGTCCTCGTCGTCGGCGGCCTTCGGCACCTGGCTCAGCGGCCCGAACGGCACCGCCGACGCGGACAGCAACGGCCAGGCCTCGTCCGGCGGCAACGGGACGTCGACCCCGAATCGCGCGGGGCGGGTCGCACCTCGGCGCCCGGCGTGCGTGAGGCACGCCATCGCCAGCGCGCCCGCCTCGTGCACCGGGTCCACCGGCCAGGAACCGGGACCGACCGGGGTGTCCGGCGTGATCCGCCCGTCCTCGGAGACCGCGATCGGTGCCGTGCGCACCAGCCCCGCACCCCGCGGTTCCCCGGTCACCACCAGCCGGTTCGGGATCAGCGTCTTGCCCAGGTGCAGTGGAGTGAGAAAAGGCGGCGGCGCGAACAGCCGGTCCGGCTCACCCGCGAAGTCGAGGTCCGCCCGCCGCACGAACTCCGGGTCGCGCACCGCCAGGTTCGCGTGGCTGATCCGCCCGCTGCGGGTGAGCAGGTTGACCGCGAACTGCCGCGGCGGCAGGCCGGTGTGGTGCCGGACGCGTTCGAAGTACCCGGCGCTGTCGGCCGCGGCCTGCTGGAAGCGGTCCACCATCGGGCGGCGCTCCAGTTCGTAGTCCACCAGCGCGGCCCGGATCGAGGCCCGGTCGTGGTGCCCGCGGCGCACGAACGCGTTGGCCAGCGCGACCGCGTCCTCCATGGCGAGCTTCGTGCCCGAGCCGATGGAGAAGTGCGCGGTGTGCGCGGAGTCGCCGAGCAGCACCACGTTGCCGTCGCTCCAGCGGCGGTTGCGGATGCGCGGGAAGCTGAGCCAGGCGGACTTGTTCGACAGCAGTCGGTGCCCGGCGAGGTCGCGTGCGAAGAGGTTCTCGCAGAACGCGATGCTCTCCTCGTCGCTCATCCGGTCCAGGCCCGCCGCCCGCCAGGTCGGCTCGGGGCACTCCACGATCACCGTGCTGGTGTGCTCGTCGAAGGGGTACGAGTGGGTCTGGATCAGGCCGTGCTCGGTCTCGGCGAAGCTGAACCGGAACGCGTCGAGCACCAGGTCCGTGCCGTACCAGATGTACTTGCAGCCCTGAGGTGCCGAGCGCGTGCCGAAGTCTCCCGAGCGCCGCAGCAGGCTGTTCACCCCGTCGGCCGCCACTACGAGATCGGCTTCGGGCAGCTGCGCCGGATCCTCGATCGTGGTCTCGAAGTGCAGCACCACGCCGAGTTCGCGGCAGCGTTCCTGCAGGATGGCGAGCAGTTTCTTGCGCGCGATCGCCGAGAACCCGTGCCCGCGCGAGCGCAGCACCTCTCCCCGGTAGTGGATGTCGATCGCGTCCCAGCGGGCGAAGGTGTCGGTGATCCGCAGGAAGGTGGCGTAGTCGGCGTCGCGCAGTTCGCCGAGGGTCTCCTCGGAGAACACCACGCCCCAGCCGAAGGTGGCGCCCGGCGCGTTGCGCTCGAAGATCTCGATCTCGTGTGCCGGATCGGCGCGCTTGAGCAGGATCGACAGGTACAGCCCGGCCGGCCCGGCACCCAGCACGCAGACCTTCATGCCAGCACCTCGGCGAGCCGGTCGAGTTCGTCGAGGTCCGAGACGGTGGGGTGGAGGATCAGCTCGTCGCAGCCCTCGGCCGCGTAGCCGCGCACGAAGTCCTTGATGGCGCGGGCGCTGGTCAGGTTGGCGGCGGCGATGGTCTCGGCGAACGGGCCGGTGAAGGCGTAGTAATCACGCAGGTAGGCGGAGCCGCGGTCCGGGTCGCCGAGCGCGAAGTAGCCCTGGCCCCACAGCTTCGGCGCGCCGGGCCGCCCGAGGTCGTGCCAGGCGGCGCGGGCCCTGGTCGCCGCGGACGCGAACGCGCGTGGCGGGCCGCCGCCGTGGGCGAACCCGTCGGCGTAGCGCGCCATCCTGGCGAAAGCCGCGCCGCTGCTGCCGCCGACGAGCAGTTCGATCTCGGTGTTCTCCGCGCGCAGGTGCGCGAGCTGCGCGGACAGGCGTTCCCCGCGGGTGCGGTGGTCGGCCTCGGCGGCGGTGTAGTCGTCACGCCGGGCGCCGACGCCCAGCCCGAGGGTGAACCGGCCGTCGCTCAGCCGCGCCACCGAGTCCGCCTGCTTGGCCAGCATCGCGGCGCTGCGCAGGGGACCGATGGCGATGTTGGTGGCCAAGCGCACCCGCTCGGTGACCGCGGCCGCCGCGGCGAGCGCGGTGAACGGCTCGATGCTGTCGTAGACCAGCCGGTCCAGCACGGCGATGGTGGAGAACGGACCCGCGTCGGCCCGCCGCGCCCACTCGGCCAGCAGCCGCCCGGTCGCGTCCGGCGTGGTGTTCGGCAGCCCGATTCCGACCTTCATCGAAATCAACCTACACCGCAGCGGGGTGGGGTGTATAGAGTCAGAGGGGTGCACAGCCCTTTCGAGCCGGCGCCCCAGGAGCTGGTGATGACCCTGCTCGGCGGGTACGCCGAACCCCGGCGCACGCGCCGGGTCTGGTCCGGCGGGCTGGTCGCGTTGCTGGCCGAGCTGGGCTTCTCCGAGGGCGCGGCCCGGATCGCGCTCACCCGCGTGGTCCGCCGCGACCTGCTCGAACGGCACAAGGACGGCAGGCTCGTCTACTACCGGCTGACCCGGCGCACGCTGTCCGTGCTGGAGGACGGCGACCGGCGGATCTTCTCCCTCGGCCGCACCCGGCTGCGCGCGGGTGACTGGACCGTGCTCTGGCACCAGATCCCGGACGACCGCCGGGTCGCGCGGGAGCGGCTGGTGCGGCGGCTGCGGTTCCTCGGCTTCGGCTCGGTGCAGGACGGCACCTGGCTGGCGCCGCACGATCGGGAGCAGGAGGTGCTGGACCTGCTGCGCGAACTGGACGTGACCGCGCACGCCGGGCTGATGCTCGGCAAGCCGTCCACCGGACTGGACATCGGCGTCTTCGCCGCCCGAGCCTGGGACCTCGACGGCCTGGCCGCCCGCTACCGCGCCTTCGTCGCCGAGTTCGAGGCCTACGCCGACGAGCGGGCCCGCGCCGGGCTCGACGACGCGGCCGCGTTCGCCCTGCGCACGCGGTTGCTGCACCTCTTCCGGGAATTCCCGGCCAGGGATCCGGAGCTGCCCGGGGAGATCGTGCCGGCGCCCGCCGCGCGCGACCGGGCGGTGGCGTTGTTCCATGACCTGCAGGCGGCGTTGGCGCCCGCCGCGCAACGACACTTCGACGAGGTGACCACCCCATGACCGAGAGCCCCGAGAACAACGCGGCGCTGACCTACACCTCCTACCTGGCGCTGGACGAGGTGCTCAACGCGCAGCGCACCCGGTCCGAGGAGCACGACGAACTGCTGTTCATCGTCATCCACCAGGTCTACGAGCTGTGGTTCAAGCAGATCCTGCACGAACTGGCCGAGCTGCAGCGGCGGCTGGAGGCCGGCGCGACCGCGCACGCGGTGCGTTCGCTGCGCCGGGTGCTGACCATCTTCAAGGTGATCGTCGCGCAGATCGACGTGCTCGAGACGATGACCCCGAGCCAGTTCACCGGGTTCCGGGAGCGGCTGGACGCCTCGAGCGGGTTCCAGTCGGCGCAGTTCCGCGAGCTGGAGTCGGTGCTCGGCCGCCGCGACGAGCGCGTGGTGCGGCACCACCCGCCGTCGGAGGCCCGGGACCGGGTCACCGACGCGATGACGCGGCCTTCGGTGTTCGACTCCTTCATCACCTACCTGGCCAAGTGCGGGTACGACGTGCCGACCGGCCGGGACGTGAGCAAACCGCTGGAGCCGTCGGAGGACCTGCAGGAGGTGCTGTTGAAGGTGTACCAGGACGACGGCGGGCCCTCGACGATCGCGGAACACCTCGTGGACCTGGACGAAGGCGTGCAGGAGTGGCGGTACCGGCACGTGAAGATGGTCGAGCGGACCATCGGCGACAAGACCGGCACCGGCGGCTCGTCCGGGGCGCACTACCTGCGGAAGACCCTGTTCCAGCCGATGTTCCCGGACCTGTGGGCCGTGCGGAGCCGGCTGTGAACCCGCTCGCCGCGCACTACCGGCGCTTCCGGGTGGACGAGCGCCTGCTGCTCTCCGCGCATTCGCACCAGGCCTGGCCGGATGTGGCGCTGGAGGGTCAGGTCGAAGCGTTCGAGGACGCGGCGCTCGAGGTCGACGCCAAGTGGGACCGGGCGTTCGCGAAGGCGGACGAGGTGCGGGCCGCGTTCCGCGGCTGGCTGGGCGACCCGGCGGCCGAGCTGGCACTCGGCGCGAACACCCACGAGCTGGTGATCCGCCTGCTTTCCGCGCTGGACCTGCGGCGACGGCCTCGGCTGGTGACCACCGACGGCGAGTTCCACACCCTGCGGCGGCAGCTCGGGAGGCTGGCCGAGGAGGGCGTCGAGGTTGTGCGGGTGGCCGCGTCGCCGGTCGACTCGCTGGCCGCGCGGCTCGCCGTCGAGGTCGACGACCGGACGTGCGCGGTGTTCGTCTCGAAGGTGCTGTTCGAGACCTCACGCATCGTGGACGGCCTCGATGACCTGGCCGAACGGTGTGCCGCGCGTGGGGCGGAGCTGGTGGTCGACGCCTACCACGCGCTCGGCGCGGTGCCGTTCTCGATGGACGGGCTCAGCGAGGCGTGGATCGTCGGCGGCGGGTACAAGTACCTCCAGTTCGGCGAGGGAAACTGCTTCCTGCGCGTCCCGCCGCACGCCGCCGGCCTGCGGCCCGTGGTCACGGGGTGGTTCGCCGAGTTCGGTGCCATCGCCGATGCCCAGCGGCCGGACGCGGTCGCCTACGCCACCGGCGCGGACCGCTTCGCGGGCGCGACCTACGACCCGACCAGCCACTACCGCGCCGCGAGGGTGGCCGCCTTCTTCGCCGAGCAGGGGCTGACCGCGGACCGGCTGCGCGAAATCTCGCTGCGGCAAACCACTCGATTGGCCGAGCGTTTCGATGCGCTGGACCTGCCGCCGACGATGATCACCCGGGAGTCTTCGCCCAGGGAAGCTTTCGGCGGGTTCCTCGCGCTGCGGAGTCCGCGGGCGGGGGAGTTCTGCGCCGAACTGGCGGAACGCGGTGTCCGAACCGACAGCCGGGGCGAGTACCTGCGCTTCGGCCCTGCGCCCTACCTGGCCGACAGCCAGCTCGACGCCGCCATGACCGCCCTGGGCGAGGTGTGCCGACGCTAGCCCGCCATCCACAACACCCCCGGTTGTCCACAGATCCGGCGCGCACCCCCTGCGCGCCGGGGGGACTGGGTACGCTGGGTTCGGGGACGCCCCCCAGGGAAGGGCCGGGGGCTGCATGGGGTCTGGATCAGGGAATGGCGTGCGGGTTCGCGGTTTCCCGCAGGTCAGGTCACCGGGGGCAGGGAGATCCGGTCGCGGCCCGAGCGCTTCGCGATGTGCAGGGCCGAACTGGCTTCGCCGACGAGTTCCCGCAGGCCGGTGCCCAGTCCGGGGTGGTGCAGGCCGACGCCGATCGAGCTGGTCAGCTCCTCGATGACCACCGTGTGGCCGATCGCGGATCGCACGGTGACCACGATGGTCCTTATCCTGGTACGTATGTCCCGCGCGACCGAGAGCCCTTGTTCGAGCCGGGTGGCGGGCAGGAACACGAGGAACTCGTCCCCGTCGTGCCCGCCGAACCGGCCGAGGATGTCGCCGTCGCGCACGGTGTTGCGCAGCGCGAGGGCCACCGACGTCAGCACCGTGTCACCGGCGAGATGACCGTGCGCATCGTTGATGGCCTGGAAGCGGTCCAGGTCGACCAGCAGCACCACCCCCGGGCGGTGGGCCAGGCCCTGCAGGGCGTGCCCCGCCTGGTGGTCCCATTCCCAGCGGCCCGGCAGGCCGGTGAGCCGGTCCATCGCGCGGTAGCCCAGCGGTTCGCCGCACAGTTCGCAGCACAGGCCGCGGTCGGCGGTGCGCACTGCGCCGGGCACGGTGGCAGCGGATCGATCTCGTCCGCTTGTACTCACATACAGTGTCCGGCTGCTACCCTCTTTCGCATCAGTCAATCCGGTCACGCTCTGGAGACTAATGGGCGCGGACGGTGGTTTCAACTGGAGCGAAGAAAACCGACAGGATCGACTTCTTCCTCAGTCGAAATGTGGAGAGGTGGACACGGTGGATCGGGGTAGCCGGAGCCTGGCGGACAAGCTCAACCACTTGTTCGCCAACCAGACACCGCGTGACGGGCAGGAGTACAGCAACGAGCACGTCGCGGCGACCATCTGCGCCGAGGGCGAGGTCAAGATCTCGCAGAGCTACATCTGGCAGCTGCGCAAGGGCAAGAAGGACAACCCGACCTTCAAGCACCTGCAGGCGCTGGCCGGGTTCTTCGGCGTGCCGGCGAGCTACTTCTTCGACGACGCGGTCACCGATAGGGTCGACAGGCAACTGGCGGAACTGAAGTCCGAGCAGGCGCGCCTCAACGAGATAGCGGGCAGCAGCGACGCTCAACTCATGGCCATGCGGGCCGGTGAACTGTCGCCGGAACGCCGCCGCCTGGTAATGGAGCTGCTCAACGTCGTCTACCGCGAGGAGCAGGCCGCCCGGGCCGACACGGAGGAGTGATCCGGTGCGCGAGCGAGCGTTACGGCGGCAGTGCAGGCAACTGCTGAACGAGCTGGACATCCGCCCGCCGCTGGACGTCACCGAGCTGTGCCGCAGGGTGGGTGAGCGCCGGGGCAAGCCGATCCGGCTGATCGCGCACGCCATCCCGGTGCCCGGTCCGTTCGGCGTCTGGATCACCACCCGCTCCGCCGACTACATCCTGTACCAGCAGGAGACCAGCAAGGCCCACCAGGGCCACATCATCCTGCACGAACTCGGCCACATCCTGGCCGGGCACCACAGCGACGAGGGCGACGACGCGCTGCTCGCCGAGCTGTACCCCGACGTGGAGCCCAACGCGCTGCGCGAGCGGTACCCGGACCTGGAGTCCGACGCGGTGCGCCGCGCGCTGCGCCGCACCTCCTACGACACCGAGCACGAGCGTGAGGCGGAGACCGTCGCCACGATCATCCTCGAATGGGCGTCGGTGCTGGACCGGGTCGCCCCAGGCGCGCACGCGCCCTCCACCCGCCGGATGGAGGCCGCGCTCTCCGACCGGCTGGGGTGGCTGTGAGCGCCGGACTCCTCGCCTACGGCATCGTCGCGGTCGCCGCGCTGACCTGGCTGCTGATCCGGCTGGTCCGCTCGCCGCGCTCGGCCCCGCTGTGGTGCGTGACGATCGCGGTGGCGTGCCTGGCCATCGCCTACCCGTTCGGCCTGATCGCCGGGGAGAACGAGGTCTTCCTCGGCCTGCCGCCGATGGTGTCCCGGCTGATCCAGCACGGGATCCTGCTGGTCGCGGTCAACTGCCTGATCTCCTTCTTCCTCTTCTCCGCGCTCGACCAGCGCGAGGCCCTGCGCAAGACCACGCGGTACCTGATCCCGCTCGGCATCGCCGAAGTCGTGCTGGTCGTCGCCGCGGCGATCACCCCGGCCGGGGTGGCCACGAACGACCACCGGGTGACCGGGGTGGCGTTGTTCTTCGTCACCGCGGACGCCTACATGGGGCTCGGTTTCGGCCTGGCCGCGCGCTGGGCGTTCCGGTCCGCGAAGGGCGCCGAGCGCAGCGTCCGGCGCGGGCTGCGGATGGCAGGCGTCGGCATGTCGATGATCGTGGTGGCCGACTGCCTGTTCATCCCGGCGGTGGTCCTGCGCTGGCTCGGCATGGCCGCCGCGCCGGGCGCCGACGGCACCGCGCAGACCACGATCGGCTCGATCGGCGCGATGTTCTTCCTGCTGCCCGGCATCGTGATCTTCCTGATCGGGTTCACCTACCCGGCGGCCGCGCGGAAGCTGGCCGCGGCCGGGGTGTGGCTGCACCACCGCCGGATGTACCACCGCCTGGGTCCGCTGTGGACGGTGCTGCACCAGGAGTTCCCGGAGGACGCGCTCAGCCGGGTGCCCGCCGGTCGCTGGCGCGACCTGCTCAGCGTGACCGGCGTGCACCGGCGCTACTACCGGCGGGTGATCGAATGCCGGGACGGGCTGGTCCGCATCAGCCCGTACCTCGCTGACGTGCGGGAACAGCCGGTGACCCACGAGAACCTGGCGGGCAAGCTGAAGGAGGCGCTGCGCGAGCGGTCCTCCGGCGACCCCGTGCCGAAGCAGGCGGTGCCGGTGGCCATGCCCGAGGCCGAGGGGCTGGACGCCGACGTCCGCGAACTGGCGGCCCTGTCCAGGGCGTTGCAGGCGAGCCGATGACCCACGCGCTGATCATCGGTGGTGGCATCGCCGGGCCGGTGACCGCGATGGCGCTGCGGAAGGCGGGCATCGACTCGGTGGTCTACGAGGCCTACCCGACCGGCGCCGACGACGTCGGTGCCTTCCTCACGCTGATGAGCAACGGCCAGGACGCCCTGCGCGCGATCGGCGTGCACGAGCGGGTCGCCGACCAGTCGTTCCCGGCGGGCAAGGTGGAGTTCCTCAGCGGGACCGGCAAGTTCCTCGGCGAGGTGCCGCTGCGCCGCGAAGGCGTGCTCGGGCCGCGCACGCTCAAGCGCGCCACCCTGTACCGCGTGCTGCAGGACGAACTCGCCGAGCGCGGCATCCGCATCGAGCACGGCAAGCGGCTGACCGGTGCGCGCAGCACCTCCGATGGTGGCGTGGTGGCCACCTTCGCCGACGGCGACCAGGCCAAGGGCGACCTGCTCGTCGGCGCCGACGGCATCCACTCCACCACCCGCGCCCTCATCGACGAGACCGCGCCCCGGCCGAGGCACCTCGGCAACACCACGATCTGCGGGTACGCCCAGGACGCGCCCTCGCCCGCGCCGCCCGGTGCGTACCGGATGGTCTACGGCAAGCGTGCCTTCTTCGGCTACGTCACCGCGCCCCACGGTGAGACCTGGTGGTTCACCAACGCGCCCGGTGCCGAACTGGGCAAGGCGGAACTGGCGGCGATCGGTGCCGAGGAGTGGAAGGAACGGGCGCTGGAGCTGTTCGCCAGGGACAACACGCCCGCGGCGGAGATCGTGCGGGCCACCGGCTCCGAGGTGATGGCCAGCAACTCGTACCACATCCCGTCCGCCCCGGTCTGGCACTCGAGGTCGATGGTGATCGTCGGCGACGCCGCGCACGTGGCCGCGCCGAACGCCGGACAGGGCGCGTCGATGGCCGTCGAGGACGGGGTCACGCTGGCGCGCTGCCTACGGGACGTCGCGCACATCGGCGACGCCTTCCGCGCGTACGAAGGACTCCGGCGCGAGCGGGTGGAACGCGTGGTGGCGACCAGCGCGCGCATGGGCAGCACCGCGGTGCCGGGCCCGCTGAAGCGCATGGTGCGCGACGCCATCCTGCCGCGCGTGCTGAAGAAGGGGCCGCGCAACAACGCCGACTGGCTGACCAAGCACCACATCGAGTGGGAGGCCCGCGTCTCTCTCGACGACGCCGTCGCGACCGGCTAACGCAGGCGGTCCAGCAGCGGGAGCAGCGATTCGGGGCGCTCGACGTGGGCGTTGTGCCCGAGGCCCGGCAGCACGACCGGGTCCGGCACGAGTTCGCGCAGGTGCTCGGCGGGGCACATCGGATCGTGCTCGCCCGCGGCCAGCAGCACCGGACCGTGGGCCGCGGCGAGCAGGCCGCGCAGGTCGGGCGCCCCCACACCGAACGCGCGCTGGTCCAGTGCGACCTTCCAGCCGTCGCCGTCCTGGACCACGCCCGCGCTCACCGCCTCCAGCGGCACGAGCCCGACCAGGCCGGACACCTTGAGCCAGCGGTCCGCCGCCTCCTCGCGGGTGGCGAACACCCGCGCGGGCTTGGCCGCCACGGCGGCGGCCTTCTCCAGTTCTTCCGGGGTCCAGCGCACCTTGATGCCGAGCCCGCACACCGCCGAGACCGACGGGCCGAACCAGCCGCTCGCCAGCGTCAGCGCGAGCACACCCCCGAGCGAATGCCCGAGCACGACCACGTCCCCGCTGAGCGACTTCGCGATCTCCGCGGTGAGCCCGCCGAAGGAGTAGGACGGCAGCGCGGCCGAGCGCCCGTGCCCCGGCAGGTCCGGCACCACCCAGTTCCACTCAGCGGGCAGCCGGTCGGTCAGCCCCTGCCACACCTCGCCGGTCGCGCCCAGCCCGTGCAGCAGCACGAGCGTCCGATCTCCGGAACCACCACGGCGGACGAACAGATCGCTGGTCATGAGGAAATCTTGCCAGTGTTGTCGGTCTCGGCTCCGCCGAGACGGTGACCTCACTACCGGTCCGCCACACCGGCGAGTCGCTTGGTCAGCATCACCCGGAAAGCGGGCACCTTCGCCAGTGCCGACAGCGCGGCGTTGCGCACCGGCCGCAGCATCGGGCTCGCGGTGGCCAGCCGGGTCAGGCGTCCGGCGAACTTCACCACCTCCTCCGCCTTCGGCCGCTGGGTGGCGGCGTACTCGTCGAGCAGGCTCTCCGGCCCGCCCTGGACCACGGCCCCCAGCGCCTCGCCCAGCGCGACCGCGTCCCGCAGGCCGAGGTTCATGCCCTGCCCACCCGCGGGGCTGTGCACGTGCGCGGCGTCCCCGGCCAGCAGGACGCGCCCGGCGCGGTACCGGTCGGCGACCCGGTGGTGCACGCGGAACCGCGAACCCCAGATCACCTCGGCGATCCGCGTGGTGCCCGCGGCGGGCCCGCGCCGGTCGAGCAGGTCCTGCACGAACGCCAGGTCCGGGTGCTCCGGCGGGTCCTCGACCTCGGCCACGATCCGGAACGAGCCGTCGGGCAGCGGTGCCGAGACCACCATGCCCGCCCCCGAGAAGAACAGCACGACCTCCTCGCCCGGCAGGCCGCCGTCGTGCAACCGCACGTCGGCGAGGGTGAACGACTCGCCGGCGCTGTCCTTGCCGAAGCCGATCCCGGCCATCGTGCGGACCGCGCTCTTCATGCCGTCGGCGCCGATCACGTATCGCGCGCCGATCCGGTGCCGGTCGTCGATGGTGGCGACCACGCCGTCCGCGTCCTGCTCCAGCGCGGTGAGCCGGTGCGGGCGCAGCACCCGGCCGCCGAGTTCGACGAACCGGTCGAGCAGCACGCGCTCGGTGGTGGGCTGCGGAACCATGAACAGCGTCCGGTACGGGCTGGGCACCTTATCGAACTCCAGTGGGACCAGCACGCGGTCGCGGTCGCGGATGGTGAACCGGCCTGCCCGCAGCGAGAGCCCGGCGAGCCGGTCCGCCACGCCCAGCCGGTCCAGCGCTTCCATCGTGCGCGGGTGCACCACGGCGGCACGCGAGGTGTTCGCGCCTTCCGCCTGCTGGTCGACCACCGTCACCTCGACGCCCTGCTGGGCCAGGCTCGCCGCCACGGCCAGCCCGACCGGGCCCGCACCCACCACCAGCACCGTCGTTTCCCGGGGGATCATCTCGGCCGCCTCTCTCCGAAGTCAACAACTGTTGGCCAACTCCTGTTGGCAAAGTAGCCCGCGCGCTCCTGGCGTGTCAACACGTGTTGGCCTACGGTTGTTGGCATGACCGAAACAGCACGCCGGTCCGACCGGACACGGCAGGCGATCCTGGTGGCGGCGCGGGAGCGGTTCGCCAAGGACGGCTACGACCGCGCGACCATCCGGGCGATCGCCGCGGACGCGAACATCGATCCGTCGATGGTGATGCGCTACTACGGCAACAAGGAGCGCCTGTTCGCCGCCGCCGCCGAGTTCGACCTCCGCCTGCCGGACCTGACGAAGGCGCGGCGCGAGGAGGTCGGCGAGGTGCTGGTGGCGCACTTCCTCGAGCGCTGGGAAGACGACGACACGCTGCAGCTGCTGCTCCGAGCCGGTGCCACGAACCCGGCCGCCGCCGAGCGCATGCAGCGGATCTTCGCCGCCCAGCTGGTGCCGGTGATCGAGGCGCTCGACCCGCCGGACACCGACTTCGCCACCCGCGCCGGGCTCGTCGCGAGTCAGGTGCTGGGCCTGGCGCTGTGCCGGTACGTGCTCGCCCTGCCGCCCGTGGTGGCCATGGACCGCGCGGCCGTCGTGGCCTGGGTCGGCCCGGTGTTGCGGCGGTACCTGGTCGAACGGGCACCTTGAACTCTGGTGAAACACCCCCTTGGCGTGGGGATCTTCCCCCTCTACGGTTCTCGGTGGGACCCTCCGCCCGCGGGGAACGACCTTCCCGGCGGGCGCGATCCCGGTTGCAACCCCGACCTCGCGTGCGCCACAAGCCACGCGCCGGTGCCCAACGAAGGAGTCACCACCGTGACGGACGGTGTATTCGGCCGCGATTCCGGCCATGAGCAAGTTGTCTTCTGCCACGACAAGGCCAGCGGTCTCAAGGCCATCATCGGCATCTACTCCACCGCACTGGGCCCCGGCCTCGGCGGAACCCGGTTCTACCCCTACGCCTCCGAGTCCGACGCGCTCGACGACGTGCTCGCCCTGTCCAAGGGCATGGCCTACAAGAACGCGCTCGCGGGGCTGGACCTCGGCGGTGGCAAGGCCGTGATCATCGGCGACCCGGCCACCGTGAAGTCCGAGGCGCTGCTGCGGGCCTACGGCCGGTTCGTCCAGTCGCTCAACGGCCGCTACATCACCGCCTGCGACGTGGGCACCTACGTGCAGGACATGGACGTCGTCGCCCGCGAGAGCCGGTACGTGACCGGCCGCTCGCCCGAGGACGGCGGTGCGGGCGATTCCTCCGTGCTCACCGCCTTCGGCGTCTTCCAGGGCATGCGCGCCTCCGCCGAGCACCTGTGGGGCAGCCCCGACCTGGCCGGGCGCCGGGTCGGCGTGGCCGGGGTCGGCAAGGTCGGGCACATCCTGGTCGGGCACCTGATCGACGCCGGAGCCCGGGTGGTGGTCAGCGACGTCTCCGCCGCCGCGATCGAGCGCACCCGGGCCAAGCACCCCGAGGTGGAGGTGCTCGGCAGCGCCGACGAGCTGATTCGCGCCGAACTCGACGTGTTCGCGCCGTGCGCGCTGGGTGGGTCGCTCAACGACGAGACGGTGCCGGTGCTGCGGGCCAAGATCGTCTGCGGCGCGGCGAACAACCAGCTCGCGCACCCCGGCATCGACAAGCTGCTCGACGACCGCGGCATCCTGTTCGCGCCGGACTACCTGGTCAACGCCGGCGGCGTGATCCAGGTCAGCGACGAGCTGCACGGGTTCGACTTCGCCAGGGCCAAGCGCAAGACCGCGCAGATCTTCGACACCACGAAGTCGGTGTTCGCGCTGGCCGCGGCCGAGGGCGTGCCCGCGGCCACCGCGGCCGACCGGCTCGCCGAGCGGCGGATGTCCGAGATCGGCTCGCTGAGGTCTATACATCTGGGGTGATCGAAAAGCTTTTCGAAACGGCGGGCGTGCGCGGATGGCTGCACGCCCGCCGTCTCGGTACCGGAGCCGAATGCGGGGTCCGCGCCGACGAGCCGGTGGTGCTGGCGTCGGTGGTGAAGGTGCCGCTGGTGCTGGAGTTCGCGCGCCAGGTGGCGGCCGGGCAGCTCGACCCGCGTGATCGCGTGCGCATCGGGGCGCGCGACCGGCTGGGCGGTTCCGGCACCGCGGGCTGCGCGGACGACGTCGAGCTGAGCCTGCGGGACGCGGCCTACTTCGCCATGACGGTCAGCGACAACACCGCGGCCGACGTGCTGTGCGACCGGGTCGGCCTGGACAACGTGCGCTCACTGCTGCGCGAACTGGGCCTGACGCGCACGCGGATCGCGGGTGCGCCGCGGGACATCGTCGCGTCGATGGTCGAGGACGCGGGCGGGGCCGAACGGTTCGCCGGGCTGTTCCGCACGTTTTCGGCCGACCGGGTCCTGGCGATGCGCGCGCTGGACCCCGGCTGGACGAACGCGAGCACGCCGCGTGAAATGACGTCGTTGCTCGAACAGCTCTGGGCCGACGAGGGCGAGGCTGCGCGCCAGGTGCGGCAGTGGATGGGGCAGCAGGTCTTCTGGTCCCGGCTCGGCTGCGCCTTCCCGCCCGAGGTCCGGGTCTCGGGCAAGACCGGCACGCTGCCGTGCATCCGCAATGAGATCGGCGTCGTCGAATATCCGGACGGCGCCCGGTTCGCGGTCGCCGTGTTCACCCGTTCGGACTCACTGGTGCAGCGGCAACCCGCGGTCGAGCAGGCGATCGGCGCCGCCGCCGCGGCCGCGGTCGGGCAACTGGGTGGTCAGCTCTCGCCGTAGACCACGGTCCACGGGCGCAGGCCGGCCGGACCGGCTGCCGGCGCGTCCGGGGTGTCTCCGCGCAGGTTCGCCGAAGCCACCTCGGCGAAGGCGCGGGCGTCCGCGTTGCCCGGCGGCCAGGCGAAGCGCAGGTGCCGCACCAGCGAGCCAGGGGTGACCGGCCGCCACACCACGCGCGGCTCCTTCTGCGCCACCGTCCCCTCGGCCACCGCGACCCCGTGCCCGGCCAGCACCATGCCGAGCACGAACTCGGGGTTCCGCGCGTGGTGCACCGCCGACGGCCGGAAGCCGTGGTCCCAGCACGCCCGCAGCAACGCGTCGTAGTACCCGGGCGCCGACGCGCGCGGGAAGAGCACGAGCCCCTGACCGGCCAGCGCCGCCGGGTCGATTTCCGTGCTCGCGGCCAGCGGTGAATCCCGGGGCAGCACCACACCGAGCGGCGTGGAGATCACCGCACCCAGCTCCAGGCCGCTCACGTCCACCGGCTGGTGCAGCAGTCCGATGTCCAGCTGCCCGTCGGTGAGCAGGCGGAGTTGCTCGGTGGTGGTCAGCTCCTGAAGTTCGACGCGGACGCCGGGTCGCTCGCGGGCGAACGCGGTCAGGATCCCGGCGAGCGCGCGGCCCGGCATCTCCGGCGGCACCCCGGCCCGCAGCGCCCCGAGTTCGCCGCTTCCGGCCGCGCCGACGAGCGCGACCATCCGGTCCCAGCGCGCGGTCAGGTCCCGGGCTTCGGCGAGCAGCACCTGCCCGGCTTCGGTCAGCTCCACGTGCCTGCTGTCGCGGTCGAACAGCTTCGCGTCGAGATCGCGTTCGAGCCGCTTGATGCGCTGGCTCAGTGGTGGCTGGGCGATGCCGAGCCGGTCGGCGGCGCGGCCGAAGTGGAGTTCTTCGGCGACCGCGATGAAGTAGCGCAGCGCGCGCAGGGGTTCCACGCTGCGACGATATCGAATCGCGTATCGCCGCGCGCTGGTCGTGATCTTGGACAGCGCCCGGCCCGCCGTGTTCGGCTGTCGATCATGAGCGAAGGCAAGAACAGAATCGGCAGGCGTGGATTCCTCGGTGCCTCGGCGGTACTGGCCGCGAGCCTGCCGGGCATCCCGGCGACCGCGAGCGCGCTGACCACGCGCCCGAAGGCCGACACCACCCTGCGCTGGTGGGGCAACAACAGCTGGGAAATCCGGCTGCCGGGCGGCAAGGTCGTGCTGATCGACCCGTGGCTGACCCGGTTCAAGACCGGCACCTACACCAAGGAGGGCGCCGACCCGGACACCCGCATCGAAGTCGACCGGCAGCTGATCGACGGACTGGTGGACTCCGGTGAACTCCGCGCCGACCACATCCTGGTCACCCACGGCCACTACGACCACATCACCGACGTGCCCTACCTGGCCAGGAAGACCGGCGCGACGGTGATCGGCACCGAGACGCACTTGAGCCTGCTGCTCGCGCTCGGCGCTCCCGAGGACCAGCTCGCGATCGCGACCGGCGGCGAGTTCCACACCTTCGACGGCTATGCGATCCGCGTGCTGCGCTCACTGCATTCGGCGAGCGGGGACCGGGCCAAGATCGCCTTCGCGGGCACCCGGCCGCTGTCCCGGCGTGACCGGCCGCGGGTGATCAGCGACCTGCTCGAAGGCGGCACGCTCGCCTACCAGGTGCAGAGCCCCTCGGGCTTCAGCGTGCTGAACTTCGGCGGCTCCAACTACGTGGAGAGCGAACTGGCCGGACTGCGCCCGGACGTGCTGCTGCTGCCCGCCGGTGGTGATCGGGTGGCGGAGTACGTGCCGCGGCTGCTGCGCACGCTCGGCTTCCCGCCCTACGTGGTGCCGACCCACTGGGACGACTTCGACTTCCCGCTGGACGAGCCCGCCCGGGACTGGGGCGGGCTCGCCAAGCTGCGGGACGCGGTGACCGCGGCCGGCCAGGGCAGTGCCTTCCGGGTGGTCGACCACCGCCAGGTGTTCGCGCCCTAGCGCCGTCCTAGCCGCTCTTGCGGCGGAACTCGCGCTTGCCACCCGCCGGGCCGTGCGCGTTGTGGACCTTCGAACCGCGGTCCTCGTGCGAGTCGCGCGCCTTCGCCTGGGCCTGCTTGCGCTCGAGCGCCTCGCGGAACTTGCGCTTGACGTCGTCCTCCTCGCCGGTTTCCGGCGTGGGTTGCGTGTCAGACATGTGAAACCTCCGAACAACGTCGTGTGTCACCGGCCAGCCTGTCAGTCGTTCGCGCTGTTGGCGAGCGGATTTTGCCCGGTTGCACCCCGCCGGGGTTGTAAGTAGCGTCGGTACATGTAGCGACACTACTTATCAAAACACCTGGAGGGACCATGGGGAAGCGACGGTTCGGCGGGGTGGCGGCCGCGGTGGCAGTGCTGCTGATCACGGCGGTGCCCGCCACCGCGGTCGAGGACCACCGGCCGGGGGACCAGGCGGCCTTCGACCGGTTGCACGACCTGCAGGCGCAGGCGTGGGCCGACGAGGACGGCGCGGCCTTCGCCGCGACCTACACCGAAGACGGCGACGTGGTCACCTTCAACGGCGACCACCTGCACGGCCGCGAGGGCATCGCGCGCGGCATGCAGTACTACTTCGACAACTTCATCGACGGCAGCCGGCTCAAGCGGCTGAGCGAGCGGGTGCGCTACCTCGACCGCAACACCGCGCTGATCGTCCGCTCGTCCTGCCTGACCGAGGGCGACGTGCCCGACTGCCGCCCGGACTCGCTGTCCACCAACACGAACCTGCTGGTCCGGCGGCACGGGCAGTGGCTGCAGGAGTCCTTCCAGAACACCCGCTACTTCGCGATCCCCTGATCGCCGGACCAGACGGGCCGGATCGGCAGGCGCAGCGCGGCCGGCGCGCTCGGGGGCACGACCGGGTGCGCCGGTGGCACCGCGGCCAGCCGCTGATACGCCGAGCCCAGCGGCGGGCGCGGGTCCGGCTCGCCCTTGTTGGGCCAGAACGCCATCGCGCGCTCGGACTGCGCGGTGATGGTCAGCGACGGGTTCACGCCCAGGTTCGCCGAAATCGTCGAGCCGTCCACCACGTGCAGGCCGGGGTAGCCGTAGAGGCGCTGGTATGGGTCGACCACGCCGGTCTCGCTCGACTCGCCGATCGCACAGCCGCCGATGAAGTGCCCGGTGATCGGGATGTTCGCCAGCTCGGTCCACGAACCCTGCGGCAGCCCGCCGATCTTCTCCGCCACCCGCCGGGTGATCTCGTTGCCCACCGGGATCCAGTCCGGGCTCGGCTCGCCGTCGCCCTGGCGCGTGGTCATCCGCCTGCCCAGCAGCCCGCGCCGCGTGTAGGTGGTCACCGAATTGTCCAGGTTCTGCATCACCAGCAGGCCGATCATCTTCTCCGACCACCGGCGCGGGTTGTGCAGCTTGTGTAGGTGCCGCCGCTGCCGGACCAGCTCGCGCAGCCCGAGCACCCAGCGCCGCTTGCCGGTCTGGGCGTCGACCAGCACAGTGGTGAGCAGGCCCATGAAGTTGCTGCCCTTGCCGTAGCGCACGGGCTCGACGTGGGTGTCCTCGTCCGGGTGAATCGACGAGGTGATCGCCACGCCACGGGTGAAGTCGGTGTCGTCACGCAGGGAGCGGGCGGCGAGGACGGCCTCGGAGTTCGTGCGTGCGAGGTATCCGAGCCGCGGGGAGATCTCCGGCAGCGAGCGCCGGTCACGGAGCCGGTGCAGCAACCGCTGCGTGCCGAGCGCGGCGGCGGAGAAGATCACCTGGTCGGCGTAGAAGGTCTGCCGCCGGAACCGCCCGGTCCGCACGGTCTTCACCGCGTACCCGCCCTCGGGCAGCGGGCGCACGTCGACGACCGTGCTCCGCTCGTGCACCTTCGCCCCGGCCTGTTCCGCGAGGTACAGGTAGTTCTTGACCAGGGTGTTCTTCGCGCCGTGGCGGCAGCCGGTCATGCACTCGCCGCAGTGGCTGCACCCGCGCCGCGACGGCCCGGTCCCGCCGAAGAACGGGTCCGGCACCTCTTCGCCGGCGCCCTCGCCGAAGAACACGCCGACCGGGGTGGGCCGGTAGGTGTGCTCGATCCCCATGTCCGCGGCGACTTCGCGCAGCACGCGGTCCGCGGGCGTGGTCGCCGGGTTCTCCGTCACGCCGAGCATGCGCTTGGCCTGGTCGTAGTGCGGGGCCAGCTCGGTCTTCCAGTCGGTGATGTGCGCCCACTGCGGATCGGCGTAGAACTTGTCGCCGGGCTCGTACAGCGTGTTCGCGTAGACCAGCGAACCACCGCCGACCCCGGCGCCGCTCATCACGAAGGTGTTCTTCAGCATGGTGAGCCGCTGGATGCCGAAGCAGCCGAGCCGCGGGGCCCACAGGTACTTGCGCACCCGCCACGAGGTCTTCGCGAACTCGTCGTCGGCGAAGCGGCGCCCGGCCTCGAGCACGCCGACGCGGTAGCCCTTCTCGGTCAGCCGCAGCGCGGACACGCTGCCGCCGAAACCGGAACCGATCACCAGCACGTCGTACCGGTCGGCGAACTCGCCCATCACCCACCCACCGTCCTGAACTCGGAAAGCCGCAGCCGCCGCGTCCGGAGGTGGTACTCCGAGACCAGGCCGGGCCAGTTGGTGGAGACCCGGCCGTCGTCCTGGCGGTACCAGCTGGTGCAGCCGGTCCACACGCTGCCTGCCAGGCGCGACTGGATTTCCTCGTCGTAGCGCTGTTCCACTTCCGGCCGCACGTCCAGGTAGGACACCGACGGCCGCGACAGGTGCTCGACGGCCTGGCGGATGTAGCGCGCCTGCCGCTCCAGCATGTAGACGATCGAGCCGGCGCCGAGGTTGGTGTTCGGCCCGTACATCCAGAACAGGTTCGGGAAGCCCGGCACGGTCATGCCCAGGTGCGCGCGGGCGCCTCGGGACCAGACCTCGCTGAGGTCACGACCGCCGAGTCCCCGGATCTCGAGCGAGTCAAGGAAGTCCAGCGCGGCGAATCCCGTGCCGTAGATCAGCACGTCGGCGGGGTGCTCGACGCCGTCCTGGGTGAGCACGCCCGCCGGGGTGATCTCGGTGATCGGCTTGGTCTCGACCTCGACGTTGGGTGCGGCGAGCGCGGGCAGGTAGTCGTTGGTGAACAGGATGCGCTTGCACCCCATCGGGTAGTCCGGGGTGATCCGCGCCAGCAGTTCGGGGTCCTTGATGTGACGCCGCCGCAGTTGCGCGGTCCGCAGTTCGAACGGCTTGGTCAGCGTGCCGTGCCGGGTCATCGCATAGGTGGCGTACTCGGCGAGCAGCCAGATCCGCAGCCTGCCGAGCAGCTGGGTGGCGGGCAGGTGCCGGAACAGGAAGCGGTGCCACGGCCGGTACACCGTGTCGTTCTTGGCCATGATGTACGGCGGGGTCCGCTGGTAGACGGTGACCTGTCCGGCGGCCTTGCGGATCTCCGGCACGAACTGGATGGCGCTCGCCCCGGTGCCGATCACCGCCACCCGCTTGCCGGTCAGGTCCACGTCGTGGTCCCAGCGCGCGGAGTGGAACGACGGCCCGGCGAAGGTGTCCTGACCGGGGATGTCGGGCTGCGCCGGGCGGGACAGCTGGCCGGTGGCGGGCACGAAGACCGTCGCCTCGAAGGTCTCGCCGGTGCTGGTGTCCACCTTCCAGAGGCCACGTTTCTCGTCGAAGCTCGCGCTGGTCACCTCGGTGCCGAAGCGGATGTGGCGGTCGACCCCGTACTTCGCGGCCACGCGCTTGAGGTAGGCGTGGATGTCCGCCTGGCCCGAATACCGCCGCGGCCAGTCGGGGTTGGGCTCGTAGGAGAAGGAGTAGAGCGGCGACGGGATGTCGCAGGCCGCGCCGGGGTAGGTGTTCTCGCGCCACACGCCGCCGAGCTCGTCCGCGCGCTCCAGCACGGTGAATTCGTGCAGCCCGGCTCGCTTCAGCTCGATGGCCAGTGCGATGCCGCCGAAGCCGCTGCCGGCGATGAGAACGGACGCTGTGCTCATGCCCGGTGAAGTTACTGGCAGGTCGCCAATCGGGGGAAGGGTGCCACCGGCCAGCCGATCGAGACTTTCGGCCAGGGGAGGCGGGTGGCGCCCGCCGGGCGGCCGGATCGATAATTCCGGCCATGGTGGAGTTCGCCGCACCCGCGGTGCGCGACTGGGACTTTCCGCGGAGCACCGCGAGTGTGCTGCTGATGTCCTCGTTCGCCGCCGAGCACGGGGACACCGCGGTGCTGGCGGGCACCTCGCTCACCCCGGAGCAGGTCCGGGACCCGCAGGCGCAGATCGACGCCGGCCAGGAGCTGACCGTGGTGCGGAACCTGCAGGCGGGCCTGCCGCCGGGGCAGGACCTGGACGCCGCGGCGATCGCGCTCGGCCGCCGCTACCACGTGACCACCTTCGGCATCTTCGGTTTCGCCTGCATCAGCAGCCCGACGCTGGCCGACACGATGGCCTTCGCGCTGCGGTACCTGGACCTGAGCTTCACCTTCTCCATCCCGCACGTGACGGTCGGCGGCGGGGAGATCCGGCTGGTGCTGCACGACGAACTGGTGCCCGCCGACGTCGCCCGGTTCCTGGTGCTGCGGGACCTGTCCGCGATCTACACCGTGATGGGCGACCTGCTCTCGCCGATCACCCTGCGGCGCGTGGAACTCCGTTTCGCCGAACCGTCCACTGTGGACCCGTATGTGGTGGCCTTCGGGGTGCGGCCCGCGTTCGGCGGCCCGGTCAACCTGGTCACCCTCGACGCCGCGTACCTGGACCGCCCGCTGCCGCAGGCGAACCTGCACACGGTGGCCATCTGCGAGGCGCAGTGCCGGGAGATGGTCACCCGCCGCCGTGCGCGCACCGGGATCTCCCACCAGGTCAGGGAACGGCTGATCCGGCTCGGCGGCGCCGACACCGGCATGGACGCCATCGCCAGGGAACTGATGATGAGCCCCCGCACGCTGCGGCGCCGGCTCACCGAGGTGGGCACCAGCTACCGCGCGCTGGTCGACGAAGTCCGCGAGGCGCTGGCCGAGGAACTGCTGGCGACCGGGGTGCTCTCGGTGGAGGAAGTGGCGGTGCGGCTGGGGTACGCCGAGGCGTCCAGCTTCATCTACGCCTTCAAGCGCTGGAAGGGCGTGACCCCGGCGGCGTACGCCCGCGCACTCGGCCGTACCGGTTGAGCGGGTGGTCCACCCGCCCGGGAAAACGTAGGGTTGGGGTTCGCCGTCCAGCCTGGGAGGCCGCCTTGACCAGCAGCCACGACCAGCCGGTGCTCGTGGCCGGTACCGACGAGCCCAATCCCTACCTGCTCGGCGTCTACGCGCCGGTGACCACCGAAATCGACAGCGGCGACCTGCGGGTCATCGGCCGCATCCCCCGTGACCTCAACGGGGTCTACCTGCGCAACGGGCCGAACCCGCGGCACCGCCCGGACGGGCGCTACCACTGGTTCGACGGCGACGGCATGGTTCACGCGGTGCACCTGGAGAACGGCCGCGCCCGCTACCGCAACCGCTGGATCCGCACCAAGGCCTTCGAAGCCGAGTCCGAGGCGGGCCGCGCGCTGTGGCGTGGGGTGCTGGAGAACCCGAAGGGCAATCCGTTCGGCAACCACCACGGGCTCGGCCTCAAGGACGCGGCCAACACCGACGTGATCTTCCACCGCGGCAAGGTGCTGACCACCTGGTACCTGTGCGGCAGCCCGTACGCGCTCGACCCGCTGTCGCTGGAAACCCTTGGCGCGGAAGACTTCCTCGGCACGCTGGTGGGCGACATGATGGCCCACCCGAAGGTGGACGAGCGCACCGGCGAGCTGTTCTGGTTCGACTACGGCCCGACGCCGCCGTACCTGCGCTACGGCGTGGTGGGCGCGGACGGCCGGGTCGTGCACACCACCGACGTCACGCTGCCCGGCCCGCGCCTGCCGCACGACATGGCCATCACCGACAACCACGCGGTGCTGATGGATCTGCCGCTGTTGCAGGACCCCGAAGCCGCGAGGCACGGCAGGCACAAGATCGTCTTCGACCGGTCGCTGCCCGCCCGGTTCGGCGTGCTGCCGCGCTACGGCACCGGGGATCAGATCCGCTGGTTCGAGGCTTCGCCCTGCTACATCTACCACGTGGTCAACTCGTGGGAGGCGGGCGAGGAGATCGTGCTCGACGTCTGCCGCGTCGACCGGCCGCAGCCCCGTGCGGACGCGCACACCCCGCTGGCGAAGATGCTGTCCTACCTCCGCCTCGACGCGCGGTTGCACCGCTACCGGTTCAACCTGCGCACCGGCGCGGTCAGCGAGTCGGCGATGGACGACGCGAACACCGAGTTCCCCAGCGTGGACTCGCGCAAGGTCGGCAGGCTCAGCCGGTACGCCTACCACGTGCGGATCTCGCCGGAGTCGACGCTGAAGTTCGACGGGCTGGTCCGCTACGACAACGCGACCGGGATCAAGGCCGAGCACTCCTTCGGTCCCGGGCGCTGGGGGAGCGAGGCGCCGTTCGCCCCGCGCGACGGCGCCACCGTGGAGGGCGACGGCTACCTGGTCACCTTCGTGCAGGACGAACGCGAGGGACTGTCCGAATTGGACATCTTCGACGCGGGCGACCTGGCGGCCGGGCCGGTGGCGCGAGTGCTGCTGCCGCAACGGGTTCCACTGGGTTTCCACGCCACCTGGGTGCGGGCTGATCAACTCGGTTTCAACTGAGGGGAACCGTTGTGGTGGACGCGGCGTCGATACAGGTGCACATCGCGCCGAGGCCGGTGTGCGACCGGTCGATGACGCGGCGTCCGCGATCCGGCACGCTCTTACCCGGGGGGAGAACGTATCGGAGGGCGCCGCGCTGTCGCCGGGGACGCCACCGGAGATGACCGCCGGTGAGCGGGCAACAGCGGTACGAAACAACTTGTTGATACTCCCCCAATCCGGCATGATCCACTCGACGATTACCGGGCGATCGTGATTGGACAGGCATCGGAAGATGATCACCGAATGTCTCGCTGAACAGGCAAAACAGCAACTTTTGGCACGCTGTCAAGCATGGTCATCCGATGAGCATTAAGCTTCCCGGAATGGCTGGAGCCCCAGAGAGTCCCTCGCCGCTGCCAGGCCAGCAGCGGCCCCGGTCGAGGTTCGCGGCGGGCCTGCCTGCGGTGACCGCGGAACGGATCGTCGACGCGGCGCTGCGGCTGACCGTCGAGCGCGGCCTCGACAGCTGGACCCTGCGCCAGCTGGCTTCGGCGGTGGAGGCCTACCCGGCCGTCATCTACCACCACGTCGGTGACCGGGAGTCCGTGGTCCGCGCGGTGATCGAGCGGGTCGGCGAAGAGATCCCGCTGCCCGACGCGAACCTGCACTGGCGTGACTTCTACTGGCAACTGCTCGCCGACCTGCGCGTGGTGCTGCGCCGGTACCCGGGCGTGGCCAGGCGGTTCTCGCTGTACGGGCCGCTGATCCCGTCGATCAAACCGCTGATCGACCGCGGGGTGCGGGTGCTCCAGCGCGACGGGTTCGGCGAGGAGAGCGTGACGGCGTACAACCTGCTGCTGGGCACCGCCGCCGCGCTCGTGTCCAAGGAGGACGACCACCTCGCGCAGCCGCTGATCAAGCCGGACAGCCCCGAGACCTACGCGGAAGCGCGGGACAGCGAGGACCAGCCCGGCCTGGCGGCGCTGGGGCTCAACGTCTACGAGCGGGTGAAGGACCCGGAGCGGCTGGTCGCGCACTTCACCGAGTTCTACGACTACTCGGTGCAGATCGCCCTCGACGGCCTGGAGCGCCGGCTCACCCGGATCCACCCGTAGCTCAGCCGCCGCCCGGCCGCTCGCCGCGGTCCTCACGCGGGAAGTACCCGTCGGGCGGCGTGAAGTGCCCGCGGGGCCCGTCCCCGAACTCGCGGGCGATGCCCGGCCTGCCGTCGCGGGGACCGTCGTGGTCGGACGCCGCGACCAGCCCGACGATCCCGCCGCCGACCAGCAGGCCCACGAGCCCGGCCGCCACCAGCCCGGTGGCGCGGTGCCGCACGAAGCGCCCGAACCCGCCCGGCTTCTTGACCAGCGCATATCCAGGCGGCACCGGACCGGCGCCGTGCTGCCGGTAGGCCGCGGTCTGATCCGCGGCCTGCCCGGCCGCCGGACCTTGCTGGAAGGCCGCGGTCTGCTCGGCGGCGCCCGGCTGCCCGGCCGGTTGCCCAGCGCTCGGCTGCTGGAACGCCGCTGTCTGGTCGGGGGCGCCGGTTGGCCCGGCGCCTGTCTGCCCGGTGCTCGGCTGCTGGATCGCCGGGGTCTGGTCGGCCGCACCTTGCTGTGCCGCGCCTGGTTGCTGTGCCGCGCCCGGCTGATGGGTCGCCGCCGTCTGGTCGGCGGCGTCCGGCTGAGCTGCGGCGTCCGACGCCGCGGCCCTGGGCTGTTCGACCGTGGGCTGCTCGGCGTTCGGCTGGTCGGCGGGCTGCTCGCCCGGGCTCCGGTGTTCTTTCTCGGTCATCTCCTGCTCCCCTGGTGACGCGGATCCCCCGTGGCTCCGAGCATGACCGGACATCCTGTGGTGGTCCTGATGCGGACCTGTTCATCAGCTGTGTACGCGGATTTGCAGCGGGCTGTCCCATAATTGCGGTCATGAAGCGTCGGATCGCGGAAGTCGCGAAGCAGGTGGGGGTCAGCGAGGCCACGGTGAGCCGGGTGCTCAACGGCAGGCCGGGAGTCGCCGAGAGCACGCGGACCGCGGTGCTCACCGCGCTCGACGTGCTCGGGTACGAACGGCCGACGCAGTTGCGCGGCGAGCGGGCGCGGCTGGTCGGCCTGGTGCTGCCCGAACTGCAGAACCCGATCTTCCCCGCGCTCGCCGAGGTGATGGGCAACGCGCTCGCGCAGCAAGGGTTCACCCCGGTGCTCTGCACCCGCACCGCCGGTGGGGTGTCCGAAGCGGACTACGTGGATCTCCTGCTCCAGCAGCAGGTTTCCGGCGTCGCCTTCGCCGGTGGCCAGTACGCGCAGGCCGACGCCGTGCACGCGCACTACCACCGGCTCGTCGAACGCGGCCTGCCGACGGTGCTGCTCAACGCCGCCGTCGGCGAACTCGGCATGCCGCAGGTCTCGTGCGACGACGCGATGGCCGTGGAGCAGGCGATCGGCCACCTGCTCTCCCTCGGGCACGAGCGCATCGGCCTGCTGCTCGGCCCGGCCGACCACGTGCCCTCCCGCCGCAAGCACGAAGCGTTCAACGCCTGCCTGGCCGCGGCCGGGCTGAACGCCGATCCCGAGGCCGTCGCGCACGGGATGTTCTCGCTGGAAGGCGGGCACGCCGGCGCCGCCAGGCTGCTCAAGCGCGGGGTCACCGCGATCCTCTGCGCCAGCGACCCGCTCGCGCTCGGCGCCATCCGGGCCGCCCGGCGGCACGGGCTCTCCGTGCCCGAGGACATCTCGGTGGTCGGCTACGACGACTCCGCGCTCATGCAGTGCGTCGACCCGCCGCTGACCACGATCCGCCAGCCGATCGAGTCGATGGGCCGCGCGGTGGTGGAACTGCTGGTCAAAAAGATCAACGGCGGGCAGGTCCCCGCCGAGGAACTGCTGTTCGCTCCCGAACTCGTGGTCCGCAGCTCCACTGGCAGGGTGCCCAGCTGAGTATTTGTCTGAGAATTACAGGCACCTGTTCGGTTCTTGCATTCGATGGGCTCACACTTTAGAGTGACTGCCGTCACAGGAGGCCGGCCGAGAGAAGGCGCCCGAATGAAGAGTCCGCGCTCGCGCAGAGTCCTGGTTCCACTCGCCGCGATCGGCCTGCTGGCCGCCGTGCCCGCTTGTTCGGGCGGATCCGGGGAGGAACGCTCGGCCGACGGCAAGCTCAAGGTCTCGATCAACGGCCAGCCACCGCAGACCCAGGCCTTCGAACGGACGATCTTCGACCAGGACGTGGCGGAGTTCGAGGCCGCCCACCCGGACATCGACCTCGAACCGCACGAGGGGTTCATGGAGGTCGAGTCGTTCTCCGCGAAGCTGGCGGGCGGCCAGCTGGAGGACGTCTTCTACGTCTACTTCACCGACCCGGCGCAGATCATCGCCCGGCGCCAGGCCGCCGACATCACCGAAGCGGTCAAGGGCCTGCCGCACGTCGACCAGCTCCAGCCGCAGCTGCTGGACGTGTTCCGCGACGGCGGCGGCAAGCTCTACGGCCTGCCGACGGCGAACTACTCGATGGGCCTGGTCTACCACCGCCCGCTGTTCGCCAAGGCCGGGCTGGATCCGGACCAGCCGCCGCGCACCTGGGCCGAGGTCCGCGCCGCCGCGGACAAGATCGCCGCGCTCGGCGACGGCGTGGTCGGCTACGCGGACTTCAGCAAGAGCAACCAGGGCGGCTGGCACCTGACCGCCTGGCTCAACTCGCTCGGCGGCCAGATCGCCCGCAAGGACGGTGACAGCTGGAAGGCCGACTTCAACAACGACCTAGGCCGCACCGCGCTCGAAAACCTCAAGCAGATGCGCTGGACCGACGATTCGATGGGCAGCAAGCAGTTGCTCACCGACGCCGACGTGCAGCGCATGATGGGCTCGGGACAGCTCGGCATGTACCTCGCCGCGCCGGACAACATCCCGGTGCTGGTCAAGCAGTTCAACGGCAAGTACGAGGACTACGGGCTGGCACCGGTGCCCGAGGGCAAGGGCACACTGATCGGCGGCGAGGGCTACATGGTCAACCCCAAGGCGTCGCCGGAGAAGATCAAAGCGGGCCTCGCCTGGATCCAGTGGAAGTACCTCAACCCGGACCGGTTCGACTCCTTCACCAAGCGCTACGCCGATGGTCAGCAGCCGGTCGGGCTGCCCGCGCTGCCGAACCCCGACATCTGGACCGGCGCCCTGCGTGAGCAGCAGGAAGCGGTGAAGGCCAAGTACGCCAACGTGCCCGCGCAGAACTACGCCCCCTACCTGAACGCCGCGGCCACCATCAAGGGGCACCTCGAACCGCCGAGCGCCCAGCAGGTCTACGCCACGCTCGACACGGTGATGCAGGCGGTGCTGACCGATCCGGCGGCCGATCCCGCCGCCCTGCTCGCCACCGCGGAGGCGAAGGTCAACGCCACCCTTGCCCAGGTCAGGTGAGCGCCCCGGCCAGGCGGCGCCGCAGGCTCGCCGAGAACGTCACGGCCTACGGTCTGCTCAGCGCCGCACTGGTCGTCTTCGCGCTGTTCTCCTGGTTCCCGATCGTGCGCGGGGTGGTGCTCAGCTTCCAGCAGGTGAACTTCGTCGACGACCCGGAATGGGTCGGCCTGGCCAACTTCGAGCTGCTGTTCTCCGACCCGCTGTTCGCCGTGGCCTGGCGCAACACCCTGCTGTTCACCGGGCTGGCGCTGGTCTTCGGCTTCGCCATCCCGTTCCTCGCCGCGGTCCTGCTCAACGAACTGCGGCACGCGCGGGCGTACTTCCGGCTGGTGGTCTACCTGCCGGTGATGCTGCCTCCGGTGGTCACGGCGCTGCTGTGGAAGTGGTTCTTCGATCCGGGACCCGGCCTGTTCAACGAAGGGCTGCGCGCGGCCGGGCTGTCCGGTTCGGCCTGGCTCGACTCCAGCGACACCGCGATGCTCTCGCTGGTGCTGGTGTCGACCTGGGCGAACATGGGCAGCACCACGCTGATCTACCTGGCCGCGCTGCAGACCATCCCCGGCGACCTGTACGAGGCCGCCGAACTGGACGGCGCCGGGATCTGGCGGCGGCTGTGGCACGTGACCGTGCCGCAGACCCGGTTCGTGCTGCTGGTGCTGTTGCTGCTGCAGGTGGTGGCGACCATGCAGGTGTTCACCGAGCCGTTCGTGATGACCGGCGGTGGCCCGGACGACTCCACCGTCACCGTGCTCCTGCTGCTCTACCGGTACGCCTTCGTCTACAACGACTTCGGCTCCGCCAGCGCGCTGAGCCTGCTGCTGTTCATCGCGCTCGGGGTGTTCTCGGCCGCGTACGTCCGGCTCACGAGGAGGAGTGCGGAATGAGGGGCGCCCCCGGTCCTCGGACGCTGGTCTCGCCGTCGCAGCTGCGCAGCACCCGCGGCCGGATCGTCTACTGGGTGGTCTTCACCCTGGTGATGGTCGCCTTCACGCTGGCGTTCCTGTTCCCGCTGTACTGGGCGGTGACCGGGGCGATGAAGTCGCCGGACGAGCTGGCGCGCATCCCGCCGACGCTGGTGCCCGAGCAGTGGCAGCCGGGCACGTTCGCCCAGGCGTGGAACGAACTCGACCTGGGCAAGTACTTCCTGAACACGATCGTGGTGGCCGGTGGGGCGTGGCTGCTGCAGCTCGCGGTCGCGGTGCCCGCCGCGTTCGCGCTGTCCAAACTGCGCCCGGTGCTGGGCAACGTGGTGCTCGGGCTGATGCTGGCCACGCTGATGCTGCCGGCCTCGGCGCTGCTGGTGCCGACCTACCTGACCGTGGCCGACGTGCCGCTGCTCGGGGTCAACCTGCTCAGCACCCCGGCGGCGATCTGGCTGCCCGCCGCGGCCAGCGCGTTCAACATCTACCTGCTCAAGCGGTTCTTCGACCAGATCCCGGACGAGCTGGTCGAGGCCGCCACCATCGACGGCGCCGGGCCGGTGCGCATCCTGCTGCGGATCGTGCTGCCGATCTCGCGCCCGGTGCTCGCAGTGGTCTCCATCTTCGCCGTGGTCGCCGCGTGGAAGGACTTCATCTGGCCGCTGCTGGTGCTGCAGGACCCCGGCACGCAGACGCTGTCCGTGGTGCTGCAGCGGGTGGCGCCGGACCTGCGGCTGGACCTGCTGGTGGCCGGGCTGGTGCTGGCCAGCCTGCCGATGGTGGGGCTGTTCCTGGTGTTCCAGAAGCAGATCCTCGCCGGACTGACCGCGGGCAGCCTCAAGGGCTGAGCCCGCAACGTGGAGACCGGAACGTGGAGAAAGGTGCGGCTGTGACCGAATCCCAGTGGTGGCGTCAGGCGGCGATCTACCAGGTCTACCTGCGGAGCTTCGCCGACGGTGACGGGGACGGCATCGGTGACCTCGCCGGTGTCCGCGCCCGGTTGGGCTACCTCGCGGACCTGGGCGTGGACGCCATCTGGTTCACCCCGTGGTACCCGTCCCCGATGGACGACGGTGGTTACGACGTCGCCGACTTCCGCGACATCGAGCCGACCTTCGGCACGCTCGCCGACGCCGAGCGCGTACTGGCCGAGGCACACGAACTCGGGCTCAAGGTGATCATCGACATCGTGCCGAACCACTGCTCGGACACGCACCGGTGGTTCAGCGCCGCACTCGAAGCCGGGCCGGGCTCGCCGGAGCGCGAGCGGTTCTGGTTCCGCGACGGCCGCGGCCCGGACGGTGCCGAGCCGCCCAACAACTGGCGCTCGCGCTTCG
Source organism: Saccharothrix sp. AJ9571 (assembly GCF_021725495.1). Classification (NCBI taxonomy): domain Bacteria; kingdom Bacillati; phylum Actinomycetota; class Actinomycetes; order Pseudonocardiales; family Pseudonocardiaceae; genus Saccharothrix; species Saccharothrix sp. AJ9571. The sequence continues at coordinate 849,331 of NZ_CP091382.1, read as the reverse complement.
GTGGCCCGGCCTGGACCCGGGTGGTCGAGCCGGACGGCTCGCCCGGCCAGTGGTTCCTGCACCTCTACAGCTCGCGGCAGCCGGACCTGAACTGGGAGAGCGAGGAGGTCCGCGCCGAGTTCGAGGACATCCTGAGGTTCTGGTTCGACCGCGGGGTCGACGGTTTCCGCATCGACGTGGCCGACGGCATGGTCAAGGATCCACTGCTGCCGGACGTCGAACCGGGCGACGAAACCCCGTTCTCCGATCGCGAGGGCGTGCACGAGATCTACCGGGCGTGGCGGCGGATCGCGCGGAGCTACCCGGACGAACGCCTGCTGGTGGGCGAAATGTGGTTGCCGGACCTGCGGCGGTCGGCGCGGTACCTGCGACCGGACGAGATGCACGCGGCGTTCAACTTCGACTTCCTGGTCTGCCCGTGGGACGCCGGGCGGTTCCGTGGCGTGATCGACCGGACGCTGGATTCGCACGACGAGGTCGGCGCGCCGCCGTCGTGGGTGCTGTCGAACCACGACGTCACACGTCCGGTCACCCGGTACGGGCGAGCGGGCGACACCGGCTTCAGCTTCGCGGACCGGTTGCACGGCACACCGGTCGACCGGGCGCTCGGCACGCGGCGGGCGCGGGCGGCGGCGTTGCTGGCGATGTCCCTGCCCGGCGGGATCTACGTGTACCAGGGGGAGGAGCTGGGGTTGTGGGAGGTCGAGGACATCCCGGGCGAGCTGCGGCAGGATCCGGTGTGGGAACGCAGCGACCACGCCGATCCCGGTCGCGACGGGTGCCGGGTGCCGATGCCGTGGTCCGGGTCGTCCTCGCCGTTCGGGTTCAGTCCGGACGACGCGGAGAAGGAGCCTTGGCTGCCGCAGCCGGCGGAATGGGTCTCGTACACGGCCGAGGCGCAGGCAGGCGATGCCGGTTCGGTGCTTTCCCTTTACCGGTCGGGATTGCGCCTGCGGAAGCTCGCGCAGGGGGAGTTGCACTGGCTCGAGCAGCCGGGGGAGGTGCTCGCGTTCCGGCGTGGTGACTCGTTCGCCTGTCTGCTCAATTTCTCGGGGCAGGCGGTTCCGCTGCCTTCGCACCGCGAGGTTCTGCTCGCGAGCGGGCCACTGGACGGCGGGCAGCTGCCCGCCGATACTGCTGTCTGGTTGGAGCTGTCATGAGGATCTTGCTCGCGGTGGTCCTGGCGCTGGCCGCCCTCACGGCCCCGGCTTCGGCTTCGGCTCTTTCGCCGAAGACGCACATCTTCTATTACCCTTGGTACGGAAATCCGGCGGTGCACGGGTCCTATCGGCACTGGCCGCAGGGTGGGCACCAGCCACCGCAGGACATCGGCGCGGACCTGTACCCGGCGCTCGGCCCGTACGACTCGGGCGACTTCGGTGGGGCGGTGGACCAGCACATGGCGTGGATCCAGCGGGCGGGCGTCGGCACGCTGGTGTACAGCTGGTGGGGCCGGGGGTCCTATGAGGACAGTCTGGTGCCGGGCGTGCTGGCCGCGGCGGCGAAGTACGGGCTGAAGGTGGCGTGGCACCTGGAGCCCTACGGTGGCCGGACTGCTCAATCCACTGTGGACGACATCGCGTACATCAACTCGCGCTATGGTTCGAGCCCGGCGTTCTACCGCGACACCGCACACGGCAACCGGCCGGCCTTCTACGTGTTCGACAGCCTGAGCATCGCGGACTGGTCGCCGATCGGCCCCCTGAGCTCGGGGAACATCGTGCTCGCGCAGACCACGGACCTGAGCCGCGTGACGCACTTCGGCGGGATCTACACCTACGACGTGCTGGCGACGATGAACCCGTTGGGGTGGAAGGGAATCGCCGACTACGCGCGGGCGAACGGCCTGGTGTGGGCGCCATCCGTCGGCCCGGGTTACGTCGACGACCGTGCCGTGCCGGGGAACACCACCCCCACCCTGGCGCGCGACGATGGCCGGACGTACGACACGCAATGGTCGAACGTCCTGAACCCGGCGAACGGCGGGGAGCCGGACTGGGTGTCGATCACCTCGTTCAACGAATGGCACGAAGGCTCCACGCTGGAACCAGCCACCTCCGCCCCACCCCCAGGCCACGGCTACCAAACCTACGAAGGCGCCTACGGCCACACCGGCACGAACGCCGAAACCGCCTACCTGGACCGAACCGCCCACTGGCTGACCCACTTCTAACCCCGCCACACCCCCACCCAAGTACGCCCCTCGCCGCCCGACACAGCTTCGCCCACCCGACGTGGACTCACCCGCCGATCGAAATCCCACCCGAACGTGTAATCCGACCGCCTGAACGTGGCACCCAGGCACCCAAGCATGGAACTTACCTACCCGAACGTGGGTTTCAACCACCTGAACGTGGCACTCGCCCGCCCGAGCGTGGAACTCGCCTACCTGACCGTGGGTTTCAGGTGCCCGAGTGTGGAAGTCGGCTGTCCCAAGGTGGGCTTGGGCTACCTGAACGTGGGGTTCGGCTGCCTGAGTGTGGGGTTCGGGTGCCTGAACGTGGGGTTCGGGTGCCCCACTGTGGAACTCGGGTGCTTGGGTGTGGGGGTCGGGGTGGGGTGAGTTCTGCGGTCAGGTAGCCGAGTTCCACACTTGGGTGGCTGAGTTCCACACTGAGGCACCCGAACTCCACATTCGGGCAGCCGAACTCCACGTTGGGGCGGCTGAGTGCCACGTTCAGGTGTTTGAGGGGGAGCGGGTTAGGTGCCGGGGCAGACGATTTTGGGTTGCGGGTTGTAGCGGACGTTCCGCGGTTCCCGCTTCACTTCCCGCCCCGAAGCGGCATCCCGCAGGATCCGGGTGTCGCTGACGGTGAAGCCCTGGGCGCCTTCGCTCGGCGTGCAGTTCTCCGCGGGGCCCGGCTTCTCCTGCGGCTCGGTGAAGTTGTGCCGCTCACCGGGCACCGACTCCACGGTGTACCGCTTCGTCCCCCACAGTTTCACCGTGATGGTCGACGAGGTCCAGATGGTCTGGATCGCCACCCCGGTGTCACTGTCGTTGGTGAACTTCAGGTCGATCACGCTGCCACCGCTGTGGTTCTGGAACACCGTCGCCTCGCGGGCCGGTGGGTAGCGGCTGATGTAGTAGCTGTGCTCCTTGTGCCCCGCGTCCTTCATGCCCGCGAAGTAGTACGCGTTGTACAACGTCGTCGCGAACTGCGAGATGCCGCCGCCGACCTCGCGCCCCGGCTGGCCGTCGGAGATCACGCCCGCCTCCACGTAACCCTGCGCCTTCGTGCGCGGGCCGGTGAAGCCGTTGAGGCTGAACGTGTCGCCCGGCTTGACGATGGCGCCGTCGACCTTTTCCGCCACCACGCGGATGTTCACGCCGGAGTCCTGCGCGAAGCCCTTCGTGGTGAACTCGCCGATCACTTCCTTGATGCCGAGCTTGTTCGCCTCTTCGGTGGTCACCTTGGCGGGCTTGTTCTCGTAGACCGCCTTCACCTCGCGGCCGTCGGCGAGCTTGAGCACCTCGGGCAGCGGCACCAGGGTCGGGTCCCAGTTGATCTTCTTGCCGTCCTCGGACGGGTGCACGGTCGGCTTGCCGCCTTCGAAGACGATCTCCGCGTCGCGCCCCTCCTTCTCGGTGGAGGCGAGCTGCGGACCGGCCGCTTCGGCGATCTTCGCGTTGTCGATCTTCGGGACCAGCACACCGCCGTCGATGACCTCGAAGGTCAGCGCCTTGGCGATCGCCTCCGGCGCGAGCTTCCCGTCCTTGCCCTCGCCCTTGACCGTCACCGGCGCGGACACCGCGGGCTTCGCGAACTGCTCGAGCGCCGCGCGCACGGTCTCCGGCGTGGACTTCACCGGGGTCAGCCCGACCGGCAGGTCCAGCACCTGGCCCGAGGCCCACTGCGAGAGCAGCAGCTGTGACGCGCCGGGCACGTCGAGTGATTGGCCCTGCTTCGGGTCCACCGGGACCGGCGTGGCGCCTTCGAAGGCGATCGTGCCCTCGACCGGCGCGCGGTCGACCTTGCCGCGCAGCCCGTCCATCGCGACGGTGAGCATGGCCTGGTCGGCGTTGGTGGCCAGCCCGGTCTCCCGGGTGGTGAAGAAGGAGGCGATCCGGGCGAACGGGTTCAGCGGCTGCTCGCCCGCGCGGTCCAGGGTGGCCGGCCAGTCCAGGATCAGCCCGGCCTCGCGCGGGTCGAGCGTGTGCTCGACGTCCCCGGCGCGCACCCGGACCGGCTGGTTCAGCCGCGGCTCGAGCTGCCCGCGCAGCTCCTGCTCGGCGTTCTCGCGGCTCATCCCGCCGACGTCCACGCCCGCGACGGTCACCCCGCGCGGCACGTCACCGGAGTTGATCAGCAGATCGGCGCCGTAGAGCACGACGAACGCGCCCAGTACGGCACCGGCGATCAGCCCGGCGCGCTTGACCTTGCGCCTGCGGTCGGCACCCGCGCCCGGCTCCTCCGGTTCGATCGGGTGCACGTACGCGGACCGCGTGCCGAGGGCGTCGGTCTGGTCCGGATCGGTGAGCTCGCCGGAGACCGCCGGGAACACGTCGGTCTCCTCGGACCGGGAACCGGGCCACTGACTGTCTTGCGGCAAGACTTGCTCCTGTTCGCGATGGCGCCGTCGGGAAACTCGGGCTCGGGCGTCCACCACAAGATACGTGGCGGCGATATCCGGGCTTTGCCTCACCCTGCTGTGGTGCGGTGATCCGGCAGAATCACCGGTATGGAACCTGCCAGTGCCTTGCGAGACATCGCCTACGAACTGGAGAAGCGCGGGGAGCCCACTTACCGGGTGCGCGCCTTTCGCAACGCGGCGTCGGTGGTGGACAAACTCACGCCGGAACGCCTCGCCGAACTGGCGCGCACCGGCAGGCTGACCGCGCTCAAGGGCATCGGCGCCGCGACCGCGTCGGTGATCGAGGACGTGCTGGCCGGCAACGTGCCCGAGTACTTGCGCAAGGTCGAGGCCGAGGAGGCACCGGAGCTGCCGGACGGCGGTGCGCTGCTGCCCGCGTTGCGCGGGGACTGCCACACGCATTCGGACTGGTCGGACGGTGGCAGCCCGATCGCGGAGATGGCCGAGGCGGCCAGGGCACTGGGCCACGAATGGATGGTGCTGACCGACCATTCACCCCGGCTGACCGTGGCGAACGGGCTGTCCGCGGAACGGCTGAACCAGCAGCTCGTGGTGGTGGCCCAGCTGAACGAGGAACTCGCGCCGTTCCGCATCCTCACCGGCATCGAAGTGGACATCCTGCTCGACGGCGCCCTCGACCAGGACGAGGACCTGCTGTGGGAGCTGGACTTCGTGGTCGCGAGCGTGCACTCCGAACTCCGCATGCCGCGCAAGGAGATGACCGCGCGCATGCTCGCCGCGGTGGCCAATCCGCGGGTCAACGTGCTGGGGCACTGCACCGGCCGCCGGGTCGCCGGGCGCCACCGGCCCGAGTCGGAGTTCGACGCGGAGAAGGTGTTCGAAGCCTGCCGGGAGAACGGGGTCGCGGTCGAGATCAACTCGCGCGTGGACCGGCTCGACCCGCCGAAACGGCTGCTCAAGCAGGCCGTCGAGCTGGGCTGTGAGTTCGCCATCGACAGTGACGCGCACGCACCCGGTCAGCTGGCGTGGAAGGCTCACGGTTGCGCGCGGGCGCTGGAATGCGGAGTCGGGATCGGGCAGGTGATCAACACGCTCACCGCGGACGACCTGTTGGCCTGGCGCCAGCCGCGTGCTTAGCGCCTTCCGGCGAACATCCGCATGACCTCGGTGAGCACGCCGACCGGGATGCCAGGGTCGATCGCCCGCTGCACCCCGAGCCCGATGCCGAGGCTGAGCAGCGCGGTCGCGCAGTCCTCGGCGGGCATGGGCAGCTCGATGCCGAACTCGTCGGTGTGCGTCTTCAGCACGCCGGTGATGGTGTCGCGGATGGCTTTGTCGCGGATCGCCAGTTCGTCGCGCAGCCGCGGGTCCCGGCGCACGTTGGTGGCGAACTCCACCTCCAGCGCGGTCCACGCCTGATCGCCGATGCTGCGTTCCGCCCAGCGCTGGAAGGCGTCGAACATCGCGTCCAGTTCGGTGACGCCTTCGAGCGAAGCGGACAGCTGTTCGGCCTGCTCGGCGTGGATGGCGTCGAGCACGGCCAGGCACAGCTCGTCCTTGTTGCGGAAGTTCGAGTAGACCGCGCCCTTGGAGTACCCGGCCTCGTCGGCCACCTTCTCCAGCGAGGTCGCGGTGTAGCCCTCGCGCAGGAACAGGACTTTCGCGCCGGCGATCAGCTGCTCGCGGGTACGGGCCTGGCTTTCCGCGCGGGTGAGTCTGGGCATGGGATCAGCCTAGGCGCTCACCAGTGGATGGTCCCCGATCTTTCCCCGATGACTCGCGCGAGGTCGCGCCGGTCATTGGAGCGGGGCGCGTCAGGCCGTCCAGCGGCACGGCGTGCCCCGCTCCAATGACCGGCTCCAAAGCGACCTCGCCGCCGCGCCGGAGGCGCCGGCCGACAACTCAGTTCCGTACCACCCGGAACACGATCCCCGCGTCCACCAGCCGCTTCACCAGCGCGTCGCCCATCGCGACGGCCGTGGTGACCTGGCCGGACACCGCGGGCAGGTCGTCGAGCGCCAGGCACATCGCGGACTCGCCGAGCATCTTCGCGGTCTCGTCGTAGCCGGGATCGCCACCGGCCACCTCGGTGACCACGCGGCGGCCGCCGCCCCGGCCGTGGAACCGGACCTTGAACCACGACCGCGCCCGCTTCTCCTCGTCCGGTCCGCCACCGGGGTTGACCAGCTTGATCAGCGCCTTGCGGGCCGGGGGCACCTGTGCCAGCGCGAACACCACGCCCAGCCCGGCGGCTCCGGCGAGCACGGTCGGCAGCCGCTTCACCGACATGAACTGTCGGTAGGTGAAGTCCGGCCCGTACTCGTCGAGTTCGGCCGCCGAACGCGCCACGATCTGCGGGTCGACGGTGGTCATCGGCACCGCCCACCGCCCGGATTCCGCGTCCCGGTGCGGAGTCCCGACCTCGGCGCGGGCACGCCTGCCAGCCGGCCGGGTCTCCGCCCGGGCGCGTTTCTTCGCGATGTGCGTCATTTCGAACAAGCGCGAGAACACCGTGATCGCCGAGGCGAAGGTGCCGCCGGAGAACGCCGCGCCCGCGCGGACGTACCCGTTGACCTCGATCTCCGAATCCCGCGGCAGCTTCTGCACGGTGTACAGGGCGCCGAGGTCGTACGGGATCGAGTCGAACCCGCAGGCGTGCACCAGCCGTGCGCCGGTCTCGCGGGCACGGCGGTCGTAGCGCAGGTACATGCGGTCGACGAACTCCGGCTCACCGGTCAGGTCGGCGTAGGCGGTGCCGTGCTCGGCGCAGGCGGCGACCAGCGGCTCCCCGTAGGTCAGGTACGGGCCGACGGTGGTGGCGACCACGCGGCTGGCGGCGGCGACCGCGGCCAGCGACGCCGCGTCCCCGATTTCCGCGTGCAGCAACGGGAGTTCCGCCCAGCGCGGATCGATCGCGGCGAGCCGGTCGCGGATCGACTCCAGTTTCGCGCGGTTGCGCCCGGCCAGCGCGAGCCGGAAGCCCGCCGGGGCGTGCCGCGCCAGGTATTCGGCGGTCAGCGCACCGGTGAAACCCGTGGCACCGAACAGGGTCACGTCGTACTGGCGGTCCATCCGCTCCCTTTCACTCGTGTTCGGACAGCAGCCGCAGGGTCCGCTCGCTGACCACGACCGGCCGGTCGGGGTCGAGCACGATGCCCTGGGTGCGCAGCGCACCGTCGACCGCGCTCCACAACAGCACGGTGAGGTACTCGGTCAGGCTCTCGCGGCTCATCGTGCGGCGCTCCAGCCACCACTCGGTGGCGGCTTCGACCGCGCCCACGATGCCGTGCGCCCACACCTCGGCGCCACCGCTGTCCGCGTGGCGGGCCCGCAGCTCGTCGGTGAAGATCGTGGTGATCACCGCCGCGAGCACCTTCTTGTCCTCGGCCACCGGATCCGCGCCGTCGCCGAGGTCGCGGCGCCGCCGGGAGCCGATGAAGCGGAACACCTGCGGGTGTTCGTCGACCAGGCCGAGGTAGGCCTCCAGTGCTTGACGGACGCGCTGGTGGATCGGCGCCGGCTCGGTCAGCGCCGGCTCCAGCCGTTGCCACAGCAGGCGCGAGGTGCGGTCCACGATGGCGCCGAACAGCTCGGCCTTGTCCGCGAAATGCCGGTACAGCCGAGGTTTCGACACCCCAGCGGCCGCGGCGATCTCCGCCATGCCGACGCCGGGCCCGTGCTCGGCGAGCGCGGCGAAGGCGGCGTCGACGAACTCGGCGCGGCGCGCCACCCGGTGCGCCCGCCAGCGTTCCGACCGGCCGTCGACCCGGTTGACACCCTCCGGCATGCCTTGGATAGTACTTCAGGTAACAGGTACCGGCAGTACCCAGTAAAGAGCAGGATCCCGTCAAGAGGAGCACGTCATGCGCCAGTTCGCGGGGAAGGTCGCCGTGATCACCGGTGCCGGTTCGGGCATCGGCCGCGCGCTGGCGCTGAACCTGGCCGCCCGCGGCGCGCGGCTCGCGGTGTCCGATGTGGACGTCGCACGCGCGGCGGAAACGGCGGCGCACTGCGAGAAGGCGGGTGCCGAGGCCCGGTCCTACGTGCTCGACGTGGCCGACCGCGCCGCGGTGCTGGCGCACGCCGACGCGGTCCGCGCCGACTTCGGCCAGGTCAATCTGGTGGTGAACAACGCGGGCGTGGCGCTGATGTCGGACTTCACCTCGATGAGCTGGGACGACCTCGACTGGATCGTCGGGGTGAACTTCTGGGGCGTGGTGCACGGCAGCAAGGCGTTCCTGCCGCACCTGATCGACTCCGGCGACGGTCACCTGGTCAACATCTCCAGCGTGTTCGGCCTGATCGCGGTGCCGACGCAGTCGGCGTACAACGCGACGAAGTTCGCCGTGCGCGGGGTGACCGAGTCGCTGCGCCAGGAGATGCGCCTGGCCGGGCACCGGGTCGGGGTGAGCTGCGTGCACCCCGGCGGGATCAAGACGAACATCGCCCGTGACGCGCGCGGCATCCCGGAAGCGGAGCGCGGTGGGAAGCGGTTCGACGAAATCGCCCTCACCACGCCGGAGACGGCCGCGCGCATCATCCTCCGCGGGGTGGAGCGCGAGCAGGCCAAGATCCTGGTCGGTCCGGATGCCTACCTGCTCGACGCCCTGCCCCGGGTGCTGGGCTCGGCCTACCAGCGCGTCGTCAGCGCGGTGGTAAAGCGGGCCCTCTGAGTCAGCCCGGCTGGTTGACCCACAGTTCCCAGCGCGGCGGGTTGCCCCGCAGGAAGCAGCGGTAGGTCAGCCCCGAGTTGCCCATTTGCAGCCACTGCCCCGCCATCTCGCAGGACGTTTGGTTGGGGTGGGTGGAATCCCAGTTCGACGGGCTCATCGGCGCGAGCACAGGTGGCGTCTGCCCGGCGTTCGCGGCCGGTGCGGTGACGAACAGGGCGGCCACGGCCAGCGTGGTCGCGCCGAGTCTGGCGACGGCGTTCTTCATTTCATTTACCCCCAGTCGGTTGGAACGGCCGAAACTAGCGGGTGGCGGGCCGATCGGCCACCGGTTTGGCGGAACGCGGACTTGTCGGCGCTCGACGCCGCGTGCTGGAGTGGGGGAGTAGTTCTGTCCACCCGCCACTGATCGGATCACTCTGCGGGTTCGTCCCGGGTCGTCTCTAGATATGCGTACTGCGTTGCGGTATACATCGGATGTCTGCTCGAGGAAGGAAGACCTGTGCAGTTGCTGCGCCTCGGTGACCCTGGAGCCGAACGGCCCTACGCGCGTTCGGTGGACGGCGTCCTCCACGACCTGAGCCCGCTCACCGCCGACATCGACGGCGCCTTCCTGGCCGCGGACGGCCTCGCCAGGGCCCGCGCCGCGATCGACGCCGGTGAACTGCCCTCGGCGGGCGAAGCCGGACTGCGGGTCGGCCCGCCCATCGCCCGGCCGGGCAAAGTGGTCTGCGTCGGGCTGAACTACCGGCGCCACGCCGAGGAAACCGGCGCGCCCATCCCCAGCGAACCGGTGCTGTTCATGAAGGCGCCGGACGTGGTGGTCGGCCCGGAGGACCCGATCCTGATCCCACGCGGCTCCACGGCCACCGACTGGGAGGTCGAACTCGGCGTGGTCATCGGCCGCACCGCCCGGTACCTCGACAGCCCGGCGGACGCGCTCGCGCACGTCGCCGGGTACGCCATCTCCCACGACGTCACCGAGCGCGCGTACCAGTTCGAGCGCGGGGGCACCTGGGACAAGGGCAAGTCGTGCGAGAACTTCAACCCGCTCGGGCCGTGGCTCGTGCCGGCCGACGAGATCGCCGATCCGCAGGACCTCGCGCTTTCCCTGTCGGTCAACGGAGTCGTGCGCCAGCGGTCCACCACCAAGGACATGATCTTCACCGTCGCCGAGGTGGTGCACTACATCAGCCAGTTCATGGTGCTGCGGCCCGGCGACCTGATCAACACCGGCACGCCGGAGGGCGTCGCCATGGGACAGCCCGAGCCCAAGCCGTACCTGCGGGCCGGGGACGTGGTGGAACTGGAGATCGCCGGGCTGGGCAGGCAACGCCAGGCACTGGAGTCCGCCTGATGGCGCGGATCACCGGGATGGAAGTGCTCGACGTCCGGTTCCCCACCTCGCGGGAGCTGGACGGCTCGGACGCGATGAACCCGGACCCGGACTATTCGGCGGCCTACCTGGTGTTGCACACCGACGGCGGCCCCGACGGCTACGGCCTCACCTTCACCATCGGCCGCGGCAACGACGTGCAGGCCGCGGCGATCCAGGCGCTCGAAGGGCACGTCGTCGGCAAGGAGGTGCCCGAAACCGCGGGCGACCTGGCCGCGTTGTCCGCCGCCTTGGTCGGTGATTCCCAGTTGCGCTGGCTCGGGCCGGAAAAGGGCGTGGCGCACATGGCCGTCGGCGCGGTGGTCAACGCCGCGTGGGACCTGGCCGCCCGCCGCGCCGGGCGTCCACTGTGGAGGTTCCTCGCGGAGATGAGCCCGGAGGAGATCGCCGGGCTGGTCGACTACCGCTACCTCAGCGACGCGCTCACCGAACAGGACGCGCTGGACATCCTGCGGCAGGCCGAACCGGGCCGCGCGCAGCGCACGGAACACCTGCTGGCCAACGGTTACCGCGCCTACACCACCTCGCCGGGCTGGCTGGGTTACTCCGACGAGAAGCTGGTCCGGCTGGCCAGGCAGGCGGTGACCGACGGCTTCGACATGATCAAGCTGAAGGTCGGCGGCGACGTCGAAGACGACATCCGCCGGATGAAGCTGGCCAGGGAGGCCGTCGGCGACGGGGTCCGCATCGCGGTCGACGCCAACCAGCGCTGGGACGTCGGCGCCGCGGTGCGCTGGATGGCCGCGCTGGCCCCGTTCGACCCGTACTGGATCGAGGAACCCACCTCACCCGACGACGTACTGGGGCACCAGGCGATCGCCGAGGCCATCGCGCCGATCCGGGTAGCCACCGGCGAGCACGTGCAGAACCGCGTGGTGTTCAAGCAACTGCTCCAGGCCGGTGCGATCTCGGTGCTGCAACTGGACGCGTGCCGGGTCGGCGGGGTCAACGAGAACGTGGCGATCCTGTTGCTGGCGGCCAAGTTCGGCATCCCGGTCTGCCCGCACGCCGGTGGGGTCGGGCTGTGCGAGCTGGTCCGGCACCTGTCCATGTTCGACTACGTGGCGGTCTCGGCCACCGACCGCGACCGCTCCATCGAATGGGTCGACCACCTGCACGAGTACTTCACCGATCCGGCGAAGGTGCGCGCGGGGCGGTACCTGGCGCCGCACGAACCGGGCTTCTCCGCCCGGATGCACGACGCCACGCTCCGGCGGTTCCGGTTCCCGGACGGTCCTGAGTGGACGGAGAACGCATGACTGACTCGGTGCTGTCCGCACGGGGGACGACCCCCGGCCCCCCTAACGACTTCGAGGGCCGCGTCGCCGTGGTCACCGGTGGCGCCTCGGGCATCGGCGCGGCGGTCGCCGCCACGCTGGCCTCGCGCGGGGCGGAAGTGGCCGTGCTCGACCTGAACCCCGGCGCGGACGGTTTCCGTTGTGACGTCAGCGATGACGGGCAGGTGCGCGCGGCGATCGAAGCGGTGGCCGAGCGCCACGGCCGCATCGACGTGCTGGTGAACAACGCCGGCATCGGCGCGCAGGGTGACGTCGCCGCCAACGACGACGAGGAATGGCACCGGGTGCTCGACGTCAACGTGGTCGGCATGGCCAGGGTGAGCCGCGCCGCGTTGCCGCACCTGCGCCGCTCCGACGCCGCGGTCATCGTCAACACCTGCTCGATCGCGGCGTGGCAGGGGTTGCCGGGCCGCGCGCTGTATTCGGCGAGCAAGGGCGCGGTGCTGGCGCTGACCCTGGCGATGGCCACCGACCACCTGCCCGACCGGATCCGGGTCAACTGCGTGTGCCCCGGCACGGCCGACACCCCGTGGGTGGGCAGGCTGCTCGACTCGGCCGCCGATCCGGAAGCCGAACGCGCCGCGCTCGAAGCGCGGCAGCCGATGGGCAGGCTGGTCACCGCCGACGAGGTCGCGCACGCGATCGTCTACCTGGCCAGCCCGGCGGCGGCCTCCACCACCGGCACGGCACTGGCCGTCGACGGCGGCATGTACGGCCTGCGTCCCCGGGGGCCGGTCAAGAATCACTAGCCAGCTGGCATCAAGGAGGATGCGGTGCGGAACAAGGTGATCAAGGCCGCGGCGACGGCCGCGGTGCTCACGCTGGCGGTCGGCGCCTGCGGCTCCACCAAGGACGCGGCCGCACCGGCTCCGGGCGGCGGCGGGCAGGTCGGTGCGACCGTGCCGCTGCTGACCTCGCCGTTCTGGCAGGCCTACAACAACTACGTGCCGCAGATGGCCACCGCCGAGGGCGTCGAGGCGCTGCCCACGGTCAACGCCAACAGCGATCCGACCAAGCTCATCACCGACCTGAACAACCTGCTCAACCAGGGCGTCAAGGGCCTGGTGGTGACCCCGCTGGACTCGGCGGCCGTGGTCGCCGGGCTGGAGCAGGCCGAGCGCAAGGGCGTGCCGGTGGTCGCGGTGGACGTGGCGCCCGAGGGCGGCAAGGTGGCCATCGTGGTGCGCGCGGACAACAAGGCCTACGGAATCAAAGCGTGCGAGCACATCGGCGGCAAGGTCAGCGAAGGCAAGGTCGTCCAGATCATGGGCGATCTGGCCTCGGTCAACGGGCGCGAGCGCTCGGAAGCCTTCCGCGACTGCGTGAAGACCAAGTTCCCGGCGCTGCAGGTGCTCGAAGTCCCGGCGGAGTGGAAGGCGGACAAGGCCGCGTCCGGCCTGGAGGGCGTGCTCACCTCGAACCCGGACGTCAAGGCGGTGTACATGCAGGCGGGCGGGGTCTACCTGGCGCCGACCGTGCAAGCCTTGCAGCGCAAGAACCTCTACTTCCCGGTCGGCGACCCGAAGCACGTGGTGCTGGTGAGCAACGACGGCATCCCGCAGGAACTCGAGGCGATCCGCAAGGGCGAACTGGACGCCACCGTCTCCCAGCCCGCCGACGCCTACGCCAAGTACGGCCTGCACTACGTCAAGCGGGCGATGGCGGGCGAGGTGTTCCGGCCGGGCCCGACCGACCACGGCAGCACGATCGTGGAAACCCGGCCCGGCATCCTCGAGGACCAGCTGCCCGCGCCGGTGGTGACCAAGGACAACGTGGACGATCCCGGGCTCTGGGGCAACCAGCTGTGAGCGCCCCGGTCGCGAGCGTGCTGGGCGTTGGCAAGCGCTACGGCCCGACGACCGCGCTGCACGAGGTCAGCCTGACCGTGCGGCCGGGGGAGTCGCACGCGCTGGTTGGCCGCAACGGCGCGGGCAAGTCGACCCTGGTGTCCATCCTCACCGGACTGTCCAAACCGGACACCGGCACGGTGGAGTTCGGCGGCAGCCCGGCCCCGCCGGTGGCCGACCGCGAGGCGTGGCGGACCAGGGTCGCCTGCGTCTACCAGCACTCCACGGTCATCCCGCACCTGAGCGTGGCGGAGAACCTGTTCCTCAACCGGCAGCCGACCGGCCGGTTCGTGATCAGCTGGTCGAAGCTGCGCAGGCAGGCGGCGGACCTGCTGGAGTCGTGGCGGGTGTCGGTGGACCCGGACCTGACCGCGGGGGAGCTGTCCGTCGAAGACCGCCAGCTGGTGGAGATCGCCCGCGCGCTGTCCTACGGCGCCCGGTTCATCGTGCTCGACGAACCCACCGCGCAACTGGACAGCCAGGCAATCGACCGGCTGTTCGCGCGGATGCGGGAGCTGCAGGCCGGCGGGGTGACCTTCCTCTACATCTCGCACCACCTGCAGGAGGTGCACGAGGTCTGCCAGGCGGTGACCGTGCTGCGCGACGCGCGGCACGTGCTGACCGCGCCGGTCGACCGGATCGGCCGCGCCGAGCTGGTCGACGCGATGACCGGCGAGGAAGGCGGTCTCGCGGTCGCCGACGGTGCCGCACGCGAGCCGCTGCCCGAAGACACCGGGTTCGCGCTGGAAGTCGACGGCCTGTCCGGGGATTCCTTCGAGGACGTGTCCTTCGGCGTGCGGCGCGGGGAAGTGCTCGGGCTGGCCGGGAGCAACGCCAGCGGCAAGCACCAGCTCGCCGAGACGGTCTACGGCCTGCGTGTCCCGGCCGCCGGATCGGTGCGCGTGGCCGGGAAGCCGCTGCCCGCCGGAGATGTCGGCGCCGCGCTGGCCGCGGGTGTCGGCTGCGTGCCGCGGGACCGGCACCACCAGGGCCTGGTGCTCGGGCTGTCCATCGCGGACAACACCACGATGACCGTGCTCGACCGGCTGGGCCGGGCGGGCACCGCGCCGCCGAACGCGCGCCGGGCGGTCACCGAGCGGTCCATCGCGGACTACGGCGTGGTGGCCGCCGGGCCGGACCAGCCGGTGTCCGACCTGTCCGGGGGCAACCAGCAGAAGGTGGTGCTGGCCAGGGCGATGGCCACCGATCCGGCGTTGCTGGTGCTGATCAACCCCACCGCCGGGGTGGACGTGAAGTCGAAGGAGGCGCTGCTCGCCGTGGTCGACCGGGTGCGTGCCGAGGGCAAGGCGGTGCTGATCGTCAGCGACGAACTGGACGACCTGCGCCCGAGCGACCGGGTGCTGGTGCTGCGGGCCGGGCGGCTGGTCGCCGAACACCGGGCGGGCTGGTCCGATGGCGAACTGGTCGCGGACATCGAAGGGGTGCAACGCGATGACCGAAACCCACACTGAGACGGCGACCCGGCATCAGGCCGCGCCGGTGGCGGCCCCGCGACGACGGCACCTGCCGCGGCTGCGGGAACTG
This sequence comes from Saccharothrix sp. AJ9571, assembly GCF_021725495.1. NCBI lineage: Bacteria > Bacillati > Actinomycetota > Actinomycetes > Pseudonocardiales > Pseudonocardiaceae > Saccharothrix > Saccharothrix sp. AJ9571. The sequence goes on along the minus strand of NZ_CP091382.1, from coordinate 834,021 downwards.
GCGCTGCTGCCCGCACTGGGTGTGCTGCTGGTGGTCGGCGGGCTGGTCAACGACCGCTTCCTCACCACGGACAACCTGATCAGCATCCTCGGCGCGTCCGCCGCGCTGGCGCTGGTGGTGCTCGGGGAGTCGCTGGTGCTGATCTCCGGCAAGTTCGACCTGTCGCTGGAGTCGACCGTCGGCATCGCGCCGGTGCTCGGCGCCATGCTGGTGATCCCGGCGCTGGCCGCCGGGTTCGGCACCGAACTGCCCACGCCGGTGGGGTTGCTGGTGATCGTGCTGGTCGGCGCGGTGATCGGGACGTTCAACGGGTTCCTGATCGTCAAGCTGCAGCTCAACGCGTTCATCGTGACCCTGGCGATGTTGATCGTGCTGCGCGGCCTGCTGGTCGGGCTGACCGAAGGCAAGACGCTCTTCGAAATGCCGGACGCCTTCTTCGCGCTGGCCACCGAAACCTTCCTCGGCCTGCCCGCGTCGGTGTGGCTGGCGGCGGCCGCCTACGCGATCACCGGGTTCGTCCTGCGGTACCACCGGGTCGGCCGGGCGCTGTACGCGATCGGCGGCAACCGCGAAGCCGCACGGGCCGCGGGCATCCGCGTCGACCGGATCTCGTGGCTGGTCTTCGTGGTGGCCGGTGTGCTCGCCTCGTTGGGCGGGCTGGTGATGACCGGGTACGTCGGCGCGATCAACGCGAACCAGGGCGACGGCATGATCTTCACCGTGTTCGCCGCCGCGGTGATCGGCGGCATCTCGCTCGACGGCGGGCGCGGCACCATGTTCGGCGCGCTCACCGGGGTGCTGCTGCTGGCCGTGGTGGAGAACCTGCTGACGCTGGCGCAGGTGCCCTCGTTCTGGATCCAGGCGCTCTACGGCGGCATCATCCTCGTCGCGCTGATGATCGCGCGCTTCACCGGCGGGAAACCACAGACGTGACCGGGGTTCAGGCGGGGTGCTCGGCGGTGCCCAGCGCGTTGCGCAGCCACTGCTCCACCCCGGCCACGTGCACGGTGGCCCAGGACCGCGCGAGCTCCGGCTCGCGGGCGGCGATGGCTTCGTAGATGGCCTCGTGCTGCTCCCTGGTCTTCGCGACCGCGCCCTCCTGGGTGAGGCCGCGCCAGATGCGGGCGCGCGTGGTCGGCCCGGAGAGGCTGTCCAGCAGTGAACACAGCACCGGGTTGCCCGAGCCGTCGGCGATCTTCCGGTGGAAGGCGAGGTCGTTGGCCACCATCGCTTCCACGCTCGGCGCTTCTTCCAGTTCGTCGAGCAGCTTCCGGAGTTCGACGAGGTCCGGCTCGGTCATGTGCTGCGCGGCCAGCGCGGTCGCGGCGGGCTCCAGGATCCGGCGCACGGCGAGGAAGTCGAGCACGGTGTCGTCGCGGTGGAAGTCGACCACGAAGGTCATCGCGTCCAGCAGCAGGTTCGGCTCGAGGCTGGTCACGTACGTGCCGTCGCCCTGGCGGACGTCGAGCACCCGGATCAGGCACAGCGCCTTGACCGCCTCGCGCAGCGAACTGCGGGACAGGCCGAGCCGCTGGGCCAGTTCGGCTTCCTTGGGCAGCCGGTCGCCGGGGGCCAGCTCGCCCGAGATGATCATGCCCTTGATCTTGTCGATGGCCTCGTCGGTGACCGGCATCGTGCGCCCCTCGCCTTCCCCCAGACCTCGGATGTTTCCGGTGTGCTGCCAGATTGCCACGAAAGGAGCCGGCCGATGCCGCTGACCCGTCTCGGACGCTGGGGGCTCGGCTGCGCCCAGCTCGGCAACCTCTACACGGCGATCACGAACGAAGTCGCGGCGGCGACGGTCGAACGGGCGTGGGAGGAAGGTGTCCGCTACTTCGACACCGCGCCGCACTACGGCCTCGGGTTGTCGGAACGGCGCCTCGGTGCCGTGCTCGCCGGCCTTCCCCGTGACGAGTTCGTGGTGTCCACCAAGGTCGGCCGATTGCTGGAACCCGATCCGCCGGGAGCCGGACGGCGTGACGACCAAGGGTTCGACGTGCCCGCGGCCCATCGGCGTGTGTGGGACTTCAGCCGCGACGGCGTGCGCCGGTCCTTGGCGGAGAGCCTCGGGCGTCTGGGTCTCGATCGGGTGGACATCGTGTACGTGCACGACCCCGACGCGCATTTCGCCGCCGCGCTCGACGAAGCCTTGCCCGCCTTGATCGAGCTGCGGGACGAGGGCGTGATCGGCGCGGTCGGCGTCGGCATGAACCAGGCGGCGATGCCCGCCGAGTTCGTCCGGCGGTCCGACCTGGATGTGGTGCTGATCGCCGGCCGGTACACCTTGCTCGACCAGCGCGCACTGGACGACCTGCTGCCGTTGTGCCGGGAGCGCGGGGTGGCCGTGGTGGCGGCGGGGGTGTTCAACGGCGGCATCCTCGCCACGCCCACTCCCGGCAGAATGTACGACTACGCAGAGGCTCCGGCGGAGCTGATCGCACGGGCGGAGCGGATCGCCGAGGTCTGCGCCCACCACGATGTGGAACTCCCGCAAGCCGCGATCGCGTTGCCTGCCGGGCATCCCGCGGTGGCCGCCGTGGTGCTCGGCGCGCACACTCCGGCGCAGGTCAGCGCCAATCTGGCGCGCGCACGGCGGCCGGTGCCCGCGTCCGTTTGGCCGGATCTGGCGGACTCGGGACTGCTCCGTCCGGACGCGGTCTCCCCAGCCGAGGTGTAGCAATCGGGGGAAGTGGGTAACACCGCGTCAGCGACCCAGCTTGATGGCGGAGGTGATCTTCATGGCGGACACGTCTCGGCTCCCCGAGCCCGTCGCGGAGACTTGGGAGTGGCAGCGCAAGGGGAATTGCCGGAACTTCGACAGCTCGATGTTCTTCCACCCGGACGGGGAGCGCGGCTTCGCGCGCGCCGACCGGGTGGCCAGGGCGAAACAGATCTGTCAGAGCTGCCCGGTGATCGTGGAATGCAGGCACCACGCCCTGACGGTGGAAGAACCGTTCGGGGTGTGGGGCGGATTGGACGAGAGCGAGCGCCGCGAAGCCATCGCGCGGCGGCGCCAGCTCCCGGTGGCCTGAGCCCGGCTCAGCGTCACTCCAGCGCCGCCGCCAGCACGGTGTAGGGCGGGATCCAGCCCCGGTCGAGCAGGAGCTTGTGCAGCTCCGCCAGCGCTTCCGGGGAACCGCCGTCGAGATTGCGTGCCGCTTCGACCAGAGCGGTGTCCAGCTCGCCGGCCCCGGATCCCGCCTCTTCCGTGCCTTCGGTGGCCGACGCCTGCTTCAGCAGTGCTTCGAGCTGATGCGTCTCGGCCTTGGCGGCGAGTTGCACCAGCATGCCCGCCACCCGGTGCAGTTTCACGTTGTGCTGCTGCGACAACCGGATCAGCAGGCGGAAGGCCTGCTGCGGGGTGCAGCGGTGAGCGACGACGAGCACGCCCATCGCCTGCTCGATGGTGGCGCGGCTGCGCAGGGCGCGGCGGAGCCCGTCGAGTTCCGCCTGTAGTTCCTTGACCCGGCGCTGCAGTTCGTCGACGCCGGTTTCGTCAGTAGCCACCACCTCGAGGTGCCCGCCCGGGTTCAGCGCGCGCAGGAGCGTCGGCGGTGCGGTTTTTCGGGCATGAGTTGTCTCCCCTCGGTCGGCAGGCGTGCGGACGCCGGGGTGACATGCGGGCTGAAGGCAGCGGCAGCACGACACGCAGCGTCTCGCTGCGGCTGCTTGCTCAACCGCGTACCGGTCCACTTTAAAGATCCCCGCGCCAGCGCCGGAATTCGGGGTCCGGCCAGGCGGACTAGTCCGTGATTCTCGTGCACTTGGATGAGGACAATCACGCGGTGGTGTCGCAGGGTGTTCGGGTGAATCCGGTGCGTGCTTTTCTCGTCGATGATCAGGAGCTGCTGGCGGAGGCGCTGGCGGCCAAGCTGTCCGCCGTGGGCGGCCTGCTGGTGGTGGGCCGCAGTTCGACCGCGGACCCCGGGCTGGTGGACGCGGTGGCCAGAGCCAGACCACACGTGATCACCGTCGACATCCAGCCCGTCGGCCCGGCGACGGCCAACCTCCTTGGCCGCCTGGGCGCGGCGGCCCCCGACGCCCGCATCGTAATCCTGACCGGCAGCCACGACCCGGTGCAGGCCGTGGTCGCGGCCCGCTGGGGTGCGACGGCGTGGGTGGGCAAGGACAGTTCGACGGAGCACCTGGTCGCGGTCCTGCACGGGGTCTGTGTGGGGAAGGCGTACTTCTCGCCGGACCTGCTGGGGTTCGTCCTGGCGGAGTTGCGTGCGGATGTGCAGAGGGTCCGGGACTCGAACGGCCCGCTGGACGTGCTGTCCGCGCGCGAGCGGGATGTGCTGCTGGGCATTGTCGAGGGGAAGCGGGGAAGCCAGATCGCGGCGGAGTTGTTCCTGTCGGTGAACACGGTGCGGACGCACACGCACAACATCTTCAGCAAGTTGAAGGTGCACAGTCGCCTGGAAGCCGCTTCGCTGGCCCGCGCCGCCGGCATGCAACCCCGCATCCACTCGGGCCTCAGGAAAAGCCCAGGACAGTGACCTGCCCGACGCCCGACCGGGTGAACCCACGCTGAACAGGCGTTTCCGGCCGGCGGTCGACCACCGGACTTGGGCGGGAACGCTCCCTTCACCCGGGCATGACTGCTAGCGTGTTGGGCTGAACACAAGCGGTCGCCGGGGTTGGTCTTGCAGGGAGGGTGAGGACAGGTCGCCATGGCCGAGGACACATACGTCGACACGCAGTCGCAAGCTGAGGCGCCGGGGGGCGCGCCCCCTTCTCCGCCAGCTGCGGGCGATGCGGGGAACAACTTTCTCAGCAACATGTTGAGTGCTCTCGATCCGATGGATACCGATTCGGTGAAAGCTTTCAATGCGGATGCTCAGCGGGTCAAGGACCTGGCAACGGCGGGGCCTGGAGGCGGCGGATTCGCCGTCGAGCCGGAGGCCGGCCAGAAGTTCATCGCTGCCATCGACAATTTCATCGAGGTGAACTGGCTGAAGATTCGTGACGACCTGGTGGAGTTGCGCTCACGCCCGGAGCTCGGCAATGGCCCCTATGCCGAACGCGTGGCGGGTCACGACCAAAAAGTCATGGATGGGGACAACGAATCGCTCGCGCCAAATCTCGCATCGTTGAAAGACGCCCTTGTTTTGCTGCGCGAGGGTATCGACGCCGCGATGAAGTCCTATCGTGCGGAAGACGAGGCGAACAGCATCTCTTTTAAGGCCTTGGGTGGAGAGTGATTATGCGTATACGGCTGTCGGTGATCGCTGTCGCTGCTTTGACTGTTCTATCCGCTGGTTGCACGCCGAACGAGGAAGGTAGGCCGCAGCCGGTGCGGACTCTCGATGCTTCACCGTCTTCTGTCTCGCCAGGTGGTTCGCCGGCGGGCTTCGGCGACTTGAAGTCCTGCGACCTGCTGGATAAAGCTTTAGAAGGTCAGGGTTACCCCGCGAGTGAGGCCGACAATGTCGGTAGTAGTAACGGTTGCAGTACGAACAAATTTGGTTCGGCGATGTCCCTGAATCTCGACGACAAACAAGGGGTTGATGATCTGGCGGCTGACCCCAGTAAAGCTTATGACGGAAAGATCAACGGCCGTCGCATCCGCCAGGTCAAGGAAATCGACGGTAGCGAGGCAACGTGCCTGGTCCTGCTCGAAGTGTCGGCGAAGGCTCGTGCGATGGTTTCGGTCACGCTCGGGACGCAGGGAAGTACTAACCAGGCTTGCGATGACGCTTTCTCCGTAGCGCAGGCTGTCGAACCGCAACTTCCGAAGGCTTAGGACGGCGAATATGGCAGACGGTTCGCAGGGGCCCGCGTACGAAGCCGACGTGTATTCGAAGGCGTATACGGACGCGGGCGGTGGGCAGGGCAACATCTTCGCCGAGCCGACGGCGATGGGGGACGCGCGGGCCACCGCGCAGGCGTATTCGATCGCGCGCGGGCAAGCACTCACCCGCGATCAGGCGTTCCGTGAAGGCCTCGAGGTCTCCGACCAGGATTACCTCGGTCATCAGCACGACGCCCTCTACGCGATGGCGCATTCCGGCAACGGCGAGTTGATCGATGCCAAAGGCAGGGTCCTCGCCGAGACCAGGGACGCGCTCAAGACGCTCAGCGACGACCTTACCGCCGCTGTCAACAATGAGCAGGCCTTGTGGCAGGGCGAGGGCGCCGCTCAAGTGCACGGGTTCGTGAAGCAGAGTGCCGACTGGGTGGACAGCACGGCTCACGGGGTCGACCTCGCGTCCAACCGGTATTCGCAGCAGTCGGCGGCTGTGGTGAACGCGCAGAATTCGATGCCTGAGCCGTTGCCGTTCAATCAGGCGGAGGAGATGGCCAAGGCGCAGCAGGCCTTCCAGAGCGGCGGCTTCGACGCCAGCATGCAGGGGGTCAAGGCGCTCGAGGAGATGAGCGCCAAGCAGGAAGCCTCCCAGGCCGCGCATCAGCAGGCCGCGCAGGTCATGCACACGATGGACAACACCCTCTACGAGACCGGCTCCACGCAGCCCTCGTTCGCCGCGCCGCCGAGCTTGGGGGGTGGGCAGCCGAGCACGCCGGTCGCCGGGCCGTCCGTGGTGGGGGGCGGGACGCCGGCGCCGACCGGCGGCGGGCTTCCCGGCGGTGGGTACGTCGGGTCCGGGCCCGGTGGTGTGGGACCCGGGTACAACACGGGCGGGCCCGCGCCGGTCACCGGGGGGACGCCGCCTGGTGGCGGGTTCAAGGGTGCGACGCCGCCGGCGATCGCGGGGCAGATGGGTGGGGGCAACCTCGGGGGCCTCGGTTCGGAGAAGACCCGTACGCCGACCGGCAAGGGCGGCATGAAGTTCGGCAACCCCAGCGCCGGGGCGCGGGTGTCCGGCGGTGGCACCTACAACCCGCCGAAGGGGTCCGCCGGCGCCGCCGGGCGGCTGGGCGGCACTCCCGCGGGCAGCGTTCCGAAGGCGGGCGAGCAGGCCGCGGGTGCCGGCAAGGGCACGGGCTCAGGGCCCGGCTCCGGATCCGGCGCCGTGCCCAAGGACGGGACCATGCGCGGCGGTGCCGCCGCGGCGGCCTCGACCGGGGGCAAGACCGGCACCGGCATGGGCGCCGGTGGCATGGGCGCCGGAGCGGGCAAGGGCAAGGAAGAGGACAAGGACAAGAAGCGCCCCGACTACCTCCAGGGCGAGGACCCCGACGAGTTGTTCGACGCCAAGCCCGCCGAAGGCATCGACGGCGCCAAGCCGGTGCCGCCGGTCATCGGCTCCTGATCCGAGAGGCCCGAAAACCGCCGTGCCGATGGAATTCTGGCTGCCCACAACGGTGATCGACGTGCTCGGCGAGCGGTTCGGCACCGCGCTGGTGCCGCCGCCGTTCGAGGTGCCCTACGCCGGGTCGACCACCGGTGAACGGCAGCGCGTGCGCGAAAAGGCCTGGCAGCAGTTGCGCGACGCCCGCCTGGCCAAGGGCGACAAGCTCGACCCGGACGTGGAGAACCTGCTCCGCGTCTGGTACCGCCCCGAGGTGTTGATCACCGGCCGTCTCAACCAAGAGGAAGGCCAGCGCGACATCCGCTACCGCGCCGTCTCCGAGCACCTCGCCGGCGTGCTCAGCGGCCAGGTCGGCGACCAGATCTCCTTCGAGGCCTGCCACGCCGACGACCTGGTCGCCGGGCTGATGCGCTACCTGCCGCACCTCGGCCCGGTGAACCTGCGCCCGGTAGCGGTGACCGAGCAGCCCAAGCGCGTCAAACCGGTCGAAGAGGACGAGATCAACCCCCGCGATCTCATCGACGCCTACGGGGAGACCGAACCCGCCGACCACCGGGCCGCGCAGGCCTTCTTCAGCTGGCCGGTCGGCCGGTTCGGTGTGTTCGACCTGTGGGTCCGCGGCCGCGACGGCAGGCTCAACGCCCAGGGCGGGGTGCAACTGTTCGACACACGAGGCGGCCGGTTCGTGATCATCGGCGAGAAGCTCTCCGACGGCTCGAAGCGGCGGCACTTCGTACCATCGGACGGCAGCCACCTCCGGCGCTGGATCCACGACCGGATCGCCCGCGCCCGCGACGACCGCTGACCCAGTCTGTCCACATCGGACAGGCAGGACGTGGAACCCTCCGCTTCCCAACAGCGGCCCGACCTGGCAAAATCCCCCGTCCCCGCTGGTCAACGCCGAGGAACGGGGTGGTATGGACAACTCGGGCCAACTGCTGGCCGCCGGGCTGCTGCATTCGCTGGCCGACGGCATCCTCCAGGTGGCGGGCACCCCGCCGGCGCAGGCGGCGGTCGTGGCCGGTTCCCTGGTCCGGTCCAACCTGCTCGGCCACGACGCGCTCGGGGTCCGGCGGCTGCTCACCTACATCCCGCAGGTGCGCTCGGGTGAAATCGACCCGCGGGCCCGGCCGAAAGCCGAAGCGATCCGCCCCGGCGCGGTGATCGTGCACGGCCAGCGCGCCTTCGGGCAGCTCTGCGCCGTGCACGCGGTGCGCGAGCTGAGCGTGCTCGCCGTCGAGCACGGCAGTGGGGTCGCGGCGATCCGGGACGGCAACGACGTGGGCAGGCTCGGCGAATACGTCGGCGCGCTGGCCGACACCGGACTGGTGGCGCTCGCCTTCGGCAACGCCGAGACCACCCCGGTGGCGTGGGCGTTGCCGCGCGCTACCGGCAGCCCGCCGCTGATCTTCGACGGCGCCGCCTCGCCGGGTGCCGAGATCTTCGCCGCGCTGGTCGGCGGCCTGCTCTCCGGGCACGGCCTGCCCGGGATGCCCGGCTACGACAGCGACGCCGGTACCGTGCTGGTGGCGGTGGACATCGCGGCCTTCCTCAACCCGGCGGTTTTCCGGGAACAGGCGGAAACGTTCTGTGAGAGCCTTTCCGGGGTACCCGGCGAGCCGGAAGAGCTCGTCCGCCGCCGCCGGGCCGCGGAAGGGGTGCCGATCCCGGAGCACGACCTGGCCGGGCTCCGGGCACTTTTGTCGGAGGGAACGGATAGGTGAGTCAACGATGGCCGTGTCGCGGCTGAGCCGGACGACGCTGGGTGCGAGCCGGCCCGAACTGCTCGACAGCGTGCAGGCCGACGACATCGGCGCGGGCATCCTGCACCTGGGCATCGGCGCCTTCCACCGCGCGCACCAGGCGGCGTTGACCGAGCAGGCGCTGCTCGTCGAGCCGGGCGACTGGGCGATCCGCGGGGTGAGCTACCGCGGCAGCGGCGCGGCCGACGCGCTGAACCCGCAGGACGGCCTGTTCACCGTGGTCGAGCGCGGGCCGAACGAGCGGTTCCGCCTGGTCGGCTGCGTGCGCGAGGTGCTCTACCAGCAGCCGGACGCGGTGCGGGCCGCGCTCGCCTCGAGCGAGTGCCGGATCGTCACGATCACGGTCACCGAAGCGGGTTACCACCACGACCCGGCCACGAACCTGCTCCGGCACGACGATCCGGAGCTGACCGCCGATCTGGCCGGGCGCCCGCCGCGCACGGTGATCGGCCAGCTGGTCGACGGCCTGCGTGCGCGGCGCTCCCGCGGGGAGGACGCGCCGATCACCGTGCTCTCCTGCGACAACCTGCTCGACAACGGCAAGGTGGTCGCGGGCCTGGTGCAGGATTTCTGCGGCAGGCTGGGCGATTCCGCGCTCGCCGGGTGGATCCACGACCACGTGGCCTTTCCGTCCACTGTGGTCGATCAGATCGTGCCGGCGACCACAGAGGACTGCCTGCGCGAGGTGGAGGCCCGGCTGGGCCTGGTCGACCTGGCCGCCGTGGCGGGCGAGGGCTACCGGCAGTGGGTGATCGAGGACTTCGACGGCCCGCGCCCGGCCTGGGACCGGGTCGGCGCCCGGTTCGTGCCGGACATCTCCGCCGCGCAGGCCCGGAAACTGAGGCTGGTCAACGGAACCCATTCCGCGATCGCCTACCTCGGGTTGCTCGCCGGACTCGAGACGACCGCGGAACTCGTGCGGGAACAGGACTTCGCCGGGTACGTCCGGGCGCTCGTGTGCGGTGAAACGGGTCCCAGCCTGGGAGACGTCGCGACCGACGACGCGGACCGGCTCCTGCGGCGGCTCGCCACGCCCCGGATCGACCACCGGCTCACGCAGATCGCCGCGCAGGGCGCGCGAAAACTCCCGCAGCGCCTGCTCGAACCGGCCCGTGAACTGATCGAAGCGGGCCAGGAGCCGCGGCTGATCTGCCTCGGCATCGCGGGCTGGATCAGTTTCCTGCGTGGTGCCAAGGAACTCGACGACGACAGCCGGGAACTCGCCGCCGCGCCCGGCCTCGACCGCTTGCTCGCGGCGTGGCGGGGTTGCCCGGAGGACCTGCGTGCGTCGAGGACCTTCCGCGACCTGATCGCGGACGCCCTGCGTGCGATCGAGGTGGACGGGGTGCGGGCCACCGTGCGCCGGATGACGGAAGAGGGGAACTGAGTGCGGCTCAAGGGAACGGTCGCCGTGGTGACCGGCGGTGGCACCGGGATCGGCCGCGCGACCGCGCTGGCGCTGGCCGAAGCCGGGGCGGCGGGCGTGGTGGTCAACTACTCGCGGTCGGCCGAAGACGCGGAACAGACCGTGGCGGACCTCGCCGCGCTGGGCTGCGACGCGGTGGCCGAGCAGGCCGACGTGGCCGACGACGCGCAGGTGCGGGCGCTCGCCGGGCGCGTGCTCGACCGTTTCGGTCGCGTCGACGTGCTGGTCAACAACGCCGGTACGACCTTCCGCGCGCCGCACGCCGATCTCGACTCGCTCACCGACGACGTCTGGCACCAGGTGCTCGACGTGAACCTGCTCGGCCCGTTCCACTGCGTGCGCGCGTTCGCCCCGGCGCTGACCGAAGCACGGGGTGCGGTGGTCAACGTGGCGTCGATCGCCGGATACCGCGCGGGTGGCTCCTCGGTGGCTTACGGCGTGAGCAAGGCGGCCTTGCTGCAGCTGACCCGGAACCTCGCGGTGGGCCTGGCGCCGCACGTCCGGGTGAACGCGATCGCGCCCGGCACCGTCGCCACCCGGTGGCAGACCGGGTTGCACGGCGCCGAAGCCTTCGAGGAACGCGCCAGGGCCGAGCGGGAAACGGTGCCGTTGCGCGAGATCTCCGGTCCGGAGCACGTCGCGCAGGCGGTGCTCGGGGTGCTGATGATGGACCTGGTGACCGGTGAGGCGGTCATCGTCGACGGCGGCAAGCACGTGCTCTACTGACGGGCGGTGGACCAGCCGTTGGTAGGTGTCCTTCCCCGCGTCCGCCGCGTAAAAGGAGTTCATGACACTTCGCCGGGTACGAGCCGTCACCATGGTCAGCGCTGTCGCTCTGCTCGCCCTCGCCGCGCCCGCGCACGCGGGCCCCGGTGAGCAGCCGAACCCGCCGAGCTGGGGCCTGGACCGGATCGACCAGCGGGCCGGGCTCGACCAGCTCTACCGCTACGAGACGCGTGCCGAAACGGTGACCGCGTACGTGATCGACACCGGCGTGAGCACCGTGCCCGACCTCGCCGGGCAACTGCTGGCGGGCAAGGACTTCGTCGACGGCGACGACAACGCGGCCGACGGCAACGGGCACGGCACGCACCTCGCGTCGATCATCGGCGGCGAGCAGTACGGCGTGGCCAAGGACGTGAAGATCGTGCCGGTGCGCGTGCTGGACGCCAACGGCAGCGGCTCGGTGTCGACCGTGGTGGCCGGGATCGACTGGGTGGCCAGGAACGCGGTGCAGCCCGCCGTGGCGGTGCTCGGGGTCGGCGGTTCGCCGAACACCGCGATCGACAACGCCGTGCGCGGGCTGGCCGCCGTGGTGCCGGTCGCCGTGCCCGCCGGTGGTTCGGCGAGCGACGCGGGCAAGTTCTCCCCGGCGAGGGTGGCCGAGGCGCTGACCGTGGCCTCGTCCGATCATCGGGATCGGGCGGCGAGTTCGTCGAACTACGGGGCATCGGTGGACCTGTACGCACCCGGCGTGTCGATTCCGTCACCCGCGCCCGACGGCAGCGTCCGGGTGCTTTCCGGGACGTCCACCGCGGCCGCGCACGTGACCGGCGCGGCGGCGCTCTACCGGGCGCTGCACCCCACCGCGACCGCGCCGCAGGCTGCCCAGGCCGTGGTCGACGCGGCCACGAAGGACAAGCTGGCGGGGGTTCCCGCGGGTACTCCCAACCGGCTCCTCTTTTCGCTGGTCAGTGCGCAGCTCCGTTGAGGGTGGTGGTGGGTGGCGGGAGGGCACTCACGCCCTGACCTGGGGCGCAACCCGTACGGTGAATGATGTCCATCACCTGGACTTCAACTCCCGGTGTGCGGGACTAACACGGTAACGTGCCTGAACCGACCTACCGATCCGTAAAAGAGGAAGGACCGGGGCATGTTCCGCAAGGTGCTCGTCGCCAACCGTGGTGAGATCGCGATCCGGGCGTTCCGGGCGGGCTACGAACTCGGCGCGGGTACCGTCGCCGTCTTCCCGCACGAGGACCGCAACTCGCTGCACCGGCTCAAGGCCGACGAGGCGCATGAGATCGGCGAGCCGGGACATCCCGTCCGCGCCTATCTCTCCGTCGAGGAGATCGTGCGGGCCGCGAAGAAGGCGGGCGCCGACGCGGTCTACCCGGGCTATGGCTTCCTGTCGGAGAACCCGGACCTGGCGCGGGCCTGCGAGGAAGCGGGCATCACCTTCGTCGGGCCGAGCGCGGACATCCTCGAGCTGACCGGCAACAAGGCACGCGCGGTGGCCGCGGCACGCGAAGCCGGGGTGCCGGTGCTCGGTTCCTCCCAGCCGTCCTCCGACATCGACGAGCTGGTCGCGGCGGCCGAGGGCCTGGGCTTCCCGGTGTTCGTCAAGGCCGTCGCCGGAGGTGGCGGCCGCGGCATGCGACGGGTCGAAGACGCCTCCACGCTGCGTGAATCGATCGAGGCCGCGGCCAGGGAGGCCGAGTCGGCCTTCGGTGACCCGACGGTGTTCCTGGAGAAGGCGGTCGTCCAGCCGCGGCACATCGAGGTGCAGATCCTCGCCGACGCCGAAGGCAACGTGGTGCACCTGTACGAGCGCGACTGCTCGGTGCAGCGGCGGCACCAGAAGGTGGTCGAACTGGCCCCGGCGCCGAACCTGCCCGCCGAACTGCGGGACCGGATCTGCGCGGACGCGGTCAACTTCGCCAAGAAGATCGGCTACCGCAACGCCGGCACGGTCGAGTTCCTGCTCGACCGCGAGGGCAAGCACGTGTTCATCGAGATGAACCCGCGCATCCAGGTCGAGCACACGGTGACCGAGGAGGTCACCGACGTCGACCTGGTGCAGTCGCAGCTGCGCATCGCGGCCGGGCAGACACTGGCCGACCTCGGCCTGTCGCAGGACAAGATCTACCTGCGTGGTGCCGCGCTGCAGTGCCGGATCACCACCGAGGACCCGGCCAACGGTTTCCGCCCGGACACCGGCATGATCAGCGCCTACCGCTCGCCCGGCGGCTCGGGCATCCGGCTCGACGGCGGCACGGCCTTCGCCGGTACCGAGATCAGCGCGCACTTCGACTCGCTGCTGGTGAAGCTGACCTGCCGCGGCCGCGACTTCCCGACCGCGGTGGGCCGCGCCCGCCGCGCGGTGGCCGAGTTCCGGATCCGCGGGGTCGCCACGAACATCCCGTTCCTGCAAGCCGTGCTGGACGACCAGGACTTCCGCGAAGGCCGCGTCACCACCTCGTTCATCGACGAGCGCCCGCACCTGCTGACCGCGCGGCACTCCGCCGACCGCGGGACCCGCCTGCTCACCTACCTGGCCGACATCACCGTCAACAAGCCGAACGGCGAGCGGCCGCGCTCGATCAACCCGGTGCAGAAGCTGCCCGCGGTCCCCGAGCACGAGCCGGCGCCGGGGTCGAAGCAGAAGCTGGTGGAGCTGGGCCCGGCCGGGTTCGCCCGCTGGCTGCGGGAGTCGCCGAACATCGGCGTCACCGACACCACCTTCCGCGACGCGCACCAGTCGCTGCTGGCCACCCGCGTCCGGACGAAGGACCTGCTCGCGGTGGCCCCGGTGGTGGCGCGCACGCTGCCCGAACTGCTTTCGCTGGAGTGCTGGGGCGGCGCCACCTACGACGTCGCGCTGCGGTTCCTCGCCGAGGACCCGTGGGAGCGGCTGGCCGCGCTGCGCGAAGCCGTGCCGAACATCTGCCTGCAGATGCTGCTGCGCGGGCGCAACACCGTGGGCTACACGCCCTACCCGACCGAGGTGACCAACGCCTTCGTGCAGGAGGCCGCGGCGACCGGCATCGACATCTTCCGCATCTTCGACGCGCTCAACGACGTCGAGCAGATGCGCCCGGCGATCGACGCCGTGCGGGAGACCTCGTCGGTGGCCGAGGTCGCGCTCTGCTACACCTCGGACCTCTCCGACCCGTCGGAGAAGCTGTACACCCTGGACTACTACCTCAAGCTGGCGGAGCAGATCGTCGGCGCGGGGGCGCACATCCTGGCCATCAAGGACATGGCCGGGCTGCTGCGGGCGCCCGCAGCGGTGAAGCTGGTCACCGCGCTGCGCAAGGAATTCGACCTGCCGGTGCACATCCACACCCACGACACCCCCGGCGGGCAGCTGGCCACCTACCTGGCCGCCATCAACGCCGGTGCGGACGCGGTCGACGGCGCGGTCGCTTCGATGGCGGGCACCACCTCGCAGCCGTCGCTGTCCGCGCTGGTCGCGGCGACCGACTACTCCGCGCGCCCGACCGGGCTGGACCTGGGCGCCATCGGCGACCTGGAGCCGTACTGGGAAGCCGTGCGCAAGGTCTACGCGCCGTTCGAGGCGGGCCTGGCCTCGCCGACCGGTCGCGTGTACCACCACGAGATCCCCGGCGGGCAGCTGTCCAACCTGCGCACCCAGGCCGTGGCACTGGGGCTGGGCGACCGGTTCGAGGACATCGAGGTGATGTACGCCGCGGCGGACAAGATCCTCGGTCACCTGGTCAAGGTCACCCCGTCCTCCAAGGTGGTCGGGGACCTGGCGCTGCACCTGGTCGGCGCCGGGGTCTCGCCGGCGGACTTCGAGGCGGACCCGAGCAAGTTCGACATCCCGGACTCGGTGATCGGCTTCCTGCGCGGTGAGCTGGGCGACCCGCCGGGCGGCTGGCCGGAACCCTTCCGCACCAAGGCGCTCGAAGGCCGTGCGGCGGCCAAGCCGGTCGCCGAACTGTCCGAAGAGGACCGTGAGGCGCTGGCGAAGGAACCGCGCCGCACGCTCAACCGGCTGCTGTTCCCCGGGCCCACCAAGGAGTTCGAGAACCACCGGGCGGCCTACGGCGACACCAGCGTGCTGCCCAGCAAGGACTTCTTCTACGGGCTGCGCCCGGGCGAGGAGTACCAGGTCGACCTGGAACCGGGCGTGCGGCTGCTGATCGAACTGGAGGCCATCGGCGAGGCCGACGAGCGCGGCCTGCGCACGGTGATGTCCAGCCTGAACGGGCAGATCCGGCCGATCCAGATCCGCGACACCTCGATCGCCTCGGACATCCCGGCCACCGAGAAGGCGGAGAAGGGCAACTCCAAGCACGTCGCCGCGCCGTTCGCCGGGGTGGTCACGCTGTCGGTGAGCGAGGGCGACGAGGTCTCCGCCGGCGCGACCGTGGCCACCATCGAGGCGATGAAGATGGAGGCCGCGATCACCGCGCCCAGCGGCGGCAAGGTCGGCAGACTGGCGATCAACTCGGTGCAGCAGGTGGAGGGCGGCGACCTGCTCGTCGTGCTGGAATGACCGCGTGACGACCACGGCGCGCCCGCTGGGCTCCTGGCTGCTCGGCTCGGCGGACCAGCGCGACGCGGTCCTGCGGGTGCGGCTGAACCTGCTGCTGATCACCTCGATCGTGCTGGCGAACGTGATCGGCGCGCTGGTGGTGATCGCGCTGGTGGTCCTGGTCATCCCCGGCCCCAGCGTGTTCGCCCCCGACCTGGTGTTCTGGCAGGCGGTCGTGCTGCCGATCTACGTCGGGCTCTCCCTGCTCGTCGGGGTGGTCTGGGGTCGAAGGCGCGCCGTGCGCACGCTGAGCTGGGTGTTCGAAGGCCGTGCCCCCAGCCAGCGTGAGCGGCGCACCGCGCTGCGCGTACCGATCCGGCTGGCCCGCGTGCAGGCGGTGTTCTGGCTCGGCGCGACGCTGCTGTTCACCACGGTGACCGCGCTGGAACTGCCCGGCGCGGCGTTCAAGGTCGGCTTCACCGTGGCGTTCGGCGGCATCGTGGTGTGCGCGAACTCCTACCTGCTCAGCGAGTTCGCCCTGCGGCCGGTGGCCGCGCGGGTGCTGTCCACCGGGCCGCCGATGCGCCGCCGCGTGATCTCCGGCATCACCGTGCGGATGCTGCTGGCCTGGCTGCTCGGCACCGGGCTGCCGGTGCTCGGGCTGATGCTGGTGGCGGTGTTCGCGCTGATCCGGGACGACGTCACGACCGAGCAGCTGTCGCTGGCGGTCCTGGTGCTCGGCGCGGTGATCGGGGTGTTCGGCTTCCTGCTGGTCACGCTGACCGCCAGGGCGACCGCGGCCCCGGTGCGCACGGTGCGCGCCGCGCTGGCGAAGGTGGAGAAGGGCGAGCTGGACACCGAGGTCGCCGTGTTCGACGGCACCGAGCTGGGGCAGTTGCAGTCCGGGTTCAACCGCATGGTCGGCGGGCTGCGTGAGCGCGAGCGCATCCGGGACCTGTTCGGCAGGCACGTCGGCGAGGAGGTCGCCGAGAAGGCGCTGGAGCGTCAGGCCGGGCTGGGCGGCGAGGTCCGTGAGGTGGCGGTGCTCTTCGTCGACGTGATCGGCTCGACCACGCTCGCGGCCACGCGGCCGCCGGGTGAGGTCGTCGAGCTGCTCAACCGGTTCTTCGCGGTGGTGGTGTCGGCGGTCCACGCGCACGACGGGTTCGTGAACAAGTTCGAAGGCGACGCGGCGCTGGCCGTGTTCGGCGCGCCGGTGGACCAGCCGGACGCGCCGGGGCAGGCGCTCGCGGCCGCCAGGGAGATGGGCAGGCGGCTGGTCGACGAGGTGCCCGACTGCCAGGCGGGCATCGGGGTGGCGGCGGGACCGGCGGTGGCCGGGAACATCGGCCACGAGAGCCGGTTCGAGTACACCGTCATCGGCGACCCGGTGAACGAAGCGGCCCGGCTGACCGAGCTGGCGAAGGCCGTGCCGGGGCGGGTGGTCGCCTCGATGGCCGCGGTGGAGGCCGCCGCGAAGGGCGAAGGCCGGTGCTGGCAGCAGATCGAAGAAACGGTGCTGCGCGGGCGGACCGAGGCCACCAGGATCGCCGCACCCCGCTGAATTCGCGCGCGAGCCGGCGGGGGAGTCGTTACGTTGGCGGGGTGCGTATTCATGTTGTGCCGCAGACCCAGGGCGCGTTGACCCCGCGTGCCGCCCAGCTCGCCGACGGGGCCCGCGGGCTCGGGGCACTGGCCGCCGAGGTGCTCGGCGTGCTGGCCACCGAGGTCCCCGTCGACCCCTCCTCCGATCCGTCCGTAGTGGACGGTATCGCCAACCGCGACGCGCTGGTGCGCAACCGGGCCGGGCAGCTCGCCGCGCTGGAAGCACCCGCGGCGAAGGTGATCACCATCGGCGGCGACTGCGCGGTGGAGCTGGCGCCCATCGGCGTGGCCCGGTACCGCCACGGCGAGGGCCTGGGTGTCGCCTACTTCGACGCCCACCCCGATCTCAACACCGCGGACAGCTCACCGTCCGGCGCGTACCACGGCATGGTCCTGCGCTCGCTGTTCGGCGAGGGCGACCCGGAGTTCGCCGCGGACCCCGCGCTGGTGCCGGGCCGCGCGGTGCTGGTCGGCACCCGCTCGATTGACCCCGCCGAGCAGGACGCCATCGACCGTGGCCTCGCCGTGGTCGCCCCGCCCGCCGACCTGCCCACGCGGCTGCGCGACAGCGGCGCGGAGTCCGTCTACCTGCACCTCGACCTCGACGTGCTCGATCCCGGCGAGTTCGACGGGCTCAACTACCCCGAGCCGGACGGGCTGAGCGTGCCCGAACTGGTCGCCGCGATCCGCTCACTGGCGGAGTTCGAGGTGATCGGCGCGGCCGTCACCGAATGCGTCACCGCCGACCGGGACGAACTGCGCAAGCTCGTCCCGGTCCTGGAAGCGATCCGGGATGTCCTGATCTAGCAGGCCGCGCAGCGCAGGAAGGAGCGGACCTGGAACGGGGTGCTCGAGGTGGTGCTCTGCCGGGACAGGTCCGCGCGCTGCTGGCCGGACTCACCGCACGGCCTCGACTGCATGGTGATGTTGACGTTGGTGTTGTTGGTCATCGAGTAGGCGAACGAGGGTGGCCCGACCAGGTTCCAGCACCCGTCTGCCCCGTGCGCGCCACCGGCCCGCTGGCCGTTGTAGTTGTCCTGGCTCCACCAGCAGATCCAGTTGCCGGGGCAGTCGTTGACGCCGTCCGCTTCCGCCGCCGAGGCGGCCGCGGGAGCGAGCGCCAGCGCGAACAGCACAGTGGCCACGAGCTGGGTGAGTTTAGAAAGCACGGTGTTTCCCTTCCCCAGTGGTGACGGACGCGTCACGGCCCGTCACGGAGAAGGTAATCGGCTCAGCCGCCGGTCGTCACGGCTTTTGCCCCACGCTGAAAAGCATGGTGGCGATCTCCGAATCGGGTAGGCACAGCACCGAGCCCAGTGCGCGGTCGTCGAACGCGGCGACCGCGCAGCAGGCCAGGCCCAGCGCGGTGCCGACGGTGTAGAGGTTCTGCACCGCGACCCCGGCGTCCACGTGCAGCGTGCGGTAGTGCCGCAGCGGGTACTGGGCGAAGGCCACGTCCAGCCGGGCGGTCAGCGCGATGGTCACCGGCGCGGTCGAGGCGAACTCCGGCTGCAGGAACACCTCGGTGAGCTGGGCCGTCGGGTCGTCCGCGCTGATCTCGATCAGCTGGTGCGAGACCGACTCGTAGCGGTAGATGCCGGGCGGGACCCCGTCGGCGTGGCGGACCAGCAGGTAGGCCCGCAGGCAGAGCAGGCCGCCCGCGCTCGGGGCCATGCCCAGCGGGTGCTTCTCCACGCCCTGTGCCTGCACGAACCGCTGCACGCCGAGGGCGAAGCGCAGCAGCGCGCTCAACGCGGCCATGTCGAGGGGCCGGTCGGCGAACTTCACCGCGGACCGGCGTTGCACCAGCGTGCCGACCAGGTCCACCCGGGGTGGCTCGAGGTCCGGCAGCGGAATCCGGTGCCCGTTGGGCTGCACGGGGCGGTCCCGGGTGTCCTCGGACTGCCCGTTCAGCATCGCGTGCACGGCCTTCGCCGAAGAGAGCGCGTCCGCCATCCGCCCAACATAGTCGATTGCGTCCGTTCGGCCGTATGGCAGACGATCTTTGCCGGGTACTTTTCCGGACCCGATCATCAGTCGATCCGGTGAGCGGTGTGAAACCGGCCCTCGAAGGCGTTCACCGGGCGGTTATTGTCACCGCGCCCACAGTCTGACGCGGTGATTTGTCACCCCGGTGACAAGAAATCGGTTTCTTCTGGGTTTCGTGACACGTTTGGGGTTACTTTTCCGATGTGCTCGACGTCACCCCGAAGTGCGTCGGTGGCCTCGGCAGAGGGGCGTCGCGGGGAACGAGCGGAGCAAAGGAGCTGCGATGACGGTCGAGCGCGGGCTGAACTCCGTGGAAACCCGCCCGGTACTTCCCCGGCGGCTGGCCGAGATCCTGCGCCCGGAACTGCCCACGCTCGGCGGGCAGATCGTGGAGGAGATCCGCACGGTCATCCCCGAGTACGGCCGTCCGCTCGACGGTCCGTACGGGCGCTCCATCCGCGCCGGGGTGGACTGCGCGATGTCGTTGTTCGTCGACCAGATCGCCGATCCCGGCTCGATCAAGGAGGAACTGCTCGACGTGCACCGCAAGCTCGGCCAGCTGGAGATGCGCGAGGGCCGCAGCCTGGACACGCTGCAGGCCGCCTACCGGGTCGGCGCCCGGGTGGCCTGGCGCCGGATCATGCTGGTCGGCAGGCGGGCGGGCCTGTCCTCGGCGGTGATGTCGGAACTGGCCGACGCGATGCTCGCGTTCATGGACGAACTGGCTTCGATCGCGCTGGACGGCTACCTGGAGGCCAAGGCCTGCTCGGCGGGCGCGCTGGAGACCTGGCGCCGGCGACTGCTGCAGCTGATCCTGGAGCGCCCGCAGCCGCCGCGCGAAGCCATCGCCGAACTGGCCCAGCTCATCGGGTGGACGATGCCCGCGAAGCTGTTCGCGGTGGCCGTCCGCACACCCGGCGGGGTGTCACGCCGGATGCCCGCGCTGGACGAGGACATCCTCGCCGAGCTGGACGCACCCGAACCGCTGCTGCTGGTGCCGGGCGAGCCCGCGGACACCCGGCTGGCGGCGATCCAGAACGCGCTGCCGGGGTACCGGCTGTCGGCCGGTCCTGCGGTCCCGCTGGAGGCGGCGGGAGATTCGCTGCGCTGGGCGCGTCGTGCGCTGGCGCTGACCGGCGAAGGCCTGCTCCCGGCGCGACGGCTGATCCGGGCCGAAGAGCACTTGGCCACCGTGTTGCTGCATTCCGACGAGGGGTTGATCGCGCAGCTCCGGGAGCGGCACTTCGCCCCACTGCGGGGGATGACCGACAAACAGCGCGGCAGGCTGACCGAGACGCTGCGGGCCTGGCTGGACGCCCAGGGCAATGTGCTCGAGATCGCCGAGCGGCTCAAGGTGCACCCGCAGACCGTGCGGTACCGGATGCGCCAGCTGCAGGCCACCTTCGGCGAAAGCCTGGAGGACCCGGACGCGCGGTTCGAGATGGAGCTCATCCTGCGCAGCGAACCCCGACCGGGCATCGCCCGAGACGGCCGCGAGACAGGCGATGGCCCCAACGGCGCCTGGGCGCGGTACCGGTTGGCCGAGGTGATGCCCGTACCGCGCACCGCCCACAGCGGCCCGGTCACCCCGCCAGGACCGCCACGCTCGCGACGCTCACCCGCCTGACCACGGCTTGCTTCGGCCACCTCACTGACCCGACTGACCATGGCTTGCGGGGTGGCTTCGACTACCTCGCCGATGAGGACGAGCTTTCGCGGGCAGGGAGGCTGCCTGCCAGGTCAGGGCGCCGAGTGATCACGGTTTGCGGGGTGGCCTCGGCCGTCTCGCCGATGAGGGCGCTTTCGGGGCAAGGTGGATGCCTGCTTGCCGGATCAGCGAGCCGCGTGGTCCCCGCCTGACCACGGCTCACGGGTCTCCTCCGACCACGCCGCCGATCAGGGCTTCCGGATTTCCTCGAAGACGTCGCTGACCAGGGTGAGCAGGCTTTTGCTGAGCAGCGCGTGCACCTGTTCACGCGTCAGTGCGCCCCGCACGAGCCATTCCCGTCCGGCTGCCTTGACCATGCCGCCGTAGGCACGGACCAGTGCGTTCAGCTCGCTGTGGCACGGGTCGTCGGCGGCGATGCCGACGGCTTCCAGCACCCGGTCCGCCGATTCGCGATCCGCCTCTTCGAGGATCTGCTCGACCGCCAGGTCCCGCCCGATGCCCTCGGGCGCGATCGCGGCCAGCCACAGGTTCTCCTGGCGGCTGACCATGTCGAGGAACCAGCCGACCGCCGCGTCGACCCGCTGCTCCAGCGTGCCTTCGGGCAGGATCTCCACAGCGAAGTGCGGCACGGTCAGCGCCCGCCGGATCACCGCGAGGTACAGCTCCCGCTTGGTGCCGAAGTAGTGGTTGATCAAGCCCCTGGCCACGCCCGCCTCCGCCGCGATGTCCGAAGTGGACACCTCGGCGTAGGGCCGCTGGCCGAACAGCTCGGCCGCGCAGTCGAAGATCTGTTCCTTCCTCGCGTCCGGTTCCAGTCTTCGCCATTTGGGTGCGGACTCCGTGGTCATGTCCGGCATTTTCGCACGAACCGGCCGCCCGCACCCGCGCCAACGGGGGCTACCGCCGGGTAGGGCGACTTCAGTCGGGCAGTACCAACGGGGCTATTTCGTCGAACAGGTCACCGGGTCCGGGATTGTCCGGATCGGTGTGCCCGCCGAAGTGGTGCAGCACGCCCCACACCGCGTTCAGCGCGGTCTGCACCGCGCCCTCGGCCCAGCCCGCGGTCCACGAGACGTCGTCACCGGCGAGGAACAGGCCGCGGTACCGCTCCGGCAGCCGGTCCTGCATGAAGTGGGTGAACAACCGTTCCTGGTAGCGGTAGTGCCCGGGCAGGTTCGCCTTGAACGCGCCCATGAAGTGCGGCTCGGCCTCCCACGAAACGGTGACCGGGTCGCCGGTGATGTGCCGCCGCACGTCCACGCCGGGGTAGATCTCCCGCAGCGACTGCAGCATCACCTCCACCCGTTCGCCCGCCGAAAGCGGCAGCCACTTCAGCGAGTCGTCGGCCCAGGTGTAGGACAGGCAGATCACCGCGGGCGCGTCCGGGCCGGAGTCGAGCAGGTAGGTGCCGCGGGTCATCCGGTCGGTGAGCGTCATGCTCATCGTGTCGCGGCCGGTGACCGGATCGGGGTCGAGCCAGAACGGCCGGTCCACCGGCACGAAGACCTTCGAGGACTCCATGTAGTGCGTGCGCTCGATGGCGGTCCAGTGGTCGATCGGGAACAGCGACTCGTCGCAGGAGATCTTGGCCAGCAGCAGCCAGCTCTGTGCGGTGAACACCGCGGCGGGGTAGGTGCGGATACCGCCGTCGGTGTCGGTGACGGTGATGTTGTTCGGCGCGGTCCGGTGCAGGCGCGCGACACCGCGCCGCGGCGCGCCGCCGTGCAGCGAGCGCAGGCTGGTGCCGTCCGGCCAGTGCGTCATCCGCGCCGGGACGCGGTCCCACAGGCGCAGCGGCAGTTGCCTGCTGCCGCCGATGATGCTGCGGTGCTCGTCGTCCGCGCCGGTGTAGACCACGCGCAGGATCTCCAGGATGGAGTTGGGGAAGTCGGTGTCCCAGCCGCCGGTGCCGAATCCGACCTGCCCGAAGATCTCGCGGTGGCGGAACGAGGCGAACGCCGGGGAGTCGCAGAGGAAACCGTAGAACGTCTGGTTGTCCAGCTTCTCCACCAGTTCGTTCCAGATGTCCTTGATGCGCTTGACGTCCCGCCGCCGGATCGCGTCCTGCATCTCGCCGAACGCGGCGCGGCTGTCGAGCGTGGCGTGCCAGGCGGCGGACACCTCGCCGAAGACCGGGGGCAGATCGGCGGGCGAGGTGGCGTAGTGGCTCTGTCCTTTGAGGTCCACCACCGTGCTCGGGGTTTCCGGCGCCAGCGGGTTGGGGAAGGCCTTGGTGCTCAGGCCCACCTTGTCGATGTAGTGGAACAGCGAGGTCGACGAAGGCGGGAAGCGCATGGCGCCCATCTCGGCGACCACATCGGGCGGACAGCCGTCGAACCGGACCGAGCGCAACCGCCCGCCGAGCTGGTCGGCTTCGTAGACCACCGGCCGCAGCCCGATTTTCATCAGCTCGTAGGCGGTGACCAGGCCGGACAGGCCGCCGCCGATGACCGCCACCTCACGGCCGTGGTGCTCCGGCGGCACCGAGCCGAGCCCGGCCGGGTGCGCGAGGTAGTCGTCGTAGGCGAAGGGGAAGTCCGGGCCGAACATCGTGATCGGCCCGCCCGGCGGTTCGGGCGTGTGGATCGCGGTGGGCACGGCGGAGGTCATGCTTGCGCCTTTCTTCCGTACAGCTCCGGCCGCCGATCGGCCAAGTAGGTGGTCTCCCGGCGGGACGCGGCCAGCCGGGCGGCGTCGACGGTGGCCAGCAGCAACTCGGCCGAACCA
Organism: Saccharothrix sp. AJ9571; assembly: GCF_021725495.1. Lineage (NCBI taxonomy): Bacteria > Bacillati > Actinomycetota > Actinomycetes > Pseudonocardiales > Pseudonocardiaceae > Saccharothrix > Saccharothrix sp. AJ9571. The sequence continues at coordinate 810,404 of NZ_CP091382.1, read as the reverse complement.
CCGGCACGCGCGAGTTCGGTGCCGTCGGGTGCCATCACCACGCTGCGGCCGCAGTAGGTCAGCTCGCCCTCGGTGTCGCACCGGTTGACGTAGGCCAGGAAGAGCTGGCTCTCGTAGGCCCTGGCCGGAACCACGACATCGGCGACCATCTCGTACGGGCGCATCAACGCGGTCGGCACGGCGAGCAGTTCCGTCCCGGCGAGGGCGTGTGCTCGCACCATTTCCGGGAATTCGACGTCGTAGCAGATGAGCAGCCCGACAGTGAGGCCGCCGACCTCGGCCTGCACGACGGCCCGGTCCCCGGCGGAGAAATGGGCTTTGTCGAGGTCGCCGAAGAGGTGGGTTTTCCGGTAGCCGGCCCGGATCCGCCCGTCCGCGTCGATGAGCTGGACGCTGTTGTAGACGGTGCCGAGGCCGCGTTCGGGGTAGCCGTAGGCGATCGCGAGCCGGTGCTCGCGGCAGATCTCGGCGATCCGGCGTGCGGTCGGCCCGTCCGCCTGTTCCGCGAGGTCCTCGATCGACTCCCCGATGTTGTAGCCGGTGGTGGCCATTTCGGGGCAGATCAGCAATTCGGCACCGCCGCCGCGGGCGCGGGCGGCGGCTTCGGCGAGTTCGGGCAGGAAATCCTCGGCGGGACCCTGGAATGCGGCGACGATCATGCGCGGGCCAGCTTCGATCGCCGGATGCCGTAGGCGAAGTACAGCACCAGGCCGGACAACATCCAGCCCGCGAAGGTGAGCCAGGTGGCGACGTCCAGGCTGAACATCATGTACCCGCAGCAGAGCACGCCGAGCAGCGGCGTGACCGGCGCGAGTGGCACGCGGAACGTGCGTGGCAGGTCCGGACGGCGGCGGCGCAGCACCACCACGGCCACGTTGACCAGGCCGAACGCGAACAGCGTGCCGATGCTGGTGGCGTCGGCGAGGTTGCCCAGCGGGATGAACGCGGCGAGCACCGCGACGAAGCCGGAGACGACGTAGGTGTTGATCCGCGGGCTCCCGGACTTGGCATCTACTTTGGACAGTGCTTTCGGGACCAGGCCGTCGCGGGACATGGCGAAGAGGATGCGGGTCTGTCCGTACAGGACGGTCAGCACCACGCTGGAGATCGCCACCAGCGCGCCCGCGGCCAGCAGCGCGGCCCAGACCTTGTTGTCCAGCACGGTGGTGACCACGTGGGCGAGCGCGGCTTCGGAGCCTTCGAACCGCGTCCAGTTCAGCGCGCCGACCGCCGCGAGGCCGACCAGGCAGTAGAGCAGGGTGACGATGCCCAGGGAGAGCAGGATGGCGCGCGGCAGGTCGCGCTGGGGGTTCTTGGCCTCCTCGCCCGCGGTCGACGCGGCGTCGAAACCGATGTAGGAGAAGAACAGTTTGGCCGCGCCCGCGCTCATCCCGGCCAGGCCGAGCGGCAGGAACGGGCTGAAGTTCCCCGCCTGGACCGCCGAGAAGGCGATCACGCAGAAGAGCAGGAGCGTGGCCACCTTGATCACCACCATGACGGCGTTCGCCCGCGCGCTCTCCCTGGCGCCGGCGAGCAGGAGCACCATGGCCAGCAGCACGATCACGATGGCGGGCAGGTTGACGAGGCCGCCGTCGCCGGGCGGGCTGCTCAGCGCGGCGGGGATGGTCACGCCGAGGGTGAGGTCGAGCAGTTCGTTGAGGTACTGGCCCCAGCCGACGGCGACCGAGGCCACGGAGACGCCGTACTCCAGCACCAGGCACCAGCCGCAGACCCAGGCGACCAGTTCGCCGAGGGTGGCGTAGGCGTAGGTGTAGGACGAACCGGACAACGGGATCATCCCGGCCAGTTCCGCGTAGGACAGCGCCGAGAACAACGCGGTGATCCCGGCCAGGACGAACGAGAGCACGACCGCGGGCCCGGCCACCGGCACGGCTTCGCCCAGTACGACGAAGATCCCGCTGCCGAGGGTGGCGCCGATGCTGAGCATGGTGAGCTGGCTCAGTCCGAGCGTGCGCCGGAGCGTGCCGCCCTCCCCGTGGCCGCCTTCGGCGAGCAGGACGTCCACCGGCTTGCGCCGGGTGAGGGCGGCGCGGAGCCCGGGGTGGGCTGGATCTGTTCGCTGACGCATCGGCACACGGTAACTGCCGTTCCTGGCGCGGAAAACACGAGATCATTGTGTGTTCTGGCTCTTACACGGCTGTTCGTTGTCACGCATGTCGCCGCTGCGGGCAAAGCAGTTGATCGACGACGAACCCGGCGGCATGCTCGACCCGCACCGGTTCGACGGCGTCGGCGAGCTCGAGCCCTCTACCGGGACATCCACCACGCGGACCAGGGGGAACTTCGTGCAGATCCGTGACTTCACCGAAGCCGACTGGGCCCAGGTGTGGCCGATCGTCGAGGAGGTCGTGCGGGCGGGCGACACCTACACCTACGACCCGGCCATGACCGCCGAGCAGGCGCACGACAGCTGGATCGAGCGGCCGCCCGGGCGCACGGTCGTCGCGGTGGAGGACGGTCGCGTGCTCGGCACGGCCAAGATGGGCGCCAACCGCGGAGGGCCCGGCGCGCACGTGGCCACGGCCAGCTTGATGGTCGACGCCCGGGTGCGCGGCAAGGGCGTGGGGACCGAGCTGTGCCGGTACGTGCTGGAGTGGGCGCGCACCAGCGGATTCGCCGGGATGCAGTTCAACGCCGTCGCCGAGTCCAACACCTCGGCGGTGGAGATCTACCGGCGGCTCGGGTTCGAGATCGTCGGGACCGTGCCCGGTGCCTTCGAACACCCCGAGCTGGGTCGCGTCGGGCTGCACATCATGTACTGCGACCTCACCGCCACGCCGCACCCCAGTTCCGGACCGGCGGATCGCCCAGGAGCCCGGCCGCGGTGAGGATGCGCACAGCTTCCGGGCCGACCCTGGCGACCTGGGCGCCACTCGAACGGACCTGCGCCATCGTGTCGTAGCGCCTCGGCCCGGACCCCGCGGTGTGCGTCCACCAGGCGACCGTGGCACAGGTGGCTTCCCGCAACGCGCGCCGCGCGATCGGGCCACCGGGGCGCGGCGGGGTGTAGGTCGCGGTCATCAGCAAGCCGTCCACCAGCGCGGACGCCTGGCGCAACGTGGGCTCGAGGCCCTCGGGCGGTGCGGGCAACGCGCGGGAGCGCGCGTAGTCCTCGGGCGTGGCGTGCGCGGCGATCATCTGTCCCCTTCCCGTCGAGCGGTCGGGAGTGGGATGCGGCCGCCACGAAAGCGTGACGCGAGGTGGATTGTGGCGCTGGACACGCCTACCGGTACACGGTGTCCAGCCAGCCGCGCAGGGCCTTGCCGCTGCTGACCGCGTTGGCGTCGCGGGAGAACAGGTGCAGGCTCACGCCGACCGGGGCGCCCCAGGCGTTGCGGCCGAACACCCGGTACAGCGCGTCGTCGGTGCGCAGGCCGAGGAACCAGTCGTCGAGGTGGTCGACCACCGCGGTCCGCGGTTCGCCGGCGAGGCCGACTTCGAGCTTGTCGCCGACTTCGCTGACGCCCAGTGCCCGCAGCAGCCGGGTGAACCCGTCGGGTGCCGAGGAAGCGTCGGGCGCGTCGGCCGCGACGTAGGTGGCCGCGCGGCCGGGGAAGTGGCTGATGTACTGGCCGAGCGTGTGCAGGTAGAAGTCGGTGTGCTTGGCCGCGCCGTCGTATTCGTGGTCCCAGTCCTCGTCGGCGAGCATCCCGCTGTGCACGAACCGCAGCACGGTGCTGCCCGCGCGGCCTTCGATCACCCACTCCAGCGCGTTGAACGAACCGTCCGGCTGCTCGGCGCGCAGGGCGTACCGCTCGGGCGGCGTCCAGTCGAGCACCTGGTGGTCGTCGAGGAGGCGGTAGCCCTCCGCCTCCTCGTCGGATTCGGTGGGGAACATCCAGCCCGAGGTGCCCGCGGTGATCGCCGCCCACACCTGCGCGGGCGTCGCGGGAAGCGTGACCTGGCGGCTGATCTCGAACTCGCGGGGCATCCGGCCACCGTTCCACCGAAGAAAAAACTTGTCAACGGGTCGCTGTCGATCCGGGCCACGCGAGTTCGACGCGTCGGCAACACCACGCCGAAGATGGAGGTCGACGTCATGCGGTTCATGATCCTGATGAAGGCGGACGAGCGGAGCGAGGCGGGCGAGGCCGCCACCGAAGCCGAGCTGGCCGCGATGTACAGCTACAACGAGCAGCTCGTGAAGGCGGGTGTGCTGCTCGGCGGGGAGGGGTTGCACGCGAGTTCGCGCGGGACCCGCGTCACGCTCACCGCGGACGAGACCGTGGTGGACCACGGGCCGTTCCCCCAGCCGTGCGAACTGGTCGCGGGTTTCTGGCTGATCCAGGTGAAGTCGCGGGAAGAGGCCGTCGCCTGGGCGCGGCGCTGCCCGGCACCCGCGGACGGCCGGACCGTGCTGGAACTGCGGCAGGTGGTCGAAGCCGACGACTTCGGCGACGCGCTCACCCCCGAACTGCGCGAGGCCAACGACCGGCTGCGGGAGATGAGCCCGTCCTGACGCGCGGGAGGACGGTGGCGCACCGGACGCCACCGTCCCTTGTGGAGCTACTTGGTGGTCAGGGTGTGGACCGTGGTGCTCACCTGGTCGCCGAAGCCGCCGGTGCCCGAGGACGGCGACGCCGCGACGCTCACGTCACCCGCCGGCCACCAGCGTGAGGTCCGCGGTCCGGTTCGCCGAGGCGGCCGGCATTTATCGGATCACGGTCACCGGCAAGGCCTCACCGCCGTAGCGAGCGGTCAGCGACACGGCCGCGGATTCCACAGTGGACCAATCTTGCACGGCCGGCAACGCGCCGAGCCGAGGAGACCCAGATCCGCGCGCCTCAGAAGCTCACCCCGAACGAGTCGATGGAACCGATGTCGTAGGCGTAGACGTCCCGCACCCGCAGCGTCCAGGTGCCCGACTTCGGCTCGGCCGAGGCGTTCACGCTGAACGTGGAGTTCAGGTCGATCGAGCTGTTCCCGCCGGCCTGCTTGAGGTTGTAGGCCTTGCCGCTCGGGCCGAGCAGGTCGATCACCAGGTCACCGGTGTACGGGTGCCGGATCGAGACGGCGACCTTGGTGGCCGAGGTGGCGTTGCCCTCGCAGGAGGCGATGACCACCGAGCTGGTGACCGCCGCCCCGGCGTCCGGGATGGCCACGTCGTCGGTGTTCGTCGCGCCCGCGCAGGTCGGCGGCGGGGTGGCGCCGGTGACGCGGAGCAGTTCGTTCGGCGAGCCCGAGCCCGGGTTCTTCACCACGTTGTGCGTGGCGCCCTGCACCAGTGCGGTGCGGACCTGCGCCGGGGTCGCCGACGTGTTCGCCGCCAGGTGCAGCGCCGCGGCACCCGCGACGTGCGGGGTCGCCATCGACGTGCCGCTGATCGTGTTCGTCGCGGTGTCCCCGGTGTACCAGGACGAGGTGACCGAGGTGCCCGGGGCGAAGATGTCGGTGCAGTTGCCGTAGTTCGAGAACGAGGAGCGGTTGTCCGAGCTGTCGGTGGCGTTGACGGTGATCGCCTCCGGCGTGCGTGCCGGGCTGGTGCTGCACGCGTTGGTGTTCGAATTGCCCGATGCCACCGCGAAGGTGATCCCGGCGCCGATCGCCTTCTTCACCGCGTCGTCGACCGCGCTGTTCGCCTCACCGCCGAGGCTCATGTTGGCCACCGCGGGCTTCTTCGCGTTCTTGGCCACCCAGTCGATGCCGCCGATGACCTGCGACCACTCGCCGTTGCCCTGGCAGTCCAGCACCCGCACGGCGACCAGGCTCACCTTCTTGGCCACGCCGTAGCTCTTGCCGCCGATGGTGCCCGCGACGTGCGTGCCGTGGCCGTTGCAGTCGTTGGCGACCGCGTCGCCGTCGATGAAGTCGTAGCCGTTCTGCGCGCGGCCTTCGAACTCCTGGTGGCTCAGCCGGGCGCCGGTGTCGAGCACGTAGGCCGTCACGCCCGCGCCCGCGTGGTCCGGGTAGGTGTACTTCCTGTCCAGCGGCAGCGCCGCTTGATCGATCCGGTCCAGACCCCAGGTGGGGTTGTCCTGGGTGCCGTCGGCGCGGGCGATGCCGTCCTGCTGCACGTAGGCGACCGCGGGATCGGCCGCGAGCCGCCGTGCGTCGCCCGCGTCCATCCGGGCGGAGAAGCCGTTGAGCACGGTCTGGTAGGTCAGCTTCACCTCGGCGCCGTACCGGCTCGACAGCGCGCCCGCGCTGCTGATCCCGGCTCCGTCCTTCAGCCCCACGATGTAGCTGCCGTCGATCGCTCCCGGCTGCCCGGCCCCCCGTACCGCGCCCTCCTGAGCCTGTGCCGTGGTGCTCGCCAGCCCGGCGACGACCAGCGCGGCCGATCCGGCGACCAGTGCCCGTGACCAGGCCCGGTGTTGTGCACGCATTCACCCACTCCTCTCCGCTCGGCCACCCGGTGGCGGTGACCAGGTGATCAGCGTCGGGCGGTTGAACAGCGCGAACAAGCGAGGCGATGTTCCGTACAGGTACGTAACTATTGGCAGCCGAGCTAGGCGCGGTCCGGCAAGCCAAGGTCGCGCTCTCCGCGCCCAGGTGGCCCCTGGCGGCACGGGCGAGTTCGGCCGAGTACGGCCAGTACGAGGCCGAATCGCCCGCACCGCCAGGAACCACCTGGATCACGAAGCCCATCGACCAAACTCACCGGACAGCGCCTAAGCTTCGGCGGTGATCCGGACATCGCGGTCCGGAGAATCTTCCGGGAGTGGTGATGTCGCGGAACGCGGTGCCGGAATCCAGTTCGCCCGTGCTGGTCGGTCGTCAGGCCGAACTGCGGGCGCTGGCCGCCGCGGTGACCCGGCCGCCGGCCGTGGTGCTGCTCGAAGGCGAGGCGGGCATCGGCAAGACGCGCCTGCTCACCGAGCTGCTGCGCCTGCCGGAGGTGGCCGCGCGCCGCCTGCTGGTCGGGTACTGCCAGCCGATGCGCGAGCCGTTCCCGTACGGCGTGGTCCTCGAAGCCCTGCGTGAGGCGGGCTCGCACCTGGCCACGGCCGAGCTGAGCCCGGTCACCGGTGTGCTGCGGCCGTACCTGCCGGAACTGGCCGCGTTCCTGCCGGACCCACCCGAGGCGGCGGACTCGCGGTCGGAACGACACCGCATGTTCCGTGCGGTCCGGGAGTTGCTCGGCGTGCTCGGGCCCGCGGTGCTGGTGGTCGAGGACCTGCACTGGTCCGACGACGGTTCGCGGCAACTGCTGCGCTTCCTCACCGCCGACCTGCCGCCCGGGCTGAGCCTGCTGCTGACCTACCGGCGTGAGGAACTGCCCGGCGGTATCACCCTCGGCCGCGCGTTCCGCCCGGCGCCGGGTACCGCGAGCGAGGTCGTGGAGCTGACCCCGTTCGACGCCGAAGGGGTGCGCCGCCTGACCACCGCGATCCTCGGCAGGCGTGAGGTTTCGCCGGATTTCGCCGCGCTGCTGCACGAACGCACCGCCGGGATCCCGTTCGTCGTCGAGGAAACCCTGCGCACCCTGCGTGGCGCGGAAGGGGCCGTGCACTCCGACGGCGCCACCGCGAAACGCCTGCTGGACACCGCGGAGGTGCCCGCGCTGCTGCGGGAGGCCATGCTGGAACGGCTGTCCGGACTGCCGATCCCCGCGCGCCGGCTGGCGTACGCGGCAGCCGTGCTCGGCACACCGGCGACTCGCGAGGTGCTCGCCGAAGTCGCCGGACTGCTGCCCGCCCGGGCCGACGAGGCGCTCACCCGGCTGCTCGACACCCAGGTGCTGCTCGAAAGCGGGCCGTGCCGGTACGGCTTCCGGCACACGCTCGCGCAGCAGGCGGTCTACCGCACGCTCGCCGGGCCGGATCGGCAGTCGCTGCACCAGCGCGCGGCCGTGGCGCTGGCCACGGCGGAACCGCCACCGCTGGTCCGGCTGGCCGAGCACAGCCGCCGCGGTGGCGACCAGGCCGGTTGGCTGCGCCACGGCGAGGCGGCGGCGGACCGGGCCGTCGAGGTCGGCGACCCGTCCACGGCCACCGGCCTGCTCAAGGACCTGCTCACCGAGGGCCTGCTCGCCGACGCCGACGTCGACCGGCTGGCGGTCAAGCTCAGCCGGGTCGCGGTGCTCGGGGTGGCGCAGCAGCACGAGGTGATCGAGGTGCTGGAGGGCCTGCTCAACGACCGGCGGCTGGCGCCGGACAGCCACGGCCAGGTGCGGCTCAACCTCGGCCTGCTGCTGATCCGCCAGGAGGGCGGGCAGGAGTCCGGGCGCACCGAGATCGAGATGGCCATCCACGAGCTCGGCGAACGCGACGCGCTGGCGCTGCGGGGCATGTCCGCGCTGGCGCAGCCGTTCATCGGCACCACCCCGCTGGCCGAGCACCTGCGCTGGATGTCCAAAGTGGACACGCTGATCGAGGACGTGACCGATCCGGGGGTGCTGCTGACGCTGATCGCCAGCAACGGCCCGTCGCGGCTGCACATCGGCGACCCCGGCGCCTGGGAACTGCTGACCCGGCTGCCCGTGCGGGCCGAAAGCCGGGCCGAACAGCAGCAACTGGCCAGGGCGCACTGCAACATCGGCGACGCGTGTGCCTGGACCGGGCACCTGCGCAAGGCGGAGAACCACCTGCGCACCGGGATCCGGCTGGCGCACGAGGGCGGCGCCTCGTTCCTGGTGAGCATCGCGAGCGCCACCCGGATGCACCTGGACTGGCTGACCGGCGACTGGGATTCGGTGACCGAGCGGGCGCGGCGGCTGCTGGAGGAGTACCACGAACTGCGGCCGGTGGCCGACGAGTTGTCCCTGGTCCTCGGCTCGCTCGCGGTGGCGAAGGGCGAATGGGAACGCGCCGAGCGGTACTTCATCGACTCGGGCACCGGGCGGGCGGAGAACGCGGTCACGCCGGTGGTGCTCGACGCCTGGGGCGGCACGATCCGGGTGCTGCTGGCCAAGGAGGACGTCGCGGCGGCGGCTTCGGCGGCCGACGACGGGCTGCGGTTGTTGCGGCGCAAGGGAGTCTGGGCCTGGGCGGGGGAGCTGGTGCCACCCGCGGTGATCGCCTACTGCACCGCGGGCCGGACCGACGCCGCGGCCGCGCTGACCACCGAGTTCGCCGACGGCATCGAGGGCAGGGACACCCCGATGGCCGACGCGGCGCTCGCCGAAGCCCGCGGCATCGTCGAACTGCACCGGCAGAACCCGGCTGCGGCGATCGACTTCCTCACCGAGGCGCGCGCGGGCTACGCGGCCCTTCCCGCGCCGTATTACGCCGCACTGGTCGGGGTCCGCTTGCTGGAAAACGCACCGGCGCCCGACGGTGAACTCGCGGCGCTGGCCGAGGAGTTCACCGCGCTCGGGGCGACCAGGGACGCCGCGCGCTGCCGCCACCTGCTGCGCGCGAGCGGTGTGGTGGCGCCTTCGCGGCGGGGCAGGCGCGGGTACGGCAACGAACTTTCGCCGCGGGAACGGGATGTGGCGCGACTGGTGGCGGGCGGATCGACGAACCGCGAGATCGCCGAAGTGCTGTTCCTTTCCCGGCGGACCGTGGAACAGCACGTGGCGAACGTGCTGCGGAAACTCGATCTGCACTCACGTGCGGACCTGCGTTCGCCATCGGATCGGCAGCGGTGAAAAAACGAAAGGCCGCCCGGCGCCGGGCGGCCTTTCACCGGACTAGTGCTGCCCGTCTTCGGTGGCTTTGACGAACGCCGATTCGACCTCGATCGAAACCCGGCCGCGTTCGGAGACCTCGAATCCGTGCTCGCGCGCCCAGGCCCGGATCGCCTGGGCCCGCGCCCGCCTTGCCGAGGTCCCCACCGCCGGTCCGGCGTTCGGCATGGGCGGTGACCCGCGCTTCTTGCGCCCGCTGACCCGGCGGGCGACCTCGACGAACCGGAACAGCGCGTCCCGCAGTTCGTCGGCGTTCGCGGCGGAGAGGTCGATCACGTAATCGACCCCGTCCAGGCCGAAATGAACGGTTTCGTCGGCCGGCGACCCGTCGATGTCGTCGGACATCACCACGGAAACTTTTTGTGCCACGTCTCCCGCTCCCAAGACGATTTCGGCGCACCCCCTGGTCCGCCACCTCTTGGCACGATAGACGATCGGTGTACAACTGCGGTATTCGGCGTGCTCAGTCGTGTTTCCGGGTCGCGGAATCGAGCCTGGTGTAGTCCTGATCGGACAGTGAAAGGGTGAGTGCGGCCAGATTTTCCTCCAGATGGCGGCGTGACGAAGTCCCCGGAATGGGTAACACGACCGGTGAACGCCGCAACAACCAGGCCAGCGCCACCTGCGCCGGGGTGGCCCCGACTTCTGCCGCGACCGCGGCCACCACGCCGTCCGAGCGCGTGCTCGGCTTGATCGGCAACCACGGGATGAACGCGATACCACGGCGTTCGCAGTACTCGAGCACTGGTTCAGACCTTCGTTGTTCGAGGTTGTACAGGTTCTGCACGCTCGCGATCGGCGTGATCGATTCGGCCTCGCGGAGTTGGGCCACGCTCACCTCGGACAGGCCGATGTGCCGGATTTTGCCCTCTTCCCGCAGCCGGGTGAGCGCACCGATCTGGTCGGCCAGCGGAACGAGCGGGTCGATCCGGTGCAACTGGTAAAGTTCAATTTGCGGAATTCGCAACCGGCGCAGGCTCAGTTCCGCTTGCTGGCGGAGGTATTCCGGGCGGCCGAGCGGAATCCAGTCGTCGCCGGGATGGCATTGCCCGCCCTTGGTGGCTATCACCAGTCCACGAGGATAGGGGTGCAGCGCTTCGGCCAGCAGTTCTTCGTTCAGGCCGAGGTCGTAGGAGTCGGCGGTATCGAGGAAGTCGACGCCGAGTTCGACGGCGCGGCGGGCGATCCTGATCGATTCCGCGCGCTCCGCGGTGGTCGCCCCGCCCAGTCGCATGGCACCGAAGCCGAGCCGGTTCACCGTCAGTTCGCCGCCGAGGGTGAGCGTGGCGTGGTTCGTCATGGTCATGCGCTCACTCTGGGGCCGCCCTGTTGTTTAGACAAGCGAGTCATTCTTGGACATACCGCGTAGTATCACTTAAGTGTTGAACCTGGAACGCCTGCGCGTGCTGCGTGCGGTCTCGACGACCGGTTCGGTGAGCGGCGCGGCGGCACAACTGCACGTCACCACTTCGGCGGTTTCGCAGCAGCTGGCGCGGCTGGAACGCGAGGTGGGGCAGCCGCTCCTGGAGCGCAACGGCCGCGGCATCCGGCTCACCGACGCGGCCGCGCTGCTCGCCGCGCACGCGGACCGGTTGCTGGCACAGGTCGAACGGGTGGAGGCCGACCTCGCCCGGCACCGGGGCGCGGTCGCCGGGGCGTTGTCGATGGCGGCCTTCGCGACAGCCGCGCGGGGTCTGCTGCCCGGCGCGTTGCGAGCGCTGCGGGCGGACCACACGGGGTTGCGGGTCCGGTTGGACGAACGGGAGCCGCCGGAAGCCATCAGCGGATTGTGCCGGGGTGAGGTCGACGTGGCCGTGGTGCAGGACTGGCCCGAGTCGCCGCTGGAGCTACCGGAGGGGTTGTCGCGGGAGACCCTGCTCCACGATCCGCTCGACCTGGCGGTGCCCGTGGACCACGAGCCGCGGGCGGAACTGGCCGACGAGGAGTGGATCACCTGGACCAGCGGGCAGCTCTGCCACGACTGGCTCTCGCGCACGCTCGGCGAGCCGCGGATCGTGCACACCGCCTCGGAGCATTCGACGCAGCTCGCGCTGGTCGCCGCCGGTCTGGGCGTCGCCCTGCTGCCGCGACTCGGGCGGGACCACGTGCCGGACGGGGTGCGCGTGGTGCCCATCGACCCGGCACCCGCGCGCCAGGTGCACGCCCTGTGGCGAACCAGCGCGGCCCGGCGCCCGGCCATCCGAGCCGCCGTCATCGCCCTGCGCTCCGCCGCCGCCACCCACTCCACCCTCTAACCCCTCCGCGACCCCCACACCCCCGCAACCAAGTCCCACGTTCCCGCAGCCGAGCCTCACGTTCAGGCAGCCGAACCCCACGCTCCCGCGACCGAGTTCCACGTTGGCGCAGCCGAGCCCCACGTTCGGTCAGCCGAACCCCACACTCAGACAACCGAACCCCACGCTCCCGCAACCGAGTCCCGCATTCCCGCAGCCGAACCCCACGTCCAGACAGCCGAACCCCACACTCAGACAACCGAACCCCACGCTCCCGCAACCGAGTCCCGCATTCCCGCAGCCGAACCCCACGTCCAGACAGCCGAGCCCCACGTTCAGGCCAGCCAAGTCGGAAAGGCGAACGCTATGAGTGGGGCATTACTAGCGTTCAACGCAAGTAATGCCCCACTCATAGCATTTGGCCGAGGCTGAAGCGGTGGTTCAGGGGGCGAGGGCGGCGCGGGTGGTCGGGTAGAGCGGGAGGACGCGGTCCAGGCCGGTGATGGTGAGCGGCCGCAGCACGATCTCACTGACCGTGACCACGCGCAGGAGCTCCGGCAGCCGGCAGTTCGCCTCGATCAGCACCGAGATCCCCGCGCTCGCCAGGAACTGCACGGCGTCGAGGTTGACCACCAGCGCTGTCGGATCCTCCTTGACCGCGTAGGCGATCGCCTCTTCGAGCAGCGGCGCGGTGGTGGTGTCCAGCTCGCCGGTCACCGCCAGTTCCACCGCACCACCGTGCCACGCGACGGCGATGGTGATGTCCTGTTCCGCTGTTCGCATCCCGGACGTCAGCATTCAGCCATCCTGACATCCCCTCGGTGGCGGGCACCACCACTGTCACCCTTGAATGTCCACAAAGGAGGGTTCAGCGCGGCCGCGGTCGAACTCCTCGGCGAACCCGGCCTCGCCGAGCGCGGCTACCACGGTGGCGGTGACGCGGTCGACGTCGCCGCGTTCGGCCTCGGGCAGCGGGGTGCCGACGGAATCCCTGGTCGCGACCGCGGCACCGAGCAGGCGCGCGGCCAGCCGGTGGTCGCCGACGGCGGCGGTGGCGCCCGCGAGCCCCTCCATCGCCAGTGCGATCGAGCGCGGATCGCCGGTGGCGGACGCGGCGGCGAAGCCCTCCCGCTGGCGGGCCAGCGCGAGCGCGGTGTCCCCGCGCTGCTCGGCCGCGAACCCCAGCTCGGCCAGCAGCAACGCGGTGCCGAGGTCGCCGTCGACCTGGCGGCACCAGTCGAGCCACCGCTCCAGGTGGACCTCGGCCTGTGCGTACCGGCCCTGCCGCCGCGCGGAGAGCCCGAGCCCGATCTCGGCGAACTGCTCCCCGCGCTTGTGCGAGTGCTGCGCGGCCAGCTTCCGCGCGCGCTCGTGGTACTCGTCGGCCTTGGCGAACTCGCCCTTCAGCAACGCGATCCGCCCGATGCCGGACAGCGTGTACGACACCTCGTTCCACAACCCGAGCTCCTCGGCGAGCCGCAGGGCGTTGCGGTGCAGGCTCTCCGCGCGCTCGTAGTCGCCGGTGATCTCGGCCAGCGAGCTGAGCGTGTCGGTCGACTTGACCTCGCCCCACCGGTCGCCGACTTCGCGGAACAACTCGATGGCGCGTTCGCTGTCGCGCCTCGCCTGAACCAGGCCACCACGCGGGCGCGCCTGCATGGCCTGCAAGCCGAGTGCGGCCGCCTCACCCCAGCGATCGCCGAGCGCGCGGAACCCGGCGAGCGCGCGGTCCACCCGCGCGATCCCGAGTGAGAGGTCGCCCGCGCCGATCAGCGCGAAGCTCAGGAACCACTCCGCCCGCGCCCGGCCGAGCGGATCGTCGATGTCGTCGTAGAGCGCGAGCACCTTCTCAGCCCGCTCGTGCAGGCCGGGGCCCTCGCCGATGAGGCCCATCAACCCGGCTTGCCAGGCCATCGCCGCAGCCCACGCGGCGTCCGGGGCGTGCCCGTCGATGGCCAGCGCGGCGTTGACCGACCGGTGCCCCTCGCGCAGCCTGCCGCGCAGGAACCAGTACCAGCCCAGCGCGTTGACCAGGCGGATCGCCAGCTCGGCGTCCCCATCCAGCTCGGCGCCTTCGAGCGCGGCGCGGAAGTTGGCGCTCTCGGCATCCAGCCGGTCCAGCCAGGCCCGCTGCTCGGAACCGCACAACTGCGGCTCACCGCGTTCGGCCAATTCGAGGTAGTACCGGTTGTGCCGCCGCCGGACGCAAGCGAACTCACCGACCTCGTGCAGCCGCTCGACGCAGTACGCCGCGACGGATTCCAGCAGCCGGTACCGCGTGCGGCCGTGCGTTTCGGTCACCGCGACCAGCGACCGGTCCACCAGCCGCGCCAGCAGGTCCAGCACCTCGGCCGGTTTCACGCCCTCACCCGCGCACACCACCTCGGCGGCTTCGAGGTCGCAGCCTTCGACGTGCAGGGCCAGCCGCCGCAGCACGATTCGCTCGGCCTCGGTCAGCAGCTCCCAGCTCCAGCCGATCATCGCGCGCAACGTCTGCTGCCGGGCGGGCGCGCCGCGATGCCCGCTGGTCAGCACGCGGAACCGGTCGTCCAAGCGGGACAGCAGCTCGCCCGCCCCGAGCACCCGGATGCGGCTCGCGGCCAGTTCGAGCGCCAGCGGGATGCCGTCGAGCCTGCGGCAGATCTCCGCGACCGCGTCGGTGTTTTCGTCGGACAGCGCGAAACCCGGGGCGGCCGCGGCCGCGCGCGTGCTGAACAGCTCCACCGCGCTGGGCAGTTCCAGCGGGCGAACGCCGTAGACGACCTCGCCCGCCAGCCCGAGCGGCTCCTGGCTGGTGGTCAGCACGCGCAGGCCGGGGGAGGCCAGCAGGAGCGACTGCACCAGCTCGGCGACCGGCTCGACCAGGTGCTCGCAGTTGTCCAGCACCAGCAGCAGGTGCTGATCGCGCAGGGCTTCGGCCAGCTGGTCCGACGGCGTCGGCAGGGCGCCCGCCACCGCGTTCTCACGCAGGTTGAGCGTGCTCGCGGTGACCTCGGCGACCGAGCACGCCGCCTCCGGGGCGCCGTGCGTCCAGTGCCCGGCCAGCTCGACCAGCCACACGCCGTCGGGGAAATCGCCGGTGAGCCGGGACGCGGCCTCGATGGCCAGCCGCGTCTTGCCGACCCCGCCCGGACCGGCGAGCGTGACCAGCCGGTTCGCGCCGAGCAGGCGGCCGACCCCGGTGGCCTCGCCGTCGCGGCCGATCAGCTCGGTCAGCGGGGCTGGCAGGTTCGTGGTGCGCCGGGCCGACGGCGTGAGCGCGGGATCCTGCCGCAGCATCGACTGGTACAGCTCGGCCAGCTCGGGACTCGGATCAAGCCCGAGTTCATCGGCGAGCCGCTCGCGCAGCTCCGCGTACCCGGCGAGCGCTTCGCTCTGCCGTCCGGCGCGGTACAGGGCGAGCAGGTGGGCGCGGCGCAAACGTTCGCGCAACGGGTGCCGCGCGAC
Source organism: Saccharothrix sp. AJ9571 (assembly GCF_021725495.1). Classification (NCBI taxonomy): domain Bacteria; kingdom Bacillati; phylum Actinomycetota; class Actinomycetes; order Pseudonocardiales; family Pseudonocardiaceae; genus Saccharothrix; species Saccharothrix sp. AJ9571. The sequence continues at coordinate 795,131 of NZ_CP091382.1, read as the reverse complement.
CAGATCGGTCAGCTCGCCCACCAGTTCGCTGTGCTCACCCAGCTCCAGCCGGGCTTCGGCCTGCTCTTCGAGCGCCACCAGCCGCAGTTCGTCGAGCCGCTGGACCACCGGGGCGAGGAAGTCCGCATCGGGGAAGTCCGCGAAGGCGGCGCCTCGCCAGAGCGCGAGCGCTTCGCCGATCCGGGACGCCCTCGTGCGGGGATCACCGGCTTGCCGCGCCTGGTCCAGCAGGCTTTCGAAGCGCCCGGCGTCGACCTCGGGCGCGCGCAGCGTGTACCCGGACGGGCCGGAGACCACCAGTTCCCGGCCACCCGGCTCACCCTGCTCCAGCGCTCGCCGCAGTTGAGACACCTTGGTCTGCAGCGCGCCGATCGGATTGGCCGGCGGCTCGGTGCCCCAGAGGTCGTCGACCAGCCGGTCGGCCGAAACCGGGCGACCGCGGTGTGCCAGCAGGTCCGCGAGCAGGGCGCGGACCTTCGCCTCCGGGACCTTCACCGGCCGCTGATCCGCCGTCCACACCTCAAGCGGACCAAGCACCCCGAAACGCACGAAAGCCAGCGTAGCCGGAGGGACCGACAGCTTCCCGTGAGTGGATCCGAACCGGACCGAAAGCCGCCGCCCGCACGGTGGACCTCGTCAGGGGAGACCGAACGAGAGAAGGAACGATGACGGAGAACTTCACCACCCGCGCCACGGTCGCCGGGCTGGGCGACATGGGGCAGGCGCTGGTCGCGGCGTTGCTGCGGAACGGGTTCTCGACCACGGTGTGGAACCGCACGCCGGGCCGGGCCGGGGCGCTGACCGCGGCGGGGGCGCGGGAGGCGGCCGGACTGGCGGAAGCGTTCGAGGCGAGCCAGGTGGTGATCCTGTGCGTGATCGACAACGCGGCGGTCGACGAACTGCTGGAAGCGGCGGGTGACCGCCTGCGCGGGCGGACCCTGGTCAACCTGACCAACGGCACCCCGCGACAGGCCCGTGAACTGGGGGAACGCGTCACGGCGTTGGGTGCGGAGTACGTCGACGGCGGCATCATGGCGATCCCGCCGGGCATCGGCACCGAGCAGTCGTTCGTGCTGTACTCCGGTTCGGAGAGTGCCTTCAAGGCCAACCGCGACCTGTTCGAGGCGTTCGGCGGGGTGCAGTTCGTCGGCGAGGACACCGGGCTGGCGTCCCTGTACGACTTGGCTCTCTTGAGCGGCATGTACGGGCTGCACGCGGGTGTCATGCACGCCTACGCGCTCATCGGCTCGGAGGGGATTTCGGCGACCGACTTCTCCGCGTTGCTGGTGCCGTGGCTGCAGGCGATGTCCGGGTTCGTCACCGAGGCGGCGGACCGGATCGACCGCGACGAGTTCACCAAGGACGTCGTGTCGAACCTCGCCATGCAGACGAAGGCTTTCCCGAACCTGATCGAGGCCAGCAAGGAGCAGGGCGTGCGGCCCGACCTGATGGAGCCGGTGCTGCGGTTGTTCCAGGAGCGGGTGGCGCAGGGCCACGGCGACGAGGACGGGGTCGGTGTGGTGCGGCTCCTGCAGGAGCGCGCATGAGCCCGCGGGTGGTGGTCACCGGCGGGACGCACGGGATCGGCCTGGCGATCGCCCAAGGGGTCCTGGCGCGGGAAGGCCAGGTGCTGATCACCGGCCGGAACGAGCGCAAGGTCGAGGCGGCACGCGACGAGCTGGGTCCGCGGGCGTTCGTCCTGCGGTCGGACGCGGCGAGCATGGCCGACATCGACGCGCTGGGCGGCATCGTCGCCGACCGGCTCGGCTCGGTGGACGCGGTGTTCGTCAACGCCGGGGTGGCGATCAACCAGCCGTTCGCGGACGTGTCCGAAGCGACCTACGACCGGATCTTCGACGTCAACACCAAGGGCGCGTTCTTCACCGTGCAGCGGCTGCTGCCCTTGATGCGTGACGGCGGCTCGATCGTGTTCACCACCTCGGTGGCCGACGAGGGTGGTGCGGCCGGCATGGCCGCCTACTCGGGCTCGAAGGCGGCGCTGTGGTCGTTCGCGCAGGTGCTGGCCGCGGAACTGCTGCCGCGGGGGATCCGGGTGAACGCCGTGGCGCCGGGTTTCGTGGACACCCCGACCATGGGGCTGACCGACGCGACCGCGGAGGAACGGGCGGCGTTCTCGGAACTGGGCGACCTCGCCACGCCGATGAAGCGCCACGGCACCACGGACGAGGTGGCGGCCGCCGCCCTGTTCCTCGCCTTCGACGCCACCTTCACCACCGCCGTCAAACTCCCCGTCGACGGCGGCCTGGGCCGGCGGATCGCGTGACACCGCCGGGCTAGCCAGATGCTATGAGTGGGGCATTACTTGCAATGAACGCAAGTAATGCCCCACTCATAGCGTTCGGCGGGGGGTCAGGGGACGATGGAGTCGACGTAGCCGCCGTCGACGCGGACGGCGGCGCCGGTGGTCGCCGACGCCTGCGGCGAGCTCAGGTAGACCACCATGTTCGCGATCTCCTCCGGTTCGATCAGCCGCTGCAGCAGCGACTGCGGCCGGTGCAGCCGCATGAACTCCCGCTGCGCCTCCGCCCACGGCAGCGAGCGGTCCACCAGCTGGTACACGAAGTCCTCCACGCCACCGGTGTGCGTCGGCCCGGCGATCACCGAGTTGACGGTGACGCCCGTGCCCGCCGCCTCCTTCGCGAACCCGCGCGAGACCCCGAGCAGCGCGGTCTTCGAGACGCCGTAGTGGATCATCTCGGCCGGGATGACCAGTGCGGAGTCGCTCGCGATGTTCAGGATGCGGCCCCAGCCGCGGCCGGTCATGCCGGGCAGGTAGGTCCGGGTGAGCCGGACCGCGGTGAGCACGTTGACCTCGAAGTACCGGCGCCATTCGTCGTCGCTGATCTCCAGCGGGGCCTCGGCGCCGAAGATGCCGAGGTTGTTGACCAGGACGTCGACCTCGGGCAGCTGGGCGGCGAGGTCCGCGGCGCCCTGCTCGGACGCCACGTCGGCGACGGCCGCCACCGCTTCGCCGCCCGCGGCGCGCACCCGCGCCACCGCCTCGTCCACAGTGGACTGCTTGCGCCCGTTCACCGCCACCCGCGCGCCCGCGCGGGCCAGGCCGGTCGCGATCGCCAGGCCGATGCCCTGGCTGGACCCGGTGACCAGCGCGGTCTTGCCGCTCAGATCCAAGTGCATCCCCGACGCCCCTCAGGCCACGTTGAAGGTGTCGGGGTCCGGGCCGGTGCGCTCACCGCGGTCGAGCGACGCCAGCGCGGCCACATCTTCGTCGGCCAGCTCGAAGTCGAACAGCGCCGTGTTCTCACGGATGCGCGACGGGGTCACCGACTTGGGGATGACCACGTTGCCCAGCTGCACGTGCCAGCGCAGGACGACCTGCGCCGGGGTACGGCCGTGCTTCTCGGCCAGCTCGCGCACCACCGGGTCGGCGAGCAGGTCGCCGCCCTTGGCCAGCGGGCTCCACGCCTCGGTCACGATGCCGTGCTTCTCGTCGTACTCGCGGACCTCGGTCTGCTGGAGGTACGGGTGCACCTCGATCTGGTTCACCGCGGGCACCACCGAGCTGGTGCGCGCCAGCTCGTCCAGGTGCGACGGCTGGAAGTTCGACACGCCGATCGCGCGGATCCGGCCGTCGGTGTGCAGCTTCTCCAGCGCCCGCCAGGACTCGGCGTACAGGCCGCGTTCCGGCGTCGGCCAGTGGATCAGGTACAGGTCGAGGTAGTCGAGCCCGAGCAGTCCGACGCTGTTGTCGAAGGCCCGCAGCGTCTTGTCGTAGCCCTGATCGGAGTTCCACACCTTGGTGGTGATGAACAGGTCCTCGCGCGCCAGGCCGGAGTCGGCCAGTGCCTGCCCGACGCCGCGCTCGTTGCCGTACACGGTCGCGGTGTCGATGCTGCGGTACCCGGCTTCGAGGGCGGAGGTCACCGCGGCGGTGGTCTCCGCGTCGGGCACCTGGAACACCCCGTACCCCAGCTGCGGCATGACTACGCCGTTGTTCAGGGTGACGGTGGGAATGCCGGTCATGAAAACCTTTCCTCTCTCTGTTCTCTCCTCAATGGACGGTGACGCACCCGGGGGACCGCTGCCGGTCCAGCATCCCGGAGAACAGCGCCACCAGCAGCCCGGAGGCGGCTAGCAGGGCCCCGATCCATGCCGATCAACCCGATCCCGCCGAGTGCGCTGACCACCCAGAACGTGGAGCGCCAGCCGAGCGGACAGGGCGACGGGCAGGAAATCCGCTCCTTCACTCCGGCAGGTATCCTTGGGCGGAGCGGATACCAGCGTGAGCAATAGTTGCAGGCGCGGGTAATTGCCAACGATGGATACGCTAGCAGGCAACGATCGGCGATGCCGGGCGAGGAGTGGTGAACCGTGTCACTGCCGGACGACGCCGTGGAGGCACGCGCCCAGGGGTGGCGGACCCTGGCCGCCCTGCACGCCCGCATCGAAGACCAGCTCGAACGCGCGTTGCAGCGCGAGCACGAGCTGTCGGTCAGCGAGTACACCGTGCTCGACGTGCTGGCCCGGCAGGACGGCTTCCACCTGCGGATGACCCAGCTGGCCAACGCCGTGGTGCTGAGCCAGTCGGCGACCACCCGGCTGGTGAGCAGGCTGGAGGACCGCGGCCTGCTGCAGCGCTACCTGTGCCCGACCGACCGCCGCGGCATCTACACCGAGGTGACCGCGTCCGGTCAGGCGCTGCTCGCCGAGGCCCGCCCGACCCACGACCGGACGCTCTCGCGGGCGCTGGCCGAGGCCGGGGAACTGCCCGAGCTGGCGCCCCTGGTGGGAGCGCTTGCCCGGTTGGCTGACGTTTCGTGATCGCATAACCGCTGATCACGGCCTACGATCCGAGCGTGGAGCTCCCCGTGATGCCGCCGGTCAAGCCGATGCTGGCCAAGTCCGTCCGTGAGGTGCCGCGCGGCACCGGCGTGCTGTACGAGCCGAAGTGGGACGGCTTCCGCTGCATCGTCTTCCGCGACGGTGACGAGGTCGAGCTGGGCTCGCGCAACGACCGGCCGCTCACCCGGTACTTCCCCGAACTGGTCGATCTCCTGCGGGCCGCGTTGCCGCCGCGGTGCGTGGTGGACGGTGAGATCGTCGTGGTCACCGGCTCCGGCCTGGACTTCGACACCCTGCAGAACCGCCTGCACCCCGCCGCTTCCCGCGTGGAGAAGCTGGCCGTGGAGACGCCGGCCAGCTTCGTCGCCTTCGACCTGCTCGCGCTCGGCGATCGCGACCTGACCGAGGAGCCGTTCGCCGAACGCCGCCGCCTGCTGGCGAGCCTGCTCTCCGGCGCGCTGTCGCAGATCGTGCTCACGCCGGTCACCGACGATCCCGCGGTGGCCGAGGACTGGTTCACCCGGTTCGAGGGTGCCGGCTTCGACGGGGTGATGGCCAAACCGGGCGACCTCCCGTACGAGCAGGACAAGCGGGTGATGTTCAAGGTCAAGCACGAGCGCACGGCCGACTGCGTGGTGGCCGGGTTCCGCTGGCACAAGGACGGCGAGAGCGTCGGTTCGCTGCTGCTCGGGCTCTTCGACGACGACGGCAGGCTGCACCACGTCGGCGTGGCCAGCAGCTTCACCGCCGCCCGGCGCCGGGAGCTGGTCGACGAACTGGCGCCGTTGCGGGAGAACGCCCTGGCCGCGCACCCGTGGGCGGAATGGGCCGAGGCGCAGGCGCACCTGGGTGGCCGGATGCCGGGCGGCGTGAGCCGGTGGACCGGCAAGAAGGACCTTTCGTGGGAGCCGTTGCGGCCCGAATGGGTGGCCGAGGTGCGCTACGAGCACGTGATGGCCGGGCGGTTCCGGCACGGCGGCAGGCTGGTCCGCTTCCGGCCGGACCGCGAACCGTCGTCCTGCACCTACGCGCAGCTCGAAGAGGTCGCGCCGGCGGAACTGACGGCGTTGTTCGGGAAAGCCGCGTCCGGGACCGCCGGATGAGCGAGGCGGTGGTGTTCACCACGGACGGGGTCGACGTGGCGATCACCTCGCCGGACAAGGTGTTCTTCGCCGAGCGCGCCGAAACCAAGCTCGATCTGGCGCGGTACTACGAGGCCGTCGCCGGGCCGTTGCTGAACACCATCCAGGGGCGGCCGTTGCTGCTGGAACGGTATCCGGCGGGCGCGGGCGGCAAATCCTGGTTCCAGAAGCGCGTGCCCAAATCGGTGCCGCCGTGGCTGAGGACCACCGTGGTGTCCACGCCGAACGGGACCACGAGCGACGCGCTGGTCGCCGCCGACCTCGCGCACATCCTGTGGGCGGTCAACCTCGGCTGCCTCGGGTTCCACGTGTGGCCGTACCACGCGGACACCCCGGAGGTGACCGACGAACTGCGCATCGACCTGGACCCGTCGCCCGGGGTCGGATTCGCGCAACTGCGGGAGGCGGCCGGGCTGACCAGGGACCTGCTCGGCGAACTGGGCATCGAGGCGCACCTGAAGACCTCGGGCTCGCGCGGGCTGCACGTCTACGTCCGGCTGGAACCGCGGTGGGACGGCTACCAGGTGCGGGCCGGAGCCGTGGCCCTGGCGCGCGAGCTGGAGCGGCGGCACCCCGAGCTGATCACAGCGCAGTGGTGGAAGGAGGAACGCGGCTCTCGCGTGTTCGTCGACTTCAACCAGAACGCGCCGCACAAGACGGTGTTCGGGGCGTGGTGCGTGCGACCGCGTGCCGGCGCGCAGGTGTCCACGCCGATCCGCTGGGACGAACTCGGCACCGTCGAACCCGACGGGCTGACCCTCGCGACCGTGCCCGCGCTGGTCGCCGAGCGCGGTGACCCGTGGGCGGGCATGAACGACCGGCCGCAGTCACTGGAAACGCTGCTGGCGTGGTCGCGGCGGGACCTGGCCGGCGGCCTGATGGACGCGCCGTGGCCGCCGGTCTACCCCAAGCAGCCCGGCGAACCTCCCCGTGTGGCCCCGAGCCGCGCCAAGCGCCCCTGATCACCTGGCGCGGCCCGGGCGTCCTCACCTGACCGCCAGCACGTCCTGGATCCGCGCGGCGGAGGTCCCGATACCGGTGGGCCGGAAGGTGAAGTCGGCCTTCGGCACCATGTCCTGCTGGATCTGCCGGAGTTCCGGCTCGGTGTAGCGCACGCACTTGCGGTGCCACTCGAGGATGCCGGACATCCAGTCCTTGAGGTGCTCGGCGTGCGCGCTCAGCACACGCCGCACCTCCTCGGACAGGTCCAGCTCGTGGTACATCACCTCCAGCTCGTCCGCGACGATGTGCTGGAACTCGTCCATGCGTGCCTTCATCAGGTCCGCGACCACTTCGGCGGCCTTGAACCTGTCCACGCCGAGGAAGTTCTCCACCACGAGCACGAGGTTGTGCACCTCGCCCTCGAACTCGACCTCCTTCTGGTACGAGTACAGGTCGTTGGCGAAACAGGCGTAGTCCTGGGCGGCGGTCTCCAGCTCGTGCATGGTGCGGTGCTGGTGGACCTCGGGCGGCACCTCGACGGAATGGGACAGCTTCGCCAGGCTCATCGTCATGTCCGAACCGAAGGTCTTGCGCCGCATCTCCACGTAGTCGATCGGGTCGGGGATGCGGTTCTGCGCCTGGTTGTCCACCTCCCACACCCAGCTCGCGGTCATGTCCTCGACGGCCTGGCGGAACTGCCGCCGGTGCCCGTCCGACATCGGGCCCGCGGTGCGCTGCCAGAGGTCGGCCAGGCCGCGCTCGACCGGGTTCTCCGGCGCCGGGGTCGGCTGGCCCGGCTCGGGCATGAACAGCGAGAGCCGCGCGTTGCAGGCGCGCGCGGCGACCGGGTCGCGGCGGGTACCGAAGAGCAGCGGGAAGTAGTCGTCGCCGTAGGTGCCCCAGGCGAGCCAGTCCGAGGACAGGTCGAGCTGGGCTGGCTTGGCGTCGGGGTGGATCATCGCGGCGCAGTGCGGGAGGTCGATGCCGCGCAGCCGCCGCTCGTCCCACACCCGGATCGGGTTCGCGTCGAGCATGCCCATCTCCCTGGCCCACGCGACGGTGTGCTCGCGGGAGGCGGGCAGGTTCGGGCTGGTGTGGATGGGGAAGGGCATGTGGATCTCGGGCAGCGGCAGCGGGCCGACCGGCTGGTGCGGCTGGTTCGAGTGCTGGCGGACCCAGGTGCGCGCGCCGGGTTCGAAGACGAGCTTGCTGGCCGAGGTGCCCAGGCCGGTCGGCCCGGCGAGCGGGTCACCGGCGGCGCCCTCGTTCATGTAACGGCTGGAGCGCGCGTGCCACTCGTGCCCGCCGGACTGCCAGTCCTGCAAGCCCTTGATGTAGGCGCCGACGGCGAGCGCTTCGTGCGGCGGGGTTCCGTTGGCGGCGAGGAGGTCGGGGATCTCGGTGAGGGCGGTGTTCTCGAACTGCTGGAGGCGCGAGGTGAGCAGTTCGTTGACCAGTTCCGCGGCTTCCTGGGTGGTGCAGCCGAAGAACTTCTCGAAGACCAGGACGGCGTTGGAGTTCTCGCCTTCTTCCTGGACTTCGCGCTGGTAGGAGAACAGGTCGTTGCGCAGGTGGACGGCGTCGGAGAAGGTGTCGCGCAGGACCTCCAGCGGTCGCGTGGAGGCGAGCGCTTCCGGCACCTCGGCGGCCACGCACTCGACCAGGTTCGCCGACCACGGCGCCCCGCCCACCCGGCGGCGCATCTGCACGTACTCGATCGGGTTCGCGATCCGGCCGCGGTTGATGTTGTCGAGTTCCCACATGGACTCGACCATGAGGTTGTGCGTGCTGGTGACGAACCGGCGGCGCCAGTCCTCGGACATGGCGGGGACGGTGCGGGCCCAGAGGTCCTTGAGCCCGGCCTCGGCGGGATTCGTCGGCTCGGGCGGGTTGTCGGTCATGAACAGTTCGAGGTGGTCCAGGTAGGCCTTGGCGCCGGTGAGGTCGCGGGAGTACTTGAACTCTTCGAGGAAGTGGTCGTCGAAGAAGAAGACCCAGACGTACCAGTCGGTGATGAGGTCGAGGGCGGTGCCGTCGCAGTCGGGGTGGGTGTAGGCGCACATGAGCGCGTAATCCATCTTGGCGAGCGCGGGTTCGTCCCAAACCAGGCCGCCGCCGGGGGTGAGGGAGTCGAGCATGCCCATGTCGCGGGCCCACTGCATGCTGTGCGCGCGGGTGCGCTCGAGGTGGGGGTTCATCCTGGCCGGGTAGGGCATGTAGAACTCGGGCAGGGTGAATGCCTGCATTCGTGATACCCGCTCTCTGTGGCTTCGGCGCTTCCGGTGAAAACGCTGGCACCTGGGGGCGGGGCGGGGCAACGGCCAGGAGAGCGACACCCGCTTCCCCAACGAGTGAATTCGGCTGCTGCTGAGCGTGGGGGCTCGGTTTTCGGGTGGGTGGAATGCTGCCTTCGTGGCTGGTCGGGTGCCCCGGTTGGTGGGTTTTCGGGTCGTCGGGGTGGGCTGTGGATGGGCTGTGGGTGGGGGTGTCCATTCCGGTTTTTCAGTGTGACTACGGCGGGGATTGGTTTGTCAAGGCGGGAAAGCGTGCCTTGACAAACCAATCCCCGCCGTGTTTCTGGCTTTGGACCGGGATGGGGAGGATCTGCACGGACACCCCCCGGCCCGTTGCCGTCTCACCTTTTGTCTGGCTTCGTGGTTCCTCTCTCCGGTTTCGCCCGACTTCTCTCATGCCCGCTTTCACTGACCCCGTCCTCACCACCCGGCGCAGCTCCCGCCCCCGCAGGCTCCACCCCGCCCAAGCGCGGAACCCGACTCCCGAACGTCGAACTCACCCACCCACGCGCCCAGCCCGCCCACCCGAATGCGCCTGAGTGTGGAACTCGCCCGCCCGAATGCAGGATTCGCCCGCCTGAACGTGGAACTCACATGCCTGAACGTGGAACTCACGTGCCCGAATGTGGGGTTCGCCCGCCTGAATGGGGTCTATCCCGTGATCGGTGTTTCCGGCGTTGTTGATCAGTAGGTTTCGGCGGCCGGCCAGCGGTCACCGAAGGTGATGGCGAAGGCGTTGAGCACGGGTGTCCAGCGCATCGTCCATCGGGTGCGGCCTGTCCCGGTCGGGTCCAGGCTGCGGGTCACAAGGTACAGGCACTTCATCGCCGCTTGCTCGGTCGGGAAATGCCCGCGTGCGCGGATCGCCCGCCGATAGCGGGCATTGAGCGACTCGATCGCGTTCGTGGAACAGATCATGCGCCGGATCTCGACGTCGTAGTCGAGGAACGGAATGAACTCGTCCCAGGCGTTGCGCCAGAGCCGGATCATCGCCGCGTATTTTCTTCCCCAGGTTTCGTCGAGATCGTTCAGCGCGGCGAGCGCGGCGGCGGGATTAGGCGCGGTGTAGATGGGTTTGATCTCTCGTTTGACCGCGTCCCAGTCTTTGCGGGACACCAGCCGGAATGTGTTCCGGATCAGGTGAACAATGCAGGTTTGCACGACAGCCTGCGGCCACACATTCGCCACCACTTCGGGCAGGCCTTTCAGTCCGTCGCAGACGAGGAAGAACACGTCACCGATGCCACGGTTCTTCAGGTCGATCAGCACGCTCATCCAGAACTTCGCGCCCTCACCACCAGTGCCCATCCACAGACCCAGGACGTCCTTGCGCCCGTCCACCGTGACCCCGATAGCCGCGTAGACCGGACGGTTGGCGACCTGGCCGTCGCGGACCTTGACATGGATCGCGTCGATGAACACCGCCGCATACACCGCATCGAGGGGCCGGTTGGCCCACTCGTTCATCTCCGCCACGACCTTGTCGGTAATCCGCGACACCGTCTCCTTCGACACCGAGGCACCATAGATCTCGGCGAAATGCGCTGAGATCTCACCCGTGGTCATGCCTTTCGCATACAGCGACAACACGATCTCGTCCACATCCGTGAGCCGTCGCTGCCGCTTCTTCACGATCTGTGGCTCGAACGTGCCTTCCCGATCTCGGGGAACCTCGATGCCGACCTCGCCGGCGGCATCGGAGATCACCGTCTTCGGCCGTGCCCCATTCCGCACGTTCGTCGAGGCCCGGTCCGCCTCGGCACGATTCTTCTCGTGCCCGAGATGCTCGGTCATCTCCTCGTTGAGCGCGGTCTCCAGCACATTCTTGGTGAACAGCTTCAGCAAGCCGTCCGGGCCGGTCAGCGCCAGCCCCCGGGCCTTGGCCTCGGCCACCATCGCCGCCGCAGCGGCCTGCTCCGGCGACAGCTCCCGCGCCGGCTTGCCCTCACGCTTACGTGGACTCACAACCTCAGATGTCATCACTCACAGTGCCCATCCCGCCGGACCTCAGCCCGGCGTGTCGGGCCGGAAACACCGATCTTGGAACAGTCCCAACGTGGGACTCGGCTTTCTGAGTGTGGGACTCGGCTGTCTGAGTGTGGGGGTGGCGGGAGGGTTTCGGTTGGTGAGTTCTGCGTTCAGGTGGCCGAGTTCCACGTTCAGGTGGCCGAGTTCCACGTTCAGGAAGGTGAGTCCTGCATTCAGGGAGGTGAGTTCTGCGTTCGGGTGGGTGGGTTTGCGGGGGTGTGAGGGGAAAGGGAAAGTGCGGCGCCGGGGGCGCCGCACTTGGGTGGAGTGAGGGGGAGGGTTAGTGGGTGAGGATGGGTGGGGCGGGGTGGGGGGCGTCGGTGTCGGTGGTGGCGTCGGGGGTGGGTGGGGTGGGGGGTTTGCGCGGGAGGAACAGGGCCGGGACGAAGCACAGGGCGATCAGGACGCCGGCCCAGATGAACGTGGAGGCGAACGAGTCGGCGGCCAGGACGGCGGCCTGGTCGTGGGTGGCCGGGTTCATCAGTGCGGCGGTGGCGGCCAGCTGGCCTTCGCTGGTCGGCACGCCGAACTTGCCGGCGAGCAGGCCCGCCAGGATGATCGACATCACCGCGGAGCCGATGGCGCCGGCGGTCTGCTGCACGATGTTCGCCGCCGAGGAGGCGCGCGCGATCTTCTTCGGCGTCAGCGTCTGCAGCGCGGCGGTCATGATCGGCATCATCGTGCACCCCATGCCCATCCCCATCACGAACAGCGCCGAGAGCAGCTGCCAGTACGGGGTGTCCGCGCCGACGATGGTGAACATGACCATGCTGCCCACGATCAGCACCATTCCGGGCAGCACCACCTTGCCCGGCCCGATCTTGTCCGCCAGCCTGCCCGCGACCGGCATGGTGAGCATCGCGCCGATGCCCTGCGGCGCCAGCAGCAACCCGGCCTGCAGCGCGGACTCCCCGCGCACCAGCACGAAGTACGTCGGGAACAACAGCATGGCGCCGAAGAAGGCGATGCAGAAGAACGTGTTGGTGATCATCGCGACGGTGAACGTGCGGTTGCGGAACAACGTCAGGTCCACCAGCGGGTTCGGCACGCGCAGCGCACGCACGATGAACCCGGCGATCAGCGCGATCCCGGCCAGGCCGGGCAGCCACACGCTGACCTCGGTGACCCCGCCCGCCGACGGGATGTCCGACACGCCGTAGATCAGCGCCGCCAGCCCGGGCGAGAGCATCAGCATGCCGGCGAAGTCGAACTTCTCCGCGGGCTCCGGCTTGTCCGAGGGCAGCAGCCGCCACGCCAGCAGCAGGGCGACGATGCCGATCGGCACGTTGATGTAGAAGATCCAGCGCCAGCTGACCGAGTCGACCAGCCAGCCGCCCAGGATCGGGCCGCCGATCGGGCCGAGCAGCATCGGCACGCCGAGCACCGCCATCACCCGGCCGACCCGGTGCGGGCCCGCGGTCCTGGTCAGGATCGTCATGCCCGCCGGCATCAGCATGCCGCCGCCGAGGCCCTGGACCACCCGGAAGGCGATCAGCGACTCGATGTTCCAGGCCAGCCCGGCGAGCATCGAGCCGAACAGGAACAGGGTGATCGCCACCAGGTAGAGGCGCTTGGTGCCGAACCGGTCCGAGGCCCAGCCGGTGACCGGGATGACCGTGGCCAGCGCCAGCATGTAGCCGGTGGCGATCCACTGGATGGTGGCCAGCGAGGTCTTGAACTCCAGCGTCAGCGCCTGCAGGGCGACGTTGACCACCGTGGTGTCCAGGATCGCCATGATCGAGCCGAGCACCACCACGGCGGCGATCTTGAGCACGGCGCTGTCGAGTTTGTCGGTCTGGGGCACCGGAGCCGCCGGTGGGCCCTGGTCTGTGGTCGTCATCGGAGTCCGTTCGGGCGTGGTCGGGTGATCGAGCGCTGCTACGTCGCGCGATCGAAAGCCGGGAATCCCCGCCGCTGGCCCCCACGACGCCCGGGCGGAAGAAGCCCGGACTGACTCACGGTCGGTGATTACGGTCGCCGATGCTAGGGGCGGGCACCGACAGAACGCGACCGGTTTCGGCTCTCGTGTGTGCGCGATCACGTTTGGCGCGCAGAAAACACCTTCACCACGTCACGGGCAGCTCGTTCACGCTGTAGACCATCGCGGACGGGTTGCGGAACTCCAGTTCTTCCGGCTTGGCGGCCAGTTCCAGCGTCGGGATCCGGCGCACCAGCGTGCCCAGCGCGATCTGCATCTCCACGCGGGCAAGGAACTTCGCGATGCAACTGTGGATGCCGAAGCCGAAGGCGAGCGGGTTGCTGCCGCCGCGGGTCAGGTCGAGCCGGTCGGCGTCGGGGTACATCTCGTCGTCGCGGTCGGCCGACGAGGTCAGCGCGATCACGCCTTCGCCGGCGCGCACGGTCTGCCCGGCCAGTTCCACGTCCTCGACCGCCACCCGCGCCACGCCGTGCTGCATGACGTTCTGGTGACGCAGGAGTTCTTCCACCGCGCTGACCGCGATTTCCGGCTCCTCGCGCAGGAGCTTCATCTGATCCGGGTTCTGCAACAGCGAAAGCACGCTCAGCGACAGCGAACTGGCGGTGGTGTCGTAACCCGCCGACAGCAGCATCATGCCGATGACCACGGCCTCGTTGCGGTTCAGTTCGCCCTTGCGGATCTGCTCGCTCGCGAGCCTGCCGAGCACGTCGTCGGTCGGCTTGCGTTCCTTGTCGGCGACCAGTTTGTTCATGTAGCCGAACAACGCGGCGGCCGAGGCGTTGCGCGCGGCCGGGCTCGGGTTGGCTTCGACGAGGGTGTTGATCCAGCGGCCGAAGGCGAGCCGGTCGCCGTAGGGCACGCCGAGCAGGTCGCACACCACCATCAACGGGATCGGCCGGGCGAAGGCGGTGACCAGGTTGACCGGCTTGGGCCCGGCGAGCAGTTTGTCGATGTGCTCGTCGACGATCTGCTGGATCTCCGGGCGCAGCGCTTCGGCGCGCTTCTTGGTGAACTGGCCCATGATCATGCGGCGGTACCGGGTGTGCTCCGGCGGGTCCACCGCGACGAAGGCGCCGGGCTGCGGGTCCACCGGGAAGTAGAAACCCTTGGGGAAACCGGGAGCGGCCACTCGGGAGCTGAACCGTTCGTCGGACAGCACGAGCTTCACGTCGGCGTAGCGGCTGACCAGCCAGGCGACCTCGCCCGACGGCAGCGTGACGCGCACGATCGGTTCCTCCTGGCGCATCCGCCGATAGTCCAGCGGGAGGTCGAGCACGTGGTCGGCGTCCCGCGCCAGCGGGAACGGGCAGGTCTGCTTCTCTGCGAGCGCTTCGTTCATGCGGCTGGCCCTACTTCTTCCCTCGAAACCGGACGTGGGGCGTGATTAACCAACTTCGCCACGCAAGTGACTGTAAGGAAACCGATACACTGTGCATACCCCCTACGAAACCCCTGTTCGCTCTCTTACCTGCTCACAGCGGGGTGGTGTCGTCCACGACACGGCCGGGGCGGCTGGGAACGACGGGGCGCGGCCGTCTGCGGGCGGCGCGGGGTCGGGCGAAGGCAGGTTCGCCGGGAGTGTCCGAACAGGACACGAACTGGACGGAACCCGGGTCGATCGGTTGGCCAACGCTCAGCGCCGTCATCCTCGGAACCCTCCACTCGCCGCCGCGACACGATCGTTCCCCAGGTACTTCCAGTATCCGAACTGACCGCTAGTGCATTTGCTAAGAGATCAGATCGACCGGCGTGGCGGAGGAGGCCGCGTGCAGGCGTGCGTAGGTGCCGTCCGCTTCGAGCAGTTCGGCGTGCGTGCCGCGTTCGACCAGCTGCCCGCCTTCCATCACCACGATGAGATCGGCGTTGCGCACGGTGGACAGCCGGTGCGCGATGACGAAGCAGGTGCGGCCTTCGCGCAGCGAGCTCATCGCCTCCTGCACGCGTGCTTCGGTTTCGGTGTCGATGGAACTGGTCGCCTCGTCGAGCACCAGCAGCGACGGCCGGATCAGGAACGCCCTGGCCAGCGTGATCAGCTGCTTCTCACCGGCGCTGACGGTGGAGGTCTCGTCGTCGAGCACGGTGTCGTACCCGTCGGGCAGGGTGTGCACGAACCGGTCCACGCGAGTGGCTTGCGCCGCCGCCACGATCTCCGCGCGGGTCGCGTCCGGGCGGCCGTAGGCGATGTTCTCCGCGATGGTGCCGTGGAACAGCCAGGCGTCCTGGGACACCAGGCCGATCCGGCCGCGGAGGTCCTCCCTGGTCATCCGCGCGATGTCCTCGCCGTCGAGCAGGATGCGGCCGCCGTCGAGTTCGTAGAACCGCATGAGCAGGTTGCCCAGCGTGGTCTTGCCCGCGCCGGTCGGGCCGACGATCGCCACGATCTGCCCGGGTGCCGCGGTCAGCGACAGGTCTTCGATCAGCGGTTTGCCTGGCAGGTAACGGAAACTGACGCGGTCGAAGACCACGTGCCCGCGTGTCGGGCCGGGGCGCAGCGGCGGGTCGGCGTCCGCGGTCTGTTCCTCGGCGTCCAGCAGTTCGAAGATGCGCTTGGCCGAAGCCAGCCCGGACTGCAGCTGACCGGAGAAGTTCGCCAGGTCCACGATCGGCCTGCTGAACATCTGCGCGTACTGGATGAACGCCTGGACGTCCCCGATGGACAGTGAACCGCTCGCCACCCGCAGCGCGCCGACCACCGCGACCAGCACGTAGTTCAGGTCGGTGACGAAACGCGCGGCGGGCTCGATCATGCCGGTGATGAACTGCGCGCGGGAGCCGGAGTGGTACAGGGCTTCGTTGTGCTGGTCGAACTCCCGCTCGGCCAGTTCGCGCCTGCCGAAGCCCTTGACCAGCGAGTGCCCGGTGTAGATCTGCTCGATGTGCGCGTTGAGCGAACCGGTGGCGCCCCACTGCTCGGCGAACCGCGGCTGGGCGCGTTTGCTGATCACCCAAGCGATGACCGCCGCCACCGGCACGCTGAGCAGCACGATCAGCGCCAGCGTCGGGGAGAGCACCAGCATCACCGCGAGCACGCCGAGGATGGTGAACACCGAGTTGATCAGCTGGCCGAGGGTGAGCTGGAAGCTCATCTGCAGGTTGTCGATGTCGTTCGTGGCGCGGCTGAGCACGTCACCGCCGGCGTGGCGGTCGAAGTAGCCCATCGGCAACCGGCTCAGCTTCGCGTCGACCTGCGTGCGCAGCCCGCGGACCACGCGCTGCACGATGGTCGCCACCAGCCGCCCGCGCCACAGCATGAACATCGCGGCGACCAGGTAGACGGCGAGCAGGATCAGCAGCACGACACCGAGGCCGGCGAAGTCGACCCCTTCGCCGGGCACCATGTCGGTGGTGCTGAAGACGTTGGCCAGGGTGTCGCGCCCGTCGGCGCGCAGCTGGGCTATAACGTCCTCTTTGGACGATCCGGCCGGGTAGCCGGTGCTGAGCAGACCGGCGAAGATCAGGTCGGTGGCGTAGCCGAGCAGCTTGGGGCCGAGCAGGTTCAGCGCGATCCAGACCACGCCGAGCACGACCACGGCGGCGACGAGCAGCCGGTGCGGGGAGAGCAGGCGGAGCAGGCGGCGGGCGGTCACGTCGCGACCCGGCCCTTGTCGAGCACCACCACGCGATCCGCGCGGTCCACACTGCTGGCGCGCTGGGTCACCAGCAACACGGTCGCCTCCGCGAGTTCGGGTTCGAGGTTCGCGCGCAACGCCGCTTCGGTGCGGTGGTCGAGCGCGGAGAAGCAGTCGTCGAGCAGGTAGATGTCGGGGCGCCGCAACAGGGTTCGCGCGATGGCGAGCCGTTGCCGCTGGCCGCCGGAGACGTTGGTGCCGCCCTGGGAGATCGACGCCTCCAGCCCGCCGTCCATGTCGGCGACGAACTCCTTGGCCAGCACCACTTCCAGCGCGTGCCACAGTTCGTCGTCGGTGGCGTCGGGACGGCCGTAGCGCAGGTTGCTCGCGACCGTGCCGGAGAACAGGAACGGTTTCTGCGGCACGAAACCGACGGTCCGGGTGAGCGCTTCCTCGTCCTGCTCGCGCACGTCGACCCCGTTGACCAGCACGGCACCGCCGGTGACGTCGAACAGGCGCAGCGCCAGGTTCAGCAGCGTGGTCTTGCCGCTGCCGGTACCGCCGACGATCGCCACCTTCTCCCCGGGCTCGGCGACCAGGTTGATCCCGCGCAGCACGGGTTGTTCCGCGCCGGGGTAACCGAATTCGGCGTTCCGCAATTCGAGGCGGCCACGCCCGGCCGCGCGCACCGGGTGCGCCGGGACGATCACGCTGACTTCGGTGTCGATGACCTCCTGGATGCGCCCGGCGGAGACGATCGCGCGGGGCGCGCTGGTGAACACCATGGTCAGCATCACCACCGACATCACGATCAGCCCGAGGTACCCGAGCAGCGCGGTCATCGCGCCGAGTTGCAGCGTGCCGTTGTCGATGCGCCAGCCCGCCAGCCAGACCAGGCCGACGGTGAACACGTTCAGCACGATGATCACCACGGCCGGGATGGCCGCCATCAACCGGCCGACCCGCAGGGAATGGGAGTACATCTCCTCGTTCGCCTCGCCGAAGCGCTCGTGCTCACGGCGGTCGCGGACGAACGCGCGGACCACGCGCACCCCGGCGATGCGTTCGCGCAGCAGCCGGTTGATCAGGTCGATGCAGCGCTGCATGGCCGAGTACACCGGGCCCATCCTGGCCAGCATCAGCGCGATGGCCACGCCGACGGCGACGATCAGGCCGATCATCACGAACCCCAGCGGCAGGTCCTGGTTGAACGCCAGCACCAGCCCGCCGACGGCCATGATCGGCGCGATCACCGCGACGTCGAAGGTGGTCAGCACCAGGTTCTGCACCTGCTGCACGTCGTTGACCGTGCGGGTGATCAGGGAAGGCGTGCCGAACCGGCCCACCTCGCGGGCGGAGAAGTCGAGCACCCGGCGGAAGACCGCGGAGCGAAGGTCGCGGCCGACCGCGGCGGCGATCCTGGCGCCGAGCAACGCGGCGGCGATGGCGGCGGCGATCTGCGCCACCGCGATCACGGCCATCATCACCCCGGTGGTCCAGATGTAGCCCACGTCCCCGCGGACCACGCCGTAGTCGATGATCAGCGCGTTGAAGGTGGGCAGCAGCAGGGTGGTCACCGTCTGGCACAGCTGCAGCGCGAGCAGGACGGCGATCCGGCGGCGGTAGGGCCGCAGCCGGGGCAGGACGGTGGCCGGCAGGGACGGCTTGGACGGCTTGGGCAGCACGGCACTCTCCGGGTCGACCGGGCGGAGCCACAGTCGAACCCACAGAAAACCACAAAATCCCTAGTCTTGATCGTCGGCTCGCTGAGCTGGGAATTCCCTAGTGTTCGCCGTTCGTCGGCCCCCGGCGGGCGGTCCGCGGGGCAGGGTTGCGGCTGCTGGGGCGGCAAGGCTCGAATCTCGAACATTCCCTAGTGCCCGCGCGCCTACCGTGCAAGCCGCGGCCGGAGCCCGGGTGGCGGTGGGCGGAGTCGACCCGAAGTGCTGGAAGTAGTGGAGAGGGAGACGATGTCCAGGCGAGCTTTGATCACCGGGATCACCGGGCAGGACGGGTCCTACCTGGCCGAGTACCTGCTGAGCCAGGGATACCAGGTCTGGGGCCTGATCCGCGGGCAGGCCAATCCGCGCAAGTCGCGGGTCAGCCGCCTGGTGGCCGATCTGTCCTTTGTCGACGGAGACCTGATGGACCAGGGCAGCCTGGTCTCCGCGGTGGACAAGGTGCAGCCGGACGAGGTGTACAACCTCGGCGCCATCTCGTTCGTGCCGATGTCCTGGCAGCAGGCCGAACTGGTCACCGAGGTCAACGGCATGGGCGTGCTGCGCGTGCTGGAGGCCATCCGGATGGTCAGCGGGCTGAACAGCTCGCAGCGCGTGGACGTGGGCAAGCAGATCCGCTTCTACCAGGCGTCCTCTTCGGAGATGTTCGGCAAGGTCGCCGAAACCCCGCAGAAGGAGACCACCAGCTTCCACCCGCGCAGCCCGTACGGCGTGGCGAAGGCCTACGGGCACTTCATCACCAAGAACTACCGCGAGTCCTTCGGCATGTACGCGGTGTCGGGCATGCTGTTCAACCACGAATCCCCGCGCCGCGGCTCGGAGTTCGTCACCCGCAAGATCACCCTCGCCGTCGCGAAGATCAAGCTGGGCCTGCAGGAGAAACTCGAGCTGGGCAACCTCGACGCGGTGCGCGACTGGGGTTTCGCCGGGGACTACGTGCGCGCGATGCACCTGATGCTGCAGCAGGAAGAGCCGGGCGACTACGTGGTCGGCACCGGGGAGATGCACTCGGTGCGCGACGCCGTGCGGATCGCCTTCGACCACGTCGGCCTGGACTGGCGCGACCACGTGGTGATCAACCCGGCGCTGGTGCGCCCGGCCGAGGTGGAGATCCTCTGCGCCGACACCACCAGGGTCAAGGCCGCGCTCGGCTGGGAGCCCGAAGTGGACTTCCCCGAACTGATGCGCATGATGGTCGATTCCGACCTCGAGCAGGCGTTGCGCGAGCACGAGTACGCCGACCTGCTCCACGCCGCCAACTGGTGAGCTCTGCCCTGGTTATAGGGAATTCCCAGCCCGATCGCGGCGAGACTGCGTACATGGTGGTCTCAGCGCGCGACCAGGATCGAAGTCGCCTTCGCCCGGAGTCCGCGGACCGGGTTGGTTGTCATGCCGTTCCTGCCCGGCCGTCCGGTTGTCGAGATGGGTTGAGTTGAGATGGACAACGAACAGAAGCTTCGGGACTACCTCCGCCGCGCGAGTGCGGATCTCCGGCGGACGCGTCAGCGGCTGACCGAGATCGAGGCCGCTTCGCAGGAGCCGATCGCCATCGTCGGCATCGGCTGCCGCTACCCCGGTGGCGTGCGCACCCCGGAGCAGCTGTGGGACATGGTGATCGCCGGTGAACACGGCATCACCGAGTTCCCGGCCGATCGCGGGTGGAACCCCGAGATGCTGGCCATGTCGAACACCCGCTCCGGTGGTTTCCTCCACGACGCCCCGGAGTTCGACGCCGACTTCTTCCGGATCTCCCCGCGCGAGGCGCTGTCGATGGACCCGCAGCAGCGCGTGCTGCTGGAGGTCACCTGGGAGGCGCTGGAGCGCGCCGGGATCGACCCGACCTCGATCAAGGGCTCGCAGACCGCGGTGTTCGTCGGCGCGATGGCGCAGGACTACCAGGTCGGCCCGGGTGAGGGCGGCGAAGGCTTCCAGCTGCTCGGCAACTCCAACAGCGTGCTGTCCGGCCGGATCTCCTACACCTTCGGCTTCGTCGGCCCGGCGGTCACCGTGGACACCGCGTGCTCGTCCTCGCTGGTCGCCATGCACCTGGCCACCCAGTCGCTGCGCAACGGCGAGTGCGAACTGGCGCTGGCCGGTGGCGCCACGATCATGTCCAGCCCCACCACGATCGTCGAGTTCAGCAGGCAGGGCGGGCTGTCCCCGGACGGGCTGTGCCGCTCGTTCGCCGAGTCGGCCGACGGCACCGGCTGGGCCGAGGGCGCGGGCGTGCTGGTGCTGGAGCGGCTGTCGGACGCGCAGCGCAACGGGCACGAAATCCTCGCCGTGGTGCGGGGTTCCGCGGTCAACCAGGACGGCGCGTCGAACGGGCTGACCGCGCCGAACGGCCCGTCGCAGCAGCGGGTGATCCAGCAGGCGCTGATCAACTCGCGGCTGTCCGAGGACCAGATCGACGTGGTGGAGGCGCACGGCACCGCCACCACGCTCGGCGATCCCGTCGAGGCGCAGGCCCTGCTGAACACGTACGGCCGGAACCGTGAGCGGCCGTTGCTGCTGGGCTCGATCAAGTCGAACATCAGCCACACACAGGCCGCGGCCGGCGTGGCAGGCGTGATCAAGATGATCATGTCGATGCGGCACGGCGTGCTGCCGAAGTCGCTGGGCATCGACGAGCCGACGTCCCACGTGGACTGGACGGCCGGTGCGGTCGAGCTGATCACCGAGAACACGCCGTGGCCGGAGACCGGCCAGCCGAAGCGCGCGGCGGTCTCCTCGTTCGGCATCAGCGGGACCAACGCGCACACGATCATCGAGCAGGCGCCCGAACTGGTCGTCGAAGGTGAAACGGAAGAGACCCCGGAGCTGGTCGAAGCCGGGTCGGTGCCGGTGCTCGTCTCCGGCCGCAACCGGGACGCGCTGCGGGCGCAGGCCGAGCGCGTCCTGTCTACTTTGGATGACGAACCGCCGTTGCTGGACCTGGCTTTCTCGCTGGCCACCACGCGGGCGAGCTTCGAGCACCGGGCCGTGGTCCCCGCGGCGACCCTGGACGACCTGCGTGCCGGGCTGACCGCGCTGGCCGCGGGTGAGGTCGCGCCGGGCACGCTCACCGGGACCACGCACGGCCGGTCGAAGCAGGCTTTCCTGTTCACCGGCCAGGGCGCGCAGCGGCTGGGCATGGGCCGTGAGCTGTACCAGCGTTTCCCGGTGTTCGCGGCGGCGCTCGACGAGGTTCTCGAACACCTCGACGTCCGTGACGTCATGTGGGGCGAGGACGCCGAAGCGCTGAACCAGACCGGGAACGCGCAGCCCGCCTTGTTCGCCATCGAGGTGGCGTTGTTCCGCCTGGCCGAGTCGTGGGGGCTGAAGCCGGACTTCCTCGCCGGGCACTCGATCGGCGAGATCGCCGCGGCTCACGTCGCGGGCGTCCTGTCCCTTGAGGACGCCGCGAAGCTGGTGACCGCGCGCGGCAAGCTGATGCAGGCGTTGCCGGGGAATGACCCGGCGTCGCGGAGCGACTCCGTTGAGGGTGGTGGTGGGCGACGGGCGGGCGCGATGGTCGCGATCCAGGCGACCGAGGACGAAGTATCCCCGCTGCTGACCGAGGGCGTTTCGATCGCCGCGATCAACAGCCCGAACTCCGTGGTGCTCTCCGGGGACGAAGACGCCGTCGAAGCGATCGTCGCCCAGTTCGAGGGGCGCAAGACCAAGCGGCTGGCGGTTTCGCACGCGTTCCACTCGCCGCGCATGGACGCCATGCTCGACGACTTCCGTGCCGTGGTCGCCGAACTCGACCTGCAGGCGCCACTCATCCCGTTTGTTTCGAACCTCACCGGTGAGCTGGCGCGGGTCGAGCAGGTCACCTCCGCGGACTACTGGGTGGACCACGTCCGCCAGGCGGTCCGGTTCGCCGATGGGATGGCGTGGCTGAGGAGCCACGGCGTCGGCACGTTCCTGGAGCTGGGGCCGGACGGTGTGCTGTCCGCGATGGTCCAGGAGTGCCTGGATGACGTGAACGGCACAGTCGCGGTGCCGGTGCTGCGAGCCGGGCGTGACGAGGCCGAGACCGCGACCGCCGCGCTGTCGACCCTGCACGTGAGCGGCATCCCGGTGCGCTGGAGCGAGTACTTCGACCGCACCGGCGCGACTCGCCTGCCGCTGCCGACCTACGCCTTCCAGACCAAGCGGTTCTGGCCGAAGGGCGGTGGGTTCGGCTTCGGCGGGGACCCGCGGTCGAACGGCCTCGGCGCCGCCCGGCACCCGCTGCTGGCCGCGGCCGTCTCGCTCGCCGACTCCGATGGCGCGCTGCTGACCGGCCGTCTTTCCCTGCACACGCATTCCTGGCTGGCCGACCACGCGGTGTCCGGCCGGGTGCTGCTGCCCGGTACCGCGTTCCTGGAGCTGGCGATCCGCGCCGGGGACGAGGTCGGCTGCGACCGGGTCGAAGAGCTGACCCTGACCGGTCCGCTGGTGCTGCCCGAACAGGGCGGCGTGCAGGTGCAGATCTGGGTCGGCCGTCCCGACCAGGCCGGCCGCCGGACCGTCGACATCTACTCGCGCCTGGACCTCGACGACGAGCAGCCGTGGACGCCGAACGCCACCGGTGTGCTCACTGTGTCGGGTGCCGGGTCCAAGCAGGTTCCCTTTGACGCCACCGAGTTCCCGCCGAAGGACGCGCAGCCGCTCGACCTGACCGGCCTGTACGACCGCCTCGCCGCTGACGGTTTCGCCTATGGTCCGTCGTTCCAGGGCCTGCGGGCCGCTTGGCAGCTCGGTGAGGATGTCTACGCCGAGGTCTCGCTGCCTGAGGACGTTGACAACGAGTCGTTCGAGCTCCACCCGGCGCTGCTCGACGCGGTTCTGCACGCCTCACGGTTCGTCGAGTTCGGCCCGGAGAGCCAGGGTGGCCTGCCGTTCTCCTGGGAAGGCGTGTCGCTGCACGCGACCGGCGCTTCCACGGTCCGGGTGAAGCTTTCGCCGATCGGTGACGACGCGATGTCGATCGCCGTGGCCGACGCCGCCGGTGAGCCGGTCGTCTCGGTCGAGACGCTGGTGCTGCGCGCGGTCGCCACCGAGCAGCTGAACGATGCCGCGCTGCTGGGCCGCGACTCGCTGTTCCGCCTGGACTGGGTGGCCGCGCAGCACGCGACCACCGAGCCGACCTCGGTCGAGACCACGGACCTGGCGTCCATTGTGGACGTGCCGGACTGGGTGCTGTACCCCGTCGAGACGAGCGGGGACACCGTCGAAGCGGCGCACGCGGTCAGCGCGCACGTGCTCGGGGTACTCCAGGAATGGCTGGCCGACGAGCGTTTCGCCGACTCGCGCCTGGTTTTCGTCACGCGCGACGCGGTGGCCGCCGCCGAGGGCGACCTGCCCGACGTGGCCGCCGCGACCGTCTGGGGTCTCGTGCGGTCCGCGCAGTCGGAGAACCCGGGCCGCTTCGGCCTCATCGATGTGGACGCCGGCTCGCCGCTGACCAAGGCGATCGGGGTCGACGAGCCGCAACTGGCCATCCGGAACAACAAGGTCTTCGCCGCCCGGCTCGCGCGTTCGCTGCCGCAGTCGCGACAGCTGGACTGGGACGGCCTGGTGCTGATCACCGGCGGCACCGGCGGCCTGGGCAGCGTCATCGCCAAGCACCTCGCGGCCGAACACGGCGTGCGTGACCTGCTGCTGGTCAGCCGCCGTGGTCCCGACGCCGAGGGTGTCGGGGAACTGGTCGCCGAACTCGCCGAGCTGGGTGCCGAGGCCCACGTCGCCGCGTGCGACGTGACCGACCGCGCCCAGGTCGCCGAACTGGTGGCGCGCCACGACATCAAGGCCGTGGTGCACACCGCCGGGGTGCTCGACGACGGCACGATCGGCTCGCTGACCCCCGAGCGCCTGGACACCGTGCTGCGGCCCAAGGCCGACGCCACCTGGTACCTGCACGAGCTGACCGGCGAGCTGTCGGCCTTCGTGGTGTTCTCCTCGGCCGCCGGCGTGTTCGGCAACCCGGGCCAGGGCAACTACGCCGCCGCCAACGCCTTCCTGGACGCCCTCGCCGCCCGGCGCCGCGCCGAAGGGCTGCCCGCGGCCTCGCTGGGCTGGGGCGCGTGGGACCAGACCGGCATGCTGTCGGGCGCGGACGCCGAGCGCATGGCGCGCTCCGGCATGCCCGCGCTGACCGTCGACCAGGGCGTCGCGTTGTTCGACGCCGCGCTGACCACCGAGGACGCCGCCGTGCTGGCGCTGCGCCTCGACCTGTCCGTGCTGCGGGCGCAGCCGGAGATCCCGCCGCTGTTCCGCGGGCTGATCCGCACCCGCTCGCGCCGGTCCGCGGTGGCCAGTTCCGAGGCCGCCGACACGCTGGTGCGCCGGCTTTCCGGGCTCAGCGAGGACGAGCGCCGCGATGTGCTGCTGGAGATCATCCGCGACCAGGTGGCGGCCGTGCTCGGCCACGCCGAGGGCGCGGAGATCGAGCCCGACCGCCAGTTCAAGGACCTCGGCTTCGACTCGCTGACCTCGGTCGAGCTGCGCAACCGCCTGACCGCGGTCACCGGCCTGCGCCTGCCGGCCACCATGGTCTTCGACTACCCGACGCCGAACGTGCTGGCCGGATACCTGGCCGGGGAACTGTTCGAGGCCGACGCGGTGATCCCCGAGCAGGTCCGCCCGGTGACCAGGACCGGCGACGACCCGATCGTGATCGTCGGCATGGGCTGCCGGTACCCGGGCGGGGTCAACTCGCCGGAGGACCTGTGGCAGCTGGTGCTCGACGGCGGCGACGCGATCTCCGGCTTTCCCACCGACCGCGGCTGGGACCTGGAGAAGCTGTACCACCCGGACCCCGACCACCCCGGCACCTCCTACACCCGCTCCGGCGGCTTCCTGCACGACGCCGGTGAGTTCGACGCCGGGTTCTTCGGCATGAGCCCCCGTGAAGCGGTCGCCACCGACTCCCAGCAGCGGCTGCTGCTGGAGGTGTCGTGGGAGGCGATCGAGCGGGCCGGGATCGACCCGGTTTCCCTGCGGGGCAGCCAGACCGGCGTGTTCGCCGGGGTGATGTACAACGACTACGGCGGCTCGATGGGCGGCGCGTCCGAGGGCTACCAGGGCAGCGGCACCTCGCCGAGCATCGTCTCCGGCCGCGTGTCCTACACGCTGGGTCTGGAGGGGCCCGCGGTCACCGTGGACACCGCGTGCTCGTCTTCGCTGGTCACCCTGCACCTGGCGGCGCAGGCGCTG
Organism: Saccharothrix sp. AJ9571; assembly: GCF_021725495.1. Taxonomy (NCBI): domain Bacteria; kingdom Bacillati; phylum Actinomycetota; class Actinomycetes; order Pseudonocardiales; family Pseudonocardiaceae; genus Saccharothrix; species Saccharothrix sp. AJ9571. Next base: position 769,469 of record NZ_CP091382.1, on the reverse strand, counting down.
CGCAACGGCGAGTGCTCGCTGGCGCTGGCCGGTGGCGTCACGGTGATGTCCACGCCGATCGCGCTGATCGAGTTCTCGCGCCAGCGCGGGCTTTCCCCCGACGGCCGGTGCAAGGCGTTCTCCGACTCGGCCGACGGCGTCGGCTGGTCCGAAGGCGTCGGGGTGCTGGTGCTGGAGCGGTTGTCCGACGCGCGGCGCAACGGGCACGAGGTGCTCGCCGTGGTCAAGGGCTCGGCGATCAACCAGGACGGCGCGTCGAACGGCCTGATGGCGCCGAACGGACCCTCACAGCAACGCGTGATCCAGCAGGCGCTCGCCAGCGCCGGGCTGTCCACTTCGGACGTCGATGCGGTGGAGGCGCACGGCACCGGTACCTCGCTCGGCGACCCGATCGAGGCACAGGCGCTGCTGGCCACCTACGGCAAGCACCGCGACCGCCCGCTGCTGCTCGGCTCGGTCAAGTCGAACCTCGGGCACACGCAGGCCGCCGCCGGCGCGGCCGGGGTGATCAAGATGGTGATGGCGCTGAAGTACGGCGTCCTCCCGAAGACACTGCACATCGATGAGCCGTCGTCCCACGTGGACTGGACCGCCGGTGACGTGCGGCTGCTCACCGAGCCGGCGGAACTGGCCGAGGTCGGCCGCCCGTGGCGCGCGGGCATCTCGTCGTTCGGCATCAGCGGCACCAACGCGCACGTGATCCTGGAGCAGCCCGCGCCGGTGGTCGTCGAGGAGCGGCCGACCCTGGACGGGACCGTGCCGTGGGTACTGTCGGGCAAGACCCGCGACGCCGTCCGCGCGCAGGCCGCCCGGCTTTTGTCCTATGTGGACGGTAAGCCGGAGCTGGAGCCCGCCGACGTGGCCTACTCGCTGGCGACCGCTCGGTCGGCCTTCGAGCACCGCGCCGCCGTGGTCGGCGAGGACCGCGAGTCCCTGCTGCGGTCGCTGGCCGCACTCGCCGCCGACTCCCCGGACGCCGGGGCGCTCACCGGCGAGGCGGTGTCGGGCAAGATCGCGATGATCTTCACCGGGCAGGGCAGCCAGCGCGCCGGGATGGGCCGTGAGCTGTACCAGCGGTTCCCGGTGTTCGCCGAGGCCTTCGACGAGGTGGCCGACGCGCTCGACGCGCACCTGGACCACCCGCTGCGCGAGGTCATGTGGGACGACGAGACCGGTCTGCTGGACCAGACCGGCTGGGCGCAGCCCGCGATCTTCGCCGTCGAGGTGGCGTTGTTCCGGCTGGTGCGCTCGTGGGGCGTGAAGGTCCACTTCCTGGGCGGGCACTCGATCGGCGAGATCACCGCCGCGCACGTCTCCGAGGTGCTCACCCTGGAAGACGCCGCGAAGCTGGTCGCCGCGCGTGGCCGCTTGATGCAGGCTTTGCCCACCGGTGGGGCCATGGTGGCGATCCAGGCCACCGAGGACGAAGTCGCGCCGCTGCTGACCGGCCCGCTGACCAACACCGTGTCGATCGCGGCGATCAACGGCCCGAACTCCGTGGTCGTCTCGGGTGACGAAGACGCCGTGGACGCCGTGGTCGCGCGCTTCGAAGGCCGAAAGACCAAGCGCCTCACCGTTTCGCACGCTTTCCACTCGCCGCGCATGGACGACATGCTGGCGGAGTTCGGGCAGGTCGTCGCGGAACTGGCCTTCGCCGCGCCGAAGATCCCGGTGGTCTCCAACCTGACCGGGCACTTCGACACCGACGCCATGTCGTCGCCGGACTACTGGGTGCGTCACGTCCGCGAGGCGGTCCGGTTCGCGGACGGCGTGCGCACCCTGCGCGACTCGGGCGTGCGGATGTTCGTCGAGCTGGGGCCGGACGGCGTGCTGTCGCCGATGATCCAGGAAGTACTGGGTGACGACGACGCGAACATCGTGGCCGCCCAGCGGTCCGGTCGCGGTGAGGAACCCGCGGTGGTTTCCGCGCTGACCCGGATGCACCTGCACGGCGTGCGGGTCGGCTGGCCGAGCTTCTTCGAGGGCCGCGGGGTGCGGCGGGTCGAGCTGCCGACCTACGCCTTCCAGCACTCGTACTACTGGCCGCAGGCGCCGGAGCTGCCCGCCGGTTTCTCCAGCGACCCCAGCGACGAGCGGCTGTGGGCGGCGATCGAACGCGGCGACGCGAACGAACTGGCCGCCCTGCTCCACCTCGGCGAGCAGCAGCAGTCCTCCCTCGACGCGCTGCTGCCCGCGCTCTCGTCGTGGCGGCAGAGCAACCAGCAGAGGTCCCTTCTGGACTCCTGGCGCTACCGGATCAAGTGGACCCCGCTGCGGACCGGCGTCACCCCGGTGCTCAGCGGGCAGTGGCTGGTGCTCACCGGTGAGCAGGACGCCGAACTGGCCGGGCAGGTCCGCGACCTGCTGGCCGCGCACGGCGCCGACGCCCGTCAGCTCGAACTGGACGCCGCGTGCGCCGAGCAGGGGCCGATCACCGAGCGGCTGGGTGAGGTCGGCGAGGTCGCCGGCGTGGTCTCGCTGCTGGCGCTGGACGAGCGCCCCTACGAACCACACCCGGTGCTCTCCACCGGTCTCGCGCTGACCATCTCGGTCCTGCGCACCCTTGACGCTCCACTGTGGACGCTGACCCGCGGTGCGGTGAGCACCGGCCAGGGTGACGAGGTCGAGTCGCCCGCCCAGGCCGCGGTGTGGGGCTTCGGCCGCGTCGCCGCGCTGGAGTACTCGCAGCGCTGGGGCGGGCTGGTCGACCTGCCGGAGGAGGTCGACGCCAACGCGCTGCGGCGGCTGCTCGGCGTGCTCACCGGGACCGAGGACCAGACCGCGATCCGCGCCACCGGCGTGCTCGGCCGCCGCCTGGCCCACCGGCCGGTGGACGCGCTGCCCGCCGCCGACGACTTCACCGCGGGCGGCACGGTCCTGGTCACCGGCGGTACCGGTGGTCTCGGGGCCGCCGTCGCGCGCTGGCTGGCCGGTCGTGGCGCGGAGAACCTGGTGCTCACCAACCGCCGTGGCCTGGACGCGCCGGGCGCGGCCGAACTGCGCGCGGAACTGACCGAACTGGGTGCGCGCGTCGAGATCGTCGCCTGCGACGTGGCCGACCGCGACGCGCTCGCCGCCGTGCTCGCCGACATCCCGCCCGCCATGCCGCTGACCGGGGTCGTGCACACCGCGGGCGTCGGGCAGTCCTCGCCGCTGGAGCTGACCGGGCTGCCGGAGTTCGCCGACGTCATGTCCGCGAAGGTGCTCGGCGCGCGGAACCTGGACGAGCTGCTCGGTGATCGCGAGCTGGACCTGTTCGTGTTGTTCGGGTCCATCGCCGGGGTGTGGGGCAGCGGTGGCCAGAGCGCCTACGCCGCCGCGAACGCCTACCTCGACGCGCTGGCCGAGCGCCGCCGCGCCCAGGGGCTGACCGCGACCTCGATCGCCTGGGGTCCGTGGGCCGAGGTCGGCATGGCCACGCACGAGGAGATGTCCGGCAGCCTGCTGCGCCAGGGCCTCGCCTTCCTGGACGCCGGGCCCGCCATCGCCGAACTGCACCGCGCGGTCGTCCAGCACGACGTGACGGTGACCGTGGCCGACGTCAGCTGGGACCGCTACCACCCGCTGTTCACCTCGCGCCGCCCGAGCGCGCTGCTCAGCGACCTGCCCGAGGTCAAGGCGCTGGCCGAAGCCGAGGAGAAGCAGACGGGCGAGTCGTCCGGCTTCGCCGCCGAACTGCGTGAGCTGCCCGAGGCCGAGCAGCGCCGCCGCCTGGTCGCGCTGGTGCGGGCCGAGGCCGCCGCGGTGCTCGGGCACAGCTCCGCCGAAGAGGTCGGCGAGCAGCGGGCGTTCCAGGAGATCGGCTTCGACTCGCTGACCGCGGTCGAATTACGTCAGCGACTCGGCGGCGCGACCGGCCTGACGCTGCCGGCGACGCTGATCTTCGACTACCCGACGCCGAAGGTGCTGGCCGACCACCTGCACGACGAACTGCTCGGCTCGGCCGCCGAAGCCGTGGTGTGGCAGGCGAACAACGGCGGCTCCACCGACGAGCCGATCGCCATCATCGGCATGGCCTGCCGGTTCCCCGGTGGCGCGGACACGCCGGAGGAGTTCTGGCGCCTGATCGCCGAAGGCACCGACGCGATCACCGAATTCCCCGGTGACCGCGGGTTCGACATGGCCATGCTCTACGACCCGGACCCCGACAACCCGGGCACCACCTACTCGACCGCGGGTGGCTACCTGCACACCGCGGGCGACTTCGACCCGGCCTTCTTCGGCATCTCGCCGCGTGAGGCCGTCGGCATGGACCCGCAGCAGCGCCTGCTGCTGGAGACCACGTGGGAGGCCATCGAGCGCGCCGGGATCGACCCGGCCTCGCTGCGTGGCACCCGCACCGGCGCGTTCATCGGCTCCAGCTACTCCGAATACGGCGCTGTGGACGGCGGCGGATCCGAGGGCTACGCGGTGACCGGCAGCAGCCCGAGCGTGCTGTCCGGCCGCGTGTCCTACGTCTTCGGCCTCGAAGGCCCGGCGGTCACCGTGGACACCGCCTGCTCCTCGTCGCTGGTCGCGCTGCACCTGGCCTGCCAGTCGCTGCGCAGCGGGGAAAGCACGCTGGCGCTGGCCGCCGGCGCCACGGTGATGCCGAACCCCAAGCCGCTGATCGCCTTCAGCCGCCAGCGGGCGCTCGCGCAGGACGGCCGCTGCAAGGCGTTCTCCGACTCGGCCGACGGCATGACCCTGTCCGAGGGCATCGGCATGCTGCTGGTCGAGAAGCTTTCGGACGCCGAGCGCAACGGGCACCCGATCCTCGCCGTGGTGCGGGGTTCCGCGGTCAACCAGGACGGCGCTTCGAACGGGCTGTCCGCGCCGAACGGTCCCTCGCAGCAGCGGGTGATCATGCAGGCGCTGGCCAACGCGGGTGTCGAACCGTCCGATGTGGACGCCGTGGACGCGCACGGCACCGGCACCACCCTGGGTGACCCGATCGAGGCGCAGGCGCTGCTGGCCACCTACGGCCGCGAGCGCGACCCGGAGCGGCCGCTGCTGCTCGGCTCGGTCAAGTCGAACATCGGCCACTCGCAGTCGGCCGCGGGCGTGGCCAGCGTGATCAAGATGGTGATGGCGCTGCAGAACGGCTTGCTGCCGAGGACTTTGCACGCCGACACACCGTCGTCGCACGTGGACTGGAGTTCGGGTGCGCTGTCGCTGCTGAACGAGCCGGTCGAATGGGCTTCGAACGGCCGACCGCGCCGGTGCGCGGTGTCCTCGTTCGGGGTCAGCGGGACCAACGCGCACGCGGTGATCGAAGAGGCGCCGCCGGTTTCGGCCGAGCTGGCGCCGGTGGTCGTGGAGCAGCCGGGCGGCGTCGTGCCGTGGGTGCTGACGGCCCGCAGCGAAGCCGCGCTGGCAGCGCAGATCGCGAACCTGCTGCCCGCGGTCGAGGGCGAGCGCCCGGTCGACGTCGGGTTCTCGCTGGCCACCACGCGCTCGAAGTTCGAGTACCGCTCGGTGCTGATCGGCTCGGCCGAGGTCCGCGGACTGGCCGATCTGGACGGTCGCGTCACCTTCGTCTTCCCCGGCCAGGGTGCGCAGTGGGCGGGCATGGGCGCGCAGCTGATCGACGAGTCGCCGGTGTTCGCCGCGCGGATCGCCGAATGCGCCGCCGCGCTCGCTCCCTACCTGGACTGGTCGCTGCTCGACGTGCTCCGCGGGGTGGAAGGCGCGCCCTCGCTGGAACGCGTCGACGTGGTGCAGCCCGCGTCGTTCGCCGTGATGGTGTCGCTCGCCGAGGTGTGGCGTTCGTACGGTGTGGTGCCGGACGCGGTGGTCGGGCACTCGCAGGGGGAGATCGCGGCCGCCTGCGTCTCCGGCGCGCTGTCGCTGGAGGACGCTGCGAAGGTGGTCGCGCTGCGCAGCCAGGCGATCGGCCGTGAACTGGCCGGGCGCGGGGGCATCGCGTCGATCGCGCTGCCCGCCGACGAGGTCGTCGAGCGGCTGGCCGCGTGGGATGGCCGGTTGTCGCTGGCCGCCGAGAACGGCCCGCGCACGGTCGCCGTTTCCGGTGATCCCGAGGCACTGGACGAACTGCTCGAAACGCTCGCCGCGGAAGGCGTGCGGGTGCGGCGGATCGTGGTGGACTACGCCTCGCACTCCGCGCACGTCGAAGACATCCGTGACGAGATCCTGCGCGACCTGCACGGGCTCGACCCGCAGCGGCCGCGGATCCCGTTCCGCTCCACGGTCACCGGCGACTGGGTCGAGGGCCCGGAGCTGACCGCCGACTACTGGTACCGCAACCTGCGCCAGACCGTGCACCTGGCGGGTGCCGTCCGCGACCTGGTGACCGCCGGGCACCAGGCGTTCATCGAGGTCAGCTCGCACCCGGTGCTCACCGTCGGGGTGGAGGACACCCTCGCGGACGCCGGAGCGCGGGGCGTGGTCACCGGTACCCTGCGCCGCGATCTCGGCGGAGTGGACCGGCTGCTCACCTCGATCGCCGAGGTGTTCGTGCGCGGGGTGGCCGTCGACTGGAAGGCCGCCTTCGAAGGCACCGGCGCGCGCCGGATCAGCCTGCCCACCTACGCCTTCCAGCACGAGCGGTACTGGGTCGGCGGGCCGCAAATGCCCGAACAGCCGACCGGGGCCGACCCGGTGGACGCCGCGTTCTGGGCGGCCGTCGAGCGCGCCGACCTCGCGACGCTCACCTCCAGCCTGCACGTGGACGAAGAGTCGCTCGCCGCTGTGCTGCCCGCGCTGAACTCGTGGCGCCAGCAGCACCGTGAGCAGTCCACCGCGGACGCTTGGCGCTACCGCGTCACCTGGAAGCCGTTGAGCGGCACCACGCAGGCCACGCTCTCCGGTACTTGGCTGCTGGTCACCGCCGAGGGCATCGACGACCAGGAGGTCGCGGACGCGCTGACCGAGAACGGCGCCGAGGTGCGCCGCGTGGTCTTCGACGGCTCCACTGTGGACACCGAGGGCATCACGGGTGTGGTGTCGCTGCTGGCCATGGACGAGGCGCCGAGCGAGACCGAACCGGCGCTGACCCGTGGTCTCGACCTGAGCGTCAAGCTCGTGCAAACGACCGAAACGCCGATGTGGTTCCTCACCCGCGGCGCGGTTTCCACCGGCCGGTCGGACAAGCTGACCAACCCCGCGCAGGCCCAGGTGATGGGCGTCGGCTGGACCGCGGCGCTGGAGCACCCGCAGCGCTGGGGCGGCGTGATCGACCTGCCCGCGCAGCTCGACTCGCGGGCCGGGCAGCGGCTGGCCGCCGTGCTGGCCGACCCGGCGGGCGAGGACCAGTTCGCCATCCGCGCTTCGGGCACGCTGGCCCGCCGGATCGTGCGGGCTCCGGCCCGGCCGAACCGCGCTCGCGAGTGGCAGCCACGCGGCACCACGCTGATCACCGGCGGCACCGGCACGCTCGGCCCGCACGTGGCGCACTGGCTGGCCCACCAGGGTGCCGAGCGGATCGTGCTGATCAGCCGCAGCGGGATCGAGGCGCCCGGCGCCCCCGAACTCGTCGAAGCCCTGCGCGAGCTGGGTTCCGACGCCTCGGCGGTCTCCTGCGACATCTCCGACCGCCACGCGGTGGCCGCCATGCTCGGCGGCCTGCGTGCCGACGGCCACCAGATCCGCAACGTCATCCACACCGCCGCGGTGATCGGCCTGCACTCGCTCGCCGAGTCCACTTCGGACGCCTTCGGGCAGGTGGTGAACGCCAAGGTCCGGGGCGCCGAGCACCTGGACGCGCTGATCGACGAGGAACTCGACTCGTTCGTGATGTTCTCGTCCATCTCCGGCATGTGGGGCAGTGGCCAGCACGGCGCCTACGTCGCGGCCAACGCCTACCTCAACGCACTCGCCGAGAACCGGCGTGGCCGCGGCCTGCCCGCGACCGCGGTGTCCTGGGGCATCTGGGCCGACGACCTCGGCCTCGGCCGCGTCGACCCGGAGCAGATCCGCCGCAGCGGCCTGGTGTTCATGAAGGCGCGCCTGGCGCTGTCCGCGCTGGGCCGCGCGCTCGACGAGAACGACACCGACGTGGCCATCGCCGACGTCGACTGGAACCGGTACCACCCGGTGTTCACCGCGACCCGGCCGACCACGCTGTTCGACGAGATCCCCGAGGTCCGGCAGCTCACCGAGGAGGCCGCGAACGCCGCGCCCAAGGACGACGGCGGGTTCGCCGACCGGCTGCGCTCGCTGCCCGCCGCCGAGCAGGAGCGCGTGCTGCTCGACCTGGTGCGCACGCAGGTCGCCACCGTGCTCGGCCACTCTTCGGCCGACGAGCTGTCCGAGCACCGCGCCTTCCGCGAGATCGGCTTCGACTCGATCACCGCGGTCGACCTGCGCAACCGGCTCGCCGCGGCGACCGGGCTGACCTTGCCGACCACGATGGTCTTCGACCACCCGAACCCGATCGCGCTGGTGGAGTTCCTGCTCGGCGAGATCGAGGGCGGCGGCCGGTCCATCGCGCCGGTGGTCACCTCGGCGACCGACGACGAGCCGATCGCCATCGTCGGCATGAGCTGCCGCTACCCGGGCGGGGTCAGCTCGCCCGAGGACCTGTGGGAGCTGGTGCTCGGCGGGGTCGACGCGATCTCCGGGTTCCCTGCCGACCGCGGCTGGGACGCCGACGCGTTGTTCGACCCGGACCCCGACCGCCCCGGCGGCACCTACTCGGTGCAGGGCGGGTTCCTGCACGACGTGGCGAACTTCGACCCCGGCTTCTTCGGCATCAGCCCGCGTGAGGCGCTGGCGATGGACCCGCAGCAGCGCCTGCTCCTCGAAACCGCCTGGGAGGCGTTCGAGCGGGCCGGGATCGATCCGGCCTCGCTGCGCGGCAGCCTGACCGGCGCGTTCATCGGCGCCAGCTACCAGGACTACTCGACCGGCGGCACGGACGCCGCCGGCGCGTCCGAGGGGCACATGATCACCGGCACGCTGTCGAGCGTGCTGTCCGGCCGGGTGTCCTACCTGTTCGGGCTCGAAGGCCCCGCGGTCACCATCGACACCGCGTGCTCCTCTTCGCTGGTCGCGATGCACCTGGCCTGCCAGTCGCTGCGTGGCGGCGAAAGCTCTCTCGCGCTCGCCGGTGGCGTCAGCGTGATGGCCACGCCGGGTGCGTTCGTCGGCTTCAGCCGTCAGCGCGCGCTCGCCCAGGACGGCCGCTGCAAGGCCTACTCCGACGCCGCCGACGGCATGACGCTGGCCGAAGGTGTCGGCCTGGTGCTGCTGGAGCGGTTGTCCGACGCCCGCCGCAACGGGCACGAGGTGCTGGCCGTGGTCCGCGGCAGCGCGATGAACCAGGACGGCGCCTCCAACGGCCTGACCGCGCCCAACGGTCCCTCGCAGCAACGGGTGATCATGCAGGCGCTGGCCAACGCCAAGCTCGACCCGTCCGAAGTGGACGCGGTGGACGGGCACGGCACCGGCACCGCGCTGGGCGACCCGATCGAGGCGCAGGCGCTGCTGGCCACCTACGGCCAGGTCACCGACCGGCAGCTGCTGCTGGGTTCGGTCAAGTCGAACATCGGTCACACGCAGATGGCCTCCGGCGTGGCCAGCGTGATCAAGATGGTGCTGGCGCTGAAGCACGGGGTGCTGCCGAAGACGCTGCACGTGGACCAGCCCTCGTCCCACGTGGACTGGAGCGCCGGGGCGATCCAGCTGCTCACCGAGTCGACGCCGTGGCCGGAGACCGCCCGCCCGCGCCGCGCCGGGGTGTCCTCGTTCGGCCTCAGCGGCACGAACGTGCACACCATCCTGGAGCAGGCGGAACCGGCCGAGGCACCGGCCGTGGTCACCGAGTCCGGCCCGATGCCGGTGCTGGTCTCGGCCCGCAGCGAGGACGCGCTGCGCGCGATGGCCGGGCGCCTGCTGTCCACTGTGGAATCCGAGCACCTGACGGATGTCGCCGGCGCTTTGGCGACCACGCGCTCCACCTTCGAATACCGCGCCGCCGTGGTGGCCGAGGACACCGAGGACCTGGTGCGCGGGCTGACCGCCCTGCGTGACGGGCAGCCGGCCGCCGGACTGGTCCGCGGGACCGCCACCCGCGGCAGGCTCGCCTTCCTGTTCACCGGCCAGGGTAGCCAGCGGGCCGGGATGGGCCGCGAGTTGTACGACCGGTTCGAGGTGTTCGCCGACGCGCTGGACGCCGTGCTCGCGCACTTCGACACCGAGCTGGACCGGCCGCTGCGCGAGGTGATGTGGGCAGACACTGGAAACACTTCAGCACTGGACGAGACCGGCTACACCCAGCCCGCGTTGTTCGCGCTCGAAGTGGCGCTGTTCCGGCTGGTGGAGTCGTGGGGCGTGAAGCCGGACTACCTGGCCGGGCACTCGATCGGCGAGATCGCCGCGGCTCACGTCGCGGGTGTCCTGTCCCTTGAGGACGCCGCGAAACTGGTCGCCGCGCGCGGTCGGTTGATGCAGGCGCTGCCGACCGGGGGCGCGATGGTCGCGATCGAGGCGACTGAAGAAGAGGTCACCCCGCTGCTCACCGAGGGCGTTTCGATCGCCGCGGTCAACGGCCCGAACTCCGTGGTGATCTCCGGTGACGAGGATGCCGTAGCGGCGATCGTCGCCCAGTTCGACGGCCGCAAGACCAAGCAGCTCACGGTTTCGCACGCGTTCCACTCGCCGCGCATGGACGCCATGCTCGACGACTTCCGCGCCGCGATCGCCGATATGACCTTCGAGGCACCGCGCGTCCCCATCGCCACCACCGGTGACGTCACCTCGGTGGACTACTGGGTCGGGCACGTGCGCGACGCCGTCCGGTTCGCCGACAGCGTTTCGTGGCTGGCGGGCGAGGGCGTGCGCACCTTCCTCGAACTCGGGCCCGACGGCGTGCTGTCCGGCATGGCGCGGGAGACCCTGGGCGAGGAGGCGCTGCTGCTGCCCGCGCTGCGCCGCGACCGTCCCGAAGTGACCGCGCTGCTGGGCTCCCTGACCGGCCTGCACGTCCACGGCGTGCGCGTCGACTGGACGGCGTTCTTCGCCAAGGCCGGTGGACGGCCGGTCGAACTGCCGACGTATCCGTTCCAGCACCAGCGTTACTGGCCGGAGCAGAGCACCGCCGAAGCCCCAGCTCAGGGTGACCCGGTCGACGCCGAGTTCTGGCAGGCCGTCGAGCGCGCCGACGTGGCCACGCTCGCCGAGACGCTGGACCTCGACGGCGCCACGGTCACCGCGATGGTGCCCGCGCTGTCCACCTGGCGCCGCAAGCGCCAAGAGCTGTCCACTGTGGACGGCTGGTGCTACGCGGTGACCTGGAAGCCGGTGGAGGCGGGCACCAAGCCGCTGACCGGGCCGTGGCTGGTGCTGGTGCCGGTCGCCGACGAGCGGGCCACCACGATCGCCGACGGCCTCGGCGTGGAGACCACGCTGGTCGAGGTCCCCGGCGACGACCGGGTCGCACTGGCCGAGCGCCTGCGTGACCTCGGTGTCTCGGGTACCCGCCTCGGCGGGGTGCTGTCCCTGCTCGACCTGACCGCCACGGCCGCCGCCGTGCAGGCCCTGGGTGACACCGGCATCGACGCGCCGCTGTGGTGCGTCACCAGTGGCGCGGTGTCGGTGGGCCGGTCGGAGGCGGTGACCGAGCCGGAGCAGGCCGCGATCTGGGGCTTCGGCCGGGTCGTCGCGCTGGAGCACCCCGACCGCTGGGGTGGCCTGCTCGACCTGCCCGCGCAGCTGGACCGCGCGACGCTGCGGCGGCTGCCCGGCGTGCTCGCGGGCGACGAGGACCAGGTGGCCGTGCGGCCGTCCGGGGTCTACGCCCGCCGGCTCACGCACCGGCCAGCCGGTCCCGAGCCGCGCACGAGCTTCGAGCCGAGCGGCACGGTGCTGGTCACCGGTGGCACCGGCGGTCTCGGCAAGCACATCTCCCGCTGGCTGCTGGACAACGGCGCCGAGCACCTGCTGCTGCTGAGCCGTCGCGGGCCGGACGCACCCGGTGCGGCCGAACTCGCGGACGAGCGCATCACCATCAAGGCCTGCGACGTGGCCGACCGGGACGCGCTGGCCGCGGTGCTCGCCGAGCACCCGGTGACCGCGGTGATCCACACCGCGGGCGTGGTCGAAGACGGGCTCGTCGACGCCCTCACCCCCGAGTCCTTCGACGCGGTCATGCGGTCCAAGGCGATCGCCGCGAAGAACCTGCACGAGCTGACCGGCGAGCTGTCGGCGTTCGTGCTCTACGCCTCGACCGCCGGGGTGATCGGCGCGGCGGGCCAGGCCAACTACGCCGCCGCGAACGCCTACCTCGACGCGCTCGCCGAGCACCGCCGGGCGCAGGGCCTCCCGGCGATCTCGATCGCCTGGGGCCCGTGGGCCGAAGGCGGCATGGTCGCCGACTCGGCCGACGCGGTGGCGAACCGGCTGCGGCGCGGCGGGCTCAGCCCGATGGCGCCCGAGCTGGCGATCTCCGCGCTCAAGCAGGCCATCGAGCACGACCAGACCACGCTCGTGGTCGCCGACATCGACTGGACCCGCTACTACCCGGCGCTGACCGCGCTGCGCCCGGCGCCGTTCGCCGCGGACCTGCCGGAAGTACGGCGGATGCGCGAGGTCGGCGCGCCGGCTCCCGAACAGCCCGCCGGGCACGAACTGGCCGGGCTGCCGGAGGCCGAGCGGTCCCGCAAGGTGCTGGAGATGCTGCGGACGCAGGTCGCCGCGGTGCTCGGGCACGCCGACGCGAGCGAGGTGGAGCCGGACCGCGCGTTCAGCGACCTCGGCTTCGACTCGCTGACCACGCTGGAGCTGCGCAACGGCTTGGCCGCCGCGACCGGCCTCACCCTGCCCGCCTCCCTCATCTACGACTACCCGACCCCGCGTGCACTGGCCGAACACCTTCTGGCCGAGCTGCTCGGAAGCCGTGAAAGCCACCTTCACGGCACGGACGCGAGCCGTGAAAGCCACATTCACGGCACCAAGGCGGTCTCGGACGATCCGATCGCGATCGTCGGGATCGGGTGCCGCTTCCCCGGCGGGGTCACCTCGCCGGAGGAGCTGTGGGAGCTGCTGGCCGAGGGCCGTGACGGGGTCAGCGCGTTCCCCGACGACCGCGGCTGGGACCTCGGCATGCTCGCCCAGGGCGCCTCGGCGACCCGCGAGGCCGGGTTCCTCAGCGGGGTCGCCGACTTCGACGCCACGTTCTTCGGCATCAGCCCGCGTGAGGCGCTGGCGATGGACCCGCAGCAGCGGCTCGTGCTGGAGACCGCGTGGGAAGCACTGGAGCGCGCCGGGATCGACCCGGCGAAGTTGCGCGGCAGCCAGACCGGCGTGTTCGTCGGCACCAACGGCCAGGACTACCCGAGCGTGCTGCGCCGCGCCTCGGCCGACGTGCAGGGGTACGTCGCCACCGGCAACACCGCGAGCGTGATGTCCGGCCGCCTGTCCTACACCCTCGGGCTGGAAGGCCCGGCGGTCACCGTCGACACCGCGTGCTCGTCCTCGCTGGTCGCGATGCACTGGGCCACCCGGGCGCTGCGGGCCGGGGAATGCGGGCTGGCGCTGGCCGGTGGTGTCTCGGTGATGGCCAGCCCCGACTCGTTCATCGAGTTCACCACCCAGGGCGGTCTGGCCGCCGACGGGCGCTGCAAGGCGTTCGCCGAGGCGGCCGACGGCACGGCCTGGGCCGAGGGCGCCGGCATGCTGGTGCTGGAGCGGCTGTCCGACGCGCTCGCCAACGGCCACGAGGTCTGGGGCGTGCTCAAGGGCTCGGCGGTCAACTCCGATGGCGCTTCCAACGGCCTCACCGCGCCCAACGGTCCCTCGCAGCAGCGGGTGATCCGCCAGGCGCTGGCCGACGCCGGGGTGACCACGGCCGAGATCGACGCGGTCGAGGCGCACGGCACCGGCACCACCCTGGGTGACCCGATCGAGGCACAGGCGTTGCTCGGCACCTTCGGGACCGACCGCGAAGAACCGCTCTGGCTGGGCTCGATCAAGTCGAACATCGGGCACTCGCAGGCCGCCGCCGGGGTCGCCGGCGTGATCAAGATGGTGCTCGCGATGCGCAACGGCGTGCTGCCGAAGACGCTGCACGTGGACGCGCCTTCGTCCCATGTGGACTGGAGTGCGGGTGCGGTCTCGCTGCTCGACGAACCGCGGCCGTGGCCGGAGGTGGACCGCCCGCGCCGCGCCGGGGTCTCGGCGTTCGGCGTCAGCGGGACCAACGCGCACGTGGTGCTGGAGCAGGCGCCGGTGGTCGAGCAGGCCGTCGAGCCCGCCGAGGTCACGCCGAACGTGGTGCCGTGGCTGGTCTCCGGCCGCACCAAGGAAGCGCTGGCGGCGCAGACCGAGCGCGTGCGCGCCTTCGCCGCCGAGCATCCCGAACTGTGCACAGTGGACATCGCGTACTCGCTCGCGGTCACCCGCTCGACCTTCGCGCACCGCTCGGTGCTGCTGGTCAGCGGCGGCGAGGTGACCGAGGGCGCGCGGGCGTCGGTGCGCCGGGGCGAGGGGCAGACCGCGTTCCTGTTCACCGGCCAGGGTTCGCAGCGGCTCGGCATGGGCCGCGAGCTGTACGACCGGTTCGGAGTCTTCGCGGACGCCTTCGACGCGGTGGCGGCCCGGCTCGACGTCGAACTGGACCGGCCGCTGCGTGACGTGGTCTGGGGTCAGGACGCCGAGCTGCTGCAGCAGACCGGCTGGGCCCAGCCCGCGTTGTTCGCCATCGAGGTGGCGCTCTACCGGCTGGCCGAATCGCTGGGCCTGCGGGCCGACCGGCTCGCCGGGCACTCCATCGGCGAGATCGCCGCGGCCCACGTCGCCGGGGTGCTCGACCTGGAGGACGCGTGCACGCTGGTCGCCGCCCGCGCCCGGTTGATGCAGGCGCTGCCGACCTCGAGTGATGCCGCGTCGCGCAGCGACTCCGTTGAGGGTGGTGGTGGGCGACGGGTGGGCGCGATGGTGGCGATCCGCGCCACCGAAGCGCAGGTCACCCCGCTGCTCACCGACGGCATCTCCATCGCGGCGGTCAACGGGCCTTCGTCGGTCGTCATCGCCGGTGACGAGGCCGAGGTGCTGGCCGTGGCCGAGCGGTT
Source organism: Saccharothrix sp. AJ9571 (assembly GCF_021725495.1). NCBI lineage: Bacteria > Bacillati > Actinomycetota > Actinomycetes > Pseudonocardiales > Pseudonocardiaceae > Saccharothrix > Saccharothrix sp. AJ9571. The sequence continues at coordinate 754,461 of NZ_CP091382.1, read as the reverse complement.
CGAGAAGACCTCGCGGCTGAAGGTCTCGCACGCCTTCCACTCGCCGTTGATGGACCCGATGCTGGACGAGTTCCGCGCGGCCATCGAGGGCCTGACCTTCCACGAGCCGCGGATCCCGGTGGTCGCCACCGGGGACGTGACCTCGCCGGAGTACTGGGTGCGGCACGTGCGCGACACCGTCCGGTTCGCCGACAACGTGCGCACGCTCGCCGAATCCGGTGTCACCACGATGATCGAGCTGGGTCCCGACGGCGTGGCCTCGGCGATGGCCGCGGAGTCTGTTCCCGACGCACTGGTGGTCCCGTTGCTGCGCAAGGACCGCGACGAGGAACTGGCGATCACCGCCGCGCTGGGCACGCTGCACGCGAACGGCGTGGCGGTCGACTGGGAGAACTACTTCGCCGGCACCGGCGCCTCCCGCGTCGCGCTGCCGACCTACGCCTTCCAGCGCGAGCGCTACTGGCCCGAGGGCACCATCGCGATGGGCCCGCCCGAAGGCATGGGTGACCCGGCCGACGCCGAGTTCTGGGCCGCGGTGGACCGCGCGGACGTCGACTCCGTGGCGTCCACTTTGGAGCTGGACGGCGAGACGGTGACCGCGATGGTCCCGGCGTTGTCGTCCTGGCGCCGCCGCCGTCGTGAACAGTCCGTTGTGGACGGCTGGCGGTACGAGACCACCTGGGTCCCGATCCACGACGAGGGCACGCTCACCGGCCGCTGGCTGGTGCTGCTCCCGGCGGAGACGGCCGAGGACGAGTGGACCTCCGAGATCGTGGAGGCGCTGGGTGAGCACACCGTCTGCCTGGACGTGCGCAGCCGCGCCGAACTCGCCGGGCTGCTGGTGGAGGTGAACGAGACCGGGTTCGACGGCGTGGTCTCGCTGCTGGCGACCGAAGGCGCCGAGGTGCCCGGCCACGCCTGGCCCGCCGAACAGCTCCAGGTGCTCGGCGAAGCGGGCGTCACCGCGCCGCTGTGGTGCCTGACCCGCGGTGCCGTCGCGGTCGGTGACGAGGTGGCGGAGAACTTCGGCCAGGCCGCGATCTGGGGCCAGGGCCGGGTGGCCGCGCTGGAGCAGCCGGACCGCTGGGGCGGGCTGGTCGACCTGACCACCGCCCGCGGACTGGCCGCGGTGCTGGCCGGGACCGAGGACCAGGTCGCCCTGCGCGAGAACGGGATCTTCGGCAGGCGCTTGGTCCGGGCGGCCGGGGCCGCCGGTTCCTGGACTCCGGCGGGCACGATCCTGCTCGTCGGCGGCAACGAGGAGCTTTCCGGCTGGCTGACGAGCGCGGGCGCCACCGTGGTGACCGGCACCGCCGCCGACCGCGACGCGCTGGCCGCGGTGCTGGGCGAGCACGAGTTCACCGCCGTGGTCCACGCCGGGGAGGCCGCCGAGGACCTCGAAGGCGCGGTGGCCGGGGTGCGCAATCTCGACGAACTGCTCGGCGACCGGCCGCTGGACGCTTTCGTGGTGCTCGGCTCGATCGCCGGGACGTGGGGTGTGCGTGGCCGCGGCCCGCAGGCCGCCGTGGACGCCTACCTCGAAGCGGTCGTCCGCGCCCGGCGGGCTCGCGGGGCGAAGGCGCTGTACCTCGCCTGGGGTCCGTTTGCGGAGTCGCCGGAAAGCCAGATGGCGCGGCACCTGCGGTTGAGCGGGCTGCCCGGGATGGACGTGGAACTGGCGCTCGCCGCGCTCGGCCGCGCGGTCGCCGCCGGGGACACCTCGGTGACCGTGGCGGACGTGCGGTGGGAGACCTTCGCGCCTTCGCTGCCCGGTGCGCTGCTCGCCGACCTGCCGGAGGCGGCTTCGGCCGCGGTGGAGTCCGAAGTGGACTCGGAGCTGCGGCAGCGGCTGCTGGCCCTGCCCGAGGAGGACCGCGGCGACGTGCTGCTGGCCGTGGTCCGGGACAAGATCGCCGTGGTGCTCGGGCATTCGACCACCGACGCGATCGAGGACGGCTCACCGTTCCGCGACCTGGGCTTCGACTCGCTGACCGCGGTCGACCTGCGCAACCAGCTGAACACCGAGACCGGGCTGAGCCTGCCCGCCACCCTGGTCTTCGACTACCCGACGCCCACGGAACTGGCCGCCTACCTGCTCGAAGAGCTGGTGGGAAGCCGTGAAAGCCACCTTCACGGCACGGAGGTGCGCCGTGAAAGCCACATTCACGGCACATCGGCGGATGAGCCGATCGCGATCGTGGGCATGGCGTGCCGGTTCCCCGGTGGGGTGCGCTCGCCGGAGGACCTGTGGCAGCTGGTCACCGGGGGTGTGGACGCGGTCGGTGAGATGCCCGCAGACCGTGGTTGGGACTTCGGCAAGTTGTTCGGAAGCAAGCAAAGCATCACCCGCCAGGGTGGCTTCCTCTACGACGTGGCGGATTTCGATCCCGACTTCTTCGCCATCTCGCCGCGTGAGGCGCTGGTGATGGACCCGCAGCAGCGGGTGCTGCTGGAGTCGGCGTGGGAGGCGATGGAGCGCGCCGGGATCGACCCGGGGACGCTGCGCGGCACGGACGCCGGGGTGTTCATCGGCGGCGGCAGCGGTGAGTACCGCCTGCCCGCCGAGACCGCCGGGCACGAGTGGCAGACCGCGCAGTCGGCGAGCCTGCTCTCCGGGCGGCTCGCGTACACCTTCGGCTTCCAGGGCCCGACGGTTTCGGTCGACACCGCGTGCTCGTCTTCGCTGGTCTCGCTGCACCTCGCCGCGCAGGCACTGCGCAACGGCGAGTGCTCGATCGCGCTGGCCGGTGGGGTCACGGTGATGTCCACGCCGGTGGGCTTCGTCGAGTTCAGTGCCCAGGGCGCGTTGTCCGAGGACGGCCGCTGCAAGGCGTTCTCCGACACCGCCGACGGCACCGGCTGGTCCGAGGGCGTGGGCATGCTGGTGGTCGAGCGGCTGTCCGACGCCCGCCGCAACGGGCACGAGGTGCTCGCGGTGGTCCGGGGCTCGGCGATCAACTCCGACGGCGCCTCCAACGGCCTGACCGCGCCGAGTGGTCCCGCGCAGCAGCGGGTGATCCGGGCGGCGCTGGCCAGCGCGAAGCTGGGAGCGTCCGATGTGGACGCGGTCGAGGCGCACGGCACGGGCACCAAGCTGGGTGACCCGATCGAGGCGCAGGCTTTGCTGGCCACCTACGGCCGCGATCGCGAACAGCCGCTGCTGCTGGGCACGGTCAAGTCCAACATCGGGCACACGCAGTCGGCGGCGGGCGTGGCCGGCGTGATCAAGATGGTCATGGCCATGCGCAACGGCCGGCTGCCCCGAACGCTGCACGTGGACCGGCCGACCACCCAGGTCGACTGGAGCGCGGGCGCGGTCCGGCTGCTGACCGAGACCACGCCGTGGCCCGAGGTGGGCCGTCCGCGCCGGGCCGGGATCTCCTCGTTCGGGGCCAGTGGCACGAACGCGCACCTGATCCTGGAGCAGGCCGAAACCGTGCCGCCGACCAAGTGGGACGCTGTGGTGGCGCCCGAGCGCAAGCCCGAGGTGATGCCGGTGCTGGTCTCCGGCCGGACCCCGGCGGCGCTGCGGGCCCAGGCGACCCGCCTGCTGGACCTGGCTCGCGAGAACGACGACCTGGCCGGGATCGCGCTGTCCGCGGCGACCACCCGTGCCGCGTTCGAACACCGCGCGGTGGTGCTCGCCGGGCAGCAGAACGAGCTGGTCGACGGTCTGGTGGCGTTGGCGGAAGACGGGGACGCGCCGCACGTGCTGCGGGACGAGGCGGCCCGCTCCGGCAAGCTCGCGTTCCTGTTCACCGGACAGGGCGCGCAGCGGATCGGCATGGGCCGGGAGCTGTACAACCGCTTCCCGGTCTTCGCCGCGGCGCTCGACGAGGTGCTGGCCGAGCTCGACGGCCGCGACATCCGCGACGTGATGTGGGGCGACGGCAGCGACGACGCTGAGGCGCTGAACCAGACCGGGCACGCGCAGCTCGCGTTGTTCGCGGTCGAGGTGGCGCTGTACCGCCTGCTCGAGTCGTGGGGCATCAAGCCGGACTTCCTCGCCGGGCATTCGATCGGCGAGCTGTCCGCGGCCCACGTCGCCGGGGTGCTCACCCTCGACGACGCTTGCGCGCTGGTCTCCGCCCGCGCCCGGCTCATGCAGGCCCTCCCGGCCGGCGGGGCGATGGCGGCGGTGCAGGCGAGCGAGGAGGACGTGCTGCCGTACCTGGTCGACGGGGTGTCGATCGCCGCGGTGAACGGGCCGAACTCGGTGGTCATCGCCGGGGACGCGGAGCTGGTCGAGAAGGTGGCCGAACCGTGGAAGGCCAAGCGTCTCAAGGTTTCCCACGCCTTCCACTCGGCGCACATGGACCAGATGCTGGAGGACTTCCGGACGGTCGCGAAGAACCTGACCTACTCGGCACCGCGCATCCCGATCGCCACCGACGGTGACGTGACCTCCCCCGAGTACTGGGTGCGGCACGTGCGCGACGCCGTGCGCTTCGGCGACGCGATGCGCTCGCTGGACAGCCGGGGCGTGGCCACCTACGTCGAACTCGGCCCGGACGCGGCGCTCTCGGCGATGGCCCGCGAGTCGATCTCCCCGCAGGCGCTGGTGGTGCCGGTGCTGCGCAAGGACCGCGGTGAGGAGAACAGCCTGGTCTCCGCGCTCGCCCGCATCCACACCCGCGGGGTCCGCATCGGCTGGCGCGAGTTCTTCGACGGTGTCGGCGCGGCCAGGGTGGACCTGCCGACCTACGCCTTCCAGCGGCAGCGGTACTGGCCGGACGCGGTGCCTGCCGCGCCCAAGGCGGAGACCGACGGCGTGTCCGACCAGGGTCTCTGGGAGGCCGTGGCGCAGCAGGACTTCGCTTCGCTGGAGTCGGTGCTCGACGTGGACGGCGAGTCGCTGTCGAAGGTGCTCCCGGCGCTGCTCGACTGGCGGCGCCAGCGCGAGGACCAGTCCGTTGTGGACAGCTGGCGGCACCGGATCGGGTGGAAGCCGCTGGGCGGCAGGAAGACCGACCGGCTGGCGGGCTCCTGGCTCGCCGTGGTCCCGGCGGGCGGTGGGGCGCTGCTCGACGCGATCGACGGCGACTTCACCCGCGTCGAGGTGGCGGCGCCCGACCGCGAACAGGTGGCCGAAGCGCTCAAGGCACACGGTGAGACCGAGTTCGCCGGAGTGGTTTCCCTGCTGGCGATGGCCGAATCCACCGGCGGTGGCGCACCGGCCGGGGTCCTGTTGACCGCCACCCTGGTCCAGGCGCTGGGCGACGCGGGGATCACCGCGCCGCTGTGGTGCCTGACCAGCGGGGCGATCTCGGTGGGCCGCTCGGAGACGGTGCCGAACCCGGAGCGGGCCGCCGTGTGGGGCCTCGGCCGGGTCGCCGCGATGGAGTACCCGGAGCGCTGGGGCGGGCTCGTCGACGTCCCGGCCCAACTGGACGACCGCGTGGTCCGCGGGCTCACGTCCGTCCTTTCCGGACTCGACGGCGAGGACCAGGTGGCCGTGCGCACCAGCGGGATCTTCGGCAGGCGCCTGCTCCCGGCGCCCGCACCGGTTCCGGCGCAGGAGTGGAACCCGGACGGCACCGTGCTGATCACCGGCGGCACCGGCGCGCTGGGCGGGCACGTGGCCCGCACCCTCGCCGGGGCGGGGGCGCGGCACCTGGTGCTGGTCAGCCGCCGCGGCCCCGAGGCGCCGGGCGCCGAGGAATTGCGGACCGAACTGGCCGGGCTCGGGGCGGCGGTGACCGTGGCCGCCTGCGATGTCACCGAGCGCGCGGCGGTGACCGAACTGCTCGGCACGATCCCGGACCTGACCGGCGTGGTGCACGCGGCCGGGGTGCTCGACGACGGCATCCTCGACCGGCTCACCCCGGACCGGTTCCAGGACGTGTTCCGGACCAAGGTGGACTCGGCGCTGCTGCTCGACGAGCTGACCCGCGAGGCTGGCCTGAGCGCGTTCGTGTTGTTCTCCTCGGCTTCGTCCGCGATCGGCAACCCCGGTCAGGCCAACTACGCCGCGGCGAACGCGGTGCTGGACGCACTGGCCGAGCGCCGACGCGCCGACGGTCACGCGGCGACCTCGATCGCCTGGGGCGCCTGGGGTGGTGGCGGCATGGCCGATACCGACCACGCCATGGAAACCGCCCGCCGCGCCGGGGTGGCGATGATGGAACCCGAGCTGGCGTGCCAGGTGCTGCGGCAGCTGGCGGCGGAGAGCGAGCCGACCGCGGTGGTCGCCGCGGTGGACCAGAGCCGGTTCACCTCGGGTTTCCGGCCCAGTCCGCTGATGCGCGAGCTGGCGCCCGCGCCGGGCGCGGTCACCGAAGCCGCGCCCGCCGAACCGGAACTGGCCGAGCAGGTGCTCAAGCTGGCCCCGGCCCGCCGCTACGAGGTGGTGCTGGAGCTGGTGCGCACCCGGGCCGCCGAGGTGCTCGGGCAGGCCGATCTCGACGCGGTGCGCGAGGACCGGCCGTTCCGCGACCTGGGCTTCGACTCGCTCGCGGTGGTGGAGCTGCGCAACCGGCTCAACGCCGCGACCGGGCTGAGCCTGGCCTCCACGCTGGTGTTCGACCACCCGAACCCGAAGGCACTGGCCGAGCACCTGCTCGAACAGCTGGTGCCCGAGGGCGCGAGCGCCGGCACCGAAGAGGCCGAGGTGCGCGAGCTGCTCGCTTCGGTGCCGCTGGCGAAGCTGCGTGAGCACGGAATGCTCGACCAGCTCCTGCGGCTGGCCCGCCCCGGCGGTGGGCCGGAGGAGAACGGCGAAGGCGCCTCCATCGACACGATGACGGTGGACGACCTGGTGCAGGCCGCGCTGAGCGGCCAGGACAACGGCCATGACGACGAGTCCGAACCTTCCTGGAAGTGAGTCAGAGCATGAACGCGCCCAACGAGAAGGTTGTCGAAGCGCTCCGGGTCGCGATGAAGGACGCCGAGCGGCTGCGCCGGCAGAATCGCGAACTGGTGGCCGCCGCTTCGGAGCCGATCGCGATCGTGGCGATGAGCTGCCGCTTCCCCGGCGGCATCGACTCGCCCGAGGCGTTGTGGGAGCTGGTGGCCTCCGGCGGGGACGCCATCTCCGGCTTCCCCGCCGGTCGCGGCTGGGACACCGAGTCGCTGGCGTCCGCCGAGACCGACGAGCGCGGCACCAGCATGAGCCTGCAGGGCGGGTTCCTGCCGGGGGTGGCCGACTTCGACCCCGGCTTCTTCGGCATCTCGCCGCGTGAGGCGGTCACCATGGACCCCCAGCAGCGCCTGCTGCTGGAGACCACCTGGGAGGCCATCGAGCGGGCCGGGATCGACCCGTCGAAGCTGCGCGGCAGCCGGACCGGCATGTTCGTCGGCACCAACGGGCAGGACTACTCGCACCTGATGGTCCGCTCGGTGGCCGACGCCACCGGGGACATCGGCACCGGCATCGCGGCCAGCGCGATCTCCGGCCGCGTCTCCTACGAACTGGGCCTCGAAGGCCCGAGCGTCACCGTCGACACCGCGTGCTCGTCCTCGCTGGTGGCCCTGCACCTGGCCGCGCACGCACTGCGCAACGGCGAATGCTCGCTGGCGCTGGCGGGCGGCGTGAACATCATGGCCACCCCGGGTTCGCTGGTGGAGTTCAGCCGTCAGGGCGGGCTCGCGCGCGACGGCCGCTGCAAGGCGTTTTCGGATGACGCCGACGGCACCGGCTGGTCCGAAGGTGTCGGCCTGCTGGTGCTGGAGCGGTTGTCCGACGCGCAGCGCAACGGGCACGAGGTGCTCGCCGTGGTGCGGGGTTCCGCGGTCAACTCCGACGGCGAGTCGAACGGCTTCACCGCGCCCAACGGCCGCGCGCAGCAGCGCGTGATCCGGCAGGCGCTGGACCGCTGCGGCCTGGCACCGGCCGATGTGGACGTCGTGGAAGCCCACGGCACCGGCACCCCGCTGGGTGACCCGATCGAGGCGCGCAGCCTGCTCGCCACCTACGGCCAGAACCGCGAACACCCGCTGCTGCTCGGTTCGATCAAGTCGAACCTCGGGCACACGCAGGCGGCGGCGGGCGTGGCCGGGGTGATCAAGATGGTCATGGCCATGCGGCACGACCTGGTGCCGAAGACACTGCACGTGGCCAAGCCGTCCACCCACGTCGACTGGACCACCGGCGCGGTCCGGCTGCTCACCGAGGCCACGGCGTGGCCGGAGACCGGCCGGGCGTACCGCGCGGCCGTGTCCTCGTTCGGGGTCAGCGGCACCAACGCGCACGCGATCATCGAGCAGGCGCCGCCGATGACCGTTGAGCCGCTGCCCGACGTACCTGTGCCCGCTGTGGTGCCGTGGGTGCTGGCGGGGCGGACGCCGTCGGCGCTGCAGGACCAGGTCTCCTCGCTGTTGTCCTTTGTGGACTCCGAGCGGCCGGTGGACCTCGCGTTTTCACTCGCTACCACCCGGACCAGCTTCGAACACCGGCTCGCCGTGGTCGGCGGGAGCCTGGAGGAACTGCGCGGGTCGCTTTCGGGGTGGGTCGAGAACGGGACCGCGCCGGGCGTGGTGACCGGTGAGGTCAACGGGCGCGCCAAACTGGGCGTGTTGTTCTCCGGTCAGGGCGCGCAGCGGATCGGCATGGGCCGGGAGCTGTACGGCCGCTTCCCGGCTTTTGCCAGTGCCTTCGACGAGGTGCTCGCCGAGCTGAACCGGCACCTCGACGGCTCGCTGCGGGACGTCGTCTGGGGTGACGACGCCGAACTCCTGAACCAGACCGGCTGGACGCAGCCCGCGTTGTTCGCCATCGAGGTGGCGCTGTTCCGGCTGGCCGAATCCTGGGGCCTGGCACCGGATTTCGTCGCCGGGCACTCCATCGGCGAGATCACGGCCGCCTATGTCGCGGGGGTGTTCTCGCTGGAGGACGCCGCCGGGCTGGTCGCCGCTCGTGCGCGGTTGATGCAAGCGCTCCCGACCGGTGGGGCGATGGTGGCGATCAAGGCCACCGAGGACGAGATCACCCCGCTGCTCACCGAAGGCGTCTCGATCGCCGCGATCAACGGGCCGTCGTCCGTGGTCATCGCCGGTGACGAGGCCGCCGTGCTGGCCATCGCCGAAGGCTTCGAGCGGACCACGCGGCTGAAGGTGAGCCACGCGTTCCACTCGCCGCTGATGGACCCGATGCTCGAGGAGTTCCGCCGGTTCGCCGAGGGCATCGCCTACGCCGAGCCCACGATCCCGGTGGTCTCGAACCTGACCGGCGAACTCGCCACCGCGAACGAACTGCGCTCGGCGGACTACTGGGTGCGGCACGTGCGCGAAGCCGTGCGCTTCGCCGACGGGGTGCGGGCGCTGGCCGCCGCCGGTGCCGGTGTGCTGCTGGAACTCGGGCCGGACGGCGCGCTGGCCGGGCTGGCGCAGCAGAGCGCGGACCTGCCCGTGGCCCCGGCGCTGCGCAAGGACCGCGGTGAGGAAGCCGCGATCCTCGGCGCGCTGGGCAAACTGCACGTCAGCGGCGTCACCGTGGACTGGAGCGCGGTGCTCGACGGCACCGGTGCGCGTCGCGTGGCGCTGCCGACCTACGCCTTCCAGCACGAGAAGTACTGGCCGTCGGTGTCCGTGCGCTCCGGCGACATCTCCGGGCTGGGCCTGGACTCCGCGGAACACCCGCTGCTCGGCGCGGCCACCACGGTGGCCGGTTCCGGCGAGTTGATCATGACCGGCAGGCTGTCGCTGGAGAGCCACCCGTGGCTGGCCGATCACGCCGTCGGTGGCGCGGTCCTGTTCCCGGGCACCGGTTTCCTCGAACTCGCCCTGCGTGCGGCCGATCAGGTCGGCTGCGATCGCGTGCACGAATTGACCCTCGTGGTCCCGCTGGTGCTCGCCGAGAAGACCTCGGTGACCGTGCAGGTGTGGGTCGGTTCGCCGGATGCCGCCGGCCGTCGCCCGGTCAGCGTGCACTCGCAGCACGGCAACGCCGAATCGTGGGTGCAGCACGCCGGCGGCACGCTCAGCGACGGTGCCGCGGTCGCCCCCTTCGACGCCGCCGAATGGCCGCCCGCCGGGGCGCGGGCGCTGGACCTGGACGGGTTCTACGAGCGCTTCGCCGAGACCGGGCTGACCTACGGGCCGGTGTTCCAGGGCGTCAAGAACGTGTGGCAGGGCGGTGGAGACACTGCCGAGATCTTCGCCGAAGTGGCCCTGCCGGACAGTGTCGAGGACGCCGGTGAGTTCGGCGTGCACCCGGCGCTGCTCGACTCCGCCCTGCACGCCAGCCTTTTCGTGCACCCCGACCGTGAGGACAGCGGCCTGCTGCCGTTCTCGTGGAGCGGGGTCTCACAGCACGCGTCCGGCGCCTCGACGCTGCGCGTGCGCCTGGCCGCCACGGCCGACGACGCCATCTCGGTGACCGCCGTCGACGTCCAGGGCGAGCCCGTGCTGTCCGTGGAATCCCTGGCGCTGCGCTCGGCCACGGCCGAATCGACCGCCCGCGCGCAGAGTGAGCTGGACTCGTTGTTCCGCCTGGACTGGGTCACCCAGCCCGGTGCGAAGTCCACAGAGGACACTCGATGGGCGGTGCTCGGTACCGGGGAAGCGGCCTTGGGTGCCGCGGTCGCCGCGACCGGCGGCTCCCGGGTGGCGTCGCTCGACGAACTGGCTGAGCTCTCCGGCGGCGTGCCGGGCATGGTGCTGTGGCCCGTGGCGAGCGAGAGCGACGGCGCCGAAGCCGTCCACGAGCTGACCGCCCGCGTGCTCGGCACCGTCCAGGACTGGCTGGCGGACCAGCGCTTCGGTGACTCCTGCCTCGTCGTGGTCACCCGGGGCGCGGTCGCCGCCGGGGACGAGAACGTGGACGACCTGCCCGCCGCCGCGGTGTGGGGCCTGGTGCGCACGGCCCAGTCGGAGAACCCCGGCCGCCTGCTGCTGCTCGACCTCGACCAAGCCGAGACCGACGTACTGGGCATCCTGCCAGCGTTGCGCGCCAACGGAGAGACCCAGATCGCCGCGCGCGACGGGGAACTGCACGTCGGACGGCTCGCACGGCTGGCCGCCGGCACCGCGCTGGTGCCGCCGGTCGGCGTGCCGTGGCGCCTGGACAGCGGACGCAAGGGCAGCCTCGACGGCCTCACCCTGGCACCCGCCCCGCAACTGCTGGACCCGGTGGAGGGCCGTCAGGTCCGGATCGCCGTCCGCGCGGCGGGCCTGAACTTCCGCGACGTGCTGAACGCGCTGGGCATGTACCCCGGTGACGCGGGCCTGTTCGGCTCCGAGGCCGCCGGTGTGGTGGTCGAGACCGGCCCCGAGGTCACCGATCTGCGGCCGGGCGACCGCGTGATGGGCATGTTGTTCGGCGGCATGGGCCCGCTGGGCGTGGTCGACGAACGCCTGCTGACCAAGCTGCCCGAGGAGTTCTCCTTCGAGACCGGCGCGTCGATCCCGCTGGTCTTCCTCACCGCCTACTACGCGCTGGTCGACCTCGCCGACCTCCAGCCGGGCGAGAAGGTGCTGGTGCACGCCGGTGCCGGTGGGGTCGGCATGGCCGCGGTCCAGCTCGCGCAGCACCTCGGCGCGGAGGTCTTCGCGACCGCCAGCGAGGGCAAGTGGGACACCCTGCGCTCACTCGGTCTCGAAGAAGACCACATCGCCTCCTCGCGCTCGCTGGACTTCGAGGCGAAGTTCCCGCAGGTCGACGTGGTGCTCAACGCGCTGGCCGGCGAGTTCATCGACGCCTCGCTGCGGCTGCTCGTGCCGGGCGGGCGCTTCCTGGAGATGGGCAAGACCGACCTGCGAGACCCGGAAAGCCTGCCCGAGGTCCGCTACCAGGCGTTCGACCTCGGCTGGGTGGACCCGGACCGGATCGGCGCCATGCTGGCCGAGCTGAAGGAGCTGTTCGCCGCCGGGTCGATCCGGCCGCTGCCGATCGTCAGCTGGGACGTGCGCCGCTCGCGGGACGCGTTCCGGTTCATGAGCCGCGCCCAGCACATCGGCAAGATCGTGCTGACCGTGCCGCCCGGCTGGGACCCCGACGGCACGGTGCTGATCACCGGTGGCACCGGCGGCCTGGGCGGGGTGCTCGCGCGTCACCTGGTCACCACCCGCGGCATGCGCAACCTGCTGCTGGTCAGCCGAAGCGGGGAGAACGCGGCCGGGGCGGTGGAACTGCGGGACGAGCTGATCGAGGCCGGCGCCAGTGTCACCATCGCCGCCTGCGATGTCGCCGACCGCGACGCGCTCGAAAGCCTGCTCGCGACCGTTCCCGCCGAGCACCCGCTGACCGCCGTGGTGCACACCGCCGGGGTGCTCGACGACGGCATCGTCGGCTCGATGACGCCCGAGCGCCTGGACACCGTGCTGCGGCCGAAGGTGGACGCCGCCTGGCACCTGCACGAGCTGACGCGCGGCCTCGACGTGGCCGGTTTCGTGCTCTACTCCTCGGTTTCCGGGGTGATGGGCAGTGCCGGGCAGGCGAACTACTCGGCCGCGAACGTGTGGCTGGACGCGCTGGCCCACCGCCGTCGCAGCGAAGGACTGGCGGCGACCTCGGTGGCGTGGGGCGCGTGGACGCCGGAGATCGGCATGACCGCCACGGTCAGCGACGCCGACATGCGGCGGATGAGCGAGTCGACGAACCCGCTGTCGGTCGAGCAGGGCCTGGCCCTGTTCGACGCGGCCATCGGCTGCGACGAACCGCTGCTGGTGGCGCTCAACGGCGGCGCGGGCCAGGCCGGACCGGCGCAGGGCCACGTGCCCGCGCTGCTGCGTGGCCTGATGCGCACCGGCCGCCGCACCGCGGCCAGCGGCACCAGCGGTGGCGAGGGCCTGGCCCAGCAACTGCTCGGCATGCCGGAGGACGAGCGGATCCGGCACCTGACCGAGATGATGCGCACCGAAGCGGCGGCCGTGCTCGGGCACAGCTCGCCCGACGCGATCGGCGTCGACCGCGAGTTCCGCCAGCTCGGCTTCGACTCGCTGACCGCGGTCGAACTGCGCAACCGCCTCGGCTCGGCCACCGGCATGACCCTGCCCGCCACGCTGGTCTTCGACTACCCGACCCCGCGCGTGCTGGCCGAATACCTGCTCGACGAACTGGTCGGAAGCCGTGAAAGCCACATTCACGGCGAAATCGGCCGTGAAAGCCACATTCACGGCACCGGGACGGCCGACGACCCGGTGGTGATCGTCGGCATGAGCTGCCGGTTCCCCGGTGGCATCGACTCGCCGGAGGACCTCTGGCAGTTCCTGCTCGACGGCGGGGACGCGATCACCGACTTCCCGCCGGACCGCGGCTGGGAGTCCGACCCGACCGGCGGCACCGAGGGCGCGAAGGGCGGCTTCCTCGCCGACATGGCCGGGTTCGACACCGGCTTCTTCGGCATCTCACCGCGTGAGGCCAAGGCGATGGACCCGCAGCAGCGCCTGGTGCTGGAAGTGTCCTGGGAGGCCATCGAGCGCGCCGGGATCGACGCCGCCGACCTGCGCGGCTCGCAGACCGGGGTGTTCATCGGCACCGGCGGGCAGGACTACACGAACGTGGTGCTGCGGGCCAACGAGGACCTCGAAGGCCACGCCAGCACCGGTCTCGCCGCCGCGGTCATCTCCGGCCGCGTCTCCTACAGCTTCGGTTTCGTCGGCCCGTCGCTGACCATCGACACCGCGTGCTCCTCGTCGCTGACCGCGCTGCACCTGGCCGCGCAGTCGCTGCGCACCGGGGAAAGCTCACTGGCGCTGGTCGGTGGCGTCGCGGTGATGAGCACGCCGATGAGCTTCGCCGGGTTCACCGCGCAGGGCGGGCTCGCGCCGGACGGCCGGTGCCGCGCCTTCTCCGACGACGCCGGCGGCACGAGCTGGTCCGAGGGCGTCGGTGTGCTGGTGCTGGAGCGCCTGTCCGAGGCCCGCCGCCACGGCCACCAGGTGCTCGCCACGCTGCGCGGCAGCGCGGTCAACCAGGACGGTGCCTCGAACGGGCTGACCGCGCCGAACGGGCCGTCGCAGCGCCGGGTCATCCGGGCCGCGCTGGCCGGAGCCGGGCTCGCCGCGTCCGATGTGGACGTTGTCGAAGCCCACGGCACCGGTACCAAGCTGGGCGACCCGATCGAAGCGCAGGCTTTGCTGGCCACCTACGGCCAGGACCGTGAGCGCCCGCTGCTGCTCGGGTCGGTGAAGTCGAACCTGGGCCACACGCAGGCCGCCGCCGGTGTCGCCGGGGTGATCAAGACCGTGCTGGCGCTGCGTCACGGCGTGGTGCCGAAGACGCTGCACGTGGCCCAGCCGACGTCCCATGTGGACTGGAACGCCGGTGCGGTGGAGCTGGTCACCGAGGCCACCGAATGGCCGGAGGTCAACCGCGCCCGCCGCGCGGGGGTGTCCTCGTTCAGCCTGAGCGGTACCAACGCGCACGTGATCTTCGAGCACACGCCGGTGGTCGAGGCCGAACTGCCCGAGCGGGACGAGCCGGAGATCGTGCCGCTGGTGGTCTCGGCGAAAACCCCGGAGGCGGTCGACGGCCAGCTGGAGCGCGTCCGCGCCTTCCTGGGTGGCGATTCCGCGCTGGACACCGGGTACTCGCTGGTCACCACGCGCACCGAACTCGAGCACCGCGCGGTCCTGCTGTCCACAAAGGATGGTTTGGCCGAGGTCGCCAGGGGCACCGCGGCCGAGCGCCCGCTGGCCGTGTTGTTCTCCGGCCAGGGTTCGCAGCGGCTCGGCATGGGCCGCGAACTGCACGCCCGGTACCCGGTGTTCGCCGAGGCGCTGGACAGCGTGCTCGCGGGCCTGGACCCGGACGTGCGCGAGGTGATGTGGGGCGGGTCGGCTGATCGGCTGAACGAGACCGGCTACACCCAGCCCGCGTTGTTCGCCATCGAGGTGGCGCTGTTCCGGCTGGTCGAGTCGTGGGGCGTGAAGCCGCGGTTCCTCGCGGGCCACTCGATCGGTGAGATCGCCGCCGCGCACGTCGCCGGAGTGCTGTCGCTTGAGGACGCCTGCACGCTGGTCACCGCCAGGTCGAAATTGATGCAGGCGCTTCCGACCGGGGGAGCCATGGTGGCGATCCGCGCCACCGAAGCGCAGGTCACCCCGCTTCTCACCGATGGGGTGTCGATCGCGGCGGTCAACGGGCCGTCGTCGGTGGTCATCGCCGGTGACGAGACCGCGGTGCTGGCCATCGCCGAAGGCTTCGAGAAGACCTCGCGGCTCAAGGTTTCCCACGCCTTCCACTCGCCGCTGATGGACCCGATGCTGGACGAGTTCCGTGCGGCCATCGAGGGGCTGACCTTCCACGAGCCGCGGATCCCGGTGATCACCAGCGGCGACGTGACCTCGCCCGAGTACTGGGTGCGGCACGTCCGCGACACCGTGCGGTTCGCCGACGCGGTGTCCACCCTGGCCGCCGAGCGCGTCGGCGTCTTCCTGGAACTCGGCCCCGACGGGGTGCTCTCCGCGATGGTCGCCGAGTCGGCGCCGGACGCGGTCGTCGTGCCGGTGCTGCGCAAGGACCGGCCCGAAGAGGCCGCCGCGCTGACCGCACTGGCGAAACTGCACGTCAACGGCGTCCCGGTGGACTGGAAGAGCTGGTTCACCGGCACCGGCGCGCGCCGCGTCGACCTGCCGACCTACGCCTTCCAGCACGAGAAGTGCTGGCCGTCGATGGCGACCGGCGGGCGCGCCGGGGACGTCGCCGGGCTGGGCCTGTTCTCCACCAAGCACCCGCTGCTGACCGCCGCGATGGCGGTCGCCGGTTCGGACGAGATCGTGCTCACCGGCAGGCTCGCGCTGAACACGCACCCGTGGCTGGCCGATCACCAGGTCGGCGGCCGGGTGGTCTTCCCCGGCACCGGTTTCCTGGACCTGGTCATCCGCGCGGGCGACCTGGTCGGCTGCGACCGCGTCGAAGGGCTGGCGCTGATGGTGCCGCTGGCCTTCGACGACCGCTCGGGCGTCGCGGTGCAGGTCCGCGTCGGCGAGGTCGACGAGCACGGCCGCCGCGAGGTCGGCGTGTACGCGCAGCCCGCCGACGGCACCGGCCGCGAGTGGACGCACCACGTCGGCGGCACCCTGAGCAACAGTGAATCCGAGGCCGAGCGCATCGACGAATGGCCGCCCGCCGGGGCCGAGCCGGTCGAGCTGGACGGGCACTACGCCCGCCTCGCCGAGCAGGGCGGCCTCAGCTACGGGCCGGTGTTCCAGGGCCTGAAGGCGGTCTGGCGCACCGAATCCGCGGTCTACGCCGAGGTCGAACTGCCGGAGCACGTCGAGGACGCGGCCGCCTACGGGCTGCACCCGGCGCTGCTGGACGCCGCCCTGCACGCCATCGTCTTCTTCGACGAGGAGGACCACGGCCTGCCGTTCGCCTGGCACGGCGCGTCGCTGCACGCGGTGGGCGCTTCGGTGCTGCGCGTCCGGCTTTCCCGCACGGGCACCGATTCGATGTCCGTGACCGCGGTCGACGTCGAAGGCGCGCCGGTGCTCTCGGTGGAATCCCTGTCGTTGCGGCACTCCTCGGTCGACGAGGCACCCCAGCAGCAGGGCCGGGTCGGCGACTCGCTGTTCGTGGTCGACTGGTCCGCGGCCGAACTCGCCGCCGACCGGCCCGCCGCGAAGTGGGCACTCCTCGGCGAGGATCTCTTCGGCCTCACCGCGACCATCGACGATGACGCAGCCGAGGAAGCCGAAGCGCTCCTGGTGCAGTTCGCCGGTTCCGAAGGCATCGAAGCCGTGCACGAACTGACCGCCCGCGCGCAGGAAGTCGTCCGCGACGCGCTGGCGGACGAGTCCGGCAAGCCGCTCGTGGTGGTGACCAGGGGTGCGACCGCGGTCGCCGGTGAAGCGGTCCGCGACCTGGCCGCCGCGGCGGTCTGGGGCCTGGTGCGCTCGGCGCAGGCGGAGAACCCCGGCCGCTTCCTGCTCGCCGACCTCGACGACACGGCCGAATCCGCGGCCGTGCTGAACAACCTCACCGAACTGCTGGAACTCGGGGAGACCCAGGTCGCGCTGCGGGCCGGGGCCGCTCACCTCGGCCGCCTCGCCCGGCTTTCGGCCAGCCCGGCGCTGGTGCCGCCGGAGCACACGCCGTGGCGCCTGGCCACGGTGAACAAGGGCAGCCTGGACGAGCTGATCCTCGCGCCCTGCCCCGACCTGCTGGAGCCGCTGGCCGAGCGCCAGGTGCGCGTGGCGATCCGCGCGGCGGGCCTGAACTTCCGCGACGTGCTGAACGCGCTGGGCATGTACCCGGGTGAGGCCGGGGTGTTCGGCGCCGAGGCCGCCGGGATCGTGGTCCAAACCGGACCGGACGTGGTCGGCCTCCAGCCCGGCGACCGGGTGATGGGCATGCTGTTCGGCGGGTTCGGCCCGGAGGGCGTGGTCGACGAGCGGTTCCTGACCAAGCTGCCGGAGGACTGGTCGTTCGAGGCCGGTGCCTCGTACCCGCTGGTGTTCCTCACCGCCTGGTACGCGCTGCACGACCTGGCCTCGGTCCAGCCGGGGGAGAAGGTGCTGGTGCACGCCGGTGCCGGTGGCGTCGGCATGGCCGCCATCCAGCTGGCCCAGCACCTCGGCGCGGAGGTCTACGCGACCGCCAGCGAGGGCAAGTGGGACACCCTGCGCGGCCTCGGCCTCGACGACGACCACATCGCGTCTTCGCGTGACGCGGGCTTCGAGGCGAAGTTCCCGCAGGTCGACGTGGTGCTCAACGCGCTGACCGGGGAGCTGATCGACGCGTCGCTGCGGTTGCTCGGCGAGGGCGGCCGGTTCCTGGAGATGGGCAAGACCGACCTGCGTGACCCGGCGAGCCTGCCGGGCATCGCCTACCAGGCCTTCGACCTCGGCTGGGTGGAGCTGGACCGGGTCCAGCAGATGCACGACGAGCTCAAGGCGCTGTTCGCGAGCGGCGCCATCGAGCCGCTGCCGATCCGCACCTGGGACGTGCGCCGCGCCAAGGACGCGTTCCGGTTCATGAGCCGCGCCCAGCACATCGGCAAGATCGTGCTGACCGTGCCCGGCCAGTGGGCGCCCGAGGGCACCGTGCTGATCACCGGTGGCACCGGCGGTCTCGGCGCGGAACTGGCCCGGCACCTGGTGGGCAGCCGCGGGGTCCGGCGCCTGCTGCTGACCAGCCGCCGCGGCCCGGACGCACCGGGCGCGGTCGAACTCCAGGCCGAACTGATCGCCCACGGCGCCGACGTCGACGTGGTGGCCTGTGACGCCGCCGACCGCGATTCGGTCGCCGAACTGCTCGCGGGCATTCCCGCCGAGCACCCGCTGACCGCGGTGGTGCACACGGCCGGTGTGCTCGACGACGGGGTGGTCGGCTCACTCACCCCGGACCGGATCAGCAAGGTGCTGCGGCCCAAGGTGGACGCCGCCTGGCACCTGCACGAGCTGACCCGTGACCTCGACCTCGCCGATTTCGTGCTCTACTCCTCGATTTCCGGCGTGCTGGGCGCGGCCGGTCAGGGCAACTACGCGGCGGCCAACAGCTACCTCGACGCGCTCGCCACACAGCGGCGGGCCGAGGGCCTGCCCGCGTCCTCGCTGGCCTGGGGTGCCTGGGCCGGTGCCGGGATGGCGAGCGACATGGACGCCGCCGCGCTGGAGCGGATGGCCCGCGCGGGCACCCCGGCGCTGTCGGTGGAGCTCGGCCTGGCGTTGTTCGACGCGGCGATCACCGTGGACGAGCCGCTGGTCGTGCCGGCCAGCATCGTCACCAGTTCGAGCGCGGCGCCGTTCGCGGTGCCGCCGATGCTGCGCGGCCTGATGACCACGGGCCGTCGCAAGGCCGCCGCCGGCGGGCGCAACAGCGGCGCGCTGCGGAAGCTGGAGGGCCTGGGCCGCGAGGAGCGGGTGAAGGCGCTCGTCGAGCTGGTCCGCACCGAGGCCGCGGCCGTGCTCGGCCACGACTCGACCGACGCGGTGGACACCGAACGCGACTTCCGCCAGTTGGGCTTCGACTCGCTGACCGCGGTCGAACTGCGCAACCGCCTCGGTCAGGCCACCGGCATGAGCCTGCCCGCGACGCTGGTCTTCGACTACCCGACTCCGTTGGTGCTCGCGGACTTCCTGAACACGGAGGTCTTCGGTGACGACGAGCCCGTGGATGAGGCGCCCGCACCGGCGAAGGTGGACGACGAGCCGATCGTGATCGTCGGCCTGAGCTGCCGCTTCCCCGGCGGCATCAACTCGCCGGAGGAGCTGTGGGAGCTGCTGGTCGACGGGCGGGACGCGATCAGCGGCTTCCCCGACGACCGCGGCTGGGACCTGGAGTGGCTCGCGGGCGGCGGTCCCGGCAGCAGCGTCACCGGCCAGGGCGGCTTCCTGCCCGGGGTCGCCGGGTTCGACCCCGGCTTCTTCGGGATCTCCCCGCGTGAAGCGGTGGCGATGGACCCGCAGCAGCGGTTGCTCCTGGAGACCTCGTGGGAGGCGATCGAGCGCGCGGGCATCGACCCGGGTTCGCTGCGCGGCAGCCGGACCGGCGTGTACGTCGGCACGAGCGGCCAGGACTATTCGCAGCTGGTCATGGGCGCGCAGGAAAGCATGGAGGGGCACGCCGGGACCGGCACGTCGGCCAGCGTGATCTCCGGGCGCCTGTCCTACACCTTCGGGCTGGAAGGCCCGGCGGTCACCGTGGACACCGCGTGCTCGTCTTCCTTGGTGGCGCTGCACTTCGCCGCGCAGGCGCTGCGCAACGGGGAGTGCTCGCTGGCGCTGGCCGGTGGTGTGACGGTGATGGCCACGCCGGGCATGTTCATGGAGTTCTCCCGTCAGGGCGGGCTCGCGCAGGACGGCCGCTGCAAGGCGTTCGCCGACAGCGCGGACGGCACCGGCTGGTCCGAAGGCGTCGGCGTGCTGGTGGTCGAGCGGCTGTCGGACGCACAGCGCCACGGGCACAAGGTGCTGGCGGTCCTCAAGGGTTCGGCGATCAACCAGGACGGCGCGTCGAACGGGCTGACCGCGCCCAACGGTCCTTCGCAGCAACGCGTGATCCGACAGGCACTCGCCACCGCCGGTCTGTCCACTTCGGACGTCGACGCGGTGGAGGCACACGGCACGGGGACCGCGCTGGGTGACCCGATCGAGGCGCAGGCGTTGCTGGCGACCTACGGCCGCAACCGGGACGAGCCGCTGTGGCTGGGTTCGGTGAAGTCGAACCTGGGCCACACGCAGGCCGCCGCCGGGGTGGCGGGCGTGATCAAGATGGTCATGGCGCTCCAGCACGGGGTGCTGCCGCGCACGCTGCACGTCGAGCAACCGTCGTCCCATGTGGACTGGAACGCCGGGAAGGTCTCACTGCTGACCGCGCCGCGGGAATGGCCTGCGGTGGACCGGCCGTATCGCGCCGGGATCTCCTCGTTCGGCATCAGCGGCACGAACGCGCACATCATCCTGGAGCAGGCGCCGGTCACCGAGATCGCCAAGCCGAAGCCCACGTTCACCCCGGCGGTGGTGCCGTGGCTGGTCTCCGCGAAGTCGGAGGCCGCGCTGGACGACCAAATCGAGCGCGTCCGGGCGCTGAGCGGTTCTCCCGTCGACATCGGCTACTCGCTGGCCATCGGCCGTTCCCGCTTCGAGCACCGGGCGGTGCTGGCCGGGGGAACCGAGGTGGCACGGGGAACCGCGGGCACGCGCAAGCTCACGTTGCTGTTCGCCGGTCAGGGTTCGCAGCGGCTCGGCATGGGCCGGGAGCTGTACGAGCGTTTCCCGGTGTTCAGGACCGCGTTGGATGAGATCTTCGAATACCTGGACGTCCGTGACGTCATGTGGGGCGAGGACGCCGACGCGTTGAACCAGACTGGGAACGCGCAGCCTGCGTTGTTCGCGCTGGAAGTGGCTCTGTTCCGGTTGGTCGAGTCGTGGGGCGTGAAGCCGGATGCGTTGGCTGGGCATTCGATCGGGGAGATCGCGGCCGCGCATGTGGCGGGTGTGCTCTCGCTTGAGGACGCGTGCACGCTGATCGAGGCTCGTGCGCGGCTGATGCAGGCGCTGCCGGCCGGTGGCGCCATGGTGGCGATCAAGGCTCGCGAGGACGAGATCACCCTGACCGAGGGTGTCTCGATCGCCGCGGTCAACGGCCCCGATTCGATGGTCATCGCCGGTGAGGAAGCCGCGGTCCTGGCCATCGCGGCGGGCTTCGAGAAGACCAGCCGGTTGAAGGTTTCGCACGCCTTCCACTCACCGTTGATGGACCCGATGTTGGACGACTTCCGGGCGGCCATCGAGGGCCTGACGTTCCACGAGCCGACCATCCCCATGTCCGGCGATGTCACGAACGTCGACTACTGGGTCCGGCACGTGCGGGAAACCGTGCGCTTCGCCGACCACCTGAACGCCGAGACGACGTACTTCGAGCTGGGCCCCGACAGCACGCTCTCGGCCATGGCCGCCGCGGTCGCCGAACTCGCTGTCCCGGCCCTGCGCAAGGACCGCGACGAAGAGACCGCGCTGCTCACCGCGTTGGCCCGGCTGCACGTCGCCGGGGTGCGGATCGACTGGGCCGCCTGGTTCGACGGCACCGGCGCGCAGCAGGCCGACCTGCCGACGTACGCCTTCCAGCACGAGAACTACTGGGTCGAGGGCGGTGGCTTCGGCACGCGGTTCAGCGCCGGGCAGGACCCGGTCGACCAGGCGTTCTGGGCCGCGGTCGAACGCGAGGACCTGGAAAGCCTGGCCGAGACGTTGGAACTGGACAACGACACGGTGTCCACCGTGGTGCCCGCGCTCTCCGCGTGGCGCACCCGCAGGCACGCGCAGTCCACAGTGGATTCGTGGTTGTTCCGCGAGGAATGGCAGCAGCTCACGCCCGCCGACGCCGGGCTGTCCGGCAGCTGGCTGGTTGCCGTGCCTGCCGACACCACGGATGACCTTTGGACCGGCGCCCTGATCGGCTCGCTCGGCGAGAACGTGACGCGTGTCGAGGTCACCGATCGCGCGTCGCTGGCCGGGCGACTGGCCGGGATCACAGCCGACCGCGTGCTTTCGCTGGTCGGGGTCACCGAGACCGCGACCCTGCTCCAGGCACTCGGTGACGCCGGGGTGCTCGCGCCCGTGTGGGCGGTCACCCGCGGTGCCGTGTCGATCGGGCGCACCGATCCGGTGCTGCACGCCGACCAGGCCGCCGTCTGGGGCCTCGGCCGGGTCGCCGCGCTGGAGCAGCCGCAGCGCTGGGGCGGCCTGGTCGACCTGCCGGAGAAGCTGGACGACCGCGTGCTGCGCCGGTTGCCCGCGGTGTTTGCCGGAACCGAGGACCAGGTGGCCGTCCGGCCGCACGGGGTGTTCGGCCGCCGACTGATCGCGGCCTCGGGTGAGCGCGCGATCTGGGAGCCGACCGGCACCGCGTTGATCACCGGTGGCACCGGCGCGCTGGGTGCGCGGGTGGCGCGTGACCTGGCCCGCCGGGGCATCGACCGGCTCGTGCTGGTCAGCCGACGCGGTCCGGCCGCGCCGGGCGCCACCGAACTGCGCGACGAGCTGACCGCGCTGGGCACCGAGGTCACCATCGAGGCCTGCGACGTGGCGGACCGCGACGCGGTGGCCGCCCTGCTCGACGGGCTCCCGGATCTGACCGCGGTCGTGCACACGGCCGGTGTGCTCGACGACGGCGTCCTGGAAAGCCTGACGCCCGAACGCTTCGAGGCCGTTTTCGCGGCCAAGGTCGCGTCGGCCCACGTGCTCGACGAGCTGACCCGCGACCGCGACCTGGCCGCGTTCGTGTTGTTCTCCTCGGTCGCCGGCGCGGTCGGCAACCCGGGCCAGGGCAACTACGCCGCGGCCAACGCGGTCCTCGACGCCCTCGCCCAGCAGCGCCGCGACCGCGGCCTGCCCGCCACCTCGATCGCCTGGGGCGCCTGGGCCGGCGGCGGAATGGCCGACCAGGGCAAGACCGGCGACGCGATGCAGCGCGCCGGGGCCGCCACGCTCGACCCGGAGCTGGCGATCACCGCGCTGTGGCAGGCCGTCGCCGACGCGTCGGCCACCACGGTGGTCGCCGAACTGCGTCAGCCGCAGCTCCTGCACGGCCTGCTGAGCATGCGGCCCAGCCCGCTGCTGTCCGAGCTGCCCGAAGCCCGGCGCGTGCTCGACGAGGTGGAGAACGAGCGCCGCGAGGCCGCCTCCGCTGCCTCCGACCTGCAGCGCAGCCTGCGTGGCCTCAGCGGTGAGCAGCGGGTCGAGCCGGTGCTGGACCTGGTGCGCACCCGCGCCGCGGAGGTGCTCGGGCACTCCGGAAAGGAAGCGGTCAGCGTCGACAAAGCGTTCCGCGATCTCGGTTTCGACTCCCTCACCGCGGTCGAGCTGCGCAACCAGATCGCCGCGCTGACCGGGCTGACGCTGCCCGCGAGCCTGGTGTTCGACTACCCGACCCCGCAGGTGCTCGCCGAATACCTGCTCGCCGAACTGCTCGGCGAGGGCTCCATGCTCGACGAGCCCGCCGCCGCGGCGGAGGTCACCGACGAACCGGTGGTCATCGTCGGCCTGAGCTGCCGGTTCCCCGGGGGCGTGGACACGCCCGAGGACCTGTGGCAGCTGCTGGTCGAAGGCGGCGACGCGATCAGCGAGTTTCCCGAGGACCGCGGCTGGGAAAGCGACTGGCTCACCGGCGACGGCCCGTCCAGCGGTGCCACCGGCCGCGGTGGCTTCCTGCCCGGGGTGGCCGGGTTCGACGCCTCGTTCTTCGGCATCTCCCCGCGTGAAGCGGTGGCGATGGACCCGCAGCAGCGGCTCCTGCTGGAGAGCACCTGGGAGGCGATCGAGCGCGCGGGCATCGACCCGACCTCGTTGCGCGGCAGCCGGACCGGCGTCTACGTCGGTACCAACGGGCAGGACTACCAGCACCTGGTGATGCGCTCGCAGGACGACATGGAGGGCCACGCCGGAACCGGCACCTCGGCCAGCGTGATCTCCGGGCGCCTGTCCTACACCTTCGGCTTCGAAGGCCCGGCGGTCACCGTGGACACCGCGTGCTCGTCTTCGCTGGTGGCACTGCACTTCGCCGCCAAGGCACTGCGCGACGGCGAATGCTCGCTGGCGCTGGCCAGCGGTGTCACGGTGATGACCACGCCGTCCAGCTTCGGCGGGTTCGACCGGCAGGGCGGGCTCGCGCAGGACGGCCGGTCGAAGGCGTTCGCCGACGGCGCGGACGGCACGGGCTGGTCCGAGGGCGTCGGCGTGCTGGTGGTCGAGCGGCTGTCGGACGCGGAACGCAATGGGCACAAGATCCTGGCCGTGGTCCGCGGTAGCGCGATCAACCAGGACGGCGCGTCCAACGGGCTGACCGCGCCCAACGGCCCCTCGCAGCAGCGGGTCATCCGCCAGGCGCTGGCTTCGGCCGGCCTGCAACCGTCCGATGTGGACGCGGTGGAGGCACACGGCACGGGGACCGCGCTGGGTGACCCGATCGAGGCGCAGGCGCTGCTGGCGACCTACGGCCGCAACCGCGACGAACCGCTGTGGCTGGGTTCGGTGAAGTCGAACCTGGGCCACACGCAGGCCGCCGCCGGTGTCGCGGGCGTGATCAAGATGGTGCTGGCCATGCAGCACGGCGTGTTGCCGCGAACCATGCACGTCACCCGCCCCTCGTCCCATGTGGACTGGACCTCGGGCGCGGTGTCGCTGCTGACCGCGCCGCGGGAATGGCCCGAGGTCGACCGGCCGTACCGCGCCGGGGTGTCGTCCTTCGGCATCAGCGGCACGAACGCACACGTGATCCTGGAGCAGGCGCCGCCGCAGGCACAGGTGATCGAGCAGGCACGGGTGGCGCCCTCGGTGGTCCCGCTGCCGGTGTCCGCCCGCACCAGGTCCGCGCTGGATGCCCAGCTCGACCGCATCCGTGCGGTCGAGGAAAACCCGCTGGACACCGGCTACTCGCTGGTGGTGACCGGCCGGGCGAACCTGGACCACCGCGCGGTCCTCTTGTCTACTGAGGACGGTCCGACCGAGGTGGCGCGCGGGTCGGCCACCGAGCGCTCGCTCGGCGTGTTGTTCTCCGGCCAGGGTTCGCAGCGCATCGGCATGGGCCGCGAACTGCACGCCCGCTTCGAGGTGTTCGCCGACGCGCTCGACGCGGTGCTCGCGCAGCTGGACCCGCGCGTGCGGGACGTGATGTGGGGCGAGGACCAGGAAGCGCTGAACCAGACCGGTTTCGCGCAGCCCGCGTTGTTCGCCGTCGAAGTGGCGCTGTTCCGGTTGATCGAGTCGTGGGGCATCAAGCCGGACTACTTGGCCGGGCACTCGATCGGTGAGGTCGCCGCCGCACACGTCGCCGGGGTGTTCTCGCTGGAGGACGCGTGCAAGCTGGTCAACGCCAGGGCTTCGTTGATGCAGGCCCTTCCGGCCGGTGGCGCGATGATCGCGATCCAGGCCACGGAGGACGAACTCACGCTCCCCGAGGGCGTGTCCGTCGCGGCGGTCAACGGGCCGCGGTCGCTGGTGATCGCCGGAGACGAGGAAGCCGCCGAGGCGGTGGCCGCGAAGTTCGCCAAGTCTAGGCGTTTGCCGGTCAGCCATGCGTTCCACTCACCTTTGATGAACCCGATGCTGGACGACTTCCGTGCCGTGGTGGCGGGGCTGACCCTCGCCGAGCCGCGGCTGAAGATGGCGACCAGCGGGGACGTGACCTCGCCGGAGTACTGGGTGCGGCACGTGCGGGACACCGTGCGGTTCGCCGACGGCGTCCGGACGATGACCGAGGCGGGCGTCACGGCGTTCCTGGAACTGGGCCCGGACGGGGTACTCACCGCGATGGCGGCCGAGTCCGCACCGGAGGCCGTGCTGGTGCCGGTGTGCCGCAAGGACCGCGACGAGGAAACGGCGGCACTGACCGCGCTGGCGAAGCTGCACGTGAGCGGCGTCGGCGTGGACTGGCGGCCGCTGTTCGCCGGGACCGGTGCCCGCCGCGTCGACCTGCCCGCCTACCCCTTCCAGCACGAGGACTTCTGGCCGACCACGGCCGGCGCGCGCCGCGGCGACGTCGGTGACATCGGCCTGGTCGCCGCCGAGCACCCGCTGCTCGGCGCGGCGATGCCGGTGGCCGGTTCCGACGGGGTGGTGTTCACCAGCCGGATCGCGCCGTCGGCCCTGCCGTGGATCTCCGAGCACGTGGTGAACGGCGTGGCCACCTTCCCGGAGACCGGGTTCGCCGAGGTCGCGATCCGCGCCGCCGACCAGGTCGGCTGCGACCGGGTCGAGGAGCTGACCGTGACCACCCCGCTGGTGCTGGGCGAACGCGACGCGGTCGCGCTGCAGGTGTGGGTCCGGACCGCCGACGAACAAGGCCGCCGGGCCGTCGAGATCTACTCGCGGCCCGCCGACGCCAGCACATCGGTGGAGACCTGGACCACGCACGCCACCGGGGTGCTGACCACCGGCGAGCGGATCGCCGAGTTCCCCGCCGAATGGCCGCCCGCCGGTGCCGAAGCCGTGGACCTCGCCGATTGGTACGACGACTCGCAGTTCGGCGCGACCTTCCGCGGCCTCAAGGAGGCGTGGCTGTCCGGCGACGAGGTGTACGCCGAGGTCGAGCTGCCGGAGGACCTGGCGGACGCGGCCTACTTCGGGCTGCACCCGGCCCTGCTGGCCACCGCGGTCCAAGCGGTCGATCTGGCCGATGTGGACGGCTTGGATGCCGGGCTCTCGCCCGCGGCGTGGAGCGGGTTGTCGCTGCACGCCTCCGGTGCCACGGTGCTGCGCGTCAAGCTCAAGCGGACCGGCCGCGACTCGGTCTCCCTGGCCGCGGCCGACGGCGAAGGCGCTCCGGTGTTCTCGGTCGAATCGCTCGCCATGCGCCCGCTGGTCGCGGTCCGCGAGACCGCTAGTACGCAGCAGGAAGCCCTGCTGACCGTCGACTGGGTGCCGGTGCCCGCCGAACTGGCGCCGGTGCCGGAAGGCAGCCGCTGGGCCGTGGTCGGCGCCGACGAACTCGGGGTCGGGGCCGCGGTGAAGTCCGCCGGGTTCGACGTCTCCGCGTCGGCCGAGTCCCTGGTGGACACGATCGCCGAATCGGACGGCGTGCCGGACCTGGTGCTCGTGCCGGTGACCGGTGGCGCCGAGGGTGACGTGCCGCAACTGGTCCGCGAGACCACCGGGCGCGTGCTCGGGATCGTGCAGGAGTACCTGGCGGACAGCCGGTTCGCCCGCTCCCGCGTGCTCTTCGTGACCCGCGGTGGTGGTGACCTGACCGCCGCGCCGATCTGGGGCCTGGTGCGCACCGCCCAGTCCGAGAACCCCGGCAGCTTCCTGCTGGTGGACGTGGACGGCGAGGACCACTCGCTCGACCTGCTGCCGATGCTGCCCGCGCTGCTCGCCTCCGGAGAGTCGCAGGTGGTCGTCCGCGACGGCACGCCACGCGTGGGCAGGCTGGCCAGGGCGGCCGAAGGCACCCCGGCGCCGGACTGGGACCCCGAAGGCACCGTGCTGGTCACCGGTGGCACCGGCGGCCTCGGCGCGGAACTGGCCCGCCACCTGGTCGGCGAACGCGGGGTGCGGCACCTGGTGCTCACCTCGCGGCGTGGCCAGGACGCGCCCGGCGCGCTCGAACTGCGTGCCGAGCTGACCGCCCACGGCGCGGACGTGGACGTGGTGGCCTGCGACGTGGCCGACCGGGCTTCGGTGGACGCCCTGCTCGCGGGCATCTCCGGCGAGCTCACCGCGGTGATCCACACCGCCGGTGTGCTCGACGACGGTGTGGTCGCCTCGCTCACCCCGGACCGCCTGGACACGGTGATGCGGCCGAAGGTCGACGGCGCCTGGCACCTGCACGAGGCCACGAAGGACCTCGGCCTGGCCGCGTTCGTCCTCTACTCCTCGGTTTCCGGGGTGCTGGGCAGCGCCGGTCAGGGCAACTACGCCGCGGCGAACGTCTTCCTCGACACCCTGGCCCGCCACCGCCGGGACCTCGGCCTGCCCGCCACCTCGCTGGCGTGGGGCCC
Organism: Saccharothrix sp. AJ9571; assembly: GCF_021725495.1. NCBI lineage: Bacteria > Bacillati > Actinomycetota > Actinomycetes > Pseudonocardiales > Pseudonocardiaceae > Saccharothrix > Saccharothrix sp. AJ9571. The sequence goes on along the minus strand of NZ_CP091382.1, from coordinate 726,643 downwards.
GTGGACCCAGGACGGCGGCATGACCAGCGGCCTGGACGCGGGTGCGGTGGAGCGCATGGAGCGCTCGATCACCCCGCCGCTGTCGCTGGCACAGGGCCTGGCCCTGTTCGACGCGGCGACCGCCCGCGACGACGCCGTACTGGTGCCGCTGCGGGTGCGGACCGGCAACGCCCGGTCCGACGCGCCGATCGCGCCGATCCTGCGTGGCCTGGTGCGGACCGGCCGCCGGACCGCGGGTGGCCGCGCCGGTGGCGGTGCCGGACTGGCCCAGCGCCTGACCGGGATGCGGGACAACGAGCGCGTCCGGTTCGTGATGGACCTGGTGCGCACGCACGCTTCGGTGGTGCTCGGGCACGCCTCGGCCGACGCGATCGAGCCGGACCGCGAGTTCCGCCAGCTCGGTTTCGACTCGCTGACCGCGGTGGAGCTGCGCAACAGCCTCGCCGCGGCGACCGGCGCGGTGCTGCCGGCCACGCTGGTCTTCGACTACCCGACGCCCACCGCGCTCGCCGAGTTCCTGGTGGCCGAACTGCTCGGCACGGCACCGGACGAGGGCCCCTCGCTGCTCGCGGAACTCGACCGGCTGGAGAGCGCGCTTTCGGCCAGCGACGCGGGCGAACTGGCCAGGGCGGGCGTGGCCGCGCGGCTGCGGAACCTGCTCGCCCAGGTCGGCGGCGCGGGCAAGGCCGAAGAGGCGGCCCCGGTGGCGGAGCGGATCCACGCGGCGAGCACCGACGAGGTGCTGGCCTTCATCGACAACGAACTAGGCCGCGGCTCGGCTGACCGCTGATAGGAGAGGTTTTCCGACGATGCCCGACGAAGAGAAGCTCGTTGAATACCTGAAGTGGGTCACCGCCGATCTGCACGAGACCCGGCGGCGCCTCGAGGAGGCGGAGGCGGGCAGGCACGAACCGGTCGCGGTGATCGGCATGGCGTGCCGCTTCCCCGGCGGGGTGTCCTCGCCGGAGGACCTGTGGTCGCTGCTCGACGGCGGCACCGACGCGATCGGCGGCTTCCCGACCGACCGCGGCTGGGACCTCAGCGTGCTGGCCGGGGACGGCCAGGGCCAGAGCGCCACCCTGCAGGGCGGTTTCCTCTACGACGCCGCCGAGTTCGACCCCGGGTTCTTCGGCATCTCCCCGCGTGAGGCGCTGGCGATGGACCCGCAGCAGCGGCTGCTGCTGGAGGTGTCGTGGGAGGCGATCGAGCGGGCCGGGATCGACCCGGTCTCCCTGCGCGGCAGCCGGACCGGCGTGTTCGCCGGGACCAACGGCCAGGACTACGGGCACGTGCTGATCGCGTCGCAGGAGGACGTCGAAGGCCACGCCGGCATGGGCACCTCGGCCAGCGTGATCTCCGGGCGCCTGTCCTACACCTTCGGGCTGGAAGGCCCGGCGGTCACCATCGACACGGCGTGCTCGTCCTCGCTGGTGGCGATGCACCTGGCCGGGCACGCCCTGCGCAACGGGGAGTGCTCGCTCGCGCTGGCCGGCGGCGTGACGGTGATGACCACCTCGTCCAACTTCGCCGGGTTCACCCGGCAGGGCGGGCTCGCGCCGGACGGGCGCTGCAAGGCGTTCTCCGACAGCGCCGACGGCACCGGCTGGTCCGAGGGCATCGGCGTACTGCTGCTGGAGAAGCTGTCCGACGCGCAGCGCAACGGGCACGAGGTGCTCGCGGTCATCCGGGGTTCCGCGGTGAACCAGGACGGCGCGTCGAACGGGCTGTCCGCACCGAACGGGCCGGCGCAGCGCGAAGTGATCCGGGCCGCGCTGGCTTCGGCCGGGCTTTCTTCGTCCGATGTGGACGCGGTGGAGGCACACGGGACGGGCACCACACTGGGTGACCCGATCGAGGCGCAGGCGCTGCTGGCCACCTATGGACAAGACCGTCAGGACCGGCCGTTGCTGCTGGGCGCGGTCAAGTCGAACATCGGGCACACGCAGGCCGCGGCCGGTGTCGCCGGGGTGATCAAGATGGTGCAGGCGCTGCGGCACGACACGCTGCCGCGAACGCTGCACGTCACCGAACCGTCGTCCCATGTGGACTGGTCGGTGGGCAAGGTCCAGCTGCTCAAGGAACCGACGCCGTGGCCGGACGCCGGGCGGGTCCGGCGTGCCGGGGTGTCCTCGTTCGGGGTCAGCGGCACGAACGCCCACGTGATCCTGGAGCAGGCGCCGCCGGTCGAGGTGACCGCGGAACCGGCGAGCGTGCGCACGGATCTGGTGCCGCTGCTGGTTTCCGGCAAGTCCGAAGCCGCACTGGACGCGCAGATTTCGCGGGTGACGGCGCTTTCCGAGTTTTCCGCTGTCGACGTCGGCTATTCGCTGGCCACCACGCGCTCGCAGTTCGAGCACCGGGCCGTGCTCGTGGGCTCCACCGAACTGGCCCGCGGCACGGCTTCGCACCGCTCGCTCGCGGTGCTGTTCACCGGCCAGGGTTCGCAGCGGATCGGCATGGGACGCGAGCTCTACGCCCGCTACCCGGTTTTCGCGTCCGCTCTGGACGACGTGCTCGCGCACCTCGACGTGCGTGAGGTGATGTGGGGCGAGGACGCCGACGCGCTGAACCAGACGGGGAACGCGCAGCCCGCGTTGTTCGCCATCGAGGTGGCGCTGTACCGGCTGGTCGAGTCTTGGGGTGTCGCGCCGGATTACCTGGCCGGGCACTCGATCGGCGAGATCGCGGCCGCGCATGTGGCCGGGGTGCTTTCGCTGGAAGACGCGTGCACCCTGATTTCCGCGCGGGCGCGGCTGATGCAGGCTCTGCCTGGAGTTGATTCAGCGTCGCGCAGCGAATCCGTTGAGGGTGGTGGTGGGCGACGGGCGGGCGGTGCCATGGTGGCGATCAAGGCCACCGAAGAGGAAGTCACTCCGCTGCTCACCGATGCGGTGTCGATTGCCGCGATCAACGGGCCGTCGTCGGTGGTGGTGTCCGGGGATTCGGATGCCGTCGCCGCCATCGCTTCGAAGTTCGAGGGTGAAGGGCGTAAGACGAGTTCGCTCCACGTCTCGCACGCGTTCCACTCGCCGCTGATGGATCCGATGCTGGACGAATTCCGCGCGGTGGTCTCCGGACTTTCGTTCGCCGCGCCGGAAATCCCGGTGGTCACCAGTGGCGACGTGACCTCGCCCGAATACTGGGTGCGGCACGTGCGTGACGCCGTGCGCTTCGGGGATGCCGTGCGCACCCTGGTCTCCGACGGGGTCGGCGCGTTCCTCGAACTCGGCCCGGACGGGGTGCTTTCCGCGCTGGCGCAGGAAAGCCTCGAAGACGCGCCGCGCAAGGTCGCGGTCGTGCCGATGCTGCGCAAGGACCGGCCGGAGGAGAAGTCGGTGCTGACCGCGCTGGCCCGCCTGCACGTGAGCGGGGTGCGGCTGGACTGGCCCGCCTACTTCAGCGGGATGGGCGCGAAGCGGGTCGACCTGCCGACCTACGCCTTCCAGCACCAGCGCTTCTGGCCGACCGGCGGTGCCCGGCCGGAGAGCGGCGGCGCGCCGCAGCTGCCGAGCGGTCACCCGTCGCTGTTCCACCTGGACTGGGCGCCCGCTTCGGCCGCGCTGACCCCGGCCGGTGGTGCCCGGTGGGCGGTCATCGGCGCGGACGAGTTCGACATGGCGCACAAGATGTACGGCGCGGGCGAGACGATCACGGCCTACGGCGAGAAGCTGGGCGACACCCTGGTCGACGGTGGTCTCACGCCCGACGTCTTCCTGGTGTCGGTCGCCGGGCGGCTGGACTCCGGCGGGCCCGCCTCGGTGCACGAGCTGACCGGGCGCGTGCTGGCGCTGATCAAGGAAAGCCTGGAGGACCAGCGGTTCGCGAACTCGAAGCTGGTCTTCATCACCTGTGGCGCGGTCGCGCTGCCCGGGGAGAAGGTGACCGACGTCGGCGCCGCGGCGGCCTGCGGGCTGGTGCGGTCGGCGCAGTCGGAGAACCCCGGCCGCTTCCTGCTGGTCGACCTCGACGACACCGAAACCTCGCCGGCGGTCCTGCCGTCGCTGCTGTCCTGGGACGAGCCGCAGGTGGTGCTGCGCAAGGGCAGCGTCCGGGTGGCGCGCCTAGCGCGGCTGGACGTGGAGAACCTGCCGCCGCGTGAGCTGGACCCGGAGGGCACCGTCCTGCTGACCGGGGGCACCGGCGGGCTGGGCAAGGTGCTCGCGCGGTACCTGGTCGCGGAACGCGGGGTCCGGCACCTGCTGCTGGCTTCGCGGAGTGGCCCGCAGTCGCCGGACGCGGCCGAATTGCAGGCGTCGCTTTCGGAGCTGGGTGCTTCGGTGAAGGTGGTCGCCTGCGATGTGGCCGACGCGGCCGCGCTGGCGGAGACACTGGAGTCGATCCCGGCCGAGCACCCGCTGACCGCGGTGATCCACGCGGCCGGGGTGCTCGACGACGGTCTCGTCGGCTCGCTGACGCAGGAGCGGCTCGACGCCGTGCTGCGGCCGAAGGTGGACGCGGCGTGGAACCTGCACGTCGCGACCCGTTCGATGGACCTGCCGGTTTTCGCGTTGTACTCGTCGGTGTCCTCGGTGACGGGTGCCGTCGGCCAGGGCAACTACGCCGCCGCGAACGCCTTCCTCGACGCGCTGGCGGAGCACCGGCAGGGGCTCGGCCTGGCGGCGACCTCGCTGGCGTGGGGACCGTGGGCGCAGGAGAGCGGCATGACCAGCGGGCTGAGCCAGGCCGCGATGGAGCGGATCATGCGCTCCGGTATGCCGCCGCTGACGCCGGACCAGGGCATGGCCCTGTTCGAGGCGGCGATCTCGCGGTCGGACGCGTTCGTGGTGCCGATGCACTTCAACGAAGAGGGCCAGCGGTCACAGGGCGGCGCGGCTCCTCTGTTCCGGGGTCTGCTCGGCGACCCGGTTCCGGCTGCCGCGGACAAGGCGTCGGTGACGGTGCTGGACCGCTTGCGCGGCATGGACCCGGCCGGGCAGCAGGACGCGTTGCAGGAGCTGGTCGTGCAGACTTCGGCGGTGTTGCTGGGGCACAATGACGCAGGTGAGGTCGATCCGGAGCGGGACTTCCTCGAGCTGGGCTTCGATTCGCTGATCGCGGTCGAGTTGCGGAACCAGCTTTCGGAATTGCTGGGGATGAAGCTGCCGAGTTCGGTCGTGTTCGACAACAAGACGTCGTCGAAACTGGCGGAATGGCTGCAGGGCGAACTGCCCGCGGAGGCAGCTTCCGCTTCGGTTTCCAGTGGTGCCGGCGCCCAGTTGGTGGACCCGAACGACACCGTGCAGGGTTTGTTCATGAAGGCGGTGAACGAGGGCAAGGCGGTGGAAGGCCTGCGGATGCTGAAGTTCGTCGCGCAACTGCGGCCGACCTTCGACACGCCGGCGGAGCTGGAGGAGTTGCCCGCCGCGGTGACCCTGGCGGAAGGCCCCTCGACGCCGCGGTTGATCTGCATCAGCGCGCCGGGCGCGAGCGCCGGTGTGCACATGTACGCGCGGATCGCCGCTCACCTGCGGGGGAAGCGACACGTCTCGGCGTTGCCGCTGGTGGGCTTCTCGCCGGGTGAGGCACTGCCCGCGACCACCGAAGCCGCGGCGCGGGTCGTCGCGGAAAGCGTGCTGGAGGCCAGTGATGGCGAGCCGTTCGTACTCGTCGGGCACTCGACGGGCGGCACCCTGGCCTACTTCGCGGCGGCGGTGCTCGAGCAGACCTGGGGCGTGAGCCCGGAGGCGGTCATCCTGCTGGACACCCTCAGCCTGCGCTACGACACGAACGAAGGCATCAACTTCGACGCGGTCTCGAACAACTACTTCAACACCATGGATTCGCCCGCGGTCAAGATGAACAGCGCACGACTTTCGGCGATGGCCCACTGGTTCATGAAGATGACGGACATTGGTTTGCATCCGGAAGCACCGAAACTGTTGATCCGGTGCGCGGTGGAGGTGGACGGTACGGAGCTGGAAACGGCCATGACCGAGGTGCCGATCCCGACGACCGAGGTGCGGATGATCGAGGCGGACCATATGGCTATGGTGAAGGAAGCTTCGGGGCTTACTGCGGATGTAATCGAGGATTGGCTGAGTACGTTGTGATTTGGGGTGGCCACCCCGGTGTTTTAGTGTGACGACGGCGATGGTCCCTTTGTCAAGGCGGGAAAGATGCCTTGACAAAGGGACCATCGCCGTGTTTTTGGCTTAGGACCGGGGATGGGGGAGGGGTGGGCGGCCACTGAAGTTGAGCTGCTCGGATGGCCGTTTGATGCTCGTGGCTCGTGGCTTGGTGCTCGGTGGTCGCCGGGCTGCTGGGTCGCTGGCTGCGGCTTGCTGGGCTCGATTGGGCCGGGGTTCGCGGGTCGCTGGGCTCGGCTGTGCTGGGGGACACGAATGTGGCTTTGGGGGCGGATTTGGCCCCCAAAGCCACATTCGTGTCATGGCGATGGTCCCTTCGCGCCCGCGCGCCGTGAATGTGGCTTTCACGGCACATTCCGCCGTGAAAGCCACATTCACGGCATGGTCGCGGATCCCGGGGCTCGGTATGCCACTGGGCACGCCCCGGGGTGCGTATGTCCGGCGGGCGGCCTCAGGTGGGCGCGAGTGTGGAACTCGGCTGCACGAGTGGGGAATTCGGCTGCACGAGTGTGGGGTTCGGCTGCGCGGGTGTGGGACTCGCTGGGGGCGGGCGTGTTCCACGTTCGGGAAGCTGAGTTCCACGTTGGGGCGGCTGAGTTCCACGTTGGCGAGGGGGTGACATCGGCTACCAGGTGACGGGGAGGCCGCCTAGGCCGTCGGCCAGGCCGCTGCCTCGCATGTGCAGGTCGCTGACGGGGATCGCCAGGGTGAGGTCCGGCAGCCGGGTGAACAGGGTGGAGAAGGCGACTTGCAGCTGTACCCGTGCCAGCGGCGCGCCGATGCAGTGCCAGATGCCGTGGGCGAAGGTGAGGTGCGCGTTCGGCGAGCGGGTGACGTCGAAGCGTGTGGGCTCGTCGAAGGCTTGGCTGTCGAAGTTCGCCAGGGTGAAGTCGATCAGCACCAGGTCGCCGGCGCGGATGGTGACGCCGCCGATTTCGATGTCCTCGCTGGCATACCGTGGCAGCGCCGAGCCGCCGGCCTTCGCCGCGCGCAGGATTTCTTCGACGGCGTTGGTCAGGTGCTGGTGGTCGGACAAAGCCGCGTCGCGTTGGTCCGGGTTCGACGAAAGCAGCGCGACGCCCAGGTCGATGTGCGAGGCGACGCTCTCCAGTCCGGCGAACAGCAGGTTCGCGGCGATCGGGCCGACCTGTTCGTCCGTGGCGCCGTTCTGGACCATGCGTGAAATGACGTCCTCGCCGGGCTTCTCCCGCTTGCGCGCGCCCAGTTCCGCGGCATAGGCGAAGATCGCGCCCATCCCACCTTCGGCGCCGTCCCGGTCGTCGACGCCGCCCATCTGCTCCAGCGGCTCGAGGATCCGGCCCCGCTCTTCCAGCGGCACACCGATCAGTTCGCACAGCACCAGCAACGCGAACGGGAACGAGAAACCCGCGTGCAGGTCGGCGGGCCGCTCGGACTCGGCGAAGGAGTCCAAAACGGACGATGCGATCTCCTCCACGCGCGGCTTCAGGTTCAGCACGCGGCGCGCGGTGAAGTTCGGGGCCAGCCACGACCGCGTCTGTTTGTGCGCCTCCCGCGCGGCGTCGTGGTCGGGGATGATCAGCATGTCCAGCAACGGGTTGTCGACGTACCGCGGTGCCGATGGCGGGTCCAGGTGCGAACGCCCGATCCGCTCGTCCATCAGCAGCTGCTTGACCTCGGCGTAACGCGTCACCAACCAAGCCTCGTCGCCGGCGGGCGTCAGCACGCGGCAGATCGGCGCCCGCTCCTGCAGCCCGCGCAACAGCGAACTCGGCCGCAACCGCAGCAGGCCTTCCGACTCCGCCGCCAGCGACGGCAGCTCTTCCTGCGAAGTTGTCATTCCCCAGTCTCCTACCAGCAAACAGGCAGGGCATGCAGCCCGAACAGCACACCGTCGTATTTGTAGGGCAGGCCTTCGGGAGCCTCGGCCACCTTCAGCGTCGGCACGCGCTCGAACAGCTTGCGGTAGGCCACATCCATCTCGACCCGCACCAGGTTCTGCCCCAGGCACTGGTGTACCCCGTAGCCGAAGGCCACGTGGTGCTGCGCCGACCGGCCGGGGTCGAACTCGCCGGGCCGCTCGAACACCGTCTCGTCGTGGTTGGCCCCGGCCACCAGCGGCACGACGCCCTCACCGGCTTTGATCAGCTGACCGCCGATCTCCACGTCCTCCACGGCCACGCGCAGCGCCACCATGTCGGCCACCGAGTAGTAACGCAGCAGTTCCTCCACCACCCGCTCGTCGCCGATCCACTGTGGATTGTCGATCAACGTCATCGCGCCGAGTGCGATGTTGTTCGCGGTGGTCTCGTGCCCGGCGATCAGCAGCAGCATGGCCACGCCGGAGATCTCGTTCTCGTCGAGCTTGTCCCCGGCGACCAGCCTGCTGATCAGGTCCTCGCCCGGCCGCTTCTTCCGCAGCTTGATCAGCCGGTTCAGGTAACGCAGGATCTGCTGGCTGGCGTCGTCGCGCGCCTCGTCGCTGGAGCTGATGGTGACCAGGATCTGCGTCTTCGATTCGAAGAAGTCACGGTCCACTTTGGGCACACCGAGCAACGACGAGATCACCAGCGAGGGCACCGGCAGCGCGAAGTCCGCCACCAGGTCCGCCGAGTTCCCCTTGGCCAGCATGCGGTCCAGCACGCCGTCGACGATCGTTTCGACCGCGTCGCGCATCTCCTTGATGCGGCGCACGGTGAACTCGGGGATCAGCGCCTTGCGGAAGCGGTTGTGCTCCGGCGGGTCCAGCGAGACGAACCAGCCCGGCACCTCGTGCGCGGACGGCGCGCCGCCGGTGCGGCCGGGCCGGGGGAAGCCCTCCTTCGACGGGTTCGAGCTGATCTTCGGCTCGGTCAGCACCTTGCGCACGTCTTCGTGCCGGGTGACCAGCCAGACCGAGCCGCCGGTCGGGAGGGAGGCCTTGACCAGCCCGTCCAGCTTGCGGAACTGGGCGTACTCGTTCGGCGGGAACGGCTGCCCCGGCCGCCGCAGCATGAACGGGACCAGCGGCTGTTCGACACTCGACATGGTCACTCTTCCCCGTAGAACCCGCGGATCTTCCCGATGATGAAGTCCTGGTCCGATTCGGTCAGTTGGGTGTAGGTCGGCAGGTACAGACCGGTCTCGGCGAAGCGGTTCGCGTTCAGCTTCTCCCAGCCCTCGGCGAGGTAGCCCGGCTGGCGGCTCATCGGCTTGAAGAAGTACCGCGTCTCGATGCCCTCGCCGGCGAGGTACGCCATCAGTTCGTCGCGCCGGTCGGCCACCAGGTCGTACATCCACAGCACGTCCCGCGGCGGCATCAGCGTGATGCCGCTGATGCCTTCGAGACCGGTGGTGTAGCGCTTGTCGATCGCCGCGCGCCGTTCGAGGATCTCGTCCAGCCGCTCGACCTGCGCCAGCGCCAGCGCGGCCTGCAGGTTGGTGATGCGGAAGTTGTAGGCGAGCTTCTTGTGCAGGAAGTTGTGTTCCTTGCTGAAGGCCATGCCGCGCAGGTGCGCGATCTGCTCGGCCAGCCGGTGGTCGTTCGTCAGGCAGATGCCGCCCTCGCCGGAGGTGATGATCTTGTTCGCGAACAGCGAGTAGCAGGCGATGTCACCGACCGGTTTCACCCCGTGCGCCTCGGCGGTGTCCTCGACCACGCGCAGGTTGTACTCGAACGCGATGTTCATGATCGCGTCCATGTCGCAGCGCCTGCCGTAGACGTGCACCGGCATGATCGCCTTGGTGCGCGGGGTGATCTTGGCCTCGATCAGCGCGGGATCCATGTTCAGGTCGTCACCGCAGTCGACGAACACCGGCGTGGCACCGAGGTAGGTGACCGACCACGCGGAGGCGATCATGGTGAACTCCGGCACCAGCACCTCGTCGCCGGGCCCGATGCCGAGCGCGCGCAACGCGAGCGTCAGCGCGGTGGTGCCCGAAGAACAGGCCACACCGCGCTCGACATCGTTGTAGGCGGCGAAAGCCTCTTCGAACTGCCGGACGTACGGGCCCTGGGAAGAGATCCAGTTGTCGGTGACGGCCCGGGTGACGTACTCCAGCTCACGGCCTTCCAGCCACGGCTGGGAAACCGGGTACTTGTAAGCCATCGTCGTTCAGTCCTTCGCCATCGCCGGGAGGCCGAGGATGAGGTCGGCGGCCGCCTCGCGGCCACCCGCTTCGCGCTGCAACCGGGCGAGCCGTTCGGCTTCGGCGCGGAAGGAGTCGTCGGAAAGCACCCTGGTCAGCTTGTCCAGCACGTCGTCGACGTCCATCTCCCGCGGCTTGTCCAGCGTGAGGCTGATGCCGAAGGACTCCCCGCGCACGGCCTGGTCGTAGCAGTCGACCCACAGCGGCCGCATCACCTGCGGCTTGCCGAAGTAGACGCCCTCGTTGTAGGCGTTGCCGCCGCCGTGCGTGAAGAACAGCTTCACGTTCGGGTGCGCGAGCACGTCGAGCTGGGAAGGCACCCAGTTCTCGATGCGCAGGTTGCCCGGCAGCTGGTCGGCCGGCGGCAACCACTTCTGCTGCTCGGTAGGCAGTTTCCACAGCACCTGGTGTTCGCCGTCCAGGCGCCTCGCCACTTCGACCAGCGCGCCGACCTGCTCGGCGGTGAGCCGGGTGATGGTGCCGAAACCCATGTAGACCACCGAATCCTGAGCGGACAGCCAGTCCGTGATCTCGGTGTCGGCCGATTCGGGCAGCGGCGGCATCATCGCGCCGACCGTGCGCACCTTCTCCGGCAGCTCGAACGGGTAGTCCAGCTCCGGGATCGTGTTGCACAACACCAGTTCCGCCTGCTCCACGCGGACGAACTGGCCGTACGCCTCCGGAGCGACGCCGAGTTCCGCGCGGACCTTCGCGTCCTCGCCCTGGCGTGCCTTCATGTCCTTGGACATCGCCATGGTCAGCGTGCGCCACCCGAACAGCTTGTTGCTCACGCGCTGCGCGAGGGAACCGCGGAACGGCAGGCCGGAGTGCGGGATCGGGAAACCCTTCGGGGTGTACGACTTGCCGATCGGCACGTACGAGGTGAGCACGTTGCTCGGCACGAACGGCACGCTCAGCACGTACGGGATCTTCCTGGTGATCGCCAGTTCGATGCCGAACCGGCACATGCTTTCGATCACCAGCAGCGCCGGGTTGATCTTGTCCATGGCCTCTTCGAGCTTGCGGTACTTCGGCACGCGCAACCACGGGTCGTCGGTCTGCTCGATGACCGCGCGCCGGGCCTTGAACTTCGACTTCTGCGTGACCAGGCGGTAGGTCTCGTCATCCCACTGGGTCGACGAGAGTTCGTGGATCGGCTCGCCGAGGGAGAAGAACTCGACCGGGGCGCCCGCGTTCAGGCCCTCGACGGCCGCGCGGCGGTTCTCGTCGGTGGCGAACCAGAGGTCGGCGACACCCCGGCGGGACAGCTCCTCGGCCAGGACGAGCATCGGGTTCAGCAGTCCGCTTTCGGAGTAGCTGACGAACAGGATGGGGCGCTGACTCGGGTACTCGGACGACGCCATGACCGGGAGCATGGCGCACCCGCCGGAGCCTTGTCGTGGGGCTCACGGCAACTCGAGGAAAACCCCTAGTACCCCGGGTGTGCTGGGAGAATACATGATTCAGTGCAGGTGGAGGGGTGTCGATCCTGTCGATTCCAAGGGGTGCGCGAACATGGCGGACCGGGGCGCTGAACTGCCCGCCGGGCTGGTCGAGCGCGAAGCCCAGTGGGACCGCCTGACCGGGTTGCTCGGGACGGGCGGCCACGTGGTGCGCCTCACCGGACCGGTCGCCACCGGCAAGACGGAGCTGCTGGGCGCGCTGGCCGACGCGGTGGATCGGCCCCACTGTGCGGCTTCGTGCTCGCGTGCGGAACGGGCGCTGCCGTTCGGCGTGGTGCACCAGTTGTTCCGCGGGCTGAGCCTGCCGCCGGAAACCGCGGATCGGCTCGACCGCGTCCTGGAGATCGGTGCCGGGGAAGCCGACGAGCGGCAACTGGCCCGGGTGCGGCATTCGCTGTGCCGCATCCTGCTCGACCAGGCACCGATCCTGGTCACCGTGGACGACGTCCAGCACGCGGACGCCGAATCGGTCGAGTGGCTGTGCTACCTGCTGCGACGGCTCGATGACGCGGACGTCCTGCTCGTGCTGACCGAAGTGGACACTCCACGGACCGGGCACTCCCCACTGCACGACGAACTCGCCCGGCACGGCTGCGTGCACCTGGAGCTGCCGCCGTTGTCAGAAGAGGGCGTGGGTGCGCTGGCCGCCGAGCACCTGGGTGGACGGCGGGCACGGCGGCTCGCGCCGAAGTTGTACCCGGTGACCGGGGGCAGTCCGCTGCTGGTGCGGGCGATCCTGGCGGATCTGCCGGAGCAGCCGGGCGAGGTGGTGCCGGGGCCGTGCTTTCGCGAGGGATTGCTGAGCAGCCTGCATCGGTGTGAGCCCGAGGTGCTGACCGTGGCGCGGTCGCTGGCCGTGCTCGGCGACACCGCGAGCACGGCGATGATCGCGGACCTCGGTGGCCTGGGCGTGGCCGCGGTGGAGTCGGCGATCGAGCTGCTCAACGCGGCGGAGTTGCTCGAACACGGACAGTTCCGGCACCCGGAAGCACGGGCGGCCGTACTGGCGGACATGTCCACAGAGGACCGGCGAGCGCGAAGCCTCGCGGCCGCGCGCTTGCGACACGACCAGGGTGCGTCGGCCGGTGAGGTGGCGCCCTACCTGCTCGACGCCGAGGACGTGCACAGCCCGTGGACGGTGCCGGTACTGGTGGAGGCGGCGGATCACGCTCTGCGGGACGAGCGGATCGAGGAGGCGGTGCGGTTCCTCGAACTCGCGCACCGCGTGTGCCCGGGGACGCAGGAGCGGGCGGCGATCGCGGCGCGGCTGGCGCGCGCGGAGTGGCGGGTGAACCCGTCGGCGGCGGCCCGGCGGTTGCCGCCGCTGGTGCAGGTGGTGGACCGGCTCGCCGAGCCCGATGTGCTGGCGTTGGTGCGGCAGTTGTTGTGGGACGGCCGGTTCGCCGAGGCCAAGCGGGCGCTGGAAGTGGTGGAGAAGCAGGACCGGCCGGTGCTGTGGGATGGTCGGGGTGGCGAGGACGCGCGGGCGATGGAGCTGTGGCTGGCCTGTTCGCACCCGGCTTTGGCGACGCGGGGGCAGGTGCCGGTCGATTCGGCGAGGCGATCGCTCGACCTGACGACCAGGCCCTCGTTGAAGGCGACCGCGGCCTTGGCGGGCGTGCTGGCGTACGGGCCGGGCGAGCAGGTGGTGACCGACGCCGAGCAGGTGCTGGAGGCGGCGCGGCCGAGCGACAGCCTGTCGTGGGGACCGGAAACGGCGATGTCCGCGTTGCTGGCGCTGGTCTACGCGGACCGGCTGGAGGTCGCGCAGACGGCATGCGAGCGGTTGCTGGCGGAGTCGCGGACGCCGGTGAGCCGGGCTTTGTTCGCGGCCGCGCGGGCGGAGATCGCGGTCCGGCGGGGTGAGCTGCCGGTGGCCGTCGATCAGGCGCAGACCGCGCTGGACCTGCTGCCGCCGACGGGCTGGGGCGTGGGCGCGGGCCTGCCGCTGGGCTCGCTGATCACCGCGCTGACGCGGATGGGCAGGCACACCGACGCGGCGAAGCAGCTGGAGCAGTCGGTGCCGGAGGCGATGTTCCAGAGCCGGCACGGACTGCACTACCTGGCCGCGCGCGGGACGCACTACCTGGCCACGACGAGGCACTACGCGGCACTGGCGGACTTCCTGGCCTGTGGTGAACTGATGACGAGCTGGGGCCTGGACATGCCGGGCCTGGTGCCGTGGCGGACGAGTGCGGCCGAGGCGTGGCTGCGGCACGGCAACCGCGACGAGGCCCGGCGGCTGATCAACGAGCAACTGGCGAAACTGGGCCCGGGCGGTTCGCGAACGCGGGGAACCGCGTTGCGCCTGCTGGCCGCGACGAGCCAGCCGCACACGCGACCGCAGTTGCTGGCGGAAGCCGTGTCCATTTTGGAGGAACACGGGGATCAGTACGAGCTGGCTCTGGCGTTGGCCGACTTGAGCCGTACGCACCAAGCGCTGCGTGAGCATCGCCGGGCTTGGACGATCGCGCGGCGCGCTTGGCATGTGGCGAACGCCTGTGATGCGGCGGAGTTGTGTGAGGAGTTGTTGCCGAGCCGGTCTTCGAAGCCGGAGATGTCGAAGCGGAAGACGCCTGCTGCCAAGGGGATCGATGCCCTGACTGACGCTGAGCGGAGGGTGGCTGCGCTGGCGGCTGTGGGGTATACGAATAGGGAGATCGCGAACAAGCTGTTCATTACGCCTAGTACTATTGAGCAGCACTTGACGCGGGTTTACCGGAAGTTGAATGTGAAGTACCGGAAGGATTTACCGGCGGATTTGCTGACGGATTTGGCTGGGACGGCTTGATTGGGTGCTCCACCCCGGTTTTTTATTGCGCCGTGTTTTGGGCTTTGGACCGGGGTGGGGAAGGGGGAATGTGGGTGGTGCTGGTGGGGTGCTTGGGTTTCGGTGGGAGCGTGGTTTCGTTGGGATGCTCGGGAGCGAGCCTTGGGCGCGAATGTGGCTAGGGGTGCGCTGGGTACGGATGTGGCATCGGGGGCACCTGATGACACGAATGTGGCTTTGGGGGCGGAATCGGCTCCCAAAGCCACATTCGTGTCGCGGGAGGGGGCCGGCGGTGTCACGAATGTGGCTTTCGGGACATCAGGGTAGGGCGGGGACCTTGGCGGGGGCGGTGAGGTGGGTGCGCAGCTCCCGGACCAGGGTGGACAGGTCGGCGCGGTCGGTGGCGCCGCCGAAGAGGTAGAAGTCCGGGCGTACCAGGGCACCGACCTGCTTCGCCGCGGCCAGGTACGGCAGGTAGACGTTCTGCACGTCGACCACCTCGTGGGGTTTCACGTCGTCCGGCGAGGTGTCCGAGGGGAGGACGCGCACCAGGTGGGCGCCGATGTTGTCCAGGAACTCCAGGTCTTCGCTGTCCAGCACCGAGAAAGGATCAAAAGTCGAAATCAACACGAAGCCTCGGCCGACGATGTCGTCGAAGAGGCCTACCGCGCTGCCTCGGGCGACTTGGCCTTGCGGGCTCAGTTCCCCGGCGGGGCCCAAGGGGGCGCCGGAGGAGTTCAGGCGGATGACGCCGGCTTCCAGCGAGTAGAACGAGGACGAGTCCTCCGAGGAGGAGCCGTCGGCGGACGGTGCGGTTTGCATGCCGAGCAGGTGGGCGTCCCGGTTGGCGGCGGCGACGGTGTCCAGTTCCGAGATGATCTTACCCATCTCGACCGACACGTTGATCGCGTGCCGCACCTGCGGGTCGCGTTCGGCGGGGTACTCGTCGAGCAGGGCGGGGTCGGAGACGCCGCGCAGGACCAGGTCCAGTTTCCACGCCAGGTTCGCGGCGTCCCGCACACCGGAGCACATGCCTTGACCGGCGAACGGCGGCATGAGGTGGGCGGCGTCGCCCGCGATGAGGACTCGGCCTTCCCGCCACTTGTCGGCGATCCGCGCCTGGAAGGTGTACATGGTGTGCCGGCACAGCGTCGCGTTCTCCGGCGTCGCGTCGAAGCGTTTGAGCAGGCGCCACACGTTTTCCGGCCGGTTCATCCGCTCGACCGTCTCACCCGGCAGCCGCCGGAACTCCCAGCGGCGGTGGCCCCGGCCGCTGGCCACCATCGTCGTGGGCCGCAGGGGGTCGCAGATCTGGCGGTCGTTCGGGTGGAACTCGCGCGGCTCGTTGAACAGCACGTCGCACAGGAGCCAGTCCTGCTTGAAGCCGAGATCGGTGTTCGTGGAGCCGATGTGCTCGCGCACGAAGCTGTTCGCGCCATCGCAGCCGATGACCCAGGACGCGGTGATCCGGTCGTATTCGGAGTTCGGCCCAGGCGCTTCGACCTCGACGTGGTCTTCGTGGTCGACCAGGCCGATGGCGGTGTGGCCGGTCAGCACCTTCAGCGTCGGCAGCTTCGCGGCCTGCTCGGAGAGCGCGGCTTCCAGGGTGGGGTGGTGGATGACCACGGCGGGTGGCCAGCCGTCACGGCCGGTTTCGAACGGGACGTCGAAGCGCATCAGCCGCTGGCCGTCGGCGTTGAGGAACTCGTACTCGCCCAGCCGTTCGTAGATCTCCGGCAGGGCTTCGCCGATGCCCGCGGCGGCGAAGTTGCGCGCGGTCTCCCCGTCGAACCCCTTGACGCGCGGGAACGGGTACGGCTCCGGCCAGCGCTCCAGCACGATCACCCGCCACCCGCGCTGGGCGAGCAGCATGGACAGGGTCTGACCGGCCGGTCCGTTGCCGACGATCACCACGTCGGCGGTCGTCCTGGGTTCTGGCATGAGTTCCATCCCGCTCGCGTCAGTATCAGTAGACGGTGTCGATCAGTTCGAAGGCCTGTTCCGGGTTCAGCCGCGGATCGCACAGCGACCGGTACCGGGCACCGAGCTGCCGCTCGCCGGCCACCGGCCCGCCGACGCACTCGGTCACGTCCTCGGCCGCCACCTCCAGGTGCAGCCCGCCCGGGTGGGCGCCCTGCTCCTCGACGATCCGGGTGAACGCGGCGGCCTCGTCGATGATGTCGCTCAGGTACCTGGTCTTCTGCCCAGTTTCGGCCCGGACGGTGTTGCCGTGCATGGGATCGCTCAGCCAGACCACCGGGTGCCCGGCCTGGCGCACCGCCCGCACCACCGGTGGCAGCGCCCGCTCGATCGCGCTGCCCATCCGCACGATCAGCGTCAGCCTGCCGGGCTCGCGGTCGGGATCGAGCAGTTCACACAGCCGCAGCGCGGTTTCCGGGTCCGTGCCCGGGCCGACCTTGCAGCCGATCGGGTTCGTCACCGACGCCAGCAGGTGCACGTGGGCGTGGTCGAGCTGGCGCGTGCGCTCGCCGATCCACGGGAAGTGGGTCGAGCCGAGGAAGTCGCCGCCCGGTCCACTGCGGACCAGCGGGCGTTCGTAGTCGAGGACCAGAGCCTCGTGACTGGTCCACGGGCCGCTGTGCGACTCGGGTTCCCAGTGCGTGCGCAACGCGCCGAGCACCTCGGAACTGGCGTGGTAGGCCCACAGCATGCGGCGCGGATCGTGCTGCCTGCTCGCGTGGTCCGGTTCGGCGGAGTTGATCAGGTGCCCGCGGAACACCGGCACTTCGACGCCGTTGACCGTCTCGAACGCGTTCGACCGCGGTTTCGCGTATTGCCCCGCCATCCGTCCGAAGCGGACCACCGGCTGCGAAAGCTTCTTGCCGAACAGGTCGCCCAGGTCGTTGAGCACGGTGACTTTGGCGGCTGTGCGGGAAAGGCTCGCGTCACCGAAGCTTTCGGCGCAGTCGCCCGCTTGCAGCATCCGCGCGGATCCCTCGGCGACAGCGGCCAGCGCGGCTCTCACCTCGGCCAGTTCCCCCGCGGTGACCAGTGGTTCGGCTGCCGCCAGCCGCCGTTGCGTGCGCTCGAAGTCGGGGTGGTGCCGCCAGTTCGGCTGCTCGGCCGCGGGAAGCGGATCGAGGCCGCTGCCGATCCGGCGCATGGTGGGCTGCATTCGGCACCATCTCCTGCGTTGGCACTGACCTTTTTCGACACGGTTGGTGGGCTGTCAACGGTGGAAAATGTGCACGAAAACGGACGCTACCAGCCACCGGAGCCCGGATCGGCGCGAGCGCGCACACACTAGGGAAATGACTGCACCCCGCAGAAGATAGGGGGGTCATAAGGGGGTGATGCAGGGAAATAACCGTTGTGCGGCGGGCAGCATCGCGCTGGTGAACTGCACCGCCTACTCCGGGAGTTCCGCTGATGTTGCGTACAGAGCTGATCCGGCCACTGCCCGAACTGCTGGCCGCGCACGCTGAGCGACTGCCGGCCAAGGTCGCCTTCCGCGACCACCGGCGGGCGGTGACCTACGCGGAACTGCACCGGCGGACCGGGCGGCTGGCCGGGCACCTCGCGGGCCTGCGGCTGCAGCCCGGCGACCGGGCGCTGATCTACCTGGGCAACTCGGTCGAGGTGATCGAGAGCTACCTCTCCATCGCCAGGGCCAGCGGGGTCGGCGTGCCGTTCAACCCGCACTCGGCGGCCGCCGAACTCGAGCACGTGGTCGACGACAGCGGCGCCAGCGTGATCATCACCGATCCCGGGCACCTGGAGCAGGTGCTCGCGCTGCTGCCAGGGCGGCCGTACCTGCGCGTGGTGGTCACCGGCGACGAGCCGCTGCCCGAGCACGGTTCCGTGGTGTCCTACCAGGACCTGATGAGCACCCCGCCGGACCTGCCCGCGCGTGACGACCAGGAACTCGACGACGTCGCCTGGATGCTCTACACCTCCGGCACCACCGGTAAACCGAAGGGCGTGCTGTCCACCCAGCGCAACTGCCTGTGGTCGGTGGCCGCCTGCTACGCGCCGGTCATCGGACTGTCCGAAGAGGACCTGGTGCTCTGGCCGCTGCCGCTGCACCACAGCCTCGCGCACATCTTCACCGTGCTCGGCGTGACCGCGGTGGGTGCGACCGCGCACCTGATGGACGGCTTCGCCGCCGAGGACGTGCTGCGCACCCTCGGCGAGGACGACTACACCTTCCTGGCCGGTGTTCCCGCGCTCTACCACTACCTTCTCGAAGCCGCGGAGGGCATCGAGGTCCGCGCGAGCAGCCTGCGCGCCTGCATGACCGGCGGCACGGTGTGCCCGGCCGCCCTGCGCCACGACTTCGAGCGCGTGTTCGGCGTGCCGCTGCTCGACTGCTACGGCAGCACCGAGGCCTGCGGTTCCTTCGTGGTCAACAGCATCACCGGGACCAGGGTGGACGGTTCGTGCGGGCTGCCGATCCCCGGCCTGGCCGTACGCCTGGTCGACCCGGACACCGGCATGGACGTGACACCCGGCGACGAGGGTGAGCTGTGGGTCCGCGGCCCGAACGTGATGGTCGGCTACCACAACCAGCCGGAGGCGACCGCCGAGGCGATGGTCAACGGCTGGTACCGCACCGGCGATCTGGCCCGCAGCGACGAAGCCGGGTACCTGACGATCACCGGGCGGATCAAGGAACTCATCATCCGCAACGGCGAGAACATCCACCCCGGCGAGGTGGAGGAAGTGCTCCGGACCGTGCCCGGCGTGGCCGACGTCGCGGTGGTCGGGCGGCCGCACGACGTGCTCGGCGAGGTGCCGATCGCCTTCGTCGTCCCGGGTCCCGGCCTCGACCCCGAGCGCCTGTTCGACGCCTGCCGCGAGCAGCTGTCCAACTTCAAGGTGCCCGAAGAGCTGTACGAGATCGACGAGGTGCCGCGGACGCCGTCGGGCAAGATCACCCGGCACGTGCTGCTCGACCGGCCGGCGCGCCTGCGTGCGGCCAGCGGCGGCAGGCACGAATCGCTCCTGCGCACGGACTGGGTGCCGCTGCCGTCGGTCCGCACCAGCACCGAGCCGCTGCCGACCGAATGGGCCGTGCTCGGCACCGACCACTTCGGACTGGCCGAGGGCCTGGTGGCCGCGGGCATGTCGGTGGCGGGACACGCCGACGCCGCCGCGTTGCATGTGGCCGCGTCGCTGGGCGAGCCGGTGCCGGAGGTCGCCGTGCTGTGCTGCCCCAGCGGCCGCACCGGGACCGACGCCGCGCACGAGGCGATGCGCGAACTGTCCGACCTGCTGTGGTCGTGGGCCCACGACGACTGGCTGGCCGGGTGCAAGCTGGTCGTGGTGACCAGGGGAGCGCTGGCCACGGGTGCCGGTGAGGACGTCGGTGACCTGGTGCACGCGTCGCTGTGGGGGCTGCTGCGGTCCGTGCAGGCCGAGTACCCGAACCGATTCGTGCTGGTCGACCTCGACGAGCACTCCCCACCGGTGCTGCCGTTCGCTGTCGGCTCGGACGAGCCGCAACTGGCCATCCGCAGCGGGATCGCGTTCCGCCCGCGCCTGATGCGCGTCACCGCGACCACCGACGCCGAGCCGATGAACCTCGATCCCAAGCGGACGGTCGTGGTCACCGGCGCCACCGGCCCGATGGGCGTGGCGCTCACCCGGCACCTGGTGACCGCGCACGGCGCCAGGAACCTGCTGCTGCTCAACCCGGCGAACGCCGATCTCGAAGCGGAACTGGTGAAGCTCGGCGCCCGGGTCACCACGGCGACCTGCGACATCGGCGACCGCGCGGCACTGGCGGAGGTGCTCGGCGGGCTGAAGCGGCCGATCACCGCCGTGCTGCACTGCGACGGCGAGGTGGAGCACCCGGCCGCGCCGCCGGGGGACCGGCGCCTGGCGTTCCGGTCCGTCGTGGACGGTGCGGTCAACCTGCACGAGCTGACCAAGGACACCGAGCTGGCCGCGTTCGTGCTGCTGGGCTCGGTCGCCGGTGCGCTCGGCGCCGCCGGGCGCGGTGAGCAGGCCGCCGCCAACGCCTTCCTGACCGCGCTCGCGCAGGCCCGGCGCGCCCGCCGGTTGCCTGCCGTGTGCGTCGCGCTGGGCACCGCCGCGCAGGCCGCCGAACTGTCCACCCAGGAATGCCTGGCCATGTTCGACGCGGTCACCGCGATGGACCTGCCGCACGCCGTGGTGATGCGGGTGAACGAGCAGACCGCCGCGCGGACCGTGCCCGCGCTGCTGCGGGGCCTGGTCGACACCGCGCCCAAGCCGGATTCGGCGTCCCTCAAGGAGCGGGTCGCCGCGATGGCGGTGGAGGAGCGGGAGACCTTCCTGGTCGACCTGATCCGCGCCGAGGTGGCGACCATCCCCGGTATCTCGGGTGGCGAACGGGCCGGAGCTCGTGATTCCCGGGGGACGACCCCCGTACCCCCGGCAAACGCCGGTGATTCCCGGGGGACGACCCCCGTACCCCCGGCAAACGCCGGTGATTCCCGGGGGACGACCCCCGTACCCCCGGCAAACGCCGGTGATTCCCGGGGGACGACCCCCGTACCCCCGGCAAACGCCGGTAAGACCTTCCGCGAACTGGGCTTCACCTCGGTCAGCGCGGTGGAACTGCGCAACCGCCTGGCCACGGCGACCGGGCTGAACCTGACCGCCACGGTGGCCTTCGACTACCCGACGCCGGTGGCGCTGGCCCGGCACCTGCGGGCCGTGCTGCTCGACGAGAAGCCCGCGCCGATCGTCGTGGACGAGCCGGTGACCGGCCCGGACGAGCCGATCGCCATCGTCGGCATGGCCTGCCGGTACCCCGGTGAGGTGCGCTCGCCGGAGGACCTCTGGCGGCTGGTCACCGAGGGCGCCGAGGTGGTCTCGGACTTCCCCGCCGACCGCGGCTGGGACCTGGACCGGCTGTTCGGATCCGAGTCCGGCGCCAGCTACTGCCAGCAGGGTGGTTTCCTCTACGACGCCCCCGACTTCGACGCCGGGTTCTTCGGCATCTCCCCGCGTGAGGCGCTGGCGATGGACCCGCAGCAGCGGCTGGTGCTGGAGACCTCCTGGGAGGCGGTCGAGCGGGTGGGGATCGACCCGCTTTCGTTGCGCGGCAGCAAGACCGGGATGTTCGCCGGCGTGATGTACCACGACTACGGCTGGGGACTGGCCGAGCCGCCGGAGGGTTCGGAGGCGTACTGGGGCATCGGCAACGCGGGCAGCGTGGTGTCCGGCCGGGTCGCCTATGCGCTCGGCCTCGAAGGCCCGGCGGTCACCGTGGACACAGCCTGCTCCTCGTCGCTGGTCGCGATGCACTGGGCCGGGCAGTCGCTGCGTGACGGCGAATGCGACCTGGCGCTGGCCGGTGGTGTCGCGGTGATGTCGACCCCGCAGACCTTCGTGGAGTTCTCCCTGCAGGGCGGGCTCGCGCCGGACGGCCGCTGCAAGTCCTTCGCCGAGGCCGCGGACGGCACGGGCTGGTCCGAGGGCGTCGGATTCGTGGTGCTGGAACGGTTGTCGGACGCCAAGCGCAACGGGCACCAGATCCTCGCGATGCTGCGCGGCAGCGCGGTCAACCAGGATGGCGCGTCGAACGGGCTCACCGCGCCCAACGGGCCGTCGCAGCAGCGGGTGATCCTGCAGGCGCTGGCGAACGCCGGGCTGAAGCCGTCCGATGTGGACGCCATGGAGGCACACGGCACCGGCACCACGCTCGGGGACCCGATCGAGGCGCAGGCGCTACTCGCCACCTACGGCCAGGACCGCGAACAGCCGCTTCTGCTGGGCTCGGTGAAGTCGAACCTCGGGCACACGCAGGCCGCGGCGGGCGTCGCCGGGGTGATCAAGATGGTGCAGGCGCTGCGTCACGGCAAGCTGCCCAAGACGCTGCACGTGGATCGTCCCTCCTCCTATGTGGACTGGTCGGCGGGGGCGGTGGAGCTGGTCACCGAGCCGCGGGACTGGCCGGTGCGGGACCGCCCGGCGCGGGCCGGGGTGTCCTCGTTCGGCATCAGCGGCACGAACGCCCACGTGATCATCGAGCAGGCGCCCCCGCAGCCGCAGGTGGCCGAGCGCGCCGAGGTCACGCCGTCGGTGGTGCCGTGGCTGGTCTCCGGCCGGTCCGCGGCGGCGCTGGACGCGCAGGCCGAGCGGCTGCGTGCGGTCGACAGCGACCCGCTCGACATCGGCTTCTCCACGGTCGTCTCGCGGTCCGCCTTCGAGCACCGCGCGGTGCTGCTGTCCGACAACGACACGGAGAACGGGCTGACCGAGGTCGCGCGCGGTGAAGCGGGCGACCGGTCGGTGGCGATCCTGTTCTCCGGGCAGGGTTCGCAGCGGATCGGCATGGGACGTGAGCTGTACCAGCGGTTCCCGGTGTTCGCGGCGGCGCTGGACGAGGTGCTGGAGCACCTGGACGTCCGCGACGTGATGTGGGGAACGGACGAGGAAGCGCTGAACCAGACCGGGCACACGCAGCCCGCGTTGTTCGCCATCGAGGTGGCGCTGTTCCGGCTGGTCGAGTCGTGGGGCATCAAGCCGGACTACCTGGCCGGGCACTCCATCGGCGAGATCGCCGCGGCGCACGTGGCCGGGGTCTTCAGCCTGGAGGACGCTTGCACGCTGGTCAACGCGCGGGCTCGGCTCATGCAAGCCCTTCCTGGAGTTGATTCAGCGTCGCGCAGCGACTCCGTTGAGGGTGGTGGTGGGCGACGGGCGGGCGGAGCCATGGTGGCGATCGAGGCCACCGAGGACGAGGTCGCGCCACTGCTCACCGACGACGTGTCGATCGCCGCCATCAACGGGCCGAGCTCACTGGTGATCTCCGGAAACGCGCAGGTCACGGCCCGGATCGCGGCGGAGTTCACCGGGCGCGGGCGGAAATCTAGGCGTTTGCCGGTCAGCCATGCGTTCCACTCACCCTTGATGAACTCGATGCTGGATGACTTCGGGGCGGTGGTGTCGGGGCTGTCGTTCACCGCGCCGCGGGTGCCGGTGGTGTCGAACCTGACCGGGTGCGTCGCCACCGGGGACGAACTGTGCTCGCCGGACTACTGGGTGCGGCACGTGCGGGGCACGGTGCGCTTCGCCGACGGCGTGCGGACGCTGGCCGAAGCGGGCGCCGACGTGTTCCTCGAGCTGGGCCCGGACGGCGTGCTGTCCGGGATGGCCGCCGACTCCGCGCCGGACGCGACGCTGGTGCCGGTCCTGCGCAAGGACCGGGGCGAGGAGACCGCGGCAGTGACCGCGCTGGCGAAACTGCACGTCAGCGGGGTGCCGGTGACCTGGCGCGCGATCTTCGCCGGCACCGGTGCGCGGCGGGTGGACCTGCCGACCTACGCCTTCCAGCGGCAGCGGTTCTGGCCGGAACTCGCGGCCCCGGCCGCCGCGGCGGGCTCGGACCCGGTGGACGCCGCGTTCTGGAGCCTGGTCGACGACGGCGACCTGGACACCGTCGCCTCCGCGCTCGAAGTCGACCCCCAGACGGCCGCGACCATGGTGCCCGCGCTGGCGACCTGGCGGAACCGGCGGCGCGCGCAGTCCGTTGTGGACTCCTGGCGCTACCGCGAATCGTGGGTGAAGCTGCCCGAACGCTCCACCAAGCCCGGCCGGCCGTGGCTGGCGGTGCTGGACCGCGAGGACGAGTGGACCACCGCCGTGCTCGCCGCGCTCGGATCGGACGTGGTGCGCGTCGAGGTCTCCGACCGCAAGGCGATGGCCGCCAGGTTCGAGGACCTCGCCGGGCAGGAGTTCGCCGGGGTCGTTTCGCTGGCCGGCCTGAGCGAGGCGCCGCCGGTCGGTGCCGTCCCGGCCGGACTGCTCTACTCCGTCGAAGTCGTGCAGGCCTTGGGGGACGCCGGGATCGAAACCCCGGTCTGGCTGGTCACCCGTGGTGCGGTGGCGGTCGCGAACCCCGGTGAGGTGCTGCGTCCCGAGCAGGGCGCGTTGTGGGGCCTCGGCCGCTCGGCCGCGCTGGAGCTGCCGCGGCGCTGGGGTGGCCTGATCGACCTGCCCGAGCAGTTCGACGAGCGGGCCGCGCAGCGCTTCACCACCGCGCTGACCGGCGAAGAGGACCAGGTGGCCGTGCGGTCCGGCGGTGCTTTCGGCCGCCGCCTGGTGCACGCCCCCGCCACGGGCGCGCGGCCCGAGGACTGGCGCCTGCGCGGGACGGTCCTGATCACCGGCGGCACCGGTGGCCTCGGCGGACAGGTCGCGCGCTGGGCGGTGGCCAGCGGTGCCGAGCACGTGGTGCTCACCAGCCGTCGCGGGCCGGACGCGCCGGGAGCCGCGGAACTGCGGGCCGAGCTGGAAAGCCAGGGCGCGCGGGTGACCGTCGCCGCCTGCGACGCGGCCGATCGGGAAGCTCTGCGCGCGCTGCTGGACGGCCTGGAGCTGAACGCCGTCGTGCACGCGGCGGGGGTGGGCGTCGGAGACGCGCCGATCGGCTCGGTCACCGCTGAGCAGCTGGACGGCATGCTGCGGTCGAAGCTGGCCGCCGCGTGGAACCTGCACGAACTCACCGGCGACCTGGACGCCTTCGTGTTGTTCTCCTCGGGCGCGGGCAGCTGGGGCAGCGGTGGCCAGCCCGGTTACGCGGCGGGCAACGCGTTCCTGGACGCGCTGGCGATGCACCGCCGCGGCCAAGGCCGGGCGGCGACCTCGATCGCCTGGGGTTCCTGGGCCGACGCCGGACTCGGCGCCGACAACCCGGAGATGGCCGAGCACATGCGCCGCATCGGGGTGCTGCCGATGGAGCCGCGCCTGGCGCTGGTGGCGATGCAGCAGGCGCTGGAGGACGGCGAAACCCTGCTGACGGTGACGAACACGGACTGGAAGCGGTTCGCGCCCAGCTTCACCGCGACCCGGCCGAGCCCGCTGCTGTCGGACCTGCCGGAAGTGACCGTCGAACCGGAGCCCGTCGAGGAGCCGGAACTGCGGCAGCGGCTGGCGGGCCTGCCGGAGACCGACCGCGGCCGCGTGCTGCTCGACCTGGTGCGCGCGGAAGCGGCGGCGGTGCTCGGGCACGACCGTCCACAAGCGATCCCGGCGGACAAGGTGTTCCGCGAGCAGGGGTTCGACTCGGTGACCGCGGTGGAGATGCGCGAGCGGCTGCGGGCCAAGTCGGGCATCTCGCTGCCCGCGGCGCTGGTGTTCGACTACCCGACCCCGCGGGCGGTGGCCGCCTACCTGGCGGAGAACCTGGTGACCGGGCAGCCGCGCGGATCGGCGGCCAGCGAACTGGACCGGTTCGAGGCGGCGCTGTGGGCCGAGGACGCCGACAGCGGGGCCATCGGCGAGCGGCTGGAGGCGATCCTGCAGCGGCTGCGCGGTTCCGCCCCGGCTCGTCCGTCCGAAGAGGACATCAACTCGGTCCCGGTGGACCGGCTACTCGACATCATCGACGGGGAACTCTCCGACCTCTCGTGATGCCTCCTGGCTAGTCAGCAGAAAGAGGATGGACCAGTGCAGCAGGATGAGCAGCAGGACAAGGTCGTCGAATACCTGAGGCGGGTCACCGTCGACCTGCGCCGGGCCCGCGAGCGCGTCCAGGAGCTGGAGCGCAAGCACACCGAGCCCATCGCCATCGTCGGCATGGCCTGCCGCTACCCGGGTGGGGTGCGCTCGCCGGAGCAGCTCTGGGACCTGCTCGCCGACGGCCGCGACGTCATCGGGGAGTTCCCCGGCGACCGCGGCTGGGACCTCGACACCCTGTTCCGCACCGGGGCCAGCCGCGCCACCGAAGGCGGTTTCGTCCACGACACCGCCGACTTCGACGCGGGCTTCTTCGGCATCTCCCCGCGCGAGGCGCTGGGCATGGACCCGCAGCAGCGGTTGCTGCTGGAGACCTCGTGGGAGGCGCTGGAGCGCGCCGGGATCGACCCGCAGTCGTTGCGTGGCACGCAAACCGGCGTGTTCACCGGGACGAACGGCCAGGACTACGCCAACCTGCTCGCCGGTGAGGCCACCACCGGCGTGATCGCGAGCGTCATCTCCGGCCGCGTCTCCTACACCTTCGGCTTCGAGGGTCCGGCGGTTTCGGTGGACACCGCGTGCTCGTCCTCGCTGGTCGCGCTGCACCTCGCCGTGCAGGCGCTGCGAAGCGGGGAATGCTCGCTCGCGCTGGCCGGTGGCGTGGCGGTGATGTCCACGCCGGGTGCGTTCACCGAGTTCACCAAGCAGGGCGCGCTCGCCGCGGACGGGCGCAGCAAGGCGTTCTCCGACGACGCCGACGGCATGGGCTGGTCCGAAGGCGCCGGGCAACTGGTGCTGGAACGGCTTTCCGACGCCCAGCGCAACGGGCGGAACATCCTCGCGGTCATCCGCGGTACCGCGGTCAACCAGGACGGTGCGTCGAATGGCCTGACCGCGCCGAACGGCCCGTCGCAGCAACGCGTGATCCGGGCGGCACTGGCGAACGCGGGCCTGAAGCCATCCGATGTGGACGCCGTCGAAGCCCACGGCACCGGGACCGCACTGGGCGACCCGATCGAGGCGCACGCCCTGATGGCCGCGTACGGCCAGGACCGGCAGCACCCGCTGAAGCTGGGCTCGATCAAGTCGAACCTGGGGCACGCGCAGGCGGCGGCCGGCGTCGCCGGGGTGATCAAGATGGTCATGGCGATGCGCGAAGACGCACTGCCGAAGACCCTGCACGCCGAGCGGCCGTCCTCGCACATCGACTGGTCCGCCGGTGCGGTCGAACTGCTGACCGAGCAGAGCCCGTGGCCGCGCCCGGACCGCGAGCGCCGGGCCGGTGTCTCGTCGTTCGGCGTCAGCGGCACCAACGCGCACGTCATCCTGGAGCAGGCGCCGGAGCCCGAGCCGGTCGAGGACGAGCCGGCTGCCGAAGCGCCGGTGACCGGAGTGGTGCCGTGGCTGCTTTCGGCGAGGACCGAAGCCGCGCTGACCGCGCAGGCCGCGCGCATCCGCGAGGCTCAGGGGTCCATTGAGGACATCGCGTTCTCGCTGGCGACCACCCGGGCGACGCTCGACCACCGTGCGGTCGTGCTCGACCGCGAAGCGCTGGACGCGTTCGCCGCCGGGGAGACCACCGCCGAGGTGGTCACCGGGGTGGCTTCGGCTGTCGGCCGGACGGCATTCGTGTTCCCCGGCCAGGGTTCGCAGTGGGTCGGCATGGGCCGTGAACTGCTGGACGCCTCGCCGGTGTTCGCTCGCCGGATCGGTGAGTGCGCCGCCGCGCTGGAGCCGTTCGTCGACTGGTCACTGGTGGACGTCCTGCGCGGGCAGGGAAATCTCGATCGCGTCGACGTGGTGCAGCCGGTCCTGTGGGCGGTGATGGTTTCGCTCGCCGAGCTGTGGCGCTCGATGGGCGTCGAGCCGGAGGCGGTGGTCGGGCACTCGCAGGGCGAGATCGCGGCGGCCGCGGTGTCCGGCGCGCTGAGCCTCGAAGACGCGGCCCGCGTGGTCGCGTTGCGCAGCCTGGCTGTCGCGGACTCCCTGGCCGGGCACGGCGGCATGGTCTCGGTCGCGCTCCCGGCCGCCGAAGTGGACCTCACGCGCTGGGACGACCGGCTTTCCGTCGCGGCGATCAACGGCCCCGGCGCCACCGTGGTCTCCGGTGAAGTGGCCGCGCTCGACGAACTGCTCGCCGCGTGCGAGGCGGACGGCGTGCGCGCCCGCCGGATCTCGGTGGACTACGCGTCGCATTCGGTGCAGGTGGAGGCGATCCGCGAGCGCGTGCTCGCCGACCTCGCGCCGATCACGCCCCGGGCCGGGGAAATTTCCTTCTACTCCACGGTGACCGGCGAGCCGATCGACACGGCCGGGCTGGACGCCGAGTACTGGTACACGAACCTGCGGCAGACCGTCGAGTTCGAGCGCACCACGCGCCGCCTGCTCGACGACGGCTTCGACGTGTTCGTCGAGCCGAGCGCGCACCCGGTGCTCACGGTCGGGGTCGAGCAGACGCTCGAAGCCGCCGGGGTGGACGGGGTGGTGCTCGGTTCCCTGCGCCGCGACGACGGTGGCGCGCTCCGCTTCCTGACCTCGGTCGCCGAGGCGCACACCGCCGGGGTCCGCGTCGACTGGCCGGTCCTCTTCGGTGGCGCGAAACGCGTCGACCTGCCCACCTACGCCTTCCAGCGGCAGCGGTACTGGCCGTCGGCGGCGAACGGCGCCGGTGACGTGCGGGCGGCCGGGCTGGGCGCGGTGGAGCACCCGCTGCTCGGCGCCGCGGTCGAGCTGGCCGAGGGCGAGAACGTGTTCACCAGCCGCCTTTCGCTGCGGTCGCACCCGTGGCTGGCCGACCACACCGTGCTCGGCAAGGTGCTGCTGCCCGGCACGGCCTTCGTCGAACTCGCCGTGCGGGCCGGGGACGAACTGGACTGCGACCGGGTCGACGAACTCACGCTCGCGGCGCCGCTGGTGCTGCCGGAGCAGGGGGCCGTCCAGTTGCAGTTGCGCGTCGGCCTGGCCGACGAGCACGGGCGGCGCCCGCTCACCGTGCACAGCCGGCCGGAGGACGCGGTCGACCTGCCGTGGACCGAGCACGCCACCGGGTTCCTGAGCAACGGCAGCCGTCCGTCCACTTTCGACCACGTGAACTGGCCGCCGCCCGGTGCCGAAGCCCTCGCGGTGGAGGGCTGCTACGAACGCTTCGCGGACGACGGGTTCGCCTACGGTCCGGTCTTCCAGGGCCTGCGCGCGGCTTGGCAGCACGGCGACGAGGTGTTCGCCGAGGTCTCCCTGCCGGAAGGTGTTTCGCCGGACGGCTTCGGCCTGCACCCGGCCCTGCTGGACGCCGCTCTGCACGCGGCGGGCCTCGCCGAGCTGGGTGTGCTGAGCGGTGGGGCGCTGCCGTTCTCCTGGGAAGGTGTCTCACTGCACGCGGTCGGCGCGGCCACCGTGCGGGTGCGCCTGCGTGCCGAGGGCAACGGCCTGTCGGTCGAGGTCGCGGATGCCGCGGGTGCCCCGGTCGCGTCGATCGACTCGCTGGTGCTCCGCGAGGTGTCCGCCGACCAGTTCGGCGATGTCGCGCGCGACGGCCTGTTCCGGGTCGATTGGGTGCCCGCGCCCGCTGCCGGTCCGGAGCCGGTACTGGCGGTGCACGAGACGCTGGAGTCTATTGAGGACATTCCGGAAGCGGTGGTCCTGCCGCTGCCGGAGCTGGACCCGGTGCGTGAGCTGACCGCGCACGCGCTCGACCTGCTCCAGCGCTGGCTGGCCGACGAGCGGTTCGCCGATTCGCGGCTCGTGTTGCTCACCCGTGGGCAGACCGAGGCCACGGCGGCGGTCTGGGGCCTGGTGCGCTCGGCGCAGTCGGAGAACCCCGGCCGGTTCGTGCTGGTCGAAGCCGAGGACCTCGCGCTGGTCGCGTCGGCCGTGGCCACCGGAGAGCCGCAGCTCGCGATCCGTGGTGGTGAAATCCTGGTGCCGCGCCTCGCGCGCGTGCCCGCCGCGGCGGAGCGGTTCACCTGGAACCCCGACGAACTGGTCCTGATCACCGGCGGCACCGGCGGGCTGGGTGGGGTGCTCGCCCGGCACCTGGTGTCCGAGCACGGCGTGCGCAACCTGCTGCTGGTCAGCCGCAGCGGCCAGGCCGACGTGTCCGACATCGAGGCCCACGTGCAGGTCGCGGCCTGTGACGTGGCCGACCGGGACCAGCTCGCCGAACTGCTGGCCCAGCACGACGTCAAGGCCGTGGTGCACGCCGCGGGTGTGCTGGACGACGGCGTGATCGGCTCGCTGACGCCGGACCGCCTGGACACCGTGCTCCGCCCGAAGCTCGACGCCGCGCGGAACCTGCACGAACTCACCGGCGACCTGTCCGCCTTCGTCGTCTACTCGGCCGGTGCCGGGGTGTTCGGCGGCGCTGGTCAGGGCAACTACGCCGCCGCGAACGCCGCCATGGACGCGTTGATCCGCGAGCGGCGGGCCGCCGGACTGCCCGGCGTCTCGCTGGTGTGGGGCGCCTGGGACCGCGCGATCGGGTTGACCGGCAGCGTGACCGACGCCGACCTGCGGCGCCTGGCCCAGGACGGCATGCCGCCGCTGTCGGCCGAGCAGGGTGTCGCGTTGTTCGACGCGGCGCTGGCCACCGGCGAGCCGGTGATCCTGCCGATGAACGTGGACCTGGTGGTGCTGCGGGCGCGCAGCGAGGTGCCGCCGCTGCTGCGGGGGCTCGTGCGCACCCGCGCACGGCGTGCCGCCGCTGGTGAAGTGGCCGCCGACTCGCTGGTGCAGCGGCTCGCCGGGCTCAGCGACGCCGAGCGCGTCGAGTCCCTGCAGGAGGTGATCCGCGGGCTGGTCGCCGTGGTGCTCGGGTACGCGGGCGCGGCGGCGGTCGACCCGGCGCAGACCTTCCAGCACCTGGGCTTCGACTCGCTGACCGCCGTGGAACTGCGCAACCGGCTGACCGCGGCGACCGGACTCCGGCTGCCCGCCACCATGGTCTTCGACTACCCGACGCCCGCCGTGCTGGCTCTTTATCTGCGCGACGAGCTGTTCGGTGGCCGTGAAAGCCACATTCACGGCACCGAGGTCCTCCAGGTTGCCGACGACCCCATCGTGATCGTGGGCATGAGCTGCCGGTTCCCCGGTGGCGTCAGCTCGCCGGAGGAACTCTGGGACCTCGTGCTCAACGGGACCGACGCGATCAGCGGGTTCCCCGAGGACCGCGGCTGGGATCTGAACCGGCTCTACCACCCGGACCCCGACCACCCCGGCACCTCCTACGCGCGGACCGGCGGCTTCCTGCACGACGCCGCCGACTTCGACCCCGAGTTCTTCGGCATGAGCCCGCGTGAAGCCTTGGCGACGGACTCGCAGCAACGCCTGCTCCTGGAGACCTCGTGGGAGGCGATCGAGCGCGCGGGCATCGACCCGGCCTCGCTCAAGGGCAGCCAGACCGGTGTGTTCGCCGGGGTCATGTACAACGACTACGGCTCGCTGATCGAGAACGACGAGGGCTACCAGGGCACCGGCGCGCAGCTGAGCGTGGCGTCCGGGCGCCTGTCCTACACCTTCGGCTTCGAGGGCCCGGCGGTCACGGTCGACACGGCGTGCTCGTCTTCGCTGGTCGCGCTCCACTTGGCCGCGCAGGCACTGCGGGCCGGCGAGTGCTCGCTGGCGCTTGCCGGTGGGGTGACGGTCATGTCCACCCCGAGCACCTACGTCACCTTCTCGCGTCAGCGCGGGCTTTCCGCTGACGGCCGCTGCAAGGCGTTCGCCGACGCGGCCGATGGGGCGGGTTTCTCCGAGGGTGTCGGCCTGCTCGTGCTGGAGCGCATGTCCGACGCGCAGCGGAACGGGCACGAAATCCTGGCCGTGGTGCGCGGCAGCGCGGTGAACCAGGATGGCGCGTCGAACGGCCTGACCGCGCCGAACGGTCCCTCGCAGCAGCGCGTCATCCGCCAGGCGCTCGCGTCGGCCGGTCTGTCCACTCAGGACGTGGACGCGGTCGAGGCACACGGTACCGGCACCACGCTGGGCGACCCGATCGAGGCGCAGGCGCTGCTGGCGACTTACGGTCGAGACCGTCAGCGGCCGTTGCTCCTGGGCTCGATCAAGTCGAACTTCGGCCACACGCAGGCGGCGGCCGGTGTCGCGGGCGTGATCAAGATGGTCATGGCCATGCGTCACGGGGTGCTGCCCGAGACCCTGCACGTCGACGCACCTTCGTCCCATGTGGACTGGGAGACCGGCTCGGTCGAGTTGCTGACCGAGCGCACGGAATGGCCCGAGGTCGATCGGATGCGCCGGGCGGGTGTGTCCTCGTTCGGCGTCAGCGGCACGAACGCGCACGTGATCCTGGAGCAGGCTTCGGCGGCGGAGCCCGCTGAGCCGACTCCGGTCGAGCACGCGGTTCCGCTGGTGGTGTCGGCGAAGACCGAGGCCGCGCTCGACGACCAGCTCGAACGCGGCCGTGCGCTGACCGACTCCCCGGCCGACATCGGGTACTCCCTGCTGACCTCGCGCTCGACATTTGACCACCGTGCCGTGCTGCTCGACGGCACCGAGATCGCGCGGGGCCGGGCGGAGTCGCGCCCGCTGGCCATCCTGTTTTCGGGCCAGGGTTCGCAGCGGCTCGGCATGGGCCGTGAGCTGTACGAGCGCTTCCCGGTTTTCGCCGCCGCCCTGGATGAGGTCTTCGAGCGCCTCGACGTTCGTGAGGTCATGTGGGGTGACGACCAGGAAGCGCTGAACCAGACGGGCAACGCGCAGCCCGCGTTGTTCGCGTTGGAAGTGGCGTTGTTCCGGTTGGTCGAGTCGTGGGGGATCAAGCCGCAGTCGCTTGCCGGGCATTCGATCGGGGAGATCGCCGCCGCCCATGTGGCAGGTGTGCTCTCGCTTGAGGACGCGTGCACGCTCATCGAGGCCCGTGCCCGGCTGATGCAGGCGCTGCCGACCGGTGGCGCCATGGTCGCCATTCAGGCCGCGGAGGACGAGATCACGCTGACCGAGGGCGTGTCGATCGCGGCGGTGAACGGCCCGAACTCGGTGGTCATCGCCGGTGATGAGGCCGCGGTGCTGGAAATCGCGGCGGGCTTTGAGAAGACCAGCCGTCTCCAGGTCTCGCACGCGTTCCACTCGCCCCTCATGGACCCGATGCTCGACGACTTCCGGGCAGCCATTGAGGGGCTGACCTTCCACGAACCCCGCATCCCGATGGCGGGCGACGTCACGAACGTGGAGTACTGGGTGCGGCACGTGCGGGAAACCGTGCGCTTCGCCGACAACGTGGCCGCCATCGGTGACGCGTACTTCCTCGAACTGGGCCCCGCTGGCGTGCTGTCCGCGATGGTCGCCGAGACCGCGCTCGCGGTGCCGCTCCTGCGCAAGGACCAGCCGGAGGAAACCTCGGCCATCACCGCGCTCGCCCGGCTGCACGTCCACGGTGTGCCGGTCGACTGGCAGCCGTTCTACCCCGGTGCCCACCGGATCGAGCTGCCCACCTACGCCTTCCAGCACCAGCGGTTCTGGCCGGCTGGTGCGCTCGGCACCGGGGACGCTTCCGGCCTCGGCCTGACCTCCGCCGAGCACCCGCTGCTCGGCGCGTCGGTCGAACTCGGTGAAGACGAGGTGCTGTTCACCAGCAGGCTGTCGCGGTGGACCCACCCCTGGCTCACCGACCACCGGGTCGGCGGGCAGGTGTTGCTGCCCGGCACCGCGTTCGTCGAGCTGGCGTTGCGGGCCGCCGACGAGATCGGCCGCGACCGGCTCGAAGAACTGACCCTCGCCGCCCCGCTGGTGCTGCCCGAGCAGGGCGCGGTCCAGCTCCAGGTGCGGGTCAGCGGCCAGTCGGTGACCATCCGAGGCCGCACCGAGGACGGCTCCCCGTGGGTCGAGCACGCGACCGGCGGGCTGGCCACCGGCGCCGAACGCTCCTCCTTCGACGCGACGGTCTGGCCGCCCGCCGGGGCCGAACTGTTCGATGTGGACGGTTGCTACGAGCGCTTCGCCGAACTCGGCATCGACTACGGGCCGGTGTTCCAAGGCCTGCGTGCCGCCTGGCGCAGCGGTGACGATCTCTTCGCCGAGGTGTCCCTGCCCGAAGACGTCGAGGTGGACGACTTCGGCCTGCACCCGGCGTTGCTGGACGCGAGTCTGCACGCCGCGGCCTTCGCCGACCGTGGTGGTGAGGCTCGCGTGCCGTTCTCGTGGCAAGGCGTCTCCCTGCACGCGACCGGGGCGACCTCGTTGCGGGTGCGGCTTTCCGCTTCCGGTGAGGTGGCCGTCGCCGATCCGTCCGGGCAGCTGGTCGCCACGATCGGCGCACTGGCCACCCGGCCGATCGATCGCGCCTCCGGCGTGCGCGGCGACGCGTTGTTCGGCATCGACTGGGTTCCCGCCGCCATTCAGTCCACTTCGGATGACTACGAGGTGTACCGCCTCGAAACCGACGAGACGCACGCGGCGACGGCCGAGGTGCTCGGGGTGCTCCAGCGCCGGCTGGCCGAGGAGCGCGACTCGCGGCTGGTGATCGTGACCGGCTGCGGGCTCGCCGCGGCCGCGGTCGGCGGCCTGGTGCGCTCGGCGCAGGCCGAACACCCGGGCCGGTTCGGCCTGATCGAGACCGATGCGGACGTGCCCGCCGACGCGTTCGCGGTGGACGAGCCGCACGTGCGGGTCCAGGACGGCGAAATCCTGGTGCCGCGCCTCACGCGGGTCGCCGCGCAGGAGCCGATCACGTGGACCGGTCAGGTGCTGATCACCGGGGGCACCGGCGGTCTGGGCCTGGCGATCGCGCGTCACCTCGTCGCCGAGCACGGGGTGCGTGATCTGCTGCTGGTCAGCCGCAGCGGTCAGGCCGACGTGTCGGACATCGACGCCGACGTGCAGGTCGCGGCCTGCGATGTGGCCGACCGCGAGGCGCTGGCCGAGTTGCTGGCGCGGCACGAGGTCAAGGCCGTCATCCACACGGCAGGCGTGCTCGAAGACGGCATGGTCGACTCGCTCACGCCCGAGAGCCTGGACAAGGTGCTGCGGCCCAAGGTCGACGGCGCCTGGAACCTGCACGAGCTGACAGGCGACCTCGACGCGTTCGTGTTGTTCTCCTCGGTCGCCGGGACTTTCGGCACCGCCGGGCAGGGCAACTACGCCGCCGCCAACTCCTTCCTCGACGCGCTCGCCGCCCAGCGCCGGGCCGCCGGTCTGCCCGGCGTCTCGCTCGCGTGGGGCGCATGGGCGGACACCGGCATGATGGCCGGAACTGACGCGAAGCGGATGGCCCGCGCCGGGATGCGCGCGGTGTCGGCCGAGGAAGGCGTCGCACTGTTCGACGCCGCGCTGGCCGGGGAGCCGCTGGTGCTCCCGGTCCACCTGGACCTGCCCGCGCTCCGGGCGCAGGGCGAGGTCCGGCCGCTGTTGCGCGGCCTCATCCGGACCCGTGCGCGCCGATCCGCCGTCGGCGCCGAGGCCGCCGATTCGCTGGTGCGCCGCCTGCTCACGCTCGGCGAGGACGAACGCCGCGAGGTGCTGATCGAGCTGGTGCGCGGCCAGGTCGCCGCCGTGCTCGGGCACAGCGGCACCACCCGCGTCGAGCCGTCGCGGCAGTTCAAGCACCTCGGTTTCGACTCGCTGACCGCGGTCGAACTGCGCAACCGCCTCGGTGCGGCGAGCGGCCTGCGGCTGCCGGCCACGCTGATCTTCGACTACCCGACGACCGCCGCGCTCGCCGGATACCTGCGGGACGAACTGCTCGGTGCCGACGCGGACGCCGGCGTGCCGCTGCGGACGCTGCCGCCGGTCACCGACGACCCGATCGTGATCGTCGGCATGGCCTGCCGCTTCCCCGGTGGCATCGGCACGCCGGAAGACCTGTGGCGCCTGGCGGTGGACGGCACCGACGCGGTGTCCGGCTTCCCGGCCGACCGCGGCTGGGACCTGGAGAAGCTGTACCACCCGGACCCGGACCACCCCGGCACCTCGTACACGCGAGAAGGCGGCTTCCTGCACAACGCGCCCGAGTTCGACCCGTCGTTCTTCGGCATGAGCCCGCGGGAGGCACTGGCGACCGACTCGCAGCAGCGGTTGTTGCTGGAGACCTCGTGGGAGGCGATCGAGCGGGCCGGGATCGACCCGGTTTCCCTGCGGGGCAGCCAGACCGGCGTGTTCGCCGGGGTCATGTACAACGACTACGGCCAGCTCGTCGACGGTGACGAGGGCTACGAGGGCACCAGCACTTCGCCGAGTGTGGCCTCCGGCCGGGTCGCCTACACG
Organism: Saccharothrix sp. AJ9571; assembly: GCF_021725495.1. Lineage (NCBI taxonomy): Bacteria > Bacillati > Actinomycetota > Actinomycetes > Pseudonocardiales > Pseudonocardiaceae > Saccharothrix > Saccharothrix sp. AJ9571. Next base: position 690,596 of record NZ_CP091382.1, on the reverse strand, counting down.
CTGGGGCTGGAAGGCCCGGCGGTCACGGTCGACACGGCTTGTTCGTCTTCGCTGGTGGCGATGCACTGGGCGATGCAGGCGTTGCGGAGCGGGGAATGTTCGCTGGCGCTGGCCGGTGGTGTGACGGTGATGTCCACGCCGAGCACGTTCATCTCGTTCTCCCGGCAGCGTGGTCTTGCGGAGGACGGCCGCTGCAAGGCGTACTCGGACGACGCGGATGGTGTGGGCTGGTCCGAGGGTGTCGGGCTGGTGGTGCTGGAGCGGCTTTCGGACGCGAAGCGCAACGGACACCAGATCCTCGCGGTGGTGCGGGGCAGTGCGGTGAACCAGGATGGCGCGTCGAATGGATTGACCGCGCCGAACGGGCCGTCGCAGCAGCGGGTCATCCGCCAGGCGCTCGCGTCGGCTGGACTGTCCACTCAGGACGTCGATGTGGTCGAGGGTCACGGCACCGGGACCACGCTGGGTGATCCGATCGAAGCGCAGGCGTTGCTGGCGACCTACGGCCAGGACCGTGAGCGGCCGTTGCTGCTGGGCTCGGTCAAGTCGAACCTCGGGCACACGCAGGCCGCGGCCGGTGTCGCCGGGGTGATGAAGATGGTGCTGGCGCTGCGGCACGGGGTGCTCCCGCAAACCCTGCACGCCGGTACACCTTCGTCCCACGTGGACTGGGAAGCCGGTTCGGTGGAGCTGCTGACCGAGCGGACGGAGTGGCCCGAGGTCGGCCGGGTGCGCCGGGCCGGGGTGTCCTCGTTCGGGGTCAGCGGCACGAACGCGCACGTGATCCTCGAACAGGCACCGGAGACGGCGGTGACCCCGGCGGCGGCCGAGGTCGAACCCGCCGTGGTGCCGTGGGTGCTGTCCGCCCGGACCGAGGCCGCGCTCGATGAGCAGGCCGAACGCGTCCGGTCGCTGGAGGCTTCGCCGCTGGACATCGGCTACTCGCTGCTGACCTCGCGGTCCACCTTCGAACAGCGCGCGGTGCTGGTCGACGGCGCCGAGGTCGCGCGGGGAGTGGCGGGCGAACACTCGCTGGCCTTCCTGTTCTCGGGCCAGGGTTCGCAGCGACTCGGCATGGGCCGTGAACTGTACGAGCGGTTCCCGGTTTTCGCCGCCGCGCTGGATGAGGTCTTCGAGCACCTCGACGTTCGTGACGTCATGTGGGGTGACGACCAGGAGGCGTTGAACCAGACTGGGAACGCGCAGCCTGCGTTGTTCGCGCTGGAAGTGGCTCTGTTCCGGTTGGTCGAGTCGTGGGGCATCAAGCCGGATCGGCTCGCTGGGCATTCGATCGGGGAGATCGCGGCCGCGCACGTGGCCGGGGTGCTCAGCCTGGAAGACGCGTGCACGCTGATCGCGGCTCGGGCGCGGCTGATGCAGGCGTTGCCGACCGGTGGCGCCATGGTGGCGATCAAGGCTCGCGAGGACGAGATCACCCTGACCGAGGGTGTTTCGATCGCCGCGGTCAATGGTCCGAACTCGGTCGTGATCGCCGGTGAGGAAGCGGCGGTCCTGGAAATCGCGGCGGGCTTCAAGAAGACCACGCGCCTCAAAGTTTCACACGCGTTCCACTCGCCGTTGATGGACCCGATGCTGGATGACTTCCGGGCCGCCATCGAGGGCCTGACCTTCCACGAGCCGACCATCCCCATGCCCGGCGATGTGACCACTGTGGACTACTGGGTCCGCCACGTCCGCGACACCGTGCGCTTCGCCGACCACATCACTACGCTGACCGGCGAGGGCATCACCGCCTTCCTGGAACTCGGACCCGGTGGGGTGCTCGCCGCGATGGCGGGCGAATCCACCCCCGACGCGCTGGTCGTGCCGATCCACCGCAAGGACCGCGGCGAGGAACTGGCCGCCGTCACCGCGCTCGCCGCGCTGCACGTCAACGGCATCGCGGTGGACTGGGCGCCGATCTTCGCCAGGACCGGGGCCCGCCAGGTCGAGTTGCCGACCTACGCCTTCCAGCGGCGGCGGTTCTGGCCGTCGGCGCGCACCCGCCCCGGCGACGCCTCCGGCCTGGGCCTGACCGCGGTCGAGCACCCGCTGCTCGGCGCGGCCGTCGACCTCGCCGAGCGCGAAGGCGCGTTGTTCACCAGCCGTCTTTCCACCGGGACCCAGCCGTGGCTGGCCGAGCACGCGGTCAACGGCCGCGTCATCCTGCCGGGCGCGGCGTTCGCCGAACTGGCGCTGCGGGCCGGGGACGAACTCGGCCACGACCGCGTGGACGAACTGACCCTCGCCGAGCCGCTCGTCCTGGACCAGGGCGCGGTCCAGGTGCAGGTTTCGGTCGACGAAGCAGGCGGGTTCGCGGTGTACTCGCGGCCCGAAAGCGCGGACGGCCTGCCGTGGACCCAGCACGCCACCGGCACGCTGGCCACCGGCGAGTACCGCGCCGACTTCGACGCCACGGTCTGGCCGCCGCAGGGCGCCGAGCCGGTCGAGGTGGACGGTTGCTACGACACTTTCGCCGACAACGGGTTCGCCTACGGGCCCGTCTTCCAAAGCCTGCGGGCCGTGTGGCGAGCCGATGAAGCGATCTACGCCGAGGTCTGGCTGCCGGAGGACACCTCGGTAGACGGCTTCGGCCTGCACCCGGCGCTGCTGGACGCGAGCCTGCACGCCGTGCTGGTCGCCGGTTCCGGGACCCCGGGCCTGCCGTTCTCGTGGACCGGGGTGTCGCTGCACGCCACCGGCGCGAAGTCCGTGCGCGTCCGGCTGGCCCAGGACGGCGACACGCTGTCGATCGCGCTCGCCGACCCCGCCGGTGAGCCGGTGGCCTCGGTGGAATCCCTGGTCACGCGACCGGTCTCGGCCGAGCGGCCCGCCGGAGCGAGCGACCTGTACGGCCTGGAGTGGCGGACGGTCACCGCGACGGCGCAGGAGCCGGTCGTCACGCTGGACGGCCCACTGTCGTCCATTGTGGACGTACCGGCCACCTTGGTGCTGCCGGTCGCGGGTGCCGCCGACGTGGTTGCCTCGACCCACGAGCTGACCACCCAGGTGCTCGGCCTGCTCCAGGAATGGCTGGGTGACGACCGGTTCGCCGAGTCGCGCCTGGTGTTCGTGACCAAGCCCGGTGACCTGGCCGGAGCCGCGATCGGCGGACTGGTGCGTTCGGCGCAGGCGGAGAACCCGGGCCGGTTCGGCCTGATCGAAACCGACTCGGATGACCTGCTGCCGCGGGCTCTCGCGGTCGACGAGCCGCGGGTCGCGATCCGCGAGGGCGAGATCCTGGTCCCGCGGATCGCCCGTGCCGCCGCGGGGGAGCCGATCGCCTGGGACGGCCAGGTGCTCATCACCGGGGGCACCGGTGGTCTGGGCCTGGAGATCGCGCGGCACCTGGTGGCCGAGCACGGGGTGCGTGAGCTGCTGCTGGTCAGCCGCAGCGGACGCGCCGACGTGTCGGACATCGACGCCAACGTGCAGGTCGCCGCGTGTGACGTGGCCGATCGGGACGCGCTGGCCTCGCTGCTGGTGCAGCACGACGTCAAGGCCGTCATCCACGCCGCAGGCGTGCTCGACGACGGTGTCATCGGCTCGCTCACGCCCGAGCGCCTGGACGCCGTGCTGAAGCCCAAGGTCGACGCGCTCTGGAACCTGCACGAGCTGACGGGTGAGCTGGACGCGTTCGTCGTGTTCTCCTCGATCGCCGGGGTGCTCGGCGGGGCGGGGCAGGGCAACTACGCCGCCGCCAACGCCTTCGCCGACGCGCTCGTCGCCCACCGCCGGGCCCAGGGCCTGCCGGGCGTCTCGATAGCCTGGGGCGCCTGGGAAACCGGCATGGCGGGCGACGCGGACACGCAACGCCTGGCGCGTGCGGGCCTGCCGCCGCTGCCGGTCGAGCAGGGCGTGCGGTTGTTCGACGCCGCCGTGGCCGGGGAGCCGCTGGTCCTCCCGGTGCGCCTCGACCTGCCGGTATTGCGGGCGCAGGACGAGGTCCCGCCGCTGCTGCGGGGCCTGATCCGGACGCGGACCCGTCGGTCGGTCGCCGGTGCCGAGACCGCGGTGAGCCTGGTCCGGCGGCTGTCCGGGCGAAGCGAAGCCGAGCAGCTGGACTTGCTGCTCGACCTGGTGCGCACGCAGGTGGCCGGGGTGCTCGGGCACACCGATACCACCGAGATCGAGCCGTCCAAGCAGTTCTCCGACCTCGGGTTCGACTCGCTGACCGCGGTCGAGCTGCGCAACCGCCTCAGCGGGGTCACCGGCCTGCGCCTGCCGGCCACGCTGATCTTCGACTACCCGACCCCGACCGCGCTGGTCGGCTACGTGGCCGACGAGTTGCTGGGCCGTGAAAGCCACATTCACGGCACCGCGGTAAGCCGTGAAAGCCACATTCACGGCGACGACCCCATCGTGATCGTGGGCATGTCCTGCCGGTTCCCGGGCGGCGTCAGCTCGCCCGAAGACCTGTGGCGCCTGGTGTCCGAGGGTGCCGACGCGATCACCGAGTTCCCCGCCGACCGCGGCTGGGACCTGGACTCGCTCTACGACCCGGACCCCGAGCGGCCGGGCACCTCCTACACCCGTGAGGGCGGTTTCCTCCACGAGGCGGCCCAGTTCGACCCGGCCTTCTTCGGCATGAGCCCGCGGGAAGCCCTGGCGACCGACTCGCAGCAGCGATTGTTGCTCGAAAGCTCGTGGGAGGCGCTGGAGCGGGCGGGCATCGACCCGGTTTCGCTCAAGGGCAGCCAGACGGGGGTCTTCACCGGCGTCATGTACAGCGACTACGCCTCGCTGCTCAACGGTGACGACTTCGAGAACTACCAGGCGACCAGCACCTCACCGAGTGTCGCCTCCGGCCGGGTCGCCTACACGCTGGGGCTGGAAGGCCCGGCGGTCACGGTCGACACGGCTTGTTCGTCGTCGCTGGTGGCGATGCACTGGGCGATGCAGGCGTTGCGGAGCGGGGAATGCTCGCTGGCGCTGGCCGGTGGCGTGACGGTGATGTCCACGCCGAACACCTTCATCGCCTTCTCCCGGCAGCGTGGTCTTGCGGAAGACGGCCGCTGCAAGGCGTATTCGGACGACGCCGACGGTGTGGGCTGGTCCGAAGGCGTCGGGCTCGTGGTGCTGGAACGGCTCTCGGACGCCAAGCGCAACGGGCACCAGATCCTCGCGGTGGTCAAGGGTTCCGCGGTGAACCAGGATGGCGCGTCGAACGGCCTGACCGCGCCGAACGGGCCGTCGCAGCAGCGGGTGATCCGCCAGGCGCTGGCCGCCGCCGGTCTGTCCACTCAGGACGTGGACGCGGTGGAAGGGCACGGCACCGGCACCACGCTCGGTGACCCGATCGAGGCCCAGGCGCTCCTCGCCACGTACGGCCAGGACCGCGAGCGGCCGTTGCTGCTGGGCTCGGTCAAGTCGAACCTCGGGCACACGCAGGCCGCGGCCGGTGTCGCCGGGGTCATCAAGATGGTGCTGGCGCTACGGCACGGCGTCCTGCCGCAAACCCTGCACGCCACCGCGCCTTCGTCCCATGTGGACTGGGAGGCCGGTTCCGTCGAATTGCTGACCGAGCGGACCGACTGGCCCGAGGTGCAGCGGCTGCGCCGGGCCGCGGTTTCGTCGTTCGGCGTCAGCGGCACCAACGCGCACCTGATCCTGGAGCAGGCGCCCGAGTCACGGCCGAGCGAGCAGGTGGAGCCGGTCGCCGGTGTCGTGCCGTGGGTGCTCTCGGCGAAGTCGGCGGCGGCACTGCGAGACCAGGCCATGCGTCTGTCCGCTTTGGATGAAAACCCGGTCGACGTCGGCTACTCGCTCGCGACCACGCGCACGGCCTTCGAGCACCGCGCGGTCGTCCTCGGGGACAACCGGGCCGAACTGCTGCGTTCGCTCGACGAGCCCGCCGGTGGCGTGGTCACCGGCGTCGCGGGTCCCGTCGGCAAGACGGTGTTCGTGTTCCCCGGTCAGGGTTCGCAGTGGCTCGGCATGGGCCAGGCGCTGCTCGAATCCTCGCCGGTGTTCGCCGAGCGCATCGCGGAATGCGCGGCGGCGCTCGAGCCGTTCGTCGACTGGAACCTGCTCGACGCGCTGCGCGGCCGGGAAGACCTCGAGCGGGTCGACGTGATCCAGCCGGTGTTGTGGGCGGTGATGGTGTCGCTCGCCGAGCTGTGGCGCTCGGCCGGGGTCGCGCCCGACGCGGTGGTCGGCCACTCCCAGGGCGAGATCGCGGCGGCCGTGGTCGCCGGGGCGCTGAGCCTGGAGGATGCCGCCCGCGTGGTCGCCCTGCGCAGCCTCGCGGTGGCGGAGTTCCTGGCCGGGCACGGCGGCATGATGTCCGTGGCCCAGCCGGTGGACGAACTGCGCCCGCGGCTGAAGCTGTGGGGCGAGCGGATCTCGATCGCCGCGGTGAACGGACCCGGCGCGACCGTGGTCGCCGGTGAAGGGGCCGCGCTCGACGAGCTGAAGGCCGCCTGCGAAGCCGACGGCATCCGCGCCCGCCGCATCTCGGTGGACTACGCCTCGCACACCCCGCAGGTGGAGACCATTCGCGAGCGCGTGCTCGCCGACCTGGCCCCGATCAGCCCGCGGACCGGTGACCTGCCGTTCTACTCCACGGTTTCCGGCGAGCCGATCGACACCGCCCGCCTCGACGCCGGGTACTGGGTCACCAACCTGCGGCAGACCGTCGAGTTCGAGCGCGCCACCCGCAAGCTGCTCGACGACGGCTACCGCGTCTTCGTCGAGCCCAGCGCGCACCCGGTGCTGACCGTCGGGGTCGAGCAGACCCTCGAAGCCGCCGGGATCGCCGGGATCGTGCTCGGCACGCTGCGGCGGGACGACGGCGACTGGCGGCGGTTCGCCACCTCGGTCGCCGAAGCCCACGTGCGGGGCGTCCGGGTGGACTGGACCGCCTTCTTCCCCGAGGGCGCGCGGCAGGTCGACCTGCCCACCTACGCCTTCCAGCACGAGCGGTTCTGGCCGGACGCCGCCGGTAGCGCGGGCGACGTGCGTGCCGCCGGGCTGGGTGCGGTCGAGCACCCGCTGCTCGGCGCGACCGTCGGCCTCGCCGAGGGCGAAGAGGTGCTCACCAGCCGGATCTCGCTGCGGTCGCACCCGTGGCTGGCCGAGCACGCGGTCAACGGGCAGGCACTGCTCCCGGGCACGGCGTTCGTCGAACTCGCCGTGCGGGCCGGGGACGAGGTCGGCTGCGACCGGATCGAGGAACTGACCCTCGCGGCACCGCTGGTGCTGACCGAACAGGCCGTGCGCCTGCAAGTTCGCGTCGGCGCCGCGGACGACGGCGGCAGCCGCCCGATCACGATCCACAGCCGTCCGGAAGAAGCGGTGGACGAGCCGTGGACCGAGCACGCCACCGGTGTGCTCGCGGTAGGGGAGTACCGAGCCGAACTCACTACCGCCTGGCCACCGGCCGGGGCGGAGCCGATCGAGGTGGACGGCTGCTACCAGCGGTTCGCCGAGCTGGGCTTCGAGTACGGCCCGGTCTTCCAGGGCCTGCGCGCGGCCTGGCGCCTCGGTGACGAGATCTTCGCCGAAGCCGCGCTGCCCGAGGGCACCGAGCCCGGCAAGTTCGGCCTGCACCCGGCGTTGCTGGATGCGAGCCTGCACGCCCCGCTGCTCGTCGGCGTGACCGACGGCGCCGGGGGCGGCCTGCCGTTCTCGTGGGAGGGCGTCTCGCTGCACGCGACCGCCGCGTCCGCCGTGCGCGTGCGGTTCACCCCGACCGGCGACGGCTTCTCGATCGCGGTCGCCGACCCGGCCGGTGCGCCGGTCGCCTCCGTGCGGTCGCTGGTCACGCGGGTGGTCGCCGAGCCGGTGGCGCAGCGCGACCCGCTGTTCCGCATCGACTGGGTGCCCGCCACTTCACAGTCCGAATTGGACACAGTGGCCGAGTACGAGACCTACCACGTCGAGACCGCGGAAACACACGCGGCGACGGCCGAAGTGCTCGGCGTGCTCCAGCGGTGGCTGGCCGAGGAACGCGACTCGCGGCTGGTGATCGTGACCCACGGCGGGCTCGCCGCGGCCGCGGTCGGCGGCCTGGTGCGGACCGCGCAGGCGGAGAACCCCGGCCGGTTCGGGCTGATCGAGACCGACGCGGACGTGCCCGCGGAAGCGTTCGCGGTGGACGAGCCGCACGTCCGGGTCCAGAACGGCGGAATCCTGGTGCCGCGCCTGGCCCGCACCCAGCCGGAAAGGGAGTTCACCTGGTCCGGCCAGGTGCTGATCACCGGGGGCACCGGTGGGCTCGGCCTGGCCGTCGCGCGGCACCTGGTGGCCGAGCACGGCGTGCGCGACCTGTTGCTGGTCAGCCGTCGTGGTGAGGCGGACGTCTCGGACATCGATGCCAACGTGCAGGTCGCCGCGTGTGATGTGGCGGACCGGGAGGCGCTGGCCGAGTTGCTGGCGCAGCACGACGTCAAGGCCGTGATCCACACGGCCGGGGTGCTCGACGACGGCGTGATCGGCTCGCTGGACGCGGACCGTTTGGACACCGTGCTGCGGCCCAAGGTCGACGCGGCCTGGAACCTGCACGAGCTGACCGGCGACCTGGACGCCTTCGTGTTGTTCTCCTCGGCCGCCGGCGTGTTCGGCACGGCCGGGCAGGGCAACTACGCCGCCGCGAACGCCTTCCTCAACGCACTCGCCGAGCACCGCCGGGCCGAAGGGCTGCCCGCGGTGTCGCTGGCCTGGGGCGCCTGGGACCAGACCGGCATGCTCGCGGGAACCGACCTGGAACGGCTCGCGCGGGCCGGGATGCCGCCGATGACCGTCGAGCAGGGGCTCGCGCTGTTCGACGACGCGATGGGTGCCGCCGAGGCCACCCTCGTGCCGATCCGGCTGGACCTGCCCGCGCTGCGAGCGCAGGGCGAGATCCGGCCGCTGTTGCGCGGCTTGGTCCGCAGCCGCTCCCGGCGCACGGTCGCCGGGGCGGAAACCGCGATGACGCTGGTGCAGCGGCTCGCGTCGCTGGGCGAGGCCGAGCGCACGGACGCGCTCGCCGACCTGGTGCGCGGCCAGGTCGCGGTGGTGCTGGGGTACTCCGGCGCCGAGGCCGTGGACCCGATGCTGGCCTTCCAGAGCATGGGCTTCGACTCGCTGACCGCGGTCCAGTTGCGCAACCGCGTGACCACGGCGACCGGGCTGAAGCTGCCCGCCACCCTGGTCTTCGACTACCCGACGCCGATGGTGCTCGCCGCGCACCTGCGTGACGAACTGTTCGACGCGGGCGCGGTGGTGCCGCGGCAGGTCACGCGGGCCGTCTCGGACGACCCGATCGTGATCGTCGGCATGTCCTGCCGCTTCCCCGGGGACGTCGGGTCGCCCGAGGACCTCTGGCGGCTGGTGTCCGAGGGCGCCGACGCGATCACCGGCTTCCCGGCCGACCGCGGCTGGGACCTCGACGCGCTCTACAACCCGGACCCCGAGGTCTCCGGCACCTCTTACACCCGCCTCGGCGGCTTCCTGCACGACGCCGGCGAGTTCGACCCGGTGTTCTTCGGGATGAGCCCGCGCGAGGCGCTGGCCACCGACGCGCAGCAGCGCCTGCTGCTCGAAGGTTCGTGGGAGGCGCTGGAGCGCGCGGGCATCGACCCGGCATCCCTGCGCGGCAGCCAGACCGGCGTGTTCGCCGGGGTCATGTACAGCGACTACGCCACGATCCTGGACGCCGAGACCTCCGAAGGCTTCCAGGCGACCGGTGGTTCGCTGAGCGTCGCCTCCGGCCGGGTGTCCTACACCTTCGGTTTCGAGGGCCCGGCGGTCACCGTCGACACGGCCTGCTCGTCCTCGCTGGTCACCATGCACCTCGCCGCGCAGTCGCTGCGCCAGGGTGAATGCGATCTGGCGCTGGCCGGTGGGGTCACGGTGATGTCCACGCCGAGCACCTTCGTCGAGCTGTCGCGTCAGCGCGGTCTCGCGGTGGACGGCCGGTGCAAGGCGTTCTCCGACTCCGCCGACGGTGCCGGGTTCTCCGAGGGTGTCGGCCTGCTGGTGCTGGAGCGGATGTCCGACGCCAAGCGCAACGGGCACCAGATCCTCGCTGTCGTCAGGGGTTCCGCGGTGAACCAGGACGGCGCGTCGAACGGATTGACCGCGCCGAACGGTCCCTCGCAGCAACGCGTGATCCGCCAGGCGCTGGCCAACGCCGGTCTGTCCACTTCGGACGTCGATGTGGTGGAGGCGCACGGCACCGGCACCACGCTGGGCGACCCGATCGAGGCACAGGCGCTGCTGGCCACGTATGGACAAGACCGTCAGGACCGGCCGCTGTACGTCGGCTCGGTGAAGTCCAACCTCGGGCACACCCAGGCCGCGGCCGGGGTCGCCGGGGTGATCAAGATGGTGATGGCCCTGCGGCACGGGCTGCTGCCCAAGACGCTGCACGTCGACACGCCCTCGTCCCACGTGGACTGGGAAGCCGGTGACGTCGAGGTGCTGATGCGGCCGACGGACTGGCCGGAGGTCGACCGGGTGCGCCGCGCGGGGGTCTCCTCGTTCGGCATCAGCGGGACCAACGCGCACGTGATCCTGGAGCAGGCGCCCAAGTCGGACGCGCCGGTGCTCGACCTGCCGGGCGACCCGGCGCCGATCGGGGGCCAGGCGCCGTGGGTGGTGTCCGCGAAGTCGGCCGCCGCGCTGGACGCCCAGCTGGACCGGATCCGCGTACTGGACGGCGACCCGATCGACATCGGCGCTTCGCTGCTGACCACGCGGGCCGAGTTCGACACGCGGGCGGTGCTGCTCGGTTCGGACGTGGTGCGCGGCAGTGTCGCGGAGGGTGCGTCGGCGCCGGTGTTCGTGTTCCCGGGTCAGGGGGCGCAGTGGGCCGGGATGGCCGTCGAGCTGCTGGATTCGTCGCCGGTGTTCGCCGAGTGGATGGCCGAATGCGACCGCGTGGTCGGTTCGCTGGTCGACTGGTCGGTGGTGCGCGTCCTGCGTGACTCGCGCAGCGGTGGTGCGGCCGCGGCGACGCTGCTGGAGCGCATCGAGGTGCTGCAGCCGGTGTTGTTCGCGGTGATGGTGTCGCTGGCGCAGTTGTGGCGTTCGGTGGGGGTGGAGCCCGCCGCGGTGGTGGGTTCTTCGCAGGGTGAGATCCCGGCGGCCTACATCGCGGGCGCGCTGAGTCTCGAAGACGCGGCGAAGATCGTGGTGCTGCGCAGTCAGTTGTTCGCCGACGAGCTGGTCGGCAATGGCGCGGTGGCGTCGGTGGCGCTGTCCGAGGAGCAGGTGCGCGAGCGCCTGCCGGAAGGATTGACGATCGCCGGGGTGAACGGCCCGCAGGCGGTCACGGTGGCCGGTCCGCTGGAGCCGCTCAACGAGTTCGTCGCCGCTTGTGTCGCCGAGGAGATCCGGGCTCGGGTGGTTCCGTCCACAGTGGCCTCTCACTGTGCCCAGGTGGACCCGCTGCGCGACGCGATCCTCGAGATGTTCGCGGACATCACGCCGCTGGAAGCGCGGATCCCGTTCTACTCGACGGTGACCGGTGGACTCGTCGACAGCAGCGAGCTGGGGCCGGAGTACTGGTTCCAGAACGCCCGCCGGCCGGTGAACTTCGCCGGTGCGGTCAAGGTGCTGCTCGACGACGGCTTCAAGGTGTTCCTCGAGCCGAGCGCGCACCCGGTGCTGACCATGGCGGCGCAGCAGACCGCCGAGTCGCTGGACGTGCCGACCGTCGCGGTGGGTTCGCTGCGCCGGGACGAGGGCGGTCCGGCGCGGTTCATGACCTCGCTCGCCGAGGCGTACGTGGCCGGGGTGCGCGTGGACTGGCGGGTGTTCTTCGCCGGTACGCGGGCCCGCCGGGTCGACCTGCCGACCTACGCCTTCCAGCACAAGCGGTTCTGGCCGGAGCCGCTCGCCCCGGCGACCACGGTGGACCCGGTGGACGCCGAGTTCTGGGAGCTGGTCGAGGACGGGGACTTCGCCGGCGAACTGGACCTGGACACCGGCACCGCCGCGCTGGTGGTGCCCGCACTGGCCGGCTGGCGCAGCCGCCGCCGGGCGAAGTCCACTGTGGATTCTTGGCGGTATGACGAGTCGTGGACGCCGATCAAGCCGTCCGGGGTGCTCTCCGGCACCTGGCTGGTCGTCGTGCCCGAGGGTGGCGAGCCCGTCGACCTGGGCGTGGAGACCGTCACCCTGGAAGTCGGTGACGTCGACCGCGCCGAGTTGGCCGAGACGCTGCGGGCCCTCGAAGGCGAGTTCGCCGGGGTGCTGTCGCTGCTGGGCACCACGGACGCGCCGCGCGTCGGCGCCGTCCCGGCGGGGTTGGCTCGTTCGCTGACCCTGGTGCAGGCGCTGGGAGACGCGGAGTTCGAAGCTCCACTGTGGAATGTCACCCGTGGTGCGGTCTCGGTCGCGGAGGCCGCCGAGGTCACCGAGCCCGATCAGGCCGCGCTCTGGGGCCTCGGCCGGGCCGTGGCCCTCGAACAACCGCGCCGCTGGGGCGGTCTGGTCGATGTGCCCGCCGGCCTCGAAGACCGGCTGGCCGCCGTGCTGACCGGCGACGAGGACCAGGTGGCGATCCGCGCCGAAGGCACCTACGGACGACGGCTGGTGCACGCGACCCCGGCCGGGCAGGTGCGCCGGTGGCAGCCGAGCGGCACCGTCCTGATCACCGGTGGCACCGGCGGCCTCGGCGGGTACGTCGCTCGCTGGGCGGTCACCACCGGTGCCGAGCACGTGCTGCTCACCAGCCGCCGTGGTCTCGACGCGCCCGGCGCGCCGGAACTGCGGGACGAGCTCGAAGGCATGGGCGCCCGCGTCACCATCGCCGCCTGCGACGCGGCCGACCGCGACGCGCTGGCTGAGCTGCTCGCCGAGCACCCGGTGACCGCCGTGGTGCACACGGCCGGTGTCGGCGTCGGGGACGCCCCGGCCGAGTCGCTGACCGTCGAGCAACTGGACGGATTGCTGCGGTCGAAGCTGGCCGCGGCCTGGAACCTGCACGAACTCACCGGCGAGCTGGACGCGTTCGTGTTGTTCTCCTCGGGCGCGGCGATGTGGGGCAGCGGTGGCCAGCCGGGTTACGCGGCGGGCAACACCTTCCTCAACGCCTTCGCCCAGTACCGCCGCGCGCGGGGCCTCACCGCGACCTCGATCGCCTGGGGCGCCTGGGCCGAGGCGGGCATGGCCACCCACGAGGACATGGCCGAGCACCTGGTGCGGCGCGGCCTCCTGTCGATGGAGCCGGAGCTGGCGCTCAGCGCCCTGCAGCGGGCCATCGAAGAGGACCGCACGCTGATCACGGTCACCAGCACCGACTGGGAGCGGTTCGCGCCGAGCTTCACCAGCCAGCGCGCGAGCCGGTTGCTCTCGGAGCTCCCCGAGGTCCGGGCGCTGGAAGACGACGAGCCGGAGGAGGAGTCGGCGCTCAAGCAGCGGCTCGCCGGGCTGGGCGAGTCGGAACGCACGCGGGTGCTGCTCGACCTGGTCCGCACCGAGGCCGCCGCGACGCTGGGCTTCGACGCGGCCGAGGACCTGCCCGCCGGCAAGGCGTTCCGCGAGGTCGGCTTCGACTCGGTGACCGCGGTGCAACTGCGCAACCAGCTCAAGGCCGCGACGGGCCTGGCGCTGCCCGCCGCGCTGGTCTTCGACTACCCGACGCCGCGGGCCCTCACCGAGCACCTGCTCGACGAGCTGTTCGGAAGCCGTGAAAGCCACATTCACGGCGAAATCGGCCGTGAAAGCCACCTTCACGGCAGTGGGGACAACACCGACCCCATCGTGATCGTCGGCATGGCCTGCCGCTACCCGGGTGGGGTGACCACGCCCGAGGAGCTGTGGCAGCTGGTCGACAGCGGGACCGACGCGATCGCCGGGTTCCCGGCCGACCGCGGCTGGGCGCTGGACGCGATCAACAGCGCCACCCGCGAGGGCGGCTTCCTCACCGACGTGGCCGGGTTCGACGCGGGCTTCTTCGCCATCTCACCGCGTGAGGCGCTGGCGATGGACCCGCAGCAGCGCCTGGTGCTGGAAACCACCTGGGAAGCCATCGAGCGCGCGGGCATCGACCCGATGTCCCTGCGCGGCAGCCAGACCGGCGTGTTCATGGGCACCACCGGTCAGGACTACCCGAACCTGCCGGGCAACAACGGTGACATGGACGTCTACGCGACCACCTCCTCGGTGGCCAGCGTGATCTCCGGCCGGGTCTCCTACACCGCCGGTCTCGAAGGCCCGGCGGTCACCGTCGACACGGCTTGCTCGTCCTCGCTGGTCTCGATCCACCTCGCTTCGCAGGCCCTGCGCCAGGGTGAATGCGACCTGGCGCTGGCCGGTGGCGTCGCGGTGATGTCCACGCCGAGCGCCTTCAACGCGTTCAGCTCGCAGGGCGGGCTCGCCACCGACGGCCGGTGCAAGTCGTTCGCCGAGGCGGCCGACGGCACCGGCTGGTCCGAGGGCGTCGGGGTGGTCGCGCTGGAGCGGTTGTCCGACGCACAGCGCCACGGCCACCCGATCCTCGCCGTGGTCAAGGGCTCGGCGATCAACCAGGACGGCGCCTCGAACGGGCTGACCGCGCCGAACGGGCCGTCGCAGCAGCGGGTCATCCGCGCGGCGCTGGCCGCCGCCGGTCTGTCCACTTCGGACGTCGACGCGGTGGAGGCCCACGGCACGGGCACCGTGCTGGGTGACCCGATCGAAGCGCAGGCGGTGCTGGCGACCTACGGCCAAAATCGTGAACGCCCGGTGCTGCTCGGCTCGATCAAGTCGAACCTGGGGCACCCGCAGTCCGCCGGTGGCGTGGCCGGGGTGATCAAGATGGTGATGGCGCTGCGGCACGGTGTGCTGCCGAAGACGCTGCACATCGACACGCCCTCGTCCAACGTCGAGTGGGACGCGGGTTCGGTGCAACTGCTCACCGAGCGCACCGAGTGGCCGGAGACCGGCCGCCCGCGCCGGGCCGGGGTGTCGTCGTTCGGCGTGAGCGGGACGAACGCGCACCTCATCCTGGAACAGGCACCGGCCGTCGAGCCGGTGATCGAGCAGGCCGACCTGGAACCGGCCGTGGTGCCGTGGCTGGTGTCGGGCCGGTCGGCCGAGGCGCTGGGCGCGCAGTTCGCCCGCCTCGAAGCGTTCGTGGCCGGCAACCCGGAGGTCTCGCCGCTGGACGTCGGCTTCTCGCTGGCCGCCACCCGCTCGGCGTTCGAGCACCGGGCGGTGCTGGTGGACGGGTCCACCGAACTCGCCCGTGGCGTCGCCGGTGAGCGTTCGCTGGCGGTGCTGTTCTCCGGTCAGGGTTCGCAGCGGATCGGCATGGGCCGTGAGCTGTACCTGCGGTTCCCGGTGTTCGCGGCGGCGCTGGACGAGGTGCTCGAACACCTCGACGTGCGCGAGGTCATGTGGGGCGAGGATCAGGAGGCCCTGAACCAGACCGGCAACGCGCAGCCCGCGTTGTTCGCCCTCGAAGTGGCGCTCTACCGGCTCGCCGAGTCGTGGGGCATCCGGCCCGACTACCTGACCGGCCACTCGATCGGCGAGATCGCCGCGGCCCATGTGGCCGGGGTGCTCAGCCTCGAAGACGCGTGCGAGCTCGTCGAGGCACGCGGCCGGCTTATGCAGGCCCTTCCTGCTGGGGGCGCCATGGTGGCGATCGAGGCCACCGAGGAGGAGGTCACCCCGCTGCTGACCGACGAGGTGTCCATCGCTGCCATCAACGGGCCGACCTCACTGGTGATCTCCGGAAACGCGCAGGTCACGGCCGAGATCGCGGCGAGCTTCACCGAGCGCGGGCGGAAATCTAGGCGTTTGCCGGTCAGCCATGCGTTCCACTCACCCTTGATGAACCCGATGCTCGACGACTTCAGGACCGTGGTGACGGGCCTGTCGTTCGGCGAGCCCAGGATCCCCGTCGTGTCCACCTCGAGCGGTGAAATCGCCACGCCGGCACAGCTGGCCGACCCCGAGTACTGGGTGCGGCACGTGCGCGAGACCGTGCGGTTCGCCGACGGGGTGCGCACGCTGACCGGCGAGCGCGTGGACACCTTCCTGGAGCTGGGTCCCGACGGCGTGCTGTCCGCGATGGCGGCCGAGACCACGCCGGGTCCGGTGGCCGTGCCGGTGCTGCGCAAGGACCGCGGCGAGGAACTGGCCGCCGTGAGCGCACTGGCGAAGCTGCACGTCAGCGGCGTGGAACTGGACTGGCGGGCGATCTTCGCCGGGACCGGTGCGCGCCGGATCGACCTGCCGACCTACGCCTTCCAGCACGAGCGCTACTGGCCGGAGCCGGTTGAGGCGGTGGCCGAGGTCGAAGCCGGTGACACGGTCGACGCCGAGTTCTGGGCGGCCGTCGAGCGCGAGGACCTGGAAAGCCTGGCCTCCGAGCTGGGGGTCGAGTCCGAACGCGACTCGCTGGGCGCGCTGCTGCCCGCGTTGTCCTCGTGGCGCAGCCGCCGCCGCGTGCAGTCCACTGTGGATTCCTGGCGGTACCGCGAGACCTGGCGCGCGCTGCCGGGCTCGGCGTCGGGCGCGCTGTCCGGCACCTGGCTGGTGGTCGTGCCGACCGGGTACAGCGACGGTGAGTGGCTCAGCGCGGTGCTCGGCCCGAACATGCTGCGGGTCGAGGTGGCCGGGATCGGCCGCGAGGAGATCGCGGCCCGGTTGCCCGGTGACTTCGAGGGCGGCTTCGCGGGCGTCATCTCGCTGCTCGCGCTGGACGCCGACCTCGGCGGGGTCACCGCCACGGCGTCGCTGGTGCAGGCTTTGGGCGACGCCGGGATACTGGCGCCGGTCTGGGCGATCACCCGTGGCGCGGTCGCGGTCGACGAGTCCGAGCAGGTCAGCGACCCGTGGCAGGCCGGGGTCTGGGGTCTGGGCCGGGTGGCCGCGCTCGAACTGCCGCGGCAGTGGGGCGGGCTCGTCGACCTGCCCGAGGTGATCGACGAGCAGGTCGCGCAGCGGTTCGCCGACGTGCTGTCCGGGGCGGCCGGGGAGGACCAGGTCGCCGTGCGCTCCCGTGGGCTCTACGGCCGCCGCGTCATCCCCGCGCCGGACGGTGCCGGTGACTGGGTGCCCTCGGGCACGGTGCTGATCACCGGTGGCACCGGCGCGCTCGGCGCGCAGGTGGCGCGGGACCTGGCTCGGCGGGGTGTCGAGCGGCTGGTGCTGCTCAGCCGCCGCGGGCCGGACGCGCCGGGCGCGGTCGAGTTGTGGGACGAGCTGACCGGCCTGGGTGCCGACGTGACCATCACCGCCTGCGATGTCGCCGACCGCGAGAGCGTGGCGCAGGTGCTCGCCGGAATCCCGGCCGCGCAGCCGCTGACCGGTGTGGTCCACACCGCGGGTGTGCTCGACGACGGCGTGCTCGAAGGCCTCACCCCGGAACGCTTCGCCACGGTCTACCGCGCGAAGGTCGACGCCGCGGTGGTGCTCGACGAACTCACGCGTGAGCTGGACCTGACCGCGTTCGTGGTGTTCTCCTCGGTCGCCGGCACGGTCGGCAACCCCGGTCAGGGCAACTACGCCGCGGCCAACGCGGTGCTCGACGCACTGGCGCGGCGGCGCCGGTCGCTCGGCCTCGCCGCCTCCTCGATCGCCTGGGGTGCCTGGGCCGGGGCGGGCATGGCCGTGGATTCCGGAATGCCCGGGGGACGACCCTCGAACCCCCGCGAAAAGACGGGGGAGACCCACCGCGAGGGCTCGCCGGTGATGGATCCGGAGCTGGCGGTCGTCGCGCTGCGGCAGGTCGTCGCCGAGGGTGCGGCCACGATGGTGGTCGCGGACCTGCGGCAGCCGCAGATGCTCGGCTGGCTGCTCGGGATGCGGCCGACGTCGTCGCTGGCGGACCTGCCCGGCGCCCGGCGCCTGCTGGACGAGGCCGAAGCCGCTCGCCGCTCCACCGAAACCGTGGCGAACGAGCTGCACCGGGAACTGCTGGAGCTGTCCGACGCCGAGCAACTCGACGCGGTGCTCGACGTGGTCCGCGCGCGGGTCGCTTCGGTGCTGGCGTACGCGAGCGCGAGTGCGGTCGGCGTGGACAACGCCTTCCGCGACCTCGGGTTCGACTCGCTGACCGCCGTCGAACTGCGCAACCAGCTGAACGAGGCGACCGGCCTCGCGCTGCCCGCCAGCCTCGTCTTCGACTACCCAACGCCACGAACCCTGGCCGCCCACCTACTCAACGAGCTGCTGGGTCGCCGTGAAAGCCACATTCACGGCGAAATCGGCCGTGAAAGCCACATTCACGGCGGGACCGACGAACCCATCGCGATTGTCGGGATGTCCTGTTGGTTCCCTGGGGATGTTCGGTCGCCCGAGGAACTGTGGGAGCTGCTGGTCAACGGGCGTGACGGGGTCACCGGCTTCCCGGCCGACCGCGGCTGGGACCTCGACGAGGTGTTCGGCGGCGAGAACCCGAGCATCACCCGCTACGGCGGCTTCCTGCCGAACCCGGCCGAGTTCGACCCGGCGTTCTTCGGCATCTCGCCGCGTGAGGCGCTGGCCATGGACCCGCAGCAACGCCTGCTGCTCGAAGGTTCGTGGGAGGCGCTGGAGCGCGCCGGGCTCGACCCGGCGGCGTTGCGCGGCAGCCAGACCGGCGTGTTCGTCGGCACGAACGGCCAGGACTACGCCACGCTGATCGCCAACACCGGCCAGGAAACCGGCGGCCACGGCGCGACCGGCCTCGCGGCCAGCGTCATTTCCGGCCGCCTGTCCTACACCTTCGGCTTCGAGGGCCCGGCGGTCACCGTCGACACGGCCTGCTCAGCTTCGCTGGTGGCGCTGCACCTGGCGGTCCAGTCGCTGCGGCAGGGCGAGTGCGATCTGGCGCTGGCCGGTGGCGCGACGGTGATGTCCACGCCGCTGGTGTTCTCCGAGCTGTCCAAGCAAGGGGCGCTCGCCGCCGATGGCCGCTGCAAGGCGTTCTCCGACGCGGCGGACGGCACCGGCTGGTCGGAGGGTGTCGGCCTGCTCGTGGTCGAGCGGCTGTCCGACGCGAAGCGCAAGGGCCACAACATCCTCGCCGTGGTCAAGGGTTCCGCGGTGAACCAGGACGGTGCTTCGAACGGCCTGACCGCGCCGAACGGGCCATCGCAGCAACGGGTGATCCGGCAGGCACTGTCTTCGGCCGGCCTGTCCACAACGGACGTCGATGCGGTCGAGGCACACGGCACCGGAACCGCACTGGGCGACCCGATCGAAGCTCAGGCGTTGCTGGCCACCTATGGACAACACCGCCAAGAGCACCCGCTGTGGCTGGGTTCGGTGAAGTCGAACCTCGGTCACACGCAGGCGGCGGCCGGTGTCGCGGGCATCATCAAGATGGTCATGGCCCTGCGCCACGGCGTGCTGCCGAAGACGCTGCACGCCGACGAGCCCTCGTCCCATGTGGACTGGGACTCGGGCGCGGTGAGCGTGCTGACCGAAACCGTGCCGTGGCCCGAGGTGAACCGGGAACGCCGGGCGGGTGTGTCCTCGTTCGGCATCAGCGGGACGAACGCGCACATCATCCTGGAGCAGGCACCCGAAGCCGAGCCGGTGGAGCTGCCGCTGAAGGGCACGCGCTCGCCGATCGACGGTGTGGTGCCGTGGGTGCTCTCCGGCAAGACCGAAGCCGCGGTCGACGCGCAACTGGACAAGATCCGGGCGCTGGACGCGGATCCGGTCGACATCGGCGCGTCCCTGCTCACCACCCGCACGACCTTCGACTCGCGAGCGGTCCTGCTCGGTTCGGACGTGGTGCGCGGCAGTGTCGCGGAGGGTGCTTCCGCGCCGGTGTTCGTGTTCCCGGGCCAGGGCGCCCAGTGGAACGGGATGGCGCTGGAGCTGCTGGACTCGTCGCCGGTGTTCGCCGAGTGGATGGCCGAATGCGACCGCGTCATCGGGACCATGGTCGACTGGTCGGTGGTCGAGGTGCTGCGGGAGTCCCGTGAAGGCGGGGACGGCCTGGAGCGCATCGAGGTGCTGCAGCCGGTGTTGTTCGCGGTGATGGTGTCGCTGGCGCAGTTGTGGCGGTCCGTGGGTGTGGAGCCCGCTGCGGTGGTCGGGTCCTCGCAGGGTGAGATCCCGGCGGCCTACATCGCCGGGGCGCTGAGTCTCGAAGACGCGGCGAAGATCGTGGTGCTGCGCAGTCAGTTGTTCGCCGACGAGTTGGTCGGCAATGGCGCTGTGGCCTCGGTGGCGCTGACCGAGGAACAACTCCGCGAGCGTCTGCCGGAGGGCTTGACGATCGCCGGGATCAACGGACCGAAGGCACTCACCGTCGCCGGTCCGGTCGACCTGCTCGACGAGTTCGTCGCCGCCTGCGTCGCCGAGGAGATCCGGGCTCGCGTGGTCCCGTCCACAGTGGCCTCCCACTGCGCTCAGGTGGACCCGCTGCGCGACGCAATCCTGGAGATGTTCGCCGAGATCACCCCGCGTGAAGCCGAAATCCCGTTCTACTCGACGGTGACCGGTGGACTTGTCGACAGCGCCGAACTCGGGCCGGAGTACTGGTTCCACAACGCCCGTCAGCCGGTGAACTTCGCCGGTGCGGTCAAGGCCGTGCTCGACGACGGGTTCCGCGCGTTCGTCGAGACCAGCGCGCACCCGGTGCTCACGATGGCCGTGCAGGCCACCGCCGAGGACCTGGAGATCCCGGCTGTCGCGGTCGGCTCGCTGCGCCGCGACGAGGGCGGCCCGGCGCGGTTCGCCACTTCGCTCGCCGAGGCGTACGTCGCCGGGGTGCCGGTGGACTGGACCGTGTTCTTCGCCGGGAGCGGGGCGCGGCGGATCGACCTGCCGACCTACGCCTTCCAGCGGCAGCGGTTCTGGCCGGAGCCTGCCAAGCGGAAGGCCATCGCCACCGCCGATCCGGTGGACGCGGCGTTCTGGGACCTGGTCGAGGACGGCGACTTCGCCGAGGCACTGGCACTGGACGACGACACCGCGGCACTGGTGGTGCCCGCGCTCGCCGGCTGGCGCAGCCGTCAGCGCACGCAGTCCACAGTGGATTCCTGGCGGTACCGCGAGTCCTGGACGCCGTTCACCGCGACCGAGGCGCTCACCGGCTCCTGGCTGGCGCTGGTGCCGTCCGGCTACACCGGCGACCCGTGGGTCACCGCGGTGCTGGCGGTGCTGGGCGACGACGCGGTGCTGGTCGAGGTCGGGGACACCCACCGGACCAAGCTGGCCAAGGAACTCGCCGAGGTCGCGCACAACGAGTTCGCCGGGGTCGTCTCGCTGGCGGGCATCGCGGAGGCGCCCGCGGTCGGGAACGTGCCGGTCGGCCTGGCGATGACGCTGCTGATCGTGCAGGCGCTCGGCGACGCCGGTATCGAGGCCCCGCTGTGGTGCGTGACCAGGGGAGCGGTCTCGGTCGGCCAAGCCGACCAGGTCAGCCGTCCGGAACAGGCCGCGCTCTGGGGTATGGGCCGGGTGGCCGCGCTCGAACTGCCGCGTCGCTGGGGTGGCCTGGTCGACCTGCCCGAGGAGTTCGACGAGCGGACCGCCGACCGGCTGTCCGGCGTGCTCACCGGCACCGGCGAGGACCAGGTCGCGGTGCGCTCGGCCGGGACGTTCGGCAGGCGCCTGGTGCACGCGGCCCCGGTCGCTGAGCGGCCGGCGGAGCCGTGGAAGGTGCGCGGCACCGTGCTGATCACCGGTGGCACCGGCGGTCTCGGCGGGTACGTGGCCCGGTGGGCGGTCGCCAGCGGCGCCGAGCACCTGGTGCTCACCAGCCGTCGTGGCTTGGACGCGCCGGGAGCCGTGGAACTGCGCGAGGAACTCGAAGCTTCCGGCGCCCGCGTGACGGTGGCCGCCTGCGATGTGTCCGATCGCGACAGTGTGGCCGCGGTGCTCGGCGCCATCCCGGCGGAGACGCCGCTGACCGCGGTGGTGCACGCCGCCGGGGTCGGGGTCGGTGACGCGGCGATCGAAGCGCTGACCATGGACCAGCTCGACGCCCTGCTCCAGGCCAAGATGACCGCGGCGTGGCACCTGCACGAGCTGACCGCGGAGATGGACCTCGACGCGTTCGTGTTGTTCTCTTCCGGTGCCGCCAACTGGGGCAGCGGCGGGCAGCCCGGTTACGCGGCGGGCAACGCCTTCCTCGACGCGCTGGCGCAGTACCGCCGGGCGCAGGGCCGTCCGGCGACCGCCATCGCCTGGGGTGCCTGGGCCGAGGCGGGCATGGTGCACGACAACCCGTCGATGTGGGAGCACCTGACCCGCCGCGGGCTGCTCACCATGGCGCCGGAGTTGGCGATCACCGCGCTGCGGCAGGCACTCGAAGACGACCAGACCGCGCTGACCGTGACGAACACGGACTGGACCAGGTTCGCGCCGAGCTTCACCGCGAACCGCCCGAGCCCGCTGCTCTCGGAACTGCCCGAGGTGGCGGCGGTGCTGGCCGAGCCGGAGACGGACGGCCAGGCCGAGTCCGGCGAATCGGAGTTCAAGCAGCGCCTCACCGCGATGCCGGACGCCGAACGCGGCCGAGCCCTGCTCGAACTGGTCCGGAACGAAGCCGCGGCCACGCTCGGCTACGACAACGCGGACGCGCTCCCGGCGAACCGGGCGTTCCGCGAGGTCGGCTTCGACTCGGTGACCGGGGTGGAACTGCGCAACCGGCTCAAGGCGGCCACCGGGCTGTCGCTGGCCGCGGCGCTGGTGTTCGACCACCCGACCCCGGCCGCGATCGCGAAGTTCCTCAAGGCCGAGCTGTTCGGGGAGGACGCGGCCGCCGCCGACGACCCGGACGCGCGGATCCGCGAAACCCTGGCTTCGATCCCGGTCAGCAGGCTGCGCAAGGCCGGTCTGCTCGACATGGTCCTCCAGCTGGCGGGCGAAGAAGCCGAACCGGAAGCCGCCGCGGCCGACGCGGGGACCAACGGTGACGTTTCGCTCGACGACATGGACGCCGAAAGCCTGCTGAGGCTGGCTACCGACGGAATTGACGGATAAGGACGGGTTGATGACCGACTCCACCAACCAGTACGTCGAGGCGCTGCGCTCGTCCTTGAAGGAGATCGAGCGTCTCCGCAAGCAGAACCAGCAGCTGGTGGCGTCCGCCGTGGAGCCGATCGCCATCGTCGGCATCGGGTGCCGGTACCCGGGCGGGGTGAGCGGCCCGGAAGAGTTGTGGGACCTGGTCGCCGAGGGCCGCGACGCGATCGGCGGCTTCCCGCTCGACCGCGGCTGGGACGTCGAAGCCCTGCGCAGCGCCACCTTCGAGGGCGGGTTCCTGTCCGATGTGGCCGACTTCGACGCGGGCTTCTTCGGCATCTCGCCGCGGGAAGCCGTGGCGATGGACCCGCAGCAGCGGTTGGTGCTGGAAACCGCGTGGGAGGCACTGGAGCGCGCCGGGATCGACCCGCTTTCCCTGCGGGGCAGCCAGACCGGCGTGTTCCTCGGCACCACCGGCCAGGACTACGGAGCTCTGACCGCGCAGTCCGGTGAGGGTGACGCCTTCACCACCACCGCCTCGGTGGCGAGTGTGATCTCCGGCCGCGTCTCCTACACCTCCGGGCTCGAAGGCCCGGCGGTCACCGTCGACACGGCCTGCTCGTCGTCGCTGGTGTCGCTGCACCTCGCCGTGCAGGCGCTGCGGCAGGGCGAGTGTGAGCTGGCGCTGGCCGGTGGCGTGATGGTGATGTCGACGCCGACCGGGTTCGCCGCGTTCACCCAGCAGGGCGGGCTCGCCGGGGACGGCCGGTGCAAGTCGTTCGCGGAGGCCGCCGACGGCACGGGCTGGTCCGAGGGTGTCGGTGTGCTCGCGCTGGAGCGGGTGTCCGACGCGCAGCGCAAGGGCCACAAGATCCTCGCCGTGGTGCGGGGTTCCGCGGTCAACCAGGACGGTGCCTCGAACGGCCTGACCGCGCCAAACGGCCCGTCTCAGCAGCGCGTGATCCGCGCGGCACTGGCGAACGCGGGCCTGAACCCGGCCGATGTGGACGCCGTGGAAGCCCACGGCACCGGCACGGTCCTGGGTGACCCGATCGAAGCGCAGGCTGTGCTCGCGACCTATGGACAGGAGCGGGAAATCCCGCTGCTGCTCGGGTCGATCAAGTCGAACCTCGGGCACCCGCAGGCGGCGGGCGGGGTCGCCGGGATCATCAAGATGGTCATGGCGCTGCAACACGCCGTGCTGCCGAAGAGCCTGCACATCGACGCGCCTTCGTCCAATGTGGAGTGGGACGCGGGTTCGGTCGAGCTGCTGACCGAGCGGCGGGACTGGCCGGAGACCGACCACCCGCGTCGCGCCGGTGTCTCGTCGTTCGGCGTCAGCGGGACCAACGCGCACATCATCCTGGAGCAGGCCCCGGCCGCCGAGGTGGTCGAGGAGCCCGCCGAAGTCGAGCCCGCGGTGGTGCCGTGGCTGGTTTCCGGCCGCAGCGCCGAAGCGCTGGACGCGCAAATCGGGCGACTTCGGTCCTTTGTGGATTTGTCGACGGCCTCGCCGCTGGACATCGGCCTTTCGCTGGCCACCACCCGCTCGGCGTTCGAGCACCGCGCGGTGCTGGTGGACGGTTTCACCGAGGTCGCCAGGGACGCCGCGTCCGACCGGCTGACCGCTTTCCTGTTCTCCGGCCAGGGTTCGCAGCGGATCGGCATGGGCCGTGAGCTGTACGAGCGCTTCCCGGTGTTCAAGGCCGCGCTGGACGAGGTGTTCGAGCACCTGGACGTCCGCGACGTCATGTGGGGCGACGATCAGGAAGCGCTGAACCAGACCGGGAACGCGCAGCCCGCGCTCTTCGCCATCGAGGTGGCGTTGTTCCGCCTGGTCGAATCGCTGGGCATCAAGCCGGACTACCTCGCCGGGCACTCCATCGGTGAGATCGCCGCCGCGCACGTGGCGGGGGTGCTCAACCTGGAAGACGCGTGCACGCTGATCAAAGCCCGCGCCCGGTTGATGCAAGCCTTGCCAACCGGTGGAGCGATGGTGGCGATCAAGGCCACCGAGGACGAAATCACCCTCACCGAGGGCGTTTCGATCGCCGCGGTCAACGGGCCTTCGTCCGTGGTCATCGCGGGTGAGGAGGCCGCGGTCCTGGAGATCGCGGCTGGCTTCGAGAAGACTTCGCGGTTGAAGGTCTCGCACGCCTTCCACTCGCCGCTGATGGACCCGATGCTGGACGATTTCCGCGCGGCCATCGAGGGCCTGACCTTCCACGAGCCGCAGCTCCAGCTGGTCACCACCGGCGATGTGACCGCAGTGGACTACTGGGTGAACCACGCGCGGGACACCGTGCGGTTCGCCGACAACGTGCGCAGGCTGGCCGAGCAGGACGTGACCGCGTTCCTGGAGCTGGGCCCGGACGGCGTGCTGTCCGCGATGGCGCTGGAAAGCGTCGAAGCGGTGGCCGTCCCGCTGCTGCGCAAGGACCGTCCCGAGGAGTCGGCCGCCGTCGCCGCGCTGGCCCGGCTGCACGTCAGCGGCGTCACCGTGGACTGGGCGCCGCTGTTCGCCCGCACGGGCGCGCGCAAGATCGACCTGCCCACCTACGCCTTCCAGCGGCAGCGGTACTGGGCTTCGGCCGCGCGCACCTCGGGTGACGTCCGCGCCGCCGGTCTGGGGGCCGTCGAGCACCCGGTGCTGGGCGCGACCATCGACCTCGCCGCCGGTGAAGGACTGCTGTTCACCAGCCGGTTGTCGCTGCGCACGCACTCGTGGCTGGCCGACCACAACGTGCAGGGCCGCGTACTGCTGCCGGGTACCGCCTTCGTCGAACTCGCACTGCGGGCCGGGGAAGACCTCGGTCTCGACCGGATCGACGAGCTGACCCTGGCCGCGCCACTGGTCATCCCCGAGGAAGGCGCGCTGCAACTCCAACTGCACCTCGGCGCGCCCGACGAGGGCGGACGGCGTTCGGTCGCGGTGTACTCGCGGCCCGAGGGCGCAACCGAGCTGCCCTGGACCCCGCACGCCACCGGTTTCCTGGCCGAGGGCGCGCAGCCACCCGCGTTCGACTTCACCGCCTGGCCGCCCGCCGGTGCCGAGCCCGTCGACGTGACCGGGCACTACGAGCGCTTCGCCGAGCTGGGCTTCCGCCACGGACCGACCTTCCAGGGGCTCAAGGCCGCCTGGAAGCAGGGCGAGGACGTGCTCTTCGCCGAGGTCGCGCTGCCGGAGTCGGCCGAGCGGGACGCCGGCCGGTTCGTGCTGCACCCCGCGCTGCTGGACGCGAGCCTGCACGCCGCCGGATTCGCCGACCTCGGCGAGGTCAGCCGAGGCGGGCTGCCGTTCTCCTGGGAAGGCGTTTCGGTGCACGCCACCGGGGCGACCGCGTTGCGGGTGCGGCTGGCGCGCGGCGCCGGTGACGCCGTGGCGATCGAGGTGGCCGACACCGCCGGTGGTCCGGTCGCGTCGGTCGAAGGACTGCTGGCACGGGCGGCCACGGCGATCGCCGAGCCGAGCGTCGCGGCCAGTTCGCTGTTCAAGCTCGACTGGGTGCCCGCGCGTGCCGCGGCCGAGCCGGAGTTCGCCACCCACACCGATCTCGCGTCCATTGTGGACGTGCCGCCGGTGGTGGTGTTCCCGGTGGAAACCCCGCGGGACGACGTGGTCGCCTCCGTGCACGAGGTGACCGCCCGGGTGCTGGGCGTGCTGCAGGAGTGGTTGCGGGAGGAGCGGTTCGCCGACTCCCGTCTGGTTTTCGCCACCGAAGCGGGCCTGGTGGGTTCCGCGGTCTGGGGTCTGGTGCGCTCGGCGCAGTCGGAGAACCCGGGCCGCTTCGGGCTGGTGGAACTCGAGCCCGGCGCGTCGGTGGCGCAAGCGCTTGCCACCGAAGAAGCGCAGGTCGCCGTCCGGGATGGCAGCGTGCTCGCGCCGCGGGTGGCGCGGACGGAAGCGGGCGAGCGGGCCACCTGGGACCCGGACGAACTCGTGCTGATCACCGGTGGCACCGGCGGTCTGGGCGGAGTGCTCGCCCGGCACCTGGTGAACGAACACGGCGTGCGGAACCTGCTGCTGGTCAGCCGCCGTGGCGAGGCGGACGTCTCGGACATCGATGCCAACGTGCAGGTCGTCGCCTGTGATGTGGCGGACCGGGACGCACTCGCGGAATTGCTGGCGCAGCACGATGTGAAGGCCGTCGTCCACACGGCCGGGGTGCTCGACGACGGCGTGATCGGCTCGCTGGACGCGGACCGCCTGAACACCGTGCTGCGGCCCAAGGTCGATGCGGCCTGGAACCTGCACGAGCTCACCAGCGACCTGTCCCAGTTCGTGCTCTACTCCTCGGCGGCGGGCACCTTCGGCACGCCGGGCCAGGGCAACTACGCGGCCGCAAACGCTTTCCTCGACGCACTCGCGGCTCACCGCCGGGTTGCCGGGCTGCCCGCGGTGTCACTGGCCTGGGGTGCCTGGGACCCGTCGATCGGGCTCACCGGCGGGCTGTCCGAAGCCGAGCTGACGAAGATCACCGGCTCCGGCATGCCGCCGCTGTCGATCGAGCAGGGGCTCGAACTGTTCGACCTCGCGGTGGCCGGGGCGGACGCCGCCGTGCTGCCGGTGCGGCTTGATCTGCCCGTCCTGCGGGGCCGGGCGGAGATCCCGCCACTGCTGCGCGGGCTGATCCGCGCCCGCTCGCGGCGGGCCGTGGCGGGCTCGGAGACCGCGACTTCGCTGGTGCAGCGACTTTCCGCCCTGTCCGAGGCCGACCGCACCGACGCGCTGGTCGACCTGGTCCGCGGTCAGGTCGCCGCCGTGCTGGGGCACCTCGGCGCGGAGTCGGTGGACCCCGAGCAGGCCTTCCAGAACCTGGGCTTCGACTCGCTGACCGCCGTCGAGTTGCGCAACCGCCTGGGCACGGCGACCGGCCTGCGCCTGCCAGCTACGCTGATCTTCGACTACCCGAACACCGCCTCGCTGGCCGCCTACCTGGCCGACGAGCTGTTCGACGGCCGTGAAAGCCACCTTCACGGCACCGAGTCGCGCCGTGAAAGCCACATTCACGGCACTGACGACCCCATCGTGATCGTCGGGATGGGCTGCCACTACCCGGGCGGGGTGGACTCGCCGGAGGACCTGTGGCGCCTGGTGTCCGAGGGCGCCGACGCGATCTCCGAGTTCCCGGCGGACCGCGGCTGGGACCTCGACACGCTCTACAACTCCGACCCTGACCACTTCGGCACCTCCTACACCCGCTACGGCGGTTTCCTCGGTGGCGCGGGGCAGTTCGACCCCGAGTTCTTCGAGATGAGCCCGCGGGAGGCGATGGCGACCGACGCGCAGCAGCGGCTCCTGCTCGCCACCGCGTGGGAAGCCTTCGAGCGCGCCGGCATCGACCCGGCCTCGTTGCGCGGCAGCGCGACCGGGGTGTTCGCCGGGGTGATGTCCAGCGACTACAGCACCCTCATCGACGACGAGGCGTTCGAGGGCTACCAGGGCACCGGCACCGCGGGCAGCGTGCTGTCCGGCCGCGTCGCCTACTCGCTCGGCCTGGAAGGCCCGGCGGTCACCGTCGACACGGCTTGCTCGTCTTCGCTGGTCGCGCTGCACCTCGCCGCGCAGGCGCTGCGCAGCGGGGACTGCACGCTCGCGCTCGCCGGTGGCGTGACCGTGATGGCCACGCCGGGTTCGTTCATCGCCTTCTCCCGCCAGCGCGGGCTCGCGCAGGACGGCCGGTGCAAGTCCTTCGCCGACGCCGCCGACGGCGTGGGCTGGTCCGAGGGCGTCGGCCTGCTGGTGCTGGAGAGGCTGTCCGACGCCCAGCGCAACGGGCACACCATCCTCGCCACCGTCCGCGGTTCGGCGATCAACCAGGACGGCGCATCCAACGGCCTGACCGCACCCAACGGCCCCTCACAGCAGCGCGTCATCCGCCAGGCGCTCGCGTCGGCTGGTCTGTCCACTTCGGACGTGGATGCGGTCGAGGCGCACGGCACGGGGACCACCCTCGGTGACCCGATCGAGGCGCAGGCGCTCCTGGCCACCTATGGCCGTGATCGCGAAACGCCGTTGCTGCTCGGCTCGATCAAGTCGAACATCGGGCACACGCAGGCCGCCGCCGGTGTCGCCGGGGTGATCAAGATGGTCATGGCCATGCGGTACGGCCAGTTGCCGCGGACGCTGCACGTCGACGCGCCTTCGTCCCATGTGGACTGGGAGGCCGGGGCGGTCGACCTGCTCACCGCGCCGGCCGACTGGCCGGAGTCCGGCCGCCCGCGCCGGGCCGCGGTGTCCTCGTTCGGGGTCAGCGGCACCAACGCGCACGTGGTGCTGGAGCAGGCGACCTCGGTGGCACCGCGGGTGATCGAGCCGGTGGTGGAGCCGAAGGCGGTGCCGCTGCCGATCTCGGCGAAGACGGCCGCCGCGCTGGACGGCCAGGTCGAGCGCATCCGCGCCTTCGACGCGCCGCCGGTCGACGTCGGTTTCTCGCTGGTCACCACACGAACGACCTTCGAGCACCGGGCCGTGCTGATCGACGGCACCGAGGTCGCGCGGGGAACCGCGATCCAGCGTCCGCTCACGTTCTTGTTCGCGGGCCAGGGCTCGCAGCGGCTCGGCATGGGTCGCGAGCTGTACGACCGCTTCCCGGTGTTCGCCGCCGCGCTGGATGAGGTCTTCGAGCACCTTGATGTCCGTGACGTCATGTGGGGTGACGACCAGGAAGCGCTGAACCAGACGGGCAACGCGCAGCCCGCGTTGTTCGCGCTGGAAGTGGCGTTGTTCCGGCTGGTCGAATCGCTGGGCATCAAGCCGCAATCGCTTGCGGGCCATTCGATCGGTGAGATCGCCGCGGCTCACGTCGCCGGGGTGCTGTCGCTCGAAGACGCATGCACGCTCATCGAGGCTCGGGCGCGGCTGATGCAGGCTTTGCCGACCGGTGGTGCGATGGTGGCGATCAAGGCCACCGAAGCCGAAATCACCCTCACCGAGGGCGTTTCGATCGCCGCGGTCAACGGGCCTTCTTCTGTGGTCATCGCCGGTGAGGAAACCGCGGTCCTGGCCATCGCCTCCGGGTTCGAAAAGACCTCGCGTCTCAAGGTTTCGCACGCGTTCCACTCGCCGTTGATGGACCCGATGCTGGAGGATTTCCGGGCCGCTATCGAGGGCCTGACCTTCCGCGAACCCCGCATCCCGATGCCGGGTGACGTCACCAACGTGGACTACTGGGTCCGCCACGTCCGCGACACCGTCCGGTTCGCCGACCACCTCGCCGCCGACGCGGCCTACCTCGAACTGGGGCCGGACAGCACGTTGTCCGCGATGGCCGCCGAGGTGGCCGAGGTCGCGGTCCCGGCGCTGCGCAAGGACGGCGACGAGGAAACCGCCTTCGCCACCGCGCTGGCCCGCCTGCACGTCAACGGCGTGTCCCTGGACTGGCGGCGGTTCTTCGACGGCACCGGCGCCCAGCGCGTCGACCTGCCCACCTACGCCTTCCAGAACCGCTGGTTCTGGCCGCCGGTGGTGGTCCGGCCCGGCGACGCGACCGGCCTCGGCCTGGTGTCGGTGGAACACCCGCTGCTCGGCGCCGCGGTCGAGCTGGCCGACGGCGAAAGCGTGTTCACCAGCCGCCTGTCCCTGCGGACGCACCCGTGGCTCGCCGACCACACGGTGATGAACCGCGTGCTGCTGCCCGGCACCGCCTACGTCGAACTGGCGCTGCGTGCGGGTGACGAGGTCGGCTGCGACCGCATCGAGGACCTGACCCTCGCCGCGCCCCTGGTACTGCCGGAACTCGGCTCTGTTCAGCTGCAGGTCCGCGTCGGTGAGGCCGACGAGAGCGGCCGCCGGACCGTCGCCATCCACTCGCGCAGCGACGTGGACGCGCCGTGGGTGCAGCACGCCACCGGTGTGCTGGGCACCGGCGAGCGGCGTGCCGACTTCGACGCCACCGCCTGGCCGCCCGCCGGCGCCGAGCCGGTCGACCTCACCGGCGCCTACGACCGCTTCGCCGCCGACGGCTTCGACTACGGCCCGATGTTCCAGGGTCTGCGCGGGGTGTGGCGGGCCGGGGACGAGCTGTTCGCCGAAGTGTCCCTTCCGGACGGTGCCGAGAGCGCGAACTTCGGCCTGCACCCGGCTCTGCTGGACGCCGGGCTGCACGCGGTCGGGTTCGCCGACCTCGGCGTGATCAGCCGCGGTGGCCTGCCGTTCGCCTGGGAAGGCGTGTCGCTGCACGCCACCGGTGCGACCACCATCCGCGTGCGCATCACCGCCACCGGCGAGGACGCGGTGTCCATCGCCGTGGCCGACGCCGCCGGTGCGCCCGTCGCGTCGATCGGCTCGCTGATCGTGCGCGCGGTTTCGGTCGAAGAGCCCGATGCCGACCGCGACTCGCTTTTCCGCGTCGACTGGGTGCCGGTGAATTCGTCTACTTTGGACGAGTACGAGGCGTACCACGTCGAAGCCGCCGGTGACGTGGCGGAAGCCGCGCACGCGGCCACCGCCGAGGTGCTCGGCGCCATGCAGGAGTGGCTGGCGCAGGAGCGGACCGGGCGGCTCGTCTTCGTCACCCGGAGCACCGACCTGGCCGCGAGCGCCGTGCACGGCCTGGTCCGCTCGGCGCAGTCCGAGCACCCCGGCCGCTTCGGCCTGGTGGACACCGACGCCGACCCGGCACCCGGGCTCGGGATCGACGAACCGCAGGTCATCGTCCGTGACGGCGTGGCGAAGGCCGCGCGGCTCGCGCGGATCGAGACCCGCGAGCGGGCCACCTGGAACCCGGACGAACTCGTGCTGATCACCGGTGGCACCGGTGGGCTCGGCCTGGCCGTCGCGCGGCACCTGGTGGACGAGCACGGCGTACGGAACCTGTTGCTGGTCAGCCGCCGCGGTGAGGCGGACGTCTCCGGCATCGACGCCGACGTCCAGGTCGCCGCCTGCGATGTGGCGGACCGCGACGCGCTGGCGGAACTGCTGTCCCAGCACGACGTGAAGGCCGTCATCCACACCGCCGGTGTGCTCGACGACGGCGTGCTCGACTCGCTCGACGCCGACCGGCTGGACACCGTGCTGCGGCCCAAGGTCGACGCCGCGTGGAACCTCCACGAACTCACCGGTGACCTGTCCGCCTTCGTGCTGTTCTCCTCCGGCGCCGGGGTCTTCGGCACGCCGGGCCAGGGCAACTACGCCGCCGCGAACGCCTTCCTCGACGCGCTCGCCGAACACCGCCGGGCCGCCGGGCTGCCCGCGGTCTCGCTCGCCTGGGGTGCCTGGGCGGAGAGCGGCATGCTCGCCGGTACCGACGTCGAACGGCTCGGCCGGGGCGGGATGCCACCGCTGTCCGACGAACAGGGCCTGCGGTTGTTCGACCTCGCGCTCGGCTCGGGTGCGCCCGCGGTGCTGCCGATGCGCCTCGACCTGCCGGTGCTGCGTGCGCAGGGCGAGGTCCGCCCGCTGCTGCGTGGGCTGATTCGGACCAGGGCCCGCCGTTCGGTCGCCGGTGCGGAAACCGCGGTGACGCTGGTGCAGCGGCTCTCGGTGCTCGGCGAGACCGAGCGCACGGAAGCACTGCTGGACCTGGTCCGCAGCCAGGTCGCCATGGTGCTCGGGCACGCCGGGCCGGAGTCGGTCGACCCGGAGCAGGCGTTCCAGGGCATGGGCTTCGACTCGCTGACCGCGGTCGAACTGCGCAACCGGCTCACCACGGCGACCGGGCTCCGCCTGCCAGCCACGCTGATCTTCGACTACCCGACCACGGCCGCGCTGGCCGGTTACCTGCGTGACGAACTGTTCGACGCGGATGTCGTGATCCCGCGGCAGGCCGCCAAGGCGGTCGCCGACGACCCGATCGTCATCGTCGGCATGGGCTGCCGCTTCCCTGGCGGGGTCGGCTCGCCCGAGGAGCTGTGGAACCTGGTGATCGAGGGCACCGACGCGATCACCGGCTTCCCGGTCGATCGCGGCTGGGACCTCGACCGGCTGTTCAACGAGGACCCGGACAACCCCGGGACCTCCTACACCCGGTCCGGCGGCTTCCTGCACGACGCGGCCGAATTCGACCCGGCGTTCTTCGGCATGAGCCCGCGTGAGGCGCTGGCCACCGACGCCCAGCAGCGGTTGCTGCTGGAGACATCGTGGGAGGCGATCGAGCGCGCGGGCATCGACCCAGCCTCGCTCAAGGGCAGCCAGACCGGCGTGTTCGCCGGGGTCATGTACAACGACTACTCGTCGATCATCGACGGTGACGGTTTCGAGGGCTACCAGGGCACCGGTGCCTCGCCGAGCGTGGTCTCCGGTCGCCTGTCCTACACCTTCGGCCTCGAAGGCCCGGCGGTCACCGTCGACACCGCGTGCTCGTCCTCGCTGGTGGCCATGCACTTGGCCGCGCAGGCACTGCGTGGCGGGGAGTGCTCGCTGGCGCTCGCCGGTGGTGTGACGGTGATGGCCACCCCGGGCACCCTGGTCGAACTTTCGCGCCAGCGCGGGCTTTCCGCGGACGGCCGGTGCAAGGCGTTCTCCGATTCGGCCGATGGTGCCGGGTTCTCCGAGGGCGTCGGTGTGCTGGTGCTGGAGCGCCTCTCGGACGCCAAGCGCAACGGGCACCCGATCCTCGCGGTGATGCGGGGTTCCGCGGTGAACCAGGACGGCGCTTCGAACGGCCTGACCGCCCCGAACGGCCCGTCGCAGCAGCGGGTCATCCGCCAGGCGCTGGCTTCGGCCGGTCTGTCCACAACGGACATCGACGCGGTGGAAGCCCACGGCACCGGCACCACGCTGGGTGACCCGATCGAGGCCCAGGCACTGCTCGCCACGTACGGCCAGGACCGTGAGCGGCCGTTGCTGCTCGGCTCGGTCAAGTCGAACTTCGGGCACACGCAGGCCGCCGCCGGGGTGGCGGGCGTGATCAAGATGGTCATGGCCATGCGGTACGGCCTGCTGCCGCCGACCCTGCACGTCGACGCGCCTTCGTCCCATGTGGACTGGGAGGCCGGTTCGATCGAGCTGCTCACCGCGCCGGCCGAATGGCCGGAGGTCGACCGGTTGCGCCGTGTCGGGGTGTCGTCCTTCGGCATCAGCGGCACGAACGCACACGTCATCCTGGAGCAGCCGCCGCAACTCCTGCGCAAGCTCGAAGAGCCGGCGGTCGAGCCCGCGGTGGTGCCGCTGCCGCTGTCGGCCAAGTCGGCCGCCGCGCTGGACGGTCAGATCGAGCGCCTCCGCGACTTCGAGGCTTCGCCGGTGGACACCGGTTTCTCGCTGGTCACCACGCGTTCGCTGTTCGACCACCGGGCCGTGCTGATCGACGGGGCCGAGGTCGCGCGGGGTGTCGCCGTCGAGCGCCCGCTGGCGATCGTCTTCGCTGGTCAGGGCAGCCAGCGGCTCGGCATGGGCCGGGAGCTGTACGACCGGTTCCCCGCCTTCCGCGCCGCCCTGGATGAGGTCTTCGAGCACCTCGATGTCCGTGACGTCATGTGGGGCGAGGATGCCGACGCGCTGAACCAGACCGGCAACGCGCAGCCTGCACTCTTCGCGCTGGAAGTCGCGCTGTTCCGCTTGATCGAGTCGTGGGGGATCAAGCCGCAGTCGCTCGCCGGGCACTCCATCGGCGAAATCGCCGCCGCCCACGTCGCCGGGGTGCTCTCCCTGGAAGACGCGTGCACGCTCATCGAGGCTCGGGCGCGGCTCATGCAGGCGCTGCCGACCGGTGGTGCGATGGTGGCGATCAAGGCCACCGAAGCCGAAATCACCCTTACCGAGGGCGTCTCGATCGCGGCGGTCAACGGGCCGTCGTCTGTGGTCATCGCGGGTGAGGAAGCCGCGGTGCTGGAGATCGCGGCTGGCTTCGAGAAAACCAGCCGTCTCAAGGTTTCCCACGCGTTCCATTCGCCCCTGATGGATCCGATGCTGGAGGATTTCCGGGCCGCCATCGAGGGCCTGAGGTTCCACGAGCCGCGCATCCCGATGTCCGGCGATGTGACCACTGTGGACTACTGGGTCCGTCACGTTCGCGACACCGTCCGGTTCGCCGAACAGCTGAATCCCGATGCCGCGTACCTGGAGTTGGGGCCGGACAGCACGTTGTCGGCCATGGCCGCCGAGGTGGCCGAGGTCGCCGTTCCGGCGTTGCGCAAGGACCGCGGCGAAGAGCTGTCCATCGTCACAGCGCTGGCGAACCTGCACGTCAACGGCACGCGCGTGGACTGGACCGCGTTCTTCGCCGGGACCGGTGCCCGACGCGTGGAACTGCCGACCTACGCCTTCGAGCACCAGCGGTTCTGGCCCTCGCGGGCGCTCGGCGGGCCGGGTGACGTGCGTGGTGCCGGGCTCGGTTCGGTCGATCACCCGCTGCTCGGCGCCGCCGTCGAGCTGGCCGAGGGCGACGTGGTGTTCACCAGCAGGTTGTCCCTGTGGTCGCACCCGTGGCTGGAGGACCACACGATTCTCGGGCGCGTACTGCTGCCCGGCACCGCGTTCGTCGAACTGGCGCTGCGGGCCGGGGACGAGTTCGGCTGCGACCGTGTCGACGAGCTGACCTTGGCCGCGCCGCTGGTCCTGCCCGAGCAGGGAGCCGTGCAGGTGCGGCTGCGGGTCGGCGACGCCGACCAGCACGGCCGCCGCACGCTGACCGTCCACAGCAGGCAGGAGGACGCGGTCGACCTGCCGTGGACCCCGCACGCCACCGGTGCGCTGTCCACCGGTGAGCAGCGCGCGGACTTCGAGGTCGCGGTCTGGCCGCCGCAGGGCGCCGAGCCGGTCGACATCGATGGTTGCTACGAGCAGTTCGCCGAGAACGGCTTCGACTACGGCCCGGTGTTCCAGGGCCTCAAAGCGGTCTGGCGGCACGGCGAGCACACCTACGCCGAGGTCGCGCTGCCCGAGGAAGCCGATCGCGACGGCTTCGGACTGCACCCGGCTCTGCTCGACGCCACCCTGCACGCGGCCGGGTTCGGCCCGCTGAACCAGGGCGGGCTGCCGTTCTCGTGGGAAGGCGTGTCGCTGCACGCCACCGGGGCGAGCAGCATCCGCGTCCGCCTCACCCCGCTCGGTGAGGACGCGGTCGCCATCGCGGTCGCCGACACCGCGGGCGAGCTGGTCGCGTCCATCGACTCGCTGCTGGTCCGGGCGGTCGAGGCGGAGCAGCTCGACCAGCACCGGGCTGAGCGGGACGCGTTGTTCGGGGTCGAGTGGACCCCGGTCACCGCCACCGCGACCGAGCAGGCCGTGGTCCGGCTCGACGGCGACCTAGCGTCCATTGTGGACGTTCCGGGCATCGTGGTGGTGGGCATCGAGCCGTCCGGTGACGTGGTCGGCGCGACCCACGCGGTGACGGCCCGGGCGCTCGGCCTGGTCCAGGACTTCCTGGCCGACGAGCGGTTCGCCGACACACGCCTGGTGTTCGCCCTGCGTGACCCCGCCGACCTGCCGACGGCCGCCGTCGCCGGGCTGGTGCGTTCCGCGCAGTCCGAGCACCCCGGCCGGTTCGGGCTGGTCGAAGGGGAAGCGACGCCGGAAGCGCTCGGCGTGGACGAGCCGCGGGTCGCCGTCCGCGACGGTCAGGTGCTCGTGCCGCGGATCGCCAGGGTGGCGCCGCAGGAGCCGGTCGCCTGGGACCCGGACGAACTGGTGCTGATCACCGGTGGCACCGGCGGGCTGGGCCGCGCCATCGCCCGGCACCTGGTGGACGAGCACGGCGTACGGAACCTGCTGCTGGTCAGCCGCCGCGGGCAGGCCGACGTTTCGGACATCGACGCCAACGTGCGCCTCGCGGCCTGCGATGTGGCCGACCGCGAGGCGCTGGCGGAACTGCTGTCGCAGCACGACGTGAAGGCCGTGATCCACGCGGCCGGGGTGCTCGACGACGGCATAGTCGGTTCGCTCGACGCGGACCGGCTGGACACGGTCCTGCGGCCCAAGGTCGACGCGGCCTGGAACCTGCACGAACTGACCGGCGAGCTGTCCGCGTTCGTGGTCTTCTCTTCGGCCGCCGGGGTCTTCGGCGCCGCCGGGCAGGCGAACTACGCGGCGGCCAACGCCTTCCTCGACGCGCTCGCCGAACACCGCCGTGCCGCCGGGCTGCCCGGCGTGTCGCTGGCGTGGGGTGCGTGGGCGGGGACCGGCATGCTCGCCGGCGCGGACGGCGACCGGCTGGCCAGGTCCGGCATGCCGCCGGTCGACCCGGAACTCGGCGTGGCCCTGTTCGACGCGGCGCTCGCCTGCGACCGCGCGGTGGTCCTGCCGGTGCGGCTGGACCTCCCGGTGCTGCGGGCGCAGGCCGAGGTGCCGCCGCTGCTGCGCGGGCTCATCCGCACCCGCTCGCGGCGCTCGGTCGCGGGCTCGGAGACGGCCGCGTCGCTGGTCGGCCGC
Source organism: Saccharothrix sp. AJ9571 (assembly GCF_021725495.1). Taxonomy (NCBI): domain Bacteria; kingdom Bacillati; phylum Actinomycetota; class Actinomycetes; order Pseudonocardiales; family Pseudonocardiaceae; genus Saccharothrix; species Saccharothrix sp. AJ9571. Next base: position 653,452 of record NZ_CP091382.1, on the reverse strand, counting down.
CTGCTCGCGGTCGGCGAGGAGCAGCGCACCGAGATCCTGCTCGACCTGGTCCGCGGTCAGGTGGCCGCGGTGCTCGGGCACGTGGACGGCGCGGCGGTGGACCCCGCCCGGCCGTTCAAGGAACTGGGCTTCGACTCGCTGACCGCGGTCGAACTGCGCAACCGCCTCGGTTCGGTGACCGGGCTGCGCCTGCCGGCCACCCTGATCTTCGACTACCCGACGGCCAACGCCCTCGTCGCCTACGTCATCGACGAGTTGCTGGGCCGTGAAAGCCACATTCACGGCGAAAAGCGCCGTGAAAGCCACATTCACGGCATCGCCGACGATCCCATCGTGATCGTGGGGATGGCGTGTCGGTTCCCCGGTGGGGTTGGGTCGCCGGAGGAGTTGTGGCGGCTGGTGTCCGAGGGCACCGACGCGATCACCGAGTTCCCGGCTGATCGCGGCTGGGACCTGGACAACCTGTTCGACCCCGACCCGGACCACCCCGGCACCTCGTACACCCGCGAAGGCGGCTTCCTGCACGACGCCGCCGAGTTCGACCCGGCGTTCTTCGGCATGAGCCCGCGGGAAGCACTGGCGACCGACTCGCAGCAGCGGCTCCTGCTGGAAAGCTCGTGGGAGGCGCTGGAGCGCGCGGGCATCGACCCGGCGACCCTGCGCGGCAGCCAGACCGGCGTGTTCACCGGCGTCATGTACAACGACTACGTCTCCATCCTGGACGGTGGCGGCGACAACGAGGGCTACCAGGGCACCGGTGCGTCCTCCAGCGTGGTCTCCGGCCGGGTGTCCTACACCTTCGGCTTCGAGGGACCGGCGGTCACGGTCGACACGGCGTGCTCGTCTTCGCTGGTGGCGATGCACTGGGCGATGCAGGCCCTGCGCAGCGGGGAATGCTCGCTGGCGCTGGCCGGTGGTGTGACGGTGATGTCCACGCCGAGCGCGTTCATCGGGTTCTCCCGGCAGCGCGGGCTCGCGGTCGACGGCCGGTGCAAGGCGTTCTCCGAAGACGCCGACGGTGTGGGCTGGTCCGAGGGCGTCGGCCTCGTGGTTTTGGAGCGACTGTCGGACGCGAAGCGCAACGGACACCAGATCCTCGCGCTGGTGCGCGGCAGCGCGGTCAACCAGGACGGCGCGTCGAACGGCCTGACCGCGCCGAACGGTCCCTCGCAGCAGCGCGTCATCCGCCAGGCGCTCGCGTCGGCTGGTCTGTCCACCCAGGACGTGGACGCGGTCGAGGCACACGGCACCGGCACCACGCTCGGTGACCCGATCGAGGCGCAGGCGCTGCTCGCGACCTACGGCCAGGACCGCGAACGGCCGCTGCTCGTCGGCTCGGTCAAGTCGAACATGGGCCACACGCAGGCCGCCGCCGGGGTCGCCGGCGTGATCAAGATGGTGATGGCCATGCGGCACGGCGAACTGCCGCCGACCCTGCACGCCGGCACTCCTTCGTCCCATGTGGACTGGGAAGCCGGATCGGTGGACCTGCTCACCTCCGCGACGGCGTGGCCCGAGGTCGGGCGCGCCAGCCGGGCGGCGGTGTCTTCGTTCGGGTTCAGCGGGACCAACGCGCACGTCATCCTCGAGCAGGCGCCGCCGATGGTGGTGCCGGAGCGCCGCGACGAGCCCGCGCTGGTGCCGTGGCTGGTGTCCGCGCGGACCGAAGAGGCTCTGGGCGCGCAGGTCGAGCGCATCCGTGCGGTCGAGGAATCGCCGCTGGACGTCGGTTACTCCCTGCTGACCGCGCGCGCGACCTTCGACCACCGGGCTGTGCTGCTCGACAGCACCGAGATCGCGCGGGGTCAGGCAAAGGCCCGCCCGCTGGCCATCGTGTTCGCCGGTCAGGGCTCACAGCGGCTCGGCATGGGCCGTGAGCTGTACGACCGGTTCCCGGTGTTCCGCGCGGCCCTCGATGAAGTCTTCGAGCACTTGGACGTCCGTGACGTCATGTGGGGTGAGGATGCCGACGCGCTGAACCAGACGGGGAACGCGCAGCCTGCACTCTTCGCGCTGGAAGTGGCGTTGTTCCGGTTGATCGAGTCGTGGGGCGTCAAGCCGCAGTCGCTTGCCGGGCACTCCATCGGGGAGATCGCCGCCGCCCATGTGGCGGGTGTACTCAGCCTCGAAGACGCGTGCACGCTCATCGCGGCTCGGGCGCGGCTGATGCAGGCGCTTCCGACCGGTGGCGCGATGGTGGCGATCAAGGCCACCGAAGCCGAAATCCCGCTCCGGGACGGTGTCTCGATCGCCGCGGTCAACGGGCCTTCGTCCGTGGTCATCGCGGGTGATGAGGCCGCGGTCCTGGAGATCGCAGCCGGATTCGAGAAGACCTCGCGGTTGAAGGTCTCGCACGCGTTCCACTCGCCGCTCATGGATCCGATGCTGGAGGATTTCCGGGCAGCCATCGAGGGCCTGACGTTCCACGAGCCGACCATCACGATGTCCGGCGATGTCACGAGCGTGGACTACTGGGTCCGTCACGTTCGCGACACCGTCCGGTTCGCCGAGCAGCTGAGTCCCGATGCCGCCTATCTGGAATTGGGGCCGGACAGCACGTTGTCGGCCATGGCCGCCGAGGTGGCCGAGGTCGCCGTCCCGGCGTTGCGCAAGGACCGCGGCGAAGAACTCGCCTTCCTGACCGCGCTGGCCCGGCTGCACGTCAACGGCATCACCGTCGACTGGGCGAAGTTCTTCACCGGAACCGGCGCACGGACCGTCGACCTGCCGACCTACGCGTTCCAGCGCGAGCGCTTCTGGCCCAAGGTGGTCATCCGGCCGGGCGACGCGAGCGGGCTCGGCCTGGTCTCGGTGTCGCACCCGCTGTTCGGCGCGTCGGTGGAACTCGCCGACGACGAGGGCGCGTTGTTCACCAGCCGCCTGTCGCTGAAGTCGCACCCGTGGCTGGCCGATCACGTGGTGATGGGCCGGGTCCTGTTGCCGGGCACGGCTTTCGTCGAGCTGGCCGTGCGCGCGGGCGACGAACTCGGCTGCGACCGCATCGAGGAACTGACCCTGGCCGCGCCGCTGGTGCTGCCGGAGGACTCGGCGGTCCAGGTCCAGCTGCGCGTCGGCACGCCGGACGAGCGGGACCGCCGCACGATCACCATCCACAGCCGTCCCGAGGACGCCGTCGATCTGCCGTGGACCCAGCACGCGAGCGGCGTGCTGGCCGTCGGCGAGTACACCGCGCCCTTCGACGCCACCACCTGGCCGCCCGCCGACGCCGAGTCCCTCGACGTGGCCGGTTGCTACGAGAAGTTCGCCCAGGCCGGGTTCGAATACGGCCCGGTGTTCCAGGGCCTCGAAGCGGTCTGGCAGCGCGGGGACGAACTGTTCGCCGAGGTCTCGCTGCCCGAGGACGTGGACCCGTCCCCGTTCGGTCTGCACCCGGCGCTGCTCGACGCCACGCTGCACGCCTCTCTGCTCGCCGCTTCCGGTGACGGCGGCGCCGGGCTGCCCTTCTCCTGGGAAGGCGTCTCGCTGCACGCCAGCGGCGCGTCGAAACTGCGGGTCTGGCTCAAGCAGGACGGCGAGGCCGTGTCGATCGCGGCAGCCGACACCTCCGGGCAGCCGGTCGCGTCGGTCGAGTCGCTGATCGTGCGGGCCGTGTCCACCGAGCAGCTGGCCGAGCAGAGCGTCGAACGTGACTCGCTGTTCAAGCTGACCTGGACCCCGGTGTCCGCGTCGGGCGAACTCCCGACCACGGTCGAGCTGGACGGCGAGCTGGAGTCCGTTGTGGACGTTCCGGAGGTCGTGCTCGTGCCGGTCGCCGGTGACGACGCGCGGACGGTCACCGGACGGGTGCTCGGGCTGCTCCAGGAATGGCTCGCCGAGGACCGGTTCGCCGACTCGCGGCTGGTCTTCGTCACCCGTGGCGCGGTCGCCGCCGCCGAGGGTGACGTGCCGGACGTGGCCACCGCCGCCGTGTGGGGCCTGGTTCGCGTCGCTCAGTCGGAGAACCCGGGGCGCTTCGGTTTGGTCGACGTTGACAACACAGACGACGATTCGGCGGCCACGCAGGCGCTCGGCACCGATGAACCGCAGGTGGCGGTCCGTGCCGGTGCCGTGCTGGCCGCGCGCATCGCCCGGGTGCCCGCGCCCGAACAGCGGTTCGAGTGGAACCCCGACGGCCTGGTGATGATCACCGGTGGCACCGGCGGGCTGGGCGGCGTGCTCGCCCGGCACCTGGTGTCCGAGCACGGTGTGCGGAACCTGCTGCTGGTCAGCCGCCGCGGGCACGACGCCGAAGGGGCCGACGACCTGGTCGAGGACCTCACCGGACGCGGTGCCTCGGTCCGGCTGGTCGCCTGCGACGTGGCCGACCGGGACGCGCTCGCCGCGGTCTTCGACGAGCACCCGGTCGACGCGGTGATCCACACCGCGGGGGTGCTGGACGACGGCGTGATCGGCTCGCTGTCCGCCGAGCGCATGGACTTCGTGTTCCGCCCCAAGGTGGACGCCGCCTGGAACCTGCACGAGCTGACCCGCGACCGGGAGCTGAGCGCGTTCGTGTTGTTCTCCTCGGTCGCCGGGATCTTCGGCAACGCCGGGCAGGGCAACTACGCCGCCGCGAACACCTTCCTGGACGCGCTCGCCGAGCACCGGCGGGCCGCCGGCCTGCCCGCGGTGTCACTGCCGTGGGGTGCCTGGGCGGGCACCGGCATGCTGGTCGCCTCGGACGCCGAGCGCATGGCCCGCACCGGGATGCCGCCGCTGACCGCCGAGGACGGCGTGGCCCTCTTCGACGCCGCACTGTCCACAGGGGAATCCGTGGTGGTGCCGCTGCGGCTGGACCTGGCCACGCTGCGGTCGCTCGGGCAGATCCCGTCGGTGCTGCGCGGGCTGATCCGCACGCGCTCGCGGCGGTCGGTCTCCGGTACCGAGACCGCGTCTTCGCTGGTGCAGAAGCTGTCCACGCTGACCGAGACCGAGCGCACGGAGTTGCTGGTCGATCTGGTGCGCGCGGAGGTCGCGGCCGTGCTCGGGCACGCCGGGGCCGAGGCCGTGGACCGCGAGCAGACCTTCCAGTCGCTCGGCTTCGACTCGCTGACCGCGGTCGAGCTGCGCAACCGGCTCGGTGGGGCGACCGGCCTGCGCCTGCCCTCCACCATGGTCTACGACTACCCGACGCCGGTCGTGCTGGCCGACTACCTCCGCGACGAACTGTTCGACGCCGAAGTGGCGATCCCCGAGCAGGTCACCAGGGCGGTCACCGACGACCCGATCGTCATCGTCGGCATGGCCTGCCGCTTCCCCGGCGGGGTCACCACGCCGGACGAGCTGTGGCAGCTGGTCCTCGACGGCACCGACGCGATCTCGGAGTTCCCCGCCAACCGCGGCTGGGACCTGGACGCGCTGTACCACCCGGACCCCGATCACCCCGGCACCGCGTACACGCGCTCCGGCGGGTTCCTGCACAACGCCGGCGAGTTCGACCCCGAGTTCTTCGGGATGAGCCCGCGTGAGGCGATGGCGACGGACTCGCAGCAGCGGTTGCTCCTGGAGACCTCGTGGGAGGCGATCGAGCGCGCGGGCATCGATCCGCTGTCGCTCAAGGGCAGCCAGACCGGCGTGTTCGCCGGTGTCATGTACAACGACTACTCGTCGATCCTGCACGGCGGTGACTTCGAAGGGCACCAGGGCACCGGCACCTCGCCCAGCGTGGTTTCCGGCCGTCTCTCCTACACCTTCGGCTTCGAGGGGCCAGCGGTCACGGTCGACACGGCGTGCTCGTCTTCGCTGGTCGCGCTGCACCTGGCCGCGCAGGCACTGCGGTCCGGTGAATGCTCGCTGGCGCTCGCGGGTGGCGTGACCGTCATGTCGACGCCGTCGGCGCTGGTCGAGTTCTCCCGGCAGCGCGGGCTTTCCGAAGACGGCCGTTGCAAGGCGTTCTCCGACTCGGCCGACGGCGTTGGCTGGTCGGAAGGTGCCGGTCTGCTGGTGGTCGAGCGGCTCTCGGACGCCAAGCGCAACGGCCACCCGATCCTCGCGGTGGTGCGCGGTTCCGCGGTGAACCAGGACGGTGCTTCGAACGGCCTGACCGCGCCGAACGGCCCCTCGCAGCAACGGGTGATCCGGCAGGCGCTGGCCTCAGCCGGTCTGTCCACACACGACATCGACGCGGTCGAGGCGCACGGCACCGGCACCACGCTGGGCGACCCGATCGAGGCGCAGGCCCTGCTGGCGACCTACGGCCAGGACCGCGAGCGGCCGTTGCTGCTCGGGTCGGTCAAGTCGAACTTCGGGCACACGCAGGCCGCCGCCGGTGCGGCCGGGGTGATCAAGATGGTCATGGCACTGCGCCAGGGCCTGTTGCCGAAGACCCTGCACGCCGACACACCTTCGTCCCATGTGGACTGGGAAGCCGGTTCGGTCGAGCTGCTCACCGAGGTCACCGAGTGGCCGCAGGACGAGAAGCCGCGCCGGGTGGGCATCTCCTCGTTCGGCGTGAGCGGCACCAACGCACACGTGATCCTGGAGCAGCCGCCGCAGCCCTCGCGGACCATCGAGGCACCGCAGGTCGAGCCTGAGGTGGTCCCGCTGCCGGTGTCGGCCAAGTCGGCCGAGGCGCTGGACGCCCAGGTCGAGCGGATCGAGGAGTTCGCCGACGGCCGCGTCCCGGTCGACATCGGGTACTCGCTGGCGACCACCCGGTCCACCTTCGAGCACCGCGCGGTCCTGCTGTCCACAGAGGACGGGATCGACGAGATCGCGCGGGGCACGGCGGTGAACCGGCCGACGGTCCTGCTGTTCACCGGCCAGGGCTCGCAGCGGATCGGCATGGGGCGGGCGCTGTACAAGCGGTTCCCGGTGTTCGCGGCGGCGCTGGACGAGGTGCTGGCGCACTTGGACGTCCGCGAGGTCATGTGGGGTGAGGACGCCGACGCGCTGAACCAGACCGGCAACGCGCAGCCCGCGTTGTTCGCCCTCGAAGTGGCGATGTTCCGCCTGCTGGAGTCGTGGGGCGTCCGGGCCGATCAGCTGGTCGGCCACTCCATCGGCGAGATCGCCGCGGCTCATGTGGCCGGGGTGTTCTCGCTGGAGGATGCCTGCACGCTGATCTCCGCCCGTGCTCGCTTGATGCAGGCCTTGCCCACCGGTGGGGCCATGGTGGCGATCAAGGCCGCCGAAGCTGACATCTCTTTGCGCGAAGGCGTTTCGATCGCGGCGGTGAACGGGCCGTCGTCCGTGGTCATCGCGGGTGAGGAAGCCGCGGTCCTGGCCATCGCGGAAGGCTTCGAGAAGACCTCGCGGCTCAAGGTTTCGCACGCGTTCCACTCGCCGCTGATGGATCCGATGCTCGACGAGTTCCGTGCCGCCATCGACGGCATCACGCTCAACGAGCCGCGCATCCCGATGCGCACCACCGGCGACGTGACCACGGTGGACTACTGGGTGAACCACGTCCGCGACACCGTGCGGTTCGCCGACAACCTGGCCGCGGCCGGGGACGCGCACTTCGTCGAGGTCGGCCCGGACGGCGTGCTGTCGGCGATGGCCGCCGAGATCGCGCCCGAAGCCATCGCCGTGCCGATCCTGCGCAAGGACCGCGACGAGGAGCTGAGCGCGGTCACCGCGCTGGCCCGCCTGCACGTCAACGGCGTGCGGGTGGACTGGAAGGCGTTCTTCGCCGGCACCGGCGCCCAGCGCGTGGACCTGCCGACCTACGCCTTCCGCCGCCAGTCCTACTGGCCGCCGGTGGTCTCGCGCCCCGGTGACGCCTCCGGGCTCGGCATGGAGGCGATCAAGCACCCGCTGCTCGGCGCCGCGGTCGGCTTGGCCGAGGGCGAGGGGCAGCTGTTCACCAGCCGCCTGTCGCTCGGCACGCACCCGTGGCTCGCCGACCACGCCGTGATGGGTCAGGTGCTGCTGCCCGGCACGGCGTTCGTCGAGCTGGCGCTGCGGGCCGGGGACGAGGTCGGCTGCGACCGGATCGAAGAACTGACCCTGGCCGCGCCGCTGGTGTTGCCGGTGGGTGGAGCTGCGTCGCGGAGCGACTCCGTTGAGGGTGGCGGTGGGCGACGGGCGGGCGGTGGGGTGCAGACGCAGGTCGCGGTGGGGGCGCCCGACGAGTCGGGCCGTCGCACGGTGGCGGTGTACTCGCGGCCGGAAGGCGCGTTCGACCAGCCGTGGGTGCAGCACGCGACCGGTGTGCTGGCCGAGGGGGAGCGGCAGCTCGCCTTCGACACCGGCGAATGGCCACCCGCCGACGCCGAACCGGTCGAGGTCGAAGGCTGCTACGAAGCCTTCGCCGAGACGGGATTCGCCTACGGGCCGGTGTTCCAGGGCCTGCGTGCGGTCTGGCAGCGCGGTGACGACACGTTCGCCGAGGTGGAGCTGCCGGTCGAGCCCGGCGGGTTCGGCCTGCACCCGGCACTGCTGGACGCCACGCTGCACGCCCTGCTGCTCGCCGGTTCCGGCGAAGGCGGCCTGCCGTTCTCGTGGGAGGGCGTGTCCCTGCACGCGACCGGCGCTTCGGCACTCCGGGTTCGCCTGACCCGCAAGGCCGACGGCATCTCGATCGCCGCGGTCGACCCGTCGGGTGGCGCGGTCGCTTCGGTGGAGACGCTGGCGCTGAAGGCCGCCGAGGTCGTGACCGCGGACAGCACCGGTGATTCGCTGTTCACCGTCGACTGGACCCCCGTCTCGGTGCCCGAAGAGGGCCCGCTGACCGCCGAGCTGATCGGCTCGCTGGCATCCATTGTGGACATACCTGAAGTCGTGATCGCGCGGATCGAGGCGCCTTCCGGTGAAGCGCCGGAGGCCGTGCGCGAGGTGACCGGCCGGGTGCTCACGCTGCTCCAGGAGTGGCTGGCCGACGACCGGTTCGCCGACGCCAGGCTGGCGATCGCCACCCAGGGCGCCGTGGCCGCCGCCGATGGCGAGGTGCCCGACGCGGTGACCGCGGCGGTCTGGGGCCTGGTGCGGGTCGCCCAGGCGGAGAACCCGGACCGGTTCTCGCTGGTGGACGGCGACGGCGAACTCCTGACCCTGGCACTGGCCGCCGGTGAGCCGCAGCTCGCGATCCGCGGGGACAAGCTGTTCGCGCCACGGGTGGCGCGGGTGGTCGCACCCGAGCAGCGCGTCGAATGGGCCGCCGGCAGCCGCGTGATGATCACCGGTGGCACCGGCGGGCTCGGCGGGGTGCTCGCGCGGCACCTGGTCTCCGAGCACGGCGTGACCGACCTGGTGCTGGTCAGCCGTCGTGGGCACGACGCCGAGGGCGCGGGCGAGCTGGTCGCCGACCTCGAAGCACGCGGTGCGAGCGTCGACCTGGTGGCCTGCGACGTGGCCGACCGGGACGCCGTCGCCGCGCTGCTCGACGAGCACCCGGTGACCGCGGTGGTGCACACCGCCGGTCTGCTCGACGACGGTGTGCTCGGCTCGATGACCCCGGAACGCCTGGACCTGGTGTTCCGCCCGAAGGTGGACGCGGCCTGGCACCTGCACGAACTGACCAGGGAGCGCGAGCTGTCGGCGTTCGTGGTGTTCTCCTCGGCCGCCGGGGTGTTCGGCACGCCGGGGCAGAGCAACTACGCCGCCGCCAACGCCTTCCTGGACGCACTGGCCGAGCAGCGGCGTGCCGCCGGACTGCCGGGCCTGTCGCTGGCCTGGGGCGCGTGGGCCGGGACCGGCATGCTGGTCGCCTCCGACGCCGACCGCATGGCGCCCTCGGGCATGCCCGCCATCGACGCGGAAACCGGTGTGGCGCTGTTCGACGCGGCGCTTTCCGGTGACGCGGCGATGGTCATGCCGGTGAAGCTCGACCTGCCGGTGCTGCGGGCACAACCGGAGATCCCGCCGCTGCTGCGCGGGCTGATCCGCACCCGCTCGCGGCGGTCGGCGGCCGGTTCGCAGACGGCCGCCTCGCTGGTCCAGCGACTGTCCGCGTTGGACACCGCGGGCCGCACGGAAGCGTTGCTGGAGCTGGTGCGCGGCGAAGTCGCGGCGGTGCTCGGGCACGCCGAAGGCACCAAGATCGAGGCCACCCGCCAGTTCAAGGAGCTGGGCTTCGACTCGCTGACCGCGGTCGAGCTGCGGAACCGGCTCGGCGCGGTGACCGGCCTGCGGCTACCCGCCACGCTGGTCTTCGACTACCCGAACACCGGCGCGCTGGCCGGCTACCTGCGGGACGAACTGCTCGGCGCCGAAGCGGTGGTGTCGGAGCAGGTGACCAAGGTGGTCACCGACGACCCGATCGTGATCGTCGGCATGGCCTGCCGCTACCCGGGCGGGGTGTCCTCGCCCGAGGACCTGTGGCAGCTCGCGCTCGACGGCACCGACGCGATCAGCGGTTTCCCGGCCGACCGCGGCTGGGACCTGGACCGGCTGTACAACCCGGACCCCGACCACCCCGGCACCTCGTACTCGCGTTCGGGTGGCTTCCTGCACAACGCGGGCGAGTTCGACCCGGCGTTCTTCGGGATGAGCCCGCGTGAGGCACTGGCCACCGACGCGCAGCAGCGCCTGCTGCTGGAGACCGCGTGGGAGGCCGTCGAGCAGGCCGGGATCGACCCGACCTCGCTGCACGGCAGCTCCACCGGGGTGTTCGCCGGGGTTATGTACAACGACTACGGCGCCGGAATGGGCGGCGGCGACATGGAAGGCCACCAGGGCACCGGGTCCTCGCCGAGCGTGGCGTCCGGCCGGGTCGCCTACACCTTCGGCTTCGAAGGCCCGGCGGTCACCATCGACACCGCGTGCTCCTCTTCGCTGGTCGCGATGCACTGGGCGATGCAGGCGCTGCGGGCCGGTGAATGCTCGCTGGCGCTCGCCGGTGGTGTCACGGTCATGTCCACGCCGTCGGCGCTGGTGGAGTTCTCGCGGCAGCGCGGGCTTTCGCCGGACGGCCGGTGCAAGGCGTTCTCCGACGACGCCGACGGGGTCGGCTGGTCCGAGGGCGTCGGTCTCGTGGTGCTGGAACGGCTTTCCGACGCCCGGCGCCACGGGCACACCGTGCTGGCGGTGGTCAAGGGTTCCGCGGTGAACCAGGACGGCGCGTCGAACGGCCTGACCGCGCCGAACGGTCCGTCGCAGCAACGCGTGATCAGGCAGGCGCTGGCTTCGGCCAGTCTGTCCACTTCGGACGTGGACGCGGTGGAGGCGCACGGCACCGGTACTTCGCTGGGTGACCCGATCGAGGCGCAGGCGCTGCTGGCCACCTACGGCCAGGACCGCGACCACCCGCTGCTGCTCGGTTCGATCAAGTCGAACCTGGGGCACACGCAGGCCGCGGCCGGGGTCGCCGGCGTGATCAAGATGGTCATGGCGATGCGCCAGGGCACGCTGCCGAAGACGCTGCACGTCGGCACACCTTCGTCCCATGTGGACTGGGAGGCCGGGTCGGTCGAGCTGCTCACCGATGTCACCGAATGGCCGGAGGTGGCCAGGCCCCGGCGTTCGGCGGTGTCGTCGTTCGGCATCAGCGGCACCAACGCGCACGTGATCCTGGAGCAGGCGCCGCGGACCACTGCGCCGCTGGAGGTCCCGGAGATCGAGCCGGAGGTCGTGCCGCTGGTGGTCTCGGCGAAGACACCCGCCGCATTGGACGGGCAGATCGAGCGGATCACCGAGTTCGCGGACGGCCGGATGGCGGTCGACGTGGGCCTCTCGCTGGTCACCTCACGTTCTTCCTTCGAACACCGGGCGGTATTGCTGTCCACTGAGGACGGTGTGTTCGAGGCGGCTCGTGGCGTGGCCGACGACCGCACGCTGGCGGTCCTGTTCTCCGGGCAGGGCGCGCAGCGGATCGGTATGGGTCAGGGGCTTTACGAGCGGTTCCCGGTGTTCAAGGCCGCGCTGGACGAGGTGCTGGCGCACCTGGACGTCCGCGAGGCCATGTGGGGCCGGGACCAGGCGGCGCTGAACCAGACCGGCAACGCGCAGCCCGCGTTGTTCGCGCTCGAAGTGGCGCTGTACCGGCTCGCGGAATCGCTGGGGCTCAAGCCTTCCTACGTCGCCGGGCATTCGATCGGCGAGGTCGCGGCGGCCCACGTGGCCGGGGTGCTCTCGCTGGAAGACGCGTGCAAGCTCATCTCGGCCCGGGCTCGCTTGATGCAGGCTTTGCCTGCCGGAGGGGCGATGGTGGCGATCCAGGCCGCCGAGGACGAGGTCACGCCGCTGCTCACCGACCAGGTGTCGATCGCGGCGATCAACGGGCCGACCTCGCTGGTGATCGCCGGTGCCGAGGACCCGGTCACCGAGATCGCGGCGAAGTTCCAGGCCGACGGCCGCAAGACCAGCCGCCTGTCCGTGTCGCACGCGTTCCACTCGCCGCTGATGGACCCGATGCTGGACGAGTTCCGCACGGTCGTCTCCGGGCTTTCCTTCGCGGAGCCGAAGATCCCGGTGGTCACCAGCGGCGATGTCACCTCGCCCGAGTACTGGGTGCGGCACGTGCGTGACGCGGTCCGGTTCGCCGAGAACGTGGAGACGCTGGTGTCCCACGGCGTCACGGCGTTCCTGGAACTGGGCCCGGACGGCGTGGTCTCGGCGATGGCCGCCGAGTCGGCGCCCGAGGACGCGGTGCTGGTGCCGCTGCTGCGCAAGGACCGTGACGAGGAGCAGGCCGCGGTCACCGCGCTGGGCAGGCTGCACGTGCACGGGGTGGACGTCGACTGGCGGAGGTTCTTCGCCGGAACGGGGGCACGACAGGTGGAGCTGCCGACCTACGCCTTCCAGCACCAGCGGTTCTGGCCGTCGGGCTCGGTCTCCCGTGGCGGCGACGCCTCCGGGCTGGGCCTGGTCTCGATGGAGCACCCGCTGCTGGGCGCGGGCGTCGAACTGGCCGCCGGGCAGGGGGTGCTGTTCACCAGCAGGCTTTCGCTGGGCTCGCACCCGTGGCTGGCCGAGCACACGGTGATGGGACGGCCGATGCTGCCGGGCACCGCGTTCGTGGAGTTGGCGCTGCGCGCGGGCGACGAACTGGGCTGCGACCGCGTCGAGGAACTGACCCTGGCCGCGCCGCTGGTGCTGCCGGAGTCGGGAGCCGTGCAGGTCCAGGTCGCGGTGGGGCTGCCGGACGAGTCGGGCAGCCGCTCGGTCGCGGTGTACTCGCGGCCGGAGGACGCGGTCGACCTGCCGTGGACCGAGCACGCGAGCGGTTCGCTGGCCGAGGGCGTGGAACGCGCCGAGTTCGACGCCACCGTCTGGCCGCCTGCCGGTGCGGAGGCCGTCTCGGTCGAGGGCTGCTACGAGAAGTTCGCCGAGATCGGCTTCGGCTACGGCCCGGTGTTCCAGGGCCTGCGGTCGGTCTGGAAGGACGGCGAGGACCTCTTCGCCGAGGTCACGCTGGACGACGAGGTCTCGGTCGACGGCTTCGGGCTGCACCCGGCGCTGCTGGACTCGACGCTGCACGCGTCCCTGCTGGCGGGTTCCGGCGAGGGCGGGCTGCCGTTCTCCTGGGAAGGCGTCTCGCTGCACGCGACCGGGGCACGCACGCTGCGGGTCCGCATCCGCACCGCGGGCGACACGATGGCGATCGCCGCGGCCGACACCTCCGGGCAGCCGGTCGCCTCGATCGCGTCGCTGGTGGTGCGCGGGGTGTCCGCCGAGCAGGTGACCGACGTTTCGCGGGACTCGCTGTTCAAGCTGGACTGGGTCCCGGTGGCGATGGAGCCGGGCATGCTCGCCGTCGCCGTGGTCGGGCCGGATGAGCTGGGGCTCGCGGAGCCGCTGGCGGCCGGTGAGCCGTACGCCGATCTGTCTTCGATTGTGGACGGTGAGGTGCCGGGCACGGTGGTCGCGCCGATCACCGGCACCGAGGACGTGGTGGCTTCGGCGCACGAGGTGACCGCGCGGGTGCTCGGCATGCTGCAGCAGTGGGTGACCGAGGAGCGGTTCGCCGATTCGCGGCTGGTCTTCGTCACGCGGGGTGCGGTGGCCGCGGAGGACGGCGACTCGCCGGACCTGGCGGCCGCGGCGGTCTGGGGCCTGGTGCGCTCGGCGCAGTCGGAGAACCCCGGCCGGTTCGGGCTGATCGACCTCGACGCGGGCGGGCTGTCGGTGGCGGTGCTGCCGCAGGCGCTGACCGTGGAGGAACCGCAGGTGGCCATCCGCGACGGGCTGGCGCTGGCGGCGCGGATCGCCAGGGCCGAGGTCACCGCGGAGCCGTTCGCCTGGGACGGCCAGGTGCTGATCACCGGTGGTACCGGCGGGCTGGGCGCGGAACTGGCGCGGCACCTGGTCGCCTCGCGGGGCGTTCGGGATCTGCTGCTGGTCAGCCGCCGCGGTCCGGCGGCGGACGGCGCTGCCGAACTGGAGTCCGAGCTGACCGCGCTGGGTGCGTCGGTGTCGATCGAAGCCTGCGATGTGACCGACCGGGACGCGGTCGCCGCGTTGTTCGGCAAGCACGAGGTACGGGCCGTGGTGCACACCGCGGGTGTGCTGGACGACGGCACGATCGGCTCGCTGACACCGGAACGGTTGAGCGCGGTGCTGCGGCCGAAGGTCGACGCGGTGTGGAACCTGCACTCGCTCGGCGGTGAATTGTCGGCGTTCGTGGTCTTCTCGTCGGCGGCCGGAGTCTTCGGCAACGCGGGTCAGGGCAACTACGCGGCGGCGAACGCCTGGCTGGACGCCTTCGCGGCCTACCGGCGTGACCTCGGGCTCCCGGCGCTGTCACTGGGCTGGGGCGCGTGGGCGCAGACGGGCATGCTGTCCGGCGCCGACGCCGAGCGGATGGCGCGCTCGGGCATGCCGGCGGTGACGGTCGAGCAGGGCCTGGCGTTGTTCGACGCTTCGCTGGCCGCAGCCGAGCCTGCGCTGCTGCCGGTGCGGCTGGACCTTTCGGTGCTGCGGGCTCAGCCGGAGGTCGCGCCGTTGCTGCGGGGCCTGATCCGGACGCGGGCGAAGCGGTCGGCGGCCGGGGTCGAAACGGCGGACACCCTGCTGCGGCGGCTCGCCGGGCTGAGCGACGCGGAGCGCGAGGAAGCGCTGATGGCGCTGGTGCGGGAGCAGGTGGCCGCGGTGCTCGGGTACGCCGACGGCGGCGAGGTCGAGCCGGATCGGCAGTTCAAGGAGCTGGGCTTCGACTCGCTGACCGCGGTCGAACTGCGGAACCGGCTGACCGGGGCGACGGGCCTGAAACTGCCCGCCACGCTGGTCTTCGACTACCCGACGCCCAACGAGCTGGTCGCCCTGCTGCGGGGACAGCTGGTGCCGGAGTCCACAGTGGACGCCGGGGCGGCGTTGCTGGCGGAACTGGCGAAACTGGAGCAGTCGATCGGCCGGGCCGCGGTCGACGACCAGACGTTCAAGCAGGTGGCGGGCCGCCTCGAGGTGCTGCGCACGCGGTGGGCGTCGCAGCGTGCCGGGGCCAAGCCGGAAGACGCCGAACTCGATCTGGACTCGGCGTCGGACGACGAGGTGTTCGCCCTGCTGGACGAGGAGCTGGGCATGTCCTGACCGGACGGCCCACCCGCGGCCGGCGCGAGGCCCCACCAGGACGCCCGCCCGGCCGCAGCCCCCACGGGGTGCCACGGGGGCCACGCAATGGATGTGGCCACACCCACCCACATTCATTGCCCCCCGCGAACGTGGAGTTCAGCTGCGCGAGTGTGGGGTTCGGGTGCCTGAACGTGGGTTTCAGGTGCCTGAGTGTGGAACTCGGGTGCGGGAGTGTGGGGTTCGCATCAGGTGAGAACCACGTTCAGGAAGCCGAACCCCACACTCAGGCAGGCGAACTCCACGTTCAGGCAGGCGAAACCTACGTTCGGGAGGCTGAGTTCCGCACTGGGGGTGGGTCAGGTGGGGATGGTGCGGAGGAGGGCTTGGGCGGCCAGGCGGTAGCCGTCGGCGCCGAGGCCGACGATGACGCCGCTGGCCAGTGGGGCCAGGACGGATTCGTGCCGGAACTGCTCCCTGGCCCACACATTCGACAGGTGGACCTCGATCCACGGCCGCGGGTAGTTCGCCAGTGCGTCCCGCAGGGACCAGCCCGCGATCATCAGCGCCCCCGGGTTGATGATCGCGCCGACGGTGTCGTAGCTGTCCTGCAGCGTCCGGATCAGCTCACCCTCGCAGTCGTTCTGCACCGAGGTGACGCGCCAGCCCCGCTCCGCGACCTCGGCGGCGACCATCGCCTCGATGTCGGCGAGGGTGCTGGAGCCGTAGACCTCGACCTCGCGTTTTCCCAGAATGCCCAAATTGGGGCCGTTCATCAGCAGTAGTTCGTCCATACTCGCAGTCCTAACACGCACCACGCCCGAATTCGCTCAGTCCGCTGGGAAGGCCATGACCAATCACCTCGGTATCGACGTCGGCGGCACCAAAGTCGCCTTCCGCATGGGGGAGCGCTCCGGTGAAATGCGCTGGAACCCCTTTCGCGATATCCGCGACGACCTGGCAAGAATCGCCGAAGCCGTCCGGGAACTCGGCGAGCCGGACGCGGTCGGCGTGGCCATGCCTGCCACTGTGGACCACACCGGCAGGGTGACCACCTGGCCCAGTCGCCCCGGCTGGACGGGCGCCGACCTCTACACCCTCTTCGACGAGATTTTCCCTAGTACTCCGGTGAGTTTCGCCGACGACGGCGACCTGGCCGCGGTCGCCGAAGCGGACGCGGCCGGGTGCGCCGACCTCGTCTACTTCGGTGTCGGCACCGGGATCGGCGGCGGCATCGTTTCCGGCGGACGGCCCTGGCCCGGCCTGACCCGCGGCTCGTGTGAGCTGGGTCATCTCATCGTCGACCGCAACGGGCCCGCGTGCGGCTGCGGGCGTTCGGGCTGCGTGCAGGCGCTGGCCTCGGGCCCGGCGACTCTCCGCCGTGCCGCCGAACTCCTCGGCCACGAACCGGAATTCGACGAGTTCTACCAGGCCTATCAGGACGCCCGCGGCTGGGCGCTGGCCGCGGTGCAGGAGAGTTGTGCCGCGCTGGCGGCCGCCGCCGTCGGCATCGCGGAGCTGGCGCACCCCTCCCGGGTGCTGATCGGCGGCGGGTTCGCCGCGGCACTGCCCGGCTTCGCCGCCGAGGTCGCGGCGCAGGCGAAAACCCTGGCCGCCCAAGGAAAACCGGTGGTGCCGATCCAGCCGGCCGCCCTCGGTGGACTGTCCTCACTGCAGGGCGCGGTGTTGCTCGCCGCGAATCAGCACTGGGGAAAACACTAGTCATCGCCATTCCTGGTGAATATCGCGGACGAATTGCCGGACGGATCGCCTAGGGGGGTCGTCGGGGTTGGGGGTGCGCTGACCCGCGCTTACGCTTGATCACAACCGCGGAATTGCAGCTTTCACCAAAGCCGACCCGAACCGGAGTAGCCCGATGAATGCTCGTCCGACCCCTGCCCCCCAATACCCGGCGTGGCCGCAGTTCGACGACGGCGAACGCGACGGCCTCCTGCGTGCGCTCGAACAAGACGGCTGGTGGCGCATGGGCGGGAAGGAGGTGGACACCTTCGAGCAGGAGTTCGCCGACTACCACGGCGCCCCGCACGCGCTCGCCGTCACCAACGGCACGCACGCGCTGGAACTCGCGCTCGAGGTCCTCGGTGTCGGCCCGGACACCGAGGTTCTGGTGCCCGCCTTCACCTTCATCTCCTCCTCGCAGGCCGTGCAGCGCCTCGGCGGCACCGCGATCCCGGTGGACGTCGACCCGTACACCTACTGCATCGACGCGAGCGCCGCGGCCGAACTGATCACCACCCGCACCCGTGCGATCATGCCGGTGCACATGGCAGGCCACATGTCCGACATGGACGGTCTGGCCAAGATCGCCAACGACGCCGGGGTGGCGATCATCCAGGACGCCGCGCACGCGCACGGCGCCACCTGGCAGGGCAAGCGCGTCGGCGAACTGGGTTCCATCGCCGCGTTCAGCTTCCAGAACGGCAAGCTGATGACCGCCGGTGAAGGCGGCGCGGTCACCTTCCCCGACTCCGAGTCCTACGAGCAGGCGTTCCTGCGCCACAGCTGCGGCCGCCCGCGCACCGACCGCCGCTACCTGCACCAGACCTCCGGTTCGAACTTCCGGATGAACGAGTTCACCGCCGCCGTGCTGCGGGCGCAGCTGGCCCGTCTCGACAGCCAGATCGACACCCGCGAAGAGCGCTGGCGCCTGCTGGGCGGACTGCTGGGCGAGATCCCCGGCGTGGTCGCGCAGTCGCGGGACGAGCGCTGCGAACGCAATCCGCACTACATGGCGATGATCCGCATCCCGGGCATCACCGAGGAGCAGCGCAACGAACTGGTCGACGCGCTGATCGAGCGCGGCGTGCCCGCGTTCGCCGCCTTCCGCGCGATCTACCGCGTCGACGGCTTCTGGGAGAAGGGCGCGCCCGCGGAAACGGTCGAGGAGATCGCCGCGCGCTGCCCGGTCACCGAAGAGCTCTACCGCGACTGCGTGTGGCTGCACCACCGGACCCTGCTGGGTACCGAGCAGCAGATGCACGACACCGCCGCCATCGTCGCCGAAGTGCTGGCCGCGCGATGAACTCCTCGTCTTTCGCGGGGGTTCGGGGGTCGTCCCCCGGGCGATACAACGTCGCGGTGGTCGGCCTCGGCTGGGCGGGGCGGTCGATCTGGCTGCCCCGCCTGCTGGCCCACCCCGCCTTCGAAGTGGTCGCCGCGGTCGATCCCGAGGCGGTCATCCGCAGCACCGTGCGCCGCGAAGCCGGCGAAGACCTCCGCCTGCTGTCCAGTGTGGACGAACTGAAGAACATCCCGGTCGACCTGGCCGTGGTCGCGGTGCCGAACCACCTGCACCACGACGTGGCCAAGGGCCTGCTGCTCGACGGGGTCTCGGTGTTCCTGGAGAAGCCGGTCTGCCTGTCCACCGCGGAGGTCGACTCGCTGGCCGCCGCCGAGCGCGCCGGGCGGGCGACCCTGCTCGCGGGCAGCGCGGCCAACTTCCGCGCCGACATCCTCGCCCTGCACGACCTGCGCAAGGAACTCGGCCACATCCGGCACATCGAGCTGAGCTGGATCCGTGCCCGCGGGGTCCCCTCCGGCGACGGCTGGTTCACCGATCGCCGCTACGCCGGTGGCGGCGCGCTGGTCGACCTCGGCTGGCACCTGCTCGACGTGGCCGGGCCGCTGCTCGGGGACGCCGAGATCGACCAGGTCATCGGCTCGGTGTCCGCCGACTTCGTGAACGACAGCTCGCGGGGCGCGGTGTGGCGCCACGACGCGGGTGCCGGTGCCACCGGCGACGTCGAGGACACCGCGAACGCCTTCCTGGTCACCGACGACGGCACCTCGGTGCTGGTCCGCGCGAGCTGGGCGTCGCACGAGGAACGCGACGTGACCAGCGTGACCGTGCACGGCAGCGAGGGCACCGCCCGGCTGCGCTGCACCTTCGGCTTCAGCCCGAACCGCGAGGACGGGCCGGTGCTGAGCCTGACCTGCGACGGCGAAACCGTGGTGCTGCCGGTGCCCGACGAGCCGATCGGCTCGGAGTACGACCGGCAGCTCAACGAACTGCCCGGCCTGCTGGCGGACCCGGCGGCGCAGGGCAGGGCGATCGAGGACGCCCGCAAGACCGTGCGGGTGATCGAAGGCGTGTACGGCTCGGTGCGGCGCCTCACCAGGAGGTCGGCATGACGATGCAGCTCAACCGGCCGCTCGGGGTGGTCTTCGACCTCGACGGCGTGATCGTGGACAGCTTCGCGGTGATGCGCCAGGCCTTCGACCTGGCCTACGCCGAGGTCGTCGGCGAGGGGCACCCGCCGTTCGAGGAGTACAACAAGCACCTCGGCCGGTACTTCCCGGACATCATGCGGATCATGGGCCTGCCGCTGGCGATGGAGGAGCCGTTCGTCCGCGAGAGCTACCGGCTCGCCGGCGAGGTCGAGGTGCACGATGGGGTGCGCGACACGATCGCCACCCTGCGCGAGCGCGGGCACCGGATCGCGGTGGCCACCGGCAAGAGCGGGCCGCGTGCCCGGTCGCTCCTGACCACCCTCGGCCTGATCGACCTGTTCGACGTGGTGATCGGCTCGGACGAGATCGCCCACCCGAAGCCCGCCCCGGACATCGTGCTGCACGCGATGGACGTGCTCGACGTGCCGGCGGACCGGTCGATGATGATCGGCGACGCGGTCACCGACCTGCAGAGCGCGCAGGCCGCCGGGGTCACCGCCATCGCCGCGGTGTGGGGCTGCGAAGGCAACACCGCCGACCTGCTGGCCGCGGGGCCGGACGTGGTGCTGGAACGTCCGGAGGAACTGCTCGCCCTGTGCCCGTCCGCGGTCGCGGTGGAGGCGAGTGCCTAATGTCGCAGCGGATCGACGTCGACCTCGGTGACCGGTCGTACCCGGTGCACGTCGGCGCGGGAACCCGGCACCTGCTCGGTGGTGTGCTCGCCGGCCTGGGGGTTCGGCGAGCCGCCATCGTGTCGGCCCGGCCGGCCGAATCGCTGCCGGATCCCGGGGTCGAGTCGATCGTGCTGACCGGCCAGGAGGGCGAAGACGACAAGACACTGGCGACGGTGGAGGACCTCTGCCGCCGGTTCGCCGGGTTCGGCCTGACGCGCTCGGACGCGGTGGTGTCGTGTGGTGGCGGCACGCTGACCGACGTCGCCGGGCTGGCCGCGGCGCTGTACCACCGCGGGATCCCGGTGGTGCACCTGCCGACTTCGCTGCTGGCGCAGGTGGACGCGAGTGTGGGCGGCAAGACCGCGGTGAACCTGCCGGAGGGCAAGAACCTCGTCGGCGCGTACTGGCAGCCCGCCGCCGTCCTGTGCGACACGGACTTCCTGGAGACGCTGCCGCGACGCGAGTGGATCAACGGCTACGGCGAGATCGCCCGCGCGCACTTCATCGGCGCGGGGGAGTTGCGATCGCTGCCGCTGGCCGACCAGATCGCCGCGAGCGTGCGCCGCAAGGCCGAGATCGTGTCCCAGGACGAACGCGACTCCGGGCTGCGGCACATCCTGAACTACGGGCACACCCTCGGGCACGCGCTGGAACGGGCCACCGATTTCCGGCTGCGGCACGGGGAAGCCGTCGCGATCGGCACGGTGTTCGCCGGACGGCTGGCCGGCGCACTCGGCCGGATCGACCAGGACCGCGTGGACGAACACCTCGAAGTGGTGCTCTCATACGGCTGCCCGTCGGAGTTGCCACCCGGGATGGACCTGGCCGAGCTGGTCCGCTTGATGACCTTGGACAAGAAGGCGACCTCGGGCCTGGCGTTCACGCTCGACGGCCCGAACGGCGCCGAACTGGTCCGCGATGTGCCCGAGGACGTGGTGCTGGACGTGCTGCGGCAGATGCCGGTGGGGCCCGCCCTACCGTAAACCCTGTGGCTGGCCCGGTGGGCTCGGCGCGGGCGCCGGGCCAGGGTTGGGCCCATGAGAATGGTTTTGCTCAGCGCCTTGTGCCTGGTGGGTCTGGCGGTTCCGGTGACGGCTGCGGGTGCGTCGCCGCCCGGGCCCCTGCGGTGGGAGCCGTGCCCGGTCGCCGGTAGTGCCGAACCGCAGGAGTGCGCCACGCTGCGGGTTCCGCTGGACTACCGGAAGCCCCACGGCAAGGAAATCGACGTCCGGGTGTCGCGCATCCCGGCGAAGCGGCCGGACGCGCGGCACGGCGTGCTGCTGCTCATCCCCGGCGGGCCGGGGAGTTCCGGCCTGAATCGTCCCTCTACTTTGGACCTACCGGCCGAGCTGCGCGAGCGGTTCGACGTGGTGGGCTTCGACCCGCGCGGGGTCGGCAAGAGCACGCCGATCAGCTGCGCGTTGTCGCCCGAGGACAACGGCCGCACGATGCCGTGGCCGGCGCCCGACGGCGGTATCGACGCCAATGTCGCGCAGGGCAAGCGGGTCGCCGACGCCTGCCGGCGCAACGGCGGCGAGGTCCTGCCGCACATCAGCACGAAGAACGAGGTGCGTGACCTCGACCGCCTGCGCCAGGCGCTCGGGGAGCGGAAGCTCTCGTACTGGGGCCTTTCGTACGGCACCTACGTCGGCGCGGTCTACGCGACGATGTTCCCGCAGCACACCGACCGGGTGGTGC
Source organism: Saccharothrix sp. AJ9571 (assembly GCF_021725495.1). NCBI lineage: Bacteria > Bacillati > Actinomycetota > Actinomycetes > Pseudonocardiales > Pseudonocardiaceae > Saccharothrix > Saccharothrix sp. AJ9571. Next base: position 631,502 of record NZ_CP091382.1, on the reverse strand, counting down.
TGGACAGCACCGGCGACCCGCGCACGGTGGCCCGCGGCTGGCTGGCGAACTACCAGATCGGCGTCGAGGACCGGTTCCCCGATTTCGCGCGCTGGGCGGCGGATCCGGCCAACGCACTGCGCCTGGCCGACGATCCGGCGGCCATCCGCCCGCTGTTCCTGGACCTCGCCGCGCGACTGGACCGCACGCCGCTCCCCGGCCTGACCGGCAACGGACTGCGGGAAGCGCTGCTGCGGAACCTGTACACCGACAAGGGTTTCGAGCCGCTCGCCAAGCTGATGATCGCGGCCAGGGACGGCTCGCCCGTTCCTCCGCAGCCGCAGCCGCCCGAGGACGTGCTGCAGAACAACAGCGCGATGGCCGTCTCGACGGTGTGCAACGACGTCGACTGGCCGGGTTCGGTGAAGGCACACGAACGCGCTGTCGCCGAGAGCCGCGAACGGTATCCGCTGACCGGCGGCATGCCGGTGAACATCACGCCGTGCTCGTTCTGGCCGTTCGAGCCGGTGAAGCCGGTGCGGATCAGCGACGACGGGCCGTCGAACGTGCTGATGGTGCAGAACACCCGCGACCCGTCGACCCCGCTCGCCGGTGCGCGGGAGATGCGCCGGGCGCTGGGCGACCGGGCGCGCATGGTCACCGTGGACTCCGGCGGGCACGGCGCCTACCGCGCCAACGGCAACGCCTGCGGCGACGACACCGTGACCCGCTACCTGCTCACCGGGCAGCTCCAGGAATCGGACAGCTTCTGCCCTTGACCTTCATACCGGTGTGAAGGTTCACGATGGCTCCATGACCACCAAGAACTCCACGCACCCGGTGACAGTGCTCGGCCTCGGACTGATGGGCCGGGCACTGGCCGGGGCGTTCCTGCGTGACGGGCACCCCACGACCGTGTGGAACCGCACGGCGGCCAAGGCGGACGACCTGGTCGCCGAGGGCGCCACGCTCGCCGGTTCGCTCCAGGACGCCCTCACCGCCAACCCGCTCATCGTCGTCTGCGTCTCCGATTACGAAGCCCTGCACGCACTGCTCGACCCGCACGGTGACATGCTCGAAGGCCGCGTGCTGGTGAACCTCACCTCCGGCACCTCGGAGCAGGCCCGCGAGACCGCCACCTGGGCGGCCGGGCTCGGCGCCACCTACCTCGACGGCGTGATCCTGGCCGTGCCCCAGGCCATCGCCACGCCCGACGCCGTCCTGCTCCACAGTGGCCCGGCGGAGGCCTTCGAGCAGTACGAACCGGTGCTGCGCAGTCTCGGCCCGACCACGCACCTCGGCACCGACCACGGCCTGTCGGCCCTGCACGACGTCGCCGTGCTCGGGCTGATGTGGAGCGTGCTGAACGGCTTCCTGCAGGGTGCCGCCCTGCTCGGCAGCGCGGGGGTGCCCGCCTCGGCGTTCGCCGACCTGGCCACGCGGATGGCCGCCACCGTCGCCGACTGGACCCCCGGTTACGCGAAGCAGATCGACGAGGGCGCCTACCCCGCGTACGACTCCACGATCGACACCCACCTGGCCGCCATGGACCACCTCGTGCACGAGAGCGAGGCGCTCGGGATCAACGCGGAACTGCCGAAGTCGATCAAGGCGTTCGCCGACCGCGCCATCGCGGCGGGCCGCGGCGGTGACGGATACGCTGCCATGATCGAAGTGTTCCGCACACCGTCGGAGGTGGGGGCTTGAACGCCGACCCGTACGACCCGCGCGACCTGCTCGCCGAGAGCAAGATCGGGGTGCTCGCGACGATCAAGTCCGACGGTCTCCCGCAGCTTTCGCCGGTCACGCCGTACTACGACCGCGAGGCCGACATCGTCTACGTCTCGCTGGCCGAGGCGCGGGCCAAGACGAAGAACCTGCGCCGGGACCCGCGGGCCGCGCTGGAGGTCACCAGTGCCGACGGCTGGACGTGGGCGACCGCCGAAGGCCCGGTGACGCTCGTCGGGCCGGGCACCGACCCGCGGGGCCCGGAGGTCGAAGCGCTGGTCGAGTACTACCGCAAGGCCGCGGGCGAGCACCCCGACTGGGACGAGTACCGGTCGGTGATGGTCTCCGACCGCCGGGTGCTGATGAAGCTGGCGGTGAACCGCGTCTACGGCGAGAAGCTGAGGTGATCTCCGGACGCTTGATTCGAGTCCGGCGCGTGCGGCCGGCCCTAGGGTGATCGGCGAGTTCCGCCGACACCAGGAGGACCGTTGCCGCACATCGAACTCGATCCCCAGCTCCCCGGTATCCGCGCGTTGTTCGCCTTCCGCCCGGAAACGGCGGATCCGCTCGGGCGCCTCGCCGAGGCACTCCTGCGCGGGCCGAACAGCCTGTCCGTCGGTGAGCGCGAGCTGATCGCGGCGGTGGTGTCCAAGGGGAACGACTGCACGTTCTGCTCGTCGGGCCACGGCGCGGTGGCCGCGGCCGCGCTCGACGGCGGGTTCGGCGTGGTCGAGGCGGCCTGGCGAAGTGTCGACGAGGCCCCGGTTCCGGCGAAGCTCAAAGCGCTGCTGCGGATCGCGCTGGCGGTCCGGGAAAGCGGCCAGGCGGTGACGACCGAGTTGGTCGAGGCAGCCCGCGCGGAGGGCGCGACCGACGTCGAGATCCACGACACCGTGCTCATCGCGGCGGCGTTCTGCATGTTCAACCGCTACGTCGACGGGCTCGCCACGGTCGCGCCGCCGGCGCAGGAGGCCTACCGGGGGATGGGGGAGCAACTGCTCGAACAGGGCTACCTGCACCTGTGACCAGGGGGCCCGGGGTGCGAGAGGCGATCGCACCCCGGGCCGCCGGTCAGATCGAACTGGCGAGCCTGCTCGCCAGCAGCCGCATGAAGCGCGGCGGGTCGCTCAGCTCGCCGCCCTCGGCCAGCAGCGCCATGCCGTAGAGGATCTCCGCGGTCTCCGCGAGCGCCGGGTCGTCCTTGCGCTCCTCGTGCGCCTTGCGCAGGCCGCTGACCAGCTCGTGGTCCGGGTTCAGCTCCAGGATCCGCTTGATCTGCGGCATCTCCTGACCCATCGCCCGGTACATCTTCTCCAGCGTCGGCGAGATGTCGTTCGCGTCACCGACGATGCAGGCGGGCGAGGTGGTCAGCCGCGAGGACAGGCGGACCTCTTTCACCTGCTCCGTCAGCGTCTCGCCCATCCAGCCCAGCAACCCGGCGAAGTCCTTCTGCCGGGCGTCGCCCTCCTTCTTCTCCTCCTCGGAGTCGAGGTCGACCTGGCCCTTGGCGATGGACTGGAACTTCTTGCCGTCGAACCCGGTGACCGACTCGACCCACATCTCGTCCACCGCGTCGGTCAGCACCAGGACCTCGTACCCCTTGGCGCGGAACGCTTCCATGTGCGGCGAGTGCTCGATCATCGAACGGGACGCGCCGGTCAGGTAGTAGATGTGCTCCTGGCCGTCCTTCATCCGCTCCACGTACTCACGCAGCGTGGTCGGCTTCTCGGCGTCGTTCGTGGAGTCGAAGGACGAGATCTCGAGCAGGGTCTCGCGGTTGTCCGCGTCGTTGACCAGGCCCTCCTTGACCGCCGGCCCGAACTCCTTCCAGAAGGTCGCGTACTTGTCCGGCTCGGTGCTCATCATCGCCTTGACCGTGCTGAGCACCTTCTTCACCAGGCGGCGGCGCATCAGCTGGATCTGGCGGTCCTGCTGCAGGATCTCGCGGGAGACGTTGAGCGAGAGGTCCTGCGCGTCCACCACACCCTTGACGAACCGCAGGTACTCCGGCATCAGCGCTTCGCAGTCGTCCATGATGAACACGCGCTTGACGTAGAGCTGCACCCCGCGCTTGCGCTCGCGCAGGTAGAGGTCGAGCGGCGCGTGCGACGGCAGGAACAGCAGCGCCTGGTACTCGAAGGTGCCTTCGGCCCGCAGCTGGATGGTCTCCAGCGGATCGGTCCAGTCGTGGCTGATGTGCTTGTAGAACTCGTGGTACTCCTGCTCGGTCGCGTCGTCCTTCGACCGGGCCCAGAGCGCCTTCATCGAGTTGAGCGTGTCGTCCCCGAACCGGACCGGCCAGGTGATGAAGTCGGAGTACCGCTGGACGATCTCCTTGAGCTTCCAGTCGGCGGTGTAGTCGTAGAGGTGGTCGTCGGCGTCCTCGGGCTTGAGGTGCAGGGTGACCGCGGTGCCCACGGGGGCGTCGGCGACCTCGTCGATGGTGTAGGTGCCTTCGCCGGTGGACTCCCAGCTGGTGCCCTGGCTCTCGCCGGCCCGCCGGGTCACCAGGGTGACCTTGTCGGCGACCATGAAGCTGGAGTAGAAGCCGACGCCGAACTGGCCGATCAGGTCGGCCGAAGCGGTCGAGTCCTTGGCCTCCTTCAGCTTGCGCAGCACCTCGGCGGTGCCCGACTTGGCGATCGTGCCGATCAGCTCGACCACGTCGTCGCGGGACATGCCGATGCCGTTGTCCCGCACGGTCAGCGTGCGGGCCTCCTTGTCGACCTCCAGCCGGATGTGCAGATCGGCCGTGTCCACGTCCAGATCCTTGTTGCGGTACGCCTCGAGCTTGAGCTTGTCGAGGGCGTCGGACGCGTTGGAGATCAGCTCGCGCAGGAAGATGTCCTTGTTCGAATAGAGCGAATGGACCATCAACTGCAGCAGCTGGCGCGATTCGGCCTGGAACTCGAGCGTTTCCACCGGATTCCTTTCGGGCTCACCAGGTTGGACTAGGAGCCCCCATTATCCGCTGCGCTCACCCCAGCTTTTCGCGCAGGGCGGGCAGCAGCTCGCGCTCGGCGAAGCCGAAGAACCCGTCCTGGTGGTCACCGCCGATCTGCACCAGCGCCACATCGGTGAACCCGGCGTCGGCGAAGCCCTTGAACGCCTCCACGATGGGCTCCACGTCCGGGCCGCACGGGATCGATCCGGCCACGTCCTCCTGCCGCACGAACTGGGTGGCCCCGGCGAACGCGGCGGTCCCCGGCAGCTCGGCGTTGACCTTCCAGCCACCGCCGAACCAGCGGAACTGCTCGTGGGCGCGCTCGACGGCGGCGCCGCGGTCCGGGTCCCAGCAGATCGGGAGCTGGCCGACCTTGCGGCCGTTCCCGCCCGTGTGCTTGTCCCAGGACCGGACCAGCTCGGCCTTCGGCTCGACGGCGATCAGCGTGTCCGCCTTGGGTGCGAACGCGGCGATCGACTGCTCACCGGAAACCGCGACGCCGATGCCGGGCTTGGTCTCGGGCAGGTCCCACAGCTTGGCGGAGTCGACGCGGTAGTGCTCGCCCGCGTAGTTGAAGTAACCGCCCTCGAACAGGCCGTTGATGATGTCGAGCGCCTCGCCGAGCATCTCGTGCCGGACGTTGACCGGGGGCCAGCCCTGGCCGACGACGTGCTCGTTGAGGTTCTCGCCGGCGCCGAGGCCGAGGGTGAACCGGCCGTCGGCGAGCAACTGCACGGTCGCCGCCTTCTGCGCCACCACGGCCGGGTGGTAGCGCATGATCGGGCAGGTCACATAGGTCATCAGCTCGACGCGTTCGGTCGACTGGGTGACCGCGCCGAGCACGCTCCAGGCGTACGGCGCGTGCCCCTGCTCGTCGAGCCACGGCGAGTAGTGGTCGCTCATCACCTCGAAGTCGAACCCGGCCCGCTCCGCTTCCCCGGCGAAGCGCACCAGCTCCTTGGGGCCGGCCTGCTCGGTCATCAGTGTGTACCCGAATCGCATGGCGAAGGCGTTCCCGTTCGGTCGCGGGTGAAACCTCGCCCCTGGCGTTCACCGGCCGTTCATACTGAGTTCAGAACCGGGGGTAACCGGTTCGGGTGACCACCATGGATGATCTACACGGAGAACAGTTGTCGACGCAGCTGCGCGCCCTGGAGGAACGGCTCTCACGGGACTATGCCGACGTCCCGGCGCGAGCCGTGCACCGGTGCGTGGTGCAGGAGGCGGGCCGGTTCGCCGGTGCCCGGGTGCTGAGCTTCATCCCGGTGCTGGTGGAACGCGCGGTCCGGCCACGGTTGGAACGGGGTTTCGTTGGTACGTAGGCTGATTCTGGACGTCGACACCGGCACCGACGACGCCGTGGCGATCATGCACGCGGCGTTGCACCCGGAGCTGGAGCTGATCGGGGTCACCACGGTCAACGGCAACGTCGGGCTCGCCAACACCACGGACAACACACTACGAGTGCTCGACGTGATCGGGCGCTCGGACGTCCCGGTGTACGCGGGCCTGGCGCACCCGATCGCCCGGCGCGGGTTCCCCGGCCAGAAGCACTACGAGCGCGACACCGCTCGTGACATGCACGGCACCTCGCTGCCACTACCCGAGGCGCGGTCCACGGCACAGGATGTCACGGCGGTGGAGTACCTGCTGGAGACCCTGCGGTCGGCGACCGAGCAGCTGACCCTGGTGCCGGTGGGTCCGCTGAGCAACATCGCGACCGTGCTGGCGATCGACCCGTCGCTGGTGGACGCGGTCGATGAGCTGGTCGTCATGGGTGGCGCGCACGCCCACGGCAACGTGACGGCCTCGGCGGAGTTCAACATCTGGGCCGACCCGGAAGCCGCCGCGATGGTCTTCACCGCAGGCTTCGAACGGCTGACACTGGTCCCGCTGGACGCCACGCACCAAGCGCTGGTCACACGCGCGGACTGCGCGGCGATGGCGGCACTGGGCACCCCGGCAGGCGCCGCCGCCGCGGACCTGATCACCCGGCGCATCGACGCCTACCGCGCGGGCAGCGGCATCTCCGCCACCGACGCCGCTCCAGTACACGACGCCGTTTGCACGGCCTACCTGGTGCGCCCGGACATCGTCAGCACGCAGCACGTGCACGTCACCGTGGACACGGAAAGCACGCTCACGGTGGGCCGCACCGTCATGGACACCCGCCCGAACGCCACCGGCACCCCGAACGCCCACGTCGCCTTCAGCGCGAACGCCGCCACCCTGGTAGCCGAACTGACCAAAACCTTCAGCTGACGCCTTCGTGCCGGGGCCCTCACGACCCGACGCGCACCCCTGCTGCACGGAGCACCCACTCCCAGAACGGCCCCCCACCCTCCCTTGGGGGCGGCCCCTGCAGCCATCCTATCCCGTCCCACTCTCCGAAGCCGCTGGTCAGCGACGCCTCTGTGGACAACCGGCCTCCTGTGGACAGCTGGGGGACACGAATGTGGCTTTGGGGGCGGAATCCGCCCCCAAAGCCACATTCGTGTCCCCGCCGGAGGGTTTCGCCCCGCCATCGAGGTGGTAGTCGAGCGCAAGAGTGGAAGGAGGGCGCGCAATGCGTTCCGAGCAGAACGAGGGGCTCGAGCTGGGCGATCGCGACGCCTGGGCCGACGACCCGGACGTCGCCACCGGTGACACCGAAGCGCCTGCCCAGCAGTTGCAGCCGACCCAGGACGGCCTGCCCCTGGACAACGAGAGGGACGAGATCGCCGAGGACGCCGGGCGCGCTCAGGCAGCCGGGCCGGAGCAGGGCGCGTTGCACATCGAGACCGGCGAGGGGTCAGGCGCTTAGGCTCTGAACCGGTAAGTCGAGGTCGCGCTCTCCGCGCCCAGGCGGTGTCCCTGGCGGCACGGCCGAGTACGGCCAGTACGAGGCCGAATCGCCCGCACCGCCAGGAACCCCTGGATCACGAAGCGACCACGCTTACAGGACTAGCCGCTCCACGCCGTACTTCCGTTCCGCCCTGGCCAGCGCGATCTCGGCCAGCTTCGCCCGGTCCACGTGGTCCGAGCCGTAGGCGCCCGCCGACGGATCCAGGTACTGGTCCAAGCCCGTCGCCGAGAGGGTCAGGAGCGCGTTCGGCCGCAGCTTCGTCGTGATGAACGCGCCCGGTACCGTCGCGCTCCGGCGCAGGCGGGCGAAGGCGTCCGGGCACGGGCGAGGCAGCAGCCAGGGGCGTCGCTTCGCCAGTGCGCGGTACGCGGTTGTCAACGCGGGCAAATAGACAGGCAATGTCCGCCGGGCTTGGATGCGGGCGAAACCGTTCTGGCACAACAGGTCCACCGCGTACAGCGGATCCGTTTGGTCCAGCATCGGCGGTTCGTGCACCGGCCGCTTCCCGGTCACCCTGGCGAACGCGACCCGGTGCGCCTCCCGGTCCAGCCTCCGCGAGGGCAGCAGCACCAGATCCAGGTCCCACAGCACGACCCCCGGCTCGGCTTGGGGCCGCGAAGTGAGCACCGGCGAGGTCCACTCCAGCGGCAGGTCACTGACGTACGCGGTGGTCACCGACATGGCAGCCCTCCCGGTGCGTTGACCGCCAGCCGGACCTGGTCCAGGTACTCCAGCGAGGACAGGGTCAGCCGGTCCGGTACGCCGAAGTCGATCAGGCACGCCACCTCGTCCACGCCCACCTCGTACAGGTTCCGCACGAAGTCCGCGCACCGGGCGACCGAGCCGAACAACGCCGAAGACCGGAAGTACCGCTCGAAGGCGTGGTCGAGCAGGTTGCCCTGCTTGGCATCGTCGAGCTCCGGCCACTTGCTCCGCCAAAGGTCCACAGAGGACTCGAGGTACCCCAGGAACGGTTCGCGGATCGTCGAGCGCACGGCGTCGTCGGTCTCGCCGACGAAGGTGTGCAGCATGACCGTCACCGTGCCCGCGTCCGGGTCGAATCCGGCGGCCGTCCGCGCCTCGCGGTAGGCCTCGATCCGCGGCACCAGGTCGTCGACCTCCTGGAACAGCAGCGCGGTCAGCACGTTGATCCCGCGCGCCCCGGCCTCGGCGAAGTTCCGCGGGTTCGACGAGCAGGTCAGCCACAGGTTCAGGTCCGGCTGCACCGCGCGCGGATACGTGGTGATCTCCACTTCCGCGCCCTCGCCGTTGACCCGGGTCATCGGCTTGCCCGCCCACAGGTCGCGCAGCGTGTCCAGGTGGTCGAACACGTACTCGCGCCGCCCGGCGTACCGGTCCGGTGCGAGCGCGAAGTCGTTGGCGTTCCAGCCGGTGGCCAGCGCGAGGTCCACCCGGCCGCGGGAGAGGTTGTCCACGAAGGACCAGTCCTCGACCACGGTCAGCGGATCGTGCAGCGGCAGCACCACGCTCCCGGCCCGCAGCCGGACCCGGCTGGTCGACACGGCCAGCGCCGTGGCGGCCAGCGCCGGGTTCGGGTACGCGCCGCCGAACGGGTGGAAGTGCCGCTCCGGCAACCAGAGCGCGGTGAATTCGTGCTCGTCGGCGAACCGCGCCGAATCGAGCAGCAGGTCGTATTCCTTCGGTGGATCGGTCACTTCGCGGTTGGCGAAGTAGAGCAGGCTGAAATCCATGCCGGCCCCCGTCATCTCGTGCTGGCGCCGGCCAGGCCGCCCTTGAGCGCCAGTGCCACCGCCTGCGTCCGGTTGGCGCAGTTCAGTTTCACCAGCATGCTGGCCATCACCCGCTTGACCGCGTGGTCGGAGATCTCCAGCCCGCGGGCGATCTGCTTGTTGCTCATCCCTTCCACCAGCAGCGAAAGCGCCTGCAGTTCGCGGCGGGTCAGCCGCGAGTGGTAGGTGCCGCGCGGGGTCGGCACCGCGGACGTGCCGCGCCCGGCCCGGTGCAACAGTTCGCGGGCCATCGCCGAAGGCATCGGCACCTCGTCCACCAGCAGCCGGCGCAGCGTGTCCTCCAGCACCGGGACGGTCAGGTCCGCTTCGACCAGGTAGCCGTCACCCGGCAGTTGCGCGGCGGCCGACAGTTCCGCCTCACCGGGATCGCGCATCAGCAACAGGATCTTGGTGCGCGCGCGACGCGCCTGCTCCAGCAGCGGCTCCAGCCCGGGGCCGCCCCCGAGGCCGGCCACCAGTACGTCGGGCCGGTGCGCGGCGATCAGCCGCCCGGCTTCGTCGTGGTCGGTACAGCTCAGCACGTTCCGGACGTTGGCGATCGAGTGCAGCATCGCCTCGATCCCGCGCCGCACCACCTCGTGCTGCCCAACGATGAGAATGCGGATGTCCACTCCAGCCCCAGCGATGACCGAAATGCTCTTCGAGCTCTCCTGATTCATCGGATTCACCCATTCACAACGCCTGCCCCCAAAGCAGGATTGATTTTCATTCCTACCCCCGAAGGTGTGAGAGATTTCCTCTGTTCTTCGGGTGGGCGCTGTGGTATGCAGTAATCAGGCAATCGCTCTTGGTAGCAGCTCCGCCGGAAATGTCGTCTTACCATTGTTCAACGGCGTGGGCACTCCACTCACAACAACACGTTGGCACAGCGAAAACCAAGCCCTCCCACATGATGAGCGGGAGGGCTTGGTGTGTTCGCGGGGGGATGGGGTCAGCTCATCGCGCGCCGCTGGAACTTGCGCACCGCGAGCGGCGCGCAGATCGCCACGATCACCGCGCACCAGGCGAAGGCACCCCAGCCGCGCCAGCCGAGCGGCTCGTCGAGCAGGAAGCCGCGGACCGCGTCGACGATCACCGTGATCGGCTGGTAGTCGGCGAAGACCCGCAGCCCGGCGGGCATCGACTCGGTCGGCACGAAGGCGCTGCTGGCGAAGGTCAGCGGCAGCAGCCAGATGTAGTTCGCCGACTGCGCGCCCTCGGCGTTGCGGACCATCAGCCCGATCGTCGAGGACACCCACGAGAAGGTGAGGCTGACCAGCAGCAACAGCGCGATCGCGCCGACCCAGCCGGCGATGCCCGCGGTCGGCCGGAAACCGACCACCAGCCCGATCAGCACGCCGGTGACGATGATGATCGAGTTGCGCACCACGTCGGCCAGGATGCGGCCGGTGAGCACCGCCGACGGCGCCATCGGCAGCGAGCGGAACCGGTTGACCAGCCCGCGGTGCATGTCCTCGGCCAGGCCGACGCCGGAGTTGACCGCCCCGAAGGCGACGGTCTGCACGAAGATGCCCGCCATCAGGAAGTCCGGGTAGGTCATGCCTGGCGTGCCGATCGCGCCGCCGAAGACGTAGCGGAAGAGCAGCACGAAGATGATCGGGTTGACCGTGGCGAAGATCAGCTGGTCGGGGATGCGGGGGATGTGGCGCAGGCTGCGCTTGGTCAGCACCAGGGTGTCGGTGATCGCCCACTGGAGCCGGCCGCGCTGGAGCGGGCGGACGGGGGCGAGGGATTCGGCCGTGGTCACGGTGTCTCCTCGGTCGGGCTCAGGCTTGCTGCGGTTCGGCGGGGGCGGCGTTCTTGCCGGTCAGGGTGAGGAAAACTTCGTCGAGCGTCGGTTCGCGCAGGCGCACGTCCTCGACCTCGATCTCCTGGTCGTCGAGTTCGCGGATCACCTTCGCCAGCAGGCGCGGTTCCTTGAGCGCGGGCACGGTGATCACCCCGGTTCCGGGGTGGACCTCGGCGGGCGCGGTGCTGAACCGCTCGAGCGCCTCCAGTGCGACCGTGGTCCGGCTGCCCGGCGCCAGGTGCACCTCCAGGCGCGCGCCGCCGACCTGCGTCTTCAGTGAATCCGGGGTGCCCTGTGCGACCACCGTGCCGCCGTCGATCACCACGATGTCGTCGGCCAGCTCCTCGGCTTCCTCGAGGTACTGCGTGGTCAGCAGCAGCGAGGTGCCCCCGGCGACCAGCTCGCGGACCATCTGCCAGACGGTCAGCCTGCTGTGCGGGTCGAGCCCGGTGGTCGGCTCGTCGAGGATGAGCAGCGCCGGGTTGACGATCAGGCTGGCGGCCAGGTCCAGGCGCCGCCGCATACCGCCGGAGTAGGTCTTGACCAGCCGTTTCCCGGCTTCGACGAGTTCGAAGCGGGCCAGCAGTTCGTTCGCCCGGCGCTTGGCGTCGGCCGCGCCGAGGTGGTACAGCTGGCCGATCATCTCCAGGTTCTCGTAGCCGGTGAGGTATTCGTCGAGCGCGGTGTACTGGCCGGTCAGGCCGATTTCGGAGCGCAACGCCCTGGCGTCGCGCACCACGTCCTTGCCGAGCACGGTGACCGTGCCGCGGTCGAACGGGAGCAGTGTGGAGATGATCTGCACGGTGGTGGTCTTGCCGGCGCCGTTCGGCCCGAGCAGGCCGAGCACGGTGCCGCGCCGGGCGGAGAAGCTCAGCCCGTTGACCGCCTCGACGTCGCCGTAGCGCTTGTGCAGGCCGTCGACCACCAGCGCTGGTGTCTGGTCGGACATGGCGAGCCCCTTCCTGGCTTCATTTCGTCGTGGATTTCATTGTGAACTAGTAGATAGTGAGGAAGTACACTAATATCGGGAGTATGTCCGCCCCCGCTTCCGGTCGTCAACCCGGCACCGTGCGTGACGAAGTCCCCGCCAGGGACATCGTCGCGCTCCTCTTCGACACCTCGCGCCGGCTGTGCCTGCAGTCCGACCGCCTGCTCGGCGCCACCATCGGGTTGTCAGAGGCCAGGGCCCGGCTGCTGGTCACGGTCAGTGAGCTGGAGCCCGCGCGGATGGGCAGGCTCGCCAGCGATCTCGGCGTCAGCCCGCGCTCGGTGACCAGCATGGTCGACGCGCTGGAGCGCGACGGGCTGATCACCAGGGAGCCCGATCCCGAGGACCGCCGCGCCACCCTGCTGCGGCTCACCGCGGACAGCCGCGCCCGGATGTCGCGCCTGTTCGACGCCCAGCACCGGCTCGCCGAGGACCTGCTCGCGCCGCTCGACGGGGACGACCGGGCGAACCTGCACCGGATGCTCAGCGTGCTCTGGGAGAGCGCGGGTCCGGATGGGGCGCCCCGTCCGGGGCGCGCCGACGGGGTGACGGATTGAGACGAATAGGGCGCGCCTTCGTAGCTCTCGGTTCCGTCTTCCGGCGCCCTAGCATCGGCCGCATCGAATCGAGGAACGCCGCATTGGGGGTAGCACCGGTCCGGGCCCTCCCGCGGCGATTTCCCGCGGCGGAAGGCGAACCCCATGACCACAGTGCAGGCCGAAGGAACAGTGCAGGCCGAGCCCCGGCAGGCCGGGTCACCGGTCGAGATCCCCATTCCCGAACCGGCGCCGTCGAGCAGGCCGAGTTCGGCCTACCTGGCGCTGGGTTACCTTTGTTTCTCGACGACCCTGTTCATCCTGGCGGTGTTCCACGCGGGGCTGGTGTCGTTCAACTTCATCGTCGCGGTGTTCCCGACGGCGATCTTCTTCGGTGGGGTAGCGCAGTTCATCGCCGGAATCTGGGCGTTTTCCCAGCGTAACTTCTTCGCCGCGGTCACCTTCACCTCGTTCGCCGCGTTCTGGCTCAGCTACTCGCTCTACACCTGGCTGTTCCTGCCGCAGCTGGTGGCGAACTTTGGTAATTCTGTCACTGCCGCCACCGGTAGTTTCACCCTGGCGTGGGGATTGGTGGCGCTCTTCGTCACCGTCGCCGCGCGGCGGCAGAACCGGGCGGTGTTCGGCCTCATGGTGCTGACCACGCTGATGTACTTGTTCATCACCATCGGCCAGTACGCCGTCGCGCCGCCCGTCGACCTGGTGGGCGGGGTGTTCGCGCTGGTGGCGGCCCTGCTGGGGCTCTACACCGGGGCCGCCTACCTGATCAACGGCAGCTACGGCCGGGTCGTGCTGCCGCTGGGCGAACCGCGCTCGTAAACCGATCCACCACTGGGGACAGGGGCCGTGCCATGCCGTTTTCCACCGTCGTCGACGCGGTCCGCCGAACAGCGGACGCGACCCCGGGAAAACCCGCCTTCACCTTTCTCGAAAATGGTGAGAGCGAAAGCGCGCGCTACGATTTCGCCGGTCTCGACGCCGCCGCCCGCCGCGTGGCCGCCCGCTTGCAGGCGGACGGCCTGGCAGGCGGGCGGGTGCTGCTCGCCATCAACCCCGGCCCGGACTACGTGGCCGCGTTCTTCGGCTGCCTCTACGCCGGGGCCACCGCGGTCCCGTGCTACCCGCCTCGCCGGCACGGCCGGTCGCGGGAACTGGCGGCGATCGCGGTCGACTCCGGGGCCGGCGCGGTGCTGACCGCGGGCGGCATGGCGGCCACGGTCGCCGAGCGGTTCGCCGAAACCGTGGAAGAGCGGGACTTCCTCGTGCTCGACGTGGACACGGTGGACGACGAGCTGACCGGCTCCTGGACCCCGCCGGAGATCGGCGGCGACGACCTCGCCTTCCTGCAGTACACCTCCGGCTCCACCGGCGCGCCCAAGGGCGTGATGGTCCGCCACCGCGACATCGTGCGGCACGTGGGGCACATGTACGACCGGTTCGAGCTGACCGCGGACAGCGTGGCGGTGTCCTGGCTGCCGCCGTTCCACGACATGGGCCTGATCGCGTTCATCCTGATGCCCGCGGTGATGGGTTACCACGCCGTGCTGATGACCCCGCGCGACTTCGTCACCCGGCCCGCGCGCTGGCTGGAGGCGATCAATGAGTACCGCGGTGAGATGGTGGCGGCACCGGACTTCGCCTACGAACTCTGCGTCGAGCGCGTCACCGACGAAGAACTGTCCCGATTGGACCTGTCGAGCTGGCGCCAAGCCTGCAACGGTGCCGAGCCCGTGCGTGCCGAGACCATCGAGCGCTTCACCGAGAAGTTCGCGCCACGCGGCTTCCGGCCCGAGACCTTCCGGCCCTGCTACGGCTTGGCCGAGGTGACGCTGGCCGCCGCGGTCCCGCTGTCGGGCAGCCGTCCGGTGATCATCGAGCGCACCTGGGACACCGACGAGCCGGAAGCGGCGGGCAAGCGGCTGGTCGGCTGCGGTGTCCCGCTGGACGGCCACGAACTCGCCATCGTCGATCCGGAGCGGCTCGACCGGTGCCCCGACGGCACGCTGGGCGAAATCTGGGTCACCGGCCCGAGCCTGCCCGCCGGGTACTGGAACCGCGAAGAGGAAACCGAGCGCACCTTCCGCGCCGCCCTGCCGGGCGGGGACGCGCACTACCTGCGCACCGGCGACATGGGCCTGGTGCAGGACGGTGAGCTCTACGTCGCCGGGCGGTACAAGGACCTGATCATCATCCGCGGCCGCAACTACGCGCCCTCCGACATCGAGCACCTGGTCGGCCCGTGCCACCCGCGCAACCGCGCCAGCGGCACGGCCGCGTTCTCGGTTCCCGTGGCCGGGGCCGAGCGGCTCGTCGTGGTGCAGGAGGTCCGCACCCGCCGGGACAGCGACTTCGAAGCGATCGTCGAAGCGGTCCGCCGCCGGGTGCTGGAGGAACTGGAGATCACCGTCGACGTGGTGGTGCTGACCAAGCCGACCGCGTTGCCGAAGACCACCAGCGGCAAGATCCAGCGCCGTGCCTGCCGCGCGCGTTTCCTCGCGGGCAGCCTGGAGGCGTTGCACGAGTGGCGGGCGAGCACGGGCGAGCGCTCGGGCGGTCCGGTCGAACTCGAGGACGGCTGGTCCGGCACCGCCGAGGCGATGGAGATCCTGCTCGCGGAGAACGTCGGCCGGGTGCTCGGCGCGAACAGCGCCGCGATCGACCGTGCCCAGCCGTTCAGCACGCAGGGCTTGGACTCGGTGCGGGGTGCGGAGTTCACCGGCAATCTTTCGGTGCTGCTCGGCGTGCCCGTGCCCGCGGCCGCGCTGTACGAATACCCGTCCATCCGCGATCTCGCCCGCCACCTGGTCGAACAACGAGCGGCCGCGGGCGAGGGGACCGGGGACGCGCTGTGACCGGCACGGTGGTGGCCGGGATGGCCTGCCGCCTGCCCGGGATCGCCGGACCGGACGAGTTCTGGCGGCTCATCCGCGAGGGCCGCAGCGAAGTCGGCGAGGTGCCGTCCTCGCGCTGGGACGTCGAAGCGACCTACGACCCGCGGCCCGGTGTGGTCGGCAAGACCTGCTCCCGCTGGGGCGGCCTGCTGTCCGATGTGGACCGGTTCGACCACGATCTGTTCGGCATCACCCCGCGTGAGGTGGAACGGCTGGACCCGCAGCAGCGGCTGGTGCTGGAGGTCGCCTGGGAGGCGCTGGAGGACGCGGCGCTGGTCCCGGCGGACCTGGCGGGCAGTCGCACCGGCGTGTTCATCGGTGCCGGCAACAGCGACTTCGCCAGGATGCTGTTGCAGGACCGGTCCGAAGTGGACATCTACTCGCTGGTCGGCGGTGGGCTGAGCCTGCTGGCCAACCGGCTGTCCTACACCCTCGACCTGCGTGGCCCGAGCGTGGTGGTGGACACCGCGTGCTCCGGTTCGCTGGTCGCGGTGCACCAGGCGATGCGCAGCCTGCTCGACGGCGAATGCGATCTGGCCATCGCGGGCGGGGTGAACCTGTGCCTGTCGCCCGAAGTGGACATCGCGAATTCGCACGCCCGCCTGCTTTCGCCGACCGGTGGCAGCAAGGTCTTCGACGAAGCCGCCGACGGGTTCGTGCGCAGTGAGGGCTGCGGGCTGGTGGTCCTGCGCCGCGGTGACGAGCCGGGGCCGGTGCGTGCGGTGCTCAAGGGGTCCGCGATGGCGGGTTCCGGGCGCGGCAACGGCTTGGGTGCGCCGAGCGCGGCCGGACAGGAAGAGGTCGTCCGGCTGGCCCTGCGCAAGGCGGGCGTCGACCCCGGCGAGGTCGGGTACGTCGAGACGCACACCACCGGCACCGCCATCGGTGACGCGGTGGAGGTCGGCGCCCTGTCCCGGGTGTTCGGCGGTACCCGTGAAACTCCGCTGCGGCTGGGTTCGGTCAAGGCGGGTATCGGGCACCTGGAAGCGGCCTCCGGCGTCATCTCGCTGATCAAGACGATCCTGGTGCTGCGGCACGGCTGGATCCCGCCGATCGCGGTCGAACGGCTGAGCCCGCAGGTCCGCCTCGGGTCCGGGGTGGAGATCCCGGCCGAACCGTGCACTTGGGACGGTCCGCGGATCGCGGGTATCAACTCCTTCGGGTACGGCGGGAACAACGTGCACCTCGTGGTCGGCGAAGCAACCGTAGAGACCGCCGAACCGAGTGAGGGTCCGGAAGTGCTGGTCCTGTCGGCCCGTTCGGCTTCCTCGCTGACTGACCTGTCCCTGCGGTACCAGGGCTTTCTGCGTGAGCATCCGGAAGTGCCGCTCGCCGACATCGCCCACACCGCGCGGGTCGCACGCACGCACTACCCGCACCGGCTCTTCGCGGTGGGCTCAAGCCATGAAGAACTGCTGGAGAGCCTCGCGGAAGCCGAGCAGTTCGTGGCCGCGGAGGCGCCGGTGCTCGCGTTCGAGTTCACCGACGACAAGCCCGGCGGTGACTGGTTCGACGTCCTGTGCCGCCGGATTCCCGCACTGGAGCTGATCGTCGAAGACCTTGACGGCACGATCGACGCACCGGGCTTCGTGCCGCAGTACGCGCTCGCGACCCTGCTGGCGGAGTGGGGCGTCTACCCGGATCTGGTCATCGGCCACGGCTCGGGCGAACTGGCCGCGGCCGCCGTCGCGGGCGCGATCAACCCCCACGAGTTCGACGGGGAGTTCGGCGAACCCGACACCCCGCTTCACCTGGGCGGACAGGACCTTCACGACCACGACCACGTCGTCCGCTTCTGCGGCGACTTCGCCGGTGACGGGCTGCCCCGGCTGCTCGGCGGCCTGCACTGCCGGGGTGTCGAGGTGGACTGGGCCGCGCTCGGCGCCGAACGGCCGCTGACGCACCTGCCTGCCACGCCGTTCGAACACCACGAGCGGTGGCCGATCGGCCGGCACCGGCCGGCACCGGCGACCCGGCCGGTCAAACCGCGTGCCGCGCACCCGCTGCTGCGCGGCCGCTGAACCTGCACGCGAGGGCTAGAGGAATGGGGTTGGGACCTGATGCGCTCCCTTGACCGGATCGAAACCGAGCTGGACGCCGAGTCCGTGCCCTACCTGCGGGACCTCCGGCTGGCGGGCGTTCCGGTCGTGCCGTCGGCCGTGGTGCTGGAGATCGCCGGGGCCACCGCGGCGATCGCCGAGCAGGGCGAAGCGATGGTCGAGGTGCGCCTGCCCGAGCCCGTGGTGCACACGGACCACGACGAGAACTCCACGGTCGGCTTGGTGGCGGACCTTTACCAGAACTCGACCGGCGCGTACGGGGTGCGCATCCACCGCGCCGACTGGGCGCGGACCTTGCACCTGCAGGCTTTGTTCGCGCCCGGCAGCAGTGCCGAGAAAACCGCCGACCCGATTTCGCTGACTGACATCCGCCGTCGCTGCGTGCAGCCCGTTTCGCGTGCCGAGTTCTACGCCGATCTCGCGGATCTCGGCATTTCCTGCGGGCCCGCGCTCGGATGCGTGGAAACGGCTTGGCGTGGCTCCCAGGAAATACTGGGTGCCGTGCGTTCCGCGGTCTCCGAAGCCGAATCCGAGATTTACCGTTTACACCCTGTCATGCTGGAAGCGGCGCTGCAACCCGCGTTCGCACTTCTCAGCCCTCGGGAAAACGGTGGCTGGTACCTCGGCGGGATCGACCGGTTCGAAATCCACCGGGAGGGCGCCACGGTCGCGTGGACCCACGTGGTGCGCACCGATGCCGGTGAGGATCTGCCCGGCATGGCGCTCTTTCACATCGGCCTGCTGGACGTCGACGGATACGTGGTCGCCGAGTTGACCGGCGTGCGGATGCGGACCTTCAGCGCGGGTGAACTGTGCCCACCGCGATTGGAGCCGCCGACCGGCACCGAGATCCGGGAAATGGCCGAAGACGATCGGCAGCGCACGATTCACGCGGCTTTGCACCGGTGGCTCGCCCAGGTCATGCGAATCGACCTCGACGAACTCGACCCCAGCCGGGAACTGCGCTCCTACGGCATCGACTCGTTCATGGGAATGGAATTGAAGGCACTGCTCCAGCGGCACTGGGAGATCGATATCCCGGTGACGCTGCTTTTCGACGGACGCAGCGTGGAGACGCTCGCCGACGACGTCGCGCTGCGGTTCGCCGATGGATTGGCGAACCGCATCTCCCGCCGCGATCGCGGAACCGACGAGATCTCCCGCCTCTCCCGCGGCCAGGAAGCGCTGTGGTCCATCCACCGATTCGCCGCCGAGTCCGGCGCGTACCACGTGGCGACCGCGCTGCGCGTCCTGTCGCCTTTGGACACTGACGCGCTGGAAGAAGCCTGGCGAGCCGTGGTTTCCCGGCACGGACTGCTGGGGGCGACCTTCGGCGAGGACGACCGCGGCCCGTTCTACCGGCCCGGTCACGCGATCGACTTCCAGTGCGTCGACGCCCGGGAGCAGGACTACTTCGAGCGCGTGCTCGCCGACGAAGCCGACCGCCCGTTCGTGCTCGAAGACAGCGTGCCGGTGCGGCTGCGCGTCTACCAGCGCGGGGACGGTGAGTCGGTCCTGCTGATCTGCGCGCACCACATCGTTGTCGACATGTGGTCCTGCGTGGTGCTGCTGGAAGAACTGGCGCTGGAGTACGGCGGTGACGCCGAGGCGGTGCGTCCGGCGGTCGAGTACGCCGACTTCGTGGACTGGCAACGCGAACTGCTGGCGAGTCCCGAGGGCGACCGGCTGTGGGACTACTGGCGTGACCGGCTCTCTGGCGATCTTCCCGTGCTCGCGCTGCCCGGCGACCGCCCGCGTCCGCCGGTGCAGTCGTTCCGCGGTGCCAGCCGGGTGTTCGGGGTCGGCCGCGAGCTGACCGAACGGCTCAAGGACATCGGTGTCCGATGTGGAGTGACGCCGTTCGTGGTGTTGTTGTCGGCCTACCAGTTGCTGCTCCACCGGGAGACCGGGCAGGAGCGGGTGGTGGTCGGCTCGCCGATCTCCGGCCGTGGCCGGAGTGAGCTGGAGCGGACCGTCGGGTACTTCGTGAACCCCGTTCCGCTGATCGCCGACTTCGCTGCCGGTATGTCCTTTGAGGACGTCCTGTCGCAGGTCCGGGACGTGGTGCTCGGCGCGTTCGAGCACGAGGACTTCCCGATGGCGGAGATGGTGGAACGGCTCGCGCCCGAGCGTGATTCCTCGTATTCGCCGCTGTACCAGACGATGTTCGTGATGCAGCGGTCGCAGGCGTTCGACCAGGAAGGCCTCGCGCCGCTGGCCGTGGGCGCGGGCAGCCGCCTGCAGGTCGGCGAGAGCGAAGCGATCGAACTGCACTCGCTGGTGGTCGAGCCGGTGACGGTGCCGCGCCACTGGTCGATGTTCGACCTCACCTGGATGGTCGCCGAGTCGGAGGACGGCTTCCTGGTCTCGGTCGACTACAACACGGACCTGTTCGACGAAAGCACGGTCGACCGGTTCCTGGAGCACTTCCGCGTGCTGCTGGACGGGGTGGCCGGGGCGCCGGAGCGTGGCGTGGACCGCGTGCCGCTGCTCGCGCCCGCGGAACGCGACCTGATGGTGCGGCAGTGGAACGACACCGCGGTGGACTTCGGTGCCGCCGCGGCCGGGCGGGTGCACGAGGGCGTGTGGGCCGCCGGGGCGTGCTTCCCCGATGCGACCGCGGTCATCGCGCACGACGGCGAGCTGACCTACCGGGAGTTGCTGGCACGGTCGTCGCGGATCGGCTGGTGGCTGCGGGAACAGGGCGCGCGGCCCAACCAGCTCGTGGGCATCTGCCTGGAGAAGTGCGCCGACCAGGTGGCCGCGGTCCTGGGCGTGGTGGCCTCGGGCGCGGCCTACCTGCCGCTGGACCCGGGACTGCCGCAGGCGCGGCTCGCCGAACTGATCGAGCTGGGCGAGGTGACGCAGGTCCTCACGCGCTCGGGTGTCGAACTGCCGTCCGGCGTGACCCGGCTGAACCTGGACAATGCCGACTTGGCGGAGTTCTCGGCGGAGATGCCGCCGGTGGTGCAGGAGCCGACGGATCTGGCGTATGTGATCTTCACGTCGGGTTCGACTGGTGTGCCCAAGGGCGTGATGATCGATCACCTCGGGGTGCTGAACACCGTGGTCGACATCAATCGCCGCTTCGATGTCGTTCCGGAAGACCGTGTGCTCGGGCTGGCGTCGCTGAGTTTCGACCTGTCGGTGTACGACATCTTCGGTCCGCTGGCGGTGGGGGCGGCTCTGGTGCTGCCCGCGCCGGATGGGGTCAAGGATCCGTCGCACTGGGTGGAGTTGATCGACCGGCACCAGGTGACCGTCTGGGACTCGGTGCCCATGCTGCTGCAGCTCCTGGTCGAAGCCCCGGAAGCCAGTGCGCAAACGCTTGCTTCCCTGCGGATCGGACTGCTTTCCGGCGACTGGATTCCGGTGTCGCTGCCGGACAAGGTGTGGGCGCTGAACCCGGAGATGCGGATCTTCAGCGGTGGTGGCGCGACGGAAGCCTCCATCTGGTCGATCTCCTATCCGATCACGCACGTGGACCCGAGCTGGACGAGCATTCCCTATGGCCGTCCGCTGTCCAACCAGCGCTTCTACATCCTCAACAGCGCGCAGGAGCCCTGTCCGGTCGGCGTGGCGGGGGAGTTGTGCATCGGCGGCATCGGTGTCGCCCGCGGTTACTGGCGGGACGAGGAGCGGACGAACGCGAGCTTCCTGCCCGACCCGTTCTCGGACGACCCGCGTGCTTTGCTCTACCGCACGGGCGACCTGGGACGCTGGCGTGCGGACGGGGTGATCGAGTTCCTCGGCCGCGTCGACCACCAGGTCAAGATCCGTGGTTTCCGCGTCGAACTGGGTGAGATCGACTCGGTGTTGTCGGCGCATCCGGCGGTCGACGAGTCGGTGACCGTGGTCCACGGAGGACGGCTGGCGTCCTATGTGGTCGGGGCGGCAGACTCGGCCGGACTGCGGGACTGGGTGCACTCCCGCCTGCCCGAGTACATGGTTCCGGCCGGCGTCACGCTGCTGGACCGGTTGCCGTTGTCGTCGAACGGCAAGGTGGACCGCTCGGCGTTGCCGGAGCCGGTGTGGCAGTCCGACGATGAATTCGTCGAGGCCCGGTCCGAGCAAGAGCGCGTGCTGACCGCGATCTGGACCGACGTGCTGGGCGTCGAACGCGTCGGTGTGCGCGACAACTTCTTCGCGCTCGGCGGTGATTCGATCCTGTCGATCCAGATGGTGTCGCGGGCCGCGCAGGCCGGTATCCACCTGACCCCGGCGCAGGTGTTCCGCGAGCAGACGGTGGCCCGGCTGGTCGAGGTGGCCGGTGCGGGCCCGGTGGTGGTCGCCGAGCAGGGGCCGGTGGTCGGGCCGGTCGAGCTGGGACCGGTGCAGCGCTGGTTCTTCGGTCTCGACCTGGCCGACCGCGATCACTGGAACCAGACCGTGGTGCTCGAATCCAGCGTCGAACTGGACGCCGAGCGCGTGGCACTGGCGCTGGAGACCGTGCTCGACCGGCACGACGTGCTGCGTTCCCGCTTCACCCGCGAGAACGGCCAATGGCAGCAAGAGCAGCTGGCCGAAGCCGTCGCCAAGGTGGTCGCCGGTGACCCGAACCTCGGACTGGACCTCGAAAACGGGCCACTGCTGCAGGCCGCGATCGACGGGAACACGCTCACGCTCGCCTGCCACCACCTGGTGATCGACGCGGTGAGCTGGCGGTTCGTGGTGGAGGACTTCGAGCGTGCCTACCTCGGCCTCGGCGAGCCGCCCGCGAAGACCACCTCGTTCCGGGAGTGGACCTCGCGGCTGGCCGGCTACGACGCGACCGGCCAGGTCGAATACTGGCGCGAAGTGCTGAGCACGGTCAGCCCGCTGCCCACCGACCGCACCGGCGACGACGTGCACGGCAGCGCGGTCACGCGACGCGTGCTGCTGCCCGCCGCGTCCGTGCTGGACGCGGGCAGGCGGCTCAAGGCGCGGCCGGACGAACTCGTGCTGACCGCCTGGGCCCGCGCGCTCACCGACTGGACGGGCCGCGAAGGCGTGACCGTGGATGTCGAGGCCCACGGCCGCGAAGCGCTGTTCGACGACATCGACCTGTCCCGGACCGCGGGCTGGTTCACCGCGATCCGCCCGGTGCACCTGCCGGTCGGTGGTGCTGACGAGATCGCCGCTCTGCGGGCGGTGAAGCGGTCGCTGCGCTCGGCGCCCGACCAGGGCATCGGCTACGGCGTGCTGCGGTTCACCACCGACCTGCTGCCGGTGGCGCCCCCGGTGCCGGTGTTGTTCAACTACCTGGGCCAGATCGACCAGTCGGGCGAGGCGTTCACCCTGCGCTACGACCCGGCGGTCAACGACGCCGGGTACGCGCCGGAGAACCGCCGTCACCACACCTTCGAGATCAACGCCGGGCTGCACCAAGAGCAGTTGCTGATCGACTTCACCTATTCCGCCGAACGGCACGACGCGGCCACTATCGACGCCCTGCTCGAAGGCGTGCGGCGGCACCTGGCGACGCTGACCGAGGCGACACGGCCCGCCGTCATCCCGGAGGATTTCCCGCTCACGCGGGTCACCGAGGCCGAGTTGGAGCGGATCACCGCGGACCACGGGCCGATCGACGACCTGTACCCGGCGACGCCGATGCAACAGGGGCTGCTGTTCCACACGTTGTCCGCGCCCGACTCGGGTGTCTACATCGAACAGATTCGGCTGCGGCTTTCCGGCGAGCTACAGGTGTCCACGTTGTGTGAAGCGTGGGAGCGGACCGTGCAGCGGCATCCGGCGTTGCGGACCGCCCTCGCCTGGGAGGACCTCGACACGCCGTACCAGGTGGTGCACGCCAAGGTCGCCGCGCCGATCGTGATCGAGGTACGCGACGACCTCGGCGACCTGCTGCGCGAGGACCGCACGGCCGGGTTCACGCTGTCCGAAGCGCCGGTCATGCGCCTGCGCTTGATCCGCACCGACGCCGAGACCTGGGAACTCGTCTGGTCGCACCACCACGTGGTGCTCGACGGGTGGAGCGCGGCGCTGGTGCTGGAGGACTTCTTCGCCGTCTACCGCGCGCTGGTGGCCGGTGACGAACCGCCCGCGGTGACCGCACCGTCCTATCGCGACTACGTGGCGTGGCTGGAAGCGCAGGACCTCGGTGCGGCCGAGGAGTACTGGCGGACCCATCTGGGCGGGTTCACCGAGCCGACCCGGCTGGGCATCGAGCAGGTCATCGCCTCGACCGCACGCCGTCCCGAGGCGGCCGAGTCCACTGTGGAGTTGCCGGAGGACCTGTCGGACCGCGTTCGTGAGTTCGCCCGTGCACACGGGCTCACGCTGAACACCGTGCTGATGGGCGCCTGGTCGCTGCTGCTGTCGCGGTACTCCGGCCAGCGGGACCTGGTCTTCGGTGTCACCTCCGCCGGGCGTCCGGCCGAAGTGTCCGAAGTGGAGCGGATGATCGGCCTGTTCATCAACACGCTCCCGACGCGGGTCGGGGTGCCCGCCGAGCAGCGGGTCGCCGACTGGCTGCGTGACCTGCAACGTGGGGAGACCGAGCGCCGGCGGCACGAGAACACGCCGTTGACCAAGGTGCACGAGTGGAGCGACGTGGCCGGGGGCACGCCGCTGTTCGACCACATCTTCGTGGTGGAGAACTACCTGCTCGACGAGTCCGTCTTCCAGGTCGACGAAGTCCTCCGGGTCTCGGACCACCAGTCCTACGAACAGACGAACTACCTGCTCGCGCTGGTGGTCGAGCCGCTGGACCGGCTGACCCTGCGCACCCGCCACGACCCGGACCGGCTCACCGCGGACACCGTGGACCGCCTGCTCGGGCACTTCGAAGTGCTGCTGGACGGCCTGGTCGCGGCCCCGGACCGCCCGGTCGGCGAGGTGCCGTTGCTCAGCCCGGCTGAGCGGGATCAGGTGGTCCGCGAGTGGAATGACACCGATGTGGACTTCGGTGACGCGGCGGCTGGGTGTGTGCACGAGGGTGTGTGGTCGGCCGGGGCGCGTTTCCCGGAGGCGACGGCGGTCATCGCGCATGACGGGCAGCTGACGTATCGCGAGCTGTTGGCGCGGTCGTCGCGGATCGGCTGGTGGTTGCGGGAGCAGGGCGCCCGGCCGAATGAACTGGTCGGCGTGTGCCTGCCGAAGTGCGCCGATCAGGTCGCGGCCGTGCTGGGCGTGGTGGCCTCGGGCGCGGCCTACCTGCCGCTGGACCCGGGACTGCCGCAGGCGCGGCTCGCCGAACTGATCGAACTCGGTGGCGTGTCGAAGGTGGTGACGGCCTCCGGTGTCGAGGTGCCGTCGAGCGTCACCCGGCTGGATCTGGACTCTGCCGATCTGGCGGAGTATTCGGCGGAGATGCCGCCGGTGGTGCAGGAGCCGACGGATCTGGCGTACGTGATCTTCACGTCCGGATCGACTGGTGTGCCCAAGGGCGTGATGATCGGCCACCTCGGG
This sequence comes from Saccharothrix sp. AJ9571, assembly GCF_021725495.1. NCBI lineage: Bacteria > Bacillati > Actinomycetota > Actinomycetes > Pseudonocardiales > Pseudonocardiaceae > Saccharothrix > Saccharothrix sp. AJ9571. Next base: position 606,545 of record NZ_CP091382.1, on the reverse strand, counting down.
GTGCTGAACACCGTGGTCGACATCAATCAGCGTTTCGAGGTGACGCCGGAAGATCGCGTGCTCGGCTTGGCGTCGCTGAGTTTCGACCTGTCGGTGTACGACATCTTCGGTCCGCTGGCCGTGGGGGCGGCGTTGGTGCTGCCCGCGCCGGATGGGGTCAAGGATCCGTCGCACTGGGTGGAGTTGATCGACCGGCACCAGGTGACGGTCTGGGACTCCGTGCCGATGTTGTTGCAGCTCTTGGTCGAGGCACCGGAAGCCATCAGCGAGAAGATCCGATCGCTGAGGGTGGGGCTGCTTTCCGGCGACTGGATTCCGGTGTCGCTGCCGGACAAGGTGTGGGCGCTGAACCCGGAGATGCGGATCTTCAGCGGTGGTGGCGCGACGGAAGCCTCCATCTGGTCGATCTCGTATCCGATCACGCACGTGGACCCGAGTTGGACGAGCATTCCGTACGGTCGTCCGCTGTCCAACCAGCGCTTTTACATCCTGAACGAGTCGCAGCAGCTGTGTCCGGTCGGCGTGGCCGGTGAGCTGTGCATCGGCGGGATCGGTGTAGCCCGGGGTTATTGGTGTGACGAGGAACGGACGAATTCGAGCTTCCTGCCCGACCCGTTCTCCGACGACCCGCGTGCTCTGCTTTACCGCACCGGTGACCTGGGGCGCTGGCGGGCGGATGGGGTGATCGAGTTCCTCGGGCGCGTCGACCACCAGGTCAAGATCCGCGGCTTCCGCGTGGAGCTGGGCGAGATCGACTCGGTGCTGTCAGCCCATCCAACGGTCACTGAGTCGGTCACCGTGGTGCACGGCGGGCGGCTGGCGTCCTATGTGGTCGCCGAGTCGGCCGACGTTTTCGCCTTGCAGGAGTGGGTCCGTGAGCGCCTGCCCGAGTACATGGTGCCCTCGGGCGTGACCTTGCTCGACCGGTTGCCGTTGTCCTCCAACGGCAAGGTCGACCGCTCGGCGCTGCCCGAGCCGGTATGGCAGTCCGACGGCGAGTTCGTCGAAGCGCGCTCGGCCACCGAAAAGGCGCTGGCCGCGGTGTGGGCCGAGGTGCTGGGCGTCGAGCGCGTCGGCATCCACGACAACTTCTTCACGCTCGGCGGCGATTCGATCCTGTCCATTCAGATGGTGTCGCGCGCGGCCCAAGCCGGGATCCACGTGACCCCGGCGCAGGTGTTCCGCGAGCAGACCGTGGCGCGCCTGGCGGCGACGGTCGGCGGTGAGCATTCGGCGATCCGGCGGCGCGAACGTACGCCCGGCGAGGTTTCCCGGCTCTCACGCGGTCAGGAAGCGCTCTGGTCCATTTATCGATTCGCCGACGAGTCAGGTGCCTACCACGTCGCCACCGCGATGCGCGTTCTGTCCCCATTGGACGTAGAGCTGCTGCGAACCGCCTGGCAGTCCGTCGTTTCCCGGCACAGCCTGCTCGGCGCGGTGTTCGGAGAGGACGATCAAGGCCCGTACTACCGAGTCGATCCGAACGCCGCCGCCGACTTCGACGTGGTGGACGCCCGCGAAGTGGCCGACTTCGACGGCATGGTCGCGGACGAGGCCGACCGCCCGTTCGTGCTCGACGGCGGCGCACCCGTCCGCCTCCGGGTGTTCGAGCGATCCGACGGCGAGTCCGTGCTGTTGATCTGCGCGCACCACATCGTCGTCGACCTCTGGTCGTGCGTGGTGCTGCTGGAGGAACTGGCGCTCGAGTACCGGGGTGAGGCCACCATGCCGTCGCCGGCGGTCGAGTACGCCGACTTCGTGGACTGGCAGCGCGAACTCCTGGCCGGGGCGGACGGCGAGCGCCTGTGGGAGTACTGGCGCGAGCGGCTGGACGGCGACCTGCCGGTGCTGGCCCTGCCCGCGGATCGCCCGCGTCCGGCGGTCCAGTCGTTCCGTGGGGCGAACCGGGTCTTCACCGTCGGAGCCGAGATTTCCGAGGGGCTGAAGGAACTCGGTGCCCGGCTCGGGGTGACGCCGTTCGTGGTGCTGTTGTCCGCCTACCAGTTGTTCCTGCACCGCGAGACCGGGCAGAACCGGATCGTGGTCGGCTCGCCGACCGCGGGACGCGGGCAGCCGGAGATCGACAACGTGGTCGGCTACTTCATCAACCCGTTGCCGATGGTCACCGACTTCACCGCCGGCATGTCCTTTGAGGACACGCTGCGTCAGGTGCAGGAGGTGGTGCTCGGGGCCTTCGAGCACGAGGACTTCCCGATGGCCGAGATGGTGGAACGGCTCGCGCCGGAACGCGACTCGTCGTATTCGCCGCTGTACCAGACGATGTTCGTGATGCAGCGGGCGCAGGCCTTCGACAACGAGGGGCTGGCGCCGCTGGCCGTCGGCGCCGGGAACCGCCTGCAAGTGGGCGAAGGCGAAGCCATCGAGCTGCACTCGCTGGTGGTCGAGCCCGCGACCGTCCAGCGCAACTGGTCCATGTTCGACCTGACCTGGATGGTCGCCGAAGCCGAGGACGGGTTCCTGGTCTCGGTCGACTACAACACCGATCTGTTCGACGAGAGCACGGTCGACCGGTTCCTGGAGCACTTCCGCGTGCTGCTGGACGGCGTGGTCGCGGCCCCGGATCGGGCGGTCGGCGAGGTGCCGTTGCTCAGCCCGGCTGAGCGGGATCAGGTGGTCCGCGAGTGGAATGACACCGATGTGGACTTCGGTGACGCGGCGGCTGGGTGTGTGCACGAGGGTGTGTGGTCGGCCGGGGCGCGTTTCCCGGAGGCGACGGCGGTCATCGCGCATGACGGGCAGCTGACGTATCGCGAGTTGCTGGCGCGGTCGTCGCGGATCGGCTGGTGGTTGCGGGAGCAGGGCGCCCGGACGAACGAACTGGTCGGTATCTGCCTGCCGAAGTGCGCCGACCAGGTCGCCGCGGTGCTCGGGGTGGTCGCTTCCGGTGCCGCCTACCTGCCGCTCGATCCGGGGCTGCCGCAGGCGCGACTGGCCGAACTGATCGAACTCGGCGGTGTCACGAAGGTGCTGACGGCCTCCGAGATCGAGGTTCCCGCGGGCGTAACCCGGCTGGATCTGGACGTGGAGGAGCTGACGGAGTTCTCGACGGACATGCCGGAAGTGGTGCAGGCCCCGACCGACCTGGCGTACGTGATCTTCACGTCGGGCTCGACCGGGGTGCCCAAGGGCGTGATGATCGACCACATCGGGGTCCTGAACACCGTGGTCGACATCAATCAGCGTTTCGACGTGACGCCGGAAGATCGCGTTCTTGGGCTGGCGTCGCTGAGTTTCGACCTGTCGGTGTACGACATCTTCGGCCCGCTGGCCGTCGGCGCGGCGCTGGTGCTGCCCGCGCCGGACGGGGTCAAGGACCCATCGCACTGGGTTCAGCTGGTCGACCGGCACGAGGTGACCGTCTGGGACTCGGTGCCGATGTTGCTGCAACTGCTGGTCGAGGCGCCGGAGGCGAACACCGCCACCCTGGCCTCACTACGGGTCGGGTTGCTTTCGGGTGACTGGATTCCGGTGTCGCTGCCGGACAAGGTCTGGGCGATCAACCCGGACATGATGATCTACAGCGGTGGTGGCGCGACCGAGGCCTCCATCTGGTCGATCTCGTATCCGATTACCCATGTGGACCCGAGCTGGACGAGCATTCCCTACGGTCGTCCGCTGTCCAACCAGCGCTTTTACATCCTGAACGAGTCGCAGCAGCTGTGTCCGGTCGGCGTGGCCGGTGAGCTGTGCATCGGCGGAATCGGTGTGGCCCGGGGTTATTGGGGCGACGAGGAACGGACGAACGCCAGCTTCCTGTCTGACCCGTTCTCCGACGACCCGCGTGCCTTGCTCTACCGCACCGGTGACCTGGGCCGTTGGCGTGCGGATGGCGTGATCGAGTTCCTCGGCCGCGTCGACCACCAGGTCAAGATCCGTGGTTTCCGCGTCGAACTGGGCGAAATCGACTCCGCGCTCACCGCCCACGAAGCCATCGCCGACGCGGTGACCGTGGTCCACGGCGAAGGCACCGGCCGGCGGCTGGCGTCCTACGTGGTCGCCGGCGAAGTCGATCTCGCCGAAGTGCGCGAGTGGGTGCGTCAGCGGCTACCGGAGTACATGGTCCCGGCCGGGATCACCGTGCTGGACCGGCTGCCGTTGTCGTCGAACGGCAAGGTGGACCGCTCGGCGCTGCCCGAGCCGGTGTGGCAGGCGGCCGACGAGTTCGTCGAAGCCCGCTCCGAGCAGGAGCGCGTGCTCGCCGCGATCTGGGCCGAAGTCCTCGGCCTGGACGAGATCGGCGTGCTGGACAACTTCTTCGCGCTCGGCGGTGACTCGATCCTGTCGATCCAGATGGTGTCGCGAGCCGCCCAGCACGGCATCCACCTGACCCCGGCGCAGGTCTTCCGCGAGCAGACGGTGGCCTGCTTGGTCGAGGTGGCCGGTGAGGGCCCGGTGGTGGTCGCCGAACAGGGCCCGGTGGTCGGACCGGTCGAACTCGGGCCGGTGCAGCGCTGGTTCTTCGGCCTGGAGCTGGAAAACCAGGACCACTGGAACCAGGGCGTGGTGCTGGATTCCAGTATCGAGCTGGACCCCGAACTGGTCGGGCAGGCGCTCGGCCGGGTGCTCGCGCACCACGACGTGCTGCGGTCGCGGTTCGCCCGCGAAGGGGTCGAGTGGGTCCAGGAGCAGCTCGAAGCCGACGAGGTGCCGGTCGAACTGGTCGACGGCAGCGGACGCGACCCCGACGTGGTGATGGCCGAGGCGGTCAAGGCCGCGCATTCCGGGCTGGACATCGAGAACGGGCCGCTGCTGCGAGCCGTGGTGGTCGACCTCGACGACGCCCAGCGGCTCGTGCTCGCCTGCCACCACCTGGTGATCGACGCGGTGAGCTGGCGGTTCCTCGTCGAGGACTTTGAACGCGCTTACCTCGGCAGTTCGGGGGTCCGGGGGTCGTCCCCCGAGCAGACAACACAGCTTCAAGGTGAGTTCCCGCCGAAGACCACCTCGTTCGCGGAGTGGACTTCGCGTCTGCGCGAGCACGACGTCAGCGACCAGGCTGACTACTGGCGCGAGGTGGCGAGCACCATCACCCCGTTGCCGGTGGACCGCGCGGGGCAGGACGTGCAGGCTAGCGCGGTCACCCGCCGTCTGGTGCTGCCCGCGGAGGTCACCGCCGGACTGGTGGACAGCGCCCGCCGGGTCAAAGCCCGCACCGACGAACTCGTGCTCACCGCCTGCGCGCAAGGGCTGGCGGAGTGGAGCGGCCGCGCGGACGTCACCATCGACGTCGAAGGCCACGGCCGCGAGCCGCTGTTCGAAGACATCGACCTGTCCCGGACCGCGGGCTGGTTCACCGTGATCCGCCCGGTCCACCTGCCGGTGGGCGAGGCGGAGGCGGCCGACGCCGTCCGCGTGGTCAAGCAGGCGCTGCGGGCGGCACCGGACAACGGCATCGGATTCGGTCTCCTGCGGGAGGAACTCGGCCTCCCGGACGCGCCGGTGCTGTTCAACTACCTCGGGCAGGTCGACCAGCAGTCGACCGGCGACTCGGCGTTCCGGCTGCTGCTGGACAACCCGGCGTGGGCCGGGGCCGCGCAGGCGCCGGAGAACACCCGCCACCACACGCTCGAGATCAACGCGGGCATCCACGAGACCGAACTGGTGCTCGACCTGACCTACTCGACCGAACGGCACGGCGACGCCACCGCGGGTGAACTGCTCGACGGCATCCGCCGGCGGCTGGACGCGCTGGCCGGTCACGAGCACACCGGCGTCGGCAACGCCACCAACACCGCCGCGCACACCAGTGACTTCCCGCTCGCCGGGCTCAGTCAGCAGGCACTCGAAGACCTCATGGCCAAGATGGAAGGAAACGCCGGTGCCTAGGACCATCAAGGACATCTACCCGCTTTCCCCGGTCCAGCAGGGCCTGCTGTTCCACACCCTGTCGGCGCCGGATTCCGGGGTCTACTTCGAACAGTTCAGCGTGCGCCTGGAGGGTTCGCTGGACGCCGGGGCCTTCCGCGGTGCCTGGGAACGGCTGGTGCACCGGCACGACGTGCTCCGCTCGGCGGTGCAGTGGGAGGGCCTGGACACCCCGGTGCTGGTGGTGTTCGACCGGATCGAGCTGCCGTGGTCCGAAGAGGACTGGCGGGGACTGGACCAGGAGGAGCAAGCCGCCCGGTTGTCGGAAACCCTGGCGGCGGAACGGGTCGAGGGTTTCGACCTCGGCCGCGCGCCGCTGCTGCGGATCGGCCTGTACCGGCTGGCCGACGACGCCTGGCAGGTGGTCTGGAACTACCACCACCTCCTGCTCGACGGCTGGAGTTCCGCGGCCGTGCTGCGGGAGCTGTTCCTGATCTACGTGGCGCTCTGCGCGGGTGACGAACCGCGGTTGCCGAATGTGCGGCAGTACCGCGACTACATCGGCTGGTTGCAGCAGCAGGATCTCGGTGCCGCGGAACGGTTCTGGCGCGATCTGCTCGCCGGGGTCTCGGAGCCGACCGTGCTCGGGATCGACCGTCCCGCGGACGGCTTCCGCGGTGACGACGACTACGACCGGCGCGAATTGGTGCTCCCTGCCTCGCTGAGCACCCGGCTGGACGAGGTCGCGCGGCAGCGCAGGCTCACGGTGAACACGATCTTCCAGGCCGCGTGGTCGTTGCTGCTGTCGCGGTATTCCGGCAGTGACGACGTGGTGTTCGGCGTGACCTCGTCGGGGCGTCCGGTGGAACTGCCGGGCGTCGAAGAGATCGCGGGCATGTTCATCAACACCCTGCCCGCACGCGTGAAGATCCCGCGCGAGCGCACGATCGCCGACTGGCTGCCGGAATTCCAGCGCGAGGAAACCGAGCGGCGGCAGTTCGAATTCAGCCCGCTGGCCAAGGTGCAGGACTGGAGCGAGGTGCCTTCGGGCGGCACGCTGTTCGAGAGCATTCTCGTGTTCGAGAACTACCCGACCGATTTCTCCGTGCTCGACGAAGTACGCGATCTCCGGGTGACCGAACTGTTCGGCATCGAGCAGACCAACTACCCGCTGACCCTGCTCATCGAACTCGGTGCGCGGACCAAGCTCAAGGTCTGGTTCGACGAGACCCGGATCGACGCCGACGTCGCCGAACGCCTGCTCGGGCACCTCCGCACGCTGATCGAAGAGCTGATCGGCGACCCCGGCCGTCCGGTCGCCGGGATCGGGCTGCTCACCGAGCCCGAACGGCGGCAGCTCGACCAGTGGGCGGACACCGGCGTGGACTTCGGCACCCCGGAATGCCTGCACGAGCTCGTCGTGCGCCAGGCCGCGAAGACACCGGACGCCATCGCCGTCCGGTGTGAAGGCGAGGAGCTGACCTACGCCGAACTCGACCGGCGGTCGAACCAGCTGGCGCACCACCTGATCGGCCAGGGCGTGACCGTGGACCGCGTGGTGGGCCTGTGCCTGCACCGGTCGACCGAGCTGGTGGTCGCGATGCTCGGCGTGCTCAAGGCCGGCGGCGCGTACCTGCCGCTGGACCCCGACCACCCGGTGGACCGGCTGGAGTTCATGCTCCGCGACACCGGTGCCGCCCTCGTGCTGACCCAGGAACACCTGCGTGCCGGGTTGCCGGATGGGGTGCCCGTGCTCGTCATGGACCGCGAGTGGTACGGGTCGCACCCCGAAGTGGCGCCCGGCCCGCGCAGCACCGCGACCGACCTCGCGTACGTCATGTACACCTCGGGGTCCACCGGCAACCCCAAGGGCGTGATGGTCGAGCACGCGGGCGTGTGGAACCGGCTGCGCTGGGGGCAGCACCACTACGACCTGGACGCCTCGGCGGTGGTGCTGCAGAAGACGCCGTACACCTTCGACGTGTCGGTGTGGGAGTTCTTCTGGCCGCTGATGGTCGGCGCGAAGCTGGTGCTCGCGCGGCCCGAGGGGCACAAGGACCCGGACTACCTGGTGCGCCTGGTCCGCGACGAGGCCATCACCGTGCTGCACTTCGTGCCGTCGATGCTGCGGTACTTCCTGGTCGCCGACGGGGTTTCCGAGCTGCCGTCGGTCGAGCGGGTGTTCTGCAGCGGAGAAGCGCTGACGGCGGAACTGCGCGACCGCTTCTTCGAGCTGTTCGACGCCGAACTGCACAACCTGTTCGGGCCCACCGAAGCCTCGATCGAGGTGACGTACTGGCAGTGCCTGCCGGAGCACGCCGGTGATCCGGTGATGCCGATCGGACGGCCGATCGCGAACGTCCGCTGCCGCATCCTCGACCAGGCCGGGCAGCAGGTGCCGGTCGGCGTGCCGGGCGAACTCTGCCTGGGCGGTGTCGCCGTCGCGCGGGGCTACCTCGGCCGTCCCGAACTGACCGCCGAGAAGTTCATCGACGACCCGTTCGCCGAGGGCAGGCTCTACCGGACCGGTGACCTCGCGCGCTGGCGTGCCGACGGGGTGATCGAGTTCCTCGGGCGCAACGACGACCAGGTCAAGATCCGCGGTCAGCGCGTCGAGCCGGGGGAGATCGAGTCGGTCATCCTGACCCACCCCGCCGTGCACGAGGCCGCGGTCACCGTGCACGAGGTCGAGGGACAGCAGCAGCTCGCCGCGTACGTGGTGCCCGCGGTCGACGCGGACGAGGTGCGCGACTGGGTGCGGCAGCGGCTGCCCGAGTACATGGTCCCGGCGGGTGTCACGATGCTGGATCGTCTTCCCTTATCCTCCAACGGGAAGCTCAACCGAGGGGCGTTGCCCGAGCCGGTTTGGCAGGGCGGTGAGGAGTTCATCCCGGCAAGGTCCTCTTTGGAGCAGGAGCTGGCCGCGATCTGGGCCGAGGTGCTCGGGGTGGAACGCGTCGGTGTGCTGGACAACTTCTTCGCGCTCGGCGGTGATTCGATCCTGTCGATCCAGATGGTGTCGCGGGCCGCGCAAGCCGGTATCCACCTGACTCCCGCGCAGGTGTTCCGCGAGCAGACCGTGGCACGGCTGGTCGAGGTGGCCGGGCACGGGCCCGCCGTGCTGGCACCGCAGGAGCCGGTGACCGGGCCGGTCGAGCTGGGGCCGATCCAGCGCTGGTTCTTCGACCTGGACCTGCCGGTGCGCGACCAGTGGAACCAGGGCGTCACCCTGCGCTCGCGCACCGGCTTCGAGCCGGAACGCGTGCGGTCCGCGCTGGAGCGGGTGCTCGCGCACCACGACGTGCTCCGGTCGCGGTTCACCGGGGAAGGCGCTTGTCAGGTCGGCATCGACGAGATCGACGTGCCGGTGGTGGTCAGCGAAGACCCGGTCCGGGCGGCACACACCGGTCTCGACATCGAGCGCGGTCCGCTGCTGAAGGCGGCGGTTCACGGCACCACGCTCGTGCTCGCCTGTCACCACCTCGTGGTGGACGCGGTGAGCTGGCGGTTCATCGTCGAGGACTTCGAACGCGCTTACCTCGGCAGTTCGGGGGTCCGGGGGTCGTCCCCCGAGCAGACAACACAGCAGGGCGAGTTCCCGCCGAAGACCACCGCCTTCGCGCAGTGGACCGAGCGGCTCGCCTCCTACGACGTGTCCGCCGAGGAGGACTACTGGCGCGGCGTGGTGGAGACGATCACCCCGCTCCCGGTCGACTACGAAGGCCCCGACACCCAGGAAACCGCCGTGACCAGGCGGATCTCGCTACCCGCCGAGGCAACCGCCCGGCTCGCCGAGACCGCGCGCCGGATGAAGGCGCGGGTGGACGAACTGGTGCTGACCGCCTGCGCGCAGGGCCTCACCGACTGGACCGGTGACGCCGGCATCACCGTCGACGTCGAAGGCCACGGCCGCGAGCAGCTGTTCGACGACATCGACCTCTCGCGGACGGTCGGCTGGTTCACCGTGATGCGGCCGGTGCACCTGCCGGTCGGCGCGGCCCAGGAGGTCGACGCGGTGCGCGCGGTCAAGCACTCGCTGCGGGAGGCGCCGAACAACGGTCTCGGCTACGGCCTGCTCCGTGACCGGCTGCCGGGCAACCCGGCGGTGTTGTTCAACTTCCTCGGCCAGCTCGACGGCGTGAGCAGCGGTGAATTCACCCTGGCGCTGGATGATTCCGAGGGAGCGCACGCGCCGTCGAACACCCGGCACCACCCGGTCGAGATCAACGCCGCGATCCACGACGGCGCCCTGACCCTCGAACTCACCTATCCCGGTGCCCGCTACGAACAGTCCACAGTAGACATCCTGCTCGCCGAGATCCGCGGTCACCTGGACGCGCTGACCGTCACCGCGGGCGAGTCCACGGCCCGTGCCTACCTGCCCGGCGACTTCCCGCTGGCCCGCATCGGCGCGGGTGAGCTGGCGAAGATCACCGCCACGCACGGCCTGGTCGGCGACCTGTACCCGGCCACCACCATGCAGCAGGGCCTGCTGTTCCACACCCTGTCCGCGCCCGGCTCGGGTGTCTACTTCGAACAGTTCAGCGTCCGGCTCGAAGGCGAGCTGGATCCGGCAGCCTTCCGGGAATCCTGGCAGCGGCTGGTCGACCGGCACGAAGCGCTGCGCTCGGCGGTCGAATGGGAGGGCCTCGACCGGCCGCTGATGGTGGTGTTCGACTCGATCGAGCTGCCGTGGTCCGAAGAGGACTGGCGCGATCTGGATGCCTCGGAACAGGCCGAGCGATTGTCCGCGCTGCTGGCCAAGCAGCGCGAGGACGGGTTCGAACTGAACCGCGCGCCGCTGTTGCGCGTCGGGTTGTTCCGGCTGGAAGACGAGGCGTGGCAGGTGGTCTGGAACTTCCACCACCTGCTGCTGGACGGCTGGAGTTCCGCGGGCGTGCTGCGGGAGCTGTTCGAGATCTACGTGCCGTTGTGCGATGGCCGGCCCCCCGAACTGCCGCCCGTCCGTCAGTACCACGACTACATCGAATGGCTGCAGAAGCAGGATCTCGAAGCCGCGGAACGGTACTGGCGAGAGTTGCTGGCCGGTGTCTCCGAGCCGACGGCGTTGGGGGTGGACCGGCCGTCCGAGGGTGAACGCCGGGACGAGGACTACGACCGCCGCGAAATCGTGCTGCCCGCGGAACTGGGCTCGAAACTGGAAGAAGTGGCTCGCCGCCGCCGGTTGACGGTGAACACCCTGTTCCAGGCCGCCTGGTCGCTGCTGCTTTCGCGGTACTCCGGCACCGAGGACGTGGTGTTCGGCGTGACCTCCTCGGGCCGCCCGGTCGATCTGGCCGGGGCCGAGCACATCGCCGGACTGTTCATCAACACCCTGCCCGCCCGGGTCACGTGCCCGGCCGGGGAGCGGCTCGGCACCTGGCTCAGCGAGCTGCAGCAGGCGCAGATCGACCAGCGCCAGTTCGAGTTCAGCCCGCTGACCAAGGTGCAGGAGTGGAGCGAGGTCCCGGCCGGGGTCCCGCTGTTCGAAAGCATCCTGGTGTTCGAGAACTACCCGGCCGACTTCTCCGTGCTCGACGAGGTCCGCCGCCTGCGCGTGGCGGATCTGCACAGCATGGAGCAGACCAACTACCCGCTGACCGTGGTGATCATCCCCGGGCCGGAGACCACGCTGAAGGTCTGGTTCGACCAGACCCGGATCGACGCCGGGGCCGCCGAACGACTGCTCGGGCACCTGCGTGGCCTCCTCGAAGAACTCGCGGGCGACGAAACCCGGGCGGTCGGGGAGATCGGCCTGCTCACCGCACCCGAGGCGGAGCTGTTCGAGCGGTGGGCCGACACCGCGGTCGACTACGGCGAACCCGAGTGCCTGCACCAGGTGATCGCCCGGCAGGCCGCGGCGACCCCGGACGCGGTCGCGGTCCGATGTGGACAGGACGAACTGAGCTACGCCGAACTGGACCGCCGGGCGAACCAGCTGGCGCACCACCTGATCGGCCAGGGCGTGCGCGCGGACAAGGTGGTCGGCGTCGCGATGCGGCGTTCGGTCGAGCTGGTGGTGGCGCTGCTCGGCGTGCTCAAGGCGGGCGGTGCGTACGTGCCGCTCGACCCGGAATACCCGGCTGAGCGCCTGGAGTTCCTCGTCCGCGACACGGGCGCGAAGCTGGTGCTCACCCAGGACGATCTGCGCGACCGGCTGCCCGGTCCCGTGCTGGCACTGGACGTCGCCGAGCTCGACGGCCCGGAGACCGATCCGGGTGTCGGCGAGCCCGCCGATCTGGCGTACGTCATCTACACCTCCGGGTCCACCGGTCAGCCCAAGGGCGTCATGCTCGAACACCGAGGGGTGTGGAACCGGCTGCGCTGGATGCAGGCCGAGTACCCGATCGGCGCGGCGGACGTGGTGCTGCAGAAGACCCCGTACACCTTCGACGTGTCGGTGTGGGAGTTCTTCTGGCCGCTGATGACCGGGGCACGCATGGTGCTGGCGAAGCCGGACGGCCACCGCGATCCCGCCTACCTGACCGAGTTGATCCGGGACGAAGGCGTCACCACCCTCCACTTCGTACCGTCGATGCTGCGGTACTTCCTCGCCGCCGAGGGAGTCTCCGATCTGCCTTCGGTGAAGCGGGTGTTCTGCAGTGGTGAGGCGCTGACGGCGGACCTGCGTGACCGGTTCTTCCAGTTGTCCGAGGCCGAGCTGCACAACCTCTTCGGCCCCACTGAGGCGTCGATCGACGTGACGTACTGGCGGTGCCTGCCGGAGCACGCCGGTGATCCGGTGGTGCCGATCGGCCGCCCGATCGCGAACACCACCTGCCGCATCCTCGACCACGCCGGACAGCAGACCCCGATCGGCGTTCCGGGTGAGCTCTACCTCGGCGGCATCGGGCTGGCCAGGGGTTACCTCGGCCGGCCGAAGCTGACGCGCGAGAAGTTCGTCAAGGACCCGTTCTCCGATGGCAGGCTCTACCGCACCGGCGACCTGGCGCGCTGGCGTGCCGACGGCGAGATCGAATTCCTCGGCCGCAACGACGACCAGGTCAAGATCCGCGGTCAGCGCGTCGAACCCGGCGAGATCGAAGCCGTGCTGCAGGCCGACGAGATGGTCAAGCACGCGGTCGTGGTGGCCGACCAGGACGTGCTCGCGGCGTTCGTCGAGCCGGACTTCACCGCGGTCACCGACCAGTCGCTGTCCTCGGCGCCGTGGCTGCGGCGGCACGTCGACCAGTGGCAGTCGCTGTACGAGCAGATCTACACCGAGCCGGTGATCGAGGTCGACGCGGACTTCAACACCGCCGGCTGGCTGTCCAGCTACACCGGCCGGCCGATCCCGACCGGCGAAATGCTCGAATGGCGCGATCGCACGGTCGACCGGATCCTCGGCCTGCAACCGAAGCGCGTGCTGGAGATCGGCTGCGGCACCGGCATCCTGCTCACCCGGATCGCGCCGAAGGTCAGCGCGTACCACGGCACCGACATGTCGGCGACGGCGATCGACTACGTGCGCGGCAGGCTCGCCGAGCACGGTGACGAACACGTGGTGCTGGAGAAGCGCGAAGCGGTCGACTTCGCCGGGATCCGGCCGGACAGCGTGGACGTGGTGGTGCTCAACTCGGTCACCCAGTACTTCCCCGACGTGGCCTACCTGGTCGAAGTCATCCGCGGCGCGATGGAGGCGCTGGTCCCCGGCGGCGCGATGTTCATCGGTGACGTGCGGAACCTACGGCTGCTGGAAACCCTGCACGCCTCGGTGCAGGTAGCGCAGGCGCCGGGTGACGTGCTCGCGGCTGACGTGGTGCAGCGGGTCCGGCACCTGGCGCGGGTGGAGAACGAGCTGCTGGTCGATCCCGGCTTCTTCACCCGCCTGCGCGAGAAGGTGCCGGAGTTGGGCCGGATCGAGATCAGCCCGAAGGAGGGCTCGTACGACAATGAACTGAGCCGGTTCCGCTACGACGTGGTGCTGGAGAAGGCGGCCACCCCGCACGTCCAGGTGGACGCGCGCTGGCTCGGCTGGGAGCGCGGCGAACTGACCTGGGACGCGGTGGCCACCATGGTTCGCGGTGGGGCCAGGGAACTGATCGCGCTCGCCCGCGTGCCGAACGCGCGGGTCCGGCGGCACCACGACCGCTGGCAACGCCTGCTCGGCGCCTCCGGAGACGCGACGATCAGCGAGGCACTCGCCGGGACCGACGAGGATGCCGTCGATCCCGAGAAGCTGCGCGCGCTCGGGCGTTCGTGCGGGTATGAGGTCGAGATCAGCTGGGCCGCCGGATACCCCGACGGCGCGTTCGACGTGATCCTGCGCCGGGCCGGACAGCCACGGGCCGACTTCCGCCCACCGGCCGCCGCGGAAGAACTGCTGGAGCCGGCGAACATGCCGGTGCGTCAGGAACTCGGCGCCGACCTGCGCGGCAGACTGCTGGAGAAGCTCGCGCAGAAGCTGCCAGCGCACATGGTGCCGTCCGCGCTGACCGTGCTCGACGCCCTGCCGATGACCACCTCCGGCAAGGTCGACCGCAAGGCGCTGCGGGCCACGCGTGGCGCGCACCTGTCCGAAAAGCCTTATGTGGCGCCGAGGGACGCGGTCGAACTGCGGCTGGCCCGGACCTGGGAGAAGGTGCTCGACGTTGAACGCGTCGGCGTGCTGGACGACTTCTTCGAACTGGGCGGCGATTCGCTGGTGGCGATCCGGCTGGCGACCGAGGTGCAGCGGGCCTTCGACGTGAAGATCACACTGGCCGACCAGCTGTCCGCCCGCACGGTCGAGCAGGAGGCCGAGCTGGTCCGCGGGGGTGGCGCGGCCTGGCGGCCACTGGTCGAGATCACCGCGGGCGAGGGCACGCCGGTGTTCTGCGTGCACCCGGCGGGCGGCAGCGTGCTCTGCTACGGCGAACTGGCCCGGCGACTCGGCCGCGACCGGCCGTTCTACGGGCTGGCACCGCTCGGGCTCGAAGAAGGGCAGGAGGCCGACGACAGCATCGGCGTGATGGCCGAGCGCTACCTCGCCGAGGTGCGCGCGGTCCGGCCGCACGGCCCGTACCACCTGGCGGGCTGGTCGCTCGGCGGGGTGGTGGCGCTGGAAATGGCCGCACGGCTGGAAGACGAGGGCGAGCGCGTCGAGCTGGTCGCGATGATCGACTCGGTGGCGCCCGAACTGGTCGACGGCGACGTGGACGACGTCGACGTGATCGCCGAGTTTTTCGCCGGTGTGCCGCTCGACCTAGAGCACCTGCGCACGCTGACGCCCGACGAGGCCATCCGCGCGGCGATGGAGCAGGCGGCGGCGGTCAGCGCGCTGCCTGCCGGGCTCGACGCGACCCGGCTGCTGCGCATGCGGGAAGTCCACAAGCGACACATCGCGGCGCTGGTTTCCCACCGTGCCGCCAGGTACCACGGGGACGTGGTGCTCTTCCGCGCCGCGGACACCCCGGTCACCCAGCCCGCGTACGGCTGGGAGAACACCGTCAAGGGCAGCCTCGAGATCATCGGCGTGCCCGGCAACCACCAGACCGTGCTGAGTTCCCCCGGCGTGCAGCGCATCGCCCGCGAACTCGGCACCCGGATCCCGGACTAGTCCCGGAATTAGAGGAGAAGAATGTACGACGTGATCGTGGTAGGTGCCGGGCCGTCCGGCCTGAACGCGGCGCTGATCCTGGGCCGCGCGCTGCGGAAGGTGCTGTTGGTGGACTCCGGTGAGCCGCGCAACGCCCGGGCGCACGCGATGAACGGCTTCCTCAGCCGGGACGGGATCGACCCCGCCGAGTTCCGCCGGATCGCCAGGGAGGACCTGGCCAAGTACGAGACGGTGACCGTTCGCGATGTGGCGGTCTCGTCGGTTTCGGCTGGTGAGGCGGGCGCGTCGGTGGAGCTCGCCGACGGGACCACCGAGCAGGCACACAGCGTGCTGCTGACCGTGGGCCGCCGCGACCGGCTGCCCGAGGTAGACGGCGTGGCCGAGCTGTGGGGCCAGGGCGTCTACGGCTGCCCGTACTGCCACGGGTTCGAGGTCCGCGGGCAGAAGCTGGCCGTGCTGGGCGCGGAAACCTCCGCCGCGCACCTGGCCGTGCAGTTGACCCGGTACAGCCCGGACGTGGTGCTGTTCACCGACGGCGCGCCGGACTTCGACGAGGAAGCGGCGGCGGCGCTGAAGGTGTGCGAGGTGGAGGTGCGGACGGAGCCGGTGGAGCAGGTCACCGGGGCCGATGGCCGGCTCACCGGCGTGCGGATCGCGGGCGAGACCGTGGCCCGTGACGCGATGTTCCTCAAGACGCCGCTCGACGCGCACGGCGAACTCGCCGAAGCGCTGGGCTGCGAACTGATGGACGACGGCTCGGTGCGGATCGACGAGCACGGGCACACCTCGGTCGACCGGATCTACGCCGCCGGCGAGGCCGCCCGCCTGCCGAACTGGCCGTCACCGTGGATCCACGCGGTCACCAGCGCCGCGCTGGGCGCCATGGTCGCGCTCAGCATCGACCACGACCTGATCGTCGCCGACGTGCGGTCCAAGTTCGGGATGTGAGCCCCGCCCTCACCTGGCCGTACTGGCCCAGCCGGTCAGGTGGGGGATCTTCACCCCGAACGGGCCGTGGAGCTGGAATTCCTCGGTTTCGATTCGCTCGAACCCGGCCGCGTCGATGGCGCGGCCGGTTTCGCGTGCGGGGTCGCAACCGCCGTCGAGCCAGCGCGAAACCGGCGCGACGGCCTGCTGAGCCCGGCGTGACCAGGTGCCCTCCGGCGCGGCGACGTGCTCCAGGAACACATACCGCCCACCGGGTCGCAGCACGCGCACGATCTCCGCGAGCACCCGGTGCTGGTCTTCGACCGAGCAGAGCACGATCGTGCCGACGACCGCGTCCACGCTGTGGTCGGCCAGCGGGATTTCCTCCGCCGTCCCGCCGATGACTTCGCCCTTGGCCTGCTGACGCAGGCGATCGTGCAAGTAGGGATTCGGTTCGAGGCCGAGCCAGCGGACGTCGCGCGGGAAGTACGTGGCATTCGCACCGGCGCCGGGGCCGATTTCCAGCACGGTTCCGGTGAGGTCCGCCAGTAGCTTGCGCCGCTGCGGGGTGTACATGCCCGCGCCGCCGGCGGATCGGTTGCGGGCGGCTCGCCGCCAGCTGCGAGCGCTGCGTGCGGTCATCCGCCGGTGACCTCTTGGACGACTTCGATCACGCGCGCGGCTCCATCCTCGTTCCGCAGCTTCGCCGCGACCGCCGCGGCTCGTTCAGTGTAGGCAGGCTTTCCGGCCGCCTCGGCGATTTTCGCCGAGAGCCCGCTCGCGGTGAGCTTGCGCGCCGGGACGACTCCGGGCGCGGCGCCCAGCGCGACCAGGCGGTTCGCCCAGAACGGCTGGTCGCTCGAGAACGGCACCGGCACCGAGGCCACGCCCGCGCGCAGCACCGCGGCGGTGGTCCCGGCGCTGGCGTGGTGCACGACGGCGGCGACGCGCGGCAGCAGCCATTCGTGCGGGACGTGGCCGACGGTGAGCACGTTGTCGCCGGTGGCGTCCAGCTCGCCCCATCCGGAGTGGACGATCGCGCGGACCCCGGTGTGCCGGATGGCTTCGCTGATCGCCTGCTGTCGCCGACCGGCCTGGCGCGCGACCACGCTGCCGAAGCTGAAGTAGACCGGGGGAGGGCCGTCTTCGAGGAACTCGACCAGCTCGGCAGGGGGTTCGGTGGTGGTGTGCGACCACCAGAAGCCGGTCAGCTCCTGTTCCGGCCGCCAGTCTCGCGGACGCGGTACGACGCTCGGGCTGACCCCGTGCAGCATGCGCCGATGGGGGTCCGGCTTGAGTTTGTGCCTCAGGCCGAGTCGCGATCGCAGGTCCGCCAGCGGTTTCGCGAACATCCGCGGTCCCCAGTGGACGAACAGCTCGCCGGTCCCGCGGTTGAGCCACGGGCCGAGGTCGCGGCCGCCGAACAACGCGGGCGACATTTCACGCGTCGGCGCGGCGGGCTGCAACGGCACCGCCAGGCACGGGATGCCGCGTGCTTCGGAAAGGCTGGTACCGAAGATCAACGTGGACATCGGGCAAAACAGGACGTCAGCCCCCTCGGCGGCGTTGATCATTTCCGGCACCTGTTCGCGCAGGCCGTCGACCATCAACCGCATCGGTGACTTCCGGCTAGCCGCGGTCACCTCGCGCGGATCGGTCGAGGACAGCCGGTGGAAGCCCAGCCCGGCTCCGGTGATCGCCTTGCCGAACCGTTCCGCCGCCGCCACGGTCACCGGGTGCCCGGCTTCGGTGAGCCGCCTGCCCAGGCCGAGGTAGGGCAGCACGTCGCCGTCGCTCCCGCTGGCCAGGACCACCACGTGCGCCATGGGGCGAGGCTAGCCAGGCCGCCGCTGGGTCTATGCCTAGAAGGTCTATGCCTAGAAGCTTGACGCAACCCATTGGTTGCCATAGAGTCGCAACCAGTTGGTTGCTACTTAGTGGAGGACACCATGGCTTTCCCCGATCGCATCGAGCGGACCGTCGACGTCGCGCAGCCCCCGGCCAAGGTCTGGGCCGCGCTCACCACGGCCGAAGGACTGGGTGCCTGGTTCGGCAACGAGGCGTCGATCGACCTGCGCCCCGGCGGCTCCGGGCAGTTGAAGTGGGACAGCGGCGACCAGGCCAACCTGCGGGTGGAGCGGGTCGAGGAGCCGTCGGTCTTCGGCTTCACCTGGCACATCTACGGGCTGCCCGAGGAGGATCCCCGCCGCACCTACGTCGAGTTCACCCTCGAACCGGCCGGTCCCGGCACGCGCCTGACGGTGATCGAGAGCGGCTTCGCGCAGCTCACCGACGACGCCTACGACAAGGCGTTCAACGGCAACACCGAGGGCTGGGCGGCCGAACTGGGCGAACTGGTGACCTACCTCGATGCCGCAGCCTGATCCGGAGGCCGTCGCCGAGCAGGTCTTCACCGCGCTGGCCGATCCGAGCCGGCGCGCCATCCTCGCCGCGCTGGCGGCCGGGGGCCCGGCCACCGCGACGGAACTGGCGAGCCGCCTGCCGATCACCCGGCAGGCGATCGCCAAGCACCTGGCTCTGCTCACCGAAACCGGGCTGGTCACCGCCGAACCGGGGGAGCGCCGCCGGGTGCGGTACCGGCTGCGTTCGGCCCCGATGCGGGTGGCGCAGCAGTTCCTGGCCGCGCTGGCGCGTGACTGGGACGGCCAGTTGGACGCACTGAAATCGCATCTCGAAGAGAAACGAGAGAATTCATGAGCGACACCGCTTTCACCACCGGTATCACCGTGGACAAGGCCCCGGCGGAGGTCTTCGCCGCCGTGGTCGACGTGCGCGGCTGGTGGTCGGCCGACATCGACGGCGACACCGACCGGGTCGGTGGCGAGTTCGACTACCGCAACGGCGACCTGCACACCTGCCGCGTGCGGGTGACCGAGGTGGTGCCCGGCCGGAAGGTCTCGTGGCTGGTGCTGGAAAACCACTTCCAGTTCACCGAGGACAAGACCGAATGGGTGGGCACCACGATCGACTTCGAGGTCGAGCCTGCCGGTGAGCGCACCGGGGTCCGCTTCACCCACCACGGCCTGGTGCCCGCCTACGAGTGCTACGACATCTGCTTCAGCGCGTGGACCCACTACATCGGCACGAGCCTGCGTGAGCTGATCGAGACCGGCACTGGCCGCCCGAACCCGCGTCGCTCCGATGTCGACGCCGCCATCGCGTCGGCGTCGTAGAAGCGTCTGCGTTGCGTACTTTACGCGATCGTGTGTACCCGGATGACCACGCGTAGTAACCCGGTGGGAGTGTTCACCTGATCTAGGGCTGGCTACCCTGGAGGTGGTGGCACTTCGACCGAAGGGTGGCATAGGGCGATGGAACCCGCGATGGAACTGGGGCGGCGGCTCCGGGAGATCCGCGGGTGGCGTCAGCTCAGCCTGCGGGCGGTGGCGCAGCTCTCCGGCTACTCCTTCACCTACCTCGGTCAGATCGAGCGCGGCGAGAAACCGGTCAACAGCAGGCGCGTGCTCGAAGCGCTGGCCCGCACCCTGCGCGTCTCACCCACCGAGCTGACCGGGAAGCCCTATGTGGCACGGGATCCGCGGGACGACGACATCCGGGCCGGGGTGCCGGAGGTGGAGGCGGCGCTGACCGGCTGGTGGGTCGGCGAGGTGCCGGAGCAGCCGGTCCGGCCGTGGCCGCAGGTGGCCGCGGACGTGCGGCGGCTGAACAAGGTGCTCCGGCCGGACGCCGACTTCGCCGCGCAGGTGGTGCTCATCCCGCAGCTGATCCGCGAGCTGCTGGTCGTCTCGGCCGACCCGGCACACCGCCGGGAGGCGCTGATCGGCCTGATCGGCACCTACAAGGCCGCCGCCTACCTGGTGCACGACCTCGGCTTCGCCGGGCTGCCCGCGCTCGCGGTGGAGCGGATGCACCAGGCCGCCGAGCGGCTGGACGACCCGGTGTGGACCACCTACGCCGCCTACCAGCGGGCCCAGCTGCTGTCCGGGGCGAACCGGCAGCGGCAGTACGACCTGGCCGTCCGGGTGGCCGAAATGCCCGGCGGGCGCACCGAAACGGCGGGGCTGGCGCACCTGACCGCGGCACTGGCCTCGGCCACCCGCGGTCAGGCCGAGCAGGCGCGGACCCACCTGGCCGAGGCCGCCGCGCTGGCCGGGCAGCTCGGGCCGGACGTGAGCCCGTGGATGGACACCAACTTCGGCCGGACGAACGTCGGTATCTGGCAGGTGACCATCGGGCTCGAACTCGGGCTGGGTGCCGGTGTCGCCGAGCTGGCCCGCGAGGTGCGGCCGGTCGGGGTTTCGCGGGCGCGGCAATCAGCCTATTGGATGGATCTGGGCCGCGGTTTGCTCACTGAGCGGAAGACTCGCGAACAAGGGCTTTCGGCGTTGCTGAAAGCGGAAGAGCTGGCGCCGCAAAAGGTCCGAAACAATGTTTTCGCTCGGGAGGCCGTCGCTGACCTGCTCGGCAGCGCGCGCCGTGATGCCGGTGGCCGCGAATTGCGCGGCCTCGCCTGGCGAATGGGCGTTGCCCCAACCGGGTAGACCACCCCCGGTGTGCACTCCTGGTGCACAAAACCACCACCGGCCGCGCCTAGCGTGATGACGCGATCACGGGAGGTGCTGGTGCCTGGCGAAAGACCGGAGCCACGACGCGGGGAAGGCGAGAGCCCCGCCGAGTTCGTCAGCCGGGTCTTCCGGACCTGCCGGTGGTGCGGCAGGCGCTTCTCCGACGCCTGGACCTGCCTCTTTCACGAATGCCGGTGCGCGGGCGACGGCGGTGGTACGCCGTGGCCGCAGACCGACGCCGACCCCAGCGCGTGGTTCGCCACCGCTCCCACAGCCCCCGGTGGAACGGGCTGACCCCCGACCCGTCCGTTCCGCTGGGTTCCACCCGTTCGCCCTCCCCCGTCCGAAGAGGACACCGCAATTCCTGTTACCAAACCGGACAGTCCGCTTAGGACCCCGGCCGGTGGCGGTGAGTAACCGTTCGATTGTGGTGGCAGTGATTTCTCGCCGCCTGTTCCCTCGACTTTTCGCGCGCGGTAACGTCTGTGCTCGGCGTCGGCGCGAGAGCGGGGTGATCAGCATCGAGGCCGGGACGACCGCGGATTCCGCGACCGAAGTACTGGTGCTGCTCGACCGGCTGCGTGCGCAGACCGGTCGCGAAGACGTGCCCAAGCGCGAGGTCATCGACGACAACCTGAACCTGCTCGCCGACGACATGCGCGCGCTGCAACGCGGGGTGCCGGGCACGGCGCACCCCGAACTGACGCTGAGCCGCTGGTCCAAGGTGCAGTCCCTGCTCGGCGGCCGTCCCCGGTTCGCCCCGCTGGTCTCCGCGGTCTCCAGCCGGATCGAGCACCTGTTCCGCTGAGCTCGCGCACACCCGGCGCACAGCCGGTTCACAGCGGACCGCGTTTGACTGACCGCCATGGCTAAGAAGATCGGCGCGCTGGTGGTCCTGGTGCTGGCGGCGGTCGCCGTGCGCACCCTGTTCTTCGACCACCGCTCCGGGGACTACAACGCGTTCCTGCTGCGCTGGTACGAGTTCATCGAGCAGAACGGCGGCTGGCGCGCGCTGCGGCACGAGTTCGCCAACTACAACGCGCCGTACCTGTACCTGCTCGTGGTGCTGAGCTACCTGCCGGTGCCGCCGCTGATCGGCATCAAGGCGATTTCGGTGGTGTTCGACTTCCTACTGGCCTACTTCGTTTACCGCATCGTCGACCTGCGCTACCCGGGCCGCTGGTGGCCGGTCCTGGCGGGCGCGGTGGTGGTGTTCCTGCCGACCGTGGTGCTGAACAGTTCGATGTGGGCACAGGCGGATTCGATCTACTCCGCGTTCGCGCTCGGCGGCTTGTACTTCGCCCTGCGTCACCGGCCGTATCTCGCCTGTGCTTTTTTCGGCCTGGCGCTGGCGTTCAAGTTGCAGGCGATCTTCCTGTTCCCGGTGCTGTTGTTGCTGGTGCTCGGCAAGCGCGTCCCGTGGCGGGCGTTGCTGCTGGTGCCGGGGGTCTACCTGGTGCTGGACGTCCCGGCGCTGCTGATCGGCGCCGATCCGGTGCCGTTGCTGACGATCTACGCCACGCAGACCGAAACGTACGGCCAGTTGACGCTGAACGCGCCGAATGCTTATCAGTTCCTGACCGGGGCGTCCGGCACGGAGGTGATCAAGGCCGCCGGGGTGGCGCTGACCGGGTTGCTGGTGCTCGGCGGGATCATCGCCGTCCTGGCCAGGGCCACCGAGTTGACCACCACGCGGATGGTCCTGCTGGCAACGGTTTCGGCGCTGCTCGTGCCGTTCCTGCTGCCTGCGATGCACGAGCGGTACTTCTTCCTCGCCGACGTGCTGACCGTGGTCGCCGCGTTCTGCCTGCCCCGCGTGCTGTGGCCGTTGCCGATCCTGACCCAGTTCGCGTCGCTGTTCTCCTACCTGCCGTACCTGGTCCCGGGATCGGCACTGGCCACTGTGGACTTCCGCGTGCTGGCCATGGTGATGCTGGCGGCGCTGGTGCTGGCGGTGTGGGTGACCGTGGAACAGGTGGCCACGCCGGTCGCCCGGCTCAGCGGCAGTTCGGCGGTAGCCAGCCGGGGGTCGTGACCACGCCGGTGGGGTCGACCGGCATCTGCCCGCCGAAGCTGAAGCCGACGAGGCTGCCAGGGCAGACCGGGACCGCGGCCGGGCCGCCGGCGGTCTGGGAGGCGCGCCAGGCGACGGGGTCGATGCCGACGCGCCACACCTTCCAGTACAGGTCGCCGTCCTCGTGGCCGGCGCAGTCGTCGGCCTGGGGATAGCCGTCGATCCGGCAGACGTAGTCGGGTTCGTCGTAGCCGCCGGTGTTGCGGCCGGTCTCGATGTCGAGGCCGGTGTTGTCGAGGGCTTCCCGGGCGGTGGCCCCGCTCGAGCAGCGGACCAGCAGTTCACCGGGAAGCGCGACGGCGACGGTCACGCCGTCGCAGGCCTGTGGTGCCGCCGCCGGAGTGACCGGGGTGGGCAGGGTCAGCAGTACGGAGGTGAGCAAAGGAAGAACAGCCACAAATCGGACAGTACGGCTGTTCTGTTAATAGTGCAGCCCGGGCGAGTGTTGCGCAGATCACTTCCGAATGCCGGAAACGTTCGGGCGAATTGGTGCGGATGAGGGCAATTGCCCGGCTTACGGGTGCTTGCGGGAACGATCGAGGGCGGAGAAGGATATGGGCTCCTGATCGAGTTCCTCCTGAAGAGTGAACCGACTTCGGGTCCCCGAAAGGTTCTGAGCGTGACACGCAGACGTTTCACCGCCATCCTCCTTCCGCTCGGGCTCGCCTTGGCAACGCTGACCGCCGGTGGTACCGCCGCCCAGTCGCAGCTGCCGATGCAGAGCCCGATCAACGTCACCCCGGGTGCCATCAAGTTCGACCCGCACCAGCCGCGGCTGAACGTCGCTTATGGGCACTCGGAGCTGGAACTCGAATACGTCCGGAAAGACGCGGCCGACCCGGCGGGCTGCACGACGCGGCACCACGAAGAGACCGAAGAAGCCGTGGTGACGCCGGGTGCCGGGCACGTGACCGTGGCCGGGGTGCGGTACGAGCTGGAGCAGTTCCACTTCCACACGCCCTCGGAGCACCACTTCGCCGGGCACGCGGACCCGCTGGAAATGCACTTCGTCCACCGGAGCGCCGCGGGCAGGCTGCTGGTCATCGGCGTCCCGCTGCGCGCGGGTGCACCGTCCACAGTGGACAAGGTGCTGGCCGCCCTGGCCCCCGAATGCGGCGACCCGGTCGCGATCCACGACGTCGACCTGAAGTCCCTGCTGCCGTCGAACCTGAGCACCCTGCGGTACAACGGCTCGCTGACGACCTACCCGTTCAGCGAAGACGTCCAGTGGTTCCTGACCGCCGAACTCACGGTCTCGCCCGCCACCATCACCCGCTTCCAATCCCTGTTCACCACCGGAAACGCGCGCCCCACCCAACCCCTCAACCACCGCCCCCTCACCGCCGTCCCCCACCTCTAACCCCACTCCCGCACCCGACCCCCACACTCGCGCACCCGAGTTCCACACTCAGGCAGCCGAGTCCCACACTCACGCACCCGAGTCCCACACTCGGGCACGCGAGTCCCACACTCACGCACCCGAGTCCCACACTCACGCACCCGACCCCCACACTCACGCACCCGAGTTCCACACTCGGGCATCCGAATCCCACACTCGGGTGTGCGAGTCCCACACTCGGACCTCCGAACCCCACGTTCGGGAGCCCGAGTTCGACATTCGGGCTCGTGAGTTCTGCGTTCGGGCAGCTGAACTCCACGTTGGCGCGGGTGTCGTCCCCAAGGCTCAAGTGCCGACCGGAACAACCTCGCGAGCCGTCAGTTGGCCCCGAACGTAGGGCTCAATCGATCGACCGCGCTCGAACGAGAACTCGAGCGTGGAACTCGGCTGCCTGAGTGCAGACTTCGGCTACCCGAGTGTGGAACTCAGCTGCCTGAACGTGGAACTCGGGCTCGCGCGCTCCCAAATCCCGCGCCGAGTGCGGGGCTCGGCTGCCCGAGTGTGGAACTCGGCCACCGAACGCAGAATTCAGCTGCACGAACGTGGGGTTCGACTACTTGAGTGTGGAGTTCGACTGCCCGAGTGTGGGACTCGGGCGTCCCGGTGTGGGCTCGGGTGCCTGAGTGTGGGGTTCGGCTGCACCAACGTGGAGTTCGGCTGCCTGAACGTGAAACTCGGCTACCCGAGTGCGGGGTTCGGCTGGCCGAGTGCGGGGTTCGGCTGTCTGAGTGTGGGACTCGCGTGCGCGAGTGCGGGGTTCGGCTGCGCGAGTGTGGGGTTCGGGTGCCTGGAGGTGGGGATGGGCGGGGTCAGTGGTGGGGGAGGGTTTTGGCTAGGACGGCGCGGTGCGTGGGTTTGGCTTCCGCGTAGCGTTGGCGGCCGGCGTCGGTGAGGGAGATGAAGATGCCCCGGCGGTCCTGGTCGCAGATGGCGCGTTCCACCAGGCCCTCCCGCTCCAGCCGGGCCACCAGGCGTGACGTGGCGCTCTGGCTCAGGTGTACCGCTTCGGTGAGGTCCGTCCCCCGGCACTTGAATTCGCAGGTGGCCAGGCGCTCCAGCGCCTCGAACTCGTTGATGCCGATCCCGTGCTGCTCCTGCAGCCGGCACTCGAGCGCGTTGAACACCGTGGCGTGCCGCGCGAACAGTTCGCGCCACTCCTGCACCAGGGTTCGCTCGGCCACATCGCTCACCGCCCCAAGATAACATGCACACGAATCTGATGCAAACGCATTTAATGCGTTGGCATTAGATGCGCGCGCATGTATCGTCCTCGGTCATGAGCTCTTCCGCACCCCTGTCCACCTCCTCGACCCGGTGGGACGCACGCCTGTGGGGCGTGCTCCTCACCGTCTCCACCGTCGTCGGCCTCGATGCGCTCGACGTGTCGATGGTCGGCGTCGCCCTCCCGTCCATCCAGGCCGAACTCGGCCTCTCCACCAGTTCGCTGCAGTGGATCATCAGCGGTTACGTGCTCGGCTACGGCGGTCTGCTCCTGCTCGGCGGGCGCACCGCCGACCTGCTCGGCCGACGCCGCGTCTTCCTCGTCGCGGTCGCGGTGTTCGCCGTCGCGTCGCTGTTCGGCGGCTTGGTCGACAGCGGCCCGCTGCTCATCGCGAGCCGGTTCATCAAGGGCCTCGCGGCCGCGTTCACCGCCCCCGCCGCGCTGTCGATCATCACCACGACGTTCCACGAGGGTCCCGCGCGCAACAAGGCGATCAGCATCTTCGCCGTGTTCGGCGCCAGCGGCTACTCCGCCGGGCTCGTCTTCTCCGGCCTGCTCACCGAGGTCGGCTGGCGCTGGACCTTCCTGCTCCCGGTGCCGATCGCGCTCGCCGCGCTGGTCGCCGCGGTCAAGCTGATCCCGCGCTACCGCCCGGAAACCGGTGGCGGTTACGACTTCCCCGGCGCGATCACCGGCGCCGCCGGGTCGCTGCTGCTGGTCTTCGCCGTGGTCGAGGCGCCGGAGATCGGCTGGGCCTCGCCGCGCACGCTGATCTCCTTCGCGCTCGCCATCGGGCTGCTGGCCGCCTTCATCCTGATCGAGAAGCGCTCGAAGCACCCGCTGCTGCGCCTCGGCATCCTCCGCTCGGGCCCGCTCGCCCGCGCGAACCTGGGGGGCGCGCTGTTCTTCGGCGCCTACATCGGTTTCCAGTTCGTCGTGATGCTCTACCTGCAGTCAGTGCTGGGCTGGTCCGCGCTGCAGACCGCGCTGGGCTTCCTGCCCGCGGCCCTGATCGTCGCCTTCGGCTCGCCGAAGATCGAGCCGCTGATCGACCGCCTCGGCACCCCGCGCACCATCCTCGCCGGCGTCGCCGCGCACGTCGCGGGCTACGCGTTGTTCCTGGGGATCGACGAGGGTTCCAGCTACGCCGGTGCCGTGCTGCCCAGCATGATCCTGCTCGGCGTCGGCTTCACGCTGGCGTTCTCCTCGCTGAACATCCAGGCCACGGCCGGTATCAGCGACAACGAACAGGGCCTGGCCGGCGGGCTGCTGAACACCTCGGTCCAGGTCGGCGGCGCCATCGGCCTCGCCGTGGTGACCGCGGTGCTGACCGCGAACGCGGGCGAGGGCGCAGGGGTGCTCGACGGCCTGACGCCCGCGCTGGTCGTGGTCACCGGGATCGCCGTGCTCGGCCTGCTGGTCGCGATCTCCGGGGTGGTCAAGCGTTCGCGGGTGGCGGAGCCGGAGCTCGCGCTCGCCGCGAAGTAGCCGTCCACGCGGCGACCAGGCTGACGCAGCCGAGGCCCAGCCAGCGGAGCGCCGAAAGCTGCTCGTCCAGTACGAGCAGCCCGGCGACCGCGGCGACGGCGGGTTCGAGGCTGAGCAGCACGCCGACGGTGCCGGCGCTGATCCGCCGCAACGCGGACTGTTCGAGGGTGTACGGGAGTACTGCGGTGCACGTCGCGACGGCGGCGCCCGCCAGCAGTACTCCCGGCGCCCAGTCCAGCGGCTCGGCCGGCAGTCCGGTCGGTATGCCGAGTACGGCCGCGAAAGCGACACCCCACGCCAGCCCGGACGGCCCGCCGGTGAGCAGCGCGACCTTGCGGCTGAGCACCAGGTACGCGCCCATCGCGACGGCGGAGAGCAGGGCGAGCACCACGCCCTGCCACGGCAGCGCCCCGCCCGCCGGGTCGTTCAGCAGCCAGACCCCGGCACCGGCCACCACGGCGGCGCCGAGGTCGGCGAGCCGCCTCGACGTGCACAGGCCGAGCACCAGCGGCCCGAGCAACTGCAGGGTGCTCGCCACGCCGACCGGCAGGTACCGCATCGCCGGGTAGACCAGGTTCATGCCCGCGATGGCGGTGCCGAGGCCGAGGATCCACGGCAGGTGCCGCCGTTCGGGCAGCTTCGGCCGGAACCACACGAGCAGCAGGGTCGCGGCGAAACCCAGTCGCAGCGCGACCACCCCGCCCGCGCCGATCTCGCCGGAGAGCTGCTTGCCGAAGGCTTGGCCGGTCTGCGTGCAGATCGCCGCGGTGAGCACGAGGAGCGGTGCGGGAACCATGCCGCCAGCTTCACGCCCGCACACCGTTCAGGTCCATCGAGGATTCACGACCGAATTCGTTTAGCGTGGGCTACATGATGGACCTTCGACGGGTGCAGGTGCTTCGCGTACTGGCCGACCGGGGCACGGTCACCGCGGCCGCGGAAGCTCTCTACGTGACGCCCTCGGCGGTGTCCCAGCAACTGCGGGCGCTGGCCGGCGACCTCGGTGTCGAACTGCTCATCCGGGACGGCCGCCGCGTCCGCCTCACCGCAGCCGCTCATGCGCTGCTCGAACACGCGGACGCGTTGCAGGAGCACTGGGAGCGCGCTCGAGCGGACCTCGGCGGAGCCCGCCGGACCTTGCGTTTCTGCGGGGTGTCCTCGGCCATCGCGGCGTTCCTTTCCCCCGCCGCGGTCAGGTTGCGCAACGAACGCCGTCACATCGAGCTGCTCGAAGAAGAGAGCGAAGACTGCTTCCGCCTCCTGCTCGCCGAGCAGGCCGATCTCGCCGTGGTGCTGCCGACACCGGCCAGCCCGCCGGTCGACGACCCGCGGTTCGAGCAGCGGGTGCTGCACGAAGATCCGCAGGACCTGCTGGTGCCCGAAGGACATCCGCTGGTCGGCCGCCCCGGCGTCACCCTCGCCGACGCGCGCGCCGAGCGCTGGATCGTCAAGCCGCGGCAGAACGACACCTACGACCTGCTGCTCTCGGCCTGTGCCACCGCGGGTTTCACGCCCGCGGTCGCGCACCAGGTGAAGGAGTGGTTCGCCATCTCCCGGCTGGTGTCCGACGGGCTGGGTGTCTGCCTGCTCCCGAGGCTGGTGCCGATCCCGGCCGAGCACGCGGTGGTCCGGGTGCCGCTGACCGGGAATCCGCGCCCGGTCCGCAAGCTCATCGCCTGCGTGCGACGGGGTAGCGCCGCTCAGCCGGATCTGGCCGAGGCGCTGTCCGTACTGGACGAACTGGTGTCCACGGTATAGCTTTGTTTGCAAAGGTATTTTGCAGACAAAGCAAAAGGGAGTCGTGATGACCGTTCTCGTCACCGGAGCGCGGGGCAACGTCGGCAGCCGGGTGGTCGCCGAGTTGGCTCGTCGTGGCCACCACGTGCGGGCATCGGCGAGAGACGTGACAGGGCTGGAGCTACCCGACGGCGTCGAGCCCGTGCAGTTGGACCTACTGGACCCGAGCAATGCGGACGCCGCGCTGGCCGGGGTGGAAGCGATCTTCCTGTACCCGACAGCCCGGGCGGCGCCGACGGAGTTCCTTGAGGCAGCAGGGAAAGCGGGCGTTCGCTACGTCGTGCTGCTGTCCTCACCGGATGTCTACGAGGGCGCGATCGACAACCCGATCCGCCTCGGTCACCTGCCGTCCGAGCAGGCGGTGCGCGAGTCCGGACTGCGGTACACGGTGATCTACCCGGGCTGGCTGGCCACCGACGCGAGTCGCGACTGGGGCACGCAGATCCGCATCGGGGACCGCGTGGGCATCGCCTACCCGGAAGGCCAGTTCACCCCGATCCACGAGGACGACATCGCCGAAGTGGTGGCCGAACTGCTCACCACCGACCGCTACCCGGGCACCACGCTCGCCCTCACCGGACCGGAGTCGCTGACCCAGGCGGAGATCGTCGCGATACTGGCAGGCGAACTCGGCCGCCCGCTCACGGTCGACGCGCTGACCAGGCAGGAGGCCCAAGATCGCCGCGAACCCTGGATGCCCGAACGAGTCCTCGAATCGGTGATGGACAGTGCCGAACGGGCGATCGCCATGCCCGCCCCGGTCAACAACACGGTGGAGCGGTTCACCGGGCACCTGCCGCGGACGTTCCGCCAGTGGGCCGCTGAGCACCGTGCGGAGTTCTGCCCGACTTCGACGAAGCCGAGCGGGGGTTGATCGGCGCGCGTGCCTGCTCGACGATGGGGTGATGACTCCGCGCGAGACACCGCCGTTCCGTGCCGACCACGTGGGCAGCCTCCTCCGCCCACCCGCCTTGCGAACCGCCCGCGAGAGACGCGCCAAGAACGAGATCACCGCGGTCGAGCTGCGGACCGTGGAGGATGAAGCGATCCGCGAGGTGGTCGAGTTGCAGCGCTCGGCCGGGCTGCGGTCGGCCACCGACGGGGAGTTCCGCCGCGGCTCGTGGCACATGGACTTCATCTACCGCCTGCGCGGCATCGGCAAGAGCGACGAGCAACTGCACGTCACCTTCCACAACGAGCAGGGCGACCTCGAGTTCAGCCCGTCGGCGTTCCGCGTCAACGACCGGATCGGGCTGAACGAGGTGGTCTTCGCCGACGACTTCACCTACCTCAAGTCCACTGTGGACGAGTCGGTGACGCCGAAGCAGACCATCCCGTCGCCGAGCATGGTCTACTACCGCGGCGGGCGCGCCGCGGTGGACGAGACGGCGTACCCGGACCTCGAGGAGTTCTACGCCGATCTGGCCACCGCCTACGCCCAGCAGATCGCCGGCATGGCCGGGCTCGGCTGCACCTACCTGCAGCTCGACGACACCAGCCTCGCCTACCTCAACGATCCCGAGCAGCGGGCGATGGTGGCCAGGGCCGGCGGGGATCCGGACAAGCAGCACGTGCGCAACATCGCCACGATGAACGCCGCGCTGCGCGACCGCCCGGACGGCCTGCGGGTGACCACGCACCTGTGCCGCGGCAACTTCCGCTCGTCGTGGATCGCCACCGGTGGCTACGACTTCGTCGCCGACGCGTTGTTCAACGAGCTGAACGTGGACGGCTACTTCCTCGAGTTCGACGACGAACGTTCGGGTGGCTTCGAACCGCTTCGCTTCGTGCCCAAGGGAAAGCAGGTCGTGCTCGGCTTGGTCACCACGAAACGCGGCGAGCTGGAGACCGTGGATTCCCTGCGCGCCAGGGTGGACGCCGCGGCCAAGTACGTCGACATCGACCAGCTCTGCCTGTCACCGCAGTGCGGGTTCTCCTCGACCGAGGAGGGCAACGACCTGACCCTGGACGAGCAGAAGGCCAAGCTGGAACGCATCGTCGAGACGGCGGCGCTCATCTGGGGCTGACGGGGTGCGGGCGTTCGCCGTCACCGCGCCGGGCGAGGCGTCGGTGCTGGAGGTCGAACCACCGGTGGCGGCGCCGGGTGAGGCCGTGGTCGTGGTGGAGCGCGCCGGGGTCTGCGGTACGGACGCCGAGTTCTTCAGCGGGGAGATGCAGTACCTCGCGGACGGGCACGCGAGCTACCCGGTGCGCATCGGTCACGAATGGACCGGCACGGTGGCCGAAGCCGGCGAGGGCGTCGACCGCGCGTGGCTGGGGCGGCGGGTCATCGGCGACACCATGCTCGGCTGCGGGCGCTGCCGCCGGTGCCTCGGCGGCAACCAGCACGTCTGCGCGGACAGGCAGGAGGTCGGCATCCGCGGTGGCCGTGCGGGTGCGCTCGCCGAACGGCTGGCGGTGCCCGTGAGTTCGCTGCACGAGCTGCCGGATTCGGTCGACGCGACGCTCGGCGCCCTGGTCGAACCCGGTGGCAACGCGCTGCGGGCGGCGCGGGCGGCGAATGCCCGGCCCGGCACCCGGGTGCTCGTGCTCGGGCCGGGCACGATCGGCCTGCTCACCGCGATGTTCGCCAGGGCGGCGGGTGCCGAGGTGCACCTGGTCGGCAACCACCCGGAATCCCTGGACTTCGCGCGGTCACTGGGTTTCGACGGCGTGTGGACCGCCGGCGAGCTGCCCCGGCTGCCGTTCGACGCGGTGGTCGACGCCGCCAACGCGGCCGAGCTGCCCGCGTGGGCCCTGGAGGTGGTCGAACCATCCGGCCGGATCGTCTACATCGGACTCGCCGGGCGGCCGAGCCGGATCGACACCCGCGAACTGGTGCTCAAGGACGTGACCGCGGTCGGGGTGCTGAGTGCGTCGCCGGGTCTGGCCGAGACGATCCGGCACTACGCGAGCGGGCACGTCGATCCACGGCCGCTGGTCGCCGCGACCGTCGGGCTCGACGAGGTCGCCGGGGTGCTGGCAGGCGCGCGCCCACCGGGGCCCGGGCCGAAGGTGCACGTCGACCCACGGGTTTAGGGTGCCGATCCACCCGACTTTCGTCTGGCCGGTTTTGTCGGAAGACGGTGCTTTTCCACGCCACAGCCCCGTTTCGTGCCAATCTGTTACCCGCGCCGGTGCAGCTCGTTCCCCCTCCCCGTCCCCAAGGAGCGAACCGTGCATTCCGTGCTGTCCAAGAAACTCAGCGCACTGACCCTCGGTTTTGCCGTGCTCACCGCGGTTTCCGCGCTGCCTGCCGCGCAGGCGGAGCCCGTGCGCACGCTGTCCGCGGCCGAACAGCGGGTGCTGGACCAGCAGCCGCTCGTCGGGGCGGCCGAAGCGCTGCGCGCCCGGCTGGCCGACTCCGCCGACGGCTACGCGGGCATCGTGCTCGAAGCCTCGGATGTGGTGCTGTGGTGGAAAGGCGCGACCACACCCGCGGTCGACGAAGCCCTGAGCGTGGCCAGAGGATTCGCGCCCGTCCGGGTCGCTTCCGCCGCCTACAGCGAACGCGAACTCGATGTCGCCGCCGACCGGGTCAACCGGTGGCTGCAAGAGAACCCCGATTCCGGGGCGTACGGCGTGAAGAGCCCCGGTGACGGCAGCGGACTCGTGCTCGCCGCGAAACCCGGTGTCGCCACCGCGTTGAGCGCGCTCGACCCGGTCGCGGGAGTTCCGCTGCGCGTGCTGCACGAGGAACCGCTGGCGCCGGTGTCCCGCGGTGACGACTCCCCGCCGTGGAAGGGCGGCGCGCGCACCTGGAACCAGACCGCCAGCACGATCTGCACGGCCGGGTTCGGCGTGCGCAACGGCGCGGGCAACCAGTTCGTGCTGACCGCCGAGCACTGCGGCCAGCACGGGCACCGGATCACCGACGGCGTCGGCGAGTTCATCGGCAACGTCGGGCAGGGCCACAACGACCACGACATCGCCCTGATCCCGACGTCCCAGGCGAGCAACCGCATGTACGTGGGCAACGGCGGCAGCAACACCACCGAGCAGGTGCTCGGCTGGACGCACGTCTTCGTCGGCCAATTGCTCTGCCAGAGCGGCGTGACCAGCGCCGAGCAGACCGGCAACCCGGTGTGCGACCTGAAGGTGCTGTTCTTCTGGCAGGACGCGGAGGACCTCGTCGAGGTGGAGCAGCAGCAGGGGCAGCCGGGTGCGCGCGGCGGGGACAGCGGTGGCTCGGTCTACCTCAAGGTCAACGGCGGGGTCCGGGCGGCGGGCACGGTGACCCGCGCGGCCGGTGCGCGGATGGGCTTCCAGGACTTCGCCACCGCCAACGCCGACTTCGGCGTGTACATCCCCTGACGCTCAGGCGCCGGTGGTCGAGCCCGGCCGGACGATCATCAGCACCACGACCACCGCCCAGAGCAGGTTGAACACACCGGTGAGCATGCTGAGCCGGGCCGCGATGCGGCCCGGCTCGGCCTTTTCCGGGAGGTCGAGCAGCTTCTGCTGACCGGGCAGGATGGCCAGCGCGAGGATGCCGGCCGCGGCCGCGGTCAGCACCACCGAGATGAGCAGCCACGCGTCGGTCAGCACGCCGAGCGCCGCGCCGGTGGCCACGCCGAACACCGGGACCGCGATGCCGACCACCGTGTACCCGCGGCAGATCCGGTGCAGCAGCGCGCCCGCGCCGCCTTCGGCGCGCGCGTAGCGGGGGAACAGCGACGCGGCCACGGCGATCGGCCCGACCACCAGGATGGACGCGAGCACGTGCACGGACAGCAGGAACTTGGTCAACGGGACCCCTCTATATGTAGGCTGCCAATATGTACCCTTCCTACTGCATCGATGGGTAGACTGTCTACCTATGAGGGCGGACGCGGTGCGCGGGCACCTGGACGGCCTGCTGCTGGCGGTGCTCGAAGCGGAACCGCTGCACGGGTACGCGATCATCGCCGCGGTGCAGCAGCGCAGCGGCGGTGTGCTGGAGCTGCGCACGGGCACCGTCTACCCGGCGCTGAACCGACTGGAACGACTCGGCCTGCTGCGCAGCGGCTGGCAGGCGGAGGGGGAGCGGAGGCGCCGGTGTTACGAACTGACCGACGCGGGCAGGCGCGCGCTGACCGCCGAACGCAGCGGATGGGCCGCGTTCACCAGCGCGATAGGGTCGGTGCTCAACCCAGGGGGTGCGCGGTGAGCGATCCGGTCGACGAGTACGCCGCCGCGCTTTCGGCCGCCCTGCACGGTCCCGCCCGCGCCAAGGCCACGCTGGTCGGGGACATCCGTGAGGGTCTCGCGGACGCTGTCGCGGATCACGCCTGCGCAGGCTTGTCGTCCCGGGAGGCCGCGGAGCTGGCGGTGCGCGAGTTCGGCACCGTCGAGGAACTGGTGCCGAGTTGTCAGCGTGAACTGACCATCGGCCAGACCCGCGCCACCGCCCGGATGGTGGCGGTGGTCGTGCCGGTGCTGATCATCTGCTGGCTGGCCGTGTGGAGCGGCCCCGAACTACCGGAAGCCGCGCAGGTGCTGGCCGCGATCGGGGTGACGGCCGTGCTGGCCGCCGGGCTCACCCTGGTCACCACCGGCGCGCTGGCGCGGCGGTTGCCGATGCCGCCGCTGCTGCCGATGGTGGCCGCGTGGACCGGCACCACCGCCAGCGTGGCGATGCCGCTGGCCACCGTGGTGCTCGCGATCGCGGCACCGTCCGACGGCTGGCCGCTTGTGCTGCTCGCCGCGCTGCTGACCGTGGTGTCGCACGGGGTGGTGGCGGCATCGGCCCGAGCCTGCCGCCACTGCGCCCGCCTCCCGGTCGTTCAGCCCAGCGCGTCGTAGACCGCCTGGGTGTAGGCGGCGCTGCGGTCCGAGCCGATGATGCCCGGCGCCATCCGGTTCATCATGTAGGTCAGGGTCATCCGCCGCTCCAGGTCCATGATCACCATCGAGCCGCCCCAGCCGCCCCAGAAGCAGATGCGGCCCTCCGGGATCCACGGCAGCACGTCCTGGCGCGGCAGGCCGAAGCCGATGCCCCAGCGCAGCGGGATGCCGAGACCGAGGTCCACGCCGTTGGCCTGCTCGTCGAAGATCAGCTCGATCGTCTCCTGGCCGAGCAGGCGCACCCCGTCGACCGTGCCGCCGCGCGGGATCGCCGAGAGCAGGCGCGCCAGCGAACGCGCGTTGCCGTGACCGTTGACCGCGCCGAGTTCGGCCTGCCGCCAGGCGGGGGTGTTGGCCATGTTCGGGTCGATCGCCGGTCCGCTGAGCGTCTTCACCATGATGTTGTCCGGCCCGAGCGCGGCGAAGTCCAGTTTCGCCGCGGGCGGCGGGACCACGTCGGCGATCCGGTGCCAGTCGGCCTCTTCGGCACCCAGCCGGAAGTCGGCGCCCAGCGGGCCGGCGAGCTCGTCGGCGATGAACTGCTTCAGCGACTTCCCGCTCACCCGGCGGACGACCTCGCCGATCAGGTGCCCGAAGTTGGCGGCGTGGTAACCGGAAGCCGTGCCCGGCGTCCACCACGGCGCCTGCGCGGCCATGCGAGCGGTCGACCCTTCGAGGTCGAAGAGGTCCTCGACGACGGCGGGTTGTTCCAGGCCGGACACCCCGGACGTGTGCGAGAGCAGGTGCCGGACCTCGACGTTCTCCTTGCCGTTCGCGGCGAACTCGGGCCAGTAGCGCGCGACCGGCGCGTAGACGTCCAGCTCACCGCGGTCGGCGAGCACCAGCGCGGCCAGGCTGGTCACGGTCTTGGTGGAGGACCAGACGTTGGCGATCGTGTGCTCGTCCCACGGCGTGGTCCGCGCCTGGTCGCGGTAACCGCCCCAGAGGTCGACCACCCGCTCGCCGTCGAGGTCGAGCACGAGCGAGGCACCCAGTTCCTCACCGGACTCGACGTGCTGCTCGAACGTGGCGCGCACGGCGGCGAACCGGGCATCGGCGGTGCCATGGACCAAGGTCATGATCATCTCCTCCGGGGAACAACGGGATCACTGGCTACGCTAAAACCTGACACCGGCGTGAGAGGCAAGCAGCTGCGATCCCGATCACAGGAGGACGGTCCATGCGCATCGGTGAACTGGCCGCGCGATCCGGCGTGAGCGTGCGCGCGCTGCGGTACTACGAGGAGCAGCGGTTGCTGACCTCGGCGCGCAGCGCGGGCGGGCAGCGATTGTACCCGGAGAAGGCCGTCCGGCAGGTCGAACTGATCCAGCAGCTCTACGCGGCGGGCCTGGCCAGCCGGACCATCGCCGGGCTGCTGCCGTGCGTGGTCAGCGGTGAGGTGACCCCGGAACTGCTCGAGCGGCTCACCGCCGAACGCGACCGCATCGACGGCCAGCTGCTGAACCTGCAACACGCCAGGGCCCGGCTCGACGCCATCATCACCACCTCGGCCGGGGCGAAGGTCGCCGGTCGTCCCTGCGCCGGGGTCACCGCTCCGTGAGCCCGACCTCCGCGGCGATCATCGGCGTAAGGGTGCGGGCGAACTCGCGGTTCAGGTGGTCGGAGTCGTAGTAGACGACCACGTTGCCGACCACGCCGTGGCACTGGTTCGCGTCGCAGAAGTAGTCGGTCAGGTCGATCAGGCTGACGCCCGGGTTCCGGCTCGTGCGCGCGGCTTCGGTGAGCGGATCCGGCGGTTGCGCGAGCCTGCGTTCCACCGCGCAGGCGGCGGGCTGCTGGGAGTTGATGCTGACGCAGTCGGCTTCTCGGACGTCACCGTTCAGCGGCGGATCAGCGAGCACGTAGACCTGGGCGCCCGCGGCGGTCCAGGCGCTCCAGTAGGTGTCGAGGCCCTCGCGGTACTGGGCCAGTTGTGACCGGCCGGTGCCGTCGTCGGCGATTTCCTGCCGGGCGTAGAACGAGGTGAAGACGTACGCGGGCCGCTCGACCGCGATCGCCGACGCCAGATCCCGCGACCAGTGCGTGCACTTCGGCACATCGGTGTCGCCGGTGGCACCGCGGAAGCCGCGGTAGGAGATGTCGGCCATCGGGCAGGCGCCGAGCAGGCCGAGCTTGACCACCCAGCCGTGCTCGCGCGCCAGGTCGAACACGGGTGCCTGCCACTGCTGCGCGTGGGAGTCACCGACCAGCCAGACGACCTTCGGCTGCGGGGTGCCACCGCTGAAGTCGCAGACGCTGACGGTCTTCTTGTCCCCGGCCAGGTGCGTGCCCAGCCATTCGCCGCATTCGGGCGGGCGCTGGTGGTATTCGCTCGACGGCCCCAGGTGGGGCACCTTGGCCGGGCCGAACGGGGCTTCGCACTCGTTTTCCGGCACCAGCGCGGCAGCACCGTGGCAGGTCTTCACGGCTTCCCGTTTCGCGGCCAGCTCGCTCTGCTTGACCTGGCTGTCGTAGGCCCAGGTGAGGCTGGTCGACGCCAGCGCGATCACGGCCATACCGGCGACGACCGCGGTCAGCGTCATCCTCGAACTCTCCGCCAGCGGCCGCCACGCCATGCCGCGGTCTTCGATTACGGCCTTCGTCAGCCAGGCCAGCACCACGGAGACGGCGAGCAGGCCCAGTTGCTGCCACAGCGACAGGCTCGGCGATCCCAGCGCGAACGGCGCCAGCACGATCAACGGCCAGTGCCACAGGTAGAGCGAATAGCTGATGCCGCCGAGGAACTGCACCGGCCGCACGGCGGTGAACCTGGTGTGCCACTGGGTTTGCGGCCCGGAGAGGATGACCAGCCCGGTGCCGATCGTCGGCAGCAGCGCGAACAGCCCGGGGAAGTGGGTGTGGTGGTCGAAGAACACCGCCGAGCCGACGATCAGCGCGAAACCCACGCCTGAGGCGATACCCGCGTGCTGTTTGGAGAGCCGCAGCTTCGCCGCACTCAACGCGATCAGCGCGCCGATGGCGAACTCCCACACGCGCACCGGCGTGACGAAGTACGCTGCGGCCTTCGAGACCGCGGTGAGGTGGACGCAGTAAATCAGCGACGCGAGGCCCGCGATCGCGATCCCGACGGTCATCGCACGACGACCGCGCAGCCGGAACAGCAGCAGGAGCAACAGCGGCCAGAACAGGTAGAACTGCTCCTCGACCGAGAGCGACCAGTAGTGCTGGGCCAGGCTCGCCGAGGCGGACAGCGCCGAGTAGTCCACCGAATTGGCTGCCAGCAGCCAGTTCTCCACGTAGAAGGCGCTGGCGAGGATCTCCCCGGCATTCGCTTCCCAGCGCGGGAAGGGCAGCAGGAAGTAGGCGGTCACCGCGCTGAAGGCGAGCACGAGGAAGGCCGCGGGCAGCAGCCGCCGGGCCCGCCGCGCGTAGAACTTCGCGAGCCGGATGCGGCCGGTGCCGTCGACTTCCCGGTGCAGGTGCGCGGTGATCAGGAAGCCGGAGATCACGAAGAACACGTCGACACCGACATAACCGCCGGTCAGCCCCAGCGGCCACAGGTGGTTGAGCACCACGGCGAGAACGGCGATGGCCCGTAGTGCCTGGATGTCGGTACGGAAGCGGGTCTCGGTCGCCAACAGACAACTTTCTCGGCTCGCGGGGGCGGGGCAGGAGGTATCTAACTCGACGGGGGTGCCTCGGGGCCGGATGCCCCGATGTGATGTGGTCCACAGCACCGGCGGCAAGTTTGCCTTGGGCACGCTGGGTTATCGCGCCCGGTGCACCGGCTCACGCCCCCGGCAGGTCGCGCGCCGGTAAGCCCACGCAGGGTCGCCGTCAGCGCTTCCAGCCCGCGGTACTCAGTTGCCCGTCGCGCTCGGCAGCATGGCCGGGCAGCCGGACACCTGGTAGTCCGCGTTGTACTCGAAGTGCCACTCTTCGTTCTGGTACCGGCGGCACCAGCCCAGCGCCGGTCCGTTGCGCTCCACCCAGGCAGCCGACGCGAGCGGCTGGATGTCCACCGCGATGCCCTGGACGTGCATGGACTTCTCCGGCGGCAGGACGTATCGCCCGGCCAGTTCCGCCGTGCCGAACTTCTCCACCGCCTGGTCGAATTCCCGTTGCTGCTGGGCCAGACTGCGCTTGCTGTCGTTGACGCACAACTGGATGCCCTTGGCCCCGGCCTCTGCCCGCAGCCGCTCCCAGGCCGCCAGCACGTCCGGTCGCAGTCCGGCGACCTGCTCGTCGACGTACCGCTTGTCCAGCGGGCAAACCGGCCCGGTCTCCGGCCCCGGGATCTCGGCGAGGATCGCCTCCGCGCGCCCGGCGACCGGGTCTTCGCCGAAGGTGACCGTGCCGGTCGCCCCCAGGGTGGACACCGCGGCGATCGCCAGTGCCAATGCCACCAGCGTGCTGATCAAGGTCCGTCTGTCTCCGCTGGGCACCGAACCGATCTTAGTGACGAACGGTGACCCGGCGCGAAGTGTCAACCCCCACTGTGATCGTCCCGGAAATCGAGCAACCTGATTGACAGCCCACTGAAACTGCAACTACGTTGATTGCAGTTCGGCCGAGCATGGGGAGGAACGTGGTGGGTCTCAGCAGCAGGAGCGCGGTCGCCATCCACGCCCTGACGTTGCTGGCGCGCTGGGACGACCGCTCGCTCACCTCCGCGGAGATCGCGGAAAGCCTGGCGAGCAACGCCGTGCTGGTGCGCCGCATCCTCGGCAACCTGCGCGACGCCGGCCTGGTGTGGGCCACCGAGGGTCGTGGCGGCGGCTGGTCGCTGGCCCGCCCGGCGCGCGAGATCACGCTGTACGACGCCTATACCGCGGTCGAAGAGGGTCCGGTGCTCTCGAGGCACGCCCACCCGCCCAGCGAGGCGTGCGAGGTCGGCCGCAACATGCAGGCCCTGCTCGAAGTGGAATTCCGGGACGCGGAACGCGCCATGGAGGACCGGCTCGGCAAAACGACCATCGCCCACCTGGCACGGCAGGTAGTGGCCATCGAACAGACCCACGCGTAACCGAGCAACGGCGGAACCCTCCGCCGTTCATTTTTTGCCCAAACTGTAACCACAACGGTGGCAGTAAGCGCTGCCCGGAAGGACGCTTCCCTATGTCATCCACTTCGGCCACCGCTGGCCGCACCGGCTCGGTGGCCCTGCTCGCGGTGCTCCTGCCGTCGATGCTCGTCACTGTCATCGCCAGCGACATGGTCACTCTCGTGCTCCCTTCGATCGGGGCGGAGTTCGGCGCCTCCGAGGCGGAACTCGCCTGGGTCGTCACCGGCTTCCTACTGGTGTTCGCGGTCGGCATCCCGTTCTACGGCCGCATCTCGGACCGGGTGAGCCT
This sequence comes from Saccharothrix sp. AJ9571, assembly GCF_021725495.1. Classification (NCBI taxonomy): domain Bacteria; kingdom Bacillati; phylum Actinomycetota; class Actinomycetes; order Pseudonocardiales; family Pseudonocardiaceae; genus Saccharothrix; species Saccharothrix sp. AJ9571. Next base: position 566,586 of record NZ_CP091382.1, on the reverse strand, counting down.
GCGGCGTCTGTTCGGTTTCGCCCTCGTGGCCTATGCCGTCGGGAGCCTGGTCTGCGCACTCGCCCCGGACCTGCTGGTGCTCGTGCTCGGCCGGATCGTCATGGGGGTGGGCGCGGCCGCCATCCCGGTGCTCTCGATCATCGCCGTCACCAAGCTGATGCCGGCGGACAAGCGAGGTACCGGCATCGGTGTCGTCTCCGCGGCCGCCGGGATCGGAACCGCCGCCGGACCGGCCATCGGCGGCGGAATCGGTCAGCTCCTCGGCTGGCCCGCGTTGTTCTGGCTCATGCTCGTAGCCGCGTTGGCCCTGCTTCCCGCCGCGCTGCGGGTGCTCCCTGGCGAACCCCCGGCAGCCACCGGACGGTTCGACCTGCCCGGCGGCATCCTTCTGGGCCTTGGCGCCGGTCTCTTGCTCTTCGGCATCACCCAGGCGCAGGTCGCCGGGTTCTCGGCACCCTCGTCCTGGGCCAGCCTCGTGGTGGCGATCGTCGCGCTCGCGCTCTTCGGCCGGCGAACCGTCCGCGTGGCGCAGCCGTTCGTCCCGCCCGCGTTGTTCACCAATCGCGTCTACCGGGTCGCCGTCGTGGTCGCCTTCCTCGCCATGCTGGTCAATCTCGGCGGCCTGGTGTTCGTCCCGCTGCTGGTCGTCGACGTCAACGGCCTCAGCCCGGGGGCGGGTGCCCTGGTGATGATCCCGGCCGGGATCGCTGTCGCCCTCCTCTCACCGTTGATCGGCCGCATCACCGACCGCGTCGGCACCCGGCCGTTGGTGCTGACCGGCCTGGCGGTCATGGGCCTGTTCAGCCTCTTCCTCGCGACCTTCACCGGAAGCGACTCGGTGCTCCCCGCCGCGGCGGGCATCCTCGGGCTCAGTGCGGGTTTCATCTCCGTGCTCACCCCGATCATCAGCGCCGCGGCCGGTGCGTTGCCCGCTGATCAGGTCGGTGTCGGCATGGGGATCCTCCAGGGCGCGCAGTTCCTCGGTGCCGGCACCGGCCCGGCCCTGTTCGGGGTACTGGTGACCGCGAGGCAGCAAAGCGGCAGCAGCGCTCTGAACCCCTGGTTCACCAGCCACGAAGGCGCGGCGTTCTCCGACGTCTTCCTGGCCATGGCCGTGATCGTCCTCCTCACACTGGTCGTCGCGTTCCGGATGCGTCCACACCGTCAGGCGGCCGGTGGATGACTGGGCGCGCTTCGGACGGCTCCGGCGGGAGCCTGGCGCGATGCGGGTGATGGCTGAGGTAGTGGAGCTTGTGCAGGTGCCGTTGAGCGAGACCGGCGCGCCTGGCCTCCTCGAACGCCGCGCGGGCGGCCCGGTTGCCTGCCCGCCGACCACACGGCGGGTTGCCGGAGTTCATGATTCAGCTCCTCGTGAGCAACAGAGGGTGACCGACTGGACGCGCGTGGCATCAGCCGGAAGATTCCACGTAAGAGAGGCGCGGCCGGACTCGGCGCACGACGAAATAACGATCTGTCGTCGCCAGGGAGAGCGCGGTGGCTCTCCCTGGTCGATCGCTTCCTGTGCCGGCGATCAACTCGCCTGGCTGGTGCCCCCGGCAGGACGCGAGAAGGATGGGAACGGGCCTGACCAGGGACTCTTCACTGGACCGTTGACGGTGGAGGCGGTCTTCGATCTTCCGGCGCCGGGGAGCCGGTCATGAGCACGAACTCGCGGTCGGTGGCTCGGTTCGTCACGGTCACCATGGGGATGGTCATCGGCCTGACCTTCCTGTTCGGCTTCGGCAACGTCCTGAACCTGGCGTTGAAGCTGGGGGTGCCGGTCTACGTGGCTCCGCTGGTGGCGCCGGCTGTGGACCTGACGGTGCTGGGCCTACTCGTCGGTACTCGTCACCTGGCGTTGTCGAGCGCTGGCGACGACGTTCTGCGACCAGCGCGCCGCCTGCTGCTGGCGGCCAGCGTGGTGACGCTGCTGTTGAACGTGGCTGACCCGGTCGCCGCCGGGCAGTGGGGCAAGGCAGCGTTCGACGCCGTCGGCCCGCTCCTGCTGATCGGGTGGGCCGAGGCAGGGCCCGGCTTACTTCGCGCCCTGAACGACGTGCCGCAGCCGTTCGTTCACCAGATGGAAGAGGAACCGGCTGGGGAGGCAATCGCTCAGTCCATCAAGCCGACAGGTACCGCACGCCGCCACACGAGCGAGCTGGATAGTGCCCTCTTGGAGCTGGCTCGTCGCGCGGACGCTGAGCATTGGCGTCGTTGTCGGCGGCCTATCTCGGCGGAGACTCTCCGGAAGGAGTTGCGGGTCGGCGCGGCGACATCGCGGGAGCTGGTGGCAGTGGTTCGCTCTATGAACGGGCCAGCAGTTGCGGCTCGGTCAGCTTCAGCAGAACGCCTGTCGAGCTGACCTGGTCAACGTCGCTGTTGCGGGGCAGGTTGGCGGGCTCTGCACGCCCCGAGGTTTCCCAACGCTAGCGGGAGTGGCCTCGGGTCGTCCAGCCAGGTCCCGTCAGGGGCGTCTTCCTCGCCATTCCGTTACCGGGGAGGGTGACATCGGCCTGGCCTTCATCGGGGACCCGAGGGACCGCCCCCGCTCGCGCGGGGACGACCTCGGATCGGTGGCGAAGCGGGCGAACGCGCAGGGGCCAGCCCCGCTCGCGCGGGGACGACGTCGCCGAAGGCTGTTGAGGGCGATCTCGTTCAGGACCACCCCCGCTCGCGCGGACGACACCGCGGTGGCGCCGGTCAGGCACTCGGCCACGGGACCACTCCCGCTCGCGCGGGGACCACATCGACAGTGACCCGCGTGGTCGGCTCGAGCTCGGGACCACCGTGGGTGAACCTACCTGGCAACTGCTTCACGGGACCACCCCGCTCGCGCGGGGACCACGACCTGGCTGACGAACTGCTGCGTCAAGCGCCGGGACCACCCCCGCTCGCGTGGGACCACGTGGCGGCCGGGCAGCGCACGATCAAGACTGGCCAATCAGGAGTGCGGTACTCCCAATCCACGGCCTGCGCGATTCGTGCCGCTGGCTTATCGCCCTTCGGTACACTCACCGAGAACAGGAATTCGACGGCGCGCTCGTTCTCTACCGCCCGCGCTCGCCGACCTGGGCCTTGGCCATGCTGGGTTAGCAACTTCGCGATGCAACCGTTGATGTCTCGGACTCCTCATGGGTGTGCGGGTCGGGTTATGCCGAACTGGTGATCTGGACGATCGCCTCGACTGTCACCTGTGTTCTGCGGTGGCATTCCTCGTCGCGGGCCCATACGCTTCGGATATTCCGACTGCCATCTCAAGTAAGCTCATAAGCCGCCAGGCGAAGCGACGAGTTGCTTGAGCTGCCGTACTACGATCGGTGTGGTCTCGAACTGAATGCTCTCTTGCTCGCAGCGGTGACCGTTGGTCGCGATGGCGGCTGCAAGCGGGCGCAGTAACTCGGGGCCGTGGTCGGCGAGCTTGGCTGCGGCGTGCTGCCAGGTGGTGTGATCTTCCGGTTTCTTCTCCGCTAGCTTATTGCCCTTGGCCCAGATCTCGGGTGTCATGCCTACCGGGAGTACTCGGCGTTCGAGTCCGTTCTCCACGCTCTGCACGATCTCGATGCCGTCGGGGTCGAGGTCGCACCATGCGGCGACGTGCCGCGGGGCGATGTGCCGCAGGAAGGGGATAAGTCCCTTGCTGATGTTACCTTCGAGCCAGACGCAGAGCCATGTCCTCGTCAGATCGGTGTTGCGGCGCAGGTGTTCGAATGTCGTTTGGTTCTCCACCAGCAATACCCCGTCCGCCGGGCAGACCAGCTCGCCGGACTCGAGTGAGCCCTGGGCGGGGATGTCGATCCACGGTGTGGCGAGGCTGGCGTCGGCGATAGGGGCCTGGTTGGTCCACGACAGCGGGCCGGCGACGCGGATCAGTGCGTCGGTCCACTGCAGAGCTTGTTTGAGGCCCGTATCCACCAACCGGGAGAATGCTTCGAGCTGGGCCATCGTCCATCTCTTGGAGCCGCTGAGCGCGTTGGACGCCACCTCTTTCTCCCACGGCACTCGCGTCCGTGACTCCGGGTACCAGTAGGCTGCGGCTCTGATTGCGGCCTCGTAGGTAGACCATGATTTTGTCTCGGTCGCTGATTCCGGTGGCACCTGCGAGGTTGGCGCCAGCTCGAGCGCTTCCAGCAGCCGGCGTTCTCGGTCGAGCTGCGGTACGGGAACCATGACCTGCCATAGGTCGGCTCGTTGTCCTGCCACGCGTAACAGATTTACGCGGTCGTCGTAGCGTTTCCGCGCACGCGCGCTGATGACCGGTCCGTCGACGGCGATGAGGAGCTGGTGTAAGCCGATGCCAAACCGGGTACGGCGCAGCGCGAAGTCCGCCTTGCGCAGTTGAATGCCTGTTGGCTTGACGACATTTTCGTCGTGTCCGAACAACGCCTGCAGGTCTTCGAGGTTCTTCTCGCTCACGGTGTAGTTGAGCCACTTGTCGAGCTTGCGACCTCGGACGAGCTTCTCACGCGCCTTCGTGCAGAACTCCCTGCCACCAGCCGTTTTTGTCCAGGCGAGCAAAGCGGGGTCCACCGCACGTCGCACAGTTACTCCTGTTCGTCCGTGTCGAGAATCGACGGCGTCGGCCCAGCTTTGAGCGACCGGTCCTCCAGTCTGTGCCGCCGGGTTCCGTCCCATACGATCGGGGTGGCGAGGACACCGGAGATCTCTGGATCGCGGCGCAGCACGTACGTCATCAGACCGGGCACGGTGGTATGGAATCCCCACTCGTCGTGGCTGGCCATGACGAAGTCGAGATCGAATCCCGTCAACAACCCCATGCAGCTCGCCCGCATCTCGGCGTCGATGCCTGCGAACGCTTCGTCCAGGTAGATCGGCCGGGGCGAGGTAGGCGCTGCGCCCGCATAGTGGGCGGCGGCCGCCGCGAACATCGGCAGCTGCAACATCGCGGCCTTCTCGCCGCCCGACTTCTTCTTGTGCAGTTCGTCGGTCACCTCTACCGGCTTGGGATTGTCGTGGGACAGGACCTGGAGCTCGAATTCAGACCAGCGGCGGTAGTCCAAAGCCTCGGCGAGGTGAGTCTTCCAGTCACCGAACTCGGCTTGCTGACGTGCTTCACGGACCTGCTCGCCGAGGAACTCAATGAGCGTGTCGCGCGCTTCCTCGGCGAGGAAGTTCGTGGACCCTCGGTCGAGCAGCTTGATCGCGTTGTGCACATCTTTACCGGCGTTCGCCGCGGGCTTCCAGTGGATGCTCATCCGCATCTTGGACGCGGTCGGGTGGCGTTTGAGCTGTTCGTCCATCTCCCGCACGAGCCTGCTCGCGTCCAAGCGGCGCTGGCGCAGGTGCTCACCCACCTTGCCGAGCAGGACCTCGGCGTACAGCTTGCGCTCCTTGGCCTGCACGAACGTGCTGCGGGTTTCGATCTCGGCCGCGATCAGCTCCCGCAGGTCGGGCACGGAGTGGTCGGCACCGTTGAACGTCACCTGGACTACGAAGAGATCGCCTTCGTTGTCACCCCAGGGCCGCCAGTCCGGCCCTTCGATCTCTCTCTGCAGGTCGCGGAACTGGTGGTCGACGTCGTTGCGGGCGGTGTTCCTGGCGTTTTCGTCGAACTCTTCGCCGTTCAGCAGCGTGTGGACCCGGGTAGCCTCGGCGAGGGCGTCGGGTTCCTGCTCGTCGTCGCCGGGTACGCCGACCAGCGCGACGAACCCTCTGTCACCGGCTCGCCGGAACTCCGCTACCGCGGCTTGCCGGACTTCCAGCAGGCGCGCGACCTCTTCGCCGACCGTGCTGACCTCCTGCTTGAACGCACCGCGGTTCTCACCCAGTTGTCGTAACCGGACGGTGAGCTTCCCGCTCGCCCCTTCGGTCCCGGCCAGCTCATTGCGCTTGCCCTCCAGCCGCTGCAACATCTCCCGGATACCCAAGCCGAGCGACCGCGTCGTCTCGTCCAACTCCTCTCGGAGTTCGGTCGCGTGGTCCGCCGCGGCCGTCGACTCTTCTTGCTGCTCGTTGAGGTTTTCCGCTAGCTGGTTGACGCGGCTCTCCGTTTCGCCGTGCTGCTCGGCCAGAAGCAGGGTGGTGCCGATCCTGGCCACGAGTCGCTCCAGTGCAAGATGGAGGTCGGTCAGGGCAGAGTCCGCCGAGCGGAGCTGGTCGGGTGTCGTCGGGGTGAGGTGCGCGTGGGCGTAGGCGCGAAGTGCCTCGGCGGCTTCAGCGAGTGTGCGTTTGACGATGCCCAGCCGAGTCGCGGATTTCTCGAGCTCTTGGCCGAGCTGGTCCGCTTGCTTGCGTGCGGCGGTGAGTTCGCTGAGCGCGTCGCGGGCGATGGTGTCGGTGGGTTGCTTCCGCTGTTCCTCGGCGAGTGCGTGCAGTCGATCGTTGAACACCTCCAGGTCGGTGTCCAGGCCTGAGATCAGCACGTCGAGCTCGGCGAGCCGGGCGTCGAGCGTGGCGAGTCTGCGTTGCCGGGCGGCTTCCCGTGCGGTCGTACCGATGTAACTGGCCTTTTCCTGCCCAGAACGCCCGCGAACCGGGCCGATTGCCCACCGGCCGTCCGGTGAGACCCACGGCTGATCGTCACCGTTCACCGCGATCCTGGCCAGCATCACGGTGACCACACTCTCCGCGACATGCTCATGCGGCACGGCCTGCAGCAGGCTCGCCAGCGAGTCACCGCCGGGCAGGGCCGGACCCGGCACCAGGATCGCGTCCCAGCTGTCCTGGTCCACTAAGGCGCCGTCTGGGGTGACCCAGGCGTCCAGCAGTCCCGATCCGAGCAGCGCGGCCTCGATGCCCGCCCGCGCGTCATCCGGGACCTCGGGATGGAAGTCCACCAGGCGCCACAACGGCGCGCCCGCCACCCCGGTGCGGTCGCGACGGGCGACCAAGGGATCCGGAGGTGGCGGGTCCGTCTCAGCCTCGACCTGCTCCCGTTGCAGCGTGACGTTCTCATGATCGGCCGCCAACCGGGACCGGCCGGCCTTCACGGTGCTGCGCTTTTCCTGCAACCTGGCACGGGCGGTGTCCACGTGCTCCGCGATCGAATCGGCCAGCCGGGGAACGTCGGCGTCTCCAATCCGTTCCACCGCTGAGACCAGCCGCGCTACCTGTTCGTCGCTGAGGGGGCACTCGACGCATTCCCCAGACCACGAGACGATCGCCTGCGACAGCAGCGACACCTGGTCGTCGAACGTCGTTTCGAGCGTCTCCACCTGCTCCGTCGCGGTGACTCGGCGAGCGGACAAGTCGTCGTGAGTGGTCTGCACCCGGTCTGCGACGACCTGGGCCTCCTGCCGGTGGTCGTACAACCGTCGGGTCTCTTGCACAGCCACACGGCGTGCCGAGATGTAGCCCTCCACGATGTTCCGTGCGCTCGCCATGCCCTCTCGCAATCCGTCCAGCTCGGCCTCGAAAACAGCGAGAAGTCCTGCCGCCGAGGCGTGGGTCCGCGTTTCGGCCTCAGCCTCGGCCGCGTTCCCGCGCGCATCAGCGAGCTTGTTCACTGCTTCTTCGAGCCTTCGTCGCTCGATGGCCAGCAGGTTGCCTGTCTGTGTGGCGCGGCCTTTCGCCTGCCCCGCAGTTCTCGTCGCATCTGATACTCGGGACTTGAGCCGGTCGAGCGCCTCACGGTTCTTCATCTCGGGGCTGGTCTCGAGTGCGCGGATCTGGCCGCGCAGCATGTTCTGCTGGGCGCCGAGACGCCGCAGCTCGGTTTCCGCTTCGTCGAGGGCGGTTTCGGTCTTTGTGAGATTCTGTGCCGCGCGGTTGCCACGGCCGAGTACTTTCTGAAGTTTCTCCGCGGCGTCGATGACGTCGTGGGTGAGGTGCCGGATCATCCGCCGCGCGTAGACACGGTAGCTGGTGAGGAAGAGGTCGACTTCCTCCTGCGCCTTGACGAACTTCCTAAGGTCTTCCTCGTCCTGCTTGAGTTCGTCGAAGTTCTTGGCGAGCCCGGAGACGAGGTCGTCGTCGACCGGCGGCAAGCCGTTGGAGAGGATCTCCTTGAGCCGTTCGACGCTGAGGTTCTCGCTCAGTTTGGGTCTGCGCAGGATAATCAGCAGCTCCACCAGGCTGTGCAGGCGCTGCGGGCTCAGCCCGAACAGCTCGCGTGCGAGCTTGGCCAGGTAGTCCTCGGCCTTCGTGAACACAGTGTCGTCCGAGTCCCCGAGTCGCTTGGCGAGGTCGCTGCCGTCGAGTGGCCGCTGCGCGTGGTCGCAGAGTCTGAAGTCGACGTCGACGCGCAGCGGCGTGATGAAGTACCAGGATTCCGGGCTGCCGGACTTGGTCTCTCGCGCACGCATGCCCGCCCCGATCGTCCGGTACTCGGCGGTGCCGTCGTCGGTGATGCGCCCGTATTCGCACCAGACGTAACCGATCTGGTGGGTGCGTCCCTCGTACAGAAGGTTCTCGCGCATGGACCGGGCGTTGTTGCCGAACGGGTCGAGCCGCCGCGCCGAGAGGTTCGCGTCGAGGAGGAACGGGCTGGTCACCTCCAGCACCTTGGTCTTGCCGCTGCCGTTACGGCCGCGCAGGATCAGCCGTCCGTCGTGCAAGCGGAACTCCTCGTTGGCGTACTGCCAGATTCCCATCAGGCCCATACGCAATGGCTTGAATCGCGAGCCGGTCGGAGTCGGGGGAGTACCGGAGAGCAACGCGGAGAGCTGGGCGTCGCGTAAGTGTGGGGAGTCAGGACTGGGTGACATCGGTTTCCTCGTCGCCGGGCAGTGCGAACAGCGCCGCCGCCGGTTCTTGCTGTGCTGTAATGGGTTCTCGGACGTTGCGGTAGCGGCCGAGCGCGGGCAGGGTACGGGCGCCACCTTCGTCGAGGGGCTCGACCAGCCGGAGCTTGGTGAGCACCGTGAGTGCTGCCTGCCGAACCTCCCTCGGACTGCTCGCTCTGATCGCGCGGGCCGCAAGCTGTGGTGCTACCTGGTCCGCGATTCGGTGCAGGACTTCGTCCGCCACTTGATTCCCCGGCTCCGTCGCGTTCGGTTCGTCGGCGAGAGCGTGCGCGAAGAGCAGGGCGGCGAACTGGTCCTTGGTATCCTTGGGAAAGGCGAGGTCGGTCAGCTCGTCGTCGATGATGGCGGCGCCCTCGGCGCGCACTTCGAGGCGGGTGTCCAGCATTTCCCGTAACTGGCGGACGAAGAGGGCGCGCTGGTTGCGGAAGTAATCGATCTGGTCATCGGTCAGCTCGTCGAAGTACATCACCGGATGGTCGACGAGCCGCCGCATGACGGCGTGGCGCCGTCGTCTGTTGGCGCCTTCCACCGTGTCCGGATAGGACTGCCGAGTGATGTGCTGGTAGATCGCGGCTCGCGCAGGGGGAGTGGGACAAGCGAGGAGCAATGCCGCTGTGCGGTGGTCCACGTCGTAGAGCGCGTTTCCCTCGGACTCGACGTACCTGTTCTCGTCTTCGTGGGTCGAAGCGCTGTCCTGCACGGGAACCAGCGCACCATGGGTCGTCAGCAGCCGGATCGCCTGGATGAACGCCTTGCGTTCAGAGTACTCCGTCGAGTCGTAGGCGGGAATTCCCTCGGTGGCCGCGATAATCGTGGTGACCTCATCGGCGAGTTCGGTGATGACGGTCTGCGTGCCTGCATCTTCGAGCGTGGCCAGCACGAGGCAGAACAGGGCACAGCATCGGGCGTTTGGGGCGTCGTCCCTGTGCGTCACGGTCTGCGGCTCGGGCACCTTGACCAGGCGTATGACGTCACGTTCGATCACCAGTGGCCAGCCCAGGTACTCATCGAACCAGGCCTTGAGCGGCTTGGCGTGGCTGTGCACCAGTGTTGCCATTTTGGCGTGACGTCCACCTGGGTGCAGTAAGGGGTTCAGCACGAGGAACCGGGTGGCCTGGCGAAGCTCTTCCCGTGTGGTTTCCTCCAGGATCACGAGGCGCTCCCCATGTCCTCCAGCGTGATGTGGAGGTCGGCGATGCCCATGGTGCCACGTGGTGTGGTGATCGTGGCGACGTCGTCGGACTCGGGTTGCCGCAGCGTCACCCTTATCAACCCATCGCTGGTTTCCGCGTACCGGATTCCGTTGTGCTCAGGGCTGGCGAGCGCGACGTCGAGGCATCGCAGCAGCAGGTCGAACTCCGCGGCCGGGAGATGGGTGAGACTGGACAACAAGCATGGGCTACGACCGGCGAGAGATTTGGCGGCTGCCTCCACTGCGGCATCCTCCGCTTCCTGCTTCATCCGGAGCAGCTTCTTCGCCATGCGCTGGTTCGGCAGGCGCGAAGCGACCCCTCCGCTCGCTCGGGGGCCTTGCGTGCGCAGGCGCGGTGAAATCGGCGGGGCGACGCCCTCCCACCATCCGATACCCTGCCGGATGTCGATTTCGGCCTCCGCCGGGTGCGGCGCGCCCAGATGACGTGCGGAGTAGAGCCCGAAACCGGCGTGCCACAGGGCGGTCACGTCAGTGCCGGCCGAGGAGAACCACCGCGCCATCGCCACCAAGTCCGCCTTGCGGTTCACCCGCCGGAAGCGCTCGTCGTTCAGCTGACGCACCGTGGTCATGATCCGGCTGACGGCCTCGACGGAACGGTCGGCCAGCGTGGTCACCACCGGTTGCCGGTCGCCGTCTGGAAAAAACCACCGCCGCAGCCCGAGCCATTGTGCGCGCATCACCTCTGCGTCGCGGACAGCTGCTTCTTCCGTCGACACATTCAGCGTGGGTGCGGCCTCGACTGCGGCGATATCGGGAAGGACGGCCAGAATGCCGCGCTGCTCGGCGGCCTCGATCCCTTCGGCGATACCCGCCGCGAACTTCGCGATCCCGATCGAGAAGGTCTGCAGGTAATCGACCACGAGCCGCTTGTAGGCCAAGAACCTTTCGGCCTTCGCCGTGGAGTCGAGATGCAGCGACCGGTTCAAGCCCTGGACGAACAGCTTGGCGTTCTCCGACAGCTGCGTGAACCCGTTTACGACACGGGTGAAGGCGATGTAGGCTCGCTGGTCGCGGTCTGCCGCGCTGGGCTCGCCGAGTGCAGCGACCAGTTCCAGCAGTGCCTGGCGCACCTCAGGCAGCATCGATGCTTGGAGCGCGCCGGTCATCCCGAGCTCCTGGTCGATCTTGGTGAGCTCGCGGTGGACGACCGTGCCGGCGGGCGTCATCTGGTAGAGGTAGTCCTGCCGTAGGTATTCCTGAGGGCTGCCCTTGCGGTGCGTGTTGTGGATCCGGTCGACGTTGCCCCACTCACACAGCTGCTCAAGCAGTTTCGCGACCGGAGGATAGTCGATGGGGCCGCCGGCGGCCTTTTCGAGCCGTTCCGTCACCCGTTGAGCGATGGTTGCCGTCGGGAGCTGAAGCCCGAGTCGTGACTCCTCATCGACAAGTACCTCGAGTACGACCCGGTAGAATGGTGCCGCTTTCAATCCCAAGTACCTGACGACTGGCATCCGACCGGGCAACACACCCGCTTCGGCGAGCATGAGGATCTTCGCCCCTGCAGAATCCCATGCTTCCAGTAGTTCGTCGTCTTCGTCCACTCCGATGTATCTACATGCTACGCTGTCCTCGGCACATCGTTTTCGGTGATCGTCACTCGTTTCGGGCAACCGGTTACGCTTGCTAGTGCTTTCCGTCTCAGACTGGTGCCGTCGGGGAGATGCTGGATCCCGTGGGTAGCGTGCTGGGCTTCCTGTTCGGTGGTGATGCCGGTCAGAATGCCCGCAAAGCCGAGATGGGTGCCAGCCGGGAGGGGCATCGAGGTCGGCTCTGGGGTTGGCCACGGGCGGACATTGGGCCGTTCGGGCGACGGAGGCCTCAAGTCCGTGACTCGGCCCGATAATCACGCTATCGGCCCTTCTTATGAGACTCGTGAATTGCCTGGTGCGGACAAAAACCGGCGCTCGCCGGATACCGACCTGTAGCCGCAAGGGGCGCCTGTTGCCGGGACCCGCGTCGGATGGAGTCACGGTGAGGTTGGCCGTGGGATGGCGACGGTGAGCAGGGTGAGCCGGATGGCGCGCCGGGCGTCGCTGGTCGAGGAGAGCGTGAACTCGGGCGGATCATCTTCGCTCGCGGAGGCGGTGTGGGATAGGCACTGTTCGTGCTGGCGGAGGCACTCACTGGCTTTGTCGATGACGGCCGTGATGTCGGTTCGGTCTCGGATGAACAGCACGAGTGCGATGCGCGTGTCGCGCCAGACGGTGTAGCTGAGTAGTTGGTCGATAGCATCGGTGAACTTGGCGGGGCCGTTCCAAAATTTGCACTCGGCGATGAAGGCGTCTTTGTCGCGCCAGCGCAGTAGTATGTCAGTTTTTCCCTTCCCGACGAAGGTTTCGCCGGTTGCCAACCCGCCGTAGTTGGCGTTGAGGATGAACAGCAGTAGGTCGCGGATGCCTTCTTCGTTCTCGCCGGCGATCCGGTCGGCTGCGCTGGGAAGCCGCTCCAGAGCGCGGCCGAAGGAGGTGATCATGCCGATCAGGCTGTCGGCGATCTCGCCTGCCAGGGTGTACTCGGGGACGCCAGAAGCCCGAAATTGCTCAACGCGCTCCAGCGTCAGTTGGCGGGCCTTGACCGGCACGGTAACCGAGGATCTCGGAGTTGGGAACAGTGGAATCGACAGGTTGGCTGATGCCGAGCGGAGGGCCACGACTCGTGACCGTCGGGTTGTGACGATGGGGGCGATAGCAGCAACGACCTCGGCCTGGTGCTGATAGATCATGCTGTTGGCAGTCTCGATGCAGGTAGTCAGGGCTTCTTCCCATGCCCGCCAGGTCTGGCGTAGCCAGAGTTCGAAGCTGGCCCACACCTGCTCGCCATCGGCTACGGGCAACACAAGCAGTCCGTGCCATACGGGATAGTCATGGTCTGCGCCGACGGGTACTCTGTTGTTCCCACCGGAGGATAAGACGCGATCGGGCAACCTGAACAAGACTGCACCTGCGCCTTCCATCGGAACACCAAGCTCGATCTGCATGGGACTCGCTGTCGGTGCTTCCGCAGCGCTGCGAGTCGGCGGATGCGCGACTTCCTGGAACCACTTCAGGTCGAACCGCGGGACGATGGGCGCCGCCGCATGTTCCTCCAGGATCGTATGGATGAGAACCGGTGCATCGTGGTCGGCGAGGTCGTCAGCTGAGAGCCGGTGCGCGGCCGCGACGGCTCGCCGCTGCCGTTCGGGGAAGTTGTCTTCCCACACGGGCAGCGGATCGCGTGGAATATCGTGGGGTCTGGTCACAGTGCCTCGCTCGAACTTGAGGTTGCCGTAGCTCGCGCCTTCGCCAGGCGCAGGGTGCGTGCAACAGTTCCAGATCCGGTCGTGCTCCGCACCAAGCAACAGCTCTGATATCGGGCTGACGGGTTAGGCGCGGGCGTCGTCGATGCGGTGGCGTAGCCGGTCGCCTTGGGTGGGGTCGGTAGCGGTGCGCAGGCGGTTTCGCCAGGGTGGGTAGCCCATTGCGGTGACAGCAGGGTTATGTCGGTGCCGACTTGTACCGTTCACGGCCATGGGGTTGAAGCCCGAGCAGACCTTGGCGGCGCTGCACCCGTCGGTGTCGACAACGTGGCACCCGACGAAGAACCGCCATCGGACACCGCGGCGACTAGCATCCTCAACGCGTGGTGGCGTTGCCGCGCCGGGCACGAGTGGCGTGAGCCGGTCGTCGACCGCGTACGGCCAGATTGGTGGAAGAATGGCGATGTCGCGGCGTGCCCGCACTGCGCCGGGCGCTGGCGGACCGTGGCCTATCGGTGTGGGCACCAGTTGACTGTCGAGTCGTATCAGGCGCGGCCTGAACGCTGCTGTTCGAAGTGTGCACAGAACGCATGGACACGGCTCAGCGCCCCGTACACGCGAGTCGCGGACGGCGGTTCCGCGGTGTTCGAGATCTCGCTGGCAGAGGCCGAACAGTGGAAAGCGGAGCTGGCCGCAAAGGCATCAGCCGTGTTGCCAGCTTCGTTGTACCGCGAGTGGCACTCGTTCTGGTGGCATCGAGGCGACGAGGCCCTGGTGGGCGTGGAGCAGGGAGACTGTCGAGGGTTCGGCTGGTTTGTCCGTCGCGCGAGCGAGCAGATCGTCGACGCCGCGGCGAAGCTGTCGAGTATCGAGGAACTGCAGCCGTGCGTGGCGCATGTCGGAGTAACGGACAAGCTGTTTTGGATGGCCGGGATCCGCCACATCGCTGGCGTCGACGCTCCGGTTCCCAGTGACGGCTCGGTGGTGGCGGCGAAGCTTGGTCAGCGGTTGCGCGCGCGGGCTGAACTCGTGGTCAACGCCGTGGCCGGCGATGGTGTTGCCGCTGGTACGGCCGCGCTGACGCAGATGATTGAACGGTGGGCGGGTGCCCATGGGCGAGGTGAGCGGAGGTGGCGGTGTCATCGCGAGGTATTCGTGCCGACGATACGGGAGGGTGGCTCGTTGTCTGGCATCGTTGATCTGGTTATCGAGCGTCCCGCCTTACCGGACGTGGTGATCGTGATCGACTCGACGAACAAGGGGTGGAGCGCGCAGAAGTTGAGCTTCGTGCGCGAGGCGGGTGGCGTGCCGATCTGGGTGCGCTGGCATCGTGGACCGGTACGCCGAGTCCGCGGCCTGCACGTGATTGACGTGACACGTTGTTGCTTCTGGCCAGGCAAAATCGACTCAGCTTAGCTTAGCTGACCTCGTGGCTTTGTGGCGGAGTCCGGTGAGTTTGGGGTGGGCGGTGGTGGGTGCAGCGGGACTGCTCTGGTGCCGTGGATGAAGCGGTAGTCGTGTTCTTCGTCTGGCTTCATCGCGATGAAGTGCAGTGGTGGCAGCGTTGCTTCCCACTGACGCATGCCGTACAGGTCTGTGACGTGCTGGGGGTCGGTGTAGATGATCAGCACGTCGAGGTCTCGAGGGTGGTCGGTGCGCAGCATGGATCCGAAGACCCAGAGTTGCAGGTCGGGAAACTGTGTCGCGCATGTGCACAGCTCGTCGAGGATCGGCCAACGCTGCTTTAAGTCCATGGCTCGCGCAGCGTTCGGACGAAATCGTTCATGGTGAGGAGCTTGATGCCAGCGTCGCGGGCTGTTGCCGACACACGATCGCTGAAGCCCCGAACGATGGGACTGGTTGCGACGAACGCGTCCGGGGCAAGTGTGGAGTATTGGTTCAACGCGTTGGTGAATTCCAGGTCGGTGACTTCGTAGGCGTCGCTGGTGACGATCGTGATTGACCGGAGCTTGCCAGGTCGTTCGAGCACCCATGCGCTGTGGCCTTTGCGCCGTACACGAGTGACCGCACGCAAGCTAGCCATGCGTCGGCGCACGTACGCCTCTTCGCGATCCTGGTAGGTGCCGATGTTGTCGCAGCTGTGGAGCGCACCGTGCAGATTGCCGAGGGTTCCGATGGCCAATCCGTGGTCGCCGGCGAATTCGTAGGTGTCGGTGTGGATTTGCTGGCTGAGAAAGACGAGGACCATCTGTGTTTGGGGTAGGTCGATAAGTGCTCGGGCTACCACCGCGGTGGTGACGATCTTGATGGTGGAGCGTTCGCAGCAGTAGGCGACGGCGTCGGGGCGGCCTGGACGCGAGACGGCCAGTCCGTTGTCGCCGATGGGCACGACGACGTGCTCGTCTTCGCGGAGCTGCTGGACGACCCAGTCGCGGCTGTTCACTGCTCGTCTTCCAGGATGGTGCCCATCGCCGGAGGGAACCGGGTCGAGCCGGCGGTCCAGTCACCCTTGAGGTGACGCTCTTCAAGTTCCTGCGCGTGGATCGCCCACGTGTGGAATGTGGTCTTCTCCTGCGTGGTGAGCAGGTGGCGGTTGGCGAGTAGCACCCGCTGGAGCTGCTGGTTGTTGGGGATGATCGTGGCAGCGACGTGCCGCTGCCACTGATCGGCGCGGTCGTCGTCGAAGTCTCCGGAGCGGGGGCCGTAGCGGTCGAACACGGCCTTGTTGGCCTCGAGCAGCGGTTCGATGTGGTCGCGAGCCTGCGCGCGGGTGTCGAAAGTTGGGGTGCCGAAGGCTTGCGTTCGGGCGTTCTGACTGCGCTGCTTCCACTCGTGCAGCAGGGTGGCTGGGTAGGCGTGTGAAGCCTTGTCGATCATGGTGTGGCAGGTTGCGCACAGCAGGAGAATGTTCTCTGGCTGTGCTCGGTCGGACTCGGTGAGCTCGGGATTCTCGTCGGCTCGGGGGCCGCCGGTTTGGGCGGGGATGATGTGAGCGAGCTCGCCGAGGTGCAGGTGTTGCTGTTCGATGAGAACGTGCAGGTCGGCGCGGCATTGCGGGTTTTGGCAGTGTCCGCCGGATTCGGACCACAGCAGGTTCTTGACCGGGGTGGACAGGTCGAGCCGCTTGGTCGTGCCGCCGGCCATTTCACCAGCCCTTCGGAAACGACGAACAGGTGTTGTTTGCGCCGGTCGACGGAAGTGCATGTCGGGTGTGACGCGCGCGCTCGGTTGCCTCCGTGGTGACCATGGACCGACGCTAGCACCCTGCGGAGGGGCCGGGCGGCAGTCGAGGCGAGGCCGGCTGGGTTGGCCTGCACCGAATGCGGAGGGTTCGACGCCCGGCGCGTTCGGTCCGCGGTGTGGGGCCCGGGTGGTCCACATCGACGAGGGCTTCGATTTCCTCGGGTTCACTCTTCGCCGCCAATGGAACCGGGGAACTCGGCGGGATTGCGTCTACGCCAGGCCGTCCAAGAAAGCGATTCAGTCGGTGTCAAGGACAAGGTGAAGGCGCGAACGTACAGATCGACCCGATACCAGGATCTGGATGTGGTCCTACATTTAGCTGGAGCTTTTATACTCCAAGGGTTTCTCGATTTGGGTGACGGCGTTCTCGTGGGTTCCGTCTGCGGGATCCATGATCCACAGCTTGCCGGTGCTGGGGCGGAACCCAACTGATGCCCAGCCGTCCAACTCCGCCGAGGCCGCGCCAGGCCGGTGCGAGCTGTACTCGGTCGATGATGACGACGTGGCTGCCGAGTGATTGGTTCTGGTCTTCAAGATCGTCTTGGAGGGTGACGAAACCGAATCGGTCACCACCGCCGCTGGTCATGGCACTTCCCTTGTCGAACCGACCGTGCTGCCCGTCGACCATGCTTCCCCTTCACCGGTCGCGGCACAGCTCCGCCAACGCTCGGTTCACCTGCTTGGGGCATGGCGGAGACCAGTGCCACACTTCACGGCCATGAACGACGTCGTCGAACAACGAGACATCCTCGCGGCTTGCCGAGCCTTCATCACCAGGGCCTTCGACGTACTCAGGGATGACCATGTCATCCCGCCCTCCACCTACCAGCCCTACATTACGGCTGGCCATGACTACGCCGGCCCCGACATCATGGCGCTCGCCGAGTACAAAGCATTGGAAGCTCTGCTCGACGAGACTTACCCCGAACGCTTTGCCGAGCCGCTCAAGCGCCGTCACAGCGAGTTCGCCTCGCAGTACATCTTCACCCTCCTTGAGGCCTGCGTCGCCCGCTGCGCACGCGTCGACAGGTTCGACCTTGACGCACCGGGCATCGACGAGTCGATCAGCGAACTGCTGACGGTGCTGGGGACCACGACCATTGAGATCGTCACCACCCGCCACGTGTCCCACCTGACCACAACCAGCGGCGAGGAAGTGGAGGTCAGCGGGATCACTGTCGTCCCCGAGCAGGACGGCGTCTTCGGGCAGTTCACCGGCCGCATCCAGCGTGAGATCAACGGTGCTTCGCGGGCATGGGATCGGGAGGTTCCCCACGTCTACGACCCACCTCATGCGCTGCTGATCACCCGTGAGACCACCGACGAGCCCGACCACAACGCAGTCGACGTCCGCTTGTCCGAGCGACTTGAGCGGTTCCTGTTCCTTGCTCGCCTGGTTACGGCCGGCACTGTGCAGTCGGGCTATGAAGTGACGGGTACGACGACCCTGGTTACGCGGGTGACTCCGCGCATGCGCACCTTCGGCAAGGGAATTCTCGGCAGCGCCACCGTCAGGCGCACCGTACGCCTGACGGGACACGAAGGCGATGCATTCACCGCACTCGGCAACATGATCGACGCGGCCGACGTCAAGCGCGACAAGATGGCCGCGACCTCCTTCGACGTCGCTTTGACCAAGTTCAACCACTCACACCGCACCGCTAGCCCGTACGAACATCTGGTCGACCTTGCCACGGCGCTGGAGGCCGTGTTCATCGGCGAAGGGGATCCGAAGGACGAGGTGACGTTACGCCTCCGGACCCGCGTAGCGACGTTGCTGGCGACCGACACCGATCCGGCAACGGCGTTGTTCGACGACGTCGGGCACCTCTACAAACTGCGTTCACTGCTGGTCCACGGTGGCCAAATCTCGTTGAACAAGCTGCGCGGGGCCATCAGCGGGATATCTACCGTGCCGGGCCAGGAAGTAGAACATGCCTTCGGCGTCGCCGTCGACCGTGCCGTCGATCGCATGCGCGACCTCGTCCGGCGCGCGATCCTGGCTCGACTGTGCCTTGCCGCGGAACCGGATCCACTCTGGCCCTTCACCTCGAAATCCACGATCGATGCCGTGTTCACCGACGACGCACAGCGCGTCGCTTGGCGGGCACGGTGGCGATCGAGGCTGGCCGAACTCGGAATCGAGTACGCCGCTGACCGGGCTCGCGCAGCCGCCGATTTCCTGTCGCAGGACGATCGCTAGTTGCCTTGGCCCCAGCGTTCCACGGAATGCGTTCATCGGCTCCGTGAGCTGCGGTTTCCCGCCCCGCGAATCGCGGCCAGGGGTTCGACCTAGAGCGGCACCGATGGTGCGGCGCGTCGTCCGTTCTGTGATCGTCTTGTCAGCTCCTACGACTGTGTTTCGCGAAGGTGGAGATCGTTTCGGTTACAACGTTGAGCGCGTTAATGAGGTTACGGCAGAGGTGTCCGAAGACTTCAGCGGCTGTGCGGAGGCCTGGTGCTATCGCGTCGAGTTCCAGGTTGACGGCTCCCCCGACGTAGTGAGCGAATCCACCTTTTGAACGCAGCCGCTGAAGGTCCTTGAGGGGTTGGACAGTCTCTGGCTGGCCGCCTCGCTGGGCGAGGTAGAGCTGCAGCAGTCCCAGGCTGGCGGTTTGCTTGTCCGGTGGTGTCGCCAGTGAGGCCCTGAGCTGCGCCGAATCTAGGCTGTCGACCAGCACTTTCGACAGGGTCAACAGCGGGCCCTGCAGAGCGCTCATGTCATCGATGACCGGTGCGTGCACCATCTCCTGGCCGACCGGCTACCGCCGCTTGACCATCCGATACGAACGCCACGCCGACAACTACGGCGCCTTCGCCACCCTCGCCGCAGCACTGACCTGCTTCAAACAACTCACCAAACTCGCCACGTGAGACACGGTCTTAGCCAGCGGGCCGTCGGCTCGATCGATCAGGCCGCGCAGCCGGTCGGTGGGGATCTCACAGCCGACCAGCGGGCCGGAACACCCGCTGCGGCTTGACAGAGAGGAGCTACCACCTACCACACTGCCGCAGGAGATCAGCCACCAGCCTCCAGGCTCCACACCGGCGTCACCAACGTCATGGCCTCATACACCTAGTTGGGCATGGGAGGACGAAATCCCCCGCCGATACGCCTTCCGTGGAGTTCCCCGCCTTCGCACCACGTGAAGGTGTGGGAGCCTTCGACCCGGCCGCCTCCCTTCACGCAGTCCACGGCCGAAACCCTGTCCCAGGCCGCGGCCGGAGCGGCTGCCATCACCATGGCGCCGCCTGTCATCGCCAGCGCTGCCGCGCCGGTCACCACCGGGACCAGCATTCGTCGAATCCTCATCGTGGTTCCTTTCATCCTTCCGGAAGGTTCCCGGAACCCCGTGGCGGCGTTCCTGTGGTGGGGCTACCTCCAGTCCCCGCCACCAACCGGCGCCCACCCCATCCAGCGACACCGGGCACCACGGTGACCCGCCACCGGCCGAGCCCCGTCCTGGCCGGTCAGCGGCGGGCGAGCAGCCGGGCGCGGGAGTGGTGTTCACTCGTCTGAGGGAGCGCGGCGCAGGGACTCCGCCCGTACTTCCCGCGCGGCCTGCTGCGGCCGTGCCATATCCGCCCTTTTTTGCCGAGTACTACGGCGATCCCAGGAAGACCGTTCCGGGCCCGGCCGACCCCGCGCGACATCCGCCACGTGCTCTACGACGCGCTGCAGATCGGCGGGCCGCCGCCGGGCAAGCCGATCGAGTTCGACGCGGTGCTGAAGAAGGCGCTCTCCCAGCGGTTCCGGGTGCTGGTGTGCGACGAGGCGCAGTGGCTCTCGCGCGAGTGCTTCGAGTACTGGCGCCACCTGTGGGACGACCGGGCGACCGACATCGCGATCGTGTTCGTCGGCGGGGGCGGCTGCTACCAGGTGCTTTGGGTCACGTGCGTGGTTTCCGGGCGCTGGCAAGCTGGTCGTGGCCGGCAACCTTGAAAGCCTTGGCCGACCCGCGTGGTCTGAACAGCTGGTGGCATCGTCAGGCCGACCGGCTCACCGATCCGCCGCCCTCGCGGTATGCCCCGACCGATCTGGACTGGGGTCAGCCCCTGCGCGCCCCGTCCTGGGCTACCCCTGCCGCGCTCGCCGCCGCCGGTCGGGTGCTGCGCGACACCGCCGCACACGCCCGGCCGCTGGCCCCCCAGCGTGGGCAGCACGCCACTCTCACCACGATCGGCACCAACGCACCGGCCTACCGGCAACTGGCCAGGGTGTTCGACGCCGCCGGGGTGCGCCTGGAGATGCCGTTCTTCGACGACCGCGTCATCGACACCGCCCTGGCGGTGCTCCCGCACGAGCGGCGCAGCCCGTGGCGGTACCGGCCCTTGCTGGCCGAGGCCTTGCGGGACATCCTGCCGCCCTCGATCACCGGCCGGAGCACCAAGGGCGAGTTCGGCCAGGACGTGCGCGACGGGCTGGCCCGCAACCTCCCGGCCGTGCTGGAGGTCTTCGCCGACTCCGCCCTGGCCACTGCCGGACTGATCGACCCGGACAAGCTCCGAGCCGCTCTGCTCGCACCCCAGCGCGACAACACCGCCATGTTCGCCCTGGAAGGCCTGCTCGGCTGCGAAACCTGGCTGCGCCACACCACGACCACTATCCAGGCCACCGGCGCGACGACCTCCTGCGCGCCGAGGGCCATCAGACCCGGGAGCATCGATGACCCCACGCCTGCGCACTGAGGTGGCCACCACCGACACCGAACACGGCACCGTCCTGCTCGACGAACGCAGCGGCCGCTACTTCCAACTCAACACCACCGGTACCCAGGTGCTGCGTGCCCTGCTCGACGGGCACAGCACCGACCAGATCGCCGACAACCTGGCCACCACCCACCACGTCGACCCGTGCCAGGCACAACGCGACGTCACCGGGCTTGTCGACCGCCTGCGGACCGCGAACCTGGTGATCGACCGATGAGCGTCCCCGTCACCCTGGAACCCCGTGCCCGCCTGCCCTTGCGCCGCCGGGTGCCGGCGCTGCTCGCGGTCGGCGCCGCCCGCCTGCTCCTGCGCCTGCCCCCGGCCAGACTGCGCCGGGTACTGGAGTTCGCCCGACGCGCCGCCCGCCCCGCCACCGCCGAGCAGGCCCTCGCCGCCCGCACCGCGGTGGTCGCGGTCAGCCTGCGCTGCGCCGGACGGGGCTGCCTGCAACGCTCCATCGCCGCCGCCCTGTACTGCCGCGCCCACGGCACCTGGCCCACCTGGTGCACCGGTGTGCGCACCCACCCCTTCGCCGCCCACGCCTGGATCCAGGTCGAGGGCCACCCCATCGGCGAACCGCAGCACACCGCCAGCTACCACCTCCTGGTCAGCGTGCCACCGCGGTCAGCACCAGCGGGGTCGGCGTGACCAGCGTGGCGACCCATGCTCGCATCCGGAACCTGCCGGGGTTCGTCCCCGGTCACCGGGGTGTCGTGGGGCCGGCGGTGGTGCTCACGCTGACCCGGGCTGGGCTTCTCCAGCCGTTGCTGGCCACCCGTGCCGTCACCGACGCCGGAACAGGGCCATCCCGTGGATGCTCGTAGGCACCTGGCCGCGGTGTTCCTGACCCAGGCTTCGATCCACCGCGGCCGGCCGGTTCCTGCTCGCGCGTACCGGGGAACGCATCGTGCTGGGACTGCGCCGGTCCCTCGTGCCGGGAACAACAGTGGCGCGTTGGGCACGCCAGGTCGAAGCGGTGCGGCAGCAGCCAAGGCCATGGGATTGTTTTCGTGGCTTGGTGACCTGATCGACGACCTGGGAACCGCCGGGCGGGAGCACAAACAGCGGATGCAGCGCGCAGCGGGAATCGGCACGGTGAGCCTGGTGTGCCACGGCGACACGTGGGCTGCCCTGACGAAACTGGGCCAGTACGTGCTGAAAGTCCCTCAAGATCGCGTTGCTTCCCGCGCGGACGGCATGGTCGAGGTGACGCTCTCCGGGCACAACCTGCCTTCACTGCTCAGCGCCCCAATCCCGCCCAGTCCACGCTTGGCCCCCTCTGACTCACGTGGAAAGCTGTCGCTCAGCGCGTGTACGAGCGAATTTCCAAGATCGTCGACGCCGTCGACCCCGATGCCGTGCCCGGCCATCCGATCCCGCCCATCGTGCTCGACGACAACTGGACGAATCGCCCGTGTCGTGAGACGGTCCTGCTCCGCTTACCCTTCTTCCGCTGGACCGCGGTCAACGTGCGCTGTGGTATTCCTCGTCTGGAATGAACCTCGACGGCTTCGGCAAGAGGGTCACCGGCGGGGCCGGCGACGCGCAGTCCAGAGGTCATCACAGATCACTTTCGGAGTCGTTGTCGCTGACAGGGAGGCCGAAGTGGGACCAGGCCGAGGTGCCCGGCTGCAGGCTGTGGTCCTCGCTGGCCCGGGAGGCTTCGCCCGCGTCGCGGCCGGTGTTGTGGGTCAGGATGCGGATCAGGTCGTTCTCGGCGAAGCGCTCGGCAATCGCCGCGATCCCCAGCGCCCGATCAACGTCCTCAGCGGGATGGAGTTTCGCCAGGGTGACCGCTTCGGCCATCTTCGGACGGATCCGGCGGGCGCCGGTGGCCGCGGCCTCGGTCAGCCATGCCGCCGCGCCGCTGCCCAGTGCCAGGAAGGCCGCTTCCTCCGCCGAGGTCGCCCGTGGTGCGCGGTCGCCGTGGTGATCAGGCCGGGGTGGGTAGTGCTCGTCCTGGATCGAGGGATTGCCCGGTGTTGAGCGGACGTGCCGGGCGACCTCGGCAGGGCCGTTCTCGTCGACGGAGGTGACGATCAGGTCGTCGCCGTGGAAGCGGACCCAGACCCGCGAGTCGACCAGCTGGTGCGGCACCGAATACCGCACCCCCTCGACCGAGACGGTGCCGTCCCAGTTGACGCGTCGGGTGGTGCCGAACGCGACAGTGAAAGGCTTACGGGTCAGCGGATGCAACCTGGTTCGCTGTTCCGCGAGCGCCTCGACCGGGCGGCGGTGGGTCTCGCGGTGCGGCCGGTCATTGACCTGCTCGCAGAACTCGCGGCAGGCCGCCTCGAGCTCGCCGAAGCTGCGGTAGTCGGCGAGCAGATTGGTATCGGTGGGCACCAGATCCGCCTTCGCGATCCGCACCGTCGCTTCCGACCCGCCCTTGGACTGCGGATCCGCCGGGACGCAGGTGCGGATCGTCATCCCGTAATGCCTGCCCACCTCGACGATGTCCGGGTGCGGACCGCAAGCGACGCGACATGGTCCACCGACACCGTCTTTTCGTTGTCTGTCAACGCATACGTAGGAACACCACCGATCCGCCGCAGCGTGGTGTCCAGACACGCCAGAATCGTCGGCAGCGTCTTGTCCATCACCGGAATCACCACCCGAAACCGCGACCACGCCAGCCACGCGCACCACAACTGCGTCTGCCGGCCAGCAATTTTCGGTCCATGGCCCCAATCCCACTGCAACCACAAATCCGGCTCCACGATCCACGGCCGAAACACCCGCCGCTGACCAGCCCGCAACCGCTGCTTCACCTGCGCCACCACCCGACGGGTAGTGCGCTCACCACCGGTGAATCCCATCGCGGTGATCCGCGCTGATGCACCACATCGGCGCGAACCCGGCCGTTGGAACGCACCACCAGCTCCTCAATCTTCGGCAAGTACTCGTCGATCGCGCGGACACGATGCTCCCGCGCCACCGGCGGCTCACCGGCCTCCCGCAGGGCCACATACCGCGCGACGGTGTGATGGTCACACCCCGCCAACTCCGCCGCCGCACGATAACTCCCCGTGAGGTCAAACGCCTCGAGGATCTCCATGATCTCCCTGCTGCTCTTCACGCCGCGCAGCCTCACCGCACGACAACCCGGACGATCTACCGGGAGATATCCGGCCGTCCACGAGCGGCGGGTCGCCGGGCAGCACCCGGGCGGCCGCGTACACGCACGCCGAACGGCACGTCTGCGCGTCGGACAGGCGGGTGTGGTGACGGTGGCTCTCTGCGGGTGAGGCGGGCACAGGCCTGAGTTGCTCACGGGCCCGCAGAGCTGGCACACCCAGCGGTCGCGGTCGAGCACGGACAGGCGGATCCTGTGCCATGCGCGTGTGACTCCTCCGGCCCATACCCTGCTCGTCCACGGTGCCCCTGCCCCTCTGACTACGTGCGTTGTCACTGACAACATACGTCGTCACTCTAGTGTGAAAGTGTGCCCGACCAGCAGATATGTCCTGTCCTGTCCGCGTGAACCTTGCGGGTTCCGGACCTAGTTTGCGGGTCGACTGCGGGGTTCGGGTCTAGTTTGCGGGCCGGTGACCGAGGGAGAAAACCTCTCTCGTCGAGAGATTTTGACCGCCTCCGGTCGATCTCCGGCTATTCCCGCGCTGGAAGGACTCGCTTTCGGCCTGCCACTTTCGGGTAGTACGCGCGTAATGCGGCGATCTGGGCGAATCGCCGCCAGGGTAATGGGTACCTGAGAGATGTCAGCAAGTTTCGGTCAACAGGCAACGTGCCAGGAACCCGGTTGGCCAATACTGGAGAGGTGAAGAACATGAATACTCGTCGAATTACGGCG
Organism: Saccharothrix sp. AJ9571; assembly: GCF_021725495.1. Classification (NCBI taxonomy): domain Bacteria; kingdom Bacillati; phylum Actinomycetota; class Actinomycetes; order Pseudonocardiales; family Pseudonocardiaceae; genus Saccharothrix; species Saccharothrix sp. AJ9571. The sequence goes on along the minus strand of NZ_CP091382.1, from coordinate 541,711 downwards.
GTGACAGTCGGCGTGTTGTTGACGATGGTGGGCGCAAGCGGAACCGCTATGGCCTGGGATCCGAGTGAGACATATATGGGTTCGTACGAATCCAAGAGCAGCTGCCACGCGACAGGTGCAAGCAACGGATACTTTGGGGAGCGGTGGTCCGGTTACCGTTGCGAAGGTCGATGGGAACGGGGTCCGCGAGATGATGAGTACAGGTACGCGTTGTACGTGAAGAATTTCCAGACGGACTACGAGAACGACTGGGACGTCGACACCAGTGATCTCGTCGGTGACATTGGTTGAGGACGCCTAAAAGAAGGCAAGATAGTTGTTACAGAGGTGAATTTCCCCACGGTTGATGTTCAGGTGGCCATCGCTGCGCCGGGTCGGTCGTGAAGCCGAGAACACTAGGTCTTGCAGCTGGTCAGTGCCGGTTGTCAGGCGCACACCGGCCGGACACTGTCCCGTTGGCCGAGCTGCCGCCTGCGTGTGCCCAGGCCGCCGCGCTGGACGCCGAATCCGCAAAGTAGGTCCGGACAGTCGGCCGGGAGTTGTCCGGACCTACTTTGCGTGTCGCAAGTCAGGGGCCTACCCATCCGCAAGCTGCGCGTGGACCGGACATGTCCGGTCGGGCACGTGTCAGCTCCGCTGAAGACCAAAGCGGCGGTTGTCGTTCTCGTCCGCGCGCTCAGCGCGAACTCGGCTGGGTGACCTCGGCGTGCCCTTGCGCTGCGTCCATTCCGCTTGATTCCTGCTGGCGTAACGGGTGGGACCGACAATCAGGCAGGGCGGACCACTGTCGTGGTCGGTGTCGCTGGATGTGGTGGGTGCTGGTTAGGGGTGCGGGAGGGCCAGGGTAGCCGATGGACAGGAACCCTCACCACGGGTTCCGGGAACCCTCCCCCGAGGGATGGAAGGAACCGCGATGGTAATTCGACGAATGCTCGCGACCGCAGCGGCGGCACTGGCAATGACAGGCGGGGTGGCGGCAGCTGCGCTCGTCTCGGCCGCTCCGGCCATGGCCGAGCAGACCACTGAGGAGATCCCTCCCATGCGATGCATACACGGGGGCGGCCAGATCGCGGGCCATGGGGATGATGCCTACTGTTCCGGCGGAAGGTTCGACGGAGCACCCATTAACTAGCCACAGCGGCCCGATCAAAGAGCCCCGCCACGGGTTTCAAGGGCCGTTACCCAAGGCATAAAAGGAATAGCGACGATGATTCGACGGATGCTTTTGACCGCGACGGCAGCTCTGGCGATGACAGCCGGGGGTGCGGCGATGTCGGCTGCTCCGGCCGTAGCCACCGAGGACCAGGGTATTCCAGCGGCTACGTGCGAGTGGGGACAAGGGCATGTAAGCGACGGTTATTGCGAGGGCGGATTGTTCAACGGGATCGCGGTTCTAGAGGACGAATAGTCAGTCCCAGCGGAGTCCCTCTCGGCCCCGCAAGGTAGGTCCGGGCAACCAGCCTTACCGGTGCCCGGACCACCTTGCGGGGCCGAGAGGGACCTAGTACTCCAGCCGCACTTCGTGATTGGTGGTGCGTCTTCGCTGGTAGTGGGCTTGCTGAGCCCGGTACTGATGTCGTCGGCGCCAGTGTGACCAGGCCCAGGTTGCGAGGCGGTCGAGCGGGGTGGTGATCAGGTGTGCCAGGAGACGCTTGACCTCGCCCAGTGTGACTGTGATGAGGCCGCTGCCAGGGCTTTTGGGGCTGTCGCGGCGGTGACGGCCAGGTAGGTGTGGGCGAGCATGGCCAGGGTGATGTGCCGGTACCAGGCGTCGTAGCGGCGAACTTGGTACTGGTCCAGGCCGATGTCGGTCTTCGCGGTCTGGAAACAGTCCTCGATCGCCCACCGCGTTCCGGCTACTCGGATTAGTTCTTCGTCGGAAGTTCCCGTTGGGGCACAACACAAGTAGTAGGCGATCTCGTGCCTGCCCTTGCCGTTTCGGATCAGCGAACGGCGGGCCAGCAGCCAGCGCGTCCCCAGTCGGACGCGGTGGTGTCGGAATGGGTAGGCAACTCGGCGACGGCCCAGTCGAACATGCGTGGGCCTTTGGCACCGTTGCCGCAGCTTCGGCGTTTCCACGCGTCATCGGGTGCGTGGGCGACGAGCGCGTCGGCGCGGGATGTGCCGGCTACCGCGGGGATGGTCTGGTTGCTGGGCACAGCCACGACATAGCCGATCCGCTGATCTTCCAGCCAGCGACGGAATTTCGAGTCACCGCCGTAGGCTTCGTCGGCGCTGACCCAGGTGGCGGGGACCCCGGCGTCCAGGGCGCGGGCGAGCATCCGCTGGGCGAGCACGGGCTTGGTGGCGAACTCGACCTCGTCGGGAACCGCCGCCTCGCGGCAGCGTTCCCGATCGGCGGTCCAGGATTTCGGCACGTACAGCTCACGGTCGATCAATGTGCGGCCTTTGCTTGTGGCGTAAGCACAAAACACGCCGAGCTGGCAGTTCTCGATGCGTCCGGCAGTGCCGGAATACTGGTGTTGCACCCCAGCGGATTTGCTGCCCTTCTTGAGGAATCCGGTCTCGTCCACGATCAGCACACCGTCACGCTCACCCAGATGGCTGATCGCATAGTCGCGGACATCATCACGGACGCCGTCGGCGTCCCAGGCCGCCGCATTGAGCAGGCGTTGCATCCCGTCCGGGGTGATGTCACCGGCGGCCTCAGCCAGCGTCCAGCCGTTCTTGCCGGCCAGCGGCGCCAGCAAGCCCCCGCACGTAAGCTCGAGCCCTGCGCCGAGGTTCGGCCCGATGAAACTGTCCCGCGACCTGGGCGAACAGGTCGTCCAGCCCGGCCACCCAGGCCGCCAGATCATCATCACTCAGCGCAAGATCGACACACTACACCGCAAGCATCACGAACTGCGGCTGGAGTACTAGATGAGTGATTCCGTGAAGATCATGTGTGATGGCCCGGGTTCGGGTAGCAGACGGAGGGTGTTCATGATCATTTTGTGACGAACGACCTGAACACCCTCCTCACCGCACTCTACGTGCTGGTCGATGACCACGTGGTCCCACCTCGGACCGGCCGAGGCCGCCGACCGGTTATCACGGACAGTGAACTGATCACCCTGGTGGTGGCCCAGGTGCTGCTGCGGTACAACTCCGAGCGACGGTGGATCCGTCATCTCCACACCGACCTCCGCTGGCGCGAATGGTTCGCTCACTTGCCCCGGCAATCGGGCTACCACAAGCGGCTGAAAACGGCGGAGCCGTTGCTGCGCAAAGCAATCCTCGTTCTCGCCATGAGCTGCCCATCCTGGTTCGACGACCTGTGGATCACCGACGCCACCGCCGTACCCTGCGGGATGTCCCGCGAGACGGTCAAGCGTTCCGACCTGGCCGGGCACGCCGGATACGGATACTGCGCGTCACACTCCCGCTGGTACTGGGGACTGAAGCTGTACCTGGTGTGCGCTGGAGACGGAATACCGATCATGTGGTGCCTGGCCGCCCCCAAGATCGGCGAACGCGAGGTACTCGCCGCCCTCCTCGAGGACAACCAGCACCTCATTCGATACGGCCAGATCTTGCTGGCGGACAAAGGGTTCGCCGGGAAGCAGTTCAAGCAGCTGACCGAGGCGATGGGACTGGAACTGCTGCGCCCGGACCGCAAGGACGAGACCTCCCGCAACGGCAACCTCGGCGGCGTCCGCCAGCGGATCGAGTCGGTGAACCAGACCCTCAAAGGACAACTCGATCTCGAAGCGCACGGCGGACGCACCCCGCACGGCGTGTTCACCCGCGTCGCCCAGCGCCTGCTGGCCATGGCCGCAGCCATCTGGCACAACTGGACCACCGGCCTGACCAGCAAACGATCACTCATCGCCTACGACCACTAACACCAACTTCACGGAATCACTCATCTAGGCCTCGGCATTGACCTGGCTGCCGAGTTCGCCGAGGAGAAGAAACCAGGATGCTCTGCGTCGGCAAGGGCACAAGGCCGGCACCATGGCGCGCGTTCCGGGGCGAGTACAGGAACGTCTGACCGGCGGAGGGATCGGTGGCGTGCAGTAATACGTGTGGTGGTGAAGGTGGCTTGGGGACGCGGCCCTGCCGAGCATCCGCGCTAGAAATGGAGCTTCCTTTGTCGACACGCCCGGTTTGTCGGTCGAAGCCCGTCAGCGGTGCGCGTCGCCGATAGTCTGTGACTGTTGGTCGAGACGGTGGCGGTCGATGCGCAGGGAGCGTGTACCTCGTGAGTGCGAACCTTGCGAAGTTGGCGGTCCTCATCGACGCGGACAACGCGCAGCCAACGATCGTTGACGGGCTGTTGGCCGAAGTCGCCAAGTACGGCACGGCCTATGTCAAACGCGCCTACGGCGACTGGACTGGCACCAACCTGCGGGGGTGGAAGGACCAACTGCTCGCGCAGTCGATCCAGCCGATTCAGCAATTCGCCTACACCAGCGGAAAGAACGCCACCGACGCGGCGATGGTCATCGACGCCATGGACCTGCTCTACTCGCAACGGTTCGACGGCTTCTGCATCGTCTCCAGCGACAGCGACTTCACCAGACTGGCCGCGCGGTTGCGCGAGTCCGGCGTCACTGTCTACGGGTTCGGTGAACGCAAGACACCGAAACCGTTCGTCGTGGCGTGCGACAAGTTCATCTACACCGAAAATCTTACTTACAGCGCAAGCCAGACGGCCCCGGCGGATCTCGTAGGCAAGCCACTTCTGCGTGCCTCGGTTGCACAGCTGAAGCAGGACACCGCGTTAATCCGGCAGTTGCGCAACGCGGTCGAAGCGGCCTCCGACGACGATGGATGGGCCGCACTTGCCACAGTCGGTCACATCATCACCAAGCAGCGTCCGGACTTCGACGCACGAAACTACGGCTACACCAAACTCAGTGACCTGATCGCCGCGACCACCCTATTCGAACTGGACCGACGCGACCTCGGTGACGGGAAACCCGCAGTCGTCTACGCACTCGACAAGAAACACCGCGCGGACAAGACGCCGAAATCTACTCCACCGACGCCAGCACGCGAGAACTGACTTTTCGACCTTCATGCCAGACAGTGCACAGAGGCCACCGGCGAGCTTGCCACATGGCAGCGGTGCACTAGTGTCCTGAGTCGTTGATTCGTTGTAGGTTGTTGCGATGGCTCGTCGTGGACCGGCGTTACCCGAGTTGGTGTTGACCGAGATCGAGCGTCAGACGCTGGAGGGGTGGGTGCGTCGTCGGTCGACGGCGCAGGCGTTGGCGTTGCGGTCGCGGATCGTGCTGGCGTGCGCCGAGGGTGTGTCCAATATGGACGTGGTGCGGCGGTTGGGTGTGTCGCCGCCGACGGTGAACAAGTGGCGGCGCCGGTTCGTCGAGCACCGCCTGGACGGATTGTCCGACGAGCCTCGGCCCGGCGCCGCGAGGAAGATCACCGATGCCCAGGTCGAGCACGTCGTGGTGACGACACTCGAACAGGCGCCGCCCAGCAACGACTCGCACTGGTCGACCCGGTCGATGGCGCGGGCCACCGGCATGTCGCAGACTGCGATCTCCCGGATCTGGCGGGCCTTCGAGCTCAAACCACACCTGGTGCAGACTTGGAAGCTGTCCACCGATCCGCTGTTCATCGACAAGGTCCGTGACGTCGTCGGTCTCTACCTCGACCCGCCCGCCAAGGCGCTTGTCCTGTGCGTGGACGAGAAGTCCGGGAGGCAGGCGCTGGACCGCACCGCCCCGACGCTGCCGATCATGCCCACCACTCCGGCCCGCCGCACGCACGACTACGTCCGGCACGGCACCACCAGCCTGTTCGCCGCCCTGGACGTCGCCACAGGCAAAGTCATCGGCCGGCACCAGCGCCGCCACCGCCACCAGGAGTTCCTGCGGTTCCTCAAGACCATCGACGCCGACACCCCGCCCGATGTGGATCTGCACCTGGTGTGCGACAACTACGCCACCCACAAGACCCCGGAGATCAAGACCTGGCTGGTCCGCCATCCCCGGTTCCACCTGCACTTCACCCCGACCGGATCGTCCTGGCTCAACCTGGTCGAGCGCTGGTTCGCCGAGTTGACCAACCGCAAACTCCGCCGCAGCGCCCACCGCGGCATCGCCGAACTCGAAGCCGATGTCGAAGCCTGGATCGACGTCTGGAACGACGACCCGAAACCCTTCGTCTGGACCAAGACCGCCGACGAGATCCTCGACAACCTCGCCCGATACTGTCAACGAATCAACGACTCAGGACACTAGTGTCCTGAGTCTTAACTTCGGGGCTAGCGGCTAGGGTGCTGTGATGCCGAACCCGAAGCTGTCACCGTTGGTGTCGAGCGACTAGGAATGCGAGACGTTGCTGCGGTGGGCGCGTCGCCGAACGACCGCGCAGGCGTTGGCTCTGCGATCGCGGGTCGTGCTGCGCTGCGCGGATGGCGGGTCGAACTTGGACGTGGCCGCCGAGTTCGGAGTGAAGCGTCACACCGTGGCGAAATGGCGGTCGCGGTTCGTCTCCGATGGGCTTGAGGGTCTGTCGGACGAACCGCGGCCGGGTGCGCCGCGCACGGTCACCGACGAACGTGTCGACGCGGTGATCGTGAAGACCCTGGAACAGTCACCACCGAATCAGGACACCCACTGGTCGACCCGGTCGATGGCCGCGGCTATCGGCATGTCGCAGTCGACGGTGTCGCGGATCTGGCGGGCATTCGGTCTCAAGCCCCATCAGATCCAGACGTGAAAGCTTTGCAGGGACCCGCAGGGTCGCGGTGCTGTCTGGACCACCCCCGCTCGCGCGGGGAAGACACCGGCACCCGTGGTGAGTTCACCGGTGTGATGGGACCACCCCCGCACGCGCGGGGACCACGTCAGCGCGAGCGCTGGCCACGCTCTGCTGGGCGGACCACCCCCGCACGCGCGGGGACCACCTGGTGCCGCACGTGCGGGGCCAGGCCGACGACGGACCACCCCCGCACGCGCGGGGACCACCAGCCCGGCGGGTGCCACCGAACGCGCCGGTCAGGACCACCCCCGCACGCGCGGGGACCACACTTCGTGACCTGCAATGATACGAGACGAAACAGCGTTATGGCTGGCCAACTTGTGTGAAGGAGGGCTGTTAGGTGGCATACCCGTGACCGGGTGAGGAGGCGTGACGGGCGCACTTGCCCATGCTTCACGCTGATCTCCCTGGTGCCAGCTCGAGCGTGGCTGCGTATCCAGCTGCCTGCAACGGCATCGAGGCGGTTTGAACGGTTGCGAAGGATGCGCCGGCCAGGCCGAGGCGCGGTCGAGCTGGAGGCCAGCGAGCAGCTGGGAGCTTCGCCCGGTATCCGCCGTAACTGGCCGGGCTTGTCACCCACGTCCGAAGAGCCCTAGAAGGTGGCAAAAGTTGTAATCAGCTCCTGACTATCAGTCCGGCGCACTTCGAGTTCGAAGTCATCGATGTCGGCGTCAGGGCCCCGGTGGCGTCGTATCGCGCCTTGAAGAACGTGCGTCAGCTGATTAGCGTCACCGGAGTCGATCTGAGCTGTGAACACCTTGACAACCGAGCCCAGCTCCAGCAGGCGCGCCTCGAGTAGCTGGGGACGTCCAGAGGTGTCCGTCTTCGGAGTGTTGATGAGGGGATCGGAGTCTCGGTCTGCCATGCCCTCAGGGCCATCCTGCAGCTTCGGTCCGGTAGGCGCCGCGCCTCGGCTTATCGAGGCATTGACTGGCGGCGCAAGAACGGTTGCTCGCCGACCTCTGGACGTGTTGATCAGATGCCACCGCTTGAGGAGGTCCACGGCCCGGTTAGCGGTGCCAGCCGATACGGCGTATTGCGAGCGGATCTCAAGCTGTGTAGGTGCAGGCTGCCCTGGTGGGAGCTCACCTGCGAGGATTCTGCTGCGAATGTCGGCGGCGACCTGCTCGTATGGGGTCGTAGGGTCTGTCTTCGCATGCTCAACCCTGTCGAACGGGACCGTGGGTCGTTCGGGCATGCGGCCAACGAGTGTGGCGGCGGCCCGCTGGTCCGCCTCGGCTACCCAGGCGGCGTAGACCCTGAGGGTGGTTGTTCCGCCGCCAGCATGGCCAAAGCGCCCACCCACGGTGCGCACATCCACGCCCGACGAGATGAGTTCGGTCGCGCTGTAGTGCCGGAGCTTGTGTAGTGAGGTGGCGATGTTCAAGCGCTTGACCAGGCGCCCGTACCGTTGCGTGCAGGTGTCGGGCTGAGGAGGCGTCGTTGTACTCAGTAGCCCAGAGAAGATGAAGGCATCCAGGCTCAGCGTGATGCCGAGCTTGCTGACGGTGTCGAGGCTGCGTTGGCGCAATGCCTCGAGGACAGCCACCGTCTCCGGGTCGAGGGCGATCTGGCGCCGTTGGTGATCCTTCGTGAGCTTCTCGGTCAGTGTGGCGCCGTGCTGGTCGATGGTGTATCGGACAGTCAACGTGCGACGCTCGAGGTCGACATGCTTCCACCTCAGCGCGCACAACTCTCCTCGTCGCGCGCCGGAGGTCATGGCGAGCCAGAGAAACGCGTGCCAATCGGGATCTTGCCAGGCGGCGTTCAAGATCCGCGCCGCATCGGCGGCTGTAGGTGGATCCGGATTCGGTTTCGGGGCAGGCGGTGGCTCCGCGGCCTGGGCGGCGTTGATTGAAACCCACTTCCACCTGACACCGCGGCTGAGCGCTCCGCTGATGAGGAAGTGCATGCTCCGAACGGTCGATGCTTGGAGGGGCTTGCAGCGATGTGGGCCACAACGGTCGTCGCACGTGTGCTCGCGGGGTGTGCGGTGATCTACCTGTGGGCTGCCGTTGCAGTGGGCTCGGCACCGTCGTAGCTCCGCGTAGAACGACTCCAGTTGGTGGACGTCGAGGGAAGCAAGGCTGATCTTGCCGATACGAGGCTGGATGTGGTTTCTGAGGTCGCGCCGATAGAGGCGGCGAGTCCCCGGATCGAGCTCGGCCGTGGCGATGTGCTTCTCGATGAGCTGGCCGAGGGTCGCGGTGGTGCGCGGGTGCCGCCGTTCATCGACGTCATGAACCAACCGGACGCGCGCCTTCTCTGCCAAGGTCTCAGCGTCTGGGCCTGCCGGGATGATCTCTGTGAGGTAGAGGCGCTTTTTTGTGACCGTGTCGTAACCGGCGAAGACGCGCACACGGAGGGCGCCGCTGGCCAGTACGTCGATACTGCCGCGGGCCCGTGTCTTGGAGCGCGTGTAGGTCGCCATGACGCGAGTGTAGGCAAGTTCGCGTCACGTTTGATGTCATGCGACCTCGCCCCGTCCTGGTGGACGGGGCGAAACCGCAGGTGAAGCGTGTGCCCCCGGCGGGACCCGAGAAGGATGGGAACGGGCCTGACCAGGGATTCTTCACTGGAACGTTGACGGTGGAGGCGGTCTTCGATCTTCCGGCGCCGGGGAGCCGGTCATGAGCACGAACTCGCGGACGGTGGCTCGGTTCGTCACGGTCACCATGGGGATGGTCATCGGGCTGACCTTCCTGTTCGGCTTCGGCAACGTCCTGAACCTGGCGTTGAAGCTGGGGGTGCCGGTCTACGTGGCTCCGCTGGTGGCGCCGGCTGTGGACCTGACGGTGCTCGGTCTACTCGTCGGTACTCGTCACCTGGCGTTGTCGGGCGCTGGCGACGACGTTCTACGACCAGCTCGCCGCCTGCTCCTGGCGGCGAGCTTGGTGACCTTGCTGTTGAACGTCGCCGACCCGGTGGCCGCTGGCCACTGGGGTAAAGCGGCATTCGATGCCGTCGGCCCGCTGCTGCTGATCGGGTGGGCCGAGGCAGGGCCCGGCTTGCTTCGCGCCCTGAGTGACGTGCCAGAGCCGTTGGTTCACGAGGTAGCGGAGGAACCGGCTGGAGATGCGGTCGCTCAGTCCGCCAAAACGACGGATCCCGCATGTCGCCAAGCGAGCAAGCTGGATGGTGCCCTCTTGGAGCTGGCTCGTCGCGCGGACGCTGAGCATTGGCGTCGTTGTCGGCGGCCTATCTCGGCGGAGACTCTCCGGAAGGAGTTGCGGGTCGGCGCGGCGACATCGCGGGAGCTGGTGGCAGTGGTTCGCTCTATGAACGGGCCAGCAGTTGCGGCTCGGTCAGCTTCAGCAGAACGCCTGTCGAGCTGACCTGGTCAACGTCGCTGCGGGGGCAGGTTGGCGGGCTCAATGTGCCTGACATTGGTGTCAGTCCTGGTCACCTTCAGGGAAGCGGACAGCGGGGCCCCGGCGGTCGAACCGGTCGGCGAAGTCCCGGGATGCCTCGTCGAAGGCGTCGTCGGTGTCGACACGGGCGGGGTCGGGGGACCGAGCAGTGCAGCCGGTTGTGGGACCGAGTTCTTAAGGACCGTTGTCGCACACAGCGACCATCAGATCCCCTTCACACGTTGGTCGACGGGGTGCCCTCCGCGCACGGGGCCACCAGGTACGCACGGATGTCGAGCGCGGCCTCGACGATGTCCGGGTGGCCCGCGCAGGCCAGGGCGCCGAGCAGCGCCGACTTGCCCGACCCTGGCACGCCGGTCGCCACCACGAGCCCGCCGACCACCCCGGCATCCTTGGCTGAAGCGCCCGGTGACCGGCACGGTGTCCATCAGCTGACGGCGTCGCGGAGGTCGGCGAACAGGGCGGGTAGTGGTCGGCGCCGTATGCGACGGCCGCCGCATGCCCAGGACGTTGTCGTGCCGGCCGTGCAGTGAGGACATGAGCGTGGTGAGCAGGCTGGTCGGGCGCCGATCAGCAGGTGTGACAACTGCTCAAGTGCCCTCGCCCCGCGTGCCGGAGCTGTGCTGAGACGCCGCTGCGGCGTGGTCGCCGCCTTGCTGGGCGAGCAGGCCGAGTTCGACGACAACAGCCGGATGGCCCGGGGCTCGCTCGGCCCGGCGGTGCCACTTCTCGGCTTCACGCAGGTGCTCTTCGGCTTCGGCGAGGTCGCCGGTGCGACGGGCGGTCAGGCCGAGGCCGGTGATGGCGACCACCTCGGCGGGCTTGAAACTGTGTTCCGCGGCGAGTGCCCTGGCCCGCTCGTAGAAGCGGCGCGCGGTGTCGTGGTCCCCACGCAGCATCGCCAGCTTGCCGAGCCCGGACAGCCGGTCCGCGGCTTCGGCCCACATGCCCAGCTCTTCGGCCAAGCGGAGCCCGTCGCGGTGCAGCCGCTCAGCGGTGTCGTGGTCTCCGATGGCTTCCGCGAACGCGGCCCTGGGGTAGATGGTGAGCAGTTCGCCGCCCAGGTCGTCGAGGGCGCGGAATTGCGCGAGCGCCTCCTCGGCGAGGTCTGCCGCGGTCGGCAGGTCGCCTCGGGTGATGGTGTGATGAGCACGCAGGCTGGTGGTCACGGCTGTGCCCCAAGCGTGTCCGAGCGAGCGGAAGCCGGCCGAGGACTTCGCTGCCAGTTCCTTGCTGAAGTCCAGAGCACCGACGTGGTGCAGGACGTAACCGAGGACCTGGTCGCCGCCGGTCGGACAGTCGGTGAGCGGCTCACGATTGTGGTCGCTGTCCGCTGCGGCTGGGATCAGCGACCAGTCAGACGTCGAAGCAGGCGACCCCACCAAGGGGCCTGGGATGCAGGGAGGGCATTGAGGATGCGGTGGTCTGACTCGCGGTTCAGCTGGATCTCGTCACGGGTGAAGTTGCGCGCCCACTTGATCTTGCCGTGATCGATGAGGTAGTGGGACTGGCACGGCAACACCCAGTTCCCGATCGATGGCCATACCGTGACCGTGCCGTCGAACGTGAGCACCCACTGAGCCGGTGAGAGGGGCGTGACGACCTCGCGACCACAACCGCAGGCACACAGGTGTGCGGCGGTCGAGAACCGGGCTGACACGTAGAGGTGGCCTGGCTCCAGTTCTGTGGGAAACGACGTCACGAACTCGGGAACGATCCGCGTCTCCCTCAAGCTGCATCCTCCTCTACATCCCCATTTCCGTTGCGGATGGTTCCCGTGAAGATCCGGTATACGGTCTCATCGACCGACTCGAGCTCGGCGTAGTACGTGAGAAACTTCTTCCAGTTGATCACCGCGAGCATTGCGTTGAGGCAGTTGAGGTCGGCGGTCTGGATGTTGCGGTCGTACTCGTCGGGCCTACCGGTCGCGGTGGAAATCGCGCTGTCTGACATCCCGGGGAAGTGGTTCACGACGGCCAAGAGCCCGGAGAGGCTCCCGCCTTCGTCTCGGATGCCCATGCCGACCTCGATCGAGGGGATGTCTCGCTCGTGGAGCCAAGCGAGGATCGCGGTCTTGTCGTCCGCATCGGCAGCGGCCATGAAAACGAAGGTGCAGTTGCTGAGGAGTTCAAGGTTGTCGGCGGTGATGAAGGCCGGGTGCGCGGTGATACCAGTGTGCATGTGGGAGTAGACGCGGGCGAAGTGTTCGGCCTTGTTCGGACGCAACTTGAGGTTCTCGATGTCGGCAGCGCCTGGAGCGCGGTAGGCGTTGTGGTTGTCGAACACATCGCCGTCGAACAACTCGATGGTGTCGACCCAGGTCTTGGACACCTGGTCGAGGATGAAACTGCCGGTGCCGCCCAGGCCGATGATGCCGATGCGGTGGCCTCGGAACTTCGCGTTCATCTCAGCGAGACCCGCGCGAGCAGTGCCAGTGTCGGGGTACACGAACGGCAGGTCGTCTGGAACCTCAGTCCAGCCTGCACCCGGCGTCGCCTTCACGGTCGGGTCGAGTGCCTCTGCGGGATGGCTCAGAATCCGCACGTACGAGGTGATCTTGTCATAGGTGTTGGCGTAGGCGCCGGCGTTCTTCGGCTTGCTGGAGATCATGAAGTTCGCGCTGAGTTCCGGGGTAATGGCGTGACCTTCGGGTGATGGACCCGGGATCGGCTGCCCGCGCTGATCGCAGGGCTGCTCGCCGATGAACCAGATCCTGTGGTCGCCGGAGCCGTCCTGGACGATGTCGCCGCTGAACACGACCGGCAAGGCGAGCCGCCCGTACGCCACCGCCTTGGCGGCGGTGACGTACGGGACTCGCTCGACGATCAGGTGGTTGCCCTCGAACGAGAGGCAGTAGTCCTCGTCGAGCAGTCGACGAGTCGACGGATCACGATCGAACGGTGACGTAGACATCGAAGACCATGTCTTTCTTGACGTTGACGGTGCCTCCGGGTTGGAGCGACCCATCCCCGCCGCCGTTGTGCCCGCGCGAGTACTCGATACGCGCGACGTCTCCGTCGTTGAGCGGCTCGTTCGGGAATGCCAGGTTGTAGACCTGCTCGTAGGAGATCTCCTTCTCGTCCCACTGGAACTCGCGGGTGTTGACGAAGATCGTCACGGCGGGCTTGCCGTGACCAGGATGGTTGTTGCCGCTGGGACTCATAGCCCCTCCCTGCGCTAGAGCCCCTGGTGGGGCTTTGCCCAGACTGTATCAGTAAAGCGTCAATGCGCAGTACAAGACACGCTATGGCGTGTCACTGGGGCGACAGGTCCGCGCTAAGCTCACCTTCATGGAACGGAACTTCGTAGCGTCGGCATGCCCAGCATGGACAGCGTGACAAGCGCCTCCGACACCTCTGCGAGCGTGGAGGGGCTCGATCTCGCCCGGCTGGGCGAGATGCTCCGCGAGCGCCGAGGGAAGTTGTCCCTGCGCCAAGCCGCAGCCGAGGCTGGCGTCAGCTTCAGTACCTTCACTCGCGTTGAAGCCGGTGCTCAGCCCGACCTCACCTCGTTCACCCTCCTATGCGCATGGCTCGGCGTCTCCCCGGGGCAGTTTTTTACGCCCGTTACCGAACGCCAGGTCGCCCCGATCGACGAGGCGATCGCACACCTCGCCGCCGACCCGCGGTTGGCGCCGGACGCCGCCTCGAAGATTGCGGACGTCCTCCGCAACATGTACGACGTACTCGCCAAGGCGCCGGTGCAGCGGCAGGTAGTGGCGTGTCACCTCCGCGCCGCATCTGTACTTCGCCCTGGGGTTCCCCATCGCCTCAACTCGCTCCTCGGTGAGATGCACGACAAGTTGGCAGCTCGCGTGGCCGGCGGGGAGCTGTGACGCTACGCCGCGGGTTCAAGGCTGAAGCCGAACGAGAGGCGGCAAGGGTCCGGAACGAGCTGGGTCTCGCCTCGCACGATCGCCTTGACCCGCGAGAGCTCGCCAAGCACCTCAGTGTCTCGATCGTTGACGCGGGTGAGCTTGTAGACATTGCAGAGCTTGAAGATCTGGAACGCCTCCAGGCGTTTGCCTTTTCCGCAGCCACCTTCGAGATCGAGCAGCGCAAGATCATCGTAGTCAGCCCGCTACGCAACACTGGCCGCCAGAACAGCGACATCGCACACGAACTCGCGCACGTCATGCTCAAGCACGATCTGTCCGAGATCCGCGAAGTCGACGGGATGCCGTTCCGGACCTGCAAGCCGGACGAAGAGGAAGAGGCCACCGCCTTCGGGGGAACACTCCTCCTGCCTCGACCTCTACTTCTGAGTGCTGCGCGGCGCCAAGCCTCGATCGAACAGATCGCCAATCAGTACGACGTGACCATCGAGATGGCGCGCTTCCGATACAACACCACTGGCGTCGCCAAGCAAGCCGTGTCCCGTTAGTCGCGGGCCGCCACATTGGGAGGGATCCGAAATTTGAACTGACCGGTTCACGATCGTGGTCGTCCATGGGTGTGTCGCGGGTGGGGACACCGCGTTCGCGGAGTTTGGACAGCACGGTGGTGCGGACGACGCCCAGGTGTTCGCCAACTCGAGCTAGTGACCAGCCGAGGTTGTAGAGGTGGATCGCCTCGTCGACCTGCTCGGGGGAGAGTCCACGGCGGCGCATCGGCACGTAGTGCCGTTTGAGGATGTTGCTGACCGTGCGCCGTTCGATGCCGAACCGGATACCCAGCTCATACACGGTTGCTCCGGCTTTTATCCAGCGATGAGGTCCTTGACCTGGACGGCGTCGAGTTACCGAGCACGACCTGGTTTCGACCGGTCAGCGGGCGGCGGAGCGGGCGCGGCGGGGTCGGGCAGCTTCCGGCAGCGCCTTCAGGGCTTCTACCTGGGGTTTTGTGTTGTAGTAAGTTCCCCAAGGTCCACAGTTTTCAAGATCGCCTGACCTGCGCGTATTCGCAGGTCAGGCGATCTTTTGTCCGGCCAAAGTTGTCTTCTCGCTGGGCGTCCTTCAGTTACGGTGGCCGACCACGGCGACTGTCCACAGTGGTCCGGTGTCCGACAGTTCGTCTGCGTGCACTGCGATGATCTGTCGGTGAGGTCGGGTAGCCATGGTTGTTCGGTGGTGGGCATGAGGATGCGGGTGGCTATCGCGGTGAACCGGGCCGGGCAGACCGCGGGGAGTGCGTGGCGGGTGTAGATCAGTCTGCCGACGGCTGTGCGGTGCAGTAGTTGCCAGCATTGCCGACTGGTCAGCGGTTGTCCGGTCTGGTCAGTGACGGCGGGCTCGGGCGGGGGTGACACGCCGCTCCACCCCGTCCATCATCAGTGCTACCACCATCAAGATCAACGGCAAGCTCAGTGCGAACCACATGGGTGGACCTTTACCCCGCCCTCGTGACGCGAAAACCTGGAGCCAATGATCCCGGACCTGATCGACCTCGTCCGCCGGGGCGAGGCGGTGGCTGGCGCTCGGCGATCTTGTGGATGCCGGGTTGGGGCGATCAGGTGTGCAGGGGTCGTGCCTGCGTGTGCAGCAAAGGTGCCATCTCAGGTAGCTGAGATGTGAAGATGGTGGTTATGGCAAGGGTGCGGACCAGAGAAGATGCCGAGCTGGGGCGCGATCAAGCTCGGGTCGAGCGCGGCCGCGAGAAGCGCGAGCGCGACAACCGGGCGCGGGCTGCTGATGTGGAATGCCCGAGCGGGGCAGGCGAAGCTGGGGTCGTGCCGTCGTATTCCGACGTGCTGGCCATGGACTATGACCAGGTGATCGCGGCGGAGACGGCGCTGGCCCGTCACTACGACCACCTGTCGAGTTTCTTGCCTGGAGCTCAGCAGCTCGGGGCGAGGTTGCAGGACGGGTCCAGCCCGGTGACCCGCCCGATGCGGCAGGCATTCGGGTTGCGCGGCGGCGCCGCGCCCGGCGGGGTGCAGGCTTCGCTCCAGGGCTACCTGGCCGAGTTGGCGTCACTGCGGCACACACTCGCCGGGGTCCGGGCCGCTCATGAGGAGCACGACCAGAGCGCGGCCGCCGGCCTGCGCCGCGCGGCAGCGGAACAGCGGACGTGAGCCCCAGCCACGCCCGGCATCCAGGCGACGTCGCGCGGGATCAGTCCG
This sequence comes from Saccharothrix sp. AJ9571, assembly GCF_021725495.1. Lineage (NCBI taxonomy): Bacteria > Bacillati > Actinomycetota > Actinomycetes > Pseudonocardiales > Pseudonocardiaceae > Saccharothrix > Saccharothrix sp. AJ9571. Next base: position 525,542 of record NZ_CP091382.1, on the reverse strand, counting down.
CCCACGAGGGGCTGTCGGCACGGGAGCGCCGCCGCGCGAAGAAGCGGCGGGTCAAGCGGAAACGGGAACGGGAACGGGAACAGAATCTACGCGACGCCGATGTGTTCGCACCGATCAACTGGCGGTTCTACAAGCATTACGAACTGTGGAAGATGATCAAATCCGCAGAACCCGGCGCGGTGGGTACGGTCGCGCACCACTGGGGTGTTCTCGCTCGCGAACTCAGCCTCGCTACCGGCGACATCCAGGCCACCATGCAGGAATTGATGTTCGCCTGGCAGGGCCCATCCGCGCAGCGTGCCGCCGCGTCGGTGTCCACGCTGACCCAGTGGGCCAGCACAGCCAGCGACCAAGCCCGCAGCGTGGGCCTCGGCCTGGACAGCTACAACTCGGCCATCTCCGAAGCCCAGCGCAAGATGCCGGAACCGGTGCACTACTACGCTGAACGCTGGTTCAAAGACGGGCGCGGGGTCAGCCCGCTCGAGGGGCCTGATGGGTTGTACTTCATGAACAACCTGCTCGACGATCATCTACCCAAGAAACAGCAGGCCGCCGACGCCAAGAACGACGCAGTACGGGTGATGACCGAATACGAGGACGCCAGCCGCGACACCCACCGCGGCCTGCCGCAACCGTTCGCCGCGACCCCCGTCATCACCACCGACCCGGCACCCACGCCACCAGCGCCCCCGCCTGAGCCACGGCCCGACGACGCCGCGCCGAACGTTCCGCCGCGCAGGAACGACGCTGACGACGCCGCGGGTGAGAATCTGGATTTCGGCAGCACCCACGCCGCCGCGACCACCACGGCACCCGGCGGCACACCTGGTCCTACAGGCCTCATCGGCGCCGACGGCCTCGCGCGCCCCGGCAGCGGCCCGAACTGGGCGCCGGGCGCCAACCCCGTCCTCGGCGCTGGTCCCGGAGCGCTGGCCGGGCAGCCCGGCGGCCCGGCCGCCTTGACCGGGTCAGGCAACATCAGCGCGGCGGCGAGTCCACGCGGTGGCAGCGCTGCCGGCGGCGCGGGCTTCTACCCGCCGCTGGGCGGGCAGAACGCCAACCAGAATCAAGACACCGAACACCGGGTGCGGTGGGTCGACGGACTCGACCTCATGGATGACATCGCCCCGGCCTACCCCAGCGTCCTCGGCGAGTAACCCCGCTCAGCGCGCCTCACACCCCCGCCAAACGGTCAAGCAGCCGAACAACCCAGTCACGGTGTCAGAGAGATGCCCCGATCCACGCTTTGCCCGGGGACCGCGTCGGTCGCAGGCACCGCGGCTCTGCTGCCGGAGCACGTCGCGCCAGAGCGCAGACGACCAGATCCACCGCGGAGTCGGCCACCGGGAGTTCGTGCAAGTCGCCGAGCAGAAATTTACCCTGCGGCACACGCAATTCTGGGCAAGAAGCAGACCCAGCAACGCGTTTCCACCGCCTCCCAGAAAGCTGCCCCGTGAAGCGATTGTCGATCAGCTCAAATGGCCTACGGCCTAATAGACGGTGATCCTGGCGTAGGTTGTGGCGTGGCAGCAGCCTGAGTCGGTCTGCGCGGCCTCGTGTATCCAACGATCTCCCTGTCGAGCATCACCTTCTGGCCACGGTCAATCGTCCCCCCGACTCCACGAGCTCCAATGGCCAAGGCAGTTTTCAAGTCGTTCTACTGATACCTCGATGACGCTGGAGGCTTTCGTGTGGGGAAGTTCCGCCCGCCATGCCTCCTCAAGCCTCACGCACAAGCGCGCCAACGAGCTTTGTAGCGGAAACCCGTGGAACGTGCGGTCGACTACACCAGGCGCTATGGAAAGTTTTCCTTTCCCTCGGATTACGGCATTTCCTAGATGTCGACTCATTAGATATTCGATACTTGCGGCGTCGGCCGGAACATCGTCAGACAGGCCGATCGTGTCAATTGCCCGTAACAATGCGCCGAGCGGCACCTTCAGGCCGAGGTCCGATTGGCGCATCTGCCATGAGAACCATACCGCGACGCGACGCGACCTGTGGTCGGACACCACGGGCAGGGCAGGGCCTACGATCGTGTGGAAGTCACCAGCCTTCTCGGCGAGTTGTTTTTCCAGGTTCGAGGCGCGTGAGCCAAGGGCAGCTCCGTACGTCAGTTCGGGAAGTAGCTTCCGAAGAACGTCGGCGGGCTCACCACCGGGCTCACCAAAGCTAGTTATCTTTTCGTTCAATTTTGCGAGTAGCGGGCGTGATGCGCCATTGATTGTCAGTTGCAGGTGAATAAAGGCTAGATCATCGAGAAGAGTGATGGAGCAAGCTAGAATTCCAACCTCAGGGAACTGGCTAAGGAATGCGATCACGGCGTGCGTTGACCCCCAGCGGGCGGGGCCAACAAAAGTTACCGGAACGCACCCTTCCGCACCGCTCACCGCCCCTCTGTCCGCCGCCAGGCTGAAACTCGAACGCGCGCGCTTCCGGTCATGAGCACGAACCAGAAACCAGTTCCCCGTCCGGTAGCCCGGACGGGTGTCCGCCAGAAAGAACCCGTATCCGTGTGACTCGCAGAATTTGGACAGGCTTTCCGACATCTCTATACCAACCTTGGCGCCTGGAGTGTCCAGAGCGATCGAGAAACGAACTGCCAGAGATGCGACACGGGGAGAGGTTCCGAAAGCTCCCTGCGGGCCATCCCGTTCGACGGTGTAGTCATGAGGTGGCACCTGCACGGGGCACTGCAACGAAAGAAGTGGACGCTGTCGCCTCGCTGCGGTCTCCGCGACTTCGCGTAGCACCTCCCGAACCGCGAGGCCATGACGGAGAAGAAGTTTCCGCGGCTCGTCCTCGACCACAATAATTCCCTCTATGCGCGGATAGGACTCGTAGAGAAAAGTCAAATTCGGACGCGCGATCCCCCTGAACGCCTTTCCTCGTTCGTTGCCACGCTCCTTGAGTTCAACAACGGCGCCGCCTCCGTGGTCTCGATGCAGCAGTTCCGCAGGCAATGTGTCCACGCTCGTGCCCACGACTAAGGCTATACCGTTCGCCCGAGAAGAAATTGTCTCGACGAATGTCGTTTCCTCTTTCGTCGATATCAGGCGGTTAAGGTAGCCGGGGTTGTCAACGGCATGGTGGACCTCGAAGTTCACTTGCATCATGGGCTTGTTCAGGAGCAGGTATGCGGCTCGGGCCAGATCCGCCAGCGCCCGGGCTGACCCCTCTGGAAGACGCTCACCGCTAGGTCCCACCTCGCTGAGCCTGTTCATCAGCGGGCCTCGAAGGATACGAAGTTGGCATCCACTCGGTAGGCGCGACTCGACGTCCCATCCCGATTCGGGGATGCCCACCGTGGCGCATTGAGCTCCGTTAGGCGCTTGACCGGTTCGACATCTGGCCTTCTGACAAGCAGAAGAATGCCGCCGGTCAGTCCGAGTAAAATTGCCAGGGCGAAGGCTAGCGGAAGAAGCGGCCCGTTTGCCGCTGTGGCTACAGCCAACGCTGCCATGGTTGTGATGCATACACGCGCAACGAATCGTGGCACAGTGCGGAGATGCGCAGAGGTAACGCTAACGCCGGAGTCGTTGCGGCCGAACGTGGAGTGGCGCACCGATCAGGGCGACTACGTGCTCGTGGCCCGCGACCCGCAGGCCACCTCCGTGCGCGTGACCTGGGTGCTGACCGAAGACAGCAGCGACCTGACAACCCAGGGCGAGATGGCCGTCCCCGCCGGCCCGCTCGTGGACGCCGCCGAACTGGTCACGACGGCCTTCCTGCACAAGCACTGACGCACGATCCGCACGGGGACCTGCATGCGCCGGTCCGAGCCCCGGTGCGGACGCCTCCTGGATAAGCGGGTGATCATCGCGCCCGGTCGGACTGCGATGTGGCGGTTTCGCGATCGACAGGGAACTCTCCTGCGGGCGAATACTGCAGTTGAGGGGCTTGGAGTCGGTAGCTCGTGTCCGGTCGGCGCTGCGCGTAGGACGGGAACGGCATGACCGGCCGCGACACTGCCGCCAGCACGATGCCGACGGTCGAGTACTCGATGGTCGGTGTCGGGTTGGCCGGTACCGCACCGCGCGGACGGGGGAAACGAAGAGGGTTCCGGTGTTGGTTCATTTGATGGCCTCACTGATCTCGGCGGCGATCATCGCGTTGAGCGCGTTCTTCGTCGCCATCGAGTTCGCCTTGATGGCCGCTCGCCGGTACCGCCTGGAAGAGGCCGCGGAGACCAGCGCGTCGGCCCGCGCGGCCCTCAAGAGCGCCCGTGAACTGTCGCTGCTGCTCGCCGGGTCGCAGCTGGGGATCACGCTGTGCACCCTCGCGCTGGGTGCCATCGCGAAACCGGCGGTGCACGACATGATGACCCCGGTGATGGAGGGCTGGGGCCTGCCCGCGGCCACCGCCGACATCGTCGCGTTCGTGCTGTCCCTGGTGGTGGTCACTTTCCTGCACCTGGTGGTTGGGGAGATGGCACCCAAGTCGTGGGCCATCGCGCACCCGGAGAAGTTCGCGACCATGCTGGCCATCCCGATGCGCGGCTTCATGCGCGTGACACGGCCGTTGCTGGTGGCGTTGAACAACATGGCGAACTGGTGCCTGCGCCGCGTCGGCGTGGCGCCGGTCGACGAAATGAGTGCCGGCCGCACCCCGGAGGACTTGCGTCAGCTGGTCGACCACTCGGCGAAGGCGGGCGCACTGGACGCCGACCGGCGCGACCAGCTCGCCACCGCGCTGGAACTCAACTCCCGGCCGTTGCGCGACATCACCCGGCCCCGGAACGAACTCGTCGGCGTGCCGGCGGACGCGTCGGTGGAGGCCATCCGGGAAGCGGCACGCACCAGCGGGCACCTGCGGCTCGTCGTGCTGGACGGCAGCACCCCGATCGGGGTCGTCCACGTACGCGACGCGCTCACACCGGGCGGCACGGCGGGCGAGCTGATGCGGCCGGTCCTCACCTTCGACGCCGACACCGCGATCTACCGGGCGCTGAACACCATGCGCGACAGCCGCAACCACCTCGCCCTGGTCGAATCCGGCGGCGAGCTGATCGGCCTGGTCACCCTGCGGGACCTGCTCGACCGCCTGCTGGTCACCGCACCAACAGCATGAACCGATCGGGGTGAGGTGCATCGCCGCACCTCACCCCGACCGCGAGTCCGGCGGATGCGGTCACCGCGCCGAGCGCGGCGCGCACTAACAGCACGCGCAGCATCAGCCAGCGCAGCCTGACCACCAGGACCAGCTCCAGCTGCGGCAGGAGACGCACACCCGCACGGCGCTCAGACATTGCTGACCGGATCGCTAGGCCGCGACGTCGGCGCCGTGGTTAAGGTCCGCTGTGTCGGCGATGGCGCCGTGCCGCCGGACTGCTTAGCTGTCGACTGACATGACGACGTGGAAGTGCTTCACCATGTCCGGGTCCTCACCGATCGGCTGCCCGTCCACCGCGACCCAGGCGTGTGCGGCGAAGGGTTCGGTCACGACGCCGGTGCACCACTGTGGCCAGGTGCCCCGCAACCGGCAGAGCAGTGCGGTGGCGATCGAGCGTTGCAGGCAACGAGGGCCCGCGCAGGCGATGCTGACCGCGACCACGGCCCGGCGGGCCCGGAGGGCTTGCTCGGCGGTGGCCGGGGTAGCTCCTCGGGCGGCGAGTTGAAGCAGCTTCCGCAGGCGGGAGGGTGAGGCGGTGGCCAGCAGCCGACCGGCGAGGGCCGCGGCCAGGGCGGCGGGCCGCTGGATGAGGGGGACCCGAACGCGAGGTTCCAGCGTCATCTCGACGCCGCTCATCGCGCGACCAGCCCCGCGTCGTCGAGTGCGCGCAGCAGCGCCGTCACGTCCGCGGCGACGTGGTCGCCCGCCGCGGGGTAGGTAGCGCGGAGATCTGCCACGATGCTCGCGGTGTCGGAACCAGTCAGCAGTGCGCGCAGGACCGTGGCGCCGGTGTGGTTCATCGTCCAGTAGCGGCCTGTTCTTTCGTCGAGCAGCACCATGCCGCGGTCGGCCGGTGTCATGGTCACGTGCGCGGACAAGGTCAAGCCCATGGGGTTCCTCCCGGATTCGCCAAGGCGGGTTCGCCGGTGTTTCGCAGCCACAGTTCGCAGGCCAAGGTCGCGTCGAGGGGCATCAGGGTCAGGGCGGTGGCGTGGGCACCACGCAGGACCGCGCGGACCGCGGCTGGATCGATCAGTCCCATGCGGGCCAGTCGCGAGTCGGCCATCAGGTCCACCAGTTCCTCGCGGCGGTTGCGCATTCCGGCGTACATCGCCGCGCTGGCCTCGTTCTTGGTCGTGCGGGCGAGGATGTCGCCGGGCACCAGTCCGGTCATCGCGGTCACCAGGGCGGGCTTGAACCGGTGGGGGTCCATGCGGTCTTCCAGGCGGATGCTCAGCGCCGCTTCCAGGACCCGGTCGTCGGTGAACGGGCCATGGAAGGTGACCCCGTGCGCGGAGGCGAGGTGGGAGTGCCGTCGTAGCATGCGCCCGTTGACGCAGTTGATCCGGATCATCTCGTGTTGCACGGGCAGCGTGGACAGCGGTTCGGGGCGGGAACCGGCGGCGGCGCGCAGGGACCGGTGGATGGTGGCGGCGCCGTCGGCGGTGATCCACGGTGGCAGCGTCGGTGACACCTCCCACGCTGGCGCGCCGAGCTTTCGCGCGGCGTCCGGTGTCCCGGTTGCGCAGCCGGTCAGCCAGTCGGCATAGGACTGGCTGTAGCCGAGCACGGCCGCGGTGGCACGCATGGACCAGCGGCGTCGTGCCCTCAGTGCCCGAGCGTGGTGTAGGGCCAGCAGCGGTCTCCGGCGGGCGATGCTGGACAGGCACATGGTTCCCGGCTGGAACATCTCGTCGCCGCCCACGCCCTGCAGGTGCCGGCGAGACCCTTCGGCTGCCACCAGCGCGGCCAAGTGGTCCGTCGCCGCCGAGGCGCGGGCCAGTACGTGGGGGCCTTCCCGGTCGAGGGGGGCGTGGTCGGGTTGTGCGTACCAGTCGGGTGCCTCCTGCGGCGAGGTGACCAGGTGTCGGGCGCCGGTGAGGTGGCGCCCGCTGAGCCGCGCCCATGCCAGGTCGTCGGTGGTCCGGCCGTCGGCCTGGAAGTGCGAGGTCACGAGCCGCGTCCCGGTCCGGGCGGCCAGGAAGGTCAGGGTGGTCGAATCGACGCCACCGGACAGGTCGGTGCTCACCGTGTCCTCTCCGCGGGTGCGCGCGGTGACGGCGTCCACTAGAGCTTGACCGATGGTGGCGCCGTTTCCGAGCCGCTGGTGCGGGGGCGGAGGTGACCACCACCGCCGGGTGCGCCCGGCGCCGTCGGGCCCGATCTCGAGGCACTCGCCGAGCTGGGGAACGTGCACTCCGCGCCAGGGCGGCCGGTCGTTGAGCGGCCAGGGCGGTCCGAACGGCACCAGCAACTCCAGGGCAACGCGTTCCTCGTCAATCCCGGCGCCGATCAGGTCCACCAGCGGCTCAGCCCGGTTCGACGCCACGGTCACGCCGTGCCAGGTGGCGTAGTGAACCTGGAAGGCGGTGGACAGCGAACCCTGGACCCGCACCGTGCCGGCCACCGACGCGACGAAGTGGTGGCCGCCGGCCATCGAACCGGCGAGAGTGTCCAGGTCACGCGGCGAGGTGATCGACCGCAGCCGCCGCTCCAGCTCGTCGGGGGCGATCAGGGCGGCGCCGAGCAATGCGACCGAAACCTCCCCGGCGGTGGCGACGAGCAGATCACGCTCGTGCCAGCGGCCCACGATCCACGGCTTTCCCGAAGGGTGCGCCACGATCCGGGTCCCTGGATCGTCCAGGTCGATGCCGCCGATCACCGTGGCGGCGCCGGGGTGATCGGGCAGGACCAGGAATCGCATCTTCACTCCGTTCGTCGAGTACTCCTTGGGTGGGGCGTGGCCGCGCGAACACGGCCACGCCCGCCTGCTGACCGAGGGTCAGAACCAGAAGTAGCCCCAGATGCCGTCCGCCCAGTAGCCAGCGTGGGTGAGCTGGGTGACCTCGGCGAATTCGCCGGCTTCCACCATGCTGGGCGCCTCGTAGATCTCGTCCATCACGTACTCCTCAATTCTCGGATCTTCACTTCGGGATCCGGCCCGGGCGGGCCGACAAGGAGATAATCACCGTCAATCACTAGCCAGGTCTTGAAGAAAATGGCCACCGTCGCCGTCCGACCTCAACTGCCGCAGCGATCGGTCCGCGAGTTGACGGCACTCACGGCTCAAATGCGCCTGATCACTGAAACCGCACTGTGCCGCGACCGTCGCCGCGTCCATTCCGCGCATCAGCAGGCACAGGGCGCGGCGCAGGCGAAGTGCCCGTGCTGCCCGTTTGGGTGAAAGGCCGATGTGCTGGGTGAACAAACGTGACAGTTGCCGATGGCTGCAGCCGACTTCAGCGGTGAGATCAGCGATGGACCGCTTGCCGTGTTCGCGCATCAGCACGCGCCACCCCGAGGCCACGATGGCCGGCGCAGATGGTGTGGGGTGATGACCGGGAATCAGGACATCGGAGATGAGTCGGCGGCGCGCCGAATGGCTACTGGTTCCGCACATCGCTTCCAGGAGTGCGGTGAACCGGGGGACCCCGTCAAGGCGGACGTCGATGGGTGATCCGAGTAGATCGCGGTCCACGAAAGACGTCGTCCACGGAGCCAGGACCATCTCGAAGCCTTGGTGTGATTCTACCGGGGCGGCCGGATTCAGTCCGGCCGCCACCACCGAGGAGAACGAGACATGAGGTGTTCCACTCGGTGAAACCGAACAGCCCCGGCAAGCTGGGTGGAACGTCAGAACCGTACCCGGACGACGCCAGTGGCTGTCCTCGAAACGTTGCTGGAGTATTTCAAGTCGTTCCCCGCGCAGGTCCGGGGGAGGGGTCGATCGCTGGGCAGGACAAAGTGCCTTCTCCGTTTCCATGGTGATCCGTTTCGCCGGTCTGAGTGCGTGGGGGACGGCAATGACCGTCGCGCCCACAGCACACGGTTTCCCCTGCTCATCAGGCCGATTTGGACACCTTTGGACATGACTGGACGCTGCTGGACGCCCCCGCCTGGGCGTCGGCCGCCCTGCTGACCCAGGGTCGCCCGTACGAGTGATGAACTCGCCTTCGCCGGAAACGAGCCACAGCCGCGTTCATCCTGAAATCAGCCACTCGCCGAAACGGTGCACGATGAGGTAGGGGAGACTTCAAGTGAGCAACGGGACGGAGCCGTCCGGAATCCATTCACTGCCGGACCTGAAAGAAGCCTTCGATTCCCTTCGCCGAACGCAGGGCCGTCATCTCGGCAAAGAACGCTTGTCGGTCCAGGACCTGGCTCGCCGGCTGAGCCGAAGCGAGGACTGCACCATCCCGCGCAGCACGCTCGCCAACTACCTCGCCGGGCGCACACTGCCCCCACCAGGAGCCTACGAATCGATCCTGCGAGCGCTCGGAATCCCCCATGCGGAACTGTCGGCCTGGGCGAATGCCTGGGACCGCGTCCATGACCACAACTCCGGCCCCGGCCACCACCCCGCGCCCGCCGCGCCGGCGGCCCGCACCGACGCCGGACCGCCAGGGCGCCGACGGTGGCCGCTGTGGCGAACGGCAGTCGTGGCAGCCACCCTCCTGGCCGGTGGCACCAGCATGATGGCGCTGTTGTCCTCGGAAAAGCCGACTACTCTGCCCACACCCACACCCACCCCCACAGGGCAAGCTGCCGGCGAGTGCGCCTACTCACCGGTAGCAGCGCCGATCCGGGTACGCCCCAGGCCGACCTTCAAGACGGGCACAGAGTTCCACACGATCAGCCAGGTGGAGCAGGTCGTGATCGGCGCATGCACCCCACAGCACGCCGAGTCCGGCACCACGTGCAGCGCGCAGACTGTCCCGATCGACACCTGGATCCCGGTCCGGTTCCCCTACACCGGCTGGGTGTTCTCCGCCTGCCTGCAGCGCATCGCCCCACCGTCCCCCTGACCTGGTCGACGGCGTTGGAAGGCCGGGCTGGACGAGGGGGTCGTCGATCTCTCGCCCAGGTGTGCCTGCGCGGCGGGAGCGCGGCTGCGCTGCTGGCCGGGTTGGACGACGAATTGGCCGGTGCCGGGCGCTCGTTGCGGTTGGGACCGGCACCGGTACCACCGCGAACGACCTGCGGCTGGTGTGCCTCGCGGCCTGGTGGCTCGTGTTGGGTGCCAGCGTCCGCTCCGGCCCGCTCGAGTGCGGCTCCTTGGCGAGCTCGGCTGTTGGGGTGGAGGGCGTGACTTTGTGGTGTTCGGGGGGATGGGTTCCTCGACGGTGTGCGGGACCTGCCGCAACGATTGCGCCGAGTGTCCCCGGTGCCGCGACTTCGACTGCGAGGTGTGCCTGCCGGTGGTGATCACTCCCCGCACCGCCGCCGCGTTGGACGCGGCCCTGGGCAGGTTGGCCGACGAGGTCTACGACATCGCCGAGCAGACTTCCCTGGCCGGCGGTGGGCCCGCAGCGGACGCGGACACCACGGTCCCGCCGTGCGTGGCCGAGCGTGACCCGTGGTTTTCGCGCCGCTACGCGCGGGCCTTCGACGACCTGGCCTGCGACCTGGCTGCCGGGAGGCGCCCGACCCCGGCGTGCACCGCCGAGGAGGTCGCCTTGGATCTGGCGATCCAGGATGCCGAACGGTGCAAGCGCGACGAGCCCGACCTGCACGCCGATTTTGTGGCGGCGCACCCAAGCTCCCGGTTCGACTATGACTGGCCGATCCTGCAGGAGGTTCTGTTCCAGGACAAGGACTACGAGGGGCTGCTCGCTCACCCGGTCCCGCTGTCCTACGACGACGCCGAGGAGTGGTTCGGCGAGTTCGGCAACGTGCCCACCCGCGACCCCGAGCGCGGATTCCGCCGCTGACCCTGTCGGTAGCGCCAGCAGCACCATCGCTCACGCTATGACACTTATTCAGCACGTTCGGTGTCAACATGGGCGAAGTTTTTCGGGCGGCGGAGCTACCCTGACGGGTAATGGCGGGGGTGTCCCGGGAAGGGAGCGTGGCCATGGCAGCCGAGGAGGACCGCGGGCCCGCGGGTGTCGGGCGGCGAGTGCGCGCCGCGCGCAAGCTGCACCCGGATTTGGGCCAGCGGCAGCTCGCCGCCCGGATGCATGTGTCGGTATCGCTGGTGCGCCAGGTCGAGCAGGGCCGCAAACCGGCGTCTCCATCGTTCGTCGCGGCGGCGGCGCGGGCGCTGAACCTGACCGTCTACGACCTCTACGAGCAGCCCAGCCCGCAGTTCGGCACTGAACGCGAGGGCATCGCCGAGCTGGAAACCGCCGTGATCGCGGGCCCCGCCCTGGCCACCGATGACCCGCCAAGCCCCCTGAACGGGCTGGCGCGGGCGGTGGCCACTGTCGCCGAACTACAGCGGAGGTCGCGGTACGACCGCTCGTCGGCGGTGATGCCCGATCTGCTCGCCGCCCTGCACACCGCAGCCGCGCACGCGCGTGCGGGAGCCGAGGCCGAGCGGGCGCACGCGTTGCTGACCCAGCTCTACCAGTGCGTCACGATCTGCCTGCACCGCATGGGGTCACCACTGTCCGGGCAAGCCGCCGAACGCGCGGCCACCGCCGCGGGCGCCTCGGGCGATCCGCTGCTGGCCGCGCTGTGCGAGGGCGAGATCGGGCTGCCTTTGATGCACCGAGGCGCCTACGCCGCCGCCGAGCGCCTCGCCGCGACCGGACGGTCCCTGGCCGAGGCCGAGCCCACCAATCCGGCGTCGCTGACCGTGCGCGGCTATCTCCACCTGCGCTCGGCGATCCTATCCGCCCGCTCCGGCGACCGCGCCACCTCCGACGCACACCTGACCGAAGCCGCCGACTGCGCCCGCATCCTCGAGCCCGGCGCTGACTACTACGACACCGCGTTCGACCCGGCCAACGTGACCATCCACTCCGTGGCCGCCGCCGTCGAACTCGGCGACGGCGCCACCGCGCTGGCCCGCAACACCCCGTTGCCTCCCGGCACCCTGGCCTCCCGGAAAGGACACCACCACGTCGACCTCGCCCGCGCGGCCCTGCTGCACGGACGCCGCGACCAGGTCCTGGCCGAACTCAACACCGCCCGCGCCCTGGCACCGCAGCTGACCCGCTACCACCCGCAGGTCCACGAAACCGTGGTCACCCTCGCCCACCACGACCGCCGCCGCTCCGACTCCCTGGCCACCTTCGCCCGCTGGGCCGGAATCCAGCTCTGAACCAGAAGCCCTTCCGACCGCCACCGGCGCCCCCGCTTGGCGGACACGTCGCGCGACGACGAGCGGGCGGTCACGCCTGCCCGGGATCCTCGGCGGTCGGTCGTTTGCCGAACACGAACCGCTCGATCAGCGCTCGCGGGCCGTCGAACTGACACAAGGTGATCAGGACGATCACGGCGGGCCAGGCCACGACCGCCACGCCGGTCAGCAGCACCGCTCGTGTGACGTGCGACCAGTACCAGCTGCGCGTCAACCCCGGAATGTAGGCGCGCCACGCCATCCGCCACACGGTGATCCCGGTGCACACGCCCACCAGCAATGCCAACCCCGCAAGGGCGCGATCGGGAACGGGGAATACCTGCATGTACAGCTGCGTGATCGGACCATCCACTGAATTGCCGCCTCGTCTTTCGTGTTCTGCCAGGTTTCATGCGCTGTCGAGCACACGGCGACCGACAGAATGCCGCGGCAGGGCAGCGCCGAAGTACCACCGCAATGCCACACCCGCGCCCGCGCCGACCGGCGACGATGCCGAGAACGAAGCCCTATGAGGTGACTGGCGGGATCGCCGGAACGGGCACATGCCGGGTGGCGGAGGCGGTGCCTCTGTGGTGCGGTGACTTCGATGATGAGCGGCCAGGCGGAGCCGTGGGAGTTGAGGGGTGTCGATGACCTTGTCGAGGTCGTTCTCTACTCGACCTGATTGCCTGATGATGGCAGGCTCCGCTTGCGAATCTGCTGGCTGTGTCGTCGTTGCTCTAAGGCTGTGGTGATGAGGTTGCGGGCAGTAGGGCCGGTGGCTGCTTGGGTGGCGAGTTCGGTGAAAACCCGTTCGTGTAAGGCGATTTCACGTGGTTGGTTGATCGTCACCTCTGCGGAGATATTTTCGATGTGGACGATGCGGTGGTCGTAGATGATGAAGTTGTGCGTGGGTACGCGGTACTCGGCGTCGGCGGGGATGATGCCGAGGTGGACGCGAGGCAGCGACATGACAGCGAGGAGCCGGTCGAGTTGTCCGATCATGACCTCGTCGTCGCCGACGGTGGTCACGAGGGCTTGCTGGGCCATGAGGAAATGAAAACGGCGGTCACCACGATGGTAGAGGACTTTCTGGCGTTGCATGCGGGCTTCGACGCCGGCGTCGAGGTCGTCGGGGATGTCGTAGAAGTCGATGACGCGGCGCATGACCGCCGTGGCGTATTCGGCGGTGTGTAGCAGGCCGGGGATGAGCACGGGTTCGTACCAGCGCATGAGCTTGGTTTTTGCCTCAAGGGTGCGAGAGGCGTTCTGGCGGCGTTTGGTGCCTGTGCCCAGGTTGCGTCGCCATTCGATGTACATCGCCTCGATGTGGCGCGCGGTGGCGATGAGGTCGGCGACCTGACCCTCTGCGCCGGTATGGCGGCACCACACTCGGATGTCATCATCGGTGGGTTTCTGGTTGCCCAACTCGATTTTCGTCACCTTCGAGCTGTGCCGCCACCCGGCAAGGTCGGCCAGTTGCCGGCCGGTGAGTTTTGCGTCTTTGCGGAGATCACGCAGCCGAAGGCCCAGCGCTTGCTGGGCTTGGTGCACGGAGCTGGTCACGACGACGTGGAGATCTAGGCGTTGACGTACTCGCTGTCCAGATAGTCTCGGTGACTGATAGCGGCCTTCCAGACCGTGTCGCGCACCGTGCGGCAGTGGCCGACGATGGCCGGGTCGGTGGTGGCGGCGCCGCCGGCGAACCGGCCGCCGGGCTCGAACACCGTGAACACCACGCGGTCATCGTCGAACAACCAGAAATCATCCGTGGTCAAGGCGCTGGCGTCGATGAGGTGCCGCGGCAGGTAGCGGATGTCCTCGCCCGCGGCGATGTTGTGCTCGGCCACGGCCAGGCCCCAGCGGGTGTAGTCCACGTGGGGCACCGACACCACCCGAGCCCGCCGGATGTTTCGCCCGGCAGCGGTGGTAGCGCGGACGAGATCGAGCCACGGCCGGTGCCACGCGAAGTCGTCGGGCTGCCCGGTCAAGAACAGCTGGAACGGGCCGGTTTCGTCCGGGGTGTGGTAGGTGTCTTGAACTTCCAGATGGAACGCGTCGCGTGCGAACTCGGCGAACAACGCGTCGAATGCCTCAGCCTGTAGCAGCTCCACCGAAGTACTCCTCTGCCTTCTTCGGGACCTCGACGCAGGTTTCGTGTCCCGGGATGTCCATCTGCGCCAGCGCCGCGTCGTCGACCGGCTGTCCGGTCAGTGTGAAGCTGCCGCGCCCGGTGTCGTGCATCCGGGCACCGAGGTACGTGCCCGGCTGCACGTGCACCAGTAGCCGGTGCGGAACCTCGACGTGATCGTCACGACCTGGCACCCTCCACCCCTGCACCACGTAGGTATCCCGGTCGGTGGCGTACAGCGTGGGTGAACCACCGCCCTGTGTGGCCTTGCCCAGAAACGTTAACTGCATGGCGAATCCTCCGCTATCGATGTGCGCGAGTTTGCTCGAACAGCATCGATCGTGCCTTCACCTGCGTATATCCGTCAATATCTGCGATCGATCATGGGCTGATTCGAGCAAACTGTAGCAAACTTCTGGAGTCTGCGAGGCGGTCGGTCGTAGCGTCAGCCACACCCCACCGATCACTCACCGGAAGGCCCGCCATGACCAGCGTCGCCCCGCCGCCCTCAGTGCCGGACATCCGCCCGCCGGCGGGTCTGGACAGGTTCGGGGCGGTCGCCGTGGACATCATCAACGCCCCATCGGACGCAGGGGGCGGGTGCCGTTGCTGCGGTCTGGCCTGGCCGTGTGAGCGGGTACGGCTGGCCGAGCACGACCTGGCGGTGCTGTCATGAGCTGTCGCCTGTACTGGGTGCCTCCGGCGCGACCATCCCGCCCGCTGCCGGAGGCGCCCATCTCGCGTGTATTCCGTGTCCGCTGCGTCACTGCCGCTTCACGGGCGACTGGCGCAGCTCCTCGCGGGCAGCGCCTCCGCGCGGGTGAGCGGCGATGAGCATTGCCATGGCCAGAGTCAGCCATCTCCAGCAGCAACGCGAGTTGGACGCTCTGTTGGCCTACCTGCTCGCCGGGGAGTACGGCACCGGCGAGCACGCGGCGGCCGAGCGGCGACTCGTCGCGATGGTGGCGGCGCTGGCGCACCTGCTGAGACTGCACCACGTCGACGAGCGACGCCGGTGCACCGTGTGCCGGCCGCAGCCTCGCACTTGGTGGTGGCCCTGGCGGCGCCGGTCGACGTGCACGGTACAGACCGCCCTCACCTTCGCGCGCTTCCCACCAGCCAAGCTCGTGTCCACTGCTGGCGTCGCGCCTACCGGTTCGGAGAGTTCGTTGTGACCACTGCCGTGATCCGCCTCGCCGGTGACCTTTCACTTGTGCGGTCGTCGCCGCATTCTCACCCGGTCACCAGCGGCCTGACACTGGCCGCGCTCGATACCGCGGTCACGGTCGCACGCCTGCACACCGCCCACACTGTCGACGCGTGGCGGCTACAGCCACTGGCGAGAGCGGCGGAGTTGGTCACCGTGGAACTCGTGCGCCGCGCCGTGACCACCACCGGCGTGCCTGGCGCGCGCCCAGACTGGTCAAATCTCCACGAGTTAAACATGATCCAGGTTCGACTATGCCGTGCGCGGCGCGGCCTGATCGTCGAGGTCTGGGACGCCGACCCCGCCCCGCCCGGTCGGCTATCCGCTGTCGAGCAGGTCAGTGCCCGGACCGGGGTGTTCCGGTGCCGCGAGGGCGGGAAGGTCATCTGGGCAGAGATCTACACGCCTCCGCCGTGCCCGCGCGCCGAGCCGGGCTCGCTCCCGCGCCGAGTCGCGCAAGCCATTCCGCCCCCGCGGGCCGGGTCACGGTCGCCGGCTCCTGATCACGACACGCTCTGCCGTGTCCTCGACGGCCTGCATCGCCTCGAATAGCTACAGCGGGCGCCCTGGAACAGCGGCGAGGTGCTGCGTCTCGGCCAGCGTGTCCCTGGTGCTGGGTGCTGGCTTGAACGCACGTGGAGATTCTGTCATTCCTGGGTTAGCCGTGCGCCGGCCTGCGACTGTCCTGTCGGGACGGTTACTCGCGCGGTGGGTAGTGCTCCGGACGCGGGTGCTGTGGTGCAGCCGGTGCTACTGGCGGGGCCTGGTGAGATCGCTGCCGCCGGGATGGCCCAGCCGCACCCGCTGCGGTGTTTGACCTATCGGTTGTCCTCGCGAACGGGGGAGATTGCATGGAATTCGTCGATCACGACCCTCATGAGCAGGGAAAGATGATGATGTTGACGCGTCGTTTTTCGTTCAGCGCAAGTCACGAGCTGTGGCAGCTGCCTACGGAACACAAATGCCGCCGCAATCACGGACACAACTACGTGGTCACCGTCGTGGCTCGGGTACACGACGCCGCGGCATCCGAGACGCTGGCTTCGCTCGGCGAGTACCTGGACGCGCGCTTCGACCATCGTCTGCTCAACGACCAGGTGAGCTTCCATCCGACTAGCGAACTGCTCGCCGTGCACCTAGCGGAGTGGTTCGACGCCACCATCGCCGCGGTGACGCCGATGTCGCTGGGCGAGGTGGTGGTGTCGGAGACCGAGACCACTTCGGCCCGGTGTGATGGCGCCACCCGGAAGGTCACCATCGCGAAGAGCTTCGAGACCATTCACGGTGAGGCGACCTTGGTACTCGGCGCGGACACCCTCGACCATGACGGATTCGTCACCGACTTCGGGGATTTGGCACCGTTCGCGCGTCATCTCCGATCTCCCTCCACGGAGACGAGGCTGCGCCACGCCGGACCCGCGCTCGTTGCGCACCTGGCCGGGTGGTTCATCGACAACGTCGAACCTGACATCCACGGCAGACTGGCATCGCTGCGCATTGAGGAACGGACTACTACGGGGCTGTGGGAACGGGGTGCCGCAGCATGACTAAGCTGGCGATGCCCCCGGAACTCGGAGAGGGTTCCGCAATCCTCACGGAGAAGTTCGCCTCGTTCCAGGGCGAAGGCCCATGGACCGGGCAGCGCTGCGTCTTCGTCCGGTTCTCCCGGTGCAACCTCCGGTGCGGCTTCTGCGACACCCCGGAGAGCTGGGACTGGAACAGATACAACCCGGCCGAGGTCAGCGACAAAGTCCCCATCGCAGAGCTGGTGTCGTGGGTGCGTGAGCGCGGCGTGGACATGATGGTGATCACCGGTGGGGAGCCGATGTTGCAGCAGCCCGCCATGACCGCCCTCGCCCGCGGCCTGGCGGACGTGCGGGTGCAGGTCGAAACCAACGGCACGATCGCGCCCACACCGGAACTTGCCTCCTTGGTCGACCTCTGGGTGGTGAGTCCGAAACTCGCGAACTCCGGCATGACCTACTCCACCCGAATCAAGCCCGATGCCCTCTCGGGGTTGACCGCGACAGACCGTGCGGTGTTCAAATTCGTTGTCACCGAACCCGAACTCCACCGCGACCTCGACGAGATCGCTCAGCTCGTCGAGGAGCACCAGCTGGCTCCGGTGTGGGTGATGCCGGAAGGCGCCAGCCGGGAAAAGGTTCTGGCCGGCATGGACGCTCTCTACGGCCCGGCCACTGCACGCGGGTGGAACGTCTCCACCCGCCTGCACATCCTGACCGGAGCGCGGTGACACCGACTCCCATACCGAGCACCGGATCACGCGGTTTCCCTGCACCAGTCCACAACCTCAGCGACCTCCTGTTGAAGGACGCTTTCCCAGGACCAGACCGAGACCACCTGATGCTCGCGATCGGCGCCGCTGCGCTGGCACGCCGCCCAGCGCCTACGCGCCACCACGAGCCGCCGCTGCTGACATGTGGCCCATTAGAACCCGGAAGCGAGGCGAACTCCGTGACCAACACCCTCGACAGGCTGGCTCCCCGTGACAGCCAGGAGCTAGTGTCGCCGGGCCCGGTCGACACCGAGCGCGTCGCCGATCTTGTCGGCCAGCTCCTCACCGCGATCGGCGAGGACCCCGCACGGGAGGGCCTGTCAGACACGCCGGCCAGGGTCGCCGCATGGTGGAGCGGCTTCTTGTCCCCGGAACCGTCGGCCGCACCGACGTGCTTCACCGAGCAGCAACTGAGCGGCCAGTTGGTCGTGATCGGCGGTATGAGCGTCTGGTCGCTGTGTGAGCACCACCTGCTGCCCATGAACCTGGACCTCGCCGTCGGTTACGTGCCGGACGGCGAGGTGATCGGCCTGTCGAAGTTCGGCCGCATCGCACAGCAGTACGCGGGTCGTCTTCAGATACAGGAGCGCTTCACCCGGCAGGTAGCGGACGAGATCGCCGTCGTGATCGGCAGTCCCGACGTGGCCGTCGCGGTCCGCGGCACGCACCTGTGCATGAGTGCGCGGGGCGTGCGCATGGAGGCGACTCGTACCACCACCCTGCAGGCCGGTGGCCGATTCGAGAGCGACCCTGTGCTCTCCCAACAATTCCTCACCCTCGCCACCGACAGGTGGAGGGCCGCCTGATGGCCAAGAGCATCGCCTTCTCCGCGATCGCGCCGCCCGACTACCTGAACGCCTTCGTCGCCCAGGAACCCGCCAGCGTCCACCACGTGGCGGCCCAGCGTGTACTGACCGACGCCGCCTACCGCGCGTTCTTCCACCGCGAGGCCCAGCGGGGGGCGGAGATCATCGTCGACAACGGGGCCTTCGATCTCGGCCACGCCCTGCCGGCCGCCGACCTGGTCGCGGCGGCCCGCATCGTCGACGCCCGCGAGATCATCCTCCCGGACGTCATAGGCGACGGGCTCGCCACCATCAAAGCCAGCGACGAAGCCGCCCGCGACATCCTCGACCTCAGCGACGAGTTCCGCCTGTGCGTCGTCCTGCACGCGGCAGACGATCACGCGTGGCTGCGCTGCTACGACTACTTCGCTTCCAGCGACTACGTCGGAGCGATCGCGCTGCCCGCATCCCGGCGTCCCGCGCCCGAAGACCATCTCTGCCGCACCCGCTGGGCGGCCACCCGATACCTGGAAGACCACGGCATGATCGAGGACAGGATCGTCTATCGGCTGCTCGGCCTCGGCCGCACCGGACATCTCGAACTTGTCGAACAGCGCGAGCACGAATGGATCGCCTCGGTCGACGGGGCCGCCCCGGTCATCCTCGGCGCGATGGGCATCGCGATGCTGCCCGGCGGCCCCTACGAGAAGCCCACAACTCCTCGGATCGAGGCCCTGGGCCCCATCCCCGAGGAGCGGTTCGACCTGATCCGGCGCAACATCGCCGTCGTCCGCGAGGCGGCCGGCAGCAGCGTCCGTATCCCGGGGGCCGCCTGATGAATCTGCTCGCCAACGCGGTCCTGCCCGCACACCCCGACTCGGCGTTGCGCAGCTCCCCCATCGCGGTGCACCGGCACACCATGGCCCCGGGCCGCCTTCTGCGCTACCTCCAGATCAAGGTGCACCACCTGATCCAAGACCACGACTGGGACAGCATTCACGTCGTCGGCAACTACGACCGCCACGCGGTGATCTCCGCGCACGAAAAGACCGGCAAGCTGTTCAACTCCGAACGCCCCACCGCCGACGTCCAAGGCCGCGACCTCATCGTCAAGGCATTCCCCGGCACCGACTACGTCCATCACTACGCGCTGATCATCACCACGTACCTGGCCATGACGGGCAACGCAGCCGATACCGTCACCTACGCGCTTCCCGACCCCGCGGTATCCCGCGAAGCGGTGAAGCGACTCACCCTCGACCTCGACGGCGATCTCGTGATCGTCGGCTGGGGCCTGGCGCACCTCGCCCCGCCGGACGGGGTGTGGAACCACGAGCACGGCTACGCCTGGCAACGCACCGAGGTCCACGGCCGCCGCGTGGTCTACCTCGGTTTCCTGCACAGCATCTGGGGCGACGTCGCCGGGCGCGTGGTCACGCGCCTGGCGGAACTCGGTGCCCGCGACGTCGTCTACGTCGGCAAAGTCGGCGCCCTGAATCCCGACATCGAGCCCAACACGCGACTGGCCACTGGAAACACAAGCCTCGTAGGCGGCAGCGTCGTCACGTGGCCCGACTTCTTCGGTGACTTCGCCACCGCCCAGCCGGGCGTGCACACCGGCGTCCACGTCACCTCGCCCTCGATCCTGCTGGAGAACCGGGACTGGCTGAGCGAGCACGCCGAGCACGCCTTCGTGGATCCGGAGATCGGCCCCATGGGGATGGCCGCACGCGACGCCGGAATCCACTTCGGATATCTGCATGTCATTTCCAACAACCTCGCGCGCCATTACCCCGCGGACTTGTCCAACGAGCGCCACCGCGACGTTGTCCGACGGCGCACCGTCCTCATCAGACAGATCCAAAACATCATCGCCAACCGGCTTGCCGCCCGGCCGACCTGAACCCCGTGAAGGAGAACCACATGACGAACGCGAAACCCTTCAACACCACGCGCGGACGAGAGATCACCGTCGTCGGCATCGACGGCGCGGGCAAGTCCACCCTCGCCGCCCGCCTGCACCAAGCACTCAACGAGGCCGGCCACGAAGCGATCCTGATCGGCAAGCACAGCACCGAAGTCCCGAACGACCCGGAGTTGTCCGCCTACGTCGATCGGCTCAACGCCCTGGTCTATCGCCGTGACGCACGCGTCGCCCAGGCGTGCGGCGACCACTACTGGCTCCTGGCGCTGGCCGCCTGGTACACCCTCCAGGACGAACTCGTCATCCAGCCCGCCCTCGCCGCCGGAACCCACGTGGTCCTCGACAACGCCCACCACAAGATCCTCGCTCGCTACGCCGTGAACCCCGACGTCCCCACCAGCCTGGCCGAGCAGGTCTTCGCCCACCTCACCGAACCCGACCTGGTGTTCTTCCTGCGCATCAGCGCCCGCGACGCGCTCACCCGCAAAGGCGAATTCAGCTCCCTGGAAACCGGCCACTCCGGCGGCGCGGACGAGGACTTCATCCGCTACCAGGACATCGTTCTCGCGAAGCTGCACGAACACGAGCAGCGCGGTGGATGGCTGTCGATGGACGTGACCGACATGGACCGCGACGCGGTCTTCAAGACCGCCGCCGACGCGCTCGCCGACCGCCTCCAGCTCGCCATCTGACCCCGCCCGCAGCCACCACGAGGAACGCACCATGCCAGCGACCCGACCAACCGACGGCGAGTACGTGTGCCACGGCATCACCTGGGCGAGGGGAGACCCCCGGCTGCTGCTGGCCCCGCTGCCCGGCGGGCCGCTGGTGTACGCCGAGATCATGAACCAGCGACTCGGCTTTGCGGTTGGTAGGGGCCGGTGGTGCACCGGCCAGTACCGGTTCGCCGACACGGTGCGCGTCGAGGCCCTGGCGTGCCCCGACCGCGCGCCGGCCGAGCAGAGCGACCAGTGCGCCCGGTGCCTGCGCCAGGACGAGTTCCGCTTCGCCCACCAGTTCCACCAGGACGGCAACGTCCCCGCGGCCCTGCGCCAGTACATGGACCAACCGCACTGGCTCTACCTCGCCACCTTCGCCGACGGCATCACCAAGGTCGGCACCGCAGCCGAACCACGCAAGCAATCCCGCCTCGACGAACAGGGCGCTCTGATCGCCACCTACCTGACCAAGAGCCCCGACGGCCGGGCCGTACGGCACCTCGAAGACGCCCTCGCCCGCGGCCTGCAGGTACCCCAGACCGTCCGGGCCTCCACCAAGCTCAAGGCACTGGCCAACCTGACCGACCTGTCCGCCGCGAGCGAGACCCACGACCACCACGTCGCCCGGGCCGCTGACGCGCTCGCCGCCATGGACACCCCGGCAACGCTGGAGGAGTGGGCTCCTCCGGCCGAAGGCGACCGAATGCGCGTCGCCGGCGGTGTACGGGTGCTGTATCCACATGACCTGGGCGGCGGCGAGCACGGCTTCACCGTCGTCTCGTGTGTCGGCACCCAGGTGCTGGCCGTCCTGGACGGTGACGTCGAGGGGGCCGACGGGGTGGACTACGTGCTCGACCTCGGCACGCTCAAGGGGCGCCGTATCACGCTCGGCCCGTTCACCTCGCCCGTCGTCGCCTTCCAGGACTCTCTCTTCTAGCCGCCTCCGCCTGGCTCGTCGCGTCCTTCCGCGGGAGCCCGGTCTGCCCCCCTGAATCGAGGTAGCCACGATGGCGCCCCTGGACGCCCTTCTCGGCTGGGATGAAGACACCACCGCAGAGGCGTACGCCGCCTTCACCCGTGACTTCCCCATGTACGCGGCCACCAGCCGAGACCTTGCCCGCCGCGCTGAGCTCACCGACGGCCGCCGGGTGGTCGACCTGTGCGGCGGAGCCGGCGCGACCGCAGAGGCAATTCTCGAACTCGTCCCGATCGACGCCCAGGTCGTCTCCCTGGACAACGCCGCTGCCATGCAGCGCGTTGGCCGACGCACCCTGACCGACCCGCGCCTGACCTGGGTCACCGCCTCAGCCGAAGAACTGGCCGACCACGTTCCCGGCGCGGTGGACGCGGTGGTGTGTAACTCCGCGATCTGGAAGACCGACGTGCCACAGGTGTTCGCCGCCGTCCATCAGGTCCTACGCCCTGGCGGCCGGTTCGTGTTCAACGTCGGCGGCGGCTTTACCGGCGTTCGCCACCGCGACGAGACCAGCGTGCGCACCGGACCGTCGCTGAACACCTTGATCCATCAGGTCGCGGCCCGTGACTACGGCTACGCCCCGCCGCCTCCAGCCGCCGGGGCAGCTCCCAAGCTGTCGGTGGACACGATCGCCGGGCACCTGGCAGTCGCCGGGCTGACCGTGCTTGACACCGAGGTCGTCGCCCAGCACAGCACGATGGCCGAGAAGAAGGCGTGGCTGTCGATTCCGGTCTTCGCTCGCCCCGACGGCGAGTTCACACACGCTCAGCGGACGGACATCCTCGACAAGGCGTACGCGCTGACCACACCCGACACGCCGACCGTGACGAGCTGGCTCGTGGTGGTCGCGCAGCGACCCAGAGGACAACGTTGACCGCCCCACCGCAGGTCAGTAGCTGCGGCAGTGGGACAACGTACTGCGACCACGCGGCCGTCGGTGTGCTCGCCCCTCACCGGCCGGTCTGCTGGCCTTCGAACGGGCGAGGCCCCCGGCGGGGATCGCACCGGTCGCCGGTCATGTCGACCAGCACGCAGTGCCCGAGCAAGCCGCCCACATTGAGGTCACCGAAGAAGTGATCGAGAAGGTCCTCTGACCGTGGACCGGCCACGGCCTCAGTGCGCCCCCACTACGTTCCCCGCTGCCAATCGGCGCACGTAAGCGCGGATACGTTCGCGGTCCTCGGGGAACACGCTCTCCCACGTCTTGTCTAGATCGGCCCACTTCGACGGCTGCCCAGCCTCTCCGCCGAGCGCAACATCACGGCCGACGACGGCGCCGTAGGACAAGCTCAGCGTCCGCGCCCAGTCGGCACGGAAGGAGCGGACGGCGACTGCGGCCGGGACAGGCAGCAGCTCGCCCGCGATGCCGGCCTCCTCCACGAGTTCACGGGCCGCGGCTGCCCGCGGCGTCTCGCCCGGCTCGACCTTGCCGCCAGGCGGGACCCATCCACGCACGCGATGCCGCACCAGCAGGACGTGGCTGTACGTCGGGTCGGTGACCCAGACCTCCGCCGCGAGCGGCTCCAACAGCGTCTGATGGGCGCACAGCCACGCCTGAGCATCATCGAACTCCATCGCGGCACGGCGGGCATCGGCGACCGCCGCTTCCACGGTCAACTGGTCAATCACCTGACACAGCCTATGCCGACGTCACAGCCGCCACGGACATTGACGAGAGCACCGCCCGTTATGTTCCAGCCCACTCTGCTCTGACCACACCGGCACCGACCCGCGCGCTCGGACTGGCCGCGATCGCCCACCAAGCCCTGACTTGACGCGACGAGGCCACCGCGCCAACTGAACCCGAAGGCTGCGTGACCTGCGGAAACTTGTGGGCCGCCCGGGGCTCGAACCCGGAACCTATGGATTAAAAGCCCGCGGGTTCGATCGCGGTGATCTTGAAAAGGCCTTCGGTTACAAGGCTTCTATCTGCGACTTTCAGGACTTTAAGATCATGTTGTGGTTGCTGATGACCGGTCTGGGCTCCGTTATGTCTCCGTTTTTTCCTGCTGTGCTCAAGGATGCCCAGCGACACGGGGTGACCTGGGGTTTGCCTCGTTCGCGCGCGGATTCGAGGGCCATTTCGCTTTCAGGCCCTGGTCGATGAAGCCGAGTATCCAGGTGAAGCTGTCATCGACGTCGGTGTTGAGCTGGGAACTGCCGATCGCTTCCAAGGTCGAGAATCCGTGCAGGATGCTGCGCAGCATTCTCAGCGCGTGGATCTCCTGGGGGGTCCAGCTGGTACCCGTGCAGCATGGCCGTCCAGGAGTCGAAGACGCGGCCGACGGCCGGGACCAGTGGGTCGTGCGGCCCGGTGACGATGGCGGCGTTGCCGGCGGCAGAGCGGCCGGGGTGTTCCACCACGTAGTTCCGCATCGCCTGCGCACCGACGACAAGGGCCTCTTTGCCGGAACGCCCCTGGGTGGCGTCGCGGATGGCGTCCGCGAGTTCGGTCATGGCCAGGACGGCGATCCGGTGGGCGAGGTCGGCCTGGCTGGCGACGTGCTTGTACAGCGAGGGCGTCTTGATCCCGAGCCGTTCGGCCACCATGCCCATGCTGAGCCGTTCGAAGCCGACCTCGTCGGCCAGGGCAGCCCCGGCCTCGGTGCGACACAACCGGGTGATCCTGCGTCGCCATGCTGGTGGTCGGCGCGCAGCAGGCGCACCCTGTTGCCACGGGGGAGTTGCCTCGGCGAGCTGGGTCGTGTGTCTCCCTCGAGCCCGAGGCAGTACACTTTCTCCACCCACTTTAGTGATCAAAATCACCCTCTGGTATGAATTGCATATGAGGATGCACGTGCATTCGGCGCCGGACACGCTGTCGGCATACCGCTCAGGTGCCGCCCGACAGCTAGCGAAGATCAAATGAGTGGCCAGGGGGGCTTGGGGCTGGACAAGGAGGGCATGAGGGGCGCGGTCAGTGGCTTGCCAGCGGCGGAGAACATCTCGCCCCGGTCGTTGTCAATTGCGGATGTAGGACGATTTCTCGGTCAAGATGGTCTTCCTGAACTGACCTCTTACGTCGAGCGCGAGCACGACAAGATGCTCAGAGCGCAGCTTAGGCACGCGGTCTCTGAGCGGCGCAGCACCGTCATTACGTTAACGAGTAACGCGACCTCCGGGAAAAAGCGCAGCTTCTGGGAGGCCCTTCACGAAGTCGATCTTTCCTTGGAATCGTGGCATGTCTGGCCCACCTATCATCCAAGTACGCCTGATCGCTTGCTTGCTGTGCTGAGCGAGCTAAAAAGATTCAGTATCCTGTGGCTCCCTGACGTGATCGGCTACTTTCCCGACGAGCGTCCGGACCTCCGTGAGCAGGTAGCAATTGCTTTGCGCGACGTCCTCAACGACAAAAGTCTAGAGCCGGTGCTTGTTCTCGCGACCGCGCGACCTCATGAATGGCAAAAGCTGGTAGCGCACCCAAGGCCCTATCATCGGGACAACCGTGCTCATACCCGGGCTATATTCGAAGGAAGCGACCTTACGGTCGACGAAGCGTTTACTTCGGATGAACTCAACAGGGCGCTTGCGTCATCAGACCCTCGAATACTAGAAGCGGCGAAAAACTGCGATAATAATGAAGTAGTTCAGTACCTAGTGGCTGTGCCGGATCTTCTTAACCGCGTTCTCTATGCCAGTCCGGCAGCGAAGGCCTTCATTGCTGTGATGGTTGGCGCAAGGAGCCTGCTCCACGGCCAGTGGGTACCCGAGGGAGTCATCAAAGCGGCGGCGCCTGCATTCCTCCAAGAACGTGACAGAAGGTCGCTAGGTGTGGGTTGGTTCGACCGAACTGTCGCGGAACTCGAGGAAATTCGCCATGGAGGTGCCGCTGTAGTAACCAGTGCCGAAGTCGTGGCAAGGGCAAAGGATGACTCGGCAGAGTCGGTAGATCCGAAATCCGTCCGCTTATTCAGGCTGCACGACTTCATCGAGAAGCGTGAACTTCGAGAGTCGGTATTGAAACCGCCAAATCGCCAACTTATTGATGCGCTTGTGTCGCACGGTCTGGTCGAGTTCTTTCCGGCGATGGCGGTCGAAGTCAAGCGAAGAATGTTGTATCGAGATGCGCTGAGATTCTACAGTAATGAGCGGTGGCCTGACAGGTCGGGTTGGAGGAACGCCGGCTTGCTGCTGCATGAGCTGGGCGTTTACGACTCTGCGATTAATTGCTATCGGTCTGCGATTGAAAGCGGTGACCAGGAAGCGCTCGTCCCAGCTTTTCGACTATGTGAAGGAAACAATTCCTTCAATGACCTGATTGGAATTCTCTCCGAACCTGATGTCTCGTGTACCAGGGAGGTGTTGACAACGCGCGGGCAGGCAAAAATGGCGCTGGGGCGCCATGTAGATGCTATTGCTGACTTTCGGGCGGCTGCCGCACAGGGCGATGATCCCGCAATGCGCATGGCGGCGTTCTTAATGGCCAGTCGCGGGAATCTGACCGAAGCCGTAGAATGGCTCCTTTCTGAAGGAAAGTCGGGGCGTCTTTCAGCCGTCAGAGAGGCAGCCGACCTCATCGCTGAAAGGCAAGGATTGGAAGTCGCTCTGACTTGGCTTCAAGAGCAAGTAGAAAAAGAGATGCGGCAATGTTTGTTGGTTGGCGCGGAAATGCTGCTCGCTGAGAAACGCTTCGCGGAAGCTATTGATTGGAGTTCGACTGGCTGTGAATACGGGATCGTCCACTGTGCATCAGTTGGTGTAATGGCATACGTTGCTGCTCGGATGCTGGACCGTGCATACAATCTCGCGAAGCAGGGCGCTGCACTTGGTGACTATTCTTGCTATGTTACCGTCGGCGATGCTTTTGCGGAAGTTGGCATGTATGCGAACGCCTTCGAATCTTATGCAACCAGTGCGGCTGGAGGCTTCAAGGGGGCCTATGCGGCTGCCATAAAAATGGCGGCACGTCGGGGATGGACTGAAGATCTTCGGGGCTGGCACGAACGTGCATGCAGGATCGACGCGGCGCCCTCGTGCGCTGATATATCAGCGCTTCTCTGCAAGCACGGCCACGACCACGAAGCCATTGCATTTGGTTTTAGGCATGGTAATCCTACGCAGCCCGATGAGCTACTTCCCATCGCGTCAGCTCTGGTTAGAGCTAATCGGGTTGATGACGCGGTTGAAAGACTGGTCCACGCAACAATGACCAGTCGTGCGCATGCTCGAATGCGCGTCGCTGAGATTATGATGACCGCGGGCGAAGTAACCGCCGCGATCTCATTGTTTGCATCGGCAGGGAGTGACGGCCTGTTGGAAGCCTACAGTCGAGGTGCAAGTAGCTTGGTGGAATTGCGGAGGGCGACTGATGCCATATGGCTGCTTCGAAAACTCTGTCCGCGAGGGTTGGCAGAGGAAAGCCTTTATATTAGAGCTATGGTATACATGAATCAAGGGAGAGGTGCTGGTGGCAACTACGACGGCATTCTGGAACTTGTTGAAGAGCAGTTAAGTCTCAGTAATGCTGGGGCGGTGGTATCATTTGTTCAATTGATCACGAAACCTCTCTCGTATAGTGAGCTGACCGCTGATGCTGATGCTGAGCGTAATGAACTTCAGCGACTCTCGCTTGCGGTTCGACTTCTTCGCCGTGCCATTCAATTAAAGGAGCCTAGTGCTGTTTCCATTCTGGGGCAATTGCTGGCTCGGATGAATCAGCACGATGAAGCTTTGAGTAATCTCACGTTGGCGGTTGTATGCGGTCTCAAGGATGCTGTGCCCGCCTTAGAAGATTACCTCAAACATCACGGCAGGGTGGGAATGGAGGACAAGATTAATAGCTATGGCTTATGTGCTGACGGTGAAGTTAGTCCGAGCTGGAAGATAGAGTATCTGCGGTCGACCTGATCATTCGAACGGCACTGAACTGGCTCAGCGATCCGTCCTTCCTAGAGGCCGCCCAGGCGCTGCGGCTGTGCTGGCGACCCGAGAAGCCTGGGCCTACGCCCAGCAGGGCGACGCACGCGCTTTCCAGCGGGCGGTCGGCCTGGCCGAGGACTACCACGCCGAAGGCGCCCAGGACAGCGACGCCACCACGCCCACCGCGCGCAGCCTCGACGCTGCCGAGCTGGCCGGGGTGATCGGCGCCCGCTACCGGGACCTGGCCCGCTACGACCCCAAGCACGCGCGCCAGGCCCAGAACTACATCGGCCGGGCGCTGCAGTTGCGCCACACCAGCCGCGCCCGGAACCGCGCTTTCGACCTGATCGGGCTCGCCCGCGCGCACCTGGTCAGCCGAGAGCCCGACCGGGCCGCCGAGCTGATCGCAGTCGCGGTGCCGCTGGCCGGCGCCTGGGCCTCCGGCCGGGTCGGGGTGAAGCTGCGCGACTTCCACCGCGAAGCCGCCCCGTTCGCCAGCGTCGCCGCCATGCGCGAGGCTCGTGAGAACATCGCTGACTTGATCGCCGCGTAGGAGAGGAACCCTGTTGCCCCGTATCGGAATCACCGGCCACTCGAACCTGACCGCCGCCACCGTGCCGCTGATCGCCGACGGCCTCCGCGCCGCCCTGGCCGAGCACTCCGGCACCGAACTGGTTGGCGTGACCTGCCTGGCCCGCGGTGCCGATCAGGTATTCGCCCGCGTCGTGCTCGACCTCGGCGGCACGTTCGAGGTGGTACTGCCTGCGGCCGACTACCGCGAGCGCAAGGTGAAGCCAAGCAACGCCGCCGAGTTCGACGAGCTGATCGGCAAGGCGACCGTGCACACCATGCCGTTCGCCGAGTCGAACCGCGAAGCGTATATGGCCGCTTCCGAGTACGTCCTGGACCACGTGGACGCGATGATCGCAGTCTGGGACGGCGGACCGTCCGGCGACCACGGCGGAACCGCTGACGTGGTCGACGCCGCTCGCGAACGCGGCCTGCCGGTCACCATCATCTGGCCGGACGGAGCCGAGCGCGAGTAAGCGTCAGCCCGCGGAGTCGTACACCGCGAAGTACTTGTCATTCCAGCGGCGGCGCAGTGCGGCGAGTCTGTGCCGGTCGGTGACTGTGACGTGCGTGCCGTGCTCGTCGATGACGCGCTCGACCAAGTCGAGGCTCTCCAAGTGCCGCAGGGTCTTTCTTAGCACGTGAGAAGCGTAGTGCCTGGTCTGAAGGTCCCCTGTGACCTTGGCTACCTCGGTTCCAGTAGATCGGGAGTCCGATGATTCCACAATTAGACCTGCTGCAGAATGGAGGCGCATCCCATTCTCGGGATGCGCCTCCGTTCGGTATTCGCAGTCTGGCTAACCGTTACTCCTACCGAATATGCGCATCAGATCGGCCGCATGGAGCGCTCGCGCCTGTCGCCCCGAGGAGGAGCTGTCCACTAGCTTGGACTCTTCTAGGAGGTAGCGTTCTGCTTGTGTTGTCTCGTCTTCAGTCAGCTGGGTTGCCGCCATCGTGGAGAGCATGGTGCGCATCTCCGCGATAACCGCGTCAGCTGCAGGAACCGTCAGCTGTCGGCTGAAGGGCGGATGCACCCATTCTGGCCCAAAGATACACCGCGTCATGTAATGGGGCGGCTCAAGTTCTCCCAGCCAGATCCGGTAACGATACCGCAGTTCATCGCCCCTCCGAGGCATCAAGGAAAACCGGGAGAAGGACAGTGTGGCACCCGCGGCCTTGAGAACTTTGGCGAACCGTTCGTCCGCACCGGCGTCCACCAAGAGCAAGCGCCGTCGCCCCAACAAGTTCTGCACGATCGGGTCGCTTACCCACGTCGGCAGCCGCCGACTCGCATCTGTCCCTGACAGCTCGTCCCGGTCGCCGGGGAGGTCCGCGGCAGCGATGCGCTGGTCGAGGAGGACAGCGCCGTGGACGTCTTCGATGCGCACGATGAGGTCTTTGTGGCGCTTGCCCAGCAGGGCGATCAGCACGGACTCCGGGTCGTCGCGTACCTGGCGTGCCCAGACGGTGCTCACTGCTCGTGCGCGGGCCAGCTCGGCGAGTCGCACGCGGTCGATGGCAGCTTCGATGTGGGCGTCGCAGTAGTGGCGGCCGTCGCGCGCACTGCGGAAAGGTTCGGCCGAGGTGATGCTGCAGGTCGAGCAGGTGCGCGAGCGCTGGATCGACTTGGCCTGCCGCAGGGTCGTCGCCGGGATAGACACCGCATCGGCCGAGGCGTACAGCGGCGTAGCCCGCCCCGACCTGGCTCGCAGGGTGGCGATCGGTGGCTGGGTTCGGGCCGGAATCAGTCGCCGGCGACGAAGCATCCGGGTGGTGGCGAGGATGCCGACCGGCAGGCTTTGCTCGGTGTACAGCGGCCGGCCCGCGAGGCAGCGTGTCCACTGGGACGTCGTGTCCAGCAGTTGACCCGGGCTGGGATTGATGGTCCAGCGGCGCAGGTCCGTGGCAATCACCGCTCCGGGCGCTCGGCCGCGGGCCGGTGCTGTCAAGGCGATGCGCATTTGGTAGCCGGGTTGGCCGGGCAGTGGGGGAAGTACGACTCCGGCCAGGGCCCTGGTGAGGTTCTCGATATGACGTTCGCAGCGCACGTGGACGCCGTACAGGGCAGACCAGGCGATATCACCGTCGTACACAATGGGGAAGTCTTTGTCAGCGGGGAGCAATTCGCGTTCGTGCAGCAAGCTCTCCTTCGCCGACCGTACGGACTGCCCGGTGGCCGCTGCACGCGTACGAGCTTCTTGGTGGAACCTTTCGATGATGCGCCGAGTCTCGTCCGCAGGTTCGGTCTCGTTGGCATCTGCGAGACGTTTGACTGCCTCACGGTGTGAGAGGTCTGCGAGCAGGGCCAGGTGCCGGGCGTCCTGGCGTCGCGCAGAGTGGTCGTTCGTGGACATGATCGTCGCCTGTTCCTGCAGGGTTTACCACGCACACCCTGCCGTGACGAGATCTGTACGGACGTGAGGTGTTCAGCTATTGCTACGCGGGACCGCAGGGACCTTGGGTCGACATCGTCACCTGGCCAGCGTGGTCGGCGGTGACAGCGACGGAGAGCGTACGCGCCTTGACTCGCCACCTACAGTAGCCGACTCGACACTTCCCTTGCAATTGGGGCTCTGCAGGGATTCCCCGGCTTCGTAGCGGACGGTCAGGCCCGGTGGCGGCAGCCGCGTGCCAAGGGCGGCGGCGCTGGCGGCCCGGCTGCCCATCACCGGCGCGGGACGCTGGCGTTGGGGACGCGGGCGGCGGCGAAGTGCAGGTAGGGGTCCTCCTGGCTGACCGGGACGGAGTCGAGTCCGGCCAGCCAGTCGCGGAGCACGAACGCGGGGCGGTCGGTGAGTGGCTGGCCGATGCTGCGGTAGAGGTTCTGTGCGGCCGACAGGCGCAGGTGGTCGCCGGGGTCGCCGGGGTCGTCGGGGTTGGTGAGGTGGGAGAGCGTGAGGTAGCTGCCGGGGGCGAGGACGTCGCGGTAGCGGGCGAGGATCTCGCCGGGGCGGTGTTCGTCGGGAACGTGGTGGAGCACGGCGGTGGCCAGCAGGAGCACCGGTTGTGCGAGGTCGAGGGTGGCGTGCACCTGCGGGCTGGCCAGGATTGTGTCGGCGTCGCGCAGGTCGGCGTTGACCACGGCGGCGGCCGGGTTGGGGTTCCGTTCGAGCGCGATGGAGCAGGCATTGGTAACGATGGGGTCGTAGTCGACGAAGACCGCGCAGACGTCGGGTGTGCTCGCGGCTCGGTAATGCCAGGCGGGTCCGGTGGGCATGCCGCATCCGAGGTCCAGGATTTGCCGGACGCCGTGGTCGAGGGCGTGGTGCAGTGTTTCGGCGACGAAGGTGAGGTTGCGACGCGCCATGACCGTGACGGGCAACACGAGGGCGAATTGTTCGCCGAAGCACCGGTCGGCGGCGGTGTTGAAGCTGCCCCCGGCGGCCCAGTCGTAGATGCGGGCGGTATTGGGGTCTTCGAACTGGGTGAAGTTTGGTGCTGGCCATCGCGGGCCGGCGGTCGGTGAGCTGCTGACGAGGTGGTTCATCGGCGTCGGTGTCCCGAAGGTGAGGTCGGCAGGCCCGGGGGCACCGCGCGCCGCGTGGACGACGAGCGGTGACCCCGGGCGTGGGTCAAGTGGCGCTGTCAGCGCGGGCGACGTGGTAGATACAGTCGCGGAAGTCCGGCGGGCTGGTGTGGACCTCCGGCGCGGTGCTGCAGAACTCGGTCGCGGAGCGGCTGGCGCCGCCGACGAGCTGGTACGCGGGCGGGCCCGCCGGAATCTCCGTAACAGGCGGCGTCGGTCCCGGAGGGGTGGCGGTGCAGATTTCGGCGGCGGATAGTGCGGCGTCAGCGCAGCGCGAGGGCGCGGTGACACGGGTGTCGAGCTGCTGCAGGCGTCTCGGCAGGCCGGTGGTGCTGGCAGTCTGGGACGGCGGCCCGTCTAGCGGCCACGGCGGAACCGCTGACGTGGTCGACGCCGCTCGCGAACGCGGCCTGCCGGTCACCATCGTCTGGCCGGACGGAGCCGAGCGCGAGTAAGCGTCAGCCCGCGAGGTCGTACACCGCAAAGTACTTGTCACCCCAGCGGTGGCGCAATTCGGCGAGTCGGCTCCGGACGGCTAGCCCTCGATGGACTGCGGGGAAGACCAAGTCAGGACTCGTAGGCGTTTTGGTCCACGGGACCACCCAAACCTATTTTCTTGAGGAGGCTCGCCGAGTTCTTGATCGAACGGACGGTGCCTCTGAGTATGTAAATTCGCTCGTCGAGCCGGTCGACGGTTTCGGTGCGGCCGACTGCTTTCGCGTCGAGCTGATCGAATGAGGCAAGCGTTTGCTTGATCGAGCCGGCGCGGCGGTCGGCGAATTGTGGTTCGGGTGCTTCGGAGATGACTCGTGGCGGGGCGGGCCGTTTGAAGAGGTACAGCGTGGTGGTGCCGCCGAGTAGGGGATGGCTGCTGGTGCCGAAGGGCACCAGGCGGATTTCGAGGTGCGACAGCCGGACCGCGAGAGCCCGCAGGCAGGTGAGCTGCTCGAGCATGGTGGCGGGTCCTCCGATACTGGCGTGCAGTGCTGCTTCCCCGAGGAAACAGAAGTACCGCAGGCCCGGCCGGTCGGCGGCGTCGATGTGGGCTCGGCGGGTCACCTGGAAGTTGGCCAGTCTCCGTGCTCTGTCCGGCTGGGACTCGCTGCAGTTGAACAGCGCTTCGGCATAGGAGCGCACTTGCAGGGGCGGAGCGATCACCTCGCCGGAGTAGTAGAAGGCGGCGACGGCTTGTCCTTCGAGTTCGGCCGTCCGGCGCAGCTGTGGTGAGGCCTCGACCTCGTTGGCGGCACCACGGGATCTGCGTCCAGTTCCGCGGCGCACCAGCGCCATGATCGAAGCCCGCCTGTCCAGCGGAACGTCGTAAAGGTTCAGCAGGGCTTCGACCTCCGCCGGCTTCGGTCTGGAGCGCGCCGTCTCCAGGTCGCCGATCTTCGAAGGTGTACAGCCGAGAATCTCAGCAGCTTGGTGGCGTGCGACATCGGCTCGCACACGGAGTTGCTTGAGTAGCGCGGCGAGTTCAGCTGACGGAGGGCTCGGGGATGGTGTGGCCATGTGCCTTTCGTGACGTGCTCAGCGTGGTGGGGTCGTGCGTGGACGTGGCATCGATCTTCGACTGACGTAGGGGCGAGTGCGGGGGGCTTGCGTCCGTGGCGATGGGCGGTTGTCGCCGAGGCGCCCGTGGTCGGGGTCGGCTCTGGGCCAGCGCACCGGCCGCTCCGTCGTTTCGAGAGAGATCCGATGCGCGATGGCTGCTACAGACCAGCGTCTCGGCCGCCGTTTCCAAGATCGGACCTGCTGGACGAGAAGCCAGCCGGTGCGGAGGTGGTGGGCCCCGTCGTTGGTGATTACGGGGCCGCCGGAGAAGCCGGGACCGGGATTCGCTGGGCTCACTCAACCGGCGATGCAGAACTCGCGCTTTTCGGAGCGCCCCACTCCCCTGTTCCGGATGGTGATCGTGTGGATGCGAACCAGCTCGTGTCGATCCGCAGCACCGGGACGTCTCGCTCGTTCAACGTGAGCCCGACCTGATCCGCGGTGCGGTCGAAGTCCTGTGCGAATACGAGGATCATGCTCGCACCGGGTGGTCCTGGTGGAAGTCGTTGCCCCAGTCCTCGGAGGCACCTTCGTCCCCGTCGTTGTCGGTGATCGATGACCATTCCGCGTTGGGGGTCAACTCCACCATCGGCTGCTCGCTCCCGTCTGGGGCGACGGAGACCTGCTGCACGTGGCTGTAGGTGTAGGCGGGCACCTTCGGCGCCGGCAGCGGCCGGACGTGGCGCAGGCCGAACGGGCGCGTGTCCGGACCGGACGGCCCTTCGATGCTGTCGACCTCGGCCAGGCCGGGCCGGGTGAGGGGAAACTGCGCGCTGACCGGGGCGAGAGGGTCGTCATAGAAGCGAAGCGGTTCGGTGGTCACGAGTTCGGCCCTCTCCAGCGCTGGGGTGGATGGCATGTCGTCGCGTCCTCTCAGTCTGCGTCGTTGTTGAGGTTGTGCAGCAGGACTACTCAGGTGATGCACGCTGCATCACCACCCGGAAGGCGCTGGCATCGGCGTGAAGCTGCTGATCCGGCCGGGTGGGCGGGGGAGCGTGGAAGGTGCTGTGGCCAGATGTCGTGCGTGGCCACCACGTCGCCGGAGAGACGCAGCACTCGCTGCAGCAGGTCGGCGGGTCCCATCTGGCACTGGCTCGCCACGTCCTGCAGAGCTGGGCGGTCCAGCCGCACCAGTCGGCGGGAGGCCCTCCCGCACTCGCGCAGCGGTGCGAGTGCGGGATCGTCGATGGTGGCCAGGAGTTCCGCCCGCACCCAGACCAGGGGACAACGCTCCATGTCTTTCTCGACAGCCGCCAGGAGCTGGGAGGTGCCGTGCTCGTACAGCAGGCAGAGCTGGTGCAGTTGGCTCACCGAAAGGCGGCGGTTTGCCCGTTCCATTTCGGTGAGCGTGGCCGTGCTGAGCCCGCGGATTTTCTTGGCCGCGCCCTCGGCGCTCAGCTTCTTCTCCACACGGAGCTGGCGCAGCCGAGCACCGAGGATAATCTCGAAAAGGACGGTGTTCTGCCGGTAGTTCATGCGTAGCTGGTCTCTCGTCGATCAGGCGCGGTGATGCGCGCTGCATCACTGCGGGCGGGCATCAGGGCTTCTGACTCTGAGGGGTTCCGGCCCCTGGGGGTTCGAGCATCGACGCGATCGGGTGCAGCCGGATGCGGGCACTCGCCTTGAACAGCCTGATCAGGTCGGGGGCGAGCCACACGGCGAAGGCGCTGAACGCGGCGTGGTGGATCACGAGCCCGCTCTGCGTGAGGCGGATGCTGAGCAGCAGGGCCAGGGGAGCGGTGAGAGCGCGGCCGCGCCATGCCCGGCGGCTGTCGAGTTCGGCGGCGGCTTCTTTCCAGTCGGCGGGTAAAGCCGGGTCCTGGGGCTGATCGAGGGCCGCGCGTAGTTCTTGCGCATCTCGGTAGCTGCTGACGAGCACGGTAGCGGCGATGAGGGCGAGGCAGGCCAGGGCCAGCTCGCGAGGTCCGGCGGTGAGGCCGCCGACCGCGAGGCAGGCCATGAAGACCATGGTCACGTAGAGCGCGAAGTTGACGGTGGAGAGCAGGCGCGTGAGGACGATGCCGGGGATCATCTTGCGCATCAGCGACCTGTACATCGCGGTGTCGGCGGTGGCGTTCACCGCGGCGGCAGGGAAGCCGGATTCATCGGGCGAGGCCTGAGCGATCATGCGGGCCGGTCCAGCACGATCAGGTTGTCGCGGTCGATCATCACGTATCCGGGTGGTACGGCGTGTGCGCGCAGCCAGGCGAGCGCTTCGCCGCGGCTGCGCGTAAGCCGGGCGTCGAGGTCGGGGTCGGGGGAGCCCGCGACGGCGGGGCCGATGAGGGCGTTGTCGCGGTAGTCGTTGTTGTTCCAGCCGTGGCGAGTCGCTACTTCGATGACCTGCACGCTGGCCCTCGCGGATGTGTCAGCGCGGGCAAGCACGCCGGCGCGCAGGAGAGCGCTCACAGCCATTGTCGGT
Source organism: Saccharothrix sp. AJ9571 (assembly GCF_021725495.1). NCBI lineage: Bacteria > Bacillati > Actinomycetota > Actinomycetes > Pseudonocardiales > Pseudonocardiaceae > Saccharothrix > Saccharothrix sp. AJ9571. The sequence continues at coordinate 489,395 of NZ_CP091382.1, read as the reverse complement.
GTCCTTTCGTGTGGTGTGGCCTGGGGCCCGGCCTTACCGGTGAACTCGGTAAGGCCGGGCATGTCCCGGGGGCGCAGCGGGGCTGCGGGAGCTTGCTCCGTGTGCGACCGCGCCCGGGAAGCGGGTCACCGGCGATGCCTGCCGGGGTGCGGCTCGTCCGGCTCCGGCTCGGTCGGTAATGCCCTGAGCAAGCCGTAGACGCGCTTCATGAAGCCGATGTCGGGCGCGGCGTCTTCGATCGCCGCCCTGCGCTCGGCGGCACTGAGGTCGTCGTCGGTGGGCCAGCGCTCGGCAAGCGCCACACCGGAGACCCGTTGGAGCAACGGGGTGGAGGGGGCGAGGTGGGAGAACTGGGGGTCGTCCATCGAAGCTCCTGGTGATGCGGGCTGCATCGTGTGGTCGGGGGCGTTGTTCAGGCGGCCGCGTGTTCGCAGTCGCCGCAGGTGCGCAGGTGCCGAGCAACGTCGGGAACGTTCTCCGCGATGGCCTCGTACTGGGCGCGCAGGCCGTTTCGAGCCCGGCGGGCGAGCACGGAGAGGGTGTTGGGTTCGAGGTCGAGCAGGGCCGCGACTTCCTCGCGCGGTAAGCGATCGAGGGCGGTCAGCTTCAGTACGGTGCGCCAGCGCTGCGGCAGGTGCCGGTAGGCGATGGCGAGCCGGACGTGGTCGAGCCGGACGAGGACCAGCTCATCGAGGGGCGAGGAGACGTCGGTGATGAGGTCGCCGGCGTTCTCGACGGGCACGGCGCGCTGGGCGTCGGCGGCGAAGCTGCTCGCGGTGTTCCGGACGACGGCGGTGACGTAGGCCCGGAAGTCGTCCGTGGGGCCGCGCCCGGAGCGAATGGCGAGGTAGGTGGCCAGGAACGCGGCTGCCACGGCGTCCTCGGCGACGTGCGGGAAGCGGGAGCGGGCGTATCTGAGCATGGCCTGGTGGTGGCGGGAGAACAGTTCGGCGAATGCGTCGTTGCTGCCGCTGCGCGCGGCGGCAACGAGTTGCTGGTCGGGGGCGGTACGTGGGGTGGTGATGCAGCGTGCATCAGGCGCGGGGATGGTCATGGTGAAGGTGCCCGTCCGGTGTGGTGAGAGGGAAAACTGGCGGGTGACGCCGCGGCGGTGGCCGAGCGGCAGCGCTCCGGGGCGCGGGCTCGGGCGGTGTGGCGCGGTCGCCACCGCGCTGGCCGCGGGGATCATCGCCGGTGCGCGCAGTTCGCCGGTTACGCGGGCGGATGGTTCGGCGCCGGTGTCCGCGTGTCGCAGCGGCGGCCGCGCCCCGGCGGCCGTGTCGTTCGTTCCGGCGGCGCTCCAGCAAGTCGGGCAGTGCTGCAGGTCTGCGATGTCGGAGCCGCTGCGATTCGGCCAGCAGGGAGCGCCGCAGGCGGCGAACACCACGTAGCGACCGCCCCAGCCCAGGGCTACCGCAGCGGGGCCGTCAAGCCGGTAGACGAGGAAGCGCTCGGCGCTGATCCGGTGATAGAAGGGCCGGAACACGCCGGGACAGCGCTCGGGATCGGCGAGCGTCGGACGCGGGGGAGAACTCGGCCGCCGGCTCGCGTCGCGGGATGCGGGAGTCATGGCCCTTCCTCCCCACGATCGCGCATCGGGTCGCTCGGTGCGTCAGGGTGCCCGGGATCGGGAAGTTTGCGCAGGGCTTGCAAGACGTCACCGAGGCGGCCGGGGCACGACCACAAGAGCTGGCCGGTCGGGCTTTCCCTGCGGGCTATCGCTCCCACGGCGTGCACTACGAGAACGTCGATCGTGCCGTCGCTGTGGGGACGCAATGCGAAAGCGTGTGTCAGGCCTTGTCCGCAGGCGACGGGCGGGGTCATCGCTTCCCAGCCACCATCGCTCATGAACTGATCGAGCTCGGCGATCAACTTCTGGGCGTCTGTGGTCACCGGACTCGCCTCCCGGTGTGGAACCCGGCGGATGCGCACTGGGTCGGGGTACCGCGCGCACCCGCCGGGGGCTGAGGGCGTTCGTCGGGCTGACGCCGTATCGGGCGCTTACTGGGCGCCGGTGATGCAGGCTGCATCACCGCGAACCGGATCGGTGCCACGCAACGGCCGACCCATGTCCGATCACTCGATGCCGTCATGGCCCGCTCCGACAGCGAGATACCGCAGCTGCACACGCAGCTGCTCCGGGGGCACGTCGCACAGGGCTGCCAGGTGCCCGATGGAGTGTGCGTCCAGCTCGACCGACCGGTCCACGGTGGGGGGAATGGCCGCGACTCTGGCTATCGCCCACTCGCGCAGCGGACGCAACTCCGCATCCGGCACCTCGGCGATCACTTTCAGCCGGATGCTGAGGCGGCTACCGCTTTGCCGCTGCAGGTCGCGGTGGACCATGGCGAGGACTTCGTGCGCGGGCGTGCCGAGCACGTCGCACAGTTCGATGAACCGCGACACGGTCAGCCGCCGGGCACCGCTCTCATAGGCGCCGAGCGTGCCGATGGCCATCCCGTTGTGGAGTTGCGCGCATACCGATTCCCGGTCTAGGCCCTGACCCCGCCGGAGCAACCGCAGCCGGAGGCCAAGCGCCTCCCGTAACGGCTTGTCGAACTCCGGGTCCACGGGCACCCCCGACATCGGCTCGCTCCTTCGATTCGCTCTACGAACGGTGTGTTACCTCGTACAGGCATCCGTCGAAAATCCAGCGCAGGAAACGACGGAGACGCATGTAATCCGGCATTTGGAGGGCTCAAACACCGGATTCAATACAAGACGGGCGTGAAATTTGCGACAGAACGTCGCTCGCTCACATTTCACGTGAGGCGTGCATGAGGAGGGGGCAGAAAGCGGGCGCGGTCAGTTTTCCGGCCTTATCAATACCAAGTCTCGCACTCAACTTGCGCACCTCCCTGTGGTCAAGAGGTCACGTTAAATGCTCGCCGGGGTTGCGCCGGGTACAGAATTACCCGACCGTGATGGGGTACAGACTGGACCCCATCACACGATGGCTAGTCCGAGTTGCTGCGAAAGCGCTTGTGCATCGCTGCGCACCGTCGCGCCGCCGTTCGCCGCGAGGTCGGCCACCGCAGCGCGAGTGAAGAGGTTGAACCGCGCCGTTTCCGGCGACTCGGCTTCCGCCCTGCGGAGCAGGTGGAGCGCGGCTACCGGTTCCCGGTTCTGGTGGAACGCCCTTGCCGCCTCGATGGTGTGGAAGCTCCGCCGGGTGGCGGACGGCATCCGCTCCAAGTGGACTTCGTCAGCCTGCCTCATCGCCTCGCCCGGCCGCTGCAAGTCGTTCAGCATCGTGATGACGTACGCGTCGACCATGCCGCGCCCGAACACGAGCCACGGGTGGGTGTAGCCGACCGGCAGAGCATTGACAGCACGGTCGGCCTCGTCCCAGTGGCGCCAGGCGTCGCCGTCATGGCCGACCTTGGCGTGTGACAGCGCGACCGCGAGGTGTAGCAGTCCGTACGCGGCGCGGTCGTCCTGGCTGCGCTCTGGGCTCAGCAAGCTGGTGGTGTCCATGGCCAGCTCGACCCGGGCTTCGTGCTGCTGCCCGGCGTCGCGGTAGACGTGATTCATGTACCAAGCGGCCGCCGCCATGGCGTGCGGGTTGTCAGCGTCCTGCGCGGCCGTCATCGCCCGGTCGCCGGTCAGCGTCACCAGCTCGGGTACGGGTTGGAAGGACAGGTAGAGCTGACACAGGTGGTAAACCTGGGCTTGCGCGACCAGGACCGCGCGCCTTTCGTTGCCTTCGACCCGGCGCACCGTGGTGCGGGCGTCGTGCAGCAGCCCGGGGAGCAAGCTGGCGATGGCGCTGCGGTGTCGGCGGGTGCCGTGCCACAACTCCCAGGCCTGGGCCACGCGGGCGAGCAGGCCAGACACGTCTACGGGATCTTCGCGGGGCACCACCGGGTAGCTGGCAAGGGCGCGCGCGATGTCGGGCAGTTGCTCGTGGGCGGCCTTGCCGAACGCGGCCGTGGTCAGCCGCTCGTCACCAGTGAGTTCGCTGAGGTCGTTCACTCCGAGTGCCGCCGCTAGTTGCAGCACCATCGGTAGCCGCGGGGGCAGGAGTCGCCCGTTCTCGACGCCCTTCAGCCATTCCGCCGACTTGCCCACGAGGCCGCCGAGCACCGGCCTGGACATGCCTGCTCGATCGCGCAATTCCCGCAGCCGTTGGCCGAACGTTCCTTCGGTCACCAGGACCACCACCTTCGCGGAGTTGACCTCTCCGCGAAGCCCCCGGCCCGTCGACCGGGGACATGTACTCCGCGAAGAGATACGGTCCCCAGGGTACTCACTACTCACTGGAGCGCAGGTCATCTCGGTCACGCCGCCGCACGGGGTTCGCCCGTTGCGCGACGGGCGGTGGGCGCGCGTGGCGGGCCGTGCTGTTCGTTTCGGCGGCACGCCGGGGATCCGGCCCGCGCTGCAACTACGGCGTGGCCGGTCGCGGGGTGATGCAGGCTGTGTCACCTCCCGCGGTCACCTGCCCCAGGATGTGGACGGGCAGGTAGCCGGAGTTCGCGGCACAGCGACCAGGGGTCGGGCACTCCGTGAAGAATCACAGTGCCAGGTTGCATGCTGATCAGCGGCGCACCTACCCGTGGAGCAAGGGGCAGAACGAGGGGCACGGCACGCATGGCCGGCAGGGAGTCGCGGCACAGGACTGGGCTGATGTTCGGGCGATTTGGGTGCCTACCATCACCTCGGCCCAACAGCTTGGCCGGTGTCAGTCGCGACCGCTCTGTGCAGGTTCAACTTGGGCGGCCAGCACGCGAGTACTCCCCGGTGCTCGTGTTCACCGGGGTGGCCATTGCTTCCACCGTCGACGGTTCCTGCGCGGAGGGGTCGAGAAGCGAGAGCAAGGTTCGGCCCTCGGAGTGCCGGACGAGGTAATCCTGGTCGAATCGCGTGCGGCGAAGACCGGTCAGGGGGCGAGTTTTCGCGGGCGACTGCTGCGACAGCGGAGCGCCGAGGTGGACAGTATGGTGCTGATCAGCACGTTCATGGCAGCGCCGGCTATGCAACCTGCGTGAGGATGGTGGGCAACCTGCAATCGAATCTGGTGCCACGCCGCAGCCGGGTGCATCATCGAGTAGGACGTCCCAGCGCCCTTGATCGCCGCCTGCAACCGGCTGGTGCACGCAGGCGTCGTCCCGAGCTTTGCCTGACGATGCTGTCACTGAGCGGAAGAGCGGTAGTGTCATCCGATACGAATGCCATCCACGTTCGGCGGAACCAGGTGCACGGCTCCGCAGGCTAATAGTTGGCTAAGAAAGACAGGCTAGCGCTCGTCGTGCGACACCGGGCGAGGACGTGGTACCGAGGTCGGTGACGGAATCGCGGACGGGGCGAGCCAAATGAAGGTGCTTTCACTGGCCACTAGGTGTTAGGTAACTCTACGTGTTCACTCTGATTCGTCTGGGTGAACATCGTTTTGAGTCCCTGATTCTTGGCGGATCCGCGCTTACCGTAGTTCCCTGCGCTTCCGCGGCCAGGGGTGGGTTGTTGTCTGAGGTAGAGGTAAGGGGGTGCGATGTATCAGGACGATGCGGGAGAGCCGTCGGCTGCTCGCTCCCGTCGTGATGCCGGGAGCGAGCAAGGGGCGCCGTCGGCTGGGGCAGATCACCATTCCTTGTTCGACATCTCTGGAACCCCCTCCCGGATAACGGACTGCGAGGACAGTTCGCCTGCCAGCGAGCTGTCTGATGACGCGAGCACAAACAGTATGCAGGCCAGGCGGTGCGACCAGGCGGCAAAGGTTGCCGACGACTCGCGACGTCGGTATTGGCGGGCGCGCGATTGGAAACTGTGGTCGCTACCCCCGCAGGTGCTCTTCTTTGTTCTTGCGATCGAACTGATCGGCCTTTTCGCTACGGTCCTCGTTACGACCATGCACCAGGTGACGAGTGCGGACTGGAAAGCCTTCGCGATCCTGGTGGGATTGGGCTTGGCCTCGGCCGAGGTGACCCGGCATGTCGAGCGGGTCCGCAAGAAGTTCTCCGACACCCCGCACGTCAACCTGAGCTCGGTATGGACTTTCTCGGCTGCCTTGCTCACGGCGCCGACGCTGGCAGCGGCGACCGCGGTGGTGCTGTACCTGCACTTGTGGTGGCGGACCTGGCGTGAGATCACCGGAATGGCGGCCTACCGAGCGGTCTTCAACACGGGCGTCGTGGTGCTGTCCTGCTTCGCGGCGACCGCCGCGGCCAGCGTGCTCCCCGAAGGGCAGTTGCTCCAAGCCCAGTGGCCAGTAGGGCTGATCGGGCTGCTGGTGGTGATGGCCGTCTACTGGGTCGCCAACTCCTTGCCGATCGCCGTGGTGATCGGCCTGTCCCGCAGCGATCGGACGGTGAAGCGACTGGTCGGCAGCTGGAGCGACAACGCCCTGGAGTGCGCCACTCTCTCGTTGGGGGCGCTGGTGGCCGTGGCGCTGACCATTCGGCCCGAACTCGTCGTGCTGACTTTGCTGCCGCTGTACGTGCTGCACCGCAGCGTGCTGGTCAAGCAGCTGGAACAGGCCGCGACCACCGACAGCAAGACCGACCTGCTCAACGCCATCAGCTGGCATCGGCTGGCCGAGCAGGAGTTCGGCCGTGCTCATCGACACGGCGGCGTCTGCGCCGTGCTCATGCTCGATCTGGACCACTTCAAGCGCATCAACGACCAGCACGGCCATCTTGTCGGAGACAAGGTTCTCCGCCTTGCTGCCGACGCGATCACACGGCAGGCGCGCAAGCACGACATCGCCGGTCGCTTCGGTGGCGAGGAGTTCGTCGTGTTCCTCCCCGAAGCCGGGGAAGCCGAGGGGGTGCGGGTCGCCGAGAGGATCTGCGCCGCGATCAAGGCGGTCGCGGTCATCGGCGATTCGGGCACTGCGGCCACGATCTGTGCCTCGGTCGGCGTGGCCGCCTATCCAGGTGCCGGCGGATCGTTGGAGGAGTTGCTCCTGGCGGCCGACAATGCGCTCTTCAGCGCCAAGAATCTAGGCCGGGACCAAGTCGTCTCGGTCGGAGACGTGCATTGAAAGTGTTGCCTTCAGCGCGGGCGCAGTCGATGTTCGCGCGACCACGCCAGCAGCGGCCGTAGAGCGCGCAGCAACTCGCGACCGGCGGGAGTGAGGCGATACCAGACGGCGCCGAAGTTGCCGGGCTCCGCCTCGCGATTGATCAACCCGTCCTCGCGCGCCCGGCGGAGCGTATCAGTCAGCACCCGGTCCGACAGCCGAGCGCTGGTGCCCTTCCCTGATGCGCGCTGTTCGATCTCGTTGATCGCCGTCAGCAGGTCCGTGTACTGGCGCTTGCGTCCGGCGAGCGCGGCCAGCACGGCAACGGTCCACCGGCGCCGCAGCACATCCAGCGCGTCGTTCAACTCACGCTGGTACGGAACATCCCACCCCTCCACCAGGCTCACCTAACACGATCAGTCGAGTTGCTGCCCGTCTGCGTGCCGATCCCGACACCCACCCGGCTTCGAAGCACTCGAATGGGTGAGAAGTGCCCACGGAGGCCGAACTCTGTGGGCACTTTGCTTGCGGTAAGTCGGCCCCGAGCCGGTAGAGGTAGTCCTGCCAGGAACGGACTGCCTGGTGACGCGAGGGAAGCGGCGGCCGACCGTGGATTTGGTCGGCCGCCGTGCGATCGACTCGAGGACGACATGCCGGGAGAAGAAGAATTCAGGATGGCCCTGCGGGCACTGATGAGGCGGCAACGCCGCACGCAGGCGAGCCTCGCTCGCGAGCTGGACGTCAGCGTCAGCTACCTCTCGAAACTCCTGACCGGCCAGCGTCCGATGACACCGGCGCTGGTCGACCAATTCGATACAGCACTTCACGCCGGTGGCCGGCTCTCCGAGCGAAGCGCCAACGCGGAGCGCCTCGGCCGGCCACAGCAACTGCCGGCGATTTCCGGCGACCTCATCGGGCGCACCGAGATCCTGCATCGACTGGACCAGGCACTATCGGTGGCCGACCCGGCCGGGCCAAAGGTGCCGACGATCGTCATCGAAGGTGCCCCCGGGGTCGGAAAAAGCGCGACCCAGCTGCACCTAGCGTCCCGGATCAGCTGGCGTTTCGGAGGCGGCTGCCTCTACGCCGACTTCGCCGCCTCCAGTGTGCGACCGACGCGAGCTGAGGTCCTCCTCCGCTTCCTGAGCGCGCTCGGCGAGCACCCGGGCCGCGACTTGAACGTCGACGTACTCGCCGAGCGATTCCACACGGCAACAGCGGGCCACCGAGTGCTCGTGGTCCTGGACAACGTCACCAGCGTCGACGAGGTGCGAGCGTTGACACCGGCGGCTGGAGGGGCGGCCCTGATCAGCACTCGCTCGGGACCGGTGACGATGGGATCAAATGCGACCCACGTCGTTCTGCCACCGCTGGCGCAGAGCGTCAGCTACGCGATGCTCGCCGGAGTCGTCGGTGTGGCACGCATGGAGGCCGAGCCGGTTGCGGCACGTCGCCTCGTCGCCTCGTGCGGCGGTCTGCCCGCCTCGATCCGCGCGGTCGGGGAAGGCCTCCGCAACCAGCCGCACCGCTCACTGACGAAGGTGGCCGCAGAGCTGCGGTCGACCATTCCAGTCGATCCCGAAGGCCGCTTCGGCGAGGCATATCGGTCGCTTGGGCCCATGGCGGCCTCGGTGTTCCGGCTCGTCGGCGGCCTCCGTCTGGGCCCCCTGACTGAGGACGTGATCGTGGCTCTCGTCGGCAAGGAAGGCGATGTCGTTCGCCAGTCTCTCCGGTACCTGCTCGCCTCGCATCTGATCGACCAGCGTAAGCAGACCTTCGACCTGGCGGCGCCCCTGCGCGAGTTCGCCGCTATCCGGGCAGCCGACGAAGATGGCGACGAGGCACTCCACGCCGCGCTCATTCGGCTGTTGAGGTGGTTCGTCGCCGCCTCCGTCGGGGCGAACGACCTCTTGGCGCCGGCCTGGGATGGTGGCGCCATCGTTCAAGCCCCACTTCGGCCAGCCGGGGTGCGCGACTACAGGTCGGCTCTGTCCTGGTGCCAACGATCAGCGTGGACCGCCGTCCGGCTCGCACGACGAGCTGAGCAGGCCGGCTTGTCGGGCCTGGTCTGGAAGCTGGCATTGGCCTTCATGCCGTACTTCTATCTCACCAAAGCTTGGGAGCAGTGGCTCCGGCTCGGCGCGATGGGCGTCTCAGCAGCTCGACAAGCCGGTGACCCCGTCGGTCTCGGTCGCAGCCTGCACAGCCTCGGCTGGGCCCAGCTCGAACTCAGGCGAGAGCCTGAAGCACGGCAGAACTTTGGCGAAGCCCTTCCGCTGCTGGTCCAAGCAGGTGACGACCGCGGTCTCGCCTGGGTACTGCTCGGGCTCGGCGGTGCCGACTCCCAGCGAGGCGAGGTCGTCGCCGCGATCCAGGAGCTCGATAAGGCCGCCCACCTGTTTCTCAAGACCGGCTTGCCCTTCGGGGCCGCTGTAGCACGCTCGCTGCAGGGCAGGGCGTTGGACCAGCAGAACGACGTAGATGCGCTGCCAGTGCTCACTCAGGCGCTGGAGTTGGCGATCACGGCGGGGATCAGGCCAACCGAGGGTTTGGTCCGCCACCTGATCGGCGAGCATTACCTGGCGAAGCAGGAGTTCCGGCTGGCACTCGTGCAGCTCGACCGTGCGCTCGCGCTTCGGCGGGCGACGGGCGAACGCTGGGCTGAGGCCGATGTTCAACTCGCTCGCAGTGATGCGTTCAACGGGATTGAAGATGCACACTCCGCGCAAAGCGCATTAGAAGCTGCTGTCGTGGCGTTCGATGAACTGCGGGACCCTCGAGCGCTTGAAGCGCGCGCCCGTCTGGCCGCGATTCGCAGCACAGGGCTGACCGGCCGCCCGCGCGCCTGCTGACTCCGCGAGCCAACCGGGTCGCCGCCAAGCGCTCCGACCTCAGATGCCTACATGACGAGCCCTCGACGCTCGAGGACGTCCTGGCGATCGAAATGCTATTCCTGTTGAGAGACTCTCTGATTTGTGTGATTTCTGTGCGCGTTCGCGCCTTCGAAGACCGTGGTTCCGGGTGGATGATTGAGTCATCAGCTCGACGCGATCAATCGGCGTCGGGAACTCGGATCGATCTGCTTTGTGGGTGATCATTATGCGTTCTTCTGTGTCATCAACGGTTTTCTTGTCCTCACTTCTTGTCTCGGTGTCGGTGGCTTTCCTGCTGCTGTCGAGCTCGCAAGCGGCCATCGCCGGGGAAGAGAACTCCATTGCTGGGGTGGAGGAGAAGTGCGGCTACCTCGGTTGGGCGAAGTACCGTCATTGTGACGGGGGTTCCGGTGCGACGGTGACGCTCGACGTTCAAGACCTCTGGGGAAACATTCGTGAAGTTTGCGTCTGGCCAGGCGTGACCGACCTCCAGCCGTATATGACGTACCGGGTTACCGGCGCGTGGTGGAACGGCGGAGTTTGGTGCTGACGAACATCTCTCGAATTGGAGATAGTGATGTACGTTCTCAGGCAGTTGGCTGGCTGGCGTGTTGATGACCACCTCGCTGTGGGCGGCCGGGTACGTAGCTGCCGGAGCAGCCCTCGGTGCACTCAGCTCTGCCGTTCCTCGGCGCCTGCTGCACACTACGTCTCCACCTCCATGGGCTGTGGCGCCCGAATCGACTGCGGTCGCGACCATGGTGTTGTTCGCGCTGCTCGCGTGGCGACCGGGCTTGCGACCGGAACTGCTTGGGTTCAGCGTGCTGGCGGTCGTAGCCGGGCCGTTGGTGGTGATCGACGTGGTCGAGCAGCGGCTTCCCAACGTGCTGGTCATGCCTCTGTATCCGATACTGCTGACCAGTCTGGCGTTCGCCGCGCCGGAGAAGATGCTCAGGGCGGCGGCCGTGATGATCGCTTTGGCGACTTTGTTGTTCGGGCTTGGCGTGCTGATCGCGAGTGGTGTCGGCGCGGGCGACATCAAGCTCGGAGGTGTTCTGGGAATGGTGACCGGCTGGAGCGGCTGGACCACCACGTTGCTGGCGGTCCTGGTCGCTTCGACAGCGACATGGGGGTACCTGACTGTGAAGCACACGTCGTCGGGGAAGTGCGTGGCTCCGTTCGGACCGGGCCTCCTTGGCGGAACGTTTCTTGCGCTGGCCGTCACTTGAACGTTCACCCGAAGGTGTGGACCGCCGGACAAATCGGCCAGCGGGTCGAGATTCTCCTGGTGATGTGGAGGGCAGGGGAGAGCGTGGGAGGGAACATGCGCCGGACGGTCGCAAACACGATCGGAGTTGCCTTCTCGTTGACCATGGCGGCGGGCTGTAGCTCGGCGCCAGCTCCAGAACCGACATCGGCCATGCCAGTGCCGCCTCCGTCGAGCACCACACCACCCAGCTCGTCGAAGGGGTCGGCTGCTCCCGAACAGCAAGCCATCGCCGCCTACCTGGGCATGTGGAACGACATGGCCGTGGCAGGCGAAACTTCGAACTGGCAAGACCCTCGGCTGGGTCGTAACGCCACGAGTATCGCGCTCACCAACATCACCCGCGGTCTGTACACGAACCAGACCAAGGGGCTCGTCAGCAAGGGGCGACCGGTGAATGCCCCTCGGGTTCTCACGGCCGAGTCCGGCAAGTTCGTCCTCGAGGACTGTGGCGACAGCAGCAATTGGCTGCTTTACCGCGCGGACACCGGGGCACTCTCGGATGAGGAGCCCGACGGTCGACGGCACATCAACGCCGTCGTCGAGCGGCAACCTGACGGCGCTTGGCGGGTTACGGACTTCGGCATCCACGAGCCGGGCTCATGTTGACCGCGGCGATGCGCGCCACCGCGTGCGCATTCGGTCTGTCCTTGGTCGGCGCAGGAATCGCTGCCGCCGCCGGGCCATGGGGAGTCATCGACTGCAGCCAAAGCTCGTCGCCCACGTGTGATGTGGCGGCCGGAACTTCTGGATCGCCGGGACATTCCGGGCCGACGCCGCCCGCCGCCGGACAGAAGGCGGCGAGTGGAGGTGGGCCGCCGGCGTCGAATTGCACGTACGTCGCCAGCGGCTACACCGGACCGCCGGGCTCGACGTCCGGTCCCTGGTACATGCACGAGTGCACGATGGGCGGGTCAGCAGCTGGTTTGCCGGTGCAGATTCCGCAGCTCAGCCCGGGCGAGGTAGCCCGTATCGCGCGGGGTCAACTGCGCTTGCCCAGTCCCGTGATTGCATCGAGTCCAGCCGGTACGCAGCTCGTGCGGCTGCCGACGTGGCTGTGGCTGGATGGTGCGTCGTGGCGTCCGTATTCCTCGACCGCGTCCGTCCCTGGGGTTTCGGTCACGGTGACCGCGACTCCGGCCGAGGCGGTGTGGTCGATGGGTGACGGGAGCACGTTGACCTGCACCGGCCCGGGAACGTCGTTCCAGGAGGGCGGTGGCCCGCATGCCGCGTCGCCGGACTGCGGGCACACCTATCACCGGTCGTCGGCCGGTGTCCCGGACGAGAACTTCGCTGTGATCGCCACGGTGCACTGGACGATCACCTGGTCCGGCGCCGGCGCGTCCGGCACGCTGCCCGACTTGACGACCAGCGCGTCGACCGCGTTCAGGGTCGCCGAAACGCAGGCGCTCGGAATCGGCTGACGCCGCACTTCAACCGAATCAGTTTTTCCTTTCTCGACCGCGCAGGAATCGTGGCGTGGGTGAGCTATGCCTGGAGGCGCAACGTGATCAGCACTGACACCACTCCTGATACGGCTGCCGGTCGGCAGGGTTCGTGGCTGGATTCGACCGGCTCGCCGGGATCGCCGCGGCGATCCCGGCGCCGGCTTCCGCAGTTGCTGCTCGGCGCGCTGCTGATCGTGATGTGCGTCGGGGGAGCGCTGTGGTGGTCCAGTGCTGCCCATGATCGGTCGGCGGTGCTCGCGATGGCGCGACCGGTCATGGTCGGCCACGTTCTCTCCGAGGCGGACGTCCGCATCGTCGATGTCTCCTTCTCGGTCGGGGTGGCGACGGTGCCGGCCGAGCGGATGGTGGCCGTGGTGGGCCGTCCGATGGCGACCAGCCTTCCCAGCGGAGCGCTTCTGCCCCCGGACAGTGTCGGCAACGCGTTGATCCCGGCGGCAGGCCGGGCGGTGGTGGCGGTGAAACCCGGTCAGGTCCCACCTGAGCTGGCAGCGGGAAGCCCGGTTGCCGCAGTGGTCGCCGCGGGCGGCGCAGCGACTCCGAGCGAAGCGCAGGTCCCGGGCCGATTGTGGCGCACCACGGTCGTCGGTGTGATCCCTGCTGGCACCGATCAGGCTCCCGTGGTGTCGCTGGAGCTGGACGCTGTCTCTGCTGTCCAGCTGGCGCAGGTGCCGGCCGGTCAGCTCGTGCTCGTGTTGCAGTCCGCGGGCGGTGGTCGCTGATGCTTGTCGCCTTGCTCAGCCTCAAGGGATCGCCCGGTGTCACGACGCTGGCGGTGGCGCTGGCCGTGCAATGGCCCGAGGCCGCGCGCGTCCGCCGCCTGGTGGCCGAGGTGGACCCATCGGGTGGTGATCTGGCGGTGCGTCTCGGGCTCCCGCTCGCGCCGGGGCTGGTCAGCCTGGCCGCCGCGGCACGCCGTACTTGTGAACCTGAGGTGGTGTGGCAGCACAGCCAGGCTCTGGATAATGGGGTTCGTGTGCTGGTGGCTCCACCAGTCACTGCGCACGCGGACGCTGCGTTGCGAGCCCTGGTCGCAGCTCCGGTCGGTCCGTTGCTGGATTCGGCGGGCCGAGAGCCCGGGGCGGTGGTGCTGGCCGACTGCGGACGTGGTGATCCCGGTTCCCCGGCCGAAGCCGTCGCTCGTCGGGCCGACGCGCTGCTGCTCGTGAGCGGAACTCGTGCCGAAGACCTTGCTCGCACTTCGGCCCGCCTGGGAGAACTCACTGCCTGGACCCCGCGTTCGGGCCTGCTGCTCACCGGCCGCGGCTATCCGACCAATGAGGTCGAACGGGAACTGGGCGTGCCGGTGATCGGCCGCGTTCCCTACGACGAGTCCGCCGCGGCGGCTCTGCCGGGCCAGCTCCGTTCGGCGCGGTGGCGCGGTGGCGCTTTCGCTCGCAGTACCGCCGCGGTGGCTCGGGCATTGAGCACACCGCTTCCGGGGGTGGGGTTTTCCGCGGTGCCCGGTGTGCCTGCGCAGCAAGTGCGCCATCCCGGTGGTGTCGTGTTCGGCGCACCGGACGCCCGCGGCAATGGGTATCGGCTGATGGGTGAGCAGGGAACGAGGTCCCGGGCATGAGTCTCAGTGAACAATCCGAGTCCGTCGTTTCTGAGCCGCTGGGTGACGCTGCCTCGCAGCGTCTTCGCGCCCGTCTGCGCGAGGCAATCGCTACCGAGCTGCCTCGCCGGGTGGATGCAGCGGGCAGTTCGCTGAGCCTGGTCCAGCGCCGGGACACTGGCCGAGAAGTGCTGGAGGAGGCGCTGGACGCGCACACCGCTGCTGAACTGCTCGCTGGGCGAACTCTGCTGGATGCGGTGGTGGAGCAGCAGCTGGTCGAGCAGACGCTCGATGAGGTCTTCGGCTTGGGTGGGCTGCAGCCGCTGCTGGCGGATCCCTCTCTGGAGACGATCGCGGTGAACCGCTTCGACCGGGTCTTCGTCCAGTATTCCGACGGGAGCCGGGCCCAGGTGGCGCCGGTTGCGTCGTCGAACGAGGAACTGACCGACCTGGTGCGCACGCTTGCCGCGCGGGCGTCGTCGGAGGAACGGCGGTTCGATCGCGGCGCGCCGGCGTTGAACCTGCAGCTACCCGGCGGGGAGCGCCTGTTCGCGGTGCTGGGGCTGACCGCGGACGGGGTCACCGCGCTGACGATCCGCCGGCACGGTTACCTCACCGCCACCCTCGCCCAGTTGCGTCAGCGCGGCTCGCTCGACCCCGGACTGGAGCGGTTCCTGCGCGCGGTGGTGCGGGCGCGGAAGAACGTGATGATCACCGGAGGGACCGGAGCCGGGAAAACCACCCTGCTGCGCGCCTTGGCGGCCGAGATGGATCCGCTGGAGCGCATCGTCACGATCGAGGACGCGTTCGAACTCGGACTCGGCCTCAACCCGGCGCTGCACGCCGACGTCACGGCGCTGCAAGCCCGCGAGCCGAATGTGGAGGGCACCGGCGCGATCACCCAGGCCGAGCTGGTGCGCTGGGCGCTGCGGATGAGCCCGGACCGGGTGATCGTTGGCGAGATCCGCGGCGCTGAGGTCATCCCGATGTGCAACGCCATGTCCCAAGGCAACGACGGCTCGATGGCCACCTTGCACGCCTCCTCGTCGAAAATCGCCTTCACCAGGCTCGCCTCCTACGCGGCCCAGGGGCCGGAGCGACTGCCGCTGGAAGCCACCGCCCTGCTGGTCGCCTCGGCCGTGCATTTCGTGGTGCACCTAGACCGCGCTGCGGACCGGACGACCCGGGTCGTCGCTTCGATCCGGGAAGTGGTCGATGCCGATGGCGGCACGGTGGTGTCCAACGAGGTGTACCGCCGTGGCCCGGACCGGCGCGCTGTCCCGGTCGCCGGTGCGTTGCGGGCGGACACCTTGGACGACCTGGTTGCAGCCGGGTTCGACGCGACTCTGCTGACCCGTTCCGAGGGCTGGTGGGCACCATGACCGTCGACACCGGCTCGCTCGTGCTCGCCGCCTGCGGGCTCGGAACAGCGGCGGGGACGCTGCTCGTCACGACCGCGTGGCGACGGCCTGCCGATGCGAACGGGCGCTGGTCGTGGCGGCGCCGAACGTGGAGCCAGGGCAACAGGCTGAAGCTGGCGATCGCCGCCGGAGCGGGGTTGTTGGCCGGCGTGGCGACCGGCTGGGTGGTTGGGGCCGTGCTGGCCGGTGTGGCCGCATGGTTCCTTCCCCGGCTGGTCGGCCCCGACAGGGCTCACGCGCGCCGGGTCGCGCGGATCGAAGCAATCGCCTCCTGGACCGAGATGCTGCGCGATGTGCTGTCGGCAGCGGCCGGACTCGAGCAGGCCATCCTCGCCACCGCACCACTCGCACCTGCCCCGATCCGCCGCGAGATCAGCGCGCTCGCGGCCAAGCTGGAAAGCGGGCAGCGCCTGGCCCCGGCGCTGCGCGGGCTGGCAGGCGACCTGGCCGACCCGACCGCGGACCTCGTGCTCGCGGCGCTGGTGCTCGCCGCGGAACACCAGGCCCGCCAACTCGGCGACCTGCTCGGCTCCCTCGCGACCACCGCCCGCGAACAGGCCGCGATGCGTATGCGCGTGGAGACCGGCCGAGCGCGAACTCGCACGTCGGTGCGGGTCATCGTCCTCACGACCTTGGCCTTCGCCACCGGCGTCGTGCTGCTCAACCGCAGCTACCTGACCAGCTACGACACCGCCGTCGGCCAACTCGTGCTGCTGGCCCTCGGTGGGTGCTTCGCCGCGGGCTTCACCTGGCTCACGAGGATCGCCAAGAGCGGTGGGCAGGCTCGGGTGCTCTCGCTCGACGGCCGTGGAGGTGAGCACCCATGATCCCGGCTGTTCTGTTCGGCGCCGGGAGCGGCATCGGCCTGTGGCTGGTGCTGAACTGGGCGCTGCCGCGGCGAGAACCACTCGGTGTTCGCCTTGCCGGGGCCACGTTCCAGCCGTCTCCCGTGGCGATCGCTGCTCCCGCCGACATCACATGGGTCACCGCCTGGGGGCGGCCCTTCATACCGTTCTTGCGCGCGGTCGGCCTGCCAGGCACGAAGCTGGAACGCGACCTGCGCCTCGTCGGCCGCGGACGCGACACCCACCTCGCTGCGAAGGCCCTGCTGGCCATGGCCGGACTGCTTACGCCGTGGCTCCTGCAAGCCAGCCTCGTCCTCGTCGGGGGCGCGCCGAGTCTGGAGTTGCCGCTGGTAGCGGGATTCGCGCTGGCGGCCCTCGGCTTCGTCGTGCCGGACGTTCAGGTTCGAGCACGGGCGGCTCGGCAGCGCCGCCAGTTCCGCAGCGCCCTGTCGACGTTCCTGGACCTGGTGTGGATCACCCTCGCCGGAGGATCGGGCGTCGAGTCCGCGCTGCTCGCGGCCGCGGCAGTCGGGCAGGGACCCTCGTTCGGGCTGCTGCGGCAAGCCCTCCAGAACTCCCAGCTGGTGCGCTCCACACCCTGGCACAACCTGCGCCAACTCGGCGAGGAACTCGACATCGCGGAACTGAGCGAGCTGGCCGCCTCGATCTCCCTGGCCGGCACGGAAGGCGCCCGCGTCCGCGCCTCGCTGGCCGCGAAAGCCCAAGCTCTGCGTGTCCACCAGGTCACCGACGCCGAGGCCGAAGCACAGGCCGCCACCGAACGCATGGCGCTCCCGGTGACGCTGCTGTTCCTGGGCTTCCTCGGATTCATCGCCTACCCGGCGGTCACTCAGGTTCTCAATGGACTCTAGGAAGGACAAGTAATGCACTCCGTCAACGTTGTCCGGAAGCTGATCAGCGCGCGCGTTACCCTGCTGCGCGCCGAGCCCGACCGCGGCGAGATCACCACGACGGTGATCGTGACCGCGCTGATGGCCATCGCGGCCATCGCCATCATCGCGATCATCGTCGCGAAGCTCACCGCCAAAGCGAACTCGATCGACCTCGGCCTCGGCGGCTGACATGCCCTCCCGCGAGCGCCTGCGGCGAGCCCTGAACGGGGATCGAGGTGAAGTCACGGTCGAACTGGTCATCGCCACGCCGTTGCTCCTGCTGGCCCTGCTGGGGATCATCCAGTTCGCGTTGTGGTCGCACGCCACGCACGTGGCGCAGGCGGCGGCCTCGCAAGCCCTCGCCGCCGCACGGGTGCAGAACGGCACGGCCAGCTCAGGACACACCGCCGGAGAGCGCCTGCTCGACGACCTCGCCAACGGCCCACTCCGAGAACGCCACCTCACGGTCTCCCGCGGCGCGACCGCGGTATCGGTCAGCATCCGCGGTGAAGCCGCCGCGGTCCTGCCCGGCCTCCGGCTGCCCGTGCACGCCGAAGCCGCCGGCGAAGTCGAACGGTTCCTACCCGACACCACTCCGGTGCCGTGACAACACTCCCACGCCAGGAGAAAGCCATGCCGTCAGGCAATCGACACGAAGTGAATTCGCCAGTGCACCGGGGATTCTTCTCCGACGGTCCCGATCTGATCCTGCTCAACCCCGAAGTAGCACCGAGTCGCTGGCGACAGGAACGCCTCCGCGCCGCCTGCCGACCGGCGATCATCCTAATCGGACTGATCGGCGTGCACCTGATCGCGATCGGTATCGGCTCGGCGACAGGATTCGCGGCCGCTCTGCTGACCGGTGCCGGCGCTGTCATCGTCGGCGCGAGCGCGCTCTCGGCGTGGGTTTCAGCGACCTTCCTGATCACTGAGCACTGCCACGACCCGGGCGTCGACTGCCGGCTCGAACGCGCTCGCGGCGCGTACTTCTACCGAACCGCCGACTTCCGGCGACCCGGTCACGCTGGCACGGAGACCGCCCACTGGTTGCTCACCGCCTTGGACGAGCTGCACCGCACCCCGGTACGCGCCTGGCTCGATCCCGACTTGCCGGACGCGGTACACCGCGTCGTCTGGGAAGCGCTGTCCTGCCTGGACCGCACCCGTGACGCCCGCGCCCTCACCGAGGAACTCGCCGCCGACCCGGCGGCCGGGGAGCTGACCGCGGCAGCACGTGAAGCGCTCTCCACCATCGACCGCGGCATCGAAGGAGTCCTCAACCACGTCCACGGCTGCCTGGTGCTCACACGGTCGTGGGAAAGCAAACTGCGCCACGCGGATCTCGCTGCACGCACCAACCGCACGCTCGCCGAGCTACCGGGCACCGATGTCGTCGGCCGCCTGCTCGACACCGCCGAAACGCTGCCCCAGAACGTATTCGCCTACATCACCGCCGCCAACGATGTAACCAACGCCGGACCATTCCCCTGGGAGATGCGGTCTCCGGCGAAGAGCTGGGTCGGCCGAGTTCGGCGGCACCTGCGGACAAACCACACGCCGGCGAGGTCATCGTGACCAACCGGAAGCTCGATGAGCGCGGTTCGATCACCGCTGAAGCGGCGTTGCTGGCACCGCTGCTGGTCATGCTCTTCGTGTTCGTCGCGGTCGTGGTCCACCGCGGCGTCGATGCCCACCTGCGCCTGGACGACGCGGCACATCAAGCAGCACGGGCCGCCAGCCTGCAACGAAACCCTGCGGCAGCTCTCGCTGCCGCACGCGAGACCGCGGCGATCGCGCTGGCGCACGCCGGACTGGTGTGCCGGGACGTGACCACGAGCATGACGGGCACGCTCCAGCCGGGCAGCACCGTCACGGTGAGCGTGCGGTGCACTGTGGACTTCGGGCAAGCGCTCCTGCTCGGGGTCCCCGGTACGAAAAACCTCGAAGCGATGGCCAGCGAAGTGGTCGACACCCACCGATCCGCGAGGGCCGCAGGATGAACCGGTGGAGAAGTGAGGACGGCCACATCACCGCCTTCGTCCTCGCCCTGCTGATCGGCCTGCTCGCCCTCGCGGGCCTGAGCCTGGACGGCGGGCTCGCCCTCGCGAGCAAGGTCCGAGCCAGCGGGCAGGCCGAATCAGCGGCCCGCGCCGGTGCCCAGGCACTCGACCTGGCCGCCTACCGCGCCACCGGTGAGGTCCGGCTCGCACCGGAGCAGGCGCGGGATGCAGCACGAAGGTATCTCGCCGCCCTCCCCGCCACCGGCACGGTCCAGGTGGCCGGGAACACGGTGATCGTGCAGGTCACCGCCAGCTACCGGACGCAGCTGCTTTCGCTCGTGGGCATCGACGACATCCAGGTGCACGGGCAGGGTTCCGCACACCCGCAGCGCGGCGTGACCGAAGTCGAGCCGTGAAGTCCACGAGGAGGGAGTTCTCGAGATGGTCAGTTCAACGGAGGAGATAGCCCGGCGGGTCGACGAGGCCGATACCACCCGCCAGGCGCGCCGCGCCGAAGCAGCCACGACGGTCGGCGACCTCGCCCGCCGCCACACCGCGCTCGCCGCACAACTCGCCGAACTCGAGCGTCAGCTGGGGGAGACCGTGGCCGCGGCCGGCGACGTCATCGACGTCGACGAGCTGGCCAGGTTCACCGACGTCCCTGCCAGCGCCCTCACCCGATGGCGTGACGGGGCCAAGCCCGCCCGTGGCAACCGCAGGCGACGGTCGAGCACAAAGAGCGTCGAGAGCCACCCCGCCCGGCGCCCGGCCGATCGGGACAACCGGAGCCCGGTCAGTTCGCCGAAGCCCATCGCCGCGGACTCGTAATGGCCTCGGCAGTCCGCTTCGCGGGGCGAGCAGTACGGGGAATCCTGGCGTCAACGGTGCTGCTGGCGCTACTGGCCGGTTTGCCCTGGGCGCTGGTTCACGGTGTCGGCTGGCCGCTTCCCGAGCGCATCCCCACGCTGGACGAAGTCGAAGCGGTGCTCATGGCACCGATGACGAACAGGCTGCTGCTCGACGTGCTCGCGTGCCTGGCCTGGGTTCTGTGGGCCGCCTTCGCCATCGACGTCGCGGCGTGCGCAGTGGAGGTCGCTCGTGGAACTCGCTGGTCCGAGCTGCAAGCCGGACCGCTGCGAAGGATCGCCGGCGTGCTGGTGGGCACCCTGCTGATCGCCGTGGTCGGCCGCGCCGCCACCGCCGCACCAGCCACCACGGTGCAGTCGCCACCCTTCGAGATCCCCACCGGCGGCCGCTCCGCAGTCGCCACCGCGCCCTACCGACCTGCTGGTGATGCTGCGCAGGAACTCGTCACGGCCGACGTGCACCTGCGGAACGTGGAGCCCTACCCGCACGACATCGAAACTGTCCGGCTGCCCGAGCATGGCGTCCACGACAGCCTCTGGCGCATCGCACGGCGTCGCCTGGGCGACGGCAACCGCTGGCCGGAGATTTGGCAGCTCAACCAGGGCATCCGGCAGAGCGACGGGACCGTCTTCACCACCCCGAGCCTCATCCGGCCGGGCTGGCACCTCACTTTGCCAACCTCGCCCCAGCCGGTTCTCGACCCTCCTGTACCGCCACCGCTACCGAACTCCACGAACCCCGAGCCGCCACACCCGCAACGGCCCTCCGCGCCTACCGCGGACGCCGACAGGGGGTTGTCGCTGCCGACCGGCGCGTTCGTCGGACTCGGCCTCGCTGCCCTGATTACCCTCGCCATGGTCAGCGTGCGCCTGCACCAGCGACGCTGGTACCGACCCGGATCACCCCGGCCCGCCGACCCAACGGCAGCACCTGTCGTGCGTGCGCTGCGGATCGCGCACGACTCGGCCTCGCTGCCGCGCGACGAAGACGGCCAATTAGTTCCTCCTGCGCAGCCACCCGGCGCCAGACGTCCTGCTGAAGCGGCCATCCGCGACCGCGCGCTGGCCACCGCGCGTGCGGTCCTGCCTGACGACGAGGAGACATCGGTCGGCATCCGCGACGGACACACCGTCGCGCTCGACCTGGCCCGCGGTCACGGTCTCGGGCTCGTCGGTCCCGGCGCGCACGCCGCCGCCCGCGCGCTGATCGTCACGCTGCTCGCGCAGGCTTCCGCCCAGGTCGTGATCCCGGCAGCCGATGCCCACTTGCTGTTCGGCGCCGAGCCGAATCGCGGGCCCACGCGACTACGCGTGGTCGACGATGTAGCTGCCGCTCTCGACTCCCTGGAGACCGAGTTGCTCGCTCGCCTCCGAGACGACAACACAGCGGACGACGGACGTCTCGTGCTGGTCGCCACGCCCAGCGCCGAAACCGCACGACGCACCCAGGCCATCCTCGACAACGGCGCCGGCCATGGCCTGGCAGGCCTGCTGCTCGGCCAATGGCGCCCAGGCGAAACCGCCCGAATTCACGCCGACGGCACCGTCGGCGCCACCAGCCCCACACTGACCGACCTTGTCGGCGCCCGGCTGTTCACCCTGCCCGGCGACGACACCACCGACCTGCTCACCCTGCTGCGCGCCGCAGAAGTCGAGCATGACGCCCCTCAACCACGATCTGACCTCGACTTCGAGTTCATCGAATCGGTACCCGCCAAGGCCGATGCTCCGAGTAGCGATAGGAAGGACCTCCCCGAGCGGCTGTCCCAGCCCGACCGGCCTCCCGAGCGTCTGCAATCGATGCTTCACCTGCAGGTCCTCGGGCGACTTCGCCTGATTCACCAGGGACGCGATGCTGATGACCTCATCGGCCGCCTCGCGCCGCGGCAGCGCGAAGTCCTGGTCTACCTCGCTCTGCACCGCGACGGCTGCCGCCGCGAGGCCCTCACCACCGCGCTCTGGCCGGACGCTCCGGGCAACCGCCCCTTCAACGCCTTCCACGCGACCTTGTCCCAACTCCGCCGCGCCCTACGCGAGGCCACCGGCGACGCAACCGCGAACTTCGTGGTCAACCAGAACGGCCACTACGGCCTCGACCGCACGGCCGTGACGGTCGACCTCTGGCCTCTGCAAGACGCGCTCACCGCCCGACGCCACGCGGCGACTCCGGCCGAGTGCACCGAGGCGATGCGGCGCGCAGTCGAACTGTACCGGGGCGAACTCGCCGACAGCATCTCCGCGGAGTGGATCGAAGGCCCCCGAGAGGCACTTCGCCGCGACGTCCTCGACACAATGAGCGTTCTGATCCGCGCCATTCGAGACGACGAACCCGAACAGGCCCTCTCGCTACTCGAACGAGCTCGCGATCTCGACCCGTACAACGAAGCGATCTACCGAGACCTCATGCGAACACAGGCTCGGCTTGGCCGACATGACAGTGTCCCGCGAACAATGCACCTACTCGCCACCTCTCTAGCTGAATTGGAACAACGGCCTAGTCGGGATACACTGATACTGGCCGACAATCTTTCTGAGACTTTTGTCAGTTCGGCATGATTAAGCGCATTCGTCGCCGTATCTGCGATACGGAATTCGCTCGCTGGCGACGCCGGCGCGGAGTGTGCGCGGTGCTCAGTCGCAAGCTTCTCATCGAGCTTCCTGCGCTACTTCCTGTCCTGGTTCCTGTCGTGCTTCCCCTTAGAGGGGTAGCCTGTGCCGGGCTCCGAAACCCTGGTCGACTTGCCCTCAGTACTGCTCGCGTGCCCTCCAACTGGGCTGCTGGCAAGCGTGTGACCAGTCGGCTCTGGTGGCTGCCCGGTCTGTGTCCGGTGGTGGCGTTGTGTACCTATGCCTCGCCTGCGCGCTGGGTGCTTCATTATTTGCTGCGGAATGTCCATCTCTCTTCCTTGGTCTCTTGAGTTTGTTTTTCTTGAATCGGCCGGCGTGTGCAGTGCTTTCCAGCGTCGGCGATGGTGAATTGATCGCACATTGTCAAATTCGCGAAACGGGTGAATCATGTGCGAATTCTGCTCAGTGCCTTGATTCTCGATTGGCGGCGGCTAGGCTGATGTGTAGCGGATGACGGGGCGGCACACCCGAAATCTCGTTCACCACTCCAACACCGATCGATGAAACGGTGACTCGCCATGACTGTCCTTGAACCTTCAGTAGAGCGCTACTCCCTCTCAGTGGACGCGTCCGACACGATCGCCGTAATGGTCGACGGTGCCGACAACCCGTGGGGACGGCGGTTGTACGACGCGTTGTCGCTCGCCACCTACGCCGACAGTGCGTACGTGGTCGGCCCGTACGCGAACGTGGGACTGCGGGACTTCCGGCCGGACGCGCCCCAGTGGCCAGACGTCGCCGACCGCACCGTTTCCGGGGTGTTGGGCAACCTGCAGGCGGCCGGACACCTCACCGCGCGGACCGTGCTGCACGAAACCTCCTCTGAGGGATATCTGTCCGACGGCCGCGCCGTGACCGCCGTGCACGTCGTCCGCCCGTTCGCGCTGGTTGCCGTTCACTACCGCTTCTCCCGAGAGGCCGACAGCAGGGCGATCCGGTACGGGCACGCGTACGCCGACCAGTGGAACATCACCGACCGGTCGTACATCGTGCCCACCGGGTGGTATCTGGTCGGGGAAGTCGGCGACTACCGCGCCGAGCTGTCCGGCGTGGCGGGGATGAACGCCGATCCGGACGGGTTCGTGTTCGAACTCGAGGGGTTCGGCGCTTCGACCTGTTCGGCGGAGTGCGGCAGCTGCGGCGCCCGCTGGTCGGCGGAGAGCGGTTCGTGGCACTTCCGGGCCGAGGAATGCGACGCCGACGGCTGGAACTTCGATGACGCCGACGTTGACGAGACCACAGGCACGGTCTCATGCCCGGCCTGTAGCGCTGGCCGCGTGGGCTTCGCCATCCACTGAGCTTCCTGCCCTGAACCCCCTCTATGAACTGTGAGGTCCGTGATGCTTGCTGCACTCACTGTGGACGGAACCCCCGCCGACCTGCCCGACGACCCTCCCGAAACCGTGACACTCGAACTCGGTATCGACGCTGCCACGCATCGGTGCCGTGCCTGCGGTTCGGAACTGCACGAAACCACGCACGGCTACGAAGACGAGTTCGGCGGCACCCTCTGCCCCGACTTCGAACCGCCCGATGACATCGACTCCGGCGAGGCACCGCACGATCCGGAACGCGTCCCCGTCTCGTGGTGCAACAGCGCCGCCGTGCACACCGACGAAGCCGAGGACTCCGTCACCGTCTCCATTTCGGTCGGCGACGTACGAGGTGCCTTCACCCTCACCATTCGCCGCGTGCCCGACGACGCCGACAACCACCTCGCCGGGCACCTGATCATGCACACCCCGTACGCGACACAGCCGTCGCCGCACATGGAACTCACCCCGCTGCACGACGGAACCTACGTCGTCGGCTCCTACTCGCCGAACGCGTCCTGACTCACGGAGGAACCATGACCGCCATCACCGACACTCGGGCGAACCAGCACGCTCCGGCCGCCCGGCTGGCCTTCACCACCACCCGCGCAACGCTGGTCGACGCGTTGACCACAGTGGGCCTCGCCGTGCTGAAACGTCCGGCGGTACCCCTGCTCGGTGGCGCGCTGCTGCAAGCCGCCAACGGACAGTTCACCGTCAGCGCCACCGATCACGACGCCGCTGTGACCGTCCGTGTCCCGGGCACCGTCCACACCGGCGGCACCCTGCTTTTAGATCACGCGGAGATCACCAAGCTGCTCGGCGCGCTGGTCAAGGGCGCTCGCAAACGGGACGCCGACGCGCTTCCGCTCACCGTGCGCACCCTTGACGACGGCACCCCCGTTGTCGAACTCGGCGGATACACCATGCCGGTCACGGCATACCCGGTAGAGGACTACCCGCCTATCCAGGCTCCGGCGCCAACGCTGGCCCAAGTCGACCGGGCTGCGCTCGCTCGGGACTTGGCACGCGTGATGGTCGCGGTGGGCAACGAGCCGACCATCCCCATGCTCGCCGGAATCAATCTGGAAATTGAGCCCGGCACGGTCACCCTGGCCGGAACCGACCGTTACCGACTGGCCGTCGCGCCGATCGCGGCCGTCTCATCCGCCCACGCGGCCGCAAGCGCGCGTGCATTGGTTCCGGGAAGCGTATTTGCCGCCGTGGTCAAGCGTTTCACCGGTGACCGCGTCCGGATCGGACTCGACAACCCGGACGACCCGGCAACCGTCGCGCTCACCTGTGAGACGGTCACGGTCTCCCTGCGCACCTTGACGCACCAGTTCCCGCCCTACCGACAGCTCATCCCGGAAACCGTCGCCGGGCTCGTGCACACCGACCGTGCCGCACTCCTCGCTGCAACCCGCAGGGCCGCCGCAGTGCTCGACGCCAAGAAGCAGGCTGGCCACCCGGTGGGCCTGACCATCAGCGGCGACTCAGTGTCCGTGACGCCGCTGGTGAACGACCACGCCGACGCAGTCACCGCCCCTGTACAAGAAGCCACTGTCGCCGGAATCACCGACGGGACACTGATCCGCTTCCACCCGACCTACCTGGCCGACGCACTCGGCAGCTTCACCGGAGACAGCGTCACCTTGCACGTCCAGGCCAACACCAACCGCCCGGTGCTGCTCACCGACCCCGCCGACGGACGAAGCGACCCCGCCGCCTTTCTCCACCTGCTCATGCCGATACGTGAATCCGGGAACTGAAGTCAGCACACCAAGGAGGAAACGATGAACACGCCAGACGTCCGACGCGCACAGGAGGGCGAAGTCTACGTCGCTATCGCCGACACGAACACGGCCTTCCCCGCCGTGATCGACGACAAGCGCTGGAACGGTTTCGTCAAACCGCACTTCACCCGCGACGTCGCCGAAGCCATCGCGACATGGCTGAACAGCCAGCCCAGCAACGATCCCACCAGCGGCAACTACCACGCCACCTTCGACGGTGACACGCTGGTCCTCACCGACACCTACGAAAAGCACACGGAACGAATCCAGCCCGGAGCGGATGGCCGCTATGCACTCGGCGCCGCAGCGTGGGTGTGGGACTTGAGTCTCCCGGCACCGGACGAAGCCGCTGAAACGGCTCTGCTGGCCGACACCACGCGACTCGTTCCCGAAGACGCCGAAATCCTCGTGACCATCGGTGTCACCGGCGACGACCCCTTGTTTCCGGCGCTACCCGATCCCGACTTCGGCTGGAGCCGCGCGGGCACACCCCGATTCCGGCCGGAAGTAGCCGAAGTCGTGGTCGCCTGGCTCAACGACACCGAACGCCGCTGCCCCGGCGGAGGAGCGGTGGCGTACTGGGAAGGTGAAGTCCTCGTCCTGGTCGATCGACTGGCCGGATACGAAAACGGCTACCTGCCCACGCGCATCGCCCCTCTCGACGGCCGATACGCCATCGGCGCCGAGTTCGAATGGGAACGCACCACAACCGCACCCGCTCCGAACACCCGCCACAACGGACTCTGAACGCGCCTTCGCCCACTGCGTGACGCACCGGGAACGGCACACCCGACCGCCACGCCGCAACCACCAACACCGCATGAACACCAACAGGAGTGATCGCGATGACTCGCACACCCGGACGTCGCACGCCCACAACACGCCGGCGAACTCGGCGCGCTCTCACACCCGAGGAACGCGCCGAACGGCTCTCCGCCGCACGGGAACAGCTGCTCGCCGGAATCGACACACTCATGACAGCCGACGGCTGGGAACAGCTGATCACCTCCCGCGCCTGGCTGCGCCGCTACAGCCTCAGCAACATCCTGATGATCTTGCAGCAGTGCCCCCACGCGACCGACGTGCGCCCGATGTCCGAATGGAAGCGCGAGGGATACCCCCTCATGCGCAAGGGAACCCACAAGATCAAAATCTGGAAACCACGCTTCCACAAGGTCGAAGCCGCCGACGGCGAGCCTGCCAGCACCGAAAGCAGCACGACCCAGAGCACCGACAACACCGCGAAAACGGCACTACACGGATTCATGCTGGTCCCCGTAGTCGACGTGTCGCAGCTGGACGGCAATCCCTCGGCGCACCGCCCGGCACCGCCGCAACCGATCGAACTGTCCGGCGACGCACCCGCCGGACTCTGGGACGGCATCCACGAGATCATCACCAACCGCGGCTATACGGTCGACCGTGACGACTGCGGCGACGCCTACGGCCGGACGATCTGGAGTGAACGACGAGTGAGTGTGCGAGCAGACATCGACCCCGCGCAAGCGGCCAAGACGCTCACGCACGAAATCGCCCACATCCTCTGCGACCACGAAACCCGCACCGACGCGCCCCGCCACCTCGGCGAAGTCGAAGCAGAATCGGTGGCCTGCATCGTCGCCGCCGTCTGCGGCCTGGACACGCTGGCGTACTCCGTGCCCTACGTCGCCGGATGGGCCGTCGACCGCGACACCGCACGGGCCTCCGCACAACGGGTGCTCGCCGTCGCCGACACCATCCTCAGCCACCTGGACGCCAAGCCACGTCCCCCGTCCGCCGACGCTTCGCCGCACATACTGGCTACCACGGTCGTCTGACCGGAAGGCGGGACCCGGCGGGTGAGAACACCTCCGAGGAGGTGCGGCACACCCACCCGCCGGGCATCCAACACCGCTCACCAACAAAAGGGTGCGCGGACTCCCACTCTAGTGCACCGCACCCGGTCATAGAACGGCCCGGCGGTTGCCGACGTGCCGCGAGCCCCGCCTTTCTGGATACCGCCTCCTTGCGCACGTTAGGACTGAATAACGATGCCCAAACCCAGGAAGAATGCTACGCAACACACTTCGTCGCGGCTGCACAAACGAACCGCGCCGCCAGCCAACCCGGAGGCACACGCCCGTAAGATCGCCGAAGCAGTGGAAGCCGCGTGGCACAGCGCCCACGGAACCGGTCGACTCGATGTACCGGTATCGGCCGTCGCGACGATCGCAGCGCTACCACAAAAGGACTCGCAGGGTAATGACGTCGTGGCCTCCATGGGCGCGTGGAACACGGACGGGTTTATCGAATACGCCCGGCATACGTGGCGATCTATAATCCGCGCACGGCCGGAAACCACGCATCTGCTCTACCCCCTGATCGCCTGGCTCTTCGACAACGCCGAAACCGCCGTGCACCCACACGCGCAAGCCGTCGCACAGGCCGCCCTGCGAACCAGTCAACCGGACTTGACCGGCACCGACCGACGCTTCGAGACCGACTTGCTCGGCAACGTCCTCATGGGCCTCCGGTCCAAGTCCGCCCTGCAAGCCCGCGGCCAGTTCTACACACCCGGCGACGTCGCCAAGCTGATCGCCCGAATGTCCGACCTGGAAGGACGCAGCACCATACTGGAGCCGATGATGGGCACCGGCGGCATGCTGCGCGCCGCCGCCGAAGTCCTGCGAGAACGCGGTCACGACCCCCGCAGCGTCCAGTGGGTTGGCTGCGACCTCGACGAACTCGCGGTCGCCTGCGCCACCGTGAACAGCATGATCTGGGGACTCGGCACCGACATAGTCTTCCACGCAGGAAACGCGCTGACCCCGAACTGGCAAAGCCGTGCGCTCGCTCAACGAGAAGAGCTACGCCAGTTGGCGACCGGAATCAAACGAGACCTAGGGAGTATCGTCCTTCTCAGGTCGATTTGACCTTGCTAGCGGGTCGCCAAATATAGGATGCCGAGTGCTACAACGCCCGCCATCACTAGCCCGATGACAATGCCTCGTAAGGCATAGCTTAGGCGGTCGGGTTGCTGTCCCATCGATATCTCGGTTGCAGTTGCTGCTGCGGCGTATGCCAGCGATACTTTCGACAATTTGTGCAGCAGTAATGTTCATTTCGGTTATGAACCAGCTTTGTGTACCCTGTCGACCTCGCCCACATCGAGATGCCGCCAGCCGTTACCTTCGCGGTCACCCGTCGTGCTGTCCGCCGTGGCCGGATACCTTGCGCCCACCCGGACCAGCCACAACGGACGCCCGAACAGCTAACCCGCTTCGGCCGCGCGCTGAGTCACTCTTGCGTGCCGCGTGATCACGCTGTCAGGGAATCGACGCCCTGTGGATCGGCCTGAAGGATTGCCGCGTGCCGACCTTCCGGCACGTACTTCTAAGGGAAAGCCGGTTTACCAACCATGAACATCGTGAAGAAGGCAGTCGCCGCCACGGCGCTCACCGCCGCTGCGATTGCCGTGTTCTCGCCGGCCGCTAGCGCGGCCACAACATCCACCCCGCAAGACGGCCGGGTCGGCAGCGGACCTGTCGGCGGCCTCCTTGGTGAAGACGGTCTCGTCGGCGGCCTCCTTGGTGGAGACGGTCTCGTCGGTGGCCTCCTGGACAGCCTTCTCTAGGGACCGTGCAAACGCAAAGGCCCCGCCGCCCAAGGGAGACGGGGCCTTATGCGTACTGGCCACGCAGGCAAGCTGATTACTCGGTGGCAGATACCGTGATCAGGCGGCAAGCAGCAGCGTTGTTCCTCACACGGCTCTACTCCTAGCCACATAGGCCACCCCTTACCGATCGCCCGCACAGTGTTCGACTAGACGGCATGGCGATCTGGACGACCCCCGAATGGTGTCCGCCTCGAAGACGGCCAGTCGGCGTACACGTGGATCATCAGCGCCCTGGTCAACGGCGAACACTGGCCCTGCAGGGCCTGCTCTACGGCGGACCGCCCAAAGGCGCGGGCCTGCCCGAACTGCTGCGCGCCGAGGTCGCAACGCGCCACCGGAAGGCCGCCCTCTGGCGGCTCCAGGTCACCGACTCCGACGATGAGCCGAACGTCCGCGCCGAGATCGAGCAGTGGTTCGACGAACACCAGCCGCCGATCAAGCGGGTACGGAACAGCCGAGCGCCCAACGAGCGTTGACCAGCCCAGATGAACGCCCCCGAACGGGAACCCGACGCCGAGCTGCCCCCGCGACCGGGCGCCGAAGATGGATGGCGCCCCCGGCCTGGCTGTTTAAGCCGGAGGCATGGGCAAGTCGCAGCACCCGGGCGCCATGTCCCACCTCGTCGACCGGCACCCGCACCACAGGCACGTCAAACTAGCGAAGACTCTGGTAGGGGGCGGGATCGCCAGGGGGAGGCGGCGCCCAGACCGCGCCGGTGGCGCCGCTTGTGGCGTCCCACCTTTCGCCAACTCGGTACCGAAGGCACCCGACCGAGAGACTCGGTGATGTACACACCTTCGGTGGGTCCAGAGCTGTGTGATGGTTGACCGCATGTGGGGATGGCAACTCGATGGATGTCCAGTACGCACAGACCGATCCCACGGAGGTGGGTGTTATGCGGACAGTGAAGCGGATCGCGGCTGCTGTGGCCATTGCCGCGGCGATGCCGGTGGCGGGCGTGTCGAGCGCTGCGGCGATGTCAACCATCGATTCGGTTGTTCCTCGCTCGCACGCAGCCATTCAGCAGGTAAAAGAGACGGGCAAAGTCAAGTGGTTCGACGCCGATAAGGGATATGGCTTCATCGAGCAGGACGACGGTGGCCCGGATGTGTTCGTCCACTTCACCAAGATCCAAGCGTCGGGCTACAGGCCGTTGGAGCAGGGACAGCCCGTGGAGTTTGAAATCACTCAAGGGCATAAGGGACCGCAGGCGGAAGAAGTGCGGCCACTCTAGATCGCTGACCGGGCAACCCGCCGACGAGGCTCGCGCGGTCTTGCCCAGCGGTACTCGGAAGTTGATGGCCGGGGCGCGCAAGTTGCTGGAGGCGAAAGACTGCTGTGTCCGGGCGGCGCTGCTCGACGACTGATCGGCTGCCGAAGGTATGCGAGAGCCCCCAGGAATTCCGTGGGGCTCTCGCATGGGTTGAATTACTGCGACTCGGGTGTGGTGTCGTCTCGTCTGTCGAGTATCAGCTCGTCCGGCTTGTCGAGACCCTCAGCGGCTTCGCGTAGGTTGTGTGCGGCTTCGACGAAGCTTCCGAAGTCACCAGCCGCTGCGCGAGACGCGCTAAGCAGCAGGCTACGTGTCACATCGTCCGGGGTGTCCACTTTGCCACCGTATTCTTTCCGCTAGAGGTCGAGGCCGGGCGCGGCGGCGGTCTGGCGGCGACACGCGCTGGCCATCCCGCTTGCCCTCGGGGCGGGCAGCTCATTGACCGAGCGCCCGCGTGAACGCCTGCTCGGCCTAGCGCTGCGCCGCCTCCAGCGAGTCGGCTTTGCCAGTCTCCAGTATGCGGCCACCGGGGAGGCACTCGCCGACCTCTCACGCGTACGGGCCGCTGCCGATGATCTCGGCCCAATAGTCCTTGGCGTTGCCGTCGTACTCGGCCGAGATGGTCCACGCCTCGGTGCCGTCTTCGTCGGGGACTTCCTATTCCCAGTACACGGTATTAAAACCGGCTCTGGGGCTACATCGAACTCGATCAGGGTGGGCGAGACAACAAGATCCGCACACGCCAGCGACTGCACGACCTCGGCCTGAACCCGATACCGGTGTGCCACCCGCTCAACGACGGCTGGAACTTCGACCAGCTCGCCCGCGGTTACGACCGGTTGTGCTTTGGCAACGTCGTCCAGATCAACCACCCCGACCCGGGTTCGGAAATGAGGTCGTGCAGGATAACTCGAGGTCACGACTTTGCTTCGTCAACATGTGTGACGTTGGGTCCGATCGCTTAAGTCGGATCGCTTGGGCGTGTGGCGCCGACGTAGTCGTCGTCGGGGTGGCGGTGATTGTCGATCTGAACGGGTTGCCCGAAGGTGGGTGCGTTGATCATCTTGCCGTTGCCGATGTAGAGGCCGACGTGGTGGACCTTGGCGGGGGTGCCGTAGAACACCAGGTCGCCGGGCAGCAGCGGCTGGCCGTCCGGGACGTGGGGTCCCGCGTGGAACTGGGTGTGGGCGGTGCGGGGCAGGGTGATGCCGGCGGCGGCGTAGGCGGCTTTGGTGAGGCCGGAGCAGTCGAAGCCGGTGTGGCCGCCGTCGGGGCCGTTGCCGCCCCAGACGTAGGGCAGGCCGCGTTGGCCGCAGGCGTAGTTGATGGCGGCCATGGCCGCCGCGGTGGGGGCTTGGATGTCGTCGCAGGTGCCGGTGCCTGCCAGAGCAGCCGGGCCGCAATGGGCGCCGGCGACGGCGGCGACGATGGCCTGCGCGGCGAGTTCGTGTTTGGCGTAGGCGTCGGGGAAGCCGGAGCCCTGGACGGCTTGGGCGGCGTCGTTGATGCTCATCTGCTGCCAGCCGGGCGTGGCCAGCAGGTGTTCAAAGAACTTGGTGGCGGCGTAGGTGGGGGTGGTGACCTGTTCGGGTGTGCCCCAGCCCATGGAGGGGCGTTGCTGGAACAGGCCAAGGGAGTCGCGGTCGCCGTGGTGCAGGTTGAGCAGCCCGGATTCCTGGAGGGCGGCGGCGATGGCCACGACCCAGCCACGTTCGGGCACGCCCATCTGCTTGCCGACCGCGACGATGGTGGCCGCGTTGGTCATCTGCTCGGGCCCGTATCCGGTGGGCCCGCTGGCCACCGGCCCGGCGAGTGTGCAGCCCGTACCAGCGGTTGAGTCGAAGACGGCCTTGACGACGGCGATGATGCTGGCGCCGATGAGGATGATGAGCGCGACGCCGAATGCCGCGATGGACGTCGCGGTCTTGCCCACGGTGGCTCACGACCAGCGGTGCACGGGGGCGGGCGGAGGTTGCGGCGACGGCGGCGCCAACCCAGTACTCGGGGCTGTATCGGCTGCGGGGCGGTGTTCGGTGTGCTGGAGGAGCGCGGGCCAGAGGGTGGACAGGTCGGCGAGCGCGGTCCGGCCGTCGCTGGTGTCGCCGACGCGGCGCCAGCGGGCTTCGGCCATGTCGAGCGGGTCGGTGGCGGCCTCGGCGCTGGTGGTGGCGACCGGCACCCGGCCGGGGTGGTCCAATGCGCGCAGTGCATCGGCCAGGGCTCGGCGGGCACTGGCTTCCCTGGTGGCGGTCGGGAACCACAGCAGGATCGGTGTGGTGATGCCGGTGGTGTCGGCCAGGCGTGCGTAGCGGGTGAGCTTGTCTGCGAGGCGAGACAGTTGCTCGGTGCCGAAGTCGAACTCGACGAACCACTCGACATCGCGGCCGTCTTGCCGCCAGCGGCCGTAGCCGTCGGGGTTGACGATGTCGCCCCAGTGCCGGCCGCAGCGGGTGGCCGACCACCAGGCGGTGAGGGTGCCGGTCGCGCCGGGTTGGCGGGAGCGGCGAATGAGCGCGGTGAACAGGCCGTTGCAGCCGATGGTGTGGCCGAGCTGCAGGGAGTAGGCGCGGCCGACTTCGCGTTCGCGGTTGTAGCCGAGTTCCTTCGGGTCGAGACCGGCTTCGTGGGCGATGGCCACGGCGCCCGCGGTGTCGAGCACGTAGTGCATCGGGTGCGAACCGAAGTCGCGGTGGGGCTGGAAGCGGTGCAGGACTCCCCAGCGGTAGAGGTCGCGCAGGCGCAGGTTCGCGGCGCGGCGGCTGGGGAAGGCGATGTCGACGATCTGGGTGCTGGTGAGCACGTGGTGTTCGAACAGCATCCGGCACAGCCACCGGTCGCGGTCGGTGAGATGCCCGGTGAGCCAGGCGTGGTGCTCGGCGGAGTTGAGCACCCGCGGTGCCGGGCGTTGCGGGCGGTGCCCGCGCAGTTGTCGTTGCGGGGTCGGGTTGCTGACCATGATGGACGGCACCTCCAGGGAAATGGGTGAGATTGCACTGCCCAGCGCACACGGGCCGTGAAAGGTGCGTTTGCGCGTCGTAGGGTTCATGTCGCGTGATGGTTTGCTGCGGGTCAGGCCCGTATCCTTGCCGCCATGGCAACGCTTCCTGAAGCAGGCGCTGAAGGACATGAGGGTCCGCTAGCTGAGTTCTCGGCGCTCCGCGACGAGATTCAAGAACGGGTCAAATCGCAACAACACATGCTCTCCCTTCAGCTCACGCTCTCCGCTGCCGTATTCGGGTTCGCGATCTCACGGGCCGGCATGTCAGCTCTTTTGCTCATAGTTCCGTTCAGTTCGTACCTACTGTGCGGACGTCTCGTGGCGCATCACTTCGGCACCTTGAGGGTGGCGAAGTATATTAAGGAAGAGTTAAGTGGCCGGGTTCCTGGAGGGCTACACTGGGAGCGCTGGCTGGATGATCGGCAAGGCAGGCGTCCTCACTTCTTGGGCTCGACATTACCGCTGCTGCTGACCTTCGTTGGTGCGAGTGTGCTGGCGCTCGGATGGACTGCCGGGTATGTCTTTGCCGGAACTGGTGTGGCAGCACTCCCGCGTTTCGGTCTTATCGTTGTGTGGACTTTTGGACTGATTGCCGCTGTATTGTCCACCGCGCTCGTCTTGCAGATGTCCGGTCGATTTCCAGTGCGCAGCTGGAACCAAACCGGACTGTCCTAAGCGGCGAATCCTCTGGTGGCCGACCCGTGAATATCACAGGGTGGAATACTTGCGCTTTGCCGATCCGAGTTCAGGCGGCGCGGCGGGGATCGACCGCGGTGGGCCGGGCGCGGTCGCTGGGTGCGGTGGCGGCTCGGGGTTTTGTGTTGATGCGGGCGAGGCGGCGGATTTCTTTGGCGCGGCCGGGGATGGCGGGCGGGAGTTTCTTGGTGACGGCGGTGAAGGGCGGTGTTTCCTCGCTGTCGAGGACGAGCCGGGCGGCGATGTGGAAGCGGCCGAGGTTGGCCAGGTCGTGTTCGGAGAGCCGGGGTGCGGTGTGTCGGGCCAGTGCGCGGGCGTCTTCGGGCGACGCCGAGAAGATGATCTTGCTGCGGGCGTTGGCGGAGATGCCTTCTTCCAGCTCGCGGGGCAGTTGGCGCAGGTACTGGTGGGCCAGCGTCATGGCCATCCGGTAGCCGCGGGCTTCGGCGAGCATGTCCTCCATGGGGTAGGCGAGGTTGAGGAAGTTGTGGCACTCGTCGATGTAGAGGCCGCAGTCGCGGCGGTCGCGCTGGGGGATGCGGGCGCGGCGGGTGGCGGCTTGCCAGGTGCGGGCGACGACGATCGAGCCGATCAGCTTGGCGGTGTCCATGCCGAGCGCGTCCTTGCCCAGCCGGACGAGGCAGATGCCGCCATCGAGCACTTGGTCCATGTCGACGGTGGACTCGCCACCAGCGAGGGAGGCGCGGACGAAGGGGCGGAGCAGCAGGCCGCGGAGCTTGTTCATCAGCGGCGCCACGACCTGGGCGCGGGCGGCGTCGGACAGGTCGTCGTACCAGGCCCAGAATCCGGTGAGCACGTCGTCGGAGATTTGCTCGAGCGCGCGGGTGCGGAACGCGGGCACGGTGAGCAGTTTCGGCAGGTCGGTCAGCGTGGGGGCGCCGGGCAGCTCGCGCAGGGTCAGCAGCCCGGAGCGCAGGATGTCCTCGGTGCGCGGGCCCCAGCTGGAGGCGTAGACGTGGGCGAAGATGCTGACCAGGTTGTCCACGGTGCGGGCGGTGTCCGGGCCTTCGAGCGGGTTGAGCACCGGTGGGCGGGAGCGGCTGTCGGCGTCGAGGAGGACGACCTTCTCGCCGAGCGCCGCCGGTAGGCGCATGAGGACGTCGGTGACCAGGTCGCCCTTGGGGTCGACGACCACGAGCCCGCGTCCGGCCTCGGCGTCGTCGAGGATCATCCGCGCCATCAGCTCGGACTTGCCGGACCCGGTGGCGCCGAGGATGTGCAGGTGGTGCCGGGCGTCGGAAACCCGGAGCCCGACGGGCCGCGGGTGCCCGGAGTCGCTGACCCCGACCGGTTTGATCCCGGCGCCTTCGGCAGCGATGCCCGGGGGCGGTGGGACGGCTTTGGCGCCGGCGCGTTGCAGGCCGGGGATGGCTTCGTCGGTGGGTACGTGGGCCAGCGCGGCCAGTTCGGCGATCGAGAGTAGGTCGCCGGTATTCAGGCGTCGTTCGGCGACCGCGTGGATGGGGTGGGGGAGTCGGGCGCGGCGGTAGTAGTTGTGTTCGCTGTACGCGGCGAAGGCGCTGGCGATCGCGTGGCCGCGGCCGCGCAGGTGCTCGCGCACGGGAGTCTGCTCGGCGCCCTCGGGGAGCAGTGTGGCCACGGCGTACCGGATCCGGGTTTCGTACTGGGCGCCGCGCTGTTTGGCCACGATCGCCCGGTCCTGGGCCGAGTTCTCCAGTGACGTCTGGTTGTCCAGCAGCGGCTTCCTTGGCGGTCGCCGCGCGTCACTGTGGGGGGTGGCCAGGTCGAGGAGGCGGTTGGGGAGCTTGGTCGAGCGGCCCGCTCGGACTCGGCGGGCGGCGCGGCGGGCTTTGCGCACTCGTGTTCCGGTGACTGGGCGCGCCAGGATTTGCACGACGGCGCGTTCGTGGGCTGCCAGCCCGGCTGGGGCGCCCAGTAAGGCACGGACCGGGTCGGTGGGGAAGTCCGACCGGATGGGCAGGGCTTCGCTGCGGGCCAGCCGCAGTTCACCACCGACGGCTTCGACGACTTTGCCGGGTGGGGCGGACAGCGGGATTGGCGGCTTGGCGGGTGTGGTGCGGGTGTGCGCGCCGGGCCACGCTGCCTCGATCGCGCGTTCGGCCATCCCGGGCGGCACGATTCCCGGCAGCCACAGTCGCAAGGCGACCCCGGCTTGGGAGAAGACGTATTCCCACACCAGATGCGGCTGGCCGAACACTCGCCGTTTCCAGCCGGGGCGCAGTAAGCCGACGAGGTTGGCATACAGCGCCGCCGCGCCGTCGGGGTCGACCGTGGGGGGTGCGAGCACCGTGACCACGCGGGCGTCGGCAGCCATCCGGTCATGGCAGCGGCGAACCCACCACCGGCGGCCGACTATCACGCCCGCTGCGGCAACAACAAGCACGGGTCCCGCGATGGGGGCCACTGTTACGGCGAACTCCCGCAACGTCGCGAGAACAGCGCGCAGTGCGGCACCGGGATCGCGGAGATAGTCCTGCACCGGGGTGGACATCACGCAGCTCGCTGTTCAGCAGGCTCGGCGGCGGGAACGAGACGCAGGTGACGGCGGCGGCGCTGAGCGTCGAGTTCGGCCTGCCACTCCGATAAGCGGCGCTGTCCCAGGCGTGTGAGGAACTGCGGGATCCGGTTCGCGGGCACCCCGACCAAGCGCGGGCCGAGCACGGCCAGCAGGTCGGACGCCTCCTGCGAGGACCATCCCGCCGCGGCGATGGCGTCCTCGTCGGGGAAGACGTCGGCGACCCGGTCCCGGTCGGGGTCGATGAAGGAGTCCTCGCGGCCGCTGTAGCTGTAGACCCACAGGAAGTTCGGTGGCGGATCCGGCTCGATGAGCCTTTTGAACCGGCGGACTTCCTTGGTGTAGGCGTAAAACGTTGTTGCCGGGCTGGCGTGCATCACGCGGCACCAGGCCAGGGTGTAGGCGTCACTGAAAAAGTCGCCGACGTCGTGAACGCGAACGAACCGTCCCCCAAACCGGCGTTCGGACAGTTCGCGGATCATGGCTCTTTCCCAGCCGGGCAGATCGTCGAGGACGAACGCCAAGTTGGCTTGGTGGCGGGCTTGCACGACGGGGAATCGGTAGGTTCCGTTGCGGCCGTAGCAAATCCGGGCGCACGCCCCGGCCGCGGGGCAGGTCACCTGGGTGCGGCCATCAGGCAGCCGGGCGGCGAGGGCGGGCAGGCTCCAGTTCCAGACGCCGATCGCGCGCATCTCGCGGTTCTGCGTCAGCAACCGAGCCGGCCGGTGGGGTTCGGATGACGGCATGGAGCACCTCACGAACAAGCGGGGGAGTGGTGGTCAAGCGGCGATGTCGACGTGACCGTCGGTGTCGGCCGGGTCCTGCTCGGCGGAGGCGGCGAGTTCGGCGGGATCGGTGGTGATGAGCGCGTTCTCCTGCGGGGACGCCAGTGCCTGGAAGGCCACTCGCTGGGTGCCCGCGCTGAGCAGGCCCTGACCCCGGTCGGCGGCGATGAGGAACTGCTTCTCGCCCTCGGACAGGGTGAAGGTCGCCACGATCTCGTCGATCGCCTGGGACGCTTGGCGCAGCAGGATCTGGGTGGCGGCGTTGGCGATGATCGCCTTGCCCAGCTCGGTGCCGAGAACATCGCCGACGTCTTGGGTCGCGATCGTGAGCCCGGCCCAGTGTTTGCGGCCGGACTTGGCCAGGCGATGCAGGAACCGCGCTCCAGCCGGGTCCTGCATGAGCAGCCACGCCTCGTCGACGGTGACCAGGCGCGGCCTGCGGATCGCGGGGTTGCTCACCCGCCGCCACACCGTGTCGAGGGTGAGAAGGGTGCCGATCGGGCGCAGCTCGTCGGGCAGGTCCCGCAGGCTGAACACCGTCAGGTGCCCTTCGGGCCGGGTCGTGGTGGGTCCGGAGAACAGCGCGGAGAAGGCGCCGTCGAGGAAGGGGTGCAGCCGGGCGCGCAGATCGGCCGCGACCGGGTCGGCGGCTTGGTCGAGGACGGCGGCGAGGTCGGCCAGCAGCGGGGCCTGGCGTGACCAGGTGCGCGGGTCGCTGGTGATACCGGCGCGCTGGTAGGTGGTCATGATGGCGTGGTCGAGCACCGCGCGCTGCGCGGCGGACAGTTCGGTGCGCAAGAGCACTTCGAGCACGGTGTGCAGGAACAGCGCGCGGCGGGTGAGGGCGTCTTTCGGCGCGGTGCGGCGCCCGTCGGGGCGCCGCGCGATGGGCAGGTCGAACGGGTTGATGCGCACGCCGGGTTCGCCGAGGTGAATGTAGGTGCCGCCGATGGCCTCGCTCAGCCGCCGGTATTCGTCTTCGGGGTCGATGATCGCGACTTCGACGCCGCGGTAGAGCGACCGCAGCACCTCGAGTTTGACCAGGTAGGACTTGCCCGCGCCGGAGCGGCCGAGGATCACGCTGTTGTAGTTGTCCGCGGTGAACCGGTCCCAGTGCACCAGCCCCTGCGAACCGAGGTTGAACCCGTAGAGCACACCGGCCGGGGCAGCGACGCTGGCCGGATCCGCAGGGGGAAGGTCGGGGCTGGTGAAGGGGAACGCGGCGGCCAGGGCGCTGGTGTCAAAGGTACGGCGCATCCCGAGCAGATCCAGCGCCAGCGGCAGCGTGGACACCCAGCCCTGCAGCGACCGGTAGGTGGCGGGCTGGGCGTTCATCAGCAGCGACGCGGCGAGTGAGCGGACCGCGCCGACCTGCTCGGTGAGGTCGTCTTCGTTGGTGGCGTGCACCGTCAGGTACAGCCCGAGCCGGAACAGTTTGCCCTCGCCGCGGGCCACGCGCGCGGACAGGTCGTAGGCGTCTTCGGTCGCCGCTTCGACCATCGGATCGAGCAGCCGGCCCTTCTCGCTGGTGTGCCGGCGCCCGGACTCCAGTTTGGACAGCTGCCGCTTGAGCCGGTTCGCGGCGGTGACCGGGTCGATCGGCTCGATGTGCAGGCTGACGTCGATCCGGCCGGGGTAGGACAGCAGCGGTTGCAACCACCCAGGGTGCACCTCGCGCGGATAGCCGGTGATCGCGAACGAGGCCACCCAGTCACCGCCGATCTCCAGGTGCCGGGGCGCGACGGACAGCGAGTCGGGTGTGAACGCGCTGGCATCCGGATTCACAGCTCACCGCCTTCCCAGCCGTGGCCGGGGGTGGTGATGACCTCGTCCGCACCGGCCAGCTCCGCCGACGGCGGCAGCAGCGAATCGGGATTGCAGGCGGTGGCCAGCACGGCGGTGGCCTGCCCGGCATCCAAGGTGGTGACCGTGATCCCGGCCGGGGCGAGCAACTCGCCGGCTTCGGCGAGCCGGCGCACGAGCCGCGTCTCCGCCGACCGGCGGGCGCTGTCACTGACCTCGGCAGCGCGAGAGCGGCGGGCACGCAGCCTCGCCAGCGGAGAAGGCCCGCCCAGCCCGTCGGCCGGTCCCGGCGCACGCACCGGTTCCCGCAGCACCAGCAGCACCTGGCGGCGCAGCAGATCAGTGGTGCGAGACAACTGGTCGAGGTAGGCCGCGTGCTCCCGCGCGGCGGCCTCGAGCCGGGGGTGCGCCAAGCTGGCCGCCGCCTCGCGCAGCTCGCCGATCTGGCGGCTCAGGTCCAGCCGCTCGGCCCGGATCAGCACCTGGACCGGGGCGGAGATCGAATGCAGGTAGCGGCCGAACCCGGCGACCAGCGCTTCCTGCTCGCCGGGAGTGCGCAGAGCGAAGTTGACGGTGCTGGCCACCGCGACGACCGCGACCCCGTCCGTGCCGAGATCGATGACACCGGCTTCGGTGACGCCTTCGGCGGGCAGCCGCAGCGCGGCCGGGGACACCTCCGCTTCGGTCTGCCCGGCGAGCCAGCTGGGCGCGGCGCGCACCCCTTCGGGAGCGGCCACCCGGCGCCGCGGCTGCAGCCGCTGACGGACCGCGGCGAGCAGCAGCCGATCCAGGCTGACGCCGTCACGCTGCCCCAGCGCCAGCACCGCGGCACCCACCCCGATCGGGATCGCGACGACGAGGAAGACCACCAGCGGCACGGCGGCGCGGGTCAACGTCCAGCCGCCGTAAAGCAGGATCCCGGTGACCGCCAGGATCGCCAGCTGGCGCGCGGTCAAGTTCGCGAGCACGCGGTCTTCGCGGTCGACGTCGGCGGGGATGCGCACAGGCTGAGTCATGACTTCTCACCTCCGCGAGACGGGGACTTCGGTGGCGGGCGGAACAGGACCGGCGGCACGGACTGTGTGCGCGGGCGGGCGTCGCCGATGCGAGGTTCGGGGCGTGCGGGCCGGAATACCGGCGTGGCCGGTGGTGGTGTCGCGGGCCGGATCGGCGTCGAGGCGTGGCCCGGTTCCGCTGTGGGTGCCCGGAACCGCAGTTGTGGCGGTACGGCGGCGACGGCAACCGGCCGTGCCGGAGGTCGAGTCCGTTGCCTGCGCGCCGGGGCGCCGGGTGCCTGGAACCGGGGCGTTGCGACTGGCCGCTTTCCCGCTGTCGGGAGCGGGGTAGCGGGCTTCGGCGGAGCGCTGAAGACGGGAGTGGCGGGCACGGGATCGGCCGGCGCGACGGCGGGGTCGTGCACGGTTTCCTGCGGGCCGGGCTGCAGGAACTTCGGCCGTGGTGACGGCGGCCGTGGCCGCTGGGCGGCGTGTGCCCGGTCGGCGTCGAACGCCGCCTGCAACCGCTCATTCAGCGCAGCCGGAGTGGAGGCGAGCCGTGGCTGCGGCGCCGGGACAACCGGGTTCCGGCGACCCTGGTGGTTTCCGCCTCCGCTCATCGCACGGGCGTGGGCGAGTCTTCCGGACTGGTTGGTGACCATGCCGAACGTCTTCGCGGCGATGTAGGCCTTGGCCAGTCCGCCGATGAAGGAACGGCCGTTGCCGACCTTGGCCGCGGACAGGAACCAGAACGGGATCTTGAACAGAATGTAGAACAGGGCGATCGCGGCGAGCAGCATGCCGACGGCGGACAGGGGCGAGTCGAGCAGGTGACTGCCGCCGGCCAGATACACGCGCACGGCGGTGATCAGCGTCAGCGACTGCGCGACCTGGATCGCGAGCGACAACCCGGTCGCCCTCCACCACCACCAGGCGATGCCGTCGGTGTGCGGCAGGCAGTGGCACACCAGGAACAGCGGAGCCGCGACGATCAGCAGCAAGGTGACCACGACCCGGACCCCGTAGACGATCAGCAGCCCGAGCCCGAGCACGACCAGCACCAGACTGAGCATGACCATGAACAGCCCGCCCGACAGCGCCCCTTCGAGCGCGCCATCGAGAGTGGAAGCCAGCGAAGGCGGGTCGACCCCGTCGCCGAGCACCGCCATCGAGAGGGCGTTAGCGAGGCGAATGAACTTCTCGACGAGAAACAGGCTCAGCGTCGCGGCCAGAAACCCGATCGGGATCCGCGGCCCGATCTCCCTGATCGAGTACCGACTCTGCACGCTCTCGTGCGACATCACCACGATCCCGGCGACCAGTATCAGCATGCCGTACGTGGCGAGCACGATCTCCCACGACGAGTTCCACAACTCGCCGACGCCGGGCAGCTGGTCCAGCGTCGGAGTGGTCAGCACCGTGTTGCCGAGCAGTTCGAGGATCGGGTCCAGCGCGGCGTTGACGACGTCGCGGAACAGCGAGCTGATCGCCTTCGCCATGCACCCGGAGATGTCAGTCAACCCGCAGGAGGCGTCGTCGGCGTCCGCATCGGGACCACCAGGTTGCTCACCGGTGCCCGGCCCCGGAGGTGTCGGTTGCGGAATGCAGTCCTCGCCCACGCACGGCGGGGGCGGCGCGCCGGGCGCGCAATCGACCTGACCCGGGAAGCACTCTGGCGGTGTTGGCACATCGGTGATCGGGGGCAGCGGAACCGGCGGGATCGACGGCGGGGGAGTCGCGGGCGGGAACTTACACCACGGCTCGACCGAGCCCGGTGCACAGGTGTCAACCGGAGGGACCGGCAGATCCGGCGGCTGCGCCGCGGTGCCCGGCGACGCCCAGGCGCCGACCGCCAGGATGCCGACGGCCACCACGGCCAGAACCAACGCCACCAGTCGCCGCCGGGAACCAGTCCGCTCGGTAACTGGCGGGGCCAGCAGAACCCGGCCCCGCGGCGCGTCCGTGTCGGGCTCGACCATGACCTCAAGCCCCGACAATCCCGCGCAGGATCTCCACCACGAGCGGCGCCAGCGCGGCCAGCCCGTACCCCCACCCGGCCGACTTGAACGCCTGCTTCGCCTTCTCCACCTCGCCGGGATCACCGCCGGCCATCAGGTAGCGCACGCCGCCGACGGTGAGGAACACCGTCGCCAGCCCGGCCAAGATCCCGACCAGCCAGTTGCGGATGTTGTCGAAGACCTCGCTCACGGTCTGCGCGAGCGCCAGGACGTGGGTGGCTCCCTGCGCCGAGTCCGCCGTCGCGGTACTGAGCACGACCGCGGCCAGCACCGCCGCGGCGGCCATCCGGCCGACGGCGCGCCACATCGGCACCGAGCGCGCTCGGCGCTGCAACGGCGGAGTGCCCGCGGTCGGGTGGTGGGGTGTCACGCGCATCGGCGCACCTCCGAAGTCGGCTCGTGCTCGGCGGTACGCGGAGAACCGGGTCGGCTTTCCCCGCACCCCAAGAGGCCGGAATCCGGACCGTTTTTCGACACCGACCGTGACGATTTCGCGCGGCTCGCCGGGCGGCCGTTGCGCAGACGACCACTCACAGACCGTGACTTGGGCTCCGGTGCGTCGAGAAGGGCGGTGGCGCGCCGTGCACCCGCCGCTGCCATCGCGGCGTCGGCGACGGGGTCGTCCGAGTCGGTGTTGGCGACGCGGTCACGCAGCCAGGCGACGAGTCGGTCCTCGGCCCGATCGCGCGCCTTGAAGGCGGTCTTGAGCGCACTGCCGTGCTCGCGTGCCCAGTCGGTCATCGACGTCCCGCCGAGCCGCGTGGCCGAGACCAATTCCGCTTCGACGGGCGTCAGGATCTGCTCACCGACCGCCTGCGCGAGCACCAAGTCGGGGTGCCCGTACGGCTGCCGCGGCACCGCCGAGCGATACCCCGAACCGACCGGCAGCGGCGCGTCGAGCGACTCCTCCAACGCCGCCTGCCCGGCACGCCGAGCCGCGTAGTGCAACCGGACGATGATCCCGGGATCGGCCAGATCCACCGTCGTCAACGCCTGCAGGAACCCGGCGAGCACAGCCGCGTGCACGTCAGCTCGATCGCCGCGATACCGCGCAGCCATCCACCGCGCACTCGCCGCCAGCGACGGCAACGCCATGCCCGCACAAGCCACCGTCCACGCTCCACCATGCGCCCGCGATTGCAGCACGAGATAGGCCCAGACGTCATCGCGCGTGCGCGCCGGGCACTGCCTGCTCAGCAACCGATCCCGCAACTCATCCAACGGCACCGGCCGCCGCGGCAACCCGGCGAATCGAACACCGTCCACGGCCATCGGCTCCGGCCCGGTCACCAGCCACTGGAAGGCATCGCGCGCTGTGTCCAGCGGCAGCCACTCGTGTCCCTCGTTCGACATTTCCTAGCTCCTGTTCGGGTCGGGTGATCGACTCAGTCAGGACGCCAGAACGGCAACAAGAAAAGACCAATGATGATCTTCTTAATATGAACTCAGCTTACTAAATCGCGCACATCTCGTGAGGCTGGCGCGGATGTTCGAGACGTCTGCAGATCGCGCTGACCATTTGTTTTAGTCAAGTCTTAATGAGTTTGTCGGTAGACGGTCTGGCGAATCAATATGTCTCTGAACTTGTCGCTGCTAAGGTCGACGTCAATCAAGTTCGACGGGCTGGGCGTTCATAAGATCGTCAATCCGGTGTCGAAAAACGGGCCCGATGACCGCCTCTTGAGATGACTTGGCGAACCACGCCGACCACACCGCGAGGAGAGCCGCCGATGACCTCACCACCGCGCCGTCGCCGTCCTGTCCGAACGC
Organism: Saccharothrix sp. AJ9571; assembly: GCF_021725495.1. NCBI lineage: Bacteria > Bacillati > Actinomycetota > Actinomycetes > Pseudonocardiales > Pseudonocardiaceae > Saccharothrix > Saccharothrix sp. AJ9571. Next base: position 444,997 of record NZ_CP091382.1, on the reverse strand, counting down.
TGCACCGCCGTACCCACGGACCACTGCCCGCCGGTCACAACTGGCATCGCGCCGCCGCCAACCGAGGGCTTCGCCCGGCCACTTTGTGGCCCTTCGCCGACGTTGAACCGCTGCCCGGCACCGCCCGGCTCGCCGGGTGGCTCGGCCGCGCCATCATCACCCTCGTCACCACCTACACACGACCCGGCGACCGCGTCCTTCTCCTCGCACCGCCTGCCCCGATCCGAGCCCGTAGCGAGCAGTCCTACGCAGGCCTCGCCGAGGCCGTGTGGAACGTGACACGGCTCGGCCGCGACGCAGACACCGCGACCGCTGCAGCCGCACCCGACTACGCACCCGGTCTAGCCGACCCGTCCAGCATCACCGATGCCGAGTCGGCGTCGCGACCCCGACTCAGTCGGCCCGGTCAGCCCGCCGCGTGCCAGTCGGCCGTCGAGTCGGCACACGGACCCCAGCGCACCGACCGCCACCCCGGCGGCCGCTTCACTCTGATCGTCACCGCGGTCAATCCGGACTCCGCCGACTGGCTCCACCACACCGACTGGGACACCCTCGTCGCCCCCCGCGGCCTCATCGCGGCTTTCACGCACGGTCACCGACACGGTTCGCGACTGCTGCACCCGCACTCCGCGATCGTGAACACCCTGGGTGATCGCGGCTTCCGGATGCTCGACCACATCGCCGTGCTCGACGCACCACTTCCTCGGCCTTCCGACGGACCGCACCCGCCAGCCGGCCGGAACCACCACGACCTCCTCTTGTTCACCCGCCCCGCAACCACCGCGACCACGGGCGAGGCCACCGACCGGCCGGAGAACTCGGATGACTGAGCCGCTGGTGACCTCGGTGTGGCCTACCGGCACGACCAGGCTGACCACCCAGCTCAACGAGGGCGGATACGACCCCGCCACCAACTCCGACAACGTCCTGATGACGCCCGCCATCGCCCGCTACGCCATCACGGCGTTCACCCGCCCCGGCGGCATCGTGCTCGACCCGGACTGCGGAGCCGGGACGACCATCGTCGAAGCGCTGGGCGCCGGGCGGCACGCGATCGGGCTGACCGGCCAGCACCGATGGTGGCGCCTGGCCCGCGCCAACGTCACCGCCACCAAAGCCCGCGGCGCGTTCGCCGACGGCATGGTCCTCGTCCTCGATCGACGCCCCACAACGGCTGCCGCGGCGGCAACGGCAGGACTGACCGGACGTATCGACCTCATACTGACCACCCTGCGCCCAGCCCGCCCCGGCGACGCGGTGAACCGGCTCGCGACGTTGCTGTCGCAGTACCGGCAGCTCGTCCGCCCCGGCGGCCACGTCGTCATCACCTGCCCGCCACAACGCCACCCCACCCAGCACTTCCTGCTCGACGTCCCCAGCCAGATCATCGACGCCGGAAGCACCGCAGGGCTGTTACCGGTCGCGCGCTGCCTCGCCCTCACCGCCGAACTCCGCAGTGGACGCGTGTACACCCACGCCACCCTCACCCAACGACGCGCGGCCACCCGCGCCGAACGCGCACTCGGCCACCCAATCGCACTGCCTGCGCACCACACCGCGCTGGTGTTCCGAGTCGATCCCGAGGCCGCCGATCCGGCCTTGACCCAGCCGATCCCGCCCTTGGGCGTTCCTCGCCGGCGGTCGCGGACAGCGAACCCTGAGCCGGTCGCGGTGGCAGCGTGACAACTCGCTCGATCCAGCTTTCGCTCGGCCCTGCCTCGTTCGCGTTGGTCGCGTACATCGGCACCATCGCGGCAGCCAACTGGGCATCTGCCTCCTGGCCAATGGTGCCGCTCGGCGAACTCGACGTGCCGGCCGGAGCCGTGTGCGCCGGACTGGCGTTCAGCCTGCGGGATCTGGTCCACGAACGGTGCGGTTGGCGCGGAGCGCTCACCGCCATGGTGGCCGGCATCGGCCTGTCCTGGCTGCTGGCATCGCCAGCCGTCGCCATGGCCAGCGCAGCAGCGTTCGCCACCTCTGAGGTCGCGGACTTCACCGTCTACCTCGCACTGCGCAACCGGCCGCGGTTGATGGCCATGATCGGCTCGAATGCCGCGGGCCTTCTGGTCGACAGCGTGGTGTTCACCCCACTGGCCTTCGGCACGTGGGAGGCAGTCGACGGTCAGATCGTCGGCAAGGTCGCGGCAACGCTGGTCGCCGTAGCCGTGGTCGCCATCGCCCAGGCCCTACGACGGGTCTTCGTCCGATGAAGGTCTACCTCAGCGCACATCAACCTGCAACCCCAGAGTCCCCACGGGGGAGAAGACCCGGCTTCGGCGCGAGCACGACCGTGTCCAACGAGTGCTCGACAGCATCGACGAGGCCACCAGCACCGCTGGGAGCACACCCGCATGTCCTCCGGTTCCGACTGGCGAGCCCGGCATATGCAGAAGTTAGGACTTACTGCGTGCAAAAAGAATCGCTTGCTGAGCTTCCGCATCCGGGTCGAGCAGCATCTGAGCCTCGACCACGAATCCGGCATCGCGCAGCCAGGATGCCACCTGGTCAGGCTGACGGCGGTGGACATGGACCTTCATCGGGTGACCGCCATAGCCCTCCGTCTTCAACCGCGACTCGTCGCCGACGTGAAACAGGAGCTGCAGCGGTCCGCCGGGACGCACTACTCGGCGAAAGTGCGCGAAGACTGTCGGTACCTCGTCGTCAGGGATGTGGATCAACGACTGCCAGGCGAGCAGGCCGGCCACCGAAGCGACGGGGAGGTCCAGGTCCGTCATCGAGCCCACCTCGAACCGCAGGCCGGGGTGGTCGCGCCGGGCCACGTCGATCATCCCAGGGGAGAGGTCGACACCGAAGGCGTCGACACCGAGCTCATGCAGGTGGGCGGTGACTTCACCGGGGCCGCAGCCGATGTCCGCGACCGGCCCGCCGCCAGCGATCCGCACGCTGTCGGCGAACAACGCCAGAGCCGCGCGCAGGTACTGGTGTCCGGCGAGGGCGCCGCGCACTTGGTCGGCATAGCTGACCGCGACCGTGTCATAGGAGGTTCGGGTGTCGGCCAACCAGTCATCCGTGGTCATGACCGGCACGATATTCCATGATCACGACCTCGTGGACGGCCGACGCAGAGAGACCGATCATCGGCCGCCAACTGGCCCAGAACTCCGCCATGTTTCCGCAGACCGCAATGCAGGAGAGCACATCATGCCGTTGACCACCGAACAGCGCCGCCGCAACGAGGCCAGCATCCGTGCTGCGATGGACCGCCTACTGCTGGGGCAGCTTCCAGCCCGCGGCGGTTGCGACCTCAAGACTCTCGCACGAGAAGCCGGCGTCGCCAGAACGGGCTTCTACGCACGCACCGACCCGCAGGGCAACCAGCGGCCAGGGCCCTATCAGCACCTGGCCGAGGAGTTTCAGCGTCGGCTGGCCGATCTCCGCGAGGCGGGCACCGTCTCAGACCCGCGCGAACTGCAGATCACCAGGCTGCAAGACGAGAACGCCAAGCTCCGTGAACGCGTCCGGGAACGCGATGCACGGATCACCGAGCTCATCGAGTTCAAGGAGCGCGCGTTGTCACAACTCGCCGCGCAGCACGAAGAGATCCTCCGGCTTCGACAACGCGCCGACTCGCCGAACAACGTCCGCACCCTCCCCACCGCCAGGAAGTCGAGGATCACCGGACCATGCGGCTGAACGAAGATCTGTTCCAAAGGAGTACCGCGACACGACATCACCCACCCACCGACCGCAAGTCCGATCGTCTAACGTGGACGCACACGGCTCCAATGGGCTTCACTGGCTGGTCGCAACGCGACACGCTCACAACGGGACACGGCCACTGCCGCGACAACCGCAGCCAGCACACCAACGAGGTCGAAGGCATCATCCGTGCACTCGCCGCCCGAGGACTGTCCTTGCACGGGTTCGGTGTCAAGATCACCGGTCTCGCCCGCTATGCCGACGCACTCGCATCCAGTGATTCAGCAGCGTGGAGTCTGCGCGGTCGGCACGTGCCAGGCTGCGCATCCAGCCACCGCAGCGAATCCAACTGCCTGCAGTTTGCTCTCGCCTGGCACGACCGTGTTGTCCGCGCACTGGACACGGCACCTCCCAGCGAGCTTCGTGCGGCGTGAAGGTCGCTGCGTGCAGGAACGCACACCAGATCGGCTCGAATAACGCCGCTCATCCATCCGCACCCAATCGTCGCCTCGCGGAGAACCGCTCGAATTCTTCATGACTCCGACTCCGAGGAGGTTTCATGGCCGAACGCGACAGCCATGATCGCTGCCAGCGCCGAACCGGAACTGGCACACACCGGCAGCCGCAGACATTCACCCGTTTGAACGCGGCGGCAGTGATGAACTCGCCCAAACCGGCCAGCCCCCAGAGTGTTAGTAGGCCCGAGACGTTGCGATTCGTGGCGACCGAAGGCCCGGTCATCGGGTCGCTGTGCACGGGAGTCGCCGGATTGGACATCGGCGTCGCCGCGGTACTGGGTGGGCGGATCGCCTGGTACAGCGAAATCGACTCCCACGCCGCCAGAGTCCTCGCCGCCCGCCTGCCCGGCGTGCCTAACCTGGGCGATCTGCGTGCCGTCGACTTCGCCGCGGTGGAGCCGATCGAGGTGCTCACCGCGGGCTTCCCGTGTCAGGACATCTCCGCAGCCGGTCGGCGCGCGGGTATCGAGAAAGGCGCACGCAGTGGAGTGTGGACGAACATCCTGGACGCCATTCGCGTACTTCGACCCAGGTTTGTCGTCGTGGAGAACGTCGGTGCCTTGCGCTGGCGCAACGGCGGTCTCGACCGTGTACTCGGAGGGTTGGCCGAAGCGGGGTATGACGCGGTCTGGCGTTGCGTACGCGCCGCCGACATCGGCGCCGCCCACCGACGTGAACGCGTGTTCCTGTGTGCCGTCCCCCAGCCGCGACGGAACGCGAATGATGCCCACCCCGCAAGCCCGCGACGGCGAACCCCGCGGACCGGTGGATCCGACGCGACGACGCGCCGGCGGTCATCAAGTCAATCTCAACGACGCGGTGAACTCCGTCGTGACGCCGCATGAGCCGGCTCAGCCCGTGCTGAACCCAGGGGCGATGTCGGCTGGCTGCGCGATGCTGACCGAATCAAAGTCGACTTCGACGGCCTCGGCCGCGAAGAACTGCGGCTGCACCGCGCACGGCGGCGGACCGTCCCAACCCGAGCTCACCCGCCCGGCGCCGACCGACATGCCGGGCGAAACCTGTTGCGCGGCAACAAAGTTCGGGGGGGGGGGGGGGGGGGGCTTCGTAGCTGTCTTTCCCCGGGCGCGTGGGGCGCTGCTGCCGACACCGACCGCGCACGACGGTTCTTCCAACGGTATCTCCGCTGCCACACGACGGGGAGGACCGTCCCTGCTGGACAGTTTACGTTCCTGCCGACTCCACGCGCGACCCTTGGTACGAAGGGCTGCCCCGCGCAACGCGGTTCGAAGGGCGACTTGATGTTGCCACCGGTCGTCATCGCGGTCACCACACCCCGCCCTCGACAAGGACGTGAGCGAGCGTGACCGCGGCCCGAACATCCCGCGGTGAACCGGGCCCGGCCCGGTGGGGCGAGTACGCCGCCGCTGTGCACCGCTGGGAATTGCTCCTGCGACGCCCCGCCCCCCACCCGACACAGCCGGGGCGGCACGGCCGCCCGGTCCTCGCACCCGTCTTCGTCGAGTGGCTGATGGGCCTGCCACCGGGCTGGGTCACCGCCGAGCACCTCGGGCTTCCACGTACCGCACAACTGCGGGCGCTGGGCAACGGCGTCATGCCCGCACAAGCCGCCTACGCGCTCAGTCTGCTCCTCGACGACGTAGCCCACCTGCACCACGTGTCCTGCCACGCGCCGGTCGACCCGCGACACGCCCCGGCCCGGCGAGCCACCTCGACGCGCCGTCGCGAGCCCGGTCGCAGCCGCCGTAGTGGCACTCGCTCGGTTGGCTGACGTGCGGCGCTCTATCCCAGCTCACGACTCAACCGAAATCGAAGGAGGTAGCGATGTCCCAGCCCTATTTCCAGGACGACGGCATCACGCTCTACGCCGGCGATGCCACCACCGTGCTGTCCGACCTGCCCAACCGCTCGGTGCACTGTGTGGTCACCAGCCCGCCGTACTGGGGCCTGCGCGACTACGGCACAGCGCGCTGGACCGGGGGGAATTCTGCCTGCCCACACCTGGCCGTGCTCGACCGCGGTGACAACGCCGCTCGTGCCGAACACTCGAGTCAACAGCGTCCGAACTCGGCGAAGTGCCGCCACTGCGGGGCCCGCCGCGAGGACGAGCAGCACGGCCTGGAACCCTCTCCGCAGGACTACGTCGACCGGCTGCGCGGAGTGTTCCGCGAGTTGTCCCGGGTCCTGGTCGACACCGGAACGGTGTGGCTGAACCTCGGCGACTCCTACTCCGCCGAACCGCCCGGACACGTCGCCGATGGCATGCGCGCGAGCACCCTGTCCGGGCGCGCCGCGGCGGCCACACTGCGCGAATCCGTCCGCCGCGCCGGAGTGCACCGCACCCGGGCACTGCCGAGGAAAAACCTTGTCGGCATGCCCTGGCGCGTCGCGTTCGCACTGCAGAAAGATGGGTGGATCCTGCGCAACGCCATCGTCTGGCACAAGCCCAACGCCATGCCCGAGTCCGTGCGTGACCGCCTGTCGAACCGGTACGAGATGGTGTTCTTGCTGGCCAAGCAGCAGCGTTACCACTTCGACCTCGACCCGATCCGCGAGCCACTCGCCCGCCCCGAGGCACTCGAGGAAGGCAGCGTGATCGGCGGAGCCAACAAAGGACGCCGCGCAGGAGTCGACGCCACCGCCCGCCGCCGCGGGCAAAGTGTGTACGGCAAGTACCACCACCGCGACCCCTTCGTCAGCAAAGAGCACGGCGTGGCGATGGTGCCGACCGGAGCCCGCCACGCTGCGGCGCACCCGCGCGGCAAGAACCCCGGCGACGTCTGGTCGATCACCACCCGCCCGCTACGGGAAGCGCACTTCGCCGCCTTCCCGATCGACCTCCCACTACGGTGCATCGCCGCAGGATGCCCCGACGGCGGAACCGTGCTCGACCCGTTCAGCGGCGCCGCCACAACCGGCCTCGCCGCGCGCCAGCTCGGCCGCTCCTACATCGGCATCGATCTGAATCCGGAATTTCACGACATCGGGCTGCGCCGCCTCGGTCTCACCACCGGAGACCAGGCGGCATGAAAGCTTCGATGTACCACCGAAGCGAGGGTGTCGCCCTGTACACCGCGGACGCTACGGCCAGCATGGCAGAACTGCCTGACGGCTCTGTCGACTGCTTGGTGACCAGCCCGCCGTACTGGCGACTCCGCGACTACGCGCCGAGCGTGCGTGCCGGCGGGCACTCGCAGATCGGGCTCGAAGAGACGGCTGATGGGTACGTGGCAGCGCTGCGCGCAGTGTTCGCCGCGGCGCGACGTGTGCTGGCTCCGCGGGCGACGGTGTGGCTCAACCTCGGTGACAGCTACTCCACCAACTCCGACGGCTACTGGTGCGCCGCTCGGGGTCAGGATCGCCAGCCGCACTACCGGCCGCGCGCTGACGTGCCGCACAAGAACCTGCTCGGCATGCCCTGGCGCGTCGCGTTCGCCCTGCAGCAGGACGGCTGGCTCCTGCGATCGGCGATCGTGTGGCACAAACCGCACACCACACCCACCCAAGTCCAAGACCGGCTGGCCACCCGCTCCGAGTTGATCTTCCTGCTGGTCAGCCAGCTCGACTACTACTTCGATACCGGCTCGGTTCGCCGATCCTGGGGCGCGCGCGGACAACCCGGCGATGTGTGGACCATCTCGCCCGATCGGTCGCGTTCCGGCCACCCAGCACCATCGCCGGTCGAGATCCCGCGTCGGTGCATCGCAGCGGGATGTCCGCCGGGCGGTCACGTGCTCGACCCGTTCAGCGGAAGCGGCACCACCGGCATCGCGGCGCGCGAACTCGGCCGCCGATTCACCGGCATCGACACCAACGCCGAATACCACCGAATCGCGCTCCGGCGCCTGACCACGCTGCCCTGACCGGGCCCACCCGATCGGGGGCCTCCGGGCCGCCCAGTTCGCCGACTACTCTCCAGGGCCCGCTTCCGGCGGTGTTATCGAGGAACGGAGGAGCGATCCATGTCCGCGGTGAAGAGGTCGGGGACTCAGCGGAAGCGGGAGGGAGTGGGACATGGCAGACGAACTGACCTCCGTGACGAGGTCACCGGTCGGCTCGTTCCTGACGACCCGCCGACTCTGCTGGCCGAGATCACAATGATCGAGGGTGTCGAAGCTCAACGGTTGCTTGCCGAGCAGGCACGAGTGCTGTGGGAGGTGACCGAATGGCAGGTCCGGAACAGGTTCTCGTCTGGGCAGGGCAACGCGGCGTAGGGCGCCCCCGAAGCCCCTATGGCGGGGAAGCGGCAGGTACGAACGCTCCTGCTGGCTCGACGCAACCAGTCTTGTTGCGTTTCGCGTGGCTCGGCCGGGTGTCGACCAAGGACATGCAGGACCCGACCTTGTCCTTGCCCCGACAGTTGGGGTCGTCTCAGCGCGCTCTGCCCGAGGACGCCCTGATCGTGGCCTACTTCTACGACGTGGAATCCGGGCGCATGGACCTGAACCTTCGCGGGAGCGGCCGTGCCCATGAACAGTTCGACATCCCCATCCAGCGCGACGGCGGTCTGCAGGACTTGCTCGCCGAAGCCGAACGTCTGGACCGGCGCTTCGACTACGTCATCTGTGAATCGATCGAGCGCACCGCCCGGCACATGTACTACGGCACCACCATCGAGCACCGTCTCGAACGCGCCGGAGTGCGCTTGCTCGCCGCAGACGAGCACTTCCAACTCGGCAGTGTCGACGGACGCAAGCCCAAGGTCGCGACGCAACTGCTCACTCGCCGGGTCAAGCAGAGCATTTCCGAGTTCTACGTCGTCGACATGCTGGAGAAGTCGTGGGACGGCTTCGCCATCCACACCGAAGCCGGGTACAACGTCGGCAAACCCTGCTACGGGTACCGAGCCCGCCACGTTCCGCACCCTGTCCCCGCCAAACGGGCCAAGGGCGTCAAGAAGACCTTCCTCGAAGTCGACTCTACCCGGGCACCTGCCGTCCGGACGATGTACCAGTGGCGCGTCAACAACCGGCTCGGGTACCAAGCCATCGCTGATCGCCTCAACCGCGACCTCGCCAGCTACCCACCTCCCGTCCCGATCCCCGCGACACGCGCCGTGGGTCGCTGGACCTCTTCCACTGTGCGTGACGTCCTCATCAACCCGAAGTACACCGGGCACATGGTGTGGAACCGCAAGGCCCGGAAGACCGGCAACAACAAGGTCAATCCGATCACCGAATGGATCTGGTCGAAGTCTCCGGTGCACGAGCCCCTGGTGTCGCTAGAGGAGTGGTTAAAAGCCCAGGACGTCAGCGGCCACCGCTTCGGTTCTCGCAGCACCAGCAACATCAACGCCAAGCACCCCCAGACCAAGCGGTCGTACCTGCTGCGCACCTACCTGTTCTGCGGCGCCTGCGTACGACGTATGCATGGCAAGACCCGCCGCGGCTTCACCTACTACGCGTGTGCGCCCAAGCAGGGGCAGGTCCCGGACGGCCACCCCGCGAGCTTCTGGGTGCGCGAGGAGGTCATCGTTGGCAGGCTGAATGAGTTCCTCGCGACCCACGTCTTCGGCACCTACCGCCGTGCTCTGCTCGACGGCTCGATCCGAGACCTCGGTGTCGCCGCTCAACGGGAACGTGAACAGCGCCTCACTGCCCTGCGACGTGAGATTGATGACACCGACCGCATGATCAAGAACGTCGTTCGCAGCTTCGCGCTGATCGACGAACCGACCGAAGACCTGATGCGCGACATCAACGCGCAACGTGCCGAGCTGCGTGAGCGCAAGGCCGCTTTGGAAGCTGGCCTCGCCAAGGCCGAGGACGAGCGCCGGCAGGCGCCGAACCCGGACTTGCTCGACGCGCTCCCCGTCAGCGATGTCCAGATCGAAGAGCTGCCCGAGGACGTCGCCCGACGACTCTTCGAAGCGCTCCGGCTCGAGCTGCACTACGACAAACGCACTAACCAGCTCAGGTGCAAGGTCACCTTGATCGGTCCGGTGGTCCCCGCTGCCCGTCAGGCGGCCAGAGAGGCCATGGTGCTGCCCTTCGACGCAAAAAGGCAGCATGACCAGCGCAAACACGACGACGAGAACGAGGAGGGTGGTATGTCCAACACCACCACACCCGTTCCCATCCTTCTGGTGCCCCCGGCAGGACTCGAACCTGCGACCTAGAGATTAGAAGTGTTACTTACGGAGCCACTCAAGGCTCCTACCTGCGCCTTTATCAACAGGGAGTGCATCAGAAGGCGCTATGGGCCCGCAAGGCAACCCGGTTTCGCGTCACGTTTGATGTCACAAAATTTCCGCATGGTCCGGGCGTGTCGCACCCAGCCTAGTGTTCTCGTCGGTCGTTGTGGCGCAGGTCGGCATTGGCGGCGGGCACGGCCTCGTCATCGGCCACACCGCGGCTTCCTGCCCGGCAGGGACGCGCGGCAGTAGGGAGGCGGGTCGGGACCTTCCCCGTCCCGACCCGCCTGCAGTACAGACTAGCGCTTACTCGCTCACACGTTCGACTCGGGGCGGGTGTGTCGGGCTTGCGCGGCGAGTTCGGGCGACTGCGTCACCTGCGTCCGGCACCGAGGTGCCCGGCCGGGCACCGGCTCGGGGCGGCCGGGCCGAACAACGGCTGGTCGCATCTGCTGCGCCAGCGCCAGTACTGCTGCGTCCTGTGCGCCGGTCCGCTACGTGGGAAGTCCTGAGCCGGCTGCGCAGCCGAGCCACGCAGAAGCCGCTCACGCCTTCCGCGCCCGCACCCGTGGTCGCCGACTCCTCCGGCGACTACCCCACCACTAGAATCGCCGCACAGGTCGGCACCACCTGGAACCGCTACGGCGCCAGGCGACCACGATCACGCCTCAACCCCACCCGGCGACCTCGACAGCTCGCACCGGCGAAAGGATGCTCCCGTGCCGTTGGACTGGAGCCGGATCGGCTCGACCAGCCCCCAGCCGCTCCTGCAGCCGCGCGACATCTTCGCGGCGTTGCCGAACAAGCCGTTTCTCCTACATGCGCCAGGAGCAAGGCGAGGTGCTGGAGGGCTGATTCACCCACAGGAACGATCGCGACGTAGTGATCAAGCAGAACACCGGCGGCGGCAAGACGGTAGTGGGCCTGCCTGATCGCGCAGAGCACCCTCCACGAAGGCGTCGGGAAGGCAGTCTGCCTCGCGCCGGACACCTACCTAGCTTGCTTGGCGACGGCGGCTTCGAGGTTAGAGCGGATTGTCGCAGTCGAGGGGTGTTCAGGGCCAAGAACCCGCTCGGCGTTGGCGAGATTTTTTTCGTAGAGGGGGATGGCTCGGGTGAGGTCGCCGGCCGACTCGTAGGCGCTGGCGAGGTTGTCGCGGAAAACTAGGGTGATGGGGTGTTCGGCACCGAGAACCCGTTCGCGGTCGGCGAGGTTTGCTTCGCGGAGGGGGATGGCTCGGGTGAGGTTGCCGACCAATTCGTAGGCGCCGGCGAGGTTGTCGCGGGAGGCGAGGGTGCTGGGATGCTGGCCGAGAACCCGTTCGCGGTCGGCGAGGTTTTTTTCGTAGAGGGGGATGGCTCGGGTGAGGTCGCCGGCCGACTCGTAGGCACCGGCGAGGTTGTTGCGGGAGGCGAGGGTACTGGGGTGGTCGGGGCCGAGAAGCCGTTCGCAGTCGGCGAGGTTTTTTTCGTAGAGGGGGATGGCTCGGGTGAGGTCGCCAGCCGACTCGTAGGCACCGGCGACGTTGTTGCGGGAGACCAGGGTGTGAGGATGCTCGGCGCCGAGAACCCGTTCGCGGTCGGCGAGGGCTGTTTCGTAGAGGGGGATGGCTCGGGTGAGGTCGCCAGCCGACCTGTAGGCACCGGCGAGGTGGTCGCGGAAGCTCAGGGTATGAGGATGCTCGGCGCCGAAAACTCGCTCGGCGTTGGCCAGGGCTGCTTTGTGGAGAGGAATGGCCCGGGCGGGGTCACCGGCAGAATTGTAGGCGTGCGCGAGGTTGTTGCGGGCGACCAGGGTGCTGGGGTGGTCGGGGCCGAGAAGCCGTTCACAGTCGGCGAGGTTTGCCTCAAAGAGGGGGGTGGCTTGGGTGAGGTCACCGGCAGAATCGTAGGCGTGCGCGAGGTTGTTGCGGGATTTCAGGGTGTCTGGGTGCTCGGGGCCCAGGATACGTTCGCAGTCGGCGAGGGCTCTTTTGGAGAGGGGGATGGCTCGGGTGAGGTTGCCAGCCGATCTATAGACGTAGGCGAGGTTGTTGCGGGAAGCTAGCGTGATGGGGTGTTCGGCGCCGAAAACTCGCTCGACGTTGGCCAGGGCTGCTTCGTGGAGAGTAATGGCTCGGGTGAGGTCGCCGATCGACTCGTAGGCGCCGGCGAGATTGTTGCGGGAGACCAGGGTGTGGGGGTGGTCGGGGCCGAGAAGCCGTTCGCAGTCGGCGAGGTTTGCCTCAAAGAGGGGGATGGCTCGGGCGGGGTCGCCAGCCGATGTGTAGGCGCTGGCGAGGTTGCTGCGGGAAGCTAACGTGCGGGGGTGGTCGGGGCCGAGAACCCGTTCGCAGTCAGTAAGTATTGCTTTGAAGAGCGGGATCGAGCGGGTGAGGTCACCGGCTGATGTGTAGGCGCTGGCTAGATGGACGCGCCAGGCCAGAGTGCCAGGGTGGTCGGGGCCATTGAGACGTTGGCGACCTCGGGTGGCGCGCGTGAGCAGTGTGATCGCCGCTGAGTTGTCGCCCTGTTCCTGGAGATAACAGCCGAGGTATCCGGCGAGATCGCAACGCGTTTCATCGTCAGTGGCGTCGGCGGTCTGGTCGAGGAGTGCCTGGGCGTGGGGCATGACCACTGTGAACTTTGGCCAGTGGGCAGGGCGACCAGGATCGACTTCACTGAGGGCCTCGGTAAGCGCCGCGGTGGCGGTCTCACGGGCGTGGTCGATGTCGGCGGGCTGGCGGTGGGGGTCGTCGGGGTCGGGGGTGCGGCTGACGGCTTGGACCACGCGGTGAACGCTGATGGTCTCGGCATTGAGTGTGATCATGCTGTAGGCGGCGAGTCTGCCCAGGGCGTGCAGCAGGTGGGGCTCGGCTGAGCCGGTGGGGAGGAGGTGGCGAGGGATGTTGTCGGGGGCGTACCAGGCTAGTTGGCGCAGGAGCTGCCCGGCGAGTGGGGTGTCGGTGAGTTTGTCGAGGGTGAGGTGCCAGACGCGGGCCATGGTGCGCTGGGCGTCGCCGCCTTCGGCGGTGGCGGTGAACATTTGCGCCGGGTACTGCTGCAGCAGGCCGAGGTAGGCGTGCGGGGCGATGCGGGTTTGGGCGATGTAGGCACCAGCTTGCTCGATGGCCAGAGGAAGCCACCCCAGCTCGCCACACAACTGCTCGGCCCCGTCCAGATTCGCGTCTGCCCAGTCGGCTCGGACGAGGCGGGTCAGCAGTTCGACCGCTTTGTCTGGGGGGAGAACGTCGAGCCGGATCGTCTCTATGCCTCGCCAGCCCCCACTGTGGCGAGAGGTGATGACGATGGTGCCGGTGCGGACGCGATCAAGCAGCGGCGCCGCATGGCCGGGTGTGGGGAGATTATCCAGGATCAGTAGCCACTGGTCATGAGTGGCCAGCCACCGCAGGCCGAGTTCGGTGCGCTGCTCCAGCGGCAGGGCCGCGCTCTGCGGAGTCAGGCCGGTGGCGAGGTCGGCTAGTCCGGTGTCGAGTGCGGTCGGGGAGTCGGCCGGGATCCACCAGACCGGGGTGTAGCGGGTGGCGTGCAGGTGCGCGAAGCGGGCGGTCAGGGTGGTCTTGCCGACTCCGCCTAGCCCGTGGACAGCGACGACGACTGCCCGGCCTGAACTGGTCACTGCGGCTTCCACGAGGTCCAGCTCGCTGGTGCGGCCGACGAAGAGGCCGGTTTCGGCGGGGATTCGGGCGAGGCCGGGAGGCGCGGTGATGAATTCCATGGCGGGTACCCTCGGCGCGCCGACGTTTAGGTCGCCATGAAGTACCCCCACGGTGGGTCCGGATCCGGTCACGGTTCCGGCGAACGAGGTGTGAGGTGTGGTGAGGGACGGTTGCGCCGACGTGGCAGGGGTCAGGGCCGCGTCGGCATTGGAGGGTCCGGCGGTCCACCACTCTGATTGATCTGCACTCCCGTGGTCGAGCCGGGTCCTGGGCCGCCGGTTACGTTGCCGACAAAGTTTACTCCGTGGCCGCTGGCGGTTTGCGAGATCGAGGACGGGGCGGGCTCGTCCTCGGTCAGGCGGCGCCGGTCTTGTCGCAGCGCCACCACCAGTGCGACCAAGGCCACCACCAGGCTGGCGATCCCGGCGATCCAGCTCGATGCCTCGAGTGGGGGCCTCGCCGGATGCTCTGGATCGGACAGGACGGTTGGTACGCCGAACTGCAGCAACGCCCACGCAATGGCACCGACAATGACAGCGCTACCGGCCACCCGCCAGGCACGACTCCGCCCCACCGCCATGATACTCCCCCTCACCCTGCGGGCAACGACGCCTGCAGACCATTACTCCCATAGTCGCATCAAGTACAGCCGGTGCTACATCACCACGCTCATCGCCACGGGAGTCCATTACTGCCGGGCGCCCCGCTGAAGTCGGCAGCGCGGCTGCGTGTGTGGTCGAGTGCCGGGCGTGGAGGAAGTGTGAGCGATCCCGAGCGGTGATGACGCTCCAGCGCACTGCGGTGTTGATGTGGAGTCCGAGCAGGTCGGCTGACACGGCGGCAGGAAAGTCGGCGGCGAGCTGGATGAGGGCGGTACTACTGCACCTACCGCAATTAGCTGCTCCGTGACATTGCAAATACGTGCGCGCGCTCGGCCGCTCAGGTGACAGATCGCCCCTGCGGGCACAGATGTGGGAGCATGTCGCACCAGGTCGGCATGACAGCCCGCGGTCGGATCACCGCTTCGTGCTGACCACGAAGCATCCGAGCCTGACGATCGGATCGAGCTGCCTCATGTCCAAGCCCAGATACAGCGACCCGCTGCGAGGAGCCGGGTTTCTGTTTCTCGCGTTGGCGACGACGAGTGTCCTATGGCTCCTTTTCACGGCAAAGGATCGGAGCTTGACCGCCACAGTCATTCAGGCCGCCTCAGCAGTCCTGGTTCCGTCCGCAGCAATGGCGATGTGGCTGCTCCGGAAGCGTTCTGCGACAGGAACAATCGATTTGGACGATGCGGCCGACAACTTGGCGATCGCTGTGAGAGCCCAGTGGGAGCGGGCCGCAGTTGAGCGTCGTCTGCGGTATCCGACGCCGATTCCGGTGCGCTGGTCCTGGTCCTTCCGCATCGTCGGAGGTCCACGAACCGACGTGTTCGGAGATCCTTCCACACCTACGAGGACTTCTGCGCTGCCTGGCCTCGGGCCGATCGGGCCGCTGGAGGCGGACGACGGTGGCCTGTCAGATCTGTTCAGGGTCTTTGGCGGGCTCGAATCCGGCCGGATCGTGCTGCTCGGAGCCGCGGGCTCGGGCAAGTCGAGCGCTGCGATCATGTTATTGCTGGACGCGTTGGAGCACCGGGCGAGCCTCGTCGAACCAACCGACCGCCGCCGCACGCCTGTTCCAGTGATGCTCAGTCTTTCTGGATGGGATGCCACTCGGCAGACGCTGAGCTCGTGGGCATCCGCACGCATGGAACTGGAGTACCCGTTCCTTCTGGCTGCGGAGTTCGGCCGTGACACCGCCAAGGAGCTCGTGGACAACGGCCGAGTCGCCTTGCTGCTGGACGGCCTCGACGATCTGCCGAAGCAACTGCGACCGGTAGCGTTGCGCGCTCTGAACGACCAGGCGTGCGGACGACTAGTACTGCTCAGCCGCAGCACCAAACTGGCAGCAGCAGTCAGGGTAGGTGTCCATTTCGCAGGAGCAGCCATGTTGGAGCTGCAACCGGTGACGCCTCAGCAGGCGGCGGATTACCTGCAGCGCTGCCGCATCGACCCAGCACCGCCCGATTGGCGCAAACTCGTGGAGCACATCCGCGACCAAAGAGACCCTGCACTTACGCAGGCCCTGGACAATCCGTTGATGCTCAGCCTGGTACGAGACACCTACGAGCCAGGCGAGGGCACAGCAGACCTCTTTCCCCTTGGCGGTTTCAGGAACCGAAGGGCTGTTGAGGACCAACTGCTCAACCGCATCGTCACAACTGCGTATACCGCACATCCAGGCCGGGACAAACCTCGCTACACACCAGAGGAAGCGAGTCGATGGCTCGGTACGATCGCGGCGCACATGCAGGCACACCGTACTCGAAATCTCGCATGGTGGACGATGTCGCAGTGGCAACCGCGCTGGCAGCGAGCGGTCGCCACCAGCATGATCATTTTGCTGACGTTGGGGTTCGGGCTAAGTCTGGTCGTCGGGGGTCGAGTTTCCATTGTCGTGATCAGTTATGCCGTGGCGGTCGGCGTCCTGCTGGGACTCGTATACGGGTCGGGGATGGGGCAACCCAGGCAGTGGTCGAGAATACGCTGGTCAGAGGTTCACTCGCCTGCGAACATTCGCACCGCGGGCCTGTTCATGCTGACCATCGGCTCAGTTTTCTCTGCGATGTTCACCTTCTGGTTCGGCTATCCCTACGGAGTCCGCGCAGGGCTATTGTCAGGGGTCTGCTGCGGCGTCGTTACTTGGTTCTTCTACTCTGCAGCACGTCCATCGGTGGAACCGCTGAGCCCGAATTCTCCAAAAACCTGTTGGGACCGCGAACAAAGGTACCGCCTGGCTTTCGGCCTAGCGCTCGGTCTCACGTTCGGCATGGTCGTGATGTGGGCCAACTGGCTCGATTCTAGAGCTGACCCCCGCCTCGTCATGCAGATCTTCGACGGCATGTCTGGTGCAATCCCCTATGGCCTCATGTTCGGCCTGGTGTCTTCAAAAACCTGGGCAGCACGCCTGACCTTTCTCCAGCTGAAAACCTCCGGGTCGGGTCCACTGCGAATGATCCGGTTCCTGGAGGACGCCAGTGCCCGCGGTGTTCTACGCACCGTCGGTCCAGTCTACCAGTTCAGGCACGCACGGCTGCAGGATCGCCTCGCGGAAGACAGTAGTGGAACATAAATTAGAGCAGCGCGGCCATGTTGTCCAGCGGCGGTGTCGTCGAAAGCGCTCCCAGCCATCAGGACACCCCTGATAGGTCGGCATGGTGTTTCGGCGCCGGCGTAGTCGCCACGGAGCGCGACTATTGGGAAGGGCATCGGGCTGCATTGGTTGCTAACGTCGACGGGCGCCCCCAGTGGCTCGGACAGATCCTTGATGATCAGGTCTTAACCGGTTCGGTACGGGGTAGTTGTCGCCCCCGAGGGACTTGACGAGCGTAGTCGGAGTCGGTGAGTGGACGTGCTTGGTGACGGTTCCCGACCGTGTTCGGCGCCGATGCGGGGGTGTCCCTATGGGTTTGTCAAGCGGCTGCTGGGGTGTGGGTTGGTTCGGGGTGTCGGTAGTGGGTGCCGGTGCGGAGCATGGCGTAGAGGACGTCGCAGCGGCGTCGGGCGAGGCAGATGAGGGCGGCGTTGTGTTTCTTGCCTTCGGCTCTTTTGCGGTCGTAGTAGGTGCGGCTGGCGGGGTCGTGCAGTGCGGCGAAGGCGGCGAGGAAGAACGCGCGTTTGAGTTTGCGGTTGCCGGTGCGGGCGGGGTGTTCGCCTTTGATGCTGGTGCCCGAGGCGCGGGTGACCGGGGCGATGCCGGCGTAGGCGGCCAGGTGGGCGGAGCTGGCGAAGTTGGAGGCGTCGCCGATCTCGAGCAGGATGCGGGCTGCGGTCCTAACCCCGATGCGCCCAGGCCGCTACCGTCACGGCGCCGACGAACGCAGCACTCGCCGCTGTGCTCGCCGGCAGGCTGGACCGCTACCCGGCCGAGAGCGGTCTGCCCTCGCTCGAGGTCGCGACGGCCGCGGTCTCCGACACCGAGACGACCGCCACCATCCCCTGCGGTACACCGATGCCGGGCCACCTGGTGCGCAAGGCAGCACGGGCGCTGGAAGCACCGGCGGACGAGTTGGTGGGCCTCGGCGTGATCGCCTCGGGGGAGACGCTGGCGCTCGTGCTGCCGCAACTGACCTCACGGATCGAGGACCCGGTCGTGGCCTGGCTGCACGAGCAGACCTACACGGCGTTCCGGCGCCGCCGCAGCCTGCTGTTGCTCAACCTCGAGCACCAGGTGCGGTTCAGCGAGCTGCCGTGGGTGGACGCGCTCGCCCCGTGCCACTCACCCGAGCCGGGCACCGCCGCGGCCGCACTCCGCGTCCTGCGCCAGACCACGATGCTCGCGCTCACCGCGTTCCCGCACGCCGTGCTGCCGAATCCGCTGGTGTCCGAGCTGAGAACGCTGGCGAAGCAGGCCGGATTGGAGCTGCCGCTGGTGGAGGAAGTGGCCGCGGACATCTTCATGGGCACGTTCACCACTAAATGGCGCGACGCCGCCGCGGTGGCGAGCCGTCTGCTGGCCGGCACGCTCTACGCGAACTACTACGACCTGCCCGCGGACTGGTCCGAGCCCCCGAAGACGGTCCTGCGCTGGGGCAAGCGGGCCGCCGCGGACTTCACAGCTGTGTGCCGCACGCGGGCGGGTACCCCGGGTGGTTCCGTCGCGGCGAACGGCATGCTGCTCGAGCAGAGCCAGATTCTGACCACGCACAACCTGGCCGTGCTGGTCGATGCCCTCGATTTGACCGGCGAACTGCGATGCATCAGTCGAAGTTCCCGCAGAATCCGAAATCAACTGCCGAGCAGGCGTCAGAACATGCTTCGCCGCAGAGGGCCGGTGGCGAAGAGTGCCGAAGGAGACACTTGGTCTTTCGCCTGCGACCCGGCGAGACTGCTCAGCGAGTATCCTGCCATGTGTAATCGACCGATTACATCGTGAAGGGGAGAGCGATGGACATCAGCGACCTGGCGGGGGATGCGGTTTCGTTACTAACCGGCTACGCCAGCGCAGTTTTGGACGGGGTTGTCGAGAAGGCCGAAGAGCATGCGTCCCAGCGCCTTTTCGACTTGATCAAAGATCGATTGGGGCGTCGTCGTGTCCCCAGCGAGGCCGTGGGCCGGTTCTGCCGTGAGCCTCGGGACGAGGAGGTCCAACGTACAGTCGTCACATACCTGAGGGACGAAGTCGCTGAAGATCCCCAGTTCGCCGCAGAGTTGGCCGACGCAGTTAGTGCTGCACGTGCTGAATTCAACCCCAGCCGAATCAGCGAGACCACGAACGTTACTGCCAGCTCCTACGGATTGCATAACTCCGCTGTGGGCACCAATACCGGACGAATTAAGGGGTCATTTAACCACAAGACCATCGCCGGAATCCGTGCGCCCTGGCTGCTGGCCATCGCGGCGATCGTCGGGCTGGCAATCGTTAGTACCGCCAGTTATGTAATAGTCAGCATCAACCGACCAGTCTGGTACACCGAACTCTTCGGCGCTCCCGAAGTTGATAATGAACTCCCGGCGGCCGAGGTTGGCCGCGGCACTTACAGCGAAAGGGAGTTGTTGCAGCCCAACCCGTACCGTGCTGTTCAGCTCGTATATCAGCAGGTCGCGCAGAATCGCCCTGACCTTGCCTGTAATAACATGGACGAAGCCACGCGAAATCAGTTCGCTAAAAATCTCGGATTTCGCGACTGTCAAGAGGCTGTGCGGGAGCTGAGTATGCTGGTCTCGAACCGTACCGAATATGCGGAATCAATGCCTTTCAATCTCCCAGGCGAGTTGCCCGGTGATGTTGTCACGATCAGTTCTTGTGCGTATCAGATCAAGGGGGGCGGCCGTCCATTGGGAACCTTCACCGTTACTCGGCAGCGTGTCGACGAAACCGGAAGCCCGGTACCTGGGGAGCAGTGGCTGATCACGGCCCACAACAATGAGCCATGTACGACGCCGCAGTAGCCTATGGCCAGCGGGGCGCGGTGAGCGACGCTGAGCACATTGTTGACGTCAACGACGGTGCGCCGGCCGCCGATATCCGGGCATGGGGCCGGAGCAGGAGGTCGGCGACGGCCCAGCCGGACTCCGCCGCTGACGCGGCGACTCCCAGCGGGATTCTGGCCGATGAGTTGCTGGCGAGCCGACGCACCTGCACAACCCGCCCTGCTGCTGGTGGGCCAGGGGCAGGGCGGTGGAGTGTTGCCGGCGTGCGGCCAGCAACAGCGCCGCGGCGCCCCCGGTTCCGGAGACGAAGGTCGCCGCGGTCCGTAGCACGTCCAACTGGGGGTGGCGCAGGGAAAGGCGTGGAGCAGCGTCACCGCGGCCACCACGCGTACCCCGAGGATGACCACTGCGCCCAGCGTGATTGCCCGCGGCGACAGCATCCGCATCGGCTCCGGCTTCACCACGTCAGCCATCCCGGTGGAGGTGCCGGCGCGCGCCGCACGGGACAGATAAGGCACCAACGCCGGAACCAGGGCGAACCCCACCACGGCCACCGGGATCGGCCACCACCGGTTCAGCCATCGGGCCACCGGCCCCCACCACGGCCGGGACACCGCGCCCACCAGCACGAGCCTGCCCACGAGCGCGACACCGTTACCGCGGTCGCCACCGGTGCCGCACGCCACCGGGCCACCACGGCATCCCGGCTGCGTCCGAACCAGGTCCTACCGCGGTCAGGTGCCGTTTCGTCCGTCACCTCCACAGAGTGGAAATAGTCAGCGCGAGCGCTAGCGCCGCGGCGGCGGGGTACGTAGCCGGTCGCGCACGTCTTCGATGTGCGGGCGGCGGGGCACTGTGCAGTGCAGGTACCCGAGGGCGATGAGGGTGGTGGCCATGCGGGGGTATGAGACCGGAGAGGTGTGAACCGAATGTGCAATCATCCTTGACCAGGTCGAAAACAGGCGGACTAGCTCGCAGCAGGCGCCGACTCAGGCTGCGATCATCGCCGCCACCGACCACTTCGCCCGGCATCGAAGCCAGTGAACGTCGCGGCCTAGTGCCCTGCTACATCGCCGACCGACCCACGACCACCCCAGGGCCACCGCACGGTCGCCGTGTCTGATCGCATGTGTGGCTCTCCGGAATTCTCCACTGGCGACCAGTGGCGGAGCACTGGCGTTGCTGTGCTTGCACGATGCCCTCCTCAGGGCACCACGGCAACAGGGCCTCGCGGTGTCGCGCGTCGGTCGTCGACGCGGCAACAGGGTCATCAACTTCAGTTGCTCGGCCCGGCGGCGCGGACCTCATCCCCGGGTGATCTTCAGGCGGCGCGGTGGGACAGACACGCTAGTCGGATGACGGCCTGTTCTCGGTCGTCGAGTTGAGGGTGAGAACCCGTGATCCACACCCATCACTAAGCGTGTTTGGGTACGGTCGCCTGGTGAGTTGTCGGGGGTTCAAGGGGGTGGTGGCATGGCGTTTGAGCGCGTTGAGCTGGCCACGGTGACTGTTCGTGATGACCCGCGGATGAGAGCTCGTTTCGCTGAGCTCACCCGTCCGGGTGGCGTGCCGCTGGAGCCTGCGGACACCTACGAGGCGCGTGACCCGAGTGGGTTTGTCATCGTCACGGTCAACAAGGCCGCGAAAGTCACGAATGTGCGGATCCGGCCGGGTTGGGTTGGTCAGGTGGGCCCGGCGGCTTTGCCGGCTGCTGTGTTCAACACGTATGTGACGGCGCTGCAGCGGGCGCTCGCGGTGGAGCTCATCCATCGCCCGAAGCCCCCGCCGCGCACCGCGGCCCCGGACCCGCTGGACCCGGCGGCGCTGTCAGTGGAGGAATTCCTGTCCCGGACCCGGGCACGTTCCGAGGCCATCAACGCGCAGTACGAGGCGATCCGACGCAGGCAGCACACCCCGCTTGCGCAGATCCACGAGGTCCGCAGCCCGCTGGGCTATCTCACGCTGCGCATGCGCGGCGGCGGCCCACTGGCGCTACACGGTGACCCCCGCGCCCTGGACAACCCCTCCGCGGAGGCACTGGGCGAGGACGCGCTGCAGCTGTTCTCGCGAGCAGGCCTCGGCGTGGCGGGCGAGGTCCGGCCGGCGCCGGAGCGGGCAACCCGCAGCGTGTCCCACGAGGCGGATGACGACTATTTCGCGGAGTTCGACGTGTTCGATGACGAGGACTGACGATGACTGATGGTTTCAAGGTGGTCACCGACGCGCTGCGGGCCGAGGCCATGCTCTGGCAGCAGAAGGCGGACCAGACTGAGCCGGTCGTGCAAGCGGTCAAGGAGACCTACCTGACCTGGACAGCGTTTTCGGTGATCGACGTCGCTGTGTTCCCGGCGCTGGCCAACGCCCAGATTCAAGCCCACCAGTACGAGGAGTTCCGCGCCTGCATGGAGCAGACCCTTCAGGGTGCGGCCACGGAGTTCAACCAGATCAGTGACGTACTGCGGCGGATCGCTGACGAGTACGACCGCACCGAGAGCATCACTGAGATCGACATCGGCAAGTTCTACGAGGCCTAGGGTTGGGTGATCGACATGTCCACGTCCGACGAGATGATTTCCCTGCTCAACGACAAGTTCAACGGCCTTGAGGACAAGGTGGTCGAGTGCGGCGATAAATACAACGCCGCTGTCCAGCACATCATGAACTGGCAGTTCATGCTCGGTCCGGCGATGTTCCTCATCAAACCGGCGATGGACGAGATCCGGGAACATCTGGCCAAAGTGGGCCAGTTGGTCCAGACCGCGGTCACTCACCACGCGCCGGTGGTGTCGTTGATCGTCCAGTCCTTCAACTGGGTGGCGAAGATCCAGGCGCCGGTGAACGGGCTGGCCCACCAGAAGACCGACCTGGCCTACCAGTGGGAGGGCAAGGCCGCGGCGAAGTACCAGGACAAGGTCACGGCACAGAACGAGGCGATCAAGGCCTACTCGGCCAAGTCGGACAGTGTCAGCAAATGGCTCATGGAGATCGCCCAGTACAACGTCGAGTACATGACCAAGCTGGCTGAGGTGGTCACCAGCTTCCTGGGCCAGCTCGTCACGGTCGCGATCGAGACGGCTACGGTCATTGAGATCCCGTTCGCCGTGGACAAGCTCGCGGGCGCGATCGGCCAACTCGCCACTGACATGATGAACAATCTGGTGGGAATCGTGGGGCGGTTCGTCGCCGCGCTCAGCAAGGTGCGCGAGCTCATGAGCCTGATGACCGACACCGCGTTGCCCGACCGGGCCTGGCCGCAGGCGGTCGAGGGCTGACCCGCGATAGTCGAGAAGGAGTCATGCGTACACATCTCTCCCGCACCTGGCGCTGGGCGGTCTTTGGCCTGGTGATCGCGGCGCTCGTCGGCGGCTGCGGCCGGCCCAGCGGTCCGCCGCAATCCAGGCCCGCACCCCTCGCGACCACCACCTCGACCACGCCTGCGCCACCACTGAAGTACAACTCCGCCCAATTACCCAACTGCGCTACAATCCACGCCGAAGTACCCGGGCTACCGCCGCCCGAACGGGTGAACGACTCGACCGACAACGGCATTGCGCCCGGGCGAAGCTGCACCTTCCGGGGCATCGGCGATGACGAGTCCTACGCTGACCTCAGTGTCGCGGCCTGGGAGTACTCGGAGAACGCCTACGGCCCCCAGCCAGGGAACAAGCGGGCCAAAGAAGACTTCAACCGGCGCGCGACCCCACAGGACGAGCAGCTCAGCGACCTCGGCATCGGAGCGGAGGCCCGCTGGTCAGACCCCGATGGCGGCAGGGCCGGCTGCCGATTGGCGGTGCTCGACGACAACGCGGTGATCAGCGTGTTCTACGTCTCCGGCGAGAAGGATCCGCCACGAGGCGAGCAATGCCGGGCACGTGCGACAGACTTGGCCACACAGCTCTACACAGCCATACAGCCGCAGTAGACCGCCGCCACGTCCAGCCCGGCCAAGGAAAATTCTGTCGAGCGCGAACTACCGCTGTCAGGTCAGCGTCGGCGTGCCTCTGACCGAGAAGCACCGGGCGGGTCACCACGTCCGCCAGACCGCCGCCCGCTCAGCGGCAGAAGCGGATGTTCGCTTGTTCGGTGGTTGATCGATGTGTGCTCGGGTGGCACACAATGTTCGAGTGCTGAAGGGCAAGGTGGGGCGTGGTCGCCAGGGCTGTGGTGACGGGCGTGCTGGTGGGCTTGGGCGCGGGGCGGGCGGCTTGGTCGCCGGGGTTGTCAGGCGCGGCCCCTGCGGGGTGGGTGGTGGTGGCCAGGCGTCAGTGCCGAGAACCGGCGCCGCGAGGTCGACGCCGAACGCGCGTCGCGGCGATCAAGCAGCCAGCGGCAACGATCTCCGATTGCCTCGTCAACCGCGAGCCTGCAGGCCACGAACCTGGGCGGGGACGTCCTGGACGCCTGTCCGCACCATCCTCACGTGCATCGCTGCTATAACGCCGTGTAACACGCGAGTGCCTCGCCACGGTTAACGGCGGGACGGCCGGATCATGTGATCGGCGGGCGACGCGGCGGGGAGGTTCGGGATGGGTGAGCAGATCGACTTGTTCGAGGCGTCGGCGTCGGCGGTCGGCTACCTCTATCAGCTCCGCAAGGCGCTCTACTTCTGCGTCGAACAGACAGGAGCCGGTCCCGACTGGTCCGTGGCCATCGAAGCGGGCGACGACATCGAGGTCCATGAGGACGCGGGACCGGGTCTCTACCAGCTCAAGCACCGCGCCCCGGGGACCAAGATGACTGACAAGGCCACTGACCTGTGGAAGAGCCTGCGGATCTGGGCCACCGGTTGGGCCGAGTCTGCAGCCAGCCAGGATCGCCTCACCTTTTTCCTGCTCACGACCGCCGAGGCCGCCGCGGAGGGCGCCGCTTACCATCTCCGGCCTCCGGGCCCTGGCAGCCCCCGGGACGAAGCGAAGGCGCTTGGGCTGCTAGATGAAGCCCGTCGCACCTCCAGGAACGAGACCAACAAGTCCGCGTACGAGGCGTGGGACAGGCTGACGGCAGACCAGCGTCGATCCCTGCTCGAGCGGATTCGCGTGCTCGACGCGGCGCCTGACATCGACGAGACGACCGAGCGCCTCCAGCGCCTGCTGGGCCTCGCCGTGGGCCACGAACACGCGAAGGTCTTTCTGGAGCGCCTGGACGGGTGGTTCTTCCGCAGGGTCGTCGCCCAGTTGCGCGACCCTGCGTCGGGGCCGGTGACCGGCTTGGAGTTCGACGTGGTGTTCAGCGACCGCCGCAAAGGCTTCGGCCCGGACAGCCTGCCCATCGACGACGACCTGCCTGAGACAGGCGGCGGGGACCCCGACGGCGGAGAACAGGTCTACGTCCGGCAACTGCGCCTCGTGAATGTCGGCGACAGCCGGATCCAGCAGGCGGTCAGCGACTACCTGCGGGCATTCACCCAGCGGTCGAGGTGGGTCAACGACAACCTGCTCCGGCCGGGTGAGCTGGGCAAGTACGAGAAGCGCCTCGTCGAGGAGTGGTCAAGCCGCTTCGAGGAGATGCGCGAGGAGTTGGGGCAAGAGGCCGCGGAGGAGGCCAAGGTCCGCGAGGCCCGCGCCATCTACCGATGGGTCGATCACCATGCTCGGTTCCCCATTCGGCCGGGATGCGACGAGCCGTTCGTCACCAAGGGCTCGTACCAGATCCTCGCTGACGAGCGGCGGGTCGGCTGGCACCCCGAGTTCCAGGAGCGCCTCATGGCGCTGCTCGGGTCGGTGTCGAGCAAATGAGCAGCCCTGTCGAGTGGAGCAGGGAAGAGCGGGCGCTGTACAACCCGGCCTTCACCGCCCTGGTCTGCGCCCGCGTCGTCCAAGGCCACCTGGACGCGCACGAACGCCCCGGTCCGCTGCCCCTCGTGGTCGCCTCCGCTGTCATGGCGTTGCAACCCGCGGTCCGGGACCTGCTGCCGAACGCCAACGCCAACATGGCCCAGTGGGCGGAAAACAACGGGACCATCAAAGTTCACATGTCCGCCAACGCCCCCGGACTTCTCACCGTGGTGCGACCCGGACTGCTGTTCGCACTGCAGACCCGGGTCCTCGTTTTAGATGGGGCCGCACTCACCCTGCGCGACAAGGCCATCTCGAAGGGAATCCGGAACCGGTCAGCCGAAGCCGCCGCGGTCCAGAAGGCCGCCCACATGCTCGGCCGGTGGCTGCCCACCGGCGGACCCACCGCCACCGTCCTCACCCTGCTTGGAGTACGACCGTGACCTGGCAGCTCAAGTCCCTCACCCTGTACGGCAAGCAGCCCGGCCAGGTGCGCAGCCTGGAGTTCAACCTCGGCGAACTCAACATCGTCACCGGCGACTCCCTCACGGGCAAGACCTCCATCTGGAACGTCACCAACTACTGCATGGCCAGCAGCGGCGACAACTACCCCATCAGCGCGGGCAAGCTGCGCGAGTACGTCGACGTTTTCGCGGTGCAAATCGTCCGCGGCGACCGCCAGCTGTTCGTGGCCCGCCCGGCAGCGCGCGGAACCACCCCATCCCCCCAGCTCTGCCTGGTCTTCCAGCAGCCAGGGGATCTCCCGCTGGCTGCAGAGCAGATGCAGTTCACTTTCACCATCGAGGCCGCGCGCGGCCTGCTCGCCGAGTTCACGGGCATCGACCTCTCAATCCGCCTGCCCACCACCCGAGGCAACACCATGGCCCCGTCCATCCGCCATGCCCTGTACTTCTGCATCCAAGCCCAAAACGTGGTGGCGAATCCCGACCACCTGTTCCACTCGCAGGGGGAAGATCACGGCCCCAGGACGATCCGCGACATCTTCCCCTACTTCATAGGTGCCGTGGATCCCGAACAGGCCGTGCAACGTGCACAGCTGCAACGGATGAAGTCCGAACTGCGGAACCATGAACGAGATCTCAACCAGCAGGAATCCGCAGCGCCCGCGTCCGGACAGGCCCGCGCCCTGGTCAGGGAAGCGGTCGAGACCTCGCTGCTCGACCCTCTGAACACCGACGAACTCACGCTGGACGACGCGCTCGCGCTGCTCGACACCGCCGCCTCGGCACCCCTGCCCGGTCTGCCCGAGATCCCCGAGGACGAAGACGATCCCCTGGCCACCCTCTCGCAGGAGCGGGATCGACTGCGCATCGCCTTCCAGCAGACGCGCGCCCGGCTCGCTGAACTCAGAAGCGCACTCCGCGACCGCAGCGAGTTCCTGACGCAAGCACTCGACCACCGCGAACGCTTGACTTCTTTGTCACTGCTCAAAGTCAGCCCTGACACCTCTCTGGAAGCATGCCCGGTCTGCAACAGCGAAGTGACCGCCCCGAGCGCCGTCGCGACCGCACTGCGGACAGACCTGGAGGAGCTCAACGCCAACGTCGTCCACGTCAGCGACGACACCCCGCAAATCCAGGCCCTCATCGACGAGCAAGAAGAATTGCTCCGCGAGCACCGCCGCGCACTCGGCGCCAACCACGACGAACGCGACGCACTCGAGGCAGGCATGCGCGAGGCCGCACGGTACCGCGACACGACGCTACGCGCCGCCGCCGTCCGCGGGCGCATCAGCCTGTTCCTGGAGAACGCCGCACGTTACACAGTCGCCCCCCGCATCCGCGACCAGCGCGAAGAGATGCGCGCGGCCATCGAGGAACTGGAGGACGCCCTCGGCCACGACGTGCAGGCCGACCGGGTCGACAGCAGCCTCTCACTGATCAACCAGAAGATCACCGCGAAGGCCCGCGCACTCGCCCTCGAGCACTCGGACGCCTCCATCCGGTTCAACCTGCGCCGCCTCACCGTCGTGGCCGACACCGACGACGGACCAGTCCCCCTCAAGGAGATCGGCGGCGGGCAGAACTGGCTGGGCTACCACCTGGCCGCGTTCTTGAGCCTGCACGAGTGGTTCATCGACCATAATCGGCCAGTGCCGCAGCTGCTCGTTCTCGACCAGCCTTCCCAGGTCTACTTCCCCGCCGACTACAAAGGAACAGACCTACAGCCAGCCGCAGAGTCCGACCGGACAGCTCTCCTGCGCGCGTACCAAGCCATCGCCGACACCATCACCACCGCGGACGGCAAGCTCCAGGTCATCGCCATGGAACACGCAGACCTGGAGCAACCGGTCTTCGCATCTGCGGTGATCCAGCGGTGGCGTGATGGCCAAGGCGCCCTGGTCCCGGCGGAGTGGATCACCGCAGGCTGACGCCAGGCCAGCCGGTCGACGTGCGTTCGGCCCCACACCACACTTCTGGCCCGAGACATGCCCGAGTTCCGCGTCAGCCGACTCAGCGCGCTCGATTGTTGAGCGAATTTTGTCGGCAGCCCGCACTGCGGCATGAGCGGACGTTCGTGAGCGATCACACTCCGTCAGTCGGGAACGTGCCGTTGGTGACCGATCGGTGGATGCGGCAAGCTGTGCTCGTGTCGGCAGCAGTGATTACCGCGAGCGCGAGCGTGCTGGTTGCGGTTCTCGTGTTTGTTCTGAACCAGCGTGCACAGATCCGGCAGGAACGGCGGCAGGCCCGGCTGGTCAGGGTCAACAGCCAGCTTCGGGAGTTGTATGGCCCGCTCAACGCGCTCGTGGAGGTCAACGAGCGCGTCTGGGAGGCCCTGCGCGAATCAGGGTTGCCCGGTAAGGCGGATCGGAATCCGTTGCGGGCCGACGGCGACTGGCGGCGGTGGAGGGACCAGGCGTTGCGCCCGGTCAATCTCCAGATGCGCGACTTGATTGTCGAGCACGCCGACCTCCTGGTCGAGCCTGATCTTCCGCGGCCGCTGCGCGACTTCTGCGCCCACGTGACCTCGCTGGAGATCGTGTTGGCGGCCGAGGCCGAAGGCGTGCAAGACAAGGCCCTCATCGGCCACCCTGGTACCCCGTTCGTAAATTACGTGCGCGAGGCTTTTCTCCGTCTCAAGCAGGATCAGCAGCGCCTGTTGGCTGCGGTGGACCGCTCTCAGAAAGCTCTGTCCCGATAGCACCCGGTCCGGGCAGCCTGCCACCTCCCCAATGCAGTAGCCTTGACCAACCGGACATTATTGCGACATATTTCGACAGGGCCCGGCGGGAGGTCAGTGTGAGCACGGACGAAGCCGAGGTGTGCCTGAAGATGGGGGATTCGGGTAAGCCGCTGGTGCGGGTGTTCCTCAGCTTCGCCGGGCGGGATGAAGCGCTGGTACTGCGCTTGTGGGACCTGCTGGCTGAGGCGATGGTCATCGATCGGGTGTATGAGTTCCAGCTCTGGCGATCGGACGAGGCGATTCTGGTCGGTGAAGACTGGGACGTCCGGATCCGCGGCGCGTTGTCGGCGGCTGACGTTGGGGTTGTCGCGTTGAGTAACGCCTTCCTGGCCAGCGAGTACGTCACCGGTGTGGAACTGCCCGCGCTCGTCGACGTGGCGGGCAAGCGGGTGGTTCCAGTGCTGCTCCGGCAGGTCGGCAAGCAGGCGGACTGGCGCGGGTTGAAGAGCAAGCAGATCTACGGCTACGGGCGACCGTTCAGCGAGGCGCGCGGGATGTCGGCGCGGGACACGTGGGTGAACGGCTTGGTAGCCGAGATGCACCGGGTACTCGCCCGGTACGCGGTGCGCGACGACGGGCGAGGGTGATCCCACGATGCGACGGATACCTCCCGCCACGGCTCGCGCCCGGTTGCTGCGGGTGTCGTTGAGCGCGGCCGACCGCGAGGCGATGAGCGTGTTGCTGGACGCGATGGGAACGGCGGACGAGTTGTCCGTGGAGCAGGTGCAAGATCTGCTGTTCGCTCAGCGGACCCCGGTGGCCGCGACGAAAGCGTTGGAGCGTTGGGTCAAGCGGGTGAACTCGGCCGCGGCAGATGAGAGCGTGGACCTTGAGGTGCAGGTGCACGGCGCGAAGAAGTCCGGCGCGCGCGGTCGCACGTTGTCCTTCTGGGCAGAGCATGCCGACGCGGCCGGTGCGCCTTTGCGGGAGCGCGAAGCGGTTCGTGACGTGCTCATCGAGGATCGGCAGGCGACCGTGCTCGGGCCGAGACGGATCGTGCTGTGCAACGCCACGGCGGACGACGGCAGAGTTGAACGACTGTGGGACCTGCTGGTCGAAGCGTTGGCCGGCGACCGGCACAGAATCGAAGTGTGGCGGTCCGATAAGGATGTGCTGACCGGCGACGATAGGGAACAGCGGTTCCGCATGGAAGTGGCGGACAGCGAGCTGGTGGTTCTCGCGGTGAGCAACGCCTGGTATGCAGATCACACGCTCGGTGAGATGTTGCGCATTCACAGCGGTTCCTCCGGCCCGACGGTGATGCCGGTGCTGCTGCGGTCGTCGAGTCCTCATGCGGGTGGGTTCGAGACCAAGACCGTCTACTCCGGCCCGTCTCAGGGCGTCGCGTTCAGTGAGTTGAGGAGCCCCGCGGCGCGAGACAACTGGGTGAACGGCCTCGTCGAGCACATCCACCGCCAACTCGGCCGCAGGAGCACGAAACCGCTCGACATGGGCACGAAAGACCGGCGCGCGCTCAAGGAGAAGTGCGAGGACCAGTTCTTCAACCTGCACGGCCATCCCAGCGGCATGGATCCGGACACGGCGGCGGGCGCCCACGATCAGGAGCAGCGGGTCACGGACGTCGTGGCGTACCTCGCGGAGTGGGCGCGTGATAAGGACAGCGCTCCGCTTGCCGCGCTGCTGGGAGAGTACGGCACCGGCAAGACGATCACCTGCCAGGAGTTGACCGAACGACTGCGGGCCCAGCCAGACGAGCAGCGGCCTGAGCCGCTGTACTTCGACCTCCGGCGCCTCGGGAACCTGAGCGACGCGGTGCCGACTCTGCCCACCATCCTCACCGAGTGCATCAACCACGGGTGGGCCTCCGGCGACACGCCGCTACCGTCCGGGGAGGAGGTCATCGCACGTGCCAGGACGGCACCCACCCTGTTCGTCATCGACGGCTTGGATGAGGTCCTGGTCCGGCTCGACGCCGCGCAGGGTGTCGCCTTCACTCACGAGTTGCTCAAGCTCCGGCCGATCCGCGTAAAGGGCAAGGGCTCGGTCCACGCCCCATTCGCCGGGGAGCACACCAAGGTCCTGCTGTCCTGCCGGACCCACTACTTCCGCTCGCTGCGCGAACAGTCCAGGCACTTCCTCGAACACGACCGCGATCTCGCCACCGCCGAGGACTACCTCGCGCTGATGTTGTTGCCGTTGACCCACGAGCAAATCCGCGGATACCTGGAGAAGGCGCTACCGGACCAGGACGTCACCCAGGTAATGGACATGTTGGGAGCGGTACACGACCTGTCCGATCTGGCTACACGCCCGTACACCCTGACCAAGGTCGCCGCGCAGGTCCCGTTCATCGAGGACCGCCTCTCGCAGCGACGCCCGGTGCACGCGGCCACGATCTACCGGCAGGTCCTGCGCGACTGGCTGGCGCGCGACCTCGGCAAGCACCGGCTGCGACCCGACCACAAGCTCACCTTGATGGCCCGACTGGCCGCGTGGTCGTGGAGGCGGGGTGACCGGCGGGTCGGTAGCACCGATCTGGACGACTGGCTCGATGAACAGCTCGCCACCGATCCCGTGCTGGGCAGGCGCTACGGGAACATCTCCCGCGACCAACTCGAGGAAGACCTGCGCACCGCCACGTTCGTGGTCCGCAGCGACCGTAACGGGCCTGACCGCCCCGACTTCCAGTTCGCGCACAGCTCCATCCACGAATACTTCCTCGCCCAATACCTGTGCGACGCGCTACGTGATGACCGCCGTGAGGACTGGTGCCTTCCCATCCCGTCGGTGGAGACGTTGGACTTCCTGGGCCAGTTGATCATCGACGATGACGATCAAGAGGTACTCCGGGCCACCCTGAACCGGTGGCGTACGCCGTACCTGCAAGGAGCCAGCGAGCTCTGGCTCCGGTACGCGCTCCACGCCCGGGCGCACGAGCTACCGCATCCCACACTGATCGGCAGCGACCTCAGCGGTGCCCGACTACGAGGCTGGCAATTCATCGGTACGCCGGCCAACCCGCTTGTGCTCACCGCCGCCACACTGACCGGCGCAGATCTGCGCGACACCCGCTGGGACCACGTCAACCTCACCCACGCGACCCTTCAGGCCACCCGCCTCGAACGAGCCGTGCTACACGAGGCCACCCTCGTAGACGGAAGCCTTCGCGACGCCGACCTCACCGGTGCGTTCCTCCACCACTGCCGCCTGGACAACACAGACCTGACCGGAGCGAACACCCACAAACTTCGCCACATTCACAGCGGCGACAAACTACAGCCCCCGCCGCCACCCGTCCGAACCCGACTCCAGCCACTCACCGGACACACCGCCTCGGTCGAGGGTGTCGCGTTCAGTCCGGACGGGGCCCGGCTCGCCACCGCCGGTGACGACGGTACGGCGCGGATCTGGGACGCGGCCACCGGCGAGACCCTGCACACCCTCACCGGGCACGCCGACTGGGTGAGGGGTGTCGCGTTCAGCCTGGACGGGGCCCGGCTCGCCACCGCCGGTGACGATGGCACGGCGCGGATCTGGGACGCGGCCACCGGCGAGACCCTGCACACCCTCACCGGGCACGTCGGCTCGGTCGAGGGTGTCGCGTTCAGCCTGGACGGGGCCCGGCTCGCCACCGCCAGTGACGATGGCACGGCGCGGATCTGGGACGCGGCCACCGGCGAGACCCTGCACACCCTCACCGGGCACGTCGGCTCGGTCTTGGGTGTCGCGTTCAGCCTGGACGGGGCCCGGCTCGCCACCGCCAGTAACGATGGCACGGCGCGGATCTGGGACGCGGCCACCGGCGAGACCCTGCACACCCTCACCGGGCACGTCGGCTCGGTCGAGGGTGTCGCGTTCAGTCCGGACGGGGCCCGGCTCGCCACCGCCGGTGACGACGGTACGGCGCGGATCTGGGACGCGGCCACCGGCGAGACCCTGCACACCCTCACCGGGCACGCCGACTCGGTCGAGGGTGTCGCGTTCAGTCCGGACGGGGCCCGGCTCGCCACCGCCAGTGGCGACGGTACGGCGCGGATCTGGGACGCGGCCACCGGCGAGACCGTGCACACCCTCACCGGGCACGTCGGCTTGGTGATGGGTGTCGCGTTCAGCCTGGACGGGGCCCGGCTCGCCACCGCCGGTGGCGACGGTACGGCGCGGATCTGGGACGCGGCCACCGGCGAGACCCTGCACACCCTGACCGGGCACGTCGGCTTGGTGATGGGTGTCGCGTTCAGTCCGGACGGGGCCCGGCTCGCCACCGCCGGTGGCGACGGCGCGCGGATTTGGGACGCGGCCACCGGCGAGACCGTGCACACCCTGACCGGGCACGTCGGCTTGGTGAGGGGTGTCGCGTTCAGCCTGGACGGGGCCCGGCTCGCCACCGCCAGTGGCGACGGCGCGCGGATTTGGGACGCGGCCACCGGCGAGACCCTGCACACCCTGACCGGGCACGTCGGCTTGGTGATGGGTGT
Source organism: Saccharothrix sp. AJ9571 (assembly GCF_021725495.1). Classification (NCBI taxonomy): domain Bacteria; kingdom Bacillati; phylum Actinomycetota; class Actinomycetes; order Pseudonocardiales; family Pseudonocardiaceae; genus Saccharothrix; species Saccharothrix sp. AJ9571. The sequence continues at coordinate 411,654 of NZ_CP091382.1, read as the reverse complement.
CGCGTTCAGTCCGGACGGGGCCCGGCTCGCCACCGCCGGTAGCGACGGCGCGCGGATTTGGGACGCGGCCACCGGCGAGACCGTGCACACCCTGACCGGGCACGCCGGCTCGGTCTTGGGTGTCGCGTTCAGCCTGGACGGGGCCCGGCTCGCCACCGCCAGTGGCGACGGTACGGCGCGGATCTGGGACGCGGCCACCGGCGAGACCCTGCACACCCTGACCGGGCACGTCGGCTCGGTCGAGGGTGTCGCGTTCAGTCCGGACGGGGCCCGGCTCGCCACCGCCAGTGGCGACGGTACGGCGCGGATCTGGGACGCGGCCACCGGCGAGACCCTGCACACCCTCACCGGGCACGCCGACTCGGTCGAGGGTGTCGCGTTCAGCCTGGACGGGGCCCGGCTCGCCACCGCCAGTGACGACGGTACGGCGCGGATCTGGGACGCGGCCACCGGCGAGACCCTGCACACCCTCACCGGGCACGCCGGCTCGGTCGAGGGTGTCGCGTTCAGCCTGGACGGGGCCCGGCTCGCCACCGCCAGTGACGACGGCACGGCGCGGATCTGGTACGCAGACGCAGGAAAGCCAGACTTGCTGGTGGCATCCTTCACCAGCAACTCCACGGCGTCATGGTCGCTTGTCAGCGACACGTTGCTGTCCACCACCGGTGATGCCTGGCGGTTTCTGCGGGCGGCCTGCCTCGACAGCCACAACCGCGTGGTCGACCTCCAGCCGTACGAGCTCTACTACACAGCATCAACTTCGAGCATGGCCCCTTAAGGACCACATGCCGTTCTGGCTCGGGGCGTCGGAGCGCCAAAGATCGGGCGGCATTGGAACAGTCGGCACGCGAACGCGGCCGCGTGGAGACTCGAACCGAATGCGCTGACATCGGCATGAGCGCGCACCCGGTCAGCATACGATCTGCGGCATGAGCGCGCGTTCGCGAGTGCCCTCAGTTGGGCCCGCTGACAGGGCAGCAACCTTGGTCGCTGGGCGGGCCAAGTGTGAGACTCCTGTTTCCACCACCTGTCATAGTTGTGGCAACAGACGATGGAATCGAGTGAACCGTGAGGCGTCGTGGAACAGCCGCAATGGATCGATGACGACGATTGGGATGGCGCACTCTGGCCGGACGAGCCAAGGACGACGTACCACGAGGCGATCCAGAAGTTACAAGGTCTGCTTCGAGTGCGCCGAGACGTTAACCTCGACTGGTACGGTGGCCGTGGACCGCGTGGTGATGCGCGTCTGGTCTTCCTGGACGGAGCGGGGGTTCCCAAGCTCAGGGTGCGCTTCCGATCAGCTGATCAACTGGACGTGCTCACCAGGGTCCTCGACTCGACCTACCCTCTGCCGGAACATCAAGGGCTGTGGGACCAGAGCAAGAAAGTGATCACAGCTCGTGTCGTAGGCGACTATGACCAGTTGATCTTGGCCCTCGCGAGAACAATGTTACCGAAGGTAAGACGTGGTGACGCCGTTCCGGACAGCCCGCTCGGCAGAGATGTGCATAGTCTTTTCGCTAGTGGCGGAGCTTTTGTGACAGCTGAGGCCGTGGCAGGCTCGAAGCCTGGGGGCCGGACACTGAAGCTTATGTTGGCGACCGAGGAGCTCACGACGCTGTATCCCCACCGGCTGCGCACAGCTCCCGCCATTGCGCTGGCGATGGAAGGGTTCGAGGCCACCGATGCCGACGCCGCACGAAACCTGCTGGCCGACTACGGCAACAGCTACCTTCACCAGATCGTCCGGGCAACAGGGGTATCTCTGCGACTATGGAAGGCGAACTACCCGTCGTATCGGCATTCTTCACAGATCAGTGTCGGTAAGATCCGGTTTCCTCACGAGCGCTACGACGCCACCCCTGTCACCCTGTACGCGGCCGCCAATTCTGCAGGACGCGATCCTCTCGAGAGGTATCTGAAGTACTATCAAGTACTGGAATTCTTCATGCCGAGAGCTGCTAAGCACGCTACGGCGCAAGGCAATCAAGCTCGATTTGAACTGGACAAGTTGCGCGCCCTGGCTGTGATGACGATTACTCCAGCACAGCTGGAAGGTTTCCTCCGCGGCAACGCTCTATTGAGCAAACTGGCCGACAAAAACCTCATAACAGATGTCCCCGAATTGAAGGCGAATGTCAACTCTAATCCGTTTTCAGGATTGGACTATCGACCCGACGTCGCGGAGCGCGTGTACAAGATCCGATGCCGGATAGTTCATGCGAAGGAGGGCGGTGGCCCCAATCAGACAGAGGTCATCCAGCCTTATAGCCGCGAGGCTCGCGACATGGGTTCAGATCTCCGACTCATCCGGTTCCTTGCCGAGCGAGCCCTCCGACACTGGGCCACTTCGCTGTCGTGATCCGGTTACGTGCAGACCTCGATGCGTTGGGACCAGGATACTAAGCTTTTGGATCATGCCCGCTCGATCGTGTGCGGGGGATACTTGTTCACGCGACGCACGCACATCGACATGAGCAGACAACGAGCCCTGGCACGCTCATCGCAACTTCCGCTGGGCGGTAATGGTCCGCGATCCACGGTTGGCGTGCCGGTGGACAGCCCTGGCGACCGCAGCGCCGAGTGGGCCGGACCTCGCCCGCTGCCCACTCGGCGCTTGTTGCGGAAGTCGTTCTCCCTGAGAGGACTGCTAGCAACCTCCACGACGCACTGAGTCGATCTTGTTGTCCCAGCCGACGTCGGCAAGGTTGATCCTTTGTCCAGCTCCGATGAGCAAGCGGTCGCCGATATGGCCGCTTCCGGAGTAGGCGCACCACGCCACTTCGGTTCGGTTCCAGAGGGACGAGGCCTGGTCTTGCAGGTTGTAGTCCCGGAGATCGACAGTTCCGCTCTGGAAGCGGGCCATCCTGCCTTGCCCGTTGGCGTGTTCCCACAGACACAACCAGCCGGAGGGGCAGTCCGACCACGCTGTGATCGACACGTCGCCAGCTCGCGTCACCGGGGACGCCGCCTGCGCCGGTGTTCCCGAGGCGATGGCGACCACTGTGGCGAGCCCGAGGGCTGCCCAGAAGCCTGGACGCATGGGTGTTCCTCCTTCACTTTGTTGCTGTGTTCCTTCGCTACAGCAGAGACCGCGTGAGAGTCTGCGGCCCGCAGATTCCCCGGCGCTGGCGAGCAATCGATCACCGTTCGTGGAGGAAGTGACTCAAGTGTCTCGCGGAGAAGAATTGCCCCGACAAAAGATGGGACGCGCCAGCCAGACCTGGCGGTGGCCGATCGGGGAGACCGCGGGCCGCGCTGCTGGCCTCGAGTGGCTCTGGGAGGCGTTTCCCGCTGCACTCGACGCCACCTGTGTTCGTTCCGGTGGCGGACTGTCAGCATCCTCCAGGGCGAAGGGCGCTGATGTTGTCGTTCATCGACCCGGGAACGTCACCTTGCCAGCTGGGTCCGACTCGCATCTTGCCACCGATGCCGGTGGCGTCGGCATAGGCACACCAGGTCACCGCTGTCCGGTTCCACAGCGAGGAGATGGTGTTGTCCATCGCTCCCAGGTCGAACACGGGGTTTTGGTACCGGGCCATCCTGCCGGTCCCTCCGCGGTGCTCCCAGACACAGAACCAGCCGGCGGGACAGTCGGAGTAGGCGGTGATCGACAATCCCGGCTGGTACGGCGTTGGCCCCGCCTGTGCCACGCTCGTCGGCAACATACTTGCCAGTGCGGCCATCCCTGCTGCGATGGAGAGGCCGGTATGCCAGTGCATCGCTGTGCCTCCGTTCTCAGCAGCCGCGCAGTGAGCTGATGTTGTCGTTGCGGCTGTACAGCGAGGTGTTGCCCTGCCAGCCCGAGGACACGCGCCAGCCGGCGCCTCCGTAGTTGATGTCCAGGTAGGTGCACCAGATGCTGCTGGTGCGGTTCCAGACCGAGGACACCTGGTCGTTGAGGTTGTAGTTGCCGAGGTGGGGTGTGCCGATCTGGAAGCGCGCCATCCTGCCCTGGCCGTCGGCGTGCTCCCACACGCAGAACCAGCCGGACGGGCAGTCCGAGTACGCGGTGATCGACACACCGCCGTCATTCTGGGTCGTAGGGGCGGCCTGCGCCGCGGTTGCCGGGGCGACTGTGGCCAGCGCGACGAGCCCGAGTACTGCGGGTACGGCCTTGAGCGAACGCATGAGTTTCACCTTTCGTGATGTTTTCGTGGCCCGGTGGTCCGGGCGGTGCCGTGCTTCGAGGAAGCGAGGCACTGTGCCTGGTGTAGTGCGGATGGGTTGTCCGGTGTCGTGGGCTGGACGCCGGACATCAATGTCCGGACAATCGGTTACCGGCCTCGGGGAGGAGGTGAGGGGGAATGCCACGTGCTGAACGCCCACTCGAGCAGGATGGGTCTCCACAGTCGGAGTTTGCTGCTGAGCTGCGAAAACTCCGTGAGAAGGCGGGCAGTCCGTCGTATCGGGAACTGTCGCGGCGTGCGCATTACTCATCGACGACCTTGTCGGATGCGGCTGGTGGGCGCCGGTTGCCGAGTCTTGAGGTTGCGCTGGCATATGTGAGGGCATGTGGTGGTGACGTTGATGAGGGGGCACGGCGCTGGCACGTTGCCGCTTCGGCCCTCGCCACGCAGACTTCACCGGGAGAAACAGCGGAATCTGCTGGAGGCGTGGACGAGCACGAGGCACCGTATCTGGGTTTGCGCGCCTACCGCGCGGACGATGTATCGCTGTTTCATGGTCGAGACGACCTGCTCGCCCAGTTGCACGGCGCGGTCGGCAGGCACCGGTTCGTTACGGTGGTCGGAGCGTCCGGTGCGGGAAAGTCGTCGCTGCTGCATGCGGGTCTCCTCGCCACCGCGGAGCAGGCCGGGCGCCAGACGGTGGCCATCACTCCTGGCTCGCACCCGATCGAAGAGATCTCAGTCGCCGTAGCCGCCCTGTCCGGCGCGTCGGTCACCGCATTGCGCGAGGCCGTCGCCAGCAATCCCACCGGCCTGCACGATGGTGTCCGGCAAGTGCTGGCAGCCCGAGAGATCGAGGGTGACCTGCTGATCGTGGTCGACCAGTTCGAGGAACTGTTCACCCTCTGTGATGACGCCGCCGAACGGGCAGCTTTCCTCGCCGCGCTGATCACCGCCGCAACCACCGAAACCAGCCGTGCCCGCATAGTGACCGGAGTCCGGGCGGATTTCTACACGCACTGCTGCGCCCAACCTGAGCTGGCCCAGGCGATGAACGGCACTCACATCGTGGTCGGGCCCATGACGTCAGGCCAACTGCGCGCCGCCGTCCTCGGACCCGCCGCCGCTGCCGGGCTCAGCGTCGAAAGCGCTCTGCTGGCCGAGGTCACCGCCGACGCGCTGGGGGAACCCGGCGCGCTGCCGCTGGTGTCCCATGCTTTGTTGCAGACTTGGCGCCGCCGCCGCGGCACCGTGCTGTCCTTGACCGGCTACCAGGCCGCCGGCGGAATCCGTCACGCGCTGGCCCAGACGGCCGAGGCCGCGTTCGACGACCTCAGCCCAGCTCAGCAGCAAACTGCCCGTGAACTGTTCATCCGGCTGACCGCGTTGGGCGAGGGCACTGAAGACACGAAACGCCGCCTGCGTCGCAGTGAATTCGATTTGCCCGGCGCCGACCTGGAAGCGGTGCTCGACAAACTTACCAGCGCGCGGCTGATCGTACTCGACCACGACACCATCGAGATCGCCCACGAAGCCCTCATCCGCGCATGGCCCCGGCTGCGCGGCTGGCTCGACGACAACCGCGACAGCCTTCGGCTGCAACGCCGGCTCACCGACGACGCCGGCATCTGGGACGACCTCAATCGTGACCCCGGAGTGCTCTACCGAGGCGAGCGCCTCGCATCCGCCCAGGAATGGGCACAAAGCGCGAACGGCCGACTCACCACCCGGGAACGGCGATTCCTCGACGCCAGCCGCGCGGCCGAAGCCCTCGAACACCTCCGGCAGCGGCGACGCACCCGGCAACTACGCTGGCTCGCTGCTAGCCTGGCCATGCTCCTGATAGCCGCCACCACCGTCGCGGTCGTGGCCGTCCAGCAACGCGAACGCGCACTCACCCAGGAACGCATCGCCACCTCTCGCCATCTCGCCGTCGAATCCCGGACCGAAGCCGAATACGATGTCGCGACAGCGATCCGGAAAGGCCTCGACGCCTACCACGCCTACCCCACCCCCGAGGCACGTGGCGCAGTGCTCAGCCTGGCCTCCAAACGCGGCTACCATGCCCTCTTGCCTTCGCCTCCTGCCACGACCATGGATCTCGCGTTCAGTCCCGACGGGCGGTGGCTCGCCGCAGCAGGAGAACCGCCCCAACTCACACTGTGGGATGTGCCCACCCGCCGCCCCGCGATCACCGTGGTTGTCCCGTCCGGCCGGATCACCGCGGTCGGGTTCAGCCCTGACGGCCAGCGCGTGGCGGCAGGAACGACCGACGGACATATCTACATCTGGGACGTGGCCTCCCGCATGATCGCCACCACTCTGGTCGCGGCGGACACGAACACCGCGATCCGAACTGTGCAATTCGGTCCGGATGGGCCACTGCTCGCCTCCGTCGATATGGGTAACGCCGTAATCCTGTGGAACACCGAAAAGCCTGCCGAGCCGCTCACCCTCGCAACAAATCATCAGGCACCTCACGCGTCCTTCGTTGTCAGCAGCGCCGCGGCCGCGGTCTTCAGCCCCGACGGGGGATTACTCGCGTTCACCGATACCACCGGCGCGGTTGCACTGTGGGACGTTCGTACGGGCACGCGCGCGGGAACCCTGCCATCTCTCGACGCCTGGACGAATTCCGCCGCATTCACCTCCGACGGGCGTGTTCTCGCGACCACGAGTGCTACCACGCCGATGATTCGATTGTGGGACGTGGCGACCAGCCAGCACCTCACCGATCTCACCGGGGCCACCGCCACCCACACCAGCGTGGTACTCGACCGTGCGAACGCAAGGCTCATCACGACCGATACACAGGGGAAGGTGACGCTGTGGGACATCGAACACAGAAAACGCCTGAACACGCTTGACGCGTCATTATGGGCCTCGCGTAGCGCAGTGAGCCCGGACGGGCGATACATCGCTAGCGTGATCAGTCACGGGATTGCTCTATGGGATCGCGCGGAACTGCCGCTTATCGGCGGCACCGGGCCTTTGTCGCACGTCGAGGTCAGTGGCTCCGATCATGCAGTCGTCGCCGGGCAAACTGACGGCACGACAACCGTATGGAATATCGACAGCAGGACGATCCGAGCGTCTGCAGCATCGCCTGACCACGGCAGTGATGACATGCTCAAGAGATATCCGTTGTTGTCTCCAAATGGACGTTTTGTCATCACTGCCGGGAGTAAGGGTGAGCGCCTGGTCCGCGACGCGAACACCCTTGCTATCGTTTCCCAAGTGCCCGCCAGTGTCGACGGTCGTTCTTTGATTTCGGCTTCGATAAGCAGCGATTCGCGCATCCTGGCTCTTGCTAGAGTGCACGGGGGAGGCATCTGGTTCTACGACCTGAAGGAGAAACGCTACACGCATAGGGTGGCGGAGGGGCAAGATGTCGGCAACATGCAATACAGTCCAGATGGGCGAATGTTTGCTTATGTCACCGATGGCAGAGTGCTAAATGTTCTCAACGCCAACGACCTCTCTCCAATGGCAACCTTGACGGTCGTGGGCAGCGATGTGTCTTTCACTAAATGGCCGACGTATAGATTTAGCGACGACGGATCGCGACTCATGGTGAACAGTCCGGAGCTTCTCTCCTCTGGAAAGATAACCATATGGGAAACTGTCGCATTTTCCAAGGTTGCCGAAATAGATACCCCGGGTGCGTATCTGAACTCCATACATTTCAGTCCAGATCGACGATACATCGCGTCATTCGATTCCAGCGACGACGTAGTCATAATTTGGGATACAGTCACGGAAAGTCGCTGGGCGACGCTGTCCGGCCACTCCGGAAATATCACCAGCGCGCGCTGGAAAGGCAATGGAATCCTGGCCAGTGCTAGCGCTGACCAAACCATCATCCTGTGGAGCACGGACGTCGACGACGCGATCCGGCGACTCTGCCGCAGCCTTAGTCACGACTTGTCTAGCGCGGACCCGGCACCCGCGGGTTGCTCCGGCCCTCCATGATCGAACCTTCCTCTTCGGAGGCAGGTGTCGCAGGTTCGAATCCAGCCGAGGGCGCACTTCTGATTAGAGCAACGCTGTTCAACGGGCTACGCTGGACGGTCATAGGGCAAGGATCGTTGCACTATTTTCGCGATAGTGCGTGGCGGTACTACTGTCCTCCGCCGCGGTGCTCGCGGCTCCAGCAACCGCCTGCCTAGTGGCTCGCTGTGCGTGCGGGTCTAGACCGGCACCGATTTCTTCACCTACCGCGTATACACGCTCAGCCAGACCGTCCCCGCCGGTCCTGCCGCGCTGGATGAGGCGGCGGCTGCGGCCCGGCGGCTGGACGCCGGTCCGCGAGCGCCGCGCATTGCGCGACGATGTCACCCTGGCCGACGGCCGTGTGGGAACATCGCGCTGGCTGATCGGCCTACCTCGTGATACTCCATCAGAGTGGTGCTGAAGAGGCACGTCGCATCGTGTGCGCCACCTGGTCAGACTGGCTGCATGGGGGATCAGCGCGCCGGCAGCGACACGACCAGCGTGTCCGTAGCCGGATCGGAAGGGCAAGCGGGCAGCATTGGGCAGGTCATCGTCCCTGTCCCGGTTCAGGGAAGCGTGCCGGTGCCGCGGCAGCTGCCCGCCTCGGTACGGGACTTCACCGGCCGCGAGCGCCAGGTGGCCGCGCTGGACAGCATGCTGCCGAATGACGCCGCCGCCCACAGCACGGTCGTTGTTCTCGGCGGCACCGGCGGGGTAGGTAAGACCACCCTTGTCACCTACTGGGCACACCGGGTCCAAGAACACTTTCGTGACGGCACGTTGTTCGTCAACTTGCGCGGTTACGGTCCGAGCGCGCCGTTGGATTCCGTAGTCGTGCTCGGTTCCTTCCTGGCCGCACTCGGTGTGGCGCAGAATCAGGTCCCCGCCGAACTCGAGGCCGCTGTCGGGTTGTTCCGATCGTTGTTGGCAACCCGCCGGGTTCTGGTGGTGCTGGACAACGCCGCTACCGCCGAGCAGGTGCGCCCCTTGCTGCCCACGACAGCGGGGTGCATGGCAGTGGTGACCAGCCGCGACAGCCTCACCGACCTGTTCGTCTTTGAATCAGCCCACCGCATCAGCCTTGACCTGCTGGCCACCGCCGAGTCCTATGCCTTGCTGCAGGCCGTGCTCGGCCCAGCTCGCCTTGAGCATGAGCCGGACGCCGCGAGCGAGCTAGTCGAACTTTGCGCTGGGCTGCCGCTTGCCGTGCGCGTCGCGGCCACTCGGGTCGCGTCACGCCCGCATTGGGAGATCGCCGATGTCGTCGACGAGATTAGGGACGATCAGCTCGCTGATGACGGCACCAGCGGGATGGTGGGGGAAGCGGTGCAGGCGGTGTTCGACTGGTCCTATGCCCGTCTCGCCCCCGGGCAGGCCCAGGTTTTCCGCTGGCTCGGGTGGCATCCGGGCACGGAGTTCTCCGTGGCCGCGGTGGCCGCCCTGTCCAGGCTCAGGCCCCGCGAGACAACCAGATGCCTGGAGGCGCTGGCCGAGCTGCACCTGGTCGAACCGGTGGGCCGGCACCGGTATCGGATGCACGATCTGCTGCACGCCTACGCTCGTACCCGCGCCCACTTCGACACCGCTGACGAGCAGCACGCCGCGAGCGAGCGGGTCCTGACCTGGTACGCCTACGTCGCGCAGAGCGCCGACCAGGTGCTCTACTCGGGGTTTCCGTCGCTGGATGTCGAGTTGAATCAGGTGGGAGTTGCCCCGACCTTGGACGACCGGGGCCAGGCCTTGGCCTGGCTCACGGCCGAACAACCCACACTGCACGCCGCGGCGCGGGCCGCGCTGGAGTACGAGATCTACGCGCCGGTGCTGGCGCTGGCGGCCGCCTCGCGCTTCCTGACCTATCTGCCCCGCCCGCTGTGGACCGTGCGGCTGGAGATCGAAGCGCTCGGCATCACCGCGGCGCGCGCCCTGGACAATCCCGCCGCCGAGTTCTCCCTGCGCGAACGGCACAGCGAAACGCTGAGCACGCTGGAGCGGTGGGACGAGGCAGAAGCCGGGTTCGCCAGTCTCGACACACCCCGCAACCCCGAGCGGTACACCGCGTTCATCGGTCTGGGCCAGGTCAACCTCGAGCAGAGACGACTCCAGCGAGCCCGCGACTACTACCAGCAAGCGCTTCCGCTGGCACGCTTCCACGGCCTGCCGCGCACTCAGGCGGTCATCGAGGGCAACCTGGCCACCATCGCCATCGAGTTGGGCGAGTACGCACAGGCCCTGGTTCACATCGACCGCGAACGCGCTCTGCGTCACCAAGCCGGAGACCAAGTAGGCCACGCCTACAGCTTCTACCGCGCGGCGACCGCACAGCTCGCCCAAGGTAACCACACCGCGGCGCTGGAGCTGGCCGAGCAGGCACTAGCCGGGTATCGGGAGTTGCCCGGCACCGGCAAGCTGGTCGCACCGGTGCTGGAGCTGGCCGCGACCTGCCTCGACCACGCCGGTGACCTCCCCCGCGCGGCCGACTACCTCCAGTGCGCCGTCACCCTGTACATCGAGCTCGGGCTCCCCGCGGAGGCCACGGAAGAGCGGTGGCGCGAGGTCACTGCCCGCGCCACCGCCCCGCCGAGCAGCTAACCGTCGTCGTGGCCGCAGGTAGGGCAGCCCGGCCAGGGCTGCTCCAGCCGCAGCGGCTCGTAGCCACGCAATGACACCATGTTCATGCCGTACACCTGGTCGACCGGCAACGCCGGCACCCCGGTGATCAGGCTCATCACCGCATGCGCTGCCAGCGCGCCTGCCAACTTGGCCGATGACGCGGTGGCCGGGTGCTCGCGCTCCATCGGCTCCGCGGGCGCCCACGCGGTGCGCGGGGACACCACGCTGAGCCGGTACTGCTCGGCGGCGCGAGCGCAGTCGTAACACGGCCCCGCACCGGGCCGGTACATCCCGACACTGACCTGCGGCCCGTCATACCCGCTGTGCACCCACGCCGTGCCTGTGGCCTGGCACGCCTGGTTCGTCCACGAGCGGATCTGCCCCGCCGAGGGCTGATCCGCGGCCACCAGCACCACGTCGCAGGCCACCGCCAGCGCCCGCACCTGCTCCGGGCCCTCAACCTGCTCCCTGGTCCCGGTCACATCGACGTGGGAGTTGTGCCGCCGGAGCCGGTCCAGCGCGGCATCCACCTTCGCCCGACCGAGGTCCTGCTCGGTGAACAGCACCTGCCGGTTGAGGTTGGACACCTCCACCACGTCCGGATCGACGCAATGCAGCTGCCCCACCCCCGACATCACCAGCGCCAGCGCCGCCTCGCAGCCCGCACCACCCACGCCGATCACCACAACCCGCGCCTGCCGCAGTCGCAGCTGCGCATCCCAGCGGCCCCGCCCGGGCGTGCGATCCACTGATCGCCAGAACGCCCGGCTGCGGCTGTAGCGCTCCCGCTCGAACTCGCTCAGCTCCGTCTCGGAGGCATCCTCCAGGTAGCCCGCGTCGTTCAGGTCGCCGATCGCCTCCTTGACCTCGCGGGGCGTGCGGGCCGGGAAACGGTGGGCCAGCTCGGCCACGATCTGGCCCACCGTCCGCGACCCGTCCAGCAGCGCCAGCAGCGCCCACACCGACCCGTCCGGATCACGCAAACCGCGTGCGATGCCAGGCACATTGCCACCGATACGCACCAGCCCATCGTCGTACCGCACCGGCCGGTGCTCGAACTTGATCCTCGGACGCCACATAGCGCTCACCCTCCTCTCAGATCAGCTGTTCTGGTTGTTGCCGCTGTAGGTCGGCTCCGGTTCGACCTCCACGAACTCGATCACGCCACTCACCTCCCACCAGATCACCCACGCAGGCCACCGCACCGGATCTCTCGCTCCGCTGTCCCCCTGGTAGCCAAAGGGAGTCGGCCTGCTGGTGATCACGATGGGCCGTTCAGCCAGTCAGGTACCTCTTTCCGGGCGAACCCTGGAACACCTGACCTGTTGTCCCAGGTCGCGCTACAGTTCCCGTTCTGGGAGTCGGGAGAACTCGGGAGAAGCAACGAGGGGGTTGCTGCGATTGGGGCCGGATCCGCGAGCGCGGTTCGTCGACCAGCTCAAGCAGTTGCGCGAACTTGCCGGACACCCATCGCTGGCCGCGCTGGAAGCACAAGATCCGGTCTGGCTTGTGCCGCAAACCGTCTCCAGGTTGCTCAACGAAGACTTCAAACGGTCACCGTCCTGGGAGCGGATCCGGGCTTTCGTGATCGCGTGCGTGCAGATCGGCACGAGCAAGAACCTGGCGATGCCGCCACAGGAGGTGCTGCTCGAGCAGTGGAGACATCACCACGCGGCCCTCGCGTCTACGCTCGACCAGACCCTGCCACGTACGGTGGGCTCAACCACCGCCAGCCGCGCCACTACCCCCGAGCTGGAGGGGCGGCGCCGTTTCGGCGCGTTGCCACCGCGTAGCGGCCTGAATGTGGGCGAGCCGGGGGTGCCCGCCATGGAATCTCTCACTGCACCCCCCGGCCTGGCCCGTATCCCAGCCGACACCGACCTCTTCGTCGGCCGCACCAGCGAGCTGGACCTCATTGATGCCGCGGTGACAGGGTCGGGCCGGGCGGTCGTCGTCGCCGTCCACGGCCTGGGCGGAGTCGGCAAATCCACTCTGACCGCCCGCTTCGCGCACCAGCACGCCACCCGCTACACCCCGATCTGGTGGATCCCCGCCGACTCCCCGACCGCACTCGACACCGGACTAGCCGACCTCGCCACCGCACTGGCCCCACAGACAGCGACCCTGCCGCTGGAACAGCGCACCGAACTCAGCCTGCGGTGGCTGGCCACCCACGACCAATGGCTGCTCATCCTGGACAACCTCACCACACCCGACCATGCAGCACCCCTACTGGAACGCGTCCGCACCGGCACCATCCTGCTCACCTCACGCCACAGTGGCGGCTGGCGCGGCATCAAGACGATCCGGCTCGACGTCCTGCCCCCGGACCAGGCGGTCGAACTGCTGACCCGCCTCGTGCGAGCCGACTGGGCCGACGCTGAGCTGACCGGGGCCGAACAGCTCTGTGACGAGCTGGGGTGGCTACCCCTGGCTATCGAACAGGCCGGGGCCTACCTCGCCCAGACTCGCACCACCCCACACGCCTACCTCGAACTGCTGCAGTGCTATCCGGCGCAGATGTTCACCGCCACCGCCGAAGCCGGCGACGCCCAGCGCACCATGGCCCGCGTCTGGCACCTCACCCTCGACCAACTCACCAGTACCCCACTCGCCGGGCATCTGCTGCGCCAACTCGCCTGGTACGCCCCCGACCACATCCCCCGCCACCTCCTCACCACCGGCGCAGCCGAACCCGACCTTCTCCAAGCCTTGGGCAGACTCGCCGCCTACAGCATGGTCACCCTCACCACCGACACCCTCAGCGTCCACCGCGTCGTCCAAGCCGTCACCCGGACCCCCGACCCCGACGACCCCCACCGCCAGCCCGCCGACATCGACCACGCCCGCGACGCCGCCACGGCCGCGCTCACCAACGCCCTCGCTGAAGCAGATCCTCTTCTCCCTGCCCGCTGGCCAACGTCCACCATGACCCTGCCCCACGCCCAAGCACTGCTCAACCACACCGACGACACCACCGACGACAGAGTGCGTTGCGATCTCGCCGGACGCCTCGGCCGCTATCTCGAGGAACAGGGCGACCTCACCACAGCGGTCACACTGCTCACCCGCGCCGCCCAAGGCCACCAACGCCTCAACGGCCCCGACCACCCCGACACCCTGACTGCAAGCAACAATCTCGCCAACGCCTACGAGTCGGCTGGCGATCTCACTCGCGCTATCCCGCTCTACGAAGCTACCCTCGCCGACCGCGAGCGGGTCCTGGGCGACGACCACCCCCGCACCCTGACTTCCCGCAACGACCTTGCCGGCGGCTATGAGTCGGCTGGCGATCTCACCCGGGCCATCCCGCTCTACGAAGCGACCCTCGCCGACCGCGAGCGGGTCCTGGGTCCCGACCACCCCGACACCCTGACCTCCCGCAGCAATCTCGCCCATGCCTATAGCTCGGCTGGCGATCTCACTCGCGCTATCCCGCTCTTTGAAGGCACTCTCGCCGACGCCGAGCGGGTCCTGGGCGACGACCACCCCCGCACCCTGACTTCCCGCGGCAACCTCGCCTATGCCTACAAGTCGGCTGGCGATCTCACTCGCGCTATCCCGCTCTACGAAGCTACCCTCGCCGACCGCGAACGAATCCTGGGTCCCGACCACCCCAGCACCCTCACTTCCTGCGGCAATCTCGCCTATGCCTATAGCTCGGCTGGCGATCTCACTCGCGCTATCCCGCTCTTTGAAGGCACTCTCGCCGACCGCGAGCGGGTCCTGGGCGACGACCACCCCCACACCCTGATCTCCCGCGGCAACCTCGCCTATGCCTACAAGTCGGCTGGCGATCTCACTCGCGCTATCCCGCTCTACGAAGCCACTCTCGCCGACGCCGAGCGGGTCCTGGGTGACGACCATCCCGACACCCTGATCTCCCGAAATAACCTCGCTTACGCCTACGAGTCGGCTGGCGATCTCACTCGCGCTATCCCGCTCTACGAAGCCACTCTCGCCGACCGCGAGCGGGTCCTGGGCGACGACCACCCCCACACCCTGACCTCCCGCAACGACCTTGCCGGCGGCTATGAGTCGGCTGGCGATCTCACTCGCGCTATCCCGCTCTACGAAGCTACCCTCGCCGACCGCGAACGAATCCTGGGTCCCGACCACCCCCACACCCTGACCTCCCGCAATAACCTCGCTTACGCCTATAACTCGGCTGGCGATCTCACCGGCGCTATCCCGCTCTTCGAAGCCACTCTCGCCGACCGCGAGCGGGTCCTGGGTGACGACCATCCCGACACCCTGATCTCCCGCGGCAACCTCGCCTATGCCTATAGCTCGGCTGGCGATCTCACCGGCGCTATCCCGCTCTTCGAAGCCACTCTCGCCGACGCCGAGCGGGTCCTGGGTGACGACCATCCCGACACCCTGACTTCCCGAAATAACCTCGCTTACGCCTACGAGTCGGCTGGCGATCTCACTCGCGCTATCCCGCTCTACGAAGCCACTCTCGCCGACGCCGAGCGGGTCCTGGGTGACGACCATCCCGACACCCTGATCTCCCGAAATAACCTCGCTTACGCCTACGAGTCGGCTGGCGATCTCACTCGCGCTATCCCGCTCTACGAAGCTACCCTCGCCGACCGCGAGCGGGTCCTGGGTCCCGACCACCCCCACACCCTGACCTCCCGCAATAACCTTGCCGGCGGCTATGAGTCGGCTGGCGATCTCACTCGCGCTATCCCGCTCTACGAAGCTACCCTCGCCGACCGCGAACGAATCCTGGGTCCCGACCACCCCTACACCCTGACCTCCCGAAGCAACCTCGCTTACGCCTACAAGTCGGCTGGCGATCTCACCCGGGCCATCCCGCTCTACCAAGCAACCCGCGCCGACGCCGAGCGGTTTCTTGGCGACCACCATCCCGTAACCACGATGATCCGCTTAAACCTCGAAGCCACGACCACCAACCAAACTGCCCTTGAATAACGGTATTTTGAATACTGTCTTCCGCGGTCAGATTGCCTACATCGCACCGAAGGCAACGTGGCGCAGCTGCTGAGCACGCCGACGGGCGTTCCGTCGCGGTCGTGTTATGCCATGGTGCGCAGCCTGGCCACTCGCGAGCAGACCACCGCCGCCCTCGACCAGGCCGCTCCCACCATCGCCGCACACTTCGAAGGTCGTAACTTCTCAAGTAGGCATTCTGCGGTCAAGTGGAGAGTCGCCAGTGAAATCGGCGGCATCTACCAGCGACATGGTTTCAGTGGCCGCTGCCTCCATAGCGTCGATGGCGGATGCCGGGACAACGATGCGTCCGCGAATGCGGATGGCGGGGAACTCATCGGCGTCGATCGCGCGATAGATCGTCATGGTGGAGATGCCTAGCAATTTGGCTGCTTGACCTACGCGCAGGAATCGCGGTGGCTTCACTTGCTGATCACGGGATTGTTGCACAAGCCTTCCCTCCCTGTCTTGGCGTACTCGATGTTTCGCTGCCGCGAGCGAGACACCAGTTCGTTTCACGCGTGCTGAGGGAGGGCAATAAGCAGCCTGTACACCCGAAGACCAGCGTCGTGCATCGAGGGTAAGCCTGCTAGGTTCTCGATATCCCAGAGTGCCTGTATCGCCGATACGTGTCAACTGCGGAGGCCTCTGCGGCGCTAGGCGTCTCGCGGTCGGCGGGTGGCCGGTATGAAGCCTCTTAGAAGCCGAAGAAACTGTGTGCCAGTCGCCTGGCCGTCCTTGTTTGCACGCGATCCGCACTGCGGACTCAACGATCTGCCTGCGCTCGTGTAACCACTCCCTCGACGTTTGCGCCATCGCTGGGGCGAGACGACGGAAAGCCTCTTTGCAGAGTGCGCGCCTTCGGCACCTCTCGGATTGGGTCAACTGCGACCACCACGCACGCTGGAAGAGCACCGATTTGATCGTCTGGATCCCGGCTGTTGTTGACGAGCATGTCGCCCTCCATTGAACGCTCCTGAGAAGGCATCTGTCGCGCCATGCGCGTCGCTCTTGACGGTGCACGCGCCGCAGTCTGTTGATGCTGGCCTTACCGCGCTGAATAGCGGTGGGGGTGTACCCCCAGGTGTTGGAATTCCTCAGCTCACTGAGACGCTGGTACACAAGCGAGCTCGGGGCCCACGCGTCACTGTCTTCTGTCCCGCCAATATATTGGTGAGTGCGGACGATGAGGCCTAACGTGACAGCGGCGTCGCGGGCGCGCAGGACAGTCTTGGGGTCGAGGCGGGCGAGCCGTGACCAGCGACGAATCGGCAGGCCCTCGCTCCCTCGTATTGTCGACGCGGCGACCGCGTGTAGAGCCGCACGCAAGGTGGAGAAGCGAACATTCCTGGGGATTCGGTCGAAATGACTGGTTCGCTCGCTCGCGATCTGGTCGAACGCCTTACGAAGCGCCTCGGCGTCGCTGTGCTCGCAGGCCGACCTGGGCGCCCGGTCCCCGGTCAGAGTGGTGCCAGGTTGCCAGTACCTCTCAAACCATTCTCTATGGCCGAGTGATCGGGCCTGGTGTGGTGATGCGGTAGTGAAATTCACCCAGGCTTCCGCCTCGGTTATTCCGCGTTCGCGGTCTACGACGGTAACCGCCGGCGCCCACATCCAGCGTTGCCAACCAAGGGGCCCCATCTCGCTTGCCTTGGTATTAGGGCGGCTCGCGTGAGTCCATGTGTCGGCCCGCGACCACCCTCGCCGTATGCATCGTAATGTTTCGCCGAATTCCCTTTCGGATCGGCTCGCCCGGCTGAACCTTCGGGCGCGCCGTGACCGGGGCGAGGGGCTATGTGTCCGAAGGGGATGTGCGGGCGCCGGAGAGGGGAGGTCGACGACGCTGAAGTTCGTGTCGACGACTGTTGAAGCGAGCCCATGCCGGTGGGGCGACGTCAACAACCGTAGGCAGGTACGCATGGTGATGCCGACCTGGTGCAGACGTCGAATGGAGGATGCCGCGGCGGACGCTTCACGCCGTAGGAATGGTGGCAGTTTGGCAATAACGTGGCGATGACCTGGGCGGCCTGACTCGCGAAGGAGCCAAGGAAGCCCGAGTCGGTCAAACCAGGCTATGAGGTTCTCGGCTGCGGCTACGCCAGCTTCAGGTTCAGCGCCCGTGTCTCGTGGATCGACGTCGTAGCCGACGAAGTCGGGTGGCAATTGGCCAGCGACTACGGGGGAGGACCCGAGAGCTCCGAGCGTAAGTTGCCGAGCCGGGCGGCCATGATTGCTTTGGTCAATCAGGATGAAAGGCGGCCCGAAGAGTCGGTCGTCGAGAGCGCGCAGCGAACTCGGGCGGTTCGAAATGCTTCGGGATGCTCGCGTCGTAGCGGTTTCGGATGAAGCGCGCAACGACGAGGTGCAATGAAAATTCGTCGTCATTCAGATACCCAATATCTTCGACGATACGTGTTCCGTCGGGCTGACGGATTTCGTGAGTAGGCGAGCGCCGTGTGAAGGGTCCTCGGAGAGCATTGTGCGGTGCGCCTACCTCAAGTCAGTAGGCACACCGCACAATGCTGTCACGCTAGTTGCCGCCGAGGGGTTTACCAGCTGCGGTCGTCCGGAGTGAAGGCTGTGATCCTCGTGCCGGCGGGCAGCATCGAGTTGATCCGGGTGCCGTCTTCCTGCGCCGGTGCGGCGAATGCATCGTTGGTACTCGGTGTCTCGGCGGTTGCGGCGTTGGCGCCCAGGAGGAGTGCGGTGACCGCGCTGGCGGCGAGTGTCGTCGCTGCGATAACCGTGCGTTTCGTGCCCCTGCTCATAGTTGATTCCCTTCTTCGTTCGAGATCCCTACTTCATCGGGTACGAGTGGACGATTGAATCGATAGCAGACTCCCTTCTTCTGGCCCTTCGAATGACCGGGAGACGTGGTCTCTCCGGGGGTCTGTTCGTAAGATCACCGCTGTCCAAGTCGGGCCGATTCCGTGTCCAACAACGGCGACCATGGAGTTTGGCGCCGCACGAAACTCAGTGAAAGTGTCCACGAGTGAATTCGCGAAGCTGAGCGTAGGATTTGAGTGGCAAGATGACGGGGCTTCTCGAAGCCGGTCACCGGCTCGGATTGAACTCTCCGTCGAGGGGTCGAGAACAACTAACTGATAGAGCTCCCCGATGCTCAGCCTTGCGATTCCCAGCGCATGGTTGAGCGCCTCGTATGCGGCTCCGGGCAAGCGATTGGCCTGCTCCAAGGAAGAACCGTTTGAGAATCGGCATGGGATTCCCGGATCTGAATGGCACGGCAGTGAGGTGGATGTGGCGATCCGGCACGTGGCGGCACCCATCACGGTTGCGAAGCCTGCGTGCTGTGATGTGATCAAGGCGGCGCCACCTTGGTACGTAATGTCGTCATGCACTCCGCCTGGGGCTCCGATGTCGGCGGTAAGCAAGACGGCGTGGGCCGGGCGTCGACTCGCTAGCACCTGTTGGGCGAGGTGAATGCTGCCGAGTAGAGACGTGCTGGCTCCGCAGGTCACGTGATTGTCGAGGGCATGGACCGTACCGCGGAGCTGAGCGTGGACTTGGCCTGGGCGGGCCCAGTGTGTTCGGTGAAGCGCGGCCGCGGAGCTGGGTGTATGGAGGTGCAGGCCGATGTCAGCGAAGATCCCCCGGTGACGGGTTCTCTGAAGGGCTTTCTTCGCGGCGTGGGCGGCGGGGTCATAGAGCGCAGGAAGAATGGATCGATGTCGCAGAGCCTGGTCGAATGAGAGCGCCGGCGTCATCGAGATATCGAGTGGTGTCTGGACCGCGAACTCTGTGATGCGGATGGTGTTCTCCCGGTATCGTCAGTACTGCGAAAGCTGTTCCGCTGCAGGGGAGGGGAGGGGAGGTGAGCGTTTGCGAGGCGCGCGATTTTGATCGGGATGCCCTTGTGGCGCGAAAACTGATAGGCGACCCGGAAGGCGGCGCCCTCCCCGACAACCGCCCTCCGGGCCGACGGGATAACGCAATCTCGATTGGATCGGTTGTGTTACCCGCAACCCCAGGGTCGCTGTTCAAGCCCGATATGTCAACAGTTGTGAGCACAAAATTTGAGCTTGCGGTTACTTGTGGCTGTTCAGGCTCATCGCCGTGATTTTTTACCAGGGTGGTGGAGGCAGGGTAGGCAGTCGTTCGAGATGGTTGCGCCGGAGAGTGTCCAGTTGTTCCTCGACCGCTGGATCAAGGCCGGGGAGTAGGACGACGTCCTGGGTAAAGGTAGGGTCGGTGCGGATTTCGAGCGCGAGCACGGGCTTGTCTGCGCTGAGGTTGACCGCGGCGTGCGGGACCCGTGGGGGGATATAGACCAGGTCCCCAACACCGTGGATCAGCGGTGTCAAGTTCTTGCCCCATAACGTGCACGCATGGCCAGACAGAACGAAGATGACGATCTCGGTCGTCCGATGGAGATGCGCCTTGCTGTGGTGTGCTGCTGGCATGTGTACGTAGCCGGCGCTAATGTCGTCGACGTCAGCGTTGCGGGTGGACAAGACTGGTGCGACGGCTTGATCGTGGCGGCCCTTCACGGCGCGCATTTCTTTCATGCGTCGAATGACTGGCCGGCGATTGGTGGCCATGAGTCCCTCCTGATTATAGACACGGGAGGGCTTTGTCGCTTGCGGGATCGTGCCGGAATGCGGTCGGGGGGTGCACGTGACCCGTTCCTGCAATGATGTCGGGAACGGGCCACGGTCTGGATGCTGGTAGTCATGTCGTAATCACGTCGGGCAGAGAGATGAGTGCGTGTTGGTTGGGAGAGTGGCCGTGTCTGCGGCCACGCTGCCCTGGGTTGAGGTGGCCGACATGCAGGTAGGTGACGTAGCCAGGTTGATGTCGGTCCGAAGGCGAGGTTCAGCAGTGCAGGCGGGCCGCGTCGATCGTGGAGCGGTGCCGGTGGAGTCAGTAGTCGTTAGAGTGGTGATCAGTCCTACGGCGAGGCTCGCAACGCAGAGGCTGGCGAGTGCGGCGCAGACGCTGATTGAGGCGCGGTCAGGTGGCAGTGTCATCGTGTCCCTTACCGTCAGCGGATAAGAACCGGAGTACCCAGCAACAGTTCGCGAGTGAGGATGACAATTGCGTCGGCTGGCGCAGCTATAGATGCAGGGTTGTCGACGTTGCCACCTTCTGCTGATCGAATGGTCAGGTAGGAGGTGGCGTCCTCGGAAGGCGGCTGTAGCGGCATGCCAAGTTGGACGGACTGTTCGGAGTCCCCGGCGGAGGTGTCGAGGCCGGTCACGTAGGTTCGGCCCTCTGGCGCATCCGCAACGGTGATTCCTAGGGATACCTTCCATGCCTCCAGCAGCGAGTTCCCGAGGTAGAGGTAAAGAGTGTTCGTTGCCCGCTCGAGTATCACTTGATACGGAGAGAACCCAGTCCGGACGGCCGAGTCCTCCAGAAAAACCCACGCCGAGGTACCCTGCGGGTGCACGGGCAGTAGGACCCGAGCCCATCCTGGCTGTTCCGAGATAATCGGTACCCAGGTGTCCGCGTCACCAGTGCGAGCGGGAAGCGCCGCGATGGCGTGGCCGCCGGGGTATTCGTAGAGCGCAATGGTCGCCGAAGCGCCGACGAGTCGGCCAGAGGGCATGGAGTCAGGCCACTCATCGGGAATTACCGTGCTCAAGGTCTTCCCGGTAGTCGCGCGAGGCAGTGTGGTGAGTGGCCCTGGTGGTCGTGGGTCCACGGGAGTTTCGCTGTCCTCCGGCTGGTTACTGCGGAGCAATTGCACGGGCGGTCGCCCGGGCCTCGCATGAGATGTGTCATCTTCGGGACGCAGGTCCGTCCAGATCAGTAGAAGGGACGCCGTAACGGCGCCTGCGGCACTCAGCGCGACGAGGGTTGGACGGTGATGCCTGGTTTCGGGGTTCGCCTTCCGTGTCTTTCTTTCTCGCCGATGGCGACCGGACGGCCGCTGATCCGGCCGCGGGAGCGTGGCTTGTCGGACGTGTATTGGTGGGGGTGACACGTGCCCTCCGAGCTCCAAGTAGCAGAGTGGTGATATTGGTCCGCCCTGGGTGGCCGGGCAGCGTTATAGCGCGCAGTAGCACAGTTCGTCCGGTGGACCGAAGGCGACTGTCATGCTCACAACTGTGAGCATGACTCACACGATATAGATTCACGGACGAATGTCAACAACTGTGAGCGTCTAGGGGATCGTGACGTGAGGTTCACAGGCGGTTGCGGCTCGGTTTCCTCGTGCGACGAAGAAGGACCCGTCGCACTGCGCCGAGTCGTCGTGCTTCGGCGACGAGACTCGGCGGCTCTAGGTCGAGGTGGTGCGTATCAGCCAGGCCGGGATTCGGCGTTCGGCCCTTCTCGCGGTTGCGAAGGGCGGAGAGCAGCTCGGCGCTCTCGGCCTCTGCGTGTGCCCGCGGCCGAGGAAGTTGACGTCGTGCTAGCCGTTCGCGAAGTTCTCGATACACCCCCGGCCGGGCGTGCCGGCGTAGATTGAACTGGTGTCCGCGAGCATCGAGTACCGCGTTGGCCAGATCGATCCAGGTTGCCCGGCGCCGCGTACTGAGCCGTCGTTGATGACGGTGGAGCTGACTGGGGTCACCTGTTGAGAGGAATGCGGAGAGTTGACGGAGTTGGGGCGTGTAGTGCCATGCGAGGAGGGTGGCCGTTAGCTCGAAGACGAAGGCCGACCATGAAGAGACGACGAAACCAGCCGTGGTTGCGCATATGGCCAGGGCTACCGCGATGCTCGCGGCGGCCAGATTTGGATGCCGAATGTCATCAGGGTGGAGGAACACGACCAGATGCCAGGCGCTGACTGCTGGGGCCAGCGTGAGGACGCCGGCAGCGGTGCATCGAATTCCCCATCGCATGAGCGGTCGTAGTCGAGTATCGCTGAATTGAGGTGCCATCGCACGAGTGAGTGCCGCAGTGTTCGCCACGACGTAGATCAGGCACAAAATGCCGGGAAGTGCGGTGGTGGCGGCGATAGAGCTTGTGATTTTCGTGGCCACGGCAGTCGTGGCGATGGTGGAGGCAAGAGCGATGCCAAAACAGAGATAACGCACTGTTCTGCGACGGGGGCGCTCGATTGTCTGCACGGTACCCAGGATTAGCTCGGCGAGCAGGAACAGTGCCACGATCAATGTGGCTGCGGGGATGGAGAGGGCGCTAGCCCCTAGGTGACGGACTATGAGCGCTACCGCCGTCGGCGTGTGAAGGAATGCCGCAGCGCCCAAGGTGAACAGTGCGCTCATTTGCAAGGTCGAAGTCGCGGTGTCGGTCTCCTTTCGCCAAAGCCAGGCCTGGATGGTGGCGCCACAGCAGATCAGGGCGACGATGCAGGCGATTCCGTCAGACACGGATGTAGCAGTTGGTCTTGGGTCGGCGATCGAATATGTTGCTCAGGTGTACCTGAGCGGGACTGAGGTGCGCTGTGTTCATGCGCATGGCTGCCGAGCCAGGGAAACTCATCATGGGAACAGCCAGGCGAGCGAAAGTCTCGGCGACTGCTTCCTGTTCGCCGAACTCGTCGAGCCCGCCGAATTCGCGCTCAAGATCGGCTGCCGTGGGAGGGGTGGGAAGGAGTGAATTCGCGAGCTCAGATTCGGATGCCGTCCCTCTGACCAGCGGCTGGCATCGAGGTAGTTCATGTTGGAACAGTATGTGCGCGACTTCATGCGCGATACTGATGTGCTGAAGCAAGGGAGAGGGTCCGTTGTCGCAGAAGATGATGATGGTGGAGTCGAGATCGACAAGGAACGCCGTCGGCATGCCTGGAGGCATGCGCCTGGCCTTGACCTCAAGAGTTTTGCCATTGCGGCGGGCGGCGGTGCCAAGTAGCTCCCGCAGTGGGAAGGGGGTCGGAAGGTCGAGCTCAACGAGCATCCGGCGGCATAACTCAATCCGGTCCGCGATCGCCCTGGCCGAAGCATGGGGGGCCGAGCGGGAGCGTCGTTCAGTAACCTTGGCAGCAGGGTGTGGGCTGGCGAGCAGCGCGTCAATCCGCACGTCTGGAACTCCTGAGCGAGCTGACCGTCATACGGGCACGCCATAGTGGGTCACACCATGGGCTCGCCCAGCAGACGTCAAACGGGCCGGAAGCTGATCCGGCTCACGGCCACGCCCTCGACTGCAGGGAACGCGCACTCTGCCTGCGGCAGTGGCACAGATACTAATCGGTAGGTGTCGGACGCTGTCCCTCTTGATCAAGGTTCACCCGATCAGAGCATGCTCTGCCCCGGCTGGTGCACTCGCTGCAGGTTGGGAGTCCCTGAGTCGTCTGGGCGGCACACATAGTTCCCGTTAACGCCTGGAGAAATCGTTCTTTGTGGGATGATCACGGTGCGGGGAGGCATGACGTGAGGCGGTCAGCAAACGGGCTTGTGCGCCCAGGTGGTGGAGCTTCGAGTTCCGGTGATCTGGCGAACATTCGTGCCCGGGCGGGCGTGTGGTTCGTCAGCGATGCCTACGCGCGGCCGCGAATGATCCAGGGTGGCGCTCGCCACTACCAGGGAAACGTGCCTGGCCGCGACATGAACGAGGTCATGCGGAAGCTGCTGATCCCCGCAATGCACGAGATGGTGCACGTACAGAGGGGGCGTAGCGGCGTCTTGCGAAGGCGCGCGCGTGTGGTGGGCGTGCTCTGGGAGGTGGAGGTGCATCCCGTCCTTTCGCCCAATGGTTCACGGATCGCAGGTACAGCCGGCCGGTACCGGCAGGTGGACGAGTCTGGTGCGGTCCGAGACTCGGCCAGCGGGGCAGCTCGTGAGGTGGCTTATGAACGGCCGGTAGTCGGTTCGTGGGAGTGGCGTGTTCCCGCGCATCGGCCTGATGCTGCGGTCGTGTGCTGGTCTGACTCGATGTTCGAGCTGATGGGCATGGCGCTGCCGCAGGGACAGGCTGGCCCGTACCCTGGCGGCAATTGGTGGCACGCCGCGACTTTCTTCGATGAAATGCTGGGGTTGGCTTCGAAGATGTCGATGCGGGCGTGCTACGAGTTGTCGCTCATCGATGATTCCGATCGGCTCCGGACGATGGTCTATCCGACGCACAATCGGTCGACCTCCGAGATCCTCGTGCTCAGGCAAGCGTGCTGGCTGGACATCGAGGACGGCGGCACCCGCGTTACCCGGGGGCTGATCAGCGCTCCCGAGGATGGCGAGCGTGCGTTGGATCTCGCAGTGCGCTCGGGGGAGTCCGACGTTATCGGGGCATATCTGTCGGTGTTGCCGGCGACTGGTGTCTACCTAGTGCTGTGACCACATAGGTTGGCGGGGTTGGTCAGGCGGCGTGTGTGGCGCGTTGTCCCCACCGGTGACGGCGTTCGCTGCGGATACGGGCTCGTTCACGGCGTTGGGAGGCGAGGACGTCGGGGTGGCGTGCGTTGGCGTTGCGCCATCGCAGGTAGGCGTGCAGGGCGCGGGTGGCGACGGTGTGATTCGGGTGGTTCGATCCGGCGACTGCGAACATCTTCAACGGCCCGAAGTGTGCTTCGATCGGGTTGGCCCAGGAGCTGTAGGTGGGGGTGAAGCACAGTTCGACGTTGCTGCGGTGGGCCCACGCTCTGATCGCGTTGCCTTTGTGGGCGGAGAGGTTGTCCAGGATGATGTAGATCGGTGCGCCGTCCGGGCGTGCGGCGCGGATGGACTTCAGTGCGGCCAGGGTGTTCGCCGCGGATTTTCGTGCTCGGACGACGCCCCAGAGGGTGTCGTCTCCCAGCGAGTAGCAGCCGTGGAACTGTCGGACACCGCAGAGTTTGTGATAGTTGGCAGGCAGCCTGCCGGGATGGTTCTTCTTCGTCCAGCCGGCGCCGGGGTGCGGTCGGATGGTCAGTGGCCCGAACTCGTCGAACGCGAACACCCGGTCGGTGAAGTGGCTGCTCACGTGCTCGATGCGGGCCAGTTTGGTGTCCCGGTCGGGGTCGTTGGTCTCCTTCCAGGTCTTGGTCCGCTGGAAAGTGATGTCGTGCTTGCGCAGGAACTGCCGCAACCGTTCGCGGCCTATCGTGACCCGTCGGTTTCCGTGGTTGCGGGTCAGGTAGGCGCAGAGTTTGCGCAGGCTCCAGCGGGTGAAGGGCTGCTCGAGTGCTTCGGGTCGCGTGGTGGCCGTCGCGATGATGAAGGCTTCGTCCTCAGGGCTGATCAGGCGGGGACGGCCACCCGCCCACTGAGGGTCCAGGCAAGCCAGGCCCATCTCGTTGAACCGGTGGATCACCCCGCGGATTGCGTCCTCGTCGCCTTGGACCAGGCGGGCGATGGCGGGGACGGTGTTTCCGCTGGCCGAGGCCATGATCACCATCGCCCGCCGCAACCGGATCGATGATCCGGTGCCTCTGCGGACGATCTTCTGCAGACGCTGACCCTCCTGATCGGTCAGCCGACGCGCTCGTACTGAATCTGCCATCCGCCCAGACTGGGGCGCGGACGATCAGCAGCCGCGAACGTTGACCGGTGTGTCGCCAACCCGGCCAACGTTCATGGACACAGCACTAGCACAGGTGGACGCTCGTGCCCACCACATCTGGACGGCGCCTGGCCTATACGCGGATCTCGGGCTGTACAAGCCGGCTGACCGCTCTTTGCATGACCTAGTTCATCCCGAGGATCTGCGGGCGCTCCTGGCGCTTGCCCGAACCGCGGCCGCTGACCACGGCGATCCGCGGCATGGCTTCCGCCGCGCGGAACCGGTGGGACCCGTATCCGCGCGGCTTCAGCGAGCAAATGGAGAGTGGGTTGCGGTGTCCATCCATGCCATCGGGACTCGGCTGACCGACTATGAGCACAACGCCGTGCTGACGATCAGTCAAGCGGCTTATTAGCTCTCCGCGACACCGGAGAAACAACGAGCACCACCACGGCGACGGTTGTGGCCGAACGCCGGACCTCGGTCACTCCTCGACTTCAGAGGGGGTGCTAATGGCGCGGTCAGGCGAAGTGATTGGTCAGCAGACGACGGCGGTCTGGTACGGCCTTACTGGTCAGCGGGAACGGTTGTGCCGCGGGGCGGCGCAGACGTGTTGTCCACGTTCGCCACTTGCGTGCGAGTTTCATCGTGCTCCTCCCTGAACTGGGTCACCACATCGCAGCGGGCCGACTATAGCTCCGGAAGGTGATGACACAGTCACGATACGTGGCACCGTGGTAGTGGGCTACCGCAGAATGGACCAGGGGCTAGAGGTCGGGCGGCTCAACGAGGGGGTACTCGGCCGGTACGCCATCCAGCGGCGTTGCAGGCTGGCCAGCACCCATCATGTAGATGAGAGGTTCGCCGATCGGGTCCAGGCCCAGCAGGGTTTGAACCTGGCTGTCGCGGACGGCCGCGCTCTGCCAGGGCCCGAGGCCGGCGGCGGTGGCGGCCAGGGCGAACGTCTGGCCCAAATGGCCAGCGTTGAGGAAGACGACGCGCAGCTGGCGCGGGTGACGGTATTTGTATGAAGAGCGCCGCATGTTGGCCGTGAGGTAGACGACGAAGGCCCCGCCACCGGCCATATCCTGGTCATAGGCGAGGTGCGTCGCGACTTCCCGTGTGTACTCGGCCACGAAGGCCAGGCGCCGATAGCGCGGGTTGTAGTGGTATAGACCGCAAGCCACGCCTTCGACGTCGTGAACCCCGACGTAGGCTTCGAGTTCACAGCGGGCCCCACCGCAGGGACTCGTCCGTAGCATGAGCGTGCCGTAGTCAGGCGTGGAAACGAAGTGTGTGGCCGCGAACGTGGTGTTGATCACCGCGGCGAAATCGGTGAACGGGATCGCTTCAGGGGTGAATGTCCGGTGTGTACGCCGCTGGTGGAGTACCGCCCCAATCGCTGCGGTGAGCGGGGGTGTGTCGGGAAGGGTCAGGTAGGGGCCCGGGTAGTGCTTGACGATGGGCGGAGGTGGTCCGCTCTGACCGACCACGGAAGCAGAGACTCTTCCATGGTCCTCGCCCACGGGGTAGTCGGCATCCTGGGTGCCGAAGAGGAAGACCGGTGCTTCGGGTGACCACCCGGTCCAGTGCTGATCGAGTCCATCTTCGACTGCGGCTTCTGCGGGGGTGAGCAGCAGCCCGCGCTCGTGAAACACGCCGAGTGCCGCCGCGATACTCGTGGGTGTCCATTCGGGAGCATCGGTGGCGACTTGTGCAGCGGTGCGCCAGTGATCGAGGCGCCGGAGCAAGTTGAGCTCTTCCACGCTGATCGTCCAGTCGTGGACTGGCTTGCCCAGCACACCCGCAAGGTAGTTTCGGGCAACAAGAGAAGACCCCCTCCAGAACATGACAAGGCTGCGCGCGCGCCGATACACCGTGGAACCCTCCTGTTGACCATGCCGGCCAGTGGCGACTCTCATGATGCCGAAGATCACCGGGCAGCAGAATCAGCCTGGTGGCGCAGCGCGGTTACGGCAGTGGGGTCAGTGCAAGGGGGCGAGCAGCAGATAGGCGTCGCCGGTACGGGGATGATCGATCAGCTCGCCGGACACACCGAAGACCGTGGCAAGCAGCCCGGGAGTGAGCACCTCGACGGGCCTACCACTGGCCACGACCCGGCCGCGGTTCATCACCACGATCTGATCGCAGTACCGTGCCGCCAGGCTCAAGTCGTGCAGGGCCAGCAGGGTTGTGCGGCCCAAGTCGCGTACCAGCTCCAGAATGTGGAGCTGGTGACGGGCGTCGAGGTGGTTCGTCGGTTCGTCGAGCACCAGCGCGGGAGTTTGTTGGGCGAGCGCGCGAGCCAGGAGCGTTCGCTGTTGCTCACCGCCGGAGAGGGTGGCGTAGAGCCTCTCGGCGTAGTCGTACATGTCCGTCTGCCGCAGGCTGTCCGCCACGATCTGTCGGTCCCGGTCGGTATCTGGGGAGAAGGGGCGTTTGTAGGGCGTGCGTCCTAAGGCAACGACGTCGCGGACCGTTCCTTCGAGGCCGGAGTCGGTGTGCTGCGGTACAGCCGCGATCCGTTGTGCCCGCTCGGTCGGTCGCAGCGTGGCGAGGTTGACGTCATCGTGTCTGATTACTCCGCGTTGCGGGCTCAGGTACTGGTAGATCGTCCGCAGCAGCGTCGATTTGCCACTGCCGTTCGGCCCGACCACGCCCGTGACCTGGCCCGGTTGGACGGTGATGGCCACGTCGTCGATGACGGTCTTCCCGGAGAGGACGACAGTGAGGGCGTGCAGTTCCAGGCTCATGAACCGAACCCGCCGCGTCGGTGGCGCCGGAAAATGAAGAGCGCGACGATGGATCCCACGACGGTCGTGATGATTCCCACGGGAACCTCCGCCGGTGCGCTGACGGTGCGCGCGAGCAAGTCGGCGAGCACGAGAAACACCGCCCCGGTCAGTGCGGCGATCGGGGTGAGGCGGCGGTGGTCGGTGCCGGCGAATCGGCGTGCGATGTGCGGCACGACCAGGCCGACGAAGTGGATGGCGCCGCAGGCCGCGACGATGATTCCGGTCAGGATCGAGCTGGCGACGAAAAGTTGGGCGCGGGCGCGGGACGGAGAAATTCCGAGACTGGCCGCAGTTTCCGCTCCCGTTGCGAGGCAATTGAGCGTGCGACCGTGCGCCCCAATCCACAGACCTACTGCGGCCACCGCGGTGGCAGGAACTGCCAGTTCGGGCCACCGCGCCGATGCTGAGAGGTCCCCGAAGATCCAGTGCAACGCTCCGCGGGCGGCAGGGTCGGTGGCCTGCACGATAAGCCAGTTGGTCAGTCCGAGCAGGATGCTGCTGACCAGAACGCCGACCATGAGCAGATCTTTCGGGTTCATCGATGCCGATCGAGCCAGAAGCCACACCGCCGCGAACGCGACAGCGGCACCGAGCACGCCGGCGGTATAGGAGGAAAGACCCCACAATGTGAGCCCACTGGTCAGGGCGGCGACGGTGCCGAGTGCGGCGCCAGAAGAGATACCGAGCAGGAATGGGTCGGCTAGCGGATTGTTGACCATGACCTGGGCGGACATTCCCACGATCGTCAGGCCTGCCCCGGCTGTAGCGGCGAGCAGGACTCGGGGGAGACGCAGGTCCCACACGATCGAGTCCTGGATGGCGGTCCACCCAGATGGATCGCCGATGCCGGTGAGGCGATACGCCACTATCTCCAGCACGACGCGCGGATGGACGGGGACTGACCCGAATGCCACTCCGGCCACGGCCGCAGCTGCACCGAGCAGGACCAGACTTGTGACCACTAGGACCGGCCGCGCCGTTGTTCGGCTGGATGGGAAGGAAGGAGCGGTCATATGCCTGCTCCGGGATGTAGCTGGGGGACGAGCTGTGTTACGGCGTGCGCATTGCGGACGCTGCCGGTCGAGGCTTGCTCGTATAAGGCTCGGGCGAACCGCCCATCGCGGCCGGCGCGAGTCTGCGCCAAGGCGGGATTGGCGCGAGCGGTGTGTTCGGCCCGAGCGAACGCCTCGTCGTTGGACACCGGCGATCCACGGTCGTAGATGATGAGCAGGATGACTTCGGGGTCTCTGGCCGCGATCTGTTCCCAGCTCACGCGCGAGTACGGAGCGTCCAGATCGCCGAAAATAGTCCGGCCGCCCGCCGCGGCAATCACGGCCGACACAGCTTGGCCCCGGCCGGGCGCGACCGGGCTGCTCGTCGCTTCGTCGACCTCATAAGGAAACACGCTGACCTGCGGCTTGCCCACTGAGCGTGTGGCGGCGGTCATGGTTTTCTGCATGGACGCGATCAGCTGGTCAGCGCGGTCCCTGGCGCCGAAGGTCTCGCCGAGGTTGCGCAGGTCGCGGTAGATCAGCTCGAATCCGTCACGGGGGCCCGTTGCAGCGGGGCAGGCGTTGCTCACCATCAGGTAGGACTTGATACCGCTAGCGGCCAGGTCGTCCTGTGTGCCGGGCTGCCCCGGGGAAAAGTTAGAGGTGAACGCCCCGAGAACGTAATCGGGGGCCGCAGCGAGCAACTGCTCACGCGGAACACGATGTTGAGTCCCGGGGACGTACTCGCCGGTGAGTGCCGGCACCGCCTGCACTCTTGCCTCGAACTCGGCCGGAAGCGCCCCTGCCTTCGGCGCCGACCCCACGCCGACCAGGCGATCGGTCAGTCCGAGCCAGGCCAGCATCTCGATCGCGGGATTGGACATGGCCACCACCCGCCGCGGCGGTTCGGTGAACCGGGTCTCCCGGCCACTGCAGTCCGTGATGGTGACTGGCTCGAACCCGGAGGCCGGCGCGGAGACGGTGTCAGTCGTCCCCGATGGTCCTCCGCAGCCGCTCACGACCAGCATCAGCAGAGCTGCCGCCGCCAAGCGGCGTGCACCGTTCATCGTGCCCCCTCGAGCCGCTAGTGCCGGAGTTCGTTCGTGCCGGTCACGCCTCGAACCGCAACGTGGTGTCGTCTGTCGAACGGTCTCGGCGGGTCAGTTCATGCTGGAGGAACTGACGCATCAGCGGCACTAGGTCCTCGCCGAGAGCGGCGCCCTCCCGGAGCAGAAGGCGAACCGATGAGGGATCGTGGCCTGAGGCGCGCAGCTGCCGGAGCAAGGCGAGCTGTTCCTCGAGGTCGCTCGCGGAATAGGGGATCGCCGCCGCCCGTGCCTGCTCCACGACCGCGAGGCAATCTTGGAAGTACAGTTCGTCGCTGGACGATAGGGCCCCTCCGGGCAGCCCGAAGAACTCGGAGATCGCGTGTGTGACTTTGACGCTGACTCCTGGAGCCTTGCCATGCTTCAACATGCTCACGTAGGCGGAGGTGCAACCTGTTGCGTCGCCGATCTCCTGGTTCGTCCACGGCTTGGGTGCCCCCGTTTTATCTAGCTTGCTGGGGTTCCGGAAGCGGTCCACCAGCGTCCGCAAGCGGCGGCCGATCATGGCGTCGGTCGATTCGGGGGACTCGTCGCTGGAGGGGGTCACATCGCCTCACCTGCGCTTGCCGCAGCAAGCATTAGAATCAGTTGACTTTGAGCGTGGGTCTTCTAGGCTGCCAGGAAGAGATCGTAACTGATTCTAACGGCAATGTGGAGTGGTGCGGCCTCGTCGGCGGGGACGGCGGAAGTGCTGCAGCGCGAAGACCGGAGGGGACACCGTGCAAGACCTGACCGACGACAGAGTTCGCTACGACAGCATCTTCAGCACCCTCCCCGAATGGACCTCTGACGCTGCCGCGTATGTGCGCGAGATCGGCGAGCGCCACGGCCGTGACCTGGTGCTCATGCGCGCGACCCTGAACTCCGACAGTCCGGGAGGCCTGTTGATCCGCGCGGCGGACGCGGACTACATCGTGCTCGCGCGCTCGGAATCCCCGCTGTACGAGCGCCATGTTCTCCTGCACGAACTCGGACACTGGCTTCTGGGACACCTCGACAGCGGAACGTACGGATGTTGTAAGGAGTCGGACGAGGTTGCTGCCGAGCGGTTCGCCCACCTGCTCGCTGAGCGACTAGCCGCGAGAGTCCGCCCGCAACGCGCATGCGCCAAGCGCGGCATCATCGCCGCCTTCGGGTCGCGCCGTCACCTGCAGCGGCACTGTGCCTGACTACTTCAGCGGCCTGACCGTAACCGCCGGAACGCTTGCGCTCGCCGAAGCCGCCCGCAAGGCACTGGTGAACCGGCGCCTTGGGCATGGTGAGCGCGCTCGCGACTACCTCGTGATTGCTCTGGTGTGCATGGGCTGTGCAAGCTTCGCCAGTGCCCCGGCCGCCGCGCGCTGGGCAGACCGGGTCTTCGAGGCCCGGAACGTGTCGTTCTACGTGGCCAGCGCCGCGACGGTGCTCAGCATCCTCGGACTCGCCGGTTTTCTCCGAGCGAGCGGCGTTACCGGCGTACGCGTGCGCACCGTCGTAGCCGGCGGGCTGGCGTGTCTGGTCACGATGACCCTGCTCTATCTCCTGGAGGGCACGAGTGAACCCGGTTTTGCTACCACTGCGGACGATCGGCCGGCCGCTCGCCTCTACAACACGGTCTTTCATGGGGCGGTCGCTGCGGGTCTGTGTGCCTTCATCGAGCGGACCGCAGCCGAAATCCGCCGTGCTGATCGAGCGTTACGGCTGGCACTGGGCCTGGCCGTCGCGGGCATGGCCGTCGGCGTGGTGCCGGTGTTGTGGAAACTGGGTCTCGTGCTGGTCGGCGGAGTAACAGAACCGCGCTACATGTCCGTCACGCTGCACCTCAGCGCAGCCTCGGTCATCACCTTCTCGGCAGGGTCCGCGGCAGCCGCCGCGGTCCGTAGCACTTTGGACCTCTGTCACCGTAGACGTCGAGAACGACGTGAACAGGCACTCTGCGAACTCTGGACGCTACTCGGGAAAGCCGGGCTTCACGGTCCGCTTGCTCATGTCGCCGCGGCGACCAGGGTTCGCGGATTCGCTCTGGGAATCCGCGAGGCCCAACGAACCCTCCGACCATACGTCCCTTCGGGCCTCACCGAACATGCCCGCGAAGAAGCGGATGAACGGGGGTACGACGCGGCGTTCGTCGAAGCTGTGGAACTGCGCGCAGCGATGGCGGCATTCGCTGCCGGCTACCAGTTCGAACAGCCGGAACGGGATGCTGCTCCCAGTGCCGGTCGGGCTACCTTGCAGGTGGACGAGGACGCTGAGTTCGACCGTCTGGCCGCCCTTGCATGGTTCTTCCAGAACGACCCCGCGGTTGCGGAGCTGGCACGAGCCGCGCTGGACGGTTCCTCTTCTCCAGAGTAGACGTCGTCACACACGGCCCAGGGCGGGCGCTTGTGTTTCCCACGATTCGCCTGTGCCACGAAGGCCCATGCGAAAGCTGACTGTCGCCAACCCAGCGCGGCTAGGTCTTCTTGCCCCCGCTCCGTCGACGGGAGGCCGCTTGCTCCTCAGCGATGCTCTGCAGAACCTGCAAGAGTTGCCGCTGGCTCGCGGCCGAGACTCCATCTGTCAAATTCTGGACGTCCCGGGCCTTGATGTCGGTGACCCCGACCTGTGCCATCACGGCCAAAATTTTCTTCCCGTCACGGTTGAGCGCGTCGTCGTCGAGCCAGTCAGCTGGGACCGACACATCGAGCAGACGCTCATCCAATCTCCAGAAAGCCGCGAGCGCACGCAGCACGGGACGGCTTGGGTCGACTCGCTCGCCGCTGCGGAGATAGTAGAGATTGGCGCGTTTGAAGTTGGTGCCCGAGCGCTCAGCGATCCACGACGCGATGGTGGGTACTTTCAGCTGCCGGGCAGTCAGGTCCTCGGAAAGCGCTATTACATCGGGATCGGTCTCAAACGAGCCATCCGGGCGCTGGTAGGCTACCGAGTGGGCCTCGAGAAGAAGCGTGATGCGGTTGGCAAGCGTCGTTAGCTTGACGAGCTCTTTTCCAAGGACTTGCTGATCGGCGAGGGTGCGAGTTGGCAGTGGCGACTGCGGCATGTCTGCTGACGAGCCTGGTGACACGGTTCCTCCCTTGATCGGCAGCGAGCCGAACTCGCCTAAGGTACCTTGCGACTCGCCGCGCTCACAACTATTGACATCAGAGTGAGCGTGGCTATGCTGGACGCAGCAGTTGTCAACAGTTGTGAGCATCGGTGGCATGTGGATCCAGTGCCGCTAGCGAGTCTCCCCGCTCAAGTGCTCTCCGTGGATGTACCGGCAGCCGATCAGCGCCGGTGCTCGTAGCCAACCGACAGCGGTCAAGCCGCCACCGCGAGCGACAACCCCCTCCGCTCATGGGTGAATCGGGTGCACGAGCCCTTGGCTGCCGGGCGGAGCGTCTTGGGTGGCCACACCTCCTCCCGTGGTCACCCAAGTTCGCTTCCACGGCACTGCCCTGCCAGGTAGCAGGAGGGAGATAAAAGCTTGTCACGATCTGCATCGTCGCCGGACCAGCACCCCATCGTCGGGCTAATGCACTCGATTGCTCCAGTCCTTGTGCGTCAAAATGCAGGATTGCAGGACTGCGATCTGCACGGTGCGCTGGATGCTGCGGCACTGACTGCTGCGCAGAGGACTACAACGCCACCAGTGGACACCGAAGGCTATCCGGAAGCCGCCCTGGTTGCTCAGACCACCATCGCCGCGGCACACGAGGCCCAAGGAGAGTCGCTCGCTGTCGACGGCCACGAGGCGGATGCCTCGCGATTTGGGCGTGTTGTGCCAATCCTGGCGGCCACGTCGGGTACCGGCGCATCAGTTACCGCCGCCGTGATCAGCGACGCGCTGCAGATCGAGGGAAAGTCGGTATTGCTAGTCGATACTGCTGACCCCGTGCGCTCAGGCCTGTCACGAGCCGCGAGAACCGAGGGGCCTCCCACAGACAAGCCCTTCCCCTCAGTGCGCATCCGCTACTCCTGGAGGGCACAGGCCGTGCTGGCACGCCTGGACAGCACACTGCCCGTGATCACGCCGAGTATGGTTCCACCACCCGAGTACTGGCCGCCGACCGGCCGCCGTCTTGATGTCACCGTCGCTGACGTCGGCCACGACCCCTGGCGTGTCGGCGCACGACCAGTAGTAGGCGCGGGGCAGTGGTTGCGACCAACGAATCCGGCACCCATACCGATCGTGGTGGCCCGCCCGACCCTGCCTTCTATCCTGCATGCCGAGCAGCTCATGTCGCGCCTGGAGCCGTGGATCCACTCGGGACTCGTAACACGACCAGAGCACATGATCGTCGTCGGTGCACGCCGGTGGCCGCGAGTCATCGCCCACGCCGGCGGGCGACTGCTCCGCACCATGGTGGACAACGCGTCATTCATGCCGCACGACCCAACCCTGAAAGTTCACGGCATCACGCCAGCTGTCACACCAGCAGCAGCGCGGCGCGCCATCGAGCCGCTGTTGCGTGAACTTGGTCTCCTGTCCGAAAAGTCCTCCCCCCGACTGCCCGGTCCACGCCGGGCGCAAGGGAGGGATGGCGTCGATGAACGCCCTACTGGTCGCGGACCTGATCGCCCAGATTCCTAACCCGACACCAGTGGCACCACCTGGATCGGAGAAGATCCTCAATCTGGCCAACTATGCGAAGTGGGGCGCCGGGCTCGCCCTCATCCTCGGCTTCTTCATCGGGCTCGCGGTCTGGGCCGGTGGTCGCTGGGTTGACCACCACCGTGCAGGGAAGATCGGCGTAGTCATGATGCTGTGCGCGGTCGGTGGCGCCATCCTCTACGGAATCGGTTTCACATTGATCGAGGGACTGGCGGCGGCGCCATGATGTTCGACCACGCAGAAACCACGAAGCAAATCCGAACCCGTAGGCGAGTCCGGCGAACTCTCGCCGTCGCAGCGGCCGTGGCTGTGCTCGCCGCCGTCG
The DNA here is from genome assembly GCF_021725495.1 of Saccharothrix sp. AJ9571. Classification (NCBI taxonomy): domain Bacteria; kingdom Bacillati; phylum Actinomycetota; class Actinomycetes; order Pseudonocardiales; family Pseudonocardiaceae; genus Saccharothrix; species Saccharothrix sp. AJ9571. The sequence continues at coordinate 375,827 of NZ_CP091382.1, read as the reverse complement.
TCATCGTCGCTGTAAGAGAACAGCCGGCACCACCAGCCCCAGCGCAATCGCCACCAACGCGCCCTTCGGCAGCCCCGGAGCCTGGCTGGGACGTAACTGCGCAACGGGAGCTTGCCGACCGCCCCATGCCCTGGTTCCCAATCGATGCGGCCGAACCAACCACGCTGAGCACCGAAGCGACGGGGCTGCCTCTGCGACTTCCCGCGGCCGCGGCCGGCCAAATCGACTCGCTGCCCGCCGAAGGGCTACCTCCGACACCCGAAGGCGCGTTGGCGCAATTGGTCATCCTCAACGAAAACGGCACTCGTGGGGGAGACCCGGCGCAGTACCAGCGTTCCTACAGCACGCTGAGCGCGCCGGGCGGGCCAGGCGTAGAGACCACCGGCATCTACACGCTGCTCGCGAAATTCCGCGAAAGCGCAGGACTCGCGAACGAGGCGAACCCGCCCGGCCTGTCCGTCACCTACGAGGTGACCCACGGATTGATCAAGGGCACGGTGGACCAAGGCCGGTACGTCGTCGCCTGCGTCCTGGGGCAGATGGCGTTCGCCTACCAGGGACGCACGATCGTCCTCGGTGTCGGTGATTGCCAAGCACTGCGCCGCACCGGAGAAGTCTGGAGGATTAGCCCAGGCCCTGTGCCGGCGTACGCAAGCAACACCTGGCCAGGAAGCGCCGATTGCGTGCGCGCGGGATACCAGGCGGTGATCCGGTGAACCCGCTGCCGCCGCCGATCCAGCCGGGGCCTCTGGCGCCCTTCGAAGCGCTCGGCGCCACGGCGGGCGACGGGATGCTGAAGCTGATCGAAACAGGATTCGAACTCGCGATGCGCATCGTATGGGAGGCCGGACTCGCAATCCTGCGCGAGGCCTTCCTGCTCGTGGACAAATTCTCGATCTTCACCGTGTCCACCACGGACGGGCCAGTCGGAGCGCTATGGCCGCTGATGCTGTGGATCTCCGGCGTGTTGGCGATCTCACTGTTCTTCTGGCAAATCCTGAGCACGGCGCTGCGTGGTGGACGCGGCTTCGTGCGACTGATGACCGGCCCGTTCCAATACGCCGCCGCACTCGCCGTCAGCGTGGGGCTGGTCACCGCGTCACTCACAGCAGCCGACAGCCTCACCACCGCAACCCTCAACTCCTCGCTACAGACCTCGAACTTCACTGACGCACTCAACGCGTCGGGACTACTCGATGCGGGTAGTGACGGGGTCAAGGGGACGGTGCTGGGAATCGCGGCAGTGGCCGGGGTCATCCCGGCGGGCCTTGGGTTCGCAACCGAAATGATCTTCCGTGAGGCGGCGATGTACGTCCTAATCGCCACGCTACCCGTGACCGCGGCAGGGCTACTCGCCAACGTGACGTCGAGAATGTTCTGGCGCATGGTCCGATGGGCACATGCCCTGATAGCCATGAAACCGGCGATAGCCACGACTGTCGGCCTAGGAGTCAGCGCGACAGCCGAAGCGGAAGGGCTCTCTGGCCTATTCGCCGGAGTAGCGGTGCTCTGGACCTCTGTATGGGTGCCATTCGTCCTCTTTCGCCTGTTCGCGTTCATCGACCCCAACACAGATGCCGGCGCAGCCTTTCGGGAGGCACTGAGCCAGGAGACCGGATTCGGTAGCTATGGATCGGAAAGCCCGACCGGGCAGGCCGCGGAGTCGGCGTGGAACCGTCACAAGAAGGCGAAAAGCGGTGACGACGAGGACGACGACAATACCTCAGAGCGAGCCAACACCGATCGCTTCGACAGTGCGGACACCGGCGACAGCATCCCCGAAGACCGCCATCCCGACGATGGAAGCGAGGCCAAGGGGCAAACTTCCTCGGACAGCGACGAGTCCCAGGCTAACGGCGTGCCCGAAGGCGACGACACTGACGACACCGGGGCGTCCCCCGAGGGAGTCGACGATTCGCGCGGCGAGGCCTCCATGCCGACTCCGCTGGACAACGAGCACGGCGCCGACGTGACTCCGGACGCGGCCTCATCGACTGCCGATGCCGAGGTAGATGACGACGATGACGACGACGGAACTGCGGAGCGAGCGGCGATGGGAGGCGCATGAGCCTGAACGTACGGATCTACCGAGGACTGACCCGGCGAGAGCGTGCCGGCTGGATCCTCGGCCTCACACCACTACAGGCTGGCTGCTGCGTCGCACTGGCCCTGCCCGTGCTGCTTGCGCTCTCGTCAGGAGCTGTGACCACGGCTCTCACCCTCGCAGGGGCACACTCGGTCATCGCAGCCCTCATCGTTCTTCCGGTGCGTGGACGTCCTGGGATTCTATGGCTGTGGCACCTCGCGCTGTTCCAGGTCGGTGCGACGTTTGGATGGTCGCGCTGGCAGGCGCAGGCAACCTCCGATGCCAGCGCCGACCCCGGGAAGCCCGACCTTCCCGGCGTGCTGCAGCGGCTGCACCTGCCTGACGGGCCGCCCCTTCGGGACCAGGGACGTGTGTGTTTGATCCACGACACCGCGGAGGGGCGGTGGGGCGCCACCGCACGCCTGGCTCACACCGGGGTCGGCATGTTGTCTGATACCCAATGCGAGGCGCTAGCGACCCGGCTGGGTAACCTGCTGCTCTCCCTTGGCCATCGGGGCGTGGTCGACCGGCTGTCGCTGCTGGTGCGCACCGTCCCCGATGACGGGCAGGAGTACGCCGCATGGCGACAGCGTCACCGCAGCGGCGACGCACCAGACCTTGCGCAGCGTGTCGCCGCGGAACTCGACCGCACCATCGGAGCGGCGAGCGTGCGCCACGAAACCTATGTAACGGTTTCCGGCACCGAGGACGCGCTACGCAAGCCCGCGGCGGCGGCAGGTGGCGGTGTCGACGGACGAGCCGCAGTGCTCTACCGCGTCCTGGACGGCCTTGACGATGGCCTCAGATCACTGGGAGCGCACCGTGTGACCTGGCTGTCCGGCTCGGAGCTGGCAGTCGCCGTGCGCACCGGATTCAATCCGGCGGCCGCGTCGACTCTGGAGGCTCAGCGGCACCGTAGAGGCGCGGCGGCGTTGCCCTGGGCGGCGGCAGGACCAGTGCATGCACCCGCTCCGCAGAGACGTTTCTACCTGCACGACGGGTTCGCATCGGTTGCGTACTCCGTGCTCATGCCTGAGATTGGTACGACTTTCGGCTCCCTAGCAGGGTTGCTAGCGGTGCGCGAGCCCGGTGAGCGACGCAGCCTCGCGATCCACTACGAGATCATGTCCCACCGGAAGGCTCGAACAGCGGTGCGGGGAAACAGGTTTCGTACTGGCGTTGTCCGGGATTGGAAAGCCAGCCGGGGCTTCAACCGCAACGCGATGGAAGCACGGGAGTCCAGCGGCGCCCGGGCCCAGGAACGAGCGGTGGCCGCCGGGCACAGCCTCGTCCGCGTGGCCGTGGTCAGCGCGGTAACGGTACCCGCGGAATGGAACATCGAGGATGTCGCCGCGCGCGTCGAGACCGATGTCGCCGATCGGTTCCGGCTTTTGCGCTTGGAGCTAGCGCAGGACACGGCGTTCGTCGCTGCAACGCTCCCCTTGGGAATCGCCCTTCCACGCCTTCGAGGTGGTCGAGCATGAGCCGACAGCCTGAGATCCCGGAGCGGTCACTGGTGGACCTGCTCGATGACTCCGCGGTCAGGCAGCCGGCCGTGCCTACGTCTTCGGAGCGGAGCCCCCGGCCACGAGAACGGTTTCATCGCAAGGTCGCGCCCCGGCGTGGTCACGCTCGAGTGGGCCGAGGATGGTCTGCAGTGCCTGCACCGCTCACGGTGTATCAGGCCAGCACGCACGAGGTCGGTGGCCTCTTCCCCTTACTCGCGGCGTCGCCGTTGCCCGCGGTCGGAGCACGGATGGGCTATGACGTGCTTTCCGGAGGGGCCTTCTACTTCCACCCCGTGGAGTACGTGCTTCGCGGCATCAGTTCCAACCCGAACATCGTGCTCTTCGGCGAACCAGGTCGAGGCAAAAGCAGCACGGTTGTGGCATTCATCCTGCGCATGATGGAATTCGGTGTCAGAACCCTCATCAGCGGTGACGTCAAAGGGGAATACACACCACTGCTCGAGGCACTCGGCGTCACACCTATCGTCCTCGGAAGCGGGAGCCAGGCACGCCTGAACGCTCTTGACCTCGGTCCCCTCGCGGCGCGCTGGCTTACGTGGTCGGCTATGCGGCAACGCGAGGAACTTGATGGTGTGCTGGCGCGCTGGACACGACTGCTGGTAGCTCTGAGCGAGGCACAGGGATACCCGCCCACTGTGACCGATGAAGCGGTGTTGTCCGCGGTGCTGCGACACCTGCTCGGTGTCGCCGACGGCAATACACAGCTACGCCCGATCACGATCCCGGATGTACAGCGCGAACTGGCCGAACCACCGCGTTGGCTATGGGAGCAGCAGCGATTCGCCGACCGCCGGCAGTTCCTGGACCATTTGCGACCGCTGACCGATGCCTTGGCCAACCTGATCCATGGCCCGCTGGCAGGTCTGTTCGACGCTCAGACCAACATCGAACTTGATTGGGACGCGCCCATCCAGAGCATGGACCTCTCCCGGCTCTGGCGTACTCGTGGCGACCGCGCGGTCGCGGTCGGACTGACCTGCCTGGGGAGCTGGTCGGCGATGATGACCGACCTCCAGGAAGACGGGGATCTTCGTATCGTCGTCCGCGACGAGATCTGGCGGCAGCTCCGCCTTGGCCTACGTGCCGCCCAAACCGTCGACGGCGAACTGAGGTTGTCCCGCGCCGAACAATTAATCCAGGTCCTCGTCGGCCACAAACCAGGCGACTTCCTGGCAGTCGGCCATGATGGATCACAAGAAGTAGCGATCGCTCGTGACCTCCTGGCACTGTGCTCGACCCGGATCTTGCTCGGCCAATCCACCAGAGTCGCCGACGAACTCGCAGAAGCTCTTGCCCTCACCGAAAAAGAGCATCAGGTAACCAGGGGATGGGCAAATGAGCGCAAGGGTCGGGCTCTCTGGAAAATCGAAAGCCGAGCAGGGCTGAAAATACAAACCGTTCAGTCCCGCACCGAACGACGCATCTTCGACACCAACGCTCAGCTGCGGCGCAAGCCGCGCACACGGTGAGAGCAGATGGACAGGCCTGCGAGCACCACCGTTGCACTTACAGCCACCGCCGTCGCCGCGGCTACGATCATCTCAGTGTCCCCCGTTGCGATCGCCATGATCTCGACATCTGTGTCCATTGTGGCTGGCGGCGGCTGCGACGGTGACGGGGGCCCAGGCGGCGGAAGTCAAGACATCAACGGCACGGTCACCACCGCCGACCAAATGGACATCTCCCAACTCATCGTCAACCAGGTCATCGCCCGCAGCCTGCCACGACGCGCGGCCGTGCTAGCAATCTCCACAGGAATCGTCGAGTCTGGGCTGCGCAACCTCGACTACGGCGATCGCGATTCACTCGGCATCTTCCAGCAGCGCCCCTCACAAGGCTGGGGTACTCCCGCTCAAATCCTCGACCCGGTGTACTCAACCGGAAAATTCCTCGATGCTCTCCTCGCGGTACCTGGCTGGGCCACCATGGCACCGGGCGCCGCGCAGCAGGCGGTACAACGCAGCGGCTTCCCGGACCGCTACGCCCCGCAGGAACCACACGCCGAGCAGATCGTGGACAAGTTCTGGACCGGCCCGGACAACCCGGTGCCTCCGACACCGAGCGACACAAGTGGGCCTGTCGCCGCGGCCAGTACTGGATGCCCGGATCAAGGCGGCGCTGGAGTGCCGCGCACCGACATCGACCCCGCCAAGATTCCCGACGGTTACCAACTTCCCGCCGACCCCCGGCAAGCCGCAGCAGTGTCGTTCGCGCTCGGACAGCTTGGCAAGCCTTACGTCTGGGGCGCCAAAGGCCCCACTAGCTACGACTGCTCCGGGCTCATGCTCGCCGCATGGGCTGCGGCCGGAATCGGTATCCCCGCCGGAACGATCAGCCAAGTCCACGCTGGCCGAGCCGTTCCGTCACTGGCCCAACTACAGCCCGGCGACCTCGTATTCATCCCCGGCAGCCTGGGAACCAAGCAAGTACCCCGCCATGTCGGCATGTACGCCGGGCATGGCCTGATCGTCAATGCGTTCGACTCCCACACCGGCGTAATCCTTCAACCGCTCGACGACTGGACCGGCGACGTCGTCGCCATCCGCCGCATCGCAGAACCCACGACGCCCTCCCCAACATTAGGAGGGACAAGTGGTACGACGACAACACCACACCAACTCACCGGGACTGGACCGTGATGTAGTCCTCATGGCGCTGATCGTGGCCGTGCTCGGTGCCGTCCTCGCCCTCGCAGGGGCAATGGCCGTAGCGGCGTCGATCACCACCGGGCTGCACGAGGACCAGTGGGCTTGGCACGATGTTCCCCAGTGGATCCCCATCGCCGCGAAGATCGCATACTACGCAGGCGACCCAGCTCTCGCGCTCGAGGAACCCTGGGCGAGTGGAGTCCGGCACCGCACGGTCCAGTACTGGGCCGCCGCAGTCGCGCTCGCCGGAGCCGTGGGCGGCCTCGTCAGCCTGCTGGCCGTACCGACCTGGCGCCTCTACGGACCTACCGCACCCGGACACGCCACCCGCCACGACCTTCGCCGTCACCTGTCCCTCTCTGCCGCGCGCCGCGCCGCTGAATGGACCCGAGGTGACCTTCCCGCGCAACAGCGTCGAGCAGCCTCGGCCGACGAGATATCAGTTCCCCTCCATCGCGGACCGCACAAGCAGACGCTCGTCACCAACCTCGAAACACCCACCGGGGTCATCGCGCCCACCCGGTCAGGAAAATCTCGTCAAGACCTCATCCACAAAGTCCTTGCCGCACCAGGCGCTCTGCTGGCCTCCACCACCAAACCAGACCTGGCCGAATGGGGACTGCTTGCTCGCGCCCGCCGTCCAAGTGCCGGACCAGTCCTTCTGTGCGACGCCACCGGCACCATCGCCTGGCCTGCAACCGTGCGCTGGTCCCCAATCAGAGGATGTATCGACCCAGCCGTCGCGCTGCGCAGGGCGGACACCCTCATCGAGGCCTCCGCCCTGGGCCTTCAAGACATCGGAGGCAACGACAAAGTATTCCGCGGCAGGGCGACGATCGTGCTGCAGACCTACCTCCTCGCCGCAGCCAAAAAAGGACGAAACGTCAGCCAACTCGTGGCCTGGGCCATCACCAAACCACCCGACCCAGAGCCAGCCGACATACTGCAACGCGATCACCCAGAACTGTCCTACAACCTGCGCGCGGAGATCGGCATGGTCGCCGAAACCTCAGACGCCGTATGGATGAGCGTACGCCGCGCACTCGAACCCTTCATGAACCCGAGCATCCGCGCCATGTGCACGCCGCCGGAATCGGACTCCTTCGAGCCACGGCAGTTCCTCCAAGCGGGTGGATCGCTGTTCCTGATCGCCGGTGAGCACCAAGCACCCCACGCACGACCGGTCCTGACCGCCCTCGCCGAGGACATCCTGACCACCGCGCAGGACCTCGCGCTCGAACAGCCACGTCGGCGCATCGAGCCACCGACCAGCGCCGTGCTCGACGAATTGTTCGGAGCCACGCCCGTGCCACGGCTTCCCAGCATCATCTCCGAATCCGCCGGCCGAGGAGTGCTCATCCACTGGGCAGCACAATCCCGATCCCAGCTGGACGAACTGTTCGGCGAAGCCGGACGGCGACAACTAATTGACAACACCGTCACCTTGACAGCTTTCGGCGGCATTAAAGACGACGCCACTTTGGAATGGCTGTCCACCATCGCCAGCGACCATCGCCGCCGCACCTGGCAACAACATAGCGACGGCATGCTCGCCGCTGGCCGCACCTCGACAAGCCTCGAAACCACACCAACTTACCGCCCAGGCGAAATCCGGAGCCTGGCCCACGGCCGCGTTCTAATCCTGCACAGCAACCTGCTGCCCATCCAAGGCCGCACCGTGGACGTCTCTCGACGCCCGGACTGGCCCCAGTTGCAAAGCGACGCCGACACGGTCCGCAGGGGACGTCCGCCAGTGGACGCGCACGGATACCTACACCCCCCCACTAGCTTCAAGCCCTGAGGAGCCGAACATGCACCTGGACACATCCCTGGCGCGAACGCGTATCCGGCGGTCCGCTACCGCCGCTGCGCGGTTCCCGTGGGCACAACTGACCGGATACGGGGCCCTGATCGTTATCGCCAACGGGCTGACCGGGTACCTCGGGCCGATAGCAGTCGGTTTCGGCCTGCTCAGCCCCGCTGCCGTATACGCCATCGGACCGGCGATCATCCTCCGCGCATCCATTCTCCGACGAGCAGGACGCGCCTCAGCGTTGGTGACTCTGATGCTCGCCAACGCCGTGTCGCTCTTGGTCGCCGAGGTCCGAATCGTTGGTGCACTCTCACTCAGCTTCGCGATGACCGAGGCTGTCGACTACCTCTCGTCCCGATATCTCCAGCCCTACCGCGAGTGGATCGTCGTGGCGAAAGTGGGCATGCTCCCCGCGGAGTCCGCGGTCTTTATCAGCATCGCCTTCGGAAGCCTGAGCATCATGCCGGGCTACATCCTTGGCAAAATCTACGGTGTGGCATTTGCTCTGTCGTGGGCATATGGTCGCCGGACGCTTCGTCGGCGCGGCGTGGCGGCGGCGCGTCAGGAAGGAAGTTCAAATCGGGGTGACGCATCGAGGGAACAGGCCCCGTGAGCGAGGAAGAGATAGCGGTACCGGAGCAGGAGGACAGCGTCGGGACCGAAGGCTGGACGCGGCGCGAACTCGACGAGATGATTGTCAAACTGTGGCGCCTTGCCCAGGAACAACACGCGGAAATTGAGCAACTAAAGGAAAGAATCGCCTCTCTCGCTGAAGAGGACGGCGACCAACCGCGTCTCGCGCGCTGGCTGATGTTTGAGCCACCTCCGGCAGCCGAAGACAACAGTGACACACCTAACCAGTCGCCGCTGGTCACTGTTGGCTACTTCGTTCAATATTACAATGCTGTCTACGTCGGCAAGCCTGGCACCCGCGCCGTTGCCATACCGGGCTGCTGGCTCGAACATCCCGCTCTCATCGCCGAACTCGCCACCCTCACCTACACCTGGCGTGCTACCCACATTGGGAAAAGGCCACTGCGCGCGACGCCCAATACTGGCACGACCGCTGGCGCGTCGGCTTCGCCGAACGCCTCGCCACCGAATGGGTCCATCCACACTGCCTCACCGACGGACACAAGCCGGCGGGCGCGGCCCCACTGCTCGACCGCTTCACCCTCGAACACGACAACGACACCGGCGACTCCTGTGCCGAGTCCCACGAGGCGACGTCACCGGGAAGCGGTGCGGAGGCAACCGTCGTGTCGCCAGAGGAGTGACCACGCCCGAACTCTCGACGCCTGCGAGCTCATAGAGCGTCGTTTCCTCTACCCCTGCGGGAGTCAGAATCGGCGCCCCTGAGATCCGCGTTGGCCTTGCGGCCTGGGTCTCCCGCCAGGGGCCACTTCCGCCGCCTGGGCCGAGCGATCTGCCTTGGTGACGGTCGGGGGCCTGCCTGGTGACCTGCGAGTTTTGAGGTCGCACAGTTTTATGTTGAACGGGGGCTGGGTTCGTGTCCCGCCCGGGCCGCCTATTGGGCCGAGACCGCGCCAGTGTGACAGTCGTCCGCCAAGCGGAGTGCAGTAGGTGTCAGTACCCAAGTCCGGTATGAAAGTCGTCGCTGTGGCCATGGTGGACGTCGTCGAGTTCGTCGTCTGCTTCGCCGTGTCGGGCGGCGTGCTGGGCTTCGTTGTCTTGGCGGAGTCGGTCGGCGTGGGCGGCGACGCCGCTGGTGAACTGGGCATCGAGGGCGTCGCGGGTGTCGCGGCGTGATTCGAGGGTGAGCATGGCGTCGGATTCGAGGTCTTCGCGGTCTGGGTTGGTCATGAGCTGCCTCCATTGGTTGGTGACGTGCTGCCAGGCGTCGGCTTTAGGGCCGTGGCCTGTGGGTTGCGCACCGAGTGGGGAGGCAGGATCGGTGCTGGTGATCGCGTAGGTCTCACGGTACGCCGCGGCGAGGGTGATCGTCTGGTCCCAGTGCTGCGCGAGGTCGGCGTTGTCCGGGCGGGTCCCGATCCGGGTGGCCCACCGTGGCTGCTCGCGGAGCACTTGGTCGTGGAGCTCGCCGGCGCGGCTGTGGATCTCGGCATTGAGCGCGTCGAGTCGTTCCAGGGCGCCGCGGTGTTCGCCGGGGCGTCCGAAGTCTGGTTGGGCTTGCCAGGGGAGCGCCCGGTGGTGGCCTTCGCCGGCGCGGTGGCGGTGGGTGAGGGCAGCGACGAGAGCTTCTCCGGTGCGGCGGTAGTCGCGGTCTCCGGCTCCGGTGGTGGTGTCGGCGAGGTGGGTGACGGCGTCGGCGAGCGCGGTGTCGGCGTCGAGGCCGAGGGCTTCGCCGCCGGCTGCGTGTCCCCAGACGAGACCCCATTGCGGGCTGTCGAGGGCTGCGTCAGGCAGGTGGCGAGCGACGATGCTGCTCCACCGGTCGACCTGGGTTGCGCTGGGCTGAGCGATGCGAGCCGGTGGGGCGTGCTGGCTGCTGTGCTCGGCGACGCGCTTGGCCAGCACGGCGGCGGGGTCGTCGGCCCAGCTGAACCCGGTGTCGTCGGCGAGCTTGCGGACCAGTCTGCCGGCTTGCCAGCCCTGGTCCTGGGCGCGCGCCAGTGCGGCGAGGGCGACAGGTTCGGCTCCGGCGTTGATCGCGCCTGGGACGTGGCGGGCGAGGATGTCGAGGTATCGGTCCTCGTCACCGTCGCGGGCGAGCAGCTCGTACCGGCGGACGAGCACGTCCAGCGGCTCGGCCACCAGACGGTCCTCGGCGTCCTGGGTGAACTCGGTGAAGACCTCGGGAAGGTCGAGGTCGGCGGACTCGGTCCCTTCGGCCTGGTCGGGACTTGGGCGGTCGGGCGCTGGCTTGGTCCCGGTGGAGGCGGCGGCCCAGCGTTTGGTGAGGGTGTGCCAAGCGCGTGCTTTGGCGCCGTGGCTGTCGGGCTTGCCGCCGAGCGGTGCGGCCGGGTTGTCGTTGGTGATGCGGTAGGTCTCGCGGTAGGCGGCGGCCAGGCCGACGAGGTCGTCCCATTCCTCGGCCGCGATCGGGTTGCCCGGGCGCTCGCCGAGCCCGGCCGCCCAGGCCGGTGGGGTACGGATGGCCGCGGCGCGCAAATGTTCGACGCGGTTGGTGATCGCGGTGTTCATGTCGCGCAGGTACTGGGTGTGTCCGGGGTGGTGGCGTGCGGCGGCGAAGTCCGGGCGCGCGAGCCACGGCACAGCCGGCTCGTGGGCTTCGCCGCGGTCGATTCGGTGGTCGAGTTCGGTGGCCAGGGCGGCGTCGGCGTAGCGCTCGTCGGGCATAGGGTCAGGCAGCGCGGGCCGTGCGGCGAGCTGGTGTGCGACCACGGTCAGGGCGGCGTCGACGTCGAACCCGGTCGCCAGCGCTCCGGCCGCGCGCTGCCACACCGGGGCCCATCCGGGGTCTTCGACCGCGGAGTGCGGGGCGATTGCGTCGACGATCCCGCGCCAGCGAGTGACATCGCTCGGCTGTGGCGGCGCGGTCGGTGGGGGCGGAGTGCGGTGTTCCAAGTGGCGGGCGATGCGCTCTTGCAGGACCGCGCCGGGGTCGTCGGCCTTGGCCAGGGAGCTGCGGCCGAGCGCGGCGCGGAGGAGTGCGTCGGGTTGCCAGCCGGCGTCGTAGGCGTTGCGCAGGGTCTGGATGAGCGCGGGTTCGCTGTCCAGGTCCACGGTGGCGGGAGCGCGGTGGGCGAGGATCGCGCGGTAGCGGTCGTCATCGCGGTAGGTGGCGGTGTAGTTGTAGCGCAGTACCAGCGTGCCCATCGACACCGCTTCGTCCAGCGCCTCGCGCACGGTTTCGGTGGCCGAGACCTCGGCACCCGAGTGGTGCAGCACCCCGGTGAGCACCGATTCCGGGGACACCGGTTCCGGGGTTTCCTGGTGCTGGTCGATGACGTGGTGGTGGGTGATGACGTAGATGAAGTTGCGGAGCATGGCGCGGGTGATGCCGGGGTAGAACTGCTCACGGGTCATCGTCGGTGGCACCAGCAGGTGGGCGTTGCCGGTGCTGGTCATGCCCTGAACGCGGTTGATGGTGGCGGCGTAGGCGAGTTCGACGTGTGCTTGGACGTACCCGGCCGGCAGTGTGATGGCGGCCTTGTGACCGCGGTGCTGGACGGTGATCTTGCCGCTGGCGTGGACAGCGGTGACGGTCCAGACATCGCCGTTCTTGACGAAGTCCTTTCCGCCGAACAGCGACAGCAGACGTTGGTTGTGGCGGGTGACGACCCAGTCCCCGGCGCTCGCTGTGGTGGCGTCATGCAGCTCCACATCCCGCCCGCGGTCGACAGCGCCTTGGCTGAGGCGCCGTTCGCGGGCGTCGATGTTGAGCGCGACAGTGTCCTCGTTGGTTGGCACGATCAGCAGCGATTGAACGCCGGCGTCGAGGTCGGCCTGCCAGTGCGAGCGTGCGGCGTGGCGCATCGTCTCCAGCGACCCGTCGGAGACCCGGCCGCTGTCAAAGTAGTACTCGAGCCCCTTTGGGTTCCAGGCCCGGATCTGCAACGATGCCGCGGCCTGCTCATCTCGATCTTCGCCGCGGAACCGCACGATTTCCTGAAACCGCACGGCGCCGACGTCGTGGGCGATCAGCCTGATCGCACCACCGGCCTCGACGGCAGCCAACTGCGCGTCGTCCCCGATCAGCCGCACGTCGGCGCCATTGGTCAGCGTGTACTTGACAACCTTGTGCAGCGTGTGGGTGCCGGCCATCGCCGCCTCGTCGACGATCACTAGGTCCCCGGCCTCCATCGGAAACGCGCGATGGGCGAAGCCGAACCACCGCGCAGTGGTGAGCTGGTGCAGCGTGTGCGGCTTTGCGCCGATCGACGCTCCGAGCTCTTGGGCCGCCCGGGCAGACGGGCCGAAGGCGTACACGCGGTGCCCGGTGCGTCGCCACGCGGTCGCCAGAACCTTCATCGCCGAGGTCTTCCCCGCTCCGGCCGGGGCCAATGCGAGCTGTAGGCGTCGGCCGGAGCGGGCAAACTGGCGCACCATCTCCGTCTGCCCGGCGTTCAATCCCCGGCCGTTAAGGGCCTTCTCGACGGTGTCGACTCGCAGTCGGTGGCCGCCGCCGCGGCGTGCCCAGGCGACCAGGTCACCTTCGGCGGCGAGGGTGGCGGTGGTGGTGTAGCGGGTGGAGCGGTGCTCGACGAATACTGATTCGCCGTCCCGCCGGCGCAATGAGGCGGGCTCGTCGACCGCAGTCGGCCCGACGAGGGTGAGAGTGTCGGGCTGGGCGAGAATGGTATCGACGACGTCGTCGACTAGCTGTTCCCGCTTGTCCACGGGCACCTTCAGGTGCGCGGTCTGGCGGTGGGCTTCGGCTGCGAGGTTCCACCAGGAGAAGTGGCTGTAGTTGTCTGACACCACATCCCGCGTCGCCTGGGCGAGTTTGGAGATGTCGAACGCATCCGGCTCGGTGCGCCCGGTGAGGAACACGTGGTCGGCGAGCGTGTCCAGGACTGTGGCGGGCACGAGGGTCAACGCCTGCTCGCGCCACGCCCGCAGATGTTCCGGAAGTGTCTTGGGTGGCTTTTTGCCGGGGCGGCTGTCGTACTGGGCGGCACGGTCGATGGCGAAGATGTCCTTCGGCGTCGGCTCCTTCCCGTGCTGGGCCTTGAACTCGACGATGCGCTTGGCCCGGGCGGCTTCGAACTGGCGATGACGCTGGGAGAACAGCTTCACCAGATCGACCGGAACACCTTCAAGCTGCCAAACCGGCCGCTTCATGTCCACGCCCTCAGCGCCCCGCTGCACCCAGGACGCGCCCTGTTCGCGGAAGAGGTCACGCAAGCGGTTGTCGAAGTACTCCGAGGCGGTCACTGTCGCGGCCAGGACGGTGCGGCCGTCGAGGGCGGTCCATTCGCCGTCGTCGCTGCGCTGCACCTTCGACGAAATCAGCACGTGAAAATGCAAGTGTGGGTCGGACGCGCGGGAATCCCAGTGCTCGAAGAGGGCGGCGACGATCCCGTTCACGTCGACCTGAGCCTCACCCATGTTCCCACGGCGGGTGTACGCGATGTTGCGTTCCATATAGGACACGGTGTCGAGGGCTGCTTGGCGGGCCATGCCGACAATGCGCTTCCGCTCGGCTGGTGACGCCATCGCCCACGCGATAGAGACGGTCTTGTCCGGTGCGAACACGGCCTCGAACCCGGACACCGCGGACTTGAGGTTGCGTTTCTGTTCTGCCAGCCACTGTTTCAGTTCCGTGTCGCTGGCGGGGCCGTCGCCGTCGTGGGCTTTGCGGTAGGCCTGCAGCTGAACACCGCGGCGCAGCTCGGCGCGTGTGGCCGCGGAGATCGGCGCGCCGACCGGACGCCCGTGCAGGCGGTTGTGATCCTTGTACGCCTGCGACACCTGCGAGCGCAGGTGATCCAAAGCGGAGTACTGCGGGAATCGCCGACCTAATCTGGTGGCGCGCAGGGCTTGTTCCGCGGTGGCGCCGTCGGCGATCATCTCGGCTTCGATCGCGTCGGCGTGCGGGTGCCGGCCCTCTCCGAACAGCGCATTCATCTGCGCAGGAGTAACTTCGCCGGAGAGCCCTAATGCTTCTGCTCCGGCGCCAAACCATTGGCCTGCCGGGTAACCACGGGAGAGGTAGTAATCACTCAACAGCTCGCCAGGCTCGAGCCGTCGGTCGCGATCGGCGCACGCGACCGTGTTCGTGAGGTACTCATGACCACCAGGGCTCAGCTTGCGTAAGCCCATCACTACTTCACACCGTACGCCCAAAAATCGAAATCGCCCACCCGGTTCAGAACGTCTGCAAGACGTGCTGTGTGCGGGGTAGGTCGCGGTAGCGGTGAGGCGGGGGCGGTGGCGTAGTGGGCGTGGTGGGGCGCGGCTGGGTGGTGGTGTGGTGGGGGGTGGCGTGCGGGTAGGGAGTGGGCGGGTAGGTGTGGCGGGGCAGTCTCGCGGGGTTCGCCGCACGGCGCGCGGCGGCCGGTCGCGTGCGCGCGCGGCCCGCGTTCGGGGGGCGGGCATGACAAAGCGGGCCGCCGGTCGGTGACCGGCGGCCCGCCCTGGGGTGGTGCTGGGCTAGTGCGTGGTGAGCTGGTCCAGCTCGCGACGGATGGCGTCGGCGGGGACCACCTCGGACACGGAGCCCTGCGTGCTGGTGGCCCACTGGGTGTGTCGGGTCAGCAACTCGCGCAGGTAGGCGGCGACCTGTGCGGGCGCGTCGGTCGGGATCGCCTCGGCGGCGGTGAGGTGCTGGTCAATCTCGGTGATCAGTTCGTCCAAGCTGCTCATCTTGGCTGCTCCTGTCGGGAATTGGGGCGGGGCACCCCGGCGCGGGGCGCCCCGCCGTGCGAGAGGGCGTTAGGCGACGGCGGCGAGTTCGCGCGCGGGCTCGGCGTCACGTAGCGGCGGCGCGTTGCGTTCCTGGCAGATCTCGCACCGGTGATCGGCGCTGGGGCTGCGCTGCTCGGTCGGCGTGCGCTCCAGGTTGCACGCGGTGCACAGCGCGCCCGGGGCGATGTGGCGCAGCGCGGCACGCTCGTAGTCCTCATCGGACAGGGCGTAGCCGGTCAGCTCGGAGTCCAGGTCTCGGGTGTCGTCGGTGTCGCGGTGCCGTTCGCGTTCGCCTTCGTAGGCGTCCGCTGCCCGCTCGTCCTTACGGACCGTTCCCGCACTGGGGATCGCGGCGATGATCCGCCGGTAGTCCTGGTCATATTCCTCGTCGGCCTCGGTGTTGACGTAGGGAGTTCGGGCGCGCCGCTCGGCCGTCTCGCGTGCGGGCGCTTCCGGCGCGGCTGGTGCGGGAGCGGGGTCACTCGGCTCGGGCCGCCGTGCCGCTTCGGCTTCGCGGCGGCACGCGTCCGAGCAGTAGGCGAGTTCGGGTGTGTCGGACAGGTTGCCGTCACAGTTGCCGCAACGCCGAGTCTCGGCGGCCTGGGCCTGGCGCTGCTGGGCGCGCCGCTCCGCTCGGGCGCGCGCATGGGTTGCGCGCTCTTTGCTGGCGTAGATGCACGCGGTCAACAGCGTGCGGTGGCCCTGGTCGAGTTCCGGCCAGAGCTGGTAGCCGGTTTGAATGGCGTGCACCACTGTGGGGTGATCGGCGCTCGGGTTCTTCAGGAGGGCGGCGCACGCGGCGTAGGTGTCGCGGTGCTCGCCGCTGGTGGCGGCGTTGAGCCACCGAAGACGGTTGAGCGCGTCGGCGATGCGCGGCGGTGCCTCGCGCAGCAAGACGGTGACCTCGTTGGGCTCGGACGCGGTGATCGCGCGGCGGGATTCGGTGACGTAGACGCAGCGGCTGTAGAGTTCGCGCTCTAGCTCGCCGAAGCTGTCCCACTCGGCCGATGCGGTACGCACGGCATTGAGCACATCGGGCGTGATCGCCTGTTCGGTGGTAAGCAGGGTCGCGCACGCGGCCAGGATCGCGGGCGGCTGTTCGCCGCTGCTCTCGAACACGCGGCGTAACTCGGTCAGTGTCGAGCGGACGCGCGGCGGCTGCGCCTGCAATGCCTGGACAACCTTTGCCACGCGCTTACGGTGCTTTTCGTGAATGGTCGAAACCATGATTGATCCTTAACGGTATTTGCGATGTGTCCGGGTTTCGCCTCCCGAACGCCTTGCAACGTCAAGGTTAGTAGCTGTTTCTGCAGGTCACAAGCACCTTGCGGGTATTATTTACGCCAATTTAAGGTCATTTGCACCATCTGAATTGGCGCGAATCCTGAAATTGTGTCGTCTTGGAATTGGTGGTTCCTGTGGGGCTGCTGGGTGGTTGTGCGCGCGGGTGGTGAGTGCTGGTCTGCTTGGGGAGGGTGACCAGGTGCTGAGTGGGTGGTGGGTGGCCCCGAAGCACCTGGGGCAGGCCCCCGGCCTGCCCTTATGGCTGGCCCTAGGGAGCGAGGGGACCCGAATGCAAGGACGCCGTAGGCGCCGCGAAGCGGTCGAAGATCCTTGTATTTGGGGCAGCGACCGCACAATTTCGGGGCCACCCACCACCCGCGGACGTGAGGCGAATCGACAACGTGCCCACCAACAACTCGATGAAGGAGACCGAGCGCTGTGAGCTGGGGAAGCACTGGCCGAGCATGGGGTGCAGCAGGGCGCGGCTATCCTGGAGGCAGCGCCTCGTGGGGTCAACGGTCCCGGCGAGCGAGGCGTCAGCGGACCGCCGCGACTTTCGCCAGTTCCCTGCTTGGCAGGGGCAGCCCCTTGCGGGCTGTTGCGGCGGTTCCGCGCCCTTACCCCGACGCTCGCCGGCTCGGTACTATCCGCGAGTCGCAGCGTGAGCGGCGGGTGGCACGTAGTCTGGGGCAGACCGTAGCCCTCCCCACGGGGAGGTTTGGCGTGACCGGGAAGTCAGGCAGCGCACCGCGGCGGAGGCGGCGCCGGTCGACGGCGGCGCTGGAGCGGCTGGAGGCCGCGCGGCGTCGGCGGGCGGAGCAGTTGGAGCGGGAGCGGGAGAACGAGCAGCGCGTGGATGAAGCGTTGACACCGTTCGCGGAGGCGGCCACGGCGATTGAGGGCGTGGAGCGCAGGCGCGACGACCGGCTGGCGGCGTTGACGGCGCAGCTGGAGCGCAAGCTGGCGGCGCTGGAACGGCAGCGAGCGGCGAAGGTGGCCGAGCATGAGCGGCTGGTTGAGCAGTTGCGCGTTGACGCGGAGATGGAGATTGCGGAGTTGCGCCGGGTGATGGGTGTGTCGGTGCGGCAGATCCGCGCGGCTGACGTGAGCGTCACTGACGCCGCGGGGATGCTCGGTATCCCGGCGAAGGCGGTGAGCGCGCTGGCGCGCGAAGTCGCCGACGACGAGGCGGCAGGAGCGCGCGGCGGCACGGCGGCGTCGGACTCGACGAAGGCGAGTGCGCTGTTCGAGCCGGAGACGCGGCAAACTGGTGACGAGAAGTCAGCCGCGGCTGTGCCGGACAGCGCAACGGACAGGGCAGGGCCTGTGCACGGCGAATCTGCGAATCAGGTCGTGAAGACCGACGAAGCTTGGTCGGCGTCGCCGAGCCAGGAGTAGACGAACCCGACACACGGTGGGGGCGGCATCCAGGGTGCCGCCCCCACCGTGTGTCGGGGTTCAGGTGGTGGCTGCTTGCTGCTGCCCGGCAGCGCGGGGGGTGTAGCGCTGCATCGCCAGGCGCTTGCGCCAGCGGTAGTAGAGGACCATGCCCGCGACGCCGCAGCCGAGGATGAAGCCGAAGGCCCAGTGCGTGGTGGTCTGGCCGGTGGTGACGTGGGGGAACTGGCCGACGAAGAGTGCGCCGGGCATCGTGGCGGCTCCAGCAAGGATGAATCGCTGGTGGCGGCGAGACAGACGCGGCCGGATGCGACGCCGCGTGCTGTAGGAGACGATGAGCCCGATCAGCGATCCGATGATCAGCGCACCGGGCAACGCGCCGAGCATTACGGGCTCGATGACGGCGGTAAACGCCAGGGCGAGGTAGCCGATAGGCACCGCGCCCAGGTACACGCCAGCGCCGCTGGCCAGGCAGAGGCCGGGGAACGTGATGCCGTAGCGGGTCATCGTTCGAGCGTAAAGGACGAAGGCAACGCTAAAGGGTGATTTTCCGTCCGGCGGTCTCCTCGGCCGGTTGTGTATCGACGGACCGGACGGGCGACTAGCCATACCGGATCCCGGCCCGGGTCATGACGGCGGTCAGTGTGTAGCCGGGCATGATCCTCCCAGGGCTGAGGTGGAGCCAGAGGGTGGGCCAACGGGGGACTGGGCCGCGTCCGGCGCGTCGCAGCAGGTAGCCAGTGAGGTAGTCCAGTGGGCGCCGCTCGTGCGGCGCGGTGTCGGGGTCGGCCGGTGCTGTAGGGGCCCAGAGGTGGCGGGGATTGGTGGGGATCGGGCCCGGGGCGAGGTAGGTGTAGCCGTTGTCGTCGGCGCTGGAGTGGTAGGGGGTGACGAGGACTCGTGCGAGCGCGTCGGTGGTGCGGTCGTCGACGCCGCCGAGCTCCTGGTCATAGGCGAGCAGGTGGGGGTGGACGAGATCAGCCTCAGCCATAGAACCCTCCGGGGAGCTGAGCGCTCGGGCAGCAACAAGGGAAGGGGCGGTGGGCCAGCGGCTGCAGCTGGCCCACCGCCCCTTCAGGGGAGGTGCCCGGTCGGCGGGGAAGTACCGGCCGGACACCAGCAGGGAGACCTAGAAGTCGAAACCGCTGCCACCGCTGCCCGCGCCGGCAAGCTGCGGTTCCGGCGCCGTGCCCCACGGGTCGTCGAACTCGGCGGGCGGTTCGGTTGCGGGAGGCGCCTCATCGACCTTGGCGGGCTGGGTGCGCTTGGTCTTCTTCGGCGCCTTGGTGATCTCGGCGGTGGCGTAGCTCAGCTCCGGGCCGATCGCGTCGATGTCGAGTTCGAAGACGGTGCGCTTCTCGCCTTCCTTGTCGGTGAAGCTGCGCTGCTTGAGCCGTCCCTGCACGATGACCCGGTCGCCGCGGCTGATGCTGTCGACGACGTGCTCGCCGCGCTGGCCCCAGGCGTTGCAGCGCAGGAAGGTCGCGTCGCCGTCCTTCCACTCACCGGTGTTCTTGTCGAAGGTCCGCGGGGTGTTCGCCACGGTGAAGTTGGCGACGAAGGCGCCGCTGGGGAAGAAGTGGCCCTCCGGGTCGGCGGTGGTGTTGCCGATGAAGGTGATGACGGTGTCTCCGGCCATGGTGTCCTCCTGGGCTCGGTTGGGGTGTGGAACGGCGTAGCCCGAGCGCGCCCCGTCCGGGGCGTGGTCCTGGCCCGCCTCATCGGTCCGGTGTGGACCGGCCGCTACAGGGGCAGCGCGCACCGGCAGTGGTGACGGGCCGGTTCACCCGGGCGGATCGTGGCCGGGCTTGAGGGCCGGTGAGCCCCGGGGCGGGGTGTGCTTTGCTTCGAGCGGTCCACACATCGGCGAGCCTGAGAACACCGTGGGTGGGCCTCGGCACTCCGGTCGGGACCGTCCCGCCGGTCTGCTCAGCTCTGGGCGGCAGACCACAGCCAGTCGTGCCAGCCGATGCGGTAGAGGCCGCGGGGATCGGGTGAGACGCGGTCGGGGAGGTAGCCGTCCTGCCTGCTGTAGCTGTCGTCGAGCAGGACCAGCTCATCGCGTTCCCAGTACGCGCGGATGGTGCCGCGCTGGGCGAGGTGCTGCTGGTTGAGCCACACGGCGAGCGCGTCGGCGATGGAGCGGCGGAACTGGGGCAGGATCGCGCGCCCCGCGGAATCGGCCAGGCGGGCGGGAAACGACGGGTTGCTGTGGCTGGTGGGCAGAGCGGCGAACGTGATGGCCCTTTCCCCGCGCTGTGGCCGGAGGGCGTCCGGGGTGAGCAGTTCGCGACCGCGCGTGAGGACGTCGTCGGCGTCGGCATCGGGCACGGTGAGCTCCCAGGTCCAGGCGGGGTGGCCGGAGAGCGGGTAGAGCCCGTCGGCGTCGGGCTCGATACGGCGTACGTCCAAGCGCGCAGCACCGGCGGCGGTGAGTCCGGCGGGCAGGCGGGCGATGACGGGCCCGGATACGGCGGCGGGAGTGTCCGGCGGCGCAGGAAGCAGGTCTTGGGAGAGGGTGGGGCGCGGCAGGGCGAGGGCTTCGGCGACGACGTCGGGGCGCAGCCGCGGCCGGATCCAGCGCTGGCCGCCGTGACCGGTGTGACGGGCGTGGTCGATGCGGGCGGGCAGAGCGCGGCTGGGGGGCAGTTGGCCGGTGGGGTCGGCGAGCGCGATGTAGTGCTCGCCAGGTGTGGCGGTATGCGACGACATGAGCGGTGCAGCTCCCTTCGGGCAGATCTCGAGCGAGAAGTTCAGCCACGGTCAGTGCCGGGGCGTTGTGTCCTGACTCGCTGCGGAGGGCGTCGGGTGACCGGATGGGGACGGATGCCGAGTTGGGCGCTTGTCTGTGCGCCCGCCTGGCGGGCGAGGTCGGCGAACTTGCGCGGGGGCACGCCCGCATCGAGGAACTTGGTGAGGATCCAGCGCAGTTGCAGAGGCTCGGTCACGGCGTCGGCAGCGGTACGTGCCCAGATGCCGTTGCCGCGCTGGTAGGTGTGCGCGGCCACCACGAGGGCGAGGTGGCTGGCGTGCGGCTCGGGCGCGAGCGGCCACAGGTGCATCGCCAGGTCCTCCAGGCCGAGGTGGTCTTGGTCCGAGTCGGCGATGAGCAGCAGATCGCGGAATTCGGGTACGGCGAAGGTGGCGATGAGGTCGGCGTGGTCGTCGTCACCGACGGGCAGCTGACCTTGGGCTGCGGCACGAGCGGCGGAGGTGGCGCGCGTCAGTCGCTCGGTGGCTCGGACGGGGGTGAGTCGATCGGCGAGGGCCCGGCGCGAGGCCGACTGGATCAGCGGGGCGAGGCGGTCGCGCTCGGCGGACTTGGCAGGGGTGAAGCGCGCAGCGAGCTGGTCACGGTCTGCGGCGATGGTTTCACCGGCGACGGTGACGGCTGCGGCCGCGGCCGTGGTGGCCGGGTCGGGCAGCACACCGGAGGCACCGTCGGCCGTGTACGCGCGCCACGGAGCGCCCTCAGTGAACTCCGGTGTCCACACAGCCAGCATGGAGTCGATTCCCTGTGCTTGCAGCAGCATGGCCAGCTCGGAGACTTGTGTCCGCAGGGGGAGGTCGCGCGGGGACTGCTGATCGGTGCCGTCCGGGGTGGTGATGACGACGAGAAGCTGGTCCACGGGCGAGTCAGCGAAGACCCTCGCGATCGTCTCGGCGCTCTCGCGGGAGAAGTGGTGGGCTGGCGGGATGTCGTAGCGGATGACAGGCCCTCGAAGGCTCAGGTGATCGCCGCTGTCTGTCAGGGCGAGGACGATTACCGAGTCCGAAGGGGTCAGGAGCAGCAGGGCGGGCACGGAGGCGATCAGCGTGCTCACACCGGAGTTCGGGATAGCCATTGTGGACCCCTTCCAGGGACGGAGGCGGGCGCGGGCGGTGATCAGGCGGGGAGTTCGCGGTCGAGGGTGCGGCGGGCGATGGTGGCGATCCGGGGCAGCGATGGCGGGTGGACGCCTTCCCCGTCGGGGTCGAGGAGGCCGTTGACGGTGAGCAGCCAGTAGTCACCGCGGGTGCTGTAGGGCGCGTTCTCGCGTCGGTAGATTGCAGTGACGCGACGGTGATCGCGCAGAGCCGCGGCGGTGACACGGATGCCGATCGGCGCGCGACTACGGCGGGTTTCCAATTCCTGATAGCGCAGGGAGATCGGCGTGGCGGCGAGGGCACGGCAGAGTTCGACGAGCAATCCGCGGGCGACGTTCCAGGCGCCGGGTTCGCCGAGGCCGCCGCGGCGGGGGATGTTGCTGTCGACGGTGTCGGGCAGCAGGTAGGACCGATTCCAGTCGTGAGGCGTGAGCCAGCGGTAAGGGGACATGGTCATACCGCCTGGTTCGCGACGGTGATGGCGCGGGTGAGGATGCTTCGGGCCTTGGACCGCAGGGCGCGCTGGGTGGAGGTGCGGTAGTGGTCGAGGTCGCCGTAGAGGGGGCCGCACGCGGCGGTGACGGCGGCCTCGGTGCACGCGCCGGCCGCGGTGAGGTGCGGGAAGGCGGCGTCGACGACACGGAAAGCCTCGGTGAGGAACCGCACGTGCGGTGACTGGTTGACCGCACGGATGAGCCGCGCTTTGCGCTGGCGCAGCTGCTGAAGAGGGCCGGTGACGCTGCCGGGCGCGTCGGGCAGGCGCCGTCCGTTGAGCTGGGTCTCCACGAGATGGCAGGCCAGCTCGAAAGCGGGGTCGTCGGTCGTGGCTGGAATGGACACGGTGACCTCCTTGGCGAGGGAAAGGACTTGTCCGGATGCGTGTTCGAGCGGTCGCGCGATAGCGAGCGCCGGGCCGCCAGTGGAGAGCGACCCGGCGCTGGGAGAAGGGACCGGTGGGGCTACGCGGGTGTGATCCCGCGTGCGGTGTCTCGGGAGTGGACAAACCAGTCGGTGATGCTGACGTCGCTGTCGCCGGAGTTGACCGTCAGGGCGGCGTTGACAACGTCGTCGAGCTTGTCGATGTCGTCGAGGTTGTCGACCTTGACTTCTACCGTCAAGCGCAGGGTTTGGCTGTACTCGGTGGGTATCGGGTCGAGGCCAAGGTCTTCGAGGACCTGGTTGGTTCCGGGCGTGCACCATCCGAGGCGTCGCTGTCGAAGTATCTCCTCGCGAACTCGATAGGAGAATGCGTGATGGCGGTCGCGGATCTCGGTCACGGTGAGGCCAAGGGGCAGTTCTGACGAAGCGGTGTCGGCGTCGGGCATGACACGAATCCTTTCGGTGACGGTAGCTGTGCGGGCGCTGCGTCGATTCACTGTTCGCACCGCTGCCGACGGAGATAGTCGCGGAACGTGCTAAGCGTGACGTTGGCGTTACCAACCTGCTGTGCGTGCTCAAAAAGGTCACGGCGACGTGCCTGATCCAGCAAGGATCGGGCGGCGGCACGTTTCTGGGCCGCGAGTCGCGGCCCGGCGCCGTGGACGGCACGAAGACCGTTGTGCGCCAGCGTACGCAGCTCCGCAGCGGACTTAGCCACGCTCGGCCTCCTCGTCATGGATACGCGGCCATCCCACGCCGACGCTGACGGTGTCGATGAGCGCGGCATCGGTCCCGACCGCGTCGCTGAGCATCTGGGCGATCGTCTCCTGCACGGAGGCGTGGTTGACCCTGAGCCGATCGACGTAGGGGAACGCCTCGTCGGCGTCATCGTGCGGCGTACGGACATCGAAGGTGAGGATGACGCGGGTTTGGCTGTAGCGGGTGACGTACGGCGTCAGCCCCAGCCGTTCCAAGGCGCAGTTGAGCCTGTCCAGGTCCATCTCGGCCTCTCGGTAACCTCGGATGGCGCGGTCGCGTACCCGGGTCCGAAAGTCCTCGTATTCCTGCCGCGCCCGCTCCACTTCGGAGTACCGGAGCGTGGTCGTCTCACGATCATCAACACTGGTCATGACGGCGAATCCTTTCGATATCAACATCGGAGACGGATAGACACGCAGTCGCTCCCGTAGTCGGGCGGAGAGGTGCGTGCCGTGCGCACCTGACGAGCGCGCCGCAAGCCCGGCCATGGATCGTGGAAGTGACGTGGCGCTACGGCGGATGGCCGGGCTCGCGGTGCGCTAGGGTGCCGCGCGGGGCACGCGCACACCGCCCGAGTGCTGGACTACCGCCTCAGAGCGGGCTCACCGGTCAGTTCCACAGCCCTGCGATACCAGCGGAAGGCCGCGTCTCGACAGTTGTTACACGGCCCGGAGTGAGTGCACCCAGGCAGAGGTCGGTTACTCCATCTCCCTGTGCGCGACCATGCCATCGAGTCCATACTGGACATATCCGTCGGGCGGCGCGCGAGGACGTCCAACGAGACGCCGAACCCATGGATGGAGATACCGATGTCGCGAAGCTGGCGGATGATTCGGACGACTGTCGCGGTATCACCGCGCTGGCGTCGGCACAGGCTGCCAACCCCGACCAGCGGCTCCCGTGTCAGATCGATTCCGGCTTTGCGGTACTGAACAACGTGTTCGATGTAGTGCGCCAGCTCCCAGCCTTGTAGGACAGGAATCCAGGGTATGAATGGGAAATTGTCACGCAGGTACAGCAGGTTCTCGGTGGTGTAGTACTGGTGCATCCCAACGGTCAGCCTGGAGGCCTTGAGAGACCAGGGTTCGCAAGGCATGTCCTGCGGTGAGCAGAAAATCGGAGGTGTGCCGACGTTATGCAGGACGCGGGTCACGCGCGATCCGAACAGATCGGGGTCAACGCGCCACCGGCCGAAGCGGGAGATCTCGTTGTACGCGCCACTGTCGAGTACCCAGGGCGTGAATGCCTTCGGGTGGCGTTCCCAGTCGCTGGCGTAGGTGTGCAGGATGTTCAGCGACACGCACATCGGCACGCGGAGTTGTTCGAGCCAGCGTCCACGATGGACACCCAGATACACGTCCGTCATCACGGTACCTCGGTTGAAGTCAGGCCGTGGTGGCGGCGGTGTGCTCGGAGACGAAGTGGGTGCACACCACGGGTTCGAGTCGCTGTGCGGCATGGACCACGATGTCGATCGCGGTACGGAGGCATTCCTCGACGGCACGGTGGCTGAGCCGGGTGGTGCGGTGGTGGTGCACGACGAGCGAGTCGGGCGGGAGGAGACGTTCATGGCGGACGCCGTCGCGGAACAGTTCTTCGACGCTGCAAAGGGTCGCGACGAACCCGGTGTCGGGCTGGAATGCGATGCGCAGGCGCGCTTGCCGTTGCCATCCACTGGTGTGTGGGGCGCCGACGCTCCACCGAGCGGTGGCGGTGTGCCGGTCGTAGTACACACCCGGTCGGTGGTGCGGCAGGTCCAGTTTCGCGGCGTCGATGCCGGGGGAGGTCTCGGTGGCGGCGGGGTGTTCGGGGTGTACATGGACTTTGTGGATGGTGTAGCCACCCGCGGGGTCGCCGTCGATGGCGAGCCACTGTCCCTGGTCCTGCACCACGGTGCCGGTGCGCTCGGAGGCGTCGTGGGGGCCACTGTCGTAGGTGAAGTGGACGCGGTCGCCGGCGTGGTAGCGGCGCTGCAAGGAGATCTGGAGGTCTACGGGCAGCGGCTCATGCAAAGGAATGAGGACCTTTTCGAGGTCGGTGCTGAGCGGTTTGCGCTGCCACAGCCAGGTCCGGGCGGCGGCGGTGACGGGGTCAGCGGGCACGGTGGGCCTCCTGTGGACGGTCGGGGAGGATGCGGCGGGTGCGGCGCCCGGCGGCGATGCCGTCGCGGATGGTGGTGGTCAGTTCCTGCCAGGTGAACTCGGCGACGCCGACGTGGTGGCGGGCGGCTTCGGTGAGGTGGGAGGTGATGGCGGAGTGGCTGATCCAGTCGTTAGCCAGCAGTTCACCGAGCGCGGCGGCGGCCGCGTACAGGGTGATGTGCCGCTGGCCTTCCTCGGCCACCGCGACTTTGAGGGTCTCCGCGTCGAGCGCGGCGCGGACGTAGGCGGTGACCCGCCGGCTGGTGGCGGGCAGCTCCGGGCCGGGGGCCGGGCGCGGTGGCGGTGGTGGAGGGGTGAGTCTGGTGATCAGCCAGTCCGGCAGGATCGCGATCGGGGCGTCGCGGACGATGCGGTAGGGCACCGGCTGGCCGTGTACGAGCCCGACGGAGCCCGGCGCGGCGATGAGCGAGCCCGGCCCGCGGGTGTCGGCGTGCCAGCCGAGTCCGCGTCCGCGTTCGCCGACCGTGCTGCGCACCTCCGTGCCCGGCCGGAGCCGGAAGAACCGGTGCTCGCCGTCGCGCGGTGTCGCGACGATGAGGGTGTCGACCGGGTCAGGCTGGTGGGCGCGGGCGGCGAGCAGGGCGATGACGTCGCGGCCGTGGCTGACTCCCCGGGCAGCCCAGCGCGGGGGGACGCGGCCATGCGCTGCGTCGAGATCGAGCACCAGCAACCTCGATGGACCGCACGCCACGCCGATGTTGTCCTCGGGGTGACGGCGCCACCACCGGCGGATCCGTGCCGGGTCGCGGGTGGCCTGGCGTTCCCAGCGCGCGATCGCCGGCCGCTTCGTGCGAGGCGCGAGCGGGAACACCGCCCACCCGCGGTCGGCGGCCTCCAACGCGGCGTCGAGCAACGCCGACGAGGTGGTGGGCGGGAGGACCGGCAGGTGCGGCGAGGTGTTCATGCCCTCGCCTCGCTGTCGGAGGTGGGATCGATGACCAGGGCGGTGGCGTTGTCGGTGCCGCCGAAATAGCGGGCGGCGAGCGTGAGCTTGCGCGCGCGCGTGGCCGGGTCGGTGAAGGTGGCGGCGGCGCGGGCGAGGGAGCGGTGGGGGACCGTGTTGTGGATACCGTCGCTGGTGAGGAGCAGGCGGTGGCGGCGTCCGCGGGTGGTGGTGTGCCCGAGGGTGCTCGGGGTCGCGGTGGCTACCGAACTGGTGACGATGCGGTCGTTGGCGGCGGCGAGCTTCTCGAGTTCGCCCGGGCTGAAGGACGAACTGTGTGCCAGTGCGGTGCGCAGTTCCTGACCGCGGGTGTGGTCCTCGGTGAGCTGGGTGAGCACCTCGGTGTCGGCGCGGTATTCGTAGGCGCGGCAGCTGCCCACCCACGCTATGTCCCAGCCACCACCTTCGTGGCTGGGCAGGGGCGTGACGACGACCATGACGGTGTCCTCGGCGCCGCCGGGCAAGGTCTCGGCAGCGGCGAGCAACCCGGCAACAGCGCCGTGTTCGGCGGCGACGTAGGAGGCTTTCGCCGCGGCGTGTGCGGCGGCGTGAGCGGCGTTGACGTGGTCGCCGATGCCGTCGGCGAGGGCCCAGCCGTGGTGCTGGCCGGTGATCGACACGTGCACACCGGTGGCGTCGGCCTGGTGATCGCGCTCGCCGATCCGGCACGCCCAGCCAGGGTGGAACATCATGTGACGGGGGGCGAACCGGCGGTGGTGTCGGGCGAGAACGCGGGCGTCGTGGCGGGACTCGGCGCACTCGGCCCAGCCGCACCGGCACACCGCGTGCGCCCAGTCCGGACCGGGCGGGAGCTGGACATGCGGCCACACGGGGTGGTGCGACGCCGCAAACGTGGTGGTGCGGTGGAACTGCTGCGCAGCGGGGGGAAGATGCGGGTGCATCCGATCTCCATTCCACCCGGCCCAGAACGGGCCGGGAAGCTGGTGGGTGAGCACAGGACGAACCGGCGGGGTGCTCGCCGCTGACGTGCGAGCACCCCGCCGGACAGGAGTCGCCAGCGGCTACGCCGTGGCGCTGAGCAGCTCAGCTCCCTCTGTGGAGTTCCCGGAGGGGTCGGCGTCGCCGCCTTCGGACGCGGAGAACTCCGCGTCGTCGATGCCACCCCCGTGGGCATCCGGGGCGTGCTCGGTGTCGGCCTCGGCGGACTGGACGTCCTCGGTGCCGAGGTCGGCAGGGTCCTCCTCGTCGACCTCGCCGCTGTCGTCGTCGATCCCGGGGCCGTCGGCGTCGGGGTCGTTCTCGGAGTCGCTGGTGCGCGTGTCGTCCCGGTCCGGGGTCCCGGCGCCCGCGGCGCCGAGCTTGGCGGCGACGACGTCCTGCTCGCGCTCGGGGTTGATCACCTTGCGCTCGACATCGGAGGCGCGGTAGCCCCAGCCGATGATCGTTGCCATGTAGTCCCGCTCGACCCCGTACGGGGTGCGCCACGCGTTACGGCTGAGGGAGTCCTCGATCGCGCACAGCGTCAGGAACACGTCGAACAGCGTCGCCTGTGCGGCACTGGCGGCGCTGATCCGGCCGGGCAGCTGGTTGGGCTGACCCATCCCGGGCTCGGGCAGCTTGAGCAGCTTGTGCGCCAGCGGGTGGTTGCGCTCCATCGCCCTGCGCAGCTCGTGCGTGCCCTGGGCCTTCTGCACCGCCAGAAACTGCGCCGCTCCGGTGGGCGCTTTTTTGCGCTGGGCGAAGCCCGCCAGCCACTCCCGGCGGGGCGTGGTCGAGGCGTCCCAGAGCTTGTTGTTATCGATCACCCACTTGCGCCGGATCGACGCGGCCAGGCGCTCGCGCTCTTGCGCCATGTGGGCCTCGAGCGCGGCCGTGTGCTTGGCCGCGGCGTCCTCGGCAGCGTCCTCCTCGGCCTCGGCGGCGGCGTTGTCGGTGCCATCGGCGGAGGTGGCGTCGGTGCTGAAATCGGCGCGCCCGGGGGCGGCGTGCGCGAGGGCGTGGCCGTGCTCGATGAAGTCGCTGCACCCGTAGACGGCCGTCACAGTGGGCTTGCCGTCCTCGTCGTGGTCCTGCTCGATCCAGGCCGCGCGACCGGAGCACGAGGCGTGCTCGTCCGCGGTGAGCGGAGTGTGCGGCTCGCTCTCTGGTGAGGGACGCAGCCGATCCAGCGACCGCGCCGGCCCGGACAAGTCTGAGATCGTGTCGTCGAGGATGACCAGGCCCGCCTCGGTCAGCTC
Organism: Saccharothrix sp. AJ9571; assembly: GCF_021725495.1. Lineage (NCBI taxonomy): Bacteria > Bacillati > Actinomycetota > Actinomycetes > Pseudonocardiales > Pseudonocardiaceae > Saccharothrix > Saccharothrix sp. AJ9571. Next base: position 346,965 of record NZ_CP091382.1, on the reverse strand, counting down.
CGCGGTGAGCTGTTCGGTCAGCTGCCGCACCTGCTCGGACTCGGCGTGCTCGCGGCGCTTGTGCTCGGCGTAGACGGCGAAGTTGTTCGGCTCGACCTTCGCGATCCGGATCAGCTCCTTGGCGGTGGCGTGGTCGCCGTAGCCCTCGAAGTCGGCGATCACCGCGGCCTGGTCCAGCGTGAGGGAGAACCGGTCGGCCGCCCTCGCCGCAAGCTCCGACTCACCGACCTTGAGCACGTTCTCGATGTGCTCCTTGCCGCCCTTGCCCCGGCCGAGCTTGCGGGCGATGCCAGTCGGGGTGAGGTCGAACGCCGCGAGCTGCTTGACCCCGCGGTACTTGTCCCCGCGTGTGAGCGGCACACGCAGATCGTTCTCGTTGATCTGCCGTACGACGCGCTCGATGGTCGCCTTGCGCTCATCCTCGGACGGCGGCGCCTGCATCCACACCGGCACGGTGCACCCCGCCTTGCGGGCGTGCAGGACACGACGCTGACCGCAGGTGATCATCACGGTGCCGTCGTCGGCCCGGTAGCCGCGCACGGCGGTGTCCACGCCGCGGTTGCGCATGTCGCGGACCGTGTCCGGATCGGTGTCGATATTCTCGGTGCGTACGTTCTCATCGATCACGACGTCGTCCGGGTCCAGGTGCAGGATTCGGTCGTACTCGGCTTCCCGCTCCGCCCGCCGCGCCTGCAACTCCTGCTCGGTCAGCGTCTCGTCGGCGCTGCCGGTGTCGGGCAGCTCGGTGGGCTCGTCGGCGTCCTGCGGCGCCTCGACAGCCTCGCCCGGTGCCGCGGCGGTGTCAGTGAGCCGTTCGTCGTCGCGCTGAGCGGGAAAATCCATAGTGCTGGTCACAGTGACTCCTTCACACGGGAGCGGCTGGCCGCCGCACCAGCGGCGGCCAGCCCCGAACCCCGCACTCGGCCTGCCACGTACTGACACAGCAGGAAAGTGCGGGTGTCCCGGTCGGGACGCACTCGACAGAGCGGAGCCGCCCGCGACGCCGCACAAGCCCGCCCTACCGCGAATCCGCCGCCGGCCTGCACAGTCGCGGGCTTGCGGCGGCGCCAGGCTCCGCTAGAGTGCGACGGCCCGACCGGCACCCGGACTCCTTGCGCGGCAATGCCCCTGTCACGGCACCTCACTGCCCGAGGGCGGCGAGGTGCCAGCGGAGGCCTCGGTTTTCGGGTTCCGGTGAACCTGGCGTTTCCTGGCCGGCTGGCGCGTGGTGTGATCGCGGATGACGCGGATGTCGTGGTCGTGAAGGACATCGGCGTGGCGGCCGTTGTCGGGCACGTACACGAACGCGGCGGGGTCGATATTCTCGGTGGTGAAGCAGAGCATGTAGTGGGCGCCAGCGGTGCGGGGGTCGCTGCAGATCTTCCTGGCGTCGGCGATACTGACGCGCCACAGGACGCGTCGGCGGGGCGGGGTGGTGTGTTTGCTGACGATGAACACCAGCGCTTCACCAGAGGGCACGGGAGTGTCCTTTCAGGATTGGGCAGATCGTCAGGAGCGGTCACGCGGCGGCGCGCTGACCGGGCGGATCCGCAGCGGCGGAGTGAGCAAGTAACAGGCTGTGGGGTGACGGTGGAGGGTGACGACGTCGTAGCGGGTCAGCCAGACGGCATGCCATGCCTCGGCGGGGGAGCCGAGGCGTTGGTCGATGTCCGCGCCGTGGACGGCGTCCGCGTCGATCTTGTGGGCGCTGGCGCGGTAGTGGCTGCGGCGCCCGGCGACCATCGGGCAGGCCGCGGTGGTGTAGGCAGCGCAATGCGGATTTATCTCGACGCCTTGTCGCTGACGGCCGTACGCGGTGACCAGTGCGTGACCTAGAGTCTTGCCTGCACTGGGCTATACCGTGTCATAGACTTGTCAGTTGTGATTTCGATCTTGGTTATTTCCGGCACTGCGGACACCGCCCTGTGGTGAGAATACGTTCGCGGACCGGTAATGTGTAGAAGTGCTCTGGGTTTGAGATGCAGATCCAGACTGCTTTAAGTCGAGACCGGAAATAAAGTTGATCTGCAGTCCTTCCTGTTCTATTGGTGTCCAAGTACGAAGCAACCTTCGGTGCCTTAGTGTCCAATCTATTAGACACCGAGAGTCTCTTGCCGGCACAGAAAGGACAGCGTGCGACTCGACCTTTGCTTACTCGTGATGCAGGTGATCCTGTCCAACGGTGATCGGGTGCCGCCGGGCAGACCCAGGGCACAATTTTGTTGCTTCCAGCGGTAAGTTGCCCGGGAGGGATCGTTGTTTTGGTCAGATCTAGTTGAGCGGCAAGCTCGGGATGAGTGACGTCAAGCCGGGTCGTTGACGAGGGTCGGCGACCGGAACAGAACGGGCACCCCGTAGGGCGTGACGGATTAGTTCTGCTGTAGGGCGGAGCATTCCAGCGATGATCATCACCGACCGGGCACATCCACCAGATAGCCGCTCGCCCTGCAGTCGGGATCTGTTCCGGTGTACGTCCGGTTCTTTCGGCATCGACCTGCGCGGCAAGATCGGGGTGGCTTATTGACAGAACGCGACCTTGTGCTGAGGAAGTGCGAATACGTGCAACACCGATTCTTTCGTATCCGCACTTGGCGCAGGCGATCCCCCTGACCGCATCGGCAACACGGCAGACGCGAGTATTGGCGCAACCTGGGCATGACCACAGACATCGGTCGCCGCTGCTGACATAGATCTGGTATGGACCTGCTCCGGGATTGCTTAGGTTCTCCAGAAAGCACTGCGCCACGTCCGGTCGAAGATCGGCGAGCGAGGTTCCAGCGATCGCGAGCGCCCGTCGTCGCCCAGCGGTAATGCGAGCGCAGACGGGGCAGCGGGTGGAGTCGGCGGTACGACTGTTCACGGTAGTGGTCCAACCGTGGCCACAGGTTGAACATTTCCACTCGCACCGGTCGTTGCTCCCTGGATGCATCAACTCCGGCGTAATCCCGGGTCGATCGCAGTTATCGAAGAACTCTCGGGCAATGTTGGGATGCGCTGAAGCGAGTGACGGAGAAGGGGGTGCGCCCATCAAGTCTATCCACTCGCGAGCCGCGGTGGCCAAACATTTCTTGACTTGATTGTCGCTCAACCGACGTACGGAAACTTCGTGCTGCATGAGGTAGTTGCACAGGCCTTGCAGCCAGAGGGTTGGACTGGTCCCTCGGTCGTTCACAGTTACCGTTGACGCTTGCAACGGGGGAAGGAGGTGAGGTCGCACACGGATGTAGTGTCGACTGGTTAGCCGGTCGGCCTTGCGCTGATCTCGCAAGATATTCGCGGCTGAGCTATGCCAAGAGAAGGGGTCGAGATCAATCAGAATATCAACTTCTGGTAGGTATATATCGACGCGGTAGGTTTGGGATCTTCCATTTACCTGGCATTTCACCGGAAGGTCATAAATAACGGTGAGGTCGGTCGCCGCCGTAAGCAGATGGCCGACTTCCAGTTCGAAACGACTTCTTCGTGTCATGGCGCCACAGGTTGGGCATCCTGTTTTTTGCTTGCTTCGCTGACGAACGGTGGTATTCCACAGGTGTCCGAACGTGCATCTCCACTCAACTCGATCGATTCCCGCTGAGGGCGTGGTGTCTGATGAACGGTCGGGCCGGGATAGATTTCGATGAAATTCAAGCGCAAGTTTGGGAAATGCAACGCTGAGCGGTGTCATGAGTTTGTGTCCGTTATTTACGCGGGCGCACTTTTGGCAGCCGGAACCGGCAGTTGCTCGCGTCGCTACCGTAGCAACCCAGCGATGACCGCAGGCGGAACACTTCCATTGACATCGGTCGTGAGACCCTCGTGTAAGGTGATGGAGATCGCGTCCCGAGGTGAGGTTGGCAAGGAATTCAGGAATCAGATCCGAACGCAATGCCGCCACTGGTTCCTCGGGTGGGCTTGATCGACGTACGCACGAAGAGCATCCATCGTCTATGGCCCGTGAAACACGTGTCCTCCATTGGTTTCCGCAGGATCGGCATCGCCATAGGCATACATCCAAGGAGCGGCAGCTAATCTGATCGATCGGTCGGCCTGGATGTGTGATATTTTTGACGAATTCCAATGCGGTGGAGACAATGACTGATGCCAGCGACTCATGGACGCGGCCGGCGCAGCGTGGACATCCGCTGCCTTCTGCGGCAACCTTGCCTGCTTTGGCTTCCCACTCGTATCGGCAGATCAGGCATTCCCATAGGAATCGGTCGCTGGCCCCGGCTGTCACCTGGTCCCCCAGACTGGGGCGGGTGAGGTTGCGGAGGGGGCGCAGCGTGCGGCCTTCCAGCGCAGCGGTGAGCAAAAGGTGTCGTCGACGGATCCGTGCGCGTGGTCGCATGCGTGGCTGGTGTCCTTGTGATCGCGAGTGGAGTGAACGGGCAGCATCTTGTCAGCAGGGCCTGACATTTTGGCCGTTCGGACAGGCCAAGCCCAACGTTGCACAACCAAGACCTACGCTGACCTCGACAGCTGCTGGCGGGTCGAGTGCCTCATACATCAGCTTCTTGGTCTAGTTCGTCGAGTAGTTCGCATAGGCGGCGGGCTACAATGCCGTGTCGTTCGGCTTCGCGGGGCCATCCGCGTCGGAGGGCGTCCTCGCCGAGCGTGCGTTCCAGGCGGAGCCGTTCCTTGAGCCGCGGGGTGTACTCGACGGTGGTGAGGAACTTTGAGCAGGTCAGAAAGAGGTCGCACTCACAGGGGCCTTCTTCGGGGAGTCGCAGGCAGTGTCCGAGTTCGAGTGCGGTCTTGTAGTAATTGCTGGCGAGCCAGTCCAGCGACTGCTGGGGTAACTCGTTGTTGAGCAGGGCCTGGGCAGCGCGGCCAGCGATGCGGGCGCCGGGTTGGAGCGCATTCTTGTAGTCCTGGAGCACGGTGGTGTCAGTGATGCGCGCGTAGACGAGGCTCATCGTGCTGCTGCGGTGGCCAAGGACGGACATGATCGTCTGCAGGCGGGCGCCTTCCTCGGCGAGCTGTGTGCCGACGGTGTGCCGGAATCGGTGCGAGGTGACCAGCTTGGCGCCGGTCTCGTCGACGAGACCGGCATGCTCGCAGGCGGCCTGCAGGGCGGTGTCGAACAGCCTGTATTCCGACATGAGTCGTCCCCGGATCTGGAAGACGTAGCGGGTCGGCTTGCCGGTGACCTCGTCGACGAGATGGCGCTGCTGGCGGTGGTGGGTGGCTTCGACACACTCATGGAGAGCGTCGGCGGCTTCGGGATGGAGCGGGACGCTGCGTTCGGCGTAGGTCTTGCCTGCGGGAATGCGCAGCCGGGGGTGTCCATCGGGGTAGGTGTCCAGGCAGTCGAGTTCCAGGCGGCGGATCTCGCTGCGCCGTGGGCCGACCCAGCGGGCGATGAGGTTGGCCGCACGTTGGTAGGGGTCGGGCAGCGCCCGTATCGCGTCCTCGACCGCGGCGAGTTGACCGGCTGGCAGGTAGCGGGGAACCCGCTCAATGCTCCTGGGTAGATCGAGGTGGCTGAGCAGGGGTCGGTCGGGCACGTTGTCCCAGCCCCAGGCCAGGTTCTGACGCAGGAAGACATTGAGGACCGAGATGGTCTGGCGCCGGGTTTCCACGCTCACGGGCGCGCCGGTGCGGTAGTGCCGGTACTCGGTGTTCACCCAGGTGATGAACTCCTCCACTTGGTCGCGGGTGAGCTGCGCGAAGCTGGTGACCTCGGGATGCCGGTCGGCGAGCCAGGTGGTCAGGGTGCGCAGACGACCGCGGAGGTTGTTGCGGTGCCGGGTCCGGTTAGGCGACACGCGTTCGATGTAGCGGGTGATGGTCTGCTCCATCTGGGTGGAGGCAGCGGGCAGCGCATGGCGCTGCGTGGACAGCGAGATGATCCGGGCTGGCTCGGGGATGACACCCAGGCTGTGCAGGACGACGTGCGCGACGTGCGGGTTGGTCCGCATTGACCTGTACCAGACCGCGACGTCGGTTCCGGCGGTGAACTCGGGCCGCAGCGCGGCAACGTCGGTGCGACGGGAAATGGCGATGATCTCGTCGCGCTGGCGGCGCAGGTCGGCCGCGGTGATGGCCTCCCACCGGGCATCGCCTTTGGCCAGCGCGACGCGCACGCAAGCGTGACGCAGCGATCGGCGGGCAGTCGCCATGTCGTAGCCAATGCGTTGGGCCTCTTGCAGCGGGACGTCCAGCCAGTGTGGTCCCAGGCCGAGCGCCAGGCCGCTGGTGTGGACGAGGTTGCTTATGGGATGGACCAGCAACCACGGATAGTCGACCGGCAAGCGTCCGGTCATGGCCAAGGCGCACAGGTAGAATCGCTGCCCGGCCAACAGGCTCTCGGCATAGGCGCTCGGTCCGGCAGGTGGATGGATCAGTCGCTCGACCAGCGGAGCTTCGCACCAGGCGGCCAGATCCGGCCACCGCTTCAGAAAGTCACGTCGCCCCCGTCGCTTATCCGTCTTGCTCTGACCGCCAATCGGCGCCAGCTCCAGCAGCATGTCGTACTCCGTGTCAGTGAAATGCCGTAACCACACCGAAGACGCCGAGGTCTCGGTCGCGGTCATCGCGTATCTCCCCGGATCTGCTGCGTCGCGGCGACATAGTCAGCCAGCACCTCGGTGTCGCTGATCCTCGTGTAGAGCCGGGTGGACTCCGGTGAGACATGACCCAGCCGCTTCTGCAGAGTCAGCTCGCGCATTCCTCCCTCCCACATCTGAGTGGCGTGGGTATGGCGCAGCGCATGCGGTGTGGTCCACGGGGTGCGGATGCCGAGTCGATCACAGCAGCGGCTGAAGACGCGCCACAGCGCCTGGTAGCCCAAGGGCTCGTCGCGTCGGTTACCCTTGCCGCCCAGCAAGAACAGGTAGGGCGATCCACTCTCGCGTGGTCGTTCGTTCATCACGTAGTCGCTGACCGCAGCGAGCGTTCGAGGGTCATGCAGGTCGACAACACGATCTGACCGCGACTTCTGCCGTGCCCCTTTGGGATGATCATCACGGTGGCGCACATGGACGCGCCGTTGCCCGTACTGCACATCCTCCGGCACACGGATTCCCAGGACCTCGCCAGGGCGTAGCCCACCGTCGAGCATCAGCAGGCAACACGCACGATCCCGTTTTGTCCGCAACGCAGCCAACAACACTTCGACGTTCGCGTCTGCCAAAGGACGTGGGAGCGCCCGGACGGTCTTAACCCGCATTGCACGGCGGACCGGGCGCTGGCGACTGGCCTTGCCCATGAATGGCTGGTGACGTTCGGGTACACGGCTCAGTGCGTAGTCGTCGACCTTGCGAACCGGGTTGTCCGCTTCGTACACCTCGATGGTGATGACGAACTCGAAAAAGCTGGATACCGCAGCGAGAGTTCGGTTGATCGAGGTTGCCGCGCGACGTCGGCCTGGCCCGTTGCTGTCACTGGTCACCACAGCGAGCGTCTGCTGCTTGCCCGCTGCTCGAACGGGAAGGCGCACCAGGTAATCCAGGAAGTCAGCGATCACCGCAGGCCCGACGTCGAGAACGTCCACCTGCCCATCAGTGAGAAACCGGAAGAAGTGGGTCAGGTCCCTGGCGTAGGCCACGACGGTGTTTGGCGACATCGACTGGTTGCGCAGATGCCGGAGGAACCGGTTCGGAAGCTCCAGATCCGCACGCTCGTCGGCACGCTGCTACCGGTCTCGTCGATGATGCGCTCAGCTCGCAAGAAGGGCTCCCATGCTCGAAGAGCGACCATGATCGCCCGGACGAACTGGTGACCCTCCAGAGGCCCAAAGATTGTCGAGATAACGGGATGCAGCCCAGGTTCGGTGCTGGCGCAGCGGGCGAGGTCGGACTCGCGCACAAGCAGGACCAAGCGATCGGCGAGCCCGCGGCCGCAGACGCCGCAGAGCCGCCGATGGATGGCCGTGTGGGTCCTGGCGGCGTCGACCGCGCCGAGCAGAAACCGGCCATCGGCCGTACGGGGCGTCACCCAGGGGACGACGAGACCGCCAACGACAGGCAGGTCGGCCAGGGCGGCAGGAATCGGTGGTGCCGACTCGGCGGTGTCGGGACGGGAGGACATGGCGGTCCCTTCCGGCTGGGCGCGACGGCGGTCGCCGCGCCCAGCCAGTAGTCGAACGAGGCGGTCAGCCGTTGAGTGCTGGTGCGACGACGCAGGGGCAGTCGTCGAGGTCCTCGCCGCAGCGGAGACAGGAGACGTCGGCGAGCAACCGGAAACACCACGATGGGCAGGACTGGTTGTCGGCGGCGCAGAAGGGACACGCTCCGCACGCCAGGCACAGTCCCGTGTCGACGTCGAGAGCGTCGGCCACGCCGCAGTAGAGACAGCCTTCGTCCAGTCCCCACCACACGGTCTGGCCGGGGTGCAGGTCGAGGTAGTCGCGGTTGGAGTACCAGATCTGGTTGTCCCAGTGGCCGGCGCGCTCGTTGAACAGGTAGCCGTGATCGGGGTAGCGCGGGCTGACGGTCAGGATGACCAGCTTGTTGAAGGTACCCAGCCAGGACTCGATGCGTCGCCGGGTGGCCGGGCGATCGATGGCGAGGAACCGTTTCGCGGAGAGGATGTCGTCGGCGGCGATGCGGGTGTCCGACCGCGGATCCCATCGGGACGGGCGCGCCTCCTCCGGCAGAATTCCGTTGTGGGCCAGGACGGTGCGGGGGTCTCCGCCGATCGGGAACGGGTGGATGTTGTCCTCGGTGACTGGGCCGTGGGTGGCGAAGCGGCTGTGGAACAGCGCGGGCTGGTCGGGGTGCAGGCCGCGGAGGGCGGCGAACTCGTCGATGACGGCGGCGGCGTCCATGCCGCGGCCGGTAATGATGCGGTCGCCTTCGACGATGGCGTAGCCGTGACCGTCGTTGTTGTGCATGGCGCCGTTGGCCAGGGCGGTGGTGTCGGGCTGGATCCCGGCGGGAAGGTAGGTCAGCATGCACATGCCAGGTCCTCCAGTTCGGCGGTGAGCGGTGCGTACTGCGGGCGGGACAGCAGCCACTGGGTGAAGGCGGCCCAGGTCCACCCGCCGCGGGTGGTGATGTCGGGGATGGTGAGGTCGCGGGTGTAGGCGACGGAGGCGTCGGCGAAGGCGAGTGCGGCCTGCACGTGCTGGACGTCGAGGCTGGAGGCGAAGACCCGCAGCTCGAGGGTCTGCTCGGGCTGGGTGTTGATCGCGCAGCTGCGCGGCCCGAAGTACTTGTTCTTGCACGAATTCTTGATGTTGTCGCGTTCGGATTTGCGGAATGCGGCGTAGTCGCTGGTGCGGCGGGCGAGGGTCTGGACGTCGGGGGCGTTGCGGTAGACGAACTTCATCCACCGGAACACGTGACACGGCCCCGCGAAGGCGGCGCGGCTGACGTGGACGTGGAGTCCGTTGCCGTCGCCGCTACAGCCGGCGCGGTCGAGCTGATCGAGCAGATGCCAGGGGAAGGAGTCCAGGGCCCAGCGGTAGGCCATCGGGTGGGTGACGAGCTCGAACCCGTAGCCGATGGACCCATCTTCTTTGAGGTAGCCGAGGCCATCGAGGGCGTCGACGGTGTCGTCGATGCGGTCGGACAGGTACCCGCGCGGGACGTTGATTTCCAGCTCGAAGCCGAGGTAGCGGGGGCCGATGCCGTGGAAGACCGGATTCGGCTTGTACGAGTAGCCGTGCAGGTCCTCGAAGTCGTCTTCGTCGATGATGTCGTGGTCGTCGCAGTAGTTTCCGACGTCGATGAGAGTGCAGCAGGTCCGGCATTCGTAGTAGTCGAGCCGGTGTGCGCATTCGTGGCACATGTCGCGGTCGGCTTCGGTGCTGCGCAGGCCGTTGTCGTAGAGGTCGCAGTAGTCGCAGAGGTTGAAGAACTCGGAGCAGGGTGGGCACAGCTGGCGGCCGTCGGTGGCATGGAGCGGTTCGTGGAGCCGCAGCGGCACGACGCCGAACAATGGGTGCAGGTGAAGGAGTTCGCTTCCTCGAGAGCGTGATTCCGGCACAGGAATCCGTCGGTGATCAGGATGTCGCACTGAGCGCAGGTGCGGTAGCGGCCGGCGCGCTCGCAGTACTCGCAGATCCGGCGGTCGTCGTCGGTGACCGAGGTGACGTCGGAGATCTGTCCGCATCCGCTGCACCGGTGCAGGGTGCGCACGCAGTCGTCGCAGCTGGCCAGCGTGGGGCTTAGGTGGAACGGCGCCGGGGTCGCGCTGCCGCAGTCGCCGCAGAGGATGATGTCGTCGACAGGTGTGGTCATGATGATGGCCTTTCGCGCTCAAGACGTGAAAAGCGCCCCTCCTGGCGGAAACCAGCGGGGCGCATGGACGTAGGGAGAGCCGATAGCGCGGTGTTGGGTGTTCGGCGCGCACTGCGCGACCGGCCCTCGGGGACGGTGCCCCGGCCAGGCAGGGAAGCCCCGGACAAGACACCGAGTTGAGAAGAGTCAGCAGGCTTGTCCGGCCGGCGCAATTCGTTGCATGTGGACAGTTACTGTTAGTGCTGTGTCAGCGTTACCACCGCCCTCCAGGTGGTCGTCGGTGTGCGGGACACGACGTTCCGAGCGCCCGCGGGCCCGTGGCGTGAAGCCCGGCGAGCTCGTCCGGCCGGTGTGAACCGGCAGTAAGGAACGTGCGCGGGCGTGCGACGCCGCGGCGCCGGTTCACCCGCGCCGGATGCGGCCACACGCCGGGTTCAGGCGCCCCGGGACCGGGGGTGCTGCGCTCTCGATGGCCCGCACGGCCGACGGTGGCGGCGTGTTGCCTCGTGCCCTGCTGGGATCGATGTTCCCGCCAGCTATCAGCACCAGCCCGTTGCGGCAACAGGACTGTCGTAACCGTTCCCGGGAACGACTTCCGTCGGCGCAGACGGGCCGAGATCGATGTGAGCAGCAGCGGGAGGAAGCGCAGCAGGGTGGTGGTCAGAACGGCGGCAGGTCGCCCAGCGGGCCGGACAGAACGACCGAGGTCCACGGCTGTAGCAGGTCGGTGCGTGTCGCCAGGCGGGCCAGGACGTGGCCGTGGCAGCGCCGCGGCGTGCACCAGCACCCGAGGACCTTGCCGCGCAACTCGCCCAGCGCGGCGAGTAGTGCCGGCTGGGCGAGGATCCAGGTCTCGTAGCGGTCGATGACCTCGTCGCGGCTGCCGTCACGGCCGATGAGGAACGGGTTGCCCCACTTCGAGGGTCGTCCGATGTAGATGTCGTAACGAGCGCGCTTGCAGTGCACGACCAGTGTTTGCGCCACCGTGTGCCCCTTTCACATCCGATCGGCGGTCCCCGAGCGCAAGGGAGCGGCCACCGCCGCAAGGCTGACGATCTGGGGGTGGCACATCGGGCGGCGGCGAGCCCGCAGGGCCGGCATGCGCTCCGGCCCGATTTGTATCGGGCCGGCGCTGCCCTGCGGGCTCGCCGGGCCTGATCAACTGCGCAGGTCGCCGGCCGGTAGCGGTGCCGGACCAGACGGTGGCGCACCGCGCGTCGGGTGTCAGCCGGCGGCGGAGACGGGGCGGGAGAGTGCCGGGGCGGAGGCCCGCTGGCGGAGCCATTCGGCCAGGGCGAGCGCGTTCTCGGGGCTGGTGTCGATGCTCCAGCGCACGATGTGCTCGCCCGGGTGCCACAGCGGCTGGACGACCTGCGCGGTGGCGTAGAGCGGAGTGTTGAACGTGCCCAGGCTGACGCTACGGCTGTGCGCGCCACGTTTGGGCGAGCGGCCCAGCGCGTCGGCCACGGCGCGGACGATGCTGTCGGAGCCGTCGGGGCGGCGATGGTGGGCGGCCCGGTGTTCGCGGGCGGCGTCGACGGCATCGCGGACCTGGAGGTCCAGGCGGCGGCGCAGGTCACGCCCGGCTTCGCACGCAGGCCGGGAGCGGGCCACGGTGGCGCGGGGCAGGACGAGGCCGTGCGGGCGGTGCTCGGTCAGGTTGTCGGCCAGATGAGCCTGAAACACCAGCCGTTCCCCGGACGGGCGGGTGTGCACGGTGACGGCGATCCAGCCACCTTCGTAGCCGACGAGGCTGGCGACGTCGCCAGTGCGCGCCGGGGGCGCCATCCGCCAGGGCGTACCGAGCGAGCGGGTGATGCTGCGCAAGTGGTCGTGGAGGCTGGGCGAGTGCATGTGCTGCTCCTTCAACGAGTGTCCGTCGCTGCCTGCCGGGCTGGTCGCCGAGCCCGTACGCGGCGGACCGGCGCGAGGCGGCGCGCGCGGGGCTCCAGCCCGCCCCGCCGCTCGGCGGCGCCTCGACCGGCACCGGGCGCTGCGGGTATCTCCGCCGTGCGCCGGGGTGGGCTACCGTGCGCGGCGGGCCGCCTCCGCCCGGCCGTCCTCGCCGACGCCGCTGGCCGCGGCGTTCGCGGCTCGGGCCTTTTTCGCGGCGCGGGCGGCGTCGGTCCCGGCCTGCCACTGGCTCCATCGCCGCCCGGCTGCTCGGGCCTTGGCCCAGGCGATGTTGTTCGCCGGAATCCCGACCGGGGCTGGGCCGCGCACCGCGAGCAGATCGGACTCCTCCTGGGAATGCCACCCGGCCGCGGCGATGGATTCCTCGTCGGGGAACACGTCGGCGACCCGGTCCTGTCCCGGGTTGAGGGTGTGGTCCTGCGTGCCGCCGTAGGAGTAGACCCACCAGAAATTGTTCGGCGGGTTCGGTTCGACGAGATCGCGAAATGCCGCGACTTCTTTGGTGTAGGCGTAGAAATTCGTGCGCTGGCGGGCGCGCATGACCTCAAGCCAGGCCGACAGATACTCGCGTGAGAAAAAGTCCCCGCTGTCGTGGACACGAATCCAGGCGGCGAGGAACTTCTTGTGCGCCAGCTCGTCGAGCATCGCTTGTTTCCAGCCGGGGAGATCGTCGAGCACGAAGCGCAGGTTCTCTTGATGGCGCGCCCTGACGTTGGGAAACAGGTAGGTGCCGTTGCGGGCGTAGCACGCTTGAGCGCACACGCCCGCTGAGGGGCAGGTGTTGTAGTTGCGGCCATCCGGCAATTTCCCGGCGAATGCCGGCAGGGACCAGTTCCAGATGCCGAGCCGTTTGAGTTCGCGGTTTTGCCGCAGAAGAGTCATCGTGACCTCCGTCCACATGCAGGTGATGCATGGGGGAGGGCGATGTCGTGTGGTGCGTCACTTCCACCGTACACCGGGTGGCGGCAGCGCCGCCGCTGATCGCGACGATCCGGCGAGCGGGAGAGGAAGGCGCATCCGCAGTGCCGTGCGCGGTGGCTGCCTCGACGTCAGGCGAAAGCCCGTCGGCATCGAGGAAATGTGGTGCGGTTCGATCTGGCCTCCTGCGCGGTGATCCCCCTCGCTTCAGTTACGGGTGAATCACCGCGCAGGCAGACCAGCGGTGCGAGAACGGGCCCGCTCAGGCGGAAAGCCGCGGTCAGCGAGCGCGTTCATCGCGCGTGGTCAGGTGGTCTTCTTCTGGGTGGCGCGCTTGCGCTTCGGTGCGGGCTCGGGAGCCGGTTCCGGCTCGGGTGCCTGCTGCGCCGTCTCGTAGGCCTCGACGACCTCATTGGACAGGCGACCACGCCCGGAGACTGTGTAGCCGTTCTTTTCGGCCCAGGCGCGGATGCGCTTGTTCCGTTTCCGGTCGATCGGCGCCGTAGCGAACTGGCTGGTGCCGGGCCGCGCGGCGCGGCGTTCACCGAGACCCGCGCGGACCTTGCGGCCACCGTTGCGGCGCGCGGCCGCGACGTAGCGCTCGAGTTCGTCGCGCAAGTTCGCAGCGTTGTCGTCGGACAGATCGATCTCGTAGTCGACGCCATCCAGCCCGAACTTGACGGTATCGGCGGCCACGCTGCCGTCGATGTCGTCGAGCACTTCCACACGCACATGCTGTGCCATGGTTGCCTGCCTTTCTGGACCAGCTCCGAGGGTTGCCGGTGCTGGCGAGGTTAGTCACGGGCCGGGCCGCGGCGCAGCTCAACACGCGTATGTGACTGCCCTCACCGGCTTCGGAGCGCTGTGCCGAACAATTGGGGTGCGGATCTGGGATGTGCTGCTGCAGCGGTGTTCTCAGCGGGGGGCCGAGCCGAGTTTCGCGGGTGTGTCTATTTCGGACAGGACGTCATCGGGCCCGGTGATCAGGGTTGCGCCGTCGCGGATCAGCTGGTGGGTCCCCGCCGAGGTGGCTGACGTGATCGGGCCGGGCACAGCGAACACCCGTCGCCCGGTGCGCGTGGCGAGCCCGGCGACGTGCCGGGCACCGCCGCGGTGCCCGGCCTCGACAATGATCACCCCTGCGGTCGGGAGCGTGGCGAGCAGACGATTGCGTGCCAGGAATCGTGCCCGGGAGGCCGGTGTGCCGGGCGGATACTCGCTGACGACCAGGCCGCTCTCGGCGATCGAGCCCAGCAACGTCCGGTGCCCGGAGGGATCGTCGATGTCGACGCCGCAGGCCAGCACGGCGACCGTTGCCGCGTGCGCTGCGAGAGCGCCGCGGTGGGCGTCGCCGTCGATGCCGTAGGAGGCGCCACTGACCACGGTGACCTGGCGCGAGGCCAACTGGTAGCTCAGGTCGACGGCCACGTGGTTGCCATACCCGGTGGAGGCCCGCGACCCGGTGATCGTGATCGAGCGCCGAAGCAGATCGCGCAGCGGCTGCTGCCCGCGCACCCACAACCCCAGCGGTGACACCTCCGGATCGTGGGCGGGCTGGTGCAGCAGCGCGGGCGAGGAGCCGGGCTCGCAGGGCCATTCCTCGTCCTCGGGGATCACCAAGCGCATGCCGGTCTCGGCTGCGAGGGTGAGATCCCGTTCGGCGCAGGACCACGGCATGGACGTGCGGCACTCGTCAGCGACGGCGTCCGTGGCACGGCCGTCGCGGATGAGGCGGGCTGCCTCGACCGGCCCCTCTTCGGCAACCAGGTCGATGGTCGCGGGCGCGGGAGGCTCAGCGGCCCGTAGCAAAAAAGCTCGAGCCAGGCGAATATCTGGTGTTGACGACACAGCGTTCTCCTGTGCGGTAGTGGAATCTGGCGATCACTCGTGGGCGGGCAGTGCTGACTACGCAACGCGGCGCAGGGCACCCGGGCGGTGACGAGACAGGGCAATGACGTAGCCGGGCGGGGTGGCCCGGAAAATCCGGGTGGGAATCCCGGCACGGCGGGCGAGTTGGGCGGTATGACTGGCGCCCCGGGACTGATCGAGAATGAATGCCAGGCACACGTCGGCACCGGCGGCCACCATCTCGGTGTTGCGCAGGCACCCGGCGCGCCGGCCGAATCGGCGCCACTGCGCGGGGTGCCGCTCGACCCGGCCGCTCCAGTGCGACCAGCACGCCTCGCACAGCGCGTCGGCCCCGTCGGGGCACGCGCCGGACACCAGGACCGCGTCGGGATGCCACATCGACGCCAGCGCGTCCCGGATGACCCTGCGGTCGGACCAGCCCCGCGACCCGGTCACCAATACCCGATACACCACTGCGGACCTCCGATCTCCCCGTGGCCCGCGCGGCTGCGCGGGCTGCGGTCGACATCGCCACCTCGGGGTGGGGCGCCGCGCGTGAACCTCGGGTGCACGCGATAGGGCGCCCCACCCCGGGGTGGCACGCTGCGCCCGTGGCCCGTGCAGGGGGCGGCGTCGGCGGACGTTTGCGTGCTGGCTGTCAGAGCTGGTGGGGATCGATGGCCACGGCGGTGCCGCTGTCGGGAACCTCTCGTGCGCCGGCCGCGGCGTCCACGAGGATTTGCGCGCAGCATCTCGGTGAGCGAGCACGATGTCGCTGAATTCGACCTGGGACAGGGCGGTGTGGACGCCGTCGGTGACCAAGATCAGTCGCCCGCGCGGCCCGGGGGTGCGCAGCGCCGAGGGCCGGTCGTGGGAGAGCAGGCTGGCGGTGGGCACCAGACGCAGTCGCGGCAGCATCTGCGGACTGAAGGTCCTGGCCAATTCCGCGGGATCGCACTGGGAGACCGGCAGGGCGTGATCGGCGGTGAGCCGGACCACGGCGCCGTCGATGACCTCGTAGGCCGCGCAGTGCCCAACCCAGGCCAGCTCCCAGCCAAATTCGTCGGTGTCCACGCGCGCGACCAGCAGGCACGCGTTTCCGGCCTGGTGAGCGGCGTTCTCCTCAGCGGCGGCGGCCACTGCGGCGAGGACTCCGTTGTCCCGGGCGGTGTCGGCCGCGACCCGGGCGGTGACGGAGGCGATGCAGTGGGAGACGTGCGAGTCGGTCACATCGTCGGTGATAGCCCACGCCGCGCTCCGGTGATCTTCGGCGTAGTCGGCGGCGAAGCCGTCCCCGTTGTAGGAGCCGGAAAACGAGGTGGAATGGCCGGTGCGCATGGTGGATTCCTTCTGTGGTCGGTGTGGCTATGGCTTAGGTGAGGGCGAAGAGCGCTTCACCGGTGATCGCGGCCCATCGGGCGGCGAAGAGCGGCGCTCTTTGTCGGCGGTGCCGGCCAGGCAGGTGCCGATGAAGTGCTCCACCTTCGGGTAGGGCACAGCGGGGTCTTGGCGGCGCAACCACATCCGGCCGCCGTCGTCGACTTCGGTGTCTGCGTGGATCCGCATCCACTGGTGGGCCTGTGCCGGGGTGCCGGTGAACAGCGCGCGAGTGGAGCGCCAGCCCGGTCCTTTGCGGGCGGGGTCTCCTTCGCGGGGGAAGAACAATCGCCGGACATCGTACACAGTCCACTGTGCACGGTCGAGATATCGCTCGAACCGATCGAGCGCCTCCAGGACACCGTGCTCGATCAGCCGCTCGTGCAGGCTGTGTGCGCCGAAGAGTTTGCTGCGCGGGTTGAAAAACAGGGCCCGGTACTCGGTCAGTAGCGCCTCCACCGCGCTGTCCGGATACTGGCGCATCCGGTGCATCAACTCCGGCAGCGACGCCTTCGAGCCAGCGAAGGGGCAAATTCTGTCCGCAGTTGCCGTGTCTAGGTGTGTCCGTGTCCCGGTCGGACGGCGTGGAATTCTTGGCCGTCGAGTCGGGACTGGATGGTCACGTGTCTCTTTTCCCGCAACGATTGTGTGCTGTAGATCATACTTCGCTTGAGTGTCCTGATTGCTGGCGCAGGAGCTTGCTCAGCAATCGGGTTGCGCAGAAGCGGACGGGGTAGTTTGGCAGCCCAGGCCAGTGCGGCGAGGGCGAGTGCCATGCAGGCGGCGACATAGCCGAAGGCGACCTCGGGTGAGGCGATGGTGTAGAGCAGTCCGGCGATCGTGCTGGCGATGACGTTGCCGCCAGCTTGGACGGTAGCCAGCAGCCCGAATGCCGAGTCGCAGAGGTGTTCGGGTGCGAGGGCGGCGACAGCGGCGGGTTCGGCGGTTCTGCGCAGCCGATGCCGATTCCGGCGGCGATGAACGCGACTGCGAGAAGCGCGATGGCTGGACCGGTGAGAGCGAACAGCCCGTAGGACTCTAGAAACTTGCCGACTCCGGCGGCGACCACGAGCAGCGGACCGCGCTGCCCGAGGCGGTCGGAGACTCTCCCTGCGGGGAAGGACATGACGGTCGCGGCGATGTTGTAGGCGGTGTAGAGCCCGAGCGCGATCTGTGTGGAGGTCTGGAGCCGTGGGCCGGGGTGAGCAGGTCGGTGGCGCGCAGGATGAGCATGGTGGCGGCGAGGTTACCGATCTCGAACAGCGCGAAGGCACCCAGCAGCCGGCCGAGTTGGCCGTGCAGGACCGGGCGGACCCGGATCCGCAGGGGGCGTGTCGGCGTACTGCGTTGTCTGCTCAGTCGTGTACGGATGAACGTACCCAGCATCCTCGCTCGAAACAGCCACCCTTCGGGCGACGCCCCGTGAGCCAGCGCCGCTGGTGTCCCCTTATGCCGCTGAGCGGATGCGCTCTGGCAGGTCGGGGGGTGTGCGCAATCGGTTCTCGTGTCACCGCCTGCCCCGGTGCGCCTGGAGTGGCTGGTGTGCCGGGGCAGGCGGAGGACTGTCGGGGATTTACGTCGCCAGGTTGACCCAGACGCTTTTGAGCTGGGTGTAGGAGTCGAGGGCGTGGCGGCCCATTTCCTGGCCGTAGCCGCTGGATTTGAAGCCGCCCCAGGGGGCGGCGGGGTCGAGTACGGGCGGGTGGTTGATGAAGACGTTGGAGGCGTTGATCTGGGCGGCGAGGGTGTGGGCGGTGGTGAGGTCGTTGGTCCAGACGCTGGCGGCGAGGCCGTAGTCGGTGGCGTTGGCTCGTGTGGTGAGTTCGTCGGGGTCGGAGTAGGTCAGCAAGGGGATCACCGGGCCGAATACTTCTTCTTTGACGATGGTCATGTCGTCGTGGAGGTTGGTCAGCACGGTGGGCTGGAAGAAGTTGCCGTCGTCGAGACCGTCGCCGGTGGCTTTGCTGCCGCCGAGCCGGGCTTCGGCGCCTTGGGCGAGGGCGCCGGTGACGTAGTCGGAGACGCTGGTGAGGTGTTCGGCCGAGACCAGGGGCCCGAGGTCGGTGGCGGAATCCATGCCGGGTCCCACGCGCAGGGCGGTGGCGCCGGCGCTGAGTTTCTCGGCGAACTGGACACTCGGCTCTCTGCTGCCGTCGGCAGATGTTGCCGGGAAGGTATGGAAATTCACAGATAGTGTTTTCTGTCTCCAGCAGGCATGTACATCTGCGTCGCTACAGCGTGTAGTCTCGAACTCGATCGCAGTAGACGAGCTCGAGGCAGCCTGCCTGTGTTAGTCCAGATAAAGTTGTTGTGCGAGAAGCCGTGCGCGTACAGGCGAGGAGGTATGAGTCCCTTGTTCCGGCACCAGGCCAAAAGATTCGCTTTAGACAGGGGGCGGTATTCCATCAGCGGGAATTCGACCCGCCATGGTCTCCAGCCCGCCACAATAGCCGGAACACGCTTGACCTCGGCCGACTCCAGGCCAACGTACAGCACTGTGTCGGCGGGATCGGTGTGCTCGGAAAGCCAGCGTCGGCACGGGGCCTGTTTGAGTGCCTGCGAGCACAGCGCGATCCGGGAGTTGCCGAGAAAACGTTTCTGCCAGAACAGCTCCATCGGAGTCCGGCCATCACAGACCCGGGTGATCGGAACACCCAGCCGCAGGGACGCGTCGGCATTGAACCGGTACAAATCGGTGTCCTCGACCAAGACGTCCGCGAACAGGAGCGTGAGCTGGTCATCCGGGTGCTGGCTGAGAACGAGTTCAGTGGCGGCCCACGAGCCGATGCCGCCGGACCATTGGATCACGCGATGCATGGCACTTCCCGAAGTAGGAAGCGAGGTGCGCAGGCTGACGTGGCCCGCGCACCTCGACTGGAACGGATCAGACGCTCGGGACTGAGCGAGTCATCGTGGGTCGATTCCGGGCTCGCCGGGCGTGGACGGTGAGCTGATCACTGCGGCGACGGCGTACACGTCGCCACCGAAGGCTCTGCCTAGCTGGTGGAGCGAAACGCCATGCCGTGCGAACACGTCCGCCTGCAGATCGACCGAGAGCCATTGTGGACTCTTGGGCCCCACCCGGATATCACTGTCGATGTCGTGAAGGCAGCCCAGCGCGAGAGAGTGCACTCCAGAGACGCCGATCTCCCACGCCTCGTTACCCAGTTCATGCACGACTGGTCCCACCCGGTAAGGACGGTCCGGGTTCGCACCGACCGCGATGGGCACGAGGGGCCAGTCGCAGGGGTCGTCGAGCGGGGCCAGCACGCCGTCAAGCAGTGCTCGCGCGTAGATGGCGGCGGTGATGCTGAACTCTGGTGACCACATGCCGAGGATCTCTTCCACTGCGGCGAGCACAGGGGTGGGCGGAGAAAGTGTCGGCAGGGGAGGCGCTACCGGCGGTGGGCACGGCTTGAGCAGTGCGGCCAACACGGTGAAATCGAGATATCCCAGCATGTTCGCCTCATTATGCTCCAGGCGCCCGAGATCGAGGTCGAACAAGATCTCGTCGCCCATCACCGCGGCCGCGATGCGGGACTTACCGCGCCGGTGGCGGTGGGTCAGTAGCCGCGCAATATGAATGGCGACCTCAGCGCGAAACGCGATGTAGTCGACGCCGTGGGTGTCGGCGGTCCAGTAGATCCCGGGGAATCGTGGTTGCTCATCGCAGATCTGCAGCAGAACTTCACCGGCACTGACCGAGAAGTACGTTTCACGCATCGTGGGCTCCTTCGTTCTGTCGCGGAGCGGAGATGGCCTCGCAGGCGCTCAGAAGTTGCTCCAAGGCGGAGCCGGCGTGCTTGGACGCGCGTACTCGCTGTGCGCACCAGGCGAGGAACTCGACCGGCAACCTGCTCGGCTGGTCATGAGAGTCCCAGGCACCGGTTAATAGGCACTTGCCTCGCAAGGCGGGCAACTCGGCCGGATGGTCGGAGATTCGCCTCGCGGCTCCAATGTCCCGGGATGACGCCGGATGGGTTTCGGTACCGACATCGATGATGAGCCAGCGCAACAACGTCCAGGCGGGGAAATTGAGCCGCCCGGATCCAGTGTGGAAGGTCAAGCCAGCGAACTCGAAGTTCCGTTCTGCTGTGGCAGTGTGGTCGGCGAGCCTGCACGCCATCCCATCTCCGGCGGGGAGGACCGCGCAGGCACTCGGTTCGATGACGAGGGCGCCGATTCCGGCAGGCCCGGAGTGGAGCGAGTCTCGCTCCTGTGGATCACCGGTGTGGTTTGGTGATGGCGGGGTTGGCGAAAACATGCCACCTCCTGCATTCGGGGTAGCACACCGACGGGGCACGGACGCGGTCGGTGTGGCGGGCGCGCGCCCGAAGCCCGGCCGATCCCGGCCTACGAGCACCGGCGACCTGTATGGACTTCCGGCCGGGATGGTCGGGCATCATCGCGGCGCCCCGTCCAGGACCGCGCACGTGCGCGTCGGATTGTCCAGCACAGACCGTGGTCGACGTGATCTGCGCGTATCTACGCGCCCCCATGCCCCGCCAGCAGACCCTCCCGCCCCTCGCCGGGCCGGACAATTCGCGTCTTTCCGCGGCGAACCCGGCCACCTGCGTCGCCGACCCGCGGCCGCGCGCAGCACCGAGGCAGAGTAGAAACCCGCTGAGATCGGTCACCAAGGATCACCCAGCGCATAATCGAACGCGTGTTCCGGGACTGTTCCAAGATCGGTGTTCCGGCCCGACACGCCGGGCGCAGGTCTGGCGGGATGGGCACTGTGAGTGATGACATCTGAGGTTGTGAGTCCACGTAAGCGTGAGGGTAGAGCGGCGCGGGAGCTGTCGCCGGAGCAGGCTGCTTCGGCGGCGATGGTGGCCGAGGCGAAGGCCCGGGGGCTGGCGCTGACCGGTCCGGACGGCTTGCTGAAGCTGTTCACCAGGAACGTGCTGGAGACCGCGCTCAACGAGGAGATGACCGAGCACCTCGGGCACGAGAAGAATCGCGCCGAGGCGGACCGGGCCTCGACGAACGTGCGGAATGGGGCGCGGTCGAAGACGGTGATTTCCGATGCTGCGGGCGAGGCCGAGATTGATGTTCCCCGAGATCGGGAGAGTACGTTCGAGCCACGGATTGTGAAGAAGCGGCAGCGGCGGCACACGGATGTGGATGAGATTGTGCTGTCGTTGTATGCGAAAGGAATGACCACGGGGGATATTTCGGCGCATTTCGCGGAGATCTATGGTGCCTCGGTGTCGAAGGAGACGGTGTCGCGGATTACCGACAAGGTCGTGGCGGAGATGAACGAGTGGGCTCATCGGCCCCTTGATGCGGTGTATGCGGCGGTGTTCATCGACGCAATCCACGTCAAGGTTCGTGACGGCCAGGTCGCCAACCGTCCGGTCTACGCGGCCATCGGGGTCACGGTGGACGGGCGCAAGGACGTGCTGGGGCAGTGGTGGTGAGGGCGCGAAGTTCTGGATGAGTGTACTGGTCGACCTGAAGAACCGTGGCATCGGTGACGTGTTCTTCCTCGTCTGCGACGGGCTGAAGGGCCTGCCCGAGGTGGTGGCGAATGTGTGGCCCCAGGCTGTCGTGCAAACCTGCATTGTTCACCTGATCCGAAACACGTTCCGGCTGGTGTCCCGCAAAGACTGGGACGCGGTCAAACGAGAGATCAAACCCATCTACACCGCACCTAATCCCGCCGCCGCGCTCGCCGCGCTGAACGACCTCGACGAAACCTGGGGAAGGAAATACGCGGCGATGATCCGGCTCTGGCGTAACGCCTGGGACGAGTTCGTTCCGTTCCTCGATTACGATGTCGAGATCCGGCGCATGATCTGTTCCACGAACGCGATCGAATCACTCAATGCCCGCTACCGGCGGGCGATCCGCGCGCGGGGACATTTCCCGACCGAGCAGGCCGCGATGAAGTGCCTGTACCTTGTAACCCGCAGCCTGGACCCGACCGGGACAGGCCGCGCCCGATGGACGATGCGCTGGAAGCCAGTGCTCAACGCCTTCGCCATCACCTTCGGTGACCGCTGGCCGGCCGCCGAAACCTACTGAACACCAACGCCGGAAACACCGATCACGGGATAGACCCGATGGTCGTGGGTGTCAGTGACCGATGTGGACGTAGGCAACCCAGTCTTCGGGGAGGTGGGGTCTGTGGTTGCGCTGGTTGCGAATGGCGTGGTTAAGGGCTTGAGCAGTGATGTTGGTATCAGGGGGCGTGGTGCCACCATGGGTGAGGTACCGATAGAAGGCGGTGGCGATATTGGCGGCGGCGTGGTCGTTGACGGGCCAGAGGGTGCCGATTACGGCGCGGTATCCGGCAAGTTGGAATGCTGCGGTGAGGTGGGTTGCCTCGTCGGTGTGTCGGGAGTTGGTGTCGGTGGTGCTGCAGGAGGAGAGATAGGCCAATTGTGCGCCGGTGAGGTGCAGGGCTGTGATGTGGTTGGCGGTGAGGGGGTGGGTTTGGTGGCAGGCGAAGTGGGCGATGTCGTGTCGTGGTAGGGCGGTCATGACGGTATCGCGGGTGGAGTCACCGGGTGCAGGCAGGACGTGAATGTCGGGAACAAGCTTGTGGAGATGGTCGACCTCGGTGGTGACGCCGGGAAGTGCGTTGGTGCCCGGGGCGCCGGGAACGGTGATGATCAGCATGCGTGGGGAGCGCGGGGTGGTGGTTGAGGCGTGAGTGTGACGCAAGGCGCGAGTGGTGAGCGTGTAGGACGAAATGACACGGTCGAGTACCGTGTCGGCGCCGCTGACAGGCGCGGTGATCTCCTCCGAGATGGTCGGGTGCCGGCCCGCGGCGTGCAGGGGTAGGTAGGTGATGAGGCCGACAGGACACCACCAGATGCGTGGCCTTGCCTCGTCGTCTCTAGGAGTGGAGGTGTGGCCGAGGTAGCTCAGGACGGGTTCGGTAATGGTGTCCCAGATCCAGGCCAGGCTGTGACGAAGGCGCTCTCGCGCGGTGATGCGGTGCTGCTTGCTGCTGCCGGGACGGTTTGTGGCGTGGGCAGCACCTATGTGGGCGACGTGTTCGACGGCGTTGTCCGGGGTGAGGTCCGGTAGGTGGACGGCGCGCACGGCTTTGTCGTTAAGAATCAGGGCGTGGCTGGCGTGTGCGTGGGTGACAAGGTAGACGATTGGGCCATCGCGGGCGGCTTGCTGTAGTTGATGAATGCGCAGAGGGCGTAGGAAATCGGCGAAGGCAGGGATCGCGCGAATCTTTGCTAGCAACTGCGTCCACTCGGCGAGGAGTTGCTCGCGATACCGGGATTTCGGTCGTCTGGTCGAGTTAGAGTGGTCGAGGGTGTCGAGGACGTCGCGGACATCGGTTAACTTGTCGGCCAGCGAGGGTGCGTGTTGGCGGAGCGCGGTCAGTTCGCTGCGGATGTCGAAGGGATCGGTGAACAGCAAACTGCGGGTCTGTTCGAGCAATTCCACAGCACGGTCAGGGTATCCGGCCGCTACGGCTGCGGCGGCGACCGTCGACGCGAGGCTTGCAAGACGTGTGCGGCGGTGTCGACGGTCGGAACGCTGCTGGCGCCGCGGCGCCAGCAGAGGAAGCAGGTGCACAGCGCGTTCGGCCATCGCCAAAGCATGCACGGCGTCACCAACGACTAGGTCCATGTCAGCCGCACCATGCGCGGCCATGACCCGCACGTCCGCCGGGCTGGACTTCACCGCCGAGGCGTCCGCATAGCGTCGCCGACACTCCTCAACCACCTCCGCTTCTCTGGTCCGCTCGAATCGAGCCTGTAGGGCGTTGCCGAGGTTAAACAGGCATTCGCCGTGGCGGGGGTGGTGGTAGGGAATGTCCCGTACCGCGTGACGCCCGATGTCAACCGCCTCATCCAGGTTGGCCAGATCCCCCGTCTGCTCGAATCGAGCCTGTAGGGCGTTGCCGAGGCTAGACAGGCAATCAAAGTAACGGGGGTGGCCGTAGGGAATGTCCCGTACCGCGTGACGCCCGATGTCAACCGCCTCATCCAGGTTGGCCAGATCCCCCGTCTGCTCGAATCGAGCCTGTAGGGCGTTGCCGAGGCTAGACAGGCAATCAAAGTAACGGGGGTGGCCGTAGGGAATAACCCGCACCGCGCGACGCCCGATGTCAACCGCCTCATCCAGGTTGGCCAGATCCCCCGTCTGCTCGAATCGAGCCTGTAGGGCGTTGCCGAGGCTAGACAGGCAATCAAAGTAACGGGGGCGGCCGTAGGGAATAACCCGCACCGCGCGACGCCCGACCTCAACCGCCTCATCCAGGTTGGCCAGATCCCCCGTCTGCTCGAATCGAGCCTGTAGGGCGTTGCCGAGGCTAGACAGGCAATCAAAGTAGTGGAAGTGGTCAGCTAGTGGTTCGGCGGCGACGGCACGAAAGAGACCGATGGCTTCATCCAGTATACCCAGCTGTTTGGTACGCTCGTAACGACGTAGAAATTCGATAGCGCGTTTTCCCAAGTCGGCTGCTGTCGAATCGTCGTAGCGCCGATATATGTCGCCCACCGGGCTGGTCCGCAGTTCGCCGGGGCCGTGGCGGGTTTCCAGCGGGCGTGGCCGAGCGCCGTCGACCGCCCCCAGCGCCCGGACGGGCTCTGTGGTCAGCCGCTCGGCTAATACGCGGTAGCGACCGCCCAAGCGGGCCAACACCGAGGCGGCGACGTACGCCATCGGCTGGCCCGAGTCGCCGTGCACGGCAGGCAACTCCACGCCCTCCGGGTCGGCGAGCATCGCCGCGAAGTCAAACGGCTGGCCGAGGCGTTCGGACACAAACCGGCTAGTTTCGGATAGCACAGTAAGCGCGTCGTCACGGAGTAGGTAGCCGTTCAGTTCGTCGCGAACGCCCGATTCGAAGTCGTACTCCACGTGCTCCGGATCGGCGTTAGATTCCCGCTGGCGTAGCAATCCGCTCAGGAACACCTCCGATAGATGTGCGGTGCTGGATTCCGGCAGCATTACTCGCTGCACCAACCGCATGACGGGCAACGTCAGCCACGCTGCCGACAAATAGGATGCCAATCTGAACGCGGTCGGCGACGCCACGGATCGGAACCTGCGCACGAGATCTCTTGGATTTCGCGATGCTGTGGGCGCGACCACGGCCCGCCCGCCGGTCGGCGGGCCCAGCAGCGCCACACGGTGCAGACCAGGGGCACCGGTGACGGTCCCGGTCCACAGCGCTAGCCAGCGTGCCGACAGCTCGAACACCGGAATCGGCACACTAGCCTCGCCTCGCACGAGCCAGGAAGCGTTGCGTGCGCCCGGTTCTGGCACACGCACCTCGTCGGCCGCAGTCCGGACCGCGATCCCCGGCCACATGCGCTGCGGTAGGACGGTGACTACCGCCGTCGGGGCTCGTCGTCCCCATGTGCGCAGTAACGGGTCGACCCTGCCCGAGTACCACCCTGCCCCGATGGCGTCGGTGACGACGACGATCGTGCTGCGGCCCACTTCCGTGTCCGCCAACGTGTCCGGTAGCTCACCGTGGACAGAACTGTCGAACGTGTGCACCCGGACGTCGCGGAATACACCCAGCCACTCAGTCAAGGCGCGAAACTCAGCAAGCGTCTGCTGCCACACGGCCATGGACGGAGCTACGTCCATGACCAAGGTCAACCCCAGCCATCGTTCGGGCGCGGGCCGGAGCACGGGCAGCCACAGTCCTTCGTCGGCGATTCGGGCGATGGTCGCGTCCTCGTCTAGGATGGAGGGCCGTCGGCCCGGCACCCGGCGGCCGAAGGATCGCAGGGCGCGCGCCAAGTCGAGTTGGTCGCGCAGTGCCGGCACCGCCGGGCTGCGCAGGGCCAAGCCGCGCAGCCGGTGGGCGGCAGCGGTGTCGGCGGCTGCCGCGTACATCTCCCCAGAGGCGGCACCAGGCGCGGTCTCCGGCGAAGTGACGTCGTTGGCGTGTCGTTCAGGTTCATCCGGCAGGTCGGGTGCCGGCGAGGTGACGTCGTTGGCGGGTTCAGGCGCATCCGGCAGGTCGGGTTCCGGCGAGGTGAAGTCCTCGGTTGATCGTTCGGGCACATCCGGTAGGCCGTCTGCCGTCGCGCGAGCTGACGGGGCGTCCACGACCGGTGGCGCGCGGCGCACGGCCGCGTCTATGTGTTGGCACAGCCAGAGTGCGTCGCGTACCTCGTCCGGTGTGGGCGATAATCCAGCGGCGGCAAGCACGCCGAGCAGGTCTCCAATCATCACGTGCTACTCAACGGTTTGAGCAGTACGGATACCACGTCGTCCAACGAGCGGGCGGCACCGCCGGACATCGCTACGTAGACGGCGTTAAGTAGCTGGTCAGTGGTGACTTCCGCGCGCTCACGCTTGGCCAGGAACGCGGTGATGTGGCGCTGTGCGGCCCTCGCGGCGTCTGGGCCCAGCTGGGCGGCGATGATATCGGCGATTTGGTCGGCGTCGGGCGGCTGGAGGTCTAAACGCAGGCAGCGGCGGAGAAATGCAGTAGGGAAGTCACGCTCGCCGTTGCTTGTCAGCACCACGAACGGGAACGCCCGGCAGCGCACACGCCCGCTCTTGACGTCCACCGGAGCACCGCCGTCGGCGGTCAGCACCGGCACGATCTCGTCCTCCTCGGGTAGCCGGGACAGCTCGTCGATCTCGTACTCGCCCTCCTCGAATACGTTGAGTAGGTCGTTCGGCAGGTCGATGTCGCTCTTGTCGATCTCGTCGATCAGCAGCACGCGCGGTCGCTCGTAGGGCAGCAGCGCGGTGCCCAGCGGGCCGAGCCGCACGTGCCGGCCGATGTCGGTGTTGTTGTCATCGACGATTTCCGTCCCGCGCAGCTTGCGCAGGTTCTCCTCACGCAGCCGGCCGATCGGGTC
This sequence comes from Saccharothrix sp. AJ9571, assembly GCF_021725495.1. Lineage (NCBI taxonomy): Bacteria > Bacillati > Actinomycetota > Actinomycetes > Pseudonocardiales > Pseudonocardiaceae > Saccharothrix > Saccharothrix sp. AJ9571. Next base: position 319,934 of record NZ_CP091382.1, on the reverse strand, counting down.
ATAGCGGTAGAGTCCGTCACGCAGCGTCGTTCGGCTGGTGACCGGCCAACGCAGCACCGGGCCGAGCTTGAGTTCCTGCGCGACCAGGTAGGCCAGCGTCGACTTGCCGGTGCCCGGCCGCCCAGTGATCAGCAATGGCCGGCGGAGGAACAGCGCCGCGTTGACCAGTTGCAACTCCAGTTCGGATGGGCTGCGACGGTACTCGGGCGCACCCAGCCTGCGGACTGCGGTCGTGTCCGTCGTGTCAGCAGGTAGCGGCACAAGCGGGCCGCCGTCGAACGCGCGCCAGTTCGGCGGTGGTGGCAGGTCGACTATTGCGTCGTGCGGCGCGCCGACGCCGCGGTAGATCGGCCATACGGTCATGGAACCGCTCCTTCCACGACAGCGGGGAGCTGCCAATTCTGGTCATCGGGCACGCGGGTCGGGTCGTCCCACAGCAGCACAAGGTCGTGGCCGGGATGGTCGGGCGGCGCACTGGCGCTGCGGGCGTGGTCGCGCTGTGCGTGCACGACGTCCGGTAGTTCAGCGATCGCCTGGCCGTCGAGCACGGAATCAAGGTAACCCCGACCGGTCGCACGGCCGGGGCGGTGCCACAAAGCGATGGGCGTCCCGGCGGCGAACAGTTCGTGCATCACCTCAGGCTCGCGCGCCCCCTGGCACGGGTATGCCAGCGCGACACATGCATGGCCGCCCAGCCGCGAGAGGTCGCTCGGGACATGATCGACCCAATAGATCGCGGACCGATTGTAGGAGTGATGCTCGGCAACGCCCCGCCACGCCACGGCGTGCGCAGCACGCCAGTCCGGGTCGTCGAGCCGCTCCGCCAGCCGCACTACTACCGGGCAGACCACGCCGAGTTCGATTTCACTTGAATCCAACCGAACCGGTAACCGTTCGAACGCCTCGTCCACCAGCCCGGTCGGCACCAGGAACTCGACCACCGGAGGCGGGTCGTGGGCATGGTCGACGAACTGGCCGGTCAGCATCTCGGCGATCTGCTCGAAGTTCCACGGCTCGGACGAGGTAGTCAGCTGTCGCCCGTCGTTACCGATGTAGCGCCAGACCGTAACCTGGTGGCCCAGGTCGATGAGATCCGGTTGCAACCGCACCAGCAGGAACGTCCGGCGGAGTTGCCCGTCCAGCGCGTGCAACTCGTCCATATCCACGGGGTAGCGCGGCCCGACTTCGCGGATCCACGTCCACAATCTCTCCCGCGTCACTGGGTCCTGGGTGCCGACCGCAAGACGGACCAAGAACTCGAACAGCGGCCAAGCACTAACCGGCTTGCGTAGAGTGTCCACCACAGATCTCACATCATCGGGGTTGGCCGGGGGCGGCAGATCCACCGAACGCGCCGCCTCGCGATAGAGAGCGCGCAGGTTACCCGCTGGTGCAGCAGCGCGAAGGATCTTGCGCAGATCCGCGAACTCCTTGGAGGTCAACAACGGCAGGCCGAGTGCGACCGCCGACACTTGTCGGGCGCGCACGTCGGTGGTGAAAACCAGCCTCTCCTGCTCGTCGCTACCAGCTTTGTACCAGATGTGGCTGGGCGTCTGACGAGTCTTACGCTGCTCCCGCAAGTGGTCGAACACAGCGTCCGTGTCCTCCCACACGAGGTCGAGATCGGGTGGCCACTCGTCGTCAGCCTGCCTGCGCAGGCTCTCCAAGACGGCCTCGGAGAAGAATCCAGTCTTGCGGGCATCAGAGTTTAGAGCGCGCTCACCGTCGCTAGCCGCGAACAACGCGCGCTGGTCGCGTTGAGCGGGAGCGGCCGGCGGGAAGAGTTCGTCAGGCAGGCCGGTCTTCCAGCCCATCGAGTGGGCGAAGGTCAGGCAGGAGTCGACCACCAACTGCTGGACCGGATGGCTGCGGTAGGTCAATGTCCGCAGCGCTCTAACCAGCCGGCTAAAGTTGAGGTTGCGCCGGTCATGGGCCCGCGAGTCGGCATAGAGTAATCGCCGATCACCGCCGTCGTCCACTACGCCGTGCCCGCCCCAGTGGATGACCAATAGCTCGCTGGTCTCCGTGGGCAGCCGGGTGACCAACCTCTCTCGAATGTTCTCCGCCCGCGCATCGGCGACCTGCACGCCATCGGCCTTCAACTGGTCTACCAAGTACTGATTTCGGTCAAGCGGGGAGGCCAGCAACGTGATGTTGGCGGGCGGAACGCCCCGTGAGACCAGCCAGTCGGCGAAGGCGCACGCGTCGGGCACCGGTCCATCCAACCGCCACCCCTCACCCGCGTCGTACTCCTCGATCGCGACGACGACGGCGAGCGTCTGCTCGGGCCGCAATGTCACCGCAACACCTCGTCCAGCAAGCCATAAAACCGCCTGTTCTTGCTGAAGAAGTATGCGCTGTGAGCGGTGGGGAACGGCGTCCGGTTGTCCACCGCCCGGTCTTCCACTCGACCGCAGAACAACTCGGCACACTGGTAGGCCAGTAGATCGCGCCGGTCGTAGACGTTGACCCACTGCGGCACGCTCGCGGGCAGAGTGTCACCGAACGGCAGCGTCGGCAGCGCATCGAGTTCGTGGAGCAGGGCCACCTGTGAACCCACCGTCACGAGCTGCTGGACCTGTGGCAGCGAGCGGGTGGCCAGAAGCTCCAGCGCAGCGATACCACCGAGGCTGTGCGCGAGGAGGATCACAGGCCCGTCCAACTCGGCGACGCGCTTGGCGATGAAATTCCGCAGCCGCTCGCCGCGCGTCAGGTATATCAGCACGTCGCCAGCCAGCGGCGCAGCCGCCTCCGACCAGGCCGTCCGGCGCCGGTCCACGTACCAGGATCCGCCGATTCGCATCAGCAGGTTTGCGGTTGTTTTGCCCGCTGTCCCCAGCACACTCCGGCCGGACGCGCCCAACGCATCCACCGTCGCGCGGACCAGATCGTCCCGGGTATCGCCGTCCACCATCTCGTCTGCCAATGCGTAAGCGACGAATGCGCGGGACAGCAGTTCCGGCAGTGCGTCCCCGAACTCGTGTTCGCGCAGCAGGAGATCCGCGCAGGTCTCGTCCGCGAGCACTTCCGCTACCACGCCCGGAAACGCATCGGCCAACCCCGCCTCGGCCAGCAGCTCTGCGAGCGGGCCGGTTGGCAGAGTTCGCGCGACTTCGGCTAGCCATTCCCCCGGCGGCTCGGCAGACGGCGGCAGGTCGGGCACTTCACCCGCGCCAGCGGCGGCAAGAGTGCGCAGCTCGAACAGTGGATCGCGCTCCAACGCCCACCACAGCGCGACCTCCGGATCGTCGTCAGGGCCGCCCCTAGACGCGCCGGTAGGGATGCTCGCGCCCCCGGCGAGCAGCTTCGCGCCGAGCTCGTCCCCCCAGTAGCATCGTGCGACCCGCCATGACGGGCGTATTCTCGCGATGCCCGCGACGACGTGCTTGAATGATTTTTCGTAGGACGCGCCGCGCACTCCAGTGCCGTGCACGAACAGGATGGTCGTCAAGCGTCAACTCCGTGGCAGTCGATGGTGATAACGGTGTAGTCGCGTAGTCCCCTCTCATCCGTTACAAGGGCTGATCACTGTGGCACGCGAACGTTTTGTATCCCGATCGTGTCCCGGTCGTCGCAACATCCGCTCATGCTTGATATGCGTGTGTTCGACCCGCTCGGCAGACGGCGGTCGGTGCGTCTGGCTGGGGGCACGTACACCTGTATGCGACTGGGCACATTCATGCGTACGCCGACACCCCTGATCAACAGTTTCAGACCCGGGAGAGAACGCGCGCGGTGTCGAACCGGGCGAGGTCATCGCCGATCTCGCTTAGCAGCCGGGCGCCGGTCAGCGGACCCACGCCCGGGAGGACAGGTAGAGCGGGGCGTGGGGATGAGCAGCGAAGGCGGTGGTGGCTGCCTCGGTCAATGCGGTCACGGTCTGGGAGAGCTGCTGCAGCGCGGCGACAGTGGCACGAACCTGCAGGCCCAGGGCGGCTTCGGTGGCCCGGCCTTGACGAAGCCAGGGTTCGCGGACCAGGGCGTGCAGCCGGGCGGCCTCCTGGTCGAGGCAGCGGGTTCGCCCGGCGTGCTCGAGAAGGCCGCGCCAGCGCGCGACGGTCAGGGTGGTGGCTTCGGCAGGGGTGGCGACGCGGGCGAGCACGGCGAGTGCTTCGCGCCGGAGCAGGCCACCAGGGTAGCCCTGCCAGGCCTGTGCCATCGCGGGATAGGACTGGCGCAGCAGGGCACGTAGTTGCAGGTGCTGTCGGTGCCGGCTGCGCGCGGCGGCCTGCTGGGCGCGGGTGAGCATGCGTATTGCGGCGGCCTGGTCGGTGCAGTCGGGCACGGTGCGGTGGTGGTGACCGTCGGTCCGCAGGATGTGCGCCAGCAGCGCGGCGTCGGCCTTATCGCTTTTCTTCCGGGTGGGGTTGAGCCGGCCGCGGTAGCGGGCCACGACCGCCGGGTTGAGCCCGTACACCGGTTGCCCGGCTCGGCGCAGCGCTTCGACCATCAGCCCGTGGGTGGCCTCGATGGCCACGGGCACGTTCTTCCGGCGGTGCCGCGAGCTGGTGCTCAGCCCGGAGAGCAGGGTGAGCACCTCGCGTACGCCTTGGGGTGACTCGGGAACGCGGGCACGCGCGACGATCCGGCCCGATTGGTCGACCACGGCCACGTCATTGAGCGTTTCCGACCAGTCAATGCCGCAGTAGAACATCAGCACTTCCCTACGGCGTAGGGCACGGTGGATGTGTCGTGGTGGTCGGTCATGGTTCGCAGCCTCCAGCGCGGGTCGTGAGGACGTGCACGAGCTGCCCGGCGAAAGATTCCCGGCGCCGGGCTGTGCACACCCCCGCTCGCGCGAGGACAACGGAATCCACCTCACCGTACCGGCTCAGCTTCCAGCTGAGCCGTGGCCCCGCCGGTCACTCGTATGAGACTTTGCGGAGTGACCCGCAGAACATCGCCACACATAAGAAACCACTGGTCGGGGCGGGGTGCTGGACGGCACAGTGGCAAGTTGTTCCGCGCGACCATCCAGCACTGCCGCGAGGACATCCGCTACCGGAGCCGACCTCAGGACCGCCACCGAGGCTTGTCGTGTCGCCGTTGTCTCCGGCTTACGCAGGTTCTTGCCGCAGACAGGCACCCTGGCCGTGCTGAGCCCGAGTGGCCGGCCGAAGCCACCTGGTGACCACGCTGCGGCCGCGGTGGCCACACCGGCAACGAATGCGCAGCGGGCGACGTCGAGCTCGAGTCACGATCGTGAGGGCTTGCTCGCTGGTGACCAGTACCGGCCAGGGCTCTGCGTCGATCTCGGCTTGCCATCGCCAGCAACTGATCAATGGGATCGTGCTCGGTCATGGCCACCCTCATTGTCAGCGTTCGCCTTATGAACGCAGTCGTTGTGGCTCATGCCGCTGTTACGCCACCAGGCCCACTATCACCGCACTCGGCACGGCAGGAGTGCTGGCAGCGTCCACGGAGTCGACGAGACGGTTGCCAGGGGCAATCGATCACGAGCGGGGCATAGCGAAGGCCGGGCACGAGAGGAAACTGCCATGCCCGGCCTTCATACGACGGTGTTACTTCTTGGCCGCCGCCACTTTCTTGCGGCCGCCACGGCTGCGCGCAGGCGTGGTTTTGGCCGGCTTAGGAGTCTGAGCCTCGTCGTACGCGTTCGTGATCTCGGCCGAGATGCGGCCACGGTCCGACACCGCGTAACCGTTTTCCCGTGCCCAGTCCCGGATCGCTCGGGCGCGTTCACGGTCGGCACTGCTGGTCGCCGAGGGGACCGATTCGCCGGTGGCTACCCGGACCTTGCGGCCGCCGGTGCGGCGGCCGGCGGCGACGTACCGGGCGAGTTCGTCACGCAGAATCTCGGCGTTGGCGTCGGACAGGTCGATCGTGTACTCCACACCGTCCAAACCGAAGGGTACGGTCTGGGTCGCGGTCTCGCCGCTGATGTCGTCGATCATCTCGACGAGGACTTTCTGAGCCATCTCAAGTTCTTTCTGTTTTACGACGGAGCGGTTGGGCAACCGTATCGCAATGCTAAACGTTTCCGCAACGCCACCATCGTATTCTCGCGGGTATTCGAGTTGTTCACGACCCCAGGGTTGCGCATATTTTGTGCCGCCGATCACTTGGTCGAGCACGGTGTGTGTGGCCGTTTGTGATCAGCTCGTCGCCACTGGCGACTGCGACCACCTTGAACCGCGATGGTCAATGGCGGCGCACAGGCGACCCGCGTGCGCAGGAATGGCGGCTAACCCGAAGTCGCCTGGTCGCCCATGGCTCGCCTGAACTCGCACCGCGGCGGAGCTGTCTAGTGCTCTGTCCAGATAGGTTCGCCGGGTTGATCAGGCGGCTGGGGTGAGGCGTTGCCCGCCCCAGCGGATGCCCTTCTCGCTGCGGACGCGTGCGCGTTCACGACGTTGGGCGGCGAGGGCTTCGGGGTGGCGGGCGTTGGTGTTGCCGATCAGCGCGACGACAGCGATGGTGATTGCCCGACGCGTCACATGCCGCGATAATCATGGCATGTGGGGGAAACGAGTGTGCGTGGTGGTGCTGCTCGTGCTGGCGTTGGCAGCGTGTGGCGGCCCGTCGCGGGAGGACTACCAGGCCGCGGCGACGAGCGCCGGCGCCATGGCTGACCGTGATCTGCACGATCGCTGGGTCGCGGATCGATTCGCCGAACTGGAAAAAGCCACCTCCTGGGCGGAATGGGGCCCGGTGAGGACCCTCATAACCTGCCAGGTCGACCGTGCTTCGTCCTTCGATCAGGCCGATCCGAACACCGTGAGCTGTGCTTCGAGCTGGGTGCGGCAGGCAGGCTTCGACGGCGAGCTGTCCGACCGGATCCGGGCCTTCGACGAGATCGTCAGGGCGCACGAGTGGTTCGGAGAGGTAAACGAAATCGCACCGCCCATCGATTACTACCGCCAGTTCCGGGGTCGCCCGGAGGGCCCGAACCGGGTCTACGACGCGAGCAACCTTCCTGGCATCGGCTACTCCGACAGGTGACTGACACCACCCGCATGGTGCTCAGCGAGTCCTGGACCGAAGCGGGACAGCCGGTACTGGAGCGCCCCGAGCCGTCGTCGGACCTTTTCACCCACACCAGCGGGCCGAACCAGCATGCCCTGATCACTGATCAGCTGACCCGCCATCACTACGTCATGACCGTGACCATGCACACCACCCAGACATATCCGACGCCGTGAGCCAACATTGTCGCCGCCGCAAAAACGACACCTCGCCGCCGACGAGCGTCGATGCCAGAGGACGGCTCAATCAGATCCACACAACCCGAAATTGCTGATTGGCGGCCAGGCCGCGACGCGAACGCGCTCTCGTGCCGCTGCTCGTGCGTTGCCGTTCCATCAGGCCGACGAGTTCTCCCGCCTTCCGGCCTCCGGCGGCCGCCCGGCGCGGGACCCGGACGCCGTGGGTCGGTGCCGACAAAGCGGGGACGGCGTTCGCGAGGCTGGTGGCGTTCCTGCGCCGCTCGCCGTTGACCGACGGGATCGGCGCGCTGGAGCACGCGCTCGTCAGCGCTGACGCCCACCGCGCTCGCGAGGTCGCGCACGACGCTGGGTTGACCGAGGAACTGCTGCGGAGCGCCTTGATCGTGCGGCGTGACGTCGGCCGGGTCAGCGACGTCATCCACGCCACTGTCATCGCACTAGCCCTGCCCGCCGTGCTGGAAGAGGGGGAGCGGGTGGTCCAGCGCCCGTCGCTCGGGCCGGGGAACGACCCGGCCAGGACCTTCGACCTGGAGACCAACATGCGGGTCGCGCAGGTCAAGGTCGCGGTCTGTCGGGGGGTGTCCCTATGGGTTTGTCAAGCGGCTGTCGCGGCGTGGGCTGGTGCGGTCCTAGTAGGTGCGGCCGGCGGGGTCGTGCAGTGCGGCGAAGGCGGCGAGGACGACCGCGCGTTTGAGTTTGCGGTCGCCGGTGCGGGCGACGCAGGTCGGTGCAACTGGTGATCAGTCAGGGCTCGACATCCCTGCTGGCTCGCGGTGGGGACGTGCGGGCCGAGCCGTATGAGCGTCAGTGGCTTGTCAGTCGCGGGAGCGCAGGCCGTCGAGGACGACGTGCAGGAGGTGCCGGGCACGGGTGTCCCATTCCTGCTGGTCGAGCCGGGTCAGATAGCCGATGAGCAGGATGACGTCGCGGGCGTCGACGTCGGGCCGAATGGCCCGGGCGGCCTTGCCTGCGTCCAGCAGCGCGGTTATCGCGTCGCCGATCGGACCGAGGCTGCGGGCGGAGAGGTCCTGCCACATCCCCACCTCGACAGCGGCGAACACGCCGCGCTTGACCCGCGCGTAGTCGGCCACGCGATCGAACCAGCGGGCCAGTGCGGTGACCGGGTCGTGCTGGGCGAGCAGGACCGGCGCGGCCGCGACGAGCTCCTCGACGTCGTGACGGTAGACCTCGGCGAGCAGGTCCTCCCGCGTCGGGAAGTGGCGGTAGAGGGTGCCCTGGCCGACCCCGGCCTGCTTGGCGATCGTGTTGAGCTTCAGCTCGTCCGAACTCGCGATGACAGCCCGCGCGACCTCGACGATCCGCGCGCGGTTCTCGGCGGCGTCTGCCCGCAACCGTGGTGTGTTCATCTGCCCTCCGCAGTACGACGTGGACAACCGGACACGTGTCCGCTAGCGTCGATAAGCGGACACGTGTCCACACTAATCGGAAAGAGGCCACGAATGTCAGCCATCACCGGCAAGGTCATCGCCGTCACCGGAGCCAGCAGCGGCATCGGGGAGGCGACCGCGCGGCTCATGGCCGAACGCGGCGCCGCCGTCGTCCTCGGTGCGCGCCGGAAGGACCGTCTCGACGAACTCGCGAAGGACATCCGCGACCAGGGAGGTCGCGCCATCGCATGCGCCATCGACGTCACCCATCGCAAGGATCTGGAGCGGCTCGTCGACCGGGCTGTGACCGAGTTCGGTCGGCTCGACGTGCTGGTGAGCAACGCCGGCATCAGCAAGATCGGGCCGGTGGCGGATCTGGACGTCGACGGCTGGTCGGCGATGATCGACGTCAACGTGCGCGGCGTGCTCCACGGCATCGCGGCTGCCCTGCCGGTGTTCCGCCGCCAGGGCCGCGGCCACCTCGTGACGACGGTGTCCACGGCCGGGCTGAAGATCACGCCCATCATGGCGGTTTACGCCGGGACCAAGAACGCCGTGCGCACCATCCTGGAAGGCCTGCGGCAGGAGTCGACCGACGGCATGCTGCGCACGACCTCGATCTCGCCCGGCTACGTCAGCACCGAACTCGCCGACTCCATCGATGATCCCGTGGTGCGCCAGGGCATCCGCGAGAACATGGCGGAGTTCGCCATCCCGCCGGAAGCCGTCGCCCGGGCCATCGCCTTCGCCGTGGAACAGCCCGACGACGTCGAGATCGGCGACATCACCATCCGCCCGACCGTCCAGGGCTGAGGACCCCCGGCTCCTCCTGGTATCGGCCGGGGCGGAGCGTCACTTCCGTGGTCCACCAGGTGGGCCCGAACACCGCGATATAGCTCCGAACAGGACAGTCGAACCGCGACGGGTTCGGCGTGGTTCGTGAGTTCGCCGAATGCCTTGATCGGGTCGTAGGTTTGGCCGGTGTGCAGGCAGTGGTGGAGCTGGCCGGGCATGCGGTCGAACAGGTTCCGTAGGGCGGCGTGGCGGTCACCGCGGGCGCGGCGCCGGTCGTAGTGGTCTCTGGCTGGGCCTGGGGGGCGACATGATGCGAGAACAGGGCCTGGTCGGCGATCTGGTGCACCTGGCGATGAACAACCGCGCCGTCGCCCGGAACTGTGGGCCGTGGGCGAGGAACCGGCGTACTTCCTGCGCACCAGCGCCAGTCCCGTCGGCGAGTTGCTGGCCCGGTCCTCGCCGCACCTGCAGCGGCGGTTCGCGCACCGCTACGGAACCGCGGCCATCACCCTGCGGGACTTCGTGAGCAGGCACGCCGGCCACGTGCAACTGTGCGACATCACCGAGGTCGTTCCGGAGGTGGCGGAGGCGCTGAGCCGAAAGTGTCCGGCGTGGACGTTGGATCGGTCAGTGCCGTTGTCACGGCGCGAGTCGCGGCGCGATCGTTCAGCAGCCCGGTGTTGTCCGCGAACTGGTCGGCGGCGCCGGTGAGCGGCAGATCGCGAAGCTCGGGAGCGGTGAGGGTGCCATGCAGCGCCTGGCTGTTCGCGCCGACGTTCTATGGCTGCGAGTTGGCAGGGCCACTTACCTCTCGGTCAACTCGAGGAACCCGCCGATCCCGCACGGCGGCGGCCCGACCACCACTGTCGGGCCGTACTCCGCGCCATCCGCAGCGAACGGAAACGACTTGAACCGTACGGCGCGCACCACCTCGATCCCGCGCTTGAACACCACGATGCCGCCGTGCTCGCCGCCGTCGATCTCGTACATGTCCAACGGCTCGCCGACGCGCTTCTCGACATACCTGCGGGTCTGCTCCCCGGGGAATATGAAAACGCGATCCCAGCCCGCACCAGTGATTTCGACCAACGGCACCGTGCGGCGCTCCGCGATCACCTGTTCCAAGCGCCGCGCCAGCTCCGCGTCCTCCGTCACCGGGAAGCCGCCCCAGCCGCAACCGGAGAGCAGCAGGAGAACCGCCGTCGGCAGAGCCACACCCGCGCGTAGTGCACGTACGAGCCAAGGGGCGGTCGTAGTCTTGCTGGTCATGTCCTCGGACTCCGTCGCTGGTCGATGTGGGTGGCGGGCTCGGGCAGGGCCACGGGTTGGCCGTCGCGGCGCAGGGTCAGGGTCATGGTGGGCCGGGCGGGGTCGAACGTCGCGGTGAAGGCGGCGGGCTCCGGACGACCGCTGATCTGCCAGTACTCGGTGATGCGCTGCATACGGAACCAGAGCTTGAGGGGTCCGCTCTGCTCGTGTTGTCCGTCCGGGTCGCTGCAGCAGATGATCGCCTGTGACTGTGTCGCCGCGTCGTTGAGGGTGACGTGCGTACCCCGCCGGGGAGCGCGGTCGAGTCTCCACTGCACGCCTGGCAGCAGGCAGCGCAGCATCAGGCGCCGTCCGGGGTGATCGGGGCGGACCCGCTCGGGCAGCATGGCCAGCTCATCCCAGGTGGGGCGGGGGTGCAGCCCCGGGTGGGCGTTCAGCGCGGTCACGGAAGCGGGCTGGTGGAACGTGGCCCGCCCGTGACCGTGCTCGTCGACCGTCAGCACCGTGATGGCCCCGCCGTAGACGGTGACGATCCGCCCGTCGGGGCTGAGCCGGTCGAGCCAGCCGACCGGGATGTGGTCCGGCTCGCGCCAGGCGATGATCCGGTCCACGCACGGCCCGTCGTAGTGGCTGAGCGTGAGGTCGGTGGTGTGCACGGTCTCAGCGCGGCCGGCGAGTGCGGCAGCCGCCTGTGCGTGCCAGTCGGGATGTGGTTCGAGGGAGCGCACCGGGCCGGTTTCGGTGAGGCGCCGGATGAGGGCCGCGGTGTAGCCGGAGCCGGTCCCGATCTCCAGCACTGCCTGCCCGGGGTGAATGTTTGCCAGGGTGAGCACGGTCGCCATCGTCGTCAGCGAAGGCGCGGCGACCGGCGCCGTCGTGCGCCGGCAGTGGATGAGTTCCAGGGCGGTGTCCGGATGGTAGAGATCCCGCAGCCACTGCGCGGGGTGGTCTTCGGGGTCGCGGCGAAGGGGTTTCGTGCGCGTGGGGATGTTGTAGGCGCCGGTGTAGAAGTCGCGGGGTTCGGCGCCGACGGCGTCCAGCACGGCTTGGGCGATGTCTCGTTCGGCCAGGGCTGCGCGCAGCGCACGCCGCTCTCGTCCGCAATGGTCGTCCACTAGGGATGGTGGTGTGGTGGTTGGCATGACGTCCTCGGGGTTGTGGGCAAGGCGGGAGCGCGCCGCACGGCGGTGCGCGTGGTCGGCGCGGTCATGGGCTCAAGGCGCGCAGATGCTGGACCACTGCGAGGAGGTAGTTCTGGGCGGTGGCGCACGTGTCTGCGACGCGCGACGGCGCCCCATCTTGGGCCACGACACCGACGCCGTGACCGGGCCCGAGGTCGGCCACGATCACGCAGGTGGTGCCCGTGGCGGGATCGTCGGTGGGCACCGGGAACTGGACCATGCCGAGGTCGGCGAGGTGGATCGCGTGAGCGGTCGGCTGCAGTGCCTGCAGTTCCCGCGTCGGGGCGTAATCGCGGTACAGCACCAGGGCTCAGGAACGAGACTCACCCGGAGTCCATAGCGCACAGCTCGGTTGCCACGTTTTGTTCAGCAGCGCACCGGGGGAGGTGGCCGCTGGTGGCGATAGCGCCGGGCGCTCTGATGGAGGGTGGCACGACCTCGCACGGCGCGAGCACCACCTCACTGAACCCGGTGTCCACAGTGGTCCTGGCTGTGGCGGGTACTGGCTGTGCGGTGGGAGGTTGTCGTTCAGGGGATGTACAACCGCACACCGCTGCGGTGACCATGGCCAGGGCACCCAGCCTCGAACGAGCCGTCATGCTCATCGCGGCGCCTGCGACATCGTCGGCTTCACCGGAGCGGGCAGGGGATCGGCGCCGGGGTTGATCACTTGATCCTGGGCAGCGCAGCTGAGAAGAAACAGAAGAACGAAGAACACTGTGGTCCAGCTGACCGCGTCCACCAGATTGCTGGTCTTGCGGCGTTGCCACCACCGCACCGCGAGACCGGCCAGGATGGCGCCGATCGCCGCCCCCAGCGGCGCTAGCAGGACCAGCCACTCCTGCGCGCCGGAGAGTTTTGGTGTGCGATGCGTACTGCCAGCATCGAGACGCACGCGTGCGACAAGCATCGTGCCGCCACTGACAATGAGGTATAGCACCGAAATAGCGGCGAAGCCACCCCAGGACCAGGGGCGGCCTTCCGATGGTGTAGGCGAATCACCGCTGGCCCGATCTTCGGAAGCGTCTGACATGTTGCCTTCCTGCTGTCGATGTCTGGTCGTCGTCGGCGGCCACGGACCGCGTCAGTTCCGAGTGGACTCGGTGGCTGTCGGACCGATTCGCTGGCCTGATGGGTGGTGATGGGCGGCAAGGGCGGGGAAGGGGACTGCAGCTGCCGAAGCGCTCTTGGCCGCAGTGGCCGCCCACCGTTCAGCGGCTTCGGAGACTGGACCTCAGATTCCTTCAGAGGGAATGGGTTGTATGCAGTGGCCCGCCAACCACGCTGATCACGCCCTGAGCAGCGGGTCGACACCGTGTTTCATGTGCGCCTCCGGCGCACGATCAGCAGGATCAGGGCCAGCACGGCGGCACCGGCGGCTGGCCAGGGGTGGCGCCGCAGTCGTTCGGCTACCCGCGGGGCGTGCGTGGCCAGCAGGCGCCCCGCAGACGTCCCGGGGGCGGGATGGCGGCCGTGCCCGTGGTCGTCTGGGCTGGGCGCGGTACCGCGCGACGGGGGTGGTGCGCCGGGATCAAGCAGCTGGCGTATCCGCGTGCGCAGCGTGGGGCGTGGTGGGGGCGCCCCGCCGACGAACCTGTAGGTGCACGAGAGCATCCGGTGGTCGTCCTGCGCCGGGTCCGGTTCGGGATCGTCGATGTGCACCCGGTACGTGTCGGGGACCAGGTCGCCGGTGAAGCCGGGGCTGGTCAGGATGTGGTCGATGCGCAGGCCTAGGCCGCCGTCGGTGCGGGAGTTGACGGTGGGAGTGAAGTTTTCGGCTTGGGTTCCCGCATTGCGCCACCCGGCGACGTCTTCGAGGTCACTCAGCGGTCCTGTCATGAGGTGGAGCTGGCCGTCGGGTTCCCTGGCGCATTTGTACAGGATCTTGTGTCTGAGCCCGGCTTTTTTGAGCCGCTGGACGTAGTTAGGGGGTGGTGTGTCCTGGTCGGTGATGGCGTTGCAGTCGCCCAAGGCCAGCACTTGCTTCCTGCCGTCGGCGAGTTCGTTGAGAACGCGCACCTCGCGGTCGAGTGTGGCGAAGCCCTTACTTGTACCAAAATGCAGCGGCTTGATCAGCAGGTGATGCCCGGCGAACGACCCTTCGAGCACTCCCCAGAGGCATTCCCGAGTGGCGAGCGTTCCGTAGCGGTGCCATCGGATGGGTGTGATCTGGCTGCAGTCGATGAACACCCCGGGCCAGTTCCGTGAGCCCGGACGCTCGGTGATGATGTAGCCGCGGTAGCGACTACCGGGCCACAACCGGTTGAGCTCACGCTGGAGTTGGCGGCGTGGGCGGCCCCACCAGCGGTCGTAGCGGGTGCACTCGGGCATGCCGATGACCGCCGGCGCGGCCGGGAAGCGTTTGAGCGCGTGGAGCAGGGGCGTGAAGTCGTGACGCCCGTCCTCGCGCAGGCCCCCGCGCTTGAAGTTCTTCAGCACCACCACCAAGTCGGTGGTCTCTGGCGTGCTCGACATGTCGCCCTCCTGCTGGTGGTTCCTGGTCGATTCCGGCGGCCGCGCGACGACGTCAGTTCCGGGTGGCGCGGCGTGGGCGTCCAGCGCGGCTTGACGATCGCCATGGCCGGGCGCCGTGGACGGTGAGGTGCTGGGCATCGGGTTTCCTTGTGGCGGCGGTGATGTGGTCACCGATGCCCCCTGGTCGCCAGCAGGCCGGTGAGCTCGCGGTCCTCGTGGTAGAGGCGCAGCAGCAGGTCGACGGGGTCGAACCGGGCGGCCAGGTCTTCAGGCGTGGGCTTGCCGCGCTTGTGCCACACGCGGGTGGCGTCCTGGATCTGCGCCCACGTCGCCGTCGCATCGGTGGGCACCAGGCAGCGCTGTGTCAGCCGCAGGCCTGGTTTTTCGAGCGGCGCGTGGGTGACTGCACGCCAGACGGCGCCGCCCTCTGCGGTGTGGGCGGGCGGGAGGGTGACGGTCGCGGAACGATGGAAGGTGGCGTGACCGTGGCCGTTGTCGGCGGTCAGCACGGTGATCACGCCGCCGTAGACCGTGACGATCCGGCCGCCGGGCTCAAGGTGGTCGACCCAGCCTCGGGGAATGCGCTCGGGTTCGCGCCAGCACACGATCCGGTGCACCGCCGGTTCGTTGTAGTGATCGAGGGCGAAGTTGGGCACGGCCCTGCGGTCATCGGCCCCCGCCGGTGTGGTGGGAGCCTCGCGGTGCCGAGCCGGGTCACCTCCCACGGTGAGCACGGTGCCGAAGCCGGTCAGTTGCTCGAGTAGCGCCGTGGTGACCCCTGCCGTTCCGGCGAGTTCGAGCACGGACTGGCCACCGTGGACGTCCAGGTAGTGCAGTGTGCAGGCGATCGTCAGCAGCGACGGTGCCAAACCGTCGCTATCCTGCTCCAGCGCCAGCCGCTCCACTGGGAACAGCTCGTCGAGCCACCACAGGTGGCCGCCGTGCGCCGCCGGATCATCGGCGAGGTACTCGGCGACTTCGGCAATGGAAACGGACGGTGCGGCAAGGACGGCCTGCGCTACATCCGCGCTGAGTTCAGCTTCGGCCACCTGGCTGCCCGGCGTCTGACGACGCTGGCCGTGGGCCCCGGTCAGGGCCACAGGGTTTTTCGTTAACACGGCTTTCCTCGTTCTTGTAGCACCAGGTGGTGCCTCGCTCGGAGACGGAGCGCGGCGGGTGACCGGCATGCGAGCGCGCTTGTCGTCAACCGCGGACCCGCTCCCACTCCCGCGCTGCCCGCTACTGCGGCGGCGAGGAGACCGGTCGGCGATGTCGGGGCGGCTTGGGGGCTGGCCAGGGGATCGCCACGGTGTCGCAGCGGGGGAACTCGCGAGCGCGAGAATGGGGCCCCCTGCACCCACCAGCCGTTCTCGAACGGTTGCCATATGTGCTCTCTTGGGATTGTTAGCGCGTCACTCAGGCGGGAAATGGTCGGTCACGATGTCGGACATGGCATCGACACATGCGGATACTTGTTCGTCGGTGACGGTGGGACCAGGAAATGTGAAGAAGCCGCGCGGTGGCCTCACCTGGAGCTGGAGGTGGACAGCCCCGAACACTGCGAGGTCGCCGCGCGGAGACCAGTAGATTTCATAGGATTCGCCCTCGCCGGTGTAAAAGGTTGTGGCGGGCCGGCCGCCTATGTCAACTGTCTTGGATCCGGTATCCGGATCGGCCAAGTCGCTGTATGCACTGGGAGCCTCATCGGGGATGAGGTTGACGATGATTTGCCGTTGGAGCGTCGGCTCCACGTAGATGCAGTGCTCGCCCCAGATGATGGGCTTGAGGTGTTCGCCGAAGCGCCGCTGTATGGCTTCGTTGGCGACCGCGCACTGGATGCGGACATCTCCGGTAGTGAGAAGCGCATCGGGTTCGGTGGGAATATCCACCGGTTGATAGGGCTCGCAGGGGAGCTTCATGTCCGCGGTGGGAAAATGCACGCAGTCGCCGACCAAGCCGCTGTCGTTCTCATCGGGACGAAAGAGCAGTGCACCGTGTGGTGATGAGCGCACGACGTCTACTACGCCGGCCAGTGTCTCGTGCATCACGGGGCAGACGCCCGGGCCGGTCTGGCCAAGCGTGTATTGGACCTTGATGCCGCGGGTGAAGCTCAGGGGAATCCAGACTTCGCATTCTTGCGTTTTGTCGTCGTTCTGCTGTTGTTGGTATGCGCGCGCCCCGTTGATCACGACGGGCTCCATCCCGAAGCGCCTGAGTGTGTCCCAGGAATGCCCAACGAGGAGGGTGAACCGTGCCCCGTCGGCTGCGTTCTGGAGAGGGGTCCAGTCGGCCCGCTCGAGAGCGCAGGTGTGCTCGCCCTCGGGCACGGTACGAGTCTTGGGGTAGGCGCGCAGGTGGGGTTCCAGCAACGCGCAGGCGTCCAGGCCCGCGATGGCGGCGTCCACAGCGGATGGGTCACGGTCCGGCGGTCGCGGCGTGCGCGTGATCGGTGGTAGCGCCGTGGCAGCGGGCTGCGCGGCGGTGTGTCGCGGTACCCACGGGGTTGCGGCGGACTTCACGGCGTCGCAGCCGGCCAGGCACACCGCGGCGAGGATGAGCGCCGTCGTCAGCAGTGCGCGCGGTATCCGGGTGGGACGCGTGCCGACGTCGTGGCGTGGGCCGGGCAGGCGAGGATGTGATGGCATGGCGAGGTGGTGAAGGCGCGTGATTGCCCGTCGGCCAGCGGTGGTGCCGTGTCCGTTGCCGAACTGGGCGGTGAGGGTGCGCCCGATGCTGCCTGCTCTGGGTTCGCTCACGAGGACCGCTCCTGCGCGGTCGCGCCCCAGCTCTGCGCGGCGAGTCCGTCGGGCGATGTCGGGGTGCGGGTCGAGAGAGGCCAGAGACGCAGGCGGATCGCTCCAGGGTGCTGCAGCGTCCAGGGACCGAGCGGGTCCGCGGTATGTGAGTGAGTGCGCGGCCGGAGTGGTGCGCTGAGCTGCTGGTCGGCCGCGGGCAGACCGGCGAGTCGATCAGCGTGGTCAGGTGAGGCGCCGTCGCTGGTGCGTTGGGTGAGCGTGTGCTGCTGGGTTTTCTCGGCGAGCACGCACCATGAGACCGCTCCGGCGTGTGGGTCGGGTGGGGGTTCGCGGTGACGATCTGGGCCGGGTGGTAGAGCGGTGAGTGCGTGTCGTTCGCGGATGGTCCAGGGGCTTAGGGCGGCGTCGAGCCAGGGGAGAGTGCGGGCTTCGGTGTGTTCCCCGAGTTGGGTGTAGGCCGCGGCGAGGTCGGTGATCGCGGTGCGGTGCTCACCGGTGGCCTTGTCGGTGGTGAGGTGGGTGAGCGCCAGCCAACTTCCTGCCGGCATGTGGTGGTGGTAGTCGGCGAGGGTGGTGGCGACGGTGCCGGCGTCGTGGTGGTGCAGGACGTCGATGCACAGGATGCACACCGGTTCGGCCGGGTTGAGCCATCCGTGGGTCTGGATGGTGTGGAGCAGGTCGTCGACCTCGCGCAGGTCGCTGCGGAGATAGTGCAGGCCGGCGTCGGGAAGCCGGCCCGAGATGAAGTCGTTCTCCCACGTCAGGGTCACGTGGACGTCGTGGTCGACGGCGACGACGCGAGCTTGGGGTGTGGCATGGCGGGCGATGTCGTCGAGCGGAGTGCTGCGGCGGAAGCCGGCGCCCAGGTCGAGGAACTGGGTGATGCCCGCCTCGGCTGCGCGCTGCACGACGGTGGCGGCGTAGTGCCGTGATCGCCACGCCATCTGCCGCAGCGTCGGGTGGGCCCTGAAGTGTGTGGCGGTCCAGCGGCGATCGATGGCGAAGCTGGCCCGGCCTCCGCCGAGGAGGTCGTGAATGCGGGCGGTGGTGGGCTGTTCGACCGGGCGCTTGAGGTCGCGGGCCGTGACGGTGTCGTGCACGAGGCGTGGTCTCCTGGGGATTGGGGCGGTGTCGTGCTCAGGCCGGGGACGCGGCTCACGGTGGGCGTTACGGTTCACGCGGGTGGCCCAGTTACCGCCGCTCGAGGACGAGGTCGCGGCCGTCGAGCAGTACTGCAAGGCAGGCTGGGAGCCGATGTGGACCGACGATAAGGACTCGGCGGCCTGGTGCCGTTCATGGCAGTCAGGCCCCCTCTTTGATGGTCTGCAGGATCGCCTCGGCCACGTTTTTCGCCCCGGCACAAGCGTTGTTCGTCGCCGGGGTCACCATCGACGACTCGAAGAACATTTGGTCACTGACCGCCACCAGCAGCTTGCAGTCGCCCTTGGCCCGGAAGTCCACCATCGCGGCGTACACCGCGGGATAGCCGTCGACCTCGGTCGGTTCGAAGTAACCGTGGTCCCACCAGCCGACGTCGTTCAGCCCGTAGACGTTGCCCAGGCCGTTCGGCACATTGATCAGGTAACTGACCCCGGAGTTGGTCCGGCCGGAGCCGACGTTCCAGATGCAGCCGACGCCGAAGTCGTGGTCGTTGATCCGGCTGGAGCTCACGTTGAACTCCGCCTGCTGCGTCGCGGTCAAACTCGAGCACGGGTCGGCGAGGTACTTCGACACATCCAGCGGCTGCTGCACCTTCGGCGCCGCGGAGACCGGCTGGGCCGGGGCCTCAGCCGGAGCGGAGTCCAGTGCCGGGATCGGCGTGGGTGCCGCGCGGTCGAGGACCGGCGCCCCACAGGCGGTGACGGCGCCCGCCAGGACCATGAGCACCACCGCGGTGCCGCCGATCGCCACCCGCGCCCTGGTGGAGTTCTCGTGCTGCTTCTGCGCGTTCATCGCGGTCAAGCCCTCTCTGTGATGGTGTGCAAGATCGCCTCAGCCACGTTCCCCGCCCCGACACACACGTCGTTGCCTTTGGCCGTGCGCATCGAGACATCGAAGAAGAGGCGGTCGCTGAGCGCCACGGCGACGCCGCAGTCGCCCTGCGCCCGCAGGTCGGTGAGGTCCACGAAGACGGCCGGATAACCGCCGACCTCGGTAGGTTCGAAGTAGCCGCGGTCCCACCAGCCGATGTCGTTCAGCGCGTAGAGATTTCCCAGACCGGTGTCCACGCTGGTCAGATAGGACACGCCGGTACTGGTCGAACCGTCGCCCAGCTTCCAGATGCAGCCGGAGCCCCTGCCGTCGCTGTTCACCCGGCTGGACGTCACGTTGAACGCCTCCTGCTGCGCCGCGGTCAGGCTCGCGCACGGGTCGGCGACGTACTTCGACGCGTCCAGCGGCCGCGCGACCTTGGGCACCGCGGAAACCGGCTGGGCCGGAGGTGCGGCCGGGGCGGGATCGAGCGCCGGGATCGGCGTTCCGCACGCAGCGACCGTGACGGCGAGCATCAGGATGCCGAGTGGCAGAGTCCCGTTTCGAGTGCGGCTGGTGGCTCCGGGGCGATTCGTCACGAGGGCGTTCTCCGTAGCAGCAGGCTGACAGCGCTGACGAGGGCTGCGGGCCCCACCGCGATGCCGGCGCCCCGGGCGGTGTCGTTTCCCTGCTGGTACAACGCTTCCAGCACGATGCCGGTCGAGGTGACCGGGAGGCGGGGGACCGTGGCGATGCGCTCGGCGAGGATGACGGCCGTCAGCGAGCCGAGCAGGATCGCGACGGTGCCGCAGAGCGCCTGGATGGACGCCTTCGGCCAGCGCTCCGGCGGGTGCTCCGACGCGCGGAGGACGGGATCGCCGGCGGACCGGTCTGCCGGGCACTGGTGTGGTGACATCTTCCTGGCCGTGGCGCGGTCGTTCATGCTGTGCCCCCGGAAAAGGCCGGGAACGCACGTGTGTCGTCGGGGTGGTAGGCGACGCCACACCACGTGCTGACCGGACCGGGCACGACGCGGGCGCTCTCGAGGAATTCGGAGCGAGTGCGGCTCCAGGTCGGTGCGCCGATCTCACGATAGGCCGCGGCGAGGTCGGCGGTCCGGGCGACTTGCTCCTCGAAGGCGCCGTCGTCGGTGCGCTGGGTGAGGGCAAGTCGGCTACCGACTGGCAGCAGGAACTGGAGGAATCCAGCGTCACAGGAAGCGCCCACGACCGAGATGTCGAAGGCGACCGACCGCTGGACCACCTCGCGGAGGTCGGGATACCAGTCCTGCTGCTCATTGACCCAGTCGCGATCGAGGGCGAAGGCGAAGGTCTTCCCGTCCGGGTACCGCTTCAGCTGGCTGTGGATGCGGGCAGCGTCCGGCTGTCCGAGTTCGAGGACGGCGGCGGTGTCATAAGCCATGGTGAGTTCCGAGCACGTGAGTAGGGATGTGGTGGGCTGTTCGACCAAGCGTGTGAGGTCGCGGGCCGCGATGGGGGTGGTTCACGAGGTGATCTCCTGGGGGTTGGGCGGTTTCGTGCTCAGCCCGGGCCGGGGCGCGGCTCACGGTGGGCGTCACGGTTCATGCGGGGTCGCGCCTCTACTGCAGATTGAGGACGAGGTGGTGGCCGTCGAGGTGGGCGCGCCAGTGCGGCGGGGTAGGTTTGCCCAGGTGGGACCATTCGTGGGCCAGGTGCAGCAGCCGGTCCCAGAGTGGTTCGGGTCCGGTCTGCTTGGCGGACGGGGTTTTGCCGTGCCAGCAGATGGTTGCTCGGGAGCCGGTGTCGCGGTCGTGCAGCACCATCCGGGTTCGCAGGCCGTCGTCGGTGGAGGACCATCGCAGTCCGGGGATGCGGGAGTGCACCAGCAGCCGGAGTCCGGGCTGGCCCGGGTCGAGCGGCGGTGGTCCGGCAGCGGTGTCCCAGCCGCCCGGTGTGCCTGGGTCGGTGTGCAGGGCGGCGACGGTGGCGGGGCCGTGGAATGCAGCGGTGCCGAGGCCGTCGTGGTTCACGGTGAGCACGGTGATGGCGCCGCCGTAGACGGTGACCAGGCGCCCGCCGGGCGCGAGGTGGCGCAGCCAGCCGCGGGGGATGTGGTCGGGTTCGCGCCAGGCGATGATCCGGTCGAACCGGGCGTCCGGGGTGATGTTGGTCAGGGCGAGGTCGTGGCACTCGCGGATGTCGGCGCGGGTGCCGAGCACGGTTCGCGTGTGCGCGGCCCAGCCGGGATCCGGCGCGAGGGACCGGACCATGCCCGCTCCGGCGAGGCGGGTCAGCAACGCCGTGGGGTATCCGGATCCGGTGTCGACCTCGAGAACAGAATGTCCTTTGTGGACTTCGAGCAGGTCGAGCATCGCGGCGATGATGTGCGGCGACAGCATCGCCAGGGCGGGAGAACCGTAGCGTGGCGGGGCCACGAGGATCGGGTCGCGGGAGTACTGCCCTGCCAGCCACCGCCCGCGGTCGATGTCCGGGCTGCGCATCACGTGGGGACGGGCGGTGAGCCAGTAGGGGGTGTAGGGGCCGCGGGGTTCGGCGGTGATGGCGTCCAGGACGGCGGGGTGGATGCCGTCGCGGGCCAGGCGGTCGCGCAGCTGGGTGCGATACCGGTCGCAGTCGCGGTCGGCGGGGGCGGCGAGTAGTGCGGTCATGCGGCGGTTCCTTCAGCGGGGGGTACCCCGGCGGGCCGGGAAAGGGTGGTCAGGTGACGGGCACGAGCGCGTCGCGGGAAGGTGGTGTGGCGCGGGAGCGTCGGCGGGTGCGGCGCGCGTGCGTGAGGGCGCCCAGGGCGAGGGTGAGCACGAGGTAGAGCGCGCCGGCGACGAGGTAGGGCTGCAGGACGATCAGTGCGGTGCCGGAGATGACTTGGGCGTGGCCGAGCAGTTCCGCGAAGCCCACGAGCACCCCGAGCGCGGTGTCTTTGACCGTGCGGGTGGCTTGCCCGATCAACGAGGGGACCGCCACAGTCACGGCTTGGGGCAGCAGCACCGAGCGGATCACGGTGTGCGTGCGCAGTCCGAGGCTGGCGGCGGCCTCGGCTTGGCCGCGTGGGAGTGCGTTGAGCGCGTCGAGCAGGATCAGGGCGACCGCCGCGGTGCCGGGCAGGGTGAGCGCGACCAAGAGCTGCCCGAGCGGTGAGAAGCGCACCTCGAAGGCAGGCAAGATCAGCATCGCGGCGTAGAGCCACAGCAGGCTGGGGACCAGCGGGACGATCTCGACGTAGGCGCGGGCGGGCCAGCGCGCCCAGCGGGCTGGCCGCGTATCGCGGGCGAGGACGAGCGCGAGCAGCAGGCCGAGCGGCAGGCTGAGCGCCAGCGCCAGTACCGCCGCCACCGCGGTGCCGGTGACGCCCTCGAGCAGGAAACGCCACACCGGCCAGTAGGTGAACGGCGCCCACGCGGCCGGGTCGAGTTCGCCGGAGGCGTGCATGCCGACCATGGCGTGAGCGCCGAGCGCCACGGTCCCCGAGAGCACTGCCGCGGTGACGAACCGGTGGCGACGGCGCGCGTCACGGCCCGGCGCATCGAACAGGGCCCCCCGGGTGGCCGGGCCGGGGTCGAACGCGAACCGTTTGTGCGCGCGGCGCGTCAGCCAGGTGATCGTGGCGGCGAGCGCGGCGTAGACGGCGCCGACGGTGCAGAACGCGCTGACCGGGTCCGCGGTCTCGAAGGCGGCGGCCTCGGCGACGGTGGTCAGCTCGGTGACGCCCACCGCGCCGGCCAGCGCGGTGTTGAGCAGCAGGCCGACGGTGATGTTGCCCAGCACCGGCAAGGTCAGCCGCAGCGCTTG
This sequence comes from Saccharothrix sp. AJ9571, assembly GCF_021725495.1. Lineage (NCBI taxonomy): Bacteria > Bacillati > Actinomycetota > Actinomycetes > Pseudonocardiales > Pseudonocardiaceae > Saccharothrix > Saccharothrix sp. AJ9571. Next base: position 297,124 of record NZ_CP091382.1, on the reverse strand, counting down.
GGGCACGATCAGGCAGGCCAGCACCTGCCTGGTGGTGAGGCCGAGAGCGCGCGCGGCCTCGGCCTCACCACCGCTCACGGCGAGCACACCGCTGTGCAGGGCGCCGGCGTAGTAGGCGGCGGTGTAGCCCGCCAGGACCAGCACAGCCCCGTGCCACAGCGGCAGGGTGAGCCCGAGCGCGGGCAGCCCGAACGTGATGGCCATCAGCCAGCACAGCAGGGGCACCCCGCGGGCCAGGCCGATCAGCGCGGCGGCACCGTGGCGCAGTGCGGGCACAGGGGAGATCCGGCAGCCTGCCAGCATGACGCCGAGCACCGCGGCGCCGCTGAACGCCACGGCTGTCAGTGCCAGGGTGTCCAGCAGCGCCGCGGCGACGTTGTCGAGGTAGTCGAGCATCGGCCAGTTACGGGTTCGGGGTTCCGGCCGGGCACGGCGGCACGTCCTGGGGCCGCGCACCCTCGACCGTTTCGAGCTCGGGGAAGGGCGGAGGGTCACCGAGCACCGTGCCGAGAGTCGCCTCCCACACCTCGCGCGAGATACCGGACTCGTCCAGTTTGCGCAGGAAGTTGTTGACGAACTTCTGGAAGGCGAGGTCGCACAGGCCGAAACCGATACCGTAGTGATCGTCGCCGACGCGGTAGTCCTTCAGCACTTCGATGGACTCGGACCGCAGGGATGCCTGCGACGCCAGCAGTGCCTTGTCATTGACGTGCACCACGCCGCGTCCGGCTTCCAGGGCCTGAATACTGGCGGAGACGTCCGGGAACTCCAGTATCTCCGCGCCGGGGACCTTCTCCCGCACCATGGCCGCGCCGGTCGTTTTGCCGGTGACGATGACTTTCTTGCCGTTGAGTTCCACCGGGTTCGCCGGGTCGGCGAAGGTGAGAGTGGTGCCTTTGCGCACGGCGTAGCCCTGACCGGAGGTCAAGTAGGGCCCGGCGAAGGAGACCTTCTCCGCGCGTTTCGGGGTGATGCTGTAGGTCTGGATGACGACGTCGACGGTGCGGTTACCGATCAGCGGTTCCCGGGTGGCCGACTCGATCGGATGGAACCTGATCGCGGTGGGGTCACCGGTGATGTACTTCGCGAGCACCTTCGCCAGCGTGGCGTCATAACCCTGGAAGTCATTGCTGATGGTATTGCGCTCGGACAACAGCGGCGTCTTGTCCGACACCCCCGCAATGAGGCCCTGCGCACGAATCCGCTGCGCGGTGGGCGACCCGGCGATGTCCTCCTCGGTCGCGACCGGAGCCCGATCGAGCAAAGTCCGGGTCTGGTCAGTGCTCTGTGTCCAGCCCATCGCGGGCGTCTGGCTCTCGCACCCGGCGAGCGCCGGAACAACTACGATGGCCACCAAGGCGACTGCGGACACGGCCCGCGTCGCACGGCGAAATCTCATCCGGATAAACCTTTCTCATCGGCGTGGCACATTGAGCGAACGGCCGACCGCGCGGTAAAACACGTCGATACAGCGCAACCGGCGGCTCCTGCCTCCGTGCGTCTGTCGAGGCAGGCGGCGGCGAACCAGTCAGCGGGGAGGATTGATGTAGGCGATGACCGCCGCGGCGAGGGTGTCCACCATCTGACAGCTGTTCGAGGCACGAAAGTCAGTTACAGCAACAGAAACGGCCACGTTCGGGGTGAGTTGGACGTGGGCATTGCAGTTTGGTGAGCTTGCGTTGCTTTTCAAGTCCGGAAACAGCGCTCGCAGCGTGCCGATGTTCCGCTCATCGGGTCGTCCGGTGTCCCACTCCGGTGCCGGGTCCTGCTGGGCCAGGATGTCGATGTTCCCCACAGTGCCGTGGGACAGTGCGCTGTTGAGCTTCGCGTTCTGGTCAGCGCCGAAAGCCCAGATGCACCTGGAGATTTCGGTTTCGCTGAGCGTTTCGCCGGTGGACGCGACGATAGCTATCTTCTGCGCTGGAGGCAGACTGCGGCACGGTTCGGCGATGAACGCACTGATCTCCCACGGTTTGCGGGTCACCATCGTGCCGGCGCCCGGGTCTGGTTCGGCGCTCACCAGCGTGGAGGACGCGGCCGAGCCGGTGGCATCCGGCGACGAGGAGTCCGTCCCGGCACAGGCCCCGGTCATTGCCAGCAACGCGGCAAGCCCGGCCACGACGCCCGCCCACCGTGGAGCGGTCTTCGCCAGCGAAGGGCGAGGCGTTGCGGTGGCCCCGCGCCGGAGAACCCGGGCGGCCACGATAGTGAAGCCTCGGTTCCTCATTGGACGTCCTCCGTGGTCAGTGCGTCGATGAGTGCTGGATTGTTGGGCACGGATTTGCGGTGCGGGCGCTGTTCAGCCCGGCGGTACAACGCGTGTGAGCACCGTGGCCGCAAGTTGGGCCGCCAGCGCACAGGTATCCGGCGCCACTGCGCCCGTGACCCGGCTGCTCCCCGCCCAAACCTCGGGTTGCAGTTCCACGTGCACCACGCAGTCGCCCGAGGACGACTGGGCCTGCAGGGCCCGATATGGCCGCAGCGGAACCGGCTCAGGAACCGTGCCCGGTGCGCTCTGCGCCGCGGCCGCGCGGTCAATGTCGGCGCGGCCGCCCTGACCGAGGGAGACGGTCAGCAAGGGACCTTCGCCGGAAACCGCCCGCCACAGGCACTCTGATGCAGCAACGCCCGTCTCGGGCTGTCCCACCCCCACGCCGAGCCCGGTGCGCTCACCCTCGCTCAGCGTGCTGCACGGATCCCTGAACAACTCCTCAAGCGGCCGGCTCGCGGGCCTGCCCACGGCTGCCGATTCACCGCCGAGGTCGATCAGGCCGGCGAGGGCAGCCACCGGCGCCACACACAGCAGCCCGATTCCGGTGACCTGCAAGGGCCTCACCGGCGGCCCTCCCGGACCAGTCTGAGCCTGCCTAACGGCTCTGGCTCGATCGGCGAGCGTGCCGCAAGCGGAGCGGTCGCCGACTTTGGCAGGGAGTGGTCTGCGGGACAGCCAAGGTGCGCCGACCAGCGGACCGCTGCACGCACACGCGCTCGGCCGTTGCGCCACGACGTACGAGCCGCCCGGAGCGGCCGCAGCGTCCCGGCTTGCCCCCGCAGCGGACCGCTGGGAAGAACTGCGGAGAGGGAGTTTGATCTCATCGTGGGTTGGTCTTTCAGGTGTTGGCACAGCTGGTGGGTGCGGTGGCGGGCCCTTTGTCCCTGGGGGGAAGGGGAGGATGGCCCGCCACCGCAGCTCGTGGGTTAGCCGGTTGCGCTCGGCAGCGCGGTGGCCGCAGCCGGAGCCTGCTTGCGGCTGCCCATGACGACCTGGCGCGCCCAGGCTTGCGTCACCGGACTCGCCATGAACTTGCTCCCGGGCAGGACCTTGTTCTCGGAGATGGACGTCCTGATCCAGGCCTGGAGCACCGGGTGGGCGAGGTGGGTGAACACATTGGGGCCGCCGCAGACCATGCCGCGGGACACCGAGCCACCCAGCACGTGACGCCCGTGCACCTTTTGCAAGGAACCGCTGCCCGAATCACCGGCGCACGGCCCGATGCCAGGCCCGCCGTCCAGGCACACCTCGCCTGCGCCGATACCGGCGCCCGCGCAGGCCGCGGCCGCCACCGTCGCCATCGGCGCGGTATGCAGCCATTCCGCCGGCGAGATCCAGTTCTCCGGGTCCGGATCCGTCATCCCCCAGCCGATGACCTCATGCGCCACTCCGGCATGCGGGAGCCGGATATCGATCGGCTTCAGGGTGGTGATCGGCTTGTCGAGCTGCACCAGCGCGGCATCCCAGACCATGCCCTTGTATTCGGGGCGGGGGTCGGGAATACCCCAGTTCCATCCTTCGGGCACCACGAACGCGCGCACGCCGCGAACCTCACCGTCGTGCTCTCGGTGTAGCGACCCGATGCGCACCTGGTAGTTCGACGGATCCTCGGGGTCCGCCAGCGAACTCGCCGGCGCTCCCCACCACTGTGCTGACCTCGCGGGATTCTCCGCGGTCGACGGGGGCTGCGCAGTCACGCAGTGCGCTCCCGTCACGGCCCACTCGTCGTCAATCAGCATGACGCCGCAGCCATGTTTCGGCCCGTCCGGCGTCAGCAGCTGCAACGAGCCCGCTGCCGAATAGTCGCCCTGGGCCGGCACACCACCCACGACCGCCGCTGCAGGCGCAGCTGCGGATACCGCGACCATGGTCGCGGCCGCAGCCACGATCCATCGTCTCCCCATTTATCCTCAATTCCGCCAGGTCACGCAGGGACCCAGCATGTACGTAGCGGCCGGGCGAAGACCCGGCCAACCAATTTGGCATCGACGAGTTGGCCTTGGCCGTGGGTGGCAATGATGGAAAAGCGCTGACGCACCCATCTGTCTACCGCGCGACTACTGACCAATGGCCTACCCCGTCGGGGCCGCTGTTTAGTGCCCTTCGATTAGATCGTCAACATGCGGAGTCGCACCAGAGAAGAAATGTGTCGGGGTGTGGCGGGATGTTGCATCGGTGTGGCGTCTGCCCGTGCCGCGATTGTCAGTGGAACGTGATCATCCGCTTGCATTGAATCGCGCAGTCGATGGAATATTGCGGGCCGCAAGCCGATCGATCCGAGTCACGGTGCGTGGGCGTCGCAGGGAGGTACCAGCCAGGTACCGAACAGCTAGGCAGGTACTCGCTTTCGGCAGTACGTCGCTCCTGCCTTGCCGTCACTAGCGAGCGATGCGTAACGCAGACAACCCCCGAGTAGAGCCGCCTCGGTCCATGACGTAGGACTAGTGCATGGTGAGCGCAGTAGTGTTCGACGTGGGTGAGACCTTGCTGGACGACTCACGAGAGTGGGGCGCGTGGGCAGACTGGATCGGCGTAACTCGTCACACCTTCTCCACAGTCCTAGGGGCCGTCACAGCCGCCGGACGGGACAACGCCGAGACGTTCCAGTACTTCAGGCCCGGCTTCGACCTCGCTCGCGAGCGTCGGCTACGCGAAGAGGCTGGGCGGGGCGAGCAGATTGAAGAGCGGGACTTGTACCCAGATGTTCGAGCTGGTCTGGCCGCCTTGCGCCAGCGCGGCTTGTGGGTCGGCGTGGCCGGCAACCAGACGGCTCGTGCCGCTACGCTGCTACGACAGCTGCAGCTCCCCGTGGATGGGCTTGCAACGTCTGACGAATGGGGAGTTGCCAAGCCGTCGCTCGAGTTCTTTGAGCGGGTAGCCGACATGGTTCCCGACGGCCCAGAACAGACGGTGTACGTCGGCGATCATCGGGACAACGACGTGGTGGCGGCCAAGGCAGCGGGGTTTAAGACTGCGCTTATTCGGCGCGGTCCGTGGGGCCACTTGTGGGCGGCGGACCCACTAGTGCGCCGTGACGCGGACTGGATTATCGATTCTTTGGGTGACTTGCCCGACTTGCTCGTTACCTAAGCAGCACTCCTTACATCGCCACTGGCCTCGGCGAGGCGTCCCATCGCCGAGGCAACAGAGTGTGCCGACTCTCAGCTTGAGAACCACTTCAGAAGGCGTTCGGTAACCGTCGTTATAGCTGTCTGTGCCGCGATGCAACAGAATGCCTACCCTCCATATCTGGCGGACTAGCATGACCTACCGCGACGGTGCGACACGGACAAGGATGCCTTAGCAGGCTCGAGCCCAAGCAGCGAGGTCCAGCAGACCGGCTTCGGGACTCGGATGGGTACGCAGAAGCGCTGAGAGAGAGTCACGAACTTGGGGGTGATTTCGGGCGTGTTCGGGCGCAGCGATGCGGGCGGCTTGCAGAGATTGGTAGGCATGTTCGTGGCGGCCGAGCGTAAGATGAGCGCGGGCTAGGTCGATGTAGTAGTGAGATCGACGTTCGGCGGGCAATTGGTCAGGCGGATGCCAGTCGGATGCCCGCTCGATACCCAAGGGATCTCGGAGTTCCACGGCGACGGCAAGTTCGTGGATTCGCAACGATGCCGGGCCGAACGCTGTGCCTTGGTAGACACCCTCCGGGACTGCGGTCGCTGCGCGGCGCGCTTCACGTAGATGGTCAGCAGCACGATCGGGCTTATTTGCCCGACCGGCGACAACTGCGGCGCGCATGTGCAGAGCGCCGAGCGCAGCCAAGGACGACGTCGTGCCGAGAGCGGGTACCTGATCAGCTGCGTGTTCGAGGGCTCGGGCCGCAGTGTCGAGATCCCCAGTCGCGAAGAACGTTTCGGTATGCACGTATGCCACGACGGCCAGGAGCAACGGGTCTTCAGCAAGCCGGGCAGCGGAGCGCATAAGGTCGATTAGTCGCGCGGATAGATCTAGGTAGCCGAATTTGAAGGCCAGCCCATCCGCAGCGCGTAGTGCGAGGGTGAATAACGCAGCAACATGGCGGCGGCGTCCTGCGTCGCCATCGTGGCCGGCACGTGCGAGGTCGGTGATGAGATCGGGTAGTCCGCGCGCAAGATTGCCGTAGCGGGACTGCAGCCGGTTGTCATTGGCGCGGGTGACTTCGCCGCTCAATTCGGCGAGATCGCGGGGAGGTCCGTCGTCTGGCAGGGAGAGTCGGTCAAGCGCACGACGCAGACGGGGGATGGCAGCATGTATTACGTCAACAGGAGCGGGTTCGTGCGCACGCACATCACTGGTTCCCGTTCCTTGCCTGGCGACCTCGAGAACCACCGACGTCGGGGCGGTGACCACTGCGGAGCCGGTGGGTGTCCTTGCACTTTCCTCGGTTGCGTCGAGCAGGTTGCGCAGCTTGTCGACAGAAATTCTCAGAGCCCCTGCAAGGCCTTGCAGATGCCAAGCTGCAGGGAACTGCGTGCCCTTCTCCCATCGAATGACGGTTGTACGTTCGACCCCCACTGCGCGGGCAAGACTTACTTGTGTGTGGCCGGTTGCCAACCGCGCTTCGGCCAGAGGACTGGGTGGCTCCGCCATCGCGTCTACCTCTCTGGTTTCTTGATCGACACTGTACTCGCGGGTTGTGAGGCGCACCGTTGGCGCTGGCCTGACTTCTTGGGCAAGCAGTGGCGCGGCTGATCACACTGACCGTCCGACTGCGGCAACTCGTTCAGGAGTTACGTGGGGCCGAGCGCAGCGATCACTGTACTGGTCATGTGGCGCGACGCCACATAACGCCACATAACGCCTCATCGCGGCACTGGTGCCCGGTGGCGTAGATCCGTTGGATAGGCCTGGCCGTCGGCTACTGAGCCCAGCATTCGGTGGCTACTTCCGCAGGTACCACGAAGGAAAGTGAAGCGCGGGCGCCGTCCCAGACGGTGGCGTCCCTGACCCGAAAGTGACAATGCCGTCCTCGTCTGACAACTCCAACGGTCACAGTCTGTGGCCATGGTTGAGCGTCGCTGGTGGTTCGTCAGCGTTGCTATTCATTTGGTTTCGAGTTGTTCGCGCTCGCTCTGAGGTAGCGAGGTCCTGGCTTTCCGCGCTGCGGAAAGCGGTTGTCGATGGGCCCGGTGGCCGGCAAACCACGCACGTCGTGAGCCCACCCGTGTTGCATCCGGCGGCCGCGTGCCCGGTTGACGAGGCTGGCCGTGCAGTTGCGGCGAGTCGTGCTGCGATTGTGGATTTGGCTCAGCGTTGGCAGAGCACCGCACATGGCATGCAGGCGGAGATCGAGAGTCTGGTCGAGGCTGGGTTCGGGGATGCCGATGCGCAGTTGGAGGCGTGCGAGCGCTTGTCGCACGTGGTGGCTCAGCAGGCGCGGCGGGCGCAGTCGCTGACGGTGGTGTGCGGTGAGTGGCCTGGCCAGGAGTGGTCGAAGCCGGTCGCGTTGGGTGATGTGGTGCGCGCGGCCACGGGACGTATTGCGGCGTTCGAGCGTGTGCGGATCGCCAGCTATCCCGAGGTGCAGGTGGAGCTGCACGTGGAAGCGCTGATTCATCTGGTGGCCGAGTTGCTGGCCAACGCCGTGCAGGCGTCGCCGCCGCGGGAACCGGTGCGGGTGGAGTTTGACCGTGTGGGGGCGAGCTGGGTGGTCTTGATCGAAGATCGGGGCACGGGGCTGCACGAGGAGGACCTCGCGCGCGCCCGGGCTCTGGTGTCGGGTGTGGGGATCCCGACGCTGGCCGAGCTGGGCAATGCTCCGCATCTGGGGCTGGCGGTCGTGGGAGCGTTCGTACAGCGGCATCACTATCGGGTCCTGCTGCAGCCGGTCACGCGCGGGGTGCGGGCGAGCGTGGAGATTCCCGCCGCTCATCTGGCGCAGTCACCGCCCGCGTGCGCCGCGGCGCCGGCGCGTCGCAGCGGCACTGCCGATGAGGCCCTGCCGCAGAAGCCGGAGCTGCCCCGTCGAGTGCCGCGCCAGTTCGAAAACCGTTTCACGTCCCCGCGAGCGGAGGCCGCAGCCAGCTCCGCCACCGCGTCGGGGGTCGATTTCTTCGCTGACGCGCTCGGTCGCACGGACCCGAGCCCCGGGGCATCCGAGCCGGGTACCGCCGCTGATGAGTCGAGGGGGGAGCAGTAGATGGGCACAGGAACCGAGTTCGCCTGGGATTTCGCCGAGGTGATGCTGCCGAAAGTCCGTTTCCTGGTGGTGGCGAGCCAGGACGGGCTGCTGACCACGTCGCGCGGCGTGGTCGAGCGTGATGACGCGGAGAAGTTCGCCGCAGCGTGCGTGGGGACCTACGCCCTGGGCCGGAACCTGGGGGAGCTGACCGGCAGTGCCGGTGCCGTGGAGCAGACCGCGTATCGCTTCCCCGATCGGACGGTGCTGATCCGCGCGGCGGCGGAGGGGTCGCTGCTGGCGGTGGTCACCGACGTCGACGCTGATCTGCAGTTGCTCGGGCGGGCGATGGACAGGCAGGTCCGCATCATCGGCGAGCGGCACCTGGCGGTTCCCGACCGTGCTGACTGATCGTGGAGCGTCGTGATCGCCCGCCGCGTGCGGTGCCCTGGTACGTCCTGACCGGCGGGACCACCGACGCCGGCCGTCACCGGCTGCGGCCGGAGACCCTGCTGCGGGCCCGCGTGCCCGAGACCGAGCTGGGTGCGCACGTGCCGCCGGAGCAGCGGCGGCTGGTGGCCTTGTGCCGACCGTGGCTGTCGCTGGCCGAGGTGGCCTCCTACGTCGAGGTTCCGCTGACCGTGGCCGCGGCGCTGGCCGCTCAGGCGATCACCCACGACTGGATCACCGCAGAGCCTCCACCGCGAGCGGACCGCCCTGACCTGGACACGATGCAGAGAGTGCTTGATGGACTCCAACGACTCTGACCTCACCCGCTCGCCCGCGCCGGGCCCACCGGCGATGCGGTCGGCGAAGATCCTGATCGCGGGCCCGCTCGCGGTCGGCAAGACCACCCTGGTCGGCGTGGTCAGCGAGATCACCCCGCTGAACACCGAGGCCCCGATGACCGCGGCCAGCGTGGGAGTGGACGCGCTGAATGGGGTGGCCACCAAGACCACGACCACGGTCGCGATGGACTTCGGGCGCATCACCGTGGACCCATCGCTGGTGCTGTATCTGTTCGGCGCGCCGGGACAACCCTGGTTCTGGCAGAGCCTGCTGGATCTGGCCTACGGCGCGCTGGGTGTGCTGGTGCTCATCGATGTGCGCCGGTTCGCCGAGACGTTCCCGGTGCTCGATCACCTGCAGACCCACCCGGCGGCCATGCCGTTCGCCGTCGCGGTCAACCGGTTTCCCGGGTCCCCGCAGTACAGCGAGGAGCAGATCACCGACGCGCTGGCGGTTCCGCCTAACACCCCGGTGGTGGAGTTCGACGCTCGTGACCGCACGTCGTCGCTGGCCGCGCTGATCACCCTGGCCCGCCACGCCATCGCCCTGGAGCACCGACACCTCGCCGGAGACACACCATGACCTACCCCCACCCCCGCCCGAGCTCCACCTCCCGGACCGAGACGGAGATCGGCGTCGCCGGTCTGGAGGACCTGGCCCGGTTGAGCATGCTCGGCGAGACCACCGGCTGCGCGGACCCGCAAGCCGCCTACGCGCGGTTGCGCGAGCGCTGGGGCGGGCCGGTGGTGCCGGTGCTGCTCGAACCCGGGGTGCCGGCGTGGCTGGCCCTGGACTATGAACTGGTCCTCGAGCTGGTGACCAACGAGCAGCTGTACTCACGAAATCCGCGGCACTGGCGCCTGTTCGCCGAGGGCCGGGTACGGCCGGATTCCGGGCTGGCGCCGATGATGTTCCCGCGCCCGAACGCGTATTTCCTCGACGGGGCCGAACATCGACGGCTGCGCTGCCCCCTGGTCGACGCGCTGGCCCAGGTGGATGAGTACGGCGTGGACGCGGTGGTGCGCGACATCTGTGACCGGCTGCTCGCTCCCGTGCTGGCGACCGGCCGCGCGGACCTGATCGCCGGCTACGCCGCGCAGGTGCCGATGCTGACCATCGCGGCGCTGTTCGGGCTCGACACGACACTGCGGGAACGGCTGCAGCGCTGCCTGCTCGCGCTGTTCGGCTCCGGCGCGGACTCCCAGGCGGGCAACGAGGACCTCGAGCACATCCTGACCGGCGTGATCAGCGGCCACCGGGCCGCACCGGCGCCCGATATGACCACCGTGCTGGTCCAGCATCAGGACCTGCGTGGCGACGCGGAGATCCAGCAGTCGATGGTGCTGATGCTCTCCGCGGGCTGGGAAACCGTGCAGGTGTGGATCGCGCGGGCACTGTGGTTGGTGCTCACCGACGTCCGCTTCGCCACCCAATGGCGAGGCGGGAGGCTCGGTATCGACCAAGCGCTGGCCGAGGTGCTCTGGCGTGACCCGCCGATGGCCAACATGCCCGCCCGCTACGCCCGCGACCATGCCCTCCTGGGCGGGCGGCGTATCCAGCGCGGAGACGCGGTGATCCTGGGCCTGGCCGCCGCCAACGCGGACCCGCGGCTCCGCACCGGCCACACCTGGCTCGACTGGGACAACCACTCCCACCTCGCGTTCAGCGCCGGACCGCACGCCTGCCCCGCGCGCCGCCTGGCCCACCGCGTCGCCCGCACCGCTGTGGAGACCGCGCTGCGGCGCCTGCCCGGCCTGCACCTGGCTGTACCGGCCGCGCACATCCCGCTGCATCCCTCACCCTGGACCCGCGGACCCGCCGCGCTGCCCGTGCGGTTCACCGTCGATTCCACCCCCCACTCGCAGGAGGAGACCCACGATGCCTTCCCCGCCCTCACCCACGGCCCATCCCGCTGTCCCATGCATCGAGCTTGACCCCACCGGGCAGGACCATCACGGCGAAGCCGCCCGCCTGCGCGAAGCCGGCCCCGTGGTGCAAGTGCTGCTGCCCGGCGGCATCCGCGCCTGGGCGGTGACCAGGTACTCCCATCTGGCCAAACTGGTCAGAAGCCCGCGGGTCAGCAAGGACTGGCGGAACTGGAACGCCATCCGTGAGGGACGTGTTCCTGCGGACTGGCCGCTGAGCGGCATGGTGAAGGTGAACAACATGGTCACCAGCGACGGCCTGGACCACAAGCGGCTGCGTGCGCCGCTGGAAACGGTCTTCAGCGGCCGCCACATCGCGACCTGGAAACCGCGAATCACCGCGCTCGTGGAGGAACTGCTCGACGAGCTGCCCGCCCACGCCCACCCGGACACAGGGGTCGACCTGCGCCAGCACCTGGCCTACCCGGTGCCCATGCGCATCATCTGCGACCTGCTCGGTGTCCCCGAGCACTGGTACGCCGACCTGCGCCGCCTGGTCGACAGCACCTTCCGCACCAACACGACCCCCGCGGAGACCGCTGCGACCCAGCGTAAGCGGGACGAGCTGCTGGCCGAGCTGGTCACGTTGCGCCGCACGACACCGGGCGACGATCTCACCTCGACGTTGATCGCACACCAGAGCGCGAAACCCGAGGCGATGAGCGAGGAGGAACTGCAGGGCACGCTGTGGCTGCTGCTCACCGCCGGGCATGAAACCACCCTGAGCCTGATCACCAACGCCGTCCGCGCGCTGCTCACCCACCCCGAGCAGCGGCAAATCGCCCAGGCCGGCGACGACGAGATCTGGGCCCAGGTGGTGAAAGAGACGCTGCGCTGGGATTCACCGATCGGCAACTTCCTGGCCCGCTACCCGCTGACAAACATGATGCTCGGCGGCGTCACCATCCCGGCTGGTGAAGCGATCCTCGCCCCCTACAGCCTGGTCAACCGCGACCCCGACGTCTTCGGTCCCGACGCCGACCAGTTCATCATCGACCGCAAGCCCCCGAAACCACACCTGGCCTTCGGCGCCGGCACACACCACTGCCTGGGCGCACAACTGGCACGGCTCGAAGCGGAAGTCACGCTGCAGGCACTGTTCACCCGCTTCCTGGACCTGGCCCCGGCCACCGATCTCCGTCGCCTGACCCCAGTCCCGTCGCTGTTCTCCAACGCTCCCACCACCCTGCCGGTGCACCTGCACCCGGCGGCCGCACCCTGATCACCCGCTACGCAGCACGCATCGCTATCCGCCCGCGCGGTAGCGGTACCCCACTTTTTCGCGCCACCTCGAGAGTTTTCGTGGCCGCCGCGATATCGAACAGCAAGCACCGCCCAACGAAGGAGACCGTCTTGCCCATTATGCAGAAAATTGTCAAAGCCCTTTACACGAGAGTGGCGACGCGGGATTACCGCAAGCGACTGGCGCAGCTACCGGTCCAGCCGCTCGTGGCGGACGTGGACACACCACCGTGGGTGGTGTCGGTGAACTATCGGGCTGAGGACCACGGCCGACCTGATCACGCGACAGCGGTCGGAACGCTGATCAGTGACCGGCATGTCCTGACCGCGGGCCACGTCTTCCACGACACGAACCTGCCCGGTGACCCGCCCGAGGACGCCAAGAAGTACTTCGTCCGCGCTGGAGGCAGGCTGGCGGACTCCGGTCACACGGTGACGGTGAAGGCGGTCCATCAGCACCCGGAGTTCGACATGGGCAGTCTCGGCGACATCAACGACATCGCCATCCTGGAACTGGACGGTCCCCTCGACGTGACCCCGCTCGCGATGGGGAAGGGCGACGTCGCCGAGGGAACACCGGTGCGGGTTTTCGGCGCATACGGCCCGTATGCGCCGAGCTTCGTCGGCGTCGACACCGTCATCATCTCCCAGCGGATGGCAGTCGCCTGCAGGCCGAGGGGGCGCGAGCTGTGTATCGCCGGAGGTCCGAAGGGCACAGCTTTCGGTATCGGTTTCACCGGCGGCCCCGTCATCCCGCTCGATGGTGAGGCGCGCCTGGTCGGCCTGGTCAGCCGCGGCGGGCACATTCGCCGTCCCGAGGCCAATGGACAGCCAGGTGTCTGCACCGACGTGACGCGGTACCGGGACTGGATCGCCACGACAATCGGCGACCCCTCAGCCACGCGTGCGGCCACCGCGGATTCTCGACAGCCGCACCCGTAAACCGGCTCGCTCCTCGCCCGGGGCACCCGCACGGCCACGGCAGGGAGCTTTGCACTGATCGACCGATTCGCCTCGGCCCGGCAGCGCGACCACCGCGCTCCGGTCCGGCACGACACGACACGACACGACACGACACGACACGAGCAGGATGCATGACCACGATCGACCTCGTCCATCCACCCGGCGGTCCTGGCCGCAGCGGCCTCGCCCACGACGACCGCGGGGCACGCCCGGAGGGCGAGGACGCCTGCCTGGCCGAGGACCGGCCACCGGCCACCGCCGCACCGGCCGGTGTCGAGGCGAGCGCACGGGCACGTCAGGGGCCGGCCACGGCGTGCGCGGCACCGTTGCCGCCGGGCACGGTGGTGGTGCTGGCCACCGCCGACAGCGTCGACGTCGCCGCGCGGACACGCTCTGCCGAACGAGCCGTGCGCTCGCTCTCGCGCCTGGTGCTCACCGCCCTGATCGACACGGGCGCGGCCCCGACCGCCGCTGCGGCCGTGCACGGCACCGGCAGCGGTGGGGGCGAGGTTCGGGTGCTCGTGGCGCCCGGCTCGTCCTGGTGCAGCGCGGTGGCTCTGGGACTGACCTACGCCCACGACCTGCGAGCCGAGACAGTGCTGGTGCTCGACCCCGCCGAACCCGCCGACGAGCCCGCCGATGACCCCGCAGCACCAGGGGCATCGGTGTTCGCGGCCGCAGTGACCCAGCTCGAGGCGCAGAAGAAACCCGGAGTGGTGTGCTGTCCGCAGGCCCGGCCGTGGTGGCAGGATCCGCTGTCGCTGCACGTGCTGCGGCCGCTGTGCCTGCCCGCGCTCGGGTTCGCCCCCGACGACCCACTGGGGGCCACGCTGGTGCTCTCCCAGGCCGCGGTGACCGCCGCGCTGCAGCCGCGGTGGGGCCTGGAGCACAGCACCAGCCTGGTGCCGCACGCACTGGACATCCTCACCGCCGCTCGCACAGCCGGGCTCACCGTGTCCCAGACGGAGGCACGCCAACCCCCAGCCGGTCACTCCCGGCTCGCTGCAGAACCCAGCATCAACCGGAACGCCTGCGCCTCCGTCCTGCCCGCGGCGGTGCGGCTGTGCGCACTGGCTGTCCCGGCCTTCCGCACGTCACTGCCCGCCACCCGCATTCCGCTCACCGGTGCCGCCGCGCACCCGCCCCCGCCCGACCTGTTCCCCCGGCTCGCGCGGCACTGCGAGCAGGAGGCACGCGCCGGCCGGGCCAGTACCGACACCTGGCCGGAACCGCTGGTGACCCTCTGGCAGCGAGCCCGCGCCCCCCGACTCGACGCCACCGGCCTCGCCGACGACCTGTGGCCGCCCTACCTGCGCTGGCTCATCTCCTCGTACCGCGACGCCACTGATCTCGCGTGCGCCGACCCCACCCAGGTAGTGGACCACTGCATCGCCCGGGCCGAGCGCGCTACCAGGGAATTCCTTGATGCCATCGTGCGGGAGTCCGCGCGTGTCCGCCGGGAAGGCCAGCGATGACCACGCAGACCACCACCGGGAACACGGCCGCCATCCCGGCCGGGCAGTACGTCCGGCGGCTGGCGCGGCGCGCCGACGCCGCCGCGGACGACGGACAACTCGAGGACGCCGAGCGGTTCGGGATAGCCGCGTTCCGGTCGCTGCGCGCGGCACGTCTCACCCTCGCCGCCGGGGACCGCGCCTGCTGGCTGGGCGAGCTGTACGAGAACAGTGATCGCCGGGACGCTGCGCTGGATGCGTATCGCGCCGCACTCCAGCTCTACCGCGCGGCGGAGGAGCCGATCCGGGAAGCGGGCGCACTGCGGCGTATCGGCGCCGTGCTGCTCGCCGCCGGCCGGTCGCAGGAAGCGCTCAACGCGCTGCACACCGCGCACCGCCGCTGTATCGACCACCCAGCACTGGTCACAGCGGACGCTGCGTTGGTGGATCTGCTGCTCGGTTACGCCCGTTGGGCGTGCGGACGGCCGCGGCTGGCGGCCGAGTCGTTCCGCGCCGCGGCGGCCGCGTTCGCCCACACCGCCGATCCGCGCGCCGCACCCCTGCAGGCCGCACTGGACCAACCACAGTTCCAGCCGCCACCCGCGCACCTGCTCGGCTTCCCCCGCATTGCCCCGGTCCCGTGTGGCCCCGGCACCCAGTCGGTACGCGCGCTGCCCAGTCCATCATGAACGGAGCTCGACCATGACGACACACCGTTTCCAAGCGGACACCCTCGCCTCCTGCCTGGAGGACGCCGTGGACTTCCTGCGACAGCCCGGAAATTCCGGATACGTCACTGTCCTCGGGTCCGTACACGACGGCCAGGCGTGTGTGGATTTGACGCACCAGGACGCCGCATCACGCTGCTTTCCCGGCTCCGTGGCACCCACCGGGTCTGCTGACACGCCGGCGTGATCGCGCGGAATGCGACCGCGGGCCGCGAGCGCGGCAGGCGCGCGAGCGTGCGGCCGCCGATGCGGCGGTGGGCGAGGTGGCCTGTTCTTGTCGTAGCGGGACCGCTGCTCTGGCTGCTCGCCCAAAGCGGCGGCCTGGACTGGCTGGTCGCGGCGCACCACCCGGTGCGCACGGTGCTGGAGGGCCTGAGCTGGCCGGCCACGGTCCTCGCGCTCGGGCTCGCGATCGGTGCCGCCGCACGCCGGCGCTCCACGCCACCAGTTCACTCCACCGGCGCACCCGGCACCTCCGTGGTGTTCGCCGCCTCGGAGAAAGTCCCGGCGCCGATGCCCAGCCCCAGCCCGCGGCAGCTGCCGCCCGCACCAGCCCAATTCACCAACCGGACCGCCGATGTGCAGCGGCTCGACGAGGTGATGGCCGCGCACACCCCACCGAGCACGGCGGTGGTGGTCCTCACCGGGCTGGGCGGCGTCGGGAAAACAGCGCTGGCTCTGCGGTGGCTGCACGAGCACGCCAGCAGGTTCCCTGGTGGGGTGCTCTACGCCCAGCTCGGTGCGCGCGGCCCCGGCGGCCCGGCCACCCCGACGACCGTGCTCGCCCAGTTCCTGCGCGCCCTGGGCGCGGCACCGGGGTCGATACCGCTCGACCTGCCCGCCCAGACCAGTCTGTTCCACTCGATGACCGCCGAGCGGGCGGTGGCCGTACTGGCCGACGACGCGGTCAACGCCGCCTAGGTGCGGCCGCTGCTGCCGGCGTGCCCGGGCAGCCTCGTGCTGGTGACCAGCCGGTCCTGGCTCCCCGGGCTGGCCACCCTCCACCCGCCCATGCTCAAACTGGACGTCTTCGACGACGACGCCGGGCTGGCGCTGCTGCGCACCGCCCTGGACGGCCGGGTCGACGCCGAACCGGACGCGGCGCGCCGCCTGGTCACGCTGTGCGGCGGCCAGCCGATCGCGCTGGCCATCACCGCCGCCCGGCTGGCCACCCGGCCCCGCTGGACGCTCACGCACGCGGTCACCGCCGTGACCGACGGCGGCGAGCACCTGAGCAACATCAGCGATGGGGGAGTATCGGTGCAGGACATCTTCGACCTGGCCTACGACGCGCTCGATCCGGGCTCCGCACGGCTGTACCGGCTGCTCGGGATGTGCCCCGGCCCCGACTTCAGCACCGCGGCCGCAGCCGCCGCCGGTGCGCTGCCGGTCGCGGACACCGCCACCCACCTCACCACCCTCGTCGACGCTCACCTGCTCGACGACGACGGCGGCCGGTACCGATTCCACGATCTGCTGCGCCGCCACGCCGCGCAACGCTGCCGCATCGACGACTCCGACGCCGAACGCGCCGGCGCGGTACGCAGGCTCACCGAGTGGTACCTCGACGCAGCCATCGCCGCGGACCTGGTGGTGATGCCGCTACGGCACCGCCACGGCCCTCGCTACCCTGCCGCCCACGCGCACCCGCCCGCCTACCCCGACAGCTCCGCCGCACTGGACTGGCTGGAATCGCACCTGAACAATTTTCTGGCCGTCCTGCACGCGGCCACCGCACACCGGTGGTGGCAGCTGGTCTGGCAGCTCTGCGAAGCGCTGTGGGGACTGTTCCTGTACCGCAAGCACTTCGAACAGTGGATCGCCGCGCACACCCTCGGTATCCACGCCGCCCGCACGGCGGGCGACCCGGTCGCCGAAGCCCGGCTCCGCGTCCAGCTCGGCATCGCCCACCTCACCCTCCACGATCACGACACAGCCGCACCGCTGTTCGCCGACGCCCTGCGCCTGGCACACGACGCCGGTGACGCGCACACGCAAGCCACCGCGCGGGAGCACCTCGGCCTTGTCGCCCGCGACCGGGCCCGCCACGAGGAGGCGCTCGAGCACTTCGAGCGCGCGCTGGCGCTGAACGAGACCCTGCACGATCGGCGCGGAATCGTGCTCACCGAACGCCGCATCGGGGAAACCCTGGCCGCCACCGACCGGCACCCAGAAGCGCTGCCCCACCTGCGCCGCGCGGAAACCCTCGCCGGCAAACTCGGCGACACCGTGCTGCTGGCCCGCGCCCGGACCAGCCTCACCCGCACCTACCTCGCCCTCGACGCGGTCACTCGACGGCGACGCTCACAAGAATTGGTCTGGGAGATCCAACGATTCGTTCTGGCGCCACTGGTTGGCACAGGAGGTCGCGGCCGCGAGTGTTTGGTCACTCGGCTATGACGCGGCGTCTCCTACCAGGCCGTGTACCGGTTTCCACTGACGTTCGGTCAGATACCGCCCGTGCTCGCGGGATGCTACCCCTCTAGCAATTGAGGAATCATCATAACATCAACCCGCTACATTCTACGATTGGCGTAATTTCATCAGAAAATAGCTGCAGGAAACTATCCCACTCGCGCGCATCCTGACTTGGCTCCTGCACGAGGGGGAGCGAGGAACACAGCGCGCTGATGTCTCGCCGTTCCGTGATAGGCATGGACAGCCAAGAGCTTGCATCGGCCCACCCTTGACCGTCGAGGTAGGTCGAGCCTTCGCTGACCAGATTCCAGGCTAGTGGCGGGAAATAGACGGCGGCATCGGATAGTAAGAATTCAATGACGCCGCTTCGCGTGTTGGCGACCTTCATGGAGTGCAAAGCCCCAGTGAGGCGCCCCACCGTGCCCCGCGCAAGGGCTAGTCGCAGCTGAAGCTCGCGTGGGAGTGCAAGGGATTCAGTTCCGGATAACAGTCCATCTGCTAGGCCTGGAAACCTGTCACGAAGAACATGGTTTACGCCGAACATGCCCATAAGGATCGACCGGGCCACTTTGCTCGGGCTGAACTCTGCACTCGGGATTCGCATCCGACCGCCTGGCACAAAAACAGACCCAGAAGCCCGGCAGTGCCGGAGCTCATGGGCTAATTCGACATACGACGGGTCCCATTTTCCGGCGGAAGAGTTGCACGCCTGACACAGTCCATAAACGTGCATTCCGCCATCGGACTTTCTTCCGGTCACCTGTGTTCGCAAGCCGCTTTTGGTAATCAGTTGAAGGTAATTCCTTTGGACGCCGTGATCGTTTCCCGCCGCCTGGGGCGGCACGTGGGTTCGGCTCAGCTTGCCAACGACACCACACAGGCCACATCGCGCCTGATCTCTCTTTCGACGCAGCAAGCCGACGTCCGCAAAGGCGTTGATTTCTGAACGCTCTGCGCGGTTCCTGGCCCCCTTGCTCATGAGGCGACTCTACGCTGACAGCTGAGACCACGGATAGCGTGCTGCGCACACGCCACCCGGGAGCTTGGACGTCTGCAGAGGTTGCCCGCGGCTTCCTCATGCTCCCTGGTCGCGCCGACGCGGCGCGGGCCTTGGCAGGAGCCGAAGGCGTGCGCGGCGTCCTCCACGATCGTGACCTTGCGCTCGGCCAGCTGGCTCTGGATGGGGGAGAGGTCGATGGCGCGGCCGCCGTAGAGCACCGGCATGACCGCGCGCGTCGCAGCCGAGAGCGCGTCCGCGATGTGCTCGGCGGTGACGCACAGGCTAGCGGGATCGACTTCGACGAAACGGGGGTGTGCGCCGGTGGCGAGGATGGCTTGCACGCTGGCGCAGAAGGTCAGCGACGGCACGAGCACCTCTTCGCCTGGGCCGACCCCTGCGGCCAGCAGCGCCAGGTGCAACGCCGCGGTGCCGGTCGCGACCGCGACCACGTCCGCGACGCCGAGGAATTGCGCCAGTTCGCGCTCGAAGAGCTCCGCCGTCGGCTGAACTGGCAAGGTCGCCGGATGGGGGCAGTCTTGGCTGGGTCGAGGGTGCGCACGCTGGAGCAGACCCGGGACTGCGTGACCGCCTGGACGAACTCCGCCGTAGCGTCGCAGCCGCCTTGCGGCTGCCCCGTCTGCTTTGTCGACCGCACGCCCACGACGTCGTGATGGGTCACTTCTCAGTCGTCCGGTGACTGCGGCCTGGTTGTGGGGTGCTCGTCGGTCAGGGGATCGCGCGCCAGCGGGCTGATCGGTCGCCGTTGCGCAGGGACCGGATGCGGTGGTGCAGTTCGGTGGCCGCCGCGGGTTTGCCGGGGGCCAGGCGGATGTAGGCGCTGAGGGCGTGCAGCTCGGTGACGTCGCGCAGCAGGGTCCATCCGGGCCAGCCGAGGATGTCGTACCCGTAGACGGTCAGGAATCGGGTGCGGTCGGCCTGGGGTTCATGGAAGTGGTCGGGGATGCCGGTGAGCAAGTCCAATTCTCGGGGGCCGAGGCAGGTGCCGTCCCAGTCGATCAGCAGCCAGTGCCCGCCGGGGTCGTGGACCAGGTTCTCGGTGTGTGCGTCGGTGTGTACGAGCCCGTCGCCGAGCGGGAACGCGGTGGCGGCGAAGGCGGTGACGAGCGTGTGGGCGCGGTCGAGCAGCCAGGCCCGATCGTCGTCGGTGACGGCCGGGTGCGGACGCCCGTCGTCGAGGTCGAGCGCCTCGAATAAGCGTTGCAAGGGTTGATATCGGGGCAGCGGGAACGGCGGGACGGGCAGTGCGTGCAGCCGCCGCAACGGCACCGCCAAGTCGGTCGGCGAGGCTGGTGGCGTGGTGGGCCGGTGGGGCCAGAAGGTGGCGACCGCACCCGCGGCGACGACAGGCTGCTCGCCCGACACCGGGGCTAGCGCGACCGGTTCGGGCTGGCCGGCCAGCCATCGGGTGACGTCGATACAGGTCTGGGCGCGGCGGCGGCGCAGCGGGGTGTCCGGAGCCAGCCGGACGACCAGGTGGTCATCGGGCAGCAGGAACACCGCGTTGGAGCGCTGGTGCAGCAGCCGGGCACCGCCCGGGTTAGTGCCGAAGATCCGGCAGACCTCCCGCAGCGCGGGTACGCCGGGCAGGTCGGAGTCCTGGTTGGCGTGCAGCGGCATCGGCGGCTACGCGGCCGTGGTGGCCAGCGTTCCGCGGATGTGTTCGCGCAGTTCGGCGACCTCGGGCTTGTCGTGGTGCGGGGCGGCCATGGTGTCCAGTGTGCGCAGGCGGGCGTAGCCGCGGGT
Organism: Saccharothrix sp. AJ9571; assembly: GCF_021725495.1. NCBI lineage: Bacteria > Bacillati > Actinomycetota > Actinomycetes > Pseudonocardiales > Pseudonocardiaceae > Saccharothrix > Saccharothrix sp. AJ9571. The sequence continues at coordinate 276,463 of NZ_CP091382.1, read as the reverse complement.
GGAGGACAGTCCGGTGATCGCGTTCACCGCGTCGTAGCCGGTGGCCACGGCAGTGGCGACGTCCCCGGCCTGGAACTGCACCGAGGCCAGCGGGGGCAGGATCACCGCGCGGCTGCGTTCGTACTCCGCGCCGTACCCGCTGGCCGCGGTGGTCAGCTTTTCGATGGCCTGCGGGGCGAACTCCGGGTGGGTCAGCGACAGCAGGTACAGCGAGTGGCCCTGCTGGGCGGTGATCTCGGCGTCGGTGACGAACCACGCCCACGGCGGGGTCTTGGCCGGGTCGGCGGTGGCGTAGGTGTCCTGGGCGTCGCCGATGGCGCGGCGGGTGGGTTCGGCTTCGCCGAGCGAGGCCCGGCACCAGCCGAGCACGGCGCAGATGTAGCCGGAGGTGATCGTGGAGACCGGGTGGCGGCGGTTGGCGGCCGTGGCCGAGGCGAGTTGCACCAGGTGCAGCGCCTCGCCCGCGCGGGCGGCCTGGCCTGCCGGGTCGAGGCCGTGCAGGTGCAGGGCCTGATGGGCCATGTCCAGCAGTACGTCCACGGCGAGGTCCGGGGCGCGGGGGTGGTCGTCGGCGCGGCGGGCGGTGTCCAGGGCGTAGGTCCACAGTCTGCGGGCGGCGTCGTGGTCTTCGACGTCGTAGGCCATCCACCCGGCCATGCTGGCCAGCTCGGCGATCGCGACCAGCAGCCGAGTCCGGACCTGCGGCATGCAGACGGCGTCCTCCAGCCGGCGCACCTGGTGTAGTTGGGTGATCGCCGCTGCGCGGCAGAGCCCGCCGCCGTGGGCGAAGTCCGAGCGGCGGAAGCCGTCGGTGATCGCCTCGATCGCGTCGACGTCGGCGGCGCCGATGCGAGGCCGGGTCACCGGCTCGACCTCGCCGGGCAGCAACGACCCGAGCCGGGCCAGTTCGGGATGCAGGCTCGAGCCCAGCGTGGCGGCCGTGACCAGGGCGAGGAAGTCCCTGCGTTCCAACCAGCTCACCTCCTCCGGTGCCGCCACAACGCTACCGGTGGCCTCGGCGGGGAAGCCGAGTAGTCGGGGTGGGATGCGCAGGAGACCGGCCAGCCGGGCGGCGAGCTTGACGTGGGTCAGCCGCCGCTCGCCCCGCTCGATGGCCGAGATCCGCGACTGGGACAGATCCAGCAGGTCGGCGAGCTGGAGTTGGGAGAGTCCGGTGTGCTGGCGGACTGCGGCGAACACCGCGCCGAAGTCGTAGCGGGCCAACGCGGCGCGCAGGTCCGCGTCCTCGTAGAACCCGTCCGGGATCGGCTTGCGGAACCCTGCGGCGCGGGCGCAGACCCCGCACATCGGGTCGGCAGCGGCCAGCGCGGTGCCGCAGAAACGACAGCGTTGTCGCCTCTGACCAGTCATAGCTCGCCTTCCCGTTCCCGGACGGTGTTCGCGCAGGTTCACAGCGTAGACCGCCGTCGGGTACCAGTCGGTCGGTTCGCACCCGGTGTGGTCAAGCCCCAGTGGGGCTAGCACCGTTGGGGATCGGAAAGGCCGTCGCCGACCAGGACGGTGAATGTCATGGCCAGCACGGTGACGACCACAGACCAGAACGCTGTCGGGTCTGTGCCCGACGGACCGCGCTACCGCGGGAGCGGGACGGGCTTGTCGAAGACGGCGGCCGATGCAAGCTCCCGGTGGTCCGATCCGGACCCCCGACCTGGGTCGGACCACCGGGTTTCCACCGTCTCGCAGCCGAACACGCGCCTGACGCTGACCTGCCCCACCGGCGGCCACCGATGCCGCCAGCACTGGATGGTGTGCGGGTTCTGCGAGCGCGTGCATAGCCAGGTCGGCCGCACTGGCACCGGTGTCGGCTCGGGGAGCCGATGATGCGCACGTGTCTGGACCCGGCTTTGGTCCGCAGTCTTCTCCAGCGGATCGCGCGAGGCCAGATCGTCTCCGTGGACGGCGTGCTGCGTCACCACAGCGACGTGCTGCCGCCGCAGGCGCTGTCCCTGCTTGACGCCCTGCACCGCCAGGACTACCTGTGCGTCCGGCCCGGCCAGCCGGTCGCGGTGCTCAGTGTCAGCGGGATTCAACTGCTGGACTGGTCGAACCGTCAACCGCACCTTCCGCATTCCCTGGCGTTGCTGACCGGTGACGACACTGCTGGCGGCACGGCCGAAGCCGTCGGCGAGGTGGCCCCCCGTGGCGTGCGGATGTGATCGGGGTGCTGTCGCTGATGGACGAGAAGATAGCCGCGCAGCCCGCGGGACCGGCCACAGGATGGTGGTGGGGTACCAACCGCCCCGGCAGCAGCTTCTACGCCGGCCGCGCCCACGTCGTGCATCCCGCTCAGCGGGCTTCCGGGTTGTGCGGCCTGCCCGTGGACGAGGTCTGGGAATTGCGCCCGCCGTCGCCCGAGCACCTGTGCCCGGAGTGCTGTGTGCTGGCGATGGCCGCCTCTTACCCGCCGTTCCCGCCTTCGCCAGCACCTCCGCTGCCGCGCAGGGCTGCCAGCGTCGGCGGATCCGGCCTGGGGGCACTGGTCGAACAGACCGTGTCGATGCCTGCTCTCGGTGCGGACGATGACCCATGAACTCCATCGCAGCGCGAGCCACCGACGCAGGTGCTGCCCGTCATCGGCGACATCGACGTCCCCATCGACCACCTGGCCGCAATAGCCGACGACACCGCTGTCGTCTGCGCTGCCGCGGCGGACGCGTTGCACAACCCTCGCCGGACCGACGCAGCTTTCTCCAGCGGGTGCTGGACGGTCTGCGGCGGCAATGACCGAGAAACGGAGAACGTTGCGATGCCCGAGGACGACCGCCGTCCGGCGATTCAGGCCACCTCGACCAGCGCATTGTGGGCGGTCGCGGTGGTGCTGGCCGTCGTGCTGCTGCTGGTCGCCGCCATGACGGCCCTGGACGCCCTGTCCACAGCCCGGCCGCCAGGCGCTGCGGCCGAGCGCGTCGAGCGGCCCGTCCGGCAACCCGAGCAGGCCGATGTCCAGTCCATGGGCGCTGCGAGGTGCGTCCGGTCGTGACCCCGCCCGCTGCGCCCACGCCGACCAGGATGCTCCTGGACCGCACCGGCCGCCTCTGGTCGTGGAACCCGACCCTGCCGCGGCGTTCCGGCGAGCAGCCGGGCGTGTTCTGTCATGGTCGGCTCCGGCGCACCGAACGAGAACTCGAGAACGACGCCGAGCCGATCATCGAGGTCCGCGACCGGCGCCTGCCGACCGTCCACTTGGAACCCGTGCCCGCCGGCCAGATTCGGCTCAACGACCTCGTGGTGCTGCCCGGCCTCGGCGAGCTGTCCCCGATCATCGGCATCTGGCCGTACGCCGATCGGTACGCACGCCTGCTGTACGTGTGCACCGACAACGGCGACTTCGCACACCGGTGCGCGGACAGCCCGCTGTTGCGCGCCCACATCCGATCCCCGAGCAGCCTCGCCCGCCGGACCGTTCTGCAGCCCCGGTCCCGAGCGCCGCGCTCTCACCCTCCGATCTCCGAGGAGCAGCACAATGGATGAAATCCTGGCCCTCACCTTGCGCAGCGCGGTCCACGACCGGCTCGATTACCTGGACAAACTCGCCACCGGCGCCGACCGCGAATCCCGCGCGGCGCTGGCTGACACCGAGATCGTCAGGCTGACCTCGGCGTGGCGAACCGTGCTCGACGCGCACCAGCCGGACGAACGCGGCCGGTGCCCGGAATGCTCGAGCCGCCGCCGACCCCGTCGCCATCCTTGTTCGGTGTGGACCATCGCCCACCAGCACCTGATCGGCGCCGACAGTCCTCCCGCGAACCGCATCAGCAGGTACGCGGCTGTCACCGGCCGGTCGAGGATCGCAACGCTGGAAGCTTCCTGACCTGGGGCGCGCCGGGTCCCCCGCCTGCGGCGCGCCCCCAGCCCGCCGAGCAGCACAGGCCACAAAACTGTCACCCCCTTCTGAAAGGGTAACCACGTGAACACACTCCGACATGATGACGCCAGCGCCGCGGAGTTCCGCGATGCGCTGGTGGACACGCTTCTCGCCAACAAGATGATCACCTCGCCGCTGGTGGAGCGGGCGTTCCGCACGGTGCCCCGGCACCTGTTCGTCGCCGAGGGCACTCCGTTGGATGTCACCTACAACGTCGACAACTCGGTCGCGATCAAACGCGACCGGGATGGCGTGATCATCTCCTCGACCAGCGCGGCCTACATCCAGGCCCGGATGATCGAGCAGGCCGGGCTCGGTCCGGGCATGAGCGTGCTGGAGATCGGGTCCGGTGGGTTCAACGCCGCCCTGCTGGCCGAGGTCGTCGGCCCGGAAGGCCGGGTGGTCAGCGTGGACATCGACCAGGACGTGACCGACCGCGCCCGCGACCTGCTGGACGCCACCGGATACGGCAACCGTGTCACCGTCGTGCTCGCCGACGCCGAGAACCCGCTGCCGGGGCTGCAGCAGTCAGTGGACGCGGTCCTGGTGACGGTCGGGGCCTGGGACCTGGCACCGGCGTGGCTGGAGCACCTGTCCGAGGGCGGCACGATCGTCGTTCCGTTGCGGATGAACGGGATCACTCGCGTCATCGGCTTCCGCCGCGACGGCGACCACCTGGAGAGCACCTCGGCCGAGGTAGCCGGGTTCGTTCCGATGCAAGGCGACGGCGCCCGCGACGAACGGGTCTTCCTGCTGCCCGACCGCAACGGCCACCACGTCAAGCTCCGCTTCGAAGGCGACGTGCCGGCCGAGGTGAACCTGCTGGACGGAGTGCTGGGGACCGAGCGCGCCGAAGCCTGGTCCGGCGTCACGATCAAGCACGGCGTGTCCTTCGCCGACCTGCACCTGTGGTTCGCCGCGTTCCTGTCCGGCTTCTGCAAGCTGGCCGCGGACGAGGGCACCGACCTGGCCGCCGAACGCAAGAGCTGGTTCCCCTTCGGTGCCGTGCACGGCGACTCGTTCGCCTACCTGGCCGTCCGCCCCCTTCCCGACGGCGGCGGAGTGGAGTTCGGCGCACATGCCTACGGAGCGCACGGCCAGGCCGCCGCGACCGCGATGGTTAACCAGATCCAGGCATGGGACCGCCAAGGCCGCGACCGCGAGCCCACCTTCACCTACTGGCCCTCTAGCTCCGACCGTCCCGAGTTCGGCGAGAACACAGCCGTGCTGGTCAAGACGCACGGCGTGGCCACGATCTCCTGGTCACCGGAGGCGTAAACCGCCGGTGACCAGGGTGTCCTGCACAACCCGGAAAAGTGAGGAGTGAACCGAATGTCGGCAGCACTGGCTATCGAGCACGCGGACGCCGAGGTCGACGTGGTCGACGACGCGGAGTTCGAACTGGACATGCGCGTGGTGGAGTCCACCACCAAGCTCGTGATCATGATGTGCGACACCAGCGACGGGTGCGGCAACACCTGCAACACCAGCGCGTGCAGCACGGGCTCCAACAACCCCTTCTGATCCAACCCCTGCCGTCGGCGTCCGAGCCTGGCTTGGGCGCCGACGGCCACGCGCTGCCCTTGATCGTGACCGGGTGAGGAGAGCGAATCGCCATGACCGTGTCCCCGCGCTACCAGCACACCGGGCTTGTCCTGGCCCGCGTCGCCACCGATCCCGGCGATCTCGACCCGCCGCCGCACCTGAACCCGGCCGACCCAGCCGCGGTCGAACAGGACGGCCGTGCCTGGCTGACGAAAATGTGGGCACGCCCGGAGGCGCGGGACGCACTGGCGCTGGCCAGCCCCGTCCTCGCCGCACGCCTCGATCAGATCCTCGGCGACGGCGCCACCGGGTGCACGGCGAAAGAGTTACGCCGCGCCGTTGTCTCCGTGGCCTCCTACCTGCTGCGCTGGCAGCGGCGAGCCACGCCGTTCGGCCTGTTCGCCGGCGTCGCCGCGGCCAGAGTCGGATCCGCGGCCGCCGAGGTGGGAACCCGGCACCGGACGGTGGCACGGGTGGACGGCGAATGGCTCACCACGCTGATCGACCAGCTCGAACGCAACCCCGACCTGCGCCGGCGCCTGACCGTCGTGGTGGACGGCGCGCGGATCGTGCGCGATGGGCGCGTGATCGTGCACCGCCGCGCCGACGTCGGCGCAGCCACGCCGGGGCCGCTGCGGGAGTCCTCGGTGCGGCTCACCCGCCCGGTGCGGTTCGTCCTGGCCACGGCCGGTTCGCCGGTCCGCTTCGACACCCTCGCCGAGCGGATGACGGCCGGGTTCCCTGCGGCGTCGCCGGATAAGATCCACGCACTGCTGCACGGCCTGATCGACGCCGGGGTGCTGATCACGAGCCTGCGGTCCCCGATGACCACCGGCGACGCCTTGCCGCACCTGATCGACGCCCTGCGCGCCGCCGAAGCGGACACTCTTGACGGTCCTGGCGATATCGCCGCCCACCTGCGCGACCTCGACACGATCAACGCCGACCTCGCCCACCACAACCGCAGCGACAACCCTGAACAGGCAAGGGAAATTCGGGCAGCGGTCGCCGCCCGAATGAACGCACTGGCCCCCGCTACGGGGCATGCGCTGGCCACCGACGTGCGCATCGACGCGACGATCACCCTACCCGAGCGGGTGCTCGACGAGGCCGCGCGCGCAGCCACCGTGCTGCTGCGCACCGGCGCGCAACCGTTCGGGACGGCCGCGTGGATGGACTATCACGCCCGGTTCCGCGCCCGCTACGGTCCCGGCGCACTGGTCCCGGTGCGGGACCTGGTCGCCGACTCCGGCCTCGGCTACCCCGCCGGTTACATCGGCGCCCCACGCGCTCGGCCCGTCTGGCGGGTGCTGACCGACCGTGACGCCGCCCTGCTGGCACTGATCCAGCAGACCACGCTGACCGGAGCGCGGGAGATTGTCCTGACCGACTCCGACGTCGAGGCGCTGACCGTTGGCGAACACGCCGACGCCGTCGCGCCCCAGCGGATCGAACTGGGCGTCGAGGTGCACGCCGCGTCGACCGCGGCGATCGACCGCGGCGAGTTCGGGCTGCGGGTCACCGCCGCTCCGCCCGCGCACACCAGCATGGCCGGACGGTTCGCCTACCTGCTTGATCAGGCCGACCAGGCGCGGCTGGCCGCGACCTACGCCGTACTACCCGCGCCTTCTCCGGCTGCCCCGGACGGACCTGACACGTTGGAGGGCGTGGTGGCGATGCAGTTGTCCTTCCCGCCGCGCCGCCCGCACAACGAGAACGTGGTGCGGGTGCCGCCGCTGCTCGACGACGTCGTGTCGCTCTCGGAACACCCCGAGCCACCTGGTTCGGGGCGCCCGGACCTCACCATCGTCGGGGTGGACGACCTGGCGGTCACCGCCGACGCCGAGCAGATGTACCTGGTGCAGGTCTCCACCGGCCGGCGGGTGGTCCCGCAGATTCCGCATGCCCTGGACACCGCCGTGCAGAGCCCGCCGCTGGCCCGGTTCCTCGCCGAGGTCGCCGATTCCCGCAGCGCCGTGTTCCGCGGATTCGATCTCGGCGCCGCCCGCGTTCTGCCCTACGTCCCGCGCATCCGCTACCGCCGCACGGTGCTGTTCGCCGCGCGCTGGATCCTCTCCAGCACCGACCTCACCGCCGACCGGCCCGGGAACCACGGCGGGCAAGAGGCGTTGCGATCATGGCGGCAGCGGTGGCGGGTACCGGCCCGGGTCGTGCTGGTCCACGGGGAGCTGCGCCTGCCGCTGGACCTCGACCAGACACTCGACCGCGCCCTGCTGCACGCGCGCCTGCAGCGCACCGACAGAGTCGAACTGCACGAGGACGGCCCGCCCGACGGGCGGGACTGGATCGGACGGCCGGCGGAGCTGCTGATCCCGATGACCGCGATCTCCCCGCCCGCACGGCCGCTGCCCGCCACCGCGGCACCCGGCGCCGCCCTGCAGCCCGGTGACGCCGCCGTGGTGCACGCGCAACTGGTGGGCAACCCGGCACGGTTCGACGAGATCCTCACTGCTCACCTGCCCCGGTTCGTCGCCGAATTCCACGACCCGCAGAACCTGGACAGCCCGGTCATGTCGTGGTGGGTGCGGCGGCACCGCGACATGATCCGGCCCGAGACCGATCAGCACCTCGCCGTGTTCCTGCGCCTGACCGGCCCGCAGCACTACGGAGCCGTCGCCGCCCGGCTGGCCGCGTTCTCGTCCGACCTGGACTCCCGTGGGCTTCCCGGCCAGCTGACCCTCGCTCCGGCGCCGCAGCACCCCGCCCGCTACGGCGACGGCCCCGCGCTCACGGCGGCCGAGCAGGTGTTCGCCACCGATACCACGGCCGCCATCGCCCAGCTCGCCGCGGCGCAGGCGTCCGGGATTCCCGCCCAAGCGCTGGCCGCGGCGTCGATGGCGCACCTGGCCGCGTCCTTCGCGCCCGATCCCCAGACCGGGTACCGGGCGCTGCTCGGATGCCTGCGGCAGGAGCACGGGCCGCTGGACCGGGAGCTGCGCGACCAGGCGCTCGAGATGACCGACCCTGACCCGCAGTACCGCGCCGTGCGCGCACTACCGGGCGGCGATGCGGTCGGCGCCGCCTGGCGTGCCCGCGACACCGCGCTGCACACCTATCACGGTGTCCTTGCCCAACAGGGGCGAGAGCCGGGCGTGGTGCTGCGCACGCTGCTGCACGAGCACCACATCCGCGCCGTCGGCGTCGATCCGACGTTCGAGCAGGAGACCGGACGCCTCGCCCGCGCGGTCGCGCTGCGCCTGCTCGCCCTGGCCGGTGCCCGGTGACATCCGAGGCGAACCCGAGCCCGGCCGGAGGCGAGGTGACGTTGACCCTCGACGAGGTGACTGGCCAGTCCCTGGCCCAAGGCTTGGTCGCGGATGCGCTGCTGCACGTCGAACGCGCCTGGACCGGCTCCGGCCGCTGGACCACCGCACAGGATCACATCCGCCGGGTGGTGGCGGGGCCGGTCGACGCCGCCGACCACGCCGGCCTCTACTACGGGGCGCCCTCGGTCGCGTTCCTGCTGCACACCGCCGCCGACCGCCATCCCCGCTACCGCGCGGCCAGCCAGACGATGGACGAGCACGTGCTGCGCCTGGCCCGGCGGCGTCTGGCCACCGCCGCTACCCGCATCGGCCGCGGAGAGCCCGCCACCTTCGCCGAGTACGACCTGTTCTACGGGCTCACCGGCATCGGGACGCTGCTGCTGCGCCACCACGCCGACAGCGACGAGCTGGCCGGGATTCTGCGGTACGTGGTCGCCCTGGCCACCCGGCCGCGCCACGAGGACGGCGCCGAGCTGCCGGGCTGGTGGGTGCCGCACGACCCGGACGAGATCCTGCCGACCCCCGGCGGGCACGCGAACTTCGGCATGGCCCACGGTGCGGCCGGGCTGCTGGCCTTTCTCGCCCTGGCCGCCGTGGGCGGTCGCGTGGTCGACGGCCAGCGTGAGGCGATCGCCCTGCTCACCGGTTGGTTCGACCGGTGGCGCCAGAACGGACCTGACGGGCCGTGGTGGCCGCAGTGGATCACCCGCGAGGAGCTGCGCGCGGGCCGCCCCCAGCACACCGGGCCCGGCCGGCCTTCTTGGTGCTACGGGACGGTCGGCATCGCCCGCGCCCAGCAACTGGCCGCCCTGGCCACCGCCGACCCGCACCGTCAGGGCGTCGCCGAGGACGCCCTGGCCGCGAGCCTGACCGACACCCAGCTCGACCGGATCACCGAACCGGGCCTGTGCCACGGCATCGCCGGGCTCTACCAGACCGCCTACCGCGCATCCCTCGACGCCCGCGGTCCTGCCCTCGCCCGGCGGCTCCCGGCGTTGGCCAACCGCCTAGCCCTGCACGCACAGTCGCTCGGCGACGAGGACAGCGAGGACGGCGACCAGGCGGAAGCCACCGGGCTGCTGACCGGACGTGCCGGGGTGGACTTGGCGCTCGAGACCGCGCGGCACAGCACGCCGCCTCACACGGGATGGGACGCATGCCTGCTGATTGCCTGACCACCACGACTCACCGGACGACCACGCCCACCGACCTCGCCGCCGCTGTGCTCGCGGTGCTCGCCGGTGCCGACCCGGACACCGTCGCGGCCGACCACGACGTGGACCCGGTCCACCTCGACGATGCCGTGCGGACCTACCAGGCCGCCGGGCTCGCCGCGCTGGAACGACAGGCCGCCGATGCCTGGTACCAGGTGCGGGTTCAGTTCGCCGACTGGTCGGCCGCCGAGACAGTCGCGGTCACGATGCTCGGACCGGCCCTGGACCGGCTCCGTGCCGACGCAGCGGTGGCCGGCTGGTGGTTTCTGCGCAAACACCCCTGCTGGCGGCTACGCCTATTGCGTGCGGACATCGCGGCCGTCGACCGCGTGCTCGACGAGCTGACCGGCGCAGGCGTCCTCGCGCGCTGGTGGCCGACGCTGTACGAGCCGGAGACCGCCGCCTTCGGCGGCCCGGCCGGTATGGACGCCGTCCACGACCTGTTCTGCGCCGACAGCGCGGGCGTGCTCGACTACCTGCGCCAGGACGCCCCCGGCCTCGGCCGCCGGGAACTGTCCATCCTGCTGCTGAGCGGGCTGATGCGTGCCACCGGGCTTGACAGGTTCGAGTGCGGCGACGTGTTCGACCGGGTCGCCCGGCTACGCCCCGCACCTACGGACGCCGACACCGCGCGCATCAGCGCGTTGGTCGACAACGTGCGCGTGCTCCTGTCGATCCCCGACCTGGCCGACAGTGCGCTGTTCACCCCCGGCGGGCCGGTCGCGCATGCCGGGCCTTGGCTCGCCGCGTTCGGCACCGTCGGCCGGCAGCTTGGTCACCACGCCGTGGGAGGGCACCTCGACCGCGGTCTGCGGGCGATCCTCACCCACGTGGTGATCTTCCACTGGAACCGATTCGGTCTCTCGGCCACCAGCCAGGGCATCCTCGCCCGCGCGGCGACCACGGCCCTGCTGCCCCGGAGCTGACCATGAACCCCACCACGCTGGCCGCCGCCGTCCGCCGCTTTCCGCTGCTGGGCCGGCCCCGGCCCTCCTGCCCTTCTCTGCCCGAGCGGGTCCAGGAGATCGTCGACATCGCCCGCGCCGCCGGCCACGACGACGCCGACGGATTGGCGGACGGCGCGAACGTCCTGAACAAGGCGGCGCTGATCGCTAGCGACTGCGGCCTGCCGGACCTGGCCCGTGACCTGTGCTGGCAGCACATCGACCTCTACCGCGGCGCCGACCGATCGCTCACCGTCCTGCAAGCCCGGCACATGCTCGAACCCGTCCTCAACCTCGCCCGGCTCCAGCTCCGCGCCAGCGACGGTGAGCAGGCGCTACAGCTGCTCACCGCGATGTTCCAGGCCATCAAGACCAGCACCGACCTGGTTGTCGACGGGCGCACGCTGCCGTTGACCGACCTGGCCGGGACCCTCACCGAACTCCACAAGCTGCGCGAATGGATGTGGCTGCACCTCATCGGGGACGGCGTCCGGGCCTTGGTACTCGCCGGGCGGTGGGACGACGCGGTTGCCCACGCCCACGCCCATCGGGGAATCGGCCTGCACCTCATGGAGGGCCGCCAAGCCACGATCGTGGCCCACTGTGTAAACGCGGATCTGGCAGCGGCGTCGGCTGCGCTGGCGAAAAGCACCCCGGAGCAGCCGTGGGAGCTCCAGGTCGCCTCCTGCCTGAAGGTGATGTGCGCCAACCCGGACAGCACCTCGAGACGAGGGGACGTGGCCACGATGATCACGCGGTTCGTCGAGCGCCAGCCGATGCCCGGGTACGCCTTCTTCCGCGCTCAACTCGGGCTCACGGTGACCACGCTCGCCGACACCATCGACTCCGATGCGGCCAGCCGGGTGCTCGCCCAGGTGGTCGACGAGGTGATCGAGTCCGAAGACGGTTACGCCGCCAGGGAAGTACTGCGGTACCGCGATATACCGGCCGCGGTGACCGGTGGTCACTGCGGCGCGGCGCTTACCGGCCTGGTGAACGCTTCCGGTCTGGGGATCAGAACAATGCCGGAACCGCTTCGGCAGACCCTGCTCGACGCAACCCACGCCGCAGCTCAGACGCTGAGCATGTCGCTACGGCAACCCGAGCAACCCGCCATGCGAGCGTGATCGGGCCGCCGAGCGGAGGACAGGACACGGGCAGTGTCGGTTCTGTCAGCGCTGCACGGGTCGGCGTCGCGCTGATCGGGAGCCTGCCCGTGTTCGGGCATCAGCTGGCGCAGTTCGCTGCTGCGTCCCTGGCTCACCCGGAACTGAGTCAACTGGCCGAGCGCGGGTCGTCCCTGGAGCTAGCCGGCGCTCAAGGGGGCGCCAGGTTTGCAGGTGGCGGGCATCAGGAGAGGTTCCCGAACTGCTCGGCGGGGGTTGTCGGAGGACTAGCGGTGTCGGTGACGTTGGGTCAGGATGGTGGGCGTGCCGACGTCGATCCCCGCTCTGGTTGAACCCGCGGTCCTGAGGTGGGCCCGGACTACAATCGGGCTGACTGAGGTCGCGGCGGCGCGCAAGATCGGAGTGCCGGACGGCCGGGTCGAGCAGTGGGAGTCGGGTTCGGCTCAGCCTACGATCGCGCAGCTCAAGAAGGCCGCGACTGTGTACAACCGGGCGTTGGGCGTGTTCTTCCTCGCAGAACCGCCAGCCTCGTTCGACACGTTGCGTGATTTTCGGCGGCTACCGGAGGCAGAAGCCGGGGAGTGGTCTCCAGAGCTGCACACGGAGTATCGGCGGGCGCACGAGCAGCGAAACAACCTGCTGGAGTTGTACGAACTCGACGAGGATGAACCACCCGGCGACTGGCGCCTGGCCAGCGCGAAGTCCGACGAGCGCCTGGCCGAGCGGGCCCGTGAGACTCTTCTGGGCCTGTCGCCGCTGACGCTGACGGCCCGGTCGACCCCGTACGACCACCTCAACGCCTGGGGCGCAGGACTCGAGCGGGCTGGCGTGCTGGTGCTGGCCACGTCCCGGGGGCGCGTGCAAACGGCGGAGATGCGGGCGTTCTCGCTGTACTTTGACCAGCTTCCCGTGATCATGGTCAATGGTGCCGACAGTCCCCGAGGGAGGCTGTTCTCCCTGCTGCACGAGTACGGCCACCTGATGTTGCACACCCAGGGGCTGTGCGACGTGACCGCCGACCTGCGGTCGACGACGCCGGAGCGGCAGTTGGAAGCACGGTGCAACGCGCTGGCTGCGGCGATGCTCATGCCGGCCGCGGCGGTGCTCCAGCGACCCGAGGTGCAGGCCCGAGCGGAGCAGCAGGACACCTGGACCTACGCGGCACTGCGCGATGCGGCGGCCCCGTTCGGCACGAGCGCCGAAGCCTTCTTACGCCGCCTGCTCACCCTGGGGCGCGTGACCCAGGCCTTTTACGAGTCGCGCCGGGCGGAGTTCCTCCGCGCCTACGAGGCCGACTCGGCTACCCGGACCGCCGGAGGGGACTGGTACCGCAACACAGTCCGTGACCTGGGGAAAGGCTACGTCCGTCTGGTCACGGACGCGCACCGTCGCCGCATGATCGACACCTACACCGCGGCGACCTACCTCAACGCCAAGGCCGGGCAGATCGACAAGCTTGCCGAAGCGGCCGCGGTTCGGGAGGCGATCTAACCGGTGCCCCTGTACTCCTTCGACACCAGCGCGATTCTCAACGGGCGCCGAGATCAGCTGCCGCCCGCGATCTTCAGCACCCTCTGGCAGCGGATCGAAGCGCTGATCGCCGAAGGAACGGTTCGCGCCGTCGAAGTCGTTCGCGACGAACTCGGCAAACGCGATGACGACGCCAACACCTGGGCGCGAGCACAAAGCGACCTGTTCGTGCCGCTGGACCAGGACATCCAGCTCGCAACCAAACAGATCCTCAATACCCACCCCAAGATGATGGGCACCGGCGGCGGCCGCAACGGCGCCGACCCGTTCGTCATCGGCCTGGCGCTCGCCCGCACCGGCATCGTCGTCACCGACGAGACCTTCAGCGGCAACCTCAACAAACCGCGCATCCCCGACGTGTGCCAGGCGGTCAGCGTGCCCTGCCTAAACCTTGTGGGTTTCGTCCAGGAGCAGGGCTGGAGGTTCTAACAGCGCCATCGGCAACGTTGCACGCCGATAATTATCCGGCTTTGCGTTCGGTATTCTGTTGAATGGGGGACTCGCTGCGAAGGCCATGTACTCGGCTCGGCTTGGTCGGAGCCAGCAGAGTGTCGAGTTTGAAATGGGCCAGGGCGGCACTTCGGATGTGTCTTGGCGAGCACGCGCGGACGGTCGTGAGCATCACGCGCTCAGTACTAGGCGATGAGGAGAAGGTGGAACGTCAAACCATGTCTCAATATAGTGGTCTGCCCCCGCTGGTCGCGCGGTAGTATCGACATAGGTATGTTGGGAGGGAACATCCATGGCTCTTTTTGGCTGGGATTGGGGAAATGTCCCTTCGTGGTTCTCTGCGGCTTCGTTCTCTGCGGCGGCATTCGTTATCTGGCGGGACCGAATGATTAGGGTTCGACAACAGGTCGACCAAGTGAGCGTGTGGGGTAACGGGTTCGCGGCGCAAGAAGTAGATGAACATTTATTTGACGGCTATTATGTGACGGTCGATATTCGAGTAAAGAATTCGGGTGCGCTAGCAGTTCATGTTTCGAATATCTGCTACTTGGTCGTTGGATACTGGGCTGAGGTGGATGAAGATAATTCTATACTTGAAGAGTATCGATCTGATCCTGTGAGGATAGAAGGAGCTGCGGAGGGGGCAACCGTGCCTCCCGGTGAAACTATCCGCGCATACGACCGTGCAGTGCGCGATGTCGAGAAGGATCGTCCTCGGCCTGCCGCGGTGACGGGCATGGGTGTCCCGGGGTCGTCTGTTCTGGTCACCCAGTACTTGGTTATTGACAGTCATGGTAATGGTTGGCGCGTACGTCCCACGAGTGGTAAGCCGCCGAAACGGCTACGTCGTTACCGTAAATAGTTGCTCGCTTGGGCCCGGACGGCTCAGGTGTTCAACTCCCTGGCTGAAGGGCTCGCCTGCGCCGCGTATCTGCCCGGCGGGGTGACGTTCGCCGGGCGGCACTGTGCGTGGGTCGGGGCACGGCGGGATCCAGCAGGCCGAGAGCGGGCCGTGCACCGCCGAGGTGGAGCGGGGGCGCGCGGCCACGTCGGTCAGCGATTATCCTCTGTCGATCTTCTCCAGGGCGTCAGCCACTGCACGCAAGGTCGTCACGGCGTCCGTCTTCGGCACGTGCCCGCTGGTGATCCCCGCGTTCTGGACCCGCGAGCAACGCGGCGAAGAAGCCAGCACCTGGCTCCTGTTCGCCCACAAGTGCAGCTACCTCCGTCAATCCGGCGGCACGTCCCCCGGAGCGGAGAGCACGCTTACCCGAGCGTTTTGCATCCCACCCTCGGTCGTGGCCGACTCCAGTCGGCCCGAGCGGATCATGCTGCTGCTCGCCCTGTCGTTGATGGAGCCCTTCGGCATCACCGTCCACATCACCGCAGAACCCGAATACGCCGCTATCTCAGGATTCGTCTTCGACGGCCACCAGCACGCGATCGTCGCGAACTGGGTCGGTACAGGCGGCATCTGGCAGGTCGATGTTACCGATACCTCACCGCTCCTGCGCGAGTTCGCCGACGCGACTCACTACGCCCGCGCCTACTCCGTTGCTGAGGCCGACACGCCACACGAACGACTCCGGGAGTTGGCCAACTATCTCGACCTCGACTGGACCTGGCTCGTCCGCCGCTGCGCCGAACTCGGCGAGTACGGCACCAGCGGAATCGCCCAGCCCCGCAGCCGCCTGCTCTCCACCGACGGCGCGGACCAAGCCTGCCGCTTCCTCGCCCAAACTGCTCATTGCTGAACCGCCGTGCGCAGCTGATGAGGGCCGCCAAGCGCACCGGCAGCGTCACCGACAGGCGACCGCCGAATGTCGCGCTAGGCTGCCTGACCGACCGCCCGTCCGCTCTGTGAAGGAACCACTTGTGCCCGAATCTTTTACCACCTCGGCCCGGCGCGTGGTCGTGTTCGGCTTGGGCGGAACCATCGCCATGACCTCCGCCGTGGGCGGCGGAGTGGTACCCGCGCTGTCGGCAGACCAGCTCGTCGCCGCGGTGCCCGGTCTGGCCGAGTCGGGCATCTCTGTCGAGGTGGAAGACTTCCGGCGCGTCCCCGGCGCGTCTCTGTCCATCGACGACGTCACAGCGCTGTCCACTGCGGTCCAAGCGCGGCTCGCTGCGGGCGCGGACGGCGTGGTGATCACCCAAGGCACTGACACCATCGAGGAAACCGCCTACCTGCTCGACCTCGCCCATACCCGACCTGAACCCGTCGTGGTCACCGGAGCCATGCGCAACCCCACCCTCGCCGGGGCCGACGGACCCGGCAATCTGCTGGCCTCTATTCAGACCGCTGTCAGCTCTGATGCCCGAGACCTCGGCACGCTCGTTGTGTTCGCCGACGAGATCCACGCCGCCGCTCGGGTCCGCAAAGCCCACTCCACCAGTGGCCACACCTTCGTTTCCGCCAACGGCGGACCACTGGGATACGTCGTGGAAGGCGAGGCCCGCGTCCTCAACCACCCGACACACCGCACCACTATCTCCCCGGCCGCCGAATCCCGCCCGGTTGAGGTCGCCCTCGTCACGATGACTCTCGGTGACACTGGCGCCCTGCCGCGCGCTACGGTTAGCCACTGCGACGGGCTGGTCGTCGCCGGATTCGGCGTTGGCCACGTCCCGGCTCCTGTCGTGGACATCCTGACCGATCTGGCTGCGGCGATGCCCGTCGTGCTGGCCTCCCGCACCGGATCCGGCTCGATCCTCGCTCACACCTACGCATTTCCGGGATCCGAGTCCGACCTGCTGGGCCGGGGCCTGATCCGCGACGGCTTCCTCGACCCGCTCAAAAGCCGCATCCTGCTGCATCGCCTGCTGGCCAGCGGGCACGACCAGACCGGCATCAATGTGGCATTCGCTCGCGCCGGCGGCTACACCCGTCCCGCCAAGCAACCCCGCCCATCCGAAACCACTGTCGAGGGAGCCACCCGTGCGTAGCCACGAACTGACCCTCGGTCGCAGCTTCGCCGTCACCTTCGACCACGGCGACGACTTCTTCACCGCACTGGCCGACTTCTGCCGTGAGAACGACGTGCGCCAGGGCTACGTTCCGGCCTTCATTGCAGGATTCAGCCACGTCCAGATCGTCGGCACCTGTGAGAAACTCGATGACCCGAACGCACCCGTGTGGACCAAGGTCGATTTGGCCAACGTCGAGGCCTTCGGTGGCGGCACCCTCGCCTACGACGAGACCCACAACCGGGTCGCCCCGCACATCCACGTCGCCGTCGGACTCAGGGAATACAGCGCCGTCGGCCACACCAGCCACCTGCTTAGCGCACAAGTCCAGTTCCTTACCGAGATGCTCGCTATCGAAGTTGCTGAACCACAGATGCTTCGCGTCCGCCAGCCCGACCTCTACGACGTCCCGCTTCTCCGGTTCGGACCCAACGTCGAGTAGATGTCCCTAATTCTGCTCTCCGCGATCGTTCGCCCAGGGCGACCAATCGCGGCTATTTGCCTAGTGCGACGTCGATCTCATGCTGAACTGAGCGGTCGACATCAAGTGCCAGTTTAATTACTAGCTGCTCTATTGGCTCGAACTCATCTTCAAGGTCGGCAAAGGCGGCAAACGCTGCGAGGTCATCGGTCTCCCTGGCGAGTGTATTCGCGCCTTTTTGCCACGCTCGAAACGTTGCTATGTTTACCGGCCTTGCCCACTGTCGGTAGTTCTCGACGGTGCGACGCAGGTGATCGTGCGGATCGTCGGGCTCTGGGGCCTGAAGTAGGCCGAGTATTGACTGAAAGTCCCATCCGCGATTGTTTATGTCGTTGAAGTAGGAAACGCATTCCTTGGCTGCCTCTTCGATTTCTCCGAGGCGATAGATGACGTGGTCGGCGAGGTCCTGGCCTATCTGTCCCTGTTCGCCAATGCCGAGCTCGGCGAGTAGCTGGTGGCCGATACGTGCCTGCATGTCCATTGGGTCATTGCTTGGTAAGGTCTTCGATTGGAGATATTTCTTTAATCCGTCGGGCGGGTCCGACGAGTAGCCCATGCCGTGTACCGGCATGACGGTCATCATCGTGCAAACCAAATGTATGAAGATTCTGGTTGCGCTAGCTAATGTGGCCGGTCGTAATTCGTCGCGGTGGTAGGTCTCGTTGCGGTACTCGTGGAGCTTTTTTAGTACTCGTGCGTGAGTTGCGTTGATAATGCCTTCCCGAGTCAGCAGGTCGCATTTGGCATTGAAT
Organism: Saccharothrix sp. AJ9571; assembly: GCF_021725495.1. NCBI lineage: Bacteria > Bacillati > Actinomycetota > Actinomycetes > Pseudonocardiales > Pseudonocardiaceae > Saccharothrix > Saccharothrix sp. AJ9571. The sequence continues at coordinate 258,280 of NZ_CP091382.1, read as the reverse complement.
TCGCGCTCGATCTTCCTGCGTTGAGTCTTTGAGAAGACGTCCGCGCGCAACCTGTCGACGGATTGCTGGTTGCCGAACCCGTGCGCTAAAGCCTTTTCGGCCTGCTTCAGCATTTGTTCGTACTGCGCACCTCGGCGCAAAAGATAGTCGGTCTCGCGATACATCATCAGCTCAGCTGCAGAGTCGATCATCATGAGGCCCAGGCGAAGGTGTGGTTCATCGTGGGCGGTGCCGAAGCGGATCGCCTCTTCGACATGCACTACGAGGCGCTCAAGCCGGTTCACGGCATCAAGGGTGCCCAAGAGTTGACCAATTGGCTACCTAATTCTTGCTTGAGTTCAGCGCTGCGCCCCTCTTCAGGGAGGCCCAAGCGCGCTGTCGTAGCAACGTCGGAGCTGGACCTTGGCCATCACCGCGGTCACCGTCTCCGGGGTCTCGCGGGCCAACTGCTGGGCGAGGTGCTTGGCGTAGGCCGACGGGGCGCTGGAGACCTCGGTGGTGATGGCGCTGCAGAGCTGCATGCCCTTGGAGCCCGAGGTCTTGGCGAACACGGTCAGTCCGTCACCTGCCAGCAGGTCGTGGAGTCGTTCGGCGACGCGGCAGCAGTCCACGGTGGAGCTGCCGGGCCCAGGGTCGAGGTCGAACACCAGCCGGTCTGGTGCTCGGCGTCTGGGTGGCTCGGTGGTGGCGGTCCATTGCGGGACGTGCAGTTCGAGCGCGGCCATGTTCGCCGCCCACACCAGTGTTATCTGGGGGTGGCGTAGCTGACTAGCCATACGAGTGGTCTTTTGATCTCCGTCGTGTGACTGGTCAATATTCGGGAGGTGCGAGGCACAGGAGATGCAGTAGTCCTTCCTGGTGCCATTCCAAGCAGAACGCGCTGTTGCCGAGGACGGCTCGGTTGAGTGGGTCGTCGTTGACACCGAGAGCTACGACCTACACGTCGAGGCGACGGCGTTCCTCGCGAACCTGCGCGCCAGGGACTGCTCGCCGAACACGGCACGGGCCTACGCCGGCCGGGTGGCGGTGTATCTGACCTACTGCGCGAACGCCGGGTTGGACTGGCGGGTTCCAGGATTCCTGCCGATGAAGCGGTTCAAGGACTGGCTGGTCCACGAACCCGTGGCGCCCCGCACCCGGCGGCCGGTCATACCTCGGTACCGCTCGGAGGGCTCCGCGAATGCCGTGCTGACCGCGGTGTGCGAGTTCCTGCGATTCGGCCGCCCGTACGGTTGGGTGCCGGAGAACACGGTGGCGATGCTGGCCGAGCCGAAGTACCTCACCCACCTGCCACCCGGCTTCAGCGCCGGCGAGGACGATCAGTTCCGTGTGGTCGCGAAGTCAACATTCCGGTTCCGGATGGTCGAGCCCGGCTACCAGGCGCTGACCGCCAAGCAGGTCAACCAGATGATCGAACTGGCCGGCAACGCGCGGGACCGGTTTCTGGTCGCCCTGCTGGGGTGCACCGGCTGCCGGATCGGGGAAGCGCTCGGGTTGCGCAGGGAGGATATGCACCTGTTGGCGGACTCTCAAGGTCTGGGTTGCCCGGTCAAGGGACCACACGTGCACATCCGGCGTCGCCCTGACAACGCCAACAAGGCGCTGGCCAAGGCCCGCAGGCCCCGGTCGATCCCGGTCACGGCCAACCTTGTCGGGTTCTACAGCGACTACCGCTATGACCGCGACCAGATCGAGCAGGCCGTCGGCTGCGACCTGGTGTTCGTCAACTGCTATCGGCCGCCGTTGGGCCGGCCGATGACCTACGACAACGCCAAGGAGATGTTCGAGCGCCTGGCTCGCGTTGCCGGGTTCACCGCCCGGCCGCATATGCTGCGCCATGGTGCCGCAACCGGGTGGCTGCGCGATGGCACTCCTCGCGATGTTGTGCAGGCACTGCTCGGACATGTCTCCCAGGCGTCCATGCAGCCCTACATCCACGTCTCCGATCATGAGAAACGCGATGCGGTTGACCGAGTGGGCGTGGTGAACGAGGGCACCCGGTGACCGTATTGGCCAGTCCCGCGCCACTGCGGGCCGCCGCGGTCGGGCTGCCGGCCGACGCCATGGCTTGGGAGATGTGGTTGCGAGAGCGTCTCACAACCGACTGGCGTCCAACGGAGTGGAACCACGAAGCGTGGCTGTTCACCGGGGATGTCAACAATCCCCGGACGTCGCTGTGGCCGTGTTCGGTGCGCGCCTGCGTCAACCAGTTGCACATCCGCCACGGATTCTGCAAGCAATGCGCCATTGAGCTGGGGAAATATGCCGGGAACGCGGACGAGTTCGTCGCCACCTACGTGCCGAAGCGCCGGGCGGGGTGTGCCACGGTGAAATCCTCCTGCCTGGTCGAGCGGGACGGTCAACGTTGCACCCGGCCGGCGGTGTCTGTCGGCGCGTGCGACACCCATTACGGCACCTGGCATAAGCAGGTCAAGGGCGGTCGCACCACGCTGGGAATCCGCGAGTGGATGGCCAGCCTCGCGGTTCCCTTCCTGGACACCGTGTCGTGCCACGTCATCGGCTGCGGTGGGCCGATCATGAACAGCCGAGGGCTCTGCGCTTTCCACTGGCGTCGCTGGTCACACCACAACGTGCGGACCGGCAAGAAGGTGGACGCACGAGACTGGGCCGCGGCCGAACTTCCTTTCCTGGGTGGTTCCCGCTTCTCTCTCATTCGGTTGGCACCACTGGTTAAGCTCGAATTCCTCTACGCGCTGCAACACCGCGACACGCTCGGCAAGAGCGTGCTACCGCCGACGTGCCGGAACCTGGCTCTTCACCTCGCAGACGCGACCACGCTGCTGGACCCCAGCGTGGGATCGCTGAGCTTGTCCAACACCAGTGACGCGCTGTTGCGGCAGCTGCGCTGGTCGATCAGCCTGGCCTACGACCAGCACCGCGGCATCTCGCCCACCGACAAGGACGTGCTGGACCTACCCGCTATCGGGCTGCGAGCACACAGCTGGACCAGGCAGCGCGTCGCACGAGGCACCGCTGACCTCACCGAGATCCCCCAGCCCTGGCTTCGGGAACTGGTGCGTGTCTGGGTGGACGCCGAGCGCCCGGCCGTGCGTGACCTCGGCCCCACGTTGCGCGCCGCCACTCTGGCCGGCCAGGCGCTCAGCGGTCGGCCCGGAGGTGGACAGGATGTCGCCGCGTTGCAGTTCGCCGACATGACTGCTGTCGCCGCCCAGTTCCGCACCGCGCTGCGCCTGGATGGCGAGCCCTACACCTCGAAAACCCGCCATACGCTGTTCAGCAGGTTCTGCGACCTGCTGAATTTCGGCCGAAAAGCGGACATGCTCGACCACATGTCGGGCAGCTTCGTTCGACACAGCTCGCATCGCATCGTGGTCGAAGACACAAACGAGGGCGAGATCGGCAAGGCCATCCCTGAGTTCGTCATCCGCCAGCTCAACGATGCGCTCCATTCCATCGGCGCAGACATGCCCTACGGCAGATTGAGCCGCGACGACATCCAGATGATGTTCCGGACCGTCTACATCGTCTTGCGTGACACCGGTCGGCGGCCCGGCGAAGTGGCGTGCCTGCGCGACGATTGCCTGGAAACCATTGACGGAGAAACCTCGCTGGTCTGGGAAAACCGAAAGGGCAAGCGGCTGCGCCGCCGTCTGCCAATCACCTCCGATACCGCCCACGCCATCGGGCAGTGGCAGCTCCGACGCCGATCGTTGCCCGTTCCCGAGCACAGCACGGGGTTCCTGTTCCCGGCGATCAGTCACGGCGCCGGCGCTCCGCACATCGACCCCAACACCGTCTCCGCCGTCATCCGAGAGTGGGTCGGGTCCCTGCCCGCGCTGGTCACCGACACCGTCGGGCCAGACGGCGAGCCGCTGTCATTCGACCGGACACGGATCTTTCCCCGCGCGTTCCGCAACTCCTACGCCCAGCGCCACGCCGACGAAGGCACCCCCGTTGACGTGCTCAAAGACCTGATGGACCACGTCGACGTCAACACGACGATGGGCTACTACACGGTTTCCCTGCGCCGCAAGCAACAAGCAGTGAAGACCCTGAGCGCTCGGGTCGTGGACCGGGACGGCAACCCGGCGCCATTTCGGTCCGGCTTGGCCTACGAGCGTAGCGCGGTGGCCGTCCCGTTCGGCGGCTGCACCGAGCCGTCAAACGTCAAGGCCGGTGGGCACGCTTGCCGGATCAGGTTCCAGTGCGCCGGCTGCGGGTTCTACCGGCCCGACCCGTCCTACCTGTCCGCGATCGAGCAGCAGATCAACGACCTGCGCGCGGACCGGGAGACCGCGCAGGCGATGGGCGCGGCCGAGTTCGTGATCCGTAACCTGACTGAGCAGATCGACGCCTACGGCGAGGTCATCACCAAGATGCGCACGAAGCTGGCCGAATTGCCCGCTGACGAGCGCGCCGAGATCGAGGATGCCAGCGCCATCATGCGCAGGGCCCGCGCTGGCAGCGGCCATCTGAAGCTGCCGATCACCCCGGTCCGACGCCCGGAGCCACCGCGGTGACCGCCACGCGGGGCCGACCGGAGCTGCTGCGCGCGGCCCGGCGGCAGGACAGCCTCACCAAGCGGCAGCGCGTGCTGACCACGCTGGAGCGGATGGAACGCGACCGCGAACGAGTCACCTACGCCGCCGTCGCTCGCGCGGCGCACGTGTCCACCTGGCTGGTCTACGCCGACGGCGTTCGTGAGCACATTGACGCCGCCCGCCAGCGCCAGGCGACCCAGCCGGCCCGCGATGAACGCGCCGGCTTGTCGGCCAGCGCCGCCAGCCTGCGTACCGACCTGGCGCTGGCCCTCCACGAGATCACCGACCTACGCGCCGAGCGGGACAGGCTCCGCGGCAACCTGCAGAGGCAACTCGGCCGGCAACTCGACACGCTCACTCACAGGGAGCTGGTCGACCGGATCGACGAACTCACCCGCGACAACCAGCGTCTGACTGATCAGAATCGCCAGTTCACCGCCGACAACCAGCAGCTACACCAGCAAGTCACCGACTTGGAAGACGACTTGGCCGCCGCCCGAACAAGTCTGCGCCGCATGATCCGCGACACCAACCCCCCGGACAGTCCCGACGCGCGATAGTCCGCTCATGCCGATGAGCGGACGTGGTTGCGAGGGGACTGAGGCACGCTACGCGCAACTGCCCAGTACCCGTGTTCGGAACGGGCTCGGCGCCGGAGTGCTCAGCCGTTGAGCCCGGCCGCATGGGCGGGCCGTGCCGACCAATTCGGCAAACGCCGCGCGCAGGGCAGTCGACGCCGGCCACTTCGAGCTCGAAGCGAGCCAGGCTCGCGGCGAGCGCCGACTACCACTAGGCCGCTGAGCACCTTGCCTTCCCTCGGGCAGCCTCCTCGATGACGCCGTCACCGGCCAACGGCGCCGCCGCCGCGACCGGCAGGTCGATGATCACTTCGGCCAAGCGTCGGCCGTGGTGGAGCCCTTGAACCGCTTCGCGAGGAACGACGTGACGTTACCGCCAGGAATCTCACGCGGGGCGAACCCGCAGCCCCGTTCGGCACGGCAGCGTCAGCCGGTCGATGGCAATCGCAGCGCCCCCATCGCCGACGGAGAGGATCTTGGGCGAGGGTCGTGACGTCACCATCTGCGCCGCCTTTAGGCATGACGAGGTCGCACGGTCGTCACGATGCGAGCACACCCGAGCGGGAAGATGACAGAGAGGGTGCAATGCACTGGCCAGGCCTTGAGACGCATTGGTCTGCTGAGGACTTCGCGGGCGTCGGCAGGGCAAAGGCGGCGCGACGGCCGGGCTGGTGAGCTCGCCGCGGCCGGCTTCACCGGACGTGCCTCGCCGGTCTCGTCACGTACTTGGACAGCAGTCGGCTCCGCCACGACAGCGGCGGGCGACGGTGTGTGGGCAGGCGTCTGCTCCAGAGTTGATCGGCTGTGCGGGGTTTTGCGCGCACGAGGGCGCAGTCGGCGCGCTCGTGCGCGTCCGTGTTGTGACCGAGCGGGTCGAGTTGCTGTTGCAAGGACTGCTCGCGGTTGACCTCTTCGGGGCCCAGGCGTGGCTTGACGATTCTGCTGGTGGGGCGATGGTCGGGCCTGGTCGCCAGCCAGTCCTCGCAATACCAGCGCACTCGGTCGGCGTCGAACGAGCGGTCAAGGGCTCGGCGAACCGCCGCACCCGGACACGCACATCGCCAAACTCGGTAAGGGCGTGGATGGCCAAGCGGTTGCAGGCCAGGACGTGGCGGGCGAGAACTGCCGACCTGGAAGCGGCTGTCGGTGATACTCGGCTTGTCGTCCGCTAGACTCAGCTGGTTCTTGCCCCAGGTTGGGAGGTCGTCGTATGGTGATAGCGATTCGAGTGATCGGTAACGCGTCGGCGGACGAGGCTCGGGAGCTGCGCAAATTTCTCTCAGAAGAAGACGAACTGCGTGGGCGTGTAAACCTCGATGAGCATGATCCACGACCCGATGCCCTAGGCGGAGTCTCGGACATCCTATCGGTCGCGCTGGTTCCCGGTGGCGCCGCGACGGTGCTGTCGGGAGCGCTGATCGCCTGGTTGAGGCAGCGGCGCAGTGACATAACGCTGCGTGTCGAGAACGCGACGGGGTCGAGTGTTGAACTGCGGGCCAAGCGCATCAAGAATCCGGACGTGGACGAGCTTGAGGGGATACTCCGGATCCTAAATGAAGAGCTTGAAGAAAGTTCCGAAGAATAGGCAACTTCTCATCTCATGGTGACTTTGAAATCTCCGGGGACCAGAGCCTTACTCGTCGGCGTAGGTAAGTATTCCATTCCCGGACTCCCCGGCGTCCCGGCCGTGGATGCCACGTTGTCGGATCTGGCCGCTGCCTTCACGAATCGATGTGGTGTTTCGCCGGAGCAAATAACGGTTCTCGACAACCCGACCCATCCGTCTCAGGTTGGTCATGCTCTCGCCGAGGTGGCGGAGGAAGCGACGGACGCTCTACTCTTTTACTACGTCGGGCATGGTCTCGTCAGTATCGGAGGCAGCCTATACCTGGCGATGGGGGCGACGGATCGGCGAGCGAAGCTGCTACCGTACACTGCGCTTCATTACGATGCCGTTCGCGATTCACTGCAGGACAGCATCGCGAATTCGGTCATCGTGATCCTTGACTGCTGTTTCTCCGGGCGCGCTCTGGGCGTGCTCGCTGGCGATGACGCCGAAGACGAACCGGCGGAGCTGGCCAGGGTGACGGGTGGCTGCGTACTGGTGGCCTCTGCCCGGAACGAACTGGCGATGGCCCCGGCGGGGGACCGCTACACCGCGTTCAGTGGAGAGCTTCTGCATTTCCTGAACAACGGCGACCAGTTGGGTAGGCCGAACCTGACGCTCCGCGACGCCTATCGGCACTTGGCGAGTACTCTGCCATCTAAGGGTTTTCCCCGCCCACGGCGCCGGGTGTCGGAGGACGTCGACGAGCTAGTCCTCGCTCCGAACCCGTCTTACAAGCCACCGGTTCGAGACGATTGGCGGATGGTGTCGGACGGTAGTGTGCGGGACGTGGAGTCACCGGTTGTAATTCCGGAGGTCGCGGTGACGCCAACAGCGGGGCAGGACGTCGTCGAAAGTTACGAAAATCGAGGCCTTGACACTCAAGGTGAGCGGCCGAGCAAAGCTGCCAACCAAATTTTCTCTCGTCCTCGCACTTCGATCAATACTGAGGTAGAGGACCTCGCCAGAAGATTGACGCAGACTCAGCTGGTCGACCTGATCAAGACCAAGCACGCCGACGGGGCGGACGTCGGTAAGATTCTGGCCAACCTGGTTGTCTTCAGGAAGCCGGAGGAAGTATTCGAGATCACCTTTGCGCTCTGGAACTTGAATTTCAAAGATGATGTCGATTGGATCCTGGAAGCCACGGGATATTCGGCGCCACCGGAGTTGGTCGCTCGTTCTCTGCGCCAATTCGGGAGCCTGGACCGGAAGTTCAAGGACAAATGGATCGATGTACTGAGGAAGAATCCTTTGCATCGCGAGAAGATCGCGAAAGCCCTTGTCGCCGCAGGGGCGCACGAGGACGCATCAAGCTTGAAAAGCACCAGTCGCCCCTGGTTCAGACACAGATAATCCCCTGAGCGCTTTGCGGCAGGTTGTCGTGCAGGATATCGAGCAGCCGGCCAACAAATGGACCTGACCGCATCGGTGATGAGTCTCAGTTTCCAGAACGGACTACCAGTCGCAGTTCGCCTTATCAGGGCGTGCCACTGACCCGCCAATTGTCCATATCGGAATATATGTACTCGCACGATGCCGCGCACATCAAAGACGGTGGCGCAGACTCCATAGCGTGATCGTAGGCAGATCGGCGTCGTCAGCGATGCGGGCCAACGCGTTCATCTCCGCATGGGCGATCGGGCTGCCCTGCAACAGGTCATCGCCACCGGGCGGGATATACGCCCGATTGCGGCCTTCTGCAACCACGTCACCACCGGGGCCCAACACCATGACACCAACCTTCTCGACATGTTGCCGAGACCCGGCTGAGGGCATTCACCCCGTCAGGCGGTTGAGCCCGTTCGCAGCGAGCCGCCGGACCTCGCACCAGCCACTGTCACCGAACCAGGTCGCATCCGAAGCCGTGGTGCCTTGGCGCTCCGACACAGCGACGACTGCGGTTACGATCTCTCGGATCACGTCGGCCTCATGACCGTCGCGGAGGATCGTCCCGATCGAGGTAGCCGGATCCACCAGATCCCAGAGAGTGTCATCGACCGACCAGTGCACAGCGTTGGTGAGGTCGAACCATCGCGTGTCTCCGCCCTCACCGTCCAGCGCCGGAGGCTCTGCGGCGAGTGTTCTGAGCGCGGAGAGCACATCCTCAGGCCGTCCAGGCCATGCGACATCCACCAGCACATGGTGTCAGACAGCAAGATGTGTTCTACATACTGCTCCAGCACGCAGACGTCCGCTCATGCTGCGATGGCGCACTAGTGAACATGACTGGTCAGGGAGCATGCACAGCTTGCTCCTCCGGCTTTGCGCCTGGAGTGTTCCCATCCAGCATGGAAGTTCATGGAGCCCTCAGACCTGGATGACACGGGGTTGCGCCTGGCGGCTGCGGCGTACCTCGGACGCTACACCGGCGTCTCACGGACGCATTCGGAGTCGGACCTGCGGATCTTCTTCACCTGGTGCCAACAACGCGAACTCGCGCCGCTGGCAGCGCGCCGGGCGCAGATCGAGCTGTACGTGCGCTGGATGCAGGAAGTCCGACGCTTCAAACCCTCCACGGTGTCACGCAGGATGTCAGTGGTCACCGGCTTCTACCGCACCTGCGTTATCGACACTGTGCTCGAGCACTCGCCAGCGGAGTACGTCCGGCGACCGGCGGTGCCCAACGAGTCTCCGACCCTCGGCCTGTCACACCTGCAGTTCGAAGCGCTGCTGACCGCGGCGCGGGAATCGATCAACCCATTCGACTTCGCACTGGTGGCGATGCTCGGCCTACTCGGACTCCGGGTGTTCGAGGCCTGCGCCGCTGACATCAGCGACATCGGCGAGGAACACGGCCACCGGGTGCTGCGAGTGATCGGCAAGGGCAGCAAAACAGTGCTGGTGCCCCTGCCACCGGCGGTCGGACGGGCGATCGACCGAGCTGTCGGTGACCGTGAGCGGGGCCCGACCCTGCTCAACCGGCGCAGCGGTCGCATGGACCGGCACTGCGCTACCAGACGGCTGCGCAGACTAGCCGAAGCGTCAGTAGTGCGGCTGCCGCGAATGCACCCGCACATGCTGCGGCACACCTTCGTCACCACGATGCTCGACGCGGGCGTCGACCTCCGCGACGTTCAGATCGCAGCCCGCCACGCCGACCCACGAACGACCATGCGCTACGACCGCGCCCGCAAGAACCTCGACAGGCACCCGAACTACATCCTGGCGGCATACATGGCATCCGCAACCTGACACCCCCATGCACTGTCTTGCCGATGAGCGAGTGCTCGTTCTTGCGCGACATGCTGATTAACGGTTTATGGAAATGATTTCGATGCGTCATGGCGCAGACGGGCTGTTCTTCACTAGCCAATCGTGGACACGTCGAGAATTTATGAGTTCGTTGGCGTGCACGTCGGGGCGCTGCTCGGCCAGCCGGCGTCGGATCTCCACCGCTTCAGTGATGGCGTCCAGCCCCTCCTCCTGCCGCCCCAGCTCACTTAGCCGGATCGAGAGGTTGTTCAAACTCCCTGCGAGGTCGGGCAGGAACGCATCGGGGCGCTGCTCGGCCAGCCGGCGTCGGATCTCGACCGCCTCAGTGATGGCGTCCAGCCCCTCCTCCTGCCGCCCCAGCTCACTTAGCCGGATCGAGAGGTTGTTCAAACTCCCTGCGAGGTCGGGCAGGAACACATCGGGGCGCTGCTCGGCCAGCCGGCGTCGGATCTCGACCGCCTCAGTGATGGCGTCCAGCCCCTCCTCCCGCCGCCCCAGCTCACCCAGCCGGACCGCGAGGTTGTTCAAACTCATGGCGACGTCGGCCAGAAACGCATCGGGGCGCTGCTCGGCCAGCCGGCGGTAGACACCGACCGCTTCAGTGATGGCGTCCAGCCCCTCCTCCCGCCGCCCCAGCGCACCCAGCCGGACCGCGAGGTTGTTCAAACTCATGGCGACGTCGGCCAGAAACGCATCGGGGCGCTGCTCGGCCAGCCGGCGGTAGACACCGACCGCTTCAGTGATGGCGTCCAGCCCCTCCTCCTGCCGCCCCAGCGCACCCAGCCGGACCGCGAGGTTGTTCAAACTCCCTGCGAGGTCGGGCAGGAACGCATCGGGGTGCTGCTCGGCCAGCCGGCGTCGGATCTCGACCGCCTCGGTGATGGCGTCCAGCGCCTCCTCCCGCCGCCCCAGCTCACTTAGCCGGTTCGAGAGGTTGTTCAAACTCCCTGCGAGGTCGGGCAGGAACGCATCGGGGTGCTGCTCGGCCAGCCGGCGTCGGATCTCGACCGCCTCGGTGATGGCGTCCAGCGCCTCCTCCCGCCGCCCCAGCTCACTTAGCCGGTTCGAGAGGTTGTTCAGGCCGCGAGCAAGATGGGAGTCGGCGGTTTCGGGATCGCTGGTTGCGGTGTGTCGGCGGCGTTGCACTAGGTCCTGCCAGAGGGTGGCGCTGGTGGATGCCCAGACCTGGCTCGTTTCCGGCAGCATCGACGACAAGCGTTCCAGCTGTTCGGTGTCCAACCCTTCGTCGGAAGCGTGTTGTTCGACGGCCCGGATGAGGGGGTGCGGGCGTTCAACGCGGGTGGCGGTCTCGATCGCGGAGGCGAACATGGTGTCCGCGTGCCGGGTGCAATAGCTGGTCAGGGAAGCGGCCACCTGGTCGCCGAAGACGGGGTGCGCGGCGGCACGTGTGCAGACGGTCAGCAGGGTGACTGCTTCGTCGTCGTTGATGTTGGTGGCGAGTGAGTCGATGACGCAGGTGCGGGTGTGGTCGAGGATGAGTCTGCCGATCAGCCGCTCACCCAGCCGATCTGGTTGCAGTCCTTCGAACTCGCCCTCAGCAGAGGGGTAGAGGTGCCCTAGCCAGCTGCGGACCGCGGCACGGCGATCTCGTGGTTGATCAGCGATCCCGGGCACTTTCGCGATCAGTGCGTCGAGGTCGTTCATCGCGGCGGGGCTGAGCAGCACGGCCGCGGCCACAACGTCGATCAGGGTGGGCAGGCCCAGTCCGGGGAGCAGGCCCTGTGCGGTGGCGGTGGCGCGCCAGTAGGCCCGTTCGTGATCAAGGATGCGATCTTCCGGACCTTTCCCGCCCACAGGGGCAGACGTTTCAGGATGGGCCGTTTCTGGGTGTCCGTGGTCGAGCAGGTCGGCCAGCGCGCTCATCTGCGCCGCCAGCACCGTCTGCCTGTCCACGCTGGCTGACGCCGGAGGATCGCCGAGCCCGGCCGCGATGGTGTGCCAGGCAACGTCAGCCTGGCCAGGCAACGCGGGCAACGCCGCGGCGAACGCAGTAACCGCGATCCGGTAGCTGTCCGCCTGACCGGCGGCGGTCTCGTCCAATGTTCCCAGCAGCCGTATGCGTGTGGTGTCGACCAAGTCGCGGACCACGTCGCTGGATTCGGCCAGCTCGGCCCACCAATCTCCGGCGGTGCGCGCCAGCAGCAGCACCTTCACCGGCGCGGCATGTCGCCGTCGAGCCAGCGTCTGGACCAGCTCGCGGAGCTGTCCAGTGCGGGTTTCGGCATAGTCGAGCACCACCAGCAGTGGCGTGACCGTCTCCGCCAGCACCGCCAGCTCATCACCGTGGCTGCGGGCCGGGTCAAGCCACAGCACCGTCCAGCCCTTTCCGATCAGCTGGCCGCCGAACTGGTGCGCCAGGCGGGTCTTGCCCTGACCACCCCGTCCGTGCAGCAGCCAGATCAAGCCAGGCGCCCGCGCCCAGGCATGCAGCTCGGCGAGGATCTCTGCGCGACCGCGAAACGGCACCACCGCGCGGCGCGCGGTCAACAGCGCCGCCGGCGACCCCGTCGTCACGGTGTGCCCGATCCGCGAGACGGTGTCAACCAGGCCGTGTAACTCGATCGCCTCACACCGCACCGTTCCCTCAGCGCTCACGATCTCGACGAACCGCGCGTCGGCGAGCAGCACGTAGGCGGGGACGGCTTCCAAGGCCGCGTGCTGACGCCCAGCGGGGTCGACCGCGACCACCCCGGTCAGCAGATCACCGCAGAACACGGCCGCGCCCGACAAACCACCCCAGGGCGATCCCCCGTCCGCGCGTGCCGCAGGAGGATAGGTGTGCAGATTGATCACGTAGCGGTCGCCGACCATCCGGTCACCCGGGTTGAGCGTTCCCGCCAGTTGCGACACCTCGAGCGGATCACCCTCCCGCTGCACCAGCTCCGGGGCGCCCCAGCAGACACACTCGATCCCCGGCCGATACGTCACCGACCGGCCCCACGGCACGGGCTGATCGGCCAGCGGTTCCCATGCTGGGTCCTCGATCCGCACCAGGGCGGCGTCATCACGCCCGCCCGGCGTTCCGCACCACACGACCCGGCCCGCGACATCCCCCGCCCGCCCCGGCCGGCACACCCGCACCGCCACACCCTCGGCATCCACCACATGCGCCGAGGTCAACACCAGCGACGGCCCGATCACATAACCCGACCCTGCCCGGTCCGCTCCGGTGACCGCAGCGACCCGCTCCCACTCCACCAGGACCTCCCTCGCCGCTGGTTAGCGTCCGATGTGCCCGGTGACGTCTCCCGGCCCGGCCTCACGAGCACCGCCACGTGCGACCAGCAGATCCCCGCCACCCGGACGCCGCGGGGTCAAGCTCACCATCACCCGATGCTTGCGCGTGTGGGCCACACCGGCCTCGGCGTCCGCGGACACCACCCAGGCTTTGAACCCGGCCTTCGCCTTCGCATCACGCTTGAGCTCGACACTGAACTCCAGCTCGACCGGCCCCACCACAAACTCCACGTCCGCGTCCGAAGCCCGGTTCGCCGCATCCAGCAACTCATCCCGGATCACCGCGACCGCATCAGCCAACTCGATATCCATAGAAACAGGATCCCCTCACCCCTCGAACCCGTTACACCCAGCAGCCCACAACAACCGACCGTAACCCAACCGAGCCCAGGACAGACGCAGCCACCTCGACGACGCACTCTCATGCCGCATAGCGCGCGGTCTGTGATCCATGTCCTGCACAATCCCGCCTTCTGGAGGCCTTGCCGAAGGTGGGCTGGTCTTACTATGCCTGGCATGCCTCACGTCAACGCAGCCACCTGACGTGCATGGATGCATCTCACCTCCAGATAACCAGCGCGGCCAACTCGTCAAGCAGGGCATAGCTGATCGAGTCGCCGGTGCCGCGGCTTCCGCTGCTGGGCAGTACGACGGTGGGCAGCCAGCCGGGGCGCCCTTGGGGGCGTTCTTCTCGAAGAACTGCTGGCCGCCGACGCCGTCGGGGTAGCGCAGGAAGGTGACCGGGCGGCTGGCCAGGTGCGGGAGCATGACCGGGGCGATGCGGGTGTGATAGTCGATGACCTCGGCCTTGGTGAACCAGCGGTTGGGTAGAGGACCTTGGACAGGTTCGTCAGCGTCAGCCGCCGCTGCTCGACCTGCACGGTGACCCGCTCGCCGGTGCTCATGGCTTGGCCAGGCCGGGGATGAGGATCTGCTGGAGGTCCTTGTCCCAGCGCAGCCCGCGGAACGAGGTGTGCCTGAGGCGCTGGTCGGGGGTGAAGTTGCGATAAGTGACATCGCAGACGAGCTGGGGCGCGACCCAGTGCACACCGCGGGCACGGTCGCGGGGGACTTCGTCGGTGAACGGACTACGCCGCCGTTCGAGAGGCTGCAAGCGGACGAGGAGGTCGGTGAGGGTGGCTTCGGTGAAGCCGGTGCCGACGTCGCCGATGTAGACCAGGTCGCCGGCGGTGTCGTGGGCGCCGAGCAGCAGGGCGCCGATGGTGTCCCCACGGCGCCCGGACCCGGGGCGCCACGCGCCGATGATGGCTTCGTGGCTATGGAACACCGCATGCTTGCGCCAGTCCGGCGAACGCCGACCGGGCACGTAGCGGGAGGTCGCCTTCTTCGCGATCACGCCCTCCATACCGGTGTCGATCGCGGCCTTGAGCATGTCCTCGCCGTCCACGTCCGGGTAGCTGGGCGGGATCACCACCCGGCCACCGGCCGGTGGATCGAGCTGCTCGAGCCGGTTCCGGAGCTCGGTGTAGGGCAGCTCCAGCAGGGTCTCGGTGCCGAGCATGAGCAGGTCGAAAGCGAAGAAGTGCACCGGCAGCTGAGCGGCTAACTAGGCGCTGCGGTCGGTCCGGCGCCGCTGCAGCCGCCCGAACTCCGGGCGAGCCTTGGCGTTAAGCGCAACGATCTCACCGTCGAGCATCGCCGGGCGCTCGCCGAGCACAGGGCCCAGCACGCCGGCCAGCTCGGGGAAGTACGTGGTGAGGTCGTTGCCGTTGCGGCTGGTCAGGCGGGTGGTCCCGTCTGGGGCGACGGCCATGCAGGCCCGCCAGCCATCCCACTTCCACTCGAACACCCACCCCACACCGGAGGGCAGCGTGCGGGCGTCCTCGGCCAGCATCGGCGGGATCGCCGCGGGTACCGCACCCGGGCGAGTTGCACCTCGTGGCATCGCCGTCACCTCCGTCCACAACAGACTCAGTGTGTACAGAGAACCCGAGTTCTGCAGTACCACGAGACGCGCGCGTGAGACCGCGGAGCAGGAGCGTCGACGTCATGGCGGCAGGTGGTTCGGCGAGATGTCCCGTCGAACCACCGCTTGCACGTAACGGTGGATGCCATCCCATCGACAAGATCAAGCAAGCCGCAGAGAGGGCCCACCGATGAACATGTTCGCTGAGGCGTTCGACGCAATGAACGCCATCGACAGCGCGCCCCAAGAGCTGACGATCGACCAGCAGCTGAAGCTCGCTGAAGTCAAGGCGCTGCTATCGATCTCCCAAGAGCTGTCGAAGATCCACCACGAGGGCATCAACCCCGACTACTCCGTGGGCGACTGAGCTGTTCCACACCGCGAAAGGACATACACGTGACCGACCCGCTGGGCCCCGCCGAGTTCGCTGAACTTCAGCGAATCGTGGCACGCCTGATCGAACTGCTCCCGAAAGTGGAGCCTGACAGCGACGACGCGGCAAACGAAGAGGCACTGTCGCTCGTCGCGCGACTGCGCGAAGTTGTCGGCGAGCGCACGAGCGACGATCTGCGCGAGCAGGCAGAGACATTGCGGAAGCGCGACGAGAACCTCGCTGCCAAGACCTGGGCCGGTAACACCTCCGGCGAGTTCAGCCAGCGAGCTGAAACTCTCGACAACGCGGCCGATCTCCTCGACGCCGATGACGAGTCAACGTCGGCCAGCTGATTTACGCTCGATCGCATGACCGCGATCGCCTGTTCGACCTGGTGCCCGCACCGGATTACACGGCGATGGTGATGCGTGGTCAGAGGACTACGCCGGAGAGCGCTTCGAGGGCGGTTTTCGACCACTCGGTTGCCGTCTCGGTCGCGCCGGCCGTGTACCCGGCGGCCAGCGGAGCGAACACGCCCTTGAGCACGTTGATGCACTTGCGCAGCTTCGACTTCTCCGGTTCGGCCTCGGTGATCTCGGCCAGGGCTTCCTGCGCGGCTTCCTCGGCGTCGGCCCGGTCCTGGTCGGGCAGGCCCACTGCGGGCAGGCTCTGCAGCAGGTCGGTGATGAACCGGGCCAGCTCCTCGTAGCCGGGAGCCACGGTGCTGGTGGTGTGCTGCTGGTTCTGGGTTACGTGCTGGGCGTTCCAGGCGATCTGCGCGTTGGTCATGTCGCCCTGGAGCACCGGTCCGTTGTAGTTGATCGTAGTGCCCAGGGCGGGGAGTTGGGGCAGCCCGGTTTCGACGGGCACGCGGATCGGCCCTTGCTTGTCGAATTCGGCTTGGATCCCGGCGACCAGCCCTTGGATGCCCTGCCTGTTAATCCCGTCGTTGTCGGTCATGGAGTCCTCGTCGCTGCGGCCGGTGAGAAAGCGGCGCACGTCGCCGTCGTTGTAGAGCAAGCAATCCCTGCCGCGGGCCGTGAGCTGGGGCTGGATCGTGCCGTTTGGGGCCTGGTCCATCGTCTGCGAGGTGATCAGGCCGGATTCAAGGAGGTATTCGGCTTCGCGGTCGACCTCGTCCTCGGTGAAGTGGGAGTCTTCGTACTGGAGTTGATCGCTGCCCAGAAAGTCCTCCCAGTTGATGACGTGGTCATGGTGTTCCAGCCAGGTCAGCATGCGCCGGCGCAGCTCGGTCAGCCGCCGCGCTGGGCGCGAGGCGAGCAGGCGCTGCGCTCGCCGGCGGCCGGCCCCGGTCAGCGTGGTCTCGATCGCGCCACCTCCAGAGAACGAGTTCGTCACCAGGCCCTGTTCGCCCAGGTACTCGGCGAGCTGGAATGCGTCATCGTCCCCGAGTCCGCGGCGGGCCAGGACGTTGTTGATCTCACCAGGGCCGTGCTCTTCCAGGTGGATGAGCACGGCGTGGCCGTGTTCGTCGAACGGCGTGACCATCGAGGCCTCGTCCCCTCTCCCGCGAGTCGTGATCGGGACCCGACCGGTCGGCTTACCGGTGACCGCTTATCGTGCCACGCCGTTGACCTGGTGTACGGCCGCGACGCGGGGCCGCCGGGGCCGGTCGGGAGGAACGGTCCACCCCATGCGATAAACGGTCCGGATTCCTGCCTGGAGTCGGGCGATCGGACCCACCGTCTGGTGGACTCGCGACTGCCCGTTGCAGGGTCGAAGAGGGGCCTGGCCTGCTCGTTGCCTTTCCGCGCGGATGTGCAAATGCACGTGCACATCGCAGGTCGGGGAAGATTCGCCCCCTCCGCAGCGGGCTTTCCGCTCGTCGTGGAACTCACACCGGTCGTCGATCGACGCTCCTGCGCCTGTGACGCCGTCCCTAGGCTCAGACGTGCACGGACAGGCGGAAACGGGCGGCGTCTCGGGTAGGAGACGCCGCCCGCTGTTCAGGCACCTCGTTGCCGGGTGCCGCCTCATTCCCGTGTGGTCAGTGGCCGGTTCGCCTCGGTGTCAGAAGCTTCGGCGAACCGGCCTCATCAGAAGGAAGGAGGCACTTGTGACAGTAGAACTGGCTCGGCAGCGTGCCCAGGTCGGTGTGCGAGGCAGCGGTGACGAGTCGCTTCAGCGCGACGGGTGGTTGCGACGTTTCGCCGTGACCGAACAGAAGATGATTATTTCGGTGGTTGAGCGGGGGACGTCCGCATGAACCGCTGGGACGTGGTGCTGGAGGTACTGCGCAGCCGCCGCTTGTGGCGGCGGTTCGTCGCCGTGCTCATCGTGCTGGCCACCACCTCGGTGCTGGTCTTCGCGGGGGACACCGTGACCCAGTTGATCACGGTCGTGGTTCAGCGCTGATCCGCGACCATCACAACCCGCTTGGGCTGGCCAGGCGGCACGTGGCCTGGCCAGCCCAAGTCCTCGGGCATGGAGGGCCGGACAGGGCGACGGTCGTGGACCGCCGGACGCCGCGTGGCTTTCACGCGTTCGGCCGATACTCAGGGACCGGCGGGTTCTTCCTGGTCGGTGACCTCGGCCCACGACGGAGAGGACTCCAAGGTCTCCAGTGGCACCAGCCCGGTCATAGCCAGACGCAGCGGATCACCGGAGCGCCGCCGGTAGAGCAGACGCCCGTCGGTGAGGACCAGCCAGCGATCGGGGCTGTCGAAGAACTGGAAGATCCGGGCTGGGCGAGGTCATCAGGGCTGAAGTCGGGCTGGTCCACGACCAGGATCCTCACACGCGGCACCGACAGATTCCGGGCAGCGCCGGGCCGAACGAGGCCGGGTTCACACCGCCTGGCTACCTCACGCCGGTGGCACCTCGTCGGCGCGCGAGGTCCCGCTCGCCCGGTCGCTGATCATCGCTAGACCGGGTCAACTTGCGCGTTCGCCCTGATCAGAACGCGGACATGGGCAGCATGCTGGACAGCATGAGCACGCCGATGGATCACGAGGCGGCCGACCGGATCAGCGCGGCCGCCGATCGGAAACCGGACTCGCCGACCGCGACCAGCGGGTTTGATGACCGGGCCCAGCACGCCGACGACCGCAACAGCGCGGCCGGGGACGATCCCGACGACGAGTTGCTGTGACCGGCTCGGCGCGCGCCGGTGTCGTGCGCGTGGCCAGCGTCGAGGGCGGCCCCTGCTGGTTGTGCGGACTCCCCGCGGTGGCCGGCGAAAAGCTGCCCGGACGCCGCCACAAGGTCCGGCTGCTGTGCCGGCGGCACGACCAGCTCGTCTTCGGCGCGGCATCTGCATGCACGTCGAACCTTCGCGAGTTGGACTGACCGCCGTCAGAGTGCGAGATAGACGCGCCCACTTCGCTGGTGATGCTCCATCAGTGTGGTGCTGGGTACGCGCATCGCATCGTGTTCGGCACCTGGTCAGACTGGCCGTATGGGTGACCGGAGCGGCGTCAGCAACACGATCAACGGGTCCGTATTCGGATCGGTAGGTCCAGCGGGCAGCATCGGTCAGGTCGTCGTCTCCGCCGCGGTTCAGGCGAGCGTGCCGGTTCCGAAACAGTTGCCTGCCCCGGTGCGGGACTTCACCGGTCGCGAGCACCAGTTGGTCACGCTGGACCGTCTGCTGCCACACGACACCACCACCCACAGCACAGTCGTCGTCCTCGACGGCACAGGCGGGGTAGGCAAAACCAGCCTCGTCACCCATTGGGCACACCGGGCTCAAGATCAGTTTCCCGACGGCACGCTCTTCGTGAACTTGCGGGGGTATGGTCCGAGCGCCCCGTTGGACCCCGTCGTCGTGCTGGGTTCCTTCCTGAGCGCGCTCGGTGTGGCTCAGAATCAGGTTCCCGTCGAACTCGCCGCCGCCGTCGGGTTGTTCCGCTCGTTGTTGGCGACCCGCCAGGTTCTGGTGGTGCTGGACAATGCCGCCACGGCCGAGCAGGTGCGCCCATTGCTGCCTATTGCGGCCGGGTGCATGGCGGTGGTGACCAGCCGCGGCAGCCTCACCGACCTGTTCGTCTCCGAAACAGCCCACCGCATCAGCCTCGACCTGCTCGCCCCCGCTGAGTCGCACTCCTTGCTGCAGGCCGTGCTCGGCCCTGCTCGCATTGAGCGGGAGCCAGGCGCCACGCGGGAGCTGGTTGGGCTCTGTGCCGGGTTGCCGTTGGCCGTCCGGGTCGCGGCTACCCGAGTCGCCTCGCGCCCGCAGTGGCAGATCGCCGACGTCGTCGACGAGATCAGGGAAGATCAACTCGCCAAGGACGGCACCAGCGGGGTGGTGCAGGAAGCGGTGCAGGCGGTGTTCGACTGGTCTTACACCCGCCTCACCCCCGGGCAGGCACAGGTATTCCGCTGGCTCGGGTTGCATCCGGGCACGGAGTTCTCCGCGTTTGCGGTGGCTGCGCTGGCCGGACTCAGGCGTCGCGAGACGGACAGATATCTGGAAACGCTGGCCGAGTTGCACCTGGCCGAACCAGTTGGCCGCCACCGGTACCGGATGCACGATCTGCTGCACGCCTACGCTCGCACCCGCGCCCACCTCGACACCGCCGACGAGCAGCACGCCGCGTGCGAACGGGTCCTGACCTGGTACGCCTACGTCGCGCAGATCGCCGACCAGTTGCTCTACCCAGGATTCCCGTCCTTGGATGTTGAGATCAAACGGGTCGGAGTCGCACCGACCCTGGAAGACCGCAGCCAGGCCTTGGCCTGGCTCACGGCCGAGCAACCCACGTTGTATGCCGCGGCGCGGACCGCGCTCGAGTACGAGATGTACGCCCCGGTGCTGGCGCTGGCGGCCGCTGCGCGCTTCCTCACCTATTTGCCGCGCCCGTTGTGGACCGTGCGGCTGGAGATCGAAACGCTTGGTATTACCGCGGCCCGCGCCCTGGAAGACTCCGCCGCCGAGTTCTTCCTGCGCGAGTCGCACAGCGAAACGCTGAGCGCTCTGGAGCGGTGGGGCGAGGCCGAAGCCGGGTTCGCCAGCCTCGATACTCCCGGCAATCCCGAGCGGTACTGCGCGTTCATTGGTCTGGGCCGGGTCAACCTCAAGCGCGGACGACTGCGGCGAGCCCGCGACTACTACCAGCAAGCGCTCCCACTGGCACGCACCCGCGGTCTGGCGCGTACCCAGGCGGTGATCGAGGGCAATCTGGCTACCATCGCCATCGGACTGGGTGAACACGAGCAGGCCCTGGCCCACATCGACCGCGAACGCGATCTCCGGCACCAAGCCGGAGACCAGGTGGGCTATGCCCACAGCGCCCATCGCGCGGCGACCGCACGGCTCGCCCAAGGCCACCACGCCGCGGCGCTGAAGCTGACCGAACAGGCACTAGCCGAGTTCGAGAAGTTGCCCGGCACCGACAAGCTGGTTGCCCCGGCACTGGAGTTGGCCGCAACCTGCTGCGACCAGGTCGGCGACCTCGCCCGTGCAGCCGACTACCTCCAGCGCGCCGTCACCCTGTACACCGATCTCGGGCTTCCCGCGGAGGCCGCGCGGGAGCGGTGGCGCGAAGTCACCGCCCGCGCCACCGCACTGCCGAGTACCTAACCGTCGTCGTGCCCGCAGGTAGGACACGTCGGCCAGGGCTGCTCCAGCCGCAGCGTCTCATAGTCGCGCAACGTCACCAGGTTCATGCCGTACACCTGGTCGACTGGCAACGCCGGTGCGCCGGTGATCAGGCTCATCACCGCGTGCGCGGCGAGCCCGCCGGCCAACTTGGCCGTTGACGCGTTGGCCGGGTGCTCGCGCTCCATTGACTCCGCAGGTGCCCACGCGGTACGCGGGGACACCACGCTGAGCCGGTACTGCTCGGCGGCGCGAGCGCAGTCGTAGCACGGTCCCGCACCAGGCAGGTACATCCCGACACTGACTCGCGGTCCGTCGTACCCGCTGTGCACCCACGCCGTTCCCGTGGCGTGGCACGCCTGGTTCGCCCACGAGCGAATCTCCCCCACCGAGGGCTGGTCCGCGGCTACCAGCACCACGTCGCAGGCGATCGCCAGCGCCCGCACCTGGTCTGGACCCTCAATCCGTTCCCTGGCTCCGGTCACCTCGACGTGGGAGTTGTGCCGCCGGAGCCGGTCCAGCGCGGCATCCACCTTCGCCCGACCGAGGTCCTGCTCGGTGAACAGCACCTGCCGGTTGAGGTTGGACACCTCCACCACGTCCGGATCCACGCAGTGCAACTGCCCGACCCCCGACATCACCAGCGCCAGCGCCGCCTCGCCACCAGCCCCGCCCACGCCGATCACCACGACTCGGGCCTGCCGCAGCCGCAGCTGCGCATCCCAGCGGCCCCGGCCGGGCGTGCGATCCACCGATCGCCAGAACGCCCGGCTCCGGCTGTAACGCTCCCGCTCGAACTCAGTCAGCTCCGTCTCGGAGGCATCCTCTAGGTAGCCGGCCTCGTTCAGGTCCCCGATCGCCTCCCGGACCTCGCGCGGCGAGCGAGCAGGGAAACGGTGGACCAGCTCGGCCACGATCTGGCCCACCGTCCGCGACCCGTCCAGCAGCGCCAGCAGCGCCCACACCGACCCGTCCGGATCACGCAGACCGCGTGCGACGCCGGGCGCATTGCCGCCGATGCGCACCAGCCCATCGTCGTACCGCACCGGCCGGTGCTCGAACTTGATCCGCGGACGCCACATGACGCTCACCCTCCTTTCCGGTCAGTTGTTGTCGTCAACGTCGCTGCAGGTCGGCTCCTGCTCGATCTCCACGAACTCGATCACGTCACTCACCTCCCACCAGATCACCCACGCAGGACCGCTACGCACCGCGTCTATGTCCAAGTCGCAGTGCGGGCGACTTGGTGATCACGATGAGCCGTTCAGCCAGTCAGGTACGTCTTTCCGGGATAACCCTGGAACACCCTGACCTGCTACTGCAGTTCGGACTACAGTTCCCGGGTTGGGTGCTGGGAGAACTCGGGAGAAGCAACAAGGGGGCTATGCGATTTTGGGGCGGGACCCGCGAGCGCGATTCGTTGACCAGCTCAAGCAGTTACGCGAACTCGCCGGTCAACCCTCTCTGGCGGCGCTGCATGACCAAGATCCAGTGTGGCTTGTGCCGCAAACCGTCTCCAGCTTGCTCAATCACAACTTCAGACGCCCCCCGCCATGGGAGCGGATCAGCGCCTTCGTGATCGCGTGCGTGGAGATCGGCAGGAGCAAGAACCTCACGATGCCACCACGGGACATGCTGCTTGAGCAGTGGCGATACCACCACGCAGCGTTGTCGACTGCGCTCGACCAGACCCCGCCGCGGGCCGCGCATGCAGCCCCCGCCAGCCGGGCGACCCCGGAGCCGAAGCGTCGTCGTTTCGGTGCGGTGCCGCCGCGCGCTGGCGCGTTCCAGCACCGTGCTGTGGCCGAGAACCTGACTAGGGCCGTGGGCAGCGGCGGAACTGCGGTGCTCACTGGCGCCGCGGCCACCCCGGCGAGCGTCCTGACCGGATTGGGTGGAGTGGGCAAGACCCAGCTGGCCGCCGACCACGCTCACAACGTGTGGGACTCCCAGCAGGTGGAACTGCTCGTGTGGATTTCCGCCCGCACCCGCGACGCCATCACCACCGCTTACACCGAAATCGCGGCCGAATGGCTCGGCCAGGACCCCACCGCCCCGGAACGCGCGGGGCGCCGGTTCCAGGAATGGTTGGCCGAAACCCTCACACCATGGCTGATCGTGCTCGACGACCTCCAGAACCCCGCAGACCTGACAGGCTTGTGGCCACCGCACACGAGCTGCGGGCAAGTCGTAGTGACCACCCGATGCCGCGACGCCGCCCTGCACGGCGACGGCAGACATATCGTCGACGTCGACCTGTTCACCGCACCCGAAGCCCTGACATACCTCGTCGAGAAACTTCCCGCTCGCGCCACCGAAACCTCACAGCTGAACAGTCTCGCCGATGAGCTGGGGCTATTGCCGCTGGCACTGGCGCAGGCTGCCGCGTACCTGACCAACAAACCGCTTCTTTCCACTGCGGACTACCGGGAACGGCTTGCCGATCGGAAATCCACACTGGAACACGTGCTGCCGCGACCACGGGAACTGCCCGACGAGCACGAGCAGACCGTGGCCGCGACCTGGTCATTGTCGATCGAGGCCGCCAACCAACTCGACCCCGCTGGCTTCGCCCGCCCCTTACTGGATCTGGCAGCGCTGCTCGACCCCGCCGGTATCCCTATCGCGGTCTTCATCTCCGACGCCGTCGCAACTCACTTCAAGGCCCAGATGGACCGCGACCTCACCGCTGAAGACCTCCAGGGAGGGCTGGAATGCCTACGGCGTTTCAGCCTACTCACCCTTGATCCCGCCCAGCCTCACCGCGGGGTCCGTGTGCATGCCTTGGTCCAACGCGCCGTTCGCGACGCGCTTACCCCAGACGCCCACGGCAGCCTCGGGCGCGCCGCCGCTAGTGCCCTGCACGAGGTGTGGCCAGACATTGAAGTCGATCAAACATTGGGTCAAGCGCTACAGTCGAACACCCGAACACTGCAGGACACCGCCGAAGAACACCTCTGGCAACCCGTCGGGCACCCGGTGCTGTTCCGTCTTGCAGAGAGCCTCGGAGACGCCCAGTTACTAGATGCAGCCATCACGGTCTCGAGCCGACTGCACCACCAAGCATCCATCCGTCTGGGGCCCGATCACCCTGACACGTTGACAACCCGTTCCAGTCTCGCCACCTGGCGTGGGGACGCCGGGGATCTGGCGGGTGCGGTCGCCGCGTTCGAGCAGTTGCTCACCGACCAGTTGTGGGTGCTGGGGCCAGAGCACCCTGAGACGTTGACGACCCGTTCCAGTCTCGCCTACTGGCGGGGGAGGACTGGGGATCTGGCGGGTGCGGTCGCCGCGTTCGAGCAGTTGCTCACCGACCGGTTGCGGGTGTTGGGGCCCGAGCACCCCGATACCCTGATCACCCGTTCCAGTCTCGCTACGTGGTGCGGGGAGACCGGGGATCTGGCGGGTGCGGTCGCCGCGTTCGAGCAGTTGTTCACCGACCAGTTGTGGGTGCTGGGGCCAGAGCACCCTGAGACGTTGACGACCCGTTCCAGTCTCGCCTACTGGCGGGGGAGGACTGGGGATCTGGCGGGTGCGGTCGCCGCGTTCGAGCAGTTGCTCACCGACCGGTTGCGGGTGTTGGGGCCCGAGCACCCCGATACCCTGATCACCCGTTCCAGTCTCGCTACGTGGTGCGGGGAGACCGGGGATCTGGCGGGTGCGGTCGCCGCGTTCGAGCAGTTGCTGATCGACGAGCTGCGGGTGCTGGGGCCAGAGCACCCTGAGACGTTGACGACCCGTTCCAGTCTCGCCTACTGGCGGGGGAGGACTGGGGATCTGGCGGGTGCGGTCGCCGCGTTCGAGCAGTTGCTCACCGACCAGGTGCAAGTTCTGGGGCCCGAGCACCCCGATACCTTGGTCACCCGCCACGATCTCGCCTACTGGCGTGGGGAGACTGGGGATCTGGCGGGTGCGGTCGCCGCGTTCGAGCAGTTGCTCACCGACCAGGTGCAAGTTCTGGGGCCCGAGCACCCCGATACCTTGGTCACCCGCCACAATCTCGCCTACTGGCGTGGGGAGACCGGGGATCTGGCGGGTGCGGTCGCCGCGTTCGAGCAGTTGCTCACCGACCAGGTGCAAGTTCTGGGGCCCGATCATCCGAACACCTTCAAGACCCGCCGCGATCTCGCGCACTGGCGGAATGTTGCAGGTGAGAACTGAAATGCACGGGTGGCTGAGCGGCTAGCCGCTTAAGCCCGGTCCGAAGCTTCGGAGGTGGCCGAGCTCCGGGCGGGACCGCTCGTCGAGGTCGACGACTTCACCGTCGAGTACTGCGGGACGTCACTCCAGCGGCGTGTGCCGTGGTCGGAGCTGGTTGCATGAACCCGAGTGTGACCGGGTTGGTGACACTGCCCGCGAGCACCCGGCGGGCGCCGGTGATCTCGTCGGCCGTGGCGACCACCCGGACGGTCCCGGGGTCGACCACCGCTGCCGCGCGTCCCGCACGCGCCGCCGCGCGCGGGACGCGCGTTCCATCCCTGACAGGGCAGCCAGGAGGGTGAACACGGTCCCGGTCGGGTCGTGGGAGCCCTGCAGTTCGCCGGTGAGAAGCTGGACTGGCGCGCGGTGCAGGCGCGGGCGTAGCCGATCCGGCGTGCCCGGCCGGCTCGGCGCCAGCGGCTGAGGGGCGCGCCAGTTCGATCCAGGTCCTATAAGGCTTGCGCAGCGCGGGCGTGGCGACGGCGGCGCCTTGGCCAGCGAAGGCACAAGCCGGAACCGCGCGGTGTTGTACTGCACCGCCCCTCCGGCCGGTCCCGGTTCGGCACGGCGACCCGGCCGGGGCGGCGCAGCTGGGGGCTTCGCCTGGTACCCGCCGTAACTGGCGGGGGTTGCCGCCCACGTTGGAAGAGCCCTAGAAGGTGGCAAAGGTCGTGATCAGCTCCTGGCTATCAGTTCGGCGCACTTCGAGTTCGAAGTCATCGATGTCGGCGTCAGGGCCCCGGTGGCGTCGTATCGCGCCTCGAAGGACGCGCGTCAGTTGATTAGCGTCACTGGAGTCGATCTGAGCTGTGAACACCTTGACTACCGAGCCCAGCTCAAGTAGTCGCACCTCGTGTAACTCGGGACGTGTAGAGGTGTCGGCCTTCGGAGCGTTGATGAGGGGATCGGAGTCTGGGTCTGCCATGCCCTCGGGGCCATCCTGCAGCTTCGGTTCGGGAGGCGCTTCGCTCCGGCTTATCGAAGCATTGACTGGTGGCCCAAGAACGGTTGCTCGCCGGCCTCTGGACGTGCTGATTAGATGCCACTTCTTGAGGAGGCCCACGGCCCGGTTAGCGGTGCCGGCCGAGACCTCGTATTGAGAGCGGATGTCAAGTTGTGTAGGTGCGGGCTGCCCTGGCAGGAGCTCACGAGCGAGGATTCTGCTGCGAATGTCGGCGGCGACCTGCTCGTACGGGGTCCTAGGGTCTGTCTTCGCATGTTCGACCTTGTCGAATGGGACCGTGGGCCGTTCGGGCATGCGGCCAATGAGTGTGGCGGCGGCCCGCTGGTCCGCCTCGGCTACCCAGGCGGCGTAGACCTTGAGGGTGGTTGTTCCGCCGCCAGCATGGCCGAAGCGCCCACCCACGGTGCGTACATCCACGCCTGCCGAGATGAGTTCGGTCGCGCTGTAGTGCCGGAGCTTGTGTAGTGAGGTAGCGATGTTCAATCGCTTGACCAGGCGCCCGTACCGTTGCGTGCAGGTGTCGGGCTGGGGAGGCGTCGTTGTACTCAGCAGCCCAGAGAAGATGTAGGCATCCAGGCTCAGAGTGATGCCGAGCTTGCTGGCGGTGTCGAGGCTGCGTTGGCGCAATGCCTCGAGGACAGCCACTGTCTCCAGGTCGAGGGCGATCTGGCGCCGTTGGTGATCCTTCGTGAGCTTCTCGGTCAGAGTGGCGCCGTGCTGGTCGATGGTGTATCTGACAGTCAACGTGCCACGCTCGAGGTCGACATGCTTCCACCTCAGCGCGCACAACTCTCCTCGTCGCGCGCCGGAGGTCATGGCGAGCCAGAGAAACGCGTGCCAATCAGGGTCTTGCCAGGCGGCATTCAAGATCCGCGCCGCATCGGCGGCCGTAGGCGGATCCGGGTTCGGTTTCGGCGCAGGCGGTGGCTCTGCGGCCTGGGCCGCGTTCACCGAAACCCACTTCCACCTGACACCGCGGCTGAGCGCCCCGCTGATGAGGAAGTGCATACTCCGAACGGTCGATGCTTGGAGGGGCTGGCAGCGATGTGGGCCACAACGCTCGTCGCACGTGTGCTCACGAGGTGTGCGGTGATCTACCTGTGCGCTGCCGTTGCAGTGGGCTCGGCACCGTCGTAGCTCCGCGTAGAACGACTCCAGTTGATGGACGTCGAGCGAAGCGAGGCTGATCTTGCCGATACGAGGCTGGATGTGGTTTCTGAGGTCGCGCTGATAGAGGCGGCGAGTCCCTGGATCGAGTTCGGCTGTGGCGATGTGCTTCTCGATGAGCTGGCCGAGGGTCGCGGTGGTGCGCGGGTGTCGCCGCTCGTCGACGTCATGAACCAACCGGACGCGCGCCTTCTCGGCCAAGGTTTCAGCGTCTGGTCCGGCCGGGATGATCTCGGTGAGGTAGAGGCGCTTTTTTGTGACCGTGTCGTAACCGGCGAACACGCGCACACGGAGGGCGCCACTCGCCAGTACGTCGATACTGCCGCGGGCCCGTGTCTTGGAGCGCGTGTAGGTCGCCATGACATGAGTGTAGGTAACTTCGCGTCACGTTTGATGTCATGCGGCTTCGCCCCGTCCTGGTGGACGGGGCGAAACCGCAGGTGAAGCGTGTGCCCCCGGCAGGACTCGAACCTGCGACCTAGAGATTAGAAGATTCTAGCCCCTGAGCGGTGTGCCTACCTGGGAAAACGCAGTTGGGGATCAAGCCTAACGGCGAAATCTCTTGCTGTGTTCCACAAGATCATTCCACTGTGGACCCAGGGACTGTCACATGCCACTCATCACCCAGTTGGAGCAACGCTCCGAATCCGCTGCGGACCATTCTCCCACCCGCCCACGCCAATCGGCCGGCCGCGACTCCGCGGCTTTCTGGCGCAGGATCGAACTCGTTCTGTACGGCGTCATGGTCACCCTGCTGGCCGCCTTCCTCCTCCTCGAGACAGCCAGCACCACCCCCGCCCGCGCGCCGGCGGTCTACGCCTGCGCCGACGACCGCGCGATCCTCGACCAGGTCTCCGCCCAGCTTGGCGAGGACCTCACGCCGATTACCGTGCTGCGCAGCAGCAGCCCTCACGTCACCCGCGCGGGCTCGCACAACCTGCCGAACTACGGCGCGATGACGAGAGCTGACGGCCGGATCCACGTCGGCCCCCACACGCCGTGTGAGCTGGTCGACGACACCCTCCGGCACGAGTACGTCCACGTCCTCCAGCGTCGCCTACTCGGCGCGGACGTTCCCGCCGGCCGCGACCTGGAGCTGGTGGCCGACGCGCTCGCTCGCCGGTGGGGCAACACCTACGCGCCTTACATCGTCGAGCACGGCGAACCGACCACCGAGCACCAGCACCAGGCCGACATCCTCGACGCCAGCCGCGGCTGCGGATAGCAGGCGGCGGGCCGGGTCAGCTCACGATGTCGTCGAGGACCTCGTCGAGGTCCAGCAGGCCGTCGACGAGGTGGAGGCAGCCCGGAAGGTCGATGATCGGCGAGCCGGGCAGCTGGAGGCAGACGACCGGGGCGGGCTCCGGATCGGGGCCGGGCTCGTCGGTGGGCGGGTCGACCGGTGGCGTGCTGGGCTCGCCGGGTCCCGGCTCGGTGCCGGGCGGTGTCGCGGGGGGTGTGCTCGGCGCGGCAGCTCGGCGCTCGCGCCGCTCAGCGAGGTCGGTCACGGGCGCTGGCGGGGTCGTCGGCACGACGGCAGGACCGTCGGGTGGGGCCGTCGTCTCCGGCTGCGGTGGTTCTGGCGCGAGTGGCCGGTCGCTCGGCGGCAGGGCGATCGAGGGCCGCGGTGGGGTGGGTGGAACTCCAGGACGACTGGCTGTGCCCCCAAGGGCGATGGCCGTGACACCAGCGAGGGCAACGCCAGCCGTGCCAGGACGCCGGCGGATCCAGTGCGCGCCCGCAGCGATCGCCGCGAGCATGGCACCGACCCGGCCGCCGCGAATGAGGGTGAGGCGCCGTCTCTGCGGGATTTCAGGGACGAGTGCGGCCTGTGCTCCAGCTTCGAGCATGGCAATCCGGTCGCGTGCGCGAGCCTCGCGCTCGAGGCGCCGGACTTTCGCCACGAGCCATCCGACTTTGGCTACGAGCCAGCCGATTACCCCTACCAAGAGGAGCGCCGTTGCTCCCAAGATCACGGTCGTTATGGTCCCCATACCCGGGAGCATCGTCCGAATGGCAGGTGACGTTGCTACGCGCAACTAAGTTCGTGCCATAGTCCACCCGAGTGGTGCAAAGGCGTGCCTAACCTGCGCTCGCATCTGGGTGGTTTTGCGCCTCCAACCTGGCGCGATACTCATTCGCAAGCCT
Source organism: Saccharothrix sp. AJ9571 (assembly GCF_021725495.1). Taxonomy (NCBI): domain Bacteria; kingdom Bacillati; phylum Actinomycetota; class Actinomycetes; order Pseudonocardiales; family Pseudonocardiaceae; genus Saccharothrix; species Saccharothrix sp. AJ9571. The sequence continues at coordinate 228,760 of NZ_CP091382.1, read as the reverse complement.
GGTGCGATACCGGAAAATCGCTGCCCACACGAAGTCCTCGGGTGCGTCCGGCACCGACGCGATGTCGTGCTCAACGGGATCGTCTCGCAACTTTTTCTCGATGATGCGTTCGGGATCGAGAAGCATTGCGATGTCGGCGAGCCGTGCGCGTTCGGTCGCCTCGGTGGCAGTCGTGCTATCGCCGAGGATTTCGTCGATCCTGCCGACTGGCCATTGCAGCGCTATTTCGATGCGCCGACGCGTGAATGGCGGGATGCCCCCCGGCCCCTTGCGCACGGCGCGCAGGGTCTCGTAGGCGATGTCGGCCTCGGCCGCAATGTGCCGCCACCGCTTGTTGAGAGCTGCCCGCTGCAATTCCATCTCGGCGGCGAGGCGTGCGCGCGCAGCCTCGTCGATGGGTTCCATGCCTGGTCCCTCCCCGTTGGGCACTCGATCGCCCGAAGAGTAACGCAGAATAACGCAGATCACCAGTAGTAAGCAAAGGATCACGCAGACGGCCGTTACCACTCCGTCACCACAGATCTGTGGTGATCTGTTGTTTTCTGCGTTATCTGGCCATAATCTGTCCACATGCACGGCAAGTCGACCTACGAATTCGATGGCCCTGGCCTGCGAGAGCGACGCACCAGCGGTGGGATGTCCCTGCGCGCCCTCGCCGTGAAGTGCCAGCAGGCCGGAACGCCCATCAGCGACAGCCAGATTTCCAAGCACGAACGCGGCCTTAGCCAGCCCCGGCCCAAGGTGCTCAAGGGGTACGCCGAGGTCTTCGCAGTAGAAATCCGCGACCTGCTGGCGAGCGCCTCGTGACCCCCGAACAGCGCGTTCTGCGCTCCCGGCTCGGCGCCCACGCCCGGTGGGCTCAAGAGCCCGACCGCGTCGCAGCGACCGCAAAAGCCCGGCAGGCCTTCAACGACCGGTGGGAACGCCAGGTTGACCCGGACGGCGAGCTCGATCCCCACGAGCGCGCCGTCCGCGCAGAGCACGCCAAGCGGGCGCACTTCACGCGCATGGCGATGGCATCGGCCAAGGCCCGCGCGAAGACGGGCGGAAAGAAGCGGCGCAAGGCCGCGTAGAGGGGGCGATACCGCCCAAACCCCTTAAGCATCAACAAAAAGTCGCGCGGCCCGGTGTCGCAACCACCGGACCGCGCCAGCCACGAGAACTAGTGATGAAGGAGACCCTCGTGACCAGATTTAAGGGTAGTCGCCAGCAGAACGCTGGCGGACAGCACCGGCGCAGCGACAGCCCGCACGTGCTGCGGACCGAGTCCGTGAGGCAGGCGCCGCTGCTGCTGTGGCTGCAGTGGCTGGCCGACGTGCTGACCCGGCCGCTGCAGACGATGGCCGCGGACGCGGCGGTGGTGCTGGCGCCAATGGCGGTCCGTATCTCCGAGGTCCCGGGTCGCGGCTCGGTGCCCAGCCGCGCGGACCTGGCCGGGCCGCCGCCGGGCTGGGTGGTGCACCCGGTGTGGGTGGTGCTCGGCGTGGTCACCGTGGGGTTGGCGGCCGGTGCGCTGGCGGCGGCGGTGGTGGTCCGATGACCAGCACGCTGCCCGATTCCGACCGCGGCTTGATCACCGGCACGCTGCCGCTCCCGGTGGTGGGCCGCCACGCTCGCCCGGACGACGACTCGGCCGACCGCATTTCGATGCGGCTGCCGGTGGCCAAGCTGCAGCCGGGCGACGTGGTCCACGACAACCCCCGCTGCGCGTGGCAGGTCGAGCTGGTGCGTCCGGTCATCCCGGCGCACCGTTCGGTGCACCTGTTCGGCCGGTACGTGCGCGGCACCCGCCGCGGTGCGGACCTTGCCGGGCAGCCGGTGATCCGCCCGGCAAGGTCCTGGCGTCGGGTGCGGGTCGAACGGCCGGTGTCCCTGGAGGACACCGCCGTGCTGCCCGCCGTGTCCGTGGAGGACCCGGCCGTGCTCTACGTGCGGGCCGCCGGGGCGGTCGAGGTCCCCGAGGCAGACCGCCAGCAGTGCAAGGCCCACAACTGCCAGGGCACCGGCCGGTGGGTGATCTGGCCGTCAGCGTTCTGCACCCCGCACGCCGCCCGGCTGCTGGCCGCCCGCGCGGCCACGTTCGGCGGTGGTGCGTGATGGCCACCGTCCCGATCCCGGCCGCGGTGCCGCGCCGGACGCCGGCGCCGCCGACGTTGCTGGCCGAGCTGACCGGCCGTCTGCCCAGCCGCCACGACGTGGCCGAGACGGCGAATCTGTTCCTGTTCGCCGCTGGCGTGCTGTCCCTGCCGCTGCTCGGCGTCTTGCTGCTGGTCGGTGTCCTGTGAGCCTGCCGCTGGTCACCCCGATCACCGCCACCGCCGTGTGGCCGGGCGCGTCCGCCCCCATCAGGCAGCGGGTGCACACCGTGCTGGCCTACAGCACGGATGACCCGCTCGCCGTGACCCTCACCGTCGACATGCTCGGCTCGTTCGGCCCGCGGTGGGTGTTCGCGGTCGACCTGCTCATCACCGGCATGGGCGAACCGGCAGGGGAGGACGCCGGGCTGGTGCAGGTGATGCCGACGCCCGGCGAGGGAGTCGAGGTCCGTGCCCTGCACGTCGCTGAGCACCCCGGTCAGTCGCGCTGGTGGCGGCTGGTCTACCCGCGCCTGCCGCTCGGCCTGGCCGTGCGCGCCATCAAAGGCGTCATGCCGTCGCAGTCCATCGTGCGCCGCCGCGCATCCGTCGAGTTGAACCACTTGGCCGAGTCCGTCCAGAAAGGACGTCCCCAGTGAGCGAGAACCGCAAGCCCCGTCCCGAAACGCACGAGGAACTGCCCGGGTATCAGACCGGCCCGGTCGAGCTGGCTCGGATGCAGCTGATGCCCGCCGGTGGCGTGCTCGCCGCCGCCGACCGGCTCATCGCCTCCTACCAGGCGGTGCCCGAGCTGGCCGGGTCGGTGATGTCCGAGCTGACCGACGACCGGCAGCTGGTCATCAGACGCCAGCGCACCGACCGCGAGCTGGACGAGGCACTGACCGCCGCGCAAGCGGCCTGGGATAAGGACAACAAGTTGTTCGCCGAAGCCGACGCGCGCGCCGCGCTCAAGGTCGGTGATCCGCTCGACGTGGCCAACGTCCGCGACAGCCTGTACTGCGGCTACGTCTACCGCAAGACCTCGAACGCGGCTCCGTGCTCGCTGGACATGAACCACAAGGGCGACCACTTCGAGGTCGTCGACGGCCTGATCGCCCGGATCACCCCGCGCTGATGTCGACCGTGCCCACCGCTCCGTCGTGCCTCGCGCGCCTGGTCGCCGCCGCCCTGGTGGCGGCGGCCGTGGCGCTGCGACTGTCCAGAAAGGACTGACCGTGACCCATCCCGCGCTGAACTTCCACCCTGATCCGGAGCTGTGTGAGGCCTGCGGCTACATGAACCGCGTCAGCACCGGCGGGCCGTGCGCGTTCCACCTCGGGGCCGAGTCCGGGTTCGCCTACGCGCTCAAGGCGGTCGCGCAGCTGGCCGCGAACCCGTACGGGGTCGCCCTGATGCACCAGGCATTCGACAACGACGAGGAGTGGATTTCCCCGCTCGCGCGCAGCCAGCCCGGCCACACCGCCGACCCCGACCTGGTCTCGCCCGAGGCCGCGCACCGCCACGCCGCCTACACCCGCCGCCGCGGCGCCGCGCACGCCCTGGGCGAGGCGGAGCACCGGCGCGCCGAGCCGGGCAGCATCGCCCCGGACCCGGCTGGCATGTCCCCGCGCGACCACGTCACGACCGCGGTCGACCTCGGGCGCCTGGCCGCCGACGCCTACCGCCGCGGGCACTTCGACGAAGCCGACTGGCAGCTGGCCCTGGCCCGGTTCCACGCGGCGCTGGCTCCGGCCGTGGCCGCCGCCGAGCAGCACGAGGCGGGCGCGGCGTGAGCGTGTCCATGTCCGGCAAGCTGCCGAAGGACGAGCGCAACGGCGCCGGTGCGCTCTCGGCCGCGATGGTCGACAGCCCCGAGGCCGTGCACGTCATCGTGGCCTTGGTCGACTGCGCCAAGATCACCACCGACATCGACACCGGGGACATCGTCCCCACGATGCGCATTCGCGCCATCGAAGGGTTTCCGGCCAGCACCGAGGACGCCCGCGAGGTACGGCGCCTGTGGCGCCGCGCGTTCGACCGGCGGCTGGGCAAGGACATGCTGCCGCTCGAGATCGAGCGGGTGCTCGACGACCTCACCCCTGCCGAGGACGACGACACCGTGACCGTGTCCGCCGGTCCCGCACCGGCCACCGCGGTCGACGTGGGTCTGTTGTGCCAGGCCGCCGAGCTGGTTATCAGCTCGCAGTTCGGTTCCGGCTCGATGCTGCAGCGCAAGCTGCGCATCGGGTTCGCGCTCGCCCAGCGGCTGGTCGACCAGCTCGAGCACCACGGCGTGCTCGCCACCGCCGAGGGCGGGCGCACGCCGGACGTGCTGGTGCCCGCCGACCAGCTCGACATCACCGTGGCCGCGATCCGCGCCGCCTACTCCACCGATCCGGAAAGGACGGACTCCTGATGTCCGCGAGCGCAGTCCGCTTCACCACCGACCAGCCGTCTGCACAGGACATCACCGACGCCCTGCAGGCCGCGATGGCCCACCCCGAGCAGTTCGTCGAGCGGCAGTTCGTCGAGGCCGCGGGCCGGTACGAGAGCGGCCAGCAGTGGCAGGCGCGCGCCGCCTACGCGGTGGTGGGCCCGCTGCTCGAGCAGCTGCATGTCCTGCTGGCCGCCGCATGCCGGCCGAGCGGCGGCACTCTCCCGGCCGCGGGCGGCCCCGACAACGACCTGGTGGGGTTCGTGACCAGCCCCGGGCACGCGGCGGTCCCCGGCGATCTCGGGCGGCGGCTCAACGAGTCCATCCCGGCGGACCTCATGGACCGGTTGCACCGCGAGCTGGAAGAGCTTCCGGCCGCCGGTGCCGAGCCGGACACCGAGCCGCGGCCGGACGAGGCGCACCAGTTGCTGGCCGCCTACGGCGAGAGCAGCCACCCGCTCGCGCCCTACCTGACGCGCTCGGCCGCGGCGTCGGCGCTGTTCGCCTTCGCCAGCGAGCTGGCGGACGCCTGCGACGCCAACGAGAACGTGCCGCCGGACTACGTGCGCGCGCTGTTCGCGCGCCACCTCGGGTGAGCGCCATGCCCACCCCTATCAGCTCGGCGCCGGTGTCGCGTTGGCGCCGCATCGGCGGGCCGGTCGCCGCGGTGCTCGGCGGTCTGGCCGCCGCGCTGCTCGTCGCGCTCGGCACCGCGGGGCAGCAGCCGGCACCGGCCCAGCTGCCCCCGTACCCGGCGCCGGTGACCACCCCGGCCCGCGCACCTCAGCCCCCACCGGCCGACCCGCACCGGACGGCCCTCACCCACGAAAGGACATCCACAGTGGACATGGAAGCCGTGCATCCCTCGGACAGGCAGCCGCGCTACTTCTTCGGCGGTGACCCCGGCCCGGACGGCGTGACCGTGGTCGACGAGCTCGACATGACCGACGGCGTGACCGCCCTGGACACCTGGCGGCAGACCACCGGCGCCGACGAGTGGACCAGCGATACCACCGGCGGCACCCTGCCGTGGCGCGAGCTGTGCGACACCCGCGCCCCGCTGCGCGAGGTGCTGCCCGCCACCGACCAGCCCGCCGGTGGTGACGCGTGAGCGGCTACCGCGAGTCCGCGTCGGCAGACGGCGCGTGGACGGCGAGCTTCTACCCCGGCAACCTGCCGTCGATGCGGGAGGCCCGCGGCGTCCTGGCCAACGCCTGCACCGACGACATGCCGGTGGCCGCCGCCGTCCACAACATCAACGGCTACGCCGCGAAGATCACGATCTTCCGCGACCCCAGCACCACCCATGGAGCGCCCGGGCCGGAGGCGTGCGAGAAGTTCGCCCAGGCCCTGTCCTGGACCCAGGGGTGGGCTCCCGGTCGGTCGTACCTGTTGGACCTGCTGGTGATGCTCGGGCTGCGCGAGGGCTACGACCCAAGCGCGCCGGTCCACCCCGCGCCGCAGATCGAGCACTGCCTGTCGAACCCCGTCGAACTGGTGTCCGCTCGCCGCGTGGACGGCGTGCTGCGCACCTACCGCGAACCGGGCGTGGTGCTCAACACCACGCCCGAACACCTCCCCGCCGTCACCGCGGTCGCCGGCGAACTCCGGCAGGAACGGTTCATCGTCACCGACCGCGCCACCAGCCGAACCTACGCACTCGCCAAGCGGCACGGCGATGGCTGAGCGCGTCGCTGCCGTGCTTGCCGCCGGTGGGCGGGTCCTCGACACCGCCCGGTCGGTGTGGCGGCACTGGCGCCCCGATGAGCTGGCCCGGCTGGCGTGGGTCAGTGTCGACTACGCCCGCGAGGACAACCGGGCCCGCGCGCTGCGTCAGCGGCGCCGCAAGGCGGGCGGCCGGTAGCCCGATGCCCGCTCAACCCGCGCTCTCGACCGCTCCCCGGCTGCCCTTCGCAGTCGGGGAGCGCGTCGGCTCGGCCACCGACCCGGCACGACGCGGCACCGTCCTGCTGGCCGGGCTCGACCGGCGCAGCGGCCGGACCGAGTTCTACGTGACGTGGACGCTCGGCCCGCCCGGCGGCCCCCACGTCTACACCGCGGCCCGGCTGCGCCGCCTCACCCTGCAGCCCGACACCACGACCACCACCGAGCCCGGCGAGCCCGCCGGGACAGCGAGAGGGGGCAGCGTGCCCATCACGCACACCACCGCGGCCGCGCCGCCACCGTCCACATGGGCCACGTTCCCGTGGCCGGACTGGGTGTTTCCCCGCATCCGGCGCAAGATCACCGAGTTCTGGTCCAGCAAGGGCAAACAGCCCGATGACTGGCTGGATGACGCGCGCGAGCACCAGGCGCCCGCGCTCGGCGACAAGGTCACCCCCCACCCCGAGGCCCGGCGGCTACCGCCGGGCCTCTACGTGCACGTACAGGGCCGGTGGGGGCGCGTGATCAACCCCGACGCGCACCCGGAACCGACCGTGCTCGGCACCTACCTGCGCGAGGACGGCCCGCACTTCTTCGGCTGGCAACCCCCGGGACGGTCCTGATGCCCTGGCTACGACTCGACGACGTCGATTACGACGACCCGCAGGTGGACGCGGTCGGCAACGGCGCCTACGGCGCCCTGGTGCGGCTCAAGCTGTACTGCTCGGCCCAGCGCACGGACGGGTGGGTGCCCGACCGCAAGGCGCGCGACATCGCCTCGCGCGCCGAGCTGCGCGCGCTGCTGGACACCCGGCTCGGCGACCGTCCGGCGATGCTGCACCGCCCCGGCGACGACTGCCGGTGCCTGGACGGCAAGACCTGGCCGATGGCCGGCGGCTACTGGGTGCACGCCTTCCTCGACCGCAACCCGTCCCGCGCGGAGAACGACGTGCAGCGCGCGAAGAACCGCGAACTGCGGGACAAGGAGCTGCGCCGCGCGGTGAAGGACCGCGACGGCGACCGGTGCCGCTACTGCGGGATCACGGTGAAGTGGGCCGACCGCAAGACCACGGCCGGTGGCGTGCTCGACCACGTCGACCCGCGCATCGCCGCGGGCGCCGCGAACCTGGTGGTGGCCTGCCGCGGCTGCAACGGGCAGAAAAAGGACTGCACCCCGGCCGCCGCCGGAATGGTCCTGCTGCCGCCCCCAGACGGCACCGAGTCGATCACTGCCGGATCAAGCCCCGATCAACCACCGATCCACGGAAGATCAACAGAACCACCAGGTGACCAATCTGGCTCCGGATCCAGGTCCGAAGTGGACGCCGCACCCCACCCGAGCGCCGCCAAACGCGCCCCGGAACGCCCGCAGCCGGACGCAAACACGCAGGTGGCGACCCAATCCAGCACGACCCACGACGCGACCACCGGCGGCATGACTACCGGGACGGGTAGGGGCGGGAACGGGACGGGTACCGCTCTTGAAACCGGCTACAAACACCTCATCGGTGACGCCGGTCCAACCGGGTACCGCCCACAGGTCGGCCCTGCCACCACACCCCGCGGCTACCTCGACCCCAACCCCTACACCCGCAACCCGAACCCGCTGCCCGAACCGCAACCCGAAGCAGTCGAGCAGGACGTGGCCGAGGCGGTGAGCAGACCGTGATCCACCGAACCCCCGGCGAGAAGCGACGCCACCGCGCGACCACTGACCTGCTCGAGGAGAGCGAGCGGTTGCAGGCCGTGCCGTGCCGCGGCTGCGGGCAGGGCATCGGGCAAGCGTGCATCAACCCCACCACCGGCGACGAGTTGCGGGCGCCCGCGCACCCGCAGCGCTACACCGACACCAAGCAGAAGGGCGGAAGCGATGACCGACGTTGAGACCACAGTGGACCCGCCCGAGGTCGACCAGCACAGCGGTGGCGACGAGCGCCCCCTGTTCGACATCCACCTCAACGTGCTCCCGCTCGACGGCGGGATGTACACCGCGAGCGCACGGCTGGACGAGGACACCAGCGCCGAGGCGGTCGCCGACGCGCTGCTGTCCTGCCTGAGCGGGGTGGCCGCCATGCTCGGCTCGGACGTGCAGGTGGCCCTGGCCCACAGGATGGCGCCATGAACTCGGCGAAGAAGTGCGCGCGGGCGGGCTGCACCGAAACGCTGCTGACGTGGATGGACCCGGAGTACTGCTCGAGGCGCTGCCGCGCGGCCGACCGCGCGGCAAAGGCGGCCGGAGTAGCGGCCCCGGCATGGGACGCCAAGCGCGGGGCGAACATGGCAGCGCTCGCGGCCGCGGCTATCCCGGCGTTCGAGCGGCTGCATGTGGCGCTGGCCGCGTACGCCGAGCAGGTGCGCCGGTGAGCCGGGCACTGTGCGCGGTCGAGGCCTGCGGGCGCCCGGCCATGGCCCAGCTGTGCGTGCGCTGCAGCGATCAGCTCGCCGCCGAGCTGCGCGCGATCGCCACCGGCGGAACAGCTCGGGTCCGCACCCACCACATCGGACGCCGGGTACCGGTGCCCGTGGTCTACCCCGCGCCACGATGGACGCGGGTGATCGAGGTCCGCGAGGTCGTCGAGCGCCGGCCCGGCCTGGCCGCCGAGCTGGAAACGATGGTGACCCGCCAGCACCGGCACGCCCCCGGCGCCGGGCACACCGCCGATCCGGACGAAGGCCTGCCTCTGCCGTTCAACGAACGCGCATCGGACCTGGCCGCGGACCTGCGCGCCACGCTGTTCCGCTGGACCGCAGTGGTGCTCACCCACGCCAGGCACCTGCGAGCCCCGCACCCGCTGACCGTGCCCGCGGCCGCCGGGTGGCTGGCCGGCATCCCGGCCCGGCTCGCCGTGCTGCCCGACGCCAAGCAGCTGCACGCCGACGTGCTCGACCTGACCCGCCGCATCCGGCGGGCTATCGACTCGCCGGACTCGGGGGTCTACCTCGGACAGTGCGGCGCCCCGCTCGACGACGACCCGGACACCGCGTGTGAGGCCGACATCTACGCCACCCCGGGCGCGCGCATGGCCGCCTGCCCCGGATGCGGCGCGCACTGGGCGACCGCCGACCGGCGCGAGTTCCTGCTCAACGCCGTCGATGACCAGCTGGCCACCGCGACCGAGATCAGCCGTGCCCTGTCCGGGCTCGGTCGCCCCGTCACCGCGGCCATGATCCGCGGCTACGCCCACCGCGGGCACCTCGCGCAGTACCCGCCGCACCCGCTCGACCCGCGCGGGCACACCCGCTACCGCATCGGCGACGTGCGCGACGTGCTCGACACCGTGAAGGAGAGTGGTTGACCACATCGATCTTGTCGGCGACCTGGGCGAACGCGTAGCTTATTCACATTCGGAGAGCTGTCTCTTGCGGACATCGGCCCCGGCGCGAAGAACCCAACTGCGCCGGGGCCTTTCCTTTCCGGGGTCATTACCCCACAACCTCGTTCCGGCGCACGACGTGCCGCCGCCACTAGCAGGTGTGTGCGGATCTGCCGATTAGAAAGAAGGAATCTGATGACGCTTCAGCTCCACGAGGGTGACGCGCTCGCCGTGCTTTCGTCCATGCCGGCCAGTACCGTCGACGTGGTGATCGCAGATCCGCCCTACAACTCGGGCGGCCGCACGAACTCGGAACGCAATTCGCAGTCCGCGCGCGGAAAGTACGTCAGTGGTGATGCCCAGCACGACCTGCCCGACTTCACAGGCGACAACCGCGACCAGCGTTCATACATCACGTGGCTCACGATGGTGCTCTCGGAATGCCTGCGCGTGAGCCGAGATGGAGCACATTGCCTGGTGTTCACGGACTGGCGGCAGATGCCGGCCACGTCGGACGCCGTGCAGGCCGCTGGTTGGACCTGGCAGGGAACGCTGAGCTGGTACAAGCCGATCAACCGGCCGCGTCGTGGCGGGTTCCGCGCAGCTTGCGAGTACATCCTGTGGGGTAGCAAAGGCTCATACGACAACACCCGGGAGATCTACCTGCCCGGCCACTTCTCGGCTAGCCAGCCAGGTGGTCGGCAGCGTAGGCACATCACCCAGAAGCCCGTCGACGGCCTCTTGTCCGAACTGGTGAAGGTGTGCCCCGAGGGCGGCACCGTGCTGGATCCGTTCATGGGCTCTGGCTCGACAGGCGAGGCCGCGCTCGCCACAGGCCGCGAATTCGTGGGCATTGAACTGTCTCGCCGATACTACGAGGTAGCACGTGAGCGACTGTCGAATGTCCCGATCCCCTGATGCAGGGTGGCGTAGCACCCCACACCGACAGTTCGGGGGTGCTTGTCGCTGAGCTGGGCGAACGCGTAGGGTGTCCACATTCGGATCAGTGTCCGTTCAGGACAGAGCCCCCGGCGCACCTCCCCCCTCAGCGCCGGGGGCTTTCCCGTACCGGGGCACGGGTGTGGTGGTGAGCGGGGATGGGGTTGCGTCCGTGCCTCGAGCCGGGGTGTTCCCGGTTCGGGCACGGCACGCGCTGCGCCACGCACACCCGCGAGCGCAACCGCGTGCGGGAAGCGGGCAGGGTGCGGCCGAGCACCACGGCGCGGGGCTACGGCAGGGACTGGCAGCTGCTGGTGGCCGAGGCCATCGGCCTGCATCCGTGGTGCTGTGACTGCGCAACCACGGGCGATGCGGACAACCCGCTGAGTGGTGATCACCTTCGGTGGCCCGCGCTCACGGTGGCCGATGTCGAGGTGGTGTGCCGCGTGTGCAACTCGAGGCGAGGGGCACGACGGTCTGTCGCATCGACAGAGAGTGACCAACGCTGATGTCGGGTCGTTGCGGTGTCCACAGTGGACACCTCGCAGGGGGTAGGGGCCCCCAAATCACGCCGTTTCCTGCGGTGATGTGACCCCGTTCTTTAGGTGCCTGTCGGTTTGTACGGGTCTGGGATTCTCGTTTTCGTGGGAGCCCGAACCCGCCATTGTCGTGACTGTTTGTGATGTTCGGGGGTGGTGGCATGGGCGGGATGGGGCCGCCACCGGCGAAGCACCGGCGCCGCCGTAACGCCACGGTCGGGATGACCAAGCTCCCGGCCGAGGGAAGGCAGAAGCCGGCGCCACGTTTCCCGCTGGGCGAGGACATTCAGACCGTGGCCAAGCTGCGCGTCGCGCGGCGCAAGGCCGAGCGGCTCGAGGAACAGCTCGACGCGGGGATCGCGGTCAACGAGGCCGCGCTGACGCGGGCGCTCGAGCGGGTCGAAGTGCTCGAGCACGTGCTCTCGATCCAGGCCAAGACCGAGCGGGCGATGTGGCGCGAGCTGTGGAAGACCCCGCAGGCGGTGGCGTGGGCGCGGCTGCGCTGGACTCGGGACGTGGCGCAGTACGTGCGCTGGAAAGTGCTGGCCGAGAACGGCGAACTCAAGGCCGGGGCGGAGGCTCGCCAGCTCGGTGACCGGATCGGGTTGACGCCGCTGGCGATGCTGCGGCTGAGGTGGGAGATCGCCGGGGACGAACTCGAGGACCGGCGCACCGAGCCCGCGCCGGCCGAGTCGAGTGCCGCGTCGGCGGTGCCGTCGCGCCCGCAGCTCAAGGCGGTCGATCCGGATGCCGTGGCGGGGGCCTAACGAGCCGGGAGAGTTCCCGACGCTGGGGTGGCTGATCGGGTCCTGGGTGCAGGACATGCTCACCATCCCGGACGGCCCGATGCGCGGGACGCCGTACCTGCTCACGAACGAAATGTGGCGGCACTTCCTGTGGGTGTACCGGCTGTTCCCCAACGCCGTGCCGCACCCGAAGTACCCGCGCCCGCGGGACGGGTTCGTCTACCACGGCACGCAGCTGCGGCGCCCGCAGAAGTGGGGCAAGGACCCGCTGCTGGCCGCGCGGGCCGCGGCGCACGCGCTCGGCCCGGTGCAGTTCGACGGCTGGGACGCCCACGGTGAACCGGTCGGGCGGCCGGTGGACACGCCCTGGGTGCAGCTGGCCGCCACGTCGGAAGAGCAGACGGCGAACACGTTCCGGCCGCTGTACCGGATGCTCTCGGAAGGACCGATCGCCGACACCCCGGGCCTGGACGTGGGCGAGACGCGGATCAAGCTGCCCGAGGGGGACGGCTGGATCGAGCCGGTCACGTCGGCCGCGCGGTCGCGCCTGGGTGCCCCGATCACCTTCGCGGGGTTCACCGAGCCGCACCTGATGCGCCAGTCCGACGGCGGGCTGGACATGGCGCGGGCGATGAAGCGGAACCTGACCGGCATGGGCGGGTCGTGGAGCGAGGCCACGAACGCGTGGGACCCGTCCGAGCAGTCGGTGGCGCAGCAGACCGCCGAGGCGAAGAACCCCCGGGTGTTCCTCGACCACATCGCCCCGGACCTCGAGCCGGTCGACCTCGACGACGAGGCCGCGGTACGCGAGCGGATCCGGATCAAGTACGGCGACTCGGCGCGCTCGGCCGGCGGATGGGTCGACGAGGACGGCATCTACGCCGACACCCAGGCCGCCGACACCGGCGAAGGTGAGGCGCGCAGGTACTTCCTGGACCAGGTCACGGTCGGCGAAAAGGACGCCGTGTCGGCGCCGGTGTGGGCGACACTGGCCGAGCCCGGCGGGCTGCGGCCGGGCGAACGGATCGTGCTCGGGTTCGACGGGTCGCGCTCGCGCGATGGGACCGCGCTGTGGGCGTGCCGCATCAGCGACGGGCGCCTGTTCGAGATCGGGATCTGGTGGCCCGAGCAGGACCAGCACGGCGAGTGGAAAGTGGACCGGCTCGCGGTGGACGAGGCGGTGCGCGCGGCGTTCGAGGCCTACGAGGTCTGGTACCTGTTCGCCGACCCGTACAAGTGGCAGGACTACCTCGACACCTGGGCCGGTGAGTGGCCGGACCGGGTCGTGGAGTTCCCGACCACGGTCGAGCGGCGCATGGACACCGTGATCGAGCGGTTCCTGACCGCCTACAAAGAGCGGTCGCTCTCGCACGATGGCAGCGAAGTCCTGGCCCAGCACGCCACCAACGCCGCGCTGGCCAAGGGCAAGCGCAAGCCGCCGCGCGAAGACGGCGAGCGGGAGAAGACCGAGTTCTACCTCCGCGTGGTGAAGAAGAAAGCCGGCGTGTTCATCGACGCGTTCATCGCCGCACTGCTGGCTTACGCCGCGCGCGGTCAGGCCATCGAAGACGGCGCGCTCAACGAGCCGGAGTCCGGCGAGATCGAAGGGGCGTTAATGGCATGACGAGCATGGTGGCGACCGCGAGTCGCATCGAGGAGAAGGCCCGCGAGTTCGAGCCGGTGCGGCTGGTGCTGACCGTGCTGGCACTGCCGTTCCTGGTGCTGGGCTGGACCGCGTTCATGCTGTGGCGGCTGCTGCGGCTGGTCGCATCCTGGCTGTGGGCGGCGGCGGTGGTGGGCTGGGAAGCCGCGTCGGCGCAGGCCTCGAGCACGCGTGAGCAGCGGGGCCCGTGATGGGCGTGCTCGAGCGCATCGAAGCGGTGCGCGCCCGCAGCGGGGCACAGCTGGCGTTCCCGGTCGGCTCGGCCGTGGTCGAACCGGCGGACAAGGTGTGGGGCCACCGTGACGAGCGGTACACCGAAGAGTCCTACGGCGACTATCTGGTTACCAGCAACGAGGTGTTCTCGGCCGCGCAGCTGCGGGCCCGGCTGATGTCCGTGCCGCCCATGCGCGTCTACCAGGGCCGCAACGAGGACAAGATCGAGCTGCCGAACTCGGCACCGGCCACGCTGCTCGACTACGTCAATCCGCACTGGACACCGGCGCGGCTGGCGCGCATGGACGAGCTGTCCATGTGCGTGTGGGGTCAGTCGTTCTGGGCGATCGAGCGCGACGAACGCGGAGAGCCCTCGGAAATCTGGTGGCTCAAGGCCTCGCGGGTCAAGCCGGTCCCGCACGAAACGGAGTACCTGACTAAGTTCCTGTACGAGTCGAACGTCAACGGCCAGGTGCTCGAGTTCACCGCGGACGAGATCGTGTGGTTCCGCTACCCCAACCCGCTCGACGAGTTCTCCGGGCTCTCGCCGCTGGCCGCGGCGCGCCTGGCCGCGGACACCGCGTCGGCGATGATGAAGGCCAACAACAATCTGCACAAGCAGGGGCTGCAGATCGCCGGCATGGTGATGCCCAAGGCACACGGGCAGGGCAAGGTGGCGACCACCTTCAGCCAGCCGCAGGCCGACGAGCTGCAGGAGCGGCTAGAGAAGCGGTTTTCCGGCGCGGACAAGGCGCACCGCTGGGCGGTGCTGCGCTACGAGGCGGAGTTCAAGCCGGTCAACATCAGCCCCAAGGACGCGGAATTCGTGCTGGGGCTGGGGTTGACGCTGCGGCAGGTGGCCAACGCCTACGGCATCCCGGCGCCGCTGCTCAACGATCTCGAGCACGCGACGCTGGCCAACATCCGCGAGTTCCAGAAAGGACTGTGGGAACACGCCCTGGTCCCGGATCTGGATCTGCGCGCGCAGGAGATCCGCGAGCAGTTCCTGCCGAAGTTCGGCAAGCGCGCCCGCCGCGGGCTCATCGGCTCGGCCGCCGTGCCCGATCACGTGCAGGCGGACCTGTCCGGGGTGGCCGCGCTGCAGGAGTCGCAGTCGGCGGTGTGGGACCGCGAGCGCCAGGCGATCGAGGTCGGCGGGCTCACGATCAACGAGTGGCGCGCCCGGCGCGGGATGCCGCGCGTGCCGTGGGGTGACGTGTGGTGGGCGCCGGTGAACAAGGCCGCCGTGCACGACGAAAACAGCGTGCTCGGCGGCGGGACCGACCCGGCCGCGGTCGACCCGGCCGAGGACGACAACGAGGGTCAGGCCGTCGACGAGCAGAAGCCGGCGCCGGGCACCGAGCAGAACGCCGCGGCGTGGGACCAGGTGCTGGCCGCGCTCGAGGTCGACGTACGAGCACTGGAGATCACGTCATGAGCGAGCCACCACCAGGCGCGGGTGACGTGATCCTGTGCGTCTACGCCGCCGAGGCCAACGACCTGCGCGTGCGCCACCCGGACGCGGTGCTGGCCTCACCGGACAGCGTCAGGTCACTGGAGGGGCTGCGGATCACCGGCCGCATCTTCACCACCGCGCGGGCCGATGAGCGCCCGTTCTGCCACCAGGCGATGCAGGCGCTCAAGCGCTCGGCGCGCAAGAGCGGCGGCGACTACGAGACCGTCCACAGCATCGGAGGCACCTAGATGGAAACGAAACTGGCCTACGGGCGTGCCGAGCTGGACCGCTCGGCGCTGGACACCGGTGGGGACGGGCCGTTGTCCTTTGTGGCCTCGAGCACCGGCCTGAACCGCTACGGCTATTCGCTGCGCAACGAGGGCTGGCAGCTGGAGAACTTCAACGCCAACCCCGTCGTGCTGTGGATGCACCAGCCGCACCGGCCGCCGATCGCGCGCGGTGTCGCGCTGAGCAAGAACGGCGCGGTGGTGCTCGACCAGGTCGTGTTCGACGCCGAGGACGAGCTCGCGCGCATGGTGGAGTCGAAGTACCGGCGCGGGTTCCTCTCGGCGGTGTCGGTCGGGTTCGACTTCACCGACGACGAGGGCAAGCCGCTGGAGAACTGGTGGCGCCTGTCGCTCGAGGAGATCCGCGACGAGGCGCACTACGACCTGGCCGAGGTCTCCGCGGTGTCCATCCCGGCCGACCCGCGCGCGCTGGTGCAGCACTCGCGCCGCGCGCTGTCACTGGTCGGCCGCGAACTCGTCGAGCTGTTCGACGAGCAGGAGTACGGCACCACGACCGCCGAGCAGGTCCGCGCCTGTGTGCGCGACGAGCTGGCCCGGCTCGGGCTGCAGTTGCCGCCCGCGGGCACCACTACCGACCCCACCGGCAAGCAGGCCGGTACCGACGAGATCGACACGCAGGCTGCCAGCGCGGTGCTCGCAGCGTTCGCCACCGAGGAAGGAATATCGCTGTGACCGACAAGCTGACGCTCGAGGACCTGGCGAAGGACATTCGCGCCCGGCTCGACGCCGTGGACACCAAGGTCACCGAGTCGGTGTCCGACGACAAGCTGTCCGCGCTGATTCAGGAGAACCTCTCGACGCTGGTCGAGAACGACAAGGAGTTCGTCCGCAAGCTCCGGTTCGGCCCGGACGCCGGCGGTTCGCGGGAGCTTGTGGGCACGAAGTACGCCCGCTGGGGCCTGAACATGGCCGATGTCGAGTTCCTGTACGACCTGCAGAACAGCCTGCGCGGGCAGCGCAAGGGCTCGGGCGGCACCTACCAGGGGCCGTCCGAGGAACTGACCAAGACGTTCGAGGCGATCACCCTCGCGCGCTACCTGCCGATGGACAAGGTGCGCGAACTGGACCGCAAGGCGCTCGACGAGATGTTCCCGCGCATCCCGATCACCGAGTTTCACGGCAAGGACCGCACGCTGGCCGCGCAGGGCAAGTACGAGCTGACCGGCGCCTACCAGCGCGCGGTGCTGGCGATGGACACCGCCGAATCGGGGTTCGGTGCGCAGCTCATCGGCGCGCAGTACGTGGGCGAGCTGTGGGAGGCCCCGCGCAAGCTGGGCCGGATCTTCCCGCTGATCGACGCGTTCGAGATGACCGACCCGACCGCGTACCTCCCGGTCGAGGTGGACATCCCGGAGATGCTGTGGGTGCCGCAGTCGGTGAGCAACAACGCGTCGAACTACGACACGGTCAAGACCGGGTCGCAGCGCGTGCAGGTCGACGCGCAGAAGTTCGTGATCCACCAGATGTGGTCCGGGGAGATGGAAGAGGACTCCATCATCCCGTTCATTCCGTTCCTGCGGCGGCAGGCGGCGCTGTCGGTGGCGCACTACTCGGACAGCCTGGTGCTCAACGGAGACACCACCAACGCCGCCACCGGCAACATCAACCTCGATGACGCCGACCCGGCGAACACCAAGCACTATCTGGCTTTCGACGGGATCCGGCACGCCGCGCTGGTGGACAACACCGCCAACAACACCGACGCCGCCGGGGCGCCGACGCTGGCGCTGCTCAACGGGCAGCGCGGCAAGATGGTCGACTACCAGCGGCTGGTCGACTGGGGCCACCCGATCGACCCGAACGACCTGGTGCACGTCGCCGACCCGGACACCGCGGACCGGCTGGCGATGCTGGACGAGGTGCTGACCGTGGACAAGTACGGCCCGCAGGCCACCGTGCTCAACGGCGAGCTGGCCCGGGTGCTCGGTAACCCGCTCATCGGCTCGATCGCCCAGCCCAAGACCGAGGCCGACGGCAAGGTGTCGACCACCGCGGCGAACAACACCAAGGGCCAGGTGACCACCTTCAACCCGCGCGGGTTCAAGGCCGGGTGGCGGCGCCGGATCATGGTCGAGTCCGAGCGGCTGCCGGCCACCGACCAGACCCGGATCGTCTACAGCCTGCGGCTGGGGTTCGGCCGGTTCTCCCCGACCGGCGCGGCGTCGGGGATCGAGGCCGCGGCGACGCTGTCCAACATCGACAACAGCCTCTGACCACCGAGCTACCCGGACACTCGCGTGCGGCCGCCATCCCGGCGGGCGCACGTGTGCGTCCAGAAAGGACAGATCGTGACGCAGAGGGAAAAAATCGCGATCGCGCCGACCGGGCGCGCGTCGCGGATGTCGATCAAGCCGGTCGAAGTCTTGGCCGCGCACCGCACGATCAGCGGGCTCGAGGTCGAGCGCTACCAGGCGATGGCGTTCGACCCCGGTGGCGCCGGGCGCAACGTGATCTTGCCCGCGGCGTCCGGCTGCCGCGGGGTGTTCCTGTACATCTCCAACACGGCCGACGCCGCGGAGATCCTCACGGTGCAGAACGCCAGCGGCGCCACCGTGGTCACCCCCACCCAGGCCGAATCCGCGCTGGTGTGGTGCGACGGCACCAGCTGGTACGGCCTGGTCGGGGCGCAGTCCTGATGGGCGGGCACGTCCACACCGGCGAAGTGGTGATGACCCGCGGCGCCGATGGCCGCGTGGAGATCACCCAGGCGCCGGACACCGCGCTGATGTCGCTGCAGATGCTGGCGAACCTGGACCCGGCGACCTCGGTGGTCACCGGCCGCACCATCACCCTGGCCGGGCAGGTCACCTACCGGGTCACCGGCTGGGACACCGTGCAGGCGTGTCTGGTCCTGACCAAGGAGAGGAGCGCGTAATGCCGCGCTACCGCGTCAAACACCGCTACCACGCCCGCCGCGACGGTAAGGCCTTCGGCCCGTGGGAACCCAAGGACGATGTCGAGCTGGACCAGGCGGACGCCGAGTGGGTCAACCGCGACTCGCCCGGCACGCTGAGCGCTGTGCGCGCGGCAGCGTCCACACCGGAACCCCCGCAGGACCCGCCGGAGGGGCCGGAGAAGCCGCCGCAGAAGCCCGGCGACGGCGGGCAGGCAGCGCCGCCGCAGGAGCCGCCGAAGCCCGGTGATGACGGCGAGCAGCCGCCGAACTCCGGCGACGGCACCGAGCAGACCGGCGACGCGCAGGCCTCCGGCGACAAGGGCGAGCAGGCCGCCACCCGCCGGCGCGGCAAGGCCACCGGTAAGTAGAGACCTCGGGCTGCTCCCGGATGCGTCCCCGGGGGCAGCCCGAGCCCCACACGGAAAGGCGGTGCGCGATGGCGCTCGGCGATCCCTACAGCGACCGGGACGTGATCAAGAAATACACCGGGCTCACTGACGACGACGAGGCCGACGACGCCGAGATCGACGCCGCGATCGGCTCGGTGGCCCGCGAGATCAACGGCCACTGTGGACGGCAGTTCAACCTGGCCGCCGAGGCCTCGGCCCGGATCTACGACCGTGAGCACACCGAGCTGGTGTACGTCGATGACTTCGCCAGCGCCGACGGGCTGATCGTGGCCACCGACGACGCCGGTGACGGGTCGTACTCGGCGGTGTGGTCGCCTGCGGACTACCAGCTCGAACCGCTCAACGGGGTGGTGGACGGGGACCCGGGCTGGCCGTTCTGGGCGATCCGCGCGGTGGGTGGCCGGCGGTTCCCGGCCGGGCGCCACGCCACCGTGCGGGTGACCGCCCGGTGGGGCTGGTCCGCAGTACCGGATCCGGTCGCGCAGGCGAGCAAGATCCTGGCTGCCGAGACCCTGAAACTGCGCGAGGCCCCGTTCGGGGTGGCCGGGTTCGGGGACTTCGGCGCGGTGCGGGTGCGGGACAACCCGATGGCCGCGAAGAAGCTCGCGCCGTTCGTGCGCACACCGATCTTGAGCAGGGGGCGGGACTGATGGCCGCACCGACCATTGAGGCCGTGATGGACGCGCTCGAGGCGCGCCTGTCCACGGTTCCCGGACTGCGTACGTCCACGCACAGCCCGGGGAAGATCAACCCGCCCGAAGCGATCGTCGGCGCGCCCGACATCGACGAGTACCGGCTGACCTTTGGCCGCGGGCGGATGACGCTGCTGTTCCAGGTGACCGTGCTGACCTCCGCCGCGTTCGACCGGCCGGGGCAGCGCAAGCTGGCAGCTTTCGCCAGCGTCACCGGCGATCAGTCCATCCCGCTGGCGATCGAGGCGGACCAGACCCTGGGTGGTATGGCCGAAACCTGCTACGTGGCCAGCTACCGCGCGCTCGGTCTGGAAGAGGTCGGGGCCATCGGCTACTTCGGCGGCATCTTCTCGGTGCCCGTGACCGTGAAAGGAAAGTGAGTCCGCATGGGACACCAGGTGTTCCGGGTGGTCGGGCCGCGCCGGGTGTGTGACACCGCCCCCGGCGGCACGGTCACGATTGCCGAGGACAGTCCGCTCAACGTCGGCGCGCTGCTCGAGGCCGGGCTGATCGAGCCGGTCAAGCGCACCCCGAAGCCGAGCGGTGGCAGCGCGAAGAACCAGGGGGGTGAAGGCTGATGGCGACACAGGCGCTGCTCAACGTCTTCTGCTACGTCGGCGGGCACGACTTCACCGGCTCGAGCAACCAGGCCACGCTGAATTCCGAGGTGACCGCGCTCGACTCCACCACCTTCCGCAACGGCGGCTGGACCAGCGTCAAGGGCGGAGCGAAGTCCGCGACGTTCGAGCTGGCCGGGTTCTGGCAGGCGCCCGAAGACGAGGACTCGACTGCAGTCGACCCGGAGCTGTTCGCCGCGCTCGGCGCCGCGCCGAGCGTGCACACGTTCGGGCTCGACGAGGTAGCCGGGTCCGTGGCCTACCTGTGGAAGGCCGGCCGGTTCAGCTACCAGGTCGGCGGCACGTACAACGAGATGGCCCCGTTCACCGTGTCCGCCCAGGGCGCGGACGCGCACGGGGTGATCCGCGGTCAGCTGGCCAAGCCCTGGGACGAGGAACCGACGTCGGCGGCCGGGCCGCTGGGCGGCGCGCTGCAGCTCGGCGCCGGGGCCGCGGGCAAGAAGCTGTACGCCACCGTGCACGGATTCGAGGTCGGCACCACCGTCACCGTGGCGGTCGAGTCCGACACCACCGCCGGGTTCGCCTCACCGACCACCGTGGCCACGTTCCCGGCGCTGACCGCGCGCGGCGCGCTGTGGCTGCCGCCGGTCGACGCGAGCGGGTTCACCGACACCTACTACCGGCTCACGGTCACCGCGATCACCGGTGACGCCCAGCTGGCCGGGGCGATCGCCCTGCAGTAACCCGCCACCTCCCGCACTCCACGCAGGCCCTGCCGTACGGCACGGGCCTTTTTTGTTGCCCAGAAAGGGAAACGCACATGGCAACGATGGCGCTGCTCAACGAATTCCTGTCGCTCAACGGCACCGACATGTCCGACCACATGAAGCAGGCGACGCTCGCGCTCGAGGCGACCGCGCTGGACTCGACCGCGATGGGCGACGGCTGGACCGAGCAGACCGCCGGTCTCAAGTCCGGCACGCTGACCTTCGAAGCGCTCGAGGACACCGCCCCCGGCGAGATCGACGCGATCCTGTGGCCGCTGTTCGGCACGGTCGCCACGTTCGTCGTGCGCCTGGACGCGGGCCCGGTGTCGGCCAGCAACCCGCAGTACAGCGGGCAGGTGCTGATCCAGCAGCACAGCGTGGGCGGGTCGCTCAACGAGATGGCGATGAAGAACCTGTCCTTCCCCACCTCGGGCGCGGTCGCCCGCGCCACCAGCTGAGCAGCACATGCCGGCGCGGCTTGAGATTCGGGGCACCGCGGAGTTCCGGGCGACCGCGGCCAAGCTCAAGCAGGTAGCCGGGAGCGGGGAGCTGTCCCGGCTGATGACGCGCCGGATGCGCGAGGCCGCCGCGCCCGCGGTGGGCGAGGCGCAGCAGCGGGTGCGGGCGATCGCCACCAGCTCGACCCGCGGCGGCGGCGGGCAAGCCCGCCGTGAACACACGCTCGCCCGGCGGAAGAAAACCCAGGCCGCGAGGAAGACCGCGTTCGCCAACCGCGGGCTGCGCAACAGCGTGGCGCGCGCGGTCAAGACCCAGGTGAAGTCCTCCGGCCGCACGGCCGGAGTCCGGATCCGGGTGCAGTCCTCCACGCTGCCGACCGATCAGCGCAAGCTCCCGCTCTACCTCAACGCCGGGAAGTGGCGGCATCCGGTGATGGGCAACCGGGACCGGTGGGTCACCCAGACCGTGACCCCGCCCGGCTGGTTCGACTCGACCATGGCCAAGCACGGCAGCAAGATCCGCGACTCGGCGGCCGAGTCAGTGAACGTGATCAACAAACTCGTTTCATCCTGAAAGGACGCACAGGGACATGATCGACGAGCAGCTGGTGGCCGCGTTGCGGTCGGACAGCCACCGATTCCGGTTCGGGTTCAAGGACTCCGACGAGTCATGGATGTTGGACTTCGACGACATCGACGTCGGTGACCTGATCGAGCTGGAGAAGGTCACCGGTGTCGTGTGGGGGCAGCTGCTCAAGGAATGGGCGGTGACGTCGGCCCTGTCGATCAAGGCGTTTTTCTGGCTGGCCAAGCGCAAAGCCGGTGACACCACCCCGTTCGACAAGTTCGGGTTCCCGATGATGCGGTTTCGGCTGACTCCGGTCGAGCCCGTCGTGGCGCCCGCGCCCGCCGAGGGCACCGGGACCGAGGACACCGGGACCGAGGACACCGGGACCGGGGACGCCGAGGCCGAGGACGCCGGCGCCGAGGACACACCAGCGGCAGGCCGGGGAAACGGCGGAACGGGTCGGTCACGCGCACCGCGGGCGACCCGCAAGAAGGCATCCGGTTCCACCTCACGCAGCTGAGGGTCCCGTTCCTCGTCCGGTTCGGGCTGCACCCGGCCGACGTGGCGCGGTTGCCCGTCGCTGATTTCTACAAGCTGGCCGAGATCGTCGCCCAGCAGGACCAGGCCGCCGCGCAGCGGTAGCCGGCACTTCCCGGGGGTGGACTGTGGCGGTCAAAGACCTGGTGTTCACGGTGCTGGGCATCGACAAGGCGTCGAACACCTTCGATCGGGTGGGCGACTCGATCGACCGCATGGGCGTCAAGGCCGTCAAGGCGATGGCGCTCAGCTCGGGTGCGTCGGCCGCAGCCGCGGCGGTCACCACCGCGGCGGTGGCGGCGATGCCGCTGGCGTTCGCCGGGCTCGGCGCGTTCGCGCTCAAGGAGAACGCGCAGGTTCAGCAGTCGTTTCGGGATCTGTCCAGCGAGGTCCGTTCCGGGCTGACCGCGGACGCGGCGCCGCTGCGGGACGCCTACGTGGGCGCGGCCGACGACCTGGGCGCGAGCTTCCAGCGGTTGCGGCCGCAGATGCGCGAGGCCTTCGCCGACCCGGCGACCACGGCAGCGATCAAGGAAACCGTGGGCGGGGTCACCGACTTCGCCGAGAACGCCATGCCCGGGATGCTCGACGCGGTCAAGGCCTCCGCGCCGGTGATGACCGGACTTCGTTCGCTGATGGCCGACACCGGCGTCGGTGTGTCCGGATTCTTCACCGAGGTATCCAAGGGCAGCGCGGACGCCGGCACGGGGCTCGGTCACTTCGGGGACCTGGTCGAGGAGATCCTGCCCGCGGTAGGCGCCGGGGTCACCGCGGCCACCGGGCTGTGGGCCGAGCACGGCGACGAAGTCGTACAGGTCGTGAGCCAGATCCTCGACGTGGTCGGGCAGCTCGGCGGCGGCGCGCTGCCGGTGATGTCCTCCGCGCTCGGCGTGGCGCTGGACATGCTCTCCGGCGTGCTCGGCGTGCTCGGCCCCATCTCCGGCGCGCTCGGCCCGCTGATCGGGCTGTGGATGTCGCTGTCGACGGCGATGAAGCTCATCGGTGGTGCGCGCGAGGCGATCGCCGGTGTGGCCGTGCGGGTCGCGGAATTCGCGTCGGCATCGGACGGGGCAGCCACCAAGGGCGAGCGAATGCGCGGCATGTTCGGGTCGTTGCTCGGCGCGGTCGGCGGGCCGTTCGGGATCGCGCTCGGCGCCGGCGCCCTGGCCCTGGCCGTGATCGGGCAGCGTCAGCAGGAAGCCGCGGCCGCGGCCAAGGCACACGAGGACCGCGTCCGGTCGCTGACCAAGGCCATTCAGGAGGACGGCGGCGCGATCGGCCAGCACTCCAAGGCCAATGTGGACGCCGCGCTAGCGTCGAAAGACGCCGCCGACAACGCGAAGGCCTTGGGCATTTCGTACGGCACGGTGCGCGACGCAGCCACCGGCAGCGACTCGGCGATGTCCGCGCTCAACGGCACGATCAACGCGCAGATTGACGCGATCGTGAAGGCCTCCGGCGGCACCGACACCATGGCCAACAGCCTCAAGGGCAGCACGCTGGCGTGGCAGGCACAGGGCAAGTCCGCAAACGACATGGTCGGGATCTTCCAGGGCGGCATCCTCGCGTCGGCGCAGTTCACCACCGAGCAGGAAAACCAACTGCTGGCCCTGCTCAACCTCAAAGCTGCCACCGAGGGAGAGTCGCAGGCGCTGGACAAGGCGACCGTGACCGCCAACAACGCCGCGGCCGGATTCGCCCAGGTGTCGACCGCGACCCGCATCGCCGAGCAGGGAGCCAGCCAGTATCAGCAGGCTCTGGCCACCGTCGCCGACATCACCAAGTCCGTGGAGGAACGGGGCGAAGCGATGATCGCCGTTCTCGACAAGCTGGCCGGGCGGACACCGTCCTATGAGGAAGCCACGCAGGCCATCAACGACGGAATCCGTCAGCTCGGCGAGGGGTTCGACACCAGCGGCGCGGGAGCGGGCGCGCTCAACGACAAGCTGCTCAACGCCAACGGCACCATCAACACCTTCACCGTGAACGGCTCGGCGCTGCAGGACAAACTCGTGGAACTGCAGGGTGGATTCGCCAACGCGGGCGCGTCGGTGAACGAGCTGACCGCGCAGAGCGTGCCACTCGGCCAGGCCATCATGCAGGTCAACGACAACCTGACCACCCAGCAGGAAAGGTTCGTCGCCTCAGCCATCGCAATGGGCTTCACCCGCGAGGGCGCGCTGCAGATGGCGAACGCCTACGGCATCGGTAATCACAGCCTCGGGGTGTTCATGGGCACGCTCTCGGCGACCGACCTACAGGCCCAGGGCGTCACCAAGTCGGTCAACGCCGCAGGAGACGCGGTGTACAAGCTGCCCAACGGCAAGACGATCACCGTCAAGGCCGACACGTCCAGCTTCTTCGCGTCGCTGTCCAAGGTCACCGGGCACGTGGGCAACGCGTTCGTGAGCCTGGGCGCGAAGGTGGCCGGGATGAACTTCAAGGCCAACGGCGGCATGGTCGGCAAGTTCGCCCACGGCGGGCTGCCGAGGTTCGCCAACGCCGGACTGATCAACGGCACCGGCGGGCCCAAGGAAGACCTGGTTCCGTTGCTGGCCAGCAACAAGGAGTTCATCTCCACCGCCGCGTCGACCGCACGAAATCAGGCGGCGCTCGAGGCCGGGAACAAAGGTGCGGCGCTCGGCGTGCTCGGCGCCGGCGGCGGCAGCGCCACCGTCGCGCAGCTGCAGATCGGGTTCGTGCCGGGTGCGGATGACTTGTTCCTGCGGTGGCTGCGCAGCGTGATCCAGTTCTCGGGCGGGAACGTGCAGAAGGTGCTGGGGGGCTGAGATGGCGTTTCCGCAAGACGAGCTCGACCTGTACGTGGAGCTGTACTACGGCGGTGTGTGGAACGACATCACCACGCACACCTTCGCCCGCGGCGCGATCAACCACAGCCGCGGCCGCGGGGACTGGGCGAAGGCGGCCGACCCCAGCCGCTGCACCCTGATCCTGGACAACTCCGATGGCCGGTACTCGCGGCACAACCCCGCGTCGCCGCTGTACGGGCTGATCGGGCGCAACACCCCGATTCAGGTCAGGGTGGGCCCACCGCGGGGCGCGCTGCTCACCGCGGGCCGCCCGGCAGGGTCGGGGGTGACCACACCGGACGCCCCGTCGCTCGGGTTCACCGGGGACCACGACGTCCGGATCGACGTCACCCCGCGCAGCTGGCGGCCGCAGTTCACCGGCGGGCAGACACTGGCCTCGAAGTACCTCAACACCGGTGATCAACGGTCGTGGCTGCTGGCGGTGCTGGCCACCGGAAAGCTCGAGCTGATGTGGTCGCCGGACGGCACGCTGGCCGCGCGGCTTTTCGCCGCGTCCACGGTCGCGGTGCCGGAGTCCACGCGGCGCCTGGCCGTGCGCGCCACCCTGGACGTGAACAACGGCGGCGGCGGGCGAACGGTGACGTTCTACACCGCGCCCACGATCGCCGGGCCCTGGACGCCGCTCGGTGCGCCGGTCACCGCGGCCGGGGTCACCTCGGTCAAGGACGGCACCGCGACCCTGGCCATCGGCGCCGGGGCGTCCGGTGCTCAGCAGGTGTACCCAAACTTCATCGGGCGCACGCACGCGTTCGAGCTGCGCAACGGCATCGACGGCACCGTGGTCGCGGCGGCGGATTTCAGCGCGCGCCGGGTGCGGGAGAACACGCCGTTCACCGACTCGACCGGTCTGGTGTGGACGATGCACGGCACCGAAACCGGCATCAGTGACGAGTCGGTGCGGTTCTCCGGCGAGGTGTCGAACTGGCCGGTCCGCTGGGACCCGACCGGTACTGACGTGTCGGTGCAGCTGGACGCCGCGTCGATCCGCCGGCGCCTGTCCCAGGGCGCGTCCCCGCTCCGGAGCACGTTCTTCCGGGCGGTGACCAACGCGGCGTACGCGCCGCCGGTGGCGTACTGGCCGTGCGAGGAAGAGTCCGGGGCCACCCAGCTGGCGTCCGAGGTCGAAGGCGTGCCACCGCTGCAGATGAGCACATTCGTGTCGGGCACGTCGGCGAAGGCCTCGCTCGGCGCGTACTCCGGGTTCGAATGCAGCGAGCCAATTCCGCAGTGGAACAACACCTTCGCGTGGGCGAGCATCCCCACGCAGCCAGCCACCGGCGAGCTGCGCGCGTTCATGCTGCTGCACACCCCGGAGGCTGGTGTGCCGCAGACCGTGCAGGTGCTCAACCTCGGTACGTCCGGCTCTACTGGGGAATGGCAGCTGCTGGTCGACCCGGCCGGTTCCATGCAGGTGGTGGTCAAGGACCCGGGCGGCACCAACGGCGCCACGATCTACACCAGCACCTGGGTGGGGTTCCAGCTCAACAACCGCGACGTGTGGGCGGGGCTCTGGCTCAAGCAGGTCGGCAGCGCGATCGAGTGGCAAATGTTCGCCTACGACACCGACATCACGAAAAACCAGGTGTGGACCGAGACCTTGCCAGCGCACACGTTCGGGCACGCGACCAAGGTGCTGGTGGCCAACGGCGGGGACTTGGGCAGCACGGCGATAGGGCACGTCGGCGTGATCAACAACAACACGGCCGACGTGTGGGGGAGGATGGCCGGCGGGTTCCGTGCGTGGCGCGGCGAGACCGCCGGTGCGCGGCTGGAGCGCATCGCCACCGAGGAACAGATCCCTCTCGCTCTGGCGCTGGATCCGGACTTCACCGACCGGGTCGGCGCGCAACGGCCGATCGAGGTATTGGACCTGCTCGACGCCGCGGCCGCGGTGGATCTCGGGATGCTGACCGAGCGACGCGACGCGCTCGGCATGGTCTATCTCGGGCGCGCTCGCCTGTACAACCAGGAACCGCGGCTGGTGCTCGACTACGAGCAGGGCCACATCTCCGAGCCATTCGAGCCGGAAGACGACGACCAGGCGCTACGTAACGACATCACCGTCAAGCGCGAGCAAGGCAGCTCGGCGCGGGCGGTGGCCGAGACCGGGCCGGTGTCGGTGCTGCCGCCCCCGGCAGGGGTCGGCCGCTACGAGGAATCCGTCACGATCAACGCCCACTCCGACAGCCAGCTCGAGCCGCACGCCGGGTGGCGGCTGCACCTGGGCACCGTCGACGAGCTGCGCGTGGCCAGCGTCCACATCGATCTCAAGCGCAACCCGCAGCTGATCGATGCGGTCACGGCGCTGGACACGGGCGACCTCATCCGGATCGAGAACTTGCCCGCGTGGATGCCGCCGGGCCCGCTGGACCTGATCGTGCAGGGCTACCGCGAGACGCTGAAAACGCACGAGTGGGATATCACGGTGAACACCACGCCGGCGTCGGCGTGGCGGGTCGCCGAGACCGACAGCGACGACGCCCGCGCGGACACCGCGGGCAGCCAGCTCGCGGCCGCGGTCACCAGCTCGGCCACGTCGCTGCTGGTATCCACCACGGTCGGCCCCATCTGGACCACCAGCCCGGCCGAGTTCCCGTTCGATCTCGCGGTGGGCGGGGAACATGTCACCGCCGTCGCGGCGGCTGACGGCGCCGCTGACGCGTTCACGCGCACGGTGGCGGCCGGGTGGGGCACCGCCCCGTCCGGTCAGGTGTGGACGGTCTCCGGCGGTGCGGCGGCAGACTTCTCCGTGTCGGGCGGACAGGGGTTGGTGTCGCAGGGCACCACCGCGGCGAACAGGTGGGCGTTGCTGCCGCTCGGCGCGGCCGATGCGGACGTGACCGCCACCGTCGGCACGAACAAGGCGGCCGTGGGCGGTATCCAGCTGCTGGGGCTGATGGCTCGCGCCAGCTCGACGGCCAACTACTACCTGGCCCGACCGGTGTTCGAGACCTCCGGCGCGGTGACGCTGTATCTGGTCAAGCGCGTCGCCGGGGCCGAAAGCGTGCTCACCGCGGTGGTGGTCCCGGGGCTGACCCACGTGGCCGGCGCCCGCTACGGGGTGCGCCTGCAGGTAATCGGCTCGCGGGTGCGCGGCAAGGTCTGGGCCGCCACCGCGGGCGAGCCGGTCGGCTGGACGCTGACCGCCACCGACACCGCCCTGGCCGCCCCCGGCGGGGTCGGCTGCTACCAGCAACTCGGCGGCGGGTCCTCCAACGCCCCGGTGACCGTGGCGTGGGACGACCTGCGCGTGGTCACCCCGCAAAGCTTCACCGTCGTCCGCTCGGTCAACGGCATCACTAAGCCGCACGCGGCCGGGGCTGACGTGCGCCTGGCGCATCCGGCGATCGTGGCTCTGTAGAAGGGAAAGAACGCATGGGCTGGCTGGCTGGCGAACGGATCACCGCGCAGCGACTGCAGGCGGGAAACATCCTCGCCGAAACCGGAGTCGTCGACATCGCCCCGAAAACGGCGACCGCGGTGCACGCGACCATGGTGGTGCCCGACCCCGGGGTGTCGCACAAGTTGAAGTTCTGGGGCTACGTGCGCGCCGGTGTCGGCACCGCGACGGGTGTCGATTTCGACATTATCGACGGGCCGGGTCCGGCGGGCACCCGGCTCACCACGATCTACAGCCACGGTCAGGCGACGTGGGCAAGCAGCATTCTGCGCATGTACACCGTGGCCGGAACCTCCGGTGTGCTCGCGCCCGGCGCGGACCGCACTGTGTCGCTGGTGATGACGAAGTGGGGCGGCGGCGGGACGGACGGCTGGGTGCTCTCGGACGCCGCGTTCACCAAAATCTACGCCCGGCCCATCCCGGTCTGACCGATCCGGACGACGGACCGGCGCTATATCCCGGTGTTCGCACACCCGGGAAGTCCACTGTGGAGTTACAGCCCCGGGAGGCTGCGCGTATGAGCGGGGTGCACCGTGGACAAACTACCGGCCGGACTGCCGCCCTGGCTGCTGATCGTGCTCGCGGTGCTGATCCTGGTCGTGGTGCCGGTGCTCACCAGCCCCACCGCGGTCGAGTGGGTCAAAGCCAGGTTCGCCAGGAAGTCCCCACCGGCACAGGTCGAGCCACCCAACCCCGTGGTGCTCGAGCGTGCGGCGGTGTCCGGCGAGTTCCTGCAGGACCGGCTGCTGGCCGAGCAGACCGAGACCGCCGAGTACCGCACGGAAATCCGGGAATTGCGCGCCCGTATCGACCAGCTGCAGGTCGAGCGCGGCCAGCTACGCGAGCAAGTGATTCGTTTGGGAGGCGATCCCGATGACCGATGAGCACCAGGCCGACGAGCACCAGGGCGACGGCTGGGAGGCGATCCCGGTCACCGACGAGCACCAGGCCGACGAGCACCAGGGCGACGGCGCCCGGATCGCGGCAGGGTTCCGCGAGGTGTCCAAAGTGCCGGCCACCGCGCGCGCCGAGGCACGCGCCGAGGTCGGCCGCTTGTGGCGGGTGATGACCGTGGTCAACCTGGCGGTGGTCGTGGCGGCCGCGGTCGCCGGTGCCTGGTACGGACAGGAAGTCGCCGCCGACAACGCCGCGACGCGCGCCGAGGTCTCCGCGCTGCGCTCGGCCGCCGAGCAGGTCAAGCCCAGCGGCGACCAAGCCAACCGCGAGCTGACCGACCAGGGCCGCGCGCCGGTGCCGATCCCCGAGCCGGGCACCGCGCCGGACGCGGACGTGATCACCGCTTCGGTCACGGCCCGCGTGCTCGCCTCCATCCCGGCGCCGGAGATTTCCCCGGCCCGGCTCGGCCAGGCGATCGCCGAGCAGATGGCCGCCTCCCCGCCGGTGGTGTCCTCCGGGGCGCTCGCCGCGTCGGTGGCCGGGTACCTGCAGCTGAACCCGCCGCCGCCCGGAAAGGACGGCCAGCCCGGCGCGGACGGCCAGCCCGGCACCGACGGCGCACCGGGGCAGTCCCCGCCGTGTATGGCCGAGCCGGACCAGTGCAAGGGCGAGAAGGGCGACCCGCCCACTGCGGCCGAGATCGAAGCCGCGTTCGCCGAGTTCGTCACCGCTAACCCCGAGCTGCTGCGCGACACCCTGTGCGCCGGACTCGGCACCTGGCAAGAGGTCAGCTTGCGCAGCGCGGACGGCGGCACCACCAGCGGCTTCCTGTGCGTGGTCGGCACCACCGACCCGATCGTGTCCGTCCCCGAAGTCCCATCCATCCCCGTCAACCCGAGGTGATCCCATGGTCCTGTTCGGACTCGACATCAGCCACCACCAGGGCGACCGTGACCAGGCGTGGTTCCACGCGGTCTACGCAGCCGGCGTCCGCTTCATCATCGTCAAGGCCACCGAGGGCGCCACGTTCACCGACAAGCGATTCGCGCAGAACCTGGCGCGGGCCGAAGCAGCCGGGCTGATCGTGCTCGCCTACGTCTACCAGCGCGCGGGCGCGTCGGCCGGTGCGCACGTCGACCGCATCCGGCAGGTGGTGCCCAAGCGCATCCCGATCATCCCGGACGTGGAGAAGGGGGCGGGCTCACTCGATCACACTCGGGCGATCATCGCGCAGCTGCGCGGCGCCGGGTACACGGTGCCGCTGGTGTACCTGCCCGGCTGGTACTGGCAGGAAATCGGCAAGCCCTCGCTGCACGGCCTGCCGCCGAACTGGAAGAGCAGATACCCGGACAACTCCGTCGACGACCTGGCCGACGAGTACGCCGACGTGCCCGCGCACTACTGGGACCCGATCGGCAACAACGCGGCCGGGTGGCTGCCCACCGCGGTACTGCAGTTCACCAGCTCGGCCAGCGTCGCCGGGTACGCCCCGCTCGACGGCAACGCCTTCCGCGGCAGCCTCGCGCAGTTCACCGCGCTCATCGGCGGCACACCGGCCGCCCCCGAGAGTTCATCCGTCCACATCACCGAGGAGTCCACAGTGGAACTCAGCCCCGGCATCTACGTGTCCAAGACCCTGGTCTGCCCGTCCGACCCGTCCGATCTGGTGATCAGCCTCGGATTCGTGTCGTTCACCGTTCACCACATCAAGTTCTTCGGGCCCACCCCGGAGACCGGCCACGCCGAGCTGGCCGCCTATGGCGAACAGCGCGTCGATCCGGCCCGCCCCTACGTCAAGCCCGCTCCGGCCGGCGCGCTGACCGCCGAAGTGCTCTACAGCCTCGAGGCCGCCGAAGGCAACGAGTCCCAGCACACCGCCGTGGCCGCATTCCGCGGCAAGTAAGGAGGACCCGCCGATGTCCGATGTGCTTCGTTCGTGGGTACGCACAGTCGTGCCGACGCTGTGGGCGGCAGTGATCGCGTGGGCGATCAGCCGCGGCCTGCCCGAGTCGTTCGCGCAGCTGCTCGCCGGCGCGGCCGACGAACTCGTGGTGCCGGTCGTGCTCGCCGCCGTGTTCGCCGCGCTGCGCAAGCTCGAGCCGCTGCTGCCGACCTGGCTCGGCACGCTGCTGCTCGGCTCGACCGTGCCGCCCACCTACAGCCCGCCCAGCGCGGACGGCCAGGCGCACGTCGTCACCGACGCCGAGCCACCGCGCCACTCGGCCGGGTAGGATCGAAGGCCTACCCATACAGCCCGCCCGCAGCGGGCCCGCGCGAAGACCGAGAGCCCCCGTACCCCAACCGGGTACGGGGGCTCTCGTCATGCCTGGGGGCGGGAGAGTTGACATTTTCTGGTCAGATACCCACGGCGGGTAACGCAAGCGGCCGAGACGGCGAAGATCAGTAGGCATCTGGCGAGGACGATAGGAGAACCCGTGTCCGTGAAGCGCACGTTCGTAACCGCCGTCGGAGCGATCGTGCTCGCGGTCGGAATTTGGGCCCTGTTCTCCACCGTCGAGGGCGACGGCATCAGCAACAAAGACGGCTCGATCTCGAATACGGTCCCGTGCGGTATCGCGTTCACCGGCCACGACGAAGAAAGGCAGGTGTTCGACGGCTTCACCAACTGCGCCGCCGCCGTGTCCGACCGGCAGCTCTGGGCGTGGCCTCTTGCAGCCGTGGGCGCCATCGCGGTAGTGGGCGGGGTGTTCGTGAAGCGATCGAAGGCACGCCGCGAGCAGGCCCGTTAGGGCCCGTAGTCGCGGTGCCATTCCTCGCGCCAGCCGGGCCGGGTGTCGTACTGCTGGGCCATGGCCAGCAGCAGGTCGGCCTTGATTCCGCGGACGATCGCCCCCGCCTCGAGGCTGCCGGTAGCGGGGGCGCGGAGCGTGCGCAGGATGAGCCGGTGTGCCCGGATGCGCGCGAGGTCGGCGCGCGGGTCGTGGGTGACGAGGTAGGCCGCGTCCGCCGCGGCCTGGCCGCGCTCCACCCCCGGGTCACCGGGGATGCCGGCGACCAGCTGGCCGCGCTGGTCGACGATCTCCAGCCACGGATCGGGGGCGTGGTGCCGGGTGAGCTTCCATGGTCCGTCGCTGGCCTGCCGCGCCCGGGTCTCGTCGGCGGTCAGGTTTCGGCCGAGGAAGTCGAACAGCTCGGCCAGCGCGTCATCGGCCATGGGGTCGATCGTCGCCCGCGCGGCGGCGCGGCGCCACCGGTGAAGCTGCAGCCCCCCACCGATCCGGTACGGGAGCTGCAGCCGCTCTGTCACCCCGCCGGCCGCTCGTGGCGGCCGGACGCTCGAGCGCCGGAAGACGGCTCGCCCACCCGGTGTAGCGAGCCGTCTCCGGGCGATCTACCCGCGCGCTGCGGGAGTGCGGTGCGCGCGGGGATCACTGCCGGGGGCGCCGCCCCGGCAGGGTGTAGGCACCGGTGGCGGCCCGTGAGTAGGTCGGGCCGCCACCGGCCGATCCCCGGCGCGCGGACTACAAGCAGGAAGGCACGCGCGCTCTGGGGATCGCTGCCGGGGCAAGTCGCCCGGCAGGGTCTGGCTCCGGGATGGCCCCTCGGGATTGCGAGGGGACCACCCCCGGCTGTCTCGGCGATGTTCGGGTCACCGAGACCGGCCCCGCCGCTGGCAGCACGGCAGGGACGAATAGGTGCCGGGGAGACCTGGCTGATCAGCAGGCCGTCCCCGGCCGGTCCCGTCGCGCGGCACAGCTCCACTGAAGTCGCGCGCCTGGGACCGCTGCCGGGGGTGCCTCCCGGCAGGTTGGACCCCTGGCGGGCCGGGGTGCTCGGGGGTACACCCGGACCGCCAGGGGAGATCAGTCTTCTTCGAGGTCGCTCAGGATCTGGTCGCGGTGGCTCCTGGCCTGTTCCCATTCCTCGTCGGTCAGCTCGCGGTCGCACATGGTTCCGTCCGTCCTTTCAGGTCCATTTCTGGAGCACCAGCGCGGTTTCGCTCGACTGCACCGGCTTGCCGCGGTGCCCGGCTCGCATGAGCATCGTCAGCACGTGGTGCAGGGCGAACGGCGTCATGCCGCACCACTGCGCGGCGCGCCGCAGCACGTCAGGCGTGATCGTGATGACGTCATCGCCGTAGCCGGCCGCCCACGCGGCCAGCGGGACCAGATCCACCGCCTCGGAGGTGCGCAGCAACTCGGCCCGCACCATCAGCGTCTCGAACTGCGGCGATTCCATCTCCAGCGCGGGCAGCACGAGGGCCAGGTGCACGCCGAGCACGCGACACAGGTCGTCGAGCTGGCGCACCGACAGCACCGCCGCGCCGGTCTCCCAATCCTCGAGCTCCTCGGCCGACGCTGGCGGCATCATCCGCTGCGCGGCCTGCTGCTGGGACAACCCGGCCCGCAACCTGGCGGTGCGGACGTTCGCGCCGATCTCGGCCCGGTAGTGCTCAAGCATCCGGCGCCTCCTGCTGGGGTGGGCGGTACAGGTTGACCAGGTCGTCGACCGCGGACTGCGCGTCGGCGATCATGGGGCCGCGCGGATCGTGGGGCGTGCCCACCCAGCCGTCCGAGTCGGGATCGACGGGCGCCGGGCTCCAGTCGTCGGGGGTGAGGTCACCGGTGCTCACGCCGTACCACCCGCTTCCCGGTGCCAGCGCGCCGCCTGTGCGACCGCGTCCGGGTCGGTCAGCGTCAGCGTCACGCCGTACCGCCCGAACGTGTAGACCGGCCGCAGCACGCCCGCCGCTTCCACCAGCCTGATCGTGAGCTGAGTTTGCACGCCATGGGCATCCATCGCGGGCACTGTGGACCCGTAACGCCAGTACGCCAACTCCCTGTGGAACCGGACTCGGGAACCGCCCTGAGCCACGTCGGCCGCGTCCTGGTGCCAGGACAGCACCCCCGCAACCGCGTCCGGGTCGGTCAGCACCAGCGTCACGCCGTAGGGCCCGAACCTGTAACCCGGCCGCGGGCCGTCCATGGTCGCCACCAGACCGAAGGTGAGGTACGTCGGCCGCCCCTGAAGATCCGCCGCTCGTACCGTCGAACGCAGCGACCAGATCAGGCCACCGAGCGCCTGCCCCGGTACCCCGCTCACGGCAGCGCCCCCGAGTACGACCCGCGTGCAGGACCGGGCGGCGCCTGAAACCACGGAGGCGGCGGCGGGAACGGCTCGGTGTGCTCGGTCCGCTCCTGCTCCGGCACGTCCGGCTGCTCGGGTTCCGCTCGCTGTGCGCATCGGCGCTGGTGCAGCAGGACGTAGACCAGGTCCGCGTCGACCGTCCCGCACCACCTGCAGGTGTGCCACAGCCGCGCCACGAAAACCGCTGGCGGCTCATCGGGGCGCCGGCGGAACGGCTGGGGTTCGGTGGCTGGGGCGCTCATGCCTGCGCTCCCGGCGGCTGCTGCCGGTTCGCCTTGCGCTTCTCGACCTGGGCCGTGCGCAGGTGGGATTCGAGCGTGGCCTCAGCATCCCCGAGCAACAGCACGCGCTCACCGCCGAGCCGGAAGAACGTCTCGAAGTGACCCCCCGCAACGCGGGCGACGCCGAGCGCGCACTCCACAGGCTCGTGGGTTCCCTCACGCACGATGCCCAGCACGGGCCGGGTGACCCGTGTTCCGTTCACCGGGAATTGCTTGCCGTCCGTCACATAACAGACGCTAAGTGCAACAGGATGCTAGTCGTTCACAATTTGTGAACGGGCCTTAATCCGGTGGCTCAGGCTGCTGAGTTCCCAGGTGCGCCGCTGTGCGCGGCCTTCAAGGGCATCGACGAGTTCCCGCGCTAGCGGGTCGTGTCGAATCCGCAGCGGGGCAGTGCGGTCTGCGAGGTCGAGGTACCGCCCGGCCTCGATGTCGCGGGCTCCCTCGGCCTGGGCGAACGCCCGCGCGAGATCGAAGTAGAGCGCTGCCTTCCGCTCGTCGCTGACCAGTGCCTCGTCGTATCCCGGGGTGCTAACGATCGTCTCGGCTCGTTCTGGGCCCTCGTCTGCCTCGACCGCCAGAGTCAAACTCCAGGCCTGCACGTTGGCGGGACCGAAGTCGTAGTACAAGGTCGACCGTTCTCCGGTCCGCGTGGCCAACTCCTCGGCCGCCCGGAGGTGGTCCGCAGCGGTGTCGCGGTCATCCGCTTTCGCCGCAAGTTGCGCCGAGGCGAGGTGCAACATGCCCGCGGCCTCGGCCGGCGCGGTGTCCGTCGCTGTCGGATCGGCGTGTTCAACAGCCTGAAGTGCCTTCTCCGCTACTCGGCGGGCGCGTCGGCGGGCTCCGAGGCGCCCGAGCACGATCGCGCCGGACATCGCGGTGAATCCTTCGAGGGCGGCGTCTTCGAGGCGCTGCGCGGCGTCTTGGGCGCGCTGCGCCGCGGTGGCGGCAAGGTCGGGGTTGCCCAGCGAACGGGCCGTGCCTACGGCGACGATGCACGCTTCGGCCAGCGCGGCCAGCGCGGCACGCTGGTCGTTGGGGCTGCCTGTGACAGCTTGAATGTGCAGTTCGGTGAGCAGCGTGCCGAGGTCCTGGCCAGCGATCGAGTACCGGGAATCCGCGCTTGCGGCGTTCGCTGTCCGCGCGAGCCGCGCGAGCACGGCGACGGGGCGCGCCGGGGAATCTGGTACGTCGTCGAAAGTGCAGTCCAGCAGCGCCGCGGAGATGGGCGGCAAGGTCGCCAGCGCCTCGACGCTCATACGGTCGTCGTCCCGGCGGTAGGGCTCGCCGGTGATGTCGGTGACCGCGCAGGTCAGGGCGGCGGCAAGGTTTTCGAGCGTCTTCCGCTTGCCGATACGCCGCTCGCCAGACTCGTAGTAGGCGAGCGTGGTCTTCCCGATTCCGGCTAGGCCCGCTGCCTGTTCCAGGCTTAGGCCTCGTCGCTTGCGGATCCTTTCGATCCGCGCGCCGATCTCGGCCGGGTTCGAATCGTCGATCACGAAACCACCAACCTTCGCAGAGTGCCCCCTTCGCGTGGCCCCGGTGGCCAAACCGGGGCCGTTCCTCTGCGAAGAGGTGCAGGCCCAGGCTACCCGTCCACTGACCGGGTGAACCCGTTCAACCGGTCTCCTGCGAAGCCGGGTGCGATTCAGTAGCGGTCACCCGGGGCTGACGCCCGGTGTGCGGCGCGGGCCCGTTCGTCAGCGGCTGAGGCCGCGTACCGGCCGAGCATGGCGCGGCTCTTCCAGCCCATCAGCCGCATGAGGTCCTGCTCGGCGCCGCCGTTGGCGAGCCAGTTGTGGGCGAAGAGGTGCCGGTACAGGTGCGGGTTGTTCGTGATGTCCAGCCCGGCGTCGGCCGCGCGGCGCTCGAGCATCTGCCGGATGCCCCAGGTGGTCAGGCGGCCCTTGCCCTTGGCGCCGAGCCAGAACCCGGACTCGGTGCGGGCGGCCGGGATCTTGGCGCGCGCCCGCCGGTACCGGCGCAGCGCGTCCGAGGTCTTCGCCCCGAACGGGAGTATGTGCTGACGCCCGCCCTTGAGCGTGATCTCCACGGTGTCGTTGTCGAAGTCGACGTGGTCCAGCTCGATGCCGGCCAGGCCGCCCACCCGCATCCCCGTGTCGAGCAGCAGCCGGAGGATGGCGG
This sequence comes from Saccharothrix sp. AJ9571, assembly GCF_021725495.1. Taxonomy (NCBI): domain Bacteria; kingdom Bacillati; phylum Actinomycetota; class Actinomycetes; order Pseudonocardiales; family Pseudonocardiaceae; genus Saccharothrix; species Saccharothrix sp. AJ9571. Next base: position 191,620 of record NZ_CP091382.1, on the reverse strand, counting down.
TGTCCCGCAGGTTCTCGAACGTGGCGCCCTTGCAGCAGGCGAGCAGCGACGCCACAGCGTCGTCCGGCAGCACCGGCACCGGCTGCTCGACTGCCTCCGGGGGCGACATCTTCAGGAACGGGTTCGGGTCGACCAGGATGCCCTCGTTCTCCAGCCACGCCCACAGCTGCTGTAACGAGCGGTACTGCGCCTGGGCGTAGGCCGGCTTGACCGTCTCGCCCTCGCGCCCGTTGCGCCGAGTCTTCCGGGTAAGCAGGTCGACGAAGTACTCCTCGAGGGTGGCCTTCGTGATCTTCTCCGGGCTTGTGAGTTGTCCACGATCTCCGAGCCAGGCGAGGAGGTATTTCACGTGCCGCATGTAGAGATCGACGGTCGATTGTGACTTTCGCCCGGCCAGAAGTGACCTGCGCCAGTCGCTGAGAAGGTCCTGGAACTCGACGAGGGCGGCCTCACCGGCCGCCCTCGCGTCGGGATCGGGGCTCGTCATGGCGCCGATCCTAAGTTGTACGTCTCTTGCTGTACAAGCGCTGTGCCTGTACGTTCCAGGGAGTTTTCCCTGGTAGCGCCCCCGGCAGGACTCGAACCTGCGACCTAGAGATTAGAAGGCTCTTGCTCTATCCGGCTGAGCTACGAGGGCCTGCGTCGATGCCACTGCTGGCCTCGTGCACGCCAGCAGCTTAGTCGCCGCCACCCTCTCGATCGTTCGTTGCAGTCGAATCGTTTCAGGGTGTTCGCACGAACTACGCGGGCGAGTGCCCGCCCGACGGCTCCTGGGGTGCCCGAGAACTAGGTTCTCGCTGGTCGGAGCTGTCTTCGGAGGTCGCGGCCGGTGCGGTGAGGCATCGCGATCTCCTGTCCGTGCGGGTGGGGCTTCCTGCCAGATTCGCGTGCGCGATTTTCGAGCACACGCCTGCTATTGGTAAACATTAACCGCATTCTGGCTGCCGCGGTAACGCGGGTGGGCGGCCGATATTCCGCCGTTGGCTACGGTGGACGGTCGTTCGGCGACGCACTGTGCGCCACCCGAGCCGGAGAGCAAGATCACCCCTGGCCGGATCCCGGCGGACGTTCGCGTGCGGGGGACGCGAACTGCTTCTGGTGGTCCGCCGGGATCCGGTTCGGGTCCCGCCGGCGCCGCGCCTCGGAGTCGAGTCGACGCGCGCCGGCGGGCCACACCGGGCCGCTGTTCGGGGTCGGCGGCCCGGGGTTCACCCGCGGCGGGGCGGTCCCAGGCGTGGGACGCCGCGGGAGCCGCGGATCAGTTCCACACCTGAATGGCGCGAACGGTGAAGGGAGCCTGCGGAACATAGGTGCCGCCGCCCGGATAGGTGGTGAAGTCGCCTTCGGTGGAACAATCCTCTCCCTGGTACACGGTCACCATGCGATCCATGCGATTGACAAAGGAATAGGCGGTGAAATCGGTGAGCAGCGGAACGCATTCCTCGGGATTCACCGTGCGCAGATCCATGCGCTCCAGTTCGCCTCCGTAGTGCTCCTCGGTCCACACGCAGAACTCCCCCTTTTGGCAGGTGACCTGCGGTGATCCCGGCTCCGGTGCGGTCGGTGCCGAGGCGTGGGCGAGGCTGCTCATGCCGAACACGCCGATCGACGCCAGCAACAGGATCTTCGGCAGTCGCGAACGGAGTGACTTGATGGTCCTGGTCATTTCTTCCCCCTGCTTTCCGGTGTTTTCCGGTGGAATTGGTGTTGGCTCCACGATGGCCGGTGGGCGGGGGCTTTGTCAGTGGGGAAACGGTGATCTGTGGACAAGTGGGGGTCAGTCACCCGGACGGGTAGGGGCTGTCCACAGGCCGGAAACAGGGTCTTGTGCACGCCCCTCCCGCCTGCTATCCCGGCGAAGCCACTGGACTTTCTGAAGCGCTTAAGAGACGCTGGGACAACAGGTTCACCGGAGAAGGAGCGGGATGGTCAGCGCACGCACCGCGGTTTTCGTCGTGTTCGCCTTGAACGGCTGCGCGCTCGGCTCGTGGGCACCCCGGGTGCCCGCGATGTCCACGCAGGTCGGCGCCGTGCCGGGGTCATTGGGGCTCGCCCTGCTCGGCGCGAGCGTCGGGCTGCTGGTCGCGGCCACGATCACCGGGCGGCTGGTGGAGCGCCTGGGGGCGCGCCTGGTCATGGCCCTGTCCACGGTCGCCGCGGCGCTGATGCTCGCCGCGCTCGGGCTGGCCACGTCGGTGCTGTGGCTCGGTCTCACGCTGTTCGCGCTGGGTGCCGCGATCGGCGTGCTCGACGTGTCGATGAACGTGGGCGCGGTCTTCGTCGAACGCGAGGCCGGCAAGCCGCTCATGGCGATCTTCCACGCCGGATTCAGCTTCGGCGCGCTGGCTGGCGCCCTGTTCGCCGGGCTCGCCGCGTCGAACGGCTGGTCGCCCACCAGGCAGTTCACCCTGGCCGCCCTCGCCGCGATCCTGGTGCTGTTCGCCGTCGTCCGCGCGCTGCCCGGCATCAAGCCGAGTCACGAACCCACCGAGAAGCGGCCCTCGGTAACGCCGATCAAGCGGCCCGTGCTGTGGCTGCTCGCCACCATCGCGCTGTGCTCGGCGATCGCCGAAGGCGCCAGTGCCGACTGGTCGGCGCTGCTCCTGGTCTCCGAGCACGGCATGGGGGAGGGTCCGGCGGCACTCGCCTACGCCGCCTTCTCCCTGGCCATGGCGATCGCGCGGCTGACCGGGGGCGCGCTCCAAGCCAAGCTCGGCGAACGGCCGGTGCTCGCCGGTGGCGCGGTGCTCGCCGCGACCGGCCTGCTCGCCGCGGCCCTGATCAGTTCACCGGTCGTCGGATTCGTCGGCTTCGCCCTGGCCGGCGCGGGTCTCGCGGCTTCCTTCCCGGTGGCGCTCGGGCTCGCCGGGGAGGCGGGCAAACGCGCCGATGGCGGTGGCGGGGAACGTGAGATCGCCTTCGTCACCTCGGTCGCCTACACCGGCTTCCTCGCCGGACCGCCGGCCATCGGCGGTATCGCCCAGCTGACCTCGCTGTCCACCTCGTTCATCGTGGTCGCGCTGGTCGCGGCCCTGATCGCCCCGGCGACCGTGGCCGCTCTCCGTGCCGGTCGGCGCGAGCGGGAGCGGAGTTACTGCTGAACAGCGCCGTCCGGCGAATCGCGCCACTGCTGGAACGGGCGGTCGAGCTTCCAACGGCCGTCCACCCGTTCGACCACTCGGTATTCGCAGGTCGCCGGGTTGGACAGCGACTCGAACAGCTCGATGCTCCAGCCGAACAGGCGGCGGCAGAGCAACCGGATGGTCAACCCGTGTGAGACCACCAGCACAGTTCTAGGGTGCAGCGGATCGGCACGCCGCGACTCCAGTTCGCTGAGGAAGGCGGCGACCCGGTCGTCCACGTCCGCGCCCGACTCGCCGAACGGCAGCCGGTAGAAGAAGTGGCCGAACTCGTGCCGCAACCGCTTCTGCACGGCCTGCTCGTCGGCCTCCTGCAGGTTGCCCCAGTCCTGCTCGCGCAACCTCGGCTCGTGCACCAGCCGTTCGGCGGCCAGTCCGAGCAGCCGCAGGGTTTCCCGCGTCCGGACGTACGGGCTGACGTAGACGGCGAGCGGTTCCTCGCCGACCAGCTCGGCGATCGCCGGACCGGCCCGCCTGGCCTGTTCGCGGCCGAGGTCGGTCAGTGGCAGCGAGTGGTCGGGGATACGGGTGTAGGCCAGTTCGTCGACGTTGCCCAGCGACTCGGCGTGACGCAGGAGGATGATCCGCACCCCGCCATCCTGCCGTGCCGCTGACGAGCAGATGGCGGATAGCTGGCCGCGAAGCGTTGCACTTACGCTCGTGTCGTGCCCGAAGAATCCACCGCGACCAAGACGACCGGCAAGGCTCCGGCTTCACGAGGTAACGTCGGCCCGCTGGTCACGGTGGGGGTCCTGCTCGCCGTCGTGGTCGGCACCGGGCTCGTCGCGTTGACCGGCGGTGCCGGATCGGTGATCATCGGGCTGGCCGATCCCGGCGTGGTCACGCGCTACGGGATCACCGTCGTCCGGGTGCTCGCCGAGGCCGCTTCAGTGCTCTGTGTCGGCTCGCTGCTGCTCGCCGCCTTCCTGGTGCCGCCGCAGAAGTCGGGCGTGCTCGGCCCGGAGGGTTATGCCGCGTTGCGGACTGCGGGCATCGCCGCCTGGTGCTGGTTCTTCGCCTCGGTGGCCTCCATCTACTTCTCCGCGGCCGACGCGGCAGGCCGCCCGGTCACCGAGCTGCTCGACCCGCAGGCGCTGCTCCAGATGGTCGACGCGATCGAGCAGCCGAAGGCCTGGGTGTTCACCGCGCTGATCGCGTTGCTGCTCGCGCTCGGTTGTCGTCTCGCGTTGTCCTGGGGCTGGACCGCGACCCTGTTCTTCCTGGCTGTCGGCGGCCTGGTGCCGGTGGCGGTGACCGGGCACTCGGCCAGCGGTGGCGCGCACGACGTGGCCACGAACAGCCTGCTGTACCACCTGGTCGCCGCCGCGTTGTGGGTCGGCGGCCTGGTCGCGTTGCTGGCTTTGGGCTGGCGGCGCGGCGCGCACCTGTCGCTGGCCGCGCAGCGCTTCTCGCGGCTGGCGCTGGTGTGCTGGCTGGTGATGGCGGTGTCCGGCGTGGTCAACGCGCTGATCCGGGTGGCTCCCGCGGACCTGCTGGCCACGGACTACGGCCTGCTCGTGCTGGCCAAGGTCGTGGGCCTGCTGGTGCTCGGCGTGTTCGGCCACCAGCAACGGCAGCGCGGGGTGCGCGGGCTCGTCGACGGCGCGGGCGGCGGGCAGTTGCTCCGGCTCGCTTCCGTCGAGATCCTGATCATGTTCGTCACCATCGGGCTGGCCACCGCGCTGGCCAGGACACCGCCCCCGCAGGAGGTGACCACCCAGCCGTCCAACACCGAACTGCTCATCGGGTACGACCTCAGCGGCTCGCCGAGCGCTCTGCGACTGCTGCTGGACTGGCGGTTCGACCTGGTCTTCGGCACGCTCGCGCTCGCGCTGGCGGTGCTCTACCTGCTGGGTGTGCGCCGGTTGCGGCAGCGCGGGGACGCCTGGCCGGTCGGCCGGACGGTCGCCTGGGTGGCCGGGTGCGCGGTGCTGCTGGTGGCGACCTCGTCGGGCATCGGCCGGTACGCCCCGGCGATGTTCAGCGTGCACATGGGCAGCCACATGCTGCTGTCCATGGTGGTGCCGGTGCTCCTGGTGCTCGGCGGGCCGGTCACGCTGGCTCTCCGGGCCCTGCCGCCGGCCGGCAAGGACGGCCCGCCCGGGCCACGCGAATGGCTGCTCGCGTTCGTGCATTCACCGGTCTCGCGGACGCTCACCCATCCAGTGGTGGCGCTGGTCCTATTCGTGGGCTCGTTCTACGTGCTGTATTTCTCCGGGCTGTTCGGCGCCGCGCTCAACTACCACTGGGCGCACTTGCTGATGAACGCGCACTTCATCCTGTCGGGCTACGTCTTCTACTGGCCGGTGATCGGCGTCGACCCGGCGCCGCGCCGCATGCCGCCGCTGGGCAGGCTCGGCATGATGTTCGCTTCGATGCCGTTCCACGCGTTCTTCGGCGTGATCCTGATGAACACGCAGACGGTGCTCGGCGAGTCCTTCTACCAGGCGCTGAAGCTGCCGTGGGCCGGTGATCTGCTCACCGACCAGCGGCTCGGCGGCGGGATCGCGTGGGCCGCGGGCGAGGTGCCGGTGCTCCTGGTGCTGGTCGCGCTGCTGGTCCAGTGGGCGCGGGCGGACGAGCGCGAGGCCAAGCGGTCGGACCGGCGGTCCGACGCCTCCGGTGAGGCGGACCTGGTCGCGTACAACGCGATGCTCAAGCAGTTGTCAGAACACGGTGAAGAGCGCTCGTCCCGGGACTGATTGTCCACACCGACCCCGGTTGTCCACAGATCCGCACTCACCCCACCCACGCCCGCCCGGTTCGCCGCATCCTGGAAGCACGGACGAACGAGGAGGGCGAAGGACATGGCTCTTGGGGAAACCCCGCTGACGATCGTGGGCACGGTGCTGAGCGAGGTGAGCACACGAGCGGTCGGCGAGCACGGGCACCACGTGGCGAGTTTCTGGTTGCGCAGCCACGAGCGCAGACGGGACAAGGAGACCATGGAGTGGGTCGACGGCAGACAGCTGACGGTGCGGGTCACCTGCTGGCGCCGGCTCGCCGAAAGCGTCGGCGGCAGTCTGGTCAAGGGGGATCCGGTGATCGTCTCCGGCAGGCTGTACACCCGGGAGTTCGTCGCCGACGGGCAGTCGAAGTCCATCGCCGAACTCGAAGCCCACGCGGTCGGACCGAACCTGACCCGCTGCACCGCGCTGGTCCGCCGCAAGGGCAGGCCGGAGCAGCCGGAGCCGTTGTGGGAGGAGAACGGAGAAGGCGAGGTGAGCAGGGCACTCTCCCCCGGAGAGGGGATGAGCGCGGCTTGACCGGGTGGTCAGCCGAGCACGCCCCGAGGTGACCGGCGTCGAGGCGCCAGCACGACGGCTCTACGATCGCTTGCATGGCCGAGTTCATCTACACCATGAAAAAGGTGCGCAAGACCGTCGGGGACAAGGTCATTCTCGACGACGTCAGCACCGCCTTCTACCCCGGAGCCAAGATCGGCGTGGTGGGCCCGAACGGTGCCGGTAAGTCCACCGTTCTCAAGATCATGGCCGGACTCGACCAGCCGAGCAACGGTGAAGCCTTCCTGCAGCCGGGCGCCTCCGTCGGCATCCTGCAGCAGGAGCCGCAGCTGAACGAGGAGAAGACGGTCCGCGGGAACGTCGAGGAGGGCCTCGGCGACATCAAGGTCAAGCTCGACCGGTTCAACGAGATCGCCGAGCTGATGGCCACCGACTACAGCGACGCGCTGATGGAGGAGATGGGCAAGCTCCAGGAGGACCTGGACCACGGCGACGCGTGGGAACTGGACTCCCAGCTCGAGCAGGCGATGGACGCGTTGCGCTGCCCGCCGCCGGACGAGCCGGTCACCCACCTCTCCGGTGGTGAGCGCCGCCGGGTGGCGCTGTGCAAGCTGCTGCTGTCGAAGCCGGACCTGCTGCTGCTCGACGAGCCCACCAACCACCTGGACGCGGAGAGCGTGCTGTGGCTGGAGCAGTTCCTGGCCGGCTACCCCGGTGCCGTCCTGGCCGTCACCCACGACCGGTACTTCCTGGACAACGTCGCCGAGTGGATCATGGAGCTCGACCGGGGCCGCGTCGTCGGCTACGAGGGCAACTACTCCACCTACCTCGAGAAGAAGCGCGAACGGCTCGAGGTGCAGGGCAAGAAGGACGCGAAGCTGGCCAAGCGGCTTAAGACCGAACTCGACTGGGTCCGGTCCAACGCCAAGGCGCGCCAGACCAAGTCGAGGTCCCGTCTCGACCGCTACGAGGAGATGGCTGCCGAAGCGGAGAAGACGCGGAAGCTCGACTTCGAGGAGATCCAGATCCCGCCGGGGCCCCGGCTGGGCAACGTGGTCGTCGAGGTCAACGACCTGCGCAAGGGCTTCGACGACCGGGTGCTGATCGACGGCCTGTCGTTCGACCTGCCGCGCAACGGCATCGTCGGCGTGATCGGCCCGAACGGCGTCGGCAAGACGACCCTGTTCAAGACGATCGTCGGGCTCGAGGATGCGGACGCGGGCAGCGTCAAGATCGGTGAAACGGTCAAGCTGTCCTATGTGGACCAGAACCGGGCCGGGATCGACCCGAAGAAGACGGTGTGGGAGGTGGTGTCCGACAAGCTCGACTACATCCACGTCGGGCAGACCGAAATGCCGTCGCGGGCCTACGTCAGCGCGTTCGGCTTCAAGGGGCCTGACCAGCAGAAGCCGGCCGGCGTGCTGTCCGGTGGCGAGCGCAACCGGCTGAACCTGGCGATGACCCTGAAGCAGGGTGGCAACCTGATCCTGCTGGACGAGCCGACGAACGACCTGGACGTCGAGACGCTGGGGTCGCTGGAGAACGCGCTGGAGCAGTTCCCCGGCTGCGCCGTGGTGATTTCGCACGACCGGTGGTTCCTCGACCGCGTCGCGACGCACATCCTGGCTTGGGAAGGCACCGACGAGGACCCGGCGCAGTGGTTCTGGTTCGAGGGCAACTTCGAGGGCTACGAGACGAACAAGATCGAGCGGCTGGGCGCCGAAGCGGCTCGTCCGCACCGGGTCACCCACCGGAAGCTGACCCGCGACTGAGTGGTTCGTGATAGGCCTGAAGTCCGCACCAGGCGAGCCCGACCGCCGCGATCAACCGACCGGAGAGTGCCGTGGTAGCCAGCAACCAGATCCGGCCGGTCGAGCAACTCCTCGACCGGGCCTCGGAGCTGCGGTTGCGCGCGCCCGAACTCGCTTTGGTGCTCGGCGAGCGGGCTGCCTCGCTCGCCGAGGCCGCCGGTTCGGACCAGGCGTGGCTGCGTGCGGAGTCGCTGGTGGTCTTCGCGCGGGTACGGCTGGGTGATCGTGCGTCGGTGACCGCGCGGACCGTGGCGGCGCTGCGGTCGGCGGAGCACCTCGGGTACTCGCTGCTCGCGGCCCGGTTGCGGACCGACCTCGCGGTGTGCGCACGCAGCGTCGGCATGCCGTTGACCGGGCTGGCGTTGCTGCGCCCGGTGCTGGCCGAGCCCGGTCTGACGCCGGGCGAGCGGGCCACGGCCCTGTGCCACCTGGTGGGCTGCATGGCCCAGCTGGGGCGCAAGCAGGAGCTGGACCGGGTACTGCTCGAAGCGGATCGGCTGTGCCTGTCCGACGAGAATTCCGACGGCGACTCGCGGCTGGTGATGCGCTCGCTGGTGCGGGTGGGCATGTCCGGGCACCGGCGCAGGCACGGTGACCTGACCGGGGCCGCCGACGCGGCGCGCACCGGGCTGGGCTTCATCGAGCAGTTGCGTGACCCGTCGGCCGATGGCGGGCTGGCGAGGTCGCGGCTGGTGTTGCAGCTGGTCTGCACGCTGCTGGACCGCGGCAACATCGAGATGGCGCTCGAACTCGCCGAGCCGGTGCTCGACTCACCGCCTCGCGCCGGGGGGATCGGCCCGGCGAGCTGGCTGCGGCTCGCCGTGGCGACTCGGGTGCACCTGAGCACGGGCGCGCCCGAGGCGGCCGGGGCACTGTTGCGCGAAGCGGTCTATGACGCGGATCGGCACGGGTTGCACTCGCTGACCGCGAAGCTGTTGCTGGAATTGGCGCACGTCGAGGAACGTCTGGGCAGGCCGGCCGACGCGTTGGAGTGCCTGCGGCGGTCGCGTGCGGCCGAGCAGGTGCACCTGCGCATGCGCCGGCAGGCTTGTGCCGTGCTCGGCGGGGAGTTCGGTGGCGGGGAGCAGGCGCCGGTCGATCTGACCGACGTGCTCGCTCGTTCGCCGCGCGCGGCCTCTGGGCCGGAGACGACGGTGATCCCGCGGATCACCGATTCGACGCCGCCGCCGGGACGGGAGGTGGCCCGGCCGCCTGCGCAACAACAGCGTGTGGAGACGCCGCGGCCGCAGACCATCCGCGTCGAGGCTCCGCGCTTGGCGCCGGAGGAGATGACGCAGACCCTGCCGCGATACGAGCCGCAGCCCGCGGAGGCAGCACGCGTCGAGCAGGTGCGGTATCAGCAGCCCGCTGCTGAACAGCCCGTGGCGACGCAGTACCAGCAAGCATATGGCGCGGTCCGGTACGAGGCGGCGGCTGCGGCTGCCGCGGAGGCTCCGCGATACGAACAGCAGGCGGCCGCGGAAGCGCGGTACCAGCAGCCCGCGGGTGAGCCGGTGCGCTACGAGCAGTCCGCTGAGCAGGCGCGATACCAGCAGCCTGCGAGCGAGCAGGCTCGGTACGAGCAGCCCCCCGAGGCGGTGCGGTATCAGCAGACATCGGGTGAACCTGTGCGATATGAGCAGCCCGTTGAGGCGGCGCGGTACCAGCAGGCACCGGGTGAACCTGTGCGATATGAGCAGCCTGCTGAGGCGGCGCCGGTGCGGTATGAGCGGTCCGCCGAGCCGCGGTACCAGCAGCCTGCCGTGTACGCGCAGGTAGCCGAGGCGCAGTATGGCCAGCCGGGCACTGAAGCGGCTCGGTATGAGCAGTCGGCTGGGGCTGGGCGGTACGAACAGTCCGCGGCTGGAGCGCCGCAGAGCGGGCAGCATGTCGCCGAGGTGGCTCGGTATGAGCAGGCGCCGCAGGGTGTGCAGCCCAGCGCTGAGGTGGCGCGGTACCAGCAGCCTGCGGGTGAGCCGGTGCGGTATGAGCAGCCTGTCGCTGAGCGGCGTTATGAGCAGCCCGCGACTGGTGGGCAGCCTGGCGCGGCGCAGTATGGGCAGCCTGCTGCTGAGGCGGCGCGCTACGAACAGTCGGCTGGTGTAGGGACGTATCACCAAGCGTCGGCTCAGTACGGCCAGCCTGCGGCCGAGGCTGGTCGCTATCAGCAGGCTCCCGCCGAAGCGCCACGGTACGAGCAGTATGGGCAACCCGCGGCGGAGGCCGGGCGGTATCAGCAGGCTCCCGCGGAGGCACCGCGGTATGAGCGGGTGCTGCCGCCGGAGACGATGTTGGCGCCGCCGCCTGCGGAGGAGCGTCAGCCGGCGATGACGGCGACGGCGCCTCAACCCCAGCCCGAACCCGAACCTGAGCCGCGCAAGGTGGAGGAGCCGCACATCACGACTCGCCACGACTCGGAGCATGGGTCGGTGGCGGCTCGGTCCGTGCTCGATCGGCTCGGGGTGTCCTCCTCCGGAACCGGGGGTGGAGGGCGTCGCCGGGCGGGGGACAAGCCGGCGGAACCACAGCAGCAGCCCGAGGAGGCTCCGCGTGCGGAGCCGGAGCCCGAGAAGCCCGCGCAGGAAGAGGGCTGGCTGCCCAAACTGCGGCTGCCACCGTCACTCGCGCCAGTGGACGAGTACACCTCTGAATACGGCAAGCCGAACTACAACCTCACGAACGGCGAGTACACCCCACCCGAGCCGCCCGCGGACTTCGTGATTCCGTCCGAAGACCCGCCGCCGGACGCCGGGCTGGCCGAACTGCTGGCGCTCGCGCTCGCCGAGCACCGGGCGGGGACGTCCAGTGCCGCGGCGCTCGTGAAGCGGCTGGGGCCGCAGTCCGACGGGGAGCCGGCGCAGCCGGTGAACGGGAGTTCCCGCCGCGGCGAATACGACCACGGACGCCGCCAGGCCGGTGGCGAAGCCTAGGTGCCTCGCTAAACCTCGGTGTGGTTTCGCGCACCGGGGATCGTTCTTGCCACCAACTGAATCGAAGGCTGAATCGACGCCGCCAGCCTACGCCGGGGAACGCTCGTTTCCCCGCCGACCGTGGTCGTCCCGCGTTCTGGCGAAGGCCATATTCTCTTGCTGCGTAAGGCCCATACTGGGGCGAGCGAAAGACACAGCGTGGTGTCGGGAACGGGAGAGTTGCCTGCAATGAGTTCGACGGCGTCTTCGATCAGCGTGGGCGGGGCATCCTCCCCGTCCGGAGCGGGCACCAGCACCACGCTGGACCGCTCCCAGCGCGCGAGCCAGCGGCGCTCGGCCAGCCCCGAGCAGATCCGGGATGAGCTCGTCGACGCGGCCGCCGCACTGGCGCCGGACATCGAGGACCTGCTCCGGCTGTACTTCCGGCACACCCCGGCCGAGGAGATCGCCGACGACGAGGTGGCGGACCTGGTCGGCGCGGTGCGCACGCACCTGCAGCTCGCCCAGCAGCGGGTCCCGGGGCGCCCGGTGGTCCGCCTGCTCAACCCGACCACCGCCGAGGACGGCTGGACCCGGGAAGCGACCGTGGTCCAGCTGGTCACCGACGACATGCCCTACCTGGTCGACTCCGTGGCCGCCGAGCTGGCGCGCACCGGGGTGCAGGTCCAGCGCATCGTGCACCCCATCGTCGTGGTCAACCGGGAGATCACCGGCGAACTGCGCGAGGTGCACGCGAACGCCGACGTGGCCCAGCCGCCCGAGGGCGCGGCCGCGGAATCCTGGATGTACCTGGAGATCGACTGCATCACCGACCCACAGCGGGCCCGTGAGCTGGACAACCGGCTGACCTCGGTGCTCGGCGACGTGCGTGAGGTCGTCGAGGACGCCGAGAAGATGGCCGAGGCGGCGCTGTCGCTGGCGGCCGGGCTGGAGAACGAGCCGCCGTCGCTGCCCGACGCCGAGGTCCGCGAAGGTGCCGCGTTGCTGCGCTGGCTGGCCGACGGCCACTTCACCTTCCTCGGCTACCGGCAGTACGAGCTGGTCGAGGCGACCACTGTGGAAGGTGAGGAGCCCGCGTTGCGCGCGGTGCTCGCCTCCGGCCTCGGTGTGCTGCGCCAGGACAGCCTCGCCGCGCGGAGCCTGACCGCCGGGCCGGATTCGGCCGCCGTGGCGCTGGACCCGTCGCTGCTGGTGCTCACCCAGGCCAGCGCACCGTCGACCGTGCACCGCCCGATCTACCCGTACTACGTCGGCGTCAAGACCTTCGACGCCAAGGGCGGCGTCACCGGCGAGCACCGGTTCCTCGGCATGTTCACCACCACCGCGCTGCACGAGAACGTGCTGGACATCCCGGTGGTGGCCTCCCGGGTGCGCGAGGTGATCCACCGCGCCGGGTTCCCGATGGAGTCCTACTCTGGGCAGCGCATGCTGGAGGTGCTGCAGAACTGGCCGCGGGCGGATCTGTTCTCCGCCGACGTCGATTCGCTGTACGCGACCGCCACCGGCGCGATCACCCTCGCCGACCGCCGTCGCCTGCGGGTGTTCGTGCGCCGCGACCCGTACGGCCGCTTCTTCTCGTGCCTGGTGTTCCTCCCGCGTGACCGGTACAGCACCAAGTCCCGGGTCGCGATGCAGGAGGTGCTGCTCGACGAACTCGAGGGCACGCACCTCGAATTCAGCACGCGCGTCGGGGAAACCCTGCTGGCCCAGGTGCACTTCACCGTCCACACCGAGCCCGGCAACCGGGCCGAGCCGGACACCCTGCGCATCCAGGAGCGGCTGAACGACGCCGTGCGCAGCTGGGACGACCTCATGGTGGAGGCGATCCTGGCCGAGCGCCGCGGGCGCGACGGGGACAGCGGCCCGATCGCCGAGGAGTCGGCGACCGAGCAGGGCCAGCGCTACGCCTCGGTGTTCCCCGAGGCGTACAAAGAGGACTACACCGCCGAAGAGGCGCTCGCCGATCTGCGCCGGCTGGAGTCGCTGACCAGCCCGGACGACCTGGCGATGTCGTTCTACCTGCCGGCCGACGCCGAACCGGGGGAGCGTCGGTTCAAGCTGTACCTGCTCGGCGCGGGCGTGACCCTGTCGACCGTGCTGCCGCTGTTGCAGCGCATGGGTGTCGAGGTGGTCGACGAGCGGCCGTACGAGCTGCACCGCGAGGACGGCTCGCGCTCGTGGATCTACGACTTCGGCCTGCTCATGGACCAGCGCGCGCTCGACGTGGTGTCCGAGGAACAGGTCGACGACGTGCGCGTCCGCTTCCAGGACGCCTTCGCCGCCGCGTGGAAGGGCGAATGCGAGGTCGACGGGTTCAACGCGCTGGTGCTGCGCGCCGGGCTGACCTGGCGGCAGGCCGCGGTGCTGCGTGCCTACTCGCGTTACCTGCGCCAGGCGGGCAGCCCGTACTCCCAGGAGTACATCGAGAACGCCGTGCTCGCCCACACCGACATCGCGACCGCGCTGGTCAGGCTGTTCGAGACCCGATTCGACCTGGGTATCGAGGCCGAGCAGCGTGAGCACGAGGCCGCCGCGAAGGCCGCCGAGATCGCCAAGCTGATCGACGACGTGACCAGCCTGGACGAGGACCGCATCCTGCGCCGCCTGATGGCGGTCATCGGGGCGACCCTGCGCACGAACTACCACGTCACCTCGGCCGACGGCGTGCCGCGGCCGTACCTGGCGCTCAAGCTGGACCCGCAGGGTGTGCCCGACCTGCCCCAGCCGCGGCCGAAGTTCGAGGTCTTCGTCTACTCACCGCGCGTCGAGGGCGTGCACCTGCGCTTCGGCTCGGTCGCGCGTGGCGGGTTGCGCTGGTCGGACCGCCGCGAGGACTTCCGCACCGAGATCCTCGGGCTGGTCAAGGCGCAGGCGGTGAAGAACGCGGTGATCGTGCCCGTGGGCGCGAAGGGCGGGTTCGTGGTCAAGCGCCCGCCGGCGCCGACCGGTGACGCCGGGATCGACCGCGACGCCCAGCTCAACGAGGGCATCGCCTGCTACCGCATGTTCATCTCCGGCCTGCTGGACCTGACCGACAACCTCAACGAGGGCAGGACCGTGCCCGCGCCGGACGTGGTGCGCTACGACGGCGACGACAGCTACCTCGTGGTCGCCGCGGACAAGGGCACCGCGAAGTTCTCCGACATCGCCAACGAGGTGGCCATCAGCTACGGCTTCTGGCTCGGCGACGCCTTCGCCTCCGGTGGCTCGGTCGGCTACGACCACAAGGCCATGGGCATCACCGCGAAGGGTGCCTGGGAGAGCGTCAAGCGCCACTTCCGCGAGCTGGGCGTGAACACCCAGGCCGAGGAGTTCACCGTCGTCGGCATCGGCGACATGGCCGGGGACGTGTTCGGCAACGGCATGCTGCTCTCGGAGCACATCCGGCTGGTGGCCGCGTTCAACCACCTGCACATCTTCCTGGACCCGAACCCCGACGCCGCCAGTTCCTACGCCGAGCGGCGCCGCCTGTTCGACCTGCCGCGGTCCTCGTGGGAGGACTACGACCGGACGCTGATCAGCGAGGGCGGCGGGATCTACTCGCGGGCCGCGAAGACCATCCCGATCACCCCGCAGGTGCGTGAGGTGCTCGGCCTGCCGGACGACGTGCAGAAGCTGGCCCCGGCCGACCTGATGCGCGCGATCCTGCTGGCCCCGGTCGACCTGCTGTGGAACGGCGGCATCGGCACCTACGTCAAGGCGGAGAACGAGTCGCACGCCGACGCCGGCGACAAGGCCAACGACGCGCTGCGGGTCAACGGCCAGGACCTGCGGGTCAAGGTGGTCGGCGAGGGCGGCAACCTGGGCCTGACCCAGCTCGGCCGCATCGAGTTCGCCCGCGCCGGTGGCAAGATCAACACCGACGCGCTGGACAACTCGGCCGGGGTGGACTGCTCCGACCACGAGGTGAACATCAAGATCCTGCTCGACCACCTGATCTCGGCGGGCACGCTGGAGACCGGCCAGCGCAACCAGCTGCTGCTGGAGATGACCGACGAGGTGGGCGAGCTGGTGCTCGCGGACAACTACCGGCAGAACGCGGTGCTCGGCGTCAGCCGGGCGCACCGGGCGCCGATGGTGTCGGTGCACGCCAGGCTGATCGCCCACCTCGAGGCCGAGGGCAAGCTCGACCGCAAACTGGAGGCGCTCCCGAGCCCGGCCGAGTTCAAGGCGCTGGAGAAGGCGGGCAAGGGCCTCACCTCGCCCGAGCTGGCCACCGTGCTGGCGCACGTGAAGCTGGACCTCAAGGACCAGCTGCTGGCCAGCGAGCTGCCGGACAACGAGGTGTTCGCGCGGCGGCTGCCCGAGTACTTCCCGAAGCCGCTGCGGGAGCGCTTCGGCGACGCGATCGCCGAGCACCCGCTGCACCGCCAGATCATCACCACGCTGCTGGTCAACGAGGTGGTCGACGGGGCGGGCCTGTCGTACGCGTTCCGCCTCGCCGAGGAGATGAACGCGACCGCGACCGACGCCGTGCGTGCCTACGCGGTGGTCACCTCGGTGTACGACCTGCCTTCGCTGTGGCGGGAGATCGACGCGCTCGACAACGTCGTGCCTTCGGAACTCGCCGACGAGATGATGCTGGAGACGCGGCGCCTGCTCGACCGGGCCGCGCGCTGGTTCCTCACCAACCGGCCGCAGCCGCTGGCCGTCGGCGCGGAGATCAACCGCTTCGGCGAGACCGTCGCCCGGCTGGCGGGCCAGGTCGGCAGGCTGCTGCGCGGCCGTGAGCTGGAGTCGGTCCGCGAGGACGTCCAGCGGCTGACCTCGCACGGCGTGCCGGAGCCGCTGGCCCGGCGGGTGGGCGTGCTGCTGCACACCTTCGGCCTGCTGGACGTCACCGAGGTCGCCGAGCTGGCCGAGCAGGAGGTCGGCATCGACGTGGAGCGCAGCCCGGACGAGACCGCCGAGCTGTACTACGCGCTGTCCGAGCACCTGAACGTGGACAAGATGCTCACCTCGATCAGCGCGCTGGAGCGGGGCAACCGCTGGCACGGGCTGGCGCGGCTGGCGCTGCGGGACGACCTGTACGCGTCGCTGCGGGCGATCACCCTGGACGCGCTGCGGCACAGCGACTCCGACGACACCGCCGACCAGAAGATCGAGCAGTGGGAGCAGACCAACGCCTCGCGCCTGGCGCGGGCGCGGGTCTCGCTGGACGAGATCCAGCGCTCCGGGCGGCTCGACCTGGCGACGCTTTCGGTGGCCGCCCGGCAGATGCGGAGCACGGTCCGCTGATGCCACACCGCGCACTGGTCCGGCCGCGCTGGTCGGACATGGACGTCTACGGCCACGTCAACCACGCGAACATGGTCACGCTGCTCGAAGAGGCCAGGGTGCCGCTGCTGTTCGGCGAGTCGGCGGCGGCCGGGCTGACCCAGCTGGCCAAGGGCATCGTGGTGGTCCGGTTGCAGGTCGACTACCGGGCGCCGGTGGTCGTCGGCGACCAGGACGTGCTGGTCGAGATGACGCTGACCGACCTGCGGTACTCCTCGTTCACCATCGCCTACCGGGTGCACACCGGGCCCGATGAGGCGGACAAGGTGGCCGTCACCGCGGAGACCAGGCTCGCGCCCTACGATGTGCAGACCGAGCGCCCGCGCCGGCTCACCGAGGACGAGCGCGATTTCCTGAGGCGTGGATTAGGGGAGCCCGATGCCTGAACTGCGGATCGCTGATCCGGCGGACCGCGAAACACTCGGCGCGTTCGTCGCCCGGGCCGTCCGGCTCGACGGCCAGGTGGCGGTCCGGTTGCGAAACCGGACCGAAGGCGTGGTCGAGGCCTGGGTCGCCACGCCGTTCGACGTGCTGGCGACCAGGGCGGTGGCCGGGCAGATCAGCCCGTCGGACATCACCGTGCCCGGGGCCGAACTGCTCGCCGCGCTGACCGTGGCCGGTGGCGAGCGGATGGATCCGGGACCGTCGCGGGACCTGATGTGGCATTCCGAGCTGCCCGCCACCGGGCGGTGGCAGCCGGTGGACGACCTGCCGGTCACCGTGGTCGCCGACCTCGCCGACCGCGGGGTGTCGCTGGCCAGGGAGAACGCCGGGCCGCACGGCAACCCGCCGGCTTCGCTGATGGACCAGGCGGTGCTCACCGTCAGCGGGGGCGAGCTGGAGGTCAAGGTCCAGATGCGCTGCCTGTTCGCGCTGTCCGGCATGGGCTTCCTGGACTCGTCGATCAGCGACGACGTGGTGCGGGTGACCGCGACCGACTCGTGGCTGCGGATGGACGCGCGGTACGGCGCGATCGTGCGGCGGCGGCACGCGCTGCTGCCGTTGTTGTTCGGCGCGCACTGAGAGTTCTTACCGGCGTATTACCAGGGCCGTTCCGGTGGATCCGGGACGGCCCTGGTGTCATCGTAGGGGCATGACCGAGCGCGACAAGCCCGCTGAACCGGATCCCACCAGGGAGTTCCTCGACGGCGTGCGCGCCGAGGAGACCCCGTGGCGGACCGAGCGCCCCGCGGACCAGGAGCGGCCCGAACCGGCGTATGAGAAGCCGTCGCGGTGGCGGCGGGCCGCGCCGTACCTGCAGGCGGGCGCGGTGGCCGGTTGGGTGGCCGGCGCGGCGTTGTCCGACAACGACGACGACTACGAGGACGGCTACGAAGCGGGGTTCGACGCGGGCGCGGGCGGCGAGAGCTAGGGCAGCTGAATCGCGCGCATCCGCTCGATCTCGGCGGTCTGCCCGGTGACGACCTCCTGCGCCATCTCCTGCGCGCGGTCGTTGATGCCGCCGGCGAGCTGCTGCTCGGCCATGGTCAGCGCGCCCTCGTGGTGGCGGATCATCAGTTCCAGGAACAGCCGGTCGAAGTCGGTGCCCTTCGCCGCGCGCAACGCCTCCAGCTGCTCGGGCGTGGCCATGCCGGGCATCGTGGCGTGGTCGTGCCCGCCGTGTGAACCGTGCCCGGCGTGGCCGCCGGTGTCCTCCGGCGGGACCGGCTTGCCGTGTTCGGTCAGCCACCCGGACATCATCGCGATCTCGCCGCCCTGCGCGGCGTCGATCCGGCCGGCCACCCCGCGCACCCGCTCGTCGCTCGCGCGGTCGGCGACCAGTGCGGTCATCACCAGCGCCTGGCGGTGATGGGGGATCATGTTGGTGACATAGGTCACGTCAGCTTCGGAGAGGGTCACGTTCTGCTGATGCCGCGCGGCCTCACCCGGGGGTACCACGGTGGCGCTCTCGCCGGGTTTGCCGGGAATGAGCACGCCCGCCGACGGCTGGGGCTCCGGGACCGGCTCGTTCGAGCACCCCGCCAGCACCGCGCAGGCGAGCCCCGCGAGGACCGCGGCGGTCACTGTTCGTGTCATGGCGCCAGCGAACAGGCTCGCCGTGCCCTTCGTCAACGTCCCGCCGGGTGGGCCCCGTCTTAAGTAGCTATCGACCACTTGCGCGAAGGAGTAATAATCTCCGTTGACCAGCAAAGATTGGGAGCCCGTATCGTGACGAGAATTTTCCGGACCCGGCGCCTGTCCCGTGTGTTCGTGGCGGCCGCCGGCGCGGCCGGGCTCGTGCTCACCGGCGTGGCCGGAGTTCCCGCGGCGGCCCAGACCGGCATCCCGCCGGTGGACCAGATCGTGCACAGCCCGAACATCCGCCAGATCGCCAACATCCCGAAGCAGGCGCCGTTCAACACCACGGCCGCCCTCGGCACCGACATCGCCTTCACCCAGGACCACGCGATCGTCGGCAACTACGACGGTTTCGTCATCTACGACGTCAAGCAGCCGTCGAAGCCGAAGATCGTCAGCCAGGTGCTCTGCCCCGGCGCGCAGAACGACGTCTCGGTGGCAGGCGACCTGCTCTTCCTGTCGACCGACTCCTCGCGCAGTGACGACTCCTGCACGAGCACCGCGCTGCCCGCCTCGAACGCGCAGGCGTGGGAGGGCATCAAGATCTTCGACATCTCGGACCTGGCGAACCCGCGCTACGTCTCCGCGGTGGAGACCGACTGCGGCTCGCACACCCACACGCTGCTGCCGGACGAGAAGACCGACTCCACGCTGCTCTACATCTCGTCCTACGCGCCGGCCGCGAACCTGCCGGACTGCCAGCCCCCGCACGACAAGGTGTCCATCGTCCAGGTGCCGAACAAGGCCCCGCAGGACGCGAAGCTGGTCGCCGAGCCGGTGCTGTTCCCGGACGGCGGCAACGTCGGCGGCGACAACCCGGACGGCACGCGCCGCTCGGCCACCACGGGCTGCCACGACCTCACCGCGTACCCGGAGAAGGACCTGATGGCGGGTGCCTGCATGGGTGACGGGGTGCTGATCGACATCAAGGACCGGTTCAACCCGCGGGTGATCGAGCGCGTGCAGGACAACGTGAACTTCGCGTTCTGGCACTCGGCCACCTTCAACAACGAGGGCACCAAGGTCATCTTCACCGACGAGCTCGGTGGCGGCGGCGTGGCCACCTGCAACGCGAAGATCGGCCCGAACCGCGGCGCCAACGGCATCTACGACATCACCGGCGCCGGCGACGACCGCGAGCTCGAGTTCCGCAGCTACTACAAGATCTCGCGTTACCAGGCGGACACCGAGAACTGCGTGGCGCACAACGGTTCGCTGATCCCGGTCAAGGGCCGCGACATCATGGTGCAGGCCTGGTACCAGGGCGGCATCTCGGTGTGGGACTTCACCGACTCGGCGAACCCGAAGGAGATCGCCTGGTGGGAGCGCGGCCCGGTGTCGGCCACGGAGAACATCACCGGCGGCTCGTGGTCGGCGTACTACTACAACGGCTACATCTACTCGTCGGACATCCAGAAGGGCCTCGACGTGCTCGATGTGCGTGACCGCGCCACCGCGCCCGCGAAGTCCGTGAAGTACGACGTGTTCAACGCCCAGACGCAGCCGCGCTACGGCCGCTGACGGCTCAGCCCAATGCCATGAGTGGGGCATTACTTGCGGAATTCGCAAGTAATGCCCCACTCATTGCGTTCGCTGGGTGAGGGCTCAGACGAGCCAGGCGGCGGCGTCGGGCGGTAGTTTGCCGTCGACCAGCGGGGCGCTGGACAGCAGGACTTCGCCGGGCGGCAGGTCCACCGGGGCCGCTGAGGTGTTCAGGGCGCAGACGAGGCCGCCCGGCTTGCGACGCAGGGCGAAACAGCCCGCCGGGGCGCCGTACCACTCGACTTCGTCGCCGTCGAAGGCCGGGTGCTGGTGCCGCAGTTCCAGCGCGTGCCGGTAGAGCGACAGCGTGGAGTCGGTGTTCTCCAGCTGTGCTTCCACGGTCAGGTCCGCCCAGTCCTCGGGCATCGGCAGCCACGCGGTGTCCGCGGTGGTGAAGCCGAACGGGGCTTTGTCACCCTCCCACGGGATCGGCACGCGGCAGCCGTCGCGGCCCTTGTCCGGGCCCGCCGTGCGTGCCCGCGGGTCCACCATCGCCTCCACCGGCAGGTCCACATTGGCCAGGCCGAGCTCTTCGCCGTTGTAGAGGTAGATCGCGCCGGGCAGGGCCAGTTCCACCAGCGCCATCGCCCGCGCGCGCCGCACGCCCTGCTCGCCGCCGCCGTAGCGGCTCACCTGCCGCCAGACGTCGTGATTGGACAGTGTCCAGGTGGCCGCCACCCCGGCGCTGCCGGCGATCGCCAGTGACCGCTCGATCGACGCACGCAGGGCGTCGGCGTCGAAGTGGGTCAGCACCAGGCGGAAGTTGAAGCCGAGGTGCAGTTCGTCCGGGCGCAGGTAGCGGGCGAACCGCTCCTCGTCGGACACCCAGATCTCGCCGACCGCCATGGTGCCGGGGTACTCGTCGAGCACCTTGCGGATCTTCTGGTGGATCTCGTGCACGCCGTCGTTGTCGAAGCGGCGGTCCGGGATGTCGCGGTACTCACCGCTGATCAGCGCGTCGGCCCCGGCGGCCCGCAGGTCCATGTCCGGCAGGCCGGGCGGTTTCGCCATGCCGTGGGCCACGTCGATGCGGAAGCCGTCGACGCCGCGGTCCAGCCAGAAGCGCAGCGTGCGCTCGAGATCGGCGTGCACATCCGGATTGCCCCAGTTCAGGTCGGGCTGCTCCGGGGCGAACAGGTGCAGGTACCACTGCCCGTCCGGCACGCGGGTCCACGCCGGACCGCCGAACGCGCTGACCCAGTTGTTCGGCGGGTGCTCACCGGTGATGCCGAGGCCCTCGCGGAAGATGTAGCGCTCCCGCTCGAGGCTGCCCGGCAGCGAGGCGAGCGCGGCCTGGAACCACTCGTGCTCGGCGCTGGTGTGGTTGGGCACCAGGTCGATGGTGACCTTCATGCCGTGCGCGTGCGCGTCGGAGACCAGCTGGTCGAAGGTCGCCAGATCGCCGAACAACGGGTCGACGTCACGCGGGTCCGAGATGTCGTACCCGTTGTCGGCCATCGGTGAGCGGTAGAACGGCGTCAGCCACAGCGCGTCGACACCCAGCAGCTCCAGATAGCCGAGTCTGCTGCGGATCCCTTCGAGGTCACCGATCCCGTCGCCGTCGGAATCGGCGAAGGAGCGGACGTAGACCTGGTAGAAGACGCTGTCGCGCCACCACTGGGCGTCGACCGCGTCGGTCGCCTTGCTGTCGGCAGCTCTGCGCACAAGGCGCAATCCTTCCATCCGCTTCACCCGCCCTGCCCGGCAGAGTCCGCTTTTCTCTTGCGCCGCCTCAGATCCAGCTGTTCATCATGCTCTGTGCGGCCATTTCGAGGTACGCCCAGAGCTGTTCGGCGTAAGGCTTCGGAAGGTTCGCCTCGTCCACGGCCACCCGCATCGCGCGCAGCCACGCGTCGCGCTCGATCGGGCCGATCTTGAACGGCGCGTGCCGCATCCGCAGCCGGGGGTGTCCGCGCTGGTCGGAGTAGGTGTGCGGGCCGCCCCAGTACTGCATGAGGAACAGCCGGAACCGCTCTTCGGCCGGGCCGAGGTCCTCCTCCGGGTAGAGCGGGCGGAGGATCTCGTCCTCGGCGACCTGCTGGTAGAACCGCGCGACGATGAACCGGAACGTCGGCTCGCCGCCGACGGCCTCGTAGAACGTCTTCGGGTCGGAGGTATCCGGGGTTTCCGGGGTCACTGGGGTCAACTCCACCACTCCATCATGCCTGCTGGCTGTTCGAGGCCGCCGAGCTCGAGCCGCCGAAGAACCGGCCGAGCGGCGGTTCGAAGCCGGCGTCCTCCAGCGCGCTCATGATCCGGGCCCGCAGCGCGCGCTGGGCGGCCCACTGCCTGCCGGGGCGGACCTTCACCGTCATCCGCAGCTGCATGCCCTCGGGCGTGACGGCTTCCACGCCGAGCACGTCGGGGGAGCCCAGCACGTCGGAGGCCAGCGGTTCGACCTTGACCGCGTCTTCGGCGACCTCGGCCAGCAGCGCGGTGGCGCGGCCCACGTCGGCGTTGTAGTTGAGCGGCACGTCGACCACGGCGACGGCGTAGCCCTGGCTCGAGTTGCCCACCCGGAGCACTTCGCCGTTGCGGACGTACCAGACGGTGCCGTTCAGGTCGCGCACCGTGGTGATGCGCAGGCCGACCGCCTCGACGGTGCCGCTGGCCTCACCGAGGTCGACCACGTCACCGACGCCGTACTGGTCCTCGAGCATCATGAACATGCCGGACAGGAAGTCCTTGACCAGGTTCTGCGCGCCGAATCCGAGCGCGACCCCGACGATGCCCGCCGAGGCGATGATCGGGCCGAGGTTGATGCCCAGCTCACCGAGCACCAGGATGGCCGCCAGGCCGTAGACCAGGAACGTGGTCAGCGACTTGAGCACCGAGCCGATGGTCTTGGCGCGCTGGCGGCGGCGTTCGGCGACCAGCGGCCCGAGGATCTCGGGGGCGCGTTCGCGCAGCGGGCGCAGGATGGCGGGGAGCTTGCCGCTGCCGCCGTTGTTCTCCGGCAGTGTGGTGACCTTGTCGATCAGCCTGCGGGCGAGCAGCCGGAAGATCCAGGCGATGATCAGGATCATCAGGATGCGGATCGGCTTTTCGAGCAGCCAGTCCGCGGAACCGGCCAGCCACGCGTTCCCGGTCACTTCGTAGACCCAGCGGCACCAGCTGCCCGCTTCCTGGGTGCAGAGCGGCAACGGGGTCGGTGGCTGCTGGCTGAGCATTGCGATCACGGCTGAGAAGTACTCCTTTTCCGTGGGGTTTCGCCCCTGATCACGTGGATTTCACGCGCTCCGGCGAGGGTTCGGCGGGAGGCGGCGATGCGCACGTTCGGGGACGCCGGAACCGGCCACCACGGTACCGGTCGGTGACACGTCGGATAACACACGTGCGCGATGGGTGTGATCTGTGGTCGACTATGGCTGAACCGGTGGAGGTGGTCGAGTGCCAGACCGACAACCGATCCCCTTCGGCGCGCCGGGCCTCGAATTGGCCGGGCAGGCGCCGGAGGTTGTGTCCTGTGCGCACTCGGGCGGGCCCAAGGGGCCCCAGCCCAGTGGGCCGCCGAGCCGTGGCGGGCGTGTGACCCGCGTACACGGCCAGCGCAAGGGACGCGATCCAGGGGGTTCGGGACCGGCCGCCCCGCTGGGCGGACGACGTCGGGTTCTGCTGCTCAACGCCACTTTCGAGCCGCTGACCGCGCTGCCACTGCGGCGCGCGGTGGTGCTGCTGCTCTGCGGCAAGGCCGAGGTGGTGCACGGTGATCCCGCCGGGCTCATCCTGCACGCGGCGACCATGACGGTGCCGGTCCCCTCGGTGATCCGCCTGAGCACCTACGTCCGGGTCCCCTACCGGGCGCAGGTGCCGCTGACCAGGGCCGGGCTGATGCACCGCGACCGGTACCGCTGCGTGTACTGCGGCGGCCGGGCGGAGACCATCGACCACGTGGTCCCGCGCAGCAAGGGCGGCGAGCACAGCTGGCAGAACTGCGTGGCGTGCTGCACGAGGTGCAACCACCGCAAGGCGGATTCGCTGCTCAGCGAGATCGGCTGGCGACTGCCGGTGATCCCGCGGGCGCCGCACGGCCCGCACTGGCGGCTGCTCGCCCACACCACGGACGCGGATCCGGTCTGGCGCCAGTACCTCGGCGCCCCGGCCGCCTGAGGGCTGCCGGGGCGCTGTTGCGTCTCGGGTGGGTCGCGCTCAGCGGGTGACGCGCGTGCCGCAGGTGACCCGGGTGCCCCGCGTGACCCGGGTCCCTCGGGTGACGCGCGTGCCCGCCGTGACCCGCGTGCCCTGCTGACCCCGGGTGACGCGCGTGCCTCGGGTGACCCGTGTGCCTGCGGTGACTCGTGTGCCCCGCGTGACCCGGGTGCCGCAGGTGACCCGTGTGCCCTGCTGTTCACGGGTGACGCGGGTACCGGCCGTGACGCGTGTGCCACGCGTCACCCTTGTGCCACGCCCGTCCGAGTCAAGAACCAGCCGGACCATGTCGTTGAGTGACGAAAAACGGTCGTACGTCGCCTGGGCGGGGGTGGGGGCGCTCTTCATGACGTGTCCTCCTGGGACCGTTCCGTGACATTTCAAGCTGGGAAGCGGGGCGGCAAGGGCCGTACAGGTGAAAAAAGTACGAGCATTTCACCGCCGGAACAAGGCAACAGCGGTGAGTACCGCCGCACGTACGTTGAGTTGCAACCTTTCGGCTATTTCCTTTCGCCCTGTTGGCGGTCTGCCGACGAGGCAAGCGGGGGACGGCTGGTGAACGGTTGGCCAACCCCGGCGTCGCGCCGCGCCACACTGAGCCATCAGCTACGCTGCGCGCGTGAACTTGGTCGAGACGCTTCTGGTCTTCGCGGCGGCGCCGCTGGCCATCTACCTGGTGGTCAGCCTGTGGACGCTGCGGTCGAAATTCGCCGGTGCACCCAGGTACCGCCCGGGTCAGCCCTGGGAGTACGCCCCGATCTGGTGGAGCGCGAACCCCGAGGGAACCGGGCGCCTGGCACACGCCGGGGCCGACGAAGCCGGTGACGCCACCGGCACGGCACGAGGAGGGGCTCGTGGGAGCTGGTGAACTGACGCACGGCGGCGCGACCGCCGTGTCGGCCGCGGACGACGAGCGCGACCTGCCGACCGGCACCGTGGTGCTGCCGACCGGGCGCGTCTCGGCCGCCAGGATGTACGAGCCCGCTGGGCCGACCGGCCCCTTCAGCGCCGTCCAGCTGGCCCGCCTCGACGAGGCCCTCACCCTGGCCAGCCGCGAAACGGGCCTGGACTTCAGCGTCTACCTGGGCGAACTGGGTGCCGACACCCGCGCCGCGGCCGAACGGCTGCACGCCTCCATCGGGGAGGGCGCCACCCGTGCGGTGCTGGTCGCCGTTTCACCGGGTGAGCGCGTGGTCGAGGTGATCACCGGGCACCAGGCCTTCCAGCGCCTGCCGGACCGCGGCGCGAAGCTCGCGGTGATGAGCATGGTCGCCTCCTTCAAGGAGGGTGACCTGATCGGCGGCCTGGTCAGCGGCCTGCGCATGATGACCGACCAGGCGGGCCCGGCTCCGCGGCACTGAACTTGGCACAAAGAGGGGCGTAACCACCGCGGTGGTTACGCCCCTCTTTCGTGTGTCAGGTCTGCTGGTCGAACTCGCGGGCGGCCAGCGCGCGCACGATGCCCGCCCGGCCTTCCGTGACCAGCCGCCGCAGCGCCGCCGGGTGCTCACCGGCGAGCCACGCGTCGGCCGCCTCGACGGTGCCGGCTTCCACCGCCCACGACGGGAACAGCCCCATCACCGTCGGCTGCGCCCGCTCGCTGGAGCGGCGCTGCCACACCTCGTCGATCTGCGCGAAGTACTTCTCGACGTAGGGAGCGAGCAGCTTCTTCTGCCCCGGGTGCGAGAAACCGCTGATCAGCGCGTTGCTCACCGCGTTGGGCAGCTCGTCGTCGAAGACCGCGCGCTGCCACGCCTCCGCCTTGGCCTCGGGCGTCGGGCGCAGCGCCCGCGAGCCCTCGGCCTGGCGGCGGCCGGTGGCGGTGTTGTCGCGGGCCAGTTCGGCGTCGATCTCGTCGTCGCCCGCCTTGCCGTGCGCGACCAGCGCGTGGAGCAGCCGCCAGCGCAGGTCGGTGTCCACGGTCAGGCCGTCGAGCGGCGCCGAACCGTCGAGCCAGCCGGCCACCGCGGTCAGCGCGGTCTCGTCCAGCACCGCGCCGGCGAGCGAGTTGACGAACGCCAGCTGGTGGTCCGAGCCCGGCTGGGCGGCCTTCGCCAGCTCCAGCAGCTTGCCGGTGAAGGTGGGCCAGCCCTGTGACATCGCCCACTCCGGCTCGGCGTAGGAGTTGAGCGCGGTCTGCGCCTGGAGCAGCAGCCGCTGCACCACGCCGACCTCGCTCTCCGCGTGCACGCCGCGCGAGGCCAGCATGACGAAGTCGCGGGCCTTCAGCTCGGCTTCGCGGGTCATCTCCCAGGCCGCCGACCAGCACAGCGTGCGCGGCAGCGGGTCGGTGATGTCGGCGATCCGGTCGATCAGGGTGACCAGCGAACCGCTGTCCAGCCGCATCGTGCAGTAGGTCAGGTCGTCGTCGTTGACCAGCACGAGCTTGCCCGCCGCCACACCGGTCAGGTCCGGCACCGCGGTCCGCTCGCTCGTGACGTCCAGCTCCACGCGCTGCGTCCGGGTGATCCGGCCCGCGTCGTCCTCGTCGTAGACACCGATCGCGATGCGGTGCGTGCGCAGCTCACCGGCACCCGGCTTCGCGCCGGACTGCACCACCTCGAACGAGCTGAACCGGCCTTCGCCGTCCACCTCGAACCGCGGGGTGAGCGAGTTGAGCCCGGTGGTCTCCAGCCACTGCGCGCTCCACCACGACAGGTCGCGCCCGGAGGCCTTCTCCAGCGCGGCGAGCAGGTCGGCGAGCGTGGCGTTGCCCCACGCGTGCTTGCCGAAGTACAACCGCAGCCCGGCGAGGAAGTTCTCCTGGCCGACGTAGGCGACGAGCTGCTTGAGCACGCTCGCGCCCTTGGCGTAGGTGATGCCGTCGAAGTTCACCTCGACCGCGTGCAGGTCGACGATGTCCGCGGCGATCGGGTGCGTGGAGGGCAGCTGGTCCTGCCGGTAGGCCCACGACTTCTCGATGTTGGCGAAGCTGGTCCACGCGTTGGTGTACTCGGTGGCCTCGGCCTGCGCGAGCACGCTGGCGAAGGTGGCGAACGACTCGTTCAGCCACAGGTCGTCCCACCAGCGCATGGTGACCAGGTCGCCGAACCACATGTGCGCCATCTCGTGCAGCAGCGTTTCGGCGCGCCGCTCGTAGGCGTAGCGGGTGACCCGGCTGCGGAAGACGTAGTCCTCCAGGAAGGTGACCGCTCCGGCGTTCTCCATCGCGCCCGCGTTGAATTCCGGCACGAAGAGCTGGTCGTACTTGCTGAACGGATACGGCGTGCCGAACTTCTCGTGGTAGAAGCCGAAGCCCTGCTTGGTCTCGGTGAACAGTCGTTCGGCGTCCATGTGCTCGGCCAGCGAGGCGCGGCAGTAGATGCCCAGTGGGATCTCGCCGTGGTCGTCGGCGTAGGAGTCGTGCCATTCCGCGTACGGCCCGGCGATCAACGCGACCAGATAGGTGGAAATTCGTTCGGAAGTGGCGAAGACCGTGCGGACCGCGCCCTCCGGGGTGTCCTCGGTGGACTCCACGAGCGCGTTCGAAATGATCTTCCAGTCCTGCGGCGCGATGACCGTGAGCCGGTAGACCGACTTCAGGTCCGGCTGGTCGAAGCAGGCGAACATGCGCTTGGCGTCCGCGGTCTCGAACTGGGTGTAGAGGTAGACGCCCTCGTCGACCGGGTCGACGAACCGGTGCAGGCCCTCGCCGGTGTTCATGTACCGGCAGTCGGCCTCGACGACGAGCTCGTTCGAGGCGGCCAGCTCCGGCAGCGCGACGCCGTCTTCCTCGCGGTAGTCCTCGATGGCCAGCTTGCCGCCGTTCAGCGTGGCCGAGCGCACCTGCTCGGCGACGATGTCGACCCAGGAACCCTCGCCGGGCCGGGAGCTGGTGAACCGGACGGTGGTCTTCGAGCCGAAGATCTTCTCGCCAGGTCCGCCGCGGCCGTCGGTCAGGTCGAGTTCGATGTCGTACGACTCGACCTCGAGCAGTGCGGCTCGCTGCTTGGCTTGGTCGCGCGTCAGGTTCGGGGCGGGCACAGGCACCTCTGGTCGTTGATATCGGTTATCGGTTCGCTTACCACGGCATCCAATCATGTGAGCGGCCTCGCTGACGATGGGGAACAACAGCCGTGCCCGTGCTGTTGCCGAGGACAGGAGTGCCCCACCCCGAGCAGGGAGACGTGATGACCGCAGCGAAACCGGCCGAAGTCGACTTCTACTTCGACCCTGCCTGCCCGTACGCCTGGATCAGCTCGCGCTGGATCCTCGAGGTGGAAAAGCACCGGGACATCGACCTGAAGTTCCGCGTGATGAGCCTGGCGGTGCTCAACGAAAACCGCGAGGACCTGCCGGAGGACTACCGCGCGCTGCTGGAGCAGGCCTGGGGCCCGGTGCGCGTGGCCGTCGCGGTGGCCGAGGCGCAGGGCGAGGCCGTGCTGCGTGAGTACTACACCGCGATCGGCACCCGCATCCACAACCAGGGCCGCGGCTTCGGCGACGAAGTCATCCGCGAGGCGCTGCGCGAAATCGGTGCGCCGGAGGAGCTGGCCGAGGCCGCGAATTCCACCCGATATGACGAAGCACTGCGCAAGAGCCACCACGAAGGCATGGACCCGGTCGGCTCGGACGTCGGCACGCCGACCATCCACATCAACGGGGTGGCTTTCTTCGGCCCGGTGCTGACCTCGATCCCGCGGGGTGAGGACGCGCTGCGCGTGTTCGACGGCGCGCACCTGCTCGCCTCCTACCCCGACTTCTTCGAGCTGAAGCGCACCCGGACGAGCACGGACACGCTGAACTTCGAGTAATCCGGGCACTGTTGTCAGTCCGGCCCTGTTGTCAGTCGGCACTGTGATCGCCCGGCTCCGATGAGTAGGGTGCTCCGGCATGGGAGCCGTTGCGACGCCGGTGTCGCGGTCACGGGTGGCCATCGCCGGGTTCATCGGCACCACCATCGAGTTCTACGACTTCTACATCTACGGCACGGCGGCCGTGCTCGTCTTCGGGGACGTCTTCTTCCCGAAGTTCTCCGTCACGGCGGGCACGATCGCGTCGCTGGCCACCTTCGGCGTCGGCTTCATCGCCCGCCCGCTCGGAGCCGTCCTTTTCGGACATTTCGGCGACCGGGTCGGGCGCAAGCGGATGCTGATCGTGTCCCTGCTGCTGATGGGGCTGAGCACGGTCGCCGTCGGCCTGGTGCCCGGCTACGCCACGCTCGGCGTGCTCGCGCCGGTCCTGCTCACCGTGTTCCGCTTCCTCCAGGGCATCGGGCTCGGCGGCGAGTGGGGCGGCGCCGTGCTGCTCTCGGTCGAATACGCGCCCGAGGGCAAGCGCGGGCTGTATTCGAGCTTCCCCCAATTGGGTCCGGCGGTCGGGTTTTTCCTGTCCGGCGGGGTTTTCCTGCTGCTGACGTCGGTGCTCTCGACCGAGGACTTCCGCGCCTGGGGCTGGCGCATCCCGTTCCTGCTCAGCGCGGTGCTGGTGGTGGTCGGGTACTACATCCGGACGACCATCGCCGAGACGCCGGTGTTCCGGCAGGCGATGGAACGCGCCGGACGGGCCAGGGTGCCGTTGTTCGAGGTGGTCCGGCGGCAGGGCGGGGTGCTGCTGCTGGCGTCGGGCGCGATGGTGCTCGCGCACACGCTCTTCTACACGGTGATGACCTTCAACCTGTCCTACGGCACGACGGTGCTGAAGCTGTCCTACAGCGCGATGCTGACCTGCACGGTGATCGCCGCGGTCTGCCTCGGGGTGGCCACGCTCGCTTCGGCGCGGCTGTCGGACCGGCTCGGGCGCAAGCGGGTGTGCCTCGGCGCGGCGGCGGTTTCGGTGCTCTGGGCGTTCCCGATGTACTGGCTGATGAACACCGCGAACCCGGTGCTGATCGCCGTGGCGCTGTCCGGCGGCATGGTGATCATGGGTTTGTTCTTCGGGCCGATGGGCGCGTTCCTGCCGGAATTGTTCGCCACGCGGTACCGCTATTCCGGGGCGTCGGTGGCTTACAGCATGGGCGGCATCATCGGCGGTGCGGTTTCGCCGATCCTGGCCACCGAGTTCTACGACGCCACCAAGTCGTCCTGGCCGATTTCGCTCTACCTGGTCGGCATTTCCTTGGCGGCCGCGTTGTGCGTGGCGCTGCTGAAGGAGACCTACCGCAGCGACCTGACCGGGTAGGCCGAACGCCATGAGTGGGGCATTACTTGCATTGAACGCAAGTAATGCCCCACTCATAGCATTCGGAAGGGCGACCTAACCGAGTCGTAGGGCGGCCCGTGTGACGTCCTCGGCCACGGGTGAGGCCGCGATCGCGGCCACCGCGTCGATCTCGCCCGCGCGGACCGCACTGTCCAAAGTGATCAGCCGATGCAGGATTCCCTTCTGCGCCAATACGAACTCTCGGTCGACCGCGGCGCCGTGGCCGGGTACGACCACCGCCGCGCCGAGCGCGAGCAGGTCGTCGAGGGCGCCGGGCCAGCCGCTGAGCGTGGTGTCCGTGCCGAAGGACTCGGCGCTGAACGAACCCGGCGGCGCCACTTCGACGAGGTCCCCGGCGAAGACCACCGAAGCGTCGGGCACGTGCACCACCACGTCGTTGTCGCTGTGCGCCGGCCCCAGGTGAACCAGTTCGACGGGGCGGCCGCCGATGTCCAGTTCGGCCCGATCGGTGAGCAACCGGTCGGGCAGGGCCAGTTCCGGGTTGCCGCGTGCGGCCAGTTCGCGATGGCAGTTCTCGTGGGCCCAGACCTCGCACGGCAGGAACGCCGAGACGCCGAACGAGTGGTCGAAGTGGTCGTGCGTGAGCACCACGGTCCACGGGTGCGGGGTCACCTCACGTACCGCGCTCGCCAGTTCCGCGCCCTCGGCCGCGTCGGCGCGGGTGTCGATCACCAGGCAGGCGCCGTCGCCGACGACCAGCCCGACGGTCAGGTCCCATTCGGGGTAGCGGCGAGCGAACACCCCGTCTGCGAGTTCGTCCCAGCGCGCGGTCACCTCGGCGTCACGTCCACGAAGACGCCTTCATCCAGGTAGGGGGCCACCTGGGACGAGTTGACCGCGATCGCGAGGTCGACGTCCCGCATGTGCCCGGCCTGGCTCAGCTCCTTGCCCGACGACGAACTGGCGACCACCGCGCCCACGTCCGGGCCTGCCGCCCGGTAGGCCCGCGCCGCCAGGCTCGCCTCGGCCGACGGCCACTGGGCGCCCGCGGTGATCAGCGCGTCCACGACGGCCCCGGCGCCGAGCAGGTCCTCCGCGCTCGGGCGCAGCGTGCCGGTCGAGCCCAGGTTCGCCAGCACGTCCACGCCCCAGCGTTCACCGGCGGGCACCACGCCGATCGGCGCGCCCTGCGCCAGCACCCGCGCCATCCGGGCCACCGCCCTGGCGTTGCGCAGGCAGCCGGTGAGCACCTGGGTGTCCGCGTTCGCCGCCTTCGCGCACAGCGTCGCGCCGTTCGGCGACGGCAGCGCCAGCAGCGTGCCCGCCGGGATGGTCCGCACCGAAGCCGGTCGCAGGTTCCACTCCCATTCACCCGCCGGGATGGCGCCGGCCTCGCGCGCGGTCTGCACCGCCCGCTCGTCGCGCCAGCGCAGCGGCAGCACCCGCGCGCCGCGGCTGAGCGCGATGTCCACGGTGGTGGAGAACGAGAGCACGTCCACGATGACCAGGACGGCGCATTCCGCGCCGAGTGCGGTGATTCCTTCTTCGCCCCATTCGAGCCTGATGTCGTGGCCCGGCTGCCCGAAGATGCTCATCGGGCCAGCATGCCGGGCGGGCGCGGGCGACGCCTCGCCGGATGGCAGACTCAGCCCCGTGCGCGTTTACCTTGGAGCCGACCATGCGGGCTTCGAACTGAAGAACCACCTGGTCGAGTACCTGCGCGAGCAGGGCCACGAAGTGACCGACATCGGTCCGGCCGAGTACGACCCGGCCGACGACTACCCCGCCTTCTGCGTGGAGACCGCCCGCCGGGTGGTCGCCGACGAGGGCAGCCTCGGCATCGTGATCGGCGGCTCGGGCAACGGCGAGCAGATCGCCGCGAACAAGGTCGCCGGCGCGCGCGCCGGGCTGGCCTGGAGCGTGGAGACCGCGAAGCTGACCCGTGAGCACAACCACGCCCAGCTGATCGGCGTGGGCGCGCGGATGCACACCACCGAGCAGGCCGTCGAGATCGTCGAGGCGTTCCTCGCCACCGAGCCCTCGCCGGACGAGCGGCACGGCAGGCGCGTGCGGCAACTGCTGGACTACGAACGCACCGGAACCCCGCCGGCGCTGCCCTGATGCCCGAGGGGCACACGCTGCACCGCCTGGCGCGGCTGCACAAGCGGCGCTACGGCGGTGCCCCGGTCGAGGTCTCCAGCCCGCAGGGCCGGTTCGCCGCTGAGGCGTCCGTTGTGGACGGTCAGGTGCTGAAAACCGCCGAGGCGCACGGGAAGCACCTGTTCCACGACTACGGTCCACACGGGATCGTGCACGTGCACCTCGGCCTGTACGGCACCTTCGGCGAGGCGGAACTGCCCGCCACGGAACCGGTGGGGCAGGTGCGGATGCGGATGGTCGGCCGCACCCACTGGACCGATCTGCGCGGGCCGACCCGCTGTGAACTGCTCACCGAGGAGCAGGCCGACGCGATCAAGGCGCGGCTCGGACCCGATCCACTGCGCCGCGACGCCAAGCCCGAGCAGGCGTGGGACCGCATCTCGAATTCACGGACGTCGATCGCGGCGTTGCTGATGGACCAGTCGGTGCTGGCCGGTGTCGGCAACGTCTACCGCGCCGAGGTGCTGTTCCGCCACGGCGTGGCGCCGATGCTGCCCGGCAAGGCGCTGGACCGCGCGCTGTGGGACGAGATGTGGGCGGATCTGGTGGTGCTGATGAAGGACGGCGTGCGCGTCGGCCGGATCGACACGGTGGCCCACGAGCACCGGCCCGAGGTCACCGGCCGCGTGCCGCGGAACGACCGGCACGGCGGCGAGGTCTACGTGTACCGGCGCACCGGGCAGCCGTGCCTGGTCTGCGGCACGCCCGTCGCCTTCGCGGAGCTGGCAGGCCGCAAGCTCTACTGGTGCCCTGCCTGCCAGCCTTCCTGAGCCGGGGTCAGAAACCCCCGCCGAAGTCCCCGCCGCCGCCGAAGTCGCCACCACCGAAGTCACCGCCGCCGGCGTCACTTCCGGCGTCGCCGCCCGCATCGCCGCCACCGGCGTCCGCTTCGGCCGCCGCGTCCTCCTGGCCGGCGTCGTAACCGGACTCCCAGGCCCCGGCGCTGGCGATCCCGGCCATGCCGGAGAACATCGCGCCGAACAGCAGCATGGAGCCGAGGCCCCAGGCGCCCGCGACGAGCGCCGGCTTCCACCAGGGTTCGCTGTACCAGCCCTGCGGCACCGGCCGT
Source organism: Saccharothrix sp. AJ9571 (assembly GCF_021725495.1). Taxonomy (NCBI): domain Bacteria; kingdom Bacillati; phylum Actinomycetota; class Actinomycetes; order Pseudonocardiales; family Pseudonocardiaceae; genus Saccharothrix; species Saccharothrix sp. AJ9571. The sequence goes on along the minus strand of NZ_CP091382.1, from coordinate 158,116 downwards.
CCGGCCACGCGGCCACCGGGGTAGTAGTGCGGGGTGTTCGAGGTCGGGTCGGGCGAGGCCTCGTAGTGCTGGCCCTCGACGTCGACCGCGCGGTATTCGGTGACCTTGCCCGCGTTCTCGCGCTCGACGTCGCGCGGCAGGTCCGGACCGGGGTCCATGCCCATCGCGACGCGCGCCGCGCGCACGTAGTAGAGGCCCTCCACGGCCGTTTCCTTGACCAGCCGGGCCTGTTCCTCGGTCCGCGCCTGCTCCATCTGCGAGCCCGCGGCGTTGTAGCGCTCGGCCGCGTCGGCCATCGCCTGCTGCGACGCGGTGTCCGAACCGGTCAGGTTGAGCACCTGCCCGCCGAGGCGCTCGAGCAGGCGGCGGGCATCGGCTTTGGCGTCCTCGAGGCGCTGCTGCTTGGCCGCCGCGTTCTTCTTGGCGAGGTAGACCCCGCCGCCGACCACCAGAACGACGAGAACGATCAGGACGATCGCGGTGCCCATGGTGACTCCTCGCGTTGTCGGTCTCCTGAATCGGACAACGCGGACGGCGGGGGTGAGGTTCCCCCAGTCGGGTGGTCCGGCTCACGTCGGGGGGGTGAACCGGACCACCCGGGCTCACCAGGCGCGGCCGACGGTGTAGGAGTCGGTCCAGATCTGCTGCAGGCGCACCACGTCACCGGACTCCGGCGCGGCCCACATCTGACCGTCACCGGCGAAGATGCCCACGTGGTAGACGTTGCCGCGGGAGTTGGCGAAGAAGACCAGGTCGCCGGGCCGCATGGCGGCGCGGTCCACGGTGGCCACCGCGGCGCGCTGGTCGCGGGAGGTCCTCGGCAGCTCGATGCCGAGCTGGCGGTGCACGAACTGGGTCAGGCCGGAGCAGTCGAAGCTGTCCGGGCCGGTGGCGCCGTAGCTGTAGGGCTTGCCCTGCTGCTCGGCCGCGAGTTCCACCAGGCTCTGCCCGGCAGGTTTCGCGGCCTCGGTATGGGTGGTCCCGCTGAATTCGGGGGGAGCGGGGGCCGAGGCGGTGACGGGGGCGGGGGCTGCCGAAGCGGTGCCCGGCAGGGCGAGGAACGCACCGGCGCCGACGGCGAAAGCCGCGGTCACGGTGCCGATCCGGTGTTTGCGGCCGGACGCCGGCCACGAAGCGGTGGACACTTTCGTCCTCCAAGCGGTGTTGCGAGTGTCGGGGTCGTCGACCGAATAGCCGACCACCGGACGATAAACACGCAAGACGCCGGATTCCTAAATCGAACTTCGCCCGTATCCGGTGACTCACGCTACAGATCACGACCAGATATCGGAACTACGTCCCAGCTCGAAGCGGGAAACGGTCCGCTGGGATTACCGTAAAATGGGTGATGCGGATCACGGGGTGGCCGTGTTCTCGATCACCCCTTCGGTTTACGCCCGATCAGTATTCGCACCGGTACGGCTTCGGAGAATCGGCCTTCCGGTTGCGCGGCGGTCAATGCCTGGCGAAGATCGTGGTCGAACAGTCTCCACTGCTCCGCGGTCAGCCGGTCGCGGGGCGCGGCCGAGTAGAAGGAACCGATGAACTCGTCGATCCCGACCTCTTCGCGGTAGTCGAACCGGTGCTCGCCGACCCCGGTGTACCCGGTCCTGACCAGCAGTTCGGCGTAGGTGGCGCGTTCCTCCCGGCTGCTTCCGCAGGCCGGGAAGCTCGGTGGGCCGAGCCACTGGGACGCGGTCTCGCGCAGGGCGTCCGCCCAGGGCTCGTCCTGCGTCCACACCGGCGTCCCATTGGCGATCACGGCGATTCCCCCGCCGGGCTCGAGCAGGGGCCAGAGCGTGGTGAACACCGTTTCGGCAGCCATCCAGTGCAGTGCTTGACCAATGGTCACCAAGGTCAGGCTTTCCTCGCCCAGCAATGCGTCCAGATCGGTGATATCGCTGTCGTAACCGAGCAGCCACGACGTGTTGCCGACACCGGCTTCCTTGGCCCGCTTCCGGCCGTGGGTGAGCATGTCCGCGGACGGATCCATCCCGAGCACGCATCCGGCGTGCGCGGCCAAGGGCACGGTCAATTGCCCGGTCCCGCACCCGAGATCGAGCACCTTCGACCGTTCGCGCAGGGCGAACTCCCGTGCGAGGAATTCGATCTCGGTCCGCCGATAACCACGGCGGTATTCGGCGTAGTCGTCGGCGATGGCCCCGTCGAATACCCCCTGCGTGCTCATGCGGCTGATTGTGGTGGGCGAAATCCCGCGACCGCAATAAATTCAGCTGCGGGCGATCGGGGCGGCTGGGAGCATCGGGTGCATGTCGAAAGCCGTCTACCTGCTCACCGGCATCTCCGCCGCGGGCAAGTCCACCGTCGCCCAGGAACTCGCCGGATCGCTGCCGTCCGCGGTGCACCTGCGAGGTGATCTCTTCCGCAAGATGGTGGTCACCGGCAGGCACGAGATGTCGGCGGAGCCCACCCCGGAGGCGATCGCGCAGCTCAGGCTGCGTTACCGGCTTGCCGCGTCCTGCGCCGACGGGTACTTCGAAGGCGGGTTCAGCGTGGTCTACCAGGACGTCATCCTCGGCCCGTACCTGACCGAGGTGATCGGCATGCTGCGCAGCCGGCCGCTGATCGTCGTGGTGCTCGCGCCCGATCCGGCCGTGGTGGGCTCGCGCGAACGCGGCCGGGCCAAGAGTGCGTACGTCGGCTACACGCCCGAGATGATGGACGCGGAACTCCGCCGGAACACCCCGCAGTTCGGGCTCTGGCTCGATTCGTCGCGGCAAACCCCTGGTGAGACGGCTGCCGAGATCCTTTCCCGCGGCTGGCGGGAGGGCCAGATGCCGTAGTGAACTTGCTCTTGCCGACTACTTTGCGGTACAAAGTCCAAGTACTTTGCAACGCAAAGCTGAGGGGACGTGGTCACGGTGCCGGGAGAGAGTCCGCCGAACCTGTCGGCGCAGGAGTCGCTGGAGCTGATCGACCGCGAGTCGGCGGTGGTGGCGAAACGCCTGCAAGGGGGCAGTGAGCACATCGGCGCCATGTGGGCGGTGCTGTGGTTCGTCGCCTTCCTCACCTTCCACCTCGCCGGGCAGGGCTGGCCGGGGCCGCTCTTCCCGCTGTGGGTGCCGGGGGTGGTGATGACCGTGCTGGTCGGCTTCGGCTCGGTGGTCTCCGCGGTCATCGGTATCCGCTCGGGCAAGGGGGTCAAGGGGTCGTCCTCGCGAGCCGGGGCGATGTACGGCTTCACCTGGCCGCTCGGCTTCGCCGCGCTGGTCACGGTGAACCTGCTGCTGATGGCCAAGGGGTTGCCGGTGGAACTGATCGGCCCGCTGTGGGCGGGCAGCACGATGGGGCTGACCGGCGCGTTGTGCCTGGCCGGTGGCGCGATGTTCCGCGACACGACGTTCTACGGAACCGGGGTGGTGTTCCTGGTGACCGCGGTCGTCTCGGTGCTGGTGGGGATGGACTACCAGGCCGCGGTGATGGCGTTCGGCGGGCTGCTCGGGTTCGGCGTGCCTGCCCTGGTCCAGCGCCGGCGGTGCCGATGACCGTGGAACTGGACCCGGTCATCCACGCGCAGGCCCGGCTCCGGGTGACCGTCGCGCTGGCGGCGCTCGCCGACGGCGACTCGATCTCCTTCCCGCGACTGCAGGACCTGCTGGGCATGACCGCCGGGAACCTGTCGACCCACCTGCGCAAGCTCGAAGACGCGGAGTACGTCGAGATCACCAAGACCCACCAGCGCCGCACCCCGGTGACCTACGTGTCGCTCACCCGGCGCGGGCGGCTGGCCTTCGAGGACTACACGGCGACGCTGAAGGCGCTGCTGAACGGGAGTGAGTGATGAGACCCATCGAGGTCAGCGCGCTGACGAAGCGCTACGGGCGCACGACCGCGCTCGACGGCGTCGACCTGCGCGTCGAAAAGGGACAGGTGTACGGGCTGCTGGGCCGCAACGGGGCTGGTAAGACCACGCTGATGCGGACGCTGCTGGGCCTGGTCCGGCCGGGTTCGGGCACCGTGCGCGTGCTCGGGCACGCACCGGGCGACCCCGCTGTCTTCGGCCGCGTCGGCGCACTGATCGAGGGCGCGGCCTTCTACCCGCACCTGACCGGCCGCGACAACCTTCGCCTGCTGGCACGGTATTCGGACGTACCCGAGTCCGAAGTGGACAAAGCGCTGGCGCGGGTCGGGCTGGCGGACCGGGCGGGTGATCGGTACCGCGGTTATTCGCTGGGGATGAAGCAGCGGCTCGGTGTGGCGTCGGCCCTGCTGGGCTCGCCGGAACTGGTGGTGCTCGACGAACCGGCGAACGGGCTGGACCCGGCGAGCATGGCGGCGCTGCGGGAGCTGATCCGGGCCATGGACGGGACGGTGTTGTTGTCCAGCCACCTTCTCGCCGAGGTCGCGCAGGTCTGCGATCGCGTCGGTGTGCTGCGTGACGGGCGACTGGTCTTCGACGGCACGCTGGCGGAACTGACCGCGGGCGGGCGTTCGCTGGAGGACCGGTTCTTCGAGCTGACCGGCGCCGACGACTGGGCGGCCGAGCGGAGGACGGCATGAGCACCGTCGCGGTCCGCGCCGAACTCTTCGCGCTGCGCCGCCACCCGGCGTTGTTCATCGTCAGCGGCATCTGGTTCGTGCAGATCCTCGGGTTCAGCTACCTGCTGGTCTACCTGCTGCGTGGTGGACTGTCCTCATCGGACTCGGAGGCGTTGCTCGGCGCTTTGCTGCCCGCCGGGCTGGACCGCTACATCCTCGGTGGCCTGCCGGCGTTCGGCGGGCCGATGGCGTTGATCCTCGGGGTGATCCTGTCCACTTCGGACTACCGCTGGGACACGCTGCGCACGCTGCTGATGCGACGGCCTTCGCGGATTTCCTTCCTGGGCGGGAAGTTCTTCACGGTGTTCGTGGCCGGCTTCGTGCTCTCGGTGGCCACGCTGCTGGCCAGCCTCGTCGGCAGCCTGGGCGTGGCGGTCGCTTCCGGGCGGTCCTTCGCCCTGCCGGGCCCGGGTCCGGTGCTGCTGGTGTTCGCCGCGATCTGGCTGGTGCTCACGGCGTGGGCGGCGACCGGGTTCGCGGTCGGCATCCTGGTGCGGAACGTCGGTGCCGGGATCGGCGTCGGCCTGCTGGTGACCGTGGTGCTCGACCAGCTCTCGGCGCCCGCCGCGTCGCTGCCGCTGGTGGACGCGCTGCGGACGGGGTTGCTCGGGGCGAACTCCGGCTCGCTGGCCGTGGCTTTCGGCGTGCGGGAGGCGCCCGGCGTGGTCGAGACGACCAGCGGACCGGTCGCCGCACTGGTGCTCGCGGCGTACGTGGCGGGGTCGTTCGCGGTGGCCGCGGCGGTCTTCCGGCGGCGTGACGTGGGATAGCCAGCGGGACTAGAACACGTTATAGTTCTGCGCTGTGAAGTTCTCCCTCTCGGTTGCCATGAGCCCGCTGGACCAGCTCACCGAGCTGGCGGTCGCGGCTGAGGAGAGCGGTTTTTCCTCGGTCGTGCTGCCGGACTCGCTGTTCTACTCCGAGGAGGTGTCGGCGGACTACCCGTACACCCCGGACGGGAACAGGTTCTGGAACGAGGAGACCCCGTGGGCCGACCCGCTGGTCGCCGCGGCGGCGATGGGCGCGGTCACCACGAACATCGAGTTCTACACCTCGGTGCTGAAGCTCGGGTCGCGGAACCCGGTGCTGCTGGCCAGGCAGGTGAACTCGGTGGCCGCGCTGACCGGCGGCCGGTTCGGCCTGGGGCTGGGGGTGGGGTGGTCGCCGGAGGAGTTCGAGTGGTGCGGTGCCCCGTACGCCCGGCGAGGGGCGCGGGTGAACGAGGCGATCGAGGTGCTGCGCCTGATCCTCGACGGCGGGATGGTCGAGTACCACGGCGAGTTCTTCGACTTCGGCAAGCTGCGGATGAGCCCGACGCCGCCGGCGCGGGTGCCGTTCTACATCGGCGGGCACACCGAGGTCGCCCTTCGCCGCGCGGCCAAGTACGGGGACGGCTGGTCGTCGGCGATGATGAAGTTCGACGACCTGCGGTCGACCATCACAAGGCTGCGCGAACTGCTGGCGGAGGCAGGCCGCGCGGACGTCCCGTTCGAATACCAGGCGGTGTGCATCGACCGGTTCGGTGTGGACGGTTACCGGCAGCAGGCGGAGATCGGGGTGACGGACGTGATCACCATGCCCTGGATGTTCGACGGCATCGGTTTCGACGGCGAGCTGTCGGCCAAGAAGGACTCGATCCGCAAGTTCGGCGATGAGGTCATCGCGGCCGTGGGGGAGGGGCGATGAGCATCACCGTCAGCTGGGACACCGAGGCCGACCAGCCACCCGCCCGCCTGGCCGCGTGGCGCTCGATGCAAGCGGTCACCCGCGGGGCGAAGGAGGAGTGGCTGGACCTGTTCGCCGCGGATGCCACCGTCGAAGACCCGGTAGGCCCCTCCCACTTCGACCCGGACGGCAACGGCCACCACGGCCACGAAGGCATCGCGGCATTCTGGGACAAAGCGATCGCCCAGGTCACCCGCTTCGAATTCACCATCCGCGACTCGCACGCCGCAGGGGACGAGGTCGCCAACGTCGGCACCATCACCACGTACCTACCAGGCAACTACCGCGTGGACACGGATGGCGTCTTCGTCTACCGCGTCGGCCCGGACGGCCTCATCCGCTCCATGCGCGCCTACTGGGAACTAGACCGAGCCATGGCGACAGCCCGCGAAGTGAAGCCGGACTGACCTCACGGTCCAGGGGCGGCTTGGCCCCCATGGCATGAACGGCGAAGCGGCGGCCTCCCTGGACTGGGGAGACCGCCGCTTCGGTGTTCCTGACCTGCGGTTTTGCAGCTGAGTGGGCGACGGGAATCGAACCCGCGTAGCCAGTTTGGAAGACTGCTTGACCTGGGCTTTCGTCCTTGCTGGGCTGGCACGGCTGCGGTCCTGAGCTGCCCCGGTTGACCGTCGCTGACCGCCTCTAATGGCACGCTAATGGCACGACTCCAGGCGCCCGCCACACCCCACCCTGCTTCCCGACACGAAACCCAGAACGCGGCCGGTGCGACCGGCCGTTGTCACGATCAGGCGTCGGGATGGCAGCGCTGTCCGTGATCTCCGTAACGGAGCGTGCCCGCTGATCGACTCCCGCTGAACAGAACTCTACGGGGGTGGCTCCGATGCCAATCCACACCGCTGCCAGCTACCGGGCTCCACCCACGCGTTCGGCGGGCGCACCGCCCGGCCGCCGGGCGAAGCGGAGCGGGAGCCCGGTGTGTCGGTATGAATGCGCCCGCCGCGCGGGCGGCGGGCCGGAACCGCACCAGCGCGCCGCCGACGGCGGCGCGCCTTGATCCCATAGAGCCAAATTCGGCAGAATTGATCGATCGGGAGGCATGTTGTACAGCCCTGCGCTTGAGTCGTTCTCAGCTCGCAGCGACTTGATTAAATATGGCCCTAACGGGCTCTTGCTTTTTGCGCTGCAGTTGGACTTAGGCATCGAAGATGTTGAGTCGGTTGCGGCCACCTCCTTGACTGATGGGCCAAATGACAAGAAATGTGATCTTGTGCATGTTGATCGAGATCAAGGAAAAGTTATCATTGCGCAGTCTTATATGTCCAGAACGGCAAAGGCTGAAGCGAATGCTGGAAAGGCGAGCGATCTAAATACGGCTACCTCTTGGCTACTTAGCGGCGAATTGAACGAGATGCCGATCAATCTGCGTTCGGCGGCAGTCGAAGTGCGTCAAGCGCTGGAGTCTGGCCAATTCGGATCCTTCGAAATCTGGTACGTGCATAATTGTCCAGAATCGCAAAACGTGGGTCGAGAGATAACTCAAGCCACTAACACGGCGGCGCATATTATTAGGAATGCTTACGAGAGTTCCTCTTCGATAACCGTTCTTGGTCGCGAGGTTGGGCGTGAGACTCTGGACAACTGGTATGCGCGGACGGAGGTTGCAATATCGGTTACTGACAAGTTTGTTGTGCCCGTGAACGGCGGGTTTACCCAGGTTGGAGAAAAATGGTCTGCTTTCTGTACGTCAATCCGCGGATCGTGGCTACGTGATGTGTGGATGAAGCACGAGAGAGACTTGTTCTCGCCCAATGTGCGAGATTTTCTCGGGATTGTTAAATCCGCAAAGAATATCAACAACGGGATACGTGATACAGCCACAGGAGAGGCTGACCAGTTCTGGATTTACAATAATGGTTTGACAATCATCGTGAATGAAATAGACTCCAGGGATTTCGAATCGTCTGAGTCGGATAAGATTATTGTGTACGGTTTGGGGGTCGTTAATGGTGCTCAAACGACAGGAACCTTAGGTGTGCTCAGCGGCCCCGAAGCGGCAAGCCTCGACAGTCTTTGGATAATGGCGCGTTTCGTTAAGTGTTCCGACCCGGAGGTGCTTCAAAATATAGTGAAGTTTAATAATACTCAAAATAAGGTCGAAGCAGCCGACTTTCGGAGCAATGATGCGGTTCAGAACCGTCTTCGCAGGGAATTCGAACTGATTCCCGATGCTGACTATCGCGGAGGGCGACGTGGTGGGGTGCGCGAAGCCATTGAGCGCAAGAAGAACTTGCTTGCCAACAATTCTGTCGCACAAGCGCTCGCCGCGTTCCAGGGAAAGCCCAATTTGGCGTACAATGACACTAGATTAATATGGGTGCAAGATAGAATCTACGCCGACTATTTTTCCGATAGAACTACGGCGCGTCATATAGTGTTCTGTTTTTCATTAATTCGTTCCATTGAGGAAGCGAAGCAGGAGATAGTAGATGTGGCCGACGGTGATCGAACCCAGTTGCAGAAGAACGCCATGTCCTACTTTCGGAAGAGGGGCTCTATCCCGGTCCTAGCGTCGGCTATAGCTCAGAGCATCGAATCTATCGTCGATAGAGCGATACCGAACAGGTTCGGCATAAGGTTCGCCGACAATTGCTCGCCTCGCGAGGCGTCTATTAGATGGAAGCCAGTCGTAACGACCTGCCTTCCGTTCAGTGCGACGCTTGAAGGTGCCTGCGATCGCGATCTATACAATGGCGAGAAGGTTCGTGCATGTCTTGCTACTTTCGGCCAGTTGATCGCTGCTACCGCAAGTGCGAATCGGCAAATCTACCAAACCTTCGCAGAAATGGTCGAGTATGCCCCCATTCCCTCGGTGGATAGGGACGAGTCGCCGAGACTGGATCAGGAATAGAAAGGTTTTCTCTCTGCTGCAAGTGCATGTTCAATGCGCATTTTTATTGACTCATGTGCGGCGACTTCTGTGAGTCGTTTTGGCGAAACCCAAATAACCTCTTTGCTCTCGTTGCTCGTATGAAGGTCGCCACTCAGGTATTTGGCGCGGAAGCAGATGGAGAACTCTTGGCGGACTTCGCCGTCGTCGTAGGCTATGACGTGGTTGGGGTTGGAGTAGATGCCGATGAGGCCGGTGACCTCGCATTCGATGCCGGTTTCTTCGCGGACCTCGCGGACGGCGGCCTCGGTGAGGGTTTCGCCTAGTTCGAGCTGTCCGCCGGGGAGGGCGTAGAGGTCGTTGTCGGTGCGGCGGATCATGAGGATGCGGCCTTCGTCGTCCTGGATGAAGGCGGAGACTGCGACTGCGATGCTGTTGGCGGCGGGGGCGTTCGGGTCGTAGTAGTAGTCGCGGCGGGCCATGGTGCCTCCTAGAGGGTGGCTGGGCGGGCGGAGTTCCAGGCTGTTTCGAAGCTCTCGGAGTAGGTCTCGAACAGGTCCCCGGCGGAGAGTCTGCGCAGGTGCAGTGCGGGGGCGTGGGCGCCTTGGAAGCCGTAGACGTGGGTGTTGATGATCATCTCGTCGTCCAGGCGGAAGATCGAGTTGTAGAGCGTGGTGTTGTGGAACCGCATCTCGATGCCGTCCATGTCGACAAGCGGCCGGTAGTAGGCCAGGGCGTTGCGTATGCGGGCGGCTAGCGTGCCCTCGCCAAGCTGCTCCTCCTCGCTGCGCAGGGCCACGCTGTCGCCTTCAGGGTCACCGAACGCCAGCCGGATGCGGGCACCGTTGGCGGCCTTCTGCGCCAGGTCTTTCACGAAGCGCGGCCGTTCGACCAGGAACAACGCGGCGTGGACCAGGATCTCGATGGTCTGGCCGGCATCCTTGATGAGCCTGTCCCAGAGGTCCGCAGGGATGGCGTTGCGGTGTGGGAACACGCTGACCACCTCGGCCGCTGCGGTCTCGGCCTTGCGTTCCGCGGCTACTGCCTGGGGCCACAGGTAGTTCTCCGATTCGCGCGCCAGGGCTGCCAGTTTGTGCCGGTACTTCGGGTACGGCGTGCGTCCCTTGGTGATCCAGCGCTCTACCGTCTTCGGGTCCACGTCGACGGCCTTGGCGACCTGTTCGGGGTCGAGCCCGTTGCGCAGGAGTGCGTCTCGGAGCCGCTCGTTCGCCATCTGCACCCCGCCGGGGACTAGTAGGGACGACTTCGACCGTACCAAGGACGTCCCCAGATGTCCCGCCACGTGGTGATCACGTCCGGTGATTTGGCGGAGATTGGGTGTCACGTTGCCGGGACTGGCCCGGTGACCGAGCCCAAGGAGGCAAGTCCATGGCGATTTCGGGTGGATACCGGTTCCCGGTCGATGACGTGCGCGCGAAAGGGATGCCTAGCACGGCGCAGAAGTCCAGCGGCGGGAAGTCGGCCGCGTCGCAGCAGCAGGCAGCGGCATAGGGCCTGTCATGCGCGACACGGTGCAGATTCACGTGAGTGCGGACCTGCCGATTCGTGCCCGCGCCCTGACCTACGCCAACCGGGTCGAGGTCCGGTTCGGCAAGGCGTTCCCCGTGGCCCTGCTGATCGACGGTGACGCGTTGGACCACTTCGCCACTGCGCTCGCCGAGGCCCGCGCTGGGCTGGAGGTCGTGTCGGCTCGTCCGGAAGGTGCTGCCGATGGTGAGCAGTGAGGCGGTTCGCGCTTGGGAGGAGGTCTACCGGCGGTACAGCGACCTCAGTAGTGATCACTCAGCCGAGGGAGCTGCGGAGATGGCACGACTGTCGAACGCGGTGGCGTACGCGTGGCGAGTCCTTGCCGATGAGCCTGACCAACCCTGGTGGGTCATCGCGGCTGTCGAGACCGCCGCCCAGGCTTTCGACGCCCAAGCGCAGCAATGGCACATCCGCTCACAGCAGGAAGAAGCTCATGGCATTCAACGCGACATGGCATCCGGGGCCGGAAGCGGTCGCGGGTATGCAGCAGATTGGTTCAGCGCGGGAGCTGGCGGCCCTGGTGATCTACCTCGATCCCGACAGCCTGGCGATCATGCCCCCGCCCGACCCTTCCCAGTGGCCCAGGTTCGTTTCCCTCCTTCGCCAGCTCCGCGACGGAGCGGATGAACTGGCCAACCACCTCGACCGGACCGGCGTGCCGGGAAAGGACGGTGAAGTGACCGAATAAGACTGTCCACAAAGAATGAATTGAAGGTGTCCGATGGGTCGTGCGGCGACAATCAACACGAAGACGATGACTGGCCGGGCGGCGCAGGCGCAGGACGGAGAGGTCAGCATCGGCCGACCTGGTCCGCGGTCGGCGTCCGAGGCGTGGCGCCTCCGGGCCGCGCTGATCTACCAGCACGCGACCAGCGCACATGACCGGCAGATCGCCGAGGAGCTAATGGCACGAACGACGAAGCGGCGGCCTCCCCGGACTCGGGAGGCCGCCGCTTCGTAGTGTCTGACCTGCGATGATGCAGCTGAGCGGGCGACGGGAATCGAACCCGCGTAGCCAGTTTGGAAGACTGGGGCTCTACCATTGAGCTACGCCCGCGCGCCCCCGGAGGACCGGGTGCACAGGCAGCTTACCGGTTGCCGCTAAGCTGGGTGCAAGCCACCCGACGGTGGCTGGTTCTACGGGATGTGGCGCAGCTTGGTAGCGCATCCGCTTTGGGAGCGGAGGGTCGCAGGTTCAAATCCTGTCATCCCGACACAGAGCCTCTGACCTGCGGGTTCGAGGTGCTCATCAGGACCCGGACGGGGTCAGTAGGACGATCGGGATCTCGCGGGCGGTCTTCTCGGCGTACTCGTCGTACAGCGGGAAGATGGCTGCCATCTGGTACCAGAGCGGTGTCCGTTCGACCGTGGTGGCCACGCGGGCGCGGGCGGTGAAGCGGCGCGTGCCTGCCTGGACGCCGACGCTGGGGTTCGCTTCCAGGTTCTTGAACCACGCCGGGTCGTCGTTGGCGCCACCCTTCGAGGCGACGACGACGAAATCCTCGCCTGCCTTGCCGTAGATCAGGCAGGTGCGGCGTGGGGTGCCGGTCTTGCGGCCGGTCGTGGCGAGCACCAGCGTGTGGACGCCGTTCGATTCGTGGCCTTCCACACCACCCGACGCCAGGTAGTTGCGGGTCTGCTCGGCGACCCAGTCCCACGGCGAGTCGGTGGCGTGGTCGAGGTCAGCGGCGACAGCCATGACGGTCCTTTCCGGAGAAGCACAGGGTCACGGGGACAGTAGTCGACCCGGCCTCCGGTTAGCCCGGATGGGCGTGAGCCCGGTCACTCCCGAGTCGGGGCCGGGACGCGGCGGTCTGAGCCCGTCCGCGTACACTCCGTGTTCGCGCGTGCCCGGTCAGGTGGACGGTGAACCCTGTACCAGACCGCGGCGATTTGGTTACTCGCTCGCAACCCACGTGGTGGACGTTCGTTCTGTTCCGCGCGTGCGCCCGACGAAAGGACCCTTCGATGAGGCTGCCGAGACGGCTCGCCGTGATCGCGGCCGCGGCCTGCCTGGTCCTGTCCGGGTGCGGCGCCGAACCCCCCGCCGAGCCACCGGCGGAGTCCATCGAGATCGCCTTCGTGCCCAAGGTCCAGTCCATCGCCTACTTCGACGCGATGAACGAGGGCGGCAGGCGCGCGGCCGACGTGCTCGGCGTGCGCTGGACCTACCGCGGCCCGCTCACCGCCGACGCCGCCGAGCAGGCCGCCATCGTGCGCGAGTTCGTCGCCCGCGGGGTCAACGTGATCGTGGTGGCACCGAACGACCCCGACTCCATCGCGCCCGTGGTCGCCGAGGCCAAGGCCAAGGGCATCCGCGTGCTGACCACCGACACCGACGCCCCCAACTCCGGGCGCGAGCTGTTCGTCAACCAGGCGAGCGCGGAGAGCATCGGCCGGGCGCTCACCGACGAGCTGATGCGCAAGACCGGCGGCACCGGGCAGTACGCGATCGTGTCCTGCGGCCCCACCGCTGCCAACCTCAACGCCTGGATCGCGGTGCAGAAGGCCTACACCGCGCAGAACTACGCCGGCGCGCAGATCGTCGACATCGTCCACGTCGGGGAGGACCAGAACGCCGCGGTCGCCAAGGCCAAGGAGCTGATGGCCGCGCACCCCCAGCTGACCGGGCTCGTCGGCGAGTGCACCACCTCGGCGCCCGGCGTGGCCAAGGCCGTGCGGGAGGCCGGGCGCATCGGCCAGGTGTTCACCGTCGGCGTCGGCACCCCGCAGTCCATGAAGGAGTACCTGCGCGACGGTTCGGCGTCGGCGTCGGTGCTGTGGGACGTGGAGAACCTCGGCTACCTGACCGCGTGGGCGGGGAAGCAGGCCGCCGACGGCAAGGTGCCCGAGCCGCTGAACAACGTCAGCCCCGAGTTGCCGGCCGTGCGCTACAACGGCGCCGACAAGACCCTGGTGCTCGGCGACCCGCTGCTGATCACCAACGACAACGTCGACCAGTTCGACTACTGACGCTCAGGCGTAGGCGGGGTTCCCCGACAGCATCGCCTCGCAGCTGCGCAGCACCACTTCCGCGGCTCGCCGGGCGGTGCCGCTCAGCGCCGGGTTCACCGCCTGCTCCCGCCAGTGCCACAGCGCGTCCTGGATCGCCTCCTGCAGTTCCGCCGGGGCGACCTCCTCCTCGATCCCGAGGCGCTCGAGCAGGCCCACGCCGAGGCCACCGGTCAGGCGGACGGCGTCCTCGACCAGTTCCTCCGGCAGCTCGGACCGGCCACCGCGCAACGCGGCGAGCACCCGCAGTTCGGCGAATTCGTGCGCACCGGAGACCAGACGGTCCAGTTCGAGGGCCAGTTGCTCACCGCCGGGACGCGGTTCGCGCCGCAGCAGCACTTCCAACCCGAGCAGCGCGGCGCGAGCCTTCAGCACGTCCTCGCGTGCGCTGAACTGCTGGGCGATCGCGTCCCGCAGTTCGCCGAGGCCGCTGCGCTGCACCAGTTGTCCCGCCAGCGCGGGCACGGTGTTCGCGCCACGGCGGATCAGCGCGGTCGCCAGCCGGAGCCCGAAGAGGCCGAACCGGCCCAGCAGCCACTCGCGGGCGCCGGGTTTCAACGGCAGGGGCGCGTCGGCGCGGACGAACCGGTCCGCCGAGAGCAGCCTGGTTTCCAGCTCCGGCCGGGCCACCTGCGCGAGCGCGGTCAACGCGGTGAACTCCGGCTCGCTCAGCGTGCGGCCCGCGCTCGCCACCAGTCCGGCGACCGCGACCACGTCCTGGCACAGGTCCTGCACCTCGTCGGTCCGCCGGTAACGACGGGCGACCTGCCGGGCGGAGATCAGCGCGTCGACCCGGCCGGCGCCGAGTTCGTCGGCACGGGAGAGCACCACCATCGCGTGCACGGGCGGCGCCCACGGGCTCGGCGGGCCGTGGAGCGTGCGCAGGGCGTCCAGTTCGGGCCCGTGTGGCCGCCGCACCAGGTACAGCACGGCATCGGCGTCGGTCAGCCCGCCCGCGAGCGCCTGCGGGCCGGCTTCGGGGTCCAGCGCGGGCGTGTCCAGCAGCACCACGTCGCGGAGCTGGCGGCTCGGCCAGTCGACGACCAGCCGGTCCACCTGCTGTCCGGCCAGCGGCGCGAGGTCCACCCGCAGCCGCCGTTCGGTGCGTTCGGCCCCCATCTCCCACGGCGCGGCCCCGCCCGGCGGGTACGCCAGCGCACGCGGGGCCGAGCCGCCCTGGTACCAGGTGATCACCTGGCGGTCGCCCAGCTTCAGCGGCGCCACCTCGTCCCCGGCCAGCGCGTTGAGCAGGGTGGACTTCCCGGTCTCCGCCGGGCCGACCACGGCCAGCCGCAGCGGTTCGGCGAACCGCGCCAGGTGCCGCTCCAGCCAGCTCGTCGCGCGGGGGCTGTCCTGGTAGAACGCCAGCGCGCGCTGCAGCAGTTCGCCCGCTGCCTCGGCGATCACGCGATCAGCCCCCGCGGGGAGCTGGGCGTGATCCGGGCCGCGGCCATCGTCTTGAGCCGCTGGCGGATCGCGGCGAGTTCGTTCACCGCGGTCCTGATCTCCTGCGCGCGCTGCTTGCGCTGCGCGGCCTCGGTGTCGATGACCTGCTTGATCGCCTTGGCCGACGCGGAGATCTCCTGGCGCTGCTGCTGGGCGTAGGCGGTGAACCGGTCGCGCAGCGCGCGCTGGAGCAGCCGTGCGGCGTCCTTGCTCTCCTTGCCGTAGGCCAGGAAGAAGTCGTCGACGTGGCGCTGCGCGGCGGTCTTCGCGGTGGCCTGGCGCCGCTTGAGCCGGTTGCCGCGTTCTTCGAACACGCTCTTCGCGCCGAACGCGGCACCCGCGCCGAGCGAGATCGGGTTGATCAGCGGCATCCCGGCCACCGTGGTCGCCAGGCCGAACATCAGCAGCCCGGTGTACGACCCGCGCATGCCGACGAAGAGCTTCTGCCCCACGGAGAACCGCTCGACGCGCGGCTTGCGCACCCCGCTCGCGTGGTCGTCGGGGGCGTCCGCGACCAGCAGCTCGTGCAACAGGTTCTCGTCGCCGGGCGCGACCTGGCGGGCCAGTTTGTGCGCGATCCAGTCGAACCGTTCGAGCAGCCAGTTGAAGTTCGTCTCGGCGACGGTGGCCAGGTTGTCGGTCAGCCAGTCCTCGAAGGTCTCCCAGTCGCGGGAGGGGTCGGCGGCGTCGAAGTACTCGTCCACGTCACGCAGGATCTGCCGGGTGCGGTCGCGCAGGTCGTACTCGAGGTCGGCGATCAGGTCGGAGATCTCGTCGCCGAGCAGGGTCTGCCAGCGCGCGGAGTCCTGCTGGAGCTGCTCCAGCTTGCGCCCGGCTGCCTGCCAGCGCGCGACGGCTTCGGGCGAGTCACCGCGCTGGGTGGCGGAGAACTCGTCCTGCAACGGCGGCACGAGCTGGTCCACGGTCATCCCGGCGAGCGCGGCCACGGACCGGGTGTGCAGCACGTCGGCCTGGTCCAGCCACTCGTGCTTGAGCCGGTGCATCAGCTCCTCGAACCCGGATTCTGCGTTGAGGTCGCGATCGCCCGCCTTGGCGGCGGCCAGCCGCAGCGCCGCGGACACCGGCACCACGGTGGCGTTCAGCCCGGCCTTGGCCAGCCGGGCGCGGTTGCGTTCGGCGACCACGCGCCAGCCGGGCACGATGTCGATCTTGGTCAGCGCCACCATCACCGTCGGGCACACCCTGGCGACCTGGGTGAGCAGTTCCAGCTCGCTCGGCGAGAACTCGCTCGTCGCGTCGGTGGCCATCAGCACGGCGTCGGCCTGCAGGATCTCCGAAAGCGCGGTGGCGGTGCGGGCGGCGCCCCCGGCGGGCGGGGTGTCGATGAGCACCAGGCCGGTGGCGAGCAGCGCCCGCGGCAGGCCGATGTGCGCGCGGGCGATCTCGGTGCCGGGCTGCGCGGCCTCGCGGTTGGCGTCCGCGGTCACCGAGTCGACCGCGGCCGGGACGAGCTGGCTCGACGGGCCGCTCTCGATCATCCGGTCATGGCGGACGGCCGGGTTCAGCACGACCGCCGCGCTCGGCGCTTCGGCGTACTCCACCACCGCGGGCACGGTGGTGGTCAGGTCGTCGCCCGTGGCGCACACCGGCGCGTTGACCAGGGCGTTCACCAGCTGGCTCTTGCCCTGACCGGTCTCGCCGATGACCAGGATGCGCAGCTTCGGATCGATCAGCTGCGCGCGTCTTTCACGCAGGCGACGGAGCAGATCCGGGGTCCCGTGCGCGGCGCAGGCCCGGATGGTGTCGTCCATCAGCTGGAGCCAGGGCGAAGCCATCACTCGAAGGAGTGTGCCGTGTCCGAATCGAAATGCAAAAGTGGCCCGGCCCGTTCAGGTGAACGGGCCGGGCCACGGGGAGGCGACCGCCGAGCGGGTGTAGCTGGCGCGGGCTCGACAGGGGAGGTAGTCGCCGTGGTCTAGAAGTCGAGCAGGCCCCCGGTGATGTCACCCAGGTCCGGCAGGTGGTGCCCGTTGCCGAGCTGGCCCAGCGGGCTTTCCGAGGCGCCGCCGTCGTGGCCGCCGCTGGGCAGCGGGTTGACGATCGGCAGCTCGGGCAGCTCCGGCAGGTCGACCTGGAGGTCGGTCGGCAGTTCGGCGGGCAGGTCCACCGGGAGGTCGGTGGGCAGGTCGCCGGGCGCGGCGGCCGGGGCGTCCACCGGGAGGTCGGCGGGCAGGTCGGCCGGGACGTCGATCGGCAGGCTCTCCAGGTGGCCGGCGAGCTGGCCGGAACCGGCGGCGATCTGGTCGGAGATCGTGCCGGAGCTGTCGACGACCGACTGGTCGGCCGGGGCCGGGGCCACGCCGGTGAGGTAACCGCCGAGCGTGGTGCCGCCGGTGGCGACACCGCCGGCCAGCCACTCGCCACCGGTGGAGACGTACCCGGCGAGCGTGCCGGAGGTGGCCGAAGCGGCCTCCTCACCGCTGCGCGGCAGCGCGGTGGAGTCGAGCACGGTGGCCGGGTCGCCGAGGCCGGCGAGGTGGCCACCGCCGAGGTCGCCGAGCGAGCCGCTGTCGATCGAGTACTGCTGGCCCGCGATGTTCAGCGAACCGGCGAAGCTGTCGGTGGTGGCGAACAGGTCGCCGTCGAAGTCGCCGACCGGGGAGATACCGGCGAACGCGGCGTCGACGCCGTGGACGCCGCCCGCGCCGGCGACACCGGCGGACAGCGCCTCGGTGCCGACGCCCGTGGCGGCCGCGGCGCCTTCGGCGGAGCCGGAGATCGAGCTGCCGAGGTCGACGGCTTCGCTGTCGGCGGCGAGGGAACCGGCGGCACCCTGGGGGCCGGCGTCACCGGCGATCGAACCGGCGAGCTGCTCACCGGCGTAGGCGCCGGTCGCGGCGATGCCGTCGGGGGTGATCTGGTGGGCGCCGGCGACGGAGCCGAGCGGGGTGTCCTCGGCGAAGGAGGAGCGGGTCAGGTCGTCCAGGCCGGGAAGACCGGTGAGGCCGCCGCCCTCGGCGACCTGGGCGAGCGCCTGCAGCTGCTCGATGGCGCCTTCGGTGCCGGTCACGTCGTTCGCGGCGGGCAGGGCGGCGAGGCCGGACTCGGGGGACTCCACGGAAACACCGCCGGGCGCGTAGTCGAGGACCAGCGGGACGACCTCCTGGACGTCCTGGGCGGTGACGTCCTGCAGACCGGCGCCGGACAGGGCGGCGGCCGGGTCGGTGCCGAAGGCGGACCGAGCTGCCTCATCGGTGAGCAGGTTCAGCACGAAGTCGTGGAGGGTCTGGCCTGAGGGGGACAACTCGTTACTCCTAGGGCGGGGGGTTCTGCGAGGTTCACGCTAGGTAAGGGGGATGGGTTGCCGCATCGGGGATGACACCGGTCCCGCCGCCCTAACGCGCACGTCCGGCGCCCCCGTGGCGGTTAGGGGATTAGGGGCCGGTTCACTCTTCCGCATGGGGGACATCCGCACAGGGTGTGTTCTTGGTAGGAAGGAACACCGTCCGCACCAGCTCGTGAGGGAATCCGTCCGCATGCCGTACGTCTTGGGGATCGACCTCGGGCACACCCGGACCACCGCCGCGGTCTGCCGCCGGGTGGGGGCCTCCTGGGGTGAGCCCCAGGTGGTGGCCCTCGACGGGGACGCCCGCTGGGTCGAGTCGGTGCTGCACGTGGCGCCCGACGGCTCGGTGTTGTTCGGCCAGGAGGCCGCCCGGCGCGCGATCGCCGAACCGCAGAGCGCGGCCCGCGGCTTCCTCGGCCGCTCGGGTGATTCGGTGCCACTGGTGCTCGGGCACCACCTCTACACCGCCGAAGTGCTGACCGCCTCGCTGGCGGGCTGGGTGGCCGACCAGGTGGCGGAGTCGTTCGGCGGCCCGGCCGACCGGATCGTCGTGACGCACCCCGCCGGCTGGGGACCGCACCGGCGTTCGGCGTTGCGGGCCGGGCTCGAAGCCGCGGGCCTGCCCGGGGTGCTGTTGCTGCCGAAGCCGGTCGCCGCGGCGGAGAACCACCTGGCCACCGAGGACGGCGAAGAACTCGAGCCGGGTTCGGTGCTCGCGGTGTGCCGGATCGGCGGTGAGCACGTCGAATCGGCACTGGTGCGCCGCACGCAGACGGGTTTCGACCTGCTCGCGCACACCGACAGCGGGGCCGGCCGCGGCAGCGCGCGGATCGACGACCTGCTCGCCGAGCACGTGCTCGCGCGGTCCGGGGCGAAGCTGCCCGACCACGCCGACCCGGCCCTGCGCGCGCCGATGGCCGGGTTCCGGGTGGCGAGCGTGCTGGCCAAGGAACGGCTCTCGGTGGCGCCATCGGCCTCGCTCACCGTGCCGCTGCCCGAGGTGACCGGCGAGGTGCACGTCACCAGGGCCGAGCTGGAACAGCTGGCCAGGCCGGTGCTGGCCGCCGCGGTGGCGCAGCTGGACCGGCTGGTCGAACCGGTGCCGGACGGGGAACTGGCCGCCGCCCTGCTCGTGGGCGGAGGCGCGCGGATACCCTTGGTCACCTTCCTCGCCGAATCGGCACTGGGCTGCCCGGTGCTGGTCGACCCGGATCCGGCGGCGGCGGTCTGCCGCGGCGCGGCACTGGTCGCCCGGCCCCGCCTGGCCGGTGAAGGCCGCAAGCCGTCACCGCGGCCGCGGCAGGCGGTGGTGGAGGAGTCGACCGCGCTGATCCCGCGGGCGCTCGAACCGGCGGCGGGGGAGGAGGACGCCGAGCTCGGCCCGCCGCCGCCCCGGCCACCGGTGGAGGTCACCCCGCTGGAGGCCCCGAAACGCTTCACCAACCCGCTGCGCAGGCGATCCACCCGAGAACCTGAGCGAGAGGACAGCCGTTGACCGTGTCGACCCGGGGCGTCGAGCCGGTACTGGACGAACCGACCCGGCAGCTGTGCGCCGCGATCGCGGAACGCAGGCTCACCCAGGTCCGCCTGGCCGTCGTCGCGGCCGGGGAGTACGGCAAGACCAACCTGCTGGACCACCTGCGCACCCTCTGCGCGAACGCGGGGCTGACCGTCGCGCGGTTCGACCCGGCGCGGGTCGGCGAGCCCGCCGATCTGGTGCTGGCCGACGACGCGCACACCTACGGCGAAGCGGAACTGGCCGAACTCGCGCGGCTGGCCGGTGACGAGCGGACCGGCCTGGTGGTCGCCGCGCGCCCGCGCCCGCGTCCCGCCGGGCTGAACGCCGTGCTCGGCCGCCTGCGGGGGCAGATCCTGTTGCGCCCGCTGGACAAGGCGCAGGTCGCCGAACACCTGGGCACGCACGGCGTCTCCACCGAGCTGGCGGAGTTCGTCCGCGCGCAGACCGGCGGGGTGCCCGGGCACGTGCACCGGGTGGTGACCGCGCTGGCCGCCGTTCCGCCGTCCGAACGCGGGGAACTGCCGCTCGCCGCGTTCGGAGGCATCCGCCAGGAACTCGACGGGGCCGAGCCCGGAGTCCTGCGGTTCCTGCTCGCCGTGGAGGCGGGTGCCGGACCGGACATCGACCTGCTGGGCGGGCTGCTCGAACGTGACCCCGACGGCGTCAGCGCGGTGATCGACCTGGCGCGTGCGACCGGGTTGTTCGGCGCGGACGGCGGACTGCTGCCGATCACGCTCGGCGCCCTGCGCGCGCTGGTGCCCGCCGAACGGCACGCCGCGGTCCGGCAGCGGCTGGTCGAACTGCAGTTGGAACGGGGTGCGCCGGTGCTGCGCCTGGTGCGGCCCTGGCTGGGGAAGCCGATCGCCGGGCCGAGCGTGGCGAAGGCGTTCGAGGCGGCGGCCGACGAGGCGCTGGGCGCGGACCCGGCGCTGGCGGCCCGGCTGCTGGAGGCTGCTGTCGCGGCCGGGCGCCCGGCCGCGGAACTGGGTGCGCGGCGGGCCGAGGCGGTCGCACTGGCCGGTGACCTGGACGGCGCGTTGCGCCTGGCCGACGACGTGATCGCCACCGCGGGCGCGACCGGACGACCGGACGGCGCCCGGGTCGCCGCGACCGCGTTGACCCACCGAGGTCAGCTCGGGCGGAGCGCGGAACTGCTGCAGTGGTCCGGGACCCGGCGTTCGCGTGCGTTCGCGGCGATCAGCCTGATCGCCACCGGACGTCGTGCCGAGGCCGAACGGGAACTCGAGAAGGCGACCGAGGGCGGTGGCGACGAGCCGCCGACGCTGCTCTCGGGGGCGTTGTCCTCGGTGGCACGCGGGGTCGTGGAGTCGGTCGGCGGCGCCCCGACCCTCGCACTGTCCACTTTGGTCAGCTCGGCGGAGATGCTGGAGCCGGTCGGCCGTGCGGTGCTGCTGCCCGACAGCCCGGCCGCGCTCGGCGCGCTGGTCGCGCTGCACAGCGGTGAGCTGACCATCGCCGAACCGCTGCTGGAACGCGCGATCGCCGCGCGCACCGGCGGGGTCACCCTGCGGGCACGCCACCAGTTGCTGCTGGCGTGGGTCGCGATGGTGCGCGGGGACGCGACACTGGCCGTGGAACGGCTGAACGCGGCCGAAGAGGTGCGCCAGCCGCGTGACTGGCTGTTCGCGGTCGGCCTGGAGGTCGGCCTGGCCCGGCGGACCAGCGATCTGACCGCGTTGCGCCGGATCTGGGGCGTGGCCTGCGAAGCGGTGATCCGGCACCCGGTCGACCTGTTCTCGTTCCTGCCGTTCGGCGAGTTCGCCATGGCCGCCGCGCGGCTGGGGGAACGCGACCGGCTGGCACCGCACCTGGCGCAGGCGCACTCCGTCCTCAAAGGACTCGGGGATCCGCCGCTGTGGACGGCTTCCCTGCACTGGAGCGAACTCCACGCCGCGATCATCGCCGAGCGGGCGGGCGAGGCGGAGGAACACGCGGCCGCGCTGGCGGCCTGCTCCGGGCACGGCGCGTACTTCACCGCGGTGTCGGACGCGGCGGCCTGCTGGCTGAAGGTGCTCGCGGGCGACATCGACGCCGAAGAAGTGGAAGCCGCCGCGCACGCGTTGCGCGGCTGCGGCCTGTGGTGGGACGGCGCGCGGCTGGCCGGTCAGGCGGCGATCCGCACCACGGACCGGAAGGCGATGGTCGCGCTGCTCGACTGCGCGCGCCTGCTCCAAGGCGCGGCGACGACCGTGGCGCCGCCGTCCGAAGGCGCCGCGGCCGACGACAGCCCCGGCTCGGCGCGGCTGAGCGACCGGGAGCTGCAGGTCGCGGAACTGGTGCTGGGTGGCATGACCTACAAGGAAGTCGGCGCGCGGCTGTTCATCTCGGCGAAGACCGTGGAGCACCACATGGCGCGCATGCGCCAGCGACTGGGGGCGGGGAGCCGGGCGGAACTACTGGCACACCTACGAGAGATGCTCGGGGACCGCTGACTCCTCGCCGGGCTGCCGTGAATGTGGCTTT
Source organism: Saccharothrix sp. AJ9571 (assembly GCF_021725495.1). NCBI lineage: Bacteria > Bacillati > Actinomycetota > Actinomycetes > Pseudonocardiales > Pseudonocardiaceae > Saccharothrix > Saccharothrix sp. AJ9571. Next base: position 135,667 of record NZ_CP091382.1, on the reverse strand, counting down.
CACGGCACCCCCACTCGGCTGGTTCAAGGCCCCGAACGCAGAACTCGCCCACCCGAACGTAGGGTTCGCCTGCCCGAGTGTGGGACTCGGCTTCTGAATGTGGGACTCGCCTGCCTGAACGTAGAACTCGGCTTCCCCAACGTGGGGTTCGGCTTCCTGAACGTGGGGTTCGGCGAATCTCGGGAGCTGGCGAGTTCTACGTTCAGGAAGCCGAGTTCTACGTTCAAGCAGCTGAGTTCCACACTTGGGTAGCCGAGTTCCACGTTCGGGCAGCTGAACTCCACATTCGTGACGGTTACGGTAGGGGGGTGCGTAGGCCTTGGCCGGAGCCGAAGAGGGTGTGTGGGTCGTGGGTTCGGCGGGCGGTGGTGAGTGCGTCCCAGGCTGGGCCGAACTGGTCGGCCCAGTCCGCCGGGGTCATCGGCAGTGAGTTCGACGGGTACACCGTGCCGCCCAGTGCCTTCGCCTGCTGGTACAGCCGGATGTTCAACGTCGTCAGCCGCGCGTTTTCCACCGGGTCGGCGGGCTTTCCGGTGCGCAGCAACGAGAACAGCCACACCAGCTCCCCGGCGGGCACACGCAGCAGTGGCGTGTTCAGCGCGCTCGCCCGCACCGGGTACAGCATCACCAGGCCGGTGCCGCCGAGGTCCTCGCGCCGGGTCGTGGCGAGCGTGTCCGCGACCACCGGGCCCACCACCTCGTCCGGCAGGAAGACGTTCAGCCACGGGTGCGGGTGGAACCAGCTGCCCTCCGCGCGCAACGCGGCTTCGCCTTCCGCCATCCGGTTCAGGAAGTCGAAGTACGTGGTGTCCTCGACCTCCATCCGCTCGAAACGCAGGTCGTCCAGGGAAGCGGTCGAATACGTGACCGCTTCGAGCAGGTGCGTCCATTCGCCTTCGTCGAGGAGCGACTGGCCTTCCACGTAGTCGAACCGGCCGTCGCGCACGACCGTGCGCTGGTCGGCTAGGAAGGCGTCGAGCGAGCGGTAGTACAGCTTCCAGCGCCGGGCGGTCGGCGGCGCGGGCACCAGGCGCAGCCGCACCTTGGTGATCACCCCGCACAGGCCGAGCCCGCCACGCACCGCGTCGAACAGTTCCGAACCCGGCCCGCAGGTCACCACCTCGCCGGAGCCGGTGACCACTTCCAGTTCGAGGACGTTGTCGGTCTGCGTGCCGTGGTGGTGCGCGGCGCCGCCGATGCCGCCGACCACCAGCGTGCCGGCGACGGTCAGCTCCAGGTAGTCGGTCAGCACGGGCGGGGTCAGCCCGTGCGGCAGGGTCAGGTCGAGGACCTCGCACCAGTGCGCGCCCGCGTCCACGACCGCTGTCTCGCCGTCGAGTTCGCGCACGGCCGGCATGGTCCGCATGTCCAGCACGATGCCGCCCTCGGCCTGCTCCTGGCCGAACGGCGAATGCCCGGCGCCGCGCGCCGAAACCGGCAGGCCGTGCTCACCGGCGAAGGTCATCACAGCGGTGAGGTCGGCGAGCGAAGCCGGGCGCACCACGGCCGCGGGCCGCCGGTGCACGAGGTGCCCGAAATCCTGCGCGGCAAAAGCGAGTGTGGCCTCGTCGCGTACGACCTCGCCGTCCGGGACGGACAGCCAGCCGATGCTCGGCCCCGGACCGCGGTCGCTTGGCTGTCCTGGTTCCATGTGCGCGAGGCTACCCGGCTCAGTCCTCCGCTTCGATCTCTTCGAGCGTTTCCTTGGCCTGTCGCCGGATCCCCGCCAGCACCGACGGGTGGAGGCTCTTGCTCTCGAACGTCCTGACCAGCTGCCGCAGCACGTCGCGGGCCTGCTCCGGATGACCGGCCTTCGCCTCGGCCATGGCCTGCGTGCGCATGGCCAGGTTGAGCGTGAGGTTGTCGACGCCTTCCTCGTCCGCCAGTGAAGCTTCGGCGACCTGGCCGAGCAGCGCGGCCGCCTCGGTGCCGTTCGCCTCGCGCAGGTGGAGCACCTTGTCCGCGGTCAGCTCCTTGAAGTCGCGTTGCTGGTTGACGCCCTTGACCAGGCGCCCGTAGACCGCCAGCGGGTGGTCCGGGAAGTCGTCGAGCAGGGTGTCGATCGCGGATACGCCTTTGCTGAGCTGGCTCGCGTCGGATCCGAGCAGCGCGAGCAACTGGCCCTGTTCCTCACCGAGCAGCAGTTCGGCCGCGGCCTCGTCCTCGCGCGAAACCGGTGGGCGCACGCGGATCCGCAACACCGGCGACAGCACCCGCGAGCCGTCGCCCGCGATGTAGGTGGCGCGCAGGCGGTACGTGCCGGGTGCTTCGAACAGGAAGCCGTCGGCACCGAAGCCGATGTACGCGCTTTCGTACAGCGCGGGGGTTTCCACGCCCACTCGGACCGAGCGGGCTTCGTCGACGCAGTGCCGCAGCAACGGCCGGTAGAGCGTGGTCCGCCCGGACGGCTGCTGCACGGCGATCGACACCAGGTCGTCGTTCGGGTGCAGGTAGCCGTGCGTCGACCGGCCGCGCAGTTCGGTGCCCGACAGCTTCAGTTCGACCACCACCGGCTCCCCGTAGGCGAACCCGGGTTTCGGCGAGCGCAGTTCCAGTGCCAGCCCCGAGTTGTCGACCACCGGCTGGTCGAACAGATTCGGGTCGATGTCGGCGGCCCCGGTGCCGAAGGCGTTGGCGCCCATGATCACGTCGCGGTGGAAGCCGTGGCGCAGGTGCACCAGTTCGTTGTCGGTGAACTGGAACGGGAAGGCCGCCCAGTACGCCGCCGCGCCGCCGGGACCACCGGCCGCCTGCTGGTACTTCCAGTCGTAGTTCATCCACGACAGGTCGCCGAGGCCGCCGTTCGGCCCGAGCGGACCCGGTGGCACGCCGAGGTTCTTCTGCCACGAGTGCAGCAGGTTGAACGCGTGCCCCAGTTCGTGGACGTAGGTGCGCAACTGCGAGCGCTGGGTGGCCGCGTCCGTGCCGCCGATGGCGTCGTGGAACACGGCCGCGCCTTGGCGCTGGAAGGCGTCGCCGTAGTCGAACATGATGCCGCGAGCCCCGCCGTCGTGGGCGGTGGCGACCAGCATCCACACCTGCCAGCGCGGTGCTTCGCTGAAGACGCTGAAGTGGTTGACCATGGCCGCGTGCAGTTCGGCGTCGCTCCACTTCGCGTTCGCGCCCGCGCCGATGACCGGGATGACGTTGGTGTCACCGGTGGTCAGCAGTTCGACGCCGGCTTCGGCGAACGCGCCGGGCACGGTCAGCACCCGCGCCGGGCTGCCGGACGGCCGCGGCAGCGAACCGGTGTCGTAGGCGAGGAAAGGCACCGCGCCGGCGACGGAATCCTGTTCGTAGGAAACGGTCCGGAAGAAACCGGATTCGAAGGCGCAGGAAAACAGCGCACCCACCGCACCCGAGCCGGTCAGGAATTCCACCGTCGCCGGATGCGGGGATTCGACGCCTTCCGCGCGTTTGACGGCCAGTCGGATTTTCGGCGCACCCGCAGCCCATGTGAACGTGCCCGCGCCTTCGGCTGAAACTTGGGCCGCCGTGGTGGTCACCGTCGGCGAAGGCACGATGAACGAACCGAAATAGGCCGTGGTGGAGCCGGAAACGGTGAAGAAGTCACCGCTGATCCGGCGGGTCGGCCGATTCCCGTCCACGTCCACGCGCAGGGTCAGCAGCCAACTGCCGTTCGTGCCGCGATAGCGCCCGTGCACCGCCCGCCGGTCCGCGACGGCCGTCGGGATCGGCCGCGGCGCAGCCGTGGGGAGGACGGGATCGTCGTCGGCCGCCACCTCCGGCGTGGCTTCCGCGGGCGTGGGCCGGTCGAGCGTGGTGGTTTCCGCGCCACCCACCGTCGGATCGGAGGTTTCCAGCATGACGGGCCCCTTCCGCAGGGGGAATGGTGTGGCTGCCGATGTGGCGCGATGAGGGTACGGCCATCCGGTGCCCGCGAACCCCGTGTCCGGCGCGAAGCACCCGGATGGAGCTACGACAACCGGATCGGCGGATCGGCCCGGCGGGTGAGCAGTTCGGCCACCGGTTCCGGCTGGGTGTCCACATCGAACGGTTCGTGGTGCACGCATTCGGCAGGCACGTCGTGCTCGGCGAGCACGCGCAGGGTGTGCTCGGCCAGCGTCCGCGGCGCGCAGACGAACCACTCGTCCACCTTCGCCGGGTGCAACCGCCCGTCGAGCAGCGCGGACAGCCGGGCGGTGTCCAGCCTGCCGCGCACGAACTGCTCGTGGGTCACCGCGAGCACCTCGCTGATCGCGTCCACCGGCTGGAAGTCACGGCCCCTGCGCAGTTCGGGGTCCTGCTCGTCGGTGCGGTAGTGGACCACCCGCAGCCTGCCGTCGAATCGCTTCGCCAGTGCGGAAACCTCTTCGGCGAGCATCGTGGTCGAGCCGCTGCGGTTGACGTAGAGCAGCGTGGCCCGGCTGTGCGGTTCGGTGTCCAGCGCGGTGGCGAACATGGTCAGGATCGGTGGCAGCCCACTGCCCGCGGCCAGTCCGACGTAGTGCTGCGAGCGCCGCGGATCGGGTTCGAGGGTGAAGTCACCGGACGGGGGCAGCACGTCGAGCCGGTCGCCGGGGCGCAGCGTGTGGGTGACCACGGTGGAGAACGGCCCGCGCTCCACCCGCTTCACCGCGATCCGCAGTTCACCCGGCGGCGCCGGGCACAGCGCGTAACTGCGGCGCAGCGGTACCCCGTCGACCAGCGCGCGCACGGTCACGTGCTGGCCTGCCACGTAGTCGAAGGTGCTCGCCAGCTCCTCGGGCACCGCGAACCGGACCGCCGCGGCGTCCGCGCCGACCCGCTCCACCTCGGTCACCAGCAGCGAGTGGAACACGCGCAACCGCCGCGGTGGCGGCTCCGCGGGTGGTACGGCGGCCGGTCGCGGCGGGAACCAGCGTGAGGCGCGGTACTCGGCGGCGCTCAGTTCCCGGCCGCCGAAGGTGCGCACCGGGACGCCGAGGTCGAGGTAGGCCTCCACGTTGCGCCGCCACACCTGGCGGTACCGGTAGAACGGGATCGCCGGGTGCAGGTGGTGCACCAGGTGGTAGTTCTGCCCGAGCGTGAGCGCCCCGGCGAGCCGTTCCCGCCCGACGTGCACCCAGGCCACCTGCAGCCGGTCCGGCCCGGGGCAGGCCGGGAGCCCGCGGTGGGGGAACCAGTCGAACAGCGCGACCACCAGCGCCAGCCCGATCCGCTGCGGGACGAGGTAGAGCACCAGCAGTTCCCAGCCGTGGCCACTGGCGATCGCCGTGCACATCGCCGCGATGGCGAGCGTGGCCACCGCCGTGGTCTCGTGCACCTCGCGCGCCGGGCGGTGGTGCAACCGGCCGAGGTAGTGCCACATGAACCAGAAGTCGACGGTGAGCCAGCGCAGCGGCAGCTGCCAGCCGGGGGCGCGGGCGGTCCAGCCCGCCACGTCGGCGCGGCCACCGGGGTTGCGGTGGTGCTCCAGGTGCAGGTGGCGGACCGGTGGGAAGGCACCGTAGGCGGCGACGAACAGCATGCCGAGACGGCCGAGCAGGGCGTTGACCGTGGTCAGCCGTCCGGCGGCGTGGTGCATCGCCTCGTGCGCCACGGCGAACAGGAGCACCGTGGCCAGGCTCTGCAACCCGATCGTGAGCCACAGCGGCGCCAGCCCGGCCAGGGCCAGCCAGGCACCCAGCGCCCACACCGCCCCGCCGCCGGCGAACAGCGCCACCGTCGGTCCCGCGATCGACGGCAGGCTCACCCCGGGAGCGGGCAACTCACGCGCCCCCGGACCGCCGGTTCCGGCCACCTTCCACCCCCCTCGCCACCCGCACAGCGGCACAACAGTGTTACGACACCGCTAACTGTGACCCGAATGGGTGATGTCGGACAAGAGCGAGTTGGCCGGTAGGTCCCGCCCGCCCACAGCGGCGGCCGGACGCTGGCCTAGACTCGGGCGTCCCGGTCCACCTGTGACCTGGGGGCATCCGTCAAGGATCGTTCACTACACCGTCCAACACCGTCACGGCTCGAGGAGAAGAAGTTGAAGAGCACCGTCGAGCAGCTCAGCCCGACGCGAGTCAAGATCAATGTCGAGGTGCCGTTCGACGAACTCAAACCGAACTTCGACCGCGCCTACAAGAAGATCGCGCAGCAGGTTCGGATCCCCGGTTTCCGGCCGGGCAAGGTACCCGCCCGCGTGCTGGAGAGCCGGATCGGCCGCGCGCCGGTGCTCGACGAGGTCGTCAACGAGGTCATCCCGGCCAAGTACCTGGAGGCCGTGCAGGCCGGCGAGGTGCGGACCCTGGGCCGTCCCGACTTCGAGGTGACCAAGCTCGAGGACCGCGACGTGCTGGAGTTCACCGCCGAGGTCGACGTCCGTCCCGAGATCGAGCTGCCCGACTACAGCGGCATCTCGGTCAGCGTGGACGAGGTCGAGCTGGCGGACGACGAGGTCGACGCCGAGCTGGACCAGCTCCGCGCGCGCTTCGGCACCCTGAACGGCGTCGAACGGCCCGCGGAGAACGGCGATTTCGTCTCGGTCGACCTGTCCGCCACCGTGGACGGTGAAGAGGTGCCCGACGCCTCCACCACCGGCCTGTCCTACGAGATCGGCTCCGGTCAGCTCGTCGACGGCATCGACGAGGCGATCATCGGCGCGAGCGCCGGCGAGACCAAGACGTTCACCACGCAGCTGGTGGCCGGCGAGCACGCCGGCAAGGACGCCGAGGTCAGCGTCACCGTGCAGACGGTCAAGCAGCGCGAGCTGCCCGAAGCCGACGACGAGTTCGCCCAGCTGGCCAGCGAGTTCGACACGATCGACGAGCTCAAGGCCGACCTGCGTGAGCGGCTGTCCCGGATGAAGCGGATGCAGCAGGGCGTGCAGGCCCGCGACAAGGTCCTCGAGGCCCTGCTGGCAGGCACCGAGGTGCCCGTGCCGGAGAAGGTGCTCGAGGGCGAGATCGAGAGCCGCAAGCACGACGCGATCCACCCGTTCGACCACGACGAGGAAGCCTGGGCGAAGTCGCTCGAGGCGCAGGGCACCACGGTCGAGCAGTTCGAGACCGAGGCGCGCGAGGAATCGGAGAAGGCCGTCCGCACGCAGCTGCTGCTGGACACCATCGCCGAGAAGGAGGGCGTCGACGTCAACGACGGCGAACTCACCGAGCGCATCATCTACCAGGCCCAGCGCTTCGGCATCAGCCCGGACGAGTACGTGCAGCGGGCCCAGCAGTCCGGCCAGCTCGGCGCGATCTACGCCGACGTGCGCCGCGGCAAGGCGCTGGCCACCGTGGTGCGCAGCGCGACCGTCACCGGTGCGGACGGGGCCGAGGTGGACCTGAGCGATCTGTTCGGCGGCGGCGAGGAGAACACGGACGAGGGTTCTGAGTCTTCTCAGGCTTCGGACACCCCCGAGAACGCCGAGGCTCCTGCGGCCCAGGAAGAGACCGCAAACCAGAAGTAATGCTCTGAGCGAACTTGGGCGGTGTCGGGCATTCCGGCCCGCCCGAGTTCGTTAGGGTCGATTACAAGATCTGAACCGGCGAAAAGGCAGGCACACGTGACGCACCACTTGCCCGAGGCGCGGACCAGCACCGCGGGGCTCAACCTGACCGACTCGGTGTTCGAGCGTTTGCTCGCCGAGCGCATCGTCGTGCTCGGCTCCGAGGTCAACGACGAGGTCGCGAACCGGATCACCGCGCAGCTGCTGCTGCTCTCGGCGGAGGACGGCGAGTCCGACATCCGGTTCTACATCAACTCGCCGGGTGGTTCGGTGACCGCGGGCTTCGCGATCTACGACACCATGCAGCTGATCAAGCCGGACGTGCAGACCTACGCGATGGGCCTGGCCGCCTCGATGGGGCAGTTCCTGCTCTCCTCCGGCGCGCCCGGCAAGCGCTTCGCGCTGCAGCACGCCCGCATCCTGATGCACCAGCCCTCCGCTGGCGTCGGCGGCACCGCCTCCGACATCGCGATCCAGGCCGAGGTCTTCGGCAAGTGGAAGCAGGAGCTGGCGAAGATCACCGCGGAGCAGACCGGACAGACCTTCGAGCAGATCACCAAGGACGCCGACAGGGACCGCTGGTTCACTGCCGAGGAGGCCAGGGAGTACGGCTTCGTCGACCAGGTGCTGACCCGCGAGAACCCGCTGCCGGGTTCGACCAGCTGAGCCGGGAAGGTAGAGGAGAACTTCAGATGAGCAACTTTCACCTTCCGCAGTCCCGGTATGTGCTGCCGTCCTACGTGGAGCGGACCAGCTACGGGATCAAGGAGTCGAACCCGTACAACAAGCTCTACGAAGAGCGCCAGATCATGCTCGGCGTGCAGGTGGACGACGCCTCGGCCAACGACGTGATGGTCCAGCTGCTGCACCTGGAGCACGAGGACCCGGACCGCGACATCACCATCTACATCAACTCGCCCGGTGGCTCGTTCACCGCGCTGATGGCGATCTACGACACGATGCAGTACGTCCGGCCGGACATCGTCACCATGTGCATCGGCCAGGCGGCCTCGGCCGCCGCGGTGCTGCTGGCCGCGGGCACCCCCGGCAAGCGGTTCTCGCTGCCGAACTCGCGCGTGCTGATCCACCAGCCCGCCACCGAGGGCACCTACGGGCAGGTCTCGGACCTGGAGATCCAGGCCGCGGAGATCCAGCGCGTGCGCCGGCTGATGGAGACCACGCTGGCCAAGCACACGAACAGGTCGCTCGAGCAGGTGCGCGAAGACGTCGAGCGGGACAAGATCCTCACCGCCGACCAGGCCAAGGAGTACGGCATCATCGACGAGGTGCTGCCCTACCGCAAGGCCTCGGCGGAGAACTGAGCCGAGACCGGCCGGTCCACCGGTGCGACGCGAGCGCGTGATCGTACCGGCGTTCCGGCCGGTGGCCTCTTCCGGCGCGCCTAGTACCGCTCAGGTCCTCCCGTAGGACGCGCCGGGCGGGTACCGTCAGTGGAAACGCGTCAGAGTCCCGTCGCGACGGGCAGGCTAGAGAAGTCAGGTGCACCCGAGCGCACCGGAGGGGACGAGGTCCACGGTCATGGCACGGATCGGTGACGGCGGAGACCTGCTGAAGTGTTCTTTCTGCGGGAAGAGCCAGAAACAGGTGAAAAAGCTCATTGCCGGCCCCGGCGTGTACATCTGCGATGAGTGCATCGATCTCTGCAACGAGATCATCGAGGAGGAGCTGGCCGAAGCGGGTGACGTCAAACTCGACGAACTGCCCAAACCGGCCGAGATCCACGACTTCCTCGAGCGCTACATCATCGGCCAGGACGAGGCCAAGCGCACGCTCGCGGTAGCGGTCTACAACCACTACAAGCGCATCCAGTCGGATGACAAGACCGGGCCGAAGGATTCCAAGGACGAGCCGGTGGAGCTGGCCAAGTCCAACATCCTGATGCTCGGGCCGACCGGGTGCGGCAAGACCTACCTGGCCCAGACCCTGGCCAAGCTGCTGAACGTGCCGTTCGCGATCGCCGACGCCACGGCGCTGACCGAGGCGGGCTACGTGGGCGAGGATGTGGAGAACATCCTGCTCAAGCTGATCCAGGCGGCCGACTACGACGTCAAGCGCGCCGAGACCGGCATCATCTACATCGACGAGGTCGACAAGATCGCCCGCAAATCGGAGAACCCCTCGATCACCAGGGACGTCTCCGGTGAGGGCGTGCAGCAGGCGCTGCTGAAGATCCTCGAGGGCACCACCGCTTCGGTGCCGCCGCAGGGCGGGCGCAAGCACCCGCACCAGGAGTTCATCCAGATCGACACGACGAACGTGCTGTTCATCGTGGCCGGCGCGTTCGCCGGGCTGGAAAAGATCATCAACGAGCGGGTCGGCAAGCGCGGCCTCGGCTTCGGCGCGGAGATCCGCACCAAGTCCGAGATCGAGAACAGCGACATCTTCTCCGACACCATGCCGGAGGACCTGATCAAGTTCGGGCTCATCCCCGAGTTCATCGGCAGGCTCCCGGTGGTGGCCAGCGTGACGAACCTGGACAAGGAGTCCCTGGTCTCGATCCTGACCACGCCGCGGAACGCGCTGATCAAGCAGTACAAGAAGCTCTTCGAGATGGACAACGTGGAGCTGGAGTTCACCAAGACGGCGCTGGAGGCCATCGCCGACCAGGCGATGTTGCGCGGCACGGGTGCCCGCGGCCTGCGCGCCATCATGGAAGAGGTCCTCCAGCCGGTGATGTACGACATCCCGAGCCGCGACGACGTGGCGAAGGTCGTGATCACCGAGCAGACCGTCCGGGAGAACGTGAACCCGACGATCGTGTCCCGCCAGCCGTCGCGCCGGCAGCGTAGCGAGCGCGGGGAGAAGTCGGCCTGACCAGCCCGGAAAGGCCCCAACCTGCGGTGTTCGACGATCTGCCCCGGCGGATCGTCGACACCGGCAGGCTGGCGAACCCGCTGAACCACCGGATCTTCGCGGTGGTGCTGTTCGTGCTGGTGGTGCTGTGCGTGATCGCCACGGCCACCCGGTCGTCCCTGCTGACGCTGGCGCCGATCCCGCTGTACCTGCTCGGCGCCTTCGGGCTGTGGCAGGTGCGCCGCACTTCGGCGCCACCGCGCCTGCTCGGGTGGTGGGTCGTGCTGCTCAGTGGAACCCTCGGGGGTTTCTGGCTGATGGGCTTCATCGCGAACGCCTTGGATCGGTAGCACGCGGGGAACATCCGGCTAAGCTGGACAACCGGCGTACGACTGGCTCCCCCTTTGGTGGAATCTTGAGTGTGTTCACCCATCCGGCCCTGTTCTACCGCGGCCGCGACGAGTTCCTCACCGGCACCGTGCCCTTCGTGCTCGACGGCCTGGCCGCCGGTGAGCCGGTGGGCGTCGCCCTGCCCGGCGAGCACCTGAGCTGGCTTTCCGGCGAACTCGACGAGGACGCCCGGCAGCAGGTGCACCTGGTCGACATGACCGAGGCGGGCCGCAACCCCGGCCACATCATCCCCGGTGTGCTGCGGGAGTTCGCCGATCGGCACGAGGGCCGGGTCCGGCTGATCGGGGAGCCGATCTGGCCCGGCCGCACGACGGTCGAGTACGAGGCCTGCGCGCAGCACGAGGCACTGATCAACTTCGCCTTCACCGGGCGCCCGGTCACCGTGCTGTGCCCCTACGACGCCGAAGGCCTGGAGCCGTGGGTCCTCGACGAGGCCGCGTGCACCCACCCCGAACTCAGGGATCACTACGGCAGCTGGAGCAGCCGGTCGTTCGCCCCGGAGCAGGTGGTCGACCGCTACAACCAGCCGTTCCCGGTGCCGGTCGAGATCCCGTGGGTGCTTTCGTTCGACCGGACCGGCCTGGGTGGCGTGCGCCGGTTCGCCGGTGATCGCGCGGCGGCGTACGGCCTCGGTGAGGAACGCGTACTGGACCTGACCATGGTGGTCGGTGAGCTCTGCGCGAACAGCCTGCGCTACGGACAGGGGTCCGGGGTGCTGCGCACCTGGCGCGAGGACGGCGCGGTGGTCTGCGAGGTCCGCGACGCCGGGCACATCACCGACCCGCTGGCCGGGCGGCGGCCCGCGTCACCCACCCAGCTCGGCGGGCGCGGCCTGCTGATGGTCAACTACCTCGCCGACCTGGTCCGGGTCCACACCGCGCCGGAGGGCACGCAGACCCGCGTGTACTTCGATCTCAAGCCGGGCGCGCGGCCGGCACGTGCTTCCCGAGGAAGCTGACCACACCGGGGACCACGCTGCGGAAGAAGGCTTCGCCGTGCTTGCCGCGGGCGGTGTGGCCGACCTTCGGCCGGGCTTCGGTGATGAAACGGCGGACGCCGGTGATGAACGCGTCCTCGGTGCCGCACCAGACGCCGGTCGGAATGCCCTGGAGGTCTCCGAGGTGTTTCAGCGGGTCCATCGAGGCCCAGTCGGTGGCGTCGTGGAAGGCGTTGCGCTTGCTCATCTCGTCCCACGAGGTGATCAGCGCGGGGGAGACGGCCGCGACCGCAGCGGGCGGCTGGCGGCGCTGCGCCCGGCGGCGGGCGTAGAGCAGCGCGCCGAAACCGCCCATCGAGGTGCCCGCGCAGGCGAACGGCACGCCGTCCGCGCCGCCGAGGCCGCGTTCGCGCAGCCAGACCGGGACCTCTTCCAGCAGCATCCGCATCGGGTCGTCGCCGGGCACGTGCTCGTGCCAGTAGTTCGTCGGCCCGCCGTCGACGGAGAGGAAGCCGTAAGCCGGGACCGCGCGCCGGGCGACCTCACCGCTGAGCTGGTTGACCAGGCCGCCAGGGGCTGACCGGCGGGCGGAGCCGCCGCGGCCGTGCAGGTAGAGGGAGATGGGCAGGCCACGCTGCGGGGTTTTCGACGGCAGCATGAGCACCAGGTCGACCTCGCGGCCGCGGGCCGCCGAGTACACCCGCTCGACCTTGGTCACGCCCAGTTCGGTGGCGGGGGTGGAGGAGGCCACGCCGAGCGCGCGCTGCATCGCTTCGCTGAACGGCAGGACGCCGGTGGCACCCGCGGCGGCCACGCCGGCGACTCCCAGCGCGGAGCCGCCGGTCAGCAGCACCGAACGGCGGCTGAACCGGCGCCTCCCGCGCCGCTCGCCACCGTCGTGCTCAGCCGGCCCTCGCCCGGTTGAGCCTGCCCCGCCGTCCACTCGCCGTCCTGCCGTTCCCTGCCCCCAGCCGGACGCCAGGACGCGGACGCGTCGAGTGCGGAGCCGACCCTCGACTTCTGCATCGTCGCAGGTGCCGCGAGTGTTTCGCCCGGGATCGGCCGATTTCAGTGACGCCGGACGCGCTCGTCGCGGGTGTAGAGGTTCATGCTGTCGCCGCGCAGGAAGCCGACCACCGTGATGCCCTGCTCAGCGGCCAGTTCCACGGCCAGCGATGAGGGCGCCGACACCGCCGCGAGCAGCGGGATCCCGGCCATCGACGCCTTCTGGACCAGCTCGAACGACGCCCGTCCGGAGACCAGCAGCCCGGCCTGCGGCAGGGGGACCCGGCCTTCGAGCAGCGCCCAGCCGAGCACCTTGTCCACCGCGTTGTGCCTGCCCACGTCCTCCCGCACGACCAGCAGCTCGCCGGTGGCGTCGAACAACGCCGCCGCGTGCAGCCCGCCGGTCGCTTCGAAGACCTTCTGCCGCGAACGCAACTGGTCGGGCAGCTTCGCCAGCAGGTCACTGGACACCGAGAAGTCGCTGTCGCCCGGTGGGAAGCGGGTGCGTAGCTTCACCGCGTCGAGCGCGGCCTTGCCGCACACCCCGCAGGAGGAGGTGGTGTAGAAGTTCCGCTCGACGCCGGTGTCCGGGGCGGGCACGCCCTCGGCCAGCGTGAGATCGAGCACGTTGTAGGTGTTGCGCCCCTGGTCGTCGGTGCCGTCGCAGTACCGGGCGCTCCGGATGTCCTCACGGGAGCCCAGCACGCCTTCGGACAGCAGGAAACCGTGGGCCAGCTCCACGTCGTGCCCGGGGGTGCGCATGGTCACCGCCAGCGCGCGGCCGTCCACCCGGAGCTCCAGCGGCTCCTCCGCGGCCAGCGCGTCCGGCCGGGTCCGCTCACCGCGCGTGGTCAACTTCACCACGGGCTTACGCACGGTCACACGTCCCATTCCTGCCTCCCGCGTTCGGTGGAATACCAGTAGTGCGCTCGGCGCCGATCGGTAATAGATTGCGGCGGCTAAGTATTGAGTCTAGGGAAGGCTCCACCATGGCCGTCGGCTTCCTCGACCGCTCCCGCACCATCGCCCCGCCGGGCTGGAGCCGCTGGCTCATCCCGCCCGCCGCGTTGTCCGTGCACCTCTCGATCGGTCAAGCCTACGCCTGGAGCGTGTTCAAGCCGCCGCTGGAGAAGTCGCTCGACCTGACCGGGACGCAGAGCGCGCTGCCGTTCCAGCTCGGCATCGTGATGCTCGGGCTGTCCGCGGCCTTCGGCGGCACGCTGGTGGAGAAGAACGGCCCGCGCTGGGCGATGTTCGTCTCGATGATCTGCTTCTCCAGCGGATTCGGAGTCTCCGCACTCGGCGTGGCCACCTCCCAGTACTGGCTGGTGGTGCTCGGCTACGGCGGTCTCGGCGGGATCGGGCTCGGCATCGGCTACATCTCGCCGGTGTCCACTTTGATCAAGTGGTTCCCCGACCGGCCGGGCATGGCCACCGGGATCGCGATCATGGGCTTCGGCGGCGGCGCGCTGATCGCCTCGCCGTGGTCCTCGCAGATGCTGCGCACCTTCGGCGACACCACCGGCGGCATCGCCACCACCTTCGCCGTGCACGGGGTGGTCTACGCGTTGTTCATGACGCTGGGCGTGCTGCTGGTCCGGGTGCCCGCCGACGACTGGAAGCCCGACGGGTACCAGCCGAAGGGAGCCGCCGCGGGACGGATGATCACCACCGCGAACGTGTCGGCGAAGAACGCGATCAAGACCCCGCAGTTCTGGCTGCTGTGGGTGGTCCTGTGCTTCAACGTGACCGCGGGCATCGGCATCCTGGAGAAGGCGCAGCCGATGATCGTGGACTTCTTCGAGTCGACGGCCACCCCGATCGCCGCGGCCTCGGCCGCCGGGTTCGTGGCGCTGCTGTCGCTGACCAACATGCTCGGCCGGTTCGTCTGGTCGTCCACTTCGGACCTGGTCGGCCGCCGCAACATCTACCGGCTCTACCTCGGCGCCGGCGCGCTGATGTACCTGGTGATCGCGCTGACCACGAACTCGTCGAAGCTGGTGTTCGTGCTCTGCGCGATGGTCATCCTGTCGTTCTACGGCGGCGGGTTCGCCACCGTCCCGGCGTACCTGAAGGACCTGTTCGGCACCTACCAGGTCGGCGCCATCCACGGCAGGCTGCTCACCGCGTGGTCCGCCGCCGGGGTGCTCGGGCCGCTGATCGTGAACGCCATCGCCGACGGGCAGAAGTCGGCGGGCAAGGACGGACCGGCGCTCTACAGCACCTCGCTCTACATCATGATGGGGCTGCTCGTCCTCGGCTTCGTCGCCAACGAACTGGTCCGCCCGGTCAGCGAGAAGTTCCACGAACCGGCCGCCGCCCCGGCGCGCGCTGGCAAGGAGGCGTGATGAAGACCAACCGCACCGGGCTGCTGATCTTCGCCTGGGTCTGGGTGGGGCTGCCGTTCCTCTACGGCGTGGTGGAGCTGGTCCGGAAGGTCACCCAGCTCTTCGGCGGCTGAGGAAACACCCTTGCCAACTCGTTAGCGAGCCGAAAGACTGACCGGACTTTCCGCTCGTGGAGGTGGCCCGTGTCGTTTTCGCGTTCCGCTCGTGTCAGGGTGCTGGCTGTGCTGGCCCTGGTGACCGGCTTGGCGGTGACCACCGCCCCGGCGCAGGCCGCCCCGGAGCCGCCGCCTCCGGGGCAGTCCCACCGGCAACCCGGCTACGGCCCGGAACGCAACGAGGTCGCCGCGACCGACGCCCCGCCGCAACTGCGCGCGGCGACGGCGGGGGAGAACAGGCAGCGCGGTGACCACAAGGGCTACCCGCGCCAGACCGAGTTGCGGACCTACCCGGCCGATCCCGCGGACAAGTCGATCAAGCTCGGGCTCTCGCCGTACCACGCGCTGGCGCCGAAGCTGAACGAACTCCAGCAGCGCAGCGACCGCATCTCCGTCGAGTTGGCGGGTCAGTCCGGGCTTGGCCGCGACCTGTACCTGGTCACGCTGACCGCGCCCGAGCACCCCGCGCAGAGCTGGATCCAGGACCACTGGCGCGACAAGATCGAGAACGACCCCGGCCGCGCGGCCCGCGACGCGGCGCTGCGTGCCGGGTACAAGACGCCGGTGTGGATCAACAACAACATCCACGGCAACGAGTGGGAGGGCACCGACGGCGCGTTGCGCGTCATCGAGTACCTCGCCACCACCACCGACAAGGCCGCGCTGGACCTGCTCAAGCGCAACCGGGTGTACCTCAACCTGACCGCCAACCCGGACGGCCGGGTCGCGGGCACCAGAGCGAACGCGAGCGGGTTCGACATGAACCGCGACTTCGTCACCGCGTCGCAGCCGGAAACCAGGGCGATGCGCGAGATGATGCTGGGCAAGCAGCCGGTGATGATGCTCGACGAGCACGGCTACGTGGAGAACACGCTGATCGAGCCGACCACGCCGCCGCACGGTCAGAACTACGACTTCGACCTCTACATCGAGCACGGCTACGCGAACGGCCTGGCGATGGAGAAGGCGGTGCAGGCGCTCGGGCACCCCGAAGCGGCGAAGCCGGAGATCCCGTTCCGCGACTACGAGCCGGGTGTCTGGGACGGCTGGGCGCCGATCTACACCGCGCAGTACGCGATGTACCACGGCGCGGTGTCCTACACGATCGAGATCCCGCAGCGGGTCAACAACGACGCCTACAACCTGCCAGCCGCCGAACTGCAGCGGCGGTCGAAGATCAACACCGACGTGGTCGAGGCGACCATCCGCACCACGATCGACTACGCGAACACCCACCGTTCCGAGCTGATCGACAACCAGATCGAGATCTTCCGCCGGGGTGCCGCGGGCGAGCCGCAGCGCCAGCTGCCGGACGGTTTCGTGCCGGGCTTCGGCCCGGAAGACCGCTACACCACGGAGTTCCCGCGTGCCTACGTGCTCCCGGCCGGGGCCGGCCAGCGTTCGGCGCCCGCCGCGGCGCGGCTGGTGGACCACCTGGTGGCCAACGACGTGCGCGTGCAGCGCGCTGAACGGGACTTCCGGCTGGCGGGCAAGAGCTACCCGGCCGGTTCGTACATCGTGGACATGCACCAGCCCAAGCGCGCGCTGGCGAACGTGATGCTGGAGACCGGCGCCGACATCTCCGGCAAGGTCGAGGTAATGTACGACATCTCCGGCTGGAGCCACCGCCTGCTCTGGGGTGCTTCGGTGGACATCTCGAAGGCCGAGGCGCCGGACGTGCGCACCACGCCGGTGACCGTCGCCGCGCCGACCGGTGCGGTGGACGCGGCGCCGGGGCAGGACCTGGCGCTGAGCGTCACCGACGGCAAGGACGTGCTGGCGGTGAACACGCTGCTCGGCCAGGGCCGTCCGGTGCACCAGCAGGCCGACGGCTCGGTGGTGGTGCCCGCTTCGGAACGCGTGGCCGTGCTGGAGGTGGCGAAGAACCTGGGCGTGCGGTTCACCGCGGCACCCGCCGGTGAGCGCGGTCCGGTGCTGCGCAAGCCGGTGATCGCCGGTGCGGTCGCCGCCGACGAACTGCTGGTGCTGCGCGAACTCGGCTTCGAGGTGCGCCCGGTGTCCACGCAGGTGCTCAACAACGGGTTCGACCTGAGCCGGGTGGACGCGTTGTTCGTCTCGTCCGGGCTTTCCTACCCGGGCCTGAATCCGGCGGCGCAGCAGCGGGTGAAGGGCTTCCTCGCCCGTGGTGGCGTGGTCACGCGCGGTGCCACCGGCGCGGCGTTCAACGCGGCCGCCGGACTGCTGCCGGTGACCGCGGTGGCCGGCCGGGAGGACGCCAACGGCGTGGTCTCGGTGACCAACGGGACCGGGCCGATCGCCACCGGCGCACCGGAAAGCTCGTTCGTCTACTCGCCGCTGTGGTTCACCGAGCTCGGCGCGGGTGTGACCGCCGAACAGCGCTACGCCGAGCAGAACCCGCTGGCCGCGGGCCACTGGCTGCCGAACGAGGACGGCCAGGGCCCGGCGCAGGCGGCGGGTGCGGCGGCCGTGGTGTCCGGAGTGGACGAAAGCGGGGCGAAGGCGGTGCTGTTCGGCACCGAGCCGCTGTTCCGCGCGCACCCCAAGGGTCTGTACGCCCAGGTGGGCCGGGCCGTGTTCTGGGCGACCACCCGATGAGCCGGGGAGTACTGGTCACCGGGGCGTCGAGCGGGATCGGCAGGGCGGTGGCGACCGCCTTCGCCGCGCTCGGCGACCGCGTGGCCGTCCACTATGGAGCGAACCGGACGGCTGCCGAGAAGACACTGGCCGAGCTCCCCGGTTCCGGGCACGTGCTGGTGACCGGGGACTTGGCCGATCCGCTAGCGGCCCAGCGGCTCGCCGACGAGGCCGAGGAAGCGCTCGGCGGGGTCGACGTGCTGGTGAACAACGCGGCCGTGGCCACCGGGCCGGAGAACGCGCACACCGTGGCCGGGGTGTCCTATGCGGACTGGCAGGCGGTGTGGCAGCGCATGGTCGGGGTGAACGTCTTCGGCACGGCCAACCTGACGTACTGCGTGACCCGGCACATGATCGACCGGGGTGCGCCGGGTCGGGTGGTCACCATCGGCTCGCGCGGGGCCTACCGCGGCGAGCCGGACCACCCGGCCTACGGCGCCAGCAAGGCGGCACTGCACGCGTTCGGCCAGTCGCTGGCGGTTTCCCTGGCGCCACACGGGATCGCGGTCGCCACGGTGGCGCCAGGGTTCACCGCCACGGATCGGGTCGCGGACCGGCTGGACGGCGCGCAGGGCGACCAGTTGCGCGAGCAGAGCCCGTTCGGGCGCGTGGGCAAGCCGGAGGAGGTCGCCGCGGCGGTGGTCTACCTCGCCTCCGCCGAGGCGGCCTGGGCCTCCGGTGCGGTGCTCGACCTGAACGGGGCCTCACACCTGCGCTGAGGGCTCCCGCCACATCGGGTGGATCTCCGGTCCGTCTTCGGGGAAGCGGATCGGGTCGCCGAGTGCTTCGAACCCGTGGCGGGCGTACAGCGCGCGGTTGCGCGTGGAGCTGGCTTCCAGGTACACGGGCAGGTTCGCGGCGTCGGCGCGCTCAAGCTTGTCGCGCAGCAACGCGCTGCCGAGCCCCTGCCCGCGGTGGGCCGGGAGCGCGCCGATGCACGGCAGGTAGACGTGCGCGGTGTGCGTCGGGTGCCTGGCCTCGGTCAGTTCCGCGACGATCAGGCCCCGCCGGACGAACTCGGCGATCTCCGGTGGGATCTCCAACTCACCGCCGGTGAACGCGTCCCCGCCTTCGCCCGCTGCCCGGTCCAGCCACAGAGAGATCGCGCCGAAGTCCGCCGTGGCGAGCACTTCTCCCTGCTGCAGCGCCTTTTCCACCAGATCGCGGAGGTGGATCGGCATGAGCTGCTTCCGCTGCACGGGATCCGGGATGACCCATTCCGTCACCACCTCGTCGAAGAAGGCTTCCGCGACGGCCTCGGCCGCCCGGTCGAGTTCTTCCGGCCCCACTCGGTGCACCAACGTCTGCGTCATACCGGCTCAACGGGCGACCGGCGCGATCCGTGCCCGGTGGTTAAGGTGGGGCGCATGCTCATCGCGGAAGACCTGGTACTGCTCGTGTTCGACGACGAGACCGGCAAGCCGGACAGCACGGTGACCAACCTGGCGTACGCGCTGGCCGGCGCGCTGCTCATCGAACTCGGCATCGAGAACCGGATCGGGGTCGGCGAAGGCAGCAAGGGACGGCTGGAGCTGCTGGACCGCACGCCGACCGGGCGGCAGGCGCTCGACGACGCGCTGGCCAAACTGGAGAAGTACGAGGGGCGCAAGCCGAAGGACGCGATCGCGCCGCTGTCCGGGCAGAAGCTGACCGAGCGGCTGCTGGAGGGCCTGGCCGAGCGCGGGGTGCTGCGGCGTGAAGAGGGCAAGGTGCTCAAGCTCTTCCCGGTGACCCGCTGGCCCGCCGAGGATTCGGCGCACGAACTCAAGCTGCGTGAGACCTTGAACGCGGTGCTCGTCGACGGTCAGGACCCGGACGAGCGCACGGCCGCGCTGATCGCCGTGCTCGCCGCGATCAAGGCCGCCAGCAAGGTGCTC
The DNA here is from genome assembly GCF_021725495.1 of Saccharothrix sp. AJ9571. Lineage (NCBI taxonomy): Bacteria > Bacillati > Actinomycetota > Actinomycetes > Pseudonocardiales > Pseudonocardiaceae > Saccharothrix > Saccharothrix sp. AJ9571. Next base: position 116,066 of record NZ_CP091382.1, on the reverse strand, counting down.
GACCTGCCCGAGCGCGCCGACCGCAAGGCTGTCGACCGGCGCGCCAAGGAGATCGCCGAGGGCAACTGGGGATCGGTGGCCACCCGCAAGGCCGTCGAGGAACTCACCGCGGCGGTGATGACCGCGGTGATGATCCCCGCGATCGTCACCACCACCGCGCGCTGACCCCGGTTCAGCCCGCGGGCTCCAGGCGCACCACGATCGACTTCGACACCGGGGTGTTCGACTCGTCGGCCACCGAGTCCAGTGGCACCAGCGAATTCGCCTCGGGGAAGTACGCCGCCGCGCAGCCGCGCGCGGTCGGGTAGGCCACCACGCGGAAGCTCGGGGCCCGGCGGTCGCTGTCCGTCCACTCCGAAACGAGGTCGACCAGCGAGCCGTCGGCCACCCCGAGTTCGGTGAGGTCCTCGGCGTTGACGAAGACCACCCGGCGGCCGTCCTCCACCCCGCGGTAGCGGTCGGACAGGCCGTAGATGGTGGTGTTGTACTGGTCGTGGCTGCGCAGGGTCTGCAGCAGCAGCCTGCCCGGCGGCACCACCGGGTACTCCAGCTCGCTGGCGGTGAAGTTGGCCTTGCCGTTTTGGGTCCCGTTGAACTCCCTGGCGTCGCGCGGCGCGTGCGGTAGCACGAAGCCGTCCGGCTGGCGTACGCGCTTGTTGTACTCGTGGCAGCCCGGCACCACGTTCGAGATGTGGTCGCGGATGCGGTCGTAGTCGGCCTCGAAACCGCGCCACGGCACCGGGTGCTCGTCGCCGAGGAGGGCGATCGCCAGCCGGCAGAGGATGGCCACCTCGGACAGCAGGTGCTCACTCGCCGGTTCCAGGCGGCCACGCGAGGTGTGCACCGCCGACATCGAGTCCTCCACGGTGACCACCTGCTCACCGCTGGCCTGCACGTCGCGTTCGGTCCGGCCCAGCGTGGGCAGGATCAGCGCGGTCCGGCCGTGCACGATGTGCGAGCGGTTGAGCTTGGTGGAGACCTGCACGGTCAGCTCGCACGAGCGCAGCGCGCGCTCGGTCAGCTCGGTGTCCGGGGTCGCGGCGGCGAAGTTGCCGCCGACGCCGAAGAACACCTTCGCGCGGCCGTCGCGCATCGCGCGGATCGACCCCACCGTGTCGAGGCCGTGCTTGCGCGGCACCGGGATGCCGAACTCGGCTTCCAGCCCGGCGAGGAACTCCTCCGGCATCTTCTCCCAGATGCCCATGGTGCGATCGCCCTGCACGTTGGAGTGCCCGCGCACCGGGCACAGCCCGGCGCCCACCTTGCCGATCATGCCGCGCAGCAGCGCGACGTTGGCGATCTCCTTGATCGTGGGCACGGCGTGCTTGTGCTGGGTCAGGCCCATCGCCCAGCAGTAGATGGTCCGCTCGGACTCGGCGATCATCCTGGCGACCTTGACGATCTGCTCGCGCGGCAGGCCGGTCGCCTCGTCGACGCGGTCCCAGTCCAGGTCGCCGACGCGCTCGGCGTAGGCGGGGAAGCCGTCGGTCAGCGAGTCGATGAAGTCGTGGTCCAGCACGGTGCCGGGCGCGGCCTTCTCCCAGGCCAGCAGCAGGTGCCCGATGGCCTGGAAGAACGCCAGGTCGCCGCCGAGCCGGATCTGCGCGAACTCGTCGGCCAGCTGGCTGCCCTTGCCGACCAGGCCGCGCACGTTCTGCGGGTTCTTGAACCGCATCAGCCCGGCCTCGGGCAGCGGGTTCACCGCGATGATCTTCGCGCCGCGGGACTTGGCTTCCTCCAGCGCGGAGAGCATGCGCGGGTGGTTCGTGCCGGGGTTCTGGCCGACCACCACGATCAGGTCGGACTTGTGGATGTCGGCCAGGCTCACCGAGCCCTTGCCGATGCCGGTGGTGGCCGAGAGCGCGGCGCCGGAGGACTCGTGGCACATGTTCGAGCAGTCCGGCAGGTTGTTCGTGCCGTAGGAGCGGACCAGCAGCTGGTACAGGAACGCGGCCTCGTTGCTGGTGCGCCCGGAGGTGTAGAACACCGCTTCGTCCGGGCTGTCCAGCCCGCGCAGGTGGCTCGCGACCAGGTCGAAAGCGTCGTCCCAGCTGATCGGCTCGTAGTGGGTGCCGCCCTCGCGCAGCACCATCGGCTCGGTCAGCCTGCCCTGCTGCCCGAGCCAGTACTCGGTGCGTTCCTCCAGCTCCGCGAGCGGGTGGGCGGCGAAGAACTCCGGCCCGACGCGGCGCTTGGTGGCTTCTTCGGCGACGGCCTTCGCGCCGTTTTCGCAGAATTCGGCCAGCTTGCGGTGCTCACCGTCGTCCTCGCGCGGCTCGGGCCAGGCGCAGCCGGGGCAGTCGAACCCCTCGCGCTGGTTGAGCACGCGCAGCGCACGGACGGTCCGCCCGGCGCCCATCTGCTCCTGCCCCCGTTTGAGGGAAACGAAGACCCCGGGCAGGCCCGCCGCCCAGCTCTTCGGCTTGCCCACGGCCAGCCGGCTTTCGTCGATGTCCTGCTGTGGTGCCTTCTCCGTCACACCTCCATCGTGCGCCCTGCCCCGCGACGCCGCGACCCCGGCCGGTTTTCTAGACTTGACAATGTGACCGAGAACGCCTTGCCCCAGTCCGACCTGCCCAACGCTTGGAACCCGGCCGACGAAGAGGCCGCGATCTACCAGCGCTGGGTAGACGCGGGCTACTTCAAGGCGGATTCGAGCTCGGAGAAGCCGCCGTTCACCGTCGTGCTGCCGCCGCCGAACGTCACCGGCAGCCTGCACATGGGCCACGCGCTCAACCACACGGTGACCGACGCGCTCACCCGCCGCCGCCGGATGCAGGGCTTCGAGGTGCTCTGGCTGCCCGGCATGGACCACGCCGGCATCGCCACGCAGAACGTGGTGGAGCGCGAGCTGGCCGGTGAGGGCGTCTCCCGCCACGACCTGGGCCGCGAGAAGTTCGTCGAGCGCGTCTGGGCGTGGAAGGAGGAGTACGGCGGCAAGATCCTCGGCCAGATGCGCCGCCTCGGCGACGGCGTCGACTGGAGCCGCGAGCGCTTCACCATGGACGCCGGGCTTTCGCGCGCGGTGCAGACGGTGTTCAAGCGGCTGTACGAGGACGGCCTGATCTACCGCGCCGAGCGCATCATCAACTGGTGCCCGCGGTGCCGCACCGCGCTGTCGGACATCGAGGTCGAGCACTCCGAGGACGAGGGTGAGCTCGTCTCGATCCGCTACGGCGACGGCGACAACGCCATCGTGGTGGCCACCACCCGCGCGGAGACCATGCTCGGCGACACCGCGGTCGCGGTGCACCCCGATGACGAGCGGTACAAGCACCTGATCGGCACCGAGGTCGAGCTGCCGCTGACCGGCCGGATGATCCCGATCGTGGCCGACGAGCACGTCGACCCGGAGTTCGGCACCGGCGCGGTCAAGGTGACCCCGGCGCACGACCCGAACGACTTCGAGATCGGCCGCCGCCACGACCTGCCGAACCTGACGATCATGGACGAGCGCGCGGTGATCACCGCGTCCGGTCCGTTCGAAGGGCTCGACCGGTTCGAGGCGCGGCCCGCGGTGGTCGCCGCGCTGCGCGAGCAGGGGCGGATCGTCGCGGAGAAGCGGCCGTACCTGCACTCGGTCGGGCACTGCTCGCGGTGCAACACCGTGGTCGAGCCGCGGCTTTCGCTGCAGTGGTGGGTCAAGGTCGAGCCGCTGGCCAAGGCCGCCGCCGAAGCCGTGCGCGACGGCCGCACCAAGATCCACCCGCCGGAGCTGGCCAAGCGCTACTTCGACTGGGTCGACAACATGCACGACTGGACGATCTCGCGCCAGCTGTGGTGGGGGCACCGGATCCCGGTCTGGTACGGCCCGAACGACAAGGTGGTCTGCGTCGGACCGGACGAGGAGCCGCCCTCGGGCGAGGGCTGGTCGCAGGACACCGACGTGCTGGACACGTGGTTCTCCTCCGGCCTCTGGCCGCTGTCCACGCTCGGCTGGCCGGACGAGACGCCGGACCTGCGCAAGTTCTACCCGACCAGCGTGCTGGCCACCGGCTACGACATCCTGTTCTTCTGGGTGGTCCGGATGATGATGTTCGGGCTGTACGCGATGGACGGCAAGCAGCCGTTCGACCACGTGTACCTGCACGGGCTGATCCGCGACGCGCAGGGCAAGAAGATGTCGAAGTCGCGCGGCAACGTGATCGACCCGCTGGACTGGCTGGACCGGTTCGGCGCGGACGCCACCCGGTTCACCCTGGCGCGCGGGGCCAACCCGGGCAACGACATGGCCATCGCCGAGGAGTGGGCGGCCGGTTCGCGCAGCTTCGGCACGAAGTTGTGGAACGCCACCAGGTTCGCGCTGATGAACGGCGCCAACGTGTCGGCGCCGCTACCGCCCGCTTCGGAGCTGACCGAGGCCGACCGCTGGATCCTCGGCAGGCTCGGCGCGGTGGTGTCCGAAGTGGACGAACTGTTCGACGGGTTCCAGTTCGCCAAGCTGTCCGGGGTGCTCTACCAGTTCGTCTGGAACGAGCTGTGCGACTGGTACGTGGAACTGGCGAAGGTGCAGTTCTCCGGTGAGGGCGCGGAAAACGCGCGGCTGGTGCTCGGGCACGTGCTCGACGCGGTGCTGCGGTTGCTGCACCCGATCATGCCGTTCGTCACCGACCGGCTGTGGCAGGCGCTGACCGGCGGGGAGTCGCTGGTCATCGCTTCGTGGCCGTCGGCTTCTTCGGCGAGCTACGCCGACGCGGGGGCGGACCAGCGGATCGCCGACGTGCAGAAGCTGGTCACCGAGGTGCGGCGGTTCCGGTCCGAGCAGGGCCTGAAGCCGGGGCAGAAGGTGGCCGCACGGGTCTCGGGCGCCGGTTACGCCGCGCTGTCCGCGCAGGACGCCGCGATCCGCTCGCTGGTGCGCCTGACCGACGCCGGCGACGACTTCACCGCGAGCGTTTCGCTGGAGGTCGGGCTCTCCGGCGGGGTCGCCGAAGTGGAACTGGACCTCTCCGGCGCGGTCGACGTGGTGGCCGAGCGCAAGCGGCTGGAGAAGGACCTGGGGCTGGCGGAGAAGGAGCTGAAGCAGACCGAAGGCAAGCTGGGCAACCAGGCCTTCCTGGACAAGGCCCCGGACGCGGTGGTCGACAAGATCAAACTGCGCCGGGAAACCGCGCTCAGCGACATCGACCGCATCACCACCCGCCTAGCCGCCCTCCCCACCCCCTGACCCCAGTGGCCCCGGTTCACCCCACCCAACGTGAACCGGGCCCACCCCCGCCCCCCACACCCTCGAACACCCGAGCCCAACGTTCGCGCGGGCGAGCCCCACCTTGGTGCGCGCGAACTCCACACTCGTGCAGCTGAGTTCTACTTTCAGGCAGCCGAGTCCCACGTTCGCGCACCCGAGTCCCACACTCAGGTTGGCGAGGTCCACGTTCGGACAGGCGGGCCCACTTCGGGTTCGTGAGTCCTACGTTCGCGCGAGCGAGTTCTACGTTGGTGCATGCGAACTCCACACTCGTGCAGCCGAGTTCCACGTTCATGCACGCGAGTTCCGCACTCAGGCAATCGAGTTCCACGTTGAAGCCAGGCCGGTTCCGCGTTGGCGCAGGCGCGTTCGGGTTCGTGACTTCCGCATCCGCGAGTGCTCGAGTGTGGAGTTCGCATGCCCGAGCGTGGGATTCGGCTACCTGAGTGTGGAACTCGGCTGCGTGAGTGTGGGGTTCGGCTGTCTGAACGTGGGGCTCGTGTACGTGAGTGTGGGACTCGGGTGCCTGAATGTGGAACTCGCGAACCTAAGTGTGGAAGTCGGGTGCGTGAGTGTGGGGTTCGGGCGGGGGTTAGGGGGTTTGTAGGTGGGCGTAGATGAGGCCGGAGACGCCTTGCATGCCGGCTCGGACGGGGTGGAAGCGGGCGGCGTCGTCGCGGTCGACGGCGCCGTTGACCCAGGCGGAACCGCCCTGGGCGCAGGCGTCGTGGCCGAGTGAGGGGCCGTGGACGTCTACATAGGACGATCCGCTGGCGGCCGCGGCGTTGGCGGTGGCACCGGCGAGCGCGGCCTCCAGTTCGGCGATCCACGCGTAGTCGCCGTCGGCGAAGGGCAGGATCGCGGCGCAGAACCCGCTCGCCGGCACGATGCGCGGGTAGCCGACCGCGAGCACCCTGGCCTTCGGCGAGCGCTCGCGCACCCGCCGCAGCGAATCGGTCAGGTTCCCTTCGGTCTGCGTGACGATGGCACGCAGCGTGTCCACGCCGTTGACGGTGAAGTACTGGCGGCACGGCGCGCCAGTCGGGTTCTGCGCCCGCAGCACCGGGCAGGTTTCGACGATGCGCTGGAACAGGTTGTAGTCGTTGCCGCCGAGGCCGACGGTCACCAGGTCCGTCTCGGGCCGCAGCGCGCTCAGCTGCGGCGGGTTCATGTCGTCACCCACCTCCTGCGGCTGCGTCAGGTGGGTGGTGTCCGCGCCGCTGCAACTGGCGTCCACCGCCGAGCGCGCCACGAGCAGGCCCGCCAGCAGCGACGGGTAGTTCGCCGACGACCGGTGGCAGCCGGCCGGGTCGAGGCGCTGCTCCGGGATCAGCGGCCCGGCGGTGAACGAGTCGCCGAGTGCCACGTAGTTCTGGTAGGCGTGCACGGCGTTCGCCGGGGCGGCGGGCACCACGGCGGCCAGCAGGACCGCCAGTCCGGCGTAGAGCGACTTCCTCAAGTGATCACCTTCCACGCAGATGGGCTTGGACGACACCGGCCATGCCCTGCATCCCGGCGGCGAACGGGTGGTAGGGCGCGGCCTGGGCCAGCAGCTGCCGCTTCCCGTTGATCCAGGCCGCGTCGCCGGCGCACGCGTCGTGCCCCAGCGACGGGCCATAGGTGTCTACATAGGACACACCGGTGGCGCCGGCGGCCGTGGCGATGGCCGCGTTCAGCGCCTCCTGGATGTCGTTCACCCAGGCGTAGTCGCCGTCGGCGAAGGGCAGGACGGACGGGCAGTAGCCGGTTTCCGGGGCGATCCGCGGGTAGCCGATGGCCAGCACCGTCGCCCGCGGTGCCTTCGAGCGCACGGTCTCGAACGCCAAGCGGAGGTTGCCTTCGATTTGCCCGGTGGTCGCCTTGAGCGTGTCGATGCCGTCGACGGTGAAGTGCTCCTGGCACGGCGAACCGGCGGGGTTGACCTCCCGCAGTTGCGGGCAGGTCTCGGTGATCCGGCTGAACAGGTTGTAGTCGTTTCCGCCGAGGCCGACGGTGACGAAGTCCGTCTCCGCCCGCAGCACGTCGGCCTGCGGCGGGTGGCTGCCGCCGAAGGACAGCCGCTGCGGCTGGGTCAGGTGCGTGCTGTCCGCCCCGCTGCAGCTCTTGTCCACATAGGACCGGACACCGAGTTGTTTCGCCAGCACCGCGGGGTAGTTGGCGCTCGACCGGCGGCAGCCTGGTGGATCGCCGCGCTGCCACGGGATGAGCGGCCCGGCGGTGTAGGAGTCACCGAGGGCCACGTAGTGCTGGAACGCCCGGGTGGCCCCGGCGGGGGCCGCGGTCAGCGCGGTGGCGACCGCCACGGCCGTCACCGCCAGCCCGGTACTTCGTCGCCATCTCATCAGCGGGTCCTTTCGCGCCGCGGCATCTCCTTAGTGCTTAGTCCGGGGTGCGGGGATGTGGATGCCCCCGATGGGGTGCGGCACCTGGTGAACTTCGGTGAGCTGACAATCACGGCAGGTAATCACTTTGGCGTAACAATGTGATCGCACTGGGTTGCCTGGATCGCTGTCAAGTCTGCCAACTGGTGGACATTTGGACACCGGTACCCAAAATGAGATCAATAAGGACATACTTCTGCTTGCCATGAACGTAAGTTCTCCGTAGTGTCCCGAAACATGGCTGTGACCGACCTCTCCGCAGAGGCCTCGTCGATAACCCCCTCCGCTGTTCCCCGGCCCCGGGTGGCCGTGGTCGGCAGCGGTTTCATGGGCCGCGTGCACGCCGAAGCGGCGCGGCGCGCGGGTGCCGAGATCGTCGGCGCGGTGGGCTCCAGCGCGGAGCGCGCGGCCGCCGCCGCGGAAGCCGTCGGTGCTGCTCAGGGCTACTCCGAGCTGCGGGCGATGCTGACCGACGCGGCGCCGGACGTGGTGCACGTCTGCACCCCCAACGCGGTGCACGCCGAGGCCGCCGAAGCGGCACTCGCCGCCGGTGCCCACGTGATCTGCGAGAAGCCGCTGGCCACCTCCGCCGAGGACGCGGAGCGGCTGGCGAACGCCGCGGCCGAGCACGGCCGCGTGGCCACCGTCCCATTCGTGTACCGCTTTCACCCGATGGCGCGGGAAATGCGGGCGCGGGTCGCGGCGGGGGAGCCAGGCGCGGTGTCCGTCGTGCACGGCGGGTACCTGCAGGACTGGCTCTCCCGCCCGGAAGACGACAACTGGCGCGTGGACTCCGCGGTCGGCGGGCTCTCGCGGGCCTTCGCCGACATCGGCTCGCACTGGTGCGACTTCCTGGAGTTCGTGCTCGGCGAGCGCATCCAGGCGTTGTCCGCGCAGAGCGCGACCGTGCGGGAGCGCCGCGGCGCGGCCCCGGTGTCCACCGAAGACCTGGTGACCCTGCACCTGCGCACCGCGCGCGGCGTGCTCGGCACCGGCGTCATCTGCCAGGTCGCGGCCGGGCGCAAGAACCGGCTGCACCTGGAGATCTCCGGCACCGACGCCAGCCTCGGCTTCGACCAGGAAGTGCCCGAGCAGCTGTGGATCGGCCGTCGCGACGGCAGCACGCTGCTGGTCCGCGACCCGGAGACGCTCTCCCCGGCGGCCTCGCGCTACTCGCGGCTGCCCGCCGGGCACGCACAGGGCTACCAGGACTGCTTCGACTCCTTCATCGCCGACACCTACGCGGCCGTGCGCGGTGAGCCGATCGCCGACGGCCTGCCCACCTTCGCCGACGGCCTCCGCGCGGCCCGGCTCACCGAAGCCGTGCTGACCTCCGCCGCGGCGGGCGGGCAGTGGACGGAGGTGCCCGGGTGAGCGCACCGGCCAAGGTCAGGCTGACCGGGATCACCAAGCGCTTCTTCGGCGTGCCGGTGCTCAAGGGCGTCGACCTGGAACTGCACGAGGGCGAGGTGCACGCGCTCGTCGGCGAGAACGGCGCCGGCAAGTCGACGCTGATGAAGGTGCTGGCCGGGGTCCACCGCCCCGACGAGGGCACGGTCGAGGTCGACGGCAACGAGGTGCACTTCAGCTCACCGCGGGACGCGCAGGCCGCCGGGGTGTCGATCGTGCACCAGGAGTTCAACCTGCTCGGCGATCGCACGGTGGCGGAGAACGTCTTCCTCGGGCGCGAACCGGTCCGCCGCGGCCAGGTGGACCGCCGCAAGATGGAGGCCGACACCGCCGATCTGCTCGACAGCATCGGCGTCAAGAACATCTCGCCGCGCACCGCCGTGCGCCGCCTCCCGGTGGCCCTGCAGCAGGTGGTCGAGATCGTGAAGGTGCTCTCCACCGACGCGCGGGTGATCGCGATGGACGAGCCGACCGCCGCGCTCGCCGGGCACGAGGTGGAACTGCTCTACGCCCTGATCGCGCGGCTGCGCGAACGCGGGATCGCGGTGCTGTACGTCTCGCACCGGATGCGCGAGGTGTTCGACCTGAGCCAGCGGATCACCGTGCTCAAGGACGGCGCGCTGGTGACTTCGGCGCACACCGCCGACCTGACCAGCGACCGGCTGGTGCGGCACATGGTCGGCCGTCCGCTCGACGCGTTCTTCCCCGACCGGGCCGAGGAATCCGACCTCGGCGCCGTTCGCCTGGTCGTGCGCGGCGCGGGCAACGACCGGCTCACCGGCATCGACTTCGAGGTGCGCGCGGGCGAGATCGTCGGATTGGCCGGGCTGCAGGGCGCCGGGCGCTCGGCGGTGGCCAGGGCGGTCTGCGGGATCGACCCGTTCACCAGCGGCACGGTCGAGGTGGACGGCAAGGCCGCACGCCTGCGCTCGCCGCGCGAATCGGTGCGGCGCGGGATCGCGCACGTGACCGAGGACCGCAAGGGCGAAGGGCTCGCGCTGCGCCAGTCGGTCAAGGACAACGCGCTGCTCGTCCGCCGGTCCGCCTTCGGCAGGCGGCTGGGCAAGCTCGACCTGCCCGCGCTGCTGAAGTCGGTCACCGTGGTGGCCCGCGACGAGGACCAGGAAGTGCGCTTCCTCTCCGGCGGCAACCAGCAGAAGGTGGTGCTGGCGAAGTGGCTGGCCGTCGAGCCGAAGGTGCTCGTGGTCGACGAACCGACGCGGGGCATCGACGTGGGCGCGAAGAGGGCCGTCTACGACCTGCTCCGCGAACTGGCCGGGCGCGGGGTCGCCATCCTGATGATCTCCTCGGAACTGCCCGAGCTGATCGGGATGAGCGACCGCGTCCTGGTCATGCACGAAGGCCGCCTGGCCGGGGAACTGCCCGCCGGGCCCACCGAGGAAGCCGTGATGTCGCTGGCCACCGGACACGAATTGGCGGGAACAGCATGACTCGGACCGTGGCGGGGGGTCCGGGGGGCTCCCCCCGGGAGGGCGCGGCGGAGCGCCCGGCGGCGCCGAAGCCGCCGGCGCACGACCGTCCGAAGTGGACGCAGAAGCTGACGCCGGTGGTGTCGGTCTACCTGGCGCTGGTGGTGCTGCTGATCGTGGGCAGCGTGCTGGTCGCGGTGGACGGCGGGATGCTGCTCGACCAGGGCGGCATCCTGAACATCCTGACCCGCAGCACCACGCTCGGCCTGGTCGCGATCGGGCAGACGCTGGTGATCCTGACCGGCAAGCTGGACCTGTCGGTGGCCTACCTGATCGGGCTGTGCTCGCTGATCGCCGCCGAGACGATGGCGGGCGACCCGGGCAACATCGTCCTCGCGGTGGCGCTCACCCTGGCGGTGGCCGCGGTGGTCGGCCTGGTCAACGGCCTGGTGATCACCCGGCTCAAGGTCAACGCCTTCATCGCCACGCTCGGCACCGCGCTGATCATCCGCGGCTACCTGGAGAACGGCTACGAAGGCCCGGCCGGTGAGGTGCCGCGGGCCTTCCAGCACCTCGGGTACGACCGGATCGGCCCGATCCCGATCTCCACCCTGCTGATGCTCGCGCTGGCCGGGCTGGCGTGGTGGTACCTCGGCCGCACCCGCGGCGGGTACCACATCTACGCCGTCGGCGGTGACGAGGACGTGGCGCGGCTGTCGGGCGTGCGCACGAACCGCACCATCGTCAAGGCGCACGTGCTGTGCTCGGTCGCCGCCGGGCTCGCCGGGATCTTCCTGGCCAGCAGGCTCGGCTCCGGCGCGCCGTACGTCGGCACCGACGCCGGTTACGACCTCGAGTCGATCGCGGCCGTGGTGCTCGGCGGCACGCTGCTGGCCGGTGGCCGCGGCGGCGTCGCCGGGACGATCGGCGGCGTGCTGATCCTGGCCACCCTGGACACCATCTTCGACGACCTCGGCGTCACGCCGTTCTTCAAGGACGTGGTGCGCGGCGTGGTGCTCATCGTGGCCGTGGCGCTCTACGCCCGCCGCCAGCTTTCCAGGAGGGGCAAGTGACGCGCCGGCTCAAACTCACCGAGGGCACCCTGCCGGTCCTCGTGGTGCTCGCGATCCTGTTGGTGGCACTGGCTTTCGCGGGTCCCGCGTACAGCGAGCCCGCCGGGTACCTGGCGCTGCTCAAGCGCGCGGCCCCGCTGATGATCCTGGCGATCGGGCAGTACTTCGTGATCGTCAGCGGTGGCTTCGACCTCTCGGTCGGCTCGCTGGTCACCGCGGAGGTGGTGATCGCCGCGCGGCTGATCGACGGCGAAGAGGGCGCCACCGCCTGGGTGCTGCTGTTCATGCTCGGCTTCGGCGCGCTGGTCGGCCTGGTCAACGGGCTGATCACCACGCGGCTGCTGGTGCCCTCGTTCATCGTCACCCTGGGCATGCTGCTGGTGCTCGACGGCGCGGTGTTCCTGTGGACCGGTGGCGCGCCGCGGGGTGCGCTGTCCGACGCCTTCCGCACGGTCGGGCGGTCCGGGTTCGAGGTGCCGCTGCTGGGCCAGGTGCCCTGGTCGGTGGTGCTGCTCGCGCTGATCGTGGTGGCGGCCGTGTTCTTCATGCGCGGCGGCACCGGCCGGACGCTGGTCGCGGTCGGCGACAACGAGACGGCCGTGCGGCTCGGCGGTGGCCGGGTGGAGTGGCTGCGCACCCTCGCCTTCGTCCTTTCCGGACTGTCCGCGGCGGTGGCCGCGGTGCTGCTCGGCGGGTTCGCCGGGGTGTCCGCCCAGGTCGGTGACGGCCTGGAGTTCCGGGTGATCACCGCGGTGGTGCTCGGTGGCGTGCTGCTCGGCGGCGGCCGCGGCTCGGTGGTCGCGGCGATGGCAGGCGCGCTCACCCTCGAATCCCTGTTCTCCCTGCTCAACCTGCTCGGTGTCTCCGGTGGCCTGGAGTCCGCGGTGCAGGGCGTGATCATCATCGCCGCCGTGGCCTACGCCTCGGCGGGCAGCAACCTTTTCCGGCACAAAGTGGTGAACCAGGAGAAAAAGAATGTCAAAGAAGAAACTGCTGCGCAGCAGTAGCTTCGCCCTCGCGGCCGCGGGCGTGCTCGCCCTGTCCGCGTGTTCGAGCGACCTGCCCGCCGACACCGGCGGGCAGACCGGCACCACGACGGCGGCCGGTGCCCCGGCCGACTCGGAGTTCTTCGACCAGGCCGAGTACGACCGCCAACTGGCCCTGCGGTCCGCCACTCCGCAGGGGCCCGCCGACAAGCCGTGGGAGCAGGCGCTCGAGCCGGCGATGACGGACACGGCCAAGTACAAGAAGGACGGCCCGTACAACATCTGCTTCTCCAACGCCTCGGTGGACAACCCGTGGCGCCAGGTCGGCTGGAAGACCATGCAGGCCGAGGCGGAGCTCCACCCGGAGATCGCCAAGTTCACCACGCTGGACGCCGAAGCCAAGGACGACAAGCAGATCAGTGACATCCAGTCGCTGACCTCGCAGGGCTGCAACGCGCTGATCGTCTCGCCGAACACCACCGCCACGCTGACCCCGGCGGTGGAGCAGGCCTGCGCCACCGGCATCCCGGTGATCACCTTCGACCGCGGCGTGAACACCGAGTGCCCGGTCACCGCGATCCACCCGATCGGCGGCTACGCCTTCGGGGCCAGCGCCGCGGAGTTCCTGGCCAAGTCGATCCCGGCCGGTGGCAAGGTGCTCGGCCTGCGCGTGCTGCCGGGCGTGGACGTGCTGGAGCACCGCTGGGCCGCCGCGGAGAAGATCTTCGCCGCCAACGGCGTGCAGGTGGTCGGTGCCGAGTTCACCGGCAACGACAGCGCCAAGGCCAAGAGCATCGTCTCGGACTACCTCCAGCGCGAGGGCAAGATCGACGGCATCTGGATGGACGACGGCACCGCCGCGGTGCCGGTGCTGGAGGCCTTCGAGGACGCCGGTGCCGAGGCGCCCGCGATCTCCGGTGAGGACCAGCAGCAGTTCCTGGAGAAGTGGAAGTCGGAGAACCTCAAGGCCTTCGCCCCCACCTACCCGACCTACCAGTGGCGCACCCCGGTGATCGCCGCGCTGAAGATCCTCAAGGGCGAGCAGGTGCCCAAGGAGTGGATCCTGCCGCAGCCGGTGATCGAGACCTCCACATTGGACCAGTACCTGACCGCGGGCATGCCGCCGCTGCACTACGGCCTCTGCGGCTGCAAGGAGATGCCCGGATTCCCGGACAAGTGGAAGTAAGGGATTGATGCACGCCATCGGAGTCAACACCTGGGTCTGGACGTCCCCGCTGGACGACGCGGCCCTGGCCGAGCTGGCGCCCAAGGTGGCCGCGGCCGGGTTCGACTGCATCGAGCTGCCCGTCGAGAACCTCGGCGACTGGCAGCCCGGTGCGGCGGCCCGGCTGCTGGCCGAGCACGGCCTGTCCGCCTCGGTGGCACTGGTGATGCCGCCGGGGCGGGAGCTGGTGGCCGCCGGCGACGCCACGGTCAAGTCCACCCAGGACTACCTGCGGGCGGTCGCCGACATCGCCGCGGAGGTGGGCTCACCGGTGATCGCCGGGCCGGCCTACAGCTCGGTCGGACGCACCTGGAAGATGTCCGAAAAGGACCGTGCGTACTGCCTGGAGCAGTTGCGGGACAACCTTTCCCCGGTGGCCGAGCACGCTCGCGCCGCCGGGGTCACGGTGGCCGTCGAACCGCTGAACAGGTACGAAACCAGCCTGCTGAACACCGTCGCGCAAACTCTGGAAGCGCTTACCGATCTTGACGGCTGCGGTGTGGCGATCGACGTCTACCACCAGAACATCGAGGAGACCGACATCCCGGCCGCGATCCGCGCGGCCACCGGCCGGATCGCGCACGTGCAGGTCTGCGCGAACGACCGCGGCACGCCGGGCACCGACCACCTGGACTGGCCGGGCATCCTCGCCGCGCTCGCGGACGCGGGCTACACCGGCCCGCTCTGCATCGAGTCCTTCACCGCGCACAACGCGAGCATCGCCACCGCGGCGTCGATCTGGCGCCCGCTCGCGGAAAGCCAGGACGCACTGGCCGCCGACGGCCTGGCGTTCTTGCGGAAGCTTCAGAAAGGGGGCTAGACCACTCGTCGGCGCCGGCACGCCGAAAGCACGTTTTCCTCTCCATCACCCCGAACCGTGAGGAATCCATGAGTATTCGACGAAGAATACTGCCGAAGGTAGGCGGGTCCCTGCTCGCCGGGCTGCTCGCGCTGGGCCTGGTGCCCGCCGCCGCGCAGGCGCACCCCGGACACGAGCAGGACCCCGAGTTCCGGGCCCTGCTGTTCACCAAGACAGCCGGGTACCGGCACGACTCGATCCCGGCCGGTGTGGCGATGTTCGAGCAACTCGCCGCGGACAACCACTTCGAGGTCGACCACACCGAGGACTCTGCCGTCTTCAACGACGCCGCGCTCGCCACCTACGACGTGGTGATCATGTTCCAGACCTCGGGCATGGTGTGGCAGAACGACGCCGAGCGCGCGGCGATCCAGAAGTACGTGGCGGACGGCGGCGGTGTCGCGGCCATCCACAACGCCACCGACATGGGGATCGAAAACGAGTTCCCGTGGTGGGACGAGCTGGTCAACGCCGGCACGCACATGCCGTCGCACTCGCCGGGTGTGCTGCAGGGCACGGCGAAGGTGGTCGACAAGCAGCACCCGTCGACGGCCGGGTTGCCGGAACGCTGGAACCGCGCCGAAGAGTGGTACAACTTCGACAAGAGCATCCGCGGCAAGGCCCACGTGCTGGTCACCGCGGACGAGAAGACCTACAACCCCGGCCAGGACGCGATGGGGGCCGACCACCCGATCTCCTGGTGCCGTGACGTGGGCACCTCGCGCGTCTGGTCGACCGCGATGGGCCACCCCATCGGTTCCTACAGCGAGCCGGAGTTCATCCAGCACCTGCTGGGTGGCGTGCGGACCGCGGCCAAGGTGGTACCCGCCGACTGCGCGGCCACCGTGGACACCGCGTTCGAGAAGGTGCCGCTGGACACCAACACCAAGGCACCGACCGCGATGGACATCGCGCCGGACGGCCGGGTGTTCTACACCGAAATCCTCGGCCAGGTGAAGCTGTTCAGCCCGGCGACCGGTGGCACCACCACCGCGCTGGACCTGCCGGTCTACTCCGGTGGTGAGGACGGCCTGGTCGGGCTGACCCTGGACCCGAACTTCGCCGACAACGGCTGGGTGTACCTGTACTACTCGCCGCCGGGCACCGAAGAGATCAACCGCGTTTCGCGGTTCACCGTCGAAGGTGACGTGATCGTGCCGGGTTCGGAGAGCAAGCTGCTCGACATCCCCGCGTCGCGGCGCGAGGAACCGGGGCACACCGGTGGTTATCTGACCTTCGGGCCGACCGGTGACCTCTACATCGGCGTCGGCGACGACACCAACCCGTTCGCCTCGAGCGGCTACTCGCCGATCGACGAGCGCGTGGGCCGCGAGCTGTTCGACGCGCAGAAGACCTCGGCGAACACGAACGACCTGCGCGGCAAGATCCTGCGGGTCACGCCGAAGGCCGACGGCGGCTACACCGTGCCCGAGGGCAACATGTTCGCGCCCGGCACGGAGAAGACGCTGCCGGAGATCTACGCGATGGGCTTCCGGAACTCGTTCCGATTCAGCGTGGACACCGACGGCACGATCTACGCCGCCGACTACGGTCCCGACGCCCGCACCGCCGACCCGAACCGCGGGCCGGACGGTCAGGTCGAGTGGAACGTGATCAAGGAACCGGGCTTCTACGGCTGGCCGTACTGCACCGGCAACAACATCCCGTACAACGACTTCGACTTCGCGACGAGCACCTCGGGGCCGAAGTTCGACTGCGCCAACGTCGTCAACACCTCGCCGAACAACACCGGCCTGACCCAGCTGCCGCCGTCGAAGGTGGCCGAGGTCTGGTACGGCTACGGCCCGTCGGAGAACTTCCCGGAACTGGGTGAAGGCGGCTCGGCCCCGATGGCGGGCCCGGTCTACCGGTTCGACCCGAACCTGGCTTCGGACATCAAGTTCCCGCAGTACTACGACGGGAAGGCGTTCTTCTACGAGTGGGCGCGCAACAAGGTCTACACCTTCTCGTCCGACAGCGAAGGCAAGATCCTCGAGATCGCGCCCTGGTTCGCCAGCCAGACCACGCTGGCGCCGATGGACATGCGCTTCGGCCCGGACGGCGCGATGTACCTGCTCGAGTGGGGTGGCGGCTACGGCCGCGACAACCCGGACTCGGGGCTGTACCGGATCGAGCACACGCAGGGCAACCGCTCCCCGCTGGCCAAGGCGACGGCCTCACCGACGTCCGGCCAGACCCCGCTGGAGGTTACCTTCTCCAGCGCGGGTTCCGTGGACCCGGAGGGCACCGACGTCACGTTCTCGTGGAACTTCGGTGACGGGGCCACCTCGACCGAGGCGAACCCCACGCACACCTACGCCGCGAAGGGCGCCTACAACGCCCAGTTGACCGTCACGGACTCGACCGGGAAGTCCGGCGTGGCCAACATAACGGTGACCGTGGGCAACACCGCGCCGACGGTGGACGTGGCCTGGCCGGTGGAAGGCGGCATGTTCGACTTCGGGGACACGGTGGCGTTCGACGTCAACGTGACCGACCCGGAGGACGGCGCGATCGACTGCTCCACCGTCGTCGTGCAGCCGGCGCTCGGGCACGACTCGCACGGGCACCCGCTCGACCCGATCAACGCCTGCGAGGGTCAGTTCCAGACCATTGTGGACGATGGGCACGCGGACGCGAACATCCTTTACTCGGTGGACGCGAGCTACACCGACAAGGGCACCGAGGGCGTTCCGGCGCTCAACGGCCGCGACACCGCGATCCTGCAGCCGAAGCACAAGCAGGCGGAGTTCTTCACCGGCTCGTCGGGCATCCGCATCGTCTCGCAGGCGGGGGCCGAATCCGGCCGCCGCATCGGGGACATCAACGGTGGTGACTGGATCTCGTTCAAGCCGGTCAACTTCACCGGGATCGACCAGGTCTCGCTGCGGGCCTCGGCGCCGGACGGCGCGGGCGGCTCGGTCGAGCTGCGGGCCGGAGCGGTCGACGGCGCGCTGCTGGCGAACGTGCCGGTGCCGAGCACCGGTGGCTGGGACAACTACGTCCAGCTGCCGCCGGTGGACCTCGCCGACTTCGAGGGCACCACGGAACTGTTCATGGTGTTCCGCGGCGGTGTCGGCCCGTTCGACCTGGACTCGATGAAGTTCATCGGGAACGGTGTCGCCGTGGTCGACGCGCAGGCGCCGAAGACCACCGCGGCGTTCACCGCGGCCGACGGCGCCAACGGCTGGTACCGCACCACCCCGACGGTCACCCTGACCGCCGACGACGGTGCCGGTTCCGGCGTGGCGGGCACGGAGTACCGCATCGGCAACGGTGCGTGGACCCCGTACACCGCACCGTTCGCCGTCCCCGGTGAAGGTGAGCAGGTCGTCGCGTACCGGTCCACCGACAAGAAGGGCAACGTCGAGGCCGAAGGCAGCTCGGTGCTGAAGATCGACGCGGGTGCGCCCGCGCTGACCGTCAGCGGCGTGCAGGCCGGTGGCAGCTACGGCGACTCGGAGGTGCTCGGCTTCTCCTGGGAGGCGGGCGACCCGGTGTCCGGGTTGGACACCGCCGCGGCCGCGCTCGACGGGAAGCCGGTGGCCAACGGCGCGCCGGTCGCGCTGCACACCCTCAGCCTGGGTGCGCACGAGCTGGTGGTGACCGCCAAGGACAAGGCGGGCAACGTGGTGACGCAGAAGTTCGGCTTCACCGTGACCACCTCGCTGACCGATGTGCGTGCGCTGGTCGAGGAGTTCACCGCGGCGGGCAAGATCGACCAGTTCACCGCGGCGCAGCTGAAGCTGACCCTGACCACGGCGAAGTTCCTGCAGGACAAGAACTCCCCGCAGGGCGCGGCGGCGGTGCTGTCGCTGTTCAAGCACACGGTCGAGCGCAAGGTGACCGACCCGGCCGTTCGCACGGTGCTGGCGCGTGACGCGCAGGCCCTGATCGACGGGCTGCGCGCCTGATGGGATCCCCCAAGTCGCGGGGGCGGTTGCCGGATCGCTCCCCGCGCCGGCCCCACACCTCTCCGGGGGTGTGGGGTTCCGGCGGGGTCCTGCTCGGACTGGTCCTCGGTGTGCTGGGCGCGCTGGTCGTGCCCGGCTGGTTCGACTCGCCTTCGCGGGTCGAGGAGCTGCAGCAGGAGTACGCGGCCAGGGACACCTCGCTGACCAAGGACCTGGTCTCGCTGGCCGAGCAGGCGCGGACGGATGTCACGGAGATGGTCTCCGCCACGGCGGTGCCCACCCCGGAGCAGTTGACCGCGTGGCGCACCTCGGTCGACAAGGCCGCGACGCGCTTCGCCGACCGTCCCTCCGGCGGGACGGAAGTGAACCTGGCGCGCTCGGGCTTCGCGGGCGCGGTCTCGATACTGCAGCGTTCGGTGACGGCCTACCCGGTCTCGGCGGAGCTGGGGGAGCAGCTGCGCCGGGACGCCGTCGTGGCCTGGTCGGTCGCGGCGAACCAACTGGACCTGGCGGGCATCAAGGCGGGCCTGGGGCACGTACACGTGTTCCTGCCCACCCAAGGCCTGCCGGGAGAACTGGCGGAACACGGCCACCCGTGAGTGGCAGGAGTGGGGCATTACTGGCGTTCAACGCCAGTAATGCCCCACTCAGTGCACTCCGCCCCTCGATCGGGTGATGGGGTGGGGGGTGTGGGCGGTTGCTCCGGTGGGGGTGCCGTGAATGTGGCTTTCACGGCACATTCCGCCGTGAAAGCCACATTCACGGCACTTCCTGTTCCCTTGGCGACCCCTGGGCCCCACCCCCCTCCTGGCGGCACCCGCTGAGCTGCTCCGACGGCCGGTCGTAGACTCGGGTGGTTGGTAGCAGCACAAGTTGGGAGCACGGGTGCCGCGAGGCGAAGAAGAGCCGGAGAAGCGGCCTGAGCTGGGTGATCTCGACAGTTTCGCCGGGATCGACGAGCTGGGCGCGATCGACGATCCCGACAACACCGATCCGGACAACCCGGACGGGACCTTCCACGCGACCGACCACGCCTTCGAGGCGGGCGGCGGGGCCGGGGCGGGCGTCGGTGGCGTCGGTCAGCTGGGGGACAACCTCGCGCTGGGACCGGTGCCCGACCTGCCGTCCACCGACGGGACCCACGAGCTGGACGACCAGGGCAGCGACGAACTCCCCGCGGAGAACGGCCCCGAGGCCCGCTACGAGCTGCGCGTGGTCGAGGCCGAGCTGAACGAGCGCTGGCCCGAGACCAAGATCGAGCCCTCGCTCGACCGGATCCGGACCCTGGTCAACCTGCTCGGCGACCCCCAGAACACCTACCCCGTGCTGCACGTGGCCGGCACCAACGGCAAGGGGTCCACGGCCAGGATGATCGACGCCCTGCTCACCCGCATGGGCGTGCGCGTCGGCCGGTACACCAGCCCCCACCTGCAGCTGGTCACCGAGCGCATCAGCATCGACGGCGCCCCGATCTCCGCGGCCAAGTACGTCGACACCTACCGCGACGTCGCGCCCTTCGTCACCATGGTCGACAACGCGGGTGAGCTGCGGATGAGCAAGTTCGAGGTGCTCACCGGCATGGCCTTCGCCGCCTTCGCCGACGCGCCCGCCGAGGCCGTGGTGCTCGAGGTCGGCATGGGCGGCACCTGGGACGCCACCAACGTGGCCGACGCGCAGGTCGCCGCCATCGCGCCCATCTCCATCGACCACACCGACTACCTCGGCACCGACGTCCGCGACATCGCCAGGGAGAAGGCCGGGGTGATCAAGCCCGGCAGCGTGGTGGTCATCGCCGAGCAGGAGCCCGAGGTGCAGCGCGTGCTGCTGGAGCGCGCGATCGAGGTCGACGCCTCGGTGGCGCGCGCGGGCAGCGAGTTCGCCGTGCTCGAACGCGAGATCGCCGTCGGCGGCCAGTTGCTCAAGCTGCAGGGCCTCGGCGGTGTCTACGACCAGATCTTCCTGCCCCTGCACGGCAAGCACCAGGCCGAGAACGCGGTGCTCGCGCTGGCCGCGGTCGAGGCTTTCTTCGGCGCGGGCAAGGACCGCCAGCTGGTGGCCGAAGCGGTGCGCGAGGCCTTCGCCGAGGTGCAGAACCCCGGCAGGCTGGAGCGCGTGCGCGCGGCACCGGCGGTCATGCTCGACTCCGCGCACAACCCGCACGGCGCCCGCGCGCTGGCCGCCACGGTCACCGACGAGTTCGCCTTCCGCCGCCTGGTCGCGGTGGTCGGGGTGATGTCGGACAAGGACGCGTACGGCATCCTCGAAGCACTCGAACCGGTGATCTCCGACGTGGTCGTCACGCAGAACAGCTCGCCGCGCGCGATGCCGCTGGAGGAGCTGGACGAGGTGGCGAAGTCGGTCTTCGGCGAGGACCGCGTGTACGCGGCGCCGCGGCTGGACACCGCGGTGGAGACCGCGGTCGCGCTGGCCGAGGAGTCCGAGGATCCCGAGGAGCCGCTGGCCGGGGGTGGCGTGCTGATCACCGGCTCGGTGTTCACCGCGGGTGAGGCCCGCACCCTGTTCGGGAAGGAACCGGCATGACCGAGCAGCCGAAACCCCCGGCGAAGGACCCGCTGAAGTCCTTCCGCGGGGTGATGGCGGGCACGCTGATCATGGAGGCGATCGTGGTGGCGCTCGCGCTGCCGGTGGTCGCGCAGCTCGGCGGCGGGCTGACCAGCGGGACCGGCTGGGCGGTGATCGCCATCGCGGTGGTGATGGGCGTGCTGTGCGGCTTCCTGTCGAAGCCGTGGGCGGTGCCCGCGATCCTGGTGCTCCAGGTCGCGCTGATCGCGTTCTTCTTCCTGCTGCCCGCGGTCGCGGTGATCGGGTTCGTCTTCCTGGCGCTGTGGCTGTGGTTGCTCTGGCTCCGCCGGGACGTGGCGCGCCGGATGGCCGAGGGCCGGTTGCCCAGCCAGCAGCAGCCCGCCGAATAAGCTGCCCGGGTGCGCGAACTCACCTACTACGTCGGCCAGAGCCTCGACGGCTTCATCGCGGGCCCGGCCGGGCAGGCGGACTTCTACCTGTAGCAGTCCGGACAGTGTCGCGGAGCGACTCCGTACCGCCGAAGCAGTTCGACACCGTCCTGATGGGCCGCGGCACGTATGAGGCCGGGGTCGCCACGGGCGCGCCCAGTCCGTACTCGCACCTGCGGCAGTTCGTCGTTTCGCGCAGCATGACCGCTTCCCCGCACGAGGACGTCGAGTTGATCGGCGGCGAAGCGCCGGCGCGGGTGCGCGAGCTGAAGGCCGAGGACGGCCTCGGCATCTGGCTGTGCGGTGGCGGCGGGCTGGCCGAGGAGTTGCTGCCCGAGATCGACCAGGTCGTGGTCAAGATCCACCCGGTCATCGCGCGGGCGGGCATCCCGCTGTTCACCGGCGAGTTCGCGCCCGCGCGTTTCCACCTGACGGACAGTCGGGTGTTCGGCAGCGGGGTCGCGCTGATGACCTACCGCACGAGCTGATCAACGCAGGACGACCACCTTCAGCGCCGGTGAGCTGAGGATGTCGCCTTCGCAGAAGCGGCCGCGCACCCACTCACCACGCGAGAACAGTTCCGTCTGGTCGGCGAAGTACGGGGACGTCGGGTCGGTGGACTGCGAGTAGGTGAGCAGCGTCGAGGTGTCGGGGCAGGCCTTCCCGCTCAGTCCCACCACCTGGATGAAGCTCGACCCGTGCACCACGTCGACGTTGCCCGCCGCCGGGTCCCACACCGTGGCCATCGCGTTGAGGATGCCCAGCTGCCCGGGTCCGCCGTGCATCGGGATCCGCTTCCCGGCGCGCGTGACGGACTGGTGGTCGCCGAGCTCGGCGTCCAGCGGGATGCCCGCCGCGGTCAGGTCGGCCACCGCGTTGTCGAACGCCTGGCGCACCCGGGGGTGCTGCACGTCGAGGGTGTTCGGCGTGCCGACCGGGTCGGCGGGATCGAACTCCACCTTCCAGATGTCGGCGCTCCCGAGCCGGAACGCGAACCGGTGGAACAGCAGCGCGCCCCGGCTCTCCAGGCGGAAGGTGTGGTCCCAGGACGCGAGCGCGTCGCAGGCCGGGCCGGTGCCGCACAGCTCGGCCACCGCGTCGGCCATCAGCACCGCGAGCCGGCTGCGGTCGCCGAAGAGCACGTCCTTCATCACTTCCGGGGTGAACTCGCCGAGGTGCTCTTCGGTGGCGATCAACGCTTCCCGGGTGCGCGGTGAGCGCACGGTGCCGAGGTCACCGACGATCCAGGGGTAGCCGGTGATCGGCTCGGCGGCGTTCGCCAGCCACGGGCTGTCGTTCGCGTTCAGTTCGTAATCGTCGCGGACCTGGTGCGGCAGCCGCGACGGGCCGAGCAGGCCCGGCTCCACCGCGTCGCTGTCGGACCCCCACTGGCAGTCGGTCCGCGAACCGTCCAGAACGGACACCTGGGCGGTTTGGAAGAGCTGGCGCCCCAACGGGGTCGAGCAGCGCTCGGCCAGTTCGTCGGTGACGTGCGGGACCACCTGGACGTCGGAGTAGAGGGCCTTGCCGTGCCGGTCGGTGGCGATCGTGTTCACCCACGGCACGCCGAGCGTGGACTTGAGCGCCTTCGAGACGTCCTCGACGTCACGGGCCTCGTTCAGGCCGAACCACGTGTTCAGCGACCGCAGATTGGTCGCGTTGCCGTCGCGCAGGGTGTACGCCGAAGTTTGCGTCCACGGCAGCGGGATGTCCTCGATGCCGGTGATGATCGGGCCGTAGCGGGTCGAATACAGCGTCCGGGTGTCCGTGGCGAGCGAGCCGTCCGGCTGCTTCACCTCCACGGACACCTTCTGCGCGCTCATCTTCTCCGGCTGTCCATCGACCACATAGGACAGTGGATCGCCGGGGACCAGCTGCACCTCGAACAGGCCGAAGGTGCGTGCCGTGGAGAAGGTGTGCGTCCACGCGGCGTCCCGCGTGTGCCCGATCTGGATCAGCGGCACGCCGAGCAGGCTGGCGCCGGAAGCGTTGAACCGCCCCGGGATGGTCAGCTGCGCCTGCCAGAACCGGCGCCCGCCCTGCCACGGGAAGTGCGGGTTGCCGAGCAGCACGCTGGCGTGGCTTTCGGCGGTGCCCGCGCTGCCGACCGCGATCCCGTTGCTGGCCGGTGAATCGGCGGGCGTGAGCGCGGCACTGATGCGTGCTGCGACGTCTCCAGGCAGCGTGTCCTGGGGCGGGGTGGCGCCGGAAGGCTGGGCGCCGACCGTCCCGTCCGCCAGCTCGCCCTGCCCGGAAATGCTCGCGATCGCGTACAGGTGGCGGTAGACGTCGAGTTCGGTGATCGGCCGCAGCCACTCCGCGTCGCGGCAGGCCGGGTCCCGCGTGCCGTGCCGCTCCAGGTACTTGTTGTAGCCGTCGGCGTACCCCCCGACGATCTCCTTGACCTCCGGGCGCGGCTGGCCGAGCAGCCGTTCCACCACCCCGGCGTCGTTGATCCGCTGGAAGTGCACGTCGCTGGCCAGGTTGGTGCTCGCCGAGCTGAGCGCGGGGTTGGCGGCGCCGTCGGGACCGAGGTACTTCGACCGCTTCGCTTCCACGGTCAGGTAGCCGTTCGCCAGCTCGCAGAGGTTGTCTTTCGCGGCGGCATAGCCGTAGCCGTAGCCCAGGCCGTCGAATGACCTCGCCGAGATGTGCGGGATGCCGTGTTCGGTGTACCGGATCAGCGCGCGGCCGCCCTCCGCGTCCGCCGCGGCGGGGGTGGTGACCACCCCGGCGGTCACCAGTGCCACGGTGAGTATCCGGCTGAACCTGCTGCGTCCCCCCATGTGACCGCCTTCCGTGAGCGCCCGGTGATCCTCTGTCAACCTAGGCCGTCGTTCACCCCGCCGAAAGGCCCAGTTGGCCCCCTGGTCCGCGATGGCGGCTAGAACACCGGAATGACCGAATCCCACCACCACGACCGGCGGACCGTGCTGCGCGCCGGTGTGCTCGGCGCCGGTGTGCTCGCCGCCGGTTCCCTCGGCGCCGCCCCCGCCTTCGCCCTCGGCAAGAACCGCCCGGTGCTCACGCACGGCGTGCAGTCCGGCGACGTCACCTCCCACTCGGCGATCGTCTGGACCAGGGCCGACCGCCCGTCGCGGATGCTCGTCGAGGTGGCGCGCGACCCCTCGTTCCGGCACGCGCGCCGCATCACCGGCCCGGTGCTCAGCCCGGAGACCGGCGGCACCGGCAAGGTGCGGGTCGCCGGCCTCGTGCCCGGCACCGAACTGCACTACCGCGTGCGGGCCGAGGACCTCGATGGCCGCGCCGCCAGCGAGCCGCTGACCGGGCGCTTCGCCACCGCGCCGATCGGCCGCGAGAACGTGCGGTTCCTCTGGTCCGGCGACACCGTGGGCCAGGGCTGGGGTATCAACCCCGACCGCGGCGGCATGCCGATCTACCGCGCGATGGCCGACCGGCGCCCGGACTTCTTCCTGCACAGCGGCGACACCGTCTACGCCGACGGCCCGCTGCAGGAGCGGGTCACCCTGCCCGACGGGCGCACCTGGCGGAACCTCGTCACCCCGGAGAAGTCGAAGGTGGCCGAGACGCTCGACGAGTACCGCGGGCAGTTCGCCTACAACCTGCTGGACGACAAACTGCGTGGGTTCGCCGCCGAAGTGCCCGCCTACGTGCAGTGGGACGACCACGAGGTGACCAACAACTGGTACCCGGGCGAGATCCTCGACCTGCCGCAGTACACCGAGAAGCGGGTGGACGTGCTGGCCGAGCGGGCGTTCCAGGCGTTCCACGAGTGGCAGCCGATCGACGCGCGCCAGGCCGTGGACGGCCGGGTCTACCGCAGCTTCCGCTACGGCAGGCACGTCGAGATCTTCGTGCTGGACATGCGCACCTACAAGGACGCCAACACTTCGGACCCGAACGGCGTCGGGCACGTCCTCGGCGAGCAGCAGGCGCGGTGGCTGGTGCGCGGGCTGGATCGCAGCCAGGCGACCTGGAAGATCGTCGCCGCCGACCTGCCGATCGGGCTCACCGTGCCGGACGGCACCGCGATCGAAGGCGTGGCCAACGGGCTGCCCGGCGCGCCCGGCGGCCGTGAGCACGAACTGGCCTGGGTGCTGCGGGAGATCTCGCGGCGGCGGGTGCGCAACGTGGTCTGGCTGACCGCCGACGTGCACTACACCGCGGCACACCACTACTCACCGGATCGGGCGGCGGTCGGCGACTTCGACCCGTTCTGGGAGTTCGTTTCCGGCCCGCTCAACGCCGGTGGTTTCGGGCCGAACGCGCTGGATCCGACGTTCGGGCCGGAGGCCGTTTTCGTGCACGCGCCGCCCGCGGCGAACAGCTCGCCGCTGGACGGTTTCCAGCACTTCGGCGAGGTCAACGTGGACGGCGCGAGCGGCGAGCTGACCGTCGACCTGCGTGACGCGGCCGGTACTTCGCTGTGGTCGAAGACCCTGCGGCCGGAGCGGCGTTGAAGCCGGTCGCTACAGTTCGCGTCAAGTAACACGCTATTAAAGGAGAATCACCCGTGAGTGAGCGCACCCTTGTTCTGGTCAAGCCCGACGGCGTCAAGCGCGGACTGGTCGGCGAGGTCATCTCCCGGATCGAGCGCAAGGGCCTGACCCTGGCCCAGCTGGAGCTGCGCACCGTCGAGCGTTCGGTCGCCGAGGAGCACTACGCCGAGCACAAGGACAAGCCGTTCTTCGGCGAGCTGGTCGACTTCATCACCTCCGGCCCGCTGGTCGCCATCGCGGTCGAGGGCACCCGCGCGATCTCGGCGTTCCGGCAGCTCGCCGGTGGCACCGACCCGGTGGAGAAGGCCACCCCGGGCACCATCCGCGGCGACTTCGCGCTCGAGGTCCAGTACAACCTGGTGCACGGCTCCGACTCCGCCGAGTCGGCCGAGCGCGAGCTGAAGCTCTGGTTCCCGAACTGATCCCAATGCTAGGAATGGGGCATTACTTGCGCCCTCCCGTCGCCCACCTCCACCCTCAACGGAGCTGCGCGCGGTTTTCTATTTGCAAGTAATGCCCCACTCATAGCGTTCCAGCCGGGCCGGGACGTTGAAGCCGATGAGCCCGGCGACCACGAGCGTGAGCACCACGGCCAGCAGGGTGAGGGCGTTGCCGAGGCCGATGTCCTCCGCGATCGCCGCGCCCGCCAGTGGCGCCACCGCCCCGCCCAAGGCGCCCACGTTGTACGAGAAGCCGAGACCCGCCGCCCGCATCCGGGTCGGGAAGTGGTCGGCGATGTACTTCGGCAGCAGCCCCGAGATGCCCTGACTGGTGGCCTGCATCCCGAACAGCAGCACCCACAGCAGCACCACGTTCCCCGCGGGCAGCGCGAACACCGGGAAGACGAACGCCAGCGAGGCGAACAGCCCCAGCACGTACGCCCGCCGCGTCCCGAGCCGGTCGCCGAGCACCCCGGCCAGGCACGAGCCCGCCGCGTACCCCAGCCCCGCCCAGGTCAGCGCGGTCGCCACCGCACCGGGGTCGTAGCCGAGCCCGGTCTTCAGGTACGTCGGCAGCAGCGACTGGATCGGCCACGAGTACAGGAACGCGCAGAACACCGTGGCGATCACCCCGAGCACCACCGGCCACCGGCGTCCCGCCAGCTGCACGGTCAGCACGAACAGCCCGGCCACCACCAGCACGATCAGCGGCCAGCCGGTGGCCGTCCGGCTGAAGACGAGCACCAGTGCCGTGGTGATCACCGCCGCGAGCAGGGCGTTCACCAGCCGCCGACCCGGCGCGAACAGGACGGACGAACCGCCGCCCTCGCGTTCCCATTCGGCCGCCTCCGGCAGTGAACGCCGCAGGTAGAGGGTCAGCGCGATCGGCACCAGCCCGGCGTAGAACAGCCAGCGCCACCCGCCGGACGGCACGATCAGCTGGTAGGCGAACGCGGCGAGCACGGTCCCGACCGGGTAGGCCGACAGCAGGAACCCGGTGGCGCGGTTGCGCATGTGCTTCGGCCAGGACTCCATCACGTACGTGGCGCTGGACCCGTACTCGCCCGCCATGCCGACGCCGACGATCGCGCGGAAGGCGAACAGCGACCAGTAGTCCCAGGCGAACCCGCACAGCCCGCTGCCGAGCGAGAACGCCAGGATCGCCAGGATCATCGCGGGCTTGCGGCCGTACCGGTCGGCGATCGCCCCGAGCACCAGCCCGCCCAGCCAGCGCGAGACGAAGGCCGCCGAGACCAGCGTCGCCGCCTGGGGCAGGTCCAGGCGGAATTCGGCGGCGATGTCGGTGAGCACCAGGGTGATCAGGATGAAGTCGAAGCCGTCGAGCAGGTAGCCGAGCCAGGCGGCGAAGAACGCCCGGCGCTGGGCGCGCGAGACCGCCATCCGACCCTCCTCCGCCACTGGACATAGGATGTCCTATCTCAGCGGTAAGGTAGTGCCGCGGTGAGGGGAGGGCAAAATGTCGGCGAACCAGCGGGCGCTGCGTGAATCGGTCAAACGGCTGATCGTGGACCGCGGCCTGCCACCGGGCGCGCTGCTGCCCACCGAGCTCGAGCTGATGCGGGAACTGGAGGTCGGCCGCAACCCGTTGCGCGAGGCGATGAAGGCGCTGGAAGCGCAGGGCATCGTCGACATCCGGCACGGTTACGGCACCTATGTCGGCGGGGTGTCGCTGTCCGGTTTGGAGGCGGGGCTGGCCTTCCGCGGCGCGCTGTCGGTCCGCGGCGACCTCACCGACATCCGTGAGCTGCTGGAAGTCCGCGAGGTGCTCGAAGCCGGGCTGACCAGCCGGGTGCTCGCCGCCGGGGACGCGGTGGAGCTCGACGTGCTGGAATCGGCGGTCCGGACCATGGAAGAGCGCGCGCACAACGGGGAGTTCGCGCCCGAGGCCGACTGGCTGTTCCACGAGACGCTCTACCGCCCGCTCGGCAACGACCTGGTGCTCGAACTGCTGCGTGTGTTCTGGCGCGTCTTCCGCTCCCTCGACGACGATCTGCCGCGCAGCGAAGGCGAGACACCGGCGGTGATCGCGGGGTGGCACCGCGACATCCTCGAAGCGTTGCGCCGCCGTGACGAGCCCGCGCTGCACGCGGCCGTGGAGGCGCATTTCCGCGGGATCCGCGCCAGGGTGTCCGGTTCGGCTGCGCGGTTCGGCTGACGTTCACCTCGGCGTCTTCCCCTGGCGATTTCCATGCGCTGAGCTGAGGTCCAGACCATCGACTGGACAGGGGTGCGGCTCGTGGGGAAGTCACGTTCGGGTGCGGTGCTGGTGCTCGCCGGGCTGCTGGCGATGCCGCCGGTGGTGGCGGCGGCCGATCCACTGGCCGCGCCGCTCGGCCCGGTGCCGGTCGAATCTGCCCCGGCCGCTTCGTCGTCCGGGGAAGCCACGGCCCGCGTCGCGACGGCCGCGCCGGACGACGGGCTGGTCACCGGCTCCGCGACCAGCGAGGTGGCGCCGGGGCTCAGCCTCACCGAGTTCGACCGCTTCGACCCGCTCGGCTGGATCCGGGGCGACACGCTGGAGGTCGACCTCGCCACGGGCTCGCTGAGACCCGCGTACCTCAGTCCCGGTTCGGTGAGCGCTCGCGCGCCGCTGTCCGGGCAACTCGCGTCCGCGGGTGCGGTCGCCGGGGTGAACGGCGATTTCTTCGACATCAACGCGACCGGCGCGCCGCTGGGCGTCGGCATCGGTGACGGGCAGCTGCACACCGCGCCCGCGAAGGGGCACAACTTCACCGCCGCGATCACCGCCGAAGGCAAGGCGCGGCTCGCTTCGGTGTTCCTCGACGCCACGATCACCCTGCCCGCCGGTCCCGTGCGGGCGACCAACTTCAACGGCGCGGTGCTGCCGCCGGACGGCATCGGCGTCTACACCCCGTTGTGGGGCAGCGCTTCCCGCAAGACCTCGGTCGCCGGAGCGGCGAAGGTGCTGGAGGTCGAACTGCGCGACGGCGTGGTCGCCCAGCTCCGCCCGCAGCCGGTGGACGGCCCGATCGCCGCGGGCAGCACGATCCTGCTCGCCCGCGACGCCGGGGTGGACGCACTGGCCGGGCTCGCCGTCGGCGACCCCGTTCCGGTGGCGTACGCACCCCGCAGTGACGCCGGTGAGATCGCGGTCGCGGTCGGCGGCAACAAGGTGCTGCTGAGCGACGGTCAGGTGCAGGCGGTCGACGCGGTGGCCATGCACCCGCGCACGGCGGTCGGCTTCTCCGCCGACGGCAGCCGGATGTGGCTGTCCACAGTGGATGGACGGCAGGTGGACAGTCGCGGCATGACGGAACTGGAACTCGCGCGGCACATGCGGTCGCTCGGCGCGGACGACGCGATCAACCTCGACGGCGGTGGCTCGTCCACGCTGCTCGCGCGCGAGGAGGGTGACGCGGCGGCATCCGTGCGCAACTCGCCGTCCGACGGCGGCGAGCGAACCGTGCCCAACGGAATCGGCTTCGCGACCACGCCGGGAAGCGGCAAGCTGACCGGTTTCGCGCCGCACCCTGAGCAGGAGACCGAGGACGCCGACCGCGTGCTGCCCGGCCTGTCCCGGCGGCTGGTCGCGGGCGCGCACGACGAAAGCGGCGCCGCCGTGCCGGTGAAGCCGATCTGGCGCAGCTCGCGCGGCATCGTGCGGGACGGCGTTTTCCTGGCCACGCCCGGAGAACGCGCCAGGGTCGAGGTGGAGGCGAGCTACCGCGGCACCCGGGGCAGCACCGAGTTGACCGTGCTGGGCGAGCCCGTCCGGCTGGGCACGAGCACCGAGCAGGTCGCGTTGTCCGGTGCCGGTGCGGCCGGTGACTTCCAGGTCTACGGCTACGACGCGGACGGCTACGGCACCTGGATCGATCCCGCCGACGTGCGGCTGGAGTTCGACCCGGCGGTGGTCCGGGTCGACCCCGCCGGTGACCGGTTCGCGGTGACCGCGCTGGTGCCCGCCGGTGCGACCGTGGTGACCGCGAAGGCGGCCGGGCTGGTCACGCACTTCGTCATCTCGGTGGGCAGCGAGTCGCGCGCACTGTCGCCTTTGGATGGTCCGGCCGGGTGGTCGCCGTCGGTGTACCCGGCCGCGGTCGGCGCGGCGCTGAGCGAGGCCGAGGGGCGTGACGGCGGTCGCGGCCTGGCACTGGACTACCGCCTCAGCGGCACCACCGCCACGCGCGCGGCCTACGTCAACGCGACCACGCCGTTCAGCCTGCCCGCCGGTACGCAGAAGGTCGGCGTGTGGGTCAACGGGGACGGCAAGGGCGCCTGGCTGCGCGCCGAACTGCGGGATGCTTCGAACGTGGCGTCCATCGTGGACCTGACGCTGGCGGTGGACTGGACCGGCTGGCGGTACGTGGAGGGCAGCCTGCCCGCCGGGCTGCCGTCCGGGCAGCGGCTGACCCGGTTCTACGCCGTGGAGAACGTGCCGGACCAGCAGTACGAAGGCAGGCTGGTGTTCGACGACCTGACGCTGAAGGTGGCGGCCTCGGCGGAGGCGCCGGGCGACCCGGCCGAGCGCGACCCCGCGGTGCTCACCGACGGTGTGCTCGGCGACGACGGCCTGAAGGTGGCCGTGGTCAGCGACGCGCAGTTCACCGCGGACGCGCCCACCGGTCCGCTGGTGACCCAGGCCCGGCGCACGCTCCGCGAGGCGGTGGCGGCGGAACCGGACGTCGTGGTGATCAACGGTGACTTCGTCGACCGCGGCCTGGCCGCCGACTTCGACCTGGCGCGGCGGATCATCACCGAGGAACTGGACGGGCGCGTGCCCTGGTACTACGTGCCGGGCAACCACGAAGCCGACGGCGGCAAGGGACTGGCCGAGTTCCAGGCGGAATTCGGGGCCCCGCACCGGGTCACCGACCTCAACGGGGTCCGGCTGGTGCTGCTCGACTCCTCGCGCGGCAGCCTGCGTGCCGGCGGGTTCGAGCAGGTGCGGATACTGCGCGAAGCACTCGACAGCGCCGAAACGGACAACGCCGTGCGCGGGGTCGTGGTCGCCATGCACCACCCGACGCGCGACCCGAGCCCGACCGGGAATTCGCAGCTCGCCGACGCCAAGGAAGCCGAACTGCTGCGTACCTGGATGACCGCGTTCGAGGAGCGGTCCGGCAAGCCGGCCGCGGCGGTCGCCTCCCACGCCGGGGTGTTCCACGTGTCCCGAGTGGACGGTGTGCCGTTCCTGATCAACGGCAACGCGGGCAAGGCACCCGCCGCGGCCCCCGGCGTGGGCGGGTTCACCGGCTGGACCCTGCTGCACCTGGGTGCCGAGGTGGAGATCCAGACCCGGCCGCACGTGGACGACCTGACGCTGACCGCGCCCGCTTCGCTCGCGATCGGCACCCGGGCGGCGGTCTTCGGTACGGTGAACCAGGGTGGACGGGCCGTTCCGGTGGCCTACCCGGTGAGCGCCGACTGGATCGGCGGCACCGGCACCCACGTCGGCGGCGGCCCGGCCGGGGCCGCGGTCGCGTCGTTCGACCCGGGCACGGGCCTGCTCACCGGGCTGCGGCCGGGGTCGGCGGAACTGACGCTGGAGGTCAACGGGGTGCGCCGGACGGTCACCATCCCGGTGACCCTGTGACCGCTGGGGGCCGGGTTTGGGGTTCGCGCTCGTACCGATGACCGAAGAGGAGTTCGCGATCTACCGCGAGCACCTGGTGGTGGCGTACGCCGAAGCGAAGGTGCAGGCCGGGAACTGGCCCGCCGCGGACGCGGAACGGCTGTCCGAAGAGGCGCACCAGACCCTGTTGCCCGGTGGGCTGGCCAGCCCGGCGCACCACTTCTTCGTCGCGCGGGACGACGGCCGCGTGGTCGGCACGCTGTGGCTCGCCGAGCGGGACGGTGACCACGGCCGCTCGGCGTACCTCTACAACATCGAGGTCGCCGAGGCCGAGCGCGGGAAGGGCTACGGCAAGGCGATGATGGCCGCGCTCGAGACCGAGGTGACGGCGCTGGGGCTGGATTCCATCCAGCTCCACGTCTTCGGCGACAACACCACCGCGCGGGCGCTCTACCGGGGCGCCGGGTACGCCGAGACCAACGTGGTGATGAGCAAGCGCCTGCGATAACCGCTCGAAAACTGTCGGTGCCGCGTGGCACAGTGCCTGGTGTGGGAGAAAGCACTTTCGACGGGCCGATGGTCCAGGCCAAGGCGCTGGTGAAGCGCTTCGGCGAGTTCGAGGCCGTCCGGGGGATCGACGTCGAGGTCCGGCGCGGGGAGGCGTTCGGCTTCCTCGGGCCGAACGGCGCGGGCAAGTCGTCGACCATGCGGATGATCGCGAGCGTCTCCCCGCGCTCGGACGGCGAACTGAAGGTGCTCGGGCTCGATCCGGATGCCGAGGGCCCGCGCATCCGCGCGCGGATCGGCGTGGTGCCCCAGCTGGACAACCTCGACGCCGAGCTCACCGTCCGGCAGAACCTCCAGGTCTACGGCCGCTACTTCGGGCTTTCGCGTGCGCACGTGCGGAAGAAGGCGGTCGAGCTGATGGAGTTCGCGCAGCTGACCGAGAAGGCCGACGGTGAGGTCGAGGCGCTTTCCGGCGGGATGAAGCGCCGGCTGACCATCGCCCGCTCGCTGGTGAACGACCCGGAACTGCTGCTGCTCGACGAACCGACCACCGGGCTCGACCCGCAAGCCCGGCACCTGCTGTGGGACAGGCTGTTCCGGCTGAAGTCCCAGGGCGTCACGCTCATCATCACGACGCACTACATGGATGAAGCCGAGCAGTTGTGCGATCGGCTGGTGGTGATGGACGGCGGCCGCATCGCCGCCGAAGGCTCGCCCGCGGAGTTGATCGCGCGGTTCTCCACCCGGGAGGTGCTCGAGCTGCGGTTCGCGCCGGGGGAGCAGGCCGCCGCCGTGCCCGAGGTGGAGTCGCTGGCCGAGCGGATCGAGGTGCTGCCGGACAGGCTGCTGCTCTACACCTCGGCCGGGGAAGCCGCGCTGGAGCAGGCGCACGCGCGCGGGGTGCGGCCGGTGTCGAGCCTGGTCCGCCGCAGCACGCTGGAGGACGTGTTCCTCAAGCTCACCGGCCGGACGCTGGTGGACTGATGACCGAGGTGCTGTCCACCGGGCGCGTGGTGGGTTCGTGGCGTGGCGCGGTGCTGCGGGTGGAGGGGCACTGGCTGTGGTACCGCCGGTACTGGCGGTCCAACCTGTACTCCACCGGCTTGCAGCCGTTGTTCTTCCTGGCCGCGATGGGGCTGGGCTTCGGCTCGCAGGTGCAGCCGGGCACGGCCACCGGCGGGCTGTCCTACCTGCACTACGTCGCGCCGGCGCTGCTGGTGTCGGCGTCGATGATGCTGGCTGTCGGGGAGTCGACCTACCCGGTGCTGTCCGGGTTCAAGTGGCAGAAGGACTACCTGGCGGCCACCGCCACGCCGATCTCGCCGGGCCAGGTGCTCGGCGGGCACCTGCTGTGGGTCGCGCTGCGGCTGGCACTGGCGGGCGCGGTCTACGCGCTGATGGCGCTGCTGCTGGGCGGCTGGCTGAACGCGGGGGCGCTGCTGGTCGTGGTGGTCGGCGTGGCCACCGGGCTGGCGTGCGCGGCACCGGTGTCCGCGTTCGCCGCGAGCACCTACGACGAGGGCACCCGGTTCGCCACGCTGTTCCGCTTCGTGGTGATGCCGATGACCCTGTTCGCCGGCACGTTCTTCCCGATCGACCAGATCCCCCTGGCGTTGCGGTGGCTGGCGTGGATTTCCCCGCTGTGGCACGGCACGGAGTTGGCGCGCGGGGTCACGCTCGGCACGCTGGACCTGCTGCCGGGCCTGGGACACGCGGCGTTCCTGATCGCGTTGTTCGCCGGGGGCTTCGTGCTCGCCCGCCGGTACTTCTACAAGCGGCTGGTGGTGTGAGGCGTGGTGGTGTCGTCGGAGGTCCCGTCGAAGGGCCTGCTGCTGCGGGTACTGCCGCCTTCGCTCTACGCGGGGCGGGCGAAGTTCCTGCTCGAACGGTCGATCCTGGTGTACTCGCGGGCGTGGCTGGTGTTCGCCTCCGGGGCGCTGGAGCCGCTGTTCTACCTGCTGGCGTTCCAGATCGGCTTCGGCAGGCTGGTCGGGGAAGTGGTCGGGCCTGGCGGGCAGGTGATGAGCTACGTCGCCTTCGTGGCGCCGGGCCTGCTGGCGGCATCGGCGATGAACGGTGCCGTCTTCGACTCGACGTACAACGTCTTCTTCCGCTTCCGGTACGCGAAGCTGTACGACGCCATGCTGGCCACCCCCATCGGCCCGCTGGACATCGCCCTCGGCGAAATCGGCTTCGCCGTCCTGCGAGGTGCCTCGTACTCGACCGCCTTCGTCGCCGTCATGGGCACCATGGGCCTGCTCACCTCGCCTTGGGCCGTCCTGCTGCTGCCCGCCGCGATCCTCATCTCGTTCGGCTTCGCCGCGGTGGGCATGGGGTGCGCCACGTTCCTGCGGTCCACCAGCCAGTTCGACTACATCCAGCTGGTGCTGATGCCGATGTTCCTGTTCTCCACGACGTTCTACCCGCTGAGCGTCTACCCGGAAGCCCTGCAGTACGTCGTCAGCTGCCTGCCGCTCTACCACGGCATCGAACTCATGCGCGGCCTCGCCACCGGCTTCGTCGGCTGGTCCATGCTCGGCCACCTCGCCTACCTGCTCACCATGGCCGCCGCCGGCCTCTGGCTGGCCTCCACCCGCCTACACAAAATGCTCCTCCGCTAACCCCCCACCCGACCGCGGACCCCGGCCGCACCAACGTGGCCTTCGCCCGCACGAGTGAGGACCCGCCCGCCCAAACGTGAAACTCGGCCGCACCAACGTGGGGTTCGGCTGCCCGAACGCGGACCTCGGGTGCACCAACGTGGCCTTCGCCCGCCTGACTGTGGGACTCGCCTGCCCGAACGTGGACTTCGCGTGCCCGAGTGCAGAACTCGGCTGCCTGAACGTGGGGCCCGCCTACCCGAGTGTGGGACTCGCCTGCCGGAACGTGGGACTCGGCTACCTGAGTGTGGGGTTCGGGTGTCTGAACGTGGGGTTCGGCTGCCTGAGTGTGGGGTTCGCCGAAGCCGGGGCCGCCGCGAGTCCCACACTCGTGCACCCGAACCCCACGTTCGTGCAGCCGAGTTCCACGTTCGGGCGCCTGAACTCCGCACTCGTGCAGCTGAGTTCCCCACTTGCGCGGGGGCGGGGCCGAGCGGCGCGGGGTGGGGGTTAGGGGGTGGTGGCGGCGTGGGCGTTTACGAGGCCGTGGCCGTAGAAGCCGTTGAAGGCGCCGTAGCCGGAGCAGTAGGCGTCTTGGGTGCCGTCGCCGGTGAGGTCGTAGTCGGCGGGGCAGTTCATCGGGGTCGCCTGCGTTTGCAGCGCCCGCCGCAGTGGGGCCGGGCCCCAGCCCGGGTGGTTCGAGGCCAGCAGGGCGGCCACACCCGTCACATGCGGGGCCGCCATCGAGGTGCCGCACAAGGGGGCATACCCGCCCGGCACGGTCGACAGCACGCATTCGCCCGCCTCGCCGCCCGGCGCGGTCAGGTCGATCACCCCGAGGCCGTACGAGCTGTATCCCGCCTTCACCCCGCCCGAACTCACCGCCGAGACCGCCACCACGTCCCGCAGGCCCGCGGGCAGCGCTGAGCAGCCACCCCGCTTGGCCCGCCCGTTGCGTGGCGACGGCACCAGGTTCACCGCCTCGTTCGTGGCGGCGGCGACGTTCAGGGTGCCTTGGCCGTCCACGTATTCGACCGTGCGCGCCAGCGCCTCCTGCAGCACCCGGTCCCCGGCCGTGCACGACAGCGACCACGGGTTCACGAAGAAACTGCTGTTCGTCACCGCCATCCCGTGGTCCGCCGCCCAGAGCAGGCCGCACACGGCGGCTTCCGGGTCGACGTACCCGCGGTCGTCGATGACCTTGATCGACGCGATCCGCACGCCCGGCGCCACGCCGGTGGTGCCGCGGCCGTCGTCCGCGGCGGCGATGGTGCCCGCGACGTGCGTGCCGTGCGTGGACGTGGTCGGCTGCCAGGCCTTCTCGCTCGTGTCCGCGGCGCCGGTCAGGCAGCTCACCGACTCCTCGGGGACCAGTGCGGGCGCCAGGTCCGGGTGCGCGGCGTCGATTCCGCTGTCCAGCACGCCGACGACCACGTCCGGGCTGCCCGGCGAGATCCGGCGCGCGCGGTCGGCGCCGGTCGCGCGCATGTCCCACTGCTCGGCGGTGCGGTCGGCACGCGGCACCGCGTCCGGATCGGTGGTGGTCACCTTGGCTTTCGCTTCGGACCGCGACTTGGACCCCCGCACGGCCTGCGCGCTGAACGCCCGGCCCGGCCCCAGCCGCTCGGCGAACCCGGCGTCGGCCGAGGTGGCCACGCCGATCGCGACCTGCGGGTAGTACGCCGTGCTCCGCCCGCACGCGCCCTTCACCTCGGCCGCGGCTTCCTCGGCGGGGGTGCCGCGGTCGAACAGCACGACGTAGCGCAGGTTGCGGGCACCGGGTGCGCACTCCGGTTCCGCGCCCACGGCGGGAACCGGGAGCAGCGCCTGGCCGGTCAGCACCAGCACCGCGCCCGCGAGGACCGTGCTCGCACGCAGCCGCACGGGTACCTCCATCTCGGCGAAAAAGGTTCAGCTCAGCGGGTCCCCCGACCTCACGATCCGCACGGTAATCACCGGCGGCGACCCCGGACAAGCGGTCGGCCGAAGTTCCCCCGGCTGGTTGCCCGGAAGTGGTAGTGGCCGTTTTCACACTACCTGGCGTGTCGCGGGTCCGGCCGGGCTTCAGCCAGCCGTAACCCGATGAGCTGGTACCGAGTACGCGGTATCCACCGCGGTGTGTGGGATACTCGGGGTGGCCCCTGGGCCGGGAGTCGCCGCGCGCCGCGCGGGGTCCACCGGCGCGGTGGCCCGGTGACCTGCTGAACGAGCCCGTCGTCGCCGCCTCCACCGGCGGCTAGACGATCTGAAACAGGGGGCGTGACCGCCCCGTGCCCAGCCGGCGCGTCGCCGAGCAGACTGCCGAGGACGGGCAGCCGGGCGGGTTCCGGCGCCGTTCCAGGTAGCAAGGATTCCCGCCGTCGGTGCCCACCACGGCGGAACAGCACAGGAAGGGGCCCCTGCGCGGCCGCGTCCTTCCAGCCGTTCGAGGCTGGCAGACGCGCCCGGGGGCGGAGGAGATATATGTCGAACGCGGACACACCCGCCGAGAACACCGGCGGGAATCCCGCCACACCTGCGACCGCATCGGAGAACGGCCCGCTGGCCGACCTGCCCGCCCGTATCCGGGTGCACGCATTGGCGAAGCTGCTCGGGTCGAGCAGCCGTGAGGTGCTCAAGCAGCTCGTGGAGCTGGGCGTCAGCGCGCGCAGTGCGCAGTCCAGCGTGCCCAAGGAGGTCGCGGTCCAGGTCGCGGAGGCCCTCGGGGTCACCGCCGACGAGGTCGCGCCGGAGCAGGTGGCCGCGGTGGCCGAGGCCCCCGAGACACCCGTGGCACCCACTGCCCCGGTGACCGCCGTCGAAGCCGCTCCCGAGCCGGAACCCGAGCCGGAGCCCGAACCGGCTCGCCCGGCCGTGCACGTGCCGCTGTTCGCGGCGCCGTCGCCGGTGTTCCTGCCGCCGGAGCCCGCCGCGGCCCCGGTCAAGCGCACACCGGAGCCCGAGCCGGAGCAGGCCGAGGCCGACGAGGACACCGCCGGGGACCAGGGTCTCCACGGCGATGAGGACGACGAGGCCGCCGGTCGCCGTCGCCGCCGCCGTGGCCGTCGCGGCCGTGGTCGCGGCAAGGGTGGCGACGACGCCAGGGACGACAGCGACTTCGACGAGCCCGAAGCCAAGCCGGAGCCCAAGGACACCGGCAACGGCAAGAAGGCCAAGGCCGAGGAAGCCCCCGCCGACAAGGCGGAGAAGGCTGACAGGCCCGAGAAGGCCGAGGAAGCCGACGAGGCCGCCGACGACACCGAAGGCGAGGAAAGCAGCCGTTCGCGTCGCCGTCGTCGCCGTCGCCGCAAGGCCAGTGGCGAGGAGGACGGCGAGAACGCCGCCAGCGCCGACGACCCGCCCAACACCGTGGTCCACGTCCGCCAGAGCAAGGCGGACAAGGGCGGCGGCGACTCCTCCGGTGGCGAGAAGCCGGCCAGGGACGAGGTGCGCAGCGTGCGCGGCTCCACCCGGCTGGAGGCCAAGCGCCAGCGCCGCCGTGACGGCCGCGAGGCAGGCCGCCGCCGCGCTCCGATCCTGTCCGAGGCCGAGTTCCTCGCCCGCCGCGAAGCCGTCGAGCGCACCATGGTCGTCGCCGAAAAGGGCGAAGAGACGCAGATCGGCGTGCTCGAGGACGGCGTGCTGGTCGAGCACTTCGTCACCTCGTCGGGCAGCGGCTCGATCGTCGGCAACGTCTACCTCGGGCGCGTGCAGAACGTGCTGCCCTCGATGGAGGCCGCGTTCATCGACATCGGCCGCGGCCGCAACGCCGTGCTCTACGCCGGTGAGGTCGACTGGGACGCCGCCGGCCTGGAGGGCAAGGCGCGCAAGATCGAGCAGGCGCTGTCCACCGGTGACAGCGTGCTGGTGCAGGTCACCAAGGACCCGGTCGGGCACAAGGGCGCCCGGCTGACCACGCAGATCTCGCTGCCCGGCCGCTTCCTGGTCTACGTGCCAGCCGGCGGTGCCACCGGGATCTCGCGCAAGCTGCCGGAGAACGAGCGCCGCCGTCTCAAGGACATCCTCAAGCGGATCGTGCCCGAAGACGCGGGCGTGATCATCCGCACCGCCTCCGAGGGCATCGTCGAGGAGGAGCTGGACCGCGACGTGCGCCGCCTGAAGGTGCAGTGGGACGTCATCAAGGAGAAGGCGGACGCGAGCAAGGGCAAGAAGTCCGGCGCGCCGACCCTGCTCTACGAAGAGCCGGACCTGCTGGTCAAGGTGGTCCGCGACCTGTTCACCGAGGACTTCGCGAAGCTCGAGGTCCAGGGTTCGACGGCGTGGGAGATCATCCAGGGCTACGTCAGCCACGTCGCGCCCGACCTGGCCGACCGGCTCAAGCGCTACACCGGCAACGGGGACGTCTTCGCCGAGTACCGGATCGACGAGCAGATCACCAAGGCGCTCGACCGCAAGGTGTGGCTGCCCTCCGGCGGCTACCTGGTGATCGACCGCACCGAGGCGATGACCGTCATCGACGTCAACACCGGCAAGTTCACCGGCTCCGGCGGCAACCTCGAGGAGACGGTGACCAGGAACAACCTGGAGTCGGCCGAGGAGATCGTGCGCCAGCTGCGGCTGCGCGACATCGGCGGCATCATCGTCATCGACTTCATCGACATGGTGCTGGAGTCCAACCGCGAGCTGGTGCTGCGTCGGCTGACCGAGTGCCTCGGCCGCGACCGCACCCGCCACCAGGTCGCCGAGGTGACCTCGCTGGGCCTGGTGCAGATGACCCGCAAGAAGGTCGGCACCGGGCTGCTGGAGGCCTTCTCCACCACCTGCGAGCACTGCAAGGGCCGCGGGGTGGTGGTCTCCACCGACCAGCAGAAGAACGCCTCCGGCGGCAACAACGGTGGCGGCGGGCACCAGCACGGGCCGTCCCGGCGCTCGCGTGGCCGCAACAAGGCCGAGGAGCAGCCGGTCGAGGCCCCGAAGGCCGAGATCCCCGCGCCTCAGCGCGAGTCGGTGGTCACGGCCGTGCAGGCGGTGGCGAAGGCCTCGAAGCCGAAGACCGGCGAGTCCGAAGGCGGCGAAGTCACCGAAGGCACCGAGAACACCGAGAGCACCGAAGCCGCGCCCGCGTTGAACGGGCGCGCTCCGGAGCAGCCCGCCGAGGAAGGCGCGCTCGCCGAGAAGGCCGACGAGCCGATCAAGGCGGGAACGGGCGGACAGCCGGGAACGCGCAAGCGTGAGCGGATTTCGAGGGCGGAGCGCCGCGCCCAGGCCGAGCAGGCCGCGGCGGCACAGCAGGCCGAACTGCCCGAGCCGGGCGGGGAAGCGCAGGCCGAGAAGGCCGACGAGCCGGTGAAGGCCGGGACGGCAGGGCAGCCCGAGGCGGCGCAGGAGCCTGCGCAGGCCGAGCAGCCCGAAGCGCAGCCTGAAGCCCAGCCCGAAGCCGTGCAGGAGGCAGCTGAGCCTGCCGAGGCCGTGAAGGACGAGGAGGCACAGGAAGTGCCCGCCGAGTCCCCCGCGACCGTGCAGGCCGAAACTGAGACGCCCCAGGCCGCTCAGGCCGCCGAAGAGGTGCCTGAGGTGTCCGTGCCCGCTCCGGCGGCGAAGACGACCCGGCGGCGTGCTCGCCGGGTGGCCTCCCGGCCGGCGGGTCCGCCGGTCACGGCCAACGAGAACAGCTAGAAGACAGGGTTAGGCCACCCCGGTTGTCCCGTGATCCGGGGTGGCACGTAACCTGTAAGACGGCCAGCCCGTAGTGGCAGGCCAGCATTGTGCGCCCACCAGCACGCGGTAGCTCGCGGGCGGCGCGTACAAGCCCCCACCCTATTGTCGAGTTAGCAGGAGACACCCGTGTCGGCGTACGCGATCGTCAAGACCGGCGGCAAGCAGTACAAGGTGGCCGTCGGCGACGTCGTCGAGGTCGAGAAGCTCGAGGGCGAGCCGGGCACCGAACTCACCTTCCCCGCCGTGCTGTACGTGGATGGCGGAGATGTCACCACGGACGCCGACGCGCTCGCGAAGGTCTCGGTCACCGGCAAGGTCGTCGAGCAGACCAAGGGTCCCAAGATCCGCATCCACAAGTTCAAGAACA
Source organism: Saccharothrix sp. AJ9571 (assembly GCF_021725495.1). Lineage (NCBI taxonomy): Bacteria > Bacillati > Actinomycetota > Actinomycetes > Pseudonocardiales > Pseudonocardiaceae > Saccharothrix > Saccharothrix sp. AJ9571. Next base: position 75,018 of record NZ_CP091382.1, on the reverse strand, counting down.
AGACCGGCTACCACAAGCGGCAGGGTCACCGGCAGAAGCTGACCCGCCTCGAAGTCACCGGCATCACCAAGTAAGGGGTTCAGGCAGCCATGGCACACAAGAAGGGCGCGTCCAGCTCCCGCAACGGTCGTGACTCGAACCCGCAGTACCTCGGCGTCAAGCGGTTCGGTGGCCAGGTCGTCAAGGCGGGCGAGATCCTCATCCGCCAGCGCGGCACCAAGTTCCACCCGGGCGTGAACGTCGGTCGCGGCAGTGACGACACCCTGTTCGCGCTGGATCACGGCTCGGTCGAGTTCGGTTCCAAGCGCGGCCGCAAGACGGTCAACATCGTGCCGGTCGAGGCCTGAGCCTCCGACCGAGCGAACACCACCGGGCGGTGTGGTCTGCGTCATACGCGGACCGCGCCGCCCGTTCGCATGTAGACAGCAGTTTTCTGGAGAGGGCAGGCAATGGCGTCCCGGTTCGTCGACCGTGCGGTGATCCATCTGGCCGCCGGCAACGGTGGGAACGGCTGCGCCTCGGTGCACCGTGAGAAGTTCAAGCCGCTCGGCGGTCCCGACGGCGGCAACGGCGGCAACGGCGGTGATGTGCTGCTGATCGTCGACCCCAACGTGCACACCCTGCTCGACTTCCACTTCCGCCCGCACGCGCGGGCGGGCAACGGCAAGATCGGCCAGGGCAGCAACCGGTCCGGGGCCGCGGGCGAGACCCTGGAACTGCACGTGCCGGACGGCACGGTGGTGATGACCGAGCGCGGTGAGGTGCTCGCCGACCTGATCGGCCCCGGCACCACCTTCGTCGCGGCCCAGGGCGGCCGGGGCGGGCTCGGCAACGCCGCGCTGGCGTCCAAGGCCCGCAGGGCACCCGGGTTCGCGCTGCTCGGTGAGCCGGGCGAGGCCCGCGATCTGGTGCTGGAGCTGCGTTCGGTCGCCGACGTCGGCCTGGTCGGCTTCCCCTCGGCGGGCAAGTCCTCGCTGATTTCGGTGCTGTCGGCGGCCAAGCCGAAGATCGCCGACTACCCGTTCACCACGCTGGTGCCGAACCTCGGCGTGATCACCGCGGGCGACACCGTGTTCACCATGGCCGACGTGCCGGGGCTGATCCCCGGTGCCAGCCAGGGCAAGGGCCTCGGCCTGGACTTCCTGCGGCACATCGAGCGCTGCGCGGTGCTGGTGCACGTGGTCGACTGCGCCACCTTCGAACCCGACCGCGATCCCGTGTCCGATGTGGACGCGCTGGAGGCGGAGCTGGCCCGCTACACCCCGAGCCTGGGCGGCGATCTGGCCGACCGGCCGCGCGTGGTGGTGTTGAACAAGGTGGACGTGCCCGACGCGGCCGACCTCGCCGAACTGGTGCGCCCGGAGTTCGAGGAGCGCGGCCTGGCGGTCTTCGAGGTCTCCACGGCGTCGCGCAAGGGCCTGCGCGAGCTGACCTACGCGCTCGGCGCGGTGGTCGAGCGCTACCGGGCCGAGCAGCCGCCGCCCGAGGCGGAGAAGGTGGTGCTCAAGCCGCTGGCGGTGGACGACAGCGGGTTCACCGTCGAGCCCGATCCGGAGGAGGAAGGTGCCTTCGTCGTGCACGGCGTCCGGCCGGAGCGCTGGATCCGGCAGACGGACTTCGGCAACGACGAAGCCGTCGGGTACCTCGCCGACCGGCTGAACCGGCTCGGCGTCGAAGACGCGCTGGCCCGCAAGGGTGCGGTGCCGGGCAGCCAGGTCACCATCGGCGACATCTCGTTCGAATGGCAGCCCTCCACCCCGGGCGCGGCGGTGCACCTTTCCGGCCGCGGCACCGATGTGCGGCTCGAAGGCACGGACCGGATCAGCGCGTCCGAGCGCAAGGAAGCCCGGCGCGTCCGGCGTGACGGCCCGGACGAGGAGTCCGAAGGTGAGTGAGACGCGGCGGGCGGTTTCGGGCGCCCGGCGGCTGGTGGTCAAGGTCGGTTCCTCGGCGCTGACCACCGCGGGTGACGGCCTCGACGTGCGCAGGCTCGACGCGCTGGTGGACGCGATCGCCGCACGCATCAGCGCGGGCAGCCAGATCGTGCTGGTCTCGTCCGGCGCGATCGGGGCGGGCCTGGCGCCGTTGTCGCTGGCCAAGCGCCCCCGTGACCTCGCTTCGCAACAGGCCGCGGCGAGCGTGGGCCAGCTCGCGCTCGCACACGCCTACGGCGAGTCGTTCGGCCGGTACTCCCTGACCGTCGGCCAGGTGCTCCTCACCTCGGACGACGTGGTCCGCCGCGCGCACTACCGCAACGCGCAGCGCACCTTCTCGCGGTTGCTCGCGCTCGGCGCGGTCCCGGTGGTCAACGAGAACGACACGGTGGCCACCGAGGAGATCAAGTTCGGCGACAACGACCGGCTTGCCGCGCTGGTGGCGCACCTGGTCGCCGCCGACGCGCTGGTCCTGTTGTCCGATGTGGACGGCCTCTACGACGGGGACCCGCGTTCCGGGGCCACCCGCCGGATCGACGAGGTGACCGGCGAGGCCGACGTCGACGGCATCACCGTCGGCATGTCGAGTTCGGGGCTGGGCACCGGCGGCATGGTGTCCAAGCTGGCCGCCGCCAGGACCGCCGCCGCGGCGGGCATCCCGGTGCTGCTCGCGGGGGCCGCGCAGGCGGCCGACGCGCTCGGTGAAGCCGAAGTGGGCACCGCGTTCGCGGCCGCGAACAGTCGTCTCTCGGCACGGCGGTTCTGGCTCGGTTACGCCACGGACGCCCGTGGCCGCCTGCACCTCGACGACGGCGCGGTGGCCGCGGTGGCGCGCAGGCGCCGGTCCCTGCTCGCCGCCGGGATCACCGGCGTCGACGGTGACTTCGAGGCCGGGGACGTGGTGGACCTGGTCGACCCGGCGCAGCGGGTGGTCGCGCGCGGGGTGGTCGCCTTCGACGCGGTGGAACTGCCGGAGATGATCGGCCGCTCGAGCCACGACCTGCCCGCCGAACAACGGCGGGAGGTCGTGCACGCCGACGATCTGGTGCCGTTCGGCCGCTGACTCAGGCCAGGCGGGCGATCGCGGCGGCCAGCAACGCGGCCAGGATCGGCGGTTCGGTGCTCCGCACCAGGTAGTTGGCCAGGCTCGGCTGCACGCCGACGGCCGGGTCCTGTGCCGAGATCCGGCTGTACTCGTCGACGAGCCGGTCGAGCTCGTCTTCGAGCAGCCCGGCCGCGGCTTTCAGCTCACGCTCGGTGGGTGGGTCGCTCGGGTGGTTCACAGCTGCCTCTCGCCAGGGGTGGTAACTGCTCAGACGTACGGTGAGCCTGGACGTTCCCCTATGTCCGCCGATTTGTCCATAATCGAAACAGTGTCATTGAAACAGTGTCGCGATTATCTCCGTAGATAGGCGAGCACGGCGAGCACCCGCCGGTTGGTGTCCGCGGCGGGCGGCAGGTCCAGTTTGGTCAGGATGTTGCCCACGTGCTTGGCGATCGCCGCCTCGGAGACGACCAGCCGCCGCGCGATCTCGGTGTTGGAGTGCCCCTCGGCGACCAGCGCCAGCACCTCGGTCTCCCTGGCGGACAACCGGTTCAGCGGGTCGCGGTGGCGGCTGAGCAACTGCCGCACCACCTGCGGGTCCACCACCGTGCCCCCGGCCACCACCTGCCGCAGCGCGGTGGCGAACTCCTCGACGTCGACCACGCGGTCCTTGAGCAGGTACCCCACGCCGCGCCCGTCCCCGGAGTCCAGCAGTTCGGCGGCGCCGCTGCGCTCGACGTACTGGCTCAGCGCGAGCACCGCCAGCCCCGGATGCGCCCGGCGCAGTTCGACAGCGGCACGCAGGCCTTCGTCGGTGAAGTCCGGCGGCATCCGGATGTCGGTGACCACCAGGTCGGGGCGGTGTTCGGCGACCGCGCGAGCCAGTTCGCCGGCATCCCCGACGGCGGCGACCACCTCGAAACCGAAGCGGGTGAGCAGTCCGGCCAGGCCCTCGCGCAGGAGCACGCCGTCTTCGGCGAGCACCACCTGGTGTGGTCCGCACGGGGGACGACCCCCTACTGGGAAGGACAAGGCAGCTCCACACGCACAATGGTCGGCCCACCGGCCGGACTGGACAGGACCATTCTGCCGTCGAGCACCGCGACCCGGTCGGCCAAGCCGGTCAATCCCGTGCCGCGCAGGGGATCGGCTCCGCCGTGCCCGTCGTCCCGGATCTCCAGCAGCAGTGAACCGCGTTCAAGCCGCACGTCGATTTCGACCGCCGTGGCCCCGCTGTGCTTGGCGGCGTTGGCCAGCGCCTCCGAGGCGACGAAGTAGGCGGTGCCCTCGACCGAGCCGGGCAGCCGCCCTCGCAGTGCACTGTGGACGGTCACCGGCACGGCCGAGCGGTCGGCCAGCTCACCCAGCGCGGCCGGCAGACCGCGTTCGGTGAGCACCTGCGGGCGGATGCCGTGGATGAACTCGCGCAGCTCGGCCATCAGCAACTTGGCTTCGTCGTGCGCGTCGGCGAGTTGCCGCGCGGCAGGCGAATCCGCCGGCAGGTCCAGGCGGGCGAGGCCGAGGCGCAGGGTCAGGCTCACCAGCCGCTGCTGGGCGCCGTCGTGCAGGTCGCGCTCGATGCGCCGCCGTTCGGCTTCGAAGGCGTCGACCAGCCGGGCGCGCGACCGCGCCACCTCGACCAGCTGATCGCCCTGCAGCAACGTCCTGGCCAGCATGCCGTGCAACCCGGCGACCAGGCTGCCGAGGTAGGCGAGCGCGACGAGCAGCCCGAGCCCGGCGAGCGCGCCCCAGACGGACTCGCCGAGCGTGCCGATGGTCAGGAAGCCGACCGACACCGCGCCACCGCCGACCAGCAGCGGGCTCGTCAGCAACGCCCCGGCCAGCACGGCGAACACGACCACCGCCCCGCAGGCGGCGAGCACAACCGTGCCCAGCAGCACCGCGTAACCCAGTTCGCGCCAGGTGGCGGCCTCGGTGTACCGGGTGCGCACCCAGGAATCGAGCCCCGGCGCGGACGGCCGCCGATGCCCCGAGGTGACCGGGCGCGGGTCCACCAGCCGCAGGCGCCGGCGTTCCAGCCCGGCCAGCGGCAGCGCCACCAGCGGCCCGCCCAGGCCGAAGGTCAGCGCGCCGAGGGCGAGCAGCACCGCGGCCGGTCCCGTGCGGTCCGAAAAGGACTCGGCGACCAGCACCAGCCACGGCAGGCAGAGCAGGCAGAGCGCGCCCGCGGCGGCCGAAGCCGTGGCCAGCGAGCTGAGCAGGTAGGCAGCCGCGCGCCACGGCCAGCGGCCGAGCAGGAACCGCCGCGTGCCCAGTGCGTCGAGCGCCGTCGTCACGAGCCGACCCTAGCCGCTCCTCCGGTAAGCCAAGGTCGCGCTCTCCGCGCCCAAGCGACCTCGCCTGTTCCCTCGGCCGAACGCTATGAGTGGGGCATTACTAGCGTTGAATGCAAGTAATGCCCCGCGGTGTCTAGCGGTGGTTGCAACTCCTGAGTGAGGAGGGGTTGTGATGGGTCGTCGGTTGTTGCCGGTGGGTGTGGTGGCGGGGTTTTGGGAGGGGGTGCGGGCGGGGTTGTCGGTGCGGGCGGCGTCGCGGGTGGTGGGCGTGTCGCACGAGACAGGGCGGCGGTGGTTCGCTCAGGCTGGTGGGGTGAGTGCGAACGCGAGGATTCCCCGGCCGGGGTCGGGCCGGTTTTTGAGCCTGGCCGAGCGGGAGGAGATCGCGGTGGGGATCGCCCGGGGTGAGTCCAACACGCAGATCGCCGCCCGGCTGGGGCGGGACAAGTCCACCATCGGCCGGGAGATCGACCGCACCGTGGGCCGGGTGCTGGGCACCGAACACGCCGGCACCGATGCGCGAGAACACTACCGGGCCTCGGTCGCGCACGAACTGGCCCGCGAACGCGGCAAACGGCCGAAACCGGCGAAACTGGCCGTGCACCGGCAACTGCGTGAGCAGGTCCAGGCCGGGCTGAACCAGAAATGGTCCCCCGCGCAGATCAGCGCCACCCTGCCCGAGCAGTTCCCCGACGACCCCGGCATGCGCATCAGCCCGGAAGCGATCTACCAATCACTGTTCGTCCAGGCCCGGGGTGCGCTGCGGCGGGAACTGGCCGCCTGTTTGCGCACCGGGCGGGCACTGCGGGTCCCGCGTAACCGGGCCCGCGCCCGCGCGCAAACCTCGAAACTGGGCCACCCGATCCCGATCTCCCAGCGCCCCGCCGAAGCCGCCGACCGCGCAGTACCCGGACACTGGGAAGGCGACCTCATCCTCGGCAGCGCCAACACCTCCGCGATCGGGACCCTGGTCGAGCGCTCCACCCGCTTCGTCATCCTGCTCCACCTGCCCGACGGGCACACCGCCGAACAGGTCCGTGACGCGATGATCCCCGCCATCACCGCCCTGCCCCAGCATCTACGCCGCTCCATGACCTGGGACCGCGGCAACGAAATGGCCCGCCACCCCGACATCACCCTGGCCACCCGGATGCCCATCTACTTCGCCGACCCCGCCAGCCCCTGGCAACGCGGCTCCAACGAAAACACCAACGGACTACTCCGCCAGTACTTCCCCAAACACACCAACCTGACGACCCACACCGCCCAAGACCTCGCCCACGTCGCCACCGAACTCAACAACCGCCCACGCCAGACACTGGGCTGGCACACACCAGCCCGATGCCTACGTGAACTACTATCCCAACCAACCTAAGTTGCAACCATCGGTTGAGACCACCCCCCACTCATAGCATTGCCGGGGCGCGCGGGCGGGGGCAGTGCGAGGCCGAGCGGACTCATCGGAGCAGCGCCGAGTAGGTATACCTGGCTATACCCCCGATCCGGGCGCTGGCGGTAGTGCCCGCACCCCGGTCCGCCCGGTTTGCTGGGCGGGTGAGTGCGGAAGCCGGGATACGCGTGGTGCCAGCCATCGAGCTCTGGGAGGTGACCAGGGAGTACGGCGAGCGGCAGGCCAGGGTGCGTGCGCTCGACCGGGTCAGCATCGGCTTCCCGCCGGGCACCTGGACCGCGGTGATGGGGCCGTCCGGCTCGGGCAAGTCCACCCTGCTGCACTGCGCCGCCGGGCTGGACCGGGTCAGTGGCGGGCGGGTGGTGCTGCTCGGCAACGACATCACCCTCGCTCCCGACAGCGCGCTCACCGCGTTGCGCCGCAGTGCCATCGGCTTCGTCTTCCAGAGCTTCAACCTGCTGGGCGCGCTGACCGCCGAGCAGAACGTCGCGCTGCCGTTGCGGTTGGCCGGAGCCCGCGTGGCGAAGGACGAGGTGCACGCGGTGCTGGCGTCGGTCGGGCTGGGTGACCGGATCCGGCACCGGCCGCGCGAGCTGTCCGGCGGGCAGCAGCAGCGGGTGGCGATCGCCCGCGCGATGGTGACCCGGCCCGCCGTGTTGTTCGCCGACGAACCCACCGGGGCGTTGGATTCGAAGTCGGCGCGCGGGGTGCTGCGGCTGCTCCGGGAGATGGTCGACCACGCGCGGCAGACCGTGGTGATGGTGACCCACGACCCGATGGCGGCGGCCGCCGCGGACGCGGTGGTGTTCCTGTCCGACGGCAGGCTCGTCGACCGCCTGGACCGGCCCACCGCCCGGCAGGTGGCCGACCGGCTCGCGAGCCTGGAGTCGTGATGCTGCGGCTTTCGGTGAGCACGTTCGGGGACAAGCGCAGGTTGTTCGGGGGTGCGCTGCTCACCGTGGCGCTCGGGGTGGCGCTGGTGCAGTCCTCGCTGCTGCTGATGGGGTCGACGGCACGGGCGCGGATCCCGGACGGGCTCGATCCGGCCACCGCGGATCGCGTCCGGTCCGGGTTCGACGGCGCGGCCACGCTGATGGGCATGACCGTGCTGCTGTCCGGTTTCCTCGGCTTCTTCATCGTCGGCTCCACGTTCGCGTTCACCGTGGCGCAACGGCGGCGTGAACTCGCGCTGCTGCGGCTGGTCGGCGGCGGGCGCGGGCAGTTGTACCGGCTGCTGCTCGCCGAAGCGTTGCTGCTTGGGGTGACCGGCACCGCGCTCGGGGTGCCGCTCGGCGTGGTGGCGACCTGGCCGCAGTCGTGGTTGCTGAACGCGCTCGGCCTGGTGCCGGACGACTTCTCGGCCACGTGGGATCCCCGCGTGCTGTGGGTTTCGGGCTTCGTCGGCATCGGGGTGTCCCTGCTCGGCGTGCTCAGCGCGGCTCGCCGGGCGGCCGCGGTCCGGCCGCTGGAAGCGTTGCGGGACAGCGGTTCCGTGCACCGGGTGATGACCGTCGGCCGCTGGCTGACCGGACTGTCCATGGTCGCCTTCTGCGCCGGGCTGGTGGTGCTCGCGCAACGGGTGGAACTGGCCGGGGCGCTGGCGATGTCCATGCTGGTGGCCATCGTCGGCGCGGCCGGGTTGAGCGTGCTGAGCCCGCTGGTGGTGCCGCTGGCCGGGCGCGTGCTCGGGCTGCTGCTGAGGTCCACCGTGCTCGGCCAGGTCGCCGAGGCGAACCTGCGCGACGGCGTGCGCCGCAGCGCGTCGACCGCCGCCCCGCTGATCGTGCTGACCGGGCTGGTGCTGGGGCTGGCGGGCACGATGGCCTCGCTGACCGAGCTGAGCGAGCAGGAGCAGCAGCGCACCACGGTGGGTGATCTGGTGGTCGAGTCGACCGGCGCCGAGGCCGACCGGATCGCCGCGCTCCCCGGGGTGGCCGGGGTTTCGGTGGAGGTCTCGGTGCCCATCCACATCCAGGCCGGACTGCGCGAACAAGGCTGGTCACGCACGGAGAACTACTACGACGGCCTGACGGTGGTCGATCCGGCCGCCTACCGCGAGGCGCACCTGATCCGGCCGCGCGCGGGTGACCTGGCCGAACTGCGCGGAGACACCATCGCGGTCGGGCCCGCGCTCGTGGGCGAAGGCATCCGGGTCGGCGATTCGGTGCGCGCCACGTTCCCCGGCGGCGAGAAGCAGTTGCGGGTGGTGGCGGTGATGCCGGAGACCGTCGCGGAGGGCGCCAGCTTCCTGCTGCCCAGGGAAGCCGTGCCCGCCGAAGTCGTCGCCGAGGCGCCCGCGGTCTCGCTGGTCCGGCTGGCGCCCGGCGCCGACCCGGCCGTGGTGAACGTCGGACAGGTATCCACTTTGGACGACTGGATCACCGCCGATGTGGAGGAGCAGCAGCGCGACAACACCGCGTTCCTGGCCGCGCTGATGGGACTTTCCGGGCTCTACGCGGCGGTCGCCGTGGTCAACGCGGTGGTGATGGCGGGGGCCGAGCGCGGGGTCGAGTTCGCCGCCGCGCGGGTGACCGGGCTGACCCGGCGGCAGGTGGTGTGGATGGCGCTGATCGAGGCGTGGGCGGTGACCGTGATCGGGCTGGGCCTCGGCTGCCTCACCCTGGCCGGGGTGCTGGTCGGCATGCCGGTGGTCGCGGTGCCGTGGCGGCTGCTCGGTTTCCTCGCCGCCGGTGCGTTCACCGCGGTGGGCGTGACCAGCGTGTGGACCACGGTGCTGGCGACCCGCCCGTCACCGGTTTCGCTGGTGGCCGCACGCGAGTGATCAGCGCAGCTCGCTGCCCTTCGTCTCGGGCAGGGTCAGGATCACCAGGAAGGCGACCGCGGCGCCGCCTGCCACGTAGATGAAGAACAGGTTCGGCTGCCCGATCGTGGCCAGCCAGCTGATCAGCAGTGGCGCGGTGCCGCCGAAGATCGCGACGGTCAGGTTGTACCAGGCGCCGATGCCCAGCGCGCGCAACTCGGTCGGGAACAGCTCGGACATGATCGCGGGCGCGATGGAGGTCATCGCGGTGTACAGGCCGAGGCCGACGCAGAAGACCACCAGCAGGTTCCCGAAGCCCGGCCGGACCAAAGTGGACAGCGGGATGATCAGCACCGCGATGGCCGCCGACCACACCAGGAGCTGCGGTTTGCGGCCGTAGCGGTCGGCCAGCGCGCCCATCGGGTACTGCAGTGCGACGAACAACGCGGTGGCGATCGACAGCGCCAGGAACACCTCGGTGTCGTCGGCCTTGCGGGTCTTCACCGCGAACGGGGTCAGCGCGCTGAAGAAGGTGTAGTAGCAGAGCGTGGAGAGCATGGTGAAGCCGATCAGCCTGCCGACCGACTTCGGGTGCTCGCGCAGGGTGGTCAGCAGCGGGCGCTCCACCCGGCGCGCGGTCGACTTGTTCTGCTCGAACTGCTCGGTCTCCACGAGGCTGCGCCGCAGCCACAGCCCGATCAGCCCCATCACCCCGCCGAGCAGGAACGGGATGCGCCAGCCCCACGAGTTGAGGTCGTCCTTGGTCAGCGTCTCGGCGAGCACGTAACCGAGCACGGAGGCGATCAGCACCGCGGTGCCGGTGGAGATGTAGAAGAAAGAGGAGTACCGGCCACGGCGCGGGGCCGGGGCGATCTCGCCGAGGTAGGCCGAGGCGTTGGACACCTCGCCGCCGAGCGAGAGGCCCTGCGCCACCCTGGCCAGCAGCAGCAGGATCGGCGCCAGCCACCCGACCTGCTCGTAGGTGGGCAGCACGCCGATCATCACCGAGCCGCCCGCCATCAGCACGATGGTCAGGATCATCGCCGGCTTGCGGCCCTTGAGGTCGGCGAACCGGCCGAGCAGGTAGCCGCCCAGCGGGCGGAAGAAGAACGCCAGCGCGTAGGTGGCGAAGGTGTTCACCTGGGACAGTTCGCCGGGGAAGAAGGCGGCGGCGAAGTAGATGCTGAAGGTCGCGTAGATGGTCCAGTCGAACCACTCGAGCGCGTTGCCCACGCTCGCGGCGAACAGCTTCCGGACCGGGAGGCGGTGCTGCACCTGGGGATTCGACTCGACCATGTTGACCTCCGCGCTCGGTCCGGTTGAGGCAGGACCTTGCCACACGGATGGGTGAGTTGGAAGATCCCCGTTCCGGCCCGGAGTCAGTTCTTGTGCTTCTGGTAGTACCGCGCCACCCGGGCCCGGTTGCCGCAGACCGCCGGTGAGCACCAGCGGCGGCGGGGGTGCGCGGGCAGGAACAGCAGCAGGCAGTCCTCGGCCTCGCAGTTCGTGACACGGGTGATCGAGTCGCTGCCGAGCAGGTCGGCGGCCGCTTCGGCGAGTTCGGCGACGAGCTGGGCGACGCGGTCGCCGTCCCGGCGCGAGCGGACGACGACCGTCGAACCGTCCCAGGTCAGCTCCCGGTAGGCGGGCGCCGCGCGCTGCGCTTCGGTCAGCGCGCGCAACGCGGACGCCGGCGGACGCCTGCCGTGCCGCGCTTCTTCGACGGCCGTGGCGATGTGCGCGCGGATGCCGGTGACCGCCTCGAGCGCGGCCTCGGTGGCGGGGGCGGCGGTGAGCCGTCCGGCCTGCGCGTCGAGCCAGGTCGCGAGCGCGCCGGTGGTCGGCAGCAGCTCGCCGGTCGAGTCCCGGGTGTTGACCAGGTCCAGCGCCAGCGGTTCGCCCAGCAGCGGAAACATGGGCTAATGCTACATCACGGGGTTGACTCATTAGGTTGGTGACGGCTATACCTAATGCATCTTCGAGTGATGGAGGCATGTGAAATGACGATCGTCCAGGTGCGGCACGGGTTCACCGAGGTGGCCGGGGTGCGGGTGTTCCACCGGGAGGCGGGGCCGCCGGACGCGCCCGTGGTCCTCCTGCTGCACGGCTTCCCGTCGGCGTCGCACCAGTACCGGCGGCTGATGGAGGTGCTCGGCACGCGGTACCGGCTGATCGCGCCGGACCTCCCCGGATTCGGGCACACGGAGGTGCCCGCCGGGTTCACCTACACCTTCGACCGGCTGTCCGAGATCGTCGAAGGCTTCTGCGTGGCGCTCGGGCTGGACCGGTTCGCGATGTACGTCTTCGACTACGGCGGGCCGGTCGGTTTCCGCATGGCCGTGCGGCATCCCGGGTGGATCACCGATCTGGTGGTGCAGAACAGCAACGCCTACGAGGAAGGGCTCACCGAGCTGGCGCGCGGCTTCATCGCGAGCCGGCGCGAGGACGTCAGCGCCATCCGCGAGGTGCTCACGCTGGAAGCCACTCGTGGCCAGTACGAAGGCGGCACCGGCGACGTTTCGGTCGTCGCGCCGGACGGCTGGATCCTCGACCAGTACTTCCTGGATCTGCCGGGACGCGAGGAGATCCAGATCGAGCTGGCGCTCGACTACAAGTCCAATGTGGAGCGTTACCCCGAGTGGCACGAGTATCTGCGGCGGCACCAGCCGCGGACGCTGATCCTGTGGGGCGTGAACGACCCGTTCTTCGGTGCGGACGCCGCGAAGGCGTACCTGCGTGACCTACCGGACGCGCGAATGCACCTGTTCGACACCGGGCACTTCGCCCTGGAGGAGAAACTGCCCGAAATGGCTCCGCTGATCGACGACTTCCTGGGCGGCTAAGAGGTCGCGGCGAGGGCGAACGGCAGCACGGCGGGCGCCCCCGCCTGACGCAGCAGCCGGGCGGCGATGGCCATCGTCCAGCCGGTGTCGGTCACGTCGTCGATCAACAGCACCGGCCCGGACAGCCCGGCCACCGCCTCCGCCAGTTCCGGCGGCAGCGAAAGCCGGTTCCACAGGTCGGCCACGCGCTGCGCGCTGTTCGCCCGGCGCGGCCGTTCACTCGCGGCGGCGAGCGAACCGAGGTAGTCGAGCCTGCCGATCCGCGCGATGCGCTGGGCGAAATCGCGCACCAGGATCGGACGGCTGCTCGAAGGCAACGAGACCACCGCGACCGGGCGCTCGGCCCAGTCCCAGGCGGCGAGCACCTGCACGCAGGCCTGGAACACCGCCTCGGGCACCTCGCCGTCCGCGGCCGAGTCGCCGACCAGCTCGCGCAAACGATTGCCCCAGCCGATGTCGGTCAGCCTGCCGAGCGCGCGGCCGGGCTCGGTCTGCTCGCCGGCCGCGATCTTGCCGGAGACCTTGATGCCCAGCCCGGCCATCCCGGTCGGCCACTGCTTGCGCGAGGTCAGCTCCACCCCTGGCCGCCGGAGGTCCCGCGCGGTCTTGTCCACAACGGACTCCGACACCTCGGCGGAGAGGTGCTTGCCGGTGCAGTTGTCGCAGCGGCCGCACGGCGCGGCGTGCGGATCGTCGAGCTGGGCGAGCAGGAACTCCATCCGGCAGCCGGCGGTGTTCTGGTAGTCGAGCATCGCCTGCTGTTCGGCGTTGCGTGCTTCGTGAACCCGCTCGTAGCGCTCGGCTTCGTACTCCCACGGCTGCCCGGTGCTTTCCCAGCCACCGCGCACCCGGCGCACCGCGCCGTCCACGTCGAGCACCTTGAGCACCATTTCCAGGCGAGTGCGCGAAAGCTCCACCTTGGGCTCCAGCGCGGCTGTCGACAGTGGACGGTCGGCCATCGCCAGCGCGTCGAGCAGCTCGTCGACCACGCGCCTGCCGGGGAAGGCCAGCGAGCCGAAGTAGCGCCAGATCTGCACGTCCTCGTGTCCGGGCAGCAGCACGACCTCGGCGCGGTGCACGCCACGGCCCGCGCGGCCGACCTGCTGGTAGTACGCGATCGGCGAGGAGGGCGCGCCGACGTGCACCACGAAGCCGAGGTCCGGCTTGTCGAAACCCATGCCCAGCGCGGAGGTGGCGACCAGTGCCTTGACGCGGTTGCCGAGCAGGTCGTCCTCGGCGGCCTGGCGCTCGGCCGGATCGGTCTTGCCGGTGTAAGCGGTGACTGGGTAGCCGTGCTCGTTGAGCAGCCGCGCCACGTCGTGGGCGCCGGCGACGGTGAGCGTGTAGATGATGCCGGAGCCGGGCAGTTCGCCGAGGCGTTCGGCCAGCCAGGCGAGCCGGGCTTCGGCGGTCGGCAGCCGGACCACCGACAGGTGCAGGCTTTCGCGGTCGAGCGGGCCGCGCAGCACCAGGGCATCCCCGGAACCGACGCCGAGCTGCTCAGCCACGTCGGTGACCACCCGGTTGTTCGCCGTGGCCGTGGTCGCCAGCACCGGCACGCCCTCGGGCAGCTCGCCGAGCAGGGTGCGCAGGCGGCGGTAGTCGGGGCGGAAGTCGTGGCCCCAGTCGGAGATGCAGTGCGCCTCGTCGACCACCAGCAGCCCGGCGGTGGCGGTCAGCTTCGGCAGCACGGTGTCGCGGAAGTCCGGGTTGTTCAGCCGTTCGGGGCTGACCAGGAGCACGTCGGTGCGCCCGGCCGCGATGTCGGCCTGCACCTCGTCCCAGTCCTGCTGGTTGGCCGAATTCATCGTGGCCGCGTGGATGCCTGCGCGGTTCGCCGCGGTGATCTGGTTGCGCATCAACGCCAGCAGCGGCGAGATGATCACCGTCGGGCCGGCGCCCTGCTCGCGCAGCAACGCCGTGGCCAGGAAGTACACCGCCGACTTGCCCCAGCCGGTGCGCTGCACGACGAGCGCGCGCCGCCGCTGCGCGACCAGCGCCTCGATGGCGGTCCACTGGTCTTCGCGCAGGACGGCGTGCTCTCCGGCAAGGGCGCGGAGCAGTTCGTCGGCGCGCGGGCGCAGGGTTTCGGCGTTCACGCCACCACCTCTACCCCATGGCACCGACAGGTTCGCGGGCAGTGCATGTGACGCAGGTCACTACTCGATCGGTGCCCCGGCCGTCATGTCACCCGGCCGCGCACCTCTGTCCTGGGTGTACCGCCTCCGTTCCCGGGAGACGCCGGTACGCGGCGGTTCCCCCAGGCCGTCGCAGCGCGGTGCGCGGGCGCCCCGGTGCGGGCGGACCCGCGCACCGCGTCCGCGGCACAGGCCACGTACCCTGCCTGTTCATGCCAGAACGGCGTCGAATCGGGGTCATGGGCGGAACCTTCGATCCCGTCCACCACGGGCACCTCGTCGCGGCCAGCGAGGTGCAGTCGCGCTTCGGGCTCGACGAGGTCATCTTCGTGCCGACGGGGCAGCCGTGGCAGAAGTCCGACCGGGTGGTCACCCAGGCCGAGGACCGGTACCTGATGACGGTGATCGCCACCGCGTCGAACCCGGTGTTCTCGGTCAGCCGGGTGGACATCGACCGCGGCGGGCAGACCTACACCGTGGACACCCTGCGCGACCTGCGCGCCCACTACCCCCACGACGAACTGCACTTCATCACCGGCGCCGACGCGCTCGAGCAGATCCTCACCTGGCGCAACGCCGAGGAGCTGTTCGACCTGGCCCACTTCATCGGCGTCACCCGCCCCGGCTACCACCTCAACGACCACCACCTGCCCAGCGGCAAGGTGAGCCTGGTCGAGGTGACCGCGATGGCGATCTCGTCCACCGGCTGCCGCGAACGCGTCGAACGCGGGGAACCGGTCTGGTACCTGGTGCCCGACGGCGTGGTCCGCTACATCGACAAACGAGGGCTCTACCGCGACGCGCCGGAGTGATCCCGGCACCCCGTTCGCGCGGTGGCCTACGCCATAACCGGTCGGGCATCCCGGGTGCTCGCCTGGTGCCGTGATTGATCCGGGTACCCTCATCGGGCGCATCCGTTTACCCGAAGGAGCCCTGTTGACCGCCACGTCCGAAGCCAGGGAACTGGCCGTCGCCGCCGCACACGCGGCGGCGGACAAGAAGGCCTCGAACGTGGTCGTGCTGGACGTTTCCGACCAGCTCGTCATCACCGACGCCTTCGTGATCGCCTCGGCCCCCAACGAACGCCAGGTCGGCGCCATCGTCGACAACGTCGAAGAGAAGCTGCGCGAAGCCGGGCACAAGCCGGTCCGCCGCGAAGGCGCCAGGGAAGGCCGCTGGGTGCTCCTCGACTTCGTCGACGTCGTGGTGCACGTCCAGCACGACGAGGAACGCTCCTTCTACGGCCTCGAACGGCTGTGGAAGGACTGCCCGCGCATCGAGGTCGACGGCCTGACCGTGGGCGGCGCCGAAGGGGAACCGGCCGAGGAGCGCCCGTGACCCAGCGGCTGGTGCTGTGGCGGCACGGTGAAACCGACTACAACGCCGCCGGCCGCATGCAGGGGCACCTCGACTCCGCGCTGACCCAGGTGGGCTGGAACCAGGCGCGGTTCGCCGCGCCCGCGCTCGCCCGGTTCTCCCCGGACCTGGTGATCGCCTCCGACCTCCACCGCGCCACCGACACCGCCACCGTGCTCACCGAGGCCATCGGCGTGCCGCTGCGCATCGACAAGCGCCTGCGCGAAACCCACCTGGGGGAGTGGCAGGGGCTGACCGGCGCCGAGGTGGACGCCGCGTACCCCGGTGAGCGCGACCTGTGGCGCACCGACGCCACCTGGGCCCCGCCCGGCGGCGAGTCGCGCGTGGACGTGGCCGACCGCGCCTACGAGGTGGTCGCGGACCTGGTGGCCGCCGGCACCGGGCCCACCGTGCTGCTGGCCGCGCACGGCGGCCTGATCATCGCGCTGACCGCCCGGCTGCTCGGGCTGCCGGTCGAGGTGTGGCCCACGCTCGGCGGTATCGGCAACTGCCACTGGGTGGAACTGGGGCGCCGCAACGACATGTGGCGGCTGCACGTGTACAACGCCGGCATCACGGGGTGAGCCCGCGGCTGCTGGTGTTCGGGGACTCGCTGAGCTTCCACGGCCCCGACCACGAGTACGCGGCCGACGAACCCCGGCTCTGGCCGAACCGCGCCGCCGACGCGCTCGGCGGCACCGCCGACCTGGTCGCCGGCTTCGGCTGGAACGCCCGCGACCTGTGGTGGTCGCTGACCGGCGACCCGCGCGTCTGGGCGGACCTGCACCACGCCGACGTGGTGATCCTCGCGATCGGCAGCATGGACACCCTGCCGTCGCCGCTGCCCACCTACCTCCGCACCGGGCTGCGGTACCTGCGCCCGGACCGCCTGCGCCGCGTCGCCCGGCAGGCCTACCTCGCCGCCCAGCCGCGTCTCGCGGTCGCCTTCCGCGGCAGGCCCGCGGTGCTGCCCGCCGCGTTGACCGTGCGGTACCTGGACATGTCGGTCGAAGCGCTGCGTGCCCTGCGGCCTTCGCTGCCGATCGTGGGAATGCTGCCGTCAGTGCATCGCGCCGAGTCGTACGGCCGGGTGCACGCCGCTCGCCCGGCTGCCGCCGCCGCGATGACCGAGTGGGCGCAGCGGCGGGAGGTGCCGATGCTCGACCTCGCCGAGGTGGTCGGAGAGCACGTGCTCGGCGGGCACGGCAACCCGGACGGCATGCACTGGGGCTGGGAGGGACACGCCTCCGTGGGTGCCGAAATGGCAAAACTCGTCAGCGGGTTGCTGCTCACCGGGGAACCACCCGCGGGCCCGTAGGCTGGTGCCGTGCCGGTAGCCGTAGTGACGGATTCGACCGCCCATCTGCCGGAGGGTTTTGCCGACCGGCATGCCATCCGGGTGGTGCCCCTGCACGTGCTGATCGACGGGGTGTCCGCACTGGACGGCACGGACGTGGGGCCCGCCGCCCTCGCCGAGGCGCTGGGGCAGCGGCGCATCGTCACCACTTCCAGGCCCACGCCGAACGAGTTCGCCGCCCAGTTCCGCGAGGCGCTGGCCGACGGCGCCGAGGCGGTGGTCTCGGTGCACCTGTCGCGTGAGCTGTCGGGCACCTGGGAGGCCGCGGTGCTGGCCGCGCAGGAGGTCGGCCCGGACAAGGTGCGCATCGTCGACTCGCGCACCACCGCGATGGGACTCGGCTTCGCCGCGCTGCACGCCTCGTCGGCCGCTGCCTCGGGCGCGTCGCCTGCCGAGGTGGAGAAGGCCGCCGTCGAAGCCGCCCGCCGCTCGGAGACGCTGTTCGTAGTGGAAACCCTCGAACACCTTCGCCGCGGCGGCCGCATCGGCTCGGCGGCGGCGTTGCTGGGCACCGCGCTGGCGGTGAAGCCGGTGCTGCACATGTGTGAGGGACGCATCCTGCCGCTGGAGAAGGTGCGCACGATGAACCGCGCCATGGCGCGCATGGTCGACCTGGCGGTGCGCGCCGCCGGTGACGACCCGGTGGAGCTCGCCGTGCACCACCTGGCTTCGCCGGAGCGGGCGGTCGAACTGGCGAACCGCCTGGAGGAGCAGCTGCCGCGGTCCTCGGGCTGCCTGGTGTCGGAACTCGGCGCGGTGATCGGCGCCCACACCGGCCCCGGCGTGCTCGGCGTGGTGATCCAGCGCCCCTGAGCGTGTCTCACGTTTCACCGACGGTGATCTTTTTTCGGCAGTGACCGGCTTGTTATGTCCGGTTCGTAACGCTCGGTGAGATACTTCCGACGAGGAAGTAGGCGCGGTGGGTCCGTTCGGGGACCTGGCTCAGGGGATCGCGCGGGGGCGATGCAGAAAGGACGTTCCCGGTGACCGATCTGGTGGCGTTCCTGATAACGAGGGTGAACGAACGCCAGAACTTGATCATGCGGACGGTGCAGAAGGGCAAGACCGGCGACCAGCTCGACCACGCCGACCTCGCCACCCAGACCGAAATGCGCATCCGCGGCCTCGGCACGCTCGAACTCGACTCGATCAACCGCATGATCCGCGAGGTGGAAGCGACCCGCCTGATCATCGAAACGCATGAAACCGGGGTGACCGACCGGGTGGCCGGATTCCCCCTCTACGGCAGTGATTATTGGTGCGAGGTGTGCCACGTTCCCGGTGGTGAGCCGGGCAAGAACTGGTGCCGGACGTTGCGGTTGCTGGCCCTGCCGTACCAGGACCACCCGGGGTACCGCCGGGAATGGCGCCCTTGACAACTGGCCGCCGAACGGGCGAACTAGGTATGAGAAGGCTCTTGCACCGCCCGGTGGCCCAACCGTGGACGTGGCCTCTCCGGTAGCCGCCGGGGGCCACGTCCACGGCGGTTCCGGCTCAGTCGATCGCGGGAACCAGCTCCGCGAGCCGGGGCAGGACGCCGTCGCGCCACCCGGGCCCCATGCGCTCGCAGGCTTCGCGCTGCCGCTTGTCGTCGAGGTCGAAGCCGGAGTGCTCGAGCAGGAGCCGGGTGCCGTGTCCTTCCGGGACCAGTTGCCAGGTCAGGGTCCAGGTGTCGTTGAAGGTGTAGACGAACCGTTCGTGCGGCTGGGACTCCACCACGGTGCAGGGCACGTCGCCGTACCCGGGCATCTGAAGGTGGAACTCGTGCCCCACGTGCTCCGCGATGTTCCCGGGCGCCCACCACTTCGCGTGCAGGTCGGGATCGGTCAGCGCCCGCCACACCTTCGCGGGCGGCGCGTTCATGAACTGATCGACGACGATGGTGCCGGTACGGGCGTAGGTCATCGGTCCTCTTCCTCGTTCTCCAGTAGGTCTGCCATGGTGCGCAAACGTTCGCGCCAGAACCGCTCGAACGGGTGCAGCCAGTCGCCGACCCGCGCCAGCGGCGCCGGTTCCAGGTGGTAGAAGCGCTGACGCCCCACCGGCTCGTCGCGGACGAGCGCCGCCTGGCGAAGGATCTTCAGGTGCTCGGCCACGGACGGACGGCTCATCTCGAACTGCGCCGCCAGATCGCCGGCCGTCCGTGGCCCGTCGGCCAGCAACTCCAGCAGCCGCCGCCGGGCCGGACTGGCCAGCGCCAGGAACACTTCGTCGGACATGCCGGGGAGCTTATGTAGGCCGCTGCCTACATGTCAACTATCACCTACGCTTTTGGCTCCTGTGGGTCAGCGGCCCCGGCGGAGGATGGCGGGGGTGTCGTCGAGCGGGAAGATGGCCGTGTCGCCGTCGTCGTCGGTACGGGTCAGGAGGGCACCGCCTTTGCTGAGGTTGTCCATTGTGGATTGATGTGGGTGGCCGTAGGAGTTCCCGCCGCCGACGCTGACCACGGCGATCCGCGGGCCGACGGCGGCCAGGAAGTCCGGCAGCGAGTACCGCGAGCCGTGGTGCGGCACTTTCAGGATGTCGGCTCGGAGGTCCTCCTTCGCTGCCAGCAGGTCCGCCTGTGCGGCCAGTTCCACGTCGCCGGTGAGCAGTACTCGTCCCGCGCTGGTGTGGCCTCGGAGCACCAGCGAACTGTTGTTGATCAACGTGCCGTCCTTCTCCGCGGCGGCGCGGGTGGTCACGTAGCGCGGCCCGATCACGTCGAGGCTCAGCCCCGGCCAGTCGAGTCGTTGCCCGAGCGGCAATTCCACCAACGGCACCCCGTGCGTCCCGGTCACCTCCGCCACCTTGTCCCAGGCCCATCGCGGTGCCCGCCCGGCGCCCACCGCGACCGCGCCGACGGTCCTGTTTTCGAACACCGACTCCAGGCCGCCCACGTGGTCCGCGTGCAGGTGGCTCAGCACCAGCAACGGCACCCGATCCACCCCGAGCCGGTCGAGACAGCGGTCCACCGGGCCCGGCTCGGGACCGGTGTCCACCACGACGGCTCGTCCTGGCTCGGCTGTGGCCAGCACGATGGCGTCACCCTGGCCGACGTCGCAGGCCACCACCGCCCAGCCCGGCGGAGGCCACGGCGGCGCGATCACCCGTACCGGCACCGTCACCAGCAGGACGACCACCAGTCCGGCCGCGATCACCAGCCGCACCCTGGCGAATCGCCCGGCCACCACGAGCACGCCGGCCACCAGCGCGGCCAGCAGACCGCCCCACCAGCCCGACGGCCAGCCCAGCACGGCCCCGGGTACCGCCGACGCCTCCCGGGCGACCAAGATCAGCCAGCTCGCCTCCGGCCCGGCCAGCCGCACCAGGAACTCCGCCCCGCCGTGCCACACCGGGGCGAGCACCGTCGCCAGCACCCCGAAAATGGTCGCCGGAGCGACCACCGGCGCCGCCAGCAGGTTCGCGACCACCGCCACCAGGCTCAGCTCACCCGCCATGCCCGCGACGATCGGCGCGGTCACCGCGAAGGCCGCCACCGGCACCGCCAGCCACTCCGCGAGCCCGGACGGCATGCCCCGCCGGGCGAGCGCCGTGGCCCAGCGCGGTGCCAGCAGCACCAGTCCCGCGGTGGCCACCACGGACAACGCGAAACCGAAGCTCGCCGCCATCGCCGGGTCGTACAGCACCAGACCAGCGACGGCCGCCGCCAGCGCCGGAAGCGCGGTGCCACGCCGCCCCAAGGCCAACGCCAGCAGCCCGACGGCACCCATCACCCCGGCTCGCAGCACACTCGGCTCCGGTCCGGTGATGATCATGTACCCGGCGAGGGCCAGGCCCGCGCCCGTCGCCGACACCACCGGCCCGAGCCGCAGCAGGCGGAGCAGCAACAGCACCGCGCCACAGACGATGGTCACGTTGGTGCCACTGACGGCGGTCAGGTGGGACAGGCCCGCGTCGCGGAACTCGTCTTCGACCCGTCTGGACATGCCGGCGGTGTCGCCGACGGCCAGCCCTGGCAGCAACCCGGCGGGCTCCTCGTCGAGCACACCAGACGCTTTGCGCAGCCCGGCTCGCATCGACGCCGCCGCTTGCTGCCACCACGGTGCCTCGGTGGTTGCCTGCGGTGACCCTCGTACCTGGAGGGCCGCCACCGTCAGCTCGGCCGGTCGCCCCGGGTCCAGGGAACCCGAGGCGGTCACCTGCTGCCCTGGCAACAGACTGGACCAGCCGTCCAACGCGGCGATCAAGACCACCCGGCCGTTCGAGCGCACCATCCGGCCCTCGACCGTCGCCTCGGCGACGTCCGCCGGGATCACCACCGCACTCGTACCACCTGCCCTTCCTGCGTATCCGGCCGAGCGGATCGGCCTTGGTCGTTCGGTGACCGTCACCCGGAGCACCGCATGCACCCCCCGATCCGCCGACGGGCGAATCGGATCCTCTTGCGCGTTGTGCAGCCGCGGCGTCACCACGACTGCGAGCACCGCGCCGAAACCGAGTAATGCCAACAAAAGCGCGCGTGTTCGCTCACCGCCGACAGCTCGGCGACGGATCACCACAAAGGCGACGGCAGCCGCGGCCGCGACTCCAGTGCCGACCGCGACCGCCACCCACCAGCCGATCAGCAGGCCGCCGAGCGTGCCGAGCCAGACGGTGAGCGCCGCCGGCACCAATCGCAGGTCGTGCGCGGTCGGCGCCGGGTTCACCGCCAGGTCGGCGGCGACGGTCATTGCACGGTCACCTGGTCACGCAAGCGCGTGAACCGGGTTTCGCCGATCCCTTCTATTTCACGGAGTTGCTCGACCGCGGTGAAGCGTCCGTGCTGGTTGCGCCAGTCGAGGATGCGCTTCGCGGTCACTTCACCGACGCCCGGCAGATCGTCGAGCTGGGTCAGGCTCGCGGTGTTGAGGTCCACCTTGACCGTCGGCCCGGCGCCGGGGGAAGTCGGCGCCGGACCTGGGGCCTGTGGGGGAGCGCCCACATCGAGTTGCTCGCCATCGGTGAGGCGGCGGGCCAAGTTCACGGTGGCGAGATCGGTATCGGGCAGGATGCCGCCGGCGGCACGAACCGCGTCCGCGACACGGGCACCGGCGGGCAGCGTGACCAGGCCAGGCTTGACGACCTTGCCGATCACGCTCACCACCAGCTCACTGGTTGCGCTCGGCGGTGCGCTGGACACCGGCGCGGCGCGAGCGACCGGCAGCGGCGGGGCGCGCTCCGGCTCGGGTCCGCCGCCGAGCAGCAGGACCGTGGTGATGACGACCGTGAGCACACCGGCGACGGCGAACGCGATCGTGGCGCGTCGTTTTACTGGGCTACCGCGGACTTTGGGCAGCCAGCGGGTGACCAGCCTGCGCGTGCGATCGCGCTCGACCCGGGCCGCCAATTCGGTGAGGTCGGGTTTGTGCTCCTCGGAGGATGGGGCTCCGGGGCGGGTGAGGGGGTGAAGTCGCTCGAACACACAAGCGACGTTAGGAGGAATGGGAGGGGGAGGACAGGGGATGGGGGAGGGGCTGTGGACAAGTGGGTGGGTGTGGACAAGTCAGGTGTCGTGGGACACGAATGTGGCTTTCGGAGCGGAGATGGGGTTCCCTGATTTGAAGACGGGAAGGGTTCCGCCGAGGACGAAATGAGTGCGACTGTGGTCGATTGAAAAGGGTGGGTGATGGGCTCGGATGGGCGTGCAGATAGCCCGGATGCCGGTTTGACGCCAGATTTGGCTTGGGGATGCTCGGCCGCGCCGTAGGGCCCCCCGAGGGGGCATGGCTGCCGAGTTGGGAGTGGGCTGCCGCGGCCGGAGTGGGCTCGTCATGGAGCGGACACGAATGTGGCTTTCGGGGACGAATCCGCCCCGAAAGCCACATTCGTGGCCGGTACGGCTTACTTCGCCAGGGCGGCGCGGACGGCGTCGGCGTTGGCGGGGACGGTGGCGCGCGGGCCGACCTTGCCCTCGATCGCGTCGAGCGTCTTGAGGCCGTCGCCGGTGATCAGGAGGACGGTTTCCTCGTCGGGGTTCAGCTTTCCGGCTTCGACGAGCTTCTTCGCGGTCGCCACGGTCACGCCGCCGGCGGTCTCGGTGAAGATGCCCTCGGTGCGCGCCAGCAGCCGGATGCCCTCGACGACCTCTTCGTCGCTGACGTCCTCGATCGAGCCGCCGGTGCGGTTGACCACGTCCAGCACGTACGGGCCGTCCGCCGGGTTGCCGATGGCCAGCGAGCGGGCGATGGTGTCCGGCTTGACCGGCTGCACCACGTCGTGCCCGGCGCGGAACGCGGCCGACACCGGCGAGCAGCCGGTGGCCTGCGCGCCGAAGATCTTGTACGGCGACTGCTCGACGAGCCCGAGCTCACCCAGCTCGCGGAAACCCTTGTCCACCTTGGTCAACTGCGAACCGGAGGCGATCGGCACGACGATCTGCTGCGGCCGTCGCCAGCCCAGCTGCTCGGCCACCTCGAACGCCAGCGTCTTCGAGCCCTCGGAGTAGTACGGCCGCACGTTGACGTTGACGAACGCCCAGTTCTCGTTCTCCGCGGCCAGTTGCGTGGCCAGGCGGTTGACGTCGTCGTAGTTGCCGTCGACGGCGATCAACGCACCGTCGTAGACCGCGGTGGTCAGGATCTTGGCGCGCTCCAGCGTCTTCGGGACCAGCACCACCGACTCCCAGCCGGCGCGAGCCGCCGCGGCGGCCACCGCGTTCGCCAGGTTGCCGGTGGACGGGCAGGCGAGCACCTCGAAGCCGAACTCGCGGGCGGCGGCCAGGGCCACCGCGACCACGCGGTCCTTGAACGAGTGGGTGGGGTTGCCGGTGTCGTCCTTGACCCAGACTCGCTTGAGCCCCAAGGCTTTCGCGAGCCGGTCGGCACGCACCAGCCGGGTACAGCCGGGCTCGGTGTTCGGGATCTCCTCGACGTTCGACGGCACCGGAAGCAGGCTCTTGTAGCGCCAGATGTTGCGCGGGCCCTTTTCGATGTCCTCGCGGCGCACGCGGCCGAAGTCGTAGGCGACCTCGAGCGGGGAAAAGTCCTCGGCGGAGACGAACTCGGGCGCCAGCGGCTGGCGGTGGCCCTCTTCCTTCGACACCAGTTCGACGGCCGGGCCGAGGTCCAGGGTGCGCTTGGTCGTGCGGAGGGTGGCAGTCATCGCGAGGTCCTTCCTCATCTGCCCCACGGGTGTGTGGGCCGGAATTGGCACCGTGATCGTCAGCTACCTCGCGGAATCGAGATGACAGGCTGACGCCGGTTGCCGGGGCTTCATCGGGCCGTATCCCTCTGCCCCTCTGGATGAGCGGTATTCAGTTGTCGGCCCGCGCTCGGCGCGGTGCCTCGTCAACACCGTACGGCATCCCGCCACGACCTCGCGACCACCTCACCGTGCCGGGCTAGTGGCCGCCGGGCGTGGCAGGATCGTGCCCGTGACCGACGCAGCCGCTCTGCACCTCGTGCTCGGTGAGGAAGAACTGCTCATCGAACGGGCGATTCGAGCCGCCCTCGAGTCCGCCCGCAGTGCCGACCCGACAGCGGATCTGACCCGGCTGAAGGTGTCCGAACTCACAGCTCCGATGCTCGCCGAATTGGTCAGTCCGTCGCTGTTCAGCGAGGGCCGCGTGATCGCGATCGACGGCGCGCAGGACGCGTCACAGGAGATCGGTGACGCGATCCTGTCCTACGTCAAGGATCCCGCCGACGGCGTCGTGCTGGTGATCGTGCACACCGGCGGTGGCCGGACGAAGGCGGGCAAGGCGCTGCCCGCGGCGCTGCGCAAGGCCGGGGCGCAGGTGGTCGAATGCCCGAAGGTCACCAAGCCCGCCGAGCGGGAAGCGTTCGTGCGCAACGAGGTCCGGCAGGCGGGCGGCAAGATCGACGCGGCCGGCGTGATGGCGCTGCTCGACTCGGTGGGGTCAGACCTGCGGGAGTTGTCGTCGGCCGCGACGCAGCTGGTGGCCGACTCGGGCGGCAAGGTCGACGAGCAGGCCGTGCGGCGTTATCACCGCGGCCGGGCCGATGTGACCGGGTTCGCGGTGGCGGAGAAGGCGGTCTCGGGGGACCGGGCCGCGGCGCTGGAGTCGGTGCGCTGGGCGATGCAGATCGGGGTGCCGCACGTGCTGGTCGCGGACGCGCTGGCGGACGCGGTGCGCACGATCGCGCGAGTGGCGGGTGCGGGGCGGGGGAACCCGAACTCGATGGCGGGGGAGCTGGGGATGCCGCCGTGGAAGATCCGGAAGGCGCAGGGGCAGGTGCGGGGCTGGGGCGCGGACGGACTGGCCGACGCGATGCGGATCGTGGCGAAGCTGAACGCCGAGGTGAAGGGCGCGGCGGCGGATCCGGACTACGCGCTGGAGCGGGCGGTGCTGCAGATCGCGGCGGCTAAGGATGGTCGCTGAGGGCGGGTGCCGTTGGGGCGGTCACGCTGGTTCCTGAGGGCGGGACTGGGGCGTGGGCTCGCTTTTGAGTGGGGACTCGGTGGCTCGAGTGTGGACTTCGGCTGCGGGAGTGTGGAACTCGGCTGCCTGAATGTGGAACTCGCGGTCGCGAATGTGGAGTTCGGCTGCCTGAAGGCGGACTCGGGCTGGCGGGCGCGGGCTTCGGCTGACCGAGTGTGAGGTATGTGGTCGCTGGTGTGGGGTTCAGCTGCCCGAGCGTGGGATTCGGCTGCCTGAGTGTGGAACTCGCGGTCGTGGATGTGGGGTTCGGCTGCCTGAACGTGGGGTTCGGGTGCGTGAGTGTGGGACTCGGGTGCGTGGGTGTGGGGTTAGGGGGTGAAGCGGGCTAGGGCGCGGATTTTGTTGGTGGCGTCCAGGGCGGCGACCTTGTAGGCCTCCGACAGGGTGGGGTAGTTGAAGACGGTGTCCACCAGGTAGTCGACGGTGCCGCCGCAGCCCATGACGGCTTGGCCGATGTGCACCAGGTCGGTGGCCCCGGTGCCGAAGACGTGCACGCCGAGGAGCTTGCGGTCCTCTGTGGACACCAGCAGCTTGAGCATCCCGTACGAGTCGCCGGCGATCTGGCCTCGGGCGAGTTCGCGGTACCGTGCGGTCCCGGTTTCGTAGGGGATGGACGAAGAGGTCAGTTCGGCCTCGGTCGCGCCGCAGTACGAGATCTCCGGGATGGTGTAGATGCCGATCGGCTGCAGGGCGGCCAGCTCGTTCGCCGGTTCGCCGAAGGCGTGGTAGGCGGCCAGCCTGCCCTGGTCCATCGAGGTCGAGGCCAGCGCCGGGAAGCCGATCACGTCACCGACGGCGTAGATGTGCGGGACCTCGGTGCGGTACTGGGCGTCGACGGCCAGCCGTCCGCGTTTGTCGGCGGTCAGGCCCGCGTGCTCCAGGCCGAGTTCGTCGGTCATGCCCTGCCGTCCCGCCGAGTACATCACCGCTTCGGCCGGGATGCGCTTGCCGCTGGCCAGCGACGTGACCGTGGCGTGCTCGCCGACCGCCACGTCCACCACCTTCTCGCCGAACCGGAAGGTCACCGCCAGGTCCCGCAGGTGGAACTTCAGCGACTCGACGATCTCCGGGTCGCAGAACTCCAGCATCCGCTCACGCTGCTCGACCACGGTCACCCGGCAGCCCAGCGCGGCGAACATCGACGCGTACTCGATGCCGATCACCCCGGCGCCCACCACGACCAGCGAGGTCGGGATGCGGTCCATGCTCAGGATCTCGTCGGAGTCGAGCACGCGGGCCTCGTCGAAGTCGACCTCCGGCGGGCGCGCCGGCCGCGTGCCGGTGGCGACCACGACGTACTCGCCGGTCAGCGCGGTCCGCTCGCCTCGCGGGCCGCCTTCGATCGCGACGGTGTGCGGGTCGGTGAACCGGCCGAGGCCGGTGATCAGGTGCACCCCGTTGCGCAGCAGCTGCGCGCGGACCACCTCCACCTCGCGCCCGATCACGTGCTGCGTGCGTGCCATCAGGTCGGTGATGGTGATGTCCTGCTTCACCCGGTAGCTGGCGCCGTACAGCTCGCGCTGGCTCATCCCCGTCAGGTAGTGCACGGCCTCACGCAGCGTTTTCGACGGGATCGTGCCGGTGTTGACGCACACCCCGCCGACCATGTCGTGGCGGTCGATCACCGCGACGCGCTTGCCGAGCTTGGCCGCGGCGATCGCCGCCTTCTGCCCGCCGGGGCCCGAGCCGAGCACGATCAGGTCGTAGTCATAGGCGCTCACGCCGCACAGCCTGCCCTATCGGCGCCCGGAACACACGAAAAAGCCCCCGGTTCGATCACCGGGGGCTCCTTTCGAAAAAAGCGAGCGTCAGAGCGCGTTGACGCGCCGGGCCATCGCCGACTTCTTGTTGGCGGCCTGGTTGGCGTGCACCACGCCCTTGGTGGCGGCCTTGTCCAGCTTGCGAGCGGCCTCGCGCTGGGCCTCGGCGGCCTTGGCCTTGTCACCGGAGTCCGCCGCCTCGCGGAACTTGCGGATCGCGGTCTTCACCGAGGACCGGATCGCCTGGTTGCGCTGACGCGCCTTCTCGTTGGTCTTGATGCGCTTCATCTGCGACTTGATGTTGGCCATACCGGCGCTCCCTTGGTTCCTCTGGTGGGTCGCTGCCGCGTCGAACAAAGTGGCCCCGCACTCGCGGGTTTCCTCCATGGCGGAATGCCACGCGGCAACGAGCGAAAAGCCTAACACCCCTGATCAGCGGGCTCGCGGCCGGGAGGTAGGTTGACCGCCGGTGAACGTGACGGCCCTGCTCCTCGTGCTCGGTGCGGCCGTCGTGCACGCCGGGTGGAACCTCGCCGCGAAGCGGGTCGCCGACGGCGGCGCGCGGTTCGTCTTCCTCTACTACACGGTGACCGCGGTCCTCTTCGCGCCGATCGCGGCGGTCTCGCTGCTGCTCACCGACGCACGTCCCCAGTGGACCTGGCTGCTGGCCGCCGCCGGTACCGCCGTGCTGCACGTCGCGTACGGGATCGTGCTGCAGCGCGGCTACGCGGCCGGTGACCTGTCCGTGGTGTACCCGCTGGCCAGGGGCAGCGGGCCGTTGCTGTCGGTGCTGGCCGCGGTCCTGGTGCTCGGCGAACGACCGGGCTGGGTCGGCCTGCTCGGGGCGTTCCTCGTGGTGGCCGGGGTGCTGGTGATCGGCAGTGGAGGTGGGGGCGGTGACCCGAAGCAGCGCCGCGCTGGCATCTTCTACGGCCTGCTCACCGGTGCCGCGATCGCCGCGTACACCCTGTGGGACGCGCATTCGGTGACCGATCTGGCCGTGCCGCCGCTGGTCTACTTCAGCCTCGGCGCCGTGCTGCAGAGCGCGCTGCTCGCGCCGTACGCCCTGCGCGGCGCCGCCACCGGCCGGTTGTGGCGGGAGCACCGGCGCGAGGTGCTGCTCGTCGGGGTGTGCTCACCGGTGGCCTACCTGCTCGTGCTGTTCGCCATGCGGCTGGCGCCCGTGAGCCTGGTCGCACCGGCGCGTGAGCTGAGCATCGTGCTCGGCGGGCTGGCCGGGTGGCTGGTACTGGGCGAAGCCGACCCCGCGCGGCGCGTGTTCGGTTCTTGTGTCGTGCTCGCCGGCATCGCCGCCATTGCGGTGGCGTGAGCCCGCAGGTAGGCAGAAAGGCATGGAAGTTCTGAGCAGCCGCGTCCTGCTGATGCCGAAGGACCTCGAAGTCTCCACCGCCTTCTACCGCGACACCCTCGGCCTGGCGATCTACCGGGAGATCCCGGTCGGCACCATCTTCTTCCTCGGTGGCGGATTCTTGGAACTCGTCGGCCGCGGCGAGACCGGGCCGACCCCGGACATCGCCTTCTGGCTGCAGGTCCGCGACCTGCCCGCGACGCTGGCCGAGCTGGCGGCCAAGGGCGTGGAGCCGGTGCGCGAGGCCAGGCGCGAGCCGTGGGGCCTGGACGAAGCCTGGATCGCCGACCCCGACGGCACCAGGATCGTGCTGGTCGAGGTGCCGGAGGGGCACCCGCTGCGCACCGACGTCCGGGACCATTCGAAGGACTGAGTCACCTTCGGCGCGTGACGAACGCCACTCACTGGGCTGGCTCGCCCAGCGCTTCGGCGACACGGCCAAGACCCTCGGGCCTTAACGCCAGGGTGAAACGCATGGCCGGGGTCGCTGGCGCGGGGGAACGTGGAGGCACCTTCGAGAGGAGCCCCCGTGTTCAGACGCAGATCGATGACCTTCGTCCTGTCCGCGACCGCAGCGGCCACGGCCCTGCTGTTCACCGGTGTCGCCGGTGCCGAACCCGTGCCGGAGAAGGAGGGCAAGTACTGCGCCACCCTGCTGGCCAAGGGAAAGCCGGGGGAGGCCTCCCCCGTGGTCACCCGGCACTGCAGTGACACCAAGGAGGTCGCCGAGGCCGCCGTCTTCTCCGTCTCCGCGGACAGCACCTGGCTCGGGAGCGTCTCCGAGCACGAGTTCCAGCAGGGCGAGGAGGAGATGTACTTCGGCGACAGCGGGCCCTGCGACGCCGAGGGCTACCGCGTCGACTGGATCCGCTGGGAGCTGCAGAACAAGACTTCGTCGTTCCTCGGCTGGAACAACTGCAACTACGTCACGCTCTACGACAACTCCAACGCCGACCCCAGCGCGGGGTACTGGTCGGCTGCCGACCTCGGCTTCAACTACACCATCGTGGACGAGCTGCCGGACTTCAACGACCGCGCTTCGTCCCTCCGGTTCCGGAACCTCTGAGCGCTAGTCCGCCCGGATCGCCCGTAGTTGCGCGGCGCGGGCGGCGAGCGGTCCCGGCGGTTCCCAGACCCAGGTCTGCAGGTCGGTGAACCCCGCTCCGGTCACCTCGGCGGCGAGTTCGTGCCTGCCCACGGGGAGCCACTTCTCGTGGGCGGAGAGCACGAGCTTGCCGCCGGGCCGGAGCACGCGGCGCACCTCGGCGAAGCCGGCCGCGCGGTCGGGCCACAGCTGCACGTTGTTCACCGAGATCACCACGTCGGCCGAGGCGTCCTCGAGCCCGGTCTCCGCGGCGGAGCCGAGGTGCAACTCGACGTTGGCCGTGCCTTCACAGCGTTCGGCGCACAGTTCCAGCATCTCGGCGGACGGATCGACGCCGATCACCCGCCGGGCCCTGGCCGCCGCGGCGAGCACGCCGACCCCCGGTCCCGGCCCGATGACCAGCACCGTTTCGCCTTCGGTGAGCCGCGCCACACCCACCACGTGCCGCTCGGTCGCGGCGTTGCCCGTCGCCATCAGCCAGCCGCCGACGCGCCCGAGCACTCCGCGCGGATGGCCGAACGCCCGGTCCAGCACCTGTTCCAACGATGTACTCATACCTTCGATGGCAACACGGAGCGCAGCCGATCGCATCGGGGATCGCCCGGAGATGAGCACTGGTCAACCCGGTCGGTGACCTTCCATGGGACGATGGACCAGCCGAATCCCGACTTTTGCCGAGGACCAGTCACTGTGACGTTCGCCGACACCACCTTCACCCCGCCGGAGTTGATCCGCAACTTCTGCATCATCGCGCACATCGACCACGGGAAGTCCACCCTGGCCGACCGGATGCTGCAGCTCACCGGCGTGGTCGAGGGGCGGGCGATGCGCGCGCAATACCTCGACCGCATGGACATCGAACGGGAACGCGGCATCACCATCAAGGCGCAGAACGTGCGCCTGCCGTGGCAGCTCGACGGCCAGGACCACGTCCTGCACCTGATCGACACCCCCGGCCACGTGGACTTCACCTACGAGGTCTCGCGTGCGCTGGAGGCCTGCGAGGGCGCGATCCTGCTGGTCGACGCCGCGCAGGGGATCGAGGCGCAGACGCTGGCCAACCTGTACCTGGCGCTGGAGAAGAACCTCCACATCATCCCGGTGCTGAACAAGATCGACCTGCCCGCCGCCGAGCCGGACAAGTACGCCGCCGAGCTGGCGCGCATCATCGGCTGCGAGCCGACCGACGTGCTGCGCGTGTCGGCGAAGACCGGGCAGGGCGTGCGGGAGCTGCTGGACGAGGCCGTGCGGCAGGTGCCGCCGCCCGTCGGTGACGCCGACGCCCCGCCGCGCGCGATGATCTTCGACTCGGTCTACGACACCTACCGCGGCGTGGTCACCTACATCCGCGTGGTCGACGGCAAGATCACCCCGCGCCAGCGGATCAAGATGATGTCCACCGGCGCCACCCACGAACTGCTCGAGGTCGGCATCATCTCGCCGGAGCCCAAGCCCAGCGCCGGGCTCGGCGTCGGCGAGGTGGGGTACCTGATCACCGGGGTGAAGGACGTCCGCCAGTCCAAGGTCGGGGACACCGTGACCTCGGAGCGCAAGGGCGCCGAGAAGGCGCTGGCGGGCTACCGCGAGCCGAAGCCGATGGTCTACTCGGGCCTGTACCCGGTGGACGGCTCGGACTACCCGGTGCTGCGCGAGGCGCTGGAGAAGCTGCAGCTCAACGACGCCGCGCTGACCTACGTGCCGGAGACCTCGGTGGCGCTGGGCTTCGGCTTCCGCTGCGGCTTCCTCGGCCTGCTGCACCTGGAGATCACCCGCGACCGGCTCGAGCGCGAGTTCGGCCTCGACCTGATCTCCACCGCGCCGAACGTGGTCTACCAGGTCTACCTGGAGGACGGCAGCGAGGTCGTGGTGACCAACCCGTCGGACTGGCCGACCGGGATGAAGATCGCCGAGGTGCACGAGCCGCTGAGCAAGGTCACGGTGATCGCGCCGTCGGAGTTCATCGGCGCGATCATGGAGCTGTGCCAGGGCAAGCGCGGGCAGCTGCTGGGCATGGACTACCTGTCCGAGGACCGGGTGGAGCTGCGGTACCACCTGCCGCTGGCGGAGATCATCTTCGACTTCTTCGACTCGCTGAAGTCACGCACCCGCGGGTACGCCTCGCTCGACTACGAAGAGGCCGGGGAGCAGGCGTCCGAGCTGGTCAAGGTCGACATCATGCTGCAGGGCGAGGCGGTCGACGCGTTCTCCGCGATCGTGCACAAGGACGCCGCGTACGCCTACGGCAACAGGATGGCCACGCGGCTGCGCGAGCT
Organism: Saccharothrix sp. AJ9571; assembly: GCF_021725495.1. Lineage (NCBI taxonomy): Bacteria > Bacillati > Actinomycetota > Actinomycetes > Pseudonocardiales > Pseudonocardiaceae > Saccharothrix > Saccharothrix sp. AJ9571. Next base: position 42,986 of record NZ_CP091382.1, on the reverse strand, counting down.
GATCCCGCGCCAGCAGTTCGAGGTGCCGATCCAGGCGGCCATCGGCTCGCGGATCATCGCCCGCGAGACCATCCGCGCGATCCGCAAGGACGTGCTGGCCAAGTGCTACGGCGGTGACATCTCGCGGAAGCGGAAGCTGCTGGAGAAGCAGAAGGAAGGCAAGAAGCGGATGAAGACGGTCGGCCGGGTGGAGGTCCCGCAGGAGGCCTTCGTCGCCGCACTGTCCACGGACGACTCGTCGGACAAGGGCAAGGGCAAGAAGTAAGGCCGTGCCGGGGATCGAGGCGCTGGCGCGGGCGGTGCGCGCCGGCGAGGCCGACCCGGCGGAGTTGCTCGAAGACGCGCTGGCGCGGGCGGATGCCGCGGCGGGGCTGAACGCCGTGGTGCACCTGGACCGCGAGGCAGCCGTTCACCGCGAGGGTCCGCTGGCCGGGATTCCGGTGCTGGTCAAGGAGATCATCGAGGTCGCGGGGCTGCCGTTCCGCTGCGGCTCCTCGGTTTTCGCCGACCGCCTGGGTTCCGCGGACGCCGAGGTGGTGGCGCGGGTGCGGGCCGCGGGCGGGGTGGTCGTCGGACTGACGCACAGCCACGAGTTCGCCTACGGCTGCACGGGCACGGTCAACCGCGTGGGACCGTGCCGCAATCCGCACGATCCCGCGCGCATCACCGGAGGTTCGAGTTCGGGGTCCGCGGCGGCGGTGGCGGCCGGGATCGTGCCGTTGGCGCTGGGGACCGACACGGCGGGTTCGATGCGGGTCCCGGCGGCGTTGTGCGGGGTGGTCGGGGCCAAACCGAGCCGCGATCTGCTGCCGACGGACGGGGTGTTCCCGCTTTCGCGGTCGCTGGACCACGTCGGGGTGTTCGCCGGTTCGGTGGCGGACGCGCGGTACGCGGTCGAGGTGCTGGGGCGGGTTTCGCTGCCTTCGTTGAACGGACCGCCGCGGCTCGGGGTGGCTTCGGTGCCTGCTTCTCCGGATGTGGCGGCGATTTTCGACGAGTGCCTGCGGTCGTTCGAGGCGGCGGGAGCTCGGTTGGTCGAGGTCGGATTCGACTGGGACGAGATCAACCGGACCGCGGTGGATCTGCAGGGGCCCGAGGCTTTCGCCGTGCACGCGGAACTGCTGGACGAGCGGTACCAGCCGGATGTGCGGAACCGGTTGCTGGCGGCGGCGGAGGTGCCGGGGTGGCGGTACGTCCGGGCTCAGGAGCGGGCGCGGGAGCTCGTCGCCGACATCGGGCGGGTGCTGGACTGGGTGGACGCGGTGGTCCTGCCGACCGTGCCGATGCGAGCCACGCTCATCGGTGACGACGAGCCCGCCGTGCGGGAACCGTTGCTGCGGAACAACCGGCCGGCGAACCTGAGCGGGTTCCCGGCGCTGAGCCTGCCGATGCCGGTCCACAGTGGACTTCCCGCCGGGCTGCAGGTGCTCGCGGCCGACGACGCCCGAGCCTTCGGGGTTGCGGCTTGGGCCGAGGCGGTGCTGTAGACGGGGATGTCACGAATGTGGCTTTCGAGACGTTCCGAGTCCCGAAAGCCACATTCATGACCTGAGCGAGGATCAGCAGGGGCCGTCGTCGCGCCAGACGCCCCATTCGCCGGTGGTGCCGGGCTCCTCACCTTGCGTCCACCACTTCGCGGTCCACTTGGCGCCGTTGTGCGACACCACGCTCCCGCCGGTGTAGACCGCCGTGGCCGCCCACGCGGGCTGCGCGCACACGCCCGGGTTGCCGCCGGTGTCCCACGGGATCTGCGAGGACTTGTAGAAGTTGATGCCCATCGCCGTCCAGCGCGGGCCCTGGGCGCCGAGCCGCGTGCGGAACTGGTTCCAGTTGTGCGTCGACCACGGTGACCAGCCGAGTTCGGCGTGCGCGGCCAGGCGCGGGAACGCCATGTACTCGATGTGCGCGCTGGTCACGATCGTCTCCGTCCACATCGGAGACTCCACGCCGAGCACCGCCGACTCCGGCACACCGTTGAGGTAGGCGCCCGGGTTCCACTCGTAGGCCGTCTGCACCTCGATGAGCCCGGCCCAGCTCAGCCCGATCGGCGTGGACGAGTTGTACTTCATGTCCAGGTACGCCTTGTTCGCCGGTGACATCAGCACCTTGCTGCCGCGCGCCACCGCGTTCACCACGCCCTGGTCGGCGGTGGTGGTGCCCCAGAACTGCGGGACCGCGGTGCCGGGCAGCGCCACCTTGGCGATGTCGTGCCAGCCCTGCACGATCTTGCCGTTCTGCGCCACCAGCGGCACCACCTTCGACATGAACGTCTGGTAGTCCGCGTCCGAGGTGGCGTGCGCTTCGTCCCCGCCGATGTGGAAGTACGGGCCGGGTGTCAGCGCGGAGACCTCGCGGATCACGTCGGAAACGAACTTGTAGGTGATGTCCTTCGAGATGCACAGCGAGCTGTAGCCGACCTCGATGTCGGTCCGCAGCGGCGGCGCGACCCCGTTGCAGTTCAGCTCGGCGTAGGAGGACAGCGCCGCGTTGGTGTGGCCCGGCATGTCGATCTCGGGCACCACGGTGATGTGCCGCGAAGCCGCGTACGCCACGATCTCGCTGTACTGCGCCTTCGTGTAGAACCCGCCGGGACCGCCGCCGACCTGCGTGCTGCCGCCGTGGGTGGTCAGGTTCGGCCAGCTGTCGATCACGATCCGCCAGCCCTGGTCGTCGGCCAGGTGCAGGTGGAAGTAGTTGATCTTGTACAGGGCCAGCTGGTCGATGTACTTCTTCACCGCGTCGACCGGGTGGAAATGCCTGGCCACGTCCAGCATCGCGCTGCGGTAGGCGAAGCGCGGGTGGTCGGTGATGGTCGCGCCGGGCAGCGTCCACGGCCCGGGTTGCACGCTCGGGCTTTCGATGGCCGCGGGGAACAGCTGGCGCAGGGTCTGCACGCCGCTGAACAACCCGGCCGCGGTGTTCGCGCGCAGCACGACGTTCTGCGCGGACACGGTCAGCTGGTAACCCTGGTCGCCGACGCTGCTCGGCGCGCCGGAGAGCAGCAGCGAGATGCCGTCGGCCGGCGGGGTGGACGGCGCGGTCGTCACCGGCAGCGCGTAGCCGGTCGACTTGCGCAGCACCCCGGCGAGGTAGTCGCCGACCTGGGCCGAGGCCGCGTAGATCTTGGCGTCCGCCGCCAGCGTGTGGGTCACCCCGGCGGCGGGCTGCACCGAAACCGGCACCGGGACCAGGCTGGTCAGTGGTTCGGCCGCCACCGCGGCGGCGGGTTGCAGTGCGGCGAACGAGCCGCCGGCGATGGTCAGTGCGGCGAGGGTGCGGGCCAGCCGCAGCCGTACGCGGGATCTTCCACCGGTTTTCACCATGGGCCTCCTGTAGTCGGATTCTCCCACCGGATCGGGATAGAGGTCTAGACCAATACGGGGTAAAACGGGCCGGTGTTACCGCCGAACGGGTGCGGCGTGGTTGTTGATCAGGCCGCGTTCAGCGCTGCTCCTCGCTGATCGGGATGCCGATGCGGGTGACCAGCTCCTCCGGCGCGGTCCCGGCCGGATCGGTCAAGTAGGTCTCCACCGCCGGGCCCGACGGCTCGTGCCCGTTCTCGTAGATCCAGCTCAGCAACGCGTGGTAGGACAGGGAAAGGTCCTCGTAGGGCCCGATGTGCTTGACCGTCGCCGCGGTGCCCGCGGGCAGCAGTTCCGGCTCGGTCGGCGGCAGTTCCGCGGTGAACGTCTCTTCGTCGACTTCGATGCCCACGGCCATCGGCACCTGCGCGGCGTCCAGATCGAGCGGGTACAGGCCCATCAGCGGCGGTCGCCACGGCACTCCACCGCGCTCGAAGGCGACGGCGAGTTGCGAGACGCAACCTGCGAAGGAGGCGCCGAAGTCGTCGGGATCGGCGCTCGCGCGGACCACCCGCAACCGGCGCTCGGGCACGGGGGTCAGCGTGACCTCCGGACCCCGCAGGCCGCGGGCGAGCAGCTTCTCCGTCGACCGCAACAGGGTCCGGCGGTGCTGGATCTCGGTCTCCAGCCGTTCGCGCTGCGCGTGCAGCGGCCCGGCCAGATCGCCGGAGAGCACCTTCGCGATGTCGGGCAGCGGCATGTCCAGCCGTCGCAGCAGTGAGATGGCCAGCGCGTCGCGGGCCTGGTCCGGCCGGTAGTAGCGGTGGCCGGTGTGCTCGTCGACCTTCGCCGGGGTGAGCAGGCCGAGGTCGCCGTAGTGGCGCAGGCGCTTGACGCTGAGGCGGCAGCGCTGCGCGAAGCGGCCGATCGGGATGAGTTCCACGGGTTCATCGTGGACCCCCGCACAATCGGGAGAACAGGCGCGGCTCGCTGAGTACGCTCGGCCGCATGATCGGTGAACTGCGAGTGCCCGTGCTGGTCGCGCCGATGGCGGGTGGTCCGTCGACGCCGGAACTGATCGCCGCCGCGACCCGGGCCGGGACCTCGGGGTTCCTCGCGGCCGGTTACCTCACCGCGGAGGCGCTGGCCGCGCAGATCGACCGCACCCGCGAGCTCACCGACGCCCCGTTCGGCGTCAACCTGTTCGTGCCGGGTGAGCGCAGCGGCCACGACCTCGCGAGCTACCAGCTGCGGCTGCTCGCCGAGGCGCAGCGGTACGGCGTGGAGCCCGGAGTGCCGGACTGGGACGACGACCACTACGCGGCGAAGCTGGACCTCGTGGTGGCGCAGCGGATCCCGCTGGTTTCGTTCACCTTCGGCAGGCCGTCGGCGGCCGACGTCGAGCGGCTGCACGCGGCGGGCAGCCGGGTGGTGGTCACGGTGACGGGCCCGGCCGAGGCCCGGCTCGCCGCCGAGGTCGGCGCGGATGCGTTGTGCGTCCAGGGTTTCGAGGCGGGCGCGCACCGCGGGTTGTTCACCGACGAGGAAACCGAGGCCGCGGGCGGGGAGACCTACGGCCTGCTCGCCGCGCTGCGGCTGGTCGCGGCCGAAGTGGACCTGCCGCTGATCGCCACCGGCGGCCTGGTGCACGGTGCCGACATCGCCGCCGTGCTCGCCGCGGGCGCGGTCGCCGCCCAGCTGGGCACGGCTTTCCTGCGGGCCGACGAGGCGGGCACCAACGAGACCTACCGCCGGGCACTGGCCGAAGGCGGCCGCCGGACCGCGTTCACCCGCGCCTTCAGCGGACGGCCCGCGCGCGGCCTGGTCAACCGCTTCCTGCTGGAACACTCCGGCCTGGCCCCGGCCGCGTACCCGCAGGTCAACAGCCTGAGCAAGCCGATCCGCGCGGCCGCGGCCAAGGCAGGCGACCCGGAGGCGCTGTCGTTGTGGGCGGGGCAGACCTACTCACTGAGCAGGTCTGCCCCGGCCGCCGAAATCATCGGCACCCTGCACACCGAACTCCGCGCCGCGGTCCACCGGACGCAGAGCTGGCTCTTCGGCCGGGAGTGACCTACTCGCGGCTCGCGTTCTCCTTGCCCAGCACCGAGTTGCGGCGGCTGTAGGCGAAGTAGACCACCAGGCCGATGCCGAACCAGATGGCGAAGCGCAGCCAGGTTTCCGGCTGCAGGAAGGTGATCAGCCAGATCGAGAAGACCACGCCGATGATCGGCACCACCGGCATGCCCGGGGTCTTGAAGCTACGCGGCAGCTCCGGGCGCTTGTACCGCAGCACGATCACCGCGATGCAGACCACCACGAACGCCAGCAGGATGCCGATGTTGGTCAGCTCGGCCGCCTCGGCGATCGGCAGGAAACCGGCGATCAGCGCCGACGCCACGCCCAGCACCCAGGTGATCCGGCTCGGCACCCGCTTCACCGGGTGCGTCTTGGCGAACCACTTCGGCAGCAGGCCGTCGCGGCTCATCGAGAAGCCGACCCGCGCCGCGCCCATCATGAAGGTGAACAACACGGTCAGGATGCCGAGGATGGCACCGGCGGCGATGATCGCGCCCAGCCACTTCATCCCGATCCCGGCGAACGCGCTGGAGAAGGCCGCCTCGCTGTCGATGTCCTTGAAGTTCACCATGCCGGTCAGCACCAGGCAGGCCAGCACGTAGAGCACCATCGAGATGGCCAGCGAGTACATGATCGCCTTGGGCATGTGCTTCTGTGAGTCCTTCGACTCCTCGGCCGCGGTGGACATCGCGTCGTAGCCGAACACCGCGAAGAACACCGTCGCCGCACCGGTGAAGGCACCCGCCCAGCCGAACGGGGCGAACGGGTTGTAGTTGTCGGTGTTGATGTGGAAGGCGCCGACCACGATCACCAGCAGCACGACGCCGACCTTGAGGTAGACCAGCAGCGTCTCGAACCGGGCCGCGTTCTTCATGCCCTGGTTCAGGATGAACGCGATGAGCAGGCACAGCAGCACGGCGAACAGGTTCACCTTGTAGGTGCCCGCGGCCACGCCGTCCGATTCGGTGCCCGGCGCGCCGAGCATCCACTCCGGCAGCGAGACGTTCAGGAAACCGAGCAGGTCGTTGAAGTAGCCGCTGATGCCGATGGCGACCACCGCCACGATCGCGGTGTACTCCAGCAGCAGGTCCCAGCCGATGAACCAGCCGGTGAGCTCACCGAGCACCGCGTAGCCGTAGGTGTAGGCCGACCCGGCGCGCGGGATGAGCCCGGCGAACTCGGCGTAGGAGAACGCGGCCGCCGCGCTGGCGATGCCGGCGATCAGGAACGAGATCAGCACGGCGGGGCCCGCCGTCTTGTTCGCCACCGCGCCTGCCAGGGAGAAGATCCCCGCGCCGATGATGCCGCCGACCCCGATCGCGGTCAGCTGCCGCAGGCCGAGGGTGCGCTGCAGCCCCTCGCTCTCGGCCGCCGGTTCGATCTGGTCGATGGGTTTGCGCCGGAAGATTCCGTTGCCGGAACCACTGTGGCCGACGGTCATGGTTCGCTCCCGTGTTCGTGCTCGTCGCGATGGCCCGGATCGCGGGCCAAGCGGCACCGTACCCGGTGGTGGGAGCGCTGCGCAGTACCGATCGGCGAGTCTGGTGAGGGGACTCGATTCAGCCGGCGGCGGTTTCGGTACCGACCGGACGGCCGGCTCCCGCGGCGGCCCGCCCGCGCTTCGCGTGGGCGGCGCTCGCGGCGAAGTAGGTGATCAGCTCCGCGATGGCGGCCGGATCGTCGAGCTGCGGGCAGTGACCCCAGTCTTCGCGCACCAGGAGCCTGCTGTGGGGCACCAGGCTGTGCAACTGCTTGCCGGAGGCCGCGCTGACCAGCTTGTCCTTGCCGCAGGCGACGACCAGCAACGGGGTGCGCACGTTGTCGAGCTGGTAGGCGGTGGCCAGTTCCTCGACCAGCTGCCTGGCCTGCTCGAGGCGGCCGGTGGTGGAGCGGTAGTCGGGGAACAGGTCGGTGAAGCGGCGGACCTGCGTGACGTCGGCGAGCGCGGCGTCGGCGTAGAGCAGCCGCGGCACGAGCTGCTCGGCGATCGCCTTGACGACGAAGCTGGGCACCGGCAGCGGGAGCGAGGAGTACAGCCGCAGCGGCACCGGGAACCGCGCCACCGTGCGGATGAGCCAGGAGTCGACGAAGCCGGGCGCGGCGATCGACACCACCCCGGCCACCGGCAGGCGCGTGCTTTGCGCGGCCCGCAGGCTGATCGTGCCGCCGAGCGAGTTCCCGGCCAGCACCACCGGGCCGAGCACGGACTGCTCCTTGATCAGCGCGGTGAGGAAGGTGTCCAGTTGCGGCAGCATCGGCCCGGGGCGGAGCGCGTCGGCCTCACCGAAACCCGGTAGATCCACCGCGACCGCGAAGTGGCCCGCGGTCGCAAGTTCTTCCAGTACTGGTCGCCAGGTGTCGGCGCTGTCGCAGTAGCCGTGCAGCAGCACCAGTCTCGGCGCCACGGGACGCGCGGAGCGCCTCGCGGACCGTCGTCGCGGCGTCTCGGCGTCGGGCTGCGGACCGACTTCCAGCACCCGGGTCCGGGCACCCGCGAAGCGGCGATGGGCGACCCGGATCACCGAGTCGTCCTGCACCGTCGCCGGTGGTGCCTCCCGCTGCTGTGCGGTCATGTACTCCAGGGTAAGCACTGTTCAGCGGTTTCCGCTCGCTTTCGTGCGATCACAAACCGATGTCAGGGGTTCCCCTACCGCTGGACGGGTGGTCTTGACCACTGGCTGATCAGGCGGTGAAGACCGTTTTGCCCGCCGTCTCGCCGTCGAGCATCTGCCGGAAGCCGGTGGCCGCCTCGGCGAACGGCAGCTCCGAGCCGACCTGCGGGCGGATCCCGGAAAGCTGCACGTAGTCGAGGAGATCGGTCAGCTCGTCGCGGGTGCCCATGGTGGAGCCGGCGATCCGCAGCTGCAGGAAGAACACCCGCTGCAGTTCCGCGTTCGCGTCCGGGCCACTGGTCGAACCGGAGACCACGATGATGCCGCCCGGCTTCAGCGACTTCACCGAGTGTGACCAGGTGGCCTTGCCGACGGTCTCGAACACCGCGTCCACACGTTCCGGCAGCCGGGCGCCGGATTCGAAGGTCTGGTGCGCGCCGAGCTGCTCGGCCAGCGCGCGCTTCTCCTCGCTGCGGCCGGTGACCCAGACGCGGAACCCGGCCGCGCGGCCGAGCTGGATGAGCGCGGTGGACACGCCGCCGGACGCGCCCTGCACCAGCATCGTCTGCCCGGGGCGCAGCCCGGACTTGACGAAGAGCATGCGGTACGCGGTCAGCCAGGCGGTGCCCATGGTGGCGGCCTCGGTGAAGGACAGTGCTTGGGGCTTGGGCACGGCGTTGCGCGCGGGCACGATCACGTAGTCGGCGAAGGTGCCCTGGTGCTTCTCGGTGAGCAGGGTGCGCTTGGGGTCGAGGGTGTCGTCGCCCTGCCAGCCGGGGGCGTTGATGACCGAATGCAGCACCACCTCGGTGCCGTCGTCGAGCACGCCGGCGCCGTCGCAGCCGAGGATCATCGGGAACTGCTCCGGTTTGATGCCGACCCCGCGCAGGGTCCAGAGGTCGTGCATGTTCAGGCTCGCGGCCTTGACCGCGACCCGGACCCAGCCGTCGGGGACCTCGGGTTCGGGGCGCTCGCCGACAACCAGCGAGTCCAGCGGGTTTTCCGGGTTCGGGGCCTGCGCGTATACGGCGAACATGCCCCGGAACCTACCGGCGCGGGCGTGGCGGAGCCATCGCAGAGTAGTCTTCGACACGTGCTGGAGGGACTGTCGGACTGGTGGGACTCGGTGGAGCTGTGGCTCGCGCAGCTCTGGTTCCCGGTGCAGTTCATCCTGGTCATGGCCGTGTTGCTGCCGTTGTGCGCCGGGCTGGCGTGGCTGATCGACCGGCTGGTCGACCGGGTCTCGCGCTGGCTGTCTTCAGGCCGGTCGTAGTCTTCGGGTCATGTTCAACCGGAGGCGGATCACCGCCGCGTTGATCGGCCTGATCGTGCTCGTGGTCGGCGGCTGGCTGGTGAAGGACTTCGTCGCGGATGACCCGGGTGGTGAGTCCGGGCTGCCGGTGTCGTCGTTGTCGTCGCTGCCGCCGGAGGCATCGGAGACCTGGAAGCTGATCGGCTCGAACGGCCCGTTCCCGTACCCCCGCAACGACGGGGCCGAATTCCAGAACCGCGAACGGCTGCTGCCCGCGCGTGACCCCGGGTACTACCGCGAGTACACGGTGAAGACGCCGGGCAGCGAAGATCGCGGGGCGAGGCGACTGATCACCGGCGCGGCGCGCGAGCTGTACTACACCGGGGACCATTACGCTTCGTTCGTCATCGTGGACCCGAGCAGGTGAGCGCCGTGGAACAACCGGATGCGCGAGCACTGGCGGAGCGCGCCCGCGCTCGCGGTGCCTACGCCCATGTACTACCCGGCCCCGCGCCGGTGACCAAGGCCGCGGCGATGGACGCCATCGCGGCGGCGCTGGACTTCCCGGACTGGTTCGGCCGGAATCTGGACGCTTTGTACGACTGCCTGACGGATCTGTCGTGGTTGCCCGCGGGGGAGCACGTCCTGATCTGGGCGGGGTCGGAGGCGTTCAAAACAGCGGACCCCAAGGCGTATCTGGCGATTCGGGGCGTGCTTTCGGATGCTCAGCGGGCTTTGACGCCGAATGGGGCTAGGCGGGATTCGCGGAGTCTGACGGTTCAGTTGCCTGAGGCTTAGGGTTTGGCGGAGCGCGCCACCCCGGTTTTTTAGTGTGACTACGGCGAAGGCCTCGATGTCAAGGCGGGAAAGATGCCTTGACATCGAGGCCTCCGCCGTGTTTTTGGCTGTGGACCGGGGTGAGGTGGGGTCTGGGTGGCTGCTCCCGTGAGGTGCTCGGGTGGCGGTTGTGGTGGTGGTGGGCTTGGGTGCCGTGAATGTGGCTTTCACGGCGGAATGTGCCGTGAAAGCCACGCGGTGTCTAGCGGTGGTTGCAACTCCTGAGTGAGGAGGGGTTGTGATGGGTCGTCGGTTGTTGCCGGTGGGTGTGGTGGCGGGGTTTTGGGAGGGGGTGCGTGCGGGGTTGTCGGTGCGGGCGGCGTCGCGGGTGGTGGGCGTGTCGCACGAGACAGGGCGGCGGTGGTTCGCTCAGGCTGGTGGGGTGAGCGCGAACGCGAGGATTCCCCGGCCGGGGTCGGGCCGGTTTTTGAGCCTGGCCGAGCGGGAGGAGATCGCGGTGGGGATCGCCCGGGGTGAGTCCAACACGCAGATCGCCGCCCGGCTGGGGCGGGACAAGTCCACCATCGGCCGGGAGATCGACCGCACCGTGGGCCGGGTGCTGGGCACCGAACACGCCGGCACCGATGTGCGAGAACACTACCGGGCCTCGGTCGCGCACGAACTGGCCCGCGAACGCGGCAAACGGCCGAAACCGGCGAAACTGGCCGTGCACCGGCAACTGCGTGAGCAGGTCCAGGCCGGGCTGAACCAGAAATGGTCCCCCGCGCAGATCAGCGCCACCCTGCCCGAGCAGTTCCCCGACGACCCCGGCATGCGCATCAGCCCGGAAGCGATCTACCAATCACTGTTCGTCCAGGCCCGGGGTGCGCTGCGGCGGGAACTGGCCGCCTGTTTGCGCACCGGGCGGGCACTGCGGGTCCCGCGTAACCGGGCCCGCGCCCGCGCGCAAACCTCGAAACTGGGCCACCCGATCCCGATCTCCCAGCGCCCCGCCGAAGCCGCTGACCGCGCAGTACCCGGACACTGGGAAGGCGACCTCATCCTCGGCACAAACAACGCCTCAGCGATCGGGACCCTGGTCGAGCGCTCCACCCGTTTCGTCATCCTGCTGCACCTACCGGATGGTCACAGCGCCGAACAGGTCCGTGACGCGATGATCCCCGCCATCACCGCCCTGCCCCAGCATCTACGCCGCTCGCTGACCTGGGACCGCGGCAACGAAATGGCCCGCCACCCCGACATCACCCTGGCCACCCGGATGCCCATCTACTTCGCCGACCCCTCCAGCCCCTGGCAACGCGGCTCCAACGAGAACACCAACGGCCTGCTGCGCCAGTACTTCCCCAAACACACCAACCTGACGACCCACACCGCCGACGACCTCGCCCACGTCGCCGCCGAACTCAACAACCGCCCACGCCAGACACTGGGCTGGCACACACCAGCCCGATGCCTACGTGAACTACTATCCCAACCAACCTAAGTTGCAACCATCGATTGAGACCACCTGGCTTTGGGGGCCGAATTCGCCCCGAAAGCCACATTCGTGTCCGGGTTGGGGCTACGGGGTGGGGACCCAGGAGGGGGGGCGTTTTTGGGCGAAGGCGGTGATGCCTTCTTGGCCCTCTTCGCTGGCGAAGAAGCTCGTGGACAGCGAGGTCATCTCGGCGAAGCCGTCGGCTGGGGTGGCGGGGCGGGGGCGGCTGAGCAGTTCCTTGGTGGCCGCCAGTGCGCGGGGGCCGCCCAGGGCGAGGGCCCGGACGTAGCCGTCCACGGTGGAGTCCAGGTCGGACGGGTCCACGGCGGCGTTCAGCAGTCCGATCGAAACCGCCCGTGAGGCGTCGAACTTGTCGCCGGTCAGGAAGAGTTCGTGGGCGGCGCGGGCGTTCAGTCGCGGGAGGACGGTGAGGGAGATCACCGCGGGCACCACGCCGATGCGCACCTCGCTGAAGGCGAACGTCGCGTCCTTCACCGCCACGGCGATGTCCGCCGCGGCCACCATGCCGATGCCGCCCGCCCTGGCCGGGCCCGCCAGTTTCGCGACCACCGGCTTCGGGCTGGTCCACAGTTGCTCGAGGATCCGCGGGAACTCGTTCACGCCCTGGTCGCCCGCCCCGGCGCCCCTGGCTTCCTTGAGGTCCATGCCCGCGCAGAACACCGGCCCGGTGTGGTCGAGCACGATCACCCGCACCGCGTCGTCGTCGCGGGCGCGGGTCAGGCCCGCGCTCAGCTCGGCGCGCAGCTGCGCGGACAGCGCGTTGCGGTTGTGCGGTGAGTCCAGGGTGATCGTGGCGGTCCCGCCCGCCACCGCGTAGTGCACCAGTTCTTCAGCCATGGCCCCACCTTCGCACACGCCTGCCGGGAGCGAGACCGCTCCCGGCAGGCGCGACCGGCTAGCCGATCGTGGTGGTGGTGAACACCGGGCTGGGGTTGGGGAAGCAGGCCGTCGGCGCGGTGATGTCGAAGATCTGCGTGACCACCGTGTCGAAGGTCAGGCCCGGGTCGGCGTAGCTGGTGCCGCCGAGCCTGGTCTCGATCGTGCCCGACGCGCCCGCGGTCAGGTTCGCCGTCACCGTGGGCAGTTCGAACGCCGCGCCACCGGCGAGCGGGCCGGGGAAGCTGAGCGTGGCGACACCGTTGGCCACGGTGAGCTTCGGCGGCGTGGAGCCCAGCCCGGAGCCACCGGACAGGGACGCGTCGACGAAGGTCGAGTTGGCCGGGATCGGGATCTTGAGTGCGAAGTTCTTGATGTGCTTGATCTTGTACCCGGCGACGTCGGCGGGCACGGTGTTCGGCGCCGGATCGACGACCACGGTGAGCGCGCCGCCGGGGGCCACGGTCTCCGGCGCGGTCACGTCCGCGGTCTGGTTCAGCGTGGCCTGCTGCGGGCCGACGATCGGTGCGTTCGCCTGGCAGTCGAGGACCACGTCGTGGGCGGCCGCCGAGGCCGGGGTGGCCATCGCGCACAGCGGCACGACGGCGATGGCGGCGGTGGCCAGGGTTTTGCGCAGGGCAGACTTCATCGTCTCCACCTTCGGGGCTGCTGGTGATCGGGGAAGTGCCGGCCGGCGTTTAGATAGTTACCGGCCAGTTAAATAGCGCGTCAAGAAGCCACCGTTCCCATAAGCGGGTGGTGACCGCGACTGGGAACGAAGCCAGCCGAAAAGAGCAGCGGCTGCGCCGATCAGGCCGGGATGACCTGCGAAGATCGCATCTCGGCGTACCGCGTCAGCACCAGCTCGGCGACGCGGCGATCGGTGCCGAGCGGGGCGGCCATCGGCACTCCCGGCCCGGCGAGCCCGGCGATCCGGTCCGGCAGCAGCCCCGGCGCCAGGAACCACGACGCGACGGCGAGCTGGCGAGCCCCGCGTGCGCGCAGCTTGGCCATCGCGGCGGGCACATCGGGCTGGGTCGCGCTGGCGAAGGCGGGGGCGACGAGCAGACCGTGCCGCTGGCGCCAGCGCTCGGCGAGCCCGGTGACGGCGGCGTTCGCGGCCGCGTTCGAGGAACCGACGGCGGCCAGCACGATGCCCAGTTCCGGGTCGGCGAGGTCGGCGCCGGTCTCGCGCAGGCGATCCAGCGCGACCGCTTCGAGCGCGGGCGCGACGCCGAGCACCTCGGCGATCCGCACGTCCAGCCGGCTGGTCACCTCGCGGACGAGGGCGGGCAGATCGACCCGCGCGTGGTAGGCGCTGCCCAGCAACAGCGGCGCCACCACGACCTCGCGGTGCCCCTCGTGGTGCAGTCGCAGGAGGACTTCGGGCACCGGCGGATCGGACAGGTCCAGGAACGCGACCCGCACGTCCAGCCCCGGAGCGAGCGAGCGCACGCGGTCGACCAAGCCGCGCACGGTGGCCGCGGACCGCGGGTCGCGGCTCCCGTGCGCGACGACGACCAGCGGCCTCATACGAACCGCTCGCCGATCAGCCCGGCGGCGAGCGTGTCGCCGTCCTTCGGGTCGATCACCAGGAACGCGCCGGTGCGCGGGCTGTCGCCGTAGTCGTCCACCGGCAGTTCCTCCGCCAGGCGCAGCGACACCGTGCCGATGTCGTTGAGCGCCAGCGTGCCCGGACTGTCCACAGTGGCCAGCGTCTGCTCGTCGAAGCGCGAGCCGATCTCGTCGACCAGCGCCTGCACGGTCCGCGTGCCGTGCTTGACCAGCACCCTGGCGCCGGGCGTGAGCGGCTTGCCGGACAGCCAGCACAGCACCGCGGTCAGCTCGTCGGTCACCCGCGGCGGCCGGTCGGCGATCGCGATCAGGTCACCCCGCGAGATGTCCAGATCGTCCTCCAGCAACAGGGTCACCGAGGTGCCGGAACCCGCCTCCGCCAGCCGCCCGTCCGCGGTGTCGATGGCCGCGACCCGGCTGCGCGACCCGTGCGGCAGCACCACGACCTCGTCACCGGGGCGCACGCTGCCCGACGCGATCTGCCCGGCGTAGCCCCGGTAGTCGGGGTACTCGGGCGTGCGCGGCCGGATCACGTACTGCACCGGGAAGCGGAACGCCGCGTCGTGCGGGTCCGGTGCCACCGGCACCTCTTCCAGGTGCTCCAGCAGCGTCGGCCCGGCGTACCACGGGGTGCGCTCGGACTTCACCGCCACGTTGTCGCCCTGCAACGCGGAAACCGGGATCGAGAGCACCTCGCCCTCGGCGTACCCGAGCGAGGTGGCGTGCGTGGCGAACTCGTTGGCGATCACCGCGAAGGTGGCTTCGTCGTAGTCCACCAGGTCGATCTTGTTCACCGCGAGCACCAGCCGGGGCACGCCCAGCAGGGCGAGCACCGCGGCGTGGCGGCGGGTCTGCTCGACCACGCCGTTGCGCGCGTCGACCAGCAGCACGGCCAGCTGCGCGGTGGACGCGCCGGTGACCGTGTTGCGGGTGTACTGCACGTGCCCCGGGGTGTCGGCGAGCACGAAGCTGCGCCGCGGGGTGGCGAAGTAGCGGTAGGCCACGTCGATGGTGATGCCCTGCTCGCGTTCCGAGCGCAGCCCGTCCACCAGCAGCGACAGGTCCGGGGTGGACAGTCCGCGGTCGACGCTGGCCCTGGTCACCGCGTCGAGCTGGTCGGCGAGCACGGACTTGGTGTCGTAGAGCAGGCGGCCCACCAGGGTGGACTTGCCGTCGTCGACACTGCCCGCGGTGGCCAGTCTCAGCAGACTCGACATCAGAAGTAACCCTCTCGCTTGCGGTCTTCCATGGCCGCCTCGGACAACCGGTCGTCGGCCCTGGTGGCGCCGCGCTCGGTGAGCCTGCTGGCCAGCACCTCGGCGATCACCTCGTCCACAGTGGACGCCGTGGACTCGACGGCGCCGGTGCACGAGCCGTCGCCGACGGTGCGGTAGCGCACGGTCAGCTCGCGCACGTCCTCACCGGCACGCGGGCCGCCCCACGGGCCTTCGGTGAGCAGCATGCCGTCGCGCTCGTAGACCTTGCGCTGGTGCGCGTAGTAGATCGGCGGCAGTTCGATGCCTTCCCTGGCGATGTAGTGCCAAACGTCCGCCTCGGTCCAGTTGGACAGCGGGAACACGCGCACCTGTTCGCCGGGGCGGTGCTTGCCGTTGTAGAGGTTCCACAGCTCGGGCCGCTGCCGCCGCGGCTCCCACTGACCGAAGGAGTTGCGCAGGCTGAAGATCCGCTCCTTGGCGCGGGCGCGTTCTTCGTCGCGCCTGCCGCCGCCGAAGACCGCGTCGAACTTGTGCTCGGAGATGGTGTCCAGCAGCGGCTGGGTCTGCAGCGGGTTCCGGGTGCCGTCGGGGCGTTCGACCAGCCTGCCGTCGTCGATCCAGTCCTGCACGTTCGCCACCACGAGGCGCAGCCCGTGCCGGCGCACCACCTCGTCGCGGAAGGCGATGACCTCGTCGAAGTTGTGCCCGGTGTCCACGTGCAGCAGCGGGAACGGCACCGGGGCCGGCCAGAACGCCTTGATCGCCAGGTGCAGCAGCAGGGTGGAGTCCTTGCCGCCGGAGAACAGGATCACCGGGCGGTCGAACTCCCCGGCCACCTCCCGGAAGATGTGGATGGCTTCGGATTCGAGCGCGGCCAGGTTGTCCTGGGCCGCGTCGGTCGCTGGCTCGAGCGTCGTCACGTCGTTCCCTTTCAGCCGTGCAAGCCGCACTCGGTCTTGGCCTGGCCCGCCCAGCGGCCGCTGCGGGGGTCGGAGCCCGGCGCCGGCTTCGCCGTGCAGGGCGCGCAGCCGATCGACGGATAACCCGCTTCCACCAACGGGTTCTGCAGGATCCCGTGCTCGTGGAGGTAGGTGTTGAACTCCTCGTCGGTCCACGCGGCCAGCGGGTTGACCTTGACCAGGCCGTTGCGCTCGTCCCAGCCGACGATCGGGGTGTTCGCCCTGGTGGGCGCGTCCACCCGGCGCACGCCGGTGACCCACGCCGAGTACTTCGCCAGCGTGTTGCGCAGCGGAACCACCTTGCGCAGGTGGCAGCACTGCCCGGGATCGCGTTCGTGCAGCCGCGGGCCGTACTGGGCGTCCTGCTCGGCCACGCTCTGCTCGGCTTCGGCGTTGACGATCCGCACGTGCGGGTACACCGCCCCGACCGCGTCCCTGGTGCCGATGGTCTCGGCGAAGTGGTACCCGGTCTGCAGGAACAGGATGTCCACATCGGACTTGGCCTGCGTCGCCAGTTCGATCAGCACGGCGTCCTGCATGTTCGACGCGACGATGAAGTCGTCGCCGAAGGTGCGCACGGTCCAGTCCAGCGCCTCGGCCGCGGTGGCGTCGGCGAGTTCGGCCGAAGCACGTTCGGCGAGGGTGCGGTAGTCGGCTGTCGCGGTCATTTCTTCGCCACCTCCGGGAAGGACAATCCGAGGAATTTCACCGAGAAGACCCGTCGGCAACTCGAACAGAGCCACGCCCCGTTCTCTTCCGGACGGAGATCCTCGTCACCGCAGTAGGGGCAGTGGAACGGCGTGGCGCGCTCGGTCACTGGAGATCGCTTTCCTCGGCGCGCGCCACCCATTGCGGGAACCGTTCGCCCGCTTCACGCTGGTCGGCGAAATTGCGGACCACACGCTCCACGTAATCGGTCAGTTCCGTACTGGTCACCTTGTGCCCGCGCAGTTTCCGGCCGAAGCCGGCGTCCAGTCCGAGCCCGCCGCCCAGGTGCACCTGGAAGCCTTCGACCTGGCTGCCGTCGTTGTCGGTGACGATCTGGCCCTTGAGCCCGATGTCGGCGGTCTGGATGCGGGCGCACGAGTTCGGGCAGCCGTTGAGGTGCACGGTCAGCGGCTCGTCGAGGCCGATGTCGGACAGCCGCTTCTCCAGGTCGCCGACCAGGTCGTGCGCGCGGGCCTTGGTCTCGACGATGGCCAGCTTGCAGAACTCCAGCCCGGTGCAGGCCATCACGCCCCGCCGCCACGGCGACGGCTCGCTGTCCAGCCCCAGCTTCGAGACCTCCACCTGCAGTTCGGCGACCTTCTCCTCGGGCACGTCGAGCACCACGAGCTTCTGCTGCGGGGTGAGCCGGACGCGGCCCGAACCCGCCCGCTCCACGGCGTCGGCCACGGCGAGCAGCGTGGTGCCGGACACCCGGCCGGCGATCGGCGCGAAGCCGACGTAGCGCTTGCCGTCGACCTGCTTGTGCACGCCGACGTGGTCGATCTGCGTCTCGGGCACCTTCGGCGCCGGGCCGTCGATCATCTCGCGCTTGAGGTACTCGTCCTGCAGCACCTGGCGGAACTTCTCCGCGCCCCAGTCCTTGACCAGGAACTTGATCCGCGCGCGGGAGCGCAGGCGGCGGTAGCCGTAGTCGCGGAAGACGCTGATCACGCCTTCCCAGACGTCGGGCACCTCGTCCAGCGGCACCCAGGCGCCCAGGCGCACGCCGATCATCGGATTGGTGGACAGCCCGCCGCCGACCCACAGGTCGAAGCCGGGCCCGTGCTCCGGGTGCTCGACGCCGACGAAGGCGACGTCGTGGATCTCGTGCGCCACGTCGGCCTGGCCGGAGATGGCCGTCTTGAACTTGCGCGGCAGGTTCGAGTACCGGGGGTCCCCGATGTAGCGGCGCTTGATCTCGTCGATCGCGGGCGTGCCGTCGATGACCTCGTCGGCCGAGATGCCGGCCACCGGGGAGCCGAGGATGACGCGCGGGCTGTCGCCGCAGGCCTCCATCGTGGTCATGCCCGCGTCCTCGAGCAGCTTCCAGATCGCGGGCATGTCCTCGACCTGGATCCAGTGGTACTGGATGTTCTGCCGGTCGGTGATGTCGGCGGTGTCGCGTGCGTAACGCTGCGAAATCTCACCGAGCACGCGCAGCTGGTCGAGGGTCAGCGCGCCGCCGTCGAGGCGGACCCGCAGCATGAAGTAGCGGTCGTCCAGCTCTTCGGGCTCGAGCGTGGCGGTGCGGCCGCCGTCGATGCCCGGCTTGCGCTGGGTGTAGAGGCCGAACCAGCGGAACCGGCCGCGCAGGTCGGCGGGGTCGATCGAGTCGAAGCCGCCGTGCGCGTAGATGTTCTCGATCCGGGCCCGCACGTTGAGCGGGTTGTCGTCCTTCTTGGAGCGCTCGTTCGGGTTGAGCGGCTCACGGTAGCCGAGAGCCCACTGACCCTCCCCACGCCGCTGCTTGGCGCGTGCGGGGCGGGACGTGCTCGGGCGAGCAGGCGAGGCCATCGGTCCTCCGGGGGATCTTCTGGCGCCTGCGCACCGTGAACGCCCTGGTCTGGCCGTGGTGGGAGCGATCGCGGCTTGGCTCGGCGCCGACGTGGCTGGGTCAGGCGGGCGGAGCGGGATTACGCACGGCAGAGGGCGCTGGCGACACGTCGGAGGTCGACGTGGCGGCGGGCCACGAGCAGGACACCGGCGTAGGTCACGGTCCCAGGGTGCCACGCGTCCACAATGTGGTCGAGGCTTGCCCGGATGGTGGGAGCGAGGTCACCGGCCCTGGTCACAGCGGCGGATTTGGGATAGTGGAGGCGTGCAACTGCTGACCGATCCCACGCCCCCGGCCGACCTGACCCTCCCCGCCTCCGCGCTGGCGGGCCTCGGCACGCGGCCGTTCGGGGTCTACGTGCACGTGCCGTTCTGCGCCACGCGCTGCGGCTACTGCGACTTCAACACTTATACCGCCGGTGAGCTGGGTACGTCCTCCTCTCCCAGCAGCTGGCTGGACGGCCTGCGCCGCGAACTGGACCTGGCGGCGTCGATGCTGGGCCGGGCGCCCGCGGCGGACACGGTGTTCGTCGGCGGGGGCACGCCCTCGCTGCTCGGAGCGGATGGCCTTGCCGCCGTGCTGGACGCCGTCCGGTCGTCGTTCGGGCTGGCCAAGGACGCCGAGGTGACCACCGAGTCCAACCCCGAATCGACCTCGCCGGAGTTCTTCGCCGGGATCCGTGACGCGGGCTACAACCGGATCTCGCTGGGCATGCAGTCGGCGGCGCGGCACGTGCTGAAGGTGCTCGACCGGGTGCACACGCCAGGGCGGCCCATCCTCGCCGCGATCGAGGCGCGCTCGGCCGGGTTCGAGCACGTCAACCTGGACGTGATCTACGGCACGCCGGGGGAGCGCGTGGAGGACCTGCGGGCTTCGCTGGACGCGGTGCTGACCGCCGAGGTGGACCACGTGTCGGCGTACGCGCTGATCGTCGAGGAGGGCACGGCGCTGGCCAGGCGGGTGCGGCGGGGTGAGCTGCCGATGCCGGACGACGACGTGCTCGCGGCGTACTACGAACTGATCGACGAGGTGCTCGGTACTGCCGGGTTGCGCTGGTACGAGGTGTCGAACTGGGCGTCCTCGGACGCGGCGCGGTGCCGCCACAACCTGGGCTACTGGCGCGGCGGGGACTGGTGGGGTGCCGGGCCGGGGGCGCACAGCCACGTCGGCGGGGTGCGCTGGTGGAACGTGAAACACCCGGCGAAGTACGCGGACCTGCTGGCCGCGGGACACGTGCCCGCCGGTGGGCAGGAGGTGCTCACCGAGGACGAGCGGCACGTCGAGCGGGTGATGCTGGAGCTGCGTCTCGCAGAAGGGTTGCCGTTGGAGGCGCTGGACGCCGAAGGCGCTTCCGAAGCGCGGGCGGCTGCACGGGAAGGCTTGCTGGTGGAGTCCGAACTGGACGGTCGCGGACGAGCCGTGCTGACGGACAAGGGCCGCCTGCTGGCCGACGGTGTGGTGCGCCGCCTGGTGCCGTGATGCCCCGAATGTGGCTTTGGGGGCGGAATCCGCCCCCAAAGCCACATTCGTGTCGCGCGTGGGTCAGCGACGGCTGCGGCGCCAGCTGCCGGCCCGGACGCTGGTGCCGACCCCGGCCAGGTGCAGGGCCATGCACAGCAGGCCGGCGGTGAGCAGCGTGCCGCCGTTGATGACGGTGCCGATCGAAGCGTCGGTGAGGTCGAGGATCAGCGCCAAGCCGAAAATGACCGCGGCAATGATGGCTAACACGGCATTTCTCCCTTCTCGGTCCCCCGATGCCTCTTGAAGTACCCGGGTCCGGCCGAACCGATTCCTCGCATTCGGAGCAATCAGCCCGGCGGAATGCGTTCGGCGAGGTGACCGCGGAAGTATTCGCACTCGAGGAAGTCCTCACTGGTGCACGCGAGCGCGTGGGCGAGGGCGTCACGGGCGGTTTCGGCTTCGGTGATGCGCCGGGTGAGCGCGGCGTGCTGGTCTCGCAGCGCCGCACGGCGGTCGGCCGGGTCTTCGGCGGTCAGCACGCGGCGGATTTCCCCGAGGCTGAAGCCGAGTTCCTTGCCCTGGAGGATGAGCACCACCTTGACCACGTCGGCCTCCCGGTAGCGGCGTTGCCCGCCCGCGGTGCGTTCCGGGGTCAGCAGTTCCTCGGTTTCCCAGTGCCGGAGCACGTTCGCCGGCAGCCCGAACCGGCTCGCCAGGTCACCGACGGAATACGTACTTGACTTCATGTCGACATGAAGTCACAGGCTGGGCGGTGACGGCAACCCCGAGCTGAGGAAGTCCCGATGATCGAACGCTTCGTGGCCATGATGGACGGATTCGAACGCGAGCCGGGTGCCGCGCTCGCCCGGCACCGTTCGCACGAACTGCTCCGGTTCGCGCCCGGCGGGCGGGTGGTGGACGTGGGCTGCGGCACCGGGACGTCGGTGGGGGAGCTGACCGCGGCCGGTGCGGTGGTGACCGGGGTGGACGTCAACCCGGAAGTGCTGGTGGTGGCGAAAGAACGGCATCCGGGCGGGAAGTTCACCGAAGGCAGCGCGCAGGCACTTCCCTTTCCCGACGGCCATTTCCACGGCTATCGCGCCGAACGCGTCTACCACGCGGTCGCCGACCCGGTGGCCGCGCTGGCCGAGGCCGCGCGTGTCCTCACGCCCGGCGGCCGGATCGTCCTCGTCGGACCGAACTGGGAAATGCTCGGGCTCGACAGCACGGATGTGGAGACCGGGCGGGCCGTGCTGACGGCCCAGGTCGCGTCGATGCCGTCACCACGCAGCGCGCTGCTGCAACGGAACCTGGTGCTCGAAGCCGGTTTCACCGAGGTCGGCGCCGAGGTGCACACGGCCGTGCTGACCGGCGCGACCGGCTTGCCGATGCTCGAGTCGGCGGCCGCGGCGGCGGTCGGCACGGGGGCTGTCAGCGCGGAGCGGGCGGAGAACTGGCTGGCGGAGCAGCGAGCGCAGGTCGAACGCGGCCGGTTCTTCCTCGCCGCACCCCAATTCGTGGTGTCCGGCACACGATCGGCCGTAGGCTGAGCGGATGATCGAGATCGGTGCGCTGGAAGCCGGGGATCGCCCGGTCTGGCAGGAGCTTTTCCGTGGCTACAACGAGTTCTACGGCCGTGAGCTGCCGGACGAGGTCGCCGAGCGAGCTTGGCGGGAATTCACCACCGGCGAGCGGATGCACGCCCTGGGTGCCCGGCTCGATGGGCGGCTGGTCGGCATCACCCACTTCCTCGTGCACGCGAGCACCACCTCGGCCGACGTCTGCTACCTGCAGGACCTGTTCACCGCGCCGGAAGCGCGCGGGCGGGGTGCCGCCCGCGCGCTGATCGAAGCGGTGTCGGCGTGGGCGGCCGAGCGCGGGTGTTCTCGCGTCTACTGGCACACCAAGGAGGACAACCACCAGGCCAGGAAGCTCTACGACCGGGTGGCCGAGAACCGCGGCTTCATCCACTACGTGATCCCGCTCGGAGAGTCTCCCCGTTGAGGCCGGGGTCTTCGACGGCACGCACGTAGTCGAGCGCGACCACCTCGGCCGGGGTGGCGTGCTCGTGCACCCAGCCGGGGCTGATCACGTTGACGCGCAGGCCGCGGGGCAGTTCCCGCGCGGCTGCGCGGGCGAAGGCTTCCAGGCCGGTGTTGGTGAGCGCGCCGAACGCGCTGCCCGGCGTCGGTTCCTCGAAGGTGCCCGCGGTCAAGGTGACCGAGCCGCCGTCGGGCAGGTGCTCGACGGCTCGCCGCAGCAGGCGCACCTGGCCGAGCAACTTGGTTCGCAAGCCGGTGAAGAACTCCTCGTCGGTGCCCGAGTCGATCGGGACGAGCGCGCCGCTCGCCGCACAGCAGACCACGGCGTCGATATCGGGCACTGTCGCGAACAGACGGTCGGGCTGGGCGATGTCGATCTGGGGGTCGCCGGTCCGCGAGGCGGGGACCACGTGGTGGCCGCGGGCGAGCAGGGCCGCGGTCACCGCGGTGCCGATGGTCCCGGTCGCGCCGATCACTACTACCTTCATGCGCCCGATCCTGCGCCCGCGGCGGCGGACGTGCCTGCCCCTGCCAGGTGCAGGCATCCTGGAGCCATGTTGGGTGACTTCCTCCGGACCCGCCGCGCGCGGCTGCGGCCCGCCGACGTCGGACTGCGGGACTACGGCGAGTTCCGTCGTGTGCCGGGTTTGCGCCGGGAGGAACTGGCCCGGCTGGCTGGGGTGAGCCCCGGCTACTACACGCGGCTGGAGCAGGACCAGGGCGGCAACGTGTCCGACTCGGTCCTCGAAGCCCTCGCCAGGGCGTTGCGCCTGGACGAGGAGGAACGCGCGCACCTGCACACGCTGGCGAACGCGAAAACCATCACCAGTGCGCCGGAACGATTGGCACCGCGACATCGAATCCTGCTCGAAACGCTGGACTCCGTGCCGGCGCTCATCCTCGGCAGGCACGTCGACGTGCTGGCGTGGAACCGCCGAGGGCACGCGTTGCTCGCACCGCACCTCGAATTCGACGCCCGCCCGAATTGGGCGCGGTTGTTCTTCCTCGACCACGAAGTGCGGGCCCTGTTCGGCGAATCGGCGGACAAAGCCCGCGACACCGTGGCCGATCTGCGGCAGATCGCCGGTCGTCGTCCCGGAGATGTCGTCCTGGCGGCGCTGATCGGGGAATTGCGGGAATCCAGCGGCGAATTCGACCGGTTGTGGTCGGCGCACCCGGTGCGTGCCTGCGCCCACCACACCCGCACCTACCACCACCCGCGCGCGGGCCGCCTCACGCTGACCGACGAACTCCTGCCGCTGCCCGACGAGGATGGCCAGCGCCTGGTGGTGTTCTACGCCGAGCCGGGTTCACCCTCGGCCGCCGCCCTCGCCGGGGTGGGGGCTACCCCGGCGAGGGCGGAGTTCAGGGGGTGATCGGGTCGCAGGCGCGGGCGAGGTGAGCCGCGCCGTGGTGGAAAGTTTTCACCTTTAGTCGATCGGTGGCAACTGTTTCACCTGGATCTGAAGGCAGTGGTCGTTCCGGTGGCGCGGGTCAGGAGGACTCGGGCGCGTTCAGCGTGTCGAGCAAGGCATCCAGCTTCCGGAAGCGGCTTTCGGCGGTCAGCCGGTAGCCGTCGATCCAGGCGGTCAGCGCCTCCAGGGCGGCGGGATCCAGGTGACACGGACGGCGCTGACCGTCGCGCGTGCGGGTGATCAGGCCCGCGGATTCGAGCACCTGGATGTGCCGTGAGATCGCCTGCTTGGTGATCTCGAACGGCTCGGCCAGTTCGTTCACCGTGGCCTCACCGCGCGAAAGGCGCGCGATCAGGGCTCGCCGGACGGGATCGCCCAGCGCGGCGAACGCCCGGTCCAGCCACTCGTCATCCACCGTCATCGAAGGCAACCCACCGTTTTATCAACAAGTCAGTTGAACATAGGTGCGCCGGCCGGTGGTGTCAACCGCGGCGCAGGCCGCCGAGCAGCATGTCCAGGCCGAAGCGGAACCGGTCGGCGGCGGTTTCGGCGGAGAAGTACGGCCCGAGGGTGAGCATGTTCGGGAACCGGCCGGGCATCGAGCTGAGGTACTCGTGCATCTGGCGCCCGCGTTCCGCCGCCTCCGCCTGGTCGAACTCGCCCGACGCCCAGCCGCTGCCCTCGTAGGCGAACGCCTTGGTGTACAGGGAAAGCGCGTCGGAGGCGTAGGCGGCCTCCCGTTCGGACAGTCCACCGGCGCGTAGCAGCGCGAGCACGGTTTCCCCGTGCTGCAACGCGTTCGGGCCGACCGGGACCTGGGTCGCCCAGGCGACCTTCGCGATGCCCGGGTGCGCCAGCATCGCGGAAAGCTGCCCCTGTAGGACTTCCCGCAGCTGCTCGTCCCAGCGATCCGGGTCCGGCTCCGGCAGCTCGACCTCGCCCAGCACCTGGTCGAACATCAGCTCGTGCAGTTCATCCTTGTTGGACACGTGGGCGTACAGCGAGGCCGCGCCGGTGTCCAGCAGCTGGGCGACCCGCCGCATGCTCACCGCGTCGATGCCTTCGGCGTCGAGCAGGCCGAGCGCGGTGCGCACGATCAGCTCGGCGGACAGCTGCGGCTTGGCCGTGCGACCGGAGTGCCGCCAAGGCGGAGCGGGAACCGTCATGCGAACAGTGTACTTGACGCGAACGGCGTTCGTAGGTACGAATGACGTTCGTTGAACGAACAGCGTTCGAAGGAGTGGATCATGGCGGTGCTGGACACGGTGAACGAGCTGACCGCCTCGTTCCAGAACACCCGGGTGGCGGCATGAGGCTGGTGGTCGAGGTGACAGGCGAAGTCGAGGCGCCGCCGGAGCGGGTGCTCGCGCTCGTTGCCCGGAAGACCGGGTTCCGGCGCGACGGCGACCTCGTTTGGTGCCAGGGTGGCTGGTGGTACCGCGGGGAGTACCTGGTGGCGGCGGCGCCGGGCGGGTCCACGCTGGTCCACCGCGTGTACAACGTCGCGAAGAGCCCGGCGTGGACGGTCGCGCTGGCTAACCGCCTGTTCATCGGCTTCCGGGAACGGACCCGAGCCGAGGTGGGCACCCTGCTGGCGGAAGTGGGTGACGAGCTCGGTTGCGCGGCTCGGCTGACGAGATCGTGACGCAGGTCTCATTTGAGTGGTCGGGCCTGCTCGTGGCGCACCGGATGCGATCTTCGAGCGCCGCTGGGCTGCCGCTGGTCTGTGCCTGCGCGATCATTGCCGTTAGGCTAGCCTAGCTTTGCACGTATTCGGTGAACAAAGGGGCAACTCATGGCGGAGCGTCCAGCCAGGCGGCCACGGCCGTTGATCCGCCTGCGGGTCCTGCGCACCGAGCGGCTCACCCCGCACATGGTGCGCGTGGTCGCCGGTGGGGAGAACCTGGCGCAGTTCCAGGAAAACGGCTACAGCGACGCCTACGTCAAGCTCACCTTCCCGGTGCCGGGTGTGCGGTACACCGAGCCGCTGGACCTGCAGCAGATCCGCGCCGAACTGCCGCGTGAGCAGTGGCCGCGGACCCGGACCTACACCGTGCGCTACCTCGACCGGAAGGCCGGCGAGCTGGCCATCGACTTCGTGGTGCACGGCGACGAGGGCATCGCCGGGCCGTGGGCGCTGGGCGTCCAGCCCGGTGACGACATGCTGATCGCCGGGCCGGGCGGGGCCTACGCGCCGGGCGAGGAGGCCGACTGGCACCTGCTCGTCGGGGACGAAAGCGCGCTGCCCGCGATCTCCGCCTCGCTCGAGCGGATGCCCTCCGGTGCGAAGGCGCAGGCGTTCATCCTGGTCGGCGGGCCGGACGAGGAACTCCCGCTGGCCACCAAGGCCGACGCGGAGATCACCTGGCTGCACCGCTCCGCCGGCGGCGACCTGGTGCGGAAGGTGCGAGACCTCGACTTCGGCGACGGCGTGGTCCAGTCCTTCGTGCACGGCGAAGCCGACTTCGTCCGCGAACTCCGGCGGCACCTGCTCAACGAGCGCGGCGTGCGCAAGGACCTGCTGTCCATCTCGGGCTACTGGCGCCGAGGCAAGGACGAAGACGGCTGGCAGGCCGAAAAGGCCGAAGAACGAGCCAAGGAAACCGCCGTCGCTTGACGCTGGGTGCCGCGAATGTGGCTTTGGGGGCCGAATACGCCCCCAAAGCCACATTCGTGACACCCCGTTCGGCACCCCGCTCACGCCCCTCGGCGCGTGGGGGCGTCGTTTCAGCTGGACAGTTTGCCGACCACCTGTGAGCCGTAGGCGCTCAGTGTCTGCTCCCGTTCGTCGTGCATCAGGTACAGCGAGAACTGGTCCACGCCCAGCTCCGCCAGTTCCTGCAACCGCTCGACGTGGGAGCCTGCCGGGCCGGTGAGGCAGAAGCGGTCCACGATCTCGTCCGGGACGAACTCGGTGGACGGGTTGCCCGCCTTGCCGTGGTGGGCGTAGTCGTACCCCTCGCGTTCCCGGATGTACTCGGTCAGCTCCTTCGGCACGTCACCGGAATCACCGTAGCGGGCGACCAGGTCGGCCACGTGGTTGCCGACCATGCCCCCGAACCAGCGCAGTTGCTCCCGCTGGTGCACCACGTTGTCACCGACGTAGGCCGGGGCCGCCACGCAGATGGTGATGCCTTCCGGGTCGCGGCCCGCGGCTCTGGCCGCCTCCCGCACCGAGCCGATGGTCCACTTCGCGATCGCCGGGTCCGCGCACTGCAGGATGAAGCCGTCGGCGTGCTCGCCGACCAGTTTCAGCGCCCGCGGCCCGTACCCGGCCATCCACATCTCCAGCCGCCCGTCGCGCACCCACGGGATGCGCACCGGTTTGTCCCGCAGCAGCACTTCGCGGCCCTCGGCCAGTTCCTTGGTGACGTGCATGCAATCCCGCAGCGTGGCCAGGGTGGACGGCTTGAGGCCGACCACCCGGTGCGCCGAGTCGCCCCGGCCGATGCCGCACACCGTGCGGTTGCCGTACATGTCGTTCAGCGTGGCGAACAGCGAAGCCAGCACCGACCAGTCCCGCGTGCCGGGGCTGGTCACCATCGGGCCGACCACCATCGACGAGGTGGCCGCGAGGATCCGCGAGTAGATGACGAACGGTTCCTGCCACAGCACGCACGAGTCGAAGGTCCAGCCGTAGCGGAACCCCTCGCCCTCGGCCGTGGTCATCAGCCGCACCAGGTCACCGGCGGGCGGATCGGTCTGGAGCACAACACCGAAATCCACAGTGGACACCCCTCGGTCGCGGTCAGCTCAGGTACTGGTTCAGGTCGCGCTCGAGGAACCGGCCGTGTGTGGTCGAACCGGTGAACCCGGCCGCCGAGACGACCACCGAACCCCGCGACAGCACCGTTTCCACCCGGCCGGTCAGCTCGAAGCCCTCGTACGCGGAGTAGTCCACGTTCATGTGGTGCGTTTCCGCCGAGAGCGTCTGCTTCGCCTTCGGGTCGTAGATCACGATGTCGGCGTCGGCACCGGCGGCGATCACGCCCTTGCGGGGGTACAGCCCGAACATCCGCGCCGGCGTGGTCGAGCAGGTCTCCACCCAGCGTTCCAGCGTGATCTCCCCGGCGACCACCCCCTGGTGCAGCAGGTCCATCCGGTGCTCCACCCCCGGCATGCCGTTCGGGATGGCCCGGAAGTCGTCGGCGCCCAGCACCTTCTGGTCCTCGAAGCAGAACGGGCAGTGGTCGGTGGACACCACGGACAGGTCGTTCGTGCGCAGCCCGCGCCACAGGTCCCGCTGGTGCGACTTCTCCCGCAACGGCGGTGAGGCCACGTACTTCGAGCCCTCGAAGCCCGGCTTCGCCATGTCCTCGATGGACAGGTAGAGGTATTGCGGGCAGGTCTCGGCGAACACGTTCTGCCCGTCGTTGCGTGCCTCCGCCACGGCCGCAAGCGCTTGCGCGGCCGAAAGGTGCACGATGTACAGCGGCGAGCCGGTCACCTTGGCCAGCTGGATCGCCCGCGAGGTGGCCTCGCCTTCCAGCTCCGGCGGCCGGGTCAGGCCGTGCTGCACCGGCTCGGTCTTCCCGGCGGCGAAAGCCTGTGCGGCCAGCTGGTCGATCGCGATGCCGTTCTCCGCGTGCATCATGATCGTCGAGCCGGTCTCGCGGGCCTTCTGCATGGCCAGCAGGATTTCGCCGTCGGTGGAGTAGAAGACGCCGGGGTAGGCCATGAACATCTTGAAGCTGGTCACCCCGGCACCGATGCACGACTCCATCTCCTTGAGCGTGGTGTCGTTCACGTCGGAGATGATCATGTGGAAGCCGTAGTCGATGGCGCAGTTGCCGTCGGCCTTCTCGTGCCACTTGTCCAATGTGGACTGCAAGGTGGTGCCCTTGGCCTGCACCGCGAAGTCGATGATCGTGGTGGTGCCGCCCCAGGCGGCGGCCGTGGTGCCGGTGCCGAAGGTGTCGTGCGAGAAGGTGCCGCCGAAGGGCATCTCCATGTGCGTGTGGGCGTCGATCCCGCCGGGCATCACGTACTTCCCGGTCGCGTCGATCACCTCGTCCGCTTCGCCGAACACACCCGGTGCGGCCACGGCCGCGATCTTCTCGCCGTCGACGAGCACGTCGGCCACGCTGGTGCCGGTCGCGCTGAGGACGGTGCCGCCCTTGATGAGGGTGCGCATGCCGGGCCCCCTCACGCCTCGGTCAGCGGGCCGTAGCTGTCCGGCCTGCGGTCGCGGTAGAACGCCCACAGGTCGCGGACCTCGTTGAGCAGGCCCATGTCCAGGTCACGCACCACGATCTCGTCCTCGGTGTCCGACGCGGCTTCGCCGATCAGCTGGCCGCGCGGGTCGGCGAAGTAGGTCTGACCGTAGAAGTCGTTGTCGCCCAGCGGTTCCACGCCGACCCGGTTGATCGTGCCGACGAAGTACTCGTTGGCCACCGCGGCGGCGGGCTGCTCCAGGCGCCACAGGTACTCCGAAAGCCCGCGGCTGGTCGCCGACGGGTTGAACACGATCTTCGCCCCGGCCAGGCCGAGCGCGCGCCAGCCCTCGGGGAAGTGCCGCTCGTAGCAGATGTAGACGCCGATCCGGCCGACCGCGGTGTCGAACACCGGGTACCCCATGTTCCCGGGCCGGAAGTAGAACTTTTCCCAGAAGCCCTTCACCTGCGGGATGTGGTTCTTGCGGTGCTTGCCGAGGTAGGTGCCGTCGGCGTCGATCACCGCGGCGGTGTTGTAGTAGACGCCCGGCTGCTCGACCTCGTACATCGGCACCACCAGCACCACGCCGTGGCGCTCGGCGACCTCCTGCATCAGCTTGGTGGTCGGCCCGTCCGGGATGCCCTCGGTGTAGGAGTAGTAGTCGGTGTCCTGGACCTGGCAGAAGTACGGGCCGTAGAACAGTTCCTGCAGGCAGACCACCTGGGCACCCTGCGAGGCCGCCTTCCCGATGGCGTCCACCGCACCGGCGATCATCGAGTCCTTGTCGCCCGTCCAGCGCTGCTGGATCAGGGCCGCGCGTACCAGGTCGCTCACTTGTCTCCTCCTTGTGGGGCAGCGTGTTCGACGCCACTGGACTTGTTCCGTGACTTGGCCGAAAGGGCGAGGTGGACCACGAAGGCCACGACCAGGCCGGCCACCCAGTTGTAGTCGTAGAACGGTTTGAGGAACGGGATCAGTCCGTCCGCGGGGAAGGGGCCCTGCTCGCCCGCGGCGGTGTAGGCGCCGCCGACGGCCACCACCGCACCGGCCACCGTGGCCACGATGGCCCGCCAGTTCCAGCCGCCGCGGAACCAGTAGCGGCCGCCTTCGCGGTAGAGGTCGGCCAGGTGCAGTTCGGTCCGGTTGATCACCCAGTACCCGGCGACGAGCACCCCGGCCACCGCGCCGAGCACCCCGCCGTAGAAACCGAGCCAGGCGAAGATGTAGATGCTCGGGTCGGAGTACAGCTTCCACGGCTGGATCACGATGCCGATCACGCCGGTGATCAGCCCGCCGACGGCGAAGGTGATCCGCTTGGGGAAGGCGTTGGAGAAGTCGTACGCCGGGCTGACCACGTTCGCCGCCAGGTTCGCCGAGATGGTCGCCAGCACCAGTGCGATCAGCGCGAGCACCACGAGCACCGGGCTGGAGAACTTGTCCGCCAGCTTCGCCGGGTCCCAGATCTCCTCGCCGTAGAGCACCTTGCCGCCCGAGGTGGTCAGGATGGCGACCACGGCGATGAAGGTCATCGTGGTGGGCAGGCCGAGGATCTGCCCGCGCATCTGCTTCCGCTGGCTGCCGCCGAAGCGGGTGAAGTCCGGCATGTTCAGCGAGAGCGTCGACCAGAAGGCGATCATCGCCATC
Organism: Saccharothrix sp. AJ9571; assembly: GCF_021725495.1. Taxonomy (NCBI): domain Bacteria; kingdom Bacillati; phylum Actinomycetota; class Actinomycetes; order Pseudonocardiales; family Pseudonocardiaceae; genus Saccharothrix; species Saccharothrix sp. AJ9571. The sequence continues at coordinate 12,563 of NZ_CP091382.1, read as the reverse complement.
AGCATCGGCGCGAACACCTTCCAGAAGTCCGGTCCCCAGCCGAGCCTGCCAGGGTCGGACAGGATCGGGCCGAGGCCGCCCGCCTTGACCAGCACGTAGCCGAGCAGGATCAGGAAGCCGACCGAGACCAGCGGCGCGGTCCAGTTCTCGAAGCGGCGGACCGCCTCCATGCCGCGCCAGATGATCAGCATCTGCACCAGCCAGAACACGCCGAAGGACAGCCACAGCGTCCACGGCTGCCCGGCGATCTCGGCGGCCTCGCGCCAGCCGCCGCCGACGAGCTTGCCGGTGAGGATGAAGATGGCCTCGCCGCCGACCCAGGTCTGGATGCCGAACCAGCCGCAGGCGATGAACGCCCGCAGCAGCGCGGCGAAGTTGGCGCCGCGGATGCCGTAGAAGGCGCGGGCGAACACCGGGAACGGGATGCCGTACTTGGTGCCGGCGTGGCTGTTCAGCAGCATCGGCCCGAGCACGATGATGTTGCCGAGCACGATGGTCATCAGCGCCTGCACCCAGTTCATGCCGAGGGCGATCAGCGAGGCGGCGAGCGCGTAGCTGGGGATGTTGTGGGCCATGCCCATCCACAGCGCGAAGTAGTTGTAGGTGGTCCAGGTGCGCTTGCCGACCGGGACCGGCGCCAGCTCGGGGTTGAGGAAGCGGCTGCCCGTGAGCACCCCGGGATCGGCCAGGTCGACGCGGCCGTCGGGGTGCACGATCTCGTCACCGGAGGCGCCTGCCTGCGATCGGGTGTGCGTCATTGCGGAATCCTGCGACCGGCGCGGCCCGGGGTGGCAGTGGCAGAGTGTTCACCGATCGCTGTGTCCCATGACACAGTGTCGATTGCGCATGGATCTCCACGGTGCATCCGCCACCTGGTTAACCGCCGCTCAACCAGGTTGTAACGCTCTCGTCCGCGAGGTCGCGCCGATCACCGAAGTGGGTGCGCCGGGCCGCCCAGCGGCACGGCGTACCCCACTTCGGTGGCCGGCTCAAGGCGACCTCGCCGCCCCGCCGGAGGCGGGGCCAAGGACTCAGAAGGCGAAGACGCCGCCGGAGTGGGCGTCGGCGGCGCAGCGGTTCGGGTAGGTGGTGCTGAAGTCGACCTGCTTGCCCTTCCAGGTGCCGAACGCGCGGGCCTCCACCGGCGCGTACTCGAGCGTGCAGGACATGTCCTTGGGGGACACGCTGTTCAGGTCACCGTTGGCGCCGGTCAGCGCGGCGCACGCGGCCTTGGCCTCGGGGTGCGTGCCGCCCGCCGGGTCGCACTGCAGCACGACGGCGCCCGAGCGCCCGCCCGCGTCCAGGGTGGACAGGGCGATCGAAGTGCCGGCGGGGTGCACCGGGCCGCTGAGGCAGGCCAGGGTGAGGGCGCAAGCGGTGAGCGGTTCGAAGGGAAAAATTGCCATGATCGGTTCATCGGCGGCGGGAGCTGTTCACTGAGCTACTCGACGGGGTGAAAATCGCCGTCACGGTCGGGTGGTATGAATGTCGTGGGCCAGTAGCGCCACATACAGCGAGAGCATCGATTCCGGGTCCTCCAGCGGCACCCCCAGCACCTGTTCGACGCGGGCCAACTGCTGGTAATAGGCCGTGCGGGACATGTGCGCGGCGGCCGCCGCGGCGGACTTGTTGCCCCCGTGCGCGCAGTAGAACCGCAGCGCCTGCAGCAGCCGGTTGCCGGTCGCGGAATCCTTGGCCAGCAACGCACCGAGTTCACGCGACGCGAAGGCGGTCACGCGCTCGTCGTCGGCCAGCAGGTGCAGCAGACCGCGCAACCGCACGTCCTCCAGCCGGTGGAATCCGCTCGTGGACCCTTCAGCCGCGGGCACGGAGTCGGCCACGTGCCCGGCTTCGGTGAGGCTGCGCCGGGCGTCGGCGGCGCTGTCCACCGTGCTCCCCACCGCGACGATCGACGGCGCCACCCCGCGCGCCTGGTGCACCTCGGCCGCCAGCCGCTCCAGCACGGCGTCCGGTTTCGCTTGCGGGGAAAGGGAAAGCAGCGCGCGGACGCTGGTGTCACCGACCACCGCGACCAAAGCGGACACGCGGGCGCGACGGGTCGCCACCGCCGCCGCCTCGGCCAGCTCGCGCAACACCGTCGCGCGGCTGAGCGCCGGTTCGGTGGCCCCGGTGAGCACCGGCCGGATCGCCGCGCCGATCAGCTGCCTGCCGGTCAGCGGCACGGCCAGCGCGGCCGCGCGCACCACGAGTTCGGCGGCCGGGACCGGGGTGGCCAGCAGTTCGGCGAGCACCGCGCGGTGCGCTTGCCGCTCCAGGCTGTCGGTGTCCTTGGCGACCAGCCGGTGCAGCGCGAGCGCCGACGCGGCCCGTTCGGCGACCACCACGTGCCGGTCGCGCGGCGGCTCGGCGCAGACGATCACCAGGCGGCCCCAGTCGTGCCCGCGAGCGCCGACCACGGTGACCAGCCAGCCCGCGCCCGGGTGGTAGCCGGTGCGTTCGCCGAGCTGCACCTGCGCGGACCGCCGGGGCCACCCGGCCAGCAGCTCGCCGGGGTCGGTGCCCGCGGTGTCGTAGGCGAGCACTTCGTGCGACAGCGTTTCGAGCACCACCGGCTGGTCGGTCATGCGCGCGACCTCGCGCAGCACGACCTCGGGCTCGGCGCCGGAGACGGTCAGCGCGGTGAAGGTCTGGTGCACCCGCTCGGCTTCGCGCAGTTCGTCCACCTGCGCGTCCACGATCAGCCCGTTCACCGTCTCGGTGACCGCGACGTACCGGGTCTCGCGCGAGAGCGTGACCAGCGGCAGGCCGCAGCGGTCGGCGGCTTCGGTCAGCCCGGCGGGCAGCGCGTCGCTCCAGTGCCGGACCAGCTCCACCACCAGCCCGGCGACCCCGACCGCGGCCAGCGAATCGAGGTACTTCCCCAGTTCCGCCTCGTCGTCGGGCAGGGCGACGCCGGTGGTCAGCACCAGCTCGCCGCCCTTGAGCAGGTGGGCGATGTCGATCACCTCGGCCACGTGCACCCAGCGCACCCGGCGGTCCAGCCCGGCCGCCCCGGCCACCACGTGCGGGCGCCCGTGCCGGAGCACCGGCAGGGCGAGCACTTCGGCGACCGTGGGGTACATAGGCAGACTGTAAGCGTGCGGCGCCGAGTCCGTACATGTTGCTCGTGGCGTTCCCGGCGGGCCGGTCCGCACACTCGGTCGCATGACCGAATCGGAGCTGCTCTCCAGGCATCGCGCGGTGCTGCCGAACTGGCTGGCCCTCTACTACGACGAACCGATCGAGATCGTGCGGGCCTCGGGGCGGCGGGTCACCGACGCGGACGGGAACACCTACCTCGACTTCTTCGCCGGCATCCTGACCAACGCGATCGGTTACGACGTCGCGGAGATCTCCGAGGCGATCCGGAGCCAGCTCGACAGCGGGGTGCTGCACACCTCCACGCTCTACCTGATCCGCAAGCAGGTGGAGCTGGCCGAGCAGATCGCCGAGCTGTCCGGTATCCCCGGCGCGAAGGTGTTCTTCACCAACTCGGGCACCGAGGCCAACGAGACGGCGCTGATGCTGGCCACGCAGTACCGGCGCAGCAACCAGATCCTCGCGCTGCGCAACTCCTACCACGGCCGGGCCTTCGCCACGGTCGGCATCACCGGCAACCGCGGCTGGTCGGCCAGTTCGCTCTCACCGGTCAAGGTCAGCTACGTGCACGGCGGTTACCGCTACCGCAGCCCGTTCGCGTCGCTGGCCGACGCGGATTTCATCGCCGCCTGCACCGAGGACCTGCGCGACGTGCTGCAGACCAGCACCGCCGGTGACGTGGCCGCGATGATCGCCGAGCCGATCCAGGGCGTCGGCGGGTTCAACGTGCCGCCGGACGGGTTCTTCGGCGCCTTCAAGGAGGTGCTCGACGAGCACGGCATCCTGCTCATCTCCGACGAGGTGCAGACCGGCTGGGGGCGCACCGGCGGGCACTTCTGGGGCATGCAGGCGCACGACGTCGTGCCGGACATGATGACCTTCGCGAAGGGACTGGGCAACGGGCTGGCGATCGGCGGCGTGGTCGCCCGCGGCGAGGTGATGGACTGCCTGACCGCGAACTCCATCTCGACCTTCGGCGGCAACCCGATCTCCACCGCGGGCGCGAAGGCCACTTTGGACTACCTGCTGGACAACGACCTTCAGGGCAACGCGGCCAAGCAGGGTGACACGCTGTTCGGCGGGCTGCGGGACCTGGCCGAGAGGTACGACGTGCTGGGTGACGTCCGCGGCAAGGGGCTGATGATCGGCCTGGAACTGATCGAAGCGGATCGCTCGCCGAGCCCGCCCGCCGCCGGTGTGGTGCTGGAGGAGGCGAAGAAGCGCGGGCTGCTGGTCGGCAAGGGCGGGCTGCACGGCAACGTGATCCGGCTGGCCCCGCCGATGACCCTCACCGACGCCGAAACCGGTGAGGCACTGGAAATACTCGAAGGATCGATCGCCGCGGCGCAGGAGGCACGCAAGTGACGGGACGAATCAGCCACTGGATCGACGGCAAGCCGTACTCCGGGGTGGCCGAACGGGCCGGGGACGTGTTCGACCCCGCGACCGGGCAGGTGCGGGCGCGGGTCGACTTCGCCGGGCCGGGCGAGGTCGAAGCGGCCGTGACCGCGGCGAAGAACGCCTTTCCCGCGTGGCGCAACACTTCCCTCGCCGCGCGCACGCGGATGATGTTCGCCTTCCGCGAGTTGCTCTCCGCGCGCAAGGACGACCTGGCGAAGATCGTCACCAGTGAGCACGGCAAGGTCGAGTCGGACGCCGCCGGTGAGATCGCGCGTGCCATCGAAAACGTCGAATACGCCTGCGGGGCCGCGCAACTGCTCAAGGGCGGGTTCAGCGAGCAGGCTTCCACCGGCGTCGACGTGTACTCGATCGCCCAGCCGCTGGGCGTGGTCGGCGTCATCTCGCCGTTCAACTTCCCGGCCATGGTGCCGTTGTGGTTCGTGCCGAACGCGATCGCCTGCGGCAACACCGTGGTGCTCAAGCCGAGCGAGAAGGACCCGTCGGCGGCGAACTTCATCGCCGAGCTGTTCGCCGAGGCCGGCCTGCCCGCCGGCGTGCTGAACGTGCTGCACGGCGACAAGGTGGCGGTCGACGGACTGCTGGAAAACCCGGACGTGAAGGCGATCTCGTTCGTCGGGTCCACGCCGATCGCGCGCTACGTCTACGAAACCGGGACGCGGCACGGCAAGCGCGTGCAGGCGCTCGGCGGTGCGAAGAACCACATGGTGGTGCTGCCCGACGCCGACCTCGACCTGGCCGCGGACGCCGCGGTGTCGGCCGGGTTCGGCTCGGCGGGGGAGCGCTGCATGGCGGTCTCCGTGGTGGTCGCGGTCGACCCGATCGGCGACGAGCTGGTGGCGAAGATCGCCGAGCGGATCCGGAAGCTGCGGGTCGGCGACGGCCGCCGCCCCGACTCGGAGATGGGCCCGCTGGTCACCGCCGCGCACCACGCGCGCGTGCAGTCCTATGTGGAGGCGGGCGTCGAGTCGGGCGCGGAGCTGGTGGTGGACGGGCGCGGGATCGAGGTCGACGGGGAGGACGGCGGCTACTGGCTCGGTCCGACCCTGTTCGACCGGGTGTCGCCGGAGATGTCGATCTACCGGGACGAGATCTTCGGGCCGGTGCTGTCGGTGGTCCGCGCCGAGGGCTACGAGCCGGCGGTCGAGCTGGTCAACGCCAACCCGTACGGCAACGGCACGGCCCTGTTCACCACCGACGGCGGCGCCGCGCGGCGGTTCCAGAACGAGATCGAGGTCGGCATGGTCGGGGTGAACGTGCCGATCCCGGTGCCCGTCGGCTACTACTCGTTCGGCGGCTGGAAGGACTCGCTGTTCGGCGACAGCCACGCCTACGGGCCGGAGGGCTTCCACTTCTTCACCCGGACCAAGGTGGTCACCTCGCGCTGGCCGGACCCGTCGCACGGCGGCGTCAACCTCGGCTTCCCGCGCAACACATAAGCCCAGGTCAAGCCCCGTGAGTACGGCCGGTCACGCCGGTGACCGGCCGCACTCACGGGGTTATCGGCCGTCTTGAGCGCGTCCGGCGCAGCTTTCCGTAAACTTGACCTGATCGTGGCAAGCGGTGCCGGGTCGCGGGGAAGGTGAGGTGGACGTGGCGAACGCGGATGAACGCCGGTTCGAGGTGCTGCGCGCCATCGTCGCCGACTACGTGGCCAACCAGGAGCCCGTGGGTTCCAAGGCGATCGTGGACCGGCACAACCTGGGTGTGTCCAGCGCCACGGTCCGCAACGACATGGCGGCGCTGGAGGAGGAGGGCTACATCACCCAGCCCCACACCAGCGCCGGGCGCATCCCCACCGACAAGGGCTACCGGGTGTTCGTCGACCGGCTCTCCGAGATCAAGCCGCTGTCCGCGGCCGAGCGCCGGGCGATCACCTCGTTCCTCGACGGCGCGGTGGACATGGAGGACGTGCTCCGCCGCTCCGTCCGGCTGCTCGCGCAGCTGACCAGGCAGGTCGCGGTGGTGCAGTACCCGATGATGACCAACTCCACCGTGCGCCACCTCGAGGTGGTGCCGCTGACCGCGGCCCGGCTGATGCTGGTGCTGATCACCGACACCGGCCGCGTCGACCAGCGCACGGTGGACATCGGCGACGTGATCACCGAGGAGGCGGTCTCCCGGCTGCGGACCTCGCTGAACTCCGCGCTGGCCGGGCGCAGGCTGACCGAGGCGGCGGCCCGCGTGGCCGAGCTGCCCGAGCAGGCCCCCTCCGACCTGCGCGACGCCACCACCCGGGTGTGTACCGTGCTCGTCGAGTCGCTGGTGGAGCACCCGGAGGAACGGCTGGTGCTCGGCGGTACCGCGAACCTGACCCGCAACGTGGCGGACTTCCCGGGTTCGCTGCGCCAGGTGCTGGAGGCACTGGAGGAGCAGGTGGTCGTGCTGAAGCTGCTAGCGGCGGCACGCAACCCCGGTGCGGTCACGGTGCGCATCGGCGAGGAAAATGAGGACGAGCAGATGCGGAGCACCTCGGTCGTGTCGGTCGGCTACGGCATGGACACGCTGCTCGGCGGCATGGGGATCGTCGGGCCGACGAGGATGGACTACCCGACCACCATCGCCGCGGTGCGGGCGGTGGCCAACTACGTCGGGCAGATGCTCTCGGGCAAGTGAGCCCGCTATTCGGGTTTTTCGGCAGGAGGACGGCAGCACGGTGGCCAGGGACTACTACGGCACGCTCGGTGTCGCGAAGAACGCGACCGATCAGGAGATCAAGCGCGCGTACCGCAAGCTCGCCCGCGAGCTCCACCCGGACGTGAACCCGTCCGACGACGCCAAGCACCGCTTCGGCGAGGTGACCACGGCATACGAGGTGCTGTCCGATCCGCAGAAGCGCAAGATCGTCGACCTCGGCGGTGACCCGATGGACGGCGGTGCCGCCCGCGGTGGCGGGGGCGACCCGTTCGGCGGCTTCGGCGGGCTCGGCGACATCATGGACGCCTTCTTCGGCGGTGCGGCGGGCGGCGGTGGCGGCCGCGGGCGCGGCCCGCGCAGCCGCGTGCAGCCGGGTTCGGACGCGCTCATCCGCATCGGCCTGACGCTGGAGGAGTGCGCCACCGGCATCGACAAGGAGATCACCGTCGACACGGCGATCCTCTGCGATCTGTGCCGCGGCGCGGGCACCGCGGCCGGTGCCACCACGAAGACCTGCGACACCTGCGGCGGGCAGGGCGAGATCCAGTCCGTGCAGCGGTCGTTCCTCGGTCAGGTGATGACCGCGCGGGCCTGCCCGGTCTGCCGCGGCTTCGGCGAGGTCATCACCGACCCGTGCCGCCAGTGCGGTGGTGACGGCCGCGTGCGCTCGCGCCGCACGGTGACCGCGAAGGTGCCCCCGGGTGTCGGCGACGGCATGCGGATCCGGCTGTCCGGCCAGGGTGAGGTCGGCCCGGGTGGCGGGCCGGCCGGTGACCTGTACGTCGAGATCGACGAGGCACCGCACGACGTGTTCATCCGCCAGGGCAACGACCTGCACTGCAAGCTGAGCGTGCCGATGACCACGGCCGCGCTGGGCGCGAAGATGCCGATGGACACGCTCATCGACGGTGAGCACGAGCTGGAGATCGAGCCGGGCACGCAGCCGAACACCGAGCTGGTGCTGACCGGCAAGGGCATGCCGCGGCTGCGGTCGTCGGGGCGCGTGGACGGTCGTGGTGACCTGCACGTGCACGTCGAGGTCGTGGTGCCGACCAAGCTGGACGAGGCGCAGCGGGAGCTGCTGCGCGAGCTGGCCCAGACGCGCGGTGAGGATTCGCCGACGCTCGCGGGCAACGGCAAGCACGGCGGGCTGTTCTCGAAGTTGCGCACCAAGAGCCGGTAGTGGACCCGGTTTTCCTGGTCGACGCCCTGCCTTCCGGTGATCGAGCGGTGCTCGACGGGGAAGAGGCACGGCACGCGGTCACCGTGCGCCGCATCCGGCCCGGTGAGCGGATCGTGCTCACCGACGGCCGGGGTGGCGGCGCGCGGTGCGTGGCGGATTCCGTGCAGGGCGGGCGTGACGCGGAACTGGCGCTGCGGGTCGAAGAGTCGTGGACCGAGCCGGAGCCGGAGCTGCGCGTGATCGTGGCGCAGGCGCTGGCGAAGGGGGACCGCGGCGAGCTGGCGGTGGAACTGGCCACCGAGGCGGGCGTGGACGGGATCGTGCCGTGGCGCGCCGCGCGCAGCGTGGCCAAGTGGGAAGACGGCCCGCGCGGGGACAAAGCCTTGGCGCGCTGGCGGTCCACCGCCCGCGCGGCGGCGAAGCAGGCCCGGCGGTTGTGGCTGCCCACGGTCGCGGAACCGATGACCACCAAGCAGCTCGCGGCCCTGGCCGGCGAAGTCGATCGCGCGCTGGTGCTGGAGGCGGAAGCCGGTGTCCGCTTGGCGGACGCGGGCCTTCCGCCAGCCGGAAGCCTGTTGCTGGTGGTGGGCCCGGAAGGCGGAATCGGGCCGGAGGAGCTCACCCTGCTCTCGGACGCGGGTGCACGTCCAGTCAGACTAGGCCAGACCGTCCTGCGGACCTCGACCGCGGCGGTGGTGGCCTTAGGTGCACTTGGAGCGCTCACGTCGCGCTGGGCCTGACCACCAGGTGGATCGGGCTACCGGAGGTATTCGAAACCCCGGAAATTTCCTGGCGTAATTTTACGCCGTGACCTGGCGCGCCGACAGGCCTAGCCGTTACTCTGGTCATCCGAGACAGCACACACGGTTTCCGGACACAACGGCTTCAAGCCGGTGCACCGGAGTCCCCGCCGGACACCTCCCCCCTCGGTCCGGCGGAGCCGCGGCGGTGGTGGAACGACCCCCAGGTTCCACCACCCCGCGGCGTTCCTTCGTTCCTTCGCCCTGCTCGGGCTTCGCCCTTCGCGGGGGCGAAGGAACGTCCTTGTCTGGGGTCGGACCCCCAGGCCCCCGCCGGGGGCAAGCCCCCTGGACCCCCCGCGACATCCGCTGGGGTTCTTCTGTGCCGCGGTTTCCGTGTGCTGCTGGGCCCCGTTTGTTGCTCTGGGTGCCGATTCTTCGCACGTGCACCCGAAACCCACCCCCTTGCACCCGAGTTCCACACTCAGGCAGCCGAGTTCCACGCTCGTGCAGCCGAACCTCACGTTCACCCACATTCGGAGCTCGGGCTGGCCAAGTGTGTGGGAGAGAGACGAACGCTATGAGTGGGGCATTACTAGCATTCAATGCAAGTAATGCCCCACTCATAGCGTCAGTGGAGGGCTAGTCCGGGGTGTGGTGGGTCAGGGCTTGGGTCAGTAGGTGCGTGAGGGTGTGGCGGTCGTCCGGGGTGAGGGCGGCCAGCAGGTCCGACTGGGCTTGGGTGAGCAGGGCGTCCATGCGCAGGAGTTGCTGAAGGCCCTCCGGGGTGAGGCTGACTTTGTTGCGCCTGCCGTGGGTGGGGTCCGGGGTGCGGTCCACGTGGCCCAGTTCCACCAGCTGGTTGACCGCCGCCACGACGTCGCTGCGGTCGACGTGGCAGCGGCGTCCGAGATCCGCCTGGCTGGACGGGCCGAACTCCTGCAGGGCGGCCAGGATCCGGTAGTGGTAACCCTTCGCGCCCGCCTCGGTGAAGCTCTCGGACACCAGGCGGCGCGCGTGGACGGCCAGCTGCGTGATCAGCCAACTCGGCTTCGTCCGCAGGCGTTCGGGGATCTCCTCCATGCGACACCACAGTAATCCATGTTGGCCAAACCAACACTGTACCCGTAGTGTTGGTGACACCAACATCAAAGGAGTCCCCGTGTCCACAGCCGACCGCCTTGAGATCGCCGACCTCTTCGCCCGCCTGGCCTACCTGCTCGACGAAGCCCGCTACGACGACCTGCCCGGCATCTACCACGCCGACGTCGTCGCGCATTCCCCGCGTGGTGGGGTGTTGCGCGGCCTCGGCGAGGTGACCGACTTCGTCAAGGCCAGCCACGTCGAGGGGGTGCGCACCCAGCACGTGCACGGCGACGTGCTGGTGCAGGTCGACGGCGACCACGCCACCGCGACGGCCAACCAGCTCGTGTACTTCTACCGCGAGGGCGAACCACCCCACCGGAACAGCGGGCTGCGCGTGACCGCCACCGCCGTGCGGACCCCCGAAGGCTGGCGGATCAGCGAAACGCACATCGCGCTCTCCTGGATGCGCGAAGACTGATCACCACTGGACCGTTAGGGTCGGCGGTATGAGTGACGCGGAGACGTTGTTCGAGAAGATCATCGCCAGGGAGATCCCGGCCGAGATCGTGCACGAGACCGAGAGCACCCTCGCCTTCCGGGACATCCAGCCCCAGGCCAGGGTGCACGTGCTCGTCGTGCCGAAGAAGCGGTACCGCAACCTCGCCGAGTTCGCCGCCGCCGACCCGGACGGGCTGGCCGAAGTGGTCGCCACCGTCGCGAAGGTGGCCGAGATCGAGGGCATCACCACCAGCGGCTACCGCGTGGTGTTCAACACCGAGGGCGACGCCGGGCAGACGGTCTTCCACGTCCACGCCCACGTGCTCGGCGGTGAACAGCTCGGCCACTTCGGCACGGCGAGGTAACCACCTGCGCCGCCGGGCCGCCTACCGCTAGCATCGTGGGTGACCGAACAACTCGCGACCAGCGACGAGAGCGCAGAAAGCAGGCCCGAGGCCCAGTGGCCGGTACCGCACCGGGTGGAGCCGCCCGATCCGAAGTCCCGCGTGACGACCAGCAGGTCGAGGCGGCAGCCACGCCGGACGCGAAGTCCCGATTCCCCATTCCCGACGCCGCCGCGCTGACCCTGCTGGGGTCGCGGGACGAAAACCTGCGCGTCGCCGAGGAACTGCTCACCGCCGACGTCCACGTCCGCGGCAACGAGGTCACCCTCACCGGTGACCCGGCCGACGTGGCCTTCGCCGAGCGCGTGTTCGCCGAACTGGTCACCCTGGCCGGGCGCGGCCAGCAGGTCGACCCCGGCACCGTGCGGCGCACGGTCGCCATGCTCTCCGCCGGTGGCTCCGAATCGCCTGCCGACGTGCTCAGCATGGACATCCTGTCCCGCCGCGGGCGCACCATCCGGCCCAAGACGCTGAACCAGAAGCGCTACGTCGACGCGATCGACAAGCACACGATCGTCTTCGGCGTCGGCCCGGCGGGTACCGGCAAGACCTACCTGGCCATGGCGAAGGCCGTGCAGGCGCTGCAGGGCAAGCTGGTCACCCGCATCGTGCTGACCCGGCCCGCGGTCGAAGCCGGTGAGCGGCTGGGGTACCTGCCCGGCACGCTCAACGAGAAGATCGACCCGTACCTGCGCCCGCTCTACGACGCGCTGCACGACATGGTCGACCCCGAGTCGATCCCGCGGCTGATGCAGGCGGGCACGATCGAGATCGCGCCGCTGGCCTACATGCGCGGGCGCACCCTCAACGACGCCTTCATCATCCTGGACGAGGCGCAGAACACCACGCCGGAACAGATGAAGATGTTCCTCACCCGGCTCGGCTTCGGCTCGAAGATCGTGGTCACCGGTGACATCACCCAGGTCGACCTGCCCAGCGGGCAGCGCAGCGGCCTGCGGGTGGTGCGCGAGATCCTCGAGGGCGTGGACGACCTGCACTTCGCGACGCTGACCAGCCAGGACGTGGTCCGCCACCGCCTGGTCGGCGACATCGTCGACGCCTACGAGAAGTGGCAGGCCGTGCAGGACGCCACCGAGCCGAAGAACGGCTGGAAGGGCCAGCGCCGGTGAGCATCGAGATCGCCAACGAGTCCGGGGTCGGCGTCGACGAGGCTTCCATCGTCTCCGCGGCCCGGTTCGCGCTGGACAAGATGGAGGTCAGCCCGCTGGCCGAGCTCTCCGTGCTGCTGGTCACCCTGGACGTGATGGAGGATCTGCACGAGCGCTGGATGGACCTGCCGGGCCCGACCGACGTGATGGCCTTCCCGATGGACGAGCTGGACAGCACCCGCCGTCCCGACGCCGCGGACGCCTCACCCGCCCTGCTCGGCGACATCGTGCTCTGCCCGGCGTTCGCGAAGGACCAAGCGCACACCGCCGGGCACTCGCTGACCGAGGAACTGCACCTGCTCACCGTGCACGGCGTGCTGCACCTGCT